>NZ_CP048031.1 GCF_010092445.1 Shewanella sp. Arc9-LZ | reverse complement strand
TTATTTATCCCCAAATATCTTTAATCAAAGGAGGTGTATTCTATAGGGAGATCACAATGATCGCTATCCTTTAAAGAAGAATTATCCCCAGCGGGATCATTCTGTGTATATATCTGAGATCAGCGAAGATCAAAATCGATCCATTAATTGCAAGATTCAAGCAAATCCAGCTTTATTAACCGATCCACCTTGATCTATAATAGCATTTCTTTGATCTACTGAAACAACGAAAGATCCACAAGATATAGTGTCTGTACACAGACTTATCCACATCTTCTGGTGCTTAATCGATAGTAGCTTCAAATAAAGATTGGCAGAAATTTGTCATATAAGTACTTTCGTTATTGACGAGGCTACTTAAAGTGATTACAATTCGGCCTCTTTTTTGCCCTTACCTCTAATGTTGGAGATAAGGTAAATTCACTAACAAAGACGGATTGCCATCATGAGTAAACGTACTTTTCAACCTAGCAACCTGAAGCGCAAGCGTTCTCACGGCTTCCGCGCTCGTATGGCTACTGTAGGCGGCCGTAAGGTCCTTGCACGTCGCCGTGCGAAAGGTCGCGCTCGTTTATCTGCGTAAGTAGATAACTAGGTGACTAGCTATACCTTTTCGCGGGAGTTACGTTTGTTAACTCCCGCGCAATTTAAATCTGTATTCTCCAATCCAATCAAAGCATCCTCTGCTGAAATAACTCTGCTCGCAATTCCAAATTCAGAGCAACATCCTCGTTTAGGATTAACTGTGGCCAAACGTTTTGTTAAACGTGCAAACCAACGTAATCGTATTAAACGTGTGATAAGAGATAGTTTTCGTTTACATCAACACGACATCCCAGATATAGATATCGTTGTATTAGTCAGAAATGGCGTGATGGAAATGGAAAATGCAGAACTACACAAATTAATAGAAAAGCTATGGCGCAAACTCAGTCGCCGTTACAATGGCTAGCAACTACGGTTATCCGTGGTTACCAAATTCTTATCAGCCCTTTATTGGGACCGCGGTGTCGGTTCAATCCAACTTGTTCTTATTATGCTATCGAAGCAATAAAAACACATGGAACAGTGAAAGGTAGTTGGTTTGCAATGAAACGCATATTAAAATGTCACCCTTTACATCCCGGCGGTAGTGATCCCGTCCCCCCTAAAAATGACAGGTGTAATAAATAGGCTATGGAATCTCAACGCAATATATTGCTAATCGGTCTGCTGTTTGTCAGCTTTTTAATGTGGCAACAATGGCAAACAGATAAAGCACCAAAACCGGCAACAGCTCAAACTGTTAGCCAAACTAACGCCGCCTCACAACACAGTGCTGACGTTCCAGAAGCAGATATCTCTGGGGAACCAATAGAATTACCTGCAAATAAAAACCTTATTAGCGTTAAAACTGATCAGCTTGATATTAAAATCAGCCCGATTGGTGGTGACATAGTTTATGCCGCATTAGTGGAACATAAACGCGAAATTGACAGTAGTGACCCATTTGTCATTTTAGAACAAAAGAACAATTTCACTTATATCGCCCAAAGCGGACTTATTGGTCGTGATGGTATTGATAGTAGTGCCAATGGTCGAGCTGCTTATAGTGTTCAAACCAATTCATATTCTTTAGCTGAGGGTAAAGACACATTAACCGTGCCATTTACTTATACAGCAGACAACGGTGTCACCTACGTAAAAACCTTTACGTTCACCCGTGGTCAATATGATGTCGGCGTAGATTACAGCATCAACAATACTTCGGCTGCACCGTTACAAGTGCAAATGTATGGTCAAATTAAGCAAACGATTAAAGAATCTGAAAGCAGCATGATGATGCCAACCTATCGTGGTGGTGCTTTCTCGGCTCAAGATACTCGTTATGAGAAATATAACTTTGACGATATGGCTGACAAAAATCTTGCTAAAGTAACACAGGGTGGTTGGGCAGCAATGCTACAACATTACTTTGTGTCAGCTTGGGTGCCGCCAGCAACAGATTCAAACACCATTTTCTCAAGTATGAGTGCTGGTGGAATGGCTAATATTGGTTTCCGTGGTGCGGTATATGATATTGCTCCTGGCGCAACTCAAGAAATTAGCTCGCAGTTTTATGTTGGCCCTAAAAACCAAAAAGAGCTTTCAGCTATTTCTGAAACCTTAAACTTGGTTGTTGATTACGGTTTCTTATGGTGGTTAGCGATTCCAATCCATTGGTTATTGATGTTCTATCAATCATTTGTGGGCAATTGGGGTGTGGCTATTATTTTGATCACTCTCACCGTCCGTGGTGGTCTATATCCGCTGACTAAAAAGCAATATACCTCTATGGCCAAAATGCGTAATCTACAGCCTAAATTGGCAGAGATGAAAGAACGCTTTGGTGATGACCGTCAAAAGATGGGTCAAGCTATGATGGAGCTGTATAAGAAAGAGAAAGTAAACCCTATGGGCGGTTGCTTACCTATTCTGTTACAAATGCCAATCTTCATTGCACTATATTGGGTACTACTAGAAAGCTATGAATTACGCCACGCGCCATTCATGCTTTGGATTAATGATTTATCGGTCCAAGATCCATACTATGTATTGCCATTGTTAATGGGCTTATCAATGTTCTTGATGCAGAAAATGCAACCGGTAGCGCCAACAATGGATCCAATGCAAGTAAAAATGATGCAGTGGATGCCAGTTATCTTTACCGTATTCTTCTTATGGTTCCCAGCAGGTCTAGTACTTTACTGGCTAGTGGGTAACTTAGTTGCAATCACACAGCAGAAAATTATTTATGCTGGCCTTGAGAAAAATGGCATAAAATAAGCCTAAGCTCAATGTTGTATAACTGATTAAAAAGGCGGCTGATTAGCCGCCTTTTCCTTTATCAATTTTATAGGTAATACCGTGACAACAGACACTATTGTGGCACAAGCCACCGCCCCTGGACGAGGTGGCGTAGGCATCATTCGTATTTCTGGTGATTTAGCCACTAATGTCGCGACAGCGATTATTGGCCACATACCCAAAACGCGTTACGCAGAATATTGTGACTTTAACAATGCTGACGGTCAGGTGATTGATCAAGGGATTGCGCTATTTTTTAAAGGACCAAATTCATTTACCGGCGAAGATGTCCTAGAACTGCAAGGCCATGGCGGTCAAATAGTACTCGACATGCTAATTAAGCGAGTGATGGAAATAGACGGTATTCGTATTGCTAGACCAGGTGAATTTAGCGAACAAGCCTTTATGAACGATAAACTCGACTTAACTCAAGCAGAAGCGATTGCTGACTTAATTGACGCCACCAGTGAACAAGCAGCAAAAAGTGCCTTGCAATCACTACAAGGTGAATTCTCAAAAGAAGTTCATGAGCTTGTCGACCAAGTCACCAACCTGCGTTTATATGTAGAAGCAGCGATTGATTTCCCAGATGAGGAAGTCGACTTTCTATCCGATGGTAAAATTGCCAACGCCTTATATAAAATCATCGATAAGCTAGACACAGTGCAAGCCAGCGCCAAACAAGGTTCAATCATCCGTGAAGGAATGAAAGTTGTGATTGCCGGCCGTCCTAATGCTGGTAAATCAAGCTTACTCAATGCATTAGCCGGTAAAGAATCGGCAATTGTGACTGAAATAGCAGGCACAACTCGCGACGTACTACGCGAGCACATCCACTTAGACGGTATGCCGCTGCACATTATCGATACGGCAGGGTTACGAGACACTCTAGACACTGTTGAACAAATAGGTATCGAACGCGCATGGGCAGAAATAGCCAGTGCCGATAGAGTCTTGTTTATGGTCGATGGCACCACAACTGACGCCATAGATCCGCACGAAATTTGGCCTGACTTTATCGACCGTCTACCAGCAAAGCTGGGAGTGACAGTGATACGTAATAAAGCTGACCTAACCGGTGAAACCTTAAATAACACCGAAGAGCAAGGTTACAGCGTTTATAGGATATCAGCTAAAACAGGTTTAGGGGTTGATGAGTTAAAGCAACACCTCAAATCATTAATGGGTTACCAAAGTAACTTAGAAGGTGGTTTTATTGCCCGCCGCCGCCATTTAGAAGCACTCGATCTTGCTGCAAATCACTTACAACTGGGTAAAGAACAACTTGAAGTGTATTTAGCTGGAGAGTTACTGGCAGAAGAACTGCGCATGACACAAATGGCCTTATCTGAGATCACCGGTAAATTCACCTCAGATGATCTATTGGGCAAGATTTTTGGCTCATTCTGTATTGGTAAATAGTGTATCGGTAAATAGGTGTAAATTGATGAAACTCGCCAATCACGTCGTGATACTCGACTTTGAAACCACAGGATTATCACCAGATAACGGTGACCGAGCCATAGAAATTGGTGCGGTTAAGTTAGTTAATGGTCAAATAGTCGATACTTTTCAGGAATTGATTAATCCTGGTCGGCGAGTCAATAGTTTTATTGAGCAATACACTGGTATTAGTAACGATATGCTTAAACATGCCCCTGCGTCCAAACAAGTCATGGGGCAGTTTGCTAAGTTTATTGATGGTTTTAATTTGGTGGCACACAATGCCAGCTTTGATAAAAAGTTTCTCGATGCTGAGTTTAGCCATAGCAAACTGTATTACACTGGTCAGTTTGCTTGCTCGTTATTATTATCAAGGCGGATAAGCCAAGATGCCCCCAACCATAAGCTTGGCACGCTTGTAGATCATCACCAGTTACCTAACGATGGTGTGTTTCACCGCGCTTTAGCCGATGCCACCATGACCAGCCATTTATGGTTACATCAAATAGATCTATTACAACTACAGCTGCCCAAGCAAGCGATTACCATTGATATGATCAATAAAATATCCAGCCTACCAAAAGCGCAAATTGCGCGTTATTTGCGAACGATGAGCTAGTTACAACTCTTGCGATAACTTATCGACCAGCAATCTGACTTTGGGTGATAAATGGCGATTATGCGGATACAAAGCCCAAATACCTTCTTTAGGTTGTTGAAAAGGAGCAAGCAATACCACTAACTGCCCCTCTGCTATAGCATCATTGACGTAATATCCTGGTAACTGCACAATCCCCAAACCACATATAGCTGCATTCAATAAACTCAAACCACTGCTACAAGCTAAAGACCCATGCACTTTTACCGTCTTAGGTTTACCTTGCTCAACAAAATGCCAATGTGACTGACTGCCGATTAAACAATTATGCTGACTTAACTCCGATAACGCATAAGGCGTACCGTATTTAGCGATATAACTCGGGGCTGCGCACACATATTGACTTCGACTCGTAAGCCGCTTTGCCATCATAGTAGAATTAGTTAACCGCCCTAACCTAATCGCCAAGTCATAACCACCATCCACTAAGTCAAGTTGCTGATTAGTCAGCTCACAAATAACTTCAATGTCAGGATATTGCTGCATAAAATCAATCACTATCGGCATGATAAACTTTTCACCGTAAGTCACTGGTGCAGTAATTCTAATAAGTCCTTGTGGCTTATCTTTTAAACTTGAAATAGCGCGTTCTGCTTCATCAAGACTGTTTAATACCTGGCGACAATGCTGATAATAAACCGTACCTTCTTCGGTTAACGATACTTTACGAGTGGTGCGATAAAATAATTTGGTGTTTAAACGGTTTTCAAGCTGACTAATTTGTCGACTCACTTGCGCGGTAGAAATACTCAAACGCTTGCCAGCCACAGTAAAACTGTCCGTTTCGGCCACCGCCACAAATTCAAAAATGCCTTCCCACTTCATCATTATTACATTCTCGTAAAAGTCATTTGCAAAATAAGCTAATTATCATTCTATGATAAACAAATACAATGGCTAAATACACTACACTGTAGTAATACCTCTTAACCATGTTGACCATGGTCGTTAATGTTAAGGAAATCATTTATGTCAGCACAATTTATTAAATCAAAAGCCGCTATTGCTTGGGGACCTGGCCAACCACTATCGGTAGAAGAAGTCGACGTCATGTACCCAAAAGCAGGTGAAGTCATGGTACGTATTGTGGCATCTGGTGTTTGTCATACTGATGCTTTCACGCTTTCAGGTGATGATCCTGAAGGGGTATTCCCAGCGATTCTTGGTCATGAAGGTGGCGGTATTGTTCACATGGTAGGTGAAGGCGTTACTAGCGTACAAGTCGGCGATCATGTTATTCCGTTATACACAGCAGAATGTGGAGTATGTAAATTCTGTACTTCTGGTAAAACTAATCTTTGTAGTGCAGTACGTGAAACTCAAGGAAAAGGATTAATGCCAGACGGCACCACGCGTTTCTTTAAAGATGGTGAGCCAATTTTTCACTACATGGGCTGTTCAACATTTTCTGAGTACACCGTATTACCCGAAATATCATTAGCCAAAGTCAGTAAAGATGCGCCTTTAGAAGAAGTCTGTTTATTAGGTTGTGGTGTGACCACCGGCATGGGCGCTGTATTGAAAACAGCTAAAGTTCAAAAAGGTGATACTGTCGCTATTTTTGGTTTAGGCGGTATTGGTCTATCGGCAATTATTGGTGCCACCATGGCTGGCGCCAGCCGAATTATTGGTATTGACCTTAACGAATCTAAATTCGAACTTGCCAAAAAGTTAGGGGCAACAGACTGCATTAACCCTAAAAACTTTGATAAGCCGATTCAAGAAGTGATTGTAGAAATGACCGACGGTGGTGTCGATTTCTCATTTGAATGTATTGGTAACGTCAATGTAATGCGCAGTGCATTAGAGTGCTGTCATAAAGGTTGGGGCGAGTCCGTCATTATTGGTGTAGCAGGTGCAGGCCAAGAAATATCAACCCGTCCATTCCAATTAGTTACTGGTCGCGTATGGCGTGGCAGTGCATTTGGTGGCGTTAAAGGACGCAGTGAATTACCTGGTATTGTTGAGCAATACCTAGCTGGCGAATTTAAACTTGACCACTTTATAACTCACACCATGGGTATTGAAGGCATTAATGATGCATTTGATTTAATGCACAAAGGTGAAAGTATTCGCAGCGTGATCCACTTTGCCAAGTAACACTTAATTTATCATGACAGATGCAGTTAAGTGTAAAACGACTTAACTGCGGTTTGACAAATAAGGACACATCATGACCATTGAAAGTATCAGCAGTACCAAAGCATTTGGTGGTTGGCATAAACAATACAGTCATCAATCAAGTACGCTTAATTGCACCATGCGGTTTGCTATTTACTTACCGCCACAAGCCGAAAGCCAAAAAGTGCCGGTTTTATATTGGTTGTCAGGGCTCACCTGTACTGATGAAAACTTTATGCAAAAAGCAGGTGCACAACGCATAGCAGCAGAGTTAGGCATGGCTATTGTCGCACCCGATACCAGCCCTCGAGGTGAAGGTGTTGCAGATGATACCGACGGCGCTTATGACTTTGGTTTAGGTGCAGGCTTTTATCTAAATGCCACCAAACCACCCTTTAGTCAGCATTACCAAATGTATGATTATGTGGTAAACGAATTGCCAGCACTGATTGAAGCCCATTTCCCAGTAACAGAGCAACGCAGTATTAGCGGCCACTCAATGGGTGGACATGGCGCGTTAACCATAGGATTAAAAAATCCGCACAGATATAACAGCCTGTCAGCATTTAGTCCTATTTGTCACCCAATGGACTGCCCATGGGGCATCAAAGCATTCCGTGGTTATTTAGGTGATGATCAGCAGCAATGGCAACAATACGATAGCTGCGAGTTAATGGCCAATAGCCAACAATTTGTGCCCACGCTGGTGGATCAAGGCAGTAATGACAACTTTTTAGACGAGCAGTTAAAACCACAAGCCTTAGTTCAAGTAGCTAAAGACAAAGGTTATCCGCTTGAACTAAGAATGCAGCCAGGTTATGACCACAGCTATTATTTTATCGCAACGTTTATTGAAGACCATCTGCGTTTTCATGCTAAGCACTTAGCACTTAGCACTTAGCACTTAGCACTTAAATAAAATACAATATTTGATAGTTGTAATGAATCAATAAAAATGAAAACGAGCCATTTTGGCTCGTTTTTTTATACATTACAGTTAACGATTAGCATCTAACCGAGAGAAATAATCTTTTGCTGCAGCCCTAACTTTAGGAGCTAACAATAAAGCAGACGTCATCGTCGGTATCGCCATCAATGCATAAGCAGCATCAATAATATTCACAATTTCTTGCAAGCTGGCTGTCGCAGCAAACAAAATAGCTAATAAATAAAAGTACTGATAAAAACGAATACGTTTACGACCAAATAAAAAGGCAAAACATTGGCCACCATAGAATGCTTGAGTAAAAATGGTGCTAATACTAAAAAACACCACACATAAAATAAGCAAATATGGTCCAATACCTGGCATCGTAATTTCAAATGCCTGCGCCGATAAATTTACCCCTTCAGCATCAGTACCTTGCCACACACCCGAGATTAAAATAATCATCGCTGTTGCAGTGCAGACTAATAATGTATCAATAGCAGGGCCTAACATGGCCACTAAACCTTCTTTTACTGGTTCATTAGTTTTGGCACTGCCATGAGCCATAACCTCTGTACCAATTCCGGCCTCATTCGAAAATGCCGCTCGGCGAATACCAATTAACATTGTCCCTAAAATTCCGCCGCCAACCGAATTTAACGAAAATGCTTCAGTGAAAATAAGACTAAAATAGCCAGGTACTTGCTCAATATTTGACACAATCACATAAGCGGCACAACTCATGTAAATTAAGATCATCATCGGCACAACTTTAGATGCTACGGTCGCAATACGCTTAATTCCACCAAGAATAACGCTTGCCACTATCACCATAACAACTATCCCTAAACTCAAATCAAGCCAAAAAGTCGATTGATCCGCCGGAAAATGACCCGGTTTAACAAATAACCACTCGCGGATTATCTGTACTAATTGATTTGAGTTAAACAGCGGGAAATTACCAATTAAGCCAACAACACAGAAAAATACCGCTAAAAAATGCCATTTTTTAGTTAACCCTTGAGTAATAATGTACATAGGGCCACCCTGTACATCACCATTTTCATCTTTACCACGATACATAATAGCCAAAGTACAAGTAAAAAACTTGGTCGCCATACCAACAATAGCGCTGATCCACATCCAGAAAATAGCTCCCGGACCACCGACCATAATAGCCACAGCAACACTACCAATATTTCCCATTCCCACGGTACCGGCCATAGCACTGGATAACGCCCCAGCATGGCTGATATGCCCTTCGGCGCCATCATCAGGATATTTACCTCTCACGACATTAATAGCGTGACCTATGTACCTAAAAGGCACAAAACGAGAATAAATAAGGAAGAATAAGCCACCGCCAACGAGTAAAATAAGCATGTGAGGACCCCATGCAAGGTCAGCTAGCTGTTTAGTAATATCAGCAAGATTCATTAAAACCTGTTGTTTTATTGTTAAATAGTAATTAAGAAAATACTGATATTACTCGCACAGCGCAATGAAAAATAAGCGTAAAATAGATGAATAAATTTAATAATTCGGAGTCAAGATGGCAAAAGTAGCATTATTAGTAGGCACAACATTAGGCGGTTCAGAATATGTTGCCGATGAAATGGCAGCTCAACTTGATGAGTTAAACCATCAAACAAAGGTATTTATTGAGCCTAATATAGATGAATTAGCAGATTTTTCAGTGTGGATCCTTGTATGTTCTACTCATGGAGCAGGCGATCTTCCCGACAACATAGTGCCATTTCATAAGCAATTAATGATCGAAATGCCCGATCTTAACCATATAAAGTTCGCTTTATGTGCAATTGGTGACTCTAGTTACGATACTTTCTGCCAAGGGCCAGAAAAAATAACCGCACTACTTTTGCAAAATGGATCTAAAGCCATTGTGGATAAGATCCAAATCGATGTGCAACGAGACCCAATACCAGAAGAACCTGCTCTAGCGTGGTTATTGCAATGGCAACATCTTATCTAAGCATATAGATATCCGATCATTGTCTGCATAAATCGTGATCAACTCACAGATTAGATCATACTTATCCACAATATATTACTTATAAGTATAAGTTTGTGGATAAGCTATTATTTTTAGCGATCATAACTCTGTACTATTCACAGTCCGATCTGCTCAATGATCACCCTTGTGGATAACTACCCGATCTATCCCCATGTTATCTTGAGTTTGATCGCGATCAGATCACAGGTTAGTTTTAACTTTACCGTATGATTTTAAACAGAAATAAAAGTTATCAACAGAAAAGTCCGATCCTAATAATAAACATAATAAAAAGATCTATATAAAGATCTTAAGATCTATTAAGCAAACCGCATCTTGATCAATCAATGAAAAATGATCGTTCACGTTCAGACAAGCAAGTGCTAAAATGATCCAATCGAAAAAAGAATAAATTCGAATTTAACTTTCTTAGCTATCAAAGGTCAGATAATGCATTTTCATGAACGGTTTGATGTAATTGTTGTTGGTGGTGGTCATGCCGGAACTGAAGCAGCACTTGCAGCTGCAAGAATGGGCTCAAAAACATTATTGTTGACCCATAACATCGACACACTTGGCCAAATGTCTTGTAATCCTGCTATAGGCGGGATTGGTAAAGGCCACTTGGTAAAAGAAATTGACGCCTTAGGTGGAGCAATGGCAACCGCCACTGACTTTGCAGGTATTCAATTTAGAACATTAAATTCAAGCAAAGGTCCTGCCGTTCGTGCAACACGTGCCCAGGCAGACAGAGCGCTGTATCGTCAAAAAATCCAACATATATTACAAAACCAACCTAATTTACGTATATTCCAACAGGCTGTTGATGACTTAGTTGTTGAAAGCGATAAAGTTGTTGGTGTAGTAACACAAATGGGTTTAGCTTTCGAAGCACCAGCAATTGTGTTAACAACGGGTACATTCTTAAGTGGTAAAATCCATATTGGTATGCAGAATTACAGTGGTGGTCGCGCAGGTGATCCACCGGCAATTGCATTAGCTAATAGATTACGTGAATTAAATATCCGTGTTGGCCGTTTAAAAACTGGGACACCACCACGTATCGATACTAATACCATTGATTTTACACAAATGACTGAGCAAAAAGGTGACACACCACTGCCAGTAATGTCATTTGTTGGTGATGTTAGTCAGCATCCAAGACAAGTTTCATGTTTTATCACTCATACCAATGAGAAAACCCACGATATTATTCGTGGAGGACTTGATCGTAGCCCTATGTATTCAGGTGTTATAGAAGGGATTGGACCGCGTTATTGTCCGTCTATCGAAGACAAGATCCACCGTTTTGCAGATAAATCATCACATCAGATATTTATTGAGCCTGAAGGCCTAAGCACTAATGAAATTTATCCAAACGGTATCTCAACCAGTTTACCATTTGACGTACAGTTAAATTTAGTCCGTTCAATTAAAGGCATGGAAAACGCTGAAATTATGCGTCCTGGCTATGCTATTGAATATGATTACTTTGATCCACGTGATCTTAAAAACTCATTAGAAACTAAAGCCATCGAAGGACTTTATTTCGCTGGTCAAATTAACGGTACTACTGGTTATGAAGAGGCCGGAGCTCAAGGTTTACTTGCTGGAATGAATGCATCACTGCAAGTTCAAGGCAAAGCAGCTTGGTGTCCTCGTCGTGATGAAGCTTATTTAGGTGTTTTAGTTGACGATTTATCAACCTTAGGTACAAAAGAACCATACCGCATGTTTACCAGCCGTGCGGAATATCGTTTATTACTTCGTGAAGATAATGCCGATTTACGTTTGACTGAAAAAGGCCGTGAATTAGGCTTAGTTGATGATAAGCGATGGGAATCATTTATTGCCAAAAGAGAATCGATCGAATTAGAACTTCAGCGCTTGCGCAGCCAATGGGTTCACCCAAATTCAGCTTTATTAGGGGTACTTAATCCACAATTAAACACCCCTATTTCACGTGAAGCATCATTTGAAGACTTGCTACGCCGTCCTGAAATGGATTATGCAAAGCTTATGTCATTAGAGGGTTTTGGTCCTGGACTTGAAGATCAACAAGCAGCTGAACAAGTACAAATTCAAGTTAAGTACTCTGGTTACATTCAGCGTCAGCAAGATGAAATTGATAAAGCTATCCGTCATGAAAACTCATTATTGCCACTTGATCTGGATTATCAAGAAGTGCCAGGTTTATCAAATGAAGTGATCGCAAAACTCAATAATCATAAACCTGACACAGTTGGACAAGCATCACGGATCTCAGGCATTACTCCTGCAGCGATCTCAATTTTGCTAGTACATTTGAAAAAACGAGGTTTATTGCGAAAAATCGCATAAATATAGTTATTTTTTCAACTCAATACCACAAGGGAAGCCATAAGGCTTCCCTTAGTGCTTTTACGGCTTCATAATAACTGCCGTCTTTATCATGCAACCTACGAGGCTTTCTGTGTTATCTGCCCAACTTAAAACCTATTTAGCTGAAATGAATATGTCGGCCACTGAATTACAACAAAAACAATTAATAGGTTTTGTTGAAATGCTTGATAAATGGAATAAGGCTTATAATCTCACCGCCGTTCGTGATCCTGAGCAAATGTTAATCCGTCATGTTATGGACAGTTTAACCGTTTCTCCTTATCTTGAAGGACAACGTTTTATCGATGTGGGAACTGGCCCTGGTTTACCCGGGATCCCATTAGCGATTATGAATCCAGATAAGCAGTTTGTGTTGTTAGACAGTTTAGGTAAACGGATCCGTTTTCAAAAACAGGTTCAATTTGAATTAAAAATTAATAATATTACCTCGGTAGAAAGCCGTGTTGAAGCTTATAACCCAGAGATTAAATTTGATGGTGTGTTAAGTCGAGCATTTGCATCTATTCAAGATATGCTCAGTTGGTGTCATCATTTACCGACAGAGAAAGGCACTTTTTATGCGTTAAAAGGCCAGTTAAATCAGCAAGAATTACAAGATATGCCAACAGGATTTTTGTTGGTAGAAACCATTGTATTGCATGTACCAACGTTAGATGAACAGCGACATTTATTAAAAATTGCTAAGCAATAACTCGCATTTCTTTCGCTAATTAAGCTAACCGGACATCAATAACTTTAAGACAGGATGACATTGTGGGTAAAATCATTGCCGTAGCCAACCAGAAAGGTGGCGTTGGAAAAACAACAACTTGCGTTAATTTAGCCGCATCACTTGCCGCCACAAAGCGTAAAGTGTTGTTGATCGATTTAGATCCTCAAGGTAATGCGACTATGGGCAGTGGTGTCGATAAATATGAAGTCGATAACACCGCTTATGAATTATTAGTCGAAGAAAAACCCTTTGCCGAAATAGTCATTAAAAATACCATAGGTAAATATGATTTGATCGCGGGTAATGGTGATGTCACTGCTGCTGAAATTAAATTAATGGAATTTTATGCGCGTGAGATCCGTTTACGCAACGCATTAGCACCGATCAAAGATGATTATGACTTTATCTTTATTGACTGCCCTCCATCACTCAATATGTTAACTGTAAATGCCATGTCGGCTGCTGATTCTGTACTTGTGCCAATGCAATGCGAATATTATGCCTTAGAAGGCTTAACGGCGTTAATTGACACTATTACCAAGCTAGGCGCCATGGTTAACCCTACATTAAGCATAGAAGGCATTTTGCGGACTATGTATGATCCGCGTAATCGTTTATCTAATGATGTATCTGATCAACTCAAACAGCATTTTGGTGAGAAAGTGTATCGCACTGTCATACCGCGAAATGTTCGTTTAGCTGAAGCACCTAGTTTTGGTGCACCTGCCATGTATTACGACAAATCAAGTGCCGGAGCCAAAGCCTATTTAGCCCTGGCTGGTGAAATAATCCGTCGTGCAGAACAGCAAACTCAACCAAAACAAGCGTAGGATACAAAAATGACCATAAAAAAACGCGGTTTAGGTAAAGGCTTGGATGCCTTATTAAGCCATAGTAATACTGCTAGTCGTAAAAATGATCAAGTAGAAGAGCAGCAATCTGCAACGTTAAATGACTTACTACACCTTGATCTTGATTTATTACAACCAGGTAAATATCAACCACGTAAAGATATGTCGCCAGAAGCACTAGAAGAGCTAGCTGAATCAATTCGTGCTCAAGGTGTTATACAACCTATTATTATTCGTAAAATATCTGCAACTAATTATGAAATTATTGCCGGTGAACGTCGTTGGCGTGCCGCTCAACTAGCCAAACTTGATAAAGTACCGTGTATTGTAAAGCAAGTAGCTGATGATGCTGCGGTCGCTATCGCGCTAATTGAGAATATTCAACGTGAAGATTTAAATGCAATGGAAGAAGCCATTGCCTTGCAACGATTATTAGAAGAATTTGAATTAACTCATCAACAAGTGGCTGATGCAGTTGGTAAATCCCGTGTTAGTGTTTCTAATTTATTGCGTTTAAATAGCCTTAATGAGCCTGTTAAACGTTTGTTGGAAAATGGTGATATCGACATGGGCCACGCGCGGGCTTTATTGGCGGTAGAAGGCGATGAACAGACTAATTTAGCTCGATTAGTGGCCTCAAAAGAAATGACTGTTCGAGAAACTGAACGATTAGTTAATAAAGCCCTAAATCCGGCTAAAGACGCCGAAACACCAGCTAAAGATCATGATGTTAGTCGTTTAGAACAAGAGTTAATTGAAAGACTCGGTGCCAAGGTTGCCATCAATCATGGCAGTAAAGGTAAAGGCAAAATTGTAATAAATTACCAGAATCTAGCTGAATTAGACGGAATTTTAAGTAAAATCCGCTGAAATGTGCAACAAACCAATTTCATTAGTAAGTTTGTGACATAGCTCTAATTTTAGTTTTTGATTATTTAGCGCTGAATCGTGCGTAAAATCGTTGTTTTACTATCATCAAAGTTGCAAACAAAGCGCGAAAAGGTATACTTTGCAGGCTTTTTGAATCTTAAGGCTAGTTTAATATATTAAATTTAACATTAGGACCGCGAAAGGCAATAATGCGGAGATATGAAGTTGGGTAATGTTTTAGCGCGTCGTGGCAGGTTAACAGCCTATAAATTAGTGCTGGTACAAGCGACAGTCGCGTGTATTATTTCAACACTATTTTTCGTTATGTGGGGAGCACAGTATGGCCTATCTGCGCTAGCAGGTGGCGTAATTGCTGTACTTCCTAATTTTGTATTCGCAACCCTAGCTTTCTCACATAGTGGGGCAAGCTCTGCAGCAAAAGTGATTAAAAGCTTTTACTGGGGGGAAGCGGTAAAGATGCTATTAACCATTGCATTATTTTCGTTAGTGTTTATCAATATAAAAGTTGGATTTATGCCGCTTTTTACCTGTTACTCATTAGTGTTAGTTGTACATTGGATAGCACCTTTATATTTCAAGCAAAGTTAAGTGGGATGAATCATGTCTGCAACTGGTGAAGAAATGACACAGCAGAGCTATATCCAACATCACCTTACCAATCTAACAGTTGGTGAAGGATTTTGGACTTGGAACATTGATTCGTTGCTCTTTTCGGTTGGGCTTGGAATGTTGTTCTTATGGCTGTTTTACCGTGCCGGCAAAAAAGCGACCACAGGCGTTCCTGGCAAATTTCAATGTTTTGTCGAGATGATTGTTGAGTTCGTTGATAGCAGTGTGAAAGAAACTTTTCACGGCCGCAATCCTGTTATTGCGCCTTTAGCTCTGACAATTTTCGTCTGGATTTTCATGATGAACTTCATGGATATGATCCCAGTCGATTGGTTACCTTCACTGGCTTTATTAGCTGGTGTTCCATACCTAAAAGTTGTCCCGACTACAGACGTTAACATTACCTTCAGCTTAGCTCTTGGTGTGTTTGTGCTGATTATTTATTACAGCATTAAAGTCAAAGGTGTTTCAGGTTTTGTTAAAGAACTAACATTTCAGCCTTTTAACCATTGGGCAATGATACCCGTCAACTTATTATTAGAAACAGTAACTTTAGTTGCGAAGCCGATTTCATTGGCTCTACGACTATTTGGTAACTTGTACGCTGGTGAGTTGATATTTATCCTTATTGCATTGATGTACGGTTCTAACGTGGCGTTATCTGCTCTAGGTGTAGGATTACAACTAGGTTGGTTAATTTTCCATATTTTAGTTATTACTTTACAAGCATTTATTTTCATGATGTTGACCATTGTTTATTTAAGCATGGCGCATGAAGATCACTAAGGGTAACCGAAAATTTTTTTGACCTAAATCATTAATAACAACGATTTAGAATATTGGAGATAGATATGGAAACTGTATTAGGAATGACGGCAATTGCTGTTGCTCTACTCATTGGTATGGGTGCATTAGGAACAGCTATTGGTTTCGGCCTTTTAGGTGGAAAGTTTTTAGAAGGTGCAGCTCGTCAGCCAGAAATGGCGCCTATGTTACAAGTTAAAATGTTCATCGTAGCGGGTCTTCTAGATGCCGTAACTATGATTGGTGTAGGTATTGCGCTATTTATGCTATTTACTAACCCATTGGGTGCAATGCTTTAACTAACGCTTCTGTCTTTAATCTAACTAGGAGGCTGTTGTGAATTTCAACGCTACCCTATTCGGTCAGACGGTTGCCTTTATTCTCTTCGTGTGGTTTTGCATGAAGTTTGTATGGCCTCCGTTGATGAATGCCATCGAAGAACGCCAGAAGAAAATTGCTGATGGTCTGGCTGATGCCGGCCGTGCAGCAAAAGATCTAGAGTTAGCACAAATTAAAGCTACTGAGCAACTAAAAGAAGCAAAAGTAACTGCCAACGAAATTATTGAGCAAGCTAATAAGCGTAAGGCTCAAATCGTTGAAGAAGCTAAAGTTGAAGCGCAAACTGAGCGAGCTAAAATTATCGCCCAGGGTCAAGCAGAAATTGAAAACGAACGTAATCGCGTGAAAGATGATTTGCGTAAGCAAGTTGCTCTACTAGCTATCGCTGGTGCAGAGAAAATTCTTGAACGCGTGATAGATCCAGAAGCCCACAGTGACATAGTTAATAAACTTGTTGCTGAAATTTGATTAAGGGAGTTGAGTTATGGCTGAATTAAGCACCATCGCTCGCCCTTACGCAAAGGCAGCTTTTGATTTTGCTGTTGAGCATAAAGCAGTAGAAAGTTGGACAGAAATGTTAACTTTCGCTTCATTGGTAAGTGAAAACGAATCAATAAAGCCACTGCTTAATGGTACTCTCGCGAGTACACAACTTGCCTCACTTTTTATAAAAGTATGCGGTGAGCAAGTCAATGAGCAAGGTCAAAACCTGATAAAGGTAATGGCTGAAAACGGTCGTTTAGGGATACTGTCAACAGTATCGCTACTTTTTGCTGAATACCGTAATGAGTGGGCAAAAGAAGTTGAAGCCGATGTGGTTTCTGCTACTGAGCTAAGCTCTGAGCAACAGCAGCAAATTAGTGTTTCTTTAGAGAAACGTCTCGCACGCAAAGTTAAGCTGAATTGCAGCATCGACGCATCGCTTATTGGCGGTGTAATTATTAAATCAGGCGACCTAGTCATTGATGGCTCGGTAAGCGGTAAGTTATCGCGTTTGTCTGAAAAGCTGCAGTCGTAATTGGGAGTTTGAGCATGCAACTGAATTCCACTGAAATCAGCGATCTGATTAAGCAGCGGATCCAGCAGTTCGACGTCGTTAGTGAAGCTCGCAACGAAGGTACAATCGTTGCAGTAAGTGACGGCATCATTCGCATTAACGGCCTAGCCGATGTAATGCAAGGTGAAATGATCGAACTGCCTGGTGGCTGTTTTGCAATCGCGTTGAATTTAGAACGTGATTCTGTCGGCGCCGTAGTAATGGGGCCTTATGCTAATTTAGCAGAAGGCGATAAAGTAAGAACCACTGGTCGTATTCTTGAAGTACCGGTGGGTCGTGGTCTACTTGGCCGCGTTGTTAACACTCTAGGTGAGCCTATTGACGGAAAAGGACCTATCGACAACGATGGTTTCTCTCCTGTTGAAGTGATTGCCCCAGGTGTTATTGAACGTAAGTCAGTATCACAACCAATTCAAACTGGTTATAAAGCCGTTGATGCCATGATCCCTATTGGTCGTGGTCAACGTGAATTGATTATTGGTGACCGTCAGACTGGTAAAACAGCGATGGCAATCGATGCAATTATCAACCAGAAAGAGTCAGGTATTAAGTGTGTCTATGTAGCTATTGGTCAGAAAGCTTCTACCATCGCTAACGTAGTACGCAAGCTTGAAGAACATGGTGCATTAGCTAACACTATTGTTGTTGTTGCCTCAGCTTCTGAAGCTGCCGCACTACAATATTTAGCGCCATATTCTGGTTGTTCTATGGGTGAATACTTCCGTGACCGCGGTGAAGATTCTTTAATCGTATATGATGATTTGTCTAAGCAAGCAGTTGCTTATCGTCAAATTTCACTACTATTAAAGCGTCCACCAGGACGTGAAGCATACCCAGGTGATGTTTTTTATCTACACTCTCGTTTATTAGAGCGTGCTTCACGCGTAAACGTGAATTATGTAGAAAAGTTCACTAAAGGTGCAGTAACAGGTAAAACCGGTTCGTTAACCGCTTTGCCTATTATTGAAACCCAAGCTGGTGATGTATCAGCGTTCGTACCGACTAACGTAATTTCTATTACAGATGGTCAAATCTTCCTTGAGACTGATTTGTTTAACTCTGGACTACGTCCAGCAGTTAACCCAGGTATTTCAGTTTCTCGTGTTGGTGGTGCTGCGCAGACTAAAATCATCAAGAAACTGTCTGGCGGTATTCGTACTGCACTTGCACAGTATCGAGAGCTTGCTGCGTTCTCACAGTTTGCGTCTGATTTAGATGATGCAACTCGTGCTCAACTTGAGCATGGTGAGCGTGTAACCGAATTAATGAAGCAAAAGCAATATGCTCCTATGAGCGTTGCTGCCCAGTCTGTGTCTATTTTCGCAGCTGAAAAAGGCTACCTTAAAGGTGTTGCTTTAAATGAAATCGGTCGCTTCGAGGCCTCTCTGCTTTCATACATGAACAGTCAACATGCTGACCTAATGAACACCATCAATGCTACTGGCGATTATAACGCTGATATCGAAGGTGAGTTAAAGGCAGGCATGGACAAGTTCATTGAAACCCAAACCTGGTAATAATGAACACGGGGTGTCATTAGGCACCTCAGGTCCCAGATTGGAGAGTAGAGATGGCCAGCGCTAAAGAGATTAAAACCAAGATCGCGAGTGTTAAAAATACTCAGAAGATCACTTCCGCTATGGAAATGGTTGCCGCCAGCAAAATGCGCAGAGCGCAGGAACGCATGGCAGCTAGCCGTCCATATGCAGAAAATATGCGTAAGGTGATCGGTCACGTAGCGCAAGGTACTCTCGAGTATAAACACCCCTATTTAGAGGTGAGAGATGCCAAGCGGGTTGGTTACATTGTTGTAGCAACCGACCGTGGCCTTTGTGGTGGTTTGAACGTCAACCTCTTTAAAAAGGTTGTGTCAGACGTTAAAAAATGGAAAGAACAAGGTGCAGACGTTGAGTTTTGCCCAATTGGTGCCCGTTCTGTTCAGTTTTTTAAAAGCTTTGGTGGTGAAGTTTCCGCCCATGCATCAGGTTTAGGCGATGCGCCAAAACTTGTTGATTTGATTGGCACAGTACGTGTCATGTTAAAAGCTTACAACGAAGGTAAATTGGATCGTCTGTACATTGTGTTTAACAAGTTTGTTAATACAATGACCCAGACTCCGGTGATCGAACAGCTGCTACCTTTACCTAAGTCAGATGAAGAAGTAGCTAGTTATCCTTGGGATTATATTTACGAGCCAGATCCAAAAGAAGTTTTGGACTTATTGTTAACTCGTTATGTAGAGTCTCAAGTATATCAAGGTGTTGTTGAGAATATTGCCTCTGAACAAGCTGCCCGTATGGTAGCTATGAAGGCGGCAACAGACAACGCTGGCGAAATGATCGATGATTTGCAACTCGTCTATAACAAGGCCCGTCAGGCTGCGATTACGCAAGAACTGTCGGAAATTGTATCAGGCGCTGCAGCGGTTTAGGTTTAGGTAACGAAATCAAGTTTAGAGGATTAATCATGAGCACAGGTACTGTTGTCCAAGTAATTGGCGCGGTTGTGGACGTAGAGTTTCCACAAGATTCTGTACCTCGAGTATATGACGCTCTGAAGATCACTGGTGAAGGCGCCTGTAATGGTTTGGTGCTGGAAGTTCAGCAGCAACTAGGTGGTGGTGTTGTTCGTACCATCGCTATGGGTTCTTCTGATGGTCTGCGTCGTGGTCTAGAGGTAGCAAACTCAGGTTCACCAATTACTGTTCCGGTAGGGGTTGCAACCCTTGGCCGTATTATGAACGTATTGGGTGAGCCTATCGATGAAGCGGGTCCTATTGGTGAAGAAGAGCGTTATGTTATTCACCGTGCAGCCCCTTCATACGAAGATCAGTCAAATTCAACTGAGCTATTAGAGACGGGTATCAAGGTTATCGACCTTGTTTGTCCTTTCGCTAAAGGTGGTAAAGTCGGTCTGTTCGGTGGTGCTGGTGTTGGTAAAACAGTCAACATGATGGAACTGATTAACAACATCGCTAAAGCTCACTCTGGTCTTTCTGTTTTCGCTGGTGTTGGTGAGCGTACCCGTGAGGGTAACGACTTCTACTACGAGATGGAAGATTCAGGCGTATTAGACAAAGTAGCCATGGTTTATGGTCAGATGAACGAGCCTCCAGGTAACCGTTTACGCGTAGCGTTAACTGGCCTGAGTATCGCTGAAAAGTTCCGTGACGAAGGTCGTGACGTATTGTTGTTCGTGGACAACATTTACCGTTACACCTTAGCGGGTACTGAAGTATCTGCACTACTAGGTCGTATGCCTTCTGCAGTAGGTTATCAGCCAACACTAGCTGAAGAGATGGGTGTTCTTCAAGAACGTATCACTTCAACTAAGTCTGGTTCGATTACTTCTGTACAAGCAGTATATGTACCTGCGGATGACTTAACTGATCCGTCACCAGCAACAACCTTCGCTCACTTAGATGCGACTGTTGTATTGTCTCGTCAAATTGCATCTTTGGGTATTTACCCAGCGGTTGACCCATTGGATTCGACTTCACGTCAGTTAGATCCACAGGTTGTTGGCCAAGAGCATTATGATGTTGCAAACGGTGTACAAACTGTATTACAGCGTTATAAAGAGCTGAAAGACATTATTGCTATCTTGGGTATGGATGAATTGTCAGATGATGACAAAACCATGGTATTCCGAGCACGTAAGATTGAGCGTTTCTTATCTCAACCTTTCTTCGTAGCAGAAGTCTTCACTGGTTCTCCAGGTAAGTACGTTTCTCTTAAAGACACAATTCGTGGCTTCAAGGGTATCTTGGAAGGTGAGTTCGATCACATCCCAGAGCAAGCGTTCTACATGGTTGGCTCAATCGATGAAGCTGTCGAAAAAGCTAACAAAAAGAAATAACTAGGCCGTAAAGCTTAGTTCTTTAAGGAGAACTTGATGGCAGCCAAAACAGTCCAACTTGATATTGTTAGTGCCGAAAACAGCATCTTCCATGGCCAAGTTAGCTTTTTAGAAGTTAATGGTGCTGAAGGTGAGTTAGGTATTATGCCTAACCATGTTGCGTTACTGACAAAAATCAAGCCTGGTATGGCGCGCTTTATCAAGCAAGATGGCAGTGAAGAAGTGTTGTATTTATCAGGTGGTTTACTTGAAGTACAACCTACTGCAATTTCAGTGCTTGCTGATGTAGCATTACGTGCCGATGATATTGATGAGAAAGCTGCTTTAGAAGCCAAAGAACGTGCAGAGCAAGCAATTGCTAATGCCGGCACTGACTTCAATTATGAAGCTGCTGCAATCGAATTAGCCAAATCTATGGCTCAATTACGTGTTGTTGAATGCATCAAGAAAAATATCACCAGATAATCTGATTATTTGACGCTTAAAAGGCGACTCGTAAGAGTCGCCTTTTTTATTGCCTATTACTGGCTAACTTAGCGCCTTTATTTTCACTTTGGTTCGTATTCCGCTAAAATGTCTGCAAATCTCTATCTGTTCATTAAAGGAATGCTCAATGTCGTTAAATGTTGTGATCTTAGCTGCAGGAAAAGGAACTCGGATGCGCTCAGATCTGCCTAAAGTGCTGCATCCCATTGCCCATAAAAGTATGGTGCAACACGTTATTGATACTGCCAATTCTTTAGGGTCATCGGCTATTCAATTAGTGTATGGCTATGGTGCAGATAAATTACAAGCGGCTTTAGGTGAGCAAGCATTAAATTGGGTATTGCAAGCAGAGCAACTGGGAACTGGCCATGCCGTTGCCCAAGCTAATCCAAATATTAACGACGACGACACGGTATTGATTCTTTATGGTGATGTGCCACTAATTCAACAATCGACCTTAGAAGCTTTATTGGCCGTTCGTCCTGCTAATGGTCTTGCTATCTTAACGGTCTATTTACCTAATCCAACAGGTTACGGTCGTATAGTTCGTGAACAGGGTAAAGTAGTCGGAATTATTGAACAAAAAGATGCTAATGCTGAGCAGTTAGCTATTAACGAAGTGAATACCGGCATTATGGCGGTACCCGGTAAACAGTTAAAAGCATGGTTAAATCGTTTATCTAATAATAATGCTCAAGGCGAATACTATTTAACTGACATTATCGCCATGGCTAATGCCGATGGTGTTGAAATTACTACCTCACAACCACAATCAGCTATTGAAGTTGAAGGTGCTAATAACCGCGTACAACTTGCGCAGTTAGAGCGAGCTTACCAAGCTCGAGCTGCTGAAAAAATGATGCTTGAAGGCGCTAATTTACGCGACCCTGCCCGTATTGATATTCGCGGTAACGTGACTGTTGGTATGGATGTGATGATTGATGTTAACGTTATTTTTCAAGGTCAAGTGACCTTAGGTAATAACGTCACAATTGGTGCTGGTGCTATTTTGATTGATTGCGACATTGCCGATAATGCCGAAATTAAACCTTATACTATCGTTGAAGGCGCTAAGCTTGGACAAGCTGCGAGCGCAGGACCTTTTGCTCGCTTACGCCCAGGGGCAGAGCTTAAAGAAGATGCTCATATAGGCAACTTTGTTGAAATTAAAAAGAGTGTATTAGGTAAAGGTTCAAAAGCAGGCCACTTGGCTTATTTAGGCGATGCACAAATTGGCGCAGGCGTTAATATCGGTGCTGGTACGATTACCTGTAACTATGACGGTGCCAATAAGTTTATTACTACTATTGAGGATGGTGTATTCGTCGGTAGTGATACCCAGTTAGTTGCGCCTGTTACCATAGGCAAAAATGCCACGTTAGGTGCCGGCTCAACTATAACCAAAGATGTTGCTGAAAATGAACTGGTGATTACACGCGTTAAACAGCGTCATATTACCGGTTGGCAACGTCCAGTTAAAATAAAAAAATAAGCTTTAATATTCTAAAATCTAAAAGCCTCTGCATATGTCAGAGGCTTTTTTTGTACTTTTATTTCAATTTTTGAGCGATAAGATCTAGATAAAGTTTCATTTGGTGCTAAAATATCTTTCGTTTCGAAACTTATATGAAAGATAGTTAATTTAAATGACTAAACGTAACACCCAGCAACGTCGCCACTCGATTATTAAATTGGTTAATGAACAAGGCGAAGTCAGTGTCGATGAGCTAGCAAATCTATTTGCCACTTCAGAAGTCACTATTCGCAAAGACTTAGCCATGCTTGAAACTCATGGGCTATTGTTACGACGTTATGGTGGTGCGGTGCCTGTACCTCAAGAAATGACTCAAATTACCAATGAAAAACTGTCTTTAAACAAGCAAGCTATAGCAGCTAAAGCCGCTGAGCTTATTCGTGATCATAACCGAATTATTATTGACAGCGGCAGTACGACTTCAGGTCTTGTGCAACAGCTAAATGACAAGCGCGGCTTGGTGGTGATGACTAATTCATTGCAATTGGCAAACGCCATTCATGAACTTGAAAATGAGCCGACATTATTGATGACCGGTGGCACCTGGGACCCTCACTCAGAGTCTTTTCAGGGCCAAGTGGCAGAGCAAGTATTACGTTCATATAACTTCGACCAACTTTTTATCGGTGCCGACGGCATTGATCTCGATCGTGGCACCACCACATTTAACGAACTAACCGGCTTAAGTAAAGTAATGGCTGAAATGTCTCGTGAAGTCGTGGTGTTATTAGAGTCGACTAAAATTGGCCGACGGATCCCTAATCTAGAATTACCTTGGGATGTGGTTAATGTCTTAGTTACCGACGACAACATCACCCAAGAAGCCGTTAACACTATTTCAGCGCATGGCGTCAGAGTCATACTCGCGCCATACACTAAGTAAACAAAATTAAATTGAAACAGTAAAGGAAACAACTAACATGTGTGGAATCGTAGGCGCAGTGGCGCAAAGGGATGTTGCAGAAATTTTAGTAGAGGGCTTACGTCGTCTAGAATACCGTGGTTATGACTCAGCTGGCATTGCTGTTATCCATCAAGGTGAGTTAAGCCGTACTCGCCGCGTTGGTAAAGTACAAGAGTTGTCGTCTGCACTTGATGCCGCACCGTTAAGTGGCGGCACCGGTATTGCCCATACTCGTTGGGCAACTCATGGTGAGCCAAGCGAACGCAATGCACACCCACATTTATCTGAAGGTGATATTGCCGTTGTTCATAACGGTATTATTGAAAACCACGGTAAATTGCGCCAGATGTTAAAAGGTTTAGGTTATGTATTTTCATCAGACACCGACACCGAAGTTATTTGTCACCTTGTTCATCATGAACTAAAGACAGCAGCGACATTATTAGTGGCAGTACAAGCGACAGTAAAACAGCTTGAAGGTGCCTATGGTACAGTTGTTATCGACCGTCGTGATAGCGAACGTATGGTTGTTGCCCGTAGCGGAAGCCCATTAGTGATTGGTTACGGTTTAGGTGAAAACTTTGTTGCCTCTGATCAACTAGCACTGTTACCTGTAACACGTTCATTTGCCTTTTTAGAAGAAGGTGACGTTGCTGAAATTACGCGCCGTGAAGTTAACATTTTTGACGTTAATGGCAACGCCGTTCAGCGCGAAATGAAAGAGTCTGAAGTGACTCATGATGCCGGTGACAAAGGTGAATACCGTCACTACATGCTGAAAGAGATTTACGAGCAACCAACCGCCATTACACATACTCTAGAGGGTCGTATTGCGGGGGGTAAGGTTTTAGATTCAGCTTTTGGTGAAAATGCTGCTGAATTTTTAAAAGACATTAAACACGTGCAAATTATTGCCTGCGGTACCAGTTATCATGCAGGTATGGCCGCGCGTTACTGGTTAGAAGATTGGGCTGGCGTATCGTGTAATGTTGAAATTGCATCTGAGTTCCGCTACCGCAAATCGCACCTGTTCCCAAATAGCTTGTTAGTGACTATTTCACAGTCTGGTGAAACAGCTGATACTTTAGCGGCAATGCGCCTAGCAAAAGAAATGGGCTACAAAGCCACCTTAACTATTTGTAACTCAGCTGGTTCATCGTTAGTACGTGAATCTGACATGGCTTACATGATGAAAGCTGGCGTAGAAATTGGTGTTGCATCAACTAAAGCCTTTACCGTTCAACTAGCTGGCTTGTTAATGTTAACAACGGTTATTGGCCGTCATAATGGCATGTCTAGCGACATGGAAGCGGCTATTACTCAAAGCTTGTTATCAATGCCAGCAAAAGTGGAACAAGCACTTGGCTTAAATGATGCAATTGCAGAATTAGCAGAAGACTTTGCCGACAAACAACATGCATTATTCTTAGGCCGTGGTGATCAATACCCCATCGCTATGGAAGGTGCATTAAAGCTAAAAGAGATTTCATACATTCACGCAGAAGCTTACGCATCTGGTGAGTTAAAGCACGGTCCATTAGCTTTGATTGATGCCGATATGCCAGTTATCGTGGTTGCGCCAAACAATGAATTACTCGAAAAGCTTAAATCGAACGTTGAAGAAGTGCGTGCTCGTGGCGGACTAATGTATGTGTTTGCCGATGTTGATGCTGAGTTTGAATCAGACGACACCATGAAAGTGATCCAGGTACCACATTGTGATCAGTTCATGGCACCGTTAATTTACACTATTCCATTACAGTTATTGTCATATCATGTGGCATTAATTAAAGGTACTGATGTAGACCAACCTCGCAATTTAGCTAAATCAGTTACAGTTGAGTAAGGTTTTGATTTAATTGTTAATTTTAATAAAAACGGTTTCTTAGGAAGCCGTTTTTATTGGGTGAAATAATATTATAGCGTAATGGGATAATTGACCATTAATAGTCTGGTTGTTAAATCTGTCTATTTCGATAGGGGCATTTTATTCCCGACGAAGATTATCGCCGCCCCAGTTTAAAATGGGGTTTAGCTAATTAAAGATACTATTGGAGTCGTTGAAGGCTATTGAGGATTGTTTAAATATGGTTATTAAGCTGTCTTGGCAGCCAGTTAACTAATTCATAAGTAAGGTATTATCAGTTACTATTGTGTGCTGGCTTAAATCGTTCAGCACAACAGAATCGGGGGCGTGGAATGTATCCTATGCCCCCGACAGTAATTAATTGCTTAGTAATTACTTAGGTAGTAGCACTGTGTCAATCACGTGGATGACACCGTTGCTAGCGTTAACATCTGTCATGATAACTTTTGCATTGTTTACCATCACATTACCGTCTTTTACTTCAATGGTAACTGTTTGTCCTTCAACTGTTGTTGCGCTATCTAGCTTAACTACATCAGCAGCTAACACTTTGCCAGCTACAACATGATAAGTTAATACCGCGACAAGCTTATCTTTGTTCTCTGGTTTTAGTAGCATTTCGACAGTGCCTTCAGGCAACTTTGCAAATGCATCATCTGTTGGTGCAAATACCGTAAATGGACCTTCACCTTTCAGCGTTTCAACAAGTCCTGCTGCTTTAACTGCAGCAACGAGAGTGGTAAACGAGCCATTTTCAACCGCTACATCAACAATGTCTTTTTTCATACCATGATGTTCGGCATAAGAAACAGATGAGAACGCTAAACTAGCTACTACAAGAGTCAGTATCGTAGATATTTTCTTTAACATTTTATCTTCCTTTTAGGTGTGTACCATTTTGAGTTCAGCATTAGTTACGCAGTAGTTAATCAACTAGATCAATTTTGTTTCAATGAACTTGTGAGATGACGTTGTGTGCACTTAGGGGGGCAATATCACTAAAATAAGTCTAATTGCATAAAGCTGACAGGAAGATATAACGATGGTGATATTCATCATGGATGTTTTTACGGGTCGGTATTCTGAATATTGTCTTAGCTGTACTTGGTTTAGATACCATTTCAGCGATAGTGAGTCTTGCGCTATTAGTTCCAAGTCTTAGTATTGCAGCTAGAAGGTTACATGACACAGGCCACTCTGGCTGGTGGCAATTAATACTATTAATCCCAATTATTGGTTTAATTGTTCTGATTGTTTTCTTAGCTCAAGACAGCCATGATGTAAATGATTACGGTGTTAACCCTAAGTTGGGTGTTCCAACATAAAACCGATCAAGATATCGTGATGCGGCTAATACTCATGTTGACTTAAACGCGTTTTGATTGTGTGACTGATATTATCGGCATAAGACTTCGTAGAGCTTACAGCGATTTTACCCAACAAAAAGGGAACAGATACTGTTCCCTTTTTGATTTGGTCAAACTTAGCTATTACCAAACACGAGCGACTAGTCCTTTCAGGTAATAACCTTCTGGGAATGCGCTACTAATTGGGTGATCACTTGCTTGGTGCATGCGTTCAATAAATTGCACTTCACGCTTGGCATCAAGTGCGGCATCGGCAACCACTTTTTGGAATAGGTCTGACTGCATTAAGCCTGAACACGAGAACGTCAGTAATATTCCACCTGGATTAAGTAATTGCATCGCAATCATATTGATGTCTTTATAACCGCGACATGCGCCATCGAGTTGCGACTTATTGTCGGCAAACTTAGGCGGGTCTAAAACAATAACATCAAAGGTTTTACCTTCATCTCGGTACTGGCGTAGTAATTTGAATACGTCAGCTTCGTTATAGCTTACATGGTCATCATTAAGGTTATTAATGGCCATATTATCGCGAGCAGTTTGTAGGGCTAAGGTTGATACATCGACGTTTTCAATACTCGCAGCGCCTGCTTTGGCGGCATATAAGCCAAAAGTACCGGTGTAACAGAAACAGTTAAGTACTGACTTACCTTTGACGAAACGAGCCGCCATAGCACGGTTGTCACGCTGATCCAGATAGAAACCTGTTTTATGACCTTTAACAACATCGACGGCAATCTTAATACCGTTTTCTTCGATGATGACGGGCATAGCAGGTAACTCCCCGTGTAGTAATCCTACAACCGGAGTCAGGCCTTCTTTCTTTCTAGAGTCGACATCTGAGCGCTCATAGACAGCGCAGTCCGGATATTGAAGAACCAGTTGCTCAACGATAGTGTCGCGCCATTTTTCAGCACCAGTGCTTAACAGTTGGCAAACCAATACGTTGGCATAACGGTCTATGGTAATACCGGGTAAACCGTCCGATTCAGCGGCGATTAAGCGATAACCCGTTAGACCTTGTTCGCGAATCAAATCATCACGTCCTGCTTGGGCTCTTTTTATGCGTCGGGCGAAGAAGTCGGCATCGATAGTTTCGTCTTTGTCGAAAGTCCATATCCGCACTTGGATTTGAGATTCTGGCGACCAGGCACCGCGTCCGAGCCAATGCCCGTCGTGCGCCACTACTTCAACAGTGTCACCAGCTTGCGGTTTTCCGCCATTGACGTTGTGAATTCCATTGGAAAATATCCAAGGGTGGCGACGCTCTAATGAACGTTCGCGGCCAGGTTTAAGTTTAATTCTGATAGCCATGGTATTGCCTAATGTAAAGTATAAAAGGGGTAAAAAGAGTTATCGCGCATCTAATAACGATGCCATATAAGCCTAATCGAAATTGAATATAGGCTTGGGGTAATGCCTCAATAATTGAGTGCATTAGCCAGGGGGCGACAAAATGGGATCATAGCCTGTTTTGAGCCTAAAAACCTGACAAATAATTAAATGGTTGGCTTAGTGTGGTGCGGTTAATGTCTATTCTGGCGGTTGAGTCGGTAATTATTGCTTATTCCATCCAGCATTAAAGGTATTTTGTTGCGTTATAGCGAGA
Source organism: Shewanella sp. Arc9-LZ (assembly GCF_010092445.1). Lineage (NCBI taxonomy): Bacteria > Pseudomonadati > Pseudomonadota > Gammaproteobacteria > Alteromonadales > Shewanellaceae > Shewanella > Shewanella sp. Arc9-LZ. Next base: position 4,881,768 of record NZ_CP048031.1, on the reverse strand, counting down.
TTAAACGGTGCTGGTGGTTGATGCACAATCAAATATGCCTACAGACTTGTGATGATGTTTTAGATCGAGTGATTAACGTGATGCTTTTGCTAACCGTCAAACACAACGCCACAAGCATTCGGTAGTAATTATGCCAGGCGTTGCTGAATCCCAGTATTTGAACACACTGATTACTCGTATTCGATAATGGCAATAATACTTGATTAGGTGACGATATTACCACGTGAAAAAACCAGAATGTAGCCTTTAAAGGGTAGAGCTAAATAGTCGGTGTGTATTGGTTTAAAATGGCTGCTGATGAAACCGAACTCAGCTAATTTTACACTGAGTTTATTCTTTCTACCTCTACCGGGGTCTACAATGATGACGTCACATTTTTTACTGGCATGGTTTTTAATAAAATAAGCCAATAACTGCACATGCTCATCTTCATAGAGTAAATCGCTGCCAATGATGACGTCAAAAAGTCCCAGCTTACTGGTGTCATTAGCCCAATCTACTCGCTCAAAAGCAATGTTTTTACCATTGTTGAGTTTTGTATTTCGGTTAAGGAACTGCTCTACTTCTGGGTGATAGTCGGTTGCGGTAATATCGGCATGTTTTTCGTTGAGGAGTAAGCTTGATAATGCGATTCCACAGCCTATTTCTAGAATTCTTTTACCTTCGGTTTTGTAATCCAACATATAGTTTGCCAGCACTAAGCTTGATGGCCATACAATGCCAAAAATAGGCCAGCTTGCAGAGGATATTCCGAGTTTTTCAGCAACACCTGTAGGGTCATAAAATTCTTGACTATTACGTAAGGTGCATAGATGAACATCTATGTCACCAAATTCAACGGTTTGGTAGCTTAAGCGAAGAGCTGTCATTGGGCCGTCTCAAAAATTGAGCGCTCAGCCAGCTATCGAGGACAAATAAATGACAAAACGAAGAGGTTTTAGTTAGGTTATAGCAGTTCGTTAGAAAGGCAACGTATTTAACTAACTGTTAGGTTTTGTTAGACTTAGATCTTTGTTAAAAGCATTATAGTATTGTATTTTTACCTACTCGATGGAACTCAGTTGGATTAATGTTCTGTGCAGATATTAGCTCATCTATAACTGATAATGTCGGCGCGAAAAGTTGGTTTTTACTCACTCCGGCACCAGATTAGCACCTCTATTTGTATTTCAATAAAACCCCGTTTCTACCAATTTATAACATCATTCTGGCCCGTCATCAGTGTTAACTCTTTTTATCAATATTTGTATCTGTTGTGACATTTCACTGTTATTTGTGATTGTTAATAATGTGACATGCGTATCACAAACTTAATGATAATGGTTTGCATTAACATGTTCGTTATGTATAATTCACGAAATTTACATTTACATTGTCTAATCGGGATGAGATATGAAAAAAACGTTAATTGCTGCAACACTATTTAGTCTTTTGGCTAGCAATCAAGCTATGGCTTCTGACGAAACGACTGAACTACGTCAGATTATTGAGCAGCAGCAGAAAGTGCTTAAAGATCTTGAAAAGCGTCTTGAGCAAACTGAAAAGCGTGTAGAAACTACTGCAGATGTAGTAGAAGCGAGCGCATCAAGTAAGTCGGCTACCACTATTGGTGGTTATGGTGAATTACACTATAACAATATTAGCAATAACCAAACCGGTACCGACAAAAAAGAATTCGATTTTCACCGTTTTGTATTGTTTGTGGGTCATGAGTTTAACAGCACCACTCGTTTTTTCTCTGAACTAGAAGTTGAGCACTCAATTGCCGGTGAGAGTCAAAATGGCGAAGTTGAGCTAGAGCAAGCTTATATCGAGCACGATTTTAATGAGATGCTTACCGCTAAAGCGGGTCTATTCTTAATGCCAGTAGGTATTATCAACGAAACTCACGAACCAACGGTATTTTACGGTGTTGAGCGTAACCCGGTAGAAAAAGATATTATTCCTGCAACATGGTGGGAAGGTGGTTTAAACCTTAATATTAAAGCCGCTCCAGGTTTAGCTTTTGACACTGCTGTGACTTCGGGTTTGTATTTGGACGAAAGCTCAGGCTATAAAATCCGTAACGGTCGTCAAAAAGTATCTGAAGCGAAAGGCGAAGATTTAGCTTATACCGGCCGCGTAAAATACACTGCAGTACCGGGTTTAGAATTAGCTGCCACGGTTCAGTATCAGTCTGACTTAACTCAGGGGACTGCTGGTGTTGATAGCGCTTCTGCTACATTGTTAACAGCACACGCTATTTACAGCATTGAAAACTTCACTGTTAAGGCATTATTCGCCCAGTGGGATATTGATGGTAAAGAAGCTGAAGCATTAGGTCGCGATAAGCAAAATGGTTTCTATATTGAGCCTTCTTACCGCATTAATGAACAGTTTGGTGTGTTTGCTCGTTATAACGAGTGGGACAACAATGCGGGTGATAGTGCCGATACTAAGAAAAAACAAACCAACGTGGGTGTTAACTACTGGTTACACGAAAACGTAGTGTTTAAAGCTGATTACGAAAACATTGGTGGCGCTGCAGATTCAGACGGTTTCAACCTAGGTGTTGGTTACCAGTTCTAATTGCTGAGCATTCAGTAAAAGCACGCATCGATGAAACAGATTATCGGTAAAATTTTGGGTGCCAACAGTGTATATTGTCGGCACCCTTATTTTTGTTCTTGGCTAAGGATTGATATGCAGGCAATATTACGATCATATTTGATGTTATTTATGATGGGGTTAGCTGTTTATTTTTCGGCATTTAGCGCTGTAGCAACACAGTATCAGTCAAATGACGCCTTTATTAGCCAAGCATTTAATGGCAATGCTGGCGAGTCTAAAGTGTTGTGGTTAGATGATGATCTCAAACAAGCCGTAGAAGCTATTTTAGCCCATCGTTTTAATAAAATGCGTATGCGTTACTGGCTACACAATGATGAAACCGTTTGGATAATGGACGAAATAGGCAAGGAATCGCCGATTACGGTGGCTATTCATATTAAAGACCATCAAATTATGCGGACTAAAGTGCTAATTTATCGTGAAAGTCGCGGTGACGAGGTTCGTCATGATTTTTTTACAGACCAATTTAAGCTGGCCAAGTTAGATGACCAACATCAGCTTGATAAGCATATAGACGGGATTACTGGTGCAACATTATCAGTAAGAGCGTTAACTAAGTTATCGCGCATTGCATTGTTACTTCATGCGCATGTGGTGCAATAAACCACGTTTCAATTCTAGCGGATCATTTCAAGCAGGTTAGTGTGACAAAAACATCTCGACGTAACCGTTTTAGACTTAAGATTTTGCGAGCCCTTCGTCCTTGGCACCGTCGCTTAGGATTAGCGAGTGCGTTATTTATCTTATTGTTAGTGCTGACTGGCGTAGCGATAAATCACAGTGATGATTTTGGTTTAGACCAAGCACCGGTTACCCAGTCGTGGTTGCTTGATTATTATGGTATTGCTCCTCCTTCTCATGTTGCTCAGTTTGGTGTTGCACCTACTGCATTATATATTACCGATAATCTATTGTGGCAAAACCAACATATGATTTTAGAGTCCAATGCGACCTTAATTAGTGCCAGCTATGTCGGTAACATGCTGGTGGCCATAGATGCACAGCAACTGTATTTATTTAATGATCTTGGTCAGTTACAAGAAACTCAAAATGCCAGCACCGGACTTCCGTCTGGTTTGTTAGCGCTAGCGATTGTTGATGGCCGGGTGTGGTTAAATACTGAAAATGGTGTATTTCAAGCAGATGAGCAACTCATCGATTGGCAAGCTATTGCGCCGTTAACAGCACCTGTTTGGCTGAGTGAAAGTAAATTCGTGGATAAAGAGGTTGTTAATCTTGCGCGCAGCGCTAACTTACATTGGCAACGCGTAATGCTAGATCTGCATAGTGGTCGCTTATTTGGATCATTAACGGTTTGGCTGTGGGACTTATTCGCGCTAGCATTACTAATGGTATCTCTCAGCGGCTTTTGGATTTGGTTAAAACAAAAACCACCGAGATAATCTATTCAATTACCATTTTTAGCGTTCAAACTGATCGACTGTGTCGGTTAGCTTATCGGCTAAATTACTCAACTTATTACCTGCCTCGCTAATTTGATGATTCCCCTCAGATACAGATTCACCTAATAGCGTAAAGTCTTGTACTTTAAGCTTAACGGTATGAGCCTGCTGCTGTGATGCTTGTGCTAGCATGGCTGATTCTTGGCTTACTGTGGCAAGAGACAAAATAAGTTGGCGGCTCTGTTCAAGTGTTACTACTAACTGATTTGCTAATGATACGGAGTGTTGTGCTTTTTGTTGGTTGGATGCCATATTGTCGACCGCAGATTGAATTGAATCAACGATATTGGCGAGCATTTTATTTATTTCTACAGTTGAATTATGTGTGCGTAAGGCTAACGTTCTAACCTCATCTGCAACTACCGCAAAACCTCTTCCTGTTTCACCGGCTCTAGCCGCTTCAATAGCTGCGTTCAATGACAATAAATTAGTTTGTGAGGCGATATCGGCAATGGTTTTTACCACGGTAGCCACTTGTTTACCTGAATTTTGCAGTGTGAGTAGCATGCTGGCAGTCGTTTCAATGTCTTGAGCTAATACGCTAATGCTGTCAGCTGTTTGTTTAACTTCTTTTTGCCCTTCAACCATGCTCTGCGCACCCTGTTGAGCAGAATCTGATGCACTTTGTGAATGTTCGACACTTTGCTCCATTTGCTGCTCAAGTTGCGACATCACATCTACTAAACTCACAATAGTGTGTTGAAGCTCATCCACAGAGGCTGATGATTTACCTGTTGTGTTACTTAACTGGGCAACGGTTTGGCTAATACTGGCGATGGCGTCATGTACTTCATTCATTCCTAAACGGAATACGTTAATTAAGCCATTAACACTGGTGGCCACATTACTAATTTCAACAATGCATTCATCAGACAGTTTGGCTTTTAAATTACGATTTTGCGCAATGCGGGTGAGGTCGTTTGACAGTTGCTGTATAGGAGTGGCTATTTGTTTTTGTGCTGCTAAGTAGGCCCCAACTGCAACAACCAACATGAGTCCAACTAATACAAAAATGAGCATAGTATTGTAGCCAAGTTCGCTTTGAATGTTCATTGCATTTTGGTTGGCTTGAGTCGAAATTTCTTCGGCGAGAATGTCTAGACGATCTTTTAGATCGTTAGCACTATCATTTAATGTACCTAAATGATTGCGGGCATTGTCCCAATCTACCGATGATTTACTCATGGTGTTTTCAAGTGCCGATAACGCCGCGTTAAGCGCGTCAATTTGCGGCATTAATTGGGTAGATGTTACGGTATTTAATTGTTGATACTGCTCGTTAAGACTTTTTTCTAGTTGAACTTTATTCTGGTTAAACTCTGTAACGTCGATGGTTGTACCGTATAAAGAATAACCCATTAATACCAGTTCTTTGGCAAGACTTTGTACCCGTGTAATGCTGTTAAGCGCAGGTAATGTGCCATCGACAAACCCGCCAACTTCTTGTTTTACGGTTTGGTTGCTGTTATTGAGTAAAACAGCCGCCACTAGGGTCATTAATAAAATAGCTGCATAGCCTAGTAGAATACGAGCTTTGATAGTATTAAAAGCGTTAAACATGGGTTAATACCTTAATCGGGTCATTTTTTGATCTCAGTGTAACTAAGACCAGAGACAAGAGAAGTTATATTCATTTTTTTCTAATGCTAATCATATCGGCACAGTACTAACATTCTTGATTAGTAAGGCCTAAATTATCATTAATTTAGATTTTTAGGGTAAAAAAAAAGAGCGAACATTTTGTCAATGTTCGCTCCGGTATCGATGTTACCTACTAAGCCGTTTCTATCTCGTCGCCTTTGGCAAATTGAATCGTGTTGCCAAACACAAAGCGGTTTGAGACTAACGCAAAGGTGATGCAGGCGGCTAATGTGACTGGCATTAAGTGAATGTAGTGCCAGCTTGAATAGAATGGGGAAAATTCAAATGTTAGTGAGGCATATAGCATTACTCCAAATATAACCGCACCGATCCCCGCTCTGGCATCTATATTTTTAAACACTAAGCCTACAATAAATATCGACAGAATAGGCATGCTGAGTAAACCATTTAACTGTTGTAATAAGTTGATGATACTTTCGGCTTGTTGATAAATAGGCACTAATGTAAGAGTTAAAATACTGAGTAATAATGTAACCCAACCGCTTAAGCGCACCACGTTAGGGTCTTTTTTAATATAGGCTTCGTGAATGTCACACACATACAGCGCCGTCGCTGAGTTTAGTAAACTGTTGTATGTCGATAATACTGCCGCAGCCATTGCGGCGGCAAATACACCCGTTAACCACGTTGGCATGAGGTCACCTACAATTCGCCCGTATGCAGCGTCACCAATATCACCATACAGTTTGTATGACACAATCCCAGGAATAACCACGATAGCCGGTACGATTAGAATACGAATACCTGCTGCAGCAAATACGCCTTTTTGAGCTTCTTTTAGTGTGGGTGCGGCCATGGCACGTTGAGTAATGGTTTGGTTGGTACCCCAATAGAACATTTGGATGAAAATCATTCCGGTTAGTAGGGTGTGCCAAGGTAAAGGCGAATCATCACCACCAATGAAGGTGAGTCGTTCTACCGGAATATCAGATAAGTCATAATTAATCGCATTTAGGGCTAGATACACCACAAAAATGGCCATGCCCAGTAATAATACTCCAGAGTAGGTGTCTGATACGGCTACCGCGCGTAACCCTCCGAAGAAAGCATAAACTGCGCCTAGCGTCGCAAATGCAACAGCAATATACATAAGTGGAATGTCGACATTAAACATGGTCTGCATAAACAGAGAGCCTGAATAAATCACTGCTGGCATGTAGATAAAAGCATTACCTAAAAAGAATATAGACCCAATAACGGCTCGTATATGCTTGTTATTATATCTTTTTTCCAACAACTCAGTTGTGGTGGTACAGTTATACTTGTAATAAACGGGTAAGAATAATTTAGCCAGAATAATCAGGCCAATCACAGCAGAGAACTCCCACCATGCTAGCAGTGCCATTTGGTTACCGTTCATGCCCACCAGCTGATCAGTACTTAAATTTGTTAGGGTGATAGACCCTGCCACAAACACCCAACTTAAGCCGCCCCCAGCGAGAAAATATTCTTTATTTTGTGTGCTTTGTTGACGGTTGCTGCCACGACATTTTATGTACGTTAATAACCCAATCATTGCCGTTACAATGGTAAATACGGATATTTGAATAATATTTTCAGACATTATTGTTCCCTTTCCCAAGTTTTTATTGGGTATTGTTATGCCGCAGCTGAATTTTTACTGACTTCTAATTTGATGCTTTTTATTGGGTTCAAGCCTGGGGTTTTATTGTGCTTTTTGATCAGCGCATTGAGTTGAAATAATGACATTAGCATGGCTTGTAATGGCGCAAGATAACCTTTCTGGTGTAGCTCAAAGAGTGCTTCTTGGCTGAGGGCTTGTAGTTTGTCTTCATCAATAGTGAATAAACCCGACAAACTAGGTGTTGAGCCATCTTGATGCTGGATTAAAATACTAATTGGGCGTAGCAGGCCAAGTTGGCTAATATGCTGATTAAATGCTTGGGTCTGGAGATCATTGTTAATGTCAGATTCAAGCAAAGCTTTTACTCTAGATAAATGCAGCGATGCTTTGCCGTTGGTTTCAAAAATGGCTTGTCCTGTTGTGGCAGAAAACACCCCATGTTGTTCGTCAATACCAATGGTGTAACGTTGTGGGTCGTCAGGTAACATCATCAAAAAAAATGGAAAGGTTTGCATGTTAGTTGGCGTGTGTAGCGCGGTCCACTTACCTTGTTCGACAAATAGGTTGCTACCTTGCTCGAAGCTAGTAAATGCCGTTAATACCCATTGACCATTGTTACCATCACGGACATAAACAATTGGCATACTGCAAGCCGTTTGGCTGACTTCAGATACCCGCAGGTTCATGATGTTTTGTTGATGAGCAAATTGGATGGCGCTGTCGTTTGCTAATCGTAAGTTTTGGTGCTGTTGAGGCGTTAATTCTGTTAGTTTTTTCATATTTTTATTCTATTGTTGAGAATGAGTTAACCATTGTTCAATGAAGTCTCGATGAGGCGGCAATGTATTGAGCATCTGCTGCGTAAGCTGAACATTACGGTTAAGTATCTGAGTGGCTTGGGCCTGTTGTTGGTATAAGTGTGCATGTTGAGAATAGTCAGGGCTGAAACCCATACCATAAAGTACATATTGATAACTAGCGGCTGGAAATAACTCATTTGGGCCATTGAAGTCTTTGCTGGTGGGGCCTCGATAAGCCCAAATGCTTAAGTCTTCTTGTAAGCTCTGTGGAATAGAGTCGGGATGACAATGTGCTTGCCAATAGGGTTCGGGTCTTTTCGTCAGCATGTAATGTAGTTTTAAAAAATCAACAATACGTCCCCAGCGATATTCCATTTGTTGGTTAAACCGTTTGGCCGTTAATGCCATGATGGTATCGTTAACCGGTAGGTTGTCGGCAATGTAGCGTGCAGATATTTCGACTAGCATAATCGCAGTGGCTTCTAGTGGCTCAACAAATCCTGCTGCCATGCCAACAGCAACACAATTTTTTTGCCAATAGCGTTCACGATGACCACTTTGATAGCTGATTTTTTTTACGCTTAAACCTTCGGCTTGGGGGCCAATATAACGGCGTAAATTGGCTTCAGCCTGTTCGTCGGTCATATAACGACTTGAATACACATGACCGACACCGCGGCGATGTGTTAAGCCAATATCCCAAATCCAACCTGAGTCCTGCGCTGTGGCGATGGTGTGCGATGCAATCGGGCTATGCTGATCTGTATAGGGCACTTGCATTGCAATGGCGCGGTCGTTAAATAGCACATGATCCAGTTTAACAAACGGCACATTAAGTGTTTTACCCAGTAATAAAGATGCAAAACCGCTGCAATCGATAAATAAATCACCGTCAATTGAACCTTGGTCAGCAAGTGAAATATGACTGATGTTACCTTGGCTATCGACATGGGCTTGTTCTACTGTTCCGATGACATGCTCTACTGCTAGCTTGGCTTTACAATGCTGTTTTAATAAGTCGGCAAAGGCGCCAGCATCAAGATGGTAAGCATAATTGCAGCTGCCTTGATATTCGCCTTCTGCCATGCTGCGAGGAGCAAGGCCTGACTCACAAATAGCATGTTGGAAGTTGGTGTGTTCGGCATAGTCTTTGATGTTGTCGATATAAGGTGCTAAGTCGATACGACCATAACCTAATGGAACCGTAAATGGATGGTAGTAAAAGTCGCCATTTCCATGGACCCAGTTAACAAACTTGCCGCCTTGTTTAAACGTGGCGTGACAAGCCTTAAAGACTTCGCTTTCGCTTAAACCTATTTGTTGTAAGGTATTTTTCATGGTTGGCCAAGTGCCTTCACCAACACCGACCGTGGGAATGTCTGATGATTCCACTAAAATAATTGTTAAGTCATTACCTGTCTGGCTTTTATGGTGCGATGCAATGATAGCTGCGGTTAACCAACCCGCTGTACCTCCACCCACAATGATTATTTTTTTGACTGCTTTTGCCATTGGGTTAACATCCTATTTGCAATGAAATGTGCTTAATTACCGTCGTAGTTAAACACTATCACAAGGTGTGTTTTATATATCATAAACAAAAAAGACAGGTGCTAAGCACCTGTCTTTTATTACTTATAATTTAAAACTTGCCTCTAACGCCTAGAGAATAGCGCGATCCGTTATCTTCAACCGAATAAATTTGGTTGGCGAAACGACCTGTTTGAACGAGCTCTTCTTCAGTGATGTTAATGCCTTCAACAAACACCGATACATGTTCAGTGATGTCATAGCTGGCGCTAATATCCCACTGGCCAAACGTTTCGGTATTGATTGGTTCACCATTAAAACCATTGTCTAGCTGACGTAAGAAGCCTTCGCGGTTGTTAAATGCAACACGGGCTTGGAAGTTATCTTGCTCATAGAACACGATTAAGTTTTGTGAATTACCTAAACCTTCAAGTGCGAAACTTTGAGTGCTGTTAGCATCTACTGTCACATTGCTATCAACCACAGTCGCGTTGGCGGTAACACCAAAGCCGTTGTCGAAGATATGAGTTAAGGCAACTTCATAACCAGTAATACGTGCTGATTCACCGTTACGAGGGCGGGTCACAGTGTACTGTTCTGACTGACCATTTAACTCTTCTGTTGTGCCAACAACTGGGTCAGAACATAAGTCTGAGTTAGCCGTGCTACAGTTAAAGTCTGGGCCAGTTCGGTCAGTCATTTGGTAAGTTTCATCACCCGTTAACGTTACGATAAAGTCGTCAACTTCTTTACTGAAAAATGCAAAGCTGAAGATGCTGGCGTCATCGTAATACCACTCGTAAGAGATATCCCAGTTTTCAGAACGGAACGGTTCAAGTGATGGATTACCACCGCTAGCTGTTAAGTTCTGACGACGTGGCTCGTTAAAGTTAGTCGCTGGAGATAGCTGTGACATGGTTGGACGGGTTAACGAGTCATACATGGCAAAACGTAGCACCATGTCGTCTTGTAGGTCTAACTTCACGTTTACGCTTGGCAACAAGTTTGAGTAAGTTGTGCCTTGAGTAATATTTGTCGCTGGACCGTATATGTTTTGGAACAATGTCGCATCACTGGTTGGTACTACGTCAGAAATATAACTCTGTACGGCACTGACTTCTACATCAGTCGTTGAGTAACGAGCCCCTAAATCAACCGTTAATGGCATATCACCTACGTCATACACAAACGTGAAGTTCATGTATAAGCTGCTGACATCTTCATTAATGGTATAGCGATTGTTTTGCAGTGTTGGGGTGATTGGATAACCTTCAGCGGCTAAATAATCGACCATAGCATCACCATCATAGGTGTAGAAGGTGTCGATTAAACCAGAGAAATAGTTATTCGCAGTATAGGGTCTGAAGTTAATGGCTTCATTGGGTGCAGGAGTACCATAACCACAGAATTGACACTGACTACCAAAAATCTGGTAACTGGATTTTTCACGCTCTTGACGGTATAGACCAAATTTCGCTTTCGTGAACACCAATGAATCAGGTGAATATTCGAAATCAGCTTTAAACTCAGTAATTTCATCTTCGTCAGTAAATTGATTACCTTTTTCGTTATAATGTAAACGAGAAAGGCCGGCATCAGGTAAGTTGCCATTTTCAAAACCACCATGGATAACGGTAGGGGTTCCACCCGAGCCATCAAATTCATAGCTGTTGGTCATACCGACAACGTTGAAACGGTCGCGGCCAGCACGATCGTTTTCAGCATTTGAGTTTGAAACATCAAAGTTAGCTTTTAATTGGTCTGTAATATCCCATTTAACATTTAAGCCGACACCGCTGTTTGTCACGTCGCGAGAGTTGCGAGTGTGCGACACAAAGTCAGTTGCTGGGTCGCCACTGCCTTGATGTAAACCAACATCTTGGCTAAAGGTTAATAAGGTGCCTGTTGCAGGGTCGATAGTGGCATTACCAACGCGGTCTGGCTCAAACCATGATGCTAAATCGGTAACTTCAGAATCCACTTCAAATTTTGAAATAAAACCATCCAAGGTAATGCTGACGTCGTCAGACGGAGCATACTGGAATACTAAGCTACCGTTAGTACGAGTTCGGTCCTGTTGATCAACGATTTGGTCCCAGTTACGTGGAATATAAGCATTGGTAAACAACACGCCATCACGTGAATTGGAAATAGTTTGACCGCCACGCCAACCGGCGGTGTTGATTTGGTTAATTTGAACTTGGCGCTCTTGATGGCTTACGGCAAGTAATACACCCATAGTTTCATCATTGAAGGTGTTACTGATCAAACCTGAGACAGAAGGTGAAACTTCTTCTGAAAGACTTTCATACATTCCTTTCACAGAACCGACAAGTTGGAAGCCTGAATAATCAAACGGACGCGCGGTTGTGACGTCGACCGTACCGCCAATGCCACCTTCTTGCATGCTGGCACTGCTGGTTTTATAGACGTTAGCACCCGTAATTTGGTCAGCGGCTAAGATGTCGAAATTAAACTCACGACCAGCGCTATCTGTCGCTAATTGACGGCCGTTAACCAATACTGTATTGAATTGTGGGCCAAAGCCACGAACCGTTACTGCCTGACCTTCACCACCACTTCGGTCAATCGATACACCAGTAATACGTTGTAATGATTCGGCTACGTTTAAATCTGGAAACTTACCTAAATCTTCGGCTGAAATACCATCCGACACAACCGAAGCAGATTTCTTATCGGCCATTGAATTTTTTAAACTGCTGCGTATCCCCTTTACAGCAATAACTTCTATTGTTTGTTCATTAGCTTGAGTTTCTGCTTCTGCTGCAGAGACGCCGTTAACACTTCCTAATGCCCCAGCAATGGCAAGTGCTATCGTTGTCCTCTTACCAAAAGTTGCGATTCCTTTTGTCGACATTTTTCTTCCCCCAGTTGATGTTGTTGCTTTTTTATAAAATCTTTATTTTTAATTAAAGCTTATTTATCTTATAAATATATTAATTGAGCTTAAATATCAACCTTTTCTTAACAAGTATGGTGTAATTTAATGATGAATTTTTAGACTAATCACTGACATCATGGTGATATACATTGCAATAAATAGTACCAAAACCTAAGGTTGTAAATGAATTTAGTCTTTGTAATTTAAAGATATTACTGTCATCGCTCAATGTTTATTCAGACAGTAATCAGACTGTATTTTTTGTGTTTATTACACTTTGGTATAGTTCATTTCTTGTAAAAAAACATTCTGATAACAATCAAAACAATTTCAAAATGGTTATTTATTGCGGTGCGGATTTCATATCCCATGACATGCCTGTGGCATAGCTGTGGGCAAAACCTTTCCAGGCTGTCGTTGGATTGCCTTGTTGATCTTGCTCATTAGACTGAGCGCTTAATTGTAGGTATGAACACTTATCTTGTTGATTTTTAACATGGCAATCCATCATAGCTAATGCAAAGTGTTTATTGATGGTATTAAGCTGTGTCGTATTCCAGGCGGGTTCAAAATAGTGGCCTAAATCTATTTCATTTTGGTAAGCCACTTTAGGTGCTGGATGTGGGGCAATATTATGGCGAGCATTATGATAGGTGAGCATATAGGTATGTTCACCGCCAGTTTGCTGGTATAGCGATTGAATTCCTTTATAACCAGAAATATCATCAAGATCGCCAGCAACATACAGTGTTGGGACGGTTATTTTTGCTAATGCTACTGGGTCAAATAGTTGATGGTTGCCTCCCCAGGGGGCCATAGCAATCATGGCTTTCCATTTAGGATCAACTGTTACAGGGGCTGTTTGGCCACCAGCACAGGTGTTGAGTAAAGTAATGGCACCATTAATAATATTTTGGTCTTTGCTGCCGGTAAAGGTAGCGGCAGTTTGTGGGTTAAATTGATAACAGCCGCCCACAGTGTTTACCGCACCATAGCCGCCCATTGAATAGCCAATCAAGCCTGATCGTTTCGTGTCGATAATGCGACTGACAAAATTGTCACTGCCGGTAAAATAATCAAGGGCAAATTGTTGATCACGCGAACGGTTTAATAATGTGCTAAAAAAACCGCTAACCGGAGCATTAACCATATCGACATCAGCATTAGTCGAGTCGGTGTGATCCAGTGCCGCAACAATATATCCGTGTGACGCTAGATGCTCAGCTAAGTAAAACATAATGGTGCGATAGCCAGTATAACCATGGGATAACACGATGAGTGGAAATGGCTGATCCGTTAATGCGGCCACTTCTGCGTCACGAGTGGCATTGCCTTGCAGTGAAAATGGTAATCCTAAACGGGTTTCATCATTATAAACGGCATTTAATACTGCCGGTTGGTTTTGCTTGGTCGCGGCAGTTTTGTTACTTGGGTACCACACCTCAATGTTGAGTTTTCGGTCTTCAGCTATTTGGGTTTTGGGATTAAATTGATTTTTATGAATCAAGTTAACAGTTTTAACACCGACTTGATAAAGCCCTGTTTGCGCTAGCTCTGGCAACGCTTCCTTTGGCAGTGTGTTGGGGTAAAGCTGTTCGGCGACTAGAATGGTATTTTTTGTGTCACTGTCTGTTGCGTTTGCGGCAATGGCGCTTGAGTGGGTGCCTAAACATAACAACGCGATAGAAATAAGTGATTTGGTCATCATTAATGCTGTCCTTTTCAGTAATGCATGCTCTTCAGCATCGGCTGTAGTACTTGGTCATTTTTATTATGTAATGTGGGCGGGTCCTCAACCCACATCATTTTTTGTTATCGACTCATTTACAGAGTTACTGCTGAAACGTTTCTACGGTTAATCCTTTGCCTGCGGTGCAAACATAAATGTCCGCTTGCAAATTAAACTGCGCAAAATAGTGTTGCTCAACCGCTTGCTGAATAGCGGCTACGTCTTCATTACGGCATAAACACACTATCGCGCCGCCAAATCCACCACCGGTCATGCGTACGGCGCCTCTGTCTGCTAAAGCTTGTTGGCAAATTTGCACTAAACCATCGGTGGCTGGTACGGTCACTTCAAAGTCATGCTTTAACGATTGATGTGATGCGGTCATTAAAATGCGCAGTTGTTCGATGTTATTACTGGCTAAGGCTTGGGTTGCGGCAATGACGCGGGCATTTTCGGTGATCACATGGTGAGCTCGGGAGAATTCATTTGCGCTCATTTGTGGCTTAGTTTGCATTAACAACGCTAAGTCAGCATCGCGCAGGGTGGTTAAGCCCATTTTACTGGCGGCTTGCTCGCAGTCGATACGGCGTTGGTTGTATTCGCTGTCGACTAACTTTCTAGGGTAGTTAGAGTTAACAATAACAATCGATAAGTCTGTTGGAATGGTCACCGATTTTGTGTGTAAATTTTGGCAATCGATTAATAACGCTTGGTCTTGTTGACCTTTAGCTGAAATTAACTGGTCCATTATGCCGCACTGGCAATCCATAAAATCATTCTCGGCTTGTTGACCGAATAAGGCGATTTGCTCTTCGGTTAAATTTAGGCCGCAAACATGATTAAACATCCCTGCAATAGCCACTTCTAGTGCCGCCGAAGATGACAAACCACTGCCTTGTGGCACATTACTTTCAATTAATAAATCAACACCTTGTAGCTGGTGGCCAGCACGGTTAAGCACAAATGCAACCGCACGGATGTAGTTGCCCCATTGTGACTGACCAGCACTAATTGGTTGATTAACGTCAAAACTTTCTTGTTCATTCGGATACATGGTTGATAGTACATTAACCGTGTTGTCATTTCGTATATGGTAAAAAACTTGAGTGCGGAAAGTGAGTGCGCAAGGTAATACGAAACCTTGATTGTAGTCGGTGAATTCACCAATTAAATTAACCCTACCAGGAGCACTAACTACCCCTTGTGGTAATGATGAAAACTGCTGCTGATAGAATGCCTGTAGCGCGTCGTTATTCATTATTGTTTCCTTGAGAGTAATGGATGTCGCTGGCATTTTGTAAAATTTTTGCAGCTGTTTCTGGACTTAAATCGCGTTGACTTTCGGCGAGCATCTCGTAGCCGACCATGTGTTTTTTTACGGTGGCTGAGCGTAATAGTGGTGGATAAAAATGGCCATGTAAGCGCCAGTGACTATTGTCGTCAAGTTTGCTTGGTGCACTGTGCCAACCCATTGAGTACGGGAAGCTACAATTAAACACATTGTCGTATCGGGTGGTGAGTATCTTAATCGCTTGGGCTAAAGCAGTTGATTGCGCATCGGTTAGCTCACCAAAATGGCGTACATCATCTTTGCATACGAGTAAGGTTTCAAAAGGCCATGCAGCCCAAAATGGTACAACCACAAGCCAGTGGTCATTTTGATAAACAACTCGCTCACCGTCGGCAATTTCATGTTTAACATAATCGCCGAGCAAATTGCCGCCATGATGTTGTTGGTAGTTACGCTGGTTGTCTTCTTCTAATTGTATTTCGGTCGATAAATGATTGTGGGCCCATACTTGTCCGTGGGGATGAGGTTGTGAACACCCCATGACTTCACCTTTGTTTTCAAAAATGTGTACACATGCATACTGAGCAGATAATTCGATGTAGTTCAGTTTCCAGGTATTAACTACATCATTGATCTCAGCCACGGATAATTCTGGTAAGGTTTTATTGTGCTTAGGTGAGAAACAAATCACTCGGCATTCACCCGTAGCCTGCTCTATTTCAAATAATGGATTGTCATGATTGAGCGCGGCGGAATGTTCGGTCACTTGTGACGTTAGTGCGCCAAAGTCGTTAGTAAACACAAAGGTTTTATCATAAGCAGGATTGATACTGTCGTTTGCACGATGATTGCCGGGGCATAAAGGGCATGTGTTATCGTACTCTGGTAAATTCGAAGGGGCATTTTTTTCTGTCGCACCTAACCAAGGACGATTATTTCGATGTGGCGACACTAGCACCCAATTACCTGTTAACGGATTTTTTCGTCTGTGGGTAAATTCAAACTGACTCATGGCAATCCCTTTCATCTATATGTGTCTGGAGCAATAACCAGAAAATGCATATTATTATCTCAATTGTACTGTTGATAAATGCTGCAAATTTAATTTATATGATAAATACTACTATTAAGTATTTTATTTAACAAGATGTAATCAATTTCGACAAGATCTTTCTAATTCAGCTTGTCAATTGACCGTCTGTCACTCTATGATGTTGCTAATATATATTATTTATCATATTTATTTTAGTGGTGGGATACGTAAATGGAAGCCGATAGAGAAATTGTTGATGTTGTCGTGATTGGTGGCGGCATAAACGGTGTTGGAATAGCGGCCGATGCAGTGGGGCGTGGTTTACGTGTCTTGCTGTGTGAACAGAATGACTTAGCGTCTGCAACCTCATCAAATAGCAGTAAACTGATCCATGGTGGACTTCGGTATTTAGAACATTATGAGTTCCGTTTGGTTAAAGAAGCATTAGCAGAGCGTGAAGTGTTGCTTAAAAAAGCACCTCATTTGATCACTCCGTTGACATTTAGGCTTCCCCATCAGTCTCATTTACGTCCAGCGTGGATGATCCGTCTTGGGTTATTTTTATATGACAATTTAGCATCACGCGTCACTCTGAATGCGTCTAAAAAAATTAACTTCACACAAGATAGCCCATTAAAACCTGAAATTACTCAAGGGTTTGAATATTCTGATGCTTGGGTCGATGACTCTCGTTTAGTGGTATTAAATGCCCTTGCAGCGAAAGAGCTAGGGGCACAAATTTGTACTCAAACCCGCTGTATTAGTGCCGAACGCGACAATGGTATCTGGAAGCTCACCTTACAACATCAAGGGGACAAGTCATTACGTCAGGTGTATGCAAAAAGTATTGTTAACGCTTCTGGACCTTGGGTGTCGAGCTTATTTTCAAATGTATTAAAGCAGCCTTCACCACAAAAAATTCGTTTAGTAAAAGGTAGCCATATTGTGGTGCCTAAAATCCATCAACAGCCACACGCTTATATTTTGCAAAATGTCGATCAGCGGATTGTGTTTGTGATCCCATTTGAAGATGACTTTTCTCTGATTGGTACCACTGATGTTGATTTTACCGGCGACCCTAAAGATGTGCGTATCGACCAGCAAGAAATTGATTATCTGATTAGCATTACCAATCACTATTTTAAAAGCACCATTAGCGAACAAGATATTGTGCATACGTTCTCAGGGGTGAGACCATTAATGGATGACGAGTCAGATTCGGCGCAGTCGGTGACCCGTGATTACACCTTTATTGTCGACGCCCCTAAAGATAAGGCGCCGCTATTGTCAGTGTTTGGCGGCAAAATTACGACATATCGAAAACTGGCCGAAGCGGCAGTCAATCGATTAAAACCTTTCCATCCTCAAATGGGTAAACCTTGGACAGCAACTCAAACGCTACCTGGTGGTGATTTTACTGATTTAGGTGATCTTAACCGGATTTATCAGCAACAATATCCTTGGATAAATACACGATCTATTAATCGTTTATTACGAACTTACGGAACCCGTACCCAATCCATTTTAAATGATGCTGCGAGCAGCGAGGCATTGGGGATTGATTTTGGTCATGGTTTATATCAAGCGGAAGTCGATTATGTTATTGCCAATGAATGGGCCAGTTGCAGTGCAGATATTTTATGGCGACGGACTAAGCTAGGTTTGCATTTTACTGAGGAACAACAGCAAGTACTGAGTGATTATGTCGCCAGTAAACAGGAAGTTGCACCGGCAGTTGTTTCTGATGTGAGTTAACCTTAACGTGTTAACACTAGCACCCAAAATGATAAAAAGTTTTTGGGTGTGTTTTATCTGCCATTGCTGTGATTTATGCTTGGTTGATATTGATACGACAAGGTGTGTCGACGATCCCAGTAACGTGATGTAACTGATAAATAAACACGTTACCCGATAATGGATAATCAACGAGTTGCTGTTGAGTCAGTTCAATACGTGATGTTGTCACAATTAACCAATCTAAATTTGGGCCTCCAATGGCGACACTAGAGGGTTGTACAGCAGGTAGAATTAACTTTTCGACGATATGACCATCTGGATGATAACGTACCACGCTATGATCGCCCCATTGGGCATTCCACATAAAGCCATGTGCATCAATAGTTGAACCATCAGGAAATACATGATCTTCGGTGGTCGCAAACAAGGCTTTATCCGTTAATGTTTTGTGAGTTGGGTTATAGCGATATTGATGGATGCAATGTTTTTCAGAGTCTGCGTGATACATAATGTTACCGTCAGGGCTCCAACACAAACCATTAGAGATCAAAATATCTTCAATGGTTTTATGGCATTCACCGTGGTTATCTATCCGGTACAAGTTGCCTTGTTGATGTTGATCATGACGGGTTTCAACCATGGTTCCCGCCCAAAAATGTCCACTGCGATCGGTGCGGCCATCATTAAAACGGTTACCTTTCTGTGCAACTTCAGGTTGGCTAAGCCATGTTAATGCATGTGTATCGAGATGATACAGTGCAAAACCTTGCTCAAAGGCGACAATTAACTGAAATGTTTGCTGTTCTGCTAAAAACGCAAAGCTGCCAATACGATAGGGTAAACTGTATTGATCGTGCAGCTGAGTCTCGACACTATATTTGTGAATTTTTCCTTGTATGATATCGATCCAATAAATGGCTTGTTGTTGTGGGTGCCATAAAGCATTTTCACCCAAATCATTTTGTGATGGGATAACCTGTATAAGATCGCCGATGCTCTGGGTTAGTGTATTATTCATCTGTCGAATGATGTGCGTGTTGGTACACAACATTAAATCCTGCCAATGTCGCGTCTGTAACATCCCATAATGTTGTGTTGATATTACAGTGATGTAACACTTCAACAAAACATTGGCTTAAGTGAGGTGGACCAATAATCGCCACTGATTCTAATTCTGTTAATTGCCACTCTTGGGCGCTGATAGCTGCGCGAACATCACTTCCTATCAATAGTCCTGATAAATACGCATGTGCTTGTTTGGTTGAGAAATCCTCAAAAAGCTGTTTACTGCGGACGCTATATAATCCGTGATAAAAATTATCGTTAGTAGATGACAAGATAAAATCAGCACCTTCAATAAATGCGCCAAAATCAAATTCTAAATCTGATACTTTTTCTTGGATCAATACGCTGTTAGATGACAATAGGTCATACAGTTCACCGGTTAGCGCAGTTTTGAATAAAATGACTTTACCTTCTTCAATTAGCACCCATTTAGTATGGGTTCCAGGCAAGCATACAAGATGTCGACCAACTAGATGCTGTGGAGCCATCGCAAGCCAGCCCAGTAAATGAAATTCTTCTCCACGCATCGAGTCATGGAGTTGGTTATAAAGCTGGCAACTTAATCCTGGGAATATGGTGACTTGATGGCCTTGACTGTCAAAGCGCGTCCCGGCAGAGATCACCTCTTGGGGCGAAATAGGACAAGCAAGATATTGGGTTTCTTTCCAGCCAATGCTTGAACCTATTTGACCTATCATCAATATAGGTAGTTTTCCAAAACGATTAGCCCAAGGTGCAATACTGTCCATTAGTGTGGTTTCAAAATCGGTTTGAATTTTCTTCACGCCGACATTATTGGCTTGTTCAAGCACTATTAATGGTTTACCGACTTCGGCTAAACATAGATAAGCACGTAAATGGCTTGTGCCCCAATCGACAGCAATAAAATGTTGATATTTAGCAAGCAAGCTAAGCTCTCCCACCGTCAATATTGATACACTGACCGGTGATCAATTCACTATTGTTTGAGGCTAAAAACAGGGCGAGTTTGGCAACATCTTGAGGGGTGATTCGGCGTTTTAATGCCATCGCATCAGTCCATTTTTGCTCTTCTTGTTCTGTTAGCCAACTGGCCAGCTGCTTTTCGGTGGCGACCCAACCGGGCAAAATGGCATTGACACGAATACCAGATTCTCCAAACTCACGCGACAATGAGCGTGTCATACCAATTAAGCCTGCTTTTGCTGTCACGTAGCCAGTCATTTGTTGTGAGCCTAATAACGCGGTGATTGAACTGAAATTAATAATGCTACCGGAATGCTGCTGCTTCATTAAAATATAAGCCGCTTGAGATGCAAAAAAAGCAGGGTCTAAATTAATTTGCATGCACTTATGCCAATCATGGGCTGAAATCGTTTCGACATCTTGGCGCGCATCATTAGCGACATTATTTATCAGTACGTCAAAACGGCCAAAGTGTTGACCAACATCTCTAATGGCTTGTTGTAATGATTCGGAATCGGTGGCATCGACAGCGCGAAACCAAATTGATGAAGCATCAATTTTGGCCATTTTGCTAAGTAGATTGGCTGCTGTTTTATGATCGATATCAATAAAAGCCACTTTAGCTTGTTGATGTATGAAGGCTTCGACCATAGATGCGCCAATACCGCTGGCGCCGCCAGTAATAAAGATGACTTTGTCTTTCAAGTCTTGATATTGGGTTAACAAACTCACTTATAACGCTCCAAACCTACTTTTTATGATTATGGTTAACTAGCGGTATTTGTTGGATTTAATGATTAATCCGAAAAATAATGATGATTATTAAGTCTATTTCTAACATTAACACCACTGAAAACAAAGTTATATCGTAATTGCGTTTAAATATGATATAACAGATTTATGTACTGAATATTGGACAGTAAAAGCATGAATAATTCTCCACGTCAAAATTTAACACATCAATTAACTCACGATTTGGGCATTGCCATTGTAAAAGGGGTTTACCCTGTTGGCGAAGGTTTACCCTCTGAAGCTGATTTGTGTATTGAATACGATGTTAGCCGTAGCTCAACGCGTGAAGCGGTAAAAATGCTGTCTGCAAAAGGCCTTATTTCATCTCGGCCTAAACAAGGTATTCGCGTGTTGCCTGAAAGCAATTGGAACATGTTTGATACCGACGTATTAAAATGGATTTTAAGCAGTAAACCGTCATTGTCTTTACTGAAAGAGTTTACTCAAGTGAGGGTTGCGCTAGAACCGCAAGCGGCGGCACTTGCAGCAATGAACGCATCTGATGAGCAATTAGCGTCTATCGAGAAGGCACTCGAACGTATGGTTGAAGCTGAACAAGGTTTAGATGACCCGTTAGAAGCGGATATTGCATTTCATACCAGCATCCTAATCGCCAGTGGTAACCGTTTTTTTGTGCAATTAACCGAGTTTATTGGTACCGCACTCAGGGTGAGCATTCGTTACACCAACAAGATAAAAGGCGTGCCGGGTGCGGATGTGAAAAAGCATGCCGAAATTTTTAATGCGATTAAAGCGCGCAATCCTGAATTATCTAAAGCCGCTGTTTCAATGATTTTAGATGAAGCACTTGAGCTGATTGAGTTGAAGTTGTAGTCGGTCGAAACAATCATAAAAAGAGCACCTAAAGGGTGCTCTTTTGCTTAATGGGGATAAATAATGCGCGCTATAAAGAGGCGCGCGATAAAGTATTATTTCACTTCATTTAACTCAAAAATCAACGACGTTTGTGGGAAGGTAATCGGCAACTGCATGCCAAAGGTCATTAATGCTTCACCACTAAAGGTTTGATCGTCTGTCATGGCTAATACAGACGGTGAGTAGAATGAAAATCCGGCCGGCCAAATTAGTGATAGTTGATAATCTCTGTCGGCATCTAATCCTGCAAAATGATATTTTGGCGGATTAGTTCGTTGGGTCTCTTTGACGCTGTTGTAAGCAAACAAAGCTTGGGTTTGGTTTGTACTAACAATACCAAAGTTGATTGAGTCGCCATCGCTGTTTAATCGTACCAACTTGCCACTGTGAATTAACTGACGATGCTGTTTGTGCAGCTTGATTATCTGCTGTAACTGCTCACGTTCATCATGGGTTAACTCTCGAGGATCCATTTCAATCCCCATGTGGCCAAAGAAAGCGACCGCGGCTCGCATGGCAATATTGATGTGTCGCCCGGTAATGTGGCAATCGCGCGGGCCAACATGCGCCCCCATCACTTCTGCTGGGAAAAAGAATGAACAACCACGTTGAATGGTGAGTCGATCTAATGCGTCATTTGAATCTGAAGTCCATACTCGATCAGTGTGTTGTAATACACCGTAATCAACTCGCGCACCACCAGAGGAACAACTTTCAATTTCAATGTGTGGATGACTATCTTTAAGGCGCTTGATTAAAGCATAAGCGGCTTTAGTTTGTTGATGTACTGCCGGCTTACCCAATAAATTACCTGCATGATTGAGATCGCGGTTCATGTCCCATTTGAGGTAGAGAATTTGTGGGTATTCAACCAAGATATCGTTAATCGCATTAAACAGATATTCAGTCACGTCTGGGTTCGTCATGTCTAGCACTAGCTGTTTTCTAAATTGCAGCTGCTCGTTACCTTGGGTTTGTAGCGCCCATTCAGGGTGGTTGCGATATAAATCGCTGTCTGGATTAACCATTTCAGGTTCAAACCATAAACCAAATTCCATGCCCACGTTATTAACATGATCAATCAGTGGTTGCAGTCCGTCTGGGTAAATTTCACGATCAACAGTCCAGTCACCTAAACCGGCAAAGTCACCACGGCGACCTTTAAACCAGCCGTCATCGAGTACAAATCGTTCTGCGCCAATGTCAGCCGCTTGGGTCGCTAATGATTGTAAAACAGCAACATCATGGTCAAAGTAAATTCCTTCCCAAGTGTTGTAGTGCACTGGGCGTGGCTTTAGGCGTACCTTTTCAGTGATAAGTGATTGACGAACATACTGATGGAAGCAATGAGATAAGCCACTAAAACCGTCATTAGAATAGGCTGTATATAATGTTGGGCTGACATAAGACTCGTTAGGCGCGAGTATCATTTCACCAGGCATTAATAATTCACCTAATTGGGCATAACTGCGGCCTTCTGCAAGTAACTCCGCTCGCATTTTATGGTTGCCACTCCAACCTAAATGAAAACCATAACACTCACCGCCTTGTTCATGGGTGAGTTTGTTGTGCATTACCATGCCCGGGAAATTGTCGTGTGAGGTTTTACCTTTACGGTTTTCACGCACAAAACTGCCTAAGAAGGTATCAAAAGACTTGCGTTGGAATTCGTTCGACCAACGGCCTTCAAACGACATTACTTGGTCAATATGCAGAGGCATCGGAATGGTTGGCGCTGCACACCAATTCACATTAACTGAGGTTTGGCCTAAATTGGTTAATTCTGTTGTCGCACTGAGTACGTCACTGCGTGGGTTAAGCTGTAAGTGATGCTTAACGCTTAGCTGACGTAGGGTATCTACTGACTCGAAATACACTTCGTTTTCATTCGGTTGGTTCACTTGTGTTAGTGCACCACCAATTGACCATGCAATGTTGTTATCAAAAATTTCAATGCCAGGTGCACCGGTAAAACCTTCACCCATTAACGGCGATAATGAAATAGGCGCTTCAACAACAACTGAGCATTTAGCTTCTTGTCTGGTGCTTAACCGTTTCATCATGTCAAAGCTGGTCTTTTCAGATAACTTTTTACCAAAATACAAAATGGCAGGAGTCTTGTTTAAGCAATCAACGATCAAGCTAGTATGTTGGCCATTAAGCAAAACGAACTGGGGATGTGACATGATATTGTCCTTGATTGACGTTTTTGTGTTTATACACACTGATTAAGCATACATATTCGAATGTGTTGGATTGAGCCAGCAACATTCTGCAGTGTGTTAATGATGTATTCGGATTATTTTAAAATACTATATATCATATAAATACTAGGTTAGTATATTGATCGTCATTAAAAATTGGTTAAATAACCCCGTAATTTTGCTTATGACAGTAGGGTAGAACCTTAACAATATCCTATGTTCGAGCCAACGGTTTTACGCACTATATATTGGAGATTAACATGTTAGGAGTTTGCTACTACCCTGAGCATTGGCCTGAATCTATGTGGCAACAAGACGCAAAAGAAATGCGTCAGCTTGGATTACAGTATGTGCGTATTGGCGAGTTTGCGTGGTCTAGAATTGAGACTCGTGATGGCGAGTATTCTTTTGAGTGGCTGGATCGTGCCATTGAAACGTTAGCTAACGAAGGGCTGCAAGTGATTATGTGCACGCCAACGGCTACGCCTCCTAAATGGTTAATCGACAAATACCCAGACATTTTACCTGTCGATATTAAAACAGGTACTACCCGTGGCTTTGGTTCGCGCCGTCATTATGATTTTTCAAGTGATAACTACTTTCGTGAAGCAATGCGTATCTCTACCGTTATTGCACAACGCTATGGTCAACATCCTGGCATCTGTGGCTGGCAAACGGACAACGAGATTGCTTGTCACGATACTACTCATAGTGGCTCATTGGTGGCTAAGTCAGCATTTCAACAGTGGTGCAAAGCCTATTATCACAACGATATTGAAAAGCTCAATACTGCCTGGGGTAATGTTTTCTGGTCGATGGAATATCAAGATTTTGAACAAATCGAATTACCTATTCTAGCGGTAACTGAAACCAATCCTGCTCATCAACTGGCTTACCGTCGTTTTAGTTCTGACCAAGTGGTGAAGTTTCATGATGCAATGGTTGAGATCATTCGTGCTCATGCGCCAAATCGTTTTGTAACCCATAACTTTATCCCGTTAGTCGATACTCAAGCCGATAACTTTGCATTAGCCAAAAACCTCGATTTTGTCAGTTACGACAATTACCCGCTCGGTCGTTCAGATATGTTTTTTAAACATATGCCAGCAGAACAATTTAAACCGTACATGCGTACCGGACACCCTGACTTTTCAAGTTACTCGTTTGACCAAAGCCGTGGTGTGAGTAATAAAAACTTTTGGGTAATGGAGCAGCAACCTGGTCCAGTAAATTGGGCGCATCACAACCCTCGTCCTGAAAAAGGCATGGTTAGACTGTGGTCATGGCAGGCGTTTGCCCATGGTGCAGACTGCGTGTGTTATTTCCGTTGGCGCCAAGTGCCATTTGCGCAAGAGCAAATGCATGCAGGCATTAAACGTAACGATAATTCGAAAGCTGCAGCTTGGGCTGAAGTTGAGCAAATGCGTGACGAGTTGGCCAAAGTCGATTTTACCATTAGCGATCCAGTACAAGCGAAAGTGGCTATCGTGACAGGTGCTAACAGTCAGTGGGTGACCGAGATTGAACGCCAAGGTGACAGTTACAATCATCAACGCGTTGAGTTTGCTTATTACTCGGCATTACGTCAGTTAGGGTTAGCTGTAGATTTTGTCTCTGTAGATCATGATTTGACACAGTATGCTTTAGTTGTCGCACCGTGTTTACCGATTGTGCCGCAAGCCTTTGTTGATAAATGTCAGCAAGCCAACGTACATTTGGTTATCGGTCCTCGCTCAGGTAGTAAAACGGATGAATTGTCATTAGTGCCTACGTTAGCACCGGGAGCATTCCAAGTTTTAGTTCCTGTAAGAGTATTATCAACTGAAACCATTCGTCCAGACTGCAGTGAAGTCTTGCATTTTAATGGGGTTGAGTTTGAAAGCCAGTGCTGGCGAGAGGAGCTAGAACTCGGCGATGGTGTTGATGTGGTGGCGACGTATCATGATGGTAGTCCTGCTGTGGCTCGTCATCAAAATACTAGCTATGTAGCGACATTGACCTGTGATGGATTTTTACTCGAGTACTTTAAAATGCTTGCAGTAGAGTTAGGATTAACCACATTAGCGTTACCTAAAGATATGCGTGTGGTTAAGCGTGGTCAGTATGCTTACTTGTTTAACTACGCCGGTTATTCGCAAACTGTACCAAGTGAGTTACAAGGGCAATACGTTTTAGGCAGTGCAAACCTTGCTGCTTACGATGTTGCTATCATTAAACTCGTATAGTGTAGCAACAAGTATATGTTAGTAAGATTATGGCCATCAATCTGGCCATAATCTTAGCTCACAAGCTGAATTGACTCTGTTGTTATCTCAGCTTGTTGCATCTTTTTCAACTCAATGTTTTTCCACACCTTGTCATGAAAGTAGAACACAACTGTATTAACGGCAGGTTCAAGCAGGGCAATGGTACCACCGATAATAATGCTACCGGTTAATAGGTAGGTAATCGTAAAAGCGACACTGAAGTGTAAAATGGCAAAGCTAATAGTCTTTTTCATGATGAATCCCCTGTTTGATTTATTCAAATGATAACAGTTATCATTATCAAGTAAAGAGGGTTAATTCGATTATTGCAAATGAAAATTTCGATTACGTTTATTATTTTTAATCTTGAAACAAATAAAGACCCTAAGTAGGGTCTTTCATATAATTAATCACATGAATAAATGCAGTCTATAACATCAGGTGTTGAGATTAGTAATGCCAAGGAAAACGTGAAAAGTCTTGATCTCGTTTTTCTAAAAAGGCATCGCGACCTTCTTGAGCTTCTTCACTCGCATAGGCTAAGCGTGTTGCTTCACCAGCAAACAGTTGTTGGCCTACTAAACCATCATCAGCCATATTGAAGCCATATTTAAGCATACGCATTGCAGTGGGGGATTTAGAGTTAATCTCTTTGGCCCAAGCTAAGGCTTCAGTTTCTAGTTCGGCATGTGGAATAGCACGATTTACCATGCCCATGTTAAATGCCTCTTCTGCAGAGTAATTAAACCCAAGAAAGAAGATTTCGCGGGCTCGCTTCTGACCAATCATCTTGGCTAAATAAGCACTGCCATATCCGGAGTCAAAGCTACCTACATCAGGGTCGGTTTGCTTAAAAACAGCGTGTTCTTTTGACGCCAATGTTAAATCACAAACCACATGTAAACTATGTCCACCACCCACAGCCCAGCCAGGTACAACCGCAATGACCACTTTAGGCATGAAGCGGATCATTCGCTGCACTTCTAATATATGTAGGCGCCCCATTCGAGCTACATCAGGAGTACCTTCTTCAGCACCTTCATATTTATAGCCATCTTTACCACGAATACGCTGATCGCCACCTGCGCAAAATGAGTATTGACCTTTTGCTGATGGTCCATTTCCTGTAATAAGTACACAACCTACATCGGACCATTGTCTAGCGTGGTCTAGAGCCATATAGAGTTCATCTACTGTTTTAGGACGAAATGAGTTAAGGCAATCAGGCCTGTTTATTGCGATACGCACCGTGCTTTGGGATTTTGCCCGGTGGTAAGTGATGTCTTCAAAATTGAATCCTTCGACAAGATTCCATAACTCAGGGTCAAAGATGTCAGATACTGATTCAGTTTGTGATGGTGTCATAAAAAAACCTAGCCCCTATTGCAGATATTACACAAAGGCTAGGCTTATTTGATACTTAGGTCAATTCGTTAGCATAAAATCGTTAACGAGCACAAGTTATTAGATTTTATCGCAAATAAATTGCAAATTTTCTGTTGAAAAAACAGGGTGGCGAGCACTACTATGGCAGTATTCGATTTTAAACTCACTAATGGCTTCGTTACTGGTAAATACACCATCTAATTCACGAATTTCAATTGTCGATAAACGCTTATAAATTTCCTCTTTAACTTGTGGAATGTGCTTATCGATTTTAATGATTTTTGTACCCGTCATCGAATCAAGCTTTTTATCTGCCTTAGTAAACATCGTTTTAATGTCATTAATTGGCTTATCAAGCTTGTCTGTTTCTGTCGCGAAATAATAAATAATCCCCGCGATTATTGCTAATCCTATCCAGCCTCTCATCTTTTTATCCAATAATGTGTTATTACCTATATAATAAGCTAGTTATCGTTCAATATTAAAGCAGTAAGGCTGTAACATGACGACAGAATCCAACTCCAAGGACTTTTCCAAACAACAACGTATTAAAATCCATCAACCTGATGCTAGTAAAGCAGACAGCTTCAATCCGCGCAACCGTATTTACGTAAGAGCTGTCGATGGTTTATGGACAACCTTACGACGTTATATGGGTTGGATAGCCATGTTATTTTTCTTACTTCTGCCTTGGTTACCTTGGGGAGACCGTCAAGCCGTGTGGTTTAATCTTGCTGAGCAAAAATTTCACGTCTTTGGTTTAACTATTTGGCCACAAGATCTCACCTTGCTTGCCGCACTCTTTATGATAGCCGCATTTGGGCTGTTTTTCGTTACCACTTATCTCGGTCGAGTGTGGTGTGGCTATACTTGCCCACAAACCGTGTGGACCTTCATCTTTATATGGTTTGAAGAAAAGTTTGAAGGCGCGCGTAATAAACGTATCAAGCTTGACCAAATGCCATGGAGTGTCAATAAACTCTGGCGTAAAACAGCAAAACATACTTCTTGGTTATTAATATCACTATTAACAGCCACTACCTTTGTATCCTACTTTGTTCCAAGTCGTGAGCTTTATATTGACTTCTTTACCCTTAATGCAGGTGGCGGGATATATTTTTGGGTGGTTTTCTTCACAATTGCTACTTACGGTAATGCCGGATGGATGCGTGAGATCATGTGTATTCACATGTGTCCCTATGCCCGCTTCCAAGCTGCCATGTTTGATAAGAATACCTATATTGTAGGCTACGACACTCAACGTGGTGAAACCCGTGGTCCTCGTACACGTAAACAAGATCCTAAAGAGATGGGTTTAGGCGACTGTATTGACTGTGACTTGTGTGTACAAGTGTGTCCAACTGGAATCGATATTCGCAATGGTCTGCAATACGAATGTATTAACTGTGGTGCTTGTATCGATGCATGTGATAACACAATGGAACGCATGGGATACGACAAAGGGTTAATCAGTTACACAACAGAAAACAAACTTGATGGTGTGCAAGAAAAGGTATTACGACCTAAGTTAGTGGGTTACGGTGTGGTACTCACGGTGATGATATTAATATTCATATATGCCAGCGCAACGATTGCACCTGTGCGTATGGATGTCATTAGAGATAGAAACTCACTTTATCGAGAAAACAACCAAGGCAATACAGAGAATACCTTTACGATTAAAATTCTCAATAAAACAGAACAGCCGCAAGAATATGAGCTAAGCGTCGAAGGATTGCCTAATGCCAGATGGATTGGCCCACAGCATGTATCGATAGAAGCGGGTGAAGTATTAACCTTACCAATTAGTATTGCTGTTGATCCTATTGAGTTGAAGAGAAGTATCACCAAAATCGATATCAAAATAACTGCGCAAATAGATGGCAGCCCAATAGAAATAAAACAGGAAACTCGATTCTTTGGTGATTAGAACTGAGTGAAATAGCCGAAAAAGGGACGGATAGTCCCTTTTTTGTTCTTTTCGATTGAAAAAGCACCTCTCGGTCATGTTTTTGCAATATTTAGCCTATTTATGCTTGCACAAATAATTAAGCTCCCTATAATGCGCAACCACTGACACGGCATACGTCGCTGGCAGGTTGTAAGGTTCAAATTGAAGTTTACAACGGCGAAAAGAAAGTTTGAAAAAACACTTGACGCCAACCCGGGAAAGCGTAGAATACGCACCCCAAGCCAACGACCTAGCGTCAACGGCCGCTGAATGAAAAATCGAAAGATGTTCATGTTAGCAACGTTCTTTAACAATCTAAACAAGAAATCTGTGTGGACATTCACAGGTATTGAGTTATTCGAAATTGTCTTCTGTTCTTCGGAATGTTGGCAATCAAAAAATTACAACTCAATGCAACGATGAATGTTCATAGTAATATGTACAAACATTTAATTGATTCTTCCGAGTCTTTTAAATGAAATCAGAATTCATTGAGCCGAAAGCGTCGTTCTTATTTATAAGAGTGGGGTTTTCAAAAGAACTTTAATTGAAGAGTTTGATCATGGCTCAGATTGAACGCTGGCGGCAGGCCTAACACATGCAAGTCGAGCGGTAACACAAGGGAGCTTGCTTCTGAGGTGACGAGCGGCGGACGGGTGAGTAATGCCTAGGGATCTGCCCAGTCGAGGGGGATAACAGTTGGAAACGACTGCTAATACCGCATACGCCCTACGGGGGAAAGGAGGGGACCTTCGGGCCTTCCGCGATTGGATGAACCTAGGTGGGATTAGCTAGTTGGTGAGGTAATGGCTCACCAAGGCGACGATCCCTAGCTGTTCTGAGAGGATGATCAGCCACACTGGGACTGAGACACGGCCCAGACTCCTACGGGAGGCAGCAGTGGGGAATATTGCACAATGGGGGAAACCCTGATGCAGCCATGCCGCGTGTGTGAAGAAGGCCTTCGGGTTGTAAAGCACTTTCAGTAGGGAGGAAAGGTAATAGTTTAATAAACTATTACTGTGACGTTACCTACAGAAGAAGGACCGGCTAACTCCGTGCCAGCAGCCGCGGTAATACGGAGGGTCCGAGCGTTAATCGGAATTACTGGGCGTAAAGCGTGCGCAGGCGGTTTGTTAAGCCAGATGTGAAATCCCCGGGCTCAACCTGGGAATTGCATTTGGAACTGGCGAACTAGAGTCTTGTAGAGGGGGGTAGAATTCCAGGTGTAGCGGTGAAATGCGTAGATATCTGGAGGAATACCGGTGGCGAAGGCGGCCCCCTGGACAAAGACTGACGCTCATGCACGAAAGCGTGGGGAGCAAACAGGATTAGATACCCTGGTAGTCCACGCCGTAAACGATGTCTACTCGGAGTTTGGTGACTTAGTCACTGGGCTCCCAAGCTAACGCATTAAGTAGACCGCCTGGGGAGTACGGCCGCAAGGTTAAAACTCAAATGAATTGACGGGGGCCCGCACAAGCGGTGGAGCATGTGGTTTAATTCGATGCAACGCGAAGAACCTTACCTACTCTTGACATCCACAGAAGAGACCAGAGATGGACTTGTGCCTTCGGGAACTGTGAGACAGGTGCTGCATGGCTGTCGTCAGCTCGTGTTGTGAAATGTTGGGTTAAGTCCCGCAACGAGCGCAACCCCTATCCTTATTTGCCAGCACGTAATGGTGGGAACTCTAGGGAGACTGCCGGTGATAAACCGGAGGAAGGTGGGGACGACGTCAAGTCATCATGGCCCTTACGAGTAGGGCTACACACGTGCTACAATGGCGTATACAGAGGGTTGCAAAGCCGCGAGGTGGAGCTAATCTCACAAAGTACGTCGTAGTCCGGATCGGAGTCTGCAACTCGACTCCGTGAAGTCGGAATCGCTAGTAATCGTGGATCAGAATGCCACGGTGAATACGTTCCCGGGCCTTGTACACACCGCCCGTCACACCATGGGAGTGGGCTGCAAAAGAAGTGGGTAGTTTAACCTTCGGGAGAACGCTCACCACTTTGTGGTTCATGACTGGGGTGAAGTCGTAACAAGGTAGCCCTAGGGGAACCTGGGGCTGGATCACCTCCTTACCTATACGACTAACTCAATACCTAAAGTGCAGCGATGCATGTGAGTGTTCACACAGATTACTTGTTAACTTCTTCGGAAGTAGAGTGAAACACACCGCTTGCCGGTTAAGTGTTGTTCTTTAACAATTTGGAAAGCTGATAGTACTAACTAAAGGCGCATGAATGATGATTCGTTGTCGTTTGTGTGATTACGTTAGTGCGAAAAACGTTAATGCGAAAGCATTAACACTTGAGTTCTCAAAACACTGTTTAAGTGTCTTGAATATTCTAAAAACTAAGGCGAGTCCACTTCCTACCCTGGAGGTGAGACAAGTAAAAACCAGCTGGTCATAATACGACCCTGTTTTTCTTACTTTATTTCGATAAGGTAAGCGCAGTTAATCGAAACGGTGTCTAAGCCGTGAAACGAATGAGAAAGGAGTGTAGCAGCGCTACATGACTGACGAATGAGGTTCACAATAACGACAGCGTGATGAGTAACAAGCGAAAAAAGAAAGTGCTGTTGTACGTGAAGCATCAAAGCGTGTGTTCGACATGCGTCCGTTTGATGTTCAATTACTCGGCGGCATGGTTTTAGACAGCAATCGTATTGCTGAAATGCGAACCGGTGAAGGTAAAACTCTAACGGCAACTTTGCCAGCTTACCTTAACGGCATAACGGGCAAAGGTGTTCACATCATTACTGTGAACGATTACTTAGCTACACGTGATGCTGAGAATAACCGTCCATTATTTGAGTTTTAGGTTTAAGTGTCGGAATTAACATTGCTGGCTTAGGTTCATTCGAAAAGAAAGAAGCCTACAATGCAGATATTACCTACGGTACTAATAATGAATTTGGTTTTGACTACCTTCGCGACAACATGGCGTTTTCTCCACAAGAGCGCGTTCAGCGACCATTGCACTATGCCCTTATTGATGAAGTCGATTCAATTCTAATTGATGAAGCCCGTACACCATTGATTATTTTCTGGTGCGGCAGAAGACAGCTCTGAATTAACGCCAAAATTAATTTATTGATCCCAAGTCTCATCGCTCAAGACAAAGAAGACACCGAAGACTATGTTGGTGAAGGTGACTATAGTATTGACGAAAAGGGTAAACAGGTTCATTTAACTGAACGTGGTCAAGAAAAAGTTGAACAGCTATTAATTGAAAAAGGCATGTTAGCCGAAGGTGACTCGCTCTATTCTGCGACGAACATTTCGTTATTGCATCATGTTCATGCGGCACTTCGCGCCCATACCTTGTTTGAAAAAGATATCGACTATATTGTACAAGACGATGAAGTTATTATTGTCGACGAACATACAGGCCGTACTATGCCTGGTCGTAGATGGTCAGAAGGCTTGCATCAAGCTGTCGAAGCCAAAGAAGGCGCTAAAATCCAGAATGAAAACCAAACTCTGGCTTCTATCACTTTCCAAAATTATTTCAGACAGTATGAAAAGCTTGCCGGTATGACAGGTACAGCAGATACCGAAGCATTCGAATTTCAACATATCTATGGTTTAGATACCGTGTTGTTCCTACAAATCGCCCAATGGTTCGTAAAGATATGGCCGACTTGGTCTATCTTACCGCGCCAGAAAATGCAGCGATTATTAAAGATATCGAAGGTTGTCGTGAACGTGGCCAACCAGTATTAGTGGGTACTGTCTCTATTGAACAATCAGAACTACTTAACTCATTATTGAAAAAAGCTAACATTCCGCATAGCGTGCTCAATGCTAAGTTTCATGAAAAAGAAGCAGAGATTGTTGCTCAAGCCGGTAGTTTAGGTGCTGTGACTATTGCAACTAACATGGCTGGCCGTGGTACAGATATCGTATTAGGCGGTAACTGGAACATGGAAATTGAAGCGCTAGATAATCCAACGGCAGAACAGAAAGCTAAGATTAAAGCTGACTGGAAAATACGTCATGATGAAGTGCTTGCTGCAGGTGGTTTGCATATCCTAGGTACAGAACGTCACGAATCTCGTCGTATCGATAATCAGTTACGCGGTCGTGCTGGTCGTCAAGGTGATGCGGGTTCTTCACGTTTTTACTTGTCGATGGAAGATAGCTTAATGCGTATCTTCGCTTCAGATCGAGTATCTGGCATGATGAAAAAGCTCGGTATGGAAGAGGGTGAGGCTATTGAGCATCCTTGGGTATCACGTGCTATTGAAAACGCTCAACGTAAAGTTGAAGCTCGTAACTTTGATATCCGTAAGCAATTGCTCGAATATGATGATGTCGCTAACGATCAACGTCAAGTTGTCTATGCACAGCGTAACGAGCTAATGGATGCTGAAAGTATTCAAGACACTATCCAGAATATCGAACAAGATGTGATAAGTGGAATTGTCGATCAATATATTCCACCGCAATCACTTGAAGAACTTTGGGATGTACCGGGGCTTGAACAACGCCTTGGTAATGAATTTGGCCTAAAGCTAACAATTCAAGAATGGTTAGATCAAGATGATAATCTGCATGAAGAAACGTTACGCGAACGGATTCTAACGTCATGGAGTGAATTATATAAAGCTAAAGAAGAGATGGTCGGTGCACAAGTATTACGTCAATTTGAAAAGCGGTAATGCTGCAAACACTAGATGGACTCTGGAAAGAGCACTTAGCTGCCATGGATCACTTACGCCAAGGTATTCATTTACGCGGTTATGCACAGAAAAATCCAAAGCAAGAATATAGCGTGAATCGTTTGAATTATTCCAACAATTGCTTGAAACACTGAAAATGACGTGATAAGCGTACTGTCTAAAGTACAAGTTCAAGCGCAGTCAGATGTTGATGAAATGGAGCAGCGTCGCCGGGATGAAGATGCAAAGATTAAACTGGCTTATCAACACGCAGCAGCAGAAGCATTAAGTGATACAGCAGAGCAACAAATAGAGCGCCTAAAACAGTCATCCGTGAAGGTGAGAAAATAGGCCGTAACGATCCGTGCCCATGTGGTTCAGGACAAAAGTACAAACAATGTCACGGTAAACTCAGTTAACTCTCTGTTCACTATTGATGTTAGATAAAAAAGGTAGCGATTATTCGCTACCTTTTTGTTTCTGGGATAATAAAACTGACTGATAAATTCACCCTTTGTGGATAACTTTGGGGTAAATAGTGGGTATCATGTAGTTAAGTGCTCAAATGAATAAAAGATCATAAAAAGATCATTTTTTTGCACAAAAGCGCTTGCACTAAATCTTAAGCTGCCTATAATGCGCATCCACTGACACGGCATACAGCGAAAGCGAAAACCAGTTAGCGTTATTAACAACTACTTAGTAGTGTTGGTAACAGGCGAAAAAGTTTGAAAAAACACTTGACGCAATAAAGGGAATGCGTAGAATACGCAGCCCAAGCCAACGACCTAGCGTCTGACGGCGATGTCTGAAAAATCGACATCAAGCTCTTTAACAATTTATCAAGTAATCTGTGTGGACATTCACAGGTATTGAGTTATTCGAAATTGTCTTCTGTTCTTCGGAATGTTGGCAATCAAAAATTTAAACTCAATGCAACGATGAGTGTTCATAGTAATATGTACAAACATTTAATTGATTCTTCCGAGTCTTTTAAATGAAATCAGAATTCATTGAGCCGAAAGCGTCGTTCTTATTTATAAGAGTGGGGTTTTCAAAAGAACTTTAATTGAAGAGTTGATCATGGCTCAGATTGAACGCTGGCGGCAGGCCTAACACATGCAAGTCGAGCGGTAACACAAGGGAGCTTGCTTCTGAGGTGACGAGCGGCGGACGGGTGAGTAATGCCTAGGGATCTGCCCAGTCGAGGGGGATAACAGTTGGAAACGACTGCTAATACCGCATACGCCCTACGGGGGAAAGGAGGGGACCTTCGGGCCTTCCGCGATTGGATGAACCTAGGTGGGATTAGCTAGTTGGTGAGGTAATGGCTCACCAAGGCGACGATCCCTAGCTGTTCTGAGAGGATGATCAGCCACACTGGGACTGAGACACGGCCCAGACTCCTACGGGAGGCAGCAGTGGGGAATATTGCACAATGGGGGAAACCCTGATGCAGCCATGCCGCGTGTGTGAAGAAGGCCTTCGGGTTGTAAAGCACTTTCAGTAGGGAGGAAAGGTAATAGTTTAATAAACTATTACTGTGACGTTACCTACAGAAGAAGGACCGGCTAACTCCGTGCCAGCAGCCGCGGTAATACGGAGGGTCCGAGCGTTAATCGGAATTACTGGGCGTAAAGCGTGCGCAGGCGGTTTGTTAAGCCAGATGTGAAATCCCCGGGCTCAACCTGGGAATTGCATTTGGAACTGGCGAACTAGAGTCTTGTAGAGGGGGTAGAATTCCAGGTGTAGCGGTGAAATGCGTAGATATCTGGAGGAATACCGGTGGCGAAGGCGGCCCCTGGACAAAGACTGACGCTCATGCACGAAAGCGTGGGGAGCAAACAGGATTAGATACCCTGGTAGTCCACGCCGTAAACGATGTCTACTCGGAGTTTGGTGACTTAGTCACTGGGCTCCCAAGCTAACGCATTAAGTAGACCGCCTGGGGAGTACGGCCGCAAGGTTAAAACTCAAATGAATTGACGGGGGCCCCGCACAAGCGGTGGAGCATGTGGTTTAATTCGATGCAACGCGAAGAACCTTACCTACTCTTGACATCCACAGAAGAGACCAGAGATGGACTTGTGCCTTCGGGAACGTGAGACAGGTGCTGCATGGCTGTCGTCAGCTCGTGTTGTGAAATGTTGGGTTAAGTTCCCGCAACGAGCGCAACCCCTATCCTTATTTGCCAGCACGTAATGGTGGGAACTCTAGGGAGACTGCCGGTGATAAACCGGAGGAAGGTGGGGACGACGTCAAGTCATCATGGCCCTTACGAGTAGGGCTACACACGTGCTACAATGGCGTATACAGAGGGTTGCAAAGCCGCGAGGTGGAGCTAATCTCACAAAGTACGTCGTAGTCCGGATCGGAGTCTGCAACTCGACTCCGTGAAGTCGGAATCGCTAGTAATCGTGGATCAGAATGCCACGGTGAATACGTTCCCGGGCCTTGTACACACCGCCCGTCACACCATGGGAGTGGGCTGCAAAAGAAGTGGGTAGTTTAACCTTCGGGAGAACGCTCACCACTTTGTGGTTCATGACTGGGGTGAAGTCGTAACAAGGTAGCCCTAGGGGAACCTGGGGCTGGATCACCTCCTTACCTATACGACTAACTCAATACCTAAAGTGCAGAGATGCATGTGAGTGTTCACACAGATTACTTGATAGAAGAAAGAGAAATTACGTTGGGTCTGTAGCTCAGCTGGTTAGAGCGCACCCCTGATAAGGGTGAGGTCGGTGGTTCAAGTCCACTCTGACCCACCAATCTTTCCTACTCTGCGTTGGATGATAACCGTTTAGTCAACTAAACGTCGCTATCAACCGCCTTGATTAGAAACGATTGGCAAGCCAATTTTTTTGGTAAGACCTTCATTGAAGGTAAACGTAAAATCTCAACTGCATGTAATGGGGCTATAGCTCAGCTGGGAGAGCGCCTGCCTTGCACGCAGGAGGTCTGCGGTTCGATCCCGCATAGCTCCACCATTTACACTTATCATGACGATAAGCATATGCATAGGTTAGAGATGCCAAAGATAACACGAGATTTTATCTTTGGCTTTTTAAGCCCGCTCTTTAACAATTTGGAAAGCTGATAGTACTAACTAAAGGCGCATGAATGACGATTCGTTGTTATTGGTGTGATGATGTTAGTGCGAAAAACGTTAATGCGAAAGCATTAACACTTGAGTTCTCAAAACACTGTTTAAGTGTCTTGAATATTCTAAAAAACTAAGGCGAGTCCACTTCCTGGTCGGAGGTGAGACAAGTAAAAAACCAGCTGGTCATGATATGGCCCAGATGTTCACGCAAGTGAAACTCATTTGGGTTGTATGGTTAAGTGACCAAGCGTATACGGTGGATGCCTTGGCAGTCCAGAGGCGATGAAGGACGTAATAACTGCGAAAGCGTTGGCGAGCTAGTAATAAGCATTTGAGCTAACGATATCCGAATGGGGAAACCCAGCAGCATAAGCTGTTATCACTACATGAATACATAGTGTAGTGAGGCAAACCCGGGAACTGAAACATCTAAGTACCCGGAGGAAAGAAATCAACCGAGATTTCCCCTAGTAGCGGCGAGCGAACGGGGATTAGCCCTTAAGTCTATGGGGTGTTAGTGGAATGTGTTGGAAAGCACAGCGGCACAGGGTGATAGCCCCGTACATGAAAACTAACCATAGATGAAAACGAGTAAGGCGGGACACGTGACATCCTGTTTGAATATGGGGGGACCATCCTCCAAGGCTAAATACTCCTGACTGACCGATAGTGAACCAGTACCGTGAGGGAAAGGCGAAAAGAACCCCTGTGAGGGGAGTGAAATAGAACCTGAAACCGTATACGTACAAGCAGTGGAGCGGTTCTTGAGACCGTGACATGCGTACCTTTTGTATAATGGGTCAGCGACTTACATTTTGTAGCGAGGTTAAGCGAATAGCGGAGCCGTAGGGAAACCGAGTGTTAACTGCGCGTTTAGTTGCAAGGTGTAGACCCGAAACCGAGTGATCTAGCCATGGGCAGGTTGAAGGTTTGAGTAACATCAACTGGAGGACCGAACCGACTTATGTTGAAAAATGAGCGGATGACTTGTGGCTGGGGGTGAAAGGCCAATCAAACTCGGAGATATCTGGTTCTCCTCGAAAGCTATTTAGGGTAGCGCCTCGAGCGAATACCATTGGGGGTAGAGCACTGTTAAGGCTAGGGGGTCATCCCGACTTACCACCCTTTGCAAACTCCGAATACCAATGAGTACTACTCGGGAGACAGACAGCGGGTGCTAACGTCCGTTGTCAAAAGGGAAACAACCCAGGACCGTCAGCTAAGGTCCCAAAGTGTATGTTAAGTGGGAAACGATGTGGGAAGGCTTAGACAGCTAGGATGTTGGCTTAGAAGCAGCCATCATTTAAAGAAAGCGTAATAGCTCACTAGTCGAGTCGGCCTGCGCGGAAGATTTAACGGGGCTAAACATACCACCGAAGCTACGGGTGCATTTCATTAGAGATGCGCGGTAGAGGAGCGTTCTGTAAGCGGTTGAAGGTGAAGGGGTAACCCACACTGGACGTATCAGAAGTGCGAATGCTGACATGAGTAACGATAAAGGGAGTGAAAAACTCCCTCGCCGGAAGACCAAGGGTTCCTGTCCAACGTTAATCGGGGCAGGGTTGAGTCGACCCCTAAGGTGAGGCCGAAAGGCGTAATCGATGGGAAACAGATTAATATTTCTGTACTTCCGCTAACTGCGATGGAGAGACGGAGAAGGCTAGGCTAGCGCGGCGTTGGTAGTCCGCGTTTAAGGTGGTAGGTTGATTTCTAGGCAAATCCGGGAAATCGTACTTTAATGTACAGGCTGAGAGCTGATGACGAGTCACTAAGGTGATGAAGTAGTTGATGCCATGCTTCCAGGAAAATCTTCTAAGCTTCAGGTTAGCGGGAATCGTACCCCAAACCGACACAGGTGGTCGGGTAGAGAATACCAAGGCGCTTGAGAGAACTCGGCTGAAGGAACTAGGCAAAATGGTACCGTAACTTCGGGAGAAGGTACGCTCTTGTTGGTGATGAGACTTGCTCTCTAAGCTGACGGGAGTCGCAGATACCAGGTGGCTGCAACTGTTTATCAAAAACACAGCACTGTGCAAAATCGCAAGATGACGTATACGGTGTGACGCCTGCCCGGTGCCGGAAGGTTAATTGATTGGGTTATCTTCGGAGAAGCTCATGATCGAAGCCCCGGTAAACGGCGGCCGTAACTATAACGGTCCTAAGGTAGCGAAATTCCTTGTCGGGTAAGTTCCGACCTGCACGAATGGCGTAATGATGGCCACGCTGTCTCCAGCCGAGACTCAGTGAAGTTGAAATTGCGGTGAAGATGCCGTATACCCGCGGCTAGACGGAAAGACCCCGTGAACCTTTACTATAGCTTGGCACTGAACATTGAACCTACATGTGTAGGATAGGTGGGAGACTTTGAAGCTTGGACGCTAGTCTGAGTGGAGTCAATCTTGAAATACCACCCTTGTAGTTTTGATGTTCTAACTCTGGCCCCTTATCGGGGTTGAGGACAGTGCCTGGTGGGTAGTTTGACTGGGGCGGTCTCCTCCCAAAGAGTAACGGAGGAGCACGAAGGTTGGCTAAGTACGGTCGGACATCGTACGGTTAGTGCAATGGCATAAGCCAGCTTAACTGCGAGACATACACGTCGAGCAGGTACGAAAGTAGGTCATAGTGATCCGGTGGTTCTGAATGGAAGGGCCATCGCTCAACGGATAAAAGGTACTCCGGGGATAACAGGCTGATACCGCCCAAGAGTTCATATCGACGGCGGTGTTTGGCACCTCGATGTCGGCTCATCACATCCTGGGGCTGAAGTCGGTCCCAAGGGTATGGCTGTTCGCCATTTAAAGTGGTACGCGAGCTGGGTTCAGAACGTCGTGAGACAGTTCGGTCCCTATCTGCCGTGGGCGTTGGATGATTGAAGGGAGCTGCTCCTAGTACGAGAGGACCGGAGTGGACGAACCGCTGGTGTTCGGGTTGTCATGCCAATGGCATTGCCCGGTAGCTACGTTCGGAATCGATAACCGCTGAAAGCATCTAAGCGGGAAGCGAGCCCTAAGATGAGTCATCCCTAGAGCTTTAAGCTCTCTAAAGGGCCGTAGGAGACTACTACGTTGATAGGCAAGGTGTGTAAGCGTTGTGAGGCGTTGAGCTAACTTGTACTAATGACCCGTGAGGCTTAACCATACAACCCAGATGGGTTTTACTGATACGACTTAGTATTAGAATGAGGCGCTTAAACAGTGGTCATAAAATGCTCAATGCGTTTATGACATCAAGTACATTCGTGTACTTGTTGAACTCAAGACTCTTGATAGAGTAAAAGCAATCAGCTTTCCGAATTATTATTTAATGCATCAAGAATAGTGCGTTAGATAAACAAAATTTGTCTGGAAACCATAGAGCTGTGGCACCACCTGATCCCATTCCGAACTCAGAAGTGAAACACAGTATC
This sequence comes from Shewanella sp. Arc9-LZ, assembly GCF_010092445.1. Classification (NCBI taxonomy): domain Bacteria; kingdom Pseudomonadati; phylum Pseudomonadota; class Gammaproteobacteria; order Alteromonadales; family Shewanellaceae; genus Shewanella; species Shewanella sp. Arc9-LZ. The sequence continues at coordinate 4,840,775 of NZ_CP048031.1, read as the reverse complement.
GCCGATGGTAGTTTGGGGTCTCCCCATGCGAGAGTAGGTCATTTCCAGGCGCCTAATAAGCTTCAAGTAGTAGCTTTTGCTGATATGGCTCAGTTGGTAGAGCGCATCCTTGGTAAGGATGAGGTTCCCCAGTTCGATTCTGGGTATCAGCACCAAGAATAATCTAGTGTTACGTCCTAGAGAAGAGTTTGTCTGGAAACCATAGAGCTGTGGCACCACCTGATTCCATTCCGAACTCAGAAGTGAAACACAGTATCGCCGATGGTAGTTTGGGGTCTCCCCCATGCGAGAGTAGGTCATTTCCAGGCGCCTAATTGACTTGAGAGAGTCGCGAAACAGCCCGCTATTATGTAGCGGGCTTTTTTTCGTCTGCAATTTATAGTGTAGAGTTTGTTATTGGTCAAAACATGGCAGCAGTTTGTCGAATATGCCCATGTGTGAGTAGGTCATTTCCAGGCGCCTAATAAGCTTCAAGTAGTAGCTTTTGCTGATATGGCTCAGTTGGTAGAGCGCATCCTTGGTAAGGATGAGGTCCCCAGTTCGATTCTGGTATCAGCACCAAGAATAATCTAGTGTTACGTCCTAGAGAAGAGTTTGTCTGGAAACCATAGAGCTGTGGCACCACCTGATCCCATTCCGAACTCAGAAGTGAAACACAGTATCGCCGATGGTAGTTTGGGGTCTCCCCATGCGAGAGTAGGTCATTTCCAGGCGCCTAATTGACTCGAAAGAGTAGTGATAAGCCCGTTACTAACGTAACGGGCTTTTTTACGTTATAATTTATAGTATAGAGTTTGTTATTGGCCAAAACATGACAGCAGTTTGTCGAATATGCCCATGCGTCCCCTTCGGGGATAAAAGAGTAGGTCATTTCCAGGCGCCTAATTGGCTGCAATAGTCGCGAAACAGCCCGCTATTATATAGCGGGCTTTTTTGTATCCAAAATTTGTATCGTGCCGGGAGTTAATTCATCAATCTAGTTCATCCTTAAAACATCAACACTGCAGGCCTTTGAATTTGTGCATATACGTCGTTTACAGATTCATTAAGCTACAATAAAAATCATACTTAGGTATCGATTTTTTTGAGGTTTCCTAAGAAGGGTTCCATTACTGCATTGTGCCAGCAGTTATGTCTTTGACTGATACTCTGTCCTATTTGATACTTTCATGGCTTTCATATTGGCTCAAATCAAATGGGGATTTTGTCTTTCACAACAGGCAACTTACCAATGTCTCACATATAAATTTATTACCACAGCTAAATAGGTCCATTTTGTTCTAGGCCAGATACGTTATAAAATCAGACCAGGTTATCGCGCCAACATTACACTCTTGTTGTAACAAACTAGGCGTAACTGTAGGTTCATCATTGGCTATCTTGTAGTGATTTTTTCTCTACTGATTAGTTGGTTACCTCTTAATAATTATCGAACTCCCTTTCTAAGTAACAATAAACGTGAATATTCTCATCGATAATACGGTCTAACTTTCATCCATCAATATCGGCAGATGCGGTTATTAGGTTATTAGGTTATTAGGTTATTAGGTTATTAGGTTATTAGGTTATTAGGTTATTAGGTGCCACTTGCCGTTAATTGATGTCATGACGCAATTCTCTAGGGTTTATGTTGGATTGATAACACCAAAGTGTATCAGTACTCATTATTAGCTCGATTATATGATTGGCCAAACGTGATTTATCTACTTTTGGGCAGCATAGAGCACAAATGCAAAGCTCATCATCAAAATCGATAATATGCTTGCCCATCTGACCAGGGGTAAAATATGAATTTAGTTATCCATGATTGTGGGTAAGTCTGTGGGTAAGGTGTGCCTAAGGTGGTGTTAAGTCGAGTATAAGAATTAATTGATAAATATGCTAAAAAGGCCTTGCGCAAAACCGTGTGGTGCCTATAATGCGCAATCCACTGACACGGCAGACAGCGCAAGCGGTTTACCGAGTCAGGTTGAATTAAGTGCTTCAAACACAGAGTTCAAGGCGAAAAGAAAGTTTGAAAAAACACTTGACGCCAACCCGGGAAAGCGTAGAATACGCACCCCAAGCCAACGACCTAGCGTCAACGGCCGCTGAATGAAAAATCGAAAGATGTTCATGTTAGCAACGTTCTTTAACAATCTAAACAAGAAATCTGTGTGGACATTCACAGGTATTGAGTTATTCGAAATTGTCTTCTGTTCTTCGGAATGTTGGCAATCAAAAAATTACAACTCAATGCAACGATGAATGTTCATAGTAATATGTACAAACATTTAATTGATTCTTCCGAGTCTTTTAAATGAAATCAGAATTCATTGAGCCGAAAGCGTCGTTCTTATTTATAAGAGTGGGGTTTTCAAAAGAACTTTAATTGAAGAGTTTGATCATGGCTCAGATTGAACGCTGGCGGCAGGCCTAACACATGCAAGTCGAGCGGTAACACAAGGGAGCTTGCTTCTGAGGTGACGAGCGGCGGACGGGTGAGTAATGCCTAGGGATCTGCCCAGTCGAGGGGGATAACAGTTGGAAACGACTGCTAATACCGCATACGCCCTACGGGGGAAAGGAGGGGACCTTCGGGCCTTCCGCGATTGGATGAACCTAGGTGGGATTAGCTAGTTGGTGAGGTAATGGCTCACCAAGGCGACGATCCCTAGCTGTTCTGAGAGGATGATCAGCCACACTGGGACTGAGACACGGCCCAGACTCCTACGGGAGGCAGCAGTGGGGAATATTGCACAATGGGGGAAACCCTGATGCAGCCATGCCGCGTGTGTGAAGAAGGCCTTCGGGTTGTAAAGCACTTTCAGTAGGGAGGAAAGGTAATAGTTTAATAAACTATTACTGTGACGTTACCTACAGAAGAAGGACCGGCTAACTCCGTGCCAGCAGCCGCGGTAATACGGAGGGTCCGAGCGTTAATCGGAATTACTGGGCGTAAAGCGTGCGCAGGCGGTTTGTTAAGCCAGATGTGAAATCCCCGGGCTCAACCTGGGAATTGCATTTGGAACTGGCGAACTAGAGTCTTGTAGAGGGGGGTAGAATTCCAGGTGTAGCGGTGAAATGCGTAGATATCTGGAGGAATACCGGTGGCGAAGGCGGCCCCCTGGACAAAGACTGACGCTCATGCACGAAAGCGTGGGGAGCAAACAGGATTAGATACCCTGGTAGTCCACGCCGTAAACGATGTCTACTCGGAGTTTGGTGACTTAGTCACTGGGCTCCCAAGCTAACGCATTAAGTAGACCGCCTGGGGAGTACGGCCGCAAGGTTAAAACTCAAATGAATTGACGGGGGCCCGCACAAGCGGTGGAGCATGTGGTTTAATTCGATGCAACGCGAAGAACCTTACCTACTCTTGACATCCACAGAAGAGACCAGAGATGGACTTGTGCCTTCGGGAACTGTGAGACAGGTGCTGCATGGCTGTCGTCAGCTCGTGTTGTGAAATGTTGGGTTAAGTCCCGCAACGAGCGCAACCCCTATCCTTATTTGCCAGCACGTAATGGTGGGAACTCTAGGGAGACTGCCGGTGATAAACCGGAGGAAGGTGGGGACGACGTCAAGTCATCATGGCCCTTACGAGTAGGGCTACACACGTGCTACAATGGCGTATACAGAGGGTTGCAAAGCCGCGAGGTGGAGCTAATCTCACAAAGTACGTCGTAGTCCGGATCGGAGTCTGCAACTCGACTCCGTGAAGTCGGAATCGCTAGTAATCGTGGATCAGAATGCCACGGTGAATACGTTCCCGGGCCTTGTACACACCGCCCGTCACACCATGGGAGTGGGCTGCAAAAGAAGTGGGTAGTTTAACCTTCGGGAGAACGCTCACCACTTTGTGGTTCATGACTGGGGTGAAGTCGTAACAAGGTAGCCCTAGGGGAACCTGGGGCTGGATCACCTCCTTACCTATACGACTAACTCAATACCTAAAGTGCAGCGATGCATGTGAGTGTTCACACAGATTACTTGTTAACTTCTTCGGAAGTAGAGTGAAACACACCGCTTGCCGGTTAAGTGTTGTTCTTTAACAATTTGGAAAGCTGATAGTACTAACTAAAGGCGCATGAATGATGATTCGTTGTCGTTTGTGTGATTACGTTAGTGCGAAAAACGTTAATGCGAAAGCATTAACACTTGAGTTCTCAAAACACTGTTTAAGTGTCTTGAATATTCTAAAAACTAAGGCGAGTCCACTTCCTACCCTGGAGGTGAGACAAGTAAAAACCAGCTGGTCATAATACGACCCTGTTTTTCTTACTTTATTTCGATAAGGTAAGCGCAGTTAATCGAAACGGTGTCTAAGCCGTGAAACGAATGAGAAAGGAGTGTAGCAGCGCTACATGACTGACGAATGAGGTTCACAATAACGACAGCGTGATGAGTAACAAGCGAAAAAAGAAAGACTCATTTGGGTTGTATGGTTAAGTGACCAAGCGTATACGGTGGATGCCTTGGCAGTCAGAGGCGATGAAGGACGTAATAACTTGCGAAAAGCGTTGGCGAGCTAGTAATAAGCATTTGAGCTAACGATATCCGAATGGGGAAACCCAGCAGCATAAGCTGTTATCACTACATGAATACATAGTGTAGTGAGGCAAACCCGGGGAACTGAAACATCTAAGTACCCGGAGGAAAAGAAATCAACCGAGATTCCCCTAGTAGCGGCGAGCGAACGGGGATTAGCCCTTAAGTCTATGGGGTGTTAGTGGAATGTGTTGGAAAGCACAGCGGCACAGGGTGATAGCCCCGTACATGAAAACTAACCATAGATGAAAACGAGTAAGGCGGGACACGTGACATCCTGTTTGAATATGGGGGGACCATCCTCCAAGGCTAAATACTCCTGACTGACCGATAGTGAACCAGTACCGTGAGGGAAAGGCGAAAAGAACCCCTGTGAGGGGAGTGAAATAGAACCTGAAACCGTATACGTACAAGCAGTGGGAGCGGTTCTTGAGACCGTGACTGCGTACCTTTTGTATAATGGGTCAGCGACTTACATTTTGTAGCGAGGTTAAGCGAATAGCGGAGCCGTAGGGAAACCGAGTGTTAACTGCGCGTTTAGTTGCAAGGTGTAGACCCGAAACCGAGTGATCTAGCCATGGGCAGGTTGAAGGTTGAGTAACATCAACTGGAGGACCGAACCGACTTATGTTGAAAAATGAGCGGATGACTTGTGGCTGGGGGTGAAAGGCCAATCAAACTCGGAGATATCTGGTTCTCCTCGAAAGCTATTTAGGTAGCGCCTCGAGCGAATACCATTGGGGGTAGAGCACTGTTAAGGCTAGGGGGTCATCCCGACTTACCAACCCTTTGCAAACTCCGAATACCAATGAGTACTACTCGGGAGACAGACAGCGGGTGCTAACGTCCGTTGTCAAAAGGGAAACAACCCAGACCGTCAGCTAAGGTCCCAAAGTGTATGTTAAGTGGGAAACGATGTGGGAAGGCTTAGACAGCTAGGATGTTGGCTTAGAAGCAGCCATCATTTAAAGAAAGCGTAATAGCTCACTAGTCGAGTCGGCCTGCGCGGAAGATTTAACGGGGCTAAACATACCACCGAAGCTACGGGTGCATTTCATTAGAGATGCGCGGTAGAGGAGCGTTCTGTAAGCGGTTGAAGGTGAAGGGGTAACCCACACTGGACGTATCAGAAGTGCGAATGCTGACATGAGTAACGATAAAGGGAGTGAAAAACTCCCTCGCCGGAAGACCAAGGGTTCCTGTCCAACGTTAATCGGGGCAGGGTGAGTCGACCCCTAAGGTGAGGCCGAAAGGCGTAATCGATGGGAAACAGATTAATATTTCTGTACTTCCGCTAACTGCGATGGAGAGACGGAGAAGGCTAGGCTAGCGCGGCGTTGGTAGTCCGCGTTTAAGGTGGTAGGTTGATTTCTTAGGCAAATCCGGGAAATCGTACTTTAATGTACAGGCTGAGAGCTGATGACGAGTCACTAAGGTGATGAAGTAGTTGATGCCATGCTTCCAGGAAAATCTTCTAAGCTTCAGGTTAGCGGGAATCGTACCCCAAACCGACACAGGTGGTCGGGTAGAGAATACCAAGGCGCTTGAGAGAACTCGGCTGAAGGAACTAGGCAAAATGGTACCGTAACTTCGGGAGAAGGTACGCTCTTGTTGGTGATGAGACTTGCTCTCTAAGCTGACGGGAGTCGCAGATACCAGGTGGCTGCAACTGTTTATCAAAAACACAGCACTGTGCAAAATCGCAAGATGACGTATACGGTGTGACGCCTGCCCGGTGCCGGAAGGTTAATTGATTGGGTTATCTTCGGAGAAGCTCATGATCGAAGCCCCGGTAAACGGCGGCCGTAACTATAACGGTCCTAAGGTAGCGAAATTCCTTGTCGGGTAAGTTCCGACCTGCACGAATGGCGTAATGATGGCCACGCTGTCTCCAGCCGAGACTCAGTGAAGTTGAAATTGCGGTGAAGATGCCGTATACCCGCGGCTAGACGGAAAGACCCCGTGAACCTTTACTATAGCTTGGCACTGAACATTGAACCTACATGTGTAGGATAGGTGGGAGACTTTGAAGCTTGGACGCTAGTCTGAGTGGAGTCAATCTTGAAATACCACCCTTGTAGTTTTGATGTTCTAACTCTGGCCCTTTATCGGGGTTGAGGACAGTGCCTGGTGGGTAGTTTGACTGGGGCGGTCTCCTCCCAAAGAGTAACGGAGGAGCACGAAGGTTGGCTAAGTACGGTCGGACATCGTACGGTTAGTGCAATGGCATAAGCCAGCTTAACTGCGAGACATACACGTCGAGCAGGTACGAAAGTAGGTCATAGTGATCCGGTGGTTCTGAATGGAAGGGCCATCGCTCAACGGATAAAAGGTACTCCGGGGATAACAGGCTGATACCGCCCAAGAGTTCATATCGACGGCGGTGTTTGGCACCTCGATGTCGGCTCATCACATCCTGGGGCTGAAGTCGGTCCCAAGGGTATGGCTGTTCGCCATTTAAAGTGGTACGCGAGCTGGGTTCAGAACGTCGTGAGACAGTTCGGTCCCTATCTGCCGTGGGCGTTGGATGATTGAAGGGAGCTGCTCCTAGTACGAGAGGACCGGAGTGGACGAACCGCTGGTGTTCGGGTTGTCATGCCAATGGCATTGCCCGGTAGCTACGTTCGGAATCGATAACCGCTGAAAGCATCTAAGCGGGAAGCGAGCCCTAAGATGAGTCATCCCTAGAGCTTTAAGCTCTCTAAAGGGCCGTAGGAGACTACTACGTTGATAGGCAAGGTGTGTAAGCGTTGTGAGGCGTTGAGCTAACTTGTACTAATGACCCGTGAGGCTTAACCATACAACCCAGATGGGTTTTACTGATACGACTTAGTATTAGAATGAGGCGCTTAAACAGTGGTCATAAAATGCTCCATGCATTGATGACATCAAGTACATCCGTGTACTTGTGGAACTCAAGACTCTTGATAAGAGTAAAAGCAATCAGCTTTCCGAATTATTATTTAATGCATCAAGAATAGTGCGTTAGATAAACAAAATTTGTCTGGAAACCATAGAGCTGTGGCACCACCTGATCCCATTCCGAACTCAGAAGTGAAACACAGTATCGCCGATGGTAGTTTGGGGTCTCCCCATGCGAGAGTAGGTCATTTCCAGGCGCCTAATTACTCGAAAGAGTAGCTTCACTATGAAGCGAGTCTCCTAACCATGACACGTTAGCGACTTAAAAAGCATTTAGCATCGTGCGTAAGCAATTTGCTAAAGGAGCGGTAGTTCAGTTGGTTAGAATACCGGCCTGTCACGCCGGGGGTCGCGGGTTCGAGTCCCGTCCGCTCCGCCAATTACATAGAAGCCTCGTCTAACGACGAGGCTTTTTTGTATCTGAAGCTTACCCATTTTTCCCGAACAGATATCAACAGCCACAAGCGCTGCATTAATTTAGTTGGTCCAACAACGTTCCCGGTATTGCTTTGCATTCATCCAATCTATTTGGACGGTTGACTCTCAATCAATAGAAAGTGACCAGTCACGCCGGGGATTTAGGTCCACTCTTATTATCATTGTCTGCTTTGTCATGATATCAAAGTCTCGTCTAACGACGAGGCTTTTTTTGTATCTGAAATTTACGTGTTATACCAATCTCATTAAATATCTGGTCAGTTCAGCGTCTCTCAGGTTTTTCAATTCAAGGCGCATTGATGTAGAAATGGTTGTTGCCTTTTTAATCGATGTAACACAGAAGTGGAATAACTGAGAGACTCCATTCTGGCGGGTTTCAAAGTCCTTTATGCTTTGTTAGATGTTTCAAAATACGACGGCATGGTATATTTTTTTCCATAAAAAATAAGACATCCCCACCATCCATGGCGGTCAGATGCTGGAGGTAGAGTAACGCAGGAGCTTATTACCGAGAATCACTATTCGATTCAATCATCTGCCTTGCCTACAGCACTTTGAACTCCCGCTGAAAGATCACATATTTAATAGGATTGGTATTAACTCCAAATTGATATACATAGCAAAAAGCTGAGTGTTAGTTAAGTTAGATTAAAAGTTTATCGAGATTGTGTACCATTTATTATTGGGTGTGGATTATAGAGATAATAAAATAGCCTTTGTCGTATGGGCCGCTGGTTCATTGTTTATTGCTGTAGTTAGTTTTAGGGAATACTAATTGTTAACTAATTAAGCAGAGGAAAATGGTTGAATATAGACACTTGCTCGGTATTGGTACTGCAGATAACGAATATGATATTAATAGTTATCCGCAGTTATTGCCATGCAGGTTACTTTTATCTGCATGGCATGAGTTTGTTAGTAATCGCTTAGACGTTCTACGATAAAGTCGACAAAACCTGTTCGGTTAATATTAAACAGTACTTTTGCATTGTGCGGTTTACCGGTTAATTGATAGCGATCAACCACTGTCATTCCCTGTGTATATTCACCTTTCGTTTCAACACCCACCCAACAATCAACCGTAGTAAACAGCGATGGATTAAGTAACCATGCGATGGTGCAAGGATCATGTAGTGGTGCGCCGGTGAATCCCCATTTGGGGTCGCGGTGATAAATCATAAAAAAGTCGAGTAATTCCGCAACACATTGCGCGATAGGATTTTTAATGGCTCTAATTCGCTCAATATCCTCATCCATAATCTGGGCTTCGTGAGTCACATCTAGTCCGCACATTACGATTGGCAAGCCAGATTTGAATACCATATCTGCAGCTTCTGGATCGACAAAAATATTAAATTCAGCAGCTGGTGTCCAATTGCCCACACCTGCAGCGCCACCCATCAGAACGATACTATCTATGTTGTGATGTAACTCAGGATGAGCAGCTAGAAACAGCGCAATATTAGTTAACGGTCCAGTTGGAACAAGTGTGACGGGTTGCTTACTGTTACGCACTTTTTCGGCCATCAGTTCAATAGCCGTTTGTTCTACAGGTGCAAAGGCTGGATCGGGCAATTTGGGTCCATCCAGACCACTCTCGCCGTGAACATTATCTGCAATGATCAGATCACGAGCTAATGGCTTAGGGGCGCCACTTGCAACGGGTATATCATGACGACCCAATAGTGTTAGTACACGTAAAGCATTGTTTAAGGTTTTGTCTGGTGTTTGGTTGCCTGCACTGGTGGTGACAGCTAATACATCAAGCTTTGCAGAGCTAAGCGCTAAAATAAGTGAGATGGCATCGTCATGACCGGGATCACAGTCGAGAATTACAGGACGTTTCATGGGTAATTTCCTTATTCTATAAGAGGGTATAATGTACCACTATGACTGTTGTGTGCTTAATGCTTAAGAACTAAAAATGTGATCTAATATACAATGGCATAGTGGTTGAAGAAATGCTCGAGAGTAACTTGCCTTAGCTCGGCGACTATTTCAATTATTCTCGATACCAATAATGTAATTAAACATGTCGTTAAGAGTACATTCTTGTAAAATACAGTGCTTTTTATTTAGTGGGTAAAGTTATGGATTGTCGTTTGGGTTGTGGTGCCTGCTGCATTGCGCCTTCTATCACTAGTGCAATACCAGGCATGCCAATGGGGAAACCTGCTGGGGTGCGTTGTATTCAATTAAATGCCGATAATCTGTGTATGATTTTTGGTCAACCAGAACGTCCAGATGTTTGTGCTGAGTTTAGTGCAAGTATTGATGTGTGCGGCACCACAAATGAACAAGCTTTATGGTTGATCACTGATTTAGAGTCTTCAACATGCTAATCTGCGTTTATTACTTACCTTGGATATTTTAGATCATGCAATTAACCCGATATACAGATTTTGGTATTCGCATTTTGATGTATCTTGCGGTGCAATCTGAACGCGAAAGTTTGTTTCGAATAGCTGAAGTGACTAGTGTGTTTGACCTTTCTTCAAACCATGTAGCCAAGATTATCCATCAATTGGGAAAAAAGGGATATTTGCAGACGGTCAGAGGTAAAAGTGGTGGTTTTAGATTAGCAAAAGCTGCTGATGAGGTGTTAATTGGGCAATTGGTCCGTGATTTAGAGCATTCACTATCACCTATTGATTGTGACTCACCTTATTGCCGATTTACGCCAATATGCCAATTAAAAGGCGTGTTGGGTCAGGCTGTTACAGCTTATCTGGCGGTACTTGATCAATATACCTTAGCTGATATTGTATCCAATAAAACGGAAATTTTATCTACACTACCTGACTTATCTATTTCAGTGTTGCAGTTGGATTAGGCAGACTTGCTGTCGTGACATTCATATCATCAAATAATTGAGATGTTGGTACTAATGTGATGCCATTATCGTTCAAACGAGCTAAATTAGCGTTTAAAAATCGAATGGTCTCTGGGTAAGGATGTGCAATAACAACCAGCTTATCTTGCCGTTTGGATTGCGTAATCATCTGCTGAAACTGACGTTCAAGCGCACGTTCACTAATGTCGTTATCTAAAAATATGTGTCTTCTCAGTGATGGTACTCCAAGCTGCATCGCTTTGTTGCTGGCTTTGGTATATTTAGTGGTAAAACTATCGACAAAAAACAACTGCTGCTGTTTTAAACTCTGCATTACCCATAACATCGGTTCATCCATTTGAGTCAGTAAACTCCCCATATGATTATTAGCCCCTTTAGCAAACGGGATATTAGAGAACGCACTTTGTAACTGTTGTTTAATTTGTGTCTCATTCATATCATTGGTTAGCCCTCCAGGTCCTAAAGCTTTGCCATTTAAGGCTTGCATTGGTAGGTGTAACATTATTTCATGACCTTTATGATAACCATCTTGCGCAAGTTTTTGTCCTAGCGGAGTATGGGGCAACACCGATAAAGTGATCGAAGTGGGTAATGACAATGCTGCTTCGTCAGTTAGGCGATAACCAATATCGTCAATGATAATGGCTAATTTAGTCGCTGTAGCGGGCATGATGCTACATAAGCATAGTAGGAGTAATAGTAGGTTTCGCACGAATTTAGCTTATCTGGTTGTGTGAGTTTTATTGTTCAATGATATCTATATAACGGCGTGATTATAGACACAGTTATGGCCATTGATATAGTGCTAATTGCTAGGGAGGTTTACCGCTTCCTTTTGCAAGGCATCATTCGATATTGAGTAATAAGTTCAATGATTGAATATTAGCAGTACGTGTTTTGCTATTAACGACAATAATAGGCTGGGTCGACAGCCTTACCTTTATTACGGATTTCGAAATATAACCCTGGTTCGCTTTGCCCACCTGAACGGCCAACAAGCGCAATAGACTCGCCAGTTTTCACCATATCTCCAGGTTGTCTTAATAGTGTTTGGGCGTGACCGTATAGGCTCATATAACCCTTACCATGATCAATAACTAACACCATACCAAAACCACGTAACCAGTCGGCATAAATAACTTTTCCTGATGCCACTGCATTGATATTTTGTCCTTCAGGTGCGGCAAGTACAGTCCCTTTCCAAACAATTTGTCCAGAACGGTTGCTACCAAATCGTTTACTCACTCTGCCGTTAGTTGGCCATTTTAATTTGGCTTTTTGACTGACTAATCCATCCATGGTTGGATTGGCTTTTGCGGCAAGCATTGCTTGTTGCACTATACGTTTTAAACTTGCCTCTTCTATTTGCAGTTGCTCTAATTCCGCACCTTTACTGGATAAGGTTCTTTGTAGTTGAGTCAATGTTTGTTGGCGTTGGCCTTGCTCTTTGGTTAATTGCAGCGCTTGTTGCTTTTGATCTATCACTAAAGCATTGAGTTTTTGCTTTGCTGTTACTTGCTGTTGCTTAACTTTATTAAGATCAATGCTAGTTTGCTTGAGTTGTTGAATAGCTTTTATGCGGGCATTGTTGAGAAATTGATAATACGCCAGCATGCGCTCAACTGTGGCCGGATTTTGCTGATTCAGCATCATCTTAGTGTAATCATGATTACCTGCCAAATAAGCGCTAGATAACTGTTTTGATAAGGTGTCTTGCTGACTTTTTTTAAGCTTGGCTAAATCTATCTGCTGTTTATCCAAGTTGCTAAGTTTGGCGTTAACTTCAGTCAACGAATTTTGTGATTGATTGACTTTTTTAGCTGCTTTTGCAATCGCTTGCTCGTCACTTTTTAGTAACGCAATAAGCTTCTCGCGTTGCCTTGAGGTGTCTTTGAGTGAATTTTGTTGTTGGTTTATTTGTGCTTGAATAGACTTCAAAGCCGACTGGCGTGAAGACAAATCAGCACTATTTGCCGTAAATGAAAAGATTAGAAAGCCAGCAACAATGCTGGCTTTAATAAATAAACGAGTTATCACGAGTTAATGTTTACTCTTTAAGGTCAATGATACAGCGTCCACTCATTTCTTTCGGGATGCTTTGGCCCATTAAGGTTAACATAGTTGGCGCAATATCGCTCAAGCGTCCACCATCTTTTATCACGGCATCACGACCGACATAAACGAACGGTACCAAGTTACTGGTGTGAGCTGTAAATGCTTGTCCGTTAGAAGGATCTTTCATTTTTTCGGCATTACCATGATCGGCAGTAATCAAGCATTCGCCATCAACTTTAGCTAACGCTTCGACGACACGACCAATACATGCATCAACCGCTTCACACGCTTTAACTGCGGCATCAAAGTTACCGCTATGGCCGACCATATCACCATTTGGATAGTTACAAATGATGACATCATATTTTGTAGATTCTATCGCGGCGACCAATTTATCGGTTAATTCTGTCGAGCTCATTTCAGGTTGCAGATCATACGTTGCGACCTTAGGTGACTGAATTAAAATACGATCTTCACCTTCGAATGGCTCTTCTTTACCACCATTGAAAAAGAAAGTCACATGAGCATATTTTTCAGTTTCCGAAATACGCAGCTGGGTCTTACCCTGGTTTTGCAGGGTTTCGCCTAAAGTATTGACTAAATCACTCGATGGATAGGCTACCGGAGCATTAATGTCTGCAGCGTAGTCAGTTAACATCACAAAGTTGATTTTTGGTGTTTTATTACGTTTAAACCCGTCAAAATCTGGATTCACGAAAGTGCGGGTGATTTGGCGAGCACGATCTGCACGGAAATTCATAAATATCAGTGAATCATTATCGCTTAATTCGGCAGCTTCGCCTTGCGCATCAACAATGGCAGATGCTGCAACAAACTCATCGTTTTCATCACGAGCATATGCCGCTTCAAGCGCTTCTGGTGCCGAAGCATAAGCGAACTTACCTTTAGCTTCGGTGATTAATTCGTAGGCTTGCGATACGCGATCCCAACGATTATCACGATCCATGGCAAAATATCGACCAATAATTGAGGCTGTACGGCCATGACCTAATTCAGCAAATAGCTCATCAAAATGGACCAAGCTATTTTTTGCGCTACGAGGTGGCGTATCACGGCCATCTAAAAAGGCATGTAAGTACACTTTTGTTGCGCCGCGTTCAACAGCCATACGGCACATAGCTTCAATGTGCTCTTCATGGCTGTGTACACCACCGGCAGACAATAGCCCCATAATGTGCACCGCACCATTTGCGGCAATGGCTTTGTCTACTGCATCGCAAAGTGCTGCGTTTTGTTCAAACTCATGGTCTACAATTGCTTTACTGATGCGGGTGAGTTCTTGATAAACAATTCGGCCAGAACCAATATTGATATGGCCAACTTCAGAGTTACCCATTTGACCATCGGGTAATCCGACGTCAATACCAGAACCTGAAATAAGACTGTGAGGGTATTGTGCATTGAGCTTATCTAAGACAGGAGTGTTTGCATGAAAAACCGCGTTATCTTGCGTGTCTTCACTGTAACCCCAACCATCAAGGATAAGTAATGCGAGTGGACGTTTTTTAGCCATTTGCAAGTACCTTATTAAGTTAAAATAGAAGTGTTATAAAATTTCAATTGTATGAATATTACTACTTATCGATAGTGTGCAAAAGGCATATAGGTTTGAAGATATAACTAAAGCAGCTGATAACGAGGGGCGAGTCACGAATAACTCGGCTTAAACCGTTTATTTTAGGTGTTTCTTTAATGAAAACTGCCGAGCAAAACGATATACTCGAGGCCATCTCATCTTAGTCATCGTCAGAGAAATCAGTAATTATGCAAGAATATATGGAATTTTTTAAAGCGAATCCAATGTTAAGCTTAGCGTGGGTCGGCTTGTTTGTAGCACTTGTTGTTAGTGTCATTAAATCTGGTACATCAAAAGTGAAAAATGTCAGTCATCAAGAGCTAACACTCATGGTGAATAAGCAAGATGCCAAACTCGTTGATGTGCGTGGCAAAGAAGAATTTAAGAAAGGCCATATTGTTGATTCACTCAATGTGACCTTATCAGAAATTAAAAATAATCAAGTCACTAGCCTTGAAAAGTTTAAAACTAGCCCCATTATATTAGTATGTAACTCAGGTATGACATCGTCACAAGCAGCTCAACTTCTTACTAAACAAGGATTTGAAAACGTGTTTAACCTTAAAGGTGGCATGGGCGAATGGCAAGGTGCTAATTTACCAGTAGTGAAAAGCAAGCGTTAATATGGTTGCTTAATGGTATTCAGTGTTAACGAATTTGGGTATGAGTTAACACGGTTTATTATCAAGATCTTGTTCGTTATCATTTATCGAGCTGGATCAACTTTACGGGATAGCACTAATGTTAGATTAATTCTTTATGCATTGAGTGTGAAAGCCCAACACAATTAGCTTCACAGAAAAGCTAAATAACATTGATAGGTAGGAAATTATGGCTGAAGTAGCAAACAACGAAGCACAAGCACCACAGTTCAACATTCAGCGTATTTATACAAAGGATTTGTCTTTTGAAACGCCAAACAGCCCTGCTGTTTTCCAGAAAGAATGGAACCCAGAAGTAAAATTAGATTTAGATACTCGCAGCAACAAATTGTCTGACGACACATACGAAGTGATTTTATCACTGACTGTTACAGCTAAAAATGGCGAAGACACCGCATTTTTATGTGAAGTTCAGCAAGCGGGTATTTTCTCGATTGTGGGTTTAACTGAGCAACAACTTGCCCATTCTTTAGGTGCATATTGCCCTAACGTATTGTTCCCATACGCACGTGAATTAGTTGGCAACTTAGTTGGCCGTGGTACTTTCCCACAACTAAACCTTGCTCCAGTGAATTTTGATGCTCTATTTGCTCAGTACGTTCAACAGCGTCAAGCTGCTGCAACTGAAGAAACAACTGCGTAATTTATGAATAACGCTGCCGAAATTACGGTATTAGGGGCGGGGTCTTATGGCACCGCCCTTGCTATTTCTTTAGCCAGCAATGGCCATAAGACATTGCTTTGGGGTCACGATCCTAAAAGCATGCAAGTATTAGCGGAAAGCCGCAGTAATGAACGTTTTTTGCCTGGCATTCAGTTTCCTGATTGTTTATCCATCGAAGCTGATTTAGGCAAAGCCTTAGCCGCCAGCAAGAATATTTTGGTTGTTGTACCAAGCCATGTATTTGGTGACGTGCTTAAGCAAGCAAAACCATTATTGCGTGACGACGCACGTATTGTGTGGGCGACCAAGGGCTTAGAGCCTGAAACTGGCCGTTTATTACAAGATGTTGCTCGTGAGCAATTAGGTGAACATTATCCACTTGCAGTGTTATCTGGGCCTACCTTTGCCAAAGAATTAGCCGCTGGTTTACCTACCGCTATTTCGGTTGCGGGTACTTGCCCACAGTTTACCCATGACTTAGTCGAATTGCTTCATAGTCCAAAACGCTTGCGTGTATACGCAAATGACGATTTTATCGGCATACAATTAGGCGGAGCGGTTAAAAACGTGATTGCCATTGGTGCAGGTATGTCCGACGGTATTGGCTTTGGTGCAAATGCGCGTACCGCACTCATTACTCGTGGTTTAGTTGAACTGAGCCGTTTAGGTGAAGCTATCGGCGCCGATGCATCAACCTTCATGGGTATGGCGGGTTTAGGTGACTTAGTATTAACTTGTACCGATAATCAGTCTCGTAATCGTCGTTTTGGTTTGGCTTTAGGTCAAGGCAAAGACGTTATCACCGCGCAAGAAGAAATCGGTCAAGTAGTCGAAGGTTATCGAAACACTAAAGAAGTGTTTACCTTAGCCAAGCGCCTAGGGGTAGAAATGCCGATCACCGAGCAAATTTACCAAGTCTTATACCAAGGTAAAGCACCGGTTGAAGCAGCAAAAGAGTTACTTAGTCGAGACAAGAAATCTGAAACGCTGAAAAAATAGTGCAACAGAGCGGCTAAGTTAACCGTGAATAGATACTAAAAAGGATGCTAAAATAGCATCCTTTTTTGCATTTAATATTTATCAATTAAATACAAAACAACCCATTTAAAGTGTGGAGTAAAACGTGAAACATCATGACGTAATTATTATCGGCGCCGGCGCGGCAGGATTAATGTGTGCTGCTACTGCGGGCTATCGAGGTCGTGATGTATTGGTGCTAGACAATGCCAAACAAGCTGGTAAAAAAATTCTTATCAGTGGTGGCGGGCGTTGTAACTTTACCAACCAAAAAGTTGAGCCACATCAGTTTATTTGTGGCAACCCACACTTTGTCAAATCGGCATTAGCTCGCTATCGTTCAAGTGATTTTATTGAGTTGGTTGAGCGTCATGGTATTGAATACCATGAACGTGAGCATGGGCAGTTATTTTGTAATGACTCAGCCAAAGAGATCGTTACCATGTTAATGACTGAATGCGAGTGGGCCGGCGTTAAGGTAAAGCTGCGTACTGAAATGCTATCTGTTACTAAAACGGATACAGGATTTAATTTAACTACCTCAAATGGTGATTTTAGCTGCGAGTCATTAGTGATAGCGACTGGCGGTTTATCCATGCCCAAATTAGGTGCTACGCCTTATGGCTATAAGCTGGCAGAGCAATTTGGTTTAACGGTGTTATCAACCAGTGCTGGTTTAGTTCCATTTACGTGGCATGCCGAACAAAAAGTGCGCTTTGAGCCGTTATCGGGTATTGCCGTGCCAACAACCATTACCGCCCAAGACGGCACTCAATTTAGCGAGGCCTTGTTGTTTACTCATCGTGGTCTATCAGGCCCAGCAGTACTGCAAATTTCTAATTATTGGCAACCAGGTGAAGCTATTTCTATCAATTTATTACCGGGTGAAAACGCGTTAGATAAAATTGAATTTGCACTGAAACATCATCCAAAGCAAAGCCTACGCAACACCTTAAGCCAGTGGTTACCTAAACGCTTGGTTGAAACACTATTTGACGAGTCTCAACTGGATAAAGCATTAAACCAACTCGGCCACGGCGAGCGAGAAAAACTCGCTAACGACTTAAACGACTGGTCTATTACCATGAATGGCACCGAAGGTTACCGCACCGCAGAAGTCACTTTAGGTGGCGTTGACACCATTGAATTGTCATCTAAAACCATGCAAGCGAATAAGGTCTCTGGATTGTACTTTATTGGTGAAGTAATGGACGTAAGTGGTTGGTTAGGCGGGTTTAATTTTCAGTGGGCTTGGAGCTCAGGTGTTGCTGCAGGATTGGCAGTTTAATTGTGTAGAGACAATAAAGTTTGCCCGTAAGCACTAAAGTTTGCCCGTAAGTGCAAATGACCCGTAGTGGCCAACTCATTTTTTAATGATGCTACATGCTGAATTCAGGACGACGTTAAACGAAAAGCTGATTAAAGGGTTTCCTTATGGGTAAACTCTTTTGTCATTATTTCGATCACTAATATTTTTTATTGTTCTGCACAAGATCTACCGCTCAAAAATTACTTAATATCTTATCCTGTAACATACTTTTTCAACTTAATCGTGTAAGTTAATCGTGTAAATTAATTGTGAACTTTTTATTCTTTAGTCAGTAAACTCTCACAATTGTCGTTAGCTTAATAAGGGAATTGTTGAAAATGTTAAAGTTGAACCTTGTTTCTTATTCCGTGCTATTAGCCTTTTTGGCTAGTTACAGTGCAATTGCCAACGAATCAAACTCTCTCGATCTTAGTCTGCAAGAGTTACTGAATGTCGAAGTCACTTCGGTATCAAAACAAAAGCAGCCTTTATCGAATTCACCTGCTGCAATCTATGTCATCACAAGCGAACATATACGTAATTCTGGTGCTACTTCTATCCCGCAAGTACTTCGAGATGTGCCAGGGCTGCATGTAGGGCAGATTGACTCTCAAAAGTGGGCTATCAGCAGCCGTGGTTTTAATGGGCGCTACAACAACAAATTACTGGTATTGATGGATGGCCGAACCCTTTATTCTCCAATATTTTCAGGTGTCTACTGGGAGGTTCAGGATACGCTGATGGCCGATATTGAACGCATAGAAGTTATACGTGGGCCTAGCGCGGCAATGTGGGGCGCCAATGCAGTAAACGGTGTGATTAATATTATTACCAAACACAGTGCAGATACATCTGGTGGTTATGCAGAATTGGGGGCTGGCGATTATGAGCAAGGATTTGCAGGTTTTCGTTATGGTTCCACATTATCAGATAATGCAACATCAAGAGTGTATGTAAAAGGCCATAGCAGAGACTCGCTTGAGTATAATTCGCAAGATCTCGATAGCGGTCTTGCGGAGCAATTAGCCACTGTTGATAAAGACAACGATTGGATGCATCTTCAAGTGGGAGGCCGCGTTGATATGGAGCTTGATACGGGCACAAGCCTTATGTTGAGCAGTGATGTGTACCGCACTGAAATGCAGCAGACCTCTTATTACCCTTCATTAGTTGGTCCGTCATATCGTGATTTTAATAGTAATGACATCAGCAGCGATGGCTTTAATTTATTATCAAAACTCACCAAAGCGTTATCTCCAACCTCTCAATACAGCCTTCAAGCCTACTACGATTATGCAAAAAGAGATGATGATTGGTATGGTTTTAGTAGTGAAACGGTTGATGTTGATTTTCAGCATCAGCTACTTGTTGGACAAAATCATAATATTATCTGGGGACTCGGTTACCGCTTTATTCAAGATGATTTCGACCAAAGCACTATTATTGTAAGTAGCGAGTCAGAATCAACTCGAACCAATTTGTGGAGCGCATTTATTCGTGATGAAATTACGTTAGTTGATGATGAGTTGTGGTTGACGTTAGCATCACGTTTCGAACACTATGACTACACAGGCTTTGAGGTTCAACCGAATGCTCGCCTGATGTGGCAGTTGAATAAAAAAAATAATCTGTGGGCCTCTGTTGCACGCGCAATCAGAACTCCGTCGCGGATAGAAAATAATCTATCGGTGAACTCACAAATCATACCGCCTTCAGTTCAGTCACCATTGGTTAGTATATGGGTGGCTGGTAACGAGGATTATAAATCTGAAGTCATCATTTCGTATGAGGTAGGTTATCGATTTACGCCCGCTAAAAAATGGTCATTTGATTCAACAATTTTTTATAACGATTATGACCAATTGCGCAATGCTCCAGCCGGTGCAACAGATTTCAGCACATTTCCCAATTACATTTCGCAATACTTAACATTCAGTAATGATCTTGATGGATATAACTATGGATTCGAGCTCTCATCTCAGTGGGCTGCAACTGATACTATCCAATTCAAAGTAAATTATAGTTTTACTCAAAATGAATTTGGTGCCAGTCAAAGTCAAAATACTGATGCCCCAGAGCATATGATATCGACAATGATGGATTGGAGCATTAGCGATAATGTTGATTTTAATCTAGTTTGGCGTGTTATTGATGAAGCTTACGTATTGAATATCAATGACCTTAGTACTAAGGAAATTGATAGCTATAGCGGAGTTGATTTAGGACTGCACTGGAAGGTTAAGCCTGATGTCATGTTATCAGCATTCGGGAAAAATTTACTTCATCCTGCAAACCTTGAGTTTGAAGGAGAAAGTTACCAACTCCCTTATCGTGTGGGACCAAGTTATTATATTAAAGCTACTTTGACCTTTTAGGGTAGCAACATTGAAAAACTCAAATTTAAGTCGACAGTTACTGTATTCATTATTGGTCGTGGGAGCTATTTTGCTTCCGCGAGTCTCTATGGCGCAGAACGCATTCGAGTTAAAAGCGGCATTAACCTATAACTTTGCTAAGTTTACTCAGTGGCCTGAAGCGCGTCTTAATACCTCATCTGCATGGAAAATATGTTTTTTCGGAAATCAATATCACGACAGTTTCATGGGACTTTCCGATAAAACGCTGGGAACTCAGTCTGTGATGGCCATTGAGTTATCTGGAATAAGCCAAATCGATCAGTGCGATGTTGTATTTGTAGACACTAACTCTAGGGAGTTAACCCATAGATTGTTAGTGGCTGTCGATAATAAGCCTATTTTAACGGTTTCGGATATCACAGGTTTTGCAATGCAAGGCGGGATGATTGAAATCGTCGAGCAAGATAAGCGATTGTATTTTAAAGTTAATATGCAGGTGGTAGCAAAATCTGGATTAACTATCAGCTCTCAAGTATTGAAATTGGCACTTGAGGTTAAGCGATGAAAGTAATGAATTTGTCATCGAAGTTTATCGTTTAACATAATGCTTAGCGATATTATCGCGAGCAATAGTCTATCAGCAATTATGTTTAATCCTTTCGAGGTAGTCAAAAGAGGTTAACTTGCTAATGATATTACTGGATTGGCCGATAGTCATATTTATGTCATCAAAAATTAACAGAAGATCAAAATTGAGATATTTGACGATTCATTTTTGGTAGGTTGTTGATAAAATGTTAATGGATTTGCCATTGAACATACTTTAAACTTAATCGAATAAGTTGTTTGTGTGATTTAATTTTTTGAAAAATAAATTGGCATTGTTGTCTTTGGCTTGGTGAAGGAATTATTGAAAATGTTAAAGCTGAAAATGACTTTTTATTCTGCATTATTTGTTTTTTCTGCGAGTTCTACAGCTATAGCCGCTGATTCAGACTCTTTAGATCTCAGTCTACAAGAGTTAATGAATGTTGAAGTGACTTCTGTATCAAAACAAAAGCAGCTTTTATCTAATTCACCCGCTGCAATTTATGTCGTCACCAGCGAAAGTATTCGTCGCTCTGGGGCAACCTCAATCCCACAAGCACTTCGCGATGTGCCAGGGCTGCATGTTGCGCAGATTGATTCACAAAAATGGGCCATCGGTAGCCGTGGTTTTAACGGCCGCTACAATAACAAACTATTGGTATTGATGGATGGTAGAACCCTTTATTCTCCAGCTTTCTCCGGTGTTTATTGGGAAGTACAAGACACACTCATGGCAGATATTGAACGTATCGAAGTCATCCGTGGTCCAAGTGCTGCTTTGTGGGGCGCCAATGCGGTTAATGGTGTGATTAACATTATTACCAAACACAGTGCCGACACATTAGGAGGCTATGCAGAGCTAGGTGCCGGAGATTATGAACAAGGTTTTGCTGGTTTTCGTTATGGTTCGACATTGTCTGACAAGGTCACGTCGAGAGTATATTTAAAAGGCCATGAAAGAGATTCGTTTGAGCTTGACCCAAATGATCTTGAGAGTGATTTACTGGTACCATTTGCTGATGCTGGCAAAGATAATAGCTGGCAGCATCTGCAATTAGGTGGGCGCATTGATATTCAGCTTGAGACAGACACAAGCCTCACGTTAAGCAGCGACTTTTATACGTCGAAGATGCAGCAAGCACCTAATATTGCATCAACAGACGCGCCGCTATACCGAGAGTATTATACTGACGAAGTCAAAAGTGATGGCTTTAATCTGTTATCAAAGTACACCAAAGCATTATCGGCAACCTCTGAATATAGCGTACAAACCTATTACGATTATGCAAATAGAGATGAAAATTTATATGGTTTAAGCAGTGAAACATTTGATGTTGATTTTCAACATCAGTTAATTGTTGGACAAAATCATAATGTTGTTTGGGGATTAGGATATCGTTATATACAAGATGATCTCGGCTCCAGCCCTATTCTAGAAAGTAGTGAGGCTTTCTCGACAAATACTGATTTGTGGAGTGCATTCATCAGTGACGATATTATGTTAGTTAAAGACGAGTTGTGGCTTACTCTGGCTTCGCGCTTTGAACGTAATGATTACACTGGTTTTGAAGTTCAACCCAATATTCGTCTTAGATGGCAGTTAGATGCAAAAAACAGTGTATGGACTTCTATTGCTCGAGCAGTGCGAACCCCGTCAAGATTAGAAAATAATATATCTGTAAATGGCCTGAATATACCGCCTTCTGACGAGGCCCCACTGGTTAAGGTATGGGTGTCGGGTAACGACAACTTTGAATCCGAAGAAATTATCTCATACGAGATGGGGTATCGTTTTATTCCGGCAAGCCAATGGTCTTTTGATACTACCGTGTTTTATAACGATTATGACAAACTGCGCAGTACTTCAATAGCTGCAACAGATTTCAGTACATTTCCTAATTACATTTCGCAACATTACCTATTTGGAAATAGCTTGGACGGATATAACTATGGGGCTGAGTTATCTTCGTTATGGGCTGCAACGGATGCGCTTCAGTTTAGAGTCAATTACAGCTTTATCCAAAGCGAATTTGGTGACAGTTTAAATCAGAATACCGACGCACCAGAGCATATGTTGTCGACCATAATTGATTGGAATATTACCGATGATGTTGATGTTAACTTCGTATGGCGTTTTGTCGATAGCACTAACTTAATAAGCCAAAACGGCACAAGTATAAAGACAATTTCTAGCTATCATAGTGTTGATATTGGAGTGAGTTGGGACATCACGCCTGAGGCTACACTATCGGCCTACGGGAAAAATTTACTTCACCCAGCCCACCTTGAATATGAAGGAGAAAGCTTACAATTCCCTTATCGGGTAGGGCCAAGTTACTTTGTTAAAATGACTTTAACTTTTTAAGGTCGCGACAATGAAAAAAGCTAATTTGAGTCGACAGATATTGTATTCATTATTGATTGTATTTGTGCTGCTTCCGCGTTCATCAATAGCCCAGGACTCGTTTGATTTAAAAGCGGCGTTTACCTATAACTTTGCTAAATTTACTCAGTGGCCTGAATCGCGTCTCCATGAAAAATCGGCGTGGAAAATATGTTTTTTTGGTAATCAATATCGTGACAGTTTTATTGAATTGGCTAATAAAAAACTGGCCGGTCAATCCATTGCAGTCATTCAACTTTCAGAAACAAGTGCTATCGCACAATGTGATGTGGTCTTCATTGATACCAACTCAAGAGATTTAACCCGTCGTTTGTTTTTGGCTGTCGATAATAAACCTATTTTAACGGTTTCGGATATCTCGGGGTTTGCAGTGCAAGGAGGCATGATTGAAATCATCGAGCAGGATAAACGATTATATTTCAATATTAATAGTAAGGTGTTAGAGGCATCAGGCTTAAACATCAGTTCACAGGTATTGAAATTAGCACTTGAGGTAAAGCGATGAAAATAATAAATTTTGCATCAATCCGAACAAAGTTGATTTTTTCAATGCTAGCGATCGCTATTATTGTCATTGTTATTATTTCTTCATCATTAATCACTAAACAATATGCCGTGACAAAAGAGAAGGCCGAACAAGGCTTGGCGGTGTTAAGTGATATTGTTGCGAGCAATAGCCTGTCAGCGGTTATTTTTAATGACCCAACATCAGCAGAAAAAACCTTATCTGCACTTATTGCTCAACCAGATATTATGCATGCGGCAATATATAACCCTACTGGGAGTCTATTTGCTACTTATCAGGGCAATAAGGCTTATCAAAGTAGTATTGATCAGCAAACGTTATTAAATATTATTTCTTCCAAGAAAAAACTGACGCAGTTTAATCAAGATGGCGTGCATTCATATACCCCACTAGTATTTGAAGGTGAGGTGGTGGGATTACTGCATATTACCGATAATATGAACGAATTCACCAAGCAACTAGACGACTATTTAGTACTTGTTTTATCCACCAGCATTTTTGCCATTTTTGCCAGCTTGTTGGTGATGTTTTGGTTGCAATCGTTATTCACCAAGCCACTTAATACCCTGTTAGAAGTGATAGAACATATCTCAAATAATAAAGACTATACGCAACGCGTAAACCTCAAGTCTAATGATGAATTCTCTCAGTTGGCGCACAGCTTTAATGTGATGATCGGCGAGGTTGATGCCCGAGGTAGACAATTAGAAACCATTAACCATGAATTAGAAAATCGAGTATCAGAGCGCACGTTTGAATTACAACAAACCCTTGAGATTGCCAAAAAAGCCAGCCAGGCCAAATCTGAGTTTTTAGCGGTAATGAGCCATGAAATTAGAACGCCACTCAATGGCATTGTTGGTTTTTCAGATCTACTGACCTCTTTTAAATTAAATAAAAATGTGTCCAACACGGTTCAAATGATCAACGACTCAGCACAAACATTGCTGGTGCTGTTGAATGAAGTGCTCGATTTCTCGAAAGCAGACGCCAATAAAATGGATTTAGACATTAAAGAATTTAATTTGCCCGATCTTGTCACTTCTGCATGCCATTCTCATAAAGTGTCGGCAGAGAAAAAGGGCCTTAATTTTGACGTGTTCATATCGCCATTGATCCACGAAAACTATTTGGGTGACTCCGTCAGAGTGCGACAAATTATTAATAACTTTGTCTCAAACGCTATAAAGTTTACACACCAAGGCGCTATTTCGGTACAGATAAGCGAGCACATGGAGGCTTCAGATACCTTTATTACGTTTACAGTTAAAGATACCGGTATTGGCATTGCGACAGCTAAACTAGAGAGTATTTTTACCCCCTTTATGCAGGCTGATAACTCTATTACCCGCGAGTTTGGCGGAACCGGCCTTGGTTTAGCCATTTGCCAACAACTCGTCGTATTGATGAATGGCCGTTACGGTGTAGAAAGCACCTTAAATGAAGGCAGCAACTTCTGGTTTAGCATTCCACTTGTACCACAAGACAACTCATTCATCGCTTCTCCTGCAGTAGTTGAACCGGATAAGAGTGTTCAGGCAACGTATCGATCAACAACCGTGCTTGTTGCTGAAGATAATGTGGTCAATCAGCTGGTGGTAAAGAGTCTGCTAGCGTCTTTGGGGCATCAGTGTGAAATTGTTAATAATGGCCAAGAAGCCATTGTCCGAGCGAGCGAGAAAAAGTTTGATTTAATCTTTATGGATTACCATATGCCAATAGCTGATGGAATAGTTGCAACTAAAGCAATCACTGAGTTAGGTCAGAATGGTATTAATAATGAAACCCCTATCATCGCACTTACTGCAGATATCCAACCAAGTGTTAAAAGGCTATTCCGTAATGCTGGCGCTAAAGACACGTTGTTAAAACCTTTTACCCGCCAGAACCTATCTGAATGTATGAATAAATGGGTGTTTGAACCTGCGAGTCTTTCCGAGGTTGTCGAAGATACTCAGGACGAGGCGTCGTTAGTATTTGTTGATGGACCGCTTGATGACATTCAACAAATTTCGCCAGATGACTCGTACGATCTTGTTAACAGCATAGTGGATTTGTACTTACAAAATGCACCTGAGTTAATTAAAAATATTATAGAAGGCGTAGTCGACAATAATGCCGACCAAGTCTTTAAATCTGCACACTCTTTAAAGTCCAGTTCGGCCAATGTCGGGGCGATAAAAATTCAAATGTTAGCGAGCCAAATAGAGTTGTTTGCACGTTGTGGTGACTTGAGCGATGCCAATCATCTCGCAGACACATTATTGCCCGTGTTTGAACAAACGAAAGAGGCAATATTGCTAAAGTTAGCGAGGTTTGTTTAATGTTATTAAATACACTTCAAGATGTGGTGCTAATCGTTGATGATGACCCTGTCATTCGGATTCTGATGCGTCGAGCATTAAACCAGTCAGTGGGTAGTATTATTGAGGCGAGTAGTGGTGAAGAGGCGATACAGCTTTTTTCTGAGCACTCTCCAGATTTAATATTACTCGATGTGTCGATGGATAACATGGATGGTTTTGAATGCTGTTCAATGATCCGTTCATTACCTGAAGGGGATAATGTCGCCATTATTATGGTGACAGCACTAGATCAGCCGCAAGATATTCAAAAGGCCTTTGATGTAGGTGCAACAGACTTCATGACTAAACCGGTTAAGTGGCCGCTGCTGAGTCACCGCATTCACTATGTGCTGAAAGCTAATAAAACAATCAAAGAGTTAACTAAGAGTAAAAACAAACTCGCCAGAGCACAAAGTATTGCGCACTTGGGCTCGTGGGAATGGGACTTCAAATCCAGTAAGTTAGACTGCTCTGATGAGGTGTATCGCATGCTGGGTATGCTACCTCAAGAGATTGATATTACGTTCTCCAAATTGTTAGAAATCATCCACCCAGATGACCGAGAATTCTTAAAGCTAACCGTTAAAACAGCCTTAAAAACCAGGCAGTCGTATGATATTGAATATCGTGTGTTACATGGTAGTGGAGAGGTGATTACCCTGCATGATAGAACCGATATCACTTACGATTTTGGTGAACCACGGATTAATGGCACTTTGCATGATATTTCTAGTCGGAAAAAGTCAGAGCAAGAAATCGCGTATTATGCCTATTACGATACCTTAACGGACCTGCCGAACAGACGTAAGTTTTTGTTGCAGTTGGACTCTGCGATTGCTCTAGCTAAGCGTCACACAACCAAATTAGCATTGTTGTTCATTGATTTAGATCATTTCAAAAGAATAAACGATACGTTGGGGCATAAAGCGGGAGATGAATTGTTATGCGAAGCAGCCACACGTATTAAAAACTCGGTACGCATGTCAGATGAGCTCAGTGTGGGGAGTCGGGGAGATTATGAAAATGAACACCTTGCCCGTTTGGGCGGGGACGAATTCACCCTACTTTTATGTGAACTAGAAGTGTTCGATAATGTAGCGGTTATTGCTCAGCGAGTGCTAGATGCACTCTCTAAGCCCTATATTATTCAGGGACAGCAAACGTTTATTTCGGCCAGCATAGGTATTTCGTTTTATCCTGATGACGGCGCTACCGGCGATATTTTGTTGCAGCATGCAGACACAGCCATGTACGAAGTGAAAAATAACGGCAAAAACGGTTATCAATTGTTTTCTCATGATATGCATAAGTCGTTAATGGATCGGCTTCAAATAGAAGCTGAACTACGTGAAGCGGTAAGATTAGGCAATCAACTTATGTTGTATTATCAGCCACAAGTTGACTCTGTGAATGGCAATATTATTGGGTACGAAGCATTGCTACGTTGGAATCATCCAACAAGAGGCTTGTTAGCGCCGATAGATTTTCTCGCGATTGCTGAAAGTAGCGGCTTGATTATCCCTATTGGAGAATGGGCTTTGCTTGAAGCTTGTAACAAAGCGAAGAAAATACACATTGCAGATGCGAATTTTCAGCGCATGGCTGTTAATCTATCGGCATTGCAATTCAACCATGCAAATATTTTTGACCACGTTAAAAGTGCACTTGTTGAAACCGGTTTACCACCAAGCTTACTCGAGCTTGAAATTACAGAATCAGCCATCATCAGTAACGTCGATGAGGCGATTGCCTTGCTGTTTATGTTAAAAAAACTAGGTGTGAAGTTAGCCATTGATGATTTTGGAACCGGCTACTCTTCATTAAATTACTTAAAGAGCTTTCCCATTGATACATTGAAAATAGATAAATCGTTTGTAGATGGCATTGTGAGTAATCAAAAAGATGCCGCTATTGCTCGCACAATTGTGCAGTTAGCACTTAATTTAGAACTCAGTACGATAGCTGAAGGAGTCGAATTCATAGAGCAGCATGAGTTACTTAAGGCTATGGGGTGTACTAATTTACAAGGTTATTTGTATAGTAAACCCTTACCTTCGGAAATGGTTTGATTGTTATGTAATAGGCTCTCCAAATTGACCATTAACGTAAATTGGTGGCAGCAAAAAGGGCATATTTAAATGAGCGCGCCAAGACGCTTTTAATATCATTAATCCTTTAAGCCGATCAATTCATATTGAGTCGGTTTTTTTGTATCTCTACTTGTATATATAAATAATCATATATACACTTGGTCGTATATTTTTAATTCTTGTTTATCCGTTATGAAAAAGAAAACTGTGTTGTTTCTATGTACTGGCAATTCGGCGCGTTCGCAAATGGCTGAGGCGTTGTTACGCAATAAAGCGGCTGATCAATTTGATGTGTTCAGTGCCGGAACATCGCCAGAACAAGTCGATGTTCGAACTATTGAGGCTATTACTCACTTTGGTATTGATGCGGGTGATTTAGTGTCTAAGCACTTGCAGACTTTTGCTGGCAAAGACTTCGATTATGTTATTACCCTTTGCGAAAAAGCTAATAATGAATGTCGTAGTTACCCTGGTGCAGGTAAACAATTGGCATGGGATTTCCCTGATCCTAAAACCCGTACAGGTAATCATCCATTTTCAAGCACCATGACCGAGCTTAACAATCGTTTGTCGATGTTTTTGCGGGTGGAAAATAAAGTCACTTCCAAGGCCTCGAATGAGATTATCATCGAGACAAAAATCGAAGATCGCAATCAATCTGCCCCAGAACGATTAATCGATTTCGATCCCATTACATTTTATAAATGCCTTACCGATGACATTCGCCTAAAAAGCTTAATGCTGACCCATTACCACGGTGAATTGTGTGTGTGCGAGCTGATGGAAGCGCTGAATGAAGAAAGCCAACCAAAAGTATCGCGCAATTTAGCCTTGTTAAAAAAGGCTGCGATTATTAGCGACAGAAAACACGGTCAGTGGGTGTTTTATCGCATCAATCCTAACTTACCTCAATGGGCTAAATCAGTAATAGCAGAAACCACTGAAAACAACCTTGGGTTGATTATGTCGCCATTAGAGCGGTTAGACATTATGCAAAATAGACCGAACAAGGTGAGTTTTTGTCGTTAATGCTGTGTTGTAAAAAATATTATTAATATTTTTGTGTTGTACCCTCATTGTTTGGAGTCTTGTTATGGGCATGTTTGAACGGTTTTTATCGGTATGGGTTGGTTTAAGTATGTTGGCCGGAGTGTTGTTAGGTTTATGGCAGCCAGATATCTTTCAAGCTATAGCAAACCTTGAAATCGCCCACGTTAACTTGGTTGTTGCGGTATTTATTTGGGTGATGATTTACCCCATGATGGTGCAAATTGACTTTTCGGCAATGAAAGATGTGGGTAAAAATCCCAAAGGATTATTGCTGACCGTGGTTATTAATTGGTTAATTAAACCCTTTACCATGGCGGCATTAGGATGGCTGTTTTTTAAGGTGTTGTTTGCCGATTTGGTCGACCCTGCATCTGCACAAGAGTATATAGCAGGGATGATTTTATTAGGTGTTGCGCCATGTACAGCGATGGTTTTTGTGTGGTCACAACTAACCAAAGGAGATGCGAATTACACCTTGGTGCAAGTGTCGGTTAATGATGTGATTATGATTTTTGCCTTTGCGCCAATTACCGCATTATTACTGGGCGTGAGCGATATTCAGGTGCCATGGGAAACCTTGCTTATTTCGGTACTACTGTATGTGTTGTTACCGCTATTGGCCGGAGTGACAACACGTTACTTGCTTAATCGCCGCCATGGATTAGCCGCAGTTAACTCATTTTTGGCCACCTTAAAACCATGGTCGATTATCGGCTTACTGGCTACTGTGGTGTTGTTATTTGGTTTTCAAGCTGAAGTCATTGTGTCTGATCCGCAAACCATTGGCTTGATAGCTGTGCCTTTGATTATTCAAACTTACGGTATTTTTATTATTGCGTATATAGCAGCTAAATGGCTTAAATTATCCCATAACATTGCCGCTCCAGCTTGTTTAATTGGCACCTCTAACTTTTTTGAACTGGCGGTGGCCGTGGCGATATCGCTATTTGGGCTACATTCTGGAGCCGCGTTGGCTACAGTGGTTGGGGTATTAGTTGAAGTGCCGGTGATGTTATCGCTAGTAGCCATTATTAATCGAACTCAACATTGGTTTAATCACTGATTTAGTCGCCTTGTGAGTTCAGTTTTATGAGCCAATTTGTTGAAAGCGTTTTTTAAGTTACTTTTTGGAGTTAACCATGCAACCTCATCCTTATGATGTTTTAACGTTAGATAATGGCGCCAAACTGATTTTTACTCCGTGCCCTGGTACCAAAGATGAAGCTGTATCTGCGTCAGTTGCTACATTGAAGGCGGCAGGTACAAAAATGCTAGTCACCTTGATGTTCGATGATGAAATCGTACGCAATGCAGCAGAATATTTACCTGCAGAATGTACCAAACAAACCATTACCTGGGTGCAATTGCCCATTGCTGATGATGCCGCGCCAGGGCAAGAGTTTGAAACCCAGTGGTTAGCCCATAAAACCCAGATTATTGAATTGTTAAATAACCAAGGCATTATTGCAGTGCATTGCAAAGGCGGTTCGGGCCGCACTGGATTGGTGATTGGTCTGATATTAGTCAGCTTAGGCTGGCCTAAAGATAAAGTCATTAATGCAGTACAAGCATTGCGGCCCAAGGCGCTAGTTCATCCGGTTCAGCGTGAATATTTTGATGCATTTAATGGTTAGCATGTAGTGATGAACCTTTGAAACGATAACTTAACAATGAGAGCAAGCTCAGGACACCATTATGACGATAAAAATAGGTATTAACGGTTTTGGCCGTATGGGACGTTTATCAATGCGCGCGGCATATGATTGGGACGATGTTGAAATTGTGCATATTAACGATCCTGCTGGTGATGCAGCCACGCTGGCGCACTTAATGACCTTTGATTCAGTCCATGGTCGTTGGCATCATGAGGCGACCCATAATGGTGATGCCATTGTGATTAACGGTAAAGCTATTCCTTGCAGCCATAATGTAGCCACCCCAGACACTGACTGGTCAAAATGCGATGTGGTGATTGAGGCCTCTGGCAAGATAAAAACCAAAGCCTTGCTACAAGCTTACTTAGATCAAGGTGTAAAACGGGTTGTGGTGACTGCGCCAGTAAAAGAAGACGGCGTGCTCAATATTGTGATGGGCGTTAACGATGATTTATACGACAAAGCCATCCATCCCATCGTTACGGCAGCATCGTGTACCACCAACTGTTTAGCGCCAGTGGTAAAAGTGATTCATGAAAAGATAGGTATTAAGCATGGCTCAATGACTACGATCCACGATATTACCAATACTCAAACTATTCTAGATGCCCCCCACAAAGACTTACGTCGTGCCCGTGCGTGTGGCATTAGTTTGATACCCACTACGACGGGTTCGGCTACCGCAATTACTCATATATTCCCAGAGCTAAAAGGTAAGTTAAATGGTCATGCGATACGGGTACCGTTAGCCAATGCGTCACTCACCGATTGCGTATTTGAAGTGACTCGTGGAACAACGGTTGAAGAAGTAAACCAACTATTGAAGCAAGCAGCTGATACTGAACTGCAGGGCATCATGGGTTATGAAGAACGCCCATTAGTGTCGGTAGATTATAAAACCGACCCACGCTCAAGCATTATCGATGCGTTGTCGACCATGGTGGTGAATGATACCCAAGTGAAACTGTATGTGTGGTACGACAACGAGTGGGGATACGCTAATCGTACCGCTGAGCTCGCCCGCAAAGTCGGCTTAGCAGACAAGGAATAAGCTTCATGGGGCTGGATACATTGCGTACCTTATCACCATCGATAAAACAGTACTTATTGATTACCGGTAATTACTGGGCATTTACCTTAACCGATGGCGCTTTGCGTATGCTGGTGGTGTTGTATTTCCACCAATTGGGTTACAGCCCGTTAAATATTGCGATGTTGTTTTTGTTTTATGAGATTTTTGGTGTCGTGACTAATCTTGTTGGTGGTTGGTTAGGCGCACGGCTTGGCCTAAATAACACTATGAATATTGGCTTAGGCCTACAAATAGTGGCACTAGTTATGCTAACTGTACCTGCTGACATGCTAACCGTCATGTACGTTATGGCTGCTCAGGCGCTGTCGGGCATCGCCAAAGATTTGAATAAAATGAGCGCCAAAAGCGCCATTAAAACCTTAGTGCCCGCAGATGCAGAAGGTAAGCTTTACCAATGGGTTGCGTTGTTAACGGGCTCTAAAAATGCCTTAAAAGGAGTGGGATTCTTTTTAGGTGGTGTGTTACTCACAAGCCTAGGGTTTAGAGGCGCCATTATTTTAATGGCCACGTTATTAGGCATTGTATGGTTATGTAGTTTAGTGACCTTAAAAGATGATTTAGGCAAAGCGAAAAACAAACCCAAATTCAAAGACATTTTTTCTAAAAGTCAGGCAATTAATTTATTGTCGGCGGCGCGGATGTTTTTGTTTGGCGCAAGAGATGTATGGTTTGTGGTGGCATTACCGGTATTTTTAGCCACAACTTTTGGCTGGGATCATTGGTGGGTTGGTAGCTTTATGGCTAGCTGGGTGATTGGTTATGGTGTGGTGCAATCCATTGCACCTTATTTCACCGGTAAACGACAGGGAAAAGTGCCGAGCGGCCGAGCTGCTTTTACATGGGCAACTTATTTACTACTCATTCCTGCCGCGATTGCAGTCGCACTACATGCCGATTTTTATGTGCTAGAAAGTGTCGTCATCGGTTTATTAATGTTTGGCGCGGTGTTTGCGATTAACTCATCACTGCATAGCTACTTAATTGTTAGCTATGCTGGCAGTGATGGCGTGTCACTGGATGTGGGCTTTTACTATATGGCCAATGCCATGGGAAGGTTGATTGGAACGATACTGTCAGGTTGGGTCTATCAAGCCTATGGCTTAGAAGTTTGTTTATGGATATCGAGTGGTTTTATAGCTCTTGCTGCCTTAATTTCACTTAAGTTGCCTCATAAAAGGTAAACCATTACTACCACTAAATGCATTTTTGTTTACATATCGATATTTTGTTATCTAACCGTGATAGCCTGAAACTCTTACCGTATCATCGGTAAAAATTGCCTGTTCGCCTATGGCTTCTTCATTATTTTTTTTCTTACCTTAAATTTAAAACGTCTGTAAATCATGGTTTTATAGTTTTTTGTTGAAGTTGGCATGATGCTAGCTTTAACTAATACATAGTCGTGGTGTGAATCGTTAATTTTTACGATAGAGATAAGATATTTGTTTCAATCGTCAGCGTAAATTCAACGCACATCACAATGTAAACCGTACACCAAGGAGGTTTTTATGTTGGGCTGGACATTAATGTTTTTAGTGATAGCCGTTATAGCGGGTCTATTGGGGTTTACTGGTATTGCTGGTGCAGCAGCAGGTATCGCGAAAATTATTTTCTTTATTTTTATTGTGTTGCTAGTGATTTCGTTAGTAGCCAATGCGATTAGAGGCAAAGCTCCCCGAGGATAGTATTAACCCCTTACCTTAATCTAAGTTGAGGCTGCTTAAACAAGTTTATACGATTACAACCATCATCTAGGAGATGAATATGAATTTATTAAAACTACTGACAATGGCAAGTTTAATGGTGTTGTTAACGGCCGGTTTATCAGCATGTTCAGATAACAAAGCTGAAAATGCAGGTGAGAAAGTGGATGAAATGATCCAAGATGCCGGTAATGCAGTTGAAGATACATGTGAAGATGTTAAAGAAGGTATGAAAGCAGAAGATCCAGACTGCTAAGCATTATACCAATCACATTAACTATTTTATTTGTTTAAGTCGTTAAGTTTTACAACTCAAAATGCATTGTTCTAGGTAGAGTAACTCCATTTAAACCAATGTAAGTCGAAGTTGAATGTTTGACTGACAGCGACGTAATGACCAGATAGTTATTAAGATAAGTATTAGCCTAAGCAGCACACATGTGCTGCTTTTTTTACAACAGGAGGACCACAATGCTAACCCGTATTCATATTAAATATTACTATACTGTTGGCGCATTATTGGCTTTGTGCTTATGTGTGGCGCTTCCTTATGTGTTACTTAAGGTTATTTTTGCTTGGATTGCATTATCTTTAGGGCTGGTGAGTTCAGCTTATTGGTTTAATAGCGCAGGCATTTTCCGAAAAAGCCAAGATGGCAGCATTCCTTGGTATATCAGTTGGAGTTTTGTTCCCTTTTTAATGGGGTGCCAGCTGTATAACGCCTGGGCAAGAAAGCACGACAAAGTGCCCGTAATCCAAAAAATAGATAAGCAGTTGTATTTAGCCTGCCGATTGTTTCCCAGTGATATTGACCGACTTAAGCATGAAAAAATTGATGCAATTTTGGATGTTACTGCCGAATTTGACGCATTAGAGTGGACCTTGTTTGATGAAAATATTGGCTATTTAAATATTCCCATATTAGATCACAGCGTACCGACTGTCGCGCAGTTAAATCAAGCCATTAATTGGTTACACACTCAAGTCAGTAATGGTAAAAATGTAGTAGTGCATTGCGCGCTAGGCCGGGGGCGTTCGGTGTTGGTATTAGCGGCTTATTTAGTCTGTCGTGAGAGAAATCGTAATGTTAATGATGTGCTTAAATCCATCAATAGTATCCGCCAAACGGCACGGTTAAATAAATGGCAGTTGGCCGCTATAGAAAAAATGCATAGTCGGCAACAAATTAATATTCACAAACGTGCTTGGTTGATTGTTAACCCAGTGTCTGGTGGTGGTAAATGGCATGATGAAGCAGACCATATTACCCAAACCTTGACGGATTACTTTCAGCTTGAAGTGCTGTATACCGCCAAAGATAAGTCTGCAGTGCAATTAGCCAAACAAGCTAAACAAAAGGGCGCAGATATTATAGTTGCCTGTGGTGGCGATGGTACGGTTAACGAGGTGGCATCAGTGATTGTTGATACCGATATTTTCTTAGGTATTATTCCGATGGGAACCACCAATGCACTAAGTCATACTTTGTTTGGCGCCGCCAGTAAATTGGTGCCGGTATCGCAAGCGCTTGATATTTTGATTCAAGGTTATTCACAACGTGTTGATACTGCTACATGTAATGATGAGTTGATGTTGTTGCTGGTGGGGCTAGGCTTTGAACAAAAAATGATAGCGAAGGCTGACCGTGACCAAAAAGATGCCCTAGGACAATTAGCCTACCTTAATGGTTTGTGGGAGGCGGTAGGCGAAAACCAGCCATTGTCGATAAGAGTGCAGATCGATGGTGGCGATATTAAAGTGATTAACACCACTAGCCTAGTGATAGCCAATGCTGCGCCATTTACTAGCTTGTTAGCGCTAGGTAATGGCGAGCCCAATATTACCGATGGCTTGTTAGATATTACCTGGATTGAATCGAGTGAGACATCGCCACAACAGTTATTGAGTATGACCGAGTTGCTATTTGCAGGCTTAACTGGAGAACGTGAAGATAATCAACAGAGTCAAATTCATCATGAGCAAGCAAAAAAAATCTACTTAAACACAGATTCGTCTTGCCAATATGTGATCGATGGTGAGTTATTTGAATCAGAAGATTTGTGTATTAAAGTCAAACCCAGGTCATTAAATGTGCTTGTGCCAGAAGCGAGCAAACACGTTTAATGAATGGGCGTTTAATGACGCTATGGTTCGTCTGAACCGGTTTGGTCTTCGTATTTACTGAGTTTGTTGTAAAGGGTTTTGACGCTAATACCTAGCTGTTTGGCAGTATCATTTTTATTGCCCAATGAGTTGTCGAGCGCTTGATAAATAGCTACTTTTTCAAGTTCATCTAAGCGCATACCAGCAGGTATTTGTACGTCGTCAGCTAAAGGCTCAGTTGATGGTTCCAGAGGTGTCACCGTGATATGACTCGGTAAAATAGTATCTTCTGCCAAAATATATGCACGTTCTATTGCGTGTTTTAGTTCGCGAACATTTCCGGGCCATTTTTGTTGTTGGATAAGTTTAATCGCATCATCTGAAAAGGTTTTAGTCAGTTTTTCAGCAGTATTTCGGTAGGCTAAAAAATGTTGTGCTAGGCCACTGATGTCATTGCTACGATCGCGTAATGGTGGCACTAGGATAGGGAAATGCGCTAAACGAAAATATAAATCTTCGCGGAAACGCCCAGCATCAATAGCGTCAGCTGGATCGCGATTGGTGGCAGCAACAATGCGAACATTGGCTTTTTTAAGCTGTTGTGAGCCGACAGAGCGATATTCATTGTTTTCGAGTACGCGTAACAATTTTACTTGATGTTCTAGCGGCATTTCGGTGACTTCATCAAGAAATAAGGTACCGCCTTCTGCTTGCTCGAATACACCACGGTGATCACGATGAGCACCGGTAAAAGCGCCTTTTACATGGCCAAACAGCTCACTGTCGACCAGTTCAGGGCTTAATGCACCACAGTTAATGGCGATAAATGGTTGGTTGATTCGGTGACTGGCCAGGTGAATGGTGTTGGCTACAAGCTCTTTACCCGCACCGCTTTCACCGACAATAAGTACGTTGCTTTCGGTTACGGCAACTTTACGAATAGTACGATACAACTTGTGCATTGCCCGCGATGAGCCAACCAACAAACCGTATTGGTCTAGTTCACTAGAAAATGGCTGTTGTTGTTTTGTCGATTGTGACTGCAAGTCTTGGGCAAAGTCTTCTAAGGTGTCGTTGATTGCGTCGGCATCGTAAGGCTGACGAAAATGATAACCAGCGCTTTTTGACATTAAGTAATCTAAGTTAGGATTCGGTTTACCTTCGCTTAAGAAGATGAACTCAATATCAGACATTAACGCACTGTCAGTTAACTCTGCGTATTCTAGTTGGCTTAATTGCGATAATTCAATAATAGCAACGTCTATCGAGTTACTGTGCAGTTGGTCTAACCAGGGCTGGTCAACTGAACTAGCAATCTTATTAAAGTGCTGGCAACTCGGTAAGGCAAGGAGTCGTGCTTCACCTTCTTGACGACGGTGTAGATGATAAAAAAGTGTTGGACGTGGCATGCCGATTCACTCCCTGTGGTATTAAGTCCAATGTTTGCTTTGGGTGCCTTGTGACTACCACAAACAATCATTCAGTGTTGTTAGGCCATTAACGTATAACTAATACTATAATAACACTAATAATCAAATGGTTAATTAAATATTGTCCATGTGTACGACGTGTTTATGTTTAGGCTTTGCTTACATCAGATGTGCTGGGGCTCTATAGGTTATACAACCTATAGAGCAAAGTGTCAGTTAAATTATCCAATGCAGGAGGATTTACGTTGAAATCATTTACTCGAGACGAACAGGTTGAGTCCGATGTATGGCTATTACATGAGGCAATTGATTTATGCCAAGAAGGACAGCAATTTTATACCCAAGCTACATTAGGAGCCGACGATTACAACATCAAACGGATTTTTATCCGCATGGCCGACATTAGAAAATGCATGCTGGATCGTTTAACTCCTTTGTTTAGCGTGGTGCGAACAAGCCAAGCAAGGCCAATAGACAGTCAAACTTACCATCAACAATCCTCACATCGACACTATGCTAAGGCTGAGCAGGTTATACAGCATAAGCCGTTACCCCAAGCGATAGCGGTATTGGTTGAAACCGAACAACAGGTCTTGGCTCATTTAAAGCAAACGGCTAGAAAAACTAAAAACCAGCGTGTTGCTAGCCAACTTGCCGAAGGTATTGCTTGGCTGCAAATGAGCTGTGACACCATGAAAAATCTCTCCGTTGCTCATACCTAGTCATATGCACGCACTAAAAAAGCGCATGATAATCAATATTGTCATGCGCTTTTTTATTGTTCGGGGTGTTGTTAATTATTGGCTAACGCGTGTTTTTCTGACTGGTAACATAATGGTTTTGTATCTATTGAATTAGCCATAGTCTCAATATCTAGAGAGTTTATTGAATGAGAGATCAGGTTGATTTTGGCTAATCTACATTGAGATCCATTAACACCCATTGCGACGATGAAAAATTTACCTAGCGTCGGTAAAAAAGTCCGATATCGTTGTCCATAAAGTTTATTAAAATAAACACTAAAACCAGTTATTGTTAACTTTAACAGTTGGTTATGAAAGTTGGCATGGTTCACGCATTGTATTCCTTGAGATTAACAACGGAGGAAAACTTTATGAACAAGACCACATTATCTGTAGTAATGAGCATTATGTTAGGTTCAATGGCATTCGGTGCAAATGCAGCACAAGATTGGCAAGATGATGCAAAAGATGCGTGGATCGATGGTAAAGCTGAAACCACACTTTTGTTAAATGCAAATCTGAACTCATTTGATATTAATACCGACGTGCATGATGGTAACGTGACCCTAACAGGTAAAGTTAACAGCAGTGTTGATAAGTCACTTGCTGGAGAGTTAATTAGAAGCTTAGATGGCGTGAAAGACGTTAACAATGAGCTTTCGGTGATGAAGCAGTACAGTGATGAAAACAGCAAGGATTTAAGTGACTCACTCACAGATTCGAAAGTTGCTACCGTAGTGAAAACCCGATTATTATTCTCTGCTGACGTGTCAGGTTCCGATATTAACGTCGATGTCGCTAATGGCGTAGTGACATTAAAAGGCACAGTGTCGAGTGATGCAGAACGTGATTTAGCCTTAGCCATCGCTAAAAACACCGATGACGTAAAAGATGTAGTCGATGAGTTACGTGTAACAGGATAATCTATTCGGTTATACTCAAACCAGCCTTTGGGCTGGTTTTTTTATGCCTAAAAAGCATGTGTAGCACTTAATACCAATCTCATTAAATATCTGATCAGTTCAGAGTCTCTCAGGTTTTTTAATTCAAGGCGCATTGATGTAGAAATGGCTGTTCCCTTTTAAATCGATGCAACACAGAAGTGGAATACCTGAGAGACTCCATTCTGGCGGGTTTCAAAGTACTTTATGCTGCGTTAGATGTTTTCAAAATACGACGGCATGGATGCTGGAGGTAGAGTAACGCAGGAGCTTGTTACCGAGAATCACTATTCGCTTCAATCATCTGCCTTGCCTACAGTACTTTGAACTCCCGCTGAAAGATCACATATTTAATAGGATTGGTATAACTTATGGATGCATTTTTCTGTGACAAACCATGTGATAAAACTGCTGTTAAATGTCATGCCGTGGTTGGCTTTGGCTAGTGTTACTGCTATCTGGCTGTGGCAATGTGTTGTGCCAAGCGCAAACCGATAAACAAGTGGATTCCCTCAAGCAATATGAAGCCCAAAAGCGTTGTGAACAGTTGGTAGATAAGCATATGGACAATAGCTATCGTGATGGACGTGATGACAATATGCCGTTATTACAAGAGTCGATAGCCAATAATACCCATAGTGATTAATGCTGTTTCATTCAGAATGGTTCAAGCAATTTCTTACCTATCTATTGACGGTCTTATTCGTTCTACTTTGCGTAGGCTTTTTTCTTATCAGAAACCTGACTGATGTTAATTACCTTTATGTTGAACACCTCTGTGGAGAAAGCTGGGTTTAACGCAGCCGTATTAATAGGTAATTGTTTGTTTCAAGGTCCGCTTACTGAGCTTAAGTTTTGTCGGAAACATGTTTAGGTTGTGTATATAGATGATGGGTTGATACGGAAGTTGATCATTAAATAATTAATTTAGTAGAACAATTTATAGATAAAAGCACATGTTTTTGTTTGTTAACAACTAAAGTTAGCCGACTGGTCTATTCTTAGTTATCCTATCACTAAAAAAGGGAGGCTAAATGAATAAAAGTGCAGCGAGTAGACAGTCAATATGCGTCGTAGGTGAAAAGCTTTTTGCGTTACACGGTTATAGTGCAGTGGGGATTAAATTGATTCTCGACGAAGTGGGTATTCCTAAAGGTTCTTTTTATCATTACTTTGCCAGTAAAGAAGCATTTGCCGCAGCCGTGGCCGAACATTATTTCCAGCAACGTATTCAACCTATCGCTATCGATTCAAGCGTAAACTTTAAAACTAATTTATCTACTGTGCTAAATGGATATCATCAACTCATTGACGAGCTGTTTAGTGGCAGTGAACCACGCGGCTGCTTGATGGGTAACTTGATGGTAGAGGTCAGTAGTCAGTCGCCGCAACTGCATCAAACCTTGAATCAGCTTTATGATCAATGGATCGGCCTATTGAGCGCACTTATTCAACAAGGGCAGCAACAAGGGCATATTCGTGCGGACTTACCGGCATCAACGTTAGCGAGTGTTTTTTGGTCAAATTGGCAAGGAACTATGCTACGCTGCCAAATTAAAATCGATAAAATGGCAGCTAAACGGGCTTTAGTGCAGTGCATACAAATGATGACTCGTTAACGCTAAGCGGTGCAGCGGTTATTTTTATTGTGTATTGCGGCAAAAATATTTATATTTCGGATGATTTTTCGGGGTTTGGAGTGGGTTGAATTGGCTAAAAGATTATTGTTTAGTTGTTTAGTGCTGTTGTTATCTGCATGTGCGTCTTCGCCTGCTGTGGTTATCGCGTCTAAGCCCGTGGTGGTTCCTCCCATGCTTAAGCCAGAACCACCTAAGTGGAGTGAGTCGAACCTACTGAGTTTTCATAATCAATGGAAAGGCACTCCATATCGTTTAGGTGGCCTGAGTAGAAATGGCGTAGATTGTTCAGGGTTTGTGTATTTGGCCTACTTGAATATTGTTGGCGACAAGTTACCTCGTACAGTGAACTCGCAACGTATTTTAGGTAAAGAAATACCGCGTAATCAGTTAAAAACTGGCGATCTCGTTTTTTTCAAAACCACCCGAACCGTTCGTCATGTCGGTATTTACATGGGCAATGACCGTTTTCTACATGCCTCGACTAAAAAAGGGGTAAAAATTTCGAGTTTGAATAATATCTATTGGAAACCTCGTTTTTGGTTTGCAAAACGCTTAAAAAACCCAACTGCTGAGCAAAATATGTCGATCGCTAGTCTTGTTGATCATGTTCAACAGCAAGACGATTTATAATTTGGCAGCAGTTTAACTAGCTGGTGCCGTTTTTCGCTTAAACGCTAGGCCAGTATCTGAAATTCAGATTTGATGTTCTACCGCCTAGCGTCAGTATATTCATGTTATTTATAGCTATTTTAGGCTAACGCCACGACATAAACGGACCCACTATGCCAGACTCCAAGCATTGGACCTTAAAAAGTATTGCCAAAGAATTAGGTGTGTCGAATGCGACGGTATCTAATGCGTTTAATCGTCCAGATCAGTTGTCGGAAAAACGTCGAATAGACATTCTAGCTGCCTGTAACGAGCTCGGATATTTTGGACCGAATAAAGCAGCGCAATCTTTAAGGCGTGGCAAATTTGATACGGTAGCATTAGTGTTGTCGGACAGTATTGAATACATGGTGTCTGATCCCGTGGCCAGTAAGTTTATGAAAGGCGTTGCGGCAGTTTTTGAGCAACATAAAATTAATTTACTGTTGTTTTCCGGCAGTTCTGACAATGTGAATGGCGTAAATGATTTTGTCGATGGTTTTATTTGTTATGGCCGTCCTCGCAACCGTTTATTGGCCGAGCAATTAAAAAAAATCCGTAAAAAAGTAGTCACTGTCGACTTTAATATTCATCGTAGTGCTTCGGTGAGTATCGATAATAAAGCCGGTGCCTATGAAGTGGCTAAATTGGCAATTCAATCTGAGCAAGATCAGGTCGCAATTCTTGGATTACGCTTGCTCGACACTCACTTAACCTGCCGCGTGTATGATATTCATTCTATGGAAATCGACACTTCAGTAGCACATCAGCGTTTGCAAGGCTATTTGGATGCCATTGGTGATACTGGGGTTAAGCTTGGTGATGATCGCATTTGGAATATTCCTGAAAGTAATGCCGACTTTGCTGCTATAGCAGCCAAAGAAGCGCTTAATTGTGTACCGCGTCCGAATGTATTTTTGTGCATGAGTGACCTCATTGCCTTGAGTTTAATGCGCGAGGCAATCCAACAAGGTTTGCGGATCCCTGAAGATATTCGTGTGGTGGGTTTTGATGGTATTGATGAAGGCTCACGAGCTATCCCGCCGCTGACAACCGTGTTCCAGCATTCAGAACAAAAAGGCCGTAAAGCCGCAGAAATGTTTATTGCTGATGCCCATCATGCTGAAGTGTTAGGTTATGAACTTTCTCGTGGTGGTAGTTGTTGATGTAATATTGATGACCGGACGATTCTTGATACAAACAGTTTGATACAAACAGTTCGATACAAATATATCGAGACAATCAGATCTAGACAATCATATCGAGACCAACAAGGCGCCTAATTAGGCGCCTTGTTTACGTTTAAGCTTAAAACACACGTAGATTATTCGCGGTGTTTAGCCAGTAAATCAGTCAGTACAATGTGAGTCGATTGCTGGGCTTCAACGATGTTGATATGGGCTTCTTTGCTGGCAAAATTAACGCTTAACTTGGCTGAACTGTCGCCATGCACCCAACAAAGATCTAACTGATTAGCCTGGTTTGTCATGGTGAACTCACCATTAAAGGCATCGACGTTATTACGTAGAGTAATCAGCTCACATAGCGCTTTAACAACCGGTTTTTGCATGGCAGTTTGAATGTCGCTTACCTGTAGATAAGGGCGGTTAATGTCGCGACCTACTTGAGTTTGATTCAGTAACTCCATGGCATTAGGCACTGCCAGTAAACCGGTGTAATACACCTGCGGAATACCTGGAGCAAAAAATTGCACGCTTCGAGCGATTAAATAATCAATGTCATTTTGGCCAAGTGCATCGTAGTAGGTGCAATTAACTTGGTATAGGTCGACATTGCTGGCTGCCGCGCCCGTTGCTTGTAAGCTTTCACCTTTGCTATTGCTATGGATGCGGTTAACTAAGTTATCAATTTCTGCCGCTGTTAATAAACCTGCTTTATTGCCGACCGGGCCAGCGTCAATAATGCCAATGCCGTCATGAGTATCTAATACCGTGACACAGTTGCGTGGGGCAATGGATAGCCAATGGCTTAATGCACTGGCATCTTGGCTAAATAAACTGTGGAGAATCAATGGCGGCAGCGCAAAGTCGTACACCATGTCTACGCGCTTAGCGATATCGAGCTGGGTCATGTAATGCGAGTGAATTTCGGCAAGGGTGGTCATGCCTAGGCTGTTGGCTTTTTTGGCTAACTCATCGACAAATTCAAATGATTCTTCAATCATAAAACAGCTAGTGCCTGGTTTTTTAATGGCATAACCCGCAGCGTCAAGACGAATAAGATCGACTTTGCTTTCATGAAAACGCGTTAGCACCTTGTTTAAATGTGCCTGACCTGCAGCGGTATGCACATTAATATCAATTTGATTTGAGGTAAAAGTCGTCCAAAACTCGGCTTGTGTACCGTCGGCGAGTTTATAGGTGGTGAAACAACTCCCCGGACGTGGGCGATAAATTTTAGCTTGGTTTTCTGCGCTTAAACCGTCTGGAAATACGCTATCTTTGGTTAAAAATAAATCCCAATAAACAGAGTTTTTGCCGTTGGCAAGCACGTCTTGAAACTCGGTAGATTCTGCTGACATGTGGTTAACGATTAAGTCGGCCATGATGTCGTATTGTTGGCCAATCTGCTTTACGTCATTCCAATCACCAAGACGTTCATCTACTTTTGCATGGTCTATAGGGTCAAAGCCAGCATCGCTGCCGTCAATCGGATAATAAAAAGGTAACAGATGTACGCCACCAAAGAGATCATGCAGTTCTGTGTCGAGAACCTGTTTGAGTCCTTTTAAGTCTGAGTGCGCTATACGATCTACGTAAGTGATCAGCTGAACATTATTTTTCATGTTGGTGACTCTTAAAGTAAGTATTTAAAAAAACTTAATCGATTAAGTTGTATATTTAACCAATATGAAACATTATTCAAGGGCTTTGTTTAAATATTGAATTCGTTTTCTGTGGGAGAAGACGAATGTGTCGCCATAAATAGACTGTGTGACCACAAAGAAAACATATAACAATAAGGTGAAAAGTATGGTTAACCATATGAAGGGTAATGAGAATAGTGGTAACACTAGGATAAGAATACTAACATATTTAATGTTTTTTATGTTCGCGATGACTT
The DNA here is from genome assembly GCF_010092445.1 of Shewanella sp. Arc9-LZ. Lineage (NCBI taxonomy): Bacteria > Pseudomonadati > Pseudomonadota > Gammaproteobacteria > Alteromonadales > Shewanellaceae > Shewanella > Shewanella sp. Arc9-LZ. Next base: position 4,796,327 of record NZ_CP048031.1, on the reverse strand, counting down.
CTGATGCGGTGGGAGTGATTATTCCTGAGCTGATTAACACATTTGATTTATCGATGTCTCAAGCGAGTGCATTTCATTACATGCCAATGCTATTTATCGCATTAAGTGGGCTATTTTTGGGTTTTCTGGCGGATAAGTTAGGCCGGAAAATAACAATTTTAATTGGCTTACTGCTGTTTGCGCTAGCCAGTTTTATGTTCGCATTAGGTGAGTCATTTTATTATTTTCTATGTTTATTGGCGTTAGTCGGTATTGCTATTGGGGTGTTCAAAACGGGTGCGCTAGGATTAATTGGTGATATTTCAACTAACTCAAAACAACACTCAAGTACCATGAATACCGTCGAAGGCTTTTTCGGTGTGGGCGCCATGGTCGGCCCGGCGATTGTCAGCTATTTATTGATAACAGGGGTGTCGTGGAAGTATCTGTATTTTGGTGCTGGGGTGTTTTGTTTAATATTATGTTGGTTAGCTTATAAGGCTGAATACCCGCAACTTAAGCGCTCATCTACTCAAGATATTAATCTAGCCAGTACGTTTAGCATGATGAGAAACCCTTATGCATTGGGCTACTCTTTAGCGATTGGGCTTTATGTTGCTACTGAAGTGGCCATTTATGTATGGATGCCGACGCTATTACTCAACTATGAAGGTGAGTTGGCATTAATCGCGACGTATGCATTAACAATCTTTTTCACATTACGGGCACTGGGACGTTTCTTAGGTGGCTGGATCCTCAATCGATACAGTTGGCAGCAAGTGATGTTTTGGTTCAGCCTAGCAATTAGCCTATGTTATTTAGGTGCAATGATGTATGGCATTTCTGCGGCGGTTATTTTATTGCCTTTATCAGGCTTGTTTATGTCAATGATGTATCCGACATTAAACTCCAAAGGGATCAGTTGTTTCCCGGTTGACCAACATGGTTCGGTTGCTGGGGTTATTTTATTCTTTACTGCGCTTTCTGCTGCATTAGGTCCATTGTTGATGGGAGTGGTAGGCGACATATTTGGTCATGTTAAATACGGGTTTTATTTAGCAACTGGCTTTGCATTTATGTTGTGCTTATTAGCAGCCTACAATCTGCTTCGTGATCCGTCAGGACATTTATTGACCGCTGACGCTAAATAATGAACCTCTGCGATTATAAATATTTAATCTAATAAACATCTACTTAGACGATTTTTTAATCCTGTTAACGATAATTGAACATAAATTGTACTTGCAATTTACTGTTTAGTTGCTAACTTGTAACTTAATCGATTAAGTAAAGGCTTGGATTTAATTTTAACCTTAACCTTTTGACTCGCTACTGAGCTAGTTTGGGGGCTTAGTTCGATTGATGAATATATTACTGATGTTGTTATGGGGAGATAAGACAACATCAATACACTCTATGTGGGGACATAAAAATGATAATAAGCACATCTAAAAAACTTGTATTGAGTACGCTAGCGGTGATGGTCAGTTCGAGCTTGTGGGCTGCTGAAGCAGATACTGCGGAAACCAAGAAAGACGCCATTGGCCTTGAGCGCATTGTGGTAACGGGTGTCGCACGTGGTACACGTGTAATGGACTCGAGCGTGTCAGTGAGCAGTGTGTCGCCAGAAGATTTAGCCATTAGCTCACCTCGTTCATCAGCCGAAGCGTTCCGTATTATTCCGGGCATGAAGGTTGAATCGACTGGTGGTGAAGGTAACGCCAACATTGCGGTACGTGGTTTACCTGTTGCCTCAGGTGGAGCTAAATTCTTGCAAATTCAAGAAGATGGCTTACCTATTTTACAGTTTGGTGATATTGCATTTGGTAATGCGGATATTTTCTTACGTATTGATTCTACGACACAAACTATTGAATCAATCCGTGGCGGTTCAGCATCAACAGCTGCCAGTAATGCACCAGGCGGTATTATTAACGTCATCAGTAAAACCGGTACCAGTGATGCTGGCAGTATTTCATCTACTGTGGGTCTAGATTACGATACTTTGCGTACTGATTTTGAATACGGCACCAGCATTAATGACTCGATGCGTTTTCACATCGGTGGCTTTGTGCGCACCGGTGATGGTCCGCGAGACCCTGGTTACACCGCAAACAAGGGTGGCCAAATTAAAGCTAACTTAACCAAAGAGTTTGATTCTGGTTATGTGCGTCTATATGTAAAGCACTTAAATGATAAAAGCATTGGTTATTTGCCAATGCCAATGTATTCCGATGGCAGCTCAATACCCGGATTTGATGCTCAAGCTGATACGGTTCATTCAGCTAACATGTTATCAACCCTGCGCTTAGATGCTGACGGCAATATTAGCCGTGGTGATATGCGTGATGGTATGAATCCGATTGTTAACTCGGTGGGACTAGAAGCCTCATTTGATTTAGGTGACGATTGGTTAGTAGAAAACCGTTTCCGTATCTCGGATGTGAGCGGTAATTTTATGTCGTTAATGCCTGCCGAAGTGGCTAACAGTTCAAGTATTGCTAGCAGTATTGGCGGCGCAGGCTCGACACTTATTTATGCTAACGGTGCTAAAGCAGGCCAAGCCTTTGACAGTGACTTAGCAATGCGGGTGCACAGTTTTGATGTGACCATGAATGACTTTGGTTCTATCGTCAATGACATGAAATTAACCAAGACCTTTGACGATTCTAACGTCACTTTTGGTTTTTATACTGCCACTCAAAATATCAATATGACGTGGATGTGGAACTCTTACTTAATGGAAGTGCAAGGCGATAATGCCGCACTTTTAGATGTGGTTGCCGCAGATAGTACGTCTTACTCTGATAATGGTTTATATGCTTATGGCGTGCCTTATTGGGGCAATTGTTGCCAACGTAATTATGATTCAGACTACACCATTAAAGCACCGTATATTGCTGCGTCATCTAAGTTTGGCGATTTATCGTTAGACGGTAGCGTGCGCTATGACTCTGGCGATGCCAGTGGTTACTATGCGGGTAATGTGCAATCACAAGTGGACATGAACCGTGATGGGGTGATTTCTCAGCCTGAGTTAAGTGTGTCGTCAATTGATAATGCTAACCCACAGTTAGTGAATTATGACTGGGGATACTTATCTTACTCATTAGGTGCTAACTACCAAGTGTCTGAAGATTTGGCTGCATTTGGTCGTATCAGCCATGGTGGCCGTGCTAATGCTGACCGTTTATTGTTTGGTAAGGTGAGTCCTGATGGTTCAGTTTCTGACGAAGACTCAGTGGATGAAGTAGACCAGTACGAAGTGGGTGTGAAGTATCGTTACGATAATATGTCGGTATTTGCGACAGCATTTTACTCTGAAACCGAAGAGCAAAACTTTGAAGCCACGAGCCAAATATTCTTTGACCGTAAATATGAAGCCAAAGGGATTGAGCTAGAAGGTGCTTACTACGTTGGCGATTTCGACTTCCGCGGTAACGTAACCTGGACCGATGCTGAAATTGTTAAAGATGCCCTTAACCCAAGCGTAATTGGCAACACACCACGTCGCCAAGCAGATTTTATTTACTCTCTAATGGGCCGTTATAACTTTGATAAAGGCTCTGTTGGGGTCAATTTGATTGGTACCACTGAGTCTTATGCTCAAGATAACAATGACCTAAGTTTTGATGGTTACACTCAAGTCAATGCGTTTGCGTCGTACCAGCTAACCGATATGTTATCGGTCGCGCTTAACGTCAATAACTTGTTTGATACTGTCGGTATTACCGAAGCTGAAGAAGGTTCGGTACCCGATAACAATATTATTCGTGCCAGAACCATTAACGGCCGTACAACCAGCGCTACTGTTAAGTACGAGTTTTAATCGTTTATTGTCATTGCCTTAGTTGTAATCAGCTAGTTTTAGTCAGCTAGTTGTAGTCATCTTATTTGCAATGGTATTGGTTGCATTAGTTTTTAGAAATCCCTGTTAACAAGCCCATGCAAATGGGCTTTTTTTTGGACATTTTATATGAGTACATTATTGAGTTTTGGTGAAGTATTAATTGATCTATTGCCAGTGGGCCATTCTGGTTTAGTGCACGAGCCGATCCCTGGCGGCGCGCCAGCCAATGTGGCCGTGGGGTACGCAAAATTAGGCGGCAAGAGTTTTTTTGCTGGTGGCATTAGTGCTGACCATTATGGCGTGATGTTGCAAGATGCCTTGGCAGCACAAGGTGTGGATGTCAGTTGTTTAACAGTAGTGCCAGATGCTGCTACTGCCACCGTGTTAGTCAGTTTAGATGCTCAAGGGGAACGGTCGTTTAGCTTTAATCGGCAAAACACTGCCGACATGCTATACCGTGAAGCTGATTTTGATGCTATCGATTGGTCTCAAATTGATATTTTTCATCTTTGTTCAAATACATTTACTGAAAAGGCCATTTTCACTGCGAGTCTCTATGGAGCTAAAAAAGCGCATAAAGAACAAACGTTAGTCAGTTTTGATGTCAATTTGCGCTTGTCACTATGGCAAGACACTCGGTTGCTATCAGCTCGAGTAGAGCAATGTTTTGGTTACACACACCTGTTGAAAATGAGTAAAGAAGAAGCACTCTATTTGGCTCTGGAGCGTGGGGTATCATTTGACGATTATTTAGCATTCTGTATTGCGCAAGAGGTGAGGTTAATTTTGGTCACCAATGGTGCTGAGTCCGTTTTATGCCACAGTGCTGAGTTTTCCTTTGAGTTGCCGGTGCCTAAAATTGTGGCCATAGATACTACTGCCGCCGGAGATAGCTTTGTTGCGGGGTTCTTATTTGAACTCGGCCGTGATGAAGGATATTTTACTCCTGGGCCTTTAGTACAAAAATTGCTTAATCGAGTGAACGTTCAAACTGCTGCCGAGTTTGCAATTAAGTGTGGTGCGATAACGTGTACGACAAAAGGCGCTTTTCCTGCGCTGCCCGTTTTGGCGCAAGTGCAATCGTGAATCAAATTTGTGTAAATGAGTTATTGAGCAATAAAAAAGAGGTCACCTTAGGTGACCTCTTTTTTTGTTATCATTGAATCAATAACGCGGTTAATCGTGTGTTATGGCCGATTCGGCTAACTCGGTTTTATTTTTGCCTCGTTTTGCGAGGGCATAATAAAACAGTGGCGTTAAGATAAGGCCAAAAATAGTCACCCCAATCATGCCTGAGAATACTGCAACACCCATTGCTTGACGCATTTCTGAACCAGGTCCGCTAGAAAACACCATAGGTACCACACCCATAATGAAGGCTATCGAAGTCATTAAAATAGGCCGTAAACGTAAGCGACCGGCTTCAAGTATGGCCTCTAATGGTTCCATGCCATCATCTTGTAACTCTTTAGCAAACTCAACAATTAGAATGGCATTTTTGGTTGCCAGCCCCACCAGTACAATTAACCCAATCTGGGTAAAGATATTGTTATCTCCACCGTAAATTAGTACCCCTGTTAATGCCGATAACAGCGTCATTGGGATAATCAGAATAATGGCTATTGGTAAGCTTAAACTTTCATATTGCGCGGCTAATACCATAAACACTAACAAGATAATTAATGGGTAAATATAGGCGCCCGCATTGCCTGCCAAAATTTGTTGGTAGGTGATCTCAGTCCACTCGTAGGTCATACCGTTAGGTAAGGTTTCAGCTAAAATCTTTTCAATTGCAGCTTGCGCCTCACCGCTACTAAATCCAGGTGCAGCACCACCATTTAATTCCGCAGTGGTAAAACCGTTGTAATGCATGACTCGGTCTGGACCAGATGAATTGGTGACATTAATAAATGATCCAATAGGCACCATTTCACCTTGGTTGTTACGTACTTTTAGTTGGGCGATTTGTTCAGGCGTTTGTCTAAACTGTTCATCTGCCTGTACGTTCACTTGATAAGTACGGCCAAACTGGTTGAAGTCGTTGGCGTAAACCGAACCCATGTATCCCTGCAGGGTGGAGAACAATTCGTCTAACGACACCGATTGTTGTTTGGCTTTAGTGCGATCGATGTTCACTTCAAGTTGTGGCACATTGACTTGATAACTCGAGAATACTCCCGCTAGCTCTGGCGTTGCCCATGCTTTTTGCATCACTTGCATGGTCACTTTATACAACTCTTCGTAACCGTAATTAGCACGATCTTGAATTTGTAATCTAAAGCCACCAATGGTGCCTAAGCCTTGCACTGGCGGTGGCGGGAAAATCGCAATAAATGCGCCATTAATCGAGGCAAATTTTTGATTTAACGCAGCAGCAATAGCACCTGCTGATAATGATGGATCTTTGCGATCGGTAAAGTCATCCAGCGGGGTAAACAAAATGGCGCTGTTAGTACTATTGGTAAAGCCATTAATGCTTAAACCAGGGAAGGCTACAGCATGGGCTACACCCGGTTGATCTAGTGCAATACGTGACATTTCTTTCACGATAGCTTCAGTGCGATCTAATGATGCAGCATCAGGTAGTTGGGCAAAGGCAATAAGATATTGTTTATCTTGCCCAGGCACATAACCTGTTGGGGTATTGGCAAACTGTAAGCCTGTTAAGCCGACTAAACCGATATACAAAATACCAATGACAGCACCAAAACGAATGATTTTCTTCACTAACCAGCCGTAACCGTTAGACATACGCGCAAACATGCGGTTAAACGGATTAAATAACCAGCCTCCGAGCAGCTTATCCATACCACGGGTCAGCATATCTTTTTTCTCGTGATGACCTTTAAGCAATAATGCCGATAATGCAGGGCTAAGGGTTAACGAGTTAATCGCCGAAATAAAGGTGGAGATGGTAATGGTTAACGCGAACTGCTTATAAAATTGTCCGGTTAAGCCTGACATAAATGCCGTTGGAATAAATACCGCCGCCAGTACCAAGGTGGTGGCAATAATCGGACCGGTCACTTCTTTCATTGCCTTTTGAGTGGCAGCAACGGGCGATAATCCGTCTGAGATATTTCGCTCAACGTTTTCAACCACAACAATCGCATCATCGACCACGATACCAATCGCGAGCACTAAGCCAAACAGTGATAAGGCATTCAGCGAAAAGCCCATTAGGTGCATAAAGGCGAATGTACCCACAAGTGATACTGGAACCGCCACTAATGGAATAATGGATGCGCGCCACGTTTGTAAAAACAGCACTACCACTAATACAACCAGCAATAATGCTTCAACCAGTGTTTGTACCACAGCTTTAATTGAGCCACGCACGAACACGGTAGGATCATAGACGATGTCGTAGGTTAAGCCTTCTGGAAATGACTTAGACAACTCAACCATTTTAGAACGAACATCATCAGATATTTGAATCGCGTTAGAGCCCGAGGCCTGGAACACAGGTAATGCAGCCGCGTCTTTATTGTCTAACATTGAGCGTAGGGCGTAAGTCGATGCACCTAATTCAACCCGGGCAACATCTTTTAAACGAGTGATCTGACCTTGATCACCCACTTTAACAATAATGTCTTCGAACTCTTCAACGTTGGATAAACGGCCTTTAACATTAATCAGTAATTGGAAATCACTGTCGCCGCTAGGCTGCGCGCCTAAACTGCCGGCTGCGGCTTGTTGGTTTTGCTCACGAATAGCGGCAACTATATTGCTCGGTGATAATCCGATTGCCGCTACTTTGTTAGGGTCTAGCCACACACGCATGCTGTAATCGCCAGCGCCAAACACACGCACAGCACCCACACCGGTAATACGGGCTAATTCATCTTTTACTTTTAATACCGCATAGTTAGACAGATACAACATGTCATAACGATCGTCGGGCGAGGTTAAATGCACCACCATGGTTAAGCTAGGTGATGACTTTTCTGTGACTATGCCTAAGCGTTGTACTTCTTCTGGTAAACGAGGTTTTGCCCGTTCTACCCGGCTTTGGACTTGGGTTTGAGCTAAATCAACATCAGTACCAATCGCAAAGGTGATGGTTAGCGTCATGCGCCCATCGGACGTGGCTTGCGAAGACATGTACAACATGTTTTCTACGCCGTTAATCTCTTGCTCTAGCGGTGATGCAACGGTTTCAGCAATGATTTTAGGGTTAGCACCTGGGTAGTTTGCCGTCACCACTACCGTTGGCGGTACGACCTCTGGATACTCGGTAATCGGTAATTGCCATACTGCGATCGCGCCTGAAATAAAGAACAGTAGCGACAGCACCGCGGCAAAAATAGGTCTTTTAATAAAGAATTGAGACAACATTATGTGGTTTCCTTAACCCTGACTTGCATCATCAGCAACGCGTGCTGTCAATGGCTGGTTATCGAGGAGGCGTTGCGCTTGATGTAATGCTTCTAATTTGTCGCTATCGGCCATGTCGGTGAGATTTGGCTCAATAGTGACGTTAGGGCGTACTTTCTGCAGACTGTTTACCACGATGGTATCGTTAGGGGATAAACCGGCAGTAATAATACGTAAACCGTGAAGCTTCTCACCTAGGCTAACGCTACGATACTCAAGGGTGTTTTTGTCATTTACTACCAGAACAAACTTGTTATTTAAGTCAGTAAAAATGGCTTTGTCGTCAATTAAAATGCTGTCGTATGACTCGCTACCAGCAATGCTGATGCGGGCAAATAAGCCGGGTAATAATTGATTATCTTGGTTGGCAAAGTTTGCTCGAACGCGGATAGTACCTGTTTGTTGATCAACCGAATTATCGACAAAGTCGATCACACCCTGGTGGTTAAAACTGGTTTCATTTGCCAGAGCCATCACCACAGCATTGTTGCCCAAACGTGGATTTTGACGTTTGTTCTCGAACGATAACGCGGAATATTTTAAATACGTTTGCTCATCGATATCAAAATAAGCGTACATATGCGACGTAGAGACTAAGCTGGTGAGATGTGTTTGTCCGGCGGTGACATAGTTACCTGCCGTTTCATTGGCATACGATACACGACCCGTAATTGGGGCGGTAACATGGGTATATTCAACGTTAAGTTGGGCGCTAGTTAATGCTGCTTTAACTGATGCTACAGCAGCGGCAGTTTGATGCATATTAGAGCGACGAGTATCAATAAGCTCTTCTGAAACCGCTTTTTGATGGAACAGCTTATTGGCTCGTTCATAATCATTTTCAGCAAGTTGGTTAGCTGATATTGCACTGGTTAATTCTGCTTTAAGGCGTTCATATTCAGCAGTAAATACACTCGAGTCGATGGTAAATAACACATCGCCTTTTTGCACTAGCGCGCCTTCTTTAAAGTTAATCGATTCAATATAACCTGACACGCGAGGTACCAAAGTAACCTTTTCTGGTGCTTGTAAGCGTCCAGTAAATTGATCCCACTCGGTAATGCGTTCATAAAGTACGTTAGCAACATCCACCTTAGGCGCTGCGGGTGTATTCGCTTGTTGTGCTGGTTGCTTTCCGCACGCCACTAATAGTAATGCCGTTAGGCTTACTAACAAAGTGATTTTAATTGATTTTAACGTCTTCATGGTGCTGTCCTCTAATCCATAGCATTTACGTTATTTAACAAGCTATTGGGTGCGTTACTTTTGTCTTTGGCTATGTTTTTATACCAATCGGTATAAATTGTTCTGTACCGCACGGTAATATATAGATTAAAATACAACTGTCAATTAGTTTTGTACCGATTGGTATTAAATTATTATAACAAGGTGATTAATAATCAACATGATGAAATAGCTTCACGGCATATAACGTGGAGAGTGACGATGAAATAGCGTTAATCAATGCTTGATAAAGATGAAAAAAAGCGCTTAATCTACTTATTATTAACCCTTTCTATGATTTAGTGTTGTGCTAAGATGTACGAATTATCTACCGTAAATTAGTCAGTTAACGTGATGATAAATAATGATTCGTTAATATAAGAGGTACTATTGATGACAATAACTAAAGCTGCTTGCGTCGGACGCCCTCGTGGGTTTGATATCGACTTTGCATTAGAGCAAGCGCTACATGTTTTTTGGCGTAATGGCTATGAAGGTACCTCTATAAGCGAATTAACTGAGGTGATGGGAATTAAAAAACCCAGCCTATATGCTGCATTTGGTAATAAAGAGCAGTTGTTCTTAAAAGCCATTGAGCTTTATGAAAATCGCCCAGATTCACTATTTAATACCGCCTTTAAACATGAGCATATTGCCGATGTTATTCGAGCTTTATTAGTAGGCGCGGCGGCGCAGTTCACCGATTGTAGCCACCCGCAAGGTTGTGCGCTAATCAATAGTGCGTTGTCATGCAATGAAGCAAGCGAAGGGATTAAAGAAGCGGTTCATCTGCTGCAAACTAAACATCAATCTGAATTAATTGATCAGTTTGCTGAGGCTAAACAAAGAGGCGAATTAGCTGATGATTGTCAGCCGAAAGTGTTAGCAACCTTGATCGTGACATTGTTTAAAGGTATGTCTATCCAAGCTGCTGATGGCGCGACACATGATGATTTACGTAATGTTGCAGAAATGGCGGTTACGGGGATTTTAGCTCAACATGTCATAGGGTATTCAGGCGTGAAATAAGCGTCTTTAAAAGACGCTGTCTGACAGTGTTTTTATAACAGGAAGCGTCATCTTTTTTTATTGGTGTTAGCGGCCAAGTTCAAACCAAACCAATTTATGTCTTGCTTCTACAATTAACAGCATGTGGTTAGGGCATAAAATGTTGGATCAGCCGAAACAGATGAACCTGCCAAATAACGTAAGTTACAGTTTGCAAAAGAAGTGAATCCCTTAGGGTAAATAGATACTGATGGATTCGTGCCGGCATTATAAAAAATAGCCCAGTCAGCGGTAATATCCGTTTTACTTGCGTCAACAACTACCTCAAATGAACCATCAAGTGCTTTGGCTATATTGTCAGCCAGAGGCGTTATGTATCCCACAGTAGTGCTAATATTTACACCATTTAGTGTTACCGAACCTGATTCGAGCTTTTCTTGACCCGACAATACCGCTTTTGAATAAACCAAGGTATTCGCTGACTTTAATGCTCCCTGGAATCCCTTCAAACTGGCAATAAGCGCATCACTTTTCAGATTAATAAACTTAGGCGCTGCAACTACGGCTAAAATGCCTAAAATAATGATGACTACCACTAATTCGATAAGGGTAAACCCGCGCTATTTGGTTGCATGCATAGAACTCATTCACTTTATGTTGTTACGCTGTACCGATTGTTATTAGGTAATACATTATGACGAATCTCATGGCGTTCATCGTTTATCGCTGAGCAAATTAAATAGCAGCCAAACCAAAATATTAACCCGTATTACACTATTCAATTTACCCAGTATAAATAACCCACTAACAGAACTCATTGTTTGACTTGGTTAATAGAATCCTAAATCGGTGATCTACCTATCAGTTTAACATTTTGTAAATGCCGCTTTTTTTGGTAGATTGTCGGCATATATTTGCATTACTGCTTTTACCCCAAATAAGGGAAAGATAACCATGAGCAAAGCTAAAATAGGCATCGTTACCGTTAGCGATCGTGCCAGTGCTGGCATATATGAAGATCTGTCTGGTAAGGCGATTATTGATGTATTGAATGAGTATTTAACCTCTGAATGGGAACCTGTTTATAAGGTGATCCCCGATGAGCGTGACGTTATTGAAGCCACATTGATTGATTTAGCTGATAATCAAGACTGCTGTTTAATCGTGACCACTGGTGGCACGGGGCCGGCCAAACGCGACGTAACGCCAGAAGCTACCGAAGCAGTGTGCGATAGAATGATGCCTGGTTTTGGTGAGCTAATGCGTGCCGAATCATTAAAGTTTGTACCAACCGCTATTCTATCCCGTCAAACGGCCGGTCTTCGTGCCGACTCGTTGATTGTTAATCTACCCGGTAAACCTAAGTCTATCCGAGAATGTTTGGATGCTGTATTCCCAGCAATTCCTTATTGCATCGACTTAATGGATGGTCCGTTTTTAGTTTGTGATGAAGCCGTGATAAAGCCGTTTAGACCTAAAGCGAAGTAGTTAAAAACATTCAATTTCTGCCATGTTAAAGCGTGTCGTGAGGATAAAAAAATCCATACGATACGTTTTATAACCATTATGAGGTGGAGGTAAAGGTCTTTATATCCTATTTGATAATAGAAAATTAGAGGCATAGCTGTAAAATATAGATCTAAATATTGAAGGACTAAATCGTGAAAGCAAGGATGTTTTATGAGTAATACTTCTGCAATACCAAGTGATCTTGCTATACATATTGTTGAGAAGCGTATGGCGGTCAATGCATTGATCCTTGTGTTATACAACATGCCAACAAAAGAAACCTTTGAACATTTTAAATTTGTTAACTCTCATCTAATTGATGGTTTTGCTAAGCCTGGTCAAATCGTTTTAATTTCTCCTTTAAATACATTTCAGTGCACAATTGAAGAACAAGAGTTTCAAAAGTATGCGTTGGAGATTGATAAAAATTTGAGGGAACTTGATGAGATTGAAAAAGAAGTTTTGGCTAAGCGGTACGACTTACTCAGTAATGTTGCTAAATATAACGGCTTATTATTAGGCGTAGCTAATAACACTTGGAACTCGCATGTTAGCTTTGTAAAGGAGAACTTAAAAAATTTAGAGCAGATGTATATCAAAACTTATAATGCCAAAGGAAACTTGAGATCACCTGAGTTTCAGCATCGAAGAAAGATTATCTTTTCTAATTTAAATAATGCTTTAAGACGCTTTGGTCAGCCGGCGTTTGGTGAAAACTTAATGCCAGGAAATATTCGAACTCAATTAGGTTTAAGTAGCAAAAGTTTGATTAGGCGTTGGGATAAAATGGGCGGATATGCTCAAAATATTCCTGGTTTTGCTGACCATTATAAAACTTTAGCTAATATGGCAAAAAACTTAAAACGAGTTGGATATGTAGGCGTTGTATTAACGGGTGTTGAGGCAACTGCAAATATCCAGCGAGCTTGTCTTGATGGTACAGACCTTGAGTGTACTAAAGCTAAATATGTTGAAACGGGCAAAGGCGCTGGAGCTATTGCCGGTGGAGCTGGCGGTGGTTTTATTGCAAGTTATGGTTTATGTTCAATTGTTTTTGGTCTTCCTAGTGGCGGAACTAGTTTACTATGGTGTGGAATAGTCGCAGGTGGTGTTGGAGGATATTTTGGGGCAAAGCATGGGAGTCATTATATGCGTGATAAAGCAGAACTTTTGTATGAGGTGATAGAAAAATAATGTCAATAACAGATCTTATAGGACTTTTATTAGGTGGTAGCTTTGTATTTTTAGGTTTATTTATTTTGTTTCCCATGTTGTTATATATATACAATAAACGTATTAAGCTAGTTGAAGATATACTAGAAGATGGGCGTGAGTATTTCTCATTAAATATTTTTTTAACTGGTCATGGAACACTTCATTATGCGAGTGTTTTTATGTTTGATTGGTATGCAAAGCGATATAATTTATTGCACTTAAAAGATAATGTCCCACCTAAAATCACAGGTGTTTTTAAAATTTATTATGTCATTTTCATGATTGATATGCTCTGTTTTGCTGCTATGATTATTTTAGATTACATATATCCAAATATAAAATAATTTTTATGATAAAGACTTAATATTTAGAATAAAGGTTGTCTGAGTGTGATAAGCAGTCAGGTTGTATATAATTTATAAGCTATAAAAATAGTAAATTATTTTATTATGAATATTTTTATCATTTTTATGTCTATTTTCTTATTGCTAATATGCTATCGGAATTACGTATTGACTAATCTTTAATATCATTGAGATTGTAGACGATAAAGATTTTAGTATTTACTTTGAATATATTAACTGATTTAAAATTGGTTAATAGTTTATATATTACTAGTTTATTTATTTCAAACGAATGCGCTTCGTTAACAGGTATAGCAGATCACATTCCTTGTATAAAATGTTGGCATTTTAGCGCAAATACTACAGCTGCTTAAACTGCTGCTTTAAATCAAAATCACTGTCAGTTACTAACTTCTCTAATACTTGTACTCGTTCAATCAATGCTTGGTTTTGTGCTTGCAGATCACTGACACTGCCCGTGTCAGTTTGCTGCTTATGCTTCATATAATACTTAAACATTTCAGATGCAGTGGTGCCAACCACAATAATGAAGACCAACGCGATAATGGCGATATCATTTTCCATAATGACTCCTTATTAATGCTATTTTGTTAATAGATTTTTGACTTTCTTATCTGACTTACTCTTATTAAAAGCGCTAGCTAATCTCTCTTGCTAATTACCTCAGCCTTATCTCTACTCGTTAAGGCTGAGGCTCGTCGTTATAAGCTAACGGTTATAAACCAAAGACGACTTTTTCACTTTTAAGCGACTTTTCTAAGCCCGCGGCTAATGCAATGGCAATGATCAGTGTGGTCACAGATGAAATAATTAATTGCATCATTGGAATCTCACGACCTTTAATAAAGTCCATTAATGCTTGTTGCTGGCCAGATACGGGTAACCACTGCAATACGTCTGGGGCGATGTTGTAACTGGCCGCCATTGACAGTGCTAGTGGTACAAATAACACCATGGTTAAGTATGATTGCGCCTCTTTAAAGGTTTTAGCCATAAACGATACATACAGTTGTAAGGTTGCGGCCATCAAGGCGACTGGAATGCCCACAAGGAACATTAAGCCCATAAAGTCTGGAGTGATATTGACGGTAAAGCCAATTTCTTGCCACGGTACAAAGGGGTAAGCCACTTTTGATACCAGTAAAATCAAGATTAAGCCGAGCAAAGCAAAACAGGTTACGGCAATAATTTTACCGATGACTAATTCGCGGGTGCTCATTGGGTGGCTTAACAATAGTGCTAGTGAGTTACGCTCACGCTCACCTGCGCTGGTGTCGATAGCGAGGTTCATACCGGAAATAAATACCGAGTACATCATGGTGAATATAGCGATGCCTAAAATCATCCCACCTTTAGAGTCTGGTGTGGCTTTGTCTTCGATATTGACCTTTAATGGCTGGGTTATCCGTGGATTAATACCGCGGGCAATTAAGCGAATGCTGCCCATTTCTGCACTATATGCTTGCAGTTGACGCTCTAGTCGACGAATTGATTTTTGCAGCTTCTCATCTGAATTGTCGGCTATTAATATCACTTCAGCTTGTTTAGCTTTGGCCATGTTGGCGGCGTAATCGTCACTAATGGTTAAGATTATTTTGTTCGCTTGTTCATCTTCACCGTGGTTGATGCCGTTATTACTTAAGTAGCGCACTAAATCTGGAGCGTTATCGGCATTGTTGATATTGATGTTTAAATCTTCTGGACTAGACAGCTGGCCAATTAACACCATAAACATGCCGCACATGATCAACGGCGTACCAATGGCATAATATAAACCAGCCATAACCGATCGTTTATCTCGTGCGGCGTCGATGAGTTCTTTGCGCACCATTGCGAGTATCATTTTCATTATGCTGCAATCCCTTCGTCGGTACCGATAAGTTCGATAAATGCATCTTCTAGTGAGTCTTTACCTGTTTGCTGACACAGTTCATCAGGACTACCGATGGCGACTACTTTGCCATTAGCCATCACGATAACGCGATCACACAAGGCGGCGACTTCTTGCATCACGTGGCTTGAAAACAGCACGCAATGACCTTGGTCTTTGAGCTGCAATAAAATGTCGCGCAACAAACGGGTACTCATCACATCAAGCCCGCGAGTAGGTTCGTCTAAAATGATGTTACTTGGCTTATGAACAATGGCTTGCGCTAAAGCTGTTTTCATCCGCTGACCTTGAGAAAAGCCTTTGCAGCGACGGTCACAAATGTCTTCCAGCTTGAGTTGTGCAATCACATCTGCGGTGGCTTTTTTAGCTTGTTTGCGCGACATACCGCTGAGTTCGGCAAAGAAGCTAATGTATTCACGCGGGCTTAAACGTTCATATAAACCAAAAGGGTCGGGGAATAAGCCTAACTGCTTTTTGGCGCCAATTGGATCAACTGCAACATCTATGTTATCAACGGTAGCTGTGCCTGAGTCTGGCTTAAGTAAACCAAATAAGGTGCGTAAACAGGTGGTTTTACCGGCACCATTTGGGCCAAGTAAACCGGTAATTTGGCCATTCTCAGCGCTAAAGCTTAAGTTATCTAAGGCCTGCACATCGCCAATTTTTTTGGTTAAGTTTGCAACAGTAATCATGACTATTCCTTATCCACAGCGGTATTCGCTGGTGCTGTTGTTTCTATGTCAGTGGGCGTGTCGATAACCGGTAGCGCTTCAACGGTATTGGCATTAAGGTAAAAGCTACGACGGACATCTTTTTGTAAGCATTCACCGTTGATGTCTTTTACTGAACCTTGGTCAACTAACTGGGCGACGAGGTCATTGCCACAGCTTTGGCCTGCCACGCCATGTGTTGCGTAAGGTGCAATGAAGTGCTTTGATTTTGTCAGTTTTTCTTGTGCCATTGCGCCCCAGTTTGGCGGTGTTGCCGGGTCGAGTTCGCCAGATAACAGTAAGGTGGGTATATCACTGAGAATTGGCTCACTAAAGTTGTCATCTACTTGTGGTATCGGCCAGGCTTGGCAGGTTTTTTCTAATCCATCTAACATATTACCGCTGATGTACGACTCTTTTGCATCTTTACGCATTTGATCAGTAATGCGGTGAATGTCTTCGCCACACACAACGGATGCGTGCATGCCCATCGCAATACCTGTGCTATCAGCAGTTAATGTGTAAATACCTAATATGGGTTGGTAATTACCTTGTGCCGCTTGATGAATAGCATGCGGGATAAGCGCACGAATATTTGCCATGTACATCGCCATTCTAATAGCGCCGCTAAACTTGCCGCGGGTGAGTAAAAACTCGCTGAGTTCATCTGTTTGTGGGTCACGTACTTGTTGGCTTATCGGAGCGGTGGCGAGCAGTTGGTCGACTTTATTGTATTCGTCAGCCAAGTCAGGAAATTGTTGCTGGCAAGCAGGAGTACTTATACAGTCGCGCCATAATACATTTAAACCACGTTCTATTGAGTCACCAATCGCCACGACACTTTGTTGCATTGGCACCACGCCATCCAGTGTCACGGTTAATAAGGCTTCTGGGTAATGGCGCATATAAAGCTGTGCCATACGTGTTCCGTAGGAAATACCGTATAAATGCAGTTTTTGGTAATCCAAATATTCGCGTACTGCTTCGAAGTCTGTTAACGCGGTATTACTACCGTATTGGCTTACATCGGCATCAATTTGACCTAGGCATTTTTCTGTCATGGCAATGATATCAAGATCGTCATCATTCATACTGAGTAATTCAGTGGTGTCATCGTCGCAAGATAAAATGTTCGATTTACCGGTACCACGCTGATCAATCAGTAAAATATCGCGTTGCTGACGAACTTTGGTCAACATGCGATTAAAGAAAGCGGCATTTTCAATGGCTGACTGGCCTGGTCCGCCTGCGATTGCCAGTAACGCTTCATTTGGGTGAGTGTTTTTAATTGCTGGCAAAATAGCAAAATGAATGTCGATTTGCTTACCGTCAGGTAGCTGAGGGTTTTCCAGCACAGTGATTTTACCGCACTGTAATTGCTCGTCTAAACCATCTAAGTAACAAGCACTGGTTTTAGCGGGTACAGCCACATTGGTTTGCGATGTGTCAGCATAACTATTGTTGGCGAGTAAAATAGCAATAGCGACCGCGAGCCATCGGCTAGTACGTGTTGCCGATTGGCATAACCCAGAGCGGGTTGACCGCTTGGCTAAGACTGTGTTGATAAACTTCCTGTTGATCATCGGAACGTTTCCTTTTTGCATTTCATGACGATTATGATACCTTAGCACTTAGTGTATGAGTGTATCAATGTATTAATACAGTTGTTAAAGGCTAATGTTAGAATTAATAAATGTCAACCCCAGCAGTGGTGAACCCATCTATCGACAGTTGCACGATCAAATCGTGCGCTTAATTGTCGGCGGGCAATTGCACCCTGAAGATGTTCTGCCTTCGGTGCGCCAACTTGCCGAGCATTTAGCGGTAAACCCGATGACGGTATCACGTGCTATGCAGCAACTTGTCGACCAAGGTTGGGTTGAGCGCCGTCGTGGTCAGCCGTCACGCGTAGCTGCTAGAACTGCGGCCAATAATGATTCAGGCAGCAGTTTGTTGGCACCACAATTAACGGCATTAGTTGAGCAGGCACGGCAGCTAGGGGTCGATTATGACCAGTTACAAGTATTGTTGGAACAATTTTGGAATAAAGAATAGCCACAGTTGAGCTAATTTTTAAGGACATTATCTAGGAAGTCGAAAATGGAATCCGAACAACAGCCCGTTTTACGCTTTAATCATGTGAGCAAAACCTTTGCTGCAAAACACAAGTCTGCAGCAGGTCATGCGGTGTTGGTCGATCTATCGATGACACTCTACCCAGGTATGGTGGTCGGGTTATTAGGCCAAAATGGTGCGGGTAAATCGACGTTAATGCGTTGCGCATTAGGCATTGTGGGCATCGAACAAGGCGACATTTCAACCCTTGGCGAACCGCCTACCGCTTTATCTATTCAAGCAAAAGAACGTATTGGTTACGTACCCCAGCAGCCTTTTGGTTATGAAGGCTTTACTATTGATAAAGCATTAGAGTTGCACCGTAGCTTCTATCCAAATTGGGATATGACACTCGAGCAAGATTGGCTTAAACGTTTTGATTTAGATGTTACGCAAGCGGTGCAAAAATTATCAGTGGGCCAGCGTCAATCATTAGCATTGATCATGGCTATGGCGTATCGGCCAACCTTACTATTACTCGACGAACCCGTTGCCAGCTTAGATCCCATTGCCAGGCGTCAGTTTATGAGCGACTTGTTCGATCTCGCGCTCGATTCAGGTTCAGCAGTGTTATTTTCATCGCATATCACCTCAGATTTAGAACGTGTTGCCAGCCATGTTGCCCTGATTAAAAAAGGCCAACTGATACTGTTTAAAGAAATCGACGCCTTGCGTGAAGAGGTTAAATTACTCAACTTAGCCGAAAACGCTCAGTTACCGCCACATTATAAAATATTGAGCCAAACCGGACAAAGTGTGCTGGTGGATACGCAAGGTAACCCATCGAATATTGCGGGTGTGCAGAGTGAAAAATCACTCAACCTAGAACAGTTATTTATGGAGCTGCATCGATGAATCAGTCGTTGCAAAACAGTCAACTTTCAGCATGGCGTAAACCTTACCGTGGCATGCTGCGGTTGTGGTTATATGACTTAGGCAGTGTCAGTTTTATTGGTACCGCAGGATTAGGCCTAGTGTTAGGGTTTCTGTGTTTTATCACGGGTAAAACTGAGGTTGTTAGCCTCGTTTTTTCCATGGCAACACTGTCTACTGCTGCGGCAATTGCTTGGCAGTTAAATCGCTTAGCAGCAGCTGAGATGACCGGTCTAATACCTCATTATCAAAAGCACGTGCTCATACAGGCGGCGACCATCGCAGTGGGTATGTTATTGATACAACTATTCGCCTGTATTGGTTTTGCTGCTTACGATGTCATCCCCAGACTACTGCTAGCCATTGTGGTCAGCTTGCTATTTGTATGGGCCTGTTTATGGCGCAGTAACAGTTTTCATTTATCGTTTTTATTATTCATAACAGTGCCATTTTTAGATAAATTAGCGCTCACGATACCGACGTGGATGATGCTAATACTGATTGCTGGGCTATTGTCTTGGGTGATCCATTTATGTCGCCAACTTAGCTGGAATAACGAGGCGCGTGTGGTGTACCTCAACGCCGTGCAAATGGGCTGGATGTGGCTGCCGAGCATAAAAGGATTCACCTGGATTACTCGTGTTGAGCGGTTGTTTCATCCGATGAACTTTTTTATCGGCCCAGTGCTAACGATGATGCTGCTTTGTTTACCGTTGATCACCCTTGGTTTAATACTGCTGTCGTGGCTATTTGATATTGATGTACCAGCATTATTTTTATTGGTGCAATTTACCGTGATCAGTTGTGCCATTGTTCATTGGAGCCGAATTCAGCGTTGGCGCGCGGCAGAAACGCTGTTTTTATTGCCTTGTTATAGCGGCTTGAGTGGATTGCGCGATGCATTTTACCGCAGCCAGTATCGTTTCATCGCTGTGCTAGTGGCTATGGTCAGCGTGCTAGGTTTTACCAATAGCTTGATTGACCCGCAATATGGCGGATTATTTGTACTGCATTTAGGTCTAAGCACTTTTTGGGGCTGTGCCATTATGCTGGGAATGGGTGCGGCAAGCCGTAATAGCCTGCAAGCCACAGCAGCAATGCTAATAGTGTTACTCCATTCGATATTGGTGTCGTTGAGTTTCGCCGCAGTGCGAGACGGTGACAGCTTATGGGTATGGTTGCTTATGGATGTGCCACTAATTATTGTTGGTGTTGGCGCATTAATTTGGGGTAAAAAACGTTTGTGGCAACATGGCATTTTGGCCCCGTAAATCATCGAGCATAACTGACAAACGTGACCGTAAGCTCAAAAATAGAGCAAAAGCTCTTATGGTTTTTAGCGACTTCAGGTAGAATGCAAAAAGCGGAACACTTGTAAGCTAAAAGGCCACTATCATATGTCATTAGATCAATACCACGTAGTTCGACTCCTGCAACAGCAAGGTCAGTCATTAGGCAATAACATTGCCCTTGAAGGCTTTGATATGCCTGCACCTTGGCATACCGTAACGTGGGGCGCATTTGATACGGTTACAGACTCAGTCGCACAGTTGTTAATTGAGTTTGGCTTACAAGTGCAAGACAAAGTGGTGATTTTAGCGCAAAACTGTCCACAGTGGACCTGTGCAGATATTGGCGCCCTTAAGGCTCGTAATGTTGTGGTACCGGTATATCCAACCAGCACCATAGAGCAAGCTGTATTCATTGTTAACGACTCTCAAGCTAAATTAATTTTTGCGGGTAACCAACAGCAATACGACATGGCTTGCACAGTGGCAGCCCAAGCTGAGTGCGTGCAACACATTGTAGTCTTTGATGCTAACGTTACCCTTAATGCCGATAATCATGTGTATTTTGATCAGGTATTAGCGGCGCAATTTAATCCGCTGATTACCAATGAGCTCAATACTAGACTCGCCAATAGCAACCTAGACGACTTATTCACGCTTATTTATACCTCTGGCACCACCGGCAATCCTAAAGGTGTGATGCTCGACTACCGTAATTTTGCCTCGATGATTAAACAGCATGACAGTGAGTTGCCATTTACTGCGGGTGATGTGTCGCTGGCCTTTTTACCGCTTAGCCATGTATTCGAGCGTGGTTGGAGCATGTATGTATTATGTCGCGGCGGCCACAATGTGTATTTAAACGACACTAATCGCATTAAAGAAGCCCTTATTGCGGTTAAACCACATACCTTGTGTGCCGTGCCGCGATTTTTAGAAAAAATTTACAGCGCAGTGCACGATAAAGTCGGCCAAGCGCCTAAAGCGAGACAAACATTATTTGCTTGGGCGATGCGAGTAGGTAAACGCCAATTTGAAGTTAGCCAGGGCCGTGCTTCAGGAAGTTTGTGGTTAAGTGCACAGTGGAAGCTGGCTAACAAGCTGGTTTACAGCAAGTTACAGCAAGTGTTGGGTGGCCGGTTAAAGTTCATGCCCGTGGGCGGTGCCGCGCTCGATATTAATGTGGCCAGCTTTTTTCACAGTATAGGTGTACCGGTATTGTGTGGTTATGGCATGACAGAAACCTGCGCTACGGTAACCTGTAATACTTTAGATAATCGTGTACCAGGTTCAAACGGTAAGCCGCTAGAGGCTATGCAAATCAAGCTTGGCAACGACGATGAAATCTTAGTGCGTGGCGACACTGTGATGCGCGGTTATTACAACCGCCCACAAGATACCGCAGACGCCTTTGAAGACGGTTGGTTAAAAACGGGTGATGCAGGACGCATCGATGAGCAAGGTAACTTGTATATTACCGATCGCATTAAAGAGTTAATGAAAACTTCAAACGGTAAATACATTGCACCACAGCGGGTTGAAGGTAAGGTAGCTTGTTGCCCGTTTATCGAACAAGTCGCCATAGTTGCCGATGCACGCAATTATGTATCAGCCCTAATTGTGCCAGCATTTGAAGCATTAAATACTTGGGCTAAAGCGCAAGGTATTCATGTTGAAAACCCAATTGAGTTGTTACGTCACTCACAAGTGGTGGCTCATTTCGAGCAGCGATTAATCGAGTTGCAACATGAGTTAGCTGGGTTTGAAAAAATCAAAAAATTCACCTTATTACATGAAGCATTTTCGATGGAATCTGGACTCATTACGCCGACATTAAAGCTGCGTCGTAAAATGATTTACAGCAAATATCACAGTGAAATTAATGCCATGTATGGCAAGTAATTAACCATCAATTCTTATACCAAAGGACGCATTAGCGTCCTTTTTCGTAATACTTAGTGATAATTGCCTGTATTTCCAGAAGCGGTACAATACTCTATTTTAAAATTAGGCAACATAGAGGGAACTATGGACATTATCACGGTAAATGGAAAGCCTGTTTTTAGATCTAGCACTCAGTCGTTTTATGACAATCAATTTAGCCAAAAAGTGTTGGCTAATATCGATACAAAAACTCTTTTTAAAAAAATTGATGCGATACCAGGGCTTGCGGGCGCAGGAATCGTTTATATTGATAGCAAGTACAACATTATTGAATTAAGAAAATTCGAACCTGTTTGCCAACTAAATCCGATTAAAATCGTTCTAAGGGAGCCGCCTCAATTAATGAGTCAGGCTGAGTTTGCCTCCCATTTAAAAGGTAGCCAAGGTAATATCCGTGAATCTAAATTAGTTGGTGAATTGGGAAATGCTGCTTGGAGTTGTGGGACTGCAATGGTTGGTTGGTTTGTAATTGCAACTAGTACCGTATCGATTCCCTTAACTGGTGGATTAAGCACTGCAATTACTTACCTTGCTTCAGCTGCTACAATTGCTGGTACCTTACAATGTATTAATGGTGTTGTTAGGGGCACAAATGAATTTATTGCACCTGAAAGAAATGATTATTTAGATAATCAAGAATGGTATGAAAACGCAACAATGGCAGTAGATTTAGTGTCGTTAGCGGGTGCTTCTGCTTCTGCTTTTGTAACAATCAAAACAATTAAGATTATGCAGGCAAATAGTGGAAGATCGACTTTAGATATGCTTAAGAGTTTGTCAAGACCAGAGCAAAGAAGGTTGAATAACGAAATAATTAGAGCCAATATACCAGGAGTATCCAACAAAATTTTGAAAAGTATAAGAAAAAGACCCGGATATAAATCCTATTCAACAAAACACATAACAGCATCTTTCCGGCTTCAGATAGTCGATGCTGTAGGTGCTTCTATGAGCTTTACTGGTAGTGTTTCGTCCGGAACATTAAGATCTTTAGCAGTAGCCGTAGGTATTTATGAGGAGTTTCCTCCAGAATGAGTAATGATATTACAAAGGATGAATCTGTTGGTCTTTTCTCTTATGCCAAAGGAATGATCATTTTTCTCATGGCGTCTTTATTAATGACAGTTTCAATTGCTTTGATTCTATCATTTTCTATTCACGAGTATTTTTCACTAAGTCCTGAAATAATGCTCGTTATATTATGTTTTGCAACAATATACTTTTTTGTTGTCAATTTTCGAGTTGTGAGAGGTTCATTCCGAGCTGTGAAGATATTAAAATATACATTGTATATTTTAATTGTTTTCTTTTTACCGTCCATGTTTATGCGCAGTTTTGAGATTACTTCCATTGCTGTAAACTTTATTTGTTTAACTTTTCCAATACTATCAATATGGATTATACAAAGTAGTATATATCTCGCTTTTGTTAAAAAGCAGCATGATGCAGTCCAAAATTGGAAGAATATACAGGCTGAGGCTGATATTGTCGTTGCACAACAGCGAAAATCTGCAGAGGTTATCGACGCCAGTAAGGATTCTATAAACTAAAATAATATAGTGGTCTGTCCCCCGGTACTTTCCTCGCATTCCCCATAATTCCTTCGCAATACAGACTTTTTTGATGACCTTTAGTGAGATGTGTCGTTAGAATGGGCTAATGACATTTGTTCATCGAGCAAAACGTCAATGGACTCAAAATAATAATAAAGGATTCTTTGTGACAGACACTCAATTTAGCATGACCCTCAAACCGCGCTTTTGTGAAACCGATGCGTTAGGACACATTAATAACACGGTTATCCCAGTGTGGTTTGAAGCGGCTCGTGAGCCGATTTTTGAAATCGTAAATCCAGGGCAAGATTTAACCAAGTGGAACATGATCATTGCTGGTTTTACTATCGCGTTCACCGCACCAACGTATTATGGCAAAGAAGTTATCGTTAAAACGCACATTAGTCGTTTAGGCAATAGCAGCTTTGATATATTACAAAGCTGTTGGCAGCACGGTAAAAAAACCGCTGAAGCGACCACCACTATGGTGCATTACAATTACCAAACTGAAAAAAGCGAACCACTTGCTGAGCTTGTTCGTCAGCAATTGGCTGCATTAACCGGTGCAGCTCAGGGCCAACACAAAAGAAGGTGTTAACGTAAAAACTTGGCTACGTAACTGCAACTGGCGCTGATGTTAAGTTTTTCTGCTTTCGCCCAAGCCAGTCCAGTACGAACCAATTTTTCGGCAATTCCTTGGCCGCGTAAAGCGGGTGGTACAAAGGTGCGACTAAAATCAATATTTTGACCATCTAAGTGATATTCAAGTACTGCCTCAACACTTTGAGTGATAACCACAAAACGATGTTGGCTAGCTTGGTGTTGCACGGTTACTGCGTCTTGATTACTCATAGTGTGTAGTCCTATTACTTGTAATGCTGCTTATTTATGTGGCTATTGATGTTATGACTCATACTGTTACTCATGTTCCAATAAGGCGCTGAGTAATTCTGGCGTGAGTTTAGCTTTTTTGCCGGTTTTAAAGTTAAACATCACCACTTTTGCCCAGCCGATAGTCGTCACTGCTTGCTGTGCTTTACTGAACACGGTGTAATGCATCACAAAGCGGTCTTCATTGATATCGCTGATCTTTACCCCTACAACAATTGAGTCTGGAAAGGTTACTGGGCGCTTAAAGCGGGCATTGGTTTCGCTTAGTACCGGACCGACACCCGTAGTTTTTAGATCGTCGAGTAGGTTAATTTGGTTAAAGAAATCGAGACGAGCAGTTTCAAAATACTTAAAATACACCGAATTATTTACATGTTGCAGTGCATCCATTTCACCCCATGCTACTTGAATGTCTGTACTGATAGAATGTTGAGCTAAAAAGTCATTCATGGTGGTTCTCTGTTATGAATTAATAAATTAAACGCTTGTTTAAATTTCATCTGTTAATTTAACAGTCTGGACGATGAACAACAAGGGACAGTGGCTATTACTGTGAGTATATCCAGTGAACTTATAAGGATTTTCACCTTGCGAAAAGAGACTTTTTTAACAACATCAAATTTATGGATATCGTCATGTTGGACGGTGTTTAGTAGCCGATTTACTGAATTACAAACCAAACTGAGTTTGCCGCAAAAATTGTATCTGGTGGCGATAGTCTTACTGTTTGCCACAGACTCGGTGGCGTGGGTGGCCATTATCAGCGTGATAGCGATGTCGATTGAGTTCTGGCATTTATTTGAACGTATGTGGCACAGCTTGGCTGGCAAAGCGGTGTTGTTACTGTTTTATGCGATAGTGGCCAATTTTGCCCTGGCTAGCTCAAGTTCAGTGGTTAACGATGTGGTTGGCGTAGCAGCCAGTAGCTTTAATTACACCCATAACTTCGCCATTTTGCTCTACATTCCGGCATGGAGTGTGGTGATGAGCTGTATTGTGCTGTTATTACTACAGCTTATTTTTCCGCTAATGTTTGGTGTGTCTTTTATACTCCGTCCCTTTGGTGTGACCAACTTTCGCTTGATTAATCATGTGCATTTTCATCGTACAACTTTTTGGGTACGAGTTATTCTTGCTGCAGTGGTGTTGTATCACCTTGCCATGCTGATGGACCTTTATGGTCAGGTTGAAAAAGCGTTGGATGATCCACAAGTGGTGCAATTAGTTGAAGCAGAAACCGAAGCGGAAATACTTGCTGATGATGGCTTGTCGATCATTGTCAAAACAGACCCTGTTAAGAAAGAACCACCCAAGTCTGAACCCAAAACAGCGAAACAAGTTGAACGCGAGCAAGAACTGGACGCTATTGATGAAATCGCCAAGCAGCCTTACAGTCATTTGCGTAGCCAGTATTTTACCAGTGTGCGTAAAGCAATTGCGTTGTTTGCGTTTCAGTTGGAGGCGAATGCCAAATCCCGTTGTCAAAAACTACCGTTGTCGCATGTGGTCGAGCTTAATGATTATGAGATCCTTGAGATAACACCCGATATCAATGCGGAATATGGTTATCATTTTGAAGTGAAAAAATGTATTTCACCTGCATTCCCCAGTTAACAGACACTTTGCAGACATAAAAAAAACGACCTAGATGGTCGTTTTTTTATGTCTAATCAGTCAGTGTTAATCGAACGCTAACTCACTAAAGCTGCTTATTTTTTTGCACGTAGCTTGGCGTTGGTCAGCAAAGCGGATCATTTGGCAAGTTGTCATGCCTGCGGCTTCTGCTGCTTTGAGCTCTTCTGCTACGTCCGATACAAATAAAATCTGCTTTGGCTTCAAGCTAATGGTGTTGCAAATATTACAGTAGGCTTGTTTGTCTAACTTATTGCCCGTGCGGGTATCAAAGTGACCATTGAACGAACCGGTTAAATCACCTGCTTCGGTGTGGCTAAATAACAGCTTTTGCGCTTCGACAGAGCCAGAAGAGAAGCTGTAAATACGAATGCCTTTTTCTTTAATGCGCTCAATGCTATCGATAAAGTCAGGGTAAATGTGGCCAGTAAACTCTACGCGGTTATAACCTTGTTTCCAGATTAATCCTTGTAGGGTTTTAAGTGGTGTTAGTTTACGGTCTTCATCGATCCATTGCTGTAAAATCTCAGTGACTCGTTCGAGTGTCGCGTCTGGTTCTAAGGCAATATCTTTAACATCGCTGATACAGTAATCAACCACAACGTTATGTTGGTTTTGCTCAAGAAATTCAGCCATCGCTTTTCTTGAGTAAGGAAATAACACATCCTGAATAAAGTTAAGA
Source organism: Shewanella sp. Arc9-LZ (assembly GCF_010092445.1). NCBI lineage: Bacteria > Pseudomonadati > Pseudomonadota > Gammaproteobacteria > Alteromonadales > Shewanellaceae > Shewanella > Shewanella sp. Arc9-LZ. The sequence continues at coordinate 4,769,220 of NZ_CP048031.1, read as the reverse complement.
TCGGTAGTGGTACCGGCGGTATCAACGATAATAGCTCTAATACTCATAAGATTTGTTACTCCAAAACAATAAATTAACGTAATGATGATCCTAAGCTTTATTGGCGATTAAGGCTAGTGCTATTCGTGATATTGCATCCTCGTTAGATGACTTTGAATGCAAGATGTGAGCTAAGTTTAGATATTGCTAAATTGCCTTGTGTGATGTGGTCTGGTAGCTTCGGGTTAACTTAACTGTCACGTTTCACCAGGAAGGTACCATGCTTACAATAGGGAAAAAACGTTATTTCAAATGGCCGAGCTTATGGGCTAAAAGCCTGTCTATATGCGCATTATTACTAAGCTTTTTTCATGCTAGTGTGGTGTTTGCTACTGAAATGTTGCCGCCAACGACCGAAACCTTGAGTGTGAAGTCTGCTTTATTTAGCGAGCAAGCCGATTTTTTGGTGACCTTACCAAACAGTTATACCAAGCAAACCGATAAGCGCTACGTGGTGTTATTTGACTTACATCCTCGTAGCCATTTGTATTTAGCGGGTATGCATGACTGGATGAGTCATAATGGCGGCTGGCCGTGGTTAGAAACCATTATTGTTACAGCACCCGATGGCCATCAAGGCTTGGGAAAATTAAAACAGCGTGCGATAGAGCAGCAGGGCGATCAAGCACTATTGGACTTTTTTGAGCACGATTTACTGCCCGCAATTGATAAACGCTATCGCACCAATGGCTTTCGTATTTTTAACGGCTTCACTGGCAATGCAGGTTTAGTGCTATACAGCTTAATTAATCGCCCTAGCTTATTTAATGCCTATATTGCTGCCAGCCCAGTATTATCAACAGACTTTGCTTATGTGCTCAATGATGCGCCTAAAAATCTCAAAAAAATGGACGGCAAACCAAGATTTCTATTTGTTAGCACCAGTGATAGCGACTTTGAACAAAGGCAGCTGGATTCGTTTGCTAAGCTTGAAGATATTATTCAAACCAATGCCAATGCTAAATTGAACTATCAAATAAAGCGTTTTGACGGCAGCTATTATATGACTCAACCTATTTTGGCGACGGCATTAGGTATCGAGAAGATATTTAACGATGTTCACACTGTTCTAGCGGCGGATTCAGAAGTATCGCAACAAGGGACTAAAGCGATTCTAGCCTACTATAAACGGTTGTCTGATGAGGTTTATGGCTTTGATGTGCCAGCAATTGATTCGCTGTTAGCTTTAGGTAATAGTTTAGTTCAAGCAGCACCACAGCAAGCGATTGGGGTTTATCAAGATACGCTGAAAGCCTACCCTAAAGCGCATTCGGCCTACCATGAGTTAGCCAGTGTTTATGCTGCTACAGGCAAAATAACTCAGGCTATTGAAGCTGAACAACAAGCGTTAGCGAGTACCGACCATCCGTTCTATCAAAACAAATACACTAAGCAATTAGCCGCGTTTCAAAACCAAGCTAAATAAAACTGATTTAAGTTAAACCAAGTTGCAAAACGATAAATGACAATAAAGCCACAGCACGAGTATTCGCCCTGTGGCTTTATTGTCTAACCTGCTCAAACACTATTATTCTGAGCGGAAGCTTATTATTTCGAGCTGAGGTTGATTACGCAGCCGTTTCGCTGGCTAACCACTGATTAATTTTTTGCTCCATTAAATCTAATGGCAATGCGCCATTTTCTAATAAGCGATCGTGGAACACTTTAATATCAAACTTATCACCTAAGACTTGCTTGGCTTTGGTACGTAGTTCGATAATTTTCAGCTCACCTAACTTATAGCCGAGTGCTTGGCCTGGCCAAACGGTATAGCGCTCAATTTCGCCGGTGGCTTCTGATAAATGAATCCCTTCAGTTGCCACCGCGTAGTCAATGGCTTGTTCACGGCTCCAGCCTTTGGCGTGCATGCCTGTATCAACCACCAGGCGAACTGCACGATGTAACTCTGACTGCAAACGGCCAATGTTGTCGATAGGGTCATTAGCATAAATGCCCATTTCGGCCGCTAAACGTTCGGCATATAAAGCCCAACCTTCGCCAGCCGCATTGGAATAAAACACTGTACTTAGCAGCGGTAATTCATCAGATAAGCCAATAATGGTTTGTAAATGATGACCTGGATTAGTCTCGTGGTAGGTCAAGGTCTGTAATGAATAAGATGGCAGTGATGCTGTGTCATACAAGCTTATCCAGAAGGTGCCTTTGCGTGAACCATCTTGCGAAGGGGCATCGTAAAATGCGCCGCTAGTAGAAGCTGCACGGCTGTCTGGTACCGCTTCAATAGCCACATCTTGATTAGGCAAGCGACCAAACCAGTCTGGTAATTTTGCATCAACCAAGGCTAAGTCGGCATCAATATCGGCCATTAGTTGTTGCTTACCTTCAGGGGTATTAGGGTAAAGATATTGTGGGTCGTTGAGTAACACCTGCATGCGCTCACCGACGGTGCCATCAACATAACCGACTTCTTTGAGTAGCCCGTCCATCTCGGCAGTAATCCGGGCGACTTCAGCTAAACCGAGTTGATGAATTTCATCAGCAGTTTTGGTCGAGTTGCCTAAATGCTGGATAAGCGTTTGATATAACTTCGCCCCTTGGGGTAAACGCCCAATGCCTGCTTCATGAGTTGCTTTTGGACGTACCGCTTCTAAAGCTGCAATCAATTGGCGGGTGGCGGCATAGTATTTAGTGTCTACTAACTCAACTGCAGACTTTACCAATGTATCGCTATCGGCCACTTTGGCTGCGTTAAGTTTAGCGTTAAAGCTGGTTACTAAAGGATGGCTGTTTGCAGGGCCGCTGATTTGGGCCTGTAACCCACGCAGTGTGTTATCAATGACAAAGTCCGGTGGAATGACGCCTATGTCGGCATCATGGTTAAGCTTATCGATAAGCGTACCCATCGCTGCAGGGTATATGCTTAAACGGTTTAAATAAGCGTTCGCTTCATCGGTATTGGTAACGGAAAATTTGTCTTCCATGTAACCGGGGAATTCAATTTGCAAACCCGATAAATGGTTTACGGCATAGGGTAAAAACCACACGCCATACTCGCCTAATACCGTGCCATAATTCACTGTTTGAGCAGGTAATAAAGCGCCTTTCACTTCAGACTTTATCGCGTTTAAGCTGATCGTTTCTGAGGGAGTTAAGCTTGTTGCATCAATATCGTTGAGTTGACTCAGTATTGCCTTAAGCCCTTTGCGACGATGGGTTTCACCCGATGGGCTGTAGTCGGTGAGTTTAGACATCACTTTGGCATTGATGCTTGCGTCGCTCACGCCATAATAAGTGGCAATTTCAGGTCTGAGTACAAAATAGTCTTTAGTGATCGACTCTACTTGCTGCTTAAGACTGAGCTTAGTAGCAGACTTTCCCGCTGTTGCGGTGATAGAGTTGGAATTATTTTCAGGTGTTGCTGGATCTGAACATGCGCTGACGAGCAGACTGATGATTAAGACATTGAGAAGTTTTTTCATTGATTACTCATTAAGTTAATAGCGGTATTCAAGTACGAATATAAGCATATCCTAACAGTTATAGCGGTTAAGCTGTTGCAGTTTTTATATGCTTGTTATTGGAAAACATGAGAGTAAGTTTGACGATAAGGTGTAAATATGGTCTAACATTATTAGACATTGACATGAAAAGGAGAGAAGTATGTTAGGTGAAAGCCATGCGTTATTAGTTGATTTCCCTGAGTATCAAGACAAGATTTCATTGTTAACCGCCAATGATACTGAGTTTGCTGAAGATGCGAAGCGGTATCATAAATTAGATACTGAAATTCGTAAGCTGGAGTTACGCAATACTCCAACAAGTGATGACTTTATTGAGCAAGCAAAGCTTGACCGTTTGGTATTAAAAGATAAGTTGTATCAGTTGTTTACCCAAGCTTAATTCGTTTATTCCGCGTTTGTTTTGGCTATGTCAGCATTTAGGTTGTGATGACATGGTCAATTTCTTGCTGCAATCTCAGTAATTCTTATTTGTTTTTATTATCTTTGATTTATGGCCTACGGCCACTAACGTCGTGGCGCTTCGCCCACACCAGACCAAGAGGAAACCAACGGCTGTTCCCTCTTGGAACTCCCAGCCGCCACATCAAAATTATCTGAAAAGCGATAATTTCGCGACGTGGTTGAATCCAGCTTTTAACTTCGTTTTAGTGTTCTTCGGCCTTATTCGAAAATGCTAACGCTTTCGGTGGTACATCCTGTACCTCGAAAGCTAGCCAGACATCCATGTCTGGACTCACGCTATTTTCTTCAACGTCCTCAATGTTATTGAATCCTGGTGGTTTTAGTCTGCTCACATATTCTTTTTGTTTGTAGTCTTAGTAGTCTAAATGTAAAGGCAACATGAATAGATTTAATTGCTTTACACTAAATAGATAGCAAATGTAGGATGTATATTAATCAATAACTTAAATGTCCGACTTTATTTGGCTAGCAGTTCAATAAGTTGTTAACAGTAAAAGGAATCTACATCTCGTGAAGTATGCCATTATACCTTTAGTTCTTGTTTTAGCTGGTTGCGCTCAAAACTCAGGCATCATTCCAATGGGCGGTGAAACTTATATGGTTTCTCGTCAAGCTGCTACAGGTTTTACTGGTATGGGTACGCTAAAAGCAGAGGCTATGACAGAAGCGTATGCACAGTGTCAAAAGTCAAAAAAAATGGTTAAAGTTCTAGAAACTATCGATGCAAAACCGCCATTTATATTTGGTAATTTCCCTAAAACCGAAATTCGTTTTAAGTGTATTGAAGAATCATAATCTAGTAAATTACTGTTAACAATTTGATGAATCAGGACAAATAACAGTTGGATTTTGCTCCTCCGTCGCTTATTTTAGCCAACATATTATTTTCCTCTTAATGAGGTGTTGGTATTTCACTAATAAAGGAATATTTCGTGGAATCAGAATTTCAGAACCAATTTTGTTATGTATCTACGCTAGAACATCAAAGTACATTTTATGGAAAGTATATTTATCTATACACCGACAAAGGTCAGCTTTCACTTACAAATGATGGTTTAGAATACCTCGGTAAAAAAAATAATTATTCCATTACTCGTAGCTCAATAAAAAATATTGAAATATCTCACTATTCTCGGGTTGCAAAACCTTTTAAGTTAAACTGTATTAAGATTAGTTATATAGTTGATTCAGTTGAAAATACTATTTATCTAACACCAACAGGTTCAGGTTTTACTCCTATTTATAAAACCAATCAGTTAGTAAAAAATTGGTTCTCTAAATTAATGGAAATTATGCCTGAGTTACAAAATACCTAACAAATATGAGCTCCCGCCAGTCTTTAGGTATTAGCCTTAACGCGTTTCCCCTTAAAACGCGTTAGACTAATTCTACTTCTCTTACTTATCAATAAACCATACTCAACACAGTTTACTCTTGTGCAAATACCTTGCGGCCATTTACCCAGGTGGCAATGACTTTGTTTTGCCAAATCTGTTGTGGGTCGATTGTAAAATAGTCATCTTCGACTAGGATAAAGTCTGCTTTTTTACCGGGTTCTAATGAGCCTAATAACTGTTCTTGATGGCCTGCGTAGGCGGCGTCGATGGTGAAGCTTTTGAGTGCTTCGATGCGTGATAGTTTTTCAGTAGCGAGCCAGCCGTCTAGTGGTTGGTTAACATGGTCTTGGCGGGTTACGGATGCATGCAATCCAAAAAATGGGTTGGGTGATTCAATAGGGAAGTCTGAACCATTGGCGATGACGGCATTAGCGTTTAACAGCTTGCGCCACGCATAAGCACCGGCCAAGCGGGCTTTACCTAAACGGTTTTCGGCCATATTTTTGTCGCTGGTGGCGTGGGTTGCTTGAATCGATGCGATAACCCCAAGTTGGGCAAAGCGCGGTATGTCGGCTAAATCGAGAATTTGTGCATGTTCAATGCGATGGCGTAATGCTTTTGAGTCGGTTGCTGCAATGGCGGTTTGGTATTTATCGAGTACCACTTGATTGGCGTTGTCGCCAATGGCGTGGGTATTAACCTGAAAGCCTGCTTTCATCGACTGTAAAATCAGTTTGCCGAGTTGATCGTCTGAATACAGCATTAAGCCTTTATGGCCGGGTTGGTCTGAATATTCTTTGATTAACGCCGCACCACGGCTGCCAAGCGCGCCATCGGCTGATATTTTAACGCTGTCGACTTTAAACATGTCATTAGCAGTGGTGATATGGCCTTGCTTTAAGATGGTGGTAAAGCGAGGGTCTTCAACCGATAGCATGCCATTAACCCGCACGCTCATGGCATTGTTCGCTGCTAATTGTTGGTATGCCTTGATGTTGTCGATGTTGATGCCGGCATCGTGCACACTGGTTAGCCCGTATGACGCTAGGCTATCCATCGCTAGGGTTAAGGTTGATTGTAATTGCTGCTGATTGAGATCGGGGACGATGTTAAACACTAAGTTCATCGCATTATCGATTAATACACCAGTAGGATTACCTTGCTCGTCTTTGACAATTTCACCGCCTTCTGGTGCCACTGTGGTTGACGAAATTCCCGCGAGTGCTAACGCTTTGCTGTTAACCCAAATGGCATGACCGTCAACTCGGCCAAATGATACCGGATTAGCTTTAAAGGCTTTATCTAGGCTTTCTTTAGTCGGGAATTGTTTGCTGTCCCATAACTCTTGGTTCCAACCTCGGCCCATTAACCATCCATCAGTCGGGTTGTTTTTACTAAATGCTTGCGCGCGTTCAACGGCTTGTTGTTCGCTACTGGTGTTGGTCAAGTCTGCGGTTAATAAACTCAAACCATACCCTAGCACATGACCGTGGGCGTCGATTAATCCAGGTAATAAGGTTTTACCTTTGCCATCAATTGAGGTGATATCAGTTGCACTCGGTAAGGCTTGGTTTAAGGTAAATAGTCGATCAATTTTGTCGTCAGTAAATTGGATAGCATTGAAGGTTTGCAGTTTTCCGTCGACGAGCGTGTAGCCATTAACATGATGCATCAGTGTGGTTTGTGCCATGGTGTTTGCGCTTAAACTAGCCAAACATAATGCCACTGATAGCGCTAAATATTCCGTTCTCATCTGTTTTCCCTTTTTATGACGACGATTAATCAGCATTCATTAAATGTTAATTAATGGTTAATGGCAAGGGGCAGTGCAAGTCGTCTTAAGGGGGGGGGAGATTGATGGGGCTATATAGAGGAAATACTCATTGCTGTGTAAATTTATCGCCCAGCTAATACTGGGCGATAATCGTTAAGGCTAGTTGAACTTAGCTAGGGTGCTGGCTAATTCGTTTACATCCAGTACGTTGTAGTCTGGTTGTGCTGCTAGTGGGAACAACACTTTACCTTGGCGACGAATAAAGGCGGTTTGTAAGCCTGCTTTATCTGCACCGGCAATATCCCAGCCGTGCGCGGCAACCATTAACGCTTCATTTGCATTAACACCTAAATCTTTAATGGCCCATTGGTACGTTTTTAAATGCGGCTTAAATACTCCAACAGACTCTATGCTTAAGTTGGCATCAAAATACTGGCTTAAATTAGCATTTTTAAGCTGTAAGGTTACGCCTTCCAATGATGAATTGGTTAAGGTGACTAGTTTGTAGCCTTGGGCCTTCAATTTAGCTAAACCTTCCGCAACATCTGGGTGAGCGGGTAATGAACGAAGTGGCGTTAAAATGGCGGTTTTAGCTTGTTCTGGTGTAATGGCAATGCCGTTGATTTCGGCGACCATTTGCAGTGACGCAACGCCAATGCTACCAAACGTTTGGTAATCACCTGTAGCTGAAACTACTAAAGAATGATGCAGCATGGTTGAGAACCATAATGGCAGTAAATCTTCACGGCCATTAAGCGCTTTACCCACAGAGGCGCGCATATTTTCAAGATCTAACAAGGTTTCATTCACATCAAAAATAATCACTTTAGGCTTAACTAATGGTGCTTGCACCGCAGTATCTGCTAGATTTTTAGCAAAAGCGCTACTGGTATTAAGCATAAAAAAAGCTGTCGCAAGCGATATTAAAACACGGATTTTCATAAAACCTCTGGCAATGTGATGTTGGTTGAAAAGAACTTATCGAGTATTCATCTCACTATTGTTGTCTGTGATACTGACTATAACAAGTTGAACGATTGTTCATTAATATAGTCAGCCTAAATGAAACTGACCTTAAAATCACGGTTTTATTGCCCAATAGTTTAATAAATCTGAACTCGGGATTTGAGGTGACGTACATAGCAGCGCCACTGGAGATAGACATTATCGCCAGTGGTACTGCTATTAGTAGTGAGTTTTAGTTGACGTTGTGGCTATTTGATTGAGAAAAGTTGAGCCCAATTGTTTAACTGTTTAACGGTTTAACGGTTTAACGGTTTAATTGGGTAGCGCAACTACCTGACCATTTTTTACAACGGTTTTACACAGGTTCACTCCGTAAGCATAAGCTAATTGTGCTGGAGTGGTGATATCCCACAGACAAAAGTCAGCTTGTTTACCTACGGTAATACTGCCGACATTATTGTCGATACCAAGTGCTTTTGCAGCATTAATGGTTACACCTTGTAAGGCTTCTTCTGGGGTGAGTTTGAATAAGGTGCAAGCCATATTGAGCATCAATAAAGTGGAGCAAATAGGCGATGACCCCGGATTAAAATCGCTGGCAATAACCATTGGCACCTTGTATTGACGCAGTAAGTCGATTGGCGGTAATTGGGTTTCGCGTAAAAAATAAAATGCGCCGGGTAACAAGGTTGCACAGGTACCACTTTCGCTTATGGCTTTAATACCTGCTTCATCTAGAAACTCAATATGATCGACCGATTTAGCCCCAAGCTTGGCTGCTAAGGCGCTGCCGCCCATATTGGTTAATTGCTCAGCATGCAGTTTAATCTGCAGACCTGCCTGTTTAGCCGCAGTTAATACTCGCTCAGTTTGCTCAAGATTAAAGGCGATATTTTCACAAAATACATCGACGGCATCAGCAAGATTTTCGGCGATTACTGCGGGGAGCATGTCATTAATGACGAGGTCGATATAGGCATCTGCATTGTCTTTATATTCTGGCGGAATAGCATGGGCGCCCAAGAAGGTGGTGCTTACATCAATGTGATGATGTTCGCCTAGCTCACGCGCAACGCGCAATAATTTAAGTTCTGTTTCGGTGTTCAAGCCGTAACCAGATTTAATTTCAACCGTGGTGACGCCTTCTCTGGCTAGGGCGTTTAAGCGTTGTCGACCCAGTTCAAATAACTCAGCTTCATCAGCTTCACGACAGGCGTTAACGGTTGAGATAATACCGCCGCCAGCCCGAGCGATATCTTGGTAACTCGCACCTTGTAAGCGTTGTTCAAACTCATTGGCGCGATTACCGGCAAAGACTAAGTGGGTGTGTGCATCGATAAGCCCTGGTGTTATCCAGCCGCCTTTGCCTCTGTAAACTGGGGTTGCCAGTACATCAAATTCAGGTAGTTCACTGCGCGGGCCAACCCAAGCAATTTTGCCATCTTTTATTGCAATAGCCGCTAGAGGTATTACGCCGTAAGCCCCTTGGATATTGGTATCCATGGTGGCCACGTTTACATCAATCCACACTTGATCCCACGACATGAAAATCCCTAAAAATGCATTAATTATTGATTGCTAAACAATACTTGTTTTAGCTTGTATATACAAGGTAGGATGAATGATGTGTTTTTAAACAGCAATGACATTATTGTCTAAAAAACCGAGAGCTGCTGATATGGCCCAAGCAAAGTTTGCCCAGATAAAACAATTCATTTTGAGCCGTATTGAAACGGGCGAATGGCAAGAGAACGATCGTGTCCCGTCTGAAAATCAGTTAACTGAATTGTTTGCCTGTAGTCGGATGACAGCAAGGCGGGCGTTAACTGAACTGGTGGACTCGGGCGTGCTAGAGCGCACTCAAGGAGTGGGCACTTTTGTGGCAGGTTTAAAGTCGCAATCGTCATTACTGGCTATTCGTAATATTGCCGACGAAATAAAAGACCGTGGCCATGGCTACAGTGTTATCCAGCTTGAATTGAGACAAATCGAGGCCAGCACAACAGTGGCTAATGCATTGGGGCTGGAACTGGGCAGCCCTGTATTTTATTCGGTGTTGGTGCATTGCGAGCAAGGCTTGCCATTACAAGTTGAAGAGCGTTATGTAAACCCACAGCTGGTGCCTGATTACCTACAACAAGATTTTAGCTCACATACTCCCCATGAATATTTGTCGGCAGTAGCGCCACTGACAGAGGCCAAGCATACCGTTGAAGCCATTATGGCTAACGAGCTGTTACAACAAAGGTTGTCGATTGCTGCAACGGAACCTTGCTTACAAATTTTACGTCGTACCTGGTCGCGCCAAGGTGTGGTCAGTTTTGCTCGTTTAGTTCATCCGGGTAGCAAATTTAAACTAGGCGGCCATTTAACCTTTGCGCGTTAAAAGGTGGTATCGAAAATGAAAACCGTAAGACATTAAAAATAGACAACAAGACCAATAAAAAACCAAACTGAATAAACTCGGTTGAAGAGGAACATATGGATAAACGACACGACCCAAGCCGTCGCATTATTGCCCCGCACGGTACCCAATTACAGTGTAAAAGTTGGCTAACCGAAGCCGCGATGCGCATGTTAATGAACAACTTACACCCTGATGTTGCCGAACGCCCAGAAGACTTAGTGGTGTACGGCGGCATTGGCCGCGCCGCGCGCGATTGGCAAAGTTACGACAAAATTATTGAGGTGCTTAAACGCCTTGAAGACGATCAAACCTTATTAGTGCAGTCTGGTAAACCTGTTGGGGTGTTTACTACTCATAGCAATGCGCCACGGGTCATTATTGCTAATTCAAACCTAGTGCCACATTGGGCGAATTGGGAACACTTTAACGAGCTGGATAAAAAAGGTTTGGCGATGTATGGCCAAATGACTGCGGGTTCGTGGATTTATATTGGTTCGCAAGGCATTGTTCAAGGCACTTACGAAACGTTTGTCGCCATGGCTAAACAGCACTTTAATGGCTCGTCAGCGGGTAAGTGGATTTTAACCGGCGGTCTAGGCGGCATGGGCGGTGCACAACCACTGGCTGGTACTATGGCGGGTTATTCGGTATTAACCTGTGAAGTAGATGAAACCCGTATCGATTTTCGCATGCGTACTGGTTACGTCGACAAAAAAGCCACTTCATTAGATCAAGCATTAGCGATGATTTACGAAGCAAACCAAAGCGGCAAGCCTGTTTCAGTCGGTTTATTAGCGAATGCCGCCGATGTGTTTACAGAGCTAGTGACCCGCGGCATTGTGCCTGATGTGGTGACAGACCAAACCTCCGCGCACGACCCATTAAACGGTTATTTACCTCAAGGCTGGACTTTAGAATACGCCGCTCAAATGCGTAAAACTAACGAAGCGGCAGTCGTTAAAGCGGCGAAGCAATCAATGGCGGTGCAAGTTAGAGCAATGTTGGCATTGCAGGCAGCCGGTGCCGCAACCACAGATTATGGTAACAATATTCGCCAAATGGCGTTTGAAGAAGGCGTAACGAATGCGTTCGACTTCCCTGGGTTTGTGCCAGCATATGTACGGCCGTTATTTTGTGAAGGCATTGGACCATTCCGTTGGGTAGCCTTGTCTGGCGATCCGGAAGATATTTACAAAACAGATGCCAAAGTCAAAGAGCTGATTCCAGATAATCCGCAGTTACACAATTGGCTCGACATGGCGCGTGAGCGGATTGCGTTTCAAGGTTTACCTGCACGCATTTGTTGGGTCGGACTTAAAGACCGTGCCCGCTTAGCGTTAGCCTTTAATGAAATGGTCAAAAACGGTGAGTTATCGGCACCGATTGTTATTGGCCGTGATCACTTAGATTCTGGCTCAGTTGCCAGCCCAAATCGTGAAACCGAGGCCATGTTAGACGGCTCTGATGCGGTGTCAGATTGGCCATTAATGAACGCCTTACTCAATACGGCTAGTGGTGCAACTTGGGTGTCATTGCATCATGGTGGCGGCGTTGGTATGGGCTTTAGTCAGCATTCTGGGGTGGTGATAGTGGCCGACGGAACTGATGAGGCTGCGGTACGTTTAGGCCGAGTATTGTGGAACGACCCTGCTACAGGGGTAATGCGTCATGCAGATGCTGGCTATGACATTGCAAAAAATTGTGCCAAAGAGCAAGGCTTAGACCTGCCAATGTTAGGAGCTTAATCCATGTCGACTTATTCATTTGAACTTATTCCAGGTACGTTAACATTGGCGCAGACTCGTGCGATCAGCCGTAATAGTGTCAAGCTGACCCTTGCGAAAGAAGCGATTAAAGACATTAATCAAAGTGCTGAAATCGTCCAACAAGTATTACGTGAAGGCCGTACTGTTTACGGTATCAATACTGGCTTTGGCTTGTTAGCCAACACTAAAATTGTTCCAGAAGATCTGCAATTATTGCAACGCTCTATTGTATTGTCCCACGCCGCTGGCATAGGAAAATACATGCAAGATGCTACCGTGCGCTTAATGATGGTGTTAAAAATTAACTCATTAAGCCGCGGTTTTTCAGGTATTCGTTTAGAGGTTATCGAGTTTCTCATCCAGCTAGTGAATGCCGGAGTGTATCCGTGTGTGCCAGAAAAAGGATCAGTCGGGGCATCGGGTGACTTAGCGCCATTAGCTCACATGTGTTTACCTTTGTTAGGTGAAGGCGAAATGAGCTATCAGGGGCTGATTATCTCAGCAGCGGAAGGTCTTGAGATTGCTGGGCTAAAACCTATTGAATTAGCAGCCAAAGAAGGGTTAGCGTTACTGAATGGTACCCAGGCCTCAACAGCGCTGGCGCTTGAAGGTTTGTTTAATGCAGAAGATTTGTTTGCCGCCAGTTCAATTATTGGCGCCATGAGTGTTGAAGCCGCTATGGGCAGCCGTAGTCCATTTGATGCACGCATTCATGCTGCGCGCGGGCAAAAAGGTCAAATTGACTCAGCAGCCATTTTCCGTCATTTGCTCACTAACGAATCGGAAATTAGCCTAAGCCATACCAATTGCGAAAAAGTGCAAGATCCATATTCACTGCGCTGTCAGCCACAGGTATTAGGTGCGTGCTTAACCCAAATCCGTCAAGCAGCAGAAGTGCTTGGCGCTGAGGCAAACGGTGTTACTGATAATCCATTGGTGTTCCAAGATACGGGCGATATTATTTCGGGCGGTAATTTCCATGCCGAACCCGTTGCGATGGCGGCTGATAACCTCGCGATTGCGATTGCTGAAATGGGCTCTATTTCGGAGCGCAGAATGGCGTTGTTGATTGATTCTAGCTTGTCTAAGTTACCACCATTTTTGGTGGATAACGGTGGGGTGAATTCTGGCTTTATGATTGCCCAGGTCACTGCAGCTGCACTCGCATCGGAAAACAAGACCTATGCGCATCCGGCCTCGGTAGACAGTTTACCGACATCGGCAAACCAAGAAGATCACGTGTCGATGGCGACATTTGCTGCACGACGTTTACGCTACATGAGTGAAAATACCCGTGGAGTATTGGCTATTGAGTTGTTAGCTGCAGCACAAGGACTCGACTTTAGAAAGCCTTTGCAACCAAGCGCCGCCGTAGCTCTGGCCAAAGCTGAACTGCGTGAAATAGTGACGTTTTATGATAAAGACCGTTACTTTTCACCTGATATCGAGAACTCGGTCGACTTGTTGTATAGCGCCAGTTTTAACCGATTGCTACCGCAGGGCATGTTACCGAGTTTTTAATTGAGCGAAACTACATGTCATGAACAGGATATGTTTAGAGTAATTTGATAAAGGACCGCAAGGTCCTTTTTTATTATCTTTTATTGCCCACGCGTCAAAGCTAATTTTTGTTTAATCTTGTTTGGGTATACTCACATTCATTGCAACTGTTAACATAATCGTGAAAATAGTAACTTGCATTAAATTTATCATCTTGACCGATAGAGTCGATGTTTCGGTAACGTTATACATCAACACCATGCATAATGAGCACACTGATAAGCCTGTGAATGTTTGCTTGCATTTATGCGGTTTAATTTACGTCTTTTGATTGAGTAAAGGGCAAACGTGGCTAAGGATTTGTTTGTGAATACAGAAGTGCGGATTGAAATTGCGGCTTGGTTAACTCGTTTGGGTATTAATAGCCAACCATCGGATGGTGTCGCGACATCGATATTAATTTTGGCTTGTGTGGTTGTGGCAGGTTTAAGTTATTACATTACCCATCGATTTGTCGTTCACGGTGTGAATGCAGTGATCCGCCGATCCTCGGTGACTTGGGACGATATTTTCATGCGCTTTAATGTGTTTGAACGTCTCGCTATTTTGATCCCTATTTTAATCCTCGATTTATTGATCCCTATTGTGCTCACCGAGCATGAATTGATTAGCGCTTTTATTGACCGTTTCCTTAGCGCGTTGTTAGTGTTTTTTATGATTCGAGCTGTGTATAGCGGGTTGAATGCGATTGATGAAATTGCTGATATTAATCATGTTAATCGCCGTTTACCGGTAAAAAGTTTTGTGCAGCTGACTAAGTTATTCCTATTTTTTATTGGGTTAATTGTTGTCTTTGCTATTTTAGCCGACCAGTCGCCTATTTATTTCTTTAGTGGTTTAGGTGTGGCTACCGGTTTGGTTATGTTGGTGTTCCGAGACACCATTTTGGGCTTCGTTGCTGGGATTCAACTTGCTGCTAACCGCATGGTGAGTAAAGGCGATTGGATCCAAATGGATAAATACGCTGCAGACGGCGCCGTTGAAGATGTAACCTTAACCACAGTGAAAGTACGAAACTGGGACAATACCATTACCATGATCCCAGCCTATGCATTAGTGTCTGATGCATTTAAGAACTGGCGCGGCATGTCCGAGTCGGGCGGTCGACGAATTAAGCGCTCAATCAATATCGACGTCAATAGCATTCAGTTTTTGACCGATGAAGAACGTATTCGCTTAGGCAAAGTCAATTATTTGAAAGAGTATTTACCGCAAGTATTCAGTGAAATCAGTGTTGCTAATGCCAACATAAGTGATATTGAGATGAAGGTGAATGGCCGTCATTTAACCAATATCGGAACATTTAGAGCATACTTACAAGAGTATTTACGTCGTCATGACAAAGTACATAAAGACATGACATTGATGGTAAGGCAGCTTGCTCCAACCACTGAGGGCTTGCCGATAGAATTATATATTTTTACCAATGACATTCGTTGGACCTATTATGAAGCGATTCAGGCAGACATTTTTGATCACATTTTTGCCGTGTTACCTGAGTTTGGTTTACGTGCGTTTCAAAGCCCAACAGGTACTGACATTCGCAGCATAAAGCAATGTACCGAACAGCATTGATAAGCCGCCAGATAAGCGATATTTGCAGTGGTTAAATTCCTGGTATTAATATCATTGCTGTTGCTGTGGTGGGCGATGCCCGTGCAAGCTAATTGGTTTAATGATATCAATAGGCAAGTTCGCTCAATAGGCGCTGT
Organism: Shewanella sp. Arc9-LZ; assembly: GCF_010092445.1. Classification (NCBI taxonomy): domain Bacteria; kingdom Pseudomonadati; phylum Pseudomonadota; class Gammaproteobacteria; order Alteromonadales; family Shewanellaceae; genus Shewanella; species Shewanella sp. Arc9-LZ. Next base: position 4,753,715 of record NZ_CP048031.1, on the reverse strand, counting down.
AAAACCACTGACAGCCGAGCCATTAACAACCGCAGAGCTAGCTGATTACCCAACAAACTATCAATTTGAACGAGTGATAGTACCGAGCCATCAAACCCCGCTGTTTGTGCTACAAGCAGGGCTTGAGCACCGTGACACCGTTGTTCTTATTCACGGCTTAGGTGAGCTGGCTTCTAAAGACTGGTTAACGGTGATTCCTGCGTTAGCAAAGCAGTATCATGTAGTTGCTATCGATTTACCTGGTTTTGGTCTATCGCAAGGTGCTGTATTTACCTATTCACCTAAAGAATATGCCAAGGTGATCGATTGGGTTATTAGCCATTATCGCCATCCCAATGCTCAGGTACATCTTGTGGGACACTCGATGGGGGCAGCGATTAGCTTATACTATGCTAGTCAGTACCCCAGCAAAATTGAGCAACTCGTACTGGTCGATGCCGCCGGCATTTTGGACCGGACTGCCTACTTAAAACAGATTTCTAAACGAGGTATGGCTAGTAGCGAATTACCACAAGGCTTACGCCGAGTGTTAGCCCGGGTTGATAACTTTGCCGATAAGATACTAGAGAAAACTGGAACCGGGTTGGATCCAACGAAATGGTTAAGTCACAATGAGTCTATTCGTAATATGACCATTGGCGAACAAACCAATACTAATGCGGCATTAGCATTAATGGAACAAAACTTCTCAGTGCTTAATTACCAACAGATGCCCGCGACGCAGTTAATTTGGGGCGCAGATGATCAAGTTGCGCCACTACGGACCGCTCAAGCACTGCTACATGTATTACCCACAGCACAACTGCAGGTTATTGCTGGTGCAGGGCATGTACCGATGAAATCGCATCCACACATCTTTAATCAAATGTTATTAACGGGTCTAGCATCGACTTCTATTTTTCCTTCTAATGCTAATGTTTTGGCTCGTGAGCAACATTCAGAAAATAGCAGTAAGCGTATTGGCAAATGCTATCAAGAAAGCCAACAATATTTTTCTGGGCATTATGATCAGCTCATTATTGAAGACTGCAAATTGGTGTTCATTGACAATGTTGATGTAAACCAGCTCACGATGAGTGACTCGATTGTAACCATCAAGTCTAGTCGCATAGGTATGCAGCAGAAAAAGATGAAGATCGCCCGCAGTACTATTAGTGCCACAGACACTCACTTTTTGGGTGAGATTAACAGTACTCGCAGTCGGTTTGATTTAGCTGGGGTAACCTTTTGGGGTGAGTCTCCGGTGTTCATCTCGCAAGAGTCGACTCGGCTAGTGCTATCTTTAGTGCGGATCCATACGCCAACGCACGTTATACGTTTAGGCGGCAGCTATGTGCTAGCCGCTGAGAGTTTAGAAAGCGTGTTATAAAAACCGCTGAATGCTGTGTAAGACACTTCTTGTATATCCAACACTGTCGCACTTCTGATTAATCAATATAAGCTAATTGAACGTTAATTATTGCAGTACTATTTCTGCTGATAATCAGGAACCATTTTTGGATGATAGCCTTTGATAGAACGGTAAAAATCCATTAACTGATTTATTTCGCGTTCAATATCTCCCGTCGGTCTTAACGGTTTGGCAATCACAACCGCTTTGCGGCCAAAATCTAATCCGATTGGCACTATATCAACATCCGCTTTGGCTGCAATATGGTAAAAACCACTTTTCCAACGAGTTACAGGGCTACGTGTGCCTTCAGGTGCTAAGGCCAGTTTATAAAGTGGATCTTGTTGGAATAACAGCACCACGCCATCAACTAAATTATTGTATTTACGTCTATCGACAGGGCTACCGCCCATGGCGCGAAATAGCCATCCCCAGGGCGGAATAAACAGCTGATGCTTGCCTAAAAAATGAATTTTGGTGCCTAAGGCGCTGCGGGCGATAATGCCAATGATGAAATCCCAATTACTGGTATGCGGGCCAACAATAATGACGCATGGCTTAGTATTATCGAGTTGGCCATCAAATTCCCAACCCAGTATTTTGAGTAATCCTAAGCAAAGTGAACTGAACATAGTGTGACCCCAATCATTGAGCTTTATTAAGCTTCTTGTTATTTCAATTTGTCAGCCAAACTGGTGTGGTTAATTGACGTTAATTTGTTGCTGGCATCTGCTGATGCGTACTTTAGCTGATGTGTTATCAGCATAGCCTGCAATCGTACTAATTTCATGCTTAACCTCAATTGTGCTAAGGCATGAGATAAATGTGATTAGTTAAGTTGCTGCAAACTTGCCATTGGCTAGCTATTGACGCGTTATTTCATCTTGTTAGCAGAATAAATAACAAGTTTGATAGCGATAGTGACTAAGATTATGTTTTTTATTATGACCTCCTGAACTCTTATCTCGAGTTCAGGTTAACTAATATGCTGCGCTAATGAGTGGTTGGCTTATCAAACTCAGCGATGTGTTTTGCTTCGTCTAGAATAACCTGTTCTAACTCTGCTTCTGATTTCATCCGCTCAAAATCAAACTTCATCCGTTGTTGTTTTGGTAGCTCATTACGCGCTTCCATGATGGGATGGTTTCTAATCAGCTCATAATGGGTAAACAGGTTAGGGAAGTCTGCCACAACTTGTTCTGACAAGGATAATGCATCAAATAATTTACCTATGCGCATAACGCCTTCAGACAGTTCACAACGATCTTCTAGCATTGCTGCGGCAATGTAACGGATATCAGTCAGTATCTGTTGTCTACGTTCTTCAGCTTTAGCCTTACGCTCAGAAAGTGCTTGTTGATTAGCTTGTGTTGTACGTTTAAGCGTTAACAGTAAGTGTGTTGCGTAGGTAGCAAGGGCTACAATGATGAGTAGAGCAATTACGATGGCGGTTGTAGACACAATTTATCCTTTTTTGAATACAAAACTGGCGCGATTTGCGCCAGTTTTTTGATATCAAACCAAGAAATAGCTTGGTATTACTTTCATCGAGCAGATTAATCTTTCTGCTGATAATCTTTAAGCATATCGGCACCTGATTCAAAACGATTTAATAGTTCATCGTCACTCAGTTGCTTTTTAGGACTTTGTGTTGGCGTATCATCGCCTTCAGTTAGGCCTAAGCTCAACATCAGTTGCTCAATTTTGTCTAATTGAATATTCAACCACGTTTGATCAGTGTCAGATAAATCACGACCTTCTTCAAGTTGGTCAAGTAACTGATTTAGTCTTGGATCATCTTCAAGTTTCAGTAACTTCTGTTCGTCAGTCAGTTTAGGCTGTTTAGGCTTAACCACTAATGGCGCGGTAACAGACGTAGGTAAAGTAAGTGCTACCGGCTTTTTGCTGCCATGACGGACATCTTTACTCTTAACCGAAGTGTTACCTGATGCTTGTTTAAGCAACGTTTCATTGTGACGGCTGCCTGATTTACGGCCGGTTTCAGATTTTTTACCATCGACCGCGTTGCGATCAACTTTTTTTACTCTAGGTGCAAACTTAGCGCCGTTTTCGCCGCCTTTGCGAGTTTTTTTACTGCGAGCCATGATGTTCTCGTTAGGTTTTCTAAACACGTCCTTGCAGAGCAATTTCTACAAGGCACTAAATAAGGATGCGCTTTATATCAGATTTTGATGATTTTTGCATCAAAACCAGATCTTTCGATGCAAATAATAGCTCAAAATCACTATTTAATGCTAAATATTCGAATGTCTGCTGCTGGTAAAAGCTTACATGAGTTGGATTGTTTTTGTAATGCCATTTGGCAAAATGGTCTTGATCGGTCAATAAAGGCGTGCCTATTGCTAACCAGCCATTGGGTTTAACCAGTTGATTGAGTAATTTCCATTCACGGTGTGGATGACGAAAGTGTTCGAATACCCGGTAACAACATACAAAATCATAGCTATGTTGCAGTACCGACTGATCTGCAGCAAAGAATGGGTCGTACTGATTAACAAGATGACCAGCATCAACAATGGATTGTCTGCTCTGTTCGTCAAGTAAGCGGCCAAAATTAAGACCAGTTAACGCACCGCTCTGTTGCTGAGATATTTGGGCTAATAGTGGCAGAATAAATTGCGATAATGGTTTCTGACTCGATGACTTTTGCGATCGACCGTAACGCTGACGCTCAACATCTGGCATAAGATGTGATTTTGGGTTAGCAAAGACTAAGCCACACCGTTCGCAGATGTAGAAAGCTCTTTTTTTGTCTTGAACAAAAAAATCAGCACTATGATTACAAAGCGGACATACGTTCATCAAATACAGCATTACCTAAGTATTGACTTAATAAACGATTATATAGCGAATGCGGTTAATTTAAAGTAAGTATTTGAAATGAAGTTGATATTGATGCTATTTGGGCATAAAAAAAAGCGGCAGTATAAACTGCCGCCTCGTAAAATAGTGCCTAACGCACTTTATTCTGATTCCAAGTATCCGTACTTGCTATGTGACTATCCCGGTCAGATCTTTATTTCTTCTGCTTTCCATGCCGTTTTTAATTGTTATTGGTCATCAATGACGCTTTTTTATATTCTGTTGCCGTCCTGACTACAGCTTCCGTAGATGGTCTTCAATGACGCATCATTATCCTAATTGTCTTCAATGACATTAGTTAACCATCCTTGTTACTTTATACCTTCGAGCGATAAAGCTTCCAGCGGGTGCATCCTCAGCAATAAGCTTTGTTTGCCATTATTTGAATCCTTCAAATAATACTCTGGGTTATCAGTCACTCTGTTGTGTAAGGCAGTGCTAAATAGCATGTCGACCAATCGGTCTATTCCTTACAAATTCTGCGACCAGTATTTCAAAATGAAATCTCGACTCATATTATTATTATTAGTGAGTGGTCTTAAATTATTATTATTATGAATTATCTTTATTCTTATATCTTAAATGTATCAGTCCGAAACCTGCTTGATGTTATTAGATTTATGTTACAAACAGTTGGGTTTACCTCGGTACGGGGTGTATTTAACGCTAAAAGTGTGAACACTGTCAAGCAATAATCGATGAAGCTTACGTCAACGTCAACTTGGTGGCATAAAAAAAGGGCTAGAAAGCCCATTTTTTTATTAGTAAATATTCAAGGGTATTAGTGCTTAATACTTGAAATATATTTAGATAATGCTTCGATATCAGCATCAGATAATTTTTTAGCTACATCTTGCATCATGCCATTTAAATCGTTGTGACGAACTCCATCACGAAATTGTGTTAGCTGAATTTTGATATAGTTAGCATGCTGACCACCCACGACAGGGAAGCCTGCAGCAGCTGCGCCTTGGCCTTCAGGACCATGACAGGCAACACATGCTGTAATACCACGAGCGGCGTCACCGCCTTTATACAGTTTTTCACCTGCTGTGGGTACGTCGGCAACATCGGCGACAACTTGTACTTGGCTTGCAAAGAATGCTGAAACATCAGCGATGTCTTCATCACTGAGCCCCATTGCAAAACCGATCATAATTGGGTTCATGCGACCTTCAGCACCACCGGTTTTAGCAGCAAGACGAAATTCTGTTAATTGTTTTTCAAGATAGGCAGGGTGTTGTCCTGCTAATTTAGGATACATATCAATCATGCTATTGCCGTCAGCACCGTGACAGGCAGAACATACGATTGCTTTAGTTTTGCCTGCTTCAGCATTACCTTCAGCCATAACTGATGATGACATAGCGGCGACTACAGACAGCGCAAGAGCTAACTTTTTCATGGCGTTCCAACTTCTAGTTAATTTATTGTCCTGAGCTTACTAGGAAGACCCGCAAGCGTGGTAAAATGTTTTTTCCAAGCGCTCTGATGTAGTTTACGATGCTCGTGAAGAGCTAGATCATTTATGACTACATCACACATATCAGCGTTGCTTGGGTATATAATGTGATCAGGCTAATATTTTACACGAAAATGTGCAAAAGTAAGCAATTGTTAAAAATTTATGGTAATGCGTTTACTAGAAGTAATTTAATTGGAGTTAAGAGTGACAGAATCTCGTATCGATTTCCGTAGGGCTAAGTTTTTAATCAGTGCGCCGGATATTGCGCATTTAGATCAGTATCTTCCTGGGGATATCGGGGTGGAGATTGCGTTCGCTGGGCGCTCTAATGCCGGTAAGTCCAGTGCGCTAAATGCGCTTACTGAACAAAAAAGTTTAGCTCGAACCAGTAAAACGCCAGGTCGAACCCAATTGATCAACGTGTTTCAGCTAGATGATGATCGTCGTTTAGTCGATTTACCTGGCTATGGTTTTGCGCAAGTTCCTTTAGCATTAAAACATAAATGGCAAGAAGCGCTTGGCGAATATCTACAAAAGCGTGCTTGTTTAAGTGGTGTGGTGGTATTGATGGATATCCGTCATCCATTGAAAGATCTCGATATGCAAATGATTGAGTGGGCAGTATTAAGCAACATTCCTGTATTAGCATTGCTAACAAAATCGGATAAATTGACTCAAAGCGTCAAAATGAAAACCGTTAATGATGTGCGTGCAGCCTTAAAAGATTTTGGTGATAAAGTGCAAGTTGAGACACTATCGTCGCTAAAAGGCACCGGTAAGCCCAAAGTGTTGAGCATCTTAAATGATTGGTGTCATCCAGAATGGTTAGCTGAGCAGAAGGCAGAGCAAGCGTCGGAGTCGGAGTTAGAACCAGAGTAGCGGTCGAGTGATATAAAAGATTAGCAAAATTAAGAACCGGCAAATATGTCGGTTTTTTTTCGTCTGAGTTTTCTACGTTGTAACAATGGCGATTTTTAAGCAAAAAAAAACCGATAACCAAACGGCCATCGGTACAAATAAATTAGCTCTTTTGGGGAGAAGCTAAATTCAACAAGACTCAAGTGCCATCAACTCAATTTGATGACTCTCAATAACCCTATAATAACTGTTTTTTAATCAACATTAAAGTATTTACTCTAAATATTTTTAATGATAAAAAAAATCAAAAAAAAGCCCCAGCAACCTAAGTTGCTGGGGCGCCGAATTTGGCTAGTCACTATCGCTAGTGAAATAAAGGTTTGAAAGATTGAACATCTTAACCTCTGTACCCTACAGCGAATATAATAGCTTATTCGCCTTAAAATGAAAAACTGTTTTTCATAAAAAGATACAATAACTGTGACTACAAACTCAAAATAGTCTTTATTTGCCGCTTAGAACGATGAACTAGTCGGTTATATATCATTAAATTGGTCATTGAGGCATAGGTTGAGTAATAGAGGATGCATAGGTGGTGAGGATATTTATTGCGCTAAGCGTTCATTTCGGTTCAGTTTAGCCATAGTTACAATGTCCAAATAAAAATACCGTATTTTAATGAATACGGTATTTTTGTTTTAGCTACAGACGTTTATTTTGCAAACATAACCTAATCCAATGACTAGTGGGCTTCATTCCAGTTGTCGCCAATGCCAGCCTCGGCTAATAATGTCACGTCTAATGACGCTGCTTGCGCCATTAAATCGCACACTTTGGTTTTTAGGGTTTCAGCCTGGGCCTCATCGACTTCAAATACTAATTCATCGTGTACTTGCATTATCAGGGTGATTTCACCTTGAGTGTCTTGGTTAATCCACTGGTGAATGGCTATCATGGCTTTTTTGATGATGTCTGCTGCAGTTCCTTGCATCGGAGCGTTAATCGCTGCACGTTCAGCTGCCTGACGACGCATTGCATTGCGGTCGTTGATTTCAGGCAAGTATAAACGACGTCCGAATAATGTAGATACATAACCTAGCTCAGCGGCGATGGCTCGGGTTTCTTCCATGTATTTGAGTACACCTGGATAGCGAGCAAAATACGTGTCGATATACTTTTGTGCTTCATTGCGTGGAATATCTAGCTGTTTGGCTAAACCAAACGCAGACATTCCATAAATTAAGCCAAAGTTAACCGCTTTGGCGCGGCGACGTTGCTCGGTGGTGACTTCTTCAAAGTGCACTCCAAAGACTTCCGCTGCGGTAGCTTTATGAATGTCTTTGCCTTCTGCGAATGCGGTTAGCAAGCCTGCATCTTGAGATAAATGAGCCATGATCCGCAGTTCTATTTGTGAATAATCGGCAGCTAAAATTTTACGACCGGCAGGGGCAATAAAGGCTTGGCGAATACGACGGCCTTCTTCAGTACGGATCGGAATATTCTGTAAGTTTGGCTCACTTGATGACAAACGACCGGTTGCAGCATTAGCTTGGTGGTAACTAGTATGCACTCTGCCAGTAGCGGCATTAACCATAAGTGGCAGTTTGTCGGTATAAGTGCTCTTTAATTTGGCTAGGCTACGATGTTCAAGAATAACTTTAGGTAAAGGGTAGTCAAGTGCCAGCTCCACTAATACATCTTCTGCTGTTGATGGCGCACCTTTAGGGGTTTTCTTCTTTATTGGATAACCTAGTTTTTCAAAAAATAGCGTTTGTAGTTGCTTTGGTGAAGCGAGGTTAAATTTTTCCTCGGCAATTTCGTAGGCTTTATTTTCCAAATCATCAAGCTTTTTGGCTAACTCACCACTTTGTTGACTAAGTAGCATTGAATCAATCAATACACCTTGGCGCTCTACATCAGACAATACTTGTATTAATGGTAATTCTAGCTCATTAAATACACTGGCCAGTTCTGGTTCTTTTTCAAGCCTTGGCCATAGATGTTGATGTAAACGCAGAGTGATATCGGCATCTTCAGCGGCGTATGGCCCAGCAATATCCAAATGAACTTGATTAAACGTCAGCTGCTTTGCGCCTTTGCCTGCGACTTCTTCAAAACTGATATTTTTATGGCCAAGGTATTTTAACGCTAAACCGTCCATGTCGTGACGCGATGCGATTGAATTAAACACATAGGATTCGAGCATGGTGTCAAAGCGTATACCTTTGAGGGTAATGCCTGCGTTGGCTAAAATACTCATATCATACTTGAGATTTTGACCTACTTTTTGCGGTTTATCGCCTTCAAGGATCGGACGCAACTTTTCAAGCGCGCTGGCTTTATCAATTTGCTGCGGCGCATCAAGGTAATCATGTGCTAACGGTAAATAGGCTGCTTTACCTGCTTCGGTAGCAAATGATAAACCGACAAGTTCCGCTTCCATGTAGTTGAGACTGGTGGTTTCGGTATCAATCGCTATCAGTTCGGCGCTATTAAGTTTTTCAATCCATTTATCAAGCGCTTCTATGGTCAGAATCGTTTCATACTCAGCTTCAATGGTTGGCGATACGGTGATTTCTTCTTCGCTATCTTGGCTGATGGTACCGCGGGGTTGCTTATTATCGAGTACTTCCGCTAACCAACGCTTGAATTCCATTTCACCGAAGCATTTAATGAGTTCATCACGGTCTTGAGGCTTAACCGTCATTTGATGCCAGTCTTGTGCTAACTCGACATCGGTTTTAATGGTCGCCAGTTCATATGATAACTTTAACATGTCGGCATTTTCGATGATTTTAGCCGGCATGGTTTTCGAGCCTCTAAAGCCAACTTCAACGACGCTTTGTGGATCGGCTAAAATATTTTCTACACTTCCTACACCAAGCAGCATCGCCAGCGCGGTTTTCTCACCGACGCCAGGTAAACCTGGAATGTTATCGGACTTGTCGCCCATGAGTGCTAAGAAGTCGATTATTCTATCGGGACTGACACCATATTTCGTTTTGACCTCTTCAGGGCCCATAATGGTATCTGTCATGGTATTGATTAACGTGACATGCTCATTCACTAGCTGTGCCATGTCTTTATCGCCGGTACTGATTAATGTTGCCCGGCCTTCTTTACTCGCTTGAAGAGCGATGGTACCGATCACATCGTCGGCTTCCACACCAGAAATGCTGATCAAAGGTAAACCCATTGCGTGAATGATTCTATGTAATGGTTCTATTTGATTACGCAGATCATCGGGCATAGGTGGGCGCTGGGCTTTGTATTCACTGTACATATCGTTGCGGAAAGTTTTGCCTTTAGCATCAAAAACAACAGCGATATGACTAGGACTGTAACGGCTTAATAAACTACGAAGCATGTTAACAACACCGTAAACCGCGCCTGTTGCTTCACCTTTTGAATTGGTTAAATGAGGCGGCGCATAATAAGCGCGATAAAGATAAGATGAGCCATCAACTAAGATGAGCGGGTTATTGGGAATTGTTGGCATAATTAATATTCGTGTTCAGTATTTTGCGAGACTAATAGGATGACATTATACCCATAGCACCTCAAGATGCTTGTGCGATTGTCAGTTATTTACTCAAGATAGTGTCAATAATCGTAACGTTTGACTCGTTGTGTATCCAGTGAGGTTTTTTGGGCAATTTTATAGAGAAAAGCCAACAATCAGCCACGCCAAAAGACTCTCAGCCTGTGGATAAGTCTGTGAGTGAATTAATCAACGTTGCTGGATAGATTTTCTTACGGCTTGAAATGAAATCAGTAACTAGTTGAGTTATATGTTATTTTTTATTTTTTGTGAGCTAAATATTATTTCTAATAAATATTACTAATTTGTGGACTTTTTTATTGATGTCAGTTAAGTCACAATCGAATTCAGTGATGTTTTATGACTAAAAAAAAGGCATCTAGCAAATTCGACGTTCTAAGTTAGCACGATTTTTAATCAGATCAATCGTTTTGTTGGTTTTTTGTTGTAAATTTTACATTATCAATTAAAAGTTGAAGGAAGATGTCATGAAAAAGATTGCTGTTTTACTGAGTGGCTGTGGTGTATTTGATGGAACTGAAATTCACGAGGCTGTATTAACCCTACTGGCGATAACGCGAGCGGGTGCTCAATATCAATGCTTTGCTCCAGATATTACCCAAATGCATGTGGTGAATCATTTAACCGGTGAGGTCAACACCGACGAAACCCGTAATGTATTAGTTGAGTCTGCACGGATCGCTCGTGGTGAAGTACTTAATGCCAGTACATTAGAGGTAAGTCAATTTGATGGTTTGGTGATCCCTGGCGGTTTTGGTGCGGCTAAAAACTTATCTAATTTTGCAACTACAGGCAGTAATTGCCATATTCAGCCAATTGTAGAAAACTTTATTCGTGAGTTTGCGTTAGCGCATAAACCTGTTGGTTTTGTGTGTATTTCACCGGTGATGATCCCTCATATTTACGGCGCAGGCGCTATAGGCACAATTGGAACTGATTCTGAGACGGCTCATGCATTTACTGAAATGGGCGGTAAGCATAAAAATGTGCAAGTTGAAGATATTGTCGTTGATGAAGTCAATAAAATCGTCAGTACACCTGCGTATATGCTAGCAACGTCGATTTTAGAGGCACATATTGGCATTGAGAAGTTGGTTAATAAAGTACTCGAAATGGCTTAGTGATTTGGGCTGAGATGCATTGTGAATATGAGCGGATTAATGATAAAAGAGTGCCACCTAAAGTGGCATTTTTATTTATGGTTAGCTGGTTTTAGTTGTTGGTGAGGTTCTACTATCAAATAATGCTTGAGCTAACCCAACACAAAGCCCTGCAATGTGGGCGCCATTCGCAATTGGCATGCCTAACACATCAGTAAAGCCGAGAACCAACCAAACGAGCATAAATCCCATATAAGATTGCGGCAAACTAATACCGCAGCTAGGTTTACGAATACCCATTAGCCAAGTGTAACCTACCACAGCGTACACGACGCCAGACAAGCCACCAAAATTAGGCCCTGTCATGTAAAACTGCACAATATTAGGCAAAGTACCCGCGACAACTAATAAAAACAGTAACGGTCTAGTCCCCAAATTGGTTTCAATTTTACCGCCTAAGTACCACCACCACAGCAAATTAAAGATAATATGCATAGCAGAAAAGTGCATTAAGCTTGGGGTGAATACCCGCCACACTTGGTTTACATCACTGTCCGCAACGGCACTAAAAAAAGATAACTTAGTGGAGATGGCATCGGCAAAACCAAGGTTCATGCCCGCGAAAACGGCAACACAAGCAAAAAAGCACACTAATGTCAGTGGGCCTGCACCTGTCATAAACTGTTGAATTAAGCCTTTAGTTCCTGGGCCATAGTCAAATTTGGTATCCGTTGCACCGTTGTCCCAAGAGGCTTGCAAGTATTTACTATCGTATGGGTTTTTAGCAAACTCAATTAACTCGGCGCGAGCTTGGTTTTCGTCGGCGGGGTTAGTGATTATTAGGCCAACACCCTGAGAATGAGTCACTGCATGGCATTGAATATTTAACCCTTTGAGGTAGTCAATAAATGCCTGTGCTGCACGTGCATTAGGTAGTTGGCCGATTTCTATCATGCGTGAGCCAAGCTCCAAGCACTATAACCACCATCTAAACTGTAGATGTCGTCAAAACCTTGTTCGTTTAAATAACTGGCTGCGCTTTGGCTGCTCATTCCATGGTAGCAGACAACGACTACCGGCTTGTCCATATCAGCACCGCCAATGAAGTCAGCTAGATTTTCGTTGGTTAAATGGGTCGCACCTTCAATATGGCCAGCAGCAAAACTCGCTGCGTCGCGAATATCAACAACTTGTATGTCGTTAGATTCAGTCGACATATGGATAAGCTCATTAATAGACAAATGTTTAAAACCAGACATGATATTACCTATAAAAATATACAAATAGCGATGTGCTTAGCGCCAGTTTGCAACAAGGGGTTATATTAATACAACCCCTTGTTGGTGTACTGACTCATTAAGCCACAATACTGAGACAGTAAAGCTTAATCCCAGTTCAATATAACTTTACCTGACTGGCCTGAGCGCATTGCATCGAAGCCTTTCTGGAAATCATCAATACTAAAGTGATGAGTAATGATGGGTGACAAATCTAAGCCTGATTGGATTAAGCTTGCCATTTTGTACCAAGTTTCGAACATTTCACGGCCATAAATGCCTTTGATGATCAAACCTTTAAAAATGATTTTGCTCCAGTCGATGGCCATCTCGCCGCCAGGAATACCTAGCATGGCAATTTTACCGCCGTGGTTCATGGTGTCTAACATCGCGTGGAATGCCGATGGTACGCCTGACATTTCTAAACCGACGTCGAAGCCTTCTGTCATGCCAAGTTCTTTCATAACATCTTTAAGGTTTTCTGTTGCGACGTTAACCGCGCGAGTCGCACCCATTTTTCGGGCAAGATCAAGTCGGTATTCATTTACATCAGTAATCACAACATGACGAGCGCCGACGTGTTTACAAACCGCAGCAGCCATAATACCAATAGGACCCGCACCGGTAATCAACACATCTTCGCCGACTAAATCAAACGATAATGCAGTATGTACAGCATTACCAAATGGATCGAATATAGCCGCTAAATCATCTGGAATATCCGCAGGAATTTTGAATGCGTTAAACGCTGGTAACACTAAATATTCGGCAAACGCACCGTCGCGATTCACACCAACGCCTGAAGTGTTACGGCATAAGTGGGTACGACCAGCACGACAGTTACGACAATAACCACAAGTGATGTGACCTTCTCCAGATACACGATCGCCAATACTAAACCCACGTACTTCCTGGCCAACATCGACCACTTCGCCGACATATTCATGGCCGGCAATCATCGGAACTGGAATGGTTTTTTGTGACCATTCATCCCAGTTGTAGATATGTACGTCAGTACCACAAATCGCTGTTTTACGAATTTTAATTAGCAGGTCGTTGTGACCCATTTCTGGTTTTGGTGCATCGACCATCCAGATGCCTTCTTCAGGCTTTAACTTACTTAATGCTTTCATGTTGATGACCTATTTTTAGTCTGAGCTATCGTTAACCACTGTTACGCGATGCTGTTATTAATCTATGCTTCTATTAACCTATGCTTTTATTAGTCAAGTTAGCTTAGATAATGCCCATATCTTTACCAATACGGGTAAAGGCACCGATAGCATGATCAAGTTGCTCGCGAGTGTGCGCAGCAGACATTTGGGTACGAATACGTGCTTGGCCTTTTGGTACCACTGGGAATGAAAAGCCAACTACGTAAATATGCTCTTGTAATAAACGGTTAGCAAAGTCGCCGGCCAATTTAGCATCGCCAATCATGACTGGAATAATGGCATGGTCTGCACCACCTAAGGTGAACCCAACCGCAGACATTTGCTCACGGAAATAACGACTGTTTTCCGATACTGCTTCACGCAAGTCTTGACCTGTTTTTAGCATTTCAAGCACCCGGATAGACGCACTAACAATAGAAGGCGCTAATGAGTTTGAAAATAGGTAAGGGCGAGAGCGTTGACGTAACCACTCAACGACTTCTTTTTTCGCTGCAGTAAAACCACCCGATGCGCCGCCTAATGCTTTACCTAAGGTACCGGTAATGATATCGACTCTGTCCATCACGTCACAATATTCGTGGGTTCCACGACCATTTTGACCGATAAAGCCTACTGCATGAGAGTCATCGACCATCACCAATGCGCCGTACTTATCTGCGAGATCACACACACCTTGAAGGTTAGCGATTACGCCGTCCATTGAGAACACACCGTCAGTGGCGATCAAAATGTTGCGTGCACCAGCAGCTTGAGCTGCAATGAGCTGAGTTTCTAAGTCGGCCATGTCATTGTTGGCATAACGGAAACGCTTAGCTTTACATAAACGCACACCATCAATAATTGAAGCATGGTTTAGCGCGTCGGACACAATAGCGTCCTCGGCATCTAATAAGGTTTCAAAAAGACCCGCATTAGCGTCGAAGCAAGACGAGTACAAAATGGTGTCTTCCATACCTAAAAAAGCACTTAGGCTAGCTTCTAATTGCTTATGAATGTCTTGAGTACCACAAATGAATCGTACCGATGCCATACCAAAACCGTGACTGTCTAAACCGGCTTTTGCGGCTTTGATAAGTTCAGGATGATTGGCTAAACCTAAATAGTTATTGGCGCAGAAGTTAATCACTTCTTCACTGTTAACTTGAATAGCTGTTTGCTGAGCGGAAGCAATGACGCGCTCACTTTTGTATAAACCATCGGCTTTTACATCGACAATTTGCTGATTAATTCGGTCGTAAAAAGAGGTAGATGCCACCTGTGTTCTCCTAAATATGGTTATTATGCTTATCCAAATCACGCAGTAAAACACCGCGATAAATGACAGGGTGTTTTGGAGTTATTGGCATTCTAACCTTTATTTTTGCCGCTCTACAGCGTTTTTTTTAGTCGTCAGACCAACATGAGTTAGATTAGGGGTATCGACTTATTCACATTAAAAAAACTAATCATTAACATGGTTGGTGACTGGATATAAAAGGTGGGTGATAACCCTAAGTTAATCCGCTAATAACTGATTCAATTGTAGTTGGTTATTGGCGGATTGGAAATTCTGTAATCGATGCGAGGTAAACGAAATACTTAGCTTATGTTTGCGCGACGCTATGGCGTTCTTGGCTGGCTATGTCTAAGTAGTGTTGCTCTAAACGACAAAATGTTGCGCTTGAAGTGGGAGTAGAGTAAGCCTGAAAAATCATCAAGACTCTTAATAGTCCATCGTATAGCGTGGCTTTAGTGATGGTTGATGTACTCGATTGAGTTAATTGGTAGCTAATCCAGAAACTGACCATCATTTTAATGGTGTCGGCAAGCGCGGTTACTTTATTATCATCGACGTCTAGGAAACCGTCTTTTTTGAGTTTGCGCAGTACATCACTTGAGCGAGTCAGTACTTGTTGTTGAGCATGTAAGTAGCGTTTCTTTAGCGCATCATCACGGCTTAAAATATCGGCTAAGTTGGCATACATAAACCTAAACTGCCATAAGGTATAGAACATGGCATCAAAATAACCCATTAATAATTCAATCGTAATAGGCACATCATCATAAGGCTTAAAGCCTGACTCTAAATGACTTTCATATAGACTAAAAATTGAATTAATAATGTCTTCCTTATTGCGAAAGTGGTAGTACAAATTGCCCGGACTAATGCCTAAATGCGCTGCAATATGGTTGGTGGTAATACTACGCTCACCGTGTTCATTGAATAGTTCTAAGCTGGCAAAAATGATTTTATCGCGGGTTTTCATGTGATTTCCATATTCATTATTGACTTATTGTCGCTCAAATAATTCGTTAAGCCGACTTAATATGAGTATGTTAACATTGTGCTTATCTGACAAGCAAAAATCGATGACCCATCTTACATGAACCGTATTGTTTATTCTTTGTTCCTATATTTGTTGTTTCCGCTGGTGATTCTTTATTTAGCATTTCGTGCCATAAAAAGTGTCGACTATCGTAGCCGTTGGTCTGAACGTTTCGGTTTTGCTAAGTTAACCAAAACGGATGTGTTGATCCACAGTGTGTCGATGGGAGAAACGTTAGCGGCGATTCCGTTGATTAAGCAGCTGATGACTGCGCACCCAGATTATGCTTTTACCGTTACTACAACCAGCCCAACAGGGTCTGCTGAAGTGACTAAAGCATTTGGCGATACAGTCCAGCATTGCTATTTACCGTTTGATTTTTCATATGCAATTAAACATTTTTTACGCCAATTACAGCCCAAAGTGTGCATTATCATGGAGACCGAGTTGTGGCCAAACTTAGTCCACTTTGCAGAGCAGCAACAAGTGACTCTGATTTTAGCCAATGCACGCTTATCGCAAAAGTCCGCTGATAAATACGCTAAAAAGCGTCGTTTGGCTGTGCCGATGTTAAACAAACTCAACTTGATTACCGTACAAACTAAAGCTGAAGCCGAACGGTTTATTACCCTGGGAGTGACTCGTCAGCGCATACATGTGTGTGGCAGTTTAAAGTTTGATCTCACTATTGATCCCATCAAAAAACAGCAAGCCAACACGCTTCGAGCCAAGTGGGATCGGGTTAATTCACCTATTTGGGTTGCAGGGAGTGTTCACCCCGGCGAGTTTGAGGCCATTTTGAGCGCCCATAAACAGCTACTAGCTTGTTTCCCGAATGCATTATTGATTATGGCGCCCCGACATCCTGAGCAATTTAATTTAGCGGCTATTACCATTACCCAATCTGGATTGACGTTAGCTAGACGCAGTATGAATGATGAAGTTAACAGCCAGACTCAAGTGTTACTTGGTGACACTATGGGGGAGCTAGTGATGCTATACGGTACAGCGGATCAGGCATTTGTTGGCGGGACACTGATTAATAATGGTGGTCATAACCCGCTTGAACCTGCTGCCATGGGGCTACCTGTATATGTCGGCCCCAACCATTGGGATTTTGCTGAAATCACCCAGTTACTTGCCGATGCTGGTGCATTAATCTGTATTAGCTCTGCAGATGAATTGGCGCAAGAATTACAAAATAAGTTTACCAATAGCCATATGTATCAATCCGCGTCCTTTGCTGGATTAGCAGTCGTTGAGCAAAATCGGGGCGCGCTTTTAAAGCAGTTTACCCTCATTAACGAGCTCATCGTGTAACATTTTTCTGTCAGTCATTTGAACATAAACGTATAAAAATAGACGCTCATTAGCGTCTATTTTTATCACCACCCCATACCAGAGTTAGCTTTAGATTGGGTTGATGCTTTGATAACCGGCAAGTAATTGCTGCCAATGCTGTTGACTAAATTGCAGCGTAGTCAGTTTAGCGTTCTCTTTGTTAAAAGAACGTAGCAAGCGGTCTAAATTGGCCTGTTGCCATGTAGGCTGTGGTGTGCGTAATTCACCTCTATCAAAGTCAATTAAATAGAATTTTCCGTGTGCAAGTAAGATGTTTTTGGCATTTAAATCGGCGTGATATACCCCACGTTGATGAAATTTGGCAATGGTTTCGCCTAGTAAATACCATTGCGATTCTGTCATTGGGTTATGGCTTAAGTAAGCCACTAAATCATTTGCACCAGCAACATGTTCAATAATTATATCGGCTCGATACCATAAACCAAAACGTTCAACATTCGCCGCAATAGGGCGTGGTACCGCAAATCCTTCTTGATACAAAACTTCAAGAATCGCTAACTCTGCTACAGCACGGGTTCGTTGTAGGCCGGTATAGAAGTAGGCATCACGGCTGAATTTTTCCATCATTCCACCGCGCCAATAATGGCGTAACACCCATGTTTGCGGGCTGTCCGAGTTTTCGGTTTTGACAAACCATGTGGTGTAACGGCCTTTGGACTGACCCACCACTGCATTTTTTTCTCGCCAACCATCAACCGCGAAGTCTTGCGGTGCTAAGTGTTGGGCAGTGGTTTCACACCATGCAATATGGCCAAGTTGGGTGTTTTTTATTTGCATCTAATTATCAATAGCATTGGTTAGATTGTGGATCGAAATAACATTATACCTTAAGATCACTAACTTGCCTTCACCGCCTTAATTCTTCACTCAAGCATATTGGATAATCAATGAAAGCTGACTTTAGTGCGATACGTTCATTATGTTTACTGCGTTTGTCTGCCATTGGTGATGTTTGCCACGCAGTAGCAATGGTGCAGGCTATTCAAAAACAGTATCCAGACCTGAGTATTACGTGGATTATTGGTAAGGTTGAATATCAATTACTTAAGCATTTGCCTGGGATCCAGTTTGTTATTTTCGATAAGTCCAAGGGCTGGCATAGCTATGTTCAGTTACGTCGTGATTTACAAGGTCAACGTTTTGATGTGCTGCTGCATATGCAAGTTGCACTTCGTGCGACCATAGCCTCATTAGTGATCAAGGCGCGGGTTCGGGTCGGGTTTGATAAGGCTAGAGCCAAAGAAGGTCAGTGGTTGGTGACCAATCACGCCGTTGAGCCATTGGCGACACCGCATGTGTTAGACGGTTTTATGGGCTTTGCTAAAGCCATTGGTGTAGAAGACTTAACTCCTCGCTGGAATATTCCTGTACCACAAGCCGACACCGACTTTGCCAAACAACTGGTGGGCGATGATAAAGTCATGGTGATTTGCGCAGCAGCCAGTAAGGCCGAACGTAACTGGCTGCCAGAGCGTTACGCTGCCGTTGCTGATTATGCTATTACGCAGGGATTCAGAGTAATGTTGTGCGGTGGCCCAACAGCGTTAGAAAAAAATCTAGCGGATGTGATTCAATCTCATAGCCAACAGCCATTGGACAACCAAGTAGGCAAGACATCTTTGACTCAGCTACTTGCAGTGTTAAAACAAGCCAAGCTAGTGCTCGCACCTGACACCGGACCTTTGCATATGGCTGTTACTCAAGGTACGCCAGTGATTGGTCTATATGCTCACTCAAACCCAGGGCGAACTGGACCTTACCTTTATCGCCAGTACACTGTCAGTGTTTACCCACAAGTGATCGCCAAGCAATTTGATGCACCTGTTAAATGGGGCACGCGTGCTAAAGGTGAGCATTTAATGGTGATGATAGAAGTTGATCAGGTAAAGGCTCAGTTTGATCAATTCATTAACCAGTAAAAAGCTCGCCTTGAAGCGAGCTGTCATTATCTGAATTAGGATTTAATATTTATACTTGCCACGGAATAAACCAAATATCGCACTCAAAAGTGCTACAGGTAACTTTGTTTTTCGATGTTGTTTGAGTATGTACCAATTCCAAGCTTGTTTTTTATACTCAAGAATTTGTTCATTTGTTAATGTATCGTTGAACATATCGCAGAAATCGATGATGTATTTCAATTCTCTCATCGGGATATCTTGGCGATAACCTCTACCTGAATAATGAATGAAATCTGCTTTTTGATAATCATCATGTCCTAAAAGCTGCATACGATTAAAGTTAGCTTCCACACCTATGCTTTTTATATTATCTCTCCTGATGAGATAGTTAATATAGGTTTGGTCGTAAAATTTAACGTTGTTACAAATGGCCTGCATTGCTTCAATATTGGCTTTATCAAATAGTCCGGTTTCTTTAGATAGCAAAAACATCCCAGAGTTGTAATAAACTATTTTATTGTCTTCTTTTGGCCAGTCGACCTCGCCTAAGATATTATTAATTTGCACCGCTTGCTCACCGCGATCGCGATGAGCCCCTTCATTGAACATATAAACCGTATCAAGGTCAGAATATAGTTCAAATATATCTCGTGCCCATGGTGTCACGATAATATCTGCGTCTAGATACAGTACTCGATCATATTCTTTGAGTATCTCTGAAATATATAGCTTTTCAGACCATGCCGGGCTGGAGTCAAATTTAGGGTTACTGACATGGATTTTATAATGCAGTTGATCTGAAACGATGACATCAGCCCCAATTCTTTTACCATAAGCTTTAAAGCTGGCAATGGCAGCGCGATACATTGGGTTATCGCCAATAGCGAGTGTAAAAATAGCCTTCTTCATCCGTTCACCTTGCGTATATTTATGTATTGGGTGTTAAGTCTTTAACCGAGAGAGTTCATTTTTTTATATTGTTGGAATACTCGGTCAACGCTGATGTCTTCAATGTGGCCCCTACCTTCTGTTGCATACATGACATGCGATACCTCACTTTCTGGTGGTGCCCAATAAGGCTTTTTCTCACGCATCATCGCTAATAAAGGGCGTTGAGCTGCAAAAGCAAAGTGCAATATTGCCGTATCGACTGTTATCACAAAATCGGAGTGTGCAATGAGTGATGGTAGTTCAAAAAAATGTTCGTTAACGGTGAAAACAGCCGTTTGCGTATTTGTTCGAGCTGTAAATTCTTCAGTTTCAATACTAACAGAGTCAAAGTTTTCTTGAGTGACATTAATAATGAAACGTTGGCTAGAATCAATTGCCGATATTTTTTCAATGAGGGAGAATAATTGTGATAATTTCCAATCTTTTTTCTCATTGGTTGATAAGTGATTTAAAAATATGAGTTTCCCTTGTTTTTCTGGGTCACTAAATTTGGAGTTTAACCACGACTGAGTAATGGGTTCAATTGCGTCCGGGGTCTTTAACGTCGGCATTAATTGCTCGGAAGTTAAGGTAAGTCCCAAAACTTCACTAAATATCATATTGTATCTGTCAGTAATGTGGTGCGACTTAGGTAAGTTACTCTCATCTAAAATAAAAGTATGGTCTGAATGGCGAAAAAATATCTTGTTTAACCATCCAAATGAAGCACTTTTAGGGATGCTCGACACGATAAACGCTTTGTCGTTTATGCTGCGAGCGATTTGTGAATATTGTCGACTTTTACTGACAGAATGACAAAAAATAATGTCATACTTACGCAGTTTGGCTTGCTCCACATGGCTTTGCATTGCTAATTTTGAATCAGTGCAGCCGTAAGTGAGCTTAAAGGCACCCTCTGTATCCATCCATTGTTGCAAAATTTTGCTTCTAGATAAGCGCCAGCTATCACTATTACAACGAATATCATCTAACCATATGTCGATTTCAATATGAGAATATTGCTTTTTTAAAGCGATAAGAAAGGTTTTTAAGTAAAGAAAGTCACCTAACGCAACTGGCGAAATAAACAGTAAGCGTTGACATGTTTGCAATTGCTTTATAGACACTATTGGCATATGAATAGACAGCTTTGTTGATAGTTATACTTGAAATAATACCTTGAAAAGAGGGCTTTTTGAATCAATACCTTGAGAAAAGCTAATAGATGTATTGATTTCATTTGATATCAGATTGGTCGGTTGAGAGGATTAGATGTAAATTGAGGCGTGTTATCATTTATACTAGTGCTCTTTGCAAATTCTGATGCGGAATTATTAATAGGAATTGACTTGCGATGATTTGTTTTGATGTTTTACATCCCTATTATTTACCACAATACTTTCCTGTCGCTGCAGAGCTACAGAAGCGTTCGGTTCCTGTGACATATGTTATCTACAAGAGTGTTGATCAGCAGTCGGTATTGGAAGCGCTTGTAAGTAAGCATCAGCTAAATGTTGTCTGGGTTAATGATGAATCAGAAGCGCTTGAATTTTATTTGTTGAACAAGCCTCAATGGGTTGTGTTCGGTAATGCATTTGCTTCAGCGTCACGATTAAAAGGGATCAGTCAGACTGCTTTGATGCAGCATGGTGTCGGGCCAAAGTCGGTATATTATACTGTTTCAAAAGGCGATATTGAAGTTCGCTTTGTGGAAGGGCAATATCGTTTAAAGCGATTACAGGAGATGTTTCCTGAAAAAGTGTTCATTGATACTGGTTATGCCAAGCTAGATCCAATTATCCAAGGAGATGAACAGGGTTTAGACTTAGCTTCTTTAGGATTAGATACTAATAAAAAAACCTTGTTATATGCGCCGACATTTTACCCAAGCAGCATTGAAGAAATGGCTAAAAATTGGCCATCTCAATTTTCTGAATATAATATATTGCTCAAACCACATTATTTTTCATTGAGTAAATCAAATTATAAAAAACAAAAAGCGCTGCTAACTCACTGGGCTAGTTTCGACAATGTTTATTTAGCGCCTGCTGAAGAAGCAAATTTATTACCTTTCATGGTCTCTGCTGATGTATTAATTAGCGATGCTTCATCTGCCTTATTTGAATTTGCCGCATTAAATAAACCTGTTGTATGGTGTGATTTTTATCACTTACGTTGGTCTTATCGTGGGATTTTTAAATTCAGGTTTAAGAATCGTGTCGATCAAGATTTATACCGCTACGCAGACATTGCTGCGCACGCCAGAACATATAAAGAATTAAAGCAAGTTGTTGATCAACAGATAGCACATCCAGAGTTGTTTGCGCCTCAACGGACGCAATATACGGCAGAGCTAGTGGGTGTTGTTGATGGCCTTTGTAGCCAACGAATTACTGACTATTTATTAGAATAAGGATTTAGATGAACATTATTACATTCGGTACTTTTGACATGTTTCATATTGGTCATTTAAATATTTTAGAAAGAGCGAAAGAGTTAGGCGGTAAGTTAGTTGTTGGGGTGTCATCTGATGCTCTTAATTTTAGTAAAAAACAACGAAACCCTATTTGCGATGAAATCGATCGAATGAGAATTGTCGCGGCTCTATCCTGTGTAGATCAAGTTTTTCTTGAAGAGTCATTAGAGCTTAAAGCCGAGTACATTCAAAAGTATCAAGCTGATTACTTAGTGATGGGGGATGATTGGGAGGGACGTTTTGATCATCTATCTCATCTATGTAAAGTGGTGTATTTACCAAGAACCCCTGCGATTTCAACAACAATGTTAATTGAGATCGTTAAAGAAATTAGATAGTGAGTTAATCATTTCTATGAAACAGAAACATGCTATGGATAAAAACGCCATAGCATGTTGCTGTTAAGCTAGTTTTCGCTTCATAAGAGCTATAAACCGTTATTGACCAATAAAATGTTGGGTTTTAAGCCAATCTAAATATTCAGGTACGGCTTGCTCAACTGTTTTAAACTCAGCTTGGTAACCAGCCGCTCTTAATTGAGTTAAATCAGCTTGGGTATAACTCTGATAAGCGCCTTTCAATTTGTCTGGGAAAGGAATGTATTCAATATGCCCTTTACCATGATAAGCAATGACAGCATTGGCTACATCATTAAAGCTCTGCGCTTGGCCTGTTCCGCAGTTATATATGCCTGATACGGATGGGTTCTGCCATAGCCATAAATTGACGTTAACCACATCTTCGACAAACACAAAGTCACGAAGTTGCTGACCATTTTCATAACCATCAACACCTTCAAACAAACGACACACGCCATTGGCGTTAATTTGGTTGTTAAAGTGGAATGCCACACTGGCCATGCCGCCTTTGTGTTGTTCACGCGGACCATAGACGTTGAAATAACGTAATCCTGCCACTTGGCCAGTGAGTTTTTGCTGTCTTACATATTGATCAAATAAGAACTTAGAGTAAGCGTAGACATTGAGCGGTTTTTCGAGTTCGCGTTGCTCAATAAACTTTTCGCTGCCACCATAGACAGATGCAGAAGAGGCGTAAATAAATTGGCAGTTATTAGCTTGGCTGTAATGCAATAATGTTTTTGAATACTCGTAGTTATTGGCCATCATAAACTTGCCATCCCACTCGGTGGTCGATGAGCAAGCGCCTTGATGGAAAATGACTTCAAGTTTGTTATCAAAATCGCCCGCTTTGATTTGCTTGATGAAATCATCTTTATCAAGATAATCAGCAATTTCACAATCGGCTAAATTGAACATCTGGGTGCCGTCAGTTAAGTCGTCTACCGCAATAATGTCATTTCGGCCCATGGCATTAAGTTGTTTTACTAAATTACTACCAATAAACCCGGCTGCGCCTGTCACAACTATCATATTCGTATTTCCATTATTGTTGCTCGCGATGAGCTAATTTAACACACTGCGACAATCTAAGATTGTTCGTTCAAAAAGTCGGCTATTTCATTCGATACCTGATCAAAATTGATTAATGCCATATTACGACCCGTTCTTTTTCCTACGGGAGGCGTATAAGCAAATCGTTTGCTTGGTTCAGATAATGTTCCCCACCTAATATGAGGTGTTGAGCGTCTTCCTGCGTAAAATCCAACAGTAGGCACATTATGTAAGCCCGCGATATGCAGAGGCCCTGTTGAGCCGGCAATAAACATGTCTGCTGCTACCAATGATTCGGAAAAATCAATCAAACGGTCTAACGGCTTAGCCAGCGATATTTTAATTGAGGTATTGGCCAGTAACGTTTGAATTTCTTTTGCTAGCTCCAGTTCACTTCCGTTAAATGTTAAAATAAAATGGCATGCTGATTGAGTTTGTTGATCAACATTTATCATTAACTGAACTAGCTTTTCTACAGGTACGCAACCAGAAGAGCCACCGGTACCTGGATGAATAAAAATTAGCTTTTCGTTGGTTAACTTTTGGTAGTGTTGTTGCCAATATTCTTTGCGATCACTCATATCCCAAAATCTATCAGGTAGTTTAGGAATGGCATAACCGTGGTGAGTTAAGAAGTGCTCTACAAGCATACACGCACCTCGCCAGCAGCCTTCACTGTTTAAGTATTCATTGCTTGCTCGATGTTTATATAAATATTGATACCAATTATGTTTAGGTACTAATTTATATGGAATATTGCTTTTGCTAAGAATTTTATAAATTCGAAATTCTGACAACAGAATGATTACAGCATCGTAATGTTGCTTCGCAATTTGCTCAGCAATGTCTGTATCATCTTTTGAGTCGATAATAGTGTTGTCTACATATGGACAGGCTTCAGCAAAGGACTTAACAACCGGTGCGACAAATACATCAATAGTCGCTTCGGGCATTGCTTTTCTGAGTAAATAAAGTGCTGGCCATGTCAGTACAAAATCGCCAATTTTATCGTGTTTGATGACTAAGATTTTTTTCATATGACTGTCTGAAAGATAAAATATTAACTTAATTCCATCAGATGATGGGGCTTATTGTATTGTGACTTTTAACGATTTTCTCAACGACCATGATGATTGGCGCAAGAGCTGTCACAGAGTATATCAACTCAAGACCGTTTGTTCATCGTTTGCATGCGGAATTGTATCAAGGGTTAACAAATATCGGTTGCTATTGTTAACTAATCTAGCCATTGTGATGAATTTTTTGACAACAAGCTAAAGCCAGAATATTAATGATATACTCCCAAACCTCTCACTGTAAAAATGGTGAAATGCATGTGAGTGCAAGGACGCAAAACAACCACGGTTTTCTTAAGGGTTGTTTTCAATTTATTCAATGGATTAAATCAAATGTCACTAGTAAAAGTAACCTAACGGTAGCATCAACCATTTTATTCAGCAGATGTCGCCATTACTGAATATTCTAGGGTTAAATATCAGTAGTTGAACATGATTAAATTGGGTGTTTGGGTTAGTAATATATGAAATGTAAAGTTTTTCTCATTAATTTAGATAACAGTACTGAACGATTTACGTTCATGGATGAGCAGCTAAAACAATTAGGTATCGAATACCAACGTATTTCCGCCGTATACGGTAAGGATTTGCACGATATCGATATTGCGAAAGTGTATGATCCGCAAACAAACCTTCAAAAATACGACAAAAAGCTTAATTTGGGTGAAATTGGCTGCTACCTAAGCCATGTCCAATGTTGGCAAATGATTATTGAACAACAGTTAGATTACGCTTTAATTCTTGAGGATGACTCAATCCTAGATCCTGCGTTAATGACGGTGATACAACACATTAATAATCTTTCTGCTGATTGGGATTACATTAAATTGTGTCACGGGCGTAAGCCCAAAGGTATTGTAAAATCGATTGTGCTTGATGAGCGCTTTAGTTTATCCACATGTTTAAAGTTACCAGCTTCAACCCGCGGCCAATGCGTGTCATTTGCTGGAGCACAAAAATTATTAGCAACGGCATACCCTATTGCCCGTCCTGTTGATATTGATATTCAATTTTGGTTCGAAAAACAATTACGTTGCTTTGTTGTAAGACCTTTTCCTGTGATTGGAACCGATTTAGACAGTGATATTAATCGACAAGGTAGACGTACTCATGTTGAACGTCATCATTTATTGCGTATTTGGCAAAAAGTGAAGTTCGAGCTGAAATTGTTGAAACATAAACAACATCTGCCATCACTTCCTAGATTCAACAGCAATAAACCATAGTGATTTTACAAGGTAAGTAATCTGAACTTTAGATAATTTACCACCATAATTGTGTTTTATACCGCTAGCCTAGTTGGTTCCATTTAATAGTAATTGATTCACTTCTGAGGAGGATGAATTAATTTGCTTTGTTATCAAGGTTTGGACTCACATGCAGGTTTTTCTGGAATACTGAATTTGAAAAAATGCTGAATTTTTTCTTCATTTCTTATTCTGAGTTCTGGTGAAAGAAGGGTAGTGATTGCTTTTTGTATTTTAATGGGGACGATGTGAAGTTATTCATATCGCCCCTCATTGGCATTTATTTTGTTGTAGAAGGCTTATTTAGCCAAGGTGCTCGGGCATCAGTACCGCCATATAATTCAAATTTACGTCCCAACTTTTGGCCACCATCACGAGTTAATGGCTGCCAAGCAAGATTTCCGCGATTAGTTACTGGCGTAGGTAATATGGCATCAAACGGGATCGAGATATAAAATCCTTTGGTGAAACTACCTTCGCCGAATTGATCAGCAGACAAGTTTGTCTTAGAGGCGAATGCACCCACAATTACCCCACTATCAAATTGCTTAGAAAAATCTACAGTAACACCGCGATCTTCTGCTAAGTATTGACCATAGCTAACCTTAAGTAGTACATCATCGAACCAGCTTGGTTGATAATATACGCTAGCATGACCAGTGAATGTACCTGTTTGGGCACGGTAAAAACGTCCTGAGTCAGGATCAAAGTTTATTTCTTGATCAAAGAACCCGAAAAGATTATCTGGGTCGCGTTGTTTCACGTAGTTTACATCTACC
The DNA here is from genome assembly GCF_010092445.1 of Shewanella sp. Arc9-LZ. Classification (NCBI taxonomy): domain Bacteria; kingdom Pseudomonadati; phylum Pseudomonadota; class Gammaproteobacteria; order Alteromonadales; family Shewanellaceae; genus Shewanella; species Shewanella sp. Arc9-LZ. The sequence continues at coordinate 4,726,516 of NZ_CP048031.1, read as the reverse complement.
CCAAATGCCCATTCACTGTTCATCGGTCTGTATAGTACTTCGCCACCAACACCACCAAACATCATTTCTAGATAACCTACATACGCTTGGGCATAGATATTTTCACTGAGTTTATCTAACCAAGTTAGTTGTAGATTATCAACACGAACTGGATTATCTGATACGTATTGTCGGACCAAAGTTCTGACACGTTTTAAGTCAGTACCATCTGGTGGTGTTTCATATTTAAATTGGTCGTAGTTATCAAACAAGTTGATATAAATAGAGCTACTTACTTCTAAATTGTCTGTTAACCAACGGCCTGCAGATCCGTTGATACCTAAGTTAAAGAGGTAAAAATTTTCTGAACCACCAAAAGATTGAGCTAGTTTTGGCGCAAAGCCATAGTTCCATTGGTCAGGCGTTTCCCAATCGGGTTTTTCAGTAGGTAGAGTGGGTTCGATTACTTTAGTGCTATCTTCAATATTTGCATTAATGTAGTTATACTGAACAGCATCTTTAAATTTCTGAGCATCAATATCTGTTTCAGTTGTAGGTAAATGTGCAGTATTTTCAATAATTTTGAAGGTCTTGGCGCTAGGAAACTGATTCACTAAAATACGTCCAGCCTGATTGTGTGCGTATTTTCTGTCACGATATTTTGTTTGAGTTGCTACTACGGTGACTTCATCATTTTTGATGTAAATCTTGGCGCCTTTGTATCCTGCATCATAAGCCAGTCGTTTATTTAATTCTGGTAAATCAACTTTGCGATCGGCTATATCAGGTTTATCTTTAATAGCTTGCTTTGGTGTGTCACGCCAGTTCGATTTTAAGGAATTAAAATTAGTCGCTAAACTAAAGCCTAATGTCCAGGTGTTACCGCGTTCATAACTCAACTTAAAGTCGCCCCAGTTACTCACTTTATACAATAAACCATAGTTTATTGGGCTACTTTGTTTAAGTTCATTACCAGTACGTAAAGCGGCAAAGTCAGACTTATAATCATTACCATCGTACTCAACCTTTATACGTAAAGGATCCCAAGGCGTTTGATATTCTATACCAGCGAAAACTGCACTACAGCCTTTAAACCAACGTTCAAAGTCAACATTGCCGCCTTTGCCTTTGTAGCCGGTATTTCGATTACAATCGACAGATGACGATTTGTTAGCGTCGGTTAAATTACCGCGGTTACCTATATAACCCCAACCCATACCAATAGTTGCATCGAACGGACCAAATCCTTTGGTCATAGCAATATATTCGCTATCGAATAAGCCGGTACCGCCGATATCTCGTACGCCGATAGACGTTTCAGGTACCCAATAGCTTTCTTCTAGTAAGCGCAGTTTTACGTCGATACCTTTGTCGGTGTAATAAGTATCACCACTAAATTCAGGGTCATTACTGTAAAGCACATCAGGAACTTGAGTGTAACGAATAGTGGTTTCTAACCAAGGGAAAAGTTGGATTGATAATGCACCGTGATAATAATCTTCGTTAAAAGTGGCGTTAACACTAAACTCACCTTCAGCGGCCATTCTACCTGTAGGCATTTGAATCAGACCTACACCGCCAAAGTCATATTGGGAAGGAGTAACTTTCTGTTTAGATAACTCATCACCTAGGGCTTTTTCGGATACAAGTACACTGCTAAACATAAAAGGAATGGCGAAAAGGTAACTAACATTCTGCTTGACATTGCTCATGGTTAACGTATCCAATATTTTAATAATTCAATCACTTGTTGATTTAATACTTGTTCATTTTCTTGAGCACCTTGAAATTCAAGGTAAATAATTGCCCCCGGCGCAATATCAATATGGTGATTATTCCAATAGGCTATTGGGTAATGTTCAACTTTTCCATCAGGTTGAATTAACCATGCAAAACTGTTGTTTGAATCATCTATTGGTAAAGCCCAATCGAGGTATTTCGTTGCATTTTGCCTGACTCGAAACGGTTGTTTGCCATTTTTCTCTACTGCACCTAATACCATTACATATCCAGGTTTGGTTGGTAATGAGAATAAATAGTGTCCTGAAATAAGTGGATTTAGTTCTTCTTTAAGTCTTGCTGAGTCAAAGTCCAAAATAATTGCTTCACGTTTTGCGAATTCATTAACCGTTATCCAATCTGATAATGCTTTTATTGCTTGAATATTTTTTGGCTTATTTTTATTGGAATCTTGGTTACTTAGTAAATGTAAAACTTGTTGTTGCTGGTTTTCTACTGCCGTGGCGGCGGATAGGTCATAAAGTCCGGCAGATGACCAATAGATAGGTTGTGGCTGGATGTCATTTTGAGAAACTAATTTACTAATGTTTGCCAAACTGTCTTCAACAACTTGCACCAATCGTACAGGTTGTGAATATTCAAGCGTTAATGTTCTTGTTGCTGTTGTTGATTGTGTGACGGTAATTGTTGTTTCAGCGCTGACACTCCGAGCAAGAAAAATTAATAAAAACGGTAGTAATCTAATAAACAGCGTCATTTTATATCCTCAAATGTATAAGGCTTTAACAGCGTGATATCAATATAAGGGAGATTGGGAGCAATTTTTTGGTTGCTTTTAAAGACCACTCCAGAAGTGGCATCAATCCAAAACTGGTTGTTGTATTCGATACCTAATTTGGGAATAAATACATGTTCATCAAACCTTTTCAATAGCATGGGACTCTCATTGATGATTACGGTCTCATCAGCAATAAAGGTAAAGGTTGATTGCTGTTTGTAACTAAAATGGTAACCGGGTTGCCAATCAATGGTACTTTGCCATTGCATTGGTGTGCTGGTTAAATGAAGTCCTAATGAAATTGGATCGATTTGTTCGCTGCTAAGAGTGATAAGGTTGCCATCAAACAAATTGACTGTTTTCAGTAAGCGACCGTTGCGAGTAACGAGCATCGCAGCATCAGATGATACCCACTTTAATTCAGCATTTTTTTTTGAAAATGGCGTAGCAGGGATTGTCTGTGGTGCTTCAGCAAAAGCAAGTAATACATAGGCTTGAGAAGACTTATTTACTCTGACGTAGATACTGGCATATGGACTACTTTCAATTTTACTTGCTGAAATGACCGAGTCAGGCGGTCCGATAATACTTTCTTTAACCATATCAGCAATTTGGGATGAAGTGTTACTGCAACCAGATAAGGTGATCAAAGAGATAACAAATAGAGTTTTGCTATTTAAAATAAAAGGCATACTAGCTCAATTCCTTAAGCTTTATAATATTTATGGAAAATAAAAAAAGCACATTAAAAATGTGCTTTTTTATTTTACTAACGACTTTAGTTTGTAACTGAAGTTGTAGTAGTGCCTGTACCAGTGCTCGTTGTTGTTGTACCAGTGCCAGTACCAGTACCTGTGCCATTCTCAGAATTACTATCATTCACAGACACAGCAACTACGCTAACAATAACTCCAGTAGCAACAGCAATACCACCTACAGCTACAGCACCTAAGCCACCAGCACCAGCACCAGCGCCAGCGCCAGTACCAGTACCTGCAGTTTCTTCAGCCGCTTGAGCTGAACTAACCATTAATAAAGCAGTTGTTAACGCTATAGCTAATTTTTTCATATTCAAAGTATTCCCGTAAAATATCCAAACAAACCTATGATAGATTAGCATACAATCAATTCACTTCCATATTAAATTCGATATTATTGGTTAATAAATATTCAATGATGTTGAGATAGTAATTTACTGGATTTCAATTTTTTACAAAAAATGTTTAATTAATTGTTGATGACAAGTGTGTTGAGACATAATAAGCAGATAAAATCACTGAAAACTAATCAAAATGGCATTATTATGCACAGAAGAGCTATTTATCCTGGTACGTTTGACCCAGTGACCAATGGTCATGCCGATTTAATTGAACGTGCAGCACGCTTATTCAAGCACGTGATTATCGGTATAGCGTCAAATCCTTCTAAGCAACCTCGCTTTTCTCTTGAAGAGCGTGTCGCTCAAGTCAATTTAGTTACTGCACATTTAGATAATGTTGAAGTTGTTGGCTTTACTGGTCTATTAGTTGATTTTGCTAAAGAGCAACATGCTAGTGTCTTGGTGCGTGGATTGCGAGCGGTATCTGATTTCGAATACGAGTTTCAGTTGGCAAATATGAATCGCCGTTTGAGCCCTGATCTTGAAAGTGTGTTTTTAACCCCAGCGGAAGAAAATTCATTTATTTCGTCAACGTTAGTCAAGGAGGTCGCATTACATGGGGGGGATGTAAGTCAATTCGTTCATCCACAGATCGCAGCTGCATTGAAACAGAAAGTGGCACAAATTCAAGCCGAAAATAAAGGTAAGTAGTCGTATGATAAAGGGATTTAGTTTGATCAAGGTTGCCGTCACGCTTGGCTTAAGTACTATGATTATCACAGCGGATAGTGCTCAAGCCGCACCATGGGTAGATACCTCCGATATCTATTTGCGTGCAGATATTCAAGCGTTAGCTGATGCCGGAGTGATTAGTGCACCTATTAATACATTCCCATTAATGTGGTCTGGTATTGGGACTGATTTGGCTCAAACTGAACCTGCTTTGTTAACGCCTGATTTAGTTGATGCTTTTGCACGAGTTAATTTTTACTACCAAAATGCTGTTGGTAATCGTGGTAACACCAGTATAAAAGTGGCTGCCGCATCTGATGAGGCACGCTTTCAACATTTTGGCTCAGATTATCGTGAAAAGGGCCAGTTACAAGGCTCACATGAATACACTGGAGAGCGATTTTCTTATAAGATTTCTGCATCGGCAAATTATAACCCTGCGGACGACGAGGAAATCCGTTTAGATGATTCTTATATTGCGGTAGTGCTAGGCAATTGGATTGTCACAGCTGGCAGCGTCGGCCAATGGTGGGGACCTGGATTTGATTCCTCACTCCATAAATCAAATAATGCTCGCCCAATGCCATCTTTAATGGTCAGTCGTAATAATTCTCAAGCATTTGAAACGCCTTGGTTATCATGGTTTGGTGATTGGAATTTAACTGCTGGTGTGAGTATGACGGAGAAAGATCGGTATATTCCTAATGTGCTGCTGTGGAGTCTACGAGGGGCAATTAAGCCACTTAAGCAGTTAGAAATTGGCTTATCGTGGACCACACAGTTTTGCGGTGAAGGCCAAGAATGTAGCTTCAATACCGCAGTTAAATCCATTACTGGTCAGCGTGATTGTCGAGCGGATACAGGTCAAGGTGAAGGTTGTTCAAACTATGGTAACCAGATGGCGGGCTTTGATGTCCGTTATGCAGATACCTGGTTTGACGTACCTGTGGGCTTATATCTGGAACGAACCTGTGAGGATTCGACAGGCCAACCGTGGGAGATAACTGATTGTGCTAAAATGGTCGGTGTAGATACGCGTTTTAATCTTGCCAAACAACAATATAAGTTATTTTTCGAATACAGCGACACTCTGGTTTATTGCCTTAAAAATGAAGCTGATACTAGCTCTAACTGTTTTTATGAACATGACACCTACCTCAGTGGCTCACGTTATTATGGTCGTGCTTTTGGCAGTACCTACGACAGTGACGCTAATGTGTATGTTTTAGGATTAATAGGCCTATTTGATAATAGTCATGGTTTTACCTCTATTCTCCGTTATGCTCAACTGAATAAAGACGGTGTTAATCGCGGTGGTGTTTGGGCTCCACAGCCATTGAAAGAAGATATCATGATGCTGGAATTGTCATATCGTTTGCCTATGTTTAACGGCATGTTGACCTTAGGTGGCAGTGTGGCTAATTCAGAGTTCGAAGTACAAGATGATGATACTCAAGGCACTGTTTTTTCGACTTACGAATATAAGTTTTAAGCCTTATGGTTGATTAACCCGAGTTGAGGTTGATGATATGAGGGAGCCCAATGGCTCCCTTTTTTATGTGTAAATTGACATGCGATTTAGGCGTTATTTATCCGACTAACGCTGTTGGCATAAACCACAAAAAACCGTGGTACGTTGGCCCAGTTTTATCTCACTTAATAAATTGCCACAGGCTGTACAGGTTTTGCCGCCACGGCCATAAACATGCAGCTTTTGGGCAAAATAACCTGGCTTACCGTCTGCATTAGTAAAGTCTTTTAATGTTGTTCCGCCTTGTTCAATGGCGTGTGCCAAAATTTGTTTAACTTCACTGACAAGAATCGTTAACCGTTCTAAATCAATGCTTCCTGCCGCGGCTTCGGGGTGGATCCCGGCAGCAAATAAAGCTTCGTTGGCGTAAATATTACCGGCTCCAACCACGATGTGATTATCCATTAAGCACAGCTTAATCGCCTTTTTCTTGCCAGCAAGTGCTGCTTGTAATTGTAATGGCGTGAAATGAGGACTTAGTGGTTCTGGGCCAAGCTTTGATAGCAGTGGATGGGCTTCTTCTGGTAATTCATACCATAACCAAGCACCAAAGCGACGTGGATCGTTAAATCGCAACATGCGGCCATTTTCGAGTACTAAATCAATATGGTCATGTTTTTCGATTGGGGTATTGCGCGGTAAAATACGTAAGCTACCTGACATGCCTAAATGCACTATTGTCATTCCTGCATTGGTATCAATGAGTAAGTATTTCGCTCGTCTGCGGACATTGGTAATACGCTGACCAACAATGTTTTGAGCAATAGCCGGCACAGGCCAACGAAGCGAGGCATTGCGCACAATCAATTCACTTACCGTTTGTTCAATAAGGTATGGACTGATCCCTAGGCGGGTTACTTCAACTTCTGGTAATTCAGGCATAATGACTCATTATTTTGGTTGAGGAGGTATGGTTAATATAGGTTGTAACCCGGCCCGTAAACTCGGCGGTACTAGATACCAATTTTGACTGGACGATTGTAACAAGCCTTCATTTGGAAAGTAGCGCCATAATTGTGTTGTTTGCATATTATCGATAGCAATAGACAGTGTTTGCTCTTTAAGGCTATGTTCCGGCTGATTTTTTAATGGTGATACACTAATATTTTGCCATGATAAAGCCCATTGCTGACAATTGAGCACCTGCGAATGACACTGCCACTGTCCGTCTTGTTGACTTAACCAAATACCATCAAGTTGTAATTGTTTCAACGGCAGCTGCAGGTCAAATAAAGGCACGGTATCATCCGGGACATTGGCGGTTTTGTCATTGATAAAAGACAACACCGCAATCATAAATACACTGGCACCAATAATAATATAGTTCCAACTTTTACGTGACAGAGCCATAAATCACCTTAATGTGGATAAAAAATATCTCAAACTGGTAATGTAACGCGCAAGTTTGAAGTGGCAAATCATGGCATAAGTGTACCATTGACGATAGCAAAAACAATTAGCCGCCAGTGGCATTCATAAAGCGTAATATTTGTGGCGCAGCGTTGAGGTTAAAGTGGTGAGATTGCGGCTTGTATTGCATTCCATCGGTAATGGCTTGTTTAAGGCGTTCAATATCGGCGGGGAATTGTCGCACAATTGATTTTAAATCAATGGCATTGTCATTACCTAAGCACAAGAGTAATTGCCCTTCAACAGTCACTCTTACGCGATTACATTCATGACAAAAGTCATTGCTGTGTGGCGATATAAATCCGATACGAATCGTGCTGTCGGCCATCTTTACATATCGAGAGGGGCCGCCTGTGCGTTTAGATGAAGCGATTAAGGGATAGCGCGTTTCTATAATGTTTCGGATTTCGTCACTTGAGCAATGACGGTGACGATGGCGATCATCCATGAGTCCAATTGGCATTTCTTCAATAAAAGCAATATCGAGTTGGCGTTGGCGACAGAACTCAACTAAATCTAATACTTCATGATCGTTTTGCCCGCGTAGAATGACCGCATTGATTTTGATGTTACGAAAGCCAGCCGCTATTGCGGCATCAATGCCAGCGATGACACGCTCCAGTTTACCGTTACGTGTTAGCTGCGCAAACACATCGGGGTTTAAGGTATCAAGGCTGATATTCAATCGGCTAAGACCATTATCAAACAGTGGCTGCGCCAACTTAGATAACCGAGACCCATTAGTGGTCATAGAGAGTTCTTCAAGACCAGGCAATTGCTTTAACAATTTGACCAGTTTGTCACAGTCGGATCGCACTAGTGGCTCGCCACCAGTGAGGCGTATTTTTTTTACCCCAAGCTCTGTAAAAGCTTGGGCTATCCACGATAATTCTTCCAAACTAAGAACATGTGATTTAGGTAAAAAAGTCGGATCTTCACTCATGCAATATACACAGCGAAAATCGCAACGATCGGTTACCGATAAGCGTAAATAATCTACTTTTCGCTGAAAGCTGTCGATAAGTTGGCTCATATCAGCACTTACAGTAAATCAGCAAAGGGTTGAATAAACACAGACTCGCCAGCAGGTATGCTGGCAGTATCATCACCAATAACAATTAAACAATTAGCGCTGACCATTGAGCTGAGCATGCCAGACCCTTGCGCACCCGTGGTACTTACCTTGATTCTGCCATCTGACCCAATAGCATAAATACCGCGTAAAAATTCAGTACGCCCCGTTTTACTGCGTAATGCATGCTGTGCAATGGCAGGAATAAACTGAGGTTGCCAGTGAAGTTCGCCAGCTAATTTACGGATAGCAGGTTGCACAAACTGTAAAAATGCCACCATAACCGCCACAGGGTTTCCCGGTAAGCCAAAAAATAGGCTTTGGTCAATATTCCCTACCGCGAGAGGGCGACCTGGTCGCATGTTAATTCGCCAAAATTGAGTGTTGCCCACATTGGCGAGTGCCGTTTTAATGTAATCAGCATTACCCACCGATACGCCGCCAGAGCTGATGACGATATCTGCTTGCTCTGCCGCACTGCGTAACGTCGCGGTGAGTATGTGTTCATCATCTTCAATAATGCCTAAATCGATAACCTGACAACCGAGCTTTTTAGCCATCGATAATACGGTATAGCGATTTGAGTCATAGATGCAGTTTGGTTTGAGTGTTTGTCCTGGTTGGCTGACTTCATCGCCAGTTGAAAATACCGCGACGGTAGGGCGTTTAAATAAAGGTAGTCGATCAAATCCAAGTGATGCTAATAGACCTAGTTCAGCGGCACCTAAACGTTTTCCTGCCGCTAAAGCGACGTCACCGCTAGCAATATCTTCACCTGCTAGACGTACATGCTGACCTTTAACGATGTGCTCATGTTCAAAAAGGGTTAACAGGTTATCTTGTTCGTTTGCTAGCTCTCGTGGCTGAATGGTGTCAGCGCCTTTTGGCACTGTTGCTCCGGTCATAATGCGCACGGCTTCGCCGTCTTGCAGCATATTGGAGTAATGATGTCCTGCTAATACTTCTGCCACGATTTTAAGAGGTTTATTAGATAAGTTACTAAACGCAAAGGCATAACCGTCCATTGCTGAGTTAGTTTGTTGAGGTACGTTTATTTCAGAAATAATATCATGTGCCAGTACGCGATTATCAATATCGAAAAGACTGACTAATTCTGTGTCCACAATGGGGGTCACTTGGCTTAATACCGCCGCAACGCCTTGGGATACACTAATACCGTGTTGACTGTTTGCCGTATCGTCCATTTGTGTCGCTTTGCTCGCATCAATCGGCAAGTTGACCTCTTCTGTCTGCCAATTTTGTTGATAGTGTTGTACAAAATCAGCAATTTGCGCCACGTTGTTTAAATCTAAGCGCGTTAATGAATCTGGTACTGTGGTTTCATCACAACAGGCAATCGCAACGATATTGTCATCATGTATATGAATCAAAGGTTTATTATGTGCTGCACGGTGTAATTCAATTTTAGGTAATGCCAGTTTTTTAAAGCCTTCTACCAGTACGATATCGACTTTGTCTGCTTCAATTTGACGCAGTAAATGTTGTAATTGTGGGTCGTCATCAACAGGATCTTCAGTCATTAATGCCCAGCGTACATGAGACGCTACCAATACTTGCCTTGCCCCAGCTTTGCGCATTTCGAAACTGTCTTTACCCGGAACATCAACATCAAAATTATGATGTGCGTGCTTAATAACGGCTAAACGTAAACCGCGTTCAATTAAGGCCGGAATAAGCTGTTTAAGTAGAGTGGTTTTACCTGTGCCACTGTATGCACAAAATCCCAAAACGGGAATGGACAATGGATTAGAAAATAATGCTGTCATGAAGTACCTCTACTGAATTACTTGGCAATTTGCGTTGCTAACTGCTGTTTTTGTTCTGGTGTATTAATGTTAACGAATGCATTGGGTTGGTCAGAAAAACTTTCTACTGCCACTTTATGTTGGCGATACCAAAAATCAATTTTGCGCTCTCCCGCATCTAAAAAAGCCTGCATCGATGCTGCCAGATGTGGTTTTAGCAATAACACTACGGGTTGTTCATATTCACCATCACTAGCAACAGCAAGGTCGGCTTGTTGTTGCTCTAAAGCAGCTAATAACCTTGCGGTTAAGTCGGTTGGCAGCATAGGACAGTCACAAGGGACCACAAGTAAATAATCAGCTTGAGTCTGTTTTAAGGCGGTAACCATTCCAGCTAAAGGGCCTAAATAACCGCTGTCTTGATCGCTGAAAACGGTGTAACCCCATTGCTCATATTGAGCTTGGTTTCGATTTGCGTTAATCAGGATCTGATCCACTTGAGTCGACAGCTTATTAATGGTATGACAAATCATCGCTTGGCCATTGAGATCCACTAAGCCTTTGTCATTGCCGCCCATTCGTCTTGCCATGCCGCCAGCTAAAATCACCGCATCAATTTGTGGTGCCATAATGTAATTCCGTTGTGTGGGTATCATGTAAATCATCTGTTTGGGGTACATGAATACTGGTATGAATTGTGCGTTGCTTTATATGCCAATGTTGTTGACACAACGCGGTCAGGCCACAAGTTTGATGACTGCTAATTAGCAGTCCTGTGCCGTCTTGTTTGAGTTGATTAATCATCGCGAGCACTAAGCGCTGTGAGTGTTTATCCATATTCGAAATCGGTTCATCAAGCATTAATAGTTTAGGTTGCGCAATCCAAGCTCTGGCAATGGCAAGACGTTGTCTCTCGCCACCCGATAGATCACTAGCATTATGATTCAGTAAATCGGTGAGTTGAGCCATATGAATGGCCTGTTGGATCCGTTTTTTACGTTGTTCAGGCGCTAAAGCCCGCTGATCCAAGGCGTAGGTTAAGTTGTACTTTACTGTGCCTTCAAAAAGATAAGGATGTTGATGTAAATAAACCGCTTTACCTAAAAGAGATGACGGTCGCCACCACGTTTGAGGCGCAAATCCTTGGCTGGTGATCTGGCCTTGGTTTGGTTTAATTAATCCAGCGAGGAGTTTCATTAAGGTCGATTTACCCGAGCCATTGTCACCTTGCAGGTAAATGACATCACCTTGGCTAAAATGTAAATCAGTTGCGCTAAAGAGTCTCTGCTGATTAAAGGTTACCAGTAGGTTAGTTGCATGAATACTGGCCAAAGAGGTGTCTGAGTCATGTGATAATGTCATTTTAATGACTCCTCGGGACGGCTTTGCCTCGCAATGAACCTAAGATGAAGTTTAACACTACCGCTAATATCAATAAGACTAATCCTAGCGCGATAGCTTGTGCAAAATCGCCTTTGCTCGTTTCAAGTGCTATTGCGGTGGGAATATTACGGGTAACATTCATAATATTACCCCCTACCATCATCGAGCAACCTACTTCAGTTAAAATGCGACTAAACGCTGCAATAATGGCGAGTAGTAAGGGGCCCCGCAGTTCACGACATAAGGTCCAAACCGCGCGTAGCCATGAGGCTCCTAATGTACGAGATGTTTCCCACGCTCTACGATCTACACTGGCAAAAGCGGCTTGCGACAATGCGATTAATACTGGAGCACAAATTAACATCTGTCCTAAAATCATTCCTTTTTGGGTGAATAGCCACTTTAAATCGCCTAAGACACCATTGCGAGTTAACAATAAATATACTAATAAACCAATCACGACAGTAGGAATGGATTGCAATGTTTGCACTAAGTTAGTGACGATCCAGCGGCCTTTGAAATGACTAAACGCGAGGATAAAGCCTAACATCATCGACGGAACAATGGTGATCAACAGCGCGGCAAAAGACACCGAAAATGAGATGTTAATAATTGCCCACACATGTGGGTCAAAAGATAGCAGCAAGCTAAATGCTTGCTGCAATAGGGCTAACCAGCCGTCACTCATTTTTTATAAGTTGCCTTAAACAATTGCTCTCCTTGCACTTTATAATTATTGATCATAGTTTGCGTTGCAGGGCTAATAAACCAATCGCTTAATGCTCTTGCCCCTTTATGATTCAAGTCTGGGTATTTTGTAGGGTTGATCAAAATAATTTGGTAAGGGTTAGCTAATTCCGCGCCACCTTCAAAACTAATATTAAGGTCTAGCTTAGCTTTATAAGCAATAAACGTACCGCGATCCGCTAATGTATAAGCCTGAAACTCATTGGCCATTAATAAGGTTTTACCCATGCCTTGCCCAACGGAGGTATAGCCGCTAAATTCAGGTTTAACGCCCGCATCTTTCCAAATGGCTAACTCTTTCATATTAGTACCAGAGTTATCACCACGAGAAATAAATTTACTTGGCTTATGAGCTATTTTGCTAAATGCTTCAGTGGCATCTTTGCTCGACTTGAGCCCAGCCGGATCATTTTTAGGCCCTAATACAATAAAATCATTTTCCATAATTCCGCGAGGCTCAATACCATAACCGTCAGCAACAAACTGTGCTTCGGCTTCTGGAGCATGAGTCATAACGACATCAACATCTCCCTGACTTGCCAGCTTCAATGCTTTACCTGTACCCGTAGCAATCACTTGTACACTATAGCCTGATTCTGCTTCAAATTTAGGTAACAGCGCACCAAGTAATCCTGAGTTTTCAGTACTGGTCGTGGTCGCTAACTTAATCACTTCATTTGCGAGTGCAGTTGTGCTGAACATTGCTCCGCTGAGTACCGATGCCGCCAACAGAATACTAACGCTTGCTTTGAGTTTTAACATTGCCGCTCCTTGATATATTAATAATCATGATGTTCATACTGAAAACTTGTACAAAACATTAAGCCGTTTTGCTTAATTACTAATGCAATAAGCAAGTTAGATGCCAAGCAGTGTTAATGCAATTACAGTTCACGCATAAAATCGAAACTGTGAACTTGCTCCCAAGCTTTAACAATTTATATTAGACAAATTGTCCCACGATCACTTTTCTGTGGTTCATAGTGACCAAGTGATGTGAATTCGATGATACAGTGGTGAAAAGCGCGACAAAATGTCCAAATAAGAGTCCATTTATGAGTCCAGATGAACATATTTCCCCAGTAAGCAAGACCACTATGTCGGTTCTTATCGTTGATGATGAGCCCGGTATGCGTAGTTTTTTGATGAAAGCCTTGGCAAAAAAGTTTGCCTTGGTCGAAACCGCCTCCACAATAGCCCAAGCAGAAGAGTTACGCAGTCATGGCCATTTCGATTTATTGATTGTTGATATTCGATTGCCCGACCGTTCAGGTATCGAGTGGCATGAAGCGCTAGATGATCCAGATCGTCAATCAGATATCATTTTTATGACCGGTTATGCTGATATGGATGTGGCAATCAAAGCATTACGTGCTGGCGCCTCTGATTTCATTATGAAACCGTTTCACTTAGAACAAATGATTACCGCCGTTGACCGCTGTATCGAGAAACGATTGCTAAAGCGTGAAAATTTTATGCTAAGGCGAGAACTATCGCACGGACAGTCATCCACCATTATCGGCAACAGTGAAGCTATCCGTGATGTGAAAGAGGTCATTGAACGCATCGCACCGACTAACGCAGTTGTATTAATAGAGGGCGAATCAGGCACAGGTAAAGAGCTGGTGGCCAGACAATTACATCTACAGAGTGGGCGAAGTGGTGCATTTGTCCCAGTAAACTGTGGTGCCATCGCCCCTGAATTGTTAGCCAGTGAACTCTTTGGCCATACAGCGGGCGCATTTACCGGGGCTAAAGGTAATCGTGAAGGGTTATTTAGTTATGCCTCTGGTGGCACGATATTTTTGGACGAAATTGGCGAAATGCCGATGAACATGCAAACCGCTTTACTCAGAGTGCTTGAGCAACGTGCTATTCGTCCTGTAGGAAGTGAAAAAGAAATCGATATTAATGTGCGCGTTGTCGCGGCCACTAATCGTTTATTAATTGATGAAGTTGAAGCGGGTCGTTTCAGACGTGATTTATTTTATCGTTTGAATGTATTGAACATTGTTATTCCATCTTTGCGCTCTCGGCCAGAAGATGTTGTTGAGCTGACTCATTACTTTACCTTGCAGTTGTCACAAGAGCTGGGTATTAAAGATGTTATTTGGAGTCACGAAGACCTACAAGTACTGCAACAGCATGATTGGCCCGGTAACATTCGTGAACTGCGTAATATGATTGAACGTTGCATCTTATTAGGCAAACCGCCTGCGGAATATTGGAAAAAACCAGTGTCAGTTATGGTGAATGATGCGATGGGCTACCCGTTAAATTGGCCATTAAAAGAAGTTGAAAAACAACATGTGACCAAAGTGGTCGATAGCCATAGTGGTAATAAATCTGCTGCAGCGCGAGATTTAGGCGTGTCACGAAAAACATTAGATAGAAAATTTAAAGATTGGCTAACCCATGAAAAACAAGGCCTTGAGGAAGAATAATAGTGGTGCATTCTACTGGTGTTTTTACACGAATTTTCGGTATTAGTTGGCTGCAAATGCAAGCCAAAGTGCGTTATCGGATTTTGTTTTTGACATCATTACCCATCTTATTAACCTTAATTAGCTTAGTATTTATTACCATTTACTGGAATGTCATATACACAGGTAAGCAATTGTTCATGAAGGTAAAAGCTGACTTGGTTGTCGCTAATAGTACCTTAGTGCAAGTACAGGAACGCCAACAAGACAAGCTCGACTCGATAAGTGAATCATGGGATTTTCAACATGCATTTAGGCTAATAAAACACAGTGAGCAACAACCTAATCCAAGTGCGATAAGTGCATTAAATATTCTTTTGGCACAACAGAAAAAAGAGTTAGGGTTAGACTTTTTACGTTTAATTAGTGTTGCCGATGCCGCTGGAGATCCTGATTTACGTTTGATGTTACATCAAACCAAACAGAAGGTTTTTTCGGGTTTAATGGTATTGCCAGCCAAACGTCTCGAAAGAATTCACTCAGGTTTAGCAAAACAAGCTCAAATTACATTGATCCCGACATTACATGCTAAAAACCCTAAACAAACCATGGAAACCCGAGGTTTATTAAGTCGAACGCTACTGCCAATAGCCGATCAGTCGGGAAATGTATTTTGGTATTTAGATGGTGGGATGTTGTTTAACCACAATACCGACATAGTCGATAATATTCGTGACTTAGTATACGGCAAAGGCACTTTGCCTGAACGTTCAATCGGTACCGTAACCCTTTTTTTGGATAATATTCGCATTAGTACCAACGTGCCTATGGAGTTGTTTCCAAAAGACAGCAATAAATCCAATAGAGCCATGGGGACCTTAGTGTCTGATGAGGTTTATCAGCAAGTACTGATAGAAGGTCAAACGTGGATAAATCGTGCCTTTGTACTTAATGATTGGTATATCTCGGGTTATCTACCTTTACTCGATGTTCGTGGCAAAAGGGTTGGGATGGTGTATGCGGGCTTCTCTGAGTCACCTTTTTTACATAATTATTTACTCAATATTATCGAGCTCGGCACTATTTTAGTTTTCGTGTTATTGATTTCAGGGTTTTTAGTTTATCGCGCTGCTAATAGTTTACTTCAACCTATTGAATATATTCACCAAGTTGTTACCGCAGTACAGTCTGGTCGAAATGTCAGAATTGGTAAATTAGACATCAACGGTGATAACGAGTTGGCGCATTTGGCCGAGCAATTTGACCGAATGTTAGATCAGTTGCAGCGACGTAATACTCAAATTCAAGCGGCAGCAGAGCAGTTGGAAATAAAAGTAGAACAACGTACCCGCAGCTTGCAAGATAAAACAGAAGAGCTCGAACGTAATGTTGCGTTGTTGCATGCCACCAGACAGCAATTAGTGACTAACGAAAAACTCACCGCACTGGGCGAACTGATTGCCGGTATTGCCCACGAAATTAATAATCCTACTGCTGTTATCTTGGGGAACATGGAGCTATTAAAATATGAGCTGGGTGACAATGCAGCGATAGTCGAAGAAGAAATTGAATTGGTTATTCAACAAGTCGGTAGGATAACGACTATCATCCGTAGCCTGCTGCAATATAGCCGTCCTGGTGAATTTAATGCGCCGATAACATTACAACCTGTGACGCCAATCGTTGAAGAAATGCTGTTATTAGCGCGTCACTCTATTGAGCAACAAGAAGTGAAGTTGATCAAGGAGTTTACGGCTACAGGTTCAGTAGAAGTCAATCGACCTCAGCTATTACAAGTGCTGATTAACTTAATGGTTAATGCTGCCCATGCGATTGAGAATAAAGGACGGATTTGGCTACGAACCTACGACTGGCTAGAAGACGGAATCGCTATTGGGGTAAAAATTGAAGTTGAAGATGAAGGGATGGGGATTTCGAAACAAGATTTGAGTCGTATCTTTGATCCATTTTATACCACCCGTAAAGATGGTACTGGTTTAGGGTTATCTCTGAGTTATGGGATTATTAAACGACTTGGCGGAATGATCGAAGTGAATTCGACGGTAGGCACTGGCACTATATTTACCATTGGGCTTTACCATAAAGCCAAAGATGATCAGCAGCTTGGGCCTTATGAAGGCCTACATTTTGGTGACAGTACACAGTAAAATACTTTACTAAATAGGCAAGAAATAGACAAAAAACAGGCAAAAAAAAGCCGGGTGATTAACCCGGCCACAAAGAGTGTGTGAGCAATGTCGTGCTTGCGAACTCTGCAGACTAATTAAAGGTGATGAAGTCTCTATTTAGCAAACCGAGCTTTGGAACGCAAGTTAATAATAATCATTCTCATTTGTATTTGCAAGTGTTTATCGTCATAAATTTCATTTTTATATATAACTTCTTAAAATTATTAGGTTAGCCATTGATTAATAAGGAAAATATTTTCTCTATTAGCCTTTTGCCATTATATTTAGATGGGTTTATTAAATGAAACTATTTTTATGTGGATTTCAGCGTTGTTTAGCGTAATGGCAAATGGGTTTGTGCTGTCGGAATATACTATTAGCCTTACTAGAGCTACTGCGCAGAGATATAGAGTGAAGTTCTGTGTAAATCCGCTTTAATCTACACTATTTAGTTATATAGCCTCAGGTGAGAATTAGAACGGAATGTCGTCATCCCAGCTGTCGAAAACATTGTAAACGCCGCATCAATGTCGCTTACTGTCGGCATAATTAATTAAGCCGACAGTCGCTTTTATTGATTAACTGCTTATGTAAATCAAGCAATCATTTAAATAAACCTGTTATCTAAATTAAACCTATTATCTAAATTAAACCTATCATCTAGATTAAACGTTTACGCAAATACTATGATGCTCACTTACTTACTTGGATAACAACGTTGTCATTATCGTTGCTGTTATTAAGTAGAATCTTGTCTTGCAGCACTTTTAGTAACACACCATAAGCGGGCAAAAACAAACCTAGGCTCACTATCAGCTTAAAGGCGTAATCCACCGTGGCTATTTCTGGCCAGTGTGTTGCCATAAACGCATCGTTTGAGGCATAAAACGCTACACTGAAAAACACTAAGGTATCAACTAAGTTACCAATTAATGTTGATGCAGCAGGTGCGACCCACCAAGCTTTGGCCTGACGTAATTTTGCAAATACAGTGATATCCATGAGCTGACCAATTAAGTAAGCCACAAAGCTGGCAAAAGCGATACGAAATACAAAACTATTCCACTCAGCTAAAGCGCTAAACGCTTGCAATTGACCTTGATGAAACAATACGCCGACTAAATACGACACGACAAGTGCCGGTATCATGGCTTTGAGGATAATGCCTCTAGCGGCTTGCTGACCAAAAACTCTCACGGTTAAATCAGTCGCTAGATATACAAATGGAAAACTAAAAGCACCCCAAGTGGTGTGGTAGCTAAATAGCTGAAATGGCAGTTGGACAAGGTAGTTGCTTGCGCAAATAATTAAGATATGAAAACTGACTAATAGCATCAGTGCTCGGCGATATTTCGCCTGGGTTAACGTCAACATATTGTGGCCTTTTTAATTGGGTTAGCGCGGGGTGAGGGAACCCGCTATGAATTTAGTTAGCAGTAAGTACTTATGCTAACGAGGCTATTTAGCCGCCGTTAAACAGATAAGCTTACGTCTGTTATAGAGATTATTATTATTGTAGTTTATTGGCCGAGTTTACGTTACACACATCCATTAGTTAGGCCATATTGAAGGCAATACCAAGGTGTTGGCAAACGCGGGGGCGGGATAATAGCATGTGCTTTGCACAAGCGAAAGATTTCGTCGAGGATAACGCTATTGGTTTTAGTTCGCTGAGGAAGATTAAAAGTCGATTAAAATAGACAAAACTGTGGCTAACTTATTTTCCAGTTCTTGCCATTCAGCCTCAGGATCTGAGCCTGCAACAATGCCTGCGCCAGCAAATAAATTGATTCTTCTCGGCTCTATCAGTGCACTTCTAATTGCGACTGAAAACTCTGATTCATGATGATTTAAATAACCACAAGCTCCAGCATACCAACCTCTTGCATAACCTTCACGCTGGCGAATAAAGTTCAGTGCAGCCTCGCGTGGCAATCCACCTACGGCGGGAGTTGGGTGCAGTGCGCGTAGTAATTCAAAATCATTAACACCTGGCTTTAACTGCGCTCGAATAGCACGGTGCAAATGTTGAATATGATTAAGCTTGAAAATTTTAGGTTGCTCATCAGCACCTACATATTGGCTTAACGGTGTGAGCACATCGACAATATGTTTTCTGACCAACTGATTTTCATGGCTATTTTTAATGTCATCTAATAATGCCTGTGCCAGTACATTATCTTCTTCTGGATTGAGCCCTCGGACAGTTGTTCCTGCTAATGCTTCGGTAAACAGTTCCTGTTGGCGACGTAAATATAATCGTTCTGGTGAGCAAGAAATAAATGCGCGTTCAGGGCTAAATTGGAATCCAAATTGAAAACTATTCGGATTACGGCCTTGCCAACATGCTAGTACTGTCCACGGGTCAATATTGTCATCTACATCTATTTGGCTGTGGCGTGATAATACGACTTTAGGTGTTGAGTTGATAAAATTTGCTTGAGTGACTTGTTCTACTAACTCTTTCCAACGTGAAAAATTAGGTAAATCACTCCGACCCATTAATGTGAGTTTATTTGGCGGCGACAAAGGACGTGGCTTTTGCACCATTGCGATAGCATTAAGGGCAGATTGTATTTCGTCTTCAGGCTCACCATTTTCAAAATTAAGATTCACTAATACTCTAACGTGATTACCGCTACGGCGTAATTCAATTCTGGGTAATATAAAGTGCGCACGGCCAAATTCAGGCCAACACTCTACGGTGCGATCAAACGCTAAACCGCCATAATAACGGATATCTTGATGATTGGTTTTATTGCGTTGTTGTTGATAAATTTGCGCTAGGGCATTGTCGTCAACTTGGTCGGCAAAATAAAACGTCTTGCACGAGCCGATGGCGGCGACATCTTCGTTTCTATCGCGGCCGTGCCAATAGATTTTTGGGTATAAGGTTTGAGCGCTTAACCAAGATATTAATGGCAGCGCAGCAGTCTCTACAGATAACTGCACGATAGGGTCACAGATCGGCACGTTGCGAAGTTGTTCGAGCTTAGTAATTAACTCGCTAAATTGTGATGAAAAAAAGTGACCAGCCAATCTATACCTCTCGTATAACAACATAAGAGTTAACGTTAATAAACCTATTAAATTGTGTCAATTGGCAAGATGAAAGCGTGTGATCTGAATTGCTAATATAGCGTACTCTTTACCAGCATCTTTGTACTGTAAATGATGCGGCAGCAAGTTGCTCAATATCATCAACAACAGCTTGATTGTTTCTCGTTGAGGCTTTTTACAAAGATCGTGAACCGGAATGTGACCATGCGGTAATATTTCCCTAAAAAAAGTAGGCGAACGAGCTAAAGTAGTTCAAAATATAGCTAGTATTATGTGAGCTAGATCCCGTTATTAAAGTTCTCTTTCGGAGTAATTGTTACAATGAATGATTCTGTGGAATCAAGCAATGTCATTAAAATCCCCATCGATAAACTTGCTTTAGGCATGTTTGTGACGGCAATAGATCATCAGCAAAGTAAGGTGGCTATTCGTAATCCCGGACAAATCAAACATCGTGATGCAATTTTAAAGCTGAAAAAAAATAACATTCTGCTTGTGTGGGTTGATGTTGATCGATCTTCAGATACTTGCGGGCTAAAAACAGCAGGTAAATCGAGCTCTGCTAGCAGTTTATTGGTACGTAAAGCGACTGTCACTCGAGATGGTCAACAAGTGCAGGCAAAAAAGCTACTTGCTGAAGCAAAAGGCTTAATTCAAAAAGTGATGTCGGAAACCTTCAGCGGTAAAGCCATTGAAGTCAGTCAATTTGAAGATGTCGCCGACAAAATGATTGAGTCTGTTATGGACGATGCGGATGCATTTAAGTGTATTTCTGCACTGCGTACCAAAGATGCTTATTTGCTTGAACATTCTATTAATGTTGCCTTTTTATTGGTGACTTTTGGTAAACATCTTAAGCTTGATCGTGAACTGCTAAAGCAGATGGCTGTGGGGGGGATTTTGCATGATATTGGCAAAATCCAGGTCGATAACGAAATTTTGCACAAACCAGGTAAGCTAACCCCAGAAGAATTTGAGCACATGAAATTGCATCAGTTTTATGCAATTGAAATCATGAATGAAACAAAAGGCTTATCGCAAGTGAGTAAAGATGTGTGCTTAATGCATCATGAAAAACTCGATGGCCGTGGTTACCCTAATGGTTTAAAAGATGAACAAATTCCTCAACATGGGCGTATGAGCTGTATTGTTGATATTTTTGATGCATTAACTGCTTCGCGTTGCTACAAAGAAGCCATGAGCCCGGCGGCAGCGTTTAAAATTCTGATAAGCTTGACCCCATTTCATCTTGATCAAAAGCTTGTTTATGAGTTCATTCGCTGTGTGGGAATATATCCAGTCGGTTCATTGGTGCAGCTATCGGATGAACGAGTCGGAATAGTATGGGACTCTAAAGGGCGTGATGCGTTGCATCCTATTGTTAAGTGTTTTTATTCGATTAAACATAAGCGCTACACTGAAGTGACTATGGTTGATTTGCTTAAATCGGAATTGCATATTGAACGTGGCGTATCACCAAGTATGCTTGATGTCGATCCCAGCCAGTTTTACTAATCGGTTATCATCATAAACGGTTGCACAACTAATGTTCGATAATATCTTGATACAGTGGTGCTAATTTAGCCAGTAATGCATTGCGGGTTGCTAGTGGGATATGCTGTTGTTTAAGTGCTTCGATTAAATGACCCACAACGGCATCAAAGTCAGCTTGGCTAATGTGTAATCCAATATGTGCATCAAACATGGATGCACCTTGGTACACGCATTCACCGCCACTGATTACACATAAATGCTCAATAAGCCGTTGGCGGAAAATCTGAATATCAGTTTGTTCAAAATGATGCAGAATGCGTTTGTCTTGGGATAAATGGGCTAGAAAGTCATCGGTAATCATACTGACGCCTTTATCTCCTCCCAGTTGCTGATATAGAGTTGTGGGTTGGCTTGCACAGGCAACAGACAGGAATAACAATGCGCCCAAAACGACGATATGATGTTTAATAATATTAACCATTACAGCGTTCCCTCTACAGATAAATACCACCCTTGCTGTTGCTCAAATCCGGCAATGCTGCCTAAATCAACATAAGCGCCTACAACAGAAAGGTGTTTATTAACAAACCAAGCCATAAAAATATCCTGCCAATCATTTTCTTCTGCAAAACCAAGTTGATCAGGCTTTTGTTTGTATTCATAACCCAGTGCAATATTATCGGTTAATAACACCGCAATAGAGGCTTCAGCTTGCAGTTGGTAATCGTTGTTCGTCGCAGTACCAAAACCAAGCAAACCAGTTTGGTTAGCTTTGGTTGCTCTGAGGGTTAAGTTAGTCACCAGATTACGGCCAGCAATGGCATCAAAATAGACTTTACTGGCAGCTAAATAGATATCAACTCCCCAGTCATCCCTTGCCCCAACAGCTTGCGGTAATGCAAAGTCGTCCACCCGTTTATATTGTAGCCCTAAGCTAATTTGTGGCATGGCGGTGTATAGCACTTCACCGGCTAGTTTGTATTTTACCCCAACAATATCTTGGCCCAGTTTGCCGCCTAGGGTGTCTAGATCAAAAGTTTGCTTAGCAATACTGAGTTCAAAGCGGTTATCAATGCTTAAGGATGCGCCAATAGAATGTAATGTAAAATCGTCAACATAGACTGCAGTATTCATTGCTGTGAAAGACCATTGGTCTGAGCTTGCATAGCCATTAATGACTGCCCAAGACACTATTCCTCCACCGGCACTACCCTCAATAGTTGTGGCGCCACCAGTAGCGATTACTTTACTTGTCTCAGCGTGAGCAGAAGCACTGATGAGGCTTAATAGCACCGATAATAGAATGCACATTAGTTGATACATTAACGTAGCGTATCCTTAACAGGGGGGCTGATTGTTAGATTGATTAAATTGCTGGAACCACATAATAAAATCATCTGCGTTAAGCGGTTTTGAATACACATAACCTTGAATTATATCGCAATTAAGTTCGCGCAAAATATTGATGCCTTCTTCAGATTCTACCCCTTCAGCCACGACGGATAAATTAAGCCCTTTAATTAATCGAATGCTGCTATCCACAATCATTAAATCAGTTGCATCGGTATGAATATCTTTAATAAAACTGCGATCAATCTTCACTTCATTAACGGGCAGTAACTTTAAGTAAGCTAATGAAGAGTGCCCGGTACCAAAGTCGTCGATGGCAATGGCTAAGCCGATATTTCTAAACTGCTGTAAAACAGCAATCACCGTTTGTGCATCTTTCATCACAGCACCTTCGGTCACCTCTATCGACAGAGCGTTAATCGGTAAATTATTGCTAATCAGTAACTGTTCAATGTCTAACGGCAGCTGAGGATTAGTGAGATCATGGGCAGATAAATTAATCGCCACCGTCAGCGAAATACCTTGTTGCTGCCATTTGGCTAGCTGCTTAATGGTAGTATTTAATACCCAGTCGCTGATCATCGAGATATTACCTGAGTTTTCCGCTAAACGAATGAACTCATCCGGCGGGATAAACCCCAGTTCAGGATGCTGCCAGCGGATCAGGGTTTCTGCACCATGGCAATGATTGCTCTGAATATTCACTTTAGGTTGAAACACCAAATGCAACTGCCCTTGTGCTAAGGCAATCGGTAAATCACGGATAATCATTAATTCACGTAAATAGCGTTCATCTTCACCTTGTTGATAAGTGGCTATGCCTAGGGATTCCACTCGGGCTTGATTTAATGCAATTTCAGCATGGCGAATTAAAGTATCAATATCATTACAGTCATAGTCACTGGATAAATCAACAATCCCTACCCGCACATTGACACTTATTTTTGAGCCCTGAATAGAAAATGGATTGGTTAATTGTCGTAGATAGTTATCAAGCTTTTCAAGCGGAATACTCGGTTGGAATAGCAACAAAAACGAGTCGCCATCCAAGCGCGATATTAGTTGGGCCGTTGGGGATAAGCTTTCTAAACGGCTGGCAAACAACACCAATAAATCGTCGGCATTGGCAAATCCAATGATGTTATTTAAATGGCGAAAGTTTTTAATGTCTATCATCACTAAACTGCCATGCATTTTACTCAGCAGCAGGCTGAGTTGTTGTTTAGCGGCCAAGCGATTATATAAACCCGTGAGGTTATCGTGTTGTGATTGATAAACTAAATCGTTTTCGCGCGATTCAATATTTTCACGCATTATCGATAAGGTGTTGGCTAATACTTGTAACTCAGCGGGTGCACCTTTAATCGGCGGAGGGTTTTCACCTTGGCCGACTTTGCGAGCAAAATTAACTAATGCATAAATGGGTTTCGTTAAGCCGCCAGAAAACCAAGCGGCAATCATAAACGCCAGTAAACACGTTATCGCGAATATAATTAACATGTTATTGCGCAGGGCATCGTAATTTTGCTGCCACTTAACATTTGATTGATGCAGTACCGCCCACTGATGGCCACTATTTTTATTTAACGCAATGGTGGTCGATAAGTAGTTTGATGGTATGTCATCACTGACCTTATCCACTGTTTTTGCTAATAGGTTAATACGCGCTAAAACATCTTGTTGTTGAGCTTGGGCTAGGGTCGAGACAATTTCTATTCTGCCAGCGGACTGGTTGATAAAACTGATATCAATTCCGGTAATGGTTTTGGCTTGGTCTGCGACATTCTTGTCCATAGTGAAGCCCATGCCGACCCAAGCTATTAATGTTGGCGCTTTGACGGGTTGCAACACAAATTGGTAACTACTGTGGTCATAATTGAAAATTTCGAACGTGGTTGAGCGATTCTTGGTTAATGCAAATAACTCATCTACATTAGCTGCAGTGAGCCCTTGCAAGCTTGATGACAGTAGTTTTCCCTGTGGAGATAATAAAATAGCAGCGTCAGCATTAATGCGCCTGCCATGGTTGGCTAACACTGACGATATTGTATCTTGCTCGCCAGTGGCAACGGCGCGTTTAAAACCAAAGTCCGCACTGAGTAACGACAAACTTTGATTTAGCTGATCGCTTCGGTTCGATAACATTTCGACAAAAATATTGGAACCAATATTAAGGTTTTGAGTTTGCTGTTGGCGAAAATCTCGCTGAGTTGCGCTTAATACAAACAAGGCAGTGGTTAACTGCATTAAGGTCAGTATTAATAGGAAAGCTATTATCAGTCGGTTGCGAAAACTAGTAGGCATGCTATCCCGTGACATCGCTTGCTTGAGGGTAACTACCAAAGCCGCTAGGTGGCGACGATGGTTTATCTTGGTGTTCAACATCAATGCTAAACGTTAACTGATTATCGTCATTGCTTACAATGACCAAAGATGAAGGTGTTGCCGTTATTTGCCAAGGATGCCAAATGTTGACCTGGTATTCGCCTGCAGGTAAATCTGTTAATTGGAGTTTACCTTGTGTATCACTCACTGAAAAATAAGGACTGCTGGCCACATAAATAAAGGCCTGCATGTAATCATGAATATTGCAGCCTATGGCAACTAAACCAGGTTTATCAAATGTAATCGGGTCTTCAGTTGTGCCTACATACAATTTTAACTCAAATTGTTTGGCTTCAGAAAAAGAATAAACATGGTGCCGAGTGCGATCTAAATTAGGAAAATCAACCTTGGCACCTTGCGGCACTGCCAATACAAAAGGTGAGAATACTCGATTTTGTTGGCGCATTTGGTAAGGCGCTAAGGTCGATGGCGTTGTATTAGATGGTGACATAGAAATTAACTCTACCACGCTATCGCTTAGCATCACGCCTTGCGCATCGGTAACATTAATCGTCAAAGTAGCCGCAGTCACTGCCGCTGAAAAAAAATACGTTAAACACAACAAACATGTCGTAAATGGATTTATTGGCATGTATTGGCCTCATTATTAAGAGTGTAGCAAGAGTGCCGCGTAGTGGTTAATGGTCTACGTAATATGGCATCATAACCTACAAGAATCAAAATACAGCATCATCACAGCTTAATGCGACTATTTGTTTCGGTATACATCAGCAAACGAGGTGTTCATGAAAATGTATGTATCCATCAGTTTAGTACTGATATCGTTAATCCTGCTTATTCCCGGCGTGACAGAACCGATGTTAACGATAACAGGCACCATTGAAAAGTCGCAGTTAGTGAATACGGGTAAGGATATGTTAATCCAAGATTTAACGGAAGACTCTCGTGCTAATACCCGTGGAATATTGGATATTGCCGCCAGTATGTTGGGGCTAGATACGCTAGAAGGCGAAGTGGAGGTTTTTCGTAATAGCCGCAGTATCATTGATACCATTTCAGCACTATACCAATCACATCATTTCGTCGTTGCCATGTTGGTCGGGTTATTCAGTATTGTGATCCCTGCCGTTAAGTTAATCACCATGCTCATATTACTACTGCCAGTGCCGCCCTTAATTAAGCAAAGATTGAGCAAAATGATCAGTGGTATCGGCAAATGGTCTATGGCCGATGTGTTTGTGGTCGCAATTATTGTGACTTACATGGCAGGTAATGCGTCAGCTGGAATGGGCGACATGCTTAAGACTCAATCTCAGTTTGAAATCGGTTTCTATTATTTTTTAGGTTACTGTATTTTTTCAATTGCTAGCCAGATGATGGTCGATATGACACAAACGCAAAGGTCGCAGAATACCGCTCGCTAATATAGACAGTCGAGGCCGCTAGACTTGTGAGCTGACAACATTGAGATTCAACGTTAATGTAAAAAGGGCCTAAATCAGCTTATTATTTTGATGAACCATCGAAGTCGCGATATTTCGCGACTTATGTTTTACAATGGTTATAATGAGTCTATGTACTAGTAACCTTAAGATTGGCTATGACTGACTCTACAACCCCTGAATATATTGGCTCCGATCATTTTTTGCCTAAAAATACTCTGTTGCTTAATGCCATGACAGAGGGCGTGTATGGTTTTGATTTAGCCGGTAATGCGGTGTTCATTAACCCCGCAGCAGAGCAAATGACAGGCTGGAAAAGTGCCGAATTAATTGGCCGAAATATTCACGACTGCCATCATCATAGTCATGCAGATGGTAGTCATTATCCTCAACATGACTGCCCCATTTATCGCACCTTACAAGATGCTATTCCTCGGCAAGTGAACGAAGATGTATTTTGGCGCAAAGATGGCAGCAGCTTTCCGGTGTATTACAGCTCAACCCCAGTATATGATCAGCAACAACTCGTCGGTGTTATCGCGATATTTCGTGATGTAAGCATGCAAAAACATACCGAGCAATCATTGAGACAAGCATTAGCGCAAGTGCAGGCTTTGTCAGAACGGTTAGCATCAGAAAATCAATACTTACTCACTGAGCTACAAGGTCAGCAAGGCGCGTCAGGAATATCGGGTAACAGCCAACCTATCAATCAACTCATGCAACAGATCCACTTGGTCGCTAATACCGACAGTACCGTACTCATTTGCGGTGAAAACGGCACCGGCAAAGAGTTAGTTGCGCGTAACTTACACAGGCTAAGTCATCGTAAAGACCAGCCGATGGTGAGTGTTAACTGCGCCGCATTTTCGACCGCATTGCTGGAAAGTGAGCTGTTTGGTCATGAAAAAGGCGCATTTACTGGTGCTACAGCACGACGCAAAGGCAGATTTGAATTGGCCAATAATGGCACCTTATTTTTAGATGAAATTGCCGAACTGAGTTTATCGGCACAATCTAAATTGTTACGGGTGATTCAAGAGCAAAGCTTCGAGCGCGTTGGCAGTAGTGAAACCATTAAGGTCAATATTCGCTTAGTGGCTGCCACCCATCACGATTTAACCGCGCGAGTAGAGCAAGGCTTGTTTCGCATGGACTTATATTACCGCTTGAACGTATTTCCAATTACCGTGCCGCCGTTACGAGAGCGCCGCGAAGATATTCCGCAATTAGTCAGTGATTTAGTCGCATCACTGAGTAAAAAACTCGGTAAAAAAATTACTAAGGTGAGTGCTAAAGGGCTGAAGAACTTACAGCAATATGCTTGGCCTGGTAACGTGCGTGAGTTGCAAAACCTAATCGAGCGAGAAATGATTTTATCGCAAAGTGGCCATTTACTGTTTAATACTTTACCTGTAGCGGTTGCCACACCGTTAGCTACCAGCACGTTAACCATGGCACAAGCCGAAGCCGCACATATTATTGCGGTATTAAATGCTAGCCACTGGCGTATTTCTGGCCCGTTTGGTGCTGCTGCAATGCTAGATATGCCGGCGAGTACCTTACGATCTCGAATGAAAAAGTTAGCCATTACACGTTAATTTTGATGATTGGTTTTATTAGGTCGCGATATATCGTGTAAAAAGTGATATATCGTGACATTATTCTATAAGTATTTTATTTTAATCTTTTTAAATCAAATAATTACAATTATATCTAAGTTGGCTTAGTCTTTGCTATAACAGGGCAATATTGTGTTATAGGAATACATTTATGCCCAAATCATCATCTCAAACTCCGGCAGCGACTGTGCCAGTTGATAAAGCTGCCGTTTCACAACGGATTCCAGTGGTGCAAATTGCTACGCCGTCGACAAAAATTCAGGTTCGAGAACAGAAGGGTGTATTTCAACGGCTGCGTCAGCACAGTAATACGTTACTGATTGCGATTTTTTTCATGATCCCATTTATCAATTACCAAGGCCGGCAAGCCATTCTGTTTGATGTCACCGAACAGCAATTCTTTTTCTTCAATATCACCCTGTGGCCACAAGATTTTACCGTTTTAGCGTGGTTTTTTATGGCTGCTGCTTTTGCATTGTTTTTTGTCACGGTTTACTGGGGCCGAGTTTGGTGTGGTTTTTTGTGTCCGCAAACCGCGTGGACTTTTATATATATGTGGGTAGAAGCCAAGGTAGAGGGCAATCATCATCATCGAGCGGCATTAGACAAAGCACCATGGTCACTGAGTAAAGTGCGTAAACGAGTGACGAAGCATGCGGTGTGGATGGTGTTTGCCTTGCTAACTGGCTGCGGGTTTATTGGTTATTTTATGCCTGCACGCGAGTTGTATGTTGATATTTTTAGCATGAGTAGTGGTTTTTGGACTGGCACCTGGGTGTGGTTTTTTGCCATATGCACTTATTTAAATGCCGGCTGGATGCGTGAAATGATGTGTTTGCATTGCTGTCCTTACTCGCGTTTTCAAGCGGTGATGTTTGACGCCAACACTAAAACCGTGAGCTATGATGCTGATAGAGGGGAATCTCGCGGGCCACGTAAGCGCTCACAAAAAACGGAGCTAGGTGACTGTGTAGACTGTAATTTATGTGTTGATGTTTGCCCCACTGGGATTGATATTCGTAACGGTTTGCAATACGAATGTATTAACTGCGGTGCCTGTGTTGATGCATGTAATCAAACCATGGAAAAATTTGGCTATGCACCCAATTTAATCAGCTTTACCAGCGAAAATGCCTTAAAAGGACAACCAAAAGCCAGCCTGTTGTCGCTAAAATCGCTTGGTTACGCCAGTGCATTACTGATCATGATTGTGCTGATTATTAGTGATTTAAGTCACTTAAGCCATATACAGCTCAATGTTATCCGCGACCGCCAAACCTTGTATCGTCTAGTGGGCATCGATCAGGTTGAAAACAGTTATCAACTTAAAATTCGCAATAAAACTCAACAAATGGCTTTTTATCAAATCAGTATCAGCAATGACGATCCCCAAAAGCAAACATTGCAAATAGTCACCGACAGCTTGATTGCGATAAAACCTGCAGAACAACTGGATTATCCGTTGACCCTCAGTGGCCGCCTGAGTAACCGCACGAGTGATAGCACGCAACAAACAGTGCAATTTAAAGTGACCCAAATTCAAAGTTTGGAAAATCCAACGCCAACGGAACCTGCTAATGAGATCTCGCAAACATCACGCTTCTTTTGGCCATAATCTCAGTATCTCAGTATGACGGCATAAACGCGTGTCGACATTATTGGATACTACGCAGCAAAATGGTTAAGTAACAAAAAGGCTTGTCGCATTATTAATGGGACAAGCCTTTTTTGCTAAACGTTCGCAGTGTAATCGCGATAAGCCATTAACGCTGATGTAACGCGTAGTCGCTACCATCTTTAGCAGTAAACACTTTACAGTTGCCTTCAGTTGGCTGACAGCCTGAGTGGATTAAGCTAATCCATTGCTTGTATGGCGTCGGCAAATTCTTAATTGGAATCGCAACTTGAATGTCTTCAATATTAGCCTGGTCTGTGGTACCCATTTGTCCTTGGCGGTCGAAACAAATCTCAACATGGGTATCATTATTCTTTAATACAACAGACGTTGGTTCACTTTTGTGACCCGTCAATGCCACAAATTGACATGGATTTTGTAAACCACACTGAGAGCCGTCTTTTAAAAATGCCAATAAGTGAGTGTAGTAAACTACATAGCTGCTGACATCTTGGTGCGAGCCTTCAGTTAATGGAAATTGTGCATCCAAAAAGTCTTTGGCGTTCGTGGTACGATCCTGTTGATTCGTCGTTGCCACAAATTGCTCACCAATGAAGCGGTTAAGGTTTTGGGTGGCTGTTGCGCTTGCTTGAGTAGACATATTCATCGCCTTATTCCTCTTCGTATTGTTGTAGGTCACAAAACCTTTTTCAGTATTGTTTATCATTAAGCCTTGTTCGCAGCTTGATTTTTAGTCTATGCTATTTTTACAAACAATTTCACAATAAAAATTTTACAGTGTGAATTATACAAAATGAGAAATGATAAAAGCTTAATGCGAAAGACCCATTTTTTGGGCACAAAGATAAGAAACTTGCGTAAACGCAATAACTTAACCATGGAAGACTTGTCTGCTCGTTGTATGCGTGTTGACTCAGGTAACTCGCCGTCAGTGTCATACTTGTCAATGATCGAGCGCGGAAAACGTGTTCCAAGCGCTGATATGTTGGCGGTAATTGCAGTGGTTTTTCAAAAAGAAGTGGAATGGTTTCTTGATGATGTGCCAGAAGATGAAGCGATTACGCCTGAAAAAGGCAATAAAGGCGGCATTAGTGGTATGCCGCTTGAGCCGAGTTTTTTGTTCTCCAATGACATTTTGCAAATTGCCATCCCTGAAATGTTGTCGCAAACTGGCACCAGTGGCCGCCAATTTGCTCATTTACTGATCCGCGCGCACCAAGAGCATCATCAAAACCATTTTCCTGATTTAGAGCGTGCCGCCGAAGAAGTCGGCTTAAAACGTATGCCGCTTGCCACCGAAGATATTATCGATATTGCCAAAGGCATGGGCTTAAAAATTAAATGGATCGACCGTGCTCCTAAAGAAGTTATCAACGAAATGGGCTTGAGTTCTAAGCAGTTGGTTACCTCATTTTTTGAGCCACCGGGAACCATTTATATCAGTAATATTCTGAAAAATAGACCCAGCAGATTGAGATATGACTTGGCCGTGCACATAGGTCATTGTGTGTTGCACAATAAAGACGGCTTAAAAAGTGTGATGATGTCTGGTCGCCGTGATGACTTTGATGATGCGCTGGTCCCTCAGTCAAACACCTTGAATGCACAAGATATTTTGCATGCGTGGCGTGATTTTGAATCAAGCTTTTTTGCGGGTGCTTTGTTGTGTCCTAAAGTGCCGTATCGGCAGTTACTTGACCGACATGGCTATGAGATTAGCGTGCATAAACAACTGCAGGTGTCAGCGTCTGTTGCTATGCGCCGCATGACGGTAGTGTCGCCTTATCCGCACTGGCATTACTTTGATGCCTACGCACCGGGTAAGCTAAAAGCGGTTTATCGTGGTAATGGCATTCCTTTGCCTTGGGGTAACATGCGCCTAGTAGAGGATCCTTGTCAGCACTGGGCTGTGTTTAGAATGATTAACGAGCCAGTCGCAGGCACGTCTGCGCAAATATCGATTTTAAATGTCGGTAATGAACCGCGTATTTATTGCTGTGAATCGATTAAGGTTGATGACTCGGCAGGTAATCCGCATGTGTTATGTGCGGGTATTGATTTAAATCCGGCGATTGAAGCGCAAGGCAAAGATGCGCAGTCGATTGCACATGAATTAAAACAAGCTTGCTCAACGGGCGGCGGCTCAATCATTATCCCCAAACATATCCAAAAGGATCTCATCAGTGTGGCAAAAATCCTTAATATTAACTGGATTGAGCGTGGGATTAAAAAAGATGCACAACTAATTTGTTCGCGTGGAGCTGTGTGCCCACGTCAGCCAAGCTGTTATGCCGCAGGGCGTAATTTATGCGAGGGAGATCAAGGCTAATTTGACCTTTGTTGATGCCGCATCTGCATAAATTGATGCGGCTAAACAGGCATTATTAAACGGTACCTCAATCCTGTTAAAGAGCAAATTGCACTGTAATGCAAAGCCCGCAGTTATTGACGGCATCGGTTGGCGCTAAGCTAATTTTTGCGTCCATTTGCTGCACAATACTCGCCACAATCGCTAGTCCCAACCCTGAGCCATATTCGTTACTGCCCAAGACTCGATAAAAGGGTTCAAACACTTTTAGAGCTTCATCTGTGGCGATACCTGGACCTGTGTCTTTGATGGTCATCTCAATGTATTGATCTGTTTTAGTAATGCTTAAATCAATTTTACCGCCATTTGGGGTATAGCGAATCGCATTGTCGATAAGGTTGTGAATTAAGGTTTTTAAACGAACGGGATTGGCATTGAGTTCGGCGTCGTTATCTTGGCTAAAGCCCAAATCAATCTCTTTCGCTTCTGCCAGTGGGTATAGATCTTCAATCACCTCAACGAACACCATTTTTAATGATATTTTTTGAGGTTGTTGGACGCTGTTATCTTGTTGACGCGCCATCGACAATAGTTGTTCTAGTAGGTGAATACTGCGACCTATTCCGGCTTGTAGTGCATTAAGCTTTTGGCGCGCATCGTCCGTTAACTCTGTCTGCTGAAGACGTTGTGCCTGTAACGACAGTGCAGTTATGGGCGATCTTAATTCATGAGCTGCATCGGCAATAAAACGCTTTTGGCTAGCAATAACCTGGCTATTTTTGCTGAGTAAACGATTAATTGCCTCAACAAAGGGCACAATTTCACTCGGCAATTGAGTGGTGGGAATTAGCTGTAGGTCGTGCTCAGTTTGACGGTCAACTTCGTGGGCTAACATACTAATCGGGCCAAGAATTTTACCTAGAATATACCCCAGTAATAACAGTAAAAGCGGAATTAATACTAACAATGGCATCAGAGTATGCAGCGCGGTTTCAAACGCAATATCGTCACGAATAGCAGTATCTTGGGCGATGGCGATACGTTGAGTGGATGACAAGGTGCGTACAAACACCCGCCAAGATTGGGTGGCTAAATTAACCGTATGAAATCCATCGGTTAAATTGCTCGGCAAGGCTAGGGTATTTTGGTCTAAGGCATTACTTGCTGAGTTGCTACCCAATAACTGCACTGAAACCTGAAACTCCAACTGATCTTGGCTTAACGGGGTGAGTGTTCCGTTGTTTAGCGTAAGCGAGTAATGGTCAAACAGCACGGCCATTTGTTGCAATACATCATCTTGGAGCTCATGGGCTTCTTCAAAGGCACTGCTAAAGGTAAAGCTGGCGGCTATGATCGCAACAGACAAAATGGCTGCTGAAATCCAATAAGATAAGCGTGTTTTTAACGAGTTACTGGGGCATTTTTCGACACCATCCATCCTACACCTCTGACATTTTTTATGGTTTCTATACCTAATTTTTTACGTAAACAATGAATTAAAAACTCTACCGCATTACTTTCTACCTCTTCACCCCAGCCATAAATTCGTTCTTCTAAATCACTTTTTGAATGAATCGAGCCGGGTCGAATAAGCAATGTTTGCAGTAAGGCGAACTCGCGGTTAGACAGTAAAATATTATCTTGAGTGAGGGTTTTGGCTTCATGTGTGGCTGGGTTTAGCCAAACAATATTATTGGTTAATTCTGATGTATGTTGGTTGGCATTGCGCCTTGTTACTGCACGAATGCGTGCCAGTAGTTCGGTTATATCGAAGGGCTTAACGAGATAATCATCAGCACCTAAATCGAGCCCTTTGACTCGGTCTTCTAGGCTGTCTCTGGCGGTAATAATGATCACCGCCAGTGCGGGATGCTGAGCTCGAATATATTGCATTACTTGCAAACCATCCAGTTTCGGTAAGCCAAGGTCGAGCAACACCACATCGTATTGCTGGCAACGTAAACTGTGTAAAGCCGCTTCGCCGTCGCATATCCAATCGACCGCGTAGGCGACATCTTTTAAGGCGCTTTGCATGGCATCGCCAATCATTTTATCGTCTTCTACTAATAAAATACGCATAGCACCTCAATCGGACATAATGACATAAAATGAAAAGTCTTTATTAATGATGTGTTGTCGCGGCTTGCTGTTTAAATAGCATTAAACACAACACCATACCAAAGAGTAATGCGGCCGACGCACTAAAGCGACTAAATTCTAATCCACCATGGCTAATGGGTTTATCTAAAAAGTCACCCACTACGGCACCTAAAGGTCTGGTTAAAATAAAGCTTAGCCAAAATAACAGAGTGCGAGATATTGAGCTCCAAAAATAGGCAGCTAATAACACTAATAACAGGCTACCAAAGATTAACGCACTGACATCATAACCAAGGCCAGCACTGTCTACTGTCCAGTCGCCTAGCGCTGTACCTAAGGTTTGTGACAGTAAAATCGTCACCCAATAAAAGCATTCGGTTTTGGTATTGTTTATCGACTGATTAGACAGGCTACCTGCACTGACGTACCAAATTGAAAATGACATACACAACAAGCTCACCAGTAACAATGTGCCGCCGGTATAACCTATGCCTAATGAGCGGTCGGCAAAATCAGCCATGGTTGTGCCAGCCGTTGTTGTAGCGATAATGGTGGCCCAATAAATACTCGAAGAATACTGTTTACTGCGAATTTGTATTGCTACCGCTATCGCGAATAAACCGATAAAAATAACTGAGCTAACTAAGTAGCCGAGGTTAAGCGACATCGATAAAGCATCTCCTGCCGTTTCGCCTAAGGTGGTGGCCAGTATTTTTACCAACCAAAATATTAAGGTGACTTGTGGCACTTTAGTCAGTGCTTGCTTTTGTAGTGTGTTCATATAGATGCTCACTTTTGTTGATAGATTATTGGCTTTTTTGCTGTTTGGCGCGAACGGTTAGGTATGCCACAAGTGCAATAATAATCACTAAAAACACAATGCTGGTGCTGGTGGTACCAAACCCTAGGCCGCCTTTACGAATGGGTTGTGACAGTAAGTCGCCGATAGATGCACCCAGTGGACGAGTTAATATATAAGCTAGCCAAAAGCACAATACGGCATTCGCCTTGAAGCGATAAAAGACTAAGCTTATCAGCGTAATTAACCCACCAAATACGATTGCCGACATGCCATAACCTACATTCATATCTTCCGATACCCAATCGCCCACAGCAGTACCAAGTGCGAAGGTAAATAGAATGGCCAACCAATAAAATAGCTCACGTTTAAGAGTGACAATGGAGTGGATGGATAAGGTGCGTTCTTTACTGAACCAGTATGCAAATGTTGCCGCTAATAATGCGCTAAACACCGCTGTCGATACCGGTAGAGGCACATCGAGTTTGTCTGTGAGAATGTCGGTGACTAAGGTGCCAAAAATACTGATAAGCACCACAACACTCCAATATGCACCTGGGCGATATTGGCTTTGTTTAAGCTGTATCCATAAGGCGAAAAGTAAAAATACTCCCATGATGATGCTGGTATTAATCATGCCTACGTGAAGATGGAAGCTAAGATAATCTGCTGCGGTTTCACCTACGGTAGTTGACATCATTTTTATGACCCAAAAAATTAATGTTATTTCGGGCACTTTATTGAGCCAACCGTGTTGCGGTGCATTGCTACTATTTGGGGTATTGCTGGTTACTGGTGTTATGACTATTGGTTTCATGTGGACTCCTGATCCAGTAGTGAAACATGCTGTAGTCATATAGTGCCGAGCAATACTTAGCCCAAACATAGGGCTAAGTATAGAGCGACTTTTTTCGGTTATTTTTTAGCGATAGCATTTGGCTTGGTTATTAGACTAATACATATAGGTAAACCATTTCGTTAAGCACTTACGGAGGTACTTTCATCAAATACTTTTGTGAACCATTACGGCGCATTGATAATTTTTATGCAGTTCTAGGCGCCATATATTGCGCTATAGATTACACCTAATTTTCAACAAAAGTGCTCAGTAAGTAGCTTAAAAAAGAACGGTTCGAGATTATCTTGCATAGCGTGAGTGTGCGGTGTGTTAGTTACAGGGCACTCATCACCAAAATGACTGACGAGTTGCCCTATTTGCGCGGAATTCCATTCAGGATGAAACTGCAAACCAATAGCCTGTTGGTGGTGATACATTTGCACATTACACTGTGCTGAACGAGCCAGCGACACAATACTGTCAGGTAAGTTGATGGCTTGATAATGCCACTGCGGCACAGCCATTATCGTACCATCAGCAAAGGTTACCTCATGCCAACCCAGTTCAGGATTAGGCATATCAATGACTTGGCCACCAAGTTCAATTGCCAATAACTGCGCGCCCAAACAAATGGCCAATAAAGGGACTTGTTGAGTTAATGCCTGTTTAATTAATCTTGACTCGGTTTGCATCCAAACAGGGTTATCCACCACATTCATCGGCCCACCTAAAATAATTAATCCTCGGTAAGCATCGAGATTTTCGGGCAAAGATTCTGGTGCATAAAAACACTCAAGTTCGATACTGTGTTGTTTAGCCCACAGTGCCATTCTACCGACGCCTTCGGCAGGGTGATGCTGAAATACTGCAATAGTTCTGTGGATCATTTCAGTTCATCCAACTCTATATACACTCTTGAAACCGTAGTCATTGGACGAGTGATGTTTGGCTTTGTGTTTGGGGCCACTAGAGAAGTGTTTTTAGGTGTTGTGTCGGGCAATGCAGCACGAAGTTGGGCTTCATTGTTAAATAAGTTTGCCGTATCAATAGGAATAACAATTTCTGCGGGTAAGCTATTGCCGACATTATCGAGGCGTACAATATGATCGGCATCGGGTCGAGTCGTCAGGCGTTTAACAAGAAACTGCACTTTATCGTCAGGGGTATTATTAACCTTAAGGTAAGTATTATTGTTGGTTTTTTGTTGCTCGAACTGAGTATCTAATTCATTGAATACTAACACCCTAGTCACGGTTAGCCCTTGGTTCTTCCATTGCATTTCACCGCCGCGTTCAAAATGGCCTTTAACAATATCAACGTTTAAATGTTCAATATGACTTGGATGAGCGGGAGATAGCATCGATAGGT
Organism: Shewanella sp. Arc9-LZ; assembly: GCF_010092445.1. Lineage (NCBI taxonomy): Bacteria > Pseudomonadati > Pseudomonadota > Gammaproteobacteria > Alteromonadales > Shewanellaceae > Shewanella > Shewanella sp. Arc9-LZ. The sequence goes on along the minus strand of NZ_CP048031.1, from coordinate 4,689,304 downwards.
CAAATTGTTGCGGCACTATGGTCCAAATCGGATATCCGCTAGCTGCCGATAACGTTAAGCCGTTGATTACCGCTGTGTTGATTTGAGGATCATCAAAGGTTAGCTGCAACACGACTTGGGCATTATGTGGGGGGTGAAACATCGGTAAATGCGAGGCAAATAAACCATATTCACTGCCAAACAATAGCATGCCGTGAAGTCCAACTCGAACTTGCGCAGTTAACGGACTATCTGTTGGAGTATTAACTTGTGTCGCATTAGCGCTGAGTGGCAGTAGCATCAAGATGGCCAGTAAACCCCGATACAAATCATTGTCAAAGCGACGCATGGATAATGAAGAAAATAGTGTGGTGATATAGCGATTCAGTAACATATTAGCGGCTCTTCTGTGTAGATGGCAGATGGGGCCGTCCCCGATGTGAATACCTGTCGATGAAATAAGGTGCATGTCAGGCTGAGGTCGTCCTCAATGGGTTAATCATATCGATTAAATAAAGAATAAACCAGCTGTTATGCGGGGCGGTTCACAATTTGGATTCAATTCCAAAAGCAAGCCTATGCAGTAATTTTCTTGAAAGTCCTACCTACAATTGATTAGTCGATATTCGCTGTTATTTTCACCAAACATTAACAATAGTTCCCGTTTTGGAATTGATTCCATCGATATGATGAAGCGTCAATAATATAAAAAGGGGTGATAACCTATGAGCAATATAGATCTATTAGGGCGCCGTAAGTTTATTGCAGGTCTAGGTATTGCTGCTGGTGCAGCGATGGTAGCACCAGCAATGGCAGTGTCTGAAAAGGCAGATGGTGTTAAATGGGACAAAGAAGTTGAAATCGTCATTATTGGTTCTGGTTTTGCGGGGTTAGCTGCCGCAATCGAAGCCACCAAACATGGTGCAAAAGACGTTCATATATTTGAAAAAATGTCCTATTTTGGTGGTAACTCGGCGATTAACGGTGGGCTTTTTGCCGCACCAGGCACGCCGATGCAAAAGAAAGAAGGTGTTGAAGACTCGGTAGACAGAATGGTTAATGACCAATTATTGTCTGGCCGTGGCATTGCCGATGAAGGGTTATTGCGTCATGTCGCATCTCATGCGGTTGAAGCGTTACAAATGACCTTAGATGCGGGTTCTGAATACCATCCTTACCTACAACAACTAGGTGGTCACTCGGTTGCACGTACTTACCAAACCTCAGTAAGTTGTGGTGCTGGTATCACCCAACCATTGTACAAAGAGTGTAAACGTATTGGTGTAAACACCCACAATCGTTCAAAATTTGAAGGATTCCTCGTTGGTAATAAAGGCGAAGTTGTTGGTGTTAAAATGCGTCAAAATTATCACTTTGGCGAAGACCAGCCTGGTAAAGTCCTCAATATTCGCGCCAAACGTGGTGTGATTATGGCTACCGGTGGCTTTGCGCAAAATGTTGATTTACGTATGGCTCAAGATCCTACTTTAACTGCAGACGTTGGTTGTACCAACGCACCAGGTGCAACAGGCGAGGGCATGTTCGAAATGTTCCGTTTAGGGGCTATCCCTGTGCATTTGGCTCACATTCAATCAGGTCCTTGGGCTTCACCTGATGAAGGTGGCTTTGGTTATGTGTCTAACTATTCAATTTTCAATTTACCTCATTCAATTGCTGTTAGCCGTACAACCGGTAAGCGTTTCATGAATGAAATTGCCGATCGTAAAACACGTGCTGATGCTGAATTAAGCAACCGTGATGAAAAAGGTAATCCTGTACCACCACTGTTGATTTCAAGCTTTAAAGACTCTAAAGCACATCCAAATACCAAAAAAGTGATTAAGTACAATGTCGGTTGGAAGTTTGAAAGCCTTGAAGAGTTGGCAACACACTTTGGTGTCCCTCTAGCTGGGTTAAAAGCACAAATCGCTGAATACAATGGCTATGTAAAATCTGGCGAAGATAAGCAGTTTGGCAAAGATATGACGTTGGCTAAAAACAAAATGATCGAAGCGCCATTTACTGTCGTTCGTTTGTGGCCAAAAGTGCATTACTGCCAAGGTGGTGTAAAAGTTAATACCAAAGCCGAAGTAACAGATAGCTTTACTGGTAAGTCTATTACTGGTCTTTATGCCGCGGGTGAAGTGTGTGGTGGTATTCATGGCGTTAGCCGTTTAGGCAGTTGCTCTATCCCAGAATGTATGGTGATGGGCATGACTGCTGCTAGAAGTCTCATGAACGTTTAACCAGACCAGTGAACAAGAGGAATCATTAATGAAAAACTTTAATATTATACTTGGGCTGGTACTACTTGGATTAACCAGCTTATCAGTACAGTCAGCAGAGATCCGTGACTACCATAAAGAGGTTATCGGTAAAGACTGTAAAACTTGTCATGATAATGGCATCAAGCAGTTTCCATCTGATCAGTCCTGTTTGCAGTGTCATGATGTTGATGACTTAGCAAAGAAAACCGCCAGAAGTGAAGAAGACAAGTGGCAGAACCCACACAATAACCTTCACTATGGTAAAGATGTACCTTGCCAAGAGTGTCACAGCGAACATAAAACCAAACAACCATTATGCAGCAATTGTCATACGTTTAAGTTTGATAAGCATAAAGGGTAAACTAATTTAAATTGATATTAGTTTTAAAAGCCGCATATTAATGTATTAATATGCGGCTTTTATATTATATGTGATTGTTTTTTTCATTATTCATTATTCATTATTAATTATTAATTTAGATTTTAACTTATTAGGTTTTAAGTTATTAGAAATTTAAGGTTGAACGCCTACAGTTTTTTAATCACTTTTTAAGTATTAATTGTATTTTTGTTGTTTATATTTGTTGTAAGTATGTTGAATGTAATTTTTTGGAATTAATTCCAAGGGTAATATCCATCCGTCTTAAATAATAAAGAAAGATGGATGATATGAAATATAATACCTTGTTAGTTATGATGTTGTTATCTAGTTCTGCTATGGCGAGTGAAATACCTAGTTTTTTAGATAAGAACGATGTCGATAATGCTGAGTTCACTTGTTTAGGAGCTGAATCTCAGTACGATAAAAATGATCAAAAATATGTCGATATTTTATGGAATGAAACACTGCAATATTTACAATCTTACGCGGTAGCATTAACCAATAGTGAAAATGGTCCATGTTTAAATTCAGACCAAGCAATGTACGATTCTACCGAAGGTGGTAAGAATATGTGCATCATGGATCGCAGAGACATGAAGCTATTAGTTAAAAACATTTATCAAGTTATTAATAATCCAGATAAAGCGAAAAAGTGTTTTGGTGCGCGCCAAGACGTCGATTGGATTTACAGTCCTGGTGGTCAATTAGCTGAAAAATCCCCAGTAGCTAAATGGCTTAAACGTGCAACATTCGATTCCTTTTTTGACACAAAAGTCACTAATAAAGACGTGCGTAAACTCGGCAAAGAGTTTACTAAAAACTTTACTAAAATGGTAACGGGCGATGAAGTGAAAATGCCCTCAGCTTTCCCAACAGATATTAGTGCCAACGCATTACCTAACTTATGGGCTGCAGCAGGTTGGTACCCAATGTATGCCGAAGAAAGTAAACGCAATGATAAAAACTTCAACAATATTCGTGGTGGTTATGCCTATGCCGAAATTTTTGGTCACTGGGGACTATTACGCATAGACGAAATTAACGGAGAAAAGGTTGGTGCAGAAGTCGGTATGACAGTGCAATCAGTCGATACCTTATATCCCTATCATAACCATGCAATATCTGAAATTTATTACAACATGCGCGTGCCTGCGTGTGCGAATGAGTTTAAGAGCTTTGCCGTGCGTGAAGATTCACCGTTAATTAACACCGTTAAAGACGACGACAACGTTAGACAAGTTCAGTTTGATGCAGGTCAACACAATGGGCAGACTATGTGGCTGTCGAGCAGTGCTGATATCGATCCGCTAATGTATTTTCATCAAAATACTATCCATGCCTTTGAAGTCGATGGCAGCTGCGAAGCTAAGCCAGAAGAGCGCGCTATCGTGTCTGTTTGGGCAAGAAGTAATGCCAACGACAAGCGTAATGACTATGGCACCACATTGCTTTGTGAGTCAGCTAAAAACCCCGGTACACCTGCTCATAAAGATGAAGTTATTCAATGTGACTTAACAAAAATCAAATGGTAACGGCCAAGTTATTAATTATCGAATTGGGAAATACAATAAAATGAAATTATTAAAGTTATCTTTATTATCTACTTTAGTATCGCTATGCATGGTGTCTTTTTACTCTACAGCACAAGATGTTGAAGATGAAATTAACGTATCCGGTACCTTAAGAGCTAATTATTCATATAAGCAATATAGTGATAGTTCTAAAGATAAATCAGGTGATTTAACCTTTGAGATGGCATCCGTTAAATTCAACGGTAAATTAGATAACTGGGGGTTATCATCTGAATATCGTTTTTATGATGGATGGGAAGCACTACGTTATGGTTATGCCTTTTATGATTACTCAGAACAATTGCAAATTCAATTTGGTATAAATCAAGTACCATTTGGTAACCCGGGTTTTATTTCAAATAGTTTTTGGTTTGGCGTACCGTATTATTTAGGTTTTGAAGATGATTATGATGCAGGTATTAAAACGGTTTATTCAAATAATGGTTGGGGAACTGAGTTTGCGTTTTATAAAGGCGCTGAATATGGTGCCAGTCGTAATGAACGATATTCAACAGACTTATATTCTGGCCAAGTCAACGGCACTGACTATTACAATGAAGAAACCAACCAATTAAATTTACGCCAAACCTATGCGATGGAGTATGAAGGCGGTAAAACCGTGGTGGGTGCTTCGGTCGAGGTAGGGCAGATTTATAATAGTAATACTGGCAATAATGGTGACCGATATGCCGTCGCGTTACATCTCGACAGCAGTTATAAAGGTTGGGCGCTGCAGTTACAGGTAATGCAATATGAGTACAATGCTGCTGATGCGTTAGACGATAACAAGCTTGCGGTATCGGCTTACGATTGGCAGTACGAAATTGCGTCTAAAGCGCAAGCTTATAGCATAAACATTGCTAAAACGATCACTACCAGCTGGGGCAGTGCAAAAATCTATAATGACTTCGGCGTGGTAACCCCCGATGTTGACAATGAAGACTATGACAACAGCTATCAAAATGTCACAGGTGTTGCCCTGTCTTCAGGACCAACATACACCATGATTGATTTTATTATGGGTAAAAATATGTATGCCTCTACGCGTGATAATGGCCATGTTGGCTTACCTGAAATCGGCGACAGCTGGGATCATCGTATTAATATCAATTTTGGTTACTATTTCTAATCGCTGGTTTTAATCGTTAGATAGTTACGTTTCACTTTTAACTCCTTTTAAATGCCAATCATTGATTGGCATTTTTCTATTTCAACTTGGAGTAACCGCTGGCTTTTATGACACCTGTAACAACAAAATGGTTAATAAAGCTGCTGATAAAACACATCTTATGCCTTTGCGTAGCGTTAATTGATCCACGTCTACATTCGTAAAATCTCAACAGAGTACTATCACGATCTCTAAAGCAGTAATCCCTGCTATTTCATTCAAGACATTTAGGTTTTAAATAGAGTTAACACTATGATGATATTAGAAATAATTATTGTGCTTGGGGCGATTTACCTCGGCGCAAGAATGGGCAGCATAGGGATAGGTTTTGCTGGAGGTGTAGGGGTATTAATTCTTACTGTTGGATTAGGGTTAACGCCAGGTGCTATCCCAATCGATGTGATGCTGATTATTATGTCGGTGATCACTGCCATCGCTACGATGCAAGAAGCGGGTGGCATGGACTATTTGGTGTCTATTGCAGAAAAATTGCTGCGTAAGCACCCGAAACACATTACTTTTTTAGCACCAATAGTGACTTACACTATGACCTTATTTGCCGGAACTGGTCATACAGCATTTTCGACGCTGCCTGTGATTGCCGAGGTGGCTAAAGAGCAAGGTATTCGTCCATCTCGGCCGTTATCTATAGCGGTTGTCGCCTCACAAGTGGCCATTACAGCATCACCCATTTCTGCTGCTGTGGTATTTTTCTCGGGTATTTTAGAGCCGTTTGGGGTGGATTATTTAGTGTTGTTGGCTGTGTGTATTCCATCGACGCTTATTGCTTGTTTAATCGGTGCTGCAGTTGCGTCGATACTTGGTAAGCCGCTAGCACAAGATCCTATTTATCAGCAGCGTTTAGCCAGCGGATTGGTGAAAACTCGTGGTGAAACTCAAGTGACGTTATTACCGGGTGCTAAGCGATCGGTAGGTATATTCTTAATTGCGATAGTGGCGGTAATGTCTTATGCCACCGCCATTTCTGACAAGGTCGGCTTAATTGTTAACCCTGTGCTGTCGCGCGATGTGGCTATTATGTTGTTTATGCTCTCTGCCGCAGCAGCAATAACGTGGTTTTGCCGTTTAGATGCCAGTAAAATTTCTAACGCATCAACATTTAAGTCTGGCATGTCGGCGTGTATTTGTGTGCTGGGTGTAGCCTGGTTGGGTGACACTTTTGTGTCTAATCATATTGACGAAATTAAAAACGTTGCAGGAACCTTACTTCAAAGTCAGCCTTGGCTGTTATCGGTAGCGTTATTTTTTGCCTCAATGTTGTTGTATTCACAAGGGGCAACCACTAAAGCGTTAATGCCTGCTGCATTGGCGATTGGAGTGAGTCCATTAACGGCGATAGCCTCATTTGCAGCGGTGAGCGCGTTATTTGTATTACCTACTTACCCAACGTTGTTGGCTGCCGTAGAGATGGATGACACAGGCTCAACGCGGATTGGCAAGGCGGTTTTTAACCACCCATTTTTGATTCCTGGCGTGGTGACAATTACATCGAGCGTGTTATTGGCCTTTCTGTTTGGCAGCCTAATGCTGTAAGGCATAGTGGAAACGATAGTAGATATGTAGGTATGTAGGTATGTAGATAGTAGAGCAGGCAGAGCTTGTTGATGTGAGAACTGGCTAGTCGAGTTGATAGCCCTTGTGCTCGACATTGGCTTTAATCAAATTAATCAGCTGTAACGTAGCGTAGGTTTGCGTATCTGGGTTGAGATAAAGCGATTCATTAAACATGGGCAGTATAGGTAATCCATGTTCAATCGGGTCTAGCACCTGCATTTGGTCAGTGATTCTAAATTCGGCTATTGGCGCAATCACTAAGTCATTCTCAACTGCCATGCATAAGGCTTGTGGTGATGGGGTCGACAGCAACACATTAATGGGCCGCATCGAGAGTCGATGGTTAGCAAACACTTGCGCTCTAATCGGGCAATTTTCTGGATACAAACCCATCAGGATCGTCTTGCGCTTATGAGCGTTGCCTTCGACCGCCGCAACCCACTTAAAGCGACGAGTAAAGAGTAATTCGCCGTTAGTCGGTAGTTGCCAATGGGTTGCGACAATGACGTCAAATTCCCCTTGGTGTAAGCGTTTGTATAAGTTACCACTTACGTCAGTGTCGATAACAAGCTCTATGTTAGTAAATTCGCGGATAAATTCTAATAAGCAGCTGCTTAAGTAGCACTTTATAAAGTCGGTGGGTACACCAAGGCGGATCACTTCACGGTTTTGGCAATCTTTTAACTCATCAATAGCTTGTGAATTAAGTTGCATCATTTTATAGGCGTAGTTAAGCAGCGTTTCACCAGACTCGGTCAAGGTCACGCCTTTGTTGTCTCTAATCAGCAAGGTTTGGCCGACACTTTCTTCAAGTTTTTTAACTTGTAGGCTAAGTGTTGATTGGGTTCGGCAAATTTTATCGGCTGCTTTAGACAAGTTGCCACATTCAGCAACAGCAATAAAACTTTCTAATAATTCTATTTTTAACATGGGCCATTGAATAAGTTCATAGTGGCATCAGTATTACTCAATAAAGGGTATCCACAAAGCTTGCTATAGTGTAAATGTGAACTGTTAACGCTTTATTAACCCAAATAAGATGAGGCCCGAAATGAGCAGCTGGGAACAACGTGGCAACTATCTGATAGAAGTATCACAACGTTGTTTAAAAGGGCATAAAACCTTTGATTTATGCCGCTCGCATTTAGTTCAAGCTAGCCAGATATCTAAAGGCACCATCTACAATCACTTTACCTCAGAGGCCGACTTAATTATTGCCGTTGCCTGTGCGGACTACCGTAATTGGCTGATGCAAGCTGAACAAGACACGCAGCAGTATAGCGACCCTTATTTACGGTTTATTTTTCATCATTGCCAACGTTTGTATCGTATTTTGTCTGAGCAAGCATTTGTCATTGCCCGAGTGGTTCCTAACGAGGCCGTTTTATCACAAGCGAGTGATTACTATCGTGAGCGCTTTGATCGCGTGCTTGAACAATATAAACAGTGGAATGCACAAACCTTAACGGAAATTGGTGAGGTCAGTGGCTTTAACCGCAGTGAGTTACTGTGTGACTATTTACGCGGTGCGATGATCAATAGTGATGATGCGCAAAAGCACTATAACGATGCAGAAATGTACTATCAACATAGTTTTGCTATGACGCAACTTATGGGGCATTCACAAAAGCGTCCACCTAATATTAAGGTGTTTGTACAGTGGTTGGCTGACAAGGAGGCATAAAAAAGCCGTGTTTAATAACACGGCTTTTTATTAACTATTAGTAACTTAACGCATAGTAACTTAACGCATGGTAACAAACTCTTCTGCGCCAGTAGGATGTATCGCAACAACTGAGTCAAAGTCTGCTTTGGTTGCGCCCATTTTCATTGCCACGCCAAAACCTTGCAGTATTTCATCCATGCCAAAACCGATACCGTGAATACCGACAACCACTTCATTATCACCCGCACAAACCAGTTTCATTTTGCAGGCTTGGCGATGTGCTGTAACAGCTGAGTACATAGAGGTAAACGTTGAGGCGTAAACCTTAATATTGTCTTGGCCATACTTTTCAGCGGCTTCTGGTTCAGTTAAGCCCATGGTGCCGATGGGTGGATGGCTAAATACCACTGTCGGAATTAAGCTGTAATCCATTTTGGCATCAGGTATGTTGCCGAATAAACGTTCTGACAATAAACGACCCGCTTTAATCGCGACGGGAGTTAATTCAACACCGCCCGCCATAATGTCGCCAACACAATAAATACCTTTCGCGGTGGTATTTTGCTGCTCATCAGTAATGACATAGCCTTTAGCATCTAACTGCACATCGGTATTTTCTAAGCCGATATTGCCCGTTGATGGTGAACGACCAATAGCCCAAATTAGGCAGTCAATCGTTAAGCTTTGGTCATTTTCTAATAGTAACGTCAGACTACCATCAGCATTTTTGGTGACCGATTTAGGTACGCTGTGAGTATGAAGCGTTGGGCCATCGGCGGCCATAGCATCAACTAATGCGTCGGTCAAAATTGGGTCAAAGTTACGTAGTGGTGCATGCTTACGTACTAATAAATGCGTTTCGCTGCCTAGTGCATGTAATACACCCGCCACTTCAACAGCTATATAACCGGCACCCACAACTGCGACACGCTTAGGTTGTTCACGTAATGCGAAGAAACCGTCTGAGTCGATACCGTATTGTGCACCAGGAATGTTAGGAATTGTTGGTGCTCCGCCAGTGGCAACCACAATATGGTCGGCAGTGTAGTGCTCGCCATCAACTTCAATGGTGTTGTTATTAATAAAGCGACCATAGCCATTTAATAAGGTGACCTTATTGCTCGAAAATCCACGGCTATAAGCATCATGAATGCGACTAATGTAGGCTTCACGATTGTCGACTAGTGTACTCCAATCGAATTTATTGACGGTAACATCAAAACCATAGTCTTTGGCGTAGAGGTTCAGCGCTTCAGCGACATGAGCGCCATACCACATGACTTTCTTAGGGACACAGCCGACGTTAACGCAAGTGCCGCCAACGTGTTTTGCTTCAATAATTAATACTTTTGCGCCACGCATTGCTGCACGGTTTGCTGAGGCGATGCCGCCACTGCCTGCGCCAAGCGCGATATAGTCAAAATGTTGAGCCATGATGATCTCCACTAGTTTAATGTATCCATTGTAGGGGGGATTGTGTTTGCAATCTAGTCGTTAAACCAATGCATTGTTAACGTTTATGTTGGCATTCACCACGGTCAACGTTATTAGGGCCGCTGGTTGCGCACTTAAGACAGGTCCACTCGCTTTCCCTAATATCAATTTCATCTTGATAATGACTAAATTGACTGTTTTGGGTCTGACGTTGTTTTTTCTGAAGATGTTTTATGCGGTTATTGAGCCAGCGACAACTTGGATCATTGGCGATTGTTTTACTGGCTATAGCCGTGTTGGTTATGGTGGAGTGCTTTGAGATTGATGAGCGCGTGTTGTTTTGTTTGGTTGGTTTTTTGTGGCTTGGTTTAAGGTAAATATCGTCGGCTCGATATTCTAACGCTGAGCGGTGCTCTGTGGGGATAATAATCACATTACCTTGATGATCGGTCGCGTATTGCGACGGGAGTGAGTTGGCATTGTCATTGGTTAATGGGGGGCGTTTATCGGGCTCTTTGATAATCAGTTTGGTGAGCTCGCTGGCAAGTAATGAGGTACTGAGTAGCACCATCAAAACCGCAAATAATACAAATAGCATATTGATAAGTCGAGTTAACATAAGCTTCCTTGCTTGAGTAAAGGTGGCATCCAGTAGCCCCCTTTAGTCTAGTCTTGGATTGCTAAAATGCTAGCAAAGCTTAAAAACTCAGTTTGAAATGCACCCCTGCATAGGTTTGATCTAAGCTGCCCTGAATATCGTCGGCACTGGCTTGTTGCTTAATGTCCCCCTGGGCAATGCTGTGGCTAATGTGCGCAGACAATGCCATTGAATCATTAAGTTTCTGTTCGGCTTCTAGTCCAAATTGGAAATGGTTAGCACCGTTGTGTTCTTCACTGCTGTATTGAAAATCAAACCCCTGAACAATGTAAGGTGTCAAAGTGAAGTGTTGAGTGATTTCCCATGGACTATGTATGCTCAGTTCAATGAAATAGCCGCCAGCTTCGGTTGCATAAGTGTAGTTAACCGCGGGTACAAACCACGTTAATCCATTAACCGTTAACGCGCCGAAAAATTCATTATCAGAACAGCGCTCATCGCCATAAAATTCTAAGCGCTGATAGCCTACTGTGGCATCAATATTATTAGTGAGATGTAAGGTATATTCTAACCCTAGGTTCCATTCCACATAGTTCACCTGGTCTGCTCGACCTACAATGGCATAAACAGCGAGGTCGTTTTGTTCAATATTGGCCACTGCCCATGCAATACCGCCATGATCTAAATTGTCACGACCTTGAGTGACATAATTATTTTCCCAAGCAACATCAACCCCTGCAGTCGGCTGGTATTCTGCCGTGGCGAATGCTGACGAGGTTGTCAGTAAACACATCATAATAGCCATTGTGCGATAAAAGGCGCGGCTACAATGGTTACGGTTTGATAGGCAAAAATCAAAGGTCATGTTTATTGAACTCATAATAGAAAAATGGAACAGTGCTTTTAATAAAGCGAATGGTAGTCCTTTTAACGTGAAAATAAATGATAATCAGTCTCGTTTGGGATCTGCCTGTCAATATTGATTGTGTAAATGAAGTGTAAAGTTAAATTGGGACCTGAGTCACTCTATTTATTGAATAAACCAGCTAGGTAGTAGAGCTGGTTATACATTAAATCAACGATAATATGGTCAAATTTGGCGATAAGAAGGTCAGATTATCGCCTCGAAACCGAGGTTATATTTATTAGGATAAATTGTTTTTTCGCTTGAAAACGGCAACATTTAACCCAATATAGGCTAAATACTCACGCGACATATTTCGAGGAATCTTTATGAGCAATCCATTGCTAAGTAGCGCAGAATTACCAGAATTTTCAAAAATTAAACCTGAACACATTCAGCCTGCAGTTGAGCAAGCCATTGCCAAATGTCGTGAGACTATTGAAGTACTATTAGCAAAAAATAGCCAATACACTTGGGACAATCTCATTGAGCCTCTTGAAGACGTTGACGATGAGTTAAGTAAAATGTGGTCGCCGGTGTCACACATGAACTCGGTGATCAGTAGTGATGAATTACGTGATGCTCACGATGCTTGTTTGCCGTTGTTGTCAGATTACGGCACCTATGTTGGCCAGCATCAAGGTTTGTACGAGGCGTATAAATCGATTCATGAATCGACAGACTTTGCCCTGTTAACTCAAGCGCAAAAAATGGTGATAGAGCAGAGCTTACGTGATTTTGAATTGTCGGGTATCGGTTTGGATGACAGTCAAAAAGCGCGCTATGGCGAAATGGTTAAACGCTTATCTGAACTCACCAGCAACTTTTCTAATCAACTGTTAGATGCCACCGAAGCGTGGACTAAGCTTATTACCGACGAAGCAGATTTAGCGGGTTTACCTGAGTCAGCCATCGCCGCAGCTAAAGCCATGGCCGACGCTAAAGAGCAAAAAGGTTGGTTATTCACCTTAGACTTTCCGTCTTATTTACCCGTAATGACCTATAGCGAAAACCGTGAGTTACGCGAAGAGTGTTACCGTGCATTTGTGACTCGCGCATCTGACCAGGGCCCGAATGCCGGTGAGTTTGATAACACCAATAACATGAATGAAATTGTGGCATTGCGTCATGAGTTAGCCAATTTACTCGGTTTTGCCAGCTACGCAGATAAATCGTTAGCCACCAAAATGGCAGAAAATCCAGCACAAGTATTGGGCTTTTTAAACGAGTTAGGCGAACGGTCTAAAGACCAAGCGTCAACAGAATTAGCCGAACTGCGTGCCTTTGCCAAAGACCATTACAACGTGACCGAAATGGCCTCATGGGATTTGAGTTTTTACGCTGAAAAACTGCAGCAACACAAGTACGAAGTGTCGCAAGAAATATTGCGTCCGTATTTCCCAGAAGACAAAGTCTTGTCAGGCTTGTTCTATACCGTTAATCGCTTATTTGGTTTAACCATTAGCGAACAAAAAGGCGTAGACACTTGGCATAAAGATGTTCGTTTCTTCCATATTCATGACGCCGATAAAGTACATCGTGGCAGCTTCTACCTAGATTTGTATGCTCGTAGCGGTAAACGTGGCGGCGCATGGATGGACGATTGTCGTGGTCGCCGGGTTACCTCTACTGGTTTGCAAAAGCCGGTAGCGTATTTAACCTGTAACTTTAATGGTCCTGTCGATGGCAAACCGGCATTGTTTACCCATGACGAAGTCACCACCATGTTCCATGAGTTTGGCCACGGCATTCATCACATGTTAACCAAAGTGGATGTGGGCGGAGTGTCGGGTATTAATGGTGTACCTTGGGATGCGGTAGAGCTACCAAGTCAGTTTATGGAAAACTGGTGCTGGCAAGAAGAAGCGTTAGCGGAAATTTCTGGCCACTATGAAACGGGCGAACCATTACCAAAAGTATTGTTAGACAAAATGCTAGCGGCGAAAAACTTCCAGTCGGGCATGATGATGGTGCGCCAACTTGAGTTTTCACTGTTCGATTTTAGAATGCACCACGAGTTTGATCCCGCTAAAGGCGTCGATATTCAAGGCATCTTAGACCAAGTTCGCAGCCAAATTGCGGTATTAACCCCGCCAAGCTTTAACCGTTTTCAACACGGTTTTGCGCACATTTTTGCGGGTGGTTATGCCGCAGGTTATTACAGCTATAAATGGGCCGAAGTATTATCGGCAGATGCGTTCTCGCGTTTTGAAGCCGAAGGTATTTTTAATGCTGAAACAGGTAAAAGCTTCCTAAATAACATTCTTGAAATGGGTGGAAGTGAAGAGCCAATGGAGCTGTTTAAACGCTTCATGGGCCGTGAACCCAATACAGATGCTTTATTGCGTCACTGTGGTATTGCTGTGTAAACCAAGCAAAATACATGGTTAAAAAATTAACAGCATAAACGCGAGTTTATGCTTTTTTTTTGCTGTTCAATCGACAATAAATATACCCATTTCGCACTAAATTCATCACAGCCAGTAAACTACAGCATCTACTTTAGGTATTAAATTCAACAAACTAATCTTGCTGTTCACGTTATATATATCGTTACGACAAACTTAAAAGTATCGTTTATCGATAATTTATTGCTGATAAAAGGTTTGTGTGTTAACTTCAGTTTAACATTAACCAGTTTAGAATGATCATGGATAGAATTGTCTCGTTAAGTAAATGGATTAAATTGCTGATTGTATTTTTAGCTTTATTACAAGTCACTAGTTATAGCGGCACTATGGTGTTCGGAGAATTCCAAGCGGGTGAATATGTGTTAACCATCGATTGGTGGGGTTGGTTTAGCAGCTATCTAGCCGTCGACTTTGGTACACCTTGGCAAGCACTCGCTCAAAGCCTTTATGATGCGGGATTTCATCCTGGGATCATTCTGGGCAGTGTTGAAATTCTACCTTACCTGTTTATTTACTCTTTTCTCTACCAACTTTTTGGTCTGTATCAGCAAGGTCATGTGTTTACTCCACGTAACTTCCGCTGCTTGAGCCGTATTGCCTTAGTATTTTTAGTCTGGATTTTACTCAGCCTTTTCTACCCGATGATCATCGCATTTACATTGCACTTTAGTGGTACATCTAGTGCGGTACCTGTTTATTTTAGCCTTGGCAGCCAAGAATTAAAGTATGCACTTTTCGGAATGATTTTTTACTGTGTGGCATGGGTAATGAAGCATGCAACTGAGCTTCAAGAAGAGGCGGAGTTGACAATTTAATGGCCATAATTATTGAGCTGGATGTGATGTTGGCAAGGCGAAAAATGAAGTCCACTGAACTGGCTGAATTGATAGGTATAACCCCTCAAAATTTGTCGGTGCTTAGAAGTGGCCGCGCAAAAGCGATTCGATTTTCGACACTAGACGCTATTTGCCAGCATTTACAATGCTCGCCAGGTGACATTTTAGTCCACAAGGACGATGAATAAATTAAGGACAATAATATGCAAAATTTGCTTAAAAAAATAACCACAGTAGCAATGTTAGGCACCACAATGCTGGTTACTTCAGGGTGTACTATGCGCCTAAGTGAAAGCACCTTTATTGCCAGCGATGAAGTCCCCGCAGCCTTTACCGCTGAGTTTACTCAACAATTACAGCAGGCGATGCCTAATCATTTGATTACCCCAGTCAGCTTAGAGTCAATTGATCACGTTAAGTTAAATGGTTTTTATATCGATAACCCCAATAGCCTTACAACCTTGGTGTTTTATCAAGGCAACGGCATGAAAATCGAACCACATGGCCTGTCGGTACTGACCACATTATCAACGCTCAATACCGACATTTTAGTAATGGACCGTCGTGGATTAGGGGCAAGTGAAGGCCAACCAAGCATTAACAATATTATTGCAGATGCACAGCAACAACTGGATTATTTACATCAGCAATATCAGCCTGAAAAAGTGATATTGCACGGTTACTCACTAGGCAGTTTTATTGCCGCTGATTTAGCAAAAAATAATAAAATAGATGCGCTGGTTTTACACGGTTCAGCAACTAATGCCGACGACTGGGTTGATGAAAAAACACCGTGGTATATGGCACCGTTTATGACTTTGGAAATGTCAGAAGATTTTCGTAAAACAGATAATAAGCAAGTGGTAGCGCAATATTATCAAGGGCCATTATTGGTGATTGCGGCAGAAGATGATGAAGAAGTCCCGCCTGAACTGTCTGAAACACTGTTTGTCGCTAGTCAGTCAGCCAATAAGCAGTTAATTATGGTGCCCAACGTTGGCCATCAAGGCATGTTAGACGATGCCAGTACCATGAGTCAGTATCAAACGTTTATTACTGCATTGTGATTTAGTTTGTCTCCAAATTAATTTCACATGGATGTGAACAGATTCATTAAGCCACAATAGTTGCTATTGACCTAAAGGCGGCTGCCATAACTCGACTTTATTACCTTCAGGATCGATGACCCACGCAAACTTGCCGTATTCAGATTCATCTATTTTATCGAGGACATTACAGCCTTCTGCTTTGAGGGCTGCGATGACAGCGTGAAGGTCTTCAACGCGATAGTTGATCATAAATGGGGCTTGGCTTGGGGAGAATTGGTCGCTTTTCTCTGAACTCACCGCCCAGATAGTGGTTCCACCTACGGGCTTGTTATTTGAGTCGCTCCAAGAAAAAGCCGCGCCGCCCCATTCTTGAACATCAATGCCGAGATGACGCTTGTACCAAGTCTGCAATGCAGGTGCATCTTTTGCTTTAAAAAATATGCCGCCGATACCCGTGACTCGATTCATGTGAACCTCCATATATCATGTTTAAAGCTGAAAACTAGTGATGGATTTAACATTCTTTAGGTCGTTATACCGGATGATTCAACTAAGGCATCTGTAACTCTTTCTAGCTCGTTGATATATCGTTTTTTACTTTCGCTATAATTACGGCATGCTCTGGCTTAATGGGCATAACTTTTACTGGGCTAACATTGCTACCGCCAGTATTTCCCGTTGGCACGCCTTTTATTGCAGTTAATAAAGCCGCCCCAATGATACGAATAATTTGACCGATGGCTTCGTTAATATCACGCTGTTTTATCGCCCAACGCAGCATTAAATAATGCACTTTTACATGCCAATAGGTTGATTCCTGCCCAAGCACGTGAGCATTCTCAAGGTATACAAATGAATCTGCAACATTACCTAAACGGTCGGATCGATCTGCTTCAGATAACTGCTCTTGCACGTATGGGGTGATGTTTTTGGTAAAATTATTCAATGTTATTTGCCCAACTTATTATCCTAAGTCGAATTTCTGTCGCTATTTTGTTGAACTTCAGGGTACAACCAGTTAAAAAATTGAGCAAAAAAATAATAAAGCGCTGTCATTAGGGCGGCATAAATACCGATATCAACAATACCCGGTAAGTCCGATAAACCAGTGAAGCTATCTTCCAAAGAATATTGCAGAAAACCTGCTACTGCACTGGAGCAAATTAGCGTTAAGTAAAGAGATAGTGTGCTAGTCGTATTCCATTTACTCATAATCGTCCTTTATTTCATGTTGACTAATTCTCAAGGGAATCCGTGAGGCAAATCTATTGCGGTTATTTATCCTGCTTTTTTTAGTCTGTAATGTAAAGTGTTGCATGCCCTAAGCATACTAGTTGAGTTCAAATGAGAGTGGGTGCAGCGATGACTCCTGGAGAGTGACAGGGGCAACAGGGCGGTTATGGATGGCGAATATCGAGTCAAAAAAGTATTAACCCGCATGGTTTTATTGTCTACAACCAGCATGATTTCAAGCATAAAAAAAGAGGTGCTTTGCACCTCTTAATCGTGTTATTTCATATTCATTCACAACAGATAAGTGGCTGGTTATGAATGACGTATTAGTAACATATTACGCCAGCTTTAAATCATACTGGTTACGGTACATCACCATGTCTTCGATGGTGAGTACAGGCATGTTGTGCTTAAGGCCAAAGGCGATAATTTCTGGTGTTTTGGCCATGCTGCCATCTTCGTTGGCCAGTTCGCATAATACGCCAGCTGGCATTAAGCCTGCCATTTGCATTAAGTCGACAGTGCCTTCGGTATGACCGCGACGAGACATCACTCCGCCAGCGCGAGCACGTAATGGGAATACGTGTCCAGGATGAGCCAAGTCAGATGCTTTGGCATCGCGGTTTGCGGCAGTTTTAATGGTGGTCACGCGATCTTGAGCGGAAACGCCAGTGGTAACACCGTGCTTTGCTTCAATGGAGATGGTAAACGCAGTTTGATTGGCGCTGTTGTTATTAATAACCATTGGCGGTAATTGTAATTTGTTGGCGTGTTCGTCAGTTAAGCATAAACACACAATGCCGCTGCATTCGCGGATCATTAATGCCATTTGGGCTGTGGTTAAATGCTCGACAGAATAAATAATGTCGCCTTCATTTTCACGATCTTCATCGTCTAGCAATAATACGCCTCGGCCTTCTCTAAGCGCTGCTAATGCGTTTTCTACACGGGTGATTGGTTCGCCAAATTCGGCAAGTAGTGATAACTGATTCATGGTTGTACTCCTAAAATGACCAGAATCAGGGCTTGTAAAGAGGGATATAAATCCAAAACAAATTGCATCAACAAGCCGAGGCTAATTGATGTATCTCTATTCTCTCTCATCCGGACTATAACCGTCGGCTCTGGACTGTTAGACATTACTCATGAGTAAAACCTAAGTCACCAGATCTGCTGACCTCGACGAATCGAGCGCTCGCGGGCTCACTTTTTCAAGTTTACCGCCGGTGGGGAATTGCGCCCCGCCCTGAGAATTATAAACAATGTGTTTGCGCTGATTTGGCTATAATCGACTCAACGACTACGGCGTTATTGTTAGTAAGTTAGGTGAAACTCAGTTAACTCACTGTCAATTTAATCAAAACGCCTCGCTATGTTAATCAGTTAAGCCACAGATGAAAAGGGGGATAAGTCTCAAAAAGAGTAACAAATAAAGTGTAATGCCAATTTTGTGCTACCAAATACAGCTAAAGCCGCTTGCTCGCTGGTATGACCTTTGTTAGCCTGTCGCGCTTACATTAGGAGTAACCGTGCATGAATCTGTATTTTCGTATTATTTTGTTGTTTTTATGGCGAATAGGTCATTGTAAAAGTATTGGTTTTTTAGGCACTAGCCGAATTGATTATCGTGCTTTACCGTTAGATTGCGATATCAATATGCATTTAACTAACTCGCGTTATCCTGCTTTTATGGATTTAGCGCGCACCTATTTGATTGCCGAAATGGGTTTGATGAAACAGTTTCTAAAAAACAAATGGTTACCGATAGTGAATGCGGCAGAGTTTACTTATATCCGCGATATTAAGCCGTTTGAAAAGTTTACCATTGAAACTAAAATCGTTGGTTGGGACGAAAAATACTTTTATATTGAGCATCGTATGGTTACAGCCCGTGGTTTACATTGCATTGCGCATGTTCGTGGTGTGTTTGTATGTCGAGGTAAACAAGTGCCTATTGAAACCTTAATTGCTGCTGCCGGTTACACAGGTGACACACCTGAAATGCCTGCTGAAGTGGTTAAATGGAAACAGTTTTTACAACTTAAAAAAGAACGTAACATA
The DNA here is from genome assembly GCF_010092445.1 of Shewanella sp. Arc9-LZ. Taxonomy (NCBI): domain Bacteria; kingdom Pseudomonadati; phylum Pseudomonadota; class Gammaproteobacteria; order Alteromonadales; family Shewanellaceae; genus Shewanella; species Shewanella sp. Arc9-LZ. The sequence continues at coordinate 4,670,170 of NZ_CP048031.1, read as the reverse complement.
TAGCGTTAGTTGTTTTTGGTATCAATGTTAATGTTTAAAGATCAACAAGCCTTTATCTGCCGTATTGGCAGATTATTGCTTGGGTTAAAGGAGCTACGCGGTGGCATTAGAAAAGTTCAGTGATATTTGGGCGCGAGCCTGTGAGCGTAAAGGCGGGCCTGCGGCAGTTAAGTCATTGCTGCCTGGCACTCTCGATGCCGATGAAATCAGCGAATATACTGATGCGCAGTTATTGTCTGTTATGAGTAAACGCGTGTTTCAAAGTGGCTTTGTGTGGCGAGTGGTTGATAACAAATGGCCAGCTTATGAAAAAGCCTTTTTTGACTTTGAACCAATGAAAGTGCTGATGCTGTCACCCGATCAAATTCAACAGCGGGCAACCGACCCAGTGCTTATTCGGCATCAAAAGAAAACCCAGGCGATTGTTGATAACGCTTATATGATCCAGCAGATTAATGCAGAACACGGCAGTTTTGCGGAATTTATTGCTCATTGGCCAAGCGATGACATTACTGGTTTGTGGCAAGTGCTTAAAAAGCGCGGCACCCGTTTAGGTGGCAATACGGGGCCTTATTTTTTACGTGCAATAGGTAAAGATACCTTTTTATTAAGCCAAGATGTGCAGTCATATTTAACTGCTCATAACGTCGTTGATGCTGGCTTTACATCGCAAACCGCTTTACGCCAAACCCAAGCTGCATTCAATCATTGGCAACAAGAATCTGGCATGAGTTTAGCGCATATCAGCCGTATTATTTCATTCGGTGTGGGTGATAACCGAGTGTAGAGTAGCCAACAATGTGCTTATGCCTGATAACGACATAAAAACATGGTAACGATGCTTGCGGCAATGTCATCTTTTTGTTGTTCGTTTAATGGCTCTTCGACTTGAAATATTAATGGCCAAAAACATTGGCCTTTAATCAAGCTTTGCACTTCTGTTTGGGCCCGTTCCACATTTTTCACTGTTAAGCGTCCGTCCAGCGTTGCTGCTTTTATCCAGCGTAAAATAGCCGTTTCTTCTTTAATTACCTTTTGTAATTCTTCTTGCATTTCGGTGGTATAAAACAGATGGCCAATCACCATTCGCGATACTTCAACGTGCTCTTCTGATTGAATATAATCCATATCAAAACGCACCAACTGTTGCAGTTGTTCAGCCAAAGGTTGATGTGAGTCATATACCACAGAGGGTTGAGATAATGCTTGTTGCCATAAATCAGTCATCAAGGTCATCACCAAAGCTTCTTTGGTGGCAAAGTGGTTGTACACTGTTCGCTTAGACACTCCAGCTACTTCGGCTAATTTATCCATACTCGTTGCCGCAACCCCTAATTCTTTAAAGGTTGTTCTAGCTGCTTCAATAATCGCGGCGCGTTTAATCTGGCTGCGTGTTTGCTTTTCTGTGTTCATTGGTTTCATCTAATCAATCTTATTGTAATATTTTACACTGAGTAGTTTACTTTTCAACAAGGGATTATTAAACTACACCGTGTAGTTTACTTTTGGAAGCGATAGATGAAAATATTAATGAGTCTTTTAGTCGCGCTTGGTGCATTGATTGTGATTATTTTGATCAATAAATATTGGACTGAATTGCGTGGAAATAAGACACAAATCTTCAGCAATACCGAGAAAGTCTATCAAGCGGGTATTAGCAGCTTATGGCCAATTGCCAAAGCCTATTGGTCGACAAAGCGTCAAGCGCCCATTCCCCAAGGTGTGATCCCATTAGAAGCATTAACCCCAGAGATATTGGCTCAATCGACACAAGATACCGTTTATCGTTTAGGTCATTCGACGTTATTGATGCGTCTTGATGGCGAATATTTATTGATTGATCCGGTATTTAGCGAGCGAGCATCACCGGTGCAGTGGGCAGGACCGAAACGTTTTCATCAATCGCCAATCAGTATTGCTGATTTACCGGCAATAAAGGCGGTGATTATTAGCCATGATCATTACGACCACCTCGATAGCGCTGCCATTGAGCAATTGGCTACCAAGGTGCAACATTTTGTTACCCCACTTAAAGTGGGTAAGTACTTAACGGCTTGGGGCGTTGATCCTATTCAAGTGACCGAACTGGAATGGTGGCAGTCTGTTGAATTAAATGGCTTGAGTATTACCGCGACACCAGCGCAACATTTTTCAGGCCGTGGCTTGCTTGATCGGAACCAAACCTTATGGGCGAGTTGGGTTATTCAAGGTTTACAACATAAGGTGTTTTTTAGCGGAGACAGCGGCTATTTTAGTGGATTTAAAGAAATTGGTGAGCGTTATGGGCCATTTGATCTCAGCATGATTGAAACGGGCGCCTATAATGAATTGTGGAGTGATATTCATATGTTGCCAGAGCAAAGCCTACAGGCGCATATTGATGTTAAAGCAAAGGCAATGATGCCAGTACACAATGGCACTTTTGATTTAGCGTTACATGATTGGTTTGAGCCTTTTGAACGTATCAACCTGTTAGCTAAACAGCAAAATGTCACCTTGTTAACGCCAAAATTTGGTCAAGCGGTGATGTTAGCCAATCCGCAAGCTAGCGAGTTGTGGTGGCGTGCCATTATGCTTGACCCACAAAAAACAGATGAATTAAATAAGGTTGTCATCAACAATAACTAAGTTAATGTATTAACAGTGAACGTAGGCATGGATAGTTAATCCATAAATTGACTTTACCAGCATGTTACCAGGTAGTGTATTTAATGACTTAATAGGTAATGTTTGTTTGATTACCTGCGTATCGATTACAGTTTGATAACATATTCAATATATTTAACTGAAACTTATTATTTATTTACAATTTATTCGCATTAGCTTAGTTGTTTGAATTTTATACCTATGCGATAAAGTACACAGAAAATTTAACAGTTTAATTTTAGCTATTTTCAAATGAAATTCCTCAAGACTGAGGTGTCATATTGAAAATAAATTGGAGTAGGAGCACTCATGCACAAAGCATTGAAAGTCGCCGCAGTTATTTCTGCTGCATTATGGATTACCGCATGTGGTCAAGGGGATGAAAATGCCCAGTCACAGCAACCGCGACCACCTACACCCGTTGGCGTGATGACAGTTGAAGCAATTTCGCAAGCGATTAAGGTTGAATTACCGGGTCGAAGCCGTGCCTTTTTAGAAGCTGAAGTGCGTCCACAAGTGTCAGGTATTATCACTAAGCGTGCTTTTACCGAAGGCACCGAAGTTAAACAAGGTCAATCTCTGTATCAAATTGATGCAGCCACTTATAAAGCGGCATTAGTGAGTGCAGAAGCCGATCTTGCTAGCGCAAATGCGGGTTTAGCCTCAGCAAAAGCCAAAGCGGCGCGTTATGCCAAATTAGTCAAAACCAATGCAGTCAGTAAGCAAGATTTTGACGAGACGGAAGCGTTATTTAAAGAAGCACAAGCTTCAGTAGCGGTAGCGAAAGCCGCTATTAATACTGCGACCATCAACACCGAATATACTGAAGTTAAAGCACCGATCTCTGGTCGTATTGGTAAGTCATCTGTTACTGCTGGCGCGTTAGTGACCGCTAATCAAAGTAATACCTTAGCGACAATTCAACAGCTTGATCCGATTAACATCGACATCGTTCAGTCAAGTGCACAATTATTGCGTTTAAAAGCCAATTTACGTTCAGGCCAGTTATTGAAAAGTGACAATGCTAAAGTGACCTTAATTCTTGAAGACGGCAGAACATACGATCAACAAGGTATATTACAATTTGCTGAAGTGAATGTAGACGAAACTACCGGTTCAGTGACGTTACGTGCCGAGTTCCCTAACCCTGACGGTACCTTGTTACCCGGTATGTATGTGCGTGCGCTATTAAATGCTGGCCAAGACCCACAAGCTATTTTAGTGCCTCAACGTGCCATTACCCGTAATTCCAAAGGCCAAGCGGTTGCAATGATAGTAAACCAAGACAGTAATGTTGAAATGCGCGTGGTACAAACCGCTGAAGTGATTGGTCATCAATGGCGTATTGTCGATGGTTTGTCTGTTGGCGATAAGTTAATTGTCGAAGGATTACAAAAAATCCGCCCTGGTGCACCGGTTTCTGCACAGGTGTTAACGGCTGACCAACCACAAAAGTAGGGAATCATTATGGCTCGTTTTTTTATTGATCGCCCTATTTTTGCGTGGGTGATTGCACTATTAATTATGCTTGCAGGTGTGTTAGCCATCAGAGGCTTACCCATTGCGCAGTATCCAAGTATTGCACCGCCAACCGTAGTGATCAGTGCTTTCTATCCTGGTGCGTCGGCCAAAACCATGGAAGACACTGTCACTCAGGTGATTGAGCAGCGCATGACTGGGCTTGATCACTTACGCTATATTTCTTCAACCAGTGACAGTTTTGGTAATGCGAAGATTACCCTAACGTTTAATGCTGAGGCTGATCCAGATATTGCTCAAGTACAAGTTCAGAATAAGCTGCAAGCGGCTACGCCATTGTTGCCTACTGAAGTTCAACAGCAAGGTGTACAAGTTAACAAGTCCAGTTCTGGATTTTTAATGGTACTTGGTTTTGTGTCTTCTGACGGTTCGATGGGCAAAAGCGATATTTCTGATTATGTTGCTGCCAACGTTCAAGACCCAATGAGCCGTGTACCTGGTGTGGGTGAACTCACGCTTTTTGGTGCGCAGTATGCGATGCGTATTTGGTTAGACCCGTTTAAGTTAACTCAATACAAATTAACCAGTATTGATATTATTGCGGCAATACGTGAGCAAAATGCCCAGATATCAGCAGGACAATTAGGTGGTGCCCCTTCGGTTGCAGGTCAAGAACTTAACGCGACCGTATCAGCACAGAGCCGCTTACAAACCCCTGAGCAATTTAAGCAAATTATTGTTAAATCTGACTCATCAGGTGCCAATGTTTATTTAGGCGATGTCGCCAGAGTTGAGTTAGGTGCAGAAAGCTACGCAGTAGACTCATATTACAATGGTAAACCAGCGTCGGGCCTTGCATTCAAGCTGGCTACAGGCGCGAATGCGTTAGACACGGCAGAAGGCATTAAAGCCAAAGTTAATGAGATGAAAGAGTTTTTTCCTCAGGGACTTGAAGTCGTTTATCCCTATGATACAACGCCATTCGTAGAGCAATCGATAGAAGGTGTTGTGCACACATTGATAGAAGCCATTGTGTTGGTATTCTTGATTATGTATCTGTTCTTACAAAATTTTAGAGCAACGCTTATTCCTACCATTGCGGTACCTGTGGTATTGCTAGGTACGTTTGCGGTGTTATCAGCAGCAGGTTTCACCATCAATACCTTAACCATGTTCGCCATGGTATTGGCTATTGGTTTGCTGGTGGACGATGCGATTGTGGTGGTGGAAAACGTCGAACGCGTGATGTCGGAAGAAGGCTTAAGTCCGCTGGAAGCCACCCGTAAATCGATGGACCAAATTACCAGTGCGTTAGTGGGTATTGGTTTGACCCTGTCAGCTGTATTTGTACCAATGGCATTTATGTCTGGGTCGACAGGGGTTATTTATCGTCAGTTCTCGATCACCATTGTATCGGCTATGGCCTTGTCGGTGTTTGTGGCAATTGTACTAACGCCTGCGTTATGTGCCACCATGCTAAAGCCTGTTAAAAAAGGCCATACTCATGCAGATACCGGTTTCTTCGGTTGGTTTAACCGTAAATTTGATGCCATGACATCACGTTATGAATCAAGTGTTGGCAGTATTTTAAAGCGTTCATTCCGTGTCATGTTGATCTACGTTGGTTTGGTTATCGCAGTGGCCTGGATTTTCTTACGCATGCCAACTGCATTTTTACCCGATGAAGACCAAGGTATCTTGTTTACCCAAGCTATTTTGCCAACCAACTCAACCCAAGAAAGCACGGTTAAGGTCTTAAAAGAGGTATCCGACTATTACCTTACCGAAGAGAAAGAACTCGTAAATTCAGTGTTTACTGTGGCGGGCTTTAGTTTTGCGGGTTCTGGTCAAAACATGGGTATTGCGTTTGTGAGCCTAAAAGATTGGTCCACACGTGAAGCGCCGGGTGAAGATGTTAAGTCGTTAGCGGGTCGAGCTATGGGTCGCTTTATGCAAATTAAAGAAGCCTTAGTGTTTGCCTTTGTGCCGCCATCAGTGATTGAACTTGGTACCGCAAATGGTTTTGACGTTTACTTAAAAGACTTAAACGGTCAAGGACATGCCAAGTTAATTGAGGCGCGTAATCAATTATTGGGCATGGCTGCGCAAAACGCTAATCTTGTAGGGGTTCGTCCAAATGGACAAGAAGATGCGCCTATCTATAAAATTAATGTTAATCACGCCAAATTACGTGCTTTAGACATTGATATTAATAGTGTGAACAGTGTCTTGGGTACCGCGTGGGGTGGGTCGTATGTGAATGACTTTATCGACCGTGGCCGAGTTAAGAAAGTTTATGTTCAGGGTGAGGCTAAATACCGTATGCAACCTGGCGACTTAGACTCTTGGTATGTGCGTAACAATAATGGTGAAATGGTGCCGTTTTCGGCATTCGCATCAGGTTCCTGGGAGTTTGGTTCACCTCAGTTGCAACGTTTTAACGGTGTGCCTGCGGTTAACATTCAGGGCGCTACAGTCCCGGGCTACAGTACCGGTGCGGCGATGGATGCACTTGAAAAAATGGCTGAGAAGCTTCCACCTGGCTATGGCTTAGAGTGGAATGGTTTGTCGTACGAAGAGCGTTTGTCGGGTAACCAAGCGCCTAGCTTATATGCGTTATCTATTTTAATCGTATTTTTAGTGTTAGCGGCATTGTATGAAAGCTGGTCGGTACCATTATCGGTCATTTTAGTTGTTCCACTCGGGATTATTGGTGCCTTACTGGCAATGAGTGCTCGTGGTCTGCCTAATGACGTATTTTTCCAAGTAGGCTTGCTAACCACGGTGGGCTTGGCGACTAAAAATGCCATTCTAATTGTCGAGTTTGCTAAGGAATACTACGAGAAAGGCTCAGGCTTAATTGAGGCAACCTTGCATGCTGTTAGAGTACGTTTACGCCCAATTCTAATGACCTCTTTAGCATTTGGTCTAGGTGTTGTGCCATTAGCGATTAGCTCAGGAGTAGGCTCTGGTAGCCAAAATGCCATCGGTACTGCGGTATTGGGCGGTATGATGACCTCCACCTTCTTAGGTATCTTCTTTGTGCCGTTATTCTTTGTGGTGGTTGAACGCATTTTCAGTAAGCGTGAAAAACCGACTGAAGAGGAAAATGAAAAAGTGGATAATGATAGAAAAGATATTTAATTTTTTACATTATTGATTGTCAAAAGCCCAGTTTTGCTGGGCTTTTTTGTGACTATTGTTTCTCGATAGATGCAGCTGCTAATAAATAGCCTTAATGGTGTTAAGTCAGCATTATTAAACGATATTTTGATTATTTGTGCAGGGGAAACTGTAAATGTGTTTAAAAAACACTCTTGTGCGAATGGTTTTAGGTAGTTGATAAAACTAAAGATTAAAATTTTAACTGTATAGTATTCAACCGTGCTAGTACTATTTTTTGTGTTATAGTTAAGATCTGAATCAAAACAGTTTATTAACATCTATTGGTGTTTTGCTTACTCTTTTGTGGTTTATTTTTAGTAAAGGTATCGCCAATAAAGATGAACTTTTGATTAAATAATGATTATGATAGTGAATAACAATAATAAAGGATGTCACCATGCAGGCGCTGTTTATAAGCCTCACTTTAGCCGCTATTCTGGCTTATCTTTGGTATGCCAGTTTACTTAAAAAACGCACTTCAGCCATTGAAGCGCTGAAAGTGATCGACTCAAAAATTGATAAAAGACTGACATTGTTTACCGAGCTATGTCAGGAAAAACCATCTTATCCACGCCCTTTAACAGATGACCAACAAGCCCAGTTGGAGCAACTAAAACTGTTACAGCCCGAACATGATTGGGAACAACCGATTGAAGAGTCAAATATGGCTGGTGGCTCTTTGTCGGTATCGATAGCCGCTTGGCAGCAGATTGATCAAGGTTTAGAAGCGCTATTAGCTACAGTGAATAAAGACAAACTGAGTGCGGATCAGCTCGCTGAATATATACAGCTAGAGCTCGACTTTGTGCACGCAGAAGACTTTTACCGTAAAGCCGTAGATGAGTTAAACAGTGGGGTTAAAATTTTCCCAGGTTCGGCGGTGGCAAAATTCGCCCGTATCGCGCCGATGCCTATATTCGATCAAGTGCAGGAATAGTCACATGACATGGCGTAATCGGCAGACGCTATTGGGTATCGCTACCTTGTTGGTTTGTGTTTGCATACCTGTGCAGGTACAAGCCAAGCAAGTGGTTTACCCTGCCGTGGAAGACGTTGAAAAGCCGCAAATCAAAGCTAAGTATATTCCTCAGCAAGCCGCAGCAAAAAAGCAGTTATCGTTACAGCAATCTCAAACTACCACAGCTGAAAATCACCCAGCGCCGACTATAGAAACATATAACGTGTTGAGTCGCCGCAACACTAAGCCTGCCGATGAGCAATCAATTAATGATCAGCTGTCGTTGAATGCAGGCTATGTAGGAAACAAACAGAAACCGCGTACCTTAACCAATAATTATGCGTTAACGAAAGCGGGCACAGTATCGAGTAAGCCTCGTGTTAAAGCCAGTTACTCCGAAAATGGTATTGTCAGTGATTTAGGCGTTGAAAAGCGTAAAGTGTTTCAATACAAACAAACCAATGGGGTGATGGTGTTTAGCGATCAGCAACCGCTGGATATAGACTATCAAGTGTTATTGTATGAATGTTTTGCATGCCGGGTCGATTCGGTTATCGATTGGTATAAGATACCATTATTTACCTCACATTTCGCCGCCGACGTCGCTTTAGCCGCGCGGCAGTATCAGCTTGACCCTGCACTTATTCGAGCAGTGATCCATGCAGAATCAGCGTTTAAAATTGGCGCATTATCCAAAGCAGGAGCCAAAGGCCTAATGCAATTAATGCCAGGTACTGCTAGCGATATGGACGTCGATGATCCTTTCAATGCTCAACAGAATATTCGTGGTGGCAGTCGTTATCTTGCGCAGCTATTAAGCCAATTTAACGGCGACATTGACCTTGCGTGTGCGGCATACAATGCCGGCCCAACGACGGTGATGCAATACCGCGGTATACCGCCCTATCCTGAAACACAAGCTTATGTGAAGCGCGTAAAAATATTATTAAAACGCTACCAAAAAGCATTAGCCAGTTAATTTAAGGTATTTATTAATGAACCATGTAATTCATAAAGTACAACCTAAGCGGGTCAAACTCAGTCGTAACAACGGTTATTGTTTAGCGGGTATGGCCGGGTTGCTGATATTGGGTGCTGTAACAGTGCCAGCATTTGCTGCCGACAAATCAACGTTTGTTGCCCCATCACAAGAAGATGTGCGTTTATACGACATTGCTACCGCACCACAAGCTAAGCGGATTGAACAAGATATTCGTACTTTAGTTGGCTTCGGGACCCGTCATACCTTGTCGGATACCCAATCTGATACCCAAGGTATTGGTGCCGCTAGGCGCTGGATTGAAGCTGAGTTTAATCGTATATCCAAAGAGTGTGGTGGCTGTTTAGAAGTGGTAACGGTTAGTGACACTGTTCAAGGTAAACGAATCGAAAATCCAACCGAAGTGGTTAACGTTATCGCGATTCAGCGTGGTAAAACGGATCCTAAGCGTGTGGTGATGATGAGTGGCGACATTGATTCTCGCGTTAGCGATGTGTTGGATGCCACCTCAATTTCTCCTGGTGCTAACGACAATGCATCGGGTGTGGCTGGGGCGCTAGAAGCTGCACGAGTATTATCAAAATATCAATTTAACGGCACTATCGTTTATGCTGCATTGTCGGGCGAAGAGCAAGGTTTGTATGGCGGCAATATTTTAGCTGACTATGCCAAAACGCAAAATTGGCAGGTTCAAGCAGTATTAAATAATGACATGATTGGCAATATATCTGGCATTAATGGCGTGGTGAATAACAGCAGTGTACGGGTGTTTTCTGAAGGCGTACGTTTTGCCGAAACCGCAGATGAAGCCAAAGAACGCTATTTTAGTGGCGGCGAAAATGATTCTGCTTCACGCAATTTAGCTCGTAAAATTAAATCGCTAGCCGACCAGTACATGACTAATTTAGAGGTGATGTTGGTGTATCGACTCGATCGTTTTGGTCGTGGTGGGCATCATTTACCGTTTAATCAGGCTGGTTTGCCTGCCGTGCGGATTATGGAAACCAACGAGAACTATAATCGTCAGCATCAAGATATACGGGTAGAAAATGGTATTGCTTATGGTGATGTGATTGAAGGTGTTGATTTTGGATTTACCGCCAAACTGACCGCACTTAATGCGCTAAGTTTAGCGTCACAAGCATGGGCACCCGCGCCACCAACCAAGGTGACCATTGCAGGGCAAGTATCGCCGAGTACCACCTTAAGTTGGGCCAGTAGTGACGACAAAACCGTTGTCGGTTATCGCGTATATTGGCGCTCAACAACGGTAGCGGAATGGACTCATAGCCGCTATGTCGGCAAGGTTAATCAGTTCACGTTAGATAATATGGTTATCGACAACTATTTGTTTGGTGTCGCGAGTGTCGCCGCGAATGGCAATGTTAGCCCGGTGGTGTTTCCGGGTGCAGCAGGTGCATTCTTTAAATAACGCTCTGTAACAGCAATTAAAGATAACCAACAAAAATGCCCAAACCGTTGCAGCGGTTTGGGCATTTTTCGGTTTGGGCATTTTTATATAATCAATAATCAGCAATCATTCTTCACATAGCACAGCAACATAAACCCTGCGGAGGGTAAATTATTCGTCCACTTCCCACTTCACAGTAGTATGACCGTCAGCACGGCCTAATAGTGGCGTCAAATAATCTAACGCCTCTTTAGCCAATACATCCAATTGCCAAGGTGGGTTTATTACCCATAAACCCGCGGCCGTCATACCAAACTCGTCACTGTCAGCACTCACCGCTTGTTCAATACGCAGTTGTCTCTTAATGCCACTATTTTTTAGTAGCGTTAACATTGCTTCTGTTTGCTCACGTTTGACCACTGGATACCATAAAAGAAATGTCCCTGTTGCAAAGCGTTTGTGGGCTTTAATGATGGCTTGAGCAACATCTTGATAGTCAGTTTTCATTTCATAACTTGGGTCGATTAATATCACTCCACGACGTTCTAATGGCGGTACCGCGGCAATTAATCCCTGTAAACCATCACCTTTAATGACTTTGACTTGTTTGTCTTCAACAAAATAATCTGCTAATAACTCATGGTCAGTACCGTGGAGTTCGTGTAACACCATACGATCTTGCGGACGAAGCTCAACATCTACAATAGCGGGTGAGCCAGGGTACACGGTTAACTCGCCATCAAACTCAGTGTTAAAGTGCTGCACAGTTTCAACATAGTTGGCCAATGCAGTGGGTAAATTAGCGTGGTCCCATAGTTTGGCAACACCCTCTAAATACTCTCCGGTTTTTTGGGCGAACTCATCGGTTAATGAGTAAGCACCTGCGCCTGCATGAGTATCGATATACACATAAGGTTTATCTTTTTTCTGCATGGCTTTTAATACTTGAATAAGCATAGAGTGCTTAAGTACATCGGCATAATTGCCTGCATGATAACCGTGGCGATAACTGAGCATGGGCATTTCCATTTACTAAATGAGACAGCAAAAACTGTGTAATAGCGACATTATAAGTTTTCTAGCGCGCGAGGTATAGGTGTTCACTGGTGATGGCTTTTGGCATAATGGCGTAGTTTCTTACATTGGCATGGTAATCATCTTGTTGCAGACACCTATCTTCTTTAATCAGCAGTATCCCTCATTAGTCGATATAGCCCAGCGCTGGCAGTTGGTGTGGGACAAAGACGCCGCTTTTGAATTGCGTTTCGAGCAAAACTGCTTGAGTTTACATAAGCGAGATGAGCCTAAGCTTGACGGCATTAGCGTTGACTTTGTGTCTGGTGCTGTGGCGCATCGACGTAAGTTTGGTGGTGGACGCGGTCAATCGATTGCTAAAGCTGTCGGGCTAAAGCAAGGGGTAACACCCACCGTTGTTGATGGCACCGCAGGGCTTGGTCGAGATGCTTTTGTACTGGCAAGCCTAGGTTGTAAAGTGATTATGGTTGAGCGTCATCCTGTAGTGGCGGCATTGCTTGAAGATGGTTTACGCCGCGCTTATGAAGACGCTGAAATAGGCGAGTGGATGCGCGATTTGATGAGCTTATTTCACGGCTCAAGTATCAGCGCGTTAGCCGACGCCGCGAAGTCGTCTGGCACTGAGATCGATGTTGTTTATCTTGACCCTATGTACCCACACCGTGAAAAATCAGCCCTGGTTAAAAAAGAAATGCGCGTGTTTCAAACTCTGGTCGGCGCAGACTTAGATGCAGATGGACTGTTAGCACCCGCTATGGCACTCGCCACTAAGCGCGTGGTAGTAAAGCGTCCTGATTACGCAGAAGACTTGAATGGTGTTAAACCGAGTATGGTGTTAGCGCAGAAAAAAAACCGCTTTGATGTCTACGTAAAATCCGCGATGAAATAACGGTGGGTTTGGTGTCTTATATTCGCGACAATAAGTATACATTTTATGGCGTTATTGCCATTTTGCTGTGGAGTACCGTCACGGCATTAATCCGCGATTTATCCGAATTATTTAGTCCCATTGCTGGTGCTGCAATGATGTATACCGTCAGTGCGTTATTTCTAATGTCGGTTATGGGAATACCCAAAATAAAAGATTACCCTAAACGATATTTATTTATCGGCGGCGGGTTATTTGTCACTTATGAAATCTGCCTCGCATTATCTTTAGGCATGGCCAATAGCCGACTTCAAGCAATGGAAATGTCGATTATTAACTACTTATGGCCTGCGCTGACGATATTGTTAAGCGTTATTATTAGTCGTAACAAAGTGAATGTTTTGGTTTACCCGAGTATTTTGTTGGCATTTACAGGTGTTGCTTGGTGTATTGCTGGCGACCAGGGTATTTCACTTAGTCTGTTGTTAAGTAATATTTCGGACAACCCATTAACCTATTCTATGGCCTTTTCAGCGGCATTTATTTGGGCGATTTATTGCGTAGTCACTCAAAAAATCAGTAACGGAAAAAATGCCATTACACTGTTTTTTAGTGCGACAGCGACAACGTTATGGATACAATATTTTTTAAGTAATGAACCCAGTTTACACTTCACCTTACCATCAACGTTTACACTATTACTTGCTGGTATGGTAATCGGCACCGGTTATGCTTTGTGGAACCAAGCCATTATTGGTGGAAATATTATATTGTTAGGCACCTTGTCATATTTTACCCCAGTGTTTTCGACCATGTTTGCTTCTGTTTATTTGTCGATTTCGCTCACGGGGTCATTTTGGCAGGGCGTAGCATTGGTCACGTTAGGCTCTCTTATTTGTTTTTTAGTCACTAGAACCAAAAAACCGTCTTTATCTCATTAATATTCACATCATTAGATCATCACGAGATCACTAAAGTAGCATTACCTTATTTCCAAGAGGATTTTGGTTAGGTGTAATTGCAATTGTGTTTCTTTAGCGCTAATTTGCTGCTCGCAACCGTATTCCGCAGATCACACACTAATAACGCATCACTCTATTTCACTCGGATTAACATAATGAGATTCTATTTTACTCGCATGAGATCAAAGGATATTTGTCCTCCCAGGCAACCGCTTAAGAAAATTATTTGGTCATGGATTGGCGCATTTTGTGGTATTTATTTAGTTGCAGGCTTAGCGTTTTATACGGCCGCGAATCCTATGGGGAGCATGTTTGTAATAGGGTCTTTTGGTGCGTCAGCAGTGTTGGTTTACGGTGCCCCCTTAGCGGAGTTTTCTCAGCCCCGTAATTTAATAGGTGGTAGCGTAATATCAGCGTTAATTGGTGTTGCAGTTTATCAAGTTTTTACTGATTATATCGTGCTTGCCTGCGCTTTGGCTGTATCACTATCTATTGCGTTAATGTACTTTACCAGAACCCTTCATCCGCCTGGCGGTGCCACAGCATTGATTGCTGTTATTGGTGGTGAAAACGTGCATCAGCTAGGCTTTCTTTATGCCTTAATGCCAGTTTTTTTAGGTACGGTATTACTCCTGATCGTCGCGTTAGTGGTCAATAACCTTTCCACAGACCCCAAGCGTCACTATCCTGTTTATTGGGTGTAAGCGTCCGGTGCGGTAGATACTCTGTCGTGACCGCAACTCGTTTATCTCAATGATTTATTTTTGAAGTGACCTACAACATTTTCGGCTTGACCTGATGTTGCTCAATATCGTTTTTCTCCAATGAAGTTTGCTTGATCGGGATAGTGATATTAAGTGCATAACTCAGTAATCAAGCCGTGTATTTCTAGTTAACCGACTTATGTAATGTGGTGTTTCTGCCGCCACCTAAACCACATAGTGCACACAGCACACCAGCAATCGCACATAACCATAATGGCGCATCCCAACTGCCTGTTGAAGTGTGCAACGCGCCCGCCACCATAGGCCCAACGGCTGCCAGTAAATAGCCCACACTTTGTGACATACCAGAAAGCGATGCGGCTTGGTGCGGATCATCGGTGCGTAAACTAATAAACGATAGTCCCAAAATAAAACAGGCCCCAGAGCAAAACCCCAGCATTAGTGTCCATACAAAAGCAAAGTGAGGCATGTAAAGCAGCCCAAGTGCACTGCCTGCACTGAGTAGTGCCAAAATAAAACTTAGCGCGCTTTGATCTTTTAATTTAGCCAGTAACGGAATTAATATTAAGCCAGGAAGTGCTGTCGCAATTTGAAAGGCACCATGATACGCCCCCGCTTCAACGGCCGAGTGGCCTGTGTCGGTCAATATGCTTGGTAACCACGTAATGATGATGTAATTCAGAAATGAGTTTAGGCCTAATAACAAGCTAATTTGCCAGGCTAATAGATAGCGCCATACACTTTTCGAGGGTGCCGATTGATGTGCTGAATAAGTTGGTTTCGTGTGTTTACCCAGCTGAGCGGTCCACACAATTAAGCTGGCAACTGTGATGATGGCTGCCGAGCCCAGTGCCAGTTGCCAGCCTAAGCCATTGAGTTGACTAAGCGGAAATACCAGAGCCGAAAACCCACCTGATACCACTCCCATCGTGAGCACGTAGGCTGAGGTCATGAGCGCAATTTTAGTGGCAAAATCTCGTTTTATCAGACTGGGTAGTAACACGTTTGCAATTGCGATACCGACGCCAATAATGGCAGTACCAATGAGTAACATGGCTGATGAGTCGACAAATCGAGCTCCAATACCGAGCAATATCAGTATTAGCGCGGCAAACAAGGCATGTTCTAATCCTTGTTTTCGGGCAAAAAAAGCCGCCATAGGTGAAACAATCGCAAAGGCAATTAGTGGCAGAGTGGTTAAAAATCCAGCTTGAGATCCGCTTAGGCCAAAGTGACTAATAATTTGCTCCAGCACAGGAGCAATGCCGGTAAAAGGCGCGCGTAAATTAGCTGCAATAAGCAAAATTCCTATGACGAGTAATGCGCCAGAGAATCGAGACTGTGGTTTAGTATTGTCAGTTTGTAACGTCATTAGCTGCTTTAGATTTCACTTAATAATGGTTGCTAGTATAAAGATTTGTCGAACGATATAATTTAGAGATAGTGACATTAAATAACGAAAAACTGACAAAATTATGTTTGAAGCAATTGGCTGGGATGAAATAAAGAATTTTGAATATATGCCGCAACCCATTATTGCCAAGATAGAGCACGCCTGTGCCAGCCATGAGATCCCTTTACACACTCACCCTAAAGGCCAGTTAATTTTAGCTTTGCATGGTTATGTTACCTGTGAGGTATCGGCAAAAATGTGGATGGTGCCAACTCATAGCGCTATCTGGATCCCTGCAAATAAAGTTCACAGTAATCGCGCCTCAGATAATGCTGAGCTCTGTCATGTATTTATTGATGGCAGCATGCAAGGAATGCCGCAAAATACCTGTACATTGGCTATTACGCCTTTAGTTAAAGAGTTGATGTGCACGCTTGCTGGTAGCGATCAGCATTATCGTGTAGACAGTAAAACCGCACGGCTTGCACAGGTACTATTTGAGCAACTCATTGAGATGCCTATTCAACATTTAGACTTTGTTCTGTCTAAAAATGTGGTGATTCAAGCGATGAGCCAGCAATTGATAAATCAGCCTAACGATAGAAAAACACTGCCGCAATGGGCCAAACAATTTGCCTTAACAGAGCGTACATTGGCGCGACTGATCACAAAAGAAACCGGGATGACATTTGGAAAATGGCGCACTCAACTGCATATCATTATTTCACTACAAGCGCTTTCAGATAAACAGAGTGTGCAACAGGTGTCTGAGTTATTAGGCTATGAGTCGGTAAGCGCATTTATTACCATGTTTAAAAAAGTAATGAAAATATCACCGATGAAATACATGAACGAGTTAAATGCTTACTGATAATAAGTATGCACAAGTTGGCTAGGTGATTGTTATTTTGTGTTTAGCTATGTCGGTATTTATCTACATCTACATTTACTCCTTAACCAACAACGGTCGTCATACGACAACTTTAGCCGATTTTTTGAGCAAGGTTATCAATGTGTGATTT
Source organism: Shewanella sp. Arc9-LZ (assembly GCF_010092445.1). NCBI lineage: Bacteria > Pseudomonadati > Pseudomonadota > Gammaproteobacteria > Alteromonadales > Shewanellaceae > Shewanella > Shewanella sp. Arc9-LZ. The sequence goes on along the minus strand of NZ_CP048031.1, from coordinate 4,653,506 downwards.
TTCAGTTGCATTAAGTGTCTTTTTTTCCGTTTTTTGCGTGATCTAGATGCCAGTTTTGTCATTTAGAAATACCTGCTAACGACAGTCATATATTATTTCTGATAATTGACCGAATGACGTCTTCTCTTATATCAATATTACCTGCTGAATAAGATAGGTGATGCGCCACTCTCGGTAATCACTGATCATTTTTATTGGAGATATCATCGTGAAACAAGTTGCATTTCGTTGGATAGATAAGTATTTAATTAACGTAAAATTACATGAAAATTTTCTTGTTCTTTTTTTTACGGCTGTGCTTGCCGTTGTTGTCATGGGCGTTTGTTTCGTCGATGCGGCATCTTCACAAAGAACAGTAGAAGCACAAAAACAAGTGGATGTGATTGCCAAATTGGCATCGGCGACTCAGCTATCTGCATCTGATTTGGCGCCCTTACTGCAAAATACAGCGATTAATATTGGCCGTAATACAGATATATCCGCACAGGTTTCAGGGCTGGACTATTCATTGAGTTATGTTGATGACACTAGTTTTCTGACTGGGTTAGGTTTATGGCACATCACTGCCATTAGCTTGAGTTTATTGTTGATGTTTGTTTGCTCTTATTATGTAAATACCTTCATCGGTGGCAGTCTATTCGATATTTATGGAGCATTGAGAAGGTTAGCCGAGGGTGACCTTGCGTCTCGCATTGGTTACACACCTGCTCGTAATGAATTTAATTTGATTGCAAGAACGGTTGATAGAGTCACAGAACGTGAACATCTGTTGGTGAAAACCACTCAAGAAGCAGTTGCTTTGATCCAACAAATTAGTGCTCAGTTACGTGTTCGTAGTGATGAAAATACTCAGTTAGCCAGCGTGCAGCAAGACCGTATTGATTCGTTAGCGAGCGCAACGGAAGAGATGGCGGTATCGATTCGAGAAGTGGCTAGCCACGCGCAAGAATCATCTACACAAATATCGCGCGCCACTGAGAAAACCACACAAGGCCAAGCTCAGATTAAAAAAACCTTGGTTGAGATTAATCAATTAGCAGGGGAAGTTCGTGGTACCTCAGTTGCTGTTGCAGAGCTTGATTCTAGCGCGACTGAAATTGGTGAGGTAATAGCAACAATTAATGCCATCTCTGATCAAACCAACTTGCTCGCCCTTAATGCCGCGATTGAAGCGGCAAGAGCCGGTGAGCAGGGGCGTGGATTCTCAGTGGTTGCAGATGAAGTAAGAACCTTAGCGGGTAGAACTCAAGCTGCTACGGTTGAAATTCAAAAAATTATTGAAACGCTGCAGACCAATAGTCGTGGTGTGATGAACGTAATGGCTAAAACGGTAAAAGAAGCTGAATCAAGTGAACAGCTAATGACAAGTGCAAGTCAAAATATTAATGAAATAGCAGAGCAAAACCAGCATATTTCGGATAGAAGCTTGGAAATTGCAGCGGCTGCCGAGGAACAAGGGGCTGTGGCTGATAATATTGCCAATGATGTCGACTCTGTTAGAAGTAGCTCTATTCAAGTGATGGAGCTAGTGAATATGACGGCAAAGGAAATCGAGAGTTTGAGCCGTCAGGCAGATGTGCTGGAAGAGTTGATGAAGGATTTGATTGTTTAACGTTTATTGGGCGGTGTTATTTAGATTGGCTGCATGCATGTGTGTTGCTAATCTTACCGTGGCTGTAGTGGCCATCTAAATCTGCTCGGCGGCAATTCCGTTTCTATTTATCATTGATGAAAGAGCTGGATGTCCTCGTTTCGATAACCATTAAGACCATCAATACGACCATCAATACGACCATCAATACGATCATCAATAAAACAAAGCCTCAACATTAATGTTGAGGCTTTGTTGGTTTACAACATGCTGACTATTATTCAGTTAAAGCTAAAGACATCCATCTTAACAACCTTGCTCGATTAGAAGGTGTAACCGACATCTAAGCTCAGTGATCTTCCTGATGCAGGCACTCGTCCTGCAGGAGACACATCTAAGCCTCTAAAGTAGTATTCGTTATCAAATAGATTATTGACGGATAATCCCAATTTTAGGCCGTGATTATCTTGTTTGAAAAACTCAGTCCCAATATTGAAGTTAACCACGGTGTACGCTGGCACTTCACCCGATGTACCAGATACATTCTCTGCAACTGTGTTAGCCAGGTCGGCAAATGATTTGCTGTAATAAAATGCCATTAATCCTAAATCGACATCCTTAATACTGTATAAAGCGCTGGCAGAAAGTTGATGTTTAGACACATAAGCCAATTCGTTACCGGCAAATTCTCCATCAAGTTGTTCAGTATCTAAATAGTTGTAGGCACCCGTTAGAACCAGATCTGGTAGCGACATCGGTGAGTAAGTGCCTTCTAGCTCAATACCTTGATTACGAGTTTGGCCAATATTGACGAACAGACTAACGTCACCGTCGTACTCGATTTTATTTTCAAAATCGATACGGTAAGCGGCAATACTTAAGTTACTGCGTTCTGTTGGGGTAAAGCGTACGCCTGCTTCATAGTTCCAAGATAGCTCTGATTCTAGAGTTTGATCTTTAGGCCATAATTGCGAAATCTGCGGGGTTCTCAATGAGCGTTGAGCATTAGTATACGCAAACCAATTTGAACTGAACTCATAACCCAAGGTGATGCCAGGAAGCCACTCGGTTACGTGATTATCTTGGCTATAATCTTGGCCAACATTGGTGAAGGTCATGCGCACATCTTCATATCTTATGCCAGGGGTAACCGATAGTGTGTCGTCAAAGAATCCTACCTTATTACTCACATAATAGGCCATGGCATTGGTATCCATTTGCCAGTCACGCGGACGAGTTGCTGTTTGAGTCGATTTTTCTATGTGGTTGAGTTGGTAGCTAATGTCTTCATTAATATAACGAGCGCCAGCGATAATGTGCTGACTAATATCACCATCAATAAGCAAGCTTGCTGTTGGCTCAATGCCAAACACGGTAAAGTCGCGTGGAGAGTTACGCAGATGAGTAGCATCCTGGGTGGTATCACTCCAGCTAGTACCTAAATTACCGTCGGTGTCTTTGCTTGAGTCATAAAAATCCCACTGAAAATTACGTGAACTTTTATTACCAAATACTCTGAGATCAATCTCACCATAATCGATAACTTTCGAGTCATCTAGAACATGGCTGTATTTCAATGACACTCGTTTAGTATTGGCATTAAATTCATCATTAGGGCGTAGAGATTGCTCGCGATCAGCTTCATATGCGGCGGTATTTAATGCTCCTGGTAGCTCAGAAAAAGCATCGTAATATTGTAGCGTGGCATCTAAGCTGTTTTGCCCATCGATATTCCATAGGGTCTTTAACATTAGGTTTTTAATGTCGGTTTCGGAGTGTTCACGAAACGATTCCCCTTTGGTGATGTTGCCATCAAAACGCATCGAAAAATCTTCATTTACTGCGCCGCCAGTGCTGATGTTGGTATCAAATAAGGTATTACTGTCACCAAAGAAGGTCATGCGTTCATTAACGCTAGTTTCCCAGTCGGTTGGGATTGACTTTGAAATGAGGTTAATCACGCCGCCAACGTTATTAGGACCGTACTGAATCGATGCTCCGCCGCGTGCTACATCAATTCTATCTATCATGAATAAGGTGGCAGGGAATAATGACTGGCCGGTGTGCCCATATGGCGCAAGTGTCATTGGGATCCCATCGAGTAAGAGCTGGGCGTAGCCGCTGCGGCTGCTGTCTAGGCCTCGTACTGATATATTAGGTAAAACCCCTGTTCCGGTTTCATCTTTAATTTTAATGCCAGGGACTTGCTGTAATGCGGTGTCAATTGACCTCGCTGCAGTACGCTCTATTTGATCAGAGGTAATGATTGAGCGGTTACCGGTATACGTTTTTAAATCTGCAACTTCAGAATTGCCTAATAAGCTCCCCGTCACCACAATGACTTCAGGTTTGGCTTCAGTCTGACTTTTGTCGTCAGCAACTACTGCCGAGCTAGCAAAACTGGCTGCAATGGCCACAGCAATTGTGGTCAAAGTGAATCTGGACTTTTCAGTTAACATGCATATTCCCTATGTTTCGTTTGGTCTGTTTTAAAGTGATAAGTTGGCTGTAAACGTGCTAAAGACTATTCCCCCGATCTTCAGTAATCTCGATCGTCAGCAATCAAAGATGCTTTGGTGTAAACAAGTGCGATGTTTAAGCGTTTTATCGATGGCGCAATATGGGGTGTTTTTGGCGGGGGGGGGGAGAAAGGGCTGAATTTACGATTCCAAAAATAGTGTCTTGGTTACTTGGTGCTAACTTCAATGAGCTGGAGGTAAACATAATGGTCAAAACATATTTTTGGTATTGATTTTGATAATTATTCTCATTTGAGCCGTGGCCGTCAAGGTATACACCAGTACTTATGGTGTTATTACTGTAGAACTCTTTGTTTCAATAAAGTTATTAAGATATATTTTATAATTTAATCAATGTGATAGGGTATTTTCTATTAGTTGCTTTTGTGAGTGTAAACTTTTAGTAAATAGTCAGTCAGTGTGAACTTGCCGTACTAAATATCATTGATAGCAGGGCAATTCACTCATACTTGTTTTTATCCTAAATAGAGGGGATTCTCTTCGGCCTGTGTTTTAATAAATAATTGTATTTAAAGGTTATTAAATATTGAGGCTACAATTATTCTATTTGCTGTGACCTAAATCAATAACCTGTAAATGTAATGTATAACAACACGGTCGTTTTCGCTCTCCTTGTGTACTATTTGGATATATCAATAGATTAAAATGTTATAGCTGCTAATGAGATTTATTGATGAATACTTGTGCAAAATTTTGGCGTTCTGATATCGTTCGCGAAATAGAGCATAGGGTTGTGTACCAAGACATTTTGCCGCAATAACCGCTCTGAAACTTGCATATTAACGCTGTATTTTTTAGGTAGCCTATTATGGTTAGCTTACTGAGTTGTCGTACTTCGGTCTCATCTCACACTGTAAAAAAAGCGCTAACGCGTTTGTCGTTAGCCATGGCCGCAGGGCTTTGTTTTAATCTTGCTGCACAAGAACCCACTCCGCCTATTATTACACCCACATCGCCAAGTGTGACTATACCGCTGCAAACTTATGCTGATGAACAATCGACCGTTAAATCAGCTAATAATCTGAATACAGAAACCAAAGTCCGTTTTGCCAAAACAGCTAACTTTGATTCTGATTCTGTGGTTAAGATTGCCCGCCGATTAGCGCAAAAACCGTATGCGGAACTTAAAGATCCATTACCGCCAGGGTTGGCTAAAATTTCCTACGATGAATACCGCGATATTCGCTTTAAGCCAGAAGCTTCTATTTGGAAAGCTGAAGGTTTGCCGTATCAAATGCAGCTCTTTCATCGGGGTTTTTATTTCCAAGACTTGATTGAAATTGCCCTAGTTGAAGGTAAGCAAGCCAACCATTTAGCCTATAACTCAGAGTTCTTTACTGCAGGTGATGTGTTAAGTCAGCGTTTACCGACCCAAGATATTGGCTATTCTGGTTTACGCATCCATTATCCACTCAATAACCCTGCATATTTTGACGAGCTTATGGTATTCCAAGGAGCGAGTTATTTCCGTGCTTTGGGTAAAGGCAGCGATTACGGCTTGTCTTCAAGGGGCTTAGCATTAAATACCGCTGAACCAGAAGGCGAAGAGTTTCCGATATTTCGTGCCTTTTGGGTTGAACGCCCAAACACCGACAGCAACTTAATTGTGGTGCACGCCTTGCTAGACAGCCCTAGCGTATCAGGAGCATATCGATTTTCTGTTAGACCCGGCGATAACACCCATATCGATGTGGAAGCGACCTTATTTCCACGCGTGGATTTAGTTAAAGTTGGCTTAGCGCCTAGCACCAGTATGTTTTTACATTCAATGAATGGTCGCCAAAACACCGATGATTTTAGACCCGAAGTGCATGATTCTGATGCGCTATTGATCTTAAATGGTCGCGGTGAACGATTATGGCGTCCGCTAGCTAATCCAAAGCAATTGCAAGTCAGTGCCTTTATGGACAACTCGCCTCAAGGGTTTGGCTTAATTCAGCGTGAACGTAGTTTTGATGCGTATCAAGATCTCGAAGCCCATTATGAGCGTCGCCCAAGTTTATGGGTTGAACCGGTCGGAAATTGGGGCGCGGGTGAGGTGGTGTTAACCGAAATTCCAACAGACTCTGAAATTCATGACAACATCGTCAGTTACTGGAAACCTAAACAACCTATCGCAGCCGGTAGCGAGTTTCATTTTACTTATCGGTTAATTTGGGGCAGCGAGCCCGAAGTTGATGATGGCACTGTGATTGTGGCCCGTACCGCCAGTGGCCGGGCTGAGATTGCTAAAGCCACACCGAGACGCTTGTTTGTTATCGACTATCAAGTTAAAGAAGGTAATAACGACGAAATCCCGGTCGCCAAAGTGCAGAGTTCTGCTGGGGCAGTAACCAATGTGGTGGTGTCTCGTCAGCCTAAAACCAATGGCTATCGTTTGGCGTTTGAAATGGATCCACAAGATGCTGAATTGATCGAGCTACGTGCTGAGCTGAAGTTTACTGGCCCACGCGATGTCGAAACTTGGCTTTATCGTTGGACGCTTTAAGCATGAACATGATGCAGCCTGATGCTGATATTAGTGCCGTCGACCCTATGTTGGTCGGTGGTGCAGCAATGCCGTTAGAGCGACCAGGCCCAATGGAACCGCAAAGTTTACGTGCGTTGTCCGAAGGCATGCCACGTAAAAGTATTATTGCCAATGGCGTAAAGTCAGACGGATTACGCCGTCTCTTAGTGGTTGGCAGCGCTTTTATCATGTCGGTTATGGCTATTTACGAGATGGTATCGGTGTTTAATGTCGGTGGAGTCACGCCACTTGAATACATCGTTTTAGTGTTATTTGCGGTTAACTTTTGCTGGATTGCATTGGCATTTAGCGGCGGTATAGCCGGCTTTATTATGCTACTCAAAAAGCCCACGACAGAAACTGCCGAAAGCATAAAGTTGCATACCCGCACCGCGATATTAATGCCGACTTATAACGAATCACCCGATCGCGTTTTTGCCGCGGTCGAAGTGATGGCGATGGCATTGGTTGCATCGGGCGAAAGCCATGCGTTTGACTGGTTTATATTAAGCGACACGACCGATCCCGATATTGCGTTGGCAGAAGAGCAGGCATTTTTAATATTGCGTCACCAAGTGAGCAAAGATGCGCGGGTGTATTACCGCCGTCGGCGTAAAAATGATGCCCGTAAAGCCGGTAATGTGGCCGACTTTTGTAAACGCTGGGGCGCTCGATACGACCATTTGTTGGTGCTAGACGCCGACAGTTTAATGGAAACCCACACTATCGTTAGTTTGGCGAGACGGATGCAGGCAGATCCTGATGCCGGGCTTATCCAAACTATTCCGTATTTAATTAATGGCAATACCTTAATGGCGCGACTACAGCAATTTGCTGCGCGAATTTATGGTCCGGTAATTGGTACAGGTTTATCTTGGTGGACCCACAAAGAAGGTAACTTTTGGGGCCACAATGCCATTATCCGCACCCAAGCTTTTATGAGCGCCGCAGGGTTACCCAACCTTGCAGGTAGACCGCCATTTGGTGGTCATATTATGAGCCACGACTTTGTTGAAGCAGCCTTGATTCGACGTGCTGGTTGGAGCGTGGTCATTGCCGCAGACCTTCCAGGGTCTTATGAAGAATGCCCACCGTCTATTGTCGATTTAGCGGTGCGCGATCGCCGTTGGTGCCAAGGCAATTTACAACACTCACGGGTGTTGTTTAGTAAAGGATTACATTGGGTTAGCCGCTTACATTTACTCACGGGGATAATGGCTTATTTGTCATCGCCTTTTTGGTTAATGTTAATTTTGTCGGGTTTAATGCTGGCATTACAAGCGCACTTTATTCGCCCTGAGTATTTTACCGACCAGTTTTCACTATTTCCCACTTGGCCAGTAATGGACTCAGACCGTGCACTACGGTTGTTTTATATCACCATGGGCATATTGTTTGGTCCTAAAATCCTTGGGATCATATTGTTACTGAAAAATAGCATCATGAGTAAGCAATTAGGTGGCAGAGGCAAAGCCATTATTAGCGTGGTAGTTGAAGTGATATTGTCGGCACTGATTGCGCCAATAATGATGCTTATCCACTGCGGTGCGGTGATGTCTATTTTAGCCGGACGCGACAGCGGTTGGGCGCCACAACGACGTGACGACGGCAGCTTACCTTGGCTAACACTGATTTATCGTCATCGTTGGCACATGTTAATTGGTGCGTTATTAGGTTACGCCGCCGTGCTTGATTCGCTTACCTTGTTGGCGTGGATGAGCCCAGCGCTAATTGGTTTGTGGCTTGCAGTGCCGCTTTCTGCCATGACAGGCTCAGAGCGATTTGGCTTATGGGTAAAAGGCCTAAAAATATTGGCAACCCCGGAAGAGGTGTGTGCGCCGAAGCTTAGCCTAGATTCACAACAACGCCGCAGCGAATACGTTAACGCCATTGCAGAGCCGTGGACCTTATCAAGGCTATTGAAAGACTCAGAGCTAATGGATTTACATTTAGCCATTATTGACAAAAAACCGCATCGTTTGCCAGGTTCAGCGGTTGAATCACTCGAAGCCATTACTCGGGTTAAAGTACAAGAAGCACAATGCCAGCATGACATTGTAAAGCTGTTTACCCGTCAAGAATTGGCGTATTTACTGGGCAATCCTTTACTGCTAAAACAATTACAAAAGCTCCCTGAGGAGTTTGTTATCGAGGGCTTAGTGTCTTTTTGTTAGGTGAGTTGCATTTATTGTAGATGCGCAAAAAGCCCTGCCGGTTTATATCGACAGGGCTTTTGTGTTTAATAAGTTTATACCAGCACAGTGCGCACTTATGCTTACAATCACAATAGCGGATTATGTGATCGTCATAGATTGTTAGCTGGGCACTTATCAGCCATAATTTTAAACACTGACGTTAATTTGAAACGTCAATTTGTGGCGTTAATCCGTGACGTAAACCCATAACCCTAATCTGTTACTTAGCAATGGCGTGCATTCATACCTCTTATGGCTTTAGAACATTCGTCTAGCAGCACTAATTCTTGTTCACGCAGTCGTGATAGATTGTCGTGGCTACGGTGTACCTTGCGCCGCAGCCAGCAAGAGGCGGTTGCATCGTCAACCATGACGGCCACCAGTGATAACTTTTTTAATGCTTATGCCATATTCTTAGGGGCTAGTTTAGGCCAAATGGGTTGGGTAACTGGCTTACCTCAATTGTTTGGCTCACTGGCGCAACTGTTGTCTGTGTGGTTAGCAAGCCACTTTAGCCGTCGGCAATTTATTGTGGCATGTGCAGTGTTACAAGCCGTAGTCGTGTTAGGTATGGGCGCGTTAGCGGCATTTAGACCAGATAATGCAGTGTGGTTATTTATTGGCTTAGCGGTGTTGTATCAAGGGTTTATCAACCTAATCCAACCGCATTGGCGTGCCTGGATGGGCATGATAGTACCGCAACGCCGACGAGGTGCTTTTTTTGCTTCACGTACTCGATTAACCATGATGGCCTCGCTAAGTGTGTTCTTTGTCGGTGGCGGTATTTTAACCTTAACCGACTCAATGCAAATGGCATGGTTGGGCTTTAGTTTACTGTTTTCGATTGCGGCAATGGGCCGGTTTACTTCAGCCTGGTTATTACTGCAAATGCACGACCCCGAGCCTAGGCTCGCCAAAGCGTCTGGGGTGTTTAAACAAACATTTGGTAATTTCCGCGAAGCATGGAAAGACAAAACTTTCCGCCATTACAGTTTATTTGTTGCGGGTATGCAGTGCATGGTTGCCATTTCGGCACCTTTTTTTGCAGTATACATGCTGGAAGAACTGCATTTTACCTATTTTGAATTTGTGCTTTCTAGTGTGGCCTCTATTTTTACGCAGTTTATTACCTTGCGATTCTGGGGCCGATTTAGCGACCTGTACGGCAATAGATTAGTGATGATCATCACCAGCTGCTTAATTCCCAGCTTGCCTTTATTGTGGCTTTTTTCCGACAACTATCTTTATATATTGGCGATTCAAGCCTTTTCCGGTTTAGCCTGGAGTGGCTTTACCTTAAGTACTGCCAATTACCTTTACGATATTCGACCTTTTCGCAGTGACTTTGCTATTTATGCTGCATTACAGGCAGCATTGAGTGCGGGTTTTGTATTTGTCGGCGCGATGGTGGGCGGTGTAATTGCCACGTATGCAGCAGATTTTCTCATCTGGACAGGTTTAAACGCTTGGTTAACCAACCCCATATTTTTGGTGTTTATGGTATCGACCACCATGCGATCGCTGGTGGCATTGTGGTTTATTCCGCGCTCAGTTGAACCCAAAGCGCGTCCAAGGCCGCAATTACTGACACTTATTTTCCGCATCCGTGGTTTTAATGCCATATCGGGGGTCAGTTTAGATTGGTTAACCGTTGCTAAGAAAAAGCGTTCTAAAAATAAAGACTAAGAAAGGATAACTAACAATACTAATCTAGGCGGTAATCAAAAAACTTACGTTTCTCTGGTCCAGAAACATTAGCGCTAATTTTGTTGGGGTGTTTATATTCATCCCAACTGGCCACATTACGGCCCATATTTAACTGTGGAAAGTTTAGTTGCGGAAAGCTTTGCGGCTGAGATTGAAGTTGTGGATATTGAAGCTGCCTAAATTCAGCCGTATCGGGCTTTAGTAAATTGATAAATTGCAGCAATTTAGCAAAGCTTCCTGTCACACTAATATCAATGTCAATAAAGTCATCTCGCCCTGCAAAATAACTGATTACTTGCTGCTGGTGGCGCTGATAACAGGCCGTTAAATGCGCTTCATCAAACACATCTTCAACTTGCCATATATCAAAGCAATGATTAAAGCTGCGCTTCATTACTGGATGAAAGCGGCCCTTATCTTTATCTAAATGTACTAGCATTCTGCCCAGTAACATTTGTATCGACGGCAACCACTTATCTAACGGCCTATCTAAATAGACAAATTTAGCATTGGGAAATAACGCATCTAACTGCTGATAATCACTAAAACATGGCGCATCAGACACCACATCGGCCAACATAAACGCCTGCTTAGTAAAGGCTTGGTGGGCAACCGTTAACCCTTGTTCAAGCAACGCCACACTCACACTCGTGGTGCCCGTACGCGGCAGGCCAATAATAAACACTTTATTTGCCAGCTCATTTGCCAAAGTCGGTTTAGGCAAAGCGGCTTTAGGCTTAGCGGCTTGTGGTGATGTCGATACTTCAGTCAGCTTGGATGTCATTAATTACAGTCGCATAGGGTTATAGAAATTAAAGGTTATAGAGACAGTAAACGATTATACCGAAATGCCTGCCAAGGTGTTATCGAGCTTGCTAATGGGAGCCATGAGGCAATTAATCATTCTATTCGCCTCATTTGGTGAGGCGAATAAATTGCTATTTGCCTCATGTTGTAAGTAGAATAGCTTGGTATGTGCATCAATACAGTATTTTAGTCAGCTAAACAGGGGTTAATATGTGGATTTGGCAACAGCAAGAATGGCCAGAGTTTGTATGGGATAATGCTCGTATAAGTGCACTATTGAGGCAAATTCAATTTAACCAGGGTTTGCTGCTGGGTAAAATAGGTTCTGAATCCGCTAGTCAATGGACACTCGATACCATGCTGGCCAATATCGTTTATTCAAGTGCTATTGAAGGAGAAAAGCTTAACGCATTTTCTGTACGTTCCTCTTTGGCGAATAAGCTTGGCGTGAGTGAAGAAAAACCTTATCCCACCACGACGCAAACTGATGGTTTAGCAGATATCACCTTAGATGCGCTACAAAACTGGCAACATCCGCTGAGTTTAACGCGGATTCTAGGTTGGCATTCAATGTTATTTCCAGAAAACCAAACGGGGTTTAATCCTGTTGTTGGCGGTAAGTTACGTGGTAATGAACCTATGCAAGTAGTATCTGGCCGTTTAGACAAACCTACAGTGCATTTTGAAGCGCCTCCACGCAATACACTAGATCTTAACTTAACGCAGTTTTTTGAGTGGTTTAATCAATCGCGAAATCAACCTAATGTCGACCCGCTCGTGCGCGCAGCCATCACCCATTTGTGGTTTGTCACCTTGCACCCGCTTGATGATGGTAATGGACGTATAACGCGTTTACTCACCGACTTAGCACTCGCGCAAGCTGAGCATCGTTCTATTCATTTTTACACAATGTCAGTTAGTATTCTTGAGCGACGCAAAGCCTATTACGCAATATTAGAGTCTACCCAGCAAGGTGGCTTAGATATCACACCTTGGCTGCTGTGGTTTTTAGACACCTTAAATGACGCTATTCAACACACGCTCAATAGCATTGAGCAAACTACTGCTAAAACCCAATTTTGGCGTCGAGTGGACCAACGCTTACTCACTCCAGCGTTAACCACAGAACAAGTGAAAGTGCTAAATAGATTACTTGATGGTGACTTTAATGATGGGATCAGTAGTAGCCAGTATCAAAAAGTCGCTAAAGTCAGCCGCGCCACCGCCACCCGACATTTAGCTCAACTAGTCGAACAACAGTGTTTAGCCAAAACTGGCGCGGGCGGCAGAAGCACAAGGTATGTGTTGGTGCGCTAATTTAATCGTTGTTCTGTAAGCATTTTATTGATAAATAATATTATTCTTAGTCGTAATATGCTCTTATTGCTATGGTATATTCTTAGCGTTGTCACTTTCAAAAGGCCTATCTGACATGGAACAAGTTGGTATTTATGAAAAGCTTATTACTCAACTAATAGATAAAAGCATCAATCGTGATGTGTTCTATTTAGGTGAGCGGCCATTAGAAAGCGCTGAGGCCAGTGTTTGGCTATCGAGGTTTTTGACCAAGATAATGGAGAGTGCCATTGGTGCAATCCCTAGCGGAGACAATCAACTCACTGAGCAAATCGGTTTGGCAAATAAGTTAGTGTTGTGGTTGAAAGATCATGTTCAAGATGATCAATTGATCACTGAAAACTTACTCGATAGTAAAGGCCGTATATTAACAGCGCTATTTGATAAAAAAAATCCCATATCGACGGACTTTCCTGCGTTTACTAAAGCCATTTATCCGCTAACAGGATTAAGCCAAAGCGAACTTTTTTGTGGTAGCAACGCCGGAATTTCTTTAGACACAGAGTTAAAGCGTGAGATCCGCTCAGCAGATAAAATTTATTGGTTAGTGTCTTTTATTAAGTGGGCTGGCATTCGGATTTTTAAAAATGAGCTTGAAGAATTCACTAGAAGTGGCAAAACCCTGCGGATCATCACGACATCTTATATGGGGGCAACAGATGCTAAAGCGGTCGAGTTTTTAGCGAGCCTACCTAACACCGAAGTTAAATTGAGTTACAACACCAAGCGCGAGCGCCTGCATGCGAAATCTTATTTGTTTTTGCGCAATACAGGATTTCATACCGGTTATATTGGGTCATCGAATTTATCGCATTCTGCGTTGACCAGTGGTCTTGAATGGAATTTAAAAATAACCACTCAAGAAATTCCTCACATAATCGATAAATCCCTCAACACCTTTGAGTCATATTGGCAATCGAGTGAATTTGAATTATTTGATGGCAATATTGAAGCTAAAAACAAACTTCATGAAGCATTGCGTGAGGCTAAAGGTAGCTATAGCGAAAGCAGTACCTTTCATTTTGATATAAAACCTTTTGCACATCAGCGAGAGATTCTTGAGCAGTTAAATGTTGAGCGTAGTATTCATCAGCGGTATAAAAATCTAGTAGTTGCAGCTACGGGCACTGGTAAAACGCTTATTTCAGCGTTTGATTTTGCCCGTTTTTATAAACTGCATCCAGTAGCTAATTTCTTATTCGTGGCTCATCGACAAGAAATTCTTAAGCAAGCATTGTCTGCGTACCGTGGTGTATTGAAGAATAATCAGTTTGGTGAATTGTGGGTTGCTGAGCACAAGCCTAATAGCTACCGGCACTTGTTTGCTTCGATACAAAGCTTAAACCTGCAATTATCAAGCTTATCGCTCACCACTGATTTTTATGATTATATTGTGATAGATGAAGTTCATCACATTGCAGCCAGTAGTTATCGAGGATTATTAGCGCATTTCTCACCCAAGATTTTATTGGGGTTAACAGCCACGCCAGAGCGTCATGATGGGCAAAACATTCTGGATGACTTTTGTGGGGTAATAGCTGCAGAAATTCGTTTGCCCGAAGCAATCAATCAGCGCTATTTATGTCCTTTCCAATACTTTGCTATTGATGATGATACCGACCTTCGCAAAATTAAATGGCATCAAGGGCGATATGATATTGCAGAGCTAAGTCATTTATATACTCATAATGAACAAAGAGTTGAGCGCATTATTAGAAGCCTTAATGACACGGTCACTGACATTGGTCAGATAAAAGCTTTGGCGTTTTGTGTCAGCAAAGAACATGCAGAATACATGGCGAAGAAGTTCAACTTAGCCGGTATTAGTGCGGATGTGCTCACCAGTGATAATAGTCATGAGCGGCAACAAAAACGCCAGAGTTTAATCAGCGGTCATGTACACATTTTGTGTGTGGTGGATATTTTTAATGAAGGTGTCGATATTCCAGACGTTGATACATTATTGTTTTTACGTCCAACCGAAAGCTTAACCATTTTTTTACAGCAGCTAGGGCGAGGACTACGATTAACTGATAACAAACAGTGTTGTACCGTATTGGATTTTGTCGGTAACTCCCGTGATGAATATGACTTTTCACAAAAGTTTCGCGCGCTGGTTGGTAAAACGAATCAATCGATTAAAGATGAGATAACCAATGACTTTCCTCATTTGCCATTAGGTTGTCGAATCGAGTTAGAAGAACAGACTCAGGCAATGATTTTACGAAATATTAGCCGTGCAACCATGAATGTTAGCAGGTTGCGACAGCTGATCAATAATTTCGAGCACCAAAGTACGCTTACCTTAAGCTTGGTTAATTTTTTACGTTTTAACCCAAATGTTAATTTAGAAGATATTTATAAGCTAAAAATGAGTTGGCTAGAACTCGTTGAGAGCGCAAATAGAAATCAAATAAATGAGCCAAATTTAGATACGAGTCTGGCTAAAGCCTACTATCGCGCGATAAATAATCATTTGTTCGCTTGCAGTTCTATCTCATATTTACAGTTTTTAAAGCAGCTAATTATCGATAATTTCAGCTTCGACGATACCAATGCAACTCAGCGCCAATTTGCATTAGCGTGCCATTATAACTTTTGGGATAAGTCGGGTGCCGAGCTAGGTTTTGCCAGCCTTACACAAAGTGTAGCAGCTTTGAGACATGCTAAATTACGAGCTGAACTCCTCGATGTCATATCGTTACTTATTGAGCGTATACATCATAATGAACTTGAAATGCATATCGCTGCAATATCTTCTTTAAAAGTGCATTCAAGATATACCAGGGAGCAAATACTCGCTGCTAGTGGCGCAAGTTCTTTTGACAGAAAATCAACCGCAAGAGAAGGCGTTTTAGTCCTTAAAGCGCTTAATGTTGAATTACTGTTTGTGACCTTGAAAAAGTCAGTCAAACAATTTTCACCAACCACCATGTACCATGATTACGCGATCAATGAGTCGCTATTCCATTGGCAATCTCAAAATAGCGCAAGACCCGAATATGGTAGAGGCTTGGGCTATATAGAGCATGAAAAAGAGGGCCGTAAATTGATTTTGTTTGTGCGCGAGCAAGCAAAAGATGAAAACGGCCGCACCATGGGTTTTGTCAATTTTGGTCTTGTGAAATATGTTAAACACTCCGGTTCACAACCGATGAATATAACCTGGAAGTTAATGACGCCTATGCCGGACGCTATGTGGCATGAAGCAGCAAAATTAGCAGTAGGATAAGCTAACCTTATCGTCCTCTTCTGCCGTTGAAAATAGGATGTTTTCGTCAAGCTCCATGGATGAGTTTACGGTGTATCGTTTTAGGAAACATGTTGATAATTGGGATATTTCGTATTAATAACTTCAATAGTATTTAAGTCGTATTAACTTTAGAGTGAAGATATTTGGGGGTTATTATTTGGGGTGTATTCAGGAATGCTTCGTCATTATTGAAGATTATATACTCAAATGTAATCCTGTCGTATCCTATTTAAATTAAAGTGGGTTTACAAATTATATGTAAATAGTTAGTACAAAAGGAATTGATGATGTCTATATATAAGTCTTCAAATAGAGTTGAAAATCAAACTCTGAGTTTATCGCACCTTAGAGCTATTTGGAAAAGCGAACACAATGTGAGCGATAAACTATTAAGTGAAGTGGCTGAAGAGTTGAATTATAACGTTAATAAGTGTCAACTTAATACAGAATTAAGAATGTGTCACTTTATCGCTCAAGTAATGCATGAAGTTGGAGGTAAATTCAACTTAGAGGAGAATCTTAATTACAACGAAATGGCTTTGATATCTATATTCTCACATTATGGACGAACTCCTTCTGATGCAAAAGATCACGCATATAACAAGGCTACTAATAAAAAAGCGGATATCGAAGCTATTGCAAATCATGCATATGCGAATCGAATGGGTAATGGCAGTGTAGAGTCTGGTGACGGCTGGAAATATAGAGGTAGAGGTATGCTTCAATTAACCGGGAAATCAAATTATATTTCAATGAAAACAAAGCATAATAACTTGTGGAGTGCAAGTGTCGATTTTGTCGCAACCCCCGATTTATTACTACAACCCAAATTTGCAGTAAGATCTGCTCTAATATTCTGGCTGGAACATCAGCTTTATAGAAAAGCAGATATAGGGGAAAGTCGAATGGTTACGGATAGTATTACTAAAGTCATTAATAGTAAGACAACAAGTTACAATAAACGTCATGATAATTTAACTGATTTATTAAGAAGAAAGGTATTTAAAGATGTTTTTTAATAAAGGCTTTTATTTTTTTATAGTATTTTTAACTTCATTTTCACTAAATGCAAATGAGTTCAGATTATCTGAGTGGACTGATCAAGAGTATTTGTTATATTCTCCCTCTGAAGGTGCTGCTGAAGTAATTATAAACCGTCAGGCGTCAAATGACTTACAGTTAATTGCTGTTATACATGCTAGGTGCGAAGGAATAGATTACAGAGTTCCAGTAATTAGGGGGTACTTTGAAACAGGAGTGAGTAGTGCGGAATATTTGGAGTATGTCATCTTCAAATATGAAGATAAGATATATTCACCAATAAAATCAATTAGTTCATATTATGTTATTCCAAGTGATAAAAGTGAGTCTGTAAAACCTCATTTTTTAGAGTTTGAAACACAAAATACGACAGGCGGTTTTTGTAAGTATATAAATAACAAGACCGAATATGACAATCCTATTTATATTCAAAGTGATAAATGACATTTTCAGCGTTTTTGATGCAAACTAATACTCAACGGCTCAACTTTTGTGGGGATGTTTGACATTAAATTCAGTATTGCTTTGAAGCAGACTTGTTCTAGCCTAGATATTTTCGCTTTTGCGATTGATCAGACAAGATCTTTTCTCCAAGTCTCATGGATGGATTTTTGCGTGTTGCAGATGGCGATATGGTGGGCGGATTAACCCATGAACCTGTCGATAACTCATCAGATAATTGTAGTTTTCTAGGTCTTCGTTTTTAGTTCATCGGTCTTTAGGTTCTCAATGATTAAACACAAAAATGGCAGCCACTTTGGCTGCCATTCTTATTGATGCTAGTAACTTATTTGGGTCAATTCACTAGCGGTTTATCACTTTAGTTCTTAGCTCAAAGCCAAAGCGCTAGCTAGGGCTAGTTAATAGCCATCGATATAAAGTAACCCACAAATGTTGCGGTTACTACGCCAATAAAGCCTGGAATAATAAAGCTGTGGTTGAGTACATATTTACCAATGTGGGTGGTGCCGGTTCTATCAAAACTAATTGCCGCTAAATCGCTTGGGTAGAATGGGAAGAAGAAGTAGGCATAACACGCTGGCAGTACACCAATTAATACTGGTGCTGGAATACCGAGTGAATACCCTAATGGCAACATAATGGTTAATACCGCAGCCTGACTTTTTAAGAAGATAGACGACACAAACATCGCGATAGCAAATGTCCATGGATACACGCTGACAATGTCGCTTACCGCACTCACTAAATAGGTTTTATGGTGCTCAATAATGGTGTCACTCATCCATGCAATACCAAAAATGATAATGACCGCAGTCATACCGGCGGTAAACACGTTACTGGTGACAATTTTTTTCGGGGAGATATTGGTGGCGAGTAAAATTACTCCACCGACTGACAGCATCATAAACTGAATCGCTACCGACATGCTGACGCCAGCAGGTAGTATTTGCTTACTAAACATCGCCACCATGATAACGGCAAATATGCCCAGTAAAAATACTGTTAAGCCTTTCTTTGCTGTCGATTCGGCCTGGGGTGTTTGCACCTCATCTGCTTTTGGGTCGGTTAATGCTTCACGAAACTCATCATCTGTTAAACGTGCCTGAAACTCTTCATCTTTATCTAAATCTTTACCGCGCTTTAAGCTCCAGGTACACGCTACTAGTAAGCCTGTTAGTGTGGCGGGAATGGTCACCATGAGTACATCAAGTAAGTTAATATCTAGATTATTATCAACAGCAGTGGCAAGTACAACTGCTGCTGCTGCTGCAATTGGACTGGCAGTAATACCCATTTGTGATGCTACAGTTGCCATGGCTAATGGACGTTCTGGGCGGATGCCTTTTTTGTACGCCACATCGTAAATTACAGGAAGAAGGGGATAAACAGAATGACCCGTACCAACCAGAACGGTTAATGAATAGGTACATAGCGGGCCTAAAAAGACGATATGCTCAGGATGTTTACGTAATAGTTTTTCAGCAAACTTTACTAACAGCTTTAAGCCGCCAGTGGCCTCTAACGTCGCCGAAGCCGCCACTACGGCTAGAATAATTAACATTACACTGATAGGTGGCGCACCTGGTGCAACGCCAAATACAAATGCGAGTACCGAAACACCTAACCCGCCCAATAAACCAAAGGCGATACCGCCATGGCGAATACCAACAAATATCACCGCTAATAACAGCAGCATGTGTATATAAAACATCGTGTTTTCTCCCCGCGTAGGTTTTTATGTAGGTTGTTATTATTTTTAGCCTTTTGAAGGTATCCCACTACATCTTTGGGGTTAGTGACGTAACTCAAGCTATTGAATTGGGTGTGATAATAAATGTTTAAAACGTGAACAACATTACATACCGCTGCATATATTGTGTTGCGTCACTTTTGTAGGGGAAGGGAGCTGTATTCGAAGTACAGAGTATGCAGTTAACTACTCTGTTGACTTGCTTTGAGTAACATTTTGGCAATCGTTTTATCGTTACATTGTATTAGCTGCCAACGCTGGCAGTGGTTGAATGTGCAGTAGTGATCAATGGCCTCGATTAACGCAGCAACAAAATGTGTTTTGTCATTTAATTCATCATGTTGGTTCGTCAATGTGCTCGTTTCAATGTGCAGGTTTTGCAGTAACAAACATTGGTTTTTACGGTCGGCTTTTACATCCACGCGGCCAACAAAACCGTCACGCCATAGAATGGGCAGTGAATAGTAACCGAATTGGCGTTTAGCCTCAGGCACATACACTTCTATTTGGTAATCAAACCCAAACCATTGCCTAAGCTTTTGGCGTTGAATGACTAAATTATCAAACGGATTAAGTAGCCAGACTTTATTGGGAATAGCAGTGGGCAAGGTGAGCGTAGGTTGGTAGAAGTAAACGTGTTGTGTATTGGAACTGGAGTCAGTAAAGCTGGCGATATCACCTTGTTCGCACAGTTGCGCTAAGGTTTGGCTGAGTAGCGGTTTAAGTCCTTTGCGTAAATATTGTATTTGCTGCAAATTACCAAAACCATGCGCCGATAAATAACGCTGAATCAAGTGTTGGGCAAATTCTGTATCGCTAGGCACTGTGGTGTCGGTATGCTTGGGTAGTACTCGCTCGGTTAAGTCGTACACTTTTTGAAACTTGTCGCGCCTAGCAACCATTAACTCGCCTTGCATAAACAACTGCTCAAGCGCTTTTTTAGCTGGTTTCCAATCCCACCAAGTGCCATTTTTAGTGTCTGATTCATGGGTGAACTGACTGGCTTTTAATGGACCTTCGGCACTAATACGGGCTTTAACTTCACGCATGACTTTATGTTCGGGTTCAAACCAATGCTTACCACCTTGTTGTAATTGCTGTTTGCGATACAGGCTAAAACGGTAATCTTCAATAGGCAGATAAGCAGCCGCATGGGACCAGTACTCAAACACGGTTTTATCGCTCATTGCTGCATCTAACATGGTGGCAGAATATTCGGGCAGACGACTGTGTAATACATGATGATGCGCGCGTTCGACCACATTAATAGAGTCAATTTGCACATAACTTAATTGCTGGATAAGCTTTGGCAATGACTCCAAAGGCTGTAATAAACCTTGTTGTTGCATATTGAGTTGGAGCCACTGTTTAGCTGAGTAGGGATTGGTCATTAAGCGCCCTATATTAAATGGGTAAACAAATTAAAACACGAGGATAAGTGCCATTGTAGGTCGAATTTTATAGTAGTGTACATCTCGCTGTTTATGATAGGTCTCTATAAATGACGGCGAGAGAATGTTGATATTTTTCACACGCTTTAACGTGTAAATCTCACCTTAACGGTTATAGCGCATAAATTGTATTTTAACGGTTGCAGCGTGTAAGCCTGAGCTGTTTACTCATTAACATATTCAGTGTTGGCTGAAAAATCCAAACCTAAAATCCAAAAAATTAAGCCCAGCAAATGCTGGGCTTAATGTTACTACATCCAAGCTTTAAGCTTACTCGACGTTTTGGATCTGCTCGCGCATTTGCTCAATCAATACTTTTAATTCAACTGCAGCAGAAGTGATTTCTGCGCTGATTGATTTTGAGGCTAGGGTATTTGATTCGCGGTTAAACTCTTGCATCATAAAGTCTAGACGGCGGCCTTCGCTGCCCCCTTTTTTAAGGATGCGGCGAGCTTCAGCTACGTGAGCTTCAAGGCGGTCCATTTCTTCGGCAACATCTTGCTTTTGCGCTAATAACACCATTTCTTGCTCGATACGGGCAGGGTCTAATTCACCAGCAATATCGGCTAAGCGGTTAGTTAATTTGTCTCGTTGATACTGCATTACCGTTGGCATGTGTTCACGCACAACCTTCACTTGCTCCATTACGCCGTCTAAACGGGTCAGTAGCATGTCTTTAATCGCTTCACCTTCACGGCCGCGAGCTTCGATAAACTGATCGATGGCACTGTCGAACGCGATCATTAAATCGGCACCTACACTATCCATATCTTGCTCTGCTGCGGATAGCACGCCAGGCCAGCGCAGTATATCTGTTAGGCTGAGTTCGCCTTGTCCGGCTTCTTGTTTTAACCAGTTTGCTGCACTTAATAGCTGTTTGGCTAAATCTTGATTCAGTTGTAATTCATTACTGCTGTTGTCGGCGAGTTCATAACGTAAATTAACTTCGATTTTGCCGCGATTAAGGCGTTTACGTAAGCGGTCGCGTAAGACAGGTTCAAAGCTGCGAAACTGCTCAGGTAGGCGCAGGTAGGTTTCTAAGTAGCGCTGGTTGACTGAACGGATTTCCCATGAGGCGGTGCCCCATTGTGCTTTGTGCTCGATACGAGCGTAGGCTGTCATGCTTTGGATCATGAAGTGTCCTGTTATGTTATTTACGCGAATGTGAGTTGATTATAGCCGTTTTAGCGGATGGGATTAAAGGATTAGTCGATAGATTTGTGGCTTATCGCTGCTTACCATGGCATCTAACGGCGTGAAGCTCTATAATATGGGCTCAAATATGATATGAATTCGACTACAGGACTTTTCATGCGCCCAAGTAACCGTACACCAGCTCAAACTCGCCCTATCACTATTACGCGTTCTTTTACTGCACATGCTGAAGGCTCTGTTTTAGTTGAGTTTGGCGACACAAAAGTATTATGTACAGCAAGTTTCACTGAAGGCGTGCCGCGCTTTCTTAAAGGCCAAGGCCAAGGTTGGGTAACTGCTGAATACGGTATGTTACCGCGTTCAACTCACAGCCGCATGGACCGTGAAGCGGCTCGTGGTAAGCAGTCTGGCCGTACTCAAGAAATTCAACGTTTAATTGGCCGTGCATTACGTGCAGCTGTAGACATGAAGTTGTTAGGTGAAAACACTATCGTTATCGATTGTGATGTGATTCAAGCCGATGGCGGTACGCGTACTGCGGCTATTACTGGTGCTTGTGTGGCGTTAGTTGATGCGCTTAACTGGGCTCGCGGTAAAGGCATTATTAAAGCTAACCCACTTAAGTTTTTAATTGCTGCTGTGAGTGTTGGTATTTACAAAGGCGAAGCGATCAGTGATTTAGAATACATTGAAGACAGTGCTGCTGAAACTGACATGAACGTTGTGATGACAGAAACCGGTAAGATTATTGAAATTCAAGGAACTGCAGAAGGCGAACCATTTAGCCATGAAGAGTTGCTTGAGTTGTTAGTGTTAGCTAAAAACAGTATTCGCGAAATTGTCGATGTGCAAAAAGCGGCTTTAAGTTAATATGCTGTTGAAAAATGAGGACCGATTACGGTCCTTTTTTTTAATCTAAAATTTGATGAAAGAGGAATAACCGTGAAAGCCTATCAACGCGAATTTATTGAGTTTGCTTTAGCCCGCCAAGTATTACGTTTTGGTGAGTTTACCCTTAAATCTGGCCGTACGAGCCCGTACTTTTTCAATGCTGGATTGTTCAATACGGGTAAAGACTTAGCGCGTTTAGGTCGCTTTTATGCTGCGGCGTTAATGGACTCGGGTATTGAGTTCGATTTGTTATTTGGCCCAGCGTATAAAGGTATTCCGATTGCGACAACCACAGCTGTTGCCTTGTGCGATCATCACGATGTGGATATTCCTTACTGCTTTAACCGTAAAGAAGCCAAAACCCACGGTGAAGGTGGCAGTTTGGTGGGCAGCGAGTTAAAAGGCAAAGTCATGCTGGTGGACGATGTTATCACCGCTGGTACCGCTATTCGCGAATCGATGGAAATTATTAATGCCCACAATGCTCAACTTGCGGGTGTGTTGATTGCATTAGATCGCCAAGAAAAAGGCAAAGGCGAGTTGTCGGCAATTCAAGAAGTGGAACGCGATTTTGGCTGTCAAATTGTGTCGATTATTAAGCTTGCTGATTTAATCAGTTACTTGTCTGAAAAGCCGGGTATGGAAGCAGAACTTGCTTCAGTTAGCGCGTATCGTGAGCAATACGGCATTTAATCTTATTCAGATTTAAACAAAAATGCAGCCCCTATATTATGAAATTAGGTGGCTGCATTTTTATTTGCGTGTTATTTACACACATTATTTTACTTGGTGTAAAAACTCGGCGCGGGTGGCTGGGTTTGATTTAAAAATACCGCCAAGTGCTGTAGTGGTAGTTGAACTGGTTGAGTCCATGACACCGCGAGATTTAACGCAGTAATGCACCGCATCCATTTTTACCGCAACGTCTTTGGTTTCAAGTAGGGTTTGCAGTGCCACTAACACTTGTTGGGTTAGGCGCTCTTGTACTTGTGGGCGTTGGGAAAAGAAGCGCACGATACGATTGATTTTAGACAAGCCAATAATTTTTGTGCGTGGCAAATAGGCCACCGTTGCGAAGCCATCTATGGTCACTAAATGGTGTTCGCAGGTGCTGGTAAGACTGATGTCTTGTACACGCACCATTTCATCAACACCCATTTTGTTTTCGATAACCGTGATCTTAGGGAAGTTTTCGTAATCAAGCCCTGAGAAGATTTCGTCGACATACATTTTTGCAATGCGGCGTGGAGTATCAGCCAAGCTGTCGTCGGTTAGGTCGAGTGACATTAAGGTCAAAATTTCACGCATATGATGTTCAATTTTGACTTTACGTTGTTCAGGCGTGGAAGTTTTTGGCAACATCGGGGTTTCTAGCCCACGGTCTTTTAGTGCTGCTTGTACTTTTATTGCGGCTTCACTGAGTGCCATATATCCTCCAACTACTCGATATCACTGTTTATATGAGTGTACGTTAATACCCACTTGGGCGCCCGTTAAGGGACGAGGAGAATAACGCGATTTGCGCTAAATTAATACTGTAGGTAACAAAAAAGCCGACCCCGTTAGTCGGGTATCGGCTTTTTGTGGTTAAACGCTTAAGCGATATCTACTTTACGTTTAGGTTCTCTTTGATGAACTTAAGCATGATGTCATAATATTTTGCACGGTTTTCGGCATTAAAGAAGCCATGGCCTTCTTTTCTCCAAATCTCTTTCTGAAATGGATAGTTAGCTTGTTCTAAGGCTTTTTCCATTGCTTCAAACTGTTCAATTGGCGCACGCTCATCTTCTTCACCATGAATTAATAGCACTTTAGCTTTCAGTTTATTAACATTGTGAGTTGGCGACATTGCACGTAGTTGTTGGATATCTGTACCCAATACGTCTTTTAAGTATGCCTCACCACCATAAGAGTCGGGTACATCGCCCGTTTTGTACATTTGCTCTAAATCATAAACACCGGCAACACCAACGGCACATTTGAACATGTCTGGCGCTAACATCGGGCTCATCAATGCTGAGTATCCGCCAAAGCTGCCACCCGAAATACATATTCTATCTTTGTCGGCATAGCCTTGATCGATGACATATTGAGTCGCGTCGATAATATCGTATTGAATTTTACTGCCCCAAGCGAGGTAGCCAGACTCTTCAAACGCTTTACCATATCCACCAGAACCACGGAAGTTAACTTGTAACACGGCGATGCCATTTTGCGCTAACAGTTGGTTTTCTGGGTTAAATACCCATAAGTCGCGCGGGCCATGTGGGCCGCCATGTGGATTAACCACGAGAGGCATATTTTTATGTTCTTTCATGCCGACGGGTAATGTTAAATAGCCATGAATAGTGACGCCATCGCGATTGGTAAAACTGATGGGACGTACTTCTGACATTTCGCTAGGTTCTAGTTTTGCATTCTCAGCAAATAAGAATTTGAGTTTAAGCTTTTTACGGTCAAATAAGTAATAGTCGCCAGAGTTTTTGTCATTCATTGCCATAACAATAAGGGTATTACCGTCAACAGTTTCACTGACAATACGAATACGGTGATCAGGAATCGCAGCCATTAGCTGTTGTAATGCTTTTGCTTTATCGCTTTCAGTATCGACAAAGCGATACTCAGGATAACCATTTTCAAACTCTACCGCGTAGAGAGCGTTTGTTTGGTCGCTCACCCAAGTCATGAATGGATCGACAACATCATGTTGGATGATTTTTTTATGTTTAGCTGTAGCGAGTTCGACTTCGTAAATAGCGCTAGTCGTGCCTTCACCGTGAGCAATAGCATAAATTGATTTGTTGTCTTCGGTGAACGAAATAGGGTAGAAATCGGTTAGCCCGCCCTTAATTCTTTCAGCATCAACCCATTCACCATTTTCATAATAGAAGAGTTGATCATCGTTTTTCTTATCTCTGGCGAAGCTAAAGCGAACGTCTTCTTTATTATCAACAAGGAAGCCTGCATTTGCGATAGGTGAAGTTGTGAGGCGTTTACGTTTACCTGAATAGACGTTGACGCGATATACAAGGGTATATGCATAATTTTGTTTATTCCAAGGAAAGGCCATGACATAAATGTATTTGTCATCATCTTTTAAAGTATCTAAAACAAATGCACTTGCGCGAATAGCTTCATTATTTGAAATACTCGTTCCTGTCGAGCTGCCGCCATTATAACCAAACAGGTATTTAGATTTGCTGCCATCATAATTTACAGCGAGTAACTCACCATAATAATCTGACACTTCACGCTGGGCATGCTTATAGAGTTTTTGTAATACAATCCGCTCATCATTGACCCAATAATAGCGGCCCACTTCTTCATCACCACTAAATTTGACCGCATAAGTCGGTTTCATGGATTCAAGGTTTAGGATGAGCAAGGTGCGCTTTTCATCTTCAATGAGAATAACCGCGAGGTGCTCCCCATCTGGAGATATTTTGACTTCAGAAAACTCTGAATCGGCACTGAAGTCTTTAATTTGCGGAGCCGCAAAAGTGTGGGTGGTAAATAGAACGAGCAAACAACATGTGAGGTATAAAATGCGCAGCATAAATACAGTCCGTGTAATTAATGTTAAAAATGTAACGGTATTGTATTTAATTCAAGTGGTCGGAGCAATACGTACTCATTATTTATTCATTGAGATGAGGTGGAAATATGGACGTATATTACGACTTCCAATTTATGTTGATACCCGTTTGGTTGGCCTCTTTGCGCGGTTGAATTTGCTTGAAAGTCATAACGCAGGTACAAAAAAAGCCGACCCCGTTTGCCGGGTATCGGCTTGTTGATATAATATTTTTTAGCTCATTAGCTCATTAGCTCATTAGCTCATTAGCTCATTACGATTTAATGTTTAGGTTCTTTTTAAGAAATAGAAGCATTTTTTCATAATATTGGGCACGATTGTCATCATTGTAGAAACCATGGCCTTCATCATCCATCACCAGTTTTTCATAGGGATAATCATGTGCTTTAAGGGCTTTTTCTAGTGATTCTAGTTGTTCAATAGGCGCTCGTTCATCGTCACCGCCATGTACTAGAAGCAAGTTTGCTTTAAGCTTATCTACATTTTCTGAGGGAGACATCGCCCTTAGTACTTCACTATTTTGACCTAAAACATTTTTAAGGTAACTAGTACCCGAAGCACTATTTGCAATATCTCCTTCATCGAACATCAGTTCTAAATTATAAATCCCTGCAAAACCGATAGCGCATTTGAACAGATCGGGTTCAAGTATTGCGCTTTGCAATGCACTATAACCACCAAAACTACCACCAGAAATACAGATACGGTTTTTATCTACATAACCTTGCTCAATGACATAATGAGTGGCATCGAGAATGTCATATTGTACTTCTGAACCCCATTTTTGGAATCCAGCTTGTTCAAAGTTTTGTCCAAAGCC
The DNA here is from genome assembly GCF_010092445.1 of Shewanella sp. Arc9-LZ. Lineage (NCBI taxonomy): Bacteria > Pseudomonadati > Pseudomonadota > Gammaproteobacteria > Alteromonadales > Shewanellaceae > Shewanella > Shewanella sp. Arc9-LZ. The sequence continues at coordinate 4,626,383 of NZ_CP048031.1, read as the reverse complement.
ACCTGAACCACGGAAATTGACTTGTAATACAGCCATCCCTTGATTTGCTAGCATTTGGTTTTGAGTATTAAAACCCCATTCATCTCTTACTCCATGCGGACCACCATGGGGATTGACTACAAGAGGGAGGTTTTTCGCTTCTTTATCATAAGGTAATGTTAAATAACCGCTAATGACTTTACCGTCACGGCTGGTAAAACTAATTGGCTTCACTTCTGACATTCGCGCTGGGTCGAGCCATTTCTTGGCAGAGGCTAAGTGTTGGAGTGTGATGGCCTTGGTATCAAATATATAATAATCACCGGGATTTCGATCGTTAAATGCCACCACGATGAGTTTTTCTGAATGACGAGTTTCGCTAACAATACGAACTTGATGGCCAGGTAATGATGCGAGCAACTGCTTTAGCAATTTTGAATGACTGTCTTCTGGATTGACGAAAGCGTAAGACGGATAACCATTTTCAAATTCAACTGCATAGAGTTTTTTGGTAGCTTGGTTTATCCAGTAATTACTGGGATCACTTTTGTCATCTTTAATAATTTTCGTTTTTTCACCTGTTTCTAGATTGATTTCATAAATCCCTAAGGTTTCGCCTTTTACCCGAGCCGCTGCATAAATACTGTTTTTATTTTCGGCAAAAGATATTGGGTAGAAATCATCCAAATTGAGTTTGAGGTTATCGGTGTTAAGCCATTCGCGGTCTTGACGATAAAATACTTTTGTTATGTTGTTTTCATCTTCGCCTGCAACAAAGCGTACTTCACCATCGTGATCGGTTAAAAATCGAGAGTAACCTATAGGCGAAGTGGTGACTTTTCTGCGGAACCCTTTGTATAAATCTACACGGTATACAGTCTGTGATAATTCATAGTTTAAAGAATTAGACTCATTCCATGGGATTGCATTGACGAGCATATAGCGGTCGTCATCGGGAAGGGGATCTAAAATAAATGCCGTTGCTCTTATGGGGGTATTTTTCTTCAGATGTGAACCAGTTTGTTGCTCGCCGCTATTAAAACCAAAAAGGTAAGTTGCTCTTGAGCCATCGGCATTAACAGCCATTAGCTCACCATAATACAGCGGTACGTCACTCCAACCTTTTAAATATTCTTTTTGCAGTACGATTCTTTCATTATTGACCCAAGCGTAATTACCAACTTGGGCATTGCCAGGGAAAAATATCGCGTGATGTATTTGTTTTGTTTTTGCATTTAATATTAGTAGCTTGTCTTTACCATTATGTTTGGTTATTGCACTAATATAGTCGCCTGTTGGAGATATTTTTACATTACTAAATTCAGCCCCTCGGCTAAATAGTCGTGCAGTAGAAAGGCTTTCTGCTGCAAATGCATGGGTGAATAGGCCACCACAGACAAGTAACATAATGGTTAGGTATTTGGTGAAAATCATGAGACATCCTTGTTTAATCGTTCGTTCTTACTTCGTTTTTATGTGGTATAAATATTCGATCTGATACGGTTTAAGGGTAAAGGAAGAGTCAGTAGCATTGGCAGCAAAAGGACCGAACTAGCATCCTTTATTGATGCGATATTAACTTCTTAACAATTGCTGTTGAATAAACGTCCACTGTTCATCAAAGTGTTGTGTTGGCTTTTGTTTAAACTCACTGCGGACAAATTGTGAAATACGTCCTTCTGCAAAGGCTAGCAACAAGTTAGCTAAAATAGCTTCATCGATATTAAAGCCTACGCCTTCACGCAAGGTTTTTTCACGTAGAATTTGTTTGATGTGTGTTTCTATTTTGGCAAATAATACGTCAATTCTACTGCGTAAACGCTCGTTTTCACCTAGCAAGGCATCGCCATTAAGCACCCTTGAGATGCCTGGGTTACGTTCAGAAAATACTAATAGCAGGTGTAGTACCAACTGGCAGCGGGTCATGGTGTCTTTTTCTTCGTCCATGATGATGTTTAAGCGTGATAAAATCGCATCTTCAATAAATTCGATTAAGCCTTCGAACATCCGCGCTTTACTGGGGAAGTGTCTATACAGAGCAGCTTCTGACACGCCCACTTCGGCTGCGAGCTTTGCTGTTGTTATACGTTGACCTGGGCTGGTTTCGAGCATTTGTGCTAAGCATTGTAAAATATGCTCACGACGATTTATTTTAGGGCTTTCAGCCATTATCTGTTCCTTGGCTCAGTGACTACTTGAAAAGGTTATTTGGTGCCTGAATGACCAAAACCGCCTTCTCCACGATCTGAGCTATTAAACTCATCCACTACGGTAAACGTTGCCTGTACAACGGGTACAAACATCAATTGGGCTAATCGATCGCCAATTTCGAGAGTAAATGGTTTATCACTTCTGTTCCAACATGACACCATTAACTGTCCTTGGTAATCGGAGTCAATTAAGCCGACTAGATTACCCAAAACAATGCCATGTTTATGGCCCATGCCTGAGCGCGGTAAAATCACAGCGGCAAGGCCTGGGTCTGCCACATGAATGGCGATACCTGTTGGAATCAATACAGTTTGACTTGGCTCAATGACCATTACTGTGTCGATCATGGCACGTAAATCCATGCCTGCGCTACCGGGTGTCGCATAAGCTGGCAATGGGAATTCACTGCCTATACGTGAGTCGATAATTTTTAGTTCAATGGGTGTTTTCATGATTTTTTTAATTGTTTTTCTATCAATGTAAGTAATTGGCGCGCCAGTGTCAGCTTGTCTGTTGCGGGCAGTTGTTGGCTGCCGTCTTGCCAAAATACCTGTAGTGCATTGCTATCGGCATTAAAGCCTAAGCCTTGAATAGAAACATCATTGGCGGCAATCATATCAAGCTTTTTGCGTTGAAGTTTGCCACGGGCGTATTGCTCTACATCGTTGGTTTCTGCTGCAAAGCCTACAGTAAATGGACGAGGAGTGTGCTGAGCTACCGTGGCTAAGATATCAGGATTCCGCACTAGCGCAAGTTGCATTTGTTCAGCCGATTTTTTTATTTTTTGATCCGCAACGTCAGCAATCCGATAATCAGCTACTGCGGCGCAACCAATAAAAATATCATGTTGTTCAACCTGTTCCATCACAGCATCAAGCATTTGTTGTGCTGAACCCACATCAATGCGTATAACACCTGCTGGGGTGGCTAGATTAACCGGACCTGAGACTAATGTGACGGTTGCGCCCATTTCCGCAGCTGCTTGGGCTATAGAGAAACCCATTTTTCCTGAGCTGTGGTTGGAGATATAGCGCACTGGGTCAATCGCTTCACGCGTTGGCCCTGCGGTAATGAGTAACTGATGACCTTGTAATATCTTGGGGCCAAAAAATTGTATCAGTTGTTCTGCCATAACCACGGGTTCTTGCATTCTGCCAGGGCCGACTTCACCGCATGCTTGATTACCTGAGGCGGGTTGCCAAATGGTAAAGCCTTTACGGGCTAAATTAGCCATGTTTTCTTGGGTCGCAATATTTTGGTACATTTGCTGGTTCATTGCAGGGCAAACAATGACGGGGGCGCTGGTCGCTAAACAGGTGGTTGTTAACAAGTCATCTGCCATGCCGGCATTAATACGTGCCACTAAATTTGCCGTAGCAGGTGCAAGCAATACAACATCAGCCCAACGAGCGAGTTCGATATGACCCATAGCCGCCTCTGCTGCGGGATCGAGCAAATCTGAGGCTACTGGATGGCCTGAGAGCGCTTGTATGGTTAATGGGGTGATAAACTCCATCGCGCTCTGAGTCATGATGACACGCACGTCTGCGCCACGCTCTTTTAATCGGCGGATCAAGTCTGCACTTTTATATGCGGCAATACCGCCACCAATTCCGAGTAATACTTTTTTATTTGTCAGCATGATGCACATTATCCGACTCAAACCTAATTGCGGCTAACAATATCACAAACCTATGACAATTTGCGCAGATCCAATCTCAAAAATATCGACCATACTGTGTAATCAATTCGAACTCTATTTTTGAAAAAGACAACAATTCGTTATTGGTACTGTGCTTGCTGATTCTGTGTTGTTTTTGTTATTCAGAGTCGACTTAATGCGTTTAATGGCATCGCCACATTGAATATAAGGGACATTCATGGGAATTAAAGATTGGCCACAAGGAGAAGGACCGCGAGAAAAATTATTGCTCAAAGGTGCAGGGCATCTTTCGGATGCAGAATTGCTTGCGGTGATATTACGTAATGGTCTGGCAGGGCAAAATGCGGTCGATTTAGCCCGAAACATGATTAATCAGTTTGGTGGTTTGCGCAGTTTACTGAGCGCACCTAAAAGCCAAGTATGTAAATTAGCCGGTGTTGGGCCGGTAAAATATGCTCAATTACAGGCTGCAGCGGAAATTTCTAAGCGAATTGCCCATGAAAACCTACAAAGAGGGCAGATTTTGACAAATCCTGATTTAACTCGGGACTATTTAATGAGACAATTGGCAGACCGATCCTATGAAGTGTTCGCCTTACTATTGTTGGATACCCAACATAGAGTCATTCAATTTGTAGAATTATTTCGTGGCACCATCGATTCTGCTTCTGTTTATCCTCGCGAGGTTGTAAGCCTTGTTTTGGAGAAAAAAGCGGCAGCGGTAATCGTGTGTCACAATCACCCGTCTGGCATTGCAGAGCCAAGTCAGGCTGATCGGCGAATAACTGAGCGAATAAAAAATGCATTGGCAACCATAGATGTTTCTTTGTTAGATCATATGGTTGTAGGTGATCAGGAGATAGTCTCCTTTGCCGAGCGTGGGTGGATTGTATAAACACTGCTTGATCTTCTATGGTCAATCGTGTATAAAATGCGCCCTCTTTGTGCCTCGGGCGACGGCCATACGAGGCACATTAATGCTCGAGCGTTAAAAATTTGTTTTGGAGAAGATTGACATGTCAAGAGTATGCCAAGTAACTGGCAAGAAGCCAATGGTTGGTAACAACCGTTCGCACGCAAAAAATTCGACTCGTCGTCGTTTTTTACCTAACCTACAAAACCACCGTTTTTGGTTAGAAGAAGAAAAGCGTTTCGTGCAATTACGTGTATCTACTAAAGGTATCCGTATTATCGACAAGAAAGGTATTGAAGTGATTGTTAAAGAACTTCGTGCCCGTGGCGAGAAGGTATAATAGAAAATGGCTAAATCTAAAGGTAATCGTGAGAAGATCAAATTAGTATCTAGTGCTAAAACTGGTCACTTCTACACTACTGAAAAGAACAAGCGTAACATGCCTGAAAAAATGGAAATCAAGAAATTTGATCCAGTCATTCGTCAGCACGTTATGTACAAAGAAGCTAAAATCAAGTAATTGATTTTTGATTCTTAAAAAAGCCCCTTAATTGGGGCTTTTTTTATGCCTGTTTGAAAATAGTCTATACTGAATCGAACAATAATCAGCTGAGTAAACACCGTTAGTCAGGTTCTGAATTTAGTCTATACAGCAGTTGTTTATGTCACGAGGTACATGGCTAATGTCATTGGATTTTATTGAGCCATTTCCGCATGGTGATATCGCCATTATGTTGAAATATTGCTATACAGATGTGATGCAAATATCATAATTAAATGCGTAAAGTATTATTAACGGCTAAAACAAGCTAACTTTTTGGCTGTAATGATTTTTTCATAATAAATTGAGACACTGTGTTTTACTTAAAGTGAAATAAAATGCTTTAAAAGTGAATTAAAATGCAATACCATTCTTTTTTGATACAGCAAACCGTCATGTGGCATTTATTGTCATCGTCATTAATGAACATCAAACCTATACCGAGGTGAATTTGCCCGTGAGAACCACTGAATTAGTTGATGGATTTCGTCATTCTGCACCCTATGTTAATGCTCATAGAGGTAAAACTTTTGTCGTTATGTTGGGTGGTGAAGCATTAGCGCACCCACAATTCCGCGGTATTTTAAATGATGTGGCTTTGTTGCATTCACTTGGGATTGAGGTGGTATTAGTTTATGGAGCAAGACCACAGATTGACGCAGGTTTAAAGGCGGCTGGAATTGAACCGGCATATCATAATGGTATTCGTATTACCGATGATGAAACCCTGAAGATTATCAAGCAGGTTGCTGGGGCGACTCAATTTGATATTACTGCTAGGTTGTCGATGAGCTTAGGCAATACGCCAATGCAAAATGCGCAAATAAACCTTGTGAGTGGTAATTTTGTTATTGCACAACCATTAGGTGTAGATGACGGTGTCGATTTTTGTTTAAGTGGCAAGGTGCGCCGTATTGATGCGCAAGGCTTACGTCGTCAATTAGATAATAACGGTATTGTATTAATGGGGCCAATTGCCGCTTCTGTTACAGGTGAAAGCTTTAACCTGACCGCTGAAGAAGTTGCGACCCAAGTAGCGATTAAGTTAAAGGCCGATAAGATTATTGGTTTTAGTGATACCAACGGTCTTATCGGTAAAAATGGTGAAGTGATTGCCGAGCTGATGCCGGACGATATTGAAGAAATGCTCAAGACGATGGCTGTAGATGACCATACTTCAGTTGGCACCGTTGCATTCTTAAAAGCCAGTATTGAAGCATGCCGCCGAGGTGTACCTCGTTGCCACTTAGTCAGTTATTTAGAAGATGGTGCGTTACTGCAAGAGTTGTTTTCACGCGAAGGGATTGGTACTCAAATTGTTACCCAAAGCGCCGAACGTTTACGTAGGGCGACTATTAGCGACATAGGCGGTATCTTAAACCTTATTCGCCCATTGGAAGAGCAAGGCATTTTGGTGCGTCGCTCACGCGAGCAACTCGAGATGGAAATTGAACAGTTTATGCTGGTTGAGCGCGACAACTTAGTGATTGGTTGTGCAGCTTTGTATCCGTTTGAAGAAGACAATGCGGGTGAGTTTGCGTGTTTAGTGGTTCATCCTGATTATCGCGATGCTGATCGTGGTAGCATTTTGCTTAATAACATTATTGGCCAAGCTCGCGTGCGGGGTTATTCACGTCTATTTGCGTTAACGACCCGTAGTATCCATTGGTTTTTAGAGCATGGCTTTAATATTGTTGATGTTGAAGAACTGCCTAATAAGAAAAAACAGCTGTATAACTACCAGCGTCGTTCAAAAATTCTTGCGTTAGATTTGTAGAAGTAACAAGGCCGTTAACACATAAAAAAGCCGGATGAGTATAAAATCATTCGGCTTTTTTGTGGGTGAAGCATCAGTGCTTTGAGTGACTTCATTTTCCCATTGTAGAGCTTATTATGCTGACGCTTTGGCTAAGGCGTTACGTCGTTGACGTTGCAATATCATGTCGCCAACAAAGATAACTAACGCGCCCCAAATAAATCCAAAGGTAATGCCTTTTTCTATATCAAACGGTTCATTAAACAGTTTTACCGCCAAGATGAACATGATACTTGGGCCAATATATTGGAAAAAACCTAAAATCGAAAATGGAATTCTGACAGCGGAACCAGCAAAACACAGTAACGGAATCGTTGTGACAATACCCGCAGCGACTAGGAGTAAATTGAGGTCGAGAGTGTTGGTTAGCATGCTCGTTGTCGAACTGTCTAAGGTGATGAATAGATAACCCAGAGCGATAGGTAACAAGATTGCTGTTTCGACTAATAAACCTGATTTTGCGTCAATATTAACTTTTTTGCGCAGTAAACCATAAAACCCAAAGCTGGCTGCCAAGGCTAATGATAAAAGCGGAATAGAGCCAAAAGAGATCAACTGCACTAGTACCCCTATACTGGCCAACGCCACTGCAACCCATTGCAATTTTCGCAAGCGCTCACCCAGAAATACCATTCCTAATAAGACGTTAAACAACGGGTTGATAAAATAGCCTAGGCTAGCATCGAGCATGTGGTCGTTGTTGACTGCCCAAATAAAAATCAGCCAATTAGCGGCAATTAATATTGAGGTGATCAGCAATATTAATAATTGCTTGGGCTGTTTTAAAATCAAACGTAAACGGCTAAATCCACCAATAAATTGCATCAAAATAACCATGAATATAAATGACCAAATGACACGGTGCATTAATATTTCGGTGGCAGGCACATGATGTAATAACTTGAAATAAAGCGGGGCAATACCCCAGATGGTGTAGGCGCAAATGGCGAGAAGCACCCCTTTACGATATTCTAAATCAGGCATAGTAAGTCAACAGTGGGGAGAACTAAAAGAGAGGGCGATTGTAGGTCGCCCCCTAGAATGACACAAGTGCTTAAGCGATTTCTTTTATCGCTAGAGTGTCAGTTATATATTGCGATAATGACCGTTTAGCCCACCATATATGTGCCAGTCCCAAATGCGATGTGAACACCTTGTTCATTGTGTAATTCCATCCGGCAAACGGATACACGATTACCAGAGCGAATAACCGTGCCAGTGCCAGTGAAGATTTCACCCCGACCGGGACGTAAAAAGTCTACCCGCATATCAATAGTGCCTAAGGTGGTTAAGCGTTGTTGTAATTCTTCAAGAGTCCAATCTTCTCTACTGGCAACTAGCCCGGCAAATACTGTCAGTCCGCCGACAACATCAAGTAATGTCGCAGTGACACCACCATGAAGAATATTTTGATGAATATTGCCGATAAGCTCGGGTTTCATTTTTATCACCACTTCAACCCCATTGATGTCGTAGTGTTTGATATCTAAACCGAGTAAATTATGAAATGGAACATGTTGATCAAAAATATCAGCAACTTGCTGTAAAGCTTGAGTTTGAATAGATGTGGTCATGAGCAATCCTTGTCGTTTTATTCTTATTATCGTTGTTATTTATAGGGGGAGACTTACTGCCATAGAGTATTTAATCTAACCCTAAAGTGGCGTCGACTCAATCATCTATCTTGGATGAAAACAACGCAAAGGTGTTTTGGTTCAAGACATCTGTGGCTCAGTGCTTTAAAATGAGTGCCCTTTGAATGATGATGTTGTTAATGGATACTCCGATTTCGACCAATATTGCGTCCTCAGATGTGTTGACGACAGAGCAAGATGTACTTGCAGCGAGCTTGCAGCAAGTTTTTGGTTATCGTGCCTTTCGTGAAGGGCAGCGAGAAGTCATTGAGCAAAGTTTACAGGGCCAAGATACCTTAGTGATTATGCCTACCGGTGGCGGCAAAAGTATGTGCTATCAATTGCCTGCTATTGTGTTGCCTGGTGTGACCGTGGTGGTGTCGCCATTAATTTCGTTAATGAAAGACCAAGTCGACAGTTTACTGCAAAGTGGTGTGTCAGCTGCTTATCTCAATTCATCTTTACCGCGTGAGCAAAGTGCTGAGGTGTTACGTAAATTACATGCTGGTGAGATTAAATTGTTGTATGTCTCTCCAGAGCGACTTTTGCGTCCTGATTTTATTGAGCGTCTGCAATCGGTTGATATTTCAATGTTTGCAGTTGATGAAGCCCATTGTATTAGCCAATGGGGTCATGATTTTAGACCTGAATATGCGGCATTAGGGCAGTTAAAAGAATATTTTCCTTACTTACCTTTAATGGCCTTAACTGCGACTGCAGATCATGCCACGCGTTTGAGTATTTGCGAGCGCTTAGGGGTAACCCCTTATACCTTGTTGTCGAGTTTCGATCGTCCAAATATTCGCTATACCGTGGCTGAAAAGCTTAATGCGGCTAATCAATTACGTCAGTTTCTAACTATTCAAAATGGCACCAGTGGGATTGTGTATTGCAGCAGTCGTCGTCGAGTTGATGAGGTGGCCGAGCGTTTACGCTTACAAGGATTTAATGCTCAAGCATACCATGCCGGTTTGAGCCAAGAAGAGCGTGGTAACGTTCAAGATAAATTTCTAAAAGATCAAATCGATATTGTGGTGGCTACGGTGGCCTTTGGCATGGGGATTAATAAATCTAACGTACGCTTTGTGGTGCATTACGATATTCCTAAAAGCATTGAAGCTTATTACCAAGAAACAGGCCGTGCAGGCCGCGATGGTTTAGATGCAGAAGCTTATATGTTGTTTGACCCTGCCGATATAGGCCGGGTTAGGCATTTGATTGAGCAATCTGAACCTGGGCCTCAACAACAAGTCGAATTTCATAAATTGCATACCATGGCAGCATTTGCTGAAGCGCAAACGTGTCGTCGCCAAGTGTTGTTAAACTACTTTGATGAAGTGGCCTCAAAACCTTGTGGTAACTGTGATATCTGTCTTGATCCACCGAAGCGATATGATGGTACTGAAGATGCGCAAAAAGTACTGTCTTGTATTTATCGTTTACAGCAACGTTTTGGTATCCACCATGTAATTGAAGTATTGCGCGGTTCAAAAGCGGCCAACATAGTGGATAGAGGCCATGATAAGTTATCGACATGGGGCATTGGTAAAGATAAATCAACTGAGTTTTGGCTCAGTGTTATCCGCCAATTAATTCATTTAGGTTTGATGAGTCAGGATATTACCCGCGGCTCTGCAATTAAGCTTAACCCTGCCGCAAGACCAATCCTTAAAGCTGAGTTATCGCTAATGTTAGCGGAACCTCGGATTCAATTGATTGATGTAAAGCGCAAACCCAATGGACGTGCACCGCAACAGTATGATCGTAAGTTGTTTGCTCGGTTAAAATTACTGCGTCGCGAACTAGCTGAGAAAAATGACATTCCACCCTATTTAGTCTTTAACGACGCAACACTCGCAGAGATGTGTGCGATGCTGCCCACAAGCCCTGGCGAGATGCTCGCGGTAAATGGTGTTGGGCAGATTAAGCTTGACCGATTTGGTGGCGAATTTTTAGATGAAATTTCTGATTATTTGACCAAAGGTTAGTGGTTTAGTTTTCATCAGGAGAACTGTTTTTCTCTTGAGATTTTATTTTATTTAATTGATTTAAAACTGCTTTTTTAACGAGTACTTCAAAAGTATCAAGTTGTTGTAAACTCGCCATACCAATATTTACTTTGAGCTCGGATTTCCATTCACCAAGTACTTGCTCTATTTGGGTTATGACTCTTGCCGCCCCCACTGACGATGCGTGTGGCAAGATAATAATGAGTTCATTGGTATTATGCCGAAACAATTGGTCTTGCTCTCTAAGTGTGTTTTTGAGCCGCGGAATAATAAAGGGTATATCCTCAATATTGTTATTACTGATATTAATCAGTAGCATACTTAATTGATAGTGCCCTTGTTTGGCATTATCTAACATATTGTCTATACGGTGCTGCTGGCTTTCTTCTTGAGCATTCACATTATTGAGTCGCTGTGGTTTACGTGCCAAAAATAGGACTAATCCAACAGACAGTAACAAAATCATCAAGGCGGTAATGGTTAAATTTTGATTGATGTTGCTGACAGGTTTCTCTGGTGGTGTACTGGCTTCACTTTGTGCTGTTATTCTGGCTTTATACTGCATAAAGTGGGCATTGTTTAACTTGGCCGCAGCTTGTTTAGCAGCGTCAAAACGCTGCACCTGAAACTGATAAGCTGATTCAAATTGATTTTGTTCAGCGTAGTATTGACTGGTTATCTGGTTAAACTCCTCTGAATCTGAAAATTGTTCAAGTTCAGTGGCTTGCTCAATAATTTCATTTAGCAGTGACAAGGCTTGGTTGTCTTTATGTTGTGCAAAATACACTTTGGCTAATGTACGCTTGATGCGCATGACGTTGATTGGTTCTTGGTATTTTTTGAATAGTTCGATGCTCGATAAAGCGAGTTGTTCAGCAATATCATAATCGCCAACATACAAGTGAACACTTGCCAGTAAGGAATTACTGGTGGTTAAATCTCTTTCTGAGGTGTTTTTACTATTTGCAGCCTCAGCTTTTTTGAGGTAGTAAAGTACTTTTTCTCTATTGTTCAATGTAATACTGATACGAGCTAAATTAATTGCAAATGCAAATTCTAGCTTGCCAAAAGTAGATGAATCTTCATATGTTAATTCAGCAAAGTGTAATGCCTCTTTTAGATCCCCCATTGAAAAAAATACATTTGCAATTTCAGATAACAAGTATGATTTAGGGACCAAATACCAATCCTGAAATTGTGCCTGAGCATCACTAAAAATATCTAATGCTAAACGTAAATCCTCAATCGATTGGTTATAGTTTTCTAGGCTGGTGTTTTGACTACTGCTTAGAAAAAGACTATTTACAATAGCTTGTTTTTCAGAATAACGCTTGGCTAAACGTAGTGCTTCCTCTGTGAGAAGCTGCTCTTGCAGTATATTACCAAGGCTCTGATGTGCAGCGGCTTGGCATTGTATAAAGTAGGGGCGAGCGGTGTCATATTTAAACTGTCTGGCATTGCTCTCACCTTGTTTTGCCAAGACAATAGCTTGATTAAACTCACCAAACTCTAATAAGTTAAAACAATGTAATAGTGTTAAGCGCAGAGCATTTATATTGGTTAGTGGTTGTTTAGCGTGTTGTTGCTCGAGTGAATCAATGAGTATTTTGGCGTCTGCAGATCTTTGAGTATTAATATTGCTGATCACATCGAGTTGTTCTCGAGCGCTCAGTTGTTGAGTTTCGGCAATGATATCGGTGGAAAGTAATAAACGTTGCGATGGTTGAGCCAAAACTGCCGTAGTCGCTAAATATAGTGTGAGGCCAAAGATTAAAGCAAAAATGCGACTAAAGTTATATTCAATACTCTTTTTCGACAACATCATCGTCATATATCTACTTAACATGGGGTGATAGCAGTATACGATTATTTATATCCAGATACATAAAAATATAATCGATGCAGCAACTTAGATTGATGTTTATTTGCACTTTGAGAGGTAAGTTCATTAATTGAAAGCGAATCAATATTGGCTGATAATGTCGCTGGTTAACTGTAATGAAGCACTAGTACGCTATCATCTTTTTCACGTTGACCAAATTAGGGTTGACACAGAAGGCTGGTCGAGTTACATATTAGGCATAGACATATTTTGTACGTCAATCATTTAGCATAATTAGTTATTAAAAGTGAATACTAACGTCATGAATACACAATCAGCTTTACTCGGACTCCTTCTCCTCTCACGCACATCCTGCGCGGAGTCCTTTGTGTTACATGTAAAATAATTCATTAAACATACACAAACCCCGCGCTAATTGTCGCGGGGTTTTTTTTTAGCCCTTTTGAAATGAAGCCGTTGTGTACCTCGCAGCTAATTCAAATAAACATGATGGTCGATGGAGAAATTCGATGTCCAATAGAGTCATAATCTTTGATACTACCTTACGTGATGGTGAGCAAGCATTAGCAGCCAGTTTAACCGTTAAAGAAAAGCTACAAATTGCGTTGGCTCTAGAGCGTTTAGGTGTAGATGTAATGGAAGTGGGTTTTCCTGTTTCTTCTCCGGGCGATTTTAAATCGGTGCAGACCATTGCTAAAACCATTAAAAACAGCCGTGTGTGTGCGCTATCTCGTGCACTTGAAAAAGACATCGATGCTGCAGCCCAGGCTTTGTCGGTTGCCGATCAATTTCGAATTCATACCTTTATCTCTACTTCGACCATTCATGTTGAAAGTAAATTGAAGCGCTCTTTTGATGATGTATTAGAGATGGCCGTTAATGCGGTTAAATACGCCAGACGATTTACAGATGACGTTGAGTTTTCATGTGAAGATGCTGGTCGCACACCAATCGATAATTTATGTCGTATGGTTGAGGCGGCGATTAAAGCCGGTGCTCGTACCATTAATATTCCTGATACCGTAGGTTATACAGTGCCAAGCGAGTTTGGTGGCATTATCCAAACCTTATTTAATCGGGTTCCTAATATCGATCAAGCCGTTATCTCGGTTCATTGTCATGATGATTTAGGCTTGTCGGTGGCCAATTCAATTGCTGCAGTTGAAATGGGCGCCCGCCAAGTTGAATGTACTATTAATGGTATTGGTGAACGTGCCGGTAACTGTTCGTTAGAAGAAATCGCCATGATTCTTGCAACTCGCAAAGATTTGTTAGATTTAGACTGTGGTATTAATGCCAAAGAAATTCACCGCACCTCATCGCTAGTGAGTCAATTATGTAATATGCCGATCCAAGCCAATAAAGCGATTGTGGGAACCAATGCATTCTCTCATTCATCGGGCATTCATCAAGACGGTATGCTTAAAGCCAAAAATACTTACGAGATCATGACACCAGAAAGTATTGGCTTAAACCGTAATAATTTGAACATGACTTCACGCTCTGGTCGCCATGTGATTAAACATCGCATGGAAGAAATGGGTTACCAACAAACTGACTATGACATGGACAGTCTTTACGAGCAGTTTTTGACCTTAGCAGATAAAAAAGGCCAAGTGTTCGATTATGATTTAGAAGCATTGGTATTCATGGAGTCGCAAGCGCAAGATGACGATAAGTACCAGCTTCAGCACATGATGGTGCATTCTGATTCGACTGAAGGTGTCGCCACTGCCACGGTACGTATTGCGGTTGATGGCAACGATATTACTGAGGCTGCTACGGGCAATGGTCCTGTTGATGCGGCTTATAATGCCATTGCACGCGCAACAGAGCGTAAAATTAATATCACTAATTACAAGTTAAGCGCGAAAGGCGAAGGTCAAAATGCGCTTGGGCAAGTTGATATTACCGCAAAATATAATGAACAAATGTTCCACGGCGTTGGCTTAGCCACAGACGTCGTCGAAGCATCAGCTCAAGCGTTAGTACATGTGATGAACTTAGTGTACCGCGCAGATAAAGTGGCTGACTTTAAACAACAGATCCATAAAGAAAGGGAGTTAGGCGGCGTATGAGTTATCAAATAGCAGTTTTGTCGGGTGATGGTATTGGTCCTGAAGTGATGGCTGAAGCGCGTAAAGTGCTCAGTGCTGTTGAGACACGTTTTGGGCTGGATATTCAATACACCGAATTTGATGTCGGCGGTATTGCCATTGATAACCATGGTTGTCCTTTACCTGACGCGACTTTAAAAGGCTGCGAAGCAGCTGATGCGATTTTATTTGGTAGTGTGGGTGGCCCTAAGTGGGAAAACTTACCACCAAACGATCAACCTGAACGCGGCGCATTATTGCCATTGCGCGGACACTTTGAGCTATTTTGTAATTTACGCCCAGCCAAATTACATGACGGCTTAGAGCATATGTCACCGCTTCGCAGCGATATATCAGCCCGTGGTTTTGACGTGTTGTGTGTCCGTGAATTAACTGGTGGTATTTACTTTGGTAAGCCGAAAGGGCGCCAAGGTGAAGGCGACGATGAAGAAGCCTTTGATACCATGCGTTATAGCCGTCGCGAAATTAGTCGTATTGCTCGTATTGCTTTTGAAGCCGCGCGTGGACGTAAAAATAAGGTGACTTCGGTAGACAAGGCAAATGTATTAGCCTGTTCAGTATTATGGCGCCAAGTGGTAGAGGAAGTTGCTAAAGACTTTCCGGATGTCACTTTAGAACACATCTATATTGATAACGCGACTATGCAGCTATTACGTCGTCCTGATGAGTTTGATGTGATGTTATGTTCTAACTTGTTTGGTGATATTTTATCAGACGAAATTGCCATGTTAACTGGCTCTATGGGGCTATTGTCTTCGGCAAGCATGAATAGCTCTGGTTTTGGCTTATTTGAACCAGCCGGTGGCAGTGCGCCAGATATTGCTGGCCAAGGTATTGCTAATCCGGTAGCACAAATTTTATCTGCTGCATTAATGTTACGTCACAGCCTAAAGCAAGAAGAGGCGGCAAGCGCTATTGAACGTGCAGTGACAAAAGCATTGGCAAGTGGTTATCTAACCGGTGAATTATTGGCTGCAGACAAACGCAGCGAAGCTAAGTCGACAGCGCAAATGGGTGACTTTATCACCCAGGCAATAAAGGAAGGTGTGTAATGGCCCAAGTGACAGGTAAAACCTTATATGAAAAAGTGTGGGACTCACACATTGTTGCCAGCCCAGAAGGTGAAGCGCCAGTTGTGTATGTTGATCGTCATTTAGTCCATGAAGTCACATCACCACAAGCATTTAGCGGTTTAAAAGTGGCTGGGCGTAAACTCCGCGCGCCACAAAAAACCTTTGCCACAATGGACCACAATACCTCAACGCGCAGCGCCAGTTTAGATGCGTTAAGCCCAATGGCGCGTACTCAAGTTGAAACACTGGCACAGAATTGTAAAGAGTTTGGCGTGCGCTTGTATGACATTCATCATCCTAACCAAGGCATTGTTCATGTAATGGGGCCAGAGCTGGGGATTACCTTACCCGGTACTGTGATTGTGTGTGGTGATTCTCACACCGCGACCCATGGCGCATTTGGCGCGTTAGCATTTGGTATTGGCACATCAGAAGTTGAGCATGTGTTAGCAACCCAGACACTACGTCAGTTAAAAGCCAAGAATATGAAAGTTGAAGTGCGTGGCAAAGTAACCGATGGCGTGACGGCTAAAGATATCGTGTTAGCGATTATCGGTAAGCTCGGCATGGATGGTGGTACAGGATACGTGGTTGAGTTTTGTGGTGAAGCCATTGAAGCATTAACCATGGAAGGTCGCATGACCCTATGTAATATGGCCATTGAAATGGGCGCTAAAGCTGGCATGGTTGCGCCTGATGAAACCACATTTAACTATCTTAAAGGTCGTGAATTTGCGCCTAAAGATGCAATGTGGGAACAAGCTGTTGCAGCATGGTCTGAGCTTAAATCTGACGCAGATGCTGTGTTTGATGTCGAAGTGGTATTAGATGCCAACGATATTGCGCCGCAGTTAACCTGGGGCACTAACCCTGGTCAAGTCGTTGCGATTGATGGTGTAGTACCTAATCCAGAAACTGAAACCAACAGCACCAATCGCACCAGTATGATTAAAGCATTAGAGTATATCGGCCTGACGCCTGGCACTAAGATGACTGATATTAGCATTAATAAAGTGTTTATTGGTTCTTGTACTAACTCGCGTATTGAAGATTTACGATCCGCTGCTGTGCACGCTAAAAACCGTAAAGTTGCAGAGGGTGTTGTGGCGATTGTGGTACCTGGTTCTGGCCAAGTGAAGTTACAGGCAGAGGCAGAAGGTTTAGATAAAATCTTTATTGAAGCTGGTTTTGAATGGCGTTTACCAGGTTGCTCGATGTGTTTAGCGATGAATGATGACCGTTTAGAAGCTGGCGATCGTTGTGCATCAACCAGTAACCGTAACTTTGAAGGCCGCCAAGGCCGTGGTAGTCGTACTCATTTGGTGAGCCCTGCTATGGCAGCCGCTGCAGCAGTAGCTGGTCACTTTGTTGATATTCGCAAACCTTACTAAACCGAGAGAGGAGATAAACATGCAAGCATTTACTGCCCATACCGGTTTAGCGGTAGCCATTGATAGCGCTAATGTCGATACCGATCAGATTATTCCTAAGCAATTTTTGTCTAAAGTCACCCGTGACGGTTTTGGTGTGCACTTATTTCATGATTGGCGTTACTTGGATGATGCAGGCGATAAACCCAATCCTGACTTTGTACTTAATCAGCCACGTTTTAAAGGCGCTTCTATTTTATTAGCACAAGAAAACTTTGGTTGTGGATCGTCGCGCGAGCATGCGCCATGGGCACTAGCTGATTTTGGCTTTAGAGTGATCATCGCGCCGACGTTTGCCGATATTTTTTACGGTAATTCGATTAATAACGGTCTGTTACCCGTTAAATTAACATCGGCACAAGTACAACAATTAATGGATGAAGTGGCAGCCAATGAGGGAGCAAAAATTACCGTTGATTTACAAGCTCTCACAGTTACGTCACCTTCAGGAAGCGTGTTTGATTTCGCTATTGTGGAGTCTGCTAGACATAAGTTATTGAATGGTCTTGATGCGATTGGTTTGACGTTGTCATTTGAACAACAAATCAGTGATTATGAAACTCACATACCTGCCTGGTTCGCATAATCGGCTATTTCGGAATGTTTGAGAGTACCGTTTAAATAGCATGAACTATAAATTAACAGCCTCTTGATGATGTCATCAAGAGGTTTTTTTGTTTTTAATTGTAAACGTTTTTATGTCACTATTTTGTAATATAAGTACTAGGTGGACTTATTTTAGATGAATATCGTTAATTATTTAAGCTCACTAGTGTGCCATGTAAAGTTATTTAACCTAATGTTTTTAAATGATAAAAAATAACTTTTCCTTATGTGCTGTTAAATCGGTTTACAGCTATACCGCTTTTAGTTTCTTTTTTATAGCAGAAAATTAAAAGTTTGATCATGATCACAATTTTAAATTCAATCACTCACTTCTTGTTCCGTCTCTTTACGCAGTTGCAAAGCTTTTTTGGATCAGTACACTGGCGGCTTCATTTAAATCGAGTTTTTGCTCTATAAAAGTCGATTTATGCAGTTTGAAACTAAGACACAGAGAATCATAATGAAAAAAACAGTGTTAACACTGGCGATTAGCGCCATTGTATTTGGGGCAACAACTCAAGTGAACGCGGCAGGTTTTCAACTTGCAGAATATTCAGCGACAGGTTTAGGCCGTGCATTTGCTGGTGAAGCGGCTATTGCAGACAATGCGTCAACTCAAGCGCGTAATCCAGCCATGCTAGCTTATCTAGAAGGCCGCCAAGTATCAGCGGGTGGCATTTATGTCATGCCAAATGTTGATGTGGTTGGTGATGTCGGCATTTCTTCACCGTTATTAGGCTCAGAGCCATTAGTGATTGGTGCTGACGCATATGATGTTGCTGATAATGCATTTGTGCCAAACTTTTATTATTCAAACCAGTTGAATGATCAATGGACTTGGGGTCTAGCGGTTAATTCAAATTATGGTTTAGCAACTGATATTCCGGTAGCGGATGCAGCGGCTATTTTTGGCAGTAAAACCTCAATTACCACAGTCGAGTTTAATCCCAATGTTGCTTTCCGCATTGATGACTCATTCACTGTAGGTGCTGGTTTACGTGTTGTGTACGGTGAAGGTGAAGTTAGTGCAACCGCTCCAGGTTGGATTGATGCGATTAAAGCTAATCCTAATTTACCTGCAAGCATCAATGCACGCTTACCTTCAGGTGGTACAAATTTAAAGTCAATGGAAGGTGATGATGTTGGTTATGGATGGAAAGCGGGCGCGAGCTGGCAAATTAACTCAGCTAACCGTATCGGTTTGGCTTATCACAGTAGTGTCGATCTTAAATTAGACGGTCATGTGTCTGGTGTGGCTTATAACGGTGGTCAAAATATTGAAATCGAAGGCTACTTACCTATTGAGTTACCTGCATTTGCAGAACTTGCTTCTTATCACCAGTTAACCGAAAACTGGGCAATGCATGCCAGTGTTAATTGGACCGAATGGAGTGTGTTTGAGCAACTAGTGGCGTATTTCCCTGGTGATGTTAAGCCAGTAGGTGGCTTAGAGTCAGACGTAGTAAAAGAAGAGAACTTTAAAGATAACTGGCGTTATGCGCTTGGTACCACCTATACCCTTAATGACCAGTGGACATTACGTGCAGGTATGGCATTAGATACAACTGCGGTTGATGATCAGCATCGCACCACGACCATTCCAGATTCTGACCGTTTATGGTTCAGTGTGGGTACCGGTTATCAAGTCTCTAAAAATTTGAATGTTGATGTGGGTGTGACTTACATTCGCACTTATGGTGACGCACCCATTACAGAGACTCAGGGCCTACAGGATCTTGCAGCGATTAGCTTCACTGGTGAAGCCACCGGTGATGTATGGTTAACAGGTGTGCAGTTAAGCTATAAGATGTAATAAGCTCTGCTAGTGTTGATATTTAAGGCCTCGCAGTTGCGAGGCCTTTTTATTTCTGATCTACAGTAAAATGATGAGGTTTTCTGTGAACGGGTGACAATTACTTGCATTAATTTTATATGTCGATGTACGATGTCACATTGGCTTATTAAGCAGATAAATCATATAAAAATAATAATGACAAAATGATATAGGAAATCAGATGGTTGCAAAAAAATACATTGTCGCGTTAGATCAAGGCACTACAAGTTCTCGTGCCATTGTGTTTGATCATCAAGCGAATATTGTCGCCGTGGCACATCGTGAATTTACTCAACATTATCCGCAAGCGGGGTGGGTAGAGCATGATCCGATGGAGATATGGTCTTCACAAAGTTCAGTTTTGGTTGAAGTGCTAACTCGCGCGGGCATTAGCCGTCATGATGTTGCCGCGATAGGGATTACTAATCAACGCGAAACCACGATTGTCTGGAACAAGCACACAGGTAAGCCGGTATGTAATGCAATTGTATGGCAATGTCGCCGCAGCCAGGCAATATGCCAACATCATAAAGCACAAGGTGCTGAAGATATGGTGCGCCAGAAAACTGGGCTGGTACTAGATCCATATTTTTCGGCGTCAAAAGTTGAGTGGATTTTAAACAATGTTGAAGGCGCTCGTGAACAAGCCGAAGCCGGTGATTTATTGTTTGGCACCGTTGACACCTGGTTGGTGTGGAAACTCACACAAGGTGAAGTCCATGTGACCGAACCGACTAATGCATCTCGGACCATGTTATTTAACATTCATGACCAGCAGTGGGACCAAGAGTTGCTTGATCTGTTTAACATCCCTCGGGCAATGTTACCTGACGTGAAACCGTCTTGCGCAATATACGGCTATACCGAATTGGCTGGCAATCATGTTCCTGTGGCGGGCATGGCTGGCGATCAACAATCGGCGTTATTTGGCCAATTGTGCATTGAGCCTGGGATGGCTAAAAATACTTATGGCACAGGGTGTTTTTTGTTAATGAACACGGGTGACAAAGCGGTAGAGTCTACCCATGGGTTATTAACGACCATTGCTATTGGCGCTGATACAAAGGTGAATTATGCCCTAGAAGGCTCGGTATTTATGGGCGGCGCGGTCATTCAGTGGTTGCGTGATGAGTTAGGTCTTATTGCCGATGCTTGTGACACCCAATATTTTGCCGACAAAGTAGACGACACTAATGGCGTTTACTTGGTGCCTGCATTTGTGGGTTTAGGTGCGCCTTATTGGGATGCCGATGCCCGAGGTGCCATTATTGGTTTAACCCGGGGAGCCAATCGGAATCATATTATTCGCGCAGCATTAGAAGCAATTGCATACCAGTCTCGTGATGTGCTTGATGCTATGAGCAAAGACTCTAATGTACCGCTAACACAAATTCGAGTGGATGGTGGTGCGGTAGCGAATGACTTTTTAATGCAATTTCAAGCCGACATTACTGGGGTAACGGTTATTCGTCCGCAAGTAACAGAAACCACTGCGATGGGAGCTGCATTCCTCGCTGGCTTGGCTGTTGGTGTATGGAAGTCGACCGATGAATTAAAAACCATGCTGTCTACCGAGCGGGAGTTTACCTCAACAATGGATATAGAGACTCGTGCAACCTTATATAAGGGCTGGCAGAAAGCTGTATCTCAAGTGAGCCCTAATGGTGACGTTGGGTAAACGAAGTAAATATTACACTTCAATATCAATAAGCTGACTAGCGGTTTCTCCCCGAGTGGAGAATCGCTTATCCGTTTTCATTCGCCTCATTCGACTACCTAGATTTTTTTTCTCATTAACCGTTCTAGGTTTGGCGCGTCTTTCTTGACGTGGCGCTTCCTGCCGTTGAATCGGCATTTTATGAGTAATGCTGGGGGGTAATTGTGACTGAGGTGCCTCGTGGCTGTCTGCACTTATCGCACTGGTATGTTTGACTTGTTCAACAATCCTCTTACGCTCACTCACTGCCTGTACAGGTCTAGCTAGCATGGCATAAATGCTGTCGATACTCATGTTGCTCTCCTGTGACGGTGAAATGAAGTTGGATGTTTATCATCATAACTGTTTATCGGCTTAATTTGATTAAAATTTAATCTTATTTAGATTTTGGATCGTTTAATTACCTCTTTCATACTCTTGGTTGACTGGCTCCCTGTTGGTATGGGTGTTATCAATTATGCTCATTTCATTATTTTTATCAGTTATTCAATGATGTACCAAGGGCAATAGAATAACGTTAACGTCGCGATATTTTCCCATTTACGACCTCTAAAGGCGTATTTCCGCGTCAATAGCTTATCTATTGCCTATTAATGCAACGAAGTTAACAGGACACAGCGTTGAGCAGATCGATATCGCTGTAGCGTAATTTCTTAAGTGATAACACTGCTTTTAACTGTTTATTGTTGAGTCATCATCACCGTACATCCCATTAAGGCATTAAGAAAAATTAACTGTGATTGCGAGATGAATTGATAAAATGCTTGCCCTCAACATGCAGGGTTAATGTTATACATCGTGATGT
The DNA here is from genome assembly GCF_010092445.1 of Shewanella sp. Arc9-LZ. Classification (NCBI taxonomy): domain Bacteria; kingdom Pseudomonadati; phylum Pseudomonadota; class Gammaproteobacteria; order Alteromonadales; family Shewanellaceae; genus Shewanella; species Shewanella sp. Arc9-LZ. The sequence goes on along the minus strand of NZ_CP048031.1, from coordinate 4,604,192 downwards.
TCTGCAATCGATTTTTGGTCGTTAATACTTAGCCATTGATGCTTAGTAATCGATGTTTAGCAGTTGAGGTTTAGCAGTTGAGGTTTAGCAGTAATCTAATGATCAAAAGTTGTTTTAGCAGTGTTATTTAGCAGTGTTATTTACCTAAGCAATTTACCTGTGCAATACGATACAGCAAGGTGAATAGAGAGGTGTTTTCGCCTCAATAATACTGATATTGAAGATGCTCGACAGGCATAAGCATAAAATAAAGAGCTTTTTTAAACGTAGAAAATCGACTCAGTCGACTATTTGTTGATTTTTAATGTGCTTAAAATTGAGCTGTTGAGCAATATTACGAGGTAAAGATGGAGCATTCGAACGATTAAATAACATTAATTAAAAAGATCGCGAGTCTATTTTAGCCGATAAAGTGACCGTTATGTCTCTGGTTTAACTCATTTACCCTGATTTTTAGCTGTTTTCCTATGACAGCTCTGTCATTCATCCCGCTTGATATTAATTTGCTGCTAACCCGCTTGGGGTCTGGATTTAATATATCTGTCCATTGCTTGACAACACTTGCATAGAGTCCCTAAACTTAGCATTTGTGGGAAGAAGTGGATCATTGTGGATCAAATGACAACATTAAGGGCTAAATAACGTGTTTCGTGGTGCCAGTGCAATCAACATGGATGCTAAAGGGCGGATCGCTATTCCAGCGAGATACCGTGATGCGTTACGTGTGGAGCATGCCGGTACTGTGATTATGACCGTTGATATTGACGCTGCTTGTTTGTTGATTTATCCGTTACATGAATGGGAGCAGATTGAAGCAAAGCTAAGATTGCTTTCTGATACCGATCCACTTGAGCGTTCCTTTAAACGAAAATTACTAGGTCACGCACAAGATTGTGAACTAGACAGCCACGGACGTATTGTGATTCCGCCGGCATTGCGAAGTTTCGCCAGTTTAGAAAAGAAAACCATGCTGGTGGGCTTACTGAATAAATTTGAATTATGGGAAGAGAGTGCTTGGCAGCAACAAATGGATGATGGCAATGCGCTCATTCAAAGCCAAGATTTAGCCAGCAATGAACGCTTGGCACACTTTTCACTGTAATGACCAAAAAGGTTAGAAGAACCCAATGAGCCAAGAGTTTGCCCATTTATCAGTATTATTGAATGAGACCGTTGATGGTCTCAATATCCAAAGTGATGGCATCTACATTGATGGCACGTTTGGCCGAGGTGGGCATTCGCGTCATGTATTAAGCCATTTAGGCGAAAATGGTCGTTTAATTGCAATTGATCGTGATCCACAAGCCATTGAAGCTGCAAAACAGTTTGCTGATGATCCACGTTTTCAAATCGTACACGGTGGCTTTGGTCAATTAGCTGAGTATGTCGAGGAACTTGGGTTAACCGGTAAAATTAATGGTGTATTGCTTGATCTTGGCGTGTCGTCACCACAATTAGACGATGCTGAACGTGGCTTTAGTTTTTTACGTGATGGCCCGCTCGATATGCGCATGGACAATAGCCAAGGGCAAACAGCGGCGCAGTGGATAGCGCGTGCAGAAATTGAAGATATGGCATGGGTATTTAAAACCTACGGCGAAGAAAAAAATTCGCGCCACATTGCACGTTGTATCGCTGCCGATCGCGAAAAAACACCTTTTTTGCGTACCAAAGATTTAGCCGATTTAATCGCGCGCATCACTAAAAATAAAGAGCGTAATAAGCATCCTGCAACACGGGTGTTCCAGGCTATTCGTATTTATATTAACAGTGAATTAGAACAAATCGATCAAGCACTTGAAGGCGCATTAGCAGTATTAGCACCCCAAGGACGTCTATCGGTGATCAGTTTTCATTCGTTAGAAGATCGTATGGTTAAGCGTTTCATTCGCCGCCATAGCCAAGCTGAAAGCGTGCCATATGGATTGCCTATCATGGAAGCAGAGCTTAATAAATCGCGCAAATTAAAGGCGGTTAGTAAGGCACTAAAGCCTTCTGATGCAGAATTAGAGCAAAATCCACGTGCGCGTAGCTCAGTATTACGAGTTGCCGAACGTCTGGATTATTAACCACTGAGGGTAATGTGAGCCAATCACCATTAAATTTGCCTCGGATTGTGTTACATGACATTTGGCACCACAAGTGGGTATTGCTGTTGAGTATTTTGGTTGTGATGAATGGCGTAGCCGTCGTTTATACCAGCCATGTAACACGTAAGTTGATTACTCAATGGGATCAACTTCTACAAGAGCAAGATCGCTTAGATATTGAATGGCGAAACCTATTATTAGAAGAACAATCGCAATCAGAGCACAGTCGTGTGACTCGGATGGCAACCAAAGAATTAAATATGTCTCGGCCGCTTCCTAAGGAGGAAGTTATCATTCGAGTCCAGTGAGCATAGGGAATATGGCTAGACAAGCAAAGCAAAAATTAGGTCACGAACTTATTCCATGGCGTTTATACGTTGTGGTGGGGTTCGTTTTGTTATTATTTTGCAGTCTAGTTGCGCGTGCGGCCTATATTCAAATTATTGAGCCAGATAAACTGCGTCACGAAAGTGATATGCGCACATTACGCACAACCAGCAATCAAGTTCAGCGAGGCTTAATCACCGATCGCAATGGCGATATGCTCGCGGTTAGTGTTCCTGTGCGGGCTGTGTGGGCTGATCCTAAACATGCTCATGATCAAGATGCATTTAAAGACATGCGACGTTGGCAAGCCCTTGCTGATGTTCTGCAGGAACCTGTCGATGTATTGGTCAGAAAAGTCAAAAACAATCCTAAAAAGCGCTTTGTATATCTTAAACGTCAAGTGACCTCTGCTGTTGCTGACTATATTGAGCAGCTTAAAATTGGTGGTATTTACCTTAAATCAGAATCCCGTCGTTACTATCCTGCTGGTGAAACGGCTGCACAGTTAATTGGTATCACTAATATCGATGATGTGGGCATTGAAGGCATCGAAAATACTTATAATACTTGGTTAACAGGAACACCCTCTAAGCAAAAAGTACGTAAAGCCCGCGATGGCAGTGTGGTTGAACGTTTAGATATCGTGCAAGAAGGCGAAAGCTCTAACGATTTAGTGCTCAGTATCGATCAACGTATTCAGCAGTTGGCATATCGTGAATTGAAACGTGCGACAGAAGTATACCAAGCGACTTCAGGGTCTGTGGTGGTCATCGATGTGACCACTGGCGAAGTGCTAGCGATGGTAAATACGCCTTCATATAATCCCAATGCCCGAGATAATTTACAGCCTCATCGTATGCGTAATCGTGCCTTAACTGACACATTCGAACCAGGGTCTACTATCAAACCTTTTGTTGTTGCCGCGGCTCTAGATTCTGGCACAGTGAAAGTAAATGAATTGATCTCGACATCACCAGGGTGGATGCGGATTGGTGGACGTCAAGTTCGCGATTCGAATAACTATGGTGACATGACGTTAGCCAAAATTTTGGTTAAATCGAGTAACGTGGGTATTAGTAAGCTGTCCTTGTCTATGCCTGTTGAACAATTACTCGGTACATACCAATCCATGGGATTAGGTAATTATTCGGGGATTAATTTAACCGGTGAAAGTGCCGGATTAATTCATAATCGCCATCGTTGGTCTGACTTTGAACGTGCCACCCTGTCTTTTGGTTATGGCTTTACCGCGACACCATTACAAATTGCACGTATGTACGCCACGCTAGGCAGTGGTGGAATACTTTATCCAGTATCGATTTTAAAACTGAGACAGCCACCTAAAGGCGAGCAAGTTATTTCAAATAAAGTCGCCTATGACGTAATGGAAATGCTCGTTGGGGTGACTGAAACGGGAGGCACAGGAACCAAAGCACATATTGATGGTTACCCCGTTGCAGGTAAATCAGGTACAAGCCGTAAAGCCGTTGCTGGGGGGTATGGCGATGATTATGTTGCTTTATTTGCTGGTGTAGCTCCGGTTCATAAACCACGCTTGGCTATTTCAGTTGTGATTAATGAACCCAAAGGCGACAAATATTACGGTGGCGATGTTGCCGGCCCTGCTTTTGCTAAAATTATGTCAGGTGCCTTGCAAATGCTTAATGTAGAACCAATTTCAGAGCAGGAGGCTGTTCATTTGGCCACTGCGCGAGGAGCGCAGAATAATGTTATTAAATGATTTATTAGCGCCGTGGTTCCATTACTCTGGCCGCGAATCCATTAATGGGTTAACACTAGACAGCCGTGACGTAGAACGTGGCGGTTTATTTGTGGCGTTACCTGGTCATAAAGTCGATGGTCGAGTATTCATTCCTCAAGCGATTAACGCTGGAGCAACGGCGATACTGATCCATACCGATAATCCAGATGAACATGGCATCGTCGATCGTCTTCAATATACTGTGCCATTAGTGTTTTTTTGCCAACTAGGCCGCCAATTGTCGGCCGTTGCTGCTCAGTTTTACTTATCCAATAACCAATCGTTATCTTTGATTGGAATAACCGGTACCAATGGCAAAACTTCTGTAAGCCAAATTATTGCTCAAATTGTCCATTTATTTGGCCATCAAGCCGCTGTGATGGGCACATTAGGTAATGGTTTGTGGGGCCAACTTGTGGATAGTGGCAATACGACTGCTGATGCCATAACGGTTATGCGCCAGCTTAGTGAGTTTGCTGCTAAAGGCGCTGAACTGTGTGCTATGGAAGTGTCTAGCCATGGTTTAGTACAAGGACGAGTAGAAGCGGCACCATTTGATATAGCAGTGTTTACTAATTTAAGCCGCGATCATCTAGATTATCACGGTGATATGGATTCTTACGCTGCGGCTAAAAAACGCTTATTTCAATTTCCTAGTGTAAAACATGGTGTGATTAATATTGATGATGCCGTGGGCGAGAAATGGTTGACCCAACTTGCGAATGAAAAGAATAAATCATTCAGCATTCAAGGTAATTCTGCTGCCGACTTTTACTGTGATGCCATTGAATATCATGATGCAGGTGTCACCGCGACATTGCATTTTGTCGAAATTAATAGTGAAAAGTCAGCAAGTGTGCTGCTTAACTCGCCACTATTAGGTGCATTTAACTTGTCTAACCTCGTGGCAGCAATAGCTGTGCTGTATTTACAGGGCAAGCCAATGGCATCTATTTTGGCGGTGCTGCCGTTGTTGGTTCCTGTTGCGGGTCGTATGGAGCGTTTTTCATCTACTAACAGCGCGACTTTGGTTGTTGACTATGCCCATACTCCAGATGCAATTGAGCAAGCGTTAAAAGCATTAAGATTGCACTGCAAAGGAACTCTGTGGTGTGTATTCGGCTGCGGTGGCGATCGTGACAAAGGCAAACGTCCTTTGATGGCACAAGCCGCTGAGCAATATGCAGATAAAGTGATGATCACAAGTGACAATGCCCGTAGTGAAGATCCACAAACCATTATTGACGATATTTTACAGGGTATTAGTCAGCCTCAAAACGTGCTTACTCAAGTAGACCGTATTGAAGCCATTACCCATGTTGTTGCATTGGCAAACGTTGACGATATTGTACTACTTGCTGGCAAGGGGCATGAAACCTATCAAGAAGTGGCAGGACAACGTATTGATTATGATGAACGCGCCTTAGCATTCAAGTTGTCTCAGGAGGCATCATGATTAGTGTCACTATGTCGGTATTAGCCCAGCATCTTAATGGCACCCTACACGGCCAAGACGGAGTGATTACGAGTGTCAGTACTGACACTCGCAACATTCCAGCTCAATGTTTATTTATCGCGTTAAAAGGCGAGCGTTTTGATGGGCATGACTTTGTTGATACTGCGATTAAAAATGGTGCAGTAGCACTGTTGGTCGATCATCTATTAGTCGACCATCCTTTTGCCGCCGATATTGTGCAAATTGTAGTGGCCGATACCCAAAAGGCTATGGGCAAGATGGGAGCGTTTGTGCGCCAAACCGTGGCGCCTATTTGCGTCGCGTTAACGGGGTCAAACGGCAAAACCAGCGTTAAAGAAATGCTGGCCACTATTTTATCTCAACATCACCAAGTGTTATTTACTGCCGGCAATTTTAACAACGAAATTGGTGTGCCGTTAACTTTGCTACGGTTAAGTAAAGGTGATGAATATGGGGTATTTGAACTTGGCGCAAATCATCGTGGTGAGATCGATTACACCTCGTCGTTAGTGCTGCCTCAAGTCGCGTTAGTGAATAATGTCGGCAATGCTCATCTTGAAGGATTTGGTTCGCTGGAAGGTGTTGCTCAGGCTAAATCTGAAATTTTTAATCATCTTGCTCCAGATGGCACGGCGATTATTAATGCTGACGACAAGTTTGCAGACTTTATGCTGCAACAGTCGCAAGGGCACAAACACCTGCGTTTTAGCCGTGAAATGAATGTCGATGCCGATGTTACCGCAACAGACATAGTGGCAGATGCCAATGGTTGTTATCGGTTTACATTAACCTTTGATGGACAGCAAGAAGTGGTGCAATTGCCATTGGCGGGTCTGCATCAAGTGAGTAATGCTCTGGCTGCAGCATCTATGTGTATTGCTTTAGATATATCGCTTTACGACATCGCACAAGGCTTTGCTTTGCTTAAACCGGTAAAGGGTCGTATGCAGCCCCATGAGCTTGGTCGAGTGTTATTAATTGATGATAGCTATAACGCTAATCCAACGTCAGTAAGTGCGGCGATTAATTGGTTGCAGCAACGTGATGGATATCGTTTTTTAGTGCTGGGAGATTTAGGCGAATTAGGCGACAATGCTGCCCCTTTGCACGCCAGCATTGGATTACAGGTTAAAAATGCAGCCATAGAGTCGCTATTTTGTTGCGGCCAGTTGTCGGCAAATACCAGTGAAGCATTTGGCAGTGAACACTTTTGTGCTCAAGAGCCATTAATCGTGGCATTGCAAAAACAGTTAATAAGTACCAAAGGTAATATCACCGTTTTAGTTAAAGGTTCCCGCAGCGCCGCTATGGAGCGAGTTGTGGACAGTTTATTAGATGCCTTTGGGCGTGGGGAGTTAGTGTAGATGCTGGTTTATCTAGCCGAGTATTTAACCCAATTTTATAGCGGGTTTAACGTTTTTTCATATGTAACGTTCCGGGCTATTTTAGGCTTGTTAACTGCATTGGTGTTTAGTTTGTGGTGGGGGCCGATTTTAATTAAGCACCTGCAAACGCTGCAAATTGGTCAAGTCGTTCGTGATGACGGTCCAGAATCGCATTTCAGTAAGCGTGGAACACCGACAATGGGCGGAATTCTTATCCTTGCGGGCATTTTTATCAGTGTGCTGCTGTGGGGCGACTTATCTAATCGTTATGTATTAGTCACTTTATTTGTACTAGCCAGTTTTGGTGTCATTGGTTTTATTGATGATTACCGTAAAGTGGTTAAGAAAGATTCTAAAGGCCTAATTGCACGTTGGAAATACGCGCTGCAGTCAATTGCCGCTTTAGTGGTTGCAGTGTATTTGTATAGCTCATCAACCATGGTTGGCGAAACACAATTAGTTGTGCCGTTTTTTAAAGATATTATGCCGCAACTGGGCTTTATGTTTATTTTATTAGCTTACTTCACCATCGTGGGTGCCAGTAACGCAGTGAACTTAACCGACGGCTTAGATGGTTTGGCGATTATGCCAACCGTAATGGTTGCGGCTGCGTTTGCATTAATCGCTTACTTATCTGGTCATGCACAATTTGCCAGTTATTTGCACCTACCTCATTTACCGTTAGCCGGTGAATTGGTGATTGTGTGTACGGCTATGGTCGGTGCAGGTTTAGGTTTTTTATGGTTCAACACCTACCCAGCACAAGTGTTTATGGGCGATGTAGGCTCATTAGCGTTGGGTGCTGCATTAGGTGTGATTGCTATTTTGGTTCGCCAAGAGATTTTATTAGTGATCATGGGTGGCGTGTTTGTGATGGAAACGGTATCGGTGATATTGCAGGTGGGTTCGTATAAGTTACGTGGTCAACGAATTTTCCGTATGGCACCTATTCATCATCACTATGAGTTAAAAGGGTGGCCAGAGCCGCGTGTAATCGTGCGTTTTTGGATTATCTCGTTGTTTTTAGTGTTACTGGGTCTCGCGACTCTAAAATTACGCTAAGTAATTAATCAAGGTCAGTATTATGCAAACTCAATATACGCACATTGTTTTAGGCTTAGGGGCAACAGGGCTCTCGGTCGTGCGTTTTTTAGTGTCTAAAGGCATTAAACCTTTAGTGATGGACAGTCGTCGTCATCCGCCGGGTGCAGATACGTTGGCACAAGAGTTTGCCGATATTGAATTATTGGCTGGCGGGTTTGATTGTCGTTATTTAGTTCAGTCTAGCCAAATTATCATCAGCCCTGGTGTGCCAATCGATACGCCTGAAGTGCGTGCAGCATTGGACATGGGAATTGAAGTGATTGGTGATGTCGAGTTATTTGCTCGAGAAATAGCAGACAAAAAACCTTGCGTTGTCGGTATCACTGGATCAAATGGTAAATCTACGGTGACGACATTAGTGTACGAAATGCTGTTAGCTGCCGGAAAATCGGTGGCGATTGGCGGTAATATTGGTACACCAGCGCTGGATTTATTACCTCAGAATGCAGACTTTTACGTACTTGAACTATCGAGTTTTCAACTTGAAACAACTCATTCATTAAATTGTATTGCGGCAACGTGTCTCAATGTTAGCGAAGATCATATGGATCGCTATAGTGACTTAAATACTTACCGCGAAGCAAAATTACGCTTATACCCACAAAGTCGCTTTGTGATGTACAACCGTGATGACGAGTTAACTTATCCGTTAGAGCCAATGAATCAAAATAATTTTGGTTTGGATGTGCCAGAAGGCGATGCATGGGGATTAAGTGATGGCAAGATTTTCCATGGTGACAGTGAAATTATTAATTTAATTGATGTGACCTTAATTGGTAGCCATAACCATGCAAACTTATTAGCTGCAATGGCATTAGCCGATGCTTGTGGTGTCGGTAAAGAGGCCATGATAGAAGTGGCTAAAACCTTTGTTGGTTTAAGCCATCGTTGCGAACTGATTGCCGTTAAGCAAGGTGTGTCGTATATCAATGACTCTAAAGCGACCAATGTTGGCGCGACAGTTGCCGCGCTAGAGGGACTTAATTCACACTTAGGTGATTTGTATTTGATCGCCGGTGGAGATGGTAAAGGCAGTGATTTTAGTCCGCTTATAGAACCGTTGAGCAATATTACCCAGCTTATTACCTTGGGGCGAGATGGACGCAAAATTGCCAAATTAAAACCAGGCACTATTGAAGTGACAACGATGGCAGAGGCCGTCGCCAAAGCCGCTGAATTAACATCGTCTGGTGACATAGTATTATTGTCGCCAGCATGTGCCAGTTTAGATATGTATAAGAACTTTATGGCTCGCGGTGATGATTTTAGACAGTGTGTGGAGTCGTTAGCCGATGGCGAATAACGAGCAGCAACTTAGCTTGTTTAAACGGGGCCTTAATTGGACTTTGCCCTCGTTATTATCAGATGACCATACACCGGGTATGCCGTTATACGACCGTAGCTTTCTAGTCGCGATTGTCGGCTTAATGTGTTTTGGTTTTGTTATGGTGATGTCTGCTTCAATGCCTGAAGCGACCAAACTGACTGGCGACCCGTTTTATTTTATGTATCGCCATGTGCTTTACCTTGTTGGCTGCGTAGTGATTGCTTTCGTGGTACTGAAGTTTGAAGTCAGCTATTGGGAAAAAAACAGCGGCATGCTGATGCTAGCGGTGTTGGTATTATTGATAGCAGTACTGTTTATCGGTACTTCGGTTAACGGTGCTCGTCGTTGGTTGTCTATCGGTCCTATTAGGATCCAAGTCGCCGAAATGGCCAAGTTTGTATTTATTGTATACATGGCAGGTTACCTAGTACGTCGTCATGGTGAATTACGCGAAAACCGTAAAGGCTTCTATAAACCGATTGGGGTTTACGGTTTGTTCGCAGTATTGATTTTGTTACAGCCTGACCTAGGCACCGTGGTGGTGTTGTTTGTGTGTACGGTAAGCTTGTTGTTTCTGGCTGGCGCGCGCATTACAGACTTTATGGTGTTGATATTACTTGGCGTAGCGACCTTCGTATTACTGGTGCTATTCGAACCCTACCGTATGCGACGTGTGACCTCGTTTATGGATCCGTGGGAAGACCCATTTGGCAGTGGTTATCAGTTGACGCAGTCCTTAATGGCTTATGGCCGAGGCGATTGGTTTGGTCAGGGTTTAGGTAACAGTATTCAGAAGCTGGCTTATTTACCTGAGGCACACACTGATTTTATCTTTGCTGTTATCGGTGAGGAGCTGGGGTTTACCGGTATTATGGTGGTGTTATGCACATTATTTTTTATTGCTATACGTGCGATTAGATTGGGTAATTTATGTTTAAAAATGCAGCGCCCTTTTGAAAGTTATGTCGCCTATGGTGTCGGTATTTGGATTTGTTTTCAGACCGTAGTTAACGTAGGGGCCAGTATTGGTATGTTACCAACCAAAGGGTTAACCCTACCGTTTATTAGCTATGGTGGCAGTAGTTTGTGGATTATGACCGCTGCGGTGATGTTGCTTGTTAGGATAGATCATGAACGTCGAGTTAGTTTGGTGCAAGCCGTACAAGGGAGAACCAGTTAATGAACAGTAATATTAGTCGTTCTCCTAAGATATTAATTATGGCTGGCGGTACGGGTGGCCATGTTTTTCCTGCACTTGCGGTGGCGAAGTATTTAGCGGAGAAAGGTTGGCAAATACGTTGGTTAGGTACTGCCGACCGAATGGAAGCGCGTTTAGTGCCTCAACACGGATTTGATATTGAATTTATCGATATTAAAGGTGTGCGTGGTAATGGGCTTATGCGTAAGTTAGCGGCACCATTTAAAATTATCCGTTCAATTATTCAAGCCAAAGCGGTAATTGATGATTTTCAACCCGATGTGATTCTAGGCATGGGCGGTTTTGCCAGCGGCCCGGGCGGAGTGGCCGGAAAATTGTCAGGTATTCCTGTCGTGTTGCATGAGCAAAATGCGATTCCAGGATTAACCAATAAGTTGTTATCTAAGATTGCCAAAAAAGTGTTGTGTGCATTCCCCAATACCTTTACCAGTAGCGTCGCTAATGTTGAGGTTGTGGGTAATCCCATCCGCCAAGAGCTGATTGAGTTAGGCGCACAAATTAAAACACCGCAAGCCGATGCGTTAAGAGTATTGGTGGTAGGTGGCAGTTTAGGTGCCAAAGTATTGAATGATGTCATGCCTGCTGTGGTGGCTCATCTGAGTAAATATCATTCTCTGACAGTTTGGCACCAAGTGGGCAAAAATAACCAAACAACAGTAAAGTCGAGTTATCAACAACTTGGCCAATCAGACAGTGTCAATGTTGCAGAATTTATTGATGATATGGAAGCCGCTTATCGTTGGGCCGATGTAGTGGTTTGCCGCTCCGGTGCCCTTACAGTGTCCGAACTGGCAGCCGTGGGTTTACCGAGTATTTTAGTGCCGTATCCTCATGCAGTGGATGATCATCAAACTGTAAATGCATCAGTACTTGTTGATGCTGGCGCAGGATTTTTATTACCACAAACCATTTTAAATGCAGATAACCTTGCTGAAAAATTGCAGTTATTTGCTGAAAATAGACAAGAACTAGCCCAAATGGGTCATAAGGCAAGAGGCGTAGCGGTATTAGATGCGACTCAACGAGTAGCAGATATTTGTGCCTCATTTGCGAGTAAGGGTTGAAATGACTAAGACAGAAAGATACGCACAGCTTCGTAGCATGATCCCTGAAATGAGACGGATTAAGCGCATTCATTTTGTTGGCATCGGTGGTGCCGGCATGGGTGGTATTGCGGAAGTGCTTGTGAACGAAGGTTATCAAATAAGCGGCTCAGATATCGCTATCAATAGCGTAACTGAGCGTTTGGCGAGTCTTGGCGCAAAAATCATTATTGGCCATCAGGCCCAAAGCGTTGAACAGGTTGATGTTGTTGTTGTTTCGACTGCCATTAACCCGCAAAATCCTGAGATTATTGCCGCTAAAGAATTACGTATTCCGATTGTACGCCGTGCAGAAATGCTGGCTGAGTTAATGCGCTATCGTCATGGTGTTGCGATTGCCGGCACTCATGGTAAAACCACCACGACGAGCTTAATTGCCAGTGTCTATGGTCAAGCTGGCCGTGATCCAACATTTGTGATTGGTGGTTTACTTAATAGCGCAGGTACCAATGCACGCCTAGGCACCAGTCGTTACCTTATTGCTGAAGCAGATGAAAGCGATGCAAGCTTTTTGCATTTGCAACCAATGGTCAGTGTGATCACCAATATCGAAGCCGATCACATGGATACATATGGTGGCGACTTTGAGAAACTGAAAACCACTTTTATCGATTTTTTACATAATCTGCCGTTTTATGGCGTCGCAGTAATGTGTATTGATGATGAAGTGATCCGCGAAATTATGCCACGTATTGGCCGCCAAGTTGTGACCTATGGTTTCAGTGAAGAGGCTGATGTCCAGGCGATTAATTTTGCACAAAATGGTCACCAGTCAAGCTTTACGGTTAAGCGTCATGGCAAAGATAATGTTGATATTGTACTTAATTTGCCAGGTGAACATAACGTTCTTAACGCTTTAGCCGCGATTGCTGTCGCCAGTGAAGATGACATCGATGATAGTGCGATTGTACAAGCACTTGCAGAGTTTGAAGGTATAGGTCGTCGTTTTCAGCATTTAGGTGAATTTGAAACACCTAATGGCAGTGTCATGCTCGTGGACGACTACGGCCATCATCCAAGTGAAGTATTAGCAACGATTAAAGCAGCGCGAGCAGGTTGGCCAGACAAACGTTTAGTGATGGCATATCAACCGCATCGTTACAGCCGTACGCGCGACTTATATGAAGACTTTGTCGATGTATTGTCGCAGGTAGATTGTTTATTATTATTAGATGTTTATGCAGCGGGTGAAGCTCCTATCCCGGGTGCCGATGGGCGGGCTTTATGCCGTTCAATTAGATTACGAGGTCAAATAGACCCTATTTTTGTCGCCAGTCCAGATCAACTAGCGGCAGTTTTACCTGATGTGTTGCAACATGGGGATTTATTTATGACCCAGGGTGCGGGTAATATTGGTGCTTTATCGAAAGAATTAGCTCAGAATAATTTGGGTTGTAAAGTGCTTGTAGAAGAGCAATAAAGTGATTGATTTTTCACCAATTATTGTGTGTGAAAATCGAGCTTTAAACCTTATGAATTGGTCTATATAATGACCGATCTTTTGGAGTTAACTCCGGAACAACGTCAGAGGCGGATTTAAGGTGTCGTGGAGCGATAAAGGGCGGCAACTAAAACATAAATTAGCTCGTGTTAATTGGTATTTTTGCACTGGTGTAGTGTTTTTATGCAGTGTGCTTGGCACCGTTGTTTGGGGTTGTGTGCAACTACACGAGTTGTTAAACGATGCTGATGCATTGCCTATTGAAGCGGTTGCTATTAAAGGTGAGCGAATTTATACCACCGATGACGAAATTAAAAATGCATTACAGTCATTAATGCAAAGTAGTTTTTTTAGCGCAGATGTGGTGGATGTACAAAAAGCATTAGAAGCATTGCCGTGGGTTTATCATGCATCAGTAAGACGAGAATGGCCGGCAAAGTTTAAGGTTACCTTACAAGAACAACAAGCTGTAGCGCATTGGAACGAAGTGTCTTGGCTTAATATTAACGGTGAGGTTTTTGATGCGTTTGCGCATTCAGAACATGATGCCTTACCCAAGTTATCTGGCCCTGAAGGGACTGAAATAGAAGTATTGACCAGCTACCAGCAGTTAGATGATTTATTGACAATAAACGAGTTTAAGTTGGTCAGTTTACGCTTAAGTCCTCGCCATGCGTGGCATGCTGTACTGGCTAACGGAATTGAAATAGAGCTTGGGCGAGAAGATAAAATGTCACGGATACAACGCTTTATTAATGTGTATCCAACTTTGAAGCAAAGTGAAAAACCAATTGCGACCGTTGATTTACGTTACGATACCGGGTTCGCCGTAGGTTGGGATGATTCAAAAAAGAGAGTCGACAATAAATGACCAAAAATCAGGAAAGAAACCTCATCGTGGGGTTAGATATAGGGACATCCAAGGTCGCAGTGATCATTGGTGAAGTATTACCTGATGGTGAGATTAGTGTCATTGGTTTAGGTAATCATCCTTCTCGCGGCATGGATAAAGGCGGCGTGAATGATCTCGACTCTATAGTGCGCAGTGTGCAACGGGCGTTAGATCAAGCCGAGTTGATGGCTGATTGCCAGGTTTCATCGGTGTACTTAAGTATTTCGGGTAAACATATTGCCTGCCAAAATGAAAATGGCATGGTGTCGATTAACGACGAAGAAGTCACCCAAGAAGACGTCGATAATGTAATCCATACCGCACGCTCGGTTAAGATCCCGACAGAACGTCGTATTTTGCATGTATTGCCGCAAGAGTATTCAATTGACGTTCAAGACGGCATTAAGAGCCCAATTGGTATGTCGGGCATGCGTATGGAAGCCAAAGCTCATATTGTTACTTGTGCTAATGATATGGCCAAAAACATTACTAAGAGTGTCGAGCGTTGCGGTTTAAAAGTAGATGATTTGGTATTTTCGGGCATCGCTTCTGCAGACTCTGTGCTCACAAATGATGAGAAAGATTTAGGCGTGTGTATTGTTGATATTGGTGGTGGCACAACCGATATTGCTGTATATACCAACGGCGCATTACGTCATTGTGCAGTTATTCCGGTAGCGGGTAACCAAGTCACAAGTGACATCGCCAAGATATTCAGAACACCGTTAACGCATGCTGAACAAATAAAAGTGCAGTTTGCCAGTGCCAGAAGTTCTACGGTAAGCCGTGAAGACAGTATTGAAGTACCGTCAGTGGGTGGTCGTCCTTCACGTAGCATGTCACGCCATACTCTGGCAGAAGTGGTAGAGCCAAGATATCAAGAATTGTTTGAGCTTGTTCTCAAGCAGTTACAAGATAGCGGTCTAGAAGATCAAATTGCAGCAGGGATTGTGCTTACTGGAGGAACGTCCTCGATATCGGGTGCCGTTGATATTGCTGAAGCAACCTTTGGTATGCCAGTTCGTGTCGCATCACCGCTACCAGTAAAAGGGTTATACGAATATGTTGATCAACCTATTTATTCAACAGGAATAGGGTTGCTTCATTATGGCGCAAGACGAGTCATCGAACGACAGTTCGAACGACCTGAGCGCCAAGGGGTTACCAGCTTTTTGAATCGGGTCAAAAGTTGGTTTAAGGGTGAATTTTAATAACGCAGACAAATGGAGATCAGACAATGTTTGAGATCATGGATACACATTCAGACGAAGCGGTGATTAAAGTCATCGGCGTCGGTGGCGGCGGCGGAAACGCGGTCGAACATATGGTAAAACACAGCATCGAAGGTGTTGAATTTATCGTTACCAATACAGATGCACAAGCACTACGTAAATCAAGTGCTGGTTCAACTATTCAGCTTGGCCGCGACGTGACTAAAGGTCTCGGTGCGGGCGCAAACCCAGATGTGGGTCGTCAAGCCGCTGAAGAAGACCGCGAGAATATTCGAGCTGCAATTAAAGGGTCTGACATGATCTTTATCGCTGCCGGCATGGGTGGTGGTACCGGTACTGGTGCTGCTCCTGTTGTGGCAGAAATTGCCCGTGAAGAAGGTATTCTAACCGTTGCAGTTGTGACCAAGCCTTTTCCTTTTGAAGGTAAAAAGCGCATGGCCTATGCAGAACTTGGTATTGCCGAGTTAGCTAAACATGTGGATTCGTTAATTACCATTCCCAATGAAAAGCTATTAAAAGTATTGGGTCGTGGTACTTCATTGCTTGATGCTTTTGCTGCAGCTAACAATGTATTACTTGGTGCTGTTCAAGGTATTGCTGAGCTAATTACTCGTCCTGGTCTAATCAACGTCGATTTCGCCGATGTGAAAACTGTTATGTCCGAAATGGGTAATGCCATGATGGGTACCGGTGTTGCTCGTGGTGATGATCGCGCTGAAGAAGCTGCAGAAGCTGCGGTTGCGAGCCCATTACTTGAAGATATCGACTTAGCCGGTGCTCGCGGTGTGTTAGTCAACATTACTGCAGGTATGGATATTACTATCGAAGAGCTTGAAACCGTGGGTAACCACGTTAAAGCTTATGCATCAGACAATGCCACTGTTGTAGTTGGTGCTGTCATTGATCCTGAAATGAGCGATGAGTTACGTGTAACTGTTGTTGCTACAGGTATCGGCGCAGAGAAAAAGCCAGACATTCAATTAGTGTCTAAGCCTGTTGCTCGTCCAGAACCTGTTGTAATAGAGCCGCGTCCAGAACCTGTTGATGAAGTGATGACACAACAAAGTTACGCTGCGCCAAAAGGTAATGCTGTTCCGCAGCCTCAACCTGTACAGCGTACTGATGCTGACTATCTTGATATTCCGGCATTTTTGCGTAAGCAAGCTGATTAATACACGGATAAAACGTTATGTTTTTGCGTGATTAATGAGCGAAGTGTGCGAAAAAGGTTATTTTGCAAGCAGGTTTATACATTTACTCTGTGTTTGGCGTTTTTTTTGTGAAAAGCTAAATTTATGGTAGCATGTTGTAACAGTTATGCATGATAGCCTAAGGCTATTTTTGCAACTATTTGTTTAATATTGATATTTATGGGCGACTGAATGATTTTTCAAAGAACTGTTCAAAAAATGGTGAAGAGCACTGGGGTCGGATTACATTCCGGCAACAAAGTGACTCTATGCATTATGCCCGCACCAGTGAATACAGGGATTGTACTAAAACGTACCGATCTTAGCCCTGCTGTGTCTATCCCAGCCAAAGCTGATATGGTTCGTGAAACCACAATGTGTACCGCCCTTGTAAACGATGCTGGGATTAGAATATCAACCATTGAGCATTTGTTTGCGGCACTTGCCGGCTTAGGCATCGATAATGCAATTATCGAAGTCGATGCACCAGAAATCCCGATTATGGATGGCAGTGCAAGCCCATTTGTGTTCTTACTGCAAAGTGCAGGAATTAAAGAACAAGCTGCAGCTAAAAAATACCTAAAAATCATCAAACCTGTGCGTGTTGAAGATGGCGATAAATGGGCTGAGTTAAAACCTTTTAAAGGCTT
Organism: Shewanella sp. Arc9-LZ; assembly: GCF_010092445.1. NCBI lineage: Bacteria > Pseudomonadati > Pseudomonadota > Gammaproteobacteria > Alteromonadales > Shewanellaceae > Shewanella > Shewanella sp. Arc9-LZ. The sequence continues at coordinate 4,586,993 of NZ_CP048031.1, read as the reverse complement.
TAGAGTTGATTTTAGAATTGACTTTGATCATCCAGAAATTGCTCGTAGTCAACAACACATGGTGATGGACTTTTCGACATCAGCGTTTGTGAAAGACATTAGTCGTGCCAGAACATTTGGTTTTATGCGAGATATTGAATACCTACGTGCGAATAATCTTGCACTAGGTGGCAGCATGGAAAATGCCGTTGTACTTGACGAATATCGTGTATTAAACCCTGATGGTCTGCGTTATGAAGACGAATTCGTTAAGCATAAAATCCTCGATGCATTTGGTGACTTATATGTTGCTGGTCATGCCATCGTCGGCGAATTTTCAGCTTATAAAACTGGTCATGCGTTAAACAACCAACTTGTGCGTGCATTACTTGCTCAGCAAGATGCGTGGGAGTTGGTAAGCTTTGATAAAGAGGCTGATGTGCCTGTCAGCTTCATGGTTCCAGGTGCGTTAGCGCACGTTTAATCAGTTAAGATTGCCTATTACGGCTGGCTAATGCAGCCAGCCGTTTTAGTTTTTCACCTAAAGAACCATCAACATGTGCAGCTAATGCTTCAATATGTTGTGCTGCAGTGGTGCTGATCACATTTTGATTAGGTTGAGATTGTGGTTTTGCTAAGGCAAGCCCAGGATTGACTTTCACCTCTATAGCGGTAAGCATCGGAAGTGTGTCAGTTTGAAGTTGTTTTAATAGCTTCTGCTTTTGAAAGTTTATTCTTGCAGCCCATGCTGCAGATGTCGTTTCAATAACAAGAACACCCTGGCGGATATTAGCAACTTTTAGCTGCTCTGCCACAGGACCATTTAACGTCTGTTTGACATATCGATTCAGATTATTAAGTAGTTCTGCTTTCTCGGCCAGTTCAGGCAGTCTCCCAGACAAATGAACTAAATTGCTGAGATCTTGAGGGGGCTTTTTCATATGATAATAAGATGGCTGAATTAGGCTATGAGTGTAACAGTTTTTATCCAAGGTCGAAATGGTGTAACGCGCTGGCAACCTAGTAAGCGTTGGTTACTCCTACCTATTATTCTGATGGCCACTGGCACAGGAATATATCAATATAGCACTGAGCGTTTTGCTAACCAACAAGCGAAAGTTGATGAAAATAAACAGCTTCGCCAACAGCAAAAGCAACAAGTGGTAGAACTCAAAACTGCAACAGAAACCCAGCTGGCAACCTTGGTTGCTCACGTGGCAAAAATGCAGGCCAAAATCACCCGACTTGAAGCCCTAGGGCAGCAAGTAGCGCAAAATAACCTCCTTGATGACCAATTTGATTTCTCTACAGAAGTTGGTATCGGCGGGTTAAGCGAAATCGGCAATGGTGTCGAATTAAGCCAGCTTATCGATGAAATGAATAAGTTGGCGTCTAGAATTGATAATAATAACGTTCAGCTATCACTACTTGAAACAGTAGCATCTAATCTCCATATAGATGAAGAGCGTTATATATCAGGGCGGCCAATCGATAAAGGTTGGTTATCTTCGCCCTATGGTTTACGAAATGACCCTTTTAGTGGCCGACGAACAATGCATAAAGGTATTGATTTTGCCGGCAAAGAAGGGGCAGATGTTACAACTACTGCTGCAGGCGTTGTAACATGGTCAGGAAGCATGCTTGGATATGGTGAGTTAGTCGAAATAGATCATGGTAATGGTCTTCGCACTCGCTATGGACATAATAAATCTCTGTCAGTAAACGTAGGTGACGTCGTTGCCAAAGGCGATAAAATTGCCAGTATGGGAAGCACAGGCCGTTCAACCGGCCCCCATGTGCATTACGAAGTGCTGCGTGGTAAACAACAAATAGATCCACAGAAATACGTTTACCGCAAAGCAAGTTAATAATATTAACGGTTAATGCGCTCAAATGAGCCAAACCTACAACAGATAAGTGATTAAGATGTTAGGCAAACTACTGACAAAAGTATTCGGAAGTCGCAACGACCGCACCCTGAAAAATCTTGGAAAAATTGTTATTCAAATTAATGCATTAGAAGCTGATTACGAAAAGCTTTCTGATGAAGAACTCAAAGCAAAAACGACAGAGTTCCGCACACGTTTAGAAAATGGCGAAACCTTAGATAATATCATGGCAGAAGCATTTGCTGTTGTACGTGAAGCATCAAAGCGTGTGTTCGACATGCGTCCGTTTGATGTTCAATTACTCGGCGGCATGGTTTTAGACAGCAATCGTATTGCTGAAATGCGAACCGGTGAAGGTAAAACTCTAACGGCAACTTTGCCAGCTTACCTTAACGGCATAACGGGCAAAGGTGTTCACATCATTACTGTGAACGATTACTTAGCTACACGTGATGCTGAGAATAACCGTCCATTATTTGAGTTTTTAGGTTTAAGTGTCGGAATTAACATTGCTGGCTTAGGTTCATTCGAAAAGAAAGAAGCCTACAATGCAGATATTACCTACGGTACTAATAATGAATTTGGTTTTGACTACCTTCGCGACAACATGGCGTTTTCTCCACAAGAGCGCGTTCAGCGACCATTGCACTATGCCCTTATTGATGAAGTCGATTCAATTCTAATTGATGAAGCCCGTACACCATTGATTATTTCTGGTGCGGCAGAAGACAGCTCTGAATTATACGCCAAAATTAATTTATTGATCCCAAGTCTCATCGCTCAAGACAAAGAAGACACCGAAGACTATGTTGGTGAAGGTGACTATAGTATTGACGAAAAGGGTAAACAGGTTCATTTAACTGAACGTGGTCAAGAAAAAGTTGAACAGCTATTAATTGAAAAAGGCATGTTAGCCGAAGGTGACTCGCTCTATTCTGCGACGAACATTTCGTTATTGCATCATGTTCATGCGGCACTTCGCGCCCATACCTTGTTTGAAAAAGATATCGACTATATTGTACAAGACGATGAAGTTATTATTGTCGACGAACATACAGGCCGTACTATGCCTGGTCGTAGATGGTCAGAAGGCTTGCATCAAGCTGTCGAAGCCAAAGAAGGCGCTAAAATCCAGAATGAAAACCAAACTCTGGCTTCTATCACTTTCCAAAATTATTTCAGACAGTATGAAAAGCTTGCCGGTATGACAGGTACAGCAGATACCGAAGCATTCGAATTTCAACATATCTATGGTTTAGATACCGTTGTTGTTCCTACAAATCGCCCAATGGTTCGTAAAGATATGGCCGACTTGGTCTATCTTACCGCGCCAGAAAAATATGCAGCGATTATTAAAGATATCGAAGGTTGTCGTGAACGTGGCCAACCAGTATTAGTGGGTACTGTCTCTATTGAACAATCAGAACTACTTAACTCATTATTGAAAAAAGCTAACATTCCGCATAGCGTGCTCAATGCTAAGTTTCATGAAAAAGAAGCAGAGATTGTTGCTCAAGCCGGTAGTTTAGGTGCTGTGACTATTGCAACTAACATGGCTGGCCGTGGTACAGATATCGTATTAGGCGGTAACTGGAACATGGAAATTGAAGCGCTAGATAATCCAACGGCAGAACAGAAAGCTAAGATTAAAGCTGACTGGAAAATACGTCATGATGAAGTGCTTGCTGCAGGTGGTTTGCATATCCTAGGTACAGAACGTCACGAATCTCGTCGTATCGATAATCAGTTACGCGGTCGTGCTGGTCGTCAAGGTGATGCGGGTTCTTCACGTTTTTACTTGTCGATGGAAGATAGCTTAATGCGTATCTTCGCTTCAGATCGAGTATCTGGCATGATGAAAAAGCTCGGTATGGAAGAGGGTGAGGCTATTGAGCATCCTTGGGTATCACGTGCTATTGAAAACGCTCAACGTAAAGTTGAAGCTCGTAACTTTGATATCCGTAAGCAATTGCTCGAATATGATGATGTCGCTAACGATCAACGTCAAGTTGTCTATGCACAGCGTAACGAGCTAATGGATGCTGAAAGTATTCAAGACACTATCCAGAATATCGAACAAGATGTGATAAGTGGAATTGTCGATCAATATATTCCACCGCAATCACTTGAAGAACTTTGGGATGTACCGGGGCTTGAACAACGCCTTGGTAATGAATTTGGCCTAAAGCTAACAATTCAAGAATGGTTAGATCAAGATGATAATCTGCATGAAGAAACGTTACGCGAACGGATTCTAACGTCATGGAGTGAATTATATAAAGCTAAAGAAGAGATGGTCGGTGCACAAGTATTACGTCAATTTGAAAAAGCGGTAATGCTGCAAACACTAGATGGACTCTGGAAAGAGCACTTAGCTGCCATGGATCACTTACGCCAAGGTATTCATTTACGCGGTTATGCACAGAAAAATCCAAAGCAAGAATATAAGCGTGAATCGTTTGAATTATTCCAACAATTGCTTGAAACACTGAAAAATGACGTGATAAGCGTACTGTCTAAAGTACAAGTTCAAGCGCAGTCAGATGTTGATGAAATGGAGCAGCGTCGCCGGGATGAAGATGCAAAGATTAAACTGGCTTATCAACACGCAGCAGCAGAAGCATTAAGTGATACAGCAGAGCAACAAATAGAAGCGCCTAAAACAGTCATCCGTGAAGGTGAGAAAATAGGCCGTAACGATCCGTGCCCATGTGGTTCAGGACAAAAGTACAAACAATGTCACGGTAAACTCAGTTAACTCTCTGTTCACTATTGATGTTAGATAAAAAAGGTAGCGATTATTCGCTACCTTTTTTGTTTCTGGGATAATAAAACTGACTGATAAATTCACCCTTTGTGGATAACTTTGGGGGTAAATAGTGGGTATCATGTAGTTAAGTGCTCAAATGAATAAAAGATCATAAAAAGATCATTTTTTTGCACAAAAGCGCTTGCACTAAATCTTAAGCTGCCTATAATGCGCATCCACTGACACGGCATACAGCGAAAGCGAAAACCAGTTAGCGTTATTAACAACTACTTAGTAGTGTTGGTAACAGGCGAAAAGAAGTTTGAAAAAACACTTGACGCAATAAAGGGAATGCGTAGAATACGCAGCCCAAGCCAACGACCTAGCGTCTGACGGCGATGTCTGAAAAATCGACATCAAGCTCTTTAACAATTTATCAAGTAATCTGTGTGGACATTCACAGGTATTGAGTTATTCGAAATTGTCTTCTGTTCTTCGGAATGTTGGCAATCAAAAATTTAAACTCAATGCAACGATGAGTGTTCATAGTAATATGTACAAACATTTAATTGATTCTTCCGAGTCTTTTAAATGAAATCAGAATTCATTGAGCCGAAAGCGTCGTTCTTATTTATAAGAGTGGGGTTTTCAAAAGAACTTTAATTGAAGAGTTTGATCATGGCTCAGATTGAACGCTGGCGGCAGGCCTAACACATGCAAGTCGAGCGGTAACACAAGGGAGCTTGCTTCTGAGGTGACGAGCGGCGGACGGGTGAGTAATGCCTAGGGATCTGCCCAGTCGAGGGGGATAACAGTTGGAAACGACTGCTAATACCGCATACGCCCTACGGGGGAAAGGAGGGGACCTTCGGGCCTTCCGCGATTGGATGAACCTAGGTGGGATTAGCTAGTTGGTGAGGTAATGGCTCACCAAGGCGACGATCCCTAGCTGTTCTGAGAGGATGATCAGCCACACTGGGACTGAGACACGGCCCAGACTCCTACGGGAGGCAGCAGTGGGGAATATTGCACAATGGGGGAAACCCTGATGCAGCCATGCCGCGTGTGTGAAGAAGGCCTTCGGGTTGTAAAGCACTTTCAGTAGGGAGGAAAGGTAATAGTTTAATAAACTATTACTGTGACGTTACCTACAGAAGAAGGACCGGCTAACTCCGTGCCAGCAGCCGCGGTAATACGGAGGGTCCGAGCGTTAATCGGAATTACTGGGCGTAAAGCGTGCGCAGGCGGTTTGTTAAGCCAGATGTGAAATCCCCGGGCTCAACCTGGGAATTGCATTTGGAACTGGCGAACTAGAGTCTTGTAGAGGGGGGTAGAATTCCAGGTGTAGCGGTGAAATGCGTAGATATCTGGAGGAATACCGGTGGCGAAGGCGGCCCCCTGGACAAAGACTGACGCTCATGCACGAAAGCGTGGGGAGCAAACAGGATTAGATACCCTGGTAGTCCACGCCGTAAACGATGTCTACTCGGAGTTTGGTGACTTAGTCACTGGGCTCCCAAGCTAACGCATTAAGTAGACCGCCTGGGGAGTACGGCCGCAAGGTTAAAACTCAAATGAATTGACGGGGGCCCGCACAAGCGGTGGAGCATGTGGTTTAATTCGATGCAACGCGAAGAACCTTACCTACTCTTGACATCCACAGAAGAGACCAGAGATGGACTTGTGCCTTCGGGAACTGTGAGACAGGTGCTGCATGGCTGTCGTCAGCTCGTGTTGTGAAATGTTGGGTTAAGTCCCGCAACGAGCGCAACCCCTATCCTTATTTGCCAGCACGTAATGGTGGGAACTCTAGGGAGACTGCCGGTGATAAACCGGAGGAAGGTGGGGACGACGTCAAGTCATCATGGCCCTTACGAGTAGGGCTACACACGTGCTACAATGGCGTATACAGAGGGTTGCAAAGCCGCGAGGTGGAGCTAATCTCACAAAGTACGTCGTAGTCCGGATCGGAGTCTGCAACTCGACTCCGTGAAGTCGGAATCGCTAGTAATCGTGGATCAGAATGCCACGGTGAATACGTTCCCGGGCCTTGTACACACCGCCCGTCACACCATGGGAGTGGGCTGCAAAAGAAGTGGGTAGTTTAACCTTCGGGAGAACGCTCACCACTTTGTGGTTCATGACTGGGGTGAAGTCGTAACAAGGTAGCCCTAGGGGAACCTGGGGCTGGATCACCTCCTTACCTATACGACTAACTCAATACCTAAAGTGCAGAGATGCATGTGAGTGTTCACACAGATTACTTGATAGAAGAAAGAGAAATTACGTTGGGTCTGTAGCTCAGCTGGTTAGAGCGCACCCCTGATAAGGGTGAGGTCGGTGGTTCAAGTCCACTCTGACCCACCAATCTTTCCTACTCTGCGTTGGATGATAACTCGTTTAGTCAACTAAACGTCGCTATCAACCGCCTTGATTAGAAACGATTGGCAAGCCAATTTTTTTGGTAAGACCTTCATTGAAGGTAAACGTAAAATCTCAACTGCATGTAAATGGGGCTATAGCTCAGCTGGGAGAGCGCCTGCCTTGCACGCAGGAGGTCTGCGGTTCGATCCCGCATAGCTCCACCATTTACACTTATCATGACGATAAGCATATGCATAGGTTAGAGATGCCAAAGATAAACGAGATTTTATCTTTGGCTTTTTTAAGCCCGCTCTTTAACAATTTGGAAAGCTGATAGTACTAACTAAAGGCGCATGAATGACGATTCGTTGTTATTGGTGTGATGATGTTAGTGCGAAAAACGTTAATGCGAAAGCATTAACACTTGAGTTCTCAAAACACTGTTTAAGTGTCTTGAATATTCTAAAAAACTAAGGCGAGTCCACTTCCTGGTCGGAGGTGAGACAAGTAAAAACCAGCTGGTCATGATATGGCCCAGATGTTCACGCAAGTGAAACTCATTTGGGTTGTATGGTTAAGTGACCAAGCGTATACGGTGGATGCCTTGGCAGTCAGAGGCGATGAAGGACGTAATAACTTGCGAAAAGCGTTGGCGAGCTAGTAATAAGCATTTGAGCTAACGATATCCGAATGGGGAAACCCAGCAGCATAAGCTGTTATCACTACATGAATACATAGTGTAGTGAGGCAAACCCGGGGAACTGAAACATCTAAGTACCCGGAGGAAAAGAAATCAACCGAGATTCCCCTAGTAGCGGCGAGCGAACGGGGATTAGCCCTTAAGTCTATGGGGTGTTAGTGGAATGTGTTGGAAAGCACAGCGGCACAGGGTGATAGCCCCGTACATGAAAACTAACCATAGATGAAAACGAGTAAGGCGGGACACGTGACATCCTGTTTGAATATGGGGGGACCATCCTCCAAGGCTAAATACTCCTGACTGACCGATAGTGAACCAGTACCGTGAGGGAAAGGCGAAAAGAACCCCTGTGAGGGGAGTGAAATAGAACCTGAAACCGTATACGTACAAGCAGTGGGAGCGGTTCTTGAGACCGTGACTGCGTACCTTTTGTATAATGGGTCAGCGACTTACATTTTGTAGCGAGGTTAAGCGAATAGCGGAGCCGTAGGGAAACCGAGTGTTAACTGCGCGTTTAGTTGCAAGGTGTAGACCCGAAACCGAGTGATCTAGCCATGGGCAGGTTGAAGGTTGAGTAACATCAACTGGAGGACCGAACCGACTTATGTTGAAAAATGAGCGGATGACTTGTGGCTGGGGGTGAAAGGCCAATCAAACTCGGAGATATCTGGTTCTCCTCGAAAGCTATTTAGGTAGCGCCTCGAGCGAATACCATTGGGGGTAGAGCACTGTTAAGGCTAGGGGGTCATCCCGACTTACCAACCCTTTGCAAACTCCGAATACCAATGAGTACTACTCGGGAGACAGACAGCGGGTGCTAACGTCCGTTGTCAAAAGGGAAACAACCCAGACCGTCAGCTAAGGTCCCAAAGTGTATGTTAAGTGGGAAACGATGTGGGAAGGCTTAGACAGCTAGGATGTTGGCTTAGAAGCAGCCATCATTTAAAGAAAGCGTAATAGCTCACTAGTCGAGTCGGCCTGCGCGGAAGATTTAACGGGGCTAAACATACCACCGAAGCTACGGGTGCATTTCATTAGAGATGCGCGGTAGAGGAGCGTTCTGTAAGCGGTTGAAGGTGAAGGGGTAACCCACACTGGACGTATCAGAAGTGCGAATGCTGACATGAGTAACGATAAAGGGAGTGAAAAACTCCCTCGCCGGAAGACCAAGGGTTCCTGTCCAACGTTAATCGGGGCAGGGTGAGTCGACCCCTAAGGTGAGGCCGAAAGGCGTAATCGATGGGAAACAGATTAATATTTCTGTACTTCCGCTAACTGCGATGGAGAGACGGAGAAGGCTAGGCTAGCGCGGCGTTGGTAGTCCGCGTTTAAGGTGGTAGGTTGATTTCTTAGGCAAATCCGGGAAATCGTACTTTAATGTACAGGCTGAGAGCTGATGACGAGTCACTAAGGTGATGAAGTAGTTGATGCCATGCTTCCAGGAAAATCTTCTAAGCTTCAGGTTAGCGGGAATCGTACCCCAAACCGACACAGGTGGTCGGGTAGAGAATACCAAGGCGCTTGAGAGAACTCGGCTGAAGGAACTAGGCAAAATGGTACCGTAACTTCGGGAGAAGGTACGCTCTTGTTGGTGATGAGACTTGCTCTCTAAGCTGACGGGAGTCGCAGATACCAGGTGGCTGCAACTGTTTATCAAAAACACAGCACTGTGCAAAATCGCAAGATGACGTATACGGTGTGACGCCTGCCCGGTGCCGGAAGGTTAATTGATTGGGTTATCTTCGGAGAAGCTCATGATCGAAGCCCCGGTAAACGGCGGCCGTAACTATAACGGTCCTAAGGTAGCGAAATTCCTTGTCGGGTAAGTTCCGACCTGCACGAATGGCGTAATGATGGCCACGCTGTCTCCAGCCGAGACTCAGTGAAGTTGAAATTGCGGTGAAGATGCCGTATACCCGCGGCTAGACGGAAAGACCCCGTGAACCTTTACTATAGCTTGGCACTGAACATTGAACCTACATGTGTAGGATAGGTGGGAGACTTTGAAGCTTGGACGCTAGTCTGAGTGGAGTCAATCTTGAAATACCACCCTTGTAGTTTTGATGTTCTAACTCTGGCCCCTTATCGGGGTTGAGGACAGTGCCTGGTGGGTAGTTTGACTGGGGCGGTCTCCTCCCAAAGAGTAACGGAGGAGCACGAAGGTTGGCTAAGTACGGTCGGACATCGTACGGTTAGTGCAATGGCATAAGCCAGCTTAACTGCGAGACATACACGTCGAGCAGGTACGAAAGTAGGTCATAGTGATCCGGTGGTTCTGAATGGAAGGGCCATCGCTCAACGGATAAAAGGTACTCCGGGGATAACAGGCTGATACCGCCCAAGAGTTCATATCGACGGCGGTGTTTGGCACCTCGATGTCGGCTCATCACATCCTGGGGCTGAAGTCGGTCCCAAGGGTATGGCTGTTCGCCATTTAAAGTGGTACGCGAGCTGGGTTCAGAACGTCGTGAGACAGTTCGGTCCCTATCTGCCGTGGGCGTTGGATGATTGAAGGGAGCTGCTCCTAGTACGAGAGGACCGGAGTGGACGAACCGCTGGTGTTCGGGTTGTCATGCCAATGGCATTGCCCGGTAGCTACGTTCGGAATCGATAACCGCTGAAAGCATCTAAGCGGGAAGCGAGCCCTAAGATGAGTCATCCCTAGAGCTTTAAGCTCTCTAAAGGGCCGTAGGAGACTACTACGTTGATAGGCAAGGTGTGTAAGCGTTGTGAGGCGTTGAGCTAACTTGTACTAATGACCCGTGAGGCTTAACCATACAACCCAGATGGGTTTTACTGATACGACTTAGTATTAGAATGAGGCGCTTAAACAGTGGTCATAAAATGCTCAATGCGTTTATGACATCAAGTACATTCGTGTACTTGTTGAACTCAAGACTCTTGATAGAGTAAAAGCAATCAGCTTTCCGAATTATTATTTAATGCATCAAGAATAGTGCGTTAGATAAACAAAATTTGTCTGGAAACCATAGAGCTGTGGCACCACCTGATCCCATTCCGAACTCAGAAGTGAAACACAGTATCGCCGATGGTAGTTTGGGGTCTCCCCATGCGAGAGTAGGTCATTTCCAGGCGCCTAATAAGCTTCAAGTAGTAGCTTTTGCTGATATGGCTCAGTTGGTAGAGCGCATCCTTGGTAAGGATGAGGTCCCCAGTTCGATTCTGGGTATCAGCACCAAGAATAATCTAGTGTTACGTCCTAGAGAAGAGTTTGTCTGGAAACCATAGAGCTGTGGCACCACCTGATTCCATTCCGAACTCAGAAGTGAAACACAGTATCGCCGATGGTAGTTTGGGGTCTCCCCATGCGAGAGTAGGTCATTTCCAGGCGCCTAATTGACTTGAGAGAGTCGCGAAACAGCCCGCTATTATGTAGCGGGCTTTTTTTCGTCTGCAATTTATAGTGTAGAGTTTGTTATTGGTCAAAACATGGCAGCAGTTTGTCGAATATGCCCATGTGTGAGTAGGTCATTTCCAGGCGCCTAATAAGCTTCAAGTAGTAGCTTTTGCTGATATGGCTCAGTTGGTAGAGCGCATCCTTGGTAAGGATGAGGTCCCCAGTTCGATTCTGGGTATCAGCACCAAGAATAATCTAGTGTTACGTCCTAGAGAAGAGTTTGTCTGGAAACCATAGAGCTGTGGCACCACCTGATCCCATTCCGAACTCAGAAGTGAAACACAGTATCGCCGATGGTAGTTTGGGGTCTCCCCATGCGAGAGTAGGTCATTTCCAGGCGCCTAATTGACTCGAAAGAGTAGTGATAAGCCCGTTACTAACGTAACGGGCTTTTTTACGTTTATAATTTATAGTATAGAGTTTGTTATTGGCCAAAACATGACAGCAGTTTGTCGAATATGCCCATGCGTCCCCTTCGGGGATAAAAGAGTAGGTCATTTCCAGGCGCCTAATTGGCTGCAATAGTCGCGAAACAGCCCGCTATTATATAGCGGGCTTTTTTGTATCCAAAATTTGTATCGTGCCGGGAGTTAATTCATCAATCTAGTTCACTCCTTAAAACATCAACACTGCAGGCCTTTGAATTTGTGCATATACGTCGTTTACAGATTCATTAAGCTACAATAAAAATCATACTTAGGTATCGATTTTTTTGAGGTTTCCTAAGAAGGGTTCCATTACTGCATTGTGCCAGCAGTTATGTCTTTGACTGATACTCTGTCCTATTTGATACTTTCATGGCTTTCATATTGGCTCAAATCAAATGGGGATTTTGTCTTTCACAACAGGCAACTTACCAATGTCTCACATATAAATTTATTACCACAGCTAAATAGGTCCATTTTGTTCTAGGCCAGATACGTTATAAAATCAGACCAGGTTTATCGCGCCAACATTACACTCTTGTTGTAACAAACTAGGCGTAACTGTAGGTTCATCATTGGCTATCTTGTAGTGATTTTTTCTCTACTGATTAGTTGGTTACCTCTTAATAATTATCGAACTCCCTTTCTAAGTAACAATAAACGTGAATATTCTCATCGATAATACGGTCTAACTTTCATCCATCAATATCGGCAGATGCGGTTATTAGGTTATTAGGTTATTAGGTTATTAGGTTATTAGGTTATTAGGTTATTAGGTTATTAGGTGCCACTTGCCGTTAATTGATGTCATGACGCAATTCTCTAGGGTTTATGTTGGATTGATAACACCAAAGTGTATCAGTACTCATTATTAGCTCGATTATATGATTGGCCAAACGTGATTTATCTACTTTTGGGCAGCATAGAGCACAAATGCAAAGCTCATCATCAAAATCGATAATATGCTTGCCCATCTGACCAGGGGTAAAATATGAATTTAGTTATCCATGATTGTGGGTAAGTCTGTGGGTAAGGTGTGCCTAAGGTGGTGTTAAGTCGAGTATAAGAATTAATTGATAAATATGCTAAAAAAGGCCTTGCGCAAAACCGTGTGGTGCCTATAATGCGCATCCACTGACACGGCAGACAGCGCAAGCGGTTACCGAGTCAGGTTGAATTAAGTGCTTCAAAACACAGAGTTCAAGGCGAAAAGAAAGTTTGAAAAAACACTTGACGCCAACCCGGGAAAGCGTAGAATACGCACCCCAAGCCAACGACCTAGCGTCAACGGCCGCTGAATGAAAAATCGAAAGATGTTCATGTTAGCAACGTTCTTTAACAATCTAAACAAGAAATCTGTGTGGACATTCACAGGTATTGAGTTATTCGAAATTGTCTTCTGTTCTTCGGAATGTTGGCAATCAAAAAATTACAACTCAATGCAACGATGAATGTTCATAGTAATATGTACAAACATTTAATTGATTCTTCCGAGTCTTTTAAATGAAATCAGAATTCATTGAGCCGAAAGCGTCGTTCTTATTTATAAGAGTGGGGTTTTCAAAAGAACTTTAATTGAAGAGTTTGATCATGGCTCAGATTGAACGCTGGCGGCAGGCCTAACACATGCAAGTCGAGCGGTAACACAAGGGAGCTTGCTTCTGAGGTGACGAGCGGCGGACGGGTGAGTAATGCCTAGGGATCTGCCCAGTCGAGGGGGATAACAGTTGGAAACGACTGCTAATACCGCATACGCCCTACGGGGGAAAGGAGGGGACCTTCGGGCCTTCCGCGATTGGATGAACCTAGGTGGGATTAGCTAGTTGGTGAGGTAATGGCTCACCAAGGCGACGATCCCTAGCTGTTCTGAGAGGATGATCAGCCACACTGGGACTGAGACACGGCCCAGACTCCTACGGGAGGCAGCAGTGGGGAATATTGCACAATGGGGGAAACCCTGATGCAGCCATGCCGCGTGTGTGAAGAAGGCCTTCGGGTTGTAAAGCACTTTCAGTAGGGAGGAAAGGTAATAGTTTAATAAACTATTACTGTGACGTTACCTACAGAAGAAGGACCGGCTAACTCCGTGCCAGCAGCCGCGGTAATACGGAGGGTCCGAGCGTTAATCGGAATTACTGGGCGTAAAGCGTGCGCAGGCGGTTTGTTAAGCCAGATGTGAAATCCCCGGGCTCAACCTGGGAATTGCATTTGGAACTGGCGAACTAGAGTCTTGTAGAGGGGGGTAGAATTCCAGGTGTAGCGGTGAAATGCGTAGATATCTGGAGGAATACCGGTGGCGAAGGCGGCCCCCTGGACAAAGACTGACGCTCATGCACGAAAGCGTGGGGAGCAAACAGGATTAGATACCCTGGTAGTCCACGCCGTAAACGATGTCTACTCGGAGTTTGGTGACTTAGTCACTGGGCTCCCAAGCTAACGCATTAAGTAGACCGCCTGGGGAGTACGGCCGCAAGGTTAAAACTCAAATGAATTGACGGGGGCCCGCACAAGCGGTGGAGCATGTGGTTTAATTCGATGCAACGCGAAGAACCTTACCTACTCTTGACATCCACAGAAGAGACCAGAGATGGACTTGTGCCTTCGGGAACTGTGAGACAGGTGCTGCATGGCTGTCGTCAGCTCGTGTTGTGAAATGTTGGGTTAAGTCCCGCAACGAGCGCAACCCCTATCCTTATTTGCCAGCACGTAATGGTGGGAACTCTAGGGAGACTGCCGGTGATAAACCGGAGGAAGGTGGGGACGACGTCAAGTCATCATGGCCCTTACGAGTAGGGCTACACACGTGCTACAATGGCGTATACAGAGGGTTGCAAAGCCGCGAGGTGGAGCTAATCTCACAAAGTACGTCGTAGTCCGGATCGGAGTCTGCAACTCGACTCCGTGAAGTCGGAATCGCTAGTAATCGTGGATCAGAATGCCACGGTGAATACGTTCCCGGGCCTTGTACACACCGCCCGTCACACCATGGGAGTGGGCTGCAAAAGAAGTGGGTAGTTTAACCTTCGGGAGAACGCTCACCACTTTGTGGTTCATGACTGGGGTGAAGTCGTAACAAGGTAGCCCTAGGGGAACCTGGGGCTGGATCACCTCCTTACCTATACGACTAACTCAATACCTAAAGTGCAGAGATGCATGTGAGTGTTCACACAGATTACTTGTTAACTTCTTCGGAAGTAGAGTGAAACACACCGCTTGCCGGTTAAGTGTTGTTCTTTAACAATTTGGAAAGCTGATAGTACTAACTAAAGGCGCATGAATGACGATTCGTTGTTATTGATGTGATTACGTTAGTGCGAAAAACGTTAATGCGAAAGCATTAACACTTGAGTTCTCAAAACACTGTTTAAGTGTCTTGAATATTCTAAAAAACTAAGGCGAGTCCACTTCCTGGTCGGAGGTGAGACAAGTAAAAACCAGCTGGTCATGATATGGCCCAGATGTTCACGCAAGTGAAACTCATTTGGGTTGTATGGTTAAGTGACCAAGCGTATACGGTGGATGCCTTGGCAGTCAGAGGCGATGAAGGACGTAATAACTTGCGAAAAGCGTTGGCGAGCTAGTAATAAGCATTTGAGCTAACGATATCCGAATGGGGAAACCCAGCAGCATAAGCTGTTATCACTACATGAATACATAGTGTAGTGAGGCAAACCCGGGGAACTGAAACATCTAAGTACCCGGAGGAAAAGAAATCAACCGAGATTCCCCTAGTAGCGGCGAGCGAACGGGGATTAGCCCTTAAGTCTATGGGGTGTTAGTGGAATGTGTTGGAAAGCACAGCGGCACAGGGTGATAGCCCCGTACATGAAAACTAACCATAGATGAAAACGAGTAAGGCGGGACACGTGACATCCTGTTTGAATATGGGGGGACCATCCTCCAAGGCTAAATACTCCTGACTGACCGATAGTGAACCAGTACCGTGAGGGAAAGGCGAAAAGAACCCCTGTGAGGGGAGTGAAATAGAACCTGAAACCGTATACGTACAAGCAGTGGGAGCGGTTCTTGAGACCGTGACTGCGTACCTTTTGTATAATGGGTCAGCGACTTACATTTTGTAGCGAGGTTAAGCGAATAGCGGAGCCGTAGGGAAACCGAGTGTTAACTGCGCGTTTAGTTGCAAGGTGTAGACCCGAAACCGAGTGATCTAGCCATGGGCAGGTTGAAGGTTGAGTAACATCAACTGGAGGACCGAACCGACTTATGTTGAAAAATGAGCGGATGACTTGTGGCTGGGGGTGAAAGGCCAATCAAACTCGGAGATATCTGGTTCTCCTCGAAAGCTATTTAGGTAGCGCCTCGAGCGAATACCATTGGGGGTAGAGCACTGTTAAGGCTAGGGGGTCATCCCGACTTACCAACCCTTTGCAAACTCCGAATACCAATGAGTACTACTCGGGAGACAGACAGCGGGTGCTAACGTCCGTTGTCAAAAGGGAAACAACCCAGACCGTCAGCTAAGGTCCCAAAGTGTATGTTAAGTGGGAAACGATGTGGGAAGGCTTAGACAGCTAGGATGTTGGCTTAGAAGCAGCCATCATTTAAAGAAAGCGTAATAGCTCACTAGTCGAGTCGGCCTGCGCGGAAGATTTAACGGGGCTAAACATACCACCGAAGCTACGGGTGCATTTCATTAGAGATGCGCGGTAGAGGAGCGTTCTGTAAGCGGTTGAAGGTGAAGGGGTAACCCACACTGGACGTATCAGAAGTGCGAATGCTGACATGAGTAACGATAAAGGGAGTGAAAAACTCCCTCGCCGGAAGACCAAGGGTTCCTGTCCAACGTTAATCGGGGCAGGGTGAGTCGACCCCTAAGGTGAGGCCGAAAGGCGTAATCGATGGGAAACAGATTAATATTTCTGTACTTCCGCTAACTGCGATGGAGAGACGGAGAAGGCTAGGCTAGCGCGGCGTTGGTAGTCCGCGTTTAAGGTGGTAGGTTGATTTCTTAGGCAAATCCGGGAAATCGTACTTTAATGTACAGGCTGAGAGCTGATGACGAGTCACTACGGTGATGAAGTAGTTGATGCCATGCTTCCAGGAAAATCTTCTAAGCTTCAGGTTAGTGGGAATCGTACCCCAAACCGACACAGGTGGTCGGGTAGAGAATACCAAGGCGCTTGAGAGAACTCGGCTGAAGGAACTAGGCAAAATGGTACCGTAACTTCGGGAGAAGGTACGCTCTTGTTGGTGATGAGACTTGCTCTCTAAGCTGACGGGAGTCGCAGATACCAGGTGGCTGCAACTGTTTATCAAAAACACAGCACTGTGCAAAATCGCAAGATGACGTATACGGTGTGACGCCTGCCCGGTGCCGGAAGGTTAATTGATTGGGTTATCTTCGGAGAAGCTCATGATCGAAGCCCCGGTAAACGGCGGCCGTAACTATAACGGTCCTAAGGTAGCGAAATTCCTTGTCGGGTAAGTTCCGACCTGCACGAATGGCGTAATGATGGCCACGCTGTCTCCAGCCGAGACTCAGTGAAGTTGAAATTGCGGTGAAGATGCCGTATACCCGCGGCTAGACGGAAAGACCCCGTGAACCTTTACTATAGCTTGGCACTGAACATTGAACCTACATGTGTAGGATAGGTGGGAGACTTTGAAGCTTGGACGCTAGTCTGAGTGGAGTCAATCTTGAAATACCACCCTTGTAGTTTTGATGTTCTAACTCTGGCCCCTTATCGGGGTTGAGGACAGTGCCTGGTGGGTAGTTTGACTGGGGCGGTCTCCTCCCAAAGAGTAACGGAGGAGCACGAAGGTTGGCTAAGTACGGTCGGACATCGTACGGTTAGTGCAATGGCATAAGCCAGCTTAACTGCGAGACATACACGTCGAGCAGGTACGAAAGTAGGTCATAGTGATCCGGTGGTTCTGAATGGAAGGGCCATCGCTCAACGGATAAAAGGTACTCCGGGGATAACAGGCTGATACCGCCCAAGAGTTCATATCGACGGCGGTGTTTGGCACCTCGATGTCGGCTCATCACATCCTGGGGCTGAAGTCGGTCCCAAGGGTATGGCTGTTCGCCATTTAAAGTGGTACGCGAGCTGGGTTCAGAACGTCGTGAGACAGTTCGGTCCCTATCTGCCGTGGGCGTTGGATGATTGAAGGGAGCTGCTCCTAGTACGAGAGGACCGGAGTGGACGAACCGCTGGTGTTCGGGTTGTCATGCCAATGGCATTGCCCGGTAGCTACGTTCGGAATCGATAACCGCTGAAAGCATCTAAGCGGGAAGCGAGCCCTAAGATGAGTCATCCCTAGAGCTTTAAGCTCTCTAAAGGGCCGTAGGAGACTACTACGTTGATAGGCAAGGTGTGTAAGCGTTGTGAGGCGTTGAGCTAACTTGTACTAATGACCCGTGAGGCTTAACCATACAACCCAGATGGGTTTTACTGATACGACTTAGTATTAGAATAAAGCGCTTAAGCAGTGCGAGAGACTCAAAAAGCAATCAGCTTTCCGAATTATTATTTAATGCATCAAGAATAGTGCGTTAGATAAACAAAATTTGTCTGGAAACCATAGAGCTGTGGCACCACCTGATCCCATTCCGAACTCAGAAGTGAAACACAGTATCGCCGATGGTAGTTTGGGGTCTCCCCATGCGAGAGTAGGTCATTTCCAGGCGCCTAATTGACTCGAAAGAGTAGTGATAAGCCCGTTACTAACGTAACGGGCTTTTTTACGTCTATAATTTATAGTGTAGAGTTTGTTATTGGCCAAAACATGACAGCAGTTTGTCGAATATGCCCATGCGTGAGTAGGTCATTTCCAGGCGCCTAATTGACTTTAGAGAGTCGCGAAACAGCCCGCTATTATATAGCGGGCTTTTTTGTATCCAAAATTTGAGAATACGGTGGTTGATAGCATCCATCATAGTGCAGACGATATTGATCTGGTCAATTAAATTTGCACTCCAAACAGGGGCACGTGTTTAGGCTGTCATTTCGGCTATTGATGTAGTCAGATAGTCGTTATAACTATGACCACGTTTTTATCGACTTAACGTTTTAAAATGACTAAACAACGGTTAATTACGGCGCTATGTAATGCTCCAATGAATATTGATAGAGAAGGAGTATTTGTGAATTTTTTCAAGGCAGGGAAATATCTTTTTAAGGCCATTACTTTATTAGCAATGGACTTATTTTTTAGATCGGTATTTAAATGGGGAGGGACAATTTCAGAGTTCAGCTAATATCTTTTCTACGATAGGCTGATTGGCTTCTGGGAAGTCGTACTCTGCAATACTATGTATCGGCACCCATTCAATTTGCTGCTGTTCCATACCTTGCGCTTGGTTTGAAAATTCAGTAATTAAATGAATATCAAGTCTGACGTGTTTATCTGGATAATCATGACAGATGTCCATGAAGGGAGTTGAATTAGCTACATCAAGATTAACTTCCTCTTTGAGCTCTCTAATTAACGCTTCAGTAACCGTTTCATTAATTTCCACCTTACCGCCAGGGAATTCCCACTTTCCACCTTGATGAAGGTGTCCGAGCCTTTTAGCCAGTAAAATGTGCCTATCTTGATTAATGATGACACCAACAGCGACATGAATTCTTTTTTGCAAGTGTTGCCCCTTATCATTTCAACTTATTGTTTAAAGAAGTCACCTTCATCAAAACCAATGTCATCAAGCATATCTGGATCGATACTATTCTTCAGCGGAATAGCATGCTTCTCGCTGGCCCAGTCGCCAAGATCGATCAATTTACAACGTTCGCTGCAAAAAGGTTTAAATAGGGATTCATCTTTCCATTCAACTTTGGTTCTGCAAATTGGGCAGTTTACTACTGTTAAAGGCATAATCATTCTTGGTTATTTATATTACTAGTGATGTTAAAGTGTTTATGTGCAGGTTGCTAGTGAGAACTCAACAGTTTCACTGGTATGACGATGTAAATCGAAATCGACAAAATGAATGGCATAACGATTTCGATTGCCGCTGATGGTGGGATAACAGTTTTGATTGGAATTTATTTGTACTCGAATTAATGACAGAGGTTGAACTGAGTTACCTTGGTAGAAACCCACTGGAGCTTGGCATAAACCAAAATCTGCTGTCGTTCGAATCAGTTCCAGAAGTAATGTGATCGGGGCGAGTAGAGGCTGGTATTGAATAAGCCAACTTTTGATATCTTGCTGTCGATGTTGCCAGTCTTTGCCAAGCCAAAAGTGCAGCTGTGGAAAGTCGAAATTACAGTATGCGCCAGTCATGTTGAAGCGCTGTCGTAATGCAGAGATAAATTTGTCTTGTTTAAGGCTACAGCCAATTCTTTCTTGTGCTTGCAGTGGTAATTTTAGCGCGATAAGTCTTTGGGTGAGTTGATCCACTTGAGCATTATCTACATTTGAGTGGGCACGCCAATGAGAAATTATCTGAATCTGTTTTTCAATATCTTTTAAAATATCGGTGCGATAATCACAACGTTCAGTTAGTTCGGCAAGAGCAAATAAAGGGCTAAAACATTGATGTTGGTTATCTTGTTCGGCATGCTGTTTCAACTGTAGGGCAAGGTTTTCTATACGTAAATAACTGCGTATTTTTTCATTTAATGGTTGTTCATAAATTAAATCAGTCATTGACGTTAGTTTCTAAATCGGCTGCCTGTTGTAAGTATTGCTGATGCAGACGAAGTACTTGACTGCGCAACAGCTCATATTCTCCTTGATTATCAATAATGTTATCAGCTTTAGCAAGTCGTTGCTCTCGAGTCATTTGACTCGCCAGAATATGCTCTACCTGTTGTTTACTGACACCATCACGTTGCATCGTCCTTGAAATCTGTAACTCTGGTGCTATATCTACAACCAAAGTAGTATCAACTAAACTATCTAAGTGATTCTCAAATAGCAAGGGTACTACCATTATTACATATGCAGAAGTCGATGCTTGCACTTGGTTGAGCATCTTTTGGCGGATCATTGGATGGAGTAAATTATTAAGCCATAAACGTTGTTGAGGATTATCGAATACCTGTGCTCGTAGAGCTGCTCTATCAAGGCTACCATCGGTTAGAAGTAGCGACTGACCAAAGTGTTGTACTATCGCGTTTAGACCGTCAGAGCCAATAGATACCACCTCTCGGGCGATAACATCGGCATCCACTAAGTCTATGCCATACTCTGCAAATAAGTTAGCCACGGTGGTTTTACCGCTGGCTATGCCGCCTGTTAGCCCTACAACATACTTGTTTAAGCTCATAACGTACTAAGATACCAATTAAGAATGTCATGTCCCCATACTAACGCTATCCAGCCTGCTGCAGCGATATAAGGACCAAAGGGGATTGGGTTACCTTTGTTGAGCTTCTTAGTCATAATCATGGTTATGCCAACTACCGCGCCTACTAGTGAAGACAGTAAAATAATTAATGGCAGCATTTGCCAGCCTAACCAGGCACCGAAAACGGCTAATAGTTTAAAGTCACCGTAGCCCATACCTTCTTTGCCAGTAACTAATTTAAATAACCAGAATACCGACCATAAACTTAAATACCCTGCAGCAGCGCCAATAATCGCGTCTTCCGGACTGGTATAAATGCCTTTAAGGTTAATGATTAATCCTAACCAAAGAATTGGTAACGTTAGCTGATCCGGTAATAGCATTTCATCTAAATCGATGCCAGTTAACGCCACTAACACAAACGTTAGAATGCTGGCATACACAAATTGCCATGTTGGGCCAAAATGCCATGCTAATGCGGCAATTAATACGCCAGTTAACAGTTCAATAATGGGATAACGGCTTGAAATACTGGTTTTGCAATCAGCACACTTACCCTTAAGCATCATCCAACCTAATATTGGCAGATTATGCCAAGGCTTTATATTGGCCTTGCATTTAGGGCAGGCGGAACCTGGCACTACCAGATTGTATTTTTCAGGAAAGGGATCGATGGCTTTCTGTAAACGCTCACTGCCTACTTGTTTAACAATGTCAGGATGATATTCGTTGAGATAAAAGTTACATTCGCTTTGCCATTCACGTTTCATCATCACCGGTAAACGGTGGATCACGACGTTGAGAAAGCTGCCAATGGTGGCAGCAAAAATAAAGCTAATCGCAACAAAGACCCAAGGGTTTTGAATCATTGTTGCAACAAAAGTAGAGATGAATTCAGTCATTTTTTCTTTTTATTTTGAGAATTATTTAATATTAACCGACAATATTACCCATTTCGAAAATAGGTAAATACATGCCGATAATTAAACCGCCAACAACAGTACCAATTACTACCATCATAACGGGTTCAATTAGGCTCGATAGACCATCGACAGCGTCATCAACCTGCATTTCATAAATGTTTGATACTTTATTAAGCATTTCATCTAAGCCGCCAGATTCTTCACCAATCATTACCATTTGAATTAACATGTCTGGAAACAAGCCTGTTGTGAGCATAGCGACATTCATTTGCATGCCTGCCATCACTTCCTGGCGAACTTTTAGTAATGCTTTACGGTATACATAATTACCTGATGCCCCAGCAGCAGACTCTAAACCGTCGATTAATGGCACACCTGCTGCGAATGTTGTTGCTAAAGTACGCGCAAAGCGAGCCATTGAAGCTTTGTGAAGAATATCGCCAATAGCAGGGATTTTTAGAACGGCAACATCCACGCGGTCTCGGAATGCTTGCGAATTTCTATGTGTCCGCTTAAACAGCCAAATACCAGCAATGATAGCAATGGCAAAGTAATACCATGAGGACTGTAGCCAGCGGGATAAGTTTATAATCATTTGTGTAAAGGCTGGTAATTCTGCACCAAACCCTTTAAATATATCTTCAAACTGAGGCACTACAAATAATAGTAGTAGTGCAGTTACGGCAAAAGCAACTACGACCACTGCAGCAGGATAAAACATGGCTTTTTTTATTTTAGATTTTAATTGCTCAGCTTTTTCACGATAGGTTGCTACGCGATCAAATACCGCATCTAGTGAGCCTGAATGTTCACCGGCCGCGACTAAGTCGACATATAAATCATCAAAATATCGTCTGTGCGGTCTTAATGCATCTGAAAGCGGAATACCTGATTGGACGTCGGATAAAATAGTGCCCAGTAATTCACGCATTTTTGCCTTTTCATGACCTCTACCCAATAATTCAATAGTAGTCACAAGCGGGACGCCTGCTGACAACATTGTGGCAATTTGACGAGTCATCATCGCAATGTCCATCGCGGTGATTTTTTTCTCAGACTTCCACAAAGGGGCTGACTTTTTTCGCACGCCCTTAGGCGTGACACCTTGTGCTTTTAACACACTGCGAATTTCAGCAATCGTGGAGCCTTTTAGTTCGCCTGAAGTACGTTGACCATCACGATTCACGCCCTTCCATTGGTAAGTAAAAACCTTAGGTTGGTGCTTGGTGGTTTTCTTCGGCTTAGTCTTTCTTTTTGTTGCTGTGGCCATTTAGCCAATCCTTTTATTGTTTCGTTGCATCCACGCTAAAACATTACTTTTAATAAAGAATAACTAATTAAAGAGTTGATTTACAATAATTGATTTTACTATAGCTGAATTAAAAACTGGTGACACGGTTAATTTCGGCAATACTGGTTACACCGTGAATGACTTTAAGTAGCCCAGATTGACGTAAATCGCGCATGCCTTGCTGCTTTGCTAAGGTAGCAATTTGGAGTGAGTTACCACCTTCCATAATAATACGGGCGATTTCATCGCTCATTTTCATCACTTCATAAATACCGACACGGCCCTTATAACCACCGGAGCATAGCTCGCAACCGACAGGTTTGAATACGCTGAAGCCTTTGGCTATATTGGCTTCACTAAATCCTAGTCGTTGCATTTCAGCAACTGGAATCGTCTCTTCGTGTTTACATGCTGGGCATAAGCGTCTGGCAAGTCGTTGGGCAATAATTAAATTGACTGAGCTGGCAATGTTATAACCAGGTACACCCATATTGATTAAACGGGTTAAGGTTTCCGCGGCAGAATTAGTATGTAGGGTTGATAACACTAAATGGCCTGTTTGCGCCGCTTTTATAGCTATTTCCGCGGTTTCTAAATCGCGAATTTCACCCACCATCACCACATCCGGATCTTGACGTAAGAATGAGCGCAGCGCAGATGCGAAAGTTAAGCCTGCTTTTAAATTAATATGGACCTGATTAACCCCTTCGAGGTTAATTTCGACCGGATCTTCGGCGGTGGAAATATTACGCTCTTCGGTATTAAGAATATTGAGGCCGGTATACAAGGAGACTGTTTTACCCGAACCAGTAGGGCCGGTAACTAAAATCATTCCTTGGGGTTTAGCGAGCATCTCTTCATATAACAAACGTTGATCATCTTCATAGCCGAGCTTTTCAATACCAAGCTGCGCAGAAGATGAATCCAATATACGCATTACGATCTTCTCGCCCCAGATGGTGGGCAAGGTACTGACACGAAAATCGATAGATTTGGTTCGCGACAGTTTCATTTTTATACGGCCATCTTGCGGCACTCGACGCTCAGCAATATCGAGTTTTGACATGACTTTTAAACGGGCGGAAATCCTGTTGGATAGATTGACCGGCGGCTCGGATACTTCATGCAAGATACCGTCGATACGAAAACGAATACGGTAGCGTTTTTCGTAAGGTTCAAAATGTAAATCTGAGGCACCTTTACGTATGGCATCGGTAAGAATTTTATTAATATAAATAACAATTGGTGCATCATCACTGCTATCTACTGAAGGTTCATCGTCTCGGCTTGTATCAGTTACTTCAATATTAGCAAGGGCTTCTTCATCAATACCTTCTAATCCAAGACCACTAATGTCTTCTTCAAGAATTTTTTCAAGTGCTTTATTGAGCTTATCGTCCTCTACAAGAATAGCTTCGGCATGTAAACCTAAACTAAACTGGAAGTCTTCAAGAGCTGCAATATTGGTAGGGTCGGATGTAGCGATGTAGAGACGGTTACCGCGTTTAAATAATGGCAGGCACTTATGTTTTTCGATAAGTTTTTTATTTAAAAGCTCTTCTGATATTTGAGTAATATCAAATTCATTTAAATCGAGTAATGGAGTGCCATATTCTTCATAGCATAATTCAGCTATTTCTCGAGCTGATAGTGCCTTCATAGAGATTAGGCTACTAACTAAAGTCTTCTTACTTTTTCGTGATTCAGATATGGCATCAGTAATCACTTGATCGCTAAGTAGATTCTTTTTAACGAACAAGCTTGAGAGCCCTAAGTTAAGACTTGTTGACGCCATGGAGACTCCAAAATTAATATGATAGTAAATATTAACCGCTTTTCATTACAATGTCATTCAACGAGTACAATCAGATAACTTTTTATGAAATCTTAAATAAATAAAGGTTTGTTAAATGTTTATTTGCTAAAAACAACAATGTGCGATACAGATACAGATACAGAAATTAATATTCATACAATGGTGCTTGGTGTGAAATGCAGTTAAAAACTTACACAACCTTCCAACTTCTTTTTTTGGCTACAGCCCTTATTTTGGGTACTGTTTTATCTAATTTTTTTACGACTCTATTAAACATTAGTACTTTATATGATGCTAAGCGTTTCTTAGTTATAGCTTTTGTTTGGTTTACTGTTATTTTAGCTTGTTTTGCTCAATCTCTAAAGTTCTATTTACCCTCGAAGTTGTCAGTAATATTGTTAATTGGCTTTTTTGTTTTAGCAATAGCTTCTGCTCTACAAAGTAAGCACCCCTATTGGGGGATGATAGAGCTCACAAATATTTCTCTTTTATTTGTTATTATTACACTATTTAGAAGCAGCCTTCATTGGTTACCGAAAGAAAAATTGGCAAGCATTCTATTCTTAACGGTCGCTTTATTTTCTGTATTCCACTTTGTCGTTTATGTTCTTAATCTTAGTTTCTATTATTTTGATTTGAAAAGTTTTCATGCCAATAGTCTGATTGTTGGTTATGACAATATTCGATTCCTAAACCAGTTACAGGTTATGCTTTTGCCAATTTTATTTCTGCCAGTTTTTTATTCAAAACTTGAGATGTACAAATTATATTCATTGATCCTAGTGGCCCTTCACTGGCTAATATTGTTTCAAACGGAAGCCCGAGGGGCAATAATATCACTAGTTATAGCATTTAGTTTGATACTTTTTTACTTACCAACAATAAGGAGAAAGTTGGGGGCGGGATTCTTTCTAAGGTCCTTATTGCTAGGCGCTTTATTATGGTTAGTCTTTGTAATTATTCTCCCGTACCTATTATTTGATAATGATAGCTCACCGATTAGATTGACAAGTTCGGGAAGAATTGATATGTGGATTTATGCTATGCAGAAAATAACGGAACAACCTTGGTTTGGTTTTGGTCCAATGAGCTTTGCATGGGCGGAAGGAAGACCGCTAGCCAATGCTCATCCGCATAACTCTATCGTACAATTAGTTTATGAGTATGGCGCGATTGTTAGCTTACTGGTTGTAGGATTTCTAATGAAGTTTTTTTATAAAGCTTTTGATATAGTTAAACGAGAGAATCACGGGCTAACAATTTGCCTTGTTTTCTCCATCACAGCAATCGCCATTTATTCATTTTTTAGTGGTGTAATCGTAATGCCATTTTCTCAGTTAGTACTAGCTTTTGTACTTGCTGCTTTCTGGGCGTTAATATCTGAGCGGCGACTTGATCATTGGGAGCTAAATACTTCACTTAAGTTCGTATTGGTATTATTCGTTACTTTTGCGTCAATCATTTTGTTGGGGAGTTTTGAGCATGAAGCGCTGCAGGAAACAGGTCACCCTCGATTTTGGCTTAATGGTGCTGTTGGGTTTTAGATGAAAGATAACTTTATATTGCAGATAACAAATTTCATTAACTAAAAACTTTATCTTGAGTGAAAAGATGCTACATCAATGCAACGTAATTTATCTATGAATTTTATGGTTAATTATCATTGCTATATCCCTTTATGTAATAAAACAGTACGCCAATTAATAATAAAAAATCACCATGTATACCGAGATGTGAAAAAGTACTTGATTAGCAGGTTCATTGCTTCGCATTAATCGACCTAAATCTATGCATACTTCAAACTATAACGTTCGCACATTAACCTACATATGCTAAGGCAGCAGTAAGCTGTTGATGAGAATTTGTAGCGAAATGATTACATCAGTGAATATTATGACTAAAATTCAATAAAAATATTTATTTATATAGTAGCTAAAAAAATGCCGTTCACTTTAAAGCGAACGGCATAACTATATTGCTTAGAGAATATTGGGTAAACTGTTTCTAATATAAATTAGCTACAGCTACCTGGTTTGAATTTAGCTTCTAAACTCCCACCCGTAACACATGACCACACACCTTCAGCAGTCCTCTTTAAGGTTAAGCTTTTTCCGGTTGCTTTTGCATTTGAATTCTTGATTGTACATTTAACGCCACCACCATCTGCCTCTAAAGCTAGTGTGCAGTAACGAGCATCACCTTCAGTCTGGCCAATATAGCCAGCATCGGTAGCAGTTAGAGAAGGTGTTTTTCCTTCATTCATAATTACTTCATATTGAGATTTAACTGAACTAACCTCTGAATATGCAGAACCAACCTGTGATTTAACAGTGTAATCTTGATAAGCAGGCAATGCGATTGCTGCAAGAATACCGATGATCGCGACTACGATCATTAATTCAATAAGAGTGAAACCCTTAGCGTTTTTGATTTGGTTAATACCTTTCATTTTTCTCTCCGTAAAATAGGCTGTGGCAGTTTCAATCCTAGATAATTAGTACACTTGTTTATAGTTGAGTGTGCTAAATGGCAATCCATATGCCTAAGGCCTTACAGACACAAATATGTGACATTAATTGTCACGATGTCGTTTATGTCGTCGCTTGTGCATATTACTCATACCATAGTGTGCAATGATTTAAGTTTTATGTGTCCATGATGACAAGGTTTGTTAATTCTTTTTTCTAAAATGTGCTTTTAGAGGGCTAAACCTATGAAACATATTCAGTATAACAAGTTTTACAGTTTAGCCATCGCTATGTTTGTTATCCATTGGACAGTAAATTTCATCACTTATAGATAGCAACAAGCTACTTACTTTATTGTGTCAGTATTGCATTTCGGCTGAGCTGCAATGCTATTGTAAACGCTCGTTTTATTAATCGGTAATATTAATATCACTAACAAGCCGTTGAATCAATGTTACGTGATTGATAAAAAATAGACGCTTTTTGCAACTTTAGTATTGCAGTACATGGCCGAAAGGCCAACTCGCCTACATTAGACGTTAGTATAAACCGCCAAAAAAAGGAATAGTTTTATGATACAAATTAAAAATAAATGTCTAAAAATGCTCTGCTTTCACATTTTCCGCACATTATACCCTATATGTTTTTTGACGTGCTAGGCATAGAGGAGAAATTATTTGACAAAAATGCAACAATGTCGGTTTGTTGGCGCTTTTTCTGATAGCAGATGTGGCAGGTTTATACCCAAATTATTTCAACATCTCTGCTTTAACGTTGTCGCAGGGTAAAAACTAAAAGGCCTAGGTTCTAGAACGCTGCGCTGTTAGATGCTATAAAATCTTAGCAACGAGCGGTGACATACGGTGACGAAAGATAGCAAGCGGGGGCAAGCGCTGACATACGGTGACCAAAGATAGCAAGTGATGGGATACGGTGACGAGAGATAGCAAGCGGGGGCAAGCTGTGACATGCGAGCTAAAAGCCTCAAGTCTAGGTTCTAGTAGCGCTGCGACTCTAGCAGTCCGTTCTAGAACCTAGAAAATGTAAGTTTTAAGCCTTCAATCTCAATGATAAATCTAATGCTTTGACATGCTTAGTCAGGGCGCCTACTGAAATATAATCAACGCCAGTTTGTGCGAAGGTGGCTAGGGTGTCTAACGTGACATTGCCTGAAACCTCTAATTTAGCGCCTTTGCCTTGGTCTTTATAACGATTATTAAGGCTGACTGCGTCGACCATCATGGTGACGTCAAAGTTGTCGAGCATAATGATATCTGCTCCGCCAGCAAGTGCTTGGGTGAGCTCATCAAGAGACTCTACTTCCACTTCTACTGGCTTGTTACCATCTAAAGCGCGCGCTGCTGTAATGGCTTGTGAGATGCCGCCGCACGCCATTATATGGTTTTCTTTGATTAAGAAGGCATCGAATAAACCAATGCGATGGTTTTTGCCGCCACCGCAGGTGACTGCATATTTTTGGGCGGTGCGAAGACCAGGAATAGTTTTACGGGTATCGAGCAATTGAGTATGGGTACCTGCAAGTTTATTAACGTACAATTTTGTTAAGCTGGCTACCCCTGATAAGGTTTGAATGAAGTTCATTGCTGTACGTTCGCCAGTTAAAATCGCGCGTGCAGGGCCAGATAGTTCGCATAACAATTGATTGGCTACAATTAAGTCACCGTCATCAACATGCCAATGCAGCACGACTTCACTACCCAGTTGATTAAATACTTGCTCTGCCCACGCTTTACCGCAAAAAACCCCATCTTCGCGGGTGATTAACGCGCCGGAAACGTGTTTGTCTGCAGGGATAAGCTGAGCGGTAATATCAGCATTGAGCATATCGTGAATGGTATTATGGGCTGTGTGACCTAAGTCTTCATCAAGCGCTGTTTGCACTGCATGACGGATGTCGTTTTCTAACATAAGCAAAATCCTTGCTAAAGAGTGTAATAAGGCTAAACAGTATCTGCATTCAACGGAGTGTTTGTTACAGAATGCATTTGTTAAAGATTACCATAACTTGGCTAGATACTGACACTACCCAGTCGGCAATTTTCAGCATGGGTATGGCCGTTTAATACTGTTAAATTCAGATTGAGAATGGTTAAATAACCTTAGCTTGAGATAATAAACGGTTATCGAACTGTCCTTTGAGCCGCTAACTGTGTTGCATTGACTTACAATAGACCAGCTACTGGCACTGCTAATGATAAGTGGCAGCACCTTGTTAGCTAAGCAAATGACAAGTTTGATATCCAATAGGCCAATTATGCTAGTTTTGGCTTACAATCCTATTGTTAACTCTGGTTGAGGTTATGTCGTTATGTTTAAAGGATGAATATGGCAAAAGGCTTATTAAAACAAGGTTGGTTAGCCAGCGCTAGAAAGTGTATTTCGCCCCATTTTAATTCACGGCCAACAGATGAGGTGAGTTTGTTGGTGATCCACAATATTAGTTTACCGGCGGGGTGTTTTGGCTTACCGCACATTGATGCACTTTTTCAAGGCTGCTTAGATATTAAGGCTGACGACAGTTTTACTGAGTTGGCAGGTTTGCAAGTTTCGGCACACTTTTTAATTCGCCGCGATGGTGAAGTGGTGCAGTATGTGAGTTGTGATGACAGAGCATGGCACGCTGGTATCTCTGAGTTTAACGGGCGTAAGGGCTGTAACGACTTTGCAATTGGTATTGAACTAGAAGGCACCGATAGTAGTGGTTATACCGATGAGCAATATCATCAATTAATGCTGTTAACATTTGAGTTAATGGCGCAGTATCCTATGATTAACGTAAATAATATTGTTGGCCATTGTGATATCGCACCAGGGCGTAAAACAGATCCAGGTTTTAGTTTTGATTGGTCTCGATATAAGCAAGCCATTGCCGTTGCTTAGGCTAGTCTTGTGGACATAACTGTTGTTGGTCGCATTTGTTGGTCGCATTTATTGATCGCATTTATTGATCTCATTTGCTGAGAGCATTTGTAGCCATCGCCCACGTAAAAACGGTTCTTTAATGGCGACAGCAACAACTGAATTGAAGTTAAAAGGATATTCATGGCGTTATTTTCATTATTAGTGGCAATTCTAGTTGAGCGTATGAAGCTTCTGCCGAGCGGTTGGCAGTTCGATAGTGTGATGACGCGTTACCAAAAGCAGTTTTGGGATAGCCAGTCGCTAAAATCACCATTCGGTGTGGTGATTGCCATCGTGTTGCCTGCCTTATTAGTGTTGTTGATCAGTTTTCTGCTTGATGGTATTTTTTTTGATTTATTGAGCTTGTTGTTTTGGGTGCTGATATCGATTATTTGCTTTAGTCACCAAACATTACGAATTGTGTTTAAACAGTATATTCAAGCGGCATGCCGCGGAGATGTACAAGCCTGTTACTGTTACGCTAGCGAGTTGGACTCTACAGAGCATTTGGATGTAGTGGACGAACAGGATTTAGGCCGCAAAGTGGGCCAAATGGTGGCGTGGATTAATTACCGCTATTACGGTGCTGTGGCGTTGTATTTGATATTTTTAGGCCCAGTAGGTGCAGTTTTATATTGTACAGTGCGTTTTTATAGTGAGTACAACAGCAAGAATAAACTTGAAATGCCATTGGTCGACCGTTTACAAATGATATTTGATTGGCTGCCAAGCAGAGTGTTTAGTTTTGGTTATGTGTTAAGTGGCCAGTTTAGTTCAGGGTTAAGCGTTTGGCGACAATATGGTTTAAGTGTCAATACCGATGCTAAAACGATAGTGACCCATACTGCTGTTGCGGCAGAGTCTTTACCTGAAGTTGGAGATGCGCCGTTGAGTGTGCAATCTACCCTGGCATTACTGGCATTAAGTAAGCGTAACTTTGTATTACTGCTAACCATGGTTTCGGTATTAACCATTTTTGGATTTGTTAGTTAGACTCTAGGGTGCTAAGCGGATAGGGCGCTACGCTTCTAGGGCGGACAACGTCCTGCTAGGACAGCTTCGCTGCTGAGATTCTAGGACAGCTTCGCTGCTGAGATTCTAGGGCAGCTTTGCTGCTAGGATTCTAGGACAGCTTTGCTGCTAAGATTCTAGGACAGCTTTGCTGCTAAGATTCTAGGACAGCTTTGCTGCTAGGATTCTAGGACAGCTTTGCTGCTAAGATTCTAGGACAGCTTCGCTGCTGAGATTCTAGGACCGCTTCGCTGCTAAGATTCTATTACAGCTTCGCTGCTAAGATTCTAGGACAGCTTCGCTGCTGAGATTTTATAGCCTCTAGAAGCGTAGCGCTCTAGTTTCTAGGACTTCCGGATAAATGGTCTGACCCCTTAAGCATAAATATCGGTTATGCTCTGGGCTTGAGCGTTTTAAACAAAGCGGTGTTCTTTTGTCGGTTTGCTGATAACTAGACACGGCTTGTATGATTTGATAAAGTGCGCTCTCTCATATTAATTGGTAAGACCAATTGACAATTGCTTGTTTAGGGAGCAGAGCGCTACATGGCTTATATTAAGATTAACCAGCCAAAAATTTCTGATGTGATCATGGAGCAATTAGAGCGGATGATCCTAGAAGGCAGTTTGCAGCCTGGTCAGAAACTACCTCCTGAACGCGAACTCGCGGTGCAATTTGAAGTGTCTCGTCCTTCTTTACGTGAAGCGATTCAAAAATTAGAAGCTAAAGGGTTGCTCATGCGTCGTCAAGGCGGTGGCACCTATGTTAAAGAACAACTGTGGCAAAGCCTTGCCGATCCTATCGTTGAATTAATGCATAACGACTCTGAAAGTCAGTATGACTTACTCGAATTCCGTCACGCCACAGAAGGCATGATGGCGTATTATGCTGCGCTGCGTGGCACCGATTCGGATATGCAGAATATTCAAAAACGAATTATTGAAGTAGAAGCTGCGACGAATATTGAGGCTAAAGCTGCTGCCATTGTACGTTTTTATCGTGCGGTTGCAGAAGCATCACACAATGTTGCTATGTTGCATTTAGTATTAAGTTTAACCCCTGTGCTGCACAAAAATGTCGCACAAAATCTGGAGCTTTTAAGCATACGCGAAGAAGCTTCCACCATGGCAAATGATCACAGACGCGCGTTACTGGCTGCGATTATACGCCGGGACCCAGACGCTGCACGTGAAGCTTCGAATGAGCACTTAAGCTACATCGAAGAAGTCATGTTGTCAGTAAGGGAAGAAGACAGTCGGTTGCAACGTAGTTTGCGCCGTTTAAAGAGCGGCGTGTAGCACTTGTCACTTTGAATAAGAATACACTTTTGCTGTGTCAACAAGCAGCAAAAAGCCGAAATATAATCCGTATATAGAGAAGGACTGCGAGATGTCTGAAGATATGCTTCAAGATTTAGACCCATCAGAAACCCAAGAATGGGTTGATGCTCTACAAGCTGTGTTAGAGCAAGAAGGGCCTGAACGTGCACACTTTTTACTCGAAAAATTAATCGACAAAGCTCGCCGTAACGGTACTCACTTACCGTATAACGCGACAACTGCGTATTTAAACACTATTCCAGCAGGCCAAGAACCAAACATGCCTGGCAACCAAGAAATGGAACGCCGTATTCGGGCGATTATTCGTTGGAATGCTTTGGCTATGGTGTTACGTGGTTCTAAGAAAGATTTAGAGCTGGGTGGCCATATTTCAAGTTTCGCGTCTAGTGCGACAATTTACGATGTGTGTTTTAACCATTTCTTCCGTGCGCCTAATGAGCATGACGGTGGTGATTTGGTGTATTTCCAAGGTCATATTGCACCTGGTATTTATGCGCGTTCGTTCCTTGAAGGCCGTATTACTGAAGAACAAATGGCTAACTTCCGTCAAGAAGTTGATGGCAAAGGACTTTCTTCGTACCCACACCCTAAGTTAATGCCTACTTATTGGCAGTTCCCGACGGTATCGATGGGTCTAGGTCCTATTCAAGCGATTTACCAAGCGCGTTATTTAAAGTATTTAACTGACCGTGGTTTAAAAGATTGTTCTAAGCAGACGGTTTACTGTTTCTTAGGCGACGGTGAGTGTGACGAGCCAGAAGCATTAGGTGCTATTGGTTTAGCTGCCCGTGAAGAATTAGATAACTTAGTCTTTATTGTTAACTGTAACTTACAGCGTCTTGATGGTCCTGTACGTGGTAACGGTAAAATCATCCAAGAACTTGAAGGCGAATTCCGCGGCGCAGGCTGGGAAGTGGTTAAAGTGATTTGGGGACGCTATTGGGATCCGTTATTGGCTCGTGATACTAGCGGTAAATTATTGCAGTTAATGGAAGAAACCGTAGACGGTGAATACCAAAACTGTAAAGCCAAAGGCGGCGCGTATACGCGTGAGCATTTCTTTGGTAAGTACCCTGAAACTGCCGAAATGGTTGCTAACATGTCAGATGATGACATTTGGCGTTTAAACCGTGGTGGTCATGATCCTGTTAAAGTTTACGCTGCACTTGAACATGCACAGAAAACTAAAGGTCGCCCAACCGTTATCTTAGCTAAAACCGTTAAAGGTTACGGTTTAGGTGATGCAGGCGAAGGTAAAAACATCGCTCACAACGTGAAGAAGATGGGTGCTGAATCTATTCGCTACTTCCGCGATCGTTTCAATATCCCGATCCCTGATGACCAGCTAGAAGATCTGCCTTTCTATCATCCAGGTCCAGACTCTGAAGAAGTGAAATACTTGAAGAGTCGCCGTGAAGCATTATTAGGTTATTTACCGCAACGTCGTGAAAAGTTCACTGAAGAGTTAGAAATTCCTTCATTGAAAATTTTTGATTCGATTTTGAAAGGCTCTAATGGCCGTGAAATTTCGTCAACCATGGCGTTTGTACGGGTATTAACCGCGTTATTGAAAGACAAGGGTATTGGTAAGCGTATTGTGCCGATTATTCCTGATGAAGCGCGTACTTTTGGTATGGAAGGTTTATTCCGTCAAGTGGGTATTTATGCTCACGAAGGCCAAAAATATATCCCACAAGATTCTGATCAAGTGGCGTACTACCGTGAAGATAAAACCGGTCAGGTTTTACAAGAAGGTATTAACGAATTAGGTGCAATGTCATCTTGGGTATCAGCTGCAACTAGCTACTCAGTCAATAACATGCCAACGATTCCGTTTTATATCTACTACTCTATGTTTGGTTTCCAACGTATTGGCGACATGGCATGGGCTGCTGGCGACATGCGCGCTCGTGGTTTCTTAGTCGGTGGTACTTCAGGTCGTACAACATTGAACGGCGAAGGTTTACAGCATCAAGATGGTCACAGCCACGTATTGGCTAACACTATTCCAAACTGTATTTCTTACGATCCAACTTACGGTTATGAAATTGCAGTTGTAGTACAAGATGGTATTCGTCGTATGTATGGCGAAAATCAAGAAGATATCTTCTTCTACCTAACCACAATGAACGAAAACTATGTTCAGCCAGAAATGCCAGCCGGTGCCGAAGAAGGTATTGTCAAAGGTATTTACAAGCTTGAAACAGTTGCCGGTAGTGGTAAAGGTAAAGTGCAGTTAATGGGTTGCGGTACGATACTTGAAGAAGTGCGTAAAGCTGCACAAGCATTAGCAAAAGACTTTGGCGTAAGCGCTGACGTATTCAGTGTAACTAGCTTTAACGAGTTAACTCGTGACGGCCAGGCTGCTGAGCGTTGGAACATGTTGCACCCAACAGCAAAACCTAAGCAAGCATATATTAGCCAAGTATTATCTGCAGACGCGCCAGCGATTGTGGCTACTGACTACATGAAGATATACGGCGAGCAATTACGTGCTTTCGTACCGACAGACTATAAAGTACTTGGTACTGATGGTTTTGGTCGTAGCGATAGCCGCGCAAACTTACGTCATCACTTTGAAGTAGACGCTAAGTTTATTGTTATTGCGGCACTGAAGTCTCTTGTTGATCGTAATGAAATGCCTGTTGATGTGTTGACTAAAGCCATCGCTGAATATGGTATTGATGCTGACAAGATTAACCCACAGTTCGCGTAAGGGGATACAAAGTGGCTGAATTAAAAGAAGTTTTGGTTCCTAACATCGATACTGATGCAGTACAGGTTATTGAAATTTGTGCTGCGGTTGGTGATTATCTTGAAAAAGAAGCATCAATCATTACAGTTGAAAGTGATAAAGCGACCATGGACATTCCAGCACCTTTTGCTGGTACGTTAGCAGAATTAAAAATCGCTGTCGGTGATACCGTTTCTGAAGGTACCTTGATTGCGATGATGAGTGCAGCTAACGCTGCACCGGCTAAAGCCGAAGCAGCTGCGCCAGCACCTAAAGCTGAAGCGCCAGTGGCACAAGCAGCAGCTCCTGCACCAGTGACGCCAGTTGCCGCACCAAGTGTTGGTAGCTCAGAAGTGATTGAAGTAAAAGTACCTGATATCGGCGGAGACACTGACGTGTCGGTCATCGAAGTATTAGTTGCTGTTGGTGATAGCATTGACGTTGATACGGGCTTAATTACCTTAGAAACCGATAAAGCAACCATGGACGTACCGTCACCTAAAGCGGGCGTGGTTAAATCAGTAACAGTGGCCGTTGGCGACAAAGTGTCTGAAGGTTCATTGGTTATCACGCTAGAAGTTGCCGGTTCTGCGCCTGTTGCAGCTGCACCTACTGCATCTGCGCCACAAGCCGCTGCACCGGTTGCTCAAGCGGCTCAGGCTCCTGCAGCACAAGCCGCAACGACAACTCAAGTACAAGAAATTCATGTGCCTGATATTGGCGACGCCAATGATGTTGATATTATCGAAGTGTTGGTTGCTGTTGGTGATGAAATCACTGCAGATCAAGGGTTAATTACCCTTGAAACAGACAAAGCTACGATGGAAGTGCCAGCACCGTTTGCCGGTAAATTAGTGTCGTTAACGGTTAAAGTGGGCGATAAAGTGTCTCAAGGTAGCTTAATTGCGACCATTGAAACCACTAGCTCTGCACCAGTAGCGCAAGCTGCTCCTGCTCAAGCAGAGCCCGCTCCAGCGGCAGCCGCGCCAACTATGGCGGCTAATCGTCCATCCACTCCACCAGTGCCGTTTCACCCAAGTGCTGCAGTGACTGCGTCAACCGGCGTTGTTCATGCTTCGCCTGCGGTACGTCGCTTAGCGCGTGAGTTTGGTGTTGATTTAACCAAGGTTTCTGGTACTGGCCGTAAAGCGCGTATTTTGAAAGAAGACGTGCAAGCGTTTGTGAAATACGAATTATCACGCCCTAAAGCAACTGCTGCTACAGCGGTTTCTGGTGGTGCTGGTGGCTTAAACGTGATTGCAGCGCCTAAAGTTGATTTCAGTAAGTTTGGTGAAGTGGAAGAAATACCACTAAGCCGTATCCAGAAAATCTCTGGTCCTAATTTGCATCGCAACTGGGTAACTATTCCACATGTCACCCAGTTTGACGAAGCTGATATCACTGAGATGGAAGCATTCCGTAAGCAGCAGAACGACCTTGCCGCGAAGAAGAAAGCGGATTACAAGATCACTCCACTAGTGTTCATGATGAAAGCTGTCGCCAAAGCATTAGCTGAGTTCCCTGTGTTTAACTCTAGTTTGAGCCCTGATGGTGAGTCGCTTATTCAGAAGAAGTACTTCCACATTGGTGTTGCTGTTGATACGCCAAATGGCCTAATGGTTCCGGTGGTACGTGACGTTGATAAGAAAGGCATTGTTGAATTGTCGCGTGAGTTAACCGACATTTCTATCCGTGCTCGTGACGGCAAACTTAAGTCTGCTGACATGCAAGGTAGCTGTTTTACCATTTCAAGTTTAGGTGGTATTGGCGGTACGGCGTTTACGCCGATTGTTAACTACCCAGACGTGGCTATTTTAGGTGTTTCAAAATCTGAAATTAAGCCAAAGTGGAATGGTAAAGAGTTTGAACCTAAATTAATGTTGCCGTTATCGTTGTCATATGACCATCGCGTTATTGATGGCGCAATGGCTGCACGCTTTAGTGTGACCTTGTCTGCGATACTATCAGACATTCGTACATTGATTTTATAACCACAAAGGTCGCTCATATGAGCGACCTTTTTATTGTGATCGGTTTCAAACAAATTGATTTGAGTATAAAATGCGCCCATCCCAATTTTTTAGTCCACAATTGAAAGAAATTGGAAGTGAAACGTAAGTTTCAAGCTGGCGACATCGACATTTGGGCCGATCCGTCTTTCACACGGAATGAACAAGATTAGAGGAAATCATGAGTAACGAAATCAAAACTCAAGTAGTCGTACTAGGAGCAGGCCCAGCAGGTTATTCTGCGGCGTTTCGTGCTGCTGACTTAGGCTTAGACACCATAATTGTTGAGCGTTTCAGTACCCTTGGTGGTGTGTGTCTAAACGTTGGTTGTATTCCTTCAAAAGCACTATTGCACGTAGCAAAAGTCATTGAAGAAGCCAAAATTGTTGCTGACCATGGTGTTGTTTTTGGTGAGCCAAAGATTGATTTAGACAAATTACGTAGCTTTAAAAATAAAGTCATTGGCCAATTAACAGGCGGTTTAGGCGGAATGTCTAAAATGCGTAAAGTTGATGTGGTTAATGGTTTTGGTAAGTTCACTGGCCCTAATAGCTTAGAAGTTACTGCTGAAGATGGCACTGTGACTGTTGTTCAGTTTGAACAAGCCATTATTGCAGCGGGTTCACGTCCAATTAAATTACCGTTTATTCCACATGACGACCCACGTATTTGGGACTCAACTGATGCACTTGAACTGAAAGAAGTGCCTGGTAAGTTATTAGTGATGGGTGGCGGTATTATTGGTCTAGAAATGGGTACTGTGTATTCATCTTTAGGCAGTAAAATTGACGTGGTTGAAATGTTTGACCAAGTTATTCCTGCTGCAGATAAAGACGTTGTCCGTGTATTCACTAAGCAAATCAAGAAGAAGTTTAACCTTATTCTTGAAACTAAAGTGACCGCAGTTGAAGCAAAAGACGACGGTATTTACGTAACAATGGAAGGCAAGAATGCACCTGCCGAACCTGTTCGTTACGATGCTGTTTTAGTCGCAATTGGTCGTTCACCTAATGGTAAGTCTTTAGCTGCTGAAAAAGCAGGTGTGAATGTTGATGAACGTGGCTTTATTAACGTTGATAAGCAGTTACGTACTAACGTACCGCATATTTATGCTATCGGTGATATCGTTGGTCAGCCTATGTTGGCTCATAAAGGTGTGCATGAAGGTCATGTTGCAGCGGAAGTGATTTCGGGCATGAAGCACTACTTCGATCCTAAAGTGATTCCATCAATTGCTTATACTAATCCTGAAGTAGCATGGGTCGGTTTAACTGAGAAAGAAGCGAAAGAGCAAGGTATTGCTTACGAAACCGCAACTTTCCCTTGGGCTGCAAGCGGCCGTGCAATCGCTTCTGATTGCAGTGAAGGTATGACTAAGTTAATTTTCGACAAAGAGACTCATCGCGTGATCGGTGGTGCTATTGTTGGATCTAACGGCGGTGAATTATTAGGTGAAATTGGCCTAGCAATTGAAATGGGTTGTGATGCTGAAGATATCGCATTAACGATTCATGCTCACCCAACATTACATGAGTCTGTAGGCTTAGCGGCTGAAATGTATGAAGGTTCAATTACTGACTTACCTAACCCTAAAGCGGTTAAGAAGAAGTAATTAACACTGACTAAATAGCCTTAAAAAAAGCATTCCATTTTGGGGTGCTTTTTTTTGTCTTTTTTCTGATATTTTAGGCTAGTCTTAATGATTAATATGTGTGAGTTATATTACGTTATAGGGCATTTCACAACATGTTGATTTAGCAGAATAGAAAGCGAATCGAATAATGATTCAATCGGGGGTGACTTTCCTACGAAAATAATGTTAAAACATTAATATTACTTATAAAAATCGCATTCAAGTCGTTAACAATAAAAATAAGTGATATTAACTTTTTTGGCTAGTAACCGATCCATCACAACACCAAGATGATTAATGTGTCGATGATGATAAGCCTGTTTTTTACTACGTGTGGGGCTTGCCTGCATTTGATCACGTAAAGGATAAACTGAATTTATGACCAGAGCAGTATTGGTGAGCCTAGGCTGTTTTATATTGTCTTTATTTACTGTATTGCCTGCGTGCAGTGCAGACATTGTTCAGCGAGTCTTTAACGCCAAAGATGGCTTAGCTAATGCGACGATTCAAGACATTAGTTTTGACCGTTATGGTTATGTTTGGCTGGCGACTCAGCAAGGTCTTTATCGCGTTAGTAATAGTAAAGTAAGGCGTATTGATAAAGTGGGTTTTGATTCGGTACTTGATGACGAACTGATTACAACAGTAGTTAATTCTGGCCAAGACCATTTACTTGTTGGCACCAATTCCTCGCTATATCTTTACAGTATTTTAGATAATCACTTCAGTTTATTGCTTAAACCTGAAGATAATGATGCGACTAATATCAATAACAGTATTCGCGTGGCGGCAACTCAGCGTCAGCTTGATGGACGATTGCTGATACTCGCTTATTCTGGTCAAGTGTATTATTTTGATGATGCTTCTCAGCAATTGTCTTTATCTCCAAGTCATTCTTTAGACCATAATTTACCTTGGCGCAATGCGCTTGAATTGCACAATTCCCAGTATTTGTTTTCAACTAATCACGAGCTTCAACTTCACCAAGCCGATGGTAGCTTCATTGGTCTATTTTCGTTGTCTGATAAAAATGATTCCATCAGGAAGTTGTTTCAAGATAGACAACAACGAGTGTGGATGCTGACATCGAAAGGTTTATTTAAGGTCAATACCGAAACGCTTACGGTGCAATCTGTGCCTGAGATTCCCTATTATGTTGACCAAATGGAGCAAGATCTTAATGGTGACTTGTGGATTTCAAGCCGAGCAGGATTGATTTTTTGGAGTCCAGAAAACAACAAGTTAACCGTATACCATGACGAGCTTAAACAGCGAGCTAATATTGATTACATTCATGATATGGCTGTGGATTCTGAAGGTTTACTGTGGGTTGGTGGCTCTGGTGATGGGTTAGCGGTGATAGCGGGTAAACCTCATTTTTTAATTGAAGATTATTCTAAAAAGCCGCCTTATCAACTTGATAATGAAATGGTGTGGTCGGTATACAGCGAAGGCGATAAGGTGTGGCTAGGCACCGATGGTGGTTTGTCTGTCGTTAACACTCAGAGCCAAACCTCAACCATGGTAATCCCCAAAGGATTTGAACTGAGTGACAGTATTTATCGAATTGAGTCTTTAAACGCACATCATCTTGTGTTGGCCACGACCAGTGGCTTATATGTTGTTAATAAATTGACTAATGCCAGTACCGACTTTGCGACATGGAGTGGTGGTAAAGAGTCACTGGACGATAGAATCGTCATTGGGATTTATCGTGACGAGTTACTGAGTGATGTGATTTGGTTTACCACCACTAAAGGATTGTATTATTGGCAAGATGGTAATACTGATTTGACGTTACAAGTTTTATCAGATGGCCAGCAGTCATTAAGTCATACGCTATATAAAGCCTTATTAAGGGATGATGCTGATCATTTATGGATTAGTGGCAGTAAACATTTTGGCTATTTAACCACTGTGGGTGAGTATATTTCTAAAGTGGATGTATTTGCTGATTTTACAAATGTCCCAACCATGAATAGTCTTATGCAAGTGGCGCCGGGGGTTATATGGCTAGGCACGTCCCAGCAAGGTATATATCAATTCAATACTCAAACCGATGAGCTTATTTCGCTGGATCAACAGTGGAAGATCGATTGTAAAGTGGTGTTCTTTTTACAGGACACTGAAACAGACCATATTGTTGGCTGTGCCAGTGCCATTATTAAGGTTAATAAGGCGACAGGTAAAGTCAGTTCGTTTAGCCATAAAGACGGTTTTATTTCCGATGAATTTAATGAGTCGGCAAAGTTTTATGACCCTGCAAAAGGCTTTTTTGTGGGTACGCCAGACGGAGCGATGTTAATCGACCTCGATAAACTGGCGCCGCGGACTGTAAATGACAAAGTGATACTTGAATCTGTGTCGGTGTTTTATGAAAACAATACCGAGGTTTATCTCATTCCAAGTCAATTGTCGCAAGTCGAACCGGGTGCCAGCTTAATTAGCTTTCAAATTGCCGTGCTCGATTACCTTGATGATAAGCCAATGACTATACAGTATCGTTTGGTCAAAGATGGCGCAGACTCTGGCAATTACGTGTTATTAGAAGGCCAGTCACAGATTAATATTACCGGTTTAAGTGCTGGGTCGTATGCACTTGAGCTTTTATATAAAAGAAATGGCGTGTGGTCGAATGAGCCATTTCAATATCGATTTACTGTAAAGCAGTTTTGGTGGCGCTCACAACAATTTAAAGGCGCATTGATTTTTAGTATTTTACTGATAGCCGCCATTATATTGTTATATAGACAGCGGCAAATTCATCGGTTTAAGCAAATGAATCATGCTTTGGTTGAAAGTGATGAACGCCTACGTCAATCGTTAAAAGGCAGCGATTCGGACCTATGGGAGTGGCATAAATCAACACAAGTGCTGTCACTCGATAATCGCGGTGGTGTATTAGGACCAGAGCAGCAGATTGACGTTAAACTAGAAGAGATCCCAATTCATCAAGACGATGTTGAGAGAATCACATCGGTTTGGCAGGACCTTGTTAACGGTAACGTCGAGATGATTGATGCCGAGTATCGATATCGTAATCAGCATGATCATCAGTGGCATTGGTTACGAATTAAAGGCCGTGCTATTGAGGTAGATCTTAACAATGGAAGATTAATTTATGCTGCAGGGATGTATACCGACATCACTCAACAAAAAACCCTTGAAAGTGAGGTTAATTTATTAGCCCAAGCATTTGAAAATACTTCCGAAGGCATGTTGATATTAGACATGAAAAAGAACATCAAAATTAGCAATGCTGCGGCTAATTTAATTCTAGCGGCTAAAAAGAGTGATTTGGCCGGCACGCCTTTTTCCGACTTAGTGTTTGAGACCGTAGAACCTTTTGATATGGACGATGTGTTCGATAAGGAGCGCTTTTGGACCGGAGAATGTGAATTTAATTGTAGTGATGGTAGCCGATGCCCTGTTTGGATCAATGTATCGACCATGTTCAATATGAATGGTTCGGCATTACATTATGTGGTGGTGTTTTCTGATATCACTGAACGTAAGCATAATGAGTTACATCTGCGCCGTTTAGCAAACAATGACATGTTAACCGGCTTAGCTAATCGAGCGATGTTTTCGCGCCGATTGGGCCAGGTTATTGAAATAGCAAAACAGCATAAAGAAACCTTAGCACTATTGTTTTTAGACCTCGACAGATTTAAACATGTTAACGACTCATACGGTCACAGTATGGGTGATGCATTACTCGTTGAAGCTGCAAGTCGACTACAGTCTTGTTTGTCTGAAGAACATTTATTGTGTCGTTTTGGTGGTGATGAGTTTGTTATTTTGCTGCGTGATGCAAAAGACGTCGACACCATTAACCACATTGCCAAACAGTTATTAAAACAAATCGAAACGCCTTTTAAATTATACGGTCGAGAATTTTTTATTTCGACCAGCATTGGTATTAGCATTTGGTCTGGCGATGATCAAACGCCTGAAACCTTAATTAAAAACGCCGATTTAGCCATGTACCATGCTAAAGAGGAGGGCCGTGGTAATTTTCAATATTATTCAGCAGAACGGAATGCAGAAGCCTTATATCACTTACGCATAGAGGCTGATTTGCATCGAGCGATACTGTGCAATGAATTTGAATTGTATTACCAGCCTCAGATAGATGTTAACCAACAAAACAGTATTGTTGGCGTTGAAGCGTTAATTCGTTGGAAACACCCAAAAGATGGCATGGTTAACCCCGATGTGTTTATAGGTATTGCAGAATCCTGTGGTTTGATTGTTGAGATTGATCGTTGGGTGCTAACTCAAGCTTGTCTCGACGGTGCAGATTGGCATCAGCGATACCAAAGCGACATAAAAGTGTCGGTTAATGTGTCTGCAATGCATTTCAGACAGCCAGACTTTATCGACTTTTTAACCGCAACATTACATCAAACTGGCATGCCTGCTAAATGTTTGTCGGTAGAAATTACCGAAGGCGTATTGATGAAAGAAATTGCTATCGCCAGCCAGCATTTACTCGCGTTAGAGCAGTTAGGTATTGATGTTGCTATAGATGATTTTGGTACAGGTTATTCGTCGCTTGCGTATTTACGTTCATTCCAAGTCAATATTCTGAAAATAGATCGCTCGTTTTTAATTCATATTGACAACCATCAAGCCGATCAAGCCATTGTGAGCAGTATTATTGAATTAGCACGTAACCTATCGCTTGAAGTCGTGGCTGAAGGTGTTGAAACATCTGAGCAACTTGCACAAGTCGTTAAGCGTGGTTGTCATATTATTCAGGGATATTATTTTGCCAAGCCGATGCCCAAAGCCGAACTTGAGCTCGATATTAAGCGACAAATGGGGATTAATGAATGATGAGTTCATTAGTGATGGCAGGGTAATCTTGTTACTGCTATCCATTAGTATGGGTATTGATTAAATTTTGTTAGAATAAGTTGTTTTTACTTACTTTCGGAATGATTTATGCAACAAATTTTGCGCCTTAACTTACCTACCTGGTTTTTGGCTAGCTGTATTTGCTTTAGCCTAGTAGTGCAACCTGTCTATGCTGCAAAAAAAGCCGCTAAAGAAAGGCCCACTATTGGCTTAGTGCTGAGTGGCGGCGGGGCAAAAGGTGCTGCTCATATTGGTGTGTTGAAAGTACTTGAAAAATATCATATTCCTGTTGATTACATTGCGGGTACCAGTATTGGTGCTTATGTTGCTGGCATGTACGCGTTAGGCTATAACGCCGATCAAATAGAAGAAATAATGCTTAGTGGTGAGTGGTCTAAAGGCTACTCAGACACCATTCCGCGCGATAAATTAAGCTACCGTGATAAACAGCAACGTGATCAGTTTAATATTCCACTGACCGTGGGTTATAACAATAATAGCTTAACCTCACCTAGTGGCTTGTTACGTGGCCAAAGCATGTCTCAATTACTGCGCCACTCCACGGGTTTGGTTGAACAGTTTGGTGACTTTGATGAACTCGCGATTCCGTACCGAGCGG
Source organism: Shewanella sp. Arc9-LZ (assembly GCF_010092445.1). Taxonomy (NCBI): domain Bacteria; kingdom Pseudomonadati; phylum Pseudomonadota; class Gammaproteobacteria; order Alteromonadales; family Shewanellaceae; genus Shewanella; species Shewanella sp. Arc9-LZ. Next base: position 4,542,581 of record NZ_CP048031.1, on the reverse strand, counting down.
TGGCGACGGATTTAGCAACCAGTGAAGCCGTGGTGTTATCCAGCGGCAGTGTAGTACAAGCCATGCAAGCATCTGCCACCGTTCCAGGTGCATTGCAGCCAGCATTGATTAACGGTCGTTTACTGGTTGATGGCGGAATTGCCAATAATATGCCTATCGATGTGGTAAAAGCCATGGGGGCAGATATCATCATTGCCGTCGATATTGGTTCCGCACTGACCAAACAAGAACATTTAGACAGTACCATTGCGGTTTTAGAGCAACTTTCAACTATTTTGACTCAAGCGAGCACTGCTCGCCAAAAAACCTTACTGACGTCTAGCGATATCCTCATTCGTCCCGCCATTGATAGCCTTAGCACCACTGATTTTTCAATCATGCCATTAGCGCTCAAATTAGGTGAAAATGCCGCCAATTTAGAGTTAGTGAAGTTGGAAGCGCTTGGTATAAGTGAGCAAGACTATTTAGCTTATCAAGCGGATAAATTACAACAAAGTTTACTGTGGATCGATCCGCTTAAAAAACCCATTTATAAAATTGCTTTCGACAATCAATCAAAAGTCAGTGAAAAATTACTGCGTGAGCGTTTAGGGATTACCGAAGGCGTTGTACTGACCAAAGAAGAGTTAAATTTAGCCTTAAATCGAGTGTATTCACTGAATAAATTCGAGCGTGTCGATGCCGAGTTTGAAGATGTTGAACAGGGCCGAATTTTAACCATTACCACCAGAGCCAAATCATGGGGGCCGAATTACTTTCAAGCAGGCTTTAACTGGGAAGATGATTTCACCTTAGATTCGGCTATTACACTCAGTTTGGCTTACACCATGACCGACTTAACTGAAAATGGTGGTGAGTGGCGTAACGAATTAGAACTGGGGTATAAAAAGTTAGTCGGCACTGAGTTTTATCAACCATTAGACCGTGATCAAACATTTTATAGCCTAGCGCGATTCCAGTATGAAATGAAAGATTGGGATTTAATTGATCAAGATAGCCGTTATGTAGAACTCGAAAATAATGTTGCTCAAATCGTTTTAGGTATCGGCTATAACTTTGATTCAGATGGTATTATCGAATTAGGTTTTGTCGGCGAAGATGGTCGGGTTAGCAGTGAATTTGGCTCGGTTGATTCACTAGATTATCATTCCACGGGTGGCTATTTAAAAGTGGCCTACGACAGCCTAAACAGCATTAGCTTCCCGACGGAAGGTAATCGAATTACCTTTGTCAGCTACTTAAGAGATGAATCCTACAATGGACTAAGCAATGTCGATACGACTTTTAGTGATGACTTAGCATGGCAATTTGAAGCAGATTGGAAAGGTGCGTTGAAACTCGGAAATCACGCCATTGTAGGTAAGATGGAACTGGCAACTGTTGAGAATGACGGTAACTTTACCTTGCATGTGGCAGATTTAGGCGGCTTCTTGAATTTGTCGGGTTTCCGTAAAGACACCTTAATTGGTGCACATAAAGTGTTTGGGGCAGTGATTTATCAATACGATCTCGGCCGTGATGTACTGATCACTGACTTGCCTTTGTATTTAGGTACCAGTCTTGAAGCTGGTAATGTGTGGTTTGATCGTGATGATGTCGATTTAGATGATTTGATTTACGCCAGTAGTTTGTATTTAGGTACTGATACCGACTGGGGCCCGGCAGCATTAGGTTTTGGTTTTACCGATCGCGGTGAAACAGCATTCTATTTGTTTGTCGGTAAAAACTTTTAGGCCGTCTATCTAAGCCAAAAGCCTAGAGCGCTTCGCTGCTAGGACGCTACGCGGCTAGAGGCTATAAAATCTTGGTGACGAGCGGTGGCAAGCGATGACGAGAGATAACAATCGAGCTAAAAGCCTAGAGGCTAGGACGCTGCGCTGCTAGAGGCTATAAAATCTTGGTGACGAGCGGTTGCAAGCTATGACGAGAGATAACAATCGAGCTAAAAGCTAAAAGCTAAAAGCTAAAAGCTAAAAGCCTAGAGGCTAGGACGCTTCGCTGCTAGAGGCTATAAAATCTTGGTGACGAGCGGTGGCAAGCGATGACGAGAGATAACAATCGAGCTAAAAGCCTAGAGGCTAGGACGCTGCGCTGCTAGAGGCTATAAAATCTTGGTGACGAGCGGTTGCAAGCTATGACGAGAGATAACAATCGAGCTAAAAGCTAAAAGCTAAAAGCCTAGAGGCTAGGACGCTTCGCTGCTAGAGGCTATAAAATCTTGGTGACGAGCGGGTGGCAAGCGATGACGAGAGATAACAATCGAGCCAAAAGCCTAGAGTGCCCTATCCGTGAGCGCAGCGTTCGCTGTTATCGCTTGTTATCGTCCTCGCAGCGAAGCTGTCCCTAGCAGGACGAAGTCCGCTCTAGAAGCGCAGCGGACTATCCGCGTAGCGGCCTAGGCCTCTAGCAGCGCGGGTAATAATCCTGCGTGAGCTAGCTGATGATGGGCAATCACCCATTTAGCTTGTGTAGCAGTGTGAGGCGCAGGAATTGCCACGGTTTGCATACTGGCTGCCCGCGCGGCGATTAAGCCATTAAACGAATCTTCAATTGCGATACATTGTCTCGGTGCGATGCCCAACCCTTTAGCACAATTTAAATATACCTCAGGATGTGGTTTACCATAATCGAGATTTTCAGCTGACTCAATCGCATCAAAATAATGGCCAATGGCCAGCTTATGCAGCACAGCTTCAATAATTAATGACGATGACGAGGTGGCTAAACCTATTTTAAGCCCTAAACGTTTGCACGCCTCTAGCGACTCAATAACGCCTCGCATCGGTTCACCATTGGCTTTTATTTGGCTTACCACTTCATTAACGATGGTATTCGCTGTAGTTGTATTGTCGTAATTCGGCCAAGGAAAACGTTGGTACCAATAGCTCACAACATGATCAATACGCAAGCCTGTGGTTTGCTCCACTTCTTCAAGGCTGAGGTTAAGCCCAAAGCTATTTAGCACCGTCTGCTCGGCCAGCTGCCAAGCCGGTTCGGAATCAATTAAAATCCCATCCATATCAAAAATAACGGCTTTTATTTGGTTTGACACAATACTGACTCCATAAACGGCACAATGTTAAGTGCTAATTATTACGTTGTTGTTGACTGGACACAATCAAAACACACTTTTTCAAAAATATTTAATCTAAAAAACAGGATATTTTTTTGTATATAGTTTAATCAGTGGGTGCTATATAAGTTAATGTATTTAAATGTTTTTCCGTCTGTTTCAAACTATTGTCTAATTTTATTTTATTGAACTTGGCGCTAAATTGATTTGTAGGTTGATAAATCACGTTGATTTCATACCTCTGAGAGTGTGAGCTGATTCATACTTTTATAAAGCTGTAGTATACTGGAGGTCGGATTTCAAGCCCGAACCAGTGGAATTATCAGCGTAACCATAGTGGCGCTGAGTTTCGCCGTTAGGCGCCAAACAAAGAGGAATGTTGCCGTGCTAGAAGCATATCGTAAACACGTCGCAGAACGTGCTGCAGAGGGTGTAGTCCCTAAGCCATTAAATGCACAACAAGTGGCTGAACTGGTTAAGTTATTTGAAACACCACCAGCAGGTGAAGAGGCATTCATCCTCGACTTGCTCGAAAATCGTATTCCACCAGGAGTAGATGAAGCTGCTTACGTTAAAGCCGCTTTCCTTGATGCAGTCGCTAAAGGCACTGTGTCATCTCCTATCTTAAGCGCAGAACACGCTGTTAAACTGCTTGGCACCATGCAAGGCGGTTACAACATTGAGCCGCTAATTGACCAACTAGATAATGCAGCACTAGCACCTCTATCTGTTAAAGCACTTTCAAATACATTGTTGATGTTTGATTCATACCACGATGTTGTTGAAAAAATGCAAGCGGGTAATGACTTTGCTAAGCAAGTTGTCGACGCTTGGGCCAATGCTGACTGGTTCTTAAACCGTCCAAAATTGGCTGACAAAGTATCATTAACAGTGTTTAAAGTGTCTGGTGAAACCAACACTGATGACTTGTCTCCAGCGCCAGATGCATGGTCTCGTCCAGATATTCCATTACACGCATTAGCAATGCTAAAAAATGCGCGTGACGGTATTGTGCCTGATGAATCAGGTGTTGTTGGCCCAATCAAAGAAATCGAAGCGTTAAAAACTAAAGGTTTTCCTTTAGTTTACGTTGGCGATGTTGTTGGTACGGGTTCTTCACGTAAATCTGCCACTAACTCAGTGTTATGGTTTATGGGTGATGACATCCCTTTTGTGCCTAACAAGCGTGCAGGTGGCTTCTGTCTAGGTAACAAAATTGCGCCTATTTTCTTCAACACCATGGAAGATGCGGGTGCATTACCGATCGAACTCAACGTTGATCAAATGGACACTGGTGATGTGATCGATATCTACCCTTATGAAGGTGTAGTTAAGCGTCACGGCACTGATGAAGTTATCTCTACATTTGAGCTTAAAACCGAAGTATTGTTAGATGAAGTTCGTGCTGGTGGTCGTATTCCGTTGATCATTGGTCGTGGCCTTACTGACCGTGCGCGTGAAACCTTAGGTCTTGAAGCATCGAAAGTATTCGTTCGTCCACAAGATATCGCCGCTTCTGATAAAGGTTATACTTTAGCTCAGAAAATGGTTGGTAAAGCATGTGGCGTATCAGGTGTTCGTCCTGGTCAATACTGCGAACCTAAGATGACCTCTGTAGGTTCACAAGACACTACCGGCCCTATGACACGTGATGAGTTAAAAGACTTAGCATGTTTAGGCTTTAGTGCTGATTTAACCATGCAGTCATTCTGTCACACTGCCGCTTATCCAAAGCCAGTTGATGTAACGACTCACCACACACTACCGGATTTCATTATGAACCGTGGTGGTGTTGCTTTACGTCCAGGTGATGGGGTTATTCACTCGTGGTTAAACCGTATGTTACTACCCGATACCGTAGGTACTGGTGGTGATTCACATACTCGTTTCCCTATTGGTATTTCGTTCCCTGCCGGTTCTGGTTTAGTGGCGTTTGCTGCTGCAACAGGTGTCATGCCTCTTGATATGCCTGAATCAGTGCTAGTGCGCTTTAAAGGCGAAATGCAACCCGGTATTACCTTACGCGATTTAGTCCATGCTATCCCATTAAAAGCAATTGAAATGGGTCTGCTAACGGTTGAGAAGAAAGGCAAAATCAACGCTTTCTCTGGCCGCGTATTAGAAATCGAAGGTCTTGAAAAACTTAAAGTTGAACAAGCATTCGAATTATCTGATGCATCTGCTGAGCGTTCAGCTGCAGGTTGTAGCATTAAGCTAGACAAAGAACCAATCATTGAATATCTAACCTCTAACATCGTGATGTTAAAGTGGATGATTGCTGAAGGTTATGGCGATCGTCGTACGATTGAACGTCGTATTACTGCGATGCAAGAGTGGATTGCCAAGCCAGAGTTGATGGAAGCAGATAAAGATGCAGAATATGCTGAAATTATCGAAATCAACTTAAACGACATCAAAGAACCAATCCTTTGTGCACCAAACGATCCTGATGATGCAGTATTATTATCAAGCGTTGCACAAACTAAGATTGACGAAGTGTTTGTTGGTTCTTGTATGACTAACATCGGTCACTTCCGTGCTACCGGTAAGATGTTAGAAAAGTTTGCTACTACGCTACCAACTCGTTTATGGATTGCACCACCAACTAAGATGGACCGCGATCAATTAACTGAAGAAGGTTACTACTCAATCTTCGGCCGTGTTGGTGCCCGCATCGAGATCCCTGGTTGTTCTCTATGTATGGGTAACCAAGCACGTGTTGCAGAAGGTGCTACTGTAGTATCAACTTCTACACGTAACTTCCCTAACCGTTTAGGTACTGGCGCAAACGTATACTTAGCATCAGCTGAGTTAGCAGCAGTAGCAGCGTTATTGGGTCGTTTACCTTCAGCAGAAGAGTATCAAGAATACGCTAAAGAATTAGATGCAACAGCAGCTGATACTTACCGTTACTTGAACTTCGACCAAATCGATTCTTACACTAAGAAAGCCGACAGCGTGATTTTCCAAGCCGCGCTTTAAGCTTAAACGAGTTAACAATTGATCAAAAATGCCAGCAGAAATGCTGGCATTTTTATTGGTGTTAAATCAGGTAGTTGGTAGCTTATTTTTAGACAAAAGTGTATTTAAGATATGGCCTGCGGCCACTAACGTCGTGGCGCTTCACCCACACCAGACCAAGAGGAAACCAACGGCTGTTCCCTCTTGGAACTCCCAGCCGCCCCGCAACATTTTCAAACAGCGAAAAGGTCGCCATGGGGATTGATCCAGCTTTTAACTTCGTTTGTATACTGCTTCGGCCTTATTCGAAAATGCTAATATTGTGGCTTAATGAATCTGTACACCGATTGAGGTAAACTTCCTTTAAGATAAAACGGTGTAAAAAAGTAATGAAAACTCAACCAACTTACTCAACAGAATTTAAAATAGATGCTGCAAACCTCGTTATTAAACAAGGTTACACTACGAGTGAAGCTTCCAAGGCTACGGGGGCAGGTCCAACAGCGATTAGACGTTGGGTGACTCAACTTAGGCAAGAATTTGAAGGTATTACCCCATCATCTCATGCCATCACTCCTGAGCAAAAACGAATTCAAGAGCTTGAAGCGCAAATTAAGAAGATTGAATGGGAGAAAGACATCCTAAAAAAGGCTACCGCTCTCTTAATGCAAGACAACATCAAACGATAGCGTTAATTGAATCGTTATCGAGAGAGCAGAACATCGTCAAACAGCTTTGCCATTTATTTGAAATACCGCGAAGCAGCTACCATTATCATCTCAAACATCGTGGATTAGTGAAGCCTGAACTAGGAAAACTGCGCCAGCAAGCGATTGCAATCCACCGTGATAGTCGTGGCTCTGCAGGGGCAAGAACGATAGCAGGCCAGCTTAATCAATTAGGTGAAAATGTTGGCCGTTATAAGGCCGCGAGTTTAATGAGAGATGCAGGGCTAATCAGTAACCAACCCAGAAAGCATCGTTACAAGATAGCAAATGATGAATCTAAAATAGCCCCTAATTTGTTAAAGCGGCAGTTTAACGTTGAAGCAATAAATCAGGTTTGGTGTGGTGACGTGACCTATGTTTGGTCTGGAACCAAATGGCTCTATTTAGCGGTGGTAATGGATTTATACGCGAGAAAGATTGTGGGTTGGGCATGCTCTGACAGTCCGAATACTGATTTGACTTGTGCAGCATTAAGAATGGCATTTGAAAGCCGTGGGCGTCCAAGAAACGTAGTGTTTCACTCTGATCAGGGTTGTCACTACAGTAGCCTTCAGTATCGACAAATGCTTTGGAAATATCAGATAACTCAAAGCATGAGCCGACGAGGAAACTGCTGGGATAATGCGGTAATGGAACGTTTTTTTAGAAGCTTTAAAACAGAATGGATGCCTAAGTATGGCTACAACAGTTTTGATGAAGCAAAGCATGATGTGCTGAATTATATATTGAAGCACTACAATATAAAACGGGGTCATAGTTATAACAATTATATGACGCCAACAGCAGCCGAAATGGCAGCGTAAAGACGCAACTCCTGTTGGTGTACAGATTTAGTTGACCACATCATAACGCTTACGATGGGGCGTCCCTTCCCCTCGAAAGCTAGCGGGCCATCCATGGCCAGCTCACGCTATTTTCTTCAACGGCCTCAAGTTTAGAGTTGAATTTGGGCTTTGATAAGCTAGAAAAACTCGACCGTGGACAGGTATGGAACCTTTTTATGGAAGTCCCCATTAGATGGTTAATACTCTGCTCAAAGGTTTTAAGATTCTTAGGTTCTACTCGTTATGAAGTTTATTTATTTGTGAGTTTTGATTCGATAACTTATCAAACTCTGCGAGCTGCCTATCTGAAAAACGTTTCTTAAATGAAGGTTGGTTGTGGTCAACCTTCCAATCTAGAATTGATTCAGGATTACGAAGAACTGGTGCGGTCATAGCTCCAGGCAGCCATGGCCACATTAAATTAGCTTGTGCCTGTTCACTAGTATTTACTTTATTAACGTCATGAAAATAGCAAATAATATTCTCAGCTACGCGTAATACTTTGAAAATACTAGGCTTGAAATACTCATAAAAGAAGCTTGTGCTTTCTATTGCTTTTTGATGAATTATTTTATTTCTATAATCTTCAAGCTGAAGGAATTGTGACCAGAAATTTTGCTTACTAATAGTATTGCAGTCATATATCTGAGGTAATACAGAATCTAATTTATCTTTTAAGCTTAACCAGCGTTCAATAGCTTGTCGCTCAAATTGTTCTTTGATTCCTTTATTATTTCTTTGTGAAATATAAACAAAATCATCAGGAATACTTATATTAGCGAAAGCTTCTAAAGCAGTGTAAGAGAATACTATTGATGTTTGAATTTTCTCTATATAGTTAGATACCAAAAAGCAGTTATGCCAGAGTTCATCGATTTTATCTTCTTTGAACTCATCTTGCTGCTCAAGTAAAAATTCTTTGTACATTTTTTCTGCATCATTTAATGCGGTTCGGCTATTCGATAATAATAGTGAAATGTTATTTGGGACGAAGTATTCTAAAGTCTTTTTTTTAGTCAGCTTTACACTGTCAGAGTGCTGGAAAGCATGATTCATAGGATATTCTGGATGTTCAGAACAGTTTAATAATAACGGTTTTAATACTCTATTATCTTTAAAATCATAGTTGTCTACATCACTTACTATGACCATGCTTTTTGCGTTTGTGCTCTTTTTTTTCATCAGGGTTTACAATGCCTCGACTTACACAACAGATAATGAAACTTTTTAACTGCTAAATATACGTATTTTTATTTAATTATTTATAATCATGTGGTTATAGGCAGTTCGACGATTATTAACGTTAATTTAAATTACTATGACATTAACATTTAAATAATTACAGACAAAATGAGACTAACTCAATATTATTAAAAGTAGTAGTCCAAAGTTACAATCTAACAAATTACCTACAGCAGGTTTATGTGCAGATAATCTCTGCGAGACACCAGTTCTTGATTTATAAATAAGCATCTATGTGGGCTTAACTAAAATATTCCTGCTTTGGATACTCACTAGTTTATTTGCGCCTGTAATTTTGTATCTTCGATTTATTAACATTTCCGGGTTTCATATTATTGAGGACGTTGAAGAAAATAGCGTGAAGCTCACATGGATGTGAGCTTAGCGTTAGAGGGGAAGGGACGCCCCATCTGAAGCGTTAGCATTTTCGAATAAGGCCGAAGCACGATTCAAAAGAGGCCAAAAGCTGGATCTATTTCCGTCGCAATTTTTTCGCTGCTGTTGTTTGGTTAAATAGCGAAAATGTTGCCGGAACGGCAGGGGTGATCCAAGAGGGGATTGCTGTTGATCCCCTTTTGGCCGGTGCAGGGTGGAACCTTGCGATCTTAATTCAAACGAAGTTTGAAAAATCCGGCGTGGGCGAGGCGCTACGACCTTGGTGGCCGTATGTCATCATAAGCATAAAGAAACACCTGGATCCCGGCTCAAAAGCATTGCCGGGATGACGAGGTTAATGAGATTTATTGCCAGAAGTGCAACTTTGGCACTTGGTCTGGTGTGGGCGAAGCGCCACGACGTTAGTGGCTGCAGGCCATTGTTAACACGAGTTAACACGAGTTAACTAAGTTCATCATTCAACAATGCCAGCAAAATAGCTGGCACTTATAGTAGAGTCATTTAACGTTTTCGAATGATAACAACATCCTTTTGATGAACGTTATTAACATTAACGACGCGATATGCCGCTGGTTTAACAACGACCACTTTCGTTACCGTCTTTTTATTAGTAGGCGCTTTTTCGTGTCCATGATGAGCACGTGGTGCACAAGCACTCAAGCTTATAATTGCTAATCCGATCAATAACACTTTAATCATCGGAAATTGAATTGACTGTTTCATACACACCTCGATACGAGTGAAGACTATGACTAAGCATAATCGTTTGAGTGTCAATTGCTGATCGCAATGAGTAAAGTTATGCAAATATAGTGTTGAAATTAACGTCTATCGTTAAAACGTACCGTAATCATGAATACTTAATATTCATCGAAATCAGTGGTTCTCGTGAGCCTTTCTCTGCCCGCAATCGGGCTAAATACTGTTGCCATAATTCAGTTTGATTACTGCACAGGTTATGTAGCACCTGCCAAGAATACAAGCCAGTATCATGACCATCATCAAAGGTAATTTTTACCGCATAATGACCAACAGGTTCGAGCGCTTTGATATTTACAGCTTTCTTATGGGTAACCAATATTGGGTCGCCATGACGTTGCACTTCAGCCGATGGCGAGAATACTCGGAGCATTTCACAACTGATGTTGTAAGTTTGGTCGTTATCAAAGGTCACTTCGAGTAACTTAGATTGACGCTTAAGCTTAATGCCGGTGACGGTAGGCGTTGATTGGGTCATGGGAATACCTATAAAAAAAGGATTAACGCTAAATCGCAGATTATCATCATACGCGATTTTGCTGTTAATCCTATTGTTGTAACCTGCATTCGTGATGTTTATTCATAAACCAAAAAGTCACGAGACCTCCCATTAATAATAACCAAATGGGAGGGCGCTTGATTCAAATAATGGTTATAAAATAAAGCGGCTTAAATCTTCATCTTGTACCAAGGTATCAAGGTGGTCATTGACATATTCAGCGTCAATGACAAATTTAGAACCCGACTTTTCAGAAGCTTCGTATGAAATCTCTTCCATCAATTTTTCCATCACGGTATGTAAACGGCGTGCACCAATGTTTTCGGTGCGCTCATTCACTTGCCATGCCGCTTCTGCAATGCGCTCAATACCTGATTCAGTAAACTCTATGGTTACGCCTTCGGTGTTCATCAGGGCGACATGTTGCTCAGTGAGTGAGGCAAATGGCTCTGTTAGAATGCGTTTAAAATCAGCAGCGGTAAGGGCGTCTAATTCAACACGAATCGGTAAACGGCCTTGAAGCTCTGGAATTAAATCAGACGGTTTAGACATCTGGAATGCACCAGAAGCAATAAACAAAATGTGGTCGGTTTTAACCATGCCGTGTTTAGTAGAAACTGTGCAGCCTTCCACTAATGGCAGTAGGTCACGTTGTACACCTTCACGGGATACATCTGGGCCTGAGCTTTCGCCGCGCTTACAAATTTTGTCGATTTCGTCTAAAAACACAATACCATTTTGCTCAACCAGCTCGATGGCTTGTTCTTTTAAGTCTTCTTGATTGACTAGCTTTGCCGCTTCATCTTCAACCAACTGCTTGTAAGCATCTTTGATTTTAAGCTTTTTGCGTTTAGAGGTGCTTTGGCCAAGATTTTGAAATAAGCCCTGTAACTGATTGGTCATTTCTTCCATGCCTGGAGGGGCCATGATTTCAACACCGACTTGAGGCGCAGCAACATCGATCTCAATTTCTTTGTCGTCTAATTGACCTTCGCGCAGCTTTTTACGGAAAACCTGACGGGTGGTAGAGTCATCTTTTTTGTCGGTATCCCAGTCATCTTTTGGCTTAGGCAATAAGGCATCTAAAATGCGTTCTTCGGCCATTTCTTCGGCGCGATGACGGCATTTTTTCATTTGCTGTTCGCGAGTCATTTTCACTGCTGAGTCGGTTAAATCACGGATGATTTGTTCCACTTCTTTACCGACATAACCCACTTCGGTAAATTTTGTCGCTTCAACTTTGATAAAAGGTGCGTTAGCCAATTTGGCTAAACGACGGGCGATTTCAGTTTTACCGACACCTGTTGGGCCAATCATTAAAATATTTTTTGGCGTGACTTCATGACGAAGTTCTGGCTCAAGTTGCATCCGGCGCCAGCGGTTTCGCAAGGCAACGGCTACTGAGCGTTTGGCATTTTGTTGGCCAATGATATGTGCATCTAGTTCGTGAACAATTTCACGTGGAGTCATTTCAGACATAACTGTTCCTTTATTAACGCTCGAATTAGTAGTCTAACTTTTCGATAGTTTTGAATTGGTTGGTGAATACACAAATATCGCCTGCAATCGTCAGTGATTTTTCTGCTATTTCTTCCGCGCTTAACTCAGTATTTTGCAGTAATGCTAAGGCTGATGCATGAGCATAGTTTCCGCCAGAACCAATGGCAATTAAGTCATATTCTGGCTGAACAACGTCGCCATTACCGGTAATAATTAATGATGTTTCAGTATCCGCTACGACCAGCATAGCTTCGAGCTTACGCAGCATTTTGTCGCTACGCCAATCTTTGGCAAGCTCTACGGCAGATTTTAATAAATGGCCTTGATGCATTTCGAGCTTGGTTTCAAAACGCTCAAAAAGAGTAAATGCATCGGCAGTACCGCCAGCAAAACCGGCTAAGACTTTATTGTGGTATAGGCGGCGCACTTTACGTGCATTACCTTTCATCACGGTATTGCCTAGAGACACTTGGCCATCACCAGCGATGACAACTTGATTATTGCGGCGTACGGATACGATAGTAGTCACGGTAAATCCTCTTCACTAATACATCAACGGGTCATTAGGGTGAATGCAATTGTTGATTGATAAAATGGATATGGGGACAAAATGACAGATATCAAGCGATGGACAACAAAAAGCCCTGTTGCAGAGAACAGGGCTAAAGTGATTTATACAGCAATATCAGAAGAGCAGCGTTATTCCCACAACCAAATGATGCAGCCATTTAACCCTGCGTTCTGCATCTTATGACGATTATGTTCCGCATCGCGCTTGTTCGGATAGGGTCCTAATACCACGCGATACCACACGCCATTGGTACCTTCGCTGCGGCGCACTTGTGCCTCAGCACCTTGGAAGGCAATTCTGGCCTTCATTTCATTTGCTTGCGACTCTTGCCTAAACGATCCGCATTGCATTTGATAGATGCCACTAGACACTACACCTGTTTCAGGTAAGTCTATCTCCACTTGCTTGTTTTCAAGCTCTTCCAGATAAGTCCATTCTTCCTGCGGCTTAGGTGGCAGTGCGTTAGGATCTTTTTTGACCACTTTTTTTGGCGCTTCTACGGTCGCGGTTGATAGCGTTTTCTTTTTAGGTTGTTGAGCTGGCTCAGATACGACCGATGAGTCGGAGCTGCCATTAATGGACCATAAGAAATAACCAAAACCTATGACTAAGGTGAGTATCACAAAAACAGCCAAGTAAGGAAAAGAGCGTTTAGGTGCTTTTTTTCGTTGTGGCGCACGGGCTTTTGCGCCCGCACGAGGTTTGCGATTTGCGTAGTCACGACTCATGATTACATCCGCTCTAGGGTTTCAATGCCAAGTAGCGACAAGCCCGTTTTTAAGGTTTTAGCGGTTAATTGTGCAAGCAATAAACGGCTTTGCTTTTGTGCTTCAGTTTCGGCAGCAAGCACTGGGCAAGCTTCATAAAAACTCGAAAACTCACTCGCTAGCTCATACAGGTAACCACATAATACATGCGGTAAGCCTTTGTCTGTCATGCGAGTTAACACCTCACCAAATTGTGCCAGTTTAGTGCCTAAGTCTTTTTCTTTTTCATGCTCGAGCACAATCTTAGCTTGGCTAAGATCAATATCTGTTGCACGTTTAAAAATACCAGCCACGCGGGTATAGGCATAAAGAAGATAAGGTGCAGTATTACCTTCAAAGCTAAGCATTTGCTCAAAACTGAAAATATAATCACTGGTACGGTTCTTGGAAAGATCGGCATACTTAACTGAGCTGATACCGACTACGCGAGCAATTTCAGTGAGGGTAGCTTCATCCATATCTGGATTTTTACTGCGAACCAGTTCAAGAGCGCGAACATCGGCTTCGTCAAGTAAATCGACTAACTTAACCACCCCGCCTGAACGGGTTTTAAATGGACGACCATCTTCACCATTCATGGTGCCAAAGCCTGTGTGCTCTAGCGACATTTCAGGGCGAACAAATTTAGCCAGTTTGGCAAGGCTAAACACTTGCTGGAAGTGCAGGGCTTGACGTAAATCGACAAAGTACATGGCGCGATCGGCTTTTAATACGTTTGAGCGGTAACGCATGGCGGCAAGATCTGAGGTGGCGTATAAATAGCCACCATCGGCTTTTTGAATAATAACCGGTAAAGGCTCGCCTTCTTTATTACGAAACGCTTCTTGGAATACCACTTTAGCGCCATTGCTTTCGCTTAACAGGCCTTGGGTATCTAAATCTTTAACTACTTGGGCTAGGTCGGCATTATATGCGCTTTCGCCGTGAACATCTGCGCGGGTTAAGCTAACCCCTAAACGCTTATATACATCATGACAATGGCTTAATGAGATGTCGTTAAATTCGCGCCATAGCTTATTGCAGTATTCATCACCTGATTGTAATGCAACGACAAGTTGACGAGCGCGAGTGGCAAATTCTGTAGACTCATCAAAACGTACTTTAGCAGCACGATAAAAACTTTCTAAGTCAGACAATTCCATTTTGGCTTGTTCGCCATTAGCTGCGCGTAACTCTTCCATTAACGCCAGTAGCATACCAAACTGAGTCCCCCAATCGCCGACGTGGTTTTGGCGAATGACCTTATGGCCCAAATACTCGAGTGCGCGCACGACGCTGTCACCAATGATGGTTGAGCGTAAGTGGCCGACGTGCATTTCTTTGGCTAAGTTTGGCGAAGAATAGTCGACAACGATAGTCTGCTTAGTCGGTAAAGCCACTCCTAAATGGTCGCTCGTCAGTGCTTGCTGTAGTTGATTAGCTAATGCATTGTCATCAATGAAAAAGTTAATAAACCCTGGTCCGGCAATTTCTACTTTGGCCACATAAGATGATGCTGGCAAGGTATCAATAATAAGCTGTGCTAATTCGCGCGGGTTCTTTTTAGCAACTTTAGTCAGCATCATTGCAAGGTTAGTCGCTAAGTCACCATGACTTTTATCTTTAGTGCGATCGACCTGAATGCGAGCTTGAAAATCAGCCGGCACAATTCCTTGCTGTTTGAAGGATTCGATGGTTTGTTCTAGTAAAGATTCAATATGTGATTTCATGGGCGTTTGCTTGCACTAATTCGTTAAATGAATGACATGACGGAACCGCATATTTTAGCCGTTTATGGGGGGTGATTGCTATCTGCTTTAACGGAAATATTGGTTTTTTTATGCTGATTATCAACCTAAGCGAAGTTTATGACAGATATAGGGTCCGTTGGCTTAGTAAAAATGCCGCTGTGTTACATTAAATCCTGTGGATCACGATCGATACTCCAACGGCAACGCTTACTTTCAGGTATTTGTTCAATGAGTGCTAATACGCGTTCGAATTCGGTTTGCAAGCGCTGACGACTTTTAGCTTGCAGTATTAATTGGCGTCGATATTTTCCAGCTTTACGATCAAGTGGCGCCGGAATTGGGCCAATAATTTCAAAGTCTTTATCTTGTGGTAATAGCTCGCTGGTGCGGGCTAGAAACGCATCAGCATCTTCGGCTAAATGTGCTTCTGCTCGAATTAATACCATGTGCCAAGCGGGTGGTAATAGTGCCTGTTGGCGCTCTTTCAGCTGAGTACGAGCGAACTCACCATAACCGCGTTTCAATAAATCACGTAAAATGGGGTTATCACTTTGATGGGTTTGCAGTAGCACTTTACCGGGTTTGTCTGCACGGCCAGCACGGCCAGACACTTGGGTGTATAGCTGCCCAAAACGTTCAGGTGCGCGAAAATCTGCACTGAACAATGCACCATCGACGTCCAATAAGCCAACAAGGGTAACATCTGGAAAGTGATGTCCTTTGGCGAGCATCTGTGTGCCGACCAAAATTTTATATTTACCCATGTAAATCCCTTTTAGCTGCTGTTCAAGGGAGCCTTTACGTCTGGTGGTGTCTCGGTCAATGCGGACAACCGGATATTTGGGAAACAGTTTAATCAATTCTTGTTCTAGCTGCTCTGTCCCCAAACCGTGGCCCATTAGCATGGTGCTACCACATTGATGGCATTGGCGCGGGATAGCGTATTGATTGCCACAGTGATGACAACAAATCTCGTTTAAGCCTTGATGAACGGTAAAAAAAGCATCACAACGATCGCATTCATGTAAATGACCACATTCATGACAAAGCAAGGCCGGGGCAAAGCCGCGGCGGTTGAGAAATAGCAGTACCTGATTACCCGCATCAAGGTGCATACGCATTTCATTAATTAATGATGTCGACATGCCCGCTTTTAATGGTTGCGAGGTAATATCGACAATACCTTGCTTAACCTTTTGCGCAGCACCAGCGCGTTCACTCAGTTCCAAGTGATGATAGCGGCCAGATAGCGCATTTTGTAAGGTTTCTAATGATGGCGTTGCGGAGCCTAATACCACTTGAATATCTTCAAGATGCCCACGCATTACTGCCAAGTCACGCGCGTGATAGCGCACACCTTCCTGTTGCTTAAAGCTGCTGTCATGCTCTTCATCGAGAATAATTAACCCTGGGTAGGCCATTGGCGTAAAGAGTGCTGAGCGAGTACCAATAATAATTGCCGCTTCACCGACACGAGCCTGACGCCAAGCTTCTAGGCGTTGGTTGTCGGTTAATCCGGAATGGATCACGGCAACATTGACTTCAAAACGGCGTTTGAAGCGATTAATGGTTTGCGGTGTTAAGCCAATTTCAGGCACGAGGATCAGTGCTTGTTTACCTTGTTTTAAAATTGTCTCAAGCAAGGTGAGGTAGACTTCGGTTTTGCCAGAGCCTGTGATCCCTTCTAATAAGGTGCAATGAAACCCTTGCTGTTGAGTGAGTACTGAAACGGCAACGGCTTGTTGTTTGTTAAGCTTATGAGGTGACTCATTCATAATAAGCTGTTGGCGCCAGCTTAAATCATGGCTGAGTACCTTTTGTTGCCGTTCAATCCATTGTTTTTGTTCTAATGCTTTTAATGCCGCTTTGCTTAATTGTTGGGTGGTGAACTCATCATGGCTTATGGGGTTTGCCAGTAATAACTCGTGCAGCTTTTTCTGTGCCGGGGCACGTTTTAATACGCTAGAATCAGCATTGCGTCCTTCGGGGCTTAAATGATATTCAACTACCGCTTGCGGCGCCGCTTCGAGGCCTTTTCTCAGTGCGACAGGCAGCGCTTGGCTGAGCATTTGTCCTTGGGTAGTAAAGTAATATCGGGCCGCCCAGAGGGTTAATTTATATAGCGAATCAGGTAACAATGGGGCATCATCTAGTACAGCTGTGACTGATTTTATTTGTTGCGGTGCTAAGTCACAGCTGTCAGTAATAGCAGTAATTAAGCCGATGAGTTGTTGAGGGCCAAAAGGGACTTTGACTCGAAGACCGATTTGTAATCCCGCTTGTTGTTCGTCTTTTACACGATAACTAAAGTTTCTGCGTAACGGGACGGGTAAGGCGACTTCAACAAACACGGGCATAAGGCTTCATCATTTTTCAATTCGATAGTGGATTGCGGATCAGTTTACCTCTAAGTGTCATCAAAGAGATAGGGCAACATATATGCGTAAAGGACTTATTGAGGTCATCATTCTAGTATTTGGATTATTGGGCTATATTGCTACGCCAATGGCTCAAGTGAATCATGTCAGTATCAATAGTCGCCAATTTGAATTGAATAATCTCCCGCACTTAAAGATCAACATCGTGGCACAAAATGATGATGCGTCGCGGTTAGGTTTTTATATTCGCCAGTTGGATGACAGCTTGGATGGCAATAAGGTTGTGCAGCAGAAGTTAGCAGTGCAGAGTATTAATCGTTTTTTATTGCAGCTTAAGGGTACTGATATCATCAGTGATGTAAATGCACAGTTAATCGTTACCGAAGATACTGCGAAAGGAGCGGTTACGTTAGCAGTAATGGCCTTATTTGATGCCCCGTACTCAGTTAATAGTGCTACCTTAGTCTCTAATGTTGTTACGTCTCGAGTACTGCCAGTAGCAAAAGACACCATTAGTGGGAAAGCATCCAAAAAACATCAACAAGATGACAGGCGTTTAGAGCAGGCATCATCAGTACCAGAACTATCAGAACTATCAGAACCATCAGAACCATCAGAAACATCAGAAACATCAGAGCCATCCACAGTAGAATCCTCTCTTCAGGCAATCTGTGTAATTGAGCGAGATAATAGTGATACATTATGGCGTATTGCGAACCGTTACAAAGAGCAATGGCATACCAGTGTTTATGGGGCAATGTTAGCTATTTTTGAGGCTAACTTAATGGCATTTTCCAAACAGAAAATTCATTTATTATTAAAAGATGTTCCATTGCATTGCCCATCGAAGGCGATTTTAGCTGAATACAATAATAAAGCGGTAGATAGGAAAGTCTTTGAGGTCATTGAAGCAAAGCATGCGGCTAAATAAGGTTTCTGATCATAATTAGTGATAAAAAGTAGTCCTTAATCGAGTATTTACTTTGGTTTATCAGTAATTAGTTGCAGCTGTTTATGTTAGTTTATATAGTTGCCCGTGTTAATACTTATGATTTAGCTCAAGGATAAGGTTAAAAAAGTAAACAATAATAATAAATTACAGCCTGATGAGCTTTGCGTGAACATTTTATTTGTCAGTGTATACGTGTATTTAACATCATGGTTTTACAGCGTGTTTTACGCTGTGCTGAAGCGGTTTATAATCGAAAGGATTGATTTAATGAAAAGCTTTAAGGTGCTAGCAATATTAGCATTATTGGCGGTTGATAGTATTTCAACTGTGATTGCACAAGTCAGTCATATCAGTATTGATACTATTCCATTTGAAAGCGGACAATCTCCTCAATTCACCGTGAATGTTATAACCGATCACCATGATTTATCGCGGCTGACATTTTATTTACGCCAAATTTATCAAGATAATATTGTGTTAGAAAAGCTTGAGGTTGAACAGCGTGATCGTGATGTCTTTGTATTAAGTGGTACCGAAAAAATCCGCGATAAAGATGCGGCACTCATTGTTTCTGAATACCGTAATGCTAAATGGCTACAATACTCACCGGTACCTTTATTCTCTCAAGCCATTGTTCAGAGCCAATACCAACCAGTAGCAATTAAAACGATGAAGTCAGCTGCGGTATTACCGACTTCAATGCTTACGCCTATAAGTCGTAAAGCCAGCGTTATACCTCAGGTTGTTACAACGCAAAAAAATCTGAATGATTGCCAGATCAATCAGTTACCGAATGATACGTTATGGAAAATAGCGGTTCGCTATCGTAAGCAATGGAATTCAAACATTTATGGCGCCATGCTTGCCCTTTATCAAACGAATCCCTCTGCATTCTATCAAGATAAAATTAGTCTACTGCAATTAGGCCACTCGTTACGCTGCCCATCAATGGAGACGCTTTCGCGCTATCAAAATGTCGCGGTAGATAGGATCACATTCGACAATTTAGTCGCCAGTCAACGCGGTAAGTCTCAAGGACTATTAACGCCAACATTACCTGTGCCTGTTCTCGCCACTCAGTCAGTATCAATGAATGGTTCAGTGAATGATATGGACAGTAAAAAATCTGAAAGTAATGCATTATTGGCCGCTATTCATGAAACGAAAATATCGCCTCAGCCATTGCCAATCAATAATATAGCCAAGTCATCGATACCGACTTATGGGCAAGATAAAACCTGTTTAATGGATAAATTTCCTCAAGATACGTTATGGCGAGTTGCCGATCGTTATTATCGACAATGGCAAATCAGTGTATACGGTGCAATGCTGGCGATTTATGAGGCAAACCCTAATGCATTTGCCAATGGTAAAATTTACTTATTGATGTCTGATAGCCGTTTACAGTGCCCATCAAGTGAGATGTTAAAGCAACATCAAAATTCATCTAAGGCACAAATTACCTATGAGACTCTAGAGCGCACACATCGACAATCGTAGTATCGCTTAGAAATTCTACTTGTTTGTGTATAAGAGACACTGTATTATCTTGCGCCTAAAACATATTGTTATTAACTGCATGTGGTGCTCAACTTCGGGTTGGGAGAGCGACATGGCCTTCAATTTAAGGTAGCCCAAAATGAAAACAGGTATTCACCCAAATTACGCTGAAATTACTGCAACTTGTACTTGTGGTAACATCATCAAAGTGAACTCAACTGCAGGTAAAAACCTACACTTGGACGTATGTGGTGCATGTCACCCATTCTACACTGGTACTCAGAAAGTTGTTGATACTGGTGGTCGTATTGACAAGTTCAACAAGCGTTTTGGTATGCTTGGTAAAAAGTAATTGCATTGCAATTTACTTGAATAAGGCGCCTTTGGCGCCTTTTTTGTTTTTTATATGACAACAGCAGTATTGTGCTGTAACGAAAACTAATTTTTTAGTGGTAAACAATACAAAAAAGTACAAACCTCGCTTTATTGTTATTTAGACAAAATAAACTGCAAATATCGACGTCTATATCCGATTGTTATCGTAAATCTTGTTATTTTCCTACATTTTTAACTTATTGATTTATATATATTCATGTTCGATTAGTTATAATTATAAAACGTAGCCTCTATTCTGACTCACAACACCTCCTATCACTGAGTTTTTGATGTATATAATCCCTGTATTAGCGTATTGTTATTAAAATTTTAGATGGCCTGCAAGTTCACGGTTAAAGTGAACTATGGATCATACTTTCCTCATAGATAGCGCATTTCAGGATGTATAAAATGTCAGATATTCGTCAACAAGCTCTCGATTATCATGAATTCCCAGTACCAGGTAAAACCGCTGTTTGCCTGACAAAACCGGCTCAATCAAGCCACGATCTAGCGTTGGCCTATAGTCCTGGTGTGGCAGAGCCTGTTAGAGAGATCGCTTCTAATCCTGAAAATGCCTATCGGTATACCAATAAAGGCAATTCGGTTGCGGTTATTACCAACGGGACCGCTATTTTAGGTTTAGGCAATTTAGGACCATTAGCGTCAAAACCGGTTATGGAAGGCAAATCACTTCTGTTTAAACGTTTTGCGAATATTGATTCGATTGATATTGAAGTGAAACACCGCACAACTGAAGACTTTATTAATACTGTCGAATCGATTGCTGATACCTTTGGCGGGATTAATTTAGAAGATATTAAGGCGCCTGAATGTTTTGAAATTGAACAAGAACTGATTAAGCGATGCAATATTCCGGTATTTCATGACGATCAACACGGCACTGCTATTGTTACTGCAGCAGGCATGTTGAATGCTCTGGAAATTCAAGGTAAAAAAATTGATGATGCAATATTTGTTTGTTTAGGTGCCGGTGCTGCTGCGATTGCGTGTATGACTATGATCGTTAAATGTGGCGCATTGCGTGAAAATGTTTATATGCTAGACAGGCAAGGGGTGATTCATACGCGCCGTGAAGATCTCAATGAATATAAAGCGTTATTTGCCAACAATACCGATAAACGCACCCTACAAGATGTGATTAAAGATGCCGATGTATTTTTAGGGTTGTCGGGTGCAAATTTATTGGCTGCCGATGATATTGCGTTAATGGCACCTAACCCGGTGATCTTTGCCTGTTCAAATCCTGATCCTGAAATTAAGCCTGAATTAGCTCATAATATCCGTAAAGACTTAATTATGGGTACTGGTCGTAGTGACTATCCAAATCAAGTGAACAATGTATTGTGCTTCCCGTTTATTTTTCGAGGCGCACTCGATGTTCGCGCGGCGGTCATTAACGACGAAATGAAGCTGGCTGCTGTATATGCTATTGCTAACCTCGCTAAAGAGCCTGTGCCAGCCGAGGTGTTAGCGGCTTATCCTAACGTGTCATCATTGAGTTTTGGTTCGCAATATGTGTTGCCTAAACCTATGGACCCAAGATTACTGCCGCTGGTAGCTCGCGCAGTATCGCAAGCGGCAATCGATTCTGGGGTGGCAAAAATCACCACATTACCGACTGAATACAAAGTGTAGAAAGCAAGCATACCTAATCAGGTTTATTCATCCGAACAAGGATAATAAACCTGCTGCCGTTAATAAAAGGGGCTTTTGCCCCTTTTTTATAGGCCTAAGATAAGCGTGATTAAAAACGATTAGTGAAGTTGTAGAGCACAATCGTTATACTGGATAACATTGGAGTCATTAATAAAATAAATAAATCCAGCAGGATAGCGGATAAATGAAACTCACCAAGATCCTTACTAAAAAATTAACCAGTTTTTGGCTGCTTTCATTAGCTGCGGTGGCTTTTGTATTTTTACTGTGTGCGGTGATGGGCTTTACCCAATTGACCTACACTTTTCAGCAACAAAAAGTCGCTGAGTTAGAAACCATGTTAGCCGACGATTATCAACAACACGGTAGTCGTCAATTTTCTACCTGGTTACCCCCTCTATTGACCGCTTACAAAGCGGTTGAATTCTCTCTGTCGCAAGACAACCAATTAGTTTATCAATTTCATCGTGATCAAGCCGATATCGTTAAAAGTAGTTTAACGCTCTATAAGAGCGAATTAAGCCATGGCCAATTATCCATGACATTAATTATGCCGCCGCCATTTTCTTTACATGATCTTGGCTGGCACGAGCTTATTATTCTGGTTATTGGTTTTATCAGCATCGGAATTTTTGTCCGTTTTGGTTATGGATGGTACTCCAGAGAGCTAGATGGCATTGAACAACTTGCTCAACGAAGCAAACTCATTTTAGAAGGACATTTAAAGCAAGCTGCCGATATGCCGACAAATGGCAAACCACGGATGATCAATCGTGCGATCAGCAAATTGCTGGCCGAGTTGGATGATGCTCATAAAGAACGTGGCCGCTTAGATCAATTTATTCGTAAAGACACTTTTCTTGATAAACAAACTCAGATTGGCAACCCGATATTCTTTCAAAATCGTCTCGACGGATTAAGCCATAATCAGAAAATGGTTGCTCATGGTGTATTAATGTTAATTGAGTTTGATGATGTTGACTTAGTGGAAGACCAATACGGTGAAAGCGGCGTTAAGGCAATGCTGTCATTAACAACGGAAGCCATTACAGCCGCACTCGTTCAATACGAGGACAGTATTTTTGCTCGCCGCAGTTACTCACAATTAGTCATCATAGTGCCACAATTATCACTGGCAGAAGCCGACCAGTTAGCGCAACGAATACTCAAAACCTGCCTTGCATTACCTTTTTATGGCATTGGTAATCCCGATAACTTTTTACACTTAGGCTGTGCTTTTTTTAACGCTGGCGATTTACAAGTTCAGCTTATTGAAGAAGCCGAAATGGCACTTCGAGCTGCGCAACTGCAACGTGTTAATAACTGGTTTATGTACGATAAAGGCGCGTTAGATGAGGAAATCGCTAAAGGGTCTGTGCGTTGGCGTAGTTTTATTGAAAATGCATTGGTGTCCAAACGATTTTTTATCTTACAGCAAGCTATTATTGATAGTGATAATCAAATTATGCACTATGAAATATTCAGCCGCGCCCGTGATTTAAAAGGTAATGATGTTCGCGCGACATTGTTTATTCCCATGGCTAACAAGTGTGGATTAATGCCACAGGTTGAGAGGCAAGTGCTGGAACAAGTGCTCTTCAGGTTAATGTCTGATAATGAGTCAACTTACAGCATTAACTTAAGCCTTGATAGTTTGACCAGTAGGGCATTTGTTCGTTGGTTACAATCTACATTATTAGAGCATCGTCCTTTAGCTGCGCGACTTATTTTTGAAGTTTCTGAAGATATTATTGTCAAAAATCAGAAAAATACTTTGGTAGTTAAAACTCTCGATATGTTGAGAAAAATGGGTGCAAAATTGGCGGTAGATAATGTTGGTCAATCAGTTGTGGGTACTCATTATATCCAGGAATATCACTTTGATTTAGTGAAATTACATCGGTCTATCGTGCGCCGAGTAGATCAACGCTCAGAAAATCAATTATTTATACGTAGTCTCATTGGTGGCCTTTATAGAGCCGAAGTGAAAGTGATTGCCGAGGGCGTTGAATGTTTAGAAGAATGGCAAACGTTAAAAATTCTTGGTGTGAGTGCAGCCCAAGGCGATTTTTTGGGGCAAAGATCTGAAGTTTAAGTCATATAATGCTATGTTTGTTTAAGTTAGATCTTGTTTATCAATAGATTGCACTCTATTTTCAATCTATATGCGCTATATTAATGAGCAGTTATAGCGTTAACGTATCAGTAACAAAGCTTCATCGTTTTAGATTTGAGCAATAATACTGAGAAATGACAATGCAGCGTAATCGAATCATGTTGATGTTAAATGCTGGTGCAAGGCTTAAAAATGTCATTTTTACTGATATATTTATCATCAGTAATCTTAAATAATTAATATGTTAGCGAATATGGGCCACGCAATGGACAATGGTTTTTTGAGTAAACTAGCCTTTTGGCAGACATCGCAATTGATGGGTAATGTAGGTGTATTTATCGCCGGAAATTCCCTGTGGGTATGTAAGCCACAGCAAGGTCAATCAGCGCCTGTTATCAGCCAGTTTTTAGTACAAAAAAACAATTGGTCTCAAGCCTTTGAAGCATTAAAGAGTCAGTTTGGCCGAGTTCGGGTGCAATTAGTGCTGTCGCAGCAGTATTATCAATTATTACAAGTTGAAAAACCCAATGTTGAGCCTAGTGAAGTGACTCAAGCGTTGATTTGGTCTGTTAAAGACATGGTGTCCGAGCCCGTTACGAATATTCATCTAGATTATTTCGAATCCAGTTTTATTGCCAGTTCAAAAGTGAATGTGGTGGTCAGTAGTCGTCAATTTTTAATGCAATTGGCCAGTGCTTGTGATGCCAATGGATTAGATATTGTTGGGATCAGTATTGAAGAATTGGCATTAAGCCATGTCTTAGCACACGATAATATGGCACATATGTTAGTCGCTCACTTGCCGCAGCAAGAATTGTTGTTGTTAGTTGTTAAAGCGGGTGAAGTGTTAATGCAGCGTCGCGTTAGAGGATTTAACCACCTGGATAAAGCGACTTTAGAAGAATTAAAGCAAGGCTTAGCCGATAACCTCAGTTTAGAAATCCAACGTTCTATGGATTATTTTGAAAGCCAATTACGTCAAGCTCCAGTTGGGTCAATTAGTATTTTGGTTGAAGGTGATAGTTCATCATTGGCCAATCTCGTTAGTGCTAACTTTAATCAAAAAGTGGTCGCGGTTACTCACGATGGCGTATCGAATTTACTCGCGCAGTTAGCGTTGCAAGAATTAGCTCGAGGTGAAGTGTGATAAAAACCAGTGTTAATTTATATACCACAGATTTGTTGCCGAAAAAGCAAAGGCTAACCTTTGCGAGAATGATGTTGGCATTGGCTTTTTTCACCGGAGGTTGCGCTGTACTTTATGTTGTAGGGCTGTGGCATACCGATGAATTGCAAAAGTTAAATCAACAGGCAAGCAGCACAAAAAGTCGATTAACTGACCAAAAGACACAACTAGAACAACAAATTGCTTTACGTAAACCTAATGCCGATTTGGTAGCAAAGGTTGAACTTGAGCAACAACGTTTAGATCTTAAAAAACTACTAAAAGATGAACTAAGTCAGCGCAAGACCATGATAAGCCAAGGTTACTCGCCAATGTTGACCGACTTGGCTGCTGTGGCTGATAGCAATGTGTGGTTGAGTCATATTACTATTGAGCAACAAAACACTAGCGCTCAGCGAATTGAGTTTGAAGGTTATGGTCGTAATCCTCAAAGTATTCCACTGTGGATAGATAAATTAAAAACCACTTCAACGTTAAAGGGTTATGCATTTTCAGCGATGACAATGGATCGCGGTGAAGCACAGCCGTTGGCGTTTAAATTGATAAGCCAGCCCGTTGCTAAGGAGTTTGCACAATGAAGCAACAATGGCTGGTGTGGTCGTCAAAATTTAATGAGCTAAGTCCACGAGAGCGGATATTGATTACGTTAGCCTTATTCGTTGTCATTGGGATGTTGCTGTTTATGCCATTAGAGTCATTGTGGAAGCAACAGCAAAGTGTTCAGAATCAGCTAAAGGGACTCGAACAAGAAAATTCGATTTCATTACAACAAGTGGCGCTTTATGAAGAGCGTTTACAGCTCGATCCCAATCAAGATTATCAACAACGATTACAGTTGATTACTGAGCAAATGCAATTGATTGATGCTGACCTCAGCAACCAAATGGTTGATATGGTTCCCGCGGATTATATGCCGACAGTATTAGCCAACTTGCTGGGTAATGTGAAAGGCGTCTCGCTCATGTCGTTTGCCTCTATTGCGCCCAAAGCCTTATTGCAAGTGGGTGATGGTAGTAAAGTTAATCTTTACAGCCATGGTATTAAGTTGACGTTACAAGGCGATTACTTTTCTATTTTAGCGTTTATTAAAGCGGTGGAAAGTATGCCCGATAAATTGTATTGGAAGCGTTTAGATTACCGTGTTGAATCTCATCCCGATGCGTTAGTTGAATTAGAACTTTACACACTTAGTGTGAATAAGGACTTTATCAGTGTTGCGAAACAAGATTAATGCTATGGCGTATGCATCCAGCCTAATGATGCTATTAATGTCGGCTGCTAACGCGCAAACATTACGTGATCCAACTTTACCAGGGCAGGGCTTTGTTGCTGTGCAGGCCAAAGCTGATAATCAATCTTTGGTGTTAAACAGTATTGTTAACGGCCAGAATACTTATGCGGTTATTAATAATATTATTCTTTCGGTAGGTGATGCTATTAGCGGTAGTGGATTACGAGTATCAAAGATTAACAAGGACTATGTTACCTTATCAGATGGAAGAAAACTTCAACTATTTCAGTCGATAACAGAGCGATAGGATAAGAATAAAAATGAATGTGATTAGATATGTTACTCCTCTGATGTCGCTGTGCTTAGTTGCTTGCCAAACGACAGATAGGCCCGACCCACAAACAGCGAAAGCAGCCTTGAATGAGTCAAGGCAACAAGCTGAGGCGAGTCAAGCCATTACGCCTCCTCCAGCGGCAATGCCTGAAGATGTTCAGCGTGAGCTTAATGGTAATAATGTGTTGAGCCAATCAGCAAGAGCATTGCCCGCCGAGCGTCGTTTTGATGTATCAGCCAATGAGGTTGACGCCAGAGTTTTTTTCCCCAGCTTAGTAAAAGACACCCCATTGAGTGTCGCGGTACATCCAGATGTACAAGGTAAAATTTCATTATCTTTAAAAGCGGTAACCTTGTCAGAAGCCATTCAAGTTGTTGAAGACATTTATGGTTACGAAGTGAATCGAGAAGGTCGTATTTTACGTGTGTTTCCGTCGGGTATGCGAACCGAAACTTTCCCTTTGAATTATATTTACATGCAACGTGAGGGGTTGTCATTAACCTCCGTTAGCTCAGGACGCATTTCAGACCAAAACAATAATTCAAGTAATGGCAGTAACAATAGTAATAGTAATAGCAACAGCAGTAACAGTAGTAATAGTTCAAATAGTAACAGTAGCAATGGAAATTCGAACAGCAGTGACAATACCAATGGTACGTTTATTCGTTCAACAACCAAGACCGATTTTTGGGGTGAATTACAAGCCACATTAATGTCAATAATGGGTGAAACAGGTGGCGGGCGACAGGTTGTGGTAACCCCTCAAGCAGGGCTTGTTACCGTTCGAGCTTTCCCTGATGAGTTACGTCAAATTCGAAGTTTCTTACAAATAGCCGAAAGCCATCTACAGCGCCAAGTGATTTTGGAAGCGAAAATTATTGAAGTGACCTTATCCGATGGTTACCAGCAAGGTATTCAGTGGGAAAATGTCTTAGGTCATGCTGGCAGTACCAATGTTGATTTCAGTACCTCAGCAGGACAAGGGTTAAGTAATGCGATTACGTCTGCAATTGGCGGTGTAACCTCGATTAATTTCACCGGAAGTGATTTCAGTACCATTATTAACTTGTTAGATACCCAAGGTGATGTTGATGTACTTTCAAGCCCTCGTGTTACCGCTTCTAATAATCAAAAAGCGGTTATTAAAGTCGGCAATGACGAATACTTTGTCACCGATGTATCCTCAACGACCGTAGCGGGTGCCACTCCGGTAACGACGCCGCAGGTTGAGCTGACGCCATTTTTCTCAGGCATTGCCTTAGATGTAACCCCGCAGATTGATGAATATGGCAACGTAATATTGCATGTCCATCCTTCGGTGATTGACGTGACCTCACAAACCAAAGAAATTAAAATCAGTGATTCAACCTTAGAATTACCGTTAGCACAAAGTGAGATCCGTGAATCGGATACCGTTATCCGCGCCGCTTCTGGTGATGTAGTGGTGATTGGTGGCTTGATGAAGAGCGAAAATATTGAAACAGTGTCTAAAGTACCTTTATTAGGTGATATTCCTTTTCTGGGCGAAGCCTTCACCAGTCGCACTAAATCTAAAAAGAAAACTGAATTGATTATTATGTTGAAGCCAACGGTTGTGGGTGGTGACACATGGAAGGATGAATTAAAGCGTTCGCAAGATTTAATCGAACGTTGGTACCCTTCTAAATAGCGACCGTTGACGGTAGAGAATTGACGATTAAAAATAGCGGTTGAAATTGATAAGGGATAGCCAGTAATTATGTATTTGCAGCACTTTGGCTTAAGTCAATTGCCCTTTACGCTTACCCCAAATACGAGTTTCTTTTTTGGGTTGTCGCCGCATGTGGAAGCGTTGCAAGTGCTGCAAACCGCATTACAGACAGGTGAAGGTTTTATTAAAGTCACTGGTGAAGTGGGTACCGGTAAAACCTTAGTGTGTCGTAAGCTGTTGAATGACTTACCGACTCAATATCATTGCGCTTACTTACCTAACCCCTATTTGAATCCTAAAGAATTACGTTTGGCCGTAGCGGGCGAACTCGGTTTAGCGTTACCGAACAAATTAGATCAACAACAATTGACAAGGCTTATCCATGAGCGCTTGTTAACGTTAAATCATCAGGGCTTTCACGTGGTGTTAGTGTTAGATGAAGCGCAATCATTACCGGATGACAGTATTGAGGCATTAAGATTATTTACTAATTTAGAGACCGAAAGTCGTAAATTATTGCAAGTGGTGTTATTTGGCCAACCAGAATTAGATGAGCGTTTAGCTCAACCCAAGTTTAGACAATTACGACAACGCATTACCTTTAGTTATGACTTACGTCCATTAACATGGGATGAGATACAAGCTTATATTGGTTACCGACTTGCTGTAGCGGGTTATCAAGGACCTGAATTGTTTAATACCGCGGATATTAAACGCATTGCCAAAGCTGCTCGAGGTATCCCGCGTTTAGTGAATATATTGGCGCATAAGAGCTTATTGCTATGTTATGGCCAAGGTAAAAAAAAGGTGACATCTCGCCATTGTCTAGCTGCGATAACGGATACAGAAGATATTAATTTACAACATAAAGTAGGGTTTTCCCGTGTCAGCATGCTGATAATTATGTTGCTTGTAACAGTGATGGTGGTTATTGGGTTGAATGGTGATAATTGTTGTGGTGAATGGATGACACAAATAAGCGAGATTAAATGAGTGTGATTATCAAGATGCTGAAAGATTTAGAGCAGCGTCAGCAACCAGGAACAGACAAACCACCAGTGCAACCTGCGGGTGAATTTGTGCGTCCTCAAATTCAGTATCAATCAGTTGCTAAATCTCGCTCACCACTTATTAGCCTTATTGTTGTTGCCGTACTCCTGATCCCTACATTGTGGTTTGGTGTATCTATGTATCGCCAAGCCAATATTCAAATGGTCAATGAGACAACAGCTATCAATACATCGATTACCGAAGATATTCAGTCATCGCTGGCGAGTCAGCCACAAGATAATGTCGTTGCTGAACCTAAGCTTGCTCAAATTTCAACTGAAGCACCAACCCAAGCAGCAGCTCAAATACCAACTCAAGCATCTATTCAAGCGAGCACGCCAGAAATCACTGCTGAGATGATTGAACCAACGGATCGCATATCCGAGCTTGATCCATCCAAAGTGAGCACTGCATCAGCCGTTAATAACGAAAGCGTCAACCAACAAACAGTGCTAGCTTCAACCGTAGACACAGAGAAGCCAAGTGGTTCGGTGGATAATACTTCACAGAATATGGCTTCGCTGATTAATACTGAATCCACTCAAGGCCAAATCGCAGCGCAAACATCTCGCTTCTTACCCGCAGAAGTGCCCGCAGAAGTATCTGCTGCAGCAAAAACTGTTGATATGAGCGTCAATGAAGTGGTGCTTTCCAAGACGCAAATGGCGCAATTGCAATATCGCAAAGCGATGGATGCTGAGCAAGCGCAACGTCTGGACGATGCGGCGGGTTACTATTTAGAAGCCATTATTTTACAACCGAGTTTACATAAAGCCCGTAAGCAATTAGTCGAAATTTATTTTGCGCAAAATAACCCAACGACTGCAATGAGATTACTCGAGAGTGGAATCAGTATGTTTCCACAACAGTGGGAGTTTTATGTGATTTTGTCGCAAATTCAAACTGCAATAAAAGCTTATGATGAAGCGTTAACAACGGTGGCGATGATCCCAGATAGCTCATCGTGGGCTCGTGATAAGTGGATCGCACAAACCGATTTGGCACAAAACTCTAAAAACTTTGTTTTAGCGGAGGAGGCTTACCGAAACTTATTGGTATCTGAGTCAACTCAATCTCGCTGGTGGATGGGATTAGGTTATGCGCTCGATTCACAACAAAAATATCCACAAGCTGCGCAAGCATACCGATCAGCATTAAGCTATGAAGGGCTATCAACTTCAGCTATGACATTTATTGAAAAGCGTTTAGATCAGCTAGGAGAAAACCGATGAAGCCTAAGTTAAAGATGCGGTTAGGAGATCTTCTTGTTCAAGAGCTGATTATTACTGACACCCAATTACAGCAAGCATTAGCAGAGCAGCGCAATTCAGGTAAAAAGCTCGGCCGCACCTTAATTGATTTGAACAGTATTACTGAAGACCAGTTACTTAAATTTTTATCTCATCAGCTTAATTTACCGTACCTCGATATTAGTCGTCGTCCGATTGCCGATGAAGTGGTGAATATTCTCCCCGAAGTACAAGCGAGGCGTTATCGAGCTTTAGTGGTGGAAAGTCATTCCGACCATGTATTAGTTGCTATGAGTGACCCTGCTGACTTGCAGGCTATTGATAATATTGAAGTCTTAGTTGCCCCTAAACAGTTAATGATCGCGGTGGCACCAGAGCAACAATTACTCGACGCGTTTGACAACCTTTATCGTCGTACCGGGCAAATTGCTGAAATTGCCGGTAAGCTTGATGAAGAATATGCCGCAGATGACATGTTCGATTTGGCTAATTTGACTCAAAGCGACAGTGATAACGAAACCACCGTGGTGAAGCTATTACAGTCTATTTTTGAAGATGCGGTGCAAATGCGTGCGTCAGATATTCACATTGAGCCTGGCGAGAAAGTGCTGCGGATCCGTCAGCGTATCGATGGCCAATTACATGAAAACCTTCTCAGTGAAGTTAATATCGCCTCTGCTTTAGTATTACGGCTTAAGTTGATGGCTGGACTGGATATTTCAGAAAAACGTATGCCACAAGATGGCCGTTTTCATATAGAAATAAAAGGTCATAAAATCGATGTGCGGATGTCGACCATGCCGATTTATCATGGTGAGTCGGTGGTGATGCGTTTATTGGATCAGACCACAGGTTTACGTACGTTAGATGAAACCGGTATGCCACCGCATATTGTGGCGCGTATTCGTAAACAGATTAAACGCCCCCACGGTATGTTGCTAGTTACAGGGCCAACCGGTAGTGGTAAAACGACCACCTTGTACGGTATTTTAAGTGAGCTTAACACTGCCGATAGAAAGATTATCACCGTAGAAGACCCGGTTGAGTATCAATTACCGCGCATTAACCAAGTACAAGTTAACCACAAGATTGGTTTAGACTTTTCTAACGTACTGCGTACCACGCTTCGCCAAGATCCTGACATTATCATGGTGGGAGAGATGCGTGACCAAGAAACCGTAGAAATTGGCTTACGCGGTGCATTAACCGGTCACTTTGTATTATCGACTTTGCATACAAATGATGCGGTTACCAGTGCATTGCGATTACTCGATATGGGCGCGGCGAGTTATTTGGTTGCTAGTGCGCTGCGGGTCATTATCGCTCAACGTCTTGTTAGGCGCGTTTGTCACAATTGTGCCGTAGATTATCAACCAACCGCAGCTGAACGCAGCTGGCTTGCGAGTGTGACGAAAAAAGATATTAGCAGCGCTACGTTTAAAGTGGGTAGCGGTTGCCAAACCTGTAATGGTTCGGGCTATCGTGGTCGTATCGGTATTTTTGAAATACTCGAGCTCGACGAAAATATGATTGATGCCATGCGAACGGGTAATCCGCAAGATTTTGCCCGTGCAGCGCTGCGCAGTCCTAACTTTATTCCCCTTGCGCATTCTGCGATGGAGTATTTATTCCTTGGCACCACAACACTGGAAGAGGTGTCAAAACTAGTTGAAGACGTTAGTGAGTCGAAAGTGCCGTTGTCGGAAGATATTGTTAGCCAACAAGATATTGGGTTATAACAATGCCACTATATCAATATCGAGGACGTAATTCACAAGGGCAGGCGGTCAGTGCACAGCTTGAGTCTGCTAATGAAAGCGCGGCGGCCGATGCGTTGCTTTCTCGCGGGATCATTCCGCTAGAATTGCGCGAAGTGAAAACTAAGCAATCTTTTTCGATGAGCTTATTTCAAAGCAAGGTGTCGCTGGAAGAGTTACAAATTTTTAGTCGGCAAATGTATTCGTTAACGCGTTCAGGTATTCCTATTTTAAGGGCCATAGCGGGCTTGTCGGAAACAACCCATTCCGATCGAATGAAAAAAGCTTTGGATGATATTTCTGTTCAACTTACTTCAGGTCGACCGCTATCGTCGGCAATGAATCAACATCAGGATATATTTGATTCGTTGTTTGTCTCGATGATCCATGTTGGGGAGAATACCGGTAAGTTGGAAGATGCTTTTATCCAGTTGTCTGGTTATATCGAGCGAGAACAAGAAACTCGTCGACGGATTAAAGCCGCAATGCGCTATCCGATGTTTGTCTTGATTGCGATTACTATTGCAATGGTTATTTTGAACATTATGGTGATCCCTAAATTTGCCGATATGTTCTCTCGTTTTGGTGCTGAATTACCATGGGCGACAAAAATTTTAATTGGCACGTCTAATCTGTTTGTTAATTTTTGGCCTCACATGATTGTGCTATTAATCGGCATCATAGTCGGGATTCGATATTGGCATCACTCTGAAAAGGGCGAGAAGCAATGGGACTTATGGAAGCTGCACATACCTGTTATTGGATCTATTATTGAGCGCTCAACCTTGTCACGTTATTGTCGCTGTTTTTCGATGATGCTCAGTGCAGGCGTTCCCATGACACAGGCATTAAGCTTGGTCGCAGATGCGGTCGATAACGCTTATATGCATGACAAAATTGTGGGTATGCGCCGTGGTATTGAATCTGGTGAGTCAATGCTAAGGGTATCAAATAGCAGCCAATTGTTTACCCCATTAGTATTGCAAATGGTTGCCGTGGGTGAAGAAACCGGCCAAATAGATCAGCTGCTCAATGATGCCGCTGATTTTTATGAAGGTGAGGTGGATTATGATTTAAAAAACCTCACTGCAAAACTCGAACCTATTTTAATCGCATTTGTTGCTGGCATTGTATTGATATTGGCACTGGGTATTTACCTACCTATGTGGGATATGCTGAATGTGGTAAAAGGCGGTTAGCAAAGAATGCAACAAAGAACGCAACAAAGAATGCAAACAGATCATTGGGTATCGAGATGTTGAGCCAGCAAAAAGCGGATGGCGATCTGCTTAAAGTCTATGGGCGAGTTATTGCGATTGTGGTGGTGTTAACGCTGCTGGCTATTTTTGGCGGACGTTATGTCAATACTACCTCAAACATAGGTGGGCGTGGTTTAGAGTTTGAACATAATCGTTTTTTGAATGTCTTAGCTATGGTGCGTAGTCAGTGGTTAGCTTCTGGCCGACCTCATAAAATGCAGTTGTCCTGGCATCATATGGCATCGAATGTGACATCAAGTAAGATTAGCGATGACAATACAGTATCAAAAGATGCTCCGAGTAAGATGGATGCTATTAATACTGATGCTGATTTGGTTGGCACCGATAATTGGATTGCTATGTCTAATCAAGGTTGGCCAACCATTGACACTAATGATGTCCAAGGTTGTGAACAACTGTGGGGGCATTTATTGGCAACTAATGTTCAAGAGTTAAATATTACGGTAGATTATCAGCCTGATGAGAACATTTGCCGCTACTATTCAGGCAATACAGCTAGTTTAAGTTATCAGCTACGAACGGGTAGAGTTATTTTTTTAATGAGCGATGGATAAAGTTTGTACCATTAGTGTTAAATTTTAAATAAGCTGCTAATATTAGTGAAGTTATAGCTTAATCAGTATTATTTCCTGTTGTAGGCGCTATAGATAAGAGTGAGTTATTATGAAATTGAAACAACAAGGTTTTTCATTGATCGAGTTGGTTATTGTTATTGTCATCCTCGGTTTATTAGCCGCTACAGCGATCCCACGTTTTCTAAATGTGACCGATGATGCTGAAGACGCCAGCGTTGATGGTGTTGCTGGTGGTTTAGCCACAGCAGTGAGTTTTGTTCGCGCACAATGGGAAGTTGATGGTCGTCGTAACAACAATGTTATTTTAGATGGTACTAGTGTATCACTCGATACACGTTTTGGTTTTCCAACTGGCACAACCAATACTGATGTTACCTCAATGACCAACGAAACATGTCAGGAAGTATTTGATTCAGTTTTACAAAATGCTCCTAGAAATGTACTGTTCAATCAGGATGCTCGTAATCATCGTTATACCGTAAGAATGCAAAATGGTGTCGGCGGTTCATCTACCAGTATTGATGGCCAAACTGTTACTGGTCTTGATTTGTGTGTTTATCACCAAGTGGCTACTTTAGCGCTAAATCAAACGTCGGGAGTGGCCGATCCTGCGCCTGATTTAGACACTGCGGGTGCTAACGGTGTAACATATAATGCAGGTACGGGTCAGGTCGTATCATTTACTAACAACTAATTTGATTTACCACTGTTCGCAGTGATGTTGGTTTACCCATTTATTTTCTATAGAGGTTATTTAATATGCAAAAACAACAAGGTTTTACATTAATCGAATTAGTGGTAGTGATCATTATTCTAGGTATTTTAGCGGTTACGGCAGCACCTAAGTTTATTAACTTGCAAGGTGATGCGCGAGTTTCTGCTTTAAGTGGAATGAAAGCAGCAATTCAAAGTGCAAATACATTGGTTTACTCTAAGGCGGCATTAGCTGGACAAGAAAAGTTAGCTAAAGGTGCTTCTCCGGCACCTGCTGTTACTCTTTCAACTGGAGTTGTAGCGGTTACACAATATGGTTACTTGCAAGGTGTGAAATTAGAGCTTGAAAAAGCATTAGATATTACCTTTAACTTAGGTACAAGTGCTACAAATCCTACAATTGCAACAGCTGCAACTGGTGGTTCTGATTGGACCATTTTTGTTAGTTCTGGTGTAGCTACAATTTGGCAAGTCGGCGCACCAGCAACTTGCACCCTTACTTACAAAGAAGCTTCTAGTGCAACTGTCCTACCGACATATGTTGCCATTTCAGATACAACTAAATGTTAATCTGATTGATACTCAAACCTGCTTCGGCAGGTTTTTTTTTGCATTTTTTTGACGTTAATATATAAATCAGTCACGCCCTCAAAAGCGAACAAGTCGAGTATATAAATAAGCAGACAAAATTGGCTGTTTTTGCCATACTGGATCCGCTAGTATAAGTCTCTGACACTGTTGTGATTTAAGTGATTGAAGTGTTCGGATATAGATTGGCAGAACAAAGAGGGCATTATCAAATTGAGTCAACAACGCAATATTCAGCTTGGGTTTACCTTGGTTGAATTAGTTACCACCATGATTGTGATTGGTATTATTGCCGTGGCGGTGTTGCCGCGTTTGATGTCTGATTCATCTTTTAGTGCCTACAGTTTACGCAGTGAATTTATTAGTGAGTTACGCCAGGTCCAACTTAAAGCCATCCAGAATACTGATCAGTGTTATCAAATTGATGTGACATCAAGCGGTTATACGTTACGCCATTTTAGCGGAAGAGCCGCTAGCTTATGTACAAACCAAGTACGTATAGAGCAACAACAAACCTTCAGCGGCAATGCTCATGTCGCCTTAACCAGTAATGCTAGCCAAGTGTTTTCGATTACCTTCGACAGCTTAGGTCGCATGTTATCTCCGGCTTGTTCTGGCCATTGCTTTAATGTGGTGGCAGATGAAACCTTAGCCATTGCGGTAGAGTCTGAGGGGTATATTTATGCTCCGTAACATTCAATTTCATCGTTTATCACAACCTACTCGTGGTTTTACTTTAATCGAACTTGTCATTGGCATGATGGTGATCGGCATTGCGATAGTGATGCTCACTAGCATGCTTTTTCCCCAGGCGGATAGAGCAGCATCAACATTACAAAGAGTGCGTTCGGCAGAATTAGCTCATTCGGTAATGAATGAAATTTGGGGTAAGCGATATGATCAAAATACCAATCCTAATGGCGGAGTACCAGCGTGTAATGCACCTATTGGTATCGCTTGTACTGCAGCATCAGCATTAGGCCTAGACGGTGAAAGCCGAGACATGTTCAACGACGTTGATGATTATAATGGCTTGGATGAAGACGATAACATGCTCGACTCGAGCCAAACTTATGTCCAAGCCTATCCTCGCTATCAGTTGCAAGTCACTGTGGCATATCTCGACTCAGCAACGAAAGCGCAAAAATTAATTACAGTAGATGTAACAACCCCTGCTAATGAAGTGATCACTTACCAAGCGGTAAGGAGTAACTACTAATGCTTTTACGACGAGGATTAAAAGCAGCAGGTTTTACCTTAATTGAAATGGTTACGGTCATTTTAATCTTAGGGATTATTATTGTTGGGATTAGTAGTTTTGTGATTTTTGGTACCCGTATTTTTGTTGAATCAAGTGCGGTAGATCAAGTGCTCAGTCAAAGCCGTTTTGGTATCGAGCGGATGACCCGAGATATTCGCCGTGCAGTGCCCAATAGTATGCGGGTACTTACCGCAACCGATGGCAGTTATCAGTGTTTGGAGTTACTGCCTATTAGCACCAGCACATCGTTTCTTGAAGCACCGTTTGTGCCTCAAATTGCGCAAAATACCATAACCGCGATTAAAAGTATTCGTCCCATTAATGCTGCTCAGTCAGTGCTAATTTATCCTTTAACCAATAGCGAAATTTATAATCCTCAAGCGACTACCGGCAAACGATTTATTGTGCAGAGTGTGGCTGAAATAAGCGATCAACTCACCATTACATTAACTCAAAGTGTGCGTTTTACTGAGGCCTCACCGTTAAAACGCTTGTTTGTTGCCGATAGCCCATTAAGCTACTGTTTTGTTAATACAGCTAGCAATGTTGATCTGCGCCTGTACCAAAACTATGGTTATAAGGTCAATCAGCCTGCACCAGCAGCAATGGGCAATGGCGTATTGATGACACAAAATGTCACTAATACCTTAGCGGTTAATCCCGCGGTGATCTTGACTCCATCGACACTGGTGACTAATGCTATAGTGCATTTGCAGCCACTATTTAGCGTCAATGGTGAAACATTTCAATATCAACATCAAGTACAGGTGATGAATGTTCCCTAAGCTGAAATTAACCCAACATTCTCAACAAGGTAGCGCACTAATTATTGGTGTATTTGTGCTAACGGTGATGTTTTTACTTGCCGCGAGTTTAATTCGTATTGTCGGTGATGCAGATGAATCTGTAAACATGGAGGTGTGGGGCACTCGAGCTTTGTTTAGTGCCAATAGCGGCGCCGATACGGCGTTGGCTGAGTTATTTCCACTGTTAGGTTCAGCAGCTAATTGTACTAATGTTAGCCCTACATGGACGCCGCCAAGCGGATTAAATGGGTTTCATAACTGCACTGTGTCGATTAGCTGCAATACTGCCTCTGTGGGCAGTGTCACGCAATATCGAATTAACAGCTCAGCGGTATGTAAAACCGGTAATTGTGCTGGTAACTCCAGCAGTTCAACGTGTTTGCGAGTGAGTCGCCAAGTGGAGGTAGAAGCGCGTGGGAAATAAAGCTGGGTTACTGAAAGGTAAAGCTTGGGGCTTATTTTTTAAGTTCTTACTCTGTTTTAGTTTCGGCTTAACTGGTTTCCCTTTGATGGCGAGTTGGGACAGTAGCTTTATTGAAGGGCTTAATGCCCACGGTACTGATGCCACCATAGATTTTGCCAGTGGAGCTCGATTATATAATGCACCAACCAATGGTCAGTTGCCCGCGACTCGAGTCGATGAGGTGGATAAGTCCTGCGTGCCAAATAATGACAAGGAAAAAAAATGTAAGGCTTCGTCTCCCATTGCGACTATTCCCAGCGACCGCTTAGCCTTTAGTCAATGTACTTCTACTAGCACTGAACAAATAGGGCCTCCTACATCGGCTGCCCCCAATGTCACTGTTGAACAGGGGGAATATGGCGATATCAATTTAAGCGGCGGCAGTGATAGGACACTGACTTTCAATACGGGAAATGGCATTTACAAAATGAAGTCTCTGACGGCATCATCAGGTAAAATAGTGCTATCGTCTGGGCAATATTGGATTGAAA
The DNA here is from genome assembly GCF_010092445.1 of Shewanella sp. Arc9-LZ. Classification (NCBI taxonomy): domain Bacteria; kingdom Pseudomonadati; phylum Pseudomonadota; class Gammaproteobacteria; order Alteromonadales; family Shewanellaceae; genus Shewanella; species Shewanella sp. Arc9-LZ. The sequence goes on along the minus strand of NZ_CP048031.1, from coordinate 4,503,854 downwards.
CCTTATCTATAAACAATGGTGTGGAATTTGAGTTTCCAACCACAGGTACAGTGACGTTTTTTATTAAAAATGATTATAGACACTACAATCTAAACTTAATAAATGAGTCTGAAAGATTTATGATTTATACCTATGGCGATTTTGTGCTTAATGGTAATGCTCAACTTAATGCTTATGTCTTTGCTGAGGGGGACGCGACCATTAGTGGTAGTGCCCAGTTGGATGGGGCATTAACGGCAAGCAAAATAAAGTTAGAGGGTAATAGCTGGGTCAATTTTGATAATAAAGTATCTAATATTACCACAGTGCCTAATTGCACTATTAATATACCTCAGGCGGAATTTCATATTCAATATGGTAAATCTACTGTATCTGGCAGCGGCTCAACATATGTAACATTTGACGCAGCATTTCCCACTGCCGTCACACCATTAATTTTCTTAATGCCAACCACCGAAGAAAGTAACAACGATGGTCCTGCATCGGTATTCCTTGGCAGTGTTTCTAATCAAGGTTTTACTTGGTCTAAAAAAGAACCTAGTTCAACCACAAACCGTTATGTGAAATCGACTGAAATGCCTGAAGTACACTGGATAGCCGTCACAGCTGGCACTTATGAACTCCCAGACGACGTAACACTAATTGCAGGTTCAGTTGATTATGATCAGGCTATATTTGGTTCCAGTGCCCCTTATACCTCTGTTACTTTACCTGCTACCCAAGATGTGGTGTTGAATCAGATTCAAACTCAGAATAATGACTGTTGGTTAACGAGTACCTCCGAGTTTACGGGCACAGGAATTCAACTTGCATTAGATGCGTCAGAGGTTTATAGCAATAGTCGATGTCAACCAGATAATTTAAATAACAATTCAATTCAAAATGAAACCATTGGTTATTTATCGTTGAGCACCCCTAGCGGTACAACGGCTAGCGGTACCATGACCTTAAATGGTGTAGAAACCAATTACCACTTTGGTCAAGCGCAAACGTTTACGGATAACGGCACTAAGGATATTACAGATCAATGTGCTGTAACGACCGAATTAAAGGGGTTTACTAATGCTCCTATGTTGGTGGCGGGTAAAAATAGCCGCTTAGGTGGCGATGGCGGCTGGCTTCGTCGTTGTCAGTTGACTAACGACAAAGTGAGTATGGTCGTTGACGAAGATACTTTTAGAGATAACGACCGCAAACATCGTTGGGAGAATTACAGTTTTGTGGCTTTTGAGAAAAAAGTAGACACCTTAGTTTGTTTTCGTGACGAATTTACGCGTTCTGATGTTGGTGATGATTGGGCGCTCAAGGTCTTAGGCTCTTCATTACCGCCCTCAATAAAAGAAGGGCGTCTGCGTTTTACCTCTGCTAGCGGTAATCAAGCGACATCCAGTACTTATCAGCGATTATTCCCTGCTGCGAATAATTTAGTTGAGCTGGAGTTTGACTATTATGCTTGGTCGAGTCTAAGTGGCACAGGGGCTGACGGCATTGCAATTATCTTGTCCGATGCCAGTATTACTCCTCAGCCTGGCAGTTTTGGTGGTGCCTTAGGATATGCCCAGCGTAACAACGGCACTCCCGGTTTTGCTGGTGGTTGGTTAGGTATCGCACTGGATGAGTATGGTAATTTTTCTAGCCCCAATGAAGGTAAAGTGGGTGGACCAGGCTTTAGAAGTCAGGCGGTGGCTATCCGTGGTTCCTCAGGCACAAATTACCAATATCTAACAGGTACTAATGCCAACATTTCCCCCAGAATTGATGTGCGCAATACGGCCAGTGCTCAGCCAAACCATAAATATAAAATCATCATCGATTCGCGAACACCAGGCAAAGCCATGGTGTCTGTGCTGCGTGATACGTTAAATAGAGATAATCCAGCTGACTTCGTGACTTTAATCGCTCCTTTTGATGCATTAAGTTTCTCGGGGCAAGCTCCTGTCCCTAAAGATTTTTACCTATCTATAACTGGCTCTACGGGTGGCTCTAACAATAATCATGAGATGGATAACTTTAAGGTTTGTGCCCTTAAATCCAATCCAGTCGGTCAACAAATTCATCATTTTGAGTTTGACTATACCAGCTCGCCGTTTACCTGTAAGGCCGAAACCATGACGGTCAGAGCCTGTAAAGATGCGGTATGTAATTTGTTTACTGATCCCGTAGAGGCTAATTTGTCGCTTGCTCCTAATTCCAATGGTGCTTGGTATGTCGACGGTAGTAAAACAAATGTAGTGAGGTTTGAAAATGGCAGTGCAACGGTCGCTTTACGCAACAATGTGACTACGCCAACCACTATTGGGGTAACATCTTCCATTCCTTCAACCATAGCAGGCAGTAACACCTTGTGCCGCCGTGGTTCGGGAGGGCTAACTACAGCAAGTTGTACCTTAAGCTTTGCCGAGAGCGGTTTTATTTTTGTTGTGCCAGATAAGCTGGCAAACAAGCCAACTGACAACATTACTATTAGTGCAGTGAAAACCTCAGATATCACTCAACAGTGCGTACCTCTGTTTTCCAAAACCACTAAAAATGTCAATTTTTGGAGCTCTTATATCGACCCCATCAATCCAATTAATGGCCAGTCATTAACAGTAAATAGTACCGTGGTGGGTAAACAGAGTAGCGCAGCAACAACGCTTGCGTTGGCATTTGATGCAACGGGCAAAGCAAATATTAATGTGAACTATCCAGATGCAGGAAAAATACAGCTAGATGCAAAGTATACTGGCACAGGCGATGAGCAGGGGTTGATCATGTTAGGTTCAGATCAGTTTGTTAGTTTCCCTGTAGGCTTATGCGTTACCCCCAAAGATAGTGTTGCAGAGTGCTCTGCAAATATTAGTAGTACTTGTAATCGATATAAAAAAGCTGGCGAGTCATTTGATTTAATTATTCAAGGTAAAGCATGGCAAGCGGATGGGGACACAAATTACTGCGATAATGTAAATACCCCTAATTATTCCCATACTAATATTGTATTAGGTCATCAGTTGGTTGCTCCAGCCGGAGGTGTGTTAGGGGTTGTGGGATCATCGCTATACAATCATGCTGCGCAAACGACTAATAGTAATACCGTATCTCAGTCGGTAACCGAAGTGGGCGTCTTTAGCTTTACCGCTAATCCACCGAGTAGCTATTTAGGGTCGAGTTTTTATGACATTCCATTAGCCGCATCTCCTAATATAGGTCGTTTTATACCAGACCGATTTTTAGTCAGCAGTTCAAGTGTATTGCCATCTTGCGGTAGCTTTACCTACATGGATCAACCGTTTGGTTTGACATTAACATTAAGTGCCTTGAATACCGGTACTTACGTAACCCAAAATTATCAAGGAGCCTTTGCTAAAGGTAGTGCAAGCCTTGTGGGTGAAAACATCAATAATGGTGTAGATTTGAGTGGTAGATTAAGTGCTTTACCAATAAATGCTGGTTCTTGGGCTTTGGGTGAAGCAAACGTCGGATTATCTTATCAAGCAAATTTTCGTCGTACCGTGGCACCGGCTGTGGATGGACCATTTAGTCAGTTAGCTCTTGGCGTACAAGCATTTGATAATGATGGAGCGGTGTCGTTTATTGCCTCACCTGATATGCGTGCAGACAGCAGTGCTATTTGCGCTGACAGTAACACCTGCAATGCGAAACAATTGTCGACTCAAGATTTTCGTCATGGCAGAGTAGTGATGGATAATACTTATGGCCCTGAAAATGAAATTTTACGCATGCCAACGTATGCTCAATATTGGAATGGTAGCGGCTGGATAACTAACGTCAGTGATAGCTGTACTCGAGTAGTCGATCTACTTGATGGTAGCGAAATATACGACCCATTATTAACCTCTGGTGAAACCGTTACCCGTAGTGATGGCAACAGTGCCGTGAACGTTACGATGAACAATGGCCAACTCCCCTTATTATGGCAAAACACTGGTTCTGTCGCATATCGAGGTCAAGTGACCGCACCGCTACAAGCCGAGGATTGGTTTAAGTGGTATTGGAATTGGGACCAAGTAAGTCCGACTCAGCTCTATGAGCCAAGAGCAAGTGCGTACTTTGGTCGCTACCGAGGCCATGATAAGATCATTTATTGGCGTGAGGTTAGTCAATGATCCGAATAAAAAAGCATCTCTTTTACGCTTTTTAGGATTAAATTTGACCGATTAGCATTTTTTTAGATACTTTTACAAAAAAAAACGTCAGATTAGCAATTGTTAACCTGTTCGGTCTTGTAGAATGGGGGTGTCATTGATAAAGTTAGCTGATTTTTCTTCTTCTGATTTCACAGAATACAGGCCTGATACATGTTCAAAAAGCTGCGCGGCATTTTTTCTAACGACCTATCCATCGATTTAGGTACGGCAAATACTCTTATTTATGTTCGCGATGAAGGCATCGTGTTGAACGAACCCTCAGTGGTTGCCATTCGCGGCGAACGCAATAGCAATGGACCAAAGTCAGTTGCTGCAGTCGGTAGAGAGGCAAAACAAATGCTAGGCAGAACGCCTGGTAATATTCAAGCTATTCGTCCAATGAAAGACGGCGTAATTGCCGATTTTTATGTTACCGAAAAAATGCTTCAGCACTTTATCAAACAAGTGCACAACAACAGTTTCTTCCGTCCTAGTCCTCGCGTACTCGTGTGTGTTCCGGTAGGCGCGACTCAAGTTGAACGCCGTGCTATTCGCGAATCAGCGATGGGCGCTGGTGCTCGTGAAGTTTATCTAATCGAAGAGCCAATGGCTGCTGCGATTGGTGCGGGTTTACCAGTATCTGAAGCGACCGGTTCTATGGTTGTCGATATTGGTGGTGGTACGACCGAAGTGGCGATTATTTCATTGAATGGCGTGGTGTATTCTTCATCAGTGCGTATCGGTGGAGATAAGTTTGACGATGCCATTATCAATTATGTTCGCCGTAACTACGGTAGTTTAATTGGTGAAGCAACAGCTGAGCGTATTAAACATACTATTGGTACAGCATACCCTGGTGACGAAGTACTTGAAATTGAAGTGCGCGGTCGTAACCTTGCTGAAGGTGTACCAAGAAGTTTCACCTTAAACAGCAATGAAATCTTAGAAGCATTACAAGAGCCATTATCTGGCATTGTGAGCGCGGTAATGGTTGCCCTTGAGCAATCACCACCGGAGCTAGCGTCAGATATTTCTGAGCGCGGCATGGTATTAACTGGCGGTGGTGCATTACTTCGTGACCTAGACCGTTTATTAATGCAAGAAACCGGTATTCCAGTTATGGTCGCAGACGATCCACTGACCTGTGTTGCTCGTGGTGGTGGTAAAGCTCTTGAAATGATTGATATGCACGGTGGTGATTTGTTCTCTGAAGAGAACTAATTATCAACTGCTGAGCGGCTTTGTTAATGGCATTTTATGGGTTAACAAAGTTGCGAACAATTTATGAAACCAATTTTCGTTCGTGGCGTCTCGAGTCAATTTAGATTGACACTGGCAATTATTTTGTCGGTGGCATTACTTATGACCAATAATCGCCTTGATCCAATACGCCAATCTTTATCCTCAGTATTAAGTCCTCTACAGTATTTAGCCAATGTACCAGGGGTGATGCTCGACTGGTCAGCCGAGGCTTTTGCCACCCGCAATATGCTTGAACTGCAAAACAAAGAACTGTTACGCCAACAACTGGTTATGTCAGAACGTTTACAACGTTTTGAGCATGTTCGCCAAGAAAATGAGCGTTTACGTGCATTACTCGGTTCGCCTGTGCACATGGATTCTCGTAAAATGGTGGCTGAAGTGATGGAAGTGGCCAGTGATCCATTTCGTCAATTTGTGGTGTTAAATCATGGTTCACAAACCGGCATTTATGTTGGTCAACCTGTGGTTGATGCCCAGGGCGTTGTGGGACAGGTGGTGGAGGTTAGTGAGTTTACCAGTCGAGTATTGATGGTGTCCGATACCACTCATGGTATTCCGGTACGTGTTACCCGTAACGATGTGCGGGCCATTGCGAATGGCATGGGTGATATTGATCAAATTGAACTACGTCATGTGGCGAAAAGCACTGACATTATAGTGGGTGATTTATTAGTCACTTCAGGGCTGGGTAATCGTTTTCCTGAAGGGTATCCTGTCGCGCGCGTTATTAGCGTGTCGCGTGATGATGGCCAGAGTTATGCCGTAATTTATGCTCAGCCTTTGGCAGCGCTAGATCGTATTCGATACGTGTTACTGATTTGGCCTGATGAAACCAAACCGTTTACGCTGCCTAATGACGTACAAGAGTTAATAAAAGAAGCGGCAGATAAAGCCGCTGCCACTGCAAATTCTTCAGCGCCCCAACCTCAACCCGTAGAAACAACCACTACACCAGTAACAAGCGAGGTAAACCAATGAGCGCACATATTGCAAATGGTCGCTTAGTGGTATGGCTGACCTTATTCATCGGGATGATGTTTCAGATTATGCCGTTGCCAAAAATGGTAGAAGCCTGGCGACCGGATTGGCTATTGATGGTGATGATGTATTGGGCCATGGCGCTACCGCATCGTTACAGTATTCTCACTGCGTGGTTGTTAGGGGTGATGCTTGATGTGTTGTTAGGCGCTCATCTAGGGATCCGTTCATTAGCATTATCATTAGTGATTTATATTGTGGTGTTGTTGTGCCAACAGTTACGTAACTATCCTCGCTGGCAACAGTCGTTACTGGTTGCTTGTTTTATTTGTATTTATCATGCAGTGATATTTTGGGTGCAGTTTGTTGTTGTAGGCGCAGCCCCATTTAATGTGGACATGTTTTTACCCGCTATTTCGAGTTTATTTATTTGGTGGTGGGTGTTTTGGGTGTTACGCAATATGCGCCGCCATTATAAAGTACGTTAATCCTTACGCACTAAAGTGAGTATGATTTTAATGTACACTAATTAGGGTAAATAACCGATGGCATGGGTACTGGCTTCAACATCACCAAGAAGAAAAGAATTATTGGCGCAAGCGGGATTTAGTCATCTCGATTTTTCGTTTCAGCTTGTCGCACCCAACATTGATGAAACACCTTTGTTGACTGAAACGGCAGAGCAATATGTCTGTCGTCTCGCACTTGAAAAAGCCCAAGCGGGCCTAGTGCTTAGCGGTCATGTGGTTAAGCCTCAAGTTCTGGGTTCAGATACGATAGTGGTGTTAAATGGCCTGATATTAGGTAAACCAACAGATTTAAATGATGCCAAACGTATGCTGGCATTATTATCCGGTCAAACTCACGAAGTGATGACCGCGGTAGCGTTAACAGACGGTGAACACACCTTTAACCGACTATGCCGTACCCAAGTGAGCTTTTGTGAATTGTCTGCAGCAGACATAGATGCTTATGTTGCCTCAGGTGAACCGATGGACAAAGCCGGTGCTTACGGTATACAAGCTCTGGGTGGTTGTTTTGTTAAATCGATTACTGGCAGTTACTCTGCAGTGGTTGGTTTGCCGTTAGTCGAAACACGTGAATTATTAGCCTGCATGATGCAGCAAACTTAACCTTTGCTTTAATCGGTCATCTACGGTGGTACAACTGCTGTCAATATTACGATTGGAGCATGACCCGAATACTGGTGGCTTATGAACATAAAAGCACAACGTAAAAAAGGCACAGAATTACTTATCAATGTCACGCCAACAGAAGCGCGTGTTGCATTAGTCGAGCATGGTGTTTTACAAGAGGTGCATATTGAACGTCGCATGAAGCGAGGTTTGGTCGGCAATATTTACAAAGGTAAAATCAGCCGTGTCCTCCCAGGTATGCAAGCCGCGTTTGTTGATATTGGCTTAGATAAAGCTGCTTTCTTACATGCCTCAGATATTGTTCCTCATACCGAATGTGTTGCCGATGTCGAAAAAGGCAACTTTGTGGTGCGTGATATTGCTGAGCTCGTGCGTCAAGGGCAAGACATTATGGTGCAAGTGGTCAAAGACCCACTCGGTACCAAAGGCGCCCGCCTTACGACTGACATTACCTTACCCTCACGTTATTTAGTCTTTATGCCTGGTTCTAGTCATGTTGGCGTATCGCAACGTATTGAGCTTGAAGATGAACGTCAACGCCTTAAAAATATTACTCTTCCTTATGTTGATGATGACGGCGGCTTTATTATTCGTACCGCGGCTGAAAATGTGGGTGAAGATGAACTTGCTCAAGATGCGGCCTTTTTACGCCGGGTGTGGGCTAAAGTCAGCGAGCGTCGTAAGCGTAAAGGCGTCACTTTACTGTATCAAGACTTAGCCTTACCAGTGCGGATCATTCGTGATTTTGTCGGTACTGAGCTTGACCATATTCAAGTCGATTCGCGTCGAACTTATGCAGAGCTGCAACAGTTTGTGCAAGAGTTTATGCCTGAAATTGCGGATAAAATTGAACATTATGCCGGCCCCGCACCTATCTTTGAATTGTATGATGTTGAAAACGAAGTTCAACGGGCTTTGGGCCGTAAAGTTGAGCTTAAGTCTGGTGGTTATTTAATTATTGACCAAACTGAAGCCATGACTACCGTCGACATCAATACCGGCGCATTTGTTGGCCATCGCAACTTAGAAGAAACCATTTTCAATACTAATCTCGAAGCCACTCAAGCAATTGCAAGGCAACTACGGTTACGCAATTTGGGTGGGATTATCATTATCGACTTTATCGATATGTTAAGTAAGGAACACCAAGCGCGGGTGCTAGAAAGCTTAAATGCTGCATTGGCGTTAGATCGCGTTAAAACCAGTGTCAGTGGTTTTTCGGGCTTAGGTTTAGTGGAAATGACCCGTAAACGTACTCGCGAAAGTTTAGAGCATGTGGTGTGTGGTGAATGCCCTTCCTGTAAAGGCACCGGCACCATGAAAACGATTGAAACCGTGTCTTATGAAATTTTTCGAGAGATTATCCGTTTAGACCGAGCATACAAAGCCGATGAGTTTTTACTGTATTGCTCGCCGGCGGTGTATATGAGCTTTAGTGGTGATGAATCGCATTTGCTGGCAGAATTAGAAGTCTACATTGGTAAGCGTATTCGTTTGCAAAATGAACCGTTATACATTCAAAGTAAATATGATGTGGTGATGATGTAGTGTCGACAACTCAGGCAGTAACTATCAACAGATTATGTTGGCAAATTTTGGCTATCGCGCTGGTGCTTTTTGCACTGGTTGTGAGCCTTATTCGTGGTTTATTGCCCCATATTCCTGAAGTACGTACTGAGTTAATCCATTATCTTGAAAGTGAATACCAACTGCATGTGCAGATGGATAAACTGAGTGCAGAATGGCAAGCTTTTGGGCCAGCACTTACCGTTAATAATTTAGTCTTACCGCCACAAGATAACTTACCGATTACCGTTATCAGCGAAAATGTGCATATCAAACTCGATTTTTGGCAATCGCTTTTCACCTTGAGCCCACAGATTGAAACGGTAGTATTTGATGGCGTTAAAGTCGCGTTAAATCTTGATGAGTTAACGGCTAGTGATGAGCAGGCTACAGTGGGCGATAAAGCTAATCTTGATTGGTTATATGGTCTGTTATTAGAACAGCTGGGACATTTTTCAATTACCGACGCGTCCTTACAACTGGTGAGTAAACAACATGCTTACCAGCCGATTTTTATCGATAATCTGCTATGGCAAAACACGGCTAATCGTCACCAAGCGCAAGGTATTATCCACGTCGATCAGCTTAAGTCGGAGCAAGAGCAATTAACATTACGCATTGACCTTACAGGGGATGGTTATCAACCCGATACTGTAGCAGGCCAGCTTTATGTTACCGCAGACTCATTAGACCTAGGTGAATGGGCGTCAAGGCAGCATACCGCTCAAACAATCACTGATAATATTGAATTTCAAGGCGTGATAAACCTCGATGCGTGGATGACATTTGCTCATCGTCAAATTCGTGATGGCATATTGGTTTTTAAACCCAGCTGGTTACAATGGCACGATGCAGACACCCAGCAAAAATTTGCAATTAACTCAGGTTCATTGCTATGGACTCTACAACCCGATGGTTGGAAAATAGACAGCCACGATTTAGATTTATCGACCAATGATCAAACTTGGCCATCATTAACGCTGGCAATTGGCACTCGCGAGGGTGACTTTTTTGGTTACGCTAACCAGATTATTCCAGCGAACTTAACCCCAATGTTGCCGCTAGTGCCCGATTTGGGTAAGCAGCAAGTGAATATTTGGCAACAACTCAACCCTCAAGGGCTAATTGGGCCGATTAGGCTGTATAAACCGGACGACAAACCCCTTATCGCCAAGGTCGAGTTACAGCAATTACAGTGGCAACCTTATCTGTCAGTACCTGGTATTAGCCCTATTGATGCTCAATTAACCTGGGCCAATAATCAACTCGAGTTTGCCTTACCAGAGCAGGAGTATACGCTCGATTTTAGCGGTGATTTTGGTCAACCAATTGTGCTGCGTGGCAGCCCAATTATGGGGCGTTATAATGTCGAACAACAACGCTTAACAGTACCTAATATTGAATTTATTAATGATGATATTGCCCTGCAAGCAGGTTTGAATCTTGAGTTTTCCCAGCAGACACATATGGGTTTAGCTGCTCATGTCACTATTAATGATGTCTCTCATCTTGGGCGGTATTTTCCATTAATGGCGATGAGCCCCAATTTAATCGACTACCTGAATGACGGTTTAGTGGCTGGGAATATAAACGATGCACAAGTCGTTTGGCATGGTGCATTAGGCGATTATCCTTATCAAGATAGCAGTGGAGTATTTCAAGCTGGCTTTACCCTTGATAGCGGAATCTTTAAATTCCAACCAAATTGGCCTGCCGTTAGCTCGCTCACGCTTTCCGCATTATTTGAAAATGACATGATGGATTTGCATATTGATCAGGGCAAACTCGATAACGTGGTGGTGGACGGTGCGCGAGTTTCTATTCCACATCTTGGTAAAGAATCTTTATTAAGAGTAGAAGCAGATATCACCACCGATGCACAAGCCGCCACCAAAGTGATTAATGCCTCTTCATTGCGGGGTTCTGTTGGGGCAACGTTAGATGTGGTGCAAATTCAGCGAAATATTAATACCACATTAGATCTTTCCATTCCCTTATATAAAGGGGGTGAACAATTGATTAAAGGCCAAGTCACACTTGATAATAACCCAGTGTTTATTAACTCGCCTGGTTTAGATTTACAGGCTGTGTCAGGGCAAGTGAGCTTTGTAAATCAATTGATTGAAGGTAAGAATATTAAGGCCAGATTATTTCAACAGCCGTTAACGTTTAGCGTAAAGACCGGTAAACACAACAGCAATTTAGCATTGAATGTCGATATGCGTGGCAAATGGGATCTTGATGCTCTGCCTGCCAGTTTACATAACCCAATGACGGAAACGTACCATGGGCAGCTAGACTGGAACGGCGGGCTAACCATGATTTTTGACCCCAGTGGTTACAGCTTACAAGTCTCTGCTAATTCCGATCTTATCGGTACGTTATTGGATTTACCGATGCCTTATCAAAAATCTGCAGACGAGCCCAGAAAGCTAAGTGCGGATCTTATTGGCGATAACAAACAATCATCATTGAGCATTAAACTGGGCAATGATCTGGAGTTTTGGGGAGGATTTAATGCTGATAGCGGCAGTCAGCTTGCCTATTATGATGTCATGATTGGTCGCCACTTTAGACTAGGTGACAACTTAAATAAGCAACAAGGACATCTACATTTAGACTTGCCAAAAGTGGATTTAGCGCAGTGGCTCCCGCTCATTAATCGCTTTAGTGCCACCTCAGAACCTGAAGTGATCACCTCATCGGTACGCGACCGCATCTTAACGGCTGCAGAGCTACCTGGCGCTACAGCACAACATAATGCCACCTCTTCGATTGACGCTACAGCCCCCGCATTCCCTAAATTAGTCGGTATTCATGCCAACATCGCTCAATTAAATGTATTGGGGCAATCATTTGATAAATTGCATTTTGATGCTCAACCCACTGAACATGTGTGGCGCGTTGACGCTGATTCGCAGCAGTTTGAGGGACGTATCGATTTTTATCCTAACTGGCGCGATCAAGGCATCAAAGTGGTCGCGAAAAAGCTGCATTTATTCCCGGTAGTGAGTGGCCCTGAAACCGTTGAGTTAGCGCCAACGTCGATGCTAGAGAATCTGCCTACTTTAGCTGTAGATGTTGATGACTTTAGCGTTAATGATTTATCACTAGGTCACTTAGTGCTGCAAGGCTTACCACATAAACAAGGCTACCAATTTCAAACTGTTTCCATCACAAAACCGACGGTAGCATTACAGGCCAACGGTTTATGGTCTGTTGAAAATGGTATCGATAAAACCCTGTTTGAGGTTAATTTACAGGCTGACAAGTTTGATGACTTATCGACGATGTTAAAAATAAACCCGGGATTGCAAGATGCACCACTGGACCTCTCCGGTCAGTTATCTTGGCAAGGCGCACCTTATCACTTCGCCCTCGACACCTTAAACGGCCAACTTAAGTTTGATTTGGGCAAAGGTCATTTATCGGAGATTAGTGATAAAGGTGCCCGAGTGTTTTCGTTATTTAGTTTAGATTCGTTGTTGCGCAAATTATCGTTAGATTTTTCGGACGTGTTTGGCGAAGGTTTATATTTCAATACATTTAACGGAAACTTGACGATTGATAATGGGGTGGTTAAAACCACTGATTCTGAAATGGATGCTATTGCTGGTAATATGCGAGTTAGAGGCTACACCGACTTAACCACCCAAAGCTTAAATTATGACATTCGTTTTGTGCCGCAACTTGCGTCAAGTGTGCCAACCGTGGTGTTATTGAGTACGAGTGCATGGACCCTAGGTTTAGGCGCGTTTGCCCTAACGAAAGTGTTAGAACCGGTTATTGAAGTTATCTCTGAAATTCGATTCCGAGTCACCGGTACCATGGACAACCCGCAGCTAGAAGAGCTTGAGCGTAAGAGTAAAGAAATCGAAATACCTAAAGCAATTTTACCGCAAGCGGACGAGACCAGTGTAGAGACGACTATTGGAGCTAAAGCCAAAGCTAACATAGATACTACAGCTAACGTAGAAACTAAAGCTAACATAGACAGTAAAGCAGAAAATAACGTTGAGGCAGATGTTCAGCGTGGCGATAACGCTCGTGAAGCGGAAGATAAATCGCTACCAAGAAGTTCGCCATCCACGCAACTTATGCCAGATATCGATAATTCATCTGATGCAAATCAACCGTCAGCGACTGACACTGAAGTTGATCGAATGCGCAAAACTTTAGCCGAGCCAGCAACTAATGTCGTTATGCTACCAGGAGTGAGAAATGCAAATCAGCTTATTACAATGTCAAAGCAGTCGCGATGTCAAAGCCAATCTCGCGTTTGTCGACTCGCAGCTTAAAGACTTACCCCGCGAGGCCGATGAAGCGCAATTAGTGGTGTTGCCCGAGTGTTGTTTATTGTTTGGTGGCCATGAAAGCCAGCAACTTGAACATGCTGGCAACGAGCATCAAAGTGAGCTTAAAGATGCATTAGCTGCAATGGCAAAACAATACCAAGTGTATTTTATTGCCGGCACCATTCCCATGCGTGCTGATGATGGTAGAGTCTTTAGCCGCTGTTATTTTTTTGATGATCATGGCGTCACCCTAGGTCATTACGATAAACTGCATTTATTCGATGTTGAGGTGGCAGATGGCACCAAGACTTATCGTGAAAGTGATACCTTTCATCCCGGTGATAGCATTTGTGTTATAGACACCCCTTTTGGCAAAGTCGGCTTAGCCGTTTGTTACGATATCCGTTTTGGCGATATGTTTCGAGCGTTGCGTTTAGCGGGAGCAGACTATATTGCGTTACCTTCTGCTTTTACCAAAGTCACTGGTGAAGCGCATTGGCAGGTGTTATTACAAGCCCGAGCCATTGAAACTCAATGTTATTTGTTGGGGGCGGGCCAATGGGGACAACATAACCAGGGCAGTCGAGAAACATGGGGTCACAGTATGATCGTCGACCCATGGGGCCGAGTGATTGCAGAACAAGCCACTGAATGCGGCTGGGTACAAGCTAAAGTCGATTTAACGGAACTACGGCGTATTCGTCAACAAATGCCAGTGATAGGCCATAATCGATTTATAGAACCGCAGTTGAAATAATACTGGTTTAAATAATACTGGTTGAAATAACACTGAACGAGCCTGACAGAAACCAAATTCGCAGTACGCGTTACCAATTAAAAAAGAGAGTTTTAATGCCATTTTTAACCCAAGTAGAGCAGAGTTTATTGCAAGATGGATTAACCTTAGATGGACTGCAAGGTTACTTAAATACCATTCATCAACACAATATCGATTTTTCAGACCTGTATTTCCAAGCTTGTCGTCATGAGTCTTGGGTATTAGAAGATGGCATTGTAAAAGAAGGCAGCTTTCACATTGAACGTGGAGTAGGTGTGCGCGCTATTACCGGCGAAAAAACCGGTTTTGCTTATGCTGACGAAATCACCCCAACAGCTTTAGATGCAGCAGCAAAAGCTGCCCGCGGAATTGCCAGTGCTGGTGAGCAACATAAAGTACAAGCTTTTAAGCGCCAAACAGCCCATAAATTGTATGACAGTGCTGACCCAATAGCGGCTATGGACGAAGTGAAGAAAATCGATTTGTTAAAGCAAGCCGATGCTTATATTCGTAGTCTCGACAGCCGTATTATTCAAGTCGTCGTAAGTTTATCGGGCGTACATGAAGAAATATTGATAGCCGCCAGTGACGGCACATTAGCAGCAGATATTCGTCCATTAGTACGCTTTAACTGTAGTGTTATCTTAGAAGACAAAGGTAAGCGCGAACGTGGCAGTGCTGGTGGCGGTGGTCGTCACGATTACAGCGCCTTTTTAGCCACCGATGAAGCTGGCTTACCGCAGAGTTTTGAGTTTGCCCGCGAAGCGGTACGCCAAGCTCAAGTTAATGTACACGCTATTGATGCACCTGCCGGTGAAATGACCGTGGTGTTAGGTAATGGTTGGCCTGGTGTTTTATTGCATGAGGCAGTTGGCCATGGCTTAGAAGGCGACTTTAACCGTAAAGGCAGCAGTGCATTTAGCGGTAAAATGGGCCAGCAGGTGGCGTCTACCTTAGTGACCATCGTGGATGACGGCACCTTAGAAAATCGTCGCGGTTCATTGAGCATCGATGATGAAGGCGTGCCAAGCCAAAAAACCACCTTAATTGAGAACGGTATTTTAAAAGGTTACATGCAAGACAAGTTAAATGCCCGCTTAATGGGGCAAGAGCCTACAGGTAACGGTCGCCGTGAATCTTATGCGCATTTACCTATGCCGCGCATGACCAATACCTATATGAATGCAGGTGAGTCAAATCCAGCCGACATTATTAAGTCGGTTAAAAAAGGCATTTACGCGCCTAACTTTGGTGGCGGACAGGTCGACATTACTTCAGGTAAATTTGTGTTCTCGGCTTCTGAAGCCTATTTGATTGAAGACGGTGAAGTGACTCAGGCGATTAAAGGCGCGACCTTAATTGGTAATGGCCCTGAAGCTATGGGACTCATTTCAATGGTAGGTAATGACTTAGCCTTAGATAAAGGTGTTGGCGTGTGCGGTAAAGACGGACAAAGCGTGCCCGTTGGTGTGGGTCAGCCTACTCTAAAAATTGATCGCCTAACAGTTGGTGGTACCGCTTAACACTAACTTTTACTGTGTTGGTCACTCACTGAGTGTTTATGCTCAGTGAGTTATGGTGATCTACACTGTGATCACTATCTTATGTGAGTGAATATGCACGTTATGATCTAGTGGCTGTGATAATAACGGAATTACGTTATAATTCATCAAGGAATTAGAGTATTAACTCTAGAGGTGTTTATGGTTGCACAACGTCATATCAGTACATATTGTCGCAGACGAGTGAACTTTACTCTGTGTTTCAGTGTTTTATTTGTCCATCTTAGTGTTTTTGCTGAACCCGTTACCTTTAGTCATGCTTGGCAGCAATTGGCGCAAGTGAGTGATCAGCTTCAAGCTAAAGCTCAGCTAGTCAACCGCGCCAAAGCGGAAGAGGATGCCGGTGATGCGTTAAATTACCCATCGCTTAATATTGCTGGCAGCTATACTCGCCTCGAAAAACCTATCGAACTTGATTTACGTGACTTAAATCCATTAGCGACTCTCGACACAAGTACATTACCAGCAGCTCTTAGTAGTGCATTAGCTGAAATCCCAGGCTCTCTCTTTGTCACTCCTTTTACCGAACAAGATGTGTTTCGTGCCAGTTTACAAGCCATGTGGCCCATTTATACCGGTGGTAAAATTACTGCAGCCCAAGGAATACATGCTGCCCAAGTTTCAGAGAGAGAACAAGAGTTTGCCCTAGCTCAGCGTGAGTTATTTCTTCAGTTAGTTGATCGCTACTACGCAGTATCGGTGACAAAAACCTTAGTAGATACCCAAAAGCAGCTGGTGGACTCGTTGACTTTGCATGTGAGTCATGCCCAAAAATTAGAACAACAAGGCCAAATAGCCAAAGTTGAACGCTTAAATGCCCAGGTCGCATTAGAAAATGCCAAAGTCAACTGGGGCAAAACCAAGCGTCAATACGAAATGACCGAAATTGCGCTAGCGAGAATGTTACATATACCGTCGGTCGATCCTATTTCGGCACTGTTTTTACTCGAACAACAACCTTCATTGCCCCGCCTTAGCCAGCTGACATTAACTCAGCATCCGGCGTTAAAACTACTCGAAGCTAAAGAAGCTCAAGCTAATGGTTTAGTCGACTTAGAAAAGGGCAGTTACTACCCCACTGTGTATTTATACGGCAACTACACCTTGTATGAAGATGACAGCTTATTTTCTCAAGTAGAGCCGGACTGGATGGTGGGTGTTGGTATGAGCATACCGCTTATTAGCCGTGATGGTCGCAGTGGAAAAGTGCTCGCGGCGAAAAGTGCTTTACTGCAAGCGCGTTACACCAAAGCACAAACCAAACAAGATTTAAGTTTGTTGATTGATCAGAGTTATCGGCAAATGCTGCAAGCTAAAGAAGAAGCGGATGCGCTGGATGTGTCATTAGCATTGGCGACCGAGAATTTACGATTGCGAGAGTTGTCCTTTAACCAAGGCTTATCCACTTCAATTGACCGAATCGATGCCGAGTTGAGCTTAACTGCAGTGAAAACTCAGCAATTAGGTGCAAAATATCGTTATATGCAAGCCTATGCCAAAGTGATGGCCATTAGTGGTCAAGTAGATGAATTTATTAACCGAACTCAACTTCAAGGGGCTGCTTATGCGGGCTAACAAGATTATTGCAGTGGTCGCATTCGTGCTAGTTATATTATTGTTAGGGTACGGTGTCATGCTAGCTTTTACGCCTCAACCGACAGTGTTGCAAGGGCAAATAGAAGCTCGTGAATATAATATCTCGTCTAAAGTTCCTGGCCGAGTTGAGCAAGTTTTGGTTCGCAAAGGCGACCAAGTCAATGTGAATGATATTTTGTTTGCCATCAGCAGCCCAGAATTAGATGCTAAGTTACTGCAGGCTCAAGGCGGCCTTGAAGCGGCAACGGCTATGCAGCAACAAGCTAAAAATGGCGCAAGGCAGCAACAAGTTACCGCAGCTAAAGAGCAGTGGTTAAAAGCCAAGGCTGCAACCGAACTTGGCCTAAAAACTTACCAACGAATTGAAAATTTATTTGATGAAGGTGTTGTCGCACGGCAAAAGCGCGATGAAGCTTATACCCAATGGCAAGCGGCTAAATATACCGAGCAAGCAGCTTACGCTATGTATCAAATGGCAAATGAAGGCGCGCGGGTTGAAACTAAAGCCGCAGCCGCAGGAAAAACTCGTATGGCAGAAGGTGCGGTTAACGAGGTCAATGCCATTTTAGCCGACAGCCAAATGCGCTCACCTAAAAAAGCGGAGGTGAGTGAAGTATTATTACAAGCAGGTGAGCTTGCACCGAGTGGTTTTCCGGTGGTAAGCATTATTGATATGAGTGATGCGTGGGCCGTATTACAAGTTCGAGAAGATTTGTTGAAGCTATTTAAACAAGACCAAACCGTCATGTTAGATATTCCAGCACTACAGCAGCAAGTTGAATTTACCGTTTCGCACGTTAGTGTTATGGGTAATTTTGCCACTTGGCGCTCGACAGAGAGCGGCCATGACTTTGATATGCGTACCTTTGAAGTTGAACTGACACCTAAGCAAAAGATTGTCGATTTACGAGTTGGTATGTCGGTATTGTTTCGTGCCGACAAGCTTGCCGAACATTAATAAGGCTTGCTGATGAGGCATTTATTCAGGCGAGAATGTAAAGCGTTGTGGAATTCACCATGGCAACTTGCCTTGGTGAGCTATATTCCGCTAATTAGCGTGATCGCACTTTGGTGGTTATTTAGTGCGGGGTTGCCAAGGCAGCTCCCTGTTGCCGTGGTTGACTTAGATAACAGCCAAATTAGCCGCATGCTAACAAGGCAATTATCGGCCAATGCCGTAATTGCACCACGTTCATTTGCCAATGAAGCTGCGGCGATTGAAGCTATGCGTCAAGCGCAAGTATACGGGCTAGTTATTTTACCTTACCAGCTCAGAAAAGATTTGCTCACATCAAAACAACCCACTATTGATATTCGCTATAACAGCCAATTTTTGTTAGTAGGTAAGTTATTATCCAGCCAGTTACAACTCAGCTTTGCAGAGGGGTTAACGCAAATTGGCAAGGAGAGCCTATTACTTAAAGGCGCAAATAAAGCCACCGTTGATGTGAGCTTAACGCCTATTAGTAACCAAACGACGGCGTTATTTAACCGAAATAATAACTATGTTGGTTTTTTAGTCCCGCCTATATTGATTGCATTATGGCAATTACTGTCGATGTTGGTATTTGTTAATAGTGTTAATGCGGAGCTTATTCCTCAAGGTGAACGCTATTATTTAGCCCGAAACATTTGGCCAAAAGTGTGGGTTAAAGTGTTATTTTATAGTCCGATCATGCTCGTTCATAGTGGCTTTATTTTAGTGTGGTTATACCACTATTTAGCTTTGCCCGTGTCGGGTTCGCTATGGTTATTGCTATTGGCACAGGCATTCATGCTCATGGCATTGTGGTTGTTAGTGTTGGTTATTTTTATGATTATGCGTGACAGTGCTCGCACGGTCAGTTTCTGTACCGCATTATTTGCTCCAGCATTTGCGTTTATGGGAATAACCTTTCCGGTAAACGATATGCCCTTATTGGCTAAATGGTGGCGATTGGTGATGCCATCGAGTCACTATATAGACTCTCATATCAGCGTCGTCAGTTATGGTGTTGGCTTGCCGCAAGTATTGACTCAAATCAGTTCTTATTGGGGCTTTTTACTGTTATTGCCTTTGCTTTATGTGCTGGGCCGCCACGCGCAGAAAATACCGCCACAGGGTCATGTTAGTCACCCGGTTACTCTGGAGGTCAACCGATGAACTTCTGGCAATTAATCGTAGCAGAATGCAAAGCTATATTGGCTGACAAAGCGATTGTGATGACGCTATTTGGTGGAGTGTTATTTTACTCGGTTCTGTATCCGTTACCGTATTTGAATCAGGTGCCGACAGAGCAAAAGGTCGTGGTGGTAGATCATGATAATTCGTCACTCAGTAGGTTGGTGACTCGCCACGCAGATGCCAGTGCTAAGATAAAAATACTCGCTAAGGTAAGCAGTATTGAGCAAGCACAAATGTGGATCGATCAAGGTAAAGCTCACGGCTTACTGGTTATTCCGACTAACTTTAGACGCGATTTGTTGTTAGGCAAGGGTGCAACATTAAGTTACGGCGGCGATGCGAGTTACTTTCTGATTTATTCAGCCGTAGTAGAAGGCTTAGTGTCAGCAGGTATAGATGCCAGTAAACAAGTGCAGTTAATTGGTTTATTGGCTCGGGGCCAAAACCCCCAACTTGCCCAGCAAGCGGTTAATTCTATTAATATTAATTCAGTTCCAGCGTTTAACCCCAGTTTAGGTTACACACCGTATGTGGTGCCGGGATTATTTTTATTAATTCTGCATCAAACCTTATTAATTGGCACCGGTATTTTGGGCGCAGGCCAATGGCGCAAACCCGGTTATTGGCAGCAAGTACGTCCAGTAACCTTGGTGCTTGCACGGTTAAGTGTGTTTATGATGATTTACGCGCTATTTAGTAGTTTCTATTTAGGTTTTTGTTTTTATTGGTACAAAGTAAGCGTGGTGGCTACGGTGATTGAAGTTGGGCTATTTATGTTGCCCTTTCTATTAGCCACGGGATCGTTAGGTATTTATCTTAGCAGTTTATTTAATCGTCGAGAATTACCTACCCAATTGTATTTACTGGTGTCGATGCCGATTTTATTTGTGTCAGGGTTTGTGTGGCCGATTGCATTAATTCCAGAGCCATTGGTATTAGCATCTCAAGTTATTCCAGCTGTTCCAGCGATTATGGGGATGCTCGAGTTAAATCAATTAGGAGCTGGTTGGTCGGCGGTAATGCCTAAATGGTTACAATTGTGGGGCTTGTTTGCGGTATTCGTCACGATGGCCATAGTCGCTATTGGGCGGAAACAGAAAAATATTGATGTTGCATCATAAAACACCCATAGAAGTTAGCCTGGTTTTATCATATCGAAATAACGTTATAGCTAGGTTTGTCACTGAGAAAAAAAATAGACAGTTATCTTCTCGATAGACCTGTCTATTTCATTTGTTTTATGGGGTTTATTGTTGACTGATAAAGGGCAACCGTGACGGTTTCTTGGTCAGAGTCCAATTACATCATTCCGTTTTGGGCATTGTTTAAAGCTGCCTCTAAACGTTTAACGTTATGTTGGTATATCTCGCTGTGATCGACTTTTGCAGCATATTTAAAATCAGCTAATGCGCCTAAATTGTCATTATTCAGTAATTTCATTACACCACGATTATTATAGGCATAAGCCCGAACCGTCATTGATGGAATCGCCACTTGGGTACGAGCACTTTTCACGGCTGCACTACAGGCTTTTTGGGCTTTTTCCATATCAGCTAATTGCACATATCCAGCGCATAAGTTCACGTTGCGAGAATAGTCATCCACGGCGAACTTACTTGCAGACAAAGTAGCGGTTAAGCCTGCTTCAACATCACCAGACTGCAATGCGTTAACACCAGGCACATCTTCCACTAATACCATTTTGTAGGCATTACTTTTGATCTGTTGACCTTGCTCATCAGCCATTACGCTAGTCGATGCTGTCAGTACTAATGTGGCACAAATTAGGCCATTAACGATGCTCTTTTTCATGATGTAGCTCCTTTAAACGTTTGTGTAGCGCCGCGCTACAGGTGAACTTTAGTCAAAACGACTAGCGTCGACAAACGATAAAAAACGCATTAATGGGTTAAAAAAATTCACTTATGGGGAGGTGTGATAGTTTTGTTTAATTAATGGCCGCGGCAATTAACGTCGATGTGTTTCATGACATGGTCATCCAACGATTTTCTTTAACCTCCACAATTTTCATTGAACCTGAAACCTTAACGACTTACACATTCTTTTATAAACAGTCTTCAACGGTATCAAGGGATTTAATACTGATAGTGTGTAAGCCATATTGATATGATTCAAAGTCTATTTATACTGTCTGCGTCTGCACTGCTTAAGATTTTAATGTCTTTACATCAATAAGATAGGGCATGTAGGATTATAATTGATACTTAATTAAAGACGGCCAGAAACTATTGGCAATGATCACTGATTTTTAGCCCAAAATGTGGCTGATAATGCTAATAGTATATTTAGGACTAATGATGATGTTTATTGAAGCCTCTAAATTTTCTTTTGTGAAAGAGCTTGAAGCTAATTGGGAAATAATTCGAGATGAATTTCTTGCACTACCAAATGACTCGTTTGACCCATGGGTTCAACAACAAATGCATGGTCAAGGCTGGAGTGTCTTCGGCTTGTATGCGCTTGGGAATCGTGTTGAAGGTGCATGCGTTAAATGCCCTCAAACAGCGAAACTCGTTGAA
Source organism: Shewanella sp. Arc9-LZ (assembly GCF_010092445.1). Taxonomy (NCBI): domain Bacteria; kingdom Pseudomonadati; phylum Pseudomonadota; class Gammaproteobacteria; order Alteromonadales; family Shewanellaceae; genus Shewanella; species Shewanella sp. Arc9-LZ. The sequence goes on along the minus strand of NZ_CP048031.1, from coordinate 4,481,828 downwards.
AACATCGGCGGCATTTCTCTCGCTGGTTTTTCGCTACTAGCCCCCCATACGCATATAACACCACATGTCGGTTGGGCCAATAATGTATATCGTTTACATCTTGGATTAGTGGTGCCACCTGACTGCAGGCTTCGTGTTGCCAGCGAAACCCGTTATTGGGAAGAAGGTAAATGTTTAATATTTGATGATACTGCTGAACATGAAGCTTGGAATGATTCTGCTCAATATCGTGCCACATTAATGTTGGATTTTCTTCGGTCGGATATTTATTCCTTCACAGAAGATATGATGCCAGACGACGTTCGGCAATACGCTGAACAGCTATTGAAATGATAATAAACAGTGTAATAAAGTCATTATCACTCTAATTATTAATGACTTTCATCATGGAAACTTTTGAGGATCCAATCGATCAGTAATTGCACTTCTGGTCGCTGTTGTTCATTGGTGTGGCGGATCAAATAATAGCGATCATGGCTATAAAGTGGATGAGGAAATAATGGTAGAAGGGTGCCATTATCGAACCATGCTTGGCTGATGGGTAATGGAATGAGTGCAATGCCTAATCCTTGTTCTGCAGCGCGGGCGACACTGAACATACTGTCTAGTTGAATTATCTGCTTAGGCTGAAATGCATCAAAGCCAACATTTTCGGCCCATTGATGCCAAGCGTAAGGTCGAGCTTTATGCAATATTAATGGCACCTTAGTTAATGCTTTAAAACCTTGTGAAGACAATTCAGCATGCAGTTGTGCATTACACGCAGGGATATAAGTGATTGGAAATAAATCATACACATCGGCATTCGTTTGTTGTTTACCAGAGAGCATAATGGATACATCAGTGTGCTTAATTGTATCGCTGCGCGACTTAATGGTTTCGAGCTTAAGATTGATGGTGGGATATTTAGATGACCAACCAATGAGTTTAGGCATAAACAGTTCACTGGCAAAGAATTCTGGCATTGAAATACTGACTTCGAGCATTCTGTCTGACTGGTTAAATTCACTGACTGTGTTGACTAATTGCTGCATTACCGGCTCGATGGCCTGGTAAAAACGTGCGCCAACTTCGGTCAATGTCACCGCGCGGGTTTGACGAATAAACAAGCTCTGGTTTAGAGATTCTTCTAACTGTTTAATCTGATGACTTACCGCCGAAGGGGTTAGATACAGTCTTTTAGCGGTTTCTTTAAAACTTAAGCATTCAGCAGCGACGCAAAAACAACGTAGGCCGCGCATGGAGGTGTGTAAAGGGATCATTCAATTCTCAACAAGGACAGTTTATCAACTCACTTCCCCTTGATGATAATCAATTATGATGACATCTGTAATGCATGCGGGTCGACTACTGAGTAATAGTTTAGTGAGACTAGGGGCTATTCTTGAAGAGAAAGCAAGGATTAGACCAGTAGTTAAAATATAATTTAAACATAGTGTTAACTAATTTTATAAAAATTGATTGAGTTGCTCTGGTGCTGAATAAACCTTGTTCGCACCAATTTGGTGCTAACTGATGTTACGTTATCTCAACTGAGATAACGAAATGGATTAATAGATAGGTAGGTAAGCAGGGCTAGCGCTTAATTAATATGTCTAATTAGAAGTACAGTGTTTCTTGCTTGGTGCCATCGATAAAAATGTCGCATTTATCTGCAGTGCTCGATTTTGCTGATTGAACAATGCTAGCAACAATACCAAAGCTTCCACCTTGATCTCCGAGTACCGAACCAAAATAACAATCACCTTTAAATTTCATATCTTTAAAGTTTGCATTAAGATTTTGGGTAGGCGTCATTGGCGGGAATCGACCCTGCATGATCGGGTCACCATTAGCGGTCAATAGCAGTTTATTATTTGCTTTATCATATGATCCGCCAAGCACGAAAGTTTGGTCATTGACGACAACCGTTTTGTTTTGAGCCACGATTGGTGGTTTAGCGGCACAAGCGGTGAGTAGTACACCTGCAGTTATAGTAAGAAGTAGAGAAATTTTGCGCATTATTATTCCTTAGTATGCGTCGAGAGTCGTAAATCGGTCCCTCGTAATAGTAAACTAGCCCTGTTTACAGATGCTATTGATGGTATCGAAACGCATAATGTTGAGCACTATTTAAGGCGTGAACATAACGTCAGCTAGCAAAAATAGTTTTTATTTCAACAATATATCAATTAAATACCGTATTGCACGTCTTATTGTATCAACATATTTGTGAATGCCAAGTATAAAAAAGCCTGCTGAAGTAGCAGGCTTGAAGGATCGATAAATATTATAGGAGTGAGAATATTGAGCTTATGACAAGGTCACATCAAATATCAATTTAGTGACCACACCTTTAGGCGTAGTTGCTGTCAGTGTGACTTGGCTTGTGCCTGGTGTACCATTATTTTTCAAGGTAAATGAGGTTGATGTTCCTCCTGCTGAACTCTTGTTAGGTACGGTATAGCCAGAGAACTGCAATTCACCTTCGGTGCTAGTAACGGTTAAGGTTGTACCAGAAGGTAATATTTGATTGGCGCTATCAGTGATTACCACATCAAACTTTGTCGTTTCATCTAGTGCAATAGGTTGAACATCAGTGTCGTAATCATTAATCAAGCTGCCATCTTGGCTAATGACAAAATTAGCATCAGAGCCTGACATTGTTAATACTAATGCTTTACGGATATAAGTACTCATAGCCGTGCTATTACATAATGCACCTTGGCATTGTGGGCCGTTAAATTGACCGTCAGCTAATTGGTATGTGTTGCTCGCTTGAATATTAAAGTACGGTTCAGCTGAATCATGGGTGCGAGATTCGTTGTCATCTCTAAAGGCGTCTGGCAAGTCAACAAAACCACCGCCATGGTAAGTTTCTACATCCATGCCGTTGCCACTGCATGCTACTGACGTTGTGCCGCTTAAGCAGCCGTTAACCACGCCACCATCAGCATCGTCAAATACATTGTTGCCATTGGTATCGAAGAAGGTTTCGTGTCCTAGCGCATAAGCCATAATCGTTACACGATGGTCACTTACCCGTGGTGATGTTGATGTCCAAATGACGGAACATTTTCCGTTTTCCATGGAACACGATGGTTCAATTTGACCACCTTCAGCGGTAAAGTTGATGGTAGTGTCGTCTGGTGCAGGGTTTGCAAAACTGTCAGAGGCATAAGCTGTAATGGTAACTTGTTCGCCGTTGAAGTCGCCCGCTTCAGGGTTGCCATTTGATCTTGAAATACTAAAACCAAGCTGTTGTGGCAAGCCGGTATTGACGGTCAGCTGTTCTGATTGGCTGGTAATGGTTTGGTTAGTGTCGGCGTCTGTGGTTGATGCCACCACTCTTATAGGGGTTGGAATGGTGCCAGCTTGCACTCGCACACTGACTAATCCCTGGGAATTGGTAATACTGCTGTCGGTCACTTCACCATTAGCAAATCGCAGACCGCCAACACTGGTGTCTAAGCTGAAATTAACCGTTTGTTGTGCTGCCGGCTGGCCATTAGCACTGGTGACTAAAAAGGTCACTAACGATGATTCTGTTGAACCGGTACCACCAGAACCTTTGATACGGATTTGGCTTGGGTCAGCTGACACAAAGCTCACATTAGATAATGTTTGACGGGCTAAGGTAAAAGGCAAACTTGCATTTAAACTAGCGCCATTAACCGTTGCTGTCGCAATGATGGTGTCATTACGTTCACTATTGCCACTACAACTGACATCTGAAAAAGTTGAGCTAGCGGAGCCTGATAAGCTAGTGACAGGTGAATCAAGTGTGGCGTTGTCATTGGTAGAGCAGTCAGAACTAAAGCTGATGCTGGTTGGATTTTGCAAGCGTGTTAATGTGCCATCGGTGTTTTCGGTAACTAACGTAGCTGTAATCCCAAATGTGCCACCGGCGCTAATGTTATAACTGCCATCGGTTGTAGCGACTAGCGTTGTCGCCAATTCACTTTCAACAAACTCACCATTAGCATTATACGAGCCCATCTTAACATTACCATTCGTGGCAATATCGTCAGACGCTAACACTTCAAAAGCGCTGCTGCTGGTGAGAGTACTACCTTGATATTCTGTGGTGACGGTTAACAGACTGGCACCTAACTCTGCCTCTGACGGCGTATAGTTGAGCGTAGCAATGCCTGAAGATTTTGTTAGTGCAGTTGCTGGCGCTAACGAAGCACTACCAGCATTGAATGTCACAATTTGGTTAGCAATAGCTTGATTATTACTGTCAGTAAGCAAGGCATTGAGTTGAACTGTTTTATCAATATTAAAGCGAGTAATAGGACCAGTTGCATCACTTATAGAAGTGGTTAATTTAATTGCTTCGACAGGAACACTGGTGTCATATTCTTTAAATTGATAATTGCGAGTCGCACTAACAGCATCTGCATCACTTGGAGAGTAAGTTGCGCTAAGCGTGCCAGCGTCGGTACTACTTGATGTGACCAGAGTTGTCGCAAGACCAGAAGATAAGGTTAACACCGTGGTAGGTGATATTGTTGCATTGGTGGTGCTAAAAGTAATGAGCGCTCCACTAACGTTAGTACTACCAATTTTGAGATGTGCAATGGCACAAAAGCTACCATCAAGATCAAAAATCAGTGAGTCCGTATTCGCATCACATTGGCCATTGACGACATTTTGATAGCTGACGGTAATACTATAATTACCACTCAGTGTGTCAGTATCGGTGCCGTCCGCGGCACCGTTACAACCTGTAAATAACAGCACTGAAGTTAATAATAACAATAGTGTGCGAGTCATCATTTTTAGCCGCATTAGCAACATCCTTATTCTATTAAACAGACTATTTTTGAGATGGACCCTAGTCTTTTATTTCAGATCTTAAATACTTATATAGCTCTTTAGACGATTTTGATTCTGGGTTTTTAGCCAGTTCTTTATTCGCTTGGCGGATCAGTTGACGCATTTTTTGACGATCAAGTTGTGGGTGTAAATCCAGTAATACTTGGACTTCATCGTCGCCATTCGCTAATAAACGTTCACGCATTTTTTCAAAAATCTGTATTTGAGCGGCTTCATTATTGTTTTTGTTCAACACTTTATCCAGTGCTGCTTCAATAGGTTCATGCTCAAAGCCACGCATTAATTTACCAATGTATTGTAAATGGCGGCGATAGGCTTCAGTTTTTTGTTTAATCAGTTTTGTTTTTAGAATCGCATCATATAGAAATTCATCTAAACCCATTTTGTCTAATTGAGTTTTGCTCAGGGCCACTAAACGCATGCCAAGTGCTTGAGCATCCTCACTTTCTTTTTTAACGCCTGTTCTGCTGACATAGTTGTCATCATTATCATAGGGCTGCTGAAATAGCTCAGAATCGCCAACAATTTTCATAGTCATAAACCTCAAGTCAATATGCATTAATGATAGCATTTATTTGGCCTAGAATATGCAGAATTTATTGATGATCAACTGCGATATAAATGCGCGGTTATCAATCGCCAATTGAATTTGATATGCTAGCGTCAATTAGACTAATCAAAGAGTAAATTTGTGGCTTCTCATCCTTCTTCAGCGCCTAGCGCAACTGAACCAACACCTAGAATTGATTCTGAATTATCGGCGTTAAAAGACGCGGTATCTGTCGCATTAGAATATGCGAAAGAGTTAGGCACTTCGGCCGCTGAAGTGGCTATCAGCAAGCAGCAAGGTTTGTCGGTTTCAACCCGTGAAAAAGAAGTTGAAACCGTTGAGTTTAATAAAGACGGTGCGTTGGGCATTACCATTTACCGTGATGGTCGCAAAGGCAGTTCATCGACCTCAGACTTAAGCCCTGAAGCAATTCGCCAAGCGGTAAAAGCGGCCGATGGCATTGCAAAATATACCTCAGAAGATCCTTTTAGTGGCTTGGCTGATCCCGCTTTGATGGCGCAAGATATTCGCGATTTGGAGTTATATCATCCACAAGATATCGATGCTGAAGAGCTCGCCCAGTTGGCCATTCGCGCAGAAGAAGCCAGTTTATCGGTTGATAACCGTATCCGTAACTCAGACGGCGCGAGTGCCAATGCGCATACTGCGGCTAGGGTTTATGGTAACAGCCATGGGTTTCTTAACGGCTATTGCAGCTCTCGCTACAGTTTAAGTTGTGTTGTAATAGGCCAAGAGTCTGATGGCAATATGCAGCGCGACTACGACTATACGGTTGCCCGTAAATATCATGATTTACTGTCACCTGAAGCGGTTGGTTTGCAAGCGGCAAACAAAACCTTAAGCCGTTTGGATGCCCGTAAAATAGCCACGGCGAAAATGCCAGTGTTATTTGCTCCTGAACTTGCCACAGGCTTAATGGGACATTTAATTGGCGCGATTAGTGGCAGTAGTATTTACCGTAAGTCGAGCTTCTTAATGGGAGCTCTGAATACTCAAATATTCCCAGACTGGTTTAGTATTGAAGAACAACCGCATTTAATTGGCGCACTGGCCAGTGCTAACTACGACAGTGAAGGCGTGGCAACCCAAGACCGTCGTATTATTGATCGTGGCCAACTAGAAACTTACTTATTAACCAGTTATTCGGCGCGTAAATTATCGATGACCAATACAGGCCATGCTGGTGGTATTTATAACTGGACCCTAAGCCATTCAAATCAAACCTTTGATGACTTGGTTAAAGCCATGAATACCGGCTTAATTGTTACGGAAGTGATGGGCCAAGGCGTTAATGGCGTTACTGGTGATTATTCACGTGGCGCGGCAGGTTTTTATGTTGAAAATGGCGAAGTGTTGTATCCAGTAGAAGAAATTACTATCGCGGGTAATTTAAAAGACATGTTTATGGGAATACAAGGCGTAGGTAAAGATCGCGATTTACGTTCATCAATCCGCACTGGCGGTATTTTACTGAGCGAGATGAAAATCGCGGGTAATTAACACCTTTTGCTGAAAAATGCATTTATGGTTTAAATGCAAAAAGAATTAAAGCCTCTTATCTAATTGATTAAGAGGCTTTTTTTTAACTTTAACTTGGCTCTTTACGCTTTATATCTTTACTTTACCTTTCTTGACAGTCGTTTACAGGCAAGGGTTGTCATAACTCTTGCAAATGTAACTAGATGGTTAATGGAGTAAATATGTTTAACAAAAAAATAAGTCGATTGATGATGGTGTCTGCAATGGGAGCCTTGTTACTAGGGTGTGGCTCAGACAGTGAAGAAAGCAGTGATGATGTCGCTTATGTGCAGTTTTATAATGCATCACCTAATAGCACATCGACTTCGTTAGTACTGGATGACTATTCATATACGGCGGTTGATTTTGCTGATGCAATGCCGCGCTATGCTTATAGTACAGGGAGCACAGAACTGGAAATTTATGGTCAAGACGAAGATAGTGAAACGGTAACCGTTTACAGCGACACCGTTGATTTAGCGAGCGACTCGAACCATTTGTTTGTACTTTATGGTGATTATCACGATCCAGAACTATTGGATATTAACTATTCACGCGATGAAATGGACGAGTTAAATGCCGACGATGATAATGACTACAGCAAAATGGAAGTGCTAGTGGCTAACGTAGCGACTGATGAAGGTACTTTTGATACCTATATTTCACTTGATACCCAAACCATTGACCAAGCGGTGATGCTGGGTAATGTGCCGTATAGCAGTTACACCAGCGAACAGATATTCGATACTGATGATTATATTGTCTATCTGACCGAAACCGGCACTAAAAATGTGCTCTACACCACAGGTAGCATGAGTTTAACCTCCGAAACCGCCTATAAACTAATTATTCGTAATAGTTTTGGTGCAGGTGATATTAACGTCACTATCGACAGCATTGACTCAACTACAACGCCTGTCACTTACGCCGCGTTAGAGGCAACTGCCGATTACCGGGTGTTTAATGGTTTAGAAACGCAAAGCATTGATGTTGATATTGCCAGTAAGCAAGAAACACAATACTTGTATGGTATTTCACCCTTCACAGTAACGGATTACCAATCAACATCGTTTAATGATTATGGTATCACCACTAAAGATGCGACCAGTAAAGCCAAGTTGTTCGATAACTTGTTGGTAACGTTTAACCAAGATGAAGTGAAGTCTTTACTGATTTATCAGCAAGAAGACAGTTCTGTTAAAGGTATGGTGATCGAGCAAGACTTACGACCTCGAGCTTTTGAATATAAAGTCGATGTGGTGAATTTAGCTTACGATTATGATGACTTAACCGTGTATTTTGTCCGCGCTTCAGAAACCATTGAAACCGCCGAATATACCTTAACGGATTTAGATTTTGTCGAAAAACTCAGCCTGACATTGCCTGAAGATGATTATGAAATTAACATTGTTTACGAAGCCGATAATGGCACGCAAACCTTAGTTTATCAGTCTGATTCAATCAGCTTTGATGGCGACAGTAATTATACTTTTGTGCTGACTCCAGACAGTACAAGCGCTTTAGGTCATAGACTGACGTCATTACAGTAATATTAAGTTGAATTAACCGTGAGTTAAGCCACTGCTTATTAAACATAAAAAAGCCGATATCATCGATATCGGCTTTTCATTTAGCGCTTATATTCAAATAAACATACAAGCTAATAAGTTATAATCTGAGCTGAGATTAATTAGTACGGTATCGACTTAGAATTTTACCCAAATCAGCTGATGCTTTTGCTAGGTCTTTAACACCACTTGAAGACTGTTGCGATAAGCCTCTAATAATATTTGATTTCTGTCTTATGTCCGTCAGCTCTTTTGCAATGTCATTGGCCACTGCACTTTGTTCTTCTGACGATGTAGAAATTTGGAAACTCATGTCCATAATTGAATTCGCAGATTCAGAAATGGCATTAATATCGGTTCCAATATTAGTAATTAGATCGCTACTGGTTTGTGCTTGTTTGACAGTATCTTGAGTAATGCTGTCAATATTGAGTGTTTCACTTTGCAGTAATTCAATCATTTTATGAATTTCAACCGTCGCAGCTTGAGTACGACCCGCAAGGGTTCTTACTTCGTCGGCAACCACCGCAAAACCACGGCCCATTTCACCTGCACGTGCCGCTTCAATTGCTGCGTTTAATGCCAGTAAGTTGGTTTGATCTGAAATAGCATTAATGGTGGTGATCACTTCATTAATATTGGTCGCATTAATTTTTAGGGTATTGACCGAGTTTGATGTTTGTTCAATGTAGGTCGATAACTGCTTAATTTCATTAATCGCACGCTTAGCTCGGTCATAACTCTGACGCGTATACTCTGAATCTTGTTCAACACGTTGAGTTGAATTTCGAGCGATATTAGAGACTTCAGCAGCTGATGCCGTCATTTCTTCCATCGCTGTAGCAACCGAGTCAAGTGAAGCATATTGTAAATCAATTTGTTCAGCGCTTTGCACTGCTTCATTGGCGAATGAGCTCGAGGTTGTTTGCAATGTATCGGCACTTTTCTTCACCGCGACAACGAGATCGGTTAATGTGTCCATGGCTTTATCAAGTGCGCAACCAATGGTGCCAAATTCATCACGACCAGGATGGAAGCCTAAACGAGAGGTTAAATCACCTTTAGCAATTTTTTCCGTGGTATCCCATAACACCCAAAGTGCACCGCCAAGGAACGTGGCCGTCCAATAAATCACTACTACAAAAGGCAATACCCATAAAAATGACATTAACAGTGATATCAAAGCAGCTTGTTTTGCGCTGGCTTCTTGTCCAGAAACAGATTCGCTCAGGGTATAATATTGGCCATCTAATGCATAAACGGCAGTAATAGTATCTCGTTGGCGTGAACTTGTTTGTGAACGTCCTGAGACTTGTAAACCTAATGTTGAAGCTTGTTCTAGTTGGCTCGTGGCATCAAGTGCTTGAACCATAGCTGCTGTTTTTTGCTCTAAAACCAGTAATGATTGCTGTTCTATATTTTCAATTTTATTAACGTAACTACTAATCGATACACTAGATAAAATAATCAGGAACAGTCCGAAAATAGCCCAGAACTTATCGTTAATGGACATTTTGATGAAAAGTTTATCGATATTTCTGAAATCAACTTGTTTCATGGTTTGAGCACCTAAACCGGTAAAGATAATAAATTCAAATACTAGATGAGCTTTTAGTATATTGATATTAAATAGTCAGCTTAATAATATTTTGTTGTGACCAACATGACATCGAGTCATGATCAATATCGACAATAACTCACATACCTTAAGTGATTTATTGGTTTTTATTCATGGTGTATTCAACATACCACGAGTGTTGGTGGTCAATGTTAGCGTAATAATCGGGTAAAAACCTTACATTTTCAAGATGATTTCATGACATGAATTAAAATATCAAACAGTATGTTGTCATTTTTTTATTTTTTTGAACAATAAGTGTTACAAAATCTATATTTTTTAACAACCACCCCGTCAACGCTTGTTTTTACGCTAAATGTTGTTTTAGTTGAGGTATTTTTGATTTTATTTATCATCGTTTTCTAATTAAAACAAAATTACTTGATAATCAATCAGATAGTAAATTTGTTTACCCCATTAATGTGATCAATGTTCTTTTTTCTGTAAACAAACTTTGGGACAATCGCCCCGCATATTACAAAAAAATAGCATTTATATTACAAAATATGGGGTTAAAAAATGAAAGGACTGACTAAACTAACGGCGGTTTCACTCGCAGTAGCCGCTGCAATGCCGATAATGGCAAATGCAGAGGTGTTAATTAGTGAATACGTTGAAGGTAGTTCAAACAACAAAGCGATTGAACTGTATAACAACAGTGACGTTGCAATTGATTTAACAGGCTACAAATTAGTACGTTACAAAGACGGTGACTCTGCAGCGCTTGATATGGTGGAATTAACTGACACTATTGCCGCTAAAAGTGTCAAAGTCATTTTGCATTCAAGTGCAGCGATTACCTTGCCAGCCTCAACCGACTCGATGACCGGTAACTTATACTTTAATGGTGGCGATGCTGTCGGCCTATTAAAAGACGGTGTGTTGGTTGATGTTGTTGGTGACATTCCAACACCAACAGGTTGGGGGTTTGACACCACATTCCAGCGTAAATTAGATGCCTTAACCGCCAGCACCACTTATGATGCTAGCCAATGGGCCACATTAGATAAAGACACCTTTAGTGGTTTGGGCTCGCTTGATGCTGCTGTTACACCAGAACCAACAGTATTTACCTGTAATGGGGCGACACTGACCAACATTTATGATGTGCAAGGTGCAGGTGACTCTAGTCCATTAATTGCCGATGGTAGTTATGAATCGGCTAATGAAGTGACCATAAAAGGGATTGTTACTTCTAGAAGCGACAGTTTATACAAAGGTTTCTTTATTCAAGACATGCAAGGTGACAACTCACCTTATACTTCAGACGGCATTTTCGTCTACTTGAACGAAGCTGCACCAGACACTATTCAGCCAGGCACTGAAGTGTGTGTGCAAGGTAAGGTAAACGAGTATTACGGCTCGACTCAGATTAACCTTAAGGACGATCAAAAAATTGAAGTTGGCGCATTAGGTGAAGTGCCTCTAGCCAGTGCATTTTATGTTGCCGATGGCGAAACCCTAACGCAAGCATTAGAGCGTGTTGAAGGCATGAAAGTAGTATTAGATGCGGGTAGTGAGATGAAAATCACCCGTACCTTTAGCTACGATTATGACGGACGTCGTAACAATATGGTGTTGTCACATAAAGCGCCATTAATGAAACCAACTCAAGTATTTGAGCCAAACTCAGCAGATTCTATTGCACTGGCTCAAGCTAACGCGGTGAACCAGTTATTTGTTGAATCTGATTTCAAAGCGAAAGATGGTGAAGTACCTTATTTCCCAGAGTTTAACGCAGAAACGGGTTACATTCGTGTTGGCGATCAATTGACTAACCTTGAAGGTGTGATCGGTTATAGCTACAACGCATTCCGTATTTTACCGACCAACATAATTACTGCTGGCGATTTTATCCGTGTAAACGATCGTACCGATGCGCCTACAGTGGCAGATATGGGCGACATTCGCGTAGCGAGCTTTAACGTGTTGAACTTCTTTAATGACGTTGTTGGCGGTGATGCTAATCCATCAAACAGCAATCGTGGTGCATTAATCGAAGAAGAAATGGTGTTGCAGCGTACTAAAATAGTGAATGCGCTTGTCGCCATGAATGCTGATGTTGTGGGCTTAATGGAAATCGCTAACAATGGCTTTGGCGAGTTAAGTGCCATTCAAAACCTTGTAGATGCATTGAACGCAGAATTAACTGATGATCAAGCGTATCGCTTTGTTGAAATTGAAGATGCTGATAAGTATGAAGACAAATTCATCGGCAGTGATGCGATTACAGTTGGCATGTTATATCGCCCAGCCCGTATTACATTAGACGGCGCGGCAAAAGTGATTGCGACGCCAGAACAACATGCTGCAGAAGGTGCGCAAACCCGTGAGAAAGATGGCGTTGTTGAGCAAAGCCCGAGTTATGAAAAGTTCCAACGTCATAGCTTAGTGCAAACCTTTAGCATTAACGATGAAAAGTTAACTGTTGTGGTTAACCACTTAAAATCGAAAGGTTCAGGCTGTATTGAAGACTGGGCCGAATTTAACGAAAACGCTGAGCCAGCAGACTTGCAAGGAAAGTGTAATGCATTCCGTGTATCAGCAGCCAAAGTACTCGGTGAGTCACTAAAAGATGTTGCTGGTGATGTACTGGTTATTGGTGATTTAAATGCCTACGGCAAAGAAGATCCGGTAGCAGTATTAACTGATTACAATGCCTCAACTACAGATCATGTTATCCGCACTGCATCGTGGACTACCTTAAACGGTAAAGTGTACGAGCGTGAAGGCAGCGTGATAGATAAAGGTTATGGTTTAATTAACTTAAACACTCAAGCACATGGCGCAGCCACTTATTCATATAGTTACAGTGGTGAATTAGGTAATTTAGACCATGCTTTAGCCAATGAGAGTTTAGCGGCTAAGTTGGTCGGTATTGACGACTGGCACATTAACTCAGTTGAATCTAACCTGTTTGAATATGGTAGCAAGTACACCGGAGATCTGGTTAAAACTGAAAGTCCATTCTCAGCTTCAGACCATGATCCAGTGATTATTGCATTAAGCTATCCTGCGCCAGTAACGCCAACTCCTACGCCAACACCAGAGCCTGTTCAAGACAGTGATGGTGGTAGTTTAGGTTACTTTGCATTGATGTTATTAGGTGCTCTAGGCTTACGCCGTCGCAGTTAATTATTGTTAACTGCTCAAGCACTAATAAAAAAGGATGACTGTTAAGTCATCCTTTTTTTTGAATATAGAGTGAACGTTACACGATCAAATCATACTGCTCACGTAGCACTTTAATAATGTCCGCTTTTGGGTTGGCTGGTAATGGAATACCTGAACCAGTGACTTTTTCTGCAACACCAATATAAGTTCGCGATACATTCATCATCGCGTCTAATGGTAAGTCGTTGTCACGAGCAAGTGCTTCACGCTCTGGCATTCTGTCTTTGTTTAACAAAATATCGGCATCGTCGAAATGGTTTAACAAGAACTGACGAAAACCTTCTTTTGAATTTTCAACAATCTTACCATCGCGATAAGCGGCACCGTCCCAAATACGTGATGAGTCTGGTGTGCCGACTTCATCCATGTAAATCAGTTTTGATTGACCATTTTTGTCATTGACGTAGCCAAACTCAAATTTAGTATCGACAAACACTTGATCAAGCTTTGCTAGCGCATCTGAAATTACTTTAAAGCCTTGCTTTAACAAGGTTTCATACAAGTCGATATCTTGTGGTTTTTCAAATCCAAAGGCTTGGTAGTTAGCTTCAATATCGCTACGGCTAATGTTAACGTCATCTTGCGCAGGCACGCCCGGAATGCCGGTTAAAATACCTTTGGTTGACGGGGTGATCAGTAACTCTGGCAGTTTTTGATCTTTGCTTAACCCTTCTGGCAAGGTGATACCACAAAATACCCGTTCGCCTTTTGAATAAGCACGCCACATTGAGCCGGTAATGTATTGGCGACAAATCGCTTCGACTTTAATTGGGCGAGCTTTTTGCACTATCCATACAAAAGGGTGCGGAATATCTAGAATGTGGCTGTCAGCTAAACCATTTTCGGCGAATAAACCAAACCAATGATTTGAAATCGCATTCAGTGCAGCGCCTTTACCTGGAATACCCTGCAAGTTACCATCGCCATGAAAAATACAATCGAACGCCGAGATCCTGTCGCTGATCACCATAATTGCTAGCGGAGTATCTTCAGGTACATCGTAACCTTTGTCGCGGATTAAGCGGCGACTGTCTGTGTCGGTTAACCAGTAAACACTGCGTACTTTGCCACTGTGGACAGGCTTGTCGGTACGGATAGGTAAATCATTGTTCACGGCAAGAACGGAATCGGCAAGATTCATGCGAGTGTTCCTTAGGTAGTAGGGTACATAGGTTTTTATGGCGGTTATTTTACCTGTAATAGATGCGTTTGCACGATAAAAGGAGGGGTTGAAATAGGCTTTTTTGTTATGCGAACAATCAAGGGTAAGGTTAGCCTTTCTTGATAAAGACTTTATTGGGTTATTCAGGCAGAATTCACGCCTTAATGATGTGATGGATAAACCAACGTGAACAGTGAACAAGAAAGCGCGAATGCCCGTTTAGGACTGATATTTGTTTCTATAGCAGTCTTTTTCTGGGGTATTTTGCCTATAGCATTAAAGCTATCAGGTGGATTCATTACACCAGTTACTCTGACCTGGTTTCGGTTTGTCATGGCGTTAGTCGTGACCTTATTAATTCAATGGCGCTTAGGTGCATTACGTCAATTTGTCGGTTTACCTTCATTAGTATGGTTGAAATTGGTGCTCGCTGGCGTGCTGTTGATGTGCAATTACGTGTCGTTTGTTTATTCGTTGGGATATCTAGCTCCAGGCACTGCACAGCTTAACTTCCAAACTGCGCCTTTTTTCTTGGCATTTGGTGGGGTGTTGTTTTTCAAAGAGCGTTTTAATGCATTTCAGTTAAGTTGTTTTGCCACGCTTGGACTGGGCATGCTGATGTTTTTCCATCCGCAGCTCGATTTAAATCAAGCAAGTGATCATCAAGTGTTGGTTGGGATTATGATTGTGCAGTTTTCGGTGATGTCGTGGACCAGCTATGCTTTGTTACAAAAGTCGGTGAGCCAACGACTGTCACCCAGTAATGTACTGTTATTTATTTACGCATTAGGCATTGTGCTTATGGCGCCATTTAGTGACTTTAGTCAGTTTGAAGCGATGACGCTCGATCAATGGTGGATAGTACTTTTTTGCGGCGCCAATACTTTGATTGCGTATGGCTGTTTTGGTCAAGCAATGCAATATTGGCCCACGGCACAAGTCAGTGCCATGTTGGCATTAACACCGGTATTGAGTTTTACTGCGACAGAAGTAGTGGTCAATCTTGGTTGGTGGAGCGGGGTATTTGCCGGTGCCGATATTGATGTGTTGTCATTTGCTGGCATCGTTATGATTGTGTGTTCGGTGTTTGCCGTGCAAATTGTCCCCTTGTATCAAAAGCGTAAGCAGGCCAAAGCGTTCAGGACTGTATTGTAAATAGTCGCTAGGCATTAACTATGTTGCGCAAGGTAATAGAGCGTTAAGCCAAATGCGCTAAATAGTGTGCCGCCAATTATCATCATCCACAATAAGGTTTTATCTTGTTTAGCTGATTTTGTAGCGTCAAGGAATGGCGAGCCAAATATTTGTGCAACGACGAGTAAAAAATCCATGTAGATTACCTATCGGGTTAATTCATTCGAGAATGATAATATTACCTACATTCTTGCAGTAACCAAATTAATTAGTGTTAATTGGTTTTATCATTTTTAGCTTATAAAGAATTGGTTTAACCAAAAGCGGAAAACAAAAATGGAGCCCTTAGGCTCCATTTTTTGTGTCATTCAACTGAATGATTAACCGTTGTCACGTGGCTTACGTGGACGACGCTCTGCACTTGCAGGGCGGTCACTAGCCGGACGATCACCCGCTGGGCGATCAGTACGTGGACGGTCACTACGAGCACGATCACTACGTGGACGACGTGGAGCGCCTGCGCCGCGAGTCGTGTCAGCAAACACTTCATCACCTGCTTCACGAATGTTTAAAGGACGACCACACACACGCACTTTTCTTAGGTGCGAAAGGATGTCTTTAGGCATTCCGTCTGGTAAATCAACCGTTGTGACTTGATCAAACAATTGGATTTGACCAATGAAACGGCTATCGATGTTTGCTTCGTTAGCAATAGCGCCAACGATGTTACCTACACCAACACCATTTTCACGACCTACATCGATAACATAACGATTCATTTTAACGTCTGGGTTATCTTTTAAGCCTTCTGCATCGCCAAAGCTATTTGGTGCTGGACGGCTACTACGCTCGCCACGGTCACTGCGTTCACGACGTGGACGGTCGCTGCTACTATTGCGATCACCACGGTCACTACCACGATCACTACGTTCGTCACGTGAATCACGTTGACGTTCGGTAATCGTTGGTAACTGTAGTGGACGCTCTTGCTGTACTTGTTGTAACAATGCAGCAGCCAGTAAATCGGTATCAACTTCAAGCTGTTGACATAATTCAGCTACAGCGTTTTTCATGAAATCTAAGTCACCGTTAATGGTTTCTTGGATTTGCTCGCCTAAACGAGACAAACGACGCTCTGCAACTGATTCAGGGCTAGGCACTTTCATTGGCGAAATACGGCTGTTTGTAGCGCGTTCGATAGTGCGTAACATACGCATTTCACGATTGGTTACAAATAGGATTGCCATACCAGTACGACCAGCACGACCTGTACGACCGATACGGTGAACATAGGCTTCTGAATCATAAGGAATATCGTAGTTTACTACGTGTCCAATACGTTCAACGTCAAGACCACGTGCCGCAACGTCAGTCGCGATTAAAATGTCTAACTTGCCGCGCTTAAGCTGCTCAACAGCACGCTCACGAGCTTGTTGATTCATGTCACCATGTAATGGAGATGAAGCATAACCACGGGCTTCTAATTTTTCTGCTAATTCAACACAGCTGTTACGGGTACGAACGAAGATGATAATACCTTCAGTATTTTCAACTTCTAAAACACGTACTAACGCTTCTAGTTTATTGTGTTGTGATACTTGCACATAACGTTGGTCGATAGACTCAACAGTTGTCTGGCTAGACGCTATGCTGATGTTCACTGGGTTTGTTAAGTGCTTAGCTGCAACGCGCTTAATTTGCTCAGGCATAGTGGCAGAGAATAATGCAAGTTGGCTGTCAGTAGGCTTGTGCTCTAATACCCATTCGATATCATCGATGAAGCCCATTTTTAGCATTTCATCGGCTTCGTCTAATACTAAGGCTTTTAGATTATCTAGCTTTAATGTGCCACGACGCATGTGATCCATTACACGACCAGGAGTACCTACAATCACTTGTGGTCCACGCTTAAGGGCGTTTAATTGTTGTTGCATGCTTTGACCACCGTAAATCGGTAGTACGTGGAAGCCTTTCATGAATTTGGCATAACTACCAAATGCTTCGGCAACTTGAACCGCTAATTCGCGGGTTGGTGCTAACACTAAAATCTGTGGAGCATTGATTTTCATGTCGATTTTGTTTAGTAAAGGCAGGGCAAACGCGCCTGTTTTACCGGTACCGGTTTGTGCT
Source organism: Shewanella sp. Arc9-LZ (assembly GCF_010092445.1). Classification (NCBI taxonomy): domain Bacteria; kingdom Pseudomonadati; phylum Pseudomonadota; class Gammaproteobacteria; order Alteromonadales; family Shewanellaceae; genus Shewanella; species Shewanella sp. Arc9-LZ. The sequence goes on along the minus strand of NZ_CP048031.1, from coordinate 4,464,132 downwards.
TGACCGATAATATCTTTACCAGCCATAAGCGGGTCGATACTAGCAGCTTGAATAGGAGTTGGGTTTTCATAACCTAACTCGTCAAGCGAACGCAACAAAGACTCAGACAGGCCGAGTTCGCGGAAAGTTCTTTCAGATGACATTGAGTTGTAGCCTTGTGGATGCGCACGAAGTTCGGAAGCTCGTGCTAAAGTTTCACAGACAGAAAATCAACCCCGTGTCGATTTCCCGCGCCGATAAGGGGGCGTATTATAGCAGCAACAATGCTAGTTGACCACGTAAAAACTGAAAATAAACATTAAATTGCCTATTCTAGTTTAAGATTGGCCTGATTCTTGATTTTTAAGATTTGTTAATTGGTTGAAAAATGAACATTTGTTGGCGTGAATTAGGCTGTTTATGGGGCCTTGGTCAGCTTATCGATGCTGAGCATTTGATATACTGTTTCAGCAACCGCCACAATAAAGTCGATGTCTAACGTGGCTATTGTGTCGTCGGCCGTATGATATTGCGCATGGGGTGGCACGCCAAAATACACCCAGGAGTAGCCGGCTTTATGAAATGGGTAATGGTCTGACGCTCTGAGCCAATCACTTTTTTTCATCCGGCCACTTAGTAAATTTGTGTGATGAGTGCGAATACATAATTGGGTCTGTTGCATCAACAATGGTTTGATTGACTCAAAATTTGACAGATTTTTTTGCCCTTCCATGTAGATTGCTCTACGACGATCTGGGTGGCCTATCATGTCCAAGTTTACACTTAGCTCAATGTCCATCTGTGGGTATTGCTGCAATAACGTCACTAATTCATAGCTGCCATATAAGCCTGGTTCTTCAGCGTCGGTTGCCACAATCATCAAATTAACATCATCTAACGGCGGATTCTTCTGCCATTGGGCTGCTATTGCCATCATTCCGGCAATGCCTGAGGCATTATCATCAGCACCTGGATACATTTTATTGGCCGTTTGACCTAAGTGATCATAATGAGCGGTAATCACTCGCCATCGGTTTGAGCTATTTCTTGCCGCAATAGTGGCAATAATATTGACCCCAGAGACGGTCGAAAATTGATGTTGAAAACTAAACGGGACGGCAAAATTTGACTGCCAGGGTTGTAAGCCCATCTCTGTAAATCGTGTGATTAAATACGCTTGAGTGAGGCGGGCGCCTTCAGAGTCAGTCTTGCGGCCTTGAAATTCAGTGGAACTCAGTGTGGTGATATCTTCAGTAATTTGGCTATGGGCGCTAGACCAAGAGGTGATAATAGCTGACGAGCATTGTTGAGGTGTTTGGCTGCAGGCATTGAGTAAGCAGCACAATAACATCATAGCCAATACCTTGAGGTGAATTTGAGTAGTAAACATAATGTGCTCTCCTCTTATTCACCTAAGGTTTGGTATTTTATCTCAGCTTGTTATTTGGCTTTTTTAGCCTTTACACGTTTATTGTGAAGCGCCAGCATCGGCTTTAGGAATCTCGCGGTATGAGACTCTGGGTGCTCTGCTACTTCTTCTGGGCTGCCTGCAGCTAAAATCATGCCGCCGCCAGCACCACCTTCAGGGCCTAAATCGATAATCCAGTCTGCGGTTTTAATCACATCTAAATTATGCTCAATCACCACGACAGTGTTGCCATGAGATTTTAAGCGATGCAGTACTTCTAACAATAGTTGAATATCGGCAAAGTGAAGCCCTGTAGTGGGTTCATCTAAAATGTATAAGGTTTTACCTGTATCGCGTTTAGACAGCTCTTTGGCCAGTTTTACGCGCTGAGCTTCACCACCAGATAAGGTGGTCGCGCTTTGCCCTAAGCGAATGTACGACAAGCCGACATCCATTAAGGTTTGCAATTTACGTGAAATAGATGGAATCGCATCAAAATAGCCACGAGCGTCTTCAACCGTCATTTGCAGCACTTCGTGAATGTTTTTGCCTTTGTATTTTACTTCTAAGGTTTCGCGGTTATAACGCTTACCTTTACACGAATCACAAGGCACATAAACATCAGGTAAAAAGTGCATCTCCACTTTAATTAAGCCATCACCTTGGCAGGCTTCACAACGACCGCCTTTGACGTTAAACGAGAAGCGACCCACTTGATAACCACGGGTGCGCGATTCTTGTGTGCCAGCAAACAGTTCACGTATTGGGGTGAAAATACCCGTATAGGTGGCAGGGTTCGAGCGTGGCGTACGGCCAATAGGGCTTTGATCAATATCGACTACTTTGTCGCAATGATCCATGCCTTCAATACTTCTGTAGGGCGCAGGTTCATCCACGGTAGCGCCATTGAGCATCCTATGGGCAATTTTAAAGAAAGTGTCGTTAATCAGTGTCGATTTACCTGAACCCGATACGCCAGTAACACAGGTAAACAATCCAACTGGAATGGTTAAATCAACATCTCTTAGGTTATTACCCGAAGCACCAAATAGCTCAATCACCTGTTTCGGATCGATAGGGGTGCGCTGGTCACTAATGTGTATTTGCTTTTTACCGGAAATATATTGACCCGTAACCGACGCTTCACAGTTAAGAATATCTTCTAGCGTACCGTCACAAATGACTTCACCGCCATGTACGCCGGCACCTGGGCCAATATCGATAATGTGATCCGCTAAGCGAATCGCATCTTCATCGTGTTCAACCACAATCACGGTATTGCCTAAATCACGCAGATGGATCAGGGTTTGTAATAAACGTTCGTTATCGCGTTGATGCAAACCAATTGAAGGCTCATCAAGCACGTACATCACGCCCACTAAACCCGCTCCAATTTGGCTGGCTAGGCGAATACGTTGCGCCTCGCCACCCGATAAGGTTTCAGCTGAGCGCGACAAGCTTAAATAGTTAAGCCCCACATTGACCAAGAAGCCAAGACGTTGACTGATCTCTTTTAATATTTTTTCGGCAATTTGCGCGCGTTGTCCTTCAAACACTACGGTGTCGAAGTATTGTTTAGCTTCGCCAATCGACCAAATGGTCAGTTGCGGTAGGTTTAACTCACCAATAAATACGTTACGGGCTTCTTCACGTAAGCGCGAACCACCACAGCTGTTACACGGCTGCATATTAATAAATTTAGACAGCTCATCGCGCACCGAGTTACTTTCGGTTTCACGGTAACGGCGATCCATATTATTTAAAATGCCCTCAAACGGATGATTACGGATCACTACGTCGCCGCGGTCATTAATGTATTTAAAGGCAATATTTTGTTTGCCTGAACCATATAAGACAATCTTTTTAACTTTGTCGCTTAGTTCGGCATATGGCTTCTCAACATCAAACTTATAATGCTCGGCTAGTGAGCTGAGCATTTGGAAATAGTAAAAGTTGCGTCGGTCCCAGCCTCTAATCGCGCCGCCGGCTAATGAGAGTTCATCATTAGCAATGACTCGTTCAGGGTCAAAAAACTGCTGCACACCTAAACCATCACAAGTTTGGCAAGCTCCGGCCGGATTGTTAAACGAGAAAATACGCGGCTCAAGTTCGGCCATCGAATAGCCACAATGCGGACACGCGAAATTAGCTGAAAATATCAGTTCTTCGGCTTTGCTATCATCCATACTGGCAATTTTTGCAATGCCACCAGATAATTCTAAAGCGGTTTCAAACGACTCAGCCAAGCGCTGTTTCATGTCTTCGCGGACTTTGAAGCGATCGACAACCACTTCAATGGTATGTTTGATGTGTAAATCTAATGTTGGAGGATCGGTTAAGTCACATACTTCACCGTCAATACGGGCGCGGATGTAGCCTTGTGCCGATAAGCTTTCCAGTAACTTAACGTGCTCACCTTTACGGTCGTTAACCACTGGCGCAAGCAGCATTTGGCGGCTGTCTGCCGGCATCGCCAACACTTTATCCACCATTTGACTCACTGTTTGCGCTGACAACGGCTGATTATGCGTTGGGCAGCGAGGCTCGCCCACACGGGCAAACAACAAGCGTAAATAGTCATAGATTTCGGTAATGGTACCGACCGTAGATCGTGGATTGTGCGAGGTTGATTTTTGTTCAATTGAAATGGCAGGGCTAAGGCCTTCAATATGATCTACATCGGGTTTTTCCATTAAGCTCAAGAATTGACGCGCATACGCCGACAGCGATTCGACATAACGACGTTGGCCTTCTGCATACAAAGTATCAAAGGCTAATGATGATTTTCCTGAACCGGATAACCCAGTTATCACAATAAGTTTGTCACGGGGAATGGTTAGATTGATGTTCTTAAGATTGTGGGTTCGGGCACCGCGTATTTCAATTTTATCCATCTATATCACTCTATGACTTATGTAAAACAAAACAGCGATCAGTATCGCATAGTTTGTTGGGGGACTTCATATCAATTTTGACTATGTTGGTTTCATGGTACGCATAAAACTCAGCTAAAGTTTAACATGCGCAGATAAAACACCTTATATCAAAAACTGTGATTTCCTTTTGAGCTAATTTCTGGCGCTGTGATAATATGCGCACCTTATAATATTGTTGAATTACTTATCGAAGGGCAACAGCATGGCCAGTAATGGACTGTCGGGTATGGAGAAAAAGGTCGCATTTTCGTTAGCCAGTGTGTTTGGTTTACGAATGATGGGATTGTTTATGATTATGCCTGTCTTCGCGCTGTATGGTCAGCACCTTGAAGGCTTTTCACCGCTATGGGTGGGTATTGCCATTGGTGCTTACGGATTAACCCAGGCTTTTTTACAGATCCCAATGGGCATTTTGTCCGACAAATACGGACGTAAGCCGATTATTCTAGGTGGCTTGGTATTGTTTGCCATTGGTAGTTTAATTGCCGCATCATCGGATCACATTTACGGGGTAGTGTTTGGTCGCGCAGTCCAAGGTATGGGCGCAATAGCTGCCGCCGTGTTAGCGCTTGCCGCCGATTTAACTCGAGACGAGCAACGCACTAAAGTCATGGCGATTATCGGCATGTGTATTGGCTTTTCATTTGCCTTGTCATTATTGGTTGGGCCTATTGTGGCGCAATACATGGGCTTAACGGGGTTGTTTTTATTAACAGCAGTTCTGGCAGTATTGGGCATGTTAATTGTGCAGTTTTTTGTTCCCAATCCTATTAGCCAAGCGCCTAAAGGCGATACGGTCGCCACTCCGACAAAATTAAAGCGTATGTTGTTAGACCCGCAGTTATTTCGCCTAGATGCAGGTATTTTTATTCTGCACTTAGTGCTAACCGCGGTGTTTGTTGCATTGCCGCTCGATTTGGTGGATGCCGGTTTAGTCAAAGAAAAGCATTGGATGTTGTACTTCCCCGCTTTTGTTGGTGCATTTTTCTTAATGGTGCCGTTAATTATCATTGGGGTGAAACGCAACAACACCAAAACCATGTTCCAGTTGTCGTTAATGATCATGATGGTGTCACTTGCCGCGATGGGGCTGTATGCCGATAACCTTTGGGTGTTAAGTGGGGCTGTAGTACTATTTTTCACCGGCTTTAATTACCTTGAAGCATCATTGCCAAGTTTGATTGCTAAGTTTTGTCCTGTCGGCGATAAAGGTTCGGCTATGGGCGTGTATTCAACTAGTCAATTTTTAGGCGCATTTTGTGGCGGCATGTTAGGCGGCGGAGCTTATCAGCTCGTCGGCGCATCGGGAGTGTTTTTTGTCGCGCTAGGGCTAATGTGTGTGTGGTTATTTTTGACCCTCGGCATGCAAAAGCCTGTGTTATTGAAAAGCTATACTCTTGAAGCTACAGTAAAAGATAGAAGCGATGCACAAGATATGGCCAGTAAATTGTCACAGTTAATCGGTGTTGTAGAGGCCATTGTGGTGCTCGAAGAGAAAGTGGCTTATTTAAAGGTCGATGATAAATTCAATTTAAGCGAAGCGCGAGCTGTGTTAGGCTCTGTGAATTAGATCGTGTAGATCATTCAGCTTAGTATTCAGTTAAAGTAAACAGATAAAAATCTCAGGAGATTTCGATGGCTAGTCGTGGTGTGAATAAAGTGATTTTGGTCGGTAACTTAGGTAAAGACCCTGAGGTTCGTTACATGCCAAACGGCAATGCTGTTGCCAACTTTACTATAGCGACAAGTGAGTCGTGGAAAGACCAACAAGGTCAAATGCAAGAACGTACCGAGTGGCACAACATTGTTATGTATCGTCGTCTTGCGGAAATTGCTGGCGAGTACTTAAAGAAAGGCTCTAAAGTTTATTTAGAAGGCAAATTGCAAACCAGTAAGTGGCAAGATCAGACTACCGGTCAAGACCGTTATAAGACTGAAATCAACGCTATGGAAATGCAAATGTTAGACAGCCGCAACTCAGGTGATAATGCCGGTGGTGGTCAGTATCAAGGGCAAGGTCAAAGCTCTGGGCAAAACGCCGGACAAAATATGGGACAACAACAGTCTCGTCCTGCACCAGCACCTCAAGCTCGTCAGCCACAAGCGCAATACAATCAAACTGCGCCTGCTGCAGGTAATGAAGCTTACCAAGCTCAGCCTAATGCTGGCCAGCAAGGTGGTGGTTACCAGCAACAATCTGCGCCAGCGCAACAAGCTGCACCTGCTTATGCACCAAAGCCAGCCGCTGCACCTCAGGGTAATTTCCAACCACAAAATGCTCCTGCACAGCGTCCAGCACCACAGCCACAACAAAACTTCACTCCAGATTTAGATGAAGGCTGGGATGACGATATTCCGTTCTAATTTTCACTAGAGATTACATAATCCAATGTGTTGATTAAAACTTTTAAGGCCTGCTTTTGCAGGCCTTTTTGTTTTCTACGTTAGAGAAGCAACGAGACTGACTCTGCCAGCAGTATCTTTATGGTGTAAATATCACTGTGGCAGTTTTAGGATATAAAATGTTTTATTCAATTAAAACAGAGTATTCATCAAGTGACTTATGACCTCTTGCCGTCAGAAAGCTCAACAACGCTTCGGGGCTACGGTTCAGTAAGCGTTCAATTGGAAACCCCACTGTTTCAATGACCTCAATGGCTTTTTCAAACTCGCCTAAGCTAAAAGCAACATGCGAGTCAGAACCCATAACGAGCAGTCCACCTGCTACTTTTACTGCATTAGCTATTTCAATACAGTTGCATGTACTGCCTTTTCTCGACGTCAAAAAAGAGGAGTTATTTATCTCTAGCGCCACGTTATGTTTGGCAGCGGCAGCGGCGACGCGCTTAATATCGATTGGATAAGCAGGGTTGCCTGGGTGAGTAATAATGTCGACATTACCACTTTCAATACAGTTGATGAGTGCAGTAGTGTGAGCCTCTTTAGTCGATGGTGGGAAAACGGGTTCATGGAACCCTGCCAACACAATATCGAGCTCTTTTAAATAATCACCAAAAAAATCAATCTCGCCATGTTCATTTTTGATATTCGCTTCAATGCCGCGCAGCACGCCAACACCGTCAACAATTCTAGGTAACACTCTCATATTTACAAAGTGCCAAAAATGGGGCGCATCAGCCATATCTGGGCCATGATCGGTAATGGCGAATAACTTGATACCTTTGGCTTTCGCAACACAAAGGTAATCATGGAAGGTACTATAAGCGTGAGTTGACGCTATAGTATGCGCGTGAATATCAACAAGGAATTTCATGGCGAGTCTCGTTCTCTGAATCAAAAACAGTAGGCATCAAGTCTACGCTGTTAACTGGGCTTTCTCTATGATCACTTTTGTTGATTACTTGCAGCAGGTATTGAGGCATATTGTCGAAGATGCCTTGGCGTTATACATGGCTGTTTTCCGGCATTTGTAGTGAGCCAATCGGCCGCACATGATATTAACGATGTTGTAAGGCATTTGATATGAAATAGGCCGAATGTTGTCACTTTGCCTTACATATTCCACTTCTTAACCCGAGTTGAGGCTGAATAATGAGAGATGAGTTAAGAGCGAAAATTATTGCCGTGTGTGATAAAAAAATTGCGGCGAAAGGCGATAACGTAGGTTTGTCATTTTATGCATTTTTTGCCAACAAAAATGATAATCCTCAATTGCTGATGGAAGCGGCAACATGGTGGATTCAAACACACCAATTGGATCATTTTGTGAAGGCCCACAAAATTAAACAAATGATTCATAATGGCTTGTAATAGTCTGAATAAATTATGTGCGGCGGAGCAATACTGACCAATATTCAATAAGTAACCGATATATAGATTAAGTCATGCCTTAATGATTAAGCTTAATCGCTTAACGGGTTTTTAGATGACACAAGTCGTTTTTGAACGATCAATCAAAATTGTACTAATAGTTTTGACCGTTTTAATGTTATATTTTCACTCTTGAGTGACATTAACGATATTAAATGTCGTGCTTAATACCGATATAGTTAGCAGATATTTTTTGAAAAAAGCCGGAGGAATGAGTGGGAATAATTGGTCGACTGTTAGTTATTGGCGCCACTTTACTATTTTTTAGTGGCTGCGCTAGCACCTCAACAGCGGGTGATCCATTCGAAGCGGTTAATCGAAAAAGCTGGGACTTTAATTACCAGGTCATGGACAAATATGCTTTAAAACCAGCAGCAGAAGGCTATGAAACAGTCCCTCAGCCGATCCGACAAGGTGTGACAAATCTGCTATCAAATCTAAGTGAACCTCTTTATGCAGTAAATAACCTCTTACAATGGAAAGTGACCGACAGCGGTAGCAGTGTTTTACGTTTTGTCGTCAACACCACAATCGGCCTTGTGGGTCTTTTTGATCCTGCTACCGATATGGGACTAGTGAAAAAAGAAGAAACATTTGCGCAAACCTTTGGTGTTTGGGGTATTGGCAATGGGCCTTTCATCATGTGGCCTGTTTATGGCGCCAGTACTGCACGTAATACCGTCGGAGATTTTGTTGATGTTTTTGTGTATCCCTTATCTATTCTGTCGTTTGAACAAAGGGCCGGAAAGTTTGTGTTGGAAGGTTTAGACAGTCGGATTGATTTTCAGCAATATGAACCCATATTAGACGGATCGTTAGATCCTTATGGCTATGTTAAAGATGTCTATTTGCAGCGAGATGCTCACTTGGTCAATGACGGTAAAGTGGCTGAGACTGAATCTGACGAATTTGATCTAGAGTTTGATGACGAACTATTAGATGATGAGCTATTAAATGACGCACCTGCAGACGACAAATCAGACGATCACACTGATTACAAGGTAACGGACTAGCCAATGTCAAACATCAAAACGTTTTCATCTTGTACGAGTGAATTAAAAAATATTCGCGAATTTGTGGTAGATGCATGCCGCGATTTTCCTTTTAGCGAAGGTAAAGTCAATGAAATCGTATTGGCCGTTGATGAGGCTTGTGCCAATGTTATTCGTCATGGTTATCACATGTCGAAAAAGGGCTGTATAGAAATCGTGGTCAGCAGTGATGATGAGCATGCGCTATTTGTGATTAAAGATGTGTGTTCGCAGATTACTGACAAGCAATTAATACCGGCAGAAAACAATTTATGTAAACCAGGTGGGTTAGGCCTTTGTCTTATTCATTATGTGGCTGAAAAAGTAAGACTTATCCCACATAAAGGCAAAGGTAATTGGTTAGAACTGACGGTTAAATTTGAGTGATATAAAATGAATATTGAAATTGAGACACATAACAATTACCAAGTGGTTAAGCTTTATGGCGAGGTCGATCTGAGCAACTCTCGCAGTATCAAACTCGACATCATAAAGTTAATTAAGAGTAAAAATAACATCATTGTCGATTTCACCCACCTGCAATATATCGATAGCTCAGGGATGGCTTCACTGGTTGAGGCCTTCAATGAAGCCAGAGAAAATGACACTGAATTTCATATCGTTGGTGCCAACGGTTCACCGCTTCAAGTACTGCAACTAACCCGTTTAAACACGGTGTTTAACTTAGCTGATTCAGTAAGTGCTGTGAGTAACAATGGTTAACCCTATCATTACTGTAGAGCATTTGTTTGCCCAATATGGCGATACCCATGTACTCAAAGACGTCAATTTAGAGGTCAACCCCGGCGAAATTCTGGTGGTGATGGGCGGATCTGGTTCTGGTAAAAGTACCTTGCTTAACCATATGCTTGGGCTTAAAACCCCTACGTCAGGCACTATCATGATTGATGGTGTGAATATTTTCACGGCTAAAAATAAGCAATTACGTAACTTACGCAAAAAAATGGGCGTGGCTTTCCAAGGCGGCGCACTACTGAGTTCATTAACGGTGGCAGATAATGTCAGGTTACCTTTAGAGCACAACACTTCATTGGATACCCAAACCATTGATATTATGGTGCGGATGAAGCTTGAATTAATGAACATGGCTGGAACAGGCCATCTAATGCCTTCGGAATTATCAGGCGGCATGCTAAAACGAGCAGGACTGGCTAGGGCCGTTATTATGGACCCTAAATTACTGTTTTTTGATGAACCTTCAGCAGGGCTTGATCCCACAACTGCAGTTGAACTTGACGAGCTTATTCTCACTTTGAGAGATGCCATGAACATGACTATCGTGGTGGTCACTCATGAGTTAGAAAGTGTGTTTAAAATTGCCGATCGCGTGGTGGTATTGTTTGCGGGTGAAGTGGTGGCGAATGGCACCGTTGATGAGATTAAAAACTCGCCAGATGAACGCATTCAAAACATGATCAACCGTCAACCGAACACTTACAGAGATGATGGTGAGGTTTATCTCAATCGTTTGTTAAATAAGGATGAAAAATAATGAATGCCTTGTTTAATTCAGTCAGTAACTTAGGTGCCGCAACGCGTAAAAATATTGAAAGTGTTGGCCTAGCAACGTTATTTTTAATGCGTATCGTCAGCAGCCTATTCACTGGGCTGGTGTCATTTAAGCAAGTGATTAAGCAGATATATTTTATTGGTAATCGGTCTTTAATTGTCATTATTGTTGCGGCGCTCTTTACCGGTATGGTTGTGGCACTGCAGTTTTACGATACCTTAGTGCGATTTGGTTCAGTGGATTTATTGGGTTCGGCAGTTGCCTTGAGCCTGATTAAAGAATTAGGTCCGGTGATGACAGCATTAATGGTAATAGCACGAGTTGGCTCTGCGACCTGTTCAGAAATTGGTATTATGCGTAACGAGCAACAATTTGATGCGCTTGATTGCATGGCGATTAACAGTTACCGCTATGTGATGCTGCCAAGACTATTAGCGGCGTTGTTTTGTGTTCCTATGCTGACGGCCGTTTTTGACTTGGTGGGCATTGGCGGTGGCTATATCGTTGGAGTACACATTCAAGGAGAAAGTCCTGGTGCATATATTCAAGGTGTAATGGATACCATTAGCTTTAAAGATGTGCTGGTTGGTCAAATAAAGTCATTGGTATTTGGTTTGTTTATTATGTGGATACCTTTATATTACGGCTTTTATTTACACTTAAATCAAAAAAATATGGGCGCTGAAGGCGTCAGCAATGGCACCACTCAGGCGGTGGTAATGAGTGCAATTATTATGTTATTTAGTGACTATATCGTTAGCTCATTAGCGCTATAACTAGAGGTTTCAATGAAAAACAATTACGTCAATTTTCTCGTCGGCCTGTTTGTATTATTCGGGATTGGGGCCTTGGTATTTATGTCAATTACCATTGGTGGAGCATCGGTCACTAATAGTGGTAACTACACCTTAGTGGCTAAATTTGAAAATTCTTCAGGTTTAAAAGAAGGTGCCTTTGTCGAAATGTCAGGTGTACGTGTTGGATTAATTCAATCGATTAATTACGACCCTAAAGCGTATGAGTCAGTCGTTAAAATATCATTAGATAATGCGATTACCGTACCTGATGATTCGATAGCCTCTATTCGTACATCAGGTATTATTGGCGACAGATTTGTTAAAATATCTACCGGTGGTTCAGAAATAAACATGGCAGATGGTGAAGAGTTTATTGAAACAGAATCATCAATCAGCATCGAAGAGTTAATAAGCAAATATATGTTTAGTCAGGATAAATAATGAAATCAATAATTTTTTTAATCATGATGCTAGTGATGCCGTCTCTAGCTTTGGCGGCACAAGAACCAACAGAACGCGTTAAATTAGGTGTGACAGATATCATTAGTATCGCATCAAATAGCGCCTTGTCAGTCGAACAGAAAAAACAATCACTCAGTGATGTGATTGAAAAACACGTCGACATACAAGCCTCTGCACAACGAGTGTTAGGTAAGTATTGGAGACAGGCAAGCGATACCGAAAAACGTCAATTTATGGTGTTGTTAAAAGGAGTATTAGTCGATACCTATATTGTGTTGCTAGAACAGTATGATAATCAAACGGTTGATTACACCAATGAAACAATCAAGAAAAAGGTTTATGCATCGGTAGATACTGAAATTCATACCAAAGAAAATATCATTCCGGTTTCATATCAGCTTTATCAACGTAATAATGAATGGAAAATTTACGATTTTGTTGCTGAAGGTTTATCGATGATCCGTACCTTTAGTAACGACTATAAAAGTACTTTGAAAAAAAGCGGTGTCACTGGTTTGAATGAAGCCCTTGCTGCTAAATTAGCCCAAAAGTAAGGTTACCCTTGAATATTGATAGAGCATTAGCTAACAGCATTATTGATGAAACCTTATGGTTTAAAACCAATTTGGCAGTCACATTAAGTGAGTTTAATTATTACTTAATTAAAAAAAATGGCCAAGTCAGCTGTAATTTTTCATCCTTGTGTGATGAGCATTACACCCGGCTCTATCAACAATTTAAAGCATTGTCGTTACAACACAGTATTACGGAAATTGTGCCTCTAAAGGACGATGGAAAAATGTGTTGGGTACTGCCTTTTGGTAAAGAATCGAGCTTATTTGACTGTATCATTCTGCTTAATTTACCTGCAGGAACTGAATCGCATCATGTTAGCTCGTTGTATTTTAGGCTTTTGTACCAGCTAAAAAGCTTCCAGTTTTCCGAAGCGTCATCACAACTTAACGCTGCCCAGGTGTGGATCCGCGATGAGATAGAAGAAATTTCGCGCTTGCAGCAATTGATGTTGCCAGACAAAGGTATCGTACTTAGCTCTGTTAAAATGGCTTATACCTATAAAGCGATGAAAGGTGCTGGTGGTGATTATTTAGACATTGTCGACCTTGGTAAAAGTCGCCCGGATGTCCAGGGTGATATCGGAATGATTATTGCTGACGTATCGGGTCACGGCCCCGCCGCGGCAGTAGAAACCGCCATGATAGATGCCATCTTACGCACCTTTGAACCGAAAGATTTAAACAGTAGTTCTTCTGAAGTGCTTAATTATATCAATCAACATTTTTTCACTAAAAAGCCTCGTGGCAGCTTTTTAACCGCTACAGTAATGCGTTATAACTTCCAAGAGAAAGAACTTATTTATGCTAATGCAGGCCATCCTCACGCCTATTTGAAAAAAGCCAACAGGCTGGTTGCCTTAGATCAAGGTGGCATTCCTATAGGGGTACTGCGTGAGCAAAATTGGGATACCTACCGGGTTAGTGTTGATGTAGGTGATATCTTATTTGTGTATACCGATGTGGTCATCGAAACGCAAAATGCCCACAAAGAATTATTTGGTTTCGATCGCTTAGAAAAAGCCATCAGCGCAGCACCCGATGAACCCGAAGCTATGCTGGAGTATCTGGAGCAGCAAATGAAACAGTTTTGCGGTTTTTCAGAGTTTCAGGATGACTTAACCATGTGCGCAATCCAGTTTATCTAAGCTAATTGAGTATTTAATCATTGAGAAGATGAAGATTGGGATGACGATATCCCGTTCTAGGACATCTCCAGTCACAGGTTTAATCGTTTTTATCAATAACTAAAAAGCCCTGAGTTAACGCTCAGGGCTTTTTTTATCTCACTGGTTTGTTGGGCTATTAAGCGGTTAATGCTTCAGCTGGGCCGAAGAATTCATAATGAATTTGGCTTTCTGGTACACCTAAGCTGGTGGCGATGGCCAATGCTGCTTTCATAAAACCGGTAGGGCCAAGCAGGTAAAATTCTACATCACGGTCTGCAGGGAGTTGCTCTGCAATGATTGATGCATCAATAAACCCAGTGGCATGAGGCTGGCAATGTTGTTCTGGCTGGCTGTAAACATACAAAGGCTTGATGTGGTCATGTGTTGAGGCAAGTTGATCAACATGGTGTTTAAACGCATGGACATCACTATTTATGGCCGCATGAATAAAGCGAATATCGCGTCCTGAACCCGCTTCAGTATTGAGCATACTAATCGCAGGAGTAATACCGACACCGCCAGTCAATAATATTAACGGCTTGGTGTTTTTTCGTAAGATGAAATCGCCACTGGGTGCACGTAATTTCACTTTATCGCCTAACTGAATATTGTTATGTAAGTGATTTGAAACCACGCCATTAGGTTCACGCTTGACGCTAATTCTTAAATAATCTTTGCCTGCCGCGTCAGATAGACTGTAGTTACGACGCATTGATACGCCGTCGATATCATCAAATACTAAGGTCAAAAATTGCCCAGCGTCAAAGTTTGGTAAGCCTTTATTATCAAAAGGTTGAAAGTAGAATGAGGTAATCACTGAGCTTTCATCTACACGTTTGACTAAAATAAAGTCACGCTCGCCACGCCAACCACCTTGTTGTTGCTCTTTAGCTGTATAAATTGATTCTTCCGCCGCAATCAATATGTTGGCTAATTGGCCGTAAGCCTTGGTCCAAGCATCAATCACTTCGTCTGTTGCAGCATCACCGAGTACGGCTTTAATGGCTTGTATTAAACAACTGCCAACAGCGTCATATTGTTCAGGTAAAATGCCTAATGCAACATGCTTTTGAACGATTTTACTAACGGCATCACTTAAATTGCCCAATTCATCAATATTGGCACCGTAAGCAATAACCGCATTTGCCAGTGCTTTAGGCTGAGTGCCTTTGGCTTGGTTAGTTTGATTGAAAAATGGTAATACTTCTGGATGCTGTGCAAACAGTAATGGATAAAAATGGCTGGTGATGTCATTAGCGTAAATTTGCAGAGCCGGAACGGTGGCTTTAATAATTTGAACAGTTGCAGTGTCTAACATTAATGATTTCCTTCTAGGGAGTAAAATAGCGATAAGCTTCAATCAATTACCTTGTCTACCCATACATTGCACAGAACACGCCAATATTTATCTAGCTGATTTAGCAGGTATAATTTTCATAAGGGTTAATTTGACCTAGATCAATATATATGTCAAATTAACCGAAATTGGGTTAATTTGACATATTATGAATATTGTTCCCTTTATCGACATTGTAGAAGACTTAAATCGTGACCTGATAAAATCGGAACGATACTTACGACTGATTTTAGCGATTCAGCGCGCTATACCATGTGACGTAGTGGCCTTGTTGAAACTTAAACATGACCATTTAGTCCCTGTGGCTGTTGTAGGGCTAAAGCAACAAGCCCTCGCGAGACAGTTTTCGATCAACCACCATCCACGCTTACAGCAAATTTTAGCTAACCCACATATTACCCGCTTTGATGCCGACTCAACACTGCCCGATCCCTACGACGGTTTAGTCGATGATGGTAGTGAACAATTGCACGTGCATGACTGCATGGGCAGTACCATTTATATCGACGGTAAAGCGTGGGGCGTTTTAACCTTAGATGCCATGAAAGCAGGTAGCTTTGATGCGCTTAACCCAACCGAAACCCGCGCTTATATTGCTGCTGTGGCCGCTGCGATTAGTACCAGTGAACATATTGAAGCATTAGAAGTGCAAGTTGAACGTAATCATCAAGTGGCGCAGTGCATGTTAGCGACTGCTGGACCGTCGAGTATTATTGGAAACAGTGTCGCAATTACGGATTTATTGTCTGAGATAAATACCGTTGCAGCCAGCGATCTATCGGTATTAATCACTGGCGAAACTGGCGTGGGTAAAGAGCTGGTTGCCAAAAGTATTCATCAGCAATCACGTCGCAGCGAGCAACTACTAGTACAAATTAACTGTGCTGCATTGCCAGAAAGCATCGTCGAAAGTGAATTATTTGGTCATGTAAAAGGCGCGTATTCTGGTGCGGTAAGTGACCGTCGCGGCCGCTTTGAATTGGCTGATGGTGGGACATTATTTTTAGATGAAGTGGGTGAGTTACCACTTGCGGTGCAAGCTAAGTTACTACGTGCGTTGCAAAACGGTGAAATTCAACGAGTCGGCAGCGATAATATTATCGTGGTGGATGTCAGAATTGTTGCCGCTACTAACCGTAATTTACAGTTAGAAGTCAAAGAAGGTCGCTTTAGGGCTGACTTATATCATCGCTTGAGTGTGTATCCTTTACCTGTGCCACCATTACGGGATCGTGGTAAAGACGTTATTTTACTGGCTGGCTATTTTTTAGAAAAAAACCAACATCAGCTTGGCGTCGCGAAACTGAGGTTACAGCAAACCGCCATTGATCAGTTAACCCAATACCATTGGCCTGGCAATGTGCGAGAGTTAGAACACTTACTCAGTCGAGCTGCGTTAAGGGCTATTAGCGAGCAAGGGCGTCATGCCAGTATCATTAACATAAGTCGTGTTCATCTCGGTTCAGAGTTTGTTGTGAGCCATACAGTAGCACCAGCAATAGCCGAGGTTGATAATATCAGCGACAGTAATGTCGCAGCCGCATTATCGCAGGTGTTAACCCTTGGACTACGTGATTCAACCGATGAGTACCAACGACAAATAATACAGACGGTATTAGCGACCGAAAGAGGTAATTTAGCCGCTGTTGCCAGAAGTTTACAGCTGGATAGAAGCAATTTAATCCGCACCATGCGTCGTTTAGGGCTTGATCCTAACGCGGCATACTAAGAATGATATCCAAAGAAGCCGTGACGTGTGCGGCTAATTGTCTCGTCTGAAGTCATCTCGTTCTGCAGTAATGACGATTTGAGTTTAATTAGAATATATTTTGTTATTTCAGTAATATATTCCGAAAAATTCTGGTCTATATATACTGAGTGAAGTTGGATTAATTAGAGTTTCCTAAAGGATTAATGTTATGCAAAAAGGTTATGTAGGTCATATTTCGTTGGTGGTTGCCATCGTCGCAGTCGCGATTGCTGCTTTGATGGTTTTTGGCTCGTCACTGGGATTGTGGGACCCGATTGTCGGCTTTATGGCCAGTCGTAATTACAATAACCTGTTGGGTTATTTAGTGGTGGTGGTTGCGGTGCTGGCATTAGTGACCAGCTTTACCATTAAGCAAGACAGTAACGCTAAGGGCAAAGGCATATTAACCTCTACAATAGCGCTATTACTGGGCTTAGCTATATTGTCGCCAAGCATTATGGCGTTGGTTATCAAACCAGTGAAATACCCACCTATTCACGATATTACTACCAACACTCAATCACCACCGCAGTTTGAGTTTTTAACTGACAGCCGGGTTGGCGCTAAAAATAGTTTGGTATATGGCGGAGAAGAGATTGCCGCGCAGCAACTGCAAGCTTTTCCCAATATTCAACCAATTGCGTCAGACTTATCGGTAGAGGCGGCTTATCAAAAAGCATTAACTGTCGCTAAAACCATGGGCTGGACCATTGTCGCTCAAGACCTAAAAGCACTGCGCTTTGAAAGTACGGCAACAACGCCTTTTTTCAATTTTGCAGATGATGTCGTTATCGTTGTGTCTACACTAGAACAGGGCAGTCGTATTGATTTACGCAGCGTGTCGCGGATTGGTATTGGCGATGCTGGTGTGAACGCAAAACGCATTCAAGAATTTAGTCAGCGGTTCTCTGAATAGTCTGAGTCTTGAATAAATTATGCAGTAGGTTTTAACCAATAAAAAGGAGCATAAAATGCTCCTTTTTATTAATGACGACAAAACGGTTAATTAACTTAAATGCTTAATCGAAGATACAGCTGCTAACGATTATTATGCTAAGTTTTGTGATGCGAGATATTTCTGACTTTAAATCAGCTTTTTAAATCAGCTCTTTAGCAGAACTGCCATTGTTTGTAGTCATCAATCAGTCGGTATCGCGCTTGATGGATATGATGCGAAAGTACAAAGCTGTCTCTCTATTTTACTCGCTTAAAAAGCTATCAAAAAATACATAACAAACAGCGCTATATTGATGCTCTAATTGATATAGGATGCTTATCATTTAACTGCAGTAAGTCCCAAAGATTGCCGTACAGATCTTCAAATACCGCCACTGTGCCGTAGTCTTGCTCTTGAGGTGGGCGCACAAACTTAATCCCATCGAGTTGCATGCGGTTATAGTCGCGCCAAAAATTGTCGGTATTCAAAAAAAGAAATACCCGTCCGCCGGCTTGGTTACCAATAAAATCATGCTGCTCTGGTTTTGATGCCCTTGCTAGCAGCAACGACACTCCGTTTGACCCCGGAGGCGACACCACAACCCAGCGTTTGTCTTGTTCTGCTTGATAGGTGTCTTCAATTAAATCAAACTTCAATTTATTGACATAAAAATCGATGGCTTCATCGTAATCATTCACCACTAGCGCGATGTGAACTATAGACTGTTTCATTATTATCCTTTGATAGCGTTGTAAATTAGCCAGTGAATGAGCGTTGTAAATTAACTAGTGAGTTAATGCAAGATTATCTGTGCCGTCGATTATGCATTAATTAACCAGAACTCGGGATAACAAACGCCTCGCAAACTGCCTTTTGCCTTGCTAACTGCGTTATTTTTTACATGAGAAGACTTGCAATAGGCCAGCTATTGACGGGTTAATTCGTTTTGTTAGTAAAACAAATGACAAGTTTGAGAGTGGTTAATGGCTAAGCTTAATATCTTTATCATTCTATTCTCATCTCTACCCCTAGTTGAGGTTAATTCGATAGGTATGGAGATATTCACGCATAAAAAAAGCCACAGCAATGAACTGTGGCTTACTGATACTAGCGAGTCAGTGAATTCTAAATCGATTAGTTCTTTTTAGAATATTTTGCAGCTTCTTCACCCGCTAAGCGACCGAAGGTGATGATGTCTGAAATGGCATTACCACCTAAGCGGTTAGCACCATGAACACCGCCAGTCACCTCACCAGCACCATACAAGCCTGGGATAACCTGCTTCTTAGCATTCATGACTTCAGCTTTAGTGTCGATCATCACGCCACCCATAGTGTGGTGAACACCAGGTGTGACTTCGATTGCGTAGTAGTTACCTTCGTTAAGTGCGCGCGGTAGGTTTGGACGCTCAAAATCAGTGTCTTTACCGCTACTCACTAAGCTGTTGTAACGCGCAACAGTTTCAGTCAGTGCTTTGCCGTCAATACCTTCCATTTTACCTAATTTAACTAGGCTATCTGCCGTTGGTGCAACACCTAAACCAATATACTTATCAATTTTTGACAGTGATTTACGCACTGAATCATCAAAAATCAAATAAGCTGATTTACCGGTTTGCGCTAAAATAGCGGCAGACGCTTTATCACGAGTAGTAATTTCGTTAACGAAACGCTTACCTTCACGGTTAACCAAAATCGCACCATTACCACGTACCGCTTCAGTGACCATTACGCCACCTTTAACAGATAGTGTTGGGTGAGCTTGGATATATTTCATGTCTTTCAATGCGCCACCCGCATTTTCTGCCACATCCAGTCCATCACCTACTGCACCAGGTTGGTTAGTAGAGATAAAGCCTTTTAGCGAAGGATCGAGTTTAGCGACACGTTCGTTATTTTTAGCAAAACCACCCGTTGCTAAGATTACCGCATCGGCTTTCACCCAGTAGTAACCTTTGTACATACCCTTAACCAGAATACCTTTAACAGTGCCTTTATCATCTTTAAGCACTTCAATGCCGCGAGTGTTCATGCGTAAGTCGATATTGCGTTTCACTGCATTATCATAAAGTACTTGAACGACATGGGCACCAACACCAGCACCACCAGTTGGACGGTGTGCACGGTTAACAGATGCACCGCCCATCATGCCAACATCGGTTAAATCGGCGCCCATAGCGGTCATCCAATCAACAGAGTCTTTAGAGTGTGAGCTTAATACTTTAACTAATGCAGGGTCATTTATGTTTTGGCCACCTTTCATGGTGTCTTCGAACATTAACTCTGGGCTATCAGTAATTTTTTTGGCTTTTTGTTGATCAGTCCAAGCAGCGTTCATGCCACCTGCAGCCAACTTAGCATTACCGCCAATAACAGGCTCTTTCTCTATAAGAATGACTTTAGCACCACTATCTGTTGCAGATATTGCAGCAGAGAAACCTGCGCCGCCAGAACCGACAACCACTACGTCAACAGTGTCGTGTGGGGCGCTAGCAAGAGCCGCCTGACGTTCTGATTTGTCTTTGGCCAATTCAGCAATAGTCGGTTCGTCACGTAGCCATTTTTTAGCATAAGGCATGTTGAAATCGAAGCTGTGGCAAGAGTCACAGTACACCATCGATTTTTCGTGGGCGCTGTGGCATGAGGTACAAGCTACTTCGCCTGGGAAATGGGAAGCATGAGCATTGTAATGTTCATGTTTTGTGGTTTCAGCTACTTCAGCAAGTGTGCCATGGCAAGATACACATTGGGCATTTTCATAGGTTAAGCTGTCGTTTGACAGTTCACCGTCTGGTGTATGGCAACTATCACACTCTTGGTTTTGTACATGGAATTCAGCTAAGTTATCAGCGGCAACAGCATTGCCCATTAGGCCTGCTGTGCCCATTAATGTAGCAATACAGACTGCAAGATTGATCTTTTTCATTTTTTGCTCCCCCTTCTAAACCTAATGACGATTAGTTCATTAACGATAGAAGCCCTTTCATTGTTTTAGTTAGGCTGAAGTGAAACTGACTTCACTTCACTTTAAAAATACGGTCCAAATTAGCATCGAGTTGATCAGCTATTATTTTCGCTCAATGTAATCTTTGCCTAAGGGGGCTCAATCAACAACCAGATAACCAGAATAGAGGGCAGAAATGACAACTCAATCACAATCCTAAAAATGCGCTATGCAAACATGCATAGCTATAAAGGGGTATATGCAATTTTGCATAGCTTATGTAGAGGTAGATCACATCGAGTTAACATCATAAGAAAACGTACATAATGATTTGCTAATTCGGGTAATGCTGCACAGTTTCAAGTGGAGAAAATAGGTAACATCGCGGCATGAAAACTCTATTGCTATTACTTATCATCATCACTATGCCTGTGCTCGCGCAAGACAGCATTGTCTTAGGCGTGCATTCAAAAACAGCGCCATTAGAGTGGCGTAATAACGGCGTTGACCAAGGCTTTAATATTGAGTTGATGGATAGAATTGGCCAGCTGACCAATAAGCGCATTATTGTACGTCGAAAGAGTTTTCAACAATTGGTAAAAGATGTTCATGATCCTGACAGCGATATCGATGTGATTACTGTGGTTAGCCCGGTGAACATGGATCGCAAGTTAGCTCAATCTGATCCTATATATGCAACCCATGCTAAAGCTTATACCTTGCAGGGTAAGGCGTTAATAAACAATTGGGCAGATCTTGTTGGTAAGCGGGTAGCTATTAAAAATGGTGCCTTTGTTGATGTGTTTTTATCTGACCATCTGCAAAATTTCGACCGCGTGGATGTTGATTTGTATGAAACCGGTTTTCAATTACTGATAAAAAACCAAGTCGACGTGGTTATTGCCGAGAGTTTTGTTGCGCGGCGCTTACTTCCGCTATATCCATCGGTGCGAAGTTCCAGTGATGCGTTAATTTTCGGGGCATTTAATTTTGTCGCGAATGAGACAAAAACCGAACTGATGTACCAAATTAACGAGGCGCTTAGGCAGTTAAAATTATCGGGCGAATACGACAAACTGGTTAATAAATGGTTTGGCACCGGGCGTGAAAAAGTTGATTTAACCTCTTCCGAAAAGCGCATGTTTGCCCTCGCAATTTTAGTGGCGATTATGTCTGCTATTGGGATGATTTTCACCGGATTTATAAGCGCTAGTTTACGCCGTCATACTAAAGCGCTCGATGCCGAATTAATTCAACGAAAGCGGATTGAAGTTGAAATATCTGAATTGTCGCAACAGTTCCAATCCGTTCTCGATGGGCTTCCTAATGGCGTGACCATAGTAAACCAGGAACTCCAGCATTTATGGAGTAACGATAACAATATTCACCTGTTAGATTCAGATGGATTTTACTATGTCGACAACAATGTTTTTAAGCTTAAAGCAGTATTGGAGGTGTTATCGACCCAAAAATCGCTTACTGCCGACATGCGGTATCAGCAGCAATTTTGGCAATTACAAATTCATCCCATTGCCAACAATCAGGTGGTGATTCTACTTGAAGAATCAACCGAGCAGCATCGATTACGCCAAGCTAATGAAGAAGCCAGTCGTTTAGCTTCATTGGGAGAGTTGTCTGCGGGAATTGCCCATGAAATCAATAATCCAACCGGCCTTATTGTGCATGCTGTATCACTATTTACCGCAGCCATGAAAGATTTAACCCCAGCAGCAAGGCAGTATCAGAAACAAAATCCTTTCTGGTTAATTGCAGGGCTAAATCCAGACATTGCTATTGAAGAGTTACAGTATAGTTGTGGCTCTATAGAAGAGGGTGCTAAACGTATCAGTCGAATTGTTAATGACCTAAAATGTTACGCCATGCCGCATATTGCCGATCAATATACCCGAGTGAGCTTAAATGATGTGGTTCAAGTGGCCCAGCGCCTCACCGCGAATCAAACAAAATCTCATCAGATCAGCACCCTGTTATGTCAACCCAGCCCTAGCATTACAGGCGATGCTCAACAGTTACATCAGGTGTTAATTAACCTCATTCAAAATGCGTGTAATGCTTGCTCAACCCAGCCAGGGAGCATAGTGATAGAAACACATGTTGCAAACAACATGGCCATACTCAGTATCAAAGACAATGGCTGCGGGATGGGCAGTGCCACATTAAAACGTATTACCGAACCCTTTTTTACCACTAGGCGCAACGAAGGTGGTAGCGGCTTAGGGTTATCGGTGTGCAGTAAAATAATTAAAGAACATCAAGGCGAAATGCAGATTCAGTCTACCTTAGGCAAAGGCACGCAAATTCGACTTATTTTTGCATTAGCACAACAGGATTAGCCCATGAAACTAGCCAGAAATATTCTGTTAATCGACGACGAAGCAGCATGGTTACGCACACTCGCGATAACTCTGAACCGTCTAGTTCCCGAAGCTGAAATTGACACTTGTGTCGACAGTCGCCAGGTGAGTAGTCGCTTACAGGTTGGCGACTATGCGCTAGTGCTAGTCGATCTCACCATGCCATTTCACTCCGGTGAAGAGTTATTAGCGATGATCCGCAGTGATTTCCCTAACACTCGAGTCATTATAGTGACAGGGGTAAATGAGGTTGATACAGCAGTTCGTTGCATTAAAAATGGTGCTTATGACTACTTTATCAAAACAGACAATGTCGATGAACTTGCTCGTACAGTTCGCCGCGCACTTGAAGTAGTCGGGCTTGAAAGAAACTACCTTTACATCAAAGAGAAATTTTTAAGCCGAACCTTAGATAATCCGCATGCATTCAATAACATGTTAACTTGCGAGCCACAGCTATTAGATCAGTTTCGTTATCTCGAAGCCGTATCGTGTAGCCCTGAACCCTTGTTAATTTATGGCGCCAGTGGAACCGGTAAAAGCGAGTTTGCTCAATCTTGCCATGCACTTTATAGCCCTAATGAACCCTTCGTTAGTATTAATCTTGCTGGTATTAGTTGCGAGTCATTTGAGCAAAAAATGTGTGGCCAACTGTATCATCACAATAATGGCGAGCTAGAAGCGGTTGCAGGTTTATTGCATCAAGTGGGCAGTGGGGTACTCTATCTTAACGACATTGGCACGCTACCACTGGATGCCCAAATTAAGTTATTAGCGCTGTTAGAAAGCAAACAATATTACCCTTTAGGTAGCGACACTGCCTATCCGGTAAAATGTAAGTTTGTGGTATCAACTCAAGATGATTTACTCAAACTTCATCAAGCAGGTAAGTTTAGGAGCGATCTACTCTATCGTTTACGGGCACATAAAATTAAATTACCGCTGTTAGCTGAGCGGCAGTTAGATATTGCTATGTTGATCAATCATTTCATCGCCCTTGCCGCAGCAGAAATGAATCTGCCTGCGCCGATTCAACCAAGCGACTTAGCGTCAAAACTCGCCAGTTACAACTTTCCCGGTAATCTACATGAACTTAAAGGAATGGTCTTTGATGCTGTAAGCCGCAGCGATGGCATAGCGCTTAACACCTCTGCTTTTATGGAAGCCATTAATGAACACAAGTCATTGACTGCAACGCCGCAAGACCGAATTATCTTTCCCAAACAACTGCCCACCATTGCACAGATGAACCAAGCGTTAATGGACGAAGCCATGAGCCGTACCGCTAATAACCAAACTGCAGCAGCGCAAATACTGGGTATCAGCCAAAGTGCATTAAGTAGGCGGCTTAAAGGACATTAGTGCTGAGCATGATGGAATTTAGTTAATATGTATAAATAGCGGCGACTGAGTGCAGGTCTTGTTAATCTGTTTCTCGCTGAGATTTTCTTGTAACGCTGCATTAGATGTTTCGAATATCTAAGCACTGAATACTAGCTTCTAGTTACTGGCTTCCTGTCACTTGTTATTGATTTCAATCATATTTTTTTCTTTAAATTTTAACATGTTATTCGATTTACATCCTTGTGCATCTTCCCTACCTAAAGGGCAGGGCGAGAGTTCAGTAAATAATGCTGTATTAACACTAAATATGCCTTTCTCTTTGGTTAGCATGCCTTTTTTCTTTAAGCTTCCCAGCATTAAGTCTAACTTTATGACGCTAATATGTAATATATCAGCAATTTCTTCTCGAGTTAGCTTTATATCAATGGTAAGCCACATTGATATAAATGGTGTCTTTAAAGCAACGATAATATCAAATAGAAACTTAATCAGTTTATCTTCCGGTGACGATGTTAATAAGAAAATAGCCAATGCGGTTTGTCTTTCTGTAAAATAGTTGGCATCAAACATAAAACGTGTAAAAAGCTCAATATCATTCTTTATTAAGTTTTTAATCAAAGATTTATCGACAATAATTATCTCACTGTCGCGAGCGACTTTAATACTTTTACAACAAGTACAATTATTCTCTAATAGTAAATGATAATCAGTCAGTCTGTTGGGTATGATGACATTAACAAATTTAGGCTTAGTATAGTTATTGGTTCTTTTTATATAAAATAATAATCCAGTATTTAAATAAATAAAATTATTAAGAAGAATGCTTTTAGGTATTAGTTCACCTTTGCTTAAGGTTTTTATCTCACCATTTTTTTTAATGAAACTCATGATGTCAGGTTTAACTATATCTGGAAAGAATATAGTAGATTTTCCTTTCATTTCAGAACTTAAGGACATAACTAGAGCCATATCAACATACCTTAATGTTTAATTTCATTACGTGATTTACCAATCGAATACTTGACAGTATAAACCCAAAAAGTATTTAACAAGTTTCAATTCTATGCATATTTATATTGTGCGGTATTTATCACATATTTGTTTAAGTTGTGATGGATGGTAAGTAATTTAAATTAGTTTTGTTTTCTGTTAAGTCAATCACACGTTATTTACCATTGTTTATACCCATATATAGGTATTTGGGCGGATGGTTTGATTAAATTAGCTCAAGAAGTTCGCAGATGATAACGGAATGTTAAGTAGGGCCAGCTAGTTAGTGTTGTTTGGTTTAAACCTCGATAACAACAAATAAGCTTTCGATTATATTTTCTACAACAAACATAGTAACTGACGTTAAAAAGTAATTATTTCACAGGTAATGACATGAAAGTAAAAAATTCAGATTTAAGGAGGTATTTAACAATGAGATCTCTCTATCAACTTGCCATGCTCATTGGCTGTGGACTCTTAGTAATGCAAAGTGCTCATGCATTACCGTGGGACGATTTAACAGCAGAAAAATTAGAAACTACGCTGCAACAAAAGTTTGATGAAGGAAAGTATTCTCCTAAAGGGGCCGACTCTTGCCTTATGTGTCATAAAAAAAATGAACAGGTGATGGACTTATTTAAAGGCACTCACGGAAAGGTCATTTCAGAGGCATCTCCAATGGCGGGCTTACAGTGTGAGGCATGCCATGGTCCACAAGGTAATCATAATCGCGGTGGTAAAGAACCGATGATAGCCTTTGGTAAAAACAGCAAACTATCTGCTCCAACCCAAAATACTGTTTGCCAAGGTTGTCATAATGACCCTAAACAAATGGCGTGGCATACCAGTACTCATAACTTAGAAGAAATTGCTTGTAGTGATTGCCATACCATTCATACCGCGAAAGACCCCGCACTAGATAAATTGACCGTAAATAACACATGTACCTCATGCCATACCCAACAAAAAGCGGATATGAACAAGCGCTCATCGCATCCAATGAAGTGGGACCAAATGACCTGTATTGATTGTCATTCCCCTCACGGCTCAATGAGCGAAAGCGCACTCAATAAACCAACGGTAAATGACACTTGTTATAGCTGTCATGCCGAGAAACGCGGGCCTTTCTTATGGGAGCATGCGCCAGTAACAGAAAATTGTATTACTTGTCATAACCCTCATGGCAGTGTCAATGACAATATGCTTGAAAGCCGAGCACCACAATTATGTCAGCAATGTCATGCCAATGACGGTCATGCTAGCCGTGTTGTCCCAGAACCTGGTATTGATTCATTTGGTGGCGGCAAAAGTTGTTTGAATTGTCATAGCAAAATTCATGGTTCTAATCATCCTGCTGGCAGTTTGCTACAACGTTAATGGAGAGCAAGTTTATGTCATTTAAATTGAATCTGATCACCATATCCATGATAGCCATGTCATCACCTGTTATGGCTGCTAATTTTGCAGTTGGTAACGCAAACATGGATTCGGTGAATACAAAAAATTATGAGTGTAATCGTTGTATAAGTTCTGCGGGGTACCAAGGTGAGGTAACGCTTGCTGCGGGTTATAACGACATTAATGATATTCATGCGGCTAATGCCTTAGGTACTGACAATAACGGCGGTATTGCGGCAGTGAGTGGAAATATCAAATACCAAGGTGAGTCAGGCTATGAAGCGAAGATTCAAGCTTATCAGTTAGGTATGGATAATGGTTTTGCTCATCTATCTGGCGGTCAAGCTGGCTTGTATGAATTTAACTTAGATATTGATTCTATCAAAACCTATCAAGCTGGCGATGTTCAAAGTTCGCTTTGGCACAACAACGGTATGTTGACGCCTAGTGACAGTCTTAATGAATTTGACCTAAATCAACAACGTGAAAAAGTCGGTTTAGGGTTTGAATTTGATCAAGATTTCTATGGTGTATTTGTTAAATATAGCCAAGAAGATAAAACGGGTTACAAGTCTAGTAGTCTCGTATCACCCAGCCCAATAAATTTTGGTTTACCGACAGATTCTACCACTCAACAATTGGATGCTGGCATCCACTTGTCGGGTGATAACTGGTTAACTGAACTGAGCTACTTTGGCAGCTATTATGAAAACAACATCGACAATCTAAGCCTTCCATACGTTAATGACGTGTATTCGGCGACACCAGATAATCAAGCTCATCAAGTATCGTTATCAGGTCAATATCAGCTCCACCGCACTGTGATGAATGGACGTATTGTCGCAGGACGTATGATCCAAGATGAAGATCTTATCCAAATGGCGGGTAATCCACTGCAAAATTGGGATGGTCAAATCGATACGCTAGATGGTCGTTTCGCTCTGACCTCAATGATAACTAATCGATTACGTTTAGGTGGCAGTATTGATTACACCAAGCGAGATAATCAAAGCTCTACCGCCGAGTTTGCTCAATATAACTTTAATAGTTTAACCGGCGCTTTTAGACAAAATACCCCTCGTGATTTGGAACGTAATACTTATAAAGTCAACGCAAGCTATCGCATCGCCAGCGGTTATCGCTTGCAAGCTGGTTATGATCGCAAAGACGTTGATCGTACTTTTAGTGACAGAGAACAAACCAATGACGATAACTTATGGATGAAGTTCAATGTTCGCGCACTAGATAACGTTAACGTTAATCTTAAAGTTGAGCATGCCAATCGCAGTGGATCTGAGTATGAAGCAAGCGACCTAACCTCATCTGAAAACAACAGCTTATTGCGTAAATACTACTTAGCAGATCGTGACCGCAATGCACTCGAATTCAAGATTGTGCATAACCCAACTGATTGGATGAATCTGGGTATCACAACTCGTTATGCCAAAGACGAATATGACGATACTAAAATTGGATTAACTGAATCAGAAGATTACGGATATGACGTTAATGTAAATATTCAA
Source organism: Shewanella sp. Arc9-LZ (assembly GCF_010092445.1). NCBI lineage: Bacteria > Pseudomonadati > Pseudomonadota > Gammaproteobacteria > Alteromonadales > Shewanellaceae > Shewanella > Shewanella sp. Arc9-LZ. Next base: position 4,435,799 of record NZ_CP048031.1, on the reverse strand, counting down.
TTTAATCAGTATATAGATGGTTATTTGTTTGGGAGTCAGCAATGGATTAACTCTAATCAAGCAGGCAGTCAAAGCTTTAGTTCATCTGATTGGCAAGACGATATTGAAGATGAATTTATCAATATAGGTACGGGTTTAAGCTACAGCGGTTTAATGCAAGACCGTCTGATAGTAGGGATCGATTATCTATTCAGTAATTCCATTAGTGACACCCTAGTTCACAGCTACGTTGGCTCTACAGATACGCGTAGCACTTACGGCGATTATTATTCATATAGTCACAGTGCCAGCATGTATGCAGATTATGCCCTAAGTGAGCAAATGGCACTTAAATTAACTTACCGCTATGAACGCTATTTCGATACTGATGCAGCTAACGTAGGGGTCAATGATATTGCAGGGATGATTACCTTGGGTGATATCAATCATAACTACAACGCACACCAAGTGATGTTGTCATTTAGCTATAAATTGCATTAAACGTATCGTAAATACTACGCGAGGATATAGAAATGGAACGTAGAAATTTCTTAAAAATGAGTGCAGCAATTGGCGCTGCAGCAACTATCACTGGGTGTGAAGATAGTGCGAAAGAAATCAATGTAGTACCACCAGAAGTACCAGAGAGTTCGCTTGAACAGCTTAACTGGTCTGCGTGCTTAGTAAACTGTGGTTCAAATTGTCCTATTAAAGTATTCAGTAAAGACGGTGTTATCACCAGAATTGAAACAGACCATGAAACAACTGATGAATATGGTGTAAACCATCAAGCTCGAGCCTGTCCTCGTGGACGTTCACTCCGTCAAAGAACCTATGCAACTGACCGACTACGTTCACCCATGAAACGCGTGGGTAAACGTGGTGAGGCAAAATTTGTCCCTATCAGTTGGGAGCAGGCTTATTCAGAGATAGGCACCAAATTACAAGCCATTAAAGATAACTACGGCCCTGAATCAATTTACATGCATTACGGTACAGGCGCTTACTATGGCTTCTCATCGAATACGGCAACTTGGGGGCGCTTGCTAAATTTAAATGGCGGTTTTTTAGACCACCATTGGGATTATTCATGGGCCGGTGTGTACCCAGCATGTATGGCCACTTATGGCGACCAGTGGGATAGCATTGGTGGTAGTTCGTTAAGCGAAATCGTTAACTCTGATTTATTTATTGGATTTGGTTTTAATCCAAATGAAACTCGCATGAGTGGTAGCGGCGAAGGCTATGATTTTGTTAAGTCTCTAGAGCATAATAACAAAAGTATCAAAGTCTGGATGATTGAACCTAGATACACAGATTCAATGCGTGGTAATGAAGATGAGTGGCTTGCAATTCGCCCAGGTACTGATGCTGCGTTAATTGAAGCTGTTATTTATCAGATGATAAGCAGTGGTTGGGTTGATCAACATGCCAAACCATTTTTAGATAAATATGCTGTGGGTTATGACGAAGCATCGTTAGTGAACACTAAAGCGTCTGTTATGCTAAATGCTGATCCTTTCATTGCTTCACACGCTGAATTTATCGACCCAGCACAAAACTACCATGATTATATTATGGGCCAAGGCATATTTGAGCTTGAAGGTGCAAAAACGCCAGCTTGGGCTGCCGTAGTCTGTGGAGTTCCAGCGAATAAAATTGAACAACTAGCCACCGCTATTATGGCCGCTGAAGCGCCCTATATTTCTGCAGGTGCGGGTATTAGCCGTCATGCAAACGGCGACCAAGCTACCAGAGCCGTTTATACCCTAGCCATTATGACCGGTAAAATTGGCCGCGCTGGTGTCAATAGTGGCGCAATGCCAACAAGTTATAGTTTCGGTGTTGCAGGTATGCCAACAGGCAGTAACCCTGTAGATGTGACCATTCCTGTTTATACATGGTCAGATGCCGTTGTACGTGGTGAAGACTTTAGCGGAACATCTGATGGCGTTCGCTTTACCGCAAGTGGTAGCCAAGAACTATTCGACAATAACCCAGCAAAATTAGGTACCAACATTAAAGCGATTATCAACTGTGCTGGTAATGCTTTAATCAATCAACATTCAGACAGTAACGGTACAGCCCAAATCCTCGAAGATGACAGCATGTGTGAACTGATTATTGTCAGTGATTGTTGGATGACATCTTCTGCTAAGTTTGCCGATTACCTACTGCCAGATAGTACATGGTTAGAATCAGTCGATTATGCCAACGATTCATATGCATCTGGTCAAATGGCCTATGCAACCTTTATGAGTACCTCATTAAAACCGCTAGGCGAATCACAATCTATGTATGAGATTTGTGCTGGTATTGCAAATGCGATGGGTAATGGCGCTGAATACACTGAAGGGCTTAACGGCCAACAATGGTGTGAAAAGCTTTATCAACAAACTAAGGCGATGAATACCGATGTTGATATGCCAGATACTTATGAAGAAGCTCAGAAAGTCGGGGTTTTCCGTAAATACATGTCTGCCTCTGTGGTTGCATTTGAGTCATATATTCAAGATCCAGTTGCGAATCCTAGACCGACAATTTCTGGGAAATTTGAGATTTTTTCAATATCTCTTGCACGTAAAGCGGCCACTTGGTCATTACCTACTGGAGACCAAATTACTCCTCTACCTCAATATGTGGTGACGTGGGACGGCTATCAAGATCAAGATACTATTGATGCTGGCTACCCATTACAGTTATGTGGTTACCATACCAAAGGTCGAACTCACTCAAGCTATCACAATGTGCCATGGCTTAGAGAAGCGGTAGAAGATGCAGTATGGATGAATCCGAAGGATGCCTCTTCTCGCGGTTTAGCTGATGGCGATATGGTTCATGTTTACAACGGTAGAGGAACAATTGAACTGCCTGTTAAACTCACTCCTCGGGTGACTCCTGGGGTCTGTTCTTTAGGGCAAGGTGCTTGGTATAAACCAGATGCGAGTGGAAAAGTAGGTCCATCTGGCCATGTTGTGGATATTGGCGGCTGTATTAATACACTGACAAAATATCATCCTTCCCCTGTATCAAAGGGAAATCCACAGCACACCAATCGTGTTCAGGTAGTCAAGGCTTGATAGGGGTATATTAAAATGACACAAGAAACTCAATTAGGATTTTATTTCGATAGCAGTAAATGCACTGGCTGTAAAACTTGCCATATAGCCTGTAAAGATCGAATGGTTGGCAAAACGCGCAGTAAAGATGATGTGACTAATCAAGGCGTATCAGCAATGCCTGGTATGTTATGGCGCCGGGTTTATGAATACGGTGGTGGTTCATGGGATCAAAATGGCGATGAAAGTTATAATCAAAATGTATTTGCTTATTATGCCTCTGTTGGTTGTAACCATTGTAACGAACCTGTGTGTGTAAAAGCTTGTCCGACTGGTGCTATGCATAAAAGAAAAGAAGACGGACTGGTACTGGTTCAAGAGTCGTTATGTATTGGCTGTGAAAGCTGCTCACGAGCTTGCCCATACGATGCGCCGCAGATTGATATTGAACGTAAAGTCATGACTAAATGTGATGGTTGTTTCGATAGACTAGCAGAAGGTAAAAAACCGATTTGTGTTGAGTCATGCCCTTTACGAGCACTGGACTTTGATACGATGGAAAACCTACGAGCTAAATACGGTAATGGCGATGGTCACTTTGCGCCACTACCTTCTGAATCGATTACCTCGCCTAACCTAATTGTTAAGGCATCAAAGAAGGCCCAACCTGTAGGTGCAAGTACGGGGCGGATCTTAAACGTTCGAGAAGTATAAATTATTGAATAGAGGGTGTAATCAGCGTATTACACCCTTCCATCCCAGTTAAATTTATAAGCAAATATGAACGATATGAACATTGAAAAGCTGCAAGACTTACAAGCCATTGCCAATGTATTGCATTCAGTGCTGACTATTTATCCAGAGTCGGATGTGATCAATACCTTTAAAGATCAAGATATTGTTGAAAATTGGCCTAACTTGTTAGCAACCGATAGCGATCATAAAGGATTAACATACCTAAAAGCTTATCTTGCTCAATGGAGCGGTAATGAGGCTGAGTTGATTAAGCTCAAGCTCGACTACGGCATGCTATTTTACGGTCCAGGTACACCTTTAGCCGCACCGTGGGGGTCTGCTTATACCAGTTCTTCACAGTTACTTAATGATTTTAGTACCGTTACGTTAAAACAGTTTTATGCTACTAACGACATCAATATCGACATGAGAACCAACGAGCCTCTCGATCATATTGGGTTAATATTAGCGGTACTGTCATTTTTATTGACCAAAGCGATGGCAGAACCTCAAAATCCGTACTTTCAAAAAGCGATCAATGAATTACTCGAACAACATTTACTGCCTTGGGCTTATCGATGTTTAGAGCTAGCCTATTCCTATGCTGAAACAGATTATTACAGAGCGTTTGCTATTTTAGCCAAAGAATATCTTTTGTACCTGGAACAAATATTTGATCTTCACCCCAAACGAATCGCAATTTATCGATAGGGTAATCTCTATGGCATTTCTTCAAGCATTAGTACAACAGTGGCACAAAGCCGATTTGGGTTATAGCTTGTTGTTAAATTTTCAGCATTCAGAAGACATAATGCAACTGTTTAATGGCGCGACTGATATCAAGACCGTGGCTAATTTAATCGCTGCGTTAGTCTATAGTGAGGGCGAACCTAGATGGTTAACAAGCGAAAGTCACGATTTTGAAAAACCGCTAAAAAATGAGTTAGTTTTTAGGTGTGTATTAATAAGCTGCCAACTTATATTTATAAAAGTATCTCAAAGAATTAATTTAAACCAAGCGGAAAGACTTATTCTTACCTTATCGAATGTATGGGTTAACCAGAAACGCGATGATCAAAGTAGTAGTGAGTTGATCGAACTGATTAAAAAAATCTACACTCAGGTATATTCTATCGATCTAGCAAGTAGAAGCGTGATTAAAAACATGAAGTAATCTAATTAGCCAGTATTACTATAGATAATTTATTTAACTAATATTTTAACTTTTTTTCTATAAAAATACTGTCTTTATTCAAGTAATACTTAATTTTTTCGCGATGGCAAGATTTACGATTAAAACAAAATTCATAAATTACTCAAACAAACTGAGTTTTAGATCATCTCAATCACTCTTCGTTACTTAATTATTAGCGTTGAAGTGCATGCAATTAGAAGCTGACTCATAGAGTTGATTCATTTTATAAAAAATAGGAAATAGAAAATTATGGAATTTTTACGAACTGATGATAGTTACTTTGTTAATTTACCAGGCTATCAGTTTACACCTAATTACCTATTAGTGGACGATAGTGAAGGAGGCCAGTTACGGATTCATTATCTTGATGAAGGAGACAAAGATGCTGCGCCAATATTATTACTACATGGAGAACCTTCATGGAGTTTTTTATATCGTAAAATGATCCCGATCCTTGTTGCAGCAGGTCATCGAGTTATTGTCCCAGATCTTATTGGATTTGGCCGTTCAGATAAACCAAGTCAACGTTCTGATTATACCTATCAACGTCATGTAGATTGGATAAAATCATTCGTTTTACAACTTGAATTAACCAACATTACTTTGGTATGCCAAGACTGGGGCGGCTTAATCGGGCTGCGTATGGCAGCTGAAGATATTCCGCGCTATACCGGTATTGTTGCAGCAAACACCATGTTACCCACAGGTGATGAAGAAACTAATGATGCATTTATGCAATGGTTTAATTACTCGCAAGAAGTAGTACATTTCCCTACAGGACAGATGATAAATGGTGCATCTGTTTCAAATTTATCAGATGAAGTTATTGCTGCATATGACGCGCCATTCCCTGATGAAACATACAAAGCTGGTGCTCGTGAATTTCCCTTGTTAGTGCCTATTACGCCTGATGATCCAGCAACACTGAAAAACCGTGCAGCATGGAAAGTATTATCTCAATGGGAAAAACCTTTTTTGACAGCGTTTAGCGACTCAGATCCTATCACTGCTGGCGGAGATAAAATGATGCAACAAATAATACCGGGTGCAAAAGGGCAAAAACATACAACGATTATCAATGCTGGTCATTACTTACAAGAAGAGCAAGGTGAGGTGCTAGCCGAGGTTGTGGTTAAGTTTATTGCTGATAATCGTTAACGCGCCCTTTAGCCAAGTTCGATAACTGCTTAGTAATAATAATGGTATCCATTATTAACATGCTTATCTCGATGGCTATATGTTCTGTAGGGGGCATATAGCTGCTATTTATCATGATTAGCTTATGATTTTATTGAACCATATTGATGTTTAATGCTAACGTTTTATCTCTATATTCAATTTCACTATTTATCCCCACCTTAACCTCTCCTTAACCCGTCCATCAGTATGCTTGTTCCAATATGGTGTAATACACACGTTTGGAGATGCAGTTGATGATGGTAAAACCGACTTTACGAAAGGCGATGCTGGCACTGATGGTCATAAGCCTGTTGGGCTGTAGCGCTGTCGATAATGTCAATTACGCCGACCGAGCCAGTCAAGCTGAGGCGGATACGAGTCAGCGTTTGATTGAGCCGTTATTGGCTGCATCAAATACTCAAGATGCGCCGATGCAATCTGTAGTTTGATTAACGGATTTAGATAAACCGTTCATTATAATGTGATGATAATTATATTATCATCAGGTGTTAACTTAATTCGATTGTACTGTAAGGTAATCGGCCTATAATGAGGGGTATCTTGACGCCGTACTAGGTTATGGGATCGCCGCAATGAAATACCGCACACATTTATTTTCTCTTCGTATCGGGCATGCACTCCGAGAGTCTTTAAAAGACGCTCCCTACAATGCCAATGCATTCACTAAAGATTTATTAGCCGGCTTAACCGTTGGCATTATTGCTATTCCATTAGCAATGGCGCTTGCGATTGCCATAGGGGTCGCGCCGCAATACGGGTTATATACTGCCATTATTGCTGGGTTTGTTATTCCGCTCACCGGTGGCTCGCGTTACAGCGTGTCTGGCCCTACCGCCGCGTTTGTGGTGATCCTTTATCCCATAGTGCATCAATATGGTTTGTCAGGGTTATTGCTTGCCAGCCTGTTATCCGGACTAATGTTGATTATCATGGCGTTGTTTCGCTTAGGCCGTTTTATTCAATATATTCCCGAGTCGGTCACGTTGGGTTTTACCGGTGGTATTGCTGTTGTTATCGCAGTATTACAAGTGAAGGATTTTTTTGGTCTAACTATTAGCGAAATGCCAGAAAGTTTTGTCGGTAAGGTGGCTACCTTGGTTCAAGAAATACCAGGGTTTTCTGGGCCAACATTGCTGGTGGGATTAAGCACCTTAGTAGTGTTTATTCTGTGGCCTAAACTCAAGTTGGCGGTACCCGCACATCTTCCTGCCGTGGTTGTTGCGAGCATTGTGGCGCTGGTACTAAATCAACTCGGTTTTCATGTGGCGACAATTGGTTCTACGTTCAGCTTTACCTTAGCCGACGGCTCAATCGGGGCGGGCATTCCCTCTATGCTGCCTGACTTTGAATGGCCTTGGCTTCGCGCGCAATCCGGTGAAGTGCCATTGGTACTAAGCTGGCAATTGGTGAGTGATTTATTGTCTGCGGCCTTTGCGATTGCCATGTTAGGCGCCATTGAATCGCTACTGTGTGCAGTGGTGCTAGACGGCATGTCAGGTAAAAAACACAGCGCCAATAGCGAATTACTTGGCCAAGGTATCGGTAATATTATCGCGCCATTTTTTGGCGGTATTACCGCGACCGCTGCAATCGCACGTTCGGCGGCTAACTATAAGTCGGGTGCGGTAAGCCCAATCGCGGCCATGATCCATGCGGTGGTGGTATTAGTGTCTTTATTATCGCTCAGTACTGTTTTAGCTTATATCCCCATGGCGGGCATGTCGGCGCTGCTTATCATGGTGGCATGGAACATGAGCGAAGCTCCCAAGATTGTCCATCTGGTTAAAAAAGCCCCTGCCAGCGAAGTGTTAGTGTTGATGGTGTGTTTGTTACTGACTATATTCTTCGATATGGTCATTGCGATCAGTGCTGGGATCATTTTGGCGTCGTTATTATTCATGAAACAAGTGGCCGACATGACCAAGGTGCAAGACATTAGCGAGCAGAAAAAGCACGTGCATGTTGAGTTACCGCCGCGTTGGAAAGTGTTTAAAATCAATGGACCATTATTTTTTGCTGCCGCCGACAGTGTCTTTGGCGAGTTGGCGCATTTGAGTGGCGACCAAGATGGGGTGGTGTTGTATTTTGATGGGGTATCGCTTTTAGATTCTGGTGGTGTCTCGGCGCTGTATAAGTTTATTGCTAAATGTAAGCATGATAATACTCGGGTATTGTTGGCCGATTTTCAATTTCAGCCACTTAAAACCTTAGCCAAAGCAGGCTTTAAGCCTGACGGCGTGCAGTGCGTGACGTATTCAACCTTGGCAGGTGCGCTAGACGATGTGGTGGCTGGAGCTTAAAAACACCATAAAGGCTGACAAACCAGTATCAATGCCGATCGTTTAAGGGCACTTGACCGATCTTGCAGATGAAAGATAATCCCTACCAGTATTCTGGTGGGGATTTTTTATGTTTGAGCAAGAGCTTGAATTAGTTCATGAGTCTGTTGAAGAAAGTGGGTCTTATGATTCTGTAATGGAGGCTATTGATTCTGAGTGGATCGAACAATCACTCCTTTCAGCTAACAAGGCGAGTATCCGTAATCGCCGTCTGCCTGCGCAGCAGGCAGTCTGGCTAGTGCTTTGGATGGGATTAATACGTAACCAGTCCATCAAAGAAGTCTGTAGCTCGATGGATATAGCACTTCAATCTGGAGACTCCACCTGGTCTCGTGTAGCACCGAGTGTATTGACGGATTGCCGACGACGCTTAGGTGAAGCCCCAATGTCTTACTTATTTAAATCCACTATATCAGCCTGGCTTGAGCAAGCGTTAGGGGACCAAAATACACTAGGGCTTACCACTCTTGCCGTTGATGGAACGGTGTTTCGTTGCCAAGACTCTGAAGAAAATGCCAATGAGTTTGGTTTTATTTCAAAAACACACAAACCCTATCCTCAACTTCGATTAGTCAGCCTTATATCTACTGAAACCAGAATGGTATTAGGTGCTGCCTTTGATGGTTGTCACGTAGGAGAGATCACACTCGCACAGCGTTTAGTTCAAGATACACCTGATAACTCCTTAACCCTATTTGACCGTTGTTATTTCTCTGCTGACTTATTAGTCAATTGGCAAAGCTCTGGAGTACAGCGACATTGGCTGACACCCGTAAAGTCAAAAATGCGTTACGAGGTGGTCGAAGAGTTTGCGAATAATGATTTGCTCATTGATATGCCAGTCTCTCCCCAAGCGAGAAAGAAAAACCCCGAGCTTCCCGAAACATGGCGTGCCCGTTTTATTGCTTATCAAGAGCCAAAAGGTGAAATAAAAGGCTTCGTCACCTCATTGGTTGATCCCGTTAAGTATCCGCTGGACAAGCTACTTAATATCTACTGGCAACGCTGGGAAATAGAAGAAGGATACGGTGAACTTAAGCAAACCCAGCTACAAAGCAAGGTGACGTTACGAAGCAAATTTGTTGAAGGTGTTAAGCAAGAGTTGTGGGGAGTGCTTATCGCTTATAATCTGGTTCGTTTAGAAATGACAGCGATAGCAAAGGAAGCTAAAGTTGCGCCAACCCGTATCAGTTTTACCGCGGCAATAAGCTTGATAGATACACAATTAAGGTGGCTTGCTTTATCACCAGATGGAAAGCTGCCAGCGAAACTTAAGCAAATGCGAGCCGATATAAAACACTTTATCCTTCCAGATAAAAGAAAGCACCGAACGTATCCACGCTCAGTGCTCTATATACCTAGCCGTTATCCACTTAAATATAAACAGTAATGCTTATCCGAATAGCATTAGACAAACCAGTATGGTGTTTTCGATAAACTAGCTGCGATAACGTTTTGTCAGTTATTGGGCTGGTTTAGCCACTTCAATATAATGCCAGGAGTCTGCAATGTGCAGCCTTGCTGAAGTCACACGTTTATTCCGCTCGACATTAATGTGGTTAGTTTGCTCTGACCACAACTCTTGCAGGGCGGTCATCTTAAGATAAAAACCGTCCATATTAATGGTGATCGGCGTTTCCTGATAAACCCACAAATACTTGCCCTGTAACTCGGTGCCAACATAGGTCAGCGTTAACGGATGTTGCTGCTGATCCTGCATCGAAAACGTCGAAATAGCATAATAAGCAAACGCTTCACGGCCAACGGGATCGCCGATCAGATCGGTACTTTTATCGATCACTTGTTGGGCTGCGTGTTCAGCATCGTGTAAATAAAACCGATGCTGGACTTCTAGCATGCCGCTACGCTGATTAAATACAATACTGGTGTAAGCTTCTTTTTGCTGGTGGGCCGTGACATTGCCCGCCAGCAAACTTAACGCGATAGCCATGAATCCTGCATAAAATGATAGACGCATTATTTTTTCTTCACTTTTATTTCAGGCTCTTTCAGGGCTTCTTTATTGTCATGCATAATGTCGCGATACTTATTGCCCTTACGTTCCTCTTCTTTAAAGGCTTCAATGCGTGAGGGAATAATTTGTCTTGGGTAATAGTTGTTTTCAATATCGACATCGGCTGTTTCGCCGCGACGATCAACCACGGCAGACACTAAGATTTTGTCTTTGTCGGTAACAATGAGCTTACTGACTTCAAACGGTGAACGGCGCCAAATTTCTGCAGGCAGCACCAATGACTCGGTATCACCATTTTCAAACGTGAGTTCGAGTAAAATTGGCATCACTAAGCCACCTAAATTGGCAAAGTTAAACACATAATAGTTTTTATCTTCTTTGAGTGCGCGTGCGAGTGTTTGTTGCTCCCACGGGTCTAGCTCGGCGTGTTTTTTGTTGTACTTGTTGCGCTCTTTATTGGTCACGCTAAATTGATCATATTGGTCATGATAATCAACGTTATCTGAATTAAGTTCTACCCAGGTTTTTATGCCACTTTGTTGGTTACGCTCAACCGAATAAGGCATGGGTTTGTCTTTATAATCTTGGCGACGACGATCAAAATCAATATCAGGATTATTGCTGTCTAAGCGCAGTTTATAAATGCGATCTAGCGAGATATCAACATGATCTGTGGTGTAAAACCAGCCACGGAAAAACCAATCTAAGTCGACGCCAGAGGCTTCTTCCATGGTGCGGAAAAAGTCGCTTGGAGTAGGGCGCTTGTTCATCCAGCGACGGCTGTACTCTTGAAAGGCAAAATCGAATAGCTCACGGCCTAATACCACTTCACGTAAAATGTTGAGTGCCACAGCAGGTTTAATATAGGCGTTTGGACCAAGCTGTAACACGCTGTCTGACTGCGTCATCACCGGCACTTGCACGTTAGACTTCATGTACTCAATCACGTCACTTGGCTCACGCCCCCACGGTAGCGATGGGTCCCATTCGCGAGTGGCTATGCCGTCTAAAAAGCTATTTAAACCTTCGTCCATCCACGTCCATTGACGCTCGTCTGAGTTCACAATCATTGGGAAATAGTTATGGCCGACTTCGTGGATTACTACGCCGATTAAGAATTGTTTTTCCGACAAGGTATAAGTACGGCTTTCATCGTCGTGCCAAATGGTGCGTGGACCATTAAAGCTGATCATCGGGTATTCCATGCCGCCAACAGGGCCGTTTACACTAATGGCCGCAGGGTAGGGATAATCGAAGGTAAAGCGCGAATAGACTTCAAGGGTGTGAATAACCGATGCAGTTGAATAACGCTGCCAAAGTTCTCCACCTTCTTTAGGATAAAACGACATTGCCATCACTTGTGGGTTCTGGCTGCCTTTTTGTTGGTAACCTTGAGCATCCCAAATAAATTTACGTGAAGATGCCCAAGCAAAGTCGCGTACGTTTTCAGCTTTAAAATGCCAGGTTTTATTGCCTTTAGCAGTGCTTGACTCGTTAGTAATTGCTTCGTCTTCTGAGACAATAAATACAGGCTTTTTGGCTGTTTTAGCTTTATCTAAACGGTTGATTTGTTCAGGTGATAACACCTTTTTGCTGTTTTGTAATACGCCAGTGGCTGTGACGATGTGGTCGCTGGGTACGGTCATACTGACATCGTAATTACCAAACTCGAGGGTAAACTCGCCGCTGCCTAAAAACTCTTTATTGTGCCACGCTTCGTAGTCGGAATAGCTGGCAACTCGCGGAAACCACTGCGCCAATAAGAAGATGTCATTACCGCCTTTACGCTTGTCATCTGGGAAGTGCTCATATCCAGAACGTGCACCCACGGCGTCTTCTTCTAAAATGTTATAGCCATAATTAATGCGTAATTGAGTCGATTTATTGTGGCTTAACGGGGTGGGTAAATCGACGCGCATTTGGGCGCCGACAATAGTGTATTTTAAAGGCTTATTATTAGTGTCAGTAACAGCCGCTATTTGATAACCCAAGTTATTGTCAGCTAAAAATTGTTGGCGACGAAGATCACCTAAACTGATTTTGGCAAAGGCATTATCACCGTAAGTGTTGTTAGCACTAACACTACCATCCACGCCATTAAATGCGGCGCTGCGTTCAGATATCGAATCTGATTTAAAACGATTTTGTTCTAGCTGTAACCATAGATATTTGAGCGTATACGGTGAGTTGTTGTGATAAGTAATCACTTGCTCGCCTTGAATGCGACGCTTTTTTTCATCCAGAGTGACATCGATTTTATAATCAACTTGTTGTTGCCAGTAGTCTTTACCTGGTTCGCCAGCAGCATTGCGGTAATCGTTTGGTGTTGGGAGGCTCTCTTCAAGTTGACGAAACTTGTCTACAAAATGACCTTTGCTTTGGACAATTTCAGAAGCCGAACTGGTAATAATAACTGAACTGGTTAATGCCAGTAACAGCAGCTGACGATACACGCGCATAAATACTCCTTTGACGTCAGCAAGCTGATGCCAATAATCCCAAAATGATGATTTGTTATATTTTTTGTAGGCGGAGTGTAACTAAATTGACCCTGTTATGCAGTGATTAGAGTGTTACGAAGTTTTGCACCTTGCTGATGCCAATTCCGTATGGCATAACAACAGCAAGCGAGATTAATTGAAAATAGGCAGGAATTTTTGCAGGTTTTTATGACGGGCCTCGTCAGAGGTCAGTTCAGGTAATATTTTGTATTTACTCATAATCTGCTGATATTCGCCATTGGCTTTTAGCATGTCGATGCCGTTAGCAAAGGTTACTGCATAAGCTTTATTGTGTGGATTAAAGCCAACATATAAAGGTACAGGTTTGCCTACAGTGCCAGCGTAGCGAAGTTGCTTGGTTAAGTTTAATTGACTCGCGGTGTACTCAATGACATTTTTGTTGTCGATGATGACCGAATGACGTCCTTTTACCAGCCGAATAATATTCATCGCTAATGGGTCTCTACCCGAGGCAAAGTAGGTATTAGGATGTGCAGCAAACCAAGCATCGAGCTCAACACCATAGTCATAACCAGTGACGATAGCAGCTTGTTGAGTGCTATTAAGGTCGGTAATCTGCTCAAATGTTTCATTACTATCAACAAGAGTATAAAAGTCATTGCTGTTATAGCCGACAATCACATCTGCATTAATCAATTGGTTTTCGGCAATGGCGTTTGGCGTCAATGCCAGTACAGCATCAATGTTGTTTCTTTGCAGTTCAATCAGTGCGCGTTTATAAGGAAGAATCTGAAATTCAATCGGTTGACCTTGGATTTCAAAAGCGCGACGTGTGAGTTCTACAACGTAGCCTGTTTGGTTGTTGCAGATATAAGGACACCAAATATCAGATGCGATACGGATAGGTGTAGCATGGGCGTGAATACTGAAAATAGACAGTAAAACGAACAGATACTTTAACAAGTATTTTGCTCCATGTGTTGAAGGGGCGGGTATATTAATGGTTTAGAGAGTATAGGCAATCTTTTTTGATTAAAAAAAATACTACTTTATGTTTTGCTAACAAACATGCCGATTTTGTGAACAGGTAACCGGTGCCAGTAACAGGCTATTCATTATAGTTACATTTTAATAACAATTAACCAAGGTGATATTTTTATGGCAATTTTAAACAGAACATTTACTCATGTAGTGGTTGAGCAGCCTGGCGAACCCAGTGCGATGATCATGACTAAATCAACACTTGCGATGCCAACAGAAGGCCAGATGACGATTAAGGTGCATGCCGCTGGAGTTAATGGGCCTGACATTAAACAGCGCGTTGGCGCTTATCCACCGCCAGCAGATGCCAGCCCGATTATCGGGCTAGAAGTGGCTGGTGAAATTGTTGCCGTGGCAGACGATGTTACCCAATGGAAAGTGGGCGATAAAGTGTGTGCCTTAGTGCCTGGTGGCGGCTATGCCGAGTTAGTGAATACTTACGCAGCACATTGTTTACCCATTCCTACCGGTTACAGTTTTGTACAAGCTGCCGCGTTGCCAGAAACCTTTTTTACCGTGTGGGGTAACTTGTTTATTCGTGGTGGACTTAACGCGGGTGAAACGGTGCTTATTCATGGCGGTTCTGGCGGTATCGGTACGACCGCAATTCAAATGGCGAGTCGTTTAGGCGCAACGGTATTTGCGACCTCTGGCAGTGCAGAGAAATGCCAATACTGTCTTGATCAAGGTGCTAGTGTAGCGATTAACTATAACGAGCAGCACTTTGTTGAGCCGATTTTAGAAGCAACAAATGGATTAGGCGTTAATGTCATTATGGATATTGCAGGTGGTGACTTTATTAACGAAAACCTCAAAGCGATTGCAACCGACGGACGTATGGTGTCGGTTGCCATGCAACGTGGTCCACAGGCAAACGTGGATATTTTCCGTATTATGGCTAAGCGAGTGATTTGGACAGGTTCAACGTTACGACCACAAAGCGTGGCGAATAAAGCCCTTATTGCTCAAGGTTTGGCAGAGTTCGTATGGCCGTTATTAAATAGCGGTAAAATGAGCATTCCAATTGATAGTGTGTTCCCATTCTCGCAAGTGGTGCAGGCACATGAACTAATGGAGTCGGGCACACACAAAGGCAAGATAGTGTTAGATCTACAAGCTGATCCTCGTTAAGTAAATGAATACTCTTATCAATACACATATTAATATTGTGGTTTTAATCAGCGATATATTTTGATAAAAAACTTGAAGCTTGATGTTTTTAAGCTAAAGTCGTGATCACAAAGTGATTGGCCTGAAACGGGTTAATCACTTTTGTGAGGCGTTTATTTTGTGAGAAAAATGACGATAAAGTGTTAAAAATTGACGACAACCAACATTTTTATGCGATTACTCGAAAATTTCATCGTTTTAGGCATTGATTCTCAGAAATATTCTGTTTAAATACCCACACAAATACAGAACAGATAATCGTGGCGTAGGATGAAGATGTTATCTTCAATAATCCTGCATCATTTTTAGAATATGTGTTGATTAAGGGCGTTAGCATATATGTATAACACTGCAAAAAAACAACTTTGGTTTGGTGAATTAAGAACATCGAAAGGTAACACTATCGTCGTTCATGATAATCAATTGCCAGAAGCGTCACCAGGGCGCATTTTCATGTACAACACTATCCGTAATACGATTGTGGAGTACGTAGAAGACATCGTTAAAGTTAACTTACACGACTTAGACGAGCAACAAACAAAAGCCGCTATGGCTGAGTTTGGCGATGCTTGGAAGGTGGCACGTAGTGAGTTTATGGCAAAGCATCAGTTACGAATTGATTTATCAAAAGTACCCGATACAGCGCCACCGCGTAAGGCTAAACCGGCTCCAGAGCCAGATGAACCGATTAACGCCGATGATGACATTCCAGAATTTGATGATTCAGATGATGACAATGATAGCTTTGATGACATGGGTGATAGTGTAGACGATTAAACCTGCAGATAACATTGAGTCTCTGGCTCAGTGTATTGCGTGGTCTATGTTATTATCCTGCTTATATCTGCTATAGATTACTGACCATATAAGGAATAATTTATTATTCCTTATATGGTTTATTCTTTGTCGAAACTGTCGACAATAATCGCACCCATGGACGCGGGCATCGCGATTAAAATAATCCGTTTTAACGCTAAAATTGGGTCGGTGATTAATGGCAATTTATCTAATGCCAATAGCACAATGCTGACCACCAATAACGTTAATATATACGCTGCAATTACCCGCAACAAAAATGCTCGTCTACGCTTAACAATATTTGCCTGAAACACACTCTGATAAGCAAACAGAGTAATAAATGCCAGCGACAATACCACCACCAATACCAAATTTAATGCAGGCAAACTGGCCGACAATCTCCATGCTTCTTCAGAAAATGCAATCGGCACTGACAGGGCAAAAGCCCCAACAGCAATTTGACCAATATCTTCGGCATTAAAATTGGATTTTACTGGCTGATTATTCTGCATCAAACTGATATCGAGTGATGTGGTGATAAACCTTGCCAGGTGTTACCCACACATCGCCGGGCAAGTCAGGTTGATTCGGCGAGTCGGGTAGCATTTGCGGTTCAATACACACAGCTTGATGATCGCTTAATACTCGCTGCTTTTTGCCTACAGTGCCCTGCAAAAAGTTTGCGCCGTAAACCTGCACCCCAGGCTGGTTAGTATAAACCGTCATATTACGGCCGCTATTCGGGCTGGCTAAACAACCAAATCGTTGTAAATCTGCACCGGGATTATCTAACACATAGCAATGGTCAAAACCCTTGGTTGCAGCTAATGCTGGGCGCTCGGTTTGTACCGACATCGGCGTGGCTTTTGCCATGTCTAAATCGCTACCTGCGGTAGGTTGCATTGCGGTAGGTACGCCAACATCATTCATTGTGAGGTACTTTTTAGCATCCACTTGTAAGGTATGCTGTGTATTAGTGTCGCTGCGATTACCGTCTAAATTAAAGTAGCTGTGTTGGGTTAAACTAATGGGACAGGCTTTATCTGTGCTGGCCAGCATTTCAATGTACAAGTTATTACCCACTAAACGGTAATCGAGTTGCACAGTACAATTGCCCGGAAATCCCATGTCGCCGTCAGGGCTTGTTAAGGTTAAGCGAACCCCATCACTTAAGGTACCGAGTTGCCACAATTTGCGATTAAAGCCCTCAACACCACCGTGCAAACAATTGCTCGCTTGATTTACGCTAAGTTGATATTGATGGCCATCATATTGGGTTTTACCATTGGCAATTCGATTGCTATAACGTCCTGCTATCGCGCCTAAATAGGCTTGTTGAGCAAGATAGTCTTCGGCACTGTCGCAGCCTAAGACGATATTTTTGCGTTCACCGTTACGATCTGGAGTCCATAATGATCGAATGATGCCGCCTAAACTTAATACTTCAAGTGCGATGATGCCATTATCAATTCTAACCCGTTCAATCTCACCACCACGGGGATCTTGCCAAGGTTCCAGCACACTAAAACGTACCATTTATGCCTCTCTAATCTGTAAATTGTTAACCGATGCGTCCTGCACCGCCACTTGCTGAACATAAGTATATTGTTGCTTCGATGCCAGTTTGCTTAAAATATTGGTTTTCAACCAGGTTAATCACCTCATCGGTGAGGTCATGATTAACCAGCGCCAATACGCAGCCATCGCTCATACGCACGCCGCCTTTCTCACCGATTAAAGTGGCAATCATGCTCACTAAGGTGTCAATGTCGGCAGTGATAATGTCAAAGTCATCGCGCATAGATGCTTGAGACTGTGCCATTAACTGACTAAAACGAGCAATATTGTTTTGTTGCAAAGCTCTGGCGGCATTACTCGTACGTTGATTTTCGGTGATGATATGGCGCGCTCGGCGAAATTGGACATCGCTGAGTAAGTCTTTATCTGCTGTGAGTAAGCTTAATGATAAATCACGCAGAGAATCGAGACCAAGTAACTTGGTTATCTGATTACACTCTTGCTTGCGTTGTTCAAATTGTTGGGTAAAACCATGACGGTCTTGTTTTAAGTCGATTACGATTAAGCTGAGTTCTTCAGGTAATAGCACTGATTCGCTTTCTAATTCTAAGCAATCAATCAATAAGGCGTGATCAGGCTCTGCCATCGCGCTAATGATTTGGTCCATCATGCCGCAATCTAACAGCATAAATTGGCTTTCGCCACGCTGAGCCAATTGGGCAATAGCGATAGGTGATAAGTTTAGCTGGCTGGCATAACTGATTGCAGTACCAAAAGCGATTTCAAGCGCTGCCGACGATGATAAACCTGCTCCCAGCGGCACGTCACCCACAATGGCTAAGTCTAAGCCTTTGGCTCGTAACCCCGATTGGTTCATGGCGGCGGTAACGCCTTTTAGATAGTGGCTCCAATCATCGCCTGCAGCAACGGGGCCTTCTTCACCAAAGTGCCATTGCTTAATTTCCCCAGGAAACGCCGTTGTCACAGCGCGAAATAAATTATCATCGCGATGCTTAACAGCAATAACAGTATGAAAATTAATTGCGGCGGGTAATGCGAGGCCTTCGTTATAGTCAGTATGCTCGCCCATAATGTTAACTCGCCCGGGCGCCTGGTATAAATCATCTGGCTTGGTGCCAAATGTACGAACAAATAATTTAGTCGCGCGTTGAGCAGGGTTTGACATACTTCAAAAAATCCAACAAAGGGTGACATGGAAAGACTTGTTACTTGAGTTATAGCATGACTTAACCGTGTCTGTAACTGAGATTTTTTATCTGAAGCAAAATTGAAAATATGCGGTAGTAAACAAAAACGCCTAGAGAGTTATCTAGGCGTTTGCAATTGTTGATTAGTTTTATGATGGCAACTCAGATGTCGTTTCATTTATTGCCGATTGATTTGGCTTATCACTACTAGCAGCAACTGAACTTGGAACCAGTTCTGGTGGTGAATCGAGTAGCTCTTTAATCACATGGTCTACAAAACCAGCACCTGCAGCTTCATACAAGTTATACACAGTATTAACACCAGATTCTTTTAATGACTCGGCATCTTCAGCGTATTGCACAATCGCGCTGATTTTTCCTTCGTAATTAAGCTTTTGCAGTTGTTGCACTGCAAACAAATTACCCGCGTGATGTGGCATTGCCAATAGTACTAACTCTAAGTGTGGCGCTCGTTCAAGCTTGACCCAAAAGTCAGTATCGCTAGCGTCACCTTGCACAACATTACGGCCTTCATTTCGATGAAAATCAACCAATTCTTGTTTGTGTTCAATCCCTAAAATTTCGCCGGTGTATTTGGCGCGTAATTCATCATATGCCCCAGAACCAATACGGCCCATCCCCAAGATCAAAAAGCGTGGATTACCAATGCGGATTTGTCTGTCTTCTGGGTGTAATGGGTGGCGTTCGAGTTTGGTTAATTTAGACTGGAAACGCTGATAAATATTACTGACGTTATTATTAAACGGCGCTGCAAATAAAAAACTAATACTTAATGCCACAGCAATAATGATCAGCCATTCTGGTGGTAACCAACCTTTGTGTGCCGCGACTGCTGCTACGATTAAACCAAACTCACTGTAGTTACCTAAGTTAAACGAGGCGAGCAGCGAGGTTCGCGACCGCAGCTTAAAGCGAGTTAGCAGATAGACAAACATCAAAATTTTCACTGGAATTAGCGCAACTAAAATCGCCGCTAAACCAATATCGGCTAAGGTCGGCAATCCATTTAACCCAATAGTTAAGAAAAATGCGACTAAGAATAACTCTTTAAAGAAATAAATAGATTTGGCTAATTCAGATGATTTAGCATGCCCAGCGAGTAAAATACCCACAATCAATGCGCCTAAATCGGGTTTTAAACCGACGGCTTCAAATAACCATGCCCCCACCACTAATGCCATAACAAGGCCAAACAATACCAACATTTCGCCGTGGCCGACCCGATCAAATATTTTATAAATAAGCGGTCTTGCAAGCGGTAGTAATAACAATGCAAATGCCCAAACCGACGGGATGTTACCTTTAGAAATGGTTAAAAATATCACCGCGAAGATGTCTTGCATAATCAAGATACCAATCGCGACTCGGCCATAAAGCGACTGCATATCACCGCTATCTTCAAGCACTTTTACCGCAAATACGGTACTGGAAAAACTTAATGCAAAGGAAATTAGCATCAGTTGATTGAAGCTGTATCCGTCGAGCTGTTCAATACCTAAAAAGCCCAATAACTTCAGTACTGGCACAAAAAATAGAATCGAACCAATTAAATGTAAGCTTGAACCCGCCCACACTTCGGCTTTAAACAGGCTTTTAAGGTCAAGTTTGAGACCAATAGAAAACAATAATAAGGTGACACCTAAGTCAGCAAGTTGCTGCAAAATAGGTAAGCTAGTGTCTTCAATGCCTAAGGTGAACAATACAAAACCAGCAGCAAGATAACCAATCAGTGGCGGTAAACCCACTCGGCTGACAAGCATTCCGCAAAGTAGGGTGATAATCAGGATAGCGGGTTCCATAAAGCGCCTTGAATGAGGGATACAAAATCTTATTGTATAAGAAAAAAGTTAACTTTCGATGACTTTAATAGCCTAAAAGCAAAAAACAGCATCTTTAGTAGCTAAAGATGCTGTTTTATATAGTGTATTGCTAAATGATTCTACCAACTGCTTTTACGGTACACAGCACAACATGCGATCATTAATTAAGTTGATTTGATGAATGCTCTCACTTTGCACATTCACTCAGCCCAGTAAGTTAATGTGCTTAGTCTGTTAAGTCGGTCTGTTAACTTACTTTGCTAACAGTATATCTAAATGAGCAGCAAAGTCTTTTGGTCCCATAAAGCCGGTAACCCGCAAGTCTTCACGCTGCTCACCGTCGCTATTAAACATTAACAATGTCGGTAAACCTAACACGCCATAATGTTCTAAAAGGGTGATATCAATGTCATCGCTGGCAGTCACGTCAGCTTGCAATAACACCATTTGGTTCATACGCGTTTCCACGTCGGCATTTTTAAAGGTAATGGCTTCAAATTCTTTACACGCCACACACCAGTCGGCGTATAAATCTAACATCACCGTTTTACCGCTAATACTGGCTTTATCCAATTCAACTTCTAAGTCTTCCAGCGACTTAATACGGATAAAGTGATTGGCTTCGGTGTTGGTTTTGCCATCAATACTGGTTTGGGTCATATTTGAGGATTGATGACCAAAGCTGCTCATTAATGCTTGGAAACCATATGAGAAACTTGCCATTAAAGCCAGTAATAACAACACCCCACGAGTGCTTTGTTTCCAGTTAAATTCTGACAACCTGTTTTGATGCATTAAGTAAGCGATTAAGCTTATTGCCCATACTGACCAAAGTAAATCGGACACTAAACCAGGCCAAATACGACCAATCATTACAATAGAAACTGAAATCAGTAAGAAGCCAAAGATGGTTTTAATAATGTCCATCCACGCTCCTGCGCGCGGTAAAATTTTGCCACCCGAAGTCCCAATCACTAATAACGGTAAACCCATACCCATGCTGAGTACATACAGCGCTAAAAAGCCTTGCAGTAAATCACCAGACTGCGCCACGTAAATCAGCACGCCAGATAACGGCGCCGTGGTACAAGGCGAAGCGACTAAACCTGAAATCACCCCCATCATAAACACACCAATAAGGTTGCCACCTTTTTGGTTGTTCGACATCGAGTTCATTTTTTCTTGCCACTTCGATGGCAGCTTTAAATCGTACATGCCAAACATCGATAAGCTCAGCAGCACAAACATCACCGCCAAGAAAATCAAAATAGCAGGGTGTTGTAATGCCGCTTGAAACTTAAGTCCGGCAGAGGCAACCACTAATCCTAATAATGAATAGGTAATGGCCATGCCTTGCACGTAGGCCATTGATAGGGTGAAGGCTTTAGCGGTAGAGAGCTTCTTGCCTTGACCAACAATAATGCCCGACAAAATAGGGTACATCGGAAACACACACGGTGTTAATGCTAAGCCAATACCTAAACCAAAGAAAATAACTAAAGTCCATAATAGGCTATCGTTTTGGAGCATTTGGTTTAACGTGTCTTGCTGAGTAATCGGTGCCGCTGGTGCATCGGTTGCCGTTGTTGATGCTTGCGCATCATCAGGTGCGCCAATCACTTTTTTACTGCTTAACGTGCCGTCATTTGCTTCAATCGCTGCTAACGTTACATCGTGCTTGGTTGGCGGATAACACAAGGTACCTTCTGCACAACCCATAAAGGTGACATGAAATACCGCATCGGCTTGGGCTTCTTTAAACGCGATAGGGATTTCAACAAACGAGTAAAACACCTCTTGGTCGCCAAAGTATTCGTCATGATGGTTTTTACCATGAGGTAATTCAATATCACCAATCACCGCACCGTCGACCGAAAACTGCAGCTTATCGCGATATAAATAATAGCCCTCTGCAATCACAAAATTGATTTTGAGCTGATTACCTTGTTGTTGGTAATCAAACACAAAAGCATCGTTAACCTTCATTAACTCAGGTTCGCTGCTTAAAAAGCTAAATTTATTACTCAACACATTAGCGCTGTGTGCTGCTGGCGCGAGTATCATTGATGACATCATTAACAATGATGTCAGGCATATGGCGACGAGTTTTTTCATGATGGTGAGTTGTCTTTTATCCATTGTAAATAAGGGCCAAAACCACCGGTAATTGGAGTGGCAATGAATTCTGGTACTTCATAAGGATGCATTGTGATCACGAGCTGTTCAATTGCATGGTAATCAATTGCCATGCATTTTATCTGTATTGGCACTTCGTGTGACTGACAAATGTTATTGTCCCAATAATAAATTGACTCAACGGCTTGGCCTATTTGTACACATGCCGCTAACTTTGCCTCTACTAATGCAGTCGCAATACTGGCTGCAATGTCAGCATCTGGGCAAGTGGTTAATATCAATAGCAGTTCAGGTTTATACATAAGTTGTCTTAAAGTTTACTTAAGCTAATGCTGTTATCATGCACAAGGTCATCACAGTACGCTTTTTTAAACGCATTTTCATTAAACTGAGGTGATATTCGTGACGCGTCTTGAAAAGAGACCCGTTCACCCCCATTTAAGTTTCATCGGCAACAGTTTTTTTACAGGTCGCCACTCTGTTATCTTATAAGTCGTCACTCTATCAAAAAGCGATCCTTAGAGGCCAATATGTTTTTTATTTTATTGTTAATATTTGTTTTAATACCGGTTATTGAACTCAATGTACTCATTGAAGTTGCCAGCTCAATTGGTTCATGGACCACGGTCGCGTTAGTGTTATTTACCGCGGTTGTTGGAGTGTCATTGGTACGCAGCCAAGGCCTTAGTACTTTAATGAGTGTGCAACAAAAATTAGCCCGAGGTGAAGCTCCGGGGCAAGAAATTGTTGAAGGTATGATGTTGGCTGCCGCTGGGGTGTTATTGCTTATTCCTGGTTTTGTCACCGACTTTATTGGCTTAATTTTATTAACCCCATTTACCCGCGCTCCTATCGCGGCGTTTTTATACAAACGTATGCAACTTCGTGTTGTGGCTAATGGTGGTATTCCCCCTGGCTTTGGTGGCGGACAAAGTCCTTTTGGACAGTCCGGTCCATTTGCAGGGCAAAAGCCATTTGATCAACAGGGCAACACTTTCGACGGTGATTTTGAACATAAAAATGATCGTCCACGTAGCCATCAAATTGAAGTAGTTGATCTTGATGATGACATTAACAATGATCGTGATGATGACATTAAAGATAAGCGCCATGACGACAATCGTGACGATATTATAGATGTAGAGCCTATTAAGCCCAAAGATGACGACAAGCCGTCTTAATACGCACCACTTATGACACACCATCTTAATACACATTATGGTAATACCAGCTTATTTAACAAGACCAAGTTTGATCTGTGATTTGCCGTGATGTGTAGAGCGTGTTTTGTTAAGCGCCGCGCTTAGCACTTGATCAAATATAACGTAAACAGCCGACTAGTGCAGATGCATTACTTGGCTGTTTTTGTTTTTGCGCCTGTCTCGGAATCGGCTTGCCGCTGGAGTTGCTTATCTTGCTGAGCACCAAACCAAAATGCACTGATGATACTTAATCCCCAGTTGGCTAAAAATATCCAAGTGAGTATCGGCATGGTTGAGCTACTGTCGATGGCAACGTTGGATACCGCAGCATAAATAGAAGTTAAATCGTTGCCGATATTGCCTGCTAAAATTTGCTCCGCAATCACTTGTGCACGGCTAATAATTTGATCCATTATCACCAAAATACACACCATACTGACACTGATAAATCCCCAGCCGAGTAGCTTTTTACCCAACCAAATCTGGCCACTGCCAGGGCAAACAATGCCAGAGAGCATGGCGGCGTAAATGGATTTTTTCATGTTAAACCAAGATTTATTGCAAGTAATATAGTGTTATTAATCCACTGACACAGATTAAAAAGCAAGTGTGGCTGCCATTATTAACACAGTTTAATATTCGCCCAGGCGAGAGGTTGGTTTATTAGTGTCGTCTTGCTCGCCGTCAGTGGCTATTGAATTATCTGAACAAGGCACCGTGTGCTTAATCTCTTTTGGCTCACTAATTTGAGTAGCCAAGTAATAGCAAGCTATCCCCATCAATGTATTCGCAATGGGTAACGCCAATAAAATACCTTTCACCCCACCAACATACGAGCCTAGCGCCGCCAGCGGTAACATTAATAACATTAAGCGGCACAAGTTAATCACCAGTGAACTCAACGGCCTATGGTAAGCGTTTAAGCTAGTGGCAACCATAATAACAATGGCAAGTGGCCCATAAGAGGCAGGCAATACCATAATATAAAAACTCAGCCACTCTATAACCAGTGGGTCGTGAGTAAACAGTCTTGCGATAGGTTCCGCATAAAAATACAGCGGAATAAACAAGATTGTTTGAAATACAAAAGCAAATCGCAACGACATCAATAAGGCTTTTTTGGCGCGTTCAGGTTGGCTGGCACCTAAGTTTTGGGCAATAAACGGCATTAGACTCGACGACAGCGCCATCACCACAATCAACAGTACCGACTCAAGCCTAATTCCGGCACCAAAGGCAGCCACACCCGCATGATCAATCCGTGCCAACATGGCCATTATAATGCCGTTGGCAATAGGATTTATTACATTCATTAACGCCGCTGGGCGGGCGATATGGGATAAGACTTTCCAATGTAAAATTAATCGACCCACATCAAACTCAGCAAACTGAACCAGTTTACGTTTGACAATAATCAAGTGGCCAGCAAATGACATTGCCACTACCCAAGAGAGTGTGGTCGCAATAGCAGCGCCTTGAATTTCTAAACGCGGAAAAGGGCCAATGCCGAAGATAAGTAACGGGTCGAGAACCAGGTTTATAATGGCGGCCAGCATCATAATTTTAGCCGGTGAGTGAGTGTCACCTGTGGCACGTAATGCTTGATTACCCACCATTAATAGCACTAAGGCAGGCGCGCCTAAATACCAGTACCACATGTAGTCATTAATTAATGGCAAACTGGCACCGTTAGCACCAAGCAAACTAAAAATAGGTTCAATAAACACACAGCCGAGTATCGACAAGCCCCAAATAATCACCAGTGTCATGCACAAGGCATCAAATAAAAACACTCTGGATTCGGGCGCATGCCCAGATCCAATCAAACGACCAAGATTGGTTGACACACCCGCGCCAATGCCAATGCCGATACTGGTAATCACTAAGGTTACCGGAAACGTAAAGCTCACTGCTGCCAGTGCATCTGTACCCAACTGGCTAATAAAAAAAATGTCCACTAGACTGCCACCTAGAATGGTCATAATCCCAATCAGGTTAGGCAAAGTCATGTTAAGCAGTACACGACCAATAGGTGCGCTGAGCAACCCGTGTCTGTCTTTCATCTATTCTCAAACGTTTGATGTTTCAAAGGAGCCGAATTCTATCAGGATTAGCATTGCTTTAATAAAACAGACGTAAAAAAAGTGCAATTATTTTTAAAATTCCCCTTGGATCTGTGACCAGTCACCCCCATATCACATGCATCAAGGGGGAAACCCTTATTTGTTAGTCAATAGCCTCGCTTTTTGGGCATCAAATCATTAGGAGAGTTCATAGATGAATATTCGTCCATTACATGACCGCGTTATCGTTAAACGCTTAGAAGTTGAATCTAAATCTGCAGGCGGTATCGTGCTTACAGGCAGCGCAGCAGAAAAATCAACTCGCGGTAAAATCCTTGCAGTAGGCAACGGTCGTATCTCAGAAAATGGCACAGTTACACCACTTGACGTTAAAGTGGGCGACGTAGTGATCTTCAATGAAGGTTACGGCGTGAAGAAAGAAAAAATTGACGGTGAAGAAGTGTTAATCCTGTCAGAAGCTGACCTGATGGCAGTCGTAGGCTAAGCCTCACGCATCAATCGACTTTCCAATTAATCATTAAATTTAAAGGAACATCAAAAAATGGCAGCAAAAGAAGTCTTATTTGGTAACGACGCACGCGTAAAAATGCTTGCAGGCGTTAACATCCTAGCCAACGCAGTTAAAGTAACCTTAGGCCCTAAAGGTCGTAACGTTGTTTTAGATAAAAGCTTTGGTTCGCCAATGATCACCAAAGATGGTGTGTCAGTTGCTAAAGAAATCGAACTAACAGACAAGTTCGAAAACATGGGCGCACAAATGGTTAAAGAAGTTGCTTCTAAAGCCAATGATGCTGCCGGTGACGGTACCACTACTGCAACAGTATTAGCACAAGCTATTGTTGTTGAAGGCCTAAAAGCAGTTGCAGCGGGTATGAACCCAATGGACCTTAAGCGCGGTATCGACAAAGCAGTTATCGCAGCCGTTGCTGAACTTAAACTACTTTCTCAAGAATGTTCAGACACTAAAGCCATTGCTCAAGTAGGTACAATTTCTGCTAACTCTGACGAGTCAATCGGCGACATCATTGCAACCGCAATGGAAAAAGTCGGTAAAGAAGGCGTTATCACCGTTGAAGAAGGCCAAGCGCTTGAAAACGAATTAGACGTTGTTGAAGGTATGCAGTTTGACCGTGGTTACTTATCACCATACTTCATCAACAAGCCAGAAACTGGCAGCATTGAATTAGACAGCCCATTCATTTTATTAGTAGACAAAAAAGTTTCTAATATCCGTGAATTGTTGCCAATCCTTGAAGGTCTAGCTAAAACAGGTAAGCCATTGCTTATCGTTGCAGAAGACGTTGAAGGCGAAGCTTTAGCGACATTAGTTGTGAACAACATGCGTGGCATCGTTAAAGTAGCTGCTGTTAAAGCACCTGGTTTTGGCGACCGTCGTAAAGCAATGCTTCAAGACGTTGCAATCCTAACTGGCGGTACTGTTATCGCTGAAGAAATCGGTCTAGAACTTGAAAAAGCCACTCTAGAAGATTTAGGTACAGCTAAGCGCGTAATCATCACTAAAGATAACACTACAATCATCGATGGTAGTGGCGACCAAGTGCAAATTTCTGCACGTGTTTCGCAAATCAAACAACAAGTTGAAGATTCAACTTCAGACTACGACAAAGAAAAGCTTCAAGAGCGTATGGCTAAGTTAGCTGGCGGTGTTGCAGTCATCAAAGTTGGCGCAGCAACAGAAGTTGAAATGAAAGAGAAAAAAGCGCGCGTAGAAGATGCATTGCATGCAACTCGCGCAGCGGTTGAAGAAGGTGTGGTCGCCGGTGGTGGTGTTGCCCTTGTTCGCGTAGCAAGCAAAATTAAAGATGTTGAAGTATTGAACGAAGACCAAAAGCACGGTGTTGTAATCGCACTACGTGCTATGGAAGCGCCTTTACGTCAAATAGCAACTAACGCAGGTCAAGAAGCATCAGTTGTGGCTAACACTGTTAAAAACGGTGAAGGTAACTTCGGTTACAACGCGGGTAACGACACTTACGGTGACATGTTAGAAATGGGTATCCTAGACCCAACTAAAGTAACTCGTAGCGCACTACAGTTCGCCGCATCTATTGCTGGTCTTATGATCACAACAGAAGCGATGATTGCTGAAGTACCACAAGATTCTGCGCCAGACATGGGCGGAATGGGTGGTATGGGCGGAATGGGCGGCATGATGTAAACGTATTGCCCAAATACTAGCACTTCCTAGAAAAGCCCGTAAGCTCATAGTTTGCGGGCTTTTTTGTTGACTTAACTTCCTATAAGTCCCCATAATATCTCACTAGTTCTTAGAATTATTAGGTGTTAATGAGGGGTATCACAATTTATAGTTGCCTTAAATTGAGTACTTGAAATATAGATACCCCTCATTTTGTACCCTGCTTAGGATTTTCCAATGGCATTAACAGTACAAGAAGTTAAGAATATATCCTGCCCTGATGATAAGTCGCAGATTAAAAAATCTGATGGTAATAACTTGTTTTTATTGGTTAAAAAAAGTGGATCTAAACTCTGGCGGCTTAGGTTCAGACATGCAGGTAAGTATCAGGAAATGGCTTTAGGAAAATACCCCTCCATACCCCTAAGTGAAGCTCGAAGATTGGCCGAAGAAGCAAGAGCTTCTTTAATTCACGGTATTAACCCGATGGACGAACGACGGGAAAGGAAGCGTACAAAAGAGACGACGAAAGACAAGTTATTTTCAACTATTGCACTAAAGTGGTGGGAACAACAAAAAGGTTCTTGGTCAGAAGATCATGCCAGTAGAATCAAACGCTGGTTGCTGGTGGACTCTAAATGTATAAGTAATCTCCACATTGAAGAGATTGATGCAGGGCATATTACTGAACTCATGTTGGCTATTGAAGCCGCTGGTACACTTAAAAAGGCACCTAATATATTAGCTGTTATAAATCGAGTATTTGGGTATGCACTAGCACATAGGTTAACTCGCAATAACCCCGCTCAAGGATTACCACTAGGCGATATACTAAAGCCACTGCCAAAAGTTAAACATAGGGCTGCTATCGTTAAGCCGAATGAGCTGGCTCAACTAATTAAAGATATTGATACAGCGCAATCTGGTAACTATTGCGCTGTTGAAGCGCTTAAATTAATTCCTAGGGTCTTTTTAAGACCAACGGAGATCAGAAACCTAAAGTGGGAATATGTTGATTTTGAGGATTCTTTGATAAGAATTCCAGCTGAAGAAATGAAGCGTGAGCGAGAACATATAGTGCCGATGTCAAAGCAAGTGGCTCATCATTTAAAAGAGGTTAAAGCTGTAACGGGCTACTCTAAACTAGTGTTTCCAAATCAAAGAGACAGTAGTAAACCGATGAGTAAAAACGTATTAACCAATCGGCTACGAGATTTAGGTTACCCAGCTGATGTAATGTCTGCTCATGGCTTTAGAAGCACCGCATCGACCATCTTGCATGAAAAAGGCTGGAATCATGATGTGATTGAAGTGCAGCTTGCTCATTTGACAGGCACTGCTACATCAAGAGCTTATAACCGTTCGATTTATCTGGCAGAAAGAACAAAATTAATGCAGGAATGGGCAAATTATCTGGATGAATTGTCAGGTATAGAGTAACAAGAGGGCGCCAATAATGAGCATACATTTAAATTAAAAAATGATTAACATTTGATAACGCCTAATTCGTATTTCTACCTCCTATTCTCGCCAAACTTACTACCTATTCACATTAATAAGACGCTTTTTATGCCAGCATAGGGATTGTGGACTACTGCTTGGATCGGATCTTATTTGTAGTCACTTTCCATACATTAGGTTGACAGAGTAAACGACTTACCTGTAAATCGAGTAAAGGGGCTAAAATCGTAAATGAGTAAGTTATTTAAATTAAAAGAGTATTTAACGATTGAAGAAGCTGCTAAACATTTATCAACTTCTATAGATGAGCCTGTATCGTTAGCTGATCTCTACAGGTTGGTACTAGATCAGCACTTAACAATGTCAGTCAGGCTTAACAGCCATGCATATGCTAGGGGGGGGCAATACATTACTCCGCAAAACAGTGATTTAAATAGCTTTCAAGTTGATTATAACCTTGCCACTAACGCAGCCTTAGAGAATCCATATTTTCTCTGTTTAGATGATGAGCTTCAGGTCGGTGAAAACAGGTGGCTTGCTTTCGATAAAAAGGTTCATGTCATTGATGGGGTCTGGGACCTTGCCATGATAGGCATAGAGTCTTATGAAATAGACAAGCTGTATCAAAAAGAGGTTGGTGGACCAGAGCCGACTCTTGACGCAATAAATAACCTTTTCTTGAAGCGTGATGATTTTATTTTCAGAATTCAAACAAGCCTGCAGCTTGAGGGGAACCAATACAATCTCACAGCTTTAGAAGCTAGGCTAGACAACTTGTTGAGAGCAAATGGCTTAAGTATTCTGGACCTGAAACACAGTAATAACAGCTTAGCATTAGACCCTTTAAGCCCTGCTGAACTTGATGAGTTTATGGCACTGAATGGGGCTCTTATACCATATGAAAGTGGTGAGTATGTTGAAAGTGACAACTATTTGGACTTAGGGGATGTCAACTACCAACTTGTCATTAAAACAGGTGAACTGGCGCGTTTTATTCAATCATTGGAAGATCAGCCTACACAGAGTAAAGCATCAGAAACTAATGCCACAAACTCAATCCTGTGTCTGCTAGCCGCAGTGCTTGCAGAGCATAAATACGATTGGAACCAAAGAGGGATTTCAACATCATTCGCTGCGATGACTGATAAGCAATCAACCCCCTTAAGTGATGACACCATCCGCAAGATATTAAAACAAATAGATCCAGCTGTTGAATCTCGTATTAAATAAATACCAGCGTCAATAAGTTAAATTGTAATTGCAAAACCGAATTCGGAATCCTAAAACCGAATTCGGCTTTTATTCAGATCAAATCCAATAACCTTCAAAACGAATTCATTAATGTTTAAAGGTTACTACCATGTCAAAAAAAATAATCCGTTTACCTGAAGTTAAAACCAGAACAGGCTTATCCACTAGCACCATTTATCTGCACATGACTAAAGGTATCTTTCCCAAAGCAATCTCTTTAGGTGAGCGTGCAGTTGGTTGGTTGGAGGCTGACATCGAACAATGGCTTGATGAGCGCATTGCTGCATCTAAGGGGGCTAAACAATGAGTAAGCGAATTAACCCTAATAAGAGTCAAAATCAATCGCAATTATACAGTTATGGATGTCAGTGAGGCTTTGGGAGTTCACCCCAAAACTGTGCGTAATTGGATTCATGCTGGCTTGCAAGTTATCGATGATCGCCGTCCCTTGTTAATTCAAGGTGCAGACTTGAAGCTGTATTTAAAACAGAAGCGCAAAACATATCTGCATAAATGTGAGCTTAATGAAATGTACTGTTTTAAATGCAAACAGCCTCAAAAGCCAATTATTGAATCACTTGAGTTTATAGCTGAACCTGGAGGCATGGTTCAAATGACAGGACGCTGTGCTGAGTGTCAACAGAGGGTAAATAAGTTCGCTTCTTGGCGTGACGTTAACCAAGTTTGGACGGAGCTTGGAGGGAAATTACCGATAGCTGAAAAGCACTTAATCCTAAGAGGTCAAAGGCCCTTAAATTATCCTTTAGCTGAGGGTTTTAATGATGAAAAAAAATAGTGCTAAAAACACCAGAATTCTATACGAATATGCTAAGTTTCTGAAGGAAGCAAAGCAGCTAGATGCATCAACGATTGATGGTGCGTTGAAATCAATTAATCGGTTTGAAGAAGCAACAAATTACCTCGACTTTAAGAAGTTCAGGGCTAAGCATGCAATCGCATTTAAGAAGGAACTTCTTTGTAAAAAGTCACAGATCACTGGTGATATTTTAAGCAAGGCAACGGTGCTGACAATCATGCGACATTTGAAAAGTTTTTTTCAATTTCTGGTAACGCAAAAAGGCTACCGAGCAAAAATAAACTATAGCGATATCGAGTACTTTAACCTATCTGAAAAAGATACCCGTATTGCAAATGCTAAGCGTAAAAGAAGTGTGGCAACGGTTGAGCAAGTTTTGCAGACTTTGGAAGCTATGCCATGTGACACAGCATTAGAAATGCGTGATAGAGCATTATTTGCGTTCGTTCTATTAACTGGTGCAAGAGATGGGGCGGTTGCTTCAGTTAAGATAAAGCATATTGACCTTGTGGAGCAAAGCTTCTATCAAGATGCAAGGGAGGTTAAGACCAAATTCAGTAAAACGTTTATTACTTACTTTTTCCCTGTAGGTGAGTTGCCATCACAGATTTTGAGTGAATGGATTGAGTACTTGGTGAAAGAACTAGGATATGAGCAAAATGCCCCCTTGTTTCCCAAGACTAAGCTTGCGCATAACGAGAACCAACAGTTTACAGCAGTAGGCTTGCTTAAGGAGAGTTGGAGTAATGCAACTCCGATCCGCAAAGTGTTTAAACAAGCCTTTGAAGCAGTTGGTTTGCCTTACTTTAACCCGCACAGCTTTCGTAACACTTTGGTAAGGCTAGGTGAAAAACTTTGTCGAACGCCTGAAGAGTTTAAAGCATGGAGCCAAAACTTAGGGCATGAAAGCGTGCTGACCAGTTTTTATAGTTATGGTGATGTACCAGACTACAAACAAGCCGAGTTGTTGCGCAAGTTATCAAAGCCTGCTGAAAATACTTCGCCAGATATGGAAGACCAAATTAAGCAGTTTATGGAGTTTCAGAAGATGATAGCGAAGTAGCTTACTTAATCTACCGTAAAATCTGGTATCAAAAAACATTCGTATATTGATACCAGCTTTTTCTATCTATTATCGGTATCATAAAATTAGGGTGTAGCTTTAATGGTACTTTAATTATATGATACCCCTATATTTGATACCTTCCACAAAAGTGAGTGACCAATGCGTATCTTTTCCTATTGTCGCGTTTCAACAACTGAGCAAACAACCGAGAATCAAATTATTGCTATTAGACAGAAAGGGTATGAGGTGAATCATGCCCGTACCATCAGTGAAACAATCTCTGGATCTGTTGAAGCTATGAAGCGCGAAAAGTTCAAGATGCTCATCAATCACCAGATGGAAAGTGGTGATATGCTGGTGGTCTTAAAACTAGACCGTTTAGGCCGAGACAACATTGACGTACAAAACACAATTAACCTGCTTACAGATAAAGGTATCAAGGTTGCATGCCTTGATCTCCCCGTAGCAGACCTATCAAGTGCTGAGGGTAAGCTTATGCTGCAAATGTTCTCAGCCTTTGCTGAATTCGAGCGTAACCGGATTAGAGAGCGAACAAAAGAAGGACTAGAGCGAGCTAAGGCCCAAGGCAAAAAGCTTGGTAGACCAGAAGCCCACGCTACAACTCATTCAGTTCAAGCAAAGAAAGCTGAGGGGTTATCTCAATTTAAAGCAGCAGAAGCATTAGGTTTGGGGATTGCTACCGTAAAAAGGCACTGGAATAAGTAATATCTAAATATCTCTATAAAGCAGGGTCAGGATTATCAGATAAACCTATTGGATCAATACCTATAGGCGATAAGCGTATATATAATTGCGATGTTTCTAAATAGTTAGCGGTCACATGAGTATAAAAAAGATAAAATTTATGATTACCTATCATCACGATTTTTTTGGAGATAAATAAGCTTCAATTGAGGGTAGTCCATCAGCAGGGCTACCGCATGAGTGCTTAATTTTTAACCTTACCGCTAAATCCAGCCTTTAATACTGCCTCAAGCATTAATGGATTCATCATGCATCGCTTTTGTTTTCCAACAATGCTTATCTTCGTCGGCTCAGCTCGTAGCATATTCAAACTCATATGACGCAGACATGACAGATTTTCCGCCCCGTGAGCGTTGTATATTTGACATGCATCCTCACTCATACTGACATCAAGCACCCAGTGCATTGATTCTATGCCCCAATGTTCTCGAACGGCTATCGCAGCTTGTTCAGCACTTAGTTCCTTAGAACTGATGTAATAACGGTACTCAAGCTCGATTGGTTTTCCTTTTTCAAGGCGGCAGCTTTCAACCATAATGATATTTTCTAACCCTTTCCACTTTGAAAAGTCACCGATTAAGTTTGTACTGTCAATAACATAGCACTGGCGACACTCTGTACGCCCATGGCCCTGTTCAATTGTGGATTTGTCTGTATTGTTGGCTCGCTTGAAAGAGAAGGCTTTGACTATCGCTTCGCGCAGCTTTCCCTGGTTACTTTTAACAGCAAGCAGATAGTCACCGCCTTGGTCCACAATGGTTTTGGCTATCTTTGTTTGACAAGCCATCGCATCGATAGTCACTAAAGCCCCCTTGATATCTAGCATCTTTATCAATTCAGGAATGGCAGTTATCTCATTGCTTTTTTGTTCTGTTTTAAGTTGGCCAAGCACTAATTTGTTTGATGAAGCATAGGCACTAATCATGTGTATGGTACTGGCTCTGTCTTCACGATTGTATGACCCTCGAAGCGTTTTTCCATCGATAGCAATCACCTGGCCTTCCGTAAGCGTGTGTATCGATGACATCCAGTTGATAAAACACTGGTGGAATTGTTCTGGTTCTATAGTTGATATGATACGAGCTATAGTGTCATCAGCAAGAATGCCACTCACAAATAGGTTATTGGTTTTAAAGCAATTATGATGTCAAAGTATGTATTCTCGAATATCAAACCAGCCTTTAGCTCCTGCGATAACAGCACATAGAGAACCAAACAAAACCTCAAAAAGGCAATAGGTCACTTTAGCCCCTTGGCGTTGGTCAGTTATGGTTTGAAAAGTCTCTTTGAAGCGGTCAATATGCATGATGTGCTCCCGAAAAAAGGGAGTATAAGATTATAGCGAGATGTTAACGTCAAATAGTGTGTTAAATTGATTGAAAAACGTTCACTATCTCGCCCTGGGATCAGCCCCCCCCCGGAAAAGAATAGGTGATACGAATTTATCGATAATGTCAGCATTACTGTCATGTATTTGTTGAATGAATTAAATAATTCCTTTAAAATCAATGTTTATTTTTGTTTGAATGATTTTTCTGATGTAATTGGCAATGATAATGTAATTAAAACTAAATAGCTAAAAATTAGATTGGAAATAGAATGATTAAAATTAAAAAAAACAAAATTAAAAGATTAACTTCCATTGGGCAATTACAAAGCCGAATATTTTTATTGTTGTTATTGTCTTTCTCATTTGCGGTATTCGGTTATAGGGTTTTCATCGAAATACCCCAACTTAAAAGTGCACTAAAGTTAAGTGTTAGCCAACAACTTGCCTCTTTAGCTCTAGCTGGGAATCGTGAAATTGAAAGAATAAATACAATTAATTATGATTATGCTATCTGGGATGATACTTATGCGTTCTCAAAAGATTTTAATGCTGATTTTATAGAAAATAACCTTAATGTTGAAGTGTTCTCAAATTTGAAAATAGATGGATTTATTTTAATCGACGATAACAATACAGTTTTATTTAAATCAGGGTTTAATTCTAAAACAAAGAGTGAAATTGATTTTTTTCTCCCAGATAATAAAGGCATAAAAAACTATCTTAATCTATCACCTTCTGCAATAGAACGATATGACACGCCTAGCTATACTGGCTTGATTGTGACTAATTTTGGTCCAACTTTATTTAGCTCAGTAAAAATAAAAAAAAGCAATAAGACTGGTGATGGCAATATATATTTAATAATATTGAAAATATTCGATCAAGATTTGGTTGATGAAATGGCAAGTTTTACTTTTACGAATATAAATTATGCTCCTTTTAATGGTGGAAGCACGTTATATTCAGGAAGTGATTGGCTAGACGTAAAGCCAGAACCAAAAATATCAAGTGAAACGGAATTGTATTTACACGATGTTTGGAATAATCCAATCGGAAAATTAACAATGCAACACCCTAATAGCGTAAACCCATCATGGTTGGATTGGAAAAGTTTGTTATTTATATTATTATTAATGGGGATGCTGTATATAATTTTTTCAATTTTTAGCTTAAAAATTACTAAACCAATAAATATTCTTGCAAATAAAATTAGAGAAACCTCAAATAATAACCACAAAAATATTAGTTGTACATTAAGTAAAATCGAAAACAAGAACGATATAACAGAAATATATACTGTTTACAGGTATTTCAATGAATTAATTGATAGGGTAAATGCACAAAATAAAACCTTGAATGAAAATACTCTATTAGATCCATTAACTAATATAGCAAATAGAAGAGCATTGTTATTATATTTTGAGAAACAAATACCTTTCTTTACTAGGTTTAATATCGATTTTATGGTAATTATGATAGATGTAGATTATTTTAAGTTCTATAACGATTTTTATGGTCATCAGGCTGGTGACGGGGCTCTAATTAAAGTCTCGACACATTTAGAAAGTTTTTTTAAAAGACAGACAGATATTTGTGTTCGATATGGAGGTGAAGAGTTTTTGATAGTAAGCGCCATAAATGAAAATGAAAGTTGTAATTTTATTGTTTCTGAATTAATTGAATCATTTAAAATGTTAAATATAGAACATAGTAAGTCTCATGTAAAACCATTTATAACAATAAGTGCGGGTGCGTGTTTATTTAAAAATGAAAAAAATTATAATGTGCCATTAAATATTGATAGTGTAATATCAAAAGCTGACACCGCTTTATACCAAGCAAAAAAATATGGAAGAAATCAGGTCGTATTCGTTGATTATGATGAAAATAATAAAAATTCTTTAATGTGACAACTTACGGTTAACTTAATGTTAAATTATATTTTTTATGTTTAAAATCTTATACATTGATAGTTTTTTTAAACGAAGCATCATGGCTGGGGTTGATTACCAGGGCGAGATCGTGAACGTTTTTCATTTAAATTAACAAGCTATTTGACTCGCTAATGCCGTTGTGATTTTACAATCTGTTTAAAAGAGTATTGCATGAATCTTTCTGATTTGGCTGAACACTTTAATCGCACGTCTCATTATGAT
Source organism: Shewanella sp. Arc9-LZ (assembly GCF_010092445.1). Classification (NCBI taxonomy): domain Bacteria; kingdom Pseudomonadati; phylum Pseudomonadota; class Gammaproteobacteria; order Alteromonadales; family Shewanellaceae; genus Shewanella; species Shewanella sp. Arc9-LZ. Next base: position 4,398,853 of record NZ_CP048031.1, on the reverse strand, counting down.
GGATAATTAATATTGACGGTCCATTGTTATTATTGCGATAAAAAGTTTTCTATCTTGATGACTTTAATTACAATATTAATGTGTCGACCTTCGTTCGATTAAATAGCGCTAATCTATTGACGCTTTTCAAAAAGTTGACGCTTGCAAACGTAATCATACTCGATAGAATGAGCGAAAAATTAAGATAGTAGCTGGTTTTTACGACAACGTTATTCCTCTAATTTAAAAGAAGATTCACCATGAAAATAGTTAATAAACTTGTCGCACTCTCCCTCTCCAGTTTACTTGTCGCCTGTGGTGGTGACGACAGCACAACGGCGCCGAAAATGGGAGTATTCAGCTTAGGCGTCTCAGATAACCCAAGTGACGCTAAAGATGTGACGATCGCTTTTAAACAAGTGGTATTGAAACACGATGCTGGCAGCATTTCATTTGACGTGTCTGACAATGGCGCATTAAAGCAAGTCAACTTACTTGAATTTCAAGGCACCGCAGTTGAAACCTTAGTGAGTGACCAGAGTATCCCTGTCGGCGAATACCAAATGTGTATTTACATGCAAAGAAGTGAAACGCCAAATGCCGATAGCTCTTATGTGAAAACCCTGGATGATAATCTCCATGGTCTGACAACCAACAGCAATGGCTCATGTGGCGGTGTGGGTGCGGATGATACCGATACAGGGCGTTTATTTTTTAATAAAACCTTCACTATCGCTGCCGGTATAAACAGCTTTGTGGCCGAATTTGATCTAAACAGTGGCTTACAAGACCCTCACGGAAATAAAGACTACTGGACCCTAAAGCCAACGTCTGTGCAGTTATATAACAATGCTGAAGTCGGCGCGATTAAAGGCAATATCCCCGCAGACCTGACAACACAATGTCAAACTGCCGCCGGTGGCAGTATCTTTAGCCAGGCAGTCTATTTATATTCCGATGCAACCGCGCTCGACAATATGAGCGATTTCAGAAGTGAGGCCGTTGTAGCCCCAATAACTGCACCGATTGCAGCCGCTAGAGTCAATGACATTGTCGACCAAAACAATCAAGTTATTGGTCAAGGTTATGAATTTGGTTTTGTCGTTGCGGGTAGCTACAGCGTGGGTTACACCTGTGTCGCTCAACATGATGATCCTGATGTCAATAATACTCCAGATGATATTAACCAGCCTTTCTTCATTTATGCAGACAAACAAGCTGTGATAGTGACCAATGGCACTGTCGCCAATGGCGATTTTGCTGACATACTTAACCCATAGATTGAAGAAAGCATTATCACTCATTAAAGCTTTCTCATAGCAAGGTGTCTATAAGAGACGCCTTGCTTAATTAATCACTTACAATGATAGAAAACTTGTTATACCCGTTCGATGGCAGCTAGTTAACATAAAACTGATGGCTCTACACCTACATAATTTGGTACTTAGGTTGGGTGATTAGCTGAAGAATGTAAAATATTCATATCGCCTATTTCTATTATTTATTGATATGAAAATATTAACAAGTCAATTTCATGACCCATAACACATAGTGATATTATTTTGTTACAGCCAATTAAAAATAACTTCCGTATCTACTTTGCTATTACGCTATATGTAATATGGGTAGTCATTTTTTCTGCAGTCAATTATTTCAAAGAAAAACAACACCTGTATTCTGAGCTGGATCAACAGCTAGAAAATGCAACTCTGACGATACCTTCGATTCTTCCCAAGGATTTGCATCGTAAGGATATGAGCAAAAAAGATCTGTCTGAGCAACAAGATCTTGCTATTACCTTAGCGTTATCAGAATATACTCAGCGCACTGATATTGTTTATCTCTATACTCTTATCTTACGAAATAATAAAATTTTCTACACCTCTTCAAGCGCCTCTGATGCTGAGCTAGAATCCAATACGTTTGCGTTTAATTATTTTGAATATTATGACGATGCCGCATCAGATATTCCGGCTATGTTTGAACAACGTCAGAGTCAAATCCATGAAAGTAGAGATAAATGGGGCGATTTTCGTAGTATCCTCATACCTGTTAATGCCGATGATGGTAGCGTATATATTGTTGGTGCTGACATTTCAATTAGCCATATCGACACACTATTAAATGAGGCCTTATATTCCAATTTAATCATCTCGGCTTTATTTTTATTATTTGCCTGCCCCTTAATTATTACTCTTAGCTTAGAGCCTCGTCGGCAAGTTAGGCTTCTGGCAAAAAAAATAGCACGACAAACATCTAAGTTACTCAAAAGTGAAGCAAAGCTAGCATCAATTTTTGAATATTCCCCAATTGGTATTATGCATTACGATATTAAGGGTGTGATAAAAAAAACCAATAAACGTTTTGAAGAAATCCTCCTGACAGAAAGGGATACGCTGATTGGTTTTAACATGCTTGAGCGGCTTGAAAATCCTGAATTACTGAACATGGTGACACAGTCATTGCAAGGTAAAGTGAGTGTTTTTGAAGGCCCTTATACATCAATATCCGGCCAACGGTTTATGTATTTACACGCAAATTTCGCCCCACTTTATTCCAATACTGGAGAGTTAGAAGGCGGTATTGGTGTCTTTAATGACATCACAGAAAAGCAGCAAAGTACTGAGGACTTGAAAAAACTATCTATGGTGGTTGAGTACAGTCCTGAGAGTATATTCATAACAAATGTAAGCGGTATTATTGAACATGTGAACCCTAAGTTTACCGACATAACAGGTTATACCGCAGCCGAAGTTATCGGTAAGAAAGCTAATGTTTTTCGATCAAGTTATACGCCTGATAGTGTTTATCAAAAACTCTGGGCAACGATATTATCAGGTCAACAATGGAGCGGTGAATTACAAAATAGTAAAAAAAATGGTGAACTGTTTTGGGCCCAAGTCTGCGTTGTACCCGTCACCAATGATGGTGCTATAACCCATTTTATTGGCATTCAAGTAGATGTAACTACAGCAAGACTGGCTTCTCAAAAAATAGCCTATCAGGCAACTCACGATATGCTGACAGGATTAATTAATCGCTATGAATTTGAAAACCTACTTGCTCAATGCATATTATCTTCACAACAAGATAAGACTACTCATACATTAATATTTTTAGACCTGGATCAGTTCAAAATCATCAATGATACCTGCGGCCACATGGCCGGAGATGAAATGCTGTGTCAATTAGGTCTGTTGTTAAGTAAACATATTAAACCAAAAGACATATTAGCCCGTTTAGGCGGTGATGAGTTTGCCATTTTAATGATGCAATGCAGTCTCGAACAAGCCCAGAGCGCAGCGCACAATATACTAGAATTAATTGCGAATTATCAGTTTTTGTGGGAAAAGAATATATTTAGCATCAGTGCTAGTATCGGTGTTGCTGAAATTAACAGTCAAACAAAAAATACCAAAGAAATATTAATTTGTGTTGATTCAGCTTGTTATGCCGCTAAAGATTTAGGCCGTAACCGTATCCATCTCTATCAACTTGACGATGAATTATTAGCCAAGCGCGATGGTGAATTCCGTTGGGTTCATGAACTCAAATATGCGTTGAATGAAAATAGATTTGAACTCTATGCCCAACCGATAGTGTCACTTTCAGATCCAACGCAAAAGCGCATTTATGAGGTATTACTCCGATTGCGCACACGAAGCGGTGATATTGCTCCCCCCGGCGCATTTTTGCCTGTAGCAGAACGCTATAACTTGTCAGAAGCGATAGACCGTTGGGTAGTTGACCATACATTAATTTGGATGGAACTACATTTTAAACATTTAGGTGATATTGATCATTTAGCGATCAACTTGTCAGGCGCATCGTTAGGGAGTAGTGCGCTACTCAGCCATATTATGCAGCAGATCACATTGCATCATTTACCACCCAGTATGATCAAGTTTGAAATAACAGAAACGGCTGCGATTAGTAATTTACGGGATGCAACCTTATTTATCAAAACATTGTGTGAGTTTGGTTGTCAATTTGCGCTGGATGATTTTGGCAGTGGTTTGTCCTCATTCGCATATTTGAAAAACTTACCCGTGACTACGTTGAAGATTGATGGGATGTTCGTTAAAGATATTTTGGACGATCCTATCGATGAAGCTATGGTTAAATCAATCAATGATATTGGTCATGTTATGGGTATGAAAACAATTGCTGAATTTGTTGAGAATGATGCTATTAGACAGCGACTAAAGGATATGGGAGTTGATTTCGCCCAAGGTTATGAGATCGGCAGACCTGTTCCCATCGACGATATTCTGTAACGTTAAAGAACTGTGTATCCATTAACCATTCCAACAGCATTAGACACCATATAGTCTAAACGCTTCGATGGCGTTGCAGCTTGTTTTTTTACTTGGATAGTTAGTCACTTCATCGATCAACTCACGCAGTTTTTTTAACTTGTCACTATTCTAAATAAGAGGGTATGCCTGTTTAACCTCTCCACCAAGCAGGTTATGGATTTTATTCACCATAAAATATCTTCCTATCTGGAAGATTCACGAAGTAGCTAAAACATTTTCAATAACAATATTATAGATTAAGTTTCCCATAAACGTCATCTAGGTAATGTCTTGGCGATAGAGGTGAGTACAAGAGCAGATTGCGGATTATGAGGTTTGTAGTGGCGAAGTGAGTATGGCCATTTACTTAGACGTTTTCAATACAAAACCTTATCTGGATAGATATAAACAGAACTAGCGTTCTAAATCGTTTATGTCCATTTTCAATTTAGCGTGGCCGTTATACAGAAAACAGCGAACTTAATATCGACAACAACCGTGCAGAGCGGACTGTGAAACCGTTTGTGATAGGGCGCAAAAACTGGCTGTTTAACCACAACCACCGTGGCGCAGAGGCGAGTGCCATTTTGTACAGTATCATAGAAACGGCCAAAGCGAATGAACTCACCCCGTTCGATTACATCGAACACTGCTTAGAGCAATTATCAAACCCTAATTGTGACCTCAACAGCCTCTTACCCTGGCAGGTTAAACTAGGCAAGGCGTAGTTTGCCGGACGCTTACAGTGAAGGTTTTAAATCGTTAGATGAAGCGCGTAAATGGGTCAATGAATTTGTTTATTGGTACAACAACGAGCATCGCCATAGCAGGATTAAGTTTGTGACACCAAACCAGAGACATGATGGTCTTGATGTTGGAATACTGGCGAAGCGAAAAGCGTTGTATCAGACAAAAAGAAATGAACATCCAGAGCGATGGTCAAAAGAAGAGCCAAACTGGCAGCCAACAGGCGATGCGTAGTTAGATCCAGAGCAACATAAAGAAGCTGCTTAACAATTTAGGCGACAACTGTCTTGAAAAACGCCGCTTGCACAACATCATCTAGAATGAAAAAATCATATACCTTAGTAAGATTAATCTGTTTATTGAATTAAAAATTCAACTTTGTTTGCAACTCCATCCCATTTTTCTGCATCAAGGAGTGGTGACTTTTGTTCTGAAATAACAGGCCATTTTTGGCTTAATTCTTCATTTATTTTTATAAAATGTTTTTGTTTATCAGGTAAACTTTCGCGGCTGTATATCGCGCCCACCGGACATTCAGGTTCACACAGTGCACAATCTATACAGGTATCTGGGTTTATGACCAAAAAGTTTTCACCTTCATGAAAACAATCAACAGGGCACACTGAAACACAATCAGTATGCTTACACTTTATACAGTTATCCGTTACATAAAATGCCATATTACTTCCCCTTATTTATCGTTAATTACTTTTCAACAAAAGAACGTTCAATAACATAATCAGAAACATCACCTGTGTGCGTTGAAGCCCTAAAACCTAAATCGTCTAGAAGTTTGCACGTGTCTTTGAGCATACTAGGACTGCCACAAATCATGGCACGATCAGTTTCTGGGGTTAATAGCGCTAAACCTATGTCTTTACAGAGCTTACCGTTAGTGATCAGATCTGTTAATCGACCTTGGTTTTTAAATGGCTCTCGTGTAACGGTTGGATAATAAATAAGTTTTTCTTTCACCATGTCGCCAATATATTCATCGTCAGTCAGCTCTTTAAGAAGGTAGTCGTGGTAAGCCAGTTCACTAACATAACGTACACCATGAACGAGAATTATTTTGTCAAAGCGTTCATAGGTTTCAAAATCTCTAACGATGCTCATAAAGGGGGCTAACCCTGTTCCTGTAGCAAATAAGTATAAATTTTTCGCAGGGGTTAAGTCATGTATAACCAATGTGCCTACTGGTTTCATACTGACCATCACCGTATCGTTTTTTTGTAGATGTTGTAGCCTAGAGGTTAATGGACCGTCTGGCACTTTTATGCTTAAGAACTCTAAGTGTTCAGCATAATTAGCACTCGCTATGCTGTATGCTCGCATTAAAGGTTTACCTTCAACTTCTAATCCGAGCATGACAAAGTGGCCATTATGAAACTTTAAACTTTCAGGTCTGGTGGTTTTAAAACTAAACAACGTGTCATTCCAGTGCTTTACTTCAAGTACTTTTTGGTAATAAAAAGCCATCTTAATTCCCTATATTAAACTTCTGATAATTTTTCTAATTTGGCAGGAACATATTTATGCCAAGGGGTACCAGCAAAAAAATCTTTTCGGTCTGATGATGTCAATTCATTTGGTGCTATACCTATTTGAACCGTTTCACCTTGTGCATTGGTGTAAATAAGCCCCAAGCCATTGGGTAAGCTAATAAATCCTGGCCGTTGCTGCTCAGTAACGAATGCGTGGGTTTGTCCTGAGCCGGTTTGAGTACTTATTTTTACTTGGTCACCGGATTCAATTTTTAACTTATCTGCATCTTCTGGGTGAATATATAAACTAGGTGATTTATTATTTTTATCCCAAGATGCATCTCGAATGATTGTATTTGCCGTTTCACCTCGTCGTTGTCCAGCGGTCAAAATGAAGGGGAACTCTTTTGGGCAAGCCAGTAAACTAGTGTCTAAATTACAAGTTTGTGGGAACAGTTCTGGTAGATATAGTTGAATTTTTTTATCAGTTCTAGTCATACGATTCCAAGTATCGCTATAGTCAGTTCCTGAATCTGAAAATATAAAGCCTGATGGACTATTTAATAAGGTATCAAACATTTTTTCACCGGCTTCCCATAGCGGGCCTGTAAATCCTGCATTGGCAGCATACTTTCGGTTTTTACGAACAAATTGATGACATAAAGCCCAAAAAGGGGCAGCAGATGCAGCGTTTCCTTGGTCAAGAGTGTGACCCAAAGAACGGTACAATAAAGAAGGTAATACTTTCATCAGCTCTGGTTTAAATTTAAGTAATGCAGTGAAAGTAAGAGCAAAGCTTCGTCGACCTAGTTTTGCAGCTCCACGTAAAATAGCTGTATGAGCAGGTTTTAACGCCCCTAATTCCTCAAGTAATAAAGTATGAATTTCAGCTTCAATTTTGGTGCCTGCCAGCTTATCAACAATTGGATGGCGTAATTGGAAAGTATTCCTAGGAAAATCTATTTGAAAAAAGACACATTCATGTTTTTCATAGGCGCTTGATGCAGGTAAAATATAATCCGCAATGCTGGCTGTTTCTGTCATTGCAACATCAATCACTACAGTGAACTCCAACGCTTTCATTGCTTCGCGCATTCGCCCGCTATCGGCATAGGAATGAACAGGATTGGAGCTTTCAATAATTGCTGCTCTAAATCGATTGGGATGGTCGGTTAATATTTCATCGGGAATTTCATTACACGGCAATAAACCAATAATGACTTTTGAGCCAAGCACTGGGCTTACTTTGTAATTAGTATTTTTTTGGGTGCCCTTTACTGAGACGTCACCCTTGCTTGCATCAGATACTGATAATAAAGAAACACCAATATTGGCAGCTCCTTTTTTTGCAAAGTTTCCAGTAATAACAAATAAAATGCGTTGGAGGTAGCTGACCAATGTTGAATTAATATTTTGCTGCGTACCCAGGTCTTCAAATATTGAGACTGATTTCGCCTTAGCTAATCGACGAGTTGCCAGAGTCACTAAATCAACATCTAATTGAGCTATTTTACAATACTCAGCAATGTTTAAATGGGCAAAGTGAGAACGAATTTGACCAAACCCTTCAGTATGATTTGATATGAATGTTGTATCTTCCAGCTCTTCTTGGATTACAATCGCAATCATTGCTGATAACGCCCAAGCATCTGTTCCAGGTTGAAGTTGAAGGTGATAATCAGCGATTTTAGCGGTATCGGTAACACAGGGGTCTAAAACGATCATGGCCCGTTCAGGGTCTCTTGATATTTCTTTTAATACCGTGCGAGCTTGTGGAAAACCATGTGTGTGCCAAGGATTTTTACCTAAAAACACACTGACCTCAGCATTTTCAAAATCGCCATGAGGGCCGCCACCAAACATTTTACCACTCACCCAGAACTCGCCCGTTTTTTCTTGCGCTAAAGCATTTGTACGGTAGCGCACACCTAAAGCCTTTTGCAGGCCATCGCTGTAAAGGCCACCAAGATGATTACCTTGGCCACCACCGCCAATGAAAAGAATTTTATCTCCACCATGGTTTTGTTTGACCTTATTTAAACCTGACGCGACCTCTTTGATTGCTGTTTCCCATGAGACAGCTTCATAGCTACCGTCACTTTTACGTCGCATAGGAGAATTAATTCTATCTTGCCCCATTTGATAATGATTTAGACGGGCAGCTTTATTACAGAGGTAACCTTGCGATGATGGGTTATCTTTATCACCTTTAATTTTTAAAAGCTCTCTGCCTGTTTCACCGCCAGTTTGAATGTCTAGACCACAATTAACACTGCATAGAATGCAAGATGATTTTTTTAACAGTGCTTTTTGTTTCTCTTGTGACATTTTTGCCTCCGGTTATCTACAAAATTAATATGACAATTACACGATTTTTGAAACTACATCTGATACTCAATCCAAAAAGATGGATCTAAAAAGAGAAAGAACAGTACAAAAAGGTCAGTTGAGTTCTATATTGGAACCTTGATTATAATAGGGTTGCAAAATGGAACTTGTCAAGTATAATTTGGGATAGCATTTCATGGTTTTCAAAGGTTTTATTTATGCGATGGGATCAAGTTAATACTCAAACCTGCTCTATAGCCCGTTCCTTATCTATATTCGGCGATTCATGGACATTATTAATTGTCCGACAAATATTCATGAGAATTCGCCGGTTTTCTGATATACAGCAATCTCTTGGTATTACTAAACACAGGCTATCTGATAGATTAAATAGGTTGGTAGAAGAAGAAATAATTTATAAGCATTTGTATGATGAAAAATACAATAGATTTGAGTATAAGCTCACCGAACGAGGGCTTGAGCTTTATCCAGTGCTACTCAGTATTACTGCTTGGGGAGATAAATGGACTGCCGATGCCGATGGAGCACCAGTCGAATACGTCCATAAAAACTGTGGTGAACATGCTAAGCCCATATTATCTTGTAGCCATTGCCATGAACAAATAGATGCGACTAATACCACAATGCGTGTAGGCCCTGGTTTACAAAAAAAATTGAATCGTGGCGAAGTAAAAGAAACAGATATCAATTTATACAGTAGAGCTTTTCAAGATTTTAATAAATAAAGCTAAAATATTATAGCGTCAATACTTGGTTTGTACTGGGTTAGCAAAATTGTCCACTGATTTGTAGTTGATTTTACATTTGGGATAGAAAAATTTATCGAAAAGTTCAATGATGTACAAAAAATAGTAACCCGAAAATGTCCAAATACTAACTACAATCGTGATGACCAAGCAACAAAAAGGAGGGCATCATGGTCATGTTAAACCGTGGGCAACGAAGTGGCGTCAAAAAGGCTTTTTGGCTTGAAGAAATTTAGCGTATTCACTCCAAACTAGAGATTGAGAACAGCTTGATGACGTTAGTACTGCTAAATTTGGCTATTTATAGCGAGCGACTTACTACCTCTGAGAGTATGCGATGTATCTTCAAAGACCTGATATTTAATCGAGTTAAGCATATACAGCAGAAGACTGGCATTGAAGTTCAGTTTAGAAATAGCGACAAGAACTCAACAAAGTCAGATGAAATGCATCTTGCTTTCATCGTTAAGCGCAAGCTATTTCCTTTTCCCCAGCCCTAGATTGAAGCAACAGCCGATTAACTACTCGTTCTATAGATACATTGCTAGGAAACGGGCATTCAATCTTGGACTAGGTCCAACCTGTATGAAACCCACTCTATCATGCAAATCAAATCGACTTTTGTCTATGCTAAAACAAAGAATACTCGAGCAGTGCAGCTTTTGTTAGGCCATAGAAAGGTAGACAATACGATCAGATATCTTGGTGTTGAGTTAGAGAATGCTCTATTACTTCCAGAAAGTACAGATTGCTAATATTAAATGACACTAGAACCTACGGCTACTTTTTCAGCTACAAGTCAGCGGGATTATTGCTGGCTACCCTTTGCACCAAAGTTTGTTAGAACTAAAGCTCTATTTAAGTGTGCTTACCTTTGTTTTCCATAAAAAATTTATCTTATTTTGCTATTTTACAGAGACTAAAATGAGTTACTACTCATTTAATAACGTATTTAGATACCAATATCCTTTAACTGAGATATTAATTTTAGGCACTCTTCCTCAGTTCTAATATTCGTGAAACTTAGAATTAAACTTGGATGAATAGGTCTAGAAGACCATTGCGATAAGGCTTGGGAGAATAATCCTGCTTTCATCATTTTCTCGGCTATTGCCATATCATCGCTTTTCGGATCGTTCAGTTTTACAATCATGTGCATACCACCGGATTGTGGTTCAATTGAAACCCTATCGCCTAAAATTTGATTAAACAATCTGGCTGCTAATTCTCGACGTTCCCGATAGAGTTTTCTCATCCGTTGAATATGTCGAGCAAGGTGACCTTCTTGCATAAAGGCAAGCACGGAACTTTGTATCAAGCCAGAAACATTACCCGCATATAACTCTGAACATTGCTCAAAATTACTGACTTGCTTTTGTGGTACCACGATATAAGCCATTCTTAGACTTGGAAATAGTACTTTACTGAATGTTCCAGAGTAGATGACTCTGTCTTGAGTATCCAAGCTTTTTAATGCAGGTAATGGAAGCCCTGTATGGCGATATTCACCATCATAATCATCTTCTACTATCCAACTCTGATTAGTTTCAGCCCATTCTAAAAGCATTTGCCGACGATTGAGCGATAAAGACACACAGGTTGGACTTTGATGAGCTGGAGTAACAATTACTGCTGCTATTTTATCGTTGTTTGGAATGTTTATTCCGTCTTCATCAACAGGAACAGGGATAACGTTAAAATGGTTATTTTCAAGTATACGACGTGTTAGTGGGTAACCTGGATCTTCAACACCAATATATGATTCTGGCTGCAAAAGCACCTTGCTAATCCATTTTAGCGAATTAACATATCCAGAAGTAATAAACACTTGAGTCGGCTGGCATTGAACGCCACGAGACAGTTGTAAATATTGAGCAATAGCAACTCTTAATTCTGGTATACCGTAAACAGATGGATAAACGAGATTGTCTATATGTGTATTCCTGGCACATCTTGCAGTCATTCTTGACCAAGTTTGTTTAGGGAATGCGTCTAAAGCGGGAATACCTAATTGAAAAGGCATAATATCAGATACTTGAATTTCAGACATGAAACCCGGTTGACGGGAGGTGGCAATAGCCTTTTTAACGGTAGATGGATCTTGAATATCTTGACTGACTAAAGTTCCTGCTTGGCCTTTTGATTCAATGTATCCCTCAGCTTTAAGTAACGCATAACCTTCTTCAACAGTACCTCGCGCAACCCCCATTTCTTTTGCCAGTGTTCTGGCTGAAGGAATACGGTCCCCAGGCTTTAGTATGCCTTGTAAAATAGCAGAGTGAATTCGTTGGTATACTTGTTTGTAAGCGAATTTTCTATTCGGTCGTTTTTCCATTTCAAATATGGCCCATAAAAAAAGTTAATTTATGGCTCTTATAGTAGGCCATAACTATTTGTATCATGCTTAGCTTATAAAGTGATACCTATTCTTGACGTTATTAGAGAGGTTATATGAACGTGATGCTAGTTAATTGCAGTCCAAAGCAACATCAATCCTGCACGTATTCATTAGCGCAGACCATGATTGAGCAGTTGTCGGCGATAGGTTCTGTTGAACTTAATGAAATTGACGTAACTACACTTGTTCATGTCGATGTGGACTATGCTATTGCACTATGTTCGCAGGAAAAACAGCATGTTCAAGCGGTAGGCAGCTTAGCAACTTCAAATCAGCTAATTACTTCACTTGAACAAGCCGATGTAGTGATTATAGCTTCTCCTATGCATAACTATTCATTACCCTCTGGATTAAAGTGTTGGGTAGACCATGTGGTTAGAGCTGGGCGCACATTTGAAATAACTTCAACAGGTAAGCGTGGTTTATTAAGTGATAAACCGGTTTATATCTTCATTTCTGCTGGCGGCGTGTTTTCTGGCGAAGGTGCTTATCAGACAGATTTCTTCACTCCTTATATGACAGAAGTATTGGCGACGATTGGCTTAATGAACGTGATTTTTTTTACGATTGAAGGAACAGCAGCAACCCCAGTTATTGTACAGAAACAGGTTAAATATGTGCATGAGCAAGTGCGAGAACACGTAATGAGCACGTTTTCAGTGAACTAATAAACATTGTTAAAAACCGTTAAGATTATTATTTTTTAGTGCATGTTAACTCACACCTTTAAAGTAATGATTAACTTTTAGATAGAGAAAGAAAGATAGGAAAATTGTTATGGCGACACGTTTTAGTCAATTCATAAAAGCACCAATGATCACATTTTTATGTCTATTTGCATTTAGCCAACATTTGCAAGCTGAGGAGGATTATTCTGCGGAGGGAGAGCGAAGAGCTAAGTCTGCGGGAGAATCACTAGTGGGGTCACCCGCACCGCAAATGAACATTGTCACCATTGATGGTAACAACATCGATCTTGCTCAGGTATACGGCAAAAAGCCAGTTTATATAAAGTTTTGGGCAACTTGGTGTGTACCATGCCGCGAACAAATGCCGAGCTTTGAAGACATCTATAAGAAGTATGGCGACAAAGTACAAGTGATCGCTGTTAATACCGGAATTAGTGATAATTTAAGATCGGTAAATGCTTTTCGTCAAAAAATGGGGTTAACAATGCCAATCACAATCGATGATGGCAAGCTTGCTCGCGCATTTAATTTACGTGTTACCCCTCAGCATTTGTTGATTGATAAAAAGGGTCAGTTTGCATATTTTGGCCACAAAGATGATAAAGAGTTTCACCAGGCTCTGGATAAAGTGGTTGCTGAAAAAACGACTGATAAACCGATAAACAATCCGATGCTTATCGTTAAAGATTCAGGTTACAAGATGGGGGATTCTGTAGCTGATTTATCGTTCTCCACGATTGACAACAAGTCTGTCAACTTCAACTTCAATACCCCAAAAAGTAAAGCCGTGGGGGTGGTATTTTTTGGTCCTTGGTGTGAATGGTATTTAGAGCAAACAGAACCTAAAACATCAAAAGCTTGTACACAAGTACGTGAGCTATTAGAGCAAAAATCTAAGGCAAGAGACATTGAGTGGGTGACTATATCAACCAACCTATGGTCATCGGTTGCAGAACTTCAAGATTACCGTAAGAGCTATCAAACTACGCTACCGATAGTGTTTGATGAAAAAGGCGAACTGTTTAAACTATTTGGGGTGAATCAAGTACCAACGATTATCCTGATTGATGAAATGGGTAAAGTCAGCCTTAAATCATCGATTCAAGATGAAGATTTTAATCAGTCACTTCGCACTATTTCAAGCGTTAACTAAGTATATTTTAACTTTTTGAAGTCGCTGCAATGACTCTATAGCTCTCATAATAATAGAGAGCTAATTGTGACGATGTTAAAAGTGGTGTGATTCAGTTTCTCATTTAAAAAACAGAGATAAGACAGAATGCGTAGTATGAAAATTTTTGTTGTATTAATGGTTTGGTTGACGGGTTTGGTTTGCTCACTTCAACTCATGGCAAATGAACAAAATAACAGGCAGAGCCTTATTTCCGTTTCTATAATGACCAGTTCGGAGCAACCCGCTGCGGGGGGCACCCAGGATATTGCGTTAAAAATGACGCCAAAAGAGGGCTGGCATGGCTATTGGACTAATCCTGGTGATGCTGGATTTTCCAACACGTTAAATTGGACCTTACCGGAAGGAGTAACAATCGGTGAGTTCGAATATCCTGCGCCAAGCCAGTTAGTCACCAGTGATATTATGAATTATATCTATCACGGCGAATATGCCTTGCTTGCACCGTTAACCATAGATCAGAATATTGTTAACGGTACTCAGCTACCCATAAAGCTCAATATTAGCTACTTGGTATGCAATCCCCAAACTTGTCTACCTGAGCAGCAAATCGTTACCACTATGATTGTTGTCGGTGATGGAAATCGCTCCCGTGAACATCAAAACCAATTTAACCAATGGCGACAAAAGATCCCTAAACCGCTGGATGTCAAAGGTGCGTTTTCAATTGAAAATAGCAAGCTAACGCTTTCCCTTCCATTGCCAAGTTCTATTGATACGGCGGATGCTCATATTTATCCGCTTATTAATAACACCATCATAAACAATGCTTCGCAAGTATTAGTTCATCTTGATGATGTGTTAACCATGCAAACTCAGGTAGGTGACGAAGCAGGTAAGTTATTTAAAGGTGTCTTAGTGTTATCTAATGGTACGGCGTTGAGTTTTGATGCTCATCAAACCGATCATGTTGCGTTTATCCCTGATGCTAATGTAACTGATACCCACTCAGAAAGTAAAAATAGCAGCACTACAAATCAAAGCACCTGGTTGATTGGTTTAACTGCATTCTTTGGAGCTATTTTAGGAGGCTTATTACTTAATATAATGCCTTGTGTTTTTCCGATTTTAAGCTTGAAAATTTTAAGTCTTTCTCATCAAAGTTCAGAGAAACAAGCAAAAATTGGTTCAGTCGCTTATACCTTAGGTGCAGTATTGGTATGCGTAATACTTGGAGGCATAATTTTAGGTTTACGCGCACTTGGACATCAAGTCGGGTGGGCGTTTCAGTTACAAAGTCCAGGGGTAATAGCTGTACTAATTGTCTTGATGAGTGCCATAGGTTTTAACTTGGCAGGCTTGTTTGAAATAGGCACATTAACTTCGGGTTCTAGCTTGCAAGACAAAAAAGGACCTGTCGGCGATTTCTGGACTGGCGTGCTTGCTGCATTTATTGCAACACCTTGCACCGGACCGTTTATGGCTACAGCGTTAGGAGCAGCATTAGTGCTACCAATTGGAATCGCGTTTGTGATTTTTGCAGGCTTAGGTTTCGGTATGGCGTTGCCGTTCTTAATAGTGGGTTTTATTCCTGCGTTGCGCACTCGTTTACCTAAACCTGGTAGTTGGATGGCCACCGCCAGACGAATTCTATCTGTACCAATGTTTATCACGGTACTCGGTTTAGTGTGGGTTTTAATGCGTCAATCAAACAATGATTATGTTTTGTCGGTACTTGCTGCGACGATGTTATCGACATTTGGCTTATGGGTAACTGGTATTTGGCAGTATTCGCAGCGCAAAGGAAAATGGTGGCCAAGTATATTGCTTACCTTAGTGCCACTGTATGCCGTTATCTATTTGATGCCAAGTACACCATCTACAACCCCACAGCATGAAATTAGTTCAAATGTTATCTCTTTCGAGCAAGATAAATTAACTGAACTACGATCTAAACAGGATGTGTTTTTATATTTCACAGCTGACTGGTGTTTAACGTGTAAAGTGAATGAAAAAACATCGATTGATCGTGATGAGGTAAAAGCGGCATTTACACAACACAATGTAGTGACGATGGTTGGCGACTGGACCAATGGTAATACTCTAATTACCCAGTTTTTATCACAACATGGGCGCTCTGGTGTACCTTTGTATTTATGGTATAAAAAAGGTGTTGATAAACCACAAATTCTCCCACAAATATTGTCCCCATCAATATTAATGGAACAAGTAACAAATTAACGGTTAATAAATCGTTAACTTTAATCATTATCGTTCATGAGTGATGTTTAAATATTCTAACGTGGTGGCTAATATCTTTTGTCCACAACGTTAGATGTGAGGATGTAGTTGATTAGCTATTTTGACCAGGACCTTGAGGTTATTCGTAAATCAAAACTTGCGGTCATTGGAAAATTTGGCTAATTCATTTGTAACTAAATTAGTATTTTAACTGACTTATTACTGTCCAATTACGTGTTACGTTTAGATTTTGATAATTGATGTAATGGCACATGTTTCAACTATATAACTTAAATGATGGTACATTTCCTTTAACATCATGTGGAGAGAAATCAGTTAAAAGCTTTATTTCAGATGATAACTTACATAGTTAGGGGCTAGAAATTGATTAACTCGGACGTTTGATTCGTATTTAAACTGACTATATAGTTAATACCAGATTTGATTAAATCTATTAAAGAAATCACTATGGGTCAGGGGAATAAACCATGTATAGGAGAAGATTAAACTCTGTTTTTCAACAAGAAAAATAACAAAATCATTAATACTCTAAAGTTGAGGCGGAACTTGACCTCTTTTGGTTTTAGTCACTTTATATGTAAGGCTTCCGCTCAACCCTTATCATGATGGAGCAGAGTATCTGCTCATATTTCGATTTAATGATAATCATCATTATCGTTAACATGGCTTACTATCTTTTTTGGTCGTGGAGGCTCCCAAGTGAATGGGAGCCTGACTCATTTAGCTAGCCGCCATGGTGTCCGTGATGACCACCATTGCCGTTACCGCACTCATGTACTGTCTGCTGGCCTCCCTGTGTTCCTGCTTCTATAGTGATTGAACCAGAATCTTTAAACATAACAAATTGGCCACTAGTCATATCATCGTTGACAGGGTCATCTAAATGACCTAAGCAGCTGTAGCCGACCCGATAGTTTCCCGCTGGCAAATAACCCATGGCAAAGTGCCAGTTGCCGTCAATATCCTGCATCATAGGACTTACCGCAGTCGGTAGAGTTACCCCCTCAGGAGGATTGTTTCTCATATCCGTCATTTGATCAATATTAGTTACCTCTTCAGGATACAGATAGGCCATGTGACTAAATTGTCCCCCGATCGGAGTCCGGTCGGAATAAGTTGTCTCGCAATCGGCAATCCATTGAGGATCTACTTCACCCAGCAAGTGGCCCATATAGCGATTATCAATGGACCACATCGCTTGATGACCTAAATGGTATTCTCCTTGTTGATATGAAAGGCCACGATACAAGTCAATTTCCATGGTGATAGAAATATGCTGGCCAGCTACTATTTCAAAATCTGAAACTGGAAGTTGTCCATCGGCTACATACAAACCGTGTCGACCCTGGCCATCTTCAACATAGCAGCCGTCATTGCCATCGCCCTGTTGGATGGTGACATAGGCATCATGGTACTGACCTAGGGGTAAGTCGATATTATCGACTACAAGATGGCTGTCCATCCCCTGAAAATCGAGTAGATTAAACGTCATATCCTGTAAATCATGTCTATGGATTACGCCCTCAGCATCAGTCATGACCAGTTCCCCCATGACCATACCAACATGAGAAACTCCAACCATAGGTGAATCAGAAATAGCTAAAGAGAATTGCCCCTGAGGTAATACTTGTTCTGCTACCGTCACAGTAGTATTTGAATCACTCCCGCATGCGCTAAGTAAAAAAATCGAGGATAACAACATTGTTCTACAAATCGTCATAAAGCCGTCCTGAGTATATGAAATTAATCTAATAATACCCACTAAGAGGTGGTTCTGGTGGTTTGTTGGATATAAATGTGACTCAGAACAATGTATAAAATTAAGCCAGTGCTGTTAATGAATGAAAAACGTAATATTTTCATTCAACTACACTGTATTCAAAGACATGGGATTAGGGGATAACGTCTAACAAGTTATATTCAAAGCGAGTTAATGGTAGCAACGACCCGTTCCAAATCTAATCTGCATAATCTTGCTTTTTCTAATCAATTTTCATGATGCAATGGTACGATAATAATGGTTAGCAATTCAGGTGAATTACTCAATCAAATATACTGCGGGTATAATCAGGGGTATCTGAATTACGACTTTGTATTAAGTTTCATAAAATCAACAGTTTGATTTTAAATAGGCAGCATGATGTAATCTAGCTTGTCTAAATCGGTGATAACTGCGTTGCTTCACCACTCGTTTAAGAAAGCTAAACGTCGTGGTAAAGCGCCTTGTTCTAACCCGATTTATCCTGCGCTATATACATTGTTGTTCTAAAGCCTAGAAGCTTAGAGCTAAATTTCTTGTAAGAGAAAAGAGAAAGCCTCGATACTTAACAGTATCGGGGCTTTTTGTTTAGAGTGAGAAGATTTTTATGAAGTTTTTTATCTGAGTTATTTTTTAATTTGATCGTAATGTTCAGTTACTTTAACAATACGATTTAACAGTGGCTTTAAGCGTGTGAAATTAATTGATTTTTTTTGTGCCTTTATTATGTGCATAGCAAAAGCATCCTTGCTGAGATCTACTTCTGGGTTTCTTTTATCAACGGTGTTAAAAAATTTACCATTTGAATGTTTAATCATTCTGGTCTTCTTATGAAAAAAATACTCAATATCAGTGTCTTCTCCAGATTTTCCTAGAGGAGTAAATACTACGTAAAGGTTTTGAAATATATGTATAAAATCTGCTTTTTTTACATCATCTATAGAATTTAAGCTACTAGGGAATAAAGTCACTTTCTTATTAAAACTCTTACCTTTTAATAAATTTGGAATTCGAGCATCATCATTATCTAAAAATATAATGACAGGGTGCTTAGGTTCAGGTGCTGTATAACATTTTGTATTCTTTTCAAAATTATTAATAAAGTCTTTTAAATAATCTACGCCACCAAATAATTCTAATAAAAATCTTGTACGCTTGGAGTATTCGACAAATCTAACTAATAACTTGTAATTGTTGTCTTCTATTCTAGCTAGGGAAGGATATTTAGGCAGAAGTTCACTGATAGCCGATTTTAGGTAAACATTATCAGTTTTACCTTCACATAAAATGGTCGGCTTATCATTTCCATAAAATAAACGATAAAATAGAAAACGGCTAAATGTACTCTCCCTTGCTGAAAGTAAATTTTTAGTATTTTTCCCTATATTGTTTATTGCATACTCTGCCGTTAATGGAGCTTTCTGTCTCATGCGGTTGTAATGATCAACTTGATCTATAAAGTTAAGCTGGCCTTCTAATTCATCAAGATTTCCGTCAATTTCAAATCCATCTTCTATTGAAGTAAATTTTCCTTTTTTGAATAGGTTGTTGCATTTGGCTCTTGCCGTTCTCCAATATTCCTTTTTAGTGTTTGGTTTTTTGTTGACAATAAGTCCTGTGACCTCTTGCCTAGAATCTTTAAATTGGATACGGGTTTTATTATGATTTATTGAAAACCCAGCATGCACTATTTCACCAACCAATTTTTTACCTGGCGTATAACCATCAATATCTTCATTCATAATTTCTTTAGGAAAAGTAGACTTTCTGGTAGAAAAAGTAATGTCGTCAGCATACCTCGAATAAGTGCATTTATATTTTTTAGCTAATTTAGCCAAACGAATATCTAAACTATGAGTAATTAAATTTGTAATGACAGGGGAGCATGGGCTTCCCTGAGGTAACTTATTATCATAGCAAGCTATTTGTGCAATGATAGTAGCAATATGGGGATCTAACTTAAAATTGTTATTCTTAATAAAAAAGCCACGTACTCGACCAAAATTAAAGCTATCAAAAAAATTTTTCAAATCAATATTAAGTACATTTTTCTTGCCTAAGTGCATCATAGCATTGGTAATTATTGAGCGTTCTCTTACAAAGCCATGTGATAAAGAGGGTTGTTTCGATTCAGCTGTTGGTATCTTAATTTTTAAAACTGTAGCTGCATAATCAAGGTCTTTTTTATTCCGCATTTTTGGTTTTGCGAGCTGAGAACTTGGATATTTAGAAATGTTAATTTCATCAATACAATCTAAAAGTAAGTCTGATAATTTTTTCTGTAGACTTTTTAAGTCATCACCAGGCGCATTTATAATGCGTTTACCACCAGATCTTTTTTCTATTGTAAATTGGTGATATTGATTTTCTGGTTTGATTATATAAAGACACCTAGTGAGAAATCTAGGGTCAACACCTAATGCTTTGGCAAAGCTTGGCTTTGTGGAAATTCTTCTTAGATAGTTAAGTTGTGACATTTACAAGTCCATTTGTGGTAGGTGGCTTATGGGCACTCTTATGCACCATTATGCTGACATTTGATACGTGCAAACTTCAATATGGCAATCCTTTCGGACAATTGTTTCACCGCTCGCGAAACGCGAACCAAAAATCTGCCCATAAGCCGATTGCGAATGTGTCATTTGTTTATGGGTAAGTCAATAGTTGATTGTATTAAGAATAAGTGGGGTCAGATCAAAATTTCTGCCTAAATATCCACATATCCCCATTATAAAGGCAGATAACACAGATGTGATGTGGATGAGTAAATACTATATAATTTGTCGTTATCTATATTGATTTCTATCAATCTTAGGGTCAATTTCCCAGTCTGTAGTGATTACATTTAATCAGCAAATCACTAAATAATCGAATAGTGTAATAACTTATACTTTGGACTAACGTTATGGCATCTGCACTCAATCAACAATCCTTGGGCTTACTCATTAAAGAAACCAGAAACAATGCGGCATTGACTCAAGATGTGGCGGCGATGCTGTGTGGCGTGACCAAAAAGACGTTAATTCGTGTCGAAAAAGGTAATGATGTTTATATCTCGACAGTGTTTAAAATTCTTAATGGTCTGGGGATTAGTATTGATGTCGCGCAGAATCATAACGCTGATCCTAAAGTGTGGTACTAATCGATAGTAAATAAAAAGCCCTGATGCTGTTATGTATCGGGGCTTTTTATTTTGTGATGGATTGTTATTTACGGGTAATTTTATCCAAATATCCAATGACGAAGACCGATAAGACTGATATTTATCTCGTATTCATAAGTGTAGGTCGAATTTATTTTTCTTAAATAAGCGTTCAATTTGTTGTTTGGCGTTTTATTTAAGTTTAGTCAGCCAAGCATTTAAAGGATGTTATGTAAACATGCGATTATTGAGTTATATAATGCTCAATACGTAGTGTTATGGCTCATTGCTGAGTATTATACAACTCAATAATAAACCGGCCCGATAGCTTTTGAGTATTATAAGACGTATTAGCTATCAGCGTAGCAATCTTCTAATTATCCAAATTAACGACAAGAACAAACAACTAAATGAGTCTTATAGTACTCAGTAATTGAAGGTGATAACAATTATTGAGTACTATAAGTTACTTTTATTGAGATTTTACATGTTTTTGAGTACAATAGTATTCATTAAGTATAAAAAAGAGTATTCAATGGAAGATATTAATCTTGAAAATTTAAATGAACTAACTGTACAAGCTTTCATTGATAACTCATGGAAGGATATTGCGAAGATTACATTCCCGAATAATGCTGATTACACATTTGACGCTACCGAAGTCGATTATGAACTTGACTATATAATTGCTAATCTTTCTGCGGATGATCACCATGCAGTATCTATAAATCACCCTATTGAATTTTATTTTGATGACAATGGACAACAAGGTTGGTTGAAGTTCATTGACGACATCATCCCTAGTGGCTCAAGCCGAAAGTACTGGCTGACTCAAATAGATACAGATGGGATGTCAGCCAATCAACAAAAGTTCGTGTTGCTAGCATATGGCACTATTTCTCCCATTGGAAATTTGCGTATCAAAGAATCTATAGAAGCAGTTAATAGAGTTCCTAATCAATACTTTGAAGTTTCAGACGTAGCAAGTAGAGGTGCAGACTTTTTGAGTTACGCACAAACTCGGGGGGCCGCTGCTGGTGGAGCTACTGGAGCAGGTGGAGAAGCCCCAAAACTGCTACTAAGACGTAGCAAAAACGATGTCGTGTGGATAGATACCTATCAAGACAATACAAATATTGATGATATGTATTACCTCGTTAAATTCCCAAGAGGGAATAGAAGGGGAGTTAATGATGCGGTGTTAGTTGCCGAATACCACTATTATCATGAGTTAACCGCTATGGGTTTTAGTACTATACCTGTAGCAGACATGAAACTAGAAAAAGGTGAAAACTATCATTCACTTTGGTTGCCAAGGTTCGATATAGAGACTCAAGTAGATGGGACTACCAAACGTTATGGTATGGAATCTGTGTACTCAATGTTAAAAAAACCGCCAGCTACTATTCTAGATCATGGTGAGACAATACGTGAGTTGGTTGACCTGATCACTCAGAGTAATACAGTCAAAGAGAAGCACCTGCATTTTGATGTTGAGGCATTTATTATTGAATGGGTTCGCCGTGACTTATTAAATATTGCGTTTGGTAATAGCGATAACCACGGACGAAATACTTCATTCTATAAAGATGACAAGGGTATAAGGTTAACCCCCATTTATGACTTTGCGCCTATGAAAGCTGATCCAGATGGTATACCAAGAACAACGAAATGGGCTGCTCCAGATCTTGAACTTGGTGGTAAATTTAATTTTATTGAGATTGCTTACTCCTTAAGTGATTTAATTGATCCAGAACTATTGATAAATGAACTAAGGACAACAGCACATCAACTAGTCGGTTTAAAGCAAAGGCTAATCGATCGTGGTGTTCCTGATCAAATAGTGAATATGCCAACATTTGGGTTTGATTTTCTAGATGAAAAATTGAAACAATGGGAATTATTATGAAAAAGAAAAATTTAACGAATACAGTTAACTTCTTAAAAAAACATAATTCTGATAGCAATATGAAATTTAACAGCGAGGGGGAACGTATACAGACTAGAAGCGACCAAATTATAACGAATCGAGTTGATAACAGCGTTGTCCATATGACTGTTGGAGATGCTGGAAAACCCGTTGTTGTTCAGAGAGGCCCGCACCCTAGATTGGAGGGAGCTCCTAGAGGTAAGTCATTTGCAAGCGACGTAACAACTAGTGATAAAACTCAAACTAGGCAACGTTCGTCTACGAAAACGGCTATTAAGGATGCTAAGTTACGTAGGGCAGTTATTAATAATGTTATAACTAAATTACTATTTTCTAACATTACACAAGGAGATGCCTTAATTCAGTTACGCATACAGGTGCTCGGTTTGAACCAAGAAAAATATGCAAAGTTAGTTAACGTTTCTCGTAAAAAGCTTTCTGATATAGAAAATAATAGAAGCAACCCAAGCGTTGTGGTTTTGAATAAAGTGTTTAAGCCTTTTGGTTTAAACGTAGGTTTGATCCCAATCTCACCCACGGTATTGCAAAATGTTCTAGATGATGGTGACTTTGTTAGGTATTTGCCCGAGTAAGGTAAATATTTGCTCCTAAAATAGGTTGATGATTTTTATTAAGCTTGTTGGATCTCCCAACTGGCTATTTTATGCACTTCGTTTGGGGTTTCATTCTAAATCAGTGAGGCAGAGTAAACTTTCTGCCCCACGATATTGTCTATGCCATTTCCACGACGAAATTCTGCTATTACTTGCGGGTAATTTTATCCAGATATCCCATGGCGAAGGCCGATAACACGAAGGTAATGTGGATGAGCAAATACCACATGATTTTGTCATTCGCGATATTTTCGGCATTCATAAAGACTTTAAGTAGGTGAATAGACGAAATCGCCACAATAGACGCTGCTACTTTGTTTTTTAGCGAGCCTGCATCCATCTTGCCAAGCCAGTTGAGTTTTTCACTACCTTCACCCACATCGAGTTGTGAGACGAAGTTTTCGTAACCTGAAAACATCACCATGATGAGTAGACCACCGACTAAAGTGATGTCGATTAACGATAGGGTGATTAGCACCAAATCGACTTCTTTTATCGAGAAAATATTGGGGATAATATGAAAGATCTCTTGAAAGAACTTTATGCCTAAGGCGAATAAGATTAGGCTTAATCCCAAATAAATCGGCGCCATGATCCAGCGTGATGCATACATCAATCTTTCAAACACTTTTTCCATTAAAAATTAATCCTTCAGATAAAATACGTAGAAATAACTCAAGTCACTCATTCTAAAACAATAACAAAATGAACGTTAACTGCGCCGACATGCAGTGGCACACGTGATGATGTGTTGCCTGTACACTTTGCATAATGCACAGTGTATTGCATTATGTTCTTAGTGGTTGATATTTAGTGAGGGCAGAGTAAACGTTATTGCCGTCTAAATCACCTATTGTCTATTCATCCCAGACGTTTTTAATCTAAGCCTCAGGTTTATTGATTATACTGTTTTGCTTGGGTATGTATTTCAACACTTAAAAGAGAGATCTATCATTATGGATAAACCTACCAACGTGCCTCGTAAAATGCCTTGGGTTGCGATAAGTGTCATAGCATCCATAGTATTGCTGTTTGGGCTGTTGTTAATGCTGATGCCCAAGGGGTTTACGTCTAATCTTGAACAAATTGGTACGGGCAAACCTGCGGTAGTATTTGTCTATGATCCTAACCTTGTTTCAAGTATCACCCAAACAGAGCAGATGAATGAAGCTCGATCTCATCTTGGTGATAACGTGTACTTTCTGCTTGCTAGAACAGCAACGCCTGAGGGCGATGCGTTTATCGCCAAGCATAACGCACGAGTAACTGAACTATTCCTCTTTGACTCAGCAGGAAGCCTAATTAAAAGACAGCGTGCGGTGATAGATGCGAATGAGCTGATGCGATGGGTACGTTAGTCATTTTAGCGTGATCGCCATCTGTGATTAGCGTGAGATTAAGTGAGGGAGTCAGTGGAGAGAGTCAGTGGGTCTGCTTAAACGTTTCATCTGACTTAAAGCCGCAATAACTGCGTTGCTTCAACACTATTTTATAAAGCCTCGATATTTAATTGTATTGAGGCTTTTTAATATCTGAATTGGTAAATAGTGTACAAAGCTACACTTTATGGCTGGTTTACGGTTTGGTATTCCAAAAAGTGTATGTAAGTACACTTTTTATGGGATGTGTAGGATCAAAGATAAATGATATTCCAAACTGTTTAGTACAACATCCTGATTAATTGATGATTAAAAAAAATGCTTTGTGACTTAACGGTATAGGGGGTATTTCTAGCATTTTAGTGAGTGAAGACTCGCTAGATTTTAGTCGTTAGCTATTTATCATGTCTCATTGCTTATTTCTCACTCCTTATTCCTCCATTGTGCAATTTGATATATGATGCGCCACCCTAAATTTGCCTATGTCGCTGATCCCTTTTTATGTCTACCAATGCCCTCTATACCGATTTATCCGCTTATTACGATTTAATGTGCTGTGACATTAACTACCAGCAGCAAAGCAATAGCATAGTTCGCTTGCATCAGTTTTTGGGTAACAGTGGTAAACAACATTTAGATTTAGCCTGTGGAACGGGGCCTCATGTAAGGCATTTTATCGACTTAGGGTTTCAAAGTAGTGGCCTCGATATCAATCAGCCTATGCTCGATATTGCTATGCGTCGTTGCCCTGAAGCGCAGTTTAGTTTGCAAAATATGACTGAGTTTTATGTAGAAGAAAAACTCGATCTGATTACCTGCTTTTTGTACTCCATTCACTATTCACAAGGTATCGAGGCACTTAAAGCCTGTATTGCTAGTGTGCATAAGGCATTAAATACCGGCGGCTTGTTTTGTTTTAACAGCGTTGATAAACATAAAATCAATAACAAGGCGTTAGTGAGACACAGTGCCGAATTTGAAGATAGTCAGTTTGTGTTTGAATCTGGTTGGCATTACAGCGGTGAAGGTGAGATGCAATCGCTCAATCTAAGCATTGGCAAAACCCAGTTTGATTCGACGCAGTTATGGCAAGATTCTCATGCGATGGTCGCCACCAGTTTTACTGAACTCGAAGCATTATTAAGTCCGTATTTTGATATTCAAATATTTGAACACGATTACGACAAAATCATCCCTTGGGATTTGGCTTCCGGCAATGCCTTGTTTGTGTGTACGAAACGTGAGATTGATTAGTTAAGGTTTTTAGCTATTATTTTCGGTAATGCTTATAAGCCTATATCCAGTTTTTTTAAGCTCTGATATTGCGTTTGATGGGTGAGAACCTTATGGTGTTTCGCCCCGTCATTTTTAGCATAACGTTGTTGTTAAAATGATGTGTTAGTGACAGATATACTGATAAATGTATTTATCATCAACCTGATTTTCGGACACAGAAAAGGCACAATCGCTGTTGGCAAGTGTCCGGATATATGCTTCAAACTTATCTTTTTCACCCATATCAGCAAAATAAAAAACACCTGTCGCAGACTTGATTGTCATGGGTATTGAGTTGTTAAAACCATCTCGTCCACCTTGAATGAAAAACGAACTAGAGACAATATCAAGCGATACATTCAAGAAGCTATTTTGTGGTTGATTAAATTCCTCGGTTGAATTGAAATCAATCGTTAAGAACACACCCAAATCATTCATGCTAGGGATTTTTATTGCCTTTAATGCCATGGGATTTGCCGCTTTTAACGCTGGAATGTGCTCTTTGAAATAAACATCATGCAGATCATTTCGTAAATAGCTTGCTTGTAGGAAGTCATAAATACTGCCATTACCGTCAATATGACCGGCATAAACAAGGTGCTTGTCTGTATAAGCTATAGGCATTTTAGCGATTGATGTAGGCAGAGTCCTAGCCGGTTGTAATTGATTTTTCTGTTCAGCTTTTTTGATGGTACTGACTAATTCATCTGTATATGAATAAAGTAAATTCACTTCGCGCTGTTCAATAGTCGACATGTCGATGGGATGCAAGATTGGTTTGGTATGATTATTTTGTTCAACTCGATATTTTTGAGCTACCTTATTTTTAATATCAACCACGATGATGTAAGGCAGCGTAAACTCTACAGCCTCTTTTAGGGCAGTTTGACTCATAGATAATTCTGAACAATCGTTACAAACCAATGTCTTAACGCTTGCAAAAACATTTGTAGATAATCCACACGCGAGCAGCGCGATACAAAGCTTAAATAACATCCGTTTCATCTACAAAATCCTTATTTATCTAAAGTATAACTATAATAAAGCAAACAATGAGAGCTGTCGGTCAGAGTCAGTGGGCAGATTAAGCTTTTTAATAATGATTTGGAATGAATAAAGAAGGGGAATAAATTTTTACAACTCGTTCAAGATAAGAGAATTGCTATTTAGTTAACAATATTTGTGCTACTTAAAATGCTTCTTGAAGTGAATTTAGGATTAAATGCTGTAGTGTTTTATGGCAGCAAGCCTGTTCGCTAGCAAACTTCACCAGCTTTCAAATACCGATTTTTATAGGCTAGAATGTATAAAAATAAGTATTTGAATGTGGTCAGCCATCATCATTAACAATGGCTGTTGATGGATTTTTACTGCGCGGTATCAGTAAATTCAGCTTGAACCTTGTCTAATTCTTGCTGATTTTTAAGCTCAACTTGTTGCTGTTTTTTAATGCTGACTTCTTCTACAAGTGCCGCTTGTCTTTCTTTAAGGCTGTGTTTCTCATCTTTGGTCAGAAACTTAAATGCTTTTTCATTGGCAAGTGCATACGCAACAACATCTTCGCCTTTTACTCTGCGTTCATCCACTCGTTTTGAAAAACGATCGTTATCTCGAGCTTTACGCTCTTCGGCATTTAACTTACTCATTGGTGTATCCTCATTAGTTAATCACGGTAGGGGTCACTACGCTCAGTCAAACAAATGAGAATTGCACATTCATAAAGCTGATCGGCGCATTTTAGCATAAGTTGGCTTGTTAGCCTGTAATACATGGCGCCTGAGTAAACTTTATCATCTGTTGGTGGTTTCTAGAGTCGGTTCTGCTGTCGGTTACCTATAACGATCATTCATTAAAGCTGTTTAATGCCATTGCGATGTTATGAGTGGCTTGTTTGGCGCGCGGGCTGAGTTTTGTGATTGAAATAAAGCCATGCATGCAATCATCATAATGTTGGTGTTGTGTGTTTATGCCTGCCGCTTTTAGGCGCTGGGCATACGCAATGCCATCGTCCCTTAATGGATCGAACCCAAGGGTTAATATGTAGCTTTTTGGCGATTCGCTAATGTCTGCTGCTTGTAGTGGACTCACTAATGGCAGAGTGACTTCGTCGAGAGAGTGTAAATATTTTAACCTGAAATAATCCATTAAATCGCGGGTGAGTATTAATTGTTTATTGAAACGGCGATAAGACTCGGTTAAGCCTTGTAAATCTACCATTGGGTAGATCAAAAACTGAAATGCGGGTGTTACTTTTGCCTGTACTGGCAGCGATGTTTGCAGTGAATGTAAACCGATGATACACGCTAGATATCCGCCTGCGCTGTCACCACCCACGCCTACGTGCTGTGGATTAATATTAAGTTGTTGATGGTTGGCATTGATATAGTTCCACGCTTCGATAGCATCACAAATCGGGATGGGGAATTTATGTTCTGGAGCCAGTCGATAATCGACTGAGATAATGTTCATGTTGCCATGTTTAGCCAGATAGCGGCAAAAGTGGTCATGAGTGTTAATACTGCCAATAACGCCGCCGCCACCGTGAAAGTACACTAAGGTTTTTTGCGGTTTGTTGGCGCTAGGATGGTAGATGCGAAGCTTTATTGTGCTATTGCTGCCATTACCGTTATTGCTGTTATTAATAGTACTAGTACCGCAGGCGCTATGTTCGTTCAAAGGAATAGTGCCCATAAAAGGAGTGCCAGTACTCACCGGAACCGTTAAATTAATCACCTTATCCATTTCAATTTTAGTCAGCCCAAGTACTCGGTCCATCGCTAGAAATACATATCTGAATAATGTGACTGGTAACTTGTATAACGGCGCTAATGACAACCACTTGGCGACCATTAATTGTTTCGCTTCAAGCTTGGGCGCTTGTAGACGTTTGCCTTGTAGCGGTTCGTCTTGTGGTAGTTCGTTTTGCGACGGTTTGTCAGATGATGATGTGTCTTGTGGCAATGATGCTGGCTTATTCACGTTGTCCATTTCTATAGCCTTTTTCTTATTGTTAACTGATTAGAACCGCATGTTTTATCGACTTAGCCACTTCATCGCTAGGCGATTGATAAATGTCGGTGATACGTTACTTAATCTATGTAATAGGCCATAAAAAACACTGACCGTTCTATGGGTTTTAGGCTGTTTCACTTGTTTATCTATCACTGCGACTACGTGTTCAGCAGTGATATTCACGCCGAGTCGTTGCATGACTTTGGCGCTGTTTTTCTGTGCCTTCAGCATATTGGTTGCCACAAAGGGCGGCATAACATCGCATACGCTGATGCCATACTTTTTCCACTCAAGTTCCAGCGCCTCGGTCAGTGCTTTTACGGCAAACTTACTGGCCGAATAGCTGGCTAATTCTGGTACACCATAATCGCTGCTGGCTGATGACATATTGATAATAGTACTTGTGCCATTGTTGTGTAGATATGGCCATGCAGCATGGCATAGGTTCATTACTCCAATGACATTGACACTTAATGTGCGCTGATGTTGTTCGATAGGGATTTCTTCAAAGGAGCCTATTTTCAATATGCCGGCATTATTAACTAATATGGCCAGGCAGTTATTATGTTCAGCACAAAATTTAGCCATAGCGTGTTGTACTTGTGAAAAATCACTGACATCCAGTTGAAACAACCTTATTCGAGTTCTATCCCATATATCGGTGGCTTGTGTTAATTGCGCCAAATTGATGTCGGCCATACCGACCCAATAGCCCTTTTTGTGAAAGTGTTTTGCCGTCGCTAAGCCAATGCCGGAAGCTGCGCCGGTAATAAATATAGTGTTTTTATTCATCATAAACCTAGTTGTTTCTAGTATGAGTCAATCAGCACGAGTGAATCAATACGGGTGGATATGTAAGGGTGAAAGGTGGATAAGCCAACTAAAATGATCGGGTATTAAGGTGTTCCATCTGCGGCTGTTTCATTTCATCAACCCATCGTTGCCAGGTGTAGGGCCATAAAATTGGGTCGCCATCGGCATCTAAATACCAACTTTGGCATCCTCCAACCCAGCTAGTGCCTTTTAACCCTTCCTTTACGTAGGCATTAAAGTCGTCAATGGCTTGTTGCTTGGCTTCAAACTCATCAAATTCATGCTCACGCCATTTATCGATCAGTTTAATAACGTAGTTAGTTTGAACCTCGCTCATGGCGATAACGGAGAAGTTACCAATAGGTGTGTTGGGGCCGAGCATTAAAAAAAAGTTAGGGTAGTCGCTGAGTAACATTGATCGATAGGCTTTGATTTTATGAGCCCAGGCTTTATCAATGTGCAA
The DNA here is from genome assembly GCF_010092445.1 of Shewanella sp. Arc9-LZ. Taxonomy (NCBI): domain Bacteria; kingdom Pseudomonadati; phylum Pseudomonadota; class Gammaproteobacteria; order Alteromonadales; family Shewanellaceae; genus Shewanella; species Shewanella sp. Arc9-LZ. The sequence goes on along the minus strand of NZ_CP048031.1, from coordinate 4,368,382 downwards.
ATTGTTGCGCCCAATGAGATTCATTGGGCGCATAAAACTAAATGCATTAAAACCGGTCGATAATACCAATACATCGAGGTCGTGATGTTTACCGTCTTTAGTGATAATGCCTGTTTCAGTTATGCGCTCAATGCCTTCTGTTATTAACTCAGCATTGGGTTTTTGAATGCCTTTATAAAAGGTGGTGTTGATAATGACCCGTTTGCAGCCTACTTGATAATGAGGTCGTAGCTTTTCGCGTAAGGTTTGGTCTTTAATGCTTAATCGTAAGTTGGCTTTACACAAAAAATTTAACGCATGCTTTTGGATAAAGTGTCCCGTGACTGCTTTGGTAAAAAAATGTTCTAGAAAAAACTTGCCCATATTGCGATGAATTTTGGTGATGATGGGAAAGCGAGCCATTAACTTTCTGTTGGTTTTTGAAAAGGTAAAATCGGGCAGGTGCATTAGCCATTGTGGTGTGCGCTGAAAAACTGACACCTTAGCTCCGGTTGTAATCAGTTCGGGTATGGCCTGTGCGGCCGTTGACCCAGTACCGATAACTCCAACCCGGGTTGAGGCGGATATGTCGACGTCATGATTCCATTGGGCAGTATGGAATGTTGTGCCTTTAAAATCTTTTAATCCGGGAATGTCTGGAAATTGTGGATGATGCAAAATGCCGGTGGCGCACACAATAAAATCGGCAATATAGGTTTGCTGTTGGCTGGTTTTTACCGTCCATTTGCCATTGGCATATTGTGCATCGGTAACGGCTTCGTTAAAGCGTATGTCTCGTTTAACATCATATTTATCTGCCACGTTTTCAAAGTATTGTTTAATCTCTGGTCCATGGGCAAAAAAACGGCTCCAATTTGGATTAGGTTCAAATGAATAGGTATACATGTGAGCGGGGACATCGCAGGCAGCTCCAGGGTAGGTATTTTCTCGCCACGTTCCGCCCACGCAGTCTTTTTTCTCCAGTACTACAATATCGGTGATGCCAGCTTGGCGCAGTTTAATGTCCATTAAGATGCCCGTCATACCTGCACCAATGATCACCACAGTAGGATTTCGTTTAACTTGGGTCATGATGCCCTCTATTCTTGTTATGGTTATTTATTAACGTGCTTGGTTGTTGTTAGCTTTTGTTATTAGCTTTTGTTATTCGTCATCGCTATTTTTACTTGTTACGTTGAGCATTAACTATTCGATAACGGTTCATTCAAATGTTGTTAATAAATTGTATTATCTATCCAGCATAGGAAACTATTGTTCATTGATCTACGCGCTAAAGGGACGTATATTTGTGATTTTAAGACATGGTAGCCCTCAGTTATGACATTTCGCAGTATTACCAGTGTGCAAATTATTGTGTCCTATGGCATTGAGCTGGGCATTGAGCAAGATAAACTGCTGCAAGGGTCTGGTTTGACGGGGGGCCAATTAACCGACCACGAGCAACTGGTTGAAGGAAAACAAGAATTACAGGTGTTAAATAACCTAATGCTCAATACTTCATGCCCATTCAAGGTTGGAATGGAGTTAGGTTGCCGTTATCACCTGACCAGTTATGGCATCATGGGTTATGCTCTATTGGCGAGCAGCACTGCGAGAAAGGCGATTGAATTAGGCTTACGTTATCTAGATTTAACCTATGTTTTTTCACAAATAACATTAACTGAGCTTAAAGACGATTTATCTCTAAGGTTCTCATGTGACATTCCTGGAGAGTTAGGCGAGCTGGTGTTAGTTAGAGACATGTTGGGCGCTGCGATGATCCAACGAGAAGTATTTGAAAGTAACGACTTGCCGATACAACTGCAGTTTACGTCGCCTCAGCCCGCAGGCTTGTCACTCGAGGATATAAAGCAAAAACTGGGTGCTGAGATCCAATTCAATGCTAGTTATAACGGTTTTACTGGATTAGCACCGCTATTAGATCTGCCATTATTAAAAGCCAATGAAGCCACCGCCAGACTATGTGAGGCGCAATGCAACCAGCTACTGCAACAAAAGCAAAACTGGAAACCTGTTGCTAAGTTGGTAAAAGACACCTTAGTACACTTAGGCTTAACAGCATCAATGGAAGATATCGCTCAGCATTTAGCTCGAACGACTCGCACTTTGCATCGTCAACTCACACTAGAACAAACCAGTTGGCGCCAGGTGCGTGACGATGTTCGTTTTGGCATAGCCGAAGCGCTATTATTAACGCCGATGCAACTTGATGAAATAGCCGAACGCCTTGGTTTTAGTGATGGGGCTAATTTTAGTCACAGCTTTAAACGCTGCAAAAATATGACCCCAAGCCAGTATCGAAAGCAGGCGAAAAAATAGCGATAGCCGCCTGTGCCAAATAGATAAAGGCTAGCTGGAACCTTATTCCTGAAGCCTAGAATCTAAAGACTCATACCTAAGGTCTAGGATTTAGCACTCTAGTGCCCAAGCAAGCGGCTGTTAGCCAGAACCTGCTTTCTATGACTCCATCACCTCATGTTTAATTACAGAACTGCCTTTCACATGGAACTCCATCGTTATTTCCGTCCATTTGTGTACCTGGGCAGTTACGGATATAAAAGGTTGCTTCTGCACATGAGCGCATTTGACTGCAGTGTGTTTTACCGGCTTCGCATCTGAACTGTGGTTGTAGATTGATTGAGCTTGGTTTTGATACGGTTGGTGTCCACTCCATCTGTTCAATATTCTCATTGGTCAGCACTGGCGTAGCAGTCATTTTTTGATATTGTTTATAACCGAAAATACCAATCCCAAGCAGGATAATAAGCATGATTACGCGACCAAGCACGGGGCTTGAACGGTAGTTTTCGTCATGATGAGATGGGCTGTTTCGATGATGTTGACCAGTGTGAGAAGCTGGACGGGTTGTGTTAGACATAACAGCCACGCCTTCAATACTGGCTTTTACGGCTTTGACTTTGCCATCGGGTTGGTTCTCGCGATGAAATAGTATCTCATCGCCAACAATGGGCTTTCTGGCCATGTGCTTTAGGGTTGAAATATGAATAAACACATCTTGAGTGTTGCCGGTTTCTGGTTTGATAAAACCAAAACCTTTTTCATTGTTCCAGCGAATTAAGATGCCTCTTTCCATGGCGATACTATTCCTTGATAGTCATTAAGTTAATAAAAATCATGATGTAGAATCATGCTTTTAAATCAGCAACATAATACCTATAACTACAGTGTTTTAGCCAGTAATTTGATTGAGTTTTTAGATAGAGTCATAAAATATATTCGCCACGTTTACCTGCTCAGGTAAAAACTGAATTGATATCGACTTGGGCAAATTATCAACTGGCTGCAACAAAAGCGTGGTGTTATTTAAGATTAAGTTTAACGTGTACATAGGCAGGATTATTTTGATGAATTAACCAAAGGTGAAAACAGAGGGGGAGCACGGAGAATAAAGAAGCCATTGAGGAATGGCAGCTAGAGAATAGCTAGCTGAATGACATGTTTATACTTTGGGTAAAAATATGCTGCAACGGTTACATTTGGTTGTAAATGCAGTCAATTTTTATTTGAATTTGGCAACAAGCAATCCTTTTGCCATTTGGCTGCGTATAAAAGAATCGGATATTTATAAACAAGGATTACAGATGCGTTTTTTAATGATTATTGCCGCTTTACTGCTGAGTGCTTGTAGCACCAGTTATCCCAATCAGTCTATTACAGGGCAAGATTTTCCATCGGTAACAGGTCAAACACTTGAAAACGAGTCGATGGCTTTACCTGAGGATTTACAAGGTAAATTGTCGCTGTTGTTGATTGGTTACAAGCAAGATTCACAGTTTGATATTGATCGCTGGTTGATTGGCTTAGACATGACTCAAACTCAAGTGTCGGTATATGAAGTTCCGACTATTCAGGGATTGTTTCCTAGAATGTTCAGCCCTCTGATTAATAATGGCATGCGTGCAGGCATACCCAAGCCATTATGGAAAGGCGTGGTCACCATCTATAAAGATGGCGACCAAGTACAAGCCTTTACCGGTAATGAAAATCCCAATAATACTCGAGTCGTGCTGCTCAATGAGCAAGGTACAGTGATTTACTTTTATGACCAAGGCTTCTCTGTCGATGCACTCAATCAGTTAAGAGCTCTGCTGTAGTTATTAGCTCAATGACTCGCCCATAGGCTCAGTTAATCGCTCGTGGTAGTACTGAGTTTTTTTGGGCGCAGTAGCTGAATTAATGTTGGCGCGATAGAGGCTAAAATCATCCCACTCATTAATAAATATTGGTGTGATGTATATGATTCGCCTATTAATACTAGGCCACAGACGATGCCCGCTATCGGATTGGCAATGCCGCCAAATGTGAAGTCGACCACAGACATACGTTGCAGTAACCACACATACATACTGTAACCGAGTACGGTGTTGAGCAATATTATCCAGCTTATACCGAAGCCATTCGTCAAGCTAAATTGGCTGACCACATTGAGATATTGTTGTGGTGAAAATAGCGCTTGAATACCAGCGACAACGAATAGCAATGTACCGCCGATAATCAATTGCCAGGTGAGTATTGTCCACCAATGAATGCGCGACCCTAACGCTTTGGTCATTGTGCTGCCGATAATTATGCAGCTGATTGCGGCAAACATTGCGACTAATCCTATGGGGTTTAAGCTAATGGAGCTTGGGTCAAACAGCATCCAAGCTAAGCCAATTAACACCGCGCCAGAAAGTGCTTGTAGCAAATTAGGACGTTTTTTACTGACTACCCAATGAAATAACATCGCAAAAACCGGCACTGAAATCATCCCGATACCAGAAATAGCCGATGGCAGCGTCAGTGCCATGATAAAAATCAAACTGAAAAACACCGCAATGTTAATAGAACCGAGTTTAATTAAAATAGACCAGTCGGCTTTGTGCGGTAGGCTCGGTTTAATCGCCAGTAGAATCAGTCCTGCAGGCAGCGCACGAAGGGCACCGAGTAATAATGGTGGCCAGTCTGGCAAAGTAAGCTGGGTCATCGCATAAGTGGTACCCCAAAAAAATGCAGGGATCATGGCCAGTAAAATATTCATAAACTACCTTTGTATTAAATATCTTTATGTAAAGATAAGTGCTAATTCTGGACTGATAAGTTATTTTTGTAAAGTACCTTTTTATGAAGTATCTTTACGTTAAGTTTTTAAGCTATGTTTTGAGTGCAAAATGATAAGGGTGAGGTATGGAGGATATTGATAGAGTCGTAGCGCAATGGGGCGAACAAAAGCCGCATTTAGATACCGAGCCAATGGCGATTCTTGGGCGTTTTTTGCGTTTGCAAAAACATATTGAGGCTGAAATATCAACTTGTCATAAGCAGTTTGACCTGACCATGGGTGAGTTTGATGTGCTGGCGACATTAAGACGTAATGGTAAACCTTACACCTTAACCCCTTCAGCGTTATTATCGTCGATGATGTTAACCTCTGGCGCGATGACAAATCGCTTAGATAAGCTTGAATCTAAAGACTTAATTGCCCGTGTACACAGCACTGAAGACAGGCGCAGTGTATCGGTAGCTTTGACTAACAAAGGTCTTGCCACAATAGATGAAGCGATTGAGGAGCATGTAAAGGTTCAACACCAACTGGTGGCAAATCTTTCTGACATTGAACAGCCCGAGCTTAACCAATTATTCAAAACCTGGTTAGCAGGCTTTGAAGGTAATCAATAGCAGTCGTGATCGGATAAATCAAAAACGGCCAGCATCTTAAGATACTGGCCGTTGTTGTTTGTGCATTTTTAATGGCTTAGTACTTATGGTTGTAGCTGCGCTTTTGCTGCTTCAACTTTAGAAAAATCTAGTCCTAACTCTTCAACTGCTTCTTTGATTAAGGCTGGGTTTTGCATCACCATGCCCATCAACTGTTGTAGCTTTTCTGCAGGAATACCTAATTGACCAATAGTTGCCATTGCTGCGAATGGGTTTTCAGTTAACGTCTGGAACAACTCATTAATTTGTACGTCACTGATATTGTGTTCTTTGAAGATGGCAAGAATCGGGTTCATTGCTATACCTTGTAATGTTAATGGACTAAGTTGTGATTTTATCACGTTTTCACAATACTGGTGCAAGCCTCATTATCTATTCATGATAACTGTCGATATGATTGATGTAATGTTTAAGGCCTCTGAGCAGCCGCCACGATTAACGTCAGTCTAGTGATTCAGTCTCGTCTCTATGCTTCATGACTCTATCTTAATTGCTCTGTCTTATTACTCTACAAAATATCAACTACTTGAAATAACTACATGAATAAAGATCTGTAATAATTCATAGGCTTATTCATGCCTGCTTGGTGTTGAGTTGAGGGATTATAGTGATAGTTCATCATGCCTATATTAACGGCGATGAATTATTGATTGAGTTTACAATATTGGCGTTTATACTAAGCCCGGTATGGCATGGTGCTGTATGTTTTGTTTAACTACACGGATGTTTTATATGGATATTGTTACCCTTTGTATTACCGTTGTTATTTCTCAACCGTTAATTGTGTATTTGGCATTTTATAAAGATACCGGTCTGACAACGAAAAAAAACGAGTTTTATCAATCCTTTTTAGTTATTCCCCCCAGCTTTGCTTTCTTCTATCTAGACCAATATTGGTATGCGTTAAGTTTACTGGCTGCAGTCACGTTATTCGGTCTGCTATTGGCCAAAATGGTTAATCATAAGGCAAGTCATCCTATTGTTCGAGATGATCTCATCTCATTCGGTATTGCGTGGTTGATAATATTCGGCATAGGTCATTTTATTGCAAGTTTGTTTACAGACTCAAGTCCAGACATCGCTGTAACACCAGACGTTACGGCGGTAACAATACAACAAGGAATGTACTCCGCATTATCAATTTCACTGCTTTATTTAGCGATTATGCTGGTGGTATTTTTTGTCCGAGTCTTAGAGAAAAAATATATAACCAAAGAAAAATTTAGCGACTTTTTGCTACTCATTTGTAGTGTTATCGGTGGCGCGCTTCCCGTCATGGGCGACTATTTTATGTTGAGTATGATGCTAAACTTTTTTATCTTGTTTTATATCAGTGGAATAATTATTCGCTTAGATGGGACCGGTCCTTCTAGTGGGGCCGTTGGTTTTATTTTTGGCTATTTATTTATGATGGGTGCAGGGGTTTGTCTGTTGATCAAAGGTGGAGCTTGGTTGTTTGGTTAATACGATATCATCGGCTTAACATAGAGCTATCAACGGGGTATTCCCCTTAAGCTTTCAGCTAAATATTCACTGGAAATGTCAGCTCAAGTTGACTTAATGACGAGTTTTACTGTCCTTTACAGTCAGCCGCCAGTACTATGAAATCATCAAAAACATCTGTGAAGGGATAGAATGCAAGCGTTAATGACAAATATGGCTATACCGCGCAGTCGGCAAACTGGCGCCTCTGGAGCCAAACTGTTACTGATTATTGCAGCAACAATGCTTGTTACAGCAGGGCTGACATTTTTTATTATCCGCACTTATATCTTTCCGTCACCGCTCACCCCGGTTAGCTTAAATGCTAAAGAAGAGCAACAATTGGATCAAAAACTGACTCGGTTAGGTTGGCAAGTTGAACCTCGCTCAACGGTTACAGCATCAAGTGGTGATTCCCGTGCAGCTGATAGTGCTAGTGAAAATAGTGATGAGTTAACCCCTGAAGCGTATCGTGAGTTTGACGCTGATCGGCAAGTGACATTTAGTGAGAAAGAAGTGAATTCGATGATTGGCCGTAATCCTGATTTTGCTCGGCGTGTAGCGATTGATTTTTCTGATAACTTAGCCAGTGCCAAAATGCTTATCCCGATCCCAGACGACTTTCCGATTATGGCTGGGGAGATTTTACGCGTGAATACTGGGCTTGATATTCATCTTGATGCTAATCGTCGTCCAGTTGTTGCGCTAGTTGGCGTGAGCTTAATGGGCGTGCCTATTCCGAATGCGTGGCTAGGAAACATGAAAAACGTCAATTTGGTCGGTGAGTTTGGCGATCGTGGCTTTTGGAATGCTTTTGCTGATGGTGTAGATGATATTCAAATTCGTGATGGAGAGTTGTCGATCAAACTGCGCAAGTAAATATTGTAAGTCGTTGGTGTTTTGAAAAGTGGGCGTTGATATCAAGCCCACTTTCGCCTTGAAATATCACGGATGAAAACCGTTCACCTCTTATCTTATCGCTAGACTGCTCTGGACTCATTCATCTTATGTGTGATTGATTCTAAGCGCGACTATTGTCGACGCGCTATTCCTCAGACCGACTATTGCTAGGTGCGATAAAGTACCTTCACCACATGCCAGCCAAATTTAGTTTTGACGAGGTGTGGCGTAATGAGCTCGCCGTTGAAACAGACTTTATCGAATGGTGGCACCATTTGCCCCTTTTTAAACTCGCCCAAATTACCGCCGCTTTTGGCCGAAGGACAGCTAGAGTGCTTTTTGGCTAATACATCAAATTTAGCACCATTATTAAGCTGCTTGATGATGTCTTCAGCCTGAGTCTGATGTTTAACTAATATATGTAATGCTGCTGCGGTTTTGGCCATGTTGGTGCCTGTATTTATTTGTTTGAATGGGTAGAACAATGTTTAGCGCGACATTATACCTGCTTAGTCGACCAAATTGGCATGATAATCTAGCAATAATTTGCTCTGTTATGGGGCTTGCCTGTTACAGTTTGCTCTCCTTATCGATTGAACATCTACATGGATCCTATAAAGTAGATGCATGCTAGTAAAATGCCGCGAGCAAATAACAAAAAGGAAATTTTTAATGCTTAAGCGAATCATACCCCTATGTATAGCGAGTGCGATGACAATGGCAACACCAGTTAATGCAGAAGAAGACAAATATATTTGGTTAGAAGATGTTGAAGGCGCCAAGCCGCTGGCGTGGGTTAAGCAGCAAAATGCCGTATCTGCAACTCACATTAAGGCTTACTCAGGCTTTGATAACTTGGTGTCAAACAGCCTAGAGATTTTAAACGATAAAGCCCGTATTCCTTATGCCACTCGTATTGGCGATTATTTGTATAATTTTTGGAAAGACGAAACCCACGAGCGTGGGATTTATCGTCGTACCACACTGGCGGAATATGCTAAGGCTGAACCCAACTGGGAAACTGTGCTTGATATCGATGCCCTTGGCAAAGCCGAGGGGGTTAATTGGGTGTTTAAAGGCATTGAATGTCAATACCCACAAAACGAGCGCTGCTTTGTGTCGTTGTCACGTGGGGGGGCAGATGCCGCTGAGGTGCGTGAATTTAATTTAACCGCAAAAGCGTTTGTTGACAGCACCCAAAAGCCATTCGTATTGGCTGAAGCTAAGTCAAGGTTAAGCTGGATTGATAAAGATACCGTGTTTGTCGGAACTGATTTTGGTGATGCACAAAGCATGACGGATTCAGGCTATCCAAGCGTGGTTAAATTGTGGAAACGTGGCACACCGTTGTCTGCAGCCAAATTAGTGTTTAGAGGCGATAAAGCCTCCGTTGCCGTGTCGGGTTATGTGATGTTTGATGATAAAACACCGCTGAATATCGTCACCGAAAGTTTAACCTTCTACACCGCTAAACATTATGTTTATCAAGATAGTAAGTTAGTGTCGCTGCCTATTCCTGAAGATGCCGATTTAAAAGGTTACTTTAAAGGTCAGCTATATATCGAGCTAAAAAGCGATTTAGTTACCCCCAAAGGGACTTTCAAACAAGGCGCCATTGTTTATACACCTGTTGATAAACTCATTGCGCAAAAACCTGAGTTTAGTGAACTGGTATCGCCAACGAAGCATGCTTCTATTTCACAAGTCGCATTTAGCCAGAATGCCATTTTTGTCACTTGGCTAGATGATGTAAAAAGCAAACTTGTACGATACATGCAAAACGATAAAGGTGAGTGGCAAAGCAAACCTGTGCCATTTGAAGCCAATGGCACCTTAAGTGTGTTTGATGTTGAACGTGATAGTGATGATTTTTTTGTTAATTACACCAGCTTTTTAGAACCAGCCAGTTTATATCGCTTAAATGGTGCCAGCTTAAAAGCCGATAAAATTAAAGCCATGCCGCAACAATTTAGCGCCGATAAGTTTGTCACGAAACAGTACTTTGTTACGTCAAAAGACGGCACAAAAGTGCCTTATTTTGTAGTGATGGCTAAAGACATTAAACTCGATAGCAGTAACCCAACATTACTTTATGGTTATGGCGGTTTTGAAGTATCGCGCTTACCAGCCTATTCGGCCACTATTGGTAAAAACTGGTTAGAGCAGGGCGGTGTTTATGTACTGGCTAACATTCGCGGTGGTGGAGAGTACGGCCCAGCTTGGCATCAAGCAGCGTTAAAGCAACATCGTCATAAAGCGTATGAAGACTTTGAAGCCATTGCCGAAGACTTAATTGCGCGCAAAATTACGTCAAGCAAACATCTTGGTATTCAAGGTGGTAGTAACGGTGGTTTGTTAATGGGTGCTGCATTTACTCGTCGTCCTGAACTGTATAACGCTGTAGTGTGCCAGGTGCCATTGTTGGACATGAAGCGCTATAACAAGTTATTGGCTGGTGCCAGTTGGATGGGCGAATACGGTAATCCTGATATCGAAGAAGAGTGGGCATACATTAAAACCTATTCGCCATATCACAATTTAAAACAAGGGGTTAAATACCCTAAAGTGTTCTTTACCACGTCAACTCGTGATGACCGTGTACACCCAGCGCATGCGCGTAAAATGGTGGCGAAAATGGAAGACATGGGCATAGATGTGTTGTATTTTGAGAACATTGAAGGTGGCCATGCTGGCGCGGCAGACAATACCCAGGCCGCCGAGTTAAGTTCAATGGTTTACGCATACTTAATGCAACAGCTTCGTTAAATTTATCAGTAGCCAGTGTTGAATAAAAAAGGGTTTCAGTGCTGCTGAAACCCTTTTTTTGTTTTCAATATTCACAGCTGTACAGCGTTAAACTGTTTATCTAAGCGGTGCATACCCAGTTTTGTATATTCAAGCCGTGCTGCGAAAATGATAAAAAGAGCCGCAGTGTAATACTGCGACAAATAGCCTGAAGCTAATGAGCACAAGTGGTCTTCTCTCGCCATTAGCCGGGGGGAGGCTGAATGATGATTAATTGCTAGGGTCAATCAACTCAATTTCATTACTGGCAAGCGCGCCCTTAATTTGGACCGCAACCTTATAAATCATTTCAGCATTTGCCGATGCTTTACTTTGTAAGTCGAGATCGCTCACATTAAAAGTATATTTTCCCGCAGTATCTGTCGCTTCTAATGTGCCTGTACAGCTGTCAGTGGCTGTACTATCACATTGATAGTTTTGAGTGACATGCCAACGTTTCCAAGCCTTAGGCTTTATGGACGGTGAGGCTGGGTCAGGAAAACCAAAATACACAATATCGTAATCGGCTACGTTAGTCAGCGCTTCACCTTCGCTATTGGCAACGGTGAATGATAGTGCGCCAGTGGTCGAGTCAAATGTGTCGAGTTTAACCACCACAGTGCTGGCATCATCAATACTCACGCCATCAACAACAGGCGGTACAACGACTACTGGTGGCACAACAACAGGGGGAATAACTACCACCGGTGGCTCAGTGACAACTTCGTCATCATTGTCGCTATTACAGCCAAAGATTAACAATGAACTCGCTAATATGGCGCTAAGATATTTAACCTTCATGATGCGCTCCTTAATTGTAATGCCCTGTGTGACAAGTGGTACATTCCATATCTGTTTTCACGCTGGCTGCAGAGCCCATAGTTTCGGTAACGCCATGACAAGACTGACATGCTTGCGCTTCTACAGACGGTTTTGCTTCTGCTAATACTGAAATATCTTCACCGCCATAGGCACGATTGAGTAAATCAACAATATAAAAAGCCATGCTGGCAGAGAGGCGTTTGCAACGTTCACCTTTTAATGCAAAAGGCTTTCCAGATGCCGCAGACCAATTACTAATAGATGAATGGCACAGTGGGCTGTTGGCAATAGAGGTTTTACCTACTTCGAGTGATTTATCGGCTGTAGAACCAATCCCCGCAATGAACTCAGCAGATGATAACGGTAAATCGTTGGTTTCGTAGTAACGGAACGATGCACCAATAATGGCGCTGTTTTGACCATTAATATCGTCAAGGAAATTAATCAACATACCGGCAGCATTAAGGTTGCCACATAATGTTCCCTGGCCAACTACGCCTGCCCAACCATAACCTGCTAATGCGGTAGGGATAGTGGCAAACTTACTGGCGTCTACGCTGCCAGATGCCGCTAGCATAGTCACAATGGCGTGAAATACTTGGTGCATACAACCGCCACCCGTTTCATAGGCAAGTTTTGCTGTTTGCATCGCATCAAGTGGCGCATATTTAAGTTTTTCACCAAGTTCTAAACGGTAGTTGCCATCTGCGTCTGTGGCAGCAAATGCAGATGTGCCTAATAACGTTGCCCCAGCTGCTGCAGTGCTTAAACCAATAATTTGTGTCAATGCTTGACGTCTGTTTATGCTCATAATAATCACCCTTTACTCATCGTTATTTTATTATTCCCAATCTCTAGTGTTGGGGGTTTTGAGTTGCTAGTAAAAATGGGTTAGCAACTTGATGTGGTAACAATAAGCAATGGAGCAATTAAAGATGTGATTCAAGACAGATAAAAATAGCGGCTTGAAATGAGGTTTTTTAGTGATTGTGGCATCGATTTATTGAAGCTGAATGTGCTTAACGTCATAGGATTTTGTGATGTGAGTCTCACTATTTTGCACATTTATGCATTTTTGTAGCCGTTTAGTGTGTTTTTAAAATCATGAAATGACGTGATGTCGCTCGCAAATTTATCAGTTTGCACATTTAAAGACTTACTTTTACTAAGGAATAAAGCGCTTAGGTATAAGGATCACAGATTTCATAAGATTTTATGCATACACTTCAGTATGTCGAAGTTAGGTCAATTATTGAGGCGGTCTACATGCAATTGGGACATTGCAGGTTCAGTGTCGACAAAGGGGAGTTAATTAACCAGGAAACCGGAGTGGTGTGGCATCTTCCCAGAGCCGAGTTACATGTGCTGACATTATTGGTCGAGTATCAAGGGAAAGTTGTTGCTAAACCATTATTAGAGTCGGGTCATGAAGACGATTCACATTTGAGTTCAGCGTCAGTCGCCAGGGCTATTTTTACCTTACGCTCTTTTCTTGGACCACAATACGAAACGCTTATCGAAACAGTAAAAGGCCAAGGTTATTTGCTGAGGCATCATCGTGCCCGTAAAGAATCCAGCAATAAATTAGCCCGCGTAGTCATTCGGCCATTACAAGCTTTGCTGGTGGTCATTGCAGTTGTTAGCGTGTCGCTGGTAAGCCTATGGTGGTTTAATCAAGTCGGCCATTCTATCAATCCAACTATGCCGTTGAGTATAGAAACGGTGAGCTTAAATTCGGGCCAGCAAGTAGATGTGATTCTGTATTCACCTTCAAACACCAATAATGAGTTACTGATTGGTCAAGGACAACTGCTCACACAAAGTTTATTAGGTTGTGCTGAAACGGTATGGAATAAAGCTTTTTTATCGTTATCTCATGACAAGCAAGTACTGAACATTACCCTCAGAGGTGATTATTTGGGCCAGTCTATTATTCGTAATTTAAAAATTAGCGACTTACGCCAACCTAAGCGATTTATCAATTCAGCATGGCTTGAACAAGTGAACATTTGCGACTCATTACCTGTTCGACTCGCTTCATCTCATCGATCTCAGGGGCATTAGTACAATGGCAAGAAAAGGATTATGGGTAATCAATATTGTCATTCTATTGTGTTTGCTGGCCAGTATTGGCGGCATTTACTCGTTAACATCCAAGACTCCGAGTTTTATGCTGAGCTGCAGTTCAGAACTGTTTAATCATGAAGTTGGCGCTGCAGATAGCGATCATTATTTATTGGTCGATCTCGTTTCTAAAGATGGTTTAGCCCAAATTAATTACCGCTATTATGACTTAGAGGGCAATTCAGCTGGCACATTAGCGATGACGGGTAGAGTGAATAGAATTGATGCTCAAAGGCAAATGTACGATATTTCAGTGACCACTAAACAAGAGTATTTAGGCGGGGGCAGTCTCGATATACCGGCACATTATGAATATTTGTCGTATGTTAGCGGAATAAATTTAAACAAGAATGGTATGCACTCATTAAGTCTTCAGGTGTTGGAACGCGATGAAACAAAAGATTATGCAGTGGTTTTATTTCAGCCGAGTAATACCGTGTGTGGCTGTCGTTTGGTGCATTAATTTATGCAAACAAAAAGGTCGATGCAATGCATCGACCTGTTAAGTATTTAACCCGAGCTCGGGTTATTTATGCTTTAACCGAGTGTAAGGTTACTTTTTCCGCTTCAGTTGCTTGGGGCTGAACCTGAGCTTTAGTCTGAGTTAACTCCCCAATAGGTAAAATAGTGCGACCATATTCAGCGTTAAGCACTTGGGCCATGGCAAAGTAAATAGCGCTTGCTCCGCAAAAAATACCTTCAAATCCTGCAATAGTGCCAAGCAGTGCATTACCGGTAAAGTCGCGTGCGGCCAATAAGAAAAACAGGATGGTTAATGAACCAAATATTACTTGTTTTGCTCGTGGATAACGTAACGATCCCACAAACATAAAGGCAGTAAAGGTGCCCCACAGCGTTAAATACCAACCCATAAAGTTTGCTGGACTGGCGGCTACGCCCATATTTGGCATTAAAATAATACCCACTAAGGTTAACCAAAATAAGCCGTATGAAGTAAACGCGGTGGTGCCGAAGGTGTCGCCACGCATAAAGCACATCATGCCGACAATCACTTGGCCAATGCCACCGTAGAAAATCCCCATTGCGAGGATCATCGAATCAATTGGAAAATAGCCAGCATTATGGATATTGAGCAGTATGGTTGTCATGCCAAAGCCCATTAATCCTAATGGTGCAGGATTCGCTAATTTTGTAGACATCATGTTCCCTTAATGGAAAGTTTTAACGCCGATATAACGTCGCTAAAGATTAATTTACACCCCGATTGGGCAAGGCGCGCATTTTAGAGAAAGCGTCTACGGGTAGCAATAAGCAGCAATAGGGATGAATAGCTAATCGTAAAGCAAGTTATTCATTATTAAAAACAATGACTTAATTTATTTTTTGTATTTAATAGTGTAAAGCTAAACTTAATTTTTCCAATAAGTTATTTAAATTCAAACAGATACTGAAAGCACATGCGAGTGAGGTGATATTGTGCAAGTTGTTGCGGTTAGTGCGACAGGTATCAAAAATAGCATTGTTCTGCTATTCACTAGGGCGGTTAAGTTGTGACTGATGCGGAGTATTCTGTGATGTAAGCGATACAAATTCACTAAGTTTGTTGTGGCTTGCAAAAATAACATTTACAGCAAAAATCATCTCTATGGTCAATAATTTATGACTAACTCCGGCTCTCTTCTGCTATAACGTTGGGCATGATACCAACCATTTTCACCTGCTCGATGACATAATCTATTGCTATGTTTGGTCGCTGATGACAACTCATTTGTTTGATTTGTGTGCTAGAACACAGACGTGCTTTCGCGTGATAGCTAGTCTGTAATTAGGCTTTAATTAAAACCACATTAAATATACCAACATCATTGTGGTTTATTGGTATCGGAGGTTATATGCAACATAGGTTTATCACTACTGTATTAGGGACTTTAAAGCCCAATCTTCTGCAATCACTTGCTCAAGTTAGCCGTGAAATAGGCGCAAGTTGGGAAACCAGTAAAGTCATTAAACTCGACGGACAATTTGTGGCCATGATGCGGGTAATGATAGATGTCGATAAGGAAGCGGCGTTAAAACAAGCATTAGAGCAGCAGTTTTCACAATTAACGTTTGTCTATGCTGAGTACGATCGTGAATCTAAACATCTATCGCCAGAATGTAAACTCACTTTAGATTGCAATGATCGCTCGGGCTTAACCCATGACATGAATCAAATTTTAGCGGATCTTGAAGTCAGCGTAGACCACCAAGAATGTTACCGTGTACAAGTCACTAGTTTAGGTAAAACGGTGTACAGCGCTAAGCTGACATTAAGATTACCGGAGAATGTGACTATCGCACTGTTAATTTCCCAGCTTGAAACATTAAGCGATAATATTCGAATAGAAGTTAACTAACCTTCTCTTAATCTGGGCAATCGTTCATCGTTTTAGGCAGTGGCTTCGATTCACAAAGGGTTAGTTATCCTTTACGGAGGTTAGCTAAACACCACTTTGTTTCTGCCACTGCTTTTGGCTTGATATAACGCACTGTCGGCGAGATCGATAGCTTGCTCTATCGTTATGTCTTGGTTACTGAGTTCAACGACCCCAAAACTGGCGGTTACGCTAATTTGCTGGCCGCAATAAACAATAGGTGTTTGGTTAATCATGGCTCTTAATCGCTCGGCAACATTGATAGACTCTTGATAATTGCTGCGCTCGATCAATATAACAAACTCTTCACCGCCCATGCGGCCGATTAAGTCGTCTTTTTTTATATGTTGTTTAATTAACTGGGTAATGCTGATTAATACTTGATCGCCGCCAGCATGGCCGAACTGATCGTTAATGGCTTTAAACTTATCAATATCCCAGTAAATGAGGCATGCATGTTGCGGCTGCTTTTGTAGCTCAAGTAATTTTTGTTTTGCGTGGCTATAAAATCCCCGACGATTAAAGCAATCAGTCAATGAATCTGTCATCGCCAGCAACTTCATTTCTTCGGCCAAATCAGAAGCCAGCATATAAATCACAAATACTGACATACCAACATAAGCCGCAGGTAGGGCGGTAAAGTTAACAATGGCGTAGAGCTTGATAAGTTCCACATCCATCTCTTTACCTTGGAATAGCGCGATACTCGCTGCAACAAATATGCACATGGCAAATATGAAATGCATTAACGACGCACCAATTTCGGCTGGCCGTGATTTGGTGCGATGCTTAATAATCACCACACTAGTGATCATCAACAACAGCACATCAACGTATAAATACAACGACATTCTTAAGCCTAGATGTGGGCTAATATAAGTAAAGTAATAGGTTAGCGCCATCCCACATACGCCTAGGCCAAGCAATGTTGCAGGGTGGATTTTAGTGTTAGTGCGTAAACAATGTCCCCATGTCCCGAGCACCACCGACAGCATGGATACACTGCAGCCGATCATCCAATACAGGTTATGAGAAAGAAATAGGCTTTTAAATAAACTATTAGCCCACAGCACAGTCGAGGCTAAAAAAGACAAAGAAAACATCAACGCATAT
The DNA here is from genome assembly GCF_010092445.1 of Shewanella sp. Arc9-LZ. NCBI lineage: Bacteria > Pseudomonadati > Pseudomonadota > Gammaproteobacteria > Alteromonadales > Shewanellaceae > Shewanella > Shewanella sp. Arc9-LZ. The sequence continues at coordinate 4,351,064 of NZ_CP048031.1, read as the reverse complement.
TTTTGCTTACCCATGGTTTTCCAGGTCATGAAAAAGATTATCGACAGCAGAATGCTAGAAAAAAACAAGGTGATTAAAATATACGTAAACGGACTTTCCATATGGTGACTTCCTAGCTTATGGCTTTGTTTATACAAACCCAAAACGAAGCTATGTTTACTCGAATTAGACAGAGGATTGCAGTGTTTGTTGGTAATAAATAACCGATGGATGACAACAAATACTACAGTGTTTATCAACTGTAGACGGCAATAGCAGCCTTAGCCAATTGGGATAAGATAATAGCCTTTAGGTGGTTAATTAATCAGCAATAATGAGCGTTAGGCTGTGGCTAGTTGTTTTATCGCTTGCTCGGTTAGCGCTTCGGTATATGGGTTGATTTTGAAATGCTCAACACTCCAACCTTTAATAAAACGCTGGAAATCAGCCCAGGCTAAACAATATAAAGGTCGCCATGCCTGTTGTACCTCAAGCGGATTGATTAGCGGATGACACTCAGCTAGGCCTTGGGTTAGCGCGGCAAAATAATGATTAAGATAGCCATTAATTAACGCTTCTGGTTCGTGATAGCTCAATACGCTGCTGAGTAACATGATCACGTCTTTCATGCCGCAACCTTGGCCGATATATTGAAAATCGACAGCTGCAGCATGGTCATCCTGACTAAAACAAAAGTTAGCTAATTTGGCATCTCCATGCACCAAGGTTTGAAATGGACATTGTTTCAAGGCATCGTCGATGAGATGGGCTGCCGACTTAAGCGGGCTGTCGGCTAAAGCGGCTAACTCGTCTGGTCGTGTATCTAGATGCCAGTATGTGCCGACAGGCCAAAGTCCTGTTGGTTCTACGTGCATGTATTTAGCATGAAAATGCCCTAACCACGTTAAACAAGCGAGTACGGTTTCAGATGTGGTGGTTTTTCTTACTTGAGTAAATCCCAGGGTATGCAAGTCTTGTAACACTAACAGGGTTTCATTGGCTTGTTGGTCTACATACAAACAACGCGGCAGAGGACTGAATCTCTGCTGTGTATGAAGATTTGCATAGTGCTGATACCAATTCACTTCCACTTGGTACGACTGCAATTTACGCTGATGCGACAGTGGCGTATTCCAACCTCTAGGATGCGATTCCTGTTGAGGTAAACAGACATATTTCACAATCACTGACGAGTACGATTTACCCGTTACATAAGCCCTAAATAACTGACCATAACCACCCCAAAGCGGTTGAATCACTTCAATATGAGTGATTCTATCTGCCGAAATCGCCTGACTAATTGTTTGTAAAATACTATTTGGAATTTTCAAAGCTATCTCGTTAAGGCTGTTTCTGGCTAATGTGAAGCAAATTGCTCATTATCCATCGTTTAGCATCCATCATTTATTCAACTTATAAAGTCGGGCGATGCAAATCAAAACGTAACTCGTCAGAAATACCATAATAAGCCGATGGTCCACCTGCGCGCAAAACAGGCTCAGCTAATGCTGTTTGATAAATTCCTTCTGGGCTCAGCAAGTGTTTTTCAATGTGTACAGCTACAACCTCACCAAGCACTAACCAAGTATCAATTTTGTCACCATTAGCTGCGGTTAACTGAATGCATTGCGACAGTTTGCATTCGAAGCTGACCGGGCTTTGTGCAATGCGGTCAGCCTTAACAATGTTGCCTGCTATTGGTGTCAATCCGGCAAATTCAAACTCATCAGTGCCACGGGGCAATGCTGCAGAGGTTTGATTCATTTGCGCGGCTAAACTGCGGGTAGTTAAGTTCCATACAAACTCGCCAGTTTCAACAATGTTGGCGACGCTGTCTTTCCAACCTGTACTGGCAAAGCCGATAATTGGCGGATCGTAATTAAAGCAGTTAAAGAAGCTATAAGGCGCTAGATTTCGCTGGCCTTGAGCATTGCGAGAGGCAATCCAACCAATGGGACGTGGGCCTATAATGGCATTAAGTGGGTTATGTGGCAGACCATGACCTTTGCTGGGTTCATAAAAATAGCGATTATCAGCACTCATATTTTACCTTATTTATATTGTTGGGCTTGTTATAGCGGTATCAAATATTACGATGATTTAAATTGGATGGCTCAATTTGATAGCTCAATTTATGAATCAACGCGATACATAAATATTACCACATCAATTATGGTATCAGTGCCGTCCACAATAAGCGTAAACCTACCACGATCATTAAACTGAGGATGATTTTTTTAAACTGTTTTTCATCAAACTTATCTTGAATGCGCAGTCCGAGTTTTACCCCAATCCAGGCAATGGGCGCCAATGATGCAGAGACTAATAAATTACTAAGGTTAATTTGTCCTAGCATGCTGTAGGGAATTAACTTCACAGCATTCACTACTGCAAAAAATACCACCGCAGTGCCTAAGTATTCTGTTTTAACTAAACGCAGCGGGATTAAATAGGCATTTAATGGTGGCCCACCGGCATGAGCAACAAAACTGGTAAAGCCAGCAATTGTGCCGCAAACTCGGCCGATAAAAGAGGATGGTTTTCGTTGTGACCATTCTCCTAATGTCAAACCATAAACACCAAATCCTAACGAAATAACCCCTAATAAGCCGCGTAAATACTGCTCGTTAAGTTGATCAAATAGCAGATAAGCCACCACAATACCGATAATGGCCGCAGGCAACAAAATCCACAGTTGGGTCGTATTTTGTTTTCCCCACCAAGAGCGCACACTTAGAAAGTCCATGTAAACCAATAGCGGTAACATCACTGCCGCGGCTGCTGCTGGGCTAATGGCCAAGGCAAGTAAAGGCACGGTTAATCCGCCTGCACCGCCAGCAAAGCCTGATTTTGACATCCCGGTGATTAATACCGCTGGAATAGCGACTAACCAAAACAATGGATCTGTTAACACTGACGTTCCTCGCGATGTTAATCAGTTAATAACTATTGGGCTAATAGCTGATCATTAATATTTTATTCTTTAAAATAAAAAGCTTAACTTTATGTGTGGTTTAACTGAAGTCGAATAAACTGGAATCATAGCACCAGCGCCCATTAATCAGACAATAAATTAACAGAACATTTAGTTTTATATTAGTAGGTGGTTAAGTGATTGTGAGAGCAGTAATTGCGATACCAGGAATGGCGCTACGGTATAGCAATTTAAGATTATCATGCAGTGTTTGTGGGTCAGCTAGCATTTGCATCAATAAGTTTACCGTCATTACGAGGGAATACTAATAAGTATACGTCCAATGCTTAAAAATACTACTTTCGTGATGATTTAAAGGAACGAAAAATGCTGGCTAATTTAAGTATTTATTTATCATTAATTTAAGTGTAATTAAGTTAATTTTTATGGATTAATTTCCATAAAAACAGACTAGCCAATATGGGGATGATGTGTGATTCTGTTATCTAAACTCATTATTTAGCGGAAAATATCGTCATGATCGAACTGTGCGAGTGGCAACAGCAGGGGCAATTTTTGTCTATTAACGATCAGCAGATCTTTACTCGTCAAGCGGGTGATAGAACGGCACCAGCGTTATTGCTAATTCATGGTTACCCTAGCGCAAGTTGGGATTGGGAAGGTATGTGGCATGAGTTAACTCAACACTATTTTGTGGTAACTCTTGATATGTTGGGTTTTGGATTTTCAGACAAACCCAAAAATGTTGATTATTTAATCAGTCAGCAAGCCGATATTTATGAAGCTGTTTTACAGCAGTTTGGCGTTAGCCATTATCATATTTTAGCCCATGACTATGGTGATACGGTCGCGCAAGAGTTGTTAGCAAGACAACTTGATGGCAACAGTACATTGAGTATTAACAGTGTGTGTTTTCTTAATGGGGGTTTGTTTCCCGAAACCCACAAACCTTTGCTCATTCAAACCTTGTTACTGTCTCCATTAGGGCCTCTGGTGTCTAAGTTAATTAACAAACAAAAGTTTGCTGCTAATTTACAACGTATATTTGGACCATCGACACCGCCTACGCCACAGGTTATCGACGCTTTATGGCAACTGCTTAACCACAATAATGGCTTAGCGGTAATGCATAAATTGATTAACTATATCACCCAGCGTAAACAACACCGCGAACGTTGGGTTGGGGCGATTATCGACAGTACAATACCGATCAAGTTGATCGCAGGGGCTAAAGATCCGATCTCGGGCCAACACATGATCGATCATTATCGTAAATTGATTCCTCATGCAGATGTAACCGAACTGCCTACGTTGGGGCATTACCCACAAGTCGAAGACGCGAATGCCATTATCGCTGCCTACTTACAGTTTAGATTAAGTCGTACTAAGCAAATAACTTAGCAATAAGAGTTGGCATTATGAGATAGCAATAAGAGCTAGCTTACGTACAAATAACACGGCCTCAGATCACTGCATTAGTCTGCAGTATCGTTTGTGTTTACGTCGTGTCGAAGCGCTGAAAATACTCAACTTACGTTTTAGATTGTTCTCAACAATTATGGCATCACTGCTTTATGCGCGCGGTTTTGTTTGAGTATTGTCGAATCAAAATTGTTCCGATTTATCCATAATAGTAGGCTTACATCTCAAAAAGCATCCGGAATTATTATTCGCTCATATCCTCCTGCAAAATAACATGATATTTTACAATCAAATGGAGTTTAACCCGTTAGGTTTATGGAGAAACAATGCAGGCTTTTTTAGTCGCTCAAGCAAATATACCCTTTTCAATTGCGCTCGCTATTGTGGTCATATTGGGGATGTTCGAAATCATCGCCTTGATTGCAGGCTTAAGTGTATTTAGTGCACTTGATAATTGGTTTTCACTCGATGTAGATACAGATGTTGATACCACGGTATCTGTTACCGGGATGACCGGTATATTGGGTTGGCTGTGTCTTAATCGCTTACCGTTACTTATCTGGTTTGTATTAGCGTTAAGTAGTTTTGCGATAGCAGGGTATGTGATTAACTTTGGCTATTCACAACTTTTTGGCAGCTTCTTACCCCAAATCATCACCGTACCTGTTGCGATAGTCATAATGTTTTTTTCAAGCCACTTTATTGGTAATGGTATTGCCAATATTCTCCCTAAAAACGAAACCTCAGCAATATCAATTGATGCGCTTGGCGGTTGTGTCGGCAAGATAACCCAAGGTCGTGCAATAAAAGGCATGCCGACAGAAGCGGTGGTTCGGGACACATTTGGGCAGAAACACTACGTGTTAGTTGAACCAGAACACGACGATGTCGAATTTTTGCCAGGCGTCGATGTTGTACTCATCGCTCATCAAGGCAAAGTCTGGACAGCAACCAGATTCAGTTAACCTAAAAATATCTTATTGAGATATACCCTAAAAATAAAAATGTCATTCCAATGACACTTTTTGATAAAACACAGTTGTATTTAAAAGGAAATTAAATGGAAACGTTAACAAACTTTGATTCAGGAAGCGGCTTTGTCCTCCTTATTGCTGGCATAGCAGTATTAGGATTGATTATTATTGGACTTATTTTTGCCAAACTGTACAAACGAGCCAGTAAAGAAATGGCTTTTGTTCGTACCGGGTTCGGCGGTGAGAAAATCATTAAAGATGGTGGCGCAATTGTGCTGCCAGTGCTGCACGAAACGATTTCGGTCAATATGAATACCTTGCGTATTGAAGTCGAAAAAAATCAAAAAGATGCCCTGATCACCAAAGACAGAATGCGCGTGGATGTAAAAGCCGACTTCTATTTACGTGTTGCGCCAAATGCCGAAGGGATTTCAATGGCAGCGCAAACGTTAGGCACTCGCACTAATCGTGTTGAAGAACTAAAAAAATTAATGGAATCAAAGTTTGTCGACGTATTGCGTACCGTTGCAGCCGAAATGACCATGACCGAAATGCACGAGCAGCGCGCTGACTTTGTCCAGCGAGTGCAGAATAATGTCGCCAATGACCTTGAGAAAAACGGCCTAGAATTAGAATCTGTGTCGCTCACGGGTTTTGATCAAACTGACTTGCAATTTTTTAATGAAAATAACGCATTTGATGCCGAAGGTCGTGCTCGTCTAGCAAAAATCATTGAAGAAAAACGTAAAGAAACCAACGATATTCAGCAAGAAAACCGCATCAAAATTGAACAGCGTAATCTTGAAGCAGAAAAAGAATCGTTAGAAATCGAAAAGTCGGAAGAAGAAGCTCGCCTCGCTCAGCAACAGTCGCTTGAATTTAAACGTGCCGATCAAAAAGCTGAAATCATTAAACAAAAAGAAAATAAAGCCCGCGAAGAGCGTGAAGCCGAAATTGCCAAAGAGCGCGCAATTGAAACGGCTGAAATTGAAAAAACCAAAGACATCGAAACCCGTGAAATTGAAAAGTATAAGTCTATTGAACAGTCACGCATTCAGCAACAACGCGATATTGAAGTATCTGAACAAGACAAACGCATTGCGGTGGCCGCTAAGTCAGAAGAAGAGTCAGCCGCTCGCGCTCGCGCTGCAGAAGCTGAGAAAACCAAGGTAGAAAAAGAAGAAGCGGTTATTACTGCGCGCCAAACTGCTGAAGCTAATCGTCGTAAAGACATTGAAGTTATTGATGCCCGAAAAGAAGCTGAGCGTGAGGCCGTGGGTGTTACGGTTCGAGCTGAATCAGAAAAAGTTGCCGCGGAAGATAGAGCTAGCGCCATTTTAATTGAAGCGCGTGCCAGTGCAGACGCTAAGATGCTAAAAGCCTCAGCCGATGAGAAAATCTATGCAGTCGAAGCTGCGGGTAAGCGGGCACAGTACGAAGCTGAAAACGTACTGAGCAACGAACAAATTGCACTGCAAAGATCATTAGCCATATTAAAAGCCTTACCAGACATTATTGCTCAAGCCGTTAAACCGCTTGAAAAAATTGAAGGTATTAAGATTTTACAAGGCTATGGTACGGGCAATCAAATGAGTAACGGCGAGGGTAACCAATCCCAGGGGGGTATTGCAGAGCAAGTAACCACTGCTGCATTAAACTATCGTGCTAATGCTCCTGTGGTTGACGCTATGCTACGAGAGTTAGGCTTGGTTAATTCAGAGTCTGGTAATTTAAATGACCTACTGACAGGCAATAATGCACTGACATCTGAAGCGATTAATGTCATTCAATCGGCCAAAACAGGCTTTGGTGTGGATGAAGTTATCCCTGGCATTAATCCAGCGCAATAAATGCTAAGTTGCTAAAGAGGTATCTTTCCTCTTTAAAATATAAAAAGTGCCTTTTGGCACTTTTTGTATTTATCAGCATCACTCTATAACAGCGTTATGCCGACTATGTTCAATCTCAGTCACTTAGCGGGAGTGTGAAACACTTTTTAAGCTAAAGAGTGAGTTACAACAATTGATCCTGTAACAGATTCTGTGTTGTTCTGCCTTATGACATTATGGTCTTAATCGTTGAGAGACTTAATATTCTTTAAGGTTTATTGTGAGATTATCATAGACTTTATATTAACTTTCTCAGTGGCCAGAAGGCAGACTTTCAGCCATAGTACTTGGAATTTAACTGTTAGTTATGATTGTATTATGGTCGTTATCAGTTATCAGTTATCTATTAGCAGTTAATGCTAGGTATAAGCTAAATACACGAGTGTGACGACTCAGCCTCTCAAATAAGCCCAAAAAGGTAATGTGAACCATGACAACAGCAATAGATTATTATTTTACGAGTCTTTCTCCTTATGCCTATTTAGGCCATAGCACCTTTACCTCGTTGGCTGAACAGCACAAAGCTGCTATCGACTATAAGCCGATTAAACTGGCAAAATTATTTGCTGAATTAGGTGTGTTACCGGTAAAACAACGCCTGCAAGCTCGACAAGACTATCGCTTAATTGAGTTAGCTCGTTGGTCAACAAAGCGCAAATTGACCCTTAATCTACAGCCTGCTTTTTTCCCTGCAGACCCAAGTCTGGCCGACAGATGCACAATTGTGTTACAACAAGCTGGACAAGCTGTCGGTGAATTTGTTGGTAATGTACTGGCAGCATGTTGGGCAAAAGATCAAAACATTGCTGATGAAGCGGTGATTAAGCAAATATTAACCTCACTCAATGTCGACGCCGACAGTGTTGTGCAGCAAGCATTGTCAGCCGAAATCGAAGTAATATACGAATCTAATACTGTAGATGCTATTGAAAAAGGCTTGTTGGGAGTACCGACCTATGTGTATCAAAATGAGCCATTTTGGGGACAAGATAGACTCGATTTACTTAACGACAAGCTGGCTGGATAACGTTATTTAGGTGAGGTCTAAAATAAGGTTGCAGTGGTTATTTACTGCAACCTTTACCGGTGCCAATAGTAATGAACGTTCAAAGGTAAAAAACCATAATCCTTAGCTGTTTATGCGGTGCTAATTTGCGGTTTTTAGAACCAATAACCATGCCTATAAATAAACATTAATTGATAGCCATTATGGTTGAGTATTTTGATTTCAACGCAAAATCACAACCATTATTTCAACTTTGTAATACCTATTAGAACCGCAATAATACCACCCGCCATTCCAGCCCAGGCTTCAATAGGTGTATCACCACTTATGGCGCGGGTAAGTTGGGAGCTCGCTGCATCATAAATATTGTAGCCCCACAACGCTAAAAAAATACCCGCAATAACAAGCACAATCCCAATAATTTTATTATTCATGCTAACTCCAGACTTTGATGAGCTGATAGTTGATAGTTGATAGTTGATAGCTAATAGTTGATGATATCACCGTTGATGACGTTTAGTTGACCATGTCGCAGTAGATAACCTGAAACTAACCAAACACATAACGGCTCTGTATACGAACGCCTCAGACCAACCTCTGGGTATGATCGCTTCCATCTATTTCATTTTTAGCCAAATGAAATAGACACAAGCAAACCTGTTATTTACCTGGCAGTCACTATAGTTTGACGTTATTTCTAATCTGTTCTATTCGCTCGCGGTTAACCCCAAAGTCAGACTCTCCGATACGAGAAGCGGATCTAACATGGATAGTTATTTTATCGGATGCTGTTGACGGAAAGTAAAACTCAACATCATCGACAAACCGCATTATCTGCGAGGTAAATTCTACTCGGATATAATCATCCTCAACCACGACGATATTCGCTCGTTCAGCAGTCTTTAATACGTGCAACAGTTTTGCCTGCGCCTGCTGGCGTGTGCCGACGAACTCAATCGGTTGTATAGCATGCTCTTCATCTGCAGCTGATTGTTGGCTACTGACACAATTTGGCGATTCAGGACATGGCATTAACTGGCCATCATTAATGCCTAAAGTAGGCACGGTGCCAGAACAACCCATTAACAGCGTCATGCTGAGTGTAATAATTGAAATCTGCTTGTACATTATTAATATCCTTTTATTTATTTTCACGGTGACCATAACTCAATACTCGGGTTATTTGCCATTTGTCGTCTACTTTACGCCAAACCATGACAAAGTCAGCTTTACCTTCACATTGGTTGGTTTTATTTTGACAAAAGATATGTACCCCTTCGGTAATCGCACCAAAATCTTTAATCGAGTGGACGTTAAAAGATCCTTCAACCAGCTTTCGGGTGTAATGACCACATGCATTATTTTTTGTATTGGCAATCATGCTGTCACGGTCCCACGTTACCCCACCATTATCATGATAAAACTCAACATCAGCTGAAAAAAAGCTTGCGTGCTTATCTAGCTCTTGCAGATTTTGGCAATGATTAAATGAGTCAAACACCGCAGTATCAAGCGCTTTCATTGTGTCAGCTAACATCACGTCATCAGCCAATGCAGCTATTGAGAAAAAAGCTAATAAAACCAAGCAGATTTGTTTCATCGTTTCGATTCCTTATGGGTTAGTGACAAGGTCACTGGTTCAGTTACAAAGCGTGTTGTAAATAGGCGGTCAAATACGGTTAATACAGAAACTTTATGAGGGCTAAAGTATAACTACAGAATATAAACGTAAAGTCATCGTTCTGAAAATTCAATATTCAAAGGGGTAGGGATTTGAGCCCTACCTCTTACTTCTAAGACGCCTGTATACACGGGTTGTACGAGTATTGAATGAGTAAATGGTTACACCAAACTGTTGTTTTATTTATCGTCAGAAGAATGATGTTCTGCCTCAAGTGCTAAAGCTTAATCATAGTTATTGAGCCATAGTCTCTTGTTATGTGATTTTATTCTGTTTATGGGCATGAGAATCAATTTTTAAGAGATAGATCGTAAACTAATCTATTTGCAGCAGAATAGAGTTGATCCAATGGGTTTGTGCCACAATAATTTTCGATGTATTTAGTAATTGCCTGAGTATCTAGGCCTTCCAAATAACTATTCACCTTCTCGAAGTGCAAGCTTTCATTTTTTGCCGTTACAAAGCCGAGAACCCACTGATTTGCCATATCATGACCACTTCCATTTTTACTTAGGCTCGAATATTTTCCGCATGAGACAGACCCAAGCCCATATGCCATAAACTCACCTGAAGCGCTGTCGGAAAACGAATAAGACGAAGCTAATAAGGCAACTATAAAAATCACAGCTCTATTCATGATGAACCTCCATTTTTCACATAACTTCTTATTATATGGTAACTGTGAAAAAATACACTTTAATAGCATGCCAAATAAGAAACATTAATGCGCCACCAATAGCACACTTAAATTGAAAGCTATTATATTTACCTGCATTAGATGAGTTACTTTCCAATGCAGAAGTAACACCATTAATTGCTGCTTCAATTTCTAGAGGGTGCAGTGGTTGTTGAGGATGAACCCCTTTTTTTAATTGCAATAAGTTAAAATTTGAAAATGTTGCAGTTTGGCACCATTCAAGATATTTACAGCCAAAATAAAAACTTAACCCCCAAAAGATTACAGATAAACCTAATGGTATGTCTGCATAAGTGACTTTTAAACCAATAGTTTTATTTACAGTAAACGCTATTGCTGATGCAACAATAGCCAATAGAAAATATGCATATTTATCTTGGCCAGTACGATGTTGTTTATATAATTCTAGTAATTCAGGATCCGACAATTGATGCATACTCCTTTGCCTTATAACGTTTAGTATTTATGCGTTGCGCTGTTTGCAAGGCATAAATCGCTTGTTGGATTTGGCCGATGCCTAGTCAAAATTAATTGGCATGCTTTATGCTGTAGGGATTTGCATTTTTTGATGCTGGCTCTGGGCTACAGAGCAGTTTTGAGTCAATTGATATCGAGTTGTGGGTTGGTTTTTCATTGAAATTCCTTTTCATGGTATTTTCCTATAATATATCTTTAAGCTTGGTTGATTCAATGAGGGTTACACACTCAATTGAAGCCTCTGTTGGCTCCGCTCCACGGCTTAGTTCAGCGTCCTGTTAAGGGGCAAATTGTAGTTGGCTAAAATGCGGAGCGGAACCAACCAACTTTATTAAAATACCGTTGGGTTAGTATCTGTTTCTTTTTGATATTGTTTTAATAATTTTGAATTCATAGATTGCTGAACCAGTTTTAATAATACATATCTATTTTCATCAGTACGATGGTGCTTATCAATAGAGTACTTTGCAACTTTTACAGCAATACTCCTATTTTTGTCTGAAATAATCCTAATGGCTAAAAGGTGCAAGTTTTCTAATTGACTGCTCTTTTGCTCACGGTATCGAGCAACTTTAGCTTTGGTATCAAGAGTGTCAGGTTCTGTTTTAAAATGATTTAGTTCAGAATCAAGTCCCCCTATTTCTAGTAGGGATCTCTCAATTTCAAAAAGAAGATTATTTTCTTCTTTTTGTTGCGCGTAATAAAGTTGGACGTGGTGTGTTAATACTCCGCCACCCAAAGCTAATGCTGCACCTAAAATTATATACAATGCTTCCATGTACGATATTCACCTAACGCCCGCATAAATTTTGGAGCAAGTGGACGAGTTTTTGCGCCTTTTGTCTTTTGAAAAAAAACGGTTTATAGCTAAATATTACCACCTTTTAGCTGGATTAATAATTCACCTAAATCTCTTTGGGTGCAACCGTCTTCCCAGTGTTCATCATCTGCTAAGTGAATAATTGAGAACACACTAGACCAAAAAACCTTTTCGTTTGCCGTGGGCTCTTTTGGTGATTCATCAGATAAACTCCAAGCATAAGACTTGATGGCCTCATGACCCACTTTCCCAGACAAATAGGACTCAAGCTTCTCAGCTAGCTCCATTTTATTTATTTGTGATACTTCAATACTCATAAACAGTTAAAGACTTATTGAACGGCTCGCCCGATAATGTCGGCTGTTCAAGTTATTGTTTAAATCATCCTACATTCTCTATGTCTTTGATGTAAAGTGATAAAAAACTCTCAACCTCACAAAAAAACCGAGGTTACGTGTTGGTGTCGTTCAAAAAATTAGCGATAATATTTATTTGCAATATTATCAATCAATTATACTTTTCGAAATAAATCTACATTACGACTTTAGGCTTACCTAATGAGTTGTTCATTTTAATTAAGCTAAATCTATTTATACCTGTATATAAAATCAGTTCATTCGGTTAAACACAATCTAACCAGTAAATAATGGTTTCTATAGAAAAGCACCTCAATACTTCTCAATAAAAAAGCCAGCATGTATACCTCAGTGAATGCACTTCCGCGTGCAGAGACATGCCGCCCGTAGACATAAATGACTACACTAATTCGTCATTGAATGAGTAACCACATGCTGAATACACTTTACAACTCATATATAAGTATCGATCTTATAAATAGGAACCCGTGGGTTCAAAGTCCTATTTTTCACCTAAACGAAAAAGGCTCATCATTTCTGATGAGCCTTTTGTCTTGAATATTGCGGAGGGATAGCTTGCTTGTAATAAAGAGGAACCCTGGGTTTAAAGTCCTATCTTTCGCCCAATAAAAAAGGCCCTGTATTTATCGATTTGGCATTTAGTCTTGAATCTTGCGGAGGGATAGCTTGCTTGTAATAAAGAGGAACCCTTGGGTTCAAAGCCCTATCTTTCGCCCAAACAAAAAGGCCTTATCTTTCGATAAGGCCTTTTTGTTTTTAATGTGGCGGAGGGATAGGGATTTGAACCCTAGAACGGGATAAACCGTTGCCGGTTTTCAAGACCGGTGCATTCGACCACTCTGCCATCCCTCCGAACGCGGTGAATAATAAGGGTATTAGAAAAAATGTAAAGCCTTGATGTGTTCGATGGCACAACAAATGTGCAAAATGACACAAAAAGGCTCACGTTTGCACAATATTTACCCTTTTTAATCTTTAAAGCGCTTTCATTGCAAGCTTGCCTCTCTTGTTGGCGAGTTGCCAATAAGAGAGGCTTATATCAACAATAATACTTAGTGTACTAAACCACGACGCTTTAATAGGGCGTCGGTTGATGGTTTTTTACCGGCAAAGTCGATGTAGCTTTGCATTAGATCTTGGCTATTACCTTTTGACAATACTGCGTCACGATATTTTTGGCCATTCTCTTCGGTCAGTCCACCGTGAGCCATCATGTAAGCAAACGAGTCTGCTGCAAACACTTCGGTCCATAGGTATGCGTAATAACCAGCAGAATAACCGCCGCCGAAGCTGTGGCTAAAGTAGGTTGTTTTGTAGCGTGGTGCAATTGGGCCGTAGTCTAGGCCGTGTTTGGCTAGTGCTTGTTTCTCAAAGGCGGCAACATCGGTAATTTCGGTGCCAGCTGGAATTGAATGCCATTCCATATCAAGCAACGCTGCAGCTAAGTATTCAACTGTGCCAAAACCTTGGTTAAAGGTGTGTGCTTTTAACACTTTAGCTAATAACTCTGCAGGAATTGGCTCACCAGTTTGGTAGTGTTTCGCATAGTTGGCTAACACTTGTGGATCAACACTCCAGTCTTCGTTAGCTTGTGATGGAAACTCAACAAAGTCACGTGCAGTTTTGGTACCGGCTAAGCTTGGATAGTTAACTTGTGAATATAAACCGTGAATGGCATGACCAAATTCGTGGAATAACGTGCTCACTTCATCAAACGTTAACAGAGTAGGTTGACCTTCTGCTGGTTTAGGTACGTTAAGTGCGTTGTACACCACTGGCTTAGTATTTTGTAAGAATGACTGACTAACGTACTCATCCATCCATGCGCCGCCACGCTTACCAGGGCGGGCGTACATATCGAGATAGAACAAACCTAGTGAGCTGCCGTCTTTGTTAAAGATTTCATAACCAGTGACGTCTTTATGCCACACAGGTAAGTCAGTACGAGGTTTTACGGTAATGCCGTACAGTTTTTCCATTGCGAAAAACAAGCCGTCGTTTAATACGGTATTCATTTCAAAATAAGGTTTAACCTGGCCGTCGTCTAAGTCATATTTGGCTTTACGCACTTTTTCTGCGTAGTAAGCCCAGTCCCATGGCTCTAAAGTAAAGTCTTTACCGTCTTTAACGATTTCGGCTTGAATGTCTGCCGCTTCTACTTTGGCTTTAACCAGTGCTTTTGGGGCTAAGTCGTCAAGAATGCCATAAACCGCTTCTGGGTTTTTGGCCATTTGGTCGCCTAGCGAGTATGCCGCCCATGTTGGGTAACCTAATAGTTTGGCTTTTTGTGCACGCAGTTGAGCAATTTTGATGTTTAACGGCGCGTTGGTGTCCATGGCGCGATATGCTGAGGTTTCCCATAGCTGTTTACGTATATCGCGGTTTTTAAGGCTAGAAAGCAATGGTTGAGTGGTGGTGTTCACTAAAGTGATCATGTAACCCGTTTTACCAGCAGCTTTAGCGGCAGCAGCTAATGATGCAATGTCGTTGTCTGATAAGCCGTCAAGTAGGGCTTTATCTTCAATTACGATCACGTCGTCATTAAATGACTTTAATACGTTTTGTGAGAAGCTGGTTTCAAATTTGGCTAGTTCACCGTTTAGCTCACGCATTGTTGTTTTGTCTGCGACTGATAATTCAGCACCGGCACGGACAAAACGGTCGTAATACACTTCAACTAAACGTAAGTCTTCGCCTGTTAATGTGGCTTTATTTTTATAAATCGCTTGGATACGAGCAAACAACTTTTCATCAAGATAGATGTTGTCTTGATGTGCCGTTAGCTTAGGCACAATTTGTTCTTCAACACTGATGAAGTTGTCGTCTGAGATAAGCCCTGACAGGTTGAAAAACACTCGTTGAGTACGGTCTAAAATCGCGCCGGTGTTTTCTAGTGCGACAATGGTATTGTCAAATGTGGCTGCTTCGCTGTTATTGGTGATAGCGGCGATTTCAGCTTTGTGATCTTTCATGCCTTGCTCAAATGCTGGCAAGTAGTCGCTGGCTGTTATTTTGTCGAACTGTGGTGCCATGTATTGTAAAGGGCTTGGTGTTAACAGTACGTTTTCGGCAGTTGCAGGCGCTTTAGTCATAGTTGTTGATGCATCTGTTGTGGTTTTGGCTGCCATGGCGGTGTCTGCTGATTGCTCTGAACACGCGCTGAGCATCAGTGCAGCACTAACTGCAGTCGTGATAAGTGTTTTACGCATTGAAATATCCTTGGGTCTTGGCCCTTTTAGGTGTTTTTATGCCTATTCAAAGTGTGTGGTGCGGCTGAATAGTGACAATAAAAACATAAAGTAATAACCCCAGTACAATACCAAGCCTGCGGCTTGCAGCAAAGGTTAATGGTATTAACTAAGATTAATTATTGTAACTAAAGTTGCCAATAGTGATGTTTGTTAGATTTTGCGGCATTCTGGCCGTAATTGTAGTGGTAATTTGCGGATATTCGCGTAGCTTAATAGCAATAGATAGCACGATGAGGGTGATAGATGAAAGCGGGTAAACACGATACAAAACTGCTCAAGCTCGCGATGGAGATTGGCATGGGATACGCGCAAAAGCGTGGTTTTGAAGATTTTGGCAAAGGCATTTCGCCAAAAGATAAAGTGGAATGTATTTATCGATTATTAGTGCAAGACAATTTAATCCAACCATTAGCCGAAGATAAAGATGATGGTCCGAATCGTAAACATAAATTGATATTGTGGATTAGTAAGCAACTGCCTAAAGAACATGAGTTATTGAACTAAGGTTACCAACCTACACCATAAATTAAGCCCAAATGAAATGGTATTTCATTTGGGCTTTTTGTTATTGATTTTAAAATATATTTCTCGTATTGGGTCTAGTGCTGACGCTTACGTCCGTACCTATTTTCGTACCTATTTCCGTGTCTAGGTTCAGGATTAGATATTGAATTAGCGTGATTCAATTTCAACAATTTTTAAGCTTATCAACTGCTTTTGCCATTGCTGCTTATTCACACCCTCTACCCAAATAGTATCACTTTGGCGATGTTGACCATTACGTAGGTAAGTTTCTGGCATACGGAATATAGCTTCCCAGGCTTCAAGCTTTTCTGTTTTGAGCAATGCACCGTTGTCATTGTAAAAACTCACTTCAACTTCAACAACCGTGACATGTTCGTTACTGGTGCTGTCAAAATCGAACACTAAACCGAGTTTATCGCCTTTCCATTTTGTGTCTGCAAGGGCGATTTTAATGCCGTCTTTAGCCGTACTACCCAATAACTCTGGTTGTGCTAACGCCGCTGCAGTTAAGCGTGTGGTTGATACTTGAGTATTCATTGCTGGTGCAGTTGGCATGGCAACCGTTGGTGCTGCAACAGGTGTTGTTACTGCTGCTATTGATGCTGCAGATGCAATGGTCGGCTGTGTTACTCCGTTTGCTTGCTTTGCGATGTCGGCTTTAGCGGCTTGCACTGGTTGGGTTACTGTTTCGGTAATGATGTATTCCCAAGTGAAGTCGTCTTTTAGACGAACATTGGCGCCATTTTCTAAGGTGATAACAGCAACATTGGCGGCCATAGCGGCTGGAGCAAGTAATAAAAATAGGGCTGATGCGATCGCATTAAGTTTGGTTTTCATCTATTCATCCTGATTGAAAGTCTTTAACACTTTGGCTCATTCTACGGACTTTTATAGTAGAAATGGAAATAAACTGTGGTTCGATATTCATATTTTGCCCCTGTATGTGATGGGGCAATATTTTATGTGTGTGTCGCTATTGTTAGGTGATGCATGAATTCATTTTAGAATGTTAATTTCAGGTTAATAATCATACTCATTTAAACGCTGTTTGTTGATGTCGATCAAATGCTGATACCTCTTTGTGAGTAACACTGAGCATGTTTCGAATACATAGAGGACGTGTGATGAAAATTTATTATTCAGTATTGATGTTATCTTCGGTTTTATTGCTGAGCGCTTGTGGCGGCAGTGATAGTACAACCGATGAAGTTAACCCTTTAGGACAATTCTCTTTAGGGGTGTCAGATGCCCCTATGGCGGGAGTGTCCCGGTTAGGGCTAGTGATGAATGAACTTGTTATGACGGACGCTGCGGGGGAAATACACCGTTATAGTTTACAACATATGGAGTTTAATTTGCTCGATTATCAGGGCATGAATAGGCATCTTGCCATTGATAATCTCGATCTACCTGTTGGCCAATATCATAATGTCCACGTGACAATTGATCAGGGTGATGGCAATCAGGGTTGTTACGTTGAAGATGGCCAAGGCCGTCATAGTTTGCAAGTTGAAAATGGTTATTTGCCAATAGAAGATGTTGAGATTATAGCTAATCAACACCGTGTAATGACATTGGAAATTAACTTGTACCAAGGTCTGCTAATGGATCAAGAACAATACCAATTACGTCATCGTGCAATGTGGTCAGTCGATAATAGTCAAATGGGCCATTTAATTGGAGAAGTTGATCCGCAATGGATTGCCAATTGCGAAACTGAGTATTCGGCTCTCACTCCTGTTGGCGGGGAATTTTATCATTTAGCTTATTTATATCCTGACAGTGTCACTTCTATTGATCAAATGGCCGATATGGGAACAACACCTCCTGCAGGGCTAACGGCTCCACTGTCGGTGAGCCGATTGTTACAAACTACGGATGGAGATTGGTATTTTGCAATGGGCTATTTACCCGAAGGGAACTACCGCGTTGGTTATAGCTGTTTAGGTCATTTAGATGATCCAATCCTTGATGACATTAGCACCGGACCATTTGTCATGTATGAAGATGCAGGCTCTATAGCGATTGAATCTGGCCCTCTTGGTGGACAACAAACGGTACATGAGTGTGGCAACGGCAATGGTGGGCATCATGAAGGCCATGGTGGACATGGTGGCTAGTACTGAGGTCAATTGAATTTATCCACCATTTGATTTGGTCAATCAACTAGAGTCAGTAAGACATACAATCAATGATGTCTTACTGACTCTAGCCACGTTATTTTCCCTGTATCCATGTTTATTATGTCGCGATAGATAATGATTTTAGCGCGCCATAACCTCCGTTTTCTCTCTCGATATTACCCAATAAAAAACCAATCAATATTAGCAATTGCTGAAGGTGATGTAGCTCATAAAATCTAACATTGGTGTCAAAAACGGGTTTTGATTTACAGAGTAAAGAGTAAACTCATCCTTAACATGTAAAATTTATACATGAATAATATTTGAGGAGTAGAGTTATGTTTTGTGTGCAATGTGAGCAAACCATTAGAACACCAGAAGGCAATGGCTGTAGTTACTCGCAAGGTATGTGCGGCAAGTTAGCGTCGACGTCTGATATTCAAGATTTATTAATCTATATGCTGCAAGGCGTGTCGGCTTATGCAGTTAAAGCGCGTGAGTTTGGCATTGTAGACAGCGACATTGACACTTTTGTGCCTAAAGCCTTTTTTGCCACGTTAACTAACGTAAACTTCGACGATGAACGCTTAATTGATTATGCCTACCAGGCACAAACCTATCGCGACCAATTAAAAGCGGCTTACATTGCTGCTTGTAAAGGCCAAGGTGTCGAGCCAGAAATGGTCAGCGGTCAAGGTGAGTTATTACTTGCTACATCAAAACCTGAGATTTTAGCCCAGGCGCCAATTGCACTGCTTAACGGCGGAGACGTAAATGAAGACATTTTAGGCTTACGTTTATTATGCCTATATGGCTTAAAAGGCGCAGCGGCTTATATGGAACATGCTCGCGTATTAGATCAAACTGACGTTGATGTGGCTGCTGAGTTCCATAAAATCATGGCATTTTTAGGTGAAGATTCTGTTGATGCAGACAAGCTGTTTGCTACTGCAATGGAAATTGGCCAATTAAACTACCGCATTATGGCGATGTTAGATTTAGGCGAAACCACCTCTTTTGGCCATCCTGAGCCAACACAAGTGAATACCAAATCTGTTAAAGGTAAAGCGATTTTAGTGTCTGGTCACGACATGAAAGATCTAGAGCTTATTCTTGAGCAAACCGCAGGCAAGGGCATTAATGTCTTTACTCACGGCGAAATGTTACCAGCACTTGCTTACCCAGCATTTAAAAAATACGCGCATTTAGTCGGTAACTATGGCGGCGCTTGGCAAAATCAGCAAAAAGAATTTGCCACTTTCCCTGGTGCAGTTGTGATGACCTCAAACTGTATTATCGACCCTACCGTTGGTGAGTACTCTGACCGTATTTATACCCGCAGTATCGTAGGTTGGCCTGGTGTCACTCACGTTGAAGGTGATGATTTCAGCGAAGTGATTAACAAAGCCCTTGAACTTGAAGGTTTTGCTTATGATGAAATTCCCCACATGATCACCATCGGTTTTGCCCGTAACGCCTTAATGGCAGCAGCACCCACCGTAGTTGAAAACGTTAAAAACGGTTCTATTAAGCACTTCTTCTTAATTGGTGGTTGTGATGGCGACAAATTAGAGCGCAATTACTTTACTGACTTAGCTAAGTCTGTGCCTGATGATTCAATTATTTTGACCTTAGGTTGCGGTAAGTACAAGTTCAATAAATTAGACTTTGGTGACATCAATGGTGTGCCACGTTTACTTGATGTGGGCCAATGTAACGATGCCTATTCTGCTATTCAGTTAGCGTTAGCGTTAAAAGATATTTTTGAGTGTGACCTTAATGATTTACCGCTGAGCCTAGTGTTGTCGTGGTTTGAGCAAAAAGCGATTGTAGTGTTGTTAACCTTGTTATCACTTGGGGTGAAAAACATCCGTACAGGACCTACTGCGCCAGCATTTTTATCTGAAAATCTAATGAATATTTTAGAGCAACAGTTTGGTTTGCGTGGCACTACCGATGTTGAGTCAGACTTAAAAGCAATGATGAACGTGGCGTAATTAGCCATAAAAATCGTGCATTTATGTTACACGTATTTGCACGATAACGATTAAAGGCGATATGAGACTTTCATATCGCTAACTGTATTTTTTACTGCGTTAAGGTATCAAAATGAGTAGTGCTCCCTCAGTCGGTTTTTCATTTTCACAAGCGCTTTCTGCCCAAGTGGCTAAAAAGGTGACTCCTGTTAGCGAGGCCCCCGTTATCGAGACCACGCCAACGGTTGAACCCGCTGCACTGGCAACCCCGAAAGCACTTTTGGCAGCTGATAACTGGCAACGAGGCGAGGTACAGCTTTGCTGTGTTGAAAAATGGAATGAAACCCATGATGTGGTCAGTTTCCGCTTTCAGGGACTCACACCGGTTAAATTTAATTTTAAACCGGGGCAGTTTATTACCTTTAAACTAAATATTAATGGCGACAAGGTTTACCGCAGTTACACTATTTCATCGTCACCTTCACGACCATTTTCATTAGTGGTCACGATTAAAAAAATCGCTGGTGGCGTGGTGTCTAATTACTTAACTGAGTCGCTCAATGTTGGCGATGAAGTGACGGTTACTGGCCCTGATGGGATATTTAACTTGGTCGACATTGAGGCCGATAAGTACTTATTCTTAAGCGCGGGTTGCGGCGTAACACCAATGCATTCTATGTCGCGCTGGCTTTGCGATACCACTACCGACAGCGATATTGCCTTCGTACACAGTGCCAAAACTGTCGATGACATTATGTTTGCTAATTCAATGGCGTCGATGGCATCACGAAGCCAACATTTCAATCTCAATTATGTATTAGAGTCTGACGGCAATAAGCAAAATTTGACTGATAAGCATGCCTCTACAGGTTGTGAAAGTGGTCGCTTAAGTTTAGAAACCTTAGTTAAGTTAGTGCCAGATTATCAACAGCGTACCGTATTTGTGTGCGGACCTGAGCCATACATGGCGGCGGTAAAGTTAATGCTTGAAGCTGCCGAATTTGATATGAGTCAGTTCAACCAAGAAAGCTTTGGTGCAAGTAGTGCCATGGGGTTGAAAGCTGCGTTAGAAAGTAATCCATCAACCGAGCAGTTTATGCTGAGCATTGGTGATAAACAGGTGCAGCTAACTGGCGACCAAAGCCTACTTGATGGCATTGAGTCGGCAAAATTACCGATTATTGCCGCATGTCGTTCAGGCGTATGCGGTGCGTGTAAATGTCAGGTTGTTTCAGGCACCACTGTGTCGTCTAGCAAAATGGCGTTAACGGCTGACGAAATTGCAGCAGGCTTTGTATTGGCGTGTTCAACCAAAATGACCTCAGATGTGCGCTTACAAATGTGATATGTCTTACCGTAGTACATATAAGCCAACTTTGTAACGGTCGGCTTATACGGTACTCGTTGAGTGCGAAACTATTGCGATACCATTTGCGACACATGCAGTAGATTAAAATAGTGGTGTCATTGAGGGGATTAAGTATTGCTGGGCAAACTCATTGGCATCTACCGGTTTTCCCAGATGATAACCCTGCCATATGTCAGCCCCTTGCTTAGCCACAAAATCGGCTTGAAATTGATTTTCCACCCCTTCTGCCACTAACGACAACTGTAAGTTATTTGCCATGGCGATAATGGTGTTAACTAACTGTCGGCTCTGTTCTGAAGTATCAAGATTACGAATAAAGCTGCGATCAATTTTGACTGAGTTAAACGGATAGTATTGCAAGTAACTGAGTGACGAATAACCGGTACCAAAATCATCTAACGACAAACGGATCCCATGCTGATTTAACTTGCTCAATACTTCCTGGGCATATGCTGCATCGTGGATTAACGCATTTTCTGTTAGCTCAATCTCAAGCAAATGGCCGGGTATGTTGTATAACTCAAGCAAGCTAACAATCTTATCGACTAAGTAACTGTCTTTTAGTTGTATGGGTGACATATTGATTGCCAGATAAAAATCGCGATTATATAGCTCACGCCAGTAAGCTAATTGTTTCAGAGCGCTTCTTAATACAAAATAACCTATTTCAATGATTTTGCCTGAATGTTCTGCAATTTCAATAAATTCAGCCGGCGAAACTTGGCCTAAAGTTGGGTTGTTCCATCTTATAAGCACTTCAGCGCCAACAACACTTTTACTTTGAGTGCTTACAAATGGCTGGTAATGCAATGACAATTCATCGCGTTTAAGTGCGCCTCTTAATAATGACTCCATTTGTATACGACTAGACAGTTCGGATTCCATTTTTTGGTTAAAGAACTTATAGCTATTGTTATTACCCATTTCACAATGTGATAGCGCGGCGCTGGATTTTCTTGATAGGTCCATAAATCCACTACCATCGTTGGGGTAAAATGCGACTCCCATAGCAGTGGTAATGGATAGCGGTAATTCATCGACATAAATATCTTGGCTAAAGTGCTGACATAAGCGACTGCAAAAAGTCGCCATCTTATCGCCATATAGTTGTTTCTTGGTGCAGATGACGATACAGAAGGTCGTATCACTGACAATGGCAAGATAAGTATTATTGGGTATAAAATGTTGTAGTTTTTGCGCGACCACATTACGTACTTTTTCAGTGATGTCATAACCTAAACCGTCTTGAATGACTTTTAAGTTGGTGATGCTGAAATGGGTTACCGAAATACAGGTTAAGGCGTCGCTTTTCGTCAGGTTGTTAAACACTGTTTCGAGTTGACTAAATTTAGGCAAGCCAGTGACGCTGTCGAAACGTTGTTGAATATCTAATAGTTTTTCCGCGGCGATGCGTGAATCGATTTCTTGCATTAAATTGCTGTTAAGCTGCTCTAAGTCTGATGTGCGCTGCGCAATACGAGTTTCTAACTGTAAATTGGCTTGAGCCAGCTTTTCTTTTTGGTAGAGTATTTCTAGATTACTTTCAACATTTTGACGAAAACAATCTAACAGCAAAATAAGATCATCGGAGTAGCTATTTGCTTTTTGGTCTAGTATGCAAATGGTGCCAAAGGGCTCTCCATCAGGCCAGTTGAGTGGTACGCCATAATAAGAAACCATACCAAATTCAAGCTCAGGATTTTGACTCCAGCGAGGATCTTCTAGGGCATTTTTGACATGTAATTCTGTTTGCTGCTCAATCACTGATTCGCAATATAAACTATGTCCCAGCATGTCTTTCATCCCGGGGGCATATGGGCTGTTGGCATTATGATTGGCGACAAACACTTCCATTTCATCAGTGTGAAGTTTCATAATTAACGATGCAGGCACTTGAGCGACTTTGGCAATCAGATCAACTGTTTTTTGCCAAGACTTCAGCATTTCAGGGGTTATCGCAATCGTATTATTTTTCAAAAGTGTAATTACCTCTTATTTTATTGTGTTGTTACTCAATAAACAGGCTGTTTGTATGTGAAGAAATACGGTAGCAGGCCACCAGTCTGTAATGGGTGAGTTCGAGATAATTAACATCTAAACTTTATGGCATCTAAATTTATTGCATATAACTAAGTGATATTATTATTCTTTACAAATCAATTCGTTATATTGGCACGGCGTCATGGTGCACTGATGTAACCTGAAGTCTTGAATGAAGGAAAAATACTGGTTGGGTAATTTCAGAGAGTCCATTGTGATACTACATACCGGCTTAAGTGTTGTAGCTGCTCTTTCATCCATGAATATCGTATCGATTTCTTGCAATACACTAATACAACCTAACACATATGCAGTCTCTATGTTGGTCATTAATATTGTTTTGTTATTTGCTCAGCTATAGGCGAGTGATATGGCTTAGTGTTAGCTTTATGGTATTTAATTTTTTATGTAAGCTTTTGATTAAAAATAATTTATATTTTATTGCTAAAAACGTTTAATACTATTCTCAGCGGTACTAATTTTATAAGGTTAATTTGATTTCGGTACATGAAACGAAGCTAATGTTAAGCCAGCACGATAGAGTCAGCTTTAATGAAAAAGCAACATGTTAGTTTTTTGCTTGCTGTTTTTTTAGATTTAGATGTTGAGATAGATTTAGTGCTTAGCGTTAGTACTTAGATAAGTGCTCGTTAGTTGCCGTTCAATAACATGGCATAACGATTAAAAGTAAATTCATCTCGTTGGAATTGAGAATGAAATGTCATGCCTAGTTTAGTGACCACATTGATTGAGCCGCTATTAGCATCGACAACAGTGGCATAGACGATGCCTAAATCCATGTGTTGTTTGGCATATTCGATACAGGCTAGGTTGGCTTCTGTCGCTAAACCAATACCCCAGTAATCAGGGTGCAAGCGATAACCAATATCGACGGCATTAATACGAGTTTCATTTTTAAAACCGCAAA
This sequence comes from Shewanella sp. Arc9-LZ, assembly GCF_010092445.1. Lineage (NCBI taxonomy): Bacteria > Pseudomonadati > Pseudomonadota > Gammaproteobacteria > Alteromonadales > Shewanellaceae > Shewanella > Shewanella sp. Arc9-LZ. Next base: position 4,326,595 of record NZ_CP048031.1, on the reverse strand, counting down.
ACCCAATCACAGTCTTGGTCTCTTTCAGTACCACAGCCCAACGGCCAAAACCGTATTGCTGATATTCAGCTAACCAAATATTGGTAATGATGTTTTCGGCGTCGGTTAATGTTGTGCACATTCCTGCGTCACCGGTATAGAGGCTGACTTGTTCTGGAGCATTAAAATGCAATACTGCAGGTGCATCTTCAAGGGTAAATTCTCTTATAATTAACCTTGGTGTTTCAGTAATGACTGTCATTGATTTCCTTTATTATTATTTCTCTGACCACAATGACTTAATCACTATGCCACTACTAACATTATCCCTTAACTTGCGGTTACCTAAAACCCATTACAAAGTGGCTTAAGCTTATGGTAGGTTAACATACTCAAATCCCGACAATTAAGAATAATAATATGACCTGCTTACGTGTTGCGTACCCCTTATTGGCGTTAGTGTTTTCAGCTTCGTCGTTGTCTGTTACTGCTAGTGCGAGCGATCTTGATCTCTCTGTAAGTAAAGCATTACCAAAGCTTGAGCAACTATATCTACACCTGCATCAACACCCTGAATTGTCATATCAAGAAAAAGCCACTAGCCAACGTATGGCGCAAGAACTAAAGCAATTAGGCTTTGAGGTTACTGCTAATTTTGGCGGTTATGGTGTGGTCGGTATTGTCAAAAACGGTAAAGGCCCCGTGGTGATGATCCGTGCTGATATTGATGGCTTGCCAATTATTGAACAAACGGGAAAAGAGTACGCATCGACCGTGACAACCCTTAATGCGGACAACAGTACTGTTGGGATTATGCATGGTTGTGGCCACGATATTCACATGACCAGTTTAATTGGTACTGCACAGCAACTGATGCTTCACAAAGCCGACTGGCAAGGTACTTTGATGATGGTGGCTCAACCCGCAGAAGAAGTCGGTGGCGGCGCCAAAGCCATGCTAAAACAGGGGTTGTTTAGCCAGTTCCCAACACCAGACAGCATTATTGGTTTGCATGTGAGTGCGTCAATTCCTGCAGGCAAAGTCGGCACCGTAAGTGGTTATGCCTTGGCGAATGTTGATTCGGTTGATATTACCATTAAGGGCAAAGGTGGCCATGGTGCTTATCCGCACGTCACTATCGATCCAGTGGTACTTGCTGCGCGCACAGTACTTGCACTGCAAACCATTGTTAGCCGAGAAGTCTCGCCGTTAGAGCCTAATGTGGTTACTGTTGGCGCTATTCATGGTGGCTCAAAACACAATATTATTTCAGATGAAGTGAAGCTTCAGCTGACCTTACGCTCGTATAATCCTAAGGTTCGTGAGCAGCAAATCGCGGCGATTAAACGTATTACTACCGGTATCGCGATTAGTGCTGGCTTGCCAGATGACCTTATGCCTGTGGTGTATGTACATGATGATGAAACCATTCCGTCAACCTATAACGATCCCACGTTAGCCGCTAAGGTTAAAGCCAGTATTGAAGCCGAATTAGGCAGCGATAATGTGCTGGTGGCACCACCGGTAATGGCTGGCGAAGATTTTGGTTTATATGGGCTCACTGCAGAGAAACGTCCGATTACTTTATTTTGGCTGGGCGGGGTAGAACCTAGCCAGTATCAAGCGAGTGTTGAGTCTGGCGATACCTTGCCGTCTTTGCATTCTAGTCAGTTTGCGCCAGATTATTCGCTAACTATCCGCACTGGGGTTAGGGCTATGACAAAATCCGCGATGGATTTATTTAATCAACCAGCGCAATAAACTTGAACGTTTACATTCAAGTCAGTTTGCCCCCGGTTATCTATGCCGTTAACCATTCGCACTGGGGTTAGGGCTATGACAAAATCCGCGATGGATTTATTTAATCAACCAGCGCAATAAACTTGAACGTTTACATTCAAGTCAGTTTGCACCCGGTTATCTATGCCATTAACCATTCGCACTGGGGTTAGGGCTATGACAAAATCCGCGATGGATTTATTTAATCAACCAGTGCAATAAACTTGAACGTTTACATTCTAGTCAGTTTGCGCCAGATTATTCGTTAACTATCCGCACTGGGGTTAGGGCTATGACAAAATCTGCGATGGATTTATTTAATCAACCAGCGCAATAAACTTGAACGTTTACATTCAAGTCAGTTTGCACCCGGTTATCTATGCCGTTAACTATTCGCACTGGGGTTAGGGCGATGACAAAATCCGCGATGGATTTATTTAATCAGCCAGCCCAATAAGTGGAAAGTGTTTAAAGGATAGAATTTCATTCAACAATAAGCGCGATAGCCGCCTACGGTTCTATATAATATAATGGCGGCTATTCTCATTTTTGGAACATGGCTGTATATGATTATCTTTAGCACCAACCTTGGCGATTTTACCGTAGAGCTTGAAATGGAACGTGCGCCGGTTTCTTCAAAAAACTTTTTAAAATACTGCCAAGACGGTTTTTATGACGGCACTATTTTTCATCGGGTTATTAAAGGTTTTATGGTGCAGGGCGGTGGCTTAACCGCCAAAATGAAAGAAAAACCTACTCGTGACCCTATTGCCAATGAAGCCAATAAAGGTTTGAACAACGTGTTGGGTACTTTGGCGATGGCTCGAACAGATTCGCCGCATTCAGCTACTGGGCAATTTTTTATTAATGTTGCCGACAATGATTTTCTAGACCACGCAGCAATGACCAATGCGGGTTGGGGTTATGCGGTGTTTGCCAAAGTGACCGCCGGTATGGATGTTATTCAGCAAATGGAGCGAGTTAAAACAACGACGATGGCAGGCCATGAAGATGTACCGCGTGAGCCGATTATTGTTGAGAAAGTGACCATTGTTGACGAGAAACCTGTTGCTTAAATGTGCAGTGCTATTTACACACTCGCTATTAAACATTAGCGAGTAAGTAATAGCTATTAAGCACTTACTATTAAGCACTTACTATTAAGCACTTACTATTAAGCACTTACTATTAAGCACTTACTATTAAGAACTAGCTTAAAACAACGCAATAAAAAAGGTTCGACATCACTGTCGAACCTTTTTTGATCTGTGCTAAACCACAGTAGTCACATTAAAGTGTGAAACGAATACCAATGGCAATGCCGTCATCTTCAGACAGTTCCATTCTGGCTTGTTGTGCTTTGTCTGCGCTGGTGAAATCGCTGTAATCACGGCGAGCTTCAACATATAAAACAGTATCTGGGTCAAATACATAATGTAAACCTACTACGAAAAACTGACGTTTAAAAACGTCATCTTGATCGGCATTGTAGTTAGGTTGGATCACGTAGTTAGATCCAGCATCAAGAATGTTGTACGAAATAAAAGTACGAATGTTGTTATCGAACTTGTACGAGAACAATGATTCAATACCCACAGCGTCGTTAATTAAACGACCGATATTGTCGGTGTCATGATTTTCGTTTTTGTTTACGTTGGCAGCAGCATAAAAACCATTCTGCTCAAAGTTGCCCCAAGTGATACCCATGCCGTAAATAAGATCAACAGCAGTGGATGTTCCACCGTTACCAAAGGTCACATCAAACTCACCACGGTTAACACCGGCAGTTAGCACTAGCTTATCAGTGGCTTGGTAAGTGACAGCACCACCATAGGTATAGTTATACTCAACTTGCTGTGCCGACGTTGAACTTGCTGCCCATAACTCTTCACAGGCATCTTGAGTGATATTTTCTACATCACAAGTATAGAAAGCACTGTTTTTAAGTTGGGCTTGCACGGCAAAACTTATGTCGCCAAAGCTGTTACGATATTGAACTGTTTTGTCACCACGACCGACACCATTTACCGCGCCGTCATCTTTGTTGTAAGTGTAAACACCCGCAGTGTTTCCGTCCCATACAAAGCCATAGTTTGTGCTGTACACCACGTCATACCAAGCACCCCATTGCTTGCCAATTGTGATGCTACCGTATTTGTCATGTGATAAACCGGCATAACCAAGACGATTATAGAAAAACTCGTCTTGAATTGATTCAAAGCGATTATTGTAAACAATATCTGTGCTACCTACTGGATTTACACCCCATTCAAGCAAGGCGTAAGCTTTCCAGTCATTTTGTAGTTGACGACTAAAACCAAAATTAATCCGTGAAGCACCGTTAACAACTTCTGTTTCACCTTGAGTATTGATCACGCGCGCATCGATAAAGCCGCCAATTTTAACCGCATTAACATCATCTTTATAAACTTCGATTGCTGACGCTGCAGGTGCAATAAGAATTGTTGAAATTAATGCTGCAATTAATGTTCTGTTCATTTTAATCTCTTGTCTTGTTGTTTGAGTAAGCACAGCTTAGTCCGTTAATATATCTTTCCATTGAGGCGACGGAGAATATCAAACCTATGAGTGACTCACAAAGTGAAATGTGCTCAAAAAAGGCGATATATCTCATAAAATTCGTTGTTCAATGACTTAGTAAAATCGAGTGTTAATACTGAGTTGTACCGCAGTTAACAATTGTAAGTAAATGTTAATTGGTGGTTACTTACGCACTTAATGTGGTTTTTTATTCGCCTTTAAAATAGCGTGTTTTTTGAGCGTTTATTTGATGTAGATCGCGACTTTATTTTACCAATGGCATACGCTTAATTTAGCACTGTTATCGATTTTATCGGGGGCGACATTATGGACATGACTTTACAGTTTCACGGCGCAACTCAAGAGGTCACTGGATCTTGCCATTTACTCACAGTCAAAGGGCAGCAAGTGCTGCTTGATTGTGGATTAATTCAAGGGAGTAAAGCTGACGCGTTACGTAATCACGATCCTTTTCCATTCGACGCCACACAAATCCATGCAGTGGTATTAAGCCATGCCCATATTGATCATTCCGGCCGTTTGCCTTATTTGATTAATCAGGGGTTTACTGGACCCATTTATACTCAAAAAGCCACCGCACAGTTATGTGATGTCATGTTGCGTGATGCAGCCATGCTGCAAGAAAGAGATACCGACAGGCAAAATAAAAAACGTGCAAAACATGATTTAGAACTGCTTGAACCGCTATTTACCGAAAAAGATGTCGATCAAGTAATGGCGCAGTTTGTGATGGTAGATTATGGCCAGCGAGTGCAGGTTGCCGATGGGGTAGAGGTTTGCTTGTCCGATGCGGGACATATTCTGGGTTCTGCGGTGGTGGAGTTGTGGTTAGGCAATAAACCTCAACAGAAAAAACTGGTTTTTAGTGGTGATTTAGGTCGTGCAGGTATGCCGGTTTTGGATGACCCAACGTTTATTGAACAAGCTGATTTAGTGCTAATGGAAAGTACTTACGGCGATAGGTTGCACCGCAGTTGGCAAGATACCTTGGTTGAACTGAAATCAATTTTCAAACGAACTATTCATGAAAGTAGGGGCAATATTTTGATCCCGGCATTTTCAGTGGGACGTGCTCAAGAGCTTCTTTATCTATTTCATTTATATGCCAAAGAGTGGGACTTATCACGTTGGCGTATTTGTTTAGACAGTCCAATGGCGATAAAAGCAACCGAGGTATATGTTAACAATTATCCGTTGATGGACGATGACTTTAAGCGTTTTACCCGCTTATCGCCTGGGCAACATCCGTTGTTATCCAGTGCTGAATTTGTGTGTAGCACTGAAGAGTCGATAGAGTTGAACGATATTCATAAAGGATTAATCATTATTGCCGGCAGTGGTATGTGTAATGGCGGCCGAATTCGCAATCATTTTGTGCATAACCTATGGCGTAAAGAAGCCGATATTATTATTTGTGGTTTTCAGGCAATGGGAACGCCAGGGCGGATATTAGTCGACGGTGCTGAAGAGCTGACGATTCATGGCCAAAGTATTAAGGTTGCTGCCAGTATTCATACTGTAGGTGGGTTATCAGCCCATGCTGACCAAGCCGAGTTATTGTCTTGGTATCGCCATTTTGAGCAATCACCCGCGGTAATATTGGTACATGGTGAACTAAAAGCACAGCAAGTATTGATTGAAGCGCTTAATCAAGACAGTGTTAAAAAACCGAAAAATAGCGCCATTGCTGAGCGAGGAGATTGTTTAGACTTAAATGCTTTGCCAGAGTTTGTGTGGCTGAATAAGGCGAGTGAATATAATGATCCATCAGCAATTTAATTTGAGTGAAGGGGTTATTAGGTGAACGATTGCTTAGCCTGCGGGCTAAGCATCAATTTCGTGTTGCAGCTTTTCAATATCGTCTAATATGCGCATAAACTTTTGCCCAAATTCGGTCACTTGGTATTCTACTCTCGGTGGAATTTCAGGGTAATTAATTTTATTCAAAATGCCAAATTCGATGTTTTTTTTCAAACATTGATTCAGTACTTTGGTGCTGAGTCCTTCAACTGATTTTACCATTTCACCGGGACGATTAATGTTATTGGCTAATAACTGATACACAGTTAATGACCATTTACAGCCGTAAATGGTTTCGACCATACGGGCACTTTTTTCTGGGGCAGACTTTCGCAAAAATAATTTTTCTTTTGTATTCATTAATATGTACCTAAAAGTACCTATAGGACTTAATTGTACTTACTATTCAATTGGATAGTTTGCCAATAAGCTTAACACACTTACTCTTTTATTAGGTGTGCTCAAATGACGAATTCAACTCAAACAACAGCGCTGATTATTGGCGGCACAAGCGGTATCGGTTTTGAAACCGCCAAGCAACTCGTGTCGCAAGGTGTTGATACCATTATCGTTGGCAATAAAACCGATAAACTCAATGCTGCAGTGGCGCAACTGTCTTCGCTGGGGAATGTCAGTGGGTTTCAAGCCAATTTATATGACCCGCAAGATCTCAGCCGTTTGATCAATATGATCAATTCCATGGATCATAAAATCGATCATTTAGTGAATGCTGCAGGCTATTTTAATCCTAAGCCGTTTTTAGATCATCAAATGAGTGATTACGATATTTACATGGAGCTTAACAAAGCCATTTTTGTGATTTCACAAGCGGTAGCCAGAAACATGATTAAACATCATGGCGGTAGCATAGTGAACATTGGTTCTATGTGGGCTAAACAAGCCATTAAAGCCACACCGTCAAGCGCATATTCTATGGCCAAAGCAGGATTACATGCGTTAACTCAGCACATGGCAATGGAGCTGGCGGGGCATCACATTCGTGTTAATGCGGTATCGCCAGCTGTTGTTAGCACGCCAATTTATCAAGCTTTTATCGAACCGCAAGATATGGCTAGTGTGCTCGACAGTTTCAATCCATTCCATCCCATTGGCCGAGTAGGTAGCCCGACCGATGTAGCAAATAGCATAGTATTTTTGTTATCAGATAAAGCCGCTTGGGTGACTGGCGCGGTATGGGATGTAGATGGTGGCGTGATGGCTGGCCGTAACTAATACTCCGCTTACAATAGAGCATTGCCTATTTGAAATATGAATGTTTGGGGGGCGATCTTGGTCGCTCCTTGTTACTCGCTAACTTACATCCAATAACATTACATCCGATAACTTTAGATTAAATCACACTTAATAAGCGTTAATATTTCATTCTATAAATCGCTCTAACACGTTAAGCTATAGATAAATAAGTGATGTGAGCGGCGTGATGAAGTTAGTTAACATTAATAAAAGCCAGTATCGTTCGGTTAATAATCAAGTGCAGATAGGTTTAGTGGCAACGCTGGCTATTTTGTCAGTAATATTGGGTCAGTTGATGATCTATTTTTTTGGCGTTAAGCCATTACCCGGTGCAGAGGCTACTGGCAATTTTCATCTTAATTTTACTGGGGTGATTTTGGCGTTAATGGTGTGCGTATTTTTAATACGTAACCTGCGTTCAAAACCGAAATTTTATGAAGTGTATTATGTGTGGCAACTGAAACAGTTGCAGAACAAAATTTACCGCAAGCTTAAATCGATTCAACTAGCCGCCAAAGACAATAACCGTGATGCATTAGTCATCCTCAGTTTTTATTATCAAAGCTTAGCGCTAGTGTATGAGTTAGATAACAACACCTTAACTATTTCAAACGTCAATAATGAGTTAGATAAACTACAGAAATGCATTGATGCGGCTGGTATTTCTGTTGATGCTGATGAGTTTACTCCCGACATGCTACAAGCCTTTTAGACCATCATCTGTTGATAACTTTTTTGCTAGCGTTATAGCGTGGTTTTCAGCGGATGCCATCAATTCTTACCTTAAATAAGGAGCCATGATGTCAATATTGGCAGATATTCCTTTTTCATTACTCGAACTCGCTCCGATGCGCGAAGATGCCAACGTCACTGAAACGTTACAAGGTAGCCTGCGTTATGCCCAACATGCCGAAAATGTTGGTATTAATCGTTTTTGGTTGGCTGAACATCACAATATGCCAGGCATTATATGTTCGGCAACCTCGATATTAATTGGCTATATTGCAGGTGGAACTCAACGTATTCGTGTTGGCGCTGGCGGAATCATGTTACCTAATCATGCCCCTTTAGTGGTTGCCGAGCAGTTTGGCACCTTGGCCAGCCTGTATCCCAACCGTATCGATTTAGGCTTAGGTCGCGCACCCGGTAGCGACCAAGTGACGAGTCGCGCATTGAATCGTGATGATAGCCGAGCAGAACACTTCCCAGAAGAAGTGAGCGAACTGCAATCATTATTAGGTCCGCGAGCGCAGCGTCAGCAAGCTGCCTCCGCCCAAGTGAGAGCGATTCCGGGCGAAGACACTAATGTGCCCATTTGGTTATTAGGTTCAAGTTTGTTTAGCGCTCAGTTGGCTGCTAAACGTGGATTGCCGTATGTATTTGCAGGCCACTTTGCGCCGCGTTTTTTACATGATGCAGTAGCGCTTTATCGACGTGAATTTATCCCTTCGGCGGTATTGATCAAACCTTATGTTATGTTGGGATTACCTTTGGTCGCCGCCCCAACAGATGCTGAAGCAGAGCACCTTAGTACTAGCTCGAAACAACGTATTTTGGCGTTAATTCGTGGCAATGAAATGTGGCTTAAACCGCCTGTCGATAGTATGGATGGGTTGTGGAGCGAGCAAGAGAAAAGCTACGTCGATAACTTTTTAAGTTTGTCGGTGTGTGGCGGACCAGCAACGATTAAACATCGACTTGAAGTGATTGTTCAACAGCTAGGTGTTGATGAGCTTATGTTTACCAATGACTTATATGACAGTGAACATCGTTTACGCGCCCTGGATATTTTAATGAGCGTGAAACAATAAGTTTCCATAATAACGGTAACGATAACATCCACAAATATGATTAAGCGTTCACAACTAGTGAGCGTTTTTTTGTGTCATAACAAACCTGTGTTCATTGATATTAATAAAGTGGGCACGGGTGCTCTCTAACATGGGTAGTGGCTATTTGGGTTGCCTTGTAATGTTGAATTAATTGATTCATATTAAGTTAATCAATGACTACACGGAATGTTGCCAATGCCAATGCCTATGCTGAGCGTTAATCGTTTATGCCACCCGAACCTTGTCTTATTACTATGCACTGTTTTACTTAGTGCTTGCTCTGCCAATTCAGAAAATAGCCAAAACGCTTACCATTTACCGCAGTTTAATCAAGCTCTGATTCATTCCACTTCTGCCGAAAATGTGCCTGAGATTGCCAGTCTGACTTATCTCTCCGAAATACAGCGACAAGAATTAGCTGGGTTTACCGCCAGAGATAACATTAAAGCACTGCCCAATCGCTTAAAAGTGTCTGAGTTTATTAACCATAAAATGACTAATTTCAATTATGAAGGGAAAAATTATACCAGTACTGAGTCATGGAGTAATCAGTCTGGCAATTGTATGGCATTGGCATTGCTGACCTATTCAGTCGCAAAAGAATTGAATGTATATCCGGTATTTCAAGTGGTTCATGCCGCGCCAATATTGACCAATATCACCTCCGATATTCTTGTCACATCAGACCATGTACGCACATTTTTGTATGATGAAAAACCGAGTGGGCATTTTCTTAGTGGCGGTATTGCTACTGTGATTGATTATTTTCCAGATCGTTTTGATCGCACCGGTGAAATCGTCTCAGAATCTAAATTTTTAGCGATGTTTTATCGTAATTTAGCGGCCGATGCCATGCTAGAAAAGCAGTATGAATTTGCTTTTATCTTACTTGAGCAAGGGCTAAAGCTAGCGCCAGATTATGATGCTTTGATTAATATGATGGCCATTACTCATCGCCGTTTAGGTGACGAACAGACAGCCGAAAAACTCTACCTATATGCCCTTGATATTAAGCCGAATTCCTTGGCAGTATTAAGTAATTACCGCTTATTACTGGAATTACAAAGCAGAACTGCTGAAGCAAAAAAGATCGACCAATACTTGTTGTCGCTTGAGTCGAGTAACCCATACAGCTACTACAGTTTGGGTATTGAGGCATTGGAATTCAAAGACTATAAAACCACCGTCATCTTCTTAGAAAAGTTTATCGATAACGCGCCTTATTTCCATCCGGCTTATTTTGCGCTAGCCAGAGCTCAATTGGGTCTAGGTAATACAAAAAAGGCTCAGAAAATATTAAAAAAAGCGATTGAACTAACTGATATACCAGACAGTAAAAAGCACTATTTAGCCAAATTAGATATGTTAAAATAAGTGCCTGATTAAGTGTTGATGGTTCATTAAACAGTCGTTGTTCACCACGATGATGACATTTGACATCAACATAGAAAAACCAAGACAGATGTCTTGGTTTTTTGTTTGTAAGTCAGTAAAACTGGTTTACAAAAAGCTTAAATCGCTTGACCGTTTACGGTTAATTTTACATCGATGTTGCCACGTACTGCGTTTGAATATGGGCAAACTTGGTGGGCTGTTTTCACTAACTGTTCAGCTTCTGCTTGGTCGAGTTCAAGTTCAACTGCTAGCGCTACTGTTAATGCAAAACCACCATTGTCATTGGCACCGATACCGACAGTTGCTGTAGTTGGAGCTGCCTTGATAGCGACTTTACTTTGGCTGGCTACATGCAGAATTGCGTTAGAAAAACATGCGGCATAACCGGCAGCAAATAACTGTTCTGGATTAGTAAACTCACCACTGCCACCCATTTCTTTTGGGTAACTTAATTGTAAATCTACTTTTTTATCGTCGGTAGAAACTTGGCCATTACGGCCTGCTAATGCTGTTGCTGAAGTGGTATATAGTGCTTTCATAGTAAACCTCGTGTAAAAGTTAGTTAATTTAAGTTGTGCACAATCTAATTGTGTTTACTATAACTAAGCCGGAAATAATTTGCAACTACATTGTGCGCAATTTAATTTTTTTTGTTGTGTTATTATTTAACAATCACTGTCTAAAAATCACTATCCGATGGTTGTAAACCTTAGCCTTACTTTGGTATCAATATGATTAGCTTGTCATTCTTCTGTCACCTTTATGTCATCATTAGCTCTCACAATAGCCACTCATTAGACCTCTTAGGCAGTGCTAAGCATCGCCACATAATATGCGAACGATAAAAAATAAGGATAGGCTATGAAACGGTTTGTAACTCGTCGTGACTTTTTGGCTATGTCAGCTAAAGGTGCTGGGGCAGTAGTAGTGTCTTATGGACTCATGGGTTGTAGCAGTGATGATGACGATGTTGTGTCAGGTCAATTTTTACAAGGTATTGCCAGTGGCGACCCTGCTGCAGGTGCGGTGATTTTATGGACTCGCGTTACGCCTGATGTTGAAGGTGATATTACGGTGTCATGGGAAGTTGCCACTGACAGCAACTTTAGTCAAGTAGTCACAAACGGCCAAACGGTGACGAATAAAAACCGTGACTATACCGTTAAAGTGGACGCTGTTGGGCTTGAAGCAGGTCAGCAGTATTACTATCGTTTTAAAGCGGGTGAAACGGTATCGGAAATGGGGCAAACACGTACATTACCTGAAGGTAGCGTAGCGTCAGTTAAGTTGGCGGTAATGTCATGCGCTAATTTCCCTGCTGGTTATTTTAATGTGTATGAAATGGCTGCACAGCAAAATGATTTGGACGCTGTAGTGCACTTAGGCGATTATTTATATGAGTATGCTCGTGGTGAATATGCCAGTGAACATGCTGTCGAGCTTGGGCGTGAAGTGTTGCCAGCCGGTGAATTATTTTTATTAGACGACTACCGCACCCGTTACAGTCAATATCGTAGTGATGCGAGCTTACAAAAGCTACATGCCAAAGTACCGTTTATTACCGTGTGGGATGACCATGAAGTGGCCAATGATACCTGGAAAGGCGGTGCTGAAAATCATAATGATGGTGAAGGTGATTTTGATCAACGCAAACAAGCCGCACTACAAGCGTACTTTGAATGGCTGCCAATTCGTCCATGGAGTGAAGGTAATCATGAAGAAATTTACAGAAGCTTTAATTACGGTAACTTGGTTGATTTGCACATGCTCGATACTCGGGTATTGGCTCGCGATAAACAATTAGAATATAGCCAATATATTGATGCGACCACAGGTGCATTTAACAGCAGCACATTTCTCGCGGATGTAACCGATACTAACCGCACCCTGTTAGGCCAGACTCAACTATTGTGGCTACAACAAACTTTGTTGCAGTCTACTGCTAAGTGGCAAGTATTAGGTCAACAGGTGTTAATGGGCAAAATGTTAATGCCTGCTGCTATTGCGACTCAGCAAATGAGTATTCCGCAGTTTGCTGAGCTTGCCGGATTAGCGCAGCTAGCGGGCCGTGCTCAAGCTAGCGATCCAACGTTAACCGCAGAAGAGTTAGCTTACTTACAAGCGAATCAAGCCAAGCTGACGCCAGAGGTGATTGCATTACTACAGCTGCCCGCAATTCCATACAACTTAGATGCGTGGGATGGTTACGCCTACGAGCGCGAAGTGATTTTAGCGACGGCAAAGTCGTTACAACATAACTTGGTGGTGATTGCCGGTGATACCCATAATGCATGGGCCAGCGATTTAACCGATAGTGGCGGTGATATTGTTGGGATAGAATTTGCCACAAGCTCAGTGTCATCCCCAGGTCTTGAGTATTACTTAGGCTTGTCTGATGCTGAAATGCCAGCAACGGAAGCGGCAATAGTCGGTTTGATCGCCGATCTTAAATACGCCAATTTAAAAGATCGCGGCTATTTATTACTGACATTTACTGAAAATGAAGTCCGCAGTGATTGGCAATATGTTGATACGATTTTAGATAAGACATTTGTTCAGTTAGACGCCCGTGGTTACAGTGCCACCAGTACCGCTGGTAGCCCTAAAGTCACGCCGGTGTCGTAATCAGCTGATGTGAATTCGCAGATATAATTCAGCCACCGTGAAGGTGGCTGAATGATTTATATAAGCGGCATATTGCTTAGCTAAACCTATGGTTAATCCATAGTTAATCCATAGTTAATCTATGGTTCATCAATAGCTAATCTATGGTTAGCACGACAATTTTTAACGGATGATTGTCATCAAATGCGGGGAAGTCTGGGTGGCAATCTAACCACTGAGTCGCAGTGACTTTACGGCCTTGCTTTTCTACGCAGCGGACTAGGCTGTCGTACCATGCTTGGCGATCAACTTTAGCGACATTATTACAACATACAATTTTACCGCCGACTTTGGTGGTTAATACTGCTGGTTTAAATAAACCTTGGTAATCATTGACTAAGTCGACAATACCAAAGGCGCTTTTAGCAAACCGTGGTGGATCTAAAAACACTAAGTCGAACTGAGCAACACGCAGTTTAGGGTATTTAGGCAGCTTTTGATTACGACGACCACCAATAGGCAACCCCGCTAATTGACGCAATGCCGGAAACGCATCACTTTGCACAAATTCACACACATCAGTGACATTGTTTAGCTCAGCATTTTTTTGTCCCGCAGCTAATGCAAATGATGAAAAATCGACATTCATGACTTTACGAGCACCGCCCATCGCAGCAGCAGTACCAATACCACAAGTGTATGAAAACAAGTTTAGAACACTCTTACCTTGGCTGTTAGCGCGTACATATTCACGCCCAATACGCATATCTAAAAATAGCAGCGGATCTTGACCTTCATGGCGTAGCTTGGAGGTAAAAGCAATGCCATTTTCATGGATAACTTGCTCTGATTGCGAGAAGTCTTGGGCTTCATTTTCGGCATGATTGACAACACGAGAATGGCTGCCAGAGCGATCGTTGTAAACGATATGGTAGTCCGCGTGAGCAGTCAGTAAGCTTGATATGTCTTCAAGTTGCTGAGCCGATAAGGTTTGGTGAAACGTTTGAATCAGCCATGCATCGCCGTAACGGTCAATGTTAAGGCCATTTTCACCTTCAACGGTGCCGTGAAAAACCCGATAACAATCAGTATTATCTTTGGCAGCTTGCTCAAAAAAAGTGGCACGCTTGGCTAAAGCATCGGCTAAAACAGCTTGAATGGACATGAGGGCTCATTAAATGGTGTGGCTATTGGCGCGGATTATAGCAAACATTCTAACTTAGTGAAGTTGCAGTACAGACTATTAGGCGTCGCAATTAATCTGGTAGATGCACCTTAAAGGTTTTGTCGGCAATAATTTTGCCATTTAACTCCAGCGTCATCCGCCAGTTACCGACCTTATTAGTGATCGGTGCCCAGATGCAATCACCCAGATAAAAGCGCCAATCATTTTCTTTGATAAATATCTCACCATCAAACGGTGGGCTAACATTACCGTCGTCATCGGTAATGTTAGGGTGGTAAATACAATAAGTGAGTACTTGGTTTTTAGCCTTTTTGATGCGCGTGATGAAACCAAATTCGGTGTCGATAATCGCAGGCACATGAACGGTTGCCGCTAAAAATCGCGGTAATTCATCACTATCGCTATTCCATTGGCTAAAGAGTCCGCTATAAATAATGCTTACATCGGCTTTTAACTTACTCAAGGGCTATCCCTTTATAGAATGATATTTAGTGTTTATCGCTCAAGTGCTTAATCGCCGCTTGCAGAGCAAAATCATAACCTTGTGCGCCTAGGCCACAAATTACTCCTAGGGCTTTATCTGAAAAGTACGAATGGTGCCTAAAAGGTTCGCGGGCATGTACGTTAGATAAATGTACTTCAATAAACGGAATCGCTACCCCAAGTATGGCATCACGCAAAGCAACACTGGTGTGCGTAAAGGCTGCTGGATTGATAATAATAAATTGAGCGTCGGTAGCATGAATTGCATCAATCAATTGATACTCGGCATTGGACTGAATATGTTCAAGCGTAACGCCAGCCTGAGTCGCATTGCGAGTTAATTCATCCACAATAGTGGTGAGTGTTTGGTGACCATAATGTCCGGGTTCGCGACGGCCTAATAGATTGAGATTAGGACCGTTGATCAATAAAACTTTTGCTGTTTGGCTCATGATGGTTCCTATAAAAATCGCAAGGTAAGTCGGCTTAATATGCAGCACAAAAGAGGGTTCAACAAGCATTCTTACCGAAGACGGTTATCAGGTAAACCAAAAAATGCTTAACTAGGGTAATACCTTAGTCATTGAGTGATGGCGGATTCACTTTGTTGCTAATAATTTGCTAGCGACTTACTAATGATTTATTAGCAACTGGCTAATTATTTACTAATTACTTATTAATAATCAGATTTATTTTGGCGCATCGCTTTAGTGGCACCGCGTTGTTTTTTGGTTTCAATGCGTCGCTTTTGGCTGCCTTTTGTCGCTTTGGTTGGTATACGGGCTTTTTGTACTATGCCGACGCTTCTTACCAGTTCAATAAATTGTTCCAGTGCGGTTTGGCGGTTAAAGTCTTGGCTGCGTGATTGCTGACATTTTATAATTACTTTGCCACTTTTGGTAATACGGTGATCGGCTTTTTCAAGCAGCTTTTGTTGGTAGAACTCGGGTAAAGAAGATGAGGCAATATCAAAGCTGAGTTGCGCTGCGGTTGATACTTTATTGATGTGCTGGCCACCCGCACCACTTGAACGGACAAACTGCCATTCAATTTCGTTATCTTGCAATATGACGCGCTGAGTTATTTGTATCATTCGGTTGTCGTGTTCCCCTTAATTAACGGTCATAAACCTATAACGCTGCTTACTGTTTTTTAAGCGGCATGTTTATGTGCTGTGGCTTCATTCTACCGCAGTCTGGGAAACTTTTCAGGGTTGTCTGCTGTGGCATGGATTGCGATAAGTGAATTGACCTTAGGGTGGGGATTGAATTAAAAAGCCTGACTGGCCTCAGAGTTATGACATATTTAATGAAATAACCAGAATAGTTTTGTTATCATGAGCGCCATTGTCGCTTTACACGATAACATCACCGTATAAAGTCTGTTCTATGGCCTAGTTAGAGGGCCGGAGTTGCCGTTATGTTATGTCAAATCCCCGATATCACTAAAGGTGTTATTAGCTTATTTGTCAGTGGCCGTTTATCGGCACAAGATTACCGTACCCGTTTACAGCCCGCCATTAAGAGTTATCGTAAAGACTGGAATCAAGTGTGTCTTTATATTGAAGCCGATGTGTTGTTGGAAGGCTGGGAGTTTGGCTCATTAACCGGTAGCGGAGAAGTTCAGTTACCCGCGTTTGATGCGTTAGTGTTTGTAGGCGGCCCAGATTGGGTGGGTAATTCTGTTAGGCTGATGGGACCCTTTATGCAGGGCGAAGTTGCATGGTTTCCATTAGAGCGTAAACAAGAAGCCATTACTTGGATTGCTAAGCGATCTCTGCGCTAGAGTGGCCTGTAAATAATTTTGTGGCACCTTTTTACTCGGTTATCGCTTATTTATGTCGAACAACGACAGATGATAAGTTCTTCCCAGTAGCTAATTGTCACAAATTACTGCAAAATTCATCTACAAAGGTCAACAGGACCTAGTACTGATTTTATTATTTTAGAAAAGGATAGCTTATGTCATTGTCAAAGTTGTTTGCCGTATCAAGTGCGTTATTGTTAACTCTTAGCTTATCGGCATGTGCTCCTGAAGTGGGTAGTGAAGCTTGGTGTAAGCAAATGAAAGAAAAAGAAAGTGGTGATTGGACTGCCAATGAAGCAGCCGATTACGCCAAGCACTGCGTATTTAAATAATATCGTTTAGGAGTGGGTGGTTGAGTCATACCGTTTTGCCTTTTATGGCTAACATAGCCAAATTATTGATTGCTTTAGTGCTACTGCAATTTGTGGGCGCCAATTTAGGTGCGCATCAATTACATGTGGGCAACAGCAACGAAGAGCAAAATAACCATCCACATCTTCAATTTACTACCGAAGTGATCAGCCTTGCTGAATGTGCCGATTGCGCTTGTGCACTCGATGGTTCATCACTGCATTCGGTTAATGATGATCATCAACATTTTGATACTATTACTGATTTTGAGAAAGTTGATGTGTGTTTAGATTGTCAGTGTCATGGTGGTCATGTGGCACTTGCTAAGCTTAACGATAATGTTGTTAGTGAACATTTTCATGACCTTTTTGCCGATACCAAACTGAACTATTTACCTCCTGAGTCTTTCCCTACTTATCGTCCTCCTATCGTTTAATCCCTTTAAAGCCCGTTTTTACTGTTTAGCTTCACCTCTATATTCGCTTTCATTGCGCTAATGAATGCTTTTTTGCATTCCATTATGGCGTGATATCTCGCTTGTAATGACGGTGGCTAAGCCTATTTCCGTTGATATTTATTGTCGACGGTCTAGATTGTTTTTAGGATTAACCATGAAAATCAAATCAGTCCAAGTACTACCTTTATTGGCAGCGTTGAATGCCAACGCTATGTTGAGTCATTCAGTGAATCGTTTTGTGAATCATGCTCAGTTAAATGTTGCGCCAGGCACTCACTCCATCTCTCTGCCAAGCATTCGAAAATCTTACCGCATGAACTCCAGCGTTTCGCGAGCATTATTGTTCAGTGTAGCGCTATTGCTATCATTATTTGCACTGTCTAGTTCGCCTGTGCAAGCCAGCAGTCAGCCAGCAGAGGCTGACCATCAAGAGTCGTTGTTAACCTTAAGTGCAGAGCAGCGCCAACTGGCGGGAGTGGAAGTGGCACAGTTAAGTGCGACCGCGTTTAATTTACAGGCCGTTGCCACCGCTCAGCTGGTTGTAGATAAAGACAAAACTATAACCATAGCGCCGCAATTAGATATGCAGGTGCTTAAGCGCCATGTGGTGCCAGGACAACAGGTGCAAAAAGGCCAACCATTATTGACTATCGGCGGGGCAGATATTGCTGCGGCGCAAGCTGACTACGTTAATGCAGCAACGGAGTGGGATCGCATAAAGCGCATGAGCAAAGGAACGATTAGTGCTAGTCAGCGGATGCAAACTGAGGTCAATGCAGAGCTTAAACGTGCCATTTTACAGTCGGTAATGATGTCCAAACAACAGATAGCCGAGCTAGCAACGTCGCCAAGTTCAATTGGTCAGTTTCAGTTGTTGGCTCCTATAAATGGTCGGGTTCAGCAAGATATTGCCACCGTAGGACAAGTGCTAACCGCGGGCACACCTTTGATGCAACTAACCGATGAATCGTATTTGTGGGTGGAGGCTGAACTGACGCCATTACAAGCAGATCAAGTCAATATGGGCACCGATGTTTTAGTACGAGTGGGAAGCCGTACTCGAGAGGGTGTCATTATTGGGCGTTCACATGAAATTAACTCGCAAACCCGCACAGAGCAAGTGTTAGTGCGGATGGCAAACCCTGGTCATGACTTACATGCTGGCGAGTTTGCCGAATTATACCTAGCAGCAAATCAAGGGGCTGAGCCGCTTGGATTTATTGTGCCAGATGCAGCGCTAACACGCAGCGGTGACGGTGACTGGCAGGTGTTCATAGAACAAGATGGTGGATTTAGTGCAGTAGAAGTTTCTGTGGTGGAGCGCCAACGCGGACTGAGTTTTATTCGTGGTTTAGTTCCACAAACTCGCGTTGTTGTATCTGGTGCGTTTTTCTTAGCATCTGAGCAAGCAAAATCTGGCTTTGATATCCATAACCACTAAGCGCTAAGGCATCATAATGTTATATAAATTAATTGAGATTGCCGTTGAAAAGCGGTTATTGGTGTTACTTGGATTACTGGCCACTGTGGTGGCATCGGTATTCATGTTACCAAAACTAAATTTAGATGCGTTTCCGGATGTTACCAATGTGCAGGTGACCATTAATACTGAAGCGGAAGGGTTGGCGGCAGAAGAGGTCGAGAAGCTGATTAGCTATCCTGTCGAATCGGCAATGTATGCATTACCGGCAGTGACTGAGGTGCGTTCATTATCGCGTACTGGTTTGTCGCTAGTGACCGTGGTGTTTGCCGAAGGTACTGATATTTATTTTGCTCGTCAGCAAGTTTTTGAACAACTGCAAGCTGCAAAAGAGTCGATTCCTGCGGGTGTTGGCACCCCTGAAATCGGCCCAAACACTTCAGGTTTAGGGCAAATTTATCAATACATTTTACGGGCCGAGCCCGAAACCAATATCAGCGCATCTGAGCTGCGTAGCTTAAATGACTATTTAGTGAAGCTGATATTAATGCCTGTGAGTGGCGTGACTGAAGTGCTTTCATTTGGCGGCGAGGTGTTGCAATACCAAGTGCAAGTTGACCCTAATAAACTGCGCAGTTATGGCTTGTCGATGAGCCAAGTTAGCCAAGCATTGGAAAGTAATAACCGTAATGCTGGTGGTTGGTTTATGGACCAAGGCCAGGAGCAATTAGTGGTTCGTGGTTATGGTTTGTTGCCCGCTGGCGACGCAGGCTTACAAGCCATTGCCGACATCCCGTTAACCGAAATCAATGGCACGCCAATACGAGTGGCCGACATTGCTAATGTGGCTTTTGGTAGCGAAATAAGAGTCGGGGCAGTGACCATGTCGCGCAGGCAAGCAGCGGCTAATGGCTCGTCGTCCGATGTACAAGCGCTGGGTGAAGTGGTTGCTGGCGTTGTGCTTAAACGCATGGGCGCCAATACCAAAGCCACCATTGATGACATCAATTCACGTATTAGTTTAATTGAGCAATCCTTGCCAAAAGGAGTGTCATTTGAGGTGTTTTACGACCAAGCGGATTTAGTCGATAAAGCGGTCACGACTGTGGTTGAAGCGCTATTGATGGCCTTTGGATTTATCGTGATTATTTTGGCGCTATTTCTGGTCAATATACGGGCGACATTGTTGGTATTATTGTCGATCCCAGTGTCGATCGGGATCGCACTACTGATCATGTCTTACTACGGCATGTCAGCCAATTTAATGTCTTTAGGTGGCCTTGCTGTTGCGATTGGTATGCTAGTTGATGGTTCAGTGGTGATGGTTGAGAACATCTTTAAGCATGTTAGCGGCGAAACTGGCGTCAACCAATCAGCTGATGTTCATTTTGATAGTGATGTTGATAGTGATGTTGATAGCGAATCTGATGCACAAACCCAAAGTATGGCGATTAGGATCATGCTGGCGGCAAAAGAAGTGTGCAGTCCTATCTTCTTTGCAACAGCGATTATCATCGTAGTATTTATGCCGTTATTTGCCCTAGAAGGTGTAGAGGGTAAATTATTTCAACCTATGGCCGTGAGCATTATTCTCGCCATGATGGCGGCATTAGTGGTGGCGTTATTTGCGGTGCCTGCATTGGCGGTGTTTCTATTTAAACGCGGTATTGTGGTGCATCAAAGCAAGGTGTTGGCCCCCATTGACGCAGTCTATCGACGAGTACTGACACTGGTGCTATCAAGCCCTAAATCAGTGATGTTAGCGGCAGTTGTTTTGTTTGCTGCAAGCATGCTGTTATTGCCAAAGTTGGGCACTGAATTTGTGCCTGAATTAGAAGAGGGCACCATCAACTTACGGGTGACATTGGCGCCTACAGCCAGTTTGGCTACTTCGATTAACGTTGCGCCTAAAATTGAAGCCATGCTGCTGGAGTTTCCTGAGGTGGAATATGCGTTAAGTCGAATCGGGGCTCCCGAACTTGGCGGCGACCCTGAGCCTGTGAGTAATATTGAAATATATATAGGTCTTAAACCGATAGAGCAATGGACATCGGCAAGCAATCGCTTTGAGCTACAGCGCTTGATGGAGAAACGGCTAGCGATATTCCCAGGATTATTGTTAACCTTCTCACAACCGATAGCGACCCGAGTCGATGAGTTGTTATCGGGTGTTAAAGCGCAGTTAGCGATTAAGATATTTGGTCCAGATTTGAGCATCTTGTCGGAAAAAGGTCAGGTGTTAACCGATTTAGTCGCTGCCATTCCTGGGGCGGTTGATGTGTCGCTAGAACAAGTCAGCGGCGAAGCTCAGTTAGTGGTTCGACCTAAACGTGAAGTCCTTGCTCGCTATGGTATTAGCGTCGATGAAGTCATGAGTTTAGTCACTCAAGGTATTGGTGGTGCCAGTGCTGGCCAAGTGATTGATGGTAATGCCCGTTATGACATTAACCTGCGATTAGCTGCGCAATATCGTAATGCGCCAGATGCGATTGAAGACTTGCTACTCAGTGGTGCTAATGGCGCGATTGTACGCTTGGGCGATCTCGCTGATGTGGTGATTGAAATGGCGCCGCCGAATATTCGTCGTGACGATGTACAGCGCCGAGTGGTGGTGCAAGCCAACGTATCGGGGCGTGACATGGGTTCGGTGGTCAACGATATTTATGCCATTGTGCCGCAAGCGGAGTTACCTGCGGGCTATACTGTTGTGGTGGGCGGCCAATATGAAAACCAGCAACGGGCGCAACAAAAGCTAATGTTGGTGGTGCCCATTTCTATCGCACTTATTGGCTTATTGCTGTATTTCTCGTTTGGGTCACTCAAACAAGTGGCATTGATTATGGCTAACGTGCCATTGGCATTAATCGGCGGCGTAGTGGCTTTATATGCCACTGGCACCTATTTGTCGGTGCCCAGTTCAATCGGCTTTATCACCTTGTTTGGTGTTGCGGTGTTGAATGGTGTGGTGCTGGTGGACTCGATTAACCAGCGCAGACAATCAGCAGATGAAAGCCTGTACGACAGTGTTTATCAAGGCACGGTAGGGCGGTTACGTCCGGTGTTAATGACGGCACTCACCTCTGCATTGGGGCTGATCCCTATCTTGTTATCATCTGGTGTGGGCAGTGAAATTCAACAACCATTAGCGGTGGTGATCATTGGCGGCTTGTTTAGCTCAACGGCTTTGACTTTACTGGTGTTGCCGACGGTTTATCAGTGGTTGTATCGAGATAAGTTATCATCGAGATAAAGCCAATTAGCTAAATAACATTTCAATTTTAAGCCTAATTATCTGATTAGGCTTTTTCATTTTTATTCGTAAATTGCTCGAAAATAAACCTTGCTTATTTATGATTACAGTTGTAATTTAAATAAATGGATTACACCTGTAATCCATTTTTAGCCTAACAAGTACTAACAACAAATGAGCGATATCGCATGAAAGAAATCAGCAATAGTGAATTAGTCGTATTGCAGCAGCTTTGGCAGCAGTCGCCATTAACCTCGAGTGAAGTGGTTGATGCATTAGAGCAAAGCCATGACATGCATGAAAAAACGGTTAAAACCTTGCTTAATCGTTTAGTCAAAAAACAAGCCGTCAGTTTTGAAAAACAAGGTCGGGTTTACCATTACTCACCTTTAATTGCTGAGCAGGACTATACCGTTAAAGAATCGCTTTCGTTTGTGGACCGCATGTTTGCTGGCAAGTTAACCCCATTGGTTGCAGGTTTTGCACAAAAGAACAAGCTGTCGGCAGAAGATGTCGCCGAACTGCAAACCTTACTTGATGATTGGCAAAAGGAACAAAAGTGATGATTAATTGGTTTATGGAACAAACCATCTCATTGAGCGTGGTGTGTTTGGCTTTACTGGTATTGCACCGGTTTATATTGTCTAGATTTGGGGCGCACTATACCTATTTTATGTGGATATCAGTGCCACTATTAATCATTGCCGATTTACTGCAAATAATATTACCGCACACCGTTAACTGGTTTGGCAGTAATAATACTGCCTCAATCATCCAGCAATATTATGTGTTTGCTAGCGATACCGCTGCGTTGTCGGCAGGCTTACTTGACCTGTTATACCTGCCTTACCTCTACGGTGCAGTTATCACGTTATTGGTCGCTAATATCGTGATGGAATATGGCTATCTGCAACGGTTAATCCAGCATGGACGTCAGCTAAATATTCCTTCTGTAAAGCTTAACGTATTAGTCCATCCAGATATTGAATCACCTATGCTCGCAGGGTTTATTACCCCCAGTATTTTAGTCCCTAATAGTTTTATGTTACTCGATGAAAGCCAGCAGCAAGCCATTATTCAGCATGAGGTGTATCACTATCAACGTGGTGATTTATGGTCAAATGCCCTGGCTTATGGATTAACCGTATTGTTTTGGTTCAATCCGTTGATGTGGTTGAGTTACCGCCGATTTAGACAAGATCAAGAATTGTCATGTGATGCACAAGTCACTGCCGATATGAAAGCCCAAGCTAAAATTGCCTATAGCAGAACACTATTGGCCTATTCACAGCATGCGCCGTTGAGCATGTTACACACCCATTATGGGGATAAAACCATCTTAAAAGAGAGGATCTTACAGATGAAAAAGCAACATGGAAAAAGCACCTTAGCATTAATTGGAATGACATTGGCTATTGGTGTTAGTGCCTTTATGTTTAATCAGCAGGTATTTGCAGGCAATAATCTCAGCGTTGAAAACAAAACCGACTCTATGGCAATGCCTGTGATAAGAATTGAGCCTAGCTATCCAATTGATGCCGCTAAAGAAGGGCTTAATGGCTATGTGCAAATGTCATTTGATATCAGTCAAAATGGCAGTGTGAACAATGTGAGAGTGACCAAGTCGTCGCCGAAACAAGTGTTTGATGCATCGGCGGTTGCGGCGCTTGAACAATGGAAGTATCAACCCTCTGCAACTGGGTTTAAAGACCTACAAGTACAGTTAGACTATGTGATCCATCAACCTGATAAATCAGTTGAGAGAATCACTGTAAAATAACCTATATCAAAGATACTGAAAATGATTCAATGCCTCATTGTTATGGGGCATTGAATCATTTTTATAGATCAGGATTTTTGGGCTGCAGTTTTAGGCCTAGTTTATTGGCTAGCGGTTCAATTGCGGCGCCTTGAACAATGACCGAAATCAGTACAATGAAAAACACCATGTGGATCATTTCACGCGACCCCTCTACTCCTGCCGCAGCGGGAATAAGCGCAAAGACAATTGGCGTAGCACCTTTTAATCCGATCATAGAAACAAACAAACGTTTGCGCCAATTAGCTTGTTTAAATGGCAAGTAGCACAGCTGTACAGCCAATGGGCGCGCCACGACAATAAGTAATATGGCCGGGAGCAATGATGCCATGAACACCGGCATTAATTGCTGCGGGAATATCTGTAAGCCTAAAATGATGAACATTAATGACTGCGCTAACCACGATATACCATTAAAGAAATGCTTACTGACTTCAGCGCCCTTCTTTAAATAGTTGCCGATGATCACCCCAGCAATATAAACCGCAATAAGTTCGTTACCACCTAAGATTTCAGTACTTGATACTGTAATGGCAAAGCTGGCCAAAATAAAAACAGGAATAAGTCCGAATTCAGGCAGTTTAATGTTATTAAGTGCCCAAACGGCTAATTTACCCATTATTAACCCAACGACAGCCCCAACACCAATTTGCTGGCCGAGACTCGATATCACTGAAAGTGCTGTGGGTGCGCCGTTGGCACTATTGATAATAAAGTCGGTTAACATCACCACCATTAACAAGGCTACAGGGTCGTTGGTAGCTGATTCGAATTCTAAAATGGTGCCCGTACCGTGTTTTAATTTAAGTTTTTTCGACTCTAAAATAGAGAATACGGCCGCAGCATCAGTAGACGACACTACCGCGGCGAACAACATGCAAGTAATAAGGTTAAAGTCGAGTAACGCATTAAGGATAAAGCCAAAAATAATGGTAGTGAATATCACCCCAGCAGTGGATAACATGCCACCTTCTTTCCAAGAAAACTTAATGTGTTTCATTGGGGTATTGAGGCCACCCACAAATACTATGGTGTTTAATGCTAAGGTGCCGATAACTGAAGTCAGTTGCAGGTCGTCGTATACAAAACCAAATTCACCATTGCCAAATGCCAAGCCGACACCCATAAAGATTAATAACGACGGTAAGCCTAATGTTTTAGAAGGGTGATGGAGTAAAATGCCAATCGCAATAAGTATGGAGATCCCTAAAATAATAATATCAGGTGGCATATGGGCAACTCCTTGCGTGGGAAGATTGTATCAAATGGCTATTTTAGCATTAAAATCGCCTAAACTTACTTTATGAGCATTTATTAATATTTTTTTATATTCTTATAATCAATTTGATTAATGTCATTACCGTGTGTTTATTAGACTATATAAGTGTAATAAATAGCCACTCGCATTAACCTTTTTTGTTAACACATCTTGCTTAATCATCTTGTTGATAGTGGATGCGACATTTTTAGTTAACAAATTACCTCATTAGTGAGGTGTTAATATTAGCGTAAGCAGTATCACTCGGAGTTAACATGGCCATATTCATTAGCTTGTGGGGCGTAATCACATTCAGTTTTGGCCTGTTCATGATGCTGGCTCCAGCGCATTTTGCAGACCAAATTGTTCGTTTTAGCCATCAACGCTATTTCCATTACATTGAAATTATATCTCGGTTAGTTATTGGGACGGTCTTACTGCTCGATGCGCATAACACTTCATCACCATTAGTGTTCGAGGTGATAGGTAATTTATTGTTTATTATTGCAATTATTCTTGTTTTTATGACAGAGAAATATCACAAACAGTTTGCCTTATGGTCTGCCTCCTATTGTGTCAAAGCATTTAGACCCGCGGGATTTTGTGCCATCATTTTTGGTTTGTGGACCGTTTATGTTAGCTATTATTAAGTTGATTAGGTCTAAAACGTTATATTTCCGCTTTTTTTGTTAAAAATTTATGCCATTCAAATCTCCTCCTAAGGTGCATAGCCATTGGATTTGCATATTTCTGTCATGTTAATGAAATGTGACTGTCATGTTTACGCAGTCTTTTTGTCATTTTTGCAGGTTAGCTTGTCATCCAGCCAACTAACTCACACGCTTAAATCCGTCTTCGGAGATGACAATGGAACTGAAAAACATTTTTAAACTTACTGCACTTTCTACAGCCCTTGCTGCAACATTAGGGCTCGCTGGTTGTGGTGGTGATATTAATATCAATGCGGGTAGCGATACTGTTACACCTACTACGCCAACAACTCCAACTACACCCACTCAGACAGTTCAAGAAAAATCATACAGTGGCTTTGCAACTAAAAGCACCACAATGACAGCCGTTGATGGTAAAGAAGTTTGGGTATTAAAAGGTACGTTAGCTCCTTCTACTGCAGCATCAACGATTACCACTGGTGGCCAAGATGGCGACAAAATAGTGTTAGGTAATGACGTTGTATGGCAGCTTGATGGCGCAGTGATTGCCGGTGGCGATAATGCTAACGCGGTTGAGTTATCAATATTACCTGGCACCAAAATCTTAGGTGGCAGTGATTCTTATTTAGTGGTTAGCCGCGGTTCAAAAATCATGGCTGACGGTACGGCAACAGCGCCAATCGTATTTACGTCTGTTGAAACGGCTTTAGGCCAAGAAGGTAAAGCGGGTCAGTGGGGTGGTTTAGTTTTATTGGGTAATGCGCCAGTAAACACCTGCCCAGATTTAACCAATTGTTCAGCGTCTTTTGAAGTGGGTAACCACAGCTACGGTGGTAATGATACCGAAGACAATTCAGGTTCAATCAAGTATGTACGCGTTGAGTTTGGTGGTTTCAAAATCAATGACACCCAAGAAATGAACGGTATTAGTTTTGCCGGTGTGGGTGCGGGTACTGAAATTGACCACGTACAAGTTCACATGAATAACGATGATGGTTTTGAATTCTGGGGCGGTAATGTTTCAGTAACAAATATCGTACTGACAGAAAACTTTGATGACTCGTTAGATTGGACAAACGGTTGGCAAGGTAGCGCGCAGCACGTTTATATTCGTCAAGCGGACAATGCTTCTAACCGTGGTATTGAAGCTGACAGTAACAGTGACGCAAGTGCTGTACCTATGTCAAAACCAGTGTTAGCCAACTTTACTATTCAGGTTGCTAATGGCACCAACAGTGGTGGTGACGATGCGGAAGGTATTTTATTCCGTAAAGGTACTGGGGTGAATACTTATAACATTCTTGTTAAAGGTGACGTTGATTCTGGCGAATGTTTAGAGGTTAACGACGACAATACCGTTAACAACGCCAACACCGCTGAATTGACGATGCAAAACAGCTTAATTGATTGTGTTGAACCGTTCAAAAGTGCCAAGGCAGATGCTGCAGAAGGCCGTGCTTTAGCGCTAGATGTAGAAGCTTGGTACAACGGTCAAGACGGTAACTTAGTTGCCGCTTCTGATTTAACTGATTACATGCCTAATTCATCATCTGTTGCATTAACGGCTGGTAAGGCTGATTTGGCTAACCTTGATGCGCGTTTGGTTAATGCCAACTATATTGGTGCATTTGATGGCACTAACGACTGGACTAAAGGCTGGACTACAGCTATTCATGACGATGTGACGCCAACGCCAACTGAATTGCCAGTATTAACTTCTTGTCCTGTAGGCACAACAGCTTCAGCAGCGGCAACAGGGTTATATAAAGATGCATCAATCACGTTAATTTGTACCCTTGAAGGCAATGTCTTAAGCAACACGACGCTTCTCGCTGGCCAAAACGTAATGTACAAAATTGATGGCGGTGCAGTAGTAGTAGGTGGTGATAACACAACACCTGCAACATTAGCCATTCAAGCGGGTACTAAGCTATTCGCGACATCTAACAGTTTTATCGCGGTGAGTCGTGGCTCAAAAATTATGGCTCAAGGTAGTGCAACTCACCCAATTGAAATGACCTCTGAAGAAGATGTTATTGCGGGAGCAAGTGGCGAACGTGGTCAATGGGGTGGTTTGGTTATTCTAGGTAATGGTTTAACCAACACATGTCCTGATCATAATGCTTGTTCAGCGTCGTTTGAAGTCGGTGACTTTCCGTACGGTGGTAACAACAACGCTGATAACAGCGGTCAAATCAGCTACGTAGTGATTAAGTATGCTGGCTTTAAAGTGAATGATACTCAAGAAATGAACGGTATCTCATTTGCAGCAGTGGGCAGCGGAACTCAAGTAGACCATATTCAAATTCACGCTAACGGCGACGACGGTGTTGAGTTTTGGGGTGGTGCAGTTAACTTGAAATATGTTTACTTAACTGCCAACTTCGATGACAGCTTAGATTGGACTAACGGTTGGACGGGTAAAGCGCAGTTTGTGTATATCACTCACGAAGACGGTAATGCTAACCGTGGTATCGAAGGTGATAGCCATAAAGGTGCTACGGATACTCCGGTGTCAGCGCCTAAATTAGCTAACTTCACTATTTTACCGGGTACAGATATTGCTAACGCAAGTGGCGATAAAGGTGAAGGTATCTTACTACGTGTTGCTACTGCAGGTGAGTTATACAACGTGCTAGTACAAGGTCGTAAAGGCACTACTGCTGAAACTGAGTCTGGCGAATGTTTAGAGTTAGATGGCTCTTACGCTGGTTTAGTCGACAACGTAAACAACAGCACTTTGACTATGTCTCATTCAATTATCGACTGTAACGAGCCCTTTAAGTACAGCTCTGATAATGCCGCAACAGCCGACGCTGTGAATGTTGAAACCTGGTTCATGGGCCAAGAAGGTAACTCAACAGCTGCAGTGACTATCACTGACGGTATGCCAGCGGCAACGGATACAACGCTACTTGGCACAGGTAAAGACTTAAGCACAGATGATAGCTTCTTCGAATCAACCAACTTTATTGGTGCATTCGATGGCCAGAATGACTGGCGTCAAGGTTGGGCTTACTTTCCACAGTAATCACCTCGATAACGTTAATTTGTGACCTATTAATAGCCGCCCGCAAGGGCGGCTATCTCTGAACCGCATACAGGATAGTTAAGTATGAAAACCAAGCCGAGTTTTACCGTTAATAAGTTAAGCCTTGCCATTATCTCTGTGATTTCTGCGGCGACACTTTTAACAGCTACCCCCGTATACTCGCAAGAACCAGCGCCTGTTCGTGATCCTGGTGAAGTGATTCCAATTGAACCAATCGAAGTAATTTCAGTTACTGGGCGTCTACGTAGCTCTGCATCAGAAGCAACTGAAGAACGTCGTGAACAAATTGCTGTAGCCGATATTATGGGCTCAGAACAAATTTCAAGAACCGGTGACGGTGATGCAGCCGCAGCGCTTCGTCGTGTGACAGGTTTAACCTTAAAAGATGGCAAATTCATTTATGTTCGTGGCTTAGGTGAGCGTTATTCAAGTACCTCACTGAATGGCGCGACAGTGCCGTCACCGGATCCAACCCGTAACGTAGTGCCTTTAGATATGTTCCCTGCATCGATCATTGAATCGTTATCGGTGCAAAAGTCTGCCTCAGCCAATTCACCTGCCGCATTTGGTGGTGGGCATGTTGATATTCGCACTAAATCAATTCCGGCCGACTTCTTTTTTAAAGCGTCAGTTGGCGGCCGTTATAACACCAATGACTCAAACGACAGCTACACCTACAACGGGGGTGGCGATGATTGGACCGGCCAAGACGATGGCACTCGCAGCATGCCAAGCAACATTAATAACACCATTAATCAATACGGTGGAATTAGCCCGATTGATATCGTGAGTAATTCTAATGGCGCTATAAATTACCCAGCAGCACAACAAGTTAACCGCGAATTGGCACTAGACATGTACCGCGATATGACGGTGCGCAGCCAAAGTACAGACCCTGCAATGCGCGGCGATATCGCCATTGGTGATCGTTGGGACATTACCGACGACATTATCTTTGGTGCATTGTCAGCCGTGTCTTACAAGAAGCAAGCTGAAAACTACACTAAACGTGAAGTTGAGCTTGATGGTGATAGCAGCCAAGTACAAGTTGAAAACCAGAAAGACATCGTCGGTACTGATTCAATAGTCCAAGTGTCTGGCATGCTTAACTTAGGCTTAGAGATTGGCTACAACCATAAAATCGAAACCTTCACCACTTACCTGCAAGACACTTCCGATGACGTGTCTATGGGGATTGAAGAAACCATCGATACTTTGGGTGAGCCAAATGCACTGCAAGTTTACGCCATTGATTACGAAGAACGTTCGCTTATCAGTAACCAAATTAAAGGTCATCATTTTATTGAATATCTGAACGACTCTGAATTTAATTGGAAGTTCTCCGATGCACGTTCTGAGCGTTATGCCCCGAATGAAGTGTCGTATACCTACAACGTGATTTTAGATGAGAGCAATCAATTATTATCACGTAATCTCAATACTCAAGATGCACCCAAGTATGTTTATAGTCGCCTAGAAGATGACAGCCAAAACTATGGTTGGGACTTTATGTACCCCATTAATCTAGACGGTGCAGTGGTTAAACTGACTACCGGCTATGAATACTTTGAGCGTACTCGCGAAAGCTATGCAACTCGCTTAGGTTTTGATGTTGATTTAAGCCCAACTGATGCCAATGGCGCTATTTTAGCGGGTGATTTTGATGAGATTTTCTCTGATAAAAACATTACCGACAATACTTTAGGGCTAGAGCTAAAAGACGCATCAACTGACACTGAAGACTACATTGCCGCCGAGAAAAACGACGCTGCATTTGTGAGCATGGACATCGACTTTGACGATGTTTGGCGCGTATATGCTGGTATTCGTTATGAAGATTTTCGTCGCGTCACTTTGCCTATCGACCCCAATGGTGAAATATCAGATGAAGGTGGTCGTTATCAGTTATCTGACTACGTGATAGCAGAAGACGGTTGGTTCCCATCACTGTCATTAACCTGGAAACAAACCGATACTACTCAATGGCGTTTTGGGGCGAGTAAAACCATTGTACGACCAGATCTACGTGAAGTGTCACCGGTTCGATTCCAAGACCCCGTTACCGGTTTTGACTTCTTCGGTAACCCAGAGTTAAAGAGTTCAGACATTCTTAACTTAGATTTACGTTGGGAATACTATTCTGATTCAGGCAATAATTTCAGCATGGGCGCATTCTATAAAGATGTAGACGCACCGATTGAACCTATTCAACGTATTTCAGAAGCTGGGCGTCAGCTCAAGTTTTATAACGCGCAGTCGGGCTATGTGTACGGCCTTGAAACCGAGTTCTTACAAGAGCTTGAATTTTTGGGTAGCGATGGCAGCATTTGGGAAGACTTCTTTGTTGCGGGTAACTTAACCCTTGGCGACTCAGAAATCGATATCGCTGCTAATGGCGAAATTGACCCAACTAATAAAACCCGCCGCATGACCGGACATTCACAATGGGTGGCTAACTTACAGTTAAGTTACGACTCGTCAGACAGTTATCACAGTGCCACATTAGTGTATAACGTGTTTGGTGAACGTATTGCTTATGGTGGCCGTGGAGGTTTAGACGATGTATTTGAAAAGCCATTCCATAGCCTTGATTTTACGTATAGTTTCTTCCCGACAGATAGTTTTACGGTAAAAGTAAAAGCGAAAAATATCTTAGGTGAAACTACTGAATACGAACAGCAAGATCTGCAAGTGTACGCCAAAGACCCTGGCACAGAGTTCACCTTGCAGTTTAGCTATGAGTATTAATACGTTTAATAGCCATATGTAATCGTCACGTTCATGAGTCACGTTTAAAAGAGTACTTGTTTTTAGCGGTTTTTACTCATCATTTCAATCGCTAAAAATGTGCACGGCCACTTTCTTCGGAACAAAGAAAGTGGCCTTTTTTGTTTAATAACAAGATAACGCTACACAAACTCAGCTTATCTAACGAATAAATAAATTAACCTCAGTGTAAACATTGGCACTTTTCTATTTCAAATTGGGTAGAATACTGGCTTGCTCGTTACTGATATCTCAATGGACCCGTGTTAATGCCCAAAATACTGCCCCTGTTCACCCCGTTAAAGCTGTGTATATATGTGATGTTGGCGTTATCGACCAGTGCATGTGCTATGCCGATAGGCATGACCCAAGCGGGTAGCATTACTGCCCCGACTATTGACGAAGCCAGTGGTTTGGCGGTATCGCGGCTCAACGACAATATATTGTGGGTACATAACGACAGTGGCGACACAGCAAGAATTTTTGCCATCGATACCCAAGGTCATCAGTTGGCGACAGTTAACATTACAGGCGTTAAGAATAACGATTGGGAAGACATCGCCTCGTTCGTTTATCAAGGTGAGTCGTATTTATTGATCGCCGATGTGGGTGATAATCAAGCTAAACGATCGCAATATCAGTTACATCTGATCAAAGAGCCAGATTTAAGCCAGCTTAATGGACAAAAAACACTGGCGGCTAAACCCGTTTGGAGCATGACATTTACCTACCCAGATGGTGCACACGATTGTGAATCTGTGGCCGTTGATGTCGCCAAGCAAAAAATACTGTTACTGAGCAAACGCGATAAACTGCCAATATTATTCGAGCTGCCTTTAATCGCTCCGGTTTTAGGGCAAAGCGCTTCAAGCAATTCATCGGTTCAAATTATTAACAAACAAGCCAAAAGGCTAGGCGAAATCGCGCCATTACCAACAGCCATGCTCGATTACGCCAGTATCTATACCTGGATTGGTTTTGCCGGGAAACCCACAGCCATGGATATATCAGCTGATGGTTTATCGGCGGTGGTATTAACCTACACTCACGCGTTCTATTTTACTCAACCTGAGCCAGGTGATTGGTTAACGCTGTTTTCTACGCCACCACAAGAGATTTCTCTGCCAGCGATAAAACAAGCTGAAGCCGTGGGTTTCAGCCAAGATGGTAACAGTGTTTTTATCACCTCAGAGATGATCCCAGCACCCTTGTATAAGATGGATTTGAAAGGTTTTCATACTCAACAGTAAGTGATTTTCTTTATTTTTTAGATATGGCCTGCGGCCACTAAGGTCGTGGCGCTTCGCTTACACCTGACTTTTCAAACTCCGTTTGAATTAAGATAGCAAGGTTCCACCCTGCACGGGCCAAAACCACCGTTATTCCGGTAATGCTTTTGAGCCGCAATCCAGCTCTATTCTTTTATGTTTTGTACTTATAGCCTCCGACATGCCCAATGGTGTCGTCGGGTGAAGTTCTAGAGGAACTGCTGGTGGCTTAATCTATGACTATTAGTAACTTAGGCTGAGTGTAGATGGATCATCTGATTCAATGTAAACTGCTCTAAATTGTTTAGAACCATTTTCACCTTCAATGATATTGGTAAAGGAATAGTTATCAATAAATTTAGACAATTCACTGGCACTTTCGTCATTACCATCAAAGTTAAAAGACACTAAACAAATTTTTCCAGCGCAAGAGTAACTTTCCGAATAAACGTGAATTCCCTCTAATTTATACAAACTCTCGGATAAAAGGCTTTCCCGCATTGCTGCATCTTCAGACTTTTCAATTGAATTAATACGTTCAATAAAGTTTTCAAAGTCATTCACGCGGAATGTTTCTTCTAAAGCAATTTGAGATACAGCTCCATCTTTATTTATGAAGCCTGATGTTAACTGTTCAGAACTCTGAAAATGACTTTTATTCAAATGGGTAAATTGGTTGAAGAAATCTTCATTATCCTCATCGACTAAATTTGTTGTGAATTCAATATTATTGGTTACTTCTGCGATTATCTCTTTATCTGTATTCGGTATGTGATTATCTGATGAAGTTTGCAGTTCAGAATTCATTGTCGGTGCGATATCAGGCAGAATAATAGGTTCAGTAGCTTGTTGATTAAAATATGAGTAGCAAAAATAAGTAAAAAATAAAACACAAACAAAGGCGATAATCGATTTCAACATAGTTGTTTTTTCCTTAAAACAAACTGTAGGTACATGACGAGCCTTAAATTACTTTATCGTACCATCACAATATTATCGATATATATACTAATCTGTTTATTGAGCTTGTACGTCTTCAATCAGTTTTTTCCACTGAGGATATTCAGCAAAGCTTTGTTGTAAGTCGCCCCAAGGGGTGAGTGCTTCGGCCATCGTCGGTGCTTTGTTTTGGCGGGTTTGGTATAAATAATAAAAGGCTGATGCACGATAATTAGCAGCGCAATGCACTAACACGGGGGCGTCGCCATTCTGTTCCATCAGGCTAAAAAATTGCTGTAGATTTTCTTGTGTAGGCTGCTGCCAGTCCACGCTAATATTGTGATAGTTCATACCGAGTTGAGTCACTATTTGCTGCTCATTTTGTAATGCATGCGGATTGTCATTAGGAATAAGATTAATCACGGTTTTGATACCCGCTTGAGCAAGTTGTGCAAATTGCGGCTCTGTGGGTAAACCTGCGGTAATGACTTGCTGGTTATTAAATTTAATTGCTTTTATGTCGCCAAGTTTGCTGGTATCAATGTTGGCCATGCTGCTTGCGCGGTTCATATCGACACTATTCACTTCCGAGCTATTCACACCCGAACTAAATACTCCCGCACTAAAAAAGAAACAACACATTAATATGCTGGTGGACAGTAGGTTATAACGTTGCAGTATATTCATGTGATCCCTTGGGTTAATTTGATACGTGATGAGTTTTTTACTCTGTTCAAGTTAACGGCGCCATTAATGATAGTCAAATGTGATGACAATTTTGGATTGGTTGCTAACCAATAAAGTTTATTCTGACTCCATTAATTTCAAACGAAAAAAGAACACAAAGCGCTTTGTTGCGTACCACTGGAAGCTCGTCGTTCGTTTGCTAGAAACATAAAAACGTAATCAAAATCGAACTAAAGTAGTACGGTGAGAAAAATAGAATAATTCTAATTTATTGATATTGTTTAATTTAATTTTTTAGCATTTAAATTCGATACTTTTAACGCGCAATTTCAGTTTTATATTTGAGTGTAAGAGTCATTAAATTGCTTTACTTCAATGAGATTGAGAATGTAGGATGATATAAATCAATAACTTAAACGGTCGGCTTTATTGGGCGAGCTGTTCAATAAGCTGTCTGTATTTAGGCAAATAGGGGAACCGTAGAAATTGAATCAATTAGCTGAAAAATCTATTAGGTGTCCTTACTGTGGAGAGGTCATTAAAGTTCTGATTGATCCATCAGATTCGGACCAGCAATATATTGAAGATTGCAGTATGTTGTAAACCTATAAATTTCTTAATTTCTGAAAGTGTTAATGGCGAACTATCAGTTAATGTTTATAGTGACGATGACGCGTTTTAATAAATACATAACTAATAAGGATAGGCCGCGCGAAGCCGCGTCCTTATCCCAAGTGTTGAACAAGCCCGAACACCTGAGAGTGACTCTTTATTATGTAATTAACAGCTCGAGAAAACGCGCTGTTTGATGTGATAGTTATCGTGCTAATTTTCTGTAGTCAGCAAGCTCCCTTAGCCCCTCTGCTAATTTTTAACGCTATACTTTCAGTATCTTAAATTAACTCCTTCATCGTATTGATTAAGCCATTATTCTTATTATCATTTCCCGCGTTAGGTTGTGAGCCGTAAGTTTGTCGGTCGTTTCACTATGCCCATAAAGCGCATTGGTTGCTGACAACAGGGGCAGCTGCGCGTCGCTAATCTGCGCTTTATCTCGGGAATGATTGGAAACACGGTCTTTAACCATGCCACCCATTGTTAAATTATAATCGAACAATGGAAAAAGATGAAAGCCAACAAAATCCACCTTAAAAGGTTAACCAGAACAGACGATTAGCCGAAAGGTTGTACAAAATACCACTACCGTTAAAAAGCAAATTCCTATAGCATAAATCATACCGATTAATTTGGATGTGGCATCGGCCAAGTCCAACAAGCGATTTATGCCTTGCAAACAGCGCAACGCATAAATACTAAAACGTTATGTTTCAAGGAGGGTTCAGTGTATAAAAATATAGAAGAAGCTATGGCTGGTCTCTCTGTATGGAAAGAACATAGACGTGTGATTGTAAGGCCATTGTCGAAGAACCTAGCTTATAAGCCTACATTTGAAGCTGACTATTTACGTGAAGCAGTAATGTATAGATTTATTGAGTTGATCGAATCTGCACATGCCTTGTACAAAGTAGAGTTGCTTGTTGGCTCAGTCGTTTCGGTTCGTTCTGCGTATGAGACCTTGGCCGTAATGTGGTATTTAAATACTAAGTTGTCGCACCTAGTTAAAACTAAAGATTTAAAGCACTTCAGCGAAAGAACACGCAGCTTAATATTGGGGTGGTCTAAAGATGAAGAGTTTCCTGAAAAAACAAACATATTAACTTGCATAAAGTCTGTGGACAAAGAACTCGAAGGGAAGTTTGGCCGGCACTACGATATGTTGTCTGAATATGCACACCCTAACTACTCGGGAACATTTGGTGCTTATGCAAACCCTAATCATGAAACTTTGGAAGTTACTTTTGGTAAATACCCACGTTCAGAAAAAACTCTAAAAAACCACATTGAAAATACAATTATTATTAGTGTTAGCATGCTTGATAACCTTCAAGAAGGGTATGAGAAAGTCATCAATGAAGCATTAGATGTATGCTTAGATTTACATCGATCAGGTAAATTAAAAGAACAGTTAGTTGAAACATAACAAGAACATGATGTTCGCATCCTACGGCTGCTGGGACGGCTTACTCGCCACTCGTTACTCGCTCTGTTACAGCCGCCCCATATGTTGGCGTTAAATTTCAAGGAAGTATCGTGCAAGAGTCCCGGAAGCTAAAAGATTATTTGATTGAGAGGCCTAAGCCACAAGGGATAGATGTTCTGTGTGGTTTAAAGCATTTTGCAATTATCACCTACGCCGTACCGGCGGAGAGGTTCCAAGGTATATTTCCTGAGCGGTTTCAGCTAGATACAGTTGAAGTAAATGGTCAGGAAATGGGACTTATATCCGTAGTTCCGTTTATTGATGTAGATTTCACATCAGCAGTGTTTCCATTCCCAAAATTCACAATGGGGCAAACTAATTATCGTATTTATATTACCGATAAGGAAACGGGTGAGCGTTGCGTATGGTTTCTTGGTACGACGTTGGACTCGTGGACTCTAGCCGTGCCTAGATATCTATGGAATCTTCCTTGGCATTCTGGAAAAGTTAGTTTCGACTGTGTGATAGATGAAACTAGTGGTTTTTATGAAAAGTACCGCATGAAAACGGCATCTGAGTGGGCGGCTGCTTCGGTAGAATTGGTTCAATCTAAATCTGACAAATTTGATTTTCCTGGCTTCCCCGACGTTGAGTCTGCCCTGGTTTACTTAACACATCCTTTAGCTGGCTTTTATTATCGAAGAGACAATAAACTAGGTACTTACCGAGTCTGGCACAAGGAGCTAGAAGTTAAGCCAGCCACGCTTGTATCTGCTACTTTCAACCTTTTATCTGATCTTGGAATTGTAAAAGCAGAAGAGCAAAAGTCACCTTATAGCGTTTTAATAGAGCCCATTAATGAATTTACTATTTACTTGCCGCCAACTGTTGTTGGGTAAAAATTTAACAAGCGGCTCAATCCGACCTCCACTGCGTCGCTTGTTTTGTGCTTTTTCGCTACGCTTGCACAAAACAATCAACTCCGTTTCGGCGGCTTAGCCGGGCGTTGAACTTATGCAAATTATGGGTGGCATGGTTTTGTTGGTTATAGTTTTAGCAAACAATGCTAAAAGCCACGTCTACACATTGAGTGTTAGGCGGGTGCTATCTACTTCACATATATAAAAGGAATTTTCTGTGTATTCTAATATTAAAATAAACTTCACTAACTATTTTCTCATTAGGTTCATCATTTGCATTGCCTTCGTAACATTGTACGGTTGTGGCGGCACTTCTGAAGTGGAAGACGAAAGTATAGCTCCTCCCATTGTTTCTGTGCCTATTGATGAAACATTCGATCTAACTGGTTCATGGTTATCAAATTGTGGCGAAAGGAAAAATTTGGCATATTATACAAATGAATTAGTCATAACTAGTGTCAATTTAGAAATAATTCAACATAAATATGATACCTCTGATTGTGCAGGAACCCCTGTAGAATCTATTTCACAAACAATTAATCCCTACAGCTATCCCGAATCGAATCGTGATACAAATGATAAATTTATTGTTGTCGAAGTTTTTCAAGAGCCTCTATGGGAAATGACTGTAAACGTAGAAATTTATAATAACCTTTTGTATTTATCAAATAACTTATCAATTACCTATGAAGGCTATGCT
This sequence comes from Shewanella sp. Arc9-LZ, assembly GCF_010092445.1. NCBI lineage: Bacteria > Pseudomonadati > Pseudomonadota > Gammaproteobacteria > Alteromonadales > Shewanellaceae > Shewanella > Shewanella sp. Arc9-LZ. Next base: position 4,288,316 of record NZ_CP048031.1, on the reverse strand, counting down.
TTCGAGTCAAATCATACAAGTGAAATTAACTATGTTAATTATCTAACAAAGAAAGAATAATTTTTTGTACAAGAAGTCATTAAAGTAGGACAATAAATAGTTGTTTTTTTGATCATTCACTACTTCTTTTAATCGCTTATAAAAGTGAATTTAAAGGTGAATTTAGTGGGGGCAGGGTAAACTTTGGGCGTTAACCATGCCACCCATTATTAAATTCCCATTATTAAATTTCTGGAGCGAGCTGTATTTTGAGTACTTTTCTAGGCATTTGTTTACTGATGCTGCCATTGATCTTTTTTGGCATTTATTCAAATCATGAATTCGATTTATCGCTTTCGGATAACTTAAAAAAATGGAAATGGGGTAAGTATTTTGCCGTTATTCTTGTACTTGTATACGTAGTCTATTTGCTAATGTATGGGCACAGTTACGTTGTAATGGGTGTCGATGAAACAAGCACGTATTTAGAAGATTGGGTGCTGTATTATCTTGTGCCAGGTTTATGCTTAGCGGCAGTAATATATTCCAAACCAGTAGGTTACTTTTTTGGTGATAATAGCTCAGAGTTTGGCTCATCGATTAAAGAAGATGTCGCTTTTATGCTTGGCCTTCTGTGGTTGTTATTTTTTACTTGGCAAATATTCTTAGAAAGCTTGTAAACGACACGAATTAATCATGGCATCCATTGTTAAATTTTTACCTAGCCTTTTAAAGCCAGCTAGTAAAGTGAAGCTAGACTGTTCACCCTTTACTATGATGAAGTGACACGCAGGCCATAAATGCAAAGAGTAAACAACTGGATTCCGGCTCAACCGCATTGCCGGAACGACGGTGAAAAAGTAAGGTTAATCTACTTGCATCCAATCGACTTGAACGCCAGCTTGCTCAAACATCTCTTCGCTGACTTTAATCTTATCTCCCCAGCGTGACAGGAAATCTTCGTTGGGTTGTGGGCTATGCACAGCGCGCAATCCTGTTTGGATAATCTTGGCGGCGCAGTTTGGGCAGGGGAAGTGGGTTACCCAAATCTCACAGCTACTGAGATCTCGTTTGGCATGCAGAATGGCATTTTCTTCTGCATGGAGCGTTTTTAGCAGTTTCATTTCACGGTTATCGGTTTCAGCGCTATCTGATATTCCGTGAGGATAACCATTAAAGCCTAGCGAGACGATACGATTGTTTTCAGTGATCACCGCGCCAACTCGGGTGGAAGGGTCTTTACTCCAAGATGCTACGAGCTCGGCCATTTGTAAAAAGCGTATTGCCCATTTTGTCATCATCTTATTGCCATTCCTATGCTTTATATATCAATGTATTTGAGTGCTATTCTCTATGCAGAACAGTGATAAATCAACCTTCAATATTCTAACCTTGGACCCACTTACTCTTTCTCTTTCTTATATTAAGTAGGGTTATGGTGCGTCTGTATAGCGGAATTTGACTGCCAATTATTTAGGTCGCGTTTATTTATTCTAATGAAATAGCCCGAATCTACTCTTCATTACCTACTCTTCATGACTCAGAATAAAGTTATTAATCGCTTTTGATATCAGGTCTTTCTTCATTGAAGTGCGGGAAACGGGTTCGTTGAACCAGAAACTCATTGGTTGGTCGAAGCCGATACCGTGCATGTAGTTGTAGATTGCTTTACGCAGTCCTTCGCCCAGCATGTCATGATCCGTTCCGGTCGGGTCGGTGAAATCGACATCGTTTTCAGCAAATAAGATCTCTGGGCGATCAGCAAGGGTGATACCAAATTGCTCTGGGTTCATGCCTATCGGGCTGTGGATGGTGGCGACAAAACGGTGCCAATAGGCTGACTGGAAACAACCTAGTTCCATCATCTGACGCACCATTTCTAGCGAGTCTATGGTTTCTTGCTCGGTTTGTGTTGGGAAACCATACATTAAGTAAGCGTGAACCATAATACCGGCATCACTGAATGCTTTGGTTACATGGGCTACGCGCTCAACGCTGACGCCTTTTTTCATCAGTTTAAGTAGACGATCTGACGCTACTTCAAGGCCGCCGCTGACGGCGATACAACCTGAATCTGCCAGTAATTGACAACGATCTGGGCTAAAAGTCCGCTCAAAACGGATATTGCCCCACCAACTGATCACTACGCCGCGTTCAATGAGACGTTTTGCAAACGCAAATAAGGTTTTTGGTGGTAAGGCTTCATCGACAAAATGGAAACCAGTTTGTCCGGTTTCTTCGACAAGCTCTACGATTCGGTCAACCAGCACATCGGCGCCTGCAGTATCGTAGCGGTCGATATAGTCCAGGCTGACGTCGCAGAAGCTGCATTTACGCCAGTAACAACCATGGGCTATGGTCAGTTTGTTCCAACGTCCATCACTCCATATACGGTGCATTGGATTAAGCATTTCACACAAAGACAAGTAGTCACCTAGTGGCAGGCCATCGTAAATTGGGGCGCCAACTTCGCTTTGTGGAATATCATGCAGCTGTGTGTTTTCATTGAAATGGACATAAGGCTGGCCATTTTCATCTTCTGCGAGAAAATAAGTTCGCACTAAATCGTCTATCTCACGCTTACCTTCAAAGTATTCCAGCAGAGTGATAAGCGGGCGTTCGCCGTCGTCCAGACAGATAAAGTCAATAAACTCAAATACACGAGGATCTTTTAGTGCGCGCAGCTCGGTATTAACAAACCCGCCGCCGATGACGATAGGAATGTCTGGATTAATGGCTTTACAGGTTTGCGCAATACGTAACGCGCCCAGCATATTGCCGGGAAACGGCACGGTTAATGCGACAACACTTGGTTGGGTGTCTTCCAGATACATCTCGACCAGCTGCTCCAAAATTTCAGAGCTGAAACTCGGTTCACCCATGAGGGTGTCATAGAGGTTGTCAAAGCTTGGGTTGGCCGCAGCTAATTTCTCGCCATAACGGCTGACTTCAAAGTAGGGATCAACGCCCTGAGTAATAACGTTTGATAGATCATTAATAAACAGAGTGGCCAGATACTTGGCTTTATCTTGTACGCCTAAATTACCAAAGGCGGCTTGCAACACGTCGCCAGATACCGCTTCCATCTCAGCAATTGCATCAAACGCTGGGCCTTCGGGTAAAAAACGACGCGTGTTAATGCGCATTGCAAGGCTGGGATCTTTGCCTTGTAAAAAGCGAATGGCAGGTTCTACGGTGAGGTGATAACGCTCAAATTCAGCCAAAAAATTAAAGATGACATCTGGCAGTTCGTCGTCTTCAAAGTGTTCGAAGTTTTCTTCTACATGCTGACGAATAATGTCCAGCGCAGGCGCTGTCATCATCTCAAGGAAAAGCTCAATCGCAGGATCTCGCTGAACCGCCTCATAGCCTCGTGAGCGTAAAAAACCGGTTAAATACGCTGTTGCTGGATACGGTGTATTCAGCTGGGTCATCGGTGGAGTCATTAGAAGAACGGTCATAGCCTGCCTTGATCGTAAAAGCGGATAAAAATGAGCTCGCATTCTAACAGTAAAAATAGTTCAAATCCTGTTAATTCCGGCTTTCATCTGGCTTGCTAGTAAGCATCATGTTTTCGCCACATGATGACGATTGGAAGAGAATAGTATTTTTTGAATGATATTAAAGGCTAATGGCTAATGGCTAATGGCTTATCAATGATCAATATTTTGATCTTTTAAATATGGGACCAGTTTGAGTTGTTATTGCTCTTAACAAAGAGCAATAACAACGGGCATGGTATTGCGGTTAATTGGTAAGAATAGGCTTTAAATAGCCAGAGCCAAGTTGGCGCATTTGTTTTTCACCCCAAGCGACTCTTTGGCGCAGGTATGGGGTTAAATTGTTAGGGTTTCGGTTACGCGGACTCGGCAACAACACTGCTAGGCGCGCCGCTTCATTGTTGGATAGATAGCGGGCCGATTTATTAAAATAGTGCTGACTCGCCGCTTCTACGCCATAAATACCTTTACCAAATTCGGCTACGTTTAAGTACACCTCTAAGATACGCTTTTTGCCCCAAATCGCTTCAAGGCTAACGGCCAATATGGCTTCTAACCCTTTGCGAACGAAGCTTCTACCCGGCCAAAGTAATAGGTTTTTGGCGGTTTGCTGGCTGATGGTACTGGCACCACGCAGACTTTGGCCGTCGTCGTACTGGTTAAGGGCTTTAGTGATGGAGGTAAAATCGACCCCGAAGTGCTCTGGAAACAGTTGATCTTCTGCGGCCACTACGGCTAAAGGCATGTGCGCTGGCAGTTCATCAATACTTACCCAGTGCTGACTAACCGGATAATCGCTTTGCAGCATAAATGACGTCGTCGGTGGTGGCACAAATCTAAGCAGCAGTAACAATAGCGCCAGTAATAGCAAAAATCGCCACATGACAAACCATGTCCAACCGAAAAAACCTCGTTTACGATCTGTCATTCACTGCCTCATGTTATGTTTAACAAGCCTGTGTGGGGCGTTGTCGTTTTCGACGTGCAGAGTATAGGATATTGGCCATTAAGGCCAAAGGCTAATCAACGTCGTGCAAACTTTATATCTTAACTGACGTTTACCCCGTGACGGTGCGTAGAGTCATTAAGTCATGCGGTCCTAATGTCCTTATGGGCTAATTAACTCGGTTGGGTTGTTAACAGGATAGTCTGTATGTCTGCCAAGCTGGTTTGCCATTGATGATAATCAAGCCGAATAGGATAGGCATTGTTATCGACCATCAGCACTAATGAGGGAAATCCTTGAATGGGAAGTTGGCGAGCAAAATTGATTTCGCTGAGTAATTTATCTTCTATTTCATCAGCGCTTAATTGCTCTGTGAACAAGTCTGCGGGGATCCCTAATTGAGTCGCAATCGATACCAAAGTATCAACATCAGATGGATTACGCGCATTAAGGTAATAAGCCTGTTGAATGGCGTTGATCATTTGTTGCTCTAGCCCATATTGGCGAGCAATGATGCTAGCTCTGCATGCTGGATACGTTGAACGCCTTGGTTGGCAATGCTGCCAAAAGTCGTGATTAAATTCTGTACCTAATTGTTGGTTAATCTTATGCCAGGTTTGTTGTAACATTTGCGGCATGGGTTGCGGCATGGGTTGGTCGGAGTCGGGCGCTAAACCACCGACTAGATACTGTAGACTCAATTGCTGGCCAAACTGCTGTAGTAGTTGAGCTTGCAGGGCGTCCCATGTGGGGCGATATCCCCAACACCAACTGCACATTGGATCGTGAACATAATAAAGTGTTGTGTTTACCATTGTGGACCTCATTGTTAGCTGTTTACTCACTATCGTTTATTTGCTTGTCTATTTACCGTTACCGCAGTTAGGGTCATGTTTTATATTATTCAATCGGTCGGTAAAACAGTAGAAACTAAGGTTGTCATATTAATTCGATAATTCAGTCATATTCATTGCGTAAGCTGTTCCTGATGATGAATTTTTCAGCAAACCATTACAACTGACATTACCGCATTACAACATGGAGCAAAAAGATGACAAGGAAAAAAAGTGTAACACTGGGTATCATTTCAGTTTTAACCAGTACGTTATGGATTTCGGGGTGTAACAGTAACGATAATAATGACACCACTGCAGAAGTGGATAAAAGTGTTAGCGCTCAAGTAGGCCCTAGGCCGCTATTTTTAGTCGGTCAAATGCAAGACAGTGAGTTAAAAGATCAATTAGCGCAATGTGCTTCAAATTCATTTTACCGTACTGACTTTTCTATTGGTCATCGCGGCGCATCAATGCAATTTCCTGAGCATACCAAAGAAGCTTATCAAGCAGCTATCGATTCGGGCGCAGGTATTGTGGAATGTGACGTGACATTTACCGCAGATAAAGAGTTAGTTTGCCGTCACTCGCAGTGTGATTTAGCCACTACCACCAATATTCTTGCTATCCCGGCCCTAGCCAATAAATGTTCAGTGCCATTTTCACCAGCCGATGCCGTCAATGGCGTGAGTGCAACGGCAACCTGTTGTACCAGCGATATTAGTCTTGCAGAGTTTACAACCTTGCAAGGCAAAATGGACGGCTTTAACCCCAATGCCACCACAGTTGAAGAGTTTATGGATGGCACGCCAAATTGGCGCACCGATTTATATGCCGGTAATGGCACGTTAATGACTCACGCTGAAAGTATTGCCTTATTCAAAGCTGCTGGAGTAAAGATGACTCCCGAGCTTAAGTCGGCCAGTGTCAGCATGCCGTATGATGGATTTACCCAACAAGATTACGCCCAAAAAATGCTAGATGAATATGCCGCAGCAGGCGTTGATGCATCGCAAGTGTTTCCACAATCGTTTAATTTAGACGATGTAAAATATTGGATAGCCAACGCACCTGAATTTGCCGATCAAGCGGTATACCTTGATGGCCGTGACGAGCAAGCTGGATTTGATCCGCAAAACAGTGCCACATGGTCACCGAGTATGGACACCTTAGCGGCAGACGGGGTCAAGATTATTGCACCACCTTTATGGATGCTGGTTACCGTAGGAGACAATAACGCGATAGTGCCATCTGAATATGCCAAAGCAGCAAGTGCCGCTGGCTTGAAGATTATTGCTTGGTCATTAGAGCGTTCGGGGCCACTGAGTCAAGGCGGCGGTGGTTGGTATTATCAGAGTATTGCTGACGTGATTGATAACGAAGGTGATACTTTTGAGCTGTTAGATGTACTGGCAAAAGATGTCGGGGTAATAGGGGTGTTTTCTGACTGGCCTGCCACAGTGACATATTATGCTAACTGTATGAATATGTAAGGCTTAATAACATTCCAGCCTTTCATTTCATTAGGGCTTACACCATAGACTAAAAAGGTGCCGACATTGTTGGCACCTTTTTATTTCAATTAACTATACTCGTGGATGGCAGAGTATTTATTGCTCGCTGCCCAGACAGCCCTAAAGCAAGTTGGTGATGAAAAATGCTAATGTTGCTATTGGTGTCGTATCGAAGTAACTGAAATCGCGGAATAAAGGCGATTTATAATGATGTTATTAGCCTTTAGTCTATATAGATTGCACAGGATGTCAGTGGTAGTGTAACGACATAATAATACTCATAACAATATAAAAAATAAGGATATTGCAGGATGAAATTAACCAAACGTTTTTGCATGATTGGCGCAGCTGCAGCGCTATCTATTAGTACGGCTGTTATGGCCGCGCCGACATTTATCAATATTCTCACCGGCGGAACTAGTGGTGTTTACTATCCTATCGGTGTGGCTTTATCTCAACTTTACAGCAATGGCATTGAGGGCTCTAAAACCTCAGTACAAGCGACTAAAGCGTCGGTTGAAAACCTCAATTTATTACAAGCTGGGCGTGGTGAATTAGCGCTTGCACTAGGTGATTCGGTATCGGCAGCGTGGGAAGGTGATCAGGAAGCCGGTTTTAAAGCACCGCTTAAAAAATTACGCGTTATTGCGGCAACTTATTCTAACTACATCCAAATTGTCGCCAATAAAGATGCCGGTATTAATAGTCTTGCAGATTTAAAAGGCAAACGTATTTCTGTCGGGGCGCCAAAATCAGGTACTGAGCTAAACGCTCGCGCTATTTTTGCTGCTGCAGGACTCAGTTACGACGACATGGGTAAAGTGGAGTTTTTGCCTTATGCCGAATCTGTTGAGCTGATTAAAAACCGCCAATTGGATGCGACTTTACAATCGTCTGGTTTAGGTATGGCTGCCATTCGTGATTTAGCCGCAACAATGGATATCAACTTTGTGGCTATCCCTGCGGATGTTGTCGCTAAAATTAATAATCCTGCTTATCAAGTTGGGGTGATTACGGCCAATACTTACGAAGGCCAAACAGAAGATGTGAGTACGGTTGCGATACAAAACTTATTGGTAAGTCACAGTAAGGTGTCTGATGAGATTGCTTATCAAATGACTAAGCTGATGTTTGAAAACCTAGACCGTTTAGGTACTGCTCACTCAGCTGCTAAGGCGATCAGTTTAGCCACAGCGGCAAAAGATCTGCCTATTCCACTACACCCAGGTGCAGAACGCTATTATAAAGAAGTGAATGCGCTATAAGTAATAGTATTAAGTTAACAGCGCTTGTTTGGTAAACCCAGCAAGCGCTTGTTTATTTCTGTCTTTCAACCATATTTGCTAACTTCCGTTTTAGATCAAGAGTGACTAATTGAGTCAACGTCATTTTTAGTCCACTCATTTTTTTGAGATGAGGTTATTTAGTTGTAGTAAGTGTCGAGGCATACCATGAGCGATCCAACCCAAATTACCGAACCAGAGCAGGGCTTAAGTGCCGATACTCGCAACTGGCCGAAAGCCTTGTTTGCAGTAGCATTAATTTTTTCTATTTTCCAAATTACCACCGCGGCATTTCATCCAGTTTCGACACAAGTATTGCGCGCCGTACACGTGGGCTTTTTATTATTAGTGGTGTTTATTAGTTATCCAGGTATAGGCAAGAGTCAGCCATGGCAACCTTTGGCATGGATACTCGGTTTAGCGGGTATGGCTACCGCAGTTTATCAATGGGTGTTTGAAGCTGACTTAATTCAACGTTCCGGTGACTTAACCCAAAATGACATGATTATTGGTGTAGTGTTAGTAGCTTTAGTGTTTGAAGCCGCCAGACGAGTGATGGGAATAGCCCTGCCGATTATTTGCGGTATGTTTCTTGCGTATGGTTTGTTTGGTGAGTATTTACCCGGTGAATTGATGCATCGAGGTTATGGTTTCGACCAAATAGTTAACCAGTTGGCCTTTGGTACCGAAGGCTTATACGGCACGCCAACCTATGTGTCCGCGACCTATATTTTCTTGTTTATTCTGTTTGGGGCCTTTTTAGAGCAAGCTGGAATGATCCGCTTATTTACCGACTTTGCTATGGGCTTATTTGGCCATAAAGTGGGTGGGCCTGCAAAAGTGTCGGTGGTATCGTCGGCACTCATGGGCACCATTACCGGTTCGGGGGTTGCCAATGTGGTCACCACTGGCCAATTTACGATTCCGCTAATGAAGCGTTTTGGTTATCGGTCTGCTTTTGCGGGGGGTGTAGAAGCCACATCCAGTATGGGCAGCCAAATTATGCCGCCGATTATGGGCGCCGTAGCCTTTATTATGGCTGAAACCATTAATGTGCAATTTATTGAAATAGCTAAAGCGGCAATGATCCCCGCGGTATTGTATTTTTGTTCGGTGTTCTGGATGGTGCATTTAGAAGCTAAACGCGCCAATTTATCTGGTTTACCTAAAGACCAATGTCCAGATCCGTGGGCAGCAATTAAGTTGCGTTGGTACTTACTCATCCCATTATTTATTTTGATTGGCTTGTTGTTTTCAGGTCGTACACCGCTGTTTTCCGGCATGGTTGGCTTAGCACTCACTGCGATTGTGATTTTAGGTTCGGCCATTATTCTCAATCTATCATCAGCTGCTATGCGGTTTGCTTTTTGGATAGCATTAGGGGTGATATGCGCAGGCTTTTTCCAGTTAGGTATTGGGGTGATGTTTGGCGTTATTGCCATGCTGGTGGTGGTTTGTTGGTTTGTTAAAGGTGGTAAAGAAACTCTCACATTATGTTTGCATGCATTAGTTGAAGGTGCTCGCCATGCTGTACCTGTAGGTATTGCTTGTGCGCTAGTGGGCGTGATTATTGGTGTTGTGTCACTAACCGGTATTGCTTCAACGTTTGCCGGCTATATTCTGGCTGTCGGCCAAGATAACTTATTTTTGTCTTTAGTGCTGACGATGGTGACGTGTTTGGTATTAGGTATGGGGATCCCGACCATTCCTAACTACATTATTACCAGCTCAATTGCCGCGCCAGCGTTACTGGATTTAGGCGTGCCGTTAATTGTGTCACACATGTTTGTGTTTTATTTTGGCATTATGGCAGACCTTACACCGCCAGTTGCCCTAGCGTGTTTCGCCGCGGCGCCAATCGCTAAAGAGAAAGGCTTAAAAATCAGTTTATGGGCCATTCGCATTGCCATTGCTGGGTTTATTATTCCGTTTATGGCGGTGTACGACCCTGCGCTAATGCTCCAAAGTGGTGGTGTGCTAGAAACGGTTTATGTGGTCCTTAAAGCGACGGTGGCTATTGGTATTTGGGGCGTGATATTTACCGGCTACTTATTACAGAACCTTTATTGGTGGGAACGTGTTTTAGGCTTTATTGCTGGTGGCTGCTTGATTATGGCGACACCGCTGAGTGATGAGTTAGGTTTTGGTTTGGCACTGGCGTTTATTTTGCACCACGTATGGCGTGCACGTAAGCTAAAACGTTTAGCGCAAGGCGAATAATGCTAGGGCTATGTTTGGGTTTAGCAGGCACGATTTGGGCTCAAGTGCCTGCTGAACAGATGACATTGTCTTGGACTCACACAATTGAGAAAATTCGTTGGGCCGAAGATTATCGATTAACTAATGAAGGTTTTATTTTAGAACAAGCAAGGGTAAAAGGCAGTGGCGCAGGAATGGAGATTCCTGCCGATGCAGTGTTAAAAGATGGCAGTTGGCACTACAAACCGCATTTGCCTATTTTGCCAATGCTAAAGTTGGGCCGCACGCCAGATGCAGGCGATTATCAGTTATGTGTGTTATCGACTCAGGCTGGGCAACAATGCCATTCTATGAGTTATTGGGTGGGTGAGCCTACCACTGAGCAGCCCTCCATTGAGCTATGGGGCTGTGATATACCAAGTTAGTTAATCGACATAATAGATAGGCGTTGAAGCATAAAAAAAGCTGAATCAATTGATTCAGCTTTTTCTTTATTTGAGATGTTTACAACGAGTTACTTTGCAAAGGCATCTTGCAGTGCAGGTACAACTTGTTTTTTACGGCTTAATACGCCGTCTAACCACACGCGACCATCAACGGTAGGTTTACCGTAAGCGCGCTCAGTTAAGTCTGCTGAATCAGAAACAACTAACATTTCTGAACCTTCTTTCATGATATCGGTTAGCAGCAATAATACGCTGTGACGATTGCCTTCAATTTTCAATTTAGCAATATCAGCTTCTAGGTCAGCTTTGATGTCGTCAAATACAGACAAATCGATAACTTCTAATTGGCCAATACCCACTAGGTTACCGTTCATGTTGAAGTCTTTAAAGTCACGCATAACAAGGTCACGCGCTGGCGTGCCTGCAACTGCTGATTTTACTTTAAACATGTCCATGCCGAGTTCTTTAAAGTCTTCTACACCGGCGATTTTTGCTAACGCTTCAACGCAACGGATATCGGCAGTGGTACAGGTTGGAGATTTGAAAATAACCGTGTCACTTAAGATGGCGCACATCATGATACCAGCGATGTTTGCTGGAATTTCTACTTGGTAGAAATCGAACATCATTTTAATGACGGTGTTGCTGCAACCTACTGGACGGATCCAACATTCTAGTGGAGTAGAAGTGGTTAGGTCGCCTAATTTGTGGTGGTCGACAATACCGACGATAGTCGCTTGAGCGATATCATCTGGCGCTTGAGTAATTTCTGAATGGTCAACAATATAGACTTCTTCACCAGCGTAACTGGTTTTATATTCTGGTGCTTCAAAACCAAATTTTTCTAAAATAAATGCGGTTTCTGGTGATAGCTCGCCTAAACGGGCTGCAATTGCCGGTTCATCGATTTGGTTTTTTAAATATGCTAATGCTATAGCACCACAAATTGAATCTGAATCAGGGATCTTGTGACCCACTACATACATTGCCATTGAAAGACTCTCCTATAAAGTTGCCCTGATTTTAACAAGGATTGATCTTCATCGCATTAAAAAATACCACTTCAACGGTTCAACTTACCATATGAGTGTTATCCATAATGATATGCGTGTTTAATTGACAAAAAAAGGCCCCGAGCGGAGAGTCTCGGGGCTTTTTATATTTTACTCAGGGTAGGTGTATATTTGTCTTTAGCTTGGGATAACAACGTTATTGAAGTCTCTTTCAGTATTCTATTGAGACTATCTCAAGTGCTCTGTCGAGGTGCTTCTTGTACTGGAATTAACTTTAGCAGACTTCTCTCAAATAGCGATTTTTTGCTAATAATTCAGCAGTAGGACTGAGTATTCATCATTTGTTAAGGCCATATCGTTATACCCGTACTTTTATCACCACTTTGCGAACTTTTTGTGGTGTAGGGCTGGTGCCCGGCATATGGATGTCACCAGGAAAAAACAATGCAAACATGCCGGCTTTTAGCGGAATAAACGCCGCATCATCTTTGTTAGATTCATAGTCGTATTCAGCATAGTCATGCTTGTCAAAATAAGGCTTAGAAGGCGTTTGATTGGCTAACGGTAAATAGCCAAATTCTTCTTCACCGCTAACCACATACTGCACATCAATATACTGTTGATGAACTTCAAAGGGTTCGATCTCTTTAGGCTTAGTTTCATAGTCATTGACGATAACGAAAATGTCTTTGCCTTCAAGCGGATAGTTGCCCACTTCAAGCTGGCTAAAGTCGGTGTCCGCGAGATGAGCTAATGCTTTGGCTAATCTCGGGCTAAGTTGAGTGTATAGGTGGCGATTTGCTAAAGTATCAACAATCATAAAAATTCCGTAAGATAAGAACCATAAAAATATGCTAGCGTGTTAGCGCTAAAGCATACAGTTTTACCAAGATAACAGCATTACAAATATAAGAAGGATTGTACATTGCCTGCATTACGTTTACTTGCTGGACCAACGGCTTACGAACAACTGGAAGCGAATGGCTTAGATCAATCATTATTTACTCAGCTCTTTGCTGCATCAGGCGGGCCTAAGTGGCTGGCGATAGCAGGCTTAGATAAATATTTATTTAGTGAGTTTTTTCAGGGGCGCCAAGATCCTCTTTATACTATGGGCGCATCGTCGGGTGCGTGGCGTTTAGCTTGTATGGCGCAACAAGATCCATTAGCGGCTTATGAACGTTTAGAGCATTTTTATATTCATCAGAATTACGAAAAAAAGCCGACGCGTGAACAAGTCAGTGCCCAAGTATTGCAAATTGTTGATGGCATTTTAGGTGAACAGCAAGGCGCTGATATTATTGCTAATCCGTTAATTCGTCATCATATGGTGGCCTGCCGTGCCCGTCATTTAAATCGCATTCATGCCAAATTTGGCTTAATGATGGGATTATCGATGGCAGCGGTAAGTAATGTCATCAATCGAAAAAGCTTAGGCTGGCACTTCGAGCGGGTTATTTTAAGCCATAAAGACGCCGCATCACCTTTTAGACGTTTGAAAGATTTGCCCACCAAACATGTCGAGTTAACTCAAGACAATATCCGTCATGGATTACTAGCGACAGGATCGATCCCGCTATTGCTCGATCCGGTAAAAGATCTGCAAGGCTCGCCAAAAGGCCATTATTACGATGGAGGCATAACCGATTATCATTTTGATATGCCATTACCCGCTGCGACAGGGTTAAGTTTGTATCCGCACTTTTATCCGTACATGAGCCCAGGCTGGTTTGATAAATCCTTGTTGTGGCGTAAAGCGAAAGCGAATTATCACAATGGATTAATTTTAGCGCCCAGTAAGCAATTTATTGCAAGCTTGCCGTTTAGTAAAATTCCTGACCGTGAAGACTTTAAAAATTTAGATACTGAAAGTCGAATTGCTTATTGGCAGCAAAGCGTGCAACAAAGCCAGGTATTAGCTGACGAGTTTGCTGAGATTGTCGCTTCCGGCACTATTATGGATCGTATTGAGCGTTTATAAGATTCAATAAATTGAATGTTTTTTGTACTTTTTTTGAAAGATAGTCGTATTGATTAAGGTCTATTGGAGTAGGGCGTAGCGAAAACGGGTGGTTATGTCGGTAGTAAGCATTATATTAGGCTGCTTAAGTTGTTGAATAATTAACCACTGCTACACTTGTTTCATTGATTTGACTTTGGTTCAGTAACTTCACCTATGGTGTAGGAGGCTGTTATGCAAACAAAAGAAGTAGCATTACTGATTCAAGATGCAGTGCTATTACCCGGTGGACGACTTGAAATTAGAGTTGTGGCACCGAGTGATTTAGCCATGGTTGCCGATGTATTAAAAGGTCACTATGGTTTAGCATTTGCGCCATTGAAAGTGAATAGCGAACTGCCTTGTTATATTGCAGCAACCCAATGCAATATTATTGATTTCAACCAGTTAGATGATGATTCTTTAAGCATCGTTGTTGAGGGAACACAGCGTCTTAAAATTTTATCTGCCGCGCAAAAACGAGATGGTTGTTGGATTGCTCGTGCGCTCCCTTGCGCTAATTGGTGCCATGAGCCCATTGCGGGTGAGTTTGAAATTATCAGCGCCGCACTTGAACAATTTTATCAAGTGAATCCAGATTTACTGGAATTGTATTCACAAACTCATTTAGAAGATGCCGCTTGGGTGAGTCAGCGTTGGTTAGAGGTTTTACCTATGTATAACCGTGATAAGCTGATTTTAGTTGAACAACCTAATTGCCACAAAACCATGGATTTTGTGTTGCAATTACTAAAATCTCATGTGGATGTATAAGCACAATATTGTGTTATCGGTATCAAGTAATCAAGATACATTTTAAACCTAGCCTGATAAGATACCTTCTCGTTTGAACCTTATCTTCATCTTTATATAGCCAAGTTGTTTATGCCTAATTCATCAAATTGCACCGCGGATAACCCTCAATCCTCTTCCCAAACACCAAACGCTGCCATTGCCGCTCAGCCTTCGTATATTGTGTTGCCGCGTGCTAATGAATTAGCAGGTAAGCAATACCACACCGTAGTTGAGTTTTTGGTCGATCATTTTAAGCAAATCGATGCCGGTGTGTGGCAGCAACGGATCAAAGATGGCAAAGTGCATTGGCAAAATGGTGAGTTAATTACCGCAGAGAGTGCCTATCAAGCCACTGCCAAAGTGTATTATTACCGCGAAGTGCTGGCCGAAACGAAAGTGCCTTTTGCTGAGCTGGTGTTGTATCAAGATCTTGATACCATTGTGGTTTATAAACCGCATTTTTTACCTGTTACCCCAGGCGGAAATTACGTCAATGAATGTTTAGTGCATCGCTTACGTATCGCCACTCAAATAGATACGGTCGCACCGGCGCACAGGCTCGATAAAGATACGGCTGGGGTGATGTTAATGACGCTCAATCCGCAAACACGCCATGCATATCATCAACTATTTTTAGATGACAAGATCACTAAAGATTATCAGGCCATCGCTAAATTAACGCCTAGGTTGGTGAGTGAATTAGCCGATAATACTTGTACGCTTCCTATTCATTGGACTGTTCAAAATCGTATTGTGGCGGCAAATCCAAGCTTTACCATGCAGGTGGTTGAAGGCGAGGCGAATAGTCATTCTGAAATCAGTTTAGTGGCGGTAAAAAATGGTTTTGGCTTATTTGAGTTAAGTCCGATTACCGGTAAAACTCATCAATTACGTGTACATATGCAAAGTTTAGGCATGCCGATTTTACATGACCGCTTTTATCCAGTGCTACAACCTAAAGGGCCGGACAACTTTGATAAACCATTGCAATTATTGGCTAAACGGTTGCGCTTTACCGATCCAATCAGTGCTATTGAACAAGATTTTCAATGCCAAGGTTTAGATTTTTAGTTGGTTATTTAGCGAATAAAAAAACCGCCATCGTAAAGTCGATAGCGGTTTTTTTGTATCAGCTTATTGCTGTTGCAGTGAGCTTATCTGAGTATTAGTCAGCTTTAGTGTGTTTAATACCTTTACGATTTTTCATTGGGTCGCCATCATAACCAAGGGCTTTCCAGTCTAAACGCTCGCCTTTGTTGTGGCAGTCATTACATTGTAGAGCCTTGTCTTTTGGTGACACCATGTGGTTGATGCGCCACCACATCTCAGTTTCAACAAAACCATGCTGGCCACTGTATTTAAGTCCTTTCTCTATCATGGTTGGGTTAGCTTCCATGCCTAATTTGGCTGCTAAGTCCCAATCAAACTTATCCCAGTAGCCACCTTCACCGTACGTTTTAGGGGTTATTAGAATATTGAGTTTAGTATCATAGATTTGCTTACCCGTGTGCACTTTAAATGGGTAGATTTTAGCTTTAGGGTCGCGAATATCACCTAATGGATAAGCTAATTTAACCGTTTTAGTTGGGTCCATTTTATCGCCAGCCATATACGCATCGGCACGGCCATTAAACCAGGCATATTGTGGTTTAACGTCTTTTTGCCAAATAAAGCTGCCTTTCTTTTTCATAAAGGTGTGCTTGCCATATTGGTCTGTTGTTTCAGGAAGATCTTGACCTGCTTTTGACCAATCCCAACGCATTTTGGTGGGTTCATTTTTAGCAAATGATGGTATGTGACAAGTCTGACACGCTACAGTTGCTGTGTGTGTATTGAGCTTTTTATTTTTGTGAGGCGCAGCATCATGGCAATTTACACAACCAATTTTGTTTTCACCACCAGGTGATACGCCCATCGAGTTACCGGTAATTTGATGGTTTTCAGTAACGTGACAAGTTTGACACTGGAAGTCATTGCCATCGGTATCCATGTGGACATCGGTCGCTTTGTCTGGATAAGACATTGATGAGTCTAAATCGCCGTGTTTAACCGCATCACCGCCGCCACCGTAAAAGTGGCAACTGCCGCAATTGTCACGCACGGGTGCACCTACATTTTGGGCAACATTGGCTAAATTGACTCTTGCTAAGGCCTCGCCTGCGCCCGCAGGATCTTTAATGTAAGTTCCTGTGGTGTCGTGACAGACTAAGCAATCGACTTTGGTCATGTCTTTAAAGTCGAATGTAGAATCTTTCCAACCATAACCGGCATGACAACTGGTACAACGCGGTTCGTTACCCGATATCGATACACAAAAGTTGTTAATACTGTTCTTTTTACCACGCATCACTGTGCGGTCAGGTAGTTTTTGCTCTAACTCCCAAGTCCAATGTGAAGATTTCATAAACTCTTCAGCATGTTCTTTATGGCAGGTTAAGCATTGTGTCGTCACTTCAGGGCCATTAGCAAAAGGCCCTTTCAGCGCCTCTTTGTGGTTAAAGGCAGCCTGTGCGCTACTGCTTAATAACAGTAATACAGCCAGTGCTGATAATAGTTTCATGATATTTGTCCTTACCCCTGAGCTTGTGCTCAGGGGGGCCAAGTTAGAAGGTTAAGTTAGCGTTAGAAGTTAACGGTCAGTGAGGCATTGACGTCATAGGCGGTGTCAACAACGGGCAACATTGAGTACGCGCTACCGGCAATCACATCGTCAACCTTCATCGGTGCACCTACTGGTGAGCCACTTCCGGTATATTCATAGTCGTAATACAAACCGGCTAACTTAATAAACATTTTTGGATTAATATCAAAGATATAATAAGCTTCGGCAACGTGGCCGCGAGTGGCTAACTTACTGCCGATTGGGTCGTCTTGTGCTTGGGTGAAGGGACTCCAGTATTTAGAACCGTAGTTATATTCCAAACCGAATTTGCCGTATGGTGCAGGAATTTGCATGCCCACATAAATGCCGTAACCATCTTTGGTGTCGCTATCAACGGTTTCTTTTGGCACCATAATGATTTCAGTTCCAGTGCTGTTCAACTCTGCTTCAAATACTGCATCGCTTAACATGCCACCGAACAAACCAGCATTGCCGTTAGGTTCAGCACGAGTCCATCCTAATGAGGCAAACATTTTCAGGTCGTCATCGGTTTCATAGGCATAACCTAGGCCACCTAAGTACATATCACCAATGACACCGCTTGGTTGTACGCGGGTGACGAAGTTAAAGTTGTCGAATTTTTGCATGTCTTGATACATGGTTGGGGCAAAGATACCCGCCAGTTGAGTAGGGAATGCCATGGTGCCCGTAAAGCCATCATTGACATCTTTAGCACCGAATAAAGTGAACTGTAAGAAATGGTTACCGTCATTAATCACGTCGATATTAAACCCGCCGAGGTGGGTATCTTTAGTGATGATGTCACCAAACAATTCGCCATTGCCGTACTGTGATTCAAAGCCTTGGCCATAGCAAAAACGTACTGTTTGGCCTTCAATACCGGTAATATCACCCAAGTTGTAACCTAAGGTCAGACCATCGAAGTTGAAATTGACTAAGTGACCTGATGGCGTGCCGCCTCTGAGTTCATTTTCACGATAATGATTTGGTGGACCGTACGTTGAAGGGCGACGTCCAATAGAAAGGTAAGTGCCACTACCATTAATGTCTTTCCAATTAAAATAGGCGCGCTCTACTTTTAACTCATCACCACTGGTGCTACCGCTACTGGTGCCGTCCATGGTGAATGAGTTCCATGAGTCGAATACTTTAACTCCAGCAGAGTCTCCCCAGCTCTTAAACATGGTTAAACGTCCTGCAAAGCTGACGTTATCCCACACTTTAGCGTCAATGTTTAGGCGTAAGCGCGTGGTGTAAAATATATCGTTATCAATGTCCTGTTGGGTTTTTTGGCCCAACAGCATTGGCATAACGCCTTGAAGCATACCGCTTTGAAACGCGCTGGCTAAATCAGGGTTTGCCATCATCATTTGGCCTAACGGTGAGGTAGCACTGTTTGGATCGCCAAATACTCCTGACATGGCTTTAGCGCCAAAGTCAGAAAAGTTAACGTTCATGGCTGGGTTCCAAGTGACGTTTTGATAATGTAATGAATGTGCTTTGGTTCTAAAATCACCCGTAATGGCTATTCTGTCTAAGGCTGTGTGACGCTCGGTTTTGTCAACTCGTGAATTTAAGTAATCAAGATCTTCATTAATAGTAGCCAGTTGTTGTTTAAGATCGGCAATCTTTTGTGCATCGGTATCTGCTGCTAGGCTTGCGCCGCTCATAAAGAGCGCGTTAGCCACTAATATTGAGATGAGAGTTCTCATGGTCTTTCTCCCCTTTATTTGCCAAATAACAAGGTCAATTTGGCAAATTTTTTGTGTCAGGATCCCTGAGGCTAAGCCTCACAGTTTTTTCGTTTGGTTTATTGGCTGATGTTTCGTTTAGAACGAAAAGATACTCAGCATTGATGATTTAGCCGCAAGTAGCTGGTTGGTCTGAATCGGCGGCGTGGTCATATAAAAACTGTTGAATATCTTTTATGTCTTTTTCTGATAAGGCTTCAAAAACGGCAGGTTTAGCTTTGTGCTTATCACGAGTAAAGAAACGATCCCATTGGCTCATGGTTTTGGTCATTGGGGTTAATTCAGGACCTTCACTGTTAGCGCTGTGGCAGGCTTTACATTCTTTTTTGTACAGGTGCTTACCTTTTTTAGGATTACCACCATCTGCGGCCATCACTTGGGTGCCAAGTGATAATGCCATAGCAACTGCGATACCAACTTTAATGTAAGTGTTCATCATTTTGTCCTCTGTCGGGCTTATTAGGGTTGTGCATTAACAGCATTTAATTATTTATTTGCTGTAAACAATGTTACCTAAAAGTGAGTAGTGTTAATTTGAAGTAGATCATATCCATGAGAAAAATCTAATTGAAAAAAAGTTAATTGAAAGAAATCTAATGAACTAGTGTGATGTGGATCTATTGCGCCAAGATGAGGATTTTGCTAGAGGAGATAAAAGTGGTTTTTTTGATACTTATTGATGGCGTTTTTAGGTGAGAAATAGACTGCTTGATAAATAGAAGGGGAAGATTTTAATCATTATTAGCGAACAAGCCCATTGATGGCTGGTTTTGTTTACAGGTACAGAATAGCTGATTAGCTGATTAGCTCATTAACGTGTTGGTCGACATAATCACTAACACAGTGGCACTAATACTACATAACACTAAGGTGACTATGCGGGTTTTATCTTTATCAACGCGGCCAATTAATCTACCTGAGACAAGATAACCAGCAACGACTGAAGGCAATAATAGCAGTGATAGCCATAAATGCTTCACTTCAACTAAGCCGACGATGGTTAGAATAGCTAAGGCAATTAATGAGCTAAACACGAAAAAGGCAGATAATGCCGCTCTAAACTGACCTGGGTCTTGGCCTGCAAGCAAAATGGCCATTGGTGGACCACCGATAGCAGCGATATTGCCAAATATGCCTGAAAATACCCCAGCGATAAATAAACTGAGGCGATTAATAGGGGCGGTAAAGCGAAAGATGCTAAGAATAACAGCAATAAACACAATGCCTGCAATCACTAAGCCTAGTATGGCTTGTGGGGCAAACAGCAATAATCCAGCGCCTAAAAACCCCCCAGGGATCCGCCCGAGTAAGGCATATTGCAAACCATTAAATTGTAGATGACCGCGTTCTCTAAATAAGGTCATTGCAGAAATGGCAAAGCCCATAACAATAATAGGAACAGGAACTAATTGAGGATTAACAATATACAGCAGCGGGCTAGCAACAACGGCTAACCCAAAGCCAATTAAGCTTTGGGTTAGCGCGCCAAAAAACACGATAATCGATGCCAGTATCAAGGTCGTTGGATCGATAAATGACATCATAAGTTCTCTTTAAAAACATGACGACTTCTTATTAGGGTCGTTTCAAAGTCTGTGAGGTATTGACTAATCAGTGAATTATTCGAGCTCTTCCCACTCGATACCCATATCATCCATTAACTTTTTCGCTTCACTTGGAATGCTATCAGGCTGATCTTTTGATAGATCACCGTCATAAGGTAATGGTTGACCTGTGTACGCATGCAAAAATGCTTCGCATAGCAGTTCACTGTTAGTTGCATGGCGCAGATTATTTATCTGGCGACGCGTCCGCTCATCCGTCAGTACTTTTAATACTTTTAAAGGGATAGAAACCGTAATTTTTTTTACTTGTTCATTTTTTTTGCCGTGCTCGGCATATGGGCTGATATATTCGCCATTCCACTCAGTCATTAACTTACCCTTAACGATAAATACGCTGCAGATTTTAAACCGTTACAATCTCTAGTCAAATTATTGCTACTATTTAATCCCGATTGCAAATAGATTTCTTGATGTTTAGACGTCTAAACGTCTATTTAAGTTGACGGATGGGGATCTCTTAGGTAAATTTGGACGTCTAGACATCTCTTTGTGTGTTTGTGAAATTTTAGGAGTCACCATGACTAAGCATCAAAACGCCACATTGGCCGTTCGCCAAGGTATTGAAACAGACACACAACATGGTGCTATCGTGCCACCGATTTATTTATCGACCAATTATTCATTCGATGGCCACAATAATCCGCGCGAGTTTGATTACAGTCGTTCGGGTAATCCTACTCGATGTATTTTAGGTGACGCACTCGCCAAACTCGAGCAAGGTGCTACCGGCGTGGTGACATGTACCGGCATGGCGGCGATTACATTGGTGACTAGCTTACTTGGCCCAGAGGATTTATTGGTTGTGCCGCACGATTGTTATGGTGGCAGTTACCGCTTATTTACTAACTTGGCCAAAAAAGGCCAATTTAAGTTATTGGTTGTTGATCAAACTGATGCGCAAGCGCTGAGCAAAGCGATAGCTCAAAAACCGAAAATGGTGTGGTTAGAAACGCCATCGAATCCTTTATTGCGGGTGGTAGACATTAATGCCATTAGTATCGCTTGCCATGACGTTGGCGCGCTAGTGACAGTCGATAACACCTTTTTATCACCAATATTACAGCAGCCATTATTATTAGGTGCAGACATTGTTATTCACTCAACCACCAAATACATCAATGGTCATAGCGATGTGGTCGGTGGAGCGGTAGTGGCTAAAGATCCTCAAGTGGGTGAGTTGTTACATTGGTGGTCAAATACTCTTGGGCTTACGGGTTCAGCATTTGACAGTTATTTAACCCTCCGAGGCTTACGTACTTTAGCGGTACGAATTCGTGAGCATCAACGTAATGCACAAAAGATTGTTGAGTTACTCAGCGCCAGTGATGTGGTGGCCAAGGTGTATTATCCGGGTTTAAAAGACCATCTAGGTCACGAAATTGCGGCAAAACAACAACAAGGCTTTGGTGCTATGTTAAGTTTTGAGTTAATTGGCGGCGAAGCGGAAGTGGTGGCATTTTTAAAGGCGCTGTCGTTGTTTAGTATTGCCGAAAGTTTAGGCGGAGTGGAAAGTTTAGTCGCCGTTCCGGCCACCATGACCCATAGAGCAATGGACCCACAAGCAAGGCAAGAGGCTGGTATTAAAGAGACTTTATTGAGACTATCTGTCGGTATTGAAGATGCAGATGACCTCTTGGCCGATATTCAAGCAGGCCTAGCAGCTGTTGCCGCGATAAAATCAGCTTAATTCGAGTTTAAGTTAGCTGTGGTTTCGACCAAATTGGGTAAAATAGCAAAACATGCACTTGCAACACTATTGGTTTCAAAATAGAAGTCTAGCAGTCGCAACAAAAGTCGTAGTTGTTTAAGGAGTCAGTAATGACGCGAAGTCATTTACATAAGTTTGGTGGTTCAAGTTTAGCGGATGCAGATTGCTATCGCCGTGTTGCACATATTCTACTTACGCATGGTCAGAGTGATGATTTAGTTGTGGTATCCGCCGCCGGAAAAACGACTAACTTCTTATACAAATTATTGAGCCTGCGCGACAGCGGTCAGTTGTGGCAAGAAGAGCTGCAAATTCTGATCAGTTACCAGCAGACGTTAATTGAACAATTATTATCAAACGAGCAAGCGCGTGATTTACGCGAACGTTTGTCTACCGACAAATCTCAGTTAGTCAGCTTATTATCTTTAGAGCAACGTAACGATTACCAATTAAACCAAGTGGTGAGTTTTGGTGAACGTTGGTCGGCGCGCTTAATGGCCGCTTTGTTACGAGAAATGGGCGTAGCTGCGACTCATGTCGATGCGTGCTCTATTTTGGTAGCCGATGAAGGCGCCGTACCCAATATTTTAGTGGCTGAGTCTCGTGATAAGGTACAGGCCTTATTAGCCTTGCACCCGCAAGAGCGTTTAGTGATCACCGGCTTTATATGCGCTAACCGCCACGGCGATACCTTATTGCTGGGTCGCAATGGTTCTGATTTTAGTGCCACCTTAATTGCCAGCTTAGCTGACATTGAGCGTGTGACCATTTGGACCGACGTTGAAGGGGTATTTAACGCCGACCCGAATAAAATTAATGATGCTAAATTACTCAAGAGTATGTCACTCGCAGAAGCTGACCGCTTAGCGCGCCTGGGCTCTCCTGTACTGCATTCTCGTACCTTACAGCCGTTATTTAATACCGACGTGAGCCTAGCAGTACGCTCGAGCTATGCTTCACACACCGACTTTACTCTAATTGCGCCACTGAGTTCATCAGCAAGTGCGCCAGTAGTGACTAACTTAAATGAAGTGGTGTTGTTTAGTTTTAAAATGAACGCAGATATTGAACCGTTACTGGCCATTTTGGATAAAGCTGGTATCACGCCGTTAGCTTATTGGTCGCTAGCACAACATAAGTTTGAGTTGGCGTTAACGCTTGAAAGCCAAAAACAAGTGCAAGCTTTGCTCACTCAATACAGCAGCGAATTTTTGATTGAAGAGTTGAGTGCCCAAACTGACTTAGGCCTAGTGGCATTAGTCAGTGCCGATGCTCATCACTTTAGACGCAGTTTTGCCCGACTACTCAGCCGTGATGCCAAACCGATTTATCAAGATGCATTAAGTTTGGTCACTTTAGTCCCGCAAGCTCAAGTGAGTTTATTGACCCAAAAAGTACATCGTCGTTGTGCTGGACCAAGAATGCGTATTGGAGTGTTATTGCTGGGAGTGGGTAACATTGGTGAGGCGTGGATTGATTTGTTTAAACGCGCCAGTCCAGCATTAGATCACGAACTTGAAGCCTCTGTTGAGCTTGTTGGTTTAGTCGGTTCGAAAAAAGCATTAATTTCTAACGACGGAATTAACCTTGAACAATGGCAGCAAGATTATCAACAGCAAGGTATTGAATGGGATTATGATCAGCTTTTTGATCAATTAGCGCAGTTATCATGCGATGAAATTGTCGCCTTAGATATCAGTGCGAGTGCTGCTTTAACCTTACAATATCCCGAGCTATTTGCCCGTGGTATTCATGTGGTAAGTGCCAATAAATTAGCCGGCTCAGGGCCATTGCCATTTTATCGTGAATTAAAGCAGCAGCTGAGTAATCGCCGCTTATTTTGGCGTTATAACGCCAGCTGTGGCGCAGGTTTACCTATTCAACATGCGTTAAATGACTTACGTAATAGTGGTGACACTATTGAAGCTGTGGGTGGTATTTTCTCGGGCACGTTATGTTGGCTGTTCGAAAATTATGATGGCAGTAAGCCGTTCTCAGAATTAGTACTGCATGCTCGCAGTTTAGGCATTACTGAACCTGATCCACGCGATGACTTATCTGGCCGCGATATGCAACGTAAGTTGTTAATCTTGGCTCGCGAGATTGGTTTAGCGGTAGAGCTAGACGATATTAGTCTTAACTCATTAGTACCTCAAGCTTTAGCAGAGTTGTCACTAGAAGATTTTTTAACACGCATCAGTGAGTTAGACGATGATTTGTTGCAGCAGTATGTCGCTGCGGCTGAACAGAACAAGGTGCTACGTTATGTGGCTTCGCTGGATAAAGTCGAAGGTAAGTTACAGGCTGAAGTGGGTTTGCAGTGGGTTGATAATAATCATCCTTATGCGAATTTAACCCCAGGGGATAATGTGTTTGTTATTCGCAGTGCGTTTTATCAAGGTAATCCATTGATTATTCGCGGTCCAGGGGCTGGGCGTGAGGTGACTGCTGCGGCTGTGCAGTCGGATTTGGTGCATATTTGCAAAGACCTGTTGCAAGAGTAGTTTTGTTAAAAAAGACCATTATTGATGGTCTTTTTTATGTCCTCTCGGGAATGTTTGTGAGCTGAAATTCAGCTCTTTTCTTTATTTGCCGCAAACCGCTCAACGCATAAATACTAAAATGTTAGATGACAAGTGTTCACATCTTGAAATGGAGTTCAAAATAATTATGAAAATCAAAGTATTTACTAAAGTGTTAAAACCTAAACTAAGCTTTTGGATGAAACCGATAGAACAAGCTGATTGTGGTTTACAAGACGAAATTAATTTATGGTTATCCACACAAACATCTATAGAAATCACCGAAATTAAACAAACTCAAAGCGGTGGGTCATTTATGCCAGCGACATTAAATATTACCATTTGGTATCAGTAATCTAATGAGATTGTTCCATGTAAGCTTAATCATCTCCTCGACATAAACGAACAATAGATAACAAAAATGAATAGGTAGCATAAAGCTGCGTCCTTATTCTAAGTGCTGAAAAAGCTCGATAATAGAAGAGCTTAGACTTTTTATTATATGAATATCCGATCGAGAGTTCGACCAATTTGAAGTGATGTTTATGGATACTATTTTTGCGAGTATTTAAAGATTGGCCCAGTCTTTAGTTATCTTTATTTATTCTCAGGTAACGAATACTCTTAAGGCGACACAATCTAAGTCGCCTGTGCTTAGGCTTCTTCTACTGCGTCATCTTTTAATGATTCAGCTGTTTTATCGGTTAACGTTATTAATAGGCCTGTGAGTAGGCTCATGCTGTAACCGAGTACGGCGCCAATAATAAGTGGTGGAATGATAGCGGCTAGATCAGCATTTAAGGCAAAAGTGATGCAACAACCGATAAAGGTGCCGGGAATAAAGGCGAAGTTTTTATTACTGGCTTGTAAGCACATAAATGCGGTGACAATGCCTGTTAATGCATAGCTGATCATTGGCGAACCTAGAACACCGCTGCCTGCAATAATTAACCAGCCCCAGAATACACCGGAAAGATTGGTCATCATCGCCATCATCATGCCTTTAGCACCTGTTTCTGTTTGAGCGAAAAAGGTACTGCAGCCCAGAAAGCCGACCCATGTCACGAGATGAAATACATCAGCAAGACCAGCCCAAACAGCTGCTAATAAACCAGCAGAAATTGCAATTTGCCAACGATGCGCCATGGTTGCCTCACAAAAGATTAAAATTAGAACGGTGAGTTCTAAATTTAGCACAATAAACTAAATTTAGGCAGTTAGGTTTTACAAAAGTCGATCCAGTTCGCAAATAAAAGCAACTGCTAATAAAACCAAACGTTATGCAACTCGATAATTGTGAGAGAGTCATCATGTCTACCGCACATTAACGCCAGATATAGTCACTAATGCTATTAACTTTGTTAGTACCTAAGTGTTAGCGCACTTTTTAAAAAATAATTTGAACATTATCAAATGACACTGTCTGCAGGCTGATGAACAAAAAGCCTGCAGATAGATGAACAAACGGCTGTTTTCAGCCGTTTTATATTGTCTATGATTTAGGCCTAGCGTTAATGTGATTATTACAAATTGCTTATTGATGGTTTTTTAGCTTGACTTAGTATGCAGTTAAACTAGTATATGGACATATAGACGTCCAAACGGCTAAATGGTTTAGGTTAAGTTAATCATTTTAGCTGATTGGTATAGACTCCTAAGTGTTACAGAAGTTAAAGGAATACATTATGGCTTTTCATCATGCACAACATGCCCAGTCGTTAAATCAGAGCTTGTCTGAGCTGAATGATATTAATGTGTCTTTTGAGTTTTTTCCGCCATCAACGCCAGCAATGGAAGAGATTTTGTGGAATTCTATTCGTCGTTTAGAACCATTGAACCCTAAATTTGTATCAGTAACATACGGTGCCAATTCTGGTGTACGTGACCGTACTCATAGCGTGATTGAACGTATCCAGAAAGAAACCAATTTACTCGCTGCGCCGCATTTAACCTTGGTTGATGCTAGTGATGAAGAATTGGTTGAGCTGGCAAAGCATTATTGGAATTCTGGTATTAGAGACATTGTGGCATTGCGCGGTGATTTACCTGACGGTAGCCCAAAACCAACTCGCTTTGCCAATGACTTAGTGCGTTTACTGCGCTCAGTGGCCGACTTTGATATTTCGGTAGCGGCGTATCCTGAAGTGCATCCTGATGCGCGTAATGCGCAGGCTGATTTAATTAACTTAAAGAAAAAGATTGATGCGGGTGCTAACCGCGCCATTACTCAATTTTTCTTTGATGTTGAATCTTACTTACGTTTTCGCGACCGTTGCGTTACAGCTGGTATAGATGTTGAGATTATTCCAGGGATATTACCTGTGACTAACTTTAAACAGACTAAGCGTTTTGCTGGCATGACCAATGTCGCTATTCCACATTGGTTACATCGTCAATTTGAAGGTTTAGATGACGACCCTGCAACACGTCAGTTAGTGGGTGCCAACGTTGCTATTGATATGGTGAAAGTATTGTCCCGTGAAGGTGTTAAAGATTTCCATTTTTATACCCTTAATCGTGCAGAATTAACGTATGCCATTTGCCATACATTAGGCGTGCGTCCAAAGTAGTACAGTGTAAAATTCACTCAATTTAAACCCCGTTAATGGTTCCATTAACGGGGTTTTTGTTTAAATATTCGACGTTTGCCGTATTCTTTTTTGAATATATTTAGCCTATGGTGGTAAGACAATAACCAATAACCAATAACCAATAACGAATGACTAAAGAGGTGTGATGATGAAAACATCCTTTTACAAGCTCGCTGCATTGGCTGGCATAACGATGCTAACTGTTATGACCGCAGAAGCTGCAGAAACAACTTCCCCACAACTGCCGGTTCCTGCTGCGGCTCAGCTATGTACTTCTTGCCACGGTGCACAAGGTCAAGGTATCGACATTATTGGCCCTCGTTTAGCAGGCTTATCTGCCGATTACATCAGCAATCAACTTGCGTTATTTCATGCAGGTAAACGTCAAAATCCAACCATGTTAGCAATGGCTGCAACGGTGCAAGGTGACAATATTGCTGTGGTAGCGCAATATTTTAGTCAGCAACCTGTTGCTGACATTCCGCTCCAATTTCGCGGTGACAAGGTTGGTATTAGCGATCCGTTCGAAAAATTAGCCTTTCAAGGTGACTGGTCACGTACCATTCCAGCATGTGTTAGTTGCCATGGTCCATCTGCCGTGGGTGGCGGGCAGTTTCCTCGTTTAGCGGGGCAGCAAGCCAGTTACCTTAAAACCCAATTATTAGCCTGGCAAGAGGGCTCTCGTACAGGCGATGCTGATAACATGATGGGCAATATTGCGCTGAAATTAACGGCTGCCGAAATCGATGGGTTATCTCAGTTTTTTGCCAATATAAAATAAGGACATGGCTATGAAATTATTATCGCTATTGACCATTGGCGCTCTGTTTAGCTTGCCTTTACAGGCCGATGAATTATTGACCGAAGTTCCGGCTAAGCCTACTGCGGTAAAATCGTCAGAGTCTTCGACGACACTACCCGATCGCCAAGCTGCATTACCTGCGCTGGAGAAAAAAGTTGATGCTGTTTATCTTCAACCCGCACCATTAACTGCTATTCCCGAGGGGGATTTTGGTGACAAGGTTCGGTTAGGTTATCAATTGTTTGTTAACACCCAACAGCTACGAGACAAGTACGTTGGCAATGAGCTCAATTGTGTTAACTGCCATATGAATTCAGGACGACAAGCTAATTCGTCGCCTTTATGGGCTGCATACTTTGCTTACCCTGCTTATCGTAAGAAAAACGATAAAGTAAACTCTTTTCAAGAGCGCATACAAGGTTGTTTTACCTATTCGATGAACGGTAAAGCTCCGGCGGCAAACTCTCCTGAACTTGTGGCAATATCGGCCTATTCTTACTGGTTGGGCATGAGCGGATTAATGGATCAATACAAGGTTGCAGGCCCAGTGCCTGAGTTGTCTGATGTGGAGTTGGTTAAAGGCGGTAAACGGGATGATTTCCCAATGCCAGCAGCTATTGCTAAACATTTGGATACTGCAGCGTTAAGCCAGCTTCCTGGGCGCGGCTATCCGAAAACACCTCAACCTGAACTGGCTTATTCTCCTGAACGTGGTCAGGTAGTTTATCAAGCACATTGCCAAGTGTGTCATAGTGAAGATGGCCAAGGACAAGTGATTGCTGGTGTTACTGCATTACCACCATTATGGGGAGCTCAAAGCTATAATTGGGGCGCAGGCATGCATAGGGTAAATACAGCTGCTGACTTTATTTATGAAAATATGCCGTTAGGTAAAAGCGTGCAATTAACGGTTCAGCAAGCTTGGGATGTAGCGGCTTACCTTAATTCGTTTGATCGGCCACAAGATCCTCGTTTTAACGGTGATGTGAGTAAGACTCAAGCCACCTATCATAAGCACCAAGGATATTATGGCCAATCCGTTGCCGGCAAGCCTGTTTTGGGCACGGCTTCGTATCCGGTTTTCCCGCTTAAAAATAATATAAAGTAATCATATTTGCTTAGTCTAAACCATTAATCTTTGTCAGTTATACCCATTAAGTTAACGTTTAATGGGTATTTTTATTGGTTGTTAATTCATTTTCAGAAATGTAATACGCAGAGCGCTTATTGAGCATGATGCTAAATGTCAGTATATTCAGTCATCATCATCACCATATAGGCTGGGCAATGACATTATTTACTTCAGCAGCACAATCGTGCCCACTTTGCCAGCAAGCTAACGGTTGTGCGATGGAGCAAGGATTAGCCATTGATGCATGCTGGTGTGCTAAGCAAACGTTAGACATGCCATTGATTATTGAGCAGTACAAAGCCGCATCTACTTTGGTTGATTTGCCGAATGGCCAATGTGTTTGTCAGTCATGTATGACTAAATTGGTGCAACAATTCAACATAGACCCCGTTGAAACTTATTCACCAGAACCAGAACCAGAACCAAAATCTGAATCAGAACTCAAACCATAACTATAGCCATAACTATAACTATAACCATAATCATAATCATAATTACCATTCATTAGGGGCGTTTCTATGCCAACGAAAGTGATTAATTTTAATGACAAGTTCTCTTTGTTCAACCAGCATTGGTCTCCTCGTGTAATTGCAGAAATGAATGACTATCAATTTAAATTGGTTAAAGTCGAGGGTGAGTTTGTTTGGCATGAACATGCCGATACTGACGAAGTGTTTATTGTAATGGAAGGAACGTTGCAGATCGCTTTTCGCGATAAGGACATTACGCTTCAGGCAGGGGAAATGTTTGTTATTCCTAAGGGGGTTGAGCATAAACCCATGGCGAAAAAAGAATGCAAGATCATGATTATCGAACCTCGAGGTGTCGTCAATACGGGTGAGATAGATAGCGATCGAACTGCGTTAAATGATCAGTGGATATAAAGCAGACCCTTTCTGGTTATTTATGACAGGCCTCTGTTCATGCGATCGCATTTCAAGCAATAGCCGCTGGTGTGACGTCAGCACGATGTTTAATGAGAAGTCGTTGTTAACCCAATGTTAATTTTTATTGTTAGCCTGCTGTTAGTCGGTATACTGAGGAGATTACTTTTTGGCAATTAAGCCTTAAAGACGGACATATAACGCTATGTATACTTGAGGATAATAATAATGCTTAGAAAAATTCTCGTTGTTGTCGCCACTATTATTGCGATCCCTTTTGTTGTCGCCCTATTTGTTCAAAAAGACTATTCAGTCACTCGTACTATCACCATAGATAAACCGATCTCCGAGGTTTTTGATTACGTTAAACATCTAAAAAACCAAGATAATTTTAGTAAGTGGGCGCAAATGGATCTCGAGATGGTGAAAGCCTACCGCGGTACCGATGCGACAGTAGGCTTTGTGTCTGCTTGGGCAAGTGAAAACCCAGATGTAGGTGTTGGCGAGCAAGAAATTATTGCCATAGATGAAGGTAAACGTATCGATTTTGAATTACGGTTTATTTCACCCTTTGAAGCGACCGAGCCTGCCTATATGAGCACTACAGCCGTTAATGCTAATCAAACTAAAGTTGATTGGGGTTTTAGTGGCCATTTTGCTTATCCAACTAACTTAATGTTTTTGTTTATCGATTTTGAAACCATGATAGGTACTGATTTACAGCAAGGTCTAGAGTCATTGAAAGTGGTACTCGAAAAATAATTTGTATGTGCATGAGCTAATGAATCATCTTGAAGATGATTCATTAGCTCATGCAGTGACTTGCCATGGTTAACTTAATCGGGGTAATCTAAAAAATGCAATCGTTGCAGTGGAGTTGGGCCACCGTAACCATAATAAAAATAACCAAACATCTAATAATTATAATATTCGACATAAGTCATTACTCATTATGAGGTTTTTTACATGGAAGCAGTCACGCAATTTGTCAGTATGATTAACGGTATAGTATGGGGCGTTCCCATGCTGATTTTGATTTTAGGGGTCGGGCTGTTTCTGTCGATAGGCTTAAAATTTATGCCTATTTTAAAGCTGAATCGAGGTTTTAAATTATTATGGTCGGGTCGTCAGGTTACTGATGAAAGTGAAAAAGGTGATGTCAGTCCGTTTAATGCTCTCATGACTTCATTATCGGCCACCATTGGTACGGGTAACATCGCTGGTGTGGCTACGGCGATTTTTATTGGCGGACCCGGGGCATTATTTTGGATGTGGTGTACGGCGCTCGTGGGTATGGCGACTAAGTTTTCGGAAGCTGTACTGGCGGTAAAATATCGTGAGACCGATGCTAATGGAAACCATGTTGGCGGCCCGATGTATTACATCAAAAATGGTTTAGGCAGTAAATGGGCCTGGTTAGGCACTGCATTTGCTCTGTTTGGATCTATTGCCGGTTTTGGTATTGGTAATACTGTACAAGCTAACTCAGTCGCTGATGCAATGAGCAGTAACTTTGGTGTACCTAATTGGGTTACTGGTGTGGTGTTAATGGTGCTAGTGGGTGCGGTACTCATGGGCGGTATTAAACGTATTGCTGAAGTGGCGGGTAAGTTAGTGCCATTGATGACGGTATTTTATATTACCGCAGGTTTAGCGGTATTGATTGTATATGCAGACGAAGTGCCTGCTGCTTTTATGTTGATTATTGAAAGTGCCTTTAACCCAGTAGCAGCTCAAGGTGGTTTTGCGGGTGCAGCGGTATGGGCTGCGATTCGTTTTGGTGTAGCACGTGGTGTCTTTTCAAATGAAGCGGGGTTAGGGAGTGCGCCAATTGCTCATGCGGCGGCGCAAACTAATAACCCAGTGAAACAAGGTTTAGTGGCCATGTTAGGGACGTTTATTGACACGCTCATTGTGTGTTCAATAACGGGCTTGGCGATTGTAGTTTCTGGTGCGTGGACATCTGGCGAAAACGGCGCTGCATTAACCTCTCTTGCATTTTCACATGCTTTGCCCATGGGTAATTATATTGTGGCCATCGCATTGGCTGTGTTTGCCTTTACCACTATTTTAGGGTGGAGTTTTTACAGTGAAAAATGTATTCAATACTTATTGGGCGACAAAGCGGTTAAGCCATTTCGTCTAATCTGGACCTTGGTTGTGCCTTTGGGTGCAGTAAGTTCGCTAGAGTTTATTTGGTTATTAGCCGACACGTTGAATGCGATGATGGCAATTCCAAACTTAATTGCGTTAGTGCTATTAAGCCCTGTGGTATTTGGCTTAACCCGTGAATACTTTATCAAGCAACGCGCACTAAAAGCCAAAGCATAGAGTGAGTAAATCGTGTGGGTAAATAGTGCAGGTGCATTGTTCGGATAATTTGTTCGGATAATTTGTTCGGATAATTTGTTTGGCTGAATCGCTTGGCTAAATCATTCAGCAATCGCCGGATAATGGCACCGAGCAATATAATTCAACAATAATAATAGCTAAGCATGTTTATCAGTACATTGATAAACATGCTTTTTTAAAAGGATTTTTTATGAAGCACGTTTTTTTTACTGCCTCTGTTGTCGCTATCTTGAGTATGGTATTTGTGTCGGGTTGCTCTAACCTGTCACTGCGAACCAATGCGGGTACAATTGCGCTAGGCAATGCCACAATAGCTGGAGTTGATACCTATACCTCAGCAGAAATGTCTAGGTTCAAAGCACAGTTTCTTGGCGATGTGACCACGTCATATTGTGAAAATTCATCGGATCCTGAAAAGTTAGATGATCTTCCAAGTTTGTCTTCAATGACTAAGTCACTCAAATTACAAGTGACTCAACGAGGCGGTAATGCCATTGTGTTGAAGCAATGTGGCAAAGTTAATTACCCGTCTTGTGCTGTTTATTTAGAGTGTAACGGCGAGGCATATGTCATCGACCGTGGCTTATAACTAGACCCATCTTTCTAGCGCCTATTGGAGTCATGCAATAGGCGCTAATCTAATCGTTTACTGAATCGCATCGCTGCAATCCATAATCCAATGACTGTAAAACCCACCAGCCATAACACATCGCTAATTAACTCACCCAACGTCGCCCCTTTTAACACAATCGCTCGGATCACCCGCATAAAATGGGTCCCTGGTAGTGCTTCAGCAATCCATTTGGCTGCCGTCGGCATGGCTTCTAATGGGGTGATAAATCCAGAGAGTAATATGGTCGGTAATAATACAAAAATGGTCATTTGCATGGCTTGTAGCTGGGTTTTTGCAATAGTGGAAATGATTAACCCTAATGTCAGACTCGCGGTAATAAACAGTAAAGTGCCTAATAATAAATGACTGATAGCGCCATTGATGGGCACTGCAAAAATAATATTGCCCAAGCCCAAAATAATGGTCATTTGCACTAAGCCGATGACGATGTAGGGTAATATTTTTCCAATCATTAGTTCTATTGGTTTAATCGGAGTGGTGATTAATAATTCAAGATTACCGCGTTCACGCTCACGAACGATGGCTGATGAAGTAAACAGTACCATGGTCATGGTCAGAATGACGGCGATTAAACCTGGAACAATATTTACCGCTGATCGCTGCTCCGGATTATAAAACAAGCTAACTTCAAACCGAGATTGGCTGCTGGTTTGCTCCGGTACAATATCGTTGAGCGATAGGTTTCGCAGTTGCTTTATCGCGCCAGCAATCATGGTGTCTGAACCATCGACTATCCATTGGCCAATCGGTTCATTGCGAGCGATTTTTTCGTTCAACGTAGGCGGTAAAATTAATGCCGCTTTAATGTCGCCACGGCGAATAGCAGCCTGAGCTTGCTCGGCAGTGGTGAGATAGGATGTGACTTCCACTACCTGGGTGACTTTTACCGCCTCGACTATCCAGCGCCCTGCTGCTGAGTCACTTTGATCAACAATAGCGACTGGTATTGCCCGTACATCAGTATTGATGGCATAGCCGAATAACAACAGCTGGATCAGCGGGATCATTATCACCATAGCAAAGGTAATTCGATCGCGCATAAGCTGCTTAACTTCTTTAGCGGTAATGGCGTGAATGCGCATGTAGCTATGGCGAATACTGTTCAGCATGTTGTTAGCCCTTATGTTGCTTCATGGGAGGCTGGAACACGCTGTCCAGTATGACTGACAAAAACGTCTTCAAGATTAGCGCTAACCAAGTGAATATCTTGCAGGTTAACGGGGCGATTATGCTGTTGGCACTGATGCAGTAGCCAAGAGATAGGATCTGCCACTTGTTTGCTGACCAAGACCCGTAATCTATGGCCTAACTGCGCCGCAGAGGTTACTTCAACGTGACTGATTAATGCTTGTTTTAACAGCCTTAAATCAGTGGTGTTGATTTCAACCACATGGGCATTGATGTTATCCATTAATGCTTTTGGCGTGTCATCTGCTCTGATCCTGCCTTTTTCCATAATGGCAATTTTATGGCAGCGTTCGGCCTCATCCATATAATGGGTAGTCACTAAAATACTGGTGCCTTGTTCAGATAAATCGAACAGTTGCTCCCAAAAGTCACGCCTGTTTTGTGGATCAACGGCTGAGGTGGGTTCATCTAAAAACAGTAACTTAGGTTGATTTAAACAGGCGCAGGCAAGGGCCAATCGTTGTCTTTGTCCACCGCTGAGGGTGCCAGCCAGTTGATGTTGATACTGGCTTAGCTTGTAAGTGCTTTGCAGCTGATCAATGCGTTTTTTGCAGGTGCTACTGTCGATACCATAGATTCGGCCAATAAATTGCAGGTTCTCTGTAACCGTTAAGTCATCGTAGAGAGAAAACTTTTGGGTCATATAACCAATGTTATGGCGTAATGCTTCAGCCTGCTCCGGGATGGCTAACCCCATGACATTGATGGTGCCTTCGGTGGGAGTGAGTAAACCGGTTAACATTCTAATGGTGGTTGATTTACCACAGCCATTTGGGCCTAAAAACCCATAAATGTTGCCTTTCGGCACCAATAAATCTAATTGCTCGACCGCAGCAAAGTCGCCAAATTTTTTGGTGAGGCCATGAGCTTGAATTACCCATTGTGGGTCTACGGATGGTGTCATTTTTGTGTCGGCAATATAACTTGGGCTGGTATGCCCGTAGGTAGCTCGCTGGCCGAACTGTCTAAATTGACTTCAGCTAGAAAAGCTAATCGTGACCGATCTGATTGATTCAGCGCGTAGTAGGGGGTAAATGCTGGTTCAGTACTTATCCAACGTAGTGTGCCGTTAAATGTGCCGTCGATACCATCTACACTGACCGACAACGTTTGGCCAATGTGAAGTTTGGCAGCATAGGGTTCAGGTATATACACTCTGGCGTAGGGCGCTGCATCAGCTTGAATAACTGCAACGATTGCACTCAGTTGGACGCGTTCGCCTACATTGTAAGGTAAGTTATCTAGCTTACCGCTGCGAGTTGCACGAATGCTTAAGTCGCTGTAAACCTGCTGCTCGTAACGTAGGTTGGCATTGGCAGCATCGAGTGCCGCTTGGGCTTGAAAAATATCTTCTTGGCGAACACCTTTGATTAATATGGTTAGCCGATCGTTGGCGGCGTCATATTCTGCATTGGCTTGATCGCGAAGCGCTAAAGCACGATCGCGTTCTGCTTCACTGACTAGATTTTTTAATAATAAACTCGCGCTGCGTTGATAAGACTTTTGTGCTTCTATTTTGGCGGCGTTAGCACTTTTTAATGCCGAATTGGCACTGGCGATATCTTCAGGGCGCTCGCCATTGGTGAGTTTTAGTAAGTAGGCTTGGGCTTTGACCACTTCGGCTTGCATTACCGCTAAGCGCGCGGCTTGTTTTTGGGTATCAAATTGGACTAATAAATCACCGGCGTTGACTTGCATGCCTTTTTTAATGGGTTGTGCAGTAATGATTTCTGCGGCGGTTGAACGAAGAATGACTCGATCGCGCTCTAAGGTACCTAATGCTTGTGAAGGGGTGGCTGGGGTGCAGCCACTTATTAATATCAAGCTGGAGAATAACGTTGAAAATAACGCTGAAAATAGAATGTGTTTCATAGTAAGTCTCAACCATCGTGGTCATTACACTATAGCAAACTTGTCGTGTAACAATGCATTAGCTTATTTGATGACTGCACTTGTAAAGCCAGCTAAGTGTGACCTATGCCACACTTAGCGAGTTTCCTTTGTTTACTCTTTATTCGAAGTTGTTATCAAATTCTGAATCTTCAAATAAGTCGACAGCAGAAGTCGGGACAACATTTTTGAATTGGCGTGCAAAATGACGTTGCACCCCTTTTAAGTCGATATTGCCGATACCAGACGCAAAACCAAACCAAGCATACAGACCGCTAATGTCTTCAAACATTGGGGGTAAATATTTAGGGTGAGCAATAATGCCTTCTTGGTAAGCTTGATACAGAACAGGAATGTCTTCGATGGCTAATTTACCCAAAAACAGCATTGGGATTAGTTCTGGTAAACCTGTGCTGATGGCGCTACGAATAAAGTTAATGTTTTCAACATAACCGCGTACGTAGGAGATATCTTTAGTGAAAAAGCTGCCACCACCAACCATGCCACCACGAAACACCCGTTGAGTAACACGATAACTGTCTTTTGAACTCAGGTTGAGGTTTCTAAAGTATCGATAGACTTCAATAAAGTCGGCACCTTGTTCTGCCATGTCGACAGCAGATACTCGATCGCTAATTCGACGAGCACGGCCTGGATTTGAGCTTAATGTCAGCATTTCCATCAACACTGCTAAGCCTTCCTGCGACGCTGTCACTCGTGGTGAACCAACACTGAGCCAAGTTGCATGTGGTTGCGCCCGACCATTAAGTGTGGTGCCCACATGCACCCAGCCTTCGTGCACTTCATATACATTGAGATCCGATTCGCTGAACATGGCGCGGGTATTGAGCTTAACGGTATCGCCACCTACTGCCGCATCAGAGACAATACCATCGCTCAATTTAACGTGAATTTCATCGTTATGAAAATACTTCACTAAGCGTTCGCTAAGAATAGTTACCGCTTCTGGGGCGGTCACAATTTTAGGATGACGGCTACTCATGTGACGCGCTGCTGGCAGCGAAAATATATGGCTTAAGCGATCGCCCAGTTGGCGTACCGTATGACGATCGCCATGTAATTTGTCGCTCGCACTGCCGTACAATTCTTGGCTGAGTTTACCAAACATTGGCTTGCCGCGGTTATGCAGCATGTCTATTACTATTCGATATTGGTCAATGTTAGCCAGTAAAATTTTACCTAGCTTATCGCGTTTGCCTAAACCTCGCTCAACGGCACTTTTTAACCCTTGTAGGTCGGTCTGGGTCTGATCTGCGTTAAATGATAAAGGAATCGATTGATAGAAATCATTACTGACGTTGGGTAATTCTTTGCTTTGTTTGGCTAAAAAGTCATCTTCAACTTGTCTTGGCCATTTTATCGAATCCAAAATTTTAATCGGTGCTTGGATGCGAATTAATTCATCAGAAAAACGACGAATATCTTGTTGATAACGCAATAAAGAGTCAGACATTGTCTTTTCCTAATCTTGAGAATGTTGTAAGCAGTATTAGCACTTATATTAGCAGATGTTGATCGCAAAACGGCAATGAAAAAATACCTCAAATGTAGCACTGTTTTGGTGCGACAAATCAGTTTATATCGCAACCCCCTCTAGTCATATTATTTAAGTCTATAAAATTATAGGTTATTTATTTGGCATTAAAACTGCTTTAGCTAAAGTAGTCTTGATTAAAAGGAAAACCTATGGCAGCGATGAGCTATTTAAGTGTGATTGAGCGTTACCATGAATATGAACACTTGGTACACGAATTATTAGAATCGATTTTGATCGGTGTGGGAGACATTAATCTATTCGAACAGCCTATTTCAGCTAAAATTTTTGAAGACATGGCGATTAGTTATCCCTTTGTGGAACTCATTTATTTACTTGATCAGCAAGGGATGCAGATTTGCCCTAATATCAGTGTCATTAATCAGCAAGTTAAGCTAATGGCTTGCGGTCATCATGCTGACCGAAGTCAGCGACCTTATTTTACTCAATTGACTGCCATCGACACCGTTCATATCACTCGACCTTATTTATCTAACTCCGGTGGTGGGCTGTGTTTGTCGGCATCACAAATGATTAAATCGGCCTCTGGGCAAGTGGTTATTGTGGTTATTGATGTCAACCTAACACGATTAATCGAGTTTATGATGGGCGACAGTGCTCGGCGTAAAATGTCACCGTTTTTTAAAAGCATTTATGCTGCAATTGTACTGTGTCTGTTTGTGTTGGTGAGTGTACTTATGTGGACCGTGATCCGCGATATTTATACCTTATTTAGCCAAATATCTGCGACCCATGATCCGCTACAGCCCTTTGGTATTATCATTTTTCTTACATTGGCATTAGCTATTTTTGATTTGGGTAAAACCATTTTGGAAGAAGAAGTGCTTATGCATAAAGATATCTTCCGCCACAGTTCGACCCGAAGAACGATTACGCGGTTTATTTCGACCATTTTGATCGCGATTTCAATTGAAGCTTTGCTGACCATGTTTAAAGCGTCGCTGGGAGAAAAGCAATATATTGAACCAGCCATTCTGATGATGTTGGCGGTCGTTGGGCTATTGGTTGGGTTAGGGATATATGTGTACTTAGGGGCCAAAGCTGAGCTGCTACTCACACAAACACAAGCCGGTAAGCACACTAGGCGCGTACAAACTAAGAGTGAATAGGCGATTAATTAGCGCTTAATAGTGTTTAAGTTCGCTCGCTTAAAATAGACAGGGATAAACGACATTAGCGTTTATCCCTATTTTTTAGAAAAAGTCGTCGTCACCAATCGCTTTACGTAATTGAGCTTGTTCGAGGAAATCTTCTAACCTGCGTTTTACTTGGCGTTTATGTTGTAATGTTTCTGCGGATTTAACGTTTCTAGGCGTTGTCATCGCGTCCATTTCTGTGTCATCAGGCACTCTTTCACTAAGATTAGCCATAACAAAACCCTCATGTTGAATAAAAGCGTGGTATTAATTCAATGAGCATTTTCTAACTAAAAAAACCTAAATAGGGAAGTAAAATATTTTTCCTCAGTTGGACAGCTATTTTTACCTTTCTCTTTGAGCTTAGCAGTAAATGTTTTTCTTGCTAGTAAAACAAATTAGCTTGTGCGAAGAGTATGCTTGTGATCAACTATTCTGGATGTGCTGATGTGCTGATGTGCTGATGTGCTGATGTGCTGATGTGCTGATGTGCTGATGTGCTGATGTGCTGATCGTAGATAATGCTCCGCTTTCAATACAGATAAAAAAACGCCACCTTTAACTAGGTGGCGTCGATATGAACAATACTGCAAAGCGCATATGCGATAGGTTGACTCGTTATAGGCTAAAGCCATATGAGTAGCCTAAAACGACTTTAGCATCATTGTCCGGTAAGTCCGTGTCAGAGGCCATAAATGAGACAGTTCCTAGGTCTGTTTCAGCGCTTAATGTGACATTGTAGTCTGCATAGGTGTCGCCGAATAAATCTTCAACGACATCGCCTTGTGAGTAACCGTAGTGGAACGCAATGCTGAGCTTTTCTGTTAACGGGAAACTGGCATTGGCTTGGATATAGTTCCAATCTGTTTCGTCACTTGCACCTGACACATCAGAATCAGCGTTGATCACTTGAGAATAACCCACATCTAACCATTTCCATCCAAGTACTAAGGCTACTTCACCAAAATCAATACTGCCACCAGCATCTGGGTAAGCATAATAAAGGTAGCTGATGTCGTAAGTTAGGTCTTCAGTAAAGTTACCGCCATAACCACCATAAAGATCTAATTCGTAGCTGGTTTCATCACCGAAATCGACATTCGATACCCAAGTACCAGCATAAAATCCAGAGTCATGAGCATAGTCAATGCCGCCTTGAACGGCCGCTTCATTATTGGTTTGCGTGGTGCCACGCCATAAGTAGTTCGATGTTGCGCCAATATTGCCAGTGACTTCAGCAAGGGCAGAGCCGCTTAGTAATAAGCCTGTTGATAATGCAATAGCTTGATATAGTGATTTTTTCATCTTCATCCCTTAAAGTTTTATTATCACTGAGGCATTTATGTGTCATTAAATGAGCTCAATGTTGGTTTGTCTGAAGATCAATTAGCGAATCGCATGCCAATATTTTTTTATTATTTAAATTAGTGGGTTATATAATACTGGATCATCTTGTTGCATTTTTGTTGCCGCTAAATGATGCACTAATGCACTTTTATTGTGCAATGATACTTTGGGCTTAGGTATTTGCTTATATTGAGTCGTTTAGCGTTTAGCGTTTAGCTGTGCGAAAGAAGGGATTCTGAAGTGATCTATATTGTTCATGTAACTCAGGCATCTGGATAACAGATTAAGCAAAGCTGAAAAATAACCAATAAAAAACCTCCACAGAGGAGGTTTCTATCAAAAAAAGACTGAGCGTAATAATTAATTAACGCTATCTTTTAGTGTTTTACCAGCTTTAAACTTAGGCACAGTAGCTGCGGCGATTTGAATTTCTTTGCCAGTTTGTGGGTTACGGCCTGTACGAGCAGCACGTTGAGTGGTTTCAAAAGAACCAAAACCAACAATAGAAATTTTATCACCATTTTTCATGGCTTCAGTTACCGCTTCTTCGAAAGATTTTAGTGCGCGGCCAGCTTCAGCTTTAGTTAGTTCCGCATTCTCAGCGATTTTTGCAATTAATTCACTTTTGTTCATATTGATATTCTCTGCTTTCCATAGAAGTGTTTTTTAAAACATGAATAACATGCCACAAGCCATGCTGGTTTAAAAGCACTTTATCCCATAAATTCAGTATCTGTAATGGTTTTAGAGCAAAATCAGTACAAATAATGTCTTTTTTGGCTCTGTGGTTATTCTTCTAGCAGTTGGTAAAGAATTTTCTTTACTAACTGTGGTTCGAAAGGCTTATCACATAAGGCGTTAACTCCAGCACTAAATACATTACTTAGGTGGGTGTCATTGGCTTCTGACGATACCATTAGAATGGGGATATGTGATTGTTGACTGTGATTACGGATATATTGCGTTAATGCAAGACCATCCACCGAAGGCATGTTGTAGTCTGTTATCACTAAGTCATACATGTTTTCTTTCATTAGGTTGATAGCCTGCTCACCGTCAACCGCTTCAGTAATCAGTTGCATCCCTAAGTTACCAATAGTGCGTTTAATCACATTACGCGCCATTCGGCTATCATCAACGACTAATACCCTGATGTTATGCACGTCAAAGTGGCTTAAATCCAACTCGTCGTGGCTGAGTAAATCAATGGTCGAATTAAGTGCCGTCGCTAAGTGCTCAGCATTAAATGGCTTAGGCAAAATGGCGACAACACCTGATTGCCTAAAGATTTCGAGCTGTTCACGGCGACACTCACTGGACACCAGCATAAATTGAATATCATTTAACGCTGGAGTGCTTTTGATGTATTGCAGTAGCTCTGTGGCTTCACCATCGACAAAATGCAGTGCACTGGCGATTAAGTCGGGTTTATGGCGTTGAATAATCGTTTTGGCTTCCGCAATCGTTGCGGCAGTTTGAATGCTGCTCACCCCTTCTTGCTGAAGACGCGTAATGATAATTTTACGTTGAGTCTCTGACGGCTCAAGTAATAGGATGGATAATTCACTTGGGGATAAACTAGTCATAATTCACGTTCCACAGATATATTTATTATTATTTTGTTGTTTTAATGTTGCGCGCATGAGCGAATTGTACACTAAAAATGCCCTAAGGATGGCAGTCAAACCAGAGTAATAGTGTCTTATGCTTACTTTTTAACGAGATAGTCTCTCGTCACGTTAGACAATCCAACCCACCATTGAAATACCACCACGCTCAACAGTAACAACCACAGTGGGATCAGTGGTATGTCATAACCTTGAAACACAAGTTTTACGTCATCAGGGGTGATTTGATAGGCAATGATTGCTGTTGTGGTGATAGCTGTA
Source organism: Shewanella sp. Arc9-LZ (assembly GCF_010092445.1). NCBI lineage: Bacteria > Pseudomonadati > Pseudomonadota > Gammaproteobacteria > Alteromonadales > Shewanellaceae > Shewanella > Shewanella sp. Arc9-LZ. The sequence continues at coordinate 4,246,159 of NZ_CP048031.1, read as the reverse complement.
AGTCCGAGAGTTTGTAAGCCTACGTAGCTAATCAACAGTACTTTTGTCCATGCAGCACGTCTGATTAAACCAATGAATACCGGTATCACTCCCAGTGTTAATAAATCATATGCTTGATATGTTGTTGCGCGCCAAATAGCAATAATAGTGAGTACAACATACAGTGAGATAAGAAGCATGACTCTAATTGGCATTCGGGGGGCTGTGTTTTGGTTCATATTGATCATCTAGCTGGAAAATTTGAGGTAGAATATCTCACAAAATAGAGCGATGGATACATTTTGATGACAGAAACACATTTTTGGGCGCTGGTAACACGAGATCAACCAGAGCAGTCTTCTGCTGATCTTGAATTGCGTTTACGCGAACAATTGCAACTCTTGGATGATGAAGCGCTAAAGACATTTGATAAAATGTTAGGCCAGCAATTACGCCGTAGTTATTTATGGTCAGTTTGGGGCGCTGCATACATCATTACTGGTTGCGATTCTGACTATGCCTTTGCTGAGTTTAGATGTTTTTTACTGTCGTTAGGTCAGCAATGGTATGACAAGGTTATTGCTAATCCTGACTGCTTGGGTGAGTTAGCACAATGGCCGTTAGTGGATGATTATGCTTACCCGTTTGTTGAAGACTACGATTTAATTGCAGGTAAAATTTACGAAGACCGTAATGGGGATGAGTTGCCGTTTATGCCATCAGGCCAGAATACACCAGTGGGTAAAAAATTCAGCACCAAGCCAAAAGTGATGCGTCAAACCTATCCTTTATTGAGCGCACGATTTCCTTTTTAGTGGGATGAAACTGTTAAGCGTTGGTTCAGCTTAACAGGTCTATAGTTATTACATATGATGCTGGCTAGATGGCTAACATTCAATTTAATGACGATTATCCGCATTGCAATATGACCACAACAGTTTAGACAAACGTTAAACATGACGTGCTGGATTGATTGTTTAACTTACAGTATGAAGCGGTTGTGTTGTAAGCGCCTTAACCCCTTTGGAGGTCTATTATGAACGTAAAATATTTACTACTTGCTCCGGTATTGGTATGCCAAGTTGCCATGGCCGAAGATGCGCCAGAAGCGAACCCTGTTACCGAAGTGGGGCTGGTTAAAATTGAGTGGCAAAATCCAAAAGATTTTCGTGATATTAAAACCTCAAATGAACTTCAGTCGCGCTTTGAAAACCGTTTATTTGAAACCTTAACCAAAAACATCAATAAACAGGCTGAAAAAATCCTTAAGCCAGGGCAGACTTTGCAAATGCAAGTGACTAACTTTGATTTAGCTGGAGACATGCGACCAACATTTGGGGCTACGCCAGGTGATTTACGTATTGTAAAAGATTTATATCCACCCAGAGCGACGTTTAGCTACAGTGTAAATGAAGGTGACAAAGTCATTATTGTTGGAGATGAAAAAATTATCGACATGAGTTTTATGAACAATACGCGTAATTTCAATAACAGACCGTTTCAATATGAAACCAACTTATTTGATGATTGGTTACAAAAAACGGTAGCTCCCAAATTATAAGCTAAGCATTGTTGATTGTTTTTCATGCAGGTAAAATCCATTTGAAGCGATTTTTGCCTGCTTTTTGGCTTGGGCGCTTAACGTTGATATTTGATACTCTGTTGCTTGTTGGGTCACCAATGGTGGTAAAACCCCAATGGATAATGAAACCAAAGGGTATTGGAATTGCAGCCCCTGTCTGTCTTGGGCTTGCATTGTTTGCGCCAGCCAGTGATCGCTATTATAAAAACTCATTTTCTGTTGCTCAAACCGTTCAATAATTGTTTGGCAGTTGGCTAGCGTGTCGTCTTGCATGCTTATCATAACAAAATCGTCTCCACCAATATGGCCAACAAAACAATGTTCATTTTGATAAGGCAGCAACAAGTTTGCGACTAACTGAATGACTTCATCCCCACGCCAAAAACCATAAATATCGTTGTAGGGCTTAAAGTGACTTAAATCTAAATAGGCAAGATAGTAAGATTTTTTTTGTAGCCTTAAGCGTTTTAGCTCTTCTTGTATTGGCACGTTCCCCGGCAAATTGGTGAGAGGGTTTGCGTGTCGCGCCATTTTTATTCTATGTTCAGTAATACGTTGTAATAAATCTTTAGTATGGCCAATGCCAATCAACTGCTGATTACGCAAAATAATGAACTGTTGCGCTACCGTGTTGACTGAGTCAGAGGTGAGTAATTTGCTGACATGGGTAAGCGGTTCGTTGGCATCAATGTGTAATACCTTGGTGTCCATTGCCATTTTCGCAGGCCGGTTTTCGTGTAATGCACGGCCATAAGGTGTGCTGAATAGCTCGAGTAATGTGCTGCGATTGACGATACCTAATGGCTTGTTATTTTCGGTTACCACAATGGCTTGTAATGCTGGTTGTTCAGAAAAAGTCTGACTGATTTTTTTTAGTTGTGTGCTGGGAGATGCTTTTATGGCGTTGGTGCATAAACTTTCAGCTGTTTCACAATAACGAGAATTAGGTTGAGCCATGGGAGTGCTCAGTTCACTGCTAAATTGCTGGTTTGGATGGAGCGCTGGTCGTCCAAGAAAGTAGCCTTGGCAATAGGTTACCCCTAATTGTTTTAGGGTGGTGAGTTCCTCATTGGTTTCAATGCCTTCTGCGATCACTTTACAGGTCAAGTTCTGGCATAAATCGACAATAGAGCGGACAAACTCTTGTTTTACCGCAGTGGTATCTATTTGATGAATAAAATGGCGGTCAATTTTGACATAATCTGGTGCTAATTCAGACCACAAGCGTAATCCAGAATAACCGGCGCCTAAATCATCAATAGCGGTTAAAAACCCTTGATTGCGATAATGGTTTAAACAGGACTTTAGCAAGTCGATATCGTCGGCAGGATATTGTTCGGACAATTCAATAACCACATCCGCCGGGTTGATCCCCAATTGTTTAATAAGCTGTAATGTCATGCCTTTTGGATGATTGGGATCGAGTAATGCTTTTGGTGAAATATTAATAAATAGCTTGCCATTAAGCTGGCGCGAGTGAAATGCATTAATTGAAATACTGCGACATAAGGTTTCAAGTTCGCTTAATAAGTTTTGTTTTTCGGCGGTAGTAAATAAGGCGAAAGGGGTGTGTAACGGGCTATTTTTAGGACCACGACTGAGCGCTTCATAACCGTGTAATTGATTTGTTGAAACATTGAAAATCGGCTGAAATACAGCATCGATAGATTGCTGTTCGATGATGTTGTCAAGTTCACTTACGAGCTGTAAAGCCGTCATCTGTAGGTCTCATTCAATTAATTACCTAACGGCATCGCGTTCGGTATTGTTACCAATGAGAGACAAGTCTATTGCGAAAATATGACAAGATTATGTCATATGATGGAAAGCTCCTAATAAGAAAGTATTAGTGTCTGTTGATCTTTGTTAGTCATTTCTACTGCGTTATCGGCTCTTTGTGTAGCATAACTACACTACAAAGCCTCTGCCTTATATAAATGACTAACAATTCGCTGCAAAAACAACTTAGAAAGATCAACAGACCCTGCGAGCATAGCGATTACTTGGCGAGTTTAAATACTTGTAGTGTTTGTAGTAAGGCCGCAAGCTTTTTGACAAAGGCTTCAAGTGTCTCTGGTGCAACATGAGTGCTGTTCTGCATCGCATCAAATTCTGCAACCATTTCTTGTACATAAGGTAAGAAACGATTACTACTAGTTGTAAAACCTTGATCTTCCGTAAAAATCGCCACAAACTTACCGTGGCCTTCTTTACGTAACTCATCGAGGCGAGCATCTGAATCAATGGCTTGTCTATAGGCGACTTGCAGGTTTTCTTTTATTTGTAGAAAAACATTGGTGTACGGCATAATTGCCTCATAGTGCATGTGCAAAGAATAACGTTAATTATAAGGAGCTGGTATGCAGGCAACAAGAGAAAGTCGGCTTATTTTCAATATCAATTTGATTTATGGTCGCTTACAACGAAATTGCTACGGTTTAGTTGCATTACTGCTGTGTTTTACATCGACATCGGCAGCTGCGTTGGATTCACCGGTATTCTATAAAATAGAGTATCAGCAACAGCAAGCGTATTTATTGGGCTCCATTCATATTGGTCGGCAAGACTTTTACCCATTAGCACAACATATTGAATCAGCATTTAAACAATCGGATGCGTTGGTCGTTGAAGCTGATATTAGCCAAGGCGATACTGGGGCGTTATTGCAACAATATGGTGGTTTGTCGGCAGATATTGCCGCAGACGTTAATGCGACTCGGCAAGAGTATTGTCAAAGTCATCAAACCTTATGCCAAGCACTGGCTCCGTATGCACCTTGGTTGCAGTCAGCGCAAATTAGCATGGGGCGTTTTGGGCAATTAGGTTACAGCGCAGAACAGGGTGTCGACGCTTATTTTATGGCAAATCGCAGTGGTAAAGCTTTGGTTGAGCTGGAAAGCATTCAGTTTCAATTCGAATTAATTTCATCATTTTCAACTGCGACTCAGCTGCAAATGCTAGATGATTCGATTAACGCTAGCGATGCTGAAATGCTTGATTTAATCTACGCTTGGCGCCAAGGCGATAGTAATGCTCTAGCAAAAATTATGGAATCGCAAGCGGGCGATGCTGATGAATTACTCGAAAAGCTGTTGTGGCAACGTAATCACACGATGGCGCAAAAAATCATCCAGTTGTTACAAAGTAAAACCCACAAACAATTATTTATCGTGGTGGGCGCTGGCCATATTGTCGGACAGCAAGCTATTCCTGACCTACTAAAACAGCAAGGAGCAACGATTACTCGCTGTAGCTTTTTACAGTGTTAATGTCGATGTGGTGCCAGTTATTCGAAAGGTAAGTTATTGAAAGTAAGTTATTGAAAATAAGTTGTTGAAAATAAGATACTAAAGCCTGAGTTTATTGTGAAGTCGATTGGCCTACAAAGTGAATGTAGCGCCCAAGCGACAAATAAGGTTCTTGTTGAGAATAAGCCAACTCCATCTCAATCAGTTGATGTTTATCAAAGCCAGGTGGCAGATTATGTTTCAAGTAGTCATTGATAACTCTTACGCCCGACTGACTCACCATCGACAGTTGCCATTGGCTAAACCAAGTGCGGACATCTTCAATATACAGCGGGTGGGTCGGGGTTAATCCGACCTTCTTTTTGACGTTGAAATCACGGTTAACATAGTCAAAATTACCTGATATTAAGCTATGAAACCGTAAAGCTTCTTTATTAAAAAACATCAGAGAAAATAAACCATTAGGCTTTAATAATGCCAGTAAACCTTGCAAGGTGCTGCGGGCATCAATTAACCATTCAGCTACCGCATGGCAGAGAATGACATCAAATTGACCATACTCTTCAACGGTTAATGCTTGTATTGGGCTGTGGATTAACTGTATCGATAATGCTGTATTTGCCGCTTCAATCTGTTGCTGTGCTAGGGCAAGCATTTGCTCAGAAATATCACATAGCACGACATCATGGCCTAAAGCTGCCAGTTTTTGACTCAAATAACCAAAACCGCCACCGGCATCTAAAATACGTAATCTTGGTTTGCCAAGGCTGGCTAAAGCCGGAACTAAGTCGCGCCATAATACAGCAGCACGGATTTCACCTTTAGTGGTACCGTAAATATTTTGGGCAAATTTTTGGCTGAGTTTATCAAAGTTTTTGTCTTGCACTGTATCGGCTGCGTTAGGTCAGTTAAGTCGGATAATTATCTCATTTTGGATTGAAAAAGGTAAAGGTAAATTAGTTGTAGTAAGCGAGTCGTCACAACCATTGTGTCGAGAGTTTGTGAGTTGATGGCATCAATATATGTTGTCGCGACATACTGTTTTAAACGCAAAAAGTAATTAGCGGTTTAGCAACGGCAGGAGTCTAAGGTATAATCATCTATTAACCGTTTTGCAGCACATGCTTTTTGCTGCCTACCTAGGGTACAACATTTTGAGTCACGACTACGCTATCGAATTAAAAGCGATGCCTTCGCTTTTGTCTTTGTATCGCAAAATCCTGTTTGGACGTAAACCGGGATGGAACCAACAACCGCTTCCGAATATTTATGTACAAGCGTCGAATGTGGTGTTGTCGCAAGATAAAATTAGCCAATATGCTGCTGTGTGCAGTTTTGAATATGACGGTATGACTTTACCGCCAACGTATTTGTATGTTTGGGCGTTTCGTTTACATGCGATGATTTTTACGCATAAAGCGGTGACATTTCCGTTACTTGGCATGCTCCATTTAAAAAATAGTATTAGTGTATTACGCCCAGTGCGAGCAGATGAAACCTTAATCGTACAGTGTGAGTTAGCCACAAGTCGCACGACCGATGCTGGGCTTGAGTTTGATTTGGTGTCTAAAGTGTTTGTCGGTGAAGAGTTAGTTTGGCAAGCGCTATCAACTTACTTATATCGTATAGAGTCTGCAGGTCGTCGTGCTCGTCCACCTAAAGCATCAGGTATGGTATGGGAAAACGTTCAACAATGGCGCTTAACCGATGATTTAGGCCGTCGCTATGCTAAAGCTTCTGGCGATTATAACTTGATCCATTTACATCCATTGTTGTCAAAACGCTTTGGTTTTGAGCGAGTGTTAGCGCATGGAATGTGGTCTAAAGCGCGGGTGATGTCTCAGTTAATGACGTTTGTTGGCGATCGACCATTTCAAGTTGATGTTGAATTTAAACTGCCAGTATTTATGCCGTCTGAAGTGACGTTTGCGTTTGAAAGTATTGAAAATGGTAAACGTTTTGAAATGCGTGATGTTAAAGGCCGCCGACCGCATTTACAGGGCAGCATCACTTATTTATAAGCCCTTTGGTTAGCTAACTTTATCTATTAATAAAAAGGCTCAAGTCGATGACTTGAGCCTTTTTATTGTTAAGCGCAAAGCTTACTTTTGATATATGTGTACATCGCGTTGCGGGAACGGAATACTAATGCCTTCCGCATCAAAGCGTATTTTCACTGCGCGAGTAATGTCCCAGTATACTTCCCAGTAATCATCGGGTTTAACCCAAGGCCTTACAATAAAGTCGACTGACGATTCGCCCAATGTGTGGAGTTTGACTATCGGTTCTGGATGCGCTTGCACCTTAGGATGTTGTTCTACAATACTTTTTAATATGGTTTCTGCATGTTCAACATTGTCGCTGTAGCTAATGCCAAAGGTCATGTCTACCCGACGCTGATGCTCTGCGGTGATGTTGTTAATGGTATCGCCCCAGATTTTATTGTTTGGAACAATAAGACGTTGGTTATCTAGCGTTTTGATTGTTGTTGATACTAGGCTCATGTGGCTGACGCGACCGGTAACATTAGCGGCATTGATTAAGTCGCCGACATCAAATGGGCGGTAGATTAAGATCATCATGCCAGAGGCGAAGTTAGACAGGGTATCTTGCAGTGCAAAACCAATAATGACTCCCGCAATACCAAAACCTGCGAGTAACGGCCCAAGCTCAAATCCGAGCTGTGATAAGGCTATCAATAATCCTAGGGCAAACACTAGTTTACTGGACAAAGATATAAAGAAGTCTTGCAGTAATTGGCTAAATTGTAATTTTGATGCTCGTACCGTTTTAGAGATAATTTGAGTGACAATTTTGGCGACTAAACTTGCGGCAAATAATATGAATAGAAACACTAAAATCTTAAAGGTTAAACTGGGCCCATTATTAATCGTCTGATCTTTAATGACTTTACCCCAACCCTGTAGCAGGTTAGACGCGACGCTAAAATTCAATACATCTTGGGTGATATCACCAGAAACACTAAACAATGTTTGTTTAAATGGTGCCACGTTCTGGCCTAATGTTTCGAGTATTCCCGCTGAAACCGCTAAGCTAGAGCTGCTTTGCTCCAAGCGTTCTTTTAGTGCCACCACATCAGCTTTTTGTTCGCTGGTGATATCTGCACCTGCATCAGCGGCTTCTGCAACGGCTTTTTGTAATTCATCTTGAGTGTAATGCACTAAACTATCGAACTGATCGGCTCTATTGAGCATAAACTCGGTCAATTTTTGCTTTTGGACACTCACATCTATATTCAGTGTTTCTGCCCACTGCAGAGTGGTTAATTGTGCCTTGAGATAATGGTCGCGTTCAAATTCGCGTTGTGAAATGGCTAAGATGCTCTTATTGTCATCATCTTGGCTTAATCCAAGACGCATGGTCATAATGTGGTCGTTTAAGTATGCACTGACATTCTCTAAAAAGGCCATTTGGCTTTGCACTAAAGTGACTAGATATTGCTGGTCAGCGTCGGGTGTTGCAATGAGTTGACCAATTATGTCGCGTAATTCAGACGATTTGTTTTTAATGCGATATTCAGTAAATGCACGTAGTTCACCTTTTGCTTTAAATAGTAACTTGGTATCTTGCTCGATCGTTTGTTGTAAGCGACTTATTTGAGTCTGGGTATCGGTTAGCTGGCTAGTGGCAACAATCGGTACCACTGCATCTTGTTCTGCACGAAGAGATGGCGTCATAAACACTGCCGAGGTGAATAATAATAACGTAAGTAAAATCCGTAGCATGGAAAGTGGTCCTTTGGCTCTGAGTTGCGGCTATGATAGTGGAAAAATCCTATAGGAGCCAAGTACAGTAATTGGTTGGTTAATTTGTTACACTGCCGCCATTATTGAACTGAGGAAATTATCATGTCGCTGCAATGTGCTCATTGCTATAAATCTTTTTCAATTGCGAAGGTGAAAGACAGTCGCGGGAAAGGTTTGTCCGTAGAAGTTCAATGCCCTCATTGTGCAGCATGGCTTGGGCATAATAAATATTTATCAGTTGTTAAAATAGTAGGTTTCTATGGTGGGGTTGTTGCTGCTGCAGTAGGTTATTTTGTTGAGGGTGTAACCGTTATCACTACTCCATTGATTATTTTGGCCGTTATTATGGTTGGTTTGTCGCATATTATGGACCATTTACAGCTGATTGAAGCACCTGAAAATGATCCTAGTGCAGAGACTAGTGCGAAATAAGCTTGTTAATTAACTTCAATAACTTGGCTTTCTAGTGATGCTTCAACATAGTAAATCCCGCCTAACACGACAACCCCAACAATGATCATGACTAAAATGATGCCAATGTTTTCTTTAATAAATTGTGCCATGGTGTTTGTCCTGTAATGATGATGTTTTACACATTCGTTATGGTATGGGTCATAGCTTAAGGCTATCTTAAAAATAACGACTTAGTCACCTATTAGTTGTTATTGGTAGTTGTTATTAGTAGTGGTTAATATTAGTTGCTAATGAGCGTCGTTGTGAATGGGTTGTCATGAATTGTCACAATCTAAGGGTTGCTTTTCAGCTACGGTCTTTTACACTAACGCTCACTTTTATTAACCTGATGGAGTTGTGCTGGTGAGTTCCCGCATCAAAATAAGACAAACTATCGCAATCTGGCTCAGTGCCATTTTGATTGTGTTGTCTGTTGCTGCGTCTGCACACTCAGTTAAACATCTTGATGACGGTGTACAAAATCATTGTACCTTGTGTTTCCATCAGCATCAGCTTAATAAAACGCTTCACTCTTCCAATTTAGTTTTTGCCGTTTCTAAGCAAATGTTCGAACGCCAACACTATACGCTGCCTTTTTTACTTAGCGTATTCCAAGCCTACTATCAAAGTCGTGCCCCACCTGTATCTCGTTAGTCCAACATTGTAATGATTTATTTTCCGTTATCTGTCGGTTTATTCTAAACCCAGATAGGCGGCTACTTGTTGTATTTTGGAGATATTATGTCTGCGTTAAACACACGTGTTTCGTTATTGGCACTGGCTTGTGCTGTGAGTTCGTATTCTGCAATGGCAGAAGATTCTAGTTTAACTAATCCTAGTATTAGTGCGGTGCTCGATGGTTATTACCAAACGGGCGACCGGCCATTAGCTGAGCGTGCTGAAGGTTTTGGTTTAGGCGAAACTGAGTTGGCATTAAGTGCCAATATTGATGAAATGTTTTACGGTAAAGTGACCGCAGTTGTTGAGTCTCATGACGGTGAAACAGAGCTTAATTTAGAAGAAGCCTTTATCCAAACGTTAGCGATGCCTTACGGTTTATCGGTTCGTGCGGGTCGATTTTTATCGGATATTGGTTATTTAAATAATCAACATTTACATACCGATGCATTTTCAGAACGTCCAGCGGCCTATCGTGCATTTTTAGGTGGTCATTATTTTGATGATGGTATTCGTTTAAATTATGTGGCCCCAACAGATCTCTACTGGACCATGGGCGTTGAAGCGTTTAAAGGTGAAAGTTTACGTGCGACAGATGAGCAAGGAGAGCGTGATTTTGATGATGTTGGCGTGTATACCGCATTAACCAAGATTGGTGGTGACATTGGTATCGAGAGTTCTTGGCAACTAGGATTGAGCTATTTGCGCAATCAGAATGGTCAAGCTTATGCCGAAGAGGAGCATGAAGATGAAGTGGTTGATGAGGAAGGACACACTGAACACAGCCATAGTGCATCTTATACTGGCGAAAATACCTACATAGCTGACTTTGTTTATAAGTGGGCACCTAATGGTAATTACAAATATCAAAACTTAACCGTGAGTGGCGAATATTTTAGAGTCACTGACATTTTTGGTATGGATCCTGGACATATTCTTGAGGCAGATCATGAGGACGTTAGTACTGATGACTATCATCAAGGTTGGTACGTGAGTAGTGTGTATCAATTTTCACCAAGTTGGTCTGCTGGGATTCGTTACGGTCAAATTGATACTAATGAAATCCATGAAGACCACCTCGACCCACAGAAATTAAAAGAGTCTGAAGTCAGTCTTGCTTGGCATAGCAGTCATTTTTCGACCGTGCGTTTGCAATACACTCATCAGACTGGAACTAATTTCGATGGTTTCGAAGATGATAATATCTTTACTTTACAATATGTCATGTCATTAGGAGCTCACGGTGCGCATCAATTCTAAATTGCTTTTAGCAGTGGCTTCAATGTCGCTGCTGTTTACCGCGACAGCTAAAGCGGAACTGAACGTGTTTGCATGTGAACCTGAATATGCCGCATTAGTGCAAACTTTAGCGCCCGATGCGAGGGTGTATTCGGCCACCACAGCGATGCAAGATCCACATCAAGTACAAGCAAGACCAAGCTTGATTGCTAAAATGCGCCAAGCTGATTTAGTTGTGTGTGCTGGGGCCGATTTAGAAATTGGTTGGTTGCCAATGTTACAAATGAAGTCTGCTAATCCTCAGGTTAACTCAACAGATAAAGGCTTGTTTTTTGCAGCAGATCAAATTGATACCTTGGATAAGTTAACTCAAGTAGATCGTTCAATGGGTGATGTGCATGCAAAGGGAAATCCTCATTTGCATTTAGATCCCTTGCGGATGTTGACCGTTGCGCAGGCTTTGAGCGCTAAGCTTACTGAAGTTGATCCAGAAAATGCCAGTCAGTATGCCCAGTCATTGAGCGACTTTAGTCAACGTTGGCAGGCTAAAATACCGCAGTGGCAAGAGCAAGCTAAAAACTTAGCCGGTAAAAAGGTCATCGCTTATCATTCGAGCTTCCGTTATTTATTTAATTGGACTGGAATAGAGCAAGTGGCAGATCTTGAGCCTAAACCCGGCTTAGCACCCACCAGCAGCCATTTAGCCTCATTACTTACTCGTGCTGAAAAAGGCGATGTAATGGCGGTAATCGTCGCTTCATATCAAGATGAACGTGGAGCTAAATGGTTAGGTGAACGCGCAAATCTGCCGGTATTGGTGTTACCGATGTCGGTAGGTGGTAACGATGAAAGCAAAGACTTAATCAGTCTATATGATAGTTTGCTGACGTTATTAAATGGAGTGAAATAACACTATGTTTGATGTCGAGCTACTGTCTATTTTGTTGCCTGCGTTAGTGGCAGGGCTATTAGTGTTATCAACTCATGTGTTGTTAGGTCAACAAGTGCTTAAGCGTGGCATTATCTTCATTGATTTGGCTATCGCTCAGGTCGCTGCATTGGGGGCAATCGTATCGCACATAGATCATCGAGTAGAAGCGTTACCGTTTGCTCATGTATGGATGCCAGCGTTGTTTGCATTAGCTGGTGCTGGAGTTATCGCTTGGATGGCAAAACACTTAGTCGGTGAACTCGAGGCATTTATTGGTTGTTTTTATGTGCTCAGTGCGGTGGCGGCAATGTTATTGTTAGCCAATGATCCTCATGGAGCTGAATTATTAAAGCAGTTAATGTCGGGTCAAATATTGTGGGTGAGTTGGTCTCAGTTAGCATTACCTGCAGTAGTCTCTGCAGGTATTCTTGGGGTGATCATCGCTAAACCACGGATATTAGATGGTGCAGGTTTTTACTTTTTATTTGCATTAGTGATTACTTTGTCGGTGGAGTTAGTAGGCGTGTATTTAGTGTTTAGCACGCTTATTTTACCGGCTTTGGCATTAAATAAGTATCAAGGTAAAACCAAGTTAGTGTGGGCTTATGGCGTCGGCATAGTGGGTTATATTGCTGGGCTACTGTTGTCTGCTCGCTATGACTTACCCAGTGGTGCCGCTATTGTTGCGACATTAGCATTAAGTGCATTGTTGTTTAGAATGTTACTTAAACTACGTTCACCAACATCAGTGCATCAACCTGCTAAATAATTATCTGCCATCTAGCTGCCATATAAGCTTCTGTCATATAAGCTAAGTTACTCTGCCCCAGATCACAGGGGCAGAGTATTTCAGCGTACATATGTAAACAAAACGTTGAGTCCCTAGACTAGCATCGTTATACTGACGCCAATTTTATTGCAGGAGTATGCTGTGCTGCTTATCGCTCGTTCAATCATTCTCGTTGTGCTGTTATTTTTAGCCTTTATATTTTCAGTTGTTATTTGCCTTGTGCGGCCAATGCATCGCGACAATGTACATTTGGTTGCCCGTTTTTTTGGTTCGGTTGCACCGGTATTAGGCATTAAGGTCATTAGACGTGCTCATCCAGTCAGTGCAACATCGCAACCGTGTATTTATTTAGCCAATCATCAAAATAATTTTGATTTATTTACTCATACGTCAGTTGTGCCTAAAGGGACTGTCAGCTTAGGTAAAAAGAGCTTGGTGTGGGTACCCTTATTTGGGCAAATATATTGGCTATCAGGCAATATCCTTATCGATCGTAACAATCGTCATAGTGCATTCGATACTATGGCTAAAACGGTAGATAAAATGAAAAATAAACTATTATCAGTGTGGATATTCCCTGAAGGGACTCGTTCACGCGGTCGTGGATTATTACCTTTTAAAGTGGGTGCATTCCATACTGCAGTCGCTGCTCAAGCGCCAATAGTGCCAGTATTAGCTTCTTGTCAGAATCATATTAACCTTAATCGTTGGAACAACGGTGTGGTGATTGTAGAAATGCAGGAGCCGATAGCAACTGCGGGCTTAGATAAGAATGATGTTAAAGCGTTAAACGCTAAGGTGCATCAAGTTATGTCGGCGCGTTTAGTTGAATTAAACAAAGAAGCAGAAGCATTAATGCAGCAAGCCAAAGCTTAACCATGTTATTGGTCGTCAAACATCCGTCATAAGCTCGCAACTTGTGTCAGTTTGGGTATAATTGATTAACATTTTTACGAGTCCTATTTACGGAGTAATCCATGTCTGTTGAGCGTCAGTTAAAAGAGCAATTTGCTGAGAATCTTGAAATTGTTGATGCCTTACTTGCTGATGGTTCAGAGCCTGATGCGGAATATACAATTGAACATCATTTTTCGGCGACTAATTTTGATCGTTTAGAAAAAGCCGCTGTTGATGCATTTAAGCTTGGTTTTGAAGTGAATGATGCCGAAGAAATGGAACTTGAAGATGGCTCGATTATTTTCTGTTTTGACGCTATTGCCAAGCATAAGCTAGAAGTGCCTTTGCTGGATAAAGCATGTGAACAGTTGATTCTCGTTGCGGGCAAGCAAAAAGTAGACTACGACGGTTGGGGTACTTTTTTTGTCGGTGATGAAGTTGAAGGCGATGAAGAAGACGAAGATGACGAAGAAGACTATGAAGATGAAGATGGTACATTTCACTAATAAATCGATGGTCTAATTCCATAAAAAAACGCTCATCAAAGATGGGCGTTTTTTTATGGATAACCAAAAAGTTTGCTAGGCGCTTATTTATGGATGATGCTTTTGTTACGGCCTTCTTGCTTAGCGACATATAAGGCTTTATCTGCACCCGATAACCAGGTTGAGCTATTATCTATTTCAGAATCTAAATCGTTAATGCCCAGACTCACCGTGACTCTAATGAGGCGGTTTTCGAATGCGACTTCTGATGCTTCAATACGCTTTCTTAATCGTTCGGTAAAGTTGAGAGCTTCTTCTGCGGTTGTCTTAGATAGCACCACTCCAAACTCTTCTCCGCCATATCGGCCTGCACAGTCAGTGTCACGTAATGCTTGCTTTAACAAATAGGCAATATGTTGGATCACTTTATCACCGGCAGGGTGACCATATTCATCGTTAATGCGCTTGAAATTATCAATATCAATCATCACCAATGATGCCGCATCGCCATAACGTGAATAACGATCGAATTCTTTTTCCATGCAACTTTGCCAATGGCGACGGTTATGCAAAAGGGTTAAACCATCGGTTTGACTGAGTTGTTCAAGTTGCTCATTAGCGGCTTTAAGTTGCAGTTTATTAACCGCAATATCGGTCACATCATAGATAATAATGCTGATATGAGTGATTTGCCCTGTTAACGAAGCTAATGGCAGTAAGGTAATATTTTGGTACATAAAATCGGCTCGGCCAGTCACTGGACGATAGTTTTTAAACTGAAATACGTATGGACGCTGTTCCCAACTAATAAAGGTGCGATTTTTAAGTAAAAAAACCGACTCCATTTTATGTTTTAGCCACGTGGCGGGTAAGTCGGGAAACTTTTCAAATAGATTACTACCTTTAATGGAATTGGGTGAGACACCGCTGTGGTTTTCCATAAAACCGTTCCAAAGTTGGATGTTATAGTCGCGATCGAGCACAACTAAACCAACCTCAATGGTTTGCACCATATCGATTAGCCAGTGGAGTTCGTTCATCGCACTTTGATCATTTGACATAAAAAGTATCCAACATTAGTCGAGTAAATAGCCAAGTTTGTAATTCAGCGTAGGAATTGAGTCTTCAGTAAATAGCAGCAGAAGATCACATTCAATATTGTAATCTTCTATTCGATAGTTAATTTCCATCGCGAGAGTGCGCTGCCATTTGTCAGAGTTGTCGTGAATGAGCTCGTTGACACTGCAGTGTCTGCCAAGCACTACTGGATGGGTCTGACTGAATTTCATGTCGAGTTGTTCAGAAATACCATTTAAAAAAGCGCCAATGAGCACATTACCAGTGTCCATCATTACTTCTATTTCAGTACCAATATCATTTGGATTTTCTAATCCCATTAACTTGGCCATATCTTCAAAACTAGAATCATGGAACAGTAATAACGCTTCACCTGCGATACCTGCACCAATAAATCCTTGGCAAAGCCCAGAGACTGTTGAGTTTCGTTCGGTGGCTTTTAAGGCCATCGTTAATTCGCTGACTTCAAGCACATTAACGTTAGGAATAGGCAGTAGTACAAATACATCCAGAAGCTTAGCGAGCAAGTCAGCGGCTCTGCCCATGGCGACGTTGGCTATTTCTTGACATGCATCACGCATGTCAACTTTCATCATTGGCGTTTCTTCAGCTTTATTACCCTGGGTAAGAGTCAAAATACCGTACTCTTGCAGAATATGGCTAATAGCCTCTGCACTAACGGGTTTTTGAATAAAGTCGAGGGCACCTAATGCTTTGACTCGTTCATGAGCCTTAATTTGAATATCACCTGACACCACAATAATCAGTGCCGGTAAATCTTGTTGTTGTACCGCTTGAAGTACTTCGTAACCATCCATGACTGGCATGTTGAGATCGAGAAACACAATCTCACCTTTACCTGCGCGAATAACTTCAAGGCCTTCAGCGCCATTGGTGGCGTAGCTAATTTCAACGTCCCAATCTTTGGGGAGAGTTCTTGCCATTTGTTTTCTGGCGAGTGCAGAATCGTCGCATATTAATATTGGAATGGTCATTGTTGCTGGTCTTCCTTATTTCGCCTTTAGGGGAAAAAAACTCGTTAATGCAACTGCGAGTGGTGCGAGGCGGATAGTTATTATTATAAGACTATTTACAGCGATTTTTTGTTCGTTAGATCATTATACTTATTTGCTTACAATATTGATAACTTAGTTTTAACATTTAATTAAGTTTGTAACATTTATGTGGCCGTTGCCACAAAGTCATCAATGTCATATCAATCAGGTGTTACATGTTATGTAAAAACATGAAGATTAGATGGTTATGCTTATATTGATAATATATCAGGCTAACACTCAATGAAATTTTGTTCAAAATAACGTGTGGCAATATTTTGACCAGTGCCGATTATTTGTCATGTTATTACTATTCGCCAGATAGTCCAGATATGTTAGTCTAAAAACTGGACTGACCAGTAACAGGGTGTTTCATGGAAAGAGAGTTGATTAAGTTGACGGTAGATAATGGCATTGCCCATGTTTGCTTAAATAGACCCAGTAAAATTAATGCGCTTAATGTTGAAATGTTTACTGCGATTGATAACGTAATTAAACAACTCCGTGGCGATAAACGAGTTAATGCGGTTATTTTATCGGGTGCGGAAGGTAACTTTTGTTCAGGCTTAGATGTGAAGAGTGTCGCGAGTTCACCGACAAGTGCATTAAAGCTTTTATTCAAGTGGTTGCCTGGTAATGCAAATTTAGCCCAACGTGTGTCGTTGGGATGGCAGCGTTTGCCTGTTCCTGTTATTGCGGTTCTAGAAGGTTGTTGCTACGGCGGTGGGACTCAAATTGCGCTAGGGGCAGATATTCGTATTGCGACGCCAAACTGTAAGTTGTCGATAATGGAAGCAAAGTGGGGGCTTGTGCCAGATATGGCTGGTTTGGTGGCATTAAGGCAAATTATGCCCAAAGACAAAGCGTTGATGTTGACCTATACCGCGGATATTTTAACTGCCGAGCAAGCACTTGAGCTAGGCTTGGTGACTCAAATAAGTGATAACGCTTATGAGTGTGCCACGGCACTAGCCCAAAAAATCATCCGCACTTCCCCGGATGCTAATGCTGCGATTAAACGCAGCATCAATCAAAGTTGGACCGCTTCAGTGCGCAGCCTATTAGCCCGAGAATCACTAAGCCAAATAAGATTGTTGCTGGGTAAAAACCGCGTGATTGCTGCGATTAGACAAACTAAAAATCCTGATAAAGCTTATCGGTCTCGTCAATCTTGGTGGTAATAATCTGTTTTCGCTAATGCTCTATTTTTAGTCATGGCTACGCTGAATTTACTATCTTCCGATAACGGTTCTGGAAAAGCCTTCTATTTGATCGAGGGCTTCTTCCCAGCCACTCGGGCTGCTTAAGTCCAAGCTCATTTGGTATTGGCGATAATACTTAGCAGGTTTCACTTGATTGTAGTTGAGGCGGGTAGGTGCTTGTTCAATTGAATTCGGATGTGCATCGGCGGATTGAATATCAAGGATCGGGATCGACATGGTGACTAATTGTTCGGCGATCGATTTACGCTGATTTTGCGGATCAATTAAATACTCAAATTCGCGATAAGCGTTGACGATGACTAGCACATCAGGGGTGGGAATTTTTTTGTCATAAAGCAGATTCGTGACCATGCCGGCCGTGTCATCAATAACAATTAGAATCTTGCCGCCAGGAAATAAACTGGTGGTTGAGGTTAATTGGTTCAGGGCTTCATTGAGATTACTTTGCTGAAAGTTACGTAATTCAAGCAATTGAGACGACTCATACTTTGGGATACTTTTATTGCTGGTTAATTGCAGTTGTTCGGTGCCTGCTTTAGTGATTTCTTCTGGTTTTGTTGCATAGTTAGGCCGATATAGCCCTTTTGCTGGGGTTAAACTAATACTTGCCCAACCGCGGGCATTAATATTGGTTCGTAAGTAGCTGGCTAAGCCGGCAGCATCAGCATCGGTGTCCGACGCAGCAATAATCATCGCTGAACCAAAGTGTTTTTTACTCTGCCAAGACCTTACAAGCACTTCAGTTTGTTTACCGTCAATAGTGATAAATTTGATTTCATCGGTAGGTAAGTAGCCGTAAGGTTGCTGTGCCTTTGCGCCAGGCGCTGCCAGTAATATGCTTATCGTTACGATTAATAACCGACTAAATTGTCCTAGTTGCACCATAACCTCGAGCGAATAACACCATAATGCGGTTAGCTTAATGTATAACCGCGAATAAAAACAATGCCCTGATATACAGGGCATTGGTTACACGACATGATTAATACAACATTATTTAATGCTAGTTAGCCGTTATACGTGGCTGACAAGTACCATACGTATTGCATCAAGCTGTAATTGACTGTTATCCATGTAGCCCGTTATCTCGGTCATTTGATTACGAATATATTCTAGCTCGTCTTCACGAATGTTCGGATTTACGGCTTTTAGGGCTTCAAGTCTTTCCAGCTCGCCTGTGAGTTGTTGAGTCATTTTAGCTCGAGCATTCACTACTAGCTGCTTAAGCGACTCTTTTGCATACTCTTCACCTTTGGCCAATAGCGGATGTAAAATAGGCTGTGAGGCATTAACAAGCTTGCTAGCGATGTGACGGTTTACCGCACTTAGCTGTTTGTCAAAACTGGCGTAGTCCACTTTATCTGCCATGTTAAGACCATTTTTATCCAATAACACCCGGATAGGTGTCGGTGGTAAATAACGGTATAACTGAGTCGATTTTGGGGCAGAGGCATCAGCCATGTAAATTAATTCTAAAAATAGCGTCCCCGCGGGAAGCGCTTTATTCTTTAGAATTGCCACACTGGTGGTGCCCGTTTCTGAGCCAGTGATTAAATCTAAGCCGGTTTGTACTAAAGGATGCTCTTGGGTGATAAATGCAATGTCATCACGAGACAAAGCGGTTTCACGATCAAACGTCACCGTAATACCGTCTTCATTCAGCCCAGGATAAGTAGGGAACATCATGTGTTCACTAGGGCGCAAGATAATCGAGTTTTCACCACGATCTTCTTGATCAACACCAATAATGTCCCATAAACGGATCACTGAACCGATTAGATGGGTATCATTATCGCTGTCTGATAAGCGCTTAATTAATGCATTGGCACGCTCGCCACCGTGAGAGTTTATCTCTAGCAGTTTATCGCGGCCTTGCTCCATTGCCTGTTTAAGCTCTTTATAACGATGCTGGGTGTGATTCAGCAATTGAGTCATCTGATCTTCATCATCGTCGCAAAGTACGTTAATCAGTTCATCGGCAAATTCGTTAAACAACACATGACCGCTCGGGCAGGTGAGTTCGAATGCATTTAATCCTTGATGATACCAACGCATCAATCTTTCTTGAGCGGTATCGCGCAAGTAAGGCAAATGAATTTGGATATCGTTTTGTTGCCCAATACGATCTAAGCGGCCAATACGTTGCTCTAACAAATCAGGATTAAGCGGCAAATCAAACAAAATCAAATGGCTAGCAAACTGGAAGTTACGCCCTTCGGAGCCTATTTCAGAACAAATTAATGCTTGGGCGCCGCCGTCTTCTTGAGCAAAGTAAGCGCCGGCTTTATCGCGTTCGATAATCGACATATCTTCATGGAATACCGTAGCTTGAATACCTTCGCGGGTTCGCAGCGCTTCTTCAAGGCTTAATGCAGTTTCAGCCTGGCTAGCAATAATCAGTACTTTTTTACTGCGATGCGATTTTAGGAACTCAATTAACCAGTCTACCCGTGGATCAAACTTCCACCAGCTGGCACTGTCATTTTCAAAGGCCTGGTAAAGCTTCTCAGGGCTTAATGCTTGTGCTGCTTTAGCCAGTGGCTGCTTGGCACTGCCCATCATGGCGTTAACGCGTTCAGCGGTCACGTACTGCGCAGGCATCTCATATGGATAAGCATTAAATATACGCTTTGGAAAGCCTTTTACTGATGCGCGACTGTTACGATAAAGTACGCGGCCAGTGCCATGGCGGTCGAGCAATTCTTGGAGCAATTCTTGACGTGCTGCTTGCTGTGATTCTGCATCAACCTCTTTTGACTGGATCAAACGAATGCTTGGCTCGATGTCTTTCTCGCTAAGCAACTCAGTTAAGCTGTTAATGGCACTGTCGGGTAATTTTTTATCCTGACTTAATGCTTCAGCTGCTTCTGCCACATCTTTGTAGCTTGCTTCTTCAGCTAAGAAAGCATCGTAATCATAAAAACGATCTGGATCGAGCAAACGTAAACGAGCAAAGTGGCTTTGATGACCGAGTTGATCAGGGGTCGCGGTAAGGAGTAATACACCAGGGACCACTTCACTTAACGCTTCGACGATTTTATAAGCGCGACTAGGGGCATCTTCTGACCATTCTAAATGGTGAGCTTCATCGACAACCATTAAGTCC
Organism: Shewanella sp. Arc9-LZ; assembly: GCF_010092445.1. Classification (NCBI taxonomy): domain Bacteria; kingdom Pseudomonadati; phylum Pseudomonadota; class Gammaproteobacteria; order Alteromonadales; family Shewanellaceae; genus Shewanella; species Shewanella sp. Arc9-LZ. The sequence continues at coordinate 4,225,649 of NZ_CP048031.1, read as the reverse complement.
CAATCAGCGTCTACAGCTTGTTCAAGACGCTTTTTCTTGCGCAGTAAATCAAGTGAACAAATAATTAACTGCTCGGTATAAAACGGATTGTCATTATCGGCATAAGCTTCTACGCATCGATCTTCATCAAATACTGAAAAGCGTAAATTAAAGCGGCGCAGCATTTCAACTAACCACTGGTGACGAAGTGTGTCCGGGACTATGACTAAAATACGTTCAGCACGACCAGTGAGTAATTGCTGATGAATAATTAAGCCAGCTTCAATGGTTTTACCTAAACCGACTTCATCGGCCAGTAATACGCGTGGAGCGTAACGGCTACCCACTTCATGAGCAATCCACTGCTGATGTGCAATTAAGCCTACGCGTGGGCCTTGTTGACCGAGTAAATCTGAGCTGGCTAATTTGTGGCGCAATAACTGACATTGATAACGCACCCCAAAACGTTCTAGGCGGTCAATTTGTCCGGCGAATAAACGATCTTGTGGTTTATTAAAGCGAATATTATGGCTTAGCATGGTCTCACGAAGACTGACTTTTTCTTGAGTCTCGCTATGAATACCATGATAAATCACCAATTGGTTTTTTTCTTCAAGCTCTTCAATGGTGATACTCCAACCTTCACCGCTTTCGACAGTGTCACCTGGGTTAAAAATAACTCGGGTTAAGGGAGCTTCACTGCGAGAAAACATCCGGTTTTCTCCAGTGGCAGGGAATAGCAGCGTAACCATGCGGCCTTCAACTTGAACGACTGTTCCTAATCCGAGTTCTGACTCGGTATCACTTATCCAGCGTTGACCTAAGGCAAACGGCATCTTTTACTCTCATTTATTGCGTGAAACAAAAAAGGGGGCGTATGTTAAACCAAACCCATCCAGATTGAAATTTTAGCATTGATTTATCGTTTAGATGTTCATTTTTACACCATCTTGACATGTTAGCGTCACATTGACGTCATAGTGTGAAGCAAAGGCGATGATGATGACATTGAGTTTTTACCCGACAAGTGACATATTTTATTAAGGCAGCATTGCTCATGGCAATGACCTGTTTTCAATAGAGACTTTAATTATCCCTTTAATGTTATACGTTTAGTTAAGTTAAGTGATACTGATATCTATTCATTGAGAGCACTCTGGAGGCACCATGCAACGAAACGACAAAAAGTTGTTTGTACTGGATACCAACGTGTTACTGCATGAACCTTTAGCGATATATTCGTTTAAGGAACATGACGTAGTTATTCCCATGACAGTGTTAGAAGAGCTCGACAGTATAAAGGACCGCAAACGAGATGTGAGTCGTGATGCACGAGTGGCTATACGTGCATTAGAAGATATTTTGGGTGGTCCCACGACCCCAGAGCAAATTTTAAAAGGCGTTGCATTGCCTACTCGCGAAGAACATTCTCAAGTTTCTGGTCATTTATCGATTTTCCCAGATCATCAAGTCGAGTTTATTATCGGCTCGCTGCCTGGAGACAATAACGATAACCGCATTATCAACACCGCCCTGCATTTACAAAAAATCCATTTTCCCCGCACTGTCGTGTTAGTCACTAAAGACATTAACATGCGCTTAAAAGCCAAAGGTGCAGGTATTGAGCGCGTAGAAGATTACCGCAGCGATCAGTTGATTGATGATGTGCGCTTTCTCGCCAAAGGCTTTTATCAATTCTCTGGGGATTTTTGGCAAAATGTCGATAAAGTCTCCACCGAACGTAGAGGGTTGCATACGGTTCACCAAGTACCATTGGAACATCTTGGTAATGAAAACTTTTATCTTAACCAGTATTTAATCGATGAAAGCTCGGATTTTTGTGGTCGAGTAATCAGTAAAACCGATAAACATTTACAGATGATCGATCGCGGCCGTGATCGCTTATTACATCATGAAGCATGGGGAATTAATCCTAAAAATATTTACCAAGGTATGGCGCTAGATGCTTTGCTAGATCCTGATATTGAACTGATTATTCTGACGGGGCCAGCGGGTTGCGGTAAGACGCTATTGGCAATGGCGGCGGCATTAGAATTGGTCGTCGAACGTAAGTTATATGACAAAATTATTGTCACCCGTAATACCCCCGAAATTGCTGAGTCGATAGGTTTTCTTCCGGGTAGCGAAGAAGAGAAAATGACCCCTTGGTTGGCTGCGATAACCGATACGCTAGAAGTGCTACATAAAAATGATGTAAACCCAGCAGGTAGTGTTAATTACATAATGGAAAAAGCCAATATTCAGTTTAAGTCGATTAACTTTATGCGTGGCCGCTCTATTCAAAACTCGGTGGTTATTTTAGATGAATGTCAAAACCTAACCGCGTCACAAATTAAAACCATGATCACTCGTATGGGCGAAGGCACTAAACTGATTTGTAGTGGTAATTTAGCCCAAATTGACTCGACGTATTTAACACCGGTTACATCAGGATTAACTTACATAGTCGAACGTTTTAAAGACTTTGAAGGCAGCGCCAATATTTATCTTAATGGTGTCGTACGGTCTCGTTTAGCGGAGTTTGCAGAGGAGCATTTGTAACGGCTTAACTTGCTAAGGAAATCACTTTATTAATCATGGTTATATCCTGTCTATATACATAAGGTTACACAAGATAACCTTATGTATTTTCAATCGCCTACAATATGCCTTAATATTTGTAGTCTGTATTACTTGCAGGTTGGACAAGTATCTCTGGAGCCATTAATACATGTGCTTGAGCTTATCTTCCTGATATCATAATCATTACTGTTATAACTGCCGTTTTTGGTGTTATTCGTTCGACAGCGGGTCTTTTTTTTACGCTGTATCAAGGGTGGTTAATGAAACCGACTGAGCCAGATTTACAACTAAAATCTCCTATTCAACGTAATTATAACCGAGCGGTGTTCTACACCTATATCGGGGTGATTGTGATGGCTTTGCTGACCGCTGGCATTATGTTTGAGCGTCAAAAAGAGCAGCAAATTCAACAGCGAGAAGAACAAGTTGCCCGTCATGTTATGCAAATCGACTTATTGCTTGAGTCGAGCATTCGTGCGGTGAAAAGTTTGCGTGATGTGGCGGTGGACCATTTACGTTTGGGGGAGTTTGTTCGTAAAGAGCGCTTACCAGAGTATGAAAAATTTAACGAAGATGGCCAGTATTTCACCTTAGAACCTAATTATGCCAACAGCGGCGTGCCGTTTACCAATATGGGACGCATTACGGGTGCGGGTTCATTAAATGACCGTAGCGAGAGCTTTTATCAAGAGCTTGAAATGCTGTTTGAACTGTCATTATCCTTCCCAGTCGCGAAAGAAGCAGCGCCTAAAGCTTCGTCGATTTATTATATTTCTAAGCGTCGGATGATGTCATTTTATCCATGGGAAAATAATGACTTACGCTTTAGGGATGAGCTGCTCAATAAGAAACAATTTCAATTAGCGACACCTTCAATGAACCCACAACGGAGTGTGTTTTGGAGTGAGGCATACATCGATTCGGCGCATCAAGGCCTTATTACTACGCTTGGTTTACCGGTATATCTAGAAGATGAGTTTATCGGTTCGATTAACCTCGACATGACGTTATCATCGCTGGATAAACAAATTCGTACCTATTTTAAAATGCCCGGTACGGTGATCTTGCTTGACCAGCAAAATAATATTTTATCTCACAGTGATTTTGACTCCAGTGAAATGAATAAGGTTTACCACATTAGCCAGCGAATTCCGGCAGAGTTACATTCATTATCGGAATCTGAGCTATTTGATGCCCACGAAGGCATATTGCGAAACGGTTATTATATTCATAGTGTGGCACTGCATAACGCGCCATGGCGATTACTGTATTTGCAAGATGAAGATGATTTATTTAAAGATTCTTGGGACAAGCTGCAACTGAGTTTTCTGTTAGTGGTATTGGCTTTGTCGCTGCTGGTTACCATAGTGCATTGGCAAACTCGCCGAGCATTCGTTAGCCCTGCTTCACGCTTATTAACCCATCTAGAAGCATGTTCACAAACGCCTATCCGTCCGCCAGAGAAAATTACCCGTGGTTGGGAGCCATGGTTTGCGCTAGTGAGTCGTATTTTTGAAGAAAACCGTCAGTATACTCATCATCTTGCCGAACAAAACAAACGTCTTGATAACTTAGTTGCTAGGCGCACTCAGCGTTTACGTGAAACAACAGAGCGCCGTGAGCGAGAGTTTGCACTGTTACGATCATTGATCGATTCGATCCCTGAAGCGATCGTGTTTAAAGACAAAGAAGGCAAATACTTAGGCTGTAATAAGTCAGCTGAAAGAATGCTGGGTTATACCGAAAATGAGATTATAGGCTTAACGTCATCAGAAGTGGTGAGCCCAGAGCAAGGCTTGCGCATTGGGGAAGAAGACAACAAAGTGCTGACCCAGCAACATTCCTTGCGTTACCAAGAACGAGTGAATATTGAAGGTAAACCGGTATTACTCGATACCTTTAAATTGCCGTTTTACAATCGCCGTGGCGATCTATTAGGTTTGATCTCTGTTTGGCGCGATATTACCCGTGAATATGAAGCTGCTGAACAGTTACGTATGTCTGAGCAACGTTATCATCTTGCTATGGATGCGGTAGAAGATGGCCTGTGGGATTGGTACATTGATTCTGAACAGATTATTTGTAATCCGGCTTTTTATTCTATGTTGGGTTATCAAGCTAATGAGTTTCCACCGTTACTCGAATCAATCGATGAGTTGTATCATCCTGACGATCGAGAACGGGTCCAAGAGTACCGCTCTCAATATGTGCGCGATCCGGTTGGCACTTATGAAATCGAATTTAGAATGCGCGGTAAAAATGACCAGTACTACTGGGTGTTATCCCGTGGTCGAGCGGTTGAGTTTTCTGAGGATGGTTGTAGTAAGCGGATGCTCGGTACACATAAAGACATTACCCGCCAGAAGAGTAACGAAGTCGCCTTGCTTGAAGCAAAACAAGACGCCGAGTTAGCCAACATGTACAAGAGCGAATTTTTGGCCAACATGAGTCACGAAATTCGGACACCTATGAACGCGATTATTGGGATGTTGCAGTTAGCACAACGCACTAGCTTGACCGTGCAGCAACAAGATTATCTTAATAAAGCCGGTTTTTCTGCCCAATCGTTACTGCGAATTATTAATGACATTTTAGATTTTTCTAAAATTGAAGCAGGCAAATTAGAATTAGAAAGAGTCGCGTTTCCGCTGGATAAAGTGCTTGATCATGTTATTGATATTAATGCGCTTAAAGCGCAAGAAAAAGGCGTTGAATTACTGCTATATGCGCCTGTTACCGCAGGGCTTATTTTGTATGGCGATCCACTGCGTTTAGGCCAGGTCATCGTTAATTTATTGTCTAATGCGGTCAAATTTACCCAAACCGGTGAAGTTGAGCTGGGTTGTGAAGATGTGGGTGAGCGTGACGACCGTATTACCATGAAGTTCTGGGTACGCGATAGCGGTATTGGGATCAGTAAAGATCAACAAGCAATGCTGTTTGATGCATTCTCACAAGCCGATGGTTCAACCACACGTAAATATGGTGGCACAGGCTTAGGGTTATCTATCAGTAAACATTTAGTGTCGATGATGGGTGGTACCATGCAAGTTGAGTCCGAACTGGGCGCCGGCAGTACTTTTAGTTTTACCATTAGCTTTGAAATTGCCGAAGAACAAGTGATCGAGCCGCTGGTAGTGCCAGAACAGTTAAATAACCTGACAACGCTGGTGGTTGACGACAACCCAAGTGCATTACAAATTTATTCTACATTGATGACCGACTTTAGCTTTGGTGTAAACACGGCTGACAGTGGTCAAAAAGCACTGGATATATTGCGTAAAAAACCAGTCGATTTATTGTTGTTGGATTGGATGATGCCTGAAATGAACGGCTGTGATGTTATTAAGGCGATAGATGAAATGGTCGCAGATGGTAGCTTAGCAAAGCGTCCTATTATTATCTTAATGACCGCTTATGCTGCTGAACCGTTAGACCATGAGCTGCAAAAAAATTCTGTTTATGCCGTGTTACAAAAACCGTTTAAGGCCTCGGCGTTATTTGATGAAATTATTAATGCTTTTGCCAAAGAACCCAAGCTAAATGCAATGCCGGTTATTATTGAAGCAGAACCCGCTAAAGCATCTGGCTTAGTATTGTTGGTTGAGGATAACTTTATTAACCAACAAGTGGCATCAGAATTACTCAAAAGTGCTGGTTATGAAGTTGTGATAGCCGACAATGGCCAAGTGGCATTAGATGTGATTGATTCTAAACCATTTGATGCAGTGTTAATGGATATTCAAATGCCGGTAATGGATGGATTAACTGCCACCGCCGAATTACGCAAACGTTATAGCAAACAACAAATGCCCATTATTGCCATGACTGCGCACGCAATGTCGGGTGATAAAGAAAAAAGTTTAGCAGCAGGCATGAATGCGCATATCACTAAGCCGATTGTGCTTACTGAATTATTTGAAACCTTATCTCATTGGATTACATATAAACATAATCATAAAGACGATTAGTATTTTTGAAGATAGGATATAAACGACAGGGAGATTAATTATGGTCCGCCGAAGTATTTCATTGGCGCTGTTGCTGGCAATCACTCCAGCAACATTACTTTCTAACGCAGCAATGGCTGCCAGCGACTCAGCCCAAAAAATAATTAATAATGCTGAAGTGGCAAAAGGCTTTATCAATCTATTTTATGATGCCAAATCCGCACAGCTTTATTTACAAGCGAATAAGCTCAATCAACCCTTTCTATTGCTGACCAGTTTACCTCATGGTGTTGGTTCAAATGATATCGGTTTAGACCGTGGCCAGCTCGGCCAAACCCGAATGGTACAATTTGAACAGCATGGTCCTTATGTTGTGCTCAAGCAGCTGAATACCTATTTTCGCGCCTCCAGTGATAACGTTGCTGAGCGTCAAGCGGTCACACAAGCTTTTGCTGAATCGATTTTATGGCGCGGTAAATTAGTTGAAGGTAAAACGGCATTAGTCGCGATTAATGACCTAGTGATTAATGATTTGCATGGGGTGTCGGATGTATTAACGGCAACTAAGCAAGGTTTGTACAGCTTAGACAGCAGCCGCTCAGTGATATTGCCGCAAGAGATTAAATCGTTTGAACGTAATGCTGATATTGATGTTAATTTAACCTTTAAAGCCAGCAAAGCAGGCAAGCAAGTTGAGCAAGTTACTCCAGACGGTAAATTGTTGTCTGTTCAAGTGCGCTATTCCTTTGTGCAACTCCCTGATGTGGGTTATCAACCTCGTCGTTATCATCCCATGAGCGGTTATTTATCTGATGAATATGCCGATTATTCTACCGCAGTTGATCAACCACTGACTCAACGCCATTTGCTGCGCCACAGATTAGAAAAAGTTACTCCGGGTGATGCTCCCAGTAAAGTGGTTAAACCTATCATTTATTACCTCGACCCAGGTGTACCTGAGCCTATTCGCAGTGCATTATTGGAAGGTGCACGTTGGTGGGAAAGTGCATTTACTGATGCCGGTTTCATTGACGGCTTTAAAGTTGAATTGTTGCCAGAAGGTGCAGACCCTCAAGACGTTCGCTATAACATGATCCAATGGGTGCATCGCGCCACAAGAGGTTGGTCATATGGCGCAGCAGTAACCGACCCTCGTACCGGTGAAATCATTAAAGGTAATGTCACGCTTGGCAGCTTAAGAGTACGCCAAGATCATCTTATTGCTCGAGGGCTAACGGCTGGTTGGCCTGATCGTAAAGCCGCTGCTGATGCCGCCATGGCATTGTCGCTTGCCCGTATTCGCCAGTTAGCAGCGCATGAAGTGGGCCATACCTTAGGGCTTGACCATAACTTTGCTGCATCAACAAACGATAATGCTTCGGTAATGGATTATCCGCATCCGTACGTGAGTATTCAAGGCGATAAAATTAATATTGCCACGCCTTACACCGAAGGAATTGGTGAGTGGGACAAATACACCATCGCTTATGGTTATGGAGGCCTTACGCAGACCGAGTCTTTGTTAACGTCGACCCTAACTAAAGGCTTTCGATATATTGGGGAAGCAGACTCTCGTAGTGCCAGCGCCAGTAATGCATACGCCAGTTTATGGGATCGTGGTAACGATGCGGTAGCAGAGTTAGTACGTTTAGAAACAGTGCGTCGTAAAGCGATGGATGACTTTAACTCAGATGCTTTATTAGCCGGTGAACCTCATGGCGAATTAGCCGATGTATTTGTGCCCATATATTTGCTCACGCGTTATCAAATAGAAGCCGCAGCAAAGTGGATTGGCGGGACGGATTACAGTTATCAGCAAGTAGGTTCTGGCGTACGTTGGAATTATATTCGGCCTAAAATGCAACTTGCTGCGCTCGATGCATTATTGGCGAGTTTGCAAACAGAGAGCTTGTTAGTACCAAGTAATGTGTTGCAAGCGTTAGTGCCAAAAGCCGGTAATTATCGAAAAACTCGTGAAAGCTTTGGATCAAACTTAGGCGTGATAACTGATCCTGTGGCGATGGCAGAAGTGTTGAGCCGTCATATTGTGGCGCAATTATTAACCCCTGAACGTTTAAACCGTGTCAGTCAGGCCTATATGGAAGACAGTCAGCAACTGTCGGTGGTTCAATTAATCGATAAGCTTGCGGGTGCCAGTTTGTATCAAGACTTACCGAGTGGCCAGGGCCTAGCGATGCAAATGCGCGTCAATACAGTGGTGATTGATAGTTTGTTAGCAACGTACCATAGCCCTAAAACAGCGCCCGAAGTCAAAGCACAGTTAGCCGCAAGAGTTGACTATATTATTAAGCAACTTAAACGCCGCAGTAACCGTGGCAGCGATTATCAATCGGCGCATTACGATTGGCTGTTTCAAGGTATAACGAAAGGCATGACCGATCCTACTTATCGATTAATCACCAAGCCGGTGGACCTGCCTCCTGGCTCGCCAATTTAAGTGTTGGCTGATAGTGTTGGCTGATAGTGTTGGGTGATAGTGTTGAGTGATGTATAGCGGATAATACGCGACCTCTATTGGGGTCGCGTATTGCTTTGTATCACCGCAACAGCATGATGATAGTGTTTGGAGTATGGCTATTATGTTTGAGGTAAAGTGGCTTCTGCAACGATGACTTTAGGGTTTCTAGGGTAGAAATCATCTGCTTTACGATCGATATGGCTAAATTGGCGAGTGTTTTTATAGGGCAGTTTCATAAAACCTGAAATACCATGACCTTGAATTTTATTTGCGTGAGTCATAATTCGATCTAAACAGGCTCGAAATGCCGCCTGTTTTCGTGGATTTAATAAACGTAAGTAACTGTGGATTTTTAAATGGTTTGGTAGCGCTTCAAAAATAATACAGCCAGTATGGTGGATTTGATTTAACCACCCCAGTTCGGTCATGATTTCTGCTGGCAGTTCCAAGTTTTCTTCCGGATCTTTACCGTCTTCAAAGTATGAGTGCAGCCGAGATTTATCTTCCAAGGTGGGCACATCACCGACCTCAAACGGCATTTGCAGTTCACCGGTTATTTTATATTGGTGCTCGGTGCTTTTTCGCTCAAGGTGTAAGGTGTCTTTGGCATTAAAGAAGCAAGCCTTGAACACTCCAATCCGCTTAATTCCTCGCGCCATGGTGACCATATTATTTACTGCTAACACTAACGGCGCTTTACTGTCGGGATCGTAAATAGCTAAATTGGAGTCGATAAACACCCCAGACTCTTGCCAATGGATCACCAAACCGCCAACGATTGGATACTGTGCTAAACGGCCTACTGCGGCAATAAAGCCTTTTTCGGTATCGGCCATACCCACCATAAAATTGCGATAGTATTTTTCTAATTGCACATCATCCATTTTGGCAATGGGATCTAGAGTATTGTGCTCTTTCAAAAACGATTTACGCGAGCTGTAACTTACGGTTTCGACGGCTTTAGATCGCGGTTGAGCCCACACCGGAATGTCGGGTGCTAGCGGAGGTGACGATAATATCGGCAAATGCATTCGATGGCTGTGGCGCAGGCTTTTGAGAAAGTAATCACCCGCAAGATTGCGCCGTTCAACATCATCACTGAGCATTGCATCGAGTGTTTTTGCCAGTTCGATAGGTAATCCTATGCTGGTGGCTGGAATGATTTTTGTGCCGAAACGGCTAATTTGTCCTGATGCGAGTGCATATAAGGTTGCAGCAGCGCCTTGCTCGTCGAATCGAGGCGTAGATAACGCACCGCTCAGTTGTTCGTCACCAATAAAATACACATCGCCCATGCGCGCGTTAGTGTGCTGTTGGTCGCTTGATAGTAAGGACATGACATTGTCATCAACCGCGCGGCCGTGTTCATCTCGCTGAGCAAATACCGCAGATCCCCAATCGATTAAGGACAATTTGTCGGTTTCAATATCATAAACCAAGTTAGATGGCTTAATATCGCCATGCACTAAAGGCTTACCCTTACGCAGATAATATAAAATATTGGCTAATTGTCTCGCAATACTGACGATAATTACCGGCGGTAAAGCCCCTAATCTCTGGCAAATTTTGTCGAGATCTTCTCCTTGAGCCCGTTCCATTACTAAAATGCCTTGCTTACCGACCCGTTCGAATTTTATCGCCCCAGGTATATTTGGGTGTTTTACTTGGCTAAGCATATAGGCTTCTTCTTCAAGCCTATCTTGGACGCTTTGGGGTAAATTTACCCTTGAGAATTTAAACACATGTGATTGGCTAAACTCATTGATACCCGCAAATACAAAGCCATAGGCCCCCTTACCAATAAATTCAATTTGCTGATATCCCAATTTACTCAGCTGTTGCTTACACAAGCGGATCCAGGCCTTATGCTTGCGTGCATCATTGGCGCTGAGCAGATAGATGGACTGCTCTTCATTGATATAAAAGTGTTGCAGTTGCGGTGTTTGCAAAGGTAAGCCTCCTTTTTAAGTCCATTAAACCTTGATTAACCTTACTGCGGCAAGTGCTTCTTATTGAAAACAACAGATTGTATCCAAACATCCACGCAGTCTATTTAAACATGGCGGTTCTTTGACTCAATACCGCACAGTATTTTCTGTGAGCAAGGATTTTTAATTGTAAACGGCCGCTTCCTATCTAAAAAATTATGATAAGTAAACCTTGACCTATATCAAATCAAAATCAATCAACACTCGGTACTATGGCTGTACTAGTTAATCAACGTTTTTGTGAGAGGTTATATGCATAATATAAATAAAGCTGATTTAATTCAGCTATTTAATTTTCCTCGGCAGCGAATTTTACAATCAATGGAAGTCACCCATTGTCCCCATGCAGTGTTTTTTAATCAAAGTGATGAGCAATGCATAACCTGTCATCAGGGGGAGGAGTGTTTATGGATTAATCATAACGATGAAATGGTTGCGCTTGAGATGAAGTCGGTTGACCAATTAAAGCAACAATTATTAATAGCGGTCGATTACATTGACTCAAATTTAAGCCCACACCACATGTCGCGCAGAAAGTGCCAATGTGAAAACTGTCGTTGGTTAAGGCAAGTACAAATGACACTAGACGGTAAAGCTTAGGCAGTTGAATGCCAAATCATTAAGGGAGGTTGCATCCTTTTTTTTTAGTCTTTAAAGTAGCCAGCATCTCATTAGCAACTTGACTGAAGAATAGCATCATGGAACCCAGCTTTTGGCATGAAAAATGGCAGTTACAACAAATTGGTTTTCACCAAAACCAAGTGAACCCTTTTTTAGTAAAATATTGGTCGCATATTGGTTTGAATGAAAACACTGAGGTATTCGTTCCTCTATGTGGTAAATCATTGGATATGTTTTATTTGGCCGAGCAGCGCCATACTGTGCTGGGATGTGAACTCAATACCCTCGCAGTTGAACAATTTTTTACCGACAATGATCTTACTTATCAAGTTAATCATACCGACGAACATGTAGTCTTTTCTGCCGATCAAGTCACCTTATATCAAGGGGATATTTTTACTCTACCCAAAAGTGCAACAGCGTCGATTAGTGGTTTTTACGATCGTGCTGCCCTGATTGCGTGGCCAGAAGAAATGCGCCAACAGTATGTTAAAGCACTCGCTGCGCTTATACCGGCGAATGTAAGTGGCTTATTAATTACCCTAGATTACCTACAAGATACTCTGAAAGGGCCGCCATTTGCAGTCAGTCCAGATTGGGTTAAAAGCTATTTAACACCATATTTTGATGTTGAATTATTGGAGTGTGTTGATGTACTGGCTGACAATCCGAGGTTTATGAATAAACACGTGCCTTGGCTTAATGAAGCCGTTTATAAGTTGACCCGAAAATCATAAACAGACCCTAAAACCTACCTATAACATCGGTAGGTTTTTTTATAACAGGCTAAGTCGGCTGTTTTCTGTAGACTAGCAAATGAATAATCAAAGGATCCGCAATGAACTTCAGTGATAAACCTGACCGCACATCGTCAAAAGCCCATAAATGGGAAAAATACAAAGGTACAGATATATTGCCTATGTGGATTGCTGATACTGAGTTTCGCTGTGCTGAGCCTATTTTGTCTGCCTTACATCAGCGCATTGATGATGGCCTGTTCGGTTATACCCTTCCAGCTCACGATACCGATGCCAGTGAGGCCGTTGTGGCGTGGTGTCAACGTCAATATAACTGGAAGATTGATCCTAGTTGGCTAGTGTGGACTCCGGGTGTGGTGCCTGCATTTAATGTGGCTATTCAAGCTTATTGCCAAGCAGGTGATACGGTTATCGTACAAACACCCAATTATCCTCCTATATTGGCTGCACCGGCAATTAATCATCTCAAGCGAACTTGTATCGGCTCGATAGAAGTGGATGGTCGCTGGACACTCGATTTTGATGCCTTGGAAGAGGCTGCTGCGGATCCTAAAGCCAGCTTATTTATTATGTGTAATCCAATGAATCCGCTTGGAACCGTCTTAAACCAAGCAGAACTCGACACAATTGCAGCAATATGCAGAAAACATGGCGTCATGCTGTGCTCGGATGAAATACACTGTGATTTAATTTTAGATGACGTGCCACATTTACCCGCCAGTGCGCACCCAGAATTGGCTGAGCATTCAGTGACATTAATGGCCGCCAGTAAAACCTTCAATATCGCGGGATTAGGTACGTCTTTCGCTATTATTCCAAACGAAAAATTAAGAGTAGCATTCAACCATGCAGCCCGCGGCAGGTTACCATCGGTAACAGTCACAGGTCTTACCGCCACTAATGCAGCCTTCAGGCATTGCGATGAGTGGCATCAACAACAAGTGGCGTATTTAACTGAAAATCGTGATTATCTAGTGACTGAAATCAACAAAATCGACGGTTTAAAAGCTATCTCACCCGCGGCGACTTTTTTACTGTGGGTTGATGCCAGCGGTTTACAAGTCCCCGATACGCAAGCATGGTGTGAAGCCAAAGGTGTCGGCCCATCAGCGGGCAGAGACTTTGGTGATAAAGACTGTTTTCGCTTGAACTTCGGCTGTTCACGAGATTACTTAGTCGAAGCAATTAAAAAACTGCAGGGCAGAGACGTTTAACCACCGGCAAAACTTTTTTTACGGGTAATATCAATATAAAGTAAAAAAATTGACCCTTTATCCAGTAGTTAATCGTATGAATGTAGAATAAGAATTAAAGGAACGTGTTTCACGATGACATTACCTATACAAAACGCTCAAGGAATGGCTAAAAGATCCGCAACATTTGTTGACTCTGGATCATTGCGCCGAACCCCTACACTGGACAGTGGCACCGTGGATGATAAGCGCCAAGAAATAGCGCTTTACTTCACCAACACCTTTGATACCTATACGCAACTGTTTGATTGTTTGCGCGACGATACTGGTTTCTATCAAAAACCTATACCTTTGCGCCACCCGCTTATTTTTTATCTTGGGCATACGGCCACTTTTTTCATCAACAAGCTACTATTGGCAAAACTGATATCCGATCGGATTAATCCTCATATGGAATCTATTTTTGCTGTGGGCGTTGATGAAATGAGCTGGGATGATTTGTCTGAAGACAGTTATGACTGGCCCAGTGTTGCTGCGGTAAAAGACTACCGTGCAAAAGTGCGCGCCACAGTATTAACATTAATTGATACCTTGGACCTTGCCCTACCCATTGATTGGGAAAATACCTGGTGGCCCATCGTCATGGGTATTGAGCACGAGCGTATTCACCTTGAGACATCGTCGGTACTCATTCGCCAACATGAGTTGGCTAAAGTCCAGCCATTACCTCAATGGCCAGCTTGTAAAGATGCTGGCCAGGCGCCAAAAAATAAACTAATAAGCGTCGCCGCTGGCTCAGTTAATCTTGGACAATCATTTGATAATGCATTTTATGGCTGGGACAATGAATATGGCCAACATCAGGCTGAGGTAGCTGAGTTTAAAGCCAGCCAATATTTAGTCAGCAATCAGGAGTTCCTCGAGTTTGTTGAGGACGGTGGTTATGAGCATAATCGTTTTTGGAGTGATGAAGGTCTGGCTTGGCGGCAATTTACTGAGGCAAAACACCCAGCATTTTGGCGTTGGCACAATGGCTGGCGCTTGCGCTTAATGACGGAAGAAATTGATATGGCTTGGGACTGGCCTGCCGAAGTTAACTATCATGAAGCGAAAGCGTTTTGTGAATGGAAGACTGAAGAAACTGGACAGAAAATTCGCATGCCAACTGAAGACGAATGGTATCGATTGTGTGCACAAGCGGGCGTAGAAGAGCTGGGTAGCAGCGCGGCCAATGCAAACTTGCATCTCGACCATTTTGCATCATGCTGCCCGGTAACACGCTATCAACATGGCAATTGGTTTGATGTGGTGGGCAACGTATGGCAATGGACTGAAACGCCTATTTACCCCTTCGATAACTTTAAAGTACATCCGCTGTATGACGATTTCACCACGCCAACTTTTGATGGTAAACACAACTTGATCAAAGGTGGTTCATGGATTTCAAGTGGAAACGAAGCGCGTCTTAGTGCACGTTATGCATTTAGGCGTCACTTTACGCAGCACGCCGGATTTCGTTATATTGCCTCTGAAGTTGATGCAACGTCTCCTAAGGCTTACTACGAAAGTGACCAATTATTGTCAGAATATGCAGAGTTTCACTTTGGTGACACCTGGTATGGCGTAGAGAATTTTCCTAAAGCTTTAGCTGATATTGCACTTGAGGCAATGAAGGGTAAACCCACCGGTAAAGCACTTGACTTAGGTTGTGCCTGTGGCCGAGCAAGTTTTGAGTTGGCCCGCCAGTTCGATGACGTAGACGGTATTGATTTTTCAGCAAACTTTACTCGCCTAGCAGCTAAAATGGCGCAGCAAGGCGCAGTGCGTTACGCCCGTGCCGAAGAAGGCGAATTAGTGAGCTATCATACTCGTACCCTGCAAGAATTAGGGTTGGACACTTATGCAAACCGTGTCGCATTTCATCAAGGCGACGCCTGTAACCTCAAATCCCAATTCACGGCTTATGATTTAGTTTTAGCCGCTAATTTGATTGACCGACTCTACCAGCCGAGTCGTTTTCTGGCGGATATGGCACAGCGCATCAATGATGGCGGCTTGCTTATTATTGCATCGCCTTACACGTGGTTGGAAGAACATACACCTAAGGAAGAGTGGATAGGTGGTTTCAAAAAAGATGGTGAAAACTACAGCACGTTAGATGGCTTGAAAGATCAACTATCAAGCCATTTTAAGTTGGTTGGTGAGCCGCGCAAAGTCCCGTTTGTGATCCGCGAAACTCAGCACAAGTTTCAGCATACTTTGTCTGAACTTACGGTTTGGGAGCGCTTGCCACGCTGATAAGTGTCTCAATTTCTTGAGCAATCAATTTGTGGTCTGCCAGTTGTTCAAACCAGCTGGTGGCCACAGCATCGCTTTGCAATCCCAGTAAGGTTCCCAGCACTATTCCTCGATGTACGTTGTCACCGCCTAAGTTAGTATTCACTCGCAGTGCTTGCCAAGGATCATTTTGGTATTTACAGGCCAGATACAAGACGACAGGCCAAGAATCTGAAATATAACATGCCCTTGAAAATATTTGGCCGACGACCTGATTGTCGGGCACATTACGTTTTAACAGACCGGCTAAATTAGTACTGGTTAGGCCTATGCTTGCTTCAAGTAAAAGAGCCTTAACGCCTACTTCATCCGGCCCATCCATCAGAGCGCACAACAGTTGCACGTAGCTATCACATACCTGCATTAAAGATTCATCAGGATGGGTTAAGGCCAGATGCGCTCGGCAGGTAATCTTTATTTCGGCTTCGCTTATGCCCTTAAGTCGTTCTGAAAAAACCAAAGGTGCTATGGTCACCAATGCACCAATAGATGCCGTGTCGTGAGTTATCATGCCACAGTTTTCAGGCTTGCGTCCCTGCGCCAAGTTAGCAAAAAATCCTCTATGGTAGGACTCTGCATAAGTATCGGGATGAGCGGCGGGAGTCATTGTCATAAAGTCAATGTAGGCATTAACAAATGCTTGTCGGTCATAGGGTTGTGGCGAACTCGCCAGGGTGCGCATCACTACTCGAGCGCAATGGGCGTTGAGGGTGTTTTCACCCGCCTGCATGCCTTGATGATAATGCACATTCGGTTTGTCCCAAAACTGCGCCTTATCTTTTAAAATAATATCGCCTACCACTTGCGGCGACTGATCGTTAGCTGAATGCCCCTTAGACGACCGATCATTGGATTGTCGCCCCCCTTTATGTTTGGAGTGCAAGGACATAATAGATGAAGGGTGAAACTCAGGTGCGGCCTCAAAGCGCTCAATACCACCAATAAAGGCACGCTCGATTTCCATCGGTTGATAATACCAATGCACTGGCATGGCCAAAGCATCAGCAATAAAGCTTGTTTTAAGTGCCCAGGTAACGCGAAGTGGCTGAGAAGGGTTGTGATTCATGATAATACCTCTTTCACATGGTAAAAAAGAATACGTATCTGCATTAGATACAGCAACAATAGGTTGTGAATCGATAACGAATGGATAATTTTTACCATGTGAATATTGATTAAAAACGTATGTGGTCATACTAGATACGTTATTTATACAAAACTAGACGTTTTTTTAAGGCAATAGGCTAAATTTATTTCGCAACCAAAATCTTCAACCCGACAAGCGCAACAGCTTTTTGAGTATGGGGAGGACGAAGAGGATATCGCGGATGTAACCCATTGTGCCTGTAAATGAGCTTGTAAATGAATGTATAAATAATCATGTGCAGCACTCTGTGATGATATATCTTTTGAGTTGGCTTTTACTTGGTTGCTAACCTACTGGTTGTAATAGATAAAATGTTTATTTTTAATATCCTGCTTGTTTGTAGTTTACCCAATTACTTGTGCTGATATACTCAGCTTCATCCCAATTGTTACCATAATGTGTGCCAATGTCTGTAATCACTCCCAACTTACCCCGTAGCCCTAGTTTTTTGCAGTCTCTTATCTGTTTTAGCGTGATTATCATCACCATAGCGGGTGGACTTTTTGGTCTAGGGATCAGCCTGCATACACTGATGTTTCTGTGCTTGTTATGGATAGGACTCAACGCTTTTAGTCTTGGTTACGGCTATATACATATACGTGAGTTGATGACTAGCGCCCTTACCAGAGCCATGCCTGCCATCTATATATTTATATTGATCGGCATGGTGATTGCTAGTTTTATGCACAGTGGCACCATCGCCACGCTTATTTATTATGGTCTTAGTTGGCTGAGTCCGAGTTTGTTTTTGGCGGTTGGTTTATTACTGTGCGCCTTGATGTCGCTAGCAACTGGAACATCTTGGGGTACTGTCGGCACCTTAGGCGTGGTTTTTATTGGCATCGGCTCTGCGATGAATATTCCACTGCCTTTAGTCGCAGGTATGATTGTCTGCGGTGCAACTTTCGGTGATAAAATGTCGCCGATTTCAGATACCACAAACCTCGCCGCTATGAGTGCTGGCACGGATCTCTATCGACACATTTACTCCATGCTGTTCACTACTACGCCGACTTTTATCCTCACTTTTTTAATATTTTTAGTGATCGGATTTAACTATGGTGAGCAAAATCTAGACTTGGCAGAAGTTACCTCAATTCAAACCGCACTTGCCAACAATTACAGCCTTACGCCGCTGATTACGTTATTACCCCTGATTTTACTCGCGGTACTGAGCATTAGAAAAGTGCCCGCAGAAGTGACGATGTCATGCAGCATAATACTCGCCGTGCTAATCGCGATTTTTTATCAGCAACAAAGTGCTATCTCTGTGCTTAATGCGCTGTGGGAAAATACACCGGAATCAACGGGTATCCCCAGTTTAGATGCTTTGCTTGGTCGCGGCGGCATTAGCAGTATGAGCTGGACCTTGCTGCTGGCGTTAATGGCTATCGCGCTAGGCGGCATTTTACACGGTGCGGGATTTCTCACCGCACTATTAGCCGGCATCATAAAAAGAGTGCAGCGCACCGCCACCCTTATTGCGACGACGATTATGTCCGGTTTTTTAGGTAACATTGCTATGGGAGAGGCTTATATTTCGATTATTCTCAGTTGCCAACTGTTTAAGCCCAAATATGAGCAACAAAATTTAGAGGCCGCCATTCTTTCGCGCTCAGTTGAAGAAGGTGCCACTATGACTACAGGCCTTATTCCGTGGACCACAGCTGGTGCCTTTTATACCGCCACTCTAGGGGTAGACGTACTTGACTACGCGCCCTATGCTTTTTTCAACTACCTTAATGCTATCATAGCAGTGGCAATGGCCGCCTTTGGTATTGGTCTTCTCAAACCGAAAACTAAACCAGCTTTGGCGTAAAGGATATTAATCTCTTATCAATCCATAGGGCTGTTAGCGTTAAGACTGTAAATTTAGCCAATGCTTGAGCTGAATCGACCGCCATAGCGTTTAACATTTTTTATAGCATTGTTTTTATAACATAGTATTTATAACATTGATTATAAATACTATTAGCTACACTTCGTCTTCAAAGATACTTTCAATAGGTAGCTTGAATAAACGTGCCGCTTTAAAGGCTAATGGCAAACTAGGATCAAACTTACCAGTTTCGATCGCATTGATCGTCTGCCTGGAAACATTAAGTAAGTCTGCTAGTTGTGCTTGGGTCAGGTCTTGCTCTGCCCTGAGTACTTTTAGGCGATTTTTCATTGGTACTTCCTATGGCCTAAAATAATACCGACTAAATAGGTGAGTCCCATAATGATCACCAAGTGAGAAATTTCCGCGTGACCAGCTATTAAGTTTGTTGTGTCTAAATTTGAGTAGCTCAAGCCAACAATTAGCCCCACCCCCAGACTGAGGCCCATCGCATTTAATTGAATTTTTTGCTGCAATTCATCTAAGCCAAGTAGTTGGCGTCTATTGGCTAAAATCATCCCGATACCCATCATGAAATTAATGCCAATGGCCATTATGGTGATGACATCTTGTTGCCAAATAAATTGTGGACCAAAGTTGGCGACGGCCATACTTATCACCCACGCTAAAGTCCATTTTGCTAAACGAGCTGTATTATGTTTGTTGGTATTTTTCCAGTCTTGATTGTGTGTTAGTGGCGACATTATCAACATTCCCTTGGTCGTGTTTAGTTGTCATTATGTCAACTAAGCTTGACTTTAAGTTATCGCAATCTATTAATACTTGTCAAGTAAGCTTTACTTTTTCGAGGTGTTGTAAATTAACCTCAACTCGGGTTAAAAGGTGGGATATGTAAGGCAAAATATAATATTCGGCCTATTTCATATCAAACTTGTTATAGCCAGTTGCACACGTGTAAGTGAACCATTATGTTCACTTACAGATTAAAGTTTGACGAACAATCACACTTCTGTCGGCACTATTTTTGTATAGTGCCAAGGGATTTAATGAGCCTCAGGACCCTGTAACCGTTCGTTTGTCGCAGTCGTTAATCATCTTCGAATATCTTGTTGGTATGCATTGAAGGGCCTGTGAGTCTCATCGCAGGATATTCAGTAAAACCTTATAGTGTATCTATTCACTTAATAAAGTAGGACAGTGATCCCCATGAAAACTAAAATAATATTAGACACAGATCCCGGTATTGATGATGTATTTGCTATTCTCTTTGCCGAAGCACATCCCGATATCGAACTTAAGGCCATTACTACTATTTATGGCAATGTAACCATTGAGAATGCGACCCGTAACGCGCTTTATCTTAAACAAAAATTTCAGTTGCAAGCCGATATTGTCACTGGCGCGAGTAAACCTATCGTACGTCCTCCAGTTGGCCCAACGGTCGTTGTTCACGGAGAAGGTGGCTTTGGTGATGTGAATGTCCCAGCCGAAGTAGAAGGTCAAGCTGATCCGCGGCCTGCGTATCAATACATCATTGACGCTGTAAAGGCGGAGCCTGGTGAGATTACTTTAGTGGCCATCGGTCCGTTAACTAACCTTGCGCTAGCGCTTCAGGCTGACCCAAGCATTGTCGACTTAGTTAACAAGGTGGTCATTATGGGTGGCGCTTTTGGTGAGAACGGTCATCGTGGCAATGTGACCCCTTTTGCCGAAGCTAATGTACACGATGACCCTCATGCTGCTGATATAGTGTTGACGGCCTCATGGCCTGTGGTTGTGATTGGCTTAGACGTGACTGAACAAAGCTTTTTTACTCGTGATTATCTTGACCAATTACGTGACAATGCAGGCGACGTTGGCCAATTTATTTGGGATGTTAGCCGGTTCTATTTGAGGTTTTATAGTGAAAAAGTGGGCTTAGAAGCTTGCCATGTGCATGACCCCTCTGCCATTGCCTATGTGATTAATCCAGAGTTGTTCACACTTAGAGAAGGGCCAATAAGAGTGGTTGTCGATGGTGTTGCCGAAGGAATGACCATTCAGAAGATTGATGACCGTGTTTACCCGCATGATGAATGGATGAATCAGGCGCCGCAACAGGTTGCAGTCGCGGTCAAAGATGCCGAACTATTGGAGCTATATCGCGACAGTATTATCAATTATGCCGCAAGATTGAAATAGCACTGTCGGCATCTGGCGGACTAATACCGCTTACCTAACACTAGCGCAGTAATCACTGCGCTTTTTTCATGGGAGTTCGACTCTAGTGTTTTACATTAGCGCTTTACATTAGAACTCTGCACTCGCTATTAAGCATTAAGTCTTGCTGCGACAAGTGAGCCGTCTGGCATATTTGCTGCGCCGAGGCGCTCAACAGCGAGTGACGCATAAGCGTTGGCATATTTAGCGGCCTGATGCAGTGTACTGCCTCTAGCAAGCTCAGCGACTAAAGCGCCATTAAAAGCATCGCCTGCACCAGTGGTATCAACAACCGCGCTTTTTAGTGCATCTAGCAGGGTGAAGTGATCATTTTCATAAAGTAATACCCCATCAGATCCGAGAGTGATGACTACCGATGTTACGCCTAAGGCATGTATTGCAATCGCGGCCTGCTTAGCACTGTCTAGATTGGTTACTTCGATTCCTGTCATTAACGAAGCTTCTGTTTCATTAGGGGTGATCATATCAACCAAAGGTAATAACTCGAGAGTTCTCTGATGATACGGCGCCGGATTGAGGATCACTTTTGCGCCATTGTCTTTGGCAATGCTCATCGCGAGCTTGATAGCATCAAAATTGGTTTCAAGCTGGGTTAAAAATAATTGTGCACTAACAATATGGTGTTTGGCTGAGTGTATTTCATCATCGGTCAGCGTCATGTTTGCGCCTTCGTTGACCGCAATCATATTCTCGCCAGCTTGTTCACTAACGTAAATCATCGCGGTACCTGTCGGGCTAGTTGATGACTCGAGGATAATCGTGTTGTCTATGCCGGTACTGTTGAGGTGTTGGCGCGCAAATTGACTAAATTGATCAGTACCAATTTTAGTCATAAAGGTAATATGGGCACCATTTTTAGCCGCAGCATAAGCTTGGTTTGCCCCTTTGCCGCCAGCGCCAATACTACTGCTACTTGAATGCAAGGTTTCACCCGGTTGGGGAAAGCGTGCTAATTTTGCCACAATATCGACATTGAATGAGCCAAGTACAAATACATTATGTTTCATTTTGATTAATCTACCTTGGTTTGAGTCGAGTTCATTGCTGTCATTCAGTATGCTGCGGTCGAGTAATTCTGCCAACATAGCGTCCAAGCTATACTTTTTGATATTCGCGCCTTCAGACTGACAGACTCCGCCATGAATTCGTTTTACTAGACCGTCTTTTTCCAGCTGCACGAGATCACAACGAACCGTTTTAGCGGTTACTGCCAGTAATGTGGATATTTTTTGGTTAGACAGTTTTTTATGCATACTGAGTAACTTGAGAATAACAGCCAGTCTTTCATTTCGACTTAGTTTTTTCATAATGGAATATAGTGCTTCAGCAGAAAATAAATTGTGATAAAGACCAGAGCTTAACATGCAAAGTGAACCAGTTGGTTCGTTTGCTATTGGTTGTTTGGGGGGGAGAATGATTTGGTCGCATTTATTTCAATGAGCCTGCTTAAATGAGTTTAGTCAAATCAGCTTAATTTATTGCGCTTAGTGAAGTGAGTTTCATTAAATGTACTTAGTAAGGAAGACGGGGTTTACTGCATATATTATATTATTCATTCTATTCACAGTGGTTTTTGAGAGTAAATATATAGTGATCGAGTTTGCTCGCCTGTAGTAAGTAGTTGATTGTTATGATTATTTATTGTAGCGTCTGTACTGCTATTCTCATTGCATTCTTTGTGGATCAGCCCACTACTGCGTGATGAATTGCTTTATTCAATATAGTCTCGCGGGAATCTCCATTGGTGGCAATAGTCTGTTGGCCCCAATTCAGTTTGTTAGGGCCAGTTAGATTGAATGGACTAAAAAGTGCAACTGCTTCCACTCAGCCTTATATGCAGCCCTTTCAATAGTGAGACTTTATGCGGTGAAGAGAACCTTCAGCCTTGCGAATACAGAACTGTGAATACTAGTGCTATTAAAACTAGTGCTGTAAATGTATTTCCTTTACCGGGCAAGGTATCTTAATTTTGGCTTGATTGAGTGCTTTGATTATGGCTAGGTTAGTGTGGTACTTCTCTTCGAAATAGCGTGTTGTCGGTACCCAATAACGTACACCAACTTCTATCCCCACAGTATTAAATCCATTGATGCCGACTAATGGTTTCTTGTCTTGATAAATTGCCGGAGCAGCGGCAAGCACGCCATTAATTAATTGGATAACATGATCCGCATCAGCTTGGTAATCAATGTTAATTTTGTTTTCAACCAATTTATAAGCGAATGAATTATGTAGAATTTCACCGACAATGTGCTTGTTGGGAATACTGATTTGTTCGCCTTCTTCGTTGGTTAATATGGTTTGGCCTAGTTTAATGATTTCAACCACACCGCTGACACCTTTAATTTCAATGGTATTGCCAACCACAAAAGGGCGGGTGACAATAATGGTAATGCCGGCAGCATAATTAGATAACATTCCTTGTAATGCCAAGCCTGCTCCGAGTGAAGCGGCACCAATAGCAGCCACCATTGGCGTTACGCTAATCCCTAGTTTGCCTAAACAGATAACAGCAACCATCACAATAATAATGATTTTAACTAAGTTGGAAGCAAAGTTACTGAGGGTGATATCAATATTATGTTTTTTCAGTTGAGCGGCGACAACGTTGGCGGCTTTGTTTGCCACCCAAAGCCCCAATAAGAAAATAATAATCGCACCCGCAATTTGGAAGCTGTACGCAACAACAAACTCAGTGATGACGCTATAGACATTTTGCAGTTGTTGGAGCTCTTGATCTAAACTGGGTTCGTTCATTCTATGTTCCTTATTGAAGCACGTTAAGTTGTTATCAAATTGGATGATAACAACTTTTTACTCTAAGGTGTAAGTCTGTGATGAGTGTTAAATGCCATCACGGCGAAAATATTTTCAACGACTTTATGAGCATTTTTCTGACAAATGTCTATACTTTCTAGACGCAGAAACTAATCAATAACGCAGTGTATTAAGCTAGTAAGGCGTTGCGTGTTATTGATATTTCTCGAAGAATAAAAAAGTATACTTTTTGCATAAAAATTCGTTGCGTATTGATTAAAAATATCGTTTACTGCGCATGTTTTTACAGATTCGTAATGACACTTTTATCGCCCTACTTACAGGAGGCACTGGCCTAATGAGCCAATTTCAATCGATTGATGTTGCAGATTATTATGACAAGGACACGTTTGACCGCATAGAGGCATTTGCTAAAGATAAGCCAACGCCATTTGTAGTTATTGACACCCAAATCGTTGCGAAACAATATGATGATATGGTTAATAATTTTCCTTTCGCTAATATCTATTATGCGGTTAAGGCAAATCCGGCCAAAGAAATTTTAACCTTGTTACGAGACAAAGGTTCAAACTTTGATATCGCGTCCATTTATGAACTTGAAATGGTCACGTCGATAGGTGTTTCTGCTGATCGTATTAGCTACGGTAACACCATTAAGAAACGCGTTGATGTACGATCATTCTTTGAACAAGGCGTACGTATGTTTGCTTCAGATTCTGAAGCCGATTTACGCATGATTGCGGAAGAAGCTCCTGGTTCAAAAGTGTACTTGCGTATTTTAACTGAAGGTACACACACAGCCGACTGGCCTTTATCACGTAAGTTTGGTTGCCAAAATGAAATGGCGTACGACTTATTAGTATTGGCAAAAGAGTTAGGCTTACAACCGCATGGCATTTCTTTCCACGTTGGTTCACAACAACGTGATATCGGTGCGTGGGATTCTGCTATCGGTAAAGTGAAAAGCATTTACGACCGTTTAAAAGAAGAACATGGCATTGTGTTAAAGATGATCAATTTAGGGGGTGGTTTTCCTGCCAACTATATGGATAAAACGAATGAACTAGGTGTTTATGCTCAGCAGATTAAGCATTTCCTAGAAGAAGATTTTGGTGACGAATTACCCGAGATTATTCTAGAGCCTGGCCGTTCATTGCTTTCAAATGCTGGTGTATTGGTATCTGAAGTGGTATTGATTTCGCGTAAATCAAACACTGCATTAGAGCGCTGGGTATTTACAGATGTGGGTAAGTTCTCTGGTTTAATTGAAACCATGGACGAAGCGATTAAATTCCCAATCTATACTGAGCGTAAAGGCGAGTTAGATAAGTGCGTTATTGCCGGCCCAACCTGTGACAGTGCCGATATTATGTATGAGCACTATAGCTATGGTTTACCGGTTGATTTAGCCATTGGTGACCGTATGTACTGGTTAACCGCTGGTGCTTACACTACGACCTATTCAGCAGTATGTTTTAACGGCTTCCCACCACTTAAAGATTATTATCTTTAATTGATGGTGTAGTTTGACGACATCCTAAAGGACGCACTAGCGTCCTTTATTTTTATGTGCGCCTAAACCTCTTGTTGATGATTTTTTAAAATATCTAATATTTGTTCTTTAAGGTGCAATCTCGTGCTTTTCATTAGTTTTAATTCAGCTGTTGCATCACTACTACTGTGCTTTTCTAGTGCGGTAATTTGCTCATCGAGTTGATTGTGGTCATTAAACTTTTTGATAAAGTGCTTATCTGTGACTTTAAGTTTAGATATTAAGTCTCGGTACTCTGGAAACATAAGTTACTCCTTTAAGCTGAGTCAGCGGATTTCGGGTTCATTTCAATTTGCATTCATCAGATGTTATGCCAATAACAATGATGCTTGCTTTAGCAGCAACACAATTTGGAAATGAGATGTGTTGAATCTAATATTGATTAACTTTATGCTCAGTGGTTATGCTTACCTTCAGCCTAAAACCATTTTAGCGAGGTTAACTTGATGTAAATCACGTTAATGATTGTTAAGCGAGATAAGATATTTGTTGTTTCTATCGACCTTCAACTATGCTGAAACGGGTGTATTTGGTGGGATTTGGACATATATTAGTAATAATTTAACGAATGAATATTAACTATTATGAATTTATATGTGATCAAGTTAACCTTATCCCCCTAAAGACTAGGTTAAAGTCTGGGTTATAAGAATTTAATATTCAAAACTGAAAGGGGTTTTCACAATGTCCGATGTATTTCACTTAGGATTAACTAAAAAAATGTTAGATGGCGCTACCTTAGCAATCGTTCCTGGTGATCCAGAACGTGTTAAGCGTATTGCTGAGTTAATGGACAACGCAACGTTCTTAGCGAGCCATCGTGAATACACAAGCTACTTAGCTTATATCGATGGCAAAGCCGTGGTTGTGTGTTCAACCGGTATCGGTGGCCCATCAACTTCTATTGCGGTTGAAGAATTAGCACAATTAGGTGTGAGAACTTTCTTACGCGTAGGTACAACTGGAGCAATTCAGCCGCACGTAAACGTGGGTGATGTGATTGTGACTCAAGCTTCTGTGCGTTTAGATGGCGCAAGCTTACACTTTGCACCGCTTGAGTTCCCAGCAGCAGCAGACTTTGAATGTACAACTGCTATGGTTGCAGCATGTCGTGACGCTGGTCTAGAGCCGCACATTGGTATTACTGCTTCTTCTGATACTTTCTATCCAGGTCAAGAGCGTTACGATACTGTTTCTGGTCGCATTACGCAGCGTTATGTTGGCTCTATGAAAGAGTGGCAGTCAATGGGTGTGCTGAACTATGAAATGGAATCAGCTACGCTATTTACAATGTGTGCAACTCAAGGTTGGCGTGCAGCATGTGTTGCCGGTGTTATTGTAAACCGCACACAGCAAGAGATCCCTGACGAAGCGACAATGAAGAAGACTGAAGTAAGTGCCGTGTCTATTGTTGTAGCAGCAGCGAAAAAATTATTAGCTTAAGCTAACGTTTTAACCATCACGTTATAACAAGAGATTGTGTTAAGGCTGATGACGTTAAAACGGATTACGCAAAACAAATTGTCTCAAATCAATGAGTGTTGAAATGTAATCATTAAAAAAGGTGCCTAGGCACCTTTTTTGTTATCTAATTTATATCAATAGCGGCATCAATTAGAAATGATATTGCGCAATAATTGAGTAGGTATTTTGGTCGATACCCGCAACACCGTATTTGCTTTGCCAGTAATCATATTCAAAACCTACCAACAGTTTGTTTTGCTTGTGATCACCGAACAGTGTTTTACCTAAGTCATACTTTATTTGTGGGTTGATGTGCAGGTTTTCGTCGTAGCCGTTGTTGTCGGCAGAAAATACCCAATCAATGAAGCCATCTATAATAATGTTGGCATTGCCCACTGGCATATCGATTCTAAATACCGGCGTAAACTGCCAACCATCACTAATATTACCACTGCTTATTGCATCTCGGCGGTAAGTGTTCAGTTGTAAATAGCTAAAAAATGGCACGTCAAGGTCTACACCAATACCATAAAGCATGCTGTGAACTGGGCCTTCACCTTCTTCGTAAGTTAATGCTAAAGAGACATCTTTTATCGCACCAAAGCTCACTGGCTGACCCAATATTTTGCTAGCACTGAAGCGCGGAGATATTTCGCCATAAGTCGAACTATCAACACCGTTATTATTACCATTAAAATTAATAAAATCTTGGAATGCAAACCAATCGCCATACTTCCAAGCACCGGCTGTTTCTAGGGTAATGGTTGTTTGTCTTTCTGATGGCGCTAAGTCATAGTTTTCGCCATGCAAGACAGTAGCGCTAACATCCCACCATTGAACTAAATCGTCAGCAAAAACATTTTGTGAGAGTACTAATGTGGCTAAAAGGTAGATTTTTTTCATTTTTCTTCCGGTTAGTAAAATGATCAGAGACGTCAATTTTGACAGTTTAAAGGTAAGTTTTATAGCGATCGAGGTTAAATTTGTGACCTATTATTCCCAATCGTGCACAATGGGGCGCAATATATTCAATATTTTGAAAGAGCACAATTAAAACCGACCAGAATGTACAGATTTCATTGTTTTCATCATCAATATAATCTTATGACAGGTATTAGCACTGTCAATGCGATGTAACGCATAAAGGTGTTTGATTGGCGCTGTTATCTTACTTAAAACGAATACCACCATGGTGACAAATAAAATGTCACTTTGCAGTAATACTGATTTGTATAGGGGGACTTATTATTACAGTTACTCATTACTAGCGATACGTATTCGTGTGGTAATGGTAAGTTGATGAATCGTTTGTCCCGTTTACTGTTCGCAACAACGCTTTGACATAATATGTCGCATTAATAAATAAAGCTGTTATAGTGAATTTACGGACATTCTCATTTATGGGGGAGAATATGGAGCTTGCAAATCCGATCGCAGTCTGGCTAGTGCTTGGGCTGTTATTGATGATCTCGGAGATTATCATTCCGGGTGGTATCGTTATTTTATTAGGTGCGGCTTGCGTTATCGTCGCAGCAGCACAAGCTGTTGGCATTATCGATGGCTTGGTACAAAGTCTGACATTATGGTTTATGGCTTCAATGGTGTTATTACTGAGTTTTCGTCATGTGACCCAGCGTTTAGTGGGCGGCGATTCACATGTCGATAATACCGATGAAGAGGCGGATCTTTATAATCAAGTCGCTATCGTTAAGCAAGCCATCGGCCCTGGTCAAAAGACCGGTCGAATTAGCTGTTTGGGTACTGATTGGACTGCTTTAGGTGATGGTACCGTGATAAAAAAAGGTACCAAAGTCAGGATCATTTGTCGGGATAATATTGCTTTTGTTGTTGAACCTATCATCGATTCTGTATAGCGATTTAGTTGATAACCTTTTGTTGCCGCGAGTTATTACTGCGAGTTGTTACCGCGAGTTGTTACGGGAGTTGAGGTTATTGAGTACTTAACTGTAAAAAATTCAGATTATTGTGATATGAATATTGTTTTGTCATTATTGTTTCGTAAATTTAGTGTCATGAATATTGTTTCGTAAATTAAGTATTGTTTCGAAATCGTCGTGTTGTGATTGCCGTTAAGTGTTATCTAGGAAAGTCAGATCAAAAGGGAGTAGATATGTTTGTGTTAACAATCGTTTTTTTATTTGTAATGTTCATTTTGTTCAAACTCATGTTAATTGTGCCAATGCGTGAAGTGCATGTTATTGAGCGTTTGGGTAAGTTTCGTACCGTGCTCGAGCCAGGGTTCCATTTTCTCGTTCCTTTTGTCGATCGGGTTGCTTATCGCCACGACACTCGTGAAGAAGTATTAGATGTGCCGCCGCAGAGTTGTATTTCAAAAGACAACACCCAGTTGGAAGTTGACGGTTTAGTCTACCTTAAAGTGATGGACGGCAAGCTGGCCAGCTATGGTATTGAAAACTATCGCCGTGCAGCGGTTAACTTAGCGCAAACAACCATGCGTTCAGAAATAGGTAAGCTGACCTTGTCGCAAACGTTTTCTGAACGTGACAGTTTGAATGAATCCATTGTGCGCGAAATTGATAAGGCTTCTGATCCTTGGGGGATCAAAGTATTACGTTACGAGATTAAAAATATCTCCCCTTCAATGAAAGTTATTCACACCCTTGAAAAACAAATGGAAGCAGAGCGTCGCAAGCGTGCCGAGATCACTTTGGCCAATGCTGAAAAAGCAGCAATGATCAATATGTCGCAAGGTGAACGTCAAGAGGCGATTAATTTGTCCGAAGGTCAAAAACAAAAGCGCATTAATGAGGCTTTAGGTACAGGGCAAGAAATTTCTATTATTGCCACTGCGAAGGCAGAAGGCATGGAAATGATCTGCAAGGCCTTAACGGTAAATGGCGGCAATGACGCCATGAACATGTTGCTTAAAGAGCAGTTTATTGGTCAAGTGGGCAAGATTTTATCTGAAGCTCAAGTCTCTGTTGTGCCTGCTGAAATGGCCAAGCTAGAAGGCTTTTTTGAAGGTATGGAGCAAGTAACTCATGCCGTATCAAACTCATCAGCAAAAGGAGCTCGCTAATGTTGATTAACGGAATTGATACTGATTTTATTGTGATGGCTATCTGGGGTGTAATTTTTGCTATTTTTGTGCTAAAACTATTCCAGTCTATCTGTCTTGTGCCGACCAAGTCGGCTTATATTGTTGAACGTTTAGGTAAATATCACAATACCTTAGATGCAGGCTTCCATGCACTGATCCCTTTCGTTGATAAAGTGGCTTATATCCACGACTTAAAGGAAGAAACGATTGATGTACCGCCACAAGAATGTTTCTCCAGTGATGAAGTTAATGTTGAAGTGGATGGAGTGATTTATATTTCGGTTACCGATCCCGTTAAAGCCAGTTATGGTATTACCGACTACCGTTATGCCGCCATTCAACTTGCCCAAACAACTACGCGTTCTGTGATTGGTACCTTAGATTTAGATCGTACTTTTGAAGAGCGTGATGTGATATCAGCCAAAGTGGTTGAAGTTCTCGATGAAGCTGGCTCTATGTGGGGCATTCGAGTGCATCGTTACGAGATTAAAAATATCACCCCACCAGAAACAGTTAAAAACGCCATGGAAATGCAGGTGAATGCCGAGCGTGAACGTCGGGCATTATTAGCTAAAAGTGAAGGTGACAAGCAAAGTAAGATTAATCGTTCAGAAGGTGTGATGGCAGAAACCATTAACCGTTCTGAAGGTGAGATGCAACGCCGCATTAATGAGGCCGAAGGTAAAGCGCAAGAAATTCTCACTTTAGCGAAAGCAACTGCTGAGTCGATAGAACGATTAGCGGTGGTTATTTCATCTGAAGGCGGACAAAGTGCATTGCGTATGCAACTTGGTGAACAGTATATGAAGCAGCTAGATGGTTTAAGCAAACCTGATAGCCGTATTGTGTTACCGGGTAATCTAGTTAATTTTGAATACTGGATGCAAAGTATTGGCTTAAAAGACGATAAAAAATAATCGTTAATACTGCTATGTCACGCCACCGCGTGACGAACATTACATAAAAAAGGTTAGCGATTTCGCTAACCTTTTTTATTGTTTTTACCGCCGCAGTCTATTTAAATTATACCTTTACCGCTGCAGTCTGTTTTAATTATGCTTTTACCGCTTTTACCGCTTTAACTGGGAACCATCTCTCGAAGTAAATGTTCGCAAAAGGCTTTTGCCACAGGCGATTGAGGACTTTTGGTCGAATAGGCCAAGCTGATGTCGGCAAAGCCAATGCTGTGTTGCGGCAGAACATTGATTAATCGTCCCTGATTTACCGCCTCGTGAGCAATAACATGAGGTAATAAAGCGATACCCGCCCCGGCTAAACATAAGTGATATAACGAGTTAAAGTCGCTGCAGATAACTTTATAATGAGTTGGTACATTTGCATGCTGAAAATGCCAAGTCTGCTCTAGTTGCCCATGTGCATCTCTAAAGCCTAGTAATGAATGGTATTGTAAGTCATCGGTATTTTCGATCAGTGATGATTTTTCTAAATAACTTGGGCTAGCATAAATTTTACGCTCAAAAGTCGTCAACTTATGTACAGCAATATTTGCACCGTTTACTTGACCGACATCAATAATCAAGTCGAGCCCTAAACGATTGAGCTCTTTACTGCCACCAGACACAATTAACACCTCTAATTGGACTTGCGGATACGCATGAATGAAGTGAGCGATATATTCATCCATCAACTTGTCGACGAAAGGCAATAAACCAATGCGTAAATTACCTTGTACTTCATCATGACGATGTTTAAACACATATCCGGCATGATTTAATTGATTCACTAAAGGTTCGATTTGAGCAAGATATTGTCGACCTGCAGAGGTTAAGGCCATGACTCTTGTTGTGCGAGTAAATAACGGTGCCCCGAGCTGTTTTTCTATTTCTCCAATCCGGCGGCTGACTAATGCTCTGCGAGTATCAAAAGATTTTGCCGCTTTTGAAAAACTGCCTAACTTTGCTACAGCAATGAATAGCTCTAAATCTTTGATATTCAATATGGCAACCTATACAGCTGAAGCTGTGGACAATAAATCCATTTTAATGGACTTTTTAGTATTAATGGCATTGAACATATCGATCATAAACCGACATGTCACCAGATTTACTCGCCATAAAAAGCAAACTTAATCTAGTTTCTTTAGTCATGAATGTGAGTGTTTAATAGCCTATTAGGCCAATTACTTAACGCTAACATTAATTAATTGTTTATTTTATATAGTAATTTTCGCTTACAGCTTTGTCAATTTAGGTGTGATTTTCGCGGTTAGAACATCACAAGTGAGTGATTTTAGTGACTTTGATATTAATGTCGTCTAAAGGTTCACTCTGCTACCTAAGGTGATAGTGGGCATAAAATAGCTGAAGTATTGCACGCCATTATCTCGCTATTTAAGATATAATGCCTCGCAGATTTCTGGGAGGAAAAATGGACGTATCATCATTATTAGACGGCCTAAACGATAAACAGCGTGAGGCAGTCGGCGCGCCACTTTCAAATATGTTGGTGTTAGCGGGTGCCGGCAGTGGTAAAACCCGTGTATTAACCCATCGTATTGCGTGGTTAATGCAAGTTGAACAACAAAGTCCATATTCTATTTTGGCAGTCACCTTTACCAACAAAGCCGCGGCAGAAATGCGTGAACGGGTGGAAAAGGTTGTGGGCACTAACATGGGGCGGATGTGGATCGGTACCTTCCATGGTTTAGCGCATCGGTTATTGCGAACCCATTATCAAGATGCCAATTTACCGCAAAGTTTCCAGATTATCGATTCTGACGATCAGTTACGTTTACTGAAACGCATTCTTAAAAGCCTTAATTTAGACGAGAAGCAATATCCTCCTCGTCAGGCCCAAGGCTATATTAACGGCAAAAAAGACCAAGGATTACGTCCTAAGCATATCGATGCGGGCGGTTTTCCGATTGAACAAAATTTACTGAATATTTATAAGGTTTACCAAGAGTCTTGCGATCGCGCAGGTTTGGTCGACTTTGCCGAAATCTTACTACGAGCTCATGAATTATGGCTCAATAAACCGCATTTACTGGCACATTACCAAGAACGCTTCCGTCATATTTTAGTGGATGAGTTTCAAGATACCAACGCGATTCAATATGCGTGGATCCGTGTGTTAGCCGGTAACACAGCCAATGTGATGATTGTCGGTGATGACGATCAATCTATTTACGGTTGGCGTGGTGCGCAAATTGAAAACTTACATCGTTTCTTAAAAGACTTCTCGGGTGCAACAACCATTCGTTTAGAACAAAATTATCGTTCAACAGCGAATATTTTGAATGCCTCTAACGCTGTGATTGCCAATAACCCAGATCGTTTGGGCAAAGAGTTATGGACCGAAGATAAAGATGGCGAGCCCATTTCGGTCTATTGCGCCTTTAATGAAATGGATGAAGCCAAATTTATTGTTGGACGCATTAGCGACTGGCATGAAAAGGGCGGCAGTTTGAGCGAGTGCGCCATTTTATATCGTTCAAATGCACAATCGCGAGTATTAGAAGAAGCCTTTTTACACAAAGGGTTAGCGTATCGTATTTACGGTGGTCTGCGCTTCTTTGAGCGACAAGAAATTAAAGATGCTATGGGCTATATGCGTCTGATCAATAACCAAAATGATGATGCGGCATTCGAGCGCGTGGTGAATACGCCAGCTCGTGGTATCGGCGATCGTACTTTGGATATTATCCGCTCAACCGCTAGACAGCATGAACTGACGCTGTGGCAAGCTTGCGTGAGTTTAATCGAAGAGAAAGTCCTTGCCGGGCGTGCGGCTAATGCCATCAATGGCTTTATGGAACTGATTATTGCGATGCGAACGGATACGGCAGATATGTTGCTGTACCGGATGGCTGATGATGTGATTGACCGTTCAGGCTTGCGTACCATGTACGAGGCCGAAAAAGGCGAGAAAGCCCAAGCTCGAATTGAAAACTTAAACGAGTTGGTTACTGCTGCGCGCAGTTTTGAAATGCCTGAAGAGCTTGAAGACATGGGCGAACTTAATGCCTTTTTGTCTCATGCAGCATTAGAAGCTGGCGAAGGTCAGGCTGATGCCTTTACCGATGCCGTGCAGTTGATGACATTGCATTCAGCCAAAGGGCTTGAGTTCCCAATGGTGTTTATGGCGGGCGTTGAAGAAGGATTATTCCCGAGCAAGATGGCACTGGATGAAGGCGATCGTTTAGATGAAGAGCGCCGTTTGTGTTATGTCGGTATGACCCGTGCTATGCAAAAACTGTACATCAGTTATGCTGAGTCTCGTCGTATTTATGGCCGTGAAGATTATGCTAGCCCATCACGGTTTATTAACGAAATTCCTGAAAAGTTTGTTGAGCAAATCCGTATACGTGCTCAGGTTAAGCCGTCAGTTAGTCAGCGTTTTCCTGCGAAGGCTACGGTTGCCACTAAAAAACCTCATGGTTTTAACGACACCGGTCATAAAGTGGGTTCTAAAGTGAAGCACTTTAAGTTTGGTGAAGGGGTCGTGACTAGCTTTGAAGGTTCTGGTGAAAAAGGACGTGTGCAGGTTGAGTTTGTCGATTTTGGCAGTAAATGGCTGTTGGTGTCGTTAGCAAAACTAGAGCGTTGTTAACGTGTTTCGCTTGCTAAATCATGGAGAGATGACGCCAATGACATTGCAAGATAAGCTTCGTGCTTATGCACGATTAATGCGGATAGATAGGCCTATTGGTACCTTGCTGCTGCTATGGCCGTGTTTAATGGCACTGGTGTTAGCGGCTCAAGGGCTGCCAGACATTAAGGTGTTGTTAATCTTTATTGTTGGCGTGGTGATTATGCGCGCCAATGGCTGCATTATTAATGACTTTGCCGATCGTAAACTAGATGCTCATGTCGAGCGTACGAGTATGCGACCGTTGGTGTCGGGGGAAGTGTCTGTTAAAGAGGCACTGACTCTATTTACCCTCTTAGGTTTGGCTGCGTTTTGCTTAGTATTATGGCTTAATCCACTGGTAGTGCAGTTATCTGTGGTGGGGATTATTTTAACGGTGATGTACCCGTTTATGAAACGGGTGACCAACATGCCACAAATGTTTTTGGGCATTGTGTGGAGTTGGTCAATTCCGATGGCCTATGCCGCTCAACTTGGTGAAGTGCCAGTTGAAGCGTGGTGGTTATTTATGGCCAATTGGTGTTGGACGGTAGCGTACGACACCATGTATGCCATCGTCGATCGTGACGATGACTTAAAAGTAGGCATTAAATCAACGGCTATTTTATTCGGTCGCTTTGATCGACAGATTATCGGTTTGTTTCAACTTGCTGCACTAGGGTGTTTTGTGATGGCTGGGCTGGTGGCCGACCGTGGGATTATTTACGGCTTAGGTATTATCAGCTTTATTGGTTTTGCCGTGTATCAGCAACGATTAATTTTTGGTCGTGAACGTGCACCATGTTTTAAAGCCTTTTTAAATAATAACTGGGCCGGAATAGTATTGTTTATCGCACTTGCGTTGGATTATATGATTTAACGTTTGTGGTTTATTACCATAGGGCAGGGATGCATGAAAACAATTTATGGGTTAATCGGTGCGTTAATGTGTTGTGGGCTATCTCTAGCCAGTGCGTCAGCTAACAATGATGCTGTATTGGCTGACTTAACAAGCAACACTGTTGATGTGCATTCCACAGCTGCAACAGTCAATATTCCTCGTACCCGCCAATTTGTGCTTAAAGATGGCGATCGTGACTATCAAGTGATGATCAAGCTCCCCAAAAAATACCAGCAAAATAGTTCACATCAATATCCAGTGATATACATGACTGACTCCATGTATAGCTTGCAAGTAGTGTCTGGTGCGACGCGATTTCCAATGAACAGTAACATGATGCAGCAAGCTATTTTAGTCGCTATAGGCTATCAGAGGCCAAGCAAAGGTTCGGCGAGTCGGATCCGCGACTATACCCCAAGTCACGATGCGAGTTGGAAACTACCCACTGGCGAGGCCAAGCGACACGTTGCTTTTATCAGCCAGATTGTTATGCCTTTCGTTGAAAAAAACTATCGGGTCGACAGCCAACAAAACACCTTTGTGGGTAATTCGCTAGGCGGGTTAATGGGTGCTTATATTTTATTAGAACAGCCAAAGTTATTTAATTATTACGTATTGGGCAGTCCATCTCTGTGGTTTGACAATAAACAATTATTGCAGCAGTTTGCTCAGCGTTTTAGTCAAACACCAGCAATATCTGCCAAAGTGTTTATTGGCATTGGCGAATTAGAAAAACCACCTTATACCGATAATGGTCATCAGATGGTTGCAGATGCGCAGGCTTTATTTCAACGACTCCAATCCCATCCATCGGCGCAATCTGGTGACTTAGCACTCAAGCTGCTAGTCATCCCCGAGGCCGATCATTCGATGGCTTTTCCTACCACAGCTATTCATGGTTTAACTTGGCTGTTCAAGCGCAACTTATCTTGATACCCGTTCACGGCAATTTTTAGTAACAATTTTTGTGCCAATCAATAGCGGTGAAACTAATGTTTGCTGATATGTTAACAACTTGTATCTTCACGTTTATATTAAGAATAATGATATGGCGTGGGTCAGTAACATATACAGGGATAAGTATTCAATGAGAGCCACGGTTAAGTATCGGTTAGTCTTTTTAGTCTTAATGGTGTTGAGCTTTGTGATAGGCGTTCAGTGGACACCAGAGTCGTTAACAAGTGACGCTGACAAGTGGTCGTTATATCTTATTTGCGGATTGTATTTTGTGTTACTGCCACTGAGCTACTGGTATTGCATTATTAAAATGGGTGGCCAGAAACTGTGGAAACTGATTGTTATTTTCAGTTTGAGCAGCTTGGTTGCTCGGTTAAGTTTTCCTGCTGAAGTCGCGCATTATTTTGAGTTTATTGCATGGTTACGCTATCCGATTATTGCGGTGCTGTTGGTCATTGAATTGTATTTGGTGGTGAGTGTTGTTCGTGGCTTGATTAAGGTACGAAAGCTTAAGGGCGATCCTAGAGTCGGGGCGGTAGAAACGTATCGGGATGGCGATGATAAAAGCTTAACTATTGCGCTTATTCTCGCCAGTGAAGCCACTAACTGGTTTTATTCTATCCCATGGTTCTCACGTCATCATCCACCAGTAATTGCCAATATCAATCTTGTTAGCGCGACACGCTGGCATGTGTGGTTAATGCTAATTGGTTGTGTTGGTGCGTCGAGTCTGAGTTACGTATTACTGGCATCGTGGAGTGAGTGGGTGGCGATTATTGTCTCGAGCATTATTGCCTATACCTTAATGTCTATCGTGGCTAACCATCGATTATCACGTTATTACTCTTTGTATTTAATCAGAGATAACTTAGTGATCAATAATTCATTGTGGGGATTTATGGTAGTGAACATTGCCGATATTGCTAGTGCCGCTGATCAACAATCAACTGAATTAAATAAAGATGAGCCAGAAACCATTATGATTGGCCGTGGGCAGAGTAATGTCACTATTACCTTCAACCGTCCGGTCATTTATCATGGTGGTATGGGTCAGTTACCCGAACCGATGAAAACGGTGCATTTGAGTGTGGATGAGCCGCAGCGATTCATTCAGGCGCTTAATAATGCTAAAACCTCGGTGGCTGTGTAACCGGAAACGTCATAAAAAATGCGCTGATAAAAGCGCATTTTTTA
The DNA here is from genome assembly GCF_010092445.1 of Shewanella sp. Arc9-LZ. Taxonomy (NCBI): domain Bacteria; kingdom Pseudomonadati; phylum Pseudomonadota; class Gammaproteobacteria; order Alteromonadales; family Shewanellaceae; genus Shewanella; species Shewanella sp. Arc9-LZ. The sequence continues at coordinate 4,188,036 of NZ_CP048031.1, read as the reverse complement.
TGGGTAAATCAGTACTCGCAAGTGAAAGCCCTGTAGTTGATTGGCTGATTAGTCTCGCACTAACTTAATCTCGTACTAACTTAATCTCGTACTAACTTAGTTAAGTCTGCAGGGCGATAATAAACTGATTTTAATACTTTGCCTTGGCGAACCACTTTACCCGCCATATCGACATCTTTAGCGCACTTAGCAATAATAAACTCACCTTTAGTGCTACCGACTATCTCAACACCTTGCTTGGCGTAAAAGGCGATGGTTTCATCCAATTCTTGCTGGTTACGGCATACTTTGCTCATGTTGCTTGAGTGCACTTCATCCCAGCATTGGATAAAGTCTATTTCGCGGTTTTTAGCCACGTTAAGCAATAAATCGATAAGATAGCTGATCTCTAGACGATCGCTTACCTGAGACGCACCTATGTGCACTAAACGACCCATTAACACATAGACAGAGTCAACAATCGCATCAGCTTGTTCCATGCGAGAGTCTGCTTCTGCAAGCTCGGTCATTTCTTCAATAATTAATGAGGTGTGTAAGGTATCAGCTTTGTCGTCTAGGCTAGCACTGTCGTTAACCGGTAAATCAAAAGTACTGCGAAACTCAAAAATATCGCGATATAAATGGTCATAGATAGGCTGAGTGAGTTGACTGAGTTTCATTGGAGTACCTTATTAATAAATGTGCGCTAATTTTAAATAAATGAGCCATGGAATACAAAGGCAATCAGTCGATTTACCGATAAAAAAACCGGCAAGATAGCCGGTTTTAATGGTTTTATTGGGAAAGCCTATTTGATAAATGCAAAAGCATCACCATACAAATGGGCTTCTTCAATGCCAAGCTCACGGAACAATTCTCGTGCAGTGCCAACCATATCAAAACGGCCAGCAATGTAGATATCGTAGCCATTCAAACTGACAAAATCCTGCTTAATCTGCTCGAGTAGATTAGCTTTTTTACCTTCCCAATTACCGTCAGCAAGTTCTACTACTGGAATAAACTCTAACCAAGAATGATCGGCATGCCATTGACGAGCGATGTCTTGATAGTACATGGCTTCTTCGTTACGACAACCCCAATACAGTTTAGTATTAATGGTTTCGCCGTTAGCAATTTGTGCTTCAACGATACTTTTTATATATGAGAAACCGGTACCGCCTGCAATTAGGATGCGTGGTCGATGGCTCTCACTACGTAAAAAAGCTTCGCCAGCAGGTGCTTCAATATCAATATGTGTCGCTGTTTGTAAGCGTTCAACAACTTGCATTGGATAACTTTCGCTAACCGCGGCACCAATGTGCAACTCAATTAACGCTGCATTAGGCGCGGAAGCGATAGAAAAAGGACGTTTGTCTTTTTCACCCATGACCACAGTTAGGTATTGGCCAGCCTTAAAGTCAAAGGCTGCTTCGGGTTTAAGGAACACTTGGTATACAGCGTCATTAAACGGGGTGACTTTTTCTATCTGACAACGAATGGTTTTCATCTAACGTCCTTTAAACCCTTTTATAATTTTTTATCAACGAGTTAATTATAGCTATTTACGCCCTGATCGGATCGCTGTAGTTACAATGTTGGCATATCTTGTATGCCGAGATCATCCCAAATTTGGTCAATTCTCTGTTTTGTCTTTTCATCCATCACGATAGGGGTGCCCCATTCTCGCGTGGTTTCACCAGGCCATTTGTTAGTGGCATCTAAACCCATCTTAGATCCTAAACCAGCAACGGGTGAGGCAAAATCAAGATAATCTATTGGAGTATTATCTACCATCATGGTATCGCGAATAGGATCCATTCGTGTAGTAATGGCCCAAATAACATCTTGCCAATCACGGCAATTGACATCGTCATCAACAACAACGATAAATTTGGTATACATAAACTGGCGCAAGAATGACCAGGCCCCCATCATGACACGCTTAGCATGACCAGGATATTGCTTACGGATTGAAATCACAGCCATACGGTATGAACAACCTTCAGGCGGCAGATAAAAATCAATAATTTCTGGATACTGCTTACGTAAAATGGGGACAAATACTTCGTTCAACGCCACGCCTAACATGGCCGGCTCATCAGGTGGACGACCGGTATAGGTACTATGATAAATGGCGTCTTTACGATGAGTAATGTGAGTTACGGTAAATACTGGGAATGAGTCAGTTTCGTTATAGTAGCCAGTGTGATCTCCATATGGACCTTCTACTGCTGTCTCATCTGGGTCAATATAACCTTCAAGAATAATCTCGCTGGTGGCTGGCACCTCAAGATCGCAGCTAATGGCTTTACAGACTTCAGTTCTTTCGCCGCGCAGTAAACCTGCAAAAGCATATTCACTCATGGAGTCTGGCACAGGCGTTACAGCCCCTAAAATGGTCACCGGATCGCTACCTAATGCCACTACGACAGGATAACGCTCTCCCGGATGAAGCTGTTTAAAGTCTTTAAAATCTAAGGCTCCGCCACGGTGATCAAGCCAGCGCATAATCAGCTTGTTTTTACTTAATAACTGTTGACGATAAATACCTAGGTTTTGTCTTTTTTGACGCGGCCCTTTGGTGATGGTGAGTCCCCAAGTCACTAATGGGGCGACATCTCCAGGCCAGCAATGTTGGATTGGCAACGATGTTAGGTCAACTTCATCACCGGTTTTAACCACTTGCTGACAAGGCGGATTACGCACTGTTTTAGGCGGCATATTTAATGCCTGCTTATACATAGGTATTTTGGCGATGGCATCTTTAAAGCCACTTGGTGGCTCAGGTTCTTTTAAGAATGCTAATAATTCACCGACTTCACGCAAAGCCAAAGGGTCGTCTTTACCCAATGCCATAGCAACACGTTTAGGCGTGCCAAATAAGTTAACCAGTACTGGCATGGTATGGTTGGTCGGATTCTCAAATAACAGTGCGGGGCCTCCAGATCGTAAAACACGATCGGCGATCTCTGTCATTTCTAAATGAGGGTCAACAGGGTAGCTAATGCGCTTTAACTCGCCATTTTTTTCCAAATGATCGATGAAGCTGCGTAAATCTTTAAAACTCATGTTTACCGCCTGTAAATGAAATCCAAACCAATATGGCGCGCACTATAGCATTTTTCTAATATAGGGTTAATACCAATCCATATAAATTGGTATTGCTCTGCGGGGTTCAATACTGGTTAGATTGGATATTAGTTCTTTTCGTTTGAGAGTAAATATCTGAATGTCATTTAATCAGTTCATCAGGTAGTCAGCTATCTAAGGCTATTGTGCCACACCATTAACTGTTATTGATTATTAACTAATCATTTTGAAAGGCTATAAGCGTTAATACCAATAATATAATCACATCAATTGAGGAGGCATCAATTGAGAGTTTATCGAGTGAATGAAATTCTCTAAGTCGTTTGATTATGCTATTGGAGTGAATGATGGTTATAGGTGTGAATAATAATTGAGTAGACCTATCATTTCAGAACCATTACGGATATCGACTTTAACTCGGCTTAGCGTAAACTGGTGGATGTCGATAATGTGCTGGAGGTGATGTATGCCGATTAATAGATTCCCTGTGTTGCTATGGTCTTTTGGGAGTGGAGTTTGTTTACTATGCAGCTTGACTCTGTCTGTGCAGGCGAAAGTGCCATTGGATATTGCTCTAGGCGATAGAGTGTCACATTCGGTAGGTTATCAACATCAAGGTCGACGTCATTCTTCGCATTATCGTGACCCATGGCGCTGGGGATTTGGTTGGAATAGTGTTTGGGGGCCGACGATTGGGCTTAGTCGATATAATGGCTATGGCAGTCGATATGACAATCGATATGACAATCGCTGGGGTATAGACGAATATCGTCGTAGCAACGATAATTTTTACCCTTATCGAACGGTTAATGTTGCACCTCGCCAAAGCTATCAAGTGGTTGAACCTGCAGTGATATCTGCGCCGCAGCGAACGACTACCCAAGTTCAATATGCTTCTGGGTTAAGTCGTTTACCTGAAAATGCCAAAGTGATTCAGCGCGCGAACGGTACCGTTTATGAATGGCAAGGCGTTGAATATTATTTTGACTGGAACACTCAAACCTATGAGATTGCCAAAGTTGATATCCCATAGCTACCTGTATAGAAACAATACTCAATGCTATGGTCTGCTTTAGCCTGGTACATAGCAGTATCGGCTGCAGTGATGAGTTCTCGGCTATTTAAACCATGTTCTGGCAGTATACTAATTCCGATACTGGCGCCAACTTCTAAAGTATGCTTCCCAATAATGATCGGTTGCTTAATATTGGTTAATAGCTGGTTTATTTTATGTTCTATATCGATTGGTTCTGGGAGCATATCAAGCCAAACGATAAATTCATCGCCGCCGAGTCTGCCCACTATATCGGTAGCGCGTAGACTATTAACCAAACGTTTTGCAATGGTCATGATCACTTCATCACCAATACTATGGCCCAGGGTGTCGTTAATATTTTTAAATTTATTAAGGTCAATAAATAATAGTGCCGCTTGATTTTCTCCGCGTAAATCCCTTGCTATAGCAGTATCAATTTTTTTTATGAATGCGCGACGGTTATAAATACCGGTTAGTTCATCATGTTCAGCTAAGAAAATGAGTTGGTCTTGTTGTTCAATTAATTTACGGGTTTGGCTGTCTACTTCTTGCTTTAATTCATCCTTTTTAATGGTGATTTGAGCAAGTGAAAGCTTCATTCTATTGAAGTTATGGGCGAGTGCAGATAACTCATCGGTATCACTGAAATTAATTTGACTCTTTAGGTCTCCAGCCGCAAGTGCTTCCATCCCTTGGTTGAGTGAGGCTAACCCTTTCTTAAATCGAATGAGTGTCATAAATGACCATACGGTGACCAGAATCGCTAATATCAATAGCACCATTCCGACAAGGAATAATAACGTTTGTTGTTTTTGGCTCGCTTGTTTAATCGATAATTGATGAAGATTAAACATTTCTTCAGTCATCTCTTCAATAACCATGCTGTATTTTGCTTTAAATAACCGTTCTGCTGTGAGGGTGGATGACACATCGACTTGTTTACTATGAAAGCTATTTTGAGTATTAATGAGTGCTCTAATATTGGTATTCAGTCTATTCAGGTTTCCAATAATGAGTTTTTGTTGCGTACCCCATTGAATGTCTTCTGAGAGGTTTTTGGCCAGTTCAGCTTGGCGTATATTTAACTCTGATAACCCTTGGTCATCTGTATACTCTTGGTAAAGCCACAGTTGACTACGCAAACTATCAATGTTGATTTGTAACTTCATTGAGTAATTGAGTTGACGGTATATTTGTTGTTGATAATAGTGGACTTGTATCAGTGACAAGCCGACAATCAATGTAAGCAGCGAACAGAGTGTTGCGGTCAGTTTTAGACGTTTAGATAACATCATAAATTACCATCCTGCCTCTAAACTGGTGAACTTTTCAAACAATTTTCGGTCAAGAATCTGCCTAAAATCAACACTATTCTCTTCAGAGACTAATTTATTATCAATTGCCCATTGGCTTTGAGTTTGGATGTTAGAAAAGAGTGCATTACTGAGTGATAACCGAAAAGTATAGTCATTCCAGGAATAACTAAGTTGGGATTGATCGATATCTAATACACGGCTAATTTTCGTCTGAGCAAGATCTGGGTGTGTATGAATATAATCGGTTGCGTCGTTAATTGATTTGAGTAGCGCTAACTTTTCTGTAGTTGATAGCCTTGTCTCTTTAAGCTCGATTAAGTTGAACGATAAGTGGTATAGGCCGCGACTGCTGATGACGTTGGTATTTGAGGGGACTTGTTGTGTTAACAAATAACTTAAGGGCTCCCAAGCTGAAATAATATCAACCTCATTATTTAATAACGCTGGAATAAGCTGCTCCGCAGGTAAATATACTCGCTCGATTGGCTGCTGAGTTTTGTTATACATAATCAATAAACTATCGAAGAAAAACTCACTGGCACTGCTTTTTACTATCCCTATGCGTGCGTGGGCTAAATTATCCAGTTGTTGATATTTTTGCGGTGTTAAACTCAGTAATTTGAGATCATTATCTGATTCGACAAAACTGGCTAATACAGAAAAGTTTGTTTGTTTAAAGCTATTAAACATGACCACAGTTTCTGAGGCCGTGGCGAGGTCAACTTGTTTATTCTTAAGGGCGTCAAAACATTTCACTCCGCTGTCGAATCTCACTAGCTCAACATTAAGCCCATTCGCTCTAAAGTAACCTTGTTGTTGTGCAATAAAAAAAGGTGCAGAAAGAGGTGTGCCAGATACCGCAATTTTAATGGGGTCTTTTAGGGCGGAAGCGGTAAGTGATTTGCTTGTACCAAGGTCACAACTGACAATGCCGATTAATATGAAAGTTAAGATAAACATGTTCAACACTTTGATCATAAAGATACTTCAATAAGGAGTGAATAAGGTTAAGTGTAGCGAATGTATTTTTTTTTGATGTTAAATTTTTGCAAACAAAAGATTTTTTAATAATATCAATCAATAGCGTTAGTACTAAGGTATGAGTGATGACATTAATTTATTTATAGTGAGCAATAGGGAAAGCAAGATTATATTTTATTTGTTTATTAATTTCAATGCATTAAGATTTGTCTGATGAGTCTGTGTCACTGTTGAATATTCAATATGCGGGGATATATCTCAGCTAATATATTTTCTGCTTGTTGAAACTTTAATTGGTTAATTGATTGTGTTAATAATTCAATATGTTGTGGTGCAATGAGGTTAAGTGTGTTGGCTATTTTGGCAAATGTATTAATGGCATTCATATTATAGTGATTAACTTCTTCCATTAGCGTGTCATATATCATAATAAATTCGCTGTTCACTGCTAATATCGGCTTGTTCTCTTGGCTATTTGATGCTTGTAATTCCATTTCTAGCAAGGAGGCTAGCATTATCGCTAGATCTTTATTCGTGGTTAATTTCGCCAATAATATCTTATGAAACTGGCTAAATTCAGTAGGAGAGTAGTGTGCTAGTTTAATTTCATGGTTTCGTGCGTAGCAGGCTAATTCGGTGAAACCTAAAGTAGCAGCAGAACTTTTTAGTGTATGCAGCATAGGTGCAAAGTCTGCCGGAATGTTCGGTGAAGCCATGGTTTGTTGGATATACAAGGTTAAGTCATTAATCAACAGCTGAACAGACTTAAAATAGGTGGCTTTATTGCCGCTAAAACGATTAACAGCCTGATGATATTCAAGCTGATGTTCTGCGCAAAATAGCGTGATACGTCGTTCAGTATTACTCATGTTCATTTCAAACTCATCTAATTAGTCTACCTGTATTGCCTATGAGTGTTTCAACAGCCTCTCAATAACGATAACTCAATTGTCTATCTGAATATGGTCGCGCTAGTATGTAGGCAGATATTAAGATGCACGTTGGATACATGCTGTGCAAATATATTACTTAACGAAACTGTGCACCATTTTTGTGTTTATGTCGTTTTCGCGTATTCATATCTTTTATGATCAAGCACATTTGGTATCGACTAAGTTAACATAATGTACTTATTATGTAGGTGTTGTTTTCATTAAATTAAGGTAGTGGGTTACGTTGCTGCCTATTATTGATAGACGTAAAAAAATTAAGCTATTATAAATGTATGTTGGTTACAGATAACCTTAAGATTAAATGGATGTTATCTAGCTGAAAATAAGGGAGTTATTTTTCTATGTTGTTATCGGGTTTATCCAATACTGTTTATAAAATTCTGATTATTGACGATAATATTCAAAATATATTTATGCTGGAAGATATTTTGTCGCCTCTTGGTAATATCTTTTTTTCAGAGTCTGGCACTAATGCACTCGCGTTAGTAGATAAAATTAAGCCTGATGTCATTTTACTCGATATTGAGATGCCTGACATGGATGGATGGGAAGTGTGTCGTGCACTCAAAGCTAATCCATTATTTAGCGATATTCCAATTATTTTTATTACCGGCCACACCGAGCCTGAATTTGAAAGGTTGGCGCTAGAAAGTGGTGGGGTCGATTTTATTACTAAACCTTTTAACGCTTCTATTTGTTGTTTACGAGTCCATACACAACTTAAATTTAGGCAGCAAAACCAATTAATTATTAAAGCTAAAGAAGAGCTACAACAATTAGTTAATCAAGTCCCAATGCTTATTACCTATTGGGATGATTTAGGTCAGAATTTATTTAGTAATGACAACACTGGTTTGTGGTTTGATAGCTTGGTCGGTGATGTTAAAAACAAGCATATATCGACTATTTTTCCTGAAGCGCTCAGTAATGCAATTTTAAATCATCACCGTCATATTACCTCAGATGCATTAAAGTACATTGTCACAGTCCCTAACCGTGACGGTATGAGCTTTTATGAAGTCTTTCAGTCCAAAATGAAATCAAGTGCTGGAGTCGATGGCTACTTGGTTACTGTTGTTGACGTCTCTGAAGTAAAGCATGCTAAGCAAGCGCTGTACTCTGAAAAGGAGCGTCTTCGAGTAACACTCAATTCTATTGGTGATGCTGTTATTGCGACTGACACAAGAGGGCTTATTACTTTTATGAACCCAATTGCGGAGCGCATGACGGGTTGGCGGTTAAAAGAGGCATTACATCAAAAAATTGAAAATGTGATGCATTTGAAAGATTCTGATACTCAGCAGCCATTATTGAACCCGTTATATTTAGCTCTTCGCGAGCAGCGCATTGTGGCAATGGCGCTAAACAGCCTACTTACGTCACGTGGAGGACATGTTTTTTATGTGGAGGATTCAGCCGCGCCAATCCGTAATGAAAATGGTGAAATGATTGGCGCCATTATGGTGTTTCATGATGTGAGTGAAGCGATGGCGATGGCGATGAAAATGAGCCATTTAGCCAACCATGATCAGTTAACTGATTTACCAAACAGGATATTACTCCAGGACAGACTGAGCGTAGCGTGTTCTACAGCAAGATCTTATGGCACCAAAGCAGCTGCACTATTAATCGATATTGATCATTTTAAATATCTTAATGATTCCTTAGGCCACCAATATGGTGATGAGCTCATTTGTATGATGGCAAGACGAATACGCTCGTTAATACCTGCATCGTATACATTAGCGAGATTAGGTGGTGACGAATTTGTGATTTTAATGAGCGAGACTCGCTCTGTTGAGGCCTCTTCGCAATTAGCATCTACATTAGTTGAAGCGATGCATGAACCTTTTATTCTTGATAATCAGAAGTTTAATGTGTCGATAAGTATTGGTGTTAGTGTGTTCCCAAATGATGCTTTAGATGCCGAAGAATTAATGAGGCATGCGGACGTGGCAATGTACCGTGCCAAACAGGAAGGCCGAAATCGCTTCTGCTTTTTCTCGCATGATTTAGAAAGTTCGCTTATGGAGCGCCATCATTTAGAGACTCGTTTAAGAAAAGCATTAATTAATGATGAACTTTTTGTGCATTATCAACCTAAAATTGATTTACAGACAAACATTATTATTGGTGCTGAGGCTCTCGTTAGACTGGCCAATGATGAGGGTGATCTTATCTCTCCCGCAGAGTTTATTCCATTAGCGGAAGAGTCCGGTTTAATTATTATGCTAGGTAAACAAGTGCTTAATAAGGCCTGTGCTGAAGCTAAACGTTGGTTAGAAATGGGCTATACGATTCCTATTTCGGTAAATGTGGCCGCGGCACAGTTTGCTGATCCCGACTTAGCCGATATGATCAAGAAAGCACTATTGGAGCATAATTTACCGGCACATTTACTTGAATTGGAAATTACCGAAACTGCATTGATGATTGATGCAGCGGACATGCAAAACAAGTTGAGTGAGTTAATATCATTAGGGATTAAGATTGCTATTGACGATTTTGGTACTGGTTATTCCAGTTTGGCCTATTTGAAAAAGTTTAATGTTGATGTAATGAAAATTGATATGTCGTTTGTGAAAGATATGCTCAACAATAAACATGATTATGAAATTGTGAAGACGATTATTTCGTTGGGTAAGTCGATGGGGTTAGTGCTAATTGCCGAAGGTGTTGAAACTGAAGCGCAAAGCCACGCATTAGTTGAATTAGGATGTTTTATGGGTCAAGGTTATTTGTTTAGTCGCCCACTCAATAGCACTGATTTTGAAGCCTTCATATCGCAGAGCAATAAATGTGTTAAAGGTGTAAATTCCGTCGATGAATAAGCGGTGGCTTATTCAGTTAAGCTTAAGCTATTTTTGAGTTAATAGAAATGAAAAAGCCCCATTGCATCCTTTGCGTTGGGGCTTTTGTTTGCATTGTCTGTGGTTATATTTATGCCACTAGGGTATCCAACACTCCAATGCTATCAACCTGTACCCATTGATGCTCCAGAGTGTTATCAAGCTCGTGATTATTATTGTTTTGAGCTTGTCAGCCAGAGGCTGGAATAAAAATGACGTTATTGGATTATAGAGTCTGGGGACCCAATAACGCCTGAACTGTTATGTTAGCTGTCTTCTTGACTACTAACGGTAGAGCGATAAAGCGGCAAGGATGCAAGATATTTTGCGCTTATTATTAGAATGTTTATTGCTGTACGTTATCAACTTGCTTGGGGACGCGTTGTTAACATGGTCAAACATCCTTGCCAAAACGGTTTTGATATTTAGATCCGTAAAACACCTTAATAAAAATGACGTTATTGGATTATAGAGTCTGGGGACCCAATAACGCCTGAACTGTTGTGTTAGCTGTCTTCTTGACGGCTAACGGTAGAGCAATAAAGCGGCAAGGATGCAAGATAGTTTGCGCTTATTTTTATTAGAATGTTTGTTGCTGTGCGTTATCAACTTGCTGGGGGACGAGTTGTTAACACGGTCAAACATCCTTGCCAAAACGGTTTTGATATTTAGTTCCGTAAAACACCTTAATAAAAATGACGTTATTAGATTAATAGAGTCTGGGGACCCAATAACGCCTGAACTGTTATGTTAGCTGCCTTCCTTAACGGCTAACGGTAGAGCAATAAAGCGGCAAGGATGCAAGATAGTTTGCGCTTATTTTTATTAGAATGTTTGTTGCTGTGCGTTATCAACTTGCTGGGGGACGAGTTGTTAACACGGTCAAACATCCTTGCCAAAACGGTTTTGATATTTAGATCCGTAAAACACCTTAATAAAAATGACGTTATTGGATTATAGAGTCTGGGGACCCAATAACGCCTGAACTGTTATGTTAGCTGTCTTCCTTAACGGCTAACGGTAGAGCGATAAAGCGGCAAGGATGCAAGATATTTTGCGCTTATTTTTTATTAGAATGTTTGTTGCTGTGTTATCAACTTGCTGGGGGACGAGTTGTTAATACGATCAAACATCCTTGCCAAAACGGTTAATGTTACTAACTTGCCATTGTTTGTAATTGTTGACTTAACTGGGCAATCTTTTGTTGTAAATAGGCTATTTCTGATACGATCGCGCCCTTGCTTTCAGTTTGGCGACTATCGTTACTTCTCACCCATTGATAAACCGTTTTAGCCGACACGCCATATTGTTTTGCTACGTCGGATAATAATCGATTATGGTTTTTAACCTCATTAATCACTTGTCTTTGTAAGTCGATTGGATACTGTCTTGCATTTGACATATTCATCAAATAATTTCCTTCCGATTTATCTATGTTTACCTGAGCGAGTTTCAACTTCATCCCACTGACTGCAACCGAGATGTGCTAAGAAAAAAATGTTTTGGCGGCATTGTGCAATGACATTATTGACCATGACATTTATCGATATAATGCTACGTGTTACGGTTATTTTATTCATCGCTATCTCCTACAATTACAATGGACTGCTTAAAAAATAAACTACTACTTAGTAGGTACGTATTTCTTATATGGAAAGCTTGTGCCAACTTTGATAAATATTTTTAGTTGTTATTTATCAGTACATTACCTATTACCTGTAGTTTTGTTATTTTTGCGTCGCCAACCAGATTGGTGCAATTGCACTAATGTGGTGAGCATGTGCTGCCGGCAACACATTACGGTTGTGATTGTCGTAGCGCAGTATGGATGACAAATATGGCAAAAAAAGGTCACCTTAATGACAAGATGAAGGCAAGGTTTTCACCGAATGAGTTGTTGCCAGTTGATGGTTTGAAAAACGTTAACAAAGTGAGGCTGCAGACATAGCTGCAAAAGTGATCAGAGTACTAAGCGCTTGGTAAATGAGCTTATGTGTGAAAAAGACTTATGTGTATAGAGACGCCGCCGACGTCCGTAAAATTGCACTAGATAGCGCAATTTCGTTGGACGACATGATATGTACGATTTAAATCAATGATTTAGTGCATTAAAAATAATGTGGCTAGGCCCAAAAATGCAAATAATCCAACGACATCTGTTACCGTCGTTAACACCATACCCCCCGCCAACGCAGGATCGATATTTAGCTTTTTTAACATTATGGGGATAGTGGCGCCAGCAAAGCCTGCTACCGTCATATTAATCAGCATGGCACTGCCAATTAATCCACCTAATGCGATGTCGTCTTTCCAAAGCCATACCGCAAAAAAGACCAATACAGACCACATTAAACCGTTCAATAATCCGATGCTTAATTCCTTACCAATTAACCATCGTGAGTTACTTTGGCCAATATGCCCAAGTGCAATCCCGCGGATGACGAGTGCTAGGGTTTGATTACCCGCAACACCTCCCATACTCGGTACAATGGTCATTAAAATTGCGATGGTGGCGAATTGCTCTAAGGTACCTTCAAACATGTTACTGACAGATGAGGCTAGTAATGCTGCAAATAGATTGATGGTTAGCCATAGAGAGCGTCTTAGAGTGCTTTTGAGCACTGGCCCAAAGGTATCTTCATCATCATCCATACCAGCCATTCCCATCATTGAATGTTCGGCATCCTCGCGGATGACATCAATAACGTCATCGATAGTAATTCGACCAAGCAATTTTGCTTGGCTGTCGACGACTGGGGCAGATATCCAATCCATCCGTTCAAATTTTTGCGCCACATCTTTATCGGACATCTCTACAGGAATACTTTCTAATTCTGTGTCCATAATACTGCGGACCGTTACGCTTGGATCGCATGTGAGTAAATCAGCTAATCTTACTCCGCCTAAAACATGATCATGGCGATCCACAACATATAAAGTATCAGTCGTATCAGGTAAATTTCCCCGTTGACGTAAATAGCGTAATACCACTTCGATATTGACATCTGGTCTTAGGGTGACGGTATCAGTATTCATGATACTGCCGGCAGTATCATCTGGGTAACGCAATGCTTGCTCTACCCTATCCCGGTCTTGGCTTCGCATTGATTTGAGCACTTTCTTGTAAACATCATCGGGTAAACTGCGAAGAATATAGGCCATGTCATCTGTATCCATGCCTATTGTGGCCTGGGCAAGCTTCTCTGGTGTCATGCTGCTAATAAGTGAATCTTTAAGCTCTTCACCTAATTCGTCAAGAATTTCCCCAGCATATTGTTGGTCAATGAGTTGCCATAACACCTGACGATTTTTGGGCGGTGATGATTCGAGAATAAGGGCGACATCGTTAGGTGACATGGTATGTAGCATGTTACGGGCATGGACAAACAGACCACTGTCTAGTGCTTGAACAAGTTGATTGAGACGTTGTTCTGTTATCTCATTGTCTAGGTACTCTTTACCCATATATCTACTTCCTATTCGTCATACTTATATTATTCAGTATGTCATTATTCTGGGTTTCTCAGGTTGTACAGTTCAAGGCGTATAAATGCAGAAATAGCTGTCTTTACGTAAGACAATGAAATGCAGAAATAGAATACTTAAATGACTTCTGCGGTGAAATTCTGCAGCAGCCAATGCTGCTTTACATACTATAGACGAACCACGTCACGGAAACAGAGTTGCACTGGATCCGTTGCTAGAAGCGGTAATGTCTTTATCATGTTAAACGCCAACTCCCGCAGAATGAACTGATACTAATGAGATTGGTATCAACTGCGAGAGATAAACCTAAGGGCTAATATTTTTGAGGGACTGATGTCTACTGGTGATCATCAATGTCGTGACAGTTTGGTTAGTATGGCCTAGTCATTTAGAGGCCGCATAAAATAAGGACGACGGTGGCTTAAAGCATGAGTAACTTGCAGCTATTCACACATTACAGGCTATTTATAAATTCAATGCGATTAAAAAATTAACAAGATTCATCAAATTTAGCATTAATGAGATCACACACTGCGTTTAATGCTACTTCAGCATCTGGGCCTTGAGCTGTCACCGTAATCATTTTACCGATACCACTTTCAAGCATTAATAGCCCAAGTACGCTAGCTGCGCTGGCGTTTTTTTCGCCTTGAGTTAAGGTGATGTTAGCATCAAAATCCGCCGCTAACATCGCGAGTTTTGTGGCGGCACGGGCGTGTAAGCCCAATTTATTTGAAATGGTCACTTGGCGTTCAAGTTTGATCATTGACGCGATCCTATGCTCACTTAGTTATTAGTATCACTGATATTTAATTCTCTGTGGCGAGCATTAACCGTGTGTTTACTGCCTTGTCGAAATCGTTTTGCTAATTGATCTGCAATATATACCGAACGGTGCTGACCACCAGTACAACCAATCGCGATGGTAAGGTAACTGCGATTGTTACGTTCTAAATGCGGCATCCAAGTTTCAAATAGGTTTTCAATTTGCCAAATAAATTTATTAACTAATGGCTGACGACCTAAAAATTCTTGTACGGGCTCGTCTAAACCCGTAAATGGACGCAGTTCTATTTCCCAATGTGGGTTGGGTAAAAAGCGTACATCAAACATAAAATCTGCTTCTGTCGGCATGCCGTGTTTAAAGCCAAAAGATTCAAAGTTAATCACTAACTCTTTATCAACACTGCCTAATAATATTTGCCTAACTTGGTCGCTTAATTCGTAGATATTTAGCGCAGAAGTGTCGATATAGTGATCAACAATTTTTGCGATAGGCTCAAGTAAACGGCCTTCTAGTTTTATCGCTTCTTGCAGTGAAATATGATTTTTAGATAACGGGTGTAATCGACGTGTTTCGCTGTAACGTTTAAGCAATACTTTGTCATTGGAATTTAAAAAGAAACTGATAATTTCAGTGTCATTCTCAAGTAGTGCCAATTGGTCTTGAAGCACTTTACCTTGTTCTGCAATGTTACGAACATCAACGCTAATCGCAACCAAATCATTACTGCCTTTAAGCTGGGCTAATAATGTGCCAATGAGTGGTAAAGGCAAATTATCAACACAATAATATCCTAGGTCTTCTAATACTCTCAGGGCAACGGATTTCCCTGAGCCTGAACGTCCCGATACTATAACTAGTTTCATGCAGTAATAACCTGATAAAGTTCTGTTGCGTCGTGAGTTTTACGAAGCTGTTTCAATATTTGCTTATCGCTTAACTTTTGGGCCATGCTCGATAACGTGCCTAAATGTTGTTGGCACTGGTCTGCAGGTACTAACAAAGCAAATAAAAGATCCACGGGTTGCTTATCGATTGCATCAAAGGCAATGGCTTCTTCACATTTAATAAATATCGCGATAGGGTGATCGATGGTCGTTAATCTACCATGAGGTATCGCAATGCCATTTCCTATACCTGTGCTACCCATTTTCTCTCTCGCTAACAGGCTTTCAAAAACCTCTTGCGAAGACAGGGTTGGGTACTGGGCAGCGACTAAATTGCTGATGAGTTCCAGTACTTTTTTCTTACTGCCCGGTGTGGCACAGGTAGTGCATTCCGGCTGCAGAATGGTACAAAGTTCCATCGTTAGTGTTTTGTATTCTTCTCTTTGTGTTTAATTACCTGACGGTCGAGTTTATCGATCAGGGCGTCTATTGCAGCATACATATCAGTACTTTCTGACATTGCAAAAATTTCTGCGCCATTAATGTTGATTTTGGCTTCTGCTTTTTGTTGTAATTTTTCTACATTGAGCACAACGTGTACATTATGGATCTGATCGAAGTGTCGTTCAAGCTTTGAAAATTTACTGTGGATGTATTCACGTAAAGATTCTGTTATTTCGACATGACGTCCAGTCAGACTTATTTGCATAAAAAATCCTCCATTGCCTAGTAGGTTATAAACTCTTACGTTGGTTTGAGGGCGGGATCATCATTGCTTCACGGTATTTTGCTATCGTACGACGAGCAACGTTTATGCCCTGTTCTGCCAGAAGCTGAGCCATTTTACTGTCACTCAGTGGTTTTTTCTGGTTTTCTGCGGCAACCAGCTTTTTGATAAAAGCACGAATGGCCGTTGATGAGCATTCCCCGCCATCGTCAGTACTGACATGGCTAGAGAAGAAGTATTTTAGTTCAAATAAACCTCGAGGGGTGTGCATATATTTTTGTGTGGTGACTCGTGAAATGGTCGATTCATGCATTTCTACAGCTTCAGCGATATCATTGAGCACCATAGGCTTCATGGCTTCTTCGCCATATTCAAAAAAGCCTTGCTGAAATTGCACAATGCAATTTGCCACTTTAAGTAAAGTATCATTACGGCTTTCAATACTTTTAATAAACCATTTAGCCTCTTGCAGATGGCCTCGAATAAATTGACTATCCGACGGGTTTTTACTGCCTCTAGCCATGGCTGCATATTGCTGATTAACACCAATTTTAGGCATGTTGTCTGGGTTTAACTCTACTACCCAACGGCCATTTTTCTTTAATACTGTGACATCGGGAATCACGTATTCATCATCCATGGGGGTAATTAATAAGCCCGGACGAGGATTGAGTGTCTGGATTAGAGTGATTGCGTCACGTAACTCATTTTCTTTTAGTTTTGTTTTTCGCATCAATAATCTGAAATCACGGCCAGCAATTAACTCTAAATAGCCTTTAATTAACAAACGGGCATTATCGATATGGGGTGTGTCGTTAGAGTATTGCGCTAATTGAATAAATAGGCATTCACTTAAATCACGTGCAGCAACACCCACAGGGTCAAAGTGTTGAACGCGTTTTAATACCGCTTCAACCTCATCGAGTTCCACATTTTCATCACCCATGGCTTCGAGAATATCTTCGGTACTTTGGGTTAGATAACCGCGTTCATCAATGGCATCAATAATGGCGGTGGCAATGGCGAGATCTGTGTCTGAAAATGGAGTGAGATTTTTTTGCCATTCTAAGTGTTCGTACAAACCTTCAGTAGTTTCACCTTGAAAGGGCATGTCGTCATCGCGCATGCTTGCACTGCCTGAACCTGACATAGGTGAGGCTGTGTATACTTCATCCCATGTGGTATCCATGGCTAAATCATCCATGGTTTCTTTGGTCATGGATTCTGCTATGTCGACGGTGGAAGTGTCTTTTTCGACATTAACAATACTGTTGTCACTAAAGTCTGTATCCGCTTGGTCGCGGTTTTCTTTTAAGGAGTCTTTTGCTTCAGAAAACTCATCTTCTATTTCAAGCAATGGATTTGAATCTAATGCTTGTTGGATTTCCTGCTGTAGCTCCAATGACGATAATTGCAGTAAGCGAATGGCTTGCTGCAATTGTGGGGTCATGGTTAAGTGTTGACCCATTTTAAGTTGGAGTGACGCTTTCATTTACCGCTTATCCCTAGATGATTTTCCATAAAAATGACAATCTCGAACTGTAATAGATTGCCATAAACATCAATGACATTTAACGTTGTTTAGGTATCGTTCAATGAAATGAGTTAGCTAGACTAAAAGGCCAGTAAAGTAACTATAGCTTGAATTGTTCACCTAAGTACACAGCTCGAACTTGTTGATTACTTAATATCTCATCTGGTGTGCCTTCGGCAATTAAATTACCCTGGCTAACGATATAGGCTCGCTCACAAACGTCTAGCGTTTCACGTACGTTATGGTCGGTAATTAATACCCCTAAACCGCGGTTTTTAAGTTGTTGGATGATTTTTTTAATGTCGATGACCGAAATAGGATCAACACCAGCAAAGGGCTCATCAAGCAAAATAAATTTTGGATTAGCAGCTAAAGCGCGCGCAATTTCAACACGACGACGTTCACCACCCGATAACGACATGCCTTGGCTGTCGCGTATGTGAGTAATGTGGAACTCTTCGAGTAGGTGCTCAAGCTGTTCAATACGTTGGTCTGTGCTGAGCTCTTTGCGAGTTTGCAGTACGGCCATTATGTTGTCGTAAACGGTGAGCTTGCGGAAAATACTGGCTTCTTGTGGTAAGTAACCTATACCTTTGCGGGCGCGCAAATGCATTGGATCGGCAGTAAGGTCGTCATCGTCAATCAATATTCGGCCTTTATCGCTTTTTACTAAGCCGACAACCATATAAAAGGTGGTGGTTTTGCCTGCACCATTGGGGCCTAAAAGACCGACAATTTGGCCGGTTTTAACCGTTAAACTCACATCTTTAACAACTTGACGAGCTTTATAGCTTTTAGCTAGATTTTCAGCGGTTAAGGTAATTTGGGTCATGGTTTGATCTGCTTGTTAACAGGAATTTCAGGGAGTTTTTGCTTTGGCGCCGACTCGTCTTGGAAATTCTCTGGTTGAATGATGGTGATTACCCGATCTTGCCCTGTACCAGTACTTTCGGCAATCAGCTCTTGAGCACTGATGTTGTACTTGATTTTATTACCGGTAACCTGGCTACCTGATTGATCCAATTTGGCGTTGCCAGTCAATGTGAGTGTAGTGGTGGCAAGGTCATAGCTAATTTCGTTAGCACTTGCGGTACCAATTTTACCGTCATCTAATTCTTGTGAAAATGTAGCCGGGGTGCCAGTAGCAATTAATCTCTTACTGGTGGTGTTTTCAGGGGTAAACGCCCGTAACTGATCTGCATTGATATTAATCGTGCCTTGGACAATCGTTACCGGACCATTAAAAACAATTTGATTATTCTTAATGTCGGCAGACTGACTGACTGAAGCGATTTTCAATTCTTGTTTCAGATCCCCTTGTTTCGCTATGGCAGGCAAACTCAATATACAAAGTATGCTACTTAATAACATAACATTGGCGCGAGTGTGGAGACGATTAATGTGGCTCATATGTTCCTTCTACCTGGCTTAGTAGCGATAATTTTTGCGAATTCAAGTCAGCATGTAGGCCTAAACCTTGAATAATAAACCCTTTACCTTTGATGTACACCATCTCTTGTGAGGATCCTATCATAGTGGTTAAATCCACCGTAATAGCTTGGGTACTCAGTGACTGCAGGGGTTCTTCTATATCAATGGCATCAATAATAACATTATTTTCTAATGTGACTTTGCTGGTATTTTTATTCAATTGCCCACGGTCTGCACTTAATTGCCATTGTGCTTTACCGTTTTCAGGGTAAATGAGGTAAATCGGTTTGGTAAAGTGAGTGATGTCACTTGAGGCGTAATGCTCCATGTGTTCGGCGCTGACTCGACTTTCGACGAAACCTAGTTGATTGAATTCTGTAGTGCGTAGGTTATCTGCAACAAAATCTGGGCGCTCAATACCGCGTATTTGTACCGCGTCCATTTCACTGCGTTTTACTTGTGCTTGCCAGTACAATATAAAAGCAAGCCCAAAAAAAGCAATAATACCTAGCGTGACTCTACTCATATACTCATACCATGAGCACTGGCAAATTTATCTTGGCTTAATAGTAATAAATCGGTGAGTTCACGCAGTGCGCCGTGGCCACCATTGAGGGTGGTTGTCATATGGCACTGTTGTTTGACAAACGGATGACCATCACCGACACAAACGGCTAGTCCTACGGCTTTCATTACAGGTAGGTCTACCATGTCATCGCCAATGTAAGCCACTTCATCAGCAGTCACATTATAGAGCGACAATAATTGCTCAAAAGGCTCAAATTTATTATCAATACCTTGATAAATATGTGTTACACCTAATGCCGTCATGCGGTTTTCAACAATCTTGGATTTACGTCCTGTTATCACGGCAACATGGATACCACTGGTAAGCAAAGAACGCACACCATAACCGTCACGAGTATGGAACGCTTTGAGTTCTTCACCTGCATTACTGAGGTAAATACGTCCATCTGAAAATACTCCATCGACATCACAGATTAACAGTTTGATTTTTTGAGCTCGTTGCCAAATATCATTGCTGACAGGGCCGTAAAATCCTTGGTGAAACGAGGTTGATTCTGACATGATTAAATGACTCCAGCTTTAACCATATCGAGCATGTTTAATGCTCCGATCGGTTGATGTTTTTCATTAACGACAATCAGTCCGTTGATGCTCTTTTCATCCATGATTTGCAGTGCTTGTGCGGCTAAAATCCCTGCAGGGCAGGTCACACAATTTTCGGTCATAACCTGGGCAATAGGAGTGATTCGAAGATTCACGTCTGCATCGATAACCCGGCGTAAATCACCATCGGTAAAAATGCCCACAAGTTTATTGGCATGGTCGACTACTGCCGTCATGCCAAGGCCCTTTTTAGATATTTCATAAAGTGCCTCAGTAATACAAATATCATCATTGACGATCGGTAAATCATCGTCTTTATGCATGACATCGTCGACTTTTAGAAGTAATTTTCTTCCAAGAGAGCCACCAGGGTGTGATAAGGCAAAGTCATCACGAGTAAAACCTTTTGCTTGTAATAAAGCAATGGCTAATGCATCGCCCATAGCAAGTGTTGCAGTGGTGCTGGAAGTGGGTGCTAATCCTAATGGACATGCTTCTTCTTGCACTTGAATGCATAAATGGATTTTGGATAAACGCGCCATATTGGAGTCTGGTTTACCGGTCACCGCAATCACTGGTACACCCATACGCTGGATAACAGGCATTAATGTCAGTATTTCGCTTGATTCACCAGAGTTGGAAATGGCGAGTACAATGTCATTTTTGGCTAATGCGCCCAAATCACCATGACTGGCTTCACCAGGGTGAACAAAAAATGCCGGTGTGCCGGTGCTGGCAAAGGTCGCGGATATTTTGTTACCAATATGACCGGATTTGCCCATCCCCATGACAATCACTTTACCTTTACACTGCATGATCAATTGACATGCTTGGTCAAACTCAACCGAGTCTACATATTGATATAAATTATCTAAGGCAGCTTTTTCTATATCAATGACTTTACGACCCCATTGACGAAATTGAGTGTGATTTACCATGCGACTCTCTCTGTTAGCTTAATACTTTACCTTCATGCTCCAATCTAATGCGACTGAAAGACAACAATTTGGTACGCAATAAAGGTGATTAATAATAGTGCGCCATGCCAGCGAGTAAGTTGTTGCTTAGCGCCACTGGATAATACTAAAACGGCTAATGCTGCACTGGTGCCTAATACCATATAGAAGTCTCTTCCACTGGCTGAAGCATCTATTTCACCAGGGGAGATCAATCCTGGTAGTGCCAGTACCGCAAGAATGTTAAACAAGTTAGACCCAACAATGTTACCAATGACAAGGTCGTGTTCTTTTTTTAATACACCAGCAATACAGGCCGCTAATTCTGGTAGGCTGGTTCCTACTGCGATAATGGTTAAGCCAATCACCAGATCTGACAACCCATAAAACTTTGCAATACCTACAGCGCCATCGACCATCCAACTTGCTGATAGGGGGAGCAATATAATACCGACGACCAGCCAAATGATAGCATGAAAGGTTTGCACATTTTTAGGGATCTCAGATTCAAGTTTATCATCTAAGCTGTCTGGGGTTTTGTCATGAGTAGCTTGCCAAATGAAATATCCCATCAACAACAAAAGTAATGCAATAAGCATGATACCTTCTGTTTGTGTCAACACATTATCATGCAAGGTGTAACCGGCAAATACCGTAGCAGCAAGCATGATAGGTATTTCGCGTTTTAAGGTCTTCGAATCTAAGCTAATGGCACCTAGTAAGGCTGTTAATCCTAAAATTAAGGTAATGTTAGCAATGTTTGAGCCCAATACGTTACCAATGGCGGTATCACGCATGCCATCCATTGATGCGGTGGCCGCAACAAACATTTCAGGTGCAGAGCTACCCATAGCAACAATGGTGAGTCCAATTAACATCGGAGGTAAGCCTAAGTTGCGGGCAAATGCCGCCGCCCCATAGACAAATCTATCCGCACTCCAAACTAAAACAGCAAGGCCAACAACTAACATTAGGATATTAACTAGCATGTGATTCCGATAGTAGTATTTAATTAACGACTATTTTCGCTGGATTTTTATCAAATTGAAAGCATTGCACAGTAATTGCACTGGTAATGAAGCGTGTTGATATGGATATAGTTGTCGCTTAATCGACAATTACAGTACAATTTACTCTTCAACTTAAAGCAAGGAAGGCTGTTATCTCCTCAACGCCAATGTCTGATATGAGCAAATCAATTAATAAACCTTTGGTCGAAGTTAACCATTTAGCGTTTAGCCATGGTTCACACGTGATTTATGAAGATATTTCTTTATCGATTCCCAAAGGTAAAGTAACCGCTATCATGGGGCCCAGCGGTATCGGTAAAACCACCCTATTAAAATTGATTGGCGGACAGTTAACCCCCAACAGTGGGCAAGTTTTATTCGATGGCCATGATATACATAAGCTTAAACGCAAAGATCTGTTTGAGTTGCGTAAGCGCATGAGTATGCTATTTCAAAGTGGTGCAATGTTTACCGACCTTAATGTTTTCGATAATGTCGCGTTTGCATTAAGAGAGCATTCTGGATTACCTGAAGAGATTATCCGCTCCATTGTATTGATGAAGCTGCAAGCTGTCGGACTTCGCGGTGCCGCGTATATGATGCCTAATGAGTTATCTGGTGGTATGCAGCGTCGAGCCGCATTGGCGCGAGCGATTGCACTTGAACCTGAGATGGTGCTGTACGATGAGCCCTTTGCCGGACAAGATCCTATTTCAATGGGCATGCTAGTAAAACTTATTCGTGAGTTGTCGGATTCATTAAAACTCACTTCAGTAGTGGTTTCTCATGATGTAGATGAAGTATTAGGTATTGCAGATTATGTCTATGTGATAGCCGATAAAAAAGTCATTGCACATGGAACACCAGAGCAATTACGTCAATCTGACAATCCACAACTGGTCCAGTTTATCAAAGGCGCGCCAGATGGCCCTGTGCCATTCCATTATCCTGCAGAGGATTATCAAGAGGAGCTACTTCGTGGGCGTAATTGATTATATTGCCGACACCGGCAAATATGCACTGAGATTGGTGCAGGGTTATGGTCGAGCGGGCATCATGTTATGGCGCGCGATTGCGCATTTTCCTAACATCAAAAAAGGTACCCCATTACTGATTAAGCAAGTTTATGTGCTTGGTGTTCGTTCAATGGTCATCATTTTAGTGTCCGGTTTGTTTATTGGCATGGTATTGGCTCTGCAGGGATATAATATTTTAGTTGGGTTTGGCACTGAAGAAAGCTTAGGCCCAATGGTAGCGTTAAGCTTATTACGCGAACTTGGGCCTGTCGTTGCTGCATTATTATTTGCCGGACGAGCAGGTTCAGCGTTAACCGCCGAAATAGGCTTAATGAAATCGACAGAGCAATTGTCGAGTTTAGAGATGATGGCGATAGACCCATTAAGGCAAATCATCGCACCGCGTTTTTGGGCGGGTGTCATTAGCATGCCATTACTGGCGTTAATGTTTAGTCTAGTGGGTATTTTAGGTGGGCACTTAGTCGGTGTTGAATGGAAAGGCATTGATAGTGGTGCGTTTTGGTCTATTCTTCAAGCATCGGTTGAGTGGCGACAAGATATTGTTAACTGTTTGATAAAAAGTGCTATTTTTGGTGTGGTGGTGACATGGATAGCCTTGTACCGAGGTTATGAAGTTCAACCCAATCCAGAAGGCATCAGTCGTGCGACAACCTCAACGGTTGTGCAGGCAAGCTTAGCTGTTTTAGCGCTGGACTTTTTGCTTACGGCAATCATGTTTGGAAATTAAGATTTTTTCATTGTTTAGATTAATTTAAGTGGTTTAATAGTATGTTGACACGGAAAATAGAGTTATTAGTAGGTGTATTTTTATTGTCAGGTTTGTTGGCATTTTGCGTATTAGTATTCAACGTTGCTAATGTGAAAGTAAAATCCAATGCCCAGACTTATACCTTGGTGGCTGAGTTTAATAATATCGGTGGCCTAAAAGTACGTTCGCCGGTAAAAGTTGGCGGAGTCGTTGTCGGACGCGTGACTGATGTTACCCTTGATAGTCATAAATTAGTGCCTGTTGTGACGTTAACAATGGATAAGCGTTTTGATAAATTCCCCGAAACCAGCAGTTTGGCCATTTTGACTTCAGGGTTACTTGGGGAGCAGTTTATTGGTCTAACACCTGGATTTATGGACGATGATATTTCGATGCTTGCCGATGGTGATAAAGTACATGACACGCGTGGTGCATTGATTTTAGAAGATTTAATTGGTCAGCTGTTATACAGCATGTCATCTAAAGATAAATAGGATCCCTATTATGAAAACGTTTTTTAGTCGTGTTATAGCTTTATGCCTAGTGGGCAGTGCTGTTATCAGCCAAGGTGCTACGGCTGCTAATGATGAGGTGAATACTAGTGATCCTTATGAGATGATTAAACAAGTAGCCAATATGACCTTTGATCGGTTTAAATCAGATAAAGAATTAATTAATGCCGATTTAAGTCATTTAAAAGTGATTGTACGTGAAGAGCTTATGCCTTACGTCGATTATAAATACGCTGCGTATAAAGTCATGGGGCAGTATTTAAGTGATACCACCGTAGATCAACGTAATCGTTTTGTTGAGGCTTTCGAAGGCTATTTAGTCGCAACTTATGCTCAAGCATTAACAGAATATACCGATCAAAAAGTGGCCTTTGATCCGCCGAGTGATTTTAGCGACGAAAAAATAGTTGAAGTAAACGTGCAGATTATCGAAAAAGGTCGTCCACCGATTAAAATTCAATTTAAAGCGCGTCGTCTGAAAGACAACACTTGGAAAGCATTTGATTTAGTGGCGGAAGGGGTGAGTTTACTCGCCTCTAAACAGTCTGAAATTTCAAACTTAATCCGTCAGCAAGGTATTGAAGCGGTGATTACAATGTTGAATGATAAAACCCAACAGAATATTGATCGCCAACCAGCAAAAGAAGCAGCCGCTGCGTGATTACCTTTAATCAACAAGAGCAACGTTGCATTGTCAGCGGTCGGTTAACACAAGATGATGTAAAACAATTGTGGCCTAAACGCCATGAATTGTTTACTGCATCTACTCAAGTGGTAGACTTATCAGCATTGGAATACGTCGACAGTGCAGGTGTTGCATTGTTATTAGCGTTTATCAAACTACATGCTTCAAGTAGCCAAGAAACAAGTGTGTCACGTCAATTGGTTAATCCAAGTGATCAGCTCAAGAAAATGATTGAGCTTTATGATTTAGACGCTTTTTTCAGCCAAATATAGTCTCAAATAGTAAAGGTAATTGATTTCATGGAATGCAAGGTTATTGAACAGATTTTAACAGAGGCGTTGTCGCTAACAGAAGCACATGTGACCTCTGATGGCAGCCATTACAAAGTGGTCGCCGTGGGTGAATGCTTCGAAGGCATGAGCCGTGTAAAACAACAGCAGGCGATTTATACTCCTTTAGCTGAGCAAATTGCCAGTGGTGAATTGCACGCGTTAACGATTAAAACTTTTACGCCTACCCAGTGGAAGCGTGAAAAACTTTTCAATATGTAACAACTGAGACTCACAGTGGATAAATTAACTATTAAAGCCAGCAAACCTTTAGCTGGCGAAGTCGTGATCTCTGGTGCAAAAAACGCAGCATTGCCAATTTTAATGGCTGGCGTATTAGCTGAAACAGATTTTATTGTCTCAAATGTGCCTAACTTACGTGACGTGATCACCAGCTGTGAACTACTACGCTGTTTAGGTGCAGAGGTTGAAGACTTAGGCGGTAGCCGCATTCGTATTTCAACCACCAATTTAAATGAATACTGCGCCCCTTATGATTTAGTCAAAACAATGCGCGCTTCTATTCTTATTTTAGGTCCATTGCTTGCCCGTTATGGTACTGCAGATGTTTCTTTGCCTGGCGGTTGTGCTATTGGCGCACGTCCGGTGAATCTGCATTTACATGGTTTAGAGTTAATGGGAGCTAAGATTGAAGTCAAAGAAGGCTACATCAAAGCGCGCGTAGATGGTCGTTTAAAAGGCGCACATATCTTTATGGATATGGTCAGTGTCGGCGCAACTGAAAACTTGCTTATGGCCGCTGCGTTAGCTGATGGCACCACAGTGATTGAAAATGCTGCCCGTGAACCTGAAGTCACTGATTTAGCACATTGCTTAATTGCTATGGGTGCAAAGATTACTGGTGTAGGCACTGCGACCTTAAAGATTGAAGGGGTTGAGCGTTTATCGGGTTGCGAATATCGTGTTATGCCTGATCGCATCGAGACCGGTTCCTTCCTGGTTGCCGCAGCTGTAACGCGTGGCAAAATTCGCTGTGTATCTGCAGACCCTAGTGCATTAGAAGCGGTGTTATCAAAGCTTGAAGATGCCGGTGCTGAGATCACGACCGGCGAGGACTGGATTGAGCTTGATATGAAAGGCCAACGTCCAAAATCAGTCAATATTAAAACTGCACCTTATCCTGCGTTTCCAACCGATATGCAAGCGCAATTTTGTGTGTTGAATGCTCTTGCTGAAGGCACTGGCCGTGTTACAGAGACGATTTTCGAGAATCGTTTTATGCATGTACCAGAGCTGAGCCGCATGGGAGCTAATCTAGAGCTTGAAGGCAACACTTGCATTATTCATGGTATTGAACGGTTAAATGGCGCCCAAGTTATGGCGACAGATTTACGTGCATCTGCCAGCTTAGTCATTGCAGGCTTAATGGCTGAAGGAACGACAACAGTAGATCGTATCTACCATTTAGATCGTGGTTACGAGCACATTGAAGCTAAGTTCCAAGGCTTGGGTGCTGAAGTCGTCAGGGTTAAATAGCTGGTGTGAAATAGATCAAGTGCAGTCGTCATAAACATTACTGCTGACGCATAAAAAAACCATTCATTTGAATGGTTTTTTTGTCGAAATACATTGTGAATATTTGCGTTTGCTACTCTGCTGCAGTGATCTTTTCTGAAATAATCACCGGTAGTGTTTGCTTTTTACCTTCACGAATAATGGTCATGTTGACTTTAGTACCCGGGGTAGTTTCTGCAATTCTGTCCATTAACATTTCAACACCTGGAACATCTTCGTCATTATATTGAGTAATAACATCTCTAGGAGATAAACGTGCACGTGCTGCTGGTCCGCCAGGATCAATACCTGTAACCAACACACCTTTTAAATCAGGTAAGTTGAGTATCTGGGCCATTACGGGATTAAGTGGTTCACCAGAAATGCCTAATGCACCGCGGATAACTCGACCATGCTTAATCAATTTGTCCATGATACTGTGAGCTAACTTTATCGGAATCGCGAAACTAATCCCATTACCCCCATTATCACCACCCACTTGGAATGCGGCAGTATTGATACCAATTAATTCACCACTGGTGTCGATTAAAGCTCCACCAGAATTGCCTGCATTAATGGCGGCATCAGTTTGTAGGAAGTCTAAGTAACCTGAACTTAAGCCGTTACGTCCTGTTGCACTAATAATCCCTTGGGTAATGGTTTGGCCAATATTATAAGGATTGCCAATGGCCAATACCACATCGCCTACTTGGGCGAGCTTATTAAGATTAATCGGTACGATAGGTAAAGTGTCACCTTCAATCTTGAGTACTGCTAAATCAGTTTCGGGATCGGAACCAACCACTTCGGCGGTAAATTTACGCCCATCTTGCAGCGCAATCACAATCTCATCGGCTTTTTTT
Organism: Shewanella sp. Arc9-LZ; assembly: GCF_010092445.1. NCBI lineage: Bacteria > Pseudomonadati > Pseudomonadota > Gammaproteobacteria > Alteromonadales > Shewanellaceae > Shewanella > Shewanella sp. Arc9-LZ. The sequence continues at coordinate 4,160,197 of NZ_CP048031.1, read as the reverse complement.
ATCACATGGTAATTGGTTAATACGTAACCTTCTTTACTCATTATTACTCCAGAGCCGAGACCTTGAAGTGAACTTGAATTGAGTGGGTTATGTTGATCAATACTAAGACTATAAATATTAGCAACGGCAGGGGCTGCACGGCGGACCGCTTTAGCAAAAGATAATTCTGAGCCATTATTGCTGACATTCGTTAAGCTATGGTTGAGCGGGGAGTTTTGGAGCAAGGAGGTTATGGCTAAAAAAACTGCTGCCATGATCAGACCAAATACCACAGCTTTAGTTATATAGATGCAAGTGTCTTTTAGGTTCATGGCATGAATAATTGTTAAAAAAAATGGCTGTTATATTAACATAGCTCAAAAAATTAAGCATCGACCAAACGGTTGTCGATGCTTAATTCCTTAACTGAAGTCACACTCAATAAACTCATGGTTGTTATCGAGTGCGATTCTAGTGGTTTGACAATATTAACGTAAAACTAGGTAGAGCAAGTTGTTGTCACGTAATATTTTTAGCGCTACAGAGCTTTGATTGTCTTTCAACATTTCTTTTAATGTTTTAAGACTGGTCACTTTGTTGCGGTTAAGTCCCACAATTAAGTCTCCTTTTTGCAAACCGCTCATTGCAGCTGGTGAGCCTTGAGCAATCTCAGTGATCTGGATGCCTTTCTTGCTGTCTTCTAACGTTGCGCCTTGTAACATAGGGTGGACGTTACCCGCTTCAGCTTCGACTTTATCCGCTTCGCCTAAGGTCGCTTTGATGGTCTTTTTATCACCGTCACGAATAATCCCAAACTCTACTTCTGCACCCGCGCCCATAGTGGCAACTTTTGCGCGCAGTTCTTGGAAAGTCTTAATGCTGCGGCCATTCAGGCTGGTAATAATGTCACCCGCTTTTAGTCCGGCTTTGTCAGCTGAACTTTTTGGCATAACTTCATTCACAAAGCCACCATGCTGAGTGTCTAAACCAAAGGCTTTAGCAAGTTCATTGTCAAGGTCTCGTCCTGATACTCCTAGTACGCCACGTCTTACTTCACCGTGTTCAATAATTTGATCAACAAGGTTATTAACCATATTGGCAGGAATCGCGAAACCAATACCGACGTTACCACCATTAGGGGCCACGATTGCGGTGTTAATTCCGATGAGTTCACCTTTTAAGTTAACTAATGCACCGCCCGAGTTACCACTATTTATAGCGGCATCGGTTTGGATAAAGTTTTCTAACATTTCAATGCCTAAACCACTGCGGCCTAGCGCGCTGACTATCCCTGACGTGACGGTTTGTCCAAGACCAAATGGGTTACCAATGGCCACAGCAAAATCACCGACGCGAATTTCGTCAGAATCAGTTTGTTTAATAGCAATTAAGTTTTTGGCTTCAATTTGAAGCAGGGCAATGTCTGATTCTTTATCTGCACCGATTAGCTTAGCTGTAACTTCACGACCGTCGTGTAAGCCTATTTGAATGTCGTCAGCGCCATTAATGACATGATTATTGGTTATGATGTAGCCTTTGTCGGCATCAATAATAACCCCTGAACCTAAACCTCTAAAAGGACGTTCCTGAACTTGTTCTTGTGGTGCATTTGGACCGAAGAAGTAACGAAACACATCTGGTACGCGTTGCTTGGAAACTTGGGTACCCGATACTGCTACCGACACAACAGCTGGCGTTGTCCGTTCTAACATTGGTGCTAAGCTAGGAATGGCTTGCCCGTCGACAGCTTGTGGAATGGCAGCAAATGATAGCGTGGGTGTCATGGCTAACGATGCAGTTAATAACGCGGCAGAAAGTAAGCTTAATTTGGTTTTCATCTATGGATAGCTCCTGTATGCATTCAAGCTTGATAAAATAAAATATGTGGCTTGATGGCATGATTTCAAAGTTAAATATCGTTAATCATTTTTGTTAGTGTGTTGTCGTGAGCTTGTTTAATGATGTTCTACAATAGCGAGCAAGTCAGCACAATGATAAGCAAACAATTAGCAAATTTACGTTAATCAATCAGAGTAACGGTCATCGTGTTAGTTCCATTTTTATTAACAAAGGTTAATTTGATCCGTTGAAGCCATTACTCGTATTTATTATTTAATGTTATTATTCGCAGCAATTATTTGATGCAAGAGAGTCGTAATCGTGTCGCAGTTAACCCCTTGGCAGCATTATCAGCAAGACCTTACCCGAGATGATTTTTCACATGATGCCGCACAAGAACAAGCGGTTAAGTCACTACAGCGAGTCTATGATGAATTGATTGTCGCTGCTAAACCCGCATCTGGCGTCAGTAAATTGTTTAGCGCAATAGGGATTAAGTCTACACCTCCACCAGTAAAAGGTTTGTATCTTTGGGGGGGGGTTGGCCGGGGTAAAACCTATCTAATGGACACCTTTTTTGATGCATTGCCTACAGAGCTAAAATTACGCGCTCATTTCCATCGATTCATGCATCAAATTCACCATGACTTAGGTGAACTCAAAGGCGTACAAGATCCTCTGCTTACTATCGCTAAAAAGATGGCGTCACAATATCAAATCATCTGTTTCGATGAATTCTTTGTGTCGGATATCACCGATGCCATGCTGTTAGGGACGTTATTTCAAGCATTATTTAAAGAAGGGGTTGCCCTCGTGGCCACCTCAAACATCATTCCTGATGAATTATATAAAAATGGCTTACAACGGGTGCGTTTTTTACCTGCCATTGCCTTGATTAATCAGCACTGTGAAGTCTTAAATGTTGATTCTGGAATTGATTACCGTTTGCGAACTTTAGAGCAGGCGGAGATTTATCATTATCCCCTCGATGAACAAGCTGACATCAATCTAATACATTATTTTGACCAACTGGCGCCGGAATCTGAAAAGCTTACCACTTCTATAGAAGTTGATGGGCGTGCAATTCGTATTCGTCAACAGTCACAAGGAGTACTATTAATAAACTTCCGTGATTTATGTGATGGGCCTCGCTCGCAACGTGACTACATGGAAATGGCTTGCCTCTATCATACCGTGCTGGTGAGTGGTTTAGAGCAAATGGGATCGCAGCAAACGGGTGATGATATTGCCAGACGCTTCTTGGCCATGGTCGATGAATTCTACGAAAGAAATGTCAAATTGATTATTTCAGCCCAAGTCGAATTGGAACATATTTATACCGATGGCCAGCTAAATTTTGAGTTCAGACGCTGCCGTTCAAGGCTGATTGAAATGCAATCAAGAGAGTATCTGGCGCTGGAACATTTACCTTAAGCCTGCAAACGGTACTTTTTGAAAACTCGGGCATATTTTGTTCAGCACTCATTGAGTAGTTTATTTGAAATATTATCAGAAAGCAGGTGATCTTTGCTGTGGCTTTGCGTATAATCTGCGACCTGCCCGCGTTAATCCGCCAATTTGGGCGGAAGTTGTAAGCCAATATTCATGTTCGAAGGGGCAAGAATCGGTAATTTTGTGTTGATTGCAACCTGCAGTCAGCATGTGAGACAGAAAATTAACTTTGGGTTTTTGTAATAATGAAGACTTTTACTGCTACACCAGAAACTGTAACTCGTGACTGGTTTGTTGTTGACGCTGAAGGCAAAACTTTAGGCCGTATCGCAACTGAAATCGCAACTCGCTTACGTGGCAAGCATAAGCCAGAATACACTCCACACGTTGACACTGGTGATTATATCATCGTTATCAATGCTGAAAAAGTGACTGTAACTGGTAATAAAGCTGCTGGTAAGATTTACTACTCTCATTCAGGCTTCATTGGTGGCATTAAGCAAATCAGCTTTGAGAAGCTTCAAGCTCATAAGCCTGAAATGATCATCGAGAAAGCAGTTAAGGGTATGTTACCAAAAGGTCCTTTGGGCCGTGCCATGTTCCGTAAGCTTAAAGTTTACGCTGGCACAGAACATAACCACGCTGCACAACAACCACAAGTTCTTGATATCTAAACGGGAGGAGTAAGCAAATGTCTGCAACTCAGTACTACGGCACTGGCCGTCGCAAAACATCTACAGCTCGCGTTTTCGCTAAAGCAGGTAGTGGCAATATCGTTGTAAACCAACGTCCTTTGGATGTATATTTTGGTCGTGAAACTGCTCGTATGGTTGTTCGTCAACCATTAGAATTAGTTGAAATGACTGATAAGTTAGACATCTATGTAACTGTAAAGGGCGGTGGTACTACTGGCCAAGCTGGTGCAATTCGTCACGGTATTACCCGTGCATTATTGCAACTAGATGAAGCTTTACGTCCTACTCTACGTAGCGCTGGTTTTGTTACCCGTGATGCACGTAAAGTTGAACGTAAGAAAGTTGGTCTACGTAAAGCACGTCGTAAGCCACAGTTCTCTAAGCGTTAATTCGTTTTTTGGATTCAAAAAACCCAGCATTTGCTGGGTTTTTTATTGTCTAAAATTTATCGTGTAAAATGTGCTGTGTGGGTTAATGATGTTGTATAGCATCAATGTGAATAGGCCAGAAACATCGGCCGAAAGGTACATAGCCTGAACTTGAGATAACAAACGCCTCGCAAGCAGTCCTTTGTCTTGCTAACTGCGTTATTCTTTATACAAGCAGGCTTGCAATAGGCCAGCTATTGACGCGTCAATTCGCCTTGTTAGTAAAATAAATGACAAGTTTGATAGTGGCTAATGACTAAGCTTTAATTTTTATAATGATGTAACCTCATTTATATGCCGAGTTGAGGTTACATAATTAATGGAATTGGTATCAGTTAAAAAGAGGCTAAAACATGAATTTACCATTGTTAATGACCGCATTTGGCTTAGTTTTAATTATTGAAGGGCTTGGTCCGTTACTTTTTCCTAACAAGTGGCAAAAATATTTATTAGAGCTTTCTACACAAAAGCAAAATGTTCTCAGACGCTTAGGTGGATGTTTAGTTACTGCAGGAATTGTTTTATTGATCATTTTTCAATAAAACACTTGCCTATAACCCCCTAAAATCTGTTAAAATTCTATTTTATACCACAAGACGTTGCAGCTAATAATGGGCAAAAATGTAGTCGTACTCGGCACTCAATGGGGTGACGAAGGCAAAGGTAAGATTGTCGACCTTTTAACAGAACAGGCAAAATACGTAGTTCGTTACCAAGGCGGTCATAATGCCGGTCATACTTTGGTAATTGATGGTGAAAAAACCGTTCTTCATCTTATTCCGTCAGGCATTTTACGTGATAACGTAAAATGTATTATCGGTAATGGTGTGGTTGTTGCTCCTGATGCGTTGATGAAAGAAATCAACATGCTAAAAGGACGCGGCGTACCTGTCGAAGAGCGTTTATTAATTTCTGAAGCATGTCCGCTTATCCTTCCATTCCATTGTGCATTGGATGTTGCTCGCGAGAAAGCTCGCGGTAATAAAGCCATTGGTACGACGGGTCGTGGTATTGGTCCTGCATATGAAGACAAAGTTTCTCGTCGCGGTTTACGCATCGGTGATTTGTTTAATGCAGAACTTTTTGCGACTAAGTTACAAGAAGTGATGAAATATCATAACTTCATGCTAACTGAGTACTACAAAGTTGAAGCCGTTGATTACCAGCAAACACTTGATGATGCATTAGCGATTGCTGATTATCTAAAAAGCATGTGTACTGATGTTAGCGAAATGCTTGATGTTGCGCGTAAAGCGGGTGAGCCAATTCTTTTTGAAGGCGCTCAAGGCACATTATTGGATATCGACCACGGTACTTATCCATTTGTGACTTCATCAAACACTACAGCTGGTGGTGTTGCGACCGGTTCAGGTTTTGGTCCTCGTCATTTAGACTATGTTTTAGGCATCATGAAAGCTTATACGACTCGTGTCGGTGCTGGTCCTTTCCCAACAGAATTAGCCAATGAAATTGGTGATTATATTGGTGAGAAAGGCCAAGAGTTTGGTGCAACAACTGGTCGTAAGCGTCGTCCAGGTTGGTTAGATGCTGTGGCAATGCGCCGCGCAGTTCAAATCAACAGTGTTAGTGGTTTTTGTTTAACTAAATTAGACGTTTTAGACGGCCTAAAAGAAGTTAAAATTTGTGTTGGCTATCAATATGCTGATGGAACAGTTTCAAAGGTTACGCCTTTGGCTGCAGAAGGTTATGATTTAGTTACCCCAATATACGAAACCATGCCTGGTTGGAGTGAAACCACTTTTGGTGCCACAACAATCGAGCAATTGCCTCCAGCGGCAATAAATTATATCAAGCGTATCGAAGAGTTATTAGAAACGCCTATTGATATTATCTCTACGGGGCCGGACAGAAATGAAACCATGATTTTGGTGAGTCCGTTCAAGTAAACCAAAAAGGCCGCGATAAGCGGCCTTTTTAATGGATGCTATTAACGGTTGTAACAGTTTCTATTCAAGAAATACGCTATACTGCCGATGGATAAGTCATGAAAGTGCCATTGAGAATCCTTATGTTGCGTATCTGTTTATTGTTGTTGAGTGTGGTTTCGATCAATGTATTTGCGGTGACAGAAGCCGTCGATATCTATAGCGATCAACAATTGATTTCGCTCATCCGCTCAAATCAATATTTACAACGCGTAAAAGCAGACGACTGTCAGCTGGTTCAAGACATTGAAGCCCGTGCTGAAGTATTACAGCAACCCATGTACCAATTTTTATGGGCTGAAATGCTTAATAACGGTGTTTGTGTCAAGGCTCATCCTTCTCGCGGCATGGCGCTGCTGCAAACCTCTGCTGAGCAGGGTAGCGCTGAAGCGATGGTAAAATTGGCAGATTATTATTATCGCGGTAAACTAGTGGTTAAAGATCCCAATCGTGCAGTGCAATATGTATTGCCTGCGGCAGCTAATGGGGATTTAACCGCAAGAATGACACTGGTTCATTTATTTGGTGAAGGCTACGGAAGTCCTGCCGATTATGAACTTGGCTATCATTGGTTATATAACAGTATATTTGATGACGACGCCCAACAGAAAAAGGCCTCGTCTTTACTGCAGATGCTCGCTGCAAAAATGCCCGCCAGTATTGTGGCCAGGGCACAGCAGCCTCAGCTGTACACACGTTAAAGGCTCCAAAATATGGAGCGAATTATTTGGAAATTGAATGATCAACGATCCTCATTTTGAGAGAGAACAAGACAAGTACGACAATCCTATTCCTAGCCGTGAGTATATTTTAGAATACTTGCGCGCCCAAAAGTCTCCTGTTTCCCGCGATAAAATAGCTGAAGCATTATCCATTACAGATGAAGTGCCATTAGAAGCCCTCCGCCGTCGTTTACGTGCAATGGAGCGTGATGGCCAGCTAGTCTTTACCCGCGGACAAAGCTATGGCTTACCTGAACGGATGGATTTATTGTCTGGTACCGTTTTAGGCCATCGCGATGGATTCGGCTTTTTTAAGCCAGATGAAGGCGGTGACGATTTATTTATTAATAATCGCGATATGCTGATGTATTTCCATGGCGATAAAGTGCTTGCTCAAAAAGCAGGTACTGATCGTCGTGGTCGTCGCGAAGCACGAATTGTGCGCTTAGTTCATGAGCGAACAGCTGCATTAGTTGGCCGTTATCACGTCGACGGCGGCATGGGTTTTGTTATTGCTGATGACAGACGCATCACCCAAGAAATATTAATTGCCAGCGAAGATACACTAGGCGCGCGCGCCGGTGATGTTGTCGTGGTTGAGTTAACCCGTCGCCCTGGTCGTTTTGTTAAAGCGGCAGCGAAAGTGACCGAAGTCTTGGGTAAGACAATGGCACCGGGTATGGAAATTGAAATTGCGTTACGTAATTATGATTTACCACATACTTGGTCAGCGATTATTGAGAAAAAACTCAAACGTATTCCTGACGAAGTCACCGAAGAAGATAAATTAGGTCGCGTCGATTTACGTCATTTACCGTTAGTCACTATTGATGGCGAAGATGCCCGTGATTTTGATGACGCGGTGTATGCTGAAGCAAAACCAAGTGGTGGCTGGCGTTTATGGGTAGCAATTGCTGATGTGAGTCATTATGTACGCACTGATTCAGCATTAGATACTGAAGCGCGCTCACGTGGTAACTCGGTATATTTCCCATCGCAAGTTATCCCAATGTTGCCTGAGAAAATATCTAATGGCTTGTGTTCATTAAAGCCAAAAGTCGACCGTTTATGTATGGTTGCTGAAATGACCATTTCTGCAGCGGGTAAGTTATCGGGTACTAAGTTTTATCCCGCGGTAATGCACTCTCATGCACGTTTTACCTACACCAAAGTTGCCGACATGCTAGAAGGTGGTGCAATTGCCCCTGAGCATGAAGCATTATTCCCGCATTTATTGTGTTTGCAGTCGTTATATCTGATCTTAGATGAGCGCCGTGCAGAGCGTGGGGCGATTGCTTTTGAAACGCTAGAAACGCAATTCATTTTTAATGAACAACGTAAAATTGATAAAATTGTCCCTAGAGGTCGCAATCAAGCGCATAAAATCATTGAAGAATGTATGATTTTAGCCAACGTGGCGTCGGCGAAATTTGTTAAAAAGCACAAAGGTGAAGTGCTATATCGTGTTCACGAAGCACCATCAGAGCAAAAACTGGCTAATTTTAAAGAGTTTCTTGCTGAGCGTGGTTTAAGCATGGATGGCGGATTAGAGCCGACCCCGACTGACTATCAAAATCTGATGTTAAAAATTGCTGACCGTCCTGACTTTGAGTTAATTCAGGTGATGTTATTGCGCTCAATGCGCCAGGCCGTTTACAGCCCAGACAACGAAGGTCACTTTGGTTTGGCATTAGAAGCTTATTCGCATTTTACGTCGCCAATTCGTCGTTATCCTGACTTAGTTTTGCATCGAGTGATTAAATATTTACTCGCAAAAGAGCAGGACAATGTTAACGATAAATGGACTCAAGATGGTGGTTATCTCTACCAGATTGAAGAGTTAGATGCATTAGGTGAAGAATGTTCCACCACTGAGCGTCGTGCAGATGAAGCAACTCGTGATGTGAGTGATTGGCTTAAATGTGAATATATGCAAGATCACGTCGGCGACACTTTCGATGCGGTTATTGCCTCAGTCACTAGCTTTGGGTTATTTGTCAGATTAAACGAATTATTTATTGATGGGCTGGTACATATTTCAAGTCTTGCCAGTGACTATTATCAATTTGATCCAATGCGCCAACGGTTAATTGGTGAAAATTCTCGCCAAGTATATCAAGTAGGCGATCCTGTGACGGTTAAAGTTGCGGCGGTGAATCTTGATGATCGTCAAATTGATTTATTGATGGTGGGTGACAACACTAAAGGTGCGGGTAAAACAGCGCGTAAAGGCAGTAAGCCAACAACAGCGCGCCAACGAGTGAATGCTGAAGGCGCTAAGTCAGCACGAGGTAAGTCATCTGCAAAGTCTGATAAACCTAAATCAGATAAGCCTAAGTCTGATAAATCAAAGTCTGACAAACCAAAGTCTGATAAGCCTAAAGCCAGCAAGCGTCGTTCAAGCGGAAAAGCTTCATCTCCAGCAGCAAAACCAGCGGCGGTGAAAAAATCTTCTGCAGTTGCACAAAAAACGGATGCAGCAAAACCAGATTCTAGCGTTAAGAAAAACCCTGCCAAGCGCAGCAAGAGAAAGTAATTAAATGAAAAAACAAGATACCATTTTTGGCATTCACGCCGTTCAAGCTTTGTTAGATAACAGCCCTGAACGTGTCATTGAACTTTGGCTACTACAAGGCCGTGATGACGAACGCTTAACCCCGTTAATTGATCTAGCGTCAACCTTTGGTACAACACTACAACGTGCAGCACGTAAAGTGTTAGATGATAAAGCGGGTAGCTCACAACACCAAGGTATTGTGGCTCGCGTTAAGGCTGTTAAGCCGTTGACTGAAAAAGATTTAGATGAGTTACTTGATAAAACTGCAGTGCCTTTCTTATTAATTTTAGACGGTGTAACTGATCCACATAACCTTGGCGCATGTTTACGTAATGCTGATGCTGCTGGGGTACATGCGGTTATCGTACCAAAAGATAACTCAGTAGGGTTAACCTCAACCGTAAGCAAAGTTGCTTGTGGCGCAGCAGAAACCATACCGTTATTTCAAGTGACTAACCTTGCTCGTACTATGCGTCACTTGCAAGATAAAGGTGTTTGGATTGTAGGTACTGCAGGCGAAGCCGAAGGTAATGTATACCAAGCTGACCTCAAAGGGCCGCTAGCGATTGCTATGGGCGCGGAAGATAAAGGTTTACGTCGTTTATCACGCGAAGGTTGTGATTCACTTGTATCAATTCCAATGTCTGGAAGCGTGTCGAGTCTCAACGTGTCTGTTGCCACTGGTGTTTGCTTATTTGAAGCGGTTAGACAGCGTTTAGGTTAATCACCTATCCATTAGCGTTGTTGCTAGCGAAAATAGCAAAGAATGCGATCAAAAAACGGCGATATTAATCGCCGTTTTTTATTATCTCGAGCTCAGGATATTGAGTGTTTTACATACTGCTTTAACGTTTTTATTAATTCAAAACGGCTAATGCGCTCAGTTTAAACAAGTGCACTTTAAATAAATACACTTTATATATGCAATTTATGACATCAATTAACGTCTACCGATCTCATTATCGACATCTTCGTCATCCAATTCCTCATGCCCCAAACTATCATCGTTTACTACGCTAGCATAAGCAGTATTATAACCGGCTTGCTCATCGGCATCCTCAAGCTCATCGTCGGTTGAATCTGGCACGCTATCAAATGCATCCTCGGCAGGATTGATCATTTGCTCGTTGACCATTTCTATATCCACACGTGGATCGAATGATGCTGCCAACGGCGAGCTGACTAAATCACCACCTGCCATTATGTAATCTCCAGTGGCAGTCTGTTCGGCTTTTTGGCGTAAATTAATCCACAGTAGTCTTACTAATAAAGTAAACGAACAGATTGCCATAAACCCATACAGCATTTGGTCACCTAAGACCTGCATTAAACCAGAAGCAACTAAGGGGCCAATACTTGCTCCGATACCGAAGGTCACTAGTATAGTGGCAGACAGTCCAACTCGTTCGTGTTGGTCTACGCGTGAGTTTGCTAAGGCAGTTGCTAATGGGTATAAGGTGAACGCTAAAATACCAAATAAACCGGTTAATATTAATGAATACACTGAATGGAATGGAACGACCGTAATAATTAATACGATAACCCCCAATAACGTACAGTTAATGCGAATTAATAAGCTACGAGAAATAATGTCAGATAATTTACCCATTGGCCATTGGGCTAACAACCCGGCAAAAATGGTACAAGACATGTAGAGTGCAACATGTTCAGGATCAATACCTTTGGCAGTCGCATAAGATGGCGCTAAACCATAAAAACAACCTACAATCATGCTTCCTAACGCTATTGTCGTTAAGGCTTGAGGGGCACGTTTCCAATACAGACCCATTTGTAATGGTGCCGGCGTTAACGGTTCTGGGTGAATTCTTCGAGTGATTGAAATAGGCACAATGCATAATGCAAAACATATGGCGATTAACAGCAGTGGTTCTATGCCCAAATCAGGATATAAGCTAATGGCTCCCTGGCCAGCCATTAACCCTAAATAAGATACAATCATGTAACTGGCAAATACGGTGCCGCGTTGATTATTTTCGGCCTGTTCATTGAGCCAGCTTTCTAACACCATATATTGGCACATCATTCCCATACCAACGGCAAGGCGCAATACTAACCATATGGTTAAGTTGTCGATGAGGGCATGACCCAGTGCTGATGCGGTGACGATTCCAGCACAGGCAACAAAAGCACGAATATGGCCAACTTGAGCGATAAGTTTATGGCCAACTTTGGAACCGCATACAAGACCAATATAGTAGGCAGACATCATACCACCAATCCATATTTGTGGCACTTGCATGGTGGTCAGGCTTAAGCCCAGGTAGGTTGTCAGTAGACCTGCAGCAAGTACCATTAAAAAAGTGGTGCTATATAAGGATGCAAAACTGCGAAGCGGGCTGTCCATAACTGCGCCTTTATTGGTTCAGTAAGGCTACGTTAGCCCTACTGATTGATTGTCTTGTTACGCTTCATTTACGATCAATAATTATTGAAACGTGTACAACAAGTTGAATGTGGTGACTGTATCGGTGTTTTTACTTTCATCAGGCACCACTTCAGTGTACTTGATGTTCATACCGATTTTAAATGCCCAATCTTGAATAAATGTATTTTTATAACTCATATCAAGGGTTAACGTGTTGTTGTCTAAACCTGTTTCGGCTGTTACGTCGGCGTTGAAGCTAGTATATTCTTGCAATTTTACCGTATATTTAGCCGCTGAACGTAATATTACATCACGATTTTCATCAGGGTTTGGTTCAGCAATACTGGCTTGCGGTTGGTCGTAACGATAACCAGGGCCGGCTTCAAGGCTCAATTTGGTTTTATAGTTTTTAATTAAGTCAAAACCGTAACCAGTAGAAATAGTAGAAATACGGGTATAAGAACCAAACTCGTTCCAGGTAAATTCGCCACGACCAAATACATAACCACGCTCTAATTTATAGTTAGACTGTAAAAACAATTCGTACTTTTCCGCAGTAGACTCATTTCCATCAGAGGCATAATAAGCCTTTAATGTCGCTTCTTGTTTGGTGCTCGGCGAGTCGTAAGTTAAATAAGTACGGCCGTTAAAGTTTTTAGTTTCGTTGTTACCACTGTTTAGCTGTAAACCAGCTTCAACTTCAGCATTAAAATTACTAGGCGGTTCTTGATAATCTGGTGGTACTAACGCCCATGCCGGAGCAGACAATAAAAAGAGGCAGCATGTTGTGACTATGTTTTTCATGGTTATCATTAGACTGTTTTATTCTTGACGGCGTAAACGCGGTATTTTGGACTGTCGCCATCATACCTGTATTCAAGATTGCTGAAAAGAGTGAGTTAGTGCTTGAGTTTATAGCGCACTTTATGTATCATCGCGCGCTCAAATCAGTCACTTTAATTCGTTCCTTGCCTCCACATTGGTCTGACTGAGCCAGAAAAGAGGCTACTTAACCGTAAGGAGCAATAAATGCGTCATTATGAAATCGTATTTATGGTTCACCCAGATCAAAGTGAACAAGTCCCTGGTATGATTGAGCGTTACACCGGTGTTATCACCGCTGCTAATGGTACAGTCCACCGTTTAGAAGATTGGGGCCGTCGTCAATTGGCTTACCCGATCCAAGACCTACATAAAGCTCACTATGTTCTTTTGAACGTAGAAGCATCTGCAGAGTCTATCGAAGAACTAGAAACAGCTTTCCGTTTCAACGACGCTGTTCTGCGTAACATGGTAATGCGCACTAAAGCTGCAGTTACTGAAGCTTCTCCTATGGCAAAAGCAAGAGACGAACGTGATTCACGTCGTTCACCTTCTGATGACCGTAATGTAGAAGAAAGCGCTGAAGAAAACGCTGAATAATTTTTTGTGAATAATCACTTAATGTTGTCTGGAACGATAACTCGTTCAAGACGATTAGATAGCCCTAGCGGTATAGCCCATGTGGTCATAACGGTAGAGCATAAATCACAAAGACAAGAAGTAGAAATGTTGAGAAACGTCTACTGTTTGATTCAAGTGGTATTAAGTGGTCCGCGCTTTGATAGCGTAGCAAATAAATTACAAGCAGGTGTGCAAGTTGATGTTGAAGGGTTTCTTTCACTACAACAAGGGCGAAATGGACAAAACCGTTTAGTCTTGCATGCTGAAAATGTCGAATTGAAAACTTAGGAGACTGTCAAAATGGCACGTTATTTCCGTCGTCGCAAGTTCTGTCGCTTCACCGCTGAAGGTGTTGTCGAGATTGATTACAAAGATATCGTTACTTTAAAGAACTACATCACTGAAAGCGGCAAGATTGTTCCTAGCCGTATCACTGGTACCAGTGCTAGATATCAACGCCAACTAGCTCGCGCTATCAAGCGTGCTCGTTATCTTTCTCTACTGCCATATACTGATTTACATCAGTAATATTGCAGTATTAATTATTCCTAACAGAATATTGAGGATTTGATAATGAACGTTATTTTGCTAGATAAAGTTGCAAACTTAGGTAGCTTAGGCGACCAAGTTTCTGTTAAAGCTGGTTATGCTCGTAACTTCCTTTTACCTTATGGTAAAGCCGTTGTAGCAAACACAGCAAACACTGAAGTATTTGAAGCTCGTCGTGCTGAATTAGAAGCTAAATTAGCTGCTGAATTAGCTACTGCGACAGCTCGTGCTGATAAATTAACTGCATTAGAAGCTGTTGTTATTGCTTCTAAAGCAGGTGATGAAGGTAAATTATTCGGATCAATTGGCAACCGTGATATCGCTGATGCAGTTACTGCAGCTGGCGTAGCACTTGCTAAATCTGAAGTTCGTTTACCTTTAGGTGCTTTACGCACTACTGGTAGCTTCGAAATTGAAGTTCAAGTACACGCTGAAGTTAAAGCTGTAGTTAAGATTGCTATTGTAGCAGAAGCTTAATTACTGTTTAGCTCCATAAAAAACACCGCCTCCGGGCGGTGTTTTTTTATGTCTGCGATTTAATCACTAGCCTTGTTAACACCATCTGTTTAGGCCGCATGGCCAGCTGTTTAGGATCTTTCAATGCCAGAGAATATTCCAGTGAACCTCTATTTGATGGTCACTGGAATATTGTTTACCAGGGCTAGTTTGGTTCTTTTTTAGCCGCTGCTTCAGGCGCTACTACAACAGTCGCTTTGGCCGGTGCTTTGGTTGCAACTTCGGCAGCGGCTTCAGGGGCTACTACAACTGCCGTTTTGGCTTGTACTTTGGTTGTAACTTCGGGGGCTTCTGGTACGACTACAACTCCGGCTTTAGCAGATGCTTTGGTTGCAACTTCGGCAGCTGCTTCAGGGGCTACTGCAACTGCTGGTTTGACTTGTACTTTAGTTGCAACTTCTGCAGCGGCTTCTGGTACTACTACAACTGCCGCTTCGGCTTGTACTTTGGTTGTAACTTCTGCAGCGGCTTCTGGTACGACTACAACTCCGGCTTTAGCAGATGCTTTGGTTGTAACTTCGAGGGCTACTTCAGGCGTTACTGCAACTGCTGGTTTGACTGGTATTTCAGTTGTAACTTCGGCAGCTGCTTCTGGTGTTACTGCAACCACTGCATTGGTAGGAACTTCAGTCGCTGCTTTTATTGCAACATCGGGTGCAACATCGGGTGCAACTTCAATTGCCGCTTCTGCAGGTATTTCAGTTGCAGTTTCTATTGCAACATCAGGCGCTACTTTAGTTACCGCTTTGGCTGGTGCCTCAGTTGCCACTTCGGATGTGACGACTGTTACAGCTTCAGTTGCAATTTCAGGCAATATTTCGGTTGTTGCTATGGCAGTAACTTCAGTTGCTACCTTTGCTTCTCCTTCAGTCTTGGTCACTAAGGTTAACTCTTTTATCAAATTATCAGCGTGATCGACCTTGTCCATCATCCACAAAATGTAGCGAATATCGACATGTACGGCACGGGTAATCGTTGGGTTAAAGAACCAGTCTTTAGTGATGGCTTCATAAGTTGAGTCGAAGTTAAGACCAACTAACTCACCTTTACCATTTAACACTGGTGAGCCTGAGTTACCACCAGTAGTGTCAGCACTTGATAAAAAGTTAACCGGTACAGAGTTAAAATCGGCGGGCTTGTCTAAACAAGACATAAATTGACAACTGCTTTGCTGCTTATATACCGATGTGACGCGATGTTTACCTAAGTCGTCAGCTTTAATTGCCGCTAACAGTTTCGCGGGAGCATTATACGGTGCTTCACCGGTGTTTTTGGCTAGGATGCCAGCTAAGCGAGTAAATGGCTGCTTGTATAATGCATCTTTAGATTGATAGCCATCAACCATACCGTAGGTAATACGTAATGTGCGGTTAGCATCAGGGTATACAGGCCAGTTATTTGATTTGTAATAATCAATAATCGCCTTCATGTATTCAGGACGAACAGATGACAATTTACCTGCAAGTAGCTTTTCGCTCTTTTCCAATGCCATATTGGTGTCATGAATGGCCACCGCTAAACGAATAAATGGGTCATCGCTAATCTCAAAATCTTCAGCTCTTTTACTCATCCACGCTAGGCGTTTAGCTTGGTCGGTGAGCTCTGTTAATGCATACAAACCTTCCACTTTAGACTCTAGCTGTTCAAAATTGTCTGAGCTGCTTAAGGCGTTATCAAACACTTCAGTTTTTAACGGTTGTCTTACATAGGCTTGTAAGTCTTGTAACCATAAAATTTTATCGACCACGGGATCGAAGCTGCTATCGATACGTTTAAGTGCTGCTTTAAACATTTTCATATCACGCAGCTGAAACCCTGACTCACGTTGGTCATTGGGTTTCTTCCTTTCTTTAGCTAAACGGTACAGTTTGCTAGCAGCCTGAAGCATTTCGCTTGATTGGGCATTTTTAAAGAAATAATTGGTTTGCATTTGCTGATGTTTTTCAGCAAGTAGTGCTTCAAGATCACTGATGAGATTTTGGTTAGCACCAGGATCTTTTTTAAGCCAAGCGAGAAAGTCATTCTCACGTTGCTGTTTAATACCAACAATATCAGTGGCGTTAAAGCCATCTAATAAGCCATTAAGCTTTTTCATCCGGTTAGCCATTGAGGCCATAGTGCCGGCATATTTAAGCGCGATATCTTTATCTACATCGCCCATTAAGGTAATGGTATCAATTTGCAACTGGTAGCGTTTTGCGTAGGTTGGATATATCCAATCACTAGCAAACTGTAACTCACTGGTTAAGTTGTAACGGCTGGTAGAGCCTGGATAACCGGCCACAAAAATACCATCGCCTGCTTTTACACCGTCTGCGTTCACTTTTAAGTAGCTTTTAGGCTGATATGGCACATTGCCTTTCTTAAACGTTGCAGGCTTACCGTCTTTACCCACATAGGCGCGTAAAAAGGTAAAATCGCCAGAATGACGAGGGTATTCATAATTGTCGATATCGCCGCCAAAGCCGCCAATACTTTTAGGTGGCGCATACACCAAGCGTACATCTCGAATGATTAACTGTTTCGTCAGATAATATTCTAAGCCGTGGTGAAAACTGTTAACTGAGCAACGGTAGTTGTCATCTGATTCGCAGATTTTAATTAATGCTTTTTTATTCGCTTGGATATCTTCAAAGCGTACCAAAGGTTCGGTGCTTAAGTTAGCCATAACGCTATCGGTCACGTTGGTAACTTCCTCGGTAATGTATAAGCGTTCGTTTGGCCCAGCAGAAGGTTCTTCCGCTTGGGTGTTTGCTAAAAAGCCATCTGCGAGGTAATTATGTTCTTTTTTGCTGTTATATTGTATGCCGCGATAAGCACAATGATGGTTTGTGACAACTAGGCCTTGGGGGGATACAAAACTGGCGGTACAATACCCCAAACTGACGACAGCATTCATTGGGTACTGTCCCAAATCTGCCAGTTGTGATGCGGGAATATCAATACCACGTTGCAGGAGTTTGTCGGCAATGGATGGCATTTGATACGGTTGCCACTGCCCTTCATCGGCAAAGGCAAAACCAGATGTCAGCACAAGTGCTGCAACGAGTGCTATACGCATGTATTTTCCTTAAATAATTATTTTATTTCCGTTTGACGGAGCTGTTATTCTAATCGGTAATGACGGCAAATTAAGCTAGACCACGGTGTTATACCATATTTTATAAAGTCGTTGGAAATTGGGAGTGTTAATGTCACAGCAAGGTGCTTTTAAAGCAAGAAACAGGCAAAGAGATGTAGAAGTTAATGCATTAAAATTGCCTCCTCATTCAATAGAAGCAGAACAATCCGTTTTAGGTGGATTGATGCTAGATGCTGAAGCGTGGGATCGTGTTTCTGAAGCGGTTGTGCCAGAAGATTTTTATTCTCGTTCTCATCGAATGATTTTCACGGCTATGCAACGTTTAATGGAATCGGGCCAACCGCTGGATTTAATTACCGTATCCGAACAGCTCGAAATTGAAGATCAATTAGACGATGCTGGCGGCTTTGCTTACTTAGGCGAAATTGCCAAAAATACCCCCAGCGCCGGTAATATTCTATCTTACGCAGACATTGTGCGTGAACGTGCCGTAGTACGTGACATGATTGCCGTTGCCCACGAAATTGCCGATGCGGGTTATAACCCAGAAGGCCGTGATTCAAGTGCATTATTAGACTTGGCTGAAACCAAAGTCTTTAAAATCGCAGAAATGCGTACCAATGCCAATGAAGGCCCGGAAAACATTAAAAGCATTCTTGAAAAAACCGTCGATAGAATTGAGCAGCTTTATAACAATCCCCATAACGGTGTGACAGGTGTTTCAAGTGGTTTTAATGATTTAGATAAAATGACCGCAGGTTTTCAGTCTGGCGACTTAATTATTGTAGCCGCGCGTCCTTCTATGGGTAAAACCACCTTCGCGATGAACTTGTGTGAACAAGCCGCCATGAATGAAGACAAGCCAGTACTTATTTTCAGTCTCGAGATGCCGTCAGAACAGATTATGATGCGTATGTTAGCCTCGCTTGGCCGTGTAGACCAAACCAAAATTCGTACAGGTCAATTAGACGATGAAGATTGGGCGCGCGTGTCTTCAACCATGGGTATCATGCTTGAACAAGGTAAAATGTACATCGATGATGGCTCAGGATTAACCCCAACCGAAGTGCGCAGTCGTGCCAGACGTATTGCGCGTGAGCATGGCGGTTTATCAATGATCATGATCGATTACCTGCAATTAATGCAGGTACCGTCGTTAAAAGATAATCGTACCTTAGAAATTTCAGAGATCTCTCGTTCATTAAAAGCCTTAGCCAAAGAATTAGAAGTACCTGTTATTGCATTGTCGCAGCTTAACCGCTCGCTAGAGCAACGAGCCGATAAACGCCCAATTAACTCTGACTTACGTGAATCGGGTGCGATTGAGCAGGATGCCGATTTAATTATGTTCATCTATCGCGACGAAGTGTATAACGACAGCTCTGAAGATAAAGGCACCGCAGAAATCATTATCGGTAAGCAACGTAACGGACCTATTGGTCGTATTCGTCTGGTATTCCAAGGTCAATTCTCTCGCTTTGATAACTATGCTGGGCCGCAATTTGAAGAAGATTAATCATTGATTAGACTGTATTTGTGTTTTTAGTATCGTTATTTATGATATTAGTTTATCTCTGTTAATGAGGTTGCATTCATGGCCCTAAACCTCTTAACAGACAGCAAGCCGCGCCATGTTATTTATTGTTAATTAAGGCAACCTATTGAAACCTTTTCCTCGTGCAGAAATCAGTCGTTACGCATTGCAAAGTAACTTGGCACAATTGCGCCTTATTGCGCCCAATAGCAAAATTATGGCAGTGGTTAAAGCCAATGGTTATGGCCATGGGTTATTAAATGTGGCTGAAAGTGTCGGCTTATTAAATTATGTAGAAAGTGTCGGCAAGTATCATGGCGGCGCAGATGGGTTTGGTTTGGCAAGGCTTGAAGAAGCATTGCAACTCAGAGAAGGCGGCGTAAAAGGTAAGCTTTTATTATTAGAGGGTTTTTTCCGTCAGTCAGATTTACCCACACTAGTTAGTCATAATATCGATACTGTGGTTCATCATGAATCGCAATTGCAAATGCTTGAAACTATCACGCTAGATAAGCCTGTCACCGTATGGATAAAAATTGATACTGGCATGCATCGTATTGGCTTTAGTCTTGAGCAGTTCGACAGTATTTATCAGCGTTTGCTGGCTTGTCCGCAAGTGGCTAAGCCGATTCATTTAATGACTCACTTTGCCTGCGCCGACGAACCCGATAATATCCTTACTCAAACGCAAATGAATGCCTTTGAGCAATTGATTAGTGGCTTAGAAGGCGATCGCACCTTAGCAAATTCTGCAGGTACCTTATTTTGGCCAACAAGCCAAGCCGACTGGATAAGACCCGGCATTGCGCTTTATGGTGTATCTCCGGTAGTAGGTGATAGGGGCGTTAATCATCGATTAATTCCGGCGATGGAATTAGTATCCAATCTGATAGCTGTGCGCGAACATAAAGCCGGCGATAGTGTCGGCTACGGTGCAACTTGGACCGCTAAAAAAGACACTCGCTTAGGGGTTGTTGCCATTGGTTATGGTGATGGTTACCCACGTAATGCCCCAGAAGGCACACCGGTATGGATTAACGGCCGCCGAGTACCGATAGTTGGTCGAGTGTCTATGGACATGTTAACCGTAGACCTAGGTGCCGATGCACAAGATAACGTCGGCGATAGTGTTCAGCTGTGGGGTAAAGCGCTTGCAGTAGAAGAAGTGGCCGAACACATTGGTACCATTGCTTATGAATTAGTCACTAAGCTTACGCCACGAGTGTTGGTTGAACTGCTCGATTGAGCATGAGATTGATATAAACAATGCCCAATACGTAGATAACGTGTTGGGCATTGTTGTTTTAGATACTGTTGTTTTAGGTCTGTAGTTTTGAGGCTCTGTTGTTTTTAAGAATTGGGTGCCAGCGTTAGATTCAGTTTTTCACTTTGGTGTTAACTTCTAATGTTTGATTAAGAATCCTCAAAGCAAATTTCAATAAAAGCGTTACCGAATTCGTGGCTAAAAGGCATCATGATTTTTTTACCGCGCGCTTTATGAGAAATAGTATGGTTTTTACCAGACACCACAGCCGGTGTTGCCATATCAAAGTCGTAACCTTTTTCGCTGAGTAAGTTTTTGGCACCGCCAGTCACCATGTTAGTTATTTCACCCACTAAATCAGTTACTTCATCATTAATAACCCCCGGTTTTTCACCAAGCATTTTATTCATAATTTCAAGGATAAGTGATTGCTCAAAAGTAATCGACAGCGAACCGCGAGTTTTAGGACCCACCATACCAATCAAGCCAGATACGTCACCTTTTGCAAGGTCATGGTTTTTTAATTGAGGTTTACCAGGCTTAAGATCCATTGTTGCCATGGTAGAGATTACATTGATTAAAGACACAAGAAATGGGTTGATGAATTCAACGTTCATAGGCAAAGCAATCCTTCTACATTTTAAAGGGTGGCATAGTATATAGAGAGGGCATAAAGAGTGCGTAACGCTACACGGCCCTATCATTATAGTAGCTGACTAACACAAATACTGACTATATCAGCAAAGTGAAATACAGGTTTAAGCTTAGAGCACAAAAAGGAAATTGATAGTGGCATTAACGGTAAAAATATTTTTATACAGTTAATTCATGTAACAAAAATCTAGAATGAGCCATTAATTTACTATGGTCGGTCTAACGCTACAAGGGCTGAGCTGAGCATCAATTGATTGCGCTACTGACTAAGGTGGTTTCTAGTTGGAGCTAATATTGATTACCCATGCACTTAAAAGTAATTAACGCGACAGCGAAGACTGCAAACGTTGATTATCCAATGATGATAAATTCGGTTAATACCACATCAAAGCGAGGCTCACCAACGGATAAGCACAGCAATAGTTATGTTCGTGCGCTTCTTTTCCATTATACCGATGTTGGATAGTTCATTATGTTAAGTCGCTGACTGTAATTGTAATGATTCAGCTTGGAATTTCTATTAGCTAGTTCATGTTTTTAACGCTGTGTTGGCTACCTGAAAAGCTAAGATGATTTAATCGCTTTACATCAATAAGATGGCAAATGTAGGATAAATCAATAACGCAATGACTAAACGTCATGTATCACAAGGATCGAGCAAGTGTCGGAATCTGTAGCAATCACAATAAATGATCAATTTTCACGAGTTGATTTTCTGAAACATAGAACGCCAGAAACCACTAATGAACAAGCAAAAAATGCTTTTGCGCTATTATCTGAATATAGAGACGGTGGAATATATATCGCTCATTATTCCGGTTTTAGTGAGTGGGAGAAACACCCAAAAGGTGATGAGTTCGTTCAGATTTTAGGTGGAGAAACGACATTAGTCCTTCTAGTTGATAACGTAGAGCAACGTTACCCTTTATCGACGGGGCAAATGTTGGTTATCCCCCAAGATGTTTGGCACCGTTTTGAATCACCAGAAGGTGTTAAAATTATGACAATAACACCGCAACCAACAGAGCATAGTATCGAGAAGCCAAACGGAACATACAAATAACGATAGGTCGGCTGAAGCCGTATTAAGTACCCATTAGCGCGAGCAGCCCGATTCGGTTAAGCAAAAATGCTGTCGTGAAAAGTGCCGTTGTGAAAGGTAGTAAGAAGATAAACCTTGGATTACTCTGCACATTTAAACTTTAAGCTATTGTTTTAGATTGTTTTTTAATTTCATGAGAAATCATATCGTTGTACAATAAAAATAACTAAATAAGAGGTGTTCTATGGATGGAAAATCATTAATCGTTATTTTAATAATGGTGTCAGCTTCAGCTTCTGCAGAAGTCTATAAGTGTGCAGATGGTAAGTATCAAGCAGACCCGTGCGACGACCAAAGCGAACTGTTAGATTTAAGTAATGTAGGCAGCGTGGTTGCACCATCGAGAGGTTACCCTGAAAGCCTAACTAACGAGACCATAGATGCAAGGCAGCTGGATAGTGCTGTTAATGCGCGTGATAAAAAAGCTGAAATCGCTCAATACTTACGTAAACAAAAAATTGAACGTGACATTAGAAACCTCGAAAAAGAAAGGAAAAAAGCGTTCAAAGATCGTGATGATAAAATCGATCAATTGCGTACCACTGGTAAGCGAGCTAACAATAATTTAGTGGCAGCAAAGTCTAGCGCAAGAAATGACCGCAGTTATGCAACAGGGCAGTACAGAAGTCGAATCAATTGATCGTCAAATATCTGCACTTAGGTCTGAATTAAAACAACTGTAAACCAAATAAACTAATCAATAACCGTGGCTGCCAATAGCGAGTCTCTCTTTACGCGAATTAAGTAACGCTACTGACGTGTATTATCAGCTTTATCACGTTTATGAATGCTATAAGACACCATAATTTGGGTTCCCCACTTTCATTTGCCCAATGCATTATGGTTCCCCTGGCCTCTAAAAACGTGTAAAAACGTCTTAAAATGTGTGAAAAACTCAAAAACGTGAGAGGTGTTAATTCAGTGAATACAACGTCAAAGCTAGCCATACCAACGTATACACTCTATCGCACCGTGATCTTTCCCTAAATCAGTAGACACTTGCTTCTCGATGATGGGTTAATGATATAATTAGCCATTACTTAGGGCAGCCCAGTTGTTTTAGCCTAATTTATGACTTTTTTACTGGCTCCTTGTGCAACAACGATTACCCAAAATGCAGCTAAAAAGGTGCATCAATACCGCAAACTATGAGTATAAAGAATTCAGTGAATACAACACCAAAGCTAGTCATACCAACAGATACGCTTGATCGCACCTTTTCCATAGCGCCGATGCTGGATTGGACTGACCGCCACTATCGTTACTTTGCACGCCTTATGTCGAGCAAAGCCTTGTTGTATACCGAGATGATCACCACGGGTGCTATATTACAAGGTAAGGGCGACTATTTAGCTTATAACGAGCAAGAGCATCCTGTAGCGTTACAGTTGGGTGGCTCTAACGCTGTGGATTTAGCGGCGTGTGCCAAATTGGCTGCTGAGCGCGGTTATGATGAAGTGAACCTCAATGTAGGGTGTCCGTCTGATAGAGTGCAGAATGGCCGCTTTGGTGCGTGTTTAATGGCTGAACCTGCGTTAGTAGCGCAATGTGTTGATGCGATGAAGCAGGTAACCGATATGCCGATCACGGTAAAAACCCGTATTGGGATTGATGAGCAAGACAGTTATCAGTTTTTAACGGATTTTATTGAAACCGTGAGCGCTCAAGGTTGTAGTGCATTTACTATTCATGCGCGTAAAGCCTGGTTACAAGGGTTAAGCCCGAAAGAAAACCGTGAAATTCCGCCGCTAGATTATGATCGGGTTTACCAGTTAAAGCGTGATTATCCACACTTGAACATCAGCATTAACGGTGGCATTAAAACCCTTGAAGAATCTAAGCTGCATCTAACCCAGCTAGATGGAGTGATGGTGGGGCGTGAAGCTTATCAAAACCCCTATATATTGGCGCAAGTTGATCAGCAATTGTGTGGACTCGATACCGTGGTGATTACTCGTCAGCAAGTGATTGAGCAAATGTTGCCGTATATTGAGGCTCATTTAGCCCAAGGCGGTCGGTTAAACCACATTACTCGTCATATGATTGGTTTATTTCAAGGATTGCCGGGTTCACGTGGCTGGCGTCGTCATTTAAGTGAGAATGCTCATAAGCCTAATGCTGATATTGGGGTAGTGCTTAAAGCCGCTGAGTTTGTTGATGCCGAAGCATTGGCCAGTGACGAATCGACTTTGATATAACACTTTATATTAATAGGTTATATCGAGAAGTTATATCGCGAGGTATTTCAATAGAATACGTTGTCAAATAAACGCCCAGACGGTTATATTAACAATAGCCGTTAGCATATCAAAAGCGTCTTTTATTAGGCGCTTTTTGATTTTTAACTCGCTTGTAAAATCAGCTCGAGAATCCATAAAGCCTGCTAGACAAAAGTGGCCAAGACAATTACCTATGATAAGACCTAGAAAGACTAGACCGTCACTGACTATTGTCAGTAACTATTGTCACGAATCCAGTTACTAAACCTGTCACTCACGCAATCATTTTCTCAATTATTAACTCATCCATTATCTCAATCATTAACTCTGTCAGCGTAACCATCACATTCATCAACTATTAATCTCGCCGTTAATTTAACCTCTACTTCAGCCACTCATCTAAGCACTTACTTCGCTGTAGCTTTTCGGTGGGTGGTAATATTGGGCTATTTCTGACGACGTTTTAGTCTTGCTAAGATGCTTAATAAAAATCACTGGTCATTTTCACTAACTATATGGTTAATTTTACTACCTGTTGGTTTTTTGCTCACGACTTTAGTTCAGTTATATAAACTATAATTAATTTATTTGGTTTACAAATTAAGTGGTTAGAGTGGTTTTTGAAAGTTGGCACGCAGCTTGTAATACCTATTGTGTAATCAACTAGACGGGTGTTTAGTTGCCATTAACCAACACAAGAAAGGATGCCATTATGTCTACATTAACTTCAACCAACGTGATTCGCCGTAGTGTTCAACTATCAATTGCTGCAGCATTATTGGTTACCGCCAGTGTTTCGGCACAAGCAGATGAAATTTCAATCTCTAATACAGTCGCTGCGCTAGAACAGAATATGACGCAAGCGAGCCAAGAGATGATTTCAAATGTGAAGCAAGAGTTAATGCTGTCGTTGCAAACTCAAATTGCTGAACAAGTTTTTGAAATTAATTCAGCTTTAGAGTTTGCTAGCTTTGAACAACCACAAGTGAGTACCGCTGTAGCTGCTGAGAATAAGTAATGGATGGGGCGATGAATATAGGCTTGGTGCTGCCATTAATGTCGTTATTGTTATTGCCAGTTATCAGTTTTGCATTGTGTGCGATGTTAGTCAGCTGGCTGTTTTGGCCAAGCATTAATGACCAAGCTTAATCTTAACTCATTGCTTTTAGAATAAACCTTATTAAGTACGAGAGGATAATATGAACCGTTTAATCAATAGATTACAAGATGAAACTCGAATTGTATGTGGCGTATCTGCGAAGTTAGCAAAACAATATGGCTGGTCATTACTTTGGACTCGTATTGTGACAGTAGGATTAGTGCTAACCAATCCAAGTATTAGTTTACTTGCGTACTTTGTGATTGCAGTGGTGATGAGTCAAAAAACATCTCGATTTTAAGGCTTGCCCAGTAATGAGTAAGCGGGGGAAGTTTAATTACCCCGCAGATAGGTTATGCATTGATGTATGTGGTTATTTTTTTAAGAAAGCTTGGAAGCGTTGTTTTGCTTCGTTACTTTGTAAGCGTTCAGCAAACTCAACTAATTCTAATTTCATCTGAGCTTTAACTTCTGCCTGGTTATGACGTAAAAGCCGTTTTGATGCTTGCATAGATAATGGTGGCAGAGCTGCCAATTTTTTTGCTTGCGCTAGACTGAAGCTAATGAGCTCGTCTTGCGCAACCACGCGGTTAATAATGGTTAATTTTTCAGCCGTCTCTGCATCAAAGGCTTCGCCCAGTAAAATCAGTTCAGCCGCTTTTTGTTGGCCAACAATTAAGGGTAACAAGATGCTTGAGGCTGCTTCTGGTACTAGCGCTAAATTGACAAATGGCATTTGGAATTTAGCCTGATTGTCGGCGTACACTAAGTCGCAATGCAATAGTAGAGTTGTTCCTATTCCCACAGCCGCTCCGGTTACCGCTGCAACCACAGGCTTTTTAAGATCTAACAAACAAAACAAGAATTTAACGGTTGGATGATTGTCATCTAAGGCACCACTTTGCAGAAAATCGACGATATCATTGCCAGAGGTAAAACAGTTTTCGGTACCATGGAACAGAAAGGCACGAATATCATTGTCGGCTTCACCTTGGATCAGGTATTCTGTGAATTGCTGATACATTTCTAGATTAAAGGCATTGCGCTTTTCTGGACGATTAAAACTGATGATACGCACGCCTTGATCATCTCTTACCTGAATATGACTCATTCGTAGCTTCCTGTTGTGAACGCGAGTGGGATTACATGGAGTTTAAGACATTGAAAGCAATATTCAAACATCTGTTTAACTTTTTAGTGTTATCATCAATATCATTCGCCGCCACTGCTAACGTTGTCCTGGTCGATGGACATGTTAGAGCTATGCCTGCGAGTGTGCCTAATACCGCCGCTTATTTTACGTTAGAAAATCATGACAACAGCGATGTTAAGTTAGTTGAAGTGAAGACCAGTGCGGCAAAAGTAGCGCAGTTACATACAATTTTAGAAGAAGATGGCATGGTTAAAATGCGTCAAGTCGAAGGGTTTACTATACCGTCTCACGGTTCGTTAACACTTCAACCTACTGGCGACCATGTGATGTTGTTGTCGTTAACCGCGCCATTGGTTATTGATGATAAAGTGCCTTTAGAATTAATTTTTGAAGATGGTCAGCATCTTATGATTGAGCTTACAGTGCTTAAACAGACCGCGGCTCAACATGATGAACATGTCGAGCATCATCACCATCATTAAGGAGCAATATTGATGCAAGTAACAAGGAATAAAATTTTAGCCGTTGTTGGTGTGCTGGGTTTAGTACTTTACTTTGTTAGCGTGTGGTGGAGCGTTGAGCCAGATCCCATTAAGCCGGTCTCGTCGCAAACTGATAACGGTAAGTTAATTGTGGGTTATGCCACAACGACTGCATTAATTGATACCATGGAAACCTTGCTGGATAAACCAGGTGGTTGGCTATCTAATGATATTATGCCTCCGTCGGTAATGATGGATAACATGCCTGCATTTGAATTTGGTGCATTAGAGCAAGTGCGTGATTTAGCACTGACTATGCGTAAAGAGTTTAGTCGTTCGCAGTCGCAGTCGACGGCGGACACTGATTTGTTAGCCGCTCATTCGAAGTTAAACATTGGTCATACTAGTTGGTTAGTGCCAAGTGCTGAAGGTGAGTATCGTGATGCGATCAAATTATTGAAACTTTACCGTGCTAAAATCAATGACGCTGATAACAATAATGCTCAGTTTTATGCTCGTGCAGATAATCTCAATGAATGGTTGAAAGAAGTTCAGAAACGCTTAGGCAGTATGTCGCAACACTTATCTGCCAGTGTGGGCCAAGAACGCTTAAATACTGATTTAGCAGGTGATAAGTCTGCGCGTCAATCTACACCTGGTTTATCGAGTAATGAAATTAAAACCAGCTGGTGGAAAATTGATGATGTATTTTATGAAAGCCGTGGTTCAGCCTGGGCATTATTGAATTTTATGCGGGCTATTGAAGTTGATTTTGCCGATGTGTTAGAAAAGAAAAACGCTGAGGTCAGTTTACGTCAAATTATTCGTGAACTTGAAGCAACTCAGCAAACAGTTTGGAGCCCTTTGGTTCTTAATGGAAATGGTTTTGGTTTAGTGGCTAATCACTCGTTGGTGATGGCTAATTATATTTCGCGTGCAAATGCCGCGGTAATTGATTTAACTAATTTACTCTCACAAGGATAATGATGAAAAAGACTCTTCTTGCCACAGCTGTAGTGGGCCTTTTAAGTGTGTCATCGGCTCATGCGGCAACTGTATTGGGTTTTAAAGTAGGCGCCGATTATTGGCAGGCAGACACCACAAATGCATTTAATGATGATAGTGGTGTTGCTCACAGCTTTAATGATGATTCTTCACAAGGTAGTGTGTGGATTGCTGTTGAGCATCCATTGCCGTTTGTGCCTAATGTTAAAATTCGTGAAAACCGTCTTGAGTCGAGCACGAGTCTTGCTAATGCCGACTTTAACTTTAACGGTCACAATTTTACTGGCGAAACCTCAGTGACTAATGACTTAAGTAATACTGACTTTGTATTGTATTACGAAATTCTTGATAACGACTTAGTGTCTGTTGATTTAGGTGCGGCATACAAGTTAATGAGTGGTTCATTACGTGTTGCTGATGCAGGTCACCCAGAAGAGGTGGATATCGATAGCGGTATCGTGATG
This sequence comes from Shewanella sp. Arc9-LZ, assembly GCF_010092445.1. Classification (NCBI taxonomy): domain Bacteria; kingdom Pseudomonadati; phylum Pseudomonadota; class Gammaproteobacteria; order Alteromonadales; family Shewanellaceae; genus Shewanella; species Shewanella sp. Arc9-LZ. The sequence continues at coordinate 4,131,627 of NZ_CP048031.1, read as the reverse complement.
GGATACGCCAGTGCACAAGTCGGCATGATTGGTTTAGGTTTGTTTGGCTTTGCTGATGTAATGATCGGTGTAGATGAATCTAATGTATATGACTATGGTGCAGGTTTAGGATGGCAGTTTGACGGATTAGCTGTCGATACTTCTATCCGTGTTGGTTACCGCGAGTTCAATTTTGATGTAAGCAACTTCTCTGGTGTTTCTCAGAATACTGACTTTAGTGGTGCATTTGCTGGTGTTGAATTAGTTTTCTAATTCGGTATCGAGCTTAACGATTATATAAATAATTGTAATGCCTATAAAAAAACCGCCAATTGGCGGTTTTTTTGTGGGAGCTTATTTTTGTGTAAGCTTAGTGCTTAGTGCTTAGTGCTTATTGAGCAATAAGTCCGCTGTTAATCGAGATAACATCATCTTCATTCAACGTACCCGCAGCCTGTTTAAGCGCTAATATAGAGTTAATATAACCATAACGAGCTTCAGATAGTTGACGCTTTGAATCATATAAGTCACGTGTACGGTTTAGCACATCAACAATTGTACGCGTACCCACTTCAAAACCAGCTTGGGTTGCTTTTAGCGCGCTTTCAGATGAAATAACTGATTGCTCATACGCTTTGATTGAACTGATAGACGCATTCACGTTGTTAAAGTTATTACGCACGTTTTTGGTAACGCTACGATGAGTTTGCTCTAATTTCTCGCTAGCTTCCACATATCGGAATTGCGCTTGCTTCACTTGAGAGGTGACTTTAAAGCCTTCAAAAATTGGAATGCTTAACGTGATACCAACATTGCTGTTGTCATAATCTGGACCAGGCGTTTGATCAACGCCTTTGTTGTAACCAGCATTGAAGTTCAATGAAGGCATATGGCCAGCTTTGTACAATTTAATGGTTTCATTGGCGATATCTTTAGCGATACGTTGAGTCATTAAATCGATACTATTGGTTTCGGCCATTTTTAACCAAGCAGCAGACGATGCTGGGGCAGGTGTAACGGCTGAAAAACGGTTAGTATCAAGAATATCAATTGATTTATGATCTATACCAGTAATTTCACGTAATGTTTCGTAGCTATTGTCTAGGGTATTTTGAGCCAAAATTTCTAATGCTGATGCTAAGTCATATTGTGCTTGAGCTTCATGTACATCAGTAATTGCGGTTAGGCCGACTGCAAAACGTTGCTTAGTTTGTTCAAGCTGACGTTCAATGGCGGCTTTTTCTGCACCTTGGAACTCGTAGTTATCTTTAGCCGTTAATACGTCAAAGTACGCTTTAGTTACGCGAGTGATTAACGATTGTAATGACGATGCATAAGTTGAGTCGGCTTGAGATGCTGCCATTTCAGCAAGATCTAAACCAACCCATGCACTATGATCGTATATAACTTGAGTTAAGCTAACACCACCCGTTAAACCGTCGGTGTCTGCTAAAGGATCGTTCCACGCTTTGGCATAACCAACGTTTGCGCTGATGGTTGGTAATAACGGTGCACGGTTTTCTTGAATACTCTCGTATAACGCATCACGTTGTGCTTTGGCTTGTAAAACGATAGGGTCGCTAGTGAGTGCTTGCTGATATATTTGAAGTAAATCGTCAGCTTGTACTGCTGGTGCTGCAATAGCAAATGCTAATGCTGCGTATAATGAACCAATTTTGAATTTCATTTGCTGCCCTTTTTAGACAATTCCTCGGTAATTTGAGGTGTTGATTAACTTATAATTTGGTCATGCTCTTGGTTAAGTGAATGATTTATCATCATTTAATCTTAACTCGGCAATCAGTGTTAACTCACTTGCTTAATGAATATGCACAATAATTTACAGATGATAGCGTCGTTCAATGTCGACATTTCATTGTTGATTACATATTGCTCACAATATATCGATTATGTCATGTCGATTACTACATATTGTGCACTACTTAATAGTAGTGATTTTTTCATTTTCAAGTCAAATTTGAAGTGTAACAGATTTTATTTTAATTAGACCCGTTTTTGCTTTTTTCAAGCTCAAATGCTTAGTTCTTAATTATGTTAATTTAAACTGTTAAAATGACCCGTTAGTTTATGTTTTGATAGACAAGGATAAATATGTCTGAGCAATCGGTGTTAACAACCTTTGACGCAGAGTCAGGTTTTAGTTTGATATCTAAAAAAGTGTTGTATAAAGGTTTCTTCCAGTTGGACGAATACACCTTTAAGCATAAGTTATTTAAAGGTGGCTGGAGTGGTGAGATTACCCGTGAGGTTTTTGAGCGCGGTAATGCGGTGGTTGTACTGCCTTATGACCCCGTTCGTGATGAAATTGTATTAATCGAACAAATTAGGGTACCTGCATTAGCAACTACTAAATCAATCTGGCTTCTTGAGTTAGTGGCAGGTATGATTGAGCCCGGCGAATTTCCAGAACAAGTTGCAGAGCGAGAATTGGCCGAAGAAGCTGGATTAAGTCTATTAGGTTTAACACGCATAAACAGTTACTTAGTCAGTCCTGGTGGCACTTCTGAGCGTTTTCATTTGTTTTGGGGGCAGGTTGATACGACCAAAGCTGGCGGAATACACGGACTTGAACATGAAAATGAAGATATTCGTGTGCATGTTGTTAGCCGTGAACAAGCCTATGAATGGATTAATAATGGTCGCATTGACAATGCATCGACGGTATTAGGCATCCAATGGTTGATGCTAAACTACCAACAGATTCGTGACGCACTTTAGTTTATTGAACATGGTGATAAGCAAGATAGGAATGATTGAGTGGCAGAGTTTAACCAGCGAAACAAGCAAAAATATCAACCCAATATCAGCGCGTTTTTAGCGGTATGTGGTCGAAATTATGCACATATTTTAAAATGGTTACCCGATCAAATTACGGTCAATGTGCCTTGGCAGGTTGAAGGTGAGTTTGGCCAGTTGTCGATCAATCTTCTTGAGAATACTAAATATACTCAGTTAATCGAAATATCGCGCCCTATACCAAATGGACATTTTTTTAAATCTCCAAACGCAATTGTTCGTGTCTATCATGATGCTCAATTAGCAGAAGTGTTAACTAGCCAACAGATTTATCGCTTAAAGCCAGTGTATGATTACCCGAATATACATATGCATCATAGCGATGAAAAATTTCAGGTGAATGCATTCCTTGAGGAGCTGTTGAAGATTGGGTCTCTGAGAGTGACTTGCCAATCGTAGCTTTTTTCTTCTTTTTACCATGTTAGGAATATTTTGTGCTTAAAGACGCAGTGCATTATTCTGTTGCTGAAAATGAGCCTGTGCGATTAGTACAAGTGACGGATCCGCATCTTTTTGCTGATCCCGAAGGTCAATTGCTTGGTGTTAATACGGCACAAAGTCTTCAAGCCGTGTTGAATACGTTTATTGCAACCCAATATCCCGCCAATATTTTATTGGCTACGGGAGATATTAGCCAAGATTATTCACCTGAGTCTTATCAGCACTTTGTGCAGAAGATTGAGATGTTAGATCTGCCTTGTCATTACTTACCCGGAAACCACGATGATCCTCGCTTAATGAGTCTGCGTATGCAGGGTGAAAAAGTGTTTGGTCAACAACGGATAATTATTGGTAACTGGCTAATATTAATGCTTGATTCAACTGTTCGTGGTAAGCCTGGTGGCTATATGGGCGAACAGCAGTTTGCATTGATCGAGGCTTCAATTAAGGCGACACCAGATAAACATGTGTTATTAGTGATGCACCATAATCCTATTTTAATGCAGTGCGCTTGGTTAGATCAGCATTGCATGATGAATGGCGAAGACTTTTTGCAACGAACAAGTCGCTACCCGCAAGTGAAAGGCGTTCTTTGGGGGCACGTACACCAACAAGTCGATAATATTCATCGTGGACCGCATGGTCCTATTCCACTAATGGCGACACCATCGACGTGTATTCAGTTTAAACCATTATCCTCCTATTTCGCCTTAGATCATCGTCAACCGGGTTATCGTTTGCTGGAGTTGGCAGGCGATGGTAGCATTCGTACTAATGTGTATCGCGTGCCTGGAAATCGATTTGCACCCGATAATGAGGCCAGCGGATACTAGTTTAGTGCGTCATCTTATGTTACTAAGGGACGTTAAGTATTGATTAACCGTCTCGCGAGGGAATATGCTGCTTTATATACATGGTTTTAATAGTTCTCCTCAGTCGGATAAGGCCGTTCAAACCGCACACTATATTCAGCAACATTATCCACAAGTCGACTTTCACCAACCACAATTACCTTCATCACCCTCTGCTGCTATGGCTTTATTGTGCAACATCGCTGAGCAAGCGAAACGGCAAGGGCAGATATTGCGCTTTATTGGCTCGTCGTTAGGTGGCTATTTTGCCAGTTATTTAACCGAAACGTATGGTGGCAGAGCTGTTTTGATTAATCCGGCGGTAAAACCGTTCGAATTATTTGAAGAGTTTATCGGGCCTCAATATAATCCTTATACCAATGAGCATTATCAAGTGTTGCCGCAGCATCAAGATGATGTCGCCCTGTATAATACTCACGTGATCCGGCACCCGGATCGTTTTCTGGTGCTGTTGCAAACTGGTGACGAAGTGTTAGATTATCGACAAGCATTACATAAGTACCATAGCTGTGAATTACATTTAGAGCCTAATGGCGATCACAGTTTTGTCGGCTATGAACAACAATTAGACAAAATATGTAAATTTATTCAGTTGTAACTTTCTACCGTTACAAACAACGATCAATTTGAGCTAACTTTGGCTCTATTTAACTCCAAATGTGTGGATTATGAGCAACCAATATACTTCTGACGCTATTGAGGTCCTTAATGGACTTGACCCGGTAAAACGCCGTCCAGGTATGTATACCGACACCTCTAGACCAAATCATCTTGGGCAAGAAGTCATTGATAACAGTGTTGATGAAGCTCTGGCAGGACACGCGACTAAAATTGAAGTTGTACTCCATACTGATAATTCCCTTGAAGTGACCGATGATGGCCGCGGTATGCCGGTGGATATTCACGCTGAAGAAGGCATTCCTGGGGTTGAACTGATCCTAACTAAATTGCACGCTGGCGGTAAGTTTTCCAATAAAAACTACCAATTCTCGGGCGGTTTACACGGGGTTGGTATTTCTGTTGTTAACGCCTTATCCACCCGAGTTGAAATCAGCGTTCGCCGTGATGCACAAATATACGAAATGGCCTTTGAGAATGGTTTTAAGGTCGAAGAGTTGGTGGTGACGGGTACTTGTGGACGTCGCAATACCGGGACCCGAGTGCATTTTTGGCCCGATGTAAGTTATTTTGATTCACCTAATTTCTCGGTCAGTAAATTAATTTATATTCTGCGAGCTAAAGCGGTATTGTGCCCTGGTTTGCGGATTAAATTCACCAATAAACAAAATGGTGATGTGCATGAATGGTTTTATGAAAGTGGCTTAACTGATTACCTCAAAGAAGCGATAAAAGACTCGGTTTTATTACCTGAAGAGCCTTTTGTTGGCAGCTTTAAAGGCAAATTAGAAGCTGCTGAGTGGGCTATTACATGGTTACCAGAAGGTGGCGAAAGTTTAAGTGAAAGCTACGTTAACTTAATTCCGACACCATTAGGTGGTACTCATGTGAATGGGTTTAGACAAGGTTTGCTTGAGTCTATGCGTGAGTTTTGTGAATTTCGCAATCTTGTTCCTCGGGGAATTAAGTTGTCGCCCGAAGACATTTGGGACCGTGCGGCGTTTATTTTATCGATAAAAATGCAAGACCCACAATTTGCTGGGCAAACCAAAGAAAAATTATCGAGCCGTCAAAGCTCTGCATTTGTTTCTGGTATTGCTCGTGATGCCTTTTCGTTGTGGTTAAATTCTAATACTGAGTTAGCAGAGCAGTTGGCAGAATTGTGTATTGGCAATGCATTGCGGCGCTTAAAGGCAGCCAAAAAAGTCGCGCGTAAAAAAGTCACTTCTGGACCTGCGTTACCGGGCAAGTTAACCGATTGTAGCGGCCAAGACCCAATGCGAGGAGAGTTGTTTTTAGTAGAGGGTGATTCTGCTGGTGGTAGCGCCAAACAAGCACGAGACCGCGAGTTTCAAGCGATTATGCCGCTAAGAGGTAAGATTTTAAATACCTGGGAAGTTGATTCCGGACAAGTGTTAGCGTCGCAAGAGGTACATAATATTTCGATTGCGATTGGTTGCGATCCTGACAGTGATGATATTTCAGAATTACGTTATGGTAAAATTTGTATCTTAGCCGATGCTGATTCTGATGGGCTGCATATTGCGACATTGTTGTGTGCGTTGTTTTTAAAGCATTATCGTGTATTAGTTAACAATGGTCATGTGTATATTGCAATGCCACCGTTATTTCGTATTGATATCGGTAAAGAGGTTTTTTACGCTTTGGATGAAGCGGAAAAAACCGGTATTTTAGACCGTATAGCGGCAGAAAATAAAAAAGGTAAAGTGCAAGTGACTCGTTTTAAAGGTCTGGGTGAAATGAACCCGTTGCAGCTACGTGAAACCACTATGGATCCCAATACTAGACGCTTAGTGCAATTAACCATTGATGATGCCGATGAGACCGTGGCATTAATGGATATGTTACTTGCCAAAAAGCGTGCACCGGATCGTAAAAGTTGGTTAGAAACCAAAGGTGACCTAGCGTTACTTTAGCCGTGTTTCTTAGTGCCAATAATAATGTATAACATAAGGCAAAAGATAATTAGCATGCAATATATTAGATTACGATCTTACGTAAATTTGGGCGGTAAATTCGCCTTCATGGGGGTTATGTTTTTAGCCCTGACGCCTATTTTAGCCTCTGCTGCGCAATCGGTGATGATTACCGTTACCAAAGGTTTTGGATTAAGTTTATATGCTTCCGATTTAGGTGATATTAAGCAATTAACTGTAGGCGATGAGGGTACTCTTTTTGTAGGCTCTCAAAAAAGTGGCACTGTTTATGCGCTAGTTGATAGCGATCAAAATGGCCAAGTTGATAAACGTTATCTTATTGCCAGAGGCCTCGATTATCCTGAAGCGTTAGCCTTTCATGATGGTTCATTATACGTCACTGAAGACGATCGCATTATCCGTTTTGAAGAGATTGAGTCTCGCTTGCGTCGCCCTAGCCGTGCGCGTGAAGTGTATTCAAATTTACCAAGCTTAGACAAAAAGTATTCGCGTTCGATGCATTTTGGACCCGACGGACGTTTATACATTGCCATCGGATCGCCTTGTAATGTGTGCGAGGCTGCTTCGCCATTTGGCAGTATATTAGCGATTAATGTCGATACCGGTGCCAGTGAGCAAGTAGCTTCTGGGCTTCGCAGTGTTATTGGCTTTGATTGGTCACCCGATACTAACAAGTTGTGGTTTGCTGATTTAGGCCGAGATTGGATGGGCGATAATATTCCCGCTGATGAGATAAACCGTTTAGACGTTAAAGGCAGCCATTTTGGCTTTCCTTATTTGCACGGTAAAAATGTTATTGAACCCGCCTATGATAAACCGGAAAATTTAAACATCACCCTGCCCGAATTTGAATTACCAGCCCATGTTGCTGCAACGGGATTAAGCTTTTACCGAGGCGAGCAATTTCCTGAACGTTATCGCAAACAGATTTTTGTGGCTGAAAACGGTTCGTGGAACCGTTCAAGTAAAGTCGGTTATCAAATTGTGATGCTTGAAATGGAAGATAACAAAATTATGAAACGTGAAACCGTGGTGAGTTTTCTGGATGGAGAATTTCCGGTAGCACGTCCATTTGATGTGATTAATGCGCCTGATGGTGCAATGTACATTTCAGATGATCTAAAAGGTAATATTTACCGCTTGTTTTATAATGCACCCGAACAATCACAGGAAACGAATAATGAGTGATGCGATTGAATTAAGCCTTGATGGTGTAGAGCAAATGCCGCTGAGGCGCTTTACCGAAGGGGCTTATTTAAATTATTCCATGTACGTGATTATGGATCGCGCCCTACCGCACATTGGTGATGGTCTAAAACCTGTCCAACGCCGCATTATCTATGCAATGAGCGAATTAGGCTTATCAGCGCAATCTAAACACAAAAAATCAGCCCGTACTGTCGGCGACGTGTTAGGTAAATATCACCCGCACGGTGATAGTGCGTGTTACGAAGCTATGGTGTTAATGGCGCAACCATTTTCCTATCGATATCCGCTGGTTGACGGCCAAGGTAACTGGGGTGCGCCAGATGACCCTAAGTCATTTGCTGCAATGCGTTATACCGAAGCTAGATTATCAAAGTTTTCTGAAGTGTTATTGTCGGAATTAGGGCAGGGTACCGTAGATTGGAGCCCTAACTTTGATGGCACCATGAAAGAGCCTGTAACCTTACCAGCACGATTACCGCATATATTATTGAATGGTATTACCGGTATCGCAGTGGGCATGGCAACGGATATTCCGCCGCATAATGTGCGTGAATTAGTAGGCGCCTGTATAGAGCTAATCGATAATCCTAAAGCTGATTTAGCCCGCCTAATGGAGTTTGTTCCTGGTCCTGATTATCCAACAGAAGCCGAAATTATTACTCCTAGAGCTGATATTGAGCGGATTTATGAAACTGGTAAAGGCTCAATCAGAGCGCGTGCAGTTTACAGTGAAGAGCAGGGCGAGATTGTCATTACGTCATTACCGCATCAAGCCAGTAGCGGTAAAATTTTAGAACAAATCGCCAATCAAATGCAGGCCAAAAAGCTGCCGATGGTGTCTGATTTACGTGATGAATCTGATCATGAAAACCCAGTGCGATTAGTGATTGTACCTCGTTCAAATCGCATTGATTGTGATCAGCTAATGACCCATTTATTTGCGACTACAGACCTTGAGAAAAGCTTTCGAGTTAACCTAAATGTGTTGGGACTGGACGGTCGTCCGAAAGTAAAAGGTCTGAAACAACTGTTAACTGAGTGGTTGGAGTTCCGCCTTACAACGGTCACTCGCCGCTTGCAATATCGACTTGATAAAGTATTAGCCCGGTTACATATTTTAGAAGCGTTAATGATTGCGTTTTTAAACATTGATGAAGTGATCGAAATTATTCGTTATAACGACGAACCTAAAGCTGAGTTGATGGCACGCTTTAACTTGTCGGATAAACAAGCTGAATCAATTTTAGAGTTAAAATTACGTCATTTAGCCAAGCTTGAAGAATTTAAAATTAAAGGTGAGCAAGATGAGCTTGCGGCAGAACGTGACAAATTAGAGTTATTGTTAAGTTCAGAACGTCGCATGAAAACCTTAGTGAAAAAAGAATTAATCCAAGATGGTGAGACTTATGGTGATAATCGTCGCTCGCCAATTATTGAGCGTTTAGATGCCAAAGCGCTGACTGAGCAAGAGTTAACGCCAACTGAGTCTGTCACAGTTGTATTGTCTGATAAAGGCTGGGTACGTTGTGCTAAAGGCCATGATGTCGATGTAGAAGGCTTATCGTATAAGTCTGGTGACAGTTATCTTTGTAGCGTGATGGGCAAGAGTAACCAAGCTGCGGTGTTTATAGATTCGACTGGACGTGCATTTGCCACAGACAGTCATACGTTGCCTTCGGCGCGCAGCCAAGGCGAGCCAATTACCACACGCTTTAATATGGCTCCTGGCGCGACAATGCAACATGTACTCATGGGCGAAGATGAACAGTTCTTCTTGTTGGCAACCGATGCTGGTTATGGCTTTATTTGTGCTTACCCAGATTTGGTTAGCCGCAATAAAGCCGGTAAGGCACTACTCAGTCTGCCAACCAATGCGCTTGCTATGCAGCCAAAGTTAATCAATAAAACGGCAGATCAGTCGTTGTTAGCGATTACCTCTGAAGGCCGAATGTTGATGTTTAGTTTAGATGCCTTGCCACAGTTATCAAAAGGTAAAGGCAACAAGATTATCGGTATTCCAACCGATCGCGCTAAAAATCGTGAAGAGTTACTTTTGCACTTAAATGTTGTGCCACATAATACCGCAGTAACCTTGTGGGCTGGTAAGCGCAAGCTAACCTTGAAACCAAGCGATTTAGAGCACTATCGTGGTGAGCGTGGTCGTCGTGGTGCTAAGTTACCAAGAGGATTACAACGCGTAGACAGTGTTGATGTCGAAATGGGACCATTGGCAGAAGACGGCTTGCAAGACGATAATCTGGATATAAACGAGTAAGAATGCTGGATTGTAGAATAAAAAAATGCTGCTCATATGTCATATGAGCAGCATTTTTTTATGGAAGCAGAGTCGACTTATATATTAATGCGACTAGGCAACTTCATAGAAATTAGGTTCGTACTCAAGCTGTGTTTGAATGATTTGACTAGCCATGCGGGCACATTTGCCGCATTGGTCTGCAACGCCAAGACGTTTCTTTACATCAGCTAACGAACTGTCACCTAAGCTAACAGCTGCTTTGATTTGAGTGTCGGTAATGGCATGACAAAGACAAACGAACATAGGGAAAGCCTCTTCATTCAAAAAAATAGGTCTGGGCTAGAAAGTAATCTAATTCTAAATGAAAACGGTTATCATTGGCAATAACTATTTTACTTATGTAGCGATCATTTTTAATACAGTTTGATCTGGCTCACCTTTTTCCGATAAACCAGCACCGCGATATTAGTCCCGGCATAAACCGGTTGTTAATTAACGTATTGATATAAATGAATTTAGTGAGGTGAGTGAAAAGGACTGTGAAAGTGGTTAATGTTAGATGCTAGCTGGATTAGATTAAGTACATGTTTGATGTTATACACCAAAGTGATCAAAACCTCCGCTGGCCTTCCCTGTTAATACTAAGTTGATTGCAGCTTTAGTAACCTTGATTAACGTCGACCACATACTGTAATGGTTTGGATTGTTGCCATAGTTGATAGTTGTGGCTGAAAATTTTTGTTACTTGCTCAGGGAAGCTTGGTGCAGCGATATGCGGTGTGATGGTGACGTTATGGTAATGCCATAGTGGATCATCAGCAGGTAAGGGCTCTTGTTCGAATACATCTAATATGGCTTGACGTTGTGGTTGTAAGGTTAATTCAGCTTGTAACGCATCTAATTCAATGGCGTTACCTCGGCCAATATTAAATAACATGGCATCTGCTTTTAATAACGACAGATTAGCCGCATTTAATATGTGCTTGGTTTGAGGTGTATTGGGCAATACGCTAACAATCACATCTGCTAGAGGCAAATAGTCGGCTAATTTATCAATGGTGTCGATGTTATCAAAGCCACTAACAGGAGCACCTTTTCGATTAAGCCCGCTGACAGTCATACCAAAATGATGGGCTGTTTTTGCAAGGTGCTGTGCGATAGAGCCAGTGCCTAATATTAATAGTTTGACTCCTTGTAAAGTACCATAACTACCCGGTAACCAACGCTGCTGTTGTTGCTGTTGAGTGTACGCATTATGCTGGCGATAATGGCTTAGCAGGTAACCAAAAACATATTCACTCATAAGCGGGCCAAATACACCGCGAATGTTGGTGAGTAAATAATCATGTGGTAACGATGGATGCATTAATGCATCGACACCGGCAAAGGTAGATTGTAACCATTTTGGTGCTGTTGCATGCGGCAATAATGAAGCCGCTAGATGAGGTTCTGCTAACCAAATATCGGCATCGTTAATATTGCCGCCGGTGTAATGGCCAGAATCATCAACCATCAGATCGTCAACAATTTCGAGGTTCGGCAGGCAACGTTTTGTTAATAGTTGCCTATATTGATCGTTTTCTCTGGTGAGTAATAACAGTTTATGTGCCACATTAACCTCATTGTCGAACGTTGGATAACTAGATTATTCAAACCAAGCGCTATAATCGGTTGTTATCGGCATCATTGCAGCAGCGATGGCTTTATCTGGGTAATTACTGAATATACCGTCCACGCCCATCGCTTTTAACGCTTGAATATCTTGTGGGTTATCAACCGTATAAACAAACACTTTGCCGCCTCGCTGGTGGGCATCATCAACAATGGCTTGATTAATAAAACCAACATCAAGGTTGATTGAATAGGCATTAAGTGTGGTCATTATTGTAGCTAGATCGAGCGGAATGCCTGCTAATAATGGTGCGATCACCGCGTGCGGAAAAGACTGTTTTATCTGCGCCAAATAAGGATGGTTAAAGGATGATATTAACAGTTGTTCTGGGGTGAAACTAAGTTGCTCTAAGGCTTGAGGATATAAGGCAATAAACGGTTGTACGCAGCCAATGCCTTTTAATTCGATGTTAATAGTACACGAGCCTTTGCCGCTAACACTGACTCGTTCGAGTACTTGCCACAATGTGGGGATTGCTTGTCCGCCAACCGTAAATTGAGCCAATGCTGCCTTGGTGGTTAAATGGATTAGCCCTGTTCCGGTTGATTTACCTTCTAAGCGGCGATCATGAAACACCACTAATTCACCTTCAACGCAATGCACATCCAGTTCAATGGCATTAACACCCAAGTCGAGCGCTTTGTCCATCGCGGCTAAGGTGTTTTCAGGAGCATAACCGCTGGCGCCGCGGTGAGCAAAAACGAGCATAGGTGTCCTTAATCAATACTTAGCTTAGCCCTTGTATAATCCTGTGGATTCTTTAGGCGCATGATTAATATGAACTTCCATCTGAGGGTAGGCAAGTTCAACATTATTGTCTTTCAATTTTTTACTAATACGCTTATGTAAATTATGGCGCAGCGGCCAACGATCAGACATGTCTTTAGCATACGAACGTACTTCATAATCTTGTGTGTGTTGACCAAAACCCGCAAACCACACTTCGGGTTCTGGGCTAGTTAATGATAAATCACATTCGCGCACCGCTTGATGCAATAACATTTCTACTTTGGTTGGATCTGAATCACGAGACACCGATACCGTGACGATAACGCGGGTAATTGGATCTGATAAAGACCAGTTGACCAATTGCTCGGTAATAAAGGCTTTGTTAGGCACGATAATTTCTTTACGGTCCCAATCGACAATTGTGGTTGCTCGAATCTGGATTTTACTGACAGTACCAGTGAGATCTCTAATGGTGACGGTATCGCCGATACGGATCGGTTTTTCAAATAGAATGATAATACCAGAAATAAAGTTGGCAAAAATTTCCTGGAGGCCAAAACCTAAGCCCACTGATAATGCGGCAACTAACCACTGTAATTTTGACCATTCCATGCCCAAGGTTGAAAAACCGAACAACGTGCCAAAAAATACCACAAGGTAGCTACTTACCGTGGTAATCGCAAAACCTGTGCCTGGTGATAAATCGAGTCTTTGTAAGAGCATTAATTCAAGTAAACCGGGTAGATTCTTTGCAATAACGACTGAGAACCCGACTAACATGATGCCAAATAAAATCGACTTTAATGTAATGGGCACTTGTTGCTCAATACCATTTACATTGCTATTGGTGGTCCATAAGGTAATGCCATCTAAAAATGAGAATACCGCGGTATGCGTTTGCGCCAAAATGCCTAATAAGCTGGCAAAAAAAGCTAAAATTAGGATCGATCTTACTAAGCCTAACGATTGGCTAGAGATGGTTTCTAAATCAACGACGGGTTCTTCGTAGGTTTCTATCGGCTCATTATTCATTTCGCCTCTTTCACGCTGTGCAAGACGCTCTGCACGTTTAGCTTTGGCACGGTCAAAGGCTATTAAGCGACGCTCGATTAACATCCAACGCTTAATGAGCTGATAGGTGAGTAAGAAACCTAAGCCTAACAGTACCGATATTTGTAGCTGTAATAGCAGCTGGAAAGCCGTGAAGTAGTAACCTATTCCCGCTAAGATAGCGCTAAAAATTGGCGTGACAACTAGAAGTGCCCATACCGCTTTTTGAATCAACTCCATGTTAGTGGCGTTAGGCTTATTTTTACGATATTGGCCAATAAGTAACATGATATCTTTATACAACAGGCATAACACAATACAGAAAACGATAAATGCCCCGCGGCCAAGGCTGTTGCGTACTAATGAAGTATCTAGTGCTTCGGTGAAACCCATTAAGCCAATTAATGGTGCCGATACCATGACAAATGAAGCCATGGTTTGTTGTGCTTGTTTAACAATTTTTTTGGGCCGTCTGAAGTGGCTAATCAAAATGCCTTTATCAACGGTTAATAAGTAAAAGAATTGATAAATGAGATAACAGACACCAATGGCTAAGATGCCCACTCCGACGGCATACACCATGTTTTGCTCTGATCGCGAGAATATAAACCCAGCCATGATCACCGGTAAGGGTTTTATTAGGGCATACACTAAGCTGATGATTAAGGTTTTGATGGTGTATTTAAATTTATCTTGAGTCACATTACCGACAAAGATGGCATAGCGCCCAATCGCTTTATTGAACTTAGGTGTCAGCATGTCTTGTGCCATTAAACAGCACAATAATAAAATTCCCCACCAAGCCCAATAATTACTTTGTTCGGACCACGCTTGTTGTAATGACTGCCACTGACTCGGTTGCAGCAACCAAACGCTACTGTGGCTTAAATCAATTAGCCATAACGCGCCAATGCTAGGGGCGTTAGGTACCCAAAACAAATGCTCATTAAGAGTGTTTTTTAATGTGTTATGCAGTTGATTTAACTGTTCATACCCAATGCGCAATTTTGCAAATTCAGCTAAATATCGATCATAGCTTTGCAGTAGCTGTTCTATCAATACTTGCTGTGATTGCAATAATTTGACTTGGGTTTCATTAAACATTTCGCTGTCATCGAGTTGCTGACTATTTAACGCTTGTTGTTGTTCTAATTGGTAGCGCTCTAGCCGTGTGTCAGCTAATTCAGTTTGCAATTTGTCGAGATTGGGCGGTTTCGGCAATGATTGCAGCATTTGTAAAAAACGATCGCCAAATGCAGAATTAGTTTTAACCCAGGTAATTTGCTCAAGCACGTTTGATAGCTGTGCATTTTGCGATTGATAGCGTTTTTCAATGCGTTGCTGTTTCTCTATCGCAGATTTTATATTGCTAGTAAGTTTTTGTAATTGTTCTGCATAGTGTTGATTCAATTTGCTTAAATCTTGAGACAATGGGTCGGCTAGCTCTTGGGCATCAATTAAGTTGTTGGCTATGGTGTCTGCGGTTTGCTGCTGACGATACTCAATATTATGTTTGTTGATAAGCTCGATAAAGGTTTCTTGTTGGCTTAACGATAAGCGATTGAGCTGTTGTTGTAGTTGGGTGATCTCTAATTGCTTAGGGTTAGCTAAACGTTCCGATTCTAAGGTCGCAATATGCTGCGTTAGCAGTTCTGCTTGAAGTTTGTTACGTTGACCTAACGGAGTTTCAATCGGGACTTGGAGGGTTTTATTATGTTGAGTTAAGGCATTTTGTGCCTGAACGATTAAGTCTGGTAATAATGTCTGACGTTGTGAAATTAGGCGCAACTTATCATTAAGGCTCGACTCAGTCTCTTTTAATTCCGATAAGTGAAAGTAGGCCATTGAAGCTTGCTGATCAAGGTCTATATCCGCATCTAGACTCAATGCTATTTGCGCTTCACGTAGCTGCCCTGTAAGTGATAGTTTGGTTTCGTTGTTAGATTGTTCAATATTGGTATAGGTTTGTTGTTCTATTTGCAGCTTTTCAATGCTGCTTTGCAGTTCTGCAATTTGAGATGTGATATCAAGCGGCTGATTTTCGGCTTGGCTATTGAGCCCCAAACGCTTATCTAGGGTTAGGGGAGTATTGGCGAATACAGAAACCGACAGTGTATTAACTATAAGGAAACACAGGAATAAACACGCTAAACGTAACATAATACTTTGCTCAGGTTGGAGTAAGGCCATGGTAGCAAATTTGCGTGATTATGCTCTACTTTTTTGATGACTTTGTTGGGTTTCAAATAAAGCCGTTGCCACAATAATGGTTCCGCCGATAAGGGTTGGTGTTGTGAGTTGTTCGTCTAAAACCAATAATGCGAGCACTGCACCATAAAACGGTTGTAAACACGACACTAACCCCACTGTTTTAGCGCTTAAAAAACGCAGTGCTGTAGTAAATAACGCATGAGGTAAGGCGGTGAACACTATGCCAAGTAACAGAATCAATCCCCAAGTGGTTTGGCTAATGTGCTGTGCAGCGACATCTTGCCAAGGACTCAATAGAATTAACGTTATCAGTGTTTGATAAAACATAGCATGCGGACCGCTATATTGCGAAAATACACGTTTATGAAGCAAATTTCTGCAGGTAAATAAAGCTGCTGAAATAACGCCAACGATAATGCCTATGGTGGTGTCGTTATTCAGATTTGCCTCAGGGATCAGCATTATTACGCCTGCTAATACCGCGATACCGGATATTACATCGACAAGTTTGAGCTGCGTTTTATTGATTAATGGTTCGATTAATACCGTCATGACGGGATAAGTAAAAAATGCAATCATGCCAATGGCGACAGATGACAACTGCATAGCTGCAAAATAGGTTACCCAATGCAGACACACTAAAGTGCCTAGCGCTAAGGCCGCCCAATAATCTTGTTGGCGTTGTAATCTAAGTGGGCGTTTGGTCGTTTTAATCATTGCAGCGAGTACTATTGCGGCGATGATACAGCGCAAAAAGGTAATGTTAAGTGCGCTAAGGGGAATGAGTTTAGAAAATAAAGCCGTACCACCAAAGAGCAGTACGGCTATATGTAACTCAACTAAGCCAGAGTGTGGTTTAGTTGTTGTCATGTTGGTTACTGCTGTGTGAGTTTAGCGAACGGCTGACCCATACGAGTTGTTGCACCTGGTTCAACACCATCTGCAAATGTTTCAATAGCATCTTGGGCAAATAACATCACCACAGTACTGCCTAGTTTAAAGCGGCCCATTTCAGCGCCTTTTTCTAAGGTGACCGCTTCTGGACCCGTGGTTGGATAGTCCCAGCTAAATACTTGCTTACCGCCTGGCGGTGTTACCGTGCCAGACCATATGGTTTCAATACTGGCAACAATGGTTGCACCAACTAGTACCATTGCTAGTGGACCTACTTCGGTTTCAAATATAGCTACAACACGTTCATTACGGGCAAACAGTCCTGGCACGTTTTGAGCGGTAAGTGGATTAACCGAGAATAAATCACCTGGCACGTAAGTCATTTTTGATAATGTACCTGTAATAGGCATATGCAGGCGATGGTAATCTTTTGGGGCCAAATAAATGGTGGCAAAATCCCCACCATCAAAGCGTGCAGCATCGGCCTTATTGCCACCTAACAATGCTTCAGAGGTATAAGTGTGGCCTTTAGCCTGGAAAATATTGCCCGCTTCAATCGGTCCACATTGGCTTACCGCACCGTCAACAGGGTGCGCCATCATATTACTTTCTGTGCAGATAGGTCTGAGTTCAGGCTTTAATGCACGGGTAAAAAATGCATTAAACGTTTTATAGGCTTCGGGCTCAGGTTGCTGTGCTTCAGACATATCAATTTTGTATTGTTTGATAAACCATTTAATTCCTGCCGTGGTGATAGCGCCTGCTTCCGCAGCAGCAAACTTACCCACTAAACGCGACAGAAAATGTTTTGGTAGCATGTATTGCAAAGCAATTTTAATTGAGTCCAATGTATTTTCCTTTTCTCTAATCTGGTTGAACCATAAAATATTATTCTATTGAGTATTATTCATCAATAGCACGAAAATGTCGTGCATGACGTTGCTCGTCTAAACTGGCAATAATACGTTGGTAATTACTAAAGCGGTCTTGAGTTATCTTTCCATCAGCTAAAGCCTGCTGTAAAGCACAACCTGGGTCGTCGCCATGTTTACAATCGCGGAACTTACACGATCCTAAAAAGTCTCTAAACTCAACAAAACACCAGCCCACTCTGATGGCATCCAAATGCCACAAGGCAAATTCGCGAACACCAGGTGAGTCGATTAAATCACCGCCGCTGACAAAGTGCAGTAATTTGGCTGTGGTTGTAGTGTGCTGTCCTAAACCTGAGTTGCCAGAGACATCTCCGATCAACAATTCAGCATCAGGCATTAATGCATTGATTAAAGAAGACTTGCCAACACCAGACTGACCAGCAAAAACACTGACGCTGTTATTGAGTAATTCTTTAAGGTCTTCAACGCCTTCACCGGTGTGACTACTGACGCGGAAAACCTGATAACCAATATTTTGGTAACGCGTTAATGCCGTTTCGATTTCATCACGATTAGTGTCATCCAATAAATCAATTTTATTGAGAATGATGATCGGTGTGATATCTGTATCTTCTGAAGCCACTAAGTATCGGTCAATAATTTGAGTGGTAAAGCTGGGCAATACCGATGACACAATTAAGATTTGATCGATGTTGGCGGCAATAATTTTTACGCCGTCGTATAAATCTGGTCGAGTTAAAGAAGATTTTCGAGGGTGAACGGCGATAACAATGCCACCGATACTGGAGCCAGATTGGACTTCTGTCGCTAATCGGACCACCACTTTATCACCAGTAACTAAACTGGTTACTGCGCGGCGAATATTACACCGCGATACAGTACCGTCAGCCGTTTCGATGTCGGCATGCTGACCAAAGCGCGAAATAACCACTCCAGCTTGCTCAGGGCCTAAGAGATTATCCTGTAACTCAGCTTGTTGAGTGTCATCGTCACCGCGCTTTAATCGCTTGGTTTGATTCGCTCGCATTCGGCGTAATTGGCCTTGGCTTAGGGGTTTCTTTTTACTCACTGGCTTATCTTCATTAAATAGGTGTTTTTTTGTGTGTCAAAAAAACAGTATGATACACACTCTTTTATAAAAATGCCTGAATTTAGGCGACAGATAACATAAGGCGGCATAAATGGCTGTTGATGCGAATAATCTAATTTGGGTTGATTTGGAAATGACAGGCTTAGAACCAGATGTCGATCGAGTCATTGAAATTGCAACCTTAGTGACCGACCAAGAACTCAATATCATTGCTCAAGGCCCTGTTCTAGCCATTTATCAGACCGATGAAGTACTAGCAGGCATGGATGATTGGAACCAAAAACATCACGGAGAGTCTGGATTAGTTGACCGTGTGCGTGCCAGTAAATGTTCTGAACAAGATGCGATAGCACAAACGATTGATTTTTTAGCTCAGTACGTGCCTAAAGGCGCATCGCCAATGTGCGGTAATAGTATTGGTCAAGATCGTCGCTTCTTGAATAAGTACATGTTGGAACTTGAAGAGTTCTTTCATTATCGCAACATTGATGTCAGCACAGTTAAAGAATTGGTTCGTCGTTGGAGTCCTGAAACAATGAATGGCTTCAGCAAGAAAAATACTCACCAAGCATTAGAAGATATCAAGGAATCTATTGCTGAAATGCAGTTTTATCGCAAAGAAGTATTTAAAATTTAACCAATCGAACAATTTTTTTTAAAAAGGGGGTTGCAGCATAGTAAAATTTACCTATAATGCGGCCTCAACTTTCTACAGAGCGCCAAACTCTGAGTCATAGAAAGTTGTAATGAAATTTGAAAGTATGCGACGTTAGCTCAGTTGACATAGGTTGAAAGACGATACCTTGTTGATTGTTACAATGAAGCAACCAGTACGCGACATTAGCTCAGTTGACATAGGTTGAAAGACGATACCTTGTTGATTGTTACAATGAAGCAAATAGTACGCGACATTAGCTCAGTTGGTAGAGCGATACCTTGCCAAGGTATAGGTCATCAGTTCGAACCTGATATGTCGCTCCAAATTTCTGTATGATTTTAAAAGAAAGTGAAATATGTGCGACATTAGCTCAGTTGGTAGAGCGATACCTTGCCAAGGTATAGGTCATCAGTTCGAACCTGATATGTCGCTCCAATTTTCTACATGATTTTGTAATGCGACATTAGCTCAGTTGGCATAGGTTGAAAGACGATACCTTGTTGATTGTTACAATGAAGCAAACAGTACGCGACATTAGCTCAGTTGGTAGAGCGATACCTTGCCAAGGTATAGGTCATCAGTTCGAACCTGATATGTCGCTCCAAATCACTTGCCTAGTTTAAAATACAATATTAGCTCAGTTGCGCTTTTAGAAAATGCGATACCTTTTTTTTGCCAAGGTATAGGTCATCAGTTCGAACCTCTTTTTGTTAAAAGAAACGTCGCTCCAAATCACTTCCCTAGTTTGAAATTCCTAGTTTAAAATACAACATTAGGTCAGTTGCGCTTTTAGAAAATACGATACCTTTTTGTTTGCCAAGCTAGACGTCATAAAGCGGTCATCAGTTCGAACCACTCTTTATTTATAAAGAAACGTCGCTCCAAATCACTTCCCTAGTTTGAAATCCCTAGTTTAAAATACAACATTAGCTCAGTTGCGCTTTTAGAAAATGCGATACCTTTTTGTTTGCCAAGCTAGACGTCATAAAGCGGTCATCAGTTCGAACCCCTCTTTATTTATAAAGAAACGTCGCTCCAAATCACTTCCTTCTTAATCCTATTTGCTCCAAATCTTCTTTGTTCTAAATCTTACGAATAACTACAGCGACATTAGCTCAGTTGCGCTTTTAGACTATGCGCTACCTTTTGATTGCCAAGCTAGACGTCATAAAGCGATCATCCGTTCGAACCATTATTGAGAAACGTATAGCTCGATCTACATTTTTTAATAGCCATCAATCCGAGTCTAATTCAGTCTGAACCTTATTATTTTAATAAATTTGCATCATTTGTGTTTGAGCAAATCTTTTTGCAATCAACAAATAAGTGATCTAGTACTCACTTCTTCATGGATCTCTAAAGTAAGCGCATATTGGTGAAGTAAAACATGATCTGCTTCAAATCATTTACCGTTGTAATCTTTGATAATCAACTCAAGATAGATTTTCCTAAGAAGTTAGGGCTTTAAACGAGGTGAGTTTTATGCGGATCCAACAACTAAGTGAGCTACTTGATTACGTTGCTAATTGCCATCTCGATATGGAGAAATTATATAAGCGCTTAGATCGTAATGCGGATTCCTCTCGAGTTAAGATGATGTTGACTTATTTTCAACAACACCAAAGACATATTTACGAAACGTTAGAAAGCTATATTGAAGATGCACCATCAAGAATATTAAATACTTGGTATAAAGACATTACTTTTGAAGATTTTAGCAAGCGTTGCAATGAAACGTCACTCCCTGCCAATATGAAAGAAGACGAAGTGCTTGAATTGCATTTAGACCTAGAAAACCGCTTAATCGCGTTACTAGAAAAAACAGCTATTAGTAGCCCAACTGATGAAATTAAAAGTGCATTAATGGACTTAGTCCGTGTTGCACAAACTCAACAAAAACGTTTAGTTCATAGCACCATCCGTATGGATGACATTTAAACGAGGCGTTGAAATTTTAATATAACTTCCTGAAGTGTGATTTTGCCAGCTATTCCCAGTAGCTGGTTTTTTTATTAACAAAAAATAACCACTATAACAGTGGGAGTTCCCCGGTAACTTCTGGTATATTTAGCATTCTTGTATCTCTTTTTTATGGAAGCTGACTTTACACATGACATCGCTGTTTAAAACCCTTGAAAATGAACAAGCTACTGTTGCCCTTGGACAACAAATTGCACAGTGGATAAAGCCGCCACTCACTATTTATCTTACGGGGGATTTAGGGGCGGGTAAAACAACGTTTAGTCGAGGCATTATTCAAAGTTTAGGTCATCAAGGCGCGGTGAAAAGTCCGACATACACCTTGGTCGAGCCCTATGAATTTAATGATATGGATGTATTTCATTTTGACCTATATCGATTAGCTGACCCAGAAGAACTCGAGTATATGGGTATCCGTGATTATTTTACTGACAGAAGTGTGTGTCTAGTTGAATGGCCTAATAATGGTCATGGATTACTCCCTGAGGCTGACATCCATTTGCATTTGCGTTATAAAGAATCTCAAAGACAAATTGAATTACAAGGCTTATCCCCTGCTGGGCAGGCAATTATAAATAAAATAAAATAATAATGACTTTAAAAAATACGTTTTTTACCTCTGTAGTATTCATGCTGTTGTTTTTGCAGTCTAATGTGGTTTGGGCTGCCAACCAACTTGATAGCGTGCGCATTTGGGCTGCCCCAGAATCGACGCGAGTGGTGTTCGATTTAACTCAATCACCTAATTATGACAGCTTTACCTTAACCGGTCCTCATCGTTTAGTGGTCGATATTCAAGATACTGGCGCCAAGATTAATTTAGATAAAATAGCTAATAATAGTAAAATTATCAAAAAGATACGCTTTAGCTCTCCACCTAAAAAAGGTGTATTGCGTCTGGTTATGGATTTAACTAAACCGGTAAAGTCCAGTCTGTTTACATTGCCTCCAACCGCTCCTTATGGCAACCGCCTTGTCGTCGATTTAGAAGATTCTAACGGCGAGTCGCCAACGGTGAATACGGTCAGTCGCTCTGCTAATCAGTCATCTAGAGATATTGTGATCGCCATTGATGCTGGACACGGTGGTGAAGATCCTGGCTCAATTGGCCCCTCTGGGACTTACGAAAAGCGTGTGGTGATGGAAATTGCAACGCGTTTAGCCAGCAAAATTAATCAAACAGCAGGAATGCGTGCTGTGATGACGAGGCGTGGTGATTATTATATTCATCCAAATAAACGCTCTGAGCTGGCGCGTAATATTAAAGCAGATTTATTGATTTCAATTCATGCAGATGCATTTACTTCTCCTCAGCCTCAGGGCGCTTCTGTTTGGGTATTATCTATGCGCCGTGCAAATACTGAAATTGGTCGTTGGCTTGAGCAAAAAGAGAAGCACTCTGAGTTATTAGGGGGTGCTGGAGAAATTATTCAAAACTCTGATAGCGAACAATATTTAGCCATGACCCTTTTAGATATGTCGATGAATAGTTCTATGGCAATAAGTAATTCTATTGCTGGCGATGTATTAAAAGATCTCAACAGTGTTACCAAATTACATAAACATAAACCAGAAGCTGCTAGTTTGGCGGTACTAAAATCGCCGGATATTCCTTCAATTCTGGTGGAAACAGGTTTTATTTCTAATCCACAAGAAGAGCGTTTACTAAGAAACCCAGCGCATCAAGAAAAGATAGCCCGCGCCATCCATTCAGGGGTGCAACGTTATTTTGCTAGTAATGCGCCCAGTGATACTTTGATTGCTAAAACACGCTCTGACAGCTCGCAAACACAAAAGCATAAAGTGCAACGTGGTGAGTCATTGTCTGTTATCGCTCAGCGATACCGCGTTTCTATTTCACGTTTAAAGCAGGCTAATAACTTGAAGTCAGACGTGGTTCGTGTTGGTCAACATCTTGTGATCCCAAGGGCTTAATATGGCGATTCAGCTGCTACCACCTCAACTTGCAAACCAAATCGCAGCCGGTGAAGTAGTGGAACGTCCGGCTTCGGTGGTCAAAGAACTGGTTGAAAACAGTTTAGATGCTGGTGCGACTAGAGTTGATATTGATATCGACAAAGGCGGCAGCAAGCTTATTCGTATTCGCGATAATGGTGCGGGTATTCCTAAAGATGAGTTGGCATTGGCGTTATCGCGTCACGCAACCTCAAAAGTACATACGCTCGATGACCTCGAAGCTATTTTAAGCTTTGGTTTTCGGGGCGAGGCCTTGGCCAGTATTAGTTCGGTGTCGCGATTAACATTAACGTCGAAAACTGCAGAGCAATCTGAAGCTTGGCAGGCCTATGCTGAAGGCTCGCAAATGGACGTGAAAGTGACTCCTGCTGCGCATCCTCAAGGCTCGACTATTGATGTGGTCGATTTATTTTTTAATACTCCCGCCAGACGCCGTTTTTTAAAAAGTGATAAAACTGAATTTACTCATATAGATGAGTGGTTAAAGCGCATAGCCATTGTTCGTAGCGATATTCACTTTACCCTGACACACAATGGTAAGTTAGTACGTCAGTATCGTCCTGCTAATACTGACATTCAAACTCAACAACGTTTGGCGCAAATTTGTGGCAGAGCTTTTGCTGAACAGGCATTGAGCATTGCTTGTGAACACGATGATTTATTATTAACGGGTTATCTGCAGTCGCCACAAGACACTGTTATCACCGATACCAACTTTTTTTATGTCAACGGACGCTTAATTAGAGACCGATTGGTTAACCATGCCGTAAAACAAGCATTTGCTGAATATGGTATTGAACATCAGCCGGGCTATGTGTTGATGTTATCACTTGACCCACATCAAGTAGATGTCAATGTTCATCCTGCTAAGCATGAAGTGCGGTTTCATCAATCTCGTTATGTACATGACTTTATTTTACAAGCGGTGCAATCGGCATTAGTCGAAATGCCTTTGTTACCTTTATCAGATGAATTAGAACATCATGATACTGTTGTAACAATGCACACCGAATCAAACATGATGCATGATGCGAAAGTGGCCGATACCACAGAAGACATTTTTACACTTAATCATGGTTCGAGTAAGACGATTAACAGCGTTAGTCAATTTGGTTCGATGCATGTACCTGGTAAGACAAATGGCTCATCTGGTGGCTATTCAGCTGCAATTAAGCCTAGTTATGGTACAAAGCCTTCTGGTGCATCTTCATCTGCCCAGACGAAAACCGCTATTGCTAATTATGGGCAGTTGTTGCATACCCCGATGAATAGCGCGGTATCCTATGTTAACGAGGCTGTACATCAAGTTGCCATGCCGCCGTTATTAGCGGGTGAGCATTGGGTTATCTGTAAAGATGATAAGCTGTCATTACTGTCGATAAAAACCGTGTTATTGGCAGTAAGAAAGAAAGACATAGCAACCAAATTAGCTAACGGTTTAGTGTCGCAACCTTTACTAATGCCTGTGTCTTTAGCCGCAGATTTGGACTGGATAGAAACCTTAGCCGCTCGTGATCAATTACTGCGTCAAATGGGTATTGAATTAACAATTCGCTTCCAACAGTTGATTATTAAAAAAGTGCCCCCATATTTGAGGGAATGCCAACTTGCTATTGTGATCCCAGAGTTACTGCAATGGATACAATTAGAGCAACCTACAGAAAGCGCTATCGTAGGTTGGTTGGCACAACAAAGTTTATCGCAATTTGAGCCAGCTCAAGCTTTATGGCTGCAATTTTGTTCACTTGACGATGAAACGCAACAAACTTGTTATGACCAAGAGCGCATAATGCCTTGGCAAAATTGGATGAAAGATAATTAACGTGAATAGTGTCGATAAGCCGAAAGTGATTTTTTTAATGGGGCCTACCGCCTCAGGCAAAACGGCATTAGCCATTGATATGGCAACTCAATATAATTGTGAAATTATCTCAGTAGATTCTGCGTTGATCTATCGTGATATGAATATAGGGTCTGCTAAACCCAGTGCTGAAGAGCTGGAAATGGCTCCGCATAAATTAATTGATATTCTTGACCCTAGCGAAAGTTATTCCGCGGCAGATTTTCGCCGTGATGCATTATTGGCTATCGAAGACATTATTAGCCGTGGTAAGACCCCTTTACTCGTGGGTGGCACCATGATGTATTTTAAGGCATTGTTAGAAGGCTTATCACCTTTACCCAGTGCTGATGAAGCTATTAGGCAACAAATATTAGCGCAAGCGCAAACCGAGGGTTGGGATGCGCTGCATCAAGAATTGTGTAATATTGACCCTGTTGCTGGAGAAAGAATTCATCCTAACGATCCACAACGATTGTCGCGGGCTTTAGAGGTTTATCGGATCAGTGGCAAAACAATGACTGAATTGACACAAACTAAGTCAGCCGCTTTGCCGTATGATGTAGTGCAATTTGCTATTGCACCAAACGATCGAAAAGTATTACATGAGTTAATCGCAAAGCGTTTTAATATCATGTTAGAGCAAGGTTTTATCGAAGAAGTTGCGCGTTTGAAAGCGCGTGATGATTTGCATTTAGAGCTACCATCTATGCGTTGCGTTGGTTACAGACAGTGCTGGCAGTACCTAGATAATGAATTTGATCATGCGACAATGGTCGAAAAAGCTACCGCAGCCACTAGGCAATTGGCTAAACGTCAATTAACATGGTTGAGGAGCTGGCCAGATTTACAGTGGCTTGAAAGTGGTGTAGAAGGGAATTTAGTTACGCTTATGCGACAAAGCCGCTAGCTTATTAGCTGTTGCTGTATAATACTAAAACTAAACAATAAAACTTAATTCAACATATTTTAAAATAAAAAAGGAAATTGAAAATGGCTAAGGGGCAATCTTTACAAGACCCATTTTTGAACGCATTGCGTCGAGAGCGTGTACCAGTCTCTATCTATTTAGTGAATGGTATTAAATTACAAGGCCAAGTTGAGTCATTCGATCAATTTGTTATCTTGTTGAAAAATACTGTAAGCCAAATGGTTTACAAACACGCTATTTCAACAGTCGTACCAGCACGCCCATTTAATGTTTCTGCTCACCAGGGTACTGCCCATGGTGAAGAAAGCGATGCTGAATAATTTGAAAAGGAATATAATTTTTGTTTGATCGTTATGAAGCGGGTGAAACAGCTGTATTGGTTCATATAGACTTTTCAGACGAAGAGCGTCGAGAAGATCTAATTGAATTACAGTTGTTAGTTGAATCTGCTGGTGCTCGCTCTGTTGGAGTGATTACTGGCAGCAGACGCTCGCCGGACCGAAAGTTTTTTATTGGTTCCGGTAAAGCAGAAGAACTTGCTGCTATGGTCGCTGCTACTGAAGCCAATGTAGTGATTTTTAATCATGCATTGAGTCCAGCTCAAGAGCGTAATCTTGAAGTGGTGTGTCAGTGTCGAGTCTTAGATCGAACTACGTTGATCCTTGATATTTTTGCTCAACGAGCGAGAACTCATGAAGGTAAGATGCAAGTGGAGCTAGCGCAATTGCGCCACATGTCGACACGCCTAATTCGTGGTTGGACTCATTTAGAGCGACAAAAAGGTGGTATCGGGATGCGAGGGCCGGGTGAGACCCAGCTCGAAACAGACCGACGTTTATTACGAGGCCGGATTAAGAATATTAATCGACGCCTCGATAAAGTAGATAAACAACGTGAGCAAAGCCGACGAGCTCGTAAGCGCAGTGATTTAGCGACTGTGTCTTTAGTAGGCTATACAAATGCGGGTAAATCGACATTATTTAATGCGCTAACGTCATCGGATGTTTATGCAGCCGATCAGTTATTCGCAACATTAGATCCGACACTGCGTAAATTATCGTTACCTGATGGTGCGGTGATTTTAGCGGATACTGTTGGCTTTATTCGTCATTTACCTCATGATCTCGTCGCAGCATTTAAAGCCACATTACAAGAAACTCGACAAGCTGAAATTCTTTTACATGTCGTTGATTGTGCTGATGACAATATGACTGAAAATTTTGACCAAGTACAAAGAGTATTGGAAGAAATTGATGCAGATGAAATCACTCAATTGATTGTATGCAATAAGATTGATTTACTTGAAGATTTCGCGCCTCGTATCGATTACGATGAAGATGGTAAACCTGAGAGGGTTTGGGTCTCTGCGCAAAAACGCATTGGATTTGATTTGCTGCTGAAAGCGATAACCGAATTAATCGGTGAAGTGATTTGCGAGCTTACATTGAAAATACCTGCATCAGCAGGACATTATCTTGGCCAGTTTTATCGACTGGATGCAATACAGCAGAAAGAGTATGACAATCTGGGGAACTGTATTTTATCTGTTCGTTTATCGGACGCCAATTGGCGCCGATTAGCTAAACAGAGTCAAGGGGAATTAGAGGCATTTATTTTTGAACCTTCAGAAGTAGACGCCACTTGTTAATCTCATTTATTTCATCCAATTATGGAGTGCTAAATGGCTTGGAATGAGCCCGGTAACAAGGGGAACAAAGACCCTTGGGGAAATAAAGGTGGTAACGATAAAGGGCCACCAGATCTTGACGAAGTATTTCGTAACCTATCAAAACGCTTTGGTGGCAAGGGAGGCGGTAGCGCCACTGGTCAGCCATTTAATTCATCTTTACTGATTATAATAGCAGTGATTGCCTTAATTATTTGGGCATTGTCTGGCTTATACACGGTTAAAGAAGCTGAGCGTGGAGTGTTACTCCGTTTTGGTCAGCACATCGGTGAAGTGAGTTCCGGTTTACATTGGAAAGCCACTTTTATTGACGATGTGACAATGGTTGATGTGGAAACGTTCCGTTCGATTCCAGCGTCTGGCAGAATGCTGACATCTGATGAAAATATCGTGAATGTTGAACTTGTGGTTCAATATAGCGTATCAGATGCTTATTCATACTTGTACAGTGCAGTCGATGCCAATTCGAGTTTACGTGAAGCGACTGATAGTGCGTTGCGCTATGTCATTGGTCATAATCGTATGGATGACATTTTAACCACTGGACGTGATGCTATTCGTCGTGATACTTGGACTGAGTTAGAGCGTATTATTGAGCCGTATAAATTAGGCTTGGAAATTCGTGATGTTAACTTTTTACCCGCTCGTCCTCCAGAAGAAGTAAAAGATGCATTTGATGATGCTATCTCTGCTCAGGAAGATGAACAGCGCTTTATTCGCGAAGCTGAAGCTTATGCTCGTGAAATCGAACCCAAAGCGCGTGGTCAAGTAGAGCGTATGGCACAACAAGCTAGTGCTTATAAAGAGCGTGAAGTTCTTGAAGCTAGAGGTAAAGTCGCTCGATTTGAGAAGTTATTACCTGAGTATAAAGCTGCTCCAGGTGTAACCCGAAATCGTTTATACATAGATGCGATGCAATCTGTGTTGGCTGATACAAATAAAGTTCTTATCGACACTAAGAGTAGCGGTAATCTGATGTATTTACCTTTGGATAAGCTGATGGATTCTTCTAAGAGTCTGCGCAATCAAGTAGAACCTGAGGTAGAACGTCACATCAATTCTGTTTCTAGTAGTGGTGTAGACACACCTATTACTAGCATGCCAACAGATGGTCGTCTCAGCCGCGAAGATCGTAATCGCCAAGGGAGGAACTAACAATGGGTAGATTAGCTCTGATCATTCTAGTGATCATTTTAGGGGTGAGTTTTTCCTCTTTGATGGTGGTAAGCGAAGGTGAACGCGCGATTGTTGCACGTTTCGGTAAGGTGCTTAAAGATGGTGACGTAACAACCGTTTTTGCTCCTGGCCTTCACTTTAAATTACCTTTAGTCGATAAAGTTCGCTATCTGGATGCTCGTATCCAAACATTGGACGGCGCAGCAGATCGTTTTGTTACTTCTGAAAAGAAAGACTTAATGGTCGACTCTTATGTTAAGTGGCGTATTCGTGATTTTGAAAAGTACTATCTTTCTACCAATGGCGGTATTAAAGCCAATGCAGAAAGCTTATTACAAGCCAAAATTAGCAACGATTTACGTACTGAATTTGGTCGTCGCACAATCAAGGAAATTGTTTCAGGTAAGCGTGATGAATTGCAAACTGACGCATTAGAAAATGCTTCTGAAAGTGCACAAAATCTCGGTATTGAAGTAGTTGATGTGCGCGTAAAGCAAATTAATTTACCTGCTAATGTCAGTATTAGTATTTACCAACGTATGCGTGCTGAACGTCAAGCTGTGGCGAAAGAACACCGTGCACAAGGTAAAGAACAAGCTGAAATTATCCGTGCGACTATTGATGCCAATGTGACAGTAAAGATTGCTGAAGCTGAACGTAAAGCCCTTACTATTCGTGGTGAAGGTGATGCATTAGCGGCAAAAATTTATGCTGATACTTACAGTAAAGATGCTGAGTTTTATAGTTTTTTACGTAGCCTAGAAGCATACAAAGAAAGTTTTGCCGGTAAAAATGACATTATGGTGTTAGAACCTGAAGGTGATTTCTTCAAGTACATGAAATCATCTAGCGTTAAATAATACCCGCGTATGTTTTTTGCATTAAAAAGCTCGGTTTTTACCGAGTTTTTTTGTGCCTATTATCTAGGTCTGTAGATCTTTACTGGTTGAATTTTGTTCGAGATAAAAATGTGTTAACCGAGGCGAGTAGATTACAGCCTAGTAATCTAAGCAACTATCACGTCGAGAAGATGCACTCAACAAAGAGTAAAACGTTTTTAGCCGAACCCTTGTGCAGTGTTTGTGAGTTATTTCTACTGCGTTATCAGCTTTCATGTAGAATAACTACGCCACAAAGCCTCTGCCTTGTAGCTCTTGTTTAAGTAATGACCAAAAGTTCGCTGTAAAAATAACCTTGAAAGATCAACCGACCCTAATGTTTTTGCTATGAATTCAGTTTTCCCAAAAGCGGTCATCAATCACAACAGTAGATATTTCTGATGTCTTTTATTATTTATCATTAATAATTTATTGTTTTAAATGCATTTCTCAAGCTTTTTATTGCTAATTAAGTGGCAACTAATTGTTATAAAATGGCTGATTTATAAGCGATTTTGAAAAAAATGTTAATATCCTCATCTTAGATGTGTGTTTTCACTATGATCTGGTTCTAATTTTTCGCTATAATGAGCACCGCCTCAAACTATGATTTTAGCGTTTCACCATTTTGGGTCGCTAAAGTATTGAAATATAAAAATTCCAACACCCTCTGGGAGATAAGTGGATGAGCAATGCGCCAGTCGATACCGGACGTCGCAGATTCCTGACAGCTGCAACCGCCGTAGTAGGTGGTGCTGGTGCCGTCGCTGTAGCGGTTCCTTTCATCAAGTCATGGAATCCGAGCGCCAAAGCGAAAGCTGCAGGTGCGCCGGTCGAAGTAAATATTAGTAAAGTAGAACCAGGTCAGTTAATTCGTGTCGAATGGCGCGGAAAACCGGTTTGGGTCGTTCGTCGTACAGAAGCTGTGCTAAATAATCTTAAAACATTAGACAGTCAATTACGCGATCCTGCTTCAGAAGAAATGCAGCAACCAGAATATGCAACTAACCCTGCGCGTTCTATTAAGCCTGAATTTTTTATTGCAGTCGGTATCTGTACTCACTTAGGTTGTTCACCAACTTATCTGCCTGATTCATTCGGTGAGCAGGTTGAAGGTGTAACTTCTGGTTTCTTCTGTCCTTGTCATGGTTCTAAATTTGACATGGCCGGTCGTGTATTCCAGGGTGTTCCAGCACCACTAAACTTAGTGATCCCACCGCACAAATATGTTGATGATGCTAACGTTATCATCGGTGTAGATACAGGAGCGGCGTAATGGTTAAGAATATTATTGATTGGATTGATGCTCGCATCCCAATGACGGCTACATATAACCGTCATGTGGGACAGTATGCGACACCAAAGAACTTTAACTTTTGGTATTTCTTTGGTTCATTAGCGCTATTAGTTTTGGTTAACCAATTGCTGACAGGTATTTGGCTGACCATGAATTACGTACCGACAGCAGAAGGCGCATTTGCTTCTGTTGAATACATCATGCGTGATGTTGATTACGGTTGGTTGCTACGTTACATGCACTCTACAGGTGCATCGGCATTTTTCTTTGTCATCTACATGCACATGTTCCGTGGATTAATATACGGGTCTTATCAAAAACCAAGAGAGCTATTATGGCTGTTTGGTATGTTGATTTTCCTTGTGTTAATGGCTGAAGCATTTATGGGTTACTTACTACCTTGGGGACAAATGTCTTACTGGGGTGCGCAGGTAATTATCTCTTTGTTTGGTGCCATCCCTATTATTGGTGATGACCTAACATTGTGGATCCGTGGTGATTACGTTATTTCAGGTGCAACACTAAACCGTTTCTTCGCACTGCACGTTATTGCGCTACCACTTGTATTGGTTGTGTTGGTGTTCTTACACCTAATCGCCTTGCATGAAGTGGGCTCAAATAACCCTGATGGTGTTGAGATTAAAAAGAACAAAGATGAGAACGGATGGCCTATTGATGGTATTCCATTCCACCCTTACTACACTGTAAAAGATATTATGGGTGTCGCTGGGTTCTTAATCGTGTTCTGTTATGTGTTGTTCTTCATGCCTGAAGGCGGTGGATATTTCCTAGAAAAGCCAAACTTTGAAGCGGCTAATCCAATGAAAACACCGGAACACATTGCGCCAGTTTGGTACTTCACACCTTTCTATGCCATTTTACGTGCTATCCCTGATAAATTGGTAGGCGTTATTGGTATGGGTCTGTCTATTGCAGTGTTATTCCTACTGCCTTGGCTTGACCGTTGTAAAGTGAAGTCTATTCGCTATCGCAGCATGATCCACAAGATCAACATTGCACAATTTACAGTGTCGTTCATTATTTTAGGATATTTAGGTGTTGTTCCTGCAACTCCTGAGTTAACTATTGCGGCACGTGTATTCACTTTCACTTACTTTGCTTTCTTCGTAGCCTTATGGGTTTACAGTAAGAATGAGAAAACAAAAGAAGTCCCAACGAGGGTGACACACTAATGAAAAAGTTATTAATTGCATTAGTTACATTGCTGCCATCTCTCGCAATGGCCGCCAGTGGACATAGTGTTCACTTAGAAAGTGCTAACGTTGATTTGCATGATAAAGCGTCATTAGAGCGTGGTTTGGATTCATTCCAACATTACTGCTCTGGTTGTCACAGCACTCAATACCAACGCTACGAGCGTGTTGCAACTGATTTAGGCATCTCTAACGATGATATGCGTAACAAGTACATGTTCACCGGTGCAAAAATCGGTGATTTAATGGAAAACGCTATTCCTACTCCAGATGCCGCTAAATGGTTTGGTGCTGCGCCTCCTGATTTAACGTTGGTTGCTCGTGTTCGTGGTGCTGATTGGGTATTTTCATACCTAAAAGGTTTCTACGCAGATGAGACTCGTCCATTTGGTGTGAACAATATAGTGTTCCCAGCAGTGGGTATGCCACACGTATTACAAGACTTACAAGGTCTTGCTACTGTTACGAAAGATGAAGCTGGTAATGTATCTCTTGTAAAAGATAAAGATGGTAATATTGTTACCACGGGTGGCAAATTGACGGCAGAAGAATACGACCAAGTCGTCCGTGATATCACGGGTTTCTTAGTTTATTCTGCCGAACCAGTTCAGCTAGAGCGTGAAGCTTTAGGTTGGTGGGTACTTGGATTCTTGTTTATTTTCTTCATAATTGCGTATTTGTTGAAGAAAGAATACTGGAAAGATGTGCACTAGCCATCAATAACGGTTAATATACATTATCCGCATTTTGTAAACGGGGGGCTTAGCCCCTCGTTTGTTTTGTTTTTTCTAGATTCTGGAGGGTATCAATGGCTGTTGCTGCCAACAAGCGCTCTATCATGACACTTTTTTCTGGTGCCGATGATTTATATAGTCACCAAGTACGTATCG
Source organism: Shewanella sp. Arc9-LZ (assembly GCF_010092445.1). NCBI lineage: Bacteria > Pseudomonadati > Pseudomonadota > Gammaproteobacteria > Alteromonadales > Shewanellaceae > Shewanella > Shewanella sp. Arc9-LZ. Next base: position 4,098,406 of record NZ_CP048031.1, on the reverse strand, counting down.
TATTGGCTGAAAAAGGGGTTACCGTTGATGTTTTACAGGTAGACCCAAGTGAGATGCCTGAAGATTTACTTGAAGTAAATCCATACAACTCTGTACCGACTTTGGTTGATCGTGAACTCGTGTTGTACGAATCACGCATTATTATGGAATATTTGGATGAGCGTTTTCCACATCCTCCATTAATGCCTGTATACCCAGTATCTCGCGGCCAAAGCCGTTTAATGATGCACAGAATCGACACCGATTGGTATGCGCTTGTAGAGCGTATCCGTAAAGGTGAAAAGGCTGATGCAGCGCGTAAAGAGTTAATGGAAAGCTTAATTGCTTTAGCGCCAGTATTTGCTGAAATGCCATACTTCATGAGCGAAGAGTTTGGTTTATCTGATTGCTACTTAGGCCCATTATTGTGGCGTCTACCAGTATTAGGCATTCACTTAGATCCGCGTACATCGAAAGATATCAGTGCTTACATGACACGTATTTTTGAACGTGAATCATTTAAGGCATCGCTAACTGAGGCTGAGCGCGAAATGCGCATGGGCATGTAATGAAACCAATAACAGCTAATCGTCCATATTTGTTGCGTGCTTACTATGAGTGGTTGATGGATAACCATTTGACGCCACACGTAGTCGTGGATGCATTTGTTAACGGTACGCAGGTTCCGCAGCAATTTGTCAAAGACGGTCAAATCGTCTTGAATATTGCAACCGGAGCGGTGGCTAATCTTCACATGTCTAATGATGCAGTAGAGTTTAATGCACGTTTTGGTGGTGTACCACAGAATGTGTTTTTGCCTATGGCATCGATCGTGGCCATTTACGCTCGTGAAAACGGTGCGGGTACGGTGTTTGATATGGAAGATGCATATATGATCGAAGGTGAACATGATGAGTTATCATCTGTACCGCCATCAATGAAATCTGTTGATGACACTTCGACATTGCCACCATCGTCTAAATCGACAAAGCCTGATGATAAAACTAAGCGTAAAAACCATTTAACTGTGGTGAAGTAGCGGTTAGTTAACATTACATAAAACCAGTCGCAAGGCTGGTTTTTTTTAAGCTAAAATTGATGTGCTACAAACATTTATAGCGCAACTGGAACCCATAATGTTGTTGATGATTGATAATTATGATTCTTTTACGTTTAACTTAGTTCAGTACTTCCAAGCTCTTGGGCAAGAGATACTGGTTAAACGTAACGATGAAATCAGCATTGAACAAATTGAAGCTTTAGCACCTACACATTTGATAATCTCTCCCGGTCCATGCACTCCTAATGAAGCGGGTATTTCACTTGCAGCTATTAAACATTTTGCCGGTAAAATTCCGATTCTTGGTGTGTGTTTAGGACATCAAGCTATCGCACAAGTGTTTGGCGTTGATGTTGTGCGTGCCAAGCGTGTTATGCACGGTAAAACCAGTTTGATTGAACATAATCAACAGGGATTATTTCGTCAATTAGCATTACCTCTGCAGGTTACTCGTTATCATTCATTGTTGATTAACCATGTACCTCATGGCTTTAGTCTGGATGCGTGGTTTGATGACCCAATTTATGGCCGTGAAATTATGGCGATGAGCCATGACGCGTTACGTATTTACAGCGTCCAGTTTCATCCTGAATCTATTTTGACTCAGCAAGGCCATGAACTTTTGGATAACTTTTTGCATTTATAAAGCATTTTCGAATTTATATCTTCGGGTTCATTATCACGTATTCTGTTACAACTTCTGCAACTAATCTGGCTAAATTCTCGCGTCTATTTGTGCTATAAATAGCGCTTAAAATAATAAAAGGGATAACCATGACAAGCTTTATGCGAAACTTTGCGGTTAGCGCACTTTCTTTGGCAATGATAAGTGGCTGTTCTGCCACGGCTAAACCTGACGATACAATGGTTATCACAACGCCGAGTGCAACGACATTGACCGTGCCATTTGCACAGCCTCCAAAAGCCCAGCAACCGTTGACACTTAATCAAATTATGGCTAATCCAGATTGGATGGGCATATTTGCTCAAGGAGCTTATTGGAGCGATGACAGTCAGTCGGTATATTTCAGTCGCCAAGCACATCAATCTCCGGTCCGTGATTTTTATCAACAAGCTATTGGACAGTCTGAAGCAAATAAACTAGCACTCAATCAGCTACACCTTGCCGATCAACGTAATGGTGTCTTCGATCAGGCAAAGACTCAAAAAGCCTATATTTATCAAGGTAACGTATTTGTAAAAGATTTATCAAACGGTGAAATAAAGCAACTTACCCGTCAAAACGATGCAATTAATGGCGTACGTTTTTTAAAGGGTGGCGACCTTGCATTCTGGCAAGGTAATAATATTTTTCGTGTGCACCAGTCTAGCGGCCTAGTAGAACAAATTGCCGCGATCCAAATGGAAAACGAACCAAAAGCGACGCAAGAGCCAAGTAGCTTTATTGCTAAGCAACAGCATAGACTTATTCAATATGTTGCCATGGAACATGATAACAGCCTGACGCGTGATCAATACCGCGACTCATTGGCTAAAGCCGATCCCACTTTTTCTGCTAAACCTTGGTATTTAGGTGACGCTGAAGTGGTATCAGAAATGAGTTTGTCGCCAGATGGACGCTACGTAGTATTAGCGTTAACCGATAAAAATTATGATTGGCGTGCAGAACACGACATTATGCCTAATTATTTGGGCCAAGAGGGTTATGTTGACCCTGTACCAGCCCGCTCTCGGGTTGCCGAAGATGTCTTTCCTGGTCAACGTTTAGTGTTACTCGACCTTGTTGACCACAGTAAAAAAGACATTACCATTGAAGGCTTAACGGGTTTTGATGAGGATGTACTGGCGAGCGTTAAAGCTGAAAATGCTCAAGCGAAAGGTAAAACCTATAACAGCGAAAAAGCCCCGCGTTTAGTGCAGTTAATGCAAGATTGGGAATGGAGTCAGAGCGCAATTCAGTGGCATGAGTCTGACGATAAATTATTGGTGATGTTGGAAGCCGTTGACAACAAAGATCGCTGGATCGCCAGTGTTGATCTTCAAAAAGGTAAGCTGATAACCGAACACAGATTACATGATGATGCTTGGGTAAATTATAATTTTAATCAATTTGGCTGGATACCAGGTACAGATAGCATGTACTACTTATCTGAAGAAACAGGGTTTTCACAGTTATATATTAAAACCGCAGCAGGTAAGGTATCGGCATTAACCAATGGCAAATTTGTGGTTGATAATGTGACTTTATCACCCGATGCAAAACATCTTTATTATCGTGCCAATAAAGACCACCCAGGTAGCTATAATGTTTACCGTGTTGAGATTGCCAGTGGTAAGTCAGAGCAATTGACCCAGTGGTTAGGTACATTGGATTACAGTTTAAGCCCTGATGGACAATCACTATTATTAACCGCTTCGTCTGCGATTCATCCAGATGAGTTATATATTCAACCTATTGGCGGCGACATAAGCCAATTAACCGATTATACCAGCACAGCATTTAAACAATATCCATGGCAAGTACCACAAGTTGTCGCGCTAGCTTCAACTCATGGCGCTGAGCCAATTTATGCACGAGTTTATTTGCCGCAAGGTTATGATGCTAAGCAAGCTGAAAAATATCCAGCAGTGATGTTTAACCATGGTGCGGGTTATTTACAAAATGCCCATTATGGATTTTCGGGTTACTTCCGTGAATTTATGTTCAATAACTTACTCACACAACAAGGTTACGTGGTAATGGACATGGATTATCGAGGCTCGAAAGGCTATGGACGTGATTGGCGTACGTCCGTTTATCGTAATATGGGCCATCCAGAAGTTGAAGATTTGAAAGATGGTGTGGCTTGGATGGCAAGCAATGTTAATGTAGATCCCCAGCGAGTAGGGACTTATGGCGGTTCATACGGCGGATTCCTTACTTTTATGGCGTTGTTTAATGAACCTGAGTTATTCCAAGCAGGGGCCGCATTGCGCCCTGTAGCTGATTGGGCTCATTATAATGCGCCATATACCTCTAATATTTTAAATACGCCTGACGTTGATCCTATCGCTTATGAGCGTAGTTCTCCGATAGAGCATGCTCAAGGTTTACAAAAACCATTACTGATCATGAGTGGTGTGTTAGATGACAACGTGTTTTTCCAAGACAGTGTGCGCATGGTGCAACGGCTTATTGAATTAGAAAAGCCGATGTTTGAAACCGCAATCTATCCTGTCGAGCCGCATGGATTTAAGCAACCTTCTAGTTGGTTAGATCAGTATCGTCGTATTTATAAACTGTTTGAACAAGAGTTGAAGTAATCGGCTCTGAGTTCAAAAAAACAAATAAATATCTATTAAGGCTTCCTTTGTGAAGCCTTAATTTTTATGATTAAGTGATGAAAACAGTAAAAGGTAATGTGAGTGGCAATATCAATAGCAGGTGGCGTTCGGCCCGGAAAAGTCATTGAGATTGAGCGCCGACTCTATAAACAACTTATTGTGGGTAAGCATAAAGCCAATGCAATGCCTGATGAGTTGAACGAAGAGTTAGAAGAGAGTGCCAATAAGCTTGATATTGAGCGCAAAGCATTGAAAGTGCGCCTTGATAAGCAAGCAAAAGAGAAAAATGTGTATTTAGAGGTGTCCGCGCTGTTAACTAATACGGTTAATAATGCGATAGAGCATCAATTAGCTCATCCTCAAATGATATTAGAAGCATCGGCAATTTGTGAAAATCAAATTTTACTGCTCGACCTATTATTACATCCTGACCTGAATATTAATCGACTTCGACCGATTATCGAAAGTATTAGCTGGTTATCACGTGATTTAATCAATTTAATTAATAGTCCAGCATCTCGTCACCGACGGCCTAAACATGGCGATGTTCAAGTGACCGACATAAAGCTGGTGCTTAACTACATTGGTATTGAAAATTTACGTTTGCTGATCCCTTATTTTTGTTTACGTAACTGGTTACCTTCAGGCAATGCTAATTTATTGTGGATAACCCGCAAGCTTTGGCGTTACAGCATGGTCAGTGCCATTGCGGCGCAAACCTTAGCAGAATTGCATAATGAAAAGCCTGGTTTGGCTTATAGCTGCGCGTTAATGTACCAATTTTCTACCTCGATTATACTGAGCCAAAGTGGACGTATATTTGATAACACTTGGGGGACTTGGTTACGAGAGGCAAGCCATAGTCGAGAAAAACAAGTTTACGATGCCATTATGGCAACGGATTTTCCTGCTGAAGCTGTATTGGGGCAAGTATTACTCCATAGCCATCGATTGAATTGGCAACTGTTGAGTTTACTTAAATTTGATGATTCACCGATCACACAAGTATTAAAAGAGCTCGACCACGATTACCATTTTACAGAGTTGTCTGTCGATGCCGCCATTGTGGCTAAGGCGAGTTGTTATGCCAAAGTGCTTTTGTTAGAAGAGCAACAACAAATCGATCCACAAGAGAAACGCATTATGTTTGATTATTATCAGTTTTCGGCGCAAGAACTGATTCGGCTTAAAGGGCAAAATTTTCGTAAGCTTGATTTACTGTAAATAGCCCTTTTTCTATCAAAAGCGTAAATGTTAAATCTGTGTAATTATTCACTTTTGATGAATAGCTACACAAATTCGAGTCAAATAACTTTTTTTATGACTATTTATGCTTCATAACCCCCCAATAAACGCGTTGTTTAGTCATATTTCTCAATCTTTATGCAGAATGCCAATCAGGCCTGCAGAAGTTAATTGTACTGAACTGGTATTTTGATCACATTTTCGCTAATAATGTCGCATAAATAACACAAACTTCCGCTAATGCACTTACAGAATATAAAGCAGACAGCGGAAACAGCGGCTTTCAAGCCGCTTACAACCTGAAGGATGAAATGCAATGAGTGTAGAAATGAATCTAACCCGTGCCCAATTCGATGAAGTTATGGTGCCTAATTATGCGCCTGCCGCTGTTATTCCTGTTCGTGGAGCGGGTAGCCGAGTATGGGATCAAGAAGGTAATGAATTCATCGATTTTGCCGGTGGTATTGCAGTAAATTGTTTAGGTCATTGTCATCCAGCTTTAGTGTCAGCATTAAAAGAGCAAGGCGAAAAATTATGGCATTTATCAAACGTAATGACCAACGAGCCCGCGCTTGAATTAGCGACAAAGTTAGTTAATGCCACATTTGCTGAGCGCGTCTATTTTGCTAACTCAGGTGCTGAAGCGAACGAAGCTGCATTAAAATTAGCTCGTCGTTATGCATTAGATAACCATGGTGCAGATAAAGACCAAATCATCGCATTCGATAAAGCGTTCCATGGCCGTACATTCTTTACTGTAACGGTTGGCGGACAAGCTGCTTATTCAGACGGTTTTGGTCCTAAGCCACAAAGTATTACCCACGTGCCATTTAATGATATCGCTGCACTTGAAGCGGTAATTTCTGACAAGACTTGTGCCATTATGCTTGAACCTCTTCAAGGTGAAGGCGGGATTATCAATGGTGATCCTGAGTTCTTAAAAGCAGTACGTCGTTTAGCTGATAAGCATGACGCATTAGTGATTTTTGATGAAGTACAAACTGGTGTAGGCCGTACTGGTGAGTTATTTGCTTACATGGGTACAGACATCGTGCCAGATATTTTAACCAGTGCCAAAGCGCTAGGCGGTGGCTTCCCTATTGCTGCAATGCTAACCACGGCAAAAATTGCCGCTCATTTAAAAATTGGTACTCATGGTTCTACTTATGGCGGCAACCCACTGGCTTGTGCTGTAGGTAATGCAGTAATGGACGTGGTTAATACCAAAGAAGTGTTGGACGGAGTTAAACATCGCGAACAGTTATTCCGTGATGGTTTAGCGGCTATTAACGCCAAATACAACGTATTCAGTGAAGTGCGCGGTAAAGGTTTGTTAATTGGTGCGGTATTAAATGAACAGTATGAAGGTCGTAGCCGTGACTTCTTGGTTGCTTCTGTTGCTGAAGGCCTTATGAGTTTGATGGCTGGTGCAAACGTTGTGCGTTTTGCTCCTTCATTAGTGATCCCAGAAGCAGACATCGCAGAAGGCTTGTTGCGTTTTGAACGCGCAGTAGCAAAAGTGGTTGCTGGTTAATTAACAAATCAGTGCGGGCCTAGCTTGCACTGATGTGTTTGGGTACGCCTGTTGGGTGAATACGCGTTGAAATGTATTTCAGCGCGATTCGCTTATGGCGCAATGAGGAGATTAAGATGTTAATCATACGTCCTATCCGTGCAAGTGATTACGATGCACTTTATGGTATCGCAGTTGAGTCAGGCCACGGTTTTACATCTTTACCAGTTAACGAAGAGTTACTGCGTTCGAAGATTGCTAGGGCAGAGGCATCTTTTATCAAGCAAATTGATAAACCTTTTGACGAAGGTTATTTAATGGTACTTGAAGATACAAAGACCAATGAAGTTGTCGGCACCTGTGGTATTGAAGCCGCTGTCGGCATGCAAGATGCTTTTTATCATTACCGTTTAGGTACTGAGGTCTATCATTCTCAGCAAATTTCTGTTCGCAATGAAGTTGAAACCCTCACATTATGCCACGACTACACTGGCGCAGCAGAAGTGTGCACTCTGTTTTTAAAAGACGGATATCGCAAAGGCAATAACGGCCGCATGTTATCACGCTCGCGCTTTTTATTATTAGCACAGCATCCTGAACGCTTTGGCGAAACGGTTATTGCTGAAATGCGTGGTGTCAGTGATGAACATGGCGACTCACCGTTTTATGAATGGCTACAAAATCACTTTTTAGGTATCGATTTTGTTGAAGCAGACTACTTGTCTGGTTTAGGCAAAAAAGCCTTTATGGCCGAAATGATGCCGCGAAATCCCGTTTATGTTTGCATGTTGCCTAAAAAAGCCCAAAAAGTGATTGGTGAAGTGCATAAAAACACTAAGCCAGCATTACGTTTATTACAAGCTGAGGGTTTTAAGTTCCGTAATTATGTCGATATTTTTGATGGCGGCCCAACGGTTGAATGTGCACTAGCTGAGATCCGCTCAGTGAAAAAGAGCCGTTTATTGACCGTTTCAGTTGGCAAGATGCCACATGCCGATCATCATTTTATTATCTCCAACACCTCGCTTGCTGATTATCGTGCGTCAGCAGCTAAATTGTTGGTCTCTGATGAACACGATAATGTTGTGCTCAGCCCTGAAATCGCAGCTGGTTTACTGGTGAGCGATGGTGAGCAAATTCGTGTTTTAGCAATGTAGGAGCAAGAAATGACACAATATATTCAAGGTCAGTGGTTAGCTGGCGAAGGTCATGAGATTAATTCAAAAAACCCTGCCAACGGTGACGTAATTTGGCAAGGTAACACGGCTACTGCTTCTCAAGTTAATGCAGCTGTAGATGCCGCTCGTGCGGCGCAGTTTGATTGGTTTATGCTGGGGTATGAAGCTCGCTTAGCGATAGTAGAAGCGTATCGTGCACAGTTAGAAGCTAATAAAGCCGAGATTGCAGAAACCATCGCTCAAGAAACGGGTAAGCCACAGTGGGAAACGGCTACTGAAGTGGGCGCTATGATTGGCAAGATCGCATTGTCAGCAAAAGCTCATGACAAACGTACTGGTACTGAAACCAACGATTTACCAGCAGGACGTGCCGTATTACGTCACAAACCTCATGGTGTGGTAGCGGTATTTGGCCCTTATAATTTCCCTGGGCATTTGCCAAACGGTCACATAGTGCCAGCATTATTGGCCGGTAACACCGTGGTATTTAAGCCATCAGAATTAACGCCTAAAGTGGCTGAGCTAATGCTGAAGTGTTGGGACAAAGCCGGTTTACCACAAGGTGTGGTTAACTTAGTGCAGGGTGAAGTTGAAACCGGTAAAGCGTTAGCGTCACATCCACAAATTGACGGTTTATTCTTTACCGGTAGTTCACGTACTGGGCATATTTTACATGAACAATATGCTGGCCTGCCTGGTAAGATTTTAGCCTTAGAAATGGGCGGTAATAATCCGCTTATCGTTAAAGGTGTTACCGATACCAAAGCTGCGGTACATGACATTATTCAGTCTGCTTATATTTCGTCTGGCCAACGTTGTACCTGTGCCCGTCGTTTATATATTGAAGAGGGCGCACAAGGTGATGCGTTAATCGCAGAGCTAGTAAAGGCTATTAAACAAATTAAAGTGGGTGCTTGGAACGTTCAACCACAACCTTTTATGGGCTCGATGATTTCTGAAACCGCTGCACGTGGCATGGTTGCCGCACAAGCAACACTTCAGTCATTAGGTGGTGTTTCATTAGTTGAGTTAGTGCAAGTTGAAGCTGGTACTGGTTTAGTCACTCCAGGCTTAATAGATGTCACTAAAGTCGCTGAGTTACCTGATGAAGAATACTTTGGTCCATTATTGCAATTAGTGCGTTACAGCGATTTTGACCAAGCGATTCATTTGGCTAATGCGACTCGTTATGGTTTATCTGCCGGTTTATTAGCCGATAGCCGTGAAGATTACGATTACTTTTTAGCGCGTATTCGTGCTGGGATTGTTAATTGGAATAAGCAGATTACAGGCGCATCAGGTGCAGCACCGTTTGGTGGCGTTGGCGCATCAGGTAATCATCGTGCAAGTGCATTTTATGCTGCTGATTACTGTGCTTACCCTGTCGCTTCAATGGAAGCTGACTCAGTAAGCTTACCTGCTACTTTAAGCCCTGGTTTATCAATTTAACTGATAAATTCATCGCATGATCCGTGCTGGTGACTTTGTTCACCAGCCTTATTTTAGAAGGATTTAACCATGCATACTGACGTTAATGCTTTATTTGCTGCCTTATGGCAAGACTACATTAAGATGACGCCTTCAGCGGCGAAAATTCATCAGCTATTAGGCCATGGCGCGCCAATCATCAATGACCATATCGCTTTGCGCACCTTTAATATCGCCAAGGTGAATTTAAGCGTATTGGCTAAACACTTTACCTCTATCGGTTATGTCGACAGTGGCGATTATCAGTTTGTGCAGAAAAAACTGATTGCCAAGCACTTTGAACATCCGGATCCAAAGCAGCCGAAGGTGTTTATTTCTGAGCTATTAGTAGAAGAATTTAGCCCTGAGTTGCAAAAGAGCATCCATGGTTTAATCGATCAGGTTGATGAAACGGCAACCACTGCAGATAATTTTATTTATTCTGGTCGTCATTGGGATGTAGATAAAGCAACATACCAAGCCTTACTTGCTGAAAGCGAATATGCTGCTTGGGTTGCTGCATTGGGATATCGTGCCAATCACTTTACGGTTTCAATTAACGATCTGCCTGAGTTTGAGCGTATTGAAGATGTAAACCAAGCCTTAAAGCTGGCTGGGTTTGTGTTAAATAGCTCTGGCGGTGAAATTAAAGGATCGCCAGAAGTCTTGTTAGAGCAATCTTCTACCATGGCGGATAAAGTGGTGGTTAACTTTACTGATGGCGATGTGGAAATTCCAAGTTGTTTCTATGAATTTGCCCGCCGTTATCCAATGGATAATGGTCAGCTTTATACTGGCTTTGTTGCGGCATCAGCTGACAAGATTTTCGAAAGTACCAATGCAATGATGTAACGTTTATGCATGGACAAAAAAAGACCTAATTGAGAGATCAATTAGGTCTTTTTTATTGGTTATTTTAGGCAAAAAAGCTTAGTTGCTCATCAATATACTGACGCTTAGTTGCTCATCAAAATACTGACATTAAGTCCTTGTAATGCCTTACTACGACTAAATTGCAATACAAAACCATATTGGTCGCATATCTCTTTAACAATCGATAAGCCCAATCCGTGGCCAATAGTGGCTTCATCTAGTCGTGTGCCACGAGAGGTTAATAATGCAATTTGCTCTTGCTTTACGCCTCGACCATCGTCCTCGATCTGAATTAATATCTCTCCCGAAGGTAATTCTTCGATGCTGACATTAACCTGTGAATTCGCCCATTTAAAGGCATTATCGAGCAGGTTGCCAAACAGCTCCATACCATCTTCGCGATGTATTGGAATACGACTAATATGTTGTGGGTTAACAATGCTGCCATCAATACTCCGCTGATGATGCACTTTATGTAACGTTTGGATTAAACTATCAAAATCTTTTGGTACCGCCAGTTGTGCTGCGGGTAGCATGTCTCCGGTTATCCTCGCTGCAGCCAATTTACGTTCAATCATTTTATGAACTAAATCTAATTGCTGCTGCATGGCTATAGCGGCATCCGGATGGGTGAGCCCGAGCGCTTCAACTTGTTGCTGCATGACCGCTAATGGGGTTTTTAAGCCATGGCTTAAATTACCCAAGTTATTGCGACTACGTTCAATTTGTTTGGCTGTGTAGTCTAATAACTCATTATAGGTTTCGGCTAACGGGCGGATCTCTGCTGGAATTTGTGAAATGGCTAACGAGGCTATTTCCCCTTCGCGCAATTTAGCCAGCGCCCCTTGGATTTGATTCACCGGTTTAAATGATTGGCGTAAAATGATAAAAATACCGGCAATCATCGCTAATAACATGCCGATATTAATTGCCAGTTTAGTGCCAAATACTTCGCTAAAAACACGCCGTCCAATACTGAGATCTTGGGCGACAGTCAAGGTTGCTGTGTTGTGGCTGTTTGGCGCGCCGATGCCGATAGATAACAGCTGCATATCATTGTTTTTTGGCCCTTTAGCCTGCCAAACTCTTTTCTGCTGCGCTTGTAACTGTTCAATCTGTAATTCCGCATCCCACAGTGAACGGGAGCGAATTGTACGGTCGGGCAAATTTAATTGGAAATAACGCCCTGAATAGGCAGGTTTATAAAAACTGGATAGTTGGCTTTGGTCGATAACTATCTCACCATCATCGAGTCTGGTGGCGATAATGATGTGTTCTAAATCTTCTTCAAGACGATTAATAATGGAGTCATGAAAGGCATCTCGCAACATCGACTCAAATAAAAATAAACCTATGAGCGTGGCAATAATGATTAAGCCACTGAGCCATAAGCTTAATTTAAACCGAATTGAAATCATTCAATAATGCCATGGAAGATATAACCCTGACCACGGCGGGTTTCGATAGCGGTTTTACCGAGTTTTTTACGTAAGTGTGTTACGTAAACTTCCACGACATTACTTTCTTTTTCATCATCAAATTGATAAAGCTTGTCTGTAAGCTGCTGTTTCGAAAGAAGCTTCTTTGGTGACATTAAGAAAATTTTCAATAACCTAAATTCCATCGACGTCAGTTCGTATACGTGTCCGCCTACCGTCACTTTTTGCTCATTTTCGTCTAAATTAACCCCGGCATAGCATAGTTGCTTCGACGACGAATTAACCCGCCCATGGGCACGATGGATAAGTGCCTGAATGCGGGCGAGGAGCTCTTGAGTGTGAAAAGGTTTGCCTAAGTAATCATCAGCACCAGCATTAAAACCTTCAACTTTTTCGTGCCACTGACTGCGGGCCGTTAGCATAATGACAGGGGTACTGATGCCACGTTCACGCCATTGAGTCACTAATGACAAGCCATTGCCATCGGGTAAGCCGATATCTAAAATGACACAGTCATAATCTGTTTCTTTCATCAAATAATCGGCTTCAATAGCTTTGTCTGTAACATCCGTAATATAACCAGCTTGCTTGAGTTGTTTTTCAAGTTCAGCAACCAGTAATGGGCTATCTTCAACGAGTAACAGTTTCATGTTTAGTACATTCGCTCGGTAATTGAGTCAATGAGTCCTGCATACCGTTAGCTGCATCTAATTGCAGATTAACAACATGCCCTTGTTTTAGCTTAAATTGTAAATCATAGCGCCACTTATCTTGATGTTGATAAAGCTGGGCGTCGATTAAGTGACCATCACAATACTGCGATAGCCAAGTTAAGTAATCATCTAATGAACGTATATTACCAGAAGATACCAATTTTTGGACGTAGTCATGATCCAGAGGGAGTTCTTTTGCGGGAATATCTTGTTGATTAATGGTGATGGCCATTAAGCTGCTTATTGCTGTAAAGAACAAGCTATTCATGGGCGCTCCAAAATAAAAAAGTGGCGTTCAGAGTATGAACACCACTTTAAGTATCTTGGCTTAAATCAAGCTGAAGCTTATATGATTAAACATAAACATTTTGCTTGATTCGTCGTTAGCCTTTTGTCATTTAGCGTGTACCGTAAACTACGATCGTTTTACCGTGTGCTTGGATCAAGTTTTGTTCTTCAAGCATTTTTAAAATACGACCAACAGTTTCACGTGAACAACCAACAATTTGACCAATCTCTTGACGGGTTATCTTAATCTGCATGCCGTCAGGATGTGTCATAGCATCGGGTTGTTTTGCAAGATGTAATAGCGTTTGTGCAATACGACCAGCAACGTCAAGGAAGGCTAAGTCGCCTACTTTTTGACTAGTACTTTGTAAACGATAGGCCATTTGCGCCGAAAGTTTCATCAAGATTTCAGGATTTACCTGAATCAATTGCTTAAATTTCTTATAAGAAATTTCTGCAATTTCACATGCTTGTTTAGCACGAACCCATGCAGTACGTTCAGATTGCTCTTCAAACAGCCCTAGTTCACCGATAAAATCGCCTTGATTTAGATAAGAAAGGATCATTTCTTTACCTTCTTCATCTTTGATCAATACAGCGACGGAACCTTTGACGATGTAATATAAAGTGTCAGACTCTTCACCTGCGTGAATTAAAGTACTCTTTGCTGGGTACTTATGAATGTGACAATGTGAAAGAAACCATTCTAATGTTGGGTCAGGTTTTGGCTTACCAATCAGAGCCATATGATATTCCTCGATTGATTAAAAATGAAAGTAAGTAATGTCTAATTAAGCATTCTACGCTATTGAAACGGTGAAAACTTTGATAGAGATCGTATTTAGAAGTGTGCGTAGTGTATATTAACTTGTTAAATTTTAGATTAAATTTATCTCGTTTGTGATGGCGGTCGACTTTTTTTGTGAATTTGTCTTAATCATCACTACGATTGAATTGTTGCCAATGTTATTTGTCTATTGTATTGGATCCATGAGTTAGCTAATGTTATTTAATCAGCTTCATAAATAGTTGTCGAGGTATGCGTGAAAAAACTGAGTCAAATTGGGGTTATTGTTTGTGTTGTTTTATTAAGTGGACTTAGTTCATCTGTAAAAGCATTTGTTATCCCGCCCTCTATTGAGTCTCAAGCGGCGAGTAAACTGGTTCATATTCAGATTAAAGCCAAACAAGGTAATGCAGACGCACAATTTCTATTGGGCTTAATGAACCTTTCCGGACGATTTGTTACTCAAGATACCAAGCAAGGATTAAGCTGGGTTAATCTTGCTGCGCAACAGCAAAATATTAAGGCGCAACAAACATTAGCTGACCTAGCTTTTGACGGCAAATTAATTCCGCGGGATTTAGCACTTGCCGAGAAATGGTATTTGCAAATGGTTGCACAGGGGGATAAGTGGGCTCATTTTCGTTTAGGGTTTATTTATTCTGCTGGTGGTGATGGCGTAGTGCGTAATTGTGGTAAAGCAATGGAGCAGTTTAGTGCTGCGGGAGATGCTGTTTCAATGGGCAATATTGCGTGGATATTAGCTACATGCCCTGAAGCGGAATATCGCGATGGTTCACGTGCAGTATCGATGTCGTTAAAGTTACTTGAGCACAATCAGAATGATCCGACGGTATTAGATAATCTTGCGGCCGCGTATGCAGAACAGGGTGATTTTACTGCGGCGATAGATACCCAGAAAAAAGCGATTGATGCGTTGAAAGATAACCCTGAGATTGTGCGCAGCGATGAATTTATTTTACGTTTGAAGCAGTATCAGAATAATCAAGCTTATCGAGAAGTTATCCCACTGATGTAATGCTCTGAGTGAGCAATGTGAGTCATTTACTATTATCAATCAGTCAGTGTATTCACTTGTTTATCAGAAGAGATAAAAGTTGATGTGGGTGCTGGAACATCGACTTTTTTGGGTTTCGTTGATGTGCTTAATGCACTAACAGATCAAAAAGGGGGAATTAGCACTTCAAGCACATCAACTGCCGTTATTTCGCTTGAAATCACGATGCAGCTATCTTAATTGTTCTGACTTAAATCAAACTTAATCGGGTTTGATATCATCAAGGTTTTGCAACTCTATACGCTTATCCATTAAGTCTTTAACTAATGGCGTTAAAATTAATTCCATTGCTAATGACATTTTTCCACCGGGAACAACCAGTGTATTAACGCGTGACATAAATGAGCCTTGGATCATGTTGAGGTAATAAGGGAAATCAACATTGTTAATGCCGCGAAAGCGAATCACTAAAAAGCTTTCATCTAGGCTAGGTATGTCTTTTGCGCTAAAGGGATTTGAGGTGTCTACGGTCGGCACTCGTTGAAAATTAATGTGTGTCCGTGAAAATTGCGGCGTCATGTGCTTGATGTAATCGTCCATACTACGGACTATCGAGCCCATTACTTTTTCACGACTATGACCCCTATCGTTTGTGTCGCGAATAATTTTCTGAATCCACTCTAAATTGACAATCGGCACCATGCCTATCAATAGATCAACATGTTTAGCGACATCGGCATCTTCCGTCACCACACCACCGTGTAGCCCTTCGTAATACAGCATATCGGTATTGGCTGGCAAATCACGCCATTGCGTGAATGTACCAGGCATTTGGTTAAATGGCACCGCTTCATCGAAGGTGTGCAAGTAGCTGCGGGTTTGGCCATTGCCTGTATCACCATAGCTTGTAAAACACTCTTCGAGTTTTTTGAAATTATTGGCTTCGGGGCCAAAATAGCTTAGATTTCGATTTTCAGCCTGTGATTTTCGAATTAACACTTCCATTTCTGCGCGGGTGAAATTATGGAAACTATCACCTTCAACGAATGCAGCATTAATACCCAGCTGTCTAAAAATATGAATGAAGGCCGTCGTGGTTGTCGTTGTGCCAGCACCAGATGAACCGGTTACAGCAATAATAGGATGTTTTGCTGACATGTTATTTGCCTAGGTAAAGTTGTGGACGCGAAAAATCGAGTCACTAGTTATACGGTAATCATCACCCGTGGGTCAATTCTTCGCGGGTAACAATGTGATCATTTTGTGGTAAAACCATTGTTTTTTTTACAACTAATCGAAAGATGAACGTGAAATATGCTCGCGTTGTCTAATGGCGATAGACTCATCATCCTCACTATACTCGACAACTAAGTCGCCTTTTTTTAGTGCTAGCTTACATTGGTCCATTGCACGACTTAATTGTTGCTCGTCTGCGTCACTAAAACTGCCATCTTCAAGTTGTGATAACAGATATTCTTTTATCATACGTTGAAGTACTTCTTGAGGTAATGAAAGTAACGCTTCATAAGGCACAAGCATGGTGTATTTCCTATTAATGACTGACTAAAGAAGCGTGGGCATCGTGTTCGGTTACTGTATCACTCGCCGTTAGTATAAACTCGATGATGCGACGTTCGAGGTAAAAGCGCGGTTTCCAAGGCCAGCCACCTTCAACAAAACCTACATGTCCGCCAAACTGATGCAACTCGTATTCAACCATAGGCGACAATTGAGCTTGGTTTGGGATCACTTCATCAGTCATGAAGGGGTCATCTTTGGCGTGGATGACTAATGTGGGCTTGGTAATATGTTGCAAATAGCCTAGGCCGCTAGATTGTTGATAATAATCATTAACGTCAATAAAACCATGCAAAGGTGCAGTGACTTTATCGTCAAATAAATAAAAGGTATTGAGCATTTTGAGCTGTTCTTTAGTGATCGGCATTTGCTCGGTTAACTCTGCAGTGTTAATTTTTTCGAGCATTTTATCTTGTAAGCGTTTAATTAAAAAGCGTTGATACAGAGTTGAAAAACCATTTTCTAAGCGTTTTGCACATGCGCTTAACGTGAGAGGCGCCGACACAACCACAGCGCGTTCGAGTAAGCTATGCTGTTGTTTGCTGCCTTGGTATTTTGCCAATACATTACCGCCTAAACTGTAGCCAACAGCATACAATGGCGAGTCTGGATAGTAGTGTTTTAGTTGTTCTAAGGTGTAGGCTAAGTCGTTTACATCGCCGCTATGATAACTGCGAGCTAAGCGGTTAGGTTCACCCGAACAACCTCGATGATGATGAACGACAGCAGACATTTTGGCTTTTTTTGCTTCGATGAGCATTCTGCGTGCATAATGCGATTCTGTGTTACCTTCAAGACCATGGATAATCACTAAAATAGGCGCGCCATTTTGTGCTTGGCCTAGCCAATCTAAATCGATAAAGTCGCCGTCGGGTAACTCTTGTCGTTGCCTAAATGTTATTGGTCTGGCCACTTTAAAAATGAATGGTAGAATCGTTTGTACATGCGGGCTAGTAGCCCACCAAGGCGGAGTGAACAAGGTTTTCATAGAAGGAATATTTCTGTAATTGTTTGTGAAAATTTAAACGTATGTTTAAATGTTACTCATGCCACTCTACCACATAAAAAATAGAGACAACAATAAACTCAAGGGGAAGTAAATGAAGCGGCGTGCCTTTCTTACTGGTGCTTTTGCTGGAACTGCGGCAATAGCACTCGGCGTTAATTTATATTCACCTAGCATCACGACCTCTACCGATGATATTCATCATCGAGTGTTGTTCAGTGTGTTGCTGCCAGTGTTCTTAGACGGTGCATTGCCCGAGGTTCCAAGCCATAGAGAAATCGCGATAAATCGCACATTGGATGCGATTTCACAATCAATTACTCATTTGCCTGTAGAACAACAACAAGAGTTAATGGAATTGTTGGAGTTGCTTGAAGGACGCTTCGGCTTATTGTTGCTCAGTGGCAGTATGACACCGTTGTTAATGCGTGAACCAAAGCAATTGATTGACATGTTAGAGTTTTGGCGACACAACTATTTGGACATGTTAACGACCGCTTATAACGGATTACGTGAATTGATAATGGCAAGTTATTACGCCTGTCCGGAACATTGGGGCAATTTACGTTATGTAAAGCCTACTTTCTTGGTGCATAACGCGCATTAATCCCTCATGTAAGGAGCTCTCCCTTGGCCATTATTGATCCTATTATTACCGGATTAAGTTCAGGCTGGCATCATATCGATGCTAGTACCTTAGAAATGGATCGCCACTTTGACGCTGATGTTGTTATTGTTGGCACCGGAGCTGGCGGCGGCACCGCAGCAGAAATACTCACTGAAGCTGGATTAAAAGTGATTATGATTGAAGGCGGATCGCTAAAATCATCAACTCACTTTGATATGGAAGAGCGCCACGCTTATCCTAATTTGTATCAACAAGCAGCCGCAATGAAAACTGCAGATAAAGGTATTGGTATATTTCAAGGTCGAACGGTAGGCGGTTCAACCACGGTCAATTGGACAACCTCAATTAGAACTCCAGAACAAACCTTGGCCTTTTGGGAGCAAGAAAAATCGGTAAAAGGTTTGTCCTCGCAAGATTTACTGCCTTGGTTTGAATTGATGGAGCAGCGGCTCAATATTGAACAGTGGCAGTTTGAGCCCAATAGAAACAATGGTGCACTGCGCGAAGGTTGTGAAAAGCTGGGTTGGGATTACACCGTCATTAAACGTAATGTTAAAGGTTGCTGGAATACCGGTTACTGTGGCATGGGTTGTCCCGTTAATGCCAAACAATCTATGTTAGTGACTACTATTCCAGCGGCTTTGGACAAAGGCGCGACGTTGATTTCTCGCGCCAAGGTCATCAAACTTGAACACAAAGGCGATCAAGTTGTTGGTTTAACGGCGCAGGCATTAACCGAAGGGTTAATGCCGACATCGGTTAACATTACTTTTAGTGCTAAGCATTATATTTTAAGTGCGGGTGCAGTTCATACACCAACGATATTAATGCGTTCTAATACCCCAGATCCACATAAGCAATTAGGCAAAACGTTTTTACATCCGTCATTGTTATCGGGCGGTATTTTTGCAGAACAAATTAATGGTCACAGTGGTGCGCCGCAATCTATCTATTCAGATGAATTTGTTTGGCGTGATGGCGCGACTGGCGATTTAGGTTATAAGCTTGAAGTTGCGCCTGTACATCCCGTGTTGATAGCATCTAAAACCATTGGTTATGGTGTAAGCCACGCACAATTAATGGCTAACTTTAACCAAATGCAGGTGACTATTGCGCTTATTCGTGATGGTTTTAATCAGCAATGTCCTGGTGGTCAGGTAAGATTAACCGATACGAGTTTGGCGTTAGATTATCCTTTAGATAAAGGTTTTTGGGATGGTGCTCGTCGGGCATTTTTGTCGATGGCCGAATTACAATTTGCTGCAGGAGCCAAAAAGGTGTTGCCGATGCATGATGGCTTGTCATTTCTTAATTCGTGGAGTGAAGCAAAGCAGGCTATCAATAATGCCGATTTAGGTTTATTAAAAACCATTGTCGCGTCGGCCCATGTGATGGGCGGTTGTGCAATGGGTGAAGATAAAACCCTATCAATGGTCGATACTTTTGGTTATTCGCATTACCTTGAAAATTTATCGGTGATGGATGGTTCGGTATTCCCAACAAGTTTAGGCGCGAATCCGCAGTTGTCTATTTATGGTCTAGTGGCTCGAAATGCAACGGCATTAGCACAAAAATTGACTCAAACTAGCTAGCTGAACGGCTTGGTATGCCTTAGCATGGCGGTATATCAACGTACGGCAAGTCGCTAAACCAGATGATGCGTTATGAGTGAGCAAGGCCGGTTTGGGTGGTCAACTCAGTCATAATGCTTTCATCTAAGCCAAATAAGCTAAGGTAGTGTTGTATATTGCTCGGCTCAGTATTATCAGGTTCAATATCTAACGTTTTCCCCTGCAGTAAGTTCAATTTGTGTAATAACATGTACTGAGATTTACGTTCCATAATGAGCTCAACATCGAGCATTTTTTGATATTCTTCACCGTCTAAGTATGCTTTAGCAATCCGCCGTAATCGTCGATAAGGTTGCAACACATTTGCTTCCCATTGATCTACAACACCTGTCAATAATTCCCACAGTTGTGGCGTCAACACATATTGCTGTTGATCAAGGTATTGAGCCAATAATAAAATATTCACATTTACTTGGTAAGTGTCTTGTAAGTTTATGTAAAAATTGGGATTAGTTGAGTAATTTTGTTCGCAATCATGCCAAATTAAATAGCTAAATGTTTGCTGGTGAGAAGGCCGCGACATACAGTATCCCTTACAGCCTTAAGTGGTGTGAGTTAACACCACTTAAGGCTTGAATAAAATAAAACTAACTGTTTATTGAAAATCTTGTTCGAAAAGCTCTATCTGCTCTTGAATGTCTAACCAATGCATTTCACTTTCATCCATAGCTTGAGTCAGCGTAGTCCGTTCGTTGAGGACATTGGTCATTTTAGCTTTGTTCTCGGCTTCGTATAAGCTGCCATCGGCTAACTCAATTTCTAATTCGGCTAATCTGGCATTAATTTTTTGCTGTTGATTTTCTAACTTTACTTGTTGTTTTTTCAGCGGCGATACTTTCTGACGTAATTCAGCTTCCATTCTTTTTTGCTGTTTTTTATCAACAGCATCACCGCCAGTGCCAACATCTGTTTTGTTGTTGGCTTGTGCTAGTTTGGCGGCATCGAGCAACCATTGATGATAGTCATCTAAGTCACCGTCAAAAGGTGTTACAACACCTTGGTCAACTAAGTAATAATCACTACAACTTAATCGTAATAGGTGACGATCGTGTGACACGATGACCATTGCACCCTCAAAGGTTTGCAATGCCATGGTGAGTGCGTGACGCATCTCTAAATCTAAATGGTTGGTCGGTTCATCGAGTAATAGTAAATTTGGACGCTGCCAAACCACTAATGCTAATACTAGGCGGGCTTTTTCGCCGCCAGAAAACGGCCGTACTGGCGATAAGGCCATATCACCATTAAAGCCAAACCCGCCTAAAAAGTTGCGTAATTCTTGTTCGCGAACACTTGCTGGTGCAAGTCTTACTAAGTGTTGCATTGGAGAGTCATCAAGCGTTAAAAATTCAACTTGATGCTGAGCAAAATAACCAATATTCAATCCTGGGTTAGGTTGGTATTTACCCGTTTTAGCTTGTAATTGCCCTGATAACAGTTTGATCAGCGTCGATTTACCGGCACCATTTCTACCTAACAAACCAATACGCGCACCAGGGACTAGGTTTAACTCAACCTGTTTCAGGATGGTGTTATCTTCATAACCAATAGAGACATTTTCCATTACCACTAATGGGTTAGGTAGCGCTTCTGGTTCTCTAAAGGCCATTTGAAATGGATTGTCTACTTGCGAGGGCAACAAATCGGCCATGCGTTCGAGGGCTTTTAAGCGGCTTTGTGCTTGTTTAGCTTTACTGGCTTTATAGCGGAAACGATCAACAAATGACTGCATATGTGAGCGTTCTTTTTGTTGACGCTCAAAGGCGACTTGTTGCTGGGCCATGCGTTCGGCGCGTACTCGTTCAAAAGAAGAGTAATTACCTTTGTAGTAATTTAGTTTGTGATTTTCAACATGAACAATTTCACCAACAATGCCATCGATAAAGTCACGATCGTGACTGATCAAAATGAGTGTCCCTTGATAAGATTTTATCCAACCTTCTAACCAATACATGGTATCTAAGTCTAAGTGGTTGGTTGGCTCATCGAGTAACAATAAGTCTGAACGACATAATAGTGCTTGGGCTAAGTTGAGGCGCATACGCCAACCACCAGAGAAGCTTTTTACCGGGTTACTTTGGTCTGCATCCTTAAATCCTAAGCCTGCTAATAGCGCGCCTGCTCGAGCTTTGATGGCATAGCCGCCAATAGCATCAATTTTGCCGTGAATAAGCGCAATGGCATTACCGTTATTGTCGGTTTGGGCTTTCTCTAGTTGGGCTTCTAAATCACGGTATTCAGTGTCACCGTCGAGGACATACTCTAGAGCCGACACATCTAATGCCGGTGTTTCCTGCGCAACAGAGGCAACTTGCCAGCCTGAGGGGAAACTAAATTCACCCTTATCTAGATGTAAATGACCCAAAATCAAGGCAAGCAATGATGATTTACCTGTACCGTTGGCGCCGACAAGGCCAACCTTGTGTCCGGGATAAATCGTCAGTGAGGTTTCATCGAGTAAGGTTTTACTGCCGCGAATTAACTGAGCTTGGCTTATGTTGATCATTAATTACAACTTGATACTTAAGAATAGAATAATGGTGCAGATAATATCGCATCTACGATTTATTTCCCACAATCACGGGACTCATGTGGGCTAATCATGGCAAAATAGGCGTATAAATCAGGTAAAGACCTTATTGAGTTAACCGCTCATTCAGTAAACACTAAGTTGAGTAAATCATGACCAAAATTAAAAAGCGTTTTGTTGCAGGGGCTAAATGCCCTAAATGCAGTGCTAAAGACAGTATTTTATTGTTTAAAGAAAATGGAATTGAAACGGTTGAATGTACTGACTGTGATTATCGTGAGCAACAAACGGATATTAAAGTGCCTCAAAAAACCAGTGGTAGCATGATCGGGGTATTCAAACCTGATTAACGTGGCGTGGCATCTCAACGCAGATGAAGAGTTGAGTTAGTTACTCATATATTCATCTGGTTGTGTTTCAGCAGATATCTTCATTTTATGTTTAGTTAATATCTGGATAACATTAGTATTATTTTTAATTAGGCCGTTGAAGCGTGTAGTAATTTCTTGTAATTCTAGGCCGTAACTTGGGTCGTCTCTAGGTTTAGTTTGCCAGTAACGCTTACGATCCAATTTTTGTATTTCGCTAGCCCGTAAAATTTCAAAATAGCTGTTTTCTTGATTTAAGCGATAAATTTCACCATCAAGTAGCTGCAGTAATTTCTCTTTAGAAATGGTTTGTTTATTGAGTATTGCTTCTAAGGGATCTTGTTTGAGCTCGCGCTTGTCCGAGTCAACCTCAGTGGTTATACCCAATTGGTATTCAATTTTATGTTGGCTATATTCCTGAGGGCAAGCTGTTTGGCTGAAAACGACTTTTTCATCCATCATGCATTTGTAAATAGTATTGGCTTGAGCAGTAAAAGTGCTCATGGCGAGTACGATGAATAACAGTCTTTTTGCCATGCGGCCACACATCCTTTTGTCATCACTATTACGATTTTGATATCACATGTTTACGTTTTCGACACTAGGCCTTGTCGATGATGCATTCAGCCTCACAGTTGACAACCATGTCTAGCTGCTAATGGTAAGCAATCACCGGTTACGTATTTTGGCTAAAGGTATTGTTTTTTACTGTATCTCGCCAACTCACTTATTTAACTAGTGTTTTGATGAGCTTATGTACTTAAACAGATTAGCATGTTTTAACGCTACGCAAGTAAGACATTACCCATACTCGTTACCGGATATTGAATACTCGGCAATCATACCTTGCTAACTATATAACTATAATCACGTCGATAACACTATTCTAACGCTTAAATATGGTTCAATTTTATCGATAAAACCAGTTTTTTGACAATGGAAATATCAATAAAATAAAAAATCTTTGTTTTTTATTTTATTGAGTTAAGCCAAAAAATAATATTTTTTTAGCGAAGCGTGCTATGCGCCTAACTTGAATGACGAGAAAATGACACGTTGTCTATCAAGCGCGCTTTGCCGAGATATGCCGCCCCAATAACCACTAGCTCACTGTCAGCTGCCGTTACTTGGCGTAATGTATTGGCATTTCTCACTTCGAGATAATCAGGAGTAAAACCAACTGTTATAAGTCGTTTTTTGGCAATTGAGATAGCTTGTTGTATTGCTTCACCGCGTTGAATCGCGTTAACAATACTGTCTAATGCTTGTTTTAATGTTGCTGCTGAGTGTTTTTCTTCAATGGTTAAATAGCCATTACGAGAGCTCATCGCAAGACCCGACGCTTCTCGGATAGTTTCCACTCCAATTACATCGATTGGCATCGATAAATCTTCAACCATGGTTTTGATAATCATCAATTGTTGAAAATCTTTACGGCCGAATAAGGCGATATCAGGTTGAACAATATTAAACAGTTTGGAAACTATAGTGGCCACACCACGAAAATGACCTGGGCGGCTTGCACCGCATAATTCATCACCAATTTCTGGTACTTCAATAAATGTTTGCTGTGCCAATCCTTTGGGATAAATAATCTCAGGTGTTGGAGTGAAGAGTAGTTCTGTTCCGGCAAGCATTAGCTTTTCGCTATCTTGTGCGAGTGTGCGTGGGTAACCCTCTAAGTCTTCATTGGCACTAAATTGCATCGGATTAACAAAAATAGATACCACTACATGGTCTGCGCGCTTTTTAGCTTCATTCACTAAGGTAATGTGACCTTGGTGTAAGTTACCCATAGTAGGCACAAAAGCAACCGTTTCGCCTTTGCTGCGCCAAGTCTTAACATGTTCGCGAATGGTTGAGATAGCGGAAGTGGTTATCATTTTCTGTTCGAACCTTAATAAAAACAATGTAGTCATTGATGTAGATTTAATGATTAGCCTCAAGCCGAATAAGAGCTAGGGTAATCGATAACAACGGGTTTATTTCGCATCTGCAAATCAAACTTGCCGTTTGTGTTGCTAACGAAGGTGCATTGACTCATCAACTGTCGATCTATTGTAAGTCAATGCAACGTAGATAGCAGAGCAAAAATGATAATAAATTTATATTATCAAGATGTTATATTAATTAAAGGTATGTTCTTCCGCTGGGAATGTGCCGTTAGCAACTTCATCAATATAAGCTCTGATAGCCGAACGGATTTCGCCGGTTTGTTTGAGGTAGTTTTTTGAAAAACGGGGAATGTAGCCACTCGAAATGCCTAAAACATCGTGCATAACAAGAATTTGGCCATCGGTGTCAGCACCCGCGCCGATACCGATAACTGGAATGGTTAGTGCTTCAGTAATGGCTTTAGCCAGGGAGGCTGGAATACACTCAACCACTAATAATTGCGCACCAGCAGCTTGCAATGCTTTAGCTTCATCTAGAATGCGTTGCGCGTTATCAGCGTCGCGACCTTGCACTTTAAATCCGCCAAAAACGTTCACCGACTGTGGCGTTAACCCTAGGTGAGCACAAACTGGAATACCACGTTCGGTTAACATTTTTACGCTTTCAAGTAACCAATGTCCGCCTTCTAATTTAACCATGCTGGCACCTGCCTGCATTAATATTGCAGCGTTAGTCATGGTCTGTTCTGGGGTGCTATAGCTCATAAACGGCATGTCTGCGATGAGTAATGCGCGCGAAACACCACGTTTGACACAAGCGGTATGGTAAGCAATATCGGCAATGGTTACTGGTAAGGTATCGTTATGGCCTTGAAGCACCATACCGAGTGAATCACCCACTAGAAGTACATCAACACCTTCACTGTCAAATGCGCCGGCAAAGCTAGCGTCATAAGCCGTTAATGCGGTGAACTTTTTACCTTCTTGTTTGAACTTGATTAGGGTCGAACTGGTGACTTTTGACATAGTAGACTCTTAAAACAATATTGAAATACTAAAAGCTGAGCTTAATCTTCTGTCTGTTAAGATCAACTTTAATCGATAAGCTTTTGTAATTCATCACGCATTGCCACACTAATAAGGCTTTCAAGGCTTGTATTACAAGGCAATGTTAGCGCTGGTGCAATGTCTGCTAATGGAACTAACACAAAACTGCGTTGCTTCATGCCGTAATGAGGCACACAAAGTCGAGGTTCGTTGATGTGTTGTTGACCATAGAGTAACAAATCTAAATCTAAGGTACGAGGTCCCCAGTGTTCAAGTCGTACACGCCCTTGTTGTTGCTCGATTTCTTGTAAGGTATCGAGTAACTCAATGGGCAATAGCGAGGTTTCAAACCCCGCGACAGCATTGACATAATCTGGCTGAATAACATCACCCATGGGCTTGGAACCATAATATGCTGACACCGTAAAAGTGTTGTTTATTGCCAATGCCTTTAGCGCCAATACTGCAACATCGAGTTGTTGTATTGGCTCTGCTAAATTAGCGCCTATGGCGACATAAACTTGAACCGCCATGATTGTTATTCTTCCGCTGGTTTGGCTGCTGGTTTACGGCGACGCTTACGCTGTGGTGCATTTCTGTTACGATTATTGCTGCCTTTGATGCTTTTAGCTATGTCGCTACGGTCAGTTTCATCAGCTTCTACAAACGCTTTCCACCACTCAGCTATCTTGGCAATATTACCCATTTCAACTTCACCGCGCAGTAGCAGTAAATCATAAGCTGCTCTGAATTTAGGGTGCTCTAGTAGTTTAAATGCTCGAGTGCCTTGACCGCGTTCTAATCGTAACTGCAATTGCCAAATGTCGCGTGCTGGAGTGCTAAATCGGCGAGGTAAGCTAATTGTTAGACACTGTTTTTCAAGCACATCACCCATTGCAGCAACATATGCATCGTAATGAGTTAAGCCGCTTTCAATGGCAATATCATCAGCTCGTTGCTTAACGGGATACCACAAGATTGCCGCAAAGAAAAATGCCGGAGTCACGGTTTTATCTTCGCTAACACGGATATCGGTATTACGCATAACGACTTGCAGCATTTTAGCGGCATACCCTTTAGGCGACTCTTCAATTAATGCACCGACTTGTGGGAACAAGGGCGCGAATAAACCAAAACGTTGCATCATGTGGTAATTAGCTTCTGCTTTACCGGCAAAAAACAGTTTCAATACTTCTTCATACATGCGCGCAGCAGGAATATCGGCTAGCAATGGAGCAAGGGCTTTGATGGGATCCGCTGTTACTGCATCGATTTGCATATCAAGTTTAGTCGCAAAACGAACAGCACGAAGCATACGCACCGGGTCTTCGCGGTATCGCGTGTCTGGATCGCCAATAAGCTTAATCGTTCTAGCATTGAGATCGTTTATTCCACCACCATAGCTGCGAATAGAATAATCACTAATATCATAGTAGAGCGCGTTAATGGTGAAGTCACGGCGCTCAGCATCTTCATCGATCTCACCGTAGACGTTATCGCGTAACAAACGGCCTTCAGCGTTGGATTTTGATACTTTATCATTGCTTTCACTGTGGTGACCGCGGAAAGTGGCAACCTCAATGACATCACGACCAAAAACGATATGCGCCAGTCTAAAGCGACGGCCGACTAAGCGACAATTGCGGAATAACTTTTTAATGTCATCTGGGGTGGCATTAGTGACGACGTCAAAATCTTTCGGTTCAAGACCTAATAGAATGTCACGTACTCCACCGCCCACTAAATAAGCTTTGTAGCCAGATTTATTAAGACGATAAAGTACTTTTAGTGCATTTTCACTAATTTGACGACGTGAAATTGAGTGACCATCTCTGGAGATAATATCCAGACGTAAGCCATCTTCTTGAATGGGTTCTTCAAGGACTGGAGCTACTTTGTTGTTTTCAAATAGCTGTTTACAGAATTGGCTAATACGGCGAAAAATAATACACCTCGAAATGCTATAATAATTTGATTAAAAATCTGGCGGGTATAATACATTAAATGTGACCGAATGAGTATACGTACAGTTGCGCTAAAAAGGGCTTAATGCAATAACTTATGTCAGTTAATGACGATACCTAGTTGTTTATTGTCGATAAGACAATTTCTTTTTGTGCAGGAATCGTGCTTAGGTCAAATTGTTCAACAGCCTGTTTAAGCATCACTTCTACCGAATCTACATCGACAGCTTTTTGGCCTAAAAAGGTCAGTGCCGCATTAATACTGGCTTGAGGGTGAATGACATCTATGGCTGGAGCATAATTCTGCTTGGATAATTTAAAGCCTTTCTCGGCACAAACTAACGGCAAATGTAGCCAATCAGGTGGCGTAAATTCCAATTGGGTAAACAAACTTATTTGTCGGCAACTGGCTTCAAGTAAATCACAACCTCTGACCACTTCAGTTATGCCTTGATACGCATCGTCGAGTACAACGGCGAGTTGGTAAGCATACAAACCATCACTGCGTTTAATAATAAAGTCTTCTTCGGCGAAAGCTTTATCAACCATCACCGAGCCTTGAAGTTTATCAACAAAATGATCAATTTTAACGTGATTACGAATTCGAATTGCGCCGTGTGTCAGTCTAGGCTGAAGTCGGCCACAACGGCCATCATACACTCCGCCGCTGGTTTGAATTATTTTACGTGTGCATTGGCAATAATAAGCAAGATCACTGGCGATAAACGCTTCAATTTGATCTTGATAAGCCTGATATCGTTGCTGTTGAAATAGTACGGTTCCATGCCAATGTAAGCCGTAGGCATCGAGTGTTCTAAGGATGTTATCGCTTGCACCGGGGACTTCGCGTGGCGGGTCGATATCTTCTATGCGGACAAGCCATTGGCCTTGTTGACTGTGCGCGCGAAGATAACTGCCTAATGCAGCAATGAGTGAGCCAAAATGCAGTGAACCTGATGGTGAGGGCGCAAAACGTCCGATATAGGATGGAGGAATCATGTTATAGCGTTGTTTTTCGTTAACATCGTATTGTTATTATCGTCAGTTAATGCGACAACACAATAGCCTTGTTAATTTGTTAGTGGGTAAATAAAGTCAATAAAAAGGGCGAGATAATCTCGCCCTAATCAATAACGGGTTAACCCGCCATTTGTTTTTCTTTTATTTCAGCTAGCGTTTTACAATCGATACATTGATCGGCTGTAGGGCGAGCTTCAAGTCGACGGATACCAATTTCTACGCCACATGAGAAGCAGAAACCAAAATCGTCTTCTTTGATCAACTGTAAAGTCTTTTCAATCTTTTTGATCAATTTACGTTCTCTGTCACGAGCGCGTAATTCTAAGCTGAATTCTTCTTCTTGTGCTGCACGGTCGACAGGATCAGGAAAGTTTGCAGCTTCATCTTGCATGTGAGTTAACGTACGGTCGACTTCTTCACGCAATTGGTTACGCCATGCTTCGAGGATCAATGTAAAGTGACCACGTTGCTTGGTATTCATATACTCTTCACCAGCCGATTCCTGGTAAGGATCTACTCCAGCGATAGCGAGTACGCCAAGTTTTTTCGTGCCTTGAGGCATAACGCATCTCCTGTAATCATTTGCGTTTTAAGGACGTCTTAAATTTATGGCCGCTATCTATACCAGAAACTCTATAGCGTGGCAAATTTTTTACTTGTTATTTAATTTTTATTTTGATCTACAGCATGACTTTACAAGCTGAAGTGATCAGGCTTCCCTGTGGCGAAAGCGCTGTTTTATAAGCTAGCACTTCAACGCCATTTGCTACGGCTTGTTCAAGTAAGTCTGCATATTGTGGATCTATATGTCGCGCGGGTTTAACACTCGTGATGCCACTGTGCTGCACCACAAATAATAAAACAGCACGATGGCCTAATTCCACCATGTGGATGAGTTCTCGCAGATGCTTTTGTCCACGAGTGGTTACGGCATCGGGGAAGAAACCCATTTTATCTTCTAGTAAAGTACAACTCTTCACTTCAATATAGCACTCTGGCCGGTTTTGGCTAGTGAGCAAGATATCGATGCGGCTATTTTCACTGCCATACTTTACTTCGCGTTTTAAATGCTCGTAACCTAATAGTTCGGTAATCACTTGCCGATTAATCGCTTCTTCTGCAAGAGCATTGGCTCGCCCGGTATTAATCCCGATATAATGCTGCTGATCTGTCTGCATTAATTCCCATGTGTGGGCATATTTTCGTTTTGGATTGTCGGAGCTGGAAAACCACACCTTTTCACCAGGGAATAAGCAATTTTTCATTGAACCAGTATTTGGGCAATGAATCGTGATTTCTTGCCCGTTAGGTAGCATGATATCGGCAAGAAAGCGTTTGTATCGTTTAATTAATACACCGGATTCTAATTCGGGAGTAAATTTCATCGATGACTCATCTAATGAGTTGATTTACAACAATGCTAACAAACTTTAGCTTGGTTTATCGATTATGTTTTGTCTACACTACTGCCATTAGCTCGTGATTAAGCTCGAGCATTGGTGTTATTTGGCTTACTACAAGGGATTATTATGAATATTATGACCGTTACGCTCACCACCGAAGCCCCTGCAGAACATTGGGGTAAAGCTGATGTGACTTACCAAGGTACTAAGGCAACAATCCATCTATCGGGTAGCGATGAACTGCGTCAAGTGCAGATGGCCGCAAGAAAAATCCGCAATCAAGGCATTAATTATGTGCAGCTAGACGGTGGCTTATGGACCCTGAATTCACAGTGGGCATTTGCACAAGGTTTTGCCACGGCTAAAGCAGGATACCAAGTGGACTGGTGTGGTAGTGACGCCGATAAAGAAACGTTGAATCAACGTGCCGTAGCGGCCCAGTTTGCTCGCAAATTGATCAATGATACTCCAGAAGATTTATCGCCTTTATCGTTAGCTAATCAAGCGGCGTCTTGGCTAAAAAATATTGGTGGTGACCATGTCAGTTTTAACATTATTGAAGGCCATGAATTATTAGAAAAAAAATGGGTCGGTATTCATGCTGTGGGTCGTGGTAGTGAACGTCCTCCTGCATTGTTAGAGCTTGATTTTAATCCGTTAGGCGCAGATGCTCCAGTCTCTGTTGCCTTAGTGGGTAAAGGTATTACGTTTGACTCAGGCGGCTATAGCTTGAAGTCGTCAGAAGGTATGTTAGCGATGAAGTGTGACATGGGCGGTGCTGCCACTGTTACTGCTGCATTGGGATTAGCCATGAAGGCTGGTTTGAACAAACGCGTTAAGCTATTTTTGTGTTGTGCAGAAAACTTAGTTAGCGGTAATGCTTTCAAGCTGGGTGATGTTCTAACCTACAAAAACGGCACCACGGTTGAAATTGTTAATACTGATGCTGAAGGACGTTTAGTTCTAGCCGATGGTTTACAAGCTGCATCAGAAACGGGCGCAGGCTTAATTATTGATGCTGCAACGTTAACCGGCGCTGCTGTGATGGCTGTGGGCTCAAATTATAACGCCATTTTTTCACCACAAAAGGCGACATTACAGCTTGCACAGCAATGTGCTGAAGCCGTTTCTGAAAACGTATGGCCATTGCCGTTAGATGCTTGGCATAAAGATATGTGTCCATCAGCTTATGCTGATACTGCAAACAGTCGCCCAGTTAAAGGTGGCGGTGCAGGTGGCGCATCAAACGCGGCCGGTTTCTTATGGCGTTTTGTGTCACCAAAAGCGAATTGGTTACACGTTGATCTCGCAGGTGCTTTTGAATCATCAGCGTCGGCGCTATGGGCCGCTGGTGCGACAACGCATGGCGTATTGACCATTGCTGAGTTATTAAAAGACTAGTCATCAATTGTAATTATCATTAAACCGTTGCTCACATTCTGTGGTGACGGTTTTTATTTTTGCCGTAACGGCCAACTTTCTAATATCGTGTAGTTAACGTTATGGTGGTGGCCAGTCGATTGATATAAATGTAAATGGCTTGGTGCGATGATGAGCTGAGTGTCCTTTACCACGGCTGGTAAAGAAGCTGTTGTCACCCCACGAAATAGACTAATGTGCGGAACATAATCGTATTGACTGATGGCTAGATGGTGAGTTTTTGCAATGTTCTTAATGTCATTCGCCATAGTGTTTAATGATGTACTCGCTTGTCCTTTTAAACAGATTAATTGTGCTGTTTGCCACCAAGCGAAGGTGTCGATAACTTGACTGAAAGTTGTTTTAGGCATCTGATTTATTGCTTCATGGATTTTTGAACAAGTGGTCGGATCTATTTGACCAAAAAAGCCTAATGTTATGTGTAAGTTGTGTGCTAAAGTGGCTACTGAATTTGTATTTATTTTAGTTATAAGTGTTTGTTGTAGATGTAATATTTTATCTATTTGTGGTTTGTCTACGCTAAAGCCGACAAATAATCTTGCTGACGAAGGTGTTTGCATCCGGTTGGCCCTATTATTTATTGAGCTGAAACATAAACGTTGATAGATTAACAATACTACCGATTTTAAAAACATATCGTGGTTTCAGTTAACTACCTAATCAATATAGTGCTTATAGTTAGCGCTTACAGTTAGCGATATGGCATCTACAAGATAACTGATTTTATTCCCAAGCAAATTGAATTGCTAACCTTGAATGAGTTGATGAATGGCCGATAGCACCCAGCAACTATTGAAAAGTGTTTTTACAAATGGACCTATTGAGGGTAGTAATACTTCGGTGTTATCACTGCTTAATCAAGCATTACAGTTAGTCTGTCAAAGGCTAGAATGCAGCGCTGCATTTGTGTTGACGAGTCAATATGATAAATTATTTGCCGTCGATACTGATATTATCGACACTTCAGAGCAACAATGTGTCAGTCATTTTGGTGCTTCACCAGCATCAGAAGCGCTGTTTAACCAGCATTTACAAGATAATTTGTCACTGTGCGAATCATTATTTAACAGCTATCAAGCAATCATTTATCCTCATTCCCCAGAGCAATCATTTACCGCTGACGAAAATCGACTCCTTACACCGCTTTTAGGCATCTTTAATCAACTCGATATTGATTGTAAGCATCTTGCTCTGAGTCCTGTTTTGCATGTTGGCAATGTTAAAGTTGTTTTAGGCACTATGTGTGCATCCGATGCTAACACAGTAGTGAGTCAGCAAGATGATCCTTGTGCGTTTGTGCAAAAGTTACTCGATGATACTGCATATCAATTAGCCTCTTCACTTGAACTTCGTCGTTTATCCGTGCTTTTAGACAGTAAAGATAAACAGTATCAAGAGCTATTTCAGTTACTGCCGATGCCATGTGCGTTGATTGATTTACACAATAATGTTGTATTGCAAAATGATGCGAGTAAACAAAATTTACCCATTACAGTCGGGCAGAGTTTATTTACGTTGCTACGAGAAGATGATCACCCACTATTACTCGATACCTTGCATATCGTTCGAGAAGGTATTTTACGCCAAGCCTGGTGTGAAGTGCCGTTACGAAATGGGGTTCAAATATACTGGTATAAGTTTAGCTTTTGCCATGCACTTAATAAACAGCAACAGTTATTATTAATGATTGAAGATGTCACCGAACGTTATCGACTTGCCGATGAGTTATCGTTTCATTCCAATTATGATGTGCTAACCGGATTACCAAATCGATTACAGTTCGAAAACATGCTTGAAGAGTTATTAAAAGACGACGAACATGCTCCGGCTTGTATTGCCTTTCTCGATCTCGATCAATTTCAAGTGGTAAATGACCTTAGTGGTCATCAAGCGGGTGATGTGTTGCTGCAACAAGTGGCGACTCGCTTAAAACAATTATTACGTAAAGACGATGTGGTTGCGCGTTTAGGCGGCGATGAGTTTGGCTTATTGATGCATTATTCTGATACCGCATCGGCGCAACAAGTGGCAAAACGAATTTGCCAACAGTTGTTTGATCATGAATTTACTTGGAAAGGTATCAAACACAACATTAGTGCCAGCATTGGCATTGCCAAAGTCGATTATGTTGACTCCGATATTTACGGTGTGATGAGCAAAGCTGATGCCGCTTGCCGCTTGGCCAAAGAAGAAGGCCGTAACCGTTGGCATTTTTATAATCCTGACGACCCACAAATGCACATGATGTATAACCAAATGCTGGCATCTGTGGATATTACAGGCGCACTGGCATTAAATCAGTTTGAGCTATTCTATCAATTAATTGAGCCGCTCGATAAACCCGACACTGGCATCCACATGGAAATTCTACTTCGCATGGTGCAGAGTGATGGCCAATATGTATCGCCGGGGGTGTTTTTACCTGCTGCTGAGCGTTATAACTTAGCGCCTCGAGTAGACCGTTGGGTTATCGATAATTTATTGACGTGGGGCGGCAATAATTTAGCTACATGGGAACAGCTTTCTATGGTGTCGGTGAATTTGTCTGCGATGTCACTTGCTGACCAAAAGTTCATGACTTGGCTCGAAATGCGTTTAATGGTCGAACCTGAGCTGGTGAGTAAATTATGTTTTGAAATAACCGAAACTGCAGCGGTAAGCCAATTAGACCAAGCTACCGGATTAATTGAGTTGTTACGACCATTTGGTTGTAAGATTGCATTAGATGATTTTGGTTCTGGTTTTTCTAGCTTTGCATATTTGAAATGTCTTGATGTCGATTACGTTAAAATTGACGGCCAATTTGTAGTGAATTTATGCGAAAACCGCAGTGATAAAGCCATTGTTTCGGCTATTTGTCAGCTCGGAAAAGACATGGGGTTTG
Organism: Shewanella sp. Arc9-LZ; assembly: GCF_010092445.1. Taxonomy (NCBI): domain Bacteria; kingdom Pseudomonadati; phylum Pseudomonadota; class Gammaproteobacteria; order Alteromonadales; family Shewanellaceae; genus Shewanella; species Shewanella sp. Arc9-LZ. The sequence goes on along the minus strand of NZ_CP048031.1, from coordinate 4,064,170 downwards.
AAGTTATCGCAGAGTTTGTTGAAAATACTGATATTGGCGTATATCTTAAAAATATTGGTGTCGATTATGCGCAAGGCTATGCTATTAATAAACCGACACGATTAGCTGAACTACAACACGGTTTACGGACTCCTTGGTTAATCTAAATGAGTAAAATGACTCAATAACTGAGAGCGGTTAATTGCTTTGTTAAAAAGGTAGCCAAATAGGCTTGAAATAGGCAATTAATGACACCTTGATACAATGTGGGTAAAATGAACCGCAGAAAATAGCCGTAAAAGTTAATCGCGTTGACCTCAAAACAAGTATTGCAGCAGCACCCATCATTGATGCCCACGACATTGCCGATTCACGCGGTACTCGACTCGTTGCGTGTGCAGTTTTCGGCCCATTCACACATTATTATCGAAGCGCCAACCGGTGCAGGTAAATCCACAGCATTACCATTAGCGATGTTAGCCTGGCCTGAAATTCATGGCAAAATTCTGATGTTAGAACCCCGTCGAGTCGCGGCCCGCAATGTCGCTAAGTTTATTGCCCAACAATTGGGCCAAAATGTTGGCCAGCAAGTGGGTTATCGTGTCCGTGGCGAATCAAAAGTCAGCGCAGATACTCGATTAGAAATTGTCACCGAAGGTATTCTGACCCGCATGATCCAACAAGACCCAGAGCTTAGTGGGATTGATGTGATTATTTTCGATGAAATACATGAGCGTCATCTTACGACTGATTTAGGCTTGGCTTTAGCACTGGAAGTGCAGCAATCATTACGTGACGATTTACACATTATTGCTATGTCTGCCACCTTGTCTGGCTTACCGCTAGACACGTTAATGCCCGATGCTGCGCAAATACACAGTGATGGTCGCAGTTTTGAGGTTGAGATTGCTTATCAGCCTTGCCCTGGGCAACAGTTGTGGCTAACACACATGTCCCGTGTGATTATCGATACCATTTCCGATCCCAATCTAGCGCAATATCAACAGGGCAGCGTTTTGGCGTTTTTACCCGGGAAAGGTGAAATTCGTAAATTAGCTGGATTATTGCGTGAGCGTTTAGATGCATCATGGCTTATTTGTCCTATGTATGGCGACTTGTCGTCAGCGGAGCAAGATCAAGCCATTCGTGCAGCAGAACCGGGTAAACGTAAAATCGTCCTCGCGACTAACGTGGCTGAATCGAGTTTAACGATTGAAGGCATCACCCTTGTTATAGACAGCGGTTATCGACGTGAAGCGAGTTTTAACCCTAAAACCGGCGTGACACGCTTAGGGCTTAAGCGCATTAGCCAGGCATCGGCTATTCAACGTAGTGGCCGAGCAGGGCGCTTAGCTGCGGGTTATTGCGTGCGGTTATGGAGCCAAGAAGAACAAGGGCGCATGCGCAAAGTCGATGAGCCCGAAATCACGCAAGCAGAACTGACTTCTATGGCACTTGATTGTGCCAGTTGGGGCGCTAAATCATTTGCTGAATTATCATTGCTCACACCACCGCCGCCGATCCATGAACAAGTCGCATGGCGATTACTTATTCAACTTGAATTAATTGATCCACAACGTAAATTAACGTCACTTGGCCGAGAGGCTTATGCATTAGGTTGCCATCCACGCTTAGCGCATATGCTGCTTAAAGCTAAGCAACTTGCCTTGCACGACAATCAGCCGCAACTTTGCCTGCTGGCTTGCGTATTAGCAGGCATTATTGAAGCCCGTGGACTACCGAAAAAAGGCGCTGATATTCATCATTATTTGACCGAGGCTTTGCAGGGGCAAATTAAACAGCAAGTTAGGCAATGGCAACAATCTTTGGCGATATCGGGTCAGGTCAATGAGGCAATACGTAATGCATCGACTCGTGATATAAGCTATTTGTTAGCACTTGCTTACCCTGATCGTATTGCCAAAGCTCGAGGCCATGAAGGCTTTTTATTAAGTAATGGTACGGGTGTGGTGATCAATGCCGAAGACAGTTTGGCTCATGAACCTTGGTTAGTGGTTGCTGACTTTCAAGAGACTCAAGGTCGTAATGCTGGCCAAATTTACCTTGCAGCAAGGTTAGATGAACGCTTGTTTACTGCCGAACTTGCCTCGTTAGTAACTACTCATGTTCACGGTGGTTGGGATGAAGCAAAAGGGCGTTTTTTTGCTGAAAAACATACCAAAATCGGTGAGGTTATCATCAAAATCGACACCGGTATTACACCTGAACGAGCACAAATTACCGCAGCATTATTAGAACAGATCCGTATAAAAGGGTTAACAATCCTTAATCGTGACGAGCTGTTAATCCAGTTACAATATCGGGTTGAATTAGCTCGATACTTTGCGCCAGAGCATGATTGGCCTTGTTTAAGCGATGAGTACTTACTGGCGACGTTAGAAGATTGGCTTGAGCCACATTTGGATAACATTCGTTCATTGGCCGCATTGGCTAAAGTAGCCGCGTATGGATTGGTGAAAAATTTACTCAATTGGCAACAGCAGCAGCTATTAGAGCAACTGGTGCCAACACATTGGCCGATGGCAACTGGCACTCGTGCCCCCATCCGTTACCAGATGCCACTTGATACTGACGGACATTTTTATCATAACAATGACCAACAAGGCCGTGCGTTGCTTAGTGTACGTTTACAAGAAGCATTAGGGATGGCGCAAAGCCCGACAATATTGCACGGCAAAATGACGGTTACTATGGAGTTGTTGTCGCCAGCACAACGACCATTAGCCGCCACGGCAGATTTAGCCAGCTTCTGGCAAGGCCCATATATTGATGTAAAAAAAGAAATGCGTGGTCGTTATCCTAGGCATTTATGGCCTGATGACCCAGTGAATACAGTGGCAACAAAATTTACTAAAAAGAAAACTCCAGGCGTGTAAATAAGTCATCTAGCTTATTAATAACATGCAATTATTTCAGCGTTATATGGAAAACGAAACCATTATTTATGAGTAAAAAACCCAAAAAGTCTTCAGCCAACACAAAAAAAAGTGGCTCATCTTGGTGGCAAAAACTGTGGTCGCTCACATGGAAATTATCAATCGTTGGTATTGCTGTTGTGAGCTTTTACGCTATTTATTTAGACCAAATTATTGCGCAGAAATTTGAAGGGCAAAAGTGGCATTTACCGGCCCAAGTTTTTAGTCGTTCAATGGCATTGTACCCAGGTGCTGCGATAAACCATCCGCAGTTAATGGCTGAGCTTAATTTGTTGGGTTACCGTAAAGTGTCCAATCCGCGGCAAGTTGGCGAGTTTTCTGCTTCAAGTACTCGTATCGAATTATGGCGTCGGCCGTTTTTGCATCCCGAAGGCAACCAAGCCGAGCAGCGAGTGATGATAAGCTTTGACTCTGAAGGCGTTAGCTCAGTTAAGCGGATGTCTGACAAACGTGAATTAGCGGTATTTCATTTAGAACCAGTATTACTTGACCGTATTATTGCCGGCGATGGCGAAGACCGTTTATTTGTGCGAACGCCAGAGATGCCTTCAATGATTATCGATGCGCTTATTTTGGTTGAGGACCGCAGTTTTTATGATCACTTTGGGGTAAACCCATTGGCGATTGCACGCGCTGCGGTGGTCAATATTACTGCCGGTCGTACGGTGCAAGGGGGTTCAACCTTAACTCAGCAGTTAGCCAAAAACTTCTTTTTAAGCAGCGAACGCTCAATTGTGCGTAAAGTGCGTGAAGCCATAATGGCATTGATTATCGATTTTCGTTATAGCAAAGATGAAATTTTAGAAGCTTATCTCAATGAAGTGTACATGGGCCAAGACAAGGCCCGTGGTGTGCATGGTATGGGATTAGCCTCACAATTCTATTTTGGTCGCCCCATTGGTGAATTAACCGTGTCGCAGCAAGCCTTTTTAGTTGCGGTCATTAAAGGACCTTCTTATTACAACCCGTGGCGTTATCCTGAACGAGCCCAAGAGCGCCGTGATTTAGTGTTACGTTTGCTTATGGAAAACGATAAATTAACCGTTGCCCAATATAAAGCTGCAGCAGAGTCGCCAATCGGTCTACGCAGTGCTAAAAAATCGGTACATCAGAAGTTACCAGCGTTTTTTGCTGTGGTTAAACAAGAGTTACGCGACCGTTATGGTGATTCGTTACTGAAGCAGTCGGGCGTAAAAGTGTATACCACGCTCGATCCTATGGCCCAAGAAGCCGCAGAAAAAGCCGTGTTGTCTACCATGGCATCACTGGATAAACGGGCTAAAAACGTTCAAGTCGGCATGGTTGTCACCGACAAATATACTGGCGGCATAGCAGCGATGGTGGGTGATAAACAACCGAGTTATGAAGGATTTAACCGCGCGGTTGAAATTAGACGTCCAATTGGGTCGTTAATAAAACCATTCGTGTATGCCAGCGCATTACGCCAAGCAGATAAATTTACTTTAGCCACTCCCGTAGAAGATAAACCCATCACCCTTAAAAATGAGCAAGGAAAAACGTGGTCACCTAAAAACGTCGATAAAAAGTTCAGTGGCCAAGTGCCTTTATTAAGCGCATTTAAAGATTCAATGAACGTTCCAACGGTTAACGTTGGTTTGGCTGTTGGTGTTGAAAAGGTTGCTGCTACATTGAAAAAATCGGGTTGGGAGGATGATATATCCCCTTATCCATCGATGTTGTTGGGTGCGGTGAATGGCTCACCATTAATGGTGGCTCAAGTTTATCAAACCATTGCTGATGAAGGTCGCTATCGTAAGTTATCATCGATTACAGCGGTATTAGACAGTCAAAACCAAGCGTTGGAAGTGACTCGTGTTCCATCGTCGATGGCGATTGATCCGGCAACCGATTACTTAGTTCAATATGCAATGAACCAGGTAGTGCGAAATGGTACGGCTAAGCGTTTAGGCGCTGCATTTCCTGGGGTTCGTTTAGCGGGTAAAACCGGCACCAGTAATGATAGTCGTGACTCGTGGTTTGCTGGATTTGATGAACGTAACGTAGCGGCTATTTGGGTCGGCCAAGACGATAACAGTAAAACGGGCTTGTATGGTAGTAGTGGCGCAATGGCCGTGTATCAGGCCTTTTTACATCAACGTCCACCGCTTAGTTTACGAATGATGCCCGTTAATGGGGTTATTAATGGTTATTTTGATCGTACAACGGGTGTGGCTAAGAAAGGTAATTGTGACAATATTATCGGTCTACCGGCATTAGACGCAAGCTATCATCCGGTTGCCAATTGTGGCGAGTCATTATCTTGGTGGCAGAAGTTGGTGGGAGAGTAACGCGTTAGCTTAGCCATTATGTCGTTGCCAACAATAAGCCCAAAGTAAGTGATTACTTTGGGCTTATTTTTTGGTCTCGCGCAGGATAATCAACATTTTTAAGCAATCTTTTTTCCTGCTGACGATATTGCAGAGCAGAAGCTATTTACCTTGTCCGAGTTGATTACGTAAGGTGGCAATTTCTTCGATCATTTGCTGCTGATTGTGCTCCATGCGCTCTAGCGCTTGTTCTAGCTTGGTATTGATTTCTGCTTTATGCGCTGCTTGAGCCTCTTGCGCTTCGTTACGTTCTTGCTCATCTGGTGCGACGAAAACAGATGCCATATAACCGGATATCACTCCGAAAAAGCTGACACCACTAATGATCACTAATCCACCGATGATATGGCCTACCGTACTGACGGGATAGAAGTCACCGTAACCGACGGTTGATATGGTCACTAATGCCCACCAAATAGCTTGCTCTGCTGTTTGGATATTGGCGTTAGGTTCAGTGCTTTCTACTAGTAAAATAAGTACAGATGCAGTGGCTAAAATTAATACCATCGCCACCAGTAAACTGGCCAATGTAGATTGTTTTCGCTGACGCAATAATGGGATTAATAATGACCGGCTCATGCGGATTAAACGAATAACTCTTAATATTTGGAATATACGTGCGATACGCAGTGCTTCAATGGCTGGAATGCTGGCAACAAAGTCTATCCAATGGTGCCTAAAGTAAAAGGCTTTATTACGTGCTTTGAACAAACCATGGAAAAACTTGGTCATAAAAATCATGCAGATTGTAGTGTCTATATACAGCAGTACTTTGTTGGTTTCAGCGTCTAACTTACCAAAGGTAATCGTGAGTACTATCACCACAGAGATCAGTGATAACACCATCATTGCGAGTTCGAATGGACTTGGGCCATCGACATTTTTGACCGACCAACGTTTAGATTCGAGCATATAATAAGTCCGTTTGCATTCGTTCGCCGTGAGGCTTTGTTAAGATGTTGAGTTTATCATAACAAAAAACGCACAAGACAAGTGTCTGGTGCGTTGTTTTTAGTTAATGTACTGTGCTGATAACGGTGTTTATTTTGACGATTTAGTATCAACGAAGTGGACCAAATCATCTAATACGCGCTTTTTGATTTCCAGCTGCGACTCAGATTCTAAGCCGTATTTCTGCGCTAAAATCACATAATCTTCAGCATTTAATGACACAGTTAAGCGAGGACGCTTTGGACGTTTGGATACAGAGAGTCCAAGTATGGTCCTGATTTGGTCTGAAGGACTGACGCCTTTATCTAAGGCTTCTTTTCGGATTGAGTATTGAAACTTCTCATCCAGATCAAAAGCCACTTGGGTTGCTTTTGCAGCTTGTTGGTTTTTAAGCCATTTCTCTGGTAACGGTTTGCCTGAACTCATTAGAAAATCGTCTCCTACCTGTATCAGCTTGCTGGCCAATACTCTCTAATATCGGTCAGTGGGCGATATAAAGTCAACATCACTTCAGTGTCTCCACTTTCGTAAACTTCAATATCAACCGCGTGAGAGTCATCAGCATTAGCCAAACTGTAACCTTCAAAACCTTCACCGCGAGCATCATCGTCATTTTGAGGAGGCTTTAGGTCGCGATAATCTTGACGATGGAAGTAACCAAAACCGGCAAATTCAACTTGATGATATTCATCACTGAGCCATTTATCGAACTCAGCGGCTAACTCGGCAGGAAGTGCCTGCAATGTCAGCGTTGCTTTGCCTGGTTCTTCAAATATTTCAGCAAATGCGTCAAGCTCAAACAATTGTTCAACCACAGCGCGGTTGATTTTGATTGAAATACTTAAGTAAGATTCGTCTTCTTGCACGTAGGATAAATAGATTGCGGTGCCGCTATGGCCACGTAATAAGAATTCACAAAGCTGCGAGCGTTGGTATTCATAAGTATGAATAGCTTCAACCTTAAGCTGTTGCCCGCGCAATTGCGTAGGCAAAGCAAAACTGTCATCAAAGGTGATCATATCACCCTTGAGCAGTTTATTTGGATGGTCAAGCTTACGCTTCGGGGCTTCTTTTTTGCCGAATAGGCCACTAAGAAATCCCATAATAGCTTAACCTTTACGTGCTTTAATGCGATCTAGCACAGCATTAGCATTCGACTTTTGCTCACCAATACCTGCTTCAGCTAGCTTGGCATGTAATGACTTATCGCTATTCTCTTCAGCTAATGTTTCTGACGCTTTTAAGCGGTCATCAAACTGTTGTTGACGTGCTTTGATGCGCTCTAGTGAATCTTTAGCGTTAAGCAGTTTTGAATTACTTGACGCAAATGAGTCAGTGATAGTTGCAGTGGCTTTTTGCACGCTTTCAGTGGTTTTAACCATAGTAAGTTGACGTTGATAATCATTTAACTGACGCTCAGTCTTCTTCACTAAATCTTTTAAACGCACTGCATGTGAGCTAAAGCTATCATTGGCTGTTTGTTGTTCAGCTAATTCTTCGTCTAGCTGAGCAATCTTTTCAGCTATTTCAATTGCTAAAGCTTCATTGCCTTTCTCTAGCGCTTGGGTGACATAACCTTCGTGCTCAACAACACTACGCTTTAGGCGATCAATTTCACGACTGGCTTGCATTTCTTTAGCCATAACATCAGTTAATTCACGTTTAGCTCGGGTTAAATGCTTTTCTGCATCACGAATCTCTTGTTCAAAAATTCGGGTTGAGTTTGAGTCAACGATATTTTGGCCAACTTCAGTTGCACCACCACGAAACGCTGTAAGAATCTTGTTTAGAATGCCCATAATTGGCTCCTTAGATTAAAAATTCGACGAGTTCGTCGATGACTTCCAGACAGTTGTCTGACAGTACTGCTAATTCTTGTTCAATTTCTTCCATGCTTGATTGCACAGATAATGCCCCGTAAACCACATATTTATCATCAATTTTAGCAAACGATGATAATGGCATTGGAATGTTGAGCTCTAACATGGTCTCGAACATTTCAGCGCGGCGAGCTTGGTTTACTTCGTTTTCGCCCCATAAGTAACTGATACACAATATTTGGTTGTCAGTTACTGATACAAACACCGGAATTTCTTCTCGGCCGACAATATTGACTTGTAACACTTCAACATCACCGTCAATCGGATAACAATCAAACTGAAAACCGGTTTTGCTGTGATCGCATAGTCCGTTTAGGTGACCTGCAATGGTATGGATGTTCATATTCGTCCTTAATTGACATATTATGTCTGTGAGTAAAGATAGCATCTAGACATAATATGTCAAGCGCTATCTGGTCCAATTAAAAAAGATTAATTACTTCATTTTCTGACCAAGCCGCTAAGTGGTAGTAATACAGCTGTAATGAACCAATTTCGTTTACTTTGATGTTGTCTATATCGGCATAGAAATTCTTTGGGAATTCAAATGAAGCGTGAATAAGTCCTGGGGTTAGCCATTCTTCTGGTACCGGTATATCTGTTAGTGCAGCAAGACGTTGTTGTGGGTTTTTACCCATTTTACTGCCAATGCTCCAACCCCATTCACCAAAGCTAGGGACATTATGGTGATACTGTTTTACATTAAACCCTGCAGCAGTCAGTGTTTTACCAACCGATATAAACGCTTTTGGCGCATGATAAGGTGAGGTTGATTGCACCGTTATTACGCCATCGGCGCTAAGTAATTCATTAAGCTTACGATAAAATAAGTCTGAATACAGTTTGTTTAAATCAGGATGACTTGGGTCGGGTAAGTCAACAATAATGGCATCAAACATTTTGCCATTTTGAATTAGCTTATCAACCCCGTTAAATGCATCGTCGACCATTAATGTTAAGCGTGGATCGTTTAACGCATCGCCGTTTAACGCCAGTAATGCATCCTGTAAGCGTTGTGGCATATCTGCTGGTGGCGATTTAAACAGTGCCAGTAAGTCTTTATCTAAATCCATTAAGGTAACCGCTTTAGGTTGCCATTTGAGTACTTGCTTTAGTCCTAAGCCATCACCACCACCAATAATGAGCACGTTATCGTGCCGTGCGCTGGCAGCCAATGTTGGATGAACCAAAAAGCTATGATAGATGTGCTCGTCGCTGCTTGAAAATTGTAACCGACCATTGATGTATAAATTATAAACGGGAGGTAAACCACCACCGCGCAAACGCTTAGTAAAATTGAGCTGCTGAAAGCGGGTCGCTTTGGCATAAACCACATGATCTTTATACAAAAGATTATTAAAATGCTGTTCCCAGCTCGGGCCTTTAACGGCTAATATGCCAATCACCACACTGGCAATAATATGGCCGATAAGCAGCAATTTTACATGATTTATTTTTGACCAAAAACGCCAAATAAACACCAGTCCAGCGAGTAGGTTAACGCTCGCTGTAAGCGCAGCAGCTAATTGAATATCAATGGCCAGCATAAAACCGACCCAGATTGCGGCGCCTATTCCAGCGCCAATGTAATCGGCACCATATATGGTGCCGGCATTATGCAGTAAGTGCGCTTCAGACAATGATTGTCGAACGCGGGCAATAAGTGGAATTTCCATGCCAATCATTAACCCGAGTAATACACCCCAAACATACGGTAAATATGCACTGAGAGTTTGCAAACTGGCAATAAAGCCACCATTGGGTAAATGATCTGGCGGTAGGCCGAGTGTATTGGCGATGGTTAACGGCAGTTGTTGACCGAATCCGATGACCGCTGCGGTAATGATAATGGCAAAAGAGCCACACAGTGCTACGGTTAATTCAAGCATGGCAAAGCCAGTAAAAGCGCATTTTATTTTACGTGCGGCAAAAGCGCCCACACCCATGGACACAATCATTAGACCAATCATGGTGTAAATGGCGGCTTCTAATGCGCCGAGAATGCGACCAGCATAGTGTGATAATAAGTATTCATAAATAAGACCGCATCCCGCCAACGAGGCCATAATGCCGAGTAACAAGGCATCATCAAACCATGATACTTGACGGGATGGAGGGGAACTTTGCTGCGAGTCCCCCTGTGTAGTGTTAGCGGGAAGATCATCGAGCAAAGGTGTTGTCATAGATTAAGCCATTAACGCCGTGAGAATAAGGGCAACGGCAATACTAATCGCCATTTCAACGGCTGCAATACCGATGTTTTGTTGTTTCTCAACTTCTTCAGCAAGATTGATACCGGCTAACACCATTTTTTTCACTATGGTTATTAATAACGATAATACCACCAGCATGATCAATGAGAATGCGCACCAACCAATAATGTTGCTTACATGGGCTGTTGGGTCATAAGCAATAAAATGACTCGCCGCATTAAAGCTTAGTGCCATGGCAATCATGTAGCCGCTGTGACGCAGTGCTAATGCCGTTTGGCCCTGAGTTAACGCTTGTTGCATTGACGCGCCTTGATTACGTTTGGCATAACGCTTTTCACGTAGTCGGGTGAGTATGACTAACATCAGTTGTGAGATTAAAAAGGCACTAAAAATAGCGATAAAGGTATCTAGAGTAATATCTTCAGCCCACATTAATACCGCGCGGATAATAATGGCAGTGGCTATGGCTGCAGCAGCATCAACCACAGCAACAGAAATATTACCTTTAAGAATCTCATCGTTTTTAGCAAATTCATTTAAGGCGATTTTATCATGTAAAAAACGGCCTAATTTAATCAGTATTAAGCCAAACAAGCCGTATGCCGACATGCCAATCGCTTCAGTTAAATAAGACGGAGCCGCTTCGCCTGTGATAGCGCCAGTTAGCACAATACCTAAAGCCGCCACAGCACCAGCGGTACTGATCCCAAAGGCAAAGTTGTCGCGCTCGGCTAACTCTGCACTGCTGTTGACTTTAACGCTCCACCCCTGCAAATAACGCATTAGCGTCAGCAAAATGATAGCGATGGTTAAATCAATGGCTAAAATAATCGCCAAATGTTGAGTTAAGCCATATTCTTGAAAAAATGTCATGGTGAGTCCTTACCTATTTTCCACGGCTAACACCGCGACTAGTGCGGCTGCTTGAGTTACGGAAACTGCTGTCTTTTGAGTAGCTCGAACGAAATTTTCTACTCGCGCTCTGAGTGGTGCTATTAGCTTTGGGTGCACTGGTACTTTGACGTGACAAGCTAGTAGAGCCTGTTCGAGCTTTTGCATAAGGGCTGTCGAATCGTTTCCCTTGGCTGTTAAAACGTTTCTTGGTTTGTTCAAAGGTTTTGGTTTGCGAAGTTGCTTGTTTTGGTGAAGTGTAACGGTAACGTCCCACATCATTATAATAGCTGTAACCACGGTTACCCGACCAACTACCGTAGCCTATTGGGCGGGAGAAGTTAGAAAACATCGCATACATGCCATACCAAGCCCAAATGGAGGTGCCGCTTGAATTATTTTGCCAGCTACCATATGCAGGATTACCCACAAGTTGGCTGCCTGCACCACTGCCTTCGGTGCCATTTGCTAGGGCTTCAGCCTCACGGCTAATAGCATTAACTCGAGCGAGTTGCCCTTTAGACATATCGGCAACAACATTGACTGGATCAGACAGCATATCGTTATACAAACTGGTGTCAGCGGCTTGATAAATATTCTGTGCTTCAGCTAACTGTTGGTCTAAATCAATAAAATTAGCGCTGTCGTTTAAGTCTTTGTAACGACGCGTTAATGACTTAAACATTGGCCCTTCAGTGCTGGCATCTTTAGCCAATTCTTCTAGTAATGGGGTTAAGTCGGATTGACGCTGAGCGAGAACTCGAGTGTATTGTTTGAGTAACGTCGCATTGCGTAACTGATTGTTATTGAGCGAACTGGCCAACAGATCAAGTCGTTGTTGGGTCAGTTGCTGGTACTTAGCAATTTGTTCCGGTCTATCGTCACCGCAACCGCCAAGGGTTAAGGCAACAAACAATACCGTTATCAATGTGAGTACACGTGGGAGGTGACCTACCATGTTTTCTCCAAAATGTAGATTTTTCATGTGCTAATTCAATATGACACAGGTTATAGTAATCTTAGTGTCAATGATATTAATCTGATCATTTGACTGGCTGATAGATATACCATTCACGACATAATATGTCCAACGTTCATTTTCTTTAGGGATCATTATTGCCATGCAAAACCAAAGTAACAAGGTATTATCTGCAGCGATGCTAGACAGCGCAGATCGTTACTGGTTAAGACTCTGCGACGTTTGGCCAGAAGCTAAAACAGCACTGACAGCCATGCAACAGCAAGAGTTAAAGGCCGTATTTGGCTTAAGTGACTATATGGGTGAGCAACTTTGTCGTCATCCAGAATGGATTGTGCAGTTATTTGATGGCTTATTAAGTGATGTTGTGCGCAGTGAGTTTGATGCGCAGTTACATTCGCTATTAGCTGAGTTAACTCAAGAAGAGCAGGTTAAGTCTGCCTTACGTCGTTATCGTAATCTGCAAATGGTGCGCTTAGCGTGGCGTGACTTTTTAAATTACACCCCAGTTGAAGAGTCATTACTCGATTTATCTGCATTAGCAGAGGCATTGGTAATTGCTGGACGTGATTGGTTATATCAAGAGATGTGTCAACAATACGGCACACCAACAAGTGCTGAAGGTAAGCCACAACCCTTATTGATTTTAGGCATGGGTAAACTGGGTGGTCGTGAACTTAACTTTTCATCAGACATCGACTTAATTTTTACCTTTCCAGAACATGGTGAAACCGTTGGCGGTCGACGAACTCAGGCAAATCAGCAATTTTTTATTCGCATGGGACAACGCTTGGTGAATTTACTCGACCAAGTCACCGTGGATGGATTCGTTTTCCGTGTCGACATGCGTCTACGACCTTATGGTGAAAGTGGTCCTTTGGTGGTCAGTTTTAGCGGTTTAGAAGACTATTACCAAGAGCAAGGCCGTGATTGGGAGCGTTATGCCATGGTCAAAGCGCGCGTACTTGGACCTTGGTCTGGCTATTGCGATGAGTTGCATGACCTACTACGACCATTTGTTTATCGCCGCTATATTGATTTTTCTGCGATTGAATCACTGCGTAAAATGAAGCAATTAATCGCCCAAGAAGTTAGGCGTCGTCAGTTAACCGATAATATTAAGCTTGGCGCCGGCGGGATCCGCGAAGTTGAATTCGTGGTGCAAAGTTTTCAGTTAATCCGTGGTGGCCGCGAGCCTGCATTGCGTCAGCAAAGTTTATTTGGCGCCATTGATACCTTGTACAGCTTAGGGCAATTGGAATACTTAGCGGTTGATGAGCTTAAACACAGTTATATTATATTGCGTCGAGTGGAAAACTTGTTGCAAGCCATTGACGATAAGCAAACGCAAACCCTGCCTAATAATGAGCTCGATTGGCAACGTTTATGTTATCCGCTAGACATGGCCGATGAAGCCGAACTTCGTCAAAAAATTAATCAAGCAATGGTCACCATTCATGGCCATTTTAATGCCACTGTGGGTGGTACTGACAGCCATGAACACAATGATCATTGGACTGCTTTATTTTGGAATGTGCAGCAAGATGAACACGCTAACGCCTTGTTGCAAGAGCAACAAATCGATGATGCCGAATTATGGCCACTATTAAATGAGTGGCATCAAACGGTGTCGAAACGTTCTATCGGACCTCGAGGACGTGAAACGCTAGACAAATTAATGCCTAAGTTGCTTGAAGAGTTAGTGACTCAAACTAAACCGAGCCAAGCGTTTAAACCAGTAGCTAAAGTGCTGGATAAAATTTTAACCCGTACTACCTATCTAGAACTTTTATGTGAAAACCCAGGCGCTAGACAGCAATTAGTGAGTTTGTGTTGTGCAAGCCCTTGGATTGCCCGCGAGCTGGCGAATTTCCCAATGCTGCTCGATGAGTTAATTGATCCGTCGCAGCTGTATGACATTACTTCGATTGATGATTATCCTAGTGAATTACGCCAGTATTTATTACGTGTACCTGAAGATGACATGGAACAGCAAATGGAAGCGTTGCGGCAGTTTAAATTGTCTCAGCAGCTTAAGATTGCGGCCGCAGATGTTACTGGGGTATTACCTGTCATGCAGGTTAGCGATCATTTAACCTTTTTAGCTGAAGCCATTATCGAACAAGTTGTACTACAAGCTTGGCATCAGGTGGCATCTCGCCATGGCATACCTGCAGGAACGAGCCCAAGTAACATGGGTTTTGCCGTCATTGGTTACGGTAAGTTAGGTGGAATTGAGCTGGGTTATGGTTCTGATTTAGATTTGGTGTTTCTACACGGCCACACAGGTGCTGGCACAACTGATGGTAAGCGTCCTATTGATATCGGCCATTTCTACCTCAAGCTTGCCCAACGTATTGTGCATTTATTTGCTACCCGGACAACGTCTGGTGAGTTATATGAAGTGGATATGCGCTTACGTCCGTCAGGTGCTTCTGGTTTGTTGGTGAGTGAGATTGAGCATTTTGGTACCTATTTACAACAAGAAGCGTGGACTTGGGAGCATCAAGCATTAGTGCGATCTCGTTTTGTATTTGGTGATTATTCGCTTGCCGGTCGTTTTAGTGATTTACGTGCGAAAATATTGAAAATAGAGCGTGATAAAGAGGTATTAGCCAAAGCGGTCAAAGACATGCGCATAAAAATGCGTGAGCACTTGTTGCAAGTTGAACCAGGGCAATTTGATCTAAAACAGAGTGCTGGTGGTATTGCAGACATAGAGTTTATCGCTCAGTACTTAGTGTTAGCGAATGCTCATCAATATCAGGAATTAACCATTTGGTCTGATAATGTGCGTATCTTTGAAGTGTTGGCGGAGTTGGAGTTATTACCCATCATGCAAGCCCAACATTTAACCCAAACCTATTGCTGGCTGCGTGACGAGAATCATGAACTGACATTACAACAGTTGCCCGGTAAATTACCCATACAAAGTGTGCAACAAAAAATCGACAGTGTAATTGAAATTTATAATGAAATTCTATCGGTTTAAACATTAATCAAAGTAGATTAGGTTGATATTTAGTCACTTAACTGCTTTGATTATAGAACTATTATTTTGATTGAATAGGTTGTTTAATGCTGCTGGCATCGATACCTGACAATGAATACACTCGACTCGAAACGCTTCGAGGGCTGAACGTGCTCGACACGATCGCTGAAGAACGTTTTGATCGTATCACTCGGTTGGCTAAGCGATTGTTTTCAGTTTCAATTAGTGTGGTGAGTTTAATCGACTCCGATCGCCAATGGTTTAAGTCTGTGCAGGGGGTGGATGTATGCGAAACCCGGCGTGATATTTCATTTTGTGGTCATACTATTAATCAACAACATGTTTTAGTTGTGCCAGATACACTAAAAGATGAACGTTTTGCCGACAATCCGCTTGTATTGGCGGCTCCTAAGATTCGATTTTATGCCGGCTATCCGTTGACTATGCCTAATGGTGTGAGGGTAGGTACCTTGTGTATTATCGATGACAAGCCGAGATCTTTCTCTAAAGATGATGAAGATGCCTTGGAAGACCTTGGCAAAATTGTCGCAGAAGAACTGCTGTCGATTCAGCAAAATACCTTAGATGCGCTAACCGGTATTTCTAATCGTCGTGGCTTTGAATTACTCGCTAATAAGACGCTTGCTTATGGTGATAGGCTTGATTTTGCAACGTGCTTAATTTTCTTTGATTTAGATTATTTTAAAGCAATTAACGACAATTTTGGCCATGAAGAAGGTGATACTGCCTTGAGGACTTTTGCTGGCTTATTGATCGACAGCTTCCGCGAATCGGATATTATTGCCCGCTTTGCTGGTGATGAATTTGTGGTAATGCTGAGCCAAAGCGATGAAATTAGTGTTAATAATGTATTACAACGTTTTCAACAGTGCGTTAATCAACATAATTTGCACAGTGGTAAACCATACCAATTAAAGTACAGTAAGGGCGTGGCGCATCGACAAGCTAGGCAGTCATTATCGTTAAATGATTATTTGGTTAAGGTCGATAAAGCCATGTTTGTCGATAAAGCAATACATCACCAGAGAACACCAACGGATATTAAATAGCGCTTATTAAATTGATGATATTGGTGTTTTTATCTGCGCATGTAACTGATTTGATAAGCTACAAACGTTAAACTCGTTGAGCCGCTGCAAATAATACACTTGGCGCAACTATTATTCATTTGCATATTCGCAGCGAAATAAATCAACGTTATTAACGATTGTTAACAACAATCGTTAATAACGTTCGTTAACAGCAACTGCTAACATCGATTTATCGGCACGGTTATGAGTGTATCAATGCTCAGCTTAGTATCTGTTCTATCCACATTTTATAGATAGGTAAACCAATTAATACGTTTATTGGGAACGTTATTCCGAGTGATGCCAACATCGCTAAACCAATATTAGCGTCTGGTATTGCTGCCTTAATTGCGGCCGGCGCAGCAATATAAGACGCACTTGCACTTAAGCCTGCAAGTACTAATATGCTGCCAGAAGGTAAATCAAGTAACACGCCTAAGCCGATACCCGCCCAAGCTAAAATAAATGGAATTACCGCAGCAAATACCAATAAACGCCATTGTTTGTAAGGAATAGGGAAGCATACTTTGGCGGTACTAATCCCCATTTCTAATAAGAACAGTGCTAATAACGTTTTAAAACCACCCAATAACATTGGTGTAAGTGGTGCCATGCCACTAGTGCCATATATCCAGCCTATGATCACCCCTCCACAGAGTAATACGACTCCGCGGCTTGTCAGCGCTTCATGTAATACGCTGCCTGCCGAAGAGTGTTGGCTATCGCCTGCTACTTTTGCTTGTAAGTAGCGGTGTAGCCAAAGCATGATAATAATTGCAGGCAATTCGAGTAGCACTAGATACAACGTTGTTTCAGGTCGTAAAGGCCACTGAGATTGATCGACCATGGTCATCACCACGGCAAATGTTCCCGCACTCACAGAGCCGTAATGAGCAGCAATACTTATGGCTTCTTTTTGCGGTAATTGAATTAATTTTCGCAGTAGAGGATAAAGGCTAAGTGGGATTATGAATCCAAGTGCAATAACAGACAGTAATTCGGTGATCGCTAAATTGGCAGTTTCTCCATGCAGTGCCATGCCACCTTTTAGTCCTAGCGTAAGCATAAGTAAGATAGATAGGGTTTCGTAGGTTGCTTTAGGGACTTTTAAATCAGACTTTATCAACCCGGCAAGCAAACCGAGGGCAAAAAAGGCAATCACAATATCAGGCATGGTATAGGTTCTGTCTGTTATAAAGTATCGCGATTCTGCCTTGTTGTGTTAACAAAGGGAAATCTTTTCAGCGAAAAAATACTGCTATAGTAAACTGATCCATTTAAGGCTGATCAGTCGTGTTGTACTTTGCGGGTTTATCATGTTTTTCTTCGCTGATCTATTAAGTGCAAATGGCGTATAGTATGCTTAAATGATAATGCAAAACATTAATAGCAGAGCATGATATGAAAAATGAAATTGATATTCACCGCGCGTTGAAAGTGTTTAACAAAGTCACGCAATATGGTGAGAAGCGGGCGCTTGAAGACGGTCATAATGGTCATGATTATTGGTTGTGTGGAATCAGTGCGCAAACGGATCATGATGGTTATACCATTACTTTAGCCGATGCTCAGGTTAGCTTGACAGTATTTTTTCACAATAAATATCAGTTCGATTACCCGACCAATGATGCTCTTGACAACTTTTTACTTCGTTTTAATGATGTTGAAAACTATCAAGCTTCATAATCTACTGCATAGACTCGCCTGTTAAGCGGTTCATTTCAGTGCTGCAGGCTTATTTACACCCATTGTTGCATTTCAATCAGGCGGCTATAAGTGCGTCTAAATTCAAATTGTAATGCCCCGTCGATATATAAATCTTCTAGGTTGCAGTCGCTATTGAGGATTAACATCACTTTTTGATCATACAATTCGTCCACTAAACTAATAAAGCGTCGAGTCGGATCGTCTTCACTGGCATACGCCAGTTGTCGTTCGCCTGTGGTGGTAGCTAATGCGCCATCTTCGGTGCCGCGAGCTTTAATCCAACTACGTACTTCACCGCCTAATGTAGGCACATTACTGAGCAATATATGGCTAAATCGGCTAGCTAATTCAATGTAATCCAATGCCGAACGTGGGCCTTGGCACAAAGCTGAAAATTCAAACCAAGCAAGTTGTCCATATTGAGCCTCAATGGCAATAGTGCGCTGACAAATATCAATTGAGTCAGGTGTATTTATTATGCTGACATTAGCTTGTGGGTATTGTTGACACAAAAGTGTAAACACCGCTTGAGGCGTTATTGCCGACGGTAATGTTAACCAGCGGGCTGATGTTGTAGGCGTTACGGCGCTAAAATGTAAGCGATGATCGATTTGACCGTCTAAGTGGATCGATTGGGTATATTGTAGGAGCAGATCGATTGTGGGTAAAAAACGATCGCGTTGTAAACCATTTTTATACAAGTCGATTATTGGTACATTTGAGGTTGCAACTAAGATGACGCCTGACTGAAATAATGTTTCAAATAATCGACCGAGTAAAATGGCATCACCGATATCAGCGACAAAAAACTCATCAAAACAAATAACAGAATATTTCGCCGCAATCTGCTTGCCTATGTGAGTTAATGGATCACGTATCCCCGAAGTTTGATTTAATTGCTGGTGGACCATGGCCATAAAACGGTGAAAGTGCAGGCGTAATACGGTTTTATCCGTTTTATGTTGTGAGCTATACATGCTCTGGTTGCACTGAATCTGATCGCACTGAATCTGGTCACACAAGCTTTGATAGAATAGGTCCATCAAAAAGGTTTTTCCTCGGCCCACATCGCCCCATAAATATAAGCCTCGGCTGTTTGTATTAACACAGAGACATTGTTGATAAAGCAAATCAAGCGCGAGTATTGCTTGCTGCTGTGCAGGATCATCAACAATATTTTGCTGAAGACGTTGTTGGTAAGCTTGTAATGGCGACATAGCACTTAGGGTAAATTGTTGATCTGGGTATTATACCATTAACGACTTACTTTATTATGAAGTGTATTTCCTTTAAGCTCTTGTGATAAAAATAACAATCTATCAACAAAGACGATTAACCCAGAGTAATAACTAAGAATAATAACCAAGAGTAATAATCCTAACAAGGACCCAAAATGAATAATAAAAATAAGGGCATGACCTATATTGGTGTCGATATGGCGTTGGAAGGTGATATGCATATTCAAGGTCCAGCAATAATCGCGGGCCAAACTAAGGGTAAAATCAGTTCAACCGATCAAATAAAAATAGAACCTAGTGGTGTGGTTGAAGGTGAGGTTTTTTGTCAAGAGCTGCGAGTGTCTGGCTTATTCAAAGGCACGTTACATTGTAATAAACTCATAATTGTCAGTTCGGGTATTGTCGAGGGTGAAGTATCCAGTCATCAAATGGAAATTTATGATGGCGGTCAATTTATCGGCATGCGCACTAAAGGGCCTGAATCGTCTGGGTTACCCCAGGTTGATAGCGAACGTTTTTCCGAACTCAATCAAACTCCTTCAATGCCGGATAAGAAAACGCCAATTTCTATGGGTAAGCTTAGTTTGGTTGCTGTCGCCGCAATCGTGATTATTACCGCTATGGTTATGCAACCGACAATTAACTCCATGCTAAATCGCGGTCAAGCACCGTCAGCTGATAATAATCAAGCAAATGCTCAGCAATACCCACAATCAGCATTAAATATAACAGAAGAAAATGCTGCCGCGCTTCTACAAGAAATGGATCAACAGACTTCATTTGCCGAGCAAACCGAAGAGTTAATTAATGCCGGTCAAAGTGACATTAATGTGGCGATGGAAGATTTACATGCATTAGCACAAACCAGTGAAGCGCTGGGTGATAGTCAGAATGTGAGTGACAGTGATAATGTTGATCAGAATGGGTCGACGATAAGTACACCTGATAAGTAACTCCATTTCTTATCCTGAGTTGGGAGTAACTATCAAGCTGATATAAAAAATGGCTTTGTTAATCACAGTGTTTACTGAATTAACAAAGCCATTTTGTTATGTTTGCAGAAATCCAAACATTTTATGTCTTATGGATTAATGCTTATGGATTAATCCGAGTTGGCATTCCAGTACGTTGCTCAAGTAATCGTTTTAATGTAAATGAGTCAGTGTCTGGGTGAGCAACAAAGCGAGTCATGGCTTTATCGAATGATAGTGCTACTGGTTCTAACGAATCAAATTCAGCTTGAGTTCGTGACAGTGGCTCATGAACTTCTAAATAGCGGTTACCATCAGGTTCTTCAGTGGCTTTAATCGGTTGGTTAATAAACTCAACACGTGTGCCAACTGGTACGCTATTATATAAATGTTCAATGTCTTCATCGCGTAAACGAACACAGCCAGAACTTACCCGTAAACCAATACCAAACGTGGCGTTAGTACCGTGAACCGCATACAAGTTACCGACATAAAGGGCGAATAAACCCATTGGGTTGTCAGCGCCTGCTGGCCATACAGCCGGTAATGTTATCCCTTTAGCCGCGTATGATTTACGAATATTAACCGTAGGTGTCCAAGTTGGATTAGCGCGTTTACGTTGTACTGTTGTTACCCAATTTTCAGGGGTATCTTTACCAATTTGACCAATACCAATAGGCAATACTTCGACGGTATTTTTACCCTTCGGATAATAATACAAACGCATCTCGGCAGAGTTAATGACCACACCTTCTCTTTTAGCGTTAGGTAGAATTAGCTGATGCGGGATCAGTAATGTGCTACCCGGTTTAGGTAAAAATGGGTCAACACCTGGATTAGCTTCTAATAAATTAGTCAACCCTAGCTGAAATTGTGAAGCAATTTGCTCTAAGGTTAGTTTCCCCTCAGGAACAACATAATATTGATTTTCACCTACTAAATTACTGCCTTCAGCCGGTAGACGATATTCAACAGCAGCACTCGAAAAACTTAATACAATGGCAGTCGCTGCAATTAAAGTAGAACGTAACGAATTTATCATAAGGGTTATATCATTCCAAAACAGACGTTATATTAGTCAGACTACAATATTTTGCCAAGTTTGACTATTTAGTACAAATAATTAGTACAGGTCATTTGTACAGATGGTTAGGGCGCATCGTTACTTATTACGGCTAATATTTCAACTGAAATTTTTTACTTTTTTTATTTTAATCCTAAGCGTTTAGCCAGCCTGTGTAAGTTACCTGAATCTATTTGCAATTGGCGTGCGGTTGCAGCCCAATTACTCCCTTGCTGAGTATATATTTGCTGGATAAATTGATTTTGAAACTGATCTGTTGCATCTCGTAAGCTTGTTTGTGGTAAAGATGTTGCCGACTGTTTAAGCGTCAGGTTTTTGTTTGAATGGATAGCATCAGGCGATGACTGTGCAAATTCAAAATGGCTGTTGTTAATGATGCATAAACCATCTTTTTGGCTTTGTGATTTAGCTAAAACAGCGGCTCGATGAATGGAATGCTCAAGTTCACGTATGTTGCCAGGCCAGTCATATTGCTCCAGTAATTGCAATGATGAAGGCTCTAATCTTAAATGGGCCAAGTGTAATTGCTGTCTATAGCGCTCGATAAAGTAGCCCGCTAATAAATGGATATCTTGTTGACGTTCTCTTAGTGGTGGAACCATAACCGGGAACACGCTTAAACGATGGTATAAATCTGCTCTAAATCGTCCGGCCAATACTTCGCTTTTTAGGTCTTTATTGGTTGCGGCAATAATACGAACATCGACTTTTAAGCTACGATCATCACCGACCTTTTGCACGTCGCCAAATTGCAGTACTCGCAGAAGTTTTGCTTGTAAGTTAAGAGGTAGTTCACCAATTTCATCTAAAAATAATGTACCTTTATCGGCTACTTGAAATTTGCCGCTACGATGGCTAATAGCGCCAGTAAACGCGCCTTTTACATGACCAAAGAGTTCGCTTTCGGCAACGGATTCAGCAAGTGCAGCACAGTTTAAATACTCCAGTGGTTTATTGGCTCGTGCAGATTGTTGATGGATCTGCTTGGCTATCAATTCTTTACCGGTACCCGTTTCTCCTAAAATCAACACGTTGAGTTCAGTTTCTGCCACCACATTCACTTCATTAAGCAGCGATAATAGATTATCGGCCTGACCAATTATTTCGGTTTCTGTTTCTGTGTCTAATAGCCTAGAGGGTTGGGTATGGGGGATGGTAAACGTTGACGCTTGTTTTTCAAGTTTATCAATCAGCAATGCGTTGTTTAATGAAGCCGCTGCAATTGCGCTAAAGCTGCGCAGTTCATTATTACTGAATTGATCAAACTTATTGGGATCTAATGCATCAATAGTTAATGCGCCAATGAGTTGCTCGTTAGCGAATAATGGTAAACCGATGCAGGCATGCACTTTTAAGTCACCATCTACATTGGGGATTAAGCCATCGTAAGGGTCGGGTAATTCGCTATTGGAAGGGAAACGGACAATATCACCCGCTCGGGCAATGGTTTCAAGTCGCGGATGCTCACTTAAAATAAAGCGCCGTCCTAATACATCCGCACTCAGTCCATCAATCGCTAATGGCTTGAATTGATGCCCTTGGAACGATAACAGTGCAGCAGCATCACAATCGAGGGTTTCTCTTACTGTGGTTAATAAACGAGAGAATCGATCACGTTTAGATAAATTGGACGTGATATCAAGTGCGATACGGGTTAAGTCAGCTTGTCTCAATGCCATGCTAAACTCCAGAAAGGAACATAATAAGTGTCATTATGACAAGTGTGAATATAACAACAAGGGTAAAGCCCAAATTGTTGAAACTAAAGGGGCCACAAAGGCCCCTGATGATGGTTATCAAAGCGTGTTTATTAATGCATACTTAGTTAATCGTTAATGGACTAGCTTGTTTCGCTTTAACGCCTTTGCTAGCAATGGCTTTCTTGATGATGTCAAATAAGAACGCCGCCATCAATAATCCACCAATACTGAAGATAATGTCACCGAACATTCGTGTCCATACAAGGCTTTCCACTAAATCGCTGTGGATCACCGCAGGTGAACGAGCATACCAATAGCCGTGGTCAATGACCGCAAAGAACTGCACAATTCCGACAGGCAATAATGACATAAACAGCATTGCTGCTAAGCCGATATTTAATGTCCAGAATGCCCCTTTAAGGTATTTTTGGTTCCATTGCATATCGCCTGTTAATCCGCGTAAACAGAATAGCATTAGCCCTATGCCTAACATACCGTACACGCCCATAAATGCACCATGAGAATGTGTCGCAGTAGTATTTAAACCTTGGATAAAATAAAGCGATATTGGTGGGTTAATTAAGAAACCTAATACACCTGCACCAATTAAGTTCCAAAATGAGGTTGCCACAAAGAACATAATGACCCAGTGATAACGTTCCATCCAAGGGCTCGCTTTACGTAAACGATAGGTTCCCACTGCTTCAAAACCAATTAATGCTAACGGCACCACTTCAAGTGCCGAGAATATGGCTCCCCAAGCAATGACTGAAGTTTGAGTACCGGTAAAGTATAAATGATGTAAAGTGCCGATTAAGCCGCCAGTTAAAAACACCACTGTTGTGAATAATACCGCACCGTTGGCACTGCGTGCACGGATAAGGCCTAAGCGAACGAGCATTAATGCGATAACGGCTGTTGCAAATGTTTCAAAGAAGCCTTCTACCCATAAGTGCACCACCCACCAGCGCCAATATTCTGCGATGGCAAGGTTTGAGTGTTTGCCCATAAACAGGCCTGCACCATAAAACAAGCCGATGGCGACACAAGAGGCGTATAGAATCCAAATTGCCGGCAGTATGTCGCTGTTAACTTTTAATGCGGGACGCATAGCTGCAGTGATTAACACGGTCCAAATTAATAAGCCCACAAACAATAATATTTGCCATACGCGTCCTAAATCAATGTACTCATATCCTTGATGTCCGAATAAATAGTTCATGTCTAGGTCAAAGTATTGTTGTACGCCAATCCATTCACCAGCCATAGAGCCCAATACGATAACGACTAACGCGACCCAAAGTACGTTTACCCCTAAGCGTTGATACTTAGGTTCGTATCCTGATAGTGCAGGGGCAATATATAGCCCTGTGCCTAACCATGCTGTGGCAATCCAAAATACTGCGAGTTGAGTATGCCAAGTACGGGTAACAGAATAAGGCAGAATTTCAGATATTGGGAAACCATAAAATTCTTGGCCTTCAACTGCGTAATGCGCGGTAATTCCGCCAACTAATATTTGCAGTAAAAACAGTCCAATTGCAGTAACAAAATACTTTCCGACGGCTTTTTGCGATGGCGTAGGTTTAGTAAAAAATAATGGATCACCTTTGGCTGGTTCTGGCAATGGTTCCTCTTTGCAGGTGGCGTGATGCCAAGCCAGCATGCCAATACCAAGAAGCAATGTCACTAAGCTTAGTACTGACCAAACAATGTTGTCTGAAGTGGGGACGTTGCCAATTTGTGGATCGTATGGCCAGTTATTGGTGTAAGTATAATCATAACCAGGGCGCTCAGTTACCGCAGCCCACGCTCCCCAAAAAAGAAAGCCGTTTAACAACTCTCGGTGGCTGGCATCCGTGATAGTACCTTCTTTCATTGCGTATTGTTCGCGCAATGATGACAGTGCAGGGTCGTCGCCAAAGAGTGATAAATAGTGTTGACTCACTTCATTTATCGCTGCAATTCTGGTATTTGAAAGCGCAACATAGGTTTTATCTTCAGCACTGTCGACAACCGTATTATGCCGTATATCATTTCTGAGGGCTTCTTCTAAACCGGCTTGCTGCTCAGGATTGAGTTCAGAAAAATCACGATTAAAGCGCTCGTTTGCGGTGATAGACAACCAAGCTTGGGCTTCACGATGTAACCAATCTGCAGTCCAATCTGGTGCCACATAAGAACCATGGCCCCAAATTGATCCTAACTGATGCCCGCCCATTGAACGCCATACAAGTTGGCCTTGCTCAATATCATTTTTGGTAAATATGGGTTGGCCACTGGTGTCAGTGAAAGCCGTTGGAATCGGCGGTTTTTCTCGATATATGCCGCTGCCTAAACTGAGTAATACCGTGAAGGAAGCCACTAGCACGATTAGCAGTGCAATGCCGGTGAGTTTATTTTTGCTCATAAGTCCTCTTAGCGCAAAGTCATTTTGATACAGATGACCAGAGCATTACACAAGTCGTGCCAACTTTTTATTGTTATTAAGTTACTGTTATTAATGAATTTTGTTTTTACCTGTCGTTAAGCTGTTGTCAAAGTGACATATTTAATGAGTGTCAAAAAGACTGTTAATGTCAAACTGACACTCTGTTTTGGTGATACTGATCATCTTTGTCTAAATAACACTCATGTTCTCTTTTCCGCGTAATGTCATGTGACTAAAGGCCTAATCTTTCTTGTTCGTGTAATCAACGCTAGTCATTTTTAGTCACAGTTATCAATAAATTAGTTTCAACGCTATAGAAGTTTATGGATTAATTAACATCAGTCATTTACTTAGCATGCTAAGTTGTTATAATGCTTAGCACGCTAACTAAATGGCAATTTATTATGTATAAAGAATTAGAGCGATTAAAAGAACTTTCACTTGCTGAGCACTTAGGGCGATTACATCGTTTATGGCGCACCGCTGCAGACGCGGAGCTCGTACCATTAGGGTTAACTCACCCTCGCTGGACTGCGCTGTGGAAGTTACTGCGCTTGGGCGATAACGTCAGCCAAAAGGTGCTTGCCGATGCTTTAGAGATAGAATTGCCCTCTTTAATGCGCACTTTGAGCCAGTTAGAACAGCAAGGATATATACAGCGCCGCTGCTGCGAGAACGATAAGCGAGCACGAATAGTCAGCTTAACTCCTGAAGGCATCGACATGCTTAAGCAGATGGAAAGCCGCATTATGTTGGTTCGTCGAGATTTACTTGCAGGTATTAGCAGCCAAGAATTAAGTGAATTTGAACGTGTCATTAGTCTTATTAGTGATAATGCTCTTGCTGCGCTGCATAAGAACACTGAACAAGACAACAAAATTCCTGAATGAGAAATAACATGACCCCAGATCAACAATTTGCTCGACTCGTTAAAATCGCTATTTTTATGTTTGTAATGGTGTTTGGTTACTTTATGTTTGCCGATGCAGTAATGCCTATGACGCCGCAAGCCATGGCCACACGAATGGTCACTAAAGTGACGCCACAAGTCAGTGGTAAAATTGCATCTATTGCCGTCGAAAATAACCAACTTGTGGCTAAAGGTGATGTGTTATTTAGCATCGACTCAGCCCCTTACGAGTTAGCGGCTGAGCAAGCTACATTGGCGTTAGAGCAAGCAAAACAAGATAACGCTGAACTTGATGCATCGATACTAGCAGCCAAAGCAGATGTTCAGGCAAATCAAAGTAGTGCACAGCAGAGAAATAGTGAAGCAAAACGCCTTGATGCTCTGTATGCCTCTCGAGGTGTATCGCAGCAGTTAACCGATCAAGCTCAAAGTGAGGCCGTCACGGCGCAGGCCAATTTACTTGCCGCTAAAGCTCGCTTAACTAAGCTAGTGGTAAGTCGTGGACGCAATGGCGAAGATAATTTAAAAGTCCGTCAAGCTCAAAATCGTTTAGCTCAAGCAGAATTAAACCTGTCATACACTCAAATTCGCGCAGACCAAAATGGCGTGGTGACTAACTTACAGTTAGAAGTCGGCAGCTTTGCCACTGTTGGACAGCCGCTATTAGCTGTAGTGTCAGAAAACGTCGATATTATTGCTGATTTTAGAGAAAAAAGTTTACGCGGTATTGAGCCACAATCAACTGCGCTTGTTGCATTTGATGGTCAACCTGGACGTTTATATCATGCCAAAGTGAGTACCGTAGATGCCGGTGTGAGTGCCGGGCAATTTGATGCCAATGGCCGTTTAGCTGATCCGCAAGAATCGGTACGTTGGGTACGTGATGCTCAGCGTTTACGTTTACACCTTGAACTTGACCACCAAGGCGTTAATGCATTACCCGCTGGAGCACGTGCAACGGTGCAATTAGTACCTAATAGCGGTTTACTTGGCTTTCTAGCCAAGGTTCAAATTAAGGTTATCAGCACGCTGCATTATATCTATTAACGCCGCAGTTAAGCCCAATACTGATTGTTAATACTCATTACACCCATTCACACTCAAGGCAATGCTGCAGGTTAATTTATTTGTGTGCAGTATCTTGTATCAATGTCGTAGGTTGTTCATATGTTATTACGCCATAGTCCTTTGACTACAAACGATTTACGCCAATGTTTACGCATAGCAACAGGCGCCACACTAGGATTTGCGATATGTAAATTTTTCGACCTCAGTTATGGTGTATTTTTTACCGTCACTCCAATGTTGTTACTGGGTTTAGTCCCTGTGATGAATGCACATGCGATGAGGCAATTATTGGCATCATCTGTAATGTCTGGGATTGAAGTGGGTATTTTAGGTGGCTTATTTGGCTCTCACGCTGGGGTGATATTACCTATCGTGTTTGTGCTATTTTTGTATCGTTTTGCGGCAATGTCACGCGGTAGTTTGTTTTTATTTGGCGCTAACGGGGTTATCAGCTTAAGCATTATGCTGCACTTTGCCAGTTATCCGAGTGTCGATATTAATAATCTCATTTTCAGTAATTTTTGGGCGACAGCGGCCTCTGTTGTAATCGCTTATGCTATGACGGCTTTATGGCCCGATGTTGAACCAAGAGCACCAGTTGCTGCCGTGGTTAAAGTGCCTAACCGCATGCGACACGAAGCGTTACTCGGTGCATCTATTGCAACTGCATCATTTGTGGTTTTTCAGGTATTTAACTTACGTGATTCTATGTCTGCTCAAGCCACCACCTTGTTATTGTTATTCCCAATGCATTGGAATGGTGCGCTCGGTTATGCCCGCAAACGAGCTATCGGTACCTTGTTTGGCGTGACTTTCGGCTTGGTGGGACAAGGGTTACTCTATGATTGGTCTGGATTATTGATTTTTGTGATACCACTATTGTGGATAGGCTTAATGTTGTTTAGCCAAGTACACGTGAGAGAAGCGAGTGGCTCTGGAGTGGGATTCGGTGCTATGACCACCTTAGGGATATTATTCGGTCAATACTTAACCCCAGATAATGACTTAGTTTTTAGTGCTTTGTACCGAATAAGCAGCATATTAGTCGCTATCGTGGCAACATTATTACTGTGTTATGTGGTGCATCGAATATTGAATCGATTTGAAGCTACTCGATTTGGTTGAACATTGGTGTGTGCGGTAAATAAATCTCATTGGAGTATATGAGTTTACTAATATTCGTCAGTTGTGGATTGATTTTAATGGCAGTAGGGAAGTGGCTATTGTTAGAGTATTAGATTACTTTTGAAGAATAATTAGGTAATCGATTGATAATATTAGATATAACGTACGGTTAGTTTTATAGACATAATTACTATAGACATTTTGCATATAAATGCTAATAGTAATGAATCGTATATAAAAAGGACTTAACATGATGAAACAAAATGCTATTATTTTGAGCTTAATATTAAGCTTTCTCGCTTTCGCTCCATTTAAAAGCCAAGCAAACCAATTACCTGAGTGCAACACGTCTGAATGTATTGAATACTTTAAAGCCTATCGCATTTTAACGAAACGAGGCCACTCCTCAGCAATGGCCATGTTAGCTGAATTCTATTACACCGGTTATGGCACCAATAAAGATTTAGACATGGCGTTAAAATGGTACCGACGTGCAGGTAAATATGGTGTACTGGATGCAAAATATAAAGCGGGTGTCTTGTATTTACAAGATACTCCTCTGAAAGATGTCGACGAAGGTGTTGAGTTTTTACAGTTCGCATCAAAGATGGGCCACTCTCAGTCATCGTATTTATTGGGTAAAATGTATTTAGGTGGTGGCATGGTAGAACAAGATTTGGCACTTGCAGATCAATACCTTGCTATAGCTTATGAAGAAAATAATTTTGCAGCCAGAAATTATGGGCAAATACTTTACTTACATGAATCAACTAAAGATTTACCGCTGAGCAAACTTTACGCTTTAATTTCAAAAGATGTTGTCACGTTAATCCCTGAGAAAACTGTTTCAAACCAGCAGACTGCAGCGATCAATTTTCCTCAAGGTGAAATGGAAACCATTGACGTACAAATGGATACATTTGAAGACATGTTTGGCTCGCATATTACCCAATTGAACCACATGATCCCTGACACTTCAAAAGGCACTGGATCGAATATAGCGGGACAAACATGTGCAAAAATGTGGGGATGTAGTAGTGAAGGTGATGGCCAACGAATCCAGGACGTCATGTTATCTGATTGGGGTTTAGAAACCCTTCAATTTAGGCTCGAAGGTTCAATCTTTATCATAAAATAATAGCCGAGTTAAATAGAATAATGGGTTTCAATGACAAACTGGTTATTTTTGTTGCAAGGCTAATAACGAAGCTATAGTCAGTTGTTGTAGTCAATGCAATAGTAAACAGATCAACAAGCAGTTTGATAACCGTTTATTATCTTGAAACTCGTTAGCTAAGGTTATGCTAATGATAGTACAAAAAAGTGACTCATTGTATTTAAACAAGAGTCACTTTTTTATTATCAAACGGCATAATAAATGTGTTTTGCAGTAGATTATTGCCAACCAATTTTCCACTGTTGCGGATCCTTAAGAACGCGCCAATTAATAGAGCATTCTTCTGCATTCATTTCTGCACGGATAAGACATTCAACCACGTTTTGTTGCTCGTCATACTCAACTTTAGTCACTGTAAAATGCTTCAACTTTTGAACCACGTTAACTTTGGTCCATTTACTATTCAGTAATTTTTTTGGGTGAATTTGATTCATATTCATGTGGTAGTTCTTATTTATTATTAACGTTAGTACTGGCGTTAATCGCTCGGTGAGTTATTGATTATTAATTGCTGGAGTTGACTCAACTCTTCGATAACAATATCGGCTAAATGTTGATAATCACGTTCGATGCCATGATTAATTAAACAGGCTATCATTCCCGCGTTATTAGCTGCTTGAATATCGTATAAGTAATCACCAACATAGATAATATGCTGGGGATGTATTTGCCATTGTGTTGCAATGGCCAGTAACGCATCGGGTGCCGGCTTTGCAGGGAAGTGCTCTCGGGTTAACACATGGTCTATGGCGATATTATTTTGTGTTACCTTCATGGCACTGGCTGCAAGGCTATTACGAGTCACTATGGCTGTGGGTAATTTGGCCGCTTCAATAGCGTTAATCAGTTCGGTCATGCCTTTGATTGGTTTGGCACTCATAGCATCTTGATATTCATGCTCAAGAATAATTTTGTTTGCGTTGGCTTGAGTGGCTTTGCAACTTAACTCGTCGACGTATTTAAGAAGGTCTACGCCATTAGGGCAACCAATTTGTTGGCGAATTAAGTCAAAATCTAAACTGGACTCAACTAAGGTGCCGTCTAAATCAAAAATAATGCCTTTTATGTGTATTGGTAAATTCAATGAATACCCTTATGTATTAACATATTTATCGGTCAAACTGTATTGAGTGTAACTCAATTATAAATGGACCTTGTTGTTTTTGTGCCACGAGAAAACCAACACGATCAATATCTTCAAAGTTTAATGTAGGGGCATTCGTGACCGCTCGCCCTCTAAAGCTGACAGTAAAATCTGCCGGGGTAAAAGTATGTTGAGTGAGTGTATCAGCTTGAGTATTAACGTTAGCCACATAGGCTTCACCATAAGATAAATTCGGTGTTTTTAGGCGGATTTGATATATTTTTCCGTCACCTTTGGCCGTGATAGTGAGTAATGATGCATCGGCAATTTGATGGATAAAGCTGGATTCTGTCGATGCAAATCCGCCATTATTTGCCAAGGAAACCTGTCCAGAGAATAATAACGCTTGTTGCTCATTAAGCTTAATTTGGCTTTGCGAAATACCGCCCATCACAGTGTCATTATTGATGTTCCACGCTGTGAAGTGGCTTGGGTCAGTAAAGTGAAATAGCATGTTGTCCTCACTGGCACTCCAGACGGGTTGGCCAATTAATAATAAAACCCCAACGGCAGTAGCAATGCCTATTTGTATTGTTTGGCAGACATGCCGATTATTTGCATTGAGTGATCCCATCATATACTCCTATTCATTTTAGTTCGATAAGCACATGTGCTATAGAAACAATGCCGTAAAAAAATGGCTTATCAGGGTGAGGGATAAGCCATAAAGGGTCTTACGGAGGATGATTGTCTTAGAACATCGGGTGTTACTTTATCGGATCAGCTGTATCGGGGGATAGTCAATCAGATATCACTTAACGTCTAACTATTATGCATTACGCGTATTTGTGAATGTAGGTTCAGTTTTTTTAGGTTATTTTGTTTATGTTGCATTATTCCTGGTTGAGGGGAGTTAAATTCGACAAATAACAATGTTGTCAGTACCCTTAATATAAGTTTTACAGAGAGCAAAATATTTTGGACGTAAACGATGTATTAACCGCTCCATCACCCGAGCTTACATTTAGTGTCGTAAGCATTAATTTATTTAACTTTATTGAACCGCCTCACGCCTACTATGACTTTGAAAACATCTATAGTGATAAGCAATGGCAAAAAAAATGTGCATGGTTAGGTGAGTTTATTAGCCACAATCAACCTGACATTATTGCTTTTCAGGAAGTGTTTAGTCCTGATGCCTTAGCTAAGTTGACTGAGTCGTTGGGTTATGAATATTTTGTGGCGCTAGATTTACCCGAGGTAGTAAGTGATTATGTGTACCGCAGCCCTGTGGTCGCGATAGCATCAAAGTATCCTATTATTGATTCAGCTAATGTCAGCCCAGATCCGCAATGGGTCAGCCAGTTAGGTTTAGCGGAGTCATTTAGTTTTAGCCGTAAACCGTTACGGGCTACGATACAGTTACCAGTATTTGGTCCATGTGATTGTTATGTCATTCACCTTAAGTCTAAACGCAGTGGCGTGAGTCGTGACGATATCAGTGAAAGTGGCTTACATGGCGGTGCTGATTTTGTTGCACGGCAAGTGCTTGGGCGTTGGGCATCCAGTTTACAGCGCGGCAGTGAATCAGCTCTATTGTGCCATCAAATGCTGATGAGAAGACAGCAAACTCAGCAGCCCTTTATGTTGATGGGTGACTTTAATGACACCATGGGCAGTGAACTCTTAGCGGCATTTAATAATCAATTACGCGTGTATCGCAGTGATATTGAAGACCCTGGGCTGGCTAAACTAGGTGAAACCTCATTAATGGCAGAGTTACAGCAAAGTAGTTTGTTTGACAGCTATGAGCTGTTTATCGCCGCGACTAAGTGTAACGCGACATTGGCCCTGGATGAATTTGAGTCAAGCTCACTAGTGGATGAGCAACCGCATCCTGCTAGGCAGCCGACACATTACTATGGCAACAGTGGCTCAGTACTTGATTACATATTAGTCTCAAGTGAGTTTAATCCGACTCAGCAGCAAAACCTCGCTCATATAATTGATTATAAAACGTTTGATCGTCATCTAGTTCGGCCTGACTATGAACGCGACAGCGACAGTACCGATCATGCACCAGTGATGATGAGCTTTTGCGTG
Source organism: Shewanella sp. Arc9-LZ (assembly GCF_010092445.1). Lineage (NCBI taxonomy): Bacteria > Pseudomonadati > Pseudomonadota > Gammaproteobacteria > Alteromonadales > Shewanellaceae > Shewanella > Shewanella sp. Arc9-LZ. Next base: position 4,031,291 of record NZ_CP048031.1, on the reverse strand, counting down.
CGCACTTAGTGAGTGGCAATGATGATGTTTATAGATGGACTATTGAAAGTGATCGCCACATAACTTGCTAAGTGTCGGCTCCATTTGGTCAAGATAATAAAAAGCGCTGATAAATATCAGCGCTTTTTTAGATTTAACGTAATTGATTTACCGTTGTAATGGGTAAGCTTACTGTAATTTTTGTTTGATTTTTACGCAGCGTTGTTCTTGTTGACGGGTTTCGAGTAGGGCGCGTCTCACCAATGGTGATAAACCCGTTTGTGTATCTAAAACATGGCTAATAGCTTCTATGTTTGTTGCACTACAATCGGTCGGAATTAATTGCGCCGCAAAACTGCGCATAAATACCGGACCTTTATCGTCCATTAGCGGCAAGTTGGCAAAGCGTTGTTCTGCCGTTGCGGCACTTAACAGTTTTTGTTCAGCCGGATAAATATTGTACATTGCGACGCGAATTTTTGAGAACGCCATGCTGTCATTGTTTTCAATGGTATTTAACCACTGACGCTTAAGCGATGACTGTGGGCGGATAACCTCGGCTGCAATCGCGGCTTTTTCACCAGAGTCAGATTGATCAAGGTGTTTTTCTTGGGCGAGTAGCGCCTGAGCATCACCGTAATCATAACGGTTTAATTGGCGGATCATCGCCCAGCGTAAATCTTGATCTATGCTTAACCCTTTAATATGGCTCTTACTTTGCAGTAATGATTGGATATGTTTTAACGCATCGCCATGGCTAGATAAACTAATATAAGCATCGAACCAACGGCGTTGAAAATCACTATTCCGGTAGCTTTCCATACTCATCCGCAGGCTCATTTGGCTAAGTGCCTTAGATATTTTACTGTTGTAAGCCGCATTAGCTGGCGCCATTAAATCAAGATAGTTCTTAGCACGCTGCAGATTACCAAGTACTTGACCTAGAATGGTGTAGTCTTTTTCGAGTGGCGCATTAATTAACGCGATATTTAAAAACTGATCCAATGATGTCTTACCATCAATCACACTGTCCCACATGCTCTGCCACAACATAGAGCGTAATAGCGGATCGGTTACTTGACCTAGAGACTGTTTGGCGGTGTTAAATGAGCTAGAGTCTAGCGTTACTTTCACAAATCCCCAGTCATCATAGTTTGGATACACTAAATCAGGACAAACCTCGCCAATTAACTGATCAACTTCGGTATAAGCGCCTTTGTATGTCACCGCAACCACTTGTTGTTTTTCTATGCCATATCGATTTTTGTTGAACAACCCTAGTTGTACTCGTTGTTCACGTAACGTTGGATGTTGTTCATCATCAGATGTTTGCACTAACCCAAACGAGTCAATTTGACCTCGCTGACAAGTGTACTGAGCTTTGATGGTATTCACACCCGCCGCGTACAACCATTCTTTGGTCCACAAAGACAAATCACGACCACTAGCCTTAGCTAGACTGTTGATAAAGTCATTAAGCTCAGCATTTTGATAACTGTATTGTTGTAAATATTGGCTCACTCCACGGCGGAAGGTTTCTTCACCGAGTAAATGACGTAATTGCTTGATGGTCGATGCACCTTTTTGATAAGTAATGGCGTCGATATTATCAAAGGCATTTTGGCTGGTGGCCACGGGCACTTCAATTGGGTGAGTCGTGACTAAACTATCTTGATGGTAAGCAGCTTGTTTACCAGAGGCATAAAAAGTGCGCCATGCATGACTAAATTCAGTGGCTTCACTGGTAGCAAGGGTGCCCATAAATGAGGCAAAGCTTTCATTTAACCATAAGCCATTCCACCACTTCATGGTGACTAAGTCGCCAAACCATTGGTGCGCCATTTCGTGCATGATAACGCCTGCTAAACGTTCTTTTTGTTCGGCAGTCATCTTGGCATTAAATAAGAAACGGTCTTCAGAAAAAGTGATCGCTCCTGCGTTTTCCATTGCGCCATAAAGAAAGTCAGGCACTAATACTTGGTCGTATTTTTTAAACGGATAAGCAATACCAAAGTAGCTATCAAAAAAGTCTAAACCTTGCTTGGTATAAGTGAACCAATCTTGAGGGGTAACTTGGTTGGCCACAGACTGACGCGAAAATAAACGCATCGGATAACGGCCTGAATTATCTTCCCAAACATGGTACGGACCTGCGTGCATAGAAAAGTTATATGGGCTTAATTTTGGGGTAGCAGGGAAGGTCCATAAGTTAGTATCGCCTTGGTCAACCACATTGGTTTCACGCATGGCACTGATCACTTGCCAATCTTTGGGTGCATGGACGTTAATCTGATAACTGGCTTTAAGATCCGGTTGATCAAATACTGCAAACATTTGCTGGGCGGCTGCAGGTTCAAAATGTGAATACAAATAAACTTTACTGTCTACTGGGTCGACAAAACGATGTAAGCCTTCGCCATTGGTACTGTGTTCTCGAGTAAATTCAACTTCTACAGTGTTGTGACCATCAACTAATAGACTTTGATTTAACACAATATAAGCGCCATTGTAATTAGGATATACCTTGGTTCCGTTAACAATAAATTGCTTAATATTGGCTTTGTTAAGATCAAGCGTTAGTGATTTTGGCACGCTGCTTAAGTCAAAGTGAACAATCGATTTTGCACTGAATTGGCTGTGCTCACTTAAAAAGAAAGTTAGCTCATATTGTGCATTTGATACCACGTTGGATCTTGCTTGTGCTTGTACTTGGCTTATGTAGGCAGAGCCATCCCGTTGCAAGGATGATGTTGAAAGTGAGCTGCTGCAGCTGACAAGGCTAGCACAACATAATGCGATGAGACTGGTTTTGATGACCCGAGGACTAAACAATTCAGTGGATAACAATTTCACGTTAGTGTTCCTAACTTTTTATTTGATGTATGAAAAAGCCGACAACAATGTCGGCTTTAGTGCTATGAGTAATGATTTATAAGCCTAAAAAAGACTTTGATTTCATTTTACGGATTTCTTTTTCATCTGACCATTCAATTAAGCCCGTTTCAAGATCCATTAACCGCATGGTCATTTTGTAGTAAACATCTTTGGTGCTGCCATCTTGTTTAACGATGCTTGATAAGTTGCCATAAAGCATATATTGCGCGCCAATTTGACGGCCAAATTTAATTGCCGTAGATGGGTCTACCATGCCGGCATTGTTTTGATAATCAAGTTGTTTGCGTACAGTATCAACCTTAGTCATATCAATAAAACGGAACTTACCAGAGCGTAATAGTTTATTGCTAATGGTGTCGGTCACTGATTCTGTATCGATATGTTCAGAGGTTTTGTTTTTAATTTTATCCACAAATACAATCGGGCGGTTGCTCTGTGTCATTACCACAACAGGTGGGAATGCCATCATGCTGTCGACCATTTTTGCTGCGATAACTTGCAGATCAGTTGAACCGAAGTTTTCGTTAACGGTTTCGACTTCCGTCGCGTCACCATACTCTACTTTAGATTGACAGGCGCTCAGCCCCATTACTGCAGCTAATACAAATATCAGTTTCAAATTTTTCATAGTAAATTCCATTGGTGATGAGTGACAGTTGATAAGCAATTATCGTCTATCAGATGATTATCGAATAAAAACGGGTACGATTTCCAGTCTCTATTGCCCAAATTAATGTTGTACGGTTTGGTTTTACGTCAATATTTACATTTTGGCTGCTATTTAAGCGAACATTATAGCTGCCGGCATCGATAAATTGTCGAGCAATTTGAGCCTGACGTGGCAGGGTTAACCAACTTCTACGGTCGGCTTGCTCGGTGATAACATTAAATATTTGCATTACCATCGCAGCAGCATCAACTTGATTATTGGCTCGTTGACTACTGTTTTGTACACTTCGATTCATTTGGTATTTAGCATAAACTCTTGCGGCTTGTCGAAACAACGCAGCGGGTAAATCTTCTTTTAAGGCATTAATGGCTAACGCATCAATGTTAGCAATAGTTTGTGCTGTGAGTGGCGCGTCTAACCCTTGGATTTGGCTGTTATTGACTAACTGACGTTGTGGTTGATAGGTCGCTAATGACGCGGATTGGATATTACCGTTAAGTGGAAAAGGTACCGTAATACTCTGTTTTTCTGGTACAAAATCACGTTCAATAATAAACACAACTTGGCCTTGGTCGGGTTTAGGCATTACCGCCTCTCCCCAGCGACGTTTAAATTCGTCGTATTGAGGCATCCCCAGTTGTTTAGCTAAACGAACTAAATCTTGCTGTAAATACACATTGTCTGGGGTAATTTGTGCTGCTTTGCGATAATCAATAAACGCATCATTAGGCTCGTTAGCAAGTTCGTGCAACAAGCCAGTAGTGTAATAGCTGTAAGCGTTTAGAAACGAGCTGGTGACATTGCCCGCTTCTTTGCTTAATTGGGCTACTTGCGCGTCAATGGTGCCATTGGCCATGTCTTGCACTGATTTTTGTGATTTCTGATAGCGTGCTTGTTCCATACTTTGCAATTCATTACTGCGGCGAACTTCTACTAATGCCCCTTGAGCGTCGCCACTAAATAAATAATTAAGTGCCTGATATTGATGCAACATAATACGCTCATAACCCGGACCTCGATAAGGAATGGCATTATCGTTGAGTAAAAGACTGCTCGCCCCTGCACCTAATTTACTGGCACTCACGATGGCTTTATCATCAAAAACTTGATAATCGTCAATGGCTTGTTGGTAATAGGTTTTACTGCCGCTAAAGTCACCCGCAATTTGCATAATACGCCCAGACTCTTGGGCGTAAAGTAAGCCATCATTGCCGCTAATATTGTCGGCCAAATCAGTGATTTTTGCTGTTGGTGAATCGCTATTGAGTTGTTGCTTGTATGGCGCTATTTGCGATGGATAGTTAACAAATACACTATTAAAGGCACAACCGGATAGGCCAATAATGAGACTCAACCCAATACAGAATGTTCTTAACATTGTGGCACCAGTATCTGAGGTGTCATGAGGTTGACCCGTTCAAGTAAAGTAATACCCTGCAGGTGGTCATATTCATGTTGAAAAATACGCGCAACAAATCCCGTTAATGTTTGTTGATGTAACTGGCCATCAAGCGACTGATACTGAACTTCTATTTCGCTGTGTCGTGCAATAGATAGCCGCTGACCTGGAATGGATAAGCAACCTTCTACATCTGTTTCTGTTGCGGCAGATGCCGATAGAATCTGTGGGTTTATGACTACCGTTGGAGGCATTGATGGCGCATGGGGATAACGTTCGTTAGGATTTGACGCCATGATAAACATTGCTACGTTGCTGAACACTTGCGTTGCCGCAATACCGACGCCATTTGCATTCAGCATAGTGCTGAGGATGTTATCAGCTAAGGTATGTAATGCGTCGTCAAACACCGTCACTGGCTCAGCAATTTGAGTCAGTATCTGTTCGCCTGTGGTAGCAATGCTGAGTAGTGGCTTTAGCTGCATAGGTGACGGCTGTCCTTGTTATTCGCGTTAGATGACGACCTAGGTTAATCTTATTTATGGTTTAAATTGTTATGAGTAAGCAAGGTTATTACTTGCATAGTCTCATTCTATGGTACTGACCATTCACTCGATTTCAATACAGTCTATATCATATTTGCTGAATATCAGCTGACTATGATAGCAGTCAAAGTATCCTAAAATATCTTGTATGGTCGCAAGGCTTTAGTAATGTGGTGGTGGAGTCTCTTCGGCAGAAGACGCCATGTTACTAGGCTCAATAGAATGCAGTTTATTAACCATTAATAGCATTTGCTGTTGCTGTCTGGCAACTAATGCATTGAGTTTTATCACTTCTTGGTTTAACTCTTCAATGGAGATATCTTGAAATGATAATTTCATTTCAAGATCATCAATCTTTTGTAAAACGCTTTCCATGTCGACCTCTTATTACTGAATTATTACATTAGTTATTACTGCCAATATTCAACTAAACCTTGGCTGCTAATACTGACTATCGAGCCAGGTGCTATCATTGCGGCAGAGTATACTACAGCGCCTTTGTTTTGGGTGTTTTTACTCAATTGAACTTGCCAGCGAGAAAGTCGTTTACCTGAGTCTATTTGCCATAAAAAGATTTCTCTTGATGGCGTACCTGTGAGTAATTGCTGGTCATTATTAACAAAGCGAGCACTTGAAAAATTCATTTGGCGTCGATTAATATCGAGATGACTTATTGGTTTACCGGTATCCGACTGCCACAGGGTGGCATTACCGGTGATATCGCTTGCAAAGCTGAGAGTCGCTGAATCGTTAATCGCCACTTTAGTGATGCGGGATGTTAACTGCCATTGTTGTAATGGTTGACCCGTTTGGGCTTGCCAAAGTAATACTTTACCATCATTCCCGCCGCTTAATGCTGTATTGCCATCGGCACTAATAGACACGCTATTCACTTTTTCTTGATGGCCCAAAAATTGAATTAAGCGTGATTTTTCAGGTGACAATGACATCACAGAGCCATCGACTAAGCCCACAAGGGTTTGCCCTGTATTAGCGATGGCGACACTTTGCGCATAAGAAGGCAAAGACCACCATCCGACAGATGAACCATCGGTTAATCGCCATATTGCAAGTGAGTGGCTGCTAATTGTTGCAGCATAAAGGCTATTTGCTGATATCGCAGTATCAATGACGTTACTGGTATTTTGTTGTTGGCCTTGGAGCCACTGGTAAGACAACGTTGAGTCAGTAAGATCCCATACCTGTACGCCATTATGAGCCGTGCTAACCAAGGCTATGGTTGCATCATTTGACAAACTTGCACTATAACTGGCATCAGTAGTGATGACCTTAACTTTCGTCGCTGTTGGTTGGCATGCAGATAATAGGCTTACTAAGACTAGAGTTGGCCAAAAAAACAGCATTGGAACGCGTATCATGAACTTGCTCCTTGAATTATTGTCCTAAACCTTGTCATATAAGGTTTACCCAATGGTATAACCGTTTTAACTAGTATAAAGTGGCAAGAGAACATGACCAATTAAACATCTCATTGATTGAATGTATTAAGGTTATTGTAACCACTATAGGATGCTGAGGAAGCTTTAATGAAATCTATTTACAAATTATCGTTAGTTGCATTAGCCGTTGTTGGCCTTACTGCGTGTAATCAGGAACAAGACGTTGCTCAAAAGAAAGTTGAATTGACAACTGACGTTCAAAAAGAAGCATATAGTGTTGGTGGTTCAATTGGTAAGTACATGTCTGGTCACATTAAAGAGCAAGAAGAATTAGGCTTTGCTGTTGACCGCGCTATGGTGATTAAAGGCTTTAGCGATGGCTTAGGCGAAGAAATGCAGTTAACTGAAGAAGAAATGCAGACTGTATTACAAAACCTAGATAAAAAACTAAACGACAAGCGCTTAGAGCAAGCTGAAACGTTAGCTGCTAAATCAATTGCAGATGGCAAAAAATTCTTAGAAGACAATAAAGCCAAAGAAGGCGTAACCACGACTGAGTCTGGTTTGCAGTACGAAGTATTAGAGGCCGGTAGTGGTGAAAAGCCTGCTGCTGAAGACACTGTTGAAGTTCATTACCGTGGCACGTTAATTGATGGCACCGAATTTGACAGTTCATATGCTCGTGGTGAAACGGCTAAGTTCCCACTAAACCGTGTTATTCCTGGTTGGACTGAAGGCGTACAGTTAATGCCTGTAGGCGCTAAGTATAAGTTTGTTATCCCATCAGAATTAGCTTATGGCGAACGTGATACTGGCACTATTCCTGCTAACTCAACATTGGTTTTTGAAGTTGAATTAATGTCAGTAGAGAAAACACCTGCTGCAGTAGAAACTAAGTAATATCAACATTGTTTCAGTCGTTAAAAGACTGATAAATATAAATTAAAAAGGACGCTTCGGTGTCCTTTTTTGTTTACAGTTAAATTTGCTTAGAATGGCCTTGGATAAGTGATTAACTCCGTCGCTTTATATTGCTCAACGTTAGTAGTTTAACGTTAGGTAATACCAAGTTAACTCCGCTAATCATTTTATTGTCATTACGTGCAAATTAGCCGCTCTTGACGAGTAGTTAACCCTCAGCAGATCAATGTCCATCATGTATATTAGAGGCGGATTATAGCCATTTCAAACGGTAGAATAAGTACATTTGCAAACCTATCAGCGCAAACAATCCGCCACAGAATGCGGCAAAAGCCCAATTTGATTCAGCGCCAGGTATTCCGCCAATATTGACGCCCAATAAACCTGTTAAAAAACCTAATGGTAAAAATACCGCCGAAATCAATGATAAGAAATACAGTCTCTGATTCACTTGTTCCGACTGTTGTGATTGAAGCTCTTCCTGCGTAACGCTGGCTCGATCGCGTATTGCATCAAGATCTTCTATTACTCGAATAAGGGTTTCGTGTATTTCACGTAAGCGGACTTTATCATTGTCGTCAAATAGTTCGCTGGCTTCTTGTAGCATACGAGAAAATGCTTCTCGTTGGGGCGCGAGGTAGCGACGCAATACTACGGTTTGTCTGCGCAGCTCGGCAATGTCAGTACGTAAGGTTTTGTTTACTTGAGTGACAACGCGTTCTTCTAATTCATCGAGCTGCTCTTCCAGTTTGCCAATAAACTCCACTTTACGTTGCGTCAGACGCTCACAAATGGCCATGATAAACGCTGCACTATCAACCGGACCTTTGCCTTGTGTTATCGCATCGGCAACATCAATCACCGATTGTAACTGGCGCTCGCAGGTTGAGATGATCTTGTGCTCTTCAGCGTAGATCCGCACTGCGACCATGTCTTCTGGATCGGAGTTTGGGTTTAAATTAACTCCTCGTAACGCCAGTAAAATTCCTTTGTCGGAACTTAATACTCGTGGACGAGTATCAGTGGCCAACAGAGTATCCATCTCAACCCTCTGTAAGCCGGAGTTGAGAATCCATTTACGAGCTTTAGGTTCACGATATCGCAGATGTAACCACAACAGCCCATCAGCAGGCTGCCATTGTGCTATTTGTTCCGCGGTAAGTGACTGGCCAGCATTGGGGCCGGTAAGCAATAAACTGTATATAAAACCATTATTCATTATTAGAGATTCCATGTGATCACTATTGTAATAATTTACGCTATTTTTTTATCTTGCCCAAGTTTAAAACAACCTTATAAAATGAAATCCTTTATTTATCGTGCATTTAACCATCAAGCGCAATATTTGCTGAACTAACGAGCAGCAGAGTGGCCGTTCATCGGTTAAAATAGAAAAAATGCTAATAAAAGAGTACTAGTATGGAATATCAATTTCGTCGAAATCGCCTAGAAGGCACGGTCTTTGCTGAATTTAGCATGGGTCATGAAGTGTTAGGCAGATGGTTTGCTGAAGAGCTTGGTGACGACAAGAGCAAAGCTAATCATATTCTCACCCAGATTGTGTTAATCAAATCTGGGGCGCTTAACCATTTGCGGGATATCGGTGGAGAGTTAACTATCGACATCGACTTTGAGCAAGTGAGAGTGTTTGCCAGTGTGATTGATTTTGAGGAAGAGCACTTATTAGAAGACTCCATGAGCCTGTATAATGCGGAATCTGAGTGTTATTGTGGTCTGGAAGACTTTGAGTCAGTACTGCAAAGTTGGTTAGCATTTATTAACGATAAATAACCCATCTCTTAATTCTAGTGGATGATAAATAACAACAAAACCACGTTTAAGTGGCCTTGTTGTTAAATATGATTTTGATAGTGGGCTAATTGTTAAGGTAGCGTACGGCCATTTCTGTGCGAGATTTTGCATTTGCTTTACGCAGCAAATTCTTCACATGAACTTTAACAGTGCCTTCGCTGATGTGTAAGTCTTCGGCGATCATTCGATTACTTTTACCTTCCGCCAGCTCCTGCAATATTTGTAATTCACGCGGGGTTAAATTCTCTATCCAGCTGTTGTCGTCAATGGTATTTTTCAACTCATAAAGATAAGCTTCTACTTCATCACTAATGACTCGGTGACCCAGCATGGCTTTTTTGAGTTGCTCTAACAGTAAATCAGGCTCAGTGTCTTTGAGTAAATAGCCGTCAGCACCCGCTCGCAGTAGTCTAATGACATCTTGTTTAGCGTCTGAGACGGTTAAAATCACAATTCTTGCTGTTACACCTTCTTGACGCATAGCATTGAGAGTATCAAGCCCAGACATGCCTTTCATATTCAAATCGAGCAAAATAATATCGGGTTCATCTTCGGCTACGGCGGTAAGAGCTTCTAGTCCCGTGCCCGTTTCACCAAAAAGCGAAAAGTCACCGTCGGAGGTGATTAATTGGCAAATACCACGGCGTAATAATGGATGATCATCGACAACAAGTACGGAATACGGCTTACCCATTTAAAGGCTCCTGTTGAGGTGGAAAACTCAGCGTAACAGTCGTACCGCCGAGCTGGTTACTATTGAACGAAACGATACCATTCAGTTTGTTGGCGCGTTCATGCATGATGCCAATACCGAAATGCTGATCTCGTTCAGCTAAATGTGTCACGCCAATGCCATCATCACATATTGTAATAGTAATCATGCCATTATTTGTTAACTGACAATCTACCACTATATGAGCAGGGTTAGCGTGTTTAATTGCATTTAATGTCGCTTCGCGAATTAATTGTAAAATATGAATGTGTTGTTTAGCTTCAAGTAAATGTGCTGATATCTTGTAATTCAATTGGATATTGATATTCGTTTGATGACGTAATTGATCCAACATAACTTCAATAGCTTGACTTAAATTAGGCTCTTTAATGGTTAATCTAAAGGTTGATAACAGTTCACGTAATTGTACATAAGCAGTACTGACACCTTCATTAATCTCTGTCAATTGACCTTCTACTTCAGGGCTACGACAACTGTGAGCAAGACTTTTACGTAATAAACTCACCTGGATTTTCAGAAAAGATAATAATTGCCCAATTGAATCATGTAATTCTCTAGCGATGACCGCACGTTCTTCCAGTAGCGCCAGTTGCTGCCGTTGTTCAGTAGCATTATGGATAGTAATTGAACGGGTTAACATCATGGCGAAGTTTTCAAACAATAATTTATTCAATGGCTTATTAGATATTACATCTAAATAGCCCATTTGGGTCTTTTCTATTAATAGCGGAAACTGTACCGATTCAGTGGCTAACTCATCAGGCCAGCCGCCTTCAGCTTTAATAACGTCTTTAGAGCCATCATCATGCTCAACGACTAAGCGAAGAAAGGTTAAGTCTTCATAATATTTCAGCTGATTGATTGCAGATTGTAATGCTTTATAGTCGAGTTTATCAGCATGTAACATGAGTAGATTGTCGTATAAAAACTTTAGCTCATTGTTTGCTCGGGTTAATGCCAAGGTTTTTTCGTTCACTTGGTTTTCTAAATCTTCATATAAATGGGCTAATTCCGCTGCCGTCTTTTGCAGTGCATTACCTAGAGCCGTCAGTTCTATATAACCCGTTTTAGGCATCTCAACTTTGAAGTTACCTTTCGAAATAGTTGCTGCGCTATCCATCAACAATTGCAATGGTTTAACAACCCGTTTACGTGTGAATACTACGGCAAAGAAAGCGATAACAAGTAAAATAAATAAGCCGATAATCTGCCCAATAACCAATAACTTTAATTTAAAGGCCGCGAACAATTCCATCTTTAATACCAAGGTATCAATGGTGTCGACAAAGTCGGTTAATGAGGCTGAGTAAAGTCGCGTATTCCCTTCTTCAATATACACTCTCATCACTTGCCACTTATCGATAACCAATAAATATTGGTCTCGCAGCTCTTTGGGGCTATACCACTGAAGAGAGCGTTTAAGTGCTTCTGAACTAAGTGTATTTTCGAAGGCAGAAATTTTTTCATCGGTATTACTACTGCCGGCATTGGTATACAACAACAGCCTATAACTTTGCATTCGCAGTGAACCCGAGGCGTTGATGCCTTTGGCATCGCCTAAGCTGAAGGTTAAATTGACGATAGAAAACACCGCTAAGCTTGATGACAACAAAATTAAAATGAGCATTAAACTTAAAATGGTGGAAGTAAGGCTGCCACGAGTAAACATAAAATCCTGCTGTTGATAGCGATTAGTGATTAAAAATAAGTCAAAAGTACTGTTTTATATGATGTCCAATAGTGTGTTCTACATTAGGTATGGGTTGATAACATTAACAAGTTTACAAAACTGTGAAATACATCCTGTTTACATGTTGATCTGGCGCAAACTTTCATCGCTATACCCCATAAGGGGTATATTTAAAGCGGTGTTAAATCGCTAACTTTGACTTTGGAGATGTCGTGATTATTAAATTAAATATAATGTAACACGGAGATAAAGGGTGATGAAGATGAATATGAAATCAATTGCACTGAGTGCAGTGATGGCAGCCAGTTTTTTAGCTGCTGGCGCAATGGCGAGTGATAAAACGGAGCCTCGAAATGAGGTTTATAAAGATAAATTTTCTAAGCAATATGACAGCTGGCATGCAACTGATGAAAGCAAAGAAGTTGTCGATATGTTGGAAAAAGTACCTAGTCTAGTCGTATTGTGGGCAGGCTACGGCTTTGCTAAAGATTACAATGCACCACGAGGTCATATGTATGCGGTTACTGACGTAACGAATTCATTGCGTACCGGTGCGCCAAAAAATGCTGAAGATGGTCCAATGCCAATGGCGTGTTGGAGCTGTAAAAGTCCTGATGTTCCTCGTGTGATTGAAGAGCAGGGCGAAGATGGTTATTTCAGTGGCAAGTGGGCTAAAGGCGGTCCAGAAATTGTCAATGTTCTTGGTTGTGGCGATTGTCATGAAAAAGGCTCATCTAAGTTACGTATGTCTCGTCCGTTTGCAGAACGCGCAATGACAACATTGAATACTCCATTTGATAAAGCTTCTCGTAAAGACAAGCAGTCAATGGTGTGTGCTCAATGTCACGTAGAATATTATTTCGAGAAAACGGCTGAACGTCCTGGTTTCGTTAAATTCCCTTGGGATATGGGTACCACTGTTGAGCAAATGGAAGTGTATTACGACAACATGGAGTTCTCTGATTGGACTCATGCTGTGTCTAAAACTCCTATGCTAAAAGCACAACACCCTGGTTATGAAACTTGGAAAATGGGTGTTCACGGTCAAAATAACGTGAGTTGTGTTGATTGTCATATGCCTAAAGTGACTAACGACAAAGGCCGCAAATTTACAGACCATAAAGTGGGTAACCCATTTGATCGCTTTGAAGAAACATGTGCAACTTGTCACAGCCAAAGCAAAGAGTTTATGGTTAAGCAAGTTAATGAAAGCAAACAGAAAGCACAAGACTTAAAAGCACGTGTTGAAACTCAATTAGTTAAAGCTCACTTTGAAGCTAAAGCTGCGTGGGATGCTGGTGCAACTGAAGTTGAAATGAAGCCAATCCTAATGGATATTCGTCATTCACAGTGGCGTTGGGATTATGCGACTGCATCTCATGGTGCATCATCTCATGCTCCTGCTGAAGTATTACGTATTTTAGGTACTTCATTGGATAAAGCAGCTGATGCTCGCGTTAAACTTGCTCAGTTACTCGGTGCAAAAGGTGTTAAGCAACCAATTGCTTACCCTGACACTTCAACGAAAGCAAAAGCACAAGCAGCATTAGGCATGGACATGAAAACCATGAATGCTGAAAAAGCTGAGTTTAAGAAAACACTGGTGCCTAAGTGGAAAGAAGAAGCTAAAAAGCGCGAAGCGACTTATAAATAAGTTGTACTTAGCATAAAAAATCTCCTCAGGTGCAAGCCTGAAAAATCTAACAAACAGCCCTCATTTGAGGGCTGTTTTTTTATCTGTGTTATGTAGAGATAGTGCACCGGTTTCTTGCTGCTAGGTAGCATGAAAGGTGGATGATTTGCTGCACCAAAACGATGCGTCGATGTTTCTTGTGCACTTGATTGGTGCCTTAATGTTAATAAATAAAAGAGTAAATAAAATAAAAGCTATATATAACAGCATATTGAAAAAGTGGCCTAATGATTGAATTAACTCATCCAACAAATTAATAACAATTACATTTTTTCACACTTTTGGAGGTCGAGATGAAACTCGTCAGCGCTATCATCAAGCCATTTAAATTGGATGATGTCCGTGAAGCCATTGCAGGCATGGGCATTGAAGGTATGACTGTTACTGAAGTAAAAGGCTTTGGACGCCAAAAAGGTCACACTGAACTTTATCGTGGGGCAGAGTATCAAGTGGACTTTCTTCCTAAAGTAAAATTAGAAATTGCCACCAAAGATGAAAATTTGGACATGCTTATTGAAGCCATTACCAGTGCTGCACATACCGGCAAAATAGGTGATGGAAAAATTTTTGTGACTGATTTAGAACAAGCGATCCGTATTCGTACGGGTGAACTTGATAACGAAGCATTATAAGGTGGCTGCTATGGAAGAATTAACTCAATTAGGCCTGACGGTAACTGAACTACGTTTTGCATTAGACACGTTCTATTTCCTCATTTCAGGTGCGTTAGTTATGTGGATGGCAGCGGGTTTTGCCATGTTAGAAGCCGGCTTAGTTCGCTCAAAAAACACCACTGAAATATTAACTAAAAACGTGTGTTTATATTCAATTGCATGTGTGATGTTTTTATTCGTCGGATACAACATCATGTATGTCGACAATGTAGAAGGTGGTTTTATTCCTTCTTTTGGTTCGTTAATCGGTTCGCAAGCCGATGGTGCAGACCATGCTTTGGAATCAGACTTTTTCTTCCAAGTCGTGTTTGTTGCTACGGCAATGTCGATAGTATCTGGTGCTGTGGCTGAACGGATGAAGTTATGGTCTTTCTTAGCTTTTTCGGTCGTCATGACCGCGGTCATTTATCCTATTGAAGGTTACTGGACATGGGGTGGTGGATTCCTCTCTGAAGCTGGTTTTGTTGACTTTGCTGGTAGTGGCATTGTGCACATGGCTGGTGCTGCAGCTGCAGTATCTGGTGTGCTGCTTCTTGGTGCTCGTAAAGGTAAATATGGTGAAAATGGCCAAGTTCATCCTATTCCAGGCTCTAACTTACCAATGGCTACTTTAGGTATGTTCATTTTATGGATGGGTTGGTTTGGTTTCAACGGTGGTTCACAGCTGTTGGTTTCAGATGCTGAAAACGCCAGTGCTGTCGCTAAAATCTTTGTAAACACTAACTCTGCCGCCGCATTTGGTGCAATCTCAGCGCTTATTGTGTGTAAAGTTGTTTGGGGTAAAGCTGATTTAACCATGATTTTAAACGGTGCGTTAGCGGGTTTAGTGGCAATTACTGCTGATCCTTTATCACCTTCGTTGTTAATGGCCGGTGTAATTGGTTTGGTTGCTGGTGCAGTTGTTATCTTCTCAGTGATTGCATTTGACCGAATTAAAATTGATGATCCAGTCGGTGCCATTTCGGTGCACGGTGTTGCGGGATTCCTTGGACTAATGTTAGTACCATTATCAAATGCCGATGCTAGTTTTGGCAGTCAGCTATACGGTGCTGCGGTTATCTTCATTTGGGTATTTACCACATCGTTACTGGTATGGTTTGTATTAAAAATGACTATGGGTATCCGTGTGACAGAAGAAGAAGAGTACAACGGTATGGATGCTTCTGACTGTGGAGTAGATGCTTACCCTGAGTTTGTGAGTGTGAAAACCGCTGGCTAATGAGTTAATTAGCTAACATAGAAAACAGAACCTTAGGGTTCTGTTTTTTTTTGTAGATTAATAACGTTATTACTGACTCAATTGAGGTAAATAAAGGGCCATGTGCCAGCTTAACGTATACACTATTAGATGATGAAATCTGTGATGAGGTGATGATGAAACCAATACTGATAAATTTATTAATGGGATCTTTGTTATTAAGCGCAGCAAGCTATGCTGGCACCGTTGTGGTGCGCCAGTCATCAACGCCTTTTGATGCTTTTGCTGTTCGCGACAGTGTATTACAACAGCACGAATGGCAAGAGTTGTTAAGACAGCAACAGCAGATAATGATTTTGCAATCACTGCCTATTGGTTGTTTAGCCGTGACGTCACCATTTCATTATTTTAGCTGTGGCAATCAATTTTATCGTCCCTACGAATATCAAGACACACAACTTTTTATCCAAATAGATCCTCCTGTTAGTGTAAATCCTCCTCAGTAGCTAATAAGCCATTACAAACTTGTAGTGGTTGTTTTGGCCTAATGGGCATCTATTGACTATGCTTTTAGATAGCGTATTCCTATCTGAGGGCTGAATAATGTTTACTCATCACCCAAAAAAGACAGAGGTTAATTCCTTTGCCAAGGATGACCACTTACGACTTCAATGGACCCATCTACTGCTTATTGTTTTACTTTTCAGCATGAGCGCTTGTCAATCAACTCAGCCCCAAAACAAAGCAATCAAGATTACTGACCTATTTCATGATGAAATGTTCATGCCTGTTGAGACTGTGGCTATTGATGATATTTATCGTTTACCTGATAAGTTTGTCGCACAATTTAGGCGACAGTTTCAAGCAGATAGTACTCTTCGCAGTCAAAATATTCTGGCTAATGAATGGTTGGCTCAATATATAGGCGCACAAGATGGTGGTTTTGAGTATCGTGATAATGTTACCCGCTCAGCCAGTGAAACGGTGCTTAATCGTCAAGGTAATTGTATGTCTTTGGTTGTGTTATCGGCGGCGTTGGCTGATGCGTTAAATGTGCCCGTGGAGTTTAATGACATAGATGTAGAACCCGTTTGGGATAGGCGAGGTGGTTTTTATTTAGTTAATGGTCACGTTAATTTACGTTTGTTACCTCCAAGGGCTAATAACACTGTGTTATTTAGAGGTACTGATGTTCTAGTGGACTTTTTGCCTGAACGCTCTGTGCGTGCGTATCATAAAAAAACAGTTAATAAGCGCCAGCTAACCGCGATGTTTTATAATAATATTGCAGCAGAAGCGTTAATTAAAACTGATTTTGATGCGGCTTATGCACTGGTTAAAAAAAGCATTCAATTGGATCCGCAATATGTGGCGGCCATCAATACTCTAGCGGTTATTTATCGACATAAGGGCTACGAAGTTGAGGCTGAATATGCATATCGTTTAGCGTTACAAATTGACTCGCAAGATTTAACCACATTATACAATTTGGCGTTGATTTTAGGTGAACAAGGGCGTTTAGATGAATGGGCGCAAATACATAAAGTGCTTGAACTCGCGAGAATAAATAATCCGTTTTACTATTTTGACATGGCTCAACAAGCGTATTTTGATAAGCAATATCAAGATGCACTCATATGGTATAAACGAGCAGTTGATAAAGCGGATTATCGTCATGAATTTTATTTTGGGTTGTCTAGGGCTTATTGGGCAACAGGTGAAGAGCGTCTGGCTGAGAAAAACCTTAAACGTGCGTTAGCCTTAAGTGATAGCAATAATAAGCAACGTTACCAAATTAAGCTGCAAGCGTTTAAACAAAATTAGTACCTTTAAGGTATTTGATACTGCGGTTGATAATTGTTTTGTTCAGCTAGATCGAGTATCTCTTGGTAGCGATATGACTGTTTGAGTGTAGTAATGGCACTATCTACTCGGTTAGTCGTTTTTTGATCATAACAGGCAATTTTACGTTGAGCAGGGTCAAAGAGTGCCACTTCTGTTACTGGTATGCTGGTATCGAGTTTTGATTTGAGTAAATGACGATAATATTCAAATATTCGTCTTTCTAAAACAATGACCTCCACATATCCATTAAATAACATCACCACTTGGCTTTTCTGATTGGTGATTTCACTGTAGTTAGGGTTGGCATTCGCGATGTCTTTAAACTCATCACCTAAGTATTGTTTTGAATTTTGGAATCCTAAAATAGACAATGCGCTAAGATCGGTAATTTGTTCAATCTTAAGGTTATTTCTAGATAAGTAAAACACGCTATTTTGATATTCAAGCAAGCTCTGTGTATAAAATAGTCCTGCCACGTTATCGGGTGCATTGATCATGCAGTCTATTTTATTGGTTTTGACTAGGCGCTGCGCACGCAAATTAGGCGCATGCACAATCTCTTTTATGTCTATATTTTCACTGTCCAGAGCAGCCTTCAGAAGGTCATACTGCACACCAGTGTTTTCATCGGTAAAGAAGTAGGGTGCAATACTGTTACTGGTAGAGAAACTGATGCTATTAATGATCGGAATCAACGTTGTATGGTAATTTTGCGAGTGGAGTTCGACTAATTCGTGCGTATCATCGATGGGATCTACTGACGTGGCAATCGCAGGATTGCAAAGAGTTAACAATGAACCTAATAAATAAATATTAAAATATTTCAATCTGTTATCCTCCTCTGGATAGCTTGCCAAGTATTAAGTTGCTCATCTTCCTTGTGTTGAATTAATGATGTTAATCATTAAAGTAAAGCATATTAATATCATCAGAGTGTCTTTTTTATGAGACAGTTTATGTTAGTGATATTTGGTGCTAAAAAATCAATGTATAAGTGTATTTCATACTCGGTTTACGGGGTAGCCAAGTGAGCTCAGTTGCTATTGCTTCCTATTACGTATTCCCAATCACATACTGATAGTCACTACTATCGGCACTGATGAATAATACTTGATTGATTTGTCGATAGATACTGGTTAAATTGATGATTCATGTTCATTTTTTCGATGGTTTTTTATCATTTTTAATGAATCGTATCAGCTGATTTATTTATTGAATCAGACTCATAAGACGTTTTGCCGGAGTTGTAACCACTATGCATTATCAAAATGACGATATTCGTATCGATGAAATAAAAGAATTGCTTCCACCCATTGCGATTCTAGAACGATTTCCGGCAACCGAACATGCATCATCAACTGTTTTCAATGCGCGTAACAGTATTCATCAAATTCTAGCCCGTAAAGATGATCGCTTATTAGTGGTGATTGGCCCTTGTTCAATTCATGATCCTGTTGCCGCCTTAGAGTATGGTCAACGCTTAGTTAAATTGCGGGAACAGTATAAAAATCAGCTTGAAATTGTCATGCGAGTGTATTTTGAAAAGCCGAGAACGACAGTAGGTTGGAAAGGGTTAATTAATGATCCGTATATGGATAACAGTTTTCAATTAAATGATGGTTTACGGACCGCTCGTAAATTACTCGTTGATTTAAATGACTCTGGTATACCAACAGCAGGTGAGTTTTTAGATATGATCACGCCTCAATATGTTGCTGACATGATGTGTTGGGGCGCTATTGGTGCACGTACTACCGAATCTCAAGTACACCGTGAACTATCATCGGGGCTATCTTGTCCAGTAGGATTTAAAAATGGTACCGATGGAACCATTAAAGTGGCTATTGATGCCATTGGAGCTGCGAGTGCTCCACATCATTTCTTGTCGGTCACTAAGTTTGGTCATTCAGCCATAGTGTCAACCAAAGGGAATCCAGATTGTCATATTATTTTACGTGGAGGTCGGGCGCCTAATTATAGTGCCGAACACGTGTCCGACATTGCCAAGCAGCTGGCTAAATCTGGTTTGACAGATAATATTATGATTGATTTTAGCCATGCTAATAGTAGTAAAGATTACAAGAAGCAGATGATGGTTGCCGATGATGTTGCAGGGCAAATATCTCAAGGTAATCATGCTATTTTTGGTGTGATGGTTGAAAGTCATTTAGTTGAAGGACGCCAAGACCTTATTGAAGGTAGTGCATTGTGTTATGGACAGAGCGTAACAGATGCTTGTATCGGCTGGGATGATACAGAGTCACTTTTAGCAACACTCAATAAGAGTGTACTTGACCGTCGTAAAGCTTGATATTTGATTAGTTACACCTAAAAAAATAAGGCGCACAATGCGCCTTATTTTTTTATATGTTGTACTAAGTATTCATTGGCCTTAGCTAAACTGCCAAACGCTGAAATAAGATTATCACGCCCTTTATCTTGCAGTTCAGGGTTACCTGATTCAATCATCATCCATACCCATGTTTGTATTAATTGTAATGGTGGGTATTGAATTTTCGAGCTATCCAACATAAAGCATCCTTTAAACTAGTAAATCGTTGTTTGTTTATTATCAAACAGGCGTTTATCTGTGCTTGAAGAGTAACAAATTCTGCTGACAGAAATAACTCTATTTAGCTTAAAAAAGCATAAAATGACTAAAAAAATTTAAAAAGTAGTATTTTAGTCTGTGTGATTTTATTCATTGATAGTTCTAAAGTACTATTTACCTGACGCTCAAATAGCCCTTTTATGTTAAACATGAGTGTGGACTTAATCCATAGTAATGTGACCGATGTCTGATTAGAAAATGACATATAATAAGACAATCAATATTAGGTCGTGGCGAACTGCCTATAGCAGTGGTAATTAATTGGAGCATAAATGAGACCTTCTGCGTATTTCGAAGGCCCGGTAGGGAAGTTAAATTGGCATGTTTTAAGATTATTATGGCCATATTTATTAGAATTTAAAGCACGAGTGTTGTTAGCAATGATTTGCTTAATCGTTGCTAAAATTGCGAGTGTTGCACTGCCATTTATTCTGAAAGAATTAGTCGATACGCTTGATAAGCAATCTTCAGCCCAGCTCATCGCAGTTCCTGTTGGATTGGTGCTAGCTTACGGCATGGTACGTTTGCTGAATGTTATAATTGGCGAGATACGAGATACGTTATTTGGCCGTGTTACCGAACGCGCTATTCGCCGCCTTGGAAGAGCCGTTTTTGAACATTTACATCGGCTCGATCTTGATTTTCATTTAGATCGCCGTACTGGCGGCCTGTCTCGTGATATTGAACGCGGCACAAGTGGCGTCAGTTTTTTAATGCGCTTTATGGTATTTAATATTGTGCCAACCCTGCTTGAGATTGCCTTAGTGATCGGTATTTTCTTTTATAACTATGGCGCCAGTTTTGCGCTGATCACTTTATTTTCTGTGGTGGCCTATATTGGTTATTCAATTGTGGCGACAGAGTGGCGCACGGGTTATGTGCGCGATGCTGCGAGAGCTGACTCGCTGGCTAATACGCGTTCAATCGATAGCTTGTTAAATTATGAAACTGTAAAATATTTTAACAATGAAGAATTTGAGTCACAACGGTATGATTCCGCACTTGAACAATGGGAAGTTGCAAAGCGAAAAAACCGTTTATCATTGTTTGCGCTTAACGGTGGACAAGCATTAATTATTGCTGTTGCGATGACGGCTATGATGGCGCTGGCGGCTTATGAAGTGAGCCAAGGCTCGATGACAATTGGTGACTTTGTTCTCATTAATGCTTTTATGATGCAGCTGTTCATTCCATTAAATTTTTTAGGCTTTGTTTACCGTGAGATCCGTGGGGCATTAGCCAATATTGAACGTATGTTTGATATTTTAGACAAACAACCACAAGTGTTAGACCGCGTCGATGCTATTGAAGCCAGTCCAATTGTCGGGGCAATAAAGTTTACTGATGTGAGCTTTCATTACGACCAACGCGCTATTTTAAACAGCGTTAGTTTTGATGTGCCAGCAGGGAAAAAAATTGCCGTAGTGGGCGACAGTGGCGCAGGTAAGTCAACTATCATTAAACTGTTATTCCGCTTTTATGATGTTGACCGTGGGTCTATCACTATTGATGGTATTGATGTGCGTCAACTTAGCCAACAGGCCTTACGAAGAGCCATCGCAGTGGTACCGCAAGATACTGTGTTATTTAATGATTCTATTTATGAAAATATTAGGTATGGTCGCTCAGATGCGACTCACGATGAGATTCTCGCGGCGATTAAATTGGCTCATTTGAGTGACTTTATTGAATCATTGCCGGATAAAGGTAACACCAAGGTCGGTGAGCGAGGATTAAAGCTCTCCGGCGGCGAAAAGCAACGTGTTGCTATTGCACGCGCGGTGTTGAAAGGAGCGCCTATTTTAGTGTTCGATGAAGCCACATCTTCATTAGACTCACGCTCAGAGCAAGCCATTTTGAGCGCCTTGCGAGATGCAGCCAAAGGCCATACAAGTTTAGTGGTCGCCCATCGTTTATCGACCATTATTGATGCTGACCAAATCGTTGTATTGAGTAAAGGTAAGATTGTTGAACATGGAACTCATACCAGTTTGTTAGCTCAACAAGGGCTTTATGCTCGGCTTTGGCATATTCAACATGAACAAAAAGATCTGCCAAATGATTAAGGGTTGGTCAATGGATATCGCGCTATGATGTTGTCGGGTAAAATACTGTCGTTGCCACAAATAAAAATCTCTCTATAGCGTAAACACTCAGTATCTGACTACTTTAACAGCGCTGAGCGGTGTTTAAATCGTCTGGATATATTTAACGCGAATGAATCTTTTGACGACAGTGATCAACGCAGTTAATCTATAGCCTAACTTGTGGGTTATTTATTCCAGATAACTTTATTTTTCAATCAATTGGATTTTATCAAAGGTGCGAATTCGTGTATGGAGGTGACTTGTGCATAATATTGCGTTAATTGCGGCGCTAGAAGGCACCCGACATCAAGTGACAACCGATTGGTTTGCTATTATGGCAATGCTTAAAACGCGTAACATGTCTGATGATGCTATTAAAATAGTTTATAACGACTTATGTGCCGGTTTGAGAGTAACGACTCGAGGACTCACTTTAGCTAAAGCAATGAACAAAGACCTTGATAAAAACATTATTAAACAAAGTGATGATCCGCAGGACATGCTTTCTTAGTTTACATCGCGTTAATCAACTTATGTTGGTTCATTGATTTGCACATTATGCAGATAAAGTGATATCAACGGATGTATTTTGACATGTTCAAATGACTTTAGTCGTTAGTATTTGGCTGGTTTACGGTATCAAATACTTGGAAGAAGATAGGAATTATAGTGAGTTGATTCAATGGTGACGAGTGCTGCTACTAATGATCAAAAGCTTACTTTTTCTGCCAACCAATACAGACCATTTTTATGAGTGCAGCTGGAGAAGGATCTAAAGTTAAGCGTTTGATTTTTCCTTGTTCAAAACACACAAATTCACCTTCGATTTCTGTCATCCGATTACAGTTTCTGCAGCTTAAACTTAAGCTTTTGACATTTAGATCTGCTGCATTCGTTTTTATGTTCAACACGAAATCCCCTGAATTGATGCCTCTTTAAAATCACATTAAGACTACTTACTGTGATCGATATCAAAATATATTGTACACCTATTCTTAACTTCGGCAAAGTAATCCGCTCAGCGCACCCCAGTTATTCACTGGGGTTGAGGTTTAATTTATTGCATATGTCGGTAATGTTTATCGAGAGTGACCGCTACACCCGTTGATTGCACTATTCGGGCATGATGACGGGTTAAGTATCTTGGGTCGGTTACACCACATGAATGTGCGATCATGGTTAAATCGTAATGTAAGAAATGATTGTAGTTTGCGACGCGTGCAGATTTATCTTTTGGATCCAAGCCTTTTTGCAATCGTATATTGTGAGTGGTTATACCGGTTGGGCAGGTGTCTCGGTTGCACTGTAACGATTGAATGCAGCCCAAGGCAAACATATTTCCGCGAGCTGAAGCAATAAAGTCGGCGCCGGTGGCTAATGCCCATGCCACGTATGACGGCATGATCATTTTACCGGTCGCAATCACTTTAATACGTTGTTTAAAGCCGCGTTCATTAAGTAAATCAACCAGTAACGGTAAACTTTGGCGCAATGGTAAGCCGACATTATCCATTAAGGCTTGTGGTGCCGCGCCCGTACCACCATCGGAACTGTCTAAGGTAAAAAAGTCTGGCGCATATTCAATACCACGACGTTCAATTTCATCTAGAAATTCAGTAACCCATGACATGTCACCTAATACCGCTTTAATACCGGTTGGTTTACCGCTGATATCTCTTACTTGATTGATCATATCGACAATGTCAGCAACATTATGTAATTCAATGTGGCCATTGGGGCTTATGGAGTCTTGTCCTGCTGGGATACCGCGAATAGCTGCGATTTCTTCGGTGACTTTTATCGCCGGTAAAATACCACCTTTGCCAGGCTTAGCACCTTGGCTTAATTTAATTTCAAACATTTTTACTTCAGGATGAGCGGCAATATCGGTCAGTTTTTGTGGGTCTAAATGACCATGCTCGTTACGCACACCATATTTAGCGGTACCTATCTGAAACACTAAATCACAATGTCCTTTTAGATGATAAGGACTTAACCCACCTTCGCCAGTATTGAGCCAACAGCCTGCTTTTGCTGCACCATGGGATAGTGCTGTAATGGCTGGGCGAGACAAGGCACCAAAGCTCATGGCCGAGATATGGCAAATTTTATCGGTTGTGTAAGGGTGTTTACATTCAGGACCAATGATTACCGCGATGGTTTGGTGAGTGTCATGATCACTGACAGGGAATGCTGAGTTCATGAACATTACCGCACCCGGTTTATCCAGAACTTGTGTCGACCCAAACGCAATTGTCCTGTCAACATTTTTAGCTGCGCGATATACCCAACTGCGTTCGGCTCGATTAAACGGCAGTTCTTCGCGATCTTGAGAAAAAAAGTATTGTCTAAAAAACTCACCTTGTTTTTCAAATATATATCGAAATCGACCGATAACAGGGTAGTTGTGTCGAATGGCTTGTTTGGTTTGCAATTTATCAGCGATAAACATGTAAATTACAGCGATCAGTAATAACCAAAATAACACTAAGAAAAGACCAGAAAAAATATCTATTCCCCACATGAACCAATGTTGTTGCGGCATGTTGTTATTCCTATTTGGCTATCAATCTGATTACCATATTAGCAGATGTTCATTTGGGCAAGTTAAATTGATGATGTTAATCAACAGGCTATTCTTTAGTAAAATTGATATTAATAAATTTCTCTTAATTGTTTTAATTTATGACTTTAGAAATGAGTTTTTGGGTCGATAATTAAGCTATCGGTCATTGTATGCGAGCTAATATCATGGAAATTAAACAATCAAATAGCAGTAATGCCAGTCCACTGCGTGACAATAAAACAGTTAATACATCGCAAACTTCATCAAGCCACCAAGCTGAGAAAAATTCCCCGGTTGAGCCTAAGTTAACCAGCAATCAGCTAAGTCGACAAATGATGAATAATTCGATTTTAGCGGCGCAAGAAGAAGTCAGTATTGCTGCGGGTGATAAGTCTATGGCATTACTTTACCGTGCCGCGATTGAAGCCATTAATGAAGAGCTTGCGCCAACACTGGGGGAGAACTCAGTCCAAAAAAGTATTGAAAGTGGAGTGGATTACTCTCCTGAAGCGACAGCCGATCGTATTGTCAGCTTTGCGACAAATTTCTTCTCGGTACATCAACAACAAAATAAATCCATGGGGTTTGATGAGCAAGTTAGCAGTTTTATGGTGAAAATTGGTGATGCTATTGATCAAGGTTTTAAAGAGGCTAGCGATATCTTATCTGGGCTCAAAGTATTAGAAGGCGATATTGCAGCAGGAGTCGATCAAACCTATGAGCTCATACAGCAAAAACTTGCTCAGTTTCAACAAGACCGCCTAGATGCCCATTCAGCTAAGCAAGATTCATCAACTACGTAAACTTAGCTCTGTTCTTTTAAGTGAGTTAATCGCGTGTGATTATTCACTATAGATATAAATCGGGGAGGCTTTTAATTAAGCAAATATCTGTATAGATTGGTATTATAGTAAATACATACGCCAGTCTAAAAGGAACAAAGTCATGTGGATTACCGGTACCGTGCTAAAACGCATTGATTGGAATGATAAATTATTCTCGTTGCGTATCAAAGCCGATGTCGAACCTTTTATCGCAGGTCAGTTTATTAAGCTCAGCCAAATGCGTGATGATAAACGTGTCGCGCGTGCGTATTCGCTTGTAAATCCCCCTGGGACTGATTATGTCGAGGTGCTGGCTGTTGCGGTAGAGGATGGTCAGTTATCTCCAGATCTAAAAGCATTAAGCCCAGGTGATACCATTCAAATCACGCCCAAAGCGACCGGTTTTATGACCTTAGATGAGGTGCCTAAAGGGGCATTGCAAGGTAAACACTTATGGCTGTTATCAACAGGCACTGCAGTGGGGCCTTTTATCTCTATGCTTGCAACCGATGAGCCTTGGCAACGCTTTGAAAAAGTCGTGCTAGTTTATGGTGTAAGACTTGGTGAAGATTTAGCTTATTTAGAAACGATTAAACAGTTTATTAGTCAATATCCTCAGCAGTTTGTGTTTATTCCCATTGTGACCCGTGAAGATTATCCCGAAGGCTTATCATGTCGTATTCCTGATGGCATTAGCAGCGGATTAATTGAACAGAAAGCAGGCTTAGGGATTAATGCGGAACATTCTCAAGTGATGATTTGTGGTAACCCAGGAATGATAAATGATGCGCAAACCGCTTTAGTTGAAAAAGGCTTAGTAAAAAATCTTCGACGAGCGCCTGGACAAATTACGGTCGAAAAATACTGGTAATGTTTTGGTCAATCATAATTCCATGATAGTGGCTTAAGCTTGCCATATTGGCTGGTAATCCCCCCTAAAAATAGTAGATTTCAAAAGTAGAATTTTCTCGTAATATATACGCAGGGAGATTCTGCATGAAAACATCAAAATTTAGCGACAGCCAAATCCTAGCAATCCTTAAACAAGCTGAAGCTGGCACCCCAGTTCCGGGGCTTTGCCGTGAGCATGGCATGAGCTCTGCGACCTTCTACAAATGGCGCGCCAAATTCGGTGGCATGGACGCTTCTATGATGGCGCGATTGAAGGAGTTAGAGGCTGAGAATTCACGACTCAAAAAAATGTATGCCGAAGAGCGACTCAAAGCTGAAATACTCAAAGAGGCCATCGAAAAAAAGTGGTAAAGCCGTCGCGGCGGCGGGAGCTGGCGCAAAAGGCGGTGCAAGATAAAGCCATTTCGATCGCATTTGCGTGTGCCTTGTTTGGACTCAGTGAGAGCTGTTATCGCTATCAGGCAAAACTCAGTGATGAAAACGCTGCAATAGCCGACTGGTTACAGCAACTGACATCAACTCATCGGTGTTGGGGGTTTGGGCTATGTTATTACTTTTTACGTAACGTGAAACGCTACCGATGGAACCATAAGCGGGTGTATAGGATTTACCGAGAATTGGAGCTAAATCTACGAATTAAGCCGAGGAAACGCTTGAAGCGTGATAAACCGGACACATTGGCGGTGCCAGAGGCAATCAATGAATGTTGGTCCATGGACTTTATGCACGACCAACTGGAAGATGGTCGCAGCATTAGGTTATTGAACGTGATTGATGATTACAACCGTGAAGGCTTGGCGATAGAAGTCGACTTCTCCTTACCTGCGGAGCGTGTGGTGAGAACATTGGATCAAATCATCGAATGGCGTGGAAAACCAAAACAGATACGCAGTGATAATGGTCCAGAGTATATAAGTGCGGTACTGGCTGCCTGGGCTGAAAAACACAATGTAGAACTGAAATTTATTCAGCCTGGCAATCCACAGCAGAATGCCTATGTAGAACGCTATAATCGGACTGTGCGATACGAATGGCTGAGCCAATATCTTTGGAATAGTATTGCCGAGGTACAGGAACATGCGACACAATGGCTATGGTTTTATAACAATGAAAGACCCAATACAGCAATTGGTGGTGTCCCACCAAAGCAAAAACTGGCACTAGTGGCCTAAGTCTCTACTTTTGATCTCAGCTAAAAATGGGGAGATTACCGGCTTACAGCATAACAATTTGATGTTTTAGCCTTGGCGTTTTAACCGCTGAATGTGAAACAGCACTTGCTCCTTTTGATATGATCACTTACCCTGTTGCAATTGATAACCATTATCAATTGCGCCGGTGGCGGCGGAATATTGATTCAGTTAAGGAGCGTTGATTAATGAAATTGCTAAAAAGTGTCGCATTATTAGGCTTGGCTTGTGTTGCTTCTTCTGTGAGTGCTGCAGATGCATTAACGGTTTATTCTTATCGCCAAGCTTTCCTGATTGAACCTATTCTAGAAAAGTTTACCGAGCAAAGTGGTGTCGACGTAAAGGTTGTTTTTGCTAAAGATGGCATTGCAGAACGTATGGTGCGTGAAGGTCGCCTATCTCCCGCTGACGTGGTGTTAACATCTGACTTCTCTCGCTTAATGGAATTAGTGGAAAAAGATCTTGTTTCTCCCGTCGACAGTGCGGTGATTAATAGCAATATTCCCCCTCAATATCGGTCACAACAGAACAATTGGTATGCGCTGACGATGCGTGTTCGTAATCTGTATTCTTCAAAAGAGCGTAGCGGTAAAATTGACATCGATTACGAAGACTTAGCTTCAGCAGAATACAAAGGTAAAATTTGTACCCGCAGCGGTAAACACCCTTATAACGTCGCATTAGTGGCGTCGATGATTGCCCATGACGGTGAAGCGAAAACGAAAACCTGGTTAGAAGGGGTAAAAGCTAATTTAGCTCGTAAGCCTCAAGGCAATGATCGTGATCAAGTATTAGCAGTTAAAGAAGGCATGTGTGACATTGCTATCGGTAACAGCTACTACTACGGCAACATGCTGATGGATAAAAATCAGAAAAGCTGGGCTGAAGCGGTTGAAATTAACTTTCCTAATCAACAGAACCGTGGTGCTCATGTAAACGTATCAGGTATGGCATTAGCCAAACATTCACCGCATAAAGATAATGCGATTAAGCTAATGGAATTTCTTACTTCAAACGTTGCACAGAAAATGTATGCTGAAGTTAATATGGAATATCCGGTAAAGGCTGATGTCGAACCGTCTGAATTAGTGGCGTCATGGGGTGATTTTAAAGCCGATAGTTTGCCTATCTATAAGTTGGCTGAATATCATCAAGACGCTGTAAAACTGCTTGATGAAGTGAAATTTGATCTTTAATTGAAGCTTGTTTAAACATTATCAGCGCATTATCGATATGATTGATAGATTGATAGATTGATAGATTTATTGATGGTGCGCTAAGTTAACTCGGTATTATTTATGATTTTAGGTTTAACCAGAAGCTGGTCGCTTGCTGGTTATTTTATTACGGCAATATTAATCTTGCCACTGATTGCCTTAATTGTGCAGTCCACTCTTCCTGATCAAGCTGTATTTAGCCATTTATTCAATACAGTGCTACCGACATACATAGTCAATAGTTTATTGCTCATGTTGTTGGTTGGACTCGGAAGCCTACTTTTAGCGATTCCTGCTGCTTGGTTAATTGCCCGTTGTGACTTTCCCTTTCGCCGTTACTTTCAATGGCTACTCCTTCTCCCGTTAGCGATGCCAGCCTACATTGTGGCTTATGTTTATACCGACATGCTTGATTATGCAGGTCCGGTGCAACGTGTATTGAGGGCTTGGTTTGACTGGCAATCTCCCCACGACTATTACTTTCCCGCGATACGCAGTCTTGGCGGAGCAGCGATAATATTATCGTTAGTATTGTTTCCTTATATTTATTTATTAGCGCGTACTGCGTTTATGGAGCAGTCTTCCAGTTTGTTATACGCATCGCGTGTTATGGGATGTAGTCCGTGGCGCAGTTTTTGGCGTCTTGCGCTGCCAATGGCAAGACCCGCTTTGGCTGTCGGCGTTGCACTTGTGGCAATGGAAACCGCAGCAGACTTTGCCACCGTGAGTTATTTTGCTGTACCGACATTAACCACAGCAGTTTACGACACGTGGCTCGGCTATGGCAGTTTAACCGCGGCAGCAAAGCTGTCAGCCATTATGCTGTTAGTGGTATTTTCTATGATTGGGGTTGAGCGTTTTGCCCGTCGGAAACAACAATTATTTCAAAAACAATCTTCTCTTAATGAAGCTGACAGATATGTGTTGTCACCAAAAATGGCTTGGGTCGCATTAGGCTATTGCGCTGTTTTGTTATTTACAGCCTTTTTATTACCTTTCATTGTGTTGTGTGGATATGCTATCGATTATTTCAATGAAAGTTGGGATGTTCGATTTTGGCAGTATAGCCTAAACAGTTTATATATTGCCGCTATTGTCAGTGGTGTGTGCGTAGTCCTATCATTGATATTAATGTTTGTACGCCGTGTGAGTCCGCGACAAAGTGATCAGCTTCCCGCAAGATTGAGCAGTACTGGTTATGCTTTACCGGGAACGGTGTTGGCGATTGGTGTATTAGTACCTCTGACGCTTATCGACTTTGCGATTAACGATATTTACGATTGGTTTGGCGCCCAAGGCCCAGGTTTATTGCTGACTGGCAGCGTGTTTGCACTGATTTTTGCTTTTTGTGTTCGTTTTATTGCTATATCCATCGGCAGTTTAGAAAACAGTTATAAACGTATTTCCCCTTCTTTAGACATGGCGTGTATTACCTTAGGACGAACGCCTACTCAGCTACTATGGCGAGTACATTTGCCTTTATTACGCAAAGGGATTTTTGCCGGTGCTTTGTTAGTGTTTATTGAAAGCATGAAAGAATTACCCGCAGCGTTATTATTGCGTCCTATAGGATTTGAAAACTTGGCGACTTATGTTTTCCAATTTGTCTCAGATGAAAAACTAGAACATGGCGCATTGGCCGCTATTGTGATTGTGTTAGTTGGGCTTGTACCCTTGATTTATCTTAATCGCTCTTTGGAGCAACAAGGCTAATTATGTCAACCTTAACCATTGAAAATGTTTGCAGCGATTATCACGGTCAAGTGGTGTTGCGCCATTTAGATCTTACCTTGGCGCAAGGTGAAATTGTCGCATTATTAGGCCCCAGTGGCTGCGGCAAGACAACACTGCTGCGCGCGATTGCGGGCTTACAAGCCATTAGCCAAGGTTGCATCAGCATCAATGGGCAAACGCTGAGTGGTGATGGTGTGTTTGTTGCGAGCGAGCAACGTGGTGTGGGAATGATTTTTCAAGACTATGCCTTATTTCCGCACTTAACCGTGGCAGACAATATCTTATTTGGGGTTAACGAACTCAATCGTACTGCGCGGTTAGCTCGATTAGAAGAAATGCTCGAGTTGGTTAAATTAACCGGGTTGGCATCGCGTTACCCGCATGAATTATCAGGCGGTCAACAGCAACGAGTGTCGATTGCACGTGCATTGGCATATCAACCAGAATTATTATTGCTAGATGAACCTTTTTCCAATATCGATGCGCAAGTTCGTAACGATATGATGTTAGAAATTCGCGCCATATTGAAACAACGTAATGTCAGTGCCGTGTTTGTGACTCACAGTAAAGATGAAGCATTTGTGTTTGCAGATAAACTGGCTTTATTTAAGGATGGCGCCATTATTCAGCATGGTAAAGCCGAAACCTTATACAGTGCACCAACTGATCGCTACGTTGCCGACTTTTTAGGCGCAGGTAATTATTTACCTGTTACGGTCACCTCCAGCCATCAAGTGCACTATTCTTTGGGCGATCTTAGCAGCACAGAAGCATTGTCTTTACCTGTTGGCAGCCAAGGGCAATTATTATTGAGACCACAGCAAATTGAGTTACATCCTTGTATCAATGGCCGAGGATGCATTGTCGAAAGGCATTTCCTTGGTACGGTATGTCATTATCAGGTCCAAATTGGCGATGATATTTTGGACGTCAGTAGCCAATCAACGACGATAATGCCCGGTCAACGAGTGGACATAAATATTACAGCGCATCCACTGGTGATTTTTAATTAACTATCAATGCTGTAATTTTAATTGTCCAGCCTGTAGTGAACCTTAGTTCGGGGAAAGTGGTTATCAAATTCCCCTTTGTTTGCTAAAAGTGTTGCTAACAGTACGTTATTAACTTGTAATAACGCTGCTTTAAACACCCCAGCAATAAGATACTTACCTCATGCTTGCAAAATAATGGCTAATTTTACGATGACATAGGCTAAATATCTGATTTAGGGCTTACTTTTTGGCCCTTAACTCTAGTGAGTTCGTTAACAATTGTAATGAATGATCAAGCTGTTATCTGCACGAATATGAATACAATATGTATTACAAACGGGCTAAATGTGAGTACACTTCAAGTAATTTAAATTTGATTAAGTTAATCTAATGATTAGCTTAACTGGTAAGAGATGTTAATCGCCGTCGAATAACATCAAAACGTTAAATTATCACCGTTTAGGCCGACATTTAGTATTAAGATGGATGAAGTTAATATGGGTAACCAAGTTATGCCTCGTGAACAGTTAGGAATTTGCGCAGAAGGGAATTTACACAGTGTGTACTTGATGTTTAATGCCAACGATGGTGTTGAAGATCAGTTACGCCCATCTATTGCTAATGTAGCGCAGTATATTTATGAACTCACGGATCAATATGCCGACAGTGCTTTTAATGGCTTTGTGGGTATTGGGGCTAATTTTTGGGATACCTTTTATCCAGAATCTCGCCCTGCATTATTAAAACCTTTTCCGGCCATGAGTGAAGGTAACCGTGATGCACCTGCAATGGAATATGATCTGTTTATTCATATCCGTTGTGATCGCTATGATATTTTGCATCTTGTCGCCAATGAAATTAACCAAATGTTTGAAGATTTGGTCGAGTTAGTCGATGAGGAACGTGGCTTTCGCTTTATGGACAGTCGTGACTTAACTGGTTTTGTTGATGGTACTGAAAACCCTAAAGGACGCCATCGTCAACAAGTTGCACTTGTCGGTGATGAAGATCAAGAATTTGTCTCTGGTAGTTATGTTCATGTCCAAAAATACATGCATAACTTAAGTAAGTGGCATCGTTTACCGCTTAAAAAACAAGAAGATATTTTTGGTCGTACCAAAGTTGATGATATTGAGTATGAATCAGAAGATAAGCCATTAACCAGCCACACAAAACGAGTTAACTTAAAAGATCCACACGGTAACGCATTAGAAATTTTACGTCAAAGCATGCCATATGGTTCGATTAGAGAACAAGGATTGATGTTTATTTCAGTATGTCGTACACCGGATCACTTCGAACAAATGCTCCGCAGTATGGTGCACGGTGATGGTCACGGGAATCATGATCATTTGATGTTGTTTACTAAAGCGCTGACTGGATCGTCTTTCTTTGTGCCATCATTGGATTTTTTAACTCAATTTGATGATGCGTAAACGCCAGTTTTAGGTAATAAAAAAGCAATGCCATGGCATTGCTTTTTTATTGAAATGGTTTTTTATTCACTATAGTTGAATAAAGATCTAACCGTTTCTAATGTCTCATCAATGGTTTTAATACTTGCTGGACAGATGAAAATAGTATCATCACCGGCAATAGTACCTAATATCCCTTCTGGTTTGCCTATTGAGTCGAGCAAACGGGCGATTAATTGCGCAGCACCAGGGCTAGTTCTTACCACGATCATGGCTTGGTTATGATCGACATCCAATACCAAATTTTTAACTGGGCTACCCGCAGTAGGTACGCCTAGCTCGGCAGGGAGGCAATACACCATCTCTTGCTTAGCGTTGCGAGTGCGTACAGCACCAAATTTGCTGAGCATACGTGATACTTTAGATTGATTAATATTACCGAATCCTTCGGCTTGAAGCGCATTAACAATCTCGCTTTGGCTTCCAAAACGTTCTTCTTTGAGAATCGCTTTAAAAGTGCGTACGAGCTCATCCTGATTTCTTGTCGCTGGCATAGTGATAATTCATCTTATAGTTGTTATTCAAAAATCTAGCACATTTTGAATAGATTGACTTATTAAGTCAAGAAAGAATCAGATTTATTGAATAAAAATTCATTTTTTAATGGAACTTTAAACTGACACTAATAACTAATCCGGCGACTCATTTAAACCATAGGCTTTAGGATAAGGGTAACGATTGTTTTGTCAGTACCAATAGCGTATCACCATTTATAGACAATAGATTGAGTTTTCCTTTAGAGAAATCAACTTGTTCTACCAATGAAATCGCTTGCATCAGTTCAGCTTCTTGGGTGATTAAACTATCGATACAGGCTTTCATAGTCGAACCTGATGGTGCAAGTTGAAGCAAGTGACCTTGTTGGGCGTAACGACCAAAAAATTGATTACAGCTATTATTACCTGTCAGTTCACCGTTTGGAGCAAAAACTAAATTTGCTGGGCTATTATTAATGGTAGGAGTGTCGAGGACGACTTCTACATGCCAAGTACCAATTAATTGTTCATTTGAGACAATTTGAGTGTGGCTTTGACAAGCACTAAGGCCTAAAAATATAACAGTGGCGCCGAGAATATGCTTTATCATGTTGAGAGATTTCCATATACCAAAAAATTGCCGTTATTCTACTACTTGAGTGTGAATAAGAGCGTAAATAATTGTAATGTTTTGGATTAATGAACATTATTTAACGTATTAAAGAGTCGCAAATGATCAAATTAGTTAAAGTGTTACATTTCGTCGGTTTAATCATGTTGTTGGTGGGTGTCGGCTTATATTGGCAAAGTGATATCGGTCAACAAGTCAGTGGGATGTTGGTCATTGCTTCACTCATTGGCGTGGGAACACTAATTATGTCTCCGCTGCCCGTTGCGCTAGTGATAGAATGGGCTAAGAAACAATCTCCCAATTCAGGGTCAAAGGAATAATCATTGTCATTTATTATCCGTAAGGCGTTATTAACCGATGTTGCTGCTATTGTGCAGTTAGAACGAGCCCATGTTGATGATGAGTTGGTAGGTTCAAATAGCCAACTTCATGCTCATTCATTTACCAAAGCAGAGGTGAGCCAGTTGATAAATCAACATTGGTTTATCGTAGCTGAAGAGCAAGGGGTGATCATTGGATATGTGATGGCGGCAAAATGGTCATTTTTTTCCTCGCAACCATTGTACCGACATATTATTCAAAAACTTAAGTTTGCCGATTTAAATGGACAAGCTTTATCGACGACTAACACGTGCCAATATGGACCCGTTTGGATACAAGAATCAAAACGCGGCCAGGGAGTTTTTTCGGCGCTGGTTACCGAATTAAAAAAACAAGTGGCAGATACCTTTCCATTTATGGTGACGTATGTTGCCGCTGACAATGCGCGTTCGTTGGCAGCACATCAACAAAAAGCCGCAATGACAGAGATTGATCAATTTCGTTTTGAACAACGTGATTATTGTTTACTGGCCACAGCTAA
The DNA here is from genome assembly GCF_010092445.1 of Shewanella sp. Arc9-LZ. NCBI lineage: Bacteria > Pseudomonadati > Pseudomonadota > Gammaproteobacteria > Alteromonadales > Shewanellaceae > Shewanella > Shewanella sp. Arc9-LZ. The sequence continues at coordinate 3,996,260 of NZ_CP048031.1, read as the reverse complement.
TATTACGTGATCGTTATACTAAGGGGTGTTGATAAAGTGGTTATTTATGAGGAATATTATGAGTACTAACTTTGAAGCACTCTTTTCACCCTATTTGGATTTAAGATTATCTGCATTTGACAATATGAAGCTAATAGCCGCGGTGTTGACTGATGCGACAGAGTTGTATGAGTGTGTTGAAGCCGATTTACAAAATCCAGATGATCCGCAATTGCAGCAATCGGGGTATTTTGTGCGCTGGCAAGACATGTGGCTATTTTGTGGCGTAACCAATAATTATCAAGCAGCGATTACGCTATTTACCGATGTCGAGCGGATTAACTTAGCGTCTATCAGTGTCAAAGTAGTGCCCGTAATGACAATGCAACAAGTGTCGTTTATGTGTATTGAAAGTTCACATTTCGATCATTGTTAACGAGTTCGATCACCTTGTACTTATGCTGACTTAGTTTGATTACGCTTAAGTCTATTTGGGCTAAATTTATTGGTGTGCAATAGCCTTGAGAGGCTTTAATACGATCTAGATTTTGTCTGAGTTTGGCTCATTGATCTTATTGAGTTAGATTATTAATCTAGATTATTTATCGGGATCATTGAGCTGCATCAACACTAGTGGTCGTTGTTCACTGTGATAGCGACGATACAACTGAGTGATGTCTGCTGGTATCGCTGATAAATCATTTTGACCTATCACGACATTTTGATCTATAACGATAAAGTGCTGCTGTTGATATAAGCCAATTAACCACGGATGAGCAAACAAGAAGCAATTTTTAGCGGTTAATTTGGGCGCGATAAATTTCAATAACTGAGTTGAAAGCTGTTGTCCACGGTAGTCAGGGTGAACCAATAATCCATTGATTAATTGATATTGGCCAATAGGTTTAACTCTTACCGCAGCGATTATTTTTTGCTGGCTTATATCAACTTCATCAGTAGCTGGTGGGCTTAGATGATGAATGACAGCCACAGACTCTTTCTGAGCTAATCGAGCATACGGCATATGTTGACGATAGAATAACTTGATTGCAGACCACTGTTTAATGGCTGGCAAGTTAATGGCTGGAATGTTAGTAACAGGGCTGTTTATCGCACAGGGGTTAGTTGCCGTTGATGGCTGGTGGTTTGCTGTTATCTTTGTGTTTAGCCAAGTGGGTTGATACATAATCTGAGCCATTGTTGAGATTAAATGTTGAGATTAAATGTTTAGATCAAATCATTGTATTGCCAATGATAGATAAAATAAAACCGCCAGTTGGCGGTTTTATTTTTTATCGTGTTAGCTTAATACAGACACTAGCTTAAGACGATAATTATGCTGGCTGATTATAAACCTGCATCTGCACGAAGTGCTTCAGCTTTATCAGTCGCTTCCCAAGGGAAGATATCTCGGCCAAAGTGGCCATAAGCAGCAGTTTGCTGATAGATTGGGCGTGCCAAATCTAGCATTGCTGTTAAGCCGTATGGACGTAATTCGAAGTGTTGACGTATTAATTTAATCAATACTTCTTCTGATACTTTACCGGTACCGAATGTTTCAATACTAATAGACGTTGGCTCTGCAACACCAATAGCATATGACACTTGTAGCTCACAACGGTCAGCTAGACCAGCTGCAACGATATTTTTAGCTACATAACGTGCAGCATAAGCCGCGCTACGGTCTACTTTTGATGGGTCTTTACCAGAGAAAGCACCACCACCGTGACGAGCCATACCGCCGTAGGTATCTACAATAATTTTACGACCTGTTAAACCACAATCACCAACAGGGCCACCAATCACAAAGCGACCAGTAGGGTTGATAAAGTATTTAGTGTCTTTGTTTAACCATTGAGCAGGTAATACCGGCTTGATGATAGTTTCCATTACCGCTTCAATTAAATCAGCTTGACTCACGTCTTCACGATGTTGAGTAGATAATACAATCGCATCAATACCGATGATTTTGCCATCATCATAAGCAAACGTTACCTGGCTTTTAGCATCTGGGCGTAACCAAGGTAGTGTGCCGTCTTTGCGTACTTCAGACTGACGCTTAACTAATTTGTGCGCGTAAGTAATCGGTGCAGGCATTAATACATCAGTTTCATTGCTGGCATAACCAAACATTAAACCCTGATCACCAGCACCTTGCTCTGCAGGGTCTGAACGATCAACACCTTGATTGATATCTGGTGACTGTTTACCTATGGCATTAAGTACCGCACATGAATCAGCATCAAAACCCATATCTGAATTGGTGTAACCGATTTCGCGTACGGTTTTACGGGTAATTTCTTCAATGTCTACCCAAGCAGAAGTGGTGACTTCACCGCCCACTAATACCATACCGGTTTTGACATACGTTTCGCACGCAACACGAGCCTTTGGATCTTGCTCAAGTATTGCGTCTAATACCGCATCAGAAATCTGATCGGCGATTTTATCTGGATGACCTTCTGAGACAGACTCAGAGGTAAACAAGTGCTTTGCCATAATAGGAGAATCTCGTTGGTTGCATTTGAATATACGTCTAGACGTCTATTTTAGTCGAAATCTAATTTGATAACACCCCTTTATACGAATTTAACTGGAGAATTGTGCAATGGAGCATAATTTTTTTTGTTAATCATAGATATGTTTATACTGGTGAAAAATCAAGTTTTTGATTCATATGGCTTTATTTAAGTGCTCATCGACTTGCGCGGTGTATTTATCATAAAAATAGACAATGTTTTTGATAGATTAGAGATTATATTGCCTAATCAGAGCCATAGCTCTGCCAATCACGATACTTTTTATTTACAAGTGGCAATAAATAATTACTCTGTATTTATCTCATGTTATGGTCATGCTGACCATTTGATGCTGTATTTACGATGTTTATTTATTGGCATTGTATGAAATCACCGTTTATTTAACGGTTAAAAAGAAACCCGAAAAATTTTAATTTGCGTCACATCGCCTTGTAGGGGAAAATATGGCTTCACAATTGCCCGTTAGACCTTACAAACAAGCAGGAGAGAGCATGTCATCTCGTAAAGTACTCGCTAACGCTATTCGCGCCCTAAGTATGGATGCGGTTCAAAAAGCTAACTCTGGTCATCCAGGTGCCCCAATGGGGATGGCAGATATCGCCGAAGTGCTATGGAATGATTTTCTAAAGCACAATCCAACTAATCCTAACTGGGTCGATCGCGATCGTTTTGTTCTGTCAAACGGTCATGGCTCTATGCTTATATACTCTTTATTGCATTTAACTGGCTATGAATTGCCTATTGAAGAGCTAAAGCAATTCCGTCAGCTGCATTCAAAAACGCCTGGTCATCCTGAATATGGTTATACCCCTGGTGTTGAAACTACAACCGGTCCTTTAGGCGCTGGTTTGAGTAATGCTGTTGGTATGGCTATTGCGGAAAAAACCTTGGCGGCTCAGTTTAACCGTCCAGGCCACGACATCGTCGATCACTTCACCTACTGTTTCTTAGGTGATGGCTGTTTAATGGAAGGTATTTCTCACGAAGTCAGTTCATTAGCCGGAACATTAGGCCTTGGAAAGTTAGTCGCATTTTGGGATGACAACGGTATTTCTATCGATGGTCATGTTGAAGGCTGGTTCACTGATGACACTCCTAAGCGTTTTGAAGCCTATGGCTGGCACGTTATTGCCGATGTAGATGGTCATAATCCAGATGCTATCCGCGCCGCGATTGAACAAGCTAAATCTGTAACAGATAAGCCATCGATGATTTGCTGTAAAACCATTATTGGTTTTGGTTCGCCTAACAAGTCGGGTAGCCATGATTGTCATGGTGCACCATTAGGTGATGCTGAAATTGCAGCAGCTCGTGAGTTCTTAAACTGGCCACACGCTCCTTTTGAAATCCCATCTGATGTGTATGCTGGTTGGGATGCTAAACATAAAGGTGTTGCTAACGAGTCATTATGGAATGACAAGTTTGCTGCTTACCAAGTTGCGTTCCCTGAACTGGCTGCAGAATATGAACGTCGCGTATTAAAAGGTGACTTACCTGCAGATTTTGAAGCAAAAGCACAAGCCTTTATCCAAGAAAGCCAAGATAAAGCCGAAGGTATTGCGAGTCGAAAAGCGTCTCAAAATTCAATTGGTTTCTTTGGTGCTATGTTGCCTGAATTACTTGGCGGTAGCGCTGACTTAGCCGGTTCTAATTTAACGCTTTGGTCTGGTTCAAAAGGTATTCAAGACGATCCTGCCGGTAACTACATCTATTACGGTGTACGTGAATTCGGTATGAGCGGTATTATGAACGGCGCGTCGTTACATGGTGGTTTTATTAACTATGGCGCAACTTTCATGATGTTCATGGAGTACGCACGTAACGCGGTACGTATGTCAGCATTAATGGGCATTCAAAACATTTTCGTTTATACCCATGATTCAATCGGCCAAGGCGAAGATGGCCCAACTCACCAACCGGTTGAGCAATTAGCTAACTTACGTTTAACGCCTAATATGGCTGTTTGGCGTCCATGTGATGCTGCGGAAACGGCAGTATCTTGGAAGGCGGCGATTGAACGTCGTGATGCACCAACTTCATTAATCTTTAGCCGTCAGGGTCTTAAGGCACAAGCGCGTACTGCTGAGCAATTAGCTAACGTAGCTAAAGGTGGTTATGTACTGTCTGATTGCCAAGGCACTGCTGATGTGATTTTGATTGCCACAGGTTCAGAAGTGCAGTTGGCGATGGATTCTGCCGCAGAGCTCACCAAACTAGGTCAAAAAGTGCGGGTAGTTTCTATGCCTTCTACGACTGAGTTTGATAAGCAAGATGCTGCTTACAAAGAATCTGTACTACCAAAAGGTGTCACTAAACGTGTTGCGGTTGAAGCGGCACATACTGACTTCTGGTACAAATATATTGGTTTTGATGGTGCTGTAGTGGGTATGACCACCTTTGGTGAGTCTGCTCCTGGTGGTGATTTACTTAAACATTTCGGCTTCACTGTTGATAATGTAGTAAAAACTGTCCAATCTTTAGGATAATCAACTGAGATTAAACACTTATCTATTAGGTGTTTAATCTGTATAATAACGGCCTGCAATACTATTGTAGGCCGTTTTTTTATCTCTTTAATTCACGTGAAATAATATATGCTAAGTCACTTATTAATAGATGTTTTTATCATAATTTGTTGAATAATAAGTGCTTCGGATAATTACTCTGGACCCTAAATGATTCGAGTTGCAATTAATGGTTATGGCCGGATTGGCCGCTCAATACTTCGTGCATTGTACGAATCTGGAAAACGTCAACAAATCCAAATTGTGGCGATCAATGAGTTGGCAAAGCCAGAAGCCATATGTCATTTAACTCAATATGACACGACTCATGGTCGTTTCAAGCATACCGTTAAGCTAAATGGTGATCAGTTGCTTATTGGTGATGACAGCATTTTGTTACTCAATCAACCCGATGCTAATTTATTGCCTTGGGCTGAACTTGATATCGATATCGTTTATGAAGCCACCGGCAGCTTAATTGATCGCCAAGCTTGCGAAGCACATATTCATGCAGGTGCTAAGCAAGTGCTGATAAGCCATCCTTCTTCTGCAGATGTTGATGAGACCATTGTATATGGTGTTAATCATGATTTGTTGCGCGCAGAGCATACCGTTATTTCTAACGCATCTTGCACTACCAATTGTATTGTTCCGGTTATCGATGTATTGGATAAGCATTTTGAAGTCAAGAGTGGCGCCATTACCACGATTCACTCGGCGATGAACGATCAACAAGTGATCGATGCTTATCATGATGATTTACGTCGAACTCGTGCTGCTGGTCAATCTATTATTCCGGTAGACACAAAATTAGCGCGAGGCATTGAGCGTATTTTGCCGCACATGAAAGATAAGTTTGAAGCGATTTCTGTTAGGGTGCCAACCATAAATGTGACCGCGATCGACCTGTCTGTCACGCTAGAGAAAAAGGTCAATATTGAGCAAATTAACCGTGTGTTACAACTTGCGTCAAACGGCAGTTTTAATGGTATTTTAGGCTATACTGACGAGCCTCTGGTATCGTGTGATTTTAACCACGATCCACGTTCAAGTATTGTAGACGGAACCCAAACGCGTGTCAGTGCTGGCCACTTGGTCAAATTATTATTATGGTGCGACAACGAATGGGGTTTTGCCAACCGCATGCTGGATACTAGCTTAGCGATGATTCAAGCAAAGTTAGATCGATAATATCAACAGATTATGTCGCAATGGGTTAAGCCGGTTGCGCAGCAAGACTTTGTATTAACTTAAAAAGGAACTGCTAATTATGGCAATTATTAACATGACAGATTTAGATCTACAAAATAAGCGTGTGCTTATTCGTGAAGATTTAAACGTACCTGTCAGCGACGGTGTTGTAACAAGTGATGCTCGTTTACGCGCATCATTACCTACCATTCAACTCGCATTAAAAAAAGGCGCTGCCGTAATGGTGATGTCTCATTTAGGCCGCCCAACAGAAGGCGAGTTTAACGCTGAATATTCAATGCAGCCGGTAGTCGATTATTTAGCTAAAGCGTTAGACTGCCCAGTGCGCTTAGTGAGTGATTATCTTGATGGCGTTGACGTGAATGTTGGCGAAGTTGTGGTATTTGAAAACGTTCGCTTTAATATTGGCGAAGGTAAAAACGATGAAGCTCTGTCTAAAAAAATGGCAGCATTATGTGATGTGTATGTAATGGACGCATTTGGTACGGCTCATCGTGCCCAAGCATCTACTCATGGTGTAGGTGTTTATGCTCCTATTGCTTGTGCTGGCCCATTATTGTCGCAAGAATTAGATGCATTAGGCAAAGCGCTTGATAACCCAGCTCGTCCAATGGTGGCGATAGTAGGTGGTTCTAAAGTGTCGACTAAATTAACTGTGCTTGAAAGCCTATCAACTAAGGTTGACCAGCTTGTTGTGGGTGGCGGTATTGCCAATACCTTTATCGCAGCTGCGGGTTATAACGTCGGTAAATCATTGTATGAAGCTGATTTAGTGGAAGAAGCAAAGCGTCTTGTGGCAAATGCTAGAAGCCGTGGTGGTGATATTCCTGTACCAACAGATGTTGTTGTAGCAAGCGAATTTAGCCCAACTGCAACTGCAACATTAAAGTCAGTAGCAGACGTGACCGATAGCGATATGATTTTTGATATCGGCCCAGATAGCGCAGAAGCACTGGCTAAAATTATTGAACAAGCAGGGACGATCGTCTGGAATGGTCCTGTTGGCGTGTTTGAGTTTGATCAATTCGGCGAAGGTACTAAGCGTATTGCCCAAGCCATTGCTAATTCTAAAGCGTTTTCTATTGCTGGCGGTGGTGACACTCTAGCGGCAGTCGATAAGTATAACATTGCTGACAAAGTGTCTTATATTTCAACCGGCGGTGGTGCTTTCCTTGAGTTTTTAGAAGGTAAAGAATTACCCGCTGTAGCAATGCTTGAAAAGCGTGGCGCTTAGATCACATATCAAGTATTTGTACCGTAAAACCTAATAATAATTATTATAAAAAAATGCTCTGTCATAATCTACAGGATGTAGGTTGTGCCAGAGTTTAAAATCCGTCCAAACGATAGCGACCTAGGTGAGTAATCACCCTATTAATGGAGAACAAAATGGCTCTTATCTCTCTACGACAACTGCTTGATCATGCTGCAGAGCATGGTTATGGCGTCCCTGCATTTAACGTGAACAACCTTGAACAAATGCGTGCAATTATGCAAGCGGCTGAAGCAACTGACAGCCCTGTTATTGTGCAAGCATCTGCTGGTGCACGTAAATATGCTCGCCCACAGTTTTTAAAATATCTTATGGCTGCTGCGCTTGAGCAGTATCCAGATATTCCGGTATGTATTCATCAAGATCACGGTACTGATCCTGACATTTGTCAGCGCTCAATCCAGTTAGGCATGTCATCAGTAATGATGGATGGCTCGTTAATGGCCGATGGTAAAACACCCGCGTCATACGAGTATAACGTGGATGTGACTCGTCGTACTGTGGCTTTTGCTCATGCATGTGGTGTGTCAGTTGAAGGTGAAATCGGTTGTTTAGGCAGTTTAGAAACTGGCCAAGCAGGCGAAGAAGATGGTGTGGGTGCTGCGGGTATTCTCAGCATGGACCAAATGCTAACAACTCCTGAAGAAGCAGCGCGTTTTGTTGCCGATACTCATGTTGATGCATTAGCTATTGCGATTGGTACCAGCCATGGAGCTTATAAGTTTAGTCGTAAACCTACTGGTGATGTATTACGTATAGACCGTATTAAAGAAATTCATGCGCGTATCCCTAACACGCATTTAGTGATGCACGGTTCATCTTCTGTACCGCAAGAGTGGCTGAAAATCATCAACCAGTATGGTGGTGAAATTCCAGAAACTTACGGCGTACCATTAGAAGAAATCGTTGAAGGTATTAAGCACGGTGTGCGTAAAGTGAACATTGATACCGATTTACGTTTGGCATCAACGGGTGCAGTGCGTAAATTCTTAGCTGAACATCCTGCAGAATTTGATCCTCGTAAATTCTTAAAAGCATCAATGGAAGCGATGGCTGACATTTGTACGACTCGTTATGAAGCATTTGGTTGTGCGGGTATGGCCTCTAAAATTAAGCCTAAGTCACTACAAGCAATGTATAAAGCTTATCAATCTGGTGAACTTGACCCTAAAATCATGTAAACCTTTTTTACGTTAAAACAGCAAATCAGCTCATTTTTTGAATGAGCTGATTTTTTTGTAAATTAATAACGAAAAACGTTGTTTTTTTAAACGCTATCTAGCATCATCCTCGCCTTAAAAATTGACGCAAAAACGTCATCATTTATTGATATAACCTTATTCCGTTAGCCATCTTTAATAGTTGAACTCATTATATGCTTGTTAAGCCGAATGCACCTTTATCCTTATTTTCACTGACCTGGCCATTGTTCGTCGACTTTGCTTTGCACTTTTTAACGGCAGCAATTAATACTTTTATGATAAGCCATGTGTCGTATCAAGGTGTGGCGGCGCTGTCGGTTGGTAATATGGTGTTTGAACTGGCCATTACGTTATTTAGTTTCGTTAGTATTGGCGCTAGTGTTGTCATTACTCAGTATTTAGGGGCTAATAATAAAGCTGCAGCCAGTGCCGTAGTGTATTCATCTATCGGATTCAATTTTTTAGTTGGTTTGGTCGCAGCGGTAGGTATTTTAACCGGCTCAACCATGATGTTGAATCTAATGAACTTACCTGCGGAGCTTATGGCCGATGGTAAATTGTATTTACAAATTGTCGGTTTGTGTTTAATTCCCGAAGCGATGGCCATGTGCTTAGCGGCCGGAATGCGGGCTCATGGTTTTACCCAGCAAGCTATGTGGGTAACATTATCGATGAATGTGATCACCTTTATTGGCAACTTATTATTGCTCTATGGTTGGTTTGGTTTGCCACAAATGGGTGTAGCAGGGGTTGCGATTAGTACTGTTGTTGGGCGACTAGTGGGTGTGAGCATTATGATGGTGTTGTTTGTACGCTATACCAAAATACCATTACACATTCCGAGTATTTTGCGTCCAGATAAAGTCATGCTAAAAAAAGTGTTTCACATTGGTTTACCTGCCGCCGGCGAAAACGTCTCGTGGATGTTGCAATTTATGGTCGTCACTTCATTTGTTGGCTTAATGGGTGATAAAGCCTTAGCGGCGCAGTCATTATATTTTCAAATTTGTATGTTTATCTTATTGTTCGGGCTATCGATAGGCATAGGTAACGAAATTATTATTGGTCATATGGTGGGGGCTAAGCAATTAAAAGCTGCAGAGCATCAAATGTATCGCGCATTAAAATTGGGTTTGATTGTTACCAGTGTTGTGGCTTTATTCGTTGCAATATGGGGACCTAACCTTGTCGGTCTGTTTACTGATGAACAGGACATTATTGTCCTTGTGGGGCAATTATTTGTACTCACGTTAGTTATGGAGCCCGGTAGAACTTTTAATTTAGTGGTGATTAATGCGTTAAGAGCTAGCGGCGATGCCAAGTTTCCGTTTTTTATGGGCTTATTTTCAATGTGGTGTATCGCGGTACCAGGTGCTTATTATCTCGGGATCCATTTAGAGTATGGTTTATTGGGTATTTGGGCTGCCTTAGCGCTTGATGAGTGGGTTAGAGGGTTGGCGATGTTGTGGCGTTGGCGCAGTGGCCGTTGGCAGGCTAAGAGCCTTGTTGCTTAACGCTTAAGGGGATGACTATTTTTCAATTCTGCGATCAAAGTGTTAGTATGCGTGGGAATTTTAAGCGCATGACCCCCCATTAGATTTTGTAAATCGTAAATAAAGGACGAAATGACATGAAAAAACTGCTACTTACTGCAGCTATTACACTAACCATGCCATTTGCAGCACATGCTGGAAGTGAGTTTGTTGAAGGTGATGCCACTCTTGCTGGTGAAGCAGAATTAGGTGCGACTTTAACCACAGGTAATACCGATACTTCTTCGTTTAAAGCGCGCCTAGCGTTGAAACAAGAATTAGGTGACTGGGAAAACGAGTATGTGTTTGAAGGATTATACAAAGAAGATACCGAAGAAGTGACTGCAAAGCGTTATTTTCTTGGTGTGCAAGGTGACTATCAAATTAATGATTTGAGCTATTTGTTTGCTAACACTAACTATGAAGTTGATCCATTCACTGGTTATGATTTCACTTCAACGACGTCAGCTGGTTATGGTTACCGTTTTATTGATACCGACAGAATGTCTTTAAAAGCGGAGGCGGGTCCTGGTTATATTTACCAACAACTTGATGAAGAATCAGCACTGGCAGAAGGTTATGATAGCGACGACAGCGTTGTTGCTCACGCGGTGATTGATTTCCAAACCAAGATCAGTGATTCATCTAAGTTCCAACAGAAATTTATTGCCGATTGGGGTAGTAAATTAGATGCGCGTTCTGAAACTTCATTAACTGCCAATATCGTAGGTGCTCTAGCGATGAAATTTGCCGTTATTGTGCGTTATAACAGTGAACCGCTTGATGACAAAGAAAGCACTGATACTGAAACAAACATGACATTACTTTACGCATTTTAAGTGACTAATCTAAAGCCTAGTTCACTTGAGTGTAAGTAACAGAAAGCTGGCTTTGCCAGCTTTTTTTATGGGCTGTTAGCTGTAATATTGTCTTACCTATATACCAAAAACACTGACTATTGAGCCATTGTTAAGCCGTAACTTACTTATTCAATCGGTAGTAAACTAAGGCATCCACTCGCTTGTCAATATACATCCAACCGTTATTCATCGCTAATTAGGTTGATTTTACTTTTAATCAGCTTGCTATTGATGGCTCAATTTCTGCTATTGCCAGCGCGATCACCAGCAATAATATTAGCTCTGTATTGACTATGGTCTTAACCTTTCCCATTTTAAACTGGGCGAATCAAGGATAATATGAATCAACAATAATATGAATTAGCAATTTCTATATTCAATATTATGCAATTATACCTTGCGCAAATAATCGCTATATTCGCGGACTGGTTCACGAATTAGCAATATTATCCGGAGGATAGCTGGCTTAACATCCATTAAACTCTCACTTTGAGAGTATACTTTTTGAATCAGTCGATACACTGAGACAGGGCGATGCAAATAGGATGTTGTTGGTTCGACAATACACAACGTTTGTTGGTCGATCAGACCACGGCAGCCCAGTGGCATTTAAATGATCACGAGTATTGGATTCTGAGCCAGTTAGTCCTGCATCGTGGTCAAGTCGTTCCCTTATCTATGCTTGAAACAGTGGCCATTTCAGGCGACTGTCCTCATCAATTATCTCATGCTGAACTACTCGATATTATCGGCAAAATTATTAATTACATGTGTAAGCGCCACACCAACCTTATTGAATATGTACCTGAACAGGGGGTGATTTTATATTCAACTGCAACCGCTAAGCGTACTAAAATCTTGGAATTACCTGAACGGCTATTATCTTTAGGTCAGTATCTGTTTATTATTGTTATTCTACTATGTGTATTATTATTTGTTTACTCTAAGCTTAACCCTCCAGAGTTTGCTCAAGCCGATGTATTGCGACAAGTGCTAAGCCCTGATGGACGTATTGTTCAGTTGTTTGTGTTTGGCAATAATAATCAGCAAGATGCCATTTTGCATGCGGACTGCTTATCATCGCAACTACGGCTTTGTCACAATATTCGCTGGGATTCCATTCACGTTGCTTTGTCGGCCAATCAAGATTATATGAGTTTCACTTTAACCGACTCCAGTGAAGCGACACCATTAATTAATAGTATCAAAGTCAGTATCGATAATATGGGTGCGCCATTTATCACCCAGCAATGGCTGCAAAAGGTACACATTTGTGGCTAGATTAAGAACCCTATTATTACATATTAAAATACGCCGATTACTACAGTCAAAACGCGGCAAACTTTTTTTTGTATTAAGTTTTCTGCTCATTATATTCATTGCTACCAGTGTGCTTAATCGCATTGCAAATACCCATAATGTTTGGTATTTCAATTGCCATGCCGATGGTTATTTCAGTCAACAAGGAGAGTCGTCGTTAACGGTTGATAAAAGCAATTTATGGTTAATGCTAGACATTGATCACCATCAAGCTCAGCTGACTTATAAACTCGAGTCCGCAACAGACGCTACCGAAATTGCTCAACTATTAGGTAAGGTTAAACATGTTGATATTGGCTCATTTACTTATCATTTAGCGTTAACACTGCAACCTATCAGTTGGCAACAAAACAGTCGGCTACAACCATATTTACGAAATGAATATGGTGTTTCTGCTCACCACTTAATGGCTGGTTCTAGTGTATCTCAGCAGATTCAGGTAATTGACTTAGATAATACATTGACGAGAGCAACGTTAAAATTTCTGCCAAGTAATAACATCTGGTCCTGTCAGTTACTATCAGCCAATACTTCCGATTGATTTTGATTGAATAAATTAACTTTTAGCTTAATATTCCCATTGCGGTATAGTAGTTATGTGTCAATTTTAAAAGGTGTGTGAAATATATAGTGGCAAAAGTTAAAGTAAAACAAGAAGAAGCGTTATCAATAAAGTTCAGTCATCAAATGGGCCCTGGTGATCAACGGGTATTTGATCTGTATTTTTATTTGCCAACAGAAATGGGTATTGGTTCGCATACCTTAGATGAAGAAGATTATTATCACAGTAGTATTCTTGGGCGTCGTTCTTATTATTCTAAAGGGCTGCATTTACCCTTAGTTCAGTCCCGTTTCGTCAGTTTAAATAAACGCACCTTAGAAGAGTTTCGTTTATACCTCAATTTATTCGCTTATCAATTTGCTGTCGCCATTGAAACTGACGTTAAAGAGTTGCACCAAAAACTAGAATTAAATGAATTTTATCCTGCTTTAGATGAGCTTTGTGATGTGGTTGCGCAACTATTGAAAAAGTTTCGACGCAATGAACCGAATGATCCTAAGTGGAAATCTTATTTTGAGCATGCCGATAATTACTTGTCTTGGTTTTGTGAGCAGCAGTTATTAAAGACATTGGCACGTAGTCCTAGAAGTGCTGACTATAGTGATGTTAAAGAAAAAGTGCTCAATTTATGCCGTAACGAGAATCACTACCGCGAGCAAGTATGCAAATATAACTCTATGCAAACCCAGCAAGACGCTAACCGTATTTCAAATAAGATGTTGCTATTGCGTCGACTCATTCAACAAGGCGTAGTATTAAAAGAAGAATTAAAACCGCTTGGAGTAGGGTTAAAGAAATTTGTTACTGGCGTCGCCACTGGGTTGGTGATGTTGGTGGTATCGGCATTGATTATAAAAGCGCAAGGTTTCTTTAATGGCTTAACCTTGACCTTGTTGCTGACGTTAGCGGTTATTTATGGTTTCAGGGAAATCTTTAAAGAGGATTTTCGTAATGCGATGTGGCGGCTTATCCAACGCGGTCGTCCAAGATGGAGCCGTATTTTACGGGATACCACGACTCAAACCGTGGTGGCTAAGCAGTTAGTTTGGCTCGAATTCATGCGCAGCCAAGATATTCCCAAAACGGTGGCAGATATTATGAGGCAACGCCACAGCCAGAATAAAGTGGATTCGGAAGTACTGCATTATCGTATTGCGACTAAGGTGGCAAATAAGCCTTTTGAGGCTGATTATTCACAAATTCAAGAGCAAGTGAACTTCAGTTTAGTGCCTTTTGCCCGCCATTTAGAGCGAGGAAAAGCTAAAATATACTCAGAAAGTGAAGGTAATATTAGTAATGAGTCTGTAGAACGTCGTTATCAAGTCAATTTGGTTGCGGTGTTACGTGACGGAAAGCAACAACCTGAATATGCTCGCTTTAAAGTGACCATGAATCGTTCAAGCATTGTTGAAATTACTGAAAGTAAACTACCTGATAATGTTCAGCCTTTCAGGCTCGAATCAGATGAGATCCTTCCTGAAGTGGTGAGTCATCCGAAACCACACGCTTAAGATTAGGTTGGACACCATAATAGTATGTTGATGTTCATCGAGTAGCCCAATGAATGGGCATTATCCATTGATTAAACAACCGTTCAAATTGAATATCACCTGACGTTACACAATACTGCGTCAGGTGATTTAATCTATCAATTTTACGGCGGTTATTACTTTAATTGTTACTTTAAGTGCTACTTTGTTTATTCGTAGGACGAGTAAAGGCTTGGCAAATGTTCTGGTCAACAGATTGTTTAGCTCTTTTTAAGGCTATTTCAGCGTTAGCAAGGTATGTATCCAAACTTTGTGGCTGCAAATAGCTGGCGATACCAATGTTAATCCCTTCACCTAAATTCTTTTCTTCAAGACTTTGAAGCATATTAATCGCATATTGATGTGCAGAGTTTGCATTTGTTTCGGTCAGTAAGATAACGAGTTTTCCGAGCTGCCATTGTGCTATTTGGTAATTAAGCGGTAACTCAATCAATAATTGTAGCTCAATGTCTTTTTGGCGCTTTTCAAGCTGGCTCATGTTACCCATGTTACTGAAAATCCCTTCTGGGTTAATGTCCATTACCAGTAAGCTTGAATGTTCTTTAGTGAGCTCGCTAAGTTTGAAAAAATAATTTTCTAGCTCATTTAAACGTAACACTATGGCACTTCTATGGCCAATGACGTTGCTACTACTTTGGGCCGACACCGTTGGGGTTGTCTGTTCAAATGTGCAAATAAGGTATTCAATATCACCTTCAAATGTCAGCTGGCCTGCTAGCGTCGTTTTTAAACAATGCTCATAACGACTGTGGTTAAATGGCATAATTTGCGCAGTCCACTCTCCTTGCAAGCTAATTTGTGCACTAATATTTTGCCATTGATTTTTCAACTCATCGCCGAGTAATTCAGTGATCGAAATATTGGTGTCTCCGTGTAAAGACATCAGGTTATCAAATTGGTTATTACATTTTACTATTAATCCATTGGCATCGGTGAGTGCCGTAGCAACCGCTCCGCTACTCATTAATTGATAGAGATAGGCTTGGCGCTGGCTTTCAAATAATGCGGTAATGTCTTCAAATGTCACTAACCAATAATGCTCATTACTGTTAGGGCATTTTTTACTGCGAATATGGGTTTGCAACATACTACTATTAAGCGTTTCTAAACTGATCTCACCATGCCATTGCTTATTCTCAATTAACGTCTCTTTAATGTGATTGAAGCGATCATCATCAAGGTGTAACACTCGTTGTAAACTGCGGTCTTTAAGAGCGTCAACTGGCAAAGATAATGCCGCAGCTGCTTTGGCATTAATGCTCTGGATTCGACCGTTATCATTAACGATTAAGCAGCTTAATTCGCTGTTAAACAAACCGTTGCTCAATTGAACGCTATTTTGCTTTGCGCGTCGCTCGAGTACAAATCGATGTCTTAGTATAATCAATAAACTGGCTAACAGTGCGATGAGACATCCAGCGATAATGACTACAATTCGCCATTGTGCATAACGAGTGGCAATGTCGTCATGACGAATATAAGACAATAAAAAGTATTCTCTTTTAGTCTCATATTGACTGGTTAACTCGACTTTTAAATACACGAAAGTGGCATCATGGCTGTGAAACTGGCCAAAGTTATTCATGGCCATCACTCGCCACAATTCTGGGTAAGACTGCTTTAAACTTGCTCCAAGTGCATCGGGCATATTGTCTAGTGGTGCAGGTTGGTTGGCTCCTGCATAGAGGAAGCCTTGAGTATCCAGCATGAGCAATGGTGAATTTTGATTAAAAAAAGCCGGTTTTATAGTTTCAAGTAATTTAACGATCGAATTGTAAGTGACTAAATACCCTTTGATACTTTGGTCTGGATTTTCTATCCATGATAACTGATAAAAATAGGGCTCTAAGATGCCATTAATGGGAGTAAATGCCATGGGTGAAGTGTAAATGTCGTCGCCGCCCATATTTCTGCCCGAGCCTAATAATGCCGCGGGAAGTTGCATGTTATTGAAACTACCGGTGGTGGCAAACTGGAGTTTTCCTTGAGGGTTAAACAATGCCAACCCAAGCAGTTCTGGAATATTGTTAGTTAATGAATCCCAGTTTTCGATGGTTTTTAATTGTAGCTTTTCTGATGGGTTTTGCAGATATTGGCGCAGTAACTCACCTTTGGCGATGATTTGGGTTCTAAACTGCAAAAATGACACTTTGTCAGACGCTAAGGACGCGACAGTTTGTAATTCACTATAGCGTTGGTCTGCCCAATCTTCTTGTAGGCGACGCTCGCCTAAATTGACTACCATACTAGTGACAATAAACACTGCTATTAATAAAATAATCAATTGGCTTAGCAGCGAAAGAATATGCTGTTGCGACCAATGAGTTGCCTGTGAAGAAATTAATAACGAGTTTGAAGAACTCACTGCTTTGTGTTTAGACATGGTGCCACTTTTTTAGCATTCTCTTGATGGCAATACTAGCATGAAGCCGGCAGTGGCGAAAACGTCTAGCTGCGATTAGGCGCTATTTGTTTAACCAATGTTATCGAGTTCCCGTTGTTTAAATACTACGCCATTTTGTTGTGCGATATCGCGGCAGCGGTCAATGTTGACATTTGCGAGTCCGTTAATGGCACTTACTTGAACGAGAGGGATGTAATGAGGTGCAAGCTTAATAAAATCCAGTAATGCAGTGTACGAATTGGCAAGCTTAGGGCGGCAATGCTGTTGGTAGCTTTCAGGTGTATCGGCGTTAAGCGAAATAGACAAACTGTCGATGCATTGACTGAGCTCTGGCAAAATATTGCGTCGATGAAAGTGATTACCCAGGCCATCAGTGTTTAGGCGTACTTTACCGCCTTGTGCTTTTATTGCATGAGCAACTTGCAGTAAGCAGTCAAGGTTTAGAGTTGGTTCACCAAAGCCGCAAAAGACATATTCTTCAACCTCATGAACATCGCCTAACAAGGGCAACAGGTCCTCAGCAGTAATACGTCGGGTGAGTGATAAGTCATAGTCGTGTACTTGATTTGAGCCATTATGTTTGGGGCAAAATTGGCATCTTAAAGTGCACCTGGCGGTAATGTTGAGATAACGGTGCTTGCCGATATCGTAAACTAAGGTTGGTATAGGTGAGGTGGGTATCGGTAAAGTTGTGTCGCTCATGTCAGGCTTTCTTTCATAGAGATTATAGCGGTCATTTTAGCTGAATTTTAATGGTGACTATGTTGCTCAGCTCGCAGATTTTACTGCAAAAAAAACAGAGCTGAGTTAGCTCTGTTTTTTGTTAACAATTGGGATTAATTCGATTAATGGTGCTCGTCAGATCTGAATTCACTTTCAGCAGGTTTAGGTTGCCACCACCAAATAAAAAATCGTTGCCACAAGCGTTTTATATCATCCAAAATGATGTACAAAATTGGCACCAAAATTAACGTCACTACGGTCGAAAATAAAATACCAAATGCGAGCGATGTAGCCATTGGGATAACAATTTTAGCCTGTAAGCTTTTTTCCATAATAATCGGCACTAAGCCAACAAAAGTGGTGAGCGAGGTTAATATAATGGCTCTAAAACGGTAACAACCAGAATCGATAGCCGATTGCATTATCGATTTGCCCTCTTCGCGAGCGCGGTTAACAAAGTCGACCAAAATCAACGAGTCATTTACCACAACCCCCGCTAACGCCACAATTCCGCACAAACTTAGCACGCTCATGGATAAACCAAGAATATAGTGGCCAAACAAGGCGCCAATCATGCCAAACGGAATCACCGACATAATGATTAACGGTTGTGTGTACGATTTTAAAGGGATGGCCATTAGAGCATAAATGGTGAACATGGCAAAAAAGAAGCCTTGGGCTAAACCCAGCATGGCATTTTGCTCATCTAAACTGCCACCATCTAAAGCTGAAGCCACTTTTGGGAAGCGCGCGGTGAGTTCAGGTAAAAAGTCTTCCTGAATTTCGGCAACCACTTTAGATGGCTCAACATTGTTTTTATTCACATTGGCACTAATGGTAATTGCTCGGCGACCATCAACTCGGGTGATCGATGCATATGACTCACCCAGTTCGATATTGGCTACCGTTGAAAACGGTACCGCTGCGCCTGACGGGGTGCGGATAAGCATGTTTTCAAGATCGCCCACAGTGCGGCGCTGCTCAAGTGGGTAACGTACCATGACTTTCACTTCTTCTTTATTACGCAAAATACGTTGGGCTTCATAACCATAAAAGCCGTAACGGACTTGGCGAGCTAAATCTGACAGTGTTAATCCTTGCGCTTCGGCTTCTGGACGAATGTTTAAGCGGATCTCATGTGAACCTGATGAGAAGTTATCGGTAATATCATACACGCCTTCGTAAGTGGCTAGTTTTGCTTTAAGCACTTTGGCCGCTTCAGATAGCTGGTCTAAGTCGGTTGCGGTTAAGCGAAACGATAAATCGCCACCGGCATCGTTGGTACTGGCATTGATGTTAAGCTTTTTAACTGACAATAACTCAGGTAATTGATTACGCCACTCTTCCGCAATTGCGACGCCGTCGATTTCACGGTCTTCGCCTTTAGTCAGTTCAGTAAACACAAACGCACTGCTGCGTGAACTGAGTTCGATATAGCTGTGTTTTACCATTGGGTAACCGTATTGCTCTTCAAGCTTGGCGTTCATCTTATATAACGCATCCTCAACTTGCTGCAGTACTTTTAGGGTGTTCTGCTCAGAGCTACCTTCTTCCATTTCAAGCTGGACTTGAATAAAATCTGATGGAATATCAGGGAAGAAAACCCAGCGTACTTTGCCACTTTGCACTAATGCAAGCGACAAAATTAGTACCCCAATAAACACCGCCACCACGCTATATCGTCGCGTAATACAACGTTCTAAAAAGTGACGATAGGTATTATGAATAAAGTGTTGTAACCATTCATTAAGGGCAAATTTAAAGCGCGAGAAAATGTTAGTCGGTGTAGTGCGTTTTTTGATTTTCATGTGGGCCAAATGCGCAGGTAGAATCAGTTTTGATTCGATCAGCGAAAACGCTAAACACAAAATCACCACCATACCGATGGATTTCCAAATAATCCCCATGGGCCCAGACACCATAATCATCGGGATAAAGGCCGCAATAGTGGTGAGTACCCCAAATGTGGCGGGCATGGCTACTTTTTGCACACCTTTTACGACGTTATCCAACGAGTGGCCGTTTTCTTCTAATTCGGTATAGGCACTTTCGCCGATGACAATGGCATCGTCGACGACTATCCCCAGCACCAGAATAAACGCGAATAAGGTCAACATGTTAATCGACATGTTAAACGGTTCAATTGGCATTAATAACATGGTGCCCAAAAAGCACACCGGTAAGCCCATCATTACCCAAAAAGCGAGTTTAAGGTCTAAGAACAAAGCCAGAATAATAAACACCAGCAGAGCGCCATAAAACATGTTCGACAACATCATGTTTAAACGACCTTGCAAGTAGTGAGTTAAATCACCCCAGGTATCAAGTTGAATATTGCTTGGCAAGCTTTTTTTACGTTCAGCAACGTAGGCTTTAACTTGAGATGAAATATCTAACGCATTTTGATCATCAATACTGGTAATTTCAATGACGGCAGCAGGTTTACCGTTAAAGCGGGTGTACTCTAAACGCTCTTCAAAATCATCATTAATGGTAGCGACTTGCGGTAACATAATTCGGCTGCCATCTGCGCGAGTCTCTACCACAATTTGGGCAAAGTCATCAGCAGTATAAGCTTGGCCTTTAGTACGCAGTAAGATGTCACCGTCTTGGGCCCGAATAGAACCGCCGGGTAAATCAATCGATGAGTTTTGTACCGCTAAAGCGACTTGAGTAAATGTAATGCCATATTCGCGTAACTTGTCTTCAGACAGTTCAATGCCAATTTCATAGTCTCGAACACCAGTGACTTTTGCACGAGTGACGGCAGGTAAATCGGTGATGTCGTCTCTGATCGCTTTAGCCATTTCTTTCATGTCATGTAGCGTCATGTCGCCATAGACAGACACCCAAATGACATTGTTTTCTGGCTTTATTTGATAAATGTTGGGTTTTTCGATGTTATCTGGGAAGGTCGCAATGGCATCAATACGCAGTTTTGCTTCATCTAGTACTTGCTGCACTTCGTAGCCGTCTTCGACTTCAATTGTCACCGAGCCAACACTATCACTGGCAACAGACGTCACTTTTTTAATGCCGCTAATATCTTGAATAGCTTCTTCGATTTTTATATTAATCCCTTCTTCAATTTCTTGTGGCGCAGCGCCAGGATAGGCCACATTGATATTGATGAGATTTAATTCAAACGTTGGAAAAATTTCTTTATTAATAAGCACAGCACTAAACAAACCGCCAATAAGCAAGGCTGCCATCAGTAAGTTGGCGGCGACACTGTTGCGAGCAAACCAGGCGATAATGCCTTTATTAGTATCCATTATTATTCACCTGCAGTCGTAGCGGCTTGGGTGTCAGTATCGACTGGTTCAGTTTTGGTTTCTTCACCAAGTACTTTAATGGCTTGTCCAGAGTTTAAGCTGTTGATGCTAGTGGTTGATACGCGCTCATTCGCTTTGAAACTGCCTTGAATATAAATGGAGTCAACGTCTGAGCGAATAATATTCACTGGGCGTATTTCGATAATATTGTCGGCACTTACTACAGCAACCTGACCATTTCGTACTACATGGCGAGGCAGTTTTACCACATCATTAACGGTTCGACCTGTGATCACGGCATTAACAAAACTGCCATATTTTAGAGGTAGTTGGCCTTCGGTTTTGTTGTTACGCAAATAGGGATCATGAATTTCTGCTACCAAATAGACCATGCGAGTTTGTTCGTCGATGACATTTTCGCTGCGCACTATATTGCCTTGCCAAGAGACTTGTTTACCCGCCAGCAATGCTGTGAGTGTGACTGCTGTTTCAGGATTATCGACCGACTCTAAATAAGCGAGATCTTCATTTGCTAACGGCAATCTGATTTCGGCGATACTGGTGTCGTATAGTTCACCTAAATTTGTGCCTAACGTGACATATTGGCCTAAGTCGACATTGCGGGCCTTAATGATGCCGTCAAATGGTGCGCGAATAACGGTGCGGGCTAAGTTACGTTGTGCACGGGCTAATGCCGCTTCTGCATACTTGACGTTGGCTTGTTCTTTTTTCAGTTGTGGGATACGTAACCCAAGTTCTGGCGGTAAGCCTTTACCAAAATCTTTAAATTCAATTTTAGCCACAACACCGCGGGCTTTCTCTTCATTTAATGCTGCAGTGGCCTGTGCGACAGTCGCTTCAGCCTGAATAAGGTCAGCTTCGTAATCAGATGGTTCGATAATGGCTAGTTGCTCGCCTTTTTTAACTACGCCACCGGCAACAAAATTGGCTGAAATACTTAGCATGCGCCCTTGAACTTCAGTGACAAGTTGAGTTTTATATTTAGGGTTAACCACACCATAGGAGGGTAAGTTAAGCGATAAGGTTTGCGGCGTAACGGTTTGCACATCAATTATCGGTACACTGATGGCTTCATCTTTTTGCTCGGGTGTCTCTTGGGTGCTAATAAGTGCCAGGGCTAGCCCAACAAATACAATAATGATCAAGAGTGGTGACAATCTTCTTAGTATGATTTTTATCATTTCTTTTGCGTATCCATGCTGAAATAATGCTAAAGACAGTTAACTTCGTTGGCTAACATGTTCATTCAGATTCATTTTATTACTCATTGCATCTAAATTAACAGAGTATGACGTTTATCTAAATAGCCTGATGTAAATAAAATGTTTCAAAAAATTGTGTTTTTTATGATTCTACGATTAACGCTTAATAAGTTGGTTTTTTTGATATGTTTTAGCAAGAATAAAATACAGTATGAAAGTATTAATCCATAGCCATTAATGGTTTAGAGTCTATTTTGTTGGTGGGTGTTTTTTGTGCATAAATTGACATATCTTGACACTTTGTGGCGGTATTCGGTCTAGTTAATGATGATATATAGCGCTTTAGGGATAAAAAAAGCGAATCACTGAGTAATTCGCTTTAATACTAGTTGGTCAATGTGTTTTAGGACACTGCAAAAAGCTGCCTAAAAGTTACTTTTTCTTATATTTTTTCGATTTAACTCGAGCATCTTTTGCATTGGCTTTTTTCTTACCAGGCACTTTAGCTTCTTTGTGTTTAGGACGAAGTTCTTCAATCACACGACGTTTCAGTGGGATCTCAATGTATCGTTCAATTTTAGACACAATACGCATATCGTGCGCTTCAACTAGTGATATTGCGGTTCCTTTTGCGCCAGCGCGAGCGGTACGGCCAATTCGATGAACATAGGCGTCAGCAGAACGTGGCATGTCAAAGTTAATCACATGAGTAATGTCATCAACATCGATTCCTCGAGCTGCAACATCTGTCGCCAAAAGTACATTAACTTCGCCTTTAGAAAAACGACCCAATGCTTGGAAACGTTTTTTCTGTTCCATATCGCCGCGCATAAATGCACATGGGATATTGGCTTTTAGTAATAAGCCTTCAAGGCTGGCGACCATTTCGCGAGTTTTAACAAACACAATGGTGCGCGTAACATTTTCTTGTTGAAGAATATGGCATAACAATGCAAATTTATGTGCTTGATCGTCGGCCAAGTGAACCCATTGGTGTACTTTAGCTTTTTCACTGCGTGGCGCTTCAACATCGACCATTACGGGATCGGTTAATAAGTCGCGAGCGAAACGGTTAACCCCATTACCTTCAAGCGTGGCAGAAAACAGCATGTTCTGTTTGCGGCCTTGAGCTTCAATGGCAATTGATTGCACTACTGATGAGAAACCCATATCAAGCATGCGGTCAGCTTCATCAATAATTAAAATTTCAACTTCAGTGGCGTCAAATTTATCTTTATCTAGGTATTCCATTAATCGACCTGGGGTGGCGATTAATAAATCAACATTGTCTGCAAGTGCTTCTTCTTGTGGGCCATATGGAACACCACCAGTAATAATGACGATATTAAGCTCAAGCCCAGTGGCTAAATGACTTGCATAACGATGAATTTGACTGGCTAATTCACGCGTTGGCGTTAGCACCAAAATACGTGCTTGGCCTTCAAAACGACGAGGGAAGTCAATAAGGTGCTGTAAAGCAGGCAGTAAAAAACTGGCCGTCTTACCGGTGCCAGTTGGCGCACGCGCTAAAATATCCCGCTGATCCATGGCCAATGGAATAGTTTGCTGCTGAATGGTGGTAGGGGTGTTGTGTCCCATGGCCTTGAGTGACTCTAATAAGCTAGGGTCGAGCTGGAAATCTTCAAATTGCATGCGCTGGTCTCGCTGAAAAATAGTTGAGTATTATAGCTGACCTATTGAGCAGGCTAAAGCTTTAAGTAGAATGGGCGGCATAAATCTATCATCGTTTCGCTATATCGCTCTTGTTTGTCGCGGATCGTCATTTGATGATACTGAGTTTCAACAGCAGGATGAGTGAGTGTTTGTGGTTCAGTTGTTGTTGGGTAGTGCTGGATTGCCAATATTGATCGGTTAGCGACCTTTCCTTCAATGCTAATGATATCAAGCTGCTTAGCAACGAATAGACCATAAGTGTTAAGTTGTTGAGTAAAACTGGCTAGACTTTGCAGTGGCAAAATAACACTTGCCGTGCCTTGCGGAGCAAGTAATTGGCTAATCACACTCTGCAATTCGGCAAAGGGCAAAGTATTAGTATGCCTGGCGTCAGCTCGTGCGCTATTTTTGGCTTGTGTGCCCTGCTCAAAGTAGGGTGGATACGCGCTAGTTTAGGCTTATTGACAATGCGCGCTAGTTTTTCTAATGTGGACATATTCATGGTGAAAAAAAGAGCGGTTATGAGTTTAAATAGAGCTAGAAAAGTCACTCTTCCTGTTTTTACATTGACAGAAACTTGCGACAAAGAAGTTTCAGAAGCTACTGTTAAGGATAATGAGAGGTACTTCTATAAGCCAATGTTGAGTGATGATGGTGAGGTTCTTAACTTTAACCAAGTAGATATGGTGATTTCTAGAGATGGCTCCCCTTGGCATGATGGTTGTCTATTTATTTGGGATAGGATTATAGATAAATCAGATGACCTCCATGTCATACAGAAGTCCAATGCTGCAGGTGATATAGCCTATTTTCGTGAGTTCATTGAGGACTACTCGATTAACTATTTAGTTTTCCCTAAAAATAAAATGCATCGCCCTACTTATAGGTATAGGGCGTATTTAAAATCTAAAGTTCGCTCTGCGGAGATTGCAAAATCCACTGCCCAGAGGTTTATGCAAACAACAATTGCATTTTACAGATGGATGGAAAAAGTAAGAGGTTTTAAACCTGAGCATCCACCCTGGAGTGAAAGCGAAAGATTTATATCCTTCACTGATAACATCGGATTCAATAGGTTTAAATCAGTAACAACAACTGATATTTCCATTAAAGGCAGATCAGTACTTAAAGAAACGTATAAGATTATTGATGGTGGTCGATTACGCCCACTAGATATGAATGAGCAAAAAGTCCTTATAAGTAGTCTGATAAGGTTAGGCAATGAGTCCATTACTCTAATAATGTTGATGTCGCTTTTCAGTGGAGCAAGAATTCAAACGGTTTTAACCCTTAAAGTAAAGCATTTTAATGCTTTACTTTCTGATGACGTGGACTTAATCAAGCTTTTATGTGGTTCTGGTACGTCTGTTGATACAAAGTCTGAGAAAAATATATCCATTGAATATCCACGCTGGCTACATGATTTTATTATCGATTATATCTTTAGTGATAAAATTACAAAGCGTAGAAAAAAATGGTTAGACAAGACGCTAAGAGACAATGTAAGTCATGATGATGCATATGTTTTCTTAACTAACAGAGGGTCTCCTTATTATGAGGATTCTGTTGAAAGGAACATATTTAATCCAAATCAGAAAACAAGATCCAGACCTGATGGCTCGACCGTTAGAACATTCATAGCAGAAACACTCCTACCGATGATGAGGATAGAACTTGGCCTGACATTTAGTTTTAAGTTTCACGATCTTAGAGCTACATTTGGTATGAACCTCACAGATAGTCTTTTGTTAAAAGTTGAGCTTGGTGAAATGACTTTAACTCAGGTTAGGAACCTTGTACGAGACCGTATGGGACATGATAGTTATACAGTAACTGATGGTTACTTAGATTACAGACAGGACATTGGAATAGTAAACCTAGCTCAATCTGAGTATGAAAAGCATTTAAAAGAGCTTATACAATGCATAAAGGAAGGGGTTCATGGTTAATTCATTGATTCTTCGTGAGCTTGTAATAACTAAACTAGGTGAGCCCTACTCGGTAAATCCTTATGATCTTCATCACTGTGGGTTGGAGGTTGCTAAAGGCATAGTGGTAGATGTAGGGGCACTTTGTTTTATGAAATTAGGGCCTGGGGCAAATAAAAGATTCACATATGCTCCCAACTCTTTGAGAAAGCATCGAGAGACTCTTGTAGAGAAAATACTGGAATATGCTAACTCACAGGTTGGCTCTCTTACTAGAACTTCTATTGCGTCACGAGTGCGTCGTTTCCGCAAATTTGTGTTTTTTTGCAATGAAAAAGAATTACTATCGTCATACGATTATTCAGATTTTCGTTTGGCTTTAGAAGAATATGTCGCTTATTTACGTCAAATAATTCGATTGAAAGTTATTTCCAATAATGCTGCTCAGAGATACCAGTATGATGCAATCATATTTATGAGGGATGGAATAGAACTAGAAAATATCGAACTTGGTTTGAAACTTATTAAGAAAAGCAAGGCTTCAGTTGAACACACCGAAGCCCCTTCAGAAGATGATCTAGGTAAGGCTTTAACAATAGCCGAAGCCCTCTTTAATACGACATCAAATGCCATTATCAATGAAGTGCCTTTTCCCTTGAGTGTGGACTCTCCAGTGTACTTAGGTCGAAAAAATAATAAATGTTGGATATTTCCTGTTAAGCAATGGGCTAATCCAAATGATGAAGATAAGTCAAATTATAAATATTACGATTACAAGTCGGGCGTTATTGTGGGGGTTAAGAGTGCTCTAGCTGAAGGGCGAAAGCTAAACGGGGCTCAAAAGATTGCTCTAGAGTTAATTGAATATCACAATGACTACAGTAATAACGCATGGCATTGGTTGGCTCGAATCGGTATTTACTCATTCGCATTTCTATTTGCATCAATTACAGGGATAAACAAAAAGCAATTGATGGAACTACAATGGCAAAATAGTTATGTTATGAAAAAAGAGTCTCAAGATTTTATAGCTATAAAAAGGCGTGCAAATGACAAAGAAGTCTTATTTACAATCAAGGCAGAATTCAAGAGGATCTTTGACCGTTATATAGAAATGCGTCAAAAAATAACACAAGCATTTGGAAGTACAAACTATCTTTTTTTTTGTTTTACAAAAACTTTGGAGGTGAGGCCGCTTAAGCTTGATTTCTTTAAAGCTTCTTTTATTCAACTCCAAAAAATAGATGCTAATCTTTCTCACATTTACTATATGCAACTGAGAGCCAATAAATCAGAGTGGTTATTATCAAATAAAGATATTCATACCACTGCTGAGTTATTACAAAATGACGTTCGAACAGTGCAAGAGTGCTATTCGAGCGGAACGAAGAGAAATTCAGAGATACAAATGGGAGGCTTCTTTGATAAATTAAGAAATAAGGTTAAATCCCAAAGAGAAAGAGACTTTGTTGAAGTGGGGACTGGAAATTGTAAGGACTATGGTAATCCAACACGTGATATCGATACTAACCATGAGGTTCCATCTGATTGTAAGAAAAGCGAAGGATGCTTAATGTGTGATAACTACTCAGTCTTTGCCGATGAAAAAGATGTTAGAAAGCTACTTAGTTGTCGATTTTGTATAGAGTCAACATCGTATTTGAGTGCATCTTTGACTAATTTTGAAAACTTATACGGTGAGGTACTGGCGAGGATAGAATATTTCCTAAATGCAGTTTCTGATGAATTGCAAGATGATGGTAAATTGGTTGAACAGGTGCGAAAGGAGGTTTACGAAGATGGGATATTGGACTCATATTGGGAATATAA
This sequence comes from Shewanella sp. Arc9-LZ, assembly GCF_010092445.1. Classification (NCBI taxonomy): domain Bacteria; kingdom Pseudomonadati; phylum Pseudomonadota; class Gammaproteobacteria; order Alteromonadales; family Shewanellaceae; genus Shewanella; species Shewanella sp. Arc9-LZ. The sequence goes on along the minus strand of NZ_CP048031.1, from coordinate 3,968,669 downwards.
GTATGAGCAATTAATGGAATTGGGGATTGCTTAAATGGTAAATAGCGCGATCACCTACGATTGGTCTGTCGATACTGACAACACTATTCAAGACCTGCTACCAGATAGATATACTTCTACCTCCGGAAGACCTAGCCCAAATTTTGTAGTTGGTAGAAATTTAGAGGCTAAAGCTATATCACACTTTAAGGATAACACTTGGAATTGGAGTTATTACACATCTAGAGGTGTAAGATGTTTTCTTGATTTTAAAATATTGCAAGGAAGCAATAAAAGTATTGACTATAACGATGTTATGGATGAAGCAAAGCTTATCATTTTTTCAATCTCATGGTTATCTCCTGATGAGAACCTTTCCGCAACTACTACTTTGTTTTACCTTCGATTTCTTAAGATTATATCTGATTTTGGTGGTGCTGAATTGGGATTGATAAATGCACTCAATAGTGAATCATTTATAAAAAAGGTATCAAAAGGCATTTCTCCACACTTTATAACTTACCTTGTTTCTCTATATGGCAAGCTGAATAGGATTGTTCATTCAGTAGTAGATGTTAAACCTCCTCGGAAAAGACTCCTAGATAAGCTAAAAAAAATATCATATGACCACTATACAAGTCATGAGCAGCACCCACCTGTACCATCAAGAATTTATCTTTATCTGCTAGCAGAGTTAAACTCCATTATTAGTGAAGCTCTTGACGTAAAGGCTTCTCTCGGAAAAATGATTACAGATTTAGGGGAAAATAAACTTTTAGGTCAGACGAAGAGTACTCAGGATAAAATTTTTATCAAGGATGGTGTACCTTTTGGTAAGCGTTCATATGAACCTATTTGGAAGGTGTATGTTGAAAAGCAAGGCTCTAATATGGTTGAGTTAATAAACAACTATAAAATAAGTGATAGAGTATCTTTCACGCTTTACATTCGTGACCTTCTCGATGCGATTAACTTGTCATTGCTAGCATATACTGGCGCCAGAAAAGTGGAAATATTCAATCTAAAAGAAAAGTGTTTAGTAACAAAAGTTATTAATAACAAGACAGTTTATTTAATTGAGGGGGAAACTTCAAAGTTGAATAAAGGGATCGTAAGGAGAGCTGTATGGGTTACGTCAGAAGATGCCGCTCATGCTTGTGAGTTAGCCAAAGTGATAGCGTTCGGTTTATACAAATTTAGTGGTGAGTCGGGTGAAAATAAAAGGCTAACCCCAATTGGTATATCTCGAATGATTCATCAACATAGAGAGGGGCGGAAAGGTGATATTCCAACTGGTGCTGAAGGAAGGTTGTTTAATCCTAATGGTATATTTGGATGTAAGTTTAGGGCTATGGTTGTTTCGGAAGTTGATATGAAGGAGTTGGCTTTAATAGACCCTTTTCGCGACTGGCCATCTCATAAGAAGATTAAACTGGGTGAACCTTGGCCTTTAACTGCTCATCAATTTAGAAGAAGCTTGGCGCTGTACGCCAGTAAAAGTGGGTTAGTCACTCTTCCAGCGTTAAGGCGACAACTACAACATATAACAGATCGTATGGCTGCGTACTATAGCAATGGCAATTCGAGCGCTATCAATATCATTGGTGGGGGTAATGACTTCATTGATGATTACATTGATGAGCAACCTTTGTCGCAATTTGCCTCTTACGTGAAAAATGTATTAATGAGCGATGAGAGACTGTTTGGTGGGCATGGTAATTGGATTAATAAGGCTGATGGAACTCAAAAACAAATAATTTTAGGTGATAGGCAAAGACTTTTTGAGCAATTTAAGAATCGCGAAAAGGCATATGAAGTCACTTTGCTTGGCGGGTGTACATCTGGTTTGCCCTGTAAGGAAAAGGCAATGAAGAATATTGCAGCTTGCCTTGATTGTACTGGTTCAGTGATTGATCCTGAGCGATTAACACGGGTAATAAATAGTCAAAAAGCCTTAGTAAATAAACTCAATCCAAGCTCTGTCGAGTATCGGACTGAAGGTGCAGACTTAAAGTTAATGGTCCAGTATCAGGATAGAATAAGTGGGAAGGGGGAGTGATGTCGTCAGCATTAAATGATTACTTTTCTGCTTTAGAAAGGCTTAAGAATAACGTGCCGAACGTGCTGCCCAAGAACTCGGTTATAAACAAAGATTCCGTAGCGCTTGAGGCTGGTAGAAAAAGGGGATCATTAAAGAAGTCTAGAACTATTTTCGCAGATTTAATAACAGCGATAGAGGTTGAAGCAGGGAAACAAGTTAAAACTCGAAGACGGTCGGAGCATAGGTTAAATAAGCTAGGTTCAGAGGTAAATGAATATAGGGCTTTGTACGAACAAGGTCTTGCTAGGGAGTTATCATTAATAATTGAAATTAGAAGATTAAAAGAAGAAAATGCAATATTACAGAAAGGAGTATTAACAAGGATAAAATAATACTTTATATGGTGTAAGTGAGTAATAAAGTCTCAAACCAACAGGGTGGTAAATGGTTATCTTGACTGTCTTTCTAAACTAGAAAATCTTAAAAATAACTTAATTCACCTAATGCTTACATAAAAATCAGATCGTATTCGAGAAATGATTTTCGATGATAGCTATAATAGCATAGGGCAAGTGTATGAACCTTTTTATCTAAACCTGTGCAAATTAGAATCAGAGGAAGTTCAGTCGATAACAATTTCTATGGTTAGAATATGAAATGTTGGATATACCTGCCTCGTCTTGTCGGTGTATGAAAAACACTCACCCGTACGGTAGTCTTGTATAATGGCACAGTGAATTATTGTTCAAGGGGGGATTTAGAGTAAATTTAAATGTTAGCTCCATTTGAATTGAATTCATATAAATAATCAATCACTATGAAGCAAAATTATTTCAAATTTAAACGGTTATATTGTGAATCAAAGAGATTTTTCCTTTAAGCAATTCTGTATTTGTGCAGGTGAAACTGGTATGCCAGTAAGTACAGATGGGGTAATGCTAGGTGCTTGGGCAAACATTAGTTCTGCAATGACAATTCTAGATATCGGAACGGGTACAGGCTTGCTCGCATTAATGTGCGCACAAAGAAACCTTCACTCTAGAATTACTGCAATAGATGTAGAATCAACGGCCATTGAAACAGCCATTTACAATACTACTCAATCAAAATGGAAGGAGCGTATTCAAGTTATTAAAACAAACATTCTGTCTTATCACCCAGAAATCTCATTTGACCATATCATATGCAACCCACCATATTTTAACGATGGTGAAAAGTCACAAAATACTCAAAGAGCAATCGCTCGGCATAGCCATTCCCTTCCTCACCTATCGTTAATCAATCAATGTAAAACTCTTTTAAAACCGTCCGGTAGAGCAAGTTTCATTCTTCCTTCAACAGAGGGGGAAACTTTTATTCGACTTGCACAAAATGAAGAATGGTTTGTTTCGAGACGTTGTGATGTTAAAACAACAGAAAATAAAGAAGTTAAGCGTGTTATGTTTGAATTATCATTATATGCAACACAATCAATTCAAACAAAAATAGTCATTCATGATAAAACCCATAAGCTCGGGTATAGTGAGGATTTTATCAAGCTATGCCAACCTTTCTATTTAAAAATGTAGAAATTTTTCATTAAGCCATTACAAAAATATTGGTAAGCCACTGACGTGGTTTAATTGATGCGACTAACCCAGTTAAGACATAATTGATTTAACTGGAGATTGAAATGAAAACACGTAAAACCAATTCAAAAGAATTCGAACTTGATGTCATTGCACTGGTAGAAGATCAAAATTACAGTATTGCTGAAGCCTCTAGAAATTTATAGGTGATTCCTCAACTCGGCTGCGTGATAAAAAAAGCTTACTTATGGTGACACCATAAGTAAGCTTTAGCCTTAAAAAGGCGAATCGAACGTAGATATTACCTTTTCTCTAAATCCCCCTAAAAGCTCAAAAGACTGTGATACAAAATTTATAATATTATTAGATGAAATTGTATCCAGAGAATTAGATTTAATGGGGTTTTGTTGATAGTTGCATCCCAAATCTAGCTTACGAACACTTCGAGATAAATTATGTTCTTCCATAATTTCATTTTTTTCTATTGATAGTACTTCTGATAAACTGACATTTATATGCGTTCTGAATATTACAGGCCTGTCAGGTATTTCTTCTGCTATACGGTTTGCAAACTCTACAAGCTTTGGTTCTGCAAAGGTGTATAGCCAAGCTTGCTGGTTAGCCGAATCATTCCTACGTAAAATACGCCCCAATACTTGCCTAAAATAGAGTTCTGTTTTAACTCTGCTGAGGTGACAGCAAACCTGCAAACGTGGAATATCAGTACCCTCGCTTATCATGCCGACACTGACAATCCAGTTGGTTGAATCGTTTCTAAATTCATTTATCTTAAAGGAAGGGTCATCTTCTTTGTATGTAACGATCTGAGCCGTTTCACTAAACTCGGTTTTTAGCATATTAAATATATATGCTGCGTGCTCAGTTGATGAGGCTACGATGAGTCCTGCTGCATGAGGGTTGTTCTGTTTTATTACTTTAAGCTTGTTCGTTGCTAGTGCTAAGGTATACCGAATTGCTTCATGATTTTTGATGATCGATTGATATGAAATTGATGAGCTTTTAAATAAGTCATCTAAACAACTGTAGGTCTTTGTTTTGTTCTCTTTGTCAGTTACTGAAATTTTGTCATTATCGATTAGTACAATTTGGGGGATACGACATACACCATCGGCAACAGCTTCCTTCAGGCCATAAATATAGTCACATTGAATCATATTATCCGGATCTGTATATCGAGATAGGGTAATCGGTGCTTGATCAGAACGCCAAGGCGTACCAGTCAGGGCTAAGGTGTACTGCGCTTGCTCTTGTATGTTGAGTAAGATTTCCCCCCCCCAAGCATTAGCATCCTCAAGATTACTGCCAGAACAATGATGGATCTCATCAAAGATAACGAATACGCGATTTCTTTTTAGTAACTGCCAGAAGTCCTCTTTAAAAGACAGCATTCCTTGGTAGGTGTAGGAGTAACCTACTGAGCCTATTACTCCATCGAAACGACACTCCAATCTATAAGAGAAAGTTTTTTGAATACCTTGCGAGATATTCACTGAAGGAGAAAAACACAATACAAAATCAATAAGATCTTGCTTGAATAATTCAGCCGCGACCTCTGCCGCCATAATCGTCTTACCTGCGCCTGGAGTCGCCAAACAAAGGAAGTGCCTTTGATTTGATTCAAAGTGCTCTAGAGCGCGATTAACGCACTCTGATTGCCATTGTCTAAGTTGCATTGAGGTTACTTTTTCTGATGAGCAAGAACAGACTTAATCGCTTTGATTTGTCCCAAGAGCTTTGAGCTGTTTTCTCGAGCTAACATGTATTGTGATTCAAGGTGGCCTTTCATTTCAGGGAAAGATTGGTACAGGCGCATATATTCTTCTGACTCACCAATGCTGGTGAGTAGATCAACTTCAGATTGCTTAAGACGTTCTTTTAACTGTTGGATTACATCGTGTTCAATCTTATCTAGCAACTTGGACGGATGCCTAGCATCTTCATTACGCTGATTTATGATGAAACTTGCTTGAGAAAATTGTTCTGTTTTCTGGTAAATAGCCGTTTTTGAATTTTCGCTAATAATTTTCTTTAAAACTCCTTTTTTAATGAGCTTGTTTACCTGCCTATAAATAAATTTATAAGCTTCACTAGCACTTTGATTGCTTGGCGAGGCAGCCCAAAAGGCATCCCGCAGCTCTACAACTTGAAAGTTATTGCAGTTCTCGTCCTGGAGAATAGTATGCAATGTAGCGCATATTTTGATTGAAACTTTTGACATTACTTTCTCACAAGAGGTTAATCATTGGTTCTAATTAGGAGTAGAAGAACATTATAAACTAAATGCGGATTATAATCCGTGGCTTTGTAAGCCGCAACTTTGGATAGTCTTTCTCTTTAACGAGATTTAAAATGAAAGACTTAGCGATCCAATTTGGCTTGAAATTACGGGATAAACGAAAAGAATTGGGAATATCTCAAGATAAACTAGCGCTTTTAGCTGAAATTGATCGCAGCTATGTGGGAAGAATTGAACGCGGGGAAGTCAATATCACCCTTGAAAAGGCATACCAATTGGCTGAAGTTTTAGAGTGTGACATCCGAACGCTTTTGCCCTAGGGGAAGTGCAGATCTATTTCCGTACAGCCATTTAATATTTCTAGCAAGGTTGCTCCCCCTACTCGGCTTAGATTGTTCAAGCATGTATTTGGATCCGCTTTTTTCTAAAAATGTGTCACGGAGCGTAAATCATTTATGTCGGATAGATGACACTTGGTAACAGGTATCGCTTTAACACCATTAGTCAATCGCAAAATGACGAATGAGTGCTCTACAAAATCTCATCTATAGACTCTGCTTTGAGCGCCATATCTGACTGTTTGATTATTCGAAACTGGATAGGTATACAGTCGTATTAAAACCTATTGGGTTTTGAGTATGTTTAAACTCATTAGTATGCGCGTTTTTCCAGATGGTGTACTTAATGAGGTTCTGATAAATTATCTGTAATTGTAAGACAATAATATAGTTTGATAAAAAATTAAGGTTGTCATGAACGGTAATAACTCAATAGTTTGATAAAATATCATAGGACAAATTTAATATTTTGATAATAAAGTTTGATCACTTTCAAACACACTTTTGGACAGAAACTTGTTAGACTTTTCATGTTAATGCGAATAAATCAGATAAAATTAATCTTCAATTATGCGGTGCAGTTTTATTCAATTGTTCAGGTAATTACTCAGCTAACATTAGCTTCGCTTTAAGAAAAGTCAGGTTAATTTCATCAGTATTAGTGAAGTTAAACTTTCCGCCAGTTAAAGCGTTGAACCGTTCTAAGTAGTAGTGTAACAATGGATCGTATCTATCACCGTGTATCCAACTATAAAATTTCCCAAGTTCATAACTCAACTCTCTGCTAAGATCTGACCTAATTCTTAGCTCACAGTCATTTTCCAAATCAACGATATTCATAGATTGAAGATTAGTCTTAATTTCATCAATTAGGGGTATGAGAGAATCTTTGTAGCTATCAGCAATTGGCATAAGGTCAGGATCCGTTACTTCTGCTTCGAAAATCATAATCAGATCATCAATCTCACCGTTATAATAATCGTTGTCTAACCTCTTCACAGACTCTGCTTTAAGAACATAGAGCTGTTCTAGGGGATCGAACTTACTCTCAATTAGCTGCTTTGATAAATTTTTCTGATACTCGATGAACAAACTTTCTATCTTGTCTGCAATTACATCAAGATAGTCATATCGAGTCGTTAGAAATTCCAATAATTCATTTCTGTTTAGATTAAGTGGTAAATCTTCATCATTTATATTTGAACTATATAAATGAACAGTAAGTTCGGCAGTGTTGGAATGACTATCGAACGGCCAACTAGCGAAACGCTTAGTATTAGACTGATTAAGATTAACAGGGTGAGCACCAAAGCAAGCTCTTACCGTTTTAAAGTAGCTATTATCATCTTCATCAGCGAATAGTCGATTAGCAAAGCATTTCTTCTCACCTGTAAAGGGGATCGTTTGGGGGTTGATAAATACACGGTGCAATTGAGTGATTGACTCTGAAATAAGGTCAATTGAAGAGATAAGGGTAAACATTTGCATAACTCTTGTATCAATATTTTTGTCAAAATCAGGCACATTCTCTAAGTGTCGAATTGATACTGTGATCCAGTCCATACAAGAACAGACTAAGTTGAAGAGATTTTTTCCATTTTTATCTTTATAAGTCTGATAGACAAAGCTTGAATTAGAATTTACTAAATCTCTAAATTCTGTGATCTTATCGTCACTAACCACGTTTATCATTCGTTAACTAACCTAATAACTGACTAATAAGTATTAAAATACCATCAATTTAGCATTAGTCTAGAACTCTGAAAATAATTACGAAGCAAAATTAATGGGATAATAATACGACTGTTGATCTAATTTAATAGAAAATGCGCTTTGGAATCTTTTACAAAGAGGCTGAAACACAGAATGGGGCACAACCGAGCTAGAGTATTTGCTTAATTCGATAGAATTCAAATTAATGTAAGTATCAGAAGGCTCGTACACAAACCCTTGAAGTGTATATGAAGGCTAGAAATTAATAACCACCCTAGGTAATAAAAAAACCATTACCAGTATGATCATTGTAAAAAGATACTATCTCTTTACAAAAATTAGTCCGCCTCTTGAAGAAGTTATGTAACCCTTGATGTGGATGAATTGCGTCGGAAGCCATGTATCTAAACCCATCATAATAGAAAGATTCACGCCTCTCTGTAGATTCATTGTATAAACACAGGAAATTAGCATATTTCATCCCATATGTGGTGACCATGTTACAGTCCCGAGATTCAAAACCTCCCGATATATGGGTTAATAGATAACCGGAAATACTTCCTCCATAAAACTCTTCAAACACATCTTGTAGTGAAGGATTTTGAACATTACCTTCATCCTCAACTAAGCATCCATAATACTTACAAAGCAAATCACCAACCACAACGTCTATGTAGTAATGAGGTATCCACTGAGTAGTATTCTCAAATTTGATTGCGGATTGAATAAAAGCATTTATGGTTAGGATTGTATTGCTGGGGTTGAAAATATAAACATCAGCAATGAACTCAGTTTTATCACCAAAGCGCTCTTCTATATCTTCAAATGCTTTTTTGATACCAGATAGCCAAACAGCATTATAATGAAGGCACCTGCTTATATCTTTGAGAGAGTTTTTTAGCTGCTTAAAGGACTGAAATGACTTTTTATAAGCTTGACGGCTTTTGCCATCCAAGCCTTTAAGCTCATCCATAATAACTTCATCTGCTAGTAATTCGTTATTACTTAGTGCCCCCCTTCTTATAATATCCTGAACATCCCAACCGCTCTCTAAAATATCATAAGAAAATTTAGCGGGAGTACCTATTTCAATATGGTCTTTATATGGCCACGGATGAGAGTTAATAACAACTTCAGAGTACAGGTAATTTGTTTTCTCAATATCTTCTAATTCGTTCAGTTCGTCTTCATCAAAGTCCTCGAACAAACCTCTGTTATTCTTGATTATTGCAAGGTAATCCTCATCTTCCAAGCATTGGCTTGTAGTATAAATCATAAACTTTAGAGACTGTTTATCTTTAATGTACTCATCAAAAATATGTGACTCGAACACTGACTCTTGGTTATCTGAGTTACTATCTTGTAAATCAATATTATCAAATATTGTATGTCTCAATATAACCATTACATAATCTTTCACGCCCTTGTTTTCATAACAATCAATAACCGACTTTATTCCTTTACTCAAGTTCTCCTCTGAGTAGTACTGATAACACATATGAAGGTCACTGAGCATTCTCTCATTTCTATAGGTGACAGGAATCACAGGTTTTGCGGAAATTGGAGTGAAATCACTATCTATAGAGAGATTAAAGCCTAATAGCTCTGAGTTGGTTTTACTCACAAATGCAGAGAATGGAATAAACAACTCATGCCATTCGGTAGATACAATGATCGCTGTCATCTCACTATCTTTTAAACTCTTGTTTTCTTTCAATCCTTCTGTATATTTTAGTATTTCATGTATCGCTTCCCTAGCTGATTTATTACTTCTCTTCAACTCAATAATTACATACCGCCCCTCTTCATCTCTTGCTAGAATATCGACAAAGCTTCTAGTCCCCCTAGCATTTGGAAGGTAATACTCAATATCAATAAGCTGCAAACCCATACCAAAAATAGAAAGATTTTTTGCTAATTCATCCCTAATTTTAGCTTCACTCATATACAACATCCTTTTCAAATATTAAGTTAAATTTTGACGGTAAATACTTATTTTGCTAACAGAGCCAACCACAGCAAAAGTAGAGAAATGTGCTCACTAATACCGTAGAAACCACTGAACTTACTAAGTAGAAAGTATTGATTTTATTTCAATAAAATTAGTCTCAAGCAATATTTATTGTATGTCGATGATCCTTGTTCTCTCAATATTTTGTTTCACGCTAGCAGGTAACTCCCCTGTAAAATATTCATGGATTAATGGGTTATGGCTACAAAACAACCCCACAAACTTGCTCCAATCATCGACTGATACCAATTCGTTGATTTTGAATATCTTATGATATTTTCCTTTTACTTGATTGTTTGTATTTCTTTTTTTACTAAAGAAGCAGTTTCTAACTTTGAGGTATTCACCAGAATCAAAAAATTGTATTGCTCCATCAAAATGCGTGAATACATTTAAACTAAAATCAAACTCTGCATGTAGATATTTTGCTGGATGCAATTGTTTGCCATCGACATCAACAAGTGTCTCCTCATCATGAAATTCAATTAGTTGAAAGCTTTTTTTGTGTTCGCTCGTTTCCCACTTAACCTCTATTGAATAAGCCCCATTGAATACAATGAGCTTTTGAGCATGATTAAGATCTAACGGCACAACATGCCTTGTTGTACCATCATTGATAGAAGCAATGTCGCCCGAAAAGTGAGGCCCAAACCAGTAGTCTTTTTCAAAATATATCGACTTGTCATTGGGTAGCCGAATTCTATCTAAGTCCAATGCAATAGAGCATTTTGACGACTCATTACGATAGAACCAAAATTCTTGCAAAAAACCTGAATCCCAATTGGAATCAGGATGGAAACCTCTTCGATAAAAAGGTGAGGCCAACATTGTTAACTTTGAACCGAAAATATAACCCACATTACTAAATGAATATGAATCTTGATTTCTTAGCAAATCAAAATCAACTAGCCCATCTTTATCTATGATTAACTCAGGATTAAGGTGTTGAACGATACCTTTTGATTTGGCTACCAACCCTACTCTATACAAGTAGCTAAAGTCTGCATGAACTAGTTTCAGACCAAAGGGTTTACAATATTGGATAAAGTCATCCACCTCGTCTTGCTTGGTTTCCAATATTCTTTGCATCTCGCGCTCATCCTCAAGTCGCATTTGTTCTAAATCCATCCGAAAGACACTCCTCTTTTCTAGATACATACCGCTAATTAGACGGCGAAAAGCGCTATTTATGCTCATAACAATGACGTCTTTTAGTGCTAACTTCAACTTATAATCATTGGCTTATTAAGACGTGTCGAGGATGACTGTAATGGTAAAGCTTATTTGGCCAATCTATTGAAGGTTGTATTATATTTTTGAAGGGAAATACGACCCGCTTTATTTCAAGAAATATCATTTCAAACTCGTTTTGGGGCAAAGACGTGTTTCAAGCTGGCCTATTGAATGACCGTAAATTGCACCGAATTACTAAATCTCTACTATGTTCTGCCCCTGATAATGTTAAAATCTCCGCATCAGAATTACCGAGAAACTCAATGTTTATCCATCATGTTAACGGCATCGACTGGCTAGTGATCACAGCTTTTGAAGAACTGAAAACTATGTTTATCGAAGAAGCCGGTACGATACCCTCTTGCTTCTCTACCGCCAGCGAATTGAACCTGGTTGATCAAGCAAAGCGAACTTATAGATATTTGCCTACTCTCAGCGGCGTAATCACCGATATCGGCACATATCAAAGACAGGGTAACGAAGAAGATTTGGACCCACAGCTTGCCTGCTTAGTTGAGGGGCGTGGTCGGGTATTTATCTATCACGGCGGCTTTGTCGCTTTTGTGGATGACGAGCAAACCTTTATTACCCGAATAGACTGAAAATTATTCAGTAAGTTGAAATCGGCGAATTGGTATCCCTAGCAAGGAATGGGGCAAACCGAAGTTAATAGAATTTGTGATGTTTGGGAGGAAACCGTTATGATTGAAGTGCATGGAAATAGATACGCTGAGTTCGTTGAGCTGAGTGCTTGATTTGGATATGACTCTCAGGAGGATGGTAATATTTATCACTTCGACTTATGTGAAAAGTGTTTTAAAACAGCCTTTTTTGCTCTAAAAGAACATAAAATAACCAAATAACTCCTTTGATTTTCCTTCAACTTAACCCATAGTTCTAGAGGTTTGCACAGTGGATATTAAAAAAATTAAGTTTCTTGCTAAGGAATTACAGAACGCTTTACCGTTTGGTTACGAAGGGATTGTTACTCCCAAAGAGTACGCCCATGCACTTGCTATAGCTGAAGAACTGACAGACGACTACAAAGACAGCTATGCGATTTTGCTCGATGTGTTGTGGCCTCCCATTCAGCGTTATGAGGATACAGCGCCCGAATTTACTGAATTTAACGAGCGATTTGCTAAATCAGAGGCAGAAGATAAGAAAAGGCAAGTTGAGTTGATCAAATCAAGATTAAACCAACCTAAAATCGACGTTGATATTGATGATCTGTAGTGCTTGCATAATTTTCATTATGTTCAACCATAAACCCTTATATTTACGATGCTTTGCACCCCATTCAGAATGACTTTGGATCGCTTGTAACTCACTTTGGGGCATAAACGTGTCTGCTGCACTTTACTGACACGTACCTGGACAAATGGGCGCGAGAGCATAAGCAATATTCAGTGTTCCTGAGCTGACACATCGATATGCTCAAGGTTCAAATACTGGTTTTGGCTCCATCTTGAACTCTTTGTCTGAAAGCTCCATCCCATAGACTGGAATCTTTTTCATTATAGCGATATTGATTAGTCTCGTTTTGTTTCTGGGTAGCATCTTTGCGCCCAAATAAATTGCTTTGACAGATGGTGATGGTTGATTAGCTGCTGGTTTAGAGAACCCATTCATCAAAATCAAGCGCCATTCTTGTTCGTATTCCCAATCTTTTGCTTTATGCATTGAGGATACAATACCCATCATATTGCTTGCCGTCCCTCCATTTAAACGCTCTTCAAAATAGTTTGATGCGTCAAATAAGCGATCTTCATAAATAACAGGCCAGGCTAACCTACCCAAACCTGATTCTTTATCTAACTCCGAAAAGTCATATTCCATCACAAAACCCTTGTGCTCATTTGTATAGTGTGACCACATCAAGGTTGAATCAACTCGTTCACTCAACGAGCAAATGTTAGGACCATTTTTTATATACTGATTTATCTGCTTAACTTGTTCGATGTTACAATTTTTATCTAAAAGGAAGTCATATACTTTTTCAGGGGCTGGGCGGTTATGAGATTTAGCCGAGATTATTTCTGCGATAGTCATTAATGGCTGTGAAGAGCCTTTTATTCTTGCTATCTCATCATTTGTGTAAAGGCCTTGAGCATAATTCAAGTGATTATTTGCTAATGTATCAGGATGGTATTGGAAGAAAAACGAGCTATCATACGGATCATTGAACTGACTAGCTTTACAGCACCATAGAGTGTTGTTTTTAAGGTTATCTAGCGAGTATTTCCCAAAAGTACGATACTTAAACAACCTTTGGGGTATATGCTTTAGTTTCAAGTCTACAGCACTCGGAACATCTACATCGTAAAGGTTTGGGGAGAAAAATAGCTTTTTAAGTTCATCTATCCATTCTTTACTCATCAAATCATTCCTTTATTTAAAAGTAAGATGCTCATACTAAAGGTTTTTAATAGTTCTGAATAGTCATCGAATCAGTAGATACAAGCCAAAAAAATAATCAATTCAACACATATTTAATTATTAGGAAAATTTGGTCAAACATCGATGATTAAGAACAATGAGAGTAATTGCACTAACGAGGAAAGGGGCGGAAATGTGTTGGTCCTTAACCCGTTTCCTCACCAAAAGTCCCAAAAAATATCAAACTATAATATAAATGATCAAACACTATTAAGAATTATCAAACTTTAATACAAACGCACAGTAATACATATAGTTAACTGTGTTAATTTTCACTGCTTTAATGAGGTGAACACGCATGCGCACTAAAACGTTATGTGTCCGAATTACCCACTCAAAGTAGACATTTCCTCTACTGGCTATCAAAATAAAACTCCAAACGGAGGTTGATATCATTTGAAGGGCAGGTTCACAATACACTATCTAATAAGTGCCAAAATTGATTGTATCTACGTGGTAGTAAGAGAGGTAGGATGTTAGAAAAAAAAGTTGAACTGTCCCCAGAGGATTGGCTCACTTGGAGTGATGAAGAGTTTAATCGTTGGAGAAGGGAGCATGATTTCCCTCGTATTGTGAACTTTCTTTTTGAGACTCTGCCATTCTTTTCTATGTGGCTTTCAGAACAAGCTGGGCTAACAAGGCAAGATTTGATATTCCATGGGCCTGCACGTTTTATAAGGCTCTATGGAGAACCAATGAATTTTATTGAGTATGATGTAAGTCTACGCTTGCATCGTACTCAACCTGACCAACCAATTTTACGTCACTGTTTTACAAACAAAATTGAAAAAAAAACTATAAGGGAAAGGGTGACTAGATCGGTTGAGTTTTCTAGCTACATTGATTGGGCTTATGAAAACAGGAGCTGGATATTTTACAAAAGCCCTTCAAGTATTGAGGATTATGTTAGATGCTTGACTCCATCAGGAAGGTCTTGTGAGACCTCGACGTTCATAAATAGCAATTCAAGTATACAGTTTAACATTCCTGTTTTTATGCCCAGTGTCACCATCGACGAAATTTTTTCTGCTACTAAGCAGAGTGCTCCACCAAGTCTTGAATTGCTAAAGTTAGGAGGTGGAGGTGTGACGGTAGTTGATGGGGTTGTGGGTGAGAAAAACCTTGAATTTACAAATGTCGATAATATCACTTTAATTAATCCGATCATTACTAGCTTTCAGGATATTTCATACTCTACCTTACGGAATCTTAATATACATGGTCAGATTCATGCCGCAAAGTTTCACCAATGCTCAATTGAAATTGATGTTAGTAAAGGAAATTTGTCGGAATGTGAGTTTGAGTATTGTGAGTCAACGATTAGTTTGAGTGACGTAAAGCTATCCCGTTCATCAATTCGAGAAAAGTGTCTAAAATTAAAGCTCAAGAACACTGAAGTTTCAGATTGTTGCTTTGAATACCTAGATATATATGGTGGTTCTGCTAAGGAAAGAGAGAAGTTTAATCAATCTGCAAAAATGACCTACTCTCATCTAGGTTATCCGGATCTTGCTGGCAAGCATTTCTATCTCGAGCAAAAGGAAAAGCGTAAAGGGTTACGCAAATCGATATTAGATAATCGGGATGGAATAGGGAAGCGTATATTATCTTTTTTCAATTTCATATGGATGGCGTTTCAAGAAGTATACTGGGGATACGGTGAGCGGCCTTTCAATATAATCTTATTTTCTTTATTTGCCGTTATAAGCTTTTCTTTATTTGGATATTTTAATGAGTCATCATCTACAACTATGGATTTAGGTGGTTCGTTAATATTTGCATTTCAAGCTTTCACTAACATTACAATAAAGGATGTAAGTCAAGAGTATTATGTAATAAACCTTATAGGATCATTTATGTCATTTTTTGGGGTTATGTCAGTTGGTTTGCTGGTTGCGTCTCTTTCAGCGAAAACTAAAAATTATAACTAGAGGCAATAATATACTTCGTGTATGGGTTGCAAAAAGTAGATTTTGTCAATATTTTATTGAAAAGCATAATAAAAGTATGTGTGGGAATGCAGCTTTGTTACGGCCTATGATGTGGGTATTATAGAGCTTCTACAAAAAATCGTCATTGTGTCAACATTAATATTTGAAATAGAAAATGAGGGATTATGTTTATATTAAAGCAGGTTAAGGTTGATAAATATAAGAGTTACACTACGCCACAGGAAGTCCAACTTGAAAGTGATGTAACCACGCTTGTAGGGAAGAATGAAAGTGGCAAGACAGCTTTCTTGGAGTCATTGGCAAAGTTTAATTACTTTACCGATGATGAGAGTTTTAAATTTGACGAAGTCCAAGACTACCCAAGGAGTGAACTAAAAAAATATCAACGAACAGGGAATGATCAAGAGGTTATTGTCTGTACTTTTCTCATGGACAAAGACACTATTGACAAAATTAATGCAGACCTTGGTGAAGGTGTACTTACGATTGATAGCTTCACTATTGCGTCGAAATATAAATCTGGTCGAGTTTGGTATCAACTTAATTCTAACGAAAATAAATATCTTGAAACGCTACAAAATAAACTTGGCCTTAGCGAGGAAATGAATTCAAAATTAGTTTCACTCGGCACAGTTAAAGCGGTTATAAGTCAAGAAGTTGTTGAAGATGAAGAACTGGCTTTAGTTATTGAGTACTTAAATACTAATATTGTTAGCAAAGCGCATGAGTGGGGTAATCTAATTGATGGATATATCACGAAGAATTACATTAAACCGCGACTACCTCGCTTCTGGTATTTTGATGAATACCACGAGCTACCTTCAAGAGTAAGTATTGATGCAATTCGGAATAATACAGTTACAGGAGAATTTACAAAACAGCAGCTAGACACAGCGAAAGCACTTTTTGAATTGGCTGTAATTAATATTGATGAACTGGCTAACTCTACTAATTTCGAGTCTTTTATTGCAGAGCTGGAAGCCACTTCAAACGAAATAACAGATAAAATTTTTGAATACTGGTCAACAAATAATAATCTAGCAATTGAATTTAAAATTGATCAAATACACCGACAAAATCAACAGCCTGAAAAGATTCTTGATATTCGAGTAAAAAATAATCGCCATAGAATAACGCTTCCATTAAAGAATCGGAGTAAAGGTTTTAATTGGTTCTTTTCTTTTATCGTCTGGTTTAGCAAGATTCAAGACGAAAAAGATAAAAACTTTATCCTTTTATTGGATGAGCCAGGCTTAAACCTTCATGCATCCGCTCAAGCAGACTTGTTGCGTTTTATCAATGATCTTTCTGATAACTACCAGATAGTATACTCAACCCATTCACCATTTATGGTCGAATCCGATGCGTTACATAGAGTAAGAACTGTTTACGACTCTGATGTTGGCAGTATCATTTCAGATGCAATACAGGAAAAAGATCCTGATACGCTATTCCCGCTTCAAGCAGCACTTGGTTATGATATTGCACAAAATCTATTTGTATCGAAAAACAATCTGCTTGTTGAAGGTCCATCCGACCTAAACTATTTGACGTTCATGTCCAACTTATTGGAAAGTGAAGGCCGTGAAGGCTTACGGGATGATGTGACGATAGTTCCTGTGGGTGGTTTAGACAAAGTGGTTTCATTTATTTCTTTGCTTCGTGGTTCAAAGCTGAAAATATCTTGCCTGTTAGATTCGTTCAACAATGCCAAAGGAGCCCAAAGGCTCGATGGCCTAATTCAATCGAAGATAATTAAAGACAAACATGTTAGATTCTTTGATGAATTTGCGGGTGATGACTACGAAAAAGCCGACATTGAAGACCTGTTTGAAAAGTCAGAATATCTTCAGATATTTGGAAAGGCCTTGCCCGCCCATAAAAGTATTTCTGTTGCTGAGTTGGGCGACAAGAAGCAAACTATTTTACTTCAGTTGAAAGCCGTTCTTGGCGGCAAGGATTTTAATCACTACAAGCCTTCACAGATCTTGCTTAGCATGGAGCTTACTACAGATTTTTTCTCAAAAAAAACTTTAGACAGATTTGAGAAGATGTTCATTGAAATCAATAAGCTTTTTTAGGCTGTTCGAGATATGTGGCAAGAACCAAATTAACCCTATAACGTCGCATTCACCTGATTCGCTTCGCTCGCGCGGTGAATGCGACGTTACTCCATAGAAATTTTAATCCGAAACTGACGAGTTAAAGTTAAGAACCTAACTCGGAAATGTCCAGAAATGTGCCTAGGGGCGTAAATTGTTTATGCCCAAAATCAGTTAGTGCAGTTACTCAGTTATTATTAGCCATCAGAATTAGCCATAGGATATCTATTGATAAAGGGATCAAACAGTACGAACGACCGCTACACATTGTGACGTTTGATAGCTACATATTGACCAAGTTTTAGTAATGCACCAGAGTGTCTATAGTGCCTGTTGCTATTCAGGAAACTAATTTTTCTCATAGTCTGGCGAGTATTCCCCCCAACTTAATCATTGGTTTCTTTTGAAACTACAGGAGCAAAATTGAAGTATCAGATAGTTGGTGGTGCAGGCTTGCACCGAAGCGAAACAAAGACGGTCGATATGATGGTCAAGCAGTTTCCAGATAGCTGGTTTGGCTATGCTGGTTTAGTGGTTACTGACAGCCAGGGTTCTATGGAAATCGATACCCTGATTATTACCGCTGATCGATTGTTATTGGTGGAACTAAAAGAGTGGAACGGTAATATCACCTACGAGGGTGGTAAGTGGCTGCAAAATGGCAAGCCTCGTGGTAAAAGCCCCTATCAAATTAAGCGTGACCATGCATTGAGGTTAAAGAAACTGCTTCAAGAGGAGTTATCGCGTAAGCTCGGCTACTTCCTTCATGTTGAAGCTCATGTCGTGCTCTGTGGCAGTGCAGGCCCAGAAAACCTGCCATCGAATGAGCGTCGCTATGTCCATACTCGTGATGAATTTCTCTCGATAGGTAAACCAAAACATTACGATCAATTAGTACAGGATACTAACTTTAGCCATTTGTTTGAGGGGGATACTCCTCGACCTAACTCGCCCAAAATTTTGTCGATCATTAAGTCCTTTTTTGAGGGACCAAAAGTTAAAGCTTTGCCATTAAAAGAAAATGGCTATATAGCTAATGATAAGCCTTTTTTTAGCCATCCCCACAAGATTTACAATGAATTCCGTGCCGCTCATAAAGACAATAATCAACACAGAGGTTTGCTTCGTCAATGGGACTTCGATGCTCTAGGCGTCGCCAATGCTGAACAATCAATTTGGAAAGAGATCGCATTACGTGAAACTCGAGTTGGTCGTCAGGTGCGCAACGGCAGTGCCACGATGCAAGACTATATGTTGCGGGCCGTCAACGAGCTTTCAGAGGAAGATATAACTGATGATGCGCGTGAGCTGTTCGAGCTGCGACGAAGCTTTAAGCGCTTTGATGAGGTTCTTGATAGCGAGGCTGAAGGATGGAGTAAGCCTGAGCGTATCGATCGTGTTCGGGCTTTACTGGCCCCGTTTTCAGAACTTCACAGCTTAGGAGTTGGGCATCGTGATGTTGACCCCCATAATCTGTGGTATGCCGAGGACCAGCGTAGTATTGTTGTTACAGGTTTTGGTGCGGCCTCGATCGATGGACGTGATAATTTAGAAGATTTACGAACAACCCTACAAAGTGCTCCTTATATAATACCGGAAGACGCATTTGAAGAAGTTGCTGAACCATACCGTCAAGATGTATTCATGTTGGCACTTGTGGCTTATCGAGTCTGCTTTGCTGGTGAATCGCTACTGTCAGGTAAACAGATGCCAGAATGGCGCGCACCAATCCAAGACCCATTTGGTGGTGCACTTAACAGCTGGTTTGAACAAGCGCTTAACCTTGAACCAATCAAGCGATTTCCACGTGCCGACATCATGCTTAACGAGTTTAATTCCGCTACTAAAGAACAGATCCAAGGACACGATGAAGCTAATCAGATTCATCTAGAACTGCAGCAAAGTGATTTTTTCCGTGATGGGATGAATAACGTTGGTTTAGTAATGGAATTCCAGCCACTCTCTGCGCTGCTTGCTGAGGTTTATCCCGCACTTGCAGCTATTGCTACCACTGGAAGCATCACCTATCTCTGCAGCAAAGGTGAAAAATCACTGCAGGTTAAGCTATGGGATGGGGTTGCGTTGAATCCGCAACAACCTGGAGTAAATCGGCGAATTTACACCTTTAAGCAGCGGATTGATAAGCTCAAGCAGCTAAATCTGCCAACACAACAGGTACATGCCTGTGGCCTATTAGGTCAAGGCGGATTATATGTGGTTAGTGAACATCTCGAAGGTCTACTGTGGCCGCAATTTATTGCTGAAACTGATCTAGACCAACCACAACGTTTTGCTATAGCAGAGCAACTAATCAATATCGTACTTCGCTTCCATGAAAAGCAGTTGCCCCATGGAGATCTTTGCCCCAACAAGCTGTTGGTGCAAGTAACTGAACATCCAACACTAATTCTGATGGGGTTGCTTGAGTATAGTAATGAGCTAACTGCTGATGCATATTATCAACCTGTAAACCTAGATGCGGCAGATGCGTTTGGGCGTGATTGCTTTGCAATATATCGTATGATGGAGGAGCTGTTTAGTGATGATATGCCTCCTTTACTGTTCGAAGAGCTCGAGCGAGCCAAACAGTCCGTGGATGGTGTCCCAATTGCACTAGATCCATTACTGCAATCGCTCAAAACACCAGAGATACCTGAGGTTAAAAAAGTTATCGAACCTGAACTGGAATTGTCACAAGCGGTTCCTATATGCTGGAGAAGTGACATTTGGCCACTAGAACTTAAGTTACTAGCGCAAATTGATGGTGGTTATCACTTTAACTGTGGCTGGTCGACCAGTTCGCGCTTTGCTCATGAGCTACGCTGTTACATTACTGGTCTTGGTGAACAACTAATGATTAATCTAGTTCCAGAAACTCGAATCATCACGAGGATTAGTTACCACACGGATTTGTCGATTGAACAAACTATCAAGGCAGGTAAGCATTCCCAAACCAAGATTAGTACACCACTATCGGTTCAGCGTGGATCACTAACTGAACGCAACAGTCTCGTTGAGCTGCTAATGAATCTTGAGCCAGTAATCGACGCCATTATCGAACGCACTAATCCAAACCAAGAGATGGATGAGAACGATTTTGATAGTAGTGAATCAAGTCCAGTTGGGCTATGGCAGGCACTTGCAGATACAGAGGGCGAATTGCGTGATCAAGTTAATATCGATTCTGCTGATTATCAGGAATCACCAAGTGGATGTTTGCTATATCCTTATACTACTGAATCTGGAGCGGATCTTAGCTTCGAAGTCGATGATAAAATCCTCGTTTACCTAAAGGAGAAACGCGAATCGATTCAGTTAGGTGAGCTGCGGCTCAGCGAGACGACGCCAAACCTATTAGCTATCCGTTTTGATTTTGATGCAGCTCGAAAAAGGATCAATAACGGTAGTCAACTGCAGTTGGAATCTATTCGTGATAAATCCTCACGTGAATTACGCATGCGGGCACTGCAACGTGTAATTGACAATAAGGCTGAGATCCCAGAATTAGCAAAGTACTTTGACTACAATGAAAAGCCAGAAATGCATCAAATGCAACCACAGCCTAACGGCGCGACGTTACGAGAACTGTACGATCAAGCGGACCAAGGCTTTAACGAACAACAATTGATGGCTTTCCAACAACTAGTAGTACAAGGGCCTGTTGGAGTGCTGCAAGGACCACCTGGCACTGGTAAAACGACCTTTGTGTCAAAGTTTATTCATTACCTTTATCATCACTGTGGTGTTAATAACGTACTGCTAGTTGGTCAGTCACATACTGCTGTCGATAACGTTGCTATAAAGGCTAGGGAACTAAGTCATCAGAAGGGAATGGAGCTAGATACTGTTCGAATCGGTCATGAGCAGATGATCGACGAGGGTATGCTTTGTGTCGAAACAAAAGCTTTACAGCGACAAATTCAGCATAAATTTCATCGAGAGTATGATCTACGGGTTGGAACTCTTGGCAAACGACTTGGTATGGCGCCCTCACTGGTAAAACGGTTGTGTCAGTTGCACCGAAGCCTTAATCCATTGATTGTTTCGTTCGCTCAGTGCCGACGTGAGTTGGTCAAGCTAGAAAAAAATAAAGGGAATGGTCCTTATTATCAGGAGAATTTTACTAAACAGGTCAAGTTGTTTGATCTGATCAAGGGACGTATCCAAACAGTGATATGTTCGATATTTAATAGTGAACTGTCAGAACCATTGGTGTATGACGATACCCTGATGACTCAGTTGGCTAAGCTGATAGCCATTCAGTGTTGCTATAACAACCCTGAAAACTTAGAGCGCTTCTTAAGTTTGTTGGAGATGAGTCAAGAGTGGATGGATGTTCTACAAGGAGGCGAGTCAGGTTTTGACCGCTTTATGCTTAAGAGTAAGCAGTTAGTTTGCGGCACTCTTGTTGGAGTTGGTCGTCGTCGTCTTGAGCTTGCGGAGTTTAGCTTCGATTGGGTAATTGTTGATGAGGCTGGCCGTGCTCAGGCTGCAGAGCTAATGGTTGCGTTGCAATCAGGAAAACGAATATTACTCGTAGGGGATCATAAGCAGCTGCCACCATTCTACCATCAACAACACCTTAAGTTGGCAGCTAAGAAGTTGGAGCTTGGTCGAGGCATATTTTACGAATCTGATTTCGAACGTGCCTTTAAAGCTACCGGTGGTGTTGCACTAGATACCCAGTACCGTATGGTTGAACCTATTGGTGATCTAGTATCTGAATGCTTCTACGCGAAGGATATGGGCAAGTTGCATACAGGCCGTGGTGGTTCCCCAGATTGGTATTCTCAACTGCCCAGCCCTTGGAATAAAGCTGTTAGTTGGATTGATAGTTCTAGCCCCAATCCGCAAGGAGGTGAAGAGGATAAGGGTAATGGTAGGTACAGTAACCCACGTGAAGTACGTTTGTTATTGGATGCGTTGCAAAACCTATCTAGCGATGACAATATTGCTCATCTAAAGCAGACCATTACCGCTGAGCAACCGTACCCTATTGGTATTATCACTATGTATCGCCAGCAGAAAGAGGCAATCACAAACGCCATTAGTCGCGCTGAGTGGGCAGGAGATATACGTAGTTTAATCAAAATCGATACTGTTGACTCCTATCAAGGGCAAGAGAACAAAATCATAATCCTAAGCTTGGTTCGCGATAACGCTCATAAATTACAGGGTTTCTTACGGGATGCTCCGCGAATAAATGTAGCTATTTCTCGAGCTCAGGAACGTCTACTTGTGTTAGGAGCTAGTCGTATGTGGTCGAAGCATAATAATGATTCGGCATTAGGGAGTGTCCATGAATTTATCAGCAATCAGGTTGCTGCCTCTGAACCTAATTATCAAGTGTTAAGTGGGCAGAATTTGCTAGGAGATAACGACTAATGTCAGAACCACGTCTAGGTAATTTGATTACCTTGCTATTACCGGCACGCAGTTACAAGATAAACTGTGCATGGACAACTGAAAAATTGATGCCTGGCATTGAACAATTTGCTTGTCGTTTACTGTTGATTTTTGATCAGCTATACCCAAGTGAACTGCAGAATTATTTTGGATTAAATGATCGTGAGCGTGAAGTACTTCTGGATAGCTTACTTGCTAATCGTTTGATAACCATTAACCCAGATGGACATGTAGAAGCTAGTTCATTTTTGCGTAAACATGCGGCTAGCAACGACGGAAAACCAAGTTTAGTCAAGTACCAAGAGAAAACCGAAGAAGTGGCATTTGACTTGCTCACCCTATCGGTGTGCAAATCACAGCCACATCGTCGACTAACCTCTGGTTTACCAGAGTTATTACCTAGAAATAAAATCGGAGTTGAAACATCTGCGGTTATAGAGGCATTTAGTACCCAGTTTCGTCACCACCTAATGCTGAGTCGCAACAACGAATACGAGCGGCAACGAACTCAGCTTTATAAAGTGATGGGCTGCAGCTCTCATGAGATGGTACAAATTCCTGTAGAAGTTGAAGTAAGTTATATCGCCGTTGCCAACAGTGAGCCGCAGAAGTTCACTCACTCCTATGAACGCATAGGTAACAATCGTTTATCGCTAGCGAATGAGTTGGAAGCGCATATAGCTGATTTTCTTGGAGATCAACATTTAGAAGAATCTGGCCTTGATTGCGCAGACTATTGTGAATTGGTACAAGACCCAGTTCTAAAATTGTTTTCTAACGGTTATAAGTTTGATTATTCAGGTTGGTTAGATGCTCGAGAAAAGCGTCAGACAGGTTATGGTAACCAACAGTCCTCTGGTATTTTAGGAGCGGTTTATCTTCCAGATAATGCCAAACGCTTTATTAGTGAGTTCCATGATGCTCTACGCAGCCACGAAGGAACATTGGCCCCAAAAGCTATTTGGTACAGTAGCAAGGTGCCACTATGGGGAGCCAATAGCATTCAACTAGCTCAGTTTAATCGAGACCTAGGTGAAACTTTGAATAAATATACGGATGATCAGTCAGCTCGTGTAACACTTTTGCACTTAAGTGATAGCAATACTGATAGTCGCCTACACCGTAAGCATCATCTTGGTCGCTTTGCTAATGCTATAGGTCTAACTTCAGATGCTGATTTTGACCGTTTGGAGTTACTGTTAATCCCTGGATTGATTGGTTTAGTTCAGTACCACGGTCAACCTAATGCTGATAGTGCTCTGACCTTACCAATAGGCTATATAACCACTGATCCAGAACGTCTAAAGCATCTTGAATCCTTGCTAGCCAAACGAGTAGCAGGTGCAACAGCTACTATTAATTGGAGTGAATCTAAATCTGAAACTCTAGGTTCTTTATTACCAGATTCCTTATTAGCTAATTTACACAATAAGAGTGGTGATGATGTCGGACTAGCTATCCGTCGCCAGCAAAAGACCTCCGGCAGTATTGCTGCTAGAGCAATTTTATCGCTGCGGAATAAGATTTAATCAATTGATTGTAGTTAAATTAAAAAGGCATCCTCTTAATTTATGCCTTTATTTTTTATTAATCATAAATTTTAACAATTGAATTTAACCATTAAGGTTTAAAAAGCAATTAAATAATTTCAAAATTATTAAAGTGATTTATTAATTGCTAATTCAAGGTGTATTAACTCTCTTCTTTCCAGAAATGAGCCTAGACGAGTAAATCACTTTTGCCTCAAAGTTTGTTCGTATTGATTAAAGTTTGAGTTGAAGCAAATTGCTTTTTCGGGGCATGTAGAAATTGATTCTCTGTAAGTAAACAATAGCGCCATCATAAAAAATGGCGCTTCTATATTTACTATTTCTTTGTTCTTACAACAGCTACAAAAGCAGACAAGGTATTTCGGATATATGGTTTGAGGTTAGGTCTTTTATCGAGCCACAATGCGAGTGACTCTCCATTTTTATAATACCAAGTGATAAACCATTGTCCTGCTTTATGTTTTTTTAAGCTGTCATCACGCCAGAACCTTAACTCATCAACAGTTGGATGGTCAAAATCTTCGAATGCACTTGTAGCGACAAAACACGCACTTTTTGCTGTGGCAGTACCACTTCGACTAGTGATCGTCCTAGTACCCGTTGCAGTAGTACTTTTAGTAATTACTTCGTGAGCAACTTTCCCATCTTTATTAAGTTCGTTAAAAGTATCTACGTGGTCTTCTGCTTCTTTTCGTGATCGGATTTCCAAACTATCACGGTCAACTTCTCTCTTTTGAATATTGAGAGCTTCTTCAGCAGCCTTTACACTTATATTTTTTATTTGTTCTTCGTTCAGGTTTGCGAGTGCATTACCGAGAATGTCGCTAGTAACTAACGCTTTGTTCTCACTTTTATTATTCAATTCAACCTCCGAAAATAGATGACACTAACCTTTTCAAAAACGGTTTGCGCGGTGTATAAGTCGACAATGAAATACTCCCATTTGGAAATTCTATAGTTTGGTTGATTTGTGCTGGCTCCTCTTTCGCGAGAAAACTTTCGACAACCTCCAAATCTCCATATGCGCGCTTTTCAACCCTGTTTGCACTTTCTTGTTCTACTTTAGCAAGCAAAGCGCGAGCGATAGTAACATCATCCTTCGCCAGCCAAGAAATTGCTTGAGTTAGATCTTCAGGCAACTCAATGATTTCTCTAGCCTCATAAAAACTCTGTATAGTATCGTAGACTCGAGCCAACCCTTCTTGAGGTTCGTCAGTATTGATACTGATATGGGCTATTTTTTTATGCCTTTTGCTTTCATAAAACAAACAGATTTCTTTTGCTATATCATATCGTTCATTCGCTTGTAGGCACTCAGGGACGCAACGGACAAGTCGTTCTTTCGTTTGCCCTGAAAGCTTGGTTGCATTTGACTTCCACTTGGGGAGTGTGTTTCGGGCGTATGCTAATGCACTTTGTCCATACTCAAGAGCATAGACTCTGAGAATTAGTTCAATCTCGTTGGAAGTTGCAGTGTAAAACCGTTGAATGATCATGTCTAAAGCGGATGCACCTATAAGCCTTTCTAACTTATATTCTTTCGACTGTGTTGCTCGCCCCCAACTCCTGTATGACCTAGGGCTATAACGATAACGTCTTCTCATTTAATTGTAACTTTCCAAAAAGTAAGTTTAACTAGATAGGGGGCTCGAGACGTTACTTAAAACCCAGTCGAGCAATATCGTTTTCTTGAATTCTACAGTAACAAATAAGCTGCTCAAACCTAAATACAACTTGACCAGTTCATGCGAAAGATCACAGCAATGAGAACACATAATTCCCTGAAGGCATCAAAAGCCTCACATACCCATAAAGCTACTGGCTCATGTATATCCATTTCTGAGTTTGATAGGTGACACATTTCTGCCCCATTATGAGTTCGCGCCATACAAAAATATGTCTTATCTATCCTCGATTGACGCAAATGTTTCAAATGTATGATTATCCGTTTTGTCGACTTCTTTTAAAGATATATGTAATTGCTAGACGCTTAAAACTCTAATGTATGGCTGCCTTTTGAATAAAATGGCCCGACGCACATAGTTGTTCCTTCGAGCTCTTCAGCAATCATTGACGTTGTATATATCAATTGAAAATCATTCTGTATCGTTCCGCACACATCTACCATGTTTCGTTGAAAATTTTGACTGCGCTCTTCTCGCATCCCCTTATCCTCAACGTTATCCATAAGGATTAGATTGGGAAATCGAGCGTATGTGTCGTCAGAGGCGTGAGCAAATATCGAAAAACGGATACTGTTTTTCATGACAACCATTGAGCTAGCAGAAAATTTACTTCTACCATTAACGAACATTTTATCCTTGGCGAAATCAAAAGTTACATCCTCAGGTTCCTCAAAAGCAGTCTCATATCCACCATCTAACATTAGAAGCCCTTTAGCCTTTGATTCAATCGAACCATATACGGACACATATCTATTTTCTTGAAGAATCGATACTCTTTCTAATCTCTCTTGAATTTTAATAATTTGCTCTTGTGCTTTTGCTTTTTTTGCCTGTAATAGTTCAACCTTTGATACCTGTTCTTTTTTATCTTCTAAGGTGAGAACTTGGCTTTGACAGAACCCAATTTCTGTAGACAGGTTTTGCAAAATAGCATCCTTATCATCATTGGATACATAGATTGTATTTAGCTCTGCTTTGGAATGTGACATTGTTTGATTAATTAGCGGGATTTTTGATTCAATTAGTGCTATGTCACCTTGAAAGCTTTCCATTAGTTTTTGACTTTCTTTGATCTGGAAGTTCAATTCGTTAAATAATTGAGAATAAGCAAAGTCTTTATCACTGTCGTTTTTAGGGGATTGACAAAGGCAACATGAATTGACTTCACTAGCTTCTAATTTCTCAAGGCATGATGGACAATATTTAAACGAAATAGCCCCAAGGTTACTATACGTTACTTGAGATTGTGCTAGAGAGTTCTTTCTGTACTCAAGAGACTGTATAAATGCTGAAGTTTCACGAAGTTCTGCTGAAACTGTATCACGACTAGCCTTTAAAGTAGATAATGTGCTTGCTAGGGCACTGATTTCTTTGACTAGCGATTTTACTCGCTTAGCCACATCTTCTGAAACTTGCTCCATAGCAGTACTTTTGACTTCTATGCGTTTTTTTTCTAATTCTGCGATATCGGAATTTACTTTACTAATCTCTGAATTCAGACTCTTTAGGTTTATGAGGGTCTCATCATGTCCGAACATACGATAAATCGCATTTAGTTCTGCATTCAATTTCTCAAAAGTTTTATTAGACTCGATCAAATCTTGTCTTAAGTTGTATGCTTCAAGTGTATCTATGCCTAGCAAGTACTCACCGATTGCACGTCGAGTCGTTACGTTGTCATACCTCACTTCTTCTTTAAGCAGCTTATTTGTAGCTGATAGCTGATCAACATACATCAACCTAAGCATCTGATGCATTGTAAGGTTTTTACTATCATCAGTCTGATGACGAGGTAAGTTTAATAGTTCAAATAGATGTTGTGAAAAGCTATGAGTATCTTGATTACGGCGCATTGGAAATTTAGTCCAACCCTCGTCACTTGATCGGGCTCTAGCTATATCACCATCAAAGAAAAGTACTCGCTCTTGGCCAGTTGCTGTAATATTTCTTTTCAAAGTTACAATATGCTCATTAATGCTTAGTTCAGCAATCACATAGTCACACTTGAGCTGCTCTTGAGTCCAATCTGTAATTTCAGCTCCCAGAACGTAACAGATTAAGTCCATGATTGTTGACTTACCTGTTCCGTTCTCACCCCTGATTATGTTTACCCCAGAGTGGAATTCCTGATCATAAACATACTTACTTAATGCATATACGGAAAAGTGATTTATAAATAACTTAGCACGACTCATTGTGCCTCCAGATCATAACGATATTCCATCAAACCAGTTCTAGCTTTTAGCCCAGTCTTTCCTTCAAATTTGACGTTAGGTAAAGCCTCAATTAGAGCTATAAACCATTCCTCTTGAGCTAAGTTTGAGTTGTTTAGCTCATCTGCAAGTGGTTGCGGTAGTGACAAATCTGTTCGTTTGATAAATCCTTTTTCAAAGCACTCTTTGTCCAAAATGTTTTTAGCCAATAGGTTCTGAATAGCAATTGTTTGTAAGTTTTCGAGTTCGAATAGAATTCTTCGAGTATTTTTTAGTGCCTCGAATGGTTCAGGTATATTAAGAAACTTACTTTTATGTTTATTCAATGGTTTAGGAAGTGGTTTGATTAGTGAGACTAAATACGGAAAAAGAGTATAAAAATCAATCAGACGATAAGTATCAAGTTTGATTTTCTGATGTTCAGTATTTGCCATAATAGAAAGCAAGCGATATACACAGTGGTTGATATCTTGTGCGGGGTGGTAAATTAGCATGATTTCTCCCACACTAAGTGGCATTTCCCTGTAAGAAAATAGAGCATCCCACTGACTAGCTCAGAGGTTGCGAGAGTGTCATAACGAACAACGGCTTTGTGGACTGGCTCTATCAGATCATCAAATATCGCCTTATCTACTGTGTTTTTTGATGCGCCAACATCAATTAAAGGCTTTATCTTTGAATGCCAAATAGAGCTAATTGTTGATAGAATTTGAACATAGATATGTTGTTCAGCTAATGCCATCTGATTCTTTGCCAGTTTTCTTTCAAAACGGTTTTTAAGTAATAGCGCTCTATCAGAAAGGTCTTGACGATCACCATTTATTAGCTTGTTCTCTAAGCCAATGATTTCTCTAT
Organism: Shewanella sp. Arc9-LZ; assembly: GCF_010092445.1. NCBI lineage: Bacteria > Pseudomonadati > Pseudomonadota > Gammaproteobacteria > Alteromonadales > Shewanellaceae > Shewanella > Shewanella sp. Arc9-LZ. The sequence continues at coordinate 3,939,327 of NZ_CP048031.1, read as the reverse complement.
TAGGATAATCCGTGATGTAGTCTGCTAGATTTTCAATAATCTCAATTGCACCGTTATTGCTTCCTAGGGTGCGTTTAATTTGTTCGACAGCTTGTTCAAGTGAACTTAATGAAGTAAAAACATTGTCACCATGGTGAGCTGACTCGTCGTTATAATTGACAGTCATTTGAGATTTCATCTTAAAAGAGGTTATTGCCGTTGTGCGTGGATTCCCCAGTATATGTCACTGAAATATCTTTCTTTTCTTTATTATGTTCGGTTGGCTGAGAGTGGTTATTTTTGGCTTTGTTATCGTCACGATGGGGAGGTTTGAGTAAAGCAATTAGAATACATAAAGTGAAAATGGCCAGTAACGCTACAATGATGTAGAAAACTTTCTCAGAACCTAGCAATGCAATAATGCTTTCACTAAACACGTATTCCATAAGTAAAGTAAATAGAAAAGCTATCACCCCTACATATCCAGTAACTTTGATAACTTTTACCCAGAAATTGTCCAAAATAGCTTCTCTCCATAGAGGCAAGCGAGGAACAATAATATTGCCTACCTGCGCTTATATTTACTGTATATTACATATAACATCTAGATATTAATATATTTTATTTCAAAAATGTGCTCTAAATTTTAGAGGTAATTTAAATTGAACTTTGATTTGTAGTTGTTTATCCGATTAGCTATAGAACAAGTTATCTTAAAGCTCAGCATTGAACAACATTTGTAACTCACAAATGTCCAGAAATGTACCCAGGGTCGTAAATCATCTCCTGAATATGGACAAAATCGATTTCAGAGTGTCCATAATTGAGTGTAAATGTATGGACAACTAGAAATACCTGTTAGACGTGATATTAAAAGGGATTTCTAGTTGTCCATATATTAAAACTTGGATGTAGGAGGGTTACAAATAATATGGTCGAATAATGGCTCATCATTCTTTTTGTGCAGTTGTTGAAAGTCTTGAATAGCACCGTGAAAGAGTTGCACCGTCTCTGACCAAGGGCTTTGTTTAATATTAAATTGGCAAGCCTTTGCGGCTGCATTGTCTATTTCTACTGCAATAATACTCGTGTGGCGAGGACTACGTTGTGCTGCCATTAAACTGAGCAAACCGCTTCCTGCACCAATATCCAGAATATGCCTTGATTGAGTTAGCTCAGCCCAAGCACCGAGTAAAACTGCATCAGTACTGACGGCCATACCACACTGTTGATCATCGATATGAAATTGCTTAAACGTAAAAGACATAGATAATTGATTACTCTTTCGATTGTATGAACTACTCGAATAAGATCATAACCGCTTTGATTTTTACTGTCGCGTGTTAATTCCCTCTGACCTGTACCGTTGACTTTTTGTTACGACAAATTAACTTTAAAATCATAGATGTGGTGGATATGTACACAAGTCTTGCCATAAATCGTAACTAAATAGTTTTTTTTAATTGTTTAGGGGGCTGGTGCTTGAGTATTAAGGCGATATTTGATATTAGTTTGCGCGCTTTTTTACTCGTAAAATTGAGTAAAAAGTCTAATTAAGGCTATTTGACAGGGATGTCATGCTGAACACTGAGCTAGCGAGTCATTTTCGTTACTCTCTTAACAAAGTTTACTATTTTCTAAGTGTATTTTTAACTTTACAATTTATTGTTCGTTCAGCTCAGCAGTAGCTAATTATGGCGTAATCAATTAGGTTTGTTAAAAAACATAACAATAAAACGAGGCTAGTAGTGCAAACAACTAAAATGAGTGTGACTGATACGCTAGGGTTAGGGTTTATGACCTTTGCGTTTTTTTTAGGTGCGGGTAACTTAATTTTCCCACCTTTTGCTGGCATGCTTGCTGGCGAGAATATGTCTTTTGCGATGTTCGGTTTCTTAATTACCGCAGTGGGTATGCCACTGATAGGGTTAATTGCCGTTGCGAAAGCTAACGGTAAAGTGATGGCGCTATTACCTGCGTTTGCTGCCACAGCATTAGCCATTGCGATTTATATTATCATTGGCCCAGCATTTGCGGCCCCACGTACTGCGTTGGTGGCGTTCGAAATTGGCGCTAGACCTTTTATTAGTAATCCAGATGCGTTAATGATGCTTGGCGGCAAAGAGTTTAGTATTGCGCAACTTATTTATACTTTGGTGTTTTTCTCCATTGTGATGTTTTTATCTTTATTTCCTGGAAAATTACTCGATAGCGTAGGTAAAATACTTACGCCAGTATTGATTTTACTCTTGGTGGGGTTAGCCAGTTCAGTGATTATTCTTCCTGGCGCAGAGGTGAACCTTCCGGTCGGTGAATATATTAATAGTCCATTAACCAAAGGAATTATTGAAGGTTATAACACCATGGATACCTTGGCATCATTGATGTTTGGTATGTTAATCATCGATTTGTTACGCAAAAAAGGCGTTAACGATGCCGCCGATCAAACTAAGTATTTAGTTCGTGCAGCATTTATTGCTGCTGGTGGTTTAGCGTTTGTGTATGTGTCGTTGTTTTATCTTGGTGCTTCAGCAGGCGATTTTGCTATTGGTGCAGACAATGGCGGCCAAATTTTAACAAACTATGTGACTCATCATTTTGGTAATATTGGTACCTTAATGCTGTCAACGGTTGTAACGCTTGCTTGCTTAACGACGGCCGTTGGCTTAGTTACAGCCTGCTCTGAATTCTTCAATGAATTAATGCCAAAATTATCGTACCAGTTACTAGTGGTTTTATTAAGTGTGATATGTGCCACTGTCGCTAACGTAGGTTTATCGCAATTAATAAGCATCAGTATTCCTGTGTTAATGACTATTTATCCCGTTGCGATAGCATTGGTATTGGTAACTTTTTTGACAGAACGCTTTGCTAGACCTGCTTTTTCGCATCGAGTCGTGCTGAGTGTTGCACTGTTTTTCGGTATCTTTGATGGGTTACAAACGGCAGGCATGGACATGAGCTTCCTTGACTTTATGCCACTGCATGCAGAGGGGATGGCTTGGTTGCTACCTACTGCGTTAACAGCAATTGTGTGTTTGTTTTTACCTCAAAATCAGGCTCAAAAAGCGGATGCTTAATTGTTAAATAGATCATAATTAACAGATCAATATAACGACGTTATGATAGATTATCTAACGTCGTTTTTTATTATTTATTTTTTATTATTTATTGGATACCGCTTTGGCCAAACCTGCTTATCAACCCGATCCCTTAATTAACCAGTTTCTTGATGACTTGTGGTCAACTAACGGGCTAAGTGATAATACCTTGGTATCTTATCGTACAGATTTACAAAATGCTGAACGTTATGTTTTGACCAAAGGTAAGGATTTGCTGCAAGTTGACCAGGCCTTACTGCGTGACTATCTTGCTGAACGTTTTGATAAACAATTTGCTAAAAGTAGCACAGCGAGACTTCTCAGTAGTTTACGACGTTTTTATGCTTACTTATTAGTTAAACAGAAAATAAGCCAAGACCCTACAGCATTAATCAAGTCGCCCAAGTTAGTTCGTCAATTACCGGATACATTGTCTGAGGCGCAAATAGATAATTTATTATCAGAGCCAAATATTGATGATCCTATCGAGTACCGAGATAAAGCCATGTTAGAGCTGTTGTATGCTACAGGGCTGCGGGTAACCGAATTGGTGAGTTTAACGATGGAGCAAATTAGTTTACGCCAAGGTTTGGTGAGGGTGATGGGTAAAGGAGGCAAAGAGCGTTTGGTCCCTTTAGGTGAGCTGGCCATTACAGCTGTTGAACAGTACATCAAGTTTGCTCGTGCCGAGCTATTAAGTATGAAGCAGTCAGATGTATTGTTTCCCTCACGTCGTGGGCAAATGATGACCAGACAAACCTTTTGGCATCGAATTAAATTGTATGCGGCCAGGGCGGGTATTCAATGTCATTTATCACCACATACGTTACGCCATGCTTTTGCTACCCATTTACTTAACCATGGCGCGGATTTGCGTGTGGTACAATTATTACTCGGTCACAGTGATTTATCGACCACTCAAATTTATACACATGTTGCTAAAGTGCGCTTACAGCAACTGCATAGCCAACATCATCCACGCGGTTAGCTTAGTGTGATTTGTATCTGTGTAGGTTTCAAATCCTTACATTTAAGATTATGAGTATTTGTTGCGCTAGCGAAATTAAATCTGTAAGTTTTGCTTACGAAGTCGGGTCTATTGATTATGAACCCGTGTAATATAGGAATTACCATGAAGTTAACTAAAGCATTCGCCCTTGTTGCCAGCCTTATTATTGCCCCTATTGTGTCAGCGGCACCTGCGACCGATGTGTCCAATGAATCAGCGTTAAAGCAAAAACTCACTGAAACCTTGGGTGTCAACGTGATGCTCATTCAACAATCTCCAATCGACGGTTTATATCAAGCACTAACAGACCGCGGTGTATTATACGTCACCAAAGATGGCACAAAACTCATTCATGGCAATTTGTATGACATGGATAAAGGCATGAAAAACTTAACCGAGGCTGCATTGGCTGGACCTCGTATAGAGTTACTTAAGCCATTTGAAGATGAGATGTTGGTTTACAAAGCGAAAAATGAGAAACATGTTGTCACGGTATTTACCGATGTAGACTGTGGTTATTGCCGCAAGCTACACAATCAAATGCAAGGCTATAATGATTTAGGTATCACTATTCGTTATTTAGCTTATCCTCGTGCAGGTATTCCTTCTGCTAATGCAGACGAGATGCAAGCGGTATGGTGTGCTAAAGATCCTTTAAAAGCGATGTCAGAAGCTAAAGCGGGTGGTAATGTTAAAGCGGCAAGTTGTGATATTGATATTGCGGCCCAGTATAAATTAGGTATGTCGTTCGGGATTAACGGTACACCGGCACTGATTTTAGAAAATGGTGTGATGGTACCTGGCTATCAAGCTCCGGCTGATTTATTACGTACGATTGAATCGAATTTATAAATCAGACTAGTAAATCAACGTCGTAAAGTGTGTGCTAAAAACGTAAAATCAAGGTGAGCTTAGGCTCACCTTTTTGTTATGCTCTATTCTCTAATTACCCGTTTAAGGTTGCCTTTTGTCTCATAAAATAGTCCGTCGTCCTCAGGTTGATGATAGTCATTTACCCGCTTCTTTATCGCCATTATTGAAACAGCTCTATGCTCGCCGTGGCGTCAATGAAGATAACTGCGAATTAATGCTAAGTAAGTTATTACGCCCAGATAGTATGAAAGGGCTAGCAGAAGCCGCCGTGATTATTGCGGATGCTATTGCTGCGCAGCAATCAATTTTGATTGTTGGGGATTTTGATGCTGATGGTGCTACGTCGACTAGTGTATGTATGCTGGCGCTGAAAATGATGGGGGCAAAACATGTTGATTACCTTATTCCTAATCGGTTTGATTATGGTTATGGCTTAAGCCCTGAAATTGTTGCGGTGGCTTTTACTAAAAATGCTGATGTACTCATTACCGTTGATAATGGAATATCTTCAATTGAAGGGGTGGCAGCTGCAAAATTGTTAGGAATGACTGTTGTCGTGACAGATCATCATTTACCTGGCAGCACTTTGCCCAATGCTGATGTTATTGTTAATCCAAATCAGCCCGGTTGTCAGTTTGCCAGTAAGTCTATTGCCGGTGTTGGAGTGGCGTTTTATCTAATGTCTGCTTTACGTGCGCAATTAAGGCAGCGTAATTGGTATCAACAACAGCAAATCACTGAGCCTAATCTGGGCATATTGCTTGATATTGTCGCTTTAGGTACTGTCGCTGATGTTGTGTCGTTAGACACTAATAACCGTATTCTCGTTAATGCTGGTTTGCAGCGAGTCAGAAGTGGCCGCTGTCGTGTTGGCATTACTGCATTGCTTGAGGTGGCGAAACGGAGTCCTGAAAAAATTGTTGCTGCTGATTTTGGTTTTGCGGTAGGGCCTCGACTCAATGCAGCTGGGCGTTTAGATGAAATGGCGCTAGGGGTTGAAACCTTACTGTGTGAAGACATCATGTTAGCCAGAAGAATGGCAGCGGAATTAGATGGATTAAACCAAGAGCGCCGCGAACTTGAAACGGGCATGCAACAAGAGGCATTAAAAAGTTTATCGAAAGTGTCACTCAATGAAGCTGATTTACCGTGGGGCATCGCCATTTTTCAGGATGATTGGCATCAAGGTGTTATTGGTATTTTGGCCTCACGGATTAAGGATCGTTATCATCGTCCGGTTATTGCTTTTGCCGATGCGGGTGATGGTGTAATAAAAGGTTCTGCCCGTTCGATTAAAGGCCTGCATATGCGAGATTTACTCGAACGCATTAATGGTCGCTTTCCTGGAATGATAACCAAGTTTGGTGGTCACGCTATGGCAGCAGGACTATCGTTAAAAGCAAATGTGTTTGAGCAGTTTAAGCAAGCTTATGATGATGCGGTAAGAGAAGTATTAGATTATGAACAGCTGACGGGGGAGCTACTCTCTGATGGTGAGTTATCGAGCCAGTTAATGACGCTTGATACTGCCTTTTTATTACGAAATGCAGGGCCATGGGGGCAGTCGTTTGAAGAACCACTATTTGATGGTGTATTCAAGGTAATACAGCAGCGTATAGTGGGTGAAAAACACTTAAAATTATTACTTGAAACGGAATGTGGCAACGCGATGTTAGACGGTATTGCTTTTAATGTGGATTTAGCAATATGGCCTGATGCAACCATTAAACATGCTCGTGTGGTCTATAAGCTTGATGTGAACGAGTTTAGAGGTAATCAAACTGTGCAGTTAATGGTGGATTATATTGAGCCGATGTAATCGCTGTTTTATGTTGTCGCAGATTTTTCTGGCGAGTTGATAGACTCGTCAGTGAACAAACTGTTTGATAGAGCGTAACGAGATAGCGATATTGTAGCGTTAACGTTCAACTGATTTTATAGCCAACGAGCTGAACATTAACTATACAGTAGAGTAATCCAGTTGATAGGCTACCTGAGCCGCTAAATAATATGTGGCTTTAACACTCGTCAAAGTGATACCGGCAACAAAAACAAAAAGGCCTCGCAATGCGAGGCCTTTTTGTTAAAACGGATAAAGTTATTTGGTACAGGTGAGAGGACTTGAACCTCCACGCCCTTACGAGCATCAGCACCTGAAGCTGACGTGTCTACCAATTCCACCACACCTGCAAAACATGTATCGAGAAATAACTTTATTCTATTAGTCGCTGTCGCCACCAATATAAATATGGTGCCCGAACCCGGAATCGAACCAGGGACACGAGGATTTTCAATCCTCTGCTCTACCGACTGAGCTATTCGGGCGACGGACGCAATTTAAAGGATTTTGACCCATTGAGTCAACCTGTTTTTTATATTTATATCAAAAATCGATTTGTTTGGATGTATTTTGGGCGTATCGAATGTTATTCAGCCGAAGTACCATAGTGTAATAAATACTTCACTCCTATGATGGTAACTAGAGTAAATGGTGTTATGGTGCCTCTTTTACTGGTGTGGTTACCATAACAAGTAAAAAATATTGAATATATAGAGACTCAAATTGCCAAGGCAGATAAATCAGGTATAAAAAACGCTCCAAGGAGCGTTTAATGTGAAACAATAATTAACAGTCGTAGAGTATGAATGATGACTAGTTAGATAATATTTCATTAGCTGGAAAGTTTGCTTTCATTACAGTTTTAACGTTTTGCTGTAATTTTTCCTGACCTAATTCGTCATACGCTTTAGCCATAATTTCTAATGCCTGTTCAGTTGAAGGTGTTCCTGGAAACTTCTCCATAACTGATTGAGCACGAACAGCAGCTGCACTCCATGCGTTCATTTTGATATAATATTCTGCAACTTGAATTGAATATTTAGCCAAACGGTTCTTTAAGAACTGCATACGTTGTTGTGCATCAGCAGAATACTTGCTATTTGGATACGATTTAATCAATCGATCAAAATCTTTAAATGCATCTTGAGCATTTTTTGGATCACGATCGGTACGATCAATATTCATTAAATCGTGAAATAAGTAATTATCTGCCTGCATATTGGTTAAACCACGCATATAATAGACGTAATCTATATTAGGATGCGTTGGATTGAGGCGTAAAAAGCGATCAATATTGGCAACTCCTGAGGCAGCATCATCCATTTTGTAATACGCATAAATCAAGTCTAATTGAACTTGAGTTTTGTGCGGACCAAATGGAAAACGAGAGTCCAATGCTTCAAGTGAACGAACGGCTTTAGAGTAATTACCTAATTCCATTGACGTTCTTGCTTGAGAGTACAGGACATCAGGTGATGCTTTACTGGCAACATCATCGTCTTCTGGACTGCTACTACAGGCTGTTATAGCCAGTGAAAGTAATACTAGGGCGGCACCTTGGGCAATTTTATACATACTTGAATTCAATTCTTTTTAAGTTGTTGTTAAGAATTTTTCCATTTCACGGTAAAATAGAAAACATCCGATTGTAACAGATAGCACATTCACTTTGGACCCCTAAACTGGGGTACGGTTCCTATGACACAAGAGATTAATCTAAAAAGCGAGATCACAGCAACACAAACCGGTCTGAGATTAGACCAAGCATTAGCTGGTTTGTTCCCTGACTACTCGCGTACACGCATCAAGGAATGGATCCTATCTGGTGCAATTACTATTGACGGTATCACAGTCGACAAGCCACGGGAAAAGGTTTTCGAGTCTCAGTTGATAGAAGTAACGGCAACACTTGAAGAAGAAGTGAGTGCTAAAGCGCAAAATATCGACTTAAATATTATTTATGAAGACGACCATATTATTGTCATTAACAAGCAAGCTGGTTTAGTTGTTCATCCTGGCGCTGGTAATGCAGACGGTACGTTGATGAATGCTTTATTATACCATTGTCCAGATATTGAACATGTACCAAGAGCAGGTATTGTTCATCGTTTAGATAAAGACACTACAGGGCTAATGGTTGTTGCTAAAACAGTTGAAGCACAAACGCATTTGGTTGCCGCATTACAGGCTCGTGATATTGTTCGCGAGTATGAAGCGATTGTATTAGGCACTATGACGGCAGGTGGCACGGTTGATGAACCTATTGAACGTCACGCAACTAGACGTACTCAAATGGCCGTTATCCATGGTGGTCGCCCATCGGTGACTCATTATCGTGTGTCTGAAAAGTTCCGAGCTCATACGCGTTTACGTTTGCGTCTGGAATCTGGTCGTACTCACCAAATTCGTGTTCATATGGCGCATATTGGTCATGAGTTAGTTGGCGATCCGGTTTATGGTGGTCGTCCTCGTCCGCCTAAATCAGCGAGCCCAGAGTTTTTTGAATTACTCAAAAACTTTAAGCGCCAAGCTTTACATGCAGTGCGTTTAGAACTTGCTCATCCATTTACCTGTGAAATCATGACTTGGCATGCGCCGATCCCTGATGACATGGTTGAGCTGACAAAAGCACTACGAGTCGATACTGAGATTAATCCGATAGTGTATTTATAATGCTTGAGCACGATTGGCCAATACCTGTTAACGTTGCCATAGCGATGACAAATCGTTTTGGTGGCGTCAGTGTTAGCCCGTTTGATAGTTTAAATTTAGGGCTACATGTTGGTGATAAGCCTCAAGATGTATTCGCTAATCGTGCAATATTAACTCAGCAATTATCATTACCTGCTGAGCCAATCTGGCTTGAGCAAGTTCATGGTACTAAGGTTGTTGATGTACAAACATTGATGCCAGGTAGCGCGATAGCATTAGCTGATGGTAGTTACAGTAATCAGTTTGGCCATGTATGTACGGTAATGACGGCCGATTGCTTACCAATATTATTATGTAATCAACAAGGCACTGAAGTTGCCGCAGTTCATGCCGGGTGGCGCGGTTTGTGTGAGGGCATCATCGAGCAAGCATTGGCGATGTTTCATTCTCCACCGTCAGCATTAATCGCATACTTAGGGCCTGCAATAGGTCCTTGTGCATTTGAAGTTGGTAGTGAAGTTCGTGATGCTTTTATCAATAAAAATCCGCAAGCTGCAACTCATTTTGTTCAGAATAATGCTAAATATTTAGCTGATTTAGTCGGCTTAGCTAAGTTGCGTTTGTCTGCAGCAGGCGTTACTCAAACTTATAGCGCAGATGTGTGTACCTTTTCTGAACCTGATTACTTTTCTTATCGTCGTGACAAGCAAACGGGACGAATGGCTTCTCTCATTTGGCTTAAATCTTAAGTTATTATTGGTAACAACTTTCAAGTATAAAAAATCAACAATTTTTTGATCCAGATTAAGTTTTAACCTTGAGTTTACATTAAATGCCCCCATCTTTAAGTTAACAAATTATTCATTTCTGAATTAATTTCCCATTCCACATGTATCAGATCCTAGGAGGTTGTATGAGACTCGATCGTATGACTAATAAGTTTCAAATTGCCATTTCTGATGCCCAATCATTAGCATTGGGACGCGATCATCAATTTATTGAACCTATTCATTTAATGATGGCGCTGTTAAATCAAGATTCTGGTTCTATCCATTCTTTACTTACGCAAGCGGACATTCGTGTTAGCGCGCTTCGTTCCGCGGTTAGCCAAGAGTTAGAGCGTTTACCGCAAGTTGAAGGTACTGGTGGTGATGTTCAGTTATCACAAGGGTTAATTCGTTTACTAAACCTATGCGATAAATTAGCGCAAAAGCGCAAAGACAAATACATTTCATCTGAATTGTTTGTCTTGGCGGCATTAGAAAATAATGACCCCCTTGCCAAAGCATTAAAAGATTCTGGTGCAAGCAAAGAGTTAATGGAAAAAACCATTGAAGACATGCGTGGCGGGCAGAAAGTTGATGATCCCAATGCTGAAGATCAACGCCAAGCATTGAAAAAATTTACCGTAGATTTAACCGAGCGCGCAGAGCAAGGTAAGTTAGACCCTGTTATTGGTCGTGATGAGGAAATTCGTCGCACGATTCAAGTGCTTCAACGCCGTACTAAAAATAATCCGGTATTAATTGGTGAACCTGGTGTCGGTAAAACCGCCATTGTTGAAGGTTTAGCTCAGCGTATTGTGAATGGTGAAGTCCCTGAAGGGATTAAAAATAAACGGGTATTGTCATTAGACATGGGCTCGTTAATTGCGGGAGCCAAATATCGTGGTGAGTTTGAAGAACGGTTAAAAGCAGTATTGAATGAGCTATCCCAAGAGGAAGGTCAGGTCATTCTGTTTATTGATGAGCTGCATACCATGGTCGGCGCAGGTAAGGGCGAGGGCGCAATGGATGCTGGTAATATGCTTAAGCCTGCTTTAGCACGTGGTGATTTGCATTGTGTCGGCGCAACAACACTTGATGAATATCGTCAATATATTGAGAAAGATGCTGCACTTGAACGCCGTTTTCAAAAAGTAATTGTTGATGAACCGAGCGTTGAAGACACCATTGCCATTTTACGTGGTCTAAAAGAGCGTTACGAATTACATCATCATGTTGAAATAACTGATCCTGCAATAGTTGCAGCAGCAACCATGTCGCATCGTTATATTTCAGACCGTAAATTGCCGGACAAAGCTATCGACTTAATCGATGAAGCGGCATCTAGTATCAGAATGCAGATTGATTCTAAGCCAGAAGTACTTGACCGCTTAGAACGCCGCGCTATTCAGCTTAAGCTGGAAGAACAAGCGTTAAGTAAAGAGTCAGACGAGGCCAGTCGTAAACGTCTTGAGTTTTTACAACATGAACTGAGGGATGTCGAAAGTAAAGCTTCTGAGATGAATGAGATTTGGCATACCGAGAAAGCAGCATTAGCAGGCACACAACATATTAAAGCCGATCTCGAACAGGCGAGAATGGATTTAGAAGTAGCTCGTCGTGCGGGTGACTTAACGCGGATGTCTGAATTACAGTATGGGCGTATTCCTGAGCTCGAAAAGCAACTAGATTTAGCATCGCAAGCAGAAATGCAAGATATGACACTGTTACGTAATAAAGTGACTGAGGTCGAGATTGCTGAAGTACTATCAAAAGCCACCGGTATCCCTGTTTCAAAAATGCTCGAAGGTGAGCGTGAAAAACTATTGCATATGGAAGATGCATTGCATGAGCGTGTAATCGGCCAAAATGAGGCTGTAGAGGCAGTATCTAATGCAATTCGTCGTAGTCGGGCAGGTCTTGCCGATCCACAACGTCCAATAGGTTCGTTCTTGTTCCTTGGGCCTACCGGTGTGGGTAAAACTGAGCTGTGTAAATCGCTAGCTAAGTTTTTGTTTGATTCAGAATCAGCTCTTGTGCGCATAGACATGTCTGAATTTATGGAAAAACACACCGTTTCGCGTTTAGTTGGTGCCCCTCCCGGATATGTGGGTTATGAAGAAGGCGGTTACTTAACTGAGGCGGTTCGCCGTAAGCCCTATTCAGTTATCTTGTTAGACGAAGTTGAGAAAGCTCATCCAGATGTATTTAATGTGTTGCTGCAAGTATTAGATGATGGCCGTTTAACTGATGGTCAAGGCAGAACGGTTGATTTTAAAAACACTGTCATCATCATGACCTCTAACCTTGGCTCAGATATTATCCAAGAGGGCTTTGGTCATACGAGTTATGAAGATATGAAAGCTGGAGTCATGAATGTTGTGACGCAAAGCTTCCGTCCAGAGTTTTTAAATCGAATTGATGAGTCTGTGGTATTCCATCCCTTAGACGCCGAAAATATCAAACACATTGCCAGTATTCAATTTGAATTATTGCGCAAACGTTTGATCGAGAAAGAGTTCGATATTGAATTATCTGATGAGGCTTTATCATTAATTGCTGAAGCTGGATTCGATCCTGTTTATGGTGCAAGACCCTTAAAACGAGCATTGCAGCAAGAAGTAGAGAATCCTTTAGCCCAAAAATTACTGCGAGGTCAATTATTGCCAGGTAAAATGATTAAAGTCGTAGTAGAAGATGGCAAGCTAGCCTTCAATCAATAATGTTATCTAGCATTATCAGCTAACGTTTTTGAACAAAGGGAGCATTAGCTCCCTTTGTTATTATTTATTTTGACAAAATAACCTGACCCGTTCGGTATTTTCAGTAATAGCTGCTTGCCTCTGTTCTTCTGTCATTGAGACAGTTTCACCAGTAGTTTTATCTTGTTGATTTAATTTGCTGTGAGTGTTCAATACACTAAGGCTGTGCTTAGCACTTTCACAGATGTCTTTGGCTTGTTGTTTGTCTTTTTCATTAATGATTTTTGCTGATTGTTCTAATTCAGATTCCACGTTAACAGCGGTTTTTTTTTGTGGTGTGTAAGTGCCAATTTTAGCAGGTTCCATATCCTCACTATAAATCTTGCTTGCATCTACATTTAGGGGCTGTTGTTGGCTGTAATGTACAACGCCAGCATCATCCACCCAAGTGTAAATGGTCGCGGCAAATAAACATGTACTAAATGCAAAAGTGGCTAAGCCAAAAACTAAACGCGTAATTCCCATGTGAGTTTCCCAGAGCTAATTGACGTTATGCTTGGATATTTCAAAATATGCTATCTTTGAGTATAAATCCAACAACTAAAACGATAATGTGTAAAGTGTATGCAAAATTCACCTAATCACCCAGTAAAAAATAAAGGTATTTACCTATTACCTAACTTATTTACTACCGCAGGGCTATTTTCTGGTTTTTATGCTGTCATTTCATCAATGAACGGTCATTTTGAGTTAGCGTCAATTGCTATCTTTATCGCTATGATTTGTGACGGACTAGATGGCAGAGTCGCAAGGTTAACCAATACTCAAAGTGATTTTGGGGCTGAATATGATAGTTTGGCCGATATGGTTTCTTTTGGCATGGCTCCAGCGATCCTTGCTTATAATTGGGCATTGCAAGATTTAGGTAAAGTAGGCTGGTTAGCTGCTTTTATCTACTGTGCTTGTGCAGCATTGAGATTAGCTCGTTTCAATACCCAAGTTGGTGTTGCCGATAAACGTTATTTTCAAGGTTTAGCTAGTCCCGCTGCAGCAGCCTTAATCGCTGGAAGTATTTGGAGCGGTTCTAAATATGAGCTTGACCCTACCGATATAAATTACCTTGCCGCATTGATTACTGCATTAACAGGACTACTCATGGTCAGTAACTTTCGCTATCACTCCTTTAAGGAAGTCGATTGGCGAGGGAAAGTAAATTTCGTGGTGATGTTATTGCTCGTAGGTGTGTTCGTTATTATTTCTGTAGAACCAGCCATCATTCTTTGTCTTGGTTTCTACATATATGCACTATCTGGACCTGTTATCACGATTAAAGCGATTAAGAAGTTAAAAGTGGCCCACATCGTTGGCGATGAATTGAATAAAACAGAGACACAACAACACTCAACCATCGATGACATCAATAGTACTGATATTACCAACGAGAAAAATGAAAGTTAACTATAGAGTGATTTTCTTCAATAGCATCTAACAATAGAGTTTACGTAGTTAGTTCCTCTACTATATAGAGAGCTGAGGTCATCGTTGTGACTTGCCAACATATTCATTAAATCATATCTTTTTTATCTAAATCTTAAATATGTACTATAATTCTTATCCAGTTTTATATTAGTTAATCTACTCCTTTGTATTATCTGAAGCTTAATTGAGCAAAATCGAACGCGGTTGTGTATTTTTAGTACCGAGTTGTTTGATTAGTATTCGGTTGGTTGCTTTTTTGCTAAAAGCTTTAAAAAAGGCCTTGCGCAAAACCGTGTGGTGCCTATAATGTGCATCCACTGACACGGCAGACAGCGCAAGCGGTTAGCGAGTCAGGTTGAATTAAGTGCTTCAAAACACAGAGTTCAAGGCGAAAAGAAAGTTTGAAAAAACACTTGACGCCAACCCGGGAAAGCGTAAAATACGCACCCCAAGCCAACGACCTAGCGTCAACGGCCGCTGAATGAAAAATCGAAAGATGTTCATATTAGCAACGTTCTTTAACAATCTAAACAAGAAATCTGTGTGGACATTCACAGGTATTGAGTTATTCGAAATTGTCTTCTGTTCTTCGGAATGTTGGCAATCAAAAAATTACAACTCAATGCAACGATGAATGTTCATAGTAATATGTACAAACATTTAATTGATTCTTCCGAGTCTTTTAAATGAAATCAGAATTCATTGAGCCGAAAGCGTCGTTCTTATTTATAAGAGTGGGGTTTTCAAAAGAACTTTAATTGAAGAGTTTGATCATGGCTCAGATTGAACGCTGGCGGCAGGCCTAACACATGCAAGTCGAGCGGTAACACAAGGGAGCTTGCTTCTGAGGTGACGAGCGGCGGACGGGTGAGTAATGCCTAGGGATCTGCCCAGTCGAGGGGGATAACAGTTGGAAACGACTGCTAATACCGCATACGCCCTACGGGGGAAAGGAGGGGACCTTCGGGCCTTCCGCGATTGGATGAACCTAGGTGGGATTAGCTAGTTGGTGAGGTAATGGCTCACCAAGGCGACGATCCCTAGCTGTTCTGAGAGGATGATCAGCCACACTGGGACTGAGACACGGCCCAGACTCCTACGGGAGGCAGCAGTGGGGAATATTGCACAATGGGGGAAACCCTGATGCAGCCATGCCGCGTGTGTGAAGAAGGCCTTCGGGTTGTAAAGCACTTTCAGTAGGGAGGAAAGGTAATAGTTTAATAAACTATTACTGTGACGTTACCTACAGAAGAAGGACCGGCTAACTCCGTGCCAGCAGCCGCGGTAATACGGAGGGTCCGAGCGTTAATCGGAATTACTGGGCGTAAAGCGTGCGCAGGCGGTTTGTTAAGCCAGATGTGAAATCCCCGGGCTCAACCTGGGAATTGCATTTGGAACTGGCGAACTAGAGTCTTGTAGAGGGGGGTAGAATTCCAGGTGTAGCGGTGAAATGCGTAGATATCTGGAGGAATACCGGTGGCGAAGGCGGCCCCCTGGACAAAGACTGACGCTCATGCACGAAAGCGTGGGGAGCAAACAGGATTAGATACCCTGGTAGTCCACGCCGTAAACGATGTCTACTCGGAGTTTGGTGACTTAGTCACTGGGCTCCCAAGCTAACGCATTAAGTAGACCGCCTGGGGAGTACGGCCGCAAGGTTAAAACTCAAATGAATTGACGGGGGCCCGCACAAGCGGTGGAGCATGTGGTTTAATTCGATGCAACGCGAAGAACCTTACCTACTCTTGACATCCACAGAAGAGACCAGAGATGGACTTGTGCCTTCGGGAACTGTGAGACAGGTGCTGCATGGCTGTCGTCAGCTCGTGTTGTGAAATGTTGGGTTAAGTCCCGCAACGAGCGCAACCCCTATCCTTATTTGCCAGCACGTAATGGTGGGAACTCTAGGGAGACTGCCGGTGATAAACCGGAGGAAGGTGGGGACGACGTCAAGTCATCATGGCCCTTACGAGTAGGGCTACACACGTGCTACAATGGCGTATACAGAGGGTTGCAAAGCCGCGAGGTGGAGCTAATCTCACAAAGTACGTCGTAGTCCGGATCGGAGTCTGCAACTCGACTCCGTGAAGTCGGAATCGCTAGTAATCGTGGATCAGAATGCCACGGTGAATACGTTCCCGGGCCTTGTACACACCGCCCGTCACACCATGGGAGTGGGCTGCAAAAGAAGTGGGTAGTTTAACCTTCGGGAGAACGCTCACCACTTTGTGGTTCATGACTGGGGTGAAGTCGTAACAAGGTAGCCCTAGGGGAACCTGGGGCTGGATCACCTCCTTACCTATACGACTAACTCAATACTTAAAGTGCAGAGATGCATGTGAGTGTTCACACAGATTACTTGTTAACTTCTTCGGAAGTAGAGTGAAACACACCGCTTGCCGGTTAAGTGTTGTTCTTTAACAATTTGGAAAGCTGATAGTACTAACTAAAGGCGCATGAATGACGATTCGTTGTTATTGATGTGATTACGTTAGTGCGAAAAACGTTAATGCGAAAGCATTAACACTTGAGTTCTCAAAACACTGTTTAAGTGTCTTGAATATTCTAAAAAACTAAGGCGAGTCCACTTCCTGGTCGGAGGTGAGACAAGTAAAAACCAGCTGGTCATGATATGGCCCAGATGTTCACGCAAGTGAAACTCATTTGGGTTGTATGGTTAAGTGACCAAGCGTATACGGTGGATGCCTTGGCAGTCAGAGGCGATGAAGGACGTAATAACTTGCGAAAAGCGTTGGCGAGCTAGTAATAAGCATTTGAGCTAACGATATCCGAATGGGGAAACCCAGCAGCATAAGCTGTTATCACTACATGAATACATAGTGTAGTGAGGCAAACCCGGGGAACTGAAACATCTAAGTACCCGGAGGAAAAGAAATCAACCGAGATTCCCCTAGTAGCGGCGAGCGAACGGGGATTAGCCCTTAAGTCTATGGGGTGTTAGTGGAATGTGTTGGAAAGCACAGCGGCACAGGGTGATAGCCCCGTACATGAAAACTAACCATAGATGAAAACGAGTAAGGCGGGACACGTGACATCCTGTTTGAATATGGGGGGACCATCCTCCAAGGCTAAATACTCCTGACTGACCGATAGTGAACCAGTACCGTGAGGGAAAGGCGAAAAGAACCCCTGTGAGGGGAGTGAAATAGAACCTGAAACCGTATACGTACAAGCAGTGGGAGCGGTTCTTGAGACCGTGACTGCGTACCTTTTGTATAATGGGTCAGCGACTTACATTTTGTAGCGAGGTTAAGCGAATAGCGGAGCCGTAGGGAAACCGAGTGTTAACTGCGCGTTTAGTTGCAAGGTGTAGACCCGAAACCGAGTGATCTAGCCATGGGCAGGTTGAAGGTTGAGTAACATCAACTGGAGGACCGAACCGACTTATGTTGAAAAATGAGCGGATGACTTGTGGCTGGGGGTGAAAGGCCAATCAAACTCGGAGATATCTGGTTCTCCTCGAAAGCTATTTAGGTAGCGCCTCGAGCGAATACCATTGGGGGTAGAGCACTGTTAAGGCTAGGGGGTCATCCCGACTTACCAACCCTTTGCAAACTCCGAATACCAATGAGTACTACTCGGGAGACAGACAGCGGGTGCTAACGTCCGTTGTCAAAAGGGAAACAACCCAGACCGTCAGCTAAGGTCCCAAAGTGTATGTTAAGTGGGAAACGATGTGGGAAGGCTTAGACAGCTAGGATGTTGGCTTAGAAGCAGCCATCATTTAAAGAAAGCGTAATAGCTCACTAGTCGAGTCGGCCTGCGCGGAAGATTTAACGGGGCTAAACATACCACCGAAGCTACGGGTGCATTTCATTAGAGATGCGCGGTAGAGGAGCGTTCTGTAAGCGGTTGAAGGTGAAGGGGTAACCCACACTGGACGTATCAGAAGTGCGAATGCTGACATGAGTAACGATAAAGGGAGTGAAAAACTCCCTCGCCGGAAGACCAAGGGTTCCTGTCCAACGTTAATCGGGGCAGGGTGAGTCGACCCCTAAGGTGAGGCCGAAAGGCGTAATCGATGGGAAACAGATTAATATTTCTGTACTTCCGCTAACTGCGATGGAGAGACGGAGAAGGCTAGGCTAGCGCGGCGTTGGTAGTCCGCGTTTAAGGTGGTAGGTTGATTTCTTAGGCAAATCCGGGAAATCGTACTTTAATGTACAGGCTGAGAGCTGATGACGAGTCACTAAGGTGATGAAGTAGTTGATGCCATGCTTCCAGGAAAATCTTCTAAGCTTCAGGTTAGTGGGAATCGTACCCCAAACCGACACAGGTGGTCGGGTAGAGAATACCAAGGCGCTTGAGAGAACTCGGCTGAAGGAACTAGGCAAAATGGTACCGTAACTTCGGGAGAAGGTACGCTCTTGTTGGTGATGAGACTTGCTCTCTAAGCTGACGGGAGTCGCAGATACCAGGTGGCTGCAACTGTTTATCAAAAACACAGCACTGTGCAAAATCGCAAGATGACGTATACGGTGTGACGCCTGCCCGGTGCCGGAAGGTTAATTGATTGGGTTATCTTCGGAGAAGCTCATGATCGAAGCCCCGGTAAACGGCGGCCGTAACTATAACGGTCCTAAGGTAGCGAAATTCCTTGTCGGGTAAGTTCCGACCTGCACGAATGGCGTAATGATGGCCACGCTGTCTCCAGCCGAGACTCAGTGAAGTTGAAATTGCGGTGAAGATGCCGTATACCCGCGGCTAGACGGAAAGACCCCGTGAACCTTTACTATAGCTTGGCACTGAACATTGAACCTACATGTGTAGGATAGGTGGGAGACTTTGAAGCTTGGACGCTAGTCTGAGTGGAGTCAATCTTGAAATACCACCCTTGTAGTTTTGATGTTCTAACTCTGGCCCCTTATCGGGGTTGAGGACAGTGCCTGGTGGGTAGTTTGACTGGGGCGGTCTCCTCCCAAAGAGTAACGGAGGAGCACGAAGGTTGGCTAAGTACGGTCGGACATCGTACGGTTAGTGCAATGGCATAAGCCAGCTTAACTGCGAGACATACACGTCGAGCAGGTACGAAAGTAGGTCATAGTGATCCGGTGGTTCTGAATGGAAGGGCCATCGCTCAACGGATAAAAGGTACTCCGGGGATAACAGGCTGATACCGCCCAAGAGTTCATATCGACGGCGGTGTTTGGCACCTCGATGTCGGCTCATCACATCCTGGGGCTGAAGTCGGTCCCAAGGGTATGGCTGTTCGCCATTTAAAGTGGTACGCGAGCTGGGTTCAGAACGTCGTGAGACAGTTCGGTCCCTATCTGCCGTGGGCGTTGGATGATTGAAGGGAGCTGCTCCTAGTACGAGAGGACCGGAGTGGACGAACCGCTGGTGTTCGGGTTGTCATGCCAATGGCATTGCCCGGTAGCTACGTTCGGAATCGATAACCGCTGAAAGCATCTAAGCGGGAAGCGAGCCCTAAGATGAGTCATCCCTAGAGCTTTAAGCTCTCTGAAGGGCCGTAGGAGACTACTACGTTGATAGGCAAGGTGTGTAAGCGTTGTGAGGCGTTGAGCTAACTTGTACTAATGACCCGTGAGGCTTAACCATACAACCCAGATGGGTTTTACTGACCTTAGTGTTAGAATGAGGCGCTTAAACAGTGGTCATAAAATGCTCCATGCGTTTATGACATCAAGTACATCCGTGTACTTGTCGAACTCAAGACTCTTAATAAGAGTAAAAGCAATCAGCTTTCCGAATTATTATTTAATGCATCAAGAATAGTGCGTTAGATAAACAAATTTGTCTGGAAACCATAGAGCTGTGGCACCACCTGATCCCATTCCGAACTCAGAAGTGAAACACAGTATCGCCGATGGTAGTGTGGGGTCTCCCCATGCGAGAGTAGGTCATTTCCAGGCGCCTAATTGACTCGAAAGAGTAGTGATAAGCCCGTTACTAACGTAACGGGCTTTTTTACGTCTGCAATTTATAGTGTAGAGTTTGTCATTGGCCAAAACATGACAGCAGTTTGTCGAATATGCCCATGTGTGAGTAGGTCATTTCCAGGCGCCTGATGGACTTGCAATAGTCGCGAAAAAGCCCGCTATGATGTAGCGGGCTTTTTGTGTCCAAAATTTGTATCGTGCCGGGAGGTTAATTCATCAATCTAGTTCACTCCTTAAAACATCAACTCTGCAGGCTTTTGGGTTTTGTGCATATACATCGTCTACAGACTCATTAAGCTACAATAGTAGTCATACTTAGGTATCGATTTTGTTTTAAAGTTTACCAAAAATGAGTCCATTACTGCATGTTGCCAGCATTTATGTCTTCGGTTGATATTCTGTCCTATTTTATACTTTCATGGCTTTCATATTGGCTCAAATCAAATGGGGATTTTGTCTTTCACAACAGGCAACTTACCAATGTCTCACATATAAATTTATTACCACAGCTAAATAGGTCCATTTTGTTCTAGGCCAGATACGTTATAAAATCAGACCAGGTTTATCGCGCCAACATTACACTCTTGTTGTAACAAACTAGGCGTAACTGTAGGTTCATCATTGGCTATCTTGTAGTGATTTTTTCTCTACTGATTAGTTGGTTACCTCTTAATAATTATCGAACTCCCTTTCTAAGTAACAATAAACGTGAATATTCTCATCGATAATACGGTCTAACTTTCATCCATCAATATCGGCAGATGCGGTTATTAGGTTATTAGGTTATTAGGTTATTAGGTTATTAGGTGCCACTTGCCGTTAATTGATGTCATGACGCAATTCTCTAGGGTTTATGTTGGATTGATAACACCAAAGTGTATCAGTACTCATTATTAGCTCGATTATATGATTGGCCAAACGTGATTTATCTACTTTTGGGCAGCATAGAGCACAAATGCAAAGCTCATCATCAAAATCGATAATATGCTTGCCCATCTGACCAGGGGTAAAATATGAATTTAGTTATCCATGATTGTGGGTAAGTCTGTGGGTAAGGTGTGCCTAAGGTGGTGTTAAGTCGAGTATAAGAATTAATTGATAAATATGCTAAAAAAGGCCTTGCGCAAAACCGTGTGGTGCCTATAATGCGCATCCACTGACACGGCAGACAGCGCAAGCGGTTACCGAGTCAGGTTGAATTAAGTGCTTCAAAACACAGAGTTCAAGGCGAAAAGAAAGTTTGAAAAAACACTTGACGCCAACCCGGGAAAGCGTAGAATATGCACCCCAAGCCAACGACCTAGCGTCAACGGCCGCTGAATGAAAAATCGAAAGATGTTCATGTTAGCAACGTTCTTTAACAATCTAAACAAGAAATCTGTGTGGACATTCACAGGTATTGAGTTATTCGAAATTGTCTTCTGTTCTTCGGAATGTTGGCAATCAAAAAATTACAACTCAATGCAACGATGAATGTTCATAGTAATATGTACAAACATTTAATTGATTCTTCCGAGTCTTTTAAATGAAATCAGAATTCATTGAGCCGAAAGCGTCGTTCTTATTTATAAGAGTGGGGTTTTCAAAAGAACTTTAATTGAAGAGTTTGATCATGGCTCAGATTGAACGCTGGCGGCAGGCCTAACACATGCAAGTCGAGCGGTAACACAAGGGAGCTTGCTTCTGAGGTGACGAGCGGCGGACGGGTGAGTAATGCCTAGGGATCTGCCCAGTCGAGGGGGATAACAGTTGGAAACGACTGCTAATACCGCATACGCCCTACGGGGGAAAGGAGGGGACCTTCGGGCCTTCCGCGATTGGATGAACCTAGGTGGGATTAGCTAGTTGGTGAGGTAATGGCTCACCAAGGCGACGATCCCTAGCTGTTCTGAGAGGATGATCAGCCACACTGGGACTGAGACACGGCCCAGACTCCTACGGGAGGCAGCAGTGGGGAATATTGCACAATGGGGGAAACCCTGATGCAGCCATGCCGCGTGTGTGAAGAAGGCCTTCGGGTTGTAAAGCACTTTCAGTAGGGAGGAAAGGTAATAGTTTAATAAACTATTACTGTGACGTTACCTACAGAAGAAGGACCGGCTAACTCCGTGCCAGCAGCCGCGGTAATACGGAGGGTCCGAGCGTTAATCGGAATTACTGGGCGTAAAGCGTGCGCAGGCGGTTTGTTAAGCCAGATGTGAAATCCCCGGGCTCAACCTGGGAATTGCATTTGGAACTGGCGAACTAGAGTCTTGTAGAGGGGGGTAGAATTCCAGGTGTAGCGGTGAAATGCGTAGATATCTGGAGGAATACCGGTGGCGAAGGCGGCCCCCTGGACAAAGACTGACGCTCATGCACGAAAGCGTGGGGAGCAAACAGGATTAGATACCCTGGTAGTCCACGCCGTAAACGATGTCTACTCGGAGTTTGGTGACTTAGTCACTGGGCTCCCAAGCTAACGCATTAAGTAGACCGCCTGGGGAGTACGGCCGCAAGGTTAAAACTCAAATGAATTGACGGGGGCCCGCACAAGCGGTGGAGCATGTGGTTTAATTCGATGCAACGCGAAGAACCTTACCTACTCTTGACATCCACAGAAGAGACCAGAGATGGACTTGTGCCTTCGGGAACTGTGAGACAGGTGCTGCATGGCTGTCGTCAGCTCGTGTTGTGAAATGTTGGGTTAAGTCCCGCAACGAGCGCAACCCCTATCCTTATTTGCCAGCACGTAATGGTGGGAACTCTAGGGAGACTGCCGGTGATAAACCGGAGGAAGGTGGGGACGACGTCAAGTCATCATGGCCCTTACGAGTAGGGCTACACACGTGCTACAATGGCGTATACAGAGGGTTGCAAAGCCGCGAGGTGGAGCTAATCTCACAAAGTACGTCGTAGTCCGGATCGGAGTCTGCAACTCGACTCCGTGAAGTCGGAATCGCTAGTAATCGTGGATCAGAATGCCACGGTGAATACGTTCCCGGGCCTTGTACACACCGCCCGTCACACCATGGGAGTGGGCTGCAAAAGAAGTGGGTAGTTTAACCTTCGGGAGAACGCTCACCACTTTGTGGTTCATGACTGGGGTGAAGTCGTAACAAGGTAGCCCTAGGGGAACCTGGGGCTGGATCACCTCCTTACCTATACGACTAACTCAATACCTAAAGTGCAGAGATGCATGTGAGTGTTCACACAGATTACTTGTTAACTTCTTCGGAAGTAGAGTGAAACACACCGCTTGCCGGTTAAGTGTTGTTCTTTAACAATTTGGAAAGCTGATAGTACTAACTAAAGGCGCATGAATGACGATTCGTTGTTATTGATGTGATTACGTTAGTGCGAAAAACGTTAATGCGAAAGCATTAACACTTGAGTTCTCAAAACACTGTTTAAGTGTCTTGAATATTCTAAAAAACTAAGGCGAGTCCACTTCCTGGTCGGAGGTGAGACAAGTAAAAACCAGCTGGTCATGATATGGCCCAGATGTTCACGCAAGTGAAACTCATTTGGGTTGTATGGTTAAGTGACCAAGCGTATACGGTGGATGCCTTGGCAGTCAGAGGCGATGAAGGACGTAATAACTTGCGAAAAGCGTTGGCGAGCTAGTAATAAGCATTTGAGCTAACGATATCCGAATGGGGAAACCCAGCAGCATAAGCTGTTATCACTACATGAATACATAGTGTAGTGAGGCAAACCCGGGGAACTGAAACATCTAAGTACCCGGAGGAAAAGAAATCAACCGAGATTCCCCTAGTAGCGGCGAGCGAACGGGGATTAGCCCTTAAGTCTATGGGGTGTTAGTGGAATGTGTTGGAAAGCACAGCGGCACAGGGTGATAGCCCCGTACATGAAAACTAACCATAGATGAAAACGAGTAAGGCGGGACACGTGACATCCTGTTTGAATATGGGGGGACCATCCTCCAAGGCTAAATACTCCTGACTGACCGATAGTGAACCAGTACCGTGAGGGAAAGGCGAAAAGAACCCCTGTGAGGGGAGTGAAATAGAACCTGAAACCGTATACGTACAAGCAGTGGGAGCGGTTCTTGAGACCGTGACTGCGTACCTTTTGTATAATGGGTCAGCGACTTACATTTTGTAGCGAGGTTAAGCGAATAGCGGAGCCGTAGGGAAACCGAGTGTTAACTGCGCGTTTAGTTGCAAGGTGTAGACCCGAAACCGAGTGATCTAGCCATGGGCAGGTTGAAGGTTGAGTAACATCAACTGGAGGACCGAACCGACTTATGTTGAAAAATGAGCGGATGACTTGTGGCTGGGGGTGAAAGGCCAATCAAACTCGGAGATATCTGGTTCTCCTCGAAAGCTATTTAGGTAGCGCCTCGAGCGAATACCATTGGGGGTAGAGCACTGTTAAGGCTAGGGGGTCATCCCGACTTACCAACCCTTTGCAAACTCCGAATACCAATGAGTACTACTCGGGAGACAGACAGCGGGTGCTAACGTCCGTTGTCAAAAGGGAAACAACCCAGACCGTCAGCTAAGGTCCCAAAGTGTATGTTAAGTGGGAAACGATGTGGGAAGGCTTAGACAGCTAGGATGTTGGCTTAGAAGCAGCCATCATTTAAAGAAAGCGTAATAGCTCACTAGTCGAGTCGGCCTGCGCGGAAGATTTAACGGGGCTAAACATACCACCGAAGCTACGGGTGCATTTCATTAGAGATGCGCGGTAGAGGAGCGTTCTGTAAGCGGTTGAAGGTGAAGGGGTAACCCACACTGGACGTATCAGAAGTGCGAATGCTGACATGAGTAACGATAAAGGGAGTGAAAAACTCCCTCGCCGGAAGACCAAGGGTTCCTGTCCAACGTTAATCGGGGCAGGGTGAGTCGACCCCTAAGGTGAGGCCGAAAGGCGTAATCGATGGGAAACAGATTAATATTTCTGTACTTCCGCTAACTGCGATGGAGAGACGGAGAAGGCTAGGCTAGCGCGGCGTTGGTAGTCCGCGTTTAAGGTGGTAGGTTGATTTCTTAGGCAAATCCGGGAAATCGTACTTTAATGTACAGGCTGAGAGCTGATGACGAGTCACTAAGGTGATGAAGTAGTTGATGCCATGCTTCCAGGAAAATCTTCTAAGCTTCAGGTTAGTGGGAATCGTACCCCAAACCGACACAGGTGGTCGGGTAGAGAATACCAAGGCGCTTGAGAGAACTCGGCTGAAGGAACTAGGCAAAATGGTACCGTAACTTCGGGAGAAGGTACGCTCTTGTTGGTGATGAGACTTGCTCTCTAAGCTGACGGGAGTCGCAGATACCAGGTGGCTGCAACTGTTTATCAAAAACACAGCACTGTGCAAAATCGCAAGATGACGTATACGGTGTGACGCCTGCCCGGTGCCGGAAGGTTAATTGATTGGGTTATCTTCGGAGAAGCTCATGATCGAAGCCCCGGTAAACGGCGGCCGTAACTATAACGGTCCTAAGGTAGCGAAATTCCTTGTCGGGTAAGTTCCGACCTGCACGAATGGCGTAATGATGGCCACGCTGTCTCCAGCCGAGACTCAGTGAAGTTGAAATTGCGGTGAAGATGCCGTATACCCGCGGCTAGACGGAAAGACCCCGTGAACCTTTACTATAGCTTGGCACTGAACATTGAACCTACATGTGTAGGATAGGTGGGAGACTTTGAAGCTTGGACGCTAGTCTGAGTGGAGTCAATCTTGAAATACCACCCTTGTAGTTTTGATGTTCTAACTCTGGCCCCTTATCGGGGTTGAGGACAGTGCCTGGTGGGTAGTTTGACTGGGGCGGTCTCCTCCCAAAGAGTAACGGAGGAGCACGAAGGTTGGCTAAGTACGGTCGGACATCGTACGGTTAGTGCAATGGCATAAGCCAGCTTAACTGCGAGACATACACGTCGAGCAGGTACGAAAGTAGGTCATAGTGATCCGGTGGTTCTGAATGGAAGGGCCATCGCTCAACGGATAAAAGGTACTCCGGGGATAACAGGCTGATACCGCCCAAGAGTTCATATCGACGGCGGTGTTTGGCACCTCGATGTCGGCTCATCACATCCTGGGGCTGAAGTCGGTCCCAAGGGTATGGCTGTTCGCCATTTAAAGTGGTACGCGAGCTGGGTTCAGAACGTCGTGAGACAGTTCGGTCCCTATCTGCCGTGGGCGTTGGATGATTGAAGGGAGCTGCTCCTAGTACGAGAGGACCGGAGTGGACGAACCGCTGGTGTTCGGGTTGTCATGCCAATGGCATTGCCCGGTAGCTACGTTCGGAATCGATAACCGCTGAAAGCATCTAAGCGGGAAGCGAGCCCTAAGATGAGTCATCCCTAGAGCTTTAAGCTCTCTGAAGGGCCGTAGGAGACTACTACGTTGATAGGCAAGGTGTGTAAGCGTTGTGAGGCGTTGAGCTAACTTGTACTAATGACCCGTGAGGCTTAACCATACAACCCAGATGGGTTTTACTGATACGACTTAGTATTAGAATAAAGCGCTTAAGCAGTGCGAGAGACTCAAAAAGCAATCAGCTTTCCGAATTATTATTTAATGCATCAAGAATAGTGCGTTAGATAAACAAAATTTGTCTGGAAACCATAGAGCTGTGGCACCACCTGATCCCATTCCGAACTCAGAAGTGAAACACAGTATCGCCGATGGTAGTTTGGGGTCTCCCCATGCGAGAGTAGGTCATTTCCAGGCGCCTAATTGACTCGAAAGAGTAGTGATAAGCCCGTTACTAACGTAACGGGATTTTTTACGTCTGCAATTTATAGTGTAGAGTTTGTTATTGGCCAAAACATGACAGCAGTTTGATGTGGTCAAGTAAAACTGTACACAAACAGGGGGCGTTTTTATGCTGCCATTTCGGCAGCGGCTGGCGTCATATAATTGTTATAACTATGACCACGTTTTGTATTGTAATGCTTTATACCATTTACATTAATTAATTGGTCAATTCTGTCCACCGTCTAGAACATAGTTGAATCACCCTTTCCGGCTCTGCAATAAATCGATTCCATGCAATGGAACACTGCTCAACAATATCGTCATATCCACTAAAACAACGATTAGCGAGTTCATTCTGACGAAGCCACAATACTTGTTCTATTCTGTGGAATAGGGGGAGCTTAAGTGATAATTGAGCGGGTCTACCTGGATTATGTTTATCATCGAGGCTGCTAATGCCATGAGTTAAATAGCTATCGCGTAGTAGCTAACATTATCATCTCAAACATCGTGGATTAGTAAAGCCTGAACGTGAGAATTTACGTCAGTAACAATTGCAATACTGTAATGGTCAAGTATTTCTGGAGAGATTTTAAGCCGCTTTTTTTAACTCATTATATTTTTGATGTGGCGTCTTATAATCTATTGCTGAATGTCTGCGTTTGTAATTGTAGAACTGGATATATTGCTCAACCACACTGACTACAGAACTGTGATTGATAAAGGCTAAATGGTTCAATCTTTCAGTCTTTAAACTCCTAAAGAATCGTTCCATCACGGCATTATCCCAACAATTTCCTCTACGACTCATACTTTGTTTAATGCTTAAGTGCTTTAGCTTTTCTCTGAACACGTTAGCAGAGTACTGGCAACCCTGGTCTGAGTGAAACATCAACTCCTGTGTATTTGGCCTCTGACGTTGTATCGCGTTATTTAATGCCGCTGTCGCTAACGCGGTATTGGGTTGGCTTGATAAGGCATACCCAACGATTTCTTTCGTTCCTAAATCAAGTACACAGGCTAAATAACTCCATCCTTGATGTGATTTTATGTAGGTAATGTCACCCACCCAATGAGTGTTATAAGTCGTAGGGTTAAACTGCCGTTTAAGCAAATTGGGTGCGTAAACATGTTCGTCACCAGTGTTAGGATAGTAATGCTTTTTCTTTGGCCTAATCGCTTTTAATCCCAAATTTTTCATTACTGTAGCAATGGCGTAAACCCCGACTTTACACTCTAAATCTAATAAGTCGGCCTGTATTCGACGTTTGCCATACGTCGCATTTGAATCAGAGAAGGCTTGCTCTACAAATTGTATCAGAGTCTGTTTTTCAACACTTTGTGGTATCGGTTTGTAATAAAAACTACTGCAACTGATCTCGAATACGCGGCACAACTCACTCATTCTAAAGCCTGGGTTTGCTTTCTTTACTTCGCGCATCATTTTAAGTTTTGATTGTCTCGAATGAAGAAAGCTGCAGCCTTTTTTAAGATATCATTATCCCTCATTGCTTGTTTTAGTTGGGCTTCTAGGAGTTGAATTCTTCGTTGGTCTTCAGTTAATGCTTTGGTATTTTCTGGTGTTTTACCGGCTAATTCAGCTTGGTACTGCACTTTCCATCGAGACACAGCAGATTTACCCGCACCTGACATATCTTCAATTTGCTTGTTCGTGTAACCCTGTTCGACCATCAGCTTGGCATATTCTAATTTTTGAAGAGGGCTGACAGTGATTTTCGTTTTTCTAATCATGATAAATACCTTTAAGATTTTGCTTATTTTAAGCTATAAATCTCTACAGTTTCATTAGACCATTACATACACCGTGATAGCCGAGAGCCTGCAGGAGCGAGAACGATGCTGGCTAGCTTAATCAGTTGGGTAAAAATGTTGGCCGTTATAAGGCTGCTAGATTAATGAGAGATGCAGGACTCATCAGTAGTCAATCCAGGAAGCATCGTTACAAGATAGCGAATGATGAGTCTACAATCGCGTCTAACTTGTTAAAGCGGCTGTTTAACGTTGACGCCATAAACTGGGTTTGGTTTGGCGTGCGGATGTGACGTACGTTTGGTCTGAAGCCAAATGGCTCTACTTAGCTGTATGATCTACACATAAATTGATTAGATTGGCTAACTTGCCTGAAAAAACTGCAATTGAGCACTTTATGATAAAAAGTACTTTACCTTTGGTGGTGGTTTTAGCATAATGCCCCTCGTCAACAGGGGTGTAGTTCCAATTGGTAGAACAGCGGTCTCCAAAACCGATGGTTGCGAGTTCGAGTCTTGCCACCCCTGCCAAATAAAATAACGGCTTGCATAGAAATATGCGAGCCGTTTTCAATTGTGTAGAATATAACTTAGAAACAGAAAGTTTAACATCTGTACTCCTGTTATTACCCCTTTGTCCCTTTTGTAATTTATATTTTTAGACTTATGAGTATAAATTTTTTGTTTCTCTATATATGGGCTTTCTTGTTCCTGTTTCACTTTCATTGTTGCTAAGAGCAGCCTGACGTTTCTGAGTTAGCCTGTTGTTTTTTCATTGGTGATGGAAATGCTTGTCGCTCTTATGTGCATTTTTATTTAGTTGACTACTTCATGTCATCCTCATTATGCCTTTATTTGTTTCTTATCCATTTTCCTTGGAAAACGATTAGTTCAGTAGAACTCTGCAAAGCCTAGGTTTGTAGTTTTCTGGATTTTTTCGACAAATTCTCGAACTACTGTCTGTAGTATTTTCGATTTATGTACTGAATATTCTGATGTTTTATGGATAATTCACTACGGAGAATTAACATTATGCGTTAATCCTCCGTAGCTTTTTCTTAACGGAATATCAGGGGGGGGTAGATTTATACTGTTAGTGTATTTAAAAGTAGTAGTTAACCATGTTAACCATGGTTAGTTTGCTCATGCTTACAGTATCTAATGGCACTCTAATAAGTATAGGGGCCATTACTTTTACTGAATCATGAAGTTCATTTACGGCTTAAAACTTATAATCGAAGTTATAGCGCATACCGATCATAATTTGATCATCAGTCTCTTGGTATTCAAAGTGTTTTTTCTGATATTCGATGAAGGTACTGAATTTCGATGTTTTATGCCATTCAAAGGTGGTGTTATAGGCATTATAATTACCTGAGGTGATATTGTTGCCACCATCATCGTATTTAGATATCCCCAGTTTAATTTTATAGGTTTCATTGATGAAGTAGCTTGCGACTATATCAAGAGTTGAACCATCGGCGATGTCTTTGTCTATGCTTTGATAAGCAGCAGCTAGGTACAGTGACTCAAAGTTTTTAGCTAAGGTGACACCTACGGTATTTTCATCTGTACCGTCTTCTAATTCTTTAGTGTAAAACGCTGCGGCTATGTAGATTAGGTCGGTTTTGTAACGTAAACCGGTGTTAAAAAAATCACTCCCATCACTTCCTTTGTTACCATCGAATTGGGCATCAGCAGAAAACAAAATATCGCCGAATTGCTTTCTATAGGTCACTAGATTGTTAAGTCTAAATGGACTTGCACTGTCATAGGCTATTGGGGTTCCTGAACGATTGAAAATATCGACGGGATCGTAAATGATTTCTTGTGTTACTGCTTGCTTACCAATAGCAAACCGACCTAAAAAACCTTCGATTCCGACATAGGCTTTTCGTGCATCGCCAAAGTCACCATCATTTCTTATATCAACTTTAAACTCGCCTTTAGCAAAGGCCATTAGGCCATCTCCTAATTGGTATTCCGTCGCAAAACCAATCCGTGAGTTAGCATCTCCAACATCCCACACATCGTCTGAATTGGTATGGGTAAGACCGAATGTCGGACGTAAAGAACCATAAAAATTAAACTGGGTATCTGAAAGCAAAGATAACTCACTGTCTTGGGTTTCAAGCGTGGCGAGCCTTTGCTGAATTTGTTGTAGTTCAGCTCGTAACTCCTCATTAGTATCGGTGTTGCTATTAGCTTGAGTTGTGAATATAGGAGCCGCAAAGCTCAGCATAATAATTGCCGACTTTAGTTGGGACGGTTTCATTTATGTTTCCTTACATAACAACTACTAGTGTTCTGCTAATGGTTTGGTTACCGATTAAACAGTACTGCTAGTAGTAAGGATGTGCACTTGTGACAGTGCGTGAGCAGGTGCCTAGCGACAATGCAAAAGCTCCCACATATTTACTGCAAACAGGGACGCCTGTTTGCAAAGTTTTAGTGTTGTATTGCCCTCATCAATCTCGCCAAAGCAGCAAGTTTTTTGATTAAAGGACTTTTTTGACTAGAGAATTGTCGAGGCCATTTTTCGGCGTAAGTAAGCAATTTGCTGCATGTGGGGCAAGTCTTTAGGGCAGTTATCTTGGCAACCTAACAGCGTCATGCAGCCAAAGACTCCATCTTGATTACCGATAACATGGTAGAAGTCATCTGCGCTGCGGTTGTCTCTACTATCCATTTCGAAACGGGCAATTTTCATCATGCCTACTGCGCCCACAAAGGTGTCTCGCATTTGTTTGGTGGCACATGCAGAGACGCAGACACCACATTCGACACAGCGTTCCAATTCATATATCCGCGCGGCTTCTTCTGGTGCCATTGGATTTTCTAGGCGATGCATGTCTTGATCGTCCGGTTTAGGATGTAACCAGAGCTTTAATCGCTCGGCTAATTCACGCATAAATTTCCCGGTGTTTACCGACAGGTCACCAATCAGTTCAAAGCCAGGTAGAGGCATTAAGGTGATTTCACCATCAGGGTAATTTGCCGTTAAGGTACGACAGGCAAGGGTTGGGAAGCCATTAATCACCATGGCGCAACTGCCACAAATACCTGCTCGGCACACAAAGTCGAACTGTAACGAAGTATCTTGTTGTTCACGCAATTGATTTAATGCGATAAATACTGTCATACCA
Organism: Shewanella sp. Arc9-LZ; assembly: GCF_010092445.1. Lineage (NCBI taxonomy): Bacteria > Pseudomonadati > Pseudomonadota > Gammaproteobacteria > Alteromonadales > Shewanellaceae > Shewanella > Shewanella sp. Arc9-LZ. The sequence goes on along the minus strand of NZ_CP048031.1, from coordinate 3,907,392 downwards.
TCTGTTTCGGTTAATTCATAACGTTCCATTTTTGGCTTATCTTGGCTATCTTGCGGATCGTAGCGGAAGATATTAAAGGTGATTTTTCGGCTCATAATGATTTATTTCCTACCGGTTGAGATGGTATGACTGCTAATGTATTGCTAAGACGTTCATTAGCTGGTTGTAGATGGCTCGGTAGCGTATATGGCATCAATGCTTGCTGCAGTGCGTGCCTATCTGGGGCGTCGCCAAGTTCTGCCGTTATTTTGTTTATTTCTTGAGTTCGTTTCTCTGTATCGGGATGGGCTATGTTGTTATCGTTGCCGTAACCACGGTATCCAGGAGGTAACTCCATTTTCATTACATCGAGCTTCTCATAATGTAAAACGGGTTCTAATGACTCGTCATTTGGCCAGGTAGCCAATGTACGGTTTAGCCAATCTTTATCATTGCGTTGTGGATAATCTTCTCTAGAGTGGGCTCCACGGCTTTCGGTGCGTGCAGCAGCCCCACAGGCTACCGTTAAGGCTACTTTCAACATTCTGGTGACGCGCAGAGCTTCAACTAATTCAGGATTTGAATGACGTTTTTTACACTTAAGTCCTAGATTTTTTGCGCGTAGAAGTAATGCTTTAAGCTCGGCTATAGCCTTGTCTAGTTCAGGACCATTTCGAAAGATGCCGACGTAATTCATCATGATACGTTGCATTTCTTTTTTTATGTCGAAGGGGTTCTCTGTACCTTTACCGTCGACTAAGTTATCGATTTCATTTTGCAATTTATCGAGAAATTTTTGGGTAAGGGCAGTATCAATTTCTAAGGCATTTTGTTCACAAAAATCGGCTACATACTTACCGATGATCATGCCGCCTACTACGGTTTCTGCCACAGAATTACCACCTAAACGATTAAAACCATGCATATCCCAGCATGCAGCTTCTCCAACACTAAATAGTCCTTTAAGTTGTGGGCTTTCACCGGTGGCATTAGTACGAACGCCGCCCATAGAATAATGCTGGGTAGGTCTTACAGGGATCCACTCTTTGCAGGGATCTATTCCAAGAAAATATTCACAAATTTCTTTAACTTCGCGCAGATTGGTTTCAATATGCTCACGACCTAAAATGGTTATATCTAACCAGAGATGTGGCCCGTAAGGACTGTCATCTCCTTTACCTTTGCGAATATGTTCGGTCATGCGGCGAGATACCACATCACGTGAAGCGAGTTCCTTTTTCTCTGGCTCGTAGTCTGGCATAAAGCGATGACCGTCTTTATCGCGTAGTATGCCGCCGTCACCGCGACAACCTTCAGTGGTAAGAATTCCTGCTGGGACGATGGCTGTCGGATGAAACTGTACCGCTTCCATATTGCCTAATGTCGCGACGCCAGTTTCGAGTGCTAACGCTTGGCCTATACCTTCGCAGATAGTGGCATTAGTCGATATTTCATAAATTTTGCCGTAACCTCCAGTCGCAATCGTAGTTGATTTAGCCACATAGGCGCGCAGTTCTCCGGTCACTAAACAGCGTGCAATGACTCCGTGGCAACGCTTACCATCATGGATCAGTGATAAGGCTTCAATCCTTTCGTGTACCGGAATGCCCATCGATATAGCTTGGTTATCTACCGCATACAATAATGAGTGGCCAGTACCATCGGCGGTATAGCATGTTCGCCATTTTTTGGTGCCGCCAAAATCTCGAGCATTGATGAGGCCATGAGCTTCTTCTGCTTCATGTAACGTCACCTTTTTTGCATTCATTATCACATCGCGTGGACCAGCAGAAATTCTAGACCAAGGCACTCCCCAGTTTGTCAGCTCACGTATGGCTTTGGGGGCACAATGGGCAAACATACGTGCCACATCTTGGTCACAGCCCCAGTCAGAGCCTTTTACCGTATCCTGAAAATGTATGTCTTCGTTGTCACCCATGCCTTTAACTGTGTTGCCAAGGCTTGCTTGCATACCGCCTTGAGCTGCCGCGGAATGTGAACGTTTTGCCGGAATAAGCGATAATACCAGTGTGTCTAGGCCGCGTTCTTTGGTGGCAATGGCTACTCTAAGGCCTGCTAGCCCGGCACCAATGATTAATGAGTCTGTATAAATAAGTTTCAAAATCAGCTCCTTATCTAATAATCTAGATAATGTGTATGAATTTCTATTACGCCCCTGCGATAGATGTAATGCACCTATTCGTCAGAGGAGGATCTGTGTGTTGAGGCTTAGCCTTGCTATTCAGGGGGGGGGCTCATTTTGTTATTCACTCTGGCTGTTTGTTGCCAGGCAATCACACTTAGCGTCCCCCTTAACATGACTATTACTTCGGAATAAACGGCTGAACGGGTAGTGTTAGTTCACTTCCAATAGAGATGTAGGTAATGAGGCTTAATGAACCTAAACAAAGTAAATAGATCATTAACACTTGGGCAATGGTGCGTATGAGAGAACGATTATTGCTCACTCCCCATTTTAATATCACTCGGTATAAGCCAATTAAGCCATGTACTAATACAACCGGAAGGAATACCACATACAAGAGCCAGGCATGTCCGTTATAGACGCGGTCGGCTGAGAGGTGTGGACCAATTTCAGGATCCAAAATCATGGTTGCAAGATGTGCTGAGACTAAGAAAAATAAGATGAATCCAGTAATCATTTGCCAATACCAAGCACGAGTGTCTTTATGCTTTATGTTGGACATAAAGCCACGAAGTGCACGCCACTGGCCAAGTTGTACCGGAAAACGACGTAATGCTAGTGCCGCGTGAACGACGACGATAACTAAAATAAATACCGAAAAGATTTGTGTCACTAGTGGCCAACCGTGACCAGTAGCGCTAAACATGCCACCTTCAAGTACTTGCACGAAGCGATAGAAGGTTTCTTTACCTAATAAAATGCTTGCCTCAAAATGCATATGCACTAATAAGAAAGCGCCCAGTAAAGCACCCGTCAAACTCTGTAAACAGTCGGCTCTAGCTGACCAAGCTTGTCCAAATGGTCCACCATTGATGGCGGTTGGAACACGCGTTTTTTCTGACATTAATTCACCTCTCATAAGGTTTGTTATGATGTAAATGCGTAAGCATTACCCCAAAACAAAGTCTCTATATAAAGATTAAAAGAACAGGGTTAATCCATTTCCTGCATTAGCCCTTCGATTACTTTGTTTAACATTGAGCTACATAATCATGCCGCCAAATAAGAACGCTAACGCGACACTGGTAGCAATTGTCACCACACCAGGGATGAGAAATGGGTGGTTAAATACTGCCTTGCCAATCCGAGTTGAACCGGTATCGTCCATCTCGACAGCTGCCAGCAGTGTTGGATAAGTAGGTAATACAAACAGAGCACTTACAGCAGCAAAAGAGGCAACAGCAGTTAAAGGGCTCACACCAATGGCTAAAGCCGCAGGCATCAGGGCTTTAGTGGTGGCGCCTTGTGAATAGAGCAGCATGGAAGCGAAGAACAGGGTTACCGACAATAGCCAAGGCTGACTTTGCAATAAGGTTCCAGCAAGGTCTTTGATTTCATCAATATGGTTTGCAACAAAAGTATCCCCTAACCACGCAACGCCTAGCACACAGACACAGGCAGACATACCTGACTTAAAAGTGGCAGCATTAGAAATTTCGCTAGCGTCTAATTTACAAAAAATCGTAATTGCTGCAGCAGCAGTTAGCATAATCACCATGATGGCTGAATCGCGAGGCAGTACCGGATTAACAATTAATCCCACTTTGTCGGAAATCGCAGTGGCATAAATCATCACAGCCGCAATAGCCATCAAAAAAATCACCACTGAACGTTTAGCACCATCTTTAATGTTTATTTGGGTAGCACCGCGTTTTTTGATTAATCCTTTGGCCAAACGGTCTTGGTAGATAGGATCTTCTGCGAGCGGTTTACCCATTAAATTGGCTACGACGGCCCCGACCATACAAGCGAGAAAAGTCGAGGGGATACATACAGCTAATAGGACTAAATAGTCCACTCCAAAAGGTTCTAGGATGCCAGAGAAGAACACTACGGCCGCTGAAATAGGTGAGGCGGTAATGGCGACTTGAGATGCTACAACTGCGATAGATAGAGGACGAGATGGACGTATGCCTTGTTCTTTGGCTACTTCAGCAATAACAGGTAAGGTTGAGAATGCTGTGTGGCCCGTTCCAGCAAAGAGTGTCATGAAATAAGTGACGACAGGTGCTAGAAAGGTAATTTGTTTTGGATGTTTACGTAGTAATTTTTCTGCCAGTGAGACGAGATAGTCCATCCCACCCGATACTTGCATGGCCGCAATGGCGGTGATCACCGACATAATGATTAGTATTACATCAATCGGGATCGTCCCTGGTGTAAGTCCAAGTCCAGCAGTCAGTATCAGCACTCCGACACCGCCAGCAAAGCCGATCCCCATGCTGCCCATTCTTGCACCTAGGTAAATAGCCCCAAGCACGATAATTATCTCTAATATAATCATAGTATTAACTCTATTATGTGTTAATTGGCATAGCCTGTATAAATGTCAGTTTTGCACAGGCTTATTGTTGAATAATTGAGTTTGAGTTGGGGGAGGACTCCCCCAACTCCACTGGGCTACACTTTGGCTTTGCTGGTATTTCGTTTAGCCTGATACTTAGGATGCATCAGGTTTTCAACGGAGAGGATTTCATCGAGTTCTTCAACTGTTAGTAAGCCTCGTTCTAGCACCACTTCACGAACATTTTTACCCGTTTGGGCACAAATCTTTCCGATAATGTCGCCTTCATGGTGACCGATGAACGGATTAAGATAGGTAACGATGCCAATTGAATTTAATACATGATTCATACAGACATCAGGATTGGCTGTGATCCCTTCAACACACTTCTCACGCAGTGCGATACAGGCATTCCCGATAAGGCTTAGCGACTCAAACATCGCCTGGCCAATGACAGGTTCCATTACGTTAAGTTGTAACTGGCCGGCTTCTGCAGCCATAGTGATCGTAATATCGTTACCGACAATTTTAAAAGCGACTTGGTTAACCACCTCTGGGATCACAGGGTTGACCTTGGCAGGCATGATTGAAGAACCGGCTTGTAATTGAGGCAAATTGATATCATTGAATCCAGTGCGTGGACCTGATGAAAGCAAGCGTAAATCGTTACAGATTTTGGACATTTTAATGGCCATACGCTTAATTGCGCTGTGCAGCATAACGTAGGCGCCACAATCCGATGTCGCTTCAATCAAATCTTCTGCTGGTACATATTCACGTCCAGTAATTTCAGCCAAATGTTTAATGGCTAATGAGGAGTACCCTATTGGAGTGTTTAGACCAGTACCAATAGCCGTTGCGCCTAAATTCACCTCAAGTAATAATTCTTGGCAACGTTTAATCGATTTAATTTCTTCGCGTAGTGTTACAGCAAAAGCGTGAAACTCCTGTCCTAATGTCATAGGCACTGCGTCTTGTAACTGAGTGCGGCCCATTTTTAATACGGTCTTAAATTCTGTAGCTTTAGTGTCGAAGGCACTGATGAGATCGGTTAATGCCTCTAATAAAGTATCTGTGCTGTTGACCAATGCAATTCTGAAACCTGTAGGATAGGCATCATTAGTGGATTGACACTTATTAACATGGTCATTAGGGTTGATGACATCATAGCGGCCTTTTTCTAGCCCCATGAGTTCCAATGCAACATTGGCTAATACTTCATTGGTGTTCATGTTGACCGAGGTACCAGCACCGCCCTGATAAACATCTACTGGGAATTGATCGACAAATTGACCTGTAGTGAGGATCAAATCGCAGGCTTCAATAATTTTATTCGCAATCTCAGGACTTACAGCCCCTAATTCGCTATTAGCCATGGCCGCCGCTTTTTTTGTTAGCATCATGCCTCGTACTAATTCAGGTGCGTCTGAAATTTTTTGATTACTTAATTTAAAGTTTTCCATTGCACGTAATGTGTGAATGCCATAATAAAATTCATTAGAAACTTCTTTAGTACCCAATAAATCTTCTTCGATACGTGTGCTATTAGTGTTTTTCATTTCTATCCTATTAAATCCTGTTAATAGTAAGATATATTTTCGACCTGGAGCTATGGTATGTGTATATAAGCTTAAATTGCATATCAAAAATAACTCTTCGAAAATATTAAGGAGAACTTTCTCCTTAACTATTGGGAGGGAGGTTACCCCTTAAGTGGTATTTTAATATAGATGAAGATCACTTATTTGTATCTGGTTATAGATTTTGTTTCGTAGTTAGATAAACATCTCAACTGAATTGATTTGTGTGATCTATTACTATTTGATCCAAACTGTATGTTGAATTGTTATTTTTTGTTAACTTATTTTTGATGCTAAAAGTGTTTCCTAATAAAATTACTGCGTCAATTGAAAGTGTATTTAGTTAATTTTTTATTTAATTTTTTATTTAGATTTTCATTTGGTTTTAGTTGTTAAGTTTAGTGATAACTATCACGGTGAGAATTTAATAATAGTGCACACTTGTGAAGTGTTTATTATTAATAAAAGGAAGTTAGTATGATTTTTTCTATACGTAAGCTCTTGCTATCGGTTACCTTAGGGTTATTTATATCCTCTGCGGTGCAAGCGCTTCCACAGGTTCGAATTATTGCCACAGGTGGAACCATTGCTGGTGTGGGCCAATCGGCTACTGAGTCAAATTATCAGTCTGGAGAAGTGGGAGTTGATAGCTTAGTAGCAGCTGTGCCGGAGATAAAGCAGCTTGCCGATATTCAAGGTGAACAACTCGTTAAAATCGGTTCGCAAGATATGAACGATAAAGTTTGGTTAGACTTAGCCAAACGGATTAATATTTTACTGGCGGATAAAAATGTCGATGGAATTGTGATTACCCATGGCACTGATACTTTAGAAGAAACTGCTTATTTTTTGAATCTAACTGTCAAGAGCGATAAGCCTGTAGTGCTGGTTGGTGCAATGCGTCCATCCACTGCTATGAGTGCCGATGGACCTATGAATCTGTATAATGCAGTCGCCATTGCCGCGAATCTAGAGTCTAAAGGCAGAGGTGTTTTAGTCGTAATGAACGATACAGTGCTTAACGCCCGCGATGTAACGAAGACTAATACTACTGGAGTACACACCTTTGCTGCGCCTAATTTTGGCCCGCTTGGTATTATTCATAACAGTAAGGTTGAGTATATGGGCAGAACGGAACGTCAACATACGACTCAAACCCCTTTTAATATCAGCAAGCTCGATATTTTACCAAAGGTAGGTATTGTTTATAACTACGCTAATGCTAGTGATTTACCTGCTAAAGCTATGGTTGAAGCGGAGTTTGATGGCATTATTAGTGCGGGTGTAGGTAACGGCAACATTTATCACTCTGTATTCGATGCACTCATTAAGGCGAGCAAAAAAGGCATATTGGTTGTCCGCTCTAGCCGTGTACCGACCGGTGCCACTACTCTAGATGCTGAAATAGATGATGCCAAATACGGCTTTGTTGCTGCTGGTAATCTTAATCCACAAAAAGCCCGTATTCTGTTGATGTTATCGTTAACTCAAAGTAAAGATCCTCAACAAATCCAGCGCTGGTTCCAGCAGTTTTAGGTACTAGCTGAGGCACAAAACACTAGGTTAAATCTACATTTTATGAAGCCAGTAGTCAGCCCTACTGGCTTTTTTTATGTACTTTATTCTCGTTATAGCGTCTATTATTCCTAATAAAAATCACATAACACTCTCTACAATATGCAATGCCTGTAGTGCAGCAGTCTTAATATTCAGTAACCTAGTTCGTACACCTTGGTTAACGCTATTTATAAATATTTTATTAGGATGCCCCCAAAAAAAATACGAGATAAGCCTAAGTAACAATTAATAAATATTAATCTGAACAGAGTAATCTATTAAAGTACTCGAGGGTAATGCAGGTAGTCAGCGATTATCTGCATATACTCATTGTCTAAATGGGTAAAAAGATGAGAATGTGATTGGTAGTGTTAATCGTGAAATTTATTAGTAGATAAAGCGAAAGTTGTATTTAACTAAGCGTTAACTACTAACTTATGCACGAGTTAAATAAATCATTTAAGTTGTTTTTGATTTTAACCGTCATTACGCGAATTAAGCTTTAATGTTAGAAGTTAAGGGTGTCAATCAGGCGTTGTTAATTAAAAATATGAGTCGGTTACTTCTCATCTTACAAATGCATAAAATAAGCATCCGTAATAATTGCAGCAGCTGTGATAATTTAGATGCTTTTAAATTAACTTAATTCCTTCTCAAACTAAATGAGTTGTGAAAACGAAATGTTTTTACATGGTCTTATTCATGATTTTAAACTCTTAATAAATAATAAATTAAATGTATAGCTGGTTTTTTGATTTTTGATTTTTATTTGTTTTAATTAAAATAAATCCATATGAAGTTACCATAAATAAAAATTGCATCTAATGTTTTTAATATCAGCAAAGAACTTTGATAGCTAATCCACCCAAAGAGGTTTCTCTATATTTAGAGTTCATATCCTTACCTGTTTCCATCATTGTTTCGATGACTTTATCAAGAGATACGAGAGGATCTGAAGAACGACGTAATGCCATACGTGCAGAGTTAATCGCTTTTACTGCGTTAATTCCATTACGTTCAATGCAAGGTATTTGCACCCTTCCAGATACTGGGTCGCAAGTCAGTCCCAAGTTGTGCTCCATACCAATTTCTGCAGCGATACATACTTGTTCAGGACTACCTCCCAATAACTCAACAAGCCCTGCAGCAGCCATTGAGCACGCAACTCCAACCTCTCCTTGGCAGCCAACTTCCGCTCCTGAAATGGAAGCATTCTGTTTAAATAACCCGCCAATAGCTCCAGATGCCGCCAGAAAACGCATATAGTCTTTCTCGGTAACTCTATGGATAAATTTGTCGTAATAAGCAATTACTGCTGGGACAATACCGCAAGCCCCATTGGTAGGTGCTGTGACAACCCTGCCTCCAGATGCATTTTCTTCGCTCACTGCAAAAGCAAACATATTGACCCAATCAATAACAGCCATAGGGTCATTAGAAGTAGATTCAGAAGCCACAAGTTGTTGGCAAAGCGCAGCGGCACGTCGAGGGATCCGCATTGGTCCTGGTAGTACCCCTTGGGTATTCATACCGCGATCCATAGATTCACGCATCGTTTTCCAGATATGAGTAAACTGAGCTTGAATATTACCGTCTGGGCGCAGCGATTTTTCATTTTCTAACACTAAAGAGCTAATCGATAATCCTTCAGCTTTACAATGTTTAATCAATTCTTCAGCTGTAGAATATTCATAAGGAACTTTTACTAACTGTTCCTCTTGTTTGCCGAAATGTTCTTCATCAACAATGAATCCTCCTCCGATAGAATAGTAAGTCTTGGAGAGCACTTTCTCGTTTTCTATCCATGCATGGATCTGCATGCCATTTTCGTGCAGTGCTAAATTTGTATTATGGAAGTGAATGCTTTTATTGTGAGGAAAAGACACCGTATGACAGTGCATGCCTACAGGAAGCCTTTCACTTTTCTCCAGCCGTGCAATAAAACCGGGGATACTTTCAATATCGACGTCTTCCGGTAGATTACCCGCTAGACCCATAATAATGGCTATATCTGTGTTGTGTCCCTTACCTGTGAGTGACAGTGCGCCATATAAATCAACAGTAATTCTAGTGATATCTCGAAGCTTGCCTTTCGAACGTAACTCATCGATAAACTCTTTTCCTGCTTTCATTGGTCCGCCGGTATGAGAGCTTGAAGGTCCAATACCCACTTTATAAATATCAAAAACACTAATCATATTGATTCCTTTGCAAAAGCTTCTATACCTAGAAGCTTTTGTCATAGTTTATGAATGGATAGAGCTGTTAAAATATGTCGTAAAGAACAGAGCTAATAGCAGCTAAGCCGCATATAACCGTAAAAATTTGAACAGGAAGTGATGTTTTATACTTAGCCATTGCAGGAACTTTATGCATCGCAAAAACGGGCATTAAAAATAGAATCGCAGCAATCATAGGAGCGCCCACAGCCTCAATCATGCCTAAAATACTTGGGTTAACGATAGCAACCACCCATGTAGACAGCACAATGAAAGCAAGTGATGCTTTTTCAATGATATTTACTGAAGCAGTCGTCCGGCACTTAATCACCCCTACCAGACCTTCGTGCGCACCAAGGAAGTGGCCAAAATAACTGGAGGTAATTGCTGTAAACGCCACAATAGGGCCCATTAGAGAAATCATTGGAGATTCATGTTCATTGGCCAGGTAAGACAGGATAGAAATATTTTGTTCTTTAGCTAATAGTAGCTGTTCCGGTGACAAAGATAGCACCACTGAAAATACAAAGAACATAACAAATCCCATCAACATCAACGCAGCACCACCTGTAATAGCGTCAGTTTTTTCTACTGCATTTTGGCCATACTTTCGACGTTGCTCTTTCGTGAACTGACTGATGATAGGGCTATGATTGAACGAAAAGACAATAAGAGGAATCGATAGCCAAATAATCGATGGCATAGATGACCATTCAGGCGATACTTCCATCATCGAAGTATTCCAGTCTGGGATTAGATAAATCGATAGTGCCAGCAACAGAAAAACTAATGGATAAACTAGAATAGAAGTGACTTTCAGCATAAGTTCTCTACCAAAAACGACACCGGCCGTCATTGCCAGAATCAATCCTCCAGATAATATCCAGCGTGGAATTGATGCTATACCCATCTGGTTTACCATAAAGGAATCTACGGTATTAGTGATCCCCACCCCGTAAATTAGAACGATAGGAAAGATAGCAAAAAAATAGGCAAAGGAAATCAGGTTGGCACCTGTTTTACCAAAGTGCTCCTCAACTGTGTCGGTAATATTCGATTCTGGTTTCGTTGACGATAGCACAAACCGAGCCAGAGACTTATGGGCGAACCATGTCATAGGAGCAGCAATTAAAGCTAAAATAACGAGAGGCCAAAAACCACCTGCTCCAGCTTTAATAGGAAGAAAAAGAACTCCCGCCCCCACAGCTGTGCCAAAAAGAGAAAGGCACCAAGTAAAATCTTGATAGTTAAATCGACTCTGATCTACAGGTAAGAAGGAGTCATTCGTTAATGTTCTTGAGCTCATATTAATACACTCACAATATTGATAATAATTGATTCGACAACGGTTCTGTCTCAGATTTACCCATAGGGACTGAATCATATGGCTCTTGTTCTGCAAATATTACGGAATCCCGTTCAGTTCAGAATAATGTGCTCTGAATCAACTATCTTTGCATGCCAGTCCAATGTGTAACTTCTAATTTCATTACCACTTTTTGTTAGGTTCTAAACTCGCGAATATACTTATAAATTGCGTGGCGAGTTATTCCTAGCCGTTCTGCAACCGTGTTTGTTGCCTCTTTAAGTTCGAAAATTCCGTTTTCAAACAGCAGTTTGGTTATGGCTTTATTCTTCCCTTTCAAGTTGATTTTTTCGTCGTTTTCAACTTGAATAATTGCATTCTCAAGCGCTTTTTCAATTAATTCAGTTGGAGATGAACTAAAGTTCTCATTAACACCGATTGAAGCGCTTGCCGTCTCGGGCATTAATGTTTTAATGATTTCGGTAAATGGGTAGGATAAGTTGGCATTAACACAAAATAATCCTATTGGTTTTTCATTCTCCCCAGCGAGTACGCATGTTGTCGATTTCAGTAAAGATCCGTCTTTGATTCTAGTGAAATAGCTTTTGGGTGTCGCATCTCCTGTTTTCTCAAAAGCACGAAGCATTTTCAGACCCATATCGGTAATTGGTGAACCTACGGTTCGGCCGGTATGATGTCCGTTGACAATTTTAACGACGGAATGCTCGAAGCTTTCGAAGGAATGGACCACCACTTCACAATGAGGCCCTATAAATTCCGCGACGGTTTCTGCCAATCGGAAATTGGATTTCATAAATTCTTTGTCTTTATCTGTAAACACAATATTGAATGATTTGTATGCGTTCATAGTCATGTAAATACCACTAAAGTTAACTAAAATTGGCCTTAATTGACCATTTATATACTTTTAATGCAATTAATCGTTCGAGCTGATAAGACGTATAAGACAATAATGGCCAGATTGAGTCAATAGGATAGTTACATATAGTTAATTATTGTGATCCAAATTACTATATTGGTTATCTTAGTGCTTATTTTGGTTACATATAGTTAACTTTATAGTTTGTGAACACAAAGATATTAATCTCTAGATATATGATGAATTAAAGTTAAAAAAATTTAACTGTCACCTTTCAGCTTGCATCGAGCCCAAAACAGACAGCAAACTCTGGAAGGCTATTTCTATCGATTTTATTGAGCGGATAAATTTTGATTAGATTTATTGTGAATCTACATCTCTTTAGAGGATCAGCTATCTGGGAGTCAGTAGTTGTCTAAGATGAGTGGAATCTCACCTGTTAGGGCTAAATTACCTTAAACCTTATTTAGTTAACTGTTATGCTGGTTGAAGTATCCTTGTTTTTGAGAGTTCGATGGATAAATCTGCTTTTTTAGATGCGATGAATATTACTCGCTGGCTCAGTGCTGATAAACCGTTAAAGCCTTACTTAGTGTTGCATGATCTCGATGCCGATTTATCTGATCAAACGTTTATCCATGATGTATTGCGTTTATTAAACGTTGATATTGAACAGTGCGAGTTTGATTGTGAAATGATTAAAGGACCACAGGTGATATGGGATATGCGTAAGACAAAAGTTCGTCCTCGTGTTGCTTGGGTTGTAAGTGCGCCGCTAACAGACCTTCATGCACTTGTGGATGAAAAACGTCATTTATGGCAGCAAATTTCTCAACATTTAGACAAAACCCAGCAATTAAGTAAAGGCCTGACCAATGAACAACACTGATGGTCACTTAATTGTCCCCCTTGGCGTTGAGCATGTTACTGCAATGGCGAGTATTGAAAATCAAGCTCATACTCATCCTTGGTCAGAAACTGGCTTAAAGGAGTGTTTTGGGCCTTTATATCGCGTTTTGGGAATTAAGCAGCAAGATGATTTGTTTGCTTTTGCGATAGTGCAGCAGATTATTGATGAGGTGACTTTACTCGATATTTGTGTCGCACCAGATAAACAAGGCTCAGGGTTTGGCTCGTTATTAATGCAGCAATTGATTGATGATGCGAAAGATGCGGGTGCAGTTGTGCTGATGTTAGAAGTTCGTCAGTCAAATGAGGCTGCAAAATATTTATATGAGAAAGTTGGTTTTATTGAGTCAGGCAGGCGTAAAAATTATTACCCTACAGATGATGGTTATGAAGATGCCATTTTAATGGATTTGGCATTGAGTTAATTTTTTGCGTGATTCAATTGAATAAAAAAAAACAGCGCTAATAGAGCGCTGTTTTTTATTCGGGCGAAGTAAGATTACTTAACTTCTTTACCTTGAGCTTGTAAGTCTGCGTGGTAGCTTGAACGAACAAGTGGGCCACAGGCTGCATGAGTGAAACCAAGTTCATCAGCTAAGGCTTTCAATTCATCAAATTCGGCAGGTGGAACATAGCGTTCAACAGGTAGGTGGAATTTAGATGGTTGTAAGTATTGACCAAGCGTGAGCATTTCCACGTTGTGGGCGCGTAAATCTCGTAATACTTCGGCTATTTCTTCGTTAGTTTCACCTAGACCCATCATTAAACCAGACTTAGTCGGGATCGTTGGGTGACGCTCTTTAAAGCGTTTAAGTAGATCTAATGACCACTGATAGTTAGCGCCTGGACGTGCTTTGCGGTAATGAGCTGGAGCCGTCTCAAGGTTGTGATTAAATACATCAGGAGGCTCGGTCGCTAAAATATCTAAAGCGGCATCGATACGACCTCGGAAATCAGGAACCAGAGTTTCAATCTTGATTTCAGGGTTTAATAAACGAATTTCGCGAATACAGTCAGCGAAATGCTGTGCACCACCATCACGTAAATCATCACGGTCAACAGAAGTAATCACCACATACTTTAACTTCATGTCTTTAATCGTTTGAGCCAGTTTTTTAGGCTCGTCAGAATCCGCTTTGAGTGGGCGACCATGGGCCACATCACAAAAAGGGCAACGACGGGTACAGATTGCACCTAAGATCATAAAGGTTGCTGTGCCGTGGTTAAAACATTCTGCTAAGTTTGGGCAAGAGGCTTCTTCACAAACTGAGTGTAATCCGTTTTTACGTAATGCCGCTTTTATCTCGAGAATACGTTGATTTGACGCGGGTAATTTTACTCGTAACCAATCCGGTTTACGCAGCATAGTTTCGCGCTCTGATGGCACGACTTTTACAGGAATTCGTGCGACTTTATCGGCATCACGTAATTTGACACCTGGTTGTAATCTTTCAGGCCTATTCATTATTCTGCTAATCCTTGATGATGTACAAGTTGTTGGTAGCCCATAATTTGGCTAAAGGTTTGGATTAATTTATCGCCAGCTTCAAGCACAGTTTGTGGACCACCTAATGCTTTACATTGCACCATTTCTAAACCCGCATATCCGCAAGGATTGATACGCTGAAACGGGGCTAAGTCCATATCGACATTTAATGCTAAGCCGTGAAAAGAGCAACCTTTACGGATGCGTAATCCTAAAGAGGCAATTTTTCGCTCTGTTACATAAACACCAGGAGCGTCAGCTTTTGCGTAAGCATTAATAGCGTAACAAGCGAGCATGTCAATAATACTTTGCTCAATATTGTTCACTAACTGACGAACGCCTAGTTTATTACGTTTGATGTCGATAAGTGGATAAACCACTAATTGTCCTGGGCCGTGATAAGTAACTTGGCCACCACGATCGACTTGAATAACCGGAATATTACCAGGGTTGAGTATATGCTCGCTTTTACCTGCTTGGCCTTGGGTAAATACTGGTTGATGCTCAACAATCCAAAGTTCATCTTGGCTGTCGCTATCGCGAGTGTCAGTATATTCCTGCATTGCATGCCATGTCGATTCATAGTCTTGCATGCCAAGATGGCGGATGTGCAGTGTTTGTGCTTGCAAGGGCAACGTCTCCCCCAGATAAATTGTGTGTGTCCATCGAGTCAATGGATGAATTCTTGAGTATTATACTCAAGTTTATGAGTAAAGATGACTCTTTAGGCTCTTACAGTACGCGTTTTACACCTTCAATTGCGGCAAGATCAATATACGCTTTTTCAATATGTTCTTTGCTGGTAACAGTAATACGGATGGTCACTGAATAGTAACTGCCTTTACTTGATGCCTTCACGCTTGGAACATAATCACCGGGAGCAAGTTGTTGCGCTACAGCGACAACACGATCGGCTAAGGTATCGTCAGCATCACCAATCACTTTGAAAGGGCACGAATTAGGAAATTCCATCACTTGGTCAAACGTTGTATTTAACATTAACTTACTCGATTCTGTTTTGGTGTTACTAATATGGTGGCAATTATACCCGATTCAAGCCCGGTAGATCTTAAAAAGTTAAAGCCGCTGATTAGGCGGCTTTAATTAGTTGATTCACTAATAGTTTCATTAGTGAATCATGTCAATCTGAATAATTACTCAAACCAACTGGCAAACATTTGTTTAAAGTAATCCATTAACTTACTGAACATACCGCCTTCTTGAACTTCATTCAATGTCACCAGCGGGAATTGAGCAATGTCTTTTCCATCAAGCTGGAAAAAGACGCGACCGACGGTTTCGCCTTTAGCAAGTGGGGCTGTTAGTGGCTTAGTTAATTCAAAGTTAGCTTGTAAATCTTTTGCTTTACCACGGCTAATAGTAATAGGGGTGTCGGTCATCACACCGAGATCAACTGTGTCTCTGTCGCCATACCAAATTTGTTGAGTTACGAAGGTATCGCCAGCTTTGTATGGTGTAATCGTTTCGAAAAAACGGAAACCATAGTTGAGCAGTTTCTTACTCTCAGCTTTACGTGCAGATTCACTCGATGTGCCCATCACAACGCTAATAAGACGCATGCCTTCGCTGGTGCCTGAAGATACTAGGTTGTAGCCTGCACCTGATGTATGACCAGTTTTAATACCATCAACGTTTAAGCTTTTATCCCACAACAAGCCATTACGGTTATATTGCTTAATGCCGTTATAGGTAAAAGACTTCTCTGAATACACTTTATATTCTTCAGGTACATCACGGATCAGCGCGGCACCTAAAATGGCCATATCATAGGCTGTCGTTTTGTGATTTTCTGAATCTAAACCATGAGAGTTTTCAAAGTAGCTGTCTTTCATGCCTAATTGCTTAGCCCATGAATTCATTAAATCAACGAATGCACCTTCTGTCCCGGCAATATGCTCAGCCATAGCAACACAGGCATCATTACCCGATTGAATAATAATACCGCGGTTTAAGTCGTGTACTTTGACGGTTTTACCCACTTCAATGAACATTTTAGAGGAGTCAGGGAAATTCTTTGCCCACGCGTTCTTGGTAATGGCTACATCATCATCTAATGAAATATTACCAACGCGGATTTCATGGCCAATAACATAGCTGGTCATCATTTTTGTCAGACTTGCTGGGTTTAAACTTTCGTAGGCATTTTCTTCAGCAATAACTCTGCCAGAATTATAATCCATTAGCACGTAAGCTTTAGCTGCAACACTAGGCGCGTCTGGTGTCACCATAGGTGCGCGATTGGGGGTAGGACGTATATCTGGTTGTGGCGTTGCTGCGATTGAAGAAAAACAGACAACAGATGCAAAGAGCATCGTTGTTAATTGAGCAGTTTTGGAAGTCATCATGAAGTTAGCACGTCTCTAGTTAGTCGAAGAAAAGACAAAGATCAATTGGTATAATTTTTCGATTATACATTAGTAGGCAACCATTTCGCATTAAGGTTCATTCATCCAATGTAAATGAAGCTTAATGTTACTCTATATCACCAGTATTATTGCTTACGGTACGATAAAGCTTTGTGGATAACCATCTGTTTGCACACGATCGAGCAATTTATTGGTTAGATGAATTTGTCTGATCGGCCCCAACTGTAATCTGTGCATGCCATTTATGGATGTCACGCGAGAATTAACGGCGTATTTGGTTTCTAACTGTTTGGCTAACATATTAATACGCAGTTTATCTTGCGACGCTGCAACTTGAATAAAGTGATTATCATCATCTTTTAAATCGCTTATTACTCGCTCTTCTGGTGAGGGAATGTAAACGGTTTCAATGGCGACTTTTGCGGTTCCTCTGGCCAGCATGCCTAAGTGGTAAGCAGCAGCATAAGATAGATCAATCACTCGACCATGATGAAACGGTCCGCGGTCATTTACCCTAACAATAATTTGTTTATTGTTGTCTAAATTGGTCACTTTGACATAACTGGGTAAGGGCAGGTTTTTATGCGCTGCAGACATAGTGTACATATCATAAGTTTCGCCATTAGAGGTTAAGTGGCCGTGAAACTTTGAACCATACCATGATGCATGACCTTGCTCTTTAAATCCCTTACCGCTGTCGAGCACTTGATAGCTTTTGCCTAATACGGTGTAGTTACGATTACCTTGTCTGCTATAAGGTTCGTATTTAGGTTGTGCATTTTTAACCAAGCTCACATCTGGTGCGTCATCAGGATATCGATCGTTAGCCATTTGATAGCGGCTTTTTTTTCCTGAAGAAGAGTTTTTAGCATCATTTGACGAGCAGCTAATGAGAAAGACACTGCTAAAAATGATTAATAAGATGAAACGGTAATTAATGACCATGTTGATTTACCGATTTATGATGAGCGTTAAGTTGTTGGCTAAACTGATAAACCGCCATGGCATATAATGGGCTGCGATTATAGCGAGTAATCACATAAAAGTTTTTAAGCCCGAGCCAGTATTCAGTGCTTTCAGCTTGATCTAGTTTAATTAACAATGCAGCTTGTGACGCATCAATATCTTGATTATCTGCCAAGCTTAATGATGGGCTAAGAATGTCTGATACCTTATAGTGAAGCTTTTCTTTGGTCCATACCTTCGCTTTAGGGGCCGTGCTTGAGGTGTGATTTAGCAATAACGCTACAGGTTGGCCTTTTTGCCAACCGTGTTGATGAAAATAGTTAGCTACACTGCCAATTGCATCAGCTTTGCTGGTTAATAAATCTCGTCGACCGTCACCATCAAAATCCACAGCGTAATGGCGGTAGCTAGATGGAATGAATTGACCGTAACCCATTGCGCCAGCATATGAGCCTTTTAAGGTGTCATTATCGAGTTTTTCTTCTTTAATCAACGACATTAAATTGGCATATTCACTGCGAAAGAACGTTGCACGTGGTGGGTAATGAAAGCCCAGCGTGTACAGGGCATCTTGCACACGATAATTGCCTAAGTAACCACCATAGAATGTTTCAATGCCAATGATCGCCACTATAATTTGTGGATCGACGTTAAATTGCTTGGCTGCTTTATCGATGGTTTGCTGGTTTTCTTGCCAAAACTCTAGCCCTTTTTGCAACCGTTTGTCGGTCAAAAAAATAGGATAATATTGGTGCCAAGGTTTCGCTTCCCAAGGTTTTGATATCGCGTCAATAATGGTTTGGTCGAAGCTTGACGATGCTAAAAACTGCTCGACTTCTTGTTGCTTAAATCCTTGTTTTACTTGTTCGGCAATAAAGGTTTTCTGTAACGCTTGAGTATCAGTTTCGGTCACTGCATTTGCGTCAAAAACAGCACTCATAAGTAATGCTAAGCTGGCGATTTGAACGGTTATTTTTGTCATGGTTAACGTTAATCCTATCTATCGACAAATCGTCTGTGGGTGTGAATACTCATTAAAATACCAAAACCTGTCATTAAGGTCAGCATTGAGGTTCCACCATAACTGATTAGCGGTAAAGGTACACCAACCACAGGTAGAATGCCTGATACCATGCCGATGTTAACAAAAACATAGACAAAAAACGTTAGGGTGATACTTCCGGCCAATAAGCGTGCAAAACTGGTCTGTGCTCGTGAAGCGATAACCAGACCCCTGCCAATGACAAATAAATACATTGCCAGTAACACTAAACTGCCAATTAATCCGAACTCTTCTCCGATCACTGCAAAGATAAAGTCGGTATGTCGCTCAGGTAAAAACTCTAATTGTGATTGAGTCCCATCAAGCCAACCTTTACCCCAAAGTCCACCAGAACCAATGGCAATTTTCGATTGGATAATATGATAACCCGCGCCGAGAGGATCTTGTTCTGGATTAAACAAGGTTAATACTCGAGTACGCTGATAATCGTGCATCAAGAAAAACCACAATACGGGTAAAAAGATCAAAATCGCAGTAACAAAACCGCCGACAATTAGCCAGCTCATGCCAGATAAAAACAACACAAATACTCCAGAAGCTGCGACCAAAATAGAGGTGCCTAAGTCAGGTTGTTTAGCAATGAGTAATGTTGGAATAAGTAGAATAATAACGCCACCGGCCAGATATCGCTTTTTGGGTGGCAGCGGGAACTTACTGATATACCACGCCATGGTGATGGGGAAGGCTAGTTTGATGAGTTCCGATGGTTGGAATTCCATAAATCCTAAGTTTAGCCAGCGCTGGGCACCTTTATTAATGGTGCCGAACAGTTCAACACCGATGAGTAACGCTACCCCAGCAAGATAAATAGGCAAAGCCCAACGCCTGAGTATTTCAGGATTGATTTGTGCAAAGCAAAACATCACGCCTAACGACAACGCCATACGCACCAGTTGACGCTCCATCATCGCAGGGTCTTCGCCACTGGCAGAATAAATCACAAAAAGGCCAAAGCTCATTAAGATAACGATGCCGATGAGTAATGGCACATCTAAGTGTATTTTTTGCCAAAACGATTTTTGATATGCATGATTATTCACGGTTTTACCGCCCATTCGTCTCGTAAAATATACTCATCGAGCAAGGCTCGAGCTAGCGGGCCAGCATTGGCGCCACCCCAGCCGGCGTTTTCTAATACCACAGCCAAAACAATACGAGGGTTTTCGTAAGGAGCGTAAGCAACAACTAATGCATTATCGCGTAAGTGTTCTGCGATAGTGTTGGCATTATATTTTTGATCTTTAGCTACGCTAAATACCTGTGCAGTCCCCGTTTTCATTGCTGCAGTATAGGTGGCATCGGTAAAGCGAGATTTATCAGCAGTTTGGCGCATAGCTTCATTGATGATGTCCCAATTACGAGGGTCTTTAAGCTCTATTGGTACTTGCTCATCAATCGGCGAATCAATTTTAACGGTACTATTTTTAAATGATTTTAATAGATGAGGCGTAAAGCGCTTGCCTTTATTTGCCATGATAGTCACCGCATTAGCAAGCTGTAGAGGAGTAGTGGTCCAATATCCTTGGCCAATACCGACCGAAATGGTATCGCCGTTATACCAAGGTTGGTTGTAACGCATTCTTTTCCAGTCTCGAGATGGCATTACGCCATCTGATTCTTCAAAAATATCAATGCCAGTACTTTTGCCAAAACCAAAGCGATCCATAAATATGGCCATTCTATCGATGCCAACTTTATAGACGAGGTCATAAAAGAAAATATCACAAGAGTCGACAATGGCATGATAGATATCTACCCAGCCATGGCCCCATTTTTTCCAGTCGCCCCATTTGCGATCGACGCCTGGCATTTGCCAATAGCCTGGATCCCAAATCCGCGTGCGTTCGCTAATGATTTTTTCTTCTAACCCAAGTAATGCCACATGCGGTTTGATGGTTGACGCAGGAGAGTATTGCCCTTGGGTTGAACGATTTATTAATGGCCGCGACTTATCGTTTAACAGCTCATTATAAGCTTTAGAACTAATGCCGTGAACAAAGGGGTTTGGGTCATATGATGGGCTTGAAATCATGGCTAAAACACCGCCATCTCTAGGATCTATAGCCACAACGGAGCCTTTGCGGCCATCTAAAAGCTCCATGGCCTTCTGCTGTAGTTTGAGATCTAACGTGAGATAGATATCTTGTCCTGGTGTTGGCGGAGTCACTTTAAGCGTGCGGATCACTCTGCCACGATTATTGACCTCTTCTTCGAGGTGACCAGGGGTACCATGAAGTAAACTTTCATAAAATTTTTCAATACCTTGCTTACCAATATCTTTGGTTGCAGCATAGTTTTTCCACTGACTGCTTTTTTCAAGTAAGGCTTTATCTCGGCTATTAATTTTGCCGACATAACCCAATACATGAGTCATTAGCGCATTAAAGGGATAATGACGCTTAAGACCTGCTTCAACATAAATACCAGGAAATTTATATTGATTAACACTAAAGATGGCGACTTGTTCGTCGGTTAATTTACTTTTAATGGTTAACGGCTTAAACCGGCGATGAAACTTTAAGGTTTCAGTGATGCTTTCGCGCTCATCTTCTGAGAGTTCAATGAAGGTATTAAGCTCGTCCAAAGTCGCGGTAATGTCATCGACTTTTTCTGGAATAAGTTCTAAAGAATAATAAGGTTGGTTTTCGGCTAATAGTACGCCATGACGGTCATAAATTAACCCTCTGCTAGGCGGAGTAGGAACCACACGGATACGGTTATCATTTGAACGAGTTTCATAGTCTTTGTAAGAGACAACTTGAAGATGATAAAGATTCGAAAATAAGATGCAGAGTAGAAAGAATACGCAAATAAAAGTGAATAATGCACGGCGTTTAAATAGCGCGGCCTCTGCGGCGTGATCATGCATGGTAATGCGCTTATTTGGCGACACTTATGCTATCCCCGTCTTTACCAAATGGAAGGTTGAATTATAGAAGGTCACAGTATCAGCTGATGAACATGAAAAAAAGAGTTGCATGATAATCATTATCGATAAGCTTAGTTATTCATGCGACTGAGTTTATTCTCTGTGATACGGATGATTGTTATTGACGCTCCAAGCTCGATATAGGCTTTCTGCCACAATAACCCTAACCAAAGGGTGAGGTAAGGTCAGGGCAGATAAACACCAGCTTTGGTTAGCCGCCTCTTTACAAGCAGGTGAAAGTCCTTCTGGGCCACCAATAAGTAAGCTGACATCTCTACCATCGAGTTGCCACTTTGTCATTTGCTCGGCAAGTTCTGGTGTTGTCCAGTTTTTACCGGGTAAATCTAGGCTGACAATGTGGTTACCTTTTGCTACTGCCGCTAGCATTAATTCGCCTTCCTTATGTAAAATTCGGGCGATATCAGCATTTTTCCCGCGTTTCCCTGCTGGGATTTCGATGAGTTCCAAAGCCATATCTCTAGGGAAACGGCGTTGGTATTCTTCGAAGCCTCGGGTTACCCAATCGGGCATTTTGGTGCCAACGGCAATAAGCTGTAACTTCATTAGACGCTGTGTTCAGACCAAAGTTTTTCAAGCTCGTAGTAATCACGAGTTTGTTCTTGCATCACATGCAAAATCACTGAGCCTAAATCAACTAATACCCATTCACTGCTGTCACGACCTTCGACCCCAAGAGGTTGCACGCCAGCATTTTTTGCTGACACGATTACGTGCTCACCAATAGATCGAACGTGTGTTTTTGATGTACCAGTACAAATGATCATAGTGTCGGTAATGGTTGACCGTTTAGATACATCTATAACAGTAATATTTTTTGCTTTTAAATCATCGACTTTGTCGATAACGAAATCTTTTAGTTCGGTGCCTTGCACTCGAAGTACCTCATAAGTAAAAATTAACGGAGTATTATACTCAAATTCACTGTTGATGCGCAATTAAGCATGGCTAAACAGCGATAGATTTAATTTTGTGTCCGATGCCGAGTTAACCCATAATCATAAAAATTGAGTTAACTGCTGTGCGGTTTGCAGTGTTAGCGATAGAGCTGATGTTGATGAATGTATTCAGTTGTTGTTTGGGGTAAAACCGTGCTGATATCAATATTTTGAGCTAATTGCTGACGTATTTCAGTTGAGGATATATCAACTAACTGGCTGTTGATGCTGAATATTCTTCCATTTTTCGCATGGGAAGGCAAGTCAAGATAGTCTACGGTTGCTTGTCTGAATAATAATTGCTTGGTCATTTCGCTGTGGGTGTCCATTGCCCAACCAGGGCGTTGACACAACGCAATATGGCACAGATTAAACAATGATTGCCATTGATACCACAATGGTAATTGAACAAATGAGTCCATGCCCATAATGAAAAAGAATTCATCATCAGGATATTGTTGGGTGAGTAATGTGAGCGTAGTGACACTGTAAGAGGGGGTGTCGCGATTGATTTCGATATCACATAGCTTAAATTCTGGGTACTGCTGGCAAACTAACTTCACCATTTCAAGCCGGTGATGAGTACTGACTACGGTAGTATTTTTATGTGGGGGTATATGATTGGGCATTAGCCAAATCTGGTCTAAATGAAGTTGCTGTTTTACATCTAGTGCAGGATTGATATGTCCTAGATGGATAGGGTCGAACGTGCCACCCAAAATACCGATACGCATTCGCTGTCCTTACTTTTTGTCTCAGTCTGTTAATTCAATATGAGCTAAACGGTTATGTGCTCGTGGATCAAATAAAATGCAAAGATGGCTGAGACCAATCCAATCTTCAAGCCCTTTTTGTTTGAGATTTAATTCTAATTTAGACGCAAACGCGAGCATATGTTCGATATGATCTAAATCTAATCGCGTTATTGCTGCTTGATAAAGCGGTTTACGCTTATCCCAAATCCGGTGCTGGCCCCACAGTTTACTGAGTTGCTCGCCATTATGAACGGCCAGTTTCAAGGTGAGCAGCAAATTTATCTCTTTGAATAAAGCCCACATTAAAATGGGCATAGCAGTGCCTTCAGCCTGCAATTGAGCCAGCATGTGCTGTGCATGTTTTTGATGGTTACCTAGAATGGCATCACAGAGTTGAAACACACTGAAACGAGATTGGTCTTCGAAATATTCACTGAGTTGTTCTGGGGCAATATTTTGCTTAGGGCTGAGCAGTTGTAACAATTGCATCGCTTGTTCAGCCGCCAATAAGTTACCTTCAAATAGGGTAAACAACATGGCTTTGGCATCATGGTGAACTGTGAGTTCATAATGAGAAATACGACTGTCTAACCAGCGTTCAAACTGTTTACCTTCAGGCGTGGTGCAGGGTAGGTATATACCTTTGGCATCGAGTGATTTAAACCATTTGCTATTGGTTTGCTCTGCACTGGCTTTGGGGCCTTGAATAATCAATAACATATCAGGATTAGGGTGTTGCAACAGCGTTTGAAATGCTGCAGCGCCTTCCATGCCAGGTTTGCCTTGCGGCAGGGTTAACTCAATAATCCGCCTACTGGAAAATAAGCTCATTGCTTGCCATTCTTGGACTAAATCTCCCCAGTTAAAACCGGTTTCTTGGCTTAACTGTACACGCTCTTCAAAGCCTTGTTTTTTAGCGGCGTTGAGGATCAATTGTTTACTGTTTTCGATTAACCATGGGTCATCACCAAACAGTAAAAAACATTGAGGTAGTGGTTTGAGATGTTGTTTGAGTTGATCAGGATAAACCCGCATTACTCTGCCCCGATTGACGCCAGAGTTTGGATAATATAATCGGCTGCCTGTACGCGCATTTCTTTAACCAACAACTCCATTTCACGGCTTTTTGCTAATGCAGTACGAGGATCGTCTTGATAATCTCGACGGATTTCAGTATCAAAATCTTGTGGCTCTTGTCCTGGTAAAGTGACCGAATAATGCACTAAGTAGATCAGCTCATATTCTGCGACATTTCCAGTGGGATAAAGTGACAATGTGGCACGTTCCAGTGAGTCGTTAATTAACCGTAATGTCGGTGTTTTTTCTGCTGCATCGACAAGGCTTATACGGTTGATCCGTAATCTGTCACGAACTAAGCGAGTTAACTCACTGTATTCATCGCTGCTACTCAAATGTAATTCGGCTAATTCAGCTGGAATGGAATAACTGCGTTGGAGTTTGAAGCCGCATCCTGCAGTGGTCAGTAGCACCAATGTCATTATGGCTAAACAGATTTTTTTGGCTAGCATAGTGAGGGGAGGCATCCTTGTTTATTTGCATGGTTAAATAAATAACTTACCGCGGTGTAACCCGCGGTAAGTTATAACACTGAAGCGTTAACGTTATCACCCTAATTTCGGAGGCTGACGAGCCTCCTCATTAAGACAACTTAGTTAGCAACAATACTTAATAGTTTGCCGGGCACGTAAATGACTTTACGAACCGTTAACCCTTCAGTGTGTTTTTGTACGTGCTCATCACTCATGCCTAATGCTTCTACATCTTCTTTTGATGCATCAGCAGCAACAGTAATTTTTGCGCGAACCTTTCCGTTTACTTGTACCACAATGAGCTTGCTGTCTTCGACTAACGCAGACTCATCGACTTCAGGCCAACGGCTATCTTCAATATCACCTTCGTTACCTAGCTCATTCCATAACGTAAACGTCATATGCGGAACAATAGGGTAAAGCAAACGCGTTACTGCAGACAAAGCTTCAGCAAGTAATGCTCGATCTTGAGCCGTTTCTTGTGAGGCTTTCAGTAAATGGTTCATTAGTTCCATTACTGAGGCTACAGCGGTGTTAAACATTTGACGACGTGCAATGTCATCGCTGACTTTGGCAATGGTCTTATGTAATTCACGACGCAATGCTTTTTGATCGGCATTTAATTTGCTGGTATCTAATGGGTCAGTTTTACCTGCTGCAACATGATCGCTAGCCAATTTCCAGAAACGTTTAATGAAGCGATGTGCTCCTTCAACGCCAGACTCTTGCCATTCCAGGGTTAATTCTGGTGGCGAGGCAAACATCATGAATAAACGTACGGTATCAGCACCGTACTTTTCAACCATAACTTGTGGATCGATACCGTTATTTTTCGATTTAGACATCTTACTCATACCAGTGTAAACCAGTTCATGACCTTGATTGTCTATCGCTTTAATAATGCGGCCTTTGTCGTCTTTTTCTACCACAGTCACTTCTAAAGGTGATACCCAAACTCGGGCACCTTTTTCGTTGGTGTAGTAATAAGCATCTGCTAATACCATGCCTTGAGTCAGTAATTGCTTTGCGGGCTCATCACTGTTGACTAAGCCAGCATCACGTAGCAACTTATGGAAAAAGCGGAAATACAATAAATGCATACAAGCGTGTTCGATACCGCCAATGTACTGATCTACTGGTAACCAGTAGTTAGCTTTAGCAGGATCTAACATTTCGTCTGCGTGAGGGCTACAGTAACGGGCGTAATACCACGATGATTCCATAAAGGTATCAAAGGTATCTGTTTCGCGCATTGCAGGCTGACCATTGACTGTGGTTTCTGCCCAAGCTTTATCAGCTTTGATCGGACTTTGAATACCGTCCATCACCACATCTTCTGGCAAAATAACTGGCAGTTGATCTTCAGGCGTTGGCACAACAGTACCATCTGCGAGGGTCACCATTGGGATAGGAGCACCCCAGTAACGCTGACGAGATACACCCCAGTCACGTAAACGGTAGTTTACTTGACGCTTGCCTTTGCCTTCTGCAGTTAATCGAGCATCAATGGCTTCAAAAGCCGCTTGAAAGTCTAAACCGTCAAGCTCTGGGAAAGTGTCTCCAGAATTAAATACGATACCTTTTTCGGTGTAGGCTTCTTTGCTGACGTCTACTTCGCCATCTACTGGCTTAATGACCGCTTCAATCGCAAGCTTATATTTAAGCGCAAATTCATAATCGCGTTGATCATGAGCAGGTACCGACATTACCGCACCCGTGCCGTAATTCATCAATACAAAGTTAGCTACCCAAATAGGTACTAACTTGCCACTAATAGGATGAATAGCTTGTAAACCGGTTGCTACGCCTTTTTTCTCCATCGAAGCCATCGCAGCTTCAGTGGTATCAGCATTTTTACATTCTTCTAAAAATGCGGCTAACTCAGGGTTATTCAATGCAGACTGTTCAGCTAAAGGATGACCTGCTGCAATAGCTACATAAGTCACGCCCATTAAGGTATCTGGGCGAGTGGTGTAGATGTCAAACGAGGCATCACTGTCAGCAACGGCAAAGGTCATTTCAATACCTTCACTGCGGCCAATCCAGTTGCGTTGCATGGATTTAACCTGCTCAGGCCAGCCATCTAACGTGTCGATGTCGTTAAGTAATTCTTCAGCGTAATCGGTGATTTTAATAAACCACTGAGGAATTTCTTTCTGAATCACTTCAGTATCACAGCGCCAGCAGCAACCATCTTGTACTTGCTCGTTTGCGAGTACGGTTTCATCGTTTGGACACCAGTTTACTGATGAGGTTTTTTTGTACACTAAACCTTTGGCATACAACTGAGTGAAGAACCATTGTTCCCAACGATAGTACTCAGGGGTACAGGTAGCGATTTCACGACTCCAGTCATAACCAAAGCCTAATAGCTTAAGTTGGTTCTTCATGTAGTCGATATTTTCGTATGTCCACGGTGCCGGGGAGGTCTTATTATTGATCGCGGCATTTTCTGCAGGCAGACCAAATGAGTCCCAACCAATCGGTTGCAAAACATTTTTACCTTGCAAACGTTGATATCGTGCCACTACATCGCCTATTGTGTAGTTACGGACGTGGCCCATGTGAAGACGACCTGAAGGATACGGAAACATTGAAAGACAATAGAATTTCTCTTTGCTTTCATCTTCAGTAACTTCAAAGGTTTTATGTTCGTGCCAGTGCTTTTGCACTAAGGCTTCAATTTCTGAGGGATTATATAGCTCTTGCATCAATCTATTTCCGGCCATGCCGCCCATTGTTTGATCTAACGCTCAGCAGCGAGATTTATAACTGCATAGAATAAACCAGAAGTGATCTATTAAAAAGGTGCGTATTAAGGAGTATTACTTATGAGTGGAAAAAGTTCAGCACTATTAGCCTTATATCAGTCACTATTCGAACAGGTGAAAACCTCGTTTGAGCAAGATAACTCATTGACTGCTAAAAGTTTGTTTAAGTCAGTGACCCAGGGTAAAGAGTATTTAAAACTAAAATCTCATGCAGATGAAGAAGAGCTCGCTTTAGTAGAAGAATTTTTAAAGCGTGACATTGCAGCCTTCTTAAATGAGGAAAATGCCGATAATTTGAGTTTTAGTCCGATGGTTATTGGGATTGAGAATACATTATGGCAGTGGTTGAGCGAAATAACTGATCGTAGCCAAGTGGAGTGGCATGAACTTTTACAAGATTTTAAACATCATGGTGTTTATAAGTCTGGGGAAATTATTAACCAAGGTAAACTGACCTGCGATAAATGTGGTCATCAAATGCAAATCGATTTTCCTGGGGTCATCCCCGACTGCCCAAAATGTGATTATAATGAGTTTTCAAGGGAGCCGTTAACACCATAACCAGCTAAGTGAATACTTAAAACTCTACTCGGTAATGGTAGTGACTCGTACTGCTGTTACCGATCATTTCATCATACGCTGTCTGAATTTCTAGCATGGCATAATGAATGCCTTGTTGTTTCAATAACACTTCAGCTTGTTTGATTGAGTTGAAACTCAGCTGTTTCCCTGCTTTATTGCGAACACTGTAAAAATTTCCCAGCAGATCTTTAACACCGAGCAAATAATGATTTGAGTCGGCATAACTAATAATCGTTGGATGTTTAGTTTGTTGGGATATGGCTAATTTTATTTCAAATAGTTGCATCGTAATCTTCACCAATAGTTGTTTACCCAAGACATTACGAAGCAAGCTGAAGCTTAGTTTATATTGATAGCTTATTTTTAACATCTAAATGCATTTAAAGATGGTTGTAGATTAGCAACCACTGACTACAGTTTGATATTGGGGTGCTGTATTTGCATCTGCGGCTTGAGTGTAAGAAAAGTAACAATTGTCATTGATGACCTGGCCATTATCATCTTTATCATATCCGATATAAGTAATAGCAATTCCTTGATATTGAATGGTAAAAGCGTCATCCACAACGATCCATTTTTCGATGTCCGTGTTGTCTAAATAGCCCCATTTCAACCGAGTTTCAAATACTCCGTCGTTGTCGATATCAATATCGATTAAGTCATCGCGGTTTGTGACGGCTTGCACTCGTAAGCTCGTCATTTTTGAACGGGCATACACCAGAGTATTGGCTGTTTTAATGCTGCCCATGAGGCCCGATAGGGTGCGCTGTCTCGCTTCGGTACTCAAGCCAATAAACTTAGGTGCTGCAACCAGCGCTAGAATGCCTAAAATAATGATGACCACAATCAACTCTATTAAGGTAAATCCTTTTGAGAGAACCTGTGTTTGGAGTCGAATCGATTGTGACATCAAATTGTCCTGTTATTTACGTAAGACGTTTCTGACACCAAATAACACTAATAAACCGCACAGTATGAGTAAGGGGAATTGACCTATTTTTCTAAACCAAGTTTCACCTTGATAAAGTGCAATATTGGTTACTAACACCCCAGTTTCAAACTGCGGGATAGCATCGGTAATTCGTCCATGCGGATCAACGACTGCAGTAATGCCATTATTGGTACCACGCAGAAGAGGTTTACCCATTTCAATGGCACGCATTTGGGCTATTTCCATGTGTTGTAATGGCCCGTTAGATGCGCCAAACCAAGCGTCGTTTGATACGGTGAGTAGCATATCTGTTTCATTTGTAACGCTTGCTCTTACTTGCTCTGGAAAGGCAATTTCATAACAAATCGCCGGCGCTACATGATAACCCAGTGCAATTAAATTAGGTTGAGTGTAGTCACCACGTTGGAATGATGACATTGGTAAATTAAAAAACGGTGCAATAGGGCGTAATAAATCCCCTAATGGCACGAACTCACCAATTGGCAGTAAATGATGTTTCTTAAACTCGTTGGTGCCACCGGCAATATAGTCAGCACTTTGTTGCTGTTTCTGATGGTGATTACCTAATACGATTAATGAGTTATAAAAATCATTTTGCTGGTGGCTAATAATGCCTGTAATAATCGCAATGTTATTCATATTGGCGACTTGATTGGCATTCAATAAAAAGTCTTCCACCATGGCTTCTGGTGCAGGAATGGCAGCTTCTGGCCAAATAACGATATCGACACTAGAGGCATCATCAAATTGCTCACGGGTTAGATCCATGTATTTAAGCATGGTTGGCCACAATGCATCTGGCTCCCACTTCATACTTTGGGGAATATTACCCTGCACTAATGCCACTTTAACTGTTTTACCACTGGCTGATATTGGGTTGAGTTGCGGTGCCGCCCAAGCGCTTAATGCCAAGATAGGTAATATGATTAACACTGGGAATACTCGCTTTTGTGTTAACAGCATCAGTGAGCCTGCAACTAAAGCCACCACAAAGCTCAGTCCTAACGCACCAATAAAGCTGGCAAATTCACTAAGAGGCCCTAATGTTTGGCTGTAGCCAGCCCAAATCCAAGGGAAACCTGTCAGTACCCATCCTCTTAACCATTCAGTTAGCACCCATAATGCTGGGAATAATCCTAGATAGGTAAAGTAAGGATTTAAGGAGTGCTTAGCTGTGCGTGATAACTTGCTGAGCAAGTATCCTGTTATTGCGGGATAAATTGCCAGATACAGTGCCAGTAAAGCCATTAAGGTTATCGACACAACAATGGGCATGCCACCAAAGGTATCAATACTGACATGCACCCAACTAATGCCAATGGCAAAGCAGCCAAAACCGAAACTAAGCCAGTAATACAAACTTTGTTTGGCGGTTAATGTATGACTCTGCCATAGGGCAAAACTCAATGCTAAAGGAAATATGGCCCAAATTTCATAAGGCGCAAACGAAAGTGCCGTACTGGCGCCAGCAATAAATGCCGTCACCAGACGAACAATACTCAAAGAAGAGTGTAAAGGTTGAGTTTTTAGCACGATTTAGTCGTCGAATTCTTCACTAATATTAGGGTCAGGGAGTTTAACACGAAGTTGCACCAAGCGGCGGTTATCTGCGTTAATGACTTTGAACTCGATATTGTTGATGATAATGCTTTCATTACGTTCTGGTAAATGGCCAAATGCATGCGACACCATACCACCGACAGTATCGAACTCTTCATCACTGAAGTTGGTACCACAGGCATCGTTGAAATCTTCAATTTCAGTCAGCGCTTTTACCATGAACACCGTGTTACTGAGTTTTTTGATTTCGGTATCTTCAACTGAATTATGGTCAAATTCATCTTCAATTTCCCCGACAATTTCTTCGAGAATATCTTCAATAGTGACTAGGCCTGACACTCCACCATATTCATCGACAACAATCGCCATATGGTAGCGTTGCGAGCGGAATTCTTTGAGCAGTACATCGACTCTTTTACTTTCAGGAACGACCACGGCAGGTCTAATCACTTGGGCAAGAGTAAAAGATTCATCAGATTGTTTAAATCCGTATTTGATCAAATCTTTAGCCAGTAAAATGCCTTCAATATGATCTTTGTCTTCATTAACAACAGGGAAGCGAGAGTGACCTGAATCCATGACGATTTCTAAAAACTCATCGACGGTCGAGTCTATTTGAATGGTAACAATTTGCGATCTTGGGATCATGATGTCGCGCACACGAAGGTCGGAAACCTCTAATACACCTTTAATCATTTCGCGAGTATCTTCGGTGATGAGGTCACGCATTTCTGCACCGGCGATGACATCAACTAAATCTTCGCGATTTTGAGGTTCGCCCTGAAATAATTGGTTAATTTTATCGAACCAGCTCTTCTTGTGGGCGTTTGTACTCGGGGGGATATCGTCACTCATAATATTTACCTAAACAGGGTTATCTA
Source organism: Shewanella sp. Arc9-LZ (assembly GCF_010092445.1). Lineage (NCBI taxonomy): Bacteria > Pseudomonadati > Pseudomonadota > Gammaproteobacteria > Alteromonadales > Shewanellaceae > Shewanella > Shewanella sp. Arc9-LZ. The sequence continues at coordinate 3,875,634 of NZ_CP048031.1, read as the reverse complement.
TAAGATATACCTTGTTTATTTATGCTTCCTTATAGGGATTGTCAAAACCTAAGCCTTCAACAAGTTGGGTCTCTAATGACTCCATCTCATCGGCTTCTTCGTCGATAATATGGTCATAACCCAGCAAATGCAAGCTACCGTGTATGACCATGTGTGCCCAGTGTGCGATTAGCGGTTTATTTTGCTCAATTGCTTCTTGTTCCACCACTGGTGCACAGATAACGAGGTCACCCAATAATGGCAATTCAACTTCAGGCGGCGCTTCAAATGGAAATGACAATACGTTAGTTGGTTTGTCTTTACCGCGATAAGTTGAATTGAGCTGCTGACTCTCGGCAATATCAACAATACGAATGGTTAACTCGACTACTGGCATTGTTTGGCCAATAGCCGTTCGAACCCAAGTTTCAAACTCAGCTTGAGTCGGTAAATGTGGATTATCGACTGCAATTTGCAGGTCGAGATCTAATGATATCCCTTGCTGGCTCATTGAGCACTTTCCTCTTTATCTATTAGCTGACGTTTCTGCTCACGTTCACGATAAGCTTGTTCTTTGATGGTTTTTTGGATTTGCTCTTGTTGCTCGAATGCTTCATACGCTTCAACGATACGAGCAACAACAGGGTGGCGGACCACATCTTGGGCAATAAAGAAATTAAAGCTGATCTCAGATACTTCACTGAGCACCTCAATGGCGTGACGTAGGCCTGATTTTTGGCTACGAGGTAAATCAATTTGAGTAATGTCGCCAGTGATCACCGCACGAGAATTAAACCCAATACGGGTTAAGAACATTTTCATTTGTTCAACTGTGGTGTTTTGGGCTTCATCTAAAATAATGAAAGCATCATTGAGAGTCCGGCCGCGCATGTAAGCGAGCGGGGCGACTTCAATTACGCCGCGTTCAATCAGTTTTTCAACCTTCTCAAAACCCATCATCTCAAATAAGGCATCATAAAGTGGGCGTAAATATGGATCGACTTTTTGGCTTAAATCGCCCGGTAAAAAACCGAGTTTCTCGCCGGCTTCAACCGCAGGACGAGTTAATAGAATACGACGCACTTCTTGTCGCTCATACGCATCAACCGCCGCTGCAACAGCAAGGTAAGTTTTACCTGTACCAGCAGGGCCAATACCAAAGCTGATGTCGTGACGAGTGATATTATGCATGTACACACTTTGATTTGGTGTACGAGGCTTAATCACACCACGCTTAGTTTTTATATGGATGCTACTGTCGTCGGAGTCTTGCTGTGCTTCAAGGTTAATGGCTTCTTGAATGGCTAAATGCACTACTTCAGGTTCTAAGTCTGGCGTGCTGCCTTTTACGGTTTGGGTTTCAATGTATAACTGACGCAGCAAGTTATTGGCATTGAGCGCATTACGTGGCAGTCCAACAATAGTGAAGTGGTTATCTTTATGAACAATCTCAACACCTAATCGGCGCTCTAGCTGTTTGATGTTGTCATCAAATGGGCCACATAATGACACGAGGCGGCGAGTATCTGAAGGTTCTAGATACAAATTCATGGTAGTGACTTTAGTGGTCAAATAAGGCTCCAGGTTTTGGTATTGGACAACAAAATATATGCCATTTAGTAATAATGACAGTTTACGAGTCTCTGTATCGAATTACCATAATATGACTAATTTTAGGCAAAATTAAAGGCGGACAAGCCGCCTTTAATATCATCTTAAGCAACAAACATGAATTACGGCTTAAAGTGGGTCACACCTAATGCGTCATCTTGCTTGTGTTTAGCCATAATATCAGCTGGTTGTAAACTGCGACGTAAATCCATTTCATCTTCACCACGGACAAATTCGCCGCGTAATGAGTTGGTATAAACATCAACAATTTTCACATCAACGAAACTGCCGATATGAGTGTGGGCGGCTTCAAAGTTAACGACTCGACTGTTTTCAGTACGACCGCGAAGTTCCATTGGATTCTTTACCGATGGACCTTCTACTAAAATACGTTGAACTGAGCCTAACATATGACGGCTATAACGCATTGCTTGTTGCGTAATGCGCTCTTGTAAAATAGCTAAACGCTGCTTCTTTTCTTCGTCGCTAACATCATCAGGCAAATCTGCCGCAGGCGTGCCTGGGCGAGCGCTGTAGATAAAGCTAAAGCTGTGGTCAAAACCAACATCTTCAATCAGTTTCATGGTATCAGCGAAATCTTGTTTAGATTCGCCAGGGAAACCAATAATAAAGTCTGAACTGATTTGAATATCAGGACGAGCTTTACGCAAGCGACGAATAATCGACTTGTATTCAATTGCCATGTGACCGCGTTTCATTTGGGTCAAAATACGATCAGAACCCGATTGCACCGGTAAATGCAGGAAGCTCACCAATTCAGGCGTGTCTTCATACACATCGATAATGTCTTGGGTGAATTCAATTGGGTGGCTAGTGGTAAAACGTAGACGGTCGATACCATCAATTGAGGCCACTAGGCGCAATAATTCCGCAAAGGTACATATCTCATCATCATGAGTTGCACCGCGATATGCGTTAACGTTTTGACCTAATAAATTGACTTCACGTACACCTTGGGCGGCTAATTGAGCCACTTCAAGAATAACGTCATCTAACGGACGGCTGACTTCTTCACCACGGGTATAAGGTACCACGCAGAAAGAACAGTACTTACTGCAACCTTCCATAATTGACACGAACGCGGTTGGACCGTCAGCGCGAGGCTCAGGAAGACGATCGAACTTCTCAATTTCTGGGAAACTGATATCAATCACGGCTTTTTCGCCACGTTGAATTTGTTCAATCATCTCAGGTAAACGATGCAATGTTTGTGGACCAAAGATAATATCAACGCATTGAGCGCGATCTTTAATTGCTTTACCTTCTTGCGAGGCAACGCAACCGCCGACCCCAATAATTAAATTAGGATTTTTATCTTTTAAAGATTTCCAACGCCCTAGCTGATGGAATACCTTCTCCTGTGCTTTTTCACGAATAGAGCAAGTATTAAGCAGCAGAACATCTGCTTCGCTTGCGTCCTCGGTCAAGGTATATCCTTGATAGTCGTCTAATAAATCGGCCATCTTTGATGAGTCATACTCATTCATTTGACAGCCCCAGGTTTTAATATGAAGTTTTTTACTCATCAGTGCTCGCCAGTAAATCACAGTAAAAATAGCGCGACATTTTACCTGTTGTCAGGCGGTCTGGCTAGCACTAGTGCAAGTTTCACTCATTTGAATCTAAACTTTGTAATAGCCTTGAAAATTGTAATGATTTATCGTTGGCGTTAAACGTGATGGATTGAGCGGAGTAAAAACCAAATTCTGCGGCCATTTGGCGACTTTGTTGCTGGACTTGAACGAGATTACTTTGGCTTAAATCGCGATTAAAGCTGAGCAATATTTCCGTGGTTTGTTGATATAGGGCATAATCGAATGCATTACGATATGTCACGGTAATGGTTTCAATGGGACCTATATTTGTTGCGTCCGGAGTGATTAAATTATTTTTGGGGTTATTGGCACTGGCTTTAGTCGACAGTATTAATGCGCAACTTATGATTGTGGTGATCAAAACTGTGGTGATCAAAACTGTGGCAATTAAACCATAGCGAATGTAATGGCGTACAAATTGATGGTGACTGTTCATGATGCCCTCTCTTGATTACGTAAAGTGGATCAATTAATGAGACAGTCACAGTATATAAAATCGTTTATTGATTGATTTTTGTTCATTGTAAGCAGATGTAGGTAAAAGCCGTTATAGCAACATTTGGTCATGCTTTAGCTCTTATAGACATATTTATACATATATTGACCTCTATTCACTGTCATATTAAACAGAAACTCATCTCACTATTTATGGATGCCAACACAATGCAAGATGCTTCATTCACATCAACGAACACCACTGGTCACACTAATCATTATGATGTTGTCGTTGTTGGCGGCGGAATGGTCGGTGCAGCAGCAGCGATTGGATTAGGTCAGTTAGGGCTCAGTGTTGCAGTGATTGAATCTCGCCAACCGCAACCTTATGAACCTGAGCAGCCTCTAGATGTACGAGTTTCGGCAATTAGTGTGGCATCTGAGCAATTGTTAGCGCGACTTGGTGTTATGGATGAGCTGCTAACCATGCGTCATGTGCCATATACTGGTTTAGAAACATGGGAACTTGATGGCTGCCTTACTGCATTTAGCGCCGAACAAGTTGGCCAGCCGCACTTAGGCTATTTTTTTGAAAACCGTTTAATTCAATTAAGCCTATGGCAACAAATTCATCAAATGGACAACATCACCTTACTGTGTCCAGCTAAAGTGATGCAGTTTTCGCGTTTAAGAGATGGTCATCAAGTCGGTGTTTTGCTGGATAATGGCGATATGCTTACTACAAAATTACTTGTTGGTGCCGATGGGGCTAACTCGCAAGTGCGCCAATGGGCGGGTATTGGGGTGACAGGTTGGGATTATGCCCAATCGGCAATGTTAATCAATATAAGTACTCAAACTCCTCAGCAATCAATTACCTGGCAGCAATTTACTCCAGCAGGGCCTAGAAGCTTACTGCCGCTGCCTGGAAATAATGCTTCGTTAGTGTGGTATGACGATGCCAATCGAATTAAACAGTTATCTCAACTGAATGATCTACAACTTGCCGAACAAATCAGACTGCATTTCCCATCGAGATTAGACCCTGATTTTACTGTTGAAAATCGCGGTAGTTTTCCATTAACTCGGCGCCATGCACAACAATATTATCAAGATAATCTGGTTATTATTGGCGATGCAGCTCACACGATTAATCCATTAGCTGGTCAAGGCGTTAATATTGGTTTTAAAGATGTCGATGTGCTGGTGGCTCAAATTGCTAATGCTATTGGTAATGGTAAAACATGGTGGCATGCGAGTGTATTAAAGCATTATCAGCAAGCGCGATATTATGATAATCAATTGATGATGACTGCAATGGATGCTTTTTACGCTGGTTTTAGTAACAATTTATTGCCATTAAAATTACTGCGTAATGGCGCGTTAAAACTGGCCAATATCGACTCACCGCTAAAACGTAAAGTATTGAAGTACGCGCTTGGGCTGAATTAAACTATCGGTTGCCGATATGTGCCATTTGTTAGCTAGGCTTACTACGCAACAAACATGACTTCTGTAAAGAGTCGTCAACCGTAAAGCATGAGTGGCTTTGAATGATTACATTATGAGTGAAATTGGTATAAAATGCCGCGTTTTGCATCATGTGTATTTTGATGTACCCCATGAAGGCATTTAGCAGCATTGTTTGCTATTAAACTGACTAGGTTGTGATGAGTAACATTAAATTGATTGTCGGGTTGGCAAATCCGGGTGCTGAATACGCACAAACTCGCCATAATGCTGGTGCATGGTACGTGCAAGAATTAGCGCGTATATGTAATGTCCCTTTGGTTGCAGAGAGTAAATATTTTGGTGTCACAGCCCGTGCAACGTTGCATGGCAGGGATGTTCGTTTACTGATCCCGACAACTTATATGAACTTAAGTGGTAAGTCGGTTGCAGCGTTAGCCAATTTTTTCCGCATTTTGCCCGAGGAAATCTTAGTCGCCCATGATGAGCTGGATATGGATCCTGGTGTGGCTAAATTCAAGTTGGGCGGTGGCCATGGCGGTCATAATGGTTTAAAAGACATTATTGCCAGTTTAGGTAACGACAAAAACTTTCATCGTTTGCGCATTGGCATTGGCCATCCAGGCGATAAAAATAAAGTCAGCGGCTACGTACTTGGCAGGGCACCAACGATAGAGCAAGAGCGAATAAACGCCGCGATTGATGAAGCGGTTCGTTCAACCGAGATTTTATTTAACCAAGACATGGCGAAAGCCATGCATAGATTACATTCGTTCAAAGCAGAATAAGCCAAGCGAGTTTTGTTTTAACACCCTTTCGACATCATTATCCAATGGGATAACTCTACATATATAAAGGTAAGCATATGGGTTTTAAATGCGGCATTGTTGGTCTGCCAAACGTGGGTAAGTCAACGTTGTTTAATGCGTTAACACAAGCGGGTATTGAAGCGGCAAACTTTCCGTTTTGCACTATTGAGCCAAACACGGGTGTGGTACCGGTACCAGATGCACGTCTTGATGCGTTAGCTGCTATTGTTAAACCTCAACGTATTTTACCTACTTCTATGGAGTTCGTTGATATCGCTGGTCTAGTCGCTGGTGCATCGAAAGGTGAAGGCTTAGGTAACAAGTTTTTAGCTAACATTCGTGAAACTGATGCAATTGGTCATGTAGTACGCTGTTTTGAAGATCCGAACATTGTTCACGTAGCGAATAAAATTGACCCAGCTGGCGATATTGAAGTCATTAATACAGAGTTAGCTCTAGCAGACTTAGACGCATGTGAGCGCGCTATTTTTCGTCAAGCTAAACGTGCTAAAGGCGGCGACGGTGATGCAAAATTTGAAGTCGCTGTACTTGAAAAAATGCGTCCATTGTTAAATGAAGGCCAAATGTTGCGTTCGTTGGAATTAACTAAAGAAGAGTTAGCAGCCGTTGCTTACCTTAACTTCTTAACGATTAAACCAACAATGTACATTGCTAACGTTGCCGATGATGGTTTCGAAAACAACCCTCATTTAGATGTTGTTCGTGCTATTGCCGCTACAGAAAATGCTATCGTTGTGCCTGTATGTGCTGCTATTGAATCTGAATTAGCAGAAATGGAAGCAGATGACCGCGCAGAGTTTATGGCTGACCTTGGTTTAGAAGAGTCTGGCTTAGACCGCGTAATTCGTGCAGGTTACGAATTACTGAATCTGCAAACGTACTTTACTGCAGGTGTAAAAGAAGTTCGCGCATGGACAGTACCTGTTGGTGCTTCTGCCCCACAAGCTGCTGGCGTAATCCATACCGACTTTGAACGTGGCTTTATTCGTGCACAGGTTATGGCATATCAAGATTTTATTACCTACAAAGGTGAAGCTGGCGCCAAAGATGCGGGTAAATTACGTGTTGAAGGTAAAACATACATCGTTAAAGATGGCGATGTAATGCATTTCTTATTTAACGTATAAGTGTCACTTACGTTAATTAGAAATTAAAATGGGCCGTAAAGGTGTTTAAGGTGTGTTAATTGGGTTTATTTTGTCGATTCGGCATTCAGTTTGGTGAAGTTATAGCCGAACAAGTCGAATTGATGAAAATAGCGAAAAAAACCAGTTGACCTAGATAACCTGAATAAGCATAATACGCCCCGTTCCTCACCAAGAGGGATAGCAAGAAATAGTGGCAATATAGCTCAGCTGGTTAGAGCACAGCACTCATAATGCTGGGGTCGCAGGTTCAAGTCCCGCTATTGCTACCATCTATTTCTTACCCATCTGCTCAAGATGTTAAACTAGAGTGTTGTGCGGGAGTGGTGGAATTGGTAGACACGCCAGATTTAGGTTCTGGTGCCGCAAGGTGTGAGAGTTCAAGTCTCTCCTTCCGTACCATTTATTAGAAATATTGGCTTAAGCGAATGTTTCAAAAAGTTTGATTGGGATATCGCCAAGCGGTAAGGCACTGGGTTTTGATCTCAGCATTCCAAGGTTCGAATCCTTGTATCCCAGCCATTTATAAAGTTAGACAAGATTATTGGGATATCGCCAAGCGGTAAGGCACTGGGTTTTGATCTCAGCATTCCAAGGTTCGAATCCTTGTATCCCAGCCATCTTTGGCAATGTAGCTCAGCTGGTTAGAGCACAGCACTCATAATGCTGGGGTCGCAGGTTCAAGTCCCGCCATTGCTACCATATTTACTGGGTAGAGTGAGTTGTACTTACGTTAGCTGGTAAAGCAAAGTTTACTCTGAAATAAAAAGAGTATACTCTAAGTTAAAATTTGATGCGGGAATGGTGGAATTGGTAGACACGCCAGATTTAGGTTCTGGTGCCGCGAGGTGTGAGAGTTCAAGTCTCTCTTTCCGTACCATCAAATTTTAGTCACAATTGTTTTTCATATCTGTTTAAAAAATACTATTGGGATATCGCCAAGCGGTAAGGCACTGGGTTTTGATCTCAGCATTCCAAGGTTCGAATCCTTGTATCCCAGCCAAATTCTAAAAAGCCCGTCTTATAGACGGGCTTTTTGCTGCGTTTTTTCAGCAAAATGTTTTCAGCAAAATGTTTTGAGCATATTGAAGCCTGTTGATGTTAATACTGCTCAAAGAAAATCACCCCTTAGCCTTATCCCATCTGCTATCAACTTACTCTGAATAAGCAGATAATTAATACAATCGGTATTGTTTACCAATAGTATTTTCCTATCAACGCGATTGATTCTATCGGTTATCTATTTTACTTACTGTTGTTTAGACTTGTCTTATGCAGTGAATATTTTTAGAAAGGCTTATCATGAACGTCCTAACACCAACACCACTAACGAACCCTTATGAAGCATCACAACCCAAGATGGCACTGATTGCTGAAGGTGGTGGTCAGCGAGGGATATTCACTGCTGGTGTTTTAGATGCGTGGTTAGATAATGATTTTGATCCCTTTGATTTATTCATAGGCACATCTGCTGGTTCACAAAATCTCACGAGTTTTTTATCTCGCCAAAAAGGCTATGCCAAGCGATTAATCCGTGGGTTATCACGACATAAGCGATTTTACCAACTGGGCCGAGGGTTAGTTGGCGGAAATGTTGTCGATTTGGACTGGTACTTTGATAAAACGACTCAAGGTAGTTTTGCCTTAGACTTTACCGCAGCAGCAAAATCTTTGGGACAACGCGAGTTATTGATCACCGCAACTAATTCACGCGACCGACAAGGTTATTTCTTACGCCCAAATGGTGATAATGACCACTGGCGCGAATTGCTTAAAGCCTCAAGTGCATTACCCTTTCTATATAAACAGGGGGTTAAACTTGCGCCCTGGTTAACCGCCAGTGCAGCTAATCAAGTTCAGACCGACGATGATTACCCTCAAGCGGACTTTTATCTTGATGGTGGACTGGCTGCGCCGTTACCGGTTCGTGAAGCATATCGCCGTGGTGCGAGAAAAATAGTGGTAATTCGTACTGTTAATGCAGATTTTCATGCACAGTCTGCTTGGGTGCATAAATTAAAATCATGGATTTGTGTGTCAGGTTATTGTCCCAAAACCATAGATTACTTGGTTCAGCATGAACATGCTTACGAACAAGAGCTCGCGTTTATCGCCAATCCACCAGATGATGTCGAGATCATTCAAATTTTTGCTGATGATGATCTGCAAAGCAAATTGTTGGGTAGCACAGATATGGGCTTACGCCATGATTATCAAACCGGTATCACTGCGGGCAATACTTTTTTACACACTCAAAAGGCATTCTATTCTGCACATTCTCAGCATCCGCTAGAGTCGAATGCAGTCATGCAAAGCATGACTGCATAGATGAGTCTGGTTTTTGGGTTTGGAAGCGGACGATGAGATGATGCTATTGCTTCAATCAATAAATGCACTTATGAGTTGAATGCTTGAAGGTTGTAGAATGATTTGACGGATAATGTTAGACATCTGCCATTCAATACTGACGAACATCTGGTAATGGTGGTTCGGCTTATTTCTCAAGTAACTTATATAAAGTATTTTTGCGAGGTTTAACCAAACAAAAACGCACTCGTAAGAGTGCGTTTAGTTGTTTCACTCACTAAAGATGATTAGTGGCGAAACATCGCAGAGATTGACTCTTCGTTGCTAACGCGACGAATCGCTTCAGCTAATACTGCAGACATCGTTAGCTGGGTCACTTTAGCCACTTTCAGCATTTCAGGGCTTAATGGCACCGTGTCTGTCACGATAACTTCATCGATAACAGAATTAGCAATATTTTCAGCAGCATTGCCTGAGAATACCGGATGAGTAGCATAAGCGAACACGCGGTTAGCGCCATGTTCTTTTAATGCTTCAGCAGCTTTACATAAGGTGCCACCCGTGTCGATCATGTCATCAACGATGATGCAATCACGGCCTTGAACATCACCAATAATATGCATTACTTGGGCAACGTTAGCTTGTGGACGACGCTTATCGATAATCGCAAGGTCAGAATCATCTAATAGCTTGGCAACTGCACGAGCACGAACTACACCGCCAATATCAGGAGACACAACAACAGGATTTTCTAATTTCTTTGCCAACATGTCTTCAAGTAACACAGGGCTACCGAACACGTTATCAACAGGGACATCAAAGAAGCCTTGAATTTGCTCAGCATGTAAGTCACAAGTCAATACGCGGTCAACACCCACGCTTGACAAGAAATCTGCAACAACTTTTGCGGTAATGGGTACACGTGCACTGCGTACACGGCGGTCTTGACGAGCATAACCAAAGTACGGAATAACGGCAGTAATACGACCCGCTGATGCACGACGTAGCGCGTCAACCATTACAATAAGCTCCATGAGATTATCGTTAGTTGGTGCGCAAGTAGATTGGATGATGAACACATCCGCACCACGTACATTCTCGTTTATTTGAACACTGATTTCACCGTCGCTGAAACGGCCTACAACTGCGTCGCCAAGTTTGCAAAATAAACGGTCGGCTATCTTGGCGGCTAGATTTGGGGTAGCGTTACCAGCAAAGAGCTTGATGTCGGGCACTTTATGAACCTCAGGTGTTTGCTTTACGATTAAAGGCTAGATCAATTTTACGTGTTGTCACTCAAAACTGACCCAGAAGAAATAATGTTGTTAGAGCTGCTCAAGTCGTATTTGTAATGGCGACTTGTTCATCCCTTTTGCGACAAAACCTCGCATATCAGCCGGTAATTTGGCTAAAGCGTCAAGGGCTTGTTGCGAATGTGTAAATTCCCCGAACACGCATGCACCTGTTCCGGTCATTCTCGACGGCGCATATTCTACCAGCCAGCTTAAGGCATTGGCAACTTGAGGGTGCTTAGTTGTGACCAGTTTCTGACAATCATTGCTCCATTGTTGAGTCATTAAACTACTCATATCTAATTTTGGTGTGTTACGTGGCAAATCAGGATGTTGAAAAACATCCTGGGTTGACACATGTACATCAGGGACAATAACTAAATACCATGACTCGGGTGGTTGTACTGTGATTAACTTCTCACCAACACCTTCGGCAAACGCAGATAAACCATTAATAAAAACAGGGACATCCGCACCAAGCGATAAGCCAATTTCAGCCAGTTTACTGGGTGAAATATTGGTTTTCCATAAGGCATTTAGCGCCACTAATGTGGTAGCCGCATCAGATGAACCGCCGCCTAAACCACCACCCATAGGTAATAATTTTTCTAACCAAATATGCGCACCGCCTTGATATTGGGCGTAACGCTTAAGTGATTTTGCGGCCTTAAGAATTAAGTTATCGCTGTTAGCGACAGAATCGGACATCGTAGAATGGAGAATTAAATCTGGTGTGTCTGTGATATGAAAATCAAGGTAGTCACAATGGTCAATAAATTGAAATAGTGTTTGTAATTCGTGATAGCCATCGGCTCGTTGGCCAGTTACATGTAAAAATAAATTCAGTTTTGCAGGAGCAGGCCAACTTTTGGATACCGCTGATTTGCGTGATTTCGTCGATGTCATGTTTTTGTTCACTACCTTGTTGATTAGCCAGCACTGAATATTTAACGTTATTTAGTTTTGGCTGCTACCGCTGTCCATTGATTAGTTTGAATTTTTATTTGTACATTCTCACGCTCAACCTTCAACAACCTAGGCACAAGCGCGCCGCTTTGTTGTTGCCAACCGAGAAAACTGACTACCCAATTGGCTTCAGAGTCGTGACTGATTAATTGTTTAATTGTGCCATCAGGATTATAGCTGACAATTTTATCATTGCTGCCAATTTGGCCGGTAATCCATAAAGGAAGGCTATCAAGCGGGATTGACCATCCGCTAATACCTGTCAGTAAATCTTGTGCATTACTGTCACGATAGGTTTTGCCGTCAACTTCAAGTGTCGCCATACCTTGATTTGTCTTAAGGGTTAATACTGTAGTGCCTAATACCGTTGTTAGGCGTAAATCATTTGCTTTAGGTTGATGTAGCCAATACAAATTGGTGCTGAATTTGTCTTGCGATGTCTTGACGGCAATTTTGCCTTGAAGTTCCCATGCTTTGGCTTGAGCTGCGTTGGTCACATCGATAGGGGTGAAATCATCAGATGGAGTGACACTACAACCGGCTAAGACAAGCAACACGGTAATGAGAGCTGTATGAAATAAAGATGCAGATAAACGCAATGGATTGCCTAGCGGTTGCTTAAGATGATCTTATGATACTGGGCTTAAGCCATTATGTAAAAATGCTTTTGCCAAAATTAATGTGATATTAATGTAATGGTTTGCACAATAGATATGTGATCAATAAATAAAAATTTAGACATTTATTCGGTTTTGTTAAGCCAATTGTGTTTTTAGTTGGTCCAATTCAGTAGAATAGCCTAATTAACGTCACCGAAAAGAACTTGATACCGTCTAATGAGCCTAGTAATAATCGGGATAAACCATAAAACCGCCACGGTAGATTTGCGTGAAAAAGTCGCTTTCTCTCCAGACCGCATTCATGATGCCATGAAAAGCTTGGCCAGTCGCACCCGCACGGGTGAGGCTGTTATTGTGTCTACCTGTAACCGAACTGAGCTATATTGCAATAATGCTGAAAAGGAAGACATTATTGAATGGTTAGAAGATTATCATGGTTTAGATCATAGCGATTTAATGCCGTGTATCTACGTCTATGAAGAACAAGTTGCTGTCAAACATTTAATGCGGGTAGCGTCAGGTTTAGATTCTCTGGTGCTAGGCGAACCGCAAATTTTGGGACAGGTCAAACAAGCGTTTGTGAAAGCCAAAGAAGCAGGCACTATTGCATTAACCATCGATCGTTTATTTCAAAATACTTTCTCAGTGGCTAAAAAAGTGCGTACTGACACTGAAATCGGTGCCGCCGCGGTTTCTGTTGCCTTTGCCGCTGTCAGCATGGCCAAACATATTTTCTCATCATTGAGCACCACTAAGGTGTTACTCATTGGTGCTGGAGAAACCATTGAATTAGTCGCTAAGCACCTTAAAGATAATGGTGTTGCTTCTATGGTGGTGGCAAATCGCACGATTGAACGTGCTCAAGCCATGTGTGAAGAGTTTAATGCGACCGCAATTACCTTAGAACAAATACCAGACTTTCTCGCTAAAGCCGATATCGTGATATCCTCTACCGCCAGCCCTTTGCCTATTTTAGGCAAAGGTATGGTCGAAAAAGCGCTAAAACAGCGTCGTCACCAACCTATGTTGTTGGTGGATATTGCAGTTCCAAGAGATATTGAAGCAGAAGTCGGTGAGTTAGACGACGCATTCCTTTATACTGTAGACGATCTGCATAGCATAATTGAACAGAACATGGCTTCACGTAAAGAAGCCGCCGAGCAAGCAGAATTAATTACTGAAGATCAATCACACTTATTTATGGAGTGGATTAGGTCTTTAGAGTCAGTCGACAGTATTCGCGAATATCGCAGCCAGAGCTTGGCTATTAAAGATGAATTAGTTGAACGTGCCTTGAATAAATTATCTCAAGGCAGTGATAGTGAACAAGTGATACTTGAGTTAGCTAACAGGCTGACCAATCGTTTGATACATTCACCTACACAAGCGCTCACTTCAGCAAGCCGCCAAGGTGATTTGAATACGTTAGGCCAATTAAGAACTGCGCTTGGTTTAGATAAAAACTAAGGTTAGCGAGCTAAATGAAAGAATCCGTTATCCGCAAGCTTGAAGGCTTGCTCGAACGTAATGAAGAAGTATTAGCGTTACTCAGTGATGCTACCGTGATTTCGGATCAAGACCGTTTTCGTGGATTATCAAAAGAATATTCTCAACTTGAAGATGTTGTGAGTAGCTTTAAGGCATTTCAACAAGCTCAAAAAGATTTCGACTACGCCAAAGAGATGCTTGAAGAAGACGATCTTGAAATGCGCGAAATGGCGCAAGATGAGTATAAGCAGTCAAAGCAAGTGCTAGAAAAGCTTGAAGATGAATTACAAGTTTTACTATTGCCAACAGACCCTAACGATGACACCAACGCGTTTCTTGAAATTCGCGCCGGTGCTGGTGGTGATGAAGCGGCTATTTTTGCTGGCGACTTATACCGTATGTATTCACGTTACTGTGAAGCCAACCGTTGGCAAATGGAAGTGATGAATGTCAACGAAGGCGAGCATGGCGGTTTTAAAGAAATCATTGTTAAAATCAGTGGTGACGGTGCTTACGGTAAATTAAAGTTTGAGTCAGGCGGACATCGCGTTCAACGTGTGCCTGAAACCGAATCTCAAGGTCGTGTGCATACTTCTGCTTGTACTGTTGTGGTATTGCATGAAGTACCAGAGGCTGAAGCGATTTCGATTAATGCAGCAGACTTAAAAGTGGATACATTCCGCGCCTCTGGTGCGGGTGGTCAGCACGTTAACAAAACCGATTCTGCTATTCGTATTACCCATATTCCATCGGGCATTATTGTTGAGTGTCAGGATCAGCGTTCACAACATAAAAACCGTGCCCAAGCGATGAGTGTATTGGCCGCGCGTATTCAAGCGGTTGAAGATGAAAAAAGACGTAGCGCTGAAGAAACAACCCGCCGTAGTTTAGTGGCCAGTGGTGATCGTTCTGAACGTATTAGAACGTACAATTACCCACAAGGTCGCGTAAGTGATCATCGTATCAACTTAACGCTATATCGCTTGAATGAAGTCATGGAAGGCGATTTAAATGTCTTGCTTGAACCTATCATGCTAGAACATCAAGCAGACATGCTTGCAGCGTTAGCTGACGATTAAGGAGTGCTCTTGACTCAGTCTTCGTATTCAACAATTGCTGAAGCCCTGCAATGGGCTTATTCACAATTAGCTGCAACCTCTGAATCTGCACATGTGGATGCAGAGGCATTGCTATTGCATTGTATGAATAAAAATCGCAGTTTTTTATACACTTGGCCTGAGCGGCAGCTGACCAGTGAGCAATTTAAAGCTTATAGTCAGATGATTACTAAGCGTCAAAGTGGCACTCCGGTTGCGCATATTATTGGTGAGCGAGAGTTTTGGTCATTACCCTTCATTGTCAACGACTCCACCCTTATTCCACGACCTGATACTGAAATTTTAGTAGAGACTGCACTGAACTTATCTGTGCGTCACAATGCCAAAGTATTGGATTTAGGTACCGGAACGGGGGCCATTGCATTGGCTCTAGCGTCTGAGCGGCCAAAATGGCGAATTACTGCCATTGATAATGTGCCTGAGGCTGTCGAGCTTGCTAAAGCTAATCGCGGTAATCTTAATTTAACCGAAGTCGAAATTATCCAGTCGGACTGGTTTTCAGCGGTAGAGCAGCGCGATTTTGATTTAATTGTGTCTAATCCTCCTTACATTGATGAAGCCGATGAGCATCTTCATTTAGGCGATGTTCGCTTTGAACCGCAAAGTGCACTCACCGCAGGCAATGAAGGTTATGCTGATTTGTATTACATTGCAGAGCAAGCAAGGGCTCATTTACTTCCCGGTGGTTACTTATTGCTTGAGCATGGCTATGAGCAGGCAATCAAAGTTCGTGAAAAACTGATTGAGCTGGGTTATCAAAATGTCGCCACAGTGCGAGACTTTGGCAGCAATGATCGATGTACGCTAGGACAATGGGCTGATTGATAATCCTGTCTTACTCGGCGTTTCCCTTCTAAGTAAATAGCACTCATCGTGATATTGGTATGTGGCTGGTTGATAGAGTAGACTAGCCACCTTTTATTTTGACCTTTTTAATGAGACTTAATTAATGGAAACATTTTACAGTTTATATCCAGCGGTAAAGCATACTCACATGATGCTAGTTGCCATGAGTGTGATCTTTTTTATCGTGCGTTTTGTTTTGCATTTACGTCAGTCTCCTATTATGGAAAAAAAGTTTGTTAAAGTGGCGCCACATGTTATTGATACCTTTTTATTACTATCAGGCTTCACTCTTTGCTTTATGATCAAACAATATCCTTTTGTTGATCCATGGATGACAGAAAAAATCATCTGTGTTGCGGCATACATTGCTTTAGGCATCATGGCACTTAAATCTAACCGTAATAAACTGTTTAAGTTTTTTGCTTTTATCGGTGCAATAGGTTGGGTAGTGTTAGCGGCCAAACTGGCTCATTTTAAACAAGTCGTATTCATGGGTTAATTGGTTTTTAATGGCAAAATATCATCTTGATGATGCAGTTTCGATACCTGAAACTGCATTTGAACTCTCTGAACATCTTGGCTTTTCAACCTCTAAACCTGCTATGTGGGCATGGTATGAAATGGCTGGTTCGGTATTGAGTCACTATGTTGTTGACCAACAAGCACGGCTTGAAGGTCTGTTTAAGTGGTTTTACAATGATTTAGGCTTTTGTGCTCGCGATGACTATTTTAGTGTTGAGGCGGCAGATTTAAGCTATTGCGTGTTAAAGCGTCAAGGTAACAGCACCACGTTATCAATATTACTCATTTTATTGGCTAAGCAACTCGACTTAACACTCGAGGCGGTTTTATTACCCGGTAATACGGTATTAAAAAGCCAAGTGAATGATGTTATTAGATATCATGATCCGCTTACAGGTGAAGAGCTTAGCCGTCATCAGTTGCATGCATTTGTACGTGGTGAATTGGGTAATGCGGCTAAATTAAAGCCGAGTCATCTAAAAACAGCTACGCTAAAACGATTAATTAGCCGCATGTTACATGAGCTAAAAGCGGGTTGTATTGTCAGTCATAAATTTGAACAGGCAATGGAATGCTGTAATTTATTATTACAATGGCATCCAGATGATGTACATCTTAATCGCGAGCGAGCGTTTATTGCGCAGCAATTAGGTTGCATTAAAGTGGCCATGTCTGATTTACAACACTTCATTGATTTGAGTCCGCATGATCCGGTGATTGAACTGGTTAAGATTCAATTAAAGGAACTCAGTCAACATATGCAGGTTTATCATTAATGATGTGATATTACCTGCCGAACAGGCTGCTTTGGGTTAACTCAAAGTGGCTTTAGTTCGCAAGTCGGGCGCCAGCAAGCTCAGTTTTAAAAGCTCTGCTGCGAAATCATGCGATTTGAATCACCATTGATTTTCGCAATAACAATCACAATAACAACAAAAAATATAATGTATTTGTAAGGGAGAACACTGCATGACAACGTCAGCAATGGTGAGCAATGATGCCACCGCACTGGGTATACTCGCCGTTATTTTAGGTTTTGTTTTTTACACTAGTTCATCTACCCATCCGTTTTGGCAAAAATTCTATAAATACATCCCAGCATTACTACTGTGCTATTTCTTACCTTCATTACTAAACACTTTTGGCGTGATTGATGGTCATGCGTCACAACTGTATTTTGTTGCTTCGCGGTATTTATTACCTGCGTGTTTAGTGTTATTGATTTTAAGTGTCGATTTAAAAGCCATCCTGAGTTTAGGCCCTAAAGCGGTGATAATGTTTTTAACCGGCACGCTGGGGATTGTTATTGGCGGACCGATTGCGCTATTAAGTGTATCAATGATTGATCCATCACTACTAGGTGGTAATGGTCCTGACGCAGTATGGCGCGGCATGACAACCTTAGCGGGAAGTTGGATTGGTGGTGGTGCAAACCAAGCCGCGATGAAAGAGATTTATTCGGTCGGTGGTGAGATATTCTCGGTAATGGTTACGGTAGATGTCATCGTGGCCAATATTTGGATGGCAGTACTGCTGTTTATGGCATCAAAAGCTAAAGAGATTGATGCCAGAACGGGTGCAGACACCACCGCAATTGAAGCACTAAAAGAGAAAGTAGAAAAGTACCACGCCGAGAATTCACGTATTCCATCACTTCGCGACATCATGTTAATTGTGGCTGTTGGGTTTGGGGTGACAGGTTTTGCCCATTTTGCGGCAGATTTCTTGGGGCCATTCTTTGAAGCCAACTATCCGTGGACCGAAGATTACAGTTTAACCTCTAAATTCTTCTGGTTAGTGGTAATTGTGACTACTATTGGCTTAGGACTTTCATTTAGCCCTGTGCGTCATCTTGAAGCCTCTGGCGCATCTAAAATCGCCTCGGCATTTTTATACATTCTCGTTGCAACCATAGGTTTGCATATGGATGTGTCTAAAGTCATGGATACGCCGATTTATTTCTTAATCGGTATCGTGTGGATGTTAGTGCATGCAGGATTAATGTTATTGGTTGCTAAACTCATTAAAGCGCCATTGTTTTATATGGCAGTGGGCAGCCAGGCAAACGTGGGCGGAGCAGCATCGGCGCCTGTGGTGGCTGCTGCATTCCATCCAGCATTAGCACCTGTAGGGGTGTTGTTGGCAGTATTCGGTTATGCATTAGGTACTTACATGGCATGGCTATGTGGTCAGTTATTACAAATTGTTGCAGCGTAATGCGCTAAGAGGATCAAATGGATCAAAAAATTATTCAGTTATCTAATAACGTTCAAGTCGCTAACGATAAGCCGTTCGTGTTATTTGGTGGTATGAATGTGCTTGAGTCGCGCGATTTAGCAATGTCGATTGCCGAGCATTATGTGGAAGTGACCCAAAAGCTTGGCATTCCATATGTGTTTAAAGCGTCTTTTGATAAAGCCAATCGTTCATCGGTTAACTCATACCGTGGCCCTGGTATGGAAGAAGGTTTACGTATTTTTGAAGAAATAAAATCAACCTTTAACGTACCGATGATAACCGATGTGCATGAAATTCATCAGTGTGCGCCAGTTGCAGAAGTTGTCGATATTATTCAGTTGCCTGCATTTTTAGCACGCCAAACTGATCTTGTAGTGGCAATGGCGAAAACCGGTGCAGTGATCAATGTGAAAAAACCGCAGTTTCTAGCGCCACACGAAATGCGTCACATCATTACCAAGTTTAACGAAGCCGGTAATGACAATATTATTTTATGTGAACGTGGCAGTAGTTTTGGTTACAACAACCTCGTTGTAGACATGCTAGGCATGGACGAAATGAAACAAACCGGTTATCCGGTAATATTTGATGCCACTCATGCACTACAACGCCCTGGTGGACGAGCAGATTCTGCTGGTGGACGTCGTGCACAAGCAACCGAGCTTGCTCGTAGTGGTATGGCATTAGGTTTAGCGGGTCTATTTATCGAAGCCCATCCCGATCCTGATAATGCAAAATGCGATGGCCCATGTGCGCTACCACTGCATTTATTAGAGAAATACCTAACCCAGATGAAAGCGGTAGATGAATTGGTTAAATCTTTTGAGTTTATTGATACCAGCAAGTAAGCCATCAATGACATTGAATGACTGAAACAGCGGTAAGTTGATTTTTAATCAATTAGGCATTTAATCAGTGTCTTTTAATGGTCGTAAACAGTAATCTAATTGCCCTTGTATAAGCCCTGACTTTTTACCAAGTTTCAGGGCTTTTTTATGTAATGAGCAATAGTTAATTATGTGGATCATGTTTACCTTCCTCGCTGCGTTTATGCAGGCGTGGCGCAATGCATTTCAAAGCAAACTCAGTAAAGAAGTCAGTGTTGCAGGTGTTACCTTGGCTCGATTCATTTGGGCCGGCCCCATTGCTGCGTGTTATCTGTATGGTTTACATCAATATCAACCTAGTGCATTACCTGAGTTTACAGGGACATTTTGGGGCTTTGTGATTGGTGCATCATCGATGCAAATTCTAGCAACAGGCTTGATGGTTAAACTGTTTAAAATGCAAAACTTTGCCATTGGTGCCGGGCTGGCTAAAAGTGAAGCATTAGTCGCTGCAATACTTGGGGTGCTATTTTTCGGCACACAATTATCCCTATTAGGCTGGATAGGCGTTGTTATTGGCGGCTTAGCAATAATGTTGTTAAGCAGTAAACAGGGTTTTAAACAGCTCTCAGTTAAAACAGTCTTATTAGGGCTTGCATGTGGCAGTGCTTTTGCGTTGACCTCGCTATGGGTACGCGAAGCAAGTTTAACTCTGCAAGGGCCGTTTACGCATCGTGCTGCATGGGTATTACTGTGGGTTATTGGCTTACAAACAATCGTGCTCATTGGTTATTTGCTGGCAAAAGATAAATCGACTTTAGCGGCGTTATGGCAACGACCCACATTAACCTTATCAATTAGTATCACCAGTTGTATCGGTTCAATTGGTTGGTTTAGCGCAATGTCGTTGCAGGCTGTGCCTTATGTTAAAACACTCGGCCAGATTGAGGTGTTTTTTACCTTGATGATCGCTGTTTTTTGGCTTAAAGATAAAGTTAAAATTAACGATGTAGCGGGTTTGATTTTAATCGCGATAGCAGCTGTTTTGGTCATGTGGAGCTAAATCCAGTAGCAAATAATTATCAGTTCAAATATTTTGATTTGGGCTGACTTACCCGATGATTTAAATTGAGTTGAGGCGAGTGATAGCATCGCATTCAAGATTTACTCAATTGCAAAACCTTGTCGACGAGATATTGATTATTGGGCACATTAAGATGAAGCGCCTTGGCTTGCTGGCAAATGTAGCCATTTATCTCATTAATTTCAGTCGGTCTGCTGTGGGCGACATCTTGATACATAGATGAGAAGTTTGCCGAGGTTAACTCAATCACCTGATAAACCCGCACTTTGACAGCCGCCTTATCTAATATGATGCCATCATATTTAGCCACTTCTACTAGCTCATCGATAATGGCACTGATCTGTGATTGATATTCTGTTGCTGCCAATTGGCCATTCGCACACTGATTTAACGCGGTTAACGGGTTTATTACTGCATTAATGGCCAGCTTTTGCCACAAGACTGGTAATACAGGTTGATGCCACTCAATCGGTTGGTTGTCACTATGTAGACGAGTTAAGCATGTCTTTAATGCTGCCGACATAACAGAGCCACAATAATGACCTAGCTGAGTCACACCCAAACCACTGTACTTCACCTGCCACGGGCTTAACTTCAACGCCGCTTGTGAAGTGGTGCCTAAGGTTAAGCCCATATCCTTATACCGCATAAGGGCTGCAGCAACAGGTAAGTGCGGGCCTAAACCATTATGCAGTAATACAATATGGCATTGAGGCGACAGTTTCGGTAATAAAGGTAAAAGCGCTTGCTCGACTTGATAGGCTTTAACACACACAAACAGTAATTCAACTCGCGCTAAGCGGTTATCATCTGTTCCCAATATAGTCGCTAATGCTTCATGGGTGTGTTGGGTGTGGTCAATAAAACGCAATTGTTGATGGCGAGTCTGCTTATCTCTGCCAATCAACATCACCTCGTTTACTTGAGCTTCTTGGGTATTAACACTCAATTTATGATACATCAATTGCCCAATCGCACCTGCACCTAAAACGGCAATAAGAGCATTATTGTCGTGTGTGGATGACGCTGGCAACGCTGATGTTTTTACCATGAGGTATTAACGATTCGCTTTTAATTTACGGTACTTATTGATAGAAAAGTGCAATAAGTAAAATAATGCAATCCCGACAAAATCGGCAATTACATCGGCAGCTGATGCACTGCGATAAGGTAAGCGAGATTGAATCAATTCAATTAACACTGCATAGGCAGCCAAAGAGGTACACAAAAAATACCAACGCGGTTTAAAAGCGTAATGTGCTAGATATGAAAGGGCTAAAAAACTGCCTAAATGGCCCACTTTATCCATATGGGCGAACGTTTGCGGGTAACTTGGTTTTGAAAAAACAAGATAGCTAGTCACTATCACAGCAACAACTAACGCAAGTTTAAAAATGTTTTTATAAGTGATCACGAGCGTAACATCAGCCTTGTGAAATGAGAATATCGCTAATAATAAGAAACCTGTTTAAAATTGTCACTAATTAACCTCTATAGAAAGTAACAATTGTTCAAAAAGGGCCGTTTTTACTATCGATAATGACAAACCCATAGTCGTAAAACTCAATAGAATAGGCGTTTTAACTACATTATCATTTAAAATAGCTGGTTAATGATATTTTGTTAATCAATGGGATATTAGCGCACGATAATCGGTTTAATAGAGCCTAAGTTGTACTCCACTATCCTGTTAATGACTCCTAGTGTAAAATAGCCGTATATAAATGTGATGAATCAAAGAGGAAAGCAACATGCCATCTATGGATATTGTGTCGGAAGTTGATGAAGAAGAATTACGTAACGCGGTAGAAAACTCTCGCCGTGAAGTGGCTAGCCGATTTGATTTACGTGGTAAAGAAATTGAAATTGAATACAAAGACAACGTTGTCACGCTAAAAGCGGAAGATGATTTTATTTGTAAGCAGCTCGTTGATATTTTACGTATTCAGTTGAGTAAACGCAACGTCGATCCGTCGTCAATGGAAGTCGATGACAAAGCGGTTCACAGTGGCAAAACCTTCAGTTTAAAAGTTAATTTTAAGCAAGGTATCGATTCACTGATTGCTAAAAAGCTAGTTAAAGCCATCAAAGACAGCAAGCTTAAAGTGCAAGCCGCTATTCAAGGCGACTCAGTACGCATCACTGGCAAAAAGCGCGATGACCTACAAGCGGTCATGCGTCTAGCCAAAGAATCAGAACTCGGACAACCATTCCAGTTCGACAACTTCAGAGACTAATCCTGAAGTGATAAATTCTCCACAGGCAAGTTCTGTAGAGACAAAAAGCCGATAAGGGAAACCCTATCGGCTTTTTTGGGAAGTAATGTTTGCGTTAGTTTGTTTTGCTTATATTCAATTTTGATTAGCGTACATTGTATGGGGGGACAACATCATGAATGACAATGTGTTCGACTCTGTAACAGATTCTGTATAGCTTCTTAGCATTGATAGTAGTCCATGACTAAATAGATACATAATAAATATTATCAATCGTTTCTTGCTCCAGCACGCTAGGTCATCAGTGCTTCTGATTTCGATAGATTTAACACTCTAATTGTATTCTTTCCTTGATTTTTGGCGATATAGAGGGCTTCATCTGCTTTAGATAATAGTTGTTTTGATAGATTTTTACTTACTAAGTTTTCAGCCCCTGAGCTCACCATCCCAAAAGAACATGAAGCACTAAATTGCAGTGTGCTTAGCCCAAATGTGGTTTCAAATATACTCTTTTTGATCCGTGCAACGATCTCATAAGCGTGCTGATCATCTAAGTCAATAAGTAGAAGAACGAATTCATCCCCGCCCAAACGAGCAAAGCAATCAATGGGGCGAATGTTCTCTTTGACAATAGTTGCGATTGCTTTGAGTAATTCATCTCCGTTTATATGTCCATAACTATCATTAATGGTTTTAAAATTGTCTATATCAAATATACATAGGTGTAATTTAATTGAATGGTTTCTCGACATTTTATTAATGGCTTCGGTCAAACGGAATTCAAAGTAGCTGCGTGAGAAAGCCTGAGTAAGATGATCATGCATAAGACGATTATTTAACTGTCGCCTTTGCTCATAAAGATCGTCAATATGAAGGACTAGAATCCAAGCATTGCAGCATGTTACTAAAAAAGAACCAACCCATGTTAAGGGCGGCAGATCAATAACTTGTATTCCTGTTAAGGTATCAGCTACGCCAGTTACCATCCATATGCTCGTAGCCCCTAAAAGTAATTGCACTGTGCCAAGAGAATTATTTTTCTTTTTGTATTGACGCACATAGATCCGAGTAAGAATAACGATACAGTATCCTGCTAATAACAGTATCCAGATCCCCCACAGCTGGAATAAAGGACCAAATACCAGGCCGGTGTAATATGTTGAGGTGGCATAATACTCTTTGGCTAGAAAATATTGATTTGGTACCAAGGCTAGTAAAGAAAAGACGCCACATATGGCATAGCATAATTTGAGTAGCACAGGGGCTTTATATTCAAAGAATGCGACAAAGAAATGCAGGCCAATCACAATGGTGAACATTGCAGTAATGATGGTCACTCGGTTGGATATATTGAGATAATCGAGATTTTCAGAAGAATTAATGAGGATCGCAAAGGCTGCTAAAAAGACACTACTTAACAATGCTGATAGCGAAAAAATCAAGTAATAGTACACTTGTTCTTCGTGACGTGATTTCAGACGATGATATAGCAACATGAAAAACAAGCTTAGAATAAAGCTGATGCTAGAGCAGACAATTAAAGGTAAGGAGTAAAGTTGAATCATTATTTATCCGTTCAAATACTATGATGCAGCGCTTTGTTGTTTTATCGTCTGAACCAAGCTGGTGTCCTAGTAGAACGCCCTCCACAAGTCAGTCAAAAATCTCTTAACCCTACACATATTTATCTGCTGAATATTACCATACAACAAATAGTCTCAAGGTAAACATATTTTTCATTTCAGCCAGTTGGGCGAGGCTTAGTGATAAGACCGATTTGAAGAGAGTACTGTCAAGTCTGTTTATCATTTCGGCTTTGTGATGAAACACTTTTTGATTAATAAAAACTGTGATTTAAAAATGCCATCAGATAAAGTATTACAAGGTTGTGTTGGTGTCGCTATGCTAATTTTAATCAAGTTAGGTTAGTTCAAAAGATGATTTTGCCACATCAGTAATTTTTCTATTACCTCACTTTTATTTTAAATTTTGGTTTTGCGATCGATTCACCAACACCACTAATAGCAACACCGGAAAGCCAATCAAACTCGCTGCAATAAAGAAATTGATGTAACCAAAAGCATCAACATACAAGCCCGAAAATCCTGCGATAAATTTAGGAAATAGTAACATTATCGAAGACAATAACGCATATTGTGTCGCGCTATATCCACTGCTGGTTAAACTGGACAAATAAGCGATAAACGCCGCGGTCGCGATACCTGCACTAAAATTATCTACCGATATGGCCAAGGTTAAAAACGGTACGTTATAACCAATATACGCTTGCCAAGCAAACAACAGGTTAGTGACCGCGACTAACAAGGCACCTAAGAATAGAATTTTCATGGTGCCATAACGCATAAGCAACACACCACCAAAAGCAGCGCCGACTAAGGTCATGATCAAACCATAGACTTTACTGATAAAAGCGATTTCTTCTTTGCTAAACCCGATATCAACATAAAACACATTTGCCATAATACCCATGACAATATCGGAAATGCGATAGCACGAGATTAACAACAAAATCAGAATAGCGCTTTTGCCATAACGCTTAAAAAAGTCAATAAAAGGTAATACGCTAGCGCTGTATAACCAGGCTAATGCCCCAGCGACTTTAGCCGGGTATTTGGCAGCAAACTCGGCTCTTAATAGGCGTTCTTTATCGTCAGCCTGTTTGGTATCTACCTGCGGTTCTTTGGCACATAACGTGGTAATGATACCAATGCCCATTAACATCGCCATGGCAAAGTAAGCTGTTTGCCAAGCTTCTAGGTTGTAAGCATCATTGCCAGGAGACACCCAAGCTGCAATGGTTAATGCGCCTGCTGTGGCAATGATCATCGCACTGCGATAACCGACTTGGTACGCTGCAGCAAGCGCTGCTTGCATTTTTTCAGGGGCGGATTCAATCCGAAAAGCATCAATGACAATGTCTTGGGTGGCGGAGGCAAATGCCAAAAGTAGGGCGCATAAGGCCAAACGTTCAAGATTGACCACTGGATCGCTAACAGACATACCGAGTATGGCGCCGACTAAGCACAGTTGTGCGAACAGCATCCATCCGCGTCGTCGTCCTAAAAAACGGGTAAAAAAGGGCAATGACATACGATCGACTAATGGCGACCACGCCCATTTAAATGCATACGTTAGTGCTATCCAGCTAAAATAACCAATCGCCGCTCGGTCGATACCAGCTTCACGTAACCAAAAACTTAAGGTCGAAAAGACTAACATTAATGGTAAGCCGGCAGAAAACCCCAGCAAGAGTAAAATAAATACTCGTTTGTGGTAGTAAACCGATAACGCTTCACGGGTACGAGACAAGAAAACCGACATAAGACAACTGGATAAAGGAGAATGGCTCTAGCTTATGTTGCAAGGGGTTTAGGTTCAAGCCATTCTAAAAGATTATTCAGTCAGTTTGAGGTTAAATTAGCATTCAGAGCAGATTTAAGATAATCGCCTTAAGGTCTGATACCAATACAACTTTGTGGCACATTGCCGCCAATATTAATGTAGTCGCAACATTCATGAACTTGCTGGCGTAAGTATTGATTGCCTTTAATTGCCCAACCAGACCAATGATCGAAGCAATACAATAAGTGCCAAAACACTTTCTCGGTATCGCTAGGTTGTTCGGCTAATTGGATGGGATTATTTGATATAAATTGCCACTCTTCCAGCACATCCCACATATAGATCTGTATCTCTTTGTAATCTAATTGATTATTTAAAAAGGCTTTACCAAAATAGGCAAGTTGTGGTGCTTTGGTTTCAATAAAATCATTAGCCGTCATCATAATTGCGTCCTTGAATATTCGAAATGCGGTTGCGAACAATTGCGCAGCTAACTTGGTGAATGGGTCAAATAGAGTATAGACGTTAATTTAGCTGTCGATAGTCAAAAGCTCAAAAAAGTGTCGATTCAGTCATTCAATAGTGCTATTTAGTTGATTTATCAGCTAGTAAAAATGTATAGGGTAACAATTTATGGCGTCACAATATTGAGCAAGTTTGGACCAATTAATCGAGCTAAAACTGGTTGAGATAAGACTGACTGAGATAAGACTGGCCAATATGACATTGTTGGAGACAACATAAATGCCGATGGCATGCATTAACATGACCATCGGTAGGTATAGGCGATTAGTGGGATATTAGCGAGGCAGTAGAGTCGCTTTTTTCAACATGACAGTATTAACCGGAAAATCGGGCCAATTTAGGGTGGTGTTATGTTCAGTTGGTACCAATGAAATGGCTTCTAATATATCCATCCCCTGAGTCACTTCACCAAAAACGGTATAGCCCCAACGACGTTTAGAAGGGTCTAATTTTTTATTGTCACCTAGGTTGAAGTAAAACTGACGTGTTGCTGAATGAGGATCGTTATCTCGAGCCATGGCAATTGTGCCAAGGGAGTTTGATAAACCATTACCTGACTCATTTACAACAGGCTCTAGCGAAGGGCGTTCTTCTAATTTAGTGGTTAACCCGCCACCTTGCACCACAAATTCGGCAATCACACGATGAAAAATAGTATTGTCATATTCGCCTTTAACCACATAGGTTAAAAAGTTATCTACGGTAAGCGGTGCACGAGTGCGATCTAACTCAACCACTATTTTCCCCATAGAGGTGTCCAACTCTACTTGCGGATATAAAGTGTCTTTTTGAATGTCGACCGCAGCGTTGGAACTTAAGCTGGTCAATAACAGTAGGCAAGTGGATAACCATTTCAACATAATGTGACGTCCTTTTTATTGGCATCTCTCGATGCCAATACCTGATAAAGCGGGTTGGATTAACGTTGAATAAATTGGTGTAACTCTTCATCGTTAAGAATTTCAGTGGTGAGCTTATCAACGAGTTTGGTGATATCTAATTCAAGAGTGGCAAAATCTGGGCTTAACGGGCCTTTTAAATAGCCATTAGCGTTATAGGATTTGGTGAACTCTTGTTGTGAGTTTTTAGCCAACACATTGATAACTAAACGTGTTTTTGATTCGTAACTGAACGTGGTATCCGTGACGTCAGCTAACAAGTAATTTAGCTGAAACTGCACTGAATTGCGTGCGGCAGGGTCAATAACATAACCGGCTTTGTTCATGCCATTACGGAACAGTGTATCCAACTGTTGACGGATGGGCTCACTGGCGCTGACTAATCTTGGTGATTTGCCTTCTTCATTAAAGCGCACCACAAAGCTTGCTTCGCGAGTATCGATGGTGTCGACCAGTACAGGGAAATCGACTTCAGTTTGTAACTGAATCGGACCCAGCGTGGGATTAAGACCAACATGAGTCGGTTCATAACTTGCGCAAGCCGACAACAATAATGTAGACAGTAAAATAGGGATCAATAACTTCATGAGACAACAATAACCAGTAAAAGGTAGATAAATGATACCAGAATTTGTCTGGGTTTCCAGTATCGCTAAGGTTATGTTGTTATAAAGAGAACTAGAGTGATGCCCATTACAAGTTATGCAGGCGTCATCACTTATTAATATCTGGTTTTAACGTCATTTTAACGTCATTTTAATGGGGTTATACGGCAACCATATACTTGGTTATTGACATTAATGACTGATCAATTCAGGTTAGTGATATGTAACTTAAGTTTGATAAACAACATGATGTAGGTAATGTAATGCAACATAAACAGCCGCAATTGGCTCCTGATAAATTGATTAATGTCAACGGCCAGCCTGTGTTTGGCATATTTGATGGGATTGTTGATTCACTCAATGTTAATCAGTTTGCTTATTCGACGGTAATGGACAAGCCTGCATCGGCAATGGCTAAGTACTTTGATTTTAAACAATTCCAATTCGTTAGTATTATCACTCCTCATTATATTATCGCCCTGGCGATTGCCGATATTCGTTATGTCGCCAATGGTTTTTGCTACCTTTATGACATTAAAACTAACAAGCTGACCCAAACGCAATGGCTAACGCCATTCGGGTTTGGCTGCCAGCTAAGTGACTCTCCTAAGCGTGGGCGCGCCGAAATTGGCCGTAAACACAAAGGTATTGTTATCAATATTGTCGACGGACAATGGCAAGTCGAGATTAACCTTGCAGACATACAAGCCAATTTACGTATTCAACCTGCGCCGTTGAGTTTACCCATCAGTTTGTGTACCCCAACGGGTTATAACGGTTGGACCTATACACAAAAGCACAATGGCTTAGCCGTAACAGGGCAATTAACTATTCATCATGAACCGCAGCCTTTACAATATGCGCTTGCAGGTTATGACTTTTCGGCTGGGTTTATGCGCCGCGAAACCAGTTGGCGCTGGGCTTCAATGAATGCCAAAACTGACGCCGGGGTTATTGGGTTGAATTTAGCCGCTGGCGTTAATGAAACGGGTCAAACAGAAAATGTGATGTGGATAAATGGCCAACGCCATATACTGGGCGGGGCACAGTTTGATTTTAATCGACACTCACAACAAGATGTGTGGCATATCACCACTAATGATGGCAATGTCGATTTGCATTTTAGGCCGTTAAATCAACGCAGCGAAAAGCTCAATTTAATCTGGTTAAAAAACAACTTTAGACAATACATTGGCTACTTTAGCGGAGTGATTTGCGACAACAATGGTAATCAATATAAGTTAACTAACCAGCTAGGATTAACAGAAGATCATTTTGCCAAATGGTGATGACGATTAACGGTGTCGACTAGATTAGTGACCTTTTTAGTCTATGGCTTATTAAAAACGGCCTATTAAAAACGGATTATTAAAGCGGTTTACTAAAATGGGTTGTGCCGGAAGAGCGATTTGATTAGGAATGCGAAGTAGCGAAGCGTTATTACAAACGTTGTTAACATAATAATAAATAGAAATGGATAACATATGGACATGGATTTACTGATAGCTCACCCAGAGTGGTTATTACTGGTGTTAGCGCCGATTTTTTTCGGCTGCATTTTACTGGAATGGTGGTTTGGTGTTCGCGCCCAGCGATTACCGAGTAATGCTCAATATCGTCCTGCCGAAGTATTGTGTAATTTTGTATTGGCAGGTATGCACCAAGTGGCGGATATTATCGCGGGCTTATTGATTGCAACGATCTACTTACACTTTTTCGGCTGGCGCTTATTTGATATTGAAATGACATTATTCACTTTTGGTTTATTGCTCATTGCGCAAGACTTTTGTTATTACTGGTTTCATCGCGCTAGCCATCGTATCCGTTGGATGTGGGCTGCACATGTGGTGCATCACAGCTCAGAAAACATGAACTTCAGCACCGCCTTTAGACAAAGCTTAATGTACCCGTTGGCAGGCATGTGGTTGTTTTGGTTACCGTTGGTGGTGATTGGCTTTGATCCTAACTGGGTGGTGTTTGCGGTGTTGCTCAACCTTGGATTGCAGTTCTTTGTTCACACCCAAGCGATTAAATCGTTAGGACCGTTAGAATTGATTTTCAATACACCGTCCCATCATCGTGTTCATCATGGGCGCAACCCACAATATATCGACAAAAATTATGCCGGTGTGCTGATTATATGGGACAAAATGTTTGGTACGTTTGAGCCTGAAAATGAAACTGTGGTGTACGGTATTACCAAACCGGTAAACAGTTTTAATCCGTTAGTGGTAACGTTTAGTGAATGGCGCGACATGTGGGGTGATGTTACCCAAGCGCAATTATCGCTAACACAACGTTTACGGATATTATTTGCACTGCCTTCAACACATCAACAGTCATCCACTAAATCCGATATTTGAGCCCACTGTAAACAGGCTTCAGGCTAGTACTTATCCCACTTTGCTTGCTTTAATAGAGTAAATAAGTGGGATGAGGTGGTCTTGATGTTTCAGCTGGTAACCTTTGCCTACCACAAACTCCAAACCTTCGACGCAGTTGTAGGGACTGTAAGGGTGCTCGTTAAACGCTTCGATACAGAGTCCTGCACTAATGAGTGCGCTAATGACTTCGCTTATCGGATGTGGCCAAGTGACTACCGTTTCAATTTGGTCATTGTGGTTTTCGGTGTAAGTGACTTCATCTTCGATATCCGGTTGTGTCTGTGGAAAGTAGCCATAACCACACAACACATCATTAAAAGGGTGGAACTCAACCAAATGAAATTCACCGCCTGGACGTAATGCTCCAGCAATGGTTTGCGCCCAGCGAGTTAAATCTGGTAACCAAGCTAACACCCCATAAGAGGTGAATACGATGTCATATTGCTCGACATTGTGGTCACCAAATTGATAGATGTCATTATTGATGAATGTTGCTGGTAAGTGTAATTGAGCAGCCAGTTTTTTTGCAGTTGCAATCGACTCGCTTGATAAATCTACGCCAGTGACATTGGCGCCAAGCCTTGCCCACGATAAGCTGTCTTGTCCAAAGTGACATTGTAGGTGCAACAGGCTTTTGTGGTGCACATCGCCGACTTGTTCAAGTTCAATGGGGTTTAATGATGACTTACCTTGGGTAAATGCCTCTAAGTCGTAAAATGTTGAATCGAGGTGGATTTGAGTTCGCTGGTTCCATGCGTGTTTATTGATGGCTAAATAGTCCATGTTCAATGTCTTCTTATTGCTTTAATGGGGTAAATTATCGAAATGATTCAATAATGTTACTTGGTTTGACGCTAAAACACGAATGGCTCAATAGGCGATGTGTTACTTTTTGCTTAACAAATAAAAAGGCTTGATAACTCAGTGTTATCAAGCCTTTTTACAAGCGACAAAAGATGACTCTTTAGCTGTTATTGCATGATTAATTTTTGACGTTCAATAAATTGATGAAACTCAATTTTAGGTGCTATGGCACCTTTATGTTGGATCACAAATCCTGCTGCTTGGGAGGCTAATTTTATCGCTGTGCTGATATCTGCGCCAGTTAAGCGTGCGCCTAAATACACCCCATTAAACGAGTCCCCCGCTGATGTGGTGTCGACAACATTCGTTACTGGTGTGATTGAAAAATGCTGTTGCTGACCATTAATTACATAATTAATGCCGTTTTCACCATTTTTTATCACCAGCTCGTTAATGTCGTAAGGCTGGCAGAACGCAATAATGTCTTCAACGGAGTTAATACCGTAAAGTTGATTAAAGTCATCAACACCTGGCAGTACGACATCGGCCACACTAAACGCAATATCAAACTGCGCCTTTGCTTGGTCTGGACTGTGCCACATTCTTGCGCGGTAGTTAGGGTCAAATACAATACTGACACCTGCTTGCTTACATTGTTTAATCAGTAACCAAAATGCGTCGCGATCTTCTTCATTAATAACCGCTAAAGAAATGCCCGAAAAAAACACCATATCTGCCTGAGATATTTTACTGATGGCTGCATCATCAATAAATTGCATGATTTGCTTGGCGGCTGAATCGTTGCGCCAGTATGTAAAGCTGCGCTCGCCTTTACTGTCGGTTTGTATTGCATACAGACCAGCAATTTTGTCGGTGCTTTGAAAGACCATATCAGTATTAATTTTTTCATCTTCAAAGCGTTGCAACATGGCCTGGCTAAAACTATCTTGGCCAATAGCTGTGACTAGGTGGGTATTAATATCACTAAAGGTGCGTTTAAGGTAAACCCCAGTGTTATAAACGTCACCAGCAAAAGATTGCTGTAAACTGGTGGCCGTTACACGCTGTAATTCGACCATACACTCACCAAATAAATACAGACTCTTCACGGTTATGCCTTCCTTTTTACCGGTTCAATTTTTCCGCCTAACCACAACGAAATTAATGCTAATGGAACTAACGCCGCACCTAAAATAAAGAATGGCGTATAGTCACCGCCTTTGGTCATCATTGGCACTAATTGGATGGTGATAATTACACTTAATACTGCCGATGTACCACTAATACCAGCTAAGGTTCCGACAGTTTTACCGGAGAAGTAATCACTTGGTAATGTTTGAACGTTGCCAATAGCTGTTTGAAAACCAAATAAGATAAGTGCTATAAGGCCCATTGCCATCCAAGGCGTTGCAGCAAGAGATGTCAGTAACAGTGCTGGCAGCATAACCATACAACCTAAGACAATTGCACTACGACGGGCTTTATTCACCGACCAGCCTCGGCTCATCAAGTGGCCACTAAACCAGCCACCAAATAATGCTCCGATGGCAGCTCCGACATAAGGTAACCAAGCAAATGCGCCAATTTGTTTAACATCAAAGCCAAATTTTTCGTTTAAATACAATGGTAGCCAAGCAACAAATAACCACCAGATAGGGTCGATAAAGAAACGTGCTGCAATCACTCCCCAAGTTTGACGGTGGCGTAATAACTGTCCCATAGTGGGCACGTATTCTTTGTCCTGTTGTTTTTCTGAAGTGCATCGTTGTCCGGTTAAGATATGTTGGCGTTCTTCTTCAGTGATCCATGGATGTGAGTCTGGTGATGATTTATAAACAATCAACCAAGGTAAAATCCAAAGAATACCCAAACTACCAATGACGATAAAGGTTGCCTGCCATCCTAAAAAGGCATACAAAAAAGCAATTAATGGTGGGGCGATAATCGAGCCTAAAGACGCACCAGCATTGAAGATGCCTTGTGCTAGAGCGCGTTCTTTAATCGGAAACCATTCAGCATTCGCTTTGGTTGCGCCAGGCCAGTTACCCGCTTCACCTAGCCCGAGCATGGCTCTAAAAATAGCAAATGAGGTAACGCTTGCTGCAACAGCATGCAGGGCGATTGAGACCGACCACACTACAATGGATAGTAAAAAACCTAAGCGTGTACCAATAGCATCAAATATCTTACCAAAAAGAGACTGACCAATTGCGTATGAGATCATGAACACGGTAATAATGTTGGCATAATCACTTTTATCTAAACCTAAATCTTCTGCAATGCCTGGCCACATAATGGCAAGGGCAGATCGGTCGATATAGTTAATGACAGTAGCGAGTGCCACTAAGCTGACAACAAGCCAACGTAGGTGCTTCAATTTAAGGGGAACTTTTTTCATGCTAAACCCTCAACAAAATCTTCTCTAGCCGGGCTAAAGGTATCAATTAAAATGCCGCCAGTTGGGCAAACTGCACCATGGTCTACATGAGGTGGCACAAAGAAACTGTCTCCAGCCGTTAGCACCTTAATCACGCCATCGACATTGACATGAAACTCACCTTCTACCACATAAGATACTTGTGAATGGCGATGAGCATGCACATAGCCTTCTGCTCCCTTATCAAACCAAATCTTTACTGCCATGAGTTCATGATTAAATCCAAGCATTTGGCGCTTTAACCCTCCGCCAATATCTTCGATTTCTGTT
Source organism: Shewanella sp. Arc9-LZ (assembly GCF_010092445.1). Taxonomy (NCBI): domain Bacteria; kingdom Pseudomonadati; phylum Pseudomonadota; class Gammaproteobacteria; order Alteromonadales; family Shewanellaceae; genus Shewanella; species Shewanella sp. Arc9-LZ. Next base: position 3,841,737 of record NZ_CP048031.1, on the reverse strand, counting down.
TGTTCCCCAAATGAAAAATGTTCACTTTGCTGCATGGTGTTTATTCCTTTTTATTTTAATTTTGTGTTACTTGAATTCTTTAATGTCTAATAATTCGGCGCGTCCGCTAAATGGGTATTGCACCCCATTGACGCTAATGACACTTTGAGTTTCTTGAGTCACAGCGATATCTGCGTGGTTGATTGCTAATAGATATTGTTGTCCATCGGTAAAGCGTATTTGCACCGCTTCTAGATCAGCTTGTTGATGATGAATCAGCTCAGCAATACTGCTGGTGGCTTCTAAGGTGTATTCTTTTGATGGGTTGTACTCGCCGTGTGGCTCCATCACGCTGACATAAGTATGATTAGTAGCATTCACTCGGTGAATGAACGACTGCTGTTGGCGTAAGTTCATATCCGGATCGTTGGCACCCAATTGGGTGAATAACATTTGCTCGTCAGTGGCGTTGTTAAAGTTAGTATTAACTAACGTGCTAAGGGTATAAAAATGGCCGTTATCATTTAACCAAGTGACTTTAGCCAGTTTATTAGCGGCTTTGTCTTTGGCTAGGTTAGCAGTTGCTAACAACCATAGATGTTGATAACCATTTTCGGTACCCAAAGCAGACAATTGAGTCAAGGATGCCTGTCTGTCAAAGTTGGTATCGATTAATTGCCCTTGATAATGCACGGGTAAGTCGTATTGATGTGGCTTGTTAGCTGTAACACGCATTATATCGATGCCAATTACCGCATCACGTTGCTTGATGTTGACTAAGGCGAGAGTGCGCTTAAATGCGACATCATCATAAGCGGTATCGATAGAAGCCGACGCGATGGTGAGGTCTTGCTTTGCTGAGTAGAAGTGTAATGTAGGGTTATTTTTGTTAGCCGCTTTAAGCTTGCCATTAAAATGACTTTTCTCGTCAACAATTAAAGTGTTATGGGCAATGGTTTGTTTAGCCCATGATTCATTTTCAGGTAAATAACGGCCACCAAATTTTGCCTCAACATTTAGAAAACGTGCAGCGCCATAATCGGATACGATTTCATTACCAGCATCGTAAAACTGCCAGGTTAACTTATCAAAATGGCCATGACCTAAACCTTGCGCAGTCGCTTTAAATACAATGGCTTGGTCGGTTGCTTTACCTTGACGCATAACCACTAATGCACCGTCATCACCTTGTTGGCCATCACGGAATAATGTCGAAACGAATGGAAAGGGCTGTTGTAGTTTATTGTCTAACCCTTGTGCAACTTTAAGCCCATCACCCGTTAATAAAATATTGTGTTGTTGCTGTGCAATATCTAATAAACGTGGATCGCCGTTGAGACCATAAGCAATGGCGACGCCGTTGACGAGTTCAATAGTGTCGATGCCTTTGCTTTTAATCGCATCGTTAAGGGGAAAAAACAGCTGGTTATAACTGAGTTCAACTGTGCTGGTAATGGCTTTAAGTAAAATACCGTCACGGTATTGAAAAATCTTACGCTGCGGTTCGTTTTGCTCAATAGCTTTAGCAAACGTCACAAATGGCATTAATGCATAACGTTGATAATATGGCCCTTCATTGTAATAACCGTCTGGTGAAAACAATTCGTCCAACTGACGCATAAAACCGCCTTTTTTGGCGAGATTTAAGTCGTATAAAGCACGTTCAACCCAAAGTGGCTTATCGAGTACATATCCGCTCATGCCAACCGCAGCAGTGGCCCAAGTGCCGTGGTTATGAACTTTATTAAAGGTGTGCGGCGATTGTTCTGACAAAAAGAGTGCAGCGGGTATTATTGCACCCGTTTCGATGGTATTACGTTCTGCAGGTGTTAACGCATCATAGATAAAGTCGTACGCCTGAATGGTGTGTACCAACCAAACTGCTTCATTGAGTCCTTGCCAGAAAAGTTTACCTTCATTGTTACTTTTACGCATAGGGTGCAAAGGTAGCGTTGGGTAAAGTGTGGCATATTGCAACAGCATGTCTTTAACGTATTCGGCATATTTTTTATCGCCAGTCAGCTGATAAATAATGCCAGTGTCATACATTTGTTGGTAATTACTTTTATGTTTTTCGTGGGTATAACCACCACCTGCATCTTTGGGTACTGGCACTTCAATTGGCTGAGCCAGTCCCTTGTCCACATTACTCTGCGTGGTATTGAATGCATTTTGAAATGACCCAGGTTGAGTGATGGCCTGTTTCATGGCTGCCACATCTTGCTGGTTTATGACTAAGTTTGGATGTTGCGCAGCCATTACGGGTAATGAAATAGCGCACGTCATTGACGCCAATAGTGCTATTTTTCCTGCCTGCTTAATGACACGCGTCATCGGGCTTACGCCGGCCGCTATATTGAAGTTTTTCATAGTTTTTGCACTTTATTATTGTTGATATCTGCAGTGTGTTTACCTATTGCAACTAACTCCGTTACTTGTGGGCTAGGTGTATCAGTAAACTGATTATGCGTAATGCGGGTTTGTGGTTCACCGACGGTGTGTTCAACAATAATAGCGGCACTGTCGTTAAATTTATTGTGCTCTATTTGGCTCATTTGAACCCCGTGAAATTTCAGTGACGCACCTGTTTTATTGCGCTTACCTTGACCGACTTTAGTGAACACATTGTTGGTTACCGATACATGGGGACCAAAGGTACTCTCATCCGTACCACCGCGGTATACCGAGGCAATAGCACCCTCAACATCGTCAAACTGGTTATTGTCCAATATGAGGTATTCGGTGTTATAAATTCCTAGGTCGTCGGTTTCTTTGTCGAGGCGAAATAAATCCCCGCTAATATGGCGGAACTGGCTATTGCTGACATTAATACTATCTGCAAAGGCGCGACTGCCCGAATCGAAAAAGTGAAATGAATGATTCACATTGAGTTGCTCAACAATGCTGTTTGTCATTTCAAAACGATAATTCGTTAACATGCCCCATTTGCGGGTTCTTACCACGCTATTACCGGCAGCGTCAGGGCTATTTAAACCAGTAATGACCAGACCATCGAGTTGCAAACTACCATTGTCTTGAATTTCAAATAGACTAGGGCGTTCAAAGCTGATTATTGCTTGGTGAGCATTAGCGGCTTTAAAGCTTAACGTTTTGTTGATCGCCAGTATTCTGCTGATGTTATATTTGCCATCACTGAGTAATAAAATATCGCCTGGTTGAGCTCGTTCAACTGCGCTTGCTAATTCATCGTCACTGGCGCTAACCTTGATGGTGTTGCCAGATTGAAATGCGACAGTAGGCTCTGCTTTTGGATACCAAAGTGTGCCGGTATCTTGCTTTAATGTAGGGGTCAGTTTTTTACTGGCACCGTATGCTGCAAAATTTTCATCACTTGGGTATAACAAGCCATTTGCAGCACGTTCCATGGTGATATCTTTTGAACGAATACCTTTAGCCATTAATGGGCTTAACGTTTTTGTCGCAAAATTACTGAGGTTATCGTTAAAGCTAAGTCCGCTAATATCATCGTGTAAAGTAAATGGTGCGGTTGGGCTAATAAATAGATTGTGGTTTAACTTACTGTCTAGTGGTACCGCTGAACGTTCGCTGTCACTGCCCGCGGCCAGCTCAATATGGTCAATATTAATAAAGCTATTGTGGTTAATATTGGCGTTGACCACTTGATGGTAGCGATTAATTGATGAGTTCGGCACGCCATTCATAATAGTAAAACCACTGCCAAATCGATTACCGGTTAAGCCTTCTAGGTAGTTGTTGGCGATAGTTTGATCGCGGTTAATCACGCGGATCCCGCCGGTATGTTCAACGCCATTACCCAAAAACACATTGCTATCGATAATATTACCGTTACCGTGCCTTAAGGTTAATGTGCCTCTTGATTCATAAAAGACGTTATTTTGAATACGGTTTTTACCCGACTTGACCGAAATAATTTCGACTTCACCATCGCAGCGATCAAAATAATTATTTTCAACCACGGTAAAGGAATCTGTTAGTGAGTAATGGCTGGTGCCAATTCTGAGAGTTTCACCACCATTAGAGCCTAAGATTGGGCGAGGACCAAAATAGTTATGATCAATTCGGTGATGATTTTGCTGACTGCTTTTACTGTCTAAACGCACAGCAACAGTTACGCCTACATTGCGTTTACCAACAAAGTGATTGTGATCAAGTCGGTTATTTTGTCCATATAAGCTGACCCAATAATCAGACTCTTGACGATCTAGATTGCTGTAGTTATCGATAACCACTTCGGTTACTCGTGAATGATTGGCTAACTGATTTTTATTCTTACGAAATGCAATAACTTCATTACTTGGCGTAAAGCCATTTTTAAATACTAGCCCCGACACCTGTAAATACTCACCAGCCAGTTTAAGGTTCGATTGGCCAGATAGGATTACTTTACCTTTAGTTTCGGCTGTTAATTCAATAGGGGCATTGGCGGTGCCTGTCGCCATAAACAACACTTCAAAATCTTGCCATGTACCATTTTTTAAAATGATTTTATCGCCAGGTTCAACGAGCTTTAGTGCTTGTTTGTACTCAGTTTGGGTAGTCACGAAGCGATCTTTTGCCTGCACGTAGATTGATGGGATGCAAAGCATTAATAAGACTAACAACTGCGTGAATAACCAATGCCCTGACGATGACGTATTGTTATTTGAATGATTCATCTAGTCTCTCGTTTAATACTGTTTAAATGATATCCCCATGGCTACATTAAGTAGTTATCAAGGGGGAAGGCTCAAAAAATTACTTTTTCACCTTAGAGTTTCGTTAGCGCCATAGCATGAATAATCAGCAACTGTGGTGTTATTTCCACGGGGAATTATTTGGGGTTCACCCAACCTGTTCAGGGCTTTGAAACAACGTGACAAGTAATCTGTCACTGTAACGTTAGCCAACAAATTGAGGTCGTCCATTGTCATGCTCATAGTGATTAGAGCTGTCTGGAAATGGTAGGCTGTTTGGCTGGTCTAACTCTCACGGAATTATTAATTAAGCGTAACCGTAAGTAAGCGTAACCGTAAGTAAGCGTAACCTAGTCCAATTACCTAGCATTTAAGAGACTGTGACGTGCTGTTTTTGTATTGACTCGTTTGTCACTATTGCACGTTCATGATTGGTGAATAGAGATATTAGTGCCGCGTCGTAAATTACTGATCTTGATTGCGACTTTAATCCTGTTAATCTCAAAGTATTGCTTGTTTTGGTAAATTTCACGTTAACCTCCCCAGATTAGTTGATTTCCTTTTCTTTACGAACACACAAAATTTAAATTATTCTGTTAAATGATCATTTGTGCTTGAATAGAAACTAACCAATCATTAAGATTATGTCAATAAATTGTTTTACCAATTACTAAGATTTTACATTTTTAGTCTATTACCAATATTTTTAAAGGTATGACAATGTGCTATTCTTTCTATATTGAGATTAACATAACATGTAATTTAGTTGTTTGCTGCTAAGGTATTAACCGATAATATGTCAGCATTAACCTGTAAATTGGTTTTACTTTTCGAAGGAAGGTATATGAAAAACCGTCGTTTATTTTGGCGAATAGTCGATACGATTGAAGCCGCTATCGCCAGTGGCGAGTATCCGGTAGGCAGTCGTTTACCCCCAGAGCGTGAGCTTGCTGAAAAGTTTGAAGTAAGCCGGCCAACTATTCGTGAAGCTATTATTGCATTAGAAGTGCGTGAAAAAGTGGAAGTGAAAACGGGTTCTGGCGTATACGTGGTTGACCATCAGCAAAAACCGGTAGCAGTTAATAATGTTAACGCATTTGAATTAACCCAAGCACGTGCTTTAGTTGAAGGTGAAATAGCTGCTTTAGCAGCAAAAACCATTACTGCAGAAGAGCTTGAAAAACTCCATGAAACATTAGTAATGATGAAAGATATGCAAAATGTCGAAGAAGCAGACGAACTGTTTCATCAGATCATCGCATATTCTACTCGTAACGGCGCGTTGATAAATTTGTTTGAAAACATGTGGGCACTGCGTTCATCAAGTAATGAAATCATTGAAGATTATAATATTGTTTGTAGCACAGACAATAATAAAACCTTAGCAGAACATACCGCAATTTATCAGGCATTATCACTGCACGATGCCGCCGAGGCTCGTTTAGCAATGCATAAGCATTTTAATCGCTTAATCAATGTGTTGTTTGATAAATTAGAACAGCAGGCATTAGAAGAAGTTCGTCGGAAAAATAGCGCTAATCGCGACTTATATTCAATTGAGAGTTTAGTAAAAACAAAAGGTTAATTGCTTTTAAAGCGGATTAGCTTATTGCGATAAAATTAACGCGCTCACGCTTAAGTGTTAGCGCGTTTTTTATGAGAGATATTATGAGGGATGTTGACCATAATATCGGTAAAGATGACTTCATGATTTCAACTGCCAGCTTGAGATAACAAGCAATTTAGTTAACGCCATCAATAATCCTATCCCCAATGCAATGATGTGTCGTATTTTCAGCGGCTACTTTAGCTATTTGTTACATGATTTTTTTGCGCTATTGAAGTTGTAATATTCCACATAAATAGCGACCAATTAAGCAACTTGGTTAGTCAGTTGATGTTCTTTATGGTCAACTTACTCAGAAAATAAGCTGTTAAATTGGTCTTTAAAAATATAAGAAATATCATAATTAGCTTCAATATTATTACAGGAGTTTATTCTCATTAGTTAGTGTAGCGGCTGTTCTATCTAGATAAATATGATTGAATTGTGTTGTTACCACTACCCATACTCATTTTGGTAATGTCATTATAGGATTTAGTTTATTTGTGCGCTAACCAATTATACCGACTTGGTAATACCGATAGTGAGTTATTAAGCGAGGGAAGGTATTGGTCATAAGGTCAGTGCTTATTAATCATTCTGTTCACTTATCATTGCGGCTATTGATGCCTCGTTATTGCGAACGAGTGATCAACACAATCGGACATATAGTTATTTATTCAAGGGATATGAACATCACAAATCGATTTGCTGTTAGTTACAACAAAAAGAGATTTGTATCGCCGTTTACACTAATGAATGTTCAATGGTTATTTATGCGCGTTAATGTGAGTGTACTAGATAAACAAGGTGTAGTGAGTTGAATTACATACGAGTGAAAGGCTGCACATAAATTGTGTCGGCCCTCGCTCGTTACTATCAATATTGGTTTGGTTTTATATGCAGGGCCATGTAGGGGAACATGACCTTAGTACCTCATTCAGGACATTATTTTATTGCTTGTAAAATAACAAACTTACCATTAGAGGCAACCGTGGTGCAGTTTTTAAAAATGCGATTTATTTTAACGTGGTAGGCTAAATGTCGATTACCAACGATATGTAATAAACCGCCTTTTTTTAGGCGCTTATGTGCATCAACAAACATTTGCCAAGCGATATGGTCAGTAATGGCTTCACCTTGATGAAACGGAGGGTTACATATCACTAAATCTGGTTCAACATCCGCGGGTAAATTACTCAGGCAATCGTCCCAATGGAAAAAAGCTTGTGGCATTTGTTCAGTTTGAGGATCTTGGGATTGAAGATCTTGAGATGGAGTGTCTAACTCGTTCGCTTGCCAATTATGCTTTGCCGAGGCAATAGCCATATCAGAATCATCCACAAAGTGGATTTGCGCATTGGGATAACATTGCTTTGCGTGCAATCCTAAAATACCGTTACCACAGCCTAAGTCTATAATGTGTTTGAATTCACCTTTGGGCATGTTGTCGAGCATAATCCTTGCGCCAATATCGAGCTTATTGGCCGCAAATACATTAGCAAGGTTACTTATAGTGAGTTTGAGCTCATCGACATTCCAACTCACCGCTTTCGCTAATGAGCGTTTTTTACCATCGCTAATACAGTTAATTACCCGTGTTTTTTTCCACGCTAAACTGGCAGATGCGGGACCTAGATTTTTTTCAATACTGGCCAATAATGCTGGATTGATAGACTTGGCTTTAGCACCAATCAGAATTTGGGTTCCTGCTGGAAGCACCGTTGATAAACGCGCAAGTTGCTGGCCAAAATAGTGTAGGTTTTTCGGCAACTTCATCAGCACTAATTGAATATTTTGTGGCAGCGTTTCGCGGCTATTTAGCCAATGTATGTTGCTTGATGCGAGTTTGTTGTGTAATAAATTTTGCTGATAACCTAACAAGCTGGTTTTAGCATCCGTTTCGACAAGCAATTCACTGTGTGGATATTGCATGGTTAATGCACATGTGAGAGCCCCAAAGTTGTCATTTAGAATGGCGGTAGTGGTTGCTGTTATTTCGGTGTCGATTAAGTACTTTACTAGGTGTTCATCAGCGGCATCCCATGCTTGTAAGTTTGATGCTTGTTGGCTTGGATAACGAAAAAGCTCAAGCTCTATACCTGAACAAGCAAATTGGGTTGTCATGACGGTGTTACCTAATAAAAAGAATATCGATAAAATAGCCCGATATTATCTCAGATAACACTTACTAGCGCGAGGCTTAGGCTTAAACAAGTTGATAGGGGTAATTTTGTGGAGTGTAGCTAGTTAACTGATTATCAAAGCTTCCTTGTTTAACTCGTTTAAGCGACATGTTGAATTTAGGATACAGAACAAGGTGATATTGATTTTTTAACTTTGAAACTAAAACCTAACGTCACGAAAATGGCTATGCTGCAGAGATGATTGCTATTAATTGCACGCTTCAGTAACATCAATATATTGACTTAAAATAATGGTTTTCAAGGGATATTGATGAAAGGTGCTGGTGGAACGTCAGGTGGAATGGGTCAGTTCTTTATTGGGCTAGTGATGATGTGCGGTGGCTTTTATATGCTATTAAATGCCATTAAAGTGACAAGCTCATTTGGCTTTAGCAGCCATTTATATCAGCTGGGCGGCTTTGGGCTTACCAGTGGAATGGTGATGATACCCTTTATGTTTGGTGTGGGACTGATGTTTTATAATGGCAGAAACATACTTGGATGGTTACTGACATTTGGCTCGTTAGTAGCACTGATTTTTGGCGTAATAAGCTCGATTAATTTTCGATTTTCTTACATGAGTGCATTTGATTTAATCGTTATATTGGTACTTTGTGTGGGGGGTATAGGGTTGTTTTTACGATCGCTGAAATCGATTGAAAAACGTTACCCTGAGTCTTAATGTTATGTTTTTTAAAACCTATTTGTGCCTAACATCCGCTTGTTTGAACATCTATAACAGGGCGTACGGTGGCTGATGTTACTTGCCTGTAACGTAAATAACATGCAGCAACGCCCGCATCCTCTTTAATGACTCCATGCCAATATACCCATGCAGTTATAGGCAAAGTACTTTTGCGTTGTTGCCAATCACCTTCGGGAATATTCATTAGCATTGTAATACCTGCGGCTGTTCCGTCGGGATAGCCATAAGCTAAGTTAACATTGACCCCATCAATATTAAGCGTCGTAGTCGCAAGTCTTTCTACTCCAGCCATAGCGGCTTTTGAATAGGCTAAGGTCGCAGCTGATTGCATTGCAGTTTCCATCCCTCCCATGGTAGATACAATTGCATCTTTGCGTAAGCTAATGAATTTACTGCTCGCGACAACGGCCAATAAGGCCAAAATAATAATCACAACAACCAACTCTATTAATGTAAAGCCGTGCGATGGTCTTATATTATTTGTCATGCTATTTTTCATTTTATTACTCATGCTGTTTTCATGTTATTTTTTATTTGATACTAGCATCATTTGTTCGGCGGTCGTAAACCTGCTGTGTCGACGTCTTATTGTTAAGGCATCTACAATGTGGTGTTTTGTTGGTACTATCAGGACATCTTAGTTATATATGCTGGTTAATACTGTGACGAATCCAACGACGACTTCAACAGAGTCTATATCTTCTGCTAAACCTCCTTTAAAACATTCTGTTCTACCTTGGATTTTACAATTTCTGTCTCCTTATCGTACGAAGGTAGTGGCGGCGATTGTATTTCTATTTATTGGATCGCTTGCATGGTTATCGCTTGGCCAAGGTGTTCGGTTAATGGTCGATGAAGGATTTATTGCCGATAATGCAGGGCGATTGAATGAGATCATGTTGTTTATTATTGCTATTACAGCAATCAGTGGAACTGCGGTTTTCTGTCGTTTTTATCTGATGACTTGGCTTGGTGAGCGGGTTAGTGCTGATATTCGGTTACAGGTTTACAATCATTTATTGTCATTATCGCCAGCTTTTTTTGCGACTCAGCGAACCGGTGAGGTTATTTCACGTTTTACGGCAGACAGTACTTTGTTACAAAGCGTTGTCGGCTCAAGCTTATCTATGGCGTTGCGTTCAAGTGTGACTGTGATTGGTGGCATCGTTATGATGGCGTTTACCAGTGTTAAGTTGACAGCATTAGTGTTGTTAGCCGTTCCTTTGGTATTAGGCCCGGTGATCTTTTTTGGCCGAAAAATCAGAACCTTGTCGCGTAAAAGTCAAGATAGGGTAGGCGATCTTGGTGCTTATATTGATGAAACCTTACATGAAATTCATACCGTGCAAGCGTATACCCACGAGGCTAAAGACCGCCAGCTATTTGCTGACAGAGTCGAGGCGGTAATGGATGTGGCTAAAGGCCGTATTATGTATCGTGCGCTGCTTATTTCAACGGTGATGTTTTTAAGCATAGCTGCAATTGCTTTTGTTACATGGATTGGGGCGCAAGATGTGATGTTTGGCAGTATCACCGGTGGTGAGCTGTCTGCATTTATGTTTTATGCCGTGATGGTTGCAGGTGCTGTAGCGACCATCAGTGAAGTGTTTAGCGAAATACAACGCGCCTCTGGTGCGGCTGAACGTTTAGTTGAATTAGTCAAAACGCCCGTTGATATACCTCAGCAAGTTGTACCAAATAAGTTATTGTTGCCTGTTAATGGCTTGCTCAGTTTTGATAATGTGTGCTTTGCTTATCCATCTGATCTGGGTCAAGACGTGATCCGCCAATTGTCGATGGACATTGCACCGGGAGAGCGAGTCGCGTTAGTGGGCCCAAGCGGTGCAGGCAAAAGCACCTTATTTGAACTGATGATGCGTTTTTACCAGCCTAAACAGGGGCGGATATTATTAGATGGTATTGATATTTCGACGCTGTCGTTGGCAGATTTACGCCAACAGTATGCTCTTGTGCCGCAAGAGTCGGTGATTTTTGCCATGAACGTACTCGATAATGTGCGTTATGGTCGCTTAGATGCCAGCGATGAAGAGGTGAAGCAGGCTTGTATTGCGGCTAAAGCGGATGAGTTTATTCGCGAATTTACTGATGGTTATTCGACTTACTTAGGTGAACGTGGTGTGCGTTTGTCGGGTGGGCAAAAGCAACGTATTGCAATCGCAAGAGCGATTCTTGCTGACAGACCAATATTACTACTTGATGAAGCGACGAGTGCGTTAGATGCGATAAGCGAAATCAAAGTAAAACAGGCCCTCGATTCACTTATGGCCAAACGTACCACTGTGATTATTGCCCATCGTTTAGCTACCGTGATCAATGCAGACCGGATTTTCGTGATAGATAAAGGACAACTTATTGCCAGTGGTACTCACAACGAATTAATGGCAAGTAATGAGCTATATCGCGAATTTGCCAGTTTACAGTTATTGATGGATAACGAGCCGTCATAATGGTTACTGCTTGGTGCAGTGAGCGTGTCGTTGAGAAATAAAAAAAGATGCCGAAGCATCTTTTTTATTTTCGAATCAATTAACTGTTTCAAATGATGTTAATCGCAGTTTGATAAGCAGTTATTGTTCTGCATTGAGGTTAGTTGCATAGCGTTTTAAGCAAGATAATATCTACTCTACTAGCGCAGTTTTTTTCTTGCTTGTGAAGCTCTTACTTACGTAGCTCTATTTACGTAGTTCTCGACGCAAAATTTTCCCTACAGCACTTTTCGGTAACTGTTCAGTAAACTCAATAATGCGTGGCACTTTATAAGCCGTCAGTTGGCTGCGGCAGTAATCATTAATCGCCTGTTTGACCGCCTCGATATCCGCTGGCGGCTGTTTTAATACAATCACGGCTTTTACTGCTTCGCCAGAACGTTCATCTTCAACCCCGACAACAGCACACTCTAAAACTAACTCATTAGTTGAAAGTACGTCTTCAACTTCATTAGGATAGACGTTAAAACCAGAAACAATAATCATGTCTTTTTTACGATCGACAATGGTGTGATAACCATCTTCGCTGGCAATGCCAATATCGCCAGTTTTAAAGAATCCGTCTTTTGTCATGACGTTAGCGGTTTCTTCTGGTTTATTCCAATACCCTTGCATAACTTGCGGACCGCGCACGGCAAGTTCACCAGCTTGACCGATAGCCACTTCATTATCATCCATATCGAGCACATGAACTTCAGTGCCCAATACCGGTTTACCAATAGTACCAAGGCGTTGATACCCTGGTGCATTAAGGCTGACAACAGGAGATGTTTCAGACAAGCCATAGCCTTCTGAAATCATACATTGGGTGGTTTGTTGCCATAAGTTAGCTGCTGCACTCGTTAATGCGGTACCACCCGAAATGGTTATTTTCATTTTACTGAAATCTAAGGCTTTAAATTCCGGCTGATGACATAAGCCAACAAATAGAGTGTTTAAACCCGCAAACCCAGTAAATGGATAGGCTTTCATGGTATTGATTAGCCCTGCAATATCACGAGGATTAGGAATTAATACTGAGCAACTACCTGACTCAAAATACAGTACCAAATTAACCATAAATGCATAGATATGGTAAATCGGTAATGGCGCGACAAATACATCATGTCCTTCGGTCATGGTGCTAGCTATTCGTGATTTTACTTGACCAGAATTAGCCAAAAGGTTGCCATGATTGAGCATAGCGCCTTTTGATAAACCGGTTGTGCCGCCAGTGTATTGCAGAGCAATTAAATCATCATGGTTAGGTTTTATTGACTGATAAGGATGCTTAGCACCTTCAACGAGCACAGAGGTAAATGCCACTTTGTTAAACGGGGTTTCTGGTTGAGGTTGCGGTTGGATAAGATCCATTGCGTGGGTCGAAATCACCAACTCTACTGTTGTTTTGTCGATCACGTTAGTTAATGTGGGTAATAAATCCGACAATACGACTAAGGCTTTTGCCCCTGAGTCGTTAAATTGGTGAATGAGTTCACGCTCGGTGTACATCGGATTGGTATTGACTAGCACCATACCGGCTCGAATTACCCCATAAGCCGCAATCACAAACTGAGTAATATTAGGCAATTGTATCGCTACTCTGTCGCCAGGTTGCAATGAAGTGCTGTGTTGCAAATAACTGGCAAAATGGCGCGAGCCTTGTTCTATTTCACGAAAACTAGTGCTTTTCCCAAGACATGCATATGCAATATTGTCTGCATACTTGTCACAAGCTTTTTCGATCAAATCAACTATGGATGTGTATTGGTGTAAATCAAGTACTGAATCTGCATCATAAGCCATGCATACCACCTTAGATATTTTTGGTTATTATTATAAATCAAACGTCCGTTTAGATTATTTTTACTAACCTACACGGGTCAATATCAATTGGCAAAGGTTCACTGAAATTGAATCAATATTAGATTACTCGTTTAATACATCACCATCAAAACACGATTTTTTGTGTAAACTAATGGTTACACTTGTGTTTTGTGTTGATTTAGTTAAAAAAGTTTACTTCTAGTAAATAATTCGATATGTGATCTATATCACTAAAAATCAACTGCTTAGAGTATTTTTTTGTAAATTGCTATTTAGCGCTTACTTATTTATCCCAAAAAGTGTTAGCAATTGTTTTTCAATTGTTATAAAAATGTAGTTGAGATAGGGAGTATTTCGATAGGGATAGACGTGTTTTTCATTCATTTTGTGAGAAACATCGTCGACAAACAACAATAATAAGCAGTTGAGAACATAATAATGATGCAATCAAAAAAATCTAAATTTGGTATCAGCTCTTTGAGCTTAGCCATTTCATTTGCACTTGCCGGATCTGTAGTTAGCACTCAAGCATTCGCAGCCGATGAAGAAGTTGCAAAGAAAGAAAACGTTGAAAAAATCGCAGTCGTGGGTTCTCGTGCGGCACCTCGTTCAATTGGTGACTCACCAGTTCCAATTGATATCATCAGCAGTGATGATTTAAAGAAAAACGGTTCGACCGACATGATCGACATGTTAGTGACATCAGTGCCTTCTTTTAACTCTCGTGCACAACCGATTAGTGATGCAGCAACGCTAGTTCGTCCGGTTAACTTACGTGGTTTACCGTCTGACAGTACGCTTATTTTGGTTAACGGTAAACGCCGTCATCGTGCGTCAGTTATTGCTTTCCAAGGTGGTGGCATTAACGATGGTGCACAAGGTCCAGATATATCTGTTATTCCTGGTGTGGCATTAAAGCAAGTTGAAGTATTACGTGACGGAGCGGCTGCTCAGTATGGTTCGGATGCGATTGCTGGTGTAATGAACTTCGTATTAAAAGATGCTTCTGAAGGTGGTTCTATCACTGTCAGCCAAGGTGAATACTACGAAGGTGACGGCGCAGCAACCACAATTGACGGTAACATTGGTTTACCTTTGACTGATGATGGCTTTGTTAACATCAGTGCACAATATAAAACGGCAGATGCGACTAGCCGCAGTGTACAGCGTCCAGATGCAGCAGCTATCGCTGATGCGGGTAATACCTCAATTCTTAATCCAGCACAAACTTGGGGTAACCCTGAGATCAATGATGATTTTACTGTATTCGTAAACTCCGGTTTTGATATTAACGACAATACCCATTTGTATGCGTTCGGTAACGTGTCATCACGTGAAGCAACTGGTGGTTTCTATTATCGTAACCCGCATAACCGCGGTAACGTTTATTCTGTAGATGGCGGCGAAAGTTTATTAGTCGGGGATGTTGGTTTGGCTACCGATGGGGTAGCAACATGTAACAACATGAATGTCCCTATTCCTAAAATAGATATCGATGGTGATGGCATTCCAGATCAAGACGGAAACGTGTTGGGTACTGACGCTTATCAAGCAATGGTTGCCGATCCTAACTGTTTCTCTATGAACCAAATTCGTCCAGGCGGATATACACCTCAGTTCACCGGTAAAATTGAAGATATGTCTTTCTTCGCTGGTGTAAAAGGCGAGTCTGGCGAGTGGATGTATGATGTGAGCGCAGGTACGGGCAGTAACAAAGCCAGCTTTGGTTTAAAGAACTCATTAAACCCATCAATGGGTTTAGATACACCAACTGACTTTGATACTGGTTCATACGAGCAAGTAGAAACAACTTTTAATGCTGATTTTAGTCGATTCGTTACTATTGGTAGCTTAGAAGACATTAGCTTTGCTACTGGTTTTGAATGGCGTGAAGAGTCATTTGAGATTGGTCAAGGTGATGAAGCTTCATGGATTGCAGGTCCTTATGCTGATCAAGGCTTCAACATTGGCTCACACGGCTTTAAAGGTTTTGGTCCAGAATCAGCCGGTAAAAATGACCGAAGCAACATTGGTGTTTATACCGATATTGAAGCGTATTTAACCGAAGACTTATTATTAGGCTTTGCACTTCGTTATGAAAATTTCTCTACTTTTGGTGACACATTAAACTACAAGTTAACAGCGCAGTATGTTGCAACCGATGAATTATCATTCCGTGCATCGCACAGTACTGGTTTCCGTGCGCCAACCGTTGGTCAAGAAAACGTAGTTAACACTCAAACATCGATTGTTAACGGTGACTTGATTCAAACCTTCATTGCTCCACCAACAAATCCATTAGCGGCTTTCTATGGTGGTGAAGTACTTAATCCTGAAGAGTCTGTTAGCTATGCAGCAGGTTTTGTATACCAATATGATAACTTGTTCCTAACTGTTGATTACTACAACATTGAAGTAACTGGTCGTATTGCACAATCTAGCCAAATTTCGGTTGAAGCTAGTGACTACGATGCATTACGTGCCGCTGGTGTTGAGTTCCCTGAGTTGATTTCTGCGGTAACCTTCTACACTAATGATTTTGATACAACGACTCAAGGTGTTGATGTTGTAGCGTCTTATACTACAGAAATGTTATCAGGTGATGCGAAATTCAGTTTAGCCTACGGTTGGACTGATACCAGTGTTGATAAATATGACCCTGAAACAACTGATGCAGGTAAAGTTCGTCGTTTAGAAGATGGTATTCCTGCACACCGTGCAACCCTTACTTGGGGCCAAAGCTGGGATGATTTAAGCATGTCAGTTCGTGGTAATATGTTTGGTGAGTACTACGCTACACACGCTGATGATACTTCTGATTGGGGTTCTGAGGTGGCAGATGCTGCTGTGACTATCGATCTTGAAGTGAGCTATGCGGTACTTGATAACTTAACGGTATCAGTTGGCGCAAACAATATCTTCGATCAAGAAGCGCAGAAGCTAAAAGATGGCACTCTGGGTGAATTAGGTGCGGTGTACTACGAAAGTGGTCCATTTGATTACAACGGTGGTTTCTACTACGGCCGTGTTAATTACCGCTTCTAAGCGTTAGCGACATTCAATAACTAAATCAATAACTAAATCAATAACTAAATCAATAACTAAAAAGACTGCTTCGGCAGTCTTTTTTATTGTGAAAGTTTTCTAGGCTTTTTGCTTGAAGATTACATATTCTGTTTTGAAGATTAAGTATCTTACTTGACGACTAAAGCTAATGCTCGATACACATCGTCGATAATCAGCGCTTTGGGCAACTCAATGCCTTCTGGGTAAGACGGGGCATAGATTTTATTAAACGGCGTACCAGCAACTGCCTGTTGCCCCATATACTGTTCAATGACGGTATCGGCTTGAGTCCAATTACCTTGCATGAGAATAATGTGTGGCTGGTTTAATTTATTTACGACTTGTTCGCGATGAAGTACGTTGGCTTTATTTGTTTGGCAGGGAACACACCAGTCGGCTGTAATATCAACAAACACAATATTACCTTGTTTAACATAGGCGGCAATTTTTTCAGGTTCAAGTGGTTGCCAATTCAATGTTTGATATGCTTGATAGTTTTCACCTTTATTAACAAATGCAATGATACCCGCAAAACAGATCCCCATCAAAATGAGCATGACTATCACTAAGGTCGGAATCGATTTTCCTTTTATTTTAGCCCAAATCAATATTACTACGGCAATAAAAATAACCAAGAGTAATATCAGCATTAATGTCGTCATAGGTTTCCTCTGTAAATACGTTATTATACTCATCCATATAAGTGACGATACATTAACAACGCATACTTAACTGGTTGTTAAAATGTATTTTTGCAAAATATTAATAACTGGATAGTTGCAAATAAAGGAGTGTTATGACGTTAAGTGCTTGGCTGGGATTATTAGCGATATGCTGTTTGGGTGCCATGTCTCCAGGCCCGAGTTTAGCCATGGTAGTGAGGCATACACTCAGTGGTGGAAGATTACACGGCATAGTATGTGCTTGGGCGCATTCAATTGGTATCGGTGTGTATGCGCTGGTGACTCTATTGGGTTTGGCTGCAATATTAAAAGCATCACCATTAATGTTTAATGCCATTGCGATAATCGGAGCAATTTACTTAGCTTGGATGGGTATTCAAGCGCTTGGTTCCAAAGGCGGGATGCAGCAAAAATTAGCCGCTGGGGAAGCCACTAGTTTATGGATTGCAGCTCGTGATGGACTCGCTATTTCACTGCTTAACCCTAAAATATTATTATTTTTTCTAGCCTTATTTAGTCAGTTTGTCTTGGCAGCACAAACGACCACTGGCCAAGCATTGATTGTATTTACCCCGCTAATTATTGATGGCTTGTGGTATACCGTTATTGCATTCGTGTTATCACATTCTGCTGTATTACCTAAGTTACGAGAAAAGGCAAAACTGATTGATAGGCTCTCAGGTATTGTATTGATTTTGCTTTCTATTAGGGTTATTTACACGTTGTTATAGTACTGGCATCTACTCGGTTAACAGTGATTAATTATGTTGGTTATGCATAGGTTTATTTGTTAAAGCGAACAGCGACAATAGTATGCGGTGAGCGGGGAGTGTTAAATGTGCTTTATTTTAAAAAGTAATCCCCACCAGATGTGCGGTAGGGATTATTGATTAACGGCTAATTATCAGTGACGTTGTTAGCGAATGCTAGGCACCTTTGAACATTTGTACGCTATCATCGCTTTTCTGCTCTTGTTGCGGTGCTGCTACAGGAGGATTAGCAATATGATCTTCTAAGTTTTCTTTTAACATGGCTTTAAATTCATCAGAAAACCAAGCTAATGCATGATCTTTTTCAGCGGCAAGATCAGCTGATTTAATTGAGGCTTCGAACGCATTAAAGCGTGCTGAAGCAAATCTCATTGCCGTACCCACTTTACCAATATCATTTTCTTGTTGGCTTAGTTGATTGGCTAGGGCAATAAATTGGTCAGCTATTTGATACATTGTTAATTCTGTTTTGGCTTCAGACATCAGATCCACTTTTTTGTGAGTTAATTTTCCATTGAGTGTAACGTCTTTATTGGAAAATATCAGGTAAAAAATTAGCTATTGGGATCTGAATCTACCAAGACTTGGCCGTTACGTGAGTCATAATATATCGACATAAGTGATAGCAAGTTGTAGTTATATCGGCATTGATCTGGATTGATATATTCGGCTTGGTAATCAGATGAACCTTTATCGGTACTGATAGAAACGCTTGGACCATCCATCAACAGAGTCGGCCAGACGGAAAGGCAGTCATTAACATTATTCAGTCTTGGAGAGGCTTCGTAAGGTGGATAATTTTGCGCAGGATAGCCCCATTGGTTCATATCCAGTTCGCCATCGGTTCCAGCTTGACTGAAAATTGCTAAATTATCTGCTGGGCCTGAATACCCCATCGCGGCCCATTTTAAATGAGCCAAGGTTATTGCTGAAGAAAATGCCCCGCCAGTTGCTTTTACACTGGCTATTTTAGCGTCTTGGCCTAAATCGATGAACTTAGGCAAAGCGATAATTGCGATGATCCCAAGTATGATAATAACAACGACAAGTTCAATAAGGGTAAAACCGTTATTAGCAGTGCTTTTGTTATTATGTAATGGCATCATATTATTCATAAGGGTGATTAATCTGTTAATAGTAAACCAAAGACTAAGCAGTTCACAAATTTGTCGTTTTCATTTAAGGAATACATCGAATGACTTCCCATTGGCAAGAGCTGTTTGAGCAACAACAATCGCAGGCATATTATCAACATTTGCAACACTTTATAGCCTCACAAAGAGCCGATAATAAAACCGTTTATCCGCCTGATGATGAAGTATTCGCGGCTTTTGATTTAACACCGCTGTCAGAGGTTAAAGTCGTGATACTGGGGCAAGACCCTTACCATGGACCTAATCAAGCTCATGGGCTTTCTTTTTCGGTTAAAAATGGCATTAAACCGCCACCATCACTAGCGAATATCTATAAAGAATTAACCAATGATATTAAAGGCTTTGTGACTCCCGAACATGGCAATTTAACCTCTTGGGCTAAGCAAGGCGTTTTATTATTGAATACGGTATTAACGGTAGAGCAGGGGTTGGCTCATTCACATGCTAAATCTGGCTGGGAGACATTTACTAATAATGTATTGCAGCGATTAAACCAACAATCTTCGCCGATTATATTTGTGTGTTGGGGAAATCATGCTATCAAGAAAGGCCGTCTGATTACGGCAGCACATCATCATGTATTGAACGGCCCACATCCATCGCCATTATCTGCTTACCGAGGTTTTTTTGGTTGCGGTCACTTTTCAAGTATTAATCAATTATTAATTGAACAAGGCAATCCAGCCATAAATTGGCAAGTTTGATCATAAAAAAAGGTGTGAATTGAGTATTCACACCTTTTTATGCATCATCATCAACAATGAATTCATGATTGATTGTGGTAGTTACTAACTAAATGTTACTCACTACTGTTAATTACTATTAACTGCTGCAACTAACTGCTGCGATTAACTGACAAATGAGCTAACGAAATGAGTGCTTGCTTGTAGTTACTGTCAGGAAAAACACTGAGTGCATCTATGGCCTTCTGTGCTTCTGCTTGAGCTTTATCCTGAGTATAAACTAATGCGCCAGACTCCTCTAACGCCACCAAAATGTCATCAATTGCTTTGGTGCCATCACTTTGCTCAATTGCATCACGAATGAGTTTTCTGGCCGTGTCAGATCCGTTTTCCATGGCATAAATTAGCGGTAATGTTGGTTTGCCTTCAGCAAGGTCATCACCGATGTTTTTACCTAGTTCGTCAGCGTTAGCAGTGTAATCCAGTAAATCATCCGTTAATTGAAAAGCTGTGCCGAGGTATTTACCGTAATCAGCTAATGCTTGTTCTTGCTCAGCGCTCACATTGGCTAAAACACCGGCTAACTGAGTTGCCGCTTCAAACAATTTTGCGGTTTTACAGTAGATCACCCGCATGTAGTTTGCTTCGGTGGTATCAGGGTCATTACAGTTCATCAACTGTAAAACTTCACCTTCGGCAAGTACGTTAGTGGTATGAGCAAGGACTTGCAGTACTTTCATGTTATCGAGCTCGGTCATCATTTGAAATGAACGAGTATACAAAAAGTCACCTACTAGTACGCTAGCACTATTACCAAATAAGGCATTGGCGGTTTCACGGCCGCGACGCAATGTCGACTCATCAACAACATCATCATGTAACAAAGACGCAGTATGGATAAACTCGATGATCGCCGCGAGTTTAAGGTGATGTTCACCTTGGTAGTCAACGGTTCGTGCGGCTAATACTGATAATAACGGACGTAAACGCTTACCACCGCCATTGATAATGTAAAAGCCTAATTGATTAATTAGGGCTACATCAGATTCAAGTTGTTTATATATCAGCTGATTGACTGCTTGCATATCAGTGTCAGCCAGTTGACGAATGGCGTTTAAATCCATAATAGTCTCTGGTTGTTGGGCGACAGGCTTGCACCCTTAATTAGTCATATCGAATTAGAGCGCATATCTTACAGGATATCAGTGCTATTTTTCAAAGTATGTATTTCCACAATTGAACATACAGAATCCTGATTTTACGATAGTTAGTAGGATTCTGACCAATTTAATTATAAAACTTAGGTATAAATTAACATGGTCATGTTAACTAAATTTTAAAGAAGGCACATTAGCTATTAATGAATAGTGTGCAGTGATGAGGTCTTTTTTATTTGATAGTGAATTAAGACTTGCCTGATGATAATTCTTCGCGTAGAATCCGCGCCCATTGTCATTAAAAGTTTTTTAGCACCTAGTCTCGTCAATAATATGAGTTAGTGTGTTAGTCATTTGGAGTAAAATAGCCATGTATGCTGTTTTTCAAAGTGGCGGAAAGCAACACCGTGTTGCTGAAGGTCATACAGTTCGTTTAGAAAAATTAGAAGTTGCTACTGGTGAAACCATAGAATTCGATCAAGTTTTGTTGATCGCTGATGGTGAAACAGTACACGTTGGAGCTCCTTTAGTTGCTGGCGGTAAAGTCGTAGCTGAAGTAGTTGGCCACGGTCGCGGCGAAAAGGTAACTATTATCAAGTTCCGTCGTCGTAAGCATCACGATAAGAAGATGGGCCACCGTCAGTGGTTCACCGAAGTTAAAATCACTGCGATTAGCGCATAATTTAGGAGTCTAACTCATGGCACATAAAAAAGCTGGCGGTAGTACTCGTAACGGCCGCGATTCGGAAAGTAAACGTCTTGGTGTTAAGCGTTTTGGTGGTGAATCAGTTCTAGCTGGTAACATTATCGTTCGTCAACGTGGTACTAAGTTCCACGCTGGTGTAAACGTAGGTATTGGTCGTGACCATACTTTGTTTGCATTAACAGACGGTAAAGTAAAGTTTCAAGTTAAAGGTCCTAATAACCGTAAGTTTATTAGCATCGAAGCTTAATTCTTTCTAAGCTAGATCTCGAAAGCCCTGCCTATGGTGGGGCTTTTGTGTTTTTTATATCATTAAACTGTTATTGATAGTTTAATGATTTTGTTTATATGCAGTAGGCGATATCGTGATGAATGCTATCTTCAGCGCTTTCCTGCAAATTCCAGTGATTTGGGATTATAATTACAGATTAAGTGGCGTCAGGAGTCAGTATGAAGTTTGTTGATGAAGCGAATATTCGCGTAGAAGCAGGTGACGGCGGAAGCGGTTGCGTGAGTTTTAGACGCGAAAAATATGTTCCAGATGGTGGTCCAGATGGTGGTGACGGTGGCGATGGCGGCAGTGTATATCTGCAAGCTAACGAAAACTTGAACACGCTGATTGATTATCGTTTTACTCGTTTTCATATGGCTGAACGTGGCACCAATGGTCGTGGCCGTGATTGTACCGGACATGGTGGTAGTGATTTGGTTCTGCAAGTACCAGTAGGTACTCGTGCTATCGATCAAGAAACAGAAGAGTCACTTGGCGATCTTACTGTAAATGGACAAAAGCTGCTTGTTGCTAAAGGTGGTTTCCACGGTTTAGGTAACACCCGTTTTAAAAGTAGTACTAACCGTGCTCCGCGCCAAAAGACATTAGGTACCCCTGGTGAAGTACGCTCAATTAAACTTGAGTTATTGTTACTTGCTGATGTGGGTTTACTAGGGATGCCAAACGCAGGTAAATCAACCTTTATCCGCTCTGTATCACGTGCGACGCCTAAAGTTGCGGATTATCCGTTTACGACTTTAGTGCCAAACCTTGGTGTGGTTAATCCGCGTCCAGGTCAAAGCTTTGTTATTGCCGATATCCCAGGTCTAATTGAAGGTGCTGCTGAAGGTGCCGGCTTAGGTATTCGTTTCTTAAAGCATCTTGAACGTTGCCGTATGTTGTTACACATTATCGACATCGAACCTATTGATGGCGTAGACCCAGTTTATTCTGCTCGTGCAATTGTCGGTGAACTTGAAAAATACTCTCCAAAACTAGCGGCAAAACCGCGTTGGTTAGTGTTTAATAAAACTGATTTACTGCTAGATGAAGAGATACAAGCTAAAATCGATCGTATTGTCAAAGAGTTAGATTGGCAGGGTGATGTTTATACTATGTCAGCTTACAATCGAACTGGTACTGAAGAGCTAAGCATTAAGATGCTTGACTACATTAGAAGTTTACCGGCTATTGTGGAAGAAATTACCGCTGATGCTGACGTTGAGTTTAAATGGGATAATTACCATAGCGCTGAAGATGAAAACGCTAATGAAAATTATGATGATGACTTTGACGAAGATTTTGATGATGATGACTATGATGTAGAAGTCATCTATCAACGTTAAAGAGCTCATTTGAGGACGTCGTGTACGAAGATAGCCAAAATGAAATTACCCGCCTTGTAGTACGCTGTGCGCAGCTACTACTGGCATATGGTGCTGAGTCTGATCTCGTTGAAGAGATTAGTCAGCGCCTTGGTAAAGCACTCGGTATTGCTAGCATTGAATTATCAATATCATCCAATGCATTAGTATTAACTAGCTTGGTACACGGTAGATGCATTACCACAACCCGTCGTATTCGTGCTCATGGCATTAATATGATGGTGATTTGTGAGCTTCAACGAATTTGCATACTAGCCGAAAAAGGTATTTATGGTGCCAATGAAGTTCGTAGACGCCTCGCTCATATTTCTCCTAAAACATACCCCGCAATTGCCGTAGTTCCTATGATAGGTTTGTCGTGCGCAAGTTTCTGTCATTTATTTGATGGCGACATGATGGCATGCTTGATCACATTTTTTGCCTCAGCGGTTGGAATGATAGTACGCCTTTTTCTGGCATCTCGACATTTCAATTTATTGGTTAACTTCTCACTGACTGCATTTGTGATCACGGCTATAGCTCAAATCGGCTATCTTGGATCTATCTCCGAAACACCTCAAGCAGCAATGGCGGCCAGCGTGTTGATGCTAGTACCAGGGTTTCCGTTGATTAATGCAATTTCGGATATGGTCAAAGGTCACATGAATGTGGGTATTTCCCGCTGGGGTCATGCAACCCTATTAACTTTAGCATCGGTTATTGGTATTACCATTGCGATGCAAATGGGAGGGATATTTTAATGTTATCCTTTCTAAGTTTATTGCTTCATGATGCCTTTTTTTCGGCGATACCTGCGGTCGGTTTTGCGATGGTGTTTAATGTCCCTAAACGCTATTTAATTTATTGTGCCATCGCAGGTGCTATTGGCCACAGCTCAAGAACTTTCTTATTACATTTTTCAATGCCAATTGAATGGGCGACATTTATCGCCGCAGCTATTGTTGGTTTGATTACTATTCAGTTTGCTAAACGTCACCTTGCTCCACCATTGATGTACGCTGTTGCTGCCATTATTCCAATGGTACCAGGAACGTATGCATTCAATACTGTCATTGCATTAATTCAACTCACAGCACAGAGTCAGGTTAGTCCCGAACTCACAGCTCAGGTCATCGTCAACGGTTTAAAAACAGTATTTATCTTAGGTGCGCTGGCGGTAGGGTTAGCGTTACCAAGTTTGCTTTACTACCGTAACAGACCAATTATTTAACCATAAGGATTTTGCTTCAATGCGTATCGCAATGATTGCCGCAATGGCCAACAATAGAGTTATAGGTAAAGACAATAAAATGCCTTGGCATTTACCTGAAGATTTACGTCACTTTAAAGCGATGACCTTGTCAAAACCTGTTGTTATGGGGCGCAAAACCTATGAGTCAATTGGTCGACCATTGCCGGGGCGCCACAATATAGTGATTAGCCGTAATAGTCAGTTGAGTATTGAAGGTGTTACCTGTGTAAAAAGTTTCGATGAAGCTATCACTGCCGCGGGTGATTGTGAAGAAATGGTGGTGATTGGTGGTGGTCAACTTTATCAACAACTATTGCCTCAAGCCGACGTATTATATCTAACGTTAATTGATGTCGATGTAGAGGGTGACACGGTATTTCCTGCCTGGGATGATGGTTCTTGGGATTTACAGAACTCAGTAACTGCAACAAACGACAAAGGATTGCAATATAGCTTTAACACTTTAGTTAAAAAGTGTTAAATTAGTCGGGTTTACCCCTGAAATTAATATGTAAAAGTGATCTAAAGCATGATCTCTATACATAGTTATATAACTATAAAATATAAAGGAGTGTCAGATGCGTCTATTGCCTGTAGCTATTGCAGCCCTGATTGCAGCATCTTTTGTGTCAGCCCCTGCTATCGCCGATACAGATCAATTAGTTGCAAATATTTGTGATTATGTGAAATCAGACGACAAAAGCCGTTTACGTAAGAAGATGAAAGAAAGTCGTGTTAAATTACGTAATGTTTATTCAGGCATTTCTTGTGATGGCAGCAGTTTATTGCGTACTGCCTACAATTCAAATGCTAATGATGTCGGTGAGTTTATCGCAAAGCGTCTACCTTCAAGTGATTTAGCTATTCCTGAGGCTGATGGCAAAACCATTCTAGATTGGGCAGCTGCTAATGGTCATGACGGTAGCCCGATTACTGCCGCGATTAAAGACCGAGTTGGTGGCTAATTCTGGCGATGTGTCATCGTTGAGTCAGTCAATGTAATTAGAAATGCCGATAAGCAATTATCGGCATTTTTTATGTCGATAATTTACCCATTAGGTTGATTAGCAATGACGGATTACATTCGCCTTATATTTATTTGTTGTTTGCTTTCAATTTACAGCCTGTTTACTGATAACTTGCTACTTACGGCGACCTATCTGCACATCAATTTGAGTCTAAAATCCATGTTCTATTAATGCCAGACAAGCCATTGGTTTCTGGCTGGCGTTACCAAATACAATCAAGGTTACCACACGCATGAGTTGATAGTTGAAAGCGTGCTCTGTGGCTGTTCAGCGACTAGTTTAGGCATAATATTTTGCTTGTTATAAATCGATTTATTTCATTTACCATCAGAGCGTCGGTTACTCGTAATCAAATATTACAGGCAATAAAAAAGGCCCACTACGGGCCTTTTGTGAATACTAACTTATATTGTATAGATTAAACCTTGAACTCGCGTACCGACGCTTGTAGTTCTTCAGCAAGCATCGCAACTTGCTGACTTGATTGTGCCGTTTGATCCGCACCTATTGAGGTTTCTTCTGAAATAGAGGCAATATGTTCGAGCTTTTCTGAAACTTGTTGGCTAACGATATTTTGCTCTTGGGCTGCTTGGGCAATATGGTTACCAGAATCAAAGGCTCTGTGAACTGACTTACTAATGGTCTCTAAGGCAAGATTTGATTGTTCATTCTTTTCAACACAGCTCTGTGCTTGAGTACGACCCAATTCCATCACTGCAACGGCTTCTTGCGTACCAAGTTGCAATACTTCAATCATTTGCTGAATTTCACTGGTTGAGTGTTGGGTACGTGATGCTAAGTTACGCACCTCATCAGCCACAACAGCAAAGCCTCGTCCTTGTTCTCCAGCTCTTGCAGCTTCAATAGCCGCGTTTAGCGCAAGTAAGTTAGTTTGATCTGCAATCCCACGGATCACATCTAAAATAGAGCCGATTGACGCACTATCGGAATGGACTTTATTAATAACAATACCGGCTTTAGCGACTTCTTCAGCAAGGGCAATAATGGTATTTTTGCTTTCTTCTGCAAGCGTACGCATATGCTGTGTTTCTTGGTCAGCTTGTTTAATCTCATTCAGTGCTTGATCTGCGCTCATTGATACCTGTTGTGCACTCGAGCTCAGTTCCGTGGTTGCAGCAGCAACTTGGTCCACTTGGCTCTTTTGCTCTTGAATACCGATAGTGGTTTGCGAGGTAATTGCAGAGGTTTCTTCTGCTGCAGCAGCTAACTGATTTGAGCGATCAACTATTCCAATAATAAGACTTCGTAGGCTGTCGACTAACCGGTTGCAGTTTTTGGCTAATTCTGCGAATTCATCATGGCCAGTGTCGTCTAATTTATGGGTTAAATCACCTGACGCTAGCACATTTAACGCTTTATTGACTTTCTCTAACGAGCGGGTCAATGGTTTAACAACAGCAATACTGACAATAATGGCAACGATAATGGCAGTTAATACTACCAGTAACGTTTTAATGGCTGCTGAATCAATGATTTCTAAGGCTGTTGTGCTGATATCACTCGCGAATGTGTCGATGGCTTTTGCCAAAACAGTCATTTTCTTGTTGACGTCTTTTGCTTCGCTTTGTGTATCGATTAACTGTTTAGCGGCCGCAAACTCGTGATTTAATTGTTGTTGTTTTAGCTCGATAATTGAACCGCTGCCTTTTAGCAACTTAAATACTTTTGCACTTTCAGCGGTTAAATCTTCTAAAACTGAACTGCTGACAATACCACTGCCCTGACGACCAATATGATCTAATTTTGATGAAGCTTCGCTGACCATGTAATCGAGTTCTTTAATGATCAGGTCATATTTACTTTGTTCGGTTGAGGCCACCAAATCATAAATTGTGGTAATGATATTGATGAATGTACCATCAACTAAGCTGGCTGACGCAGCCAAACTGCGTTCAGTTTCATCTTCGCTGGTTTCTAGATCGATGATGTCTAATAAAATAGATGAAGAGTCATCTGCTGCATTTTCCAGGTTACTGCGCATTTTGAGTAACTTCTCTTGCAAGCTAAGAGCACTCTCACGCTCTACGATCATTTTTTTTGCACTCGTTTCATACACTGTGTAGCTTTTCGTTAACGCAGCTAATGGCGCAGTAAGCTGATTCTGTTTGCTTACTAAATTATTTAAGCGTGTAAGATCTTTTTCGAATGCGTTATCTAAATCAGTGAGCTTCTTTTCTATCGCTGGAATCTTTGATGAATGCGCACTGTAATAAGCGAGTAACGCTTCAATTTGCTGGGTGCTTAAGTTTTCACTTAAAATACTCGTCGATTCAAGTGCCGGTAGGCTGATCGTCTTAAGAATAGTCGTCCCGTCTTTAATACTGTTGTTGCTCAGCATGGTCACGCCACCGAGGACCATCAATAACAGTGTCACCACGGTAAAACCGCCAATGACCCTGGTCGCTACATTAATTTTCATACAGTACTCCGGCTATTATTATTTGATCCTGATTTTTATCTTGTATGTGCTATCGCATACCACGATATGAATTTATTAAAGGGCGATTGTTTCTCAGGCAAGCGTAATAAATTCTACATTTAGCTATCGGCTAAATGGTACTTTAGTTTAACGTTAAATTAACTTTTTTTGGGTAATTTTTTCATTCTTTTCAAGATGCCATAGTGTTAAATGCTCTCCCCAGCAGCAGCCAGTATCTAATGCGAGAACGTGCGGATTACTTGTTTGGCCCATTAAGGCCGCCCAGTGCCCAAATATGATGGTGTTTTGCGGTACTGTTTTTGATTCTAATTCAAACCATGGACGTAACTCGGCAGAATGCTGTTCGCTGGGTGGTGATTTACATTTAAAATCAAGACGGCCATCAAGGTGTAAAAAACGCATACGTGTTAATGCATTGATACAATAACGTAGTCTGTCAATACCGTGCAAAGATGGAGACCAGTGCTCAGAATCTTCTGTGTACATTTTGGCAATTAATGCACTTAGATAATCATTTTGCTGTAATGCAAAGCTGACTTGCTCTGCTTCATGTTCAAGGGTTGCTATATCCCATTGTGGAGGCACTCCCGCATGGGTCATGATGATATTATGTTCAGGTAAGGTTCTGACTAAAGGCTGTTGGCGGAGCCAATTGACTAAATTATCAATATCAGGAGCGTTGAGTAATTCATCAAGATGATCTTGTGGGTTGGCTCGTTTTAGCTTCCCGTGCAGAGCCAAAAGATGTAAGTCATGATTGCCCAGTACCACTTTTGCTGAATCTTGTAATGATTGGAAGAAGCGAAGGGTTGCTAACGATTCAGTACCTCTGGCCACAAGATCGCCAACCGCCCAAAGTTGATCTTTGGATGGGTTAAAGGCCACCTTCTGTAGCAATAGTTGTAACTCGGAGTTACATCCCTGAACATCGCCGACAAAATAGTGTGCCATGGGTTATTGAAATATCCCAGGAACAGCAAGGCGAAAAGGTGGAATGGTCGCTAAAAAGCGCTCGCCTTTATGATTTTCCATACCATAAGATCCTTGCATAAAGCCCACCGGCGTTTCCATCACAGTGCCACTGGTATACTGGTAAGCAGTATTGGGTGCAATAGTGGGGGTTTCACCAACAACGCCAGGGCCTTTTACTTCATTCTGTTCGCCGTCAGCATCGGTGATGATCCAATGACGGTCTTTAAGAGTCACCTTATTATCACCTAAGTTGATGATGGTAATGGTATAGCTAAAAAGGTATTTATTATCGGCAGCATCGGATTGTTGTTCTAAATATTGGGTGTCGACTTTAATCTTAATAGGCGATTCAACTTGGGTCATGTTATGTCCTAAAGCAAAAGGGCATGCTCAATATGCATGCCCTTATAATTAATCTTTTTTATCACACAGCATATTAGCCATTGCCACATATTGTGGGACACTAATTTGTTCTGGCCGCAGACTTGCGTCAATTTGCAGTGTTGCAAAATCTTCGTCTGAGATTAAGGTTTTTAAATTATTACGCAAAGTCTTACGGCGCATATTAAATGCTGTCGTGACTAAGTGTCTTAATACATCGACATTTTTACACGGCCAAGGTTTGACTTCAAAAGGCAATAATCTTATCACTGCAGAATCGACTTTCGGAGCAGGAGTAAAGCTTGTTGGTGGCACTTCTAAAACGGGTACTACCTGGCAATAATATTGTGCCATTACGGTTAAACGGCCATAAGCTTTGGTGCCAGGACTTGCTGATAAGCGCAAAACCACTTCTTTTTGCAACATAAAATGCATCGTTTCTATTTGTTCAGCAAACTCAAACAAATGGAACATCAGTGGCGTTGAAATATTGTAAGGAAGGTTACCAAACACTTTCATTTTCTTGCCAGGCTGTTGCAACTGACCAAAATCAAACTGTAATGCATCACCTTGGTGAATGGTCAGTTTGTCTTTAAGTACTGGGTGATATTGTAAGCGTTTCACCAAGTCACGATCTAATTCAACAACGGTTAAGTTATCAATCATATCTGCAACAGGTTCAGTTAATGCACCTAAACCAGGTCCAATTTCAACCATTACATGATCATTATCAGGTGCAATAGCGCCTACGATGCTGCTAATCACGCCTTGGTCGGTTAAGAAGTTTTGTCCAAAACGCTTTCTGGCCGTGTGGCCTAAATGTACTTTATTACTCATTAAAATGGGTTACTTACTTTTTGAGGCCAATTCGATGGCTTTGTTTAATGCACAGGTAAAACTGCCGCAATCCGCTTTACCACTGCCGGCCAATTCTAGCGCGGTGCCGTGATCGACTGAGGTGCGAATATAAGGTAAACCTAAGGTGATATTGACCGACTTGCCAAAACCTAATGATTTAAGCACAGGTAATCCTTGGTCATGATACATAGCTAATACCACGTCAGCTTGTTCGAGATACTTAGGCTGGAATAAGGTATCGGCTGGCAACGGGCCAACAATATCCATGCCTTGTTCTCGTAACTCGTTGAGCGCAGGTATGATGGTATCGATTTCTTCACGGCCTAAATGGCCGTCTTCTCCTGCGTGTGGATTGAGTCCACACACATAAATTTTGGGTGAGCCTAAACCAAATTTACTGACCAATTCACGATGCAAAATGCTAATAATGTGATGTAGTCTGTCGCGGGTAATGGCTTTTGCAACGTAAGCTAATGGAATATGTGTGGTCATTAGTGCCACTTGTAACCCTGGGGCTGCAAGCATCATGACGACATCGGCACAATTAGCTTGTAGTGCAAAAAATTCGGTATGACCGCTAAATGGAATACCTGCTTGGTTAATAATGCCTTTGTGCACAGGACCGGTAACGACCGCGTCGAATTCATTCGACATATTTTTTTCACCGGCGTAGCGCAAAGTTTCTACTACATAAGCGCTGTTAGCTTCATTCAGTACACCACACTCAACTTCTTCTGCTACTGCAAAAGGAGCAATGGTTAATGTGCCTGCTGTTTGCGGCTTCGGTGGTTGCGATGGTTGATAAGGCCTGAGTTGTAAAGGCAGTCCAAGCATTTTTGCTCGTGTCATGAGCAAATTTTGGTCGGCACAAACAACTAACTCAACAGGCCAGGCCTGTTGAGCGAGTTTGATGACTAAGTCGGGACCAATACTTGCTGGTTCGCCGGGAGTGATGGCAATACGTTTAGTCATTAATTTTGCTTAGCCTCGTTTGCTTTCTGGCTCAACGATTTCGATATACGCTTCTGAACGCATTTCGTCTAACCAGTTTTGTAGCTCTTCATTAAACTTACGACGGAAGATTAATTGATGAGCACGGTTACTGTTAAATTGTTCGGTTGCATCAGTTTTACGGCGCGATTCAAGTTGCACTACATGCCAGCCATGAGTTGTTCGGAAAGGCTCACTGTATTGGCCTTCCTGAAGACTGGCTAATGTTTGCGTAAACTCTGGCACATACATGCTTGGGTCTGCCCAACCTAACTCACCACCTTTAGCTGCAGAACCTGGATCTTCAGAGTACTGAGTGGCTAATTTAGCAAAATCTGCGTCACCTGCACGAACTTGAGTCAAAAAGTTAGCTAACATCGCTTTTGCGCGATCTTCCGATAATATCGGCGATGGCTTTAACAGGATATGGCGTGATTTTACTTCTTCAACTTCTTGGGTTTGTAAACCACGAGTGTCGACTACTTTAATAATATGGAAGCCTGAACCCGATTTAATCGGACCGATTATGTCACCTTTTTTGGCGTTACTGATAACTTCAGCAAACAAGGTTGGCATTTCGTTAATGTTCATAAAGTCCCAAATCCCGCCTTCTAACGCTTTAGGACCTGATGAAGACGCAATAGCGGTACTACGGAAATCGTCGCCATTATTTAAACGTTTAAGCACGATTTCTGCACGGCGGCTAGCACTTTCAAGTTGTTCGCTCGTTGGGTTGCTTGGTATTTCAATCAGAATGTGACCAATTTGAAACTCAACATCTTTTAAGCCTTGCTCTTGAATCAATTTCACTAAGCCACTAATTTCTTGTGGTGAAACCTGAATACGGCGTTGCACTTGAATACGCTGAATTTCACCTAGAGTGACTTCTTGACGTAACTGTTCGCGATATTGGCTAAAGCTCGTACCTTCGCTTTCAATAGTTTGTTGCATTTGCGCAACGGTGACTTTTTGTTCTTTAGCGATGTTTTCAATCGTTTGGTCTAATTGTAAATCACCAATCTGCAAGCCGATACGTTCAGCCATTTGCATTTGCAAGTGAGTTAAAATGAGACGTTCGATAACCTGGGTACGTAAGGCATCATCAGACGGTAATGTTTGTTTAGCTGCTTTAGCATTGGCTTTAACAGTTGAAACCATGTTGGTGATTTCACTCTCAAGAATGATGCCATCATTAATTTGTACTGATACGCGATCTAATGGCATTGGCGCAGCAACACTGGTGTTACTCATAGCTAATGCTAGTAATGCAAAAATTATTTTTTTACTGTGTTTCATCCACAAAATCCTTGGCACATTCGATTCAATATAAACTGGCAATACATCGCCAAAATAAGGTTACTACTTCATACACAACAGCATGTTTGTTGTTATTGGACTATGAGTTTGTCGCTAGGTTCAGCAATCTATCACAAAAGAATGCTAATTCCTCAAGTAAAGTGGTTTACGGTAGTTAAATAAGCCTTCATTTAACATGTCGTCTACCCCTAACGGACCTGATCCGCCTAAGCCTTTAATGACAAAGTTTAGGTAAACACCGCTTTCAAACTCTTCGCGTCCGTCAACGCTTTCTGATAAATCATCATCGTAGTTGGTTTTGATACGATAATGATAACTTAAGCGCAATGCCCAGCAACATGACTCGTATTGTACGCCAGTGTAAGTTTCAATATTACGAGATTCATTGAGGTCGTAATAGTAGTTACCGACAAAATATAAGTTGTCACTAATAGGCCACGATGTGCGCACGCCTGCTTGGGAAATATCAACTTGATCATTGGTGTTGGTATTTAATAAGTCGGGTACATAACGGTAGCTTAACTGCAATAATCGGTCGCTACTTGGGCGATAATCCAAAGTGATTTCATTCTTTTTGTTTTCACCCGTTTCAGTGTCGTGTTGTACTGAACCACTCACAAACCAATCGTTGTATAACTGGGCATCTAATTCAGCCGCTAATACCGATGTTGACTGGGTTGTTTCTTCGAAAGCATCGTCAATACTGACTTTAGAGTTTTCCAAATACATGATTTGCCCCACGCTAAACTTGAGTTTTTCGCGGTTAGTTTGATCAAACAAACGAGTGGTAAAACCTAAGGTAAATTGGTTGGCATCAGCAACACGGTCTAAGCCTGAGTATTGGCGATCGCGGAATAGACCATAATAGTCTTCTTGTAATTGTGCGGTGTCATAAATACCAATATTGGATTGGTCTTCATAGCCGACATAAAGATATTGAATCTGAGGTTCAAGGGTTTGACGGTATTGTTCATCAAACAATTGGGTTGCTCGCTCAAAATTCACCTGACCGTGTAAACGCGCTTGAGGAATCGTACGGCTTATACTGTCGTCTAATGTTGAGTCTTCGTCGATGTTTTGCTGCCAGTACTGAGTTTGCAGTAATTTAACTTCACTGGTAAATGAACCTGCTGGCCCTTGTATTGGCCAAATTAAGCTAGGCACTAAATGTAAGCGGGTAGCGGTATTATATTCATTATCTTGATGACGGAAATTGGTCAGTTCTGAATTAAATTTAAAGTCGATAGAGTTAAAAATGTCTGCAGAACGATAATTAAAGTTTAGCTGTGGCATCACTTGATACGGTTTTTCATCTTCACCAAGCACTTTAATGTCTTGCACGCGCATGTTGAAGTCCCAGTCGCGTTCAAAATAACTGGCTTCACCGATCCGTGATAACTGGTTGTCGGTTGACTGATTAACGTCGGAATTTAAATCGTTGAAATAATTGTTATCAGACACATCGGTATAGTCTGATCTTACTCGCCAGTTTTTGTTGACTGCGCCTTGATGGCTCCAGTGATACAAATAACGGTCAGCATTAGAGGTTAGCTTACTGTCGCTACCTAAATATTCGACATTGAACTGGCCATTTTGCTGTTCGCCAGCGAGATAGCGAAATTCCGTTTTGGTATACAACCCACGCGAAGACATGAAGTCCGGGGTGAAAGTTAAGTCAAACTCTGGGGCGATATTCCAATAATACGGGGTGCTAACTTCTACACCGTTAGTGGTGCTGGTACTAAAACTTGGGAATAAGAAGCCGGTTTTACGCTTATCTGATACAGGCACTGTCATATACGGAATATATAATACTGGGATGTTGGCAATACGCAGCTTGGCATTCCAAATTTCACCCCATTCTTCTTTGCTGTCAATTTTGATCATATCGGCTTCAAGTAACCATGATTCATCACCAGGAGGGCAGGTAGTGAAGTTGGTTTTTGTTAGCAATAGATTATTGTCTGAAGTTATCTGCAGTTTTTCTGCATCGCCATGTACTTGTTGCCCATGTAGCCAATACTGAGCCCCTTTTAAGGTGGCGTTATTCGTGCTCATTTGCGCTTCTAAGGTATCTGCTGTGACGGTAAATAACTCATCTTTAAAGATAAGGTTACCTTCTGCATTTAAGCGTTGTTGTTTTTGATCTAATACCGCATTGTCAGCAGCGATATGGCGAAGTCCCTGGCTGAAACTCACATCACCCGAAAACTCAGCTTGGTTATTGTAAGCAACGGCAGAGTGATCGCTAATGATAACAATTTGATCGTCTGATATGCCGGTTAATGCTGCACGGTCTTCGAATGAACGAGACACAGGCGGAGCAACAACGCATTGCAATGAAGGCGCTTCTGTCGTTGTAGGCTCATCGGCCAACACGATATTTGGGAGTAGGCTTAGTGCCAGAAAATAACGGATCTGCATTGTTGTCAATAATTTATGAATTCTGATTCCGGAAAGTTTTGGAGAGAAAAAGATACTCAGCTAGATGAAACATTCCATTCTTTAGCTGTTTCCAAATGTTATGCTGGCTATAATAAAGCAATTTTTCGTTAAGAGCCATTGAGATGATTTTATCTGACCCAAGATTTGTCGCGTTAAGTAACTGGTTATACCAATATTTCGGCGATAAAGTTGCCATTAACTTGATCTGCGGCGACGCCAGTTTTCGACGCTATTTTCGTCTTCATCATCAAGGTATTGATTACATTGTTTCAGATTCACCGATCGACTTAGTGCCCATCGCGCCATTTGTGGCAATGGCCAAGGCTTATCAACATGCAGGCTTACTGGTACCCGAAGTGCTTGCAACCTGCGAAGACTATGGTTTTGTCTTACAAACTGATGTAGGCGAATTACAACTTTTGTCGGTGCTGAATAAAGACAATGTGAGCGACTATTATAAGCAGGCATTAAACTTATTGCCGGTCATTGCCACGGTAACGGAAACCGAAGATGGACCGTTAGCTGATTACGATGACGTTTTTGTGGCAAGAGAATTAGCTATTTTTGTCGATTGGTTACTAAAAGAGCATTTAGATTACGCATTGACGGATAATGAGCAACAAATGATTGCGGCTACGTTTGCAGCCTTAACCGACAATGCACTGGCGCAGCCAAAAGTGGGCATGCATCGTGATTACCATAGCCGTAATTTACTGATAAATGATCAAGCGTTAGCGGTGATTGACTTTCAAGATGCAGTCCATGGGCCGGTGACTTATGATGCGGTATCATTGCTGCGCGATTGTTACGTGCGTTGGCCAGACGATATCGTTAATCACTTGATGCGATATCATTATCAACTTGCTATAGCTCATCAATTGATTGATGAAAATGTTGATTTTGCTACCTATACAAAGTGGTTTGATTTAATGGGATTACAACGTCATATCAAAGCTGCGGGTATTTTTGCGCGGTTATATCATCGTGACGGTAAGCGCGGTTATCTGGCTGATATTCCATTAACCTTGCAATATGTCGCAGATATTGGGATGAAATACCCACAAATTGCCGATTTTAGTCTGTGGGTTCACAGGGTGATTTTACCGTTAGTAAACCACAAAAATACTCATGAGGCGGTAAGCGAAGCATGAAAGCGATGATACTGGCTGCAGGACGCGGGGAGCGTTTGCGCCCGTTAACCGACTCCTTACCTAAACCATTAGTGAGCGTTGCAGGTAAACCTTTAATTGAATATCACTTAGAAAAGCTCGCGTTAATTGGCGTGACTGAGGTCGTGATCAATCAAGCTTGGTTAGGGCATAAGTTACCTGAAATGCTAGGCGATGGGAGTCGATGGGGTTTGCAGATTAACTACAGCGAAGAAACCACGGCGTTAGAAACCGCTGGGGGTATCAAGCAAGCATTACCTTGTTTGGGGGACGAACCTTTTTTGGTGATCAATGGTGATATTTTTATCGATCACTTGCCCGACATCAGCTTGGCTTATCAACGCGTTTGCCAAGGTGAAGCACAAGCTTTTTTGTGGTTAGTGGATAATCCAGAACATCATCCACAGGGCGATTTTGCTATTGATGCCCAAGGTCAATTAACCTTGAGCGATGAAAAAAGGTTAACGTTTGCTGGACTGGGGATTTATCATCCTCAATTATTTAGCCAGTTGCCTGAAGGTAAACAGGCTTTGGGGCCTTTGCTTAAACAAGCCATTGGCCAGCAACAAATACAAGGTGAGCATTTTGATGCTTATTGGTGCGATGTCGGCACACTTGAGCGCCTGGATAAATTACAGCGCCGGTTAGTTGATATAGAGACTCAGTTACCGCTTTAAGCTACGCCTTTGATAATGGCTAGCTGTTTATTAATTATTAACCGTAGTGGAAAACAACATGCGAATTTGGGGTAAAGTTTTTGGATTTATCATTGGGTATATGTTCGGGCGTTTCTTTGGTGCAATTTTAGGATTATGGTTAGGCCATGCTTTCGATAGGCGCCAAGGGTTAACCTCGATAATGCGTAAAGGCAGTGAACGTCAGGCGATGTTTTTTAATTCAACATTTGCCGTAATGGGCCATGTTGCTAAAGCGTCAGGGCGAGTGACTGAAACCGATATTCGTATAGCGACCATGTTAATGGATCAAATGAAGTTGTCTGGTCAGTCACGTATCGATGCGCAAACGGCTTTTCGTCAAGGCCGCCAAGCTGATTTTGATTTGCTAAAGCAGCTAGAACTGTTTCGACAAGCCACTCAAGGACGAGTCGAGTTAGCGCAAATGTTCTTGGAAATCCAAATTCAAACAGCCTTGGCCGATGGTGAATTACATGCCAATGAAAAGCAAATATTGTCGGTTATTGCCACTAAGCTTGGCCTTGCTGCACAACTGGATGCTTTACTGGCACGTTGGCAAGCTGAGTTTAGTCATCATCAGTCGCCACAAGGTAATAAAATGCCGCTTACTGATGCCTATGTGCTGTTAGGCGTGCAAGAATCTGCTAGCGATCAAGACGTAAAACGAACTTACCGTAAGTTGATGAATGAACATCATCCAGACAAGCTTGTGGCTAAAGGCTTACCTGAAGAGATGATGGAATTAGCCAACACCAAAGCACAAGATATTCAAGCCGCTTACGAGCGCATTAAAACCTCTAGAGGAATGCGTTAGCGCAAGCCAGTAACGTATTTTTGTAAACAATGGAATGGGGCAATAAATGAAAATAGTGGTATTAGATGGTTATACACTTAATCCGGGTGATTTGAGTTGGCAAGCGCTTGAGGCTTTAGGCGAATGTGATATTTACGACCATACCACACTCGAACAAATCGTCAGTCGCTGTCAAGGTGCGCAAATCGTGCTGACCAATAAAACGCTATTGAGTGCCGCGACCTTAAAGCAACTGCCCGCATTAAGCTATATCGGTGTTCTTGCCACAGGAACCAATGTGGTCGATGTTGATGCAGCAACCGCGCAGGGTATTGTTGTCACTAATATACCTGCTT
Source organism: Shewanella sp. Arc9-LZ (assembly GCF_010092445.1). NCBI lineage: Bacteria > Pseudomonadati > Pseudomonadota > Gammaproteobacteria > Alteromonadales > Shewanellaceae > Shewanella > Shewanella sp. Arc9-LZ. The sequence continues at coordinate 3,803,706 of NZ_CP048031.1, read as the reverse complement.
ATGGTCCTGATGCCGTAGCACAAATGGTGTTTGCCCATATTTTACATCATAAGCAACAAGTTGCCTTACATGACCAAGCCGTAAAACAAGGACAATGGGTAACGCAACGAGATTTTTGTTTTACCTTATCACCCTTAACCTCATTAAAAGGCCTCACGCTGGGTGTGGTAGGTTATGGTGATATTGGCCAACAGGTTGCCAATTTAGGTGTCGCGTTTGGCATGAAAGTGTTGATTACCAGTGCTAAACCTAAAACCAATTTACCTGATGCTATTCAATGGTGTGAACGCGACATCCTGCTTCAACAAGCCGATATTATTTCGCTGCATTGTCCGCTGAGTACAGCAACCAAATACATGATCAATAGCGACAGTTTACGCTTACTTAAACCGGGTTGTTTATTAGTGAATACCGCCCGTGGCGATTTGATTAATGAAAATGATCTCGCTCAATGGCTTAACAATGGTAACGGCTTTGCGGCAGTTGACGTGTTATCCACTGAGCCGCCAAGTAGCAATAATCCGTTACTTAGTGCAGCCAACATTACTATCACGCCGCATATTGCATGGGCGACATTACAAGCTAGGCAAAATCTACTTAATATTGCGCTTGAAAATGTTCTCTATTTTCAACAAGGTAAAATGTTGAATAGAATTAACGGCTAAAGCTATCACTAAACCAACCACTTTTAACCAGTTTAGTCTCGAGTTTAAAGCTTAGATTAAAATTTAGAGTCTCGAGTTTAGAGTCTCGAGTTTAGAGTTTAGAGTTTAAAGTTTAGAGTTTAAAGCTTAAAGCTTATAACTTAGATATAGTGCTGGGTGTTTAGATCTGTCATTTATAGCGTTCGATTAACACTCACAACTAGAGCGGATAACGACACATGTCACTATGGAAAGTCCTGTTTGATTTTGTTGATAAAGAACGTAGCAGATTTAATAATGTGCGCCACGATACCCATGCGCTGCAATTTGAAATTGAATCAAATATTCATTTTGTTGTGGATGGTTTGGCGCAACAACTCAGTGCAGCCGAGATTATCAAGGGGCTAGAAACCCAAGCGTTCGATAAAGCGATACTGTCGGGATTACATATTCGTCAGGCTAAGTTAGTACCGCGAACTATTGAGGGTTATAAAGAGTTCGATAAATACCTAGGTGAGCCAAGCGGCGTGTTGATTAAAAAACTGTACATAAAAATAACGGTACTGAAAAAACTGATTCACGCGGGTAAGCTTGATCAAGATCTTAAACTTAAAGCGCTGTTTCGTTTGCTAATGTTAGTCCACTTTCACTTAGCAGATAAACCACTGCCTAAACCAATGCCAACAGTAAAAAACTAAGCCGCAGATACTCCACGGCTTAGTTCATCGATATTCAGCTAGGTGACAGAACAATATCCTGTGACGTTAAAATAATATCCTGTGACGTTAAAACAGTACCTTGATATGGCTGGCAACGGTTTTCGCTTTTTCGACCGCTTGTTCTACCGAGTTATCGCGGGCTAGCGCTACACCTAAGCGCCGGCGGCCATCAATGTCTGGCTTACCAAACAAGCGTAATTGAGTATCGGCTGGCGCTAAGGCGGCAGCCATACCCTGGTAACGGATATTGGTGGATGTGCCTTCAGCAAGAATAACCGCAGAAGCACTCGGACCATGCTGCACAATATTGCTTATTGGTAAGCCTAAAATCGCACGTACATGCAAGGCAAACTCAGATAAATCCTGGCTGATTAAGGTCACTAAACCTGTATCATGTGGCCTTGGCGACACTTCAGAAAAATACACTTCATCACCACGAATAAATAGCTCAACACCAAAGAGTCCATATCCACCTAATGCCTCAACAACTCGTTGGCTCATGGCTTGTGCCTTGTGTAATACCTCAGCCGACATCGCCTGCGGTTGCCACGATTCACGATAATCGCCATCTTCTTGTCTATGGCCAATTGGGTCGCAAAAATGGATGCCATTTACGGCGCTAATCGTCAGTAAGGTAATTTCGTAATCAAACGGAATAAAAGCTTCAACAATTACTCGTCCTTTACCTGCACGACCACCTTCTTGGGCGTAAGCCCATGCTTGCTGAATGGTTTGTGCTGACTTAATCACACTCTGGCCTTTTCCAGACGAACTCATTACTGGCTTAACCACGCATGGAATACCAATGTCAGTAACGGCCTGTTCAAATTCAGCTAGAGTGTCACAGAAAAAGTACTTTGATGTTGGTATCGCTAAGGTTTCTGCCGCAAGTCGGCGTATGCCCTCACGGTCCATAGTGAGTTTGGCTGCGTTAGCGGTTGGCACCACATGCAAACCTTGTTGTTCTAGTTCCACTAACGTTTGGGTGGCAATAGCTTCAATTTCTGGAATGACTAAATCCGGCTGTTCAAGCTCGATAACTGCTTTTAATGCTTTTGCATCCAGCATGTTAATCACATGAAAACGATGGGCAATTTGCATTGCTGGGGCATTGGGGTAGCGATCAACTCCGATAACTTCAATTCCGTAACGTTGTAGCTCAATGGCAACTTCTTTGCCGAGTTCACCGCAACCTAATAGCATCGCCTTAATCGTGCCAGAAGTATTTGCTGTGCCAAATGTAGTAGCAATAGACATGGTAATTTACAGCCTCTGTGTAGGGATATTCTTATATGCCGAACAGTGTAACGAGATGAGGTATTAAAAATCCAATATAAAATGCACTAATTGGCTAAAAACGCCTGTATTTCGAGGTTTTTTGTGATGAAAGATTGTATTTAATTACGACAAGTCTAGATGTATCGGTGTGTAGAAGTGTCGTTGTTGAAAACACCAAGTGTGAGTGGGTAAGTGTCATAATACTATAGTGTTGAATTAGAGGGTGCTGACTCAAAAGAGTAAGTTAAAAAAGCCAACATTATTGGATTAATGTTGGCTAGATTCTATTTGAATTTGGCGTTAACTAAGGTTTAACGAGTAACTCAGCAGCGGTTAAAATTAGCTCTGGCGCAGGGCGAACCTTGTAGTTTGGATTCACATATTGAAAATGAATTAAACCACTTTTATCTGCCAAATAGACAGCTGGCACGGGTAACACTAAGCGTTTTTCACCTGCAGGGGTAGTAAACAGTTCATTGGTTACCGCTAAACTGGCAGTATATTTTTTAGTGATATCTGCACTGGTGTAATAGGCTAAACCAAATGCTTGCGATACCGCCATTGAGGTGTCAGACAGCAATAAATAATCGAGTTCTTGTTTATTCATCGACGCGCGCATCTTTTCTGGCGTGTCTGGTGAAATTCCCACTAATTGAAAACCCATCTCAATCAGTTTTGGTTCAATGGCTTTTAACTGACCCATTTGCGAATTACAAAATGGACACCAACCGCCACGGTAAAAGAAAAATATAGTCGGCTTTTGCGCCACAAGTTTACTGAGTTCAACCGCTTTACCATCAACATCTTGCAGGGTTATTGCTGGTATCTGGTGGCCATTGAGCAGTGGCATGACATTGTTCTCGTCACTGGCAATAGGCTTAGCCACACTGGCTAAACTGGTTAACGTAAGTGCGGTGGCAATAAGCAGAGTTTTTAACATGATAAGTCCTTATAGAGTAATGTCCCGACTAAAGTAGACCTCATAATCACACAATTCATTTCATTCAAACACAAAAAAAGCGCCTAAGCGCTTTTTTCTATTACCATTAACTCTTTCAAGTTGAGTTATTTAATCTTTTTGTATTTAACCGTGCTGCTGACTTTACCCACTTTAACACGACGTCCGTCCATGTTTTTCTCAGCAATCATCTGGGCGCCAGCGTTATCACCACGTTGTTGTTTTTTAGCAAAACTACGGCGCTTTTCAATCTGCTTAAGCAGTACTTCACGGCTACCGACTTCATAACCCGGTACTGTGACTCGACGAATTGGCTGACCGATGAGCTTTTCAATATCAGCTAGAGTGCGTTCTTCTTCGCGGCTCACAAACGAAATTGCCACACCGGTTTTACCTGCACGACCTGTACGGCCAATACGGTGCACGTAATCTTCGGCTAAAAATGGTAAATCGTAGTTAACAACATATTCAAGATTTTTAATATCAAGCCCACGAGCGGCGACTTCGGTGGCCACTAATACGCGAATTTTACCTTCAACAAATTCACGTAACGCACGACGACGGCTGCCTTGTGCTTTCTCGCCATGAACCACACCCGATGGAATACCATCTAAGTTAAGCTCTTTGACCAATTTGTCTGCTGCGTCACGAGTCGCGGTAAACACCAACACTTGTTGCCAGTTTTTGGTACCAATAAGTTCAGATATTAATTCACGCTTACGGCGCTGCTCTACTGGATATACCACCTGGCTAACGGTGTCGGCAGTAGTGTTTTGTTTATCAACAGTAATCACTTTAGGCTTTTCAAGCATGTCATTCGCCAGCTTTTTAACCTCAGAAGAGAAGGTCGCAGAGAACAACATGTTTTGACGCTTTTTGTTTACTGCCTGGAGAATCTTTTTAATGTCAGCACTAAAGCCCATATCAAGCATACGGTCGGCTTCATCGAGTACTAAAAACTCAACATTCGACAAACTTAAGTTACACGCCACAATGTGTTCAAGTAAACGACCTGGTGTAGCAACAATAACGTCGGCACCGCGTTTAAGTTTTTGTGATTGGGTCTCTATTTTAACGCCACCATAAATGGTTAATACCGTTAAATTAAGATGCTTACTGTAAGCGCTAATGTTGTCTGCAACCTGTGCGGCAAGCTCACGAGTTGGAGTCAGAATTAAGGTACGAGTGTTAGACGGCATCGTCTCTTTTGGGTTATCACACATTCTTTGTAATATAGGCAGTGCAAATGCTGCTGTTTTACCCGTGCCTGTTTGAGCGCTTGCTAGGACATCTTCACCACGACGGATCGCTGGGATCGCTTGTTGTTGAATTGGCGTCATAGATTGATAACCGCACTCAGCGATCGCGCGTAATATTTCTGGGGCGAAGCTAAAAGATTCGAATTTCATGGTGCGGTTCCTGTATGTACATCAAGACAAAGCGATTTAGTTGCAACAAGCTAAGTTAGCTGCACAAGGTCAATCTAGAGTATTTGGGCCTATAGCCATTGTTAATGGCAGATATCATGCTTAACTGGGTTGATTAACGTCTTAGGATAGTTGAAAAACGTTAAGCTTGAATGATACACCCAATTGAGTGCCATCGATAAGCGGCCGCGGAGTATAACAAACTTTTGTTTAAATCCTGAACTTTATCTGTGTCAAAAGGGAAGATTTTTTAGAACAGAATAGTTTAGATGATATGGATTGATAGTCATGGCAATTACAGCATCTTAAGTGCGGGGCTGCTAACTCGTTTTTGAACATTTCCGAGTTAGAACATTAATCAATTTATATTTTTTCAGATAAGGTTTTGTACTGAAAACTGCTGAGTCAGTGGTAAAATTCACAGCTCGACTTCACAATTGCACAGACTACTGTTCACAACTGATACCTTCTACTGGTGAGCTCGGCACACTCTGCTGATTAAATTGCCTTCTTCAGCGCAACAAAAAGCCCCAATGATTGGGGCTAATTTAGGAGTGAATAAGTTAACAACATTAAACGCGACCTAAATTCGATTGGTCATACCTGTCCTGATAAATATTCTCTATTGGTTTTTTACACATTCACTAACAATAACTCCATAATTAGATATGTCTTTTCGCACCCTTAAGAAAATATTCCAAGTCCCCTTTATTACTTTTGCTATTCCTTTTACAACCTCACCACAAGAAATATCCAACCCACCACTCTCCTTTAGGGCTACATAGCTTCCAAGCCTAATTGATTTCTGATAGAGCTCTTTTGCTTTAGTTAAATTAGGTTGAACACCATGCCCGTAACGATAAATACGAGCTAACATCAATGTGGCTACTAGTCCGTCCATATTCGCAGCTATCAAATACAACTGTTTTGATTTTATGTAGTCTTGATCCACACCGACACCGAAAAAGTAAAGCCTTCCAAGAGCTGTATAAGCATACATGTCATCACTTAAATCAATCGCTTTTTTATAATATGTAGCCGCTTTTGAAAAGTCTTGTTCAATAGTCGCTGTTGATGGCATTTCATACAGCCGCCCTATTTCGACCAACGCCTCATCTATTCCATTTTTAGCCATACTTTTATATAGATAAATAGCTTGGTCGTATTTATTTTCACTCACCAGACGTATTGCATCATCCCATAAAGACAGTTCATCATACTCTGGATGCATTATAGAGCCCTCTTCAGTTTATTCCTCCCCCAACACCAGATATTGAAACACATTAATGGTATGAGGAAAAGTAAGCCAAATGAAGTTCTACTGAACTGAGTGGGTAATCGGCCCTAACATTGAAAGGGGCATAAATGATTTGCATACCTTGCTCGCAATTGGTGTGATTCAACTCAGAACTTGAGGACGTTGAAGAAAATAGCGTGAGCCTGACAGGACGTCAGGCTAGCTTTCGTTGGCCAGGGATGGCCTATCGGAAGCGTTAGCATTTTCGAATAAGGCCGAAGCAAGTTTCAAATGAAATTAAAAGCTCATTCAATCCCCATGGCGACCTTTTCGCAGCTGTTGTTTTGTAAATAGCGAAAATGTTGCGGGGCGGCTGGGATTTCCAAGAGGGAATAGCCGTTGATTTCCTCTTGGTCTGGTGTGGGCGAAGCACCACGACGTTAGTGACCGCAGGTCATAGCCTAACCAACGTTGGGGCAAAACCAAGTTAGCTTATATGGTTGTTGAAAACAAAAAGGCCAGCCTCGGCGGCTGGCCTTAATATTGAATTTATAATTGAGTTTATAATTGAGTTTACAATTGGGTTAAATCGCCCCGCCACCCATGTAAAAGGCGACTAAACCAAGGGTGATTAAGATAACCCCAAGTCGCAGTTTACGCCATTCGCCGCTGCATATGCGGCCAATAACCAAGGTAACAAACCCAAGCATAATCCCAGTAACGATATTACAGCTTAAAATAATAAATACCGCGCAGGTTAGGCCTGCCATTGCGTCCACTTTATCGTCAAAATTAAGCTTGGTGACGTTACTCAGCATCAGTAATCCAACATACATTAGCGCTGGAGCTGTCGCATAAGCAGGTACTAAAAAGCTTAACGGCGCTAAGAACATCATTATCAAAAATAGTAAGCCGACGATGGTCGCGGTCAGGCCGGTTTTGCCACCTGCTGCAGTTCCCGCTGCGGATTCAATATAAACAGCGGCTGGAGCGCCGCCGACTACGCCAGCAAAAATACTGCTGACTGAATCTGATGTCAGTGCTTTTCCACCACCAACAATATTGTCTTTATCATCGAGAAGTTCCGCTTGCCCTGCAACCGCTCTAATTGTGCCAGTTGCATCGAAGATAGCGGTCATCACTAATGCCAACACAATAGGCAGGACCACTGGATTCAGTGCGCCCATAATATCGAGCTGGCCAATTAGCGACGTTTCAGACATCAAGTCAGGTAAAGCAAATAGGCCTTGATAAGTCACGCTAGGATCAAATATTAACCCAAAGATCGATAGCCCGACGATGACCAACAATATGCCACCCGGTGTGCCTCGGCGCTCAAGCCCAATTGTCATAGCAAGACCAATTATTGTTGCTATAACCGGTAAACTATTAATATCACCAAGCTTTACGGGTAAACCGGCATCGTTTGATACAATCAATTTCACGCTATTGGTCGCGATAAGGAGTAAAAACAAACCAATACCAATACCCGTACCGTGAGCAATACCGGTTGGCAGGTTAGTGAGTACCCATTGACGAATGCCAGTGACACTTACAAGTGTAAATACGATACCCATTAGGAAAATAGCGCCAAGGGTGACAGGAATCGATATTCCCTGACCTAGCACCATGCTAAATGCAGTAAATGCGGTGAGTGATATTGCACAACCAATGGCCATTGGCAAATTAGCCCATAGCCCCATGAGCAACGAACCAAACGCGGCAATTAAACAGGTAGCGATAAATACCGCCGCAGGGTCAAATCCCGCAGTGCCCAACATGTTTGGCACCACAATCACCGAATAAACCATAGCCAAAAACGTCGTTAAGCCAGCAATGACTTCACGTTTTAAGGTACTTCCACGGGCAGAAATATTGAAATAGCGATCCAAAAACGAATCAGAAACAGCAGCAGAATTAGAGAGAGTCTGTTCAGACTTCATAGTGATTATACCTTTTGATCTCTTAAATTATCAGTTAACCAATGGTTATTCATTGGCGACACGGCTATGGCAGGTAGAGCCCCAAACGAGAACGACTTAGGTGAGAGATCCACTTGGCGCATATAGCGTTAGTGACCTGCGAGTATTGTGGTAAACAAATTTGTTATTCACATGTCTGGTAAAATTTACTCTTACCAACACAGCCTTTGTTGGCGCGGAGTTTACAACAATCGACAATGGGGAAATAGGAAGCGGCTAACATTTTTTTGCTATGTGGGTAAAAAACGCACCACAAAAACAGATTGCTCGTATATCTCACCATAAAAGTCACTCGTTGTGGTAATGACAGCCTTTGAGCATTTATCACTAATAACTGATTACCGTCTTGGCATGGCAATTTAATACCATTTTTTAGGAATTATAATGTTTGCTGTGAGTAGGTAGATTCACTGGCGTTTTAGTTTGCACTTGATGGTGCTTTATTTAAAAGGGCTTTGGACTTGTTATTGCTCCAAAGCCCTATATTCAGTGCTTACGCGTTATGTTCAACTGGATGGCACTTAAATCGCGACAGTCACTTTATTGAGCCATGCTAACTCGTCACCTTGCATTAATGGCGCTAAGGTTTGACGTACTTTTTGTTGATATTGATTAAACCAATTCACTTCAAAGTCGGTTAGCAATGATTTGTCGATTAAGCGTGCATCCATTGGAATATGGGTTAATACATCAAACTCATACATTTCACGCTCTGCACCTGCCAACGCTTGGCAATGTTGCACGGTGACGAGGTTTTCGATGCGAATACCAAAACCATCGGCGCGGTAATAACCAGGCTCATTCGACAATACCATGCCTGGCAGTAATGCCACGCCATTGACGTTTTTACCAATGCGCTGCGGGCCTTCGTGAACACTTAAAAAGTGACCGACTCCATGGCCAGTACCGTGGTCATAATCAAAACCATGTTGCCATAAATATTGGCGAGCAAACGCATCGAGTTGCACACCAGAGGTGCCTTTAGGGAAGCGGGCTGTATCAAGGGCTATGTGGCCTTTTAATACCAGCGTGACCATTTTTCTCTGCTCGTCTGTCACCTTGCCAATGGCGATGGTGCGGGTGACGTCGGTGGTGCCGTCTATGTACTGAGCGCCAGAATCGACCAAGTAAATACTGTTCATGGTCATGGTGCTTGGGGTGCCATTATTATGGTTGTAATGGCACATAGCGGCATTGGCACCAGTGGCAGAAATAGTGTCAAAGCTTGGCTCGCGGTACAGCGAGTCTTGTAATCTAAAGCTTTCTAATTTGTCAGCCAGTTGTGCTTCATCGTGCATAATGTTCTGTTCAACTTGGCTGTCTAACCAGGCTAAAAAGCGGCTGACGGCAACACCATCACGAATATGACACGCTCGTATACCAGCTAATTCGGCGTTATTTTTTTGTGCTTTAGGTAATGCAACCGGGTCGGTACCCACAATCAGTTTAGCACCGCCTTTTTGTGCCAGTAATTGCGAATAGGCGTTGGCAGAATGAGGGTCGGCCAATAGCTTAACCCCATTCATTTGCGCTAATACGGTTGCCAGTTCTGCTTCATCTTTAAAGCTCACCCCAGCACCTACGTGTTGTTCAATATTTTGCGGCACTTTAGCTAAATCGGTAAAAAAGGTCATATCGCCATTACTAGATAATAATCCGCAGCCAAGTATGACGGGGAAGCGTGGAACATCGTTTCCACGGATATTTAGTAACCAACAACATGAATCTAATGCGGCAATAAGGGCTACATCGGCGCCTTGCTTGTTAACCAGCTGACCAATTTGTTGACGTTTGTCGACGCTATTACGTCCTGCACCTTGGTGGCTAAATAAAGTCATGGTGGATGCTGACGGTGCAGGGCGGTCTAACCAACTCACATCAATCGGGTTGTTATCTACTTCAACTAAATTGATTTGGGCTTTATCAAATTGCGCTTTGGTTTGTTGATACCAAGCAAGGGTATGTAGGCGACTGTCGATGCCGACGTTAGCGCCTGCAGCTAATGTATCAATTAACCAGTCAATTTGCGGGTCGTCATACAGGCTTAAATATTCAAATAAGTTACCGTCTACTTGTTGGCGTACTTGCACTGTGTAACGGCCGTCGGTAAATATTGCTGCGCGGTCTTTTAACACGATTGCCATGCCAGCAGAACCCGTAAAGCCAGTGGCCCAATGTAAACGCTCGTTACGAGCAGGGACATACTCACCTAAATATTCGTCAGCGCGAGGAATGATGAATGCATCTATTTGGTTTACTTCAAGCTGTTGGCGAATGGCGTTAAGACGCGTAGCAATAATATTGGACATGGTTTCTCCGTTGGAGGCGACTGATGAACTCAGCTCTGTAGAATGAACTGCGATTATCGCAAGCGTGACGGCAAACTGGCAAGTGAAGTCGCTGACATAATGTGGAGCAGACTGATTAAAATTGTAAACTTATATTGTATACAATGGTAACAAAGCGATACAGACGGTATCCTTGTCGGTATTGATTATCTTGTATATTGGAACAAGGTAAGACGATTTGATTTCCACAGACTCTAGATAAATAACAATAAAAATAACCAAAGGAAAACCTATGACAATCGGTGTCGGCGGCGTTAGCCCGCAACAAGCATTAGCCACACTCACGAATATGACTCACGGTGTAGCAGCGATAAGTGATGATGAATTTAATCAACGAATTCAACATGCACAACGATTGATGGCGCAACATGGTTTAGAAGCAATCTATGTGAATGCTGGTACTAATTTGTACTATTTTACGGGTACTCGTTGGTTTTCTAGCGAACGTATGGTGGGTGCTATTATCCCCGCTGTGGGTGAGGTTCAGTATATTGCACCTGCATTTGAACTCGACACGTTACAGGGTTATATGACCATAAAAGGTCAAGTAAATACGTGGCATGAAGATGAAAGCCCATATCAGTTATTTGCCGACGTGCTGGATAACATCGGCTTGAACCAAGCAAAAATCGGTATTGATGAGTCAACCGCCTTTTTTATTAGCGATGGCATTGCCCAAGCAGCTCCTCAGCATCGATTTGTAAGTGCGACAACAGTAACGGCAGGGTGTCGGATGATTAAGTCGGTTGCTGAAATTGCCTTAATGCAACGCGCTAAAGACATGACCCTTGAAGTGCATAAAGCCACCGCCAGTATCTTACGTGAGGGCATCACCACTACAGAAGTGGAAGACTTTATTAACCAAGCTCACTATGCCGTGGGCGCAGCCAAAGGTTCGTATTTTTGCATCGTGCTATTTGGTGAAGATACAGCGTATCCGCATGGGGTTAAATCACCTAAAGCGCTTGAGAAAAATGACACGGTATTGATTGATACCGGTTGCCAGTTACAAGGCTATAACTCTGATATTACTCGTACTTACGTATTTGGTGAGCCTAATGCTCGTCAGCGTCAATTATGGCAACTTGAACAGGATGCACAAATTGCTGCGTTTGATGCTGCTACCTTAGGAACCTTGTGTAGTGAAGTGGATGCAGCTGCTCGTGTCGTGTTAGAAGCCGCAGGCTTTGGTCCAGATTACAACGTGCCAGGTTTACCTCATCGTACTGGTCATGGTATCGGTTTAGATATTCATGAATGGCCATATTTGGTGCGTAATGATGTTACGCCACTGGCGGTTGGTATGTGTTTTAGCAACGAGCCAATGTTATGTGTACCTGGGGAGTTTGGGATCCGTCATGAAGACCATTTTTACATGACAGCGCAAGGGCCTAAATGGTTTACAGCGCCAGCGAAGTCGATTGATGATCCGTTTTATCTAGCATGATAATCAAATATTTATGGAGTAAAGGCTCAATTGCAATAACCAAGAGCCGATAATCAATAGTAAAAAGCCTCCGACATGGAGGCTTTTTCATTTTCTGCTTAAACTGATCTTCATTGCTGATTAGTTGATTTCAAATAACTCAACATCAAAAATCAGTACTGAGCCACCTTCAATTTTACCTGTTGAGCGATTGCCGTAAGCCAATTGGCTTGGAATATAAAAACGGAATTTATCGCCAATATTCATGAGTTGTACACCTTCAGTCCAACCGGCTATCACTTGATTTAAACCAAAGCTGATTGTTTCGCCGCGATCAACAGAGCTGTCGAATACGCTACCGTCAGTGAGTGTGCCGTGATAATGCACGGTAACCTTGCTTTTTGCGCTAGGGTGTTCAGTATTATCGCTTTTAACGAGTACTTCATATTGTAAGCCAGATAAGGTTTGGCTGACGCCTTCGCGTTTGGCATTTTCAGCTAAAAAAATCTTACCTTTCTCAATATTTTCTTTAGCGGCTTTAGAATTGTTAGATTGAGTGAAAAAATAAAAAATAACGCCCGCAATGACCAGTACGGCCAAAATCATACGCATAATTGATCTCGAATTGTTAGGTAGATAGTGTGGCTAGTTTAGCGTAAAAATTGCTGGGCTAATACTCATCAACACGATTGAAGCGATAATTGAACCAACAGCTTAACGGTATGCATCGAATAACGGATGCCACTGCTGATAACACAATAAGCTGACTCCAACTGAGTTGAGTACGATGCAACACCACAATATCCGTTTAAAAGACGATTTTTGGGTTTTATGACGTAAGTGATACTGGCCGAGTAGCGCTGCTGGCCAGCCGCCAATTAAAGAAAAAAACTGTAAGGTACTTTCTTTTATGCGCCATTGCCCCTGTTTAGCGGCCGATTTATCACGATAATACAAACTAAAAGTGACCAGATTAATTAGGCCATATACCCCAGCTAACCAGGGCTGAATAGTGGCAAAAATAGCGCTAATGAGCAGCAACATCAACCAAGCAAACTTATTCATTTTAGTGCCTGCTCTGTGAGATTAATTTTATCATATTGATTTCGTCATACTGATGAGATTAATCAGCATTGCACACAATGGTAGTTGCATAGATTCTTCTTTTAAGTGTATATGTTTCATTAGCTTGTGCGGGAGACTAATACACGCCAAAGCTTTTCTAATGGGCCTTGATTGAATTTGCGTAAATAGACATCCGCTAACAACAGTTGAAATACACTGTAGATAATCGCAATTGAGACGTAACCTATCCGGTCTAGTGAGTACAGCCAGTCTGGTGCGATATAACGTAACAGTAAAATACCGACTATTGACTGGAGAATGTACAAACTAAACGCCATCCGCCCGACGTTTTGCAGTAGCTTCAGTCTATGTGGCGTATTTTGGCAGAATTTAACAATAATGTGGATGTAAATCAAAGCCGTCGCAATAGCGCTGAACCACAATAAAAGATCAGACATCGACTCCAACATCTGATTGCCACTTAGACTTAATATCGAGTCTAATGATGCTAATGTGATGGCCCAAAATACACATTGCCACAGGGTTTTATTATCCAATCCATCAACAAAGATATTGCGTCTATATAACGCCATCCCTAAAAGCATTAAGCCGGTGATATACCACATTAACGTTAATGGAATAACCGCCAGCATGTACGCAAACATGGTTAGGTGCAGGGTCAGTTGTTGTTGGTAGCTGCCTGTCCAAGCAGCAAGTTGCTCGATGAAGAAAGCAGAATCTCGTGAATAAACTTGATCGTCTGGCATGAGCGAAATAAGTGCGATGGGTATAAATGATAAAAAGATAAACCATTTAGCTTTACGAATTAGTTCATCGGCACTGAGGCTAATGTAGCGAAAAGCCAATAATCCACTGACACCATAAGACAATAATATATCGCCAGGAAAGATGAAAATAGCGTGTATTACGCCAAAGGCAATTAACCAATACAGACGGCTTTTTATGCGTTTATTCTGCTGAGTAGTGGTGGCTGTCTCCATTCTCATTTGCTGGCGTTGGTATTGGATTAGCATTCCCACCCCAAAAATCATCGCAAATAGGCTAAAGAAACGACCTTCTAAAAAGAAATTGCTAAAAATGAGTAGGATAATGTCGCTGGTGGGTTGAACCTCATGAGGAGCGTAACCGAAAAAACTATTGCCCATAAAATAGATATTAAGGAAGAAAATACCTAATACGCCAAGCCCTCTGATAGCGTCAAGATTAGCCAAACGAGCTTGTTGGACCGGAGCGCTATGCTCATCCATGTAGGTTACAGTGTTAATCGCTTAATTCCTTTTATTTTTAGCTGTTTATAAACCCTCTTTATTCATTAAAGAGGCGCTGTTAGAGATTACCAGCCAAAAGCGGTAATGCAACTAGATAATACGTTTAGGTGAGGCAAGATGATGATAAAAAACCAAGCGTTCAGTATTAATACCGAACGCTTGGTTTGTGAAGTATGCAGTTTGGTTTATTTGGTTGTTTGCACTTCAAGAAACGGGATAGTACCAGTAGGTAGCATGGTTGTTGGTAAGCGCCCATCCCAACGTTCCGCTTTAGTCAATTCAACTAAATTTTGATTTTGCGCTAGCGCTTCAGCACGAATTTTAATGGCTGATGCTTCTGCGTTACCTTTAATACGGATACTTTCTGCTTCGGCAATTGCGCGGGCCAATTGTGAGTCTGCTTCCGCTTGTGCTTGAGTGACAGCAATTTGGGCACTAACACGCTCTTTTTCAAGATTCTGTAATTGGGTTTGTACTTCTACTTCTGCACGCATTCTGTCTTCTACTGATTTCTCGTATGCGTTGCTAAAGTCGATATTTTCAATCTGTACCGAATTAATGGTCACCGGGCCTTTAATCGATTTAGTAATGGCGTCAGTCACATCAATACCAAACTTGATACGTTCTTGGACGGCAGAAATAGCAGTGTATTTACCAAAAATATTCTCAATTTGGGTTGGCACTTGGCGGTCGAGTAAGCGCGACACCATTAAGTCGATACTTTTGAAATTAGCATATACTTCTTCAACACGATCTGGCGGTATGCTAAATGTGACAGATGCGCGTAAGGTGGCTGGTTGTTGATCGCGGCTATACGCCTGTAAACCTTGGTAGTTTGCGGTGTGAGTTTGGGTTGATATTTTAACCACGGTATCCATCAGTGGAATTTTAAATCCAAGACCGGGTTCTGCAGTATCAATAATTTTACCGTTACGCAGCAATACCCCACGTTCGCCCTGATCAATGGTATACCAGCTACCATATAAACTGATCAGCATTAGCAGTAAAACTACGACAGGAATGATTTTACCGAGATGATTTGTGTTAGCTTGCGCCAGACCATTTTTTAACATTATGCTTCCCTAGCAAAAGTGAATAAAGGTGATTAAATTACTTAGTTATTTTTGAGGTTTCTCTGAAATCCATAGCTTAATATGCCCTTGGACCACCACAACACCGTTAGTGTCATAGGCTTTTACGTCGACTAACATATCACCCACTTGCCATTGTTCTGGTTTTACCTCTGCCACACATAAAATGTCGCTGCCCGCTTTGGCGGTGTAATCAACGCTCATGCCTTTAGGGATCCAGCGTAAATGAGCCGGGATAGATGCTTCTGCCATCGTACCCATGGCCATTTCCAGACCATTACAAATGGCAATCACATGCACGGTTCCAATATGATTTTGGACTTTCTTGCGCTTTTTGATTAAACATTCGCAGCGGTTAACGCGTAAATCACTTATGTAAGGGTGTACTGTGCCAAAATAGGGCGCCATTCGAGACACCATTTTAGAAAAAATCTGTTTACCAAATGGATAAGCAGTGACTTTCTTATATAGCGACATGACTTTATTGGGTTTAGTTGGGATCATAAATGAACTCTAATCGTTATCTGGTCGGACGAGATTAACATTGTTGTAACCTGCGGAAAAGCCCCGTTGAATATTTTCCATCGCTCATTGCAAAGGGCACAGGTATAATTTACGTGATTAGACACATTAAGGATGAATTTTGAAAACTGACTCACTGTTATTGAATTATTTCAAAGGTATGGCCATGGGCGCTGCAGATGTTGTGCCGGGCGTGTCGGGTGGCACTATTGCGTTTATTACCGGTATTTTAGACCCATTATTGGATGGCATTCGCAAAATAAACTGGTCGTTAGTGGGCATTATCAAACAAAAAGGCATTAAAGCCGCCTTTTTACACATTAACGGTCCTTTTCTCGTGTGTGTATTTGGTGGGATCCTCACCAGTATTTTTACCTTAGCTAAATTGATTTCTTGGCTATTGGTTACTCACCCCATTCCTGTGTGGTCGTTCTTTTTTGGATTAATTTTATTTTCAGTGGTTCATATGCTTAAGCAAGTGAACAAATTCACTGCTATGCGGATTGCCATGTTCATTGTCGGTGTCGCCTTTGCGTGGGCTATTACAGTGTTACATCCTATTGAAATGCAGGTGAGTTACCTTAATTTCTTCTTTTGTGGTGCTATTGCTATTTGCGCCATGATATTACCTGGGATTTCAGGCAGCTTTATTTTGTTGCTTTTAGGGATGTATCCAGCGGTATTAGCGGCAGCTAAAGGCTTTGATATTGTTTATTTAGCCTGTTTTGCGATTGGTGCTGTGATTGGATTATTAAGTTTTAGTCATGTGTTATCGGCCTTGTTACGTAAATTCCATGACACGACGTTATTATTTTTAACGGGATTAATGCTCGGGACGCTAGGTAAAATTTGGCCATGGAAACAAGTGATCAGTTGGCGCGAGAATTCTAAGGGTGAATTAGTGCCTTTGGTTGAGCAAAATTTATCTCCGTTTCAGTTTGAGCAAATCACTGGCGAATCATCACAAATTATCATTGCCATAGTGTGTCTGCTGGTGGGGATTGGTTTGGTGTGGGGATTAGAACGCGTCGGCAACAAAGCGAATAGTTAATCCTGTTGAAGCTTAATCTGGGCCGTTCAGGTGGAAGACAAGTAAAAGATGAATAATGAAGCAGAACTTAGGTTCTGTTTTTTTGTGTGCGTTATTTGACTAATATGTAGGCTCATATTGCAAAAACGATAAATAACCCTATAAATAATGAACTTAATGGGTGTTTTATTCGTATTTTTGCTTAATAGTATATGTAGTTAGCATGACATCTTTTTTTATCCCACTTTGGGAATATTACAGTTGCCACAGGAGTGCATAATATGCCAAATATCGATACATTTGTGCCAGAAAAAATCCAAATTGGGATCAGCAGTTGCTTGTTGGGTAACCAAGTCCGCTTTGATGGCGGACACAAAAACTCTTATTACTGTAGACAAGAAATAGAACCATTTTTTGAATACACCACTGTTTGCCCTGAAATGGCGATTGGCATGGGCGCACCACGCAAAAGTATCCGTCAAATACGAGATGGCGATGTAGTGCATATTCGCAGTGCTGATGGAACGCTCGATGTGACAGACAAGCTTAATGAATACTCCCAAGCCAAAGTGGAAGAGCTTGATTACCTTGGCGGTTATATTTTATGTGCCAAATCACCAACCTGTGGCATGGAAAGGGTTACCGAGTACAAAATTGGTACCAATCATGGCACTAAAACCGGCATCGGTGTTTTTGCAAAAAAATTAATGGAACGCTACCCATTTCTGCCTGTAGAAGAAGAAGGCCGTTTGCATGATTTGCCATTAAGAGAAAACTTTTTTACCCGTGTATTTGCTTATAACGATTGGAAGCAAATGACTAAATCGGGCATCACTAAGCATAAGTTAATGCAGTTCCATTCGCGTTATAAGTATCTATTAATGGCCCACAGCCCGCAGTGGTATCGCGATTTAGGACCTATACTGGCTGATATTCAAGATGTTGAGCAAACTGCGCAACAATATTTTGAAGGCTTTATGACGGCACTTAAAATTATTGCCACCCGTAAAAATCACACCAGTACTTTGCAGCATATTCAAGGCTATTTTAAGAAGCAATTGACCGCTGAACAGAAAGAAGAGTTGAGTGAGTCAATTTTAAAGTATCGCCAAGGGTTATTGCCTTTGCTGGTGCCAATCACCTTGATTAACCATTATGTACGTGAGTTTCATACCCCGTATATTCAAGAGCAGGTGTATTTAAATCCACATCCAGAAGCGCTTAAGCTTCGTTATGCTTATTAGGTCTATTGTGAATGACTTCTATGAATAGTTTGATGTGGTTTAGGCAAGATTTACGGGTGGCAGATAATCCGGCTTTAGTGGCTGCGTGTGAGTTTGCTGCCAGTAATCATAGTCATGTTCGAGCTGTGTATTTTGTCACACCAGCACAATGGGCGCAGCATGATGTTGCACCGATACAAATTGATTTTATCCAGCGACATGTCAATTTGTTAGCGCAGGCATTGGCGGTGTTAGGTATTCATCTAGATGTGTTGCACGCACAAGACTTTGATGAAGTACAAACCCTGTTAGCCGCTTATATCGCACAACATGATATAGCAACTGTGTATGCTGCTAATGAGCCTGAAATAAATGAACGTCGTCGAGACCGCGCTTTAATCGATAGCGGTGTACCATTAACGTTAATCGACCAAGATTGTGTATTAGCAGCTGGGCAAGTGAAAAACTTGGCTGGTGATATGTACAAAGTCTTTAGCCCTTTTGCTAAAAAGTGGAAAAGCATTGCCGGCCAGCGCGCGATTGTTCCGGTCGCGGTGCCTGCGCCAATCGCTGCTGTACTTCCAGCCCCTAGCGAAATCGTATTTAACTGCGATAAAATGTCTAGTGAGCAATGGTCTGCTGGAGAAGGCGCTGCAAAGCGAATACTCGATCAATTTCTGGCAAACCAAGTTGCAGATTATCAAGCTGAGAGGGATTTTCCAGCCCTTGAAGGAACCAGTCGATTATCGCCTTTTTTAGCTATTGGGGTTATTAGTTCTCGTCAATGTGTCGCAGCGATATTAGCGCGTTATCCTCAAGCCTTAGTTGATGACACTTGCCCCGCAAAAACGTGGTTAAATGAATTGATTTGGCGTGAGTTTTATCGCCATTTACTGGTGGCATTTCCACGCTTATCCATGAACCATAACTTTAATGAGTTAGGCGACGGCATTGTGTGGCGTAATAATCTTGCTGAGTTTACCGCCTGGTGTGATGGCCAAACAGGCTATCCAATTATTGATGCTGCTATGCGTCAATTAAATCAAACCGGTTGGATGCATAATCGATTACGCATGGTGGTAGCCAGCTTTTTAACTAAACACCTATTGGTGGATTGGCGTTGGGGCGAGCGATATTTTAGGCAAAAACTAATTGATGGTGACTTAGCCGCCAATAATGGTGGTTGGCAATGGTCAGCAGGAACAGGCTGCGATGCGCAACCTTATTTTCGCGTATTTAACCCAATGACCCAAAGTAGCAAGTTCGACCCTGATGCCAGTTTCATAAAGCATTATGTTCCCGAATTGTCTACTTGGTCTTTGGCCGATATTCATCAACCCAAAACCATCAATGTTAATGACTTATTTGCACAACGCCAGGATGACCGATACCCACAACCTATTGTTGAACACAAGATGGCACGCTTGCGGGCGATAGAAGTACTAAGTGCGCTAAAGCGTGGTTAATTGTTTCGATCAACATTTAACGCAGTTAGCAAGACAAAGGGCTGTTTGAGAGCCGTTTTTTATCTTGAACTCAGGTTACTGAGTCCATTTTAGTTCGAGAAATCAGCAACAACACAATTAAGCCGCTATTATCTCTTATGATAATAGCGGCTTTTTTTGCGTTAGATCACACTATGAGCTTGGCTGGTGAGTGGATTGATGAGTATTGATTGAAGCACATCAATTAACAGCATAGAATGGCTATATTAAAGATTTATATATTATACATGTTTAAATCTTGTTGATGTTAATCCACTAAGTGAGTGCACTGCTTATGCTGAATATTGATGATCCTGCTGAAATTGATAACACTCCTGCAATATGGCGTTTGGGTTTTAGACCGTTTTTTTTAGGTGGAGCAAGTGTCGCAGCGTTATACATCCCGTTGTGGTTAATGGGCTGGTTTACTCCGCAATATAGCTTATTTAACAGTGAGTTTTGGGCCAATGTTGTGCCGCTATGGTGGCATCCTCACGAAATGTTATTTGGTTTCGCTATGGCTATTGTGTGCGGTTTTTTACTCACAGCAGTACAAGCGTGGACCAATCAACCCACCATTACGGGACGCGCGTTAATGGTCACCTTTGGTTGTTGGCTCATTGCCCGCTTAATGTTGCTATTACCAATGAACATTCCTTTGATACTACCTGCAATATTTGACAGCTTATTTTTAGGGTTAAGTGCGTTGGCATTGTGGCGCTGTATTTATCCGGTTAAACAATGGCGCAATATAGGTTTTCCTATCATGCTGGTGGTCGCATTGTTGGTTAATTTAGCCAGTTATTACGCCTTGTCCGAACGTAACTTTTCGTTATCGACCCAATTATGGCAAGGAATGATTTGGTGGCTTGCCATGGTTATTACCATTGTTGGCGGTCGAGTGATCCCATTTTTTACCGCAATGAAAATTCAACAACCCAAGCCTGATCCCATTAATGTGTTAGAAAATACATTATTATTAGCAATGGGTTTACTGTTTATTCAAGCAATAAGTCACTGGTTCCCCAAAGGAGTTGAACAAGCACTTTTAGCAGTAGCAGGCATATTGCATTTAGTCCGTTTTGCTCGTTGGCAAGCACATAAAACCCTAAAAGAGCCGATGCTGTGGTCATTGCATATTTCGTATCTATCGTTGCCAATCACATTGTTATTAATGGCAATCAACATTGATAACGAATATGCCTATCGTACCTTATTGCATTTATTTGCTATTGGCGGCATCGCATCATTATGTTTATCAATGATTTCTCGCGTTTCACTTGGGCATACTAGTCGCAATATCTATCAAGGCCCCAACATGACGTGGGCATTTTTATGTTTGCCTCTCGCTGCTGTTTTACGTGCAGGAATGCCTTTGTTGATGCCTGAGTACACCCAAATTTGGTTATGGGCAGCTGGAGCATGTTGGTTTGTCGGTTTTGGTTTATTTGTGTGGTTTTACGCGCCGATTTTACTACGACCACGTCTTGATGGCCGTCCTGGATAACGTGAGCTAAATTGATGACGCAAGTTAACGAAACAGTTAACTATACTAAACAGTTCAAAAGTAGTGCTACAGACTTATCGAACAGTGTAGCGCTGTAAATTAAGAGATTGGAGAAAGGTTAGCAATATGATGGATCTACTTATCGATGTAATAATGAAAGCGACTCGGCCAATGCGAAGCAAGGTAGGGTTAAGCATTATTATTAGCGCAATGGCATTGCTGAGTTTAACGTCTTGGTCGCTTCAAAGTGCTGAAGTGGATCCTAATCAACTTAAGTTTCCACAACAATATGACTCTTGGCAAGCAACAGAAGAACAAGTCGAACGAGACGATATACTGGCGCAATATCCTGCCAATATCATTTTATGGGCGGGTTCGTCATTTGCCAAAGAATACCATAGCCCTCGAGGGCATCAGTTTGCTGTTGCTGACGTGACGCATACCTTGCGTACTGGTGTTGCAATAGCTGAAGGCGACAAAGGTTTATCTGCCAGTTGCTGGACCTGTAAAACACCTGATGCTCCTAGATTGATCAAAGAAATGGGTATGCAAGGTTTTTCAGGTGCTAATTTTGTCGATTTAGGCCGTGAAATCAAATCCGTTGTTTATTGCAGTGATTGTCATGTTGATGGCAGTGCTAAACTCGCATTACCACGCCCTCATGCGCAAAATGCGATGGAAAAAATTAAACTGCCTTTTGATAAGCAAGACCGCAGCATGCAAGGCGCTCAGGTTTGTGGTCAATGTCATGTGAGTTATTATTTCCAGCCTGAAAATAATAACAAAGTTAATATTCCATGGATTTTTGGCAGCACTGCTGATGAAATTGAAAAATATTACGACACTCGTCGCTTTTACGAATGGATCCACCCCATTTCTAAAACCCCAATATTAAAAGCGCGTCATCCAGAGTTTGAGCATTGGAGCCGTTCGGCTCATGCTAAGCAAGGTGTGACGTGTATAACTTGTCATATGCCGCCTGCGACCGATGAAAAAGGCGCTACATTTACTGACCATAAGGTGGGTGGCGCATTAGACAATTTTGATCGTAGTTGTGCAAATTGTCATAGCAGTAAAGCGGCCATCACCAAAAAGCTTGATAAAACCAAAGCCAATATTGATGCTAAATCACGAAATGTAGAGTCATTGCTGATTAAAGCACATTACGAAGCCAAAGCGGCTTGGGATGCCGGAGCCACATGGCCGCAAATGAATGATGCGATTATGGCTATTCGTCATTCACAATGGCGCTGGGATTTTGCCACCGCATCGCATGGTATGTACGCTCATAATCCTAAAGAAGGGATTGAGTTACTGGATAAATCAACTGAACAGGTTACGTATGCCCGTGAAGCATTAGCCCGCATATTGAGTCAAATGTCTGTTACCGAAGTTGAGTATCCAGATTACAGTACCAAACAAAAAGCCCATGCCGCTATTGGATTTATTGAAGCTGATGCCATTAAAGCCAAACAAGCTTTTATTAAACAAGAAGTTGATAAGTACTGGCAGCCGGTAGCCAAAAAGGGTTACTAAAGAACAGTTTCAATTTATAAACGTTATTAACGCCTAAGCCATGCTTAGGCGTGTTACTTTGTGATTCGTTTAAAGGGTGATCTACTTCCTGCGCTATCTCGTATGGATACCAAGTTAGTTTTTATTTACTGCACGGCCATGAAATACTGTTATCTTATTGTCATATAAGGCATTGTTATATCTGGTTGCGTGTATTCTTTCTTGGTCGTGTAATAGGAGTCCGTTAATGCAAGGTGCACAGTCGACAGTTGATACTCAATCCGAATCATTAAATGCTGACCGCTCTGCGTCCGTTAATGGTCATCCGGTTATTGTTGATGACTTTATTAATATGTATCAACAGCTTAATAAAGATAATCTATTCTTACTACGTCAAGTTTATCGGGATGATATTTGCTTTCGAGATCCCATGCATCATGTAGAGGGAATCGAAGCATTAACCGATTATTTTGCCAACATGTATCAAAATGTCACCCACATTGAATTTGATATTAAAGAAGTGGTGATCAGTGCTGATAAGCAACAAGCTGCATTGTATTGGACTATGAGCTATTCACACCCTAAATTAAGTAAGGGACAGCTGATTAATGTTGAAGGCATGTCACAACTTAAATTCTCTGATAAGATTTTTTCTCACCGTGATTATTTTGATCTGGGCCAAATGCTGTACGAGCAAGTGCCGTTTTTAGGTGGATTAATTGGCTTACTCAAAAATAGGGTGACTAAGTAATGGCAATGGTTTCTGCGGATACAACAGCGGTTTTGATAACCGGTGCAAGTTCTGGTATTGGTTTAGCTTTAGCGGAGCATTATCTGGCTAAAGGCGTGGCCGTTATAGCCTGTGGTCGAAATGCCCAAGCCTTACAAGCCATAACTGGTGCCACTCCGCTTGAATTTGATATTACCGATAGTTCTCAGGTACAAGCCGCCGCCGCCAAACTTAAGCAACTGTTACACGATAATCACTGGCAGTTGCAGCAGGTGATTCTTAATGCTGGCAGCTGTGAATACATTGACGATGCATTGCATTTCGACTCAGCGCTATTTGCCAGAGTCATCAATACTAATGTGGTTGCCATGGGTTACTGCCTTGAGCATTTTTTACCTTTATTGAGCCGTGGTGCGCAACTCGGGTTAATGAGTTCAAGTGCCACTTATTTACCGTTTCCGCGTGCCGAAGCTTATGGTTCATCAAAAGCGGCTATTGGTTATTTAGGCCGTAGTTTACGAGTTGACCTTGCTCAGCATGGTATTGGGGTGAGCGTTATTTGTCCGGGCTTTGTTAAAACCCCGTTAACCGCCAAAAACGACTTTGCTATGCCAATGCAAATCACCGCTAAGCAAGCGGCTGAGGCTATTTATAATGGTATGCAGCGTCAACGCCGTGAAATCCATTTCCCAACTAAATTTACTTGGTTACTTAAATTAGCCTCTTTATTGCCAGAAAAATTACTAGTATTTTTGCTGGCACCTAAATAGTAAACCCAAGTCAATTCACCACAAGAACAAGTATTAGCGTCAAGGATTAACTAAATGAAAAATATTGCTGTAATTGGTACTGGGATTTCGGGGTTAACGTGTGCCCACCTATTAAGCCGTGAACACACGGTAACCGTGTTTGAGGCTAATGATTATATTGGTGGCCATACAGCGACCATTGATGTGGAAGTAGCAGGGCAGCAATACGCAATAGACTCTGGTTTTATTGTGTTTAATGACCGGACTTATCCGCTATTTGAAACATTAATGGCACAACTTAATATTAAGTCTTTACCGACTGAAATGAGTTTTAGTGTTAATAATGCACTCACTGGGCTTGAATATAATGGTCATAATTTGTGGAGCTTATTTGCCCAACGTCGTAATTTGTTACGCCCAAGTTTTTACCGGTTTTTAGGTGAAATTGTTCGTTTCAACAATGGTTGTAAAGTTATTTATGAGGCCGACAATTACCCAACGTCTTCACTCGGTGAGTATCTTGATCAACAAGGTTTCTCAGCCTTTTTCTGTGAGCATTACATTTTGCCTATGGGCGCGGCGATTTGGTCTGCCAGTATTGATGATATGCGCGGCTTTTCATTGCGATTCTTTATTCGTTTTTTCCAGCATCATGGTTTATTAAATATTAATGATCGCCCGCAATGGTATGTACTTGAAGGTGGATCGCGCAGTTATATCCCAGCCTTAACCGCACCGTTTAAAGAACGTATCCAGCTTAATTCTCCAGTGAGTGGTATCAAACGTAGCGATGATGGTGTGTATGTTCAAGTTGCTAACGGTGAATGGCAGCACTTCGACGATGTAGTGTTGAGTTGCCATAGCGATCAAGCGTTAGCGATGTTAACCGATGCCACTCAAGATGAGATCGACGTGTTAGGCGCAATGGAATATCAAAATAATGAAGTGGTGCTGCACACAGATATTAATTTATTGCCTAAGCGTAAAGCGGCATGGGCAAGTTGGAACTATCGTTTAGATGGTGTTAATCAGCAAGATATTGCTCAGCGTCCGGCTAGCGTGACGTATAATATGAATATTTTGCAGTGTTTACCGAGTAGTGCACCTACATTTTGTGTCACCTTAAATCAAACTGCATCGATTGATGAAAGTAAAATTTTGCGAAAGTTTAATTATGCTCACCCAGTATTTAATGATGCCAGCATGAAGTCGCAAGCGAAAAAATCACTCATTAATGGTAAACATAATACCTATTTTGCTGGTGCTTACTGGCATAATGGATTTCATGAAGACGGCGTTCGTAGCGCAGTTGAAGTATGCGATCTGTTTGGGATTAGTCTATGAGTCAAACCACATCGATAATGGAACATGATCAATTAAACAGTGGCATTTATTGCGGCAAGATAAACCATCGCCGTCATACGCCTAAGTTGCACAGTTTTGGTTATAACATTGCGATGATGGCAATTGATTTAGATGAACTGCCGGCATTAACGGCGGTCAGTAAATTGTTTTCCACAGACAAGTTTACTCCGCTTAAATTTATCCCTGGCGATTACCTCAATTCCCTAAAGCAGCAATTTGGTGAGCAACTTGTGCTGAGCTCGGCGAGCCGAGGGGATGATGCCGGCGCATTAAAGCAACGCGTGTTGGCAACCATTAAGCATTTAGGTGCCACACAAACATGCGATAAAGTGATATTTTCTGGGCAGATACGCCATTTTGGTTTTTATTTTAGTCCGGTCAATTTTTACTTTTGTTATCATCAAAATGACATGGTTTATATGCTTGCCGAGGTCAGTAATACCCCTTGGAATGAGCGCCATTGTTATCTGGTTGATATTGCGAATACCGTTCAAACAGACAAAGTCTTTCATGTGTCTCCGTTTATGAATTTAGACATGCATTACTTGTGGCGTATTACGCCTCCGGCCAAAAACTTGAAAGTGACCATCGAAAATCGAAATGCCAATAACGATAAATTATTTGATGCCGGTTTAGTGTTAAAACGCCAATCGATAAATTCGCGATCTATGCGCCGATTTATGCTGAATTATCCCTTGATGACTAGCAAAATTATGCTGGGTATTTATTGGCAGGCAATGAAGCTATTTATTAAACGAATCCCTTTTGTAGGCAAGCAAACGATTAAAGCTAACTAATTTTACAAAATGTAAACCAAATAGATGCTTATCACGTATTAGTCTTTAATTACGCCAATAAAGCGAACGAATTAGACAGTGTATGAACTGGAGAGATGACATGGAAAATACGGCGACAGAAAGCAGCATGACTCAAGCGAGTTTGTCTGACAGCCTAGCAAGGAAAATTCTTCTTCGTGCATTAGCACATCTTGCAGAAGGTCATTTAACCATTGTCGATGGTAATCAAACATCAGAGTTTGGCGATCCTAAAAGCGAAGTTCACGCAACTATGCAAGTTCAGCATGCCAACTTTTATCGTCAAGTGGTATTTGGTGGTTCAATTGGGGCTGGCGAAGCTTATATTCAAGGCCATTGGTGTAGTCCTGACTTAACCAAAGTGGTTCAGGTTTTTGCGCAAAACTTAGCACTACTAGACAACATAGAACGTTATTTTTCATGGTTGAGCAACGGCGTTAATCGCATTAAGCATATATTTAATCGTAATTCTGAAACGGGTTCAAAACGCAATATTCTGGCTCATTACGACTTAGGTAATGACATGTATAAGGAGTTTCTTGACCCAGAAATGATGTATTCAAGTGCACTTTATCCTGCAGATGACAGCAGCTTGAATGAAGCGCAATTACATAAATTGCACACCATTTGCGAGCGCTTAGAGTTAACCCCAGGTCAAACCTTGCTTGAAGTAGGAACTGGTTGGGGCGCGTTGGCCATTTATGCTGCAAAACATTATGGCGTACATGTGACCACTACTACCATTTCTGATGCCCAGTTCGATTATGCACAGGCGCGAGTAAAGCAAGAAGGGCTTGAAGACAGGATTACCTTACTAAAACAAGATTATCGTTTACTGACTGGTGAATATGATCGCGTGGTTTCAATTGAAATGATCGAAGCTGTGGGACACGAATATTTAGCAGGATTTTTTGAAAAGCTACAACATCTGCTTAAGCCAAGCGGTCGCATGCTCATTCAAGCTATTACTATTTCCGATCAACGTTACGACAGTTATCGTAAGAGTGTTGACTTTATTCAGCGTTATATTTTTCCCGGTGGTTGTTTACCGTCGGTGAGTGAAATGACCAAACATATTGCCAAGAAAACCGACATGGTAACCTGGTCTATCGACGATATGGGCAAGGACTATGCGCGTACCCTAAAACACTGGCATGAAAATTTTGATGCTGCCTACGATAAAATAAAAGCCTTAAATTACGGCGATGACTTTATCCGTATGTGGAAGTTTTATTTGAGCTACTGCGAAGGTGGGTTTTTAGAGCGCACTACTAGCACGGTTCACCTTGTTGCCGTTCGACCGCAATACCGCCCACTATAATATAGTTCTACAGCCCAATAGCCATTATATTCCCCGGTAATACGTTGCCGGGACGTCTCATCCTGTTAGTGTGAGGTGTTATGTCTTCTTACGGTATTCCTCCAAAATTATATATTTTAATCAATGCATTGTGCTTTCAATTGGTGTGGTGGGCAGGCGTATTAGCTCATAACCAACTTATCTTACTGTCTATTTTATTGCTCATTGGCCATTTTTTGTTATCAACATCAGTTCGTCATGATGCACTGGTAATGTGTGTCTGTGGTGTGATTGGCATCGCGGTTGACAGTCTATTGGTGTGGTTTGGCGTATTTAAGTTCGCCAATATTCCTTACTGGTTGGGATTGTTGTGGTTCTACTTTGCGCTTTGTTTGGATTACAGCTTAGCTTTTTTTAGAAAGTTTCCTATTTGGTTACAAGCCTTATTTGGTGGAGTATTTGGCTGTTTAAGTTATCTCGCAGGAGCTAAATTTAACGCAGTAATGTTGCCTTTAGGCGAGATGTGGAGCGCGTTTATACTGGCATTGATCTGGAGTTGCTTATTTCCCGTATTGCTAGCTGTTAGCTCTCGAATCACAACGGTGGATCTTGCTTTGGAGAATCGTAGATGAAAACTTTACATAATGGCGTCAAGTCGCAACCACACATTAAGTTACATCAATCATCACATTGGTTGGTCGAACTACTGTTCGGTGTGGTGGGCGCATTAGTGTTAACGTTGATTGTTGCGGTGAGCATTAACGATGCGTTTGCAAATGATATCAACGATAAGGGCGAAAAAAGTGATATAAGCGGTAAGAGCGATATAAGCGATAAGAGCGATATAAGCGATAAAAACGATATAAGCGATATAAGCGATATAAGCGGTATAAGCGATAAGAGCGATATAAGCGATATAAGCGACAAGAACGATATAAGCGATGCGACATTGATTCAAGTTGGCACTGCCGATATGAGTCTGTTATGGCTTGATATTTATAGTGCGAAGTTATTCTCTATTGACGGTAAATACCAAGCTAATCGCTTTCCAATGATTCTCGACATTCAATACCACCGCGATATCGATGCTATTGATTTGGTTGATGCCACTATTGAACAATGGCAGCACTTAGGTTTCACCGAAGCCAATATTGAATTGTACAGGCAGCAGTTAGTTAATGCCTGGCCAGATGTTAAACAGGGCGACAGGCTGACCTTTAAGGTTAACACCCCTGAAGATGCGGCATTTTTACTCAACGACACCCCTTATTATCAAGTCAGTAACGCCCAATTCCCAGAGGCGTTTCTTGACATTTGGTTGTCTGAGAAAACCAGCCGTCCTGAGTTACGTAACCAACTGATTGGAGTTAACTAATGCGCGCGATTTTATTATTCATCCGTAAGCAGCGACATTTTTCCGCCCGAATGTTAACTCAAGGGTTAACTCAACAATTAACTAAGCAATTAGCGCGAAAGCTGGCTCAAACCAGCTTATATGTTGCACTAGCATTAGGCGTTATGTCATGTTCATCAGCATCGATTGAAGATTATCAACAAACGACTCCAACGTTAGATTTAGCCACGTTTTTTGATGGTAAATTAACGGCCGCTGGAGTAGTACAAGATTTTTCAGGCAAGGTGACCCGCAAATTTACCGTCACCATGGAAGCGCACTGGGTTGATTCGCCTGAAGGTAAGCAGGGTGTGATAAACGAATGGTTTATTTACGATGATGGCGAAAAGCAAACTCGTGTGTGGAACATTACTGACAAAGGAAATGGCCTCTATGAGGGCACCGCCAATGACATATTAGGCATTGCTCAAGGTGAGTCTCGCGGTAGTGCATTGCGATGGCGTTATGACATGATATTGCCAGTTGATGGTAGTGAATATGAAGTCCATTTTGATGACTGGATGTTTCTGGTCGATGAGCAAACCATTATCAATAAAAGCGATATTATTAAATTTGGTATCACAGTCGCTCAAGTCACCTTGGTGATTTCTAAACAGCCTGACTAAGTGGTATCGCTAAGTCATTGAATAGTTAAATCGACTAAGCATAAAAGCTGAGCCCTGAAAGTGTTAAGCAATAGTCGGGCACTAAGTTAGAGCGTACAGTCACTTTTACTAAATCTAAATAGACATGAAAACAGACACAAAAATGGACTCATTAGAGTCCATTTTTCGTTTGCTCAACAGGCCATGTTAGCCTTTAAGTTTAGACGCGTCTGACTGTTTCTTATCGTAATACTCAAATGGAAACTGGTTACGAATTTGCTGGATTAAATTATCGCCAATATTGGCCGACACGTGTAAACGTACGTCACCAGATTTTTCAGCTCTGACTGTGCAAGTCAGTTTATTAGATTTGGCTATGGCACGACAATCACGTTCAAACTTCTCCGGTATTTTGCCTTTATGCTTATTGAGCTTGCCATCTTTAAAATGCATCTCAAAAAGTGTTAATCCACGGTTACCACTAAAAATCAGTTTATAGGCCAGAAAAAATAACCCTGCGATTATCAGTATTTTTATGATGGTATCAGCCATAGTTCGCTCCTTTGTGCCGTATATTCAACGGTTGCTATAACAATAAGATACTCTGGTATGCCATGGATGCAATGCTATTTTATTGAAATCTATGCGCAAGATCTAAATTATATCGCATCAATAAAACCTCATTTATGAATCCATCAAATGTTGTCATATCATTTTTTCATATAAGTGCTTTAGATTAGCAGTTCATTGTTTGACTCATATTAATTGAATGCGTGTTTCTTTTTTATGAAACAAAATTTCTTTTAAATCAGCTAAAAGCTTAATTGGTATGTGTGTGGCGTTTTTTTAAGCTGATTTACGGTGTAAATATAGCTTTCTAAAAAAGTGGGCTGTGCTACATTAATGTACATACATGAACGCATGTAAACGGATGTACAACTTATTTAAGGATTGAAAAATGCCATTATCTAATGCTGATCGTTGGGCCGAAATTTGTGAGATTCAATCATCACTGATGCGTAATTTAGCCAGCCAGTTTCCGCAACGAAACGAGCAATTACAAAATCTTGCTGATGGTTGGCAATGCGTTAAAAAACAAGCCCTAGGGCAGCCGCTAACAGGTTTGAATACTAAGTAATTTCCGTTTTTTCTTTTGTTGTATCGCTACTGTTTTTCGTTAAATATTAGTCATAAAAAAACCGCCATTGGCGGTTTTTTTGTTTTTAAGACTGACTTGTAATCATGGGTACTGATTAACTCACTCGGCTTAGAACGCGTAACTAACGCTCGCTAATAAAGTACCGGTGTTTTTATATAGATCAGAACTTACTTCATTATCACCATCAATGTCGGTGTCTAAATACGCAACCGAGATGCCAAAACCTGACACTTCTGTTGATACACCAATAGAGTAGTCTGAATAGCTGTCAAAGCCTTCTCCGTCATCAATGGCGTCGCCAAAATTGTAACCATAATGCAAATCTAGGCTCCAGTTTTCAGCAAACTCCCAGCCATAATTGATTTCGGTGTAATGTAGGTCAAGATCGCTGCCACCATAATCATTAGTAAACCAGTAAGCGGCTCTAAAACCACTAAAGTCGATACCTGCGCTGACTTCTAGATAGTCTAAATCACTTTCTCCAGGGTAGTTATAACGGTACAAGGTTAAGTCATAACTAGTGTCATCGTTAATTTCACCGTAATAACCAGCATACAAATCAATCTCTACATCTGGGCCATTGTATTCAGGCTCATCAAAATCAATGGTACTTGCCCAAGCACCGACGAAAAATCCGCTATCATGGCTCCAGTCAATATTACCTTGTAGTGCGGGATCTGCTGCACTTTGTGACACACCTCGGAAGCGGTAGTCGTTGGTTACAGTGATTGCACCAGAGACTTCTGCCGTAGCGAGTGGAGCCAGTAGGGTAGCTGATAATGTTAATCCAGTTAACAGTGCAATTCGCGTTCTTTTTAATGTGTTCGACACGATATTATCTCCATTTACATAAAATACAGTTGTTGGTATTTAGGTACACAACGGCTGCGAATGCCACTTATCAGACCTAAAACCGTAACGATTTAGTCTGTACCGCATGGCGGTTAAACACTATGTTTGTTCAAGCTGTTGTTCAAACATAACGTAGATTTTTTTACAATGATTGACGACTTCCCATGTGCCGGTAAAGCCAGCAGGAATAACAAATTTATCACCAGCATTGACGGTTAAGCTTTTGCCTTGGCTGTCGGTGATAATGCTACAGCCTTCGAGAATATCGCAATACTCATATTCGCTATAATTGATATTCCAACTGCCCGGTTCACTTTGCCAAACACCAACATTAAACTGCTTGCACGGGCTTTCGAAATGGTTTTGCACTGACTGCAGTGGATCACCAGTAAGCAGTTTTTCATCCGTTAAGTGATACGACTCAACCGCAGTTGATTGACTACTAAAAAGCGTAATATCGTTAATATGCTTCATCGTTGGCTTCACTTATTTCATGGTCGGCATAATAAATGCCGAAGGTTCATTAGTGTCGGTTTTAGCTTGTGGCCAGCGAGCGGTAATGGCTTTGCGCTTGGTATAAAAACGAACGCCATCAGGTCCGTGCATGTGCAGCGGCCCAAATAGCGATCGTTTCCAACCGCCAAAGCTATGAAATGCCATCGGCACCGGAATCGGCACATTAACGCCGACCATGCCCACTTCAACATGGTGACAAAAGTGACGAGCTACTTGGCCACTTTGAGTAAAAATAGCGGTGCCATTACCAAA
Source organism: Shewanella sp. Arc9-LZ (assembly GCF_010092445.1). Classification (NCBI taxonomy): domain Bacteria; kingdom Pseudomonadati; phylum Pseudomonadota; class Gammaproteobacteria; order Alteromonadales; family Shewanellaceae; genus Shewanella; species Shewanella sp. Arc9-LZ. Next base: position 3,771,225 of record NZ_CP048031.1, on the reverse strand, counting down.
TTCGTGTTGGTTAATCAGCGTCAATGCATCGGCATAGTTATCGACGCGGACGATGGCTAACACAGGACCAAAAATTTCCTGTTGGTAAATGCTCATCGTTGGCGTGACATGGTCAAATAAGCACGCACCTAAAAAGTAACCTTGCTGGTGGTCTTGAATACTGATGTCTCGGCCATCAACGACTAATGTTGCACCTTCCTTAACACCCGCTTCGACATAATCGCGTACTTTAGCTAAATGCTGGGCCGAAATTAACGGTCCCATGTCCATTTCAGGGGTAATACCGCTGCCAATTTTTAAGGCACTAATTTGCGGTAATAATGCCTCGACTAATTTGTCGCCCACATCGCCGACCGCGAGTACCACCGAAATAGCCATACAGCGTTCACCTGCACTACCATATGCTGCACCCATTAATGCATTGACCGCTTGATCTAAGTCAGCATCTGGCATTAATAACATGTGATTTTTAGCCCCGCCCAATGCTTGCACTCGTTTACCGTGGGCAGAGGCGGTGCTGTAAATGTATTCGGCAATCGGGGTTGAGCCAACAAAACTAATCGCGTGAACATCGGGATGAGTTAATAAAGCATCAACGGCTTCTTTATCGCCATTAATCACGTTAAACACGCCATTTGGCAGGCCTGCTTGTGTCAGTAATTCGGCAATAAACATTACTGCACTGGGGTCTTTTTCAGACGGCTTCATGATAAAGGTATTACCGCAGGCTATTGCGATAGGGAACATCCACATTGGCACCATAACAGGAAAGTTAAACGGTGAAATACCGGCGACGACACCCAACGATTGGTTAACAGACCATGAGTCAACGCCACCACCCACTTGTTGAGTATGTTCACCTTTGAGTAAATGCGGAATGCCGCAAGCAAACTCAACAACTTCAAGCCCTCGGGTAATTTCACCTTTAGCATCATCCAACACTTTGCCATGTTCAAGAGTGATGAGTTGGGCCAATTTATCAATATTTTGCTCTACTAACGCTTTAAACTTAAATAATACCCGAGCACGATTAAGTGGCGTCACTTGCGACCAAGTCTGATAGGCATTTTTGGCAACCGTTACCGCCAAGCTTACTTCATCGTGACTCGCCAGTGATACTTGGCCACGAGTTTCCCCCGTAGCAGGATCATAGATGGTTTGATTACGTTGACTGGCTGGAGTGTGTTGCCCATCGACAAAATGAGTGATGTTAAGCATGAACGGGATCCTTTTAAGCAAAATATGTATTCAGAAAATATTAACTAACAGCGTTAACCAACAGTGTTAATTGCATCGGTAATGTAATTAACCATGTCGTCGATTTGTGACTTTTCCACTATAAGTGGCGGAGATATTGCAATAATGTCAGCCGTTGCCCGTACTAACGCGCCATGCCTAAAGCAATGATCAAAAATGTCATAACCTCGTTTACCCACGCCTTTATCACTTGGTGCTAATTGAATACCTGCAACTAAACCGGTATTACGAATATCAATGACGTTTGGTAAACCTTTAAGGCTGTGAACCGCTTGCTCGAAATAAGACTCAAGCCCTTTTGCGCGTTCAAATAATTGCTCATCTTCATATATGGATAAGGTCGCAAGTGCTGAGGCTGCCGCGACCGGATGACCGGAATAGGTATAACCATGGAAAAACTCTATTAATTCATCAGGGCCATGCATGCAGGTGTCGTGAATGGTATTGCTAACAAATACCGCCCCCATTGGAATTGCACCATTATTAATGGCTTTGGCTGTGGTGATCATGTCTGGGGTAACTTGCCAGCGCTCGCTGGCAAAGGCGGCACCGACTCGGCCAAAGCCGGTGATCACTTCATCGAATATTAATAAAATGCCGTGCTTTTGGGTGATTTCGCGTAACCGCGTTAAGTACCCATCTGGCGGTAAAATAACCCCAGCAGAACCAGACATAGGCTCAACAATGACCGCGGCAATGTTCTCGGCGCCATGTAAGGCAATCAGTTGCTCAAGCACTTCGGCTTTATCCAAACCGTGTGGCGGTAAACCGTGGCTAAAGGCATTATTGGCAATATCGAGTGTATGAGGCAGGTGATCGATCCCCTGGAGTAATTGCTGACTAAAGGTTTTGCGATTATTACTGATCCCACCGACTGAAATCCCGCCAAAACCGACACCATGATAACCAAGCTCGCGGCCGATAAACCGAGTACGCGTGGCTTGACCATTAGCGCGATGATAACAAAGCGCCATTTTTAGGGCGGTATCTACCGATTCTGAACCGGAATTGGTAAAAAACACCTTATCCAATCCGTCAGGGCTCAGCTGACTGAGTTTATGCGCTAATTCAAAGGCGAGCGGATGGCCCATTTGAAAAGACGGTGCATAATCCATTTGGCTAATTTGTTTGCTTACCGCTTGGGAAATTTCTTGGCGGCCGTGGCCAGCATTGCAACACCATAAACCGGCAGTAGCATCGAGTACTTTATTGCCTTCAATATCGGTGTAATACATTCCTTGTGCCGAAACCAAAAGCCTAGGATTAGTCTTAAATTGCTTATTGGCAGTAAACGGCATCCAAAAATGTGCCATGTTCGGCAATGTTTGCGATGAATCGCCAGTTCCATTTTGCTGATATTCGCTCATAAATTGACTCTACATTGATAGCTACAATTACTAGGGATTCATCTCAAATTGATTAAATAATGAGTGACGAATATTCGCTATGCTATGTCAAAAATAATGAACGTTAAAGTGTTTTGTGCATTTATTTAAACTAAATGTGCCTATTTTGTAAAATATATTGAAAATATCTTGCTGTTGAGCATAATCAGGTGACAATATTCATCAAGGTTATTGTGTCGATAATCCATTTTATGTGACACAAATTTTAGGTTTAGCACCTGCTTTTTAGCGCAGTTTGGTGCTTATCAATCCATTTATTATTTCGAGGTCACAATGAGTACTCCAACAAGTCGTAGCGATTGGGAAGCACTAGCAGCAAGTCTAAAAATCACTGGGCAAGCTTTCATTAATGGTCAATATCAAGGTGCCGCTTCTGGTGACACATTTGACTGTATCAGCCCTATTGATGGCCAAGTATTAGCTAAAGTGGCTAGTTGTGATTTAGCCGATGCTAACCTTGCTGTAGCGAACGCGCGTGAAGTGTTTGAAGCGGGTACTTGGTCAATGTTACCGCCAGTAAAGCGCAAGCAAGTCATGATTAAGTTTGCTGATTTACTCGAAGAAAATGCCGATGAATTGGCGTTACTTGAAACGCTTGATATGGGTAAGCCGATTCAGCATTCCAAAGGTGTTGATGTGGTCGGTGCCGCTCGTGCTATACGTTGGTATGGTGAAGCGATAGATAAAATTTATGATGAAATTGCTCCCACTGCTCATAATGAAATAGGCATGATCACTCGCGAACCCGTAGGTGTGGTTGCAGCCATTGTGCCATGGAATTTCCCAATGATTATGGCATGTTGGAAGCTTGGGCCTTCACTCGCCACGGGTAATAGTGTGATTTTAAAGCCATCTGAAAAATCACCACTTACGGCTATTCGCATGGCGCAATTAGCGATAGAAGCGGGTATTCCGGCAGGGGTATTAAACGTATTACCAGGCTATGGTCATACAGTTGGTAAAGCGTTGGCACTGCACATGGATGTCGATACTTTAGTATTCACTGGTTCAACTAAAATTGCTAAGCAGTTAATGATTTACGCAGGCGAGTCGAACATGAAGCGCGTGTGGTTAGAAGCGGGCGGTAAGAGCCCTAATATTGTGTTTAATGACGCACCAGATTTAAAAGCCGCTGCAGAAGCCGCCGCAGTCGCCATTGCTTTTAACCAAGGCGAAGTGTGCACTGCGGGTTCTCGTTTATTGGTTGAGTCAGGGGTAAAAGATGAGTTAATCAAGCTTATTGTTGAAGAAATGCAAGGGTGGCAACCTGGGCATCCACTTGATCCTAAAACAACCTGCGGCGCAATGGTCGATCAACAGCAACTGACCAACGTGCTTAATTACATCAAGGCCGGTAGCGAGCAAGGTGCTACCTTAGTTGATGGTGGTAAACAAGTGATGGCAGAAACCGGCGGCATGTACGTGCAACCAACCATTTTTAGTAATGTTAGAAATGACATGACCATTGCCAGCGAAGAGATTTTTGGCCCTGTGTTATCAGTTATCGAGTTTGATGGCATGGAACAAGCCGTCAAGATTGCCAACGACACTATGTATGGTTTAGCGGCAGGTGTGTGGACATCAAACTTAAGCAAAGCTCACAAAACAGCCAAAGCGCTGCGCAGCGGTATGGTATGGATTAACCATTATGATGGTGGCGACATGACTGCACCGTTTGGTGGTTATAAACAGTCAGGTAATGGCCGAGATAAATCATTACATGCGTTTGATAAGTACACCGAAATCAAAGCAACTTGGATAGCCCTATAACAGGCATTTTAATGTAGATTAATAGCAAGCCCTTTAGCAATAAAGGGCTTTTTTATTGGTCATATTAGCGCTGGACAACTCATAGCAATGACTCAAATTTTGTTTAACAAGTGCATCTATATTGCTGAGGCCTTAATGCGAGCGGAGGTTAAGCAAAATTAACGCTAAAATGCTAACTATTCGTTGTAGACTCAAAGGCATTATTTACCTCAACATGTCATACACGGATGAATACAGATGACCCATAAGAGCTTCTCTCGTTTAGCTATTATTGTTGCTGGTGGCTTTTTTAGTTTTATTTTGTGGATTATTTACCTCGCCAATACTGGCAGTCAAAGTGTGTTTTTCGACGTAATAAAACATGTTCCCTATGGTGACAAGATTTGTCACATGTTGTTATTCGGGTTATTAACTTTTGTGGCCAATTTAGCGCTGCAGAGTCGTCATTTTTGTATCGGGCGTCTTCCGCTTTATTACGGCACTGTGTTAGTGTCGATATTCGTCCTGAGTGAAGAAATCAGCCAGGGTTTTATCCCATCAAGAACATTAGACATCATCGATTTAGTTGCCGATGCTGTAGGTATAATTTTATTCAGTTATTTAAGTGGGTTAACTCAGCGTTATATAGACAATCATCATGAGAGTACTCGTGTGAGTTAGCATCAATATTTTCAATCAATATTTGCCATCAATTGTAAGAGAGGTTTAATGTGAATTTTCCTTTAGTGACCACCGATTGGTTAGCGCAACACTTAGAAGACCCAGACCTTGTATTACTAGATGCCAGCATAGACATTGTGCTGGGAAAAGAACCACTTGTTTATGATGAGCTTTACGTTATTCCTGGTGCATTATCGTGCCAAATAGATAAACTTTTTTTCAATCATCAATCTCCACAAACTCACGCTATGCCCACGGAAGATCAATTTACTGTTGCAACTAAATCATTAGGAATAAGCCATAATAGCACCGTAGTTATTTACGATGACCAAGGCATTTATTCTGCACCGCGTGCGTGGTGGACCTTTAAAGCAATGGGATTTGATAAGGTATTTGTACTCGATGGCGGTTTACCACAGTGGCGCAGTGAAGGGCGAGACACAGTGCGTCAGTTTGCGACAGCAACTGACTCTGGTGATATTAAAGGCCGCTTGCAGCAATATAAGGTGTGTGACACTGAGTTTGTGTTAACCCATCTTGGTCATGCAAAAGTTGATATTATTGATGCGCGAGCAGCAGGGCGGTTTAACGGTACGTCACCAGAACCTCGTGTTGGCATGCGCAGTGGTCATATACCCGGTTCACTCAACTTGCCTTTTGCACAGGTATTAAACGGTTTTAAAATGAAATCTATCCGTGAATTGCATACAATTTTCGCCACCTTAGATACCAGTAATAATGCTCAACGGGTGTTTAGCTGTGGTTCAGGAATTACCGCCTGTATTTTGATTCTGGCTTCATATGTAGCAGGGCATCATCAAGCAGCTTTATATGATGGTTCTTGGGCAGTTTGGGGCGGCGATGCTGCGCTTCCTATTGAATAATAGGCTTAATTTTTTATGGCCTGTGGCCACTAACGCTTAAGATCGCAAGGTTCCACCCTGCACGGGCTATTAGATTATGGCCTACGGCCACTAACGTCGTGGCGCTTCACTCACACCAGACCAAGAGGAAACCAACGGCTGTTCCCTCTTGGATCTCCCAGCCGCCACATCAAAATCATCTGAAAAGCGATAATTTCGCGACGTGGTCAGATCCAGCTTTTAACTTCATCTTAGTGTTCTTCAGCCTTATTCGAAAATGCTAACGCTTCCGATAGGCCATCCATGGCCACCGAAAGCTAGCCTGACGTCCTGTCAGGCTCACGCATTCTTTTATAAAGAGTCTTCAACGGCCTCAAGTTCAGAGTTGAATTTGGGCATGACTAATTCGTTTCGGACACAAAAGTGGCTTAAAACTTATCTTTTTATAAAAGTTTATGCGGACCCAATTAAATTCCCAGCTTTTAACTTCGTCTGAGTGTTCTTCGGCCAACTCTTTATGATAAAGAATGAAAATGCTAACGCTTCACATAGGGAGTCTGATGTGAATGGATTCACAAATGTCGTGATGGCATGGTCAATGATGTTCCCTACATCATTATGACATTTCCAATATCCATATAGGTCAGATGTGCGAGAAAGGCCATGTCAGGCTCACGCATTCTTTTATAAAGAGTCCTCAACGTCCTCAATCAAGCTGAAACCGGATGGTTAAAGTAGCAAAATAATCTTAAAGCTATATAGTCCAACGACCTGCAATGATAAGTCTCTGGCGATAATGTTCAGTTAGAGTCTGATTAATCAATATTATCGAGGGCGTTACATTATTTACTTGTGAATAATGAGCTTGTTATGCTAATTTTTTGCGAACTCAACATCATGATGGAATATGAATGTATTATCTACTGCTAGCCATGCTGCTAACCTTAACTGGTTGCGCAAGTAAACAACCCTCTTTTAGTCTTGTTATCGACCCCTTATTGCCCTCTGTCATTAATTATAGCGGTGAAATTGATCCAGATAATGTTGCCGCCTTTGAACAAAGCATAGCAAATAGTTCAACTCAAATAACCTCATTGGTTATTACCAGTGGCGGGGGCGATGTGTTTGCTGGCATACGATTAGGTGAGTTGGTATATCAGCACAAATTAAAGGTCTTAGTAGACAAAGTCTGTGCGTCATCTTGTGCCAATTATATTGTAACAGCCAGTGATAACGTGACGATAAAACAAGATGCTTTATTAGGTTGGCATGGTGGGGCGTTACAACCACTTTTATATGACCCAGAAAGTATTCCTTTGCACTTAGAAGGCATGAAAGAATATGTCACACGCTGGGCAGAAGCCGAGCGCATCTTTTTTGATAAGGTTAAGGTTAATCAAGCTGTCACTGTATTGGGGATGATGCCAGGCTTAAATGATAAACGAAACACGCCATTATATAGTTATGATCCACAGACGTTAAAGGCGTTAGGTTTACATATTACTTTTGAAGACAAGCAAGCAACAGTTTCTAAAACCGGCGAAGAAATTGTACAAATATTTAGCTTAAGCCCTGAAGTATTAGACACTTTACTGATGCAGCATGCACAAAGGTTGCAGCAATTGTAATTAAGTTAGCTTGTCTTTTAAGCGATGGCCTACGGCCACTAACGCTTAAGATCGCAAGGTTCCAGCCTGCACAGGCCAAAAGGGGGTCAACAGCAACCCCCTTTTTATTCTTTATTAAAGAATTGGCCCCTGCCGTTCCGGCAACATTTTCGCTATTTAACCAAACAACAGCAGCGAAAAAAATTGCGACGGAAATTGATCCAGTCTCTGGCCGCGTATTTAACCATCTTCGGCCCATCTTATTAATAAAGATTGAAAATGCTACGCTTCAAATGCATCTCTTCCCCTCGAAAGATAGCCTAGCATCGATCTCAGGACTCATACTATTTTCTTCAACGTCTTTAATGTATTTGAACCTGATAGTTACAAGTCATAGAATTTACTTTTACATGTTAAAAAATTTTATAAAATGAACTTAATAAATTGTGTGTCAGAGTAGCTTAATTGCTTTATTACAAGGTGACAGATAGGATAAAGTTATGTTAACAAATGGTTTATGTTCATTTTTTTAAGTGAGCTATTTAATAAGCGTTAGCCGCTAAAGTTAAGGATAAAATCGTGCAGCCTAAATCTCACACACTGTTTCATTTCACAAAAAATGTAGACTTTCTGAAAGATATTTTAAAAAATGGATTTTGGCCGAGATATTGTCTTGAAGATGTAAGGTGGTATAGCGGTAATGAGAGCCAATCCGCTTATCCAATTGTTTGTTTTTGCGATATACCTCTTTCTAGAGTAGATGAGCATGTTGATTTTTATGGACGTTTTGGAATCGGTGTTACTAAAAGTTGGGCCTTATCACATAATCTATCACCAGTAATTTATATAAATGAAGGTAGTCCCCAACATTTATCAATAAAAAAATTGTTTGGAAAAAACTTGGTTGATGAAGGTTTTTATAAAGACGCATCTGACGATATTAATAATCTAATGACTCATATTAAGCCTATTGAAGGTAGAATGTTTGTTCATGGGAAATTTATTTTAAAGGACTTTTATCAAGAAAATGAGTGGCGATTTGCTGTAAATGGAAAATATTCTGATTTAAAAATTAATGCTTTTCTCTATGAGAAACACTTCCAAAATAATAACATACTGGATTTACAAAATAAGTTATCTAAAGAGACATACAGCCTCAAAGTGTCCCCAACGGATATAAAATATCTGTTTGTAGATTCTGATTCTGATATTCCAGATTTAATAAATTTTATCCAGACTGAATTAGATCATTACACTAGTGCTGAAATAAAAATTTTAATATCTAGGGTAATATCTATAGAAACAATCAGTCGCGATATGTGATCGATTAAAGGTCGTTATTTTTTAATGCCTTATCGTACTTGGTTTTTGAATTCAGTCTCAGTCCACATTGTGCAGAGGCCGTTGAAGAAAATGGCGTGAGTCCAGACATGGATGTTTGGCTAGCTTTGGAGGGGAAGGGACGCCCCATCTGAAGCGTTAGCATTTTCGAATAAGGCCGAAGAACACTAAAATGAAGTTCAAAGCTGGATTAATCCCCATGGCGACCTTTTCGCTGTTTGAAAATGTTGCGGGGCGGCTGGGAGTTCCAAGAGGGAACAGCCGTTGGTTTCCTCTTGGTCTGGTGTGGGTGAAGCGCCACGACGTTAGTGGCCGCAGGCCATAAAAAGAACAAAGGTTGACCCTTTTGCCAACCCGCAGCAAATCCATCAACCTATAGCAAATCCTTCATCCTATGATAAAACATTCCAGCTGCAAGCAATGGTGATCGCAACATGGGTCCGCCTGGGAAGGTCATGTGTTTAATGTCATTAAACACATCAATACGTTGTGATTGCTGGCTAATGGCTTCAGCAATTAATCTTGCTGCCATATGCGTAGCGTTTACCCCGTGTCCGGCATAAGCTTGAGCAAAGTAGATGTTGGCGGCGTCAGGTAAACGGCCTATTTGCGGCATGCGATTGGCGCCGATGCCCATCATTCCGCCCCATTCATAATCAATTTTGATACCTTTTAATTGTGGGAAGACTTTTTCAAGATTAGGTCTTAATTCGGCTTCAATGTCTTTTGGGTCTTTACCAGAATAAGTGCATAAACCACCAAACAATAAACGACGGTCTGCTGATAAATGGAAGTAGTCTAACGCCACGCGCATATCGGCAAATGCCATGTTTTGCGGGATGATACTGGCACATTGTTGCTCGGTTAATGGCTCAGTGGCTAATAAATAGGTGCCTGTTGGCAACACTTTTCCACCAAGGAAAGGGCTTAATTTGTTACCGATATAACCATTACCGGCCATGACTAGATAGTCACAAGTTACTTCGCCTTCAGCGGTAATGACTTTGGGTTTAGTGCCTTTAATAATTTTTTCTGCGGCGCTGTATTCAAATAATTGTGCACCAAGTTCGCGGGCGACACGCGCTTCGCCTAGGGCTAAATTAAGTGGGTGCAAATGTCCGCTGCCCATATCGACCAAGGCGCCTTGATAAAAGTCTGAACCGATAACTTCACCAATTTGTGAACGATCAAGCAGCTTGATTGTTTTTTGATAACCTTGGTCTTGAAGATCTTGGTATTCTGCCGCTAAATCATCCATGTGCCGTGGCTTTACGGCTAAATCACAATAACCCATGTGTAAGTCGCAATCGATTTTGTGCTCGGCAATGCGCTCGGTGACAATATCAACGGCTTCAAAACCCATTTGTTGAATAGATTTTACACCTTCGTCACCAATTTCATTTCGAAATTGGCTAGCGTCATGACCGATCCCACGGATAAGTTCACCACCATTTCGGCCAGATGCGCCCCAACCAATCCGTTTGGCTTCGAGCAATGCGACACTGTAGCCGCGTTGTCTGAGTTCAATTGCAGTATTGATCCCGCTAAATCCACCGCCGACAATACACACATCGACAGTAATGTTTTCGGTTAGCTTGGGGTGCTGATAAAGCTCTTTGGCGGTCGCGACATAAAAGGAGTCTGGGTAGTGTTGGCTATGAATCGGGGATTTATGCGACATAAATTCTCCAAGCTATTGATTATAGTTGTAATAATAACTTTTAAATGAATAGTTAGATGCAATCTAAGCCATCTGCGGTGTGCATTTTATTTAACACTTATTTGGTGTAAAATACAATTGCTTTGATTTAAGTAAGATATCATGCTTAATGAATACAGATTTTTGGTAAAGTGTTAATAATCTGCAACACTTTAGCAGCAGGATATTGGTCAACATTTACTAGGAGAACGAATTTGGATATTGGTACAAGCCTAAAAGCTGTTCGTAAATTGAAAGGGTTATCTCAGCGTGAGTTAGCCAAGCGTGCAGGGGTTACCAACAGTACAATTTCAATGATTGAGAAAAACAGTGTTAGCCCTTCGGTGAGTTCACTTAAAAAGGTTTTAGCCGGGATCCCGATGTCATTAGTGGATTTTTTCTCTATTGATGATGGCTCTATCGGTGACCAAAAAGTGGTTTATCGGGGTAATGAGTTGCTGGATATAGGTACGGGTGAATTAGTCTATAAGCTTATTGGCCGTGATTACCCAAACCGTGCGATGTCGCTAATGAGTGAAACATATCCTGTCAATGCTGATACAGGCGCTGAAATGCTGCAACATAAGGGTGAGGAAGGTGGCATCATTATAGAAGGTAAGCTTGAGCTTACTGTTGGCGAAGAGGTTTTTATCCTCGAAAAAGGCGATAGTTACTATTTTAATAGTGAACAACCTCATCGATTTCGTAACCCATTTGATGAACCTTGCAAGCTAACTAGCGCCACAACACCAGCTGATTTTTAATGATTTATTATTCAACTTTTTCTGCTTATATCTACTACGTTTGTTCAAGGGAATAGCCCAAGATTATCAATTAATCTTGCTATTCCTACTTCTCAAAAAGCTAATTGCTAACTCACTTTTAGCCTTTGTCGTATTACTTCCTAGCATGAGATTATTGGCTTGTGTAAAGAATATTAAGCAACAAATTCCCTTTTTTCGTGCATTGCCCTCCCCATTTTGGCGCATTTCTTTATGATATTTAATCAAAGTTACTTAGAATATTTTTTTATGCATTGCGGTTAATTTAAAGTTACTATTTTGTTTTTAAAGTGTTTTAATTTATTTTTGTTAAAAGTTGTTTTTATCATCAGTTATCCTCTTGCCTAGCTAAAAAAATCCGTGTAGTGTGTGAAAAAACGAACACGTAAAACATTAAGTTCGTCACATTCTTTGCTAAAGGTGAGATATGTCTCTGTCAGGTCTTCCCCTCATAGGGGTAGTAGCGTGCAACCAGCAAATTGGTCTTCATCCATTTAACATTGTGGGTGAGAAATACTTGTTAAGTGTAGTTAATGGCGCTAAAGGGTTCCCCTTAGTCATCCCATCACTGGGCGTAGATACGCCTATTGACGCTATTCTTGCTCGTCTCGACGGAATCCTTTTTACAGGTTCTCCATCGAATGTTGAACCTCATCATTACCAAGGTCCTGCTAGTGATGATGGAACCCATCATGATCCCAAGCGTGACGCATTAACCTTACCACTGATAAAAGCCGCTATTGATGCAGGGATCCCTGTATTAGGTATTTGTCGTGGTTTTCAAGAAATGAACGTTGTTTTTGGTGGCAGTTTGTATCAGAAGCTACATGAAGTTGGCACGTATATTGAGCATCGTGAAGATAAGAAAGCCCCATTAGATGTGCAATATGGTATTTCGCATCCAGTTAATCTGGTTGCTGGCGGGCTTCTTCACGATGCATGGGGCTGTGACACCGCAGAGGTTAACTCTGTTCATACTCAAGGCGTTGAACGTCTTGGTGAGGGGTTACAGCCAGAAGCATTCGCTCCAGACGGTTTAGTAGAAGCATTTTCTGTTAAAAATGCTAAAAATTTTGCATTGGGAGTCCAATGGCATCCAGAATGGAAAGTAACCGAAAATGCATTCTATACTGCAATTTTCGAAGCATTCGGACAAGCCTGTAGACAACATGCGGCAACACAAGTGAGATAAAAATGGATAAGTTAATCGCTTTTTTAAAAGACAAAAAAATTACCGAAGTAGAATGTGTTATCAGTGATATGACTGGAATTGCACGAGGCAAAATTGCCCCAGTAGATAAGTTTGTATCCGAAAAAGGCATGCGTTTACCAGAGAGCGTGCTATTGCAAACGGTCACCGGTGATTTCATTGATGAAGAAATTTATTATCAACTTCTCGATGATGCCGATATCGATTTTGTCTGTGTTCCAGACGAAAATGCAGTATTTATGTTGCCATGGACCGTTGAAGCCACGGCTCAGGTTATCCATGATTGTTATGATCGTATGGGTAATCCAATTGAATTGTCACCGCGTAACGTGTTGAAGAAAGTACTTAAGCTTTATGAAGATAAAGGTTGGGAACCGGTGATTGCTCCTGAAATGGAATTTTACCTCACCAAACGTTCAGATGATCATGATTTACCGCTTAAGCCACCTATTGGGCGCTCTGGCCGCCCAGAAGCAGGCCGTCAGTCTTTCTCTATCGATGCTGCTAACGAATACGATCCATTGTTTGAAGATATGTATGATTGGTGTGAAATCCAAGGGTTAGATATTGATACTTTGATTCATGAAGACGGTCCAGCACAAATGGAGATTAACTTCAGCCACGGTAATGCATTGTCATTAGCCGATCAGGTGTTTATTTTTAAGCGCACCTTAAAAGAAGCCGCATTAAAGCATGATGTGTGTGCCACCTTTATGGCTAAGCCTGTTACCGATGAACCTGGCAGCGCGATGCACATTCACCAGAGCGTACTGGACATTAAAACCGGTAAAAACATTTTCACTAAAGAAGATGGCACTCAAAGTAAATTATTCCTCAGCTATATTGCGGGTTTACAACAGTACATTCCTGAATTGTTACCGTTAATGGCGCCAAGTGCTAACTCGTTCCGCCGCTTCTTACCGGGCACTTCTGCTCCAGTAAACTTGGAATGGGGCGTGGAAAATCGTACTTGTGGTCTTCGTATTCCTGAATCATCGCCACAAAATCGTCGTATTGAAAACCGTATTCCGGGTGCTGATGCTAACTGTTATCTTGCGATTGCTGCCAGCTTATTATGTGGTTATATCGGTATGGTTGACGACTTAAAACCTTCTACACCTGTGACAGGAAAGTCGAACGAAAGCCGTACTAATAACGAAAACTGCTTACCTTTGACCTTAGAAGAAGCGTTAGTTGCGATGCAAAGCAGTGATGCTTGTATTGAGTATTTAGGCCAATCTTTTACCACTGGTTTTGTGGCGGTAAAACAAGCTGAACTTGAAAACTTTAGACGCGTTGTGAGTTCGTGGGAACGTGAGTTCTTATTACTAACAGTGTAATGATGGCTGAGCGTATTGGCTTACATTATTAATGTGTGTGGATAGCAGCAGATAGCAAATACCAACGGATTTGCTATCTGTTTGAAAGGATACAAGTATGACAAAACCATTATCGACAGATGCGATGATCCAGCAGCAAAAGCTTGAACGTCTGCAAACAGCAGACAAACAGCATTTTATTCACCCATTTACCGATTCAAAGGGGTTAGCTGAAAAGGGCACTCGGGTGATCGAACGGGCTGATGGAGTATATCTGTGGGATGTAATGGGTCATAAACTGTTGGATGGCATGGCAGGTTTATGGTGTGTCAATGTGGGCTATGGTCGGCAGTCAATTGTGGATGCTGTCAGCAAACAAATGCAAAAGCTGCCCTTTTATAATAGTTTTTTCCAATGCTCTCATCCTCCAGCGATTGAATTAGCACAAAAAATTGCTTCTCTTGCCCCTGCGCACATGAACAATGTGTTTTTTACCGGGTCGGGTTCTGAGTCAAATGACACCAACTTACGTATGGTGCGACGTTACTGGGATTTAAAAGGCAAACCAAGCAAGAAAACTATTATCAGTCGGGTTAATGCTTACCATGGTTCTACTGTCGCGGGTGCCAGTTTAGGTGGTATGTCGGGCATGCATGAACAAGGCGATTTACCTATTCCTGGCGTGGTGCATATTGCGCAACCTTATTGGTATGCAGAAGGTAAAGATTTATCCCCAGAAGAATTTGGTTTGAAAACTGCGCAAGCACTGGAAGCCAAAATTATTGAGCTAGGCGAAGACAATGTTGCCGCTTTTATTGCCGAACCTTTTCAAGGCGCAGGTGGGGTGATTATTCCTCCATCAACGTATTGGCCTGAAATAAACCGCATTTTAGCCAAATACGATATTTTATTTATTCTTGATGAAGTGATCAGCGGTTTTGGCCGTACCGGAAAGTGGTTTGCCGCTGAGTATTTTGATTTGCAGCCAGACCTTATCACGATCGCCAAAGGCATGACGTCCGGTTATGTGCCAATGGGTGGGGTGATTGTGTCAGACAAAGTGGCCGAGGTTATTAAGCAAGACTGCGGCGAATTTACCCACGGTTTTACTTATTCTGGTCATCCGGTTGCCGCAGCAGCTGCATTAGAAAATATTCGTATTATTGAACAAGAAAAATTAGTTGAACGTGTGGCTAACGATACCTCGCCGTATTTACAGTCGTGCTTACAGCAATTGGCCGAACATCCATTAGTGGGTGAGGTGCGTGGTGTTGGGTTAGTTGCAGCTATAGAGTTAGTCAAAGATAAATCGTTACGACAACGATTTGATGCCAACGTCGGCGTTGGAACATATTGCCGCGATGCGTGTATCACCCATGGTTTGGTGATGCGTTCTGTCGGCGACACCATGATTATTTCACCGCCATTAACCATTAGTCATAGTGAGATTGACGAGTTAGTCGCGAAAGCGACGCAAGCGTTAAATGATACTTATCAACACGTAAAAACCATGGAGTGATGTCCCGTTACTGAATGATTATTGCAATATAGTGATTTTTTAACCAATTGCATTTACACGATCTAGTAATCGAAAGTGTTTTTGATAGAATCGCGTTGAAGGAAACAAGTAATGTCGCGTTAACCATACCGATGCATAGTTAAGTTGTAGCATTGGATAATTTCTTTCATTAGAAAGAAGATTTTACACGCTGGTAAGACCTAGCGAAAAAAACAAATGTCAGTCCCATTCTGACCATTATCCAACAGGGAGAAAGTATGAAGCTATTAAACAAACTATCCACATTGGCCTTAATTACTGCGGGTGTGTTTTCAAGCACTGCTATTCAGGCTCAGGAAGTGGTTAAAATGTACAACTGGTCGGATTATATTGCCGAAGATACCTTAGCCAATTTTGAGAAAGAAACCGGTATTCATGTTATTTATGACGTGTTTGACAGTAATGAAGTACTTGAAGCGAAATTACTTTCTGGCCACAGCGGTTATGACATTGTTGTTCCGTCTAATCACTTTTTAGCTAAGCAAATTAAAGCGGGTGCATTTCAAAAGCTTGATCGCGCTAAGTTGACTAATTATGCCAACTTAAAGCCTGATTTAATGAAACAGCTACAAAAAGCTGATCCGGCCAATGAGCACGCAATTCCGTATTTATGGGGCACTAACGGTATTGGATATAATATCGAAAAAGTGAAAGCGGTATTAGGTGAAGATGCGCCATTTGATTCTTTAGAGCTTATCTTTAACCCTAAGTATGCTGAAAAAATTGGCTCATGTGGTTTCTCGATGCTTGATTCTGCCGACGACATGTTACCTCAAGCCCTGATTTACTTAGGCTTAGATCCAAACAGTAAAAATGCTGCTGATTATGAAAAAGCCGCCGCAGTGTTGGAAAAAGTACGTCCTTACGTCACTTACTTCCATTCATCGCGCTACATTTCAGACTTAGCTAACGGCGATATCTGTGTCGCGTTTGGTTTCTCTGGTGATGTATTCCAGGCTGCTGCACGTGCTGATGAAGCCGGTAACGGTAATAAGATTGGCTATTCTATTCCAAAAGAAGGCGCCAACTTATGGTTTGATATGTTAGCCATCCCACAAGATGCCACTAACGTAGATAACGCCCATAAACTGATTAACTACTTACTTCGCCCTGAAGTGATTGCACCTATCAGTAACTATGTTGCTTACGCTAACCCTAACGCTCCAGCACAAGCCTTAGTTGACGAAGCGATTCGTAATGACCCAGCCATTTACCCTCCACAGTCGGTAATTGATAAGTTGTACATTGGCGATATTCGTCCATTAAAAATTCAACGTGTAGTAACGCGTGCATGGACCAAAGTGAAGTCAGGTCAATAACCTAACCTCACTAGCACTCAGGGCGAGCCCTCTCGCCCTGTTTTTATAGCAGTATTGATGTATTTATTGGCTAATTTTGCCACTTTAACAGATTGTTACGTGTGCCCAGAAACAGGCTGTTCTGTTGCGGTACGCATACTCCAAAAGGCGGAGCAGTATTATGGTAAACACCTCGAGCGTCACTAATAAACCAACCACAAAGACGCAAGATAAAGTGCTGCTCAAAATTGAGCGTGTCAGCAAACTTTTCGATGATGTGCGTGCAGTAGACGACGTCTCGTTAACCATTAACCGTGGCGAAATATTTGCGCTTTTGGGTGGTTCAGGTTCGGGTAAATCAACCTTGTTACGCATGCTCGCGGGTTTTGAAAAGCCAACTGAAGGGCGTATTTTTCTTGATGGTGTCGACATTACTGATATGCCACCGTACGAACGCCCTATTAATATGATGTTCCAATCGTATGCTTTATTTCCGCACATGACGGTTGAACAAAATATTGCTTTTGGATTGAAGCAAGACAAGATGCCTAAGGCTGATATTGCTGTGCGGGTTAAAGAAATGCTTAAACTGGTGCACATGGACAAATACGGTAAACGTAAACCGCATCAGTTATCGGGTGGTCAACGTCAGCGTGTCGCCTTAGCTCGTTCATTAGCAAAGCGACCTAAATTATTATTACTTGATGAGCCAATGGGCGCATTAGATAAAAAGCTGCGTACTCAAATGCAGTTAGAAGTGGTCGATATTTTAGAAGCGGTAGGTGTTACCTGCGTGATGGTAACCCATGACCAAGAAGAAGCCATGACCATGGCCGGACGTATTTCGATTATGCATGAAGGTTGGATTGCCCAAACCGGCAGCCCAATGGACATTTACGAGTCGCCAGCTAGCCGTATGGTTGCTGAGTTTATTGGTACGGTTAACTTATTCGAAGGTGAAATCATTAAAGATGAAGTTGACCACGCAATTATTAAATCGCCAACTTTATCGCAACAGTTTTACATTGGTCACGGTATTTCAACCAGTCTAGAAAACAAAAATGTATTTTTAGCCCTACGACCAGAAAAAACCATTATTACCCGCCAAAAGCCTGAAAGTGAATATAACTGGGCTCACGGCGTAGTGCATGACATCGCCTACCTAGGTGGTTTGTCGGTGTATTACATTAAGTTAAAAAACAACCAAATCGTTCAATGCTCAATGATTAACCGTGAACGCCGCGCCGATCACCCAACGTGGGAAGATGAGGTTTACATCAGTTGGGAAGACACCAGCGGGGTTGTATTAAACTCATGAAGAATCCATTGAAAATATTCAAAGGCCGACATCTCACCATGGGGATTCCATACCTATGGTTGTTACTGTTTTTCGCCTTACCGTTCGCCATAGTATTAAAGCTGAGCTTTTCTACTGCTGCGATTGCCATTCCACCGTACGAGCCAACGTTTAATTATGTTGATGAGGCGCTAAATATATTCGTTAATCTGGGTAACTATTTATTGTTGCTGCAAGATTCAATGTATTACATGGCGTACTTAACCTCATTAAAAATGGCCTTTGTTGCCACACTTGGCTGTTTGGTGCTTGGTTTTCCGATGGCTTATGCCATTGCCCGCGCCCCAGTAAGAATGCAGGCGGTATTGCTGCTACTGGTGATGTTGCCGTCGTGGACCTCCTTTTTGATTCGGGTATACGCATGGATGGGTATTTTAAGTAACAACGGTTTAATCAATAACGCCTTGACTTGGTTAGGTATTATTTCTGAACCAATACAAATGCTGAATACTAATTTTGCAGTATACATTGGTATTATTTATGCCTACTTACCGTTTATGATTCTGCCGCTATACGCCACCCTTGTTAAATTAGATTTAAGCTTACTAGAAGCAGCTTCAGATTTAGGGTCTAGCAGTATCAATACTTTCTGGAAAATTACTCTGCCATTATCAATGGGCGGTGTAATCGCTGGCTCGATGTTGGTATTTATCCCTGCCGTGGGTGAGTTTGTTATCCCTGAACTGCTGGGTGGTCCTGACTCATTAATGATTGGTAAGGTGTTGTGGCAAGAGTTCTTTAATAACCGCGACTGGCCGGTAGCTTCATCATTAGCGATTGTTATGCTAGCGTTATTGATTGTCCCAATTACTTTGTTCCACCGTTATCAGTCACGCAACATGGAGAGCGACGTATGAAGAAGTTAAGTTTCTCTAAAGTGATGTTGTGGGTGGGGTTAATCTTTTTATATGCGCCAATGCTTATTTTGGTCATCTATTCATTTAACGACTCAAAACTGGTTACCGTGTGGGGAGGATTTTCGCCTAAATGGTATGGCGAGCTATTTGAGGACCAGCAAATATTAAATGCAGTCTGGACCAGTTTACGCATTGCCTTTTATAGCTCCACCATGGCAGTGATTATTGGAACGATGGCAGCGTTTGTGATGACCCGTTTTAGACGCTCATGGGCTAAGTTAACCTTGTCTAACATGATCACCGCACCTTTGGTTATGCCTGAAGTTATCACTGGTTTGTCGTTGCTACTGTTATTTGTACAAATGTCAGAAACCTTTGGCTGGCCAACTGAGCGCGGCATGTTTACGGTATGGATTGCCCACTCTACTTTCTGTGCTGCTTATGTTGCGGTAGTGGTATCGTCAAGACTGCGTGAACTGGATTTGTCGATAGAAGAAGCGGCGATGGACTTAGGTGCAACGCGATTAAAAACCTTCTTTTTAATCACCATACCAATGATAGCGCCATCACTTATTGCCGGTTGGTTGTTATCATTTAGCTTGTCGTTAGATGACTTAGTGATTGCCAGCTTTACCTCTGGTCCTGGTTCTACAACCTTGCCTATGGTGGTGTTTTCGTCAGTACGCTTAGGGGTTTCACCTAAGATTAACGCGCTGGCGACGATTATTATTTTAGCGGTATCTTTAGTGGCTTTCTTATCTTGGTATTTTGCACGCCGAGCAGAGAAAAAAGCTAAAATTGCGATGGAATAACAATACTTAATAAACACAATGTAAAAGCCACGCTGATGTCAGTGTGGCTTTTTATTTTCGATAATCTATTTGCTATATTCTACTGACACAGGTGTTTTATATATTCAACAAAGTGTCAAAAATTACGCGATTAATGCTAGTTTTTAAATTTGCATAAGTGTAGGATGAGTGAGTTGAATTACGTTTTGAATCTATAAAGGAAGTGCTATGTCCGCCACACCTCATGCTAGTTCATATTATGCTGCATCGGCTAATGATAAAGTCGAACGTCCTCGCTTAGAATCTACAATTGAAACAGATGTTTGTGTTATTGGCGCGGGCTATACTGGTTTGTCTTCTGCGTTACATTTATTAGAAAGCGGCATGAAAGTTGTGGTGCTTGAAGCGGCAAGAATTGGCTGGGGAGCATCAGGTCGAAACGGCGGTCAAATTGTCAATTCTTTTAGTCGTGACATTGATTCTATCGAAGGCGTTGTCGGCAAAGAACAAGCTAAACTTTTTGGTCAAATGGCGTTCGAAGGTGGTCAGATTATTCGTGACCGTATTGCCAAATACAACATTGATTGCGACTTAAAAGAGGGTGGTGTTTTTGCCGCCATGAACGCCAAGCAAATGGGCCATTTACAGAGTCAAAAATCATTATGGGAAGCTCATGGTCATAACAATCAATTAGAGTTACTCGACCAGGATGGCATTCGCAAAGTGGTTAATACCGATTTATATGTCGGTGGTTTACTCGATAAAAGCGGTGGCCATATTCATCCTCTAAACCTTGCATTAGGTGAAGCCCGTGCGGTGGAATCCCTTGGTGGATTGATTTTTGAAGATTCAGCTGTCATTAAAGTGGACGATGGCGCATCACCGGTTGTGCACACAGCACAAGGCCAGGTTAAATGTAAATTTGTAGTGGTAGCTGGTAATGCTTATTTAGGTAAATTACTGCCAGAGCTACAAGCTAAATCCATGCCTTGTGGTACTCAAGTGATTACCACTGAACCATTGTCAGATGAAATGGCTGCAAGTTTACTACCGCAAGACTATTGCGTTGAAGATTGTAACTACTTATTAGATTATTACCGTCTTACTGGCGATAAACGCCTTATTTTTGGTGGTGGCGTGGTTTATGGTGCTCGCGATCCGGCCAACGTTGAAGCCTTGATTATGCCTAAACTATTAAAGACCTTTCCGCAGTTAAAAGGGATTAAAGTTGACTATGCTTGGACGGGTAACTTTTTAATGACGTTATCGCGCCTGCCACAAGTGGGACGTATTGGCGATAATATTTATTACTCACAAGGCTGTAGTGGTCATGGGGTTACCTATACTCATTTAGCCGGTAAGTTAATTGCCGAAATGCTTAATGGTCAAGCCACACGTTTTGATGCCTTTGCCGCATTGCCGCATTATCCATTCCCTGGCGGGCATGCACTTAGAGTGCCGTTTAGTGCCTTAGGTGCGTGGTATTACACGTTACGTGACAAGTTTGGCATATAACCATCAGTTGATTACCAGCTGGCTGTTAATGATTGATTAATCAATGATTAACTGAGTTTTATTAGAATTTAGTAGGAGCGCATTGTGATTTTAAATGATCCAAGCTTATTGCATGAACAATGTTATATCGATGGCCTATGGGTGGGTGCTAACAGTGGCGAAACGGTTGCTATAGCTAACCCTGCTACCCAAGAAATCATCGGTAATGTGCCTGTTATGGGCAAAGCAGAAACCGAAGCAGCCATTACAGCAGCCAATAATGCCTTACCTGCATGGCGCGCGCTGACTGCAAAAGAGCGTAGCCAGAAGTTACGCCGTTGGTTTGAGTTAATGCATGAAAATGCTGAAGACCTAGCGTTAATGATGACGACCGAGCAAGGTAAACCGCTGGCAGAATCAAGAGGTGAAGTAACCTATGCTGCCTCGTTTATCGAATGGTTTGCCGAAGAAGCTAAGCGTATCTATGGTGATACCATTCCTGGTCATCAAGCAGATAAAAGACTGACTGTTATTAAGCAACCTGTTGGCGTGACTGCGGCGATTACCCCGTGGAATTTCCCTGCTGCGATGATCACCCGTAAAGCCGGGCCTGCACTAGCAGCCGGTTGTACTATGGTCGTTAAGCCTGCGCCGCAAACTCCATTTACCGCATTAGCATTAGCTGAGCTTGCACATCGTGCGGGCATTCCTGCTGGTGTGTTTAGTGTTATTACTGGTGATGCGATTGCGATTGGTAATGCCTTATGTGAAAGCCCTATTGTGCGTAAATTATCTTTTACTGGTTCAACTGCGGTAGGAATTAAGTTAATGGAGCAATGCGCTCCAACACTTAAAAAACTGTCATTGGAGCTAGGTGGTAATGCACCGTTTATCGTTTTTAATGATGCCGATATTGATGCCGCCGTTGATGGCGCAATGATTGCTAAATACCGTAATGCCGGTCAAACCTGTGTGTGTGCCAACCGTATTTATGTCCAAGCAGGGGTGTATGAGCAATTCACGCAAAAATTTGCTGCAACAGTGGCTAAATTAAGCGTCGGTAATGGCGTGGATACAGGGGTGAATATCGGCCCGTTAATCAATGCTGATGCAGTGACTAAAGTACAGCGTCATTTAGCCGATGCTGTTGCTAAAGGCGCAAGTATCGTCACTGGCGGTAAAACACATAGCTTAGGTGGCTTTTTCTTTGAACCTACTATTTTACGTGACGTTGATAAATCGATGTTAGTTGCCAAAGAAGAGACTTTTGGCCCATTAGCACCGCTATTCAAATTCGACTCAGTAGATGATGTGATTAAACAAGCTAATGACACTGAATTTGGCTTAGCCGCTTACTTTTATGGCCGTGATATTTCGCTGGTTTACAAAGTAGCAGAAGCACTTGAATACGGTATGGTGGGCGTTAACACCGGATTAATCTCGACCGAAGTCGCGCCATTTGGTGGCATTAAATCGTCTGGATTAGGCCGCGAAGGCTCAAAATTTGGTATCGAAGAATACCTTGAAATGAAATATATCTGCATGTCAGTTTAAGAGAGCGGGCTATGACTAAAACAAATGATGGATTAATGGCTCGTCGCCAAGCGGCTGTGGCTCAAGGTGTAGGGCAAATTCACCCAATTTTTACTGAACGTGCTGAAAACGCCACAGTATGGGATGTTGAAGGTCGTGAATATATCGACTTTGCCGGTGGTATTGCGGTACTCAATACTGGTCATTTACACCCTAAAGTTAAAGCGGCAGTGGCAGCGCAGTTAGATGCATTTTCTCACACATGTTTTATGGTGTTGGGTTACGAAAGTTACATTGCGGTATGTGAAAAACTTAACCATTTGGTACCGGGTGATTTTGCTAAAAAAACCGCCTTATTTACCAGTGGTTCTGAGGCGGTAGAAAACGCAGTAAAAGTAGCTCGTGCTTATACAAAACGAGCAGGCGTTATTGCATTTACCTCTGGCTATCATGGTCGAACCATCGCTGCGTTAGCATTAACTGGCAAAGTAGCACCGTACAGTAAAGGCATGGGCTTAATGTCTGCCAACGTGTTCCGAGCTGAATTTCCGTGTGAAATGCATGGCGTGTCTGAAGATGATGCTATGGCATCAATTGAACGTATTTTTAAGAATGATGCTGAGCCTGCCGATATTGCCGCAATTATTTTAGAGCCGGTACAAGGTGAGGGTGGCTTTTACGCGGTTACGCCATCATTTATGAAGCGCTTACGTGAATTGTGCGACAACCATGGCATTGTATTAATTGCCGATGAAGTACAAACCGGCGCTGGTCGTACAGGTACTTTTTTTGCGATGGAGCAAATGGGTGTAGCCGCTGACATTACTACCTTTGCCAAGTCAATTGCCGGTGGTTTTCCACTGTCGGGTATTACCGGTAAAGCAGAAGTCATGGATGCTGTTACCGCTGGTGGCTTAGGTGGTACTTATGGTGGTAGCCCGATCGCCTGCGCTGCTGCGTTAGCGGTTATTGAAGTGTTTGAAGAAGAACAATTATTGGCCCGAGCTAATGAAGTTGGTCATCGGCTTAAGTCGGCACTCACTGAGATGCAAGCTAAGTATCCGCAAATTGCTGATGTGCGTGGATTGGGTGCAATGATCGCCATTGAGTTAATGGAAGATGGTGAACCTGCTCCGCAGTACAGTGGTAAGATTTTAACTGAAGCACGTAACCGCGGACTGATTTTATTGTCTTGTGGCACCTACGGCAACGTTATCCGCGTGCTGGTACCATTAACTGCGCCAGATGCACAAATTGATACTGGTCTTGCGATTATGGACTCTACATTTCAGACAGTGTTTAAATAGCGGCTTTTTGTCAAAATAATCAATAGAATCCCGTTTTTACGGGATTTTTTATATCTCATACTTACTTAATTTTTAAAGCTGACTACACTTTATTGTATCTGAAAATTAATACTAAAGCGGGAGCTCAATTGAATGAAGGCATTATCCATTAAGTCAAAGTTGTTATGGATCACCTCGGCGTTATTTATTGCCACAGTAATTACACTCTCTTTAAGTTTATGGCTAGGCTTAAAAGATAAGAATACCAGTCTGGCCGCAGAGGTTGAGGTTGCGTTACAACAAGAGATTAATGACAAACTCTCAGCAAGAGCGGGTGAGTATGGTGAGCGTATTGCTGGATTTATCAATGAAGCTTATCGGGTTCCCTTTTCGTTTGCGGGCTTACTGGAACAAACCTCAAAAAAAGATCCTTTAAGTCGTGAGCGGGTGGAGTTATCGCTTGCGGCAATATTGCAGAAAAATAACATCATATCATCGATGTATGCGCAATTTGAACCTAATGGCTATGATGGTCTCGATGACAGTTATCTTCAAGGTGAAAGCCACAGTGTACCGAATGCGGGCACATTAGAAATTTACTACACCCGCAATGATGACGGCACAGTAGAGCAGAATCAAGTTGATGAAGCGGCTGAAAAATACGTTACCACGTTAAATGAGTTTGGCGTTCGCGAGGCTGAGTGGTACTTGTGTGCCAAAGACAGTAAAAAGCCGTGCTTAATGGAACCATATTTGTACGAAATCACTCCAGGCAATACTGCACTCATGACCTCGTTAACCGTGCCCGTTATAGTGGATAACCAATTTAAAGGTCTCGTTGGCGTGGACATCAACTTGCCGATATTTCAAACCATGATTATGCAATTATCTAAAAGTTTGTATGGTGGACAAGCTAAGGTGACCTTGGTGAGCCAGAAAGGGTTTGTGGTGGCTGCTAGCCATTATAAAAAATTTGCACGACCTTTTAGTGAATCTGTCGGGCCAGAATTAGCTAAAAAGCTGTTGGCATTAAATAGTTCATCGGGGTTTGTAAATGAACCAACCACCATTGCCGTGGCATATCCTATTAACATCCCTATTGCTAATGCAACTTGGTCATTGATTATTGAAGTGCCGAAAACCCAAGCGTTTATGGCGGTAGATCATATGAATACTGCCATGAATGACATGGCGATGTCTCTGGGCAGCTTGCTATTAACCATCGGTATTATTGTCACGGTTATTGCGGTGCTTATTATCAGTTTGGTTATTCGCAGCATTATTGCGCCGCTTAATATGATCCAAGCTCGCGTCGAAAACCTTGCCAGCGCCGAAGGCGACTTAACTCAAGCGATAGAAGTCGATGCCCATGCGGAGTTAATTGCATTAGGCAGTGGTATTAATGCCTTCATTGCGAAATTGCGCCATCTCATTTCCGAGCTCAAAATTCTTGCCGACCGTTCGCAACAAGAAAGCATAAAATCGGCAGACATTGCTAAGCACACACGCGAAAGTGTTAATCGCCAATATGGTGAAATTGAAAGTGTGGTAACAGCGGTTAATCAAATGAGCGCCACCGCGCTTGAAGTGGCTAAAGCCTCTGAGCAAACCGCAATGGAAACCGAATCCATGACGGTTAATGTGAAAGACGGTCAGTCGCGGTTAACTCAAGCAATGGTATTTGTTGAGGGAGTCTCGGGTGATTCAGCACAAGCTCAGCAAGCGGTAGGTATGGTGTCGCAAAGCAGCGCCAATATTAGCCGTATTTTAGAGGTGATCAGTTCCATTGCAGAGCAGACTAACCTATTAGCGTTAAATGCGGCTATTGAGGCTGCCAGAGCGGGGGAACAAGGCCGAGGCTTTGCTGTTGTTGCTGATGAAGTCAGAACCCTTGCGTCTCGAACTCAAACGTCGACTAATGAAATTAGTACCTTGATTGAGTCGTTACAAAAAGAAGTTAAAAATGCCTCGAGCATTATTGATAAAGGTGCCCAAGGCGCACAAAAAGCGGTTGAGCAAACTCAGCTAGCATTACAATCGCTGAATGCCATCGTTGAACAAATTAACCAAGTGTCAGGTCAAGTGACCCACATCGCTACCGCCGCTGAAGAGCAGAGTGCGGTAACCGAAGAGGTCAATCGTAACATTACTGGCATTTCAGACTCGGCTGCTGAGTTATCACAGCTGGCTGACAGTGCTCAGCAGAGCAGTGACAGCCTAGCTGATTTAGTTCAGCAGCAGCATCAGCAATTGGGACGATTACGAACTTAACCCTGCTTTAACCTAGCGCGAACAGTATGAAAGGTGGCTTACAAGCCACCTTTTCTATTATTATTCCCGCTTAGATAGTTACCACTAAGATATTATGGCTGAATTTATTGCTCCACCCTGCGATGGCAACATTGAGGTTTTATACCAAGATGAACATTTGTTGTTGATCAATAAACCGACGGGATTATTAAGTCTCTCGGGGAAGAATCCATTAAACAAGGATTCAGTACATCATCGTTTAGTGCAAGATTATCCAACGGCTACGTTAGTACACCGTCTCGATTTCGGTACGTCAGGTATTATGTTAGTGGCGCTAAACAAAGAGATTAATGGATTATTAACTAAACAATTTCAGCTACGCACTGTCACAAAAACCTACACCGCAGTGTTATATGGTGATTTGGTTGAGCAACATGGTGATATTGAATTACCGATCGCCAAAGATAGTGATAATTTCCCATTTATGAAAATTTGTCAGCAAACTGGTAAACCCGCTCACAGTCAATATCAAGTAATTGAACGCCATCAACAAGGGCTGTCAACACGGGTCACCTTTACCCCTATTACCGGTCGAACTCATCAGCTACGCATACACAGCCAGCAAATAGGCCATCCTATTTTAGGTTGTGACTTATATGGTAATGACTATTCGCGAGCGATGTCGGACCGATTAATGTTGCATGCCACTTCATTATCGTTCACTCATCCAGTAACAGAACAACGGATTGATTTTGTTTGCCCAAGCCCATTTTAACCACTTCTAGCAACAAACTGATGTAAGCATGGTGAAAACTGATGCATAATCAATCTATTATTTATTCTTACATAGGTTAATCAGCATGGTGATTTCATGGTTAGATTCGCTGGCTTTAATTGTATTTTTAGTTAGTTGGATAGGGTATACCGGTTTTGCCCGTCGTAAAGCCAAAACCTCTAATTGCATTGCACGAGTAATGCATCAGCAACGTATTCATTGGATGTCGCAGGTGATAGCCAAAGAGATACGCGTAGCGGAAGCGGCATTATTGGCTAATTTAGAACGCAATATTGCCTTCTTTGCTTCAACAACTTTACTGATCCTGGCGGGTGTGTTGACGTTATTTTCGCAGGTTGAAAAGCTTGAAACCGTGATTGGTTCTATTCCCTTCACCTCGTCGCCTAATCACGCGCTGGTACAGATCAAACTGGCTCTTTTAGCTGGGATTTTCGTGCTAGCATTTTTCCAATTTACCTGGTCAATGCGTCAATATGGTTTTGTGAATATTATGATTGGCGCGGCACCATTAGATAAAACCGGTAGCGATAAAAATGCATTGGGCTATGCAAGGCAAATGGCCGTGGTACAAGATCAAGCGGCGCATTCATATAACTATGGCTTACGTTCTTATTACTACTCTATGGCGGCGCTGTGCTGGTTTATGCATCCAGGAATGTTCATTTTAGCCAGTTTATTTGTGGTATATACCTTGTACCAACGTGAATTTAATTCTAAAGCCGTGGTTGCTATCACTGCAGCACAGGCTTATTTAGAACAAAATCCGAGTTATATTCGTCGAGATTAACCCCAAAAAACATGCATTGTTTGTTAACATTAACGGATATGGCGTAATAACATGACTTAATGCAAGATGATTTGAGTGAGTTTATGTGTTCAATTCAAAGTCTATGCAATCATGATTTAATGGTATTGCATCAGTACGACATAATGCTAACCACCAGTCTATACCATTAAGTGTCATCAATTTTTTGTGATTTATATATATTTTAGTGTGTTAAGCAAACGTTTTCAGGGGTGATATGTTTCATAGTATAAAAGCCAAGGTTATCACTATTTTCTCTTTAGTCATGATAGCTTTCACGTCTGTGCTTTTAATCACTATATTTATCAATGAGCGTGATCGTGTAATGGATTTAGCATTAGAAAACTCTACCAAAATTTCGAAAATGCACGCAAACCTCCTCAGCCAAGAGTTTGCTCGATATGTGGTTATGTTAAAAATGCTCAGCAACAACCCAAAGACAAAGCTAGGTGATAAAGCGACTATCGCTCGACAGCTGCAAAGGCTGATGACAATGGGGCGTGGTAATTTCATTAATGCTATTTATGTAGACAAAAATTTAAATTTAACTGATGTGTTAGGTAATACAAATAAAGTCACTCATTCTTCATTTATACGTGCTGAGCAATGGGTGGGCAAAGAATATAATATTAGCGCGCCTGTAATCACTCGGTTTGAAAAGGCCCCCGTTATCATGGTGGGAGTACCTATTTTAGACACGAAAAATAATTGGATAGGAACACTTGCAGTGGCGGTGCCTCTCACCATCATCTCCGCTAAATTAGCAGAAATTAAGCTCGCAAAAGAGAGTTACGCCTGGTTAACTGACTCGAATGGCTTAATGGTTTCACATCCGAATAAAAGTTTTATAATGAAGAATAAACTTTCAATGACAGAAAGTGCTGATTATCCAGGATTTTATAAAATAGTCCGACAAACTAAATTACAAAATGATGGCTACGGTCGTTATAGGGATGCCAAATTAAATGAATCGAAGATAGTCACATTTTCAAAAGTTGATTATCTGCCTGGCTGGACCTTGTTTGTCACAACTAAAGAGTCTGAAATTTTTCACGCTATATATACAATAATGTACGACGTTTTAGTCACTTCGATCATTTTGATGGTGATATTTTTATTACTCATCAGTGAACTATCCAATAGAATAACAAAACCAATCGTGCAACTGACCAAAGATGTAAAAGCCTCTGTTAAAGATAAAAAAAGTTATCTAAAAATAATCGATTCAGATGATGAAATAGGTCAACTGTCTAAAGCTTTCCACGATAGTCTTCAAAAAATACATTTACACACTATCCATTTAGAACAAATGGTCAATCATCGAACCCAAGAAATCACCGACAAAAACTTACTGCTTAATCAGCAAAATGAAAAGCTTGAACAGCTTGCCTCTAAAGACCCGTTAACCTTGCTTTATAATCGTCGAGCTTTTAGTGCTCTGGTTGATAAAGAGATCTCCCGCGCTAAGCGACATCATTTTCCTGTTACTCTGGTCATATTAGACATAGATTATTTCAAAAAGATTAATGATGAGTTTGGCCACAATGTTGGTGATGATATTTTGTGCCGTTTTGCGGATGAACTGTCTGTAAATATGCGCAAAGAAAATCTCATCTGTCGTTGGGGGGGCGAAGAGTTTGTGATTTTAATACCAGAAGCGACCTCGGCTATGGTCTTTAAACATATTGAAGCGCTACGTCAAAAAATCTCACAGATGGACTTCGCGCCAATCGACAAGTTAACCTTTAGTGCCGGCATGGCAACTCTGCGTATTGAAGAGCCTTTTAAAGAGTGGTTCCAACGAGCTGATAGCGCTTTGTACAACGCTAAAGGATCGGGTCGAAACAAGATAGTAGTTGATGACATTATTGGCTAGAAAGAAGCTGAGGCATATACGATAGCGAAGCTTAAATTAGTTACCTTGGTTTTTACTTAAGCCGATTGGCTATCCTCTAATGCATCACGCAGATTGTTCAAGAGCGTTATAAGCGCTTATCGTGGAGTTATTTGATGGTTGGTGATTTGCATAACTATCAAAATGGCAAGCGGATTCAAATTCCTTCAATTACTGACTTTTATTTAAGTATCTGCTACACATTTGCTACAACACAGAACGCCAGATATGAAAAAGCCGTAGTAGGTATTAACCTACTACGGCTTATCAGAATTGGTGGCCCCTCCCAGACTCGAACTGGGGACCTGACGATTATGAGTCGTATGCTCTAACCAACTGAGCTAAGGGGCCGACTTAAGATAGTCGTCACTATCGAAAGCGGGGAAAGTATACGAAGTTTGTTGGCACTTGTCACCCGTGTTTTTAGTTGTATTTACTTATCTTGTTTCAATTGGTTATCTGTTAAGCAATTATTGCGTTTTTGGACATAAAAAAACCTGCCGAAGCAGGTTTTTATACTATTTTTTCAGTGAGCTTATTCGTCTAAGAACGACTTTAAGATTTCTGAGCGAGAAGGGTGACGTAATTTACGTAACGCTTTAGCTTCAATTTGACGAATACGTTCACGTGTAACATCAAATTGCTTACCCACTTCTTCTAACGTGTGGTCAGTATTCATATCGATACCAAAACGCATACGCAGTACTTTTGCTTCACGGGCTGTTAGGCCAGCTAACACTTCGTGTGTGGCGTTCTTTAGACTTTCGCTAGTTGCTGAGTCAAGTGGTAGCTCGAGGGTAGTATCCTCGATAAAATCACCTAAATGCGAATCTTCATCGTCACCGATTGGGGTTTCCATTGAGATTGGCTCTTTAGCGATTTTCAGCACCTTACGAATCTTATCTTCAGGCATCATCATACGTTCTGCCAATTCTTCAGGAGACGGCTCACGGCCCATTTCTTGAAGCATTTGACGAGAAATACGGTTCAGCTTGTTAATCGTTTCGATCATGTGTACTGGAATACGGATCGTACGTGCTTGGTCGGCGATTGAACGAGTGATTGCCTGACGGATCCACCACGTTGCATAAGTCGAGAACTTGTAACCACGGCGGTATTCAAACTTATCTACTGCTTTCATCAAACCAATGTTACCTTCTTGGATTAAATCCAAGAACTGTAAACCACGGTTGGTGTACTTTTTGGCAATAGAAATAACCAAACGTAAGTTAGCTTCAACCATTTCTTTTTTCGCACGACGAGCTTTCGCTTCACCGATAGACATACGACGGTTAATGTCTTTAATGCCTGCGATGGTTAAATCTGTTTCAACTTCAATAGCACCAAGTTTGGTCACACAACGCGTTACGTCATCGGTGATCATACGCAAACCTTCAGCGTAAGGCTTAGTGCTTTCTTTTTCTTTGTTAAACCAATCTAAGTTTGTTTCGTTGCCAGTGAAAGCCTTAATAAAGTTTTTCTTTGGCATCTTAGCGTGTTCAACACAAAGCTTAATGACTAGACGTTCTTGAATTCGTACGCGGTCCATCATGTTGCGCATGCTTTTCACTAAACGGTCAAACTGTTTAGGTACTAAACGGAATTCTTTGAATAATTCGCCAATAACAAATAATGAGCCAATCGCTTCAGGGTGGTCACGGCCTTTTTCGGCAATAATTCCTAAGCTTTTTTCGTAGGCTTCTCTGAGTTGAGTGAATTTTTCTTTGGCTTCTTCAGGGTCTGGCCCTTTGTTGCCTTCTTCCTCTTCCTCATCGTCATCATCGTCGTCATCGTCATCATCATCATTTTTAGAGTCAGCTAATTCTGAACCAACATTGGTGGCAGTTGGTGCGACGTCATCGTCGTCAGGATTGATAAATCCAGAGATAATATCAGACAAGCGCAATTCTTCAGCTTCATACTTATCGAATTGCTCTAAGATCATTGCGATCGCTTGAGGGTACTCACTGACAGAACTCTGTACTGTGTTGATACCTTCTTCGATACGTTTAGCAATAACAATTTCGCCTTCGCGAGTAAGTAGCTCTACCGTGCCCATTTCGCGCATATACATGCGGACAGGGTCTGTGGTTCGGCCTAACTCACTTTCTACGGTTGCGAGAGCTGCCGCTGCTTCTTCTGCAGCATCTTCGTCTGTGTTGTCTTCCGACATCATCATGTCATCGGCATCTGGCGCTTCTTCAAAAACGCGGATACCCATGTCATTTATCATCTGGATAATATCTTCAATCTGATCGGAATCGACCATGTCTGCAGGTAAGTGGTCGTTCACTTCTGCATAGGTTAAGTAACCTTGCTCTTTACCTTTAGCGAGCAACAGTTTGAGTTGCGACTGCGGAGTGTGATCCATAGATATCATCCAATTTTGGGTAACTGATAAAACGATAGGCCAGTTAGCTGTGCTAAGTGGCGCGCAAATCGTCAATTATAGCTGTGTGGACTAACCTTAGCTAGTCCATGGCAATGTTTGTACGCATATTCTTCACGAATAAATTGCGTATTACTTCGCTATGCCTTTCATTATAGAAATCAGCTTTGTTAGCTGCATTTTTTCAACTTTCGTTAAAGCCTGTTTTAGGCTTAATTCCTGATATCGTTGTTCAATATATTGGTTGTTTAACCAAATCAGGGTTTGCTTAAACTCTGGCAATACGTTTTCATCCGCCACTTGATGTTCCCATTGGGCTAGCTTTATTAGAGTGCTCTTTTGATTATGCTCTCTATGCATTTCAAGTAGTTGTGCGCTGTTTAACGTTTGCTCTCGAGTTATATCTAACAAATGATTGAGCAATTCTATGCCGGTCATCTGTAATCGATCTAGTGCAGGCTGTTTTGCCAAACCAAAGCCTAAACTTGGGTTTTGGACCAGTAGGGCAATGGCCAATCTTAATGGCGTACCACGACCTTGTAAGCCTTTCGCATTTAATGGTTTTGGCTGTTTTACAGTAAAACCTAATTTTTTCTTTAAATCTTCGCTACTGTTCATGCCTAATTTGTGTGCTAAATTTTCTAACAGTAAATTCTGTAGGACGGTATCTTGTACCTTTTCGATTAGCGCAATGGCTTGCTTGGCTAATGCCCCTTTATCGGTACCGTGGTTAGCACTTAATGTGTCAAACAAAAACTCGGGCAGTAACATGGCTTTTTGCATTAATGCTTCGAATGCTTCTTTGCCAATTTTGCGGACCATAGTGTCAGGGTCTTCACCTTGCGGTAGAAACATAAACTTGACTTGGTCACCCGGTTTTAACAGTGGTAGCGCTGTTTCTAGTGCACGCCAAGCTGCTTCGCGGCCTGCGCGGTCACCGTCATAACAACAGACCACTTGTTTTGCACTACGCACTAAAAGCTGAAATTGTTCAGCTGTAGTCGATGTACCTAACGATGCAACCGCATAATCAATCCCAAATTGGGCGAGTGCGACGACATCCATATACCCTTCAACAATTAACACATGTTGTGGGTCACGGTGTTTTTGCTTTAGCTCATATAAACCATAAAGCTCATTACCCTTATGAAATATGGGCGTTTCTGGAGAATTCAAGTACTTTGGGGTGCCGTCACCCAAAACTCTTCCTCCAAATCCAACCACACGACCACGACGATCGCGTATTGGGAACATTAATCTGTCGCGAAAACGGTCATAGCGTTTACCGCTATCATTGGCAATTAACATGCCTGCGGTCAGTAATTTATCTTGGGCGGGCAAATTTTGCCTGTAACGACCCAGTAAACCATCCCAACCATCGGGTGCAAACCCAATGCCGAACTGCTCAACAACGTCACTCGATAATCCGCGAAATTCAAGATAATCGACAACTTTTTGTTTGTCTGTATGCTGCCTAAGTTGGCTTTGATAGAAGAGGTTAGCTTCTTCCATCAGTTCGTATAAGTCTCGACTTAATCCTTGATCTGGCCTTTTTCCTGTGCCTTGCTCTCGTGGTACGGCAAGACCAAGTTGACCTGCAAGTTCTTCAATGGCATCAACAAATTCTAGGCGATCATATTCCATGACAAAATCAATAGCATTGCCATGGGCACCGCAACCAAAACAGTGGTAAAACTGTTTGTCTCTGCTGACGGTAAAAGAGGGTGATTTTTCGCTATGAAAAGGACAACAAGCCGAATGGTTCTTACCGGCTTTTTTCAACGGCACTTTACGGTCAATGAGATCGACTATGTCTATTCGAGCTATTAGCTCATTGATAAAATCACGAGGTATCGCCATTGATTGCTGTTGTTCTCGAATTTACTTTATCAACTGATGTAAACAAACAAGCCGTGCAAGTGCACGGCTTATTCAACATTAAAAATTGATTACTTCAATTTAGCGCGGATCATTGTACCAATAGCACTCATATCTGCACGGCCTTGAACTTTAGTTTTTAATGCTCCCATTACTTTACCCATATCCGCCATGGATGCAGCACCAACATCAATAATAGTGGCATCGATAATCGCTGCTACTTCATCTTCTGTTAGCGGTGTAGGCAGAAAATTTTCGATAACTCGAATTTCATCTGCTTCTACGGCTGCCAACTCCGGACGATTCGCTGCTTCATATTGAGCAATCGAATCACGGCGTTGTTTAACCATTTTGGTTAATACAGCTATTGTCTGTTCATCAGTCAGAGTTTCGCGGGTATCCACTTCAATCTGTTTGATGGCAGAAAGTGCCATACGAATTGTTCCTAAGCGCACTTTATCTTTAGCGCGCATGGCATCTTTCATGTGGTCTTTTAGCTGATCGGTTAAGTTCATAATGAGATTAATATAAACGTACGCGACGTGCGTTTTCGCGAGAAAGCTTCTTAGCTAGACGCTTAACTGCAGCTGCTTTTGCACGCTTACGGGCAGTAGTTGGCTTCTCGTAAAATTCACGAGCACGCACGTCAGCTAAAATACCAGCTTTTTCACAAGAGCGCTTGAAACGACGAAGAGCTACGTCGAATGGTTCGTTTTCACGTACTTTAATAATTGGCATACGCCATCACCCCTTAGGTGTAGTTATGTTGGATGATTAAATCGACTAAACATTTTTAGTGACTTCACTCAAACCAAAGGCTATTTAAAATGGTGCAGAATTTTACACCGAGCGGCGACCATTTGTAAACCCCTGATTGATTTTCTCTTCGGGGAAATAGCCCACTGTTTCATTTTTTTAATATTTAACCTGAACTCGGGATATAGAGTTGAGAATATAATTATAAATATCATAATTTTAGTAATTAACCTCTATCAAACTTGTCATTTTTTACTAACAAAGCGAAATGACGCGTCAAATAGCGGGATTATTGCAAGTCTTCTTGTGTAAATAATCTCGACGTTAGCAAGGCAAAGGGCTGTTTGGGAGGAATTTGTTATCTTAAGTTCAGGTTATTTAAGAAAAAGTAGCCGTTATATGTCTATTCGTTTAAGCCGTTAGTTGTACTGCAGTGCCTGTTTTGTTAGGTAACGCGCATGGACAATATCATGGTTGCCCCTTGGTAAGTGTATTTAACACTAATTGTGACTGTTTAAAATCGGTTTGTTATCTATGTTTTGCTGGTTCAGAGTCTTGAGTTGATCTCTTACTTATAAGGATAGGTATTTAATCGTTAAACATTGGAGTATTTACGCTGAGACGGGTAGAATTGGCGGCCTTATTTTTAATGAAGACGAGAGATTATGCGGGTTATTGGTATTGAGACATCCTGTGACGAGACTGGGGTTGCAGTGTATGACGATAAATTAGGCTTATTGTCGCATGTGCTATACAGCCAAGTTAAATTGCACGCCGATTATGGTGGTGTTGTGCCTGAGCTTGCCTCTCGTGATCATGTTCGCAAAATTGTGCCATTGATTAAGCAGGCTTTATCAGAGGCTAATTCAAGCCTAGATAATATCGACGGTGTTGCTTATACCAAAGGCCCTGGGCTAATTGGTGCATTACTTGTTGGCGCTTGTGTGGGACGCTCTTTAGCGTATGCATGGAATAAACCGGCGATCGGTGTGCATCATATGGAAGGACATTTATTGGCACCCATGCTGGAAGAAAATGCGCCTGAATTTCCTTTTTTAGCCTTGTTAGTGTCTGGCGGCCATTCAATGTTAGTGCAAGTTGAAGGCATTGGACGATATCAAGTGTTAGGTGAATCTGTCGATGATGCTGCAGGCGAAGCGTTTGATAAGACAGCCAAGCTCATGGGATTAGATTATCCTGGCGGCCCTCGTTTAGCCAAACTAGCCCAGAAAGGCTTGCCTGCGGGGTATAAGTTTCCACGTCCAATGACGGACAGGCCAGGTTTAGATTTTAGTTTTTCTGGATTGAAAACATTTACCGCAAATACGATTGCTGCAGAACCGAATGATGAACAGACTCGTGCCAATATTGCGCGTGCATTTGAAGAAGCGGTTGTTGATACCCTTGCGATAAAATGTAAACGAGCCTTGAAGCAAACAGGTTATACACGTTTGGTGATTGCCGGTGGTGTAAGTGCTAATACTCGCTTACGTGAGACATTGGCAGAGATGATGACCAAGTTAGGCGGTCAAGTGTATTATCCTCGTGGGGAGTTTTGTACTGACAATGGTGCCATGATTGCTTACGCTGGATTACAGCGTTTACGTGCAGGGCATATAGAGGGGCTTGAGGTTAAAGGTCAGCCTAGATGGCCTTTGGATACGCTGCCTGCAGTAGACTAATTGATGAGTTAGCGTGTTTGAGTCGGTAAGCTTAAAAGTAATGATTTACTTTCAAGCCGCCAAGAAAACCTAATACTATTTGGTGTTGGGTTTTTTTATGGATTTTTTTCGTGTGACCTTACTTTCTTCGCCATGGCGCAAACGGCCAATATTGTCTTTGTGGCGGATTAAAATAAGGGTTGAGAGCATCGCAACAGGCAGAATAAAACGTTCGTCTAACCACCAAGTAAAAAAGGGCGCTAAAGTTGCGGTTGCCATAGCGGCTACAGAGGAATAACGCGTTAATAGTAAAAACACAATCCAAGTGAGGATGAGGCATAGCGCTAAATCACCGCCAATGGGGGCCATTGCACCAAAGGCTGTAGCAACACCTTTTCCGCCTTTAAAGCCAAAAAATATTGGGAATATATGCCCTAGGCAGGCGCTGACAGCGATAAAACCTAATGATGCGGCATCAAGTCCCATTTTATAGCCCAGATAAGAAGGCAGGGCGCCTTTGAGCATGTCAAAAAATAACACAAGCGCTGCAGAACTAACTCCACCAATGCGTAGCACATTAGTGGCACCGGGATTGCCGGAGCCGCTGGTTCTTGGATCAGGTAAACCTCTTAATTTACAAACCAGTACGGCACTTGAGATCGAACCCGCTAGGTAGGCGGTAATGATCATCAAAATGGTGACTGTAACGGCGTTCAAATTGGTTTCCTTACTCTTCTTAGGGTATCATCGCGCATTCATTTGTGAGACAAGTCATTTTAGTATTCACTGAAGCTGTCTTTGCGTTAACATTAACCATTTAATTGATGTTAATTGAACAACAGCGCCTATCCTACTGCTTTAATTCATTAGGAAAAAGCTTAAATGTGCATATTAGGCATATAATCGGTAATAAAGTTTGATTAGGATGAACTTAACGTCTTTTTACATCGGTTAAGGTAGGAATTTATATGGATAAAGTACTCATTCGCCAGTTAGCGATAGAGACCATTATTGGTATCTATGAGTGGGAAAAAAAACTTCATCAAACATTGCTTATCGATTTAGATATGGCATGGGATAATCGTCTTGCGGCCGCTAGTGATAGTTACGAAAATGCATTGTGTTATGAAACGGTATCAAATCGTTTAACGGCATTGATTACTGAGAATCCGATAGAGCTGATTGAAACTGTTGCTGAAATGATTGCGCATTGTTTGCAAGACGAATTTAATGTGCCTTGGGTTAAAGTGGTTGTGATGAAGCCAGGTGCAATTCCTCATGCTGTTTCTGTCGGTGTCGAGATCGAACGCGGTAGCATTTAACTGTTATTTTTTTACTGTTTAGCATTAGGTCAGTCAATGGCACGTATTTACATAAGTTTGGGCACTAATATTTCGCCAGAGAAACACCTGAAAGCCGGTTTGGTTGATTTACAACAATATTTTGGCCCATTACAATTATCACGGGTTTTTGAGAGTGAATCGGTAGGGTTTAAAGGCACTAATTTTTTAAATATGGTGGCTGCGGCTGATACCGATTTATCAATTGCACAGGTTGTGGCGACATTTAAGCAAATTGAACAAGACAATGGCCGAATTCGAGGTGAGAAAAAATTCAGCCCGAGGAGCCTTGATATTGACTTATTGCTGTATGACGATGTTATTTGTGACATCCCCGTTGAATTGCCTCGTGGCGAAATTTTGTTTAATGCGTTTGTATTGTGGCCTTTGGCAGAATTAGTCCCTAATCTGTCTCATCCGGTGACGTTACAAAGCTATCAAACACTTTGGCAGAATTATGACAAACAGTGTCAACAATTGTGGCCTATTGTATTTGAGTTCCCACCAGAACTATTACCCATTAACACGTTATAACTAATCGATAAGTTAATCTCTAACAAGGACAAATATGGAAACGTTTCAAGTTATTCTGCTGGCATTAATCCAAGGGCTTACGGAGTTTTTGCCTATTTCTAGCTCGGCACATTTAATTTTACCATCACAAATATTAGGTTGGGCAGATCAAGGTTTATCATTTGATGTCGCAGTTAATACAGGCTCTTTATTTGCCGTGGTCATTTATTTTCGCCATGAGATTGTTGTACTGGCAAAAGCTTGGTTTACCAGTTTAGCTAGCAAGCAACAAACTCAAGAAAGTAAACTCGCTTGGTGGATTATTTTAGCGACTATTCCTGCTGTTATTGTCGGATTTACTGCCAAAGACTTTATTGAAACCCATTTCAGAAATACTTTAGTGATTGCAATCACTACGATTGTTTTTGGTTTGCTGTTGTGGGCGGCAGATAGAATGTCAAAAGCACAGTTAACTGAATTTCAAATGGGTTGGAAAAAGGCTTTGCTTATCGGTTTAGCACAGGCTATGGCATTAATACCTGGCACGTCGCGCTCTGGCGCCACGATGACAGCAGCACTGATGTTAGGGCTAACCCGTGAAGCCGCGGCTCGCTTTTCATTCCTTATGTCTGTTCCTGTTAGCTTTGGTGCCGCGTTACTGGTGACCAAAGACTTAGTCAGTAGTCCTGCACCTATCGATTACCAAGCGCTTGGTTTAGGGATTGTTGTATCATTTGTTGCTGCGTATTTATGTATTCATTTCTTTTTAAAATTTATTAGCAAAATAGGCATGACGCCGTTTGTATTATATCGCCTTGCTCTTGGTGCGTTATTGCTTGGATTGCTCTATCTTTAATATAAGCATTTAAGCGACTTTTTATTTGCATAGCGGGTAGGCTTACCACACTAGGTATTTCTACCCGTTTGTTTTACCGTCTTTCAATTAACTATCAGTGTAATTATGACTTTATCTTTATTATGTCCAGTGTGTTCAGCTCCACTAAATCAACATCAAGCTTCAGCGGGATTTTATTGCGACAACAAACATCATTTTGATAAACACCCTAATGGTTACTGGCCACTGCTGAGCAACGTAAAGGGCAAGAGTAAGCCGCAAGTGGAGTCTCGCCAACAAATGCGCGGGCGACATTTTTTATTAGAAACAGGCTTGTTTGCACCGTTAATTAAACAACTTCAAACAGTATTGCTGGACTTATGTGCCTCTACCTCTAATGGTGACACACAATTACAGCATATCGATTACCAATGTGCTGATGGTTATTATTTACGTCAGCTTGTGCCTGCGTTAGTGGAAGCCAATGTATCGTGTCAGCATTGGGGCATTACCGATGCTGAAAATGCTATCTTTGCCGCGGCAAAATCTGAAACACCGGCGAATTTATTGTTGTTGGCGTTAAAAAAATTGCCCTTTGCCTCGCAATCAGTCGATATCGTGACGGTTCTTGATTCACCGTTAAAAGGGAAAGAATGCATTCGGATTTTAAAAGATGACGGTCGAATTGTATTGTTGCAGCCTGGTATTAGGCATTTATGGCAAATTAAACAACAAGTTTATCCAGACTTAGTCGAAAAGCCGCTGCAGTTAAATTTACCCAATGATGTGGAAATTGATGCCCAGCAACAAGTGGTGTTTACTCAGTCAGTTACCGGTGAGCAGGCATTAACATTGCTTGATATGTCGGTATTTGGTTGGCGTGCTAATGATCAGCTAAAGCATCAAGTTAAATCTACTGCAATTAGTGAACTAGAGTTTGACTGGCAGATTATAACCCTCAAAAAACGCTTATAAAAATGTAAAATAGGTAACAAGCGTGAAGGCTGATGGAAAGCGATAACAAGCGATGGAAAACGATAACAAGCGATAAGATGAAAGTGCGGTGAGGGCGTTAGAGCCTAAGAGCTAGGACGCTTCGCGGCTAGATGATATACAAGCTAAGATTGGTTGCGATCGATGACAAGCGATAAGGACGACAATGCGGTGAGAGCGTTAGAGCCTAAGGGCTAGGACGCTTCGCGGCTAGATGCTATAAGAGCTGGTGCTAAGATTTCTGTGATGACAAGCGATAACGAACGGTGAGAGCGTATACAAGCCTAGGGGCTAGAGCGCTTCGCTGCTAGATGCTATAAAAGCTAATGCTAAGATTGAACTTTGTGTTAATGGTCAATCCAGATGATATCTGTGAGATTGTTTAGAAAGATTAACTGGTTGAACAATGTATAGATTAAATAGTGAAAAAGCTGGTGTGGATAAGCTGTAGGTGTTTAGATTTTTCGCTTGATACCGCTTGATACCGCTTGATACCGCTTGATACCGCTTGATACCGCTTGATACCGCTTGATACCGCTTGATACCGCTTGATACCGCTTGATACCGCTTGATACCGCTTGATACCGCTTGATACCGCTTGATACCGCTTACTATTACTTTTCTACGCGAAGCACAAATAATTAAGGCTTGATGTTGAAGTACTACTTAGAGTAGTGGTATCAACAATCAAGCCCTAATAATCAACCTATGTAAATAAGCTAATTTTTAATAACTATTCTTACTTTTTGTAAGAAGAAGCCATGTTGTCTAAACGGTCGTTAGCACGTTTAGCTTCGGCTTGTGCGTCCATAGAAGCAGCTTTAGCGCCTTTAACATCAGCAGATAGCTTGCTTTGCTCAGACTTTAAAGAACCAACTTGTGCTGATAGTTGATCAACTTTGTTACCTAGGTTTGCTACGCTTTCTTCTAAAGCAGTAGTGTTAGCACAACCACCTAATAAAGCAGTCATCGCAACACCAGCAATCATCAGTACTTTCTTGTTCATGGGTAAATCCCTTAATATATAGGTTGTTAAATAGTGCAACGGCATGTGCCTTTGCAACGGCGTAATTATGTCACAGATTTTTTTATTTGCTATAGGCAAATATAAGATTGTTCATTTAAAATAGCGAAATAAATGAAAATTGCAAGTCTACCGGGCCAAAAGCATCATTAATTGCCGAATTTATATAAATCTTAGTGATTTATTGCTTATTCCCTGTTAAAAAATGCTTTTTTCCGCTTTTTTTCATAAAACCCTAAATAGGCAATAGCTAATGTAGCTGCTTGCTTTCAATGTATTGTATTTTATAGTTATTAATCGTTTCGGCTCGATTTAGCTGAAGTTGACTTTTAATCTGTGATCCTTGGTAACCCGCGGCAATAATCGATTGCACATCGACGTTGCTCGCTAACTCATAGCAATGTAGTAAATATTCGGCTTGTGGATAGGGTGCTTGTTCAAATCCAGTTCGTCCTCTTAAGTCGCCATGACAACATAATAGTAGCTCTGTTAAGCGTTGAGGTTTTCGCCAAAAATCACCTTTATCAAATAATTTGACGATGGTTTCTGCTCTTAGTTCAAACGCGTTATGAATGTTTTGGTGTTGATCGCTGACTAATAATGCTAAATCACGGTATTCGTTTGGCACTCTAATTCGTTCACAAAGCTTTTTAATGACCGGCAAACCTTTCTGCCCGTGGCCATAATGCTTCGGCCAATCTTGTTTTGGGGTCAACGCTTTACCTAGATCGTGAACTAGAGCGGCAAAACGTACTGCTTTGTTGTCACTTAACAGACTCGTTTGCTCGAGAACCATGAGGGTATGAATACCGGTGTCTATTTCAGGATGCCACTTTTCAGGTTGTGGCACGCCAAACAACGCATCAATTTCAGGAAATAACACTGTTAATGCTTGGCATTGCTTTAATACATTGAAAAAAACCTGCGGACTTTGACTGCTTAATGCTTTATCACATTCTTGCCATACGCGTTCTGGGGTGAGGTGATCTAATTCACCGCTATTAGCTATGTCGGTCATTAACTGTAAGGTTTCAGGTGCAATAGTAAACCCTAAGTGGTGAAATCGAGCGGCAAAACGAGCCACTCGTAACACGCGTAAAGGATCTTCAACAAAGGCATCTGACACATGGCGAAGTATTTTAGCGTTAATGTCTGCAATACCGTGGAACGGGTCCGTCAGTGTGCCGTGCTCATCTTGCGCGATGGCATTAATGGTTAAATCTCGGCGTAATAAGTCTTCGGCGAGGGTGACATCTTTATTGGCATCACAACTGAAACCTTGATAACCCTTACCGGTTTTTCGTTCTGTTCTGGCTAACGCATATTCTTGCTGAGTTTTAGGGTGTAAAAAAACAGGAAAGTCTTTACCGACTTGCTGATAACCCAATGCGAGCATTTCTTCTACGCTGCTGCCAACAACCACATAATCTTTATCAACGACAGTTTGTTTAAGAAGGGTATCGCGTACGGCCCCGCCTACTAAATAAATCTTCATGGCGTACCACAACGTGTAATAATAAGTTGCTTAAATCTTATCAGAGTTAGATTTTTACGGCTAACTTTTGACAAGCTGTCATACAAGCATTAACGTGAGCCGTCAGTTTCAAATAAGGATTTTTGGTCGAATGTATAAAGCCTTCTATGGATTAAACGATAATCCATTTTCTATCGCGCCTAACCCTCATTATATGTTCTTAAGTGACCGTCATCGTGAGGCGTTGGCTCATTTAACCTACGGCCTAGGTGAAACCGGTGGCTTTGTATTATTAACGGGTGAAGTCGGCACTGGAAAAACCACTGTTTCTCGCTGTCTATTACAACAAATACCCGATAATACCGACACCGCGTTTATTCTAAACCCATCGTTAACAGAGCTTGAACTCTTAGCCACCCTATGTGATGAGCTGGAAATTAAATACGGTGAAAATCC
Organism: Shewanella sp. Arc9-LZ; assembly: GCF_010092445.1. NCBI lineage: Bacteria > Pseudomonadati > Pseudomonadota > Gammaproteobacteria > Alteromonadales > Shewanellaceae > Shewanella > Shewanella sp. Arc9-LZ. The sequence goes on along the minus strand of NZ_CP048031.1, from coordinate 3,728,073 downwards.
GACGTTAAAGCAGTTGACTGATTTAATCAGCATGTACTTACTGAATAATCACAAAAATGGTCGTAATACGGTGCTGATTATTGATGAAGCACAGCATTTGCGTTCGGAAGTATTAGAGCAGCTGCGTTTATTGACCAATCTAGAAACCAACACCAAAAAACTGCTGCAAGTGATTTTGATTGGCCAGCCAGAATTACAACAACTGCTAAAGCGTCAAGACTTACGTCAGTTAGCACAGCGGATCACCGCTCGCTATCATTTATTACCGCTAAATAAAGATGAAATTGCTCTATATGTGTTGCACCGTTTGCAGGTTGCCGGTAGGCATGAGCCGCTATTTACACGTAAGGCGATAACCGCGTTACATAAACATTCTGGCGGTATTCCGCGTTTAACCAACTTATTATGTGAACGTGCATTAATGGCTGGTTATGGTCAAGCTAAGGTTCCGATCGATCACAAAATGGTTAATCAAGCTGCGGTCGAAGTATTGGGTGATATTGATGTACCAGGCGACAAACGCTGGCCATTTATTGCCGCTACTGCGTTGGTGCTCGCTTTTGGTTTATCATTTTATCTGTTTAATCGTTCAGCCATTGAAAACAATATGAATGCGAATGCGGCGATAGCAGATGTTCAAGCGCAATCTAGCCTAGCCAATCAAACGCCTGCAGTTATGCCTAGCCAGATAAACCAAGCAGCACAAACTCAACCTCAACAAGTACAAGCAGCAACTCCAGTTGCCAATGCACAACAACAAATTATGCGCCAAGCAATGCTACAAAGCAGTAGCATTGATAATGCCTTTGCCGGATTATTTGGCTTGTGGAATAAACAGCCTATTATCGGCTTGTCGGCCTGCCAAGCTGCGCAGCAACAAGATTTAGCCTGTTATCAGCAACAAGGTAATTGGCACAGTATTATGCGTCTTAATTACCCCGCAGTTGTTTACTTGCAAGATACACAAACGAACGTGTTTTATGGCGTAATTGTTGAGCGTCAAGCCGAACAGATTTTATTGCAACTGGGCGAGCAACAATTTTGGGTGAATAAAGATTGGTTTGACCGTCACTTTAGTGGCACTTTTGAAATTTTGTGGCAACCAGACAGTGTCTTGCCGCGTGAGATTGGTCAGTCCTCTAGCTTGGCACAAGTGCAATGGCTCGAGAATAGCTTAGCGTTAGTCAACAAGCGACGTGCACGGCTACTGACGCAGTTTGATAGTGATTTAGAGCAACAATTGATGAATTTTCAACGTCAGCATGGGTTAAAGCCAGACGGTATAGCTGGCAATCAGACCTTGGTGCAACTTAACTTATATCTGAGCCAGCAAGGCCCTCGTTTAAGTACCTCTGAGGTGCGCAGTTAATGTCAATTCTATTGGATGCGGTTAACCGTAAAAAGCAGCAACAAGGTGATGTTGTCGATATTATGTCGACACAGCCGCCTCAATATACATCGCAATCTAACAGCTCAAATAAGTTGAATCAGTATAGTCTATTGGCTGTAGCCATTGCTTTGGGCATTGGCGCTGCATGGGGCATGAGTGTGCTATTACAGTCACCGTCTGCATCGTTATCAACTATCCAGCATAATGGCGTTAATGCACTACAAACTGTCACGGCGCCAGTTGCTGTTGTTACACCACATAAAACACCTGAAGCATTAGCCGGTAACAAAAATGAATCTGCGGTACAAAATAACGATGATATTCGTTTAGCGGGTAAGGTGGCATTACCTATTGCCAAACCTTTCAATACGAATGCAATGAACACGCAAGCGGCAAGTTATAATAATTATAGTTACGCTGAGTCTTCTGGTTTGAATGAACCATATCTGCAAGCAAATGATGACCAGCGCAGTTTTCAACAAGCTAATTCCCAGCAATTCAACTCTCAGCAATTTAACTCTCAACAAACCAACGCCCAACAAGCCAATTTTCAGCAACCAAGCTATCAGCAGCAAGCAGGTTATGAACAGGATAATTATCAAAGCGGGCAAGATAGCAGCGTTGATGAATATCAGACACAAGAGAGCAATCGTCAACAGGCGCAGCAGCAAGAAGCTATTGCATTGGGTGCTAAGGCTAATCGCCGAGGTTTAGCAGAGCTTGAGGCATTGCGCTTGCAAGTGAATGCCGCCGCAGAAGACGTCGATTTTGCCTCTGTTAAAGCACCATCAATTAAAGAGCAGAGTAATTTGATTGCTGCGTTTGAAACTGCGCTTAAAGACGTTGAATATGAACAGTCGGCGAATCAGCAAGTGACCTCAGCAAAATTAGATCCTATCCCTCGACCTTCCAATCAGCAAATTCCTAAGTATGGTGACTTACCCGCGAGTGTGCAGTTGCAAGTACCGGAGTTTAATATTAATGCTCATGTGTATTCGACAGAACCAAGTAACCGTTGGTTAAATGTCGATGGGGTTGAATTACAACAGGGCGATATGATCAAGAATAAGCTGACGATTGTAGAAATTCGGCCACGAGATATCGTATTAGAAATTGATGGTGAGCAATTTAGAGTGCCAGCAATTTAAGGCGATGTTGGGATGTTAGGCATAAAACAAAGGCGCTATTAGCGCCTTTGTTTTATCTGAAAAACCCTCGTAATAATATTAGCCGTGAATGTTATTGGCTAAAAACAGCGTTAATCCATAACCTATGCAGTAGCATAATAGTAATGCTGGAACATATTTTAAGTAGCTTACGAATGTCAGTTCTTCAACTTTACTCATCGCGATGATGCCAGATGCCGAACCGATGATTAATAACGATCCGCCTACACCAACCGAATAAGTTAAGCCTAACCATTGTGCTGTTGTCAGTACGGGATCTGCTTTTAATAATGCTGCAGTTAGTGGCACGTTGTCTAATAATGCAGAACCGACACCGGTAAAGAAGTTAGAAATGCTTGGGTTATACATGCCATAGACTTCTGTTAATAGGTTAAGCGTACCAATCTCTTTAAGCATACCAACCAGTAACAAGATACCTAAGAAGAACAGCAGGGTATCGAACTCAACTTGGCGAATGTATTCTAATACCTGAACTTCTTCGGTTTTACTCTTATGGGTAGTGCCGACTAAGAACATTACTGATAAACCGAATAAAAAGGTCAATACCGGTGGAATACCAAACAGCACGTTAAGTACCATGGTTAATACGATGGTGGTGAAGAAAATCAAGCCAATGACGATATCAACGGTATTGTAGTTTTGCTCAATTGGCGATGTGCTCACATGCCCTTCGGCTTTGAGTGAGAACAATATTGCTAGGATCATAACGCTGATGCTGGCAGGAATGAACAGAATTAATAATTCAGAAATATGCACTTTACCGGCAAGGAAAATCATCAGAGTCGTTACATCGCCGGTGATTAATGCAACCCCACCAGAGTTCACCGCAAAGATAATGAGCACTGCCATACGGCGACGCATTTGTTTGTCTAAATTAAAGGTGGTCAGTAAACCTAACGACACCAATGTGGCTGTCACGTTGTCACAAAAAGTCGACAGTACTAACGAAAACATCCCAACTTGTATCATCAACATGCGAACAGACACTTGCTGCGGAAATATTTTTTGCACCAGTACTTGGATCATACCTTTAGCGTTAAGGTAAGCAACAAAGGTCATAGTAGACATTAAAAACAGCCATAAGGTGGCAATTTCTAATAAGTTTTCATTGAGTTCTTCACCGACCAGTTTACTTTTCTCTGGGCTACCAGAGGCAATAAATAAGGTGATCCAAGCAATACAGCCAAGGAACAGGGTGGTTTTGGCTTTATTAATATGGGTAATTTCTTCGAGCACGATACTTAACAGCGCAAGCACTGCAAGTGAGATAAGAAAGGTATGTAGCATGACTGCAATTCCAACTTTGTGTTGTAGGTAATCAACATCATTACCATGAATTTTTGCTAACCTAATTCAGCCTTTTTTTTAAGGTTCAATTAAGCTTTCCGTTTGGCGGGGCGATCACATCACACCACGGGCATTTTCGCAATATAGATCACAGTTTTTTCGTTAATTATCGACCAAAGTCGTGGATAAAATAATTAACACAGAGAAAGGTAATAGGAATTTGTTAACATAAATAAAAATAGGATAAACAACGTAGTTATTTATCCTATTTTTGTTACCAACAGTTTGCTTAACCTAAAAAGAGGTTAACTGATGAAGTTGAGCTATTTCATTGCCGCAAAAACGCGATCAACAGCAGCTAAAGTATATTCAATTTCAGCATCACCATGAGCCATAGACATGAAGCCTGCTTCATAAGCACTTGGCGCTAAATAAATACCTTCATCTAACATGGCATGGTAGAAATGACGGAAATGCTCCATGTTGCATTTTGTGACTTGGGCAAATGACGTCATTGGCGTGTTATCTTCAGTAAAGAAGAAACCAAACATGCCGCCCACATAAGTAATATTTAATGGAATACCATGTTTGTCTGCTGCGGCTTTAAAGCCTTCAGCAACACGTTTAGTTTTGTCTGCAAGCGCTTCATACAAACCGGGTTCACATAAAGCGTCCATTTGCGCTAAACCTGCAGTCATTGCAATTGGGTTACCTGATAATGTACCCGCTTGATAGACTGGACCTGTTGGTGCGATAAATTGCATAACGTCTTTACGTCCACCAAATGCGCCTACAGGCATGCCACCACCAATGACCTTACCAAGTGTGGTTAAGTCTGGCGTTACGCCATAGTGACCTTGTGCGCCACTCATAGAGACACGAAAGCCCGTCATCACTTCATCGATAATCAATAATGCACCGAATTCGTCACAAATTGTACGTAAGCCTTGTAAAAAACCTTCTACTGGCGGGATACAGTTCATGTTGCCCGCAACGGGTTCAAGGATGATACAAGCGATATTGTCTGGGTTCTGTTCAAATATAGCGCGTACAGAATCAAGGTCGTTATACGTCGCGGTTAAAGTGTGTTTGGCAAAGTCTTCTGGAATACCAGGTGAACTTGGCTGGCCTAACGTTAATGCGCCTGATCCCGCTTTAACCAACAAGCAGTCAGCATGACCGTGGTAGCAACCTTCAAACTTTAAAATATCATCACGGTTAGTAAATCCACGGGCTAAACGGATTGCACTCATGGTAGCTTCGGTGCCCGAACTTACCATACGAACTTGTTCCATCGATGGCACCATTGAAATGACTTTTTCAGCCATTTTTACTTCAAGTTCAGTCGGTGCGCCAAATGATAAGCCGTTTTCGACAGCAGCTAACACTGCTTGACGAATTTTAGGATGATTATGGCCTAAAATCATCGGTCCCCATGAACCCACATAGTCGACATACTTTTTGCCATCGGCATCAAAAATATAAGCGCCATCAGCTTTCTCAATGAACAAAGGTGAACCACCGACACCATTAAAGGCACGTACAGGTGAGTTAACGCCACCAGGAATGGTTTTTTTAGCCTGTTCAAATAAAACTTCGGAACGGGTCATGTCTAATCCTTAATATTGTGTGCCAATTATCTATCGGCTTTACGTGAATACCAGTTTACTGGGCACTCATACTTTTCGAGTTGGTTTTCAACTCCAAGTGTTAATGCAAAAAGTGCCATACGTATAAGTAAGCCGTTGTCGGCTTGTCTAAAAATAGCCAAACTTGGATGGCTGTTTAAATCATTGTCGAGTTCATTTGCTTGCGCGCGTGAATCACGAGGTAATGGATGCATAATCACCGTATTTGATTTGCAATGTTGCGTATAAATATTGTGATTTAAGCGAAACTTACCCCGGTATTTATTGGCTTCTTCCTGTGACGGAAAGCGCTCTTCTTGAATACGGGTAAGATATAAAATATCCGCGTTATGTAAATTACCTTCAAGTTGTTCGGTTATTGTGATCTTATGGCCAGCATTTTCAATGTCGGCGATCACATAGTCAGGCATTGCTAGCTCACTTGGCGATATCAATGTGAACTTAATGTCCTTATGCATACAAAGTAAGCGCGAAAGTGAATGCACAGTGCGACCATATTTTAAGTCACCTACCATGGCAATATGCATACCATCGATACCCATACCTGAATGGCTTAATTCTTTTTTGATGGTAAATAAGTCCAGCAAGGCTTGAGTTGGATGTTCATTTGGTCCATCACCGCCATTGATCACTGGCACTCGGCTGCCTTCAGCAAACTCTTTGACGGAGTAGGCATCTGGGTGACGCATGGCAATCACATCTGAGTAAGTTGATAGTACTCTAGCCGTGTCATACAAGGACTCGCCTTTTGATAATGACGATGATGCCATTCCGGTGGTTTCTCGTACATGTCCGCCAAGCAAATTGAAAGCGCAGCCAAAGCTGACACGAGTACGGGTGCTAGGTTCAAAAAAAAGATTGCCTAAAATGGCACCTTCCAACACTTTGGTGCGTTTTTCACGCAAAGCATAAGGGGTCATTTTGTTAGCAACATTAAAAATAGTGTTAATCGAATCCAGATCTAACTGGCTTACTGAAAGGATATGTGAACCTTCGAACTGTGTCATCAGCCTGATTTCCAAAGTTTAGGGGCAAAATATTCACCAGAACAGCATGCTATTTTACCGTATTATTATATAGGGCATTATATAGAGTGTTATATAGGTTATGTGTAGGGTGGCTGAGGCAAAATTGTAGCAGAAAAGAACCGCCAGATAAATATAATAACCGTGCTGAACTTTGAGATTCACTTGCTGCTATGAAGAACATTCGCAGGGCTTTAGTTTACTTTTTAATGGAATTAAGTTGCGCGCCTTTATGACTCATTCAGCACTGAATGAGCGGCATACTGACCGAGCTACCTCAAATTTCATTGTGCTATAGCAGCCCCTGTATGGGTTAATGAATATTTGTTAAAGCATTTCGCCTCACTATTTAAGTTGTCTAATTTCCTAATAAAAGGACCGCTTTCAAGGTGTTAATACGTCTTGTTAGCCAATAGACCTATTTTGAAAATAGGTTGATTGAATAGGTACATTCCATCTTCACTCGGTGAGAGCTTATACCGAGGATAGTCTGGGACTATACCTGCCCGGAGCGGATTTCTTGAAGTAAATTAGCCCAACTTATTACCCCAACGACTTTCTGATTAGTGCCTCGATAGATATACACTTCACCGGAGCGTTTCGCGACCAGCGCTTCATAGGCTTCATTTAAGGTGGCCGTGTCTGGTAACCCTGGCATAGGGAGGCGTGATAGCGTGGTTGAATCTTCAAATGACTGCATTTCAAGACGCAGCATTTCAATTTCTCCCTCTGCATTACGCACTAGTACTGGGCGACCTGCTGCGCGTTTGAGTACTTCAAGTAGCAGTTCGTCATCATCATTAACAATGACAAAGCGTTTATCCATCAGTACCCTCACACCTTTCTTTTGCAGCCCTTGGTTAAGCGGAGCAATTTTGTAACCAAGCCCCATAATATCAAGTTGTTTTAGCAAGATAGAATTGGTATTAAATCCCTGATACGCCACCAAAAATGCTGGGATGGTGACAAACATGGCCGGTAAAATAATCGAAGCATCGTTGGTTAATTCAAGTAATGCTACTAATGCTGCTAGGGGCGCACTCAGGCAAACCCCCATCATCGCCGTCATCCCAATCACGGTATATAAGCCAACATAAGGCGCAATTGACGGGAATATTAGGCTACTGATTAACGCTAGAATTGCCCCAATTAAGGCGCCAATACCATAGAGCGGACCAATAAGTCCGCCTGGTACGCCAAAGCCAATAGCAGCAATGGTCGCCAACATTTTTGCTAATAACAGCGCGATTAAAAACAACAAACTAGGATGCTCACTAATGGCTTCATTGATGGCAAAATCGCCTGAGCCTAATGCCTGTGGCATGACTAAACCAACTAGAGTGGTGACTGCTGCAGCAATGAGCAGACGATAAATTAATGGCCAGTGCTGGCCAGTGGCAGTGACTTTCATCAGTGAAAAGTTAAACAGGGCAGCGACACATCCCAGCGCAAGTCCGCCAATGAGTAAAATAGGATAATGATCGAGTGGAATGTGGATCACATTGATCAAATCGTATTCGTGAATATTACCAAATACAAGTTGGCTTGATACCGCGCCGCAAATAGCAGATAGCATAATAGGGAAAAAGTAATGAATTTTGTACTCTCGTACAATGACTTCAAATACAAACAAAACCGCAGCCAGCGGTGCGTTAAAGGTGGCAGCAATACCCGCGGCAATACCACTAGCACACATAATGCGCACGCTATTGTCTGGTAACGAGAACTTCTCAGCCATAACACTTGCGCTCACCGCACCTAAGTGAATCGCTGGGCCTTCTTTTCCGACAGAAAAATTGGTCATCAGTGCGATTAATGCTTGAAAAAACTGTCCAGCAGCTGATTGAAGCGGTACCTTACCGTAGTGCAATTTAAATCGATGCAATACATAAGCAATGCCCATGCGCCGGTAACGCTTTGACCCCAACAATGACAGCAACCAAATAAGCAGCGCGCCGATTAAAGGTAAGTAAGAGCGCCAATCGCTTAAGGTTGAGCTAAGGCTCATGGAATCTGCATGCAGATATTGTTCTGCCCACACCAAGCTTAACCGGAATAAGATAATCACTAATGAGGCGATGATGGCAAATAACAGTGCGAGTGCACAAAGTTGCACACTAATTTTAGCCTGAGATAACTTATCTCTAAATTCGTTACGTAGATATTTGCGCGTAGTTCTTTTGGCGTGAATAATAGCGGCTTTATTTATCTTAAATTGCACGGTTTGACTCTAAAGTCTGTTGATATTTTAGGGTTATGTTTGGCAATTTTTTATTGATTGACCGATAACGCGTATGTGTCATGTTATGACTCTCCATCAATTTGCACTAACGCCTTTTAACAGGTCAAAGTACTGCCTGCGCATGTTTTTTAGCTCTTTACGTTGGCTGGTAAAGCTTTATTTGGCAAGCAAATTATTATCATTAGAACCTTATTTACAATGCATAGGATTTGAACAAGATGTTAAGCTCTACAAAAATATAAGCCCTAAGCAAATAAGCTTCATCAAGCATACTGTATTTTATTAAAAGGTTGTAACGTAATGTTAAATTATCACCGCTGGTTAGACAGACTGCAAGTTTTAGAACGCAAAAACCGGACATCAAGCATATACTTAATAGGGTTAATGGTAGTGTGTTTTTTGCTGGGAGCGATAAGTTTTAACCTATGGCTTTCATTTGCACCAGAGGCTACACCAAATAGCGCCAGTGGTAAGCGTAAATTATTGCAAGAACTAGAGACTCAAGCGCAAGCGCTTGCCAGTCGAAATTTAGCCTTAAGTATTGCTGATAATGCCAACAAAGAAATGCAAGAAATGTTTAGTCAGCAATTATCTGCACAGAAAGCGTTAGAAAAAGAATTAGCATTTTATCGCAGTGTTATGGTTACCGATGCTGATGTTGAAGGGGTGGCAATTCATGGAGTGGAATTATCTCAAGGTGTAGCTCCCGAGCAATATCAGTTACGACTAATCTTAACTCAGTTGCAAAAACGCAAAGTAAAAGTGAAAACCAACGCCACTGTATTGTTGCTTGGCACACTAAATAACCAGCCGGCCGAACTGTCTTTGAGCAAGTTAATTAATAAAAAGCTGGATTTTGAGTTTAATTATTTTCAAATTATGGACAGCGATTTTGTGCTGCCAAGTGGTTTTAATTTACAACGAATTATGGTCAAAGTGAAGGTCGCTGCGAGTCGTGGGGTGAAAGGCGGGGAGATTGAACAAGTCTTTAATGTGCCAGAGCTGTTGATGGGTGAAAAAGAACTGCGGGTAATACTTGAACAAAATAGTCAGGTAAAGGATAATTCTCAGTAGACACCGAAGTAAGAGGTAGTAATGACTGAACAAGTTGATGCAACAATGCCGATCCAATTTACCGATGCGGCGGCGATAAAAGTAAAAGGTCTGTTAGAAGAAGAACAGAATCCTGAATTAAAGCTACGTGTATATGTAACAGGTGGCGGTTGCTCTGGTTTCCAGTATGGCTTTACATTCGATGAAAAAGTCAACGAAGGTGATTTCACCATTGAAAAGCAAGGTGTGCAGTTGGTTGTTGATCCAATGAGTCTTCAGTACCTTGTTGGTGGTGAAGTGGATTATACATCGGGTCTTGAAGGTTCACGCTTTTTTGTTAAAAACCCTAATGCGACCACTACATGTGGCTGCGGGGCTAGTTTCTCGGTGTAATGAGTCTTACAGCAGCGATAAACCACGCTATAAATGAGATAACAATCTCACTGTAGAATGGATTTATATAATAAAAAGCCGTCTTTCGACGGCTTTTTTGATTTATGGACAACATCTCTAAATAATATAATCGATGATTAGCTACTCATAATGTTGAGGTTCATCCGCGGTTTAAACCACGCTTTCACTTTGGCATTAAAGCTAATCCACACTTGTATAATACCTAGCGTAATCAGCACTGAGTATATAAGCCAATCAGGCACTACGGCTTGAAATAAACCAAAATCAAATGTCGTTGGTCCGGCAACCAAATTATCTGGGTCATACATTATGATCGGTAATAGGCTATACAACAGCAGTTGCAACAGACAATAAACCCGCAGTAGATATAAACCTGCTTTCTGGCGACCGATAATTGCCAATACCATCATCAAGGTCAAAATGCATAACATTGCACTTAACTCTGATAGTGAGCTGGCGGACATTAATCCACTGACAGACGATAATGTATAAATAACCATTAAACCGATAAGTCGTTTTGGTAAACGTGGTTTGACCGTTACTTTATCTATTTGGTTTGATTCCGAGCTGATTATTGTCATAACACATTAATGCTTTTGTTGTTTCTTTGGCGAAATACGTTCGTTCATTTCAAACGGTGGCACAACGACACCTAAGTCTTCTTGTACTGGGAACACAGCGATAAATAAATCATCATCTTCCATGCCGCTCACCCAACGTTCTTGAAACTCGTCTAGTGGAATCGCTAATGGTTCACAGTCTTTCCATTCATCAACTGCCCAAAGTGCAGCTGTTTCTTCAGAAGGCCACATTGGAATGCAATCTTCATCTTCAGTGGTTAGCATGACGCAACCATCTTGGTCTTGAAGTGTCCAAATGATTTTTTCTGCTTTAATTTGCTCAACCATATAATCGTAACGGCCTTCTGGCGTTAGATTCATCAGTTCAGACACACTTTTGGTTTTGTTGCTCATATTGACTCTCATCTTAAGTTACGGCTTTGCCCAATTTCAAACGATTGAGCAAATTTGTGGGCATCATAACATTGAGGCCACAATTGCAAAAGTAAACCGCACATATTGGTGTATTTATCTCGCTTTAAAGCGACCACCTAATATAGCAGCACGTGACGCACCTGTGACGGCCGGTAAGTTTGCGGGTAAATCATGGTGATAACGCATTGCTAACCATGCAAAGGCAATCCCTTCAACCCACTTAGCATCAACACCTAAGGCGCTGGTAGTATCGACTTTATAACCGGGAACTAAAGTGGCTAGTCGCTGCATTAAGGCTTTATTTAACGCACCACCGCCGCAAACAAACAATTCGCCAGTCGGTGACAATTTATTAATGTCATTGGCAATACTGTGACAGGTAAGGTCAAGTAAAGTGGATTGAATGTCTTGTTGATCTAAATGGCTATAGTCAGCGAGTTGTTGTTCAAGCCAAGCTTGATTAAATAACTCTCTGCCAGTGCTTTTTGGATAGGCTAGTGAAAAATAAGAGTGTGATAATAGCTGCTTGAGTAAGTCTGGGTGGGTGGTGCCAGAATCTGCCCAGGCACCATCTTCATCAAAAGGTTGGTTTAAGTTTTGTTGAATAAAGGCATCGATTAAATTGTTACCTGGGCCAGTATCAAAGCCTAATACTTGCTCACTATTGCCGGGTAAATAAGTAACATTGGCAATGCCGCCAATGTTTAAAATAACTCTTGAATGACCAGACTGAGCAAACACTTGTTGATGAAACGCCGGAACTAACGGTGCGCCTTGGCCGCCAAGGGCGATATCTTTACGTCTAAAATCAGCAATAACATCGATATTGGTTTCAATGGCAATGGTGTTTGGATCGCCAATTTGCAAGGTAAAACCCATTTCTAAATTGGGCATGTGACGCACGGTTTGTCCATGTGAACCAATCGCGATCACTTCAGCGGCAGTCACTGTTGATTTTGCCAATAAGTGATTTACTGCCTGAGCAAACAGTTTGCCGACACTGCGATCGAGCCTACCTAAGCGGTTAATTTCATCTGTTTCGGGTTGACATAAACGCTGTAAGCCTTTTAATAAATGTGTAGGAATGGCTTCTGTATGGCTGGCGATTAGCACAGGATGTTCGGCCGAAAAATCAACCAATACTGCATCTACACCATCCATGCTTGTGCCTGACATTAGACCGATAAAATACTCTGGCTTAGACATGAAGTGACTCTCTGTTAACAGCAATAAAACCGCTTATTAATTACTTGCCAATTGCTGTTGTTGATTTGATTTTAATTGCGTCATCAATTGCTTGCTGAGTGCAGCGAATTTGTTCTTCTCTCTGCTATCAATTGGCATTGATTTAGGTAAATCGATGGTTCGTGGATTGCGGTGAACCCCATTTACAATAAATTCGTAATGTAAGTGAGCGCCAGTGACTCGGCCTGTTTTACCTAGAGTACCGATTATTTGGCCTTGTTTAACCGTTTCACCACGGTTTACTTTGCGCTTAGTTAAATGCAAATACTTAGTGGTGTAGGTTTCGTTGTGCTTAATGAAGACATAGTTGCCATTAAACTGGTTATAACCGGCCTCAACCACTTTACCTTTACCTGCCGCTTTAATCGGCGTGCCAATGGCAGCAACATAATCGACACCGCGGTGGGCTTTAACTTGGCCTGTTACCGGATGTAAGCGACGGGGGTTAAAATTAGAACTGACGTATTTAAAGTCTACTGGCGAACGCAAAAAAGCTTTACGCATGCTACTGCCATTTTCAGAATAGTATTCACCGTCGGTATAACGTACTGCGGTGTAGCGTTCACCTTGGTTAATAAACTCTGCTGCGAGAATATTGCCATTACGCAAAAATTGACCGTCGGCGTATTCTTGTTCAAATAACAACGAAAAGTGATCGCCTTTACGAATATCTAGAGCAAAGTCGACATCCCAACCAAAAATATTGGCCAATTCCATAATGTGGTTACCAGACAAGCCTGCATCGGCAGCGGCATTCCAAAAGTTGCTTTTAATATTGGCGCTAATAAACGAGGTGCGATTAACGACTTCTTTAGTGTTAACCGTTTCTTTGTATTGCTCATTGTGTTGACTGATAATTAATGTCGACACTTTATCCATGCGATAGGTTAATTCTTGTAATTCACCTTGAGCATTTTTACTGATGGCGATTTCTTCGCCCGGCATTATTTTTAGTAGATTCTTTTTCGCTAAGGGTAATTGGGTAATGTCATAAACATCTTTCGCGCTGAGTCCTGCACGGCTAAATAAACCGCCTAAGGTATCGCCTTTAGCCACTTCATAGTATTCAACGCTATAATCATCATTAGCCGCTTGTTGTTTTAATTTAGCTTTTTGAGTGGCAACTTGCTGATCGATATCATTGATCATGCCATCAATATCAGAGGTACTTGTTTGCAACATGGCAAGATGATGGGCAAACGCTTCATCGTCAGGGGTTTCGCCGCTGTTTACCTCTTCGCTATTATCTCGTGATGCAAGGGCATCATTTGATATGAAATCAATCGATTCATCTTCAGCGACACTGTCATTATTACCCGGTGGTGTTGGGCTGCGAAAGGCTAATGGAATATCATAACGTTTATTGGTTTCTATGTCTGATTTGTCAGCAGATTGACTTACCAGTTGGGTTTGTTTAGATGCTTGAGCGTCTTCCGATGGAAACATCAGAATAATTGTCGTTAGAATCACCAATAAAGATAATGTGATTTGATGTGCTTTTGGCAGCAATGTGAATAAAGTAAGAAGCTTTGCCATTGACTCTGTTACCAATTTCTCTCTTTCGTTATTATCGGCTAAGTGTACACTCTTTCATTTGCTGTGGCTAACAAGTAACATAGACCTCTTTATTTTTTGTGCAAGCCCTGGGAGTTGCAGTAGAGATGGCGAATTTAGATCAAGTATTGGCAGAGATTAAGCGCGGTACCGATGAGATATTACTTGAAGCGGATTTGCTTGAGAAACTGAAAGAAGGGCGTCCCTTACGCATCAAGTTAGGTGCAGATCCTACCGCTCCAGATATTCACTTAGGTCACACGGTCATCTTGAATAAAATGCGTACTTTTCAAGAGCTTGGTCACGAAGTGATTTTCTTGATTGGTGATTTTACCGGTATGGTCGGTGATCCTAGTGGTAAAAACAGCACCCGTCCGCCACTGACTCGTGAACAAGTGCTTGCTAACGCCGAAACCTATAAAGAGCAGGTCTATAAAATTTTGGACCCTGCAAAAACCCGCATCGAATTTAATTCTAGCTGGTTAGAGCCATTAGGCGCTGCTGGCATGATCCGCTTAGCATCACAGCAAACTGTTGCCCGAATGATGGAACGCGATGACTTTAAAAAGCGTTATGCATCAGGTCAATCGATTGCGATTCATGAATTTATGTACCCTTTATTACAAGGTTACGATTCGGTTGCATTGAAAGCCGATGTTGAATTAGGCGGTACAGACCAAAAGTTTAACCTGCTTATGGGTCGTGAACTGCAAAAATCTGAAGGCCAAAAGCCGCAGACTGTCATCATGATGCCATTACTTGAAGGGTTAGATGGCGTTAAGAAAATGTCTAAATCGGCGCATAATTATATTGGTGTGAGCGAGCCTGCCAACGAAATGTTTGGCAAACTGATGTCGATTTCTGATGACTTAATGTGGCGTTATCTTGAACTGTTGTCATTCCGTCCGTTAACTGAGTTAGCCCAATTCAAGTTAGACGTTGAAAATGGCACAAATCCACGCGACATCAAGATTTTGTTAGCCAAAGAAATCATTGCTCGTTTTCATGATGAAGAGCAAGCACAAGCGGCGCATCAAGCTTTTATCGACCGTTTCCAAAAAGGTGCCATCCCTGATGACATCGAAGAAGTGGTATTAGAAGCGGGCGACGGGTTAGCTATTGCTAACTTACTTAAAGATGCAGGCCTTGTGGGTTCAACCTCTGACGGTATGCGGATGATTAAGCAAGGCGCAGTTAAAATGGACGGCGAGAAGATTGAAGACAGTCGCCAAATTTTTAATGCAGGTCTTGAAGCGGTATTCCAAGTGGGTAAACGCAAATTTGCTAAAGTGATTTTAAAGTAATCACGGATGTTAGCGAATAAAAAACGGCTTATAATGTAAGCCGTTTTTTTATGTCTGAACCATGGTTAATTTATGGCTAATTTATACGTGCAACACTACTGAGACTCAAGTTGATCAGACATGGTTTGATAGTCCATTAAGTCCATTTGCTCAATTAAACGCTCAGTATTGTTATCAAATTTTAGTGTGGTGACACCTGGTACCGCAAGGTCGATAATTTTACCGGGTTTACCATATTGATCGCCGGGGCCTCGTAATCGATAACTGCCTATTATCACCACGAGAGAGCCGGTATTAAACATGTGTTCTACGTTTAAACGGTATTCTAATACACCTTCATGAGCCCGCTGTAAAAACGCAATAATATGCCGACCGCCAGTGTAAGTAGTATTGGCTGTTTTATCGTAAAATACCGTGTCGCGAGAGTAGAAACGACGCAGGACGGTATAGTCATGATCCGTAAGCGCTTCCATGTATTGCATCGCGAGTTGTTGTTCTCGTGGCATATCACCAATATTGGCTTTGCTCGGAAAGCTCAATAGCAAACAGCATAATATGAAGATTATTCGCACATTAAATTCTCTTTGTTTTCAAATCAAAAGCCGGTAAAGATAAGTGCCAGCGGATAGCACTCAGACGGATGATTAGCGTGCTGAACATAGCGATCAACATCGATGTCATGCTATCCATGCCGACAAATATGCTTAAGGTATAACAGATCCCTCCAACGATGGAAGCGGTTGCGTAAATTTCCGTTCGCAACACCATTGGAATTTGCCTACATAACAAATCTCGGATAATACCACCACCGACACCGGTTATTAATCCCATTACCACCGCGACCATACCAGATAACCCGAGTAATAAGGCTTTTTCCGCACCAATTACGGTAAATAGTGCTAAACCGAGTGCATCGGCAATAGATAATGAGCGTGGCGGTAATTTATGCGGTTTACGCACTAACACTAAGCAGGTTATTACTGTCGCAAGAATGACAAGAATATAGTTAGGATCGCGGATCCAAAAAACCGGTGTAGCACCTATTAGCGCATCGCGAATACTGCCACCGCCAATTGCTGTAACAGAAGCCAACACGATAACGCCAAAGGGATCCATACGATGTTTACCCGCGGCTAATGCTCCCGAAAGGGCAAATACCGCAGTACCACATAAATCAAAAAAGTAAATCCACTGACTCATTTACTTAACTCTTCAAGGTGAATAGTCAGAGCATCTACTGAAATACGGATCTCGATTACAGATAAAATTAACGAATACAATAACAACAATAAACTTAACCCAAAAACTATCGAACCAATTTGGTTAAAACCAACATAAATCAAAATCATACAAAACACACATAGGGCAAAGCTGCTGACACCGGCTTCTTGCATTTTTCGGATGATAATGATGCGTTGGCGTAAATTTTTAATTTGCTCGCCTTGCACTGGTTTTTTGTCGTTACTGAGTTGGCGGATTAATGCCGCTAATGAAAAAAATCGATTTGTGTAGGCCAATAGCAATAAGGAAATTGCCGGGAATAATAATGCCGGAGTCGTTAACGATACATGTAAGTTGTTCAACAAAGCGATATTCCTAAACAGGTTTTTAAGCAGACAATAATCAATTTTTTGTTATTTAAAAGGTTAATATGTTGTAAAAATGCAATGACCTTGTGATGTAATATCCTTATATTAACAAGCGAATATGACGCACAGACAAAATAGACAAATATTGATTCATAATTGCTAAATAATAGCCTGTTTAAAACAAGATTTATACGTTTAAAGTAATCTTAATCCTGTCCATATTAATGGCAATAATAACGTTAAGCTTATCCAAAATAGGTTCGCGGTTTGTGTCACTGTGATTGCTTGGCTTATGTAGCGATGATCTGGCAAGGGACCCGCTTTTACTTTCGGTAAATCGACCCGAATTGTCTTACCATTTTCGATAAATTGCTGGGGGCCACCAAGCTCTATCTTCAATAACTTAGCCGCTAACGCATAACTGCTGTAATGATTATTCAATTGATTTTTATTGGTTTGAGCTGATATTGGCTGCGAAAAAATAGACCTAATACCCAGTTGCCCAAACTGAATCGCTAACGAGCAATGCCATAATAAGGTTGGTATGAAAAAAATTACCCGATTGAATTGGCCTACAAAACTCGAAAACATATGAAAGTGTGGATGATATGGCGGCCAGCAATGTTCTAGTTGTCTTAACATCCGCACTACTAATGCCATGGTAGCGCCGCCTAAGCTAAAAAACAATATAGTCGCTAAGGTGCCGTAAATGGGAGTGGTAAAAAGTTTTTCAATGGTGGTTTTACTTAAACCGACTTCAGATAACACTTGAGTATTCTGACGTACCCATGGGGTGAGTAGTTGTTTTGCGTCTTGCTTATTACCAGTTTTTATTGCTGTAACGACCTTTTCAGCCACGGGTTTAAATGCTGAGTCGCATAAACAAAAATACAAGATGATTAGCTCAAAAAACCATGGGTAGGCGGCAAGGCTGAGTAAAAAACTGACGATAATCCCGCTAGGTACTATCAAAATAAGTGTGGCTAAAATCCCAGCGATAAGTTGTTGGCTCACAGCTCGGTCTGGGTGGTTAACCTTACTGGAAATTAATACCGCTAAACGGTTAAACCATAATAATGGTTGCAGCTCTCTAGGAATAGGAGCAAACCGAGCCAATATTAATGCGCAAAATAAAATACAACAGCTCTGAAGCAATCCGCCGTCTTGGCTCAGTAATTGAGGATTGAATAATTGATTGACCATAGAGACTCAATAATGTGCTGTTGTATTGTTTATGAAGCCTGCTTAGCTCGGCCCTATAGCGGGTCCGAGCTAAGTGTAGACCGATTACAGCTGTTGTAATAGCGCGATAACCATCATTGCTGAATGCATACCTGCTTTGATAATGTACGAGTCAAAATCAACGGGTGAGTCATTGTTTGCATTGTCTGATAGCGAGCGAATAACCACAAATGGCACGTTAAACTGGTGACATACTTGTGCAATCGCTGCGCCTTCCATCTCACAAGCTGCCATCGTTGGAAAGTTTTCACGCATGATTTTTGTGCGTACAGGATCGCAAATAAAGCTGTCGCCAGTACAAATTAACCCTTCAATTGCCTTAACTTCACCTAATTCAGCGACAGCACTTTTGGCCGCATTGACTAAGATGCTATCTGGCATAAATGCCGCAGGTTGCTGAGCCATTTGGCCAATTTCATAACCAAATGCTGTGACGTCTACATCGTGATGACGCACTTCTGATGAAATGACAATATCGCCAATTGCCAATGAATCGACAAAACCGCCAGCAGAACCGGTGTTAATCACATGGGTTGCGGCAAACTTTTCGATTAATAATGTGGTTGCAATACTGGCTGCTACTTTACCGATACCTGAGCGGGTCACAACCACGTCTTTACCGGCAATGGTGCCGCTAATAAATTCGATGCCAGCAATTGTTGTATGTACTGGTTCTACAATAGCTTGAACTAAATGAACAACTTCTGGCTCCATTGCGCCAATAATACCGATTTTCATGTGTAAACCTTAACTGAATAAGCAAATTCGAATGGGCGCTAATATACCATGAGCTCGATAAATTAGTGAAAACTGACAGTGATTTTATTGACCCATTAATTGGTTATTTGTGGCTAAACCTCGTGTTGATATTATTCTATTATGGCTAATTTAATCCATAGTAATTGGAAGTGATTGCTCTTTTTAACCTTAATTAATGACAGCACAATAACCTCAATCCAAGGCGCTAGCCTCAGGATTGCAGATTAAAGTGTCATTGACGTTATTTAGAGGGGAAATCATGCAACACGATATTATTTATTTTGTAGGCTCATGAAGTTGTGAGGTTAATTTTACTGCTGGCTTTGCGTGAGCAAATGATCGATTGCGCGAACCACATTGATACTGGCCTGTTCCATGGTTTCAAGATGAGCCAAAATAGTCGACTCATTACCCGACTGCATGGCTATAACAGCTGCTTTACCTGCACTGTGTACGGTTGTATGTGGTTGTTCGATAGTTTTAAAACTGGATAAACTGGCAAAATTTTGACCTTCGCCTTTGTAATACCATTTACCAAGTCTGCATTCAGTGTGGCTATTAACACTGGCATTTAGATCTTTATTTGCCAACACGCTGTATACATTACTTTTCCATACGCTGTGATCTAGTTTTACCGTGGTTAAGAAAGCAGTCATAGAGGCTTCTCCAATGACTCGTTTCATCACGCCTGAGCTTTGTAATACATCAGTCACCACTTGATCAATTTGTTCTGAAGATACAGCAATATCCCTAGAGCAAGTTTGGTTGGTAATGACTACATTCTTAATTTGTTCAGTTTGTTCAATAACTGTGGCGACTAATTTTTCAATATTAGCGCTGGCATCATGAGCATTACTGGCCAGTTGGCGCACTTCGCTTGCCACCACTGCAAAGCCACGGCCTGCATCACCAGCTCGTGCAGCTTCAATGGCTGCATTAAGAGCAAGTAGATTGGTTTGTTCAGAAATTTGCTGGATAGATGAAACTAAACTACTTATTCCATTAGCCGAAAGACTTAATTCTGCGGCAGTAGCCATGCTTTTTTCTGCATGGTCATTTAGATGCCCAGCTCGTTTTTTTAAGTTGCCAATCGCGACATGTGTTTGATTAAATAACTTATCTAATTCAGATAGCATTTGTTTTTCTTCGTCTAACTTAATTGAGTTTGCCAAGGTGGTGTCGCGAATATCATTGAGCATTGTTGCGCCCAGCAATTGTAAATTAGCGCGTGCGGTATCGTATTCAGATTGGCTATTAGAATGGTTTAACTGCTGGCTTAATTGCGTAATAGTCTGTTGTAATTGATTTAATTCATCTGAATGTTGCTGTTTATGAGTGACTAATTGGTGTTCTAAGTCGGCTATTTTAGTTTTCAAACCTTGGGTAAAACCGATCATAGTATCTTTATCCTTTAGCAATATATTAATAATATTTTGATAAACTATCATCGATTAATCAAGTGCTTCAGCAGTCACATATCACAAAAATGCATAATAAATACTTCTAACCTTTGACCTTTAACCGTACCAAGTCCTATTTATAAATTAAATAAGATCGTAGTATTATTCTGTTTATTGCTTAATCATTAGTGCTGGTAAAAATCAACGTAAACCGTTATTTTTTATGGGTAAACGGCATCCATAGCAACCCTGTTAACCAAGCGTTTTGTTTCGCGTTTTGGTATTCAATTAATCCTATGTCGATATCCTCGTCTGCTTTACTGGCCTTAGCAGAATAAGTACCAAATAGACGATCCCACCACACAATACTAAAACCAAAGTTGCTGTTGGTTTCGCACATTATTTGGCTGTGATGAATTCGGTGCAATATTTGAGTTACTAATACGGTTCTGACGACGCGTTCTAGCCTTGGTGATAGTCGGATATTGGCATGGTTAAATATGGCTAAACCATTTAATAAAATCTCAAATAAGATCACTGCACTGGCTGGTACCCCTAGTAGGATGATCGCTAATGCTTTAACCCCAATGCTGGCGATAATTTCTAGTGGGTGAAATCGCAACGCAGTCGTACTGTCGACATGAACGTCAGCATGATGAACTTTATGTAATCGCCACAATAATGGGACACGATGAAACAGCCTGTGTTGCCAATAAATAAGCAGGTCTAATAACAATAAGCTTATGGTGATGCTAGCCCAATCAGGTAATGCAATATAATTGAACAGTCCCCATTGTTGTTGCTGACAGTACAGTGCAATACCTGCTAATCCTATTGGTAATACCATTCGGGCTGCTATTGCTGAAATAACCAATATACCGATATTGCCTACCCAACGCGTAGCTGGTTTCGGTGCGTTGGCTCTATTGGGCAAATGCCTAGCAGGCAACCAAAACTCCAGTAGCAGCATGATTATCAATATCGTTAAAAATGCCCCGAGTCGAATGGATGAAATATCGTCCATCATGTTGATTTACCTCGTTGAGATTGATTAACTGAAGTGTTTTTTTTCACCGTATGATTTTTCAGAGTGTGATAGCCACCATGTATACGGGTGAAAATGGTAATTGCGCCTAAAAATGCAAAGCTATAGGCAAGTTCTGGGAAATAAGCCGGCCACAAACAAAATGCGACAAAGAAGGCGATGGTTTCGGTGCCTTCAGTTAAGCCGTTTAAAAAGTAAAAGCTCTTATTGGCAAATTGTGGTCGAGGCAGATTCAGCTTTTCGGCCGGTATGGCAAAGGCTAAAAAGCTTGAGCCTGTGCCAATGAATACGGTTAACAACACTGCCGCGGCTAAGGCATTTTCATTAGGGTTGGCCAAGGCGAATCCTAGCGGAATGGCCGCATAAAACAGAAAGTCGACACAAATATCTAAATAGCCACCTGCGGCACTGGTGTGTTTTTGGTGGCGAGCAAGGGCGCCATCGAGTCCGTCGATAATCCGATTCAGTGCGATAAAAAACAAGGCGCCATACCAAAGTTGTAATGCCAGTAACGGCACTGCCAGCATGCCTAAACCGAAACCGACTAATGTGAGCTGATCGGGATGGACATTCTTTTTGTCTAGTAGCAGCACAACTGGGGCTAACAGTGGCTTTATTACTGGGGTGATAAATCTATCTAGCATGATGTCATTCCAATTAATCTCTTGATTATCTTTTCAATTTTTTAAAGTCGCGAGTTTGTTATGTCACGACTTATCTATTTTTTAGCTATCTGTGTATTACCTACATCAGTACAGTTGATTACAGTACTTTCTATTTGAGTAGGGTTTTAGTCATTTAGTACCACAACTCAAAGTGAGATGACTTTACCTTGAGCGGCATCGGCATCTGTTTGATCGTGAGTCACCATAATGGCAGGTAGCTGATGCTGGCGTATTTGATCAAATACTAATTGTCGGGTTTCTTGACGTAACTGACTGTCTAGCTTACTAAAGGGCTCGTCTAATAATATGGCTTTGGGTTGGCTAAGCAATACCCGCAGCAATGCCACCCTAGCTTGCTGACCGCCAGATAAACTTTGCGGGTCACGTTGTTCTAATCCACCCAGACCCACTAGGGTTAACGCTTCACTAATTGCGGCTTGTCGCTGTGCTTTGGGGCTTGGCGGCATGGCAAAGCCGATGTTTCCTGCCACGGATAAATGCGGAAATAATAATGGGTCTTGGTAGAGCAAACCAATATGGCGTAGATGACTGGCTGTTGTGGTGATATTTTGGCCGTTTAAATGCAACTGACCTTCAGCACTAAATCCCGCTGGCAACATGCCAGTTAACCAGTTTAATAGCGTTGATTTGCCGCTGCCAGATGGGCCCATAATAGTCAATATTTCACCGCCACGAATGGTCGCGCTTAATGATAATAAGCTTTGTTGCTGGCGACGCAAGATCAGCCCATCAATGGTGAGTTCTGATGTTGAGGTGGTATTTGAGCCGTTGGCTGTACTCACGAATGTTTGCATTATTATCCTTGTTGGTGGCGTTTGACTAACATTTTTGGCAATAGCCAAGCCAGTAAAAAACCTAAAGCTGGGAGGATCATTTGCATTAACGCATATACGGCACTGATCCTGCGGCTTCCACCATTGGCGAGCGAAACGGCTTCAGTGGTAATGGTGTTGATGCGTCCACCACCAGTGAGTAAGGTTGGTAAGTATTGGCTAAAGCTAATGGCTAAACCTAATGCGCAAGCAATGAATATCGGCCCAATTAGCATGGGCAGTTTAATCCGGAAAAATATTTTTGCTTTGGTGGCCCCAAGACTGGCCGCAACAATACTAAAGCGTGGGTCTAAACGACGATAGCTACTGGCCAGCGATAAAAACACATAGGGTAATACAAATAACAAATGGGCCAGTACCACATTGATAAAGGTGTGTTGACTGTTTACTTGCTCAAGTAACCACACCAAACCAAATAAAAACGCGATACTTGGAATAAGCAAGGGCAGATAAATTAATACACTGCCCAGCAGCGATAGCGGTTTTCCGCTGTGCTGCTCTGCTTCTAAAGTGAGTAAGGTTAAGGTTATCGCTAGGGCGGTTGCGCAGAGGGCAATCAGTACCGTGTCGATAAGTGGCGTGTGCATTTGTTGCAATGCCGTTTGCCAGTGCAGCATTACAAATTGTTGAGGCAAGGCATCAGGGAAATGCCAAAAGCCAGCAAAAGACCACAGCAGCATTCCCACTAATGCCAAACCTATGATGGTCAACATTAAGGCGGTGATGACATGGGTTATCTTTTGGATGATAGCGCCGCCGTATTCGCGCTGGCCATTGGTTAACATCGATTGAGCGAATCGACTCACCAAGCGTTCCAGTAACCACCAGCAGGCTAATACGAATAACGTCAGTTGAATTTGTAATATCGCCCCCGCAGACGCTTTGATCCGTAAACTTAAATCCACGTCATGAAACCACTGCATAATCGCTACAGCCAATGTCGGCGGATTGTTGGGGCCTAAAATTAATGGGATTTCTACACTGGCACTGGCGTAGGCCAATACTGCCAATATTGGCAAGCGTAAGTGAGGATACAGGCTTGGCAACACCACTTTTAAAAATGCTGTCATTGGGCAATAACCTAAACTCAATGCCACTTTATGTTGCGCCCGTAGTGTTTGCCCAAGGTCGGGTTGTGCTAATACGCCTAGCGCCATCAGTAATAAAAAAGGCAGTTCTTTTAAGGTCACGCCTAGAATAATACTCAGTCCCATCGCATCGTGTGGATATAGCCAATCGGGTGGTGCATCCCAACCACTTAACCAAGGTGAAACTAAGCGAGACAACATGCCAGACGGGGTGATAAGAAATCCAATAGCAATGGCTGCAGCAGCATGAGGGATAACCAGAATAGGTCCTAAAAGGCGTTGAATATAACCCAGCCACGGACTGTTAAAGTAACTTGCTAGGATCAATATAGTGATTAAAAAGGCCAACAAGGTACTCACCAAGCTGGTGGTGATACTCAATAACGCCATGTGGCCAATGCCTGGTGTTTGCCATAATTGCTGAAAACCATTCAAGCTAAAATGGGTTTGATCCAGTGCTGGGATCCAGCCAAACGCAGGCAGAATAACGCCAATTAACCCACCCAATACAGGGATCAGTAACAAAGCCATCATCATAAATGGACTGAAGCGCACAATTGGATTGAACAGCTTGGCTATAGTGCTCATTGCATCACTCCATAGCGTTGTAACCATAGCTTTGTAATAACCTTACTCCAACTTGGATCTGGCTCGCTTAACGCTGGGCTGATTGCTTGGTTAGCAATAGTGGCACTGGGATGTGACTGAGCGGGTGGCTCAAACCAAGTCTGCTGTTCGGCAGTCAGCTTTGATAGTGCTAACACGCTGGTGTCGCCCCATATATTCGCTTGCTGTTTGTGTGCTTGAGCTTGTGGGCTCAGTAAAAAATTGACTACCAATTTAGCGCTGTCTAGGTGAGCGGCATTATAGGGAATAGCGATAAAATGAATATTGCTCAAACTACCATCTTGCATGCGATAACTGCGGCTACTGTCGGGTAATTCAAAACGGGCAACGGCCGCGGGAATTTCAGCGGCTGAAAAGGTAAACGCTAGAGCAAGTTCTCCATCGCCGATTAAGCGGCGAAGCTCCATGCCGCTAGACATAAAGTGTCTACCTTTGCGCCATAAATGCGGATGTAGTTCATCTAAATATTGCCACAATACCGGCAATAACAAAGCCTGGCTTTGTGTTGTAGCGGGTTGATAAAGCAAATTTTTAATCGCTTCAGGCTGTGAGTTGTTCAGTACAATTAAGGCGTACTTTAAAAAGCTGGTGGCTAAAAAGTCAGGTGGCTTAGGGTAGGTGAATCTGCCTGGGTGTTGTTTGGCCCATAGGCTTAATTGTTGCAAAGTTTGCGGTGGTGATGTGGTCACTATGCTGTCGTAGTAAAACGTCAGCGCAGCTTTACCCCATGGTGCTTCCATCCCTTGTGTTGGCACGCCAAAGTCACGGGTCATCGCGGGATTGTTATCTGGATCGGTTAAACCAAAGTTGGGTAATTGCGTAACCCAATTTGGCGCTAGCAGTTGATGCTTGGCCATGGCGGCAAAATTTTCACCGTTAATCCACACTAAATCGACTTGTCCTTGATGATCATTGCTTGCTGATTTTTCGGCTAATACTCGGCTGACGGCTTCGCTGGTGTCGGTGAGTTTTACATGGTGTAAATTGATCTGATATTGCTGCTTAACTTGTTTCGCGGCCCATTGAATATAACGATTTATTTGCGGATCGCCACCCCAAGCATGAAAGTACACATCTTGATTAGCGCCTCGAGATTCAACCTCTGGCCATGATGACTTTGATGTTTGTGCTGTTTTAACTGATGCTTGAACTGATGTTTGAGCAGACTCGCGGATTGATGTTGATGTTTGAATTCGTGCCGACGGCTTGTCTGCAACATTTACAACACCGTTGCTAGATGCATTAGCCATACCAGCCCAAAGACTAGCAGTAAGCAAAAAAGCACTAAGCCCAAAGCTTACTGCAACCTTAGATTTTATAAGGTTGCTGTAAAAGGCTGTGCTAACGATATGCTGCCAGCGTAAATTAGCCAGCAACATTAAGTGACCAGTCATAATCTAAAAATTCAATATCAAGTTGTTGTTTTTCTGCCGCTTGACGCTGTGCTGGCGTAAGTGTCAGAACACCTTTATCACTATTAGAATAAAGCAGTAAAAACGCTTCAATCGAATGAGTGTTACGAAACCCTTTGGTAAAGTCATCGCCATACCATTTAAAGATAGAAGACAAATACAAGCTGTCTCCCTTGGCATAATTTCGGCTATTATCCGCAAGAAAACGTTCAGTTTGCTCGGTTAATTGCAGTTCGAGTTTAGCGCCTGTGTAGGCTTCTTCACGCAGTGCAGGGCAACCAATGCTGGCACAGTTTACCGCGAAGTGGATCCTTGGGTCGTTGTAACGATCGCTACCACGAATGAGTGTGTGCTCAATATCATTAAGGCTGCGGGTTTTACCTAATAATGGAATAAAACTTTTATCCCAAGGTGAGCTAAATAACCCGCCTAACTCTTTGATTGAGTCTATATCAGGGTATTTAGTTAAGATAAGTTCAACGGTCCACGCGTTGTAAGCATTGATTAAAAATGCCAATTGCGATGCTTTATCCCAAGCATCAAATTCAGCTTGGGTTATCTGACTCAGTTGGTTGAGATACCTGGTCAATATGGCTCGATCTTGTTGTATTGCTGCGTAATCTATCGCGCTACTGTGACCTGAATGAATCGGTTTTACATGACGGTTGAGTAAGGTGTTCCACTCATCATGTAACACCATTTTCGTCTGGGTCTCCACAAGACGATTCGCATCTGACAGCGCTTCAGACTCATCCACTGCAGCAATAGCCGCATTACTGACAAGCAAGCTCAAAAAAATACCAATAGTCAGTAAAAATGATTGAGTAAATCGCGTTAATATTTTCATTATCTGAGACCTATTTTTAAGATCCATCTTTATGATTCTAAAGATAAGGCCCAATTTCGTGAGCCTTAGCTAAGTGAACCTGAGTTATTTCTCTGTCAGGTTAGCCACGACGCCATGTGTGGTATTTTTCTAACCAGCGCAATACAGTTTCTGGTGCATGGTTACGCTTCCATTCACCTGCGGCGTACTTGTTGCCTTCGGCCCATGTTGGGTAACTGTGTATGGTGCCTAAAATCTTGTTAAGCCCTAATCCGTGTTTCATCGCCAATACAAATTCAGCAATTAAATCACCAGCGTGTTCAGACACTACGGTCACACCTAAGATTTTATCTTTACCTTTAGGGGTAATCACTTTAATAAACCCTTCGGTAGCACTGTCGGTAATGGCACGATCAAGCTCGGCAAAATCAAAGCGAGTCACCTCGTAATCAATACCTTGCTGTTTGGCTTCATATTCATTAATACCTACACGAGCCACTTCTGGATCGATAAACGTAGTCCATGGAATAACTCGGTAATCCACTTTAAACTTTTTCAAGTGTCCAAACAGTCCATTGACTGCCGCGTACCAGCCTTGATGTGCCGCTACGTGAGTAAATTGATAAGGCCCAACAATGTCACCTGCCGCATAGATATTTGGGTATAAGGTTTCTAGGTATTCATTGGTGACGATAGTACGGTTGGTTTCAATACCTAACTCTTCTAAGCCGTAACCGCTTAAGCGGGCACTACGACCGACTGCACATAAAAGCTGGTCGTATTCTAACGCTAACTCTTGCTCTTGATGTTTAACGATAAGGTATTTTTTACCGTCACGCAGTTCGCAGCGCAGCGCTTGGTGTGAGGTTAAAATATTCACGCCACTTTTTTGCAAGGCTTGGGTGGCAAACTCAGACACTTCAAGATCTTCTTTGATCATGATGCGCTCAGCCATTTCAACTTGAGTCACTTGCGATCCTAAACGGGCAAAGCTTTGTGCCAGTTCAGAGCCAATTGGGCCGCCGCCTAGTACCACTAATTTTTGTGGTGCTGTATCGAGTTTTGCAAACTCGTCCCACAAGGTATCACTGGTAACATAACCGACTTCTTCTATGCCTGGTAACGGTGGCACAAACGGGCGAGCACCTGTAGCAATGACAATGCTGCGCGCGGTTAAGCGACTGGTGTTACCGTCAGGGTGGCTAATTTCAACTGTCCATGGGTCAACTAATTTTGCATAGCCTTTGACTACGTCGACACCTAAGTTGGTGTAACGCTCAACACTGTCGTGAGGAGCAATATCGGCAACCACTTGATGCACGCGCGCCATGACTTTTTTAAATGAAAATTCAGGAGTGCTGCCTTCTAAGCCGTAATGATGGGCATTTCTTATTTGCTGAGCAATTTTAGCGCTTTTAATAATCGCTTTACTCGGCACACAGCCATAATTTAAACAGTCGCCGCCCATTTCGCCGGCTTCAATTAAGGTCACTTTAGCTTTTACTGCGGCAGCAATATAACTGGTTACTAGGCCACCAGCACCTGCGCCAATCACAATCATGTTGCGATCAAATTTAGCTGGCTTGGTCCATTTGCTGTATACACGACGTTTTTTAATCATGTTAACAATACCTTTTGCAATAAGCGGGAATAAACCTAATAGTGCAAACGACAGGATAAGGTTAACCGATAAAATGTTCGATAAGCTGTCAATTTGTGCCAGCTGAGTACCGGCATTAACGTAAACAAAGGTACCCAAAAACATACCGACTTGGCTTACCCAATAGAAAGTCCACGATTTAAAGGCGGTTACACCCATCAGCATGTTGATTAAAAAGAACGGAAATATTGGTACCAAACGTAAGGTAAATAAGTAAAAGCCACCTTCTTTTTCAATTCCGGCATCAATGGCCGCTAAGCGCTCTGGAAAACGTTGTTTAATTGAATCACGCAACAGATAACGCGACACTAAAAATGCCATTGTTGCGCCAATACTCGAAGCAAACGACGCAATAATTAATCCTTCGACGATGCCGAATAAGGCTCCCGAGGCGATGGTAAGAATCGCGGCACCAGGTAAAGACAATGCGGTCACGGCCACATACAATAAAAAGAACCCGCCAATAACTAACAATGGTGACTCTTCACGTAATTGACTAAAGTCATTCATTGAGCCTTTTAGGCCCTCTAAGGTCAGTAATTGATGCAAATCAAAGTGGAAAAATAATCCCACTAATGATGCAGCAATCAGTAATAACACAATTTTTTTAAACATAATTTATAGCCTTAAAATGAATGCTGTAAGGTAAGGGTAGCGTTAACAGGTAGTTCAGGAAAAACCAATGTTGATCCGAAATAACCGCCTTCAAACACCGGACGCCAGTTCTTTTGGTTAGTCACGTTATTCACATCCAGCCTTAAACTTGTTTGCTCGGTAAAATCATAGCGAGTGTTAACGTTAAGCGTGTATTGATCGCGAATATACACAGTCGCTAAATAGTCTAATGGGTAACTCTTGGTATATAGACCGGAGAAACCTGCTTTCCATTTCTCAGTAATCGACATTCCGCCATTAATTGTGAACGTTTGTTCAGGAAGGCCTTGTACACGGCGGTCAGACGCTGCAAATGAAGCGAAGTTTGGTGCGCCAATACCTGTGCCAGCAATAATGTCTGGGCGTGAATTATCAAATGTATCGGCAACTTGTACCGTATCTTGGCTACTGGCTGAGTCATCATAACGGGCGTCTAAATAACTGTAGCCCGCGCTTAACCAAAACGGATCGGCATCATAAAAAGCTTGGGCTTCAAAGCCTTTAGTGCGAATGCCGGTATTGCTGCCATCACGGTTACGTAGACTGCGTTTTTGGTCAAACACTGCAGCGTCAACATACCAAGCACTGTCCGTGGGTGAGTACTTAATGCCCACTTCGGTTAAGGTATTTTCGGTGGCAAAGTTTTGGCTACTAATTTGGTTGTTGGCGCCTAACGTGGTGCCGCCAGCCATGCTGTTTGAAGTTGATTCGTTATAACTGGCACTGGCATAGGTAGTGATATCGTCACTAAGGCGATAGCTCAAACTGACTTGACCAGATTCAAGCATTTCACTTATCGAATCGCTAGCAGCAACTTGTCCTTGTGGGGCAATAGCATCGCGCGCATCTACATTATAAAAATCGGCACGATAACCTACGCTGGTGGAAAACTTATCTGTCCATTGGCTGTTATGTTGAATGGCTAGACCGGTTTGCCAACTGGTAGAGTCAGTGGTGTCAGATAATGAAAAATCGCCGCTGCCATCGGCATTGGTATCGTACTGCGCTCCGGGTGACACAAACACACCAGGGCGCAGTTCAACTAATCGACCTTGTTGTGCTGCAGTAAGCGGAATACGGCGGTTTTCAATGGGGCCAGTTAAATCGATAGGTAAGTCAGCTTCGGTGGTAAATTGACTGTAACCTAACACTTTGTTGTAGCGGATATCCACCGCAGTAATGGTGCTTTGAGCATCGCTCCATTTATAGGCTAATTCAACTCTGTTTTGTGCAGTATCTGCACCATCAATAATTTCAACAAAACTATTTTGAGCAATTTCTTCACGTTCTAAATGCTGATAATAGGTAATGTTTTTAAAAGTCGCTTTATCGCTTAACTCACGCACATAAGTACTGTGAAGTAAGAAGGTTTGGGCGTTATTGATATTGTCTGGGTCGGTTAATACTTGGCTGCGATCTATCTCAACTAACCCTGTTGGCGATACGATAGCATTGGCGCCAGCAATAGTACTGCCGTTAGGTTGTACACCTTGACCTGTAACGTATAAACCGTTGTCGATTAATGCTTGAGTTGGACGGTTAATCCCCGCGTTGTCGGTAAACTCAACATCATAGTATTCGACATTAATGTCCCAGGTGCTGGCATCGTCTGGCAGTAAACGAAATGCCACAAAAATACTGTCGCTTTTAAAGCCTGAATAATCGTAGTAGCTGCCATTATCGATATGTTCTGCACTTAAGCGAACACCGCTTTGATTGGCGACAATGTCAGTGCCAACATCTATTTGAGCTCGGTAATGATCCCAACTGCCGCCAGATAGGGTGAGCTTATTAAATTGCTCGTCAGTAGGCGCGACTTTAGAATGTATGTTAACAAATCCACCGTTACGTTGGCTGGTGCCTAATAGCACTGGCGGCGCACCTTTTACCACATCAATTTGCTCGACAGCGTTAAATGACATGGGGACACCAAAGCCATTGTTGCCCGCTTGGCGACGCACACCGTCTTGATATAACTCACCTAACTGACCACGAATAGTGGGTAGGCTTGATGCGCCAAAGCCGCTGGCTGAATAACTGTTTGGGCTGACTTTTTGTATGTCAGATAAATCAGTGATGTTGAGCTGTTCAATCATTTCACTGGTGATAGGCGTAACCGAACGTGCGATATCTTTCAATGCTATTCCATCACCAAATGGGCCATCTACAGTGCTGTTTTTAGGTGACATGCCTTTATCGTTAATCGCTTTACCTGATACTTGAATGACTTCAATAGATTCAAGTTTTTCGGCTGCTGTAGCCATTGATGACGTTATTGATGAGTACAGGGCTAGGCTAATAGCGAGTGCGGTAAGTGAACGATTAGGATAACGATAAATAGGCATAATTTTTTCTGCTGTAATGAACTTGGTGAAAGAGACCTTGTTGTTAACAAGTTTATTTCAATCATGTTATGCCAATTTTAATTGTGTTAGATCTAAATGGCATAACTGCTAGTGCAACATAGTTGCGTTTTACTCGGTCAATTAACGGCTGATGATTTTCAGTAACAGTCAGTTTAGCTTATTTAGACGGTCAACAGACCCTAGATGATGTTATTTTATATATTTTTTAAGGAATTAAGATGCAAACATCAATTAGCAATGATACTCAGAAAAAACTGCAGTGGTCGTTACTTTCTTTACGCTTAGGCGTGTTTGTGGTGATGCTGGTATGGACATTAGATAAGTTTGTCAATCCTGGCCATAGTATGAAGATTTTCGAAAAGTTTTATGGCATCGGCGGAATGAGTGAGGTTGCTGCTTATGTTATGGGCGCACTGCAATTAGCCTTAGTATTTGCGTTTGTATTAGGTATTAAAAAGCGTATTACTTACGGGGTTATCTTTCTGATGCATGGCGCTTCAACATTATCGGCATTTAATCTATATTTTGATGCATTTAATAATTTATTGTTTTTTGCAGCATGGCCAATGTGGGCCGCGTGTTTTGCGTTGTACATGTTAAGAGATGAAGACACTAAGTTTACAGTGAAATAAATTACTAACGATTTATCGACACAAAAAGGCCAGCTAAATATATTTAGCCGGCCTTTTTATTAGACGCTCAATGTTAAACGCTCAATGTTAAACGCTAATGCTAAGCGTTAAGCACTCAAGGTTTAGTTGTCAAAGCTAAACCTTATTTTGTGTCACGATTACGGATAACCAAAAAGCTAAATAACACTACAATCACCATTTGCGTACTCAAGCCTTGCCATGTTGATGCTATACCTAACCAGCTAATCGACACATCTATAGGGAAGGGAGTAAGGCTAATTACTGCTGCTTCTTGTAACGCTGAAATCCCTTTTCCTGCCAAGATAAACGCTAAAATAAGCATGAAGTAAGAACTCACCGCAAAGAAGCGGGCTAATGGTAATTTAACTGAGTAGCGCATCATTAACCAAGCAATCACCGCTAAAATAGCCATACCTGCTAGCAAGCCGTAAACCAAGTAACTGACTTGTTCATTGCTGCTGGCAGAGCCTATGGCTTGTGTCAGTAATGATTGATAGAACAAAATCGTTTCAAAGACTTCACGATAGACCGAAATAAATGCCAGCCCAGTGAGACCCCATAAGGTGCCAGTGTTTAAATGGCGGTCGACATTATTTTTAATGTAACTTTGCCATTTGGAACCTTGGGTTTTACTGTGCATCCAATAACCAACATAAAACAACACCAAAGCGGCTAGCAATGCCGCGCCGCCTTCCATTAACTCCCTTGAGGCTCCGCTAATGCTAATTAGGTTATCTGCTGCCCACCAGGTTAATACGCCAGCAGCGAGTGCTGATATCCAACCAAAGTGAACAAATTTAATCGCATCTTGACGTTCGGTTTTAATTAACACTGTCATTAAAGCAATGATAACGAGCAGTGCTTCTAATCCTTCGCGTAGCAGGATGATTAATGCAGCCGAAAACATGGCGTTATTCGATAGTGATTGCCCTGTTAATAGGGTGTCGGCTTGGTCTAGTTGAGCCAATATGCTGGTCAACTGTTGATTTACCTGGCTGTCCTGTCCTGCTGTTTTTAGGATGTTTCTAAAATTAAGCAGCTGGCTTTCGATTGATTTACGTAAACTACTGTCATGAGCATCTAAATTGTTTTCAATTAATTCAAAACCGTCGAGATAGGCGCTCACTGCTAAGGTTTGTGCTTGAGCAAACTCATTGGCTTTATATGCTTTTACAGCAGCCTGC
Organism: Shewanella sp. Arc9-LZ; assembly: GCF_010092445.1. Lineage (NCBI taxonomy): Bacteria > Pseudomonadati > Pseudomonadota > Gammaproteobacteria > Alteromonadales > Shewanellaceae > Shewanella > Shewanella sp. Arc9-LZ. The sequence continues at coordinate 3,694,704 of NZ_CP048031.1, read as the reverse complement.
AAGTTAGTACGCGCGACTGAAATAGGTGAGTCAGCATGTTGAAACAGTCGCTCAGGTTGTGAGCGTAGTAATGATAATTGGGTTTTATCAATTCCGACATTTTGCTGAATTAACTGGGTTGGATTGCTATTGACCCACTGTTGTAATTCAATATTCGCATCATGCTTGATGTGCTCCGTGGCAGTAGCTGTTGGCTCAAAAGCTAAACTACCTACATAGAAAGCCAGTGACCAACGCTGTTGATCATTTAACTCACTAAAAGCACGCATAGCACTGCCATCTAAACCGTCGGAAATCGCATCGTAAAGTCCCAATAATGAACGATTCATTGCTCGATCGTGATCGGTGAAATTGGTTGGCTCTGGTGACAATGATTTTGCCAGAGGCCCATCGCCTTGGCCTAAATCACCATGACAGGTCGAACAATTTTCGATAAACAGCTGTTTAACATGGTCTTTGGCTAATAGCTGTGTTGGTAACACTAATGCTGGAGACTGGCTTAATAACTGGTTACGTATTTTTTGGCTAAGCCCTTGAATAACATCCAGTGATGTTTTTTCTGCAATGGCTTGCTGTAATTGCAATGCATCGGCTGTTAATGAATTTGGCACATCATTGGCGAGCAGGTTAGTTTTTTCGATAATGATGCTAGCAAATTGCTGCATTTCAGCAAATTCATCAGGATTAGAGATACGACCTTCGGTCACCGCTTCTGAGTAATCAACACCAATGTATTCAGCTAATTGAAGAATTTGTCGTGTTTGTTTTAAGAGATCTTGCGATGTCTCTGGTGATATCTCTTGTGACGAGACTGCCGGGCTCTGTGCCCATAAAGAAGTTGAAAACACCGAAGTAATGACAATCAATAGGCATCTATTGAAGACCGAAGATGTGAGCTGTTGTCGCCATAACGTGAAGCTGCTTAAGAAAGTATTCAAGGTATTGCCTTAATAGGAATGAAGGAATTATTCTTTAAACTAAATTAAATAAATGATAATGATTTCTATTCTACTTTCTTGCTTGAGGCTAATCAATCACTCTGAAGGCTTGTTAGATAATACTGTCAGTGTAAAAAGCGGTTTGAGGTGAGATTGTTGGCCATGGATAATTATGTCGAGACAGCATTTAAATAGATATTGTCTATTTATAACAATTAGATAATTGTTATATTGGTACCATATAAGCATTAGCCTTGTGCCTTGCTGATATACAATAGTCAGTATTAATTATTGCTGTTTGGTATAAGTGACCTTAGATGTTTATAACTGAAGGTTATGAATCAGCCTTTGTGCTGTTATCTGCATTTTATGGACTTACTGTAGGTTAACGATTGATGTGCCAATACGTATTATTAATAAAATACATGCCAAATTTGCTATCATAATTTCGACATCAGCCAGTCTCGAAATAATTATCCATGGCCGCTAATGATTTTTGTATCGATTGCTCAGGCTTGAGGTTAGCTAGGATTAGCACTACGCTAGTTACTAACAAACTAAACCTGATATGTTAATGTTATTAAGTGTTATTGGAGTCGATAGATTGATAGAAATGAGGTCCATTATGATGAGTAACACGATGGTAAATAACCAATGACAACGCCAGTAAGTGCTTCGTTGTATGCTGATCTTCGCCTAATTGACATAGGTATGGAATTGTTTATTGAAATTCATTTTGCCAATGGTAAAACAGTGCAGTCACGTTCGAGCTTAATTGGTTATCAGGTTGGGCGGTTTATCTTGATTGAGTATCCTAATAAAGGTTTTTCTGAGGCTTATCAACATATGCTAGTGAATGCTGAAATTGTGGTAAGGGCGATGACGAATAGTGGTTTTAAAGACATTATTGCTTTTAAGTCGACCATATTCTCTGTGGTTAATCAACCGATTAGAATGCTGTGCCTTAGTGTACCTAAAACCATCATCAAGAAAAAAGTCAGAGAGCAGTTGCGAGTTAATATCGAGCAAGAAGTGTTTATTATGCACAATGACAATAAAATCAGTGCAAAAATGCTCGACTTTTCTTCTACTGGCTGCTTACTGACGGTAGACGCCAAAACGGTGAATATTGAACAAGGCGAAGAGATACATGTGGCTATCTCTATTAACACTGATCTTTCAGGGATCTTAACGGGTAGCATGGTCAAAGTTCAAAACATTGAAGGTGTATTGAATATAGGGGTGAGGTTTTCAGATGAGCATCCACAATTAAAAGATAATATTTTCAGCTATTTTTTAGTCAGTTCAACTACAAAATCATGACCCTAAGTGAATCCTAGTTGTGGGCTATCCGTGTGAATCATCGTCCTTAAAAAAGATAAAAAAAAACGCATCAAAAGATGCGCGAAAATTCACAAGCAAACACGGTATTACAGCTTTTATTGTTAGTCTGAAAGTAGGCTAAAGGTAAGCTACCTTTAGCCTGTCTTTAGCCCTATATAGGGCTAGCAAGCTGTTAATCTAAATAGTTTAAAATGCCTAATGCAGCATCTCGTCCTTCTGCTATAGCCGTTACAACGAGATCAGAACCTCGCACCATATCACCACCGGCAAACACTTTAGGGTTAGTGGTTTGGAAAGGGTTGTCGTCGGTTTTCTTGGCCTTAACTAATCCCCATTCGTTGGTTTCAATGCCAAAATCACTAAACCAAGCAGCAGGGCTCGCTTGGAAACCAAAGGCGATAATCAGCGCATCGGTTGCTAATACTTGCTCACTACCAGCAATGATTTCGGCGCGTTGACGTCCACTAGCATCAGCTTCACCCATTTGAGTTTCAACACATTCAATCCCGACTACTTGACCGTTTTCAGCTTTAATTGCCACTGGTTGACGATTAAATAAGAAGTTAACGCCTTCTTCACGCGCATTTTGCACTTCACGGCGAGAGCCCGGCATGTTGGCTTCGTCACGACGATAAGCACATGTCACGCTCTTCGCGCCTTGACGAATGGCTGTACGCACACAATCCATTGCAGTATCACCGCCGCCCAACACCACCACATCTTTACCTTCAAGGCTTAGATAGGGTGTAGCGTCGTCTTGAGTACCCATAATGTGATGAGTATTGCCAATAAGATACGGTAGCGCTTGAATCACGCCTTGAGCATCTTCATTGGGCAGTTTAGCTTTCATGGCCGTGTAAGTACCCATACCCAGAAAGACAGAATCGTACTCGTCTAATAGGCTTTGAAAACTCACATCCTTGCCGACAGTCACACCCATTTTGAATTGAATGCCCATGCCTTCAAGCACTGAACGGCGAGTGGCCATAACATCTTTATCAAGCTTGAAAGAAGGGATGCCATAAGTGAGTAAACCACCAATTTGTGGGTATTTATCATACACCACGGCTTGCACACCATTACGAGCCAACACATCAGCACAGCCAAGACCCGCAGGACCCGCTCCAATAATGGCAACACGCTCTTTACGTGGCGTCACATCCTTCATGTTTGGGCGCCAGCCTTGGGCAATTGCAGTATCGGTAATGTATTTTTCAACACTGCCAATGGTGACCGCACCAAAGTCGTCGTTTAAGGTACAAGCACCTTCGCATAAACGGTCTTGTGGGCATACCCGGCCACATATTTCTGGCAGAGTATTGGTTTCATGCACCAAGTCTGCCGCTTCCATAATGCGACCTTCTTCTGCTAGTTTTAACCAGTTTGGAATGTAGTTATGCAGTGGGCACTTCCATTCGCAATACGGGTTACCGCAGTCAAGACAGCGATCGGCTTGTTGTTTTACTTCTGGTTGCGTAAACGGCTGATAAATTTCAATAAATTGTGTAGCACGTTTTTTCGCTTCAAGTTTAATGGGGTCTACTCGACCCACTTCTATAAATTGAAAGTCATTGCTCATAATAATTACCCTGCCTTTACTACTAATTCCGGACTCTTCTGCTCAATTTTTAGCAGGTCAGCAACGGCAATATTCTTTGGTTTAACTAATACGAAACAATCCAACCAGTTTTCAAAATCACTTAAAATCATATGAGCATGTTCACTGCCGGTTTCAGCATAGTGAGTTTCAATCAGGCCTTTTAAGTGTTGCTGGTGGATGGTCGATTCTAATTTTTGAGTATCGACCATTTCGGTGTTTACTCGGCGATTAAAGCGACCAAACTGATCAAATACATAGGCAAATCCGCCAGTCATCCCCGCACCAAAGTTGACCCCCGTTTTGCCTAGGATAACCACGATACCACTGGTCATGTATTCGCAACCATTGTCACCCGTTCCTTCAACGACCGCGATGGCCCCTGAGTTACGCACAGCAAAACGCTCACCCGCTTGACCTGCGGCAAACAGTTTGCCGCCAGTAGCACCATACAAACAGGTGTTCCCCATAATGGCACTGCGTTCACTTTGGAACGGGCTACCAATAGGTGGGTGAATAACGATCTTACCGCCAGACATACCTTTGCCGACATAATCATTAGCATCGCCGCACAGCTTAAGTTCAAGGCCAGGGCTATTCCATACGCCAAAGCTTTGGCCTGCACTACCGCTAAAGCCAAGTTTGATTGGTTGTTTTGCGCCTGCGACACCAATTTTAGTTGCAATATAACCAGATAATGCCGCGCCAACTGAACGGTCGGTATTGTTGATTGCATATTGACCTGAATACGGTTCACCCGCATCAACTGCAGCACTGCAATCTGCAACCAATGTTTGGTTTAACTTGCCAATATCAGATGGAGGGTTAATTTCTTTCCATGTGAGTGACGAGTTTGCCTGCACTTTGGGTTTATATAAAATTGGCGCAAGGTCAAGACCACGTTGCTTGTCTGTTTGACCTTCAAGTGTATATAACCAGTCGCTTCGTCCGACTAAATCTTCGAACTGAGTTACCCCTAATGCAGCCATCCATTCACGCACTTCTTGAGCCACAAATTCAAAGTAGGTCATGACACGTTCTGGTAAGCCGTGATAATGGTTTTCGCGTAAGTTTTTATCTTGGGTTGCGACACCTGTCGCACAGTTATTAAGATGACAAATACGTAAGTATTTACACCCAAGCGCAATCATCGGCACTGTACCAAAGCCAAAGCTTTCGGCACCCAATAAGGCTGCTTTAATAACATCGGTGCCGGTTTTTAACCCGCCATCCACTTGTAGACGGATTTTATGACGTAAACCATTTTCTACTAACGACTGATGCACTTCCGCTAAACCAAGCTCCCAAGGAGAACCGGCGTATTTCACCGAGGTGATAGGGCTTGCGCCAGTGCCACCGTCGTAACCTGATATGGTGATCATATCGGCATAGGCTTTTGCAACACCGGTTGCAATGGTGCCAACACCGGGTTCTGATACTAGCTTGACCGACACTAAGGCTTTTGGATTGATTTGTTTTAAATCGAAAATCAGCTGAGCTAAATCTTCAATTGAGTAAATATCGTGGTGTGGCGGCGGTGAAATCAAGGTCACACCTGGACGAGCATGACGAAGTCCTGCGATTTCAACGCTAACTTTATGGCCAGGTAATTGCCCACCTTCACCCGGTTTTGCACCTTGAGCTACTTTAATTTGCAGCACATCAGCGTTAACTAAGTAATGCGCGGTCACGCCAAAGCGACCCGATGCAATTTGTTTGATGGCCGAGTTACGTTCGCTATTGAAACGACGTGCATCTTCGCCACCTTCACCTGAGTTTGAGCGTCCACCAAGACGGTTCATCGCAACCGCTAACGCTTCATGAGCTTCAGGGCTTAATGCACCGATACTCATGGCTGCGCTATCAAAGCGAGAGTAAAGCTTTTCAGCGCCTTCTACCGTGTCTATTTCAATGGTGTTAAGTTGACCTTTAATACCAATTAAATCACGTAAAGTGGCCACTGGGCGATCATCAACTAAGTGAGTAAACTTTTTGTACTCAGCATAGTTTTTGTCTTTTAATGATGCTTGTAAGGTATTCACTACGTCTGGATTAAAGCAGTGATATTCACCACCTTCAACGTACTTTAATAAACCACCTTGTGGTAACGGTACATGGGCTCGATAGGCGGCGGTATGGAGTATTTTCTGGTCATCGGCAATATGGTTAAAACTGACACCTTCAATACGGCTTATCACGCCTTTAAAACATAACTCAATCACATCACTGGCTAAACCCACAGCTTCAAATTGTTGGCTACAACGATATGAACCTACGGTACTAATGCCCATTTTAGACATGATTTTACGTAAGCCTTTTTCAATGCCGTAACGGAAGTTAAGCATTAAATGGGTTACATCATCGACTTGATGCAGTTTTGCCATCGCTGAAATAGATTCATAGGCGAGGTAAGGGTAGATAGCCGTGGCACCAAAACCAATTAATACCGCAAAATGATGCGGATCGCGTGCTGAAGCGGTTTCAACAATAATGTTAGTGTCGCAACGTAGGCTTTTATCGACTAATCGAGTTTGCACAGAACCCACAGCCATAGCGGCAGGGATAACTTGAGCACTTTTCGCTACTGCACGGTCAGACAATACTAACAATGTTGTGCCGCTGCGAGCTAAGCGTTCAGCTTCGTCGGTAATACGGCGAATAGCCTGCTCTAGTGTTTCATTGGCATCATAGTTTAAATCAACTGTGTTGGCGCGATAGTTAGTGCTGTCTAATCCCAGTAACTGATTAAAATCACTGAATAACAAAATCGGTGAATTGAACATCACTCGGTAAGCATTACCGGTGGTTTCGCTAAATAGATTTTGCTCGCGACCGACGCAAGTGGCTAACGACATCACGTGTTTTTCACGTAATGGATCAATAGGCGGGTTGGTTACCTGAGCAAATTTTTGACGGAAATAGTCGTATAGTGAACGCGACTTTTTCGACAATACTGCCATAGGCGTATCATCACCCATTGAACCAATGGCTTCTTCACCTTTGCTCGCAAGTACCCAAATAACTTGTTCTAATTCTTCACGGGTAAAACCAAACTGTTTTTGATATTGCAGTAATGTTTTACTATCAAAACCACTTGAACCTTGTTTGGTTGGAGCCATATCCTCAGCAGGGATCAATGTCTGACTGTTTTTAGCCATCCACTCTTTGTAAGGATGACGACGCTTTAAGTCATTATCAATTTCAAATGAATGATACAAACGACCATTCAAGGTATCGAGTACTAGTAACTCACCGGGCCCAACGCGGCCTTTTTCAATCACTTCATCGGCGGAATAATCCCAAATACCGACTTCAGACGCTAAGGTGAGGATACGATCCTTGGTTATAACGTAACGAGAAGGGCGTAGACCGTTACGATCTACCGCACAGGCAGCATGGCGACCATTGGTCATTACAATGCCTGCAGGGCCGTCCCACGGCTCCATGTGCATTGAGTTAAAATCATAAAAGGCTTTTAACTCGTCATCCATTTCAGGATTTGATTGCCATGCAGGTGGAATAAGCAAGCGCATGGCTCGATATAAATCCATCCCTCCAGATAACAACATTTCAAGCATATTGTCTAAAGAAGACGAGTCTGAACCTGTTTCGTTAACAAAAGGGGCGGCTTGTTGTAAATCTGGTAGTAAAGGCGAATTAAACTTATAGGCGCGCGCTCTTGCCCATTGGCGGTTACCGGTAATGGTATTGATTTCGCCGTTATGAGCGAGGTATCGAAACGGTTGAGCTAATGGCCACTTTGGCGATGTGTTAGTTGAAAAGCGCTGGTGGAATAAGCAAATCGCACTTTTCAAACGAATATCTGCTAGGTCGGTATAAAATGATGGCAGATCTGCTGGCATCATTAAGCCTTTATAGACAATGACTTGTCCAGAAAGGCTGGCGACATAAAAGTCTTTGTCATCGGTGATCTGTTGTTCAAGACGGCGACGAGCCATATATAGGCGACGCTCAAGATCTTTTTCCCGCCAGCCTACCGGCGCGTTGATCAATACTTGATAAATTTGTGGCAAGCTTTCCCGGCCAATCTCCCCCAAGACATCCGGATTAATCGGTACTTTACGCCAGCCAGCGACACTGAGTGTTTCTCGTTGTAGTTCTTTTTCTAAGATAAACTTCGCTTCATCAGCGCGTTGCTCATCTTGGCTGAGAAATAGCATACCTACGGCAAACTTTCGGCTTAAATGCCAATCGTTTTCTGCCGCAATAGCTTCAAAAAAATCTGTAGGCATTTGCATTAATAAACCACAGCCATCACCTGTGCGTCCGTCAGCTGCAATACCACCACGATGCTTCATTCGATCGAGACCATGAATCGCGGTACGCACAATGCGGTGACTCGCGTCGCCGTCCATTTGTGCAATCAAACCAAATCCGCAATTGTCACGCTCAAAACTGGGATGATACAAGCTCATACAAAAAACCCCCTAAACCTCTACTTGATACGACTCGGGGTAAATTTGAAGAATATCCATAGATATGCACCCGAACCATTCAAATTAAACTGAGAATGAATAAAGGTCAAACCAAAAAAATGCAACAAACTGAAATATTATTACTAAAAAATCGTTATAAGCCACCAACCTTACGTTAACGTAAACTGTGATATATCACCTATAACGTTCTGAATAAAAAGAATTTTAGAAAACATTCAAACAATTGTTTACCTTTTTGTAACAACAGCAGGGAATTATTTTTGAAATAAAAATAGTGAATTTTATTTCAAATACAGTCTTTGGGTAAAAAATTATTCTAAATGACTAAATATTCATTTTAGGTGATGTATAAATTACTTAAATTGTTTTAAACGTTTTTTGAGTTTGTGCACAACTTTAACGAGCGCTTGAATTGATAGAGCATTTATTGATTTAGCACCAAGACAGATGTTTACCGTCTGACTACACTGGCGAACTTTGGAATGATGATGAGAGTAAGTTGTGGGTTTAGATGATTACGTTAATACGTTTGGGGCACATTGCAAACATTTATATGGCCAAAGAGTAAAAAAATTAACTATTGATGGCCAATTTACCTGTCCCAATCGAGATGGCACGTTAGGGGTGGGCGGTTGTACTTTTTGTAATGTTGTTTCATTTAGTGGCGAACAAGGTAGAGAACAGCCGATTGCGATGCAGTTAACCGAAGGTAAAGTACGCGCCCAATCTGCAAAAAAATGTACTACCTCTGCGGATGTTAATTCTATTCTTACCGCTAAATACATCGCTTATTTTCAAGCTTATACCAGTACTTACGACGAGTATAAAGTGCTAAAGCAAAAGTATGATCAAGCACTTGAAGATGCCGATATTGTCGGGCTTCATATAGGCACTCGTCCTGACTGTGTACCCGATGAAGTACTTGATTTACTCGTTGAGTATCAACAAAGAGGTATTGAGGTGTGGTTGGAACTTGGCCTACAAACGGCCAATAATCACACGTTAAAACGGATTAATCGTGGTCACCAATTGTGTGAGTATCGTCAGACAGTTAAAAAGGCTCGCGCTAAAGGTATTAAGGTGTGTACCCATCTAATATTAGGGCTGCCGGGTGAAACATCTGCTGACTATTTTAATAGTTTACAAACCGTATTAGGAATTGGTGTTGACGGACTAAAACTGCACCCTTTGCATATTGTAGAAGGCAGTATTATGGCGAAACAATGGCGCTATCATCCTATGCCGCTAATGAGTCTTGAAGAGTATGCCTATGAGGCGGCAAAACTTATCCGCCACACCCCAAAAGAGATTATCTTTCACCGCGTAACCGCCTATGCCAAAAAACCAATGTTACTCGCCCCTGATTGGTGCGCATTTAGATGGGACGGACTAGTAGCCATTGTGGATGAGCTTAAAGAATACGGTGGCCAAGGCAGTGCATTAATGTTTAGCCAAAGTAAAACGGCCTAGTGTGGTGTATTTAGGCAGATATATTATGTCTCTGCTGAATATGGACAAAGTAAAGATAGCGCTAGGTTTTGTGAAGATGTATCAGACTAATCGCTATTATTAGTTATAAATTGGACGAAACATTACCAAAGTGAGTGTTTTTTAAACATTGGTAATACCAGTTGAGTAGTTATGTTGTAAAAATGTGATTTTTTACCATTAAATAGCGGCTAAATATTGGCAAGCCTTGCATAGGGTATTTTACTCGGTATCATATTTGTAATTTTATAGAGTTAGATTTTGATAGAGGTGCCTTTATGGCCACAACGCAGTTAGACTCAATATTGGATCTCAATACGCTTGAGCAATATATCAGTGCCATTGGTGCTGGAACGTTATTGAAAAGCGTAGTGTTATTCGAGCAGTTAATGCCTGAGTATGTCAGTAGCCTAGTGAAAGCTGGCGATGCAAATGATAAAGAAACGTTATGTGCAGAAGCTCATAAATTTAAAGGTGCAGCAGGATCTGTTGGCCTTAAACGCATTCAGCAATTTTCACAGTTACTACAACACGGTGAAGAAGCTAAATGGGAAACAGAACATAAAGTATGGCTTGCTGAAATCGTTGCGCATGCTGCACAAGATTTACAACAACTGAAAGTTTACTTAGAAGCGAAAGCGTAATTACGAGTAGAGTAGGCAGCATAATCAGTTTAGATTAACATCTACATTAGTGCCTACAATCGGTTTGTTGAAATGCCTCTTTATTGAAGAGGCATTTTTTATGGCCGTTTGTTCAATATTGACCATCAGTGTCTTGTTATTTTGGCTAAATTAATTCATTATTTGAATTAATATGGATAAGGGTAATCGTTTATATGAAAAATCTTCCTAGCCTCAAGAACCTTTATTATTTGGTTCATTTACATCAAGAGCAAAATTTTAATCGTGCTGCTAAGATGTGCTTTGTGAGTCAATCGACTTTATCTAGTGGTATCCAAAACCTTGAAGAACAACTGGGTTATCAGTTGATTGAACGTGATCATAAATCATTTATGTTTACCGCTATCGGTGAAGAAGTGGTTGAGCGTGCTCGAAATATTTTAACTAATGTTGATGACTTAGTTGAATTAGTGAAAAATCAAGGCGAACCGATGACCGGAGAAATTCGTTTAGGCTGTATTCCCACTATCGCGCCTTTCTTACTTAGCCGAGTCGTTAAGTTATGCCAGCAAGACTACCCCAAACTCAGTTTGTTATTAAAAGAAGACACGACCGAGCGTCTATTAGATGCCTTAGCAAAAGGTGAGTTGGATTTATTAATATTAGCGTTACCTGTCGACACCAGTGGTTTTCATAGTATGAAAGTCGGCATCGATCCGTTTAAAATGGTGATGCATAAAGAGGTATCGCAACAATTTTTGCAACCCATTGACTATCAAAAAATGCCAGACGAAAGCATCTTTTTACTCCAAGCTGAACATTGCATTACCGGTCACGCGATAACAGCATGCCAATTGGGTGATAGTGCCAAAATCAATCCATTTGCTGCAACCAGTTTGCATACCTTGGTGCAGATGGTAAACAGTAAACTAGGCACCACATTTTTACCCCAAATGGCCATTGATACCGGTATTTTAACTGATACTGATCTTGTTGCAATGGATCCGCCGGGTGAAGCTCCTTATCGTGATATTGGCTTAGTTTGGCGTAAAACTACCAGCCGTATTTCAACGTTTAGAACCTTAGGCTTAGCGATTCAACAAAAGCTGCTAGCACAATCGTTACCAGGTTAACCGCAACTTGGGATAAATGAGAGATGGGATGAATCGATAAAATGGTTTATTTCAGGTTAGTAATATCAAAGGTGCGATTTGTGTCGTTAATAAGGCTATTGAAGCGTCAATAGCCTTTTTGTTATCTGTCGCATAGCACTGTGCGTTTCAGGCATGTTTATGATTGAAATTGAGCTTAACTAAACTCAATTAACCTCAGTTTTAGGCGTTGGTCAATTTTCTTGGGGCAACACCATACACTTCAGTCGGATGTTTTTTACCTTTAAGCATGATGGGGCCTAAATCAGTCAGATCATATTGACTATTTTGTTGCTCAAGTCGATGTACCACATCTCCAGACAGCAACATTCGTTGACCGAGCGGATTACATTGGTCTTGTAGCCGTGCCAAGGTATTTAATACATCACTGAAAAAACTAATCTCTTGCTTATGTACGCCGACTACCGCAGCTACAACTTGGCCACAATGCGCCGCAGCTTTAAATTTTGGCACAAAACCATATTGCTGTTCAAAATATTGCCTTTGCCACTGCAATTGCTGGCAAAATTCGAAATAGATATTCATACAACGGTCTTGTTTAATACCTTGCTCTAATGGCCAGTGGATAAGTACGGCATCACCCATGTAACGATAAATTTCAGCTTCATTATCGGTTACTGTGTCCGCTAACATGCTAAAGCTATCTTGAATTAGGCGGCTAAAGCGATAATCACCTAAGGTTTCTGCATGAGCTGTTGATGAGACCATATCGATAAATAAGAATAATTGTTGCTCGTAACGTGGTTTGTGGTATTTGCCAAGGCCTATATTGAGCAAGACTTTAGGGCCAACCAACAGCGACATTTGTTCGATAAAAGCTAAGCTGACCCTTACCACAACAAGATAAACCACTAATGCCTGAAACGATGGGCTATAAATAATCTGCACTGTGAGCATTTGTCGTAATGTCACCATGTGGTTCTCTATGGCCCACATGTTTAAAAATTGTGTCACATACGCCAAGGTTGTTGCCCCAAGGAGCAAAAACAATCCTTTAAACACCACTGAAAATAAATAAGGTAAACGGCTGATGGCGCTAAAATCTGCAATGAGATTGGACATCCAATGCAAGCCGCCAAATACAACACCCATCATTATGGCAAGCGTGGCGAGATCGGCATTGCCAACAGCCCATTCAGGCAGTTGCGATGATTGTGAGTAGCGAAAAAAAACGAAAGAAGCCATTGCTACACACCAGGCAAAAATAGCGAACAATAATTTTTGAGTTTGACGGCGTGCTTTCACGGAGGATGTGGTTGCCCAAATGACTTAGTATATAAGGGGGGTAGTCTATAGAAAATTTGCTTACATGTGATAGTTTATTTGTGATTTAGATCAATAGAAGTGAAGAAATATGTGTACTAACGCAAAGTTTTTTCAACATTACTAGGGCTTGTTGAACTTTAGTGGCTGAAATTTGTTCGAGATAAACGGCTTGTTATTTATTTAACAAGGCGGCATAAATATTAGAGACGAAACTTCCAATTAGGCTAACGGTTTGTCACCAATTTATTCGATAAAGATTAAAAACACCCTTTAGCCGGTTCGTTTGAGCTGCATTTGTGGTTTGTTTCTGTGTGTTATCGCTTACTCATGTTGTATCACGAGATGTCGTAAGCTCTGCTTTGTAAAACATTGCCATGTACCACTGAAAAATTGATGTTAATGATCAACAGACCCTAGATAGCAAGCAATGTAACAATGGCAGATTATGAAAAGGCATTGGTTAATATCTGTTGAGTAAAATCAATTTTAAGGTAAAAGCCTCGGGGATTAGATAACTGAATGCTGCCGTCTTCGGCGATGCTTTCGGTGAGTATTTTGCTATTAGCTGCTTTTGGACGTAATTGCAGTACTTCACCATGACGAGCAGTAATTTTATCAACTTGACCTAGTGCAATTAACTCCATTATCTCTTCCCAATCTTGTTGCAACTGTCTGGCTTGTGCCGTATTCGGTTGCCACAATATGGGGGTGCCTATACGACGATCACCGACTGGGATACTACGTTCGCCTTCAATAGGAACCCATAACACTCTCTGCAATTTATGATAAACCAAACTGTTTTCCCAAGTCATACCCTGAATGTTTGTCAGCGGTGCCACTGTGACATAAGTGGTCTCAAGCGGTTTGCCTTTGCGATCAATCGGGATCGTTTTGAGTTCAACTCCTAAATGTAAAAAGTCTTGTTCAGGCTTTGATCCTGCCAGCGCGCCTAATTCAGATTCAATCAGTTGGCCTACCCAACCTTTATCTCGGCGTAAATCGGCTGGTACAATGATGTCATTATCGGCCGCAATATCAGCTAAACGAATGCCAGCCATATTGTGCGCTCTTTGCATTAATTCGCTTATATCTAATGGCGATGATTTAGCCATGGATGAGTATTTTCCTCTGGAAAAAAGAATGAATAGACGATCAAAATCAACAGGCTATGCTATCAAGTAATATTCGTCGAGAACAAGTTTAGTTAGTTATTTGCGATGTGGTTGAAAAACGACCATGTTTTAGTTGGTTAAAGTTATTTGATTGAATTCCTTTGTAATTGGTTGTTTTAAAAGTTCTTTTTAGGTTGTGGTTGTTTTTATATTATACTTGTCCCGAGTTACACTCGTTTTTCCCCTACATTTCACACATACTTATCCACAGATTTAATGGATAAGTGTAATAAAACCTGTCTTTAACTGATTAAAAACACCAAGTCAACGCAATAAAACAGCTTTTTAGCGGGTTTAATTTAAAATAAGCCTTGTTATTTGTGTATAACTTAAGTTGCTAAATGAGTGATTGGCTATCTTAATTGGTGTTGTTTGTTTTTTGTACGATAGCGGCGATTTGCTATAATGTTAATTTACAATTTTTTTTAAGTTACTAATTATATTAGAGTATATTATAATAAAAAGCAGTTTACCTTAGAAAGGGTGCAACTAAATTTTAGCCTGTTATCAAGCTTTAGCAAAGTTTCGAACAGAGATATCCACAGATTTTGTGGATAATCCACAGGGTAGCTTGGTTTAATTGTTGATAATTTTGATTTATTAACATTGTTATTCAATTATCCACAGTAAATAGAGGTTTGCCGATAGGCATGCTTTGTGAAACAATCAGACGATATAAAATTTGTTATTTTTGGAGTCCATGTGATTGATAGCGACGGCTTTCGCGCAAATGTGGGCATCATTATCTGTAATAAATTTGGACAAGTTATGTGGGCCAGACGTTTTGGTCAACATTCATGGCAGTTTCCACAAGGTGGGTTAGATGATGGCGAATCAGTAGAAGAAGCCATGTATCGCGAACTTTACGAAGAAGTGGGACTCAGACCTGAGCATGTTCAAATTTTAACATCCACTCGATCTTGGTTACGTTATCGGTTACCCAAGCGTTTGGTACGCCAAGAAAGCAAACCTGTTTGCATTGGCCAAAAACAGAAATGGTTTTTACTACAATTGAAAGGTCACGATAATACTATTAACTTGAATTCTTCTGGTCATCCTGAGTTTGATGATTGGCGTTGGGTGAGTTATTGGTATCCTGTTCGTCAGGTTGTGTCTTTTAAGCGCGACGTATATAGAAAGGTAATGAAAGAGTTCGCATCGACGACATTAGCGCTGCAAACGCGCGAGTTTAGTAAAAAACGAAGCAAACAACGGAGTTAACTGATTTCAAAGAGGATTGAAACAGTGTTAAATATGCTCAGGGATATCACTCAAGCTGTTGCCAGAGCCAGCAGCCTTGAAAGTGCATTAAATATATTAGTGTCACAAACTCGATTAGCGATGGCTACTCATTGCTGTTCTATTTATATCCTTGAACAACAACATCTAGTGTTATCCGCTACCGAAGGTTTACAACAATCTGCCGTTGGCCGAGTGAGCATGCCATTATCGCAAGGTTTAGTAGGCTTAGTTGCTGAGCGTGAAGAAGCCGTTAATCTTGCCGATGCCCGTATTCATCCTCGTTTTAAATTATTTCCCGAAGCTGAAGAAGAAGAATATCGTGCATTTTTGGCTGTGCCGATTATTTTTCAAAAACAGGTTGTGGGCGTTATTGTGGTGCAACAGCCAGAAGCCCGTCAGTTCAGTGAAAGTGAAGAAGCATTTTTAATGACCTTAGCCGCTCAGTTGGCGGTGGTTGTGCGCAGCTTGAAACACAAAGCGGCTGTTACTAATGTGCAACAGCAAGTGGTTTTCAGTGGTGTTAATGCATCAAGTGGTATTGCGATTGCTCATGGCCTGGTATTAGGCGGTGTTATTTCTCTGGAACAACCCGAGGTCAGCTGCTTCGATATAGATGTTGAAATTCAGCGCTTAAAGTTGGCCATGCAGCGTTGTAAAGACATGTTGTCGTCTATATCGCAACGTTTTGAGCGTGAAAAGTCTGCTGATGTGGCCTCTATCTTTACCGCATTTCAATTATTGCTAGACGACTCTAGCCTTGGTGGTGAATATGCCCGTGAAGTCGCTTTAGGCTGGCAGGCTGAGTCTGCGGTAAGCCGAGTGTCATTGCGCTATATCAAACAGTTTTTAGAAATGGAAGATCCATATCTAAAAGAGCGCGCCAGTGATATTCGTGAGCTTGGGCAAAAACTACTTCGACAGCTTATTGAACCGGGTCGGTTAGAGTTAGAGCCAGATAAACCGGTTATTTTAGTCGCTAAAGAAGTGGATGCCACTTTATTGGCTGAGTTTCCACGGCAAAAGCTCGCTGGTATTGTCACTGAGCGTGGTGGGGTTAATGCTCATGCGGCTATTTTAGCGCGAGCCCTGGGTGTACCTGCCATTGTTGGCGTTGATGATGTGTTATCAATCGACATCGATCAAAAACTATTAGTCCTCAATGCGAATCGTGGCCAGCTATTGGTATCGCCATCGCCAGCAGTGATTGAAGAGTACCAATTACTGATTGATGCCGATGTTGAAAAGCAAAAGCAATTTTCTGCCGAATTAAACCTACCATCAGTGACTACAGATGGTCAGCGGATCCATTTGTATTTAAATGCAGGTTTATTGAGTGGTATCGCTTCTGAAATTGCTGAATGCGCAGATGGTATTGGGCTGTATCGAACTGAAATTCCCTTTATGCTCCATCAACGCTTTCCGAGCGAAAGTGAACAAATCAATGTATATCGTCAGGTATTGAGTGCCGCTGGTGATAGACCTGTTGTCATGCGTACATTGGATGTTGGCGGCGACAAACCGTTACCGTATTTTCCAATTAAAGAAGACAATCCGTTTTTAGGTTGGCGTGGCATTCGTTTATCGCTTGATCATCCTGAGTTGTTTTTAGTGCAATTGCGCGCGATGCTGCAAGCTGCTGGAAACGGCAATCAATTACAAATATTACTACCAATGGTGAGTAATCTGGATGAGATAGATCAAACATTAAAATATTTAGAGCAAGCGTTTACCGAACTAAGCCAAGAACTAAAGACTATTTTAGTGAGGCCGAAGGTCGGCGTTATGCTTGAAGTTCCTGCATTGTTGTATCAATTGCAAGATGTGGCAAAACGGGTCGATTTCGTGTCGGTGGGCAGTAACGATTTAACGCAATATTTACTGGCCGTCGATCGTAATAATCCGAGTGTGAGTTCGTTATTTGATAGTTATCATCCAGGTATTCTTAGGGCACTTAAACGAGCTGTCGATGAGTGTAAATTGTATGATTTAGATGTGAGTGTTTGTGGTGAACTTGCGGGTGAACCTTATGGTGCACTGCTTTTAGTCGCAATGGGCTATAACAAACTTAGTATGAACCAAGGCAGCTTAGCCAGAATCAATTTTTTACTCAGGCGTGTATCAAAGCAAGAGCTCACTGAGTTATTAGGATCTATTTTACAACAGTCAAATGGAAACCAGGTTCGCGGCTTGTTAGCCAGTTTCTTGCGAAAACATAACCTTTTAGATTTAATCAACATCGATTAGCAGTACGATTGAATCTGCTTCGGAAAACCTTAAATGATTTTCCTAGTGGTTCGTAACATAATCAAGCGTCATTTTAAGGATGTCATCGTGGATAGTTTACTGCAGGTATTTTTAATTTGCCTTGTTTTAGGTTCTGTCGTGGGTTTTTTGGCTGGGCTGTTAGGTATTGGTGGTGGGTTAATTATCGTACCTGCGCTATTGTATATTTTACCTTCAGTAGGTATCAGTTCAACCCAAATTACTCATGTCGCTATCGCTACGTCACTGGCATCGATTATTTTAACGTCTATGTCATCAGCCACCGCGCATCACAAACGTGGAAATATACCTTGGGAGCTATTTAAGCCTATATTTCCGGGTATTGTAATAGGGTCGTTAGCATCAGCTTTTGTGTCTGAGCAAATTGCATCAGATGATTTGCAACAGGCTTTTGCTATTTTTGTGGTGTTAATGGCTGTACAAATGGCATTTCCGTTTAAAGTCAAAACGGGTGGCAGTATGCCAAATTTTGCCGTGTTACTGGTGATATCGACAGCGATAGCGTTAATTGCTGGTTTAATGGGCATTGGTGGCGGGGTTCTGCTGGTGCCATTTTTAAGTTATTGCGGTTTGCAAATGCGTCAAGCTGTTGGGTTTTCGTCGGCAACCGGGATGCTTATCGCAGTATCCGGTACCATTGGTTATATTATCGCAGGTTTCGATGTACCTAATTTACCCGAAGGCTCGGTCGGGTTTATTTATTTGCCGGCATTAATCGGCATTATCATTAGTTCCATGTTGTGTGCGCCTATTGGCGTAAAAGCGGCGAGTTCTTGGCCGACACCAGTATTGAAAAAAATATTTGCTTGTTTGCTTGTTGTGGTAGGGCTAAAACTACTATTAAGTTAATTCTAAATTGTTCTAAATGATTACAAAAACGCCTTTGTTCAAGTAGTTGAACAAAGGCGTTTTTAGTTAACCTAACAGCTATTACACTGCGAAAGGATACTTAATCGCATCGTGATGTTGATAGTCTTCAACGCTAAAGTCATCCAAGGTTACCCAGGTTTCGATGTCTTTTAGGGTTTTAATCTTTGGATTGATGATTAACTTAGGCGATGCAAAGGGTTCACGCGCGAGCTGAACATCTCGCATTGGTTCGAGTTGATCTTCGTAAATATGAGCATTGACTATCTTATGGTATGCCTTACCCGGTTTATGGCCAGTAATCTGAGCCATTAACGCAAGCAATACATATACTTGTACCATATTAAAGTTTAACCCTAATGGGACATCACAACTGCGTTGTGTGCTGTTAAGGTATAAAGTATCACCGAGTAATGAAAAATGGTGCTCGTACATACATGGTCGTAAGCAGCCTAAGTCAAATGCGCCAGGGTGCAAGAAGGTTAAAATTTCACCACGATTATCTATACCATTACTGAGATCATCGACGATTTGTTGCAGTAAATCGACATGACCACCATCAGGCTTTGGAAATGCACGCCCTAACGCTCCGTATATCAGTCCCATATCATCGGGCCCTTTACGGTTTGGGTTATCTAGCCATGCTTGGTTTTCATTGGCGTTAGCGTCCCATGTTTTAGTGCCTAATGCCCTAAAATCGGCCGCATTTTGGTAGCCACGTAAATAACCGAGGATCTCCGCTATGGCAGACTTCCAGAAGCTTTTACGTGTGGTCACCAAAGGGAATTGATTGTTACCAACATCATAAACTAAGTCGGCATTAATGACAGTTAGGCACTTTTTGTTTGTTCGTGCATTATTAACCCATTCGCCTTCTTCGACAATGCGTTTACACAGGTCTAAATACTGTTTCATTGGTCCCAATTCCTTTGTTGCTTTTATCGATTATACCTAATCAAGGCCGGCAAATCATTGCCAAATGAAATGCAGGTTCAATTAATTATTTTTACTTTTAGAGCTAACTTTACGATCGACACCTCGGTTAAGCCGAGTTAACATCAAGAAACAATCGATTATTATTGTTTGAACATATCAGATAGACTGATCCCATTGTTTTTTTAGGAGTGTTATATGGAACGAGCAATTAAGAACTTCTTAAGCCAAGAGTCTGCGGGTGGCATTTTATTAATCGTTGCCGTCGCATTGGCGATGATTTTAGCCAATTCACCGTTAGCGGGTGTATATCAAGATTTCTTAGGCACCGAAGTGCAGCTTAGAGTAGGTGATCTTGATATCGATAAGCCGCTTTTACTGTGGATCAATGATGGCTTGATGGCATTATTCTTTTTATTAATCGGTTTAGAAGTAAAGCGTGAATTACTTGAAGGTGCGCTATCGAGCGTAGCTAAGGCATCATTGCCCAGCTTTGCTGCGATTGGTGGCATGGTGTTTCCGGCATTATTTTACTTAGCATTTAATTACTCAAACCCAGAAACTCAGATCGGATGGGCTATTCCTGCTGCTACTGATATCGCCTTTGCGCTAGGTATTATGGCACTGCTCGGTAGTCGTGTGCCCGTGGCGTTAAAAGTGTTTTTGTTAGCACTGGCAATTATTGACGATCTAGGAGTCATTGTTATTATTGCTCTGTTTTACAGCACTGATTTATCAATGCTTAGTTTGGTTATTGCCGCGGTATCGATCGTGCTGATGGTCGCACTGAACAGGAAAGGAGTCAGTTCAATTCTGCCTTACGGTTTACTCGGTTTTATTCTTTGGGTTGCAGTATTGAAGTCTGGAGTACATGCGACATTGGCCGGAGTGATTATTGCATTTTGTATTCCACTTAGAGCAAAAGATGGTTCCTCGCCATCTGAGCATTTAGAGCATAAGTTGCACCCTTGGAGCACCTTTATGATCCTGCCGGTATTTGCTTTTGCCAACGCTGGTCTGTCATTAACTAATATGTCATTTGATACATTTGCTGAACCTATCACCCTAGGTATCATCATGGGTCTGTTGTTGGGTAAGCCGATCGGGGTGCTGTTATTTAGTTATTTAGCAGTAAAACTTAAGTTAGCTGAACTACCACCAGGTATTGGTTGGAGGCATATCATACCGGTTGCTGTTATGTGTGGTATCGGCTTTACCATGTCGGTGTTTATTGCTTCGTTAGCATTTGAGAACTCACCCGCTGCATTTGGTGATTATGCAAGACTAGGTATTTTAACAGGATCGTTATTTGCGGCTGTGATTGGCTACTTTTGGTTGGCCAAGGTACTGCCTGAAAATGGAGTAAAATCATGAAATTGAATAAATTAACCTTTGGAATACTACTGACCAGTTTTGTTATTCCTGTATCGGCTGAATCATTTAATGTTTGCTTAGAATCATCTGATTCACCGACTTGCCAAAGTTATCTAGAAGGTGTGGTAGATGGTGCACTAATGTATCGTGATGATTTGGCAAAGAAAAGAATAGATCCTAACGATTACGAGTCAAGAGCACTAAAATACCGAGCAGGTAAACGTTATCAATCGGCGAATTTGAATTATTGCGCTAGTCATATACCGGTGAAATCTGAAATTGTATCAGCACTCACAGAGCAGGTGTCGTTGAACAATGTCAATAACAGTGATGAGCTTGAGTCAGTGATCACTAGTTTGATGGATTGCCGACGGAGTCAGTAACTACGTCTTTACTTAACGCAGCCATTTGGCTGCGTTTTTTTATGACTAATCTTGGCTAATCAATATGGTGAACTATCTATGGTGAACTAATATTGTCGTTGATTGGTATAGATTAATGAGCAATAGAAGTAGCGGTTTATTTGCTATAGTAGTGTGAGTAAATTTTGTTAGGTTAATGATTGATATGCAGCATTTAAATTATAACCATTTATATTATTTTTGGATGGTACAAAAAAAAGGCTCAGTGACTAAAGCGGCTGAAGCATTGTGTTTGGCCCCGCAAACCATAACGGGGCAAATTCGTGCATTAGAAGAGCGATTAAAAGGCACGTTATTTAAGCGTGTCGGTCGTAACTTAGTTGCTACAGAGTTGGGCGAATTAGTATTTCGTTATGCCGATAAAATGTTTAGCTTGAGCTATGAAATGCTCGATATACTTAATTATCAAAAAGATGATTCACTGCTGTTTGAGGTAGGTATTGCCGATGCTTTATCTAAAGCTTTAGTGAGTAGAGTGTTGTTAACTGTTATTCCAGATGATGGTTCGGTTCATTTGGCGTGTTATGAATCAACCCACGATAGCCTTATTGAGCGTTTACGTGAGCATAAGCTTGACATGATTTTATCTGATTGCGCTGGCGGCTCGTTAAAATTCCCTGAAATTTTATCGAAAAAGCTTGGTGAATGTGGTGTCAGTTTCTTCTCGGCTGAAGCGATTCCAGTCCCTTTTCCTGCCTGTCTTGAGCAGCGTAAATTACTCATACCGGGTAAGCGGACATCATTAGGACAACAGTTACACGGTTGGTTTGCTGAAAAAAGTCTTAATGTTAGTATCTTGGGTGAATTTGACGATGCCGAAATGATGAAAGCATTCGGCTATTTTAATCAGGGAATTTTTGTCGCACCGTCTATTTATCGTCATGATATACTCTCTCAAGGTATGGTGTTACTTGGTGAAACCACCGATATTAAAGAAGAGTACCATGTGATGTTCGCTGAGCGAATGATCCAACATCCGGCGGTAAAATCATTACTGGCAACGGATTTTAGTGATTTATTTGCAGGACGAGATCTACAAGTACAAGATTTTGAAAACCGTATAAGCTAGCTTGTGATATAGACATCAGGAGATTTGTGTTGGAATTAATGAATATAGCTCGTGTACGCTGGGCATGCCGTCGCGGAATGTTAGAATTAGATATATTGTTTCAACCCTTTGTCGAAGCCCAATACGAAGCCATGAGCGATGATGATAAAAACACTTTTATTCGTTTATTGGAGTGTGAAGATCCGGAGTTATTTGCTTGGTTTATGGGCCATGAACAATGTTCAGATCCATTGTTCGCCAATATGATAGTCAAAGTCCGTGGAAGAGCAGCACCTTAACCCGCCTGTTGATGTATTGGTCAGTACTAGCACTCATATGCAACAATTTGCATTGAGTGCTTCATTTTTGCAGCGTGGTGCCTTAGTGGTATCGTTTGCTGTTGTATTAACGAGCTTTTTAGCTTGGCCTTATTATCCTTCCTTGATATACCACGCCATTCAAATGTTGTTATTCGTTACCATTATCTTCATTTTTTTTTACAGCTGGCGCAGAGTATCTAGTTGGCGTTGTTTGCTTACTTTAGGTGACAAGGGGGCTGGTACATTATTGCAAGGTGAAAATGGAAGTCTCAATAAAATAACACTCACTAAAAAACCGTTTATTAGTCCATTAATGTGCATTATTTATTTACAACATCTTCAAACGGGCGAGAACAGAGTATTGCTGGTATGGAGTGATATGTTAGACGACACAGCATATCGTAATCTGTGTCGTCTATTATTAAGCCATTAATGATGTGAAGTTGAGTGACGTTGACAGCGTTTAACTGCTCGGTTGTAAAATGGTTGGTTTAGGATTGTCGATTTGTTCAGGATAATCAATATTATAATGAAGGCCTCGACTTTCTTTACGTTCCATTGCACATCGAATAATTAATTCTGCAACTTGCACCAAATTACGCAGCTCTAATAAATTGTTACTGACACGGAAGTTTGAATAGTACTCTTCAATCTCTTGTTGAAGCATCAAACATCTTCGTAGTGCTCGTTCTAATCGTTTATCTGTTCTGACAATACCGACGTAATCCCACATAAATAGGCGCAGTTCGTGCCAATTATGGGCAATAACGACTTCTTCATCAGAGTTAGTTACTTTGCTCTCGTCCCATAAAGGTATTGGGCAAGGCATCGGTATTTTATGCAACAAACCTTCAATATCTTGTGAGGCCGCACGGGCAAAGACTAAACACTCCAGTAGTGAATTGCTCGCCAGTCTATTAGCGCCATGTAAGCCTGTGTAAGCCACTTCGCCAATAGCATATAAGCCATTAATATCGGTTTGACCATGAAGGTCAGTCATCACACCACCACATGTATAGTGTGCCGCTGGAACCGCTGGAATTGGGTCTTTGGTGATATCAATACCCAATTCAAGACAACGTTGATAAATGGTTGGAAAGTGTTTAATGATAAAGTCAGCAGGTTTATGGCTGATATCTAAATACACACAATCAACACCTAAACGTTTCATTTCATAATCAATGGCGCGAGCAACAATATCGCGAGGAGCGAGTTCAGCTCTTTCGTCGAAATCGGGCATAAAACGGCTGCCATCAGGACGACGTAAATAAGCTCCTTCACCGCGTAATGCTTCCGTTAATAAGAAGTTTCTGGCATTAGGGTGAAATAAACACGTTGGATGGAATTGATTAAATTCCATATTGGCAATTCGACAACCTGCGCGCCATGCCATTGCAATACCATCGCCACTGGCAATATCAGGATTCGAGGTGTATTGGTACACTTTTGAGCTGCCGCCAGTTGCTAACGCAACAAATTTGGCTCTGACGGTTTCTACATGTTCCTCATCGCGATTCCACACATAAGCACCAAGCACGCGGTTACCCGGTCGATGCAATTTACGCGTGGTGATTAAATCAATCGCATTGTAACGTTCAAGCACTTGTATGTTTGGGTGAGCGATTGCACGTTCTTGTAATGTAGTTTGTACCGCTTTACCGGTAGCATCGGCAGAATGCAGAATACGACGATGGCTATGTCCACCTTCACGGGTTAGGTGGTAGGGGGCTGTACTATTATCGACTCCAGCTAAGGTTTCTTCTTTATCAAATGCCACGCCACAATTAATTAACCATTGCATTGCACTTTTGGCATTTTCTGCGGTGTAGGTCACAACTGATTTATCGCATAATCCGGCGCCAGCGATTAAGGTATCGTTGACGTGGGACTCAATTGTGTCGCCTTCATCGAAAACAGAGGCGATTCCACCTTGAGCGTATAATGTTGACCCTTCTGATAATGGGCCTTTAGAAAGAAGAATTACTTTTGATTTTTCAGCAAGATGTAGTGCTAAAGTTAGTCCTGCAGCACCGCTGCCGATGACCAAAATGTCAGATTGGTGTTCAACTGCTTGTTTCATCAGGTATCATGGTGTGGCTATGTGGTTTGATCATAGTAAATCAAATTACTACGACAGGGTACTTTTACAGCGTATTTTATTGTGATTTTGCTTAGATATTTTGTTTATATGTAAAATAAATTAATTTTTTTTAATTCAATATCGAACTTTCTTCATATCAGTAGGTCTACTTATATGAACAGGATTCGAGCGACTGAGAAATCAGTATTACAGATTTAGGAGTAGTCGGCTCGGATGAGTGGACAATATAGTGATCAACAATTAGTTGAGCGAGTACAGCAAGGCGATAAAAATGCATTTAACCTGTTAGTGCTGAAGTATCAAAATAAAGTGATGAGTTTGATTTCTAGGTATGTACGCAATCAAGCGGATGTAGCGGATGTGACACAAGAAGCCTTTATTAAAGCGTATAGAGCGTTAGCAAATTTTCGTGGTGAAAGTGCATTTTATACTTGGTTGTATCGTATTGCGGTAAACACCGCAAAAAACCATCTTACATCGCAAGGGCGCAGAGCACCTGCAAACGATGTTGATATAGAAGATGCAGAATATTATGAAGGCAGTGATGCGTTAAAAGAGTTTGCATCACCAGAGCGATTATTGATGAAAGATCAAATGAGTAAAGTGATTTTTGATACGCTTGACACTCTGCCTGAAGAGTTAAAAATGGCAATATCGCTCAGAGAGCTAGAAGGAATGAGTTATGAAGATATTGCTAATATAATGGATTGCCCTGTTGGCACGGTAAGATCGCGTATCTTTCGTGCTCGAGAAGCAATCGACAAACAGCTCCAGCCTTTGCTGGAAAAGTAACAGCCTTAACCTTAGATAGGTGAATAATGCTTAAATCAAGTCAAGAGTGGGTATCTGCAGCAGTTGATGGTGAAGCCGATGATAAAACATTGGCGCAGCTTTCTGCCGACGTTGATTCACATGATGAATGGCAACGCTATCACATGATAGGCGATGCAATGCGCGGCGAGTTGCCGACAGCCATTGACTTAGACCTTTTTGCTAGCATCACTGCAGCAATTGAGCTTGAACCGACAATTATTATGCCTCAAGTCAAGCAAAGTGAATTAGTCGAGCCAATTAGCACTCCACAGCAAGTTGCAGTGGGTTCAAACGTGGTGCCATTTTTCAAACAGTTTGGCCAATATGCTATTGCAGCAACAGTTGCTATGGTGGCCATTGTTGGGGTGCAAAATTATAACCAAACCAGTGATGCAGAGTCACCGTTACCGGTATTAATGACTCGTCCTTTAGTGGGGAGTGTGTCACCGGTAAGCTATCAGACTGGTGCGGTACAAAATCAACAAAGCTATTCTAATGAGCAAGTTATAGAACAGCGTCGCCGTATTAATGCTTATATCCAAGATCACATGTTACAACAACGCTTGAATCCAGGTGTTGCTGTTGATGATAATAGCGTGCAAGATGCCGCGGTAAATCCATAATCCGCCGGCAGAACCTTGTCTTACCATGTTAGGAGTTAGCTTGCGCCTTATCCTGCTAGCACTGTTAGTGTTAACCTTTCCAACACACGCTGAAGAAGATTTATCTGCTAAAGCTTGGCTTAAGAATATGAGCCAAGCAATGCACGATAAACAATACAAAACCTCTATTATTCAGCTACAAGCCGACCATATCCGTCCGCTTGTTTACATTCATGGCATTGTCGATAATAAAGAAGTCGCTTTACTTGAATACCTTAATGGTCCGCCGAAAAATGCAGTGCGAGTGGGTAATACGGTTACGTTTATAGAACATGACCAACCGGCTTACAGTGTGGTAGCGCCTCGTATTCAGGGAATTTGGCCAGCAGCTTTAGCGGGAGATTTAAGCCAGCTTGAAAAAGGCTATCAATTTGTTATTGGTGGTCGAGGGCGTATTGCTGGACGTCCTGGACAAATGATCCGTTTACTCGCCAATGATGACAATCGTTATGATGCTCAAGTGTGGATTGATATGGACACTTATTTGCCATTACGTTTTGACTCCCTCAATAAAGAAAAACAATTACTTGAACAAACCATGGTCATTGAGCTGATTGAGTTAACCGAACCTGCGAACATTTTAATTGAAGCCGCAAAGCAAGAGTGGCCAGCAGTGATGAACCAAGCGGAACGCACGGATGGTAAAAACTGGCAATTTACTTGGTTACCAGAAGGATTTGATGTGGTTGTTCGCGATCATCATCGTTTGATAGGTATTCACGAGCCGGTTGAATATGTGGCGTTAACGGATGGATTAGCCAATATTTCTGTTTATGTCGCGCGAGCGGGAGAAAATCCGATGCCCAATGAGCTGCTTATTCGTAATGGTTTATCTATGGTAGTTGTTAAAGTGGGTACGCTTGAGGTTGTAGCTATCGGTAAGGTGCCTTCTGAAACGTTAGACAGGATAGCCAATAGTTTAGTATTAAAATAAACAATGCTCGTTAACAAGCAAGCCGTGACAACAATATTTTGTGTCACGGCTTTCGTGTTTCTAGTGGCAAATTAGAAATGATATAGCTTAGCGGTAAACTTGCTTAGCCAATGAGCGGCATTGTGCTAAAATTGAATCCTTATTTATGGTTTGAGCTGATTATATGAATAGCCACATGTCCGAGTCATCCACATCCACTATGATGGAAGAAATTGCCCGCGTGGTTGATTATCAACAAGGCTGGGTAACTGTTGAGGTTGAATTAAAAAGTGCATGTAACCATTGTGCCAGCAGTGAAAATTGTGGCACATCGACGATCGCTAAAGCTTTTTCGGTTCATACACAACGTTTTTCATTACCGAGTGAAAGACCTTGCCGTAGCGGTGATTTGCTTAAAATAGGTTTACCTGAAAGCGTCATCATTAAAGCGGCTGCATTGGTGTATTTATTGCCGTTAATTGGGTTGTTTTTATCGGCAATGATAGGGCATATGCTGGCTGCTGGAATAGGATTGAGTACCAATGGTTTTGCTATGGCTTTTGGTGCATTAGGCGCATTGGTTGCCTGGTTTATTGGTAAGCACTTCGCCACTGAACTAGAGGCTCACGCCACACCCGTTATCATTACCTATTTAGGCCAAGAAGTGGGCATTATCAGTGCCAGTCATTAGTTAGCCTGATCTCGGGATAACAAACTGCTCGCCCTTTGTTTTACTAACTGCGTTGAATGAACTTGCAATAAGCCAGATATACGCGCGTCAATTGGCCTTGTTAGTAAAAAATGACAATTTTGATAGTGGTTAACTTCTAAGTTTATGATCTTTATAATCATATTCTCATCTCTTATCCCGAATTCAGGTTAGTGAATATTTTCCACATTTATGCTGATGACCTATGATGCCGTGTAACATGTTTAACCATCTCTTTTAACCTGAAAATGTGTGTACAGAGCCTCGAAAACCTCCTGTAATGGTTAATAATCGCCCCAAAATGGATACTATTGTTTAATCTGATTGGTATTACCCCCCCAATCAGGTACAATTTGCCACCTTAATTTTCATCATTTTAGTAGTAGTCATTGCAGCATAATGAAACACATTAGAAACTTCTCGATTATTGCCCATATCGACCATGGTAAATCAACTTTATCCGATCGCCTGATTCAGGTATGTGGCGGCTTAACTGACCGTGAAATGGCTGCACAGGTTTTAGATTCAATGGATCTAGAACGTGAGCGTGGCATTACGATCAAAGCCCAAAGTGTCACCTTAGATTACCATGCAAAAGATGGTAACACTTATCTACTCAACTTCATTGATACACCAGGCCACGTTGACTTCTCTTATGAAGTATCACGTTCTTTGGCTGCATGTGAAGGTGCACTATTAGTAGTTGATGCTGGTCAAGGCGTAGAAGCTCAGACATTAGCAAACTGCTATACCGCACTAGAAATGAATTTAGACGTAGTTCCTGTATTAAATAAAATTGACTTACCTCAGGCTGAACCAGACCGTGTAGCAGCAGAGATTGAAGATATCGTTGGCATTGATGCCATGGATGCTGTGCGTTGTTCAGCAAAGACAGGTGTTGGCGTTGATTTAGTACTAGAGGAAATTATCGCAAAAATTCCTCCGCCAGTGGGCGATGAGTCTGCGCCTTTACAAGCGTTGATTATTGACTCATGGTTTGATGCATACCTTGGTGTTGTTTCTTTAGTACGTATTAAGAATGGCATACTTAAGAAAGGCGAAAAATTTAAAGTGATGTCCACTGGACAAAACTATAACGCCGATCGCGTAGGCATTTTTACCCCAAAAGAAAAAGACAAAACAGAGCTTCGTGCAGGTGAAGTGGGTTATGTGATTTCTGGTATTAAAGAAATTCACGGTGCGCCAGTAGGTGATACCTTGACCCATGCAAAAAATGGCGCGGACAAACCTCTTCCAGGCTTTAAACGTGTTAAGCCTCAGGTTTATGCCGGTGTATTCCCAATTTCTACCGATGAATATGAAAGCTTCCGTGATGCGTTAAATAAATTAAGTTTGAATGATGCATCACTGTTTTTTGAACCTGAAACTTCATCAGCGTTAGGTTTTGGTTTCCGTATAGGTTTTCTCGGCCTTCTGCACATGGAGATTGTCCAAGAGCGTTTAGAGCGCGAATATAATCTAGATTTGATCACGACGGCACCCACAGTAGTGTACGAAGTTATCATGAACAATGGTGAAACGATTTATGTCGATAATCCTTCAGGCCTACCTGCGCTGAATAATATCGAAGAAATTCGTGAACCGATTGTTGAAGCCAATATATTAGTGCCAAAAGAATACTTAGGTAACGTGATTACCTTGTGTATTGAAAAGCGCGGTTCGCAAACTAATATGGTTTATCACGGTAATCAAGTGGCCGTGACTTATCATTTGCCGATGGCTGAAGTGGTCATGGATTTCTTTGACCGTCTTAAGTCAACGAGTCGGGGTTATGCGTCATTAGAGTATAACTTTATTCGTTTTGATCCTGCAGATATGGTGCGACTGGACATTTTAATCAATGGCGACAGAGTTGATGCATTAGCGATGATTATTCATCGCAGTAATATTCGTCATCGTGGTTTGGCATTGGTTGAAAAGATGAAAGAATTGATCCCTCGCCAAATGTTTGATATTGCTATTCAGGCTGCTGTTGGTAGTCAGATTATTGCTCGTTCAAGTATTAAAGCATTACGTAAAGATGTAACCGCTAAGTGTTATGGTGGTGACGTTTCACGTAAGAAGAAACTACTTAACAAGCAGAAAGAAGGTAAAAAACGCATGAAGCAAGTCGGTAACGTTGAAGTGCCACAAGAGGCATTCTTAGCGGTATTGAAACTTAACGACTAATTATAATTAATTGTTTTAGTTTGCTAGTGCCTGTTGATCTTTGCTGGTTAAATTTTGTTCGAGATAAAAACGTTTTAATCGAGGCGAGTGGATTGCTGCCTAGTAATCTAAGCACCACTTGATTCACAAAGAATCACTCAATAAAGAGTAAAACGTTTTTAGCCGAACCCTTCGGACAGCGTTTGTTGGCCATTTTTACTGCGTTATCGGCTTTTTATGTAGAATAACTACACTACAAAGCCTCTGCCTTGTATAAATGACCAACAATTCGCTGCAAAAAAAACCTTGAAAGATTAACCGACACTAAACGCCGCGTATTGCGGCGTTATCGTTATTTTTACTATATATTTTGTAACACTCAACTGGGTGAATGTTTATTCGTTAATCACCATACTGGATTGAGTTATTCTGAGCCTTTGCTCAAGCCATATGGATCCAACACACCTAGCAGGAGATAAATCAGTAATGGCAGCCTATTTTTCGCTCATTTTAGTGCTCGTAACCTTAGTCAGTGGACTTATTTGGTTAATTGATGTGGTATTTTTTGCGCCTAAACGCCGTGAAAGCTTATTAGCAGCACAAGCTAACTCAACTCAGTTAAGTGCAGATGCGATAGATAAAATCATTCGTGAGCCTGTGTTAGTTGAAACTGCACATTCGATTTTTCCGGTTATCGCCTTTGTGATGATTTTACGTTCTTTTATTTATGAGCCATTTCAAATTCCATCTGGTTCGATGATGCCGACACTCTTAGTGGGTGATTTCATTCTGGTTGAAAAGTTTAGTTACGGGTTACGCGATCCTGTATGGCGCAGCAAACTAGTTGAAACCGGTGAACCTGAGCGCGGAGACGTATTTGTATTTAAATACCCTGAAAACCCAAAAATTGACTATATAAAGCGTGTGGTTGGTTTACCAGGTGACAAGATATTTTATCGTAATAAACAACTGATGATCCAAGAAGCGTGTGTCAATAAATCTGACTGCCCAGCGGCTCATACGATTGAGCATGTAGAAATTAATCGTGGTGAGTTTAGCCAAAATGACGTGCCATTAATTCGTTTGAGTGAGCAATTAGGCGATGTAGAACACGATATTTTGCTTAATCCATCGCGCCCTGATTTCAGACAGCACTTTTATCCTCAAGCGGGTCTTCCTGCTGGTGAGTTCGTTGTCCCTCAAGGAATGTATTTTGCCATGGGTGATAACCGTGATAATAGTACCGATAGTCGTTTTTGGGGCTTTGTACCGGAAGAGAATCTTGTCGGTAAAGCCGTTGCAATTTGGATTAGTTTTGAATTTGATCGTAAACCGAGTGATGTGTTACCAACGTGGGTACCGACCGGAGTACGTTTTGATAGAGTAGGTGGAATACATTGATGGAACCCATTAAAAATTTGCCGCGTTTGTGCCGTACTTTAGGGTATGAGTTTAATAATATTGAATTACTCATTCAGGCCTTAACACATCGCAGCGCAGCAAATAAACATAATGAGCGTTTAGAGTTTTTAGGCGATTCGATTTTATCGATAGCTATTTCAGATGCCTTATATCATCAGTTTCCAAAGGCGACTGAAGGTGATTTAAGCCGTATGCGCGCTACTTTAGTCAAAGGTGACACACTGACAATTATCGCTCAAGAGTTCAAGCTAGGTGATTATTTGTATTTAGGCCCTGGTGAACTCAAAAGCGGTGGCTTTAGACGCGAATCTATTTTAGCGGATGCCGTAGAGGCTATTATTGGTGCAGTTTACCTTGATGCCGATATCGAAGTGTGCCGTAAGCTATTATTATCATGGTATCAAGAGCGTTTAGCTGAGATAAAACCGGGTATTAATCAAAAAGATCCGAAGACAATTTTGCAAGAATACCTGCAAGGTTTTAAAAAGCCATTGCCAGATTACCAAGTTGTTGCGGTAGAAGGTGAAGCGCATGATCAAACCTTCACCGTAGAATGTAAAATTAGTGAATTAGATAAAGTTGTCACCGGTGTGGCAAGTTCAAGAAGAAAAGCTGAACAGCTTGCCGCTGCTCAGGTATTGGAGCTACTGAATAAATGACCAAAAAAACAGACTTGCCAGCAGGTGATAACCAAGAGCCTAGCTTAGATGAACTGCTGGCAAGGATGAACCAAGCAGCACCAACGGCCACAGCCAAATACGATGTAACTTATTGTGGCATGGTGGCTATTGTCGGTCGTCCCAATGTGGGTAAATCAACACTTTTGAACAAGTTACTTGGTCAAAAGGTGAGTATTACCTCAAAAAAACCACAAACAACTCGTCACCGTATCATGGGTATTCATACCGATGGCCCAAGCCAGATTATATTTATTGATACACCTGGTCTACACATCGAAGAAAAGCGTGCGATAAACCGCTTGATGAACCGTGCGGCTGCCAGTTCATTAGCTGATGTTGCTATGGTTATTTTTGTTGTTGATGGTATGACGTGGACTGCCGATGATGAGATGGTGCTCCAAAAAATTCAACATCGTAATGATGATCGAAAAATCATTTTAGCCATCAACAAAGTTGATAACATTAAAGATAAGGAATCATTGTTCCCTTATTTAACGGAATTGGCTAAAAAGTTTGATTTTGATGAAATTTTGCCAATATCAGCCAGTAAAGGCACCAATGTGCAACGCATTTTGGATATGGCACGTGAATCATTGCCAGAAGCCCCATTTTATTTCCCAGAAGATTATGTTACCGATCGCTCACAACGCTTTATGGCATCTGAAATTGTCCGTGAAAAGCTAATGCGCTTCCTTGGGGATGAACTTCCTTACGACGCAACGGTTGAGATTGAACAGTTTAAAATGATGGAAAATGGCGTCTATCAAATTAATGCGTTAATTCTGGTTGAGCGTGAAGGCCAAAAACGGATGGTGATTGGCAATAAAGGTGAGCGAATTAGAACGATTGCAACGCAATCCCGTCTGGATATGGAAACCTTATTTGACAATAAAGTATTTCTTGAAGTGTGGGTGAAAGTGAAATCAGGTTGGGCTGATGATGAACGTGCATTGAGAAGTTTAGGCTATGGCGAAAGCTAAATTGGCTTTAGCGTTATTGATTAAGTATTTATAGGCATGGCCACTATGAAACGTGGCTATGTGCTTCATCATCGACAATTTCGTGAATCGAGCGTGATCGTTAATTTGCTGATAGAAGGTGTTGGGCGTGTTGATGCCATTACTCGAGTCGGTTCTGGTAAACGGTCGATTAAAAGTATCTTACAACCTTTTCAGCCGCTGATTATCCAATTTAGTGCCCAATCCGAAGCCAGAAATTTAGGATTGAAAAATATTACCCAAATTGAAGCCGCTGCACCTGCTATGCCGCTGAGCGGTAATAGTCTTTATTCTGGTTTTTACCTAAACGAAATATTAGTTCGCCTATTGTCAGTCGATCACCAAGCTGAAGGTCTCTTTCTCGATTATCATCGTGCACTACTGGCGTTAGCTAAACAGTTTTGTTCAAGCCACCTGCGTTATTTTGAAATGGCTTTATTACTCGAGTTAGGCGCGTTGCCGTCTCTTGCTTATGACACCCAAGGTGACTCGTTAGATGACCGTTGCCACTATCGGTTTATTGCAGAGAGTGGTTTTATCCCTGTAGCAACCACTCAAGAAAGCTCTTTTTCTCATGGTAAAGGCTGTTTATCTGGGGCAATGTTGCTAGCATTGGCATCACAAAACCTGCAACCTGAACAGTTTAATCAAGCTAAAGGATTAATGCGTTATTTACTCACACCATTGTTGGGTAATAAGCCGTTATTAAGTAGGCAGTTATTCAGTAACAAAGCGGATTAGCATATAATCTATTTTAAACTCAACACATGGACCAAACACTTGTAAATTAGTGCATAACTTTGGTTATCGTGTGCCTCATTGTGTTATTTATTATCTTAAGGAGCTCGATGTGAGCGGAATACTATTAGGCATTAACATCGATCATATCGCGACATTGCGTCAGGCCCGCGGTACTCATTATCCTGATCCCGTACACGCAGCTGCAGTAGCAGAGCATGCCGGCGCCGATGGTATCACCATACATTTACGTGAAGATCGTCGCCACATTCAAGATCGTGATGTGTATTTATTGGCAAAGACATTAAAGACCAGAATGAACTTCGAGTTTGCTGTCACTGAAGAAATGATCGCTATCGCCTGTGATATCAAACCAGCGTATGCATGTTTAGTCCCAGAGAAGCGTGAAGAGCTAACAACTGAAGGCGGTCTTGATGTCGCAGGTCAGTTAGAAAAAATCCGCTCAGCCGTCACACGTTTGGCTGCAGAAGGTATTAAAGTGTCATTGTTTATTGATGCTGATAAAACTCAAATTGATGCCGCAGTGTTATCTGGCGCACCTTATATTGAGATCCATACTGGTTGTTATGCTGATGCCATCACCGATGCTGAGCAGGCAAATGAATTAGCTCGTATTACTGAAATGGCACAATATGCTCACAGTAAAGGTTTAGTGGTTAATGCTGGGCATGGATTGCATTATCACAATGTTAAGGCTATCGCGGCTATTCCTGAGCTTTATGAGCTTAATATTGGTCATGCTGTGATTGCTCGAGCCGCTATTGATGGTTTGGACACTGCAGTACGGGATATGAAGAAACTGATGCTTGAAGGCCGCAGAGGCGAATAATGGCGATTGTAGGGATCGGTACAGACATTGTTGAGATTGCCCGCATCAGTGAGCAGCGAGAGCGCCTAGGTGACAGGTTAGCCAGAAGAGTGCTGACCGAGTCTGAGCTTACTACTTACTTGCAATCAAAACAGCCTGAGCGATTTTTAGCTAAGCGTTTTGCCGCCAAAGAAGCTGCAGCAAAAGCCTTAGGCACAGGAATTGGCAGAGGTGTGTCGTTTCAACATATCCATATCGACAATGATGATAATGGCGCGCCCCAGGTACGTTTTACCGATGGCGCGCTAGCACGGCTTGAACAATTAGCGGGCAAGCATGGTTTTATCAGTATTGCAGATGAAAAACATTATGCTGTAGCCACTGTGGTGTTAGAAAGTTGATGTGAACCATATTAGGCTATTTATTAAAGGCGCATTAGCGCCTTTTTTGTGAGCTTTTAAAATGGCCGTAAGTGGGGTAGATTAACAAGATATCAACAACTCATCTCAGAACGAAATGATAACTGACATCAAACAGTCTTTTTCTATACTAATACGACGACATCACACTAGATTAATATTGGTAAATCAATACGGATTGTTAGCCAAAATGATCCATTAGATATGAATTAGATCGAATATCATGATGCCAGTTTACCTACCTCATTCCTTCTTTTGAGCTGAGGTTAACTAGAGAGAATCAAAAATGAAATCGGCAGTAGAACAACTTTCAACTTATAAAAGCGTGCACTTAAATCCACAAAATATAAAGACGCATTTTGTCGGCGTTCCTATGATTATTTGGTCGGCATTTTTGATGCTGGGGACTCTTCGCTTTGCATGGCAAGATTATCAAGTGAGTGTTGCAATGATATTAGCTGTGGTGGTATTGGGCTACTATATGGCACTTCATATGCGCCTGGCGTTTGGATTAGTATTGTTCATTGTGCCGGTGTTATACACCACAGAGCTGGTTGTTCATACCTCACATCCTTTTATCATTGCCATTAGTATTTTTATTATTGGCTGGGTTATTCAGTTTATTGGCCATAAATATGAAAAGGCCAAACCTGCTTTTATGGATGATCTCAATCAGCTTCTGATTGGGCCATTCTTTTTGATGGCAGAGTTGTATTTCATTTTAGGTTTGGAAAAAGACTTAGCCGCAGAAATTACCCCAATAGCACGTGATAAACGCCGTGCTTTAGAGGCTAAGCGTCGTGCATCGTAATGAATGACCAATTCATGGCAATAAAAAAGGCGCTTGAAGCGCCTTTTTTATGTGTAAAAATCTACTCGTTATCATCAATTAACGTTAAATTGCTGGGTAAAACTCTGACTGTTTTAATCATATTATCTGCAACATCGATGACTTCTATTTGATAATCGACGATGCGTAAGCTGGTGTTTGCTGCAGGAATATCTTCCAGAAATTCAATGATCAGGCCATTTAAGGTTTTAGGGCCATCAATCGGAAGATTCCATTTCATTTCTTTATTAAGGTCACGAATGTTAATCGTGGCATCAATTAAGAAACTACCATCTTGTTGGATATTAATGTCTTCACTTGCCGTGGTCAGCATTGAGGTTGTGAAGTCACCGACAATCTCTTCTAAAATATCTTCAAGTGTGACTAAGCCCTGAATATCACCGTACTCATCAACAACTAACCCTATGCGTTCTTTATTTTGCTGGAAATTAGTCAATTGAACGTTTAGTGGTGTACCTTCAGGAATAAAGTATAACTCCTTAACAGCCCTTAATAATGATGACTTACTGAATTGCTCTTTGGATTGTAAGCGCAAAGCATCACGTAAGTGAATAAACCCGACAGCATCATCGATGTTGTCGCGATAGACTAACACTCGAGTATGAGGACTTTGAACCACTTGCTTATTTATCAATTTAAAATCGTCATTGACGTTAATAGCATAAATATCTGAGCGCGAAATCATAATGTCTTCGACTGTGACTTTTTCTAAATCTAAAATCGACAATAACATTTCTTGGTGACGTTGTGGGATTAATGCTCCAGCTTCATGCACAACTGTGCGCAGTTCTTCTTGGCTTAACGCGTCACTTGTTTTGACGGTTTTAATGCCCATTAAACGTAAAAACATTGAGGTAATTAAGTTGATTGCTTTCACTAATGGCGACAGCAATATTAATAACCAACCTAATAAAATACTCGATGGAAATGCAATACGTTCAGGGTGCAAAGCCGCAAACGTTTTTGGTGTGACCTCAGCAAACACTAACACCACTATAGTCAGAACACCGGTTGCAATAGCAACACCCATATCACCAAACAAGCGCATACCGATAATAGTCGCAATTGCAGATGCAAGAATGTTAACCAGATTATTACCGATGAGAATCAAGCCAATGAGTCGATCTGGGCGGTCGAGTAACTTTAAGGCGCGCTGTGCACCTTTGTGGTCATTGGATGCAAGATGTCGTAAGCGGTATCGATTGAGGCTCATCATTGCGGTTTCTGAACCAGAAAAATAAGCAGAAATCACGATTAAAACCAAAAGGAAAATAAGGAGTGCGCTGGTAGATATAGCGTCCAAAAAAGGGGCCCCATAAAGTGGTGTGAAATTGACCTATTGGCCAAATTGTCATAAATTTAACGGCCATTATTTATTATTGGCCGTTAGTGTCAAGTAATCTTGGTTATTTTTCAACAGAATAGAAAAGCATATTCAGCGTAAAGATATTAAAATTAGTTTAATATCAATTCTTTAACAACTCTAGCACCAAAATATGCGAGAGATAGTAAGCCTGCACCCGATAAGCTATAAATCACTGCGGTACGGATTCTACAGCCAACAGTATATTGTTGCCACAACATCGCAGCGTAAACCACCCAAGCTATTATTGATAATATGGCCTTATGGCCTTTACCGTCGCCAAACATATCTTCTAAAAATACAAATCCAGTTACTAGCGATAAACTCAGTAAAATAAATCCAATAATGATGAGGTGATAAAGTTGCTTTTCAACCGTCATTAATGGCGGCATTGCTGGGCTCATCATCATTTGCTTTTTCTTCAGTTTATTCTGGATAAACCATAATTGAATGGCGTACATAGCCGCTATCATCAATGCGCTATAGGCCATGAGTGATAACACTACATGTGCCAGAAGTTCAGGGTGTATTTCAAAATGAGTAATAAACTGCGGCGGCACTAACCATAGAAGTGCTACTGACAATATTGAGCAGGCATACACAACGGGCACTACAATGATGACTTTAAGTCGAGGCATTGTAATCGTGAACGTTAATGCAATAATCCAGTTAACCAATGAAATTACGTTGGTTAAACTAAAGTTTTGTCCATCGACAGTAAAAACCGCATTCGAAAGTGCAAACCCGTGCATGATGACGGCAATACCAGAAGCCAGCATAACGGCCTTACGATTAGGCCCTTCAACATGAAAAAGTCTGCTTGTTACTAAAACCAAAGCTAAACAATAAAACAGCATGGCTGCCGCTGAAAAAATAACCATTGAGACTCAACCTATCATAGTAATTAATGCTGAAAAACTGCGCTGTGAGTGTTGAACAATACTATCAAAGCATCACATTTTCATTATTTTATTAGATTAACATGATCAGGGCCTAATATGGCAGTGACCTAAGACCCAAAATTTAACAGTTTCCTACCTTTAGCTACAATAATTTACTCAAAATGAGTCAGTGTTTACGTTCTTCGCGTTGCAAGTATCGTAATTTGGAGTGGCTTGGGTATAATGGGCTCAATTATCGATATGCTGAAAAGAGCCGCTCAATGTTTGAAAATTTATCTGACAGACTTTCACGCACACTAAAAAACATTAGTGGCCGTGGTCGCTTAACAGAAGACAACATTAAAGAAACCCTGCGTGAAGTGCGTATGGCGCTGCTTGAGGCGGATGTAGCTTTACCTGTTGTTAGAGACTTCGTTAACAGCGTAAAAGAACGCGCTGTGGGTCAAGAGGTGTCAAAAAGCTTAAGCCCAGGGCAAGCCTTTATCAAAATTGTCCAAAACGAACTTGAAAAAGCCATGGGTGAGGCGAATGAAGCCCTCGACTTAGCGGCAATACCTCCGGCTGTGATCATGATGGCGGGTCTTCAAGGCGCGGGTAAAACAACCTCGGTAGCTAAATTAGGTAAATTTTTACGTACACGTCATAAAAAATCAGTCCTTGTCGTCAGTGCGGATGTATACCGTCCTGCGGCAATTAAACAACTTGAAACATTGGCTGCAGAAGTTGAGGTTGAATTCTTTCCGTCTGACGTAAGCCAAAAGCCAGTTGATATTGCTAAAGCCGCAATAAGCTATGCAAAATTAAAATTCATTGATGTGGTGATTGTCGATACAGCAGGTCGCCTGCACGTTGATGAAGCTATGATGGATGAAATCAAACAGCTGCATGCTACTGTAAATCCGATTGAGACCTTATTCGTTGTTGACGCGATGACGGGGCAAGATGCGGCCAACACCGCTAAAGCATTCAATGAAGCGTTACCTTTGACGGGTGTTATTTTAACCAAAGTTGATGGTGATGCTCGCGGTGGTGCAGCGTTATCGATTCGCAGTATCACAGGTAAGCCAATTAAATTTTTAGGTGTTGGTGAGAAAACCGATGCATTAGAGCCTTTCCATCCAGACCGTATTGCTTCGCGTATCCTCGGTATGGGTGATGTGTTGTCATTAATTGAAGAAGTTGAACGTGGCGTCGATAAAGACAAAGCGATGAAGCTGGCTTCAAAAGTTAAATCCGGCGGCAGTTTCGACCTAGAAGATTTTCGTGAGCAATTGCAGCAAATGAAAAACATGGGCGGAATGATGAACATGCTTGAGAAGCTTCCAGGTGTAGGACAATTACCACCAGAAGCATTGGCCCAGGTTCAAGACGGTAAAATGACCGGACAAATGGAAGCCATTATTAATTCAATGACTTCTAAAGAACGTAAGAATCCAGATTTGATTAAAGGATCTCGTAAACGTAGAATCGCTGGCGGTTCAGGTACCCAAATTCAAGATGTAAACCGCTTATTGAAGCAATTTACCCAAATGCAGAAAATGATGAAAAAGATGTCTGGCAAGGGTGGAATGAAGAAGATGATGCGCGGAATGGGCGGAATGTTACCACCAGGAATGAAGTTTCCTGGTCGATAATAACAGCATCTTTCAAGAGCAAAACTAGTAATTTTTAAATTCAATCAGTTGGTTAGGTTATATTTTTGACTTTATTGCAACAAAATGGGTGAGCTAAAAATCATCAGATTTGGTTGCAATAGTTCAAAAGTCAGGTAAAATCTTCCGGCTTTCTTTCTGGGACTCTTCGCGAACACGGAGTTCCAGTTTTTATTTTTGCTTCTAGCAAATCATTAGAGGAATAAAACGCATGGTTACCATTCGTTTAGCTCGTGGCGGCGCAAAAAAGCGTCCATTTTACAATATCGTTGTTGCTGATAGCCGCAATGCTCGTGACGGTCGTTTCATCGAACGTGTAGGTTTCTTCAATCCATTGGCCCGTGGCCAAGAAGAAACTTTACGTTTAGATCTTGATCGTGTTGAGCACTGGGTTGCTACTGGCGCTGCAACATCTGAGCGTGTTGCAAAACTGATTAAAGACGCGCGTAAAGCTGTTGCTTAATTGCGTATAAGGTATAGATAGATGAGTAGTAACCAAGAGCTAGTTGTACTGGGTAAGTTAGGTTCCAGTCATGGTATTAAAGGTTGGCTAAAAATCACTTCCTATACCGATTCTGTTGAAGGTATTTTCGATTATTCGCCTTGGCTTATAAAAGAACAAGGCGTTTGGCGTGAAGTTAAGGTCGCTCAGTGGCGTTTTCAAGGTAAAGCTGTCGTGGCTGAACTAGAAGGTGTCGCTACCAGAGAACATGCGCAAATGCTCACAAATTGTGAAATTGCGATCATGCCTGAGCAAATGAAAGATTTGGATGATAGTGAATTCTATCATCGTGATCTTATCGGCTGCGAAGTGACCAATATAAACGGCTATAACATGGGTATTGTTGACCAGATCGTGGAAACAGGATCAAACGACGTACTACTGATTAAAGCTAATGCCAAAGATGCCTTCGGCAAAGCGGAACGTATGATCCCCTTTGTCCCTGAGCAGTTCATCAAACAGGTGGACTTGCAAGGGAAACAGATTTTAGTGGATTGGGATCCTGACTTCTAAGTCGAGGTACAACATATGTGGTTAGGGGTAATCACCCTGTTTCCAGAGATGTTTCGTGCTGTTACAGACTTTGGGGTTACGGGTCGAGCCGTGAAAAACGGCCTGCTAGAGGTGCAAACGTGGAATCCTCGAGATTTCACCCATGATAGACATAATACTGTGGACGACCGACCTTATGGTGGTGGGCCCGGTATGTTAATGATGGTGCAACCTCTGCGTGATGCTATCCATGCAGCTAAAGCAGCTGCAGGTGATAGGGCAAAAGTGATTTATCTATCTCCTCAGGGACGCAAGCTGGATCAGCATGGCGTTACTGAGTTAGCTAAATCAGAGTGTTTGATTTTAGTGTGTGGTCGATACGAAGGTGTTGATGAACGCATTATTCAAACAGAAGTTGATGAAGAATGGTCTATCGGTGATTACGTACTTTCGGGTGGTGAGTTACCGGCAATGACGTTAATCGATTCAGTGGCTCGTTTAGTACCAGGTGTACTGGGCAAGCAAGCGTCAGCAGAGCAAGATTCTTTCTCTGATGGTTTACTGGATTGTCCTCATTATACGCGCCCTGAACAATTGGATGGTCTTGACGTACCCGCAGTGCTGCTAAGCGGTGACCACGAAAAAATTAGACTCTGGCGTTTACAACAAAGTATCGGAAGAACTTTTTTGAGACGACCAGAATTATTTGAAAATCTAGCTCTGACTGACGAACAAACGACTTTATTAGCGCAGTTCGTGAATGAAACGGACAAGTCCGCATAGTCAACGCTCAGTTATTACTAGGATGGAGTAATTATGAACAACATCATTAAAATGCTCAACGATGAGCAAATGAAAACAGATGTGCCTGATTTTGGTGCTGGTGATACAGTAGTAGTTCAAGTACGTGTTAAGGAAGGCGAAAAAGAGCGTCTTCAAGCTTTTGAAGGTTTGGTAATTGCTAAGCGTAACCGTGGTCTGCATTCTGCATTCACAGTACGTAAAATCTCTAATGGCGAAGGTGTTGAGCGTGCTTTCCAGACGCATAGCCCGCTAATTGCTAGCATCGAAGTTAAGCGTCGCGGTCGTGTACGTCGTGCTAAACTGTACTATTTACGTGAGCGTTCAGGTAAGTCTGCACGTATCCGTGAAAAATTGGCAACTAAGTAATAGTTACCAATACAGAATAAAGATGCAGTGTTCGCACAACAACCCGCCGAAAGGCGGGTTTTTGTTTGTGGGGCTTTTAAAAATAATAAAGGGATAACAGCGAATAGAGCGGTAATAGCGAATAGAGTGGTAACGACGAGTAGAGCGATAACAACGAATAGAGCGGTAACGACGAATAGAGTGGTAATAGCGAATAGAGTGGTAACAACGAGTAGAGCGGTACCGACGAGTAGAGCGCGTACAAGATGTATGACTGGGGTTATTTTTTTGTACGAAATATCATCAGTTATATGATTTTTTACACTTTGTGTAAATAAGCCTTGCTCTAGGACCTTTGCGCAGGCATAGTTGCTTTCAAGGTGTAATGGTGTAGCGTTACAAAAATACAGATTGTACTATCCAATACCTAAAAAATAATTCTATTAGTGACCTTTGGTCTGTCGTCAAAAGAGAGTGATAAGTATGCAACAAGATACCATTAATAATGTGCACATCAGTTCAGAACAAGTGCTAGTGACTCCTGCAGAGTTAAAGCAAGAACTTCCATTATCAACTCATGCTTATCAATATATTCTAAATGCTCGTAAGCAAGTCTCAGATATAGTCCATAAACGTGATAATAGGGTGCTTGTGGTGACGGGGCCATGTTCTATTCATGATATTGCCGCGGCAAAAGAGTATGCATTAAAGCTGAAAAAGTTACATGATGAACTCAGTGATGATTTCTACATTTTAATGCGCGTGTATTTTGAAAAGCCTCGCACAACTGTCGGTTGGAAAGGGTTGATTAATGACCCTGATATGGATGAGTCATTTGATGTCGAGAAAGGACTCAGAATGGCTCGAGAACTCATGATTTGGCTTGCTGAACTTGAATTACCTATCGCGACAGAAGCGCTGGATCCGATCAGTCCACAATATTTGTCCGAGCTAGTTACTTGGTCTGCAATTGGCGCAAGAACCACAGAATCGCAA
The DNA here is from genome assembly GCF_010092445.1 of Shewanella sp. Arc9-LZ. Lineage (NCBI taxonomy): Bacteria > Pseudomonadati > Pseudomonadota > Gammaproteobacteria > Alteromonadales > Shewanellaceae > Shewanella > Shewanella sp. Arc9-LZ. Next base: position 3,651,799 of record NZ_CP048031.1, on the reverse strand, counting down.
ACTCATCGAGAAATGGCTTCAGGTTTGTCGATGCCTGTTGGTTTTAAAAATGGCACAGATGGTAAGTTGGAAGTGGCTATTAATGCATTAAAATCAGCTGCCAGCAGCCACCGCTTTATGGGCATTAACCAAGAAGGTCAAGTTTCTTTGTTGCAAACGGCCGGTAATCCAGATGGACACATTATTTTACGTGGCGGGTTAGCACCTAACTATGATGCAGACAGTGTTGCTCAGAGTGAAGCCCAAATTCATAAGGCGAAACTCAGTGCTCGTTTAGTCGTTGACTGCAGTCATGGTAATTCATCAAAAGATCATCAACGTCAAAAAAACGTTTGCGAAGATGTATTTAACCAAATTGAAGCAGGTAATAAATCTATCATCGGTGTTATGCTTGAAAGTAACCTCAATGAAGGTAATCAGAGTTCAGATAAACCGTTAGCAGAGCTAAAATATGGTGTTTCTGTCACTGACGCATGCATTGATTGGGAAACTACTGAAACCATTTTAAGACAAGGCGCTAACCAGTTGTCTGCAGTATTACCAACGCGTTTTGAGACGCTGCAGGTTGTTAACGGTTAATGGATAAACAGATGAATGAAAAAACCACAGCAGGCTTAGAGCATCTTCGTGATTTAATTGATGGCGTGGATCAACAATTACTGCATTTATTACGTAAACGTCTCGATTTAGTGGCGCAAGTTGGTGCCGTAAAACATGCGGCTGGTGTACCTATTTATGCCCCACAACGTGAAGCATCGATGTTAGCTAAACGTCGAGACGAAGCACAAAAAATGAATGTCTCACCACAGTTAATTGAAGATATTTTACGTCGACTTATGCGCGAATCTTACCTAAATGAAAAAGATGTTGGGTTTAAGCAGATTAAGCAAGATCTGGGTCATGTGGTCGTTGTGGGTGGTCAGGGCAAACTGGGACAGTTATTTAGCCAAATGTTGGTTCTTTCTGGTTATGAAGTTAAAAGTATAGATAAAAATGATTGGCAAGATGCCGCTGCCATTTTTGATGGTGCAGGATTAGTGATTGTTACCGTACCCATAAATGTGACCTGCGAAGTGATCCGTGACAAGTTAACCCAGCTACCTGAAAATTGTATTCTAGCTGATCTCACCTCGATTAAAGAAGCACCTTTAGCGGCAATGTTAGCTGCGCATAAAGGCCCTGTAGTGGGTCTGCATCCTATGTTTGGCCCAGATGTTGGTAGTCTCGCTAAACAGGTGGTGGTGGTGTGTCATGGCCGTCATCAAGAAGCGTATCAATGGTTACTACAACAGATTGAAATTTGGGGGGCGCGAATAGTTGAAGCTGAAGCAGAGCGTCATGATAAAGCGATGCAACTTGTACAGGCTATGCGTCACTTTTCAACATTCGTATATGGCGTCAACTTGTGCAAAGAAGAAGCTGATATTGGTAACTTATTACAGTTTAGCTCACCGATTTATCGTTTAGAGTTAGCCATGGTTGGTCGTTTATTTGCTCAAGATCCCGAGCTTTATGCCGATATTATTTTTGCCCAACCTGGCAGCCAACACGCGATTAGTGATTATCTAGATAATTATCGTGATGCATTAACAATGTTGCAAACCGGTAATAGGCAAGCCTTTGTGGAGCAGTTCCAGCGTGTCGCTAAATGGTTTGGTGACTTTGCGCCGCAGTTCCAACATGAAAGTCGCGCCATGTTGCAATCTGTTAATGATATGAAAGCTGGATAACGCTAAATGAAGCATTATTAATTGAACTAATTATTGCGAAATAGTGACACAAAGCTTATGTTTAGTTAATACGGTAGCCAAATAACGCTGTGTTAGCTCAGTAAACTTAGTTACCTTTGGAGGATACCCCATGTCGATGATGCCATCGAATATGCTACCTGTTCAACAGGTTGAAGATAATTCCTTAGGGCATTTTCTTTACGGCTTAATGAGTGCTTTTCCATTATTTTTTGTGCCTGTATTATTGAGTTTTTGGCTTAATTTGATCCAAAAGAACGTCAACCCAGACTCTGTGTTGGGTAGTCATCTACGTTGGCAACGTATGAGTATTATTGGCCTATGTCCATTTTTTATTGCAGGATATTGGCTTAGTCCTTTATGGCTGAGTTTACCCATGTACTTACTGGGTGTTAGTTGGTTCAGTTATCGTATTTTTAAAGGCTGGATAAGTTTAAATGATGGCCTAGCAGTATGATTATTGAATAGCCTTGAATAACTAATTACCTTTTACAATTACGAGTAATAAAATGCCGAGAATATTCTCGGCATTTTTATGTGTGTCATTCCCGGTTATTTAATCGTTACTTTGCTTGGTATAAACCATGAATAATATCAGCTTGCGATACACCATCTTGATGTAACAATATAATTCCGTCAGCATTAAGTTGCTTAACGGCATTTGCATGAGTAGTTAACAGTGCAGCATTAATACAGAAGCTCGTGTTAACGATTACAGGTAAATGACTGCGGGATTTCACTTCAACCAATCCGGCTAAATCGAGGCTTAACTGCTCTGGGTGCGTGAAACTACGTACACCTGATTCGCATAGCCCGAGTTGTTGATTACCGTGACTAAGGACTGCATCGGCAGCTTGTAGCCAATCATCGATACTAGCCATGGTGTTTCTTTCTAATATTACCGGCAAATTGACGGAACCAATTAAGGTTAACATGTCCGGGTTGTACATTTGTTTACCACTTAATATCAGCATATCTGCTAATTGGCTAGCAACGATAAACTCTTGTTCTTGATCTATTTGCATTACACATAATAAACCAGCTTGTTCAATGACCTGTGCATGCTGTTTTAATTGTTGTTCATTGAGTTGTTGTTTTAAATCATTGAGCACAATGGCTTGAAAGCCTGATTCTTTGATGTGCTTTGCTTGCGTAGCCAGTTCGGTATTATCTATCGGTAAGTTAATTTGCTGTAATGCGCTAAATTGTCCGGCGCCTATTTGTAAGTGCTGACAGAACAATTGAGTATCTTGTGATTTATAGTCGCGTGAATGCTTAGCTTGGCTATTTGGTATAGGTTTGATTGGCTCTTGTTTAGAGCTACCGGGTTCAATTAATAATTGAGCTTGCGATAGTTGTGTAGGTTTAACGGTTTCACATGGATAACAGCCTAATACTTTGATAAAACGAGTAAGGCGCTCTAACTCTTTAATCGCTTGTTGTACTTCGGTAGTAGCCAAGTTGCCATCAATATCGAGGTAAAACATCTCCTCCCATGGTGTTCCAGGTATTGGACGAGATTCTAACTTACTCATATTCAAATTATGAGCTTTAAGTACCAATAATGCTTCTACTAATGCTCCTGGCTTCTGTCCTGTCGCCATGATCAAGGTGGTTTTTGCTGGCAGCTGAGAAGGCACCGCAGAGGCTTTTCGAGCGACAACAATAAAACGACTCTGATTGATTTTTTGGTTAGCTAAACCTTGCTCCATCGCAATTAACTGATACAGCGCTCCGCCTTCAGCACTGCCTATGGCTGCGACAGTATTGCTGTCCGCCTCGACAACTTTTGTCATGGCTTCAGCACTACTAGAACAATATTCAAGTTTGATATGAGGATGTTGACTTAAATAGCGACTGCATTGACTGATCGGCTGCGGGTGAGCGTAAATAGTCTTGATATCAGATAGTTTACCGTTGGGTTTAGTGAGTAAACAATGACTCACTTCAATAGTTGTTTCGCCAACAATTGACAGCGTTGTATGTTGCAGTACGTCATACACTTCATTGATAGATCCTGAAGAGGTATTTTCAATCGGTAAAAAACCATAATCGGCATGACCAGATTCAACGGCATTAACAATTTCATCAAAACTTTTGCAGCCGAAATCAAGCATTTCGACTTGACGGCGTGAACAGTAACGGCTTGCAGCTAAGTAAGAGTAAGAACCCCTAGCACCCAAATAAGCCACAGTATATTGCTGCTTTTGAGTGTCTGGGTTAGCTCTACCATGAAGATACGTTTGTTGAAATAAAACCGAGTCTTCAATAATGCTTTGATAAAGTGATATCACAAAATGTGCATCAAGTCCTTGGTCGCGCCCTTGCTGTACTAGTCTTTCAAGTAGTTCTTTTTCTCGTTGTGTATCTCGTATCGGTCTAACATCAACTTCTTTGCTGCGTGCAACATTTAGGCTCAATTGGCGGCGCTGAGATAACAACGCTAATAAGGATTTATCCAAGGCAGTTATCTGTTCACGAGTTTGACTTAACTCAGGTGGTTTTTGCATATTGACCTCAATGTGACGCTACATACTGGCGCATGACTAGATACGGCAGAGTTTATAAGACAAAAAAGCCTCCCAGTTGGGAGGCTTTAGAATTTTCATTTTCGTTTTTACACAGAAAATCCGCCTCCAGAGGTGGGCTGAATAAAAAAGAAAATAAAAAGGCTGAATATTTTTTTGTTCATGGAGTAAAACTAAAGCTCTGACAGGCGACTGTCAACGTAAATTTACTCATCAATGCTTGAGTATTGGATTATAGACAAAAGAAAGCGCACCCGAAGGTGCGCTGGTGAGAGATAAATAATATCAAGCGGCGTTTTCCTCCTTATAAACATACTCAAATTCGCTTTCTGTGTCATTTGGTAATGATACATGGCGTTGAGCCTGGGGTTTGTGGGTCAGGCGATTTAGCTGTTTTTCCAGCTTTTGTCCCATTGCAGTAATTGCTGCGTATAGGTTTTCACTTTTTGCCTGGGCGAATAAATCTCCACTAGGTAATCCAACTGATGCCTCTATTTTAAACAACTGCTTTTCTTGAGTAATAATGACGTGCGGGTTAATTAATTGAATATCATGTCGACTTAATTTTTCTAATCGTCCTTCAATACGTTCACGGATAAGGGCAGTGACTTCAAGTTGTTTGCTAGTGATTTTCAGCATATTTAGAACCTTCTTGTTGTTTGCTTAACTCCAGATTACCAAGGTTAACCATAAAATTCGTGATCTACATCACACTTTTACCGGCTTTATATATCGAGTGCTGCATATTTGATCTCTTAGACGTTTTGAACAAAAAAGCCATTAAATATGCTTGTAATGCTGTCAGTATAGGCTCATATTTGTATGGATAAGTTAATACTTAATTAGCTTTGCTGAGGTTTTTTCATACAATTTCAAGCACGATTTTGTATGGGGTTGTCTTATTCATAAACGCTCTACAAGCATGCTCCTTTATCCTATGTTACTGGTTACTTAGCTGACATTGATTTATTACTTCTCGTTAGGTTCATCCTCTTTATAAAGCAAAGCTTCTTTGGTTGTCTTTTTTAGCTACGTAAGCATGTTTATTTGTATTAGTTTGTAAACCTTCTTGTTTTATTTATTGCTGATGAGTTTATAATTTGTCAGTAAAGAATAGTAATAAGCAGGTTATTAATGAGTATAGAACAACAAAAAATAAAGGTATGGGATTTTCCAACACGTTTTTTCCATTGGGCTATGGTGTGTTTAATTGGCGGATTATGGTGGACAGCCGAAATAGGTGAAATGCAGTGGCATCAGATATTGGCGTATCTATTGATGACTCTGATTACATTTAGATTAATTTGGGGCTTTATAGGAAGTGACACCGCTAAGTTTACACATTTTTTTGTTGCACCTAAAAAAGTTATCGCTTACGCGAAAGCCCAGCCTAAACCTTCGTCACTTGGGCATAATCCACTAGGTGGTTATATGGTGATTGTGTTGCTGGGATCACTTGTGTTGCAGTTAAGTACCGGTTTATTTGCAACAGATGATATTTTTACTGAAGGTCCGCTGATATATCTCGTTTCGTCAGATACTGCGGGGTGGCTAACCTGGCTGCATAAAACTAATTTCAATCTTATTTTGGCTTTGGCTGCGGTACATATTATTGCCGTGTTAGTGCATGTTTTTAAGGGTGACAATGTACTTAAAGCCATGTTCAGCGGTTATAAACAAGTTACCGAGCAGGTCACTTCACCTACATTGCGTTCGCCTTGGATGGCGTTAGTTATCGTGTCAGTTATTTTTGCTGCTATTTGGTGGTTGTTACTCGAACCTGTGGTCAGTTTTTTATAATTCCAGGTTAATTAAAGCCAATAAAAAAGCCCATAAAGATGGGCTTTTATCATTTTTACTATTGAGTAGAGCTACTTATACTCACCAGAGCTAACTAATCAAATTAGTCTTTTTTGTAAACGTCGTGACAACCTTTACAGCTTTTACCAGTGTTAGCAAAAGCTTGTTTAATGCTATTTTTATCGCTTGATTTAGCTGAAACAGCTAATGCCGCGGCATTATCTTGAAATGCAGTCATTTTGCTATCAAAATCTGCTTTATCTTGCCAAATTTTAGCTAGTGCTTCGGTATCGCCTTTATCTGAACCAGCAATAAAACCTTCATGTGGTATTTTTGATAGCGCTGCAACATTATCTGCACGAGCACTAAATACAGCAGCATCAAAAGGTTTTTTACCTTTTAGCATAGCGCCCATATCACCAAAGTTATAAGCAATTAAGCCGAAAGCAGCTTGGCGGTATTCAATGGCATCTGCAGGTTCTTCAAAATTATTCGCAAATACAGCAGGGATCATCATTGCGGTTGCCGCAACCGTTAGTAATATCTTTTTCATCGTCATCCTTCACTTTTTTGTGGGTGGTACCGGTTCCATAAGCACAGATATCCACATAATTATGCTAACTTTTAACTAAAGTGCTAACCATTAAATGTTCAGCCTACTACTTAGTCGAGTTTTTAGCGCTTAGTTATGAGGGTATTACATCTCATTCTACACAATTTTATAAGCATTTTGCGATATCTTTCATCAATAGCATCCCGCAGTTATTTTTCATTTTCATTACAAGTTTATCGGTAGCAATTTTGCTAATCGACGTCGTTCCTTGGTACACTTGTAATGTCTGGGCATTACTAAAAAGAGAAAAAACAATGCGTGCCAATTGGAATTTAGTGGTAGAAAAAATATTAACCCATGCAAATGAAGATGATTTGTCGGTGTTGTTTCATTTATTATTAACCGAAGAAGAGCGAAGTGCAGTTTCTGGGCGTTTACAGGTGTTCCAAACGTTATTAGCAGGGGAATTGAGTCAGAGACAAATTGCTGCAGAACATCAAGTGAGTATTGCAACGATTACACGGTGTTCAAATTATTTAAAAAATATGCCAGTAAATCAAAGAGACTTAGTTAAAAAATTGATTCTGGATTAACAATTGATTTTAGGCTAAGCAATTGGTCATCGATTCGCATCGACACAATATTTCAGTCCTCAATGCTGATAATTCAGTGCTGATAAATCACCAATATAACTGACTCGATAGGTGTCTTTTATTACCTATCGAGCCTAAAGCATTGCTCATAAAATCAAATAGACACCCATCGATTTTAATTACATTAGGTTCACCATTAACACCTACTAATCAATTCCTTATGCTGTTTTGTTCAGTTAACCTTTTTGATCCTCATTGCAATAATAAATCTGACTATTGGCTAACTCCACGCGGTAATCTGTGATGACGATAACTTAAACGTCTTAAAAATAGGTATCCACCATACGTGGTTAGGCACAGAGCAAAAAGTGTGCTCGAATCTCTAGGGTAAAAACGATAAAGGCTCACGGCACTTAATACGTAAATAAAGGGTAATAAACCATAAATCGTTTCGGGGATTAATCCTGATTTGCGTTTACGTTTGGGATCGGTTCTACGGTTCTTGGAACGTAAGTTGTAAATATGTGCACCATATAAATACACTACAATTGAAGCAATAAGTGCATAATTAGGTTCAAGAAGAAAAATACTGACACTGCCTACAAGCATGTAAGTGAACGGCAGTAATTCATACAGCGGTTTAATTAACATAAGCACTCCGTCGCTAGGTATTAATTATTATATTGGTTGTCAATTAGTGAGGATTGTACCGCCTAGTTATCCTTAACGGTCGATACAATAAATCTGACTAATTGATGTGACTAACGAACTAACTATAACCTAAACAAAAAGGCACTGCCTAGTAACTAGACAGTGCCTTACGATGTTTCAACCTTTTTACTGACAAATAGACATTAAAAATAGAATGAGTCACTTATCTATTTAATCAATAATGAATTAACGACAGCCACAGCCGCCATTCCCATCACAGCCAGGTTTTTCTGTGCCACATGATTCATGGTCGTGTCCGTGATCGTGTCCATGGCTACCACAGCCGCCTTCTGCATGGATATGTCCATGAGATAGCTCTTCTGCTGTTGCTTCTCTTACAGCAATAACTTCGACACTAAAATGCAGTGACTGACCCGCTAGAGGGTGATTACCATCAACAACGATGACATCATCTTTCACTTCAATTACTTGAACAGGGCGTTGACCCATTTCAGTTTCAGCGATAAAACGCATACCTGGAACGATATCTTCGACATCACCAAATGCACTGACAGGAACTTCTTGCTTTAAACCTGGGTGATATTCGCCATAGGCTTGTTCCGCAGGGATCTTTGCCTCGATATTTTCACCAACAGTTTTACCTTCCAAAACTGATTCAAGTCCAGGAATTAAATTTTCAGTGCCATGTAAGTAAACCATTGGTTCACTTTCAAATGAACTTTCTACTAATAGACCTTGCTCATCAGATAAGCGGTAATGAATAGTGACCGCCGCATGTTTTGTAATTTTCATATCGCCTCCAATTGTGATGTGAGTATCATACCGTATTTTGATATAAGGCTGCGATGACTAACATCAGTTTTTGGTTATTGAATCACAGCTTTTTTTGTTTTGTCTTATGCTGCATGTTTTACATCGACTGATGGTGAAAATAAATCATTTAATTGGTGTAGGAAATAGCTAAGGCGGATAAATCATCTTGGTTACACATTTACTGGCAATCTTTTTATGAATACATATTAAGTTACTACTTCTATCATTATGAAATTGTTGTATTTACTTAACTTTATTTATTACTCTTACGTCTACGTTAACGTTGGATAAGGCAATCAATAATGGTTATCACTACTCATTATTGATTTTTAACAACTTAATTATTAAAAAAATCAACTCAACTTAAAAAATAACTAGTAAATAAACTGTAATGAGGGGTTGACAACCTTAGGTTAAAAAAGCAATTCTGTTAGCCAGCGTGGATCAGCTATTTAATCTAATTAAATATTATCGGCAGTTAACATTTAACTTAACGAAGAGAATCATCAAATGTTTACCCTCATGCTCGTTGTAATTACAACCATTACAACCACCACTATTACCATAGTGGGGGCGGGCTGATTACACCTTAAAAGATTTTGCATAAAAAGCCCGCTTCTAACAACTGAAGCGGGCTTTTTTGTTTTTATTCTAATCATTTGATTTTAATTTAATGTTGTCACTTTATGAGTGACAAGGAGAGCGACATGAAAGTAATGAAATTTGGTGGAACATCGCTAGCGAATTGGCCTCGTTTTTCGATGGCGGCAGATATTATTGCTGATACGGCTTTGACAGAATCTGTTGCTACAGTGCTTTCAGCTCCTGCCACAGTGACCAATGCGCTTTTAGAAATGGTAGACATAGCAGTTGAACAACATGATTATCAACCGGTATTAGATCATATTCATTTGGTCTATAGCGGGCTGTTTTCTGACGCGGCGGCATCACTTATTACGGCTCTTCAACATGAGCTGCTGGTTGGGAAATTAACGGCACAAATGCAAGTTTGGAAAGATAAACTTTACGGTATTAAACTGCTAGGCGAATGCCCTGATAGTGTTCGTGCTGAAATAGTGGTGACGGGTGAGCGTTTATCTGCGGCATTAATGGAACAAGTTATGTTGGCGAAAGACATCACTTCAGCACAATTAGATCCAGTGGCGTTATTTTTAGCGCATGGTCAGCCGTTGGAGTCGGTCGTTGATATTGCGGTGAGCAAACCTCGCTTTACCTTACTACCGCTTGATCAATATCGAGTGTGGGTGATGCCTGGTTTTACTGCTGCAGATGCTCAGGGCAAGATCGTCACATTAGGCCGCAATGGTTCTGATTATTCAGCTGCGGTTCTGGCGGCATGTTTAGATGCCTCAAGTTGTGAAATTTGGACTGACGTTGATGGGGTTTATAACACAGATCCTCGAGTGGTTGCTGATGCTAAATTGTTATCGCAGCTAAGCTACCAAGAAGCGATGGAGTTGTCTTATTTTGGTGCCAAAGTATTGCATCCTAAAACGATTGCGCCGATTGCTCAGTATCATATTCCTTGTTACATCAAAAACAGTTTTAATCCATCCGCTCCCGGCACGCTAGTGTCTAATGACGATGATAAAACCGGTTTACAAGTTAAAGCAATTTCCAATCTTGATAATCAAACCATGTTTAACGTATCGGGCCCTGGTATGAAAGGCATGGTCGGTATGGCAAGCCGAACATTAGCGGTTATCTCTCGCTGTGGCATCTCGGTATCGCTTATTACCCAAAGCTCATCTGAGTACAGTATCAGTTTTTGTGTGGCAACTTTAGATGCCAATAAAGCCAAATGGGCATTAGAGCAGGAGTTCGAGCTAGAAATTAAGAGTGAATTACTTGAACCGATTGAGTTACGTCATGACCTGTCGATTGTGTCTTTGATCGGTGATGGCATGAAAACCCACAAGGGCGTAGCGGCTAAGTTTTTTACTGCGTTAGCTAAAGCCAGTGTCAACATCGTTGCTATTGCGCAGGGGTCATCTGAGCGTTCTATTTCTACTGTTATTCAACAGAAAAAAACCAAACATGCTATTGGAGCATGCCATCAAGCATTTTTCGATGTTCAGCAGTATCTTGATGTTTTTTTAGTCGGTAGCGGTAATGTGGGGGCTGGATTACTCGATCAAATCAAGCAGCAAAGTGCGATGTTAAAAGAACAACACATTAGTATTCGTGTATGTGGGATCGCTAATTCGAGCCAAATGTTGTTGAATAGTGAAGGTATTGAACTTGGCGAGTGGCAGTCATTACTGGCCGAGAAGGGCCAAACGTATGATTTAGCTAAGCTACTTGAGTGGGGACAAGAGCAGCAATTACTTAATCCTGTACTGGTTGATTGTACATCAAGCGAGTTAGTGTCAGACCGTTACCTTGATGTGATGAATGCCGGTTTCCATGTTGTTACCCCAAACAAAAAATCGAACACTCGTGATTATGCTTACTATCAAGCATTGCGTAAAACGGCTTTAACTCAGCGTCGACAGTTTTTGTATGAAACGACGGTAGGAGCTGGTTTACCGGTTATCGATAACTTGAAAAAACTCATGTACGCCGGTGATAAGCTACATAAGTTTAATGGTATTTTGTCTGGGTCATTATCCTACATTTTTGGTATGTTAGATGACGGTATGAGCTTATCGCAAGCGACTGCGATTGCGCGTGACAAGTGTTTTACTGAACCCGATCCTCGTGATGATTTAAGTGGTATGGATGTCGCTCGTAAAGTACTCATTCTTGCTCGTGAAGTTGGCCTGCCATTAGAGCTTGAAGACATTAATATTGAATCTGTATTGCCTGCTGATTTTGATGACTCAGGCGATGTTAATCAATTTATGGCCAATCTTGCTTCATTAGATGAGGTTATCTCAGCTCGAGTCGCGGCGGCTAAAACCGAAGGTAAAGTGCTGCGTTATGTTGGTCAAATTGAAGATGGGCAATGCCATGTCAGAATTGTTGAAGTCGATGCAACTGATCCATTATACAGCGTAAAAGGTGGCGAGAATGCGCTGGCATTTTATAGCCGTTATTATCAACCAATTCCCTTTGTATTAAGAGGCTATGGTGCCGGTACCGATGTTACTGCTGCCGGGGCTTTTGCTGACGTATTAAGAACCTTAAACTGGACTCGTGAGGTTGGGTTATGAATCAAACGTTAAAAGTAAGCCAAGACACGCTTACTGTGTATGCTCCAGCGTCTATGGGTAATGTTGGTGTTGGCTTTGATTTGCTAGGCGCTGCATTGGCGCCGATTGACGGCTCATTATTGGGCGATAGAGTGATGATTAGCGCTGCTGCCAGCGGGGTTGAATATAGCCAAACAGGTGAATGGGCACATAAATTACCAAGTGATGGTAAGGACAATATTGTTTACCAATGCGCTGAGTTTTTTTTAGATAAATTACAACGACAAGATGGTGTCACTGTTTGTCTAGAGAAAAACCTTCCAGTCGGCAGTGGTTTAGGCTCTAGTGCCAGTTCAGTTGTCGCCGCGTTATATGCTTTAAATGAACATTTTGGACAGCCTTTTAACCAGCAAGCTTTATTAGCATTGATGGGCGAGTTTGAAGGGAAGATATCTGGCAGCGTGCATTATGACAATGTAGCGCCATGCTATTTAGGCGGCATGCAGCTAATGCTCAACTCTCGTGACCAAGCATGTGCTGCTATTCCAAGTTTTGATAACTGGTATTGGGTTATCGCTTACCCGGGGATTTCATTATCTACAGCCAAAATGCGCGAATTACTGCCGGAACAATATGATAAGTCTGTTGCCATCGATTTTGGACGTTACTTAAGTGCATTTGTTCACGCTAGTTATCAGCAAGATGCCGCATTAGCGATTGAGATGCTAAAAGATGTTTTGGCTGAACCTTATCGTGCATCCGCAATTCCTGGTTATACCGAAGCGCGATCAGCATTAGCTGAATTAGGCATGCTGACTAGTGGTATTTCTGGCAGCGGCCCAACATTGTTTAGTGTAACCGACGATTTAGCCATCGCAGAAAAAGCCAAAAACTGGCTGATGCAACATTATATTTCGGAGCAAGGTGGTTTTGCTCACGTTTGTAAATTAGATAAACTTGGCACGCGCTGCGTGTAACGCTCTCTTTCACATTATTGATATTGAAATTTAAAAGGCAGTCGCAATGGAATTATATAATTTAAAACACCCATCGCAGGTAGTTAACTTCAGTCAAGCGGTTCAGCTGGGTTTAGGTAAAGATAGAGGACTGTTTTTCCCAAAGTCCATTCCTGTACTATCCAATATAGATGCATTGCTGGCATTACCCTTTGCTGAGCGAAGTAAAAAAGTCTTGGGTGCTTGGTTAGCGGATGAACTCGGGCAGGAGAATGTTGATAAGCTTGTTGATAAAGCATTTACCTTCGATGTACCACTCGTTAAGGTTGATGATAAACGCGCTTGTTTAGAGCTTTTTCATGGCCCTACATTAGCGTTTAAAGATTTTGGCGCACGGTTTATGGCCCAATGTGTTGATTTACTTGCTGGCAATAAAAAACTGACCATTTTAACCGCAACATCGGGTGATACTGGCGCTGCAGTAGCGGATGCATTCTACGGTTTAGATAACGTTAATGTAATGGTGTTATACCCAAAAGGTAAAATTAGCGAACTACAAGAGAAGATGTTTACCACCTTAGGTAAAAATATTCATACTGTGGCAGTAACGTCTGACTTTGATGCGTGTCAGCATCTGGTAAAACAAGCTTTTGATGACAGTGATGTTCGCGATGGCTTAGCGTTAAATTCTGCTAATTCGATTAATATCAGCCGTTTATTAGCTCAGATATGTTATTACTTTGAAGCGGTAGCGCAAGCAAAGCAAGCTGGACATAATGAGCTTGTGATGTCTGTACCCAGCGGTAATTTTGGTAACTTAACGGCCGGGTTATTTGCTAAAGCCATGGGGTTACCTATTAAACGTTTTATTGCAGCAACCAATAGCAATGACACTGTACCGCGTTATCTCACTGGTGGAGAATGGCAGCCACATAAAACGGTAGCGACTATGTCAAATGCTATGGATGTGTCAGAGCCAAGTAATTGGCCTCGTGTTGAAGCGATTTGTGAGCAAATGGGCTGGCCGTTATCATTGGTAGCTGGCGTGGCTCTTTCTGAAGATGATACCGCTGGCGCTTTAGCAGAACTTTATCAGTTGGGTTATCAATCAGAGCCTCATGCGGCGATTGCAGCTCATGCATTAACGCTTGGCCTAACAGGTAACGAAACTGGTGTATTTCTAGGTACAGCGCATCCTGCGAAGTTTAAAGATGTGGTTGACCGTGAGTTGGCCATTAATTTGCCGTTACCTCCTGAATTAGCTGCAGTGGCACACAAAACGATTCTGTCAGCAGAATTAGATGCTGATTTTGGTCAGCTTAAGGTTCATATGTTTGCTGTGTTAAAGTAACCCCTTAGCTTCAAATATCTAACACCTAATATCAATGAGATTGGCATTAGGTGTTTTTTTATATTTCAATATTATGATCTTGGTCATACCTCATAATGCTTATCACAGTGTAGATTAGTAAAAGACGCATTATTGGCTATTATTTATACATTGGTGTTTTGTAGATAGATGACGGGAGAAGGTTATGTTGCAACGTTTAATGCGCGATCATAAGCATATTGCCATTTTGTTGAATATCCTTTCGAATAAATTGACTCGATTGGCTGAAGGTAACGGAGTTAATTTTAATCTGGTTAGGGATATCGTTGAGTATATGCAAGGCTATGCTGAGCATAGTCATCACCCGTTGGAAGATATTATTTTCGATTATTACAGTAATAAAACGGGTTTAGCGAATTGTGGCCAACTTTATAATGAACATCATCGTTTGGCTGAGGCATCGGGTGCTTTAGTTTATAGCTTGAATATGATTCTTTCGGATGTGGTTATCTCGCGCGACAAGTTGATTAACGATCTGCAAGAATATATTGACCTACAACAATTGCATATGCAGTATGAAGAACGGGAAGTCTTTCCTAATTTTGTTAAGGCATTAGACAATAACGATTGGCAAAAAATCAACGTGTTATGTCAAAATCGCTTAATTGAAGATCCGTTATTTAATGATAATGATAAAACGATTTTTGAAGATTTACGGACCTATATTGAACATTCAGATAACAAATGATGTGATTATTCTGGGCTAGAGGGTTGTGATGCACATTCATAGCCAACCTATAAATTCTGGCAAACAAAAAGAGCGCTCTATGCGCTCTTTTAATCGATTTTATCGTTAAGTGTTAAATGTGGTGGGATTCAATTAAAGCACTAATGTATTAACATCAAAATCGAATGAATCATCAATATCTTGCAATTCCTTGAGTAAACGCTGTTTATCCTTAATGGTTTCAATTTCACGCCATTTGCGTTTTTTTGACGAGCTTTTTGAGCGGGTTGGTCTTTCAACAACTTCGTCTAGCGCACCACCATAGTCTAATCGATCCATGGTAACCTCCCTTGTTATTATGATGTCTCTGCACAAATAAGTACCATATTTCAGCTATAGGGTGCAATAGTTGTGTTGCATTTACGTTACTAATAAATCACAGTTTAGTGAATTTGATATCAAAAACGCATAAAAAAACCTCAGCAAGCTGAGGTTTTTATTTAAGGCTAGTATTTGTTCTATAGCTTACCTTTACGATACAGGTTCACTAATGCATTGCTCGATGCATCTAAATCGGTAGCATCTTGGTCGGCACCAATTCGTTCAAGCACATCATTGCCTAATTGCTTACCTAGCTCTACACCCCATTGATCAAATGAGTTTATCTGCCATATAGCACCCTGAACAAAGGTTCTGTGCTCATATAGCGCGATTAACGCACCTAATGTTGTTGGCGTTAGCTTATCCATCAATAAGGTATTACTTGGCTTGTTACCAACCATTACCTTATGTTTGGCTATAAGCGGTTTTTGTTGCTCATCAAGCTTGCTATTGCTTAGTTCAGCCAGCGCTTCATCGTAGGTACGACCTTGCATTAAGGCTTGGGTTTGCCCAAAGCAGTTTGATGCAAGTTGGTCATGATGTTCACCCAACGGATTGTGGCTTTGCAACGGCATAATAAAGTCGGCAGGAATAAGTGCTGTGCCTTGATGTAGCAACTGATGATAGGCATGTTGACCGTTAGTACCTTCACCGCCCCAAATGACGGGACCGGTGCTGTAATCGACGTCAGTGCCATCGAGTGTCACTGATTTACCATTACTTTCCATGTCGAGTTGTTGAAAATAAGCCGGAAGACCACGTAAGTAATGATCGTAGGTTAAAATGACATGTGATTGAGCACCATGAAAATTACCATACAATACAGACAACATAGCCATGATGACGGGCATATTTTGTTCGATAGGCGTGTTAGTAAAATGCTCATCCATTTGATGCGCGCCATCTAACAAGTCTTTAAAGTTATCCATACCAATAAGTAGCGCGATTGGTAAACCAATGGCTGACCATAATGAGTAGCGTCCGCCAACCCAATCCCACATTGGGAATATGTTGTTAGCGTCCATACCAAACTCAGTTGCCTTAGCCACATTTGATGTTACAGCAACAAAGTGTTTCGCCACATCTTGTTGACTTGCACCTTGGCCTAAAAACCAATCTTTAGCGCTAAGGGTATTGGTAAGAGTCTCTTGAGTACTGAATGATTTTGACGACATCACAAACAATGTGGTCTCAGCATTGAGATTTTTTAATTTTTCACAGATTGAAGTAGCATCAACGTTGGCGACAAAATGGCAATTAAGCCCTGCTTGCCAATATGGTCTAAGCGCTTGTGAAACAATTTTAGGTCCAAGAAAAGAACCTCCAATGCCGATACTGACGATATCTGTAATCGCTTTACCGGTATAACCTTTCCACTCACCTGATTGCACCGTGCCAACAAACTTAGCCATTTTGGCTAATGTTTGTTGCACTTCGGGAACGATATTCGCTCCTTCAGCAATAACCGTTTGAGTTGCTTTACTGCGTAATGCAGTGTGCAATACTGAGCGCTGTTCGGTGTTGTTAATTACATCACCATTGAACATTGCAGTAATTTTTTCACTCAGTTTTGCTTCTTTAGCGAGAGAGAATAGCAGCTTAAGTGTTTCATCGTTCACACGGTTTTTAGAGTAATCTAAAAACAGACCACAAGCCGCAACGCTCATTTGCTCAAAACGTTGTGGGTTTTGGGCAAATAATTCGCGCATGTGAGGTAGTTGACTTGAATGGGTTTGTAGCGCCTTCCAAGTCGTGCTTTGAGTCAGTGTAGTCACGAGTAAAGCCTCCAACTAGCTTAATTTTGTTTTTAGCATAACTTCTAGTTTGCCTTGATCGATGGCAAAATTGCGAATGCCTTCTGCCAACTTATCTACTGCCATTGGGTCTTCGTTAAATGCCCAGCGGAATTGTTCTTCAGTTAACGCAGCTGGAGCCGACTGTGTTGCTGGTGTCGCAACCAATTTCTGGATGATTTCTACATCAGTATTGGCTAATTCTTCTAGTAATGCAGGGCCAATCGTTAGACGGTCGCAACCTGATAATTCAATAATTTCACCAATATTTCTGAAACTCGCACCCATTACAACAGTGTTATAACCATGTTGCTTATAGTAGTTGTAAATCTCAGTAACAGAGACCACACCAGGATCGGTTTCTGCAGTGTAATCTTGGCCTGTGTCTTTTTTATACCAATCTAGGATGCGACCCACAAAAGGCGAAATAAGGTATACGCCAGCTTCTGCACAGGCTCTTGCTTGAGCAAAGCTAAATAGCAATGTTAGGTTACAGTTGATGCCTTCTTGTTCAAGTACTTTTGCTGCGCAAATACCTTCCCAAGTCGAAGCTAGTTTGATCAAAATTCGTGATTTATCAATTCCGGCTTCTTTATATAATTTGATTAGCTTATGAGCTTTGTCGATTGAGCGTTGCTTGTCAAATGATAAGCGAGCATCGACTTCTGTTGAGATACGACCTGGTACTAGCTTTAAAATTTCTACGCCAATATTGACTGCAAGTTTGTCGCCTGCATCTTCAATCTGTTGTTCAATACTTTGGCTTTGAGTTTTAGCCCATTCAATTGCATTCTCGATAAGAAAAGCATATTCAGGGATCTGAGAAGCTTTTAAAATGAGTGATGGATTGGTTGTTGCATCTTCAGGCTGGTAACGCTTAATAGCTTCTATGTCGCCGGTATCAGCAACGATGGTCGTGAATGATTTGAGTTGCGCGAGTGCATTGGCCATGGAAATTTCCTCTCGTTAAGCAATGAATATAGATCAATGCCTTTATTAGAAGCGATTTTAGGAATTATTCCAACTTTATTTGTAAAAAAATTACGAAATTATCCGCTGTTTTCGCTTATTTAAAGCCATTATTGTTGCTAAATAGACAGAATTGGTCAGTTTATACGGTACATACTTCCAATTCTATTACCGCTACGTCAGTGGCAGTCACTGGTGTACTAGTTTTTACGTTGTTCTGAAAATAAAAAAGTCGCTGCAAGCAGCGACTTCTAAAGTATAGCGTATCTATATTACAATTAACGTAATACTACGCGCTTTTCAGTACCCGTCACGATAGCTTCGATACGACGGTTAACACGGTTAGCTTCAGCTGAGCTACCTTGCATAACTGGTTTAGTGACACCGTAACCAACAGAATTAATACGGCTCATGCTAATGCCATACTTTTTGTTTAGTGCACTTGCAACAGAAACCGCACGACGCTCAGAAAGCTTCATGTTGTATTCTGCTTTACCTACGTTAGACGCATGGCCTTGAACAGATACAGTGTGTTGTGGGTATTTAGTTAAGTGGTCAGCAAGTTTTTCTAAATCAGCAAACGAACCAGCACGGATTTCAGCTGAATCATTAGCAAATAAAATACCACCTAAGTCATACTTAGTTGTAACGTTTTCATAAACACTACAACCAGTCGCATCAACTTTGTGAGTTGATGGTGTGTCTGGACATTTGTCGATGTTGTTTGTTACGCCATCTTTGTCATCATCACCTAGAGCAACAACAACGGGTGCAACAACAACTGGAGCAGCAACTGGAGCTGGAGTAATCGTACCAAAACGGTAGCTTAGAGCTAGACCCCAATAGTTACTTTCCATTTTTAAGTTGTTTAATGCGTCAGCGTCTAAATTTTCGTAACGACGATATTTCGCTTCTAACTTAAGATTGTCGGTAAAGTTATAACCAACACCAGCGCCAGCAAATAATCCTACGCCAGAATCACTTAATTTCTGACCATTAACTGTTTGTTGGTTTTCTAATAGGTAACTATAAGTACCTATTTCTGATGATAAGCTCCACTTGTCAGCAAGTGGGTAAAAACCAACTAAACCTAGACTAACGCCGGTAGCTCCGACATCGTAGCTTTTAGTATCGTAATTAGTCCATTCAGCACGGCCTAGGTCACGATAACCTAATTCGATACCAATGTATTCGTTGAATAAATAACCGCCGAACAAGTCCCAAGCATATGGGTCATCTTCACCACATACTTTCATGGTTTTTTGGTCGCAGCTAGGTTCATAGTTATTGACGCCTACACCACCACCGATATACCAAGGTGTTAGTTCTTCTGCAGCTGATGCAGCAAAAGGCAACATAGAGGTGAGTAATACTACTTTTAATGTGTTCTTCATCATATATACATCCATTGTTATTTTACTCCACCAAATATGCATGTAACGGAGTTGTTATTTTCATGCATTACTGACGCTTAATGTGGTGTTTCTTTGTATTTTAGTCAGCGGCGCAATTATGGTCGGTAATTAGATGTTTTTCCATAGTAAAAAGGATTAATATTTTGTAATAGTTCACTATGCTACCTCGTTGCCATATAAGTGAAATCTTAAAAATATGAATAAAAACAGAAGGTAATGTTAATTGTTTGACGCTCTGAACGATTAGATTTATTATAAAAATATTGTTAATATTTTTAATGAGTTACTCAAGAAACATGGTTAGTTATTTTTTTTGAGGGTTAAAAACAAAAATACGTCCAATTAGGACGTATTTTACGTGAGTGGTAGCTCTGTTAACGTGTCCACACCCAGTTTTCGATCTCTTCAGGGTCGACACCGTTTGCTTTGATGTAGTTTTTGTGGTCTACCAAGCGTTGTAACATATCGGTCGTGATGGTCACATGTTGTGATTCATCAATTACGCCTTGCTGGAACAACTTGTATGCCATATCGATAACTAAATGGTAGCGAGAAGTACCGTTACGCACACCCATATCAAATGGTGTAGTCGTTGAACCTTCTTCTTCATAACCTTTAATACGGAAGCGACGGTTACCTTTATAATCAAATACAAGCTTTTTGATGGTGTTTGGGTAGCCATGGTAGTTGAATACCACACCTTTATCTTCAGTGAAGACTTCATCCATCATCCAAGGCTTGCTTTGAAACTTAAGACTACCTAAACCGCTGCTGTGAAGTTCTGAGACACTTACAAAGCGGATGCGCACTCTTGGTAAAATCTCACGAATTAATACCAGTGAGGCCATACATTCTTGCGTCGCGTAGTCACCACAACCTGCAAGTACTACATCTGGTTTGTCATCAGAGGCGAAATCCCACACCATGATACCGTCTTTAGCTTGCTTACGGGCTTCATCAAGTGATAACCACTGTGGTAACGACTTTTTACCCGCAACAATAATGTTCAGTTTATCGCGATCAGCGTAAGCACGTTCAGTGTAAACCAAGGTACTGTTAGCATCTGCAGGTAAATAAGCAGAAATAATGTTCGGATGTTTCTCTAACATAGCGCCTAGGAAAGACGGATTCTGGTGAGAATAGCCGTTGTGATCTTGGCGTTCTAATAGTGAAGACAATACGACGTTACATGCAGGGATAGGCTTACGGAAATGGATGCCTTGGCTTGCATGAACATATTTACAATATTGATCTGCCATTGATGACACTACCTGAGAGAAAGATTCGTAGGTAGGGAACATGCCGTGACGACCTGTTACTGTGTAACCGTGTAACATACCGAAAAGTAAATTTTCAGATAGGAGCTCAATCACGCGGCCATCGCGAGACATATCTTGATCCCAGCTTTCGATTGGCCACTGCCATGCGCGGTCGGTTTCTTCAAACACAGCTTGTAGTTGGTTTGAGTATGTTTCATCAGGGCTGAAGATACGTAAGTTACGTTGATCGCGGTTTAGTTTGAAAGCATCACGCATCCACTCACCCATTTTCAACATTGAGAAACCACGTTGACCACGAGCTGTTTCTGAACCGTAACCCAATTTGTTTAAATCTGGATTTGCTAAAGCACGTACAACTTCACCGCCGTAACTCAGACGTTGACGACCACAACATAACTCTTTTGGCGGCATCAAAGACATAATGTCTTTATCAAATATCAATTCACCGCTTTCAGTGGTTTGCACTAATTCGTCAAACTTATAGCTAGCCAACCACTTATCAAGTGCTTCAAGATGGCCTTTATCTTTGGCGCAGTTGCTCACTATTACTTGATGAGATTCACAGTTACCAGCAAGTTTCTTACCATCGTATTCAGAAGTACCAGTCCAACCTTTTGCGGTTCTCATTAAAATAACTGGCCAGCGTGGTTTAACGACATCTTCACCTGAACGTGCGCGACGTTGGATGTCATTGATCATGTCATATGACAAGTCCATTGCTGCGGTCATTTGTTCAAAAATATCGGTTTCCATTTCATCATCAACGATGATTGGGTGATAACCAAGACCACGGAATTCTAAATCTAGCTCTTCATGGCTCATTCGGCCCATACGAGTAGGGCCTGAAATTTTGTAACCGTTAATATGTACGATTGGTAGCACTGCACCGTTGTTATCTGGTGAGACTAAACGGTTGGCATACCAAGATGCAGCTAATGGACCTGTTTCTGCTTCACCGTCACCAATTAAACAGGCGGCAATAAGATTTGGGTTATCTAATACAGAGCCCCAAGCAACTGAAAGTGAATAACCAAGCTCACCACCTTCTAATATTTGACCTGGTGCTTCAGGATTCGCATGTGATGGATAACCGTAAGCTGCTGAGAATTTTTTACAGATATCTTCGATACCCGTTTCTGTATAAGGTATGGTCTCTGGGTAGAAATGGCTTAATGAACCTTCTACAAATAAGTTAGCTTGTACTGCTGGGAAACCGTGGCCAGGGCCAACAAGGTAAATGAATTCACGATTATGCTTAACAATAAGACGGTTAACGTTAGCGTAGACAAAGTTGATACCAGGACACGTTCCCCAGTGACCAAGTAAACGAGGCTTTATATCAGTATGTTGTAAAGGACGCTTAAAAAGTACGTTTTGCTTCAGATAAATTTGCGATGTCGCCAAGAAGTTAGTCGCTCGTACGTATTTTTTTAGTGCAGTTATTTCATTTGAGTTAGTCATTGTGACCTCGATTAAAAGTGAAAATAATTATTTAACTTTCTTTGAGAACACTGTATCTGTAATTTTATTACAATAATGTGGCCTTTATCTGATTTTTGACGAGTCACTTTTAGTTCAGATCGCATTTTTGGTTGATATGTCGATAATTACTTGAAATTTAATAACGATTTGCCAGTGCTTTAAGCATAGAGCATTAATAATAGAAGTGATAAAGTGTGATGGATGTCACTTGTTGCTTTTTGTTTTATTTGTGTTGCTTCAACGTGTTATTTACTTAGGCAATGTATCAGGTAGGTAACGTTGTTTTAGCATTCACAGCCCTTGGTGATCTATACCTATTAATCCACCATCATTAGCTTTTATAATGGCGCCTTTATTTGGCACTTTTATTTGTTTTACCGTTTGACACATAGCAGCTTGCATATGAAGTGCCAGGTCTGTCCATTATGTGCTTTAACATTCAGCGCAATAGCCTGATACAAAAAAATAACCTTATAACGGGGAAGATTAGACAATATGGCAATGTTAGAAACGATTATTAATTTTATGAATAGCCTACTTTGGGGCAAGCTACTAGTTTATGGACTGGTAGGCGCTGGGTTATTTTTCACCATTCGTCTCGGTTTTATTCAAGCCACTCATTTTGTTCATGGCATTAAAGTATTGGCTATTAGCCGTCGTCCAGGTAAGCATGGCTTATCATCATTTCAGGTTTTTTGTACCAGTATGGCAGCACGTGTAGGTGCTGGTAACATGGCTGGTGTGGCTGTTGCAATTGGTACCGCAGGACCAGGTGCCGTGTTCTGGATGTGGGCTATTGCGGTACTTGGTATGGCAACCGCAATGATTGAGTCGACCCTTGCCCAAGTTTATAAAGTGAAAGATGGTGATGGTCAGTACCGTGGCGGGCCTGCTTATTATATGGAGAAAGGTCTTGGTCAACGCTGGATGGGTGTGCTGTTCTCGATATTTTTAATTATAGCCTTTGGTTTAGTGTTTAATGCAGTCCAGGCTAACACCATAACTGGTGCTATGACTCAGGTGTTTGGTTTTGAGCCTGTCTATATTGGAATTGGTATTGTTATTTGCAGTGCCTTTGTGATCGTTGGAGGCCTTAAAAAGGTTGCTAAAGCGTCTGAGTTAATTGTACCCGTGATGGCTATTGCTTATATTGCCATTGCTTTTGTCGTTGTGGGTATGAACATTGAAAAATTACCCGACATATTCATGTTGGTTATCAATAGTGCATTTGGTTGGCAAGAAGCTGCTGCTGGTGGTGTTGCATTTAGTGTTTCGCAAGCAATGCAAGCTGGTATTGCCCGAGGATTATTTTCAAACGAAGCGGGTATGGGGAGTGCCGCAAATGTTGCTGCAAGTGCATCTCCAAATCCTAACCATCCAGCATCGCAAGGTTTTGTGCAAATGATGGGCGTGTTTGTTGATACCATTGTTATTTGTACCGCAACCGCAGCGATTATTTTATTATCTGGAGATGCAGCTTCTAGCTCGGATGGTATTGCCAAAACCATTAGTGCATTAACCAGTCATGTGGGTGATTGGGGTGGAGCATTTATTGCTTTTGCCATTTTACTCTTCTGCTTTACGTCTATTATTGCCAACTATTCTTATGCAGAAACCAATGTAATGTTCTTGTCTGGCAATAGTAAAAAAGCCTTACCTTTATTTCGTTTAGTGGTTTTAGGTATGGTGATGTTTGGTTCTCTCGCTAAAATTAGTTTGGTTTGGGATTTAGCGGATGTGTCGATGGGGCTAATGGCCATTGTTAACTTAGTGGCATTAGTCTTGTTGTCTGGTTTGGCGGTTAGAGTGATCAATGACTACCGTGAACAGATAGACGCTGGTATTGATCCGGTATTTGATACTAGTAAGTTTCCGGAGCTAGCCGATCAATTAGAAGAAAAAATTTGGCCTAACTCAGCAGAGCCTGTAAAAAAATAGCATTTACCTATTAGGGTAATCGAAAAAACCATGCTACAGCAGCATGGTTTTTTTTTATCAGTTCAGTATGATGACATTATGATTTTACCTGGAGCGTACTTATGCTGGTTTTAGTTTCACCCGCGAAAACATTAGATTTCGAAAATCCACCTATAACTAACACCCATTCTCTGCCGTGTTTACTTAAACAAAGCCAAGCATTGATTGATGTATGCCGTGAATTAACACCAATGGATATTGCCAGTTTAATGAAAGTAAGCGATAAAATTGCCGGGCTTAATGCTGCTCGTTTTGCGGACTGGCAGCCACCGTTTAGCCTTGATAATGCTAAACAAGCTATATTCGCATTTCGAGGTGATGTCTACACCGGTTTTGATGCCGATCATTTATCTGAGTCACAAATAGCTTCTAGTCAAAAGCATCTGCGTATTTTGTCTGGTTTGTATGGTTTACTTAAACCGTTGGATTTAATTCAACCGTACCGGTTAGAAATGGGTACCAAACTAGCAAACTCACAGGGCAGCAATTTATATGCTTTTTGGGGCGAGACTATCACTGCTGAAGTGAATAAGGCCTTGAAAGAGCAGGGTGACGATATCATTGTCAATTTAGCGTCGAATGAATACTTTAAATCGGTCAACGTTAAGCAACTTGAAGGACAGTTGATTACACCAGTATTTAAAGACTGTAAAAAAGGTCAATTTAAAGTGATTAGCTTTTATGCTAAAAAAGCGCGCGGATTGATGGCTCGTTACATTGTGGATACTAAACCTACTAGTGTTGAACAATTAACCGAGTTTGATCTTGAAGGTTATTATTATAACGAAGTGCAATCGACCCCTACAGCGCCAGTGTTTTTACGAGACGAACAAAAATAACGCTCTCTGAAATAATAAAACCAGCTTGATAAAAAGCCCTTGAATAAGGGCTTTTTAATGTCTGAGTGTTAAGCTCGATTGAGATAAACCGATTAGTGTTGTTCTTTTTGCTGAGTAACAGGCCTTAAATCGATTTCTGATTGCGCCATCATATAAGCAAATTGTGCATAAGCAGCGGCACTTTGCGCTAGTTTCTTGGGATCAATTTTATCCAAGGTGTCGTTAGGAGTGTGGTGATAATCAAAATAATCTGAACCATCTTGATTTAACGACGCAACTGGAACGCCTAATGCTGGTAGAATTGAAACATCTGGGCCACCAGACGCTTCATTATTGCCTAGTTCAACGCCGTTTAAGGTCATAGCTGAATGTTCTTGTTTGACCTGTTCAAATGTCGCGGCATTAACGTTAAAATCAATTTTATATACTGGTCCTGCACCAAAATCAGATTCTGCGGCAATATAGTGTTTATCTAATTCATCAGCATGTTGTGCCGCATAGGCTTTACCGCCAACTAAACCGACTTCTTCTGCAGCGTATAATACTACTCGAATAGTGCGTGCTGGCTTTTGTGGTAAGTCTTGGATAAGTTTAGCAGCGGTGGTGACAATCGCCACACCAGCGCCATCATCAATCGCACCTGTACCTTCATCCCACGAATCAAGATGAGCACCAATAAGGACGATTTCGTCAGGCTTACTGCTACCTGTGACTTCTGCAATGACATTATAAGAGGTGGCTATCCCTAGATTTTCTGAGGTCAAATTTAATGATAGTGTGATGTTAGGATCGCGCTTTAACATCGCATTAATTAAATCGGCATCTGGATTCGACATTGCTGCCGCAGGAATTTTAGGCGTTCCTTCTTCATATCGCATCATGCCAGTATGGGCCATTCTGTCATGATCCGTCCCAATAGAGCGGATAACGATGGCAACCGCTCCTTTTTGTGCAGCAACTATAGCTCCACGAGAGCGACCACCTACAGCTTCGCCATAACCTTTACCTGTAATATGGCGTTCAGTTTTGTGGTCGATGAATACAATTTTGCCTTCGATGCGTCCAGGTGATGCATTAGATAACTCTTCTAAGCTGTCAAAGCGTACAATTAATGCTTGAATACCGTTAACCGGTGTTGCCACGCTTCCACCTAAGGCGGTAACGACTAATGGCTGATCATAAGGCGCCACGATACTTGCGTGGGCGCTACCTCTTGACCATGCAGGAACTTGAACAGACTCCTTGTACACTTTATCAAATCCGAGCAGCCACAATTTTTCCATTGCCCAATCAACCGCAACTATATCTTTATCCGTGCCAGCTAATCTTGGTCCAACTTCAACGGTGAGTGATTCGACTATGTCATAACTTAAGCGAGACGATAAAGCTTGTTTAGCTAATTGTTGACTGATTTTTGCATCATCAGAATCATTAATCACTAATTGTGGTGCAGGGGCTTTAGTTGGTGACGTTGTTTGACAGCCAATAAGTGCTGCAAAAATGGCACCGACGAGAGTGGCTCTTTGATAGTTTTTCATGAGTTTCCTTTGATTATTTTAGCTAAGTCTCATTTTTTACAACAATCTACCAAAAAGTGTGCTTTATGTCCCGACTCTATTTGTAAGGGAACGCTATATTAGAGCGGGGTTAGATGAGGAGAAGAGCGCGTGATGAATATAGAAAAAATGCAGCAGCAAGCAGATCATGCGGTCGTATTGCTAAAAGCATTAGCAAATGAACGTAGATTGTTTATTTTGTGTCATCTTCTTAATGAAGGTGAAATGTGTGTTGGTGAAATGAATAAGAAGTTGGGGTTGAGTCAATCGGCATTATCTCAACATTTGGCATGGCTTCGTAAAGACAATTTAGTCTGTACTAGAAAAGAAGCACAAACCGTTTTTTATTCATTAAAAAGTAATGAGGTAAAAGAGTTAATTCAAGTATTAAATAATATGTATTGTTATTAAATTGACTCCACAAACGTCTTAACTGATGCATCTCATTGATGATGTCTTAAGTTAAGACGTTTAGTTCTGTAAATTATATACACGCCATATGCCGCTTACTGGCCGCAATTAAGACACTTCAAACCACAAACCTGCAATGTATCAATATTTTCAAAACCACCAACAATCAACTTTCAACTTTCAACTTTCATAAAATTGATCGTTCTCCCGTTGAAATGAGTGAAAGCTTTCATACTGTCTTTCTACAGGCTTAGTTAGTCGCCAATATTAATAGTATTAAATTAAACGTTAAAACAGCTCTCAAGCGCAACTTGCTTTTAATCAGACTATTTTTCAGGGTCAGATCATTAATAATTTTGACATTATTATATTGATACTAATCTGTTGAGTTGAGTTGAGTTGAGTTGAGCTGAGATAGGGGAAGTTGCAGATGAAAAAGATAGATAGGTAAAATTTAGTAATAAAAAAACCGGCCTAAGCCGGTTTTTTGAATCTTAAT
Organism: Shewanella sp. Arc9-LZ; assembly: GCF_010092445.1. Taxonomy (NCBI): domain Bacteria; kingdom Pseudomonadati; phylum Pseudomonadota; class Gammaproteobacteria; order Alteromonadales; family Shewanellaceae; genus Shewanella; species Shewanella sp. Arc9-LZ. Next base: position 3,624,322 of record NZ_CP048031.1, on the reverse strand, counting down.
CTACAAAAACTTAAGCTGCGATAGCTTTGATTTTTGCATTTAAGCGAGCCTTCTGACGACCGGCTTTATTCTTATGAATAAGACCTTTAGTCGCCATACGGTCAACAATTGGTTGTGCAATAGCGAACGCTTCTGTAGCCGCTTTATGGTCACCACTTTTGATAGCAGCGATGACTTTTTTAACGTATGTACGTAACATAGAGCGACGACTAGCATTATGCTGACGACGCTTTTCAGACTGAAGCGCGCGCTTCTTTGCAGACTTGCTATTAGCCAAGGTGCAACTCCTAAAAACTGGATTTGATACTTTTAAAGGCCGAGGAATATGCCTGCTTTTTGTCGTCTTGTCAACGACTACAGTTGAATAATCATCATAAAGATAAATTAATCCAACCTAACATGCCTAACTTCAACCCACTCGTGTAATATGTGGCGCAATTCTACCAGCTCTTTGGTCTGTGTGACAGGGCCATAATAGAATATTTATTAATATATCCCATTAATTTTCGTTGAAGTGTGTTTGTGCCTGGGGGGCTGTTTGAGCAAAAAATTATTTAAATCAGGCTTGATTGTCAGCGTTATGACGCTGATTTCACGAGTATTAGGTTTAGTTCGAGATGTAGTGATTGCGAACCTAATGGGAGCAGGCAGCAGTGCTGACGTGTTCTTTTTTGCAAATAAGATACCTAATTTTTTAAGGCGTTTATTTGCCGAAGGGGCTTTTGCGCAGGCATTTGTGCCGGTACTGACCGAGTACCAGGAAAAAATGACCCCAGAAGATACACGCGAGTTATTAAGTAAAGTCGCTGGTACCTTAGGTGTACTAGTGACAATTGTTACTTTGGTTGGTGTTGTTGGTTCTCCAGTATTAGCTGCTCTTTTTGGTGGTGGCTGGTTTGTCGATTGGTTAAATGACGGGCCTAATGCAGAAAAATTTGAACTGGCTTCTGTCATGTTAAAAATTACCTTTCCGTACTTATGGTTTATCACCTTCACAGCCCTAGCAGGATCAATCCTTAATACTCGTGGACGCTTTGCAGTTTCAGCCTTTACGCCAGTATTTTTGAATGTGGCGATTATTGCCGTGGCTTTATGGTATGCGCACACATTAGAAAACCCTGAAATTGGTTTGGCTTGGGGGGTATTTGTTGGTGGATTGATTCAGTTTTTATTCCAAATACCTTTCTTAATTCGTGAGAAAGCACTTGTTAGGCCTACGTGGGGATGGCATCACCCTGGTGTGGTAAAAATTAGAACCTTGATGATCCCAGCTTTATTTGGTGTGTCTGTGTCGCAAATTAATTTATTGTTCGACACTTTTATAGCCAGTTTCCTGATGACCGGATCGATTAGTTGGTTGTATTACGCAGACCGCCTATTGGAGTTCCCTTTAGGATTATTTGGTATTGCCATCGCGACAGTGATTTTGCCTGCATTATCGCAAAAACATGTTAATGCCCAAGGCAGTGGCTTTAACCAAACGATGGATTGGGGAGTAAAAGCCATTTTACTCTTAGGCACACCGGCTATGTTAGGACTGATTATTCTTGCTAAACCAATGCTGATGGTGTTGTTTATGCGTGGTGCATTTAGCCTAAATGACGTTGAAATGGCTTCGTATAGCTTGGTTGCTTATGGCTGTGGTTTGTTAAGTTTCATGATGATTAAAGTGTTAGCTCCAGGATATTATTCGCGTCAAGACACTAAAACTCCGGTTAAATATGGCATTATTGCCATGGTTAGTAATATGGTGTTTAACCTTATTTTTGCCATTCCATTTGGTTATGTGGGCTTAGCCATTGCGACCTCAATGTCTGCGCTATTAAATGCGGGTTTGTTATATCGAGGTTTGCATAAAGCGGGCGTTTATCAAATGAGCCGACAAACGTTATTTTTCTCGTTTAAAGTGATTATTTCTACAGCCTTAATGGCCATTGGCATTGTTTATTTTATGCCGCAACAAAGTACATGGCTCGAATGGCACACCTTCGAACGGATGTTTATGTTGATTGAGCTCATTGTTGGTGGCGCGGTTATTTATTTGTTGAGTTTACTCGCATTGGGTGTACGGCCTTGGAAAATTAAACGTCAGGGATAATTTATCCTACGTGAGAGACTTAGGCATATCGGCTGATTATCCAAAATTCGCTGTAATAATCTGAGGTTGAAACTCGCATCTGACATTGGTTTGGGTATATAATCTGCCGATTTGCAATAGGCAGTATTGAGCGTAATGGAATTAATCCGCGGTATACACAATATTTTACCTTCTCATCATGGTTGCGTTTTGACCATTGGGAATTTTGATGGTGTCCATCGTGGCCATGCACAGGTGATCAGCAGCTTGGTTAATAAAGCGCATCATTTTCAACTGCCTGCAATGTTAATGACCTTTGAACCGCAACCGCAAGAACGTTTTCGTGGTACAGATGCGCCGGCACGTTTGAGTCTTCTACGTGATAAAATTAGATTGTTAGATGAGCTTAAAATTGATCAGCTACTTTGTATCAATTTTACTGAAGCCTTTGCTAGTCAACCTGCTGAAGCGTTTATTGAAGAGTTACTGGTTAAAAAACTCGGGGTTAAATATCTCGTTGTTGGAGATGATTTTTGTTTTGGTAAAGGTCGCTTAGGCAACTTCGATATGCTCGTTGCTGCGGGTAAAGAATTTGGCTTTACTGTGGTCAGTACACAAAGCTTTGTTGTTGGTTCGTTGCGAGTAAGCTCTACTGCAGTGAGAGAACAACTAGCGTTAGGGCACTTAGAGCAAGCAAGGCGGTTATTGGGTCATCCTTTCATTTTAAGTGGTAAGGTTGCACACGGGCAAAAATTAGGCCGTACAATTGGTTTTCCAACAGCAAATATTGCCTTAAAACGACACGTAGTACCTGTAAGAGGGGTGTTTGCGGTTCGTTTGTACTGGGATGGCAGCGATATTTATGACGGTGTGGCTAATGTGGGTTTTAGACCCACTGTAAATGGTCAAACTTGCAGATTAGAAGTCCATTTGTTTGATTTTAGCGGTGATTTATACGGCAAACGAGTGGAAGTAGAATTAGTAGCAAAGATCCGTGATGAACAACCTTTTGAGTCATTGGACGCGCTAAAAAAACAGATTTTAAATGATGCAAATGAAGCTCGCGCTTTATTTAGCAACGATGCTAGCTGAAATGAATCAGCTTTAAATAATGGTATGGGATCAATGAGCGACTATAAATTTACTTTGAACTTGCCGGAAACAGAGTTTCCGATGCGCGGTAATTTGGCAAATCGCGAGCCAGAAATGTTAAATAGCTGGACGCAAGACGGACTGTATCAACAGATCCGTGATAGCCGTGCTGGCCGTAAACCTTTCATTCTTCATGATGGCCCTCCATACGCCAATGGCAGCATTCATATTGGTCACTCGGTAAACAAAATCCTTAAAGACATCATTATTAAGTCTAAAACCATGTCAGGTTTTGACGCGCCTTATATTCCAGGCTGGGATTGTCATGGATTACCGATTGAGCTTAAAGTTGAGCAAAAAGTCGGTAAGCCAGGTGTCAAAATTTCTGCGGCAGAGTTTCGTGAAGAATGTCGTAAATATGCCGCTATCCAAGTTGATGGCCAACGTGATGACTTCATTCGTTTAGGTGTATTAGGTGATTGGCAAAACCCTTACCTAACCATGGACTTTTCAACCGAAGCGAATATTGTCCGTTCATTGGCAAAAGTAATTGAAAGCGGTCATTTACACAAAGGTGTTAAACCTGTGCATTGGTGTACCGACTGTGGTTCAGCACTTGCTGAAGCTGAAGTGGAATACGAAGATAAAACATCTCCAGCAATCGATGTCGCTTTTGTAGCGGTTGATAGCCAAGCTGTTGCAGCTAAATTTGGCGTAGAAAATTATGCTAAACCAGTAGCGATGGCAATTTGGACCACGACCCCATGGACGATTCCTGCAAATCGTGCATTAGCGTTAAGCCCTGAGTTAGATTACAGCCTGGTTGAATTTGTTAAGAATGGTGAAACGACTACCTTGATATTAGCTCAAGTTCTGGTTGAGTCATGTCTTGAGCGTTACAGTGCAGAGTCACACACTATTTTAGGTGAAGTAAAAGGCGCAGAACTTGAGTTAATGCGTTTTAATCACCCATTTTATGCGTTTGACGTGCCTGCTATTTTAGCCGATCACGTTACTACTGACGCAGGTACCGGTATTGTACATACAGCACCAGGCCACGGTCAGGACGATTTTATTGTCGGCCAAAAATACGGTTTGGAAGTCGCTAACCCTGTTGGCGACAATGGTGTTTATAAGCCAGACACTGAGTTTTTTGCTGGTCAGCATGTATTTAAAGCCAACGCCAATGTGGTTGCGCTGTTAGAAGAAAAGGGCGCATTACTTCTGCATGTTGCTATACGCCATAGCTATCCACATTGCTGGCGCCACAAAACACCAATTATTTTCCGTGCCACGCCACAATGGTTTATCTCTATGGATAATCATGGTTTGCGTTCACAAGCGTTAAAAGAAATTGAACAAACGAAGTGGATCCCTGATTGGGGCCAAAGCCGTATTGAAAAAATGGTAGAAAATCGTCCAGACTGGTGTATTTCACGTCAGCGTACTTGGGGCGTACCTATTACGTTGTTTGTACATCGTGAAACGGATGAATTACATCCAGACAGTGTTTCATTAATGGAACGTGTAGCGCATCGCATTGAACAACAAGGCATTCAAGCTTGGTGGGATTTAGATGCCAGTGAATTGTTAGGTGATGAGGCAGATCAATACCGCAAAGTGACTGATACATTGGATGTATGGTTTGACTCAGGTTCATCATTCTCATCTGTTGTCGCAGCGCGTCCAGAGTTTCATGGGCATGACATTGACTTGTACCTAGAAGGAAGCGATCAGCATCGTGGTTGGTTTATGTCATCATTGATGATCTCAACCGCTATGAATGGTAAAGCACCTTATAAGCAAGTATTGACGCATGGTTTTACCGTTGATGGTAAAGGCCGCAAGATGTCAAAATCTGTTGGTAACGTGATTGCTCCATTACAAGTAATCAATAAGCTTGGTGCTGACATTTTACGTCTATGGGTTGCCGCAACCGATTATAGTGGCGAAATGACCGTATCTGACGAGATTTTAAATCGTAGTGCTGATGCATATCGTCGTATTCGTAATACTGCCCGTTTCTTGCTTGCTAACTTGAATGGCTTTAACCCAGAAACGGACATGATCGCATCTGAAGATATGGTCGCGTTAGATCGTTGGGTTGTTCGCCGTGCAGCAGTACTGCAACAAGAAATCATCGAAGCGTATGATCAATACAACTTCCATTTAGTGACTCAAAAACTGATGCAGTTCTGTTCTGTAGAGCTAGGCAGCTTCTATCTTGATATTATTAAAGATCGCCAGTACACCGCTAAGCAAGAAGGGCATGCACGTCGTAGCTGTCAATCTGCGCTTTATCATATTGCCGAGGCAATGGTTCGGTGGATGACGCCAATTTTAAGCTTTACCGCTGATGAAGTGTGGCAATTGTTACCAGGTAAACGTGAAAAGTATGTGTTTACCCAAGAATGGTATCAAGGCTTAGAAGCCGTCACTCTTGAAAGTGATTTAAGCGATGATTATTGGGAGAAACTATTAACTGTCCGTAACGAAGTTAACAAAGTACTCGAACAAGCGCGTCGTGATAAACGTATTGGTGGTTCATTAGAAGCTGAAGTGACATTGTTCGCCGATGCTGATTTAGCTGCTGAGTTAGCTAAAGTGGGTGATGAGTTACGATTTATTCTTATTACCTCTAAAGCAGCCGTGGCGGATATGTCACAAGCGGGTAGCGATGCCATCGAAACCGAATTAAGTTCGCTTAAACTAGTGGTTGCCAAAAGTAGCGCCGAGAAGTGTGAGCGTTGCTGGCACTATCGTGAAGAGGTTGGCACTATTGAAGCTCACCCAACATTGTGTCAACGCTGTGTGACCAATATTGAAGGTGAAGGCGAGAAACGCGAATTCGCTTAAGGAAACATTGATAATGAGTACTGTGCCATTAACATGGAAAGACAGTGGCTTACGTTGGTATTGGGTAGCTGCATTGGTGTTTTTAGCCGATCAGCTGTCTAAACAATGGGTCCTGAGCAATTTTGAATTGTATGAGTCTATACAGCTTTTGCCGTTTTTTAACTTCACTTACGTGCGAAACTACGGTGCAGCGTTCAGTTTTTTAAGTGAAGCAGGAGGTTGGCAACGTTGGTTGTTTACCATTATTGCGGTTGGTTTTAGTACCTTGTTAACAATATGGTTGCGTAAACAATCTTATTCGTTATGGCGCAGTAATTTAGCCTTTACCTTAGTTATTGGCGGCGCATTAGGTAATTTGGTTGATCGTTTAATGCATGGTTTTGTAATTGATTTTGTCGATTTTTACTGGAATACCAGCCATTACCCTGCATTTAATATTGCCGATGCAGGCATCTTTATTGGTGCGGTACTGATCATTTGGGAATCATTTAGACCCGACGCAAAGCCATCGAAGGAGCAAGATTAACTGTGACAGATTTAAATAAGCAAGACAGTCATTCATTAATATGTCATATGAATATTGTACTGGAAGACGGGTCCACAGCCGACAGTACAAAATCATCTGGCAAACCTTCACGTTTAAATATTGGTGACGGTAGTCTAAGTCCGGCTTTTGAAGACGAACTAAAAGACTTGAAAGAAGGTGATAAGCACACATTTACCTTAGCGGCAAAAGACGCTTTTGGTGAGTCAAACCCTGATGCGATTCACTATATGGACCGAAGTCGATTTCCTGCAGATATGAAGCTTGAAGACGGTGTTATTGTGAGTTTTGCGGGTCCTGGTGGCAGTGAAATACCGGGTATCGTTCGCGATACTGCTGGTGATTCAATTACCGTCGATTTAAACCATCCACTCGCAGGACGCACGCTTACGTTTGAACTTGAAGTTATTAGTGTCATAACTGAGTAAAAAAGGTATCACATGCTAAAAGTTGATCCGACGTCTCCAGAACTGAGTATTTTATTGGCCAACCCTCGTGGTTTTTGTGCCGGTGTTGACCGTGCTATCAGTATTGTTGAGCGTGCTTTAGAGTTATTTGAACCGCCAATCTATGTACGCCATGAAGTGGTACATAACCGATATGTGGTTGAAAACCTAAAACAGCGTGGTGCTCTTTTTATTGATGAACTTGACCAAGTACCAGACAACAGTATTGTTATTTTTAGTGCACACGGCGTATCACAAGCTGTGCGTAAAGAAGCTAAACATCGTGGTTTAAAAGTCTTCGATGCGACATGCCCGTTAGTGACAAAAGTACATTTACAAGTGACTCGTGCAAGTCGTAAAGGTATTGAGTGCATTTTGATTGGTCATGAAGGCCATCCAGAAGTTGAAGGCACCATGGGACAATATGATAATCCTAAAGGTGGTGTTTATCTTATTGAGTCTCCAGAGGATGTTAATAATCTTCAGGTCAATAACCCAGACAACTTATGCTTTGTCACTCAAACAACACTTTCTGTTGATGACACCTTAGATATTATTACTGCATTGCAAAAGCGCTTTCCTTCAATTGAGGGGCCGCGTAAGGATGATATTTGCTACGCGACGCAAAATCGACAAGATGCTGTACGTAGTATGTCTTCCGAAGTCGATTTATTGATTGTTGTCGGTTCTAAAAATAGCTCTAACTCAAATCGATTACGTGAGCTGGCTGAAAAAACAGGTACGCAATCTTATCTCGTTGATACCGCTGCTGACGTTGAGGCTGTGTGGTTTGATGGTGTGAAAAAAGTGGCTGTAACCGCTGGAGCTTCAGCGCCTGAGGTGTTAGTGCAACAAGTTGTTAACGCTATAGCTAAACTTGCTCCAAGTATTATTACTGAAGTTGAAGGCCGTAAAGAAGACACTGTATTTGCAGTTCCAGCTGAATTACGTTAGTAATTTCAATCATCTATAAATATTAACCCGCAACTTAATTTAAGTTGCGGGTTTTTTGTGCTTACAAAGTAAACCGAGTATAATACGGATAAAATATGTTGTTCTATTAATCATACAAAATTGATACTATCTGATTACATTTAAGTCAGCTATTATCTATGCTGAATGTTTAGACTGGTTAAATAGTTGTGCTGTATAAAATATCGATATTCAAGAGTGAAAATATCTACTTTTGATCTTATCTGGAGGTTTTACGTTCATGTCATGCAAAAGGAATGGATTTTCCTTAATTGAAGTAATGGTATCACTGGTTATTCTGGTGATAGGCCTTATTGGGATTTTTAATCTTCATATTATTTCAAAACAGGGCAGTTTTGAGTCTTTTCAGCAAACTCAAGCGTCATATTTTGCCAATGATATAATAAATCGTATGCGCCTGAACGTAAGTGAATTAAGCAATTATGGATCGTCCTCCGGTACTCACTATAGTGGAGAATCATTAACAAAACCCACAGAATGCTCTGGAGTTTATCGCTGTTCTAATACTGAATTGAGGGCGTGGGATTTATATGAGTGGCAGAGTGCTTTTATTGGCGATTCTGAAGTTGATAGTGATGGCAGTATTGGAGGTTTGCCTTCGCCAACAGCATGTGTGTATGTTAATTCAAATGATGTTGTAATAGTGATGACGTGGAAGAGTGTCCGTAAATTTAATGGTGCCAATGAGAATTATTCTGATGAAGTAAAGTCATGCGATTCCTCTGGTGCAACGCGAAGAGTTTTTGAAATTAAAACGGCAATTTTTTAATGAGACATATGATGAATCACATTTCTATAAAGCATCGTGGAATGTCTTTAGTTGAATTAATGATAGCCATGCTTGTTGGGTTATTTTTAACCGCGGGTATCTTCACTATGTTTAATATGTCGTCAAGCAATGTGACAACTACCGGTCAATTCAATCAGCTACAAGAGAATGGGCGTATAGCTCTGGCTATTATGGAAAGAGATATCAGCCAGCTGGGATTTTTTGCTGATATAACTGGCACAGAACTTATTGTGAATGTTAATTCTAGTAACTCAGCGACAGTTTTAACATCGGACTGTGTTGGTGAGGGGGTTAATAATGCAACTTTTCCTCAAAATGTCCCTGCTCATTTTCGAAGGCTATGGGGAAATGAATATACTAATGCGTTAACTATGGTGTGTGGTGCGCCTCTCACTCCAGACAGCAAAACGGACATTATACAAGTGAAGAGGCTTGTTGGACCTTCCGTGTTAGCCGCTCAGTTAGATGCTAACAGTTATTATGCTTCAGTTACTGCTAACGAAATTGAATTCTTTAATGGCAGTGTAGCTACACCGCCAGTAAAATTAAATAGTCGTATGTGGAAATATCAACATAGAGTCTATTTTGTGGAAACTGATTCAGGTATCCCTGTATTAAAACGCCGTAGTCTTAATATTTCAGGTGGCATGTCAAACGAAGAGCAACTTGTTGAGGGTATAGAGAATATCCACTTTTTATATGGTTTTGATAATGATGGCGACTCGACACCAGATACCTTTATACCCGCGAAAAATGTGTCAACTTTTATGTGGGACAATCAAGGTTTTCAACGTCTAGTTGCTTTAAGAATGTACGTATTGGTTCGATCTATTCAGATTGATCGTAGTTATGAAAATGATGTGACCTACACATTAGGTGATAAAGAAATATCGGGTTCGGTCAATCCAAATAAGAGTAACGACACTGATTATAAACATTATCGACGAAAGGTGCTGTCCACAACGGTGGTGTTAGAGAATCCTGTATTGATTAGAAATTAATGTAAGGTTGTCAAACCAAATTTAGGTGTGAAAATGATCAAGACGTATAAATATCAACAAGGAATAGTGCTGTTTTTTTCTCTAATCGTTTTAGTATTAATGACGATAATCGGTGTTGCTTTGGCGGTTAGTTCTACACAGTCCTTAAGAATGTCTGGTGCTGGTAGTGATAGGTTAGCTGCTACATCGCTTGCTCTGGGTGGACTCAATACTGTTATTTCAAAAAGTGTGGTGTATCAATTTAGTACCACTACTGATCCAAAGAGAACTGTGGCGGAATTGAGCGGTAGCCAAGATATTACGCTTATGCCTCTAGATAATCCAGGTATCAATGTAAGTTGTCAAAGAACTGAAAAGGCTAATGCTGCAAATTTAATTAACTGTCGAAGAGTCGAAATTTCTAGCACAGTTAATTACGGACGAGGTGGTTACGGAGAGCTGTCTGTGACAATGGGTGTTGAGCAAGAAGTGCTCAAGGAGAATTAAAATGTTCAGTAAGTATCCGATTTTTATTATGTTATTTTCTGTATTGGGCTTTGTAGCTAATGCCGTTGCAGATGATACCGAATTATATGTTTTAGAGTCATCTGTGCGTAGTGATGATAATCCACAGATTCTTATTATTTTAGATACTTCAGGTAGTATGGACAAAAATGGCGGCGATATGCTTTCCCCTCCATTTCTTACCCAACCTACACCTTCTACTAGCACCAAATTATATTATTCCACAAGTGTCGATGAAGTTCCGATCTCAGGAAGCCAGAACTACTTTACATATAGCAAAAATAATTGTAATTCGTCGTTAAGTATTATCAAGTCTTTCGGCATCTATACTGGTTATTTTAGACAATACCAAGATGGGAAATGGATAGCGTTACCAATCTCTGATGGTAGCGGGATTTCTGCTGTTGATTGTTATGAGGACATAGCCGTATCTGATAATAAAAATGCCAGTGGTAAAAGTAATGGTTATCCTGTTGATGGTTTAAGTAGTGCTTATAGCAATGATTCAAATGCTTTAAGTAATGCTAGATTAACTGATTTTGGTTTAGGACAACCTATTACTTTATTTACCGAAAATTATATTAATTGGTACCATAATAGGCCTTCAAATAGCTGGACTACCCGTATGGCTGTCGCTAAACGAGTGCTGAGTGAAGTTATCGTGAATACACCGGGTGTTGATTTAGGTTTGATGATTTTTAATGTAAATTCAAACGGTTATGATCGACATGGTGGTCGTGTTATTTCGAGTATCAAAACAGGGAATATAACTAATAAAAATAGTTTACTTAATACTGTAAACAATACTAATTCAATTCAGAATAACTCTACACCGTTGTGTGAAACGTTATATGAAGCGGCTCAGTATTTACATGCAAAAAGTGTAGTCAATGGCCACAAAACTAGTGGTTCTTCAACTAATCCTAGTTATGACACCAATGCAGAGTCTCCTTCTGGAACCTATAAAAGTCCATTTATAGGCAAAGAATGTGGCTCTAATGCATCTATTATTTTAATTACAGATGGTGCTCCACAGTATGATACCCATGAAAATGGCAATATAAAAACTTTGTTAGGCTTACCATCTAATACAAATGACGAAAATGTTCCTGGATCCCAGTACGTTACAGCTTATAATTACGATAAACATTATAGTTTATTACCTTCAGTCGCGAATTGGTTAGCTAATAATGACGTTAATCCATATGCTCCTGGTGTACAAACAGTTAAAACATATACCATTGGTTTTAGTGAGGGAGTCAATAACGCAACAACATTATTGAATGCAACTGCAACTCAAGGTCAAGGGAAAGCATACTACGCGACCGATACCACAGGGTTACAAGCTTCATTGATTAGCGCCATAGAAGCAATTAGCTTGGATAGCTCAAGTTTTTCTTCGCCGTCTGTCGTTCTTGATAAAACTCAAACTGGTAACTCTGCCTATTTTGCTATGTTTTTACCTGGTGAAGGTCCTAGGTGGACCGGTAATCTTAAAAAATTTAAAGTGAGTTCAACAGGTGATATTTTAGATAAACGTGATGTAAAAGCCTTCTCTAGCGATGGTCGAATCGCTAAAGATGCATGCTCTTTGTGGGTAACTGACTCAGATTGCGCCAACGCAAGTTATGAAGGTTACGATGTTAATGACGGTGGCGTTGCTGCCGCATTACGATCTAATTATCGAAACTCTGCAGGATTAGCGACAAGAAATGTTCTTACAAACACGGGTAATTCAGGTCAACTTGTAGCATTGACTAAGACTAATGCTCAAATTAAAGGCAGTTTAACAGAGCAACAGTTAGCAACATTTTTAAATGTCGATAAAGATAGTATAGAAAGCACTTTAAATTGGGCTAAGGGGCAGAACGTCGATAATGAAAAATATGATTTAGATACAGCCCCCTATCTTAGACAAGATATATTAGGTGACCCGCTTCATTCAAGACCTCTGGTCATAAATTATGGCACAACCGCTTCACCTGATATAAGAATTATTATGGGAACCAACCATGGCTTTGTTCATATGTTTAAAGACACTGAGTCAGAGGTTAATGGTGAAAGTGTCAGTGCTGTATCTGAATCATGGGCTTTTATTCCTCATGAATTATTACCTAATATTAAAAGCTTAAGAGATAATCCTAAAACAGGTGTTCATTCTGTTTATGGTATGGATGGTTCTCCAGTTCCTTATTTTGAATATGATGCAGATGGTAAAATCAATAAAGCTTGGGTATTTATGGGGATGCGAAGAGGAGGCAGTTCATATTATGCCTTAGATGTAACAGATAAAGATGCAGCCCCAACGTTACTGTGGATTAAGAATAACAGTGACTATTCGTTATTAGGGCAGTCTTGGTCTGAGCCAGTAGTGACGAAGATATCAGGTTGGAAAGATTCTAAAGGTAAGGCAAAACCTGTTCTAGTTGTGGGTGCGGGATATAACCCCAATACAAAAGATGGTGCCAGTGTTGGTACTAATGACACAACAGGTGCTGGTATTTATATCTTGGATGCTGCAACAGGAGCTAAACTGCATAGCTTTGGCGGTTCGGGAGCTGATACATCTATGCCTGGCATTGTTGATAGTATTCCGAGCAAAGTGGCAGTATTAGATAGTAACAATGATCAATTAACCGATCGCATTTACGCAACAGATACTGGTGCTAATGTGTGGCGTTTAGATTTACCGGGGTTACCGACAGACACCCAAAACCCATGGAGTGCGTATCATTTTGCGAGCATGGGAGGAGGGGATCTTGCATCTGATATTCGTTTCTATTCTGAGCCAGTAATAGCTCAAACAGCTTTTAGTAATGTAGCTGAACATACTTATACAGATATAAACAATAATAGTGTCACTTCAAAACAATACCAAAGCATCCCTTACGATGCAGTTGTTGTAGGGAGTGGACATAGAGCGAATCCTTTGAATAAAAGTAGAAATGATAAGTTTTTTGTATTCCAAGATAGGAATATTATTTCTAAATCTTATAGCTCTGCTGCTGGGAATACTGTTCCAGATACATTAACTATTTCAGATTTATATGATGTAACTACGGAGTCCCCAACCGAAGAAACAGCATTAATCACATTTGGCCTAAAGCGAGGTTGGTATTATCGTTTCGCAGATGCTGGTGAAAAATCTTTATCCGCCGCAACAATTGTGCAGGGAAAAGTATTTTTTACATCCTATGTGCCTCAGACCGGAGCAACTGAAAATGCATGTTTAGTTCCAGGTGAAGGACGTCTTCGCGGCCGAGATCTCCATAAAGGAGGGAAAGTTTACAGCAACTCACAAGACTATTTTAAAATGAGCGAACAGGTTCCTGATACTCCAACCTTAGTAATTCCTAAAAATGGTGATGATAGTAGCTATATGTATTTAATCGGAATTGGCGATGCCGCAAATGATATGATCAAAAAAGATCTTTTGGGTGATGATGGCTGTGCTGCTGGCGATAACAAATGTGTCGGTGGTGGCTTAGGCGTTAATCAGATCTATTATCATATGAAAGAGAATTAAAAATGAAAGTAACAATCACTAAAGCATACTCTGGTTTTACCTTAATAGAGGTAATGATTACCGTCGTCATTGTAGGGATTTTAGCTTCTATTGCATATCCCTCGTATACTAAATTTGTTGCGAAGGGAGCTAGGGCTGATGCGCTAGCTGGTTTGATGAATGTGGCCAACAGGCAAGAACAATATTATTTAGATCATAAAACGTTCACTAAAAATATGAAAAAACTTGGTTTTTCTGTTGATGGTGATGGTAATTTTGTTGTCGAGAATGGATTTTATAAAATAGATGCAACTGTAGCTAATGCTAATAGATATACTATAGAGGCTAAAGCTATTGGTGTCCAAGCTACTCGAGATACAGAGTGTGCATCAATAGAGATAACTTCAGATGGGGTGAAAACACCAAGTGACTGCTGGTAAAGTTAGTTGTTTTTTACCGCTATGAATTGCAATTTACATCAGTGTTGATGGCTGCTATTTTCCCCGATGGGCTGATGCTAATGCCTTTAGAGTATTCACTATTTTTCTTAGACGGACAATAGTGAATACTTATTGAGCTTGTGCTACTTAGCATTCCATCCATACCAAACGTTATTAGTGTAGACGATGCTTTAATAAAATCTTTAGAGTTAAAACCTTGTATCCTCTTTAACACTTCAGTTCCATTGTCGGCAGTTTTATCTCCATTATCATCAATGAAAATAATGTAGCCATTATTCCAACTCCCCGAACAACTACTCCCATTTCCTGGACAAACAGATACTTTTCTACCAAAATTAACAGCTTGGCTTCTTGCGAATGCCATAGAACTTTCGATATTTCCGATTGCAGAAGCCGCGCGGGTATTATTGTATAACGAAGTAAACGAAGGCGCAGCGACAGCCAACAAAATTGCCGAAACGGCTACCGTTACCATCAACTCAATAAGAGTAAATCCGCTAGTTCTTCTCATGATTCATCCTTGTTGCACATAGTCATTATTAGTGGAATAAGCCTGATTTTCCGATGTTTTAGTTAAATAATACCATGTTTTTTGTTGTTTAATTGTTTTCAGCCTAAACCAATTCACTTTCAACATTCATCGTTTGTTCTTGAAAATAAAGATGGCATAGATCAGTAAAGCATCAAATAGCCATAGCCAATATGACTTTACTCCACAGTCGTGTCTAATCATATATTTTTGTTTATGACATGCTACAACGCTTGCTCTGAGGAACCACGCGTGAAGACTGTTTTCTGACAGTTATTCACAGAAAACGTTCAGGAAAATATCAACTTTTCATACCGGATAAGCAACGGACAAAAATAGTAGAGCATAAATTATTATTAATAATAAGCGATGAAAAGGTCTGTATAAAGTCATTTGACAATATATTTTTTATAGAAGGGCTATTATGGTATTGGTTCCACTAGTGCGGATTTATTCGTCTACAATTAGGTAAATAAGACGTTACCTTTTTTTACATGTTACCTTTTTCTTTGAAAAGCGTACTCTGCCAGATTGATTAATTATTACTGCTTTCGAGTAAGGGCTATCAATTGAATTAGGGCAGTACCTAAAAGTGCCGTTGGTTCCTGACGCGAGACCATCAGGTTGGAATCTTACTGATGTTCTATTGTAATAAACAAAGTCATTCTCATTAAAAGAAGGTACTTGAAGTAAAATTATATCATCTACAGATAATTCATTTTTTTGTGAACCATCAAGGAAAACTGTAAATCCTTTATGCCATTGCTTGGTGCAATTGTTATCTTCGAGATTACAAACCGTCACTCTTCTTCCGTAATTGATCGCCATATTACGAGCAAACTGCAATGATTGCTGAATTGTTATGATATTGCTTTTTACTCTGACTTGCTCATTAACTGATTTGAATGATGGAATTGCAATAAGTGACATTAACATTACAACGAGTGTCGTCACGATAACTTCAATAAGACCAAAGCCTTTAACTCGGTTAAAATTTGTCATACTTGTTCATCCTTAAACGTCGTTAGCTGCGTCCTGCAGTAAGATTAAATTAGTATAGAAAACAACCAGCAGCTTTGCCGAGAAATATCTTTTCGTAAATACGTAAAATAGCCGCGACAATTAGCTTCGCTTTCAAGTAAGATATTTGGATGATGTTAGCAAGCATATAAATTGCAATGAGGACATGTGCTTAATCAACTTCAGTATGGAATTATAAATGGTTATTAAATAGCTCCTGCTTGCTGTAGTGGATTGACTTGCAATAGGCACCATATTGACGTGCAAATGTGACTTGTTAGTAAAACAAATGGCAAATTCGATATTGCAGATTTGAAATAAACCATTTTCTTATCGATTTATCCCATCTCTTATCCCGAGTTGAGGTTAATCAAAAACTTAGCCGATGACAGGAGTATTTAATGAAAAAAGTCGAAGCGATTATTAAACCGTTTAAACTTGATGACGTGCGTGAGGCACTTGCTGAAATTGGCATTACGGGTATGACGGTATCAGAGGTTAAAGGCTTTGGGCGTCAGAAAGGCCACACAGAGCTTTATCGTGGTGCAGAATATATGGTTGATTTTTTACCTAAGGTAAAAATTGAATTAGTGATCCAAGATGACATTCTGGAACGTGCGATTGATGTTATCGTTGATATAGCCAGAACAGGTAAAATTGGTGACGGTAAAATATTTGTAACTGATATCGAACGCGTGATTCGTATTCGCACTGGCGAAGAAAATGAAGAAGCAGTATAAGGCCCATAAGGGCCTTTTTTTATAACTGTAAATATTGTGTGATTATGTTGTTGGTATAAGGTAATTCCGAGGTAGTGTATGGTGCAACGAATTGTTATCGTGGGTGGTGGGGCTGCAGGGCTAGCATTGGCTTCAAAATTGGGCCGGAAATTTGGTAAAAATCCGTTAATCGACATTAGTTTGATTGATAAAAATACCGTCCACATATGGAAACCTAAATTACATGAAGTCGCTGTTGGTGTAATTGATCAATCAATCGAAGGCCTACAATATCGAGATCACGGATTAAAGAATGGTTACCGTTATATTCGAGGTGCCATTGAGCAATGCGATCCGACGACTAAGAAAATTCAACTTGCTCCTGTGTATAACGATGAAGGCGAGATGATCATTGCCGCGCGTAATATTGAATACGATACTCTTGTTCTAGCCTTAGGGGGCGTATCAAATAGCTTTAATACACCAGGAGCCGAAAAACACTGTATTTTTTTAGACAGTCTAGACAGTGCTAATCTGTTTCATCATAAGCTGATGGATGCACTGTTACAGCTTAATGAAACCCAAGATCAATTAGGTATCGGCATTGTTGGTGCGGGTGCTACAGGTGTCGAGCTTGCCGCTGAGCTCCATCATGTTATTGAATCAGTAAGAGAGTACGGTTATCAAAACATCTCTAAAGATCATTTAGATATAAATTTAATAGAAGCATCCCCAAAAATACTCCCTCAATTGCCAGAGCAAGTCAGTACCAGAGCGCAAACTGTACTGTCAAAATTAGGGGTTAAATTGCATTTAGGTGTGCAGGTTAAAGAAGTAACCAAAGAAGGCTTTGTTACTGCGACAGGGGAGACGATAAAAGCCAATATCAAAGTGTGGGCGGCAGGTGTTAAAGGTCCCAAAGTATTTGAAAATTTCACTCAACTTCCCGTCACTCCACGTAATCAAATTGATGTAGATGATTGCATGCGTGTAAAAGGCATTGATGATATTTATGCTTTAGGCGACTGTGCTCAATTAATCTTACCATCAGGTAAGCCGGTACCACCAAGAGCCCAAGCAGCGGCTCAAATGGCAGATCGTCTCTATGCCAATATTTGTTTGAAGATGAAACAGCAGCCAGAAAAGCCTTTCGTTTATAAAGACTATGGATCACTAGTATCACTGAGTCGTTTTTCGGCGGTTGGGAACTTAATGGGAAGCCTCCGCTCAGGAGATTTTTTTGTTGAAGGACACATTGCTCGTTTGATGTACATCTCTCTGTATCAGCGTCATTTAGCCAGCTTGTATGGCTGGTTCTCAGCTTCTGTATATCGTATTGCCCAAAAGCTACTGCGCTGGCAACGCCCTAAGCTCAAGTTACACTAGGCGAGTAATCACATAGAGAGTTGAGCTACTATCAATATAAACGAATAAGCTTTGTTAAACACAAAGCCTATTTTGCACAAGAATTGGCCATTTGACGTTTATTGACGCAATTTAACTTAAATCTACTTGAATTTAAGATTTAACTTGGTAGTTTCAGTTATTAATTATTTGTTAACACAACGTATGACAATGATGTTGTACTTATACCATAAAAGATAATCAGTGCTTCAAGGAGCCAAGATGCCTAACCAGATTACATTATTAGAACAAACCAAGCATGGTGATTTAAAACTGACTCCAAGTGATTTTTCTCACGTGGCGGAGCAGCACATTGTGCCGGTTACCTTGCATGAAATTAACCGTGCTGCCACTGAGTATCCAATCGTATTTGTTAAAAACAGTGACACTAACGAATTTCAATCAGTTGCGATGTTAGGCCTAAAACCAGGTCAAAATCTAAGTGTGAAAGATGGTAAGTGGCAAGGTTTGTATATTCCAGCTGTTGTTCGTGACTATCCCCTTGGTTTAGTGGTTAATCCAGACGTTAAAGATAAAGTATGGATTGGTATACGCGAAGATGCCAAAGAAGTGACTAAAACAGACGGCCAAGCATTATTTGAAGATGGTAAAGAAACTCCATTTTTAGAAGCGCGTAAGCAAGCTTTGATTAGCCACTATGAACAAGATCAAGCTACTCGCGGTATTTTAGGGTTTCTAGATGAAAAAGGGCTGTTGATTAATCAGACTCTCACTGTTGATGTAGCGGGTGAGAAGCGTAATATCAATGGTTTATACCTTATTGATGAAGCTAAATTAAATGCACTAAGCGACGAAGAGTTTATCGAGCTTAAAAAGCGCGGTCTACTAGGCCCAATTTATGGTCATTTGGGTTCTTTAAACCAAGTTAATCGTTTAGCCCGTGTTGAAGTACTCGGTAGATAGTCTTCGGGCTTCCCCAAACAAAACAGGCACTCAATTGAGTGCCTGTTTTGTTTAGGGAAGTTAAATTCAATAAATACAATATCTGAATTAAGATGTTTAGATTTGACTAAATAGCAGATGCAAAAAAGCCACTCATTGAGTGGCTTTTTTGTTTTTATGGTGCCGGCACCAAGAGTCGAACTCGGGACCTACTGATTACAAGTCAGTTGCTCTACCAACTGAGCTATGCCGGCTAAATATGGTGCCCGAACCCGGAATCGAACCAGGGACACGAGGATTTTCAATCCTCTGCTCTACCGACTGAGCTATTCGGGCAACTAACTAAGCGTTAGTTAATCACTGCAGACTAGGTATTAACTTGGTAATCAATGCCCGTCTCGTCTGGAGTGCGCACATAGTATAGTGATGGTTTTTATCGTGCAAGTGGTTTTTCAAATGTTTTTACTCGTTCGGCTAGTTAATGTGCAAACTGGTGGTTTTTTATCGATTTTTAACGCTAAAAGTAGTTTGTAAGTGTTAATCGGTAAGAATAAAGTCGTAGAAGTTTGCTGACGATTAAATAAAATAACTAAAGAGAAACCAGAAAATTGAATTCGTCATTTGTTTTTTGCTCAGCACTAGACCCGTTTGATTTTTAACTTATGGTTAGTGTCCTCGCTTTAATTGCAAGTTCAAGAACGGTAAGCTTGAGTTGTTAGGCTGATGAATAACTTATTTACATGTAAATGAGTGAACTTTTTGTAGCGTCGTTTATCTTAATTTATGTGAGCTGAAATGCTAGGGCATTTACTCAACGGGATAGAGGTGCTTCGGATATGGTTATTTAAGGCCATACGATCTTTCAAGCTCAATTTTACCGTTAACTGTGGTGACTATTGATACCAGACAGAGCTATGGTATGTCGTTATTCGTTATTCGTTATTCAGTAAGCATTAAGCAGTAAACAGTAAGCGATAACGCAGTAGAAAGAAGCCACAAACGCTGCCCGAAGAGTTCAGCTTAATCTTTATAGAATATGTTTGTTACAGTGCATAAGCGTAGTTAGAGACTTAATGTCTAACACTGCGCTGTCTTTTAATATAAAAAACTAAGCCGTTTATCTTGAAAATATTTAGCCAAGAAAGATCAATACATCCTAGATGCTATTTGATAATTAATGACTACAATTGAGACATGTTTAATAAGTAGTTGCTTAATTATTTGGTTGTTCGCTATTTTAATACCTGTTACTTCTATTTTATAGAACGATTTCGGCTATTTTTACTGATTTTCTTTCCTAAAATTAACGTTAAAATGTTGTGACTTTTTTAGAGGAAAGTAAGATATGTTAAAAAACACTTCAGCTGGCTATGGCTTAGTAACCATTTTTTTCCATTGGTTGTCCGCCATCGCAGTTATTGGTCTATTTAGTGCTGGTTATTGGATGGTAGATCTTACCTACTACAGTAGTTGGTACCAAACTGCGCCGCATCTGCATAAAAGTGTCGGTTTGCTTTTACTTGGGTTAACGCTATTAAGGTTAGTTTGGCGAGGGATATCACACACTCCGAGCCCATTATCGAATCATCAGCCTTGGGAAAAACGCTTGGCAAAGTGGGCACATACTGTTCTTTATACGCTAATGTTACTCATTATGAGTTCAGGAATTATGATTTCGACAGCCGATGGTCGAGATATTTGGATTTTTGACTGGTTTGCCGTGCCATTTCCTAATGCTTTTATTGATGATCAAGCTGATATAGCGGGGTTAATACATCAATACCTTGCCTATAGCTTAATTGGCTTGGTTGTGTTGCATGCAGCTGGTGCGATTAAGCATCATGTTATTGATAAAGATAACACCCTTAAAAGAATGCTGATGCCAAATCGTATTAGCAAATAATCGAATTGTTTAACCGTTGAATTGTTTAACCGTTGAATATATTAACCGTTATGTTTGATGAATATATCAATACCTCTTTATATATCTACTTGTTATTAACTTAAAGGAATAAAAAACCATGAAAAAACACCTTATAGCAGCACTAATCGGTGCAACGTTTATGTTACCTGTTGCAGTTAATGCTGCCGACTATGTTATCGACACTCAAGGTGCACATGCATCGATTCAATTTAGTGTAAGCCATTTGGGTTATAGCTTTGTAGTAGGGCGCTTTAATGAGTTTTCTGGCGACTTCAGTTTTGATGCTGACAAAGTCGCAGATGCGAAAGTGAATGTTAAAATTAACACTAACAGTGTTGATTCTAATCATGCCGAGCGTGACAAGCATTTACGCAGTGCAGACTTTTTAAATACCAGTAAATTCCCTGAAGCCTCTTTTTCATCAACATCAATTGTTGATAAAGGAAATAACCAGTTTGAAATTAATGGTGACTTTACTTTAAATGGTGTGACTAAGCCGTTAACCATTGATGCCGTTGCTATTGGTGAAGGTAAAGATCCATGGGGTGGATATCGTGCTGGTTTTAGCGGCACAACCACTTTTGCGATGAAAGATTTTGGTGTCAAAATGGATTTAGGTCCAGCTTCTGCTAACGTTGAATTAGCATTGGTAGTGGAAGGCGTTAAACAATAATCTGTCGGATTTAGTCATTGATAACCAAAAACAAAGCCGCTAAGTTAAGCGGCTTTGTTTTTTAATATAGTTATCTATTATATTACTAGGTTATTCATCTTCAGCAGGTGGAACATAGCCTTCAATTTCAACGTCTTTACCTTCAAATAAAAAGTGAGTCATTTGCTCTTCAAGAAATTTGCGGTCATCAACATTCATCATATTGAGCTTTTTCTCATTAATGAGCATGGTTTGTTTCTTTTGCCATAAGCCCCAAGCTTCTTTACTGATATTGTCAAAAATACGCTTACCTAATTCGCCTGGGTAAAGCTGAAAATCTAAGCCGTCAGCTGATTTGTTTAGGTGTTGACAGTGAACTGTGCGAGCCATGATGATTCCTTACTAACTTTAATTACACTAAAAACTAATATGTCGCGAAAAGTACGGCTAAATTAGCCAAAATACGTTCTGTGGCGGCTGCCAACCCGACTTTCGCAGGTTGCTCTATGTTATACCAGAGAGCCGAGGTTTGTTCCATGATGCCTGTTGCTTGATCGACAGATAGTTCAACTAATACTGGTTGAATATCAAGATGGAAATGACTGAATGTATGCCTAAACCCAGCAAGCCCTTGTTCTGACGCTGTCAAATTATGCAGCGTTAAATAATCTTCTAATTCTGCTTGCTGTTCAAATTGCGGAAAACACCATAACCCCCCCCAAATACCTGCAGGTGGGCGTTGGATAAGCTGAACTTTTACAGAATCTCCGCTGTTGTCGACTAATACCAGCATAAAAGCTGATTTTTCTGGCGTCACTTTTTTAGGTTTTTTACCGGGATATAGACTTTGATGACCCGTCTGTTGAGCCACACAATCAATTGCTACAGGGCAGGCTGCGCAATTAGGTTTACTGCGAGTGCAAACACTTGAACCAATATCCATCATTGCCTGGTTAAACTTTTCAACGTTTTTGGCAGGTGTGAACGTATCGGTTAATTGCCACAATTGTTGTTCAACGTTTTTTTGCCCTGGCCAACCTTCAATAGCACCATGTCGGGCCAATACTCGTTTTACATTACCGTCTAAAATAGGGTGGTGTTGACCGAGCGACAAGGATAATACTGCGCCAGCAGTTGATTTACCGATTCCAGATAACGCGAGCACATCATCAAACTGAGTAGGAAACTCGCCATTAAAAGCATCACGAATATGTTGGGCTGCTTTATGTAAATTGCGTGCTCTGGCGTAATAACCTAGGCCAGTCCACAAATGCAGCACCTCATCTTGATGAGCATTCGCAAGATCTACCACGCTGGGGAAACGCGCCATAAATTTTTCATAATAGGGAATAACCGTCGCGACTTGGGTTTGCTGGAGCATGATCTCCGACACCCAAACACGGTAAGGCGTTTTATTGATCTGCCAAGGCAGTGATTTACGACCATGTAGGTCATACCAAGCGATGATACGCTCAGAAAATGGAGTCAGATTTTTCATGGGCGCAGTGTAGCCATAGCCATTTTATTACACAAGTGGCACTGCTATTTTAAATCACACGTTTGCACTAAATTAGCGTAAACATGTGCAATGAGTTTAGGTATAATGCCCAACTGATTTTAAAATTGATCTATCACAGATAGCAAATGCGTAATGTGTTGATAAAGAGTGGCAGCCTAACGGTTAGACATTTAGTAACACAGCACAACAAAGTACGTAGACAATGAGGCAAAGATGAGCGACGTTACCACAGCTGAATTTAACGAAGACGGTAAGTATATTCGTAAAATCAGAAGTTTTGTTTTACGCGAAGGCCGTTTAACCAAAGGCCAATCTCAAGCAATTGAAGCACATTGGCCAGCAATGGGACTTGATTATACTCCACAAGCATTGGAGTTAACTCAAGTATTTGGTCGCGATGCTGATACCGTGTTAGAAATCGGTTTTGGTATGGGGGCATCATTAGTCCAAATGGCAAAAGCTGCCCCAGAGCAAAACTTTATTGGCATAGAAGTTCATAAACCTGGTATTGGTACGTGTCTTTCTGATGCCGGTGCAGCTGAAGTGACTAACTTACGTGTATATCATCATGATGCAATGGAAGTGCTAGAGCACAGCATTGTTGATGGTTCACTTGAGCGCGTACAATTGTTTTTCCCTGACCCATGGCATAAAAAACGTCATCATAAGCGCCGGATTGTACAAGCTGAATTTGTACAACTTATCCGCCGTAAGCTTAAAATTGGTGGTGTATTTCATATGGCAACCGATTGGGAAAATTACAGCGAGCATATGTTAGAAATAATGAATGCAGCAGAAGGTTATAAAAATCAATCAACAACTGGTACAGTTGTCGAACGTCCAGAGCATCGTCCGCTTACCAAGTTTGAAGCAAGAGGCCACAGACTCGGTCACGGCGTATGGGATATCATGTTTGAGCGTACTGCTTAATCACAACTACACTTTCAGCAATCGGAGAATACACCATGGCGCAAAATCGTAGTCGTCGTTTACGTAAAAAATTACGAGTTGATGAGTTTCAAGAATTAGGCTTTGAAATCAACTGGACTTTTGATGAGTCGGTATCTGAAGAAGATATTGATAACTTAGTTGATCAGTTTCTTGTTGAGGTCATTGAACCTCGTCAATTAGGTTTCCACGGTGGTGGACACAAGCAATGGGAAGGTATTATTGCTACCCAAGCTATCGGTAAATGTACTGATGAAGATACCGCAGCAGTGAATGCGTTCTGGAAAGACAAGCCTGTTTCTAACCTCGAAGTGAGTGATTTGTACGATATCTGGTGGGGTTAAGCTAAATTGCCTGAGCAATTATTACTTCAACAAGCCGTCGATAAAGTAAGATTGCTATTGGGTAAAGGCAAGGTTGCAGGATATATTCCTGCGCTTGCCTGCGTTGACCCTAACAAAATAGGGATTGCCGTTACTACCCTTGATGGCCAAACAATTGGTGCCGGTGATTACCTTGAGCCTTTTTCAATTCAAAGTATTTCTAAAGTCTTTAGCCTTACTCAGGCACTTAATTTATATACTGAAGATGAAATTTGGAGTCGTGTGGGTAAAGAACCCTCAGGGCATTCATTTAACTCGCTGGTACAGGTCGAATTAGAACGCGGTAAACCTCGCAACCCTTTTATTAATGCCGGTGCGCTAGTTATTGCTGACTTGTTGCAAGCCCGTTTAGGGGCGCCTAAGCATCGTATGCTTGAGGTTGTGCGTCAATTGAGCCAGAACCCGACGTTAGCCTACGATAAAGTTGTGGCGGATTCTGAGTTCCAGTTCAGTGCACGTAATGCATCTATTGCCTATTTAATGAAGTCATTTGGTAATTTTGAAGGCGACGTCAATACCGTACTTAAAAGTTATTTTCATTATTGTGCATTAAGAATGAATTGCGCTGACTTGTCCCGTGCGATGTTCTATTTGGCCAATCGCGGTAAGACACTCGATGGTGACAGCTTAGTTTCGCCGGTGCAAACTCGGCAACTCAATGCATTACTGGCGACATCTGGATTATACGATGGCGCAGGAGAGTTTGCTTATCGAGTAGGTATGCCCGGTAAAAGTGGCGTGGGTGGCGGCATTATTGCGGTTATTCCTGGTGATATGTCTATTTGTGTGTGGTCACCTGAGCTAGACAATAATGGTAACTCGCTTGCGGGCACAGCCATGTTAGAACATTTAAGCCAACAGTTAGGCCGTTCAATTTTTTAGTTTATACAAGGGCTAATCTTTCGCGGTTAACGTTGTTCGACCTTAACGTACTCACTCTTTGTATATCAAATTTGAATCTATAATATTGACTCAAAACGTTTAAAAGTCATTTTACTGCCCACTTGGGCAGTTTTAGTGGCTTCTTTTCGCCTAGGTTATTGCTTACTTATCTAGAACAACCACACGTCGTATACGCTTACTTGTCTAGCAAAATACAAACTGCAGTAAAATTCATCCTGAAGCTCAGCTGGCCCTAGATAGATTAATTATTATTGAGATTGGTAAAATAGACTATTTATTGGTTTATTTTACCAATACACTTCCGCTATTGTTTATTCATTAGCTTATATATTGCCTTATTTTATCATTAACCTATTAAAAGTCATGTAGTTATAGTTGTTGGCATAACTTGTGCTTTATAAAGCTCATATACGAGCTAATTATTGATATATGTATAGCAAAAGGATTTTTATCATGACCAAACAGAAGTTGATTTGTAGTGTAGCGTTAACCAGCATGTTATTCACAGTAGGGGCGCTAACTCCCGCCATAGCAAAAATGTCCATTAATGATGAAAAGTGCAATGTGACATTAAACTATGACGTTACTGTTGAACCAAAAAAATTGCAGATTAGTGATAATGGATCCGAGAAATATCGCGTTGAACTAGATCAACTATATGTAGACGGTAAAAAAGTCACCTTAACCGCTAAACAACAAACGTTACTCACTCAATATTCTGATGAGCTATCTCGTCAAGTACCTGAGGTAATTGATTTGGTTGGTGATGTTGTCGTAATGGCATCTCAAGCAGTCAATATGGCATTAACCCCAATATTTGGCGACGCCACTGGTAGCCAAATTGATAAGCTAATGACAGGGATTCAAACACGCATTGACACCATGGCGTATCAGCAAGGCGATAAGTTTTATTTAGGTTCGACAGAGTCTTCAATTGAACATGCATTTAATGAAGAGTTTGAACAAGAGATAGAACAAATGGTCACCAACTCAATGGGATCATTAATGATGACATTAGGTAGCCAGATCATGTCTTCTGAAGGCGGTTCATTTGAAGAAAAAATGAATACCTTTTCACAAAAAATGGACAATGTCGGTAAAGACATCGAGCAACAACTTGAGTCGCAATCACAAGGCCTTGAACAACGAGCTGATAAAATTTGTGATAATTTTGAAGGATTATTAGTGTTAGAAAGCCAAGTGCGTAAATCCATACCAGAACTTGCACCTTATACATTGGCCAAGCTAGGCGAGCTAAAAGAGTAAATTTATTTTGTTCAACCTGTCTTCCCGGACACCTGACCTTCCCCTGTGCTCTTTTTGAAGACACAGGGGCTTTTTTTTGGGGCCAATTCTAGCTGTTTTACCGCTATAGCTCGTGTTGCTTTGTTCTGATAAAAAAATTGTCAATTATAAATATAGAGCCATAGAGGCTTTTTTTGTTATACTCTTGAGAATTATTACAAAATTACACTCTACTTTAGATGTGGTTATATTTCAGAATCTTCATTTGTTAGTGTTGATTAAAGATATTAGTTTGTTTTGATGCTCATTTGGCAGCAACAATCATAATATCTGAGTGTCGATATTGATGCTAAGCAAGGTTTAGTTACCAGCAATGGCTAACAGATATCTGAAATTTTTATTAATGTCGTAACCAGCTTAAGGCGACTTTCATGTTAGAACTGTTAGAACCTATCGCAATTTTTACTCATGTTGCACGTGCAGGAAGTTTTAGTGCTGCAGCCAGACGTCTTGGCATTTCTAAATCTAAAGTAAGTACTCAAGTTGCAGATCTTGAACATAAACTTGGTGTGCAACTTATTCAGCGTACAACCCGCAGTTTAAGCCTTACTGAAGCCGGCAATTTATTGTATCTACAAGGCGAAGAACTTCTTCGTGATGCAGAGCAGGCCGTTTCAAGTGTTCACAACTTAAATGATGCAACTCGTGGTGTATTAAAAGTTGGGATATCACAATCATTTGGCACCATGCACATTATTCCAGCTTTACCAGCATTTATGGCAAGGCATCCAGAGCTTGAACTACAAGTGAGCTTACTTGATCATAAAGTCGATGTTGTCAGTGAAGGCTTAGACCTATTGTTAACCATGTCTGAGCAATTGCCGCTGGGTATGGTGGCAAGACCGTTAATGAAATGTCAGTTCTTGTTAGTCGCATCACCGGGTTATATTGCCCAACATGGTAACATTAGCCGCCCAGAGCAATTGGTTGAACACAATTGTTTGGTGTATCAAGGTGAGTGGCATGAGCACAGCATGTGGCAATTTAAAAAGGGTGAAGATTATTGCGAAATAGGTGTGTCAGGCAATTTTCGTGTCGATAATGCGCCAGCATTGAAATCGGCCGCAGTAAGTGGTTTAGGCATTGTCTATTTAGCCAGTTACTTAATGGAAGATGAAATCGCTCAAGGGACATTGATTCCTTTGTTACCTGATTGGCAGTTGACTCACAATCTTCCATTACAAGCTGTGTATCCTCGTCGTAAACATCTAGCTCCAAAAGTTAGTGCGTTCATTGATTTTATTAAAACGCACATCAGCAGCCCACCTTATTGGGATGCTAAGTTCGATCATTTGTATAAACTTCGTAAGTAAAAGTGGAAACATTATTTCAAATTTAGAACAAAGCCGCAGCTTGCCTTGCGGCTTTGTATTAAGCGGCTGATTTTAAAGTGCTTAAGGTGTTGATTGATTAGTTTATTAGTAAGTTGCTAATCAAGGGTTTAGCAATTTACATTTGTTAACTAGTTGAACTCTGTTCTGATATCAATACAATAGTACTCAGTTGATTCGAAATGATTTGAACCCTACGTTTTTCTGAGAAATGACCCCTTTTCAGTGAGATGTACAAATCGGCAAGGTAGCAAATTTTGAGTCAGTGTTGGCAATGGTTTTCGAACTAAAATAATGCCAACCTTAAAACCATCATCCTAATTTATTTGGTTTACCCCAGACTTTGTTCTGGGGTTATTTTTTTGTGGAAATTGATAAAGCAAAACGGCAACCTCAGGTTGCCGTTTTATGTTTCGAGTGGATTAATGATTAAAAATTACAGCGATTGAACCTGCTTAATCCACTTATTTACTTGCTCTTCAAGTATGTCTAATGGCAATGGTCCATTTTTAAGGATTACAGTATGAAATTCGCGAATATCAAACTTGGCTCCTAGCGCCTTTTTAGCCTGCTCACGTAGTTGTAATATTTTAATCATACCTACTTTATACGCAGTAGCTTGTGATGGCATAACAATATGGCGTTCGACCATTTTTATCGCATCAGACTCAGCGTTTGGAGTATTCTCAACGTAATAGGCAATAGCCTGCTCACGAGTCCACTTTTTAGCGTGTATCCCAGTATCAACCACTAAACGGCATGCGCGCCATAGCTCCATCGATAAACGACCAAAGTCAGAGTATGGGTCGGCATATAAGCCCATTTCCTTCGGGAAATATTCTGAGTAAAGTCCCCAACCTTCAATATAAGCAGTGTAACCGCCAAATTTACGGAATTTTGGAATGCCTTGCAATTCTTGTGCAATAGCAATTTGCATGTGATGTCCTGGGATCCCTTCATGGTAAGCAAGCGCTTCCATCTGATACTTTGGCATCGCTTCCATTTTGTATAAATTAGCGTAATAGCTTCCAGGGCGAGAACCATCTGGTGCAGGTTGGTCGTAAAATGCTTTACCTGCTGATTTTTCTCTAAACGCTTCTACCTTTCGAACCACTAATTCGGCTTTAGGCTTAATCGTGAACACTTCGTCTAAACGAGACTCCATAGTATCGATCAGCGATTTTGCTTGGGCGAGATATGCCGTTTTGCCTTCATCAGTTTCTGGGTAATAAAATTGCTTATCATCGCGCATGAACACAAAAAACTCTTGTAAGCTGCCGGCAAAGTGTACCTTTTTCATAATGACCCGCATTTCATCATGAATACGCTTAACTTCAGATAAGCCAAGATCATGGATAGTGTCTGCGGTCATATCGGTTGTAGTGGTGCGGGCGAGGGCGTTATTGTAAAACGCTTCTCCGTCAGGCAGTTTCCAGGCTCCATCTTGAGTATCGGCTCGAGCTTCAAGTGACTTAGTATAGGTGATTAACTGCTCATAGGCAGGTTTTACCTTAGTCAGTAGAGCTTGTTTTACTTCGACTAATAAGGCTTGTTTGTTGCCATCGGTTATATCGAGTTTATTTATCTTACGGTTCGCGTCAGCCCATAACGCGCTGTCTTTTCCAGTCTCTGTAAATGGGGCGCCAGTGATAATGTTTTTACTATCGGAAATTACATATGGGAAAACAAATTTTGGCGCGATAATATGCTTTTTAGCGCGAATTTCTAATGAGGTTTCTAATTGTGCAAGTAGTGTTGGTATGCCGTTCAAACGACTAATATAAGCTTTAGCATCACTTTCATCGGTTATTTGATGTTGGTTAATCAATAATGAAGCCACCACAGAATGGACGCCATACATTTGGTTAATCGGATAGGTGTGATAACGCCATTTATCGTCGCTAATACTGTGCTCTAAGCTGGCCTTCAACAGTTCATAACTGAGCGCAGCTTGTTCATTTAATTTATTGGCATCAAGGCGAGTTAATCTTATTAGTTGCTGTTTACTGCGGGCTAAATCAGCATCTGCAGCAGCATCAGACAAGTCATTCCACTTGCCGTAATCTTGTTTGATGCCCAGGTAAGTTTGGTTAACCGGATTCGCCATTACATTTTCCATAAAAATGGCTTCAAACAATACGTTGGCTTTTTCTGATTCAGTTTGTTGGCTTGATGTCGCTGTACTTTCTTGTTGGCTCAATTGCGGCATGTTGTGCAAGTTCGCAATGACTGATGCGCTTAATAAGCTTGATAACGCGACAGCAACGAGAGTTGTTTTAGTTTTAATAGACATTGATATCTTCCCAAAGTACCTAAGTTATAAGCGCATATCCTAATCAAGCTTTGCCTAAATGTGTGAATAGAAATGTTAGAAAGTGTGTATTTAAGGTAAGTAAATTGTGGCGCTAGAAGCAGATTTTTGATTATTGACTCGCAGTTAACGGTTGAAAAAGAAAACCGCGAGTCATATTATTTTATTCAATCGACTGGTAAATTAAATAAACTGAGACAGCAAATCATTTACAAACATGTGGCCTTTAGACGTCAATTGCCAATGCGTTGTGGTTTCTGTCAATAATCCCCGTTCAATTGATTTTTGCATTCCTTGTTTTACTACCTCTGCAGATTGGCCTGTACGCTGCTCAAATTCAGTTTTAGGGATTGGAGTCATCAACCTTAGACGGTTCATTAAGTATTCTAATGGGCGGTCTTCTTCAACGACATCTGTGGTTTCAAAGGTATATTTATCCGCAGCGAGGTAGCCTTTAGGGTGCTTTATTTTTACGGTACGTACAATCCGATTTGAGCCGGGCAGGGTGATTTTACCGTGGGCGCCGCAACCGATGCCAAGGTAATCGCCAAATTGCCAATAATTAAGATTATGGCGACATTGGAATCCAGGTTTTGCATAGGCTGATATTTCGTATTGCTCATAACCTAATGCCGCTAAGCGCTGCTGACCTTGCTCGTATATTTGCCACAGGTTTTCATCGTCTGGTAATTGTGGTGGTTTTGAATGAAACAAGGTGTTGGGTTCAATGGTGAGTTGATACCAAGAAAGATGCGGTGGAGCTAAAGCCGTTGCTGTGTCGATATCATGCATGGCCTCGTCAAAGCTTTGGTTTGGTAAACCGTGCATTAAGTCGAGATTAAAACTTAAATAATCTGCTTGTTTGGCTTTTTCAGCCGCCACTTTAGCTTCATCTTCATTGTGGATACGTCCTAGCAGATTAAGTTTTTCTTTTGAAAAACTTTGCACCCCAATAGATAAACGCGTGACACCCGCTGCGCGGTAAGCACTAAAGTCGTCGTGCTCTAATGTGCCAGGATTGGCTTCCATGGTGATTTCAATATTATCTTCAAAAGGGATTAACGCTTGCGCGCCTTCAAGTATGCGTTGAATTTGACTAGCATCAAATAACGATGGCGTGCCACCGCCGATAAAAATGGTATGCACCTTTCGACCTTGAACATACACCAAGTCTTGTTTTAAATCTTCTAATAATGCATCGACATATTGTTGCTGTGGTAACTCACCGTTTTGGCCGTGGGAGTTAAAATCGCAATAAGGGCATTTTTGCACGCACCAAGGAATATGGATATACAAGCTAAGTGGGGGTAATTGCAATATCATTTATTGGTGGCCGCCAGAAGTATTGTTCGATGTACTGTTCGATAAAATGATACCTTGAGCTTTCATGGCACTCACTAATAACTCAAGTGCTTTGCCTCGATGACTATGGGCATTTTTCTGTTCACGAGTTAGCTCTGCTGCCGAGCACTCAAAACCTTGCGGAATAAATACGGGATCATAACCATGGCCTTGCTCGCCTTGTGGAGCATGGTTGATTGTCCCTTCCCATGAAGCCTGGCAAATAATAGGCGTAGGATCTTTTGCATGACGCATATAAACCAGTACACATTGGAAACGGGCACTTCGAAGTGTTTCGCCTTGCAATGCATCAAGTAGCTTGAGGTAATTGCTGGTTTCGGTTGCATTGGCTCCTGAATAACGGGCAGAGTAAATCCCTGGTTGGCCTTGTAGTGCATCAACTTCAATACCTGAGTCATCTGCAATTGCAGCTTTACCGGTTATTTCTGCGGCATGACGAGCCTTAATAATGGCGTTCTCTACAAATGTAGTGCCTGTCTCTGCAACCTCTGTCACGTTAAATTGATTCTGTGGTAATACTTCAATATTAAATGCTGTCAGCATTTGATCAAATTCGGCAAGTTTGCCTTTGTTGCCACTGGCAAGAACAATTTGTTGTTTGACTAAGGTATGCATAAGTTTTTTAGATGAGGGTAAATTTGCCGTCATTATACTCTAACTACCCCGCGATAGGCTATTGCAAGCGATGACAAGCGGTAACGGCGATGAAAGCGATATCGATCGGTAACAGCGATGAAAAGCGATATCGATCGGTAACAGCGATGAAAAGCGATAACAAGCGGTAACAGCGATAGCAAGAGATAATGGCGAAACGGCGGTAATGGGCGATGAAAAGCGATGAAAAGCGATGAAAAGCGATAACAGCGGTAGCAAGAAGTAATGGCGTTAACAAACGATAGCAAGTATGACGAGCGAACGCTGCACTTTTTGCTTGTATAGGATCTAGCCGCGAAGCGTCCTAGCAGCGCTCTTTCGCTCTTTCGCTCTTTCGCTCGTTATCGAGATTTTAGGCCTTAATCTACATAGAATTTTTGTTTGAATTTCAATGAGGTGTTTAGCTGGTTGCCGTGCTTAATGGCAATGGTAAAATTGACATCTTGATCATCACGATAAGGCACTTCTGCGATGTAATAGATGGATTTCCCTTCGCGAATTTCTTTAAAATCCAGAGTTACGCGAGCATCAATTAAGTTATTGGCGATTCCTGAAATTTCAACTGGGACAGCAGGGTGTCCTTCTAGATTCGTATTGAGCACGGTAATGTTCACCAATCCATTGTAACTACTGCGTTCTATTCCGTAGTTTTTTGCTATTTCTGGGGTAATAAAGGTGCTACTGAGCGCCATGTAATGAATATCAAAATTACCAACTTGTTGTTTTTGTTCTGCTTGAGCGTAGCCGATACTGGTCATCGTTATTAGTGACAACAATAATATTTGTAATAATGGGCGACATAAACGCAATGATTGGAACATAATTTAGTCCTTAGCGGGCATGAGCTATAACGTTATTATAGGAGAAACAGTCACAAAAGGGCGGCTATTTCAGGCGGAATAATCTGCGGTTGGCATATTTTAATTTGCTTATGACGACCTTGTTCACCCTTAAGGATATGAACCTGACTTTTAGCCACTTTACAGGCTTTTGCAAGGTATTTAGACAGATAAGCATTTGCTTTACCGTCAATCGGTGGCGCTGTGATAGCTATTTTTAATTCGTTACCGTGCAAACCGACAATTTGATCGCGGCTGGCTTTGGGTTGTACATACACAAAAAGCAGCAAGTCACCTTGCTGCTCATCGTTAATATAGCTGACTGGATTCATTAGTTAGATTTGTTCGACATCTAAATAATTGACCAAAACGGGATATATTGCGCACACAACATATTAATGAAATTCATCGCAATAAATACCACTAATACAGATAGGTCTAAGCCACCAATAGCGGGTAGCACTTTGCGTACTGGCGCTAAAATAGGTTCTGTTAATTGGGTCATCACCATCACAATTGGGTTATAACCTTGGTTGAACCAACTCAATACTGCGCGGATAAGTAACATCCAAAAAAGTAACACGCCAGCTTGTTTTACGACAGAGATCACTGAGAATAATAACAAGGTAACAATATCTACAGTTGCCCCTGCAATGAAAGTAAGCACTAACATTTTGACCAACACGACAATCAGTGCCAGTACCATTGATGAAGTATCAAAACGTCCTACAGACGGTAATAGTCGACGCATTGGTGCGATAATCGGTTGTGTCGCTTTAACCACAAATTGGCTAAATGGATTATAAAAATCCGCTCTTGCAAGCTGTAGCCAAAAACGAAGAATGACGATCATTAGGTATAAGTCAAACAGAGTGTTGACTAAAAAACTCATTGCATTCATGTATGTTGCCTTACGTTGATGTGATTTAGTGCTTAATCTTGTACTTACATTAGAGCGCAGATTAGAGTGTGAATTAGCACTGAAATTAACTGCGTCAATATTTAACTGTACGACTAACTGAGTTAACAATATAACGGATTATCACTCAGATTTGGTGTTTATAAGCTTAGTTTTACGCAACTATTTTACACCAAAGAGGTTAACCGTAAGTTAAATAATCGTTCATCTCATAACGTTAGAATGTTTTAGCCATTTCTTGGGCTCTAGCAACGCAGTTTGTCATGGCTTTATCGACCAATTCGACTAAACCGCCTTGTTGAAACGTTTCAACGGCTTTAGCTGTAGTTCCGCCCTTTGACATAACATTTTGACGCAGTTCGGTTACCGATAACTGTTGGTTTTGTATCACCATCTGCGCGGCCCCCAAAGCGGCTTGCTCGGCAAGGAGTCTTGCTTTGTCTTCAGCCATGCCCATGTTGACGCCAGAGGCGATCATTGACTCGATAAACAAGAAGAAATAAGCCGGAGAGCTGCCTGCAAGGGCTATCACTTGATCTAATTCCGCTTCTTTATCAACCCAAACCACTTTACCGCCGCTTTGCATTAAAGTTTCACAAATCCCTTTGTGCTCGGCAGAAATACTGTCATCGGCATAAATACCTGTCATACCATAGCCAATTTGAGTCGGAGTATTAGGCATGGTGCGAATAAGTTTAATAGGTTGCTTAAAGTAGACTTGATAACGAGATGCTGGAATACCTGCAGCGATAGTAATGATTAACTTATTGGCTAAATCCAGTGAACTTAAGTCTTCACAAACCGTTGCCATTAATTGAGGTTTTACGCTTAACACGATGACATCGGCAGTTTGTGCAGCTGCATAATTATCGTGGGAAACTTGAATCGCAAAATCTTGCTGCAACGCATCCAATTTACCCTTGCTTGGATTGGTTGCATGAATAAGGTCACTAGGATAGCCATGCTTAACTAAGCCACTAATAATGCTACGAGTCATATTGCCCGCACCGATAAAACATACTTTTGCTTGAGTCATTAAGTCTGTATCCAATTAAAGAGTGAATTTATGTCCAATTGCAGTGTATGTTACCTAATTCAGCCCTAGGACGCTACGGTCGGTAAAACAGACGACAAGCGATAACAAGCGGTGAAGAGGGATAAAGATGATAACAAGCGATGACCAACGATATAGGGCGATAACGAGATAACGCTGCGCTTTTTGCTTGTCACCGCTTGCTATCGCTTGCTACCGCTTGCTATCGCTTGCTACCGCTTGCTATCGCTTGCTACCGCTTGCTACCGCTTGCTAC
Organism: Shewanella sp. Arc9-LZ; assembly: GCF_010092445.1. Taxonomy (NCBI): domain Bacteria; kingdom Pseudomonadati; phylum Pseudomonadota; class Gammaproteobacteria; order Alteromonadales; family Shewanellaceae; genus Shewanella; species Shewanella sp. Arc9-LZ. Next base: position 3,589,118 of record NZ_CP048031.1, on the reverse strand, counting down.
CGCTTGCTACCGCTTGCTATGGCTTGCTACCGCTTGCTACCGCTTGCTATCGCTTGCTATCGCTTGCTACCGCTTGCTATCGCTTGCTACCGCTTGCTATCGCTTGCTACCGCTTGCTACCGCTTGCTACCGCTTGCTACCGCTTGCTATCGCTTGCTACCGCTTGCTATCGCTTGCTACCGCTTGCTATCGCTTGCTACCGCTTGCTATCGCTTGCTACCGCTTGCTATCGCTTGCTACCGCTTGCTATCGCTTGCTACCGCTTGCTATCGCTTGCTACCGCTTGTCACCGATCATCATCGTTCTTTTGATTATCTTTCACCAAAGATCGCACTGCCGATACGTACCATGGTTGATCCGTTGGCGATGGCGATGTCCATGTCGCCGCTCATACCCATTGATAAGGTGTCGACGCTTGGATATTGCAGCTTAAGTTGGTCAAAAAGTTGCTTTAATTGGCTAAATTCTTGTTGTTGAAGTTGTACGTCATCAGTCGCGGTTGGGATAGCCATTAATCCGCGCAGCTTAAGGTTGCTTAAGGAGGCGATAGTAAGTGCTAACGTGGCGACATCTTCAGGGTTAACGCCCGACTTAGATTGTTCCTGGCTTATATTGACTTGAATGCACACGTTTAATGGCGGCTTGTTATTTGGACGTTGCTCATGCAAACGTTGAGCAATTTTGGCACGACTTAAGGTATGCATCCAATCAAAATGTTCGGCAACAATTTTGCTTTTATTCGATTGCAACGGGCCAATAAAATGCCACTCGATATCTGGGTAATCAGCCTGCAAGGCAGTAATTTTAGTTTCGCCTTCTTGGACATAGTTTTCACCAAATAGACGTTGCCCCGCTTGATAAGCGGCAATGATGTCACTGATCGGTTTGGTTTTACTCACTGCTAATAGGCTTATTTCGGCCGATGAACGTGAACACTTTTGCGCCGCTTGACTAATTCTACTCTGGGCGATTGATATTCTGTCTGCTATTGTTGTCATAATGTTGGTTAAATGGATGTCTCTACAATGGAAATCACTGAATTACTCGCCTTTAGTGTAAAACACAAAGCATCAGATCTACATCTTTCAGCAGGCGTTTCTCCTATGATCCGCGTTGACGGTGAGGTAAGAAAAATTAATTTACCTGCGTTAGATCATCAAGGCGTTCATAGTCTTGTCTATGACATCATGAATGATAAACAACGTAAAGACTATGAAGAACATCTAGAAATCGATTTTTCATTCGAAGTGCCTAATCTAGCGCGTTTTCGTGTTAACGCCTTTAATCAGTCGCGTGGCGCTGGCGCGGTATTCCGTACCATTCCGTCTGACATTTTGTCGCTTGAGCAACTTGGCGCGCCAGAAATTTTTAAGAAAATTGCCAGTTTCCCACGTGGCTTAGTATTAGTAACCGGGCCTACTGGTTCGGGTAAATCAACCACATTGGCTGCGATGGTCGATTATGTAAATGAAAACCGACATGACCATATTTTAACCATTGAAGACCCTATAGAATTCGTACACCAAAACAAGCAATGCCTAATCAACCAGCGTGAAGTTCACAAACATACACATAGCTTTAATGCAGCCCTAAGAAGTGCATTACGTGAAGATCCGGATGTTATTCTTGTGGGTGAAATGCGCGACCTCGAAACCATTCGCTTAGCCATGACCGCCGCTGAAACGGGTCACTTAGTATTCGGTACTTTGCATACCACTTCAGCTGCCAAAACTATTGACCGTATAGTCGATGTATTCCCTGAAGGTGAAAAGAGCATGGTTCGTACCATGTTGTCAGAGTCACTTCAGGCGGTTATTTCACAAACATTGATCAAGAAAATTGGTGGTGGCCGAGTGGCGGCTCATGAAATCATGATGGGCACCCCAGCGATTCGAAATCTTATTCGTGAAGATAAAGTCGCACAAATGTATTCAGCTATTCAAACGGGTATGTCTCACGGTATGCAAACCCTTGATCAATGTCTGCAAAACTTAGTTAATCGTGGGTTAATTACCCGTGAAGATGCGATGCAGAAGAGTTCGAATAAACAAGCTAATTTCTAAGGAACTGGGATCATGGATGTTCGTCCGTTTTTAAATATGATGGTGGAAAAAAAGGCGTCTGATTTATTTATCACTGCTGGTTTTCCACCCAGTGCCAAAGTCGACGGAGAGCTACGTCAACTATCCGATAATCGATTAACACCAGAGCAATCATTAGTGTTTGTTGAGTCGTTGATGAGTGACGTTCAAAAGAAAGAATTTCACGACACTAGTGAGTGTAACTTTGCATTTGCAGCCAAAGATTTAGGTCGTTTTCGTGTCAGTGCCTTTTGGCAACGCGAATCAGCCGGTTGTGTTATGCGCCGTATCGAAACCCAAATACCTGAAGTTGATGACCTAAAACTCCCTCCTATTTTGAAAGACTTGGTCATGAGTAAGCGTGGTCTTATCATTATGGTGGGTGGTACCGGTACTGGTAAGTCGACTTCGTTGGCTGCGCTAGTGGGATATCGAAATGCTCATGCTCGCGGACATATTCTGACCATTGAAGACCCAGTTGAGTTTGTGCATAACCATCGTAAAAGTATTATTACTCAGCGTGAAGTGGGTATTGATACCGACTCATTTGATGCCGCGCTTAAAAGCTCTTTGCGTCAAGCGCCAGATGTCATTCTGATTGGTGAAATCCGTACTCAAGAAACCATGGAGTTTGCGTTGTCATTTGCCGAAACGGGTCATTTATGCATGGCAACCTTGCATGCAAACAACGCTAACCAAGCACTCGATCGCATTATGCATTTAGTACCGGAAAGTAAGCACAATCAACTGTTGTTTGATTTGTCGTTAAATTTACGTGGCATTGTAGCGCAACAGCTTATTCCTAAATCAGACGGCACCGGGCGCCGCGCCGCCATTGAGGTGTTAATTAATACCCCTCGAGTGGCCAGTTTGATTGCTAAAAATGAGTTGCATTTACTGAAAGAAACCATGGGTAAGTCACGCGAACAAGGCATGCAGACTTTTGACCAGGCATTGCTAGATTTATATGTAGAGGGTGAGATTAGTTACGCCGATGCATTACATCATGCCGACTCGCCAAACGATTTACGTTTAATGATTAAATTGCGAAATAATGAAGCGGCTTCTTCAGGATCAATGGAAGGCATTACTCTCGACATGGATTAGTGATGTTTTGAGGCAATAAATGAGTGAATTAGTGATGTTTTGAGCCAATAAATGAGTGGATTATCAATCGAACCATTGGTTATGAGAGGTCGTAAGTAACATCTTACGGCCTTTTTTTGTTATCATGGCCGTTATCATTGTTATAATTACTCCTGTTGTCGTGGACATTTCGATGACAAAAGTACATTAAAACCTTTATTTAGTAACCTTATCCGTATAAACACATTATACGTTACTCATTTTTATCACGCTTTATAACATTGTTCTTTCAAGGATGTTTCATGCAGTTATGGCAAAAAATCACCGTCTTTTCTTCGTTAATCTTACTCCCGCTTTCGGCATCGGCTGTACCTGTCACCGATGAAGTTGATATTGGCGGTGCAGTTCGGGTGAACTACGGTTGGAAAGATTACGACGACAACGCCAAGCTTGAGTTTGAATTGTTCCGTGCTGACGTTAATTACAAGAGCAAAGATGGCTTATTCGCCTCAGCTCAGTATCGTTGGTATGAAAACATGGACGTAGTGCATCATGCCTACATGGGTTATCAATTTGATGACGCCCAATCAGTACAAGTGGGTGTAACCCAAGTCCCATTTGGTTTATTGCCTTATGCTGCTCATTCATTTTGGTTCGGCGCAACCTATTATCTTGGTTTTGAAGATGATTACGATGCTGGTATCCATTACAAAAATGAACAAGATGGTTGGCGCTATGATTTAGCTTATTTTGTTAATGACGAAATTGGCGACGGTTCTAATTATGATCGTTACTCATTTGATGCGGCCACAACAGCCGATTCACCATATGAAGAGGCAGGACAAATCAACGCTCGAGTTGAACGTGAATTTACTTCTGGTGAAGTCACTCATAAGTTAGGTGGTTCATTACAATACAGCCAATTAGATTTTATGGCTGATGCAGCTACCGTAGTAGGTGAAGACACCAATGGCCTTGCCGCTGCAGCGCATTGGCAACTAGACTGGAAAAAATGGCAATTACAATTACAATATATTCATTATGACTATGATATAGACAACAGTGAACGTATTGCGTTGAGTGCATTTCAATATCCATTTGAAATTGCTGCTGAAGCCGATGTTGCTACCGTTAACATTGCTAAATCGTTTGACGTTGATTGGGGACCAATCACTAATTTAAATTTTTACAACGATTACAGCCAGGTAATGGCATCGGGTCAAGGTCTTGATGATTCTATCCAGAATGTGACTGGTGTTGCCATCACTGCAGGTAAATTTTATTCTTATGTAGATTGGATTGCCGGTAAAAATATGTGGTTTGTTGATGGTGCAGGTGTTGGTATCGATAACGGTGATACATCATGGCATTCACGTTTAAATATTAATATTGGTTTTTATTTCTAATCATTTATGATCTGAAAAAAGCAGTACTTCGTACAGTCCTGTGATACCTAATAGGCATCGATAAATTCGTTTATCGGTGCCTATTTCTATCTATTCTTATAAACTTTGAGTAAAGGACAAACTAATAATGATTAAATACCTAACGGCAATTGGCTTATTGGGATTAAGTTTTGGCTCCGTGGCTGCAAATTGTCCTGATTATCTCAATGTTGACGCTCGTAAATTACATTCAACAGAAAACGTCAATTTATGTGAACTCACCCAAGGCAAAGCCGTATTAATCGTTAATACCGCATCCCATTGTGGATTTACCCCTCAGTTTGAAGCACTTGAAGCATTACACAAACAATATGCCGATAAAGGTTTAGTGGTGATTGGCTTTCCGTCAGATGATTTTTTCCAAGAAGAAAAAGACGAAGCTAAAACTGCCGATGTTTGTTTCATTAATTATGGTGTTACGTTTACCATGGTGGCAACATCACCAGTTAGAGGCGGTGAGGCTAACTCAGTATTTAAATACTTAGGCGACAAAACTGGCGAACCTAAATGGAATTTCTATAAATACGTAGTTTCCGCTGATGGCCAAACCGTACAACAATTCAGTTCTCGTGTGAAACCTGATAGCGAAGAATTGAAAAAAGCGATTGAATCAGTTTTGTAATCGTTAGCTAAACAGAGTTGTTTAGCTTAGCGGCTAAATAAAGCGACTAGATAGAGCTGCTTAATAGAATGACCTAAGCGAGTTAGCTAGGGTAAATAAATATTTGCCGAGTGCGGGTTAATTTGATGATAAAATCGATACCTAGCGCTCTTTTTGTTTTAAATGAATGCGATACAATTTTGATTTAAGCTCATGAGATATCCAAAGTGAGCTGTATTTATAAAACCATATCAATAACGGAGAAGATACTTTGGCTAGATTTTCAGGGTTAGATAAAGACACCGGCCACAAAGCTCGTGGCAAAACTGGTGTATTATTATTGAATCTAGGTACACCAGATGCACCTACTGCATCAGCTGTTCGCATCTATTTAGCTGAGTTTTTGGCGGATCCTCGAGTAGTCGAAATTCCAAAGCTGATATGGATGATTATTCTTCATGGGATTATTTTACGTATTCGTCCTGCTAAATCAGCAGCCTTATACAAACAAGTCTGGACCGACGAGGGCTCCCCTTTACTGGCTATCAGCCAACGTCAACAAGCCAAACTAGCCAAACATCTTCAAGCGCAAGGGTACGATGCAAGTGTACATTTAGCGATGCGTTATGGTTCGCCATCAACGTCGAGCACCTTACAAGCTATGCATAAACAAGGCGTAGATAACCTAGTTGTTCTGCCTTTATATCCGCAGTATGCTGCGCCAACAACGGGTTCAGCATTTGATGCTTTAGCTAAAGAATTAATGAAATGGCGATATATCCCGGCACTGCATTTTATAAACACCTACCATGACAACCCTGATCTTATTGATGCGCTTGCAGCATCTATCCAAAAAGATTTTGATCAGCACGGTAAACCGCAAAAACTAGTGATGTCTTACCATGGTATGCCTGAGCGTAATTTGCATTTAGGCGATCCCTATTACTGTTTCTGCTTGAAAACGACTCGTTTAGTGGTCGAAAAATTAGGCTTAAGTGAAGACGATTACGTTGCAACATTCCAGTCTCGCTTTGGCAAGGCTAAATGGTTACAACCTTATACCGACGCAACAATCGCCAGCCTACCAGCCAAAGGCATCACCGACATCGCCGTCATCTGCCCAGCATTTAGCGCCGATTGCCTAGAAACCCTAGAAGAAATCAAAGGCGAAAATCGTCACGTATTTGAAGATGCCGGCGGCAAAAACTTCAGATACATTGAATGTCTAAATGACAACGACGACCACATCAATATGATGGCAAATCTGGTAAAACCTTTTCTATAATTTCATCGAAAAGAAACTACGATGAAATGAGGGTAACAAGCGGTAACAAGTGAACAGACGATGACAAGCTTCGCTGTTAAGATCTTTATAATCTAGCAGCGATGTAATTTCTCCGATGTTAATTTTAGCTCTTCACCGCTTGTTATCCTTCGACCTCGCTATATCGCTCGCTATCGTTTTCCACCGCTCTTCACCGCTTGTTTTCCTTCGACCTCGCTATATCGCTCGTTATCGTTTTCCACCGCTCTTCACCGCCAGTTATCATTCTTTTAATCGCCTTACATTGCTCGCCTCTGCTTTTATGATTTGTTAAACTCAAATAATGTTTTACTGCTAAAGAAATAATATGAGAATAGATCCCAATATCGCATTAGTTTATAGCACTGATAAAGGTCGTATTGATCAGCCAAAGCCACAAGCTGAAGTACCCACTGGCGACGGTATAGTGCGGATCCATAAAGACAGTAAAGGGCGTAAAGGTAAGGGCGTAAGTGTTATCAAAGGGCTCGAATTAGATGAAAAAGCCTTAAAAGACCTTGCGCAAAAATTGAAGAAACAATGTGGCTGCGGTGGTACAGTGAAAGACTTCTGCATTGAAGTACAAACTGACAATCGCGAACAAATAAAATCCATATTAGAAAAGTTAAATTTCACTGTGAAATTAGCGGGTGGATAATACAAAACGCTAAAACACTATTGGGGATAGCATATGGATAATTTCAAAGATCACTTTTTAATTGCAATGCCATCATTAGATGACACATTTTTCGAGCGCTCGGTGATATACATTTGTGAGCATGATAAAAAAGGTGCCATGGGCTTAATGGTTAACCGTCCAATCGGTGTTGAGGTTGAAGATCTGCTTGAACAAATGGAACTCTATCTGTCGCCAGAGTTTTTATTCTCCTTAGACAGTCAAGTGCTCATTGGCGGCCCTGTCGCTCCCGAACGTGGTTTTGTGTTACACACGCCTCAAAAGCACTGGGTTAACAGCACTGAAATTAGCGAAGAGACTATGTTAACCTCCTCGCGAGATATATTAGCCTCGATTGGTTCTGATAAATCACCCGAAAATTTTATTGTTGCGCTAGGTTATGCTGGTTGGAGTAAAGACCAGCTTGAACAAGAAATTGCCGACAACACCTGGTTAACGATTAAAGCGACACCAGAGTTATTATTTAACGTTGAGCCTGAACAAATGTGGCTAATGGCTACCCAACAGCTCGGGTTTGATATTTGGCAAATGTCCAGCCAAGTCGGACATGCTTAAAGCAAGGTAACAAGCGGGTAGAGAGATAACAAGCGGTTAAAAGATCACAGACGATGACAAGCGATAACAAGCGGTTATTAGATCATAGACGGTGACAAGTGATAATAAGCGGTTATTAGATCATAGACGGTGACAAGTGATAATAAGCAGGAACAGCGATTAAAACGATGAAATCCGAACGAGATGAAAAGCGCATGTTTGCTTACGAACACAATGACTCTAGAACTTAGGTTTTTCGCTCGTAATCTCTTGATGTCGCTCGTAATCTCTTGATGTCGCTCGTAATCGCTCGTAATCGCTTGATATCGCTCGTAATAACTTGATATCGCTCGATACCGCTTGTCACCGCCATTTCTACGTACGAAGCGTAGGCTCTTTGCCCTTATTAAATTATTCTCGCTCGATTAAAGAGATAAACATGCAACCACAAACCGTTTTAGGGTTCGACTACGGCACCAAAAGTATTGGTGTCGCTATAGGTCAAGCCATTACAGCTAGCGCCACACCTTTATTATCAATTAAAGCGGTTGATGGGATCCCTAATTGGGATGATATCGATAAATTATTGAAAGAATGGCAACCAGATCTTGTTGTTGTCGGTTTACCGTTAAATATGGACGGCACCGAGCAAGAGATGACTCAACGGGCTCGGAAATTTGCTAATCGAATTAACGGTCGTTTTGGCGTTAAAATTGCCACCCAAGACGAACGTTTAACCACTGCAGATGCTAAAGCCCGTTTATTTGAATTGGGTGGTTTTAAAGCGTTAACCAAAGGTCAAATTGATGCGGTGTCAGCGGTGTTAATTATTGAAAGCTATTTCGAAAACCAGTTCTAACTTAATGCCGAGATTCTAGGCCGCTACGCGGATAGAGCGCTGCGCTTCTAGGGACAGCTTCGCTGCTAAGATTTAGTCACCAGATTCCAGTATTAATCTAGATGCTAGATTCTAGGCCGCTACGCGGATAGTGCGCTGCGCTTCTAGGGACAGCTTCGCTGCTAAGATTTAGTCACCAGATTCCAGTATTAATCTAGATGCTAGATTCTAGGCCGCTACGCGGATAGTGCGCTGCGCTTCTAAGGACAGCTTCGCTGCTAAGATTTAGTCACCAGATTCCAGTATCGTTCGATTTACTAGGTCTTTTGGCTTTTATAGTATCTAGCAGCGTAGCGCTCTAGTCATCTAGATTCTAAATACTAGGCAGCTACGCGGATAGTGCGCTTCGCTTCTAGGAACAGCTTCGCTGCTAAGATTTAGTCACCAGATTCCAATATTAATCTAGATGCTAAACTCTAGGCCGCTACGCGGATAGTGCGCTTCTAGGAACAGCTTCGCTGCTAAGATTTTATAGCATCTAGCAGCGTAGCGTTCTAGCATCTAGGCTCTATCGCTTTTTATCGCTTTTTATCGCTTTCTATCGCTTGTTACCACTCTTTACCGCTCATCTTCCTTTTTTTTGCCCCAAAATGGTGCAATTTTTATTCATTGTTGCACATATGTTCTTATCCTGGTCAATACACCTTTTCACATCATCGTTTCTATTCTGAAAATAATATCAAAAATATCAATGGGTAAACTCTATTTGTGCCATTAAGGTGCAAAGTTATTACGTTTGGCACATATCCTGAATCTACCTAATCAGTTAATTGAGTTACAGCGACAACAGAAATAGCTATGACAGGTGATAACAAGCGAATGCTGTGCTTACGAATTTAGTGATGACAGGCGATAACGAGCGAACTGCGCTTACGAATTTAGTGATGACAGACGATAACGAGCGAACGCTGCGCTTACTGATAGAGCTATGACGAGCGATAACTAGCGGACGTTGCGCTTACTGATGGAGCTATGACAGGTGATAACAAGCGAACGCTGCGCTTACTGGTAGAGTTATGACAGACGATAACTAGCGGACGTTGCGCTTACTGATAGATCTATGACGAGCGATAACAAGCGAATGCTGTGCTTACGAATTTAGTGATGACAGACGATAACAAGTGAGGGCGATAACAAGCGGATTGTGTGGAAACGGGTGAACGTTGGCTTTCAGCTTTTATAGAATCTAGCCGCGCAGCGAATTAGCTTCTAGGCTTTAAGCTTGTCACCGCTCGTCACCGCTCGCTATCGCTTGATATCGCTTGATATCGCTTGATATCGCTTGATATCGCTTGTTATCGCTCGTTATCGCTCGTCACCGTTTATACCGCTTGATAACATTCTTGATAGTCAGCATTCAATGATTGAAAAGGGATACGATATGACAACACTACCACTTATCTTTACCGACATCGATGGCACTTTGCTGGACCATTTTGACTATAGTTTTAGTCATGCAATTGAAGTGATTGAAGCATTGAATGAACGCCATATTCCTATTATCGCTAATACCAGTAAAACCTTTGCTGAAATGGCGAAGTTACAACAAACCATCGGGTTTAACTCACCGTTTATATCTGAAAATGGTGCAGTCGTTTATATTCCAATTGGGTATTTTGACCAACAGCCAGAGGGGACATTTACCCAAGGATATTATTGGATAAAAGAGTTTTGTCAGCCGCGACAATACTGGCTTGAATTATTAAACCAACATGCACAGGCATTTAACGATGACTTTATTGGTTTTTCATCTTTATCAGTTGAAGAGTTATGTGAGATAACCGATTTGTCACCCGATAATGCCAAATTGGCTTTGATTAGACATTATGCCGAGCCAGTACTTTGGCAAGGTAATGAAGTTAATAAACAAGCCTTTATTGAGTTGATGACAAGCGTTGGTGCACATACCCTGCAGGGGGGACGCTTTCTACATGTGGGCGGAGATAGCGATAAAGGCAAGGCAATGAAATGGTTAGCCGATATCTATTCCAAGCAATATAGCGCTCCAGTGACTACCATTGCACTCGGCGACAGTGGTAATGATAATGCCATGCTCGAAGCCGCTGATCTTGCAATACAAATTAAGTCACCTGTTCATCCATTTCCCATATTAACGACCCAAAAACAAAGTATTCAAAGCAGTGAGTGCGGCCCTAAAGGTTGGGCCGAATGCATTAAGCAAACTCTATTGTCTTCATCGGCTGAATCGCAGCTAAACCAACTACCATTTGGAGGGGCGTAACATGGCCGACTTTTATCAAAATGGCATTGTCACCACAATGCATAATTTAACCCGACGTACTCATGAAGAGCTTGAACAAGACTTAATCAAGTTTTCAAAAACGCGTCCGTTAGGATTAATTTTGCCATCTCTGTATTCAGAGCTAGAAGGCGCCGCACTTAAAGATATTGTCAGTAAATTAAAACAGGTGCCGTATTTATCCGAAATTGTAATTGGATTAGATAGGGCCGATCTGAAGCAGTACAAACATGCGCTAAGCTTTTTTGGTGAGTTACCGCAGCATCACCGAATACTATGGAATGACGGCCCGCGCTTACAAGCGCTGGATGCAAAGCTACAAGCGTTAGGCTTAGCCCCTAAAGAGCTGGGTAAAGGTCGAAATGTCTGGTACTGCATGGGCTATATTTTGGCTTCAGGCAAAACAGAATCGGTTGCATTGCATGACTGTGACATCGTGACCTATGAAAAATCATTACTCGCTAGACTGCTTTATCCGGTCGCTAATCCACAGTTTAACTATGAATTTAGCAAAGGGTATTATGCACGTGTGTCTAATGGGCAAATTAATGGTCGAGTGTCACGTCTATTAGTTACACCGTTAATTAAAGCGCTTAAAAAAGTGGTTGGTTATAACGAATATTTAGAATACATGGACAGTTTTCGTTATCCATTAGCGGGTGAGTTTTCATTTAGACGAGACGTGCTCAACGACCTACGTATTCCAAGTGACTGGGGCTTAGAAATTGGGGTGTTATCAGAAATGCAGCGTAATTATGCCCATAATCGCATCTGTCAGGTCGATATTGCTGACAATTACGATCATAAACATCAAGACTTATCATTGGATAATGAAGAAGCGGGCTTGTCTAAAATGTCGATTGATATCACCAAAGCATTTTTCCGAAAATTAGCCACTCAAGGTAATACTTTTAGCACCGAATCTTTCCGAACCCTTAAGGCAACGTATTACCGTATTGCCCTCGATTATGTCGAAACCTATCATAATGATGCATTAATGAATGGCTTAACCACCGATATACATCTAGAAGAAAAAGCGGTTGAAATGTTTGCCCAAAATATTGTCACGGCAGGGCAACGCTTTTTAGATAATCCAATGGAAACTCCGTTTATGCCAACATGGAGCCGAGTCGTGAGTGCCATGCCCGACGTGCTTGAACAGCTTAAAGCTGCTGTTGAAGCCGATAATGCCGAGTTTAGCTAATATCAAAATCGACCAAGAGGACACCCTATGTCAGTAATGGATGGATTACAGCAAAAGCTGCAGCAACAACTTAGCTGTATTTACAACGATGTCGACATTGGCATAAGTGTGCCAGCATTGGCTGATCAGCTCATCGATATCATGCGTATCACCGAGTATTGTCAAGTGCCCGAACCCTTTGTAAATCATTGGTCTGAAAAAGACATTATTATGATCACTTATGGTGACAGTGTGGTCCAACAAGGTGAGCGGCCACTCACCACCCTGGCACAATTTATCGACAGCTATTTAAGTTGCATCAATGCTGTGCATATTTTACCGTTTTTTCCTTACAGTTCAGACGATGGTTTCTCGGTTATCGACTATTCAAGTGTTAACGAAGGGCTCGGGTCGTGGGCAGACATCAGTGCTATCGCCAGTAAACGACGATTGATGTCAGATTTAGTGATCAATCATTGTTCTAGTCGAAGCTTATGGTTTGATAATTTCTGTAAAGGTGAGGGTGTAGGACATGACTATTTCTTTACTGCCAATCTAAATGATGACTTAAGTGCGGTGGTTCGGCCAAGAACGTCAGCACTATTAAGACCCACAGAGACACCTAACGGAACTCAGCATGTGTGGTGTACCTTTAGTCATGATCAAGTTGATTTTGATTTTCGTAATCCACAAGTATTAATCGAGTTTGTCCGCATCATTCGTCAATATTTAGATGCGGGCGTGAGTATTTTTCGCCTCGATGCGGTGGCTTTTTTATGGAAAATAGTCGGCAATAAATCAATTAACTTACCGCAAACCCATGAAGTTGTACGTTTATTGCGGACATTAATTGAACACGCCCAACAAGATGCCATTATCATTACCGAAACTAACATTCCCAACACCCAAAACTTAACTTATTTTGGTAATGCAAACGAGGCACATTGCATATATAACTTCTCGTTGCCGCCTTTGTTGATCAACAGCCTGATTACCGGCAGTTGCTTATACTTAAAGCGCTGGCTTATGAGTATGCCGCCCGCACAAGACGGCACAACTTACTTTAATTTTATTGCTTCTCACGATGGCATTGGTTTGCGCCCGGCAGAGGGTTTACTCGATGAAGATGAGATTGAAACTCTGGTCGACACCATGAAGCAGTTCGGTGGCCAAATTTCATCAAGAACCACAGAAGATGGCCTGCAAAAACCTTACGAAATGAACATAGCCTTGTTTGATGCGTTACAAGGGACCACTAAAGGTAAAGACCTATGGGGAATGCAACGTTTTGTATGTGCTCATACCATCATGTTAGCGCTCGAAGGAATTCCAGGTATTTATATCCACAGTTTACTGGGAACCCGCAACGACTATGAAAAACTGGCCAATACTTCCCATAATCGGGCCATTAACCGTCATCGTTGGGATCTCAATCAATTAACGGAAAAACTAAATGATGCCAATAGCGATCATAGCCAAGTGCTAACCGAGCTGACCAATTTAATCAATATCCGTACTCAGCAAATTGCATTTCATCCCAATGCCACTCAATTCACCTTACATCTAGGGTTACAGCTATTTGGTTTTTGGCGTCAAAGTCGTAATCGTAAACAAAGTATCTTCTGTATCAGTAACGTATCAGACCAAATCACCGATCTGCCCATTAACGAACTGAATCTTATTATTGCGGAAAACTGGGTTGATCTATTAAGCGGACAGCCAATAGAAGACATCACCCAAACCATGTCACTGCAACCCTACCAAACAGTGTGGATTAGTAATGTAAAAGAGCGGTGACAGGCGATGGTAATAGATGACAAGCGATGACAAGCGGGTCTCGCTTGCCATCGTTATTCCGCTTATACCGTTCGTTATCGATTTTGCATGTCATCGCTCTTTAACACTATTTCCGTTTGTTATCATTTGTTATGAAACCTTGTTAACTTGACAACGCCTTTGCTCTCTATAAGCTAATAAGAATTAACATCTTGTTTTTGGAGCCTGTATGAAAACCTTATTTATCGCTGCGGCAGTATTAGCATTGAGCGCATGTAGCACCTTGAAATCTACTTCAGACTTCGATCCATCGGTATCATTTGAACAATATAAAACCTATTCATGGGTAGAGAAAAAAAATGAAGATGCGGGCTATCATTTAGACGGACTCATGGACCAACGTGTTCGTGCTGCTGTCGAAACTCAATTAAGCCAAAAAGGCATCAGCAAAGCCGACAAACAAAATGCCGATTTATTAGTTAACTACATCACTAAAGTAGATAAAAAAATCAATATCGACACCTTTAACAGTAACTTCGGCTATAACCCATATTACGGCCCTCGTTGGGGATTTGGCGGCAGTCTTCATAGTGAAACGACTGTGCGTGAATATGATGTTGGCACATTAATGGTCGACTTAGTTGACAACAAAACCGGTAAGTTAATTTGGCGTGGTACTGTGGCCGATACCGTGCGTGAACAAAGCACTCCAGAAGAGAGAATTAACACTATCAATCAAGCAATTGGTACTGTAATGATGAATTACCCACCCAAGCCGAATAAGTAATCTTTACGTCAACATAAAATATCTAATGAAAGCCTCGTTTATCGAGGCTTTCTTTTTTTGTAGGCTAGCAATATCTATAGCGCCTTAAACTGACATTAATGACTAACATCAAACAGAATTTATAAATTATCGATCGATAGTCGATCAATAATTTATCGATGGAGTAAGTAATTTAATAATCGGTCAAGTCAGATTTGGATTGTCATAACTGGAAGCAAAATAACATGATAAAAGACAGTCAATTAGTTGTTAAATCTGTTTAGGTATACAAAATATCAACGGATTTTGAGACTGTGCGTTTGCATTTGGTAACCGCCAACTTAAGAAGATTGACATTACTAAGCACTTTTTATTATACATAAAGCAAAATTAACCGAGTGCTGTGCGCTAAAAGTGTTAAGTCAATGTAGAATGATAAATCAATTAGTTACTTCTGAATGTAGATAATAAATGATGGTGTTATTGCTTAATATAAAACCAGACAATGATTTAAACGCTGTATTTATAGGCATTAAGGCTCAAAAACACATTCAAATAAGTAAGTAATTTTGTTAATATCCCAAGTCGTGAATGGGATGTCACTTGCTCAAACTGATGAGCAAATCTAAACAAGCGAGTAATAATGAAATCTTGGTATTTACTGTATTGCAAACCACGTCATGAAGTACGTGCACAGCAAAATTTGGCTTTACAAGAAGTCGAGAGTTATTTACCTGTGATCACCCAGCAAAAAATGGTCCGCAATAAACCACAAATGGTTACGGCACCACTTTTCCCTAGCTACCTGTTTATCTATTTTGATCCTCTTGTGACCAGCGTCAGCAAAATCCACAATACACGTGGTGCTAATCGTATTGTTGGCTGCCGAGAAGATATGACTCCCATTGACGACAGAATTATTTCAGCGCTTAAAAGACGTGTTCAAGGTTATGTACCAGAAGAGGTAAAACCGTTAGGCAAAGGCGATAAAGTCAAATTTGTCGATGGACCGTTTAAAGACCTTGAAGCAATATTCGACGAGAATAATCCAGATAAACGTTGCCATGTGTTATTTAACATCATGGGGCAACAGAAAAGGATTTTAGTTGAGTTGACGAATCTAACGCCTGTTTCTGGTAGCAAAACAGAATAATAGTAGTATGTTAAGACTTCCGCCCTAGATCTTGTAGGATATTGTCTATTCACATATTTAACTTTGGTTGTTATTTAACCAATTGATTGGTAAAAAGAACCAATATTAATGTTTTTATCTACTTTGCTATTTGTAGGTAAGTAAAAAACAATTTACTTACAACATTAAAGTTATCGTTTAGGTATAATTTCGCGCCGATTATTTAGATTATATCGGCGATAAAGATATATTTCGCACAGCGAAGGGCATGTTGGAAGCCGTAATCCATGGGCGGTAGCGTGTCTTAAAATCGATAACAAACGGTAAAAGTCGATAAAAAGATAGAAAGCGATCAAGGCCATAAAAGCTAAAGCTCCTAAAGCGAAGCGAGAGCGCTTCGCTGCTAGATGCTATAAAATCTTAACAGCAAAGCTGTCCCTAGTAGCGCAGCAACACTAGTAGGACGAAGCCCGTCCTCTGGCGAGCCTGCGAGTTCCTAGAACCATTTTAATTAAAAAAATAATATTGGAGATACCTGGTGTTACATAAAACCAAAAACGTGTTAATAGCTGGCTTATCAGCCCTTATTATTTTAACAACACAAGCAAATGCTGTTACACCTACACCGCAGATGCTTGAACAGTTTAAACAATTACCTAAAGCAGAACAGGAACGAATCGCCCGTCAGTATGGTATCGATCCATCAATGATTTCAGGTAGCTCTAATAATTCTGTTAACGTTACTAATCCTAACGTAGTTGAACCCCGTGATGATAAAGGCAATAAAGAAGATAAAGATCAATACACAGAAAAAAATAAAAAGAATGAATTTGATTTTAAAGAAGACAGTGACAAAGACACACTAAAACGTTTCGGTTACGAAATGTTTGAAGGTGAACCAACAACTTTTGCACCAGTAACAGATGTTCCTGTACCAAGTGATTATATGGTCGGTCCTGGTGATGTTATTAAAGTTCAGTTATACGGCAAAGAAAGCAACGAATACAGTTTAACTATTAATCGTGATGGTACAGTACAAATTCCTGATTTAGGTCCTGTATCTGTTGCCGGATTAAGCTTTTCCGATTTACGTCAAGAACTGTCTAAGCGCATAAAGCAGCAAATGATTGGCATTGAATCAAATATCACCATGGGTGAATTACGTTCAATTCGCATTTTCATCGCTGGTGATGCCTACAAACCAGGCTCATATACCGTATCAAGTTTATCAACCATCACTCAGGCGTTATTCGTTGCTGGTGGGGTAAATGAAATTGGTAGTCTTCGTAACGTGCAAGTTAAGCGAAGTGGTAAGCTTATTGGCTCATTCGACTTATATGATTTATTACTTCGTGGTGATGCTTCTGGAGACATTAATCTCCGTTCTGGTGACGTGGTATTCATCCCATCAATCGGTGGTTTAGTCAGTGTTGCTGGTGAAGTACAGCGCCCAGCTATTTATGAACTGAAAAAGAACGAAACCATTGAAGATGTTATCAATATGGCTGCTGGTATTAAACAAGGTGCCTATCCGAAAAATAGCAGTATTGAGCGCTATAATACTAATGGATTAAAAACCATAGTTAATGTCGATTTAACATCCGCCAAAGGTAACAACACTTTAGCTAAAGCTGGCGATTACATTCGAGTTAAAAATGCCTCTAATCAGTACGAAGATGCCATTACGGTAGTTGGTGCAGTGGTTCGCCCTGGTAAATATCAATGGAAGCAACAGCGTATTAGCGATCTTATGCCATCAATTTGGGGGGATTTACTCATATCTGCTGATTTAGATTATGGCTTAATCATTCGAGAAATAAATAAGGACGGCGATATTGAGACGTTACAGTTTGCCCCAGGTGAAGCCATTACTTCTCCTAATTCTGTACAAAACCTGGCTTTACAGCCTCGTGATAAAGTGATGATATTTAACTTTAATGACGATACTCAAAATCGCTTTGAATTAAACTCGTTAGTAAAGAAACGAGTGAATAAAGTTGAAGCATTGAAAGGTGATTCATTACTGGATGCAGATCTTTTCAAAGTAGGGTTCGAAACATTAGACAATTCAGTAGCAAAAAAATATACCAACGAGATTGCGGGCGTTGTCTTAAGTGAAAAAGAATCTGAAGAACAGTCGCTAGTCAGTAGCGAAGTCGCCAAAATGCTATCAAATCTTTTTGAAGACCGCGACTTAATCAAGCTCAGTAATGTGATGTCGCGAAAAGAGTTATTATATCCTATCGTAACCAAACTGACTCTTCAGGGTAACGCACAACAAGGCATAAGAATTGTCGCTATAGCAGGTAAAATTCGCCATCCAGGTGTTTATCCTTTAACAAATAACGCTAACGTAACCGACTTGCTTAAAGCCGCTGGTGGGTTGTTAGAAGGTGCCTACATTGAGCGAGCAGAACTAACACGCACACATACTACGTCAATAGTATCGGATATTATCCATAAAACCATTAACCTTCATGCAGCAATTAATGGCAGTCAAGAAGACAATCTCGAGCTAAAAGGTCGTGATATGGTCACTATTCTGACGACTCCAGAGTGGCAAGAAAGAAAAGTTATTGAAATCAAAGGTGAAGTTAAGTTTCCAGGTACATATAACATCAGACGTGGTGAAAGGCTATCAGACGTGATTGCTAGAGCAGGTGGGTTTACTGAATTTGCATATCCTTCAGCGTCAGTATTTGTTCGTGAATCCGTTCGTTTACAAGAGCAGCTCGAAATTAAGAAGTTAGCCGATCAACTTCGCAGAGACATTGCGACTCGTGGTGTATCAAAAGACGGTTTAGCCAGTAGTTATTCAGAAGTACAGTTAATGTTAACTGATTTGGAAAACATAAAAGCGGTAGGTCGTTTGGTTGTTGATTTAAATGCAATTAAATTAGGTATCCCAGAAGCCGATCTTCAACTTGAAGACAGTGACGTATTGTATGTTCCAACGACCAAGCAAACAGTTGCAGTAATGGGTGAGGTTCAGCATCCTTCAACGCATAGATTTAAAGAAGGCTTAACGTTAGAAGAATATTTACAACTGTCTGGTGGCTCTAGAGAGCGCGGAGACGAAGACCGAATTTATGTTATAAAAGCCAATGGTTCAGTGATGATGCCAACAAAGAGCATCTGGTTTAGTTCCGACTCTCAAATTTCAGCCGGAGACACTGTTATTGTCCCTCTAGATACAGAGTACAAAGATAACTTAACGCTTTGGTCGCAAGTCACTCAGATTATTTATAATTCTGCAGTTGCATTTGCCGCGATATCAGGGATCTAGCCCGCTTCGCTGATATGAAAAAGCGATAACAAGCGATAACAAACGAACGCTGCGCTCACGGATAGAGCGGTCGAGCACCTAGGTACTTGGCTTGCAATTGCCCCTAACCGCTTGTCATCTCTTGATATCGCTTGCTACCAAGATTTTATAGAACCTAGCCGCGAAGCGTCCTCGAATCTAGAAGCGAAGCGCACTGCTTCCCAGACAAAAAAGACTTATGACTAAACAAAACCTACAACCTGCTTATGATGGAAACCTTACCTCACAACAAGCAACAGAAAGCGTTCAAAAGGACGAAATCGATTTACGCGAACTTTTTGCTGTTATTTGGCAAGGCAAGTGGTTAATTATTGCCATCACTGCTGTATTTTCAATCGGCGCTGTTATTTTTGCCATTAACCAGCCTAATATCTATAAGTCAGAAGCGCTGTTAACACCTGCAGACACAGAGCAAGGTGGTGGTTTAGCTGCACTTGCAGGACAGTTTGGTGGCCTGGCAAGCATGGCTGGCATCAACTTAGGTGGCGGCGGTGGTGTCGATAAAACCCAAATGGCTATCGAAGTGATGAAGTCTCGTCAATTTATCAGTGACTTTATTCAAAAACATAGTATTTTACCTGACTTGATGGCAGCTAAAACGTGGGATATGGCTAGTAATACAATCAACTATGATGATGAGCTATATAATGTAAGTGATAAAAAATGGCTTCGTATAGTTGATGCCCCGTTTAAAGCAAAACCATCAATGCAAGAAGCATATAAAGAATTCAGTAAAATTTTTGCAGTTAATTCTGCAAAAGATACTGGTATGGTTACTGTATATATAGAACATTTATCTCCGCAAGTAGCACAGCAATGGGTTAACTGGTTAGTTGCTGATATTAATACAGAAATGAAACAGAGAGATGTCGCTGAAGCTGAGAAAAGTATAGAGTTTTTAAAGACTCAGATACAACAGACAAATATTGCAGATATACGTTCCGTTTTGTATAAATTAATAGAAGAACAGGCAAAAACTATTATGTTTGCCGAAGTTCGTGACGAATATGTGTTTAAAACCATCGACCCAGCATTAATTCCAGAAGAAAAAGCTAAACCCAAGCGAGCATTAATATGTTTGTTAGGTTTAATTTTAGGCGGCATATTATCCGTTATGTTGGTATTAATTAGGTCTTTTTTTAAAAAATAAAATTATAAAAAGGTTAAATAAAGAGACTATTGAAATAGTTTTTGTAAAAACCTACGTTCTATTTAGATTAGCGACGATTAACCTGTCTAAAATCGTAACATTAATACTGACGTATTAATGTGTAATTATTCAACATCTTTTTGTAGATGTTCTTCTAAACTAGGTCTGATGTCATGACGAAAAAGAAAGTACTTACAATATTTGGAACTCGCCCAGAAGCTATTAAGATGGCTCCGCTAGTTCATGCTTTAGCATCTGATGAACGGTTTGAAGCGAAATGTTGCGTCACTGCCCAACATCGAGAAATGCTTGATCAAGTACTTGAACTCTTCGATATTACACCAGACTATGATCTCAATTTGATGAAAGCGGGCCAAACGCTAAATGATATAACGGCTAAAATTATTCAAGAGTTAAAACCAGTACTGCAAGATTTTAAACCTGATGTAGTACTTGTTCATGGCGATACCGCGACAACATTTGCAGCAAGCTTGGCTGCATATTACGAGCAAATTCCAGTTGGTCATGTGGAAGCTGGTCTTCGGACAGGAAACATATATTCTCCTTGGCCAGAAGAAGGCAACCGAAGACTTACCGGTGTACTTGCTAAATATCACTTTGCCCCAACTGAAACATCTAAACTAAATTTGTTAACAGAGAATGTTAATATCGATGATATTACAGTCACTGGGAATACGGTCATTGACGCACTCTTAATGGTTAAAGATAAGATTGAGTCGGATGAAGTATTAAAACAAACCTTGGCATTGCAGTTTCCATTCCTGAACGAAGCTCAAAAATTGATTTTGGTTACAGGTCACCGTCGTGAAAGTTTTGGTGGTGGTTTTGAACGAATTTGCGAAGCATTAGCGCAGACTGCTAAGGCTCATCCAAATTGTCAGATCCTTTATCCAATGCATTTAAATCCAAATGTCAGAGAACCTGTTAATCGGATCTTAGATGGAATAGAGAATATCTTCCTAATTGAACCGCAACAGTATCTGCCGTTTATTTACTTAATGACTCGCTCTTATATTATTTTGACCGATTCTGGTGGAATTCAGGAAGAGGCTCCTTCTTTAGGTAAGCCAGTACTCGTTATGCGTGATACGACAGAAAGACCTGAAGCTATAGATGCTGGAACTGTGAAGTTAGTAGGTACTGATATAGATGCAATTGTAAATAATCTGAATAAGCTTTTGGTGGACAACACGGCGTATAAGGAAATGAGTTTTGCTCACAATCCTTACGGCGATGGTTTTGCATGCCAGAAGATATTAAATATACTAGCTAAGGTTTGATTGATGAAAATATTATTAACCGGTGGAGCGGGGTTTATTGGCTCTGCAGTTGTACGTCATATCATCAATAACACCCAAGATAGCATCATTAATGTCGATAAACTAACCTATGCTGGTAATCTTGAATCATTGGTAAGTATTGAGTCGAGTCAACGATATATTTTTGAGCAAGTTGATATTTGTGATCGTGCTGAATTAGACCGCGTCTTTAAGCTACACCAGCCAGATGCTGTGATGCATTTAGCTGCGGAGTCTCACGTGGACCGTTCTATCACTGGACCATCAGATTTTATTCAAACTAATATCGTTGGCACCTATACATTACTTGAAGCAACTCGTGAGTATTGGAATACTCTGTCAGCCGATGCCAAACAAGCATTTCGTTTTCATCATATCTCTACAGACGAAGTATATGGTGATTTACCTCATCCTGATGAGCAGGATGGTAAGCTGCCATTATTTACTGAGAGCACGTCTTATGCCCCAAGTAGCCCTTATTCGGCATCGAAAGCATCAAGTGACCACCTTGTCAGATCGTGGTTACGCACATACGGTTTACCAACCATTGTGACTAACTGCTCTAACAACTATGGTCCGTATCATTTCCCTGAGAAGCTAATTCCATTAGTGATCCTCAATGCGCTAGAAGGTAAAGCTCTTCCTATCTATGGTAAAGGCGACCAGATTCGAGATTGGCTCTATGTTGAAGACCATGCCCGTGCACTTTATAAAGTGGTGACGACAGGTAAAGTCGGTGAAACCTACAATATTGGCGGTCATAACGAGAAACAAAATATTGACGTAGTAAAAACCATTTGCAGTATTTTAGATACCCTCGTGCCAAAAGACACGTTATACGCTGAACAAATCACTTATGTAACAGACCGACCTGGTCATGACCGTCGCTATGCAATTGATGCCAGCAAAATGAGCAATGAATTGAACTGGCAACCAGAAGAAACCTTTGAAACGGGTTTACGTAAAACTATCGAATGGTATTTAGCTAACCAAACGTGGTGCCAACATGTACAAGATGGTAGCTATCAACGTGAACGCTTAGGCATAAACTCTTAATCGTATATTTTTGTAATATTTGGCATGTTTAACGTATAACGTTTGAGGATTTATGAAAGGAATTATATTAGCTGGCGGTTCAGGTACACGTCTATACCCGTTGACACGAGGGGTATCAAAACAGTTATTGCCTGTATACGATAAACCAATGATTTACTATCCATTGTCGACTTTAATGCTTGCTGGTATAAGAGACATCTTGGTAATCACCACACCAGAAGACAACGAAGGCTTTAAACGTCTATTAGGTGATGGTTCAGATTTTGGCATAAACTTAAGTTATGCCGTGCAAGCTTCACCAGATGGTCTAGCACAAGCATTCATCATCGGTGAAGAGTTTATCGGTAAAGATAAAGTATGTTTAGTCTTGGGTGATAATATTTTCTATGGCCAGTCGTTTAGCAAAACATTGAAGAGTGCTGCAAATAGAGAAGAGGGGGCGACAGTATTTGGTTATCAAGTCAAAGACCCTGAAAGATTTGGTGTGGTTGAATTTGATAAAAACATGAAAGCAATATCAATAGAAGAGAAGCCTACTAAACCTAAGTCTAATTATGCTGTTACAGGTCTATATTTCTACGATAATAGTGTTGTTGAAATGGCAAAAAAAGTTAAGCCATCTCACCGTGGTGAGCTAGAAATTACCACCTTAAATGAAATGTATTTAAATCAAGGCAACTTAAATGTTGAGTTGCTCGGCCGTGGCTTTGCCTGGTTAGATACAGGTACCCATGAAAGTTTGCACGAAGCCTCATCTTTTGTACAAACAATTGAACATATTCAAGGGTTAAAAGTTGCCTGCTTAGAAGAAATAGCCTGGCGTAATGGGTGGTTAACCGCAGAGCAACTTGCTGAAATAGCAAAGCCAATGATGAAGAATAACTATGGTCAATATTTAGCTCGTTTAGCTAACGGATTATAATATGAAGATTTTAATTACAGGCAAGAATGGCCAAGTTGGCAGTTGTTTAGTCGACCAACTAAGCATAATGTCAGATATCACCTTGCTAGCATTAGACCGTGTTCAGCTTGATATTACAGACGAAAATGAAGTTAATAAAATAATCGCGGAATTCAATCCAAACATCATTATTAATGCAGCTGCCTATACCGCTGTTGATAAGGCAGAGCAAGAAAGTTTATTAGCTTATGCTATTAATCGTGATGGGCCACATAACCTAGCGGTTGCTGCTAATACGATTAATGCCGCAATTATACATATCTCGACAGATTACGTATTTGCTGGCGACTGTAGTGCTTCTTATACCGAGTCTGATAAAACCAATCCCCAAGGTGAGTATGGGCTCAGTAAACTGGCTGGTGAACAAGCAGTTGCACAAGCGTGTTCTAGGCATATTATACTAAGAACAGCTTGGGTTTTTAGTGAGCATGGCAATAATTTTGTTAAAACCATGCTTCGTTTGGCGAAAACTAAAAATTCCTTGGATGTTGTTGCTGATCAGTTTGGTGGCCCAACCTATGCCGGTGATATCGCTTGTGCAATTATTAAGATTGCAAAATCAATAGTATCAGGTAATAAAGCATATGGTATATATCACTATTCAGGTTTTCCATATGTAAGTTGGTTTCAATTTTCTAAAAAGATTTTTGAAATAGCATTCGATCAAAAAATTATTTCTCATGTAATGCAATTAAGTGCTATTACAACTTCAGATTACCCAACGCCGGCTAAACGACCTGCGAACTCTAAACTTGATTGCCATAAAATTTTAAATAATTTTTCTATTAAACAAAGTAATTGGCAAGAAGCATTGTTAGATGTGATAAAAAATAAATAAAGTTTTTTGTATTAAATTCATACAAAATGTCTATTTTCCTAAGTAAAAAAATCTCTACGATACTTTATGAATAAATCCAATTGAAATATAATTTCATTTATATAAAAATATAACTTTTTGTTATAAAAGTATAATCAAGATATAAATTGATGAGTTCACATGAAAAAAGTCAGTATTTTAGTTGTAACATACGGAATTGATTTAATTGAATCATTATCACTTATTGCTATTTCCAATTTAGATTTACGGAATATTGATTATAAACCCGTATTGAAAATATGGATGAATAAATATTCCGATGAAAATATTTATCTAAACGAAGAAATAAAAGATAAATTTGAAATTGAAATAGTTAAAAGCCTCGAAAATAAAGCACTGCCTATTATATATAATAGATTCCTATTAGAACAAGATTCTGATTATGCGATATTACTCGATCAAGACTCAATCATTGAAGATGATTATATCAGTGAAATAAACCAAGTAATAAATGATATGAATGTTTACTTATTACTTCCTAAAGTAGTTCATGGAGACACACTAGTCAGTCCTGGGCGGTTAAGACTTTTTTTCGGTACTTTAGACCCAACACTAAAAGATAGGAAAGGTATCATTAAAGACAGAGATATTGTTGCTATTAATAGTGGGCTGGTCGTAAAAGTAGAATTAGTGAAAAAAGATATAATTAAATATGATGAGCGTCTTAAATTTTATTTTACGGATACTAAGTTTTTATTAGATTATAATAAATTAGGTTTTGGGATTTATTTGCTAGAATCGGTAATAAGCCATGACTTATCTGAGTTGAGTGATAGTAATAATACATCCAGAGCATCAGTTAGATTTAGTGATATGGTCTTTGGTTTTAGAGCAACATACCCTAATGGGGTTCTAAGAATATTATTAGAATCATATTTGGTTTATGTTGCGGTTAAATATTCAATTAAATTTAAAAGTTACATATTTCTTAAGTTATTAGTAGGGTAAATGACAAAGTACATATTTTTATTTCTAGCTAAAGCATGTTCCTTTTTTGGTTTGTTTATTTTCGCCAAGTTTCTAGATATTAAAGAAGTTGGACAAATATCTACATACCAAGTGATGCAGTTTTTTTTAATACCTATTTTATCATTACAGATACCCGCAGCTATATTTAGATTCTATGGTGATAAAAGTTTTGATGATGAAATAGGTTTAGCATTTAAATATGCAAATTCAATTTTGTTTTTTTCATTTTTTCTCGTTGTCGGATTTTCTTTAAGTGTTAATATATATATAGGTGTACTAGCATCTGCGTTTTGTTATATAGTATTTTATGTAAACTTGGAATATTTAAGACGAAGTGCAGGCGATAATACATATTTCTTTTTATTGTTTTTTCAGGTTTTTTTGTTTTTAATATTCTCACTTTTTTTTATTTTTATTTTAGAACAAAAAGGGCTTAAATCATTACTGTTATCAGAATGCTTTAGTATTTATATTATATGGATTGTTTTTTCTGTAAATAAGAACCTATCTATTCCTAATGCTTTTTTTAAGAAAATGTTAGATTATTCATTGCCATTAATACCAGCAAGTATGTGTTGGTGGTTATTAAGCGGTGGTATTATATATATGGTTTCGCTTTTATATGGCGATAAAGCGACAGCTCAGTTTAATCTAAGTTATAAAATCCCTTCTTTTGTTATTGTTCTATCAAGCTTAATTTCTGCAGTATGGCAATCTGAGTTTTTAATTAGATTTAATAATAAAACGTTAGACTCAGGTTTTATAAAATCAAGATGTAATCTTTTTATAATGATATCTGCTTTTCTATGTTTAGGTTTTTTTGCATTCTCAAATACTATTATATACTTTTTTTACAATGAGTATTTTATGGGATTTTCAATATCTATCCTAATTAGCATTATAACTGTTTTATATGCAGTAAATGCATTCATTGGCATGCAATATATTATTTCATGTAATACAAAACGTGATTTTTTAATATTGTCCATCGGCTCTGTAATTACGATGTTTTCAGGCTATTTATTTGGGTTTTATCTAGGAATACAAGGTTTATTATTCGGGTATATCATTGGGTTGGGTTTTATTCTTTTTGTTAGAATGAGAGATTTTTTAAATTGGCAGAATTCATTTTCATCGTAATGAATAATAAATTGTAGAAAGTTGATTAGGTTTTTAATGATAAATGATAAATGCAAATCTTATAACCTTATAAGTTCAATCTTATTAATAGTTTTCTGTTATA
Organism: Shewanella sp. Arc9-LZ; assembly: GCF_010092445.1. Lineage (NCBI taxonomy): Bacteria > Pseudomonadati > Pseudomonadota > Gammaproteobacteria > Alteromonadales > Shewanellaceae > Shewanella > Shewanella sp. Arc9-LZ. Next base: position 3,562,456 of record NZ_CP048031.1, on the reverse strand, counting down.
TTTTATTTGAAAATTATTTTGTAGTTTCAATGAAAACAAATGGCCTCGATAAGCTATATTATTCATTCTCACTATTCAAACTTGTCTTCTTATACGGTACTTTTTTGATATTATTACTCTCCGGTATTTTGAAAGCCAGTTTTGAGATAAGAACAAAAACATTCTTTGTTATTTTATACATAGGAATCTTAATTTATATAGGGTACTTTGTAAAAGGTAATGGAACCATGGTAATGTTAAGTATTCAGAATATGTACTTCTGGATATTCTTATTATCTTTGTTATATGTGCTACCAGGTAAACCTCATACTCAGTTCTTTAAAACTTTAATGCCAGTAATGGTAGTTTGCTTGTTGATCCATTTCATATATTCATTGTGGATACAAACTTTATTTAATGGTGATTATAATTTATTTTATTTCTACGAACTATATTCAAATCTTGAGATGTTTGGTTCGTGGAATCATCTTAAAGATGGTGATGTAAGAGCATATGGTTTCTTTGGTAGCTCAACTGGGTTATCACAAGTTTTGTTAATACCAATATGTTATTTAATCGCTTGTTGTATATTGAAGAAAAAATCAAAAATATTGTATTTTCTATTTTTTATAATATTCATATATTTTCTTTTCATTACAAGAATTAGAAACCCAGCTCTTTCATTATGCTTTGTTGTACTTTTATTAAGTCTTTTAAAACTTTTAAAAATAAGCAGTTTTAGATCAATAATTGTTGTTTTTGTATTCCTTTTTATTTTTAGTTTTGCTATTGCTCCCTTAAGTGATTTATTGGGTATTGGCGATCTTTCATCACAAGCTAGAACACCTATGTTACTAAGCTTTATAGATAACATAACTGCTAATCCAATGGGATATGGTATTGGTTCAACTGGTAATTTAAAGGCATATCAATTTTTTTACGAATCGTCTTTTGCAACAATAGTAAATGATTTAGGGTTTTTCTACAGTATTCCTCTGTTCTCATTTTTGCTTATTCTAATAGCTTCATTCTATAGAGTTTACTTATATGGTACCCCTACGCATAAATTGATCGGCTTGACTGGTTTTCTGTCATTATCATCACTTTTTTTTCTAATGAACTATTCAAATATTTTTGATTTCACACTAAACATATACATTATATTTTTGTACTCTTGTTTTAGTGTTTTTAAAATTGATAAGGTAAGGCTTCAATAATGGCTGTTAATAAAAAAGTACTATATATTTCACATATTGATTGGAATTGGATAAAACAACGCCCACAATTTATCGCTGAAGGTTTAGAAGATAAAAATATTAATGTTAAAAAAATGTATCAATTTTCTTTTTCTCGAAAACTTTTACAGAAAAATGGTAAGCGCGTTGATAAAAATTTGTTTCCATTTTTTAAACTTCCTTTTTCTAATCGAAGTGAATTATTAAATCGTGTTTCTACTCATTTATTGAAGTTATATTTCAGGTTCGTGATTTTACTTTTTAAACCTGATTATGTTTGGTTAACTCATCCTACTTTAATCGCTTATATTCCAGAAAATCGAAGTTTTAAATTAATTTATGATTGTATGGATGATAATGCAGAATTTCATGAGAAAAATTGTTGGCAGTACAATAATATTACTAGGTTCGATAAGGCATGTATAAACTCGAGTGACTATGTCTTTTGTACCAGCACATGGTTACAAGAAAAAATAGCTAATAAACATAATATAAAAGCATCGCTATCTCGTAATGCATTTGGTGGAAAGATAATTACTGAAGAGGTTATACCTCCAGCTGAAGTAAGAAATATGGCTTATTTTGGTACAATTTCAAATTGGTTTGACTTCGAATCTATTTTATATGTTCTCGAGCAAATACCAGATTTGACTGTAGACCTTTATGGCCCTATTGAATCCGGTGTTATTATTCCTTCCGCTGCTAGATTAAATTATCGTGGAGTAGCTAATCATTCAGAACTTTTTTCTATTTCGAAGGGGTATAGTTGTTTATTAATGCCTTTTACTTTAAATGATCTTGTACTGGGGGTTGACCCAGTTAAATTATATGAATACGTTAATTTTGGAAATAATATTATAAGCGTTCAATATGTTGAGGTTGAACGATTTTCTCCATTTGTTCATTTTTATAATACTAAAGATGAACTAAAAAATATTATCATAAATGGCTTAGGTAAAAAATATACAGAAGAACAACGGATCCAATTTATTGATAATAATTCATGGTCAAATCGGGTTGATAATATTTTGAGTGTAATAAATTGATCATTTGTGGTAAATAAATATGATAGTTAAAAAGTTTATTGAATTTATGGTTTTAAAAATTAAAGGTCGTACTTTCGAAATTGATGAGAACGTCGACGATTTGTATTTAATTAATTTATCTTTGTCTCAGTTGTTTTCGTTGATGAGAGGCCTTATAAAGGTAAGGAAAATAGTTTTTCTTGGGCAAAATGTTAAGGTATACGGTACTAAAAAATTAAAAATTGGTAAGGGTGTTTCAATATCAGATTTTTGTATCATTGATTCCTTAAGTGTCAATGGTTTATTTTTGGGTGATGGATCAAGTATTGGTCGTTTCGGTATCGTTAAAGTTAGCGGTTCTTTGGCTTATATTGGAGATAATATTACCATAGGTAAGAACGTAGGTATTGGTGACTTCTGTCATCTAGGGGGAGCCGGTGGTGTTTCAATTGGCGACGATACTATTATTGGAGCTTATTTTAGTGTTCACCCTGAGAATCATATTTTCGACGATAAAGAAATTTTAATCCGTAATCAAGGTGTTACTCATCAAGGTATTTCAATCGGTCCCAATTGTTGGATAGGAGCCAAGGTCACCGTACTTGACGGAGCTATAATTGGTCCTAGATGTATTGTTGCAGCAGGTTCAGTTGTTAAAGGCTCTTTTCCTGAAGGCTGCGTAATTGGTGGCGTACCAGCAAGAATTTTAAAAGAAATTTAAAAGAAATCAAAATGAAAAAAAGTGTAGATATTTTTTACGTTCATTTATTTAATGACTTTAGTGGTAGTCCTAGAGTATTTAGGGATGCTATAAACAGTGGTATTAGCACACCGAATAATACATATGTACTTACAAGTAAGCATAGAGGCTTTCTTGATGGTGTTAATGCGAGACGGATTAATTGCTTTTATGCACGAAGTAATAATCGTTATATTCAACTTTTCTATTTTTTAATATCGCAGATTTTTTTATTCTTCCAGTTATCTTTTTGGTTGATCGGTAATAGGCTAAAAAGCCGAAAGTCAACAGTGATAATTAATACTATGCTTCCATTTGGAGCTGGGGTGGCAGCAAAATTATTTGCTACCAAAGTGGTGTACTATGTACATGAAACACATATAAAACCAGATTTACTTAAAGCTTTCTTACGATTCTTTATACAACATTGTGCTACAAGTGTAATATTTGTTTCAAAATATCTTCAACATCAAGAAAGTTTTGATAAAATTGGATCTGATGTTATTTATAACGGTTTACGAACAGATTTTATTCCTTCCAATGATCTTGATTTTCGCTCAAAGTTTGAAAGGAAACAGTTGTTTTTTGCCGGTTCGTTAAAAAAATATAAAGGAATATCACAATTAATTTCACTTGCATTAAGTCTACCTAAATTTAACGTTGTTGCAGCTATAAATTGCGAAAGTTATGAATATGATGAATTTATTGCTGGCAACACTATACCAAAGAATTTAATAATTCATGTTCGTCCGTCTAATATTCAACAGTTATTTCAGGAGAGTTTCCTAGTATTAAACTTATCTTTACCTGAAGCGTGGACTGAGACTTTTGGTTTATCGCTTTTAGAAGGTATGGCATTTGGTTGCCCAGTAGTAGCTCCAACTGTAGGAGGTCCTGTTGAATTCGTTAATAATGAAAATGGCTTACTCGTTGATGCTAGGAATACAGAAAAAATTGTTGAGTTTGTTTTATATTTAAATAGTTCTTTTGATGTTTGGAATCGATATTCTAACGAAGCTTTATCCATGTCAAAAAAGTTTACTGCTGAAGAGTATAAAATGGCTTTGATAGCATATTTTGAAAAGTTTGATTTAGTTTGATTTAGTTTTTATTTTAAAGATTTTTGCGTAACTTCTATTAGTAGTTTTAGTATTTATTACAATGAAAATTAGCTTGAAAATAAAGTTGGACTAATAAAATAAATATATATTTTAAATTATAATAAAAAATAAGAGTAATAACTATGAAGATCATAGCTACAGCAATACCTGAAGTTAAAATAATTGAGCCTGATGTTTTTGGTGACGACAGAGGTTTTTTTATGGAAACTTGGCAACAAGGCAAATTTGAAGAACTTATTGGCACCGGCCCTATTCAGTTTGTTCAAGATAATCATTCAAAATCTATGCATGGTATTTTGCGTGGACTGCACTATCAAACCCAAAATACCCAAGGTAAGTTAGTTCGTGTCGTTTCTGGAGAGGTTTTTGATGTTGCCGTTGATGTTCGTAAAAACTCACCAACTTTAGGCCAATGGGTAGGAGTGCTACTCTCAGCTGATAACAAACGTCAACTTTGGGTGCCTGAAGGATTTGCTCATGGTTTTTACGTAACGAGTGAAAGTGCTGAGTTTGTTTATAAATGTACTGATTATTATAACCCAAAGTCTGAGCATTCTATTATTTGGAATGATCCGGATATCGGCATTATTTGGCCTTTAGTTCATCAGCCGATTCTTTCAGAAAAAGACAAGTCTGCTACCAGAATGAAAGATCAGGAATTACTTTAATGATTAAGGTTGCAGTCGTTGGTACTGTTGGTATACCTGCTTGTTATGGTGGGTTTGAATCGCTAGTCGAAAATTTAACATTGTATAAGTCAAATGAGATTGATTATACTATTTTTTGCTCAGGTAAGTCTTACGTCGACAAAGTAGATACTTATAACGATGCTAAATTAGTTTATTTGCCATTAAATGCGAATGGTATTCAAAGTATACCGTATGATATTTTATCATTAATTAGATGTTGGTTTTTACGGCCTGATACAGTACTAATATTAGGTGTTTCTGGATGCCTTTTTTTACCTATTTTTAAGTTTTTCTCTAAAGCTAAAATCGTCACTAATATAGATGGTTTAGAATGGAAACGTGATAAATGGAACAAATGGGCTAAGAGATTCTTAAAGTTTTCAGAATCAATAGCAGTTAAATATTCTGACGTGATTATTACTGATAACAAAGCCATTGGCGATTATGTCGACGTTGAATATTCAACGGACAATGTTGTTATTGCCTATGGAGGTGATCATGCAATGATTGAAGGTATCGACGTTGGCCAAGAACAAGATTACTACTTATCACTATGTCGAATAGAGCCTGAGAACAATGTTCAAATGATCTTAGAGGCGTTTGTAAATAGTGATAAAAAGTTAAAATTTGTTGGGAATTGGAATTCTAGTGAATTCGGTAGAGAGCTCAAAAGAGAATTCTCAGACAAACCGAACATTGATATTATTGATCCGATATACGATATTAAACAGTTGTTTATGCTAAGAAGCGAATGTAAGGGCTACATTCATGGACACTCTGCCGGAGGCACCAATCCCTCTTTAGTCGAAGCTATGCACTTCCAAAAACCAATTTTTGCTTTTGACTGTAAATTTAATAGGTACAGTACCGAAGACCGGGCGGTATATTTTTCCTCATCACATAATTTGAATGGCATGCTAACAGAGGTGACTACTGATGAGTTATCAGCTATTGCAGTTAATATGAAGCAGATCGCTGAAAGTCGTTACACATGGAAAAATATTAATCAGATGTACGAAGAGACATATTCATAATTTCTAGTATATCAAGTTCAATAATAAGATTATATCAAGTTCAATAATGAAGATGGAAATATTTATTTTCATTATTTTTTAATAAAAGACTGTTTTCAGTATGATTTTTATACCAAACGATAATTTTTTGAGTATTTTTATATTAGCTAATTAATCATATTATAGCGTGGATATTCAGTTTAAAGACACTCCAGATTGTTTTCACCTAAAAACAGTTATGGTATGTCATGTTTATTGTGTGCTCCTGTATTACATGACGATTTAAAACTGATTACTATAGGCTTTGTTACCACCTGTCTAAAGTTTATTTTGTACGTTTTTGAGTCGAAAACGTATTTATTATTTCGCGTAAATAATTTACGTAATTTTTAGGCGAGCTCAACCAAATTTTATCTAACACTGAGTCATTTATGTCCATGAGTTTGTCTTTATTATTTGTATTCTGTGCTTCTTTCACCAGTTTGTTCATCTTCAGAAAGTTAGCCAAACGTTTTGGCTTAGTTGATAAGCCTAACGAGCGTAAGTTGCACGTTGGTCAGATCCCTCTTATTGGCGGTATTTCAATTTACTGCACGTTAATGATCGCCTTGTTTGCGCTTTTTCCTATTACCAACGCTTTACTTCTTTACGTTGTATGTTCGACAGTGCTAATTGTATTGGGTGCCCTAGATGACAAATACGATTTAAGTTTTAAATCGCGCTTAGTGGTCCAAGCTTGTATTTCACTTGCTATGATTTTGATTGGTTACAAAAGTTTGCATTACCTTGGCGCTATGATCAGCGATACAGCCTTAGTCATCCCAACTTACTTGAGTTATATCGTAACCATTTTTGCCGTAATAGGGGCAATCAATGCATTTAATATGGTTGATGGTATTGATGGATTATTAGGTGGGCTTGCTTCAGTGACATTCTCCGCGCTTGGTTTAATGTTTTATCTCGCTGGAAACGACTATTTAGCGCTTTACTGCATGTTGTTCGTTGGCGCTATGCTGCCCTATATCATGCTTAACTTAGGCTTTCCGTTTGGTCGTCGTTTCAAAGTATTTATGGGTGATGCTGGCAGCATGTTTATCGGGTTTACTGTTATTTGGTTGTTGATTGAAGCAAGCCAACCAGATAATTCTTTGGTTATTCGACCTGTAACCGCATTGTGGTTTATTGCTTTGCCTCTTATGGACATGGTTTGTACAATGACGAGAAGAATCAAAAAAGGTCAATCACCTTTTAAACCTGATAGAGAGCATTTGCATCATATTTGCCAGCGTATTGGAATGACTTCAACAATGTCACTCTTGGTAATCTGTTCATTTTCCGCAATTATGGCTATAATTGGTATTCTGTCAGATTTGTATCAAGTGCCTGAATTTATTATGTTTATTTCTTTTCTACTTGTCTTTGGTGTTTATTTCACCGTGATTTCAAATATTTGGCGCATCACGTCTTTTTTGCGCAAACATTTTCTGTTTACCTTACCATCACGCGATTAATTAATATTTATCACCAATCGGATTACATATGTGAAGTATAAGGTGTATTATTTTCTGGATCAGGTAAGTGGTCTGGATCGATAAGTGGTAAAGTTTCGTGTTGTATTTTGAGTTTTGTATATGCTTAAGGATGAGGTGATGGATTATTTTGTTCCGTTTATAACAGCTTTTGTGTTGAGTTTTGGGGCTATTTTAGTTTTTAAGCCCATTGCTGCTAAGGTTGGCTTGTTAGATTTACCTAACGAGCGTAAGTGTCATGATGGTGCTATACCTCTTATTGGTGGTATAGCCATTTTTTGTAGTATTTTCTTCGCTTCCAGTTTATTTATTCAAGCTAGCCAAACGCTTAATTTATATCTAATTTCCTCCTCAATGATTCTTTTTATAGGCGTTTTAGACGATCGCTATGATTTGTCAGTCCGTTTACGTCTTGTTGCTCAAGTTATTACAGCATCTATTTTGGTTTTTGGTGCAGGTTTTTATCTAACAACACTAGGCGATATTTTTTACTTTTTTGAGTTTAAACTGGGTTACGTTGGTATTTTAGTCACCATAATCGCTGTTATTGGCTCAATTAACGCATTTAACATGGTTGATGGTATCGATGGTTTAGCAGGAATGCTTAGTTTAGTCACTTTTACATCATTATCTGTGTTATTTTACCGCGCTGGTAATGAATGGTTTTTGCTGCCATTACTGTTTGATGCCGCTATCCTTGCCTATCTATTTTTTAACCTTCGTTGGCCTTTTATATCCGTTCAGAAAATATTTATGGGTGATGCGGGCAGTATGTTAATTGGGTTAACTGTAGTGTGGTTATTAGTACTAGGTACTCAACCTTATAACGTACATCATGGGGTTAGCATTAATGAGCCTGTATTCTCTCCAGTAACGGCTTTGTATTTGATTGCTATTCCGTTAATGGATATGGCCGCGATTATGTTTAGAAGGTTTAAAAAAGGCTTATCACCTTTTAATCCAGATCGTGATCATCTACATCATATTTTTGAGCGAGCAGGTTACAATCGTAAACAAACCCTCATCAGAATTACTTTGTTGTCATTGTTACTTTCTCTATGTGGTTTAGCAGGGGAGTTTTATCTGGTTCCTGAATGGATCATGTTCAGCTCTTTTATCGCTTTATTTATTATATACAATTGGGCCCTTGCCCATGTTTGGCAGATCATTACTTGGCTAAAACGTAGCGACTAAATTGTCTATCGCTATACTCTTTATTTGCTAATATTTTTAAATGATTTCGTCTAAAGATGTTAAATGAATCTTGTTTTTACGATTACTTATTAGGTATTCGTATGTTGTCTTTAATCGATGCCTGAAAACCAGCCATAGGTTAAATATCATCGAATCTTGCTGTTGTTAGGCGTTATTTGAGCAAACCTATGCTTGATCAGCTAAAACACCAACGGGATCGAGGATCAAATTCAGTTAACCGAAGCCATTAGTATGTTGATTTCGCAAGATGGCGTAGTAGTCTTTAATATAATGGGTAAGCAGCACTATTATGGAGACAAGCTAAGCTCCCCTCGCATGTATGCATTTGTTGAGTATCCATTACGTGAGGACAAGTAAGATTCAGTGTTTAGCCGTCAACCATATAAGCAGGACATCATTCTTCTTATTCATGATATAAGAAAACTGAAATTGCTAAAGTAGAAAAGGGTGTATCAGTCGGTTTCGGTTAAAATATGCAATTACACTGATAAAATAAAAAGTTAACTACAGACAGATTAATTAAAAACGCCAATAAATGTGTATTTTTGCTTCAAAAAAAGGATATTGCATCAGCAATATCCTTTTTTTATGACTAAAAATAAATACAGCAAGTCAAATATCTAATTATAACCGTTATTGTAGGCTTATCATGATGATTAATTAGGATTTAATACTGTATATTAGTTTTTTTGGCTGTAGTGTTTCTGTCACGTAACCGCAATATAATGGCAAAATTAATCACAAGATTGTCATTTCTGTCTGTAAATTACAGAAATTTTAAGTATAATCAGCGCTCAAAATGCATATTCGACGTAATTTAGTCGTAAATGCTTAAAAAATGGAAGTTTCGTTGAAATTTTGGGCATGCTGGAGCCGTAACCTATGGGCGGTAGCGTGTCTGAAGATCGCTCTAGGCTCTAGGCCGCTACGCGGATAGGTGCTAAGTTCTAGCAGTTAGAGCAGTTAGAGCGGTGTCAGGCGGTATAGAGCGATGACGTGCGATAGCAATCTAGCGGCTAGGAGCTAAGTTCTAGACCGCTTCGCTTCTAGATCGGACTTCGTCCTGCTAAGGACTGCTTTGCAGTTAAGATTTTATAGAAGCGCAGCGCTCTAGCAGTTAGAGCGGTGTCAGGCGGTATAGAGCGATGACGTGCGATAGCGATCTAGCTTTAACGTTTTTTGGTACGAAGCGCTAGTAATAGATAACAAGCGGTATCAGGCGATATCGAACAATAAATAGCGAATGAGCCCTTTTGGCTTGTCGACTAATCTCCTCGAATAAATAATGGATTATGTTCACTCAATTCTCATAAGAAACATGGCAACGCCTTTGTTCCTTAACGAGTCAGCTAATCCTAAAATTATAAAAACGATAATAAATGAACTAGACTCTAGCAGTTAGAGCGATGACGTGCGATAGCAATCTAGACTCTAGGCTTTTGCTTGCTAGCCTTTTGCTCTACTTAGAAGCGCAGCGCCCTAGAATCTAGCATCTAGGCTTTTGCTTTCTATGCTGCTACGCAGCTAGTGCGCTTCGCTTCTAGGGCGGACTTCGTCCTGCTAGGGACTGCTTCGCAGTAAAGATTTTATAGAAGCGCAGCGCCCTAGAATCATAGAGCCTAGGAAGCTACGCGGATAGTGCGCTTCGCTTCTAGGGCGGACTTCGTCCTGCTAAGGACTGCTTCGCAGTAAAGATTTTATAGAAGCGCAGCGCTCTAGAATCTAGCAACTAGGCTTTTGCTTTCTAAGCTTTTGCTTTCTAAGCTTTCTATCTTTTACCCTTAATTCATTACAAAAAATTTAAATAAATTGGAATCATACAATGACGTTTAGTTACAAAACACTCATTACATCATTTTTGCTTGTATCTGTGTCGGGTTGCGCCATTGTTCCCGGCAGTCATTTTGAGGGGATTGATTCTGGTGATCAAACAAGAAGCCTCGAACAAGACTTAGATAAGGTCAACATTCAAATTATTGATGCATCATTAATAGCACAGCAAAAACAACTTCGAAAAAGTGCTAAACCGATGTCCAGTTATGCAGGTATCGATACCAGCAATTATAAATATAAGTTAGGAATTGGTGACGTACTAACTATAGGTGTATGGGATCACCCTGAATTAACCATTCCTGCAGCAGTTCAACGTACCGCCGAGTTTGATGGTTTTAGGGTACAACAAGATGGCACCGTTACTTATGCTTATGCACCCAATATTCCTGCGGTAGGTAAAACAGTCAGACAACTGCATAAAGAATTGGTTGAACGGTTAAGTAAAGTCATAGCAGACCCACAAGTCGATATTAAAGTGGTTGGTTTTAGAAGCCAAAAAACCTATATCACCGGTGAAGTCACCCAACCGGGTGTGTTTCCTATTACAGAAATTCCGTTAACCCTTATTGATGCATTAAATCAAGCGGGTGGTTTATCCGAATCAGCCGACTGGCGCACGGTGACATTTACTCGTGGTGAAACCACTGAGATTATAGAGTTAGACAAGTTTTATGCCCAAGGCGATATATCACAAAACCGTTTACTGCAAGACGGCGACATCGTGCATGTAAATCGTAACGATGCGCAAAAAGTGTTTGTATTAGGCGATGTCAAAAAAGCCGGTACCGTAATGCTTAACCGTTATGGCTTAAACCTAGCGGAAGCGTTAAGTGATTCTGGCGGCTTAAACGAAAACACCGCAGATGCGAACGGCATATTTGTACTGCGTAAACGCGATTATCAACAAACGGGTATTTTAGCCGATGTATATCAATTACACGCTAAGAATATTGCCTCGTTGGTACTTGCTGAACAATTTGAGTTACAACCGCACGATATTGTGTATGTAACTTCTGCACCATTGGCCCGTTGGAACCGCGTAATCAGCTTATTACTGCCTTCGGTCGCGACATTAGATAATATTAATGGTATTTAAAATTAATCAATTAATGTCTACTCCGTTAAGGGTTTTACACCATGTTTGATTCAGTATTAATGGTTTGTGCAGGCAATATTTGCCGCAGCCCAACAGCTGAGTATGTTTTAAAAAGCAAGCTTATCGATAAAAATATCACCATCGCATCAGCAGGATTAACCGCATTAGTCGGTAAATCAGCTGATGCCATGGCGCAAAAAATTGCCTTAAGCCATGGTGTGGTAATGGACTCACACCAGGGTCAGCAATTGTCGTCGCAATTAATTGCCGCTAATAGTGTCATTCTTGTTATGGAACAACGCCATTTAAACGATGTTCACAGTCGCTACCCTGAAGCGCGTGGTAAAACGTTTTTATTAGGGAAATGGATTAATAATGCAGAAGTTCCCGATCCGTATCGCCAAAGCCAAGAAGCATTTGAGCATGTGTACGCATTAATCGATAGCGCATGTAGCGCTTGGCAAAAATATCTATAAGGAATGGCAACTTAATGAGTGCTCAGCCTACAACAAAAAAGAATGATAACCTTGCTCAGCAAGCACAAGAAATCGATTTAATGGCATTGTTTGGCGCCTTGTTAGACCGCAAATATTTTATTATTGGTTTAACGGCGTTATTTATGTTCGTTGGCGTTGTGTATGCAGTGTTATCGACACCTGTTTACCAGGCTACTGCGATGATCCAAGTCGAAGACAGCGGCTCATCCGTGCCTGGTTTAGATGACATGGCGGGGATGTTCGAAAGTACTTCAACAGCCGTGACCGAAATTGAATTATTAAAATCACGCTCGGTGATTGGTGAAGCAGTCGATAATTTAAAGCTAGATGTTATTGCTGAGCCAAACCTATTTCCATTTATTGGTTCTCGTTCATTTCGTAAATTTGCGCCTATGAATGAAGGTGACCTAGCTGAGCCCAGTTTTGGTGCCAGCAGTTATGCCTGGGGCGGCGAAATTATTGATGTATTCCGTTTCGATGTACCAAAATCTGCTATTGGTTCAGGTTTTACCTTAGTAGCCTTAGACAACAACGCCGTCGCGTTATTAAACGACGATGGCGAGCAAATTCTCAAAGGCAAAGTGGGTCAAGAGCTTACAAATTCAAAATTTAGCTTAACCGTGCGCACGTTACATGCACGCCCAGGTACAGAATTTACAATCACTCGCCAAGATAGATTAAACACTATTCTAGATTTGCAAGCCGCAATAGGTGCCAGTGAGAAGGGTAAAGACTCAGGCATTATCAACTTAAGCTTACAAAGCAACAACCCTAGCTATGCCGAACAAGTACTCGATAAAGTCGCGGCTATTTATGTCCGTCGTAATGTTGAACGAAATTCTGCTGAAGCACAAAAATCATTAGAATTTTTAGAAGTTCAATTACCCGAGATTAAAAAGCAACTTGAATTTGCCGAGCAACGCTTTAACGATTATCAAATAAAACGTCAGTCTATTAACATCACCCTAGAGACCCAAGGCGTACTTGAGCAAGTTGTTGCCCTCGAGACTAAATTACAAGAGTTGGAATTAAAACGACTAGAAATGAGCCGTAAGTTCAAAAAAGATCATCCAACCTATCAAGGCTTAGTCGAGCAAATTAGTGCGGTTAATGATCAAAAGAAAGAGCTTGTGGGGCAGGTAGGTAATTTACCTGAAACTCAACAAGAATTGTTACGTTTAAAGCGCGATGTTGAAGTCAGTAACGAGATTTATACCATGTTACTGGGTAAAACTCAGGAGTTGGACATTGTCCGTGCCGGTACCGTCGGTAATGTGCGCATTATTGACTCTGCCGAGGTCAACACCTCTAAACCAGTCAAACCTAAGAAGCCATTAATTGTGGTTATGGCAACGATGTTGGGTGGCATGTTAGCCATTGCGATTGTGTTAGTGCAAAAAGCAATGCACCGTGGCGTAGAAGACCCTAGCGAGATTGAAGCAATCGGCTTGCCTGTTTATGCCAGTGTGCCGTATTCAGAAAATCAACAAAAGCTCATGAGCTTCGGTAAATCGAGTAAAGCCAAAGCGGCTGCTAAGGCTAAATCAATATTAGCCATAGATAATCCGGCCGATTTATCCATTGAAGCTCTACGTAGTCTTCGTACTAGCTTACATTTTGCAATGATGGAAGCTAAAAATAATATTATTGCTATATCTGGTCCAAGCCCTGGAGTGGGTAAATCATTTATCTCGGTTAATTTAGCCGCAGTACTTGCCCAGAGTGGTAAGAAAGTACTGATTATTGATGCCGATATGCGCAAAGGCTATTTACAAACCCAGTTTGGCCTAAAGTGGGATGACGGTTTAAGTGATTACTTATCTGGCCGTTTAAATTTAGAACAGGTCACTAAGCCAAGCAAAATTGAAGGTTTAAAAGTTATTACCCGCGGACAAATACCGCCAAATCCGTCTGAATTGCTTATGCATAGCAACTTTAGCAAGCTAGTAGATGAAGTCAGTAAAGCTTATGACTTAGTCATTATTGATACCCCGCCAATTTTAGCCGTAACCGATCCCGCTATTGTCAGTGCTCATACTGGCACTACGTTATTGGTTGCCCGTTTTGGCCAGAATCATCTCCGTGAGATTGAATTGACTCGTAATCGCTTCGAGCAAAATGGTATCGATGTTAAAGGCGTAGTGTTTAACGGCGTAGTTAAAAAGGCCAGTAATGCTTATGGTTATTATGGCTATTATAATTACGAGTACAAATCGGATAAGTAAGAATTTTTAGCCATTTATAATATTATAAAAGTAGATTTTAAACTTTACTGATTTTAGATAATTAGTTACTCGGTTTGCGAACTAATTAAGTTTCAAAAACTGATATTCAATTTAAAGGATTGTGCTTTGAAAATTTTAGTATCAGGTGGTGCAGGTTTTATTGGCTCTGCAGTTGTTCGTCATATCATCAATAATACTCAAGACAGCGTCATCAATGTTGATAAATTAACCTATGCAGGCAACCTCGAATCACTTGTCAGTGTAGAAAATGATGAGCGATATGTTTTCGAGCAAGTGGATATTTGTGATCGTGCTGAATTGGACCGCGTCTTTAAGCAACATAATCCAGATGCAGTGATGCACCTTGCGGCTGAATCGCACGTTGACCGTTCAATTACTGGGCCATCAGACTTTATTCAAACAAACATCGTTGGCACCTATACGCTACTTGAAGCGACTCGCGAGTATTGGAATGCATTATCAGCAAAAGCCAAGCTTTCATTTCGTTTCCATCATATCTCTACAGATGAAGTATACGGTGATTTACCGCATCCTGATGAGCAAGACGGCCAAAGTTCTAATGAAGCGCTGCCATTATTTACTGAAGAAACATCTTATGCACCAAGCAGTCCTTATTCGGCATCTAAAGCATCAAGTGACCACCTAGTTAGATCGTGGTTACGCACATACGGTTTACCAACCGTTGTGACTAATTGCTCTAATAACTATGGTCCGTTTCATTTTCCTGAGAAGTTAATCCCATTAGTGATCCTTAATGCATTAGAAGGGAAGTCGCTTCCTATCTACGGTAAAGGTGATCAAATTCGTGATTGGCTCTATGTTGAAGATCATGCTCGTGCACTTTATAAAGTCGTGACGACGGGTATAGTCGGTGAGACTTACAATATTGGTGGTCACAATGAGAAACAAAATATTGAAGTGGTCAAAACCATTTGCAGTATTCTAGACACCCTAGTCCCAAAAGGCACACCTTACTCTGAGCAAATTACTTATGTCACAGACCGACCAGGTCATGACCGTCGTTATGCGATTGACTCAAGTAAAATGAATCATGAGCTTAACTGGCAACTACAAGAAACATTTGAAACGGGTTTACGTAAAACCATTGAGTGGTATTTAACTAACCAAACGTGGTGTCAACATGTACAAGATGGTAGCTATCAACGTGAGCGTTTAGGCATTAATTCTTGATAGTATTTTCTTTGATATTTGGCATGTGTAACATATAACGTTTGAGGATTTATGAAAGGGATTATTTTAGCTGGCGGTTCAGGAACGCGTTTATACCCACTCACAAGAGGTGTATCTAAGCAGTTACTACCAATATATGACAAACCCATGATCTACTATCCACTGTCAACATTAATGCTTGCAGGCATTAGAGATATATTGGTTATTACTACACCAGAAGACAATGAAGGTTTTAAGCGTTTATTAGGTGATGGTTCAGATTTTGGTATCAATCTAACATATGCAGTACAACCTTCACCAGATGGCCTAGCGCAAGCCTTTATCATTGGTGAAGAATTTATCGGTAAGGACAGTGTTTGTTTAGTCTTGGGTGATAATATTTTTTATGGTCAATCTTTTAGTGCAACATTGAAGAATGCGGCGAATAGAAAAGAGGGTGCCACAGTATTTGGTTATCAAGTCAAAGACCCAGAAAGATTTGGTGTGGTTGAGTTTGATAAAGATATGAAAGCCGTATCGATAGAAGAAAAACCAACGAAGCCAAAATCAAATTATGCTGTCACCGGTTTGTACTTCTACGACAACAATGTTGTCGAAATGGCAAAGCAAGTTAAACCGTCACATCGCGGCGAATTAGAAATTACCACGTTAAATGAAATGTATTTGAACCAAGATAACTTGAATGTTGAGTTACTCGGGAGAGGTTTTGCATGGTTAGATACCGGTACCCATGAAAGTTTGCATGAAGCGTCTTCTTTTGTACAAACGATTGAAAATGTACAAGGTCTAAAAGTGGCTTGCTTAGAAGAGATAGCATGGCGTAATGGGTGGTTAAGCGATGAGCAGGTACTCACGCTTGCCAAGCCGATGATGAAGAATGAATATGGTCAGTATTTAACTCGTTTAGTGACTGAAAACCAGAAAAGGATGTAAGTTAATGCGAGTACTAATTACAGGGTGTAATGGGCAGGTAGGTTGTTGCATTGTAGAGCAATTAACAAATGATGCTGATACAACAATATTAGCACTTGATAGAGATTCCTTGGATATTACTGATCAACATGCTGTAAATGCTGCAGTTGAAGAATTTCAACCAAGTATCATTATCAATGCCGCTGCTCATACCGCAGTTGATAAAGCAGAAGATGAAATTGAACTTTCTTATGCTATTAATCGTGATGGGCCTAAATACCTAGCACAAGCTGCGCAAGAGGTGGGAGCTGCAATACTCCATATTTCAACTGATTATGTTTTTGAAGGTAATAAAGTTGGTGAGTATGTAGAAAGTGATATCACAAACCCACAGGGTGTTTATGGCGAAAGTAAGCTGGCCGGAGAAATAGCTGTAGTAGAAGCGTGCGATAAACACATTATTCTTCGCACTGCTTGGGTGTTTGGTGAGAATGGCAATAATTTTGTAAAAACCATGCTGCGTATAGCCGCAACTCGTGATGCATTAAGTATTGTTGGTGACCAATTTGGTGGGCCAACCTACGCAGGTGATATTGCTAACGCGCTAATTAAAATCGCTAAGAGTGTAGCTCAAGGTGATACTGTTGAATATGGCGTATATCATTACTCAGGTTTACCTCATGTGAGTTGGTATGAGTTTGCAGAAACTATTTTTGATACTGCACTCGAGCAAGGCGTAGCCAAGAGAAAGCCTCTTCTGACCAGTATCACAACAGAGCAATATTACACACCAGCAAAGCGACCAAGTAACTCTCGTTTAAGTACTGAAAAAATAAACAATGCATTCTTAATAGAAGCATGTGATTGGAAAACAGCGTTAAATAATATTCAAGCCTACACAGAGTAAAACCATGAAAGTGATAAATACCAGTATTCCTGATGTAAAAATTATAGAGCCTAGTGTGTTTGGTGACGAACGCGGTTTTTTTATGGAAACCTGGAACCAACAACAATTTGAAGAGCTCGTTACAGGCAAAGAGACAAGATTTGTACAAGATAACCATTCTAAATCCAAGAAAGGGATCTTGCGTGGTTTACATTACCAGACTGAAAATACTCAAGGGAAACTTGTTCGGGTTATCTCTGGTGTGGTTTTTGATGTGGCCGTTGATATTCGAAAAGGCTCACCAACATTCGGCAAATGGGTTGGTGAATACCTTTCCGCTGAAAATAAGCGTCAACTATGGATACCTGAAGGCTTTGCACATGGATTTTATGTAACTAGTGAAGAGGCTGAATTTGTATACAAGTGTACCGATTATTACAATCCTAAAGCAGAAAATTCTATAGCATGGAATGATTCTTCTATAAATATTCACTGGCCAATTAGCTTTCCTCCTCTTTTATCCGAAAAAGATAAATCAGGACGTAAATTATCGGATGTTATTAAAATATAAAGGTTTAAACGTTAGAATTTAACAACTCTTTAATTTTTTGTCTTACAGTTTGGATTTTATTGATGATGAAGAAAATTTTACTTGTAACTGGAAATGATGGATATTTCGCGCAGAAAAAGTTCCCTTGGCAGTCTTTAGATGTTGTGAATATGAAAGAAAGGCTGGTTGAACTTGGTTATGATGTTGAGATAATGACTTTTCAGGTTTTACAAAAAACAAAATTTAATGAGATCGGAAACTATATTGTATATACAAGTTCTCAAAAGATTGAATTGAAAAAATACATCGAAGATACAATGTATTTTTTTGATAGAGATAATACATTAATTCCGTCATATGAAGCATTGAAAGCGCACGATAATAAAGGTTTTCAAGTTTATATGGCAAAAAAATACGGTTTTAACCTTATTGAGTCTAACTACTTTTCTGATTACAAAGAAGTAACAAATATTCGTGATTACCCTATAGTATTCAAATTTGCCAATGGTGCGTCATCTCAGGGAGTAAGGCTTATAAAAGTATTTGAAGATTTGAAAAAGAGTGTTTTTTTCATTGATTCAATAAGCCAAAACATAGTGAGATTGAAAAGGAAGCTAAAAGAGCTTGTTTTTAAAGCACGATTTGATAAACCGTGGCATGAGTATATATCTTACGGCGAATCCAGGTTCGTGTTACAGTCTTTTGTTAAAGACCTTGATTGTGATTATAAGGTTTTAGTTTTTGGTGAAAAGTTTTATATTTTAAAGAGACTTATTCAAGGCGATGATTTTAGAGCTAGCGGCAGCGGCCTGCATAGTTTAGAAATCGGTAGTGATATTATTTCTATATTGGACGAAGCAAAAGCATTTACAGACAAATATCCTTCTCATGTATACTCTCTAGATATTTGTGTTAGCAACCTAGAAGCTAAGGTGATTGAATTTCAGTTTACTCATGTTGGACCTGTAACGCTAACTGATTCAAATTGTTATTATATAAGTAAAAATGACAATTGGAAAAAGGTTGAAGGTAAGAGTAATTTGGAACAAGAGTATTGTAGTGCAATTGATATTTATATAAATAGAGTTAGTCAGTGAAAAGTATAATATCAAATTTTTGTAGTTTAAGTATGATAAATGTAATCGGTATGATAATACCTATTTTGTTGATCCCTTATCTAACGAGAACTATTGGATTAGAGTTACTCGCTGTGGTTCTTTTAGTTAACACTGTTGTTCAGTTTGGTATAATTGTGTCTGACTACAGTTTTAATATTACTGGGACTAGATATATTGCGGCAAACAAAGAGAATATTCATTTAGCTTTAAATGAGTATGCAGTTATTCAAAGAGTTAAGTTGATTATTTCTCTTTTTTATATATTTTTATCAAGTTCGTTTCTGTTTTTTTATGTAGATATTGATATTATTGTTATCACTTTAAGCATTGCATTTGGCGTTATCGGAAACTATTTTTTAGCTGTTTGGTACTATCAAGGCTTATCTGAACTCAAGGTAATAGCTCTAATCGCAAGTGTTTCAAAACTGATATTTTTTCTTTTTGTCATTTTATTTGTTGATGATAAAAGTGATATTAATTTGTTAATTATATCTTATAACTTACCTCTGTTTATACTTGGTAGTGGGTTTTACTTGATGTATATGCATAAGCCGACTAGGCGAATTCAAATCACTGTTCCTAGTTTATACTCAAAATTTGTCAGCGGGTTTAATGTTTTTTCTGGTGATTTCGCTCCGAATTTATATAACAATATTCCATCAATAGCATTAGGCGCTGCAACTGGAGGGGCTACTTATACCTATTATGCAGTAGCGACAAGGGTTACTAATGCCTTTGTAGGATTTCAACATGTTTTATCTAGATCAATTTTCCCTACGATTGTTGATGGAGGCAAGACAGGGTTAGATGTTTCTATAAAGCTTAATATTATTCTAATATTTCCATTTCTTTTAGCTATTGGTTTATTTTCGGAAGAAATAGTATTGTTTTTTCTTGGTGAAAACTCAACAGAAGCAGTTTTTTACCTGCAAATATTAACTGTTAGTGTATGTTTTAATGCTATAATAAATATAATCAATCAAGGCTATCTATTACCTAACAATAAAGACAAAGCATTTAGAAATATATCTGTATCCGTCTCAGTCGTTTCAGCTCTGTTAGGTATGTTGCTAATTTATTTTTTCGGAATATCAGGTTTAGTTTATACTCAGTTGTTAGCTCGCTCGTTACTCGCTACTTCAACTATTTTATATTTAAAGTTTGAAAAATAATTAAGGTTAGATAATGATAGGGTATTTTTTACATAATTTCAGTGGATATAGTGGGGCTTCAAAGCAGGCTAAGTTATTAGCTGAAAACATTGAACATGAAGTTGTTTTTTTTAATTTTGGAGATAGAGTCGAAAATAACCCCAAAGTAGTCAATATCCCAAGTTCTTTTTTTCTGCAGTTTTTTTATATTACATATTTTGTATTGAAATTTAAGATCAATACTTTTCATTTTCATGGTTCATTTAATGTTTCGCTCGTTATTTCGTTTTTATTAAATAAAAGAGTTATATTGAAAACGACATTACTTGGTGATGATGACTTTGATTCTTTTTCCACAAAGCGTAACTGGATCGTTAAGTTCTTCTTTATCAAAAATATCTATAAAAACATAACATTATCTAAAAGAGTTTATGAAATAAATTCAAAGTATCTACCAGTGCAAAAATTAATGTTAATACCGAATGGTGTTAGTATAGGTCCTTGTATAGAACTTAATAGTAAGGAAACTAATTCGTTCTGTTTTGTTGGCCTTGTTTGTAAAAGAAAAAGGACATTTGAAAGTATAGAATATTTTTTGCAAAACTTCTCGCACCTGCCTGATGCAAAATTTTATATTGTTGGCCCTTATGAAAATGTAAAAAATAATTTTGAATTTTCACAAGAATATGTTGATCTATGTATGCAACTAGTTGAATCTTCAGAGCATAAGAATAAAATAACATTTATTGGCCATGTCGCGCCTATAGAAGCACAGAATATCATGAAGAGGTGTA
Organism: Shewanella sp. Arc9-LZ; assembly: GCF_010092445.1. Lineage (NCBI taxonomy): Bacteria > Pseudomonadati > Pseudomonadota > Gammaproteobacteria > Alteromonadales > Shewanellaceae > Shewanella > Shewanella sp. Arc9-LZ. The sequence goes on along the minus strand of NZ_CP048031.1, from coordinate 3,541,637 downwards.
AGGCTTTATTGTTTTTCTCTAGTAAAGAAGGTATGCCTAACGTTGTATTAGAGTCTCTGGCACAAAATTGTGTCCCTATTACAAATTGGTTAGATGGTGTTTCTGCTGAAATTTTCGAAAATAAAGTTAGTGGTTTTATCATTGATTCACAAGAAGAATGTATTGATATCTCAGATATTGATTTAATGGTGTATAATAGAAAACCCTTTAAATTAATGAAAGATAAGTTTGATATAAAAGTTATTGCAAAGAGTTATAATAAGCTTTATTTGTAGACTTTAATTGTAAAGAGGTCGTAGTGGTTTTAATTTCAATAGCTTCACTCATTATATTTATCTTGCTTCTTTATTTGTACGCTAGGGTATCGTTATCATTATCTTTACTTCTAGTATCTTGCTTTTCTATATGTACTTTTTCTGGTGTAGTTTCATCTTCTGGTTTCATATTTTACCTTTTTTCAATCATAATATTTTTTTTGTTCAATCGAATTACATTTAAAAAAGATCTTTTTATTTTATTTTTTATGTTTTTATTTTTTCTTTTGCCAGTTTTGTTTTTGTCTCTTAATAATGGTGCTAGTGAACTAAATAGTTTTCTTAAATTCTTTCAGTCAATTGTTGCGACATTTGGTCTTGTATTCATTTCTAGAGCACATGTTTCAATTACTCAAGTTCAAATGGAAAGGATTTGCATTTCTTTTGTTATTGTAAATGTTGTATTTGGGCTTGTATTTCATTTATTGTTTAATGTTTATGACTTAGGGCTGATTCGTTTCAGCGGAATATTTTTTGATTCTAATTATTATGGATTGTATTGTCTGCTATTGTATTTTTCATTGGATTTGTTTTTTAAAGGTAATAGATTATTAAAGTTGACATTAGCTTTAATGGTGATTTCTAGTTTATCCTTTAGTATCCTCTTGATATTTTTAATGTATATAATACTGTCTCAAAAATGTCCTAAATTTATGATGAATCCTTTCTCCTTTTTTTTCGCTTTAGTTTCTAGTATGATTTGTTATTTAACATTGATGTTGGCAATGAAGAAATTGTCTAGTGAGGCTGTAAGTAATCAATTTATCTTTTATAAGTTGAGCTCCTTGTCCCACCGCTTATCTGCGCAGTTTGACGCACTTGACATTTTAACGTTAAATAATGCATTTTTTTCAGGAATGGGGAGTGGTCGGAATTTGGAGCTAACGGGGAGAGCCTTACATCATTCATTTTTACAAATGATTTTCAGTCATGGAGTTATTTACTATTTGCTAATGATTTTAATTCTGACTTTATCATTAAAAGGCTTAGATAATACACTTGTGATAACTAGAAAGTATTATGCTATTTTTTATTGTTTGTTAGTTGCGTGTTTTGTCTTAGACCCTTATGCAACTTTATATTTCAATATAGTTGCATTGTTATTTTATGCAATTAAATCGAAACCCATTTTAGAAAGAGGCTAATAATAGATGTATTTTTCGTTGATATTACCAACTCTGGGAAGAAAGACTGACTTAATTAGGTTTGTTAGTTCCCTTCGTTTTGCAGCAGAAAAAGTTGATAATAAACTAGAATTGATTGTGATAGACCAAAACGACAAATTGTTTGGATTAAAGGAAGTGTTGGAAACACTACAGTGTGATTTTGATATTATCTATATCCACTCTGATATTAAAGGACTATCATACAATCGAAATTTGGGCTTGAAAGTATGCAACGGTAAGTATATTGCTTTTCCCGATGACGACTGCACTTATTACCCTGATACTCTCAAAGTCGTCCTTGACCTTTTAGATATGGGGGATGAGATAGATTTTATAGTTGGCCAGATTGTTGATGTTAAAACTAATCAGAAAATTATAAAAAATTGGCCAGAAGTAATAAAGAAAATTACTTTTCTAAACTACTACTTTTTATCTTCATCGATTACCATTTTTGCTAAATTTGATAAAAATGATTATTTTGACGTATCTTTGGGAGCCGGTGGGCTGTTTGGTTCTTGCGAAGATCCCGATTTTCTTTATACAAAGCTGCTAAAAGGAAAGAAAGGTATTTACTATCCATCGGTTAAAGTTTGGCACCCAATACCTGACTTTAGCTCAATAGATAATTGTAAAGTTTTTAATTATGCTAGTGGTTTCGGTTATTTTATAAGAAAAAACATTTCAATAATAAATTTTTTGTTTTTGTTGCTGTTACTATTTAAAAAATCTATGCAATTTATTTTTCTTAATAGTAAGTTTAAAGATGGTTATTTTTCAAATTACTTTAAAGGATTGTGGCATGGGTTCAAAGGTTATGGCATTAAAAAGAGATAATAATTTTGATATTTTACGACTTTTCTTTGCCTTTTGTGTTGTATGGCATCATTACTCAGTCCTGAATAACGTGGAATTTTATTTTCCGCTGTTTGAAGTATTTAATTCTGATGTTGCTGTTAAATCATTTTTTTTCATAAGTGGGATTCTAATTTGGGATAGTGCTCTTAGGACGAAAAATGTAAAAACTTATTTTTTTAAAAGATTAACACGTATCTATCCCGCACTATTATTAGTTTTAAGTGTTTGCAGCCTAATTTTTTTGTTTATAGGGGCTGAACCGTTAAATCTAGCTAGCTACTTATCTTTTAGTTCTGTTTTTCTAACTTTCATCCAACCATGTGTCAATGGTATTTTTGATAATAATGTTATCTGCGCTGTTAATGGCTCTCTTTGGACGTTAAAGTTGGAAGTGGCGTTTTACATTATAATTGCTCTTGCGGTTTACTTTTTTAAAAATAAGCAATTTCAATTTATAATGCTGCTTTCATTAATATCGCTTGTACTCGATGTTGCGTACTCACTTGGCACGCTCGATAACATTCCTTTTATATCGCAGTTATCAAATCAAATATTTTTTAAGTTATATTTCTTCGGGGCAGGTGTTTTTTATTATAATTATAAGGAATATATAGGTGTTAAAGTTTTAGTCTCAATTCTTTTGCTATCTTTTTTGCTCCAGACATTTTTAAATCAGTCAATATTCAGTACTTTTCTTTTTGTTTTTTCTGCTGTTATCATTCTAGCTTTTTACGCACCTTATTTGAATATTTCTAAGCTTGGTGACATTTCTTATGGAATGTATATATTTCATTTTCCGCTTGTACAGTTTTTAGTGTTTTCTGAAGTTTCAACAGGAGATAAGGCTGTAGATTTTTTATTGTTTTGTATAGTATTAGTTTTTATTTCAAAAATGTCTTGGGATTATGTAGAAAAAAAATGTTTATATAGGTCAAAATAAATGGTTAATACTAAAGTTGCAGTTTTAATGGCTGCATATAATGGGCAAGATTTTATTGAAGAGCAAATCGAATCAATTTTATTGCAAAAGAACATATCGTTTAGATTATACATAAGTTTAGACCGCTCTGTTGATGGTACTTACGATATCATTGCTAAATATATATCTAAATACCCTGGGTTAATATCAATTTTACCTTGTGGAGAGCGCTTTGGGTCTGCATGTCGTAATTTTATTCGGTTGATAAAGGAGGCTGCAGTAGATGACTTTGAATATGATTTTGTCGCATTTTGTGACCAAGATGACATTTGGGAAGAATACAAACTATCTAATGGTGTGAAATCCTTGCGGGATAACTGTTGCGACGGTTATTCATCTAACGTGACGGCATTTTGGCCGGATGGTCGCACAGCGTTAGTTAGAAAGTCCTATAATCAAACCGAGTATGATTATTTATTTGAAGCGCCTGGACCCGGTTGCACCTTTGTATTAAACAAGGAGCTGTTTGTATCAATTAGAGATTTCATCAAAAAAAATGTTGATAACATTGATAGCATGTGGATGCATGATTGGTTTTGTTATTCTTTCGCAAGATATAACGGTTTTAAATGGTATATAGATAATAAACCTTCAATGAATTATCGCCAACATGAGTCCAACGTTGTTGGTGCCAATCATGGGCTTGGTAGTTTGGTTACTCGCGCTAAAATTGTTGTTTCTGGTGAAGCTTTTGATAAGGTCATCCAGCAAGCTATTTTGTTGAAACAGCAAAATGAAAAACCAGTCAAGTTTTTGTCATCCGGTAGTCGTATCTCCTTTTTAAAGCTTTTTTTAATTTCTTTGAAATTGAGACGCAATCCCGTACATAAACTTTATATGGGAACTATATTTTTACTTTTCATTTTTATTGGCTATAAAAATAAAACTGTTTTTAACTAACATAAATTATGTTGTTTTGTGATTAGCTTAAGATAAACTTATTTTTTCCATAAAATCAAACTGTAGGGTGATGTTGTGAGTATTTTGATAACTGGTTCATCTGGTTTTATCGGTAGGAGTTTTGCTTCTTGTACTGACAAAAAATTTAAATATGTAGTTCGATCTAATCAAAAAAATAATAGCAATAATTTTCTTATAGAGAACTTGGATCGTTTTACATCTTGGGAGGGGGCTTTTGACGGTGTTGATTCTATAATTCACTTGGCCGGATTAGTACACTCTAAGAGTTTTTCTGAACAAGATTATTTAGATGTAAACGTTGAAGGAAGCCTGCATTTAGCTAGAAAAGCAGCTAGAGCGGGAGTTAAACGTTTCGTGTTTGTGAGTTCGATTTTGGTTAATAATATCGAAAATTCAATGCTACAAGAAGGTATAGATGCTCATGGTAATAGTCCATATATAACTTCAAAGCTTTTAGCGGAAAGAGGCTTAAAGGAAGTTTCGTTAAAAACAGGTATGGAATTGGTTATTGTCAGGCCTGCTTTAGTTTATGGCGCTGGTGCTCCAGCTAATTTTGGTAGTCTTACTCGATTAGTCAAATTACTTCCATTATTACCATTTGGGGCTATATCAAATAAAAGAAGCTTTATAGCTGTTCAGAATCTTTCCGATTTGTTACTTCAGTGTGCTACTCACTCGAGTGCTAGCGGCAGAACTTTTTTAGCATCTGATTGTCGAACTGTATCTATGAAAGAATTCACAACGGCAATAGCTCATGGTTTGAATAAATCGACTTTTCAAGTATCCATACCTGTATTTATTTTGCGTAAACTTGCACAAATTTTCGGTAAATCAAATATGTTAGAACAATTATTGATGGATTTTGAAATTGACTCTTCCGATCTTTACAACGTTTTAGGTTGGAAACCGCCTTATACGATGGAGCAGGCAATGGCTTCACTTTCAGAGAGTAAAAAATGATTCGTTTAATAGATTTTCTAGCAGCCTTCTGTGGATTGCTATTACTGTGGCCTGTCTTACTTATTGTTTCTATTATCGGTATGTTTGATACTGGTTCGCCTATTTTTGTTCAAACCCGTGTAGGCCGAGATAAAAAACCATTTAAATTGATTAAGTTCCGTACAATGTCTGTAGAAACGAAATCAGTTGCTAGTCACTTAGCGAGTAATGCGTCAATTACAAAGTTGGGTAACTTTCTACGGAGAACGAAGATTGATGAACTACCTCAGTTGATTAACGTTGTTAAAGGTGAAATGAGTTTGGTTGGTCCTCGTCCAAACTTATTTAATCAGGAAGAACTAATTAAAGAACGTGATGCATTAGGTGTTTACGATTCTTTACCAGGTGTAACAGGTTTAGCACAAGTTCAAAACATTGATATGTCTACGCCGGCGTTGTTAGCCAAAATTGATAAACAGATGATTGATAGTTTAACAGTTAAGGATTACTTCAAGTACATTATAATGACAGTCACTGGTAGTGGCTCTGGTGATGCGGTAAAAAAATAGTTTCGCTTAACTCTCTATTTTTGCTCCTTGAAATCTGCTTTGGCAGTTTTGAAATTTTGAAATCAAAGGTTTATTAAAATAAATATGAAGATTGCTATTGCCGGTACTGGTTATGTTGGGTTATCAAACTCGATGCTACTTTCGCAACATAATGAAGTTGTTGCCATAGATATTATCGAAGAAAAAGTCGATATGTTGAATAATTGTATTTCGCCAATTGTTGATGAAGAAATAACTGATTTTCTTAAAAATCATACTCTTTCATTTACTGCTACATTAGACAAAGAATTTGCGTACAAAAATGCAGAGTATGTAATTATCGCAACTCCGACAGATTACGACGTTCAAACAAACTTCTTTAATACATCGTCTATTGAAGCAGTGATTAAAGATGTAATGTTAATTAACCCAAAAGCGATAATGGTTATCAAGTCAACTGTCCCTGTCGGTTACACAAGTCGAATTACTGAAGAATTGGGTTGCAGTAACTTGATCTTCTCGCCCGAGTTTTTACGCGAGGGTAGAGCGCTTTATGATAACCTTTACCCTTCGCGTATTATTGTCGGTGAACAAAGTGAGCGAGCTAAAACCTTTGCGAACTTGCTAGTTCAAGGCGCAATTAAAGAAAATATTGATGTTTTGTTTACTGATTCTACAGAAGCTGAAGCTATTAAGTTGTTTTCTAACACTTATCTGGCGCTTCGTGTTGCCTACTTTAATGAATTAGACACTTATGCTGAATCTCATGGGTTAAACAGTAAGCAAATTATTCAGGGGGTGAGTTTAGACCCTAGAATTGGTAATCACTATAACAACCCTTCATTTGGTTATGGTGGTTACTGTTTACCAAAAGACACTAAGCAGTTACGCGCAAATTATGCTGATGTTCCTAATAATATAATTAGTGCAATTGTCGATGCCAATACTACCCGTAAAGATTTTATTGCCGACTCTATTATTAAACGTAATCCTACCACTGTAGGCATATATCGCTTAGTGATGAAAACAGGTTCTGACAACTTTAGAGCTTCAGCTATTCAAGGTATTATGAAGCGAATTAAAGCTAAAGGGATTGAGGTTGTTGTATATGAGCCGTCTCTTGAACAAGATGAGTTTTACCACTCTCGTGTTATAAAAGATTTAGAGGAATTTAAACAAATTTCTGATGTTGTGGTTTCTAATCGTATGGTTGATGAGCTAAATGATATTATTGAAAAGGTTTACACTCGCGATTTATTCGGTAGTGATTAGCCATTAGTATCATGTATTAAATTTGTTAAGGAATAACATGAAGTATTTAGTTACAGGTGCAGCAGGATTTATTGGTGCAGCAACGACTCAAAAATTATTAGCAACTGGTCATGATGTTGTTGGTATAGATAATTTAAATGATTATTATGATGTTAACTTAAAGTTATCACGCCTCGCTCTGTTTGAAAATCACGACAATTTTACCTTTGTTAAAATGGATATCGCAGATCGTCCTGTAATGTCTGAGTTATTTCAAAGACATCAGTTTGATAAGGTCATTCATCTTGCTGCACAAGCTGGTGTTCGTTACTCTATTGAAAACCCAAATGCTTATGCAGACTCTAATTTAGTAGGTCATTTAAACGTACTTGAAGGCTGTCGTCATAATAACGTCAAGCACTTAATTTATGCTTCATCGAGTTCTGTATACGGCTTAAATGAAAAAACTCCTTTTGCGACATCAGATAGTGTTGATCATCCAGTATCTTTGTATGCAGCAACTAAGAAAGCCAATGAGCTAATGGCGCATAGCTATTCACATTTATATCATTTACCGACAACTGGGTTACGCTTTTTTACTGTTTATGGTCCTTGGGGACGTCCAGATATGGCACCATATATTTTTACTAAAAAGATACTTAATGGTGACACTATAGACATTAACAATAACGGTGATATGTGGCGTGATTTTACTTACATTGATGATATTGTAGAAGGCGTTGTACGAGCCGCTGATGTAATCCCTGTTGTTAACCCTCAATGGAAAGTCGAAAGTGGCTCACCGGCCTCTAGTTCTGCACCTTACGCGGTGTATAACATTGGTCATGGCAGTCCGATTAACCTAATGAATTTTGTTGAAGCGATTGAAACTGAAATAGGTATCACAGCACGCAAGAACTTTCGTGAAATGCAAGCAGGTGATGTTTATCAAACTTACGCAGATACCAAAGATCTATTTGCTTCAACCGGTTATATCCCTGAGGTCAGTGTACAAGTAGGTGTTAAACGTTTTGTTGATTGGTTTCGAGAATTCTACCGCTAAATATTCATAATCTATTTCGTTAAAATTGAAAGTAATTTTATTGTTATTAGTATAACTGTTTGTTCAACTTTAATATTTAGGAGCGGAAAATGGATTTTTTGCAAGTTATTTTTTCTTTATCACGAGCTAAAAAACGCTTAGTGAGCCTTATTGTCGATTCTTTATTTTTAATGGTAGCTTTTTTTGGTGCCTTATTAGTCCGACTTGATGACATTAATGTATTAAGCAATAGTGCCAATTGGGCTGTTATATTGACGGTTGTGCCTTTTAGTTTATTTGTATTTACTCGGCTAGGGCTTTATCGCGCAGTGTTAAGATATATGGGATTACAAGCCCTTATTGCCATTTTGGGGGGCGTTGTTTTTTCAACGTTCTCACTGATATTAGTGTCATTTTATGCCAATGTGAGTATACCAAGAACAGTGCCATTAATTTATATTGCTTTTGCCCTTGTGCTTGTGGGTGGGGCGCGTGCTTTAGTGCGTTCGTTAGTGGGCACCGGGATGAAACGTGTCGGAGAACCAGTGATTATTTATGGCGCTGGTGTCAGCGGTCGGCAGTTATTGACATCATTAGTACAAAGCCACGAATATTATCCGTTTGCTTTTGTTGATGATGATGAATCCTTGCATGGTTCTGTGATTCAAGGAGTACATGTTCATTCCCCCTCTATTATCCGTAAATTGATTAAACAGAAAACGGCCACCAAAGTGTTACTGGCAATGCCCAGTGCTAGCCGATCAATGCGCCAAACGATATTGACCCGGCTTGAACCTCTAGCGGTACAGGTATTAACTATTCCTGCTATGTCTGATTTGGTTAATGGCTCTAAGCTTTACACTGATATTAAAGAAGTCGAAATTGATGATTTATTAGGCCGTGATACCGTTGCGCCTAGACAAGATCTGTTGACTGCCAATATTAAAGATAAAGTGGTAATGGTGACTGGAGCGGGTGGTTCTATTGGCTCTGAGTTATGTCGGCAGATTTTAAAACAGTTGCCTAAAAAGTTAATCCTTTTTGAACAGTCTGAGTTTGCCTTGTATGCCATTGAACGTGAGTTAAATTCTACGGCTAAAGAACTCGGCTTAAACGTTAGAGTTTTGCCTTTGCTGGGTTCTGTGCAACGTGAGAATCGTGTGCAAGCGGTAATGGAGTCTTTTGGAGTACAAACTGTTTACCATGCTGCAGCCTACAAGCATGTACCTTTAGTTGAACATAATGTAGTAGAAGGTGTACGCAATAATGTATTTGGTACTCTTTATACTGCTAGAGCGGCTATTGCGGCTAAGGTTGAAACCTTTGTATTAGTGTCTACTGATAAAGCCGTGCGGCCAACTAATGTGATGGGCACCACTAAGCGTATGGCCGAATTAGTGCTGCAAGCACTGTCTCGCGAAAATCATCAAACTCGGTTTTGTATGGTGCGGTTTGGTAATGTGCTTGGGTCATCGGGCTCGGTTGTGCCGTTGTTTAGAACCCAAATTGCTAACGGCGGCCCTGTTACTGTCACGCACCCTGATATCACTCGCTTTTTTATGACCATACCAGAAGCATCGCAATTAGTGATACAAGCTGGTGCTATGGGCAAGGGCGGTGATGTTTTTGTGTTAGATATGGGGAACTCGGTCAAGATTGTTGATTTAGCTCAAAAGATGATTCGTTTAAGTGGCTATGAAGTACGTAGTGATATCAATCCTGATGGTGATATCGCTATCGAGTTTAGTGGCTTACGCCCTGGTGAAAAGTTATACGAAGAACTGCTGATTGGTGATGATGTTACCGGCACTGAACACGAACGGATTATGACAGCTAACGAGTTATATCTGACCTGGAAAGAGTATTCGTTAATCTTGGATCGTCTAGATGCCGCTTGTCATGACTTTGATCATGAATTGATTCGGGACATTTTACTTGGCACGCCAACAGGTTTTGCACCAACCGATGGCATTTGTGATTTAGTGTATCAACAAAAAGCCAAAAATATCGCATCAGTAAACAAAGTTGTTAACTTTGTTTCTTAGTGTTTTACATTTTATTCTTTATAACTGATGATTTATCGAGTTTCAGTTAGTTGTTAGTTTCAGTTAGTTGTTAGTTTCGGCTAGTTGTTAATTTATGCTTATTACTCGTGATGTTTACCGTCAGTTTAGGTCTATTTGACAAGGATTTATTATGAAAGTTGTTATTCCAGTGGCTGGTTTAGGTACCCGCATGTTACCCGCCACTAAAGCTATTCCGAAAGAGATGTTACCTTTAGTTGATAAACCGTTAATTCAATACATTGTTAATGAGTGTGTGGCTGCTGGTGTTAAAGAAATCGTATTAGTGACTCACGCCAGTAAAAATGCGATTGAAAACCATTTTGATAAATCATACGAGCTTGAGTCGACACTTGAAAAGCGTGTAAAACGTCAATTACTACATGAAGTACAAGCCATTTGCCCTAAAGATGTGACCATCATGCATGTGCGTCAAGGTGAAGCCAAAGGTTTAGGTCATGCGGTATTATGTGCTTACCCTTGTATTGGTAATAGCCCGTTTGCAGTAGTGTTACCAGATGTTGTTTTAGATGAATATACCGCGAATCAAAAAACTGAAAACTTGGCGGCGATGATTGCCCGTTATAAGGCCTCTTTTGCTAGCCAGATTATGGTAGCTCCAGTACCTGAATATGACGTTAATAAATACGGCATAGCCGATTGTAATGGTGTTGAGATAGCACCAGGTGATTCCGCTAAGATTAAAAGAATGGTTGAAAAGCCTGCTATTGGTGAAGCACCGTCTAATCTAGCGGTTGTTGGTCGTTATGTGTTATCTGAAAAAATTTGGGCTTTATTGGCTAAAACACCAGCGGGTGCCGGTGATGAAATTCAGTTAACTGACGCTATTGATATGCTGATTGAACAAGATACCGTTGAAGCTTTTAATATGACTGGTAAGTCTCACGATTGCGGCGACAAACTAGGTTATATGAATGCTTTTGTTGAATATGGCCTACGCGATGCTAAGTTAGGCGCAGATTTCAGAAAAAGTGTTGAAAAAATTCTGCTCGAACAGTAATTTTTACTGATAATTTGAAAACCAACTTATATTTAGTTGGTTTTTTGCTTTTTGCTTTTTGCATTTTGCCTAGATCAGCTGCGCTGCTAGGACGCTACGCGGCTAGATGTTAAGAATAGGGCGCCTGCGGCTGCTAGGACGACCTTCGGTCTTCGAGGACGCTTTGCTGCTAGATGCTATAAAATCTTAGCAGCGAAGCTGTTCTTAGCAGGACGAAGTCCGCCCTAGAAGCGCTGCACACTATCCGCGTAGCGGCCTAGAATCTAAGAAGCGGAGCGACTCTAGCAGGACGCAGTCCGCTCTCTGGCGAGCCTGCGAGTTCCTAGAACCTAGCAGGACGAAGTCCGTCCTAGAACTTAGCAGTGACGAAGTCACGCCCTAGGTACTTAATTTTTAATTTTGGAGTTTTTATGTCTCGTAAGTATTTTGGCACCGATGGTGTACGTGGAAAGGTGGGGACGTTTCCTATTACGCCTGATTTTGCTATGAAATTAGGTTGGGCTGCGGGCAAAGTATTGGCCTCAACCGGTACCCAAGAAGTGTTGATTGGTAAAGATACTCGTAGTAGCGGTTATATGTTGGAATCGGCGATTGAAGCGGGCTTATCTGCTGCGGGTGTGAACGTAGCATTAATTGGCCCTATGCCAACCCCAGCAGTGGCGTATTTAGCCTCTACATTCCGTGCCGATGCTGGTGTAGTGATTAGTGCGTCACATAATCCGTTTTATGATAATGGCATTAAATTTTTCTCTAATTCAGGTACTAAACTTAATGACGAGCAAGAGCTTGAAATTGAAGCGTTACTCGACCAGGCGTTAAATCATAATGCGATGGAATGTGTTTCATCTGAATTGTTAGGTAAAGTCCGTCGTATTACTGATGCTGCTGGTCGTTACATTGAGTTTTGCAAAGGGGTGTTTGCTAAAGATTTAACCTTAGCAGGTCTTAAAATTGTCGTCGATAGTGCTAACGGTGCGGCGTATCATATTGCGCCCAATGTATACCGTGAGTTAGGTGCTGAGGTGATTAGCATTAATGATAAGCCTAATGGCACCAATATTAATGACCATTGCGGCGCGACCCATTTAGACAGTCTGCAAACAGCGGTTATGGTACATGAAGCTGACTTAGGCATTGCGATGGACGGCGACGCTGACCGGGTGATGTTTGTTGATCACAATGGCCATGTTGTCGATGGCGACCAAATTTTATATATTCTGGCTAAAACAGCTAAACAACAAGGTACTTTGAGTGGCGGTGTTGTTGGCACGTTAATGTCTAACCTTGGCCTTGAGATCGCGTTAAAAGAAATGGATATCCCGTTTAAACGTGCCAAAGTCGGTGACCGTTATGTGGTGGAGCAATTAAAAGCCACAGGCTGGCGCATAGGCGGCGAAGGTTCTGGTCACATCTTGCACCTTGATCATGCTTCTACTGGCGATGCTGTTGTGGCATCACTATTAGTATTACAAGCGGTATTACAGTCTGGCCAGTCATTAGCTGAGATTGTATCGGGCATGAAAAAGTTACCTCAAGTACTGCTCAATGTTCGGCTAACCGCTAATAACGCTGATGAAATCTTAGCGTCAGAAGCCGTAAAACAAGCGGTGATAGAAGCCGAAGCCGTACTAGCCGAAAACGGTCGAGTATTATTACGTAAATCTGGCACCGAACCGCTTATCCGCGTAATGGTTGAGTCAACAGACCCAGAAATGTCACAAGCGCAAGCAGAGCATATAGCTAAAGAGCTAAGACGATAGCAAGCGTGTTGGGGCTGAGATGATAGCAAGCGCGTTAGAGCTGAGATGATAGCAAGCGCGTTAGAGCTGAGATGATGACAAGCGGTGACAAGCGGTTAAAGCTGAGATGATAGCAAGCGGTGACAAGCGATTAAGGCTGAGACGATAATAAGCTTTGTCTTTTTTTGACATGCATTTTCGCTTGTCATCGATTGTTAACGTTCTTCACCGCTTTTACCGCTCAAAGTGCGTTAGAGCTGAGATGATAGCAAGCGCGTTAGAGCTGAGATGATGACAAGCGTGTTAGAGCTGAGACGATGACAAGCGTGTTGGGGCTGAGATGATGGCAAGCGGTGACAAGCGGTTAAAGCTGAGACGATGACAAGCGTGTTGGGGCTGAGACGATGACAAGCGATTAAGGCTGAGACGATAATAAGCTTTGTCTTTTTTTGTCATGCATTTTCGCTTGTCATCGATTGTTAACGTTCTTCACCGCTCAAAGCGCGTTAGAGCTGAGATGATAGCAAGCGGTGACAAGCGATTAAGGCGGCGATGATAATAAGCTTTGTCTTTTTTTGTCATGCATTTTCGCTTGTCATCGATTGTCATCGATTGTCATCGATTGTCATCGATTGTTAACGTTCTTCACCGCTGGTCACCGCTGGTTACCGCTTTTATCGCTTTATATCGTTTGTCATCGATTTTACCTCTTCTATTATCTATTTTTTATTTTATGAATTAATCCAGCGAGCATTGCTGATATTTTGTTTGCTTGCTGTAATTGTTGTTCAACAAACTCAGGGTCCAGATAGTTGATGTCTCTGCCAATCATTAACTGGGTCATTAATTCTGCTAATGAACCTCTAGCAATATACATAAACTGAATTTGTTCTTTGTTAGTTTGCCTTTCAATACCCTCTGCAATATTTGATGGAACAGATAAGCCTGAACGTGTTATCTGATCTTTATATCCCCAATCTCGAAGATCTTTGGTCTGATTATAAATAGCACAAGATAGTTGATAACTCAGCTGCCAAACCTCTAAATTTTTAAATTTCATTTCATCCTCCTTTATATTCCCGACCGCAACCGCTATTTATCACTTGTCATCGATTGTTATCGTCCTTCACCGCTAGTCAACTCTCTTTTTTCTGCTCGCTACCGATTGTTATCGTCCTTCACCGCTTGCCATCTATCTTTATCACTTTTTACCTCTTTTTTGCCCGTCACCGCTTGTTACCGCTTGCCATCTATCTTTATCACTTTTTACCTCTTTTTTGCCCGTCACCGCTCGCTACCGCTCACCATCTATCTTTATCACTTTTTAACTCTTTTTTGCCCGTTACCGCTTGTTATCGTCTTTCACCGCTTGTTACCGCTCACCATCTCTCTTTATCATTCTTTACCGATAACGATTTCTGCCTCTGGCAGTAACTTTTGATATTCGTTTGCTAGCGCTTGTTTGGCTTCGTTGTCGCCGTGGACGATTCTGATGTGGCTGGGTTTGTGGTGCATGCGTTTGACGAAGTTGATGAGGTTGTGTTGATCGGCATGGGCGGAGTAGCCGCTGATGGTGTGGATGGCGGCTTTGATATCAACTTTTTCTTCGTTGATGTAAACGTATCCGCCTTGTGGGCCGTAGGTTTGTATGTCGCGGCCGGTAGTGCCTCTGGCTTGGTAGCCGACAAATAGAACGTCTGTGGTGGGTTTTGATAAGAAGCGGGCGAGGTAATTGCTTATTCGCCCGCCGGTGCACATGCCGGATGCGGCGATGATGATGGCGGGTTTATTAACTGAGTCTAAATAATTGATTACGGCGAGGTGGTCTTGGTGGCTGTCTATGGTGATGAGTTGGTTGAAGTCGAGTGGGTGGCGTCCCTGGGCAAGCTTAGCTTTGGCTTCGTTGTCCCAGAGTGTTTTGAACTGACGATATTTTTCGGTGAAGTTAGCTGCCATGGGGGAGTCGACGATAATGTCGATGTTTTGCCATACTGGGTTGTGTTTATTGCGATGAATAATGTGTTCAAATTCGTATAGAAGCTCTTGGGTTCTGCCGATGCTAAATGCTGGAATGAGTACCACGCCGTTATCTTTTACGGCGCTTTCGATGATATTTTTGAGTTGCTTGCTGCGTTCTTTACGACCTTGATGGTTTTTATCGCCATAGGTGGATTCAATGACTAAGGTATCTGCTCTATACGGGCTTTTAGGGCTAGCAAGTAACGGCGCGTAGGTTGCGCCTAAGTCACCAGAAAATACCACGCGGTGATTTGTGTTGCTGGCTTTGGCATTCGTTTTAGGGCCGCTTAAGTCTATTTCGACATAGGCTGAGCCGAGTATGTGGCCGGCAGGTTTAAATTTAAGTTTCGCGCTGGTATATATTGCGGCTGTCGGTTCAGTTTCGATTGAAGCGCTATTTGAATTTGTTGTCGTTGTTGCCGGAGGGTTGATTGGTAGCGTTATCCATTGGCCATAATCTACAGCTACAAGTAGTTTGTTGAGTCTATTAACGCAAGCTTGAATGAGTTTTTTATCGCGAGTGACACCGACTTTTAAGGCATCTTCTATTACCAGTGGTAATAGTGCCGCTGTAGCGGTTGTGGCATATATTGGTTGGTTAAATCCTGCTGCCAGTAAGTAGGGTATTCGCCCAACATGGTCGATATGGCAATGGGTAATAATGAGGGCTTTGATATTGCTAATGTCAAAGGTGATTTGTAGCTGTTCTGCTGAATTTTTTCCGGCAGTTTCTGCACCTTGAAATAAACCACAATCGATAAGATAACTGCTGATGTTGTTGCCGTTTCCGTGGTTATGACTGTTATTATTGTCGTTATTCACATCTAGTTGATGACATGATCCTGTGACACCGTTTACCGCTCCATGGTGGATGATTTGCATGTTAGTCCTTTAATTGTATTCAGTACGGTTAGTTAACTTAGCAGTGGTTGTGAGATTTTGCGAGGTTCTAGGCCGCTACGCGGATAGTGCGCTGCGCTTCTAGGGCGTACTGCGTCCTGCTAAGGACAGCTTCGCTGCTGAGAAAATAGATAGCGAGCGATAACA
Organism: Shewanella sp. Arc9-LZ; assembly: GCF_010092445.1. Classification (NCBI taxonomy): domain Bacteria; kingdom Pseudomonadati; phylum Pseudomonadota; class Gammaproteobacteria; order Alteromonadales; family Shewanellaceae; genus Shewanella; species Shewanella sp. Arc9-LZ. Next base: position 3,525,733 of record NZ_CP048031.1, on the reverse strand, counting down.
GGCGATAACAAGCGGTAACATGCAGTAGCGAGCGGTAACATGCGATAACAAGCGGTAGCGGGCGGTAACAAGCGATCATAAGCGGTAGCGGGCGATAACAAACGAACTAGATTCTAGTGCGCTGCGCTTCTAGGGCGGACTGCGTCCTGCTAAGGACAGCTTCGCTGCTGAGAAAATAGATAGTGAGCGGGAACATGCGGTAGCGAGCGGTAACAGGAGAATAAGCGGTAGCAGGCGGTAACAAGCGATCATATGCGGTAGCGGGCGAGGAAATAGATAACAAGCGGTAGCGGGCGAGGAAATAGATAACAAGCGGTAGCGGGCGAGGAAATAGATAACAAGCGGGAACATGCGGTAACAAGCGAACTAGATTTTAGTGCGCTGCGCTTATTTAGGTGCAATTACAATCGAGCAAGTTAACTGTCATTTATTTATGATGATTCGATAATGATTTATGACCACTATTAGCTAACCGTAAGGTAGTGGGCTAAGTGAAAGTTAATTAAACACTTAGCGAGAATACTGCAAAGCCTAGTGCTTAGTATTCTGCTGTTGGCATGATTTACTTTGGGTGAGATTACTTTGGGATAGATTACTAGAGGGATTAGATTAAGAGGGTAATCATACCTGGCATCATATCGGACATTATATCGGACATTATATTGCTTGCCGATCTTGGTTGATGTTAAAGGCGTGTTCATGCAATCACGTTTCTTAAACTAGATAAAAGTGATTTTTTTCAGGTCAAGCTTGTAAAGTGACTTCTATGCTGGTTAAGCCGTTTTTAGTAATGAATTATATTACCTCTAGGCAACGTCATTAAACTCAGATGCCACGCGGTCGCCAAGTGCATTCAACATTTCAACTTCACCTTTAAATACCGCCACGATGATTTTATCCACTTTGTATTCCGCCGGGATAATCACACGTCCGCTTACGCCTACTTCGAGATCGTATAACACTTCAGCTATGGGTTTAATGGCGAGTTCAGCTGGGTAGTAAAGTACTGTTATCGTCTGCGTTGTCATAATTGTATCCATACATTTTCTGGGTGCCCAGATGATCCTTTCTTATGTTAAATAATATACAAACCTAGCGTTGTTATCATGATTTAACTCTCTCGCAAATGAGAGGATTAACCGTACCGTATACGCAACACCTAATGGATCGGAATCATAGTCGTTTAGATGCATACAGTAAAGCGCAATAAACCCTTATTCAACGATTAAAAAACAGTGTTTCTTGTTTTAGCCTAAGCCGATTTCAGCGTCTGTAAAATACTGCAATCCTTTATCTGATGGCTTTTACAGCAGCTCGCGAGTGCGGCTAATGATTGTTCTAGTAATGCTAATTCTCGCTGTGTTTGTTGAATACGAGCAAGTTGTTCGGCAATGATGTTGTCGACTAATGCGCACGACGATTTTGGGTCTTGTTGTGTATCAACCAAGCGCTTGATGTCATCGAGTCCGATGTTTAATTCTCTGCATCGCCTTATGAACACTAATGTCTCGATGTCTTTTTCTTGGTAATGACGATAGCCATTACTGGTACGGATTGGCGGGGAGAGTAGACCAATCTGCTCATAGTATCTGATGGTTTTAACCGATACCTGGGCAATTGATGCCAATTCACTTATTTTCATATTGACCTTCCAGTGGCTGTAACCTTTAAGCTTAAGCATATCATTTTTCGATAATGTCTTGTTATAAGGAAGTTGTATGTTGAGTTATTCCGCGGCGTCATTAATTTTGTCGCTAGGTGTTATTGGGGTGAGTGAAGCCAGTGCGGTGGACGACTCGATAAATACGTCTGGGCAGAGTGCAAATCACAGTGAGAATGACAGTAAAAGCCACAGTGCAAACCCTCAACATTCTGAGCATGATGATCCACAAGCGGATGTTGATGAGCACGAGCATGAACATGAACACGAAGAAGAAATGGAAACCATTGTCATACAAGCCACTCGTTCTGGGCGGATTGCTGATGAACAACCTATTCGAGTCGAGGTGATTAACCGCGAAGAGATTGAAGAAAAAGCGGCGATGAGACCCGGTAATATTTCTATGCTGGTGGCTGAAACGGGCGGTGTAAGATTACAAACAACTTCTCCGGCGTTAGGCAGTGCCAATATTCGCCTACAAGGCTTGTATGGTCGTTATACCCAATTACTGGCAGATGGTTTACCGCTGTACGGTAACCAAGCAGGATCGATTGGTTTGTTGCAAGTGCCGCCGACAGATTTAAGTCGCGTTGAAATTATTAAAGGTTCGGCGTCATCACTTTATGGTGGTTCAGCACTCGGTGGGGTGATTAACCTTGTATCTCGAACGCCTGGTGATGAACTCAGTGGTGAAGTGTTGCTCAATGCAACCACGCGCGATGGTCAGGATGTGACCACCTATTTTGAGTCGCCATTGAGCGAGAATGTAAAAGGGTCGGTGACGGCAGGGGCTCATTATCAAGACAAGCAAGATATTGATAGTGACGGTTGGATCGATCTGGCAGGTTATGAGCGATACACTGTGCGTCCGCGTTTATTTTGGGAAGGACAAGAAGGGCAAACTCTGTATGTGACTAGCGGGTTTATGACCGAGCAACGTACTGGCGGTACTTTAGGGGATAACACGGTCGCTGATGGTACTTCGTTTGAGCAATCGCAAGATTCAGACCGGCTTGATGGCGGCCTGGTGTTTAGTATGCCGTTATTAGAGTCATTGACGTTTAATACACGCGCATCGGCGATGGTACAAGATCATGTGCATGTTTATGGTGCCGATATAGAAGAAGATCAACACGAGAGTTATTTGCTTGAAAATAGCATTGCAGGTTATACCGATAACAGTGATTGGGTTGTTGGTTTAGCCTATCAGTCTGAAATTTTTGCCTCTGACACGTACCCTGAGTTCGATTATTCTTATAAAGTGCCGGGTGCATTTGCTCAACTTGATTATGAGCTGACAGACCAAATCACCACCTCTTACAGTGCGCGCATTGATGAGCACAGTGAATATGGTACTCAATTTAGCCCAAGAGTGTCGGTGCTTTATCGCCCAAGTGACTTAACCATAAGAGGCTCTTATGGGGAGGGGTACTTTGCCCCTACGCCGTTTGTTGAAGAGATTGAGGCCGCAGGATTATCAAGATTAGCGCCGATTGACCACTTACAAGAAGAGCGCGCTAAAACGGCATCGCTTGATGTGAGTTATACCTTTAATGATGTGGAAACGAGTTTGACTTTGTTTGGCTCGAATGTGGATAACGTCACGGGTTTAGAGGCTTTCTCTGCCAATAACGATGGTTCATTAGATGCTGTTAGATTAGTTAATGCACCCGGCGAAAGTCAGATCCGCGGTTCTGAAGTGTTGCTGCGTTACTACTTAGGCGATGTAAAGCTTACAGCAAGTTACTTGTATTTAGATGCAACTGAAGTGTCACCCGACGGAGACGGCCGTAGAGCCATTGCTTTAACACCACGTCATTCTGGTGGTTTTGTCGCTATGTGGGAGCAACATGGCAACTTTAGAGCGGGCTTTGAAGCTTATTATACCGGCACCCAAAACGTTAACGATAACCCTTATATTGATGAAACCAACCCTTATTGGCATCTTGGTTTAATGGGCGAAATTACTGTGGGCAGAGTCAGTTGGTTTATTAACTTAGAAAACTTACTCGATGTAAAACAGACCGATGAACATCCAATGTTACTGCCTAATAGAGCGCCTAGTGGCCAATGGACTACCGATATTTGGTCACGTAATGATGGCTTTATTGCTAACGCAGGTGTAAGAGTTAAATTTGGTCATTAATCGCGCTTTACTCGTGTAAGTTGGCCCATCACAAAAAAGATAAACCGTCAGTCTAATACTGGCGGTTTCTATTTCATTTCTATTTTCATTGTATTGCTTCTTTAATTCACTCCCTCTGGCTAATTCACTTATCCTTGTTAATCAATTATTCGCATATACAAAGGGCGACAATTATTGATACACAAAAAATATGCATTTATCGGTCAGTTTTGTCACACTTGCATAAAGAATCAATAAAAAAAGCAACAATAAGGACAGGTAATGAAAACGTTTTCTCTGGTGTTAACCAGTTTAGCCATTGCAATATCGGGCATGGTACATGGGGCAGAAATTGACGCTAAGTACATTCAGCGAATAGGCCCAGTAAATCAAGTCTCAGCAGCGCCATTATCGAAAAGTGCTCATGCAGATGCGCTGCGTGCTAATTTGGTTGCTCAGCTTAGCCAGGCTAATCACGCCAGTAAGGTGACGATATTTAATCAGCCACTGTCTTGGCAAGCTGCATCAACTAAGGTTGAAGGCGAGGGCTGGTTAGCCTATCAAGTGCCAATGTCGACAGATCGTTTTACCCAAGGCACATTAACCGTTAACGGGCTTGAAAATCCTCAAGTGTATTTGAATGGGCAATTGGTTAAATCTGCCGATAAAGTCGAACTTGAGCTGAACAATGGTGACTATCACCTTGTGGTATTGGCCGATGGCCAGGCGCAAGATAGCGCATTTAGCCTTGATTGGCAGGGTAAAAGTGAAGTTGATAATCTCGACTTTGCTGTACAAAAAACGCAGCGTGTATCTGCGGAGCAGTTATTTGATTCAAAAGTGATCAGTGGCTTAACTCTGTCACCTAACGGCAAGTATTTACTGCAATCGACCATTGAATACCAAGCTAGCCAAGGCGATACGCCGATTCAAGTGACCGAGTTACGTAAATTATCGGATAACAGCGTGATGTACCGCTGGCAAGATAACCGCCCAAGCAGTGCGGTTTGGTCAAGCGACTCTTCACAACTCGTTTTTGTGGCTAACAAACAAATTCAATTATTTAATGTTGCTGATTTGAGCATTAACGTTGTCGCGACTGATATGGACAATGTGTCTGGTTTACAGTGGTTAGGTAACACTGTGTTATTTAGCTGGGAAAAGCCTTTTAAAGCCGATGACAAAGCGACATCAAAACGTTTTCAAGCATTAGAAGACCGCTGGAGTTATTGGCGTAACAACAGTCAACTTTATCAAGTAGATGTTGCCTCGGGCTTTATTCGTCAACTTACAGACAACAACGTCAGCAGTTCTTTGTTAGACAGTAATGCAGATAAAGGCAAACTATTGTTAACGCGCTCGCCTGTGGATTATGCACAGCCAGCCCATGGAATAACGCAGCTTGTTGAGCTGACGTTAGCTGATTTAAGCGAAACCATGATTGGTGAGTATCGCAGTTTTAATAGTGCACTATATGCTGATGACGGCATGTACATTACCGCTGGGCCGCGTTTTATGGACGGCATAGGAATACAAGATCCTAATATTGAAGTGAACGACTATGATGGTCAGTTATATTGGCGTGATGCTAAAGGCAATGTCAGTGCACTCAGTAAAGCGTTTGATCCTTCCATAGGCAGCATGACCAAGCTTGAAAATGATGATTTAATTGTGACGGTAACCGAAGGCGACCGTGCACCTTTGTATTTATTTGATAAAAGCAAAACACGCTTTAATCGAATAGACACTGGTGTGGATATGATCGACGGTTTTAGTGTTGCCATTGAACAATCTACGCCGACATTGGTATTTGCAGGTACCTCAGCCACTGCGCCGCAAAAAGCCTATAAAATGGCAGTTAATTCAAGCCGCAAACAGTTGCTGTTTGATAGTCAACAACTGAGCTATGCCAACACGCGCTTGGGGAAAATTGAAGATTTTGATTTTATTAATACTCATGGGCATAACATTGATGGCCGTGTTTATTTACCTGTCGATTTTGATGCCAGTAAAAAGTATCCCGCATTAGTGTATTACTATGGCGGTACCTCACCTGTAGGGCGTCACTTTACCGGGCGTTGGCCATTTAATTTATGGGCAGCCCAAGGTTATGTTGTGTATGTTGTGCAACCAAACGGTGCAACCGGATATGGCCAAGCCTTTAGTGGCCGTCATGTTAATGCCTGGGGCAAGTACAGCGCTGACGATATTATTGAGGGTACTAAAGCTTTCTTAAATGCGTACCCGTCGGTTGATGCTAAACGTGTGGGAAATATGGGCGCATCTTATGGTGGTTTCATGACCATGTATTTGGCGACAAAAACCGATATTTTTGCGGCGTCAATGTCGCATGCGGGGATCAGTAATTTATCGTCTTACTGGGGCCATGGCTGGTGGGGTTATGGTTATTCTGGCGTGGCCAGTCGCGGCAGTTTTCCGTGGAATAATCCAGAACTCTATGTAGAGCAAAGCCCGCTATACCATGCAGACAAAATTACCACGCCGTTATTACTTATTCACGGTAATGCTGACACCAACGTACCTGTAGGTGAAAGCCATTACATGTACACCGCGCTTAAACTATTAGGCAAAGAAGTTGAGTTGGTTGAGTTTAACGACCAAGACCATCACATCAATAGCCGCCAAGCCCGCTTTGATTGGTGGAATACCACTATGGCATGGTTTGATATGAAGTTAAAAGATGAACCACAGTGGTGGAACAGTATCTACCCAGAGACAAAAGAGTCTCAATAGCGCCTAATTAAATCAGCCCCGCAATGCGGGGCTGATTAGTTTTACCTAGAACAAGAATATAGCTGGATGGGTTAAATAATACCTCAATGTCATTAATTGAATTAATGGTTAGTACATCGCGTTGCGTGCATTATTGTTTTATATATTCTGCTTCTGAGTCTTGAGAGTTTTGAGCTATCAAGACTCGAATTTTTTCTATTTCCGATTCGCTAATCGAACGAAGTGGATGCCTGACTGTAGGCGATATCGGCATGCCGATAATGTGTAATGCCGCTTTTACTTGTGCATGTGAACTTGTCACTTTTTTTAACAAAGGTATTGGACAACGAGACAGAAGTGTTAACAGGTTCCATTGCCATTTGGCCGGCATGTTCAAAGCATTAATGATAGGTAACGCAGCCTTTAAATACTGATGATATACGCGGCTTTGTGTATCGTTATTCTGCTTAATAGCAAGCCAGTAGTGTTGGCTTTGTTGTGGATAGATGGCAGCTAAAGGACAAATGGCCCCAGCAGCATTAGGCAGTTGTTCAAGCATTAAGCTTAAGCCACTAAAATAGAGCGTTGATGGACATTTTTGAATGAGTTTTTTAGCGGTTAACAGATGCAATGAACTGTCTTTTATACCGATAATGTTTGGCAGTAATAAAATGACTTCAAGTTGAGACACCGTTAGGAACTGCTTGGTTATTTGAGGAAAGTAATAAAAAATGATCGGGGTGTCTGACGCTGCAGCTATAGTACGAATTGACTGATAATAATCTTCAAAAGCCACCGGATAATAACTGTTTACCAGCAATAATATGGCATCAGCATAAGGTTTGTAGTGATTAATCTTATCAATGGCTTGTGTTGCCGAGTAGGCTTGTAGTCCTACAATAATCTTTTTATGCGCTCCTATCGTGAGATGGGCTGATATCAGTAATTCGAGTTGCTCTTTATCACTAAAGTAGGGCAGTTCTCCGCCACTACCCAAAATGGTTACCCCAGTAATATCTGTCGTTAAATAGTGCCTTAAGCATGCCTCAAAGTTAACGATGTCCACAGATTGGTCAAGGTGTAATGGTGTATGGATGACAGGGTAAATCCCATGTGGTATTGGCATAATAAGGCCTAGGTAATGGCTTTCTGATCAAGATGATCAGAAAGCCTAATCATTAAATACTGAGGTCGTGTAGGTTATAGTCTTTGATGTCTTTTTGTGCTTGTTGATCCCAGCGGTATTGCAACCCTTTATCAATGAAAGGCTGATACTGATATGGGGTTTCATCAGGGTATTTTTGTTTTCGCGCATCAATTGCGTAGCCAATGACTTTTGAACGCTGCTCGATAATTTCTTCGGTATATTCTTGTGCTTCACTGTGCATGCCAGCGCCCATGATGCCCAATACCGACGAACGGCGATGAAAGCCAAAGTTAACGGTGACACGAGGTTCAAAACCGGTATTGGCAAACGATCCATGTAACAACTGTCGATTACAAATGACGACATCGCCAGGTCCGCAGATTAATGGCACTAGCCCTTCAATACGCTCGCTGCCTGATTGTTCGATAAGGGCTTTGATGTCAATTTTTCCTGTTTTATGACTTCCTGGTAAGACCCATACTCCATTTACAGCGGTGCTACCGTAAACTTGCGCCATAAAATTAAACCCATGAATGCCGTCATCAAAATGTTGGCTATTCCAATGAGTGTCGCCATCTTGATGCCAAGACACTGCAGCGCCAACGCCGGGATCTTTAATAAATAAGCATTCATGAAATGGCGCAAAGTCTTTGCCGTTAACGGCTTCAGCTACGCGTAATAACTGCGGATGGCCATAAATACGCAGGCAAGCTTCTGAGAACTGTAGCGAACCGAGTAGTACGAATGGCGAGTATTCTGGGGTGTCTTTTGCTGCTGTAGGTTCAAATAACTTAACTTGATGACGGCCATTGGCAATATCAGTGCCGCCCAATGGATCACCTAATGACTTAGACCAAATTAAGCTGGGTGCTTTATGGTCAGCCCCTAACGCAGGCTTACCGTCTGCGGTGGTTTTGCCATAAGGTGCTGCCGAAAAAGTACTGCGCATTTGAGCCAAGTCGGCTTTTACTTCATTGAGTTCATTTTCATTGAGCACGTTCTCGAATATGTAAAAACCATACTCGTTATATGCCTCGACGATGTGCTTTGCTAATGTGCCATTATTATCAAACGAAATAGGGCCTCTATTGTTAAGTGAGCTCGCTTTGGCTTGCCCATTCAGTAAGTAGGTTTTCATCGCTTGGGCTTGTTCACCGTAATGTGCTGCACATGCCTCGATTGATTTAGTTATATCTTGCTTCATAATGATGGCCTTATTGTTATTTTGCAGATTTTATTGTGAATAAAATTTAACTCATAATAAAAACTGTGGTCAAGTACTATTTTTAGGCTTATGTCATGACACCGTTAAGTAATGCCCGTGGCAATGCCACCCGCCAAGCGAATAAAACCTTAAGACGAGAGCGATTATTGTCGATCGCCAGAGAGCTTATTTCGGGTAATGGTTTTGAAGCATTTACCATCAATGAGCTTGCCTTAAAAGCACAGGTGAGTATCCCTACTGTGCATAATCTGTTAGGTAAAAAAAGTGATATTTTTGAACATCTTGTTGTTGATATGGTGGCAAAAGTTGAAGCTGCGCTTGCGCAGCCTAATATCAAAGATCCAATCGTGGCTACAGAAGCGTTTATTGACAGTTTGTTAGACCTTTTTGCCGCCAATGAAACATTTTATAAAGCGGCTTTTGTGGCTGGCGAGCGCACTCAATTTTTTGAACATGAATTGCCAACAGGGATTTTTAATAAATCGCTCAGTATTGCAATGCAGGTATGTGTCGACGCGAAAAATAATGGCTTTTTACAAGGTAATATTGACGTTGATTGGCTTGCGAAGCAGCTTTTTGGTTGCCAACGTTTAGCTCGCCATGATTGGGTTAATGGCTATATCAGCTTGTCTGAGTATCGAACTCAAGTATTGATCGGGGCATTTATTACTTTGGCTGCCGATGCGACACCCTCGTTTCAGTTACGACTTTTTGCGGTGATTAAGTCCCTTGCTAGTTAGTTGCAGGCGACTTGAGGTTGATGCTTTAAGGTACTAGGGATGATAAGCGTGTGATGAGTTATTTCCCACGCTTTAGTTTATTCATCCCTAATAGCGATATATTGTATGAACCTGTTTTTATTCTGCTTCATTCAACCATGGCAATAATGCGTTTATGGTGTTGGTTTGGGTTGCTGCTGATTCTGATTGATAGCCGTAGATGCGGATCCCAAATGTGACGGTCATCAGTTGAGCTGCATAGGCTTTAGCGGTTTCAGGCTCATATAATTGGCTTAGGTAATGTTGATATACATGCTCAATCTCAGTTAATTGTGATGAGGCAAATTTGTATAGCTCGTTGCCTTGAGAGGCGAGTTCAAGTTGGGTTTTGATTAAGAAGCAGCCACAGTAATCACAAGACTTTGACTGCTCGACAATGTTGTCGAGGATCTGTCTAATACCTACTTTGACATCGTCAGCTTGTTGCATCAGTTGGTGTATCGCCTCAATCGAAAAGGTGGCGTAGCGTGCTAAGGCTGCTTGGAATAAGCCTTCTTTGCTATCGAATTCATAATATAAGCTACCCGGTTTTAATCCGGTGGCTTTAGTGATTTGCTGAATGCTCGATGCGGCATAACCATTTTGCCAAAATAGGGTGATGACCTTATCTAATACGTCCGCTCGTTCAAAATTTTTCTTTGCCATGACATCGATCCTCAATCGTTACTGACGCTATAATACCACTACTTGAATGATTGTTCAAAAACTGCTTGCGTTGTTGACATGATTTGATTATCTTGAATGAAAATTCAAGATAATCTGAGAAGCCATTATGTCATTATCCACTCAACTGACTGAAAAACGAGATGCCTCTGCAGCCAACTTACCTGCAGAGGTATTGGCGATCATGTCGGATGCGACCTTAAACCTGAAGTTATCCGGCATTATTGATAATGCGCCTAAGGCAGGCGATAAACTGGCTGCGTTTTCGTTAACTAATGCATTGGGCGTTACCCGTCATTTAACCGATTTGTTAGCCAATGGACCGGTTGTGGTGACATTTTATCGTGGCAATTGGTGCCCTTATTGTAATTTAGCCTTGCGTGCCTATCAGCAGCATCTTGCTGAATTTAAACAGTTAGGGGCAACACTGGTGGCTATTACGCCTGAGTTACCTGATATGTCACTTTCAACGGCAGAGAAAAATGAGCTTGAGTTTGATGTATTGTCAGATGTGAATGCCGAGTATGCCAAAGCGCTTGGACTGGTGTTTACGTTACCTGATTCAATTCGTGATCTTTATAAGAAATTTGGTGTCGAAGTTGAGAAACATAATGGTGCTGAACAGTTTGATTTCCCATTAGCTGCGACATTCGTAGTAGCCAAAGATGGCACCATTGTGAAAGCATTTGTTGATGCTGATTATACTTACCGTCTTGATCCTGAAGATATCATTAGCTCATTAAAAGCGCTGTAGGGATCTGATTTATGATGTTTAAAAGCTTATTTGAATCTAAAACCGTGATGGCATCTAGAATGAACATATTACCTAAAATAGTGTTGTTATCTAAAGCGCGAGTGATTGCGTCTTTGGTGTTGCTGAGTAGCCTGTTAACCAGCACAGTGTTTGCCGCTGATTATTCGGTGTTTCGCGAGCTAGATAGCCAGCATCCTCCTGGTAATGTGGCCGTGTCGTCTACTGGGCGAGTGTTCATGAGTAATCATCACTTTTATGGTGTTGATTCGAGAATTGTGGAGCTTAAAAAAGATGGCTCTATCGTTGATTATCCCAATACAGAATTTAATCAAAATCTTAATCCTGTTTTGGGCGTGGTAATTGATGAACAGGGTATTTTATGGATGCTTGAAACTGCTTCCGCTGATGGTGTCGGGCGACTTATCGGTTGGGATACTCAACAAAACAGCCTATACAAAACAATATCTTTAACTGCGTCAGTATTGCCCAGTAATTCATTTTTAAATGATCTTGCGGTTGATAGAAAGCACGAAACGGTTTATGTCACCGATCCTGCTGGTGGCAGTAATGCGGCATTAATTGTGGTTGATTTAACGAGTGGCACAGCAAGACGAGTATTAGATGGCAGCGTTTATACCCGTCCCGAAGATGTTGATACGGTGATTAATGGCAATACTTTATCTATCGGTGGCCAGCCTATTCGTATAGGGGTTGATTCTCTGACCGTAGATCCGAACAACGAGTGGGTTTATTTTGGTGCATTGAGTGGTGAGAAGTTATATCGGGTGCACACTCAATACCTACTGGATGCTAAATTATCGGCTAATATGTTACGCAGCAAAGTAGAGTTTTATGCCAATAAACCGATTAGCGACGGCATCACCATTGATAATGGCGGCAACATTTATGTTACTGATATAAGCCATAATGCTGTCGGTTATATCGACACAGATCGTCAATATCATATTTTGTATCAAGATGATGACAAGTTCAGTTGGTCTGACGGCTTTTCAACTACGGCTGATGGTAAGTTGTTAGTTACGGTGAATAAGTTACATCAGTCTCCAGCGGTCAATAACCAGCAAGACAAAAGTGATGGTCGCTATTATATCATTCAGTTCGACGCGTTAACCGAAACGACAGTTGGGCGTTAGAGCTGAGACGATGACAAGCGGGTTAGAGCTGAGATGATAAACGAGCGGTTGGAGCTGATGGCAAGCGGGTTAGAGCTGGGATGATAACGAGCGATGACAAGCGGGTTAGAGCTGAGATGATAACGAACGATGACAAGCGGGTTAGAGCTGAGATGATAAACGAGCGATGGCAAGCGGGTTGGAGCTGAGATGATAACGAGCGGGTTGGAGCTGAGATGATGACAAGCGGGTTAGAGCTGGGATGATGACAAGATGGTTGGAGCTGAGATGATGGCAAGCGGGTTAGAGCTGGGATGATGACAAGCGGGTTAGAGCTGAGATGATAAACGAGCGATGGCAAGCGGGTTGGAGCTGAGATGATAAACGAGCGATGACAAGCGGGTTGGAGCTGAGATGATGACGAGCGATGACAAGCGGGTTAGAGCTGGGATGATAACGAGCGGGTTAGTGCTGAGATGATGACAAGCGGGTTGGAGCTGAGAAGCGAGGCTGCCTGATATCATTATTTATCCTTAATTAAATCATCTTTTTATATCGCTTTTCTTCGCCCGTAATCAGCCTTCTAGTCATTTATCTGTGATTATCGCCTTTTACCGCTTTTAATTGCTTTTAATTGCTTTTAATCGTTTGTTATCGCTTGCTACCGCTTGCTACCGCTTTTAATTGCTTTTAATCGTTTGTTATCGCTTGCTACCGCTCGTCATCGCTTTTACTACTGTTTATCGCCTTTAAATTGGGAAACACTATATTTTTCAGTGTCTAGCTTGTAAAAAACTATTTTGTCGTCCAAAGTTAATGCCTATGACACTTAACTAATGATAAAAATGACCAGACTATCTAGTTATAAAAATGCGCTTAAATTGGGTATTGGAGTATTTGCTTTTGGCTTAGTCATTAGTTTTGTTACTGCTTTAAGTGTTAAGAATCAAAATAACACCATCATTACTCAATCTCTCGAAACGGTATCTGAACAAGTTGCTAACAATATTATTGATCGTATCGTTTTGTATCAATATGGTTTACGAGGTGCTCGAGGTGCCGTTTCCACTATCGGTGAAGACAAAATAACCCGCGAAATCTTTAGAAAATATAGCTTAACGCGTGATATTGAAAGTGAATTTCCTGGCGCTCGTGGGTTTGGTTATATCCGACGTGTTCCTGTAGCCGATGAAGCTGATTTTGTTGCCAAAGCTAAACTTGATGATTGGCCAAATTACAGTGTACGTCAGCTTAATCCTCATGATGATGAACGGTATTTGATTGACTATATTGAACCCATTGAGCGTAATCTTGCCGCTGTCGGTTTGGATATTTCCTCTGAGCAAAACCGCAAAAATGCCGCACAACAAGCGTATTTAACTGGTGAAGTGCGCTTAACTGGGCCGATCACGTTAGTGCAAGCAACAGGTAATCCGTTACAAGCCTTTCTCATTTTAATGCCCATTTACCGTACTGGTTTTACCCCATCAACCGAAGCATTAAGGGAGCAACAAGCTTTTGGTTGGAGTTATGCACCGTTAGTTGCCAATGAAGTTTTTGATAAGATCAGTTTATCCCGTAAGACCACAAAATTATTGATCAATGATGTGACCGATGCTCAAAATAATGTCATGTTTTATGAAACCCACTTAGATGATGTAAATCCGTTATCGGATTATTCAGTTACATTAGATCGAGAGATATTTGGGCGTAAATGGCATGTATCGTTAGTGGCTTATCCCGAGTTTGTCAGTGGTTTACACTTAAGTTCACCTAATATTGTGTTTAGTTATGGTGCGATTGTTAGTTTGTTATTGGGCGGGCTTATTGGTTTTTACGGCTACGCATTAGGTCGTAAGCGCCTAATTTTGGAAGATAATGAAAGACGTGCCAATATTTTAGAACATTCGCTTGATGCGATTATTAGTTTTGACTGTGATGGTGTTATTACCAGTTGGAATGATGGCGCGGTAACGATTTTTGGTTATGAAAAACATGAGGTGATAGGTCTCAAGAAAACAACGTTCATTGTTCCTAACGATGGATATGATGCAGAAGCTGAAAAGTTTAATCAGGTCCTTAGCGGTAAATCGTTATTAAATTTTGTTAGCCAACATAAACGAAAAGACAATGCACTACTGTCAACGTCGATGACCTCATTGGCTATTTATAATGAGTTTGGCAAAATAATCGGTGTCAGCCAGACTATTCGAGATATTACGGTACAGCTGAATGCTGAAAAGCAAATTTTAAATATTAATGCCAACCTTGAACGTAAAGTTACCGAGCGGACCCAGGCGTTACAGCAAGCACTGTCAGAAAATAAAACCTTACTTGATAATATTAACCAGCAGCTGCTTTATTCTGAAACGGATAAAGATGGCGTTATCTTGGGGGTAAATGATTATTTCTGTTTAGCATCTGGATTTACTCGCGAACAAATGATCGGTCAGAAGCATTCAATTTTGAAATCTAACCAGCATGATGATGCCTTTTGGGCCAATATGTGGCAAACCATTAATGCTGGTAAAACTTGGCATGATGAAGTGTGTAACCATGATAGTCAGGGTAATGTTAAGTGGTTTGATACGGTCATTGCGCCTGTGATGGATGCGGACGATAACCTTGAACGCTGCTTTGCACTGCGAATTGATATTACTGAACGTAAGAATACCCAGCTTGAAAAGAATGAACTGGCTTCCTTACTTACCAATGTGCTTGCAGCTGCATCAGAAATAGCCATTATTTCCACCGATAATAACGGTATTATTAATATTTTTAATCGCGGTGCCGAGTTATTACTTGGCTATCAAGCTGAAGAGATAGTGGGTAAGCAAAGCCCTGCAATATGGCATTTACCTTCGGAGATCCGTGAACGCAGTAAACAGTTAACCAAAGAATTTGGCGAAGATATTATTGCTTTTGACGTGTTTGTGTATAAACCAAGAGTACAAGGGCCTGAAACGCGTACTTGGACGTATGTTCGCAAAGATTTCTCTCAATGCCAAGTGTCGTTGTCGGTATCCGCTATGCGCGATCAAAATGGAGAGATAATTGGGTATTTAGGGGTAGCGGTTAATATTGATGTGATGCTTCAACAACAAGAAGAACTAGTATCAGCCAGTAATCAACTGAGCAAAGCGGCTGAGGTGGCTGAGTTAGGTATTTGGAATTTAGATTTTCACACTAATCGTTTGCAATGGAACGATCGTATGTTTGCCATGTACGATTATCCATTAGCGCTTACGGAAGAGGAATTAAGTTACCAACATTGGCAAAAACGGGTCCATCCAGATGATCTTGCTATGGCTGAACTCGCTTTAAAACAAGCCATTGACTTAAACCTTCCTTACGATCCTACTTTTAGGATCATTACCAGTACGAATCAGATTCGCTATATTCATGCTGGTGCCCATATTAGTTACGATAAATCAGGTAAACCGGTACGCGTGGTCGGGATTAACCGCGACATTACTGAGCAACGCGAGTTAGAGCAAACCTTGCGGTTAGCGAAACAAGCTTCAGATGCAGCCAGTGCCGCTAAATCTCAATTTTTAGCGAATATGAGTCATGAAATCCGTACTCCAATGAATGCTGTATTAGGCATGCTACAACTTATTCAACATTCTGATATGAGTCGTCAGCAAGCTGATTATGTTTCTAAGGCTGAAATAGCTGCGAAGTCATTATTAGGGCTGTTAAATGATATTTTAGACTTTTCTAAAATTGATGCTGGTAAGTTAGAACTTGATTTGCATCCGTTTCAACTGGAAACGTTAATGCGTGAGCTAGCGGTGATGCTGGCGACCAATGTACACAGTAAAAATTTAGAAGTTATTTTTGATTTAGACCCTGCCATTCCATACCTTATTGAAGGTGATGAACTTCGTTTGCGCCAAGTGTTGTTAAACCTTGCGGGTAATGCGATTAAATTTACCTCAGAAGGTCATGTTATTGTCAGTGTGCACTGCAATGAATGTATTGCTAACCAAGCGAATTTAACCATTTCGATTACCGATACGGGTATCGGAATCAGTCCTGAACAAGGAAGTAAAATTTTCCAAGGTTTTGTCCAAGCAGAGTCTTCTACGTCAAGACGATTCGGCGGTACAGGATTGGGATTAGCAATCACTAAACGTTTAGTTGAGTTAATGGGCGGTGAATTAACGTTATCGAGTCATGTTGGCAAGGGCAGTCGCTTTTGGTTTGATTTGACGTTCAATATTGTTGAAATAAAGAATAACGATTTAGATATCGACTTACAGGGTAAGAATATTCTGATTGTTGATGACAGTAAGATGAGCCGTAAAATTTTATCCAAAACCTTAATGGCCCATGGTGCTTATGTTAATGAGGCTCATAACGGCAAGCAGGCTATCAATCTTATTGATCAAAGCTTAAATGCTAGCAATCATTATGATGTGATTATTATGGATTGGCGCATGCCTGATAAGAATGGCTTAGAAACCGCCAATCATATTCAAGCGATGTTTCCGGCAGGTAAAGCTCCGGCCATTATTATGCTGACCGCGTATGGTGCAGAGGTGATGGAACAAACTAAACAATATCGCCAACAGCCTTTTGTGAGTATGTTGACCAAACCGGTGACGGCGAACTTGATGCTCGAGTCGGTTTACCGAGCCATTCATGGTTTAGAACAGCCAATACAATCTAGAAAAATAACTAATTTAGCATTAAAAGGTGCCAGGGTTCTGGTGGTTGAGGATAATCAGCTTAATCGCCAAGTTATTGATGAATTATTACGTCTACAAGGTGCGATTGTTACATTGGCTAAAGACGGTATTGAGGGTGTTGATTGGGTCACTAAGTCAAATAATCAATTTGATATTGTTATTATGGACATGCAAATGCCGGTAATGGATGGACTTGAAGCAACACGTATTATTCGTGCCGATGGCCGATTTAATGATGTACCTATTTTAGCGATGACGGCTAACGCATCCCTTGCCGATAAAACATTATGCCTAGACGCGGGGATGAATGATCATATCGGTAAACCGATAGACATGACACTTTTGTTACCTTGTATACTTAACCTGCTAGGCCAAGATAATAGTGCTTATTATCATTCAACTGTTAATAATCCGCCTATTGCGTTACCTGAGGTGCGTAATGATGGCGACGATGATGCGATTATCGAAAATCCTGATTCTATTTTACGTCGTTTTGGTGGTGAACTTGCCTTTTTCATTGATGTGAAACATCATTTTGCATCAGAAATGTCAGAGCAATTATCATTACTTACGCAAGCGTTTGCACTCGAAGATGACAATGCTATCAGTAGTATTGCTCATACAATTAAAGGCACTTCGAGTAATATTGGTGCTAAGCGGCTGGCAGCTTTTGCTGCCACACTAGAGCACAATATAAAAAATGCTGTTAATGTTGATTCAGATGCTTGTTTAAGCCAAATGCAAGGCCAGATAAATGATAGCCTGCATATGTTAGATACTCTATTTCCAGATGAAAGTGCTGTATTAACCACTCGCACACTTGATAATAGCGCTGTATTGCCGATACAAAGCATAGACGCGGATAAAACCGATCGATTAATGGAATTATTGGTTGATCAAAATTTAGATGCCATTGAGTATCTTGAGCGCCTGTTAAGCAACGTGGTGCCAGATAAACAGTGGTTAAGATTAAAAAACCAAGTGAGCCAACTTGAGTTCTTGGATGCTGTCGATACATTAAAATCGATAATTAAGGAGTGATGCGTGTTCATAGATGAGTATATTTCAGGTGCTGCGCCTGTTAGAGGTAAAATACTGTTAGTTGATGATCAAGTTGTGAACATCAAAATATTGCATCAACTCTTGCAAGCGGATTACGACATTTATATGGCTCGCGATGGTCATCAAGCCATTGATATGTGTAAAAAAGTCAAACCGGATATCGTATTGTTAGATATTGAAATGCCGATGCTCAATGGATTTGATGTGTGTGCACATTTGAAACAAGATCCCGATACCGAAGATGTGGCGGTTATTTTTGTCACCGGTCATTTTGATGAAGTTAAAGAGGTTAAAGGATTTCAGTTAGGGGCAGTCGATTTTATTCATAAACCCATTAACCCGGTTATCACTAAAGCACGTATTAAAAATCAGATGATGTCTAAATCTCAAACTGATTTATTACGCTCTATTGCACTGTTAGATGGATTAACCGGTGTTGCTAACCGGCGTAAGTTTGACCAAGTGCTGCCTGTAAGTTGGTTACAATGTGCGCGTGAAAAACAGCCATTGACCATTATTTTATTGGATATCGATTTCTTTAAGCACTTTAATGATACTTACGGCCACACTGAAGGCGATACGTGCTTACGCATCGTTGCACAGAAGATACAAGACACCGTTAATCGTCCTTATGACTTAGTCGCGCGTTATGGTGGTGAAGAGTTTATCTGCGTGCTGCCAAACACTGATTTAATTGGCGGAACTTATGTGGCTCAGCAAATTGTTGACAGTATAGTATCATTGAAAATAGCTCATTTAAATTCACCAATATCTGAATTTGTTACTGTAAGCGCTGGGGTTTCAACGGTAGTGCCAATGTATGATATGCCGAATAAAAATTTAGTTGAAGCGGCAGATAAACAATTGTACTTAGCCAAAGACCGTGGCAGAAATAGAGTGTTAGGTTGTTTAGCAGAATAGCCTAGATAACTAGAGCGCTGCGCTGCTAGTACGCTTCGCGGCTAGATGCTATAAAATCTTAGCAACAGCCTAGATCGCTGCGCTGCTAGTACGCTTCGCGACTAGATGCTATAAATGCAAAGACCTAGAGCTTAGAGTCTAGACTACTAGAGCGCTTCGCTGCTAGATGCTATAAAATCTTAGTAACAGCCTAGATCGCTGCGCTGCTAGTACGCTTCGCGGCTAGATGCTATAAATGCATAGCCCTAGAGCTTAGAGTCTAGACGACTAGAGCGCTGCGCTGCTATAAAACCAAAGGCCTAGATGACTAGAACCTAGTTCGCTTGATATCGCTTTTCATTGCTTGCTATCGATTTACATTTAACAGCGCAGCTGTACCTAGCAGGACGCAGTCCGCCCTAGAAGCGCAGCGCTCTAGAACCTAGGATCTAAAATTTATGCCGATAACCTAATACATAAGCTATATCAGCACTGTTATCCATGTTTAAAAAGTTCTCAACCATAGTGAATTCGATGGCGCTGCTATTGAAGTAATAGCGATAACCCAACACCGCTTCATTAGAGGCTTCTGAGAAGTTTTTATCCCAACTCACCATGCCATCATAACGATGATATTCAGCTAACCAACCGTGCCTACCTCTACGATATTCGTAACCCAGCCCCAACATTAAGTAATGTGATTCGAAGGCATTTTGCGATAACGGTTCTGTATTGTGTAAGAAACTCATTCCTAAAGTCGAGTTCACATGGTGATTGCCATTGTGATAACCGTAATTGATTTGTACGCTTTGCTGGAAACTTTCATCAACAAATGGGCCTGAATCTACATACTTGTAGTACAAGGTTCCCCCGATGGAAATACCATGGTGTTCATTTTGCAGTAATTGATAACCTAGGTATGCATTAAGAGCATTATTGAGGGTTTCACCATTAAAGTTTTCAACATTGATATGGTATTTTTCTGAATGGATCTGACTTTGGTGTTTCGCTTGTTTATTACGACCATTTTGCTCAAATCCAAAAGCATCGTGAAACCACATTGTTAAGGAGTCTAAATGGTTATCACCGCTAAATTGCCAAGTGTATTTAGCATCAAACAATAAATCCTCAGTGATTTGCCATTTTAAGCCGCTGCTAATCGCATTTTGGTAGTAATCAGCTAATAACTCATCTGACTCTGACCAGACGCTGGCTGCATTGGCTGTGATGTACCATTCTTTTTGACCTTGGGGCAACGAAAAGCCAGATCGTAAAAGTGGGCTAAGATTAATAGATTGCATCGGTGATTGCGCATATACCTGTAACGGTCCGTAATCATTAAAACTGACTACTTGCGCTTTTGCAGGCAAGATCGTAAAAATACTCACAATGGATATCAGTTTAAGGTTGGTCTTCATCGCTATTCCCTGCGTTAACTGTCCAGTTAATCTATTTGTATCGGCTAATTACAGAAATAAAATAAATACTCGTATCTGCCAATATTTAGTGGTGTTAGTTGATGAGGTTGTGCGCATTATGATGGTATAAGAACATAATTTAAATATCCAAAAGGAACACATTATGACGTTCAGTTATATCATCACTCCTATGCTAACAATAGTATTCACTGTTTAAGATAATGTTGGCTAATATTACTGAGTATTTAAACAACTATTTTATTTGTAAAGTATTGATTATTATCTGATAGCAAGGTATAAAATTATTTATAGGCTCCTTGTGGATAATGAAATTAATATGATAGTGTTAATTTTGAATTGTTAATTCGAGTTTTATTTTGAGTTGTTGTTTGAATTGTTGTTTGAATGCTGTTGCTGTACAGAGATATAGTTTCTTTAATGTGTTATTTTTGATATCAAACTGCCGATTTACTCAGTTTTTTAGTTGTATTATTTAAGCGTTATTTCCCCAAAATGTGTAATGGATACGCATTAATAAAATGGATTTGTAATGAAAAAACTTTCTTTTCAATTTACGCAATCAATGTCCTTCGAACTATTTCTTAACCTTTATATTTCTGCAATACATCATCAATTAGTTTACTCAACAGTACCTTTTATCTCTGTTATTTATGACATTGTTATTGGCGAGAACGTTTTTTTCAGGATCACTTGCTGCAATATTAGCGATACAGTCCCTCACTGTTCGATGCTGGAGCTGTGATGGATTTCATTTGGTTGTTAGGTTTACTGGCCATCTATATTCCAATCCAAATGTGTATTGATACGTACATTGTGTATCGAACTGACGTACAACAAAAAGGTTGTGATTACCTGTTGGCATTTATTCCGTTGCTGACGCTTGCCTATCCAGAGCACTATTTGTATAGTTTTATCTCTTTAGCGCTCATTGTACTGTATGGCATATCACTGCGTTATTATGCTGCATTTAATGATTGGCTTGATTTTGATCAAGATCGTTTAGCTGGATTGTGTCTCGGTGGGTTGGGGGTTGGTGGCATAATTATCACCGCGAGTTTGATTTACCAATTTGTACAGCATTAACCTAAGATAATGTAGGTTTGACAATTTAATAGCTGAATGGCGTTATGCTTGAGCGACAATTTTTTGATGAAGATTATCCCATTGTTCTGGGAATTTTCCATCTAACATATACACAAATGCAATCAATTCTGCGATTAAAAGATACAGCTCTTTAGGTACTTCATCACCTAATTCTAATAGCTGCAAAAACTCACTTAAGTGTGGATCTTGATGTATATGGATCCCCGCTTCTTTAGCGATTAATATCATCTCCTCGGCAACTAAGTCCTTACCCGTAGCAGTAATTTTAGGAGCACTTTTACCATCAAAACTGAGTGCAACTGCTTGCTGTATTTTTTTAGAGTCATCTTTCATTATGTTCTCTATTAAGCTCTGGTTTTGACTAAATAGTGATCGCCAGGTAATAACGTCGCTGGAATTTGGGCTAACTGTGTTGTGAGCTTACCTGGTGTAAAACCAATTTGTGTAATTTTATCTGACAGTGTTTGGTTAAAACGTTCTACTTTCGTAAGTAGCATTTGGTTGTTGCCTTTAAATTGGATATCAAGCACATCTGCCTGCTTATGAGCACAAATCAATAATGATCCTTGGGCTAAATTAAATTTGAGTTGTAGTTTCCATCCTGCTTTTTTATCTTTGTCTGAATCATTTTCTTGTTCAAATTTACCTTCAAACTGTTCATCGCGTTGGTTAATTGAATAAGGTAGAGCAAAGTACCAAGTCATGGCTTGATTGGGATCGGTGCTTGCATGTTGGTACAGCGCAATACTGTTAGCCAATTGTGCCAAAGAGTCTGCCCCTCCTAACTTATCTAATGCGGCTAACAGGCCTGAATTAGCACTGAGTTTACTCAAGGTCCGTTGTTGCAACTGCGCAAGGTGGGCCTGAAGTTTATCGCTGATCCCTGAGCCTGTTGATTTTGTTTTCACCCCTAATAATAACTGGAATAAGGTTGTGATAGCGCTACCAGAAAACAGAGGCGAGGGTTGTGAGTTTGTTGAGTGACCTAGCTGAGTGTGGGCAAGATTAAGCGCCGCTAAACTGTATAGCTCACTGCTGAGTAATGCTGGGTCACTCAATGCACTTAATGGATGCGGGCTAATTTGTGGCAAATGCTTAAACAGTTCACTGGCCAGATTATGTGTAACTTGTTGGCTTAACTGCTGTTTTATTGGCATCGCGCCTGCTTTTGATAATGCTTTATTCAGCACTTCTATTGGTGCTGGGTCACTGTTCATTTTGTTTAATGCGTTGTTGTTGGATGCATTGTTGTTTAATGCATTGTTGTTTAATGCATTATTGCTTGGCGCATTGCTCTTTGCACTATTGTCTATCGCAGAAGCAGTGTTTGCTTTGGGTGTGTTTTGTTCCGCTAATGATTTTGTCGATAACGATGTTTGCTCTACCGTGTTGGTAGCGTTTTTGGCTAGATTGGCTTGCTGAGCCATACTGCTGGCGGTTTTAGTGAGATTCGATTCAGATGAAAGTCCTGATGGATTAGGTTGTTGTGTTACCGGCCCCCCGGTTTTTACTGTAGCACTATCTTGGCCGATTTTGGCTGAAAAAGGCGTTAATTTAATAGGCGTTTTTTGTTGGGTATCGCTTCCTTTTACCGCATTATCAAGTGTAGGCAGTGGTGTGGACTCTAGCTTTTTTAGAAATTGGCTGAGGATTTGTGCTGGTTCATTTTTAGTGATGATGATGTTTGCTGCTTGAACAGACTGATCTGCTTGAGGCGTTGTGGTGAGTTTCGTTAAATTAACGGTTATTTCAGCAATGACTGGCGTGAGCGCAAGTTGCAATTGCTGATGCTGCACCACCACCTTAGCTAAATATTGGCCTGAGTTTAACGCGGTGTTTGGCGATAATTGGATGCTTGTGCCACCAGAAAAAGTTAATTTCCCTTGGTCTATTATCGCTGTAGGCAGAGGATAACCTTGAGTTCTAGTTGCCAGCGTTGCGAGTTGTTGTGTTGATACACCATTTTGCTTTGCCAGTTCCTCAAGACCTTGTGGTAAGGAAAGCTGAATGGGTTGTGCCAAAAGCACTAATTGAGTGGTAACTGTTTGGGCGGGTGATGTGACCGTTGAGCCAGCAGAAGCCGTTGACATTACAGGGGTGGTAGCTTGGTTGTTGATGATTTCTGTTTGGACTACGGGTACATTTACACTGGAAACGGCACGAGCCACAAGTTTAGCGTGATCGCTTGCTATAACGACTTGCGCTGTCTGTTGTAATAATTTTTGCAGTTCAGCGGTCTTGTTTAGTTGATATTGCTGATTTTCAATGGTGACGTCGAGTGGTGCGTTTGCTGGTGGTTGTAACACTTTGACGGGCAATAATACGGCTGCTAAATCTGATTTAGTGGTCGACGAGCTAGATACCGCGGATTTGTCATTTGAAGTTTTTGTTGGCAAAGAAGGACTATCGGTTTGAGTTTGTTTGCGCTCAGCCAACTTCTGCGGACTTGCATCTGCAGGCTTTATTGTGACGGTATTGACCGTTTTTTGAGGGAGCGTTGTTGGTACAGCCATAGAAATCCTTTCAAACGAACATGTTTGTCTATTGAAATCAATCTACATGTCAGTGAATAATATTAACTACATTTACAATTTTTTGATTGATATTGTCAAATGGGACAGTATCCTTAGCTCCCTGTTACCTTATTGGGGTAACATACAGGGTTTTATTGCCATTACAGTGAATGATTGCTGATAACACAGACGTATGAGTAAGGCCTGACTGATAAATAGTGAATAATAACAGCCTTACACTTGCTTGCTAAATTATATCGACTTGAACAAAAATTGCTTTAATAAAAAAGACAAAAATAGCAGTTTGTTGAGTAGTACCTTTTGTCATTTTAAAGAGAATTATATGAAGTATAAATGGATATTACTTCAGGTGTTTGTTGCCGTTAGCATGCCAGTGTATGCCGAAGCAGAAGCACCTCAAGTTGCCACATCATCACGTCCTGCGGTCGAAATCAAATACAATGATCCTCGCGATCCATTTGAAGAAGTTAACCGCACAATGTGGGACTTTAACTATCTGTTTTTAGATCGGTATATTATTCGCCCAGTTGCCCATGGTTATAAAGACTATGTCCCTAATCCAGTCAGAACGGGTGTTAATAATTTTGTTTATAACCTAGAGGAACCTAGCTCTCTGGTGAATAATACCTTGCAAGGAAAGTGGGGATGGGCTGCTAATGCCGGCGGCCGTTTTACGGTTAATACCACCATAGGTTTACTGGGTTTAGTCGATGTAGCTGACATGATGGGGATGCACCGTAAACAAGATGATTTCAACGAAGTGTTGGGTTATTACGGTACACCAAATGGCCCTTATTTTATGGCGCCGTTTTATGGCCCAATTGTGACAAGAGAAATCGCCTCTGATTGGGTGGATGGTCTATACTTTCCTTTATCTGAGCTAACGATGTGGCAGTCAGTATTAAAATGGGGTTTAAAAGGCTTGGATGCTCGTTCTAAAGCCATTGATCAAGAAAGATTATTAGACAATGCTCTTGATCCTTATGCTTTTGTAAAAGATGCCTATTTGCAGCATATGGATTACAAAGTTTTTGATGGTGATGTGCCATCTAGTCAAGCGGACGATGAGTTACTTGACGAATATTTAGATGAACTAGAATAGTCGAGGCATACAGGCACCTCGGCAGTGTAGTTTGCGAGGTTGTTGTATGGCGCTTACTGATGTCGAGATCCTCTTTGTTGAAGATGACCCGATATTTCGCCATGTCGTTGCTGATTTTTTGCAGCGGCAAGGTGCTCGGGTTCAACAAGCATGTAATGGCGATGAAGGCATAGCCCTTTTTTCCGATGCTATTTTTGATATTGTTATTGCAGATTTAAGCATGCCAGGCCTTCATGGTTTGTCGATGCTTAAACAAATGCAAGATATTAATCCTGCTATACCCGCTATTGTTATTTCTGGTAATGATGTGATGTCTGATGTTGTCGAAGCATTGCGCATCGGTGCCAGTGATTATCTGACTAAACCTATTGCTGATTTATTCATTATTGAGCAGGCAATCATACAAGCGATGATGTCAGCCGCTACGCCGATGAATGTTTCTGGGCAATCGCATTTACAAGAAATGAATGAGTTATCTTACCAAGAGCTTACCGATAACTTATCTTTACTTGAGCAAAATGCTCAAGCGGCCAAAAGTGTTCAGCAGCAGTTATTTCCTGCGTCGCATATCTATTATCCCAAAGCCGAAATCAATTACAGTCTATTTAAAAATAATGATGTTAGTGCTTACTTCATTGATTCTACAATGGTGGGGGAGCATCATTTAGTGATGTATATGGCACACTTTTCGCCTGAGGATAATAGCGCCGCTTTTGGCTGTGTCTTATTGCGTAGTTTTATTAATCAAAAACTTAAGTTATTTAGAAATGGTTTAAGCAATACCTTAATCGAACCTAATAATATGTTGTCTTATCTTCATGAGCGTATGGTGAAGTCTGGGTTACATATTCATACCGATATTATTTATGTGTGCCTCGATTTGACCCGCTACCAGTTATCAATAGGGCAGTCTGGTAAAGGATTAAGGTGCTATTTACGTAACGGTAATGAGCTTACTCCTCTAGCATTGCCAGAATCAGCACCTCTTGGCAGTACCGTATGGGATAAGCCGAGTATGCAAACTAGAACCTTGTTACTGGATGAACAAATTTGTATTGGCACACATTTTTATGAGCATAAACAACAACTGCTTGATAACCGTTTTACAGGATTGGTTTATCAATCCGATATTAAAGCAGGTGGCTTTATGCAGTTAGCGTGTCGCTGATCATTGTTTAAGTCTATCTAGACACTAGAAACCTAGAGCGCTGCGCTGCTAGGACGCTTCGCGGCTAGAGGCTATAAAAGCAAACAGCATAGCGAAGTGAACCTAGCAGGACGAAGTCCGCTCTAGCAGCGAAGTGAACCTAGCAGGACGAAGTCCGCTCTAGCAGCGAAGCGAACCTAGCAGGACACAGTCCGTTCTAGCTGCGAAGTGAACCTAGCAGGACGAAGTCCGCTCTAACAGCGAAGTGAACCTAGCAGGATGAAGTCAGCTCTAGCAGCGAAGCGATTCTAGCAGGACGAAGTCTGCTCTAGCAGCGAAGCGATCCTAGCAGGATGATGTCAGCTCTAGCAGCGAAGCGATCCTAGCAGGACGAAGTCCGCTCTAACAGCGAAGCGACTCTAGCAGGACGAAGTCCGCTCTAGCAGCGAAGCGATTCTAGCAGAACACAGTCCGTTCTAGCAGCGAAGCGACTTTAGAAGGACGAAGTCCGTTCTAGCCGCGAAGCGATCCTAGCAGGACACAGTCCGTTCTAGCAGCGAAGTGACTTTAGCAGGACACAGTCCGTTCTAGCAGCGAAGTGACTTTAGCAGGATGATGTGGGTATATAAAAAATCCCCTCACAAGTGAAACTTGGAGGGGATTTTATTAAGAATAACAATTACATCAAAACCAATTAACGTTGAATTCCTTCGTGTTCGGCCGTGACTGCAATTTCTTCTTCTAATACTTCTTCTTCAGTCTCATTTTTGTTTTCTGCACCGTGCATCCAGTCAACTAATTTATCTGACATTAGGTATAAAATAATACCTGAGACGACCGCGGTAATACCAATGCCGGCAAAAATTGCCATTGCGTTAGCGAGTTGTTCTTCGACTTCGCCGCCATGGCCAATCAATGAACCGACTAGGCCACCAATTTTGTTTGCTGCAGCAATAAATAGGAACCATGCACCCATCATTAATGATGCAATACGCAGTGGAGCCAGTTTAGTGACCATCGATAAACCAATTGGTGATAAACATAATTCACCCATGGTGTGGAAGAAGTAAGCTCCTACTAACCACCACATGCTTGATTTAACTGAAGCGTCGCCACCCATTTCGAACACTGCGCCCATCATGAATAAGAAACCAATGGCCAGTAAGAATAAACCTAACGCAAATTTAACGGGTGAGTTAGGTTCATTTTTACCTAAGCGGATCCAAATAGAGGCAATCACTGGGGCAAAAACAACAATAAAGATAGCATTGAGTGATTGGAAGTAAGTGGTCGGTACTTCCCACGAGCCAATCATACGATCGGTGAAATTGTTGGTGAACAAGTTCATTAATCCGCCTGCTTGTTCGAAGCCAGCCCAGAAAATAATGGTGAATAACCCCATTACCATAATGACTTTAATACGGTCACGTTCAATCTTAGTTAGTGGTTCACTTCTGGTTTCACCTCTAGCTGCATTTTTTCTTTGTTCTACTTTAGCTGCCGGTTCGGTACCGATGTCGCCAAGTAATTTTTGGGCAAAGAAAAATTGAATAATCAACGATAAAATCATACCAACACCGGCGCAGAAGAAGCCTGCTTGCCAGTTATTGATAAACACGTCTTCACCACCAATAACCACTTCATGACCAAATGAAGTGTAAGCCCAAGCAACGATAAAGCCTGACAAGGCTGCACCTAAGTTGATGCCCATGTAAAATATGGTAAATGCGCCATCACGACGGTGATCACCAGCAGGGTATAAATCACCTACCATTGTGGAGATATTTGGTTTAAATAGGCCGTTACCTATAATTAGCGTCCCTAAACCAATATAAAACATAGTGGTTTCTAAACCCGGCATCCAGCTATGTGGTGCTGCAAGCGTAAATTGACCCGCTGCCATTAAGAAGCCACCAATATAAATGGCTTTACGTTGACCCAATACGTTATCTGCTAGCCAGCCACCAATTAATGGTGTTAAGTAAACTAAACCGGTAAAAGTACCATATAGAGATAATGCGTCTGCTTGGCTCCAGCCTAAACCACCACCTGCTTCATTGCTTTGCACTTTATCTACCAAATAAAGTACTAAAATTGCACGCATTGCGTAATAGCTAAAGCGTTCCCATAGTTCTGTTGTAAAAAGCAAGAACAGCCCCTTAGGGTGTCCAAACAATGTACCTTGTGGTTTTGCGTCACTCATTAAGTCTTCCACCTTAAGCTTGTGATTGCCTGTGAGAAAATATCGTCACAGAAATAATTGTTTGCAAGAGTTGTCTATGATTGCCTTATCAACTAACACTTGAAATAACGGGTGTTTGACCGTGATGAAGCAATACTGAGCAACTTTATTGTTTATTTTTTATATTAAATAATGTCAGTTTGACGCTGAATGCTAACCAAACATCAAAAAGCTAACCTTATATACCCTTTTCATGCCGGCAAAGTCAATGTTAATGCGGGGAACAGAGAGGTTAAGCTTGTTATAAAATGTGTCAATACAAACAATCAACTATCAGTAATGTTAGTTGTTTGTATTGTTTTTGTTGCAAAGTTAGCTGGAAATTAATAAGGTTTTCTGGCATCGAGCCGATACCTATATCACGCTTAAGTGACATTTTAGTTAAGCATGATGGTGCAAGGTGTTGATTATAAAGTGTTGTCTTTTAATTTCAGCGATAAACAGTTAAAATACGATTCTTTAACAAATTTCGATGTCATGTCGAAGAGGTATTTATGACTATCATTCGAGCTGTGACATTGATTTTAATTGGCTGTTTTATCTGCACTGCCCATGCCTGGGTCGATACAGATTTTGACGGCGTTCCTGATAAAAAAGATGCCTGTAATGATACCCCTGTTAATAGCGTTGTTATGGCAAATGGTTGTATTGATACTGAATTGTTGATTGTTGATGAGGATGCCGAAGATGATGCAGAGTTTGATGAAGCTGAATTAGGTGCGACAGTAACAAATAATTCGGCCCTTATTGCTGAACAATGTCGTCAACAACGAGATGTTTCTGTGGCAGTGGATTGTTTTGGGTCTATTCTTCAACCTGTGTATTTTGATTTTGATAAATCAGTAGTGTTGTTAACTCAGCGACCAACCTTGGTTAGGGTACAGCAATACATTGAACAACATCCTCAAGTGGCTATTCGTTTAGAGGGACACACTGATAATATTGGTAGTGATGCTGTTAACCGCTCACTATCACTTAAACGTGCAGCCACCATTAAAGATTTACTCGTAAATGAGTACCAATTTCAACCGACGTCGATTGAGATCGTTGGCATGAGTAACAAAAAACCGATCGCGGATAATGCCACTATAGAAGGGCGTCAGCGTAATCGACGAGTAGAATTTATTATATCGGCAGAATAAGACTGCTATTAAAATGGAGAAAGAAATGGAACATATAGAAGGTTTAGATGCTTTAGTGGAGCAGGCACCTGAGTTTTTGATGACTTATGGTCTTAAAGCGCTAGCTGCTATTGTTATTTTTCTCATCGGTAAGTATTTTTCCGGTGTAGCAAAACGCATAACAACCAAATTATTGACCAACCGCAAAGTGGATACAACAGTTGTTTCGTTTGTGGCAAACTTAGCGTGGATGTTGGTGTTTGTATTTACTATTGTCGCCACGCTGGGTCAAGTTGGTGTGCAAACTGCGTCATTGGTTGCGGTTATCGGTGCCGCGGGTTTAGCGGTAGGTTTGGCATTACAAGGTTCACTTTCGAACTTTGCATCAGGTGTATTGATGGTGCTTTTCCGTCCATGTCGCGTAGGTGACTTTATCGAAGCGGCTGGTGTTGCCGGTGTAGTTGATGAAATTACCATTTTCTCAACCCGTTTACGTACTGGTGACAACAAAATGATTATCGCGCCTAACTCAGCGATTATGAACGGCACTATCACCAACTATTCAGCCTTAGAAAAGCGTCGTATCGATTTAACGATTGGTGTTTCGTATACTGCTGATATCGCTAAAACTAAGAAGGTATTAGCGGATATTTTAGATAATAATCAGTTTGTGTTAAAAGACCCTAGTTATACTATCGGTCTAGCTGAGCTTGCTGACTCTTCAATCAACTTTGTTGTACGTCCGTGGGTTAAAACACCAGACTATTGGACTGCGCGTTTTGAATTGCTTGAGCAAATCAAGAATGCATTAGATGCAGCTGAGATTGAAATTCCATTCCCACAAATGGATTTGCATGTGAAAGAAGTTCCAGCAAAATAATATTGCAGACAAGTTAATCTTCTAAAAACCAGCATTTGCTGGTTTTTTTATACCTAATATCCGCTCTACTCCCCAAAAACATTCTTAATTGAGTTGTTTTTTGTGCGTCAATAATCATCTAGTTAGTCTTACTTTTATTATTTACTGTTTTTAGCAGCCATAACGCCTTATTTAATAAATATATATTTTTTTGAACATATAAAAAATAAATGTTTATGAAAAAATAACCATTTAGCATTGTTAAGCAGCGTTTCCAAGAGGATGATAATTAAAGGTAAGATTTTTGGCTGTCATTGATTAAAAATCTACTGCTGCACCTTTTTTCATCAAATTTCATACTTAGGAGTATCTTAATATGAGTCAAAGTATCGCAAGTTTTATTACTCAAACCCTTGAACAAGCAGGCGTGAAACGGATTTGGGGGGTAACTGGCGATTCACTTAACGGAATTAGTGATAGCTTGCGAAAAATGGGTACGATTGAATGGCTAGGAACACGCCATGAAGAAAGCGCTGCTTTTGCCGCAGGTGCAGAAGCACATATTTCAGGAGAGTTGGCCGTCTGTGCTGGTTCTTGTGGTCCAGGTAATCTTCATTTGATTAATGGGTTGTTCGATTGTCATCGTAATAAAGTTCCAGTATTAGCCATTGCTGCTCATATACCTTCATCAGAAATTGGCAGCAATTATTTCCAAGAAACTCACCCACAAGAATTATTTAAAGAGTGCAGTGTTTTTTGTGAATTAGTTTCCAGCCCTGAACAAATGCCATATTTACTCGAAACAGCCATGCGTCAGGCTATCTTACATAATGATGTTAGTGTGCTGGTTCTTCCGGGAGATATCGCGCTTAAGGCGATGCCTGAAACGACCAAACCAAAATGGAACGTCCCAAAACCTGCTTCTTATATCGCTAATTTAGCTGACACAAAAACACTTGCTACTCACCTTAATAAAAGCGGCAAAGTCACTTTATTGTGTGGTGCTGGCTGTAAAGATGCTCATGATGAAATTGTTGCCTTAGCCGCAAAATTACAAGCACCCATTGTACATGCCATGCGCGGTAAAGAGTTCCTTGAATATGATAACCCTTACGATGTTGGGATGACTGGGTTTATCGGCTTTTCATCTGGTTACCACGCAATGCAACAAGCAGATACGTTGTTGATGATAGGCACCAGCTTCCCTTATCGAGCTTTCTATCCAGAAAACATCACTATCTTACAAATTGATAATCAGCCCGCGTCACTCGGGAGACATGTGCAGATTGATTTTGGTGTTCTAGGGGATACCAAAAATACCGTCACTTCACTGCTTGAACTTATTAAGGAAGGCCGTTCTAGCGCTCACCTAGAGCAGTGTGTTAAAAACTATCAAGAATCCCGAAAAGATTTGGATGTTCTCGCCAATGGTAAAACATCACATAATTTAATTCATCCACAATACTTAACCCGTCTGCTTGATGAGCAAGCAGGTCAAGATACTATCTTTACCTGTGACGTTGGCACGCCAACAGTTTGGGCTGCTCGTTATTTATCGATGAATGGTCAACGTCGTTTAATTGGATCATTTAACCATGGATCAATGGCTAATGCATTGTCACAGGCAATGGGAGCTCAATCACTGGATCGTAATCGTCAGGTAATTGCAATGTGTGGTGATGGTGGATTTTCGATGTTGATGGGAGAGCTACTCTCTCTGAAACAACTTAACCTACCGATTAAAATTATTGTTTATAACAACCGCTCACTGGGTTTTGTCGCCATGGAGATGAAAGCCAGTGGCTACTTATCAAATGATACTGATCTAGAGAATCCAAGCTTTGCAAAAATTGCTGAAGCTTGTGGTCTGAAAGGGATCCATGTCAACGATCCAGGCAAACTACCCGAAGCAATGGCGGAAATGATGGAGCACTCTGGGCCAGTTGTTCTTGAAGTCGATACGGCGAAACAAGAGCTTGCGATGCCACCAAAAATTAAGTTCGAACAGGCGAAAGGCTTTAGCGTTTACATGATGAAAGCGCTAATTAATGGTAAAGGTAATGAAATTGTTGAACTGAGTAAAACCAACTGGTCACGTTAATCAAATCCCGTTCCTGTTGGGCTAGGTCATTTAGCCCTTTAGGAAAGTATATGATCGTTAAGCGTTACATTGTAAAATGCCTTGTCGATACTACAGTAACTAATAATCTCTAAACTGTAGATTGAGGCTTATTAAGTCACTAAACTGGCTTTTAAAGAGTATCGAGAAAATTTTATCTAGTAATATCGATTCAAAGTTAAATATATAATATTAAAACTGATTAACTATCTTTATCATAAGAGCACTGAGCCATTAGCTATCATTTACGTAACTATTGGCTCTAACTATTTCTACTGGTGTCATGTTTACTAAGATCTCTCGTTAGCACCCAGTTCAAACCGCTCATCAGTACCTTTAACAGGAGTTTTCCATGAAGCTATTTTCTACCATTGCAGTGATCACATTATTATCTTCATCGGTTATGAGTGCCCCCAGTTTTGCTGGCGAGAAAACCATGATTACTATGGGGGGAACCCCTGTTGCTTTAGAAGGTAAAATACCGAGTATAAATACGGTTGCACCCTTGTTTACTGTTGTGGATGAAAAGTTTAATCCAGTCAGTTTGAGTGACTTTAAAGGTAAGACGATACTCATTAGCGCGGTACCCAGTTTAGACACTGGCGTGTGTGCATTACAGACCAAACGATTTAATAAAGAGTTTACTCAATATGATGCCAATGTGGTCATGTTAACCATTAGCGAAGACTTACCGTTTGCTCAGAAGCGTTTTTGCCAAACCGAAAATGTGGATAAAATTAAAGTGTTGTCTGACTCCGTATGGCGTGATTTTGGCGAAAAGTATGGTTTGTTGATCAAAGACCGTGGTTTATTAGCCCGTTCAATTTTTATTATTGATTCTCAAGGCATATTGAAATATCAAGAATTAGTGACTGAAGTAAGTGAACACCCAAACTACGATGCTGCTTTAGCGGCATTAACAGAAATTTCATCAGCGGCGAAGTAGTTGCGTAGTTTCCATAATGTTGAGTGAAAGAGGATAGAGATGCAGCATGATTGATTTTCGAAGTGATACGGTGACTCAACCGACTGAAGCAATGCGTTTAGCCATGTCGAGGGCGGAGGTCGGTGATGATGTTTATGGTGATGATCCGACCGTCAATAATTTACAAGATATGGCTGCAGAGATGTTTGGCTTTGATGGTGCTCTGTTTGTCAGTTCTGGTACGCAAGCTAATTTATTGGCATTGATGTCTCATTGTGAACGCGGAGATGAGTATCTTTGTGGTCAACAAGCTCATAACTATAAGTTTGAAGGCGGCGGGGCAGCGGTATTAGGCAGCATTCAACCTCAGCCTCTGAATAATCAAGCTGATGGCAGTATTTTATTGAATGATATTGAAGCTGCGATTAAGCCTGATGACGTGCATTTTGCAAGAACACGGTTATTGAGCTTAGAAAATACCATTGGCGGCAAGGTATTAAACCAAGATTATTTATCCCAGGCACAAAGTCTTGCGTTTAATCGTGGGCTTAAAATCCATTTAGATGGTGCCCGGGTTGCCAATGCTGCGGTTGCGCAGGGCATTGCTATTGCCGATATTACTCAATACTTTGACTCTGTATCGATTTGTCTATCAAAAGGCTTATGTGCACCGATTGGGTCGATTCTGTTAGGCGATGAGCGATTAATTGGTAAAGCGACACGTTGGCGTAAAATGCTCGGTGGTGGAATGCGTCAAGCAGGTATTATCGCTGCAGCGGCTAAGTTGGCGTTAACTGAGCAGGTCGATCGTTTAGCGGATGATCATTACAATGCAAAAACCTTGGCTTTGTTGTTGGCTGAAATGAGTGAGTTTGCTGTCGATGTTAGTTTGGTGCAGACCAATATGGTTTTCGCCACACTCGCAGAACATATCGACCCTAAAATGCTTACTGCCAAACTGGCCGATAAAGGCATTATCATTAGTCCGAGCCGGCAGTTGCGCTTGGTGACTCATAAAGATATTAGTGCTAATGACATCAGTGTTTTTGTGAATACGTTGAAGCAAATTATTCGCTAATCAATATCAGTTAATATTCATTTTAAAGGCCATACTCAGTGTGGTCTTTTTCTTTTTTGGTGCGAAGATGCATTTATTTTGGGCATTCTAAGAGTTTTCTAATTTAAAAATCTATTTATCACATTGATTTTTAAAGCTTAATACACTTGGCTTGATCGTTGCTACTTATTTAGAGGTATGCGCCTAACGACGCAAAATTAATAAGTCAGATAATGAGGTCACTATGAAATATTTCTCACGTCATATCATCATGCCTATTCATCTTAATAGCACTCAAAGCTTATGTTGTGGCCAGTTATTAAGTTGGGTTAATGAGGAAGCAACAATTTTTGCCAGTTGCCAAATGCGCAGCCAATTCCATATTGCCAAAGTGATATCGGAAATTAATTTTATGGCACCGGCACAAACGGGCGACATTATCGAGTTTGGGTTTGAGCTCGTAAGCTTAGGTCAAAGTTCAGTCACTGTTCGCTGTAAAATACGTAATAAAGTCAATCATGCGCCGATTGCTTTCATCGATAAGATGGTATTTGTCAACGTGAATGAGAATGGCTTACCCATTCCGCACGGTATGCGAGCCAATGCCGCTTAATTGTATTTCTATTATCGTGGGTTCGTGTTCGTAAGTATGTGTTACGACAGGGCAAGAACTTATAGCCATTGACAATAAAACCGCAAAAAATAAGGAGCTATGATAGCTCCTTAATGTTGATGGTAAATAGACTTGATGTATTATTCGACTTTAGCGATACGCTGTTGATAATCATCGATTAAATGCTCCATTATTTGATTCGGAGAAGCATCTTGGCAGCAGTTGTCTAAATAGATTTTAAAAGTGACAAGGGCATGGCCATCATGCTTAAGGCGGCTACTTTGCATGGCAAAATAAGCTTCTTCATTATCGGCCTTTCGAACCACAAAATCGTCTAGTTCAAATGATTTGGTGCCAGAGAGGTTGTGCCATTTAGTGATACGGTCTAGAGCAATTTCACAAGATTGGTTTACTTCGATATGGTTGAGCCATGTTGCAGCTTGTTCGTTTTCTTTATAGTGCGGGCATCGAACGGTGTAATTATATATATGAGTGATTGCTGTCATTGTTTACCTACCTATTCGCTATCTAAGTGTTTTCACTATAGACCTTATTTTTTATATTGGTCAATCCTTATTTCAAGAACTTAGATCTAAGCATCACTTTTTACTAAATTAAAAATAAGCTGTTGTCATTGTTGATTTTTTACATTAAACGGCAGATAAAAAAGCCCGTAATAAAATACGGGCTTTATGCTGTGCTATAAAACGAATTAAGCTTAATTCTGGTTAATAACTATTTGATAATTACTTATTATCCCTTACTGAGGTTAGTTATAAAGCGTTTGTGAAAATTTGACAGATCTCTTGATGTGTCGCTTGTTTCGGGTTAGTAAAGCCACAAGCATCCTTGAGAGCATTGTCTGCTAAAGTTGGGATGTCTTGTGCTTTTACGCCTAGCTCGGTTAAATTAGCAGGAATGTTAACGGCTTTTGATAATTGCTTAATGGCGTCAATGGCCGCTTTAGCGCCTTGCTCGTCTGTCATTGCTGCTATGTCGACACCCATAGCTTTTGCGACATCAGCTAAGCGTCCAGGCACAACTTGGGCGTTATAGGTTTGTACATGAGGTAGCAATAATGCGTTACAAACCCCGTGTGGTAAGTCATAAAAACCGCCAAGTTGATGTGCCATAGCATGCACATAACCAAGACTGGCATTATTAAAGGCCATGCCCGCTAGAAATTGTGCATAAGCCATGTTTTCTCTGGCTTGAATGTCATCGCCTTTTTTAACTGCATTAATTAAATTGGCTTGGATCAGTTCAATAGCTTTGATTGCACACGCGTCGGTGATGGGATTGGCTGCAATAGAGACATAAGCTTCAATTGCGTGTGTTAATGCGTCCATCCCAGTTGCAGCAGTCAGTGATGCTGGCTTTTCTAGCATCAGTTCAGGATCGTTTACAGATAGAATAGGTGTGGTATTTTTATCGACAATGGCCATTTTAATGTGCCTTGCCTCATCGGTAATAATACAAAAGCGGGTCATTTCACTTGCTGTGCCTGCGGTAGTGTTAATCGCGACTAAAGGCATTTGTGCTTTAGTTGATACATCCACACCTTCATAATCTTTAATGCTACCGCCGTTGGTGGCCACGAGTGCGATTCCTTTAGCGCAATCGTGCGGTGAACCGCCGCCTAAAGAAATAATCACATCACACTGATTGGCTTTTAGTAGTTCAAGGCCTGCAGCAACATTACCTGTTGTTGGGTTAGGTTGAACTCCATCAAAAATAACCACTTCAATACCATTGGCATTGAGTTTATCTGCAACCTTCGCCACTAAACCAATACTCACTAGTGGTTTGTCGGTGACAATAAGTGCTTTGGTAAATCCAAACGCGTTGATGTCTTTAATCGCTTCATCTACGCTGCCTTGACCCAGAATGTTGACGCTTGGAATGAAAAATTTAGTCGCCATATTGATTGTCCTTTATGTAGAATTAAGTTTTCTCTGAATTAAACATACCAATAACATTGCAGTTTTTATGTGACGTGAAGCTCGTTAACGTCGATTAAGTCACAATCAATAGGCCGTTTTATTACCAACACGACATTTTCCAAGTAACTGTGATCTAGGGTGATATTTTTTGACACCGACACTATGGTTGGTCGGTTATTGCGCATTTTGTTGTGTTGGATAGGATGACAATTTCTCTTAAATAATATTATCGAAATTTCAGATGAATATTATGCCCTTTATATATAGAATGGTTTACGGTATAAAGACGAAAAATCATAGTGTTAGTTTACTTCTACTATACTAAATAGAGACAGCTTGGATGCTAATGTGCTTGTTAAGGATGGATAAGGGAAATGTATAGATGTTTGGTCTAAATGTTTTTTTCTCAATTTTAGAAAATGCAGCGCTATTACTTGCGCTAGTTTATGTTTACTCACTCTCTCCTACGCATCAACGTAAGGTGATGCCTTTTTTATGGCAATTTTTAATGGGCGCAGTTATTGGCACTATTGGCGTTGTTATTATGATGGATCCCTTGGTTCATCAACAGGAAATATTGTTTGATGCCCGCTCGGTAGTACTCTGTTTAAGTGGACTGTTTTTTGGAGGTATTCCAACACTTGTCGCAACTATTATCATGGCGCTTTATCGCTATCATTTGGGTGGCGTTGCTGTATGGGTTGGTATATTTGCGTTAAGCAGTAGTGCTGTCATTGGATTAGTGTGGCGTCGGTACCGTCGGCATGAATTAGATCAAATTCGTTATCGTGAATTCTACCTTTTTGGCGTTATTGTTCATTCCCTATTGTTGTTATGGCTATTTTTATTGCCATTTGATCAAGCGTTACACGCTATCAGTGTTGTGTCTTTGCCTATCATGCTGGTATTACCTTTATTGACTATGGTCATCGGTCATTTACTTGCAAAAATAGTGTTTCGTGGGCGCGATATTCAAGTCAAATTACAAGAAGATTTTCTTTTCAACAATCAATTTGATATTGGCAATATTGGTATTTCTATTACCACTAAAACTAAGCATTGGTTGAGAGTTAACCCCTATTTATGTCGAATGTTCGGT
Organism: Shewanella sp. Arc9-LZ; assembly: GCF_010092445.1. NCBI lineage: Bacteria > Pseudomonadati > Pseudomonadota > Gammaproteobacteria > Alteromonadales > Shewanellaceae > Shewanella > Shewanella sp. Arc9-LZ. The sequence goes on along the minus strand of NZ_CP048031.1, from coordinate 3,487,554 downwards.
TACAGCGAAAATGAATTAAAGGCGTTAACGTGGGCTGAATTAACACACCCAGATGATTTGAATAAAGATTTATTATTATTTGAGAAAATGAGTAAAGGCGAACTCAATGAATATGAAATTGATAAGCGTTTTATTGCCAAAGATGGTTCGGTCATTTATACCCATGTGACCATCGCCTGCCGCCGTCATGTTCAAGACAATACTTTCCTAGTTATTGCCGGTTTTCTTGATATCACTCATCAGAAACAGGCCGAACAAGATTTATTGCAAAGTAACGAGCAACTTGCGCTGGTACTCGATAGCAGTGAGTTAGGCGTGTGGGACTGGGATGTACAACACAATCGAATTCGTACGAATCGATACAGTGCTGACATTTTAGGTTGCTCAATGGAAGAGCTTAATCAGCATCCTAAATTGTGGATAAATGCGATACAGCTAAAAGATAAATTTAAGTTTCTTCGCAGCATTAATGAAATTGTAAAAGGTCGCTGTATAAGCCAACGAGTGGAATATCAATTAACTAATATGGACGGCGACAGTCGGTGGATTTTGCAAACAGGAAGAGTGGTTGACGTTGATGATAAAGGTAAACCGCTTAGAATGTGTGGTACTCATAGTGATATCACTGATATCAAGCAGGTTGAAGACTCGCTAAGTATTGCAGCATCTGTATATCAAAACTCCAGTGAAGCCATGAGTGTGTTTACTGCAAAGGGCATTATCATTGATTCAAATCCTGCCTTTTCTTTTATCACTGGATTCAGTCAACAAGACATACAAGATCAGCATTTACGTATGTTTGAAACAGATCTTCAACCCCAACATTTTTATCAACAATTAAGCCAACAGCTTAGCCAGCAGGGACATTGGCATGGTGAAGTGTGGATGCGTCGTAAAAATGGTGAAAATTACCTTATCTTATTAACCATTAATTCAATCATCCGAACAAAGTCGCAGGCTGCGCGATTTGTTGCGTTGTTTTCCGATATTACCGAGAAAAAGCAAACTGAAGAGTTGATATGGCGCCAGGCTAATTATGATGCACTTACCGGTTTGCCAAATCGTAGGATGTTGTTAACATTTTTGAATCAAGAGGTATTCCATTCTGACCGACAGCATAATCATTTTGCATTGATGTTTTTAGACTTGGATTTTTTTAAAGAGGTTAACGACACGTTGGGCCATGATATGGGCGATGTATTGTTAATTGAGACGGCGGAACGCTTAAAAAACAGCGTACGCGAAACCGATGTTGTCGCCCGTCTTGGTGGTGATGAATTTACCATAGTGTTAACTAATCTTGAAGATACTCATGGGGTAGAACGTGTTGCACAACAAATACTTAAACGACTTGCAGAGCCTTATTTATTAGGTGATCAAACGGCCTATATTAGTGGCAGTATTGGTATTACGTTATTTCCAGACGATGCAAAAACAACCGAGGCATTATTGAAGAATGCCGACCAAGCCATGTATTCGGCAAAATCCCATGGTCGTAATCGGTTTAATTATTTTACCTCCGCAATGCAAGACGATGCACAAAAGCGGATGGCGTTGATTCAAGACCTTAAAGTGGCGATTATTCAGCAGCAATTTGAGTTGTATTATCAGCCTATTGTGGATTTAAGCCGTCAGCAGATCATCAAGGTGGAAGCGTTAATTCGTTGGAACCATCCAACAATGGGGTTGATTCCACCGGCAGATTTTATCTCTATTGCTGAAGATACTGGGATGATAATCGATATTGGTAATTGGGCTTTTTATCAAGCCTGCGAGCAAGTCGCAAAATGGAAGACACAATTTAATCACCATATTCAGATTAGTATTAATATGTCACCAGTACAGTTTAAAGACGAGTCGACCGATGTTGAAAATTGGCTTAAACACATGTCTTTACTCGCGCTGCCTACCAATAGCATTTGTATTGAAATCACTGAAAACTTACTACATGACATTGAACCTAATGTTGAGGCTAAATTGCAGGCTTATAGTGATGCAGGTATGCAATTGTCGCTTGATGACTTTGGTACTGGCTATTCATCATTACCCTATTTAACCAAATATAATGTTGATTATCTTAAGATTGATAAATCTTTTGTGGGTCGATTGGCTGCCAAAAACAATGATATGTGTTTGTGTGAAGCGATTATTGCAATGGCTCATAAACTCGGTATCAAAGTCATTGCCGAAGGTGTTGAAACCGAAAGTCAACGGCGTTTATTGGCGTCTGCTGGTTGTGATTATGGCCAAGGATATGTATTTTCGCATGCCTTGTGCCGCGATGATTTTGAGCAAAAGTATTTAGTGGAAAAAGTAATACCATTGCAGGTTAGTCAGCAGATATAACGTTAGTACTGTGACTCTTCATTCAAAACCGGCGTGACCATCGTGATGATATGGCTAATGCCATCACTAATGTAATAGTTAATGATGTTTAGATTAGTATACAATAGCGACCTATTTTTATTTGTGTTATTGGGTCTGCTATGTCATTTACGTCGCTAGGGTTACCGCCATTATTATTAGATGCGGTTAATCAATCTGGGTATCAAACTGCTACTCCTGTCCAACAAGCTGTGATCCCACTAGCGCTAGATGGCCGAGATGTATTGGCCAGTGCCGAAACCGGTACCGGAAAAACAGCTGCTTTTGCGTTACCGTTACTAAGTCATTTAATGGCGCAAGATCATTCAGACTTATTGCCACCAAATCGTTTACGCGCATTAATAATGACACCGACTCGCGAGCTAGCGATTCAGATTGAGCAAAATTTAGTTAAATACAGTCAGTTTATCAATCTGACCAGCTTAGCCGTTTATGGTGGCGCGAGCATCAATCCTCAGCGTAAGGCATTAGAACAAGGCGTAGATATTTTAGTGGCAACGCCAGGACGATTGTTTGACATTATTGGCCAGCATGAATTGGATCTATCTTTTGTTACTCACTTAGTGATTGATGAAGCTGATCGCATGCTTGATCTTGGTTTTGTTAAAGATATTGAAAAAGTGAAGCGTTTAATCGCCAGACAACATCAAACTATGATGTTTTCTGCTACTTTTTCTGAAGAAGTTAAAACGCTAGCGGCTAAAATGCTAAACAATCCTGAATACGTTCATGTTGAAACCCAAACTACTGCCGCTAATGTTGTCCAGCAAGTCTATCAAGTGGATACCCGCCGAAAAGCTGAGTTGTTATCTGAATTAATTGGCAAGCATAACTGGCAACAAGTTATGGTGTTCACCAGCCGTAAAGAAACAGCAGATCATTTATACCGCGAGTTAAGCTTAGACGGTATTAAGTCATCGGTATTTCACGGTGATAAAAGCCAAGGGGCTCGAAATCGTGCGTTGGAAGAGTTTAAAGCTGGTCAATTACGCGTGTTAATCGCTACCGACTTGGCCGCTCGAGGGCTTGATATTCAAGCTCTACCAAGAGTCATTAACTTTGAATTACCTGAAGAATGCGAAGATTACATCCATAGAGTAGGGCGTACAGGCCGTGCGGGATTAGGCGGTGAAGCCATTTCGCTGGTGAGTCCTCAAGAGCTAGAGTTACTAGGCGCGATTGAACAACTTATTGAACAATCATTGCCGATATTGGTACCAACAGGATACGAGGAAGGGGCGCCATTACCGGCTCGATATCGCGATGTTGCGGCAGAGAAACCGAAAAAAGTCCTTAAGTACAAACGTGGCAAGCCATCGCAAACAGATGTGAAACCTACTCGAAAGGGTAAATACGCTAAAGCGAAAAAATGATCACTAAACCGATTAACACCAATATTATTACTGGCTTTCTGGGGGTGGGTAAAACCACGCTCATTAGCCAATTATTAGCTCATAAGCCCAAAGATGAAGTGTGGGCGGTGCTGGTAAATGAGTTTGGCGAAATAGGCATTGATGGTGGTTTGTTAAATGCGACTGCTGCAGGTAATAGTAATAATAGTAATAATAGTAATAATAGTAATAGTCCTGATGTTACACCAGCAAAGCCTGCCAGTATTGTTATAAAAGAAGTGCCAGGTGGTTGCCTGTGTTGCGTCTCCGGCTTACCAACACAAGTCGCGATAAATCAACTTATTCAGCAAACTAAGCCGGACCGGTTATTGATAGAACCTACTGGGCTTGGGCATCCTGCTGAAATCGTGAAGTTATTAACATCTGAATATTATCAACATGTTATTACTTTGCAAAGTAGTGTATGTCTGGTTGATGCGCGTAAAGTCAGCGATCCGCGCTATCGAAATCATGATACGTTTACGCAGCAATTACAGATGGCAGATGTGCTGTTGGCCAATAAAGCCCAGCATTACACTGAAACAGATCATTTACAGTTACAGCAATTCCTCAGCAAGTTACATTTACAACAGACGCCACTAATTAGTGTCGATAATCACTTTACTGATGTTGACCTAATCCAACAGTTATTATTGCGCTTAAATACCCCGACAAAGTATCAAACGGTGCCAGCGGGACAACGGCTATTGGGGCGGAAAACGCTTATGGATAACTGGCTGTCTAACGAACCACCACTGAGCGATATCGATACCCCTGAGTTTTCCCCTACTGGGTTTATTCACAAAACTAACCAAGGTGAGGGTTGTTACAGTAGTGGTTGGATATTTTCAGCAGTACATTGTTTTCAGTTTGAGCAATTTATGGCGTGGGTAGACACGGTTAAAATGGACAAGGTACTGAGATTAAAAGCTATTGTTATTACCCAGGATGGGGTGCTCAGTGTCAATATGGTGGATGATAAGTTGATGCTTAATGAACTTGATGATGCACTAGATACACGGGTCGAAATTATTAGCGATATGCCGCTTGAACATGAAAGATTGCAGCAACAGTTACTGGCGTGTTTATTGATTTAGTCTGAGTTGAGATGGGCAATTCGTTTTATAGGACATCTCGTTTTGATACACATCTCGTTTTGATAGGACATGTCGTTTTGATAGGACATGTCGTTTTGATAGTACCTCTCGATTGAGTAGGATGACTCGTTTGAGTACGCTAATTAACGCTGAGTTCGGATATTAGTGTTAAGTATGGTAACAAAAATTAAGGGCATTGATATGATATCAATGCCCTTATTGTTTACGCTATTTACTGTGATGGTCCGTTAGTTTAACGAGTACATTCTTCTAATAAATACGCTAAATGGCGGTATGAAATACCACTGTGTTGGGTTAAGCCGACTTCACACATTCTGTTAGCGTAGTAACCTTCTTTCGTTTCTGCCGGAATGAGCTTTTTAATGTTACGCAGTGCGCTGGCATTAATTTCAGGCTTATAAAGCCCTTTTTCACCGGCATAACCACAACAGCTAATGCCCGCTGGCAACACTACATGGTTAGCACACGCATCAGCAATAGCTTGTTGCTTAGGCTCTAATTTCATCTTACGGGCACTACAGCCTTGGTGTAAAGTGACGTTAGATTTCTTCGTAATTGTCATGTTTGGTAACATCTCGTCGTGCATAAACTCGACTAAATCAGTTATTTTCACCTTAGGGTTACCGGTTAATGTGCGATAAGTACAAGACAATGCATCAACGATAATAGGCACTTTGCCATTTTCTGACTGTGTACTGAGTGCGTCAATAAGTTCATCACGCTTAGCATCGGCGTTTTTAAAATCACCTTTTGATTCCCACATCTGACCGCAACATAAATGGCGGGTATTTTCTGGGATGATCACATTGTAGCCAGCGCGTTCAAGTAAAGTCATAACCACTTCTGGCAAGGTGCGGTTGTCAGGATCTTTTGGTGTTGGACCAAAGGTTCTGCCACCACATGCAGGGAAGTATAAAACTGTTTGTTGACCAGGTTTATGGGCTGATGGCTTTGCCACTTTGCCACCTTTAGGGAAGTCTGGATTCCAATAAGGTACTTCTTTGGAAATCAAACGACCCGCTTTCATCAACGAGTTGGTGATACCATCGCCAGTTATTTTATGCACAATACCTAAAATATCAAAGCCGGTGCTGATCACTTGGTTTACTGCGCCAAAATGCTTGGCTTGGAAGTCGAGCACTTTTTGTTCTGTGGTGGTGATGTACGGTGTGCGCAGTTTACGCACCAAATTACCCATGCTGTTGTCAACTGGGCAGGCAATAGTACATAGCTGACAGGCTGCACAGGTATCAACCACATCATATTTGGCACTGGCACGCATTTCTGCGGCGGCTTTTTTATCACCCGATTGCTCTAAACGTTCAATTTCACGCAAGACCGCAATACGTTGGCGCGGAGAGAAGTTAAGCGCCGATGTTGGACAGGTTTTCTCACAAAAACCACATTCAATACATTTATCAATAAAGTCATCTACCACTGGGCAAGGTTTGATGTTTTTAACATGTACCAGCGTGTCATCATTGAGAATAACCCCAGGATTTAACAATTTACTTGGGTCGAAAATTTGTTTGATTTGCTTCATTAATGTATATGCGTCAGTGCCCCATTCCATTTCAACAAAGGGGGCTACAGCTCGACCAGTACCATGCTCTGCTTTCATCGAACCATCGTACTTATTGATCACCATTTCAGCGACATCTTGCATGAAATTTTGGAAACGATTGATATCATCTTGAGAGGCAAACGTTGGCGTGATAATAAAATGGAAGTTACCGGCTAAAGCATGGCCATAAATCACCCCTTCTGGGTAACCGTGTTGATGGAATAAAGCGGTTAAGTCTGCTGCTGCACTGGCTAAATGTTGTAATTCGAATGCAACATCTTCAATAATAACCGATGTGCCTTTAGGTCTTGCACCGCCAATAATAGGGAATAAACCAGAGCGCATTGCCCAATACTGGCCAAATACTGCTGGATCATTACTGAATTCAGTTGGACGTTCAGTGTCAATGTGAGCGATTTTTGTGATCACATCTTGAGTGTATTGCACTAACGTTTCGGGGTCATTAGCACGACACTCAATTAATAGAATGGCTGAACCTTCTGGTAAATCACTTAGCCACTCCGGCATGCCAGTTTTACCGGTAACGGATTTAATCGATGCCCAATCAAGTAATTCTGCAGCGGCCACACTATCACCTTTAATCGGTGGTATTGCGCTGGCAGCATCTTCCATATTGAAGAACACCGCCATGGCAGAAGCTTTAAATTGAGCTTCTTCAACAGTGTGATAAGTGACTTCATTTACAAACGCAAGTGTGCCTTCTGAGCCCACAATTAAGTGATTAATGATGTCAAATGGATCGCTAAAATCTACCAGTGCATTAATGCTGTAACCAGTGGTGTTCTTAATCGAGAACTTTTTACGGATCCGCGCCGATAGGGTTGGATTATTTTGAGTTAATTGCGCAAGATCGGTTAACGCCGTAAGTAACGCAGGATTAGACTGGCTAAATGCTGCTTTTGAATGCGGACAACCGGTGTCAAGTTCAGTACCATCGGCAAGCATTAATTTAACTGATTTAATGGTTTGATAACTGTTCTGCGCGGTGCCACAACACATTCCTGATGCATTATTTGCTACCATTCCGGCAATTTGTGCAGAGGCTAGTGTGGCTGGATCGGGACCAATTTTTTTATTGAAGGGTTTTAATGCCATGTTGGCATCTGAACCAATGACCGCAGCACCTAGAGTGATTGAATTTCTATCTTCACTGATTTCAATGTTTCTAAAACCATCATGGCCCAAAATAAGTAAAATACCATCACCAATTGCCTGGCCAGATAAACTGGTACCGGCAGCACGAAAGGTTACTGGCACATTATGTGCTCTGGCGATATTAAGGGTTATTTTAACTTGTTCTGGAGTATCTGCGTGTACCACAATTTCAGGTACGATACGAAAGTAACTGGCATCAGTTGACCAAGCAAAACGACGCACTGGATCATTGGATACGGCGTGACTGCCGAGCTGTGACGTTAACGTATCCATCACTACTTGATAATTAATAGTCATAACATGCTCTCTTTACACTCGAATGAACGGCAGGCATTTTGTGCCTGCTGTTGTATTGTTATCGTTAGAATATAAGTAACTTTATCGTTAATTAGAATCCACCCCAGATAACAGCAATAGTGCCTGCAACTAAGGCATAACCCAGTGCGATAGGCATTGTTTTACGAATAATTTCAGACTCACGACCTGCCATTCCTACCACGGTAGCAGCAGCAACGACGTTCATTACACACATCATGTTACCCGCATTGGCTCCAATGCCTTGCAACGCTAACGCGATGGCGTGATTCATGCCGATATTATCTGCAACTGAATACTGTAAGCCTGAGAACATCATGTTTGAGAAAGTCGCAGAACCTGACAGGAAGGCACCAAAAATACCGACAATAGGTGAAACCCAAGCCCAAACTGAGCCCATGCTATTGGCCAGTAGGTCTGCTAATGCAACTGGCATTGAAGCGAGACCAGCGCCATTTTCACCTGAGTTTAGGAATATTTTTACCATAGGTACTGATGCACCTAGTGAAATGATCGTTGGTAACATTGAACGACAAGATACGGTGATTGATTGCTTCATTGCAGTAGGTTTCATTTTAAATAAGATAAAACCGAATAAACATACAACAACAAAGAAGATTCCCGGTGCATACAATGTAGCAAAGCCGGCTTTAAGCTCTGTGCCTAATAAACCCGTCCAGCTAATGTTAAAGCCAAGCAACCAGCTTTTAAATGGTGTAACGACACGAGATAAGACTAATAACGACGCCATAATGATGTATGGAGACCAAGCGGCAATTTGTGAGAATTTAACCGGTGTTTGATTAATCGCGAGCTCTTCATCTGATTTATTGTCGTTTTCGCTGAAGTCACACCAAGGTGTTGATGGCAGTAACCAGCCTTTTCTCGCGACAGGGATAACTAACGCCATACCCACAAGAGCACCAATAACAGAAGGGAATTCAGGACCGGCAAAATAGTTAATTAACCATGCTGGTATGGTAAAGGCAAAACCCGCAAATATTGCAAATTTCCAAACTTGTAAACCTTCTTTAATCGACTTGTTGCGACCAAAAAATCCTGTTAATACACAAACCATCACTAACGGAATTAATGTACCTGTTATTAAGTCGATGGTGATCATGTGTTTAGCAATATACTGTGCATAACCTGCGAAGGTGCCACCATGTTCAGCAATTTGAGCTGCCGCCATGTTAACGCCGCCTTCTGTTAGGCCTTGTTCCATCCCAAATAGAACAGGTAAACCAATTGCGCCAAATGACACTGATGTTGAATCAGCAATCAAGGCCACTACGGCTGCAGCAATGGGTGGGATACCTAATAATACTAGTAGCGGTGCACCGATTGCAGCTGGAGTACCGAAGCCTGCAGAGCCTTCAATAAACGATCCAAACAACCAGCAAATAATAATCACCTGAACTCGCGCATCGGCACTGATGTTAGTAAAGCCTGAACGAATAGTGTCCATGGCGCCAGAATATTTAAGGGTATTTAACAAAAATACCGCGCCAAAAATAATGGTCAGCGGTGTTAACGCCGCGAGAAGACCTTCGACTACAGATGCCGCAAGAAGTTGCGTATCCATTTGCCAAATAAACATTGCTACAAGGCCTGTAGCAACCATTGATATGGGCATTGCTTTCGACGCTGGTAAGCGCATAAGCACCAAGAATACCATTACGCTAATAATGGGGGTCAAGCTTGCTAGTATCTGTAATATTGTCATGCATACCTCGTATCACTATAAGTGGGTACTAAATTGTTATTATTTGTTAGCATTTGGCTAACTAGGGCGTAATAGACGTTATTTAAGTGTTAAAAGTGTTGATCGAGATCATCTAATACACGGGAAAGTGCATTAGCCGACAGAACTGTGAAGCGAGTCCAATGTGAGGTTTTTAGTGCGTGGTAGAGATCACGCTTTTCAGAGATGTAACAATTCATATAAAGTAAAACCAAGCGAGTTACCGATTGGCTTACAATATAATTAATTAGTATTTGGTAATGTGAAGAGGCTCACTAGAAAGGCGACGGTGTTGTGATCGAGTTCAAACAGTTAGAAAAGTTTACTTCCCCAGCCTAATTTGTTACGTAATACGTGAAAATAATTATGGCCTTTGGGATGGATGAGTCTTAGGCGTTCATTTGAGCGGCGAATAAAAATTTCATCACCGGGTAATACGGCTAAATGAACATGGCCATCACAACTGACTTCGAGGTTTTCACCATTATCAGGTGATACCACTAATTTAATGGTACTACACGCATCGACTACAATAGGTCGGCATGACAAGGTGTGAGGAAACATCGGCACTAAAATAAGTGCTTGCAGATTAGGTGTTAATATTGAACCGCCAGCTGACAAAGAATAAGCTGTAGAACCTGTTGGTGTAGACACAATCATGCCATCAGCACGTTGGCTATACATAAACTGCTCGTCAATATACACCTCAAATTGGATCATATGAGCAATTTTGCCAGGGTGAAGTACCGCTTCATTGACGGCAGTATTACTGGCGGTTATTTTGCCGTGACGGTGAACTTCAGCCTCCAGTAAAAAACGGTGTTCAGTTTCAAATTCACCGCCGAGCACTTTAGACAAGGCTTCTTCGAAGTTATCAGGAGGTAAATCAGTTAAAAAACCTAAGTTACCCCGGTTGACACCAATCACGGCAACATTAAAACGCGCCAATACTCGGGCTGCACCTAACATATTACCATCACCACCAACCACGATGGCTAAATCACAATGTTCACCCATTTCAAGTAGGTCCATTGAACAAACATCTACCCCCAGCTCTGCAGAGACTCGTCCTTCAACGATAACCCTAAAGCCCTGCATGCTTAACCAATGATGCAATCGGGTTAACGTGAGGTTAGTCCCTTGATGATGTGGTTTACCGATGAGACCGATTGTCTGGAACATTTTAGTCATATTCGAGTTTGTTATGCCTTTAGGCCTTGAAACATAAGAATTGATCCCCATAATATACTCAAACTTATTAGAAGTGTGAGATTTGCTGTTAATTTATCAGTAAATGGCCACTTTATTTTATTGTCGTAGAATACGAAATAACGCATTTTTTAGCTGGAGTGAAAATGAGCAACGAATCGAACAACACATCGCAAGATCAAGTGGAAGAAGCTGTAACTCCTGAAGTTGTGGCTGATGAGGCAAGTTTGATGGATGAAGTAACCCAAGCAAATTTTCGAATTGAAGAACTAGAGCAACTATTGGCTGAGTCTGAAACTGCGTTAGCTGAGCGTAAAGATGTTGAAATGCGCGCAGCGGCAGAAACACAGAATATTCGTACTCGCGCGGCAAAAGATGTCGAGCAAGCACGTAAGTTTGCCTTGGAAAAGTTTGCTAACGAACTCTTACCTGTAATCGATAATATGGAACGCGCCTTACAGGGGACTAACCCTGAAGATGAAGCGACTAAAGCGATTTATGAGGGTGTCGAACTGACCATGAAAGGCTTTTTAACCTCGGTGGCAAAGTTTGGTGTAACTCAAGTTGATCCACAAGGCCAAGCATTTAACCCTGAACATCATCAAGCTATTGGGATGCAGCCAAGTGCTGAATTTCCTGCCAACACTGTCATGATGGTCATGCAGAAAGGTTATTTATTGAATGACCGTTTACTGCGTCCTGCGATGGTGATGGTATCTCAAGGCGGTGGCAGTGTGGATGTTGAAGCTTAACGATAACGTTAATCTCAATAATACTCGCTTGTTGACACTAGAGCTGTAGCCAATAGCATTATAGTATCTTCAACATAGTGCTATTCATATAGTGCTATTTATTATAGTGCTATTTATCATAGTTACGTGCACTATGATCACTAGAACGCGAGCCATAAAAAAGGACTGAATTTTCAGTCCTTTTTTGATCCTCTGCCAGTAATAACAGTAGAATATTAAGCCATAAATGCTTGGATTTGCGCTAAAATACCTTCAGCATCAAGTTGAAGATCCGTGATGATTTCATCAGGTGCGCCGTGTTGAATAAATTCATCAGGCAAACCAATCTGTAACACAGGTTTCACGATCCGCATTTTGTGTAATGCTTCAATCACTCCAGAACCCGCACCACCCATAATCGCATTTTCTTCAACGGTAACGATAACATCATGGCTATTGGCAAGTTGTTCAAGCAAGGCTAAATCTAGTGGCTTAACAAAGCGCATATCGGCAATGGTAGCATCCAGTTTTTCAGCAGCATAGGTAGCAGCTTCAAGTGTGGTACCAAAGTTAACAATGGCAATTTTTTGACCTTGACGGGTTAATACCCCTTTACCTATCGGTATTAATGTCATGGCCTCAACTTGTTCAGCCCCAGTCGCAAACCCTCGAGGGTAACGTACCGCAGTCGGCCCATCTTGATAGCAATAACCTGTATAGAGCATTTGACGGCATTCGTTTTCATCTGATGGCGCCATAATGATCATATTAGGAATACAACGCATAAAGCTTAAATCGAATGCCCCTTGATGAGTTGGGCCATCTGCACCAACAATACCACCACGGTCAATAGCGAATAATACTGGTAAACGTTGCAAAGCCACATCGTGGATAAGTTGATCGTATCCGCGCTGTAAAAAAGTCGAGTAAATAGCAACCACAGGCTTTAGACCTGCACAGGCAAACCCTGCGGATAAGGTGACTGCATGTTGTTCAGCAATGGCAGCATCAAAATATTGGCTTGGGAATCGTTGCGAAAACTCAACCATGCCAGAGCCTTCGCGCATAGCGGGCGTAATAGCGACTAACTTGTCGTCTGTGGCAGCCATGTCGCATAACCATTTACCAAATACTTGTGAAAACGTAGGCAAACCTGGTTTCGTTGTCGGTTTCTTAAACTGGCTGGGATCAAATTTAGGCACCGCGTGCCAGCCGATAGGATCTTTTTCAGCAGGCTCATAACCACGACCTTTTTTGGTCATGATATGCAGTATCTGTGGACCTTTGAGGTTACGCATATTACGCATTGTTTCAACGAGCGAATCAACATCGTGACCATCTATTGGGCCAATATAATTAAACCCTAGTTCTTCAAATAACGTTGCAGGCACCACCATGCCTTTAAGGTGCTCTTCAGTACGCTTAGCCATTTCTTTAATGACCGGCATCCCTTTAAGGACCTTTTTACTGTTTTCTCGAATGGTGGTATAAAAACGACCTGACATCAGCTGTGCCAAATGATTATTCAGTGCGCCAACATTTTCAGAAATCGACATTTCATTGTCATTCAGTACCACGAGCATGTCATTGTGCAAGTCGCCAGCATGATTTAAGGCTTCAAACACCATTCCCCCGGTCATGGCGCCATCACCAATTACAGCAACCACTTTTCGACCCGCACCTTCTTTCCCTGCCGCAATCGCCATACCTAAGGCGGCGCTAACAGAGGTGCCAGAGTGACCCACGCTAAACGTATCGTATGGGCTTTCTTCACGCCATGGGAAAGGATGTAAGCCATTCTTTTGTCGAATGGTATGCATCTGTTCACGACGATCGGTAAGGATTTTATGTGGATAAGCTTGATGCCCTACATCCCAAACTAACTGATCAAATGGGGTATTGTAGACATAATGAAGTGCCACAGTTAATTCAACTGTGCCTAAGCCAGAAGCAAAATGTCCGCTAGAAATAGCAACAGACTGAAGTAAGAACTGTCTGAGTTCATCAGACACTTGAGGAAGTAAACCTTGAGGTAACTTCCTTAATTCTTCTGGTGTATTAGCTTTCGCTAGTACTGGAAATTTAGAAATATCGAAGCTCATAGCGAGATTGTCTGACTCTTTATTATAATCTTCGCTCAATAATGTAGTGGGCGAAGTCTGCAATTAACTGGCTATTGTATGGTAATTTAGTCAGCGCTGATAGTGCATCTTGTATTAGTTGTTCTGCACAGGCTTTGGCACCATCGAGACCCAATAGTTTCGGGAACGTGCTTTTATTCGATTGCTGATCGCTGCCTTGTGGTTTGCCTAGCTCTTCGGTGCTAGCAGTAATATCTAAAATATCATCTTGCACTTGAAAAGCTAGCCCAAGCGTATGGGCATATTTCATCATTAATTTATAATGCTCATCGGGTACGTCAGCAGCGATTAAGGCAAGCTCAACCGCACAACTGATTAACGCTCCGGTTTTTTTATTATGTAATTCGGTTAATCGGTCTAAATTTATACTGTGATCTGTTGCACTCAGATCAATCGCCTGCCCACCGCACATACCTTGATACCCTGAAGCTTTTGCGAGTACTCTGACCATCGCCAGTTGTTGCTTCGGATGTAAGTCATTACAAGGGGCTGTGATAATTTCAAAAGCCAATGTTTGCAACGCATCACCGGCTAAAATCGCGGTGGCTTCGTCAAATGCAATATGAACAGTTGGTTGGCCACGACGAAGTGCATCGTTATCCATTGCCGGTAAGTCATCGTGTATTAATGAATAGGCATGAATACACTCAATAGCAGCCGCGGCTTTATCAAGTGCATTGATATTGACACCGAGCATGTCACCTACACTGTAGACCAAAAATGGTCTTATGCGTTTCCCACCCAATAGCGCACCATGGAGCATCGCTGCTTTTAAATCTGGTGCAGCGTCATCGAGCAGCGTTAAATGTTGGTTAAGAATACCATTAACGCGATTTTGGTATGTTGTTATTGCTTCAGCTAACACGTATCAAGACCTATTATTTAATACACACTATGTTGACGATTATTCACTTTCTACAGTGAACGACGCTAATTCGGCATCATCTTCATTTAATAAGATAGAGACTTTTTGCTGTGCTTGCTCAAGTTTTGCTTGGCTTTGACGTACTAACTTAATGCCACGCTCAAACTGCTTAAGTGCATCATCCAGCGACACTTCACCTTGCTCCAAATGAGCAACAATGGTTTCAAGTTCAGTTAATGATTGTTCAAAACTGAGATTTTCAGGTTTTTTAGCCACGAGTAATATTCCTTTCATTCAGCGTGTGACAAGGTATATCAGCCCAGCGTATCGGTCAAATACAGTCGCTGGTTATTTGCTCAACAGCACGCTTTGTTATTGAATTTTGTTTAGAATGTACAAAAACAAGCTAAACTTGAGCCAAGTTTGTCCGATAACAAGTCATGATTTAAATTTGCTAGCAAAAATAGTATTGAAACTTTTGCTGTAATACATAACGATGGGCGTTGTTATTAACACAAAATGCTGTCGGATTATTCGGGTCATATAACGTGCGCTAACAGCACGATGAAAGTAGCACAAATAAGCAGCATAATGACTGCGATTGAGGAGAGGTTGTGGATTTAGCTACCCTAATAGGTATTATCGGTGCTTTTGCATTTATTATTGGTGCGATGATCACCAGTGGTGGTATCGGATTATTTATCGATGTACCGTCAATTTTGATTGTTGTGGCAGGCTCTTTATTTGTGGTGATGATGAAATTTAACCTAAAGCAATTTTTAGGTTCAATAAAGATTGGTATGAAAGCCTTCATGTTTAAATTAGATAAACCTGAAGACTTGATAGAACAAGCTGTCACCATGGCTGATGCTGCCCGTAAAGGCGGTTTTTTAGCATTAGAAGAAGCGGTTATTACCAACACCTTTATGCAAAAAGCCGTTGATATGTTAGTTGATGGCCATGACGGTGATGTGGTGCGCAACGCATTAGAAAAAGACATCGCATTAACTGAAGAACGCCACAAAACAGGGGTGGGTATTTTTAAAGCCATGGGCGATGTGGCACCTGCAATGGGCATGATTGGTACTTTAGTTGGTTTAGTGGCGATGCTATCTAACATGGACGATCCAAAGTCTATTGGACCTTCAATGGCAGTGGCATTGTTAACGACTCTTTACGGCGCGGTAATTGCCAACATGATCGCCATCCCGATGGCGGATAAATTATCATTACGAATGAACGAAGAATTGCTTAATCGTAATTTAATTATGGATGCAGTATTAGCGATTCAAGATGGACAGAATCCACGGGTTATTGAAGGCTTTTTGAAGAACTATTTGGCTGAAAGTGTGCGAAAAATCGATACAACGGACGGAGAGTAACTCATGGCTAAGGCCAAGTGTGATTGTCCACCCGCTGGCGCCCCTATGTGGCTTGCCACATTCGCAGACTTAATGTCGTTGCTGATGTGTTTCTTCGTGTTGTTGTTAGCGTTCTCTGAAATGGACGTGATGAAGTTTAAACAAATCGCTGGTTCAATGAAGTATGCATTCGGGGTACAAAACAAAGTTGAAGTAAAAGACATTCCTAAGGGGACATCTGTTATTGCGCTTGAATTCCGCCCAGGTCGCCCCGATCCCACCCCAATAGAGATCATTAATCAACAAACCAATGAAATGACTCAACCGACGATAGAATATCAGGCGGGTGAAGAAGACAGCGCGGGTGGGACTCAAAAACAGAATGGTGAGCAACGCGGTGGCAATGCAGCCGCAACAGCGCAACAAGAAGCTGAAGCCGTTAAAAAAGACGCTGCCTCTTCGCAAGAAAACATTAATGATCAAGTTAAAAAAATGGCTGAAAAACTCAATGAAGAAATTGTCGATGGCGCCATTGAAATTGAATCTTTAGGCCAACAAATTATTATCCGTATCCGTGAGAAGGGCTCTTTTGCTTCGGGCTCAGGCTTTTTACAACCTAAGTTCAAACCTATTGTGCGCTCAATTGGTGAATTATTAAAAGATGTCCCTGGGATAATTACGGTGTCGGGTCACACTGATGGTGCTGATATCAATAATGAGCTTTACAGTTCAAACTGGGAACTATCAAGCCAACGAGCTGTGGCTGTGGCTCATGAATTAAGAAGAGTTTCTGGTTTTGATGAATCAAGGATGAAAGTGGTTGGCGAGGCGTCTAATCGACCATTAATCGCCAATGATTCTATTGAAAATCAGGCTCGAAACCGCCGGGTAGAAATCTCTATCGAACAAGGCAAAGCGAAAGAGTCGAATGAAATAATTGTAACTCAATAGTTTGCCATCAAAAGATAAGCGCAATCTCTACAAGTTAAAGAGATTGCGCTTTTTTGTTTTATAAATGTGCCTTACAGCGCTTTTACTAACAAATAACAGATAAAAAAGTGAATATGTTTGGTTAATAGGCATCATTTGGTATAATCGACGAATTATTGCATACGTTATGCTATCGACTGGATTATATACACATCTAGAAAATAGAGCTGTGCTGTTTTTTTAATTTATTATCAAGGTATTACTGTCTTTTTTATTTAGCAAAACCGAGTGTAGTGCTATTTGATGGTGACACCTGTGGACGCCCCATGAAGTTTATTGTAAAGCTGTACCCTGAAATTATGATGAAGAGCAAGTCGGTAAGAATGCGCTTTACCAAAATGCTTGAAACTAATATACGTAATGTGCTTAAAAATGTGGATGAAGGTGCAAAAGTACAACGCTTATACGATCGTATCATCGTGCAAGTACCGAGCGATAAACCGCAGTTATGTGATGTTTTTGCAGAGCGACTAGCGTGTATTCCAGGTATTGCTCACGTGGTGCAAGTGAGTGAGTATACTTTTGATTCAATCGATCATATTTATCAGCAAGCTTTACCAAAGTACCGCGATGAAATTGCCGGTAAAACTTTTTGTGTCCGCGTAAAACGTTCTGGTAATCACGACTTTAATTCAATTGATGTTGAGCGTTATGTCGGTGGCGGATTAAATCAACACACTGAGGCGCTAGGGGTAAAACTTAAAGACCCTGACGTGACCGTTAATCTTGAAATCAATCAAGATAAGCTTTACATGGTTGAGCGTCGTATTCAAGGTTTGGGTGGTTTTCCGATGGCGACCCAAGAAGATGTGTTGTCGCTTATTTCGGGCGGTTTCGATTCTGGTGTGTCGAGTTTTCAGTTTATTAAAAAAGGCGCTCGTACCCATTACTGTTTCTTTAATTTAGGTGGCGCTCAGCACGAAATTGGCGTTAAGCAAGTCGCTTACCATCTATGGAAGAAGTACGGTGAGTCTCACAAAGTACGTTTTGTGTCGGTGCCATTTGAGCCTGTAGTTGAAGAGATTTTAGAGCGTATTGATAACGGTCAGATGGGGGTGGTACTTAAGCGTGTAATGATGCGAGCAGCAACACGTATTGCTGACAAATACGGTATTCAAGCACTAGTGACAGGTGAGAGCTTAGGTCAAGTATCTAGCCAAACACTGACGAATCTAAATGTTATCGATCGCAGCACCGATTTATTGATTTTACGCCCGCTTATCGCAATGGACAAACAAGATATTATTAATCAGAGCCGTATTATTGGCACTGAAGATTTTGCTAAATCTATTCCCGAGTATTGTGGTGTTATTTCACAAAAACCTACGGTTAAAGCGGTATTATCGAAGGTTGAAGCCGAAGAGCTTAAATTCTCTGAAGATTTAATCGACCGTGTGGTTGCATCTGCAGTGGTAATGGATATTCGCGATATTGAAGCTGAAATGAACCAACAAGTGACCGAGACCGAAACGGTTAACGATGTCGCTTCTGGCGAAATAATTATTGATGTTCGTGCACCTGAAGAAGAAGAACGTAGCCCATTATTAATTGATAATGTAATGGTTAAAGCGATTCCATTCTTTAAGTTAGCCACCCAATTTGCCGATTTAGATAAGTCTAAAACGTATTTGTTATATTGCGATCGTGGCGTAATGAGTAAGCTGCAAGCCTTATATCTTGTTGAAAAGGGCTATACTAACGTTAAAGTGTATCGCCCTTAAGCCGTCGAAACGACACCGTCTTTGCGGTGTCGTGACTTTGGTCTATTTTTAGGGATTTATCCACGTTAGTGTTAGTTGTGGCAGTGAGCTTAAACAGTAATACGCTTTGAGTGAGATGAATCACAGACAATAAAAAACCGCATTTAATGCGGTTTTTTATTGTCTCAGTAACGTGCTTAAGATGAGCTAGCTCTAGTTAGCTTGAACCACTTCTGAAGTTTTTTGTTGTTCATCATTGTCAGCAATTAAAATGCTGTTAACATCATTATTGATATCAATTTGCATCGCTTCAATGCTTTGTGATAATTCAGCATGTAAATCGATCATATCGATAGGTTCTAGTTCAGTCGCTTGAGCAGAAGATAAACCCAATATAGATAATAGTGCGACTGCAAAAATAGTGTTTAGGTTGAACATAGGGGATGAGCCTCCAGGCTAATAAGTCACATTTGCCGGACTATCCCAGTAACATCGTAGAGATTGTCCAACTGTATTTTCAATGATGCTAATTTAACCAAACACAGTGTTCTTTACAAACGACAAAAAATAACGATAATCATTAGAAAAACTAATTAAAAAACGAGAGATTGATCACTATGTCTAGACGATTACCTCCTTTGAATGCAGTTAAAGCATTTGAAGCTGCAGCACGACATTTGAGCTTTACCCGCGCCGCAGAAGAGTTGTTTGTCACTCAGGCTGCGGTGAGTCATCAAATTAAAGCATTAGAAGATTTTTTAGGGCTAAAACTGTTTAGACGTAAAAATAGATCATTATTGTTAACAGAAGAAGGCCAAAGCTATTTTCTGGACATTAAAGACATTTTTATTGAACTCGGCGAGGCAACTAATCGCCTGCTTGCCCGAAGCGCGGTAGGATCGTTAACGGTGAGTATGTCTCCGAGTTTTGCTATTCAATGGTTAGTGCCTCGTTTAGCTAAGTTTAGCGAAAAAAATCCTGATATTGATGTGCGTATTAAAGCGGTAGACAGTGATGCCAGTTCGTTAACCGATGATGTCGATGTGGCGATTTATTACGGTCAAGGTAACTGGCCTGGACTACGTGCGGATAAACTGCGTAATGAAGTGCTGATTCCAGTATGCTCACCATTATTACTTAACGGCCCTAAGCCATTAATTCAACCGAGTGATTTAAAGCTCCATACCCTATTACATGATTCCAGTCGCCAAGATTGGCAGGCATGGTTTAGGCAATGTGGCGTCACTGACATCAATGTCAATCAAGGGCCGATATTTAGCCATTCTTCATTAGTGCTGCAAGCTGCTGCACATGGTCAAGGTGTGGCATTAGGATATAGCGTACTAGCAAGACCCGATATCAAAGCAGGGCGCTTAGTGTGTCCGTTTTCTGAGGTGCTGGTGAGCAAAGATGCTTATTATTTAGTGTGTCAGCAAAACCATTCTGAGATTGGTAAAATTTCAGCTTTTAGAGAGTGGATGGTCGATATGTTTGCCGAGGAGTCGCGTAGTGAGTTACTTACCGGATAATACGCCAGTATTAGCTGAAGACTTTCTTTTGCACGGTTCTAAAAGTGACACCTTGATTGTTTTTGCTCATGGTGCTGGTGCGAATATGCATCATCAATATATGACTTCGATGACCGATAAGTTAATCGCTCAAGGCTATCAAGTGTACCGATTTAATTTCTTGTATATGCAAGCCAATATGCAAGATGGTAAACGTCGTCCGCCTGACCGTGCGCCTAAATTACTTGCGCACTATGAACAGGTGCTGCTTGATATTCAACAAAAAATGGCTCTTGGTCTTATCAATTGTCAGCGGATAATCTTAATGGGTAAGTCAATGGGCGGTCGCATGTCGGCGATATTGACCAGTTCAGACCATCAACTACAACAGCCCCTTATTACCGATGTTGCCAATAAAATTAGTGCAATTGTGTGTTTGGGCTACCCATTTATTCCCCTCAAAGGTGGAGAGCCACGACTTGCGCCTATTCAGCACAATTCCATTCCGATGCTGATTGTTCAAGGTGAACGCGATAAATTTGGCGACCTTCAACAAGTACCCAATTGGGCTTTGGGTGAACATGCAGAAGTCTGTTGGATTGGTGATGGTGACCATAGTTTACAACCGCGAAAATCGTCTGGTTATACCCTTGAGGGCAATCTTAATCATGCCATTGAGAATATTCGTCAGTTTATTACCCGATTAGGTTAATGCTGTAACGCGATGTTTTACGCATATGTGGTGACTATTATGCTGATATTTTTATTAACGTCACCATAGTTATTAATACCTGCATTAATAAGTATGGTGATGGTTTAAGTCACGAAAATCAGCTTGCTTCAATAGTATGATGCATT
The DNA here is from genome assembly GCF_010092445.1 of Shewanella sp. Arc9-LZ. NCBI lineage: Bacteria > Pseudomonadati > Pseudomonadota > Gammaproteobacteria > Alteromonadales > Shewanellaceae > Shewanella > Shewanella sp. Arc9-LZ. The sequence goes on along the minus strand of NZ_CP048031.1, from coordinate 3,466,498 downwards.
GTCGGTTTATGTTGTATGAGGTTAAGTAAAATGAATAAAGGTCTATTATTATTTGCCACATTAAGTGGTTTTATGGCTGTAGCACTGGGTGCTTTTGCTGCTCATGGGCTTAAAACTATCGCACCACCGGAATTAGTGAGTATTTTTAAACTCGGGGTCGATTATCAGTTTTATCATACCTTTGGATTGATTGCATTGGCTTTTTCTGCTCATTGGATCCCCTCTAAGTTGATCAACTGGGCTGCTTATAGCTTTATTGCCGGGATAATATTGTTTTCTGGTTCGTTATACCTTTATGCCTTTACGGGGGCTAAATGGATTGGCCCAATTACGCCTATGGGCGGGTTATGCTTCTTAGTGGGGTGGTTGTTATTTGCTGCGGCAATTTGGCATGCTAAATCAGCAGAATAATGCCATAGCTAAATTCTCCCACCTTGAGCATTTTTGAGTATAATAGCGAGATTATTGTCTCGCTATTATGCGAATATCCTTACGCTAAGGCTCCAAATGAAAAACCTATTCCTATTTTGTCGCTCAGGCTATGAAAAAGACTGTGCGGCAGAAATTCAACAACGGGCAACAGAATTAAATGTGGGTGGTTTTGTTAAAACCAACATCAACGATGCCTATGTGATTTATCAATGTTTTGACGATAATGGTGCCGATACGTTAGTTAAGGAATTGGCGCTTAGTTCATTAGTTTTTGCGCGTCAGATGTTTGCCGCGGGTGAGTTGTTGAGTGATTTACCTGAACAAGATCGAGTCGGGCCTATTGTGGCTTCATTGGCCGCGCTGTCAAAATGTGGTGAGCTACGCGTTGAAACGCCTGACACCAATGAAGCAAAAGAATTATCTGCATTTTGTCGTAAATTGACAGTGCCGTTACGTCAAGGTTTAAAAAAGAGCGGCGCATTGCTTAACGCTGAAAGTGACCGCCGTCCTATTATTCATGTGTGTTTTATCGGACCAGGCAAAGCGTATGCGGGTTATTCGTTAAGCCACAATAGTTCGCCACACTTTATGGGTATTCCTCGATTAAGAATGGCTGCAGATGCGCCTAGTCGTTCAAGCCTTAAGCTAGATGAAGCGTTTGGAGCCTTTTTAACGAAAGAAGAACAAGAAACACGTTGTCGTAGTGGGTTAAATGCCGTTGATTTAGGCGCTTGTCCTGGCGGTTGGACTTACCAATTAGTTCGCCGTGGGATGATGGTGGCTGCGGTAGATAACGGTCCAATGGATCCGAAGTTGATGGAAACAGGCCAGGTGAAGCATTACCGTGCAGATGGTTTTCGTTTTGAGCCACCGCGTAAAAATGTGTATTGGTTAGTGTGTGATATGGTTGAAAAGCCAGCCCGAGTTGCTGAATTAATGGAAGCTTGGGCGATTAATGGTTGGTTTAAAGAAGCTATTTTTAATCTTAAGTTACCAATGAAAAGCCGCTATAAAGAAGTTAGCGTGATTTTAGAAACCATTGGTGCCATTTTAACTGAAAATGAAATTGATTTTAAAATGCAGTGTAAGCACCTTTATCATGACCGCGATGAAGTGACCGTGCATTTATGGATATTCCCTGAAAAGGGTGTGAGCTACGCATAAAAATACTATTGCGCCGCTAACAAAAAGCCCCTTATGCAACATTGCATAAGGGGCTTTTTAGTTAATGACAGATAACTCAGTCATTAACGTAACCATATGGAATTATCCTAGACGATCGAGTACTGCTTGAGTGAAGTCGGTAGTGCCGTGAGTGCCGCCTAAATCGCGGGTAGTACGGTCGCCTTCTTCAATAACAGCCGATACTGCGCTACGGATCATCTCAGCTTTATCAGACATACCTAGGTATTCTAGCATTTGAATCGACGCTAAAATTACCGAGGTTGGGTTAGCTAAGTTTTTACCTGCGATATCTGGTGCACTGCCGTGTACCGCTTCAAAAATAGCGGCATCGCGACCAATGTTTGCCCCTGGAGCCATGCCTAAACCGCCCACAAGACCGGCACATAAATCAGACAAGATGTCGCCAAATAGGTTAGTGGTCACAATAACATCAAAGTTTTCAGGATTCATAACCAGTTTCATACAAGTGGCATCAACAATCATTTCTTCGGTGGTGATGTCTGGGTAACGCAAGCTCACTTCACGTGCCACTTTCAAGAATAAACCTGAAGTTGATTTCATGATGTTAGCTTTATGAACGATAGTCACTTTTTTACGATTTTCTTTACGAGCAAGTTCGTAAGCAAATGTGGTGATTTGCTCTGCACCTTGACGAGTAATAATACTGGTCGCTTCGGCTGTTTGACCATCGTCAGAGATTTTTTGGCCTAAGCCTGAGTACATGCCTTCAGTGTTTTCACGCACGGTAATGATATCAATGTTCTCATAACGCGCTTGGGTTCCTTTAAATGAAATCACCGGGCGCACGTTAGCATAAAGACTGAACTTTTTACGTAAGTTTACATTAATAGAGGTAAAACCTTCACCGACAGGTGTGGTTAAAGGTCCTTTAAGCGTAATGCGGTTTTTCTCGATAAGGTCTAATGTACGTTGTGGTACTAATTCACCGTGCTTTTCTAACGCCGTTAACCCTGCATCTGCAAATTCATATTCAAAGTTACATCCTGCTTTGTCGAGGATTTTCAATGCTGAATCGATAATGCTTGGGCCAATCCCATCACCTGGGATCACGGTTATTGTACGTTTTGACATGAATAGTCCTTCCACGGTTGTGGTTACTGCAATTGATAGACCGCATATATGGCACGGCTAGGTGACGATAAAAAGCGTCGTTTTTCTGCGGCGTATTTTAACGACTTTTAATGTTTATTTACAGAAAATAGTGAGTATTATCACATTATTTCCGTTATTTTTAAGTCAATTCTAATTTGATTGTTTTACTATGAACCTTTATTACAAATCGTTTACTTGTAAAGTATCTTAATGCTGAAGATTTATCTGCGGTTCAATGTTTCATTGGCAGCATTAGCTTATTCTGTAAGCATTTTTTATAAAGACGACTTTGGTCGCATGTCATGTCTTTTGCTGGTTGGCTTAACGTTAGCTAGTCAATATTGAGATAATCCAACACGATGATCTATTACGGTGATCTATAAAAATAATCAATCAACGTTACCATTAGAGGAAAACTGTGAAATTATTCAATTTAATTCCATTGGCAGTCTGTCTGTCATTTAATGCCCATGCGGCTCCACAACGTGCACTGTCCCTTGATGACATTATGCATTTTGAAACCTTACAACAGCCGGTTATTTCTGATAATGGCAACGTGATTGCGGTACAGGCTACTCCTGATAGAGGCAATAGTCGTGCATTAATCCGTTTTAGTGATAACAGTAAACAGTATGAAATTGCCAATGGCACCGATGTGAATGTCAGTGCTGATGGCAAATTTGTGTTGGCGACCATTGAAGCGAACTTATTTGAGCGAGAAACCAAGAAGAAAGCCGATTTACCCCATGAAGTGGTCTTACTGAATACTCAAAGTGGTAAGCAACAGACGTTTGAGAATGTTGAATCTGCCCTATTTAGCGATAATGGTCATTTTTTAGTTTTAAAATTTAAAATTAACAAGCCTGAGTCTACGAATGAGAAATCTGAATTATCGGAATCTAAGGCTGTTGAATCCATTGCTTCTGAGTCTAAAGCTTCTGAATCTATTATCTCTGAATCAACGGTTACCGAAAATACTGCTAAGGTTGAAGATGATACTCATGTTGAAATTGAGGAAGCAGATAAAGGCTCTGATGTTCGGTTAATTAATCTGGCTACCAATCAACACACCCAGCTATCTGATGTGACCCAATTTGCTTTTGATAAAGCTGGGAAGCATTTTGTTGCAGTCGTTAATCAAGGTGAAAATCAATTGCACCAACTAGTGCTGGTAGCATTGGATGACCAAAAACAGCGTCAACTTTATGGTAGTCGCGATGAACATATTGAAGCATTAGCGATCAGCGATGATGGTCAATATGTTGCCGTGACGAAAGGCGCTGCGAGTTCGACACGCTATGGCCGTGAGCACAACATGTTGCTTATTGATGTAGAGCAGAATAAACAACAGCAATTTGCCCAGTCTGAAGCTTGGACATATAACCAATATTCAAGCTTACAGTTTTCAAAAGACGGCCAACGTTTGTATGTTGGTCGAGTCCCAAAAGTTGCTCAGCAAGCTGAATTAGCTGATTATCAAAATACCAATGATGTGTTTAATCCAGAGATTATCACGGCGAAAAAGCAGCTACGCATTTGGCATGGTGATGATGCCAAAATTAAGCCTCAAGAAGTCAAAGAATATGAGCAAGAATTAAAACGCACTTATTTAGCGGTTTTACACTTAGATTCAAATAAGTTAGTCCAATTAGCTGATCAAGTGGTGCCAGATGTTACTTATGGTGAGCAAGCGCGTTTTTTATTGGCCAGTTCAGATGTGCCATATCAAAAAATGATCACCTGGGCAGGTTTTTATCGTGATGTGTATTTGGTTGATGTAAACAACGGTAATAAAATTCCAGTGTTAACTCAGCAACCTAGTGATGCAATGCCGACTCTGTCACCGAATGCTAAGTTTCTAGCTTATTATCAGCAAGGTAACGTGTTTCTTTTAGACATTGCATCTCAACGTCGGGTTAATTTGACTGCTAATATTACGACACCGTTTGCTGATGAAGACCATGACTATCCCAGTGCTGCACCCGGTTACGGTTTTGGCCCTTGGCTAACTGATGATAGTGCGATAACCGTTTATGATAAATATGATGTATGGCAGTTTAATACCGCATCGAACCAAGGGTTTATGTTAACCAATGGCGAAGGGCGAAAGCAGAAAACTCAATTTAGACTGGTTGGCTTAGTGAAGGATGAATTGTTACCCGCAGTAGTGAGTGATGCTGAAACTGTGCTATTGCAAGGTTATAGTCATCTATCAAAAGCAGACGGTTTTTTCAGCGCCAAAATGGGTGTTGCTGGTGTGAAGCGCTTAACCGAAAGCAACAGTAAATTAACGTTGCTTGCCAGAGCTAATAAAGCCTCGACAGTGGTGTTTTCGAAACAGCGCTATGATTTGTATCCTGATTTATATATTGCAGCTAATACCTCACCACAGAACGCCCAACAGGTGACCCAATTGGATAAGCAGCGTAAACCCTTTAAATGGGGCAATGCGGAGCTAGTACATTGGCGAGATGGTGACGGTGTTAACATGGATGGGGTACTCATTAAGCCAACAAATTACCAAGCCGGTAAACAGTATCCAACCTTAGTGTATTTCTATCGGTTTATGAGCGATAGGCTACATGCGTTTCCTGATATGAAGCTCAATCATCGACCTAACTTTGCTTGGTATGCAGACAATGGTTATGCGATTTTCTTGCCTGATATTCGTTTCGAGATAGGTTATCCGGGGATCTCTTCAGTAAAAGCACTGACCGCAGGCGTACAAAAATTGATAGCGATGGGGATTGCCGATCCTGATGCTGTTGGTATTCAAGGGCATTCTTGGGGCGGCTATCAGAGTGCTTATGCGGTAACCCAAACCAATATCTTTAAAGCTGTTGTGACTGGAGCTCCGGTATCGAATATGACCAGTGCTTATAGTGGCATTCGCCATGGTTCAGGGCTAGCAAGACAATTTCAATATGAAACGGGCCAAAGTCGAATGGGCGAGAGTCTATTCAAGGCACCACAAAAGTATATTGAAAACTCGCCGATTTTTTATGTCGATCGCATTCAAACACCCATGATGATTATGTTTGGTGATAAAGATGATGCTGTACCATGGGAGCAGGGTATTGAGCTATATCTGGCAATGCGTCGTGCAGGCAAGGATGTGGTGTTTTTACAATATGAAGATGAGCCACATCATTTGAAAAAATATCCCAATAAACTTGATTATACCATTAAGATGAAGCAGTACTTCGATCATTACTTAAAGGGTGAGCAAGCCCCAGATTGGCTCCGCCAAGGTGAAGTTTATCAGGAGTATAAAAAGTAGATTAAAACGGCTATCAATGTTTGATCTGAATTAACTTTTACGCCCTATGCTGATACCGATAGGGCGTTTTTTGTTATTGATACCACAGACAAATAAGCAACTATTGTGGTTCTTGATGGGTTATTGGCACGGCAAAATATTGATCTTCAGTGTCTTGTCCCCATGCAATCAGCAGATTATCTCTAAATAACAATGGGGTGCACTCTTCTTTAGTGGTTTCACCGTCTGATTTTATGTGGTGGGTACGGTAATACATCACTTGATATTGTCCATCAATGCCGGTTTTGGCTTCGACAAAATCTGCACTGCCTAATAATGTTCTGATCTCATCAAGGCTTTGACCAAAGCTGACTTCACTCATTTTTTGTAAGTTGAATGCTTGGCGATCATCCCATGCTCGGTCTTCTGGCTGTGGTTCATAAACAAAAATCACCACGGCAACAAACAGTAAATAGGCAGTGAAAATTCCACCGATGATATACGTCACTTTTGCATTCATAATCTGTGTAATCCGTTATGGTATTAATACCGTTGAGGTTATGTGTTTTTACTCAACTCTGGATAATAAACGGTTATCAAATAACACTTTTCTGTTATCTGTATTGTATCGACTTACCATAAGCCTACTATTATGTTAAAACCCTTGGCAACATCAATAGCAAGAGTGATAGCAGACGTTAAATACACTTATTTTTAACGCTTTAGCCCATCCCTTATCCAGAGTAAAGGTTAGCTTATTATGGCATTAGTTTGTTATTGGATTGATCCTAAATTGTTTCAAATTAATATTCAGTGGAATATCGCATTGTAACTGCGCTAATTTATAACTAATTCTGGCAATCTCTTTTCCTTCGGCTAATTTAAGTGCTTGCTTGGCGCCAAGGTTATCTAAAGAACGATATAAATTAGCTAGCGTTCTAAATTTATTGAGTAAATCCGCTGCAGATTTTGGGCCTATGCCCATAATTCCGGGAATTTTATTGCCGCTGTCACCCGCTAATGCAATAAAGTCGAGCATTTGGTATTGCTCTATTCCCAGTTTCTTTTCATATTGCGCAACATCAAAAACGTGCTGATTAAAGTGATCCCACAAGGTGAGATTTTTGGTCGGTAACTGGCTAAAGCCTTTGTCGGTTGACACAATAATCACTTCACCCTTGTTGCTGATCATTTTCATCGCGATGGTGGCGATAACATCATCGGCTTCAGATTGAGCGTCGAAAGAATTGATATCGTGTTCAGCCAGTGTGGCTTTGATATTTACCAGGCCATCACTTAATGCCGTCGGCATGGGTTTACGACCTTTTTTGTAATCACTGTACAGCGTTTTGCGCCAAGATGGCTCATTGCCATCCCAAACGACAATGCAATGAGTCGGTTGATGTTGTAACAGCATTTTTTTGGATGCTGCTAAAACACGTTCTTGAACGCTGGTAATATCGTTTTCATCAGGTAGCACCGCATGAATGCGGCGTACGAGATTGAGTCCATCAATAATGAGTAATTTATTCATTTGTTTTTATTATTTCGTAGCAGGGCACGTAAGCGCTGCCTGGCAGTTTCATTCGTTGTTGTTTAACAAAAGCGTTTAATAGCTTATCCATCATTAGCATGAGCTTAGCATCACCTTCAATCTTAAAGGGACCAAACTCTTGAATTAACTTGATGGTATCGCCTTTTACGTTACCGGCGACAATACCTGAAAACGCTTTACGTAAGTTAGCGGCAAGTTCTGCCTTATTTTCTTGAAAATAGAGATTCAAATTTGCCATAACTTCATGGGTCGGCGCAAAGGGTAATTGAAATTCGGGTTCAATTTTGAGTGACCATTGATACTGGTAAGCATCACATTTTTCTTTGCGATAGATTTTTACTTGCTCCATGCCTTGCTTCATTATTTGCGCCACTTTGGCAGAGTCGCCGATAATGATTTGATACTTACTCTGTGCTTCTTCGCCTAATGTTGCCCCGATAAATTCATCGATAACGGCAAAGTATTCAGCACTTTCAGCAGGTCCGGTTAATACCAGTGGAAAGGATGCATGGCAATTTTCTTTATTTAATAAGATACCAAGAAAGTAGAGTAGTTCTTCAGCCGTACCCGCGCCGCCAGGGAAAATGACAATACCATGGCCTAAACGGACAAAGGCTTCTAGACGCTTTTCTATGTCGGGTAAAATGACTAATTCATTAACAATTTGGTTTGGGGGCTCAGCAGCAATAATACTGGGTTCGGTTAAGCCGATATAACGGGCGTTGTGAACTCGTTGCTTTGCGTGGGCAATCGCCGCGCCTTTCATTGGGCCTTCCATAGCACCAGGGCCGCAACCGGTGCAAATATCCAGTCTACGTAGCCCAAGTTGGTAACCGACATCGCGGGTATATTGGTATTCAACAGCATTGATGCTGTGTCCTCCCCAACAAACCACCACATTAGGGTCTTTCATTGGCGAGATTGCTTGAGCATTGCGTAAAATATCAAACACAACATTGGTAATGTGGCTGGCATTACTTAAGTCAATATGCTTTAAATTTTCGTACTTATTGCTGATGTATATAATATCGCGGAGTACTGCAAACAAATGTTCTTGAATACCGACAATGATTTCCCCGTCGACGAAGGCTTGCAGAGGAGGGTTGATGAGTTCAATTTGGATGCCTCTTTCACGTTGTAAAATATTAAGACTAAAAGATTCATAGCGACTAAACAGGTCTTCGGAACTGTCGCTGATAAGGCCTGAAGCTAACACTGCGAGTGAGCAATTTCGATATAATTGGTAAAGGTCGCTTTTTGCACCTTGTTTCAGACGTTCGACTTCTAATTGAGAAAGCTGATCTAGACTACCACGTGGACTAATTTTTACTATCATAAGCAACTCCTTTGGACTCGAGTGTTTGATGCCGAGTCCAAAGAAAACTGTCTTGGGAGGCTAGATATCAATAACGACTCGGTCTCTGCCGTTGTTTTTTGCTTGGTATAATGCAGCATCTGCTCTTTCGAAAGCTTCTTCAAGCGTTTCGTTTTCCATTACTTGTGCAGCACCTATAGATAATGTAACTGTAATTCTCTGATTTTTAAACTTAAACGGAATATTTTTGATTTTCTCTCTCACTCGATTCAATAATTGAGAGATATGTTCATCAGTAACATCAGGTAATAGTAATACAAATTCTTCACCACCATAACGAGCAACAAACTCGCTATCACGTAATGAGTTTTTTAACGCCATAGCAATGACTTGCAGGGTTTTATCGCCGGTACTGTGACCAAAGCTATCATTAATGCCTTTAAAGTGGTCTATGTCTGTAACGGCTATCCACAGTGGCGTTTTAAAGCGGACATGGTTGCGATACTCTTGCTCCATGCGATCTTCTAACGCAGTACGGTTTGCTAATTGGGTAAGCGGATCGAGTAGGTTGAGCTTTTGATGTTCAAATAGCTTTTCTTTGTAACTATTCGCTTCCTGGCTCATTGAATTGAGCTCTTTACGCATTGTCTCTATTGATTTACGTAAAATGGTTTGTTCACGTTGTTCCAGTGCCTCTTTACGAGACAGTGAATCGCGAAGTGAAGATAACTGCACCGTCAGTTGAATCTTTAATTGGTTAAGATCATCTGCATCTACCACTAACTCGTCGGCATTATTGACGCGTAAATTGATTTCTTTATTTAATTGACCTTTAAGTTGCTCACAACGTTGGTTATTGTTATGGGTGTTGTTGACCACATCGCGAACGATAGTCAGAGCATCATTGAGGGCAAATAAAAAGTCTTGTGATGCAGTTTTTTCGCGAGCAATATTTTCTAATAGTAAGCTTAATATCGATTGGTAAGAATCCAGTAAGCTATTTAAGCTGATATCACCAAGTAACACTTCTTTTATGACTAGAATTTGGTCCCGTTGATCTTTTCTAAATTCAATTTCAGCAATTTTAGCGGCAAGCTCTTTAGCTAGCTGAATATGGTGAGGCAAAATTTCGTAATTGTCGGCATCAGCAAATTCGTGTTTTAAAATTTCTTCATAGAAAAAAATCAGTTTTTCAACTTTGGGAATGTATTCCCATACAGTATGGAATGGTTTGCCTAATTCTTGTTTAAAGTAAGTGATTTCTTTTTTGAGTTTGTCTGGCGCAGAGTTAATTCGTTGGATCTGACGGATCACTCGATTGAGCCCATTACGACTGTCTTCTAAACGAGTCATGGTATGGCTATATTGAGATTTTAATAGTCTTTCGATATCGACGAGTTCAGGTAGTGCCTCGTCAATTTGCTCAAAATTGTGCATATGATGGCGCAATTTAGCCAGTTTATTATCGAGTTCTAAGTTTTGCCCTTTACAAGCAAGACTCAGATGAGTGATAAATTGAATTAATGTTTTCAATTTATCATTACGATCGATATTTATTTCTTCGAGAGCAAGTTTAGCTGCATGGAGCTTTTGCTTCATCAACGAAATTTGAGTTATCGCTGTATTTGACTCTTTCATTTTGCAGTGCCTACTTTCATTCTTCAGCTAAAGGCATCTATTGCCGTGATTAGGATATTAATTTAGACGGCAAATCGAATTTATAGTAACTAACATATCATCGATTAACATTATAGTAATATTATCTCAATAATGTTGTGCAGCAAATCCAATTACCGTACAAAATCTCATAACTGGTCACAACAGCATGTTTATTAATCGATTAGTTTTTCGGCCAGTTGATCTCTTGGGTGTTACGATTACTTTCTGCACGAATGATGCCGCGATTAAGTGCTTGAGTCAGATTTAAATAAAGTGGGCGCATAAAAACAGCCGCTGGAGCGAAATTAAGTGGTCGCAATGACACATAAGCGGGTTGCTCAGTTATTTCCATGGCTGCAGCCAGTGCGTATTGCAATGTTTCAAATTGTAATTCAGCACTGATGCTGGCATCTGGGTTACCCAGTAGTGGCAAATTAATGTGACCAATACTGGCATGTTGGACCGCGGATATGTTAGCAAAATTTGGTATAGTAAATTGGGTCTCATGTAATTGTTTAAGGCAATCAATTACAGCATGTAAGATATTTTCTGCGTCGTATTGCTTATCGAAATAACATGCAATCAATCCTGAACGTATTATATACACTTCAGTGTCGAGGTGTTTACTGAACAGGCTATTAAAATTTTGCATCAATGCGATAGATTCAGTGAGCCCAAGTTGAATATCAATATTGTTTAATTTATTGATATTCACTAACGCAATCGTTTTAGACTCAGTGTGTTTAAGAGTGCTGATGCGTTGAATAAACGCCCTGTAACCTTGGGCTTGCGTTATCGGGTCTATGGTATTTAAATGTTGGGCGTTAAGGTATAAGGTATTTCGCTGTTGAAATTTTCTGTAGATAAAAAACAACACGATAATCGCAATACTGAAACCGAGAATTAATACTAAAATGATAAATTGACTATATTTATTCTTTGCCGTTTGTTGATGTAGTTTATTACGTAATAAACCCAGTTCGAATTTTAATTTTTGTTCAGTGAGTTCAGAAAAATCATTTGTTTGTTCGGTTTTTTGTTGCGATGTGTTGATCAGCTCAACAATGGCATCGACTGTTGCAAGTGCTGCATTGAGGTTGTTTGTTTTGCGATATGCGGTAGATAAATAGCCTAATGCTTCTGTTTGCACATCATTTAAATGTTTCTTTTTAGCCAGTTCAATAGCCTTGCTCGCATGATCAATAGCCTCATTCCACATGCCTTCACTGGTATTTATTTGGGCAAATAGTAGTTCATTATGGACTAAGTAATGTTCTACTTTCCGAGCTCTAAATATATCATTTGCACGTTGCATTACGTTCAATGCTGCTTGGATATTATTTAATTTGAAGTAAGCCTCGCCTAAGTTGTGGTATGTGAGCCCTATGGCGATTTCATTTCCCATACGCTCATTAACTTGCTGGACATTTAAATAATAGTCGATGGTTTTATTCCATTGATCTTGGCCAGCGTAAATCATTGCGATGACCGTCAAGGTCTCTGCTAGGTAGACATCTTGACCTATCGCTTGAAGTATTTCGGCAGCATTATGGGCATATTTTAGGGCATCATCCCATTGTTCTAAATCTCGGTATGTACGCGCAAGATTAAGTTGTGTATGGGCTTTAATTCCGGGGTAATCCAGACTATTGGCTAAACGAAATGCTTCACTGTAGTGCTGGAGTGACTTGGCTTGATCGCCATTAAGATTGTAATAACGACCTAACTGGGTTTCGGCATCGGAGATAAAATAATTATTGTGTAATTGGTAAGCGATATCGCGGTAACGATTTAAGTGAGAAAATGCCGGCGTAGGTTGAAGTAGCAATGAATGTAACATGCTGAGTTGTTCATGAAGTGTTGATTTAAATAGCGTACTTTCTAAACTGACATCTGTATTAACCATATTCAACGCATTATTTGATTCAACAATCACCTGGTTATATTCTTGGTTTTGACGGCCTTTAATTCGCGCTTTAAGCATGATGACGACGGCTTGCTCAAGTGTGGTTGATGCAATGGCGTCTAATTGTGTTATGAGCAATTTAGCGTCTTTATACTTAGTAGGTGATGTAAGCTTTGCTTCTAAATTCAGTCGAGCCAGCAGCTCTAAATCGCGATGAAGTTCATTGGGTGGGTAACTTAATTCATTTGCGGCTTGCTCAAATTCCTCCTTATTTGAAAATTGTAAAGGAAACTCTGTGGCCTTCATTAGTTTTGTATACAGCTTTTGAGGATTTTCTTTGAAAAATATTTCTTGCTGCTCAATATCCCTTGCTGAAACCACTGAACTTAATAGTATCGAACATAATATGACCAGAGGAAAACATCGCAGCATAGTAAGAGATACCTTTTATAGTGTTAGTTAACGTTGACTTCATTTTTACGTGGAATGAATAAATAAATTTACCTGGGTCAGATGTTCTCACCGGGTGTTTTCCACTAAATTGCAAATTGCCACTGTGTTAATGAGTCTAGATCGTTATAATTGTTCGGAATTTAAAATAAAAACAATAGAATCATACCAGAAGGAACCTAGAGTGAAACCTACTTCTCTTGCAATTTTAACCAGCAGTGCTATTTTTTCGATGAGTTGGGCAATGCCTGCACTTGCAGATGTCGATTACCATATCGATATTAACCAACCCACACACCATTTAGCCCAAGTGAGTGTGTCATTCCCTCAAACCAATTCGGATGTATTAACGGTCAATTTACCGGTATGGCGAACAGGTCGTTATCAAGTATTACCCGTTGCAGATGGCGTAAGGTTGTTTAATGCGACCGACAGTAAAGGACAATCATTACCTTGGAAACGCACTGCCAGTGGCGAATGGCAAATCGCCTTAACCAAACCTACATCGGTGAAGGTGACATATCAATTACATGCCAATGAGCTTGGTGATCGTTTACGTCACATTGATAGTAGCCATGCTTTTTTAGATGCCAGTGGTGTATTTATGTATAGCCCTGCATTTCGTCAGCAACCCGTTACGGTCAACATGGAAGTTCCTGAAGGTTGGAAAAGTTACTCTGGCATGGATAAAGGCAGCACATCACATTCATTTAAAGCGGCCAATTATGATGTGTTAGTTGATTCGCCAATAGAAACAGGCATAAACCAACATGTCAGCTTTGAGGCTGACGGTCGTGATTACGACGTGGTATTTTGGGGCGAAGGTAATTACGATACTCAAAAAATTGTAGCAGATCTCACCAAAATCAGTGGTCAGGCATCGGCTATTTGGCCTGATTATCCATTTAAACGATATGTGTACATGGTGCATGCAACCAGCGGTGCTCGTGGTGCAACAGAGCATCTCAATTCTACTATTATCCAATTACCACGATTTAATTTTCGTGAACGCGAAGATTATTTACGCTTTATCAGTACCGCCTCGCACGAGTTTATTCATACGTGGAATGTTAAAGCTTACCGACCTCAAGGGCTGGTTCCGTATGATTACCAGTCGGAAAATATGACCGATTTACTGTGGATGGCTGAAGGCTCCACCAGTTATTTCCAAAATCAGTTATTGTTACGCGCTGGAGTGATAACCGCCAAAGAGTTTTTCGACGATTTAAGTCAACGTATTGTGCTTAATCAACATAACCCAGGTCGTGAAGTCCAATCTGTCGCAGAAGCCAGTTTAGGCCAGTGGAGTAGCACTTGGGGCGATTATGCGGTTAATCACAGTGTGAATATTTACTCTGAAGGTTACTTGGCTTCAATGGCACTTGATTTTAGTTTGCTAAGCGATACGCAACTTGCTCATTCATATAGAGATGTCCATAAAGCGCTTTATCAACAATATAAAATTCCATTAAGTTATAACGTCGCGGACGTGCAATCTATTTTAAAAAATCTTTCTGGTAAAGATTACCAGTCGTGGTGGGCTGAATATGTAAACCAACCGTTTAGTTTATCTTTTGATGACTTGTTGGCACATGCTGGTTTGATCACGACTTATGGTCCATCTCCTAAAACAGAAGTCGATGCCGGAATGATGTTGTCTGGCTTATATAACGATTTAATTATTGCGAGTGTGCTAAAAAATGGCCCAGCTTGGAATGCTGGTGTTGCTGCCGGAGATGAAATTGTTGCTGTTAATGGTTTAAAGGTTACCGCGGATGGTTTAACTAAACGTCTTAATGATTTTAATGTTGGTGATACGATTAAACTAAGCATATTCAGGGATGAGCGGTTAAAAGAAGTGAGTTTACTCCTGACTGAACAACCCAAAGGTGACTTATCAATTGCATCCGTAGATAAGGTAACTGATGCGCAGAAAGCGTTTTATAAAGCATGGTTGGGGGTTGAATGGCCGTTTGATGACAAGGGTGAGTGGATTAATACTACTGACTAAAATGTTGATTTGCATATACCCAAACGACCTTGAAATGCAGGATCCAGCATGTGGAGAAGTGACGCTTCAGAAACGATAACAAGCGAACGCTGCGCTCACGGATAAAGCGGTCTCGCGGCTTGTTATCGCCCTTTCGCTCGTCACCGCTTGCTACCTCAAGCGGTTGTGACAGCTTCGCTGTGCTGTCTGCTTTTATAGAATCTAGCCGCGTAGCGTCCTAGCCGCGCAGCGCTCTAAGAATAGTGATATTAATTCTCTTCAATCACTGCCTTGTTCAGTTATCCTACGGGGCTTTGAAACGAGCATGTTGAAGTGGCTTGGTTGAATATGTCATTCAGTATTGAGATGCGAGCCGTTATGATAAATAAAATGCCCTGAGAACAGGGCATTTTTGTATGATGGTTACGCCGGAGGAGCTGTTTCGATAAAAAATGGCTCTTTTTCTATTGTGGCTAAAAATATTTTCAGTTTTGGATAATCTTCGATATCAATCCGTTGGCGGAAAACCGCCCAACTTAAATAACAACCTAAACGCAATTGCACATCATTAAACGGTCCGTATAGCGGTAGTTCGAATTTTTCAAATTCAGCTAGTGTTGCGTTAATGCGTTGTGCTTGTCTGATTGTGTAATCAAAACGTTCAATATCAACGCCATCACGAGACAAGAAAAACAAGTTAATTGAACTGTCTAGAGCAGTGTTGATCATGCAAAACTGATCAAGTTCTACCACGGTATCAAGGTACGTTTTTGATGACTTATGACGGATGTAGCGCAAGATAGCGCTTGAATCCGTTAACGATAACTCTCCATCGTGTAAAAAAGGAACCCGTTTTGTAGGGGATAGCGTTGCGCTGCTAGCCTGATCTGTTTCAATAAATTGATAATCTAATGTTGATTCCAATAAGGCTATTCGGCAATGCCGAACAAAGGGAGACGTAAAGCTACCGTAAAGTTTCATGGGATACCCTTATGGTATTAAACGCTTTGCTCTAAAGGACCAAATGCTTGATTTACCGCGTTGACGAAAGCCACTAATTCACTGCCCATCAAGGCAAAGTCAGCGTCTAAACGTGCTAATGGATCTTCGGTACCAACGTCATCACTACCTGCTCTAAACTCTTCAGAAAACTTAAGTCGTTTAATACTGGCATCAGACTGCATTAAAAAAGCAATCGACTGACCAAAATGCAATGCCAATTTGTGCACTTGCTTACCTGTCGCAATATGGGCAAGCACTTCATCTTCTTGAAGCACTTGTTGTTTAAAGCGAACGATACCGCCTTCATCAGAGTCTGACTTAAGCTCGGCTTCATCTTGCATTTCAAATGGCGCCGGTGCTTCACCCGCTTGCAACCATTGCGTTAACGTTGATTCGATTGGTGTGGCATAACTTAGCGGGATAACCGGTAAGCTACCTATCGCTTTACGAAGCAGTGCCAACAACTCTTCCGCTTTAGTCGCACTAGAACTATCAACTAAAATCATTTCTAGCTCAGGCATGATGAGTGCATGAGTTTGGCTACGTCGAGAAAATGCACGAGGCAATAATGTTGTGGTGATTTCGTCTTTAATGGTGTCTTTTTCTTTTTTAGTGACTTTCCGATTCTCTAACTCTTCAATCTCTGCCACTTTTTCATCTAAGGCTTCTTTGATTACTTGGCCTGGGAGAATTTTTTCTTCTTTCGTGACGCAAATTAGATAGCGATTTTCGGCACTATGGACTAATGCCTGGCCTTTTTTGCCTAGGGCATTAGAAAAACCAAACTTGCTTATGTCTTGGCTTGAACAAGGAGAGAAAGTGAAATCAGCTAAGGCATTTTCTAATGTTTCGGTATCTGTCGTAAAAGGTTTGTTGAAACGGTACAGGGTGAGATTTTTAAACCACATAGAAGGCTCTCATTAATTAACAGGAAAAATAAGTTACTGCAGTTTACGGGATAGATGCAAAGCGGTAAACCTACAAAAAAACACTAATAATACCACCGCTGTCGTCGCTAGGGTCAGAATTCATCAAATTGTCACATTCCCCCAAACCTCCTTGAAACCACCGCTGTAGCTAGATCTACTGCGCAATAATCTAGTTCGGTATGGCAAATATTCATTTTTAATCAAGCATTGCAATATTTCTGAAACATTCGCAAGGCAAAATTCTGCTCGTTCCGATACAACTAACCCAGAATAACCATGACGAAATATGCGTCGAAAGGATGAAATGATGAATGTTTTTTGTAAAACTCTATTAGCCTCTGCAATGGCAGCCTCTTTAGTATCAAGTGCTTATGCGGCAGATCCTTTACAAGTTTATGGGAAATTAAATGTTACAGCACAGTCTAATGATGTTAATGATGAAACTGAAACAACTATTCAAAGTAATGCATCACGTTTTGGTGTAACCGGTGAGTTTGAGTTAAGCAAATCATTAGAAGCTTTCTACACCATCGAATACGAAGTTAATACCGGTGATGATGACAAAGAAAACTTTTTAGCTCGTAACCAATTTGTTGGTTTAAAAGGTAACTTTGGTGCCGTTTCTGTAGGTCGTAACGACACTATCCTTAAAGTATCTCAAGGTAAAGTTGACCAGTTTAACGATTTATCTGGTGACGTAAAAAACATGTTCAAAGGTGAAAACCGTATGGCGCAAACTGCGACATACTACACACCTATGTTTGGTGATTTTCAAGCGGGTGTCACGTATGTTGCATCTGGCGATTCAGACCAAGTTGTTGGTGACAATACAACTGGTGAAGATGGTGTGAGCATGGCTGTAATGTACGGTGATGCAGGTCTTAAAAGTACACCAATATATGCAGCGATTGCTTATGATTCAAAAGTAAAAGGTTATGACACTGCACGTGCAACGGTTCAAGGTAAAGTTGCTGGTTTAGTTATTGGTGGTATGTACCAGCAACAAGAAGCAATAGATAGCGGTGTAACAGATAACGGTTTCTTATTAAGTACAGCTTATGACATCAATGATGTGACACTAAAAGCTCAGTATGTCGACATGGAAAACAAAGGCGATTCATGGTCTGTAGGTGCTGACTACAAGCTAGGTAAACCAACTAAACTATTTGCTTTCTACACAGCCAACTCGTTTGATTCAAATGACCAAGATGATAGCTATGTTGGTATTGGTATCGAACATAAGTTCTAAACCAGTCATCATGTGATGGTTAAATCTTCAATCAATTAAAAAGGGCTTAGGCCCTTTTTTTGTTACATGGCATTAACAGCAATGAATTTTTTATGACAGAAAGGCGTATTTAATGCCAGAATCAGCTGTTAGATCATAAATCTGTAACAAAAGTGTCCAATAATAGTCTCGTGGCAAATTAACGTAGAAACCCAATATGACAGCTAGGATATTAATAGTAGAAGATGAATCAGCAATCCGTGAGATGCTGACATTTGTGATGGATCAACATGGTTTTACGACAGCTGCAGCTGAAGATTTTGATTCAGCAATTGAGTTGCTTAAAGAGCCATACCCTGACTTAATTTTATTGGATTGGATGTTCCCTGGTGGTAGTGGCATCCAATTAGCTAAACGTTTAAAGCAAGATGAATTTACGCGTCAGATCCCGATTATTATGCTGACAGCTCGTGGAGAAGAGGAAGATAAAGTCAAAGGCCTTGAAGTGGGCGCTGATGACTATATAACTAAACCTTTTTCACCTAAAGAGCTCGTCGCACGAATTAAAGCCGTTTTGCGCAGAAGCGCACCAACGCGCCTAGAAGAAACTATTGATGTGCAAGGATTACAACTCGACCCTGTGAGTCATAGAGTGACCGTTGGTGACGCCGTGCTCGATATGGGACCGACAGAGTTTCGCTTATTGCATTTCTTTATGACCCATCCTGAGCGAGTCTACAGTCGAGAGCAGTTACTCGATAACGTTTGGGGCACCAATGTGTATGTTGAAGATCGAACTGTCGATGTGCACATCAGACGTTTACGAAAAGCCGTAGAAGAGGGTGGACATGATAAATTGATCCAAACTGTTCGTGGTGCTGGTTATCGATTTTCAACCAGAATGTAATTCGTATTGGCGGCTCGAAAAGTTCTGCCATGCTAGGCAGAGCTTTTTAAAAACTGTTTTTTTCGCTGTCTAGCCATAATAGTCGATTTAGGCTATCTTGTGGTTCCTCGTTAGCCCTAATAATCAGTAACGGCACTGAATGTGTTGGCGGCGTTACTTTCGTATTTAGGTAGCCTATGTTTATCTCGTACTCTGGATATCGTTTATTTTTCCGGTTAGCTATATTGCTTGTTTTATTCATGCTTATCGGCGCTTTATTCAATCAAGTTGTTATCGTTATGCTATTAGGCTCGATTGCATTACTTGTGTGGCATTATCGTCAAATTACTCGTTTAAACTTCTGGTTATGGAAAGATAAAAAGCTTACGCCTCCACAAGGGCGGGGAAGTTGGGAGGGCGTGTTCAATGGAATATATCGCCTGCAGGGCAAGAATCGACGAAGAGTGGGTCAGTTAGCTACGTTGTTAGCCCGTTTTCGTCAAGGCGCTGAGGCCTTGCCTGATGCGGCTGTAGTGCTTGATGCCGAACATAATATTTTATGGTGTAACAAGCTCGCTCAGTTAATCTTAGGCTTTGTTTGGCCTCAGGATAATGGTCAGAGAATTGATAACCTTATTCGCCATCCTGATTTTTCGACTTATATAAAGAAAGCACAATACAAAGAACCATTAGAAATCCCTTCTCCCGTGTCCGATAAGCGTTTACTTGAAATTCGAGTAATGAGCTATGGTGATCGACAATTGCTGTTAATCGCTCGAGATGTCACCCGAATTCATCAGTTAGAGGGTATGCGCAAAGATTTTGTCGCCAACGTTTCCCATGAACTTAAGACCCCATTGACAGTATTACAGGGGTATTTAGAAATTATGCAAACCATGGAAGATGCAGACTCTCCTAATCACAAACCACTATCATTGATGCAGCAACAGACGACTCGGATGCAGTCGATGGTTGAGCAATTGTTGGCACTGTCGCGCATTGAAGACGCGGTTGATATTGATTTATCGCAAACGGTCAATATGTCATTGATGATGGAAATTCTTAAAGAAGAAGCCAAAGCTCTTGCTGGCACCGACTATACATTAGTGTTTAATTGCGAACCCGGTTTGAATACCCATGGTAATGAATTGCAATTACGCAGTGCTTGTTCCAACTTGATTTCAAATGCAATACGTTACACCACTCCTGGTGGAACGATTTCGGTTAATTGGAAAAGTGTTGCAACCGGAGCGTTGTTTTCGGTGACCGATACCGGAGTGGGTATCGCTCCACAACATATTAACCGCTTAACTGAACGCTTTTATCGAGTAGATAATGCCCGTTCAAGTAAAACTGGCGGCAGTGGTTTGGGGCTAGCGATTGTAAAACATGCTTTAAACCATCATCACAGTGAGCTTAAGGTGATAAGTGAGTATGGCAAAGGCAGTATCTTCAGCTTTGTTATTCCAGCGCACTTGTTAGTTCGACAATAGCTAGCCTCTAGATTTTCAATCCTTAAAAAACAGCATACGTGCTGTTTTTTTATTGCTGCTCCTCAGTTCAAATGGCTAATGATAATGAGCTAATCAGTTCAAAACCGCTGAGGAGTGCTAATGTAATTAGTCTTAGAGAGATGGCGTTGAATCAATCGCTGGTATTGCATAAATTGCATCAATTAAACCGGTATGATGAATGTCATAATGTAGCGTTATTGCTATAATTTTAAGCCGTAATTATCTTGTTTGTAATGTGTTTAGTGGGTGTTTATCTATTGTACTAAATAATTTCTTATCACCTTAACCCATTAAGTTATTGATATTCATTGGCTTTGTTTTTGTTTTATCAAATAAGACAGTTTTACTGCTGGTGTCACACAACTGTCATGTCAATGTCATAGACTTGTCATCAATGAGGTCGATACTGACTACGTTTTAAAAACTTAGTACGCTTAATTCTGGAGCATTAAAATGAAACTGAACAAACTTGTCGGCGCGATTACTCTTACAGCCGCTGGCGTATTCTCAGCAGCATCAATGGCTGCTATTGACCCTACTTTACCAATATACGAAAAAACAAGTGGTGTTTCTGGTAACTTGTCTTCTGTTGGTTCTGATACATTAGCAAATATGATGACGTTATGGGCTGAAGAGTTCAAACATATTTACCCTAACGTTAATATCCAAATTCAAGCGGCAGGTTCTTCTACTGCGCCACCAGCGTTAACTGAAGGAACTTCTCAGTTCGGCCCAATGAGCCGCAAGATGAAGCCTAATGAAGTTGAAGCGTTTGAAAAGCATTATGGCTACCAGCCAACGGCAGTTCGTGTTGCAATCGATGCGTTAGCTGTATTCGTACACAAAGATAACCCTATAACAGGCTTAAGCATTGAACAAATTGATGCGATTTTTTCTTCTACACATAAGTGTGGCGGTAAAGAAATTAACCGTTGGGGTGATGCCGGTTTAGATGGTAACTGGGCTGCAAAAGATGTTCAGCTTTACGGTCGTAACTCAGTGTCTGGTACCTATGGTTACTTTAAAGAAAAAGCGTTATGTAAAGGCGATTTCCGTCCAAACGTAAATGAGCAACCAGGTTCTGCTTCAGTTGTTCAGTCTGTATCACAGTCATTGAATGCCATTGGTTATTCAGGTATTGGTTATAAAACTGCTGGTGTAAAAGCGGTCGCTATCTCTAAGAAGGGTGATAAGTTTATCGAAGCCACAGCTGCGAATGCTGCCGACGGTACTTACCCACTTTCACGTTACTTATATGTTTATGTGAACAAGCATCCTAACAAAGACCTAACGCCAATGGATCGTGAATTCTTACGCTTCGTATTGTCTAAGCAAGGTCAACAAATTGTTGAGAAAGATGGTTATGTTCCATTACCAACATCTGTAATTACTAAAGATTTAGAGAAAGTAGGTATCAAGCTTTAATTAGCGAACTTTCCGTAAACTTAAAAAGGCCTCTTTGAGGCCTTTTTTGTTTTTTTTCGTTGAAAAAAAGATAAAAAAAAGCAACCTAACTAAGAGGTTGCTGCTATTGCTAAGGGCAATACTGTCGATAGATTGTTACTACTATCAAATAGGAGAATGATGATGAACAAAAAAACGCTACTAGCTGTTAATAAAGTAATGCAAATTCGGTTCATATATTCAGACTAGTCATTTTTCAGTTAGTTCCCTTGAATGCAAAAAAAGTACTTATTTTTATTTAAAATAAATTTGAGTAGAAAATCCAGATATCAATGTAGCGGTAGACATTAAATGTGAAGGTATTGATCGATAGTCTCCATTAAGTTCAAAGCAGCATAAAACGAAAGTTGGAAGTGCAGAGCTAACTTTGCTGCTTAATAAATCTATATGCCTTGAATTGACAAGCGTGGTTACTCTGAGTGACTCGGTATTAATGCGGCTTTTTACAGCATATTTTTGGTGATGCTAATGCTATTATCTTTGCTAGATTTCATGTTTTATTGCCTTTGTAAGGATATTTTGTGACTGCAAAATGGAACGAACAACACGATTACCATTCAAGTGCCAATACTGATGCTTTATGCGTGCATCATCTTGAACTTAATATTGTGGTTAATTTTGACTTGCAGCAACTCAATGGCGTTGCCCGGTTGCAGTTTACCCGAAAAATGGCTGCACTTTCATTAGTGCTAGATTGCCGAGACTTGATCATAGAAGGTATCACCGACAGCGACGCTAATGTGTTGTCATATTATGTGAGTGATGTGAATGCCATATTGGGTCAAAAGCTGGTTATTGATGTGGGTGAACGATTAACTGAGGTGGTCATCCATTATCGTACATCAACAACTGCCCAGGGGCTTCAATGGCTTACTCCGGAACAAACCTTAGGCAAACAATTGCCTTACCTGTTCAGCCAATCGCAACCCATTAATGCTCGTAGCTGGATACCTTTACAAGATACCCCAAAAGCACGCATAACCTTTAATGCGACAGTTACCGCTCCGCAAGGTTTACGCGTGGTAATGAGTGCTGAAAATAACCCTGAATTGCCAGATAATGGTGTGTTTACCTTTTGCATGAGCAAACCCATTCCAACACATTTATTAGCCATTGCTGTTGGAGAGTTAAGCTTCCAAGCCACTGGGCCTCGAAGTGGTATTTATACTGAACCCGGTATGCTTGCTGCTGCAGTTAAAGAATTTGAAGATACTGAATCAATGATCTTAATGGCAGAGTCCATACTAGGGCCTTATGCTTGGGGGCGTTATGACATGATTGTTTTGCCACCGAGTTTCCCTTTTGGTGGTATGGAAAATCCTATGCTGGCATTTATGACTCCCACGCTAATTGCTGGGGATAAAAGTCTTGTGTCCACGGTTGCTCATGAATTAGCCCATTCATGGACAGGTAATTTAGTCAGTAATGCGACTTGGCGAGATTTATGGCTTAACGAAGGATTTACCACTTACTTTACCAATCGTATTGTTGAAGCTATTTATGGTAAAGAGCAGGCAGAACTCGAATGGGTTATCGAGTACGGACGTTTGCAAGAGGAAATGGAATCTACTCCCTTAGTCAACCAAACTCTACCCGCCAATGTCCAAGACCAAGATCCTAATCTGGCATTTAATCGGTTTACCTACGATAAAGCATCGATGTTTGTTCATGAACTTGAAAGCCGATTAGGCCGGCCTGCATTCGATAGCTTTCTATCCCAGTATGTTGAGCATTTTTCGTTTCGCGCGATTACTACCGAAACATTCATTGATTATGTAAAACAGACATTGCTGGTGGAACATCACGATAAATTAACCCTGGCAGAACTCAATGAATGGGTATACGGGCAAGGATTACCACTATGGTTTAAAGGCCCTACATCAAGCAGCTTGGATAAAGTTGACTTGGCTGTGGAAGCTATTGTCAAAGGCGCTTCAGCAAGTGAGTTGTTGGTGAGTGAGTGGCGAGTTCATCACTGGCAGTATTTTCTGACTCAATTACCGTTAATGGTAAGCCAAGCCACGTTATTAGATTTAGATGATACTTTTACATTAACAAACAGTCCCAATGCCGAAATAGCGTGTGATTGGTATCGCGTTGTCATCCGTAATCACTATGATCCTGTATTACCAGCATTAAGTGATTATTTATGCCGCATCGGCAGAGGTAAATTTGTTAGACCTTTGTTTGTTGAATTACAAATAGCAGGCTATCAACAAGAATTAGCTGAAATCTATACAAAAGCTCGTGCTGGTTATCATCCTTCATTGCAAATTCAGTTAGATAATTTACTCAATTTTTAACAAGAAAATGTTATGACCTTTTACATCAAAAAAAGACAAAAAAATGGCAGCCATATTGGCTGCCAAAATAACTCTTTCCGGGTTGTCATTAACGGTGCGCTAGCGTGTTAATACTTCCCAATGGGGATGATGATGAACATTAAAACGGTGTAGCAGTAACTCAATCCTAACTGAAGTTTGAGGTAAGTAGGATAACTCACTAAGCAGTGTCATCAATTAACTCCGGGGGAGAAGGCTAACTCATCATACTGCACTTACTTCAAACTACATTTTAATCATTACATACTTGTTCGTACAATAAATAAGACCGGGTGATATCAGGAAAGTTCACAAAGAAAATGAAGTTTTTTAATTTATTTTTGTGATAGTCACTTTTTTGAACCCTTTGGTCGATATTTTTGGGGAAAGGATACGTTTTTTTAATTAAAAATAGCGTTAGAGTTAACCTAGATTCGATAATATAGATTATTAAAGCTATCGTAATTAGGCACTTAAGTTTTTTATTCTGAGGTGAACTCAAGTAAGTAATGGGTTACGCATATGACCGCGGCAAATATCGATGGTGAGGCATTTGGGTTTTATTTATGTAAAGCACAAAATGAACCTAAAAAAAAGGGCAACCAATTTGGTTGCCTAAGTCGTTCTTTGTGGGGGGCGATTAACGGTGCGCTAGCGTGTTAATACTCCCCAAATAGGGATGATGATGAACAATAAACATTAAAACGGTGTAGCAGTAACTCAATCCTAACTGAAGTTTGAGGTAAGCAGGATAAATCACTAAGCAGTGTCATCAATTAACTCCGGGGGAGAAGGCTAACTCATCATACTGCACTTACTTCAAACTACATTTTAATCATTACATACTTGTTCGTACAATAAATAAGACCGGGTGATATCAGGAAAGTTCACAAAGAAAATGAATTTTTTTAATTTATTTTGTGAGAGTAATTTTTTTTGATCTATATGGTCGATATTCCCTAGAAAAGGTTTCGTTTTTTTAATTAAAAATAGCATTAGAGTTAACCTAAACTTGATTTTTTGTTTTTATAAATGCTTTTTAATCAGTTGTTTATTCTGATTCTGAGGTAAATTCAGGTAAGTGATGGGTTACGCATATGACCGAGGCAAATATCGATGGTGAGGCTTTTTGGTTTTATTTATGTGTAGCACAAAATGAACCTAAAAAAAGGGCAACCAATTTGGTTGCCTAAGTCGTTCTTTGTGGGTCGTGATTAACGGTGCGCTAGCGTGTTAATACTCCCCAAATAGGGATGATGATGAACAATAAACATTAAAACGGTGTAGCAGTAACTCAATCCTAACTGAAGCTTAAGGTAAGTAGGATAAATCACTAAGCAGTGTCATCAATTAACTCCGGGAGAGGAGGTTAACTCATTATGCTGCACTTACTTCAAACTACATCTTCTTCGTACAATAAATAAGACCGAGCGTAATTAGGAAAGTTCACAATAAAAATAATTTTTTTACATTTATTTTGTGAGAGCAAGGTTTTTTGCTTTCTTAGCTGGTTTTTCGAAGGATTTATTAGGTTTTTAAGAGCTAAAAATGGCATTTAAATGAACCGAAACTCGATATTATAGTTAATCAAAGTCTTTATAATTAAGTGCTTATTGATCACTATGCTAGTTATACCAATCCTATTAAATATGTGATCTTTCAGCGGGAGTTAAAAGTGCTGTAGGCAAGGCAGATGATTGAAGCGAATAGTTATTCTATTTTGAAAACATCTAACGAAGCATAAAGTACTTTGAAACCCGCCAGAAAGGAGTCTCTCAGGTATTCCACTTCTGTGTTGCATCGATTTAAAAGGGAACAGCCATTTCTACATCAATGCGCCTTGAATTAAAAAACCTTAGAGACTCTGAACTGATCAGATATTTAATGAGATTGGTATTATAGCTCTGAGGTGTACTCAAGTAAGCTATTGGTTCTGTATATGGTTGAGGTAAATATCGATGATGATGCTATTTTTGGTTTTATTTGTGTAAAACACAAAATTAACCTAAAAAAATGGCAACCAATTTGGTTGCCTAAGTCGTTCTTTGTGGGTCGTGATTAACAGTGCGCTAGCGTGTTAATACTCCCCAAATAGGGATGATGATGAACATAAAACTGTCGCGACAAGCAAATACAAAAGTCAGTAATCAAACCTTTGGATACACACTAAAACGTTGGAGGAAGACGCTTAGCGAGTACATGTTCTTACTTGTTACATATAGTCTGACTAGTGCTCTTTAGAATAGTTCATTAAATAATGAAAAAATTTAAAAATAGATAATCAGTGGGTTTTACTCATCATTGGTAGTTGCACGTGGTTCTATGTAAATGACGTTTATCGTGGCATAACATCTGCTGTCTCGAGAGCCTAAAAACGGGTTTTACAAAATTATTTTCAAGCTCCCAGACCAGGTTACCCAATATCGAAATCGACTTAGCGAAACTCATTAGCTTAATTACTGTGAGTTAAACGACATCACCTATTTAGGTGTAGTGATAAACATGCGCAGTGCTAGTTAGCCCCCATCTCTTAATAATAGCTGGGATAAATCGATGAGAATGGTTTTATTTCATGTTGGTAATATCAAACTTGGCTAATATTGCTTTGCCTATTTACGCTACTTGCCTATTTACGATCATAGGGCGCATTGACACATTGCTGTGTGTAGCGTGCAAGCCAATGCGGTGAAGTTAGCTGGTTATGATCTTATGTTGATGAGCTTCCCTATATAGAAAACACATCACTAGGGTAGACCTAAGCTAGACCATGCAACGCATTCTAGTTGCGTTGTACAATCAACAGACATAAAAAAAGGCAATCAAATGACTGCCTATCGATCGACTTAGCGATCAAGGGGACCGCGCTAGAAGTCCCAGGGAGATGATGAACAAAAGTGAATATCACTGTTACTAAGTTGGAGTGCCTAATGGTTTAAAAGTTCAATATAAATGAATTCTTTTATCAAAATAGTGAGATTAATTTTATACTGATTATTTTTCAGTGGCTTAAGAGTTTACTTTTTCTAACGGTTTTTCATTGTTTGAGTACTTCTATTCGAAAATATCGTTAAATGAAAATATGGCAGACTTTAGATGTTCACTTACCAGGAACTGACTAAGCCGTGAGCAAAAGCAGGGTGATTATCATGACATCAATCACCCAAAGCCATTCTCATTGATTATCGGCCTTCGATTACACGATAGAGGCTATGGCTATCTAAGCAGTTTTTCAATGACAGCGTTAAGGTCTTCTGGTTTTGTTGTTGGTGCATACCGTTCAATCACGTTTCCTTGTTTATCGACTAAAAACTTAGTGAAGTTCCATTTTATCGACTCACTACCTAAAAGACCTTTGGCAGACTTTTTAAGATGTTGATATAACGGATGGCTGTTACTGCCATTGACTTCAATTTTACTAAATAATGGGAATGTCACGCCAAAGTTTAGTTCGCAAAATTGGCTGATCTCATCTTCATTGCCTTGTTCTTGCTTGCCGAATTGATTGCAAGGAAAGCCTAAAATAACTAAACCGCGATCTTTATACTGTTGATATAGTGCTTCAAGTGCTTTGTATTGTGGGGTGAAGCCACATTTACTTGCTGTATTAACAATAAGCAAAACGTGATCTTTAAAAATCTCCATAACAACATCATTGCCTTGAATGTCTTTTACGGAAATAGGGTAAATAGCTGTGGTCATGTGATGCTCCTTTATATGAAAGATAAACTATAATGTGAAAATGCTTAGCTGGCAATTAAGTTGTTGACAACCTAATTTATCTGTTTGCTTATCAATACCAATTTCAATATAGTTGCGCATATTTTACTATCAAGAATTAAGGGCGGGCTGATGAGTGAATTAAAGAACGAACTTAGTTCTGAAGATGAAATCGACACCAGTTCACAACCACAGGCTGATGTCAGTCAAGTGGTTCATTTGTTAACTGAAGCAGAAGGCGATGAACAGGCCGAAATGTTCAGTGAAATCTTGACTGAAGCAGAACCAGGCACAATTGCTTTATTATTAGAATCGTTACCACTTGATGAACGTTATGAACGTTGGCAGCAAGTCGATGTTGAAGAGCGTGTAGACGTTCTAAACTTAATGCGCGCCGATCCTCGTTTAGGCATTGTTAAGAAAATGCCAGATGAGGAACTAGACTTACTCTTTTCTCAATTAAGTCCCGAAGACCTTATTGAATGGAGTGATTCATTACCTGACAACATTACCGATCGTGCATTAGCACAGATGGGTGAACGTCAACGTAAGCACTTCGAACTGTATGATCAATATTCTGAAAATGAAATCGGTCGTTATGCTGATCACCAGATGTTGGCATTAAGTCTTACCTCTACCGTCGCGCAAGGACAACGCTTTTTTCGCCGAATTGACTTAGATTGTAATGACCATCTATTTTTAGTAGATAAAAACGATAAATATTTAGGTACAGTGCGTCGTTATGACGTTTTCAGAACTGCGGATCTTGATACTCAATTGCAGGCGTTAAAATGGGATGACAGCCGAGTTATCTCTGCCGATTCATCTTTAATCGAAGCAGCCGAAGCCATTGAGCATAGTCGCGAACTTGAATTACCGGTTGTCGATGAAGATGGTATATTAATTGGGCGAATGACACTGCGAACTGCTACAGCATTAGTGCGTGAACATTACGAAGCACAATTAATGGCAACTGCTGGTATGGATGAACACGACGATTTATTCGCCCCGATAGTGGTGGGTGCAAAGCGTCGTGCCGTGTGGCTAGGGATAAACTTACTCACGGCATTTTTAGCATCTGCTACTATTGGATTATTCGAAAATGTATTGTCGCAAGTGGTCGCGTTAGCGGTATTGATGCCAATTGTGGCTTCAATGGGTGGCATTGCAGGTAGCCAGTCGTTAACGTTAATGATCCGCGGTATGGCAATGGGTCAGATTTCTGCTGGTAACGTGATGTCGTTGATGAAAAACGAACTCGGTATCGGTGCGCTAAATGGCATGTTGTGGTCGATTGTCATCGGTATTATTGCCGGATGGTGGTTTAACGATACGATAATGGGCGTCGTTATTGCCTGTGCTATTTTAGTTAATATGGCTGTTGCTGCGATTGCTGGTGTGATGGTGCCGATGATTTTACAGCGCTTTAATCAAGACGCAGCTTTATCTGGTTCGGTTATTCTGACCACAGTGACTGACGTTGTAGGTTTTTTTACTTTTTTGGGGTTAGCCACCATATTTTATCTGTAAAAGGTCAATTTCAGAGACATCGAAATACACTGATTCAATATTGCCAACGCTTTACTTAAATGGTCTTGAGTTTCTCAAGGCCATTTTTTTCAACAAAAAAGCAAGTTGCAGGCAACTTGCTTTTTAAACTTGATGAGAAAATTCTGTTAAATTATTTCCACTTAGCAGGCGCGAACTCCATTTCTGCATTATCGTCAAAGTAACGGCGCTTAGTATCTCGGCGACGCTGTTTTACTTTTTTCGATTTTGGTTTTCCCTTGATGTTATCGCCCCATGGCGCATCATCTTCATCAAATTCAAATGAGTGTGACATTTTCAACATTCCAGATAACTGTACCTCTGTTGGTACAGCCTCTTTTTACCTAAAGTTAATGACAAGCTAAAGCGAAATATTTCATCCTTGATGGTAAAAATTATTGCACGTAAAAATGACACTGATATGACAATTCATTTTTTACTTTAAATAATTAAACTTTACTAAGCACCAATTCATTAAGGCATTGAGCTAATTGTTGTTGCCAAGGTTTGGGCATGGAGATTGAGTGCGATAAGCGGGTGTCTAACACACTGAAAGTGGGCCTATTAACGATAGATGCATATGGTTCTGATGTTATAGGCTGCAAATAAATTGATTGAGGTAATAAGCCTAACGCTATTCCTTGTGTTTTGATCTCTTGAGCAAACTCATACCAAGTACACTTACCTGTATTACTCCAATGGTAAATAGCTGACCATTGTTTTTGTGAACACAGTTTCCACAGAAAAAGTGCAAAGTCGTCAACGGCAGTCTAATGAGCAATGAATATCTATTTAATTGTGCTCCGAAGAGTTATTAAAAAGCTTTCAGTACTTTGATTATAAGAGTCATACTTCATTGTTAGTTTATTCTGATTTGCTGACCTAGTCCTTCGATTTTATCGACTCTATATCGCTCTGCGTCTGGGCCTGTAATTCGCCTAAATTTTACATCTAACAAATATAAGTGATCGGAATAGACTTGATAAATATGTCCACGATCTAAAATGATAATGTTACCACTTTTATCCCACTTAAATGTTCCGCTGCCACGATAAGGATTGGGATCAGTGCCTAGACGAATAGTGTGGATGGTATATTGGTTCGGTTGGGTTAGTTCAAGAGTGGTATCCATTCCATCGCAACTCGGGCATGGGAATACACCATGATACACACCTTGCCATTGCAAAGTGTTTTGACTACTTGAAGTTGTATCTATAGTCGAGGTGTCTTGTTGGCCGCAGCCGACGATTGTTAATATAATCACTAACCATAAATTTTTCATCTAAAATCCTTTTAGATACAAAATTGTTACGAATGTGACGCTCGGCAGTTCTGGTTTTATGTGTCTCAAGTGAATGATCAACAATTTAAAATAATATTCACTTTTATAAACGTGACTATGTAAAACATGTCTATTTGACTCAAGCTAAACCAGTATGACGAGGATGACTTTAATATAGATAACCAAAGCGCACTCGCGCTTTTATCATCAATTAATCCCGATGTTAATTCTTGATGTTAATATATAGGTATATCATAGATTTTGAGTATTAACGGTTAAACTTTAGTCTGTATATCGAAAAATTGTTTTATTTCATCAATTCTATCCATTGCATCTTGATAACCTAAATCAATCAAGGTGGTGGTATAGCTTTTTTCGAATAATAAATACGACACAATACTCGAGTCAGACTGTCTGTTAATACCAAATAATTTCAATAAAGTTCTGATTGCAAAAGGCATATCATCATAGAACCGTTCTGCAATTCGGCTTAAATCTTGACTAGGTTTTATCACTAAAGTATCAATATGACGCAAGTTCAAGGTTTCACGGTCTTGTGGGGATATCATTGATAAGGTGCTGTTGACCCGTTGCAGACGCTCTAAGTCGCTGTTCAATGTGTCCGAGAAAATGGTATCTAATAAATGTCCGGCGATTGTTGCTGTTTTAGGGTGATATTCAAACTCGATGGGAAAGTGTTTGTGTGGACTGTCTAAATTAATCACAAATATTTTACTAGCACCTAGGTGGATAGGGCTTGATAGTGGCGATAATTGATGGACGGACCCATCACCATAATAGGCTTGATTAAGTTTAATTGATGGGAATACCATTGGAATTGCTGAGCTTGCAAGTAAGTGCTCAGTATTTAATAAACTGCGAATACCAACTCGTCTAGCACGTTGCCAATCATCAATGTGTTCGTTACCTTGATAGAAAGTATATGAACGTGAATTGTTGTAGCATGATGAGTCGATACTGATAGCTTTGAGTGCATCATTACCAATATTACGATCAATTCTTTTAAAATCGATAAGGTTATTCAGCAACTCTCGTAATGGTTGATTATCCAGTAGGCTGCCAGCATCAGTATTGACTTTGTCATCTTGTAGACCTTTAATTGCCATTCGTCCCAAATGTCTCAACACTTGAGGGATCGAAGTGCGATAGACTTTATGGGTTTCAAAATGACGCCACACCCAGTCCAGTTTTTTTATGGCCAAATGGAAACAAGATGCGTGGGTCGCTATCGATATTGCATTAATGGCTCCTGCAGATGTACCACAAATAATATCAAATGGAACATTATGGTTGCGTGGGTAAAACTGCACTAACGCTTTTAATACGCCAATTTGATAAGCAGCCCTTGCCCCACCACCTCCAAGTACTAATGCTGTTGATACTGGCAATATCGGTCCTTTAATCGGTTAAGTTTGTTTGATTCTAGTATGAATTCTTTTTGTGTTCTACACCAGTTACCAATAAGTCGACTATGCTATTTATTGTCTATCCTTTATCTTCACTATATCTATTATCGAGGTTAATACTTTGAGATGAAAAGTTGAACATGATTACGATCACTCATTTGCAACACCATATCGAGATTGATAATAAGATCTAAAGTAATCTTTTACTCGTATGGTTATTTAGTCTTCATGATAAAACTAATGTAAATAGTTCATCATAGATTGTTGATGTTGATGTTGATTTTGTTAACGAATACTCAATTGATTATACCAATTTAAGGATGGCATGTGGCTCTGTTTAAGACAACATCAGAAGTATCGGTTGATAACGATGCAGCACATAAAGCAAAGCAACTTTCTCCCTGGAAAATTGCCATCATTGATGATGAACCAGGCATACATGATGTGACTAAATTTGCATTAAGTCATTTTGAGTTGGAAGGTAGGAAACTCGCTTTTTATTCAAGTTTTAGCGCTGAAGATGGATTCATTTTACTACGCGATGAGCCTGATATCGCGCTCGCATTTATCGATGTTGTGATGGAAAACGATCACGCGGGGCTGGATTTAGTTGAACGTATTCGAGGTGAGTTAAATAATCACAGTACAAGGATTATTCTTCGCACTGGTCAGCCGGGCAGCGCTCCTGAGGAAAGGGTGATCAGAGAGTTTGATATTAATGACTACAAAGCAAAAACAGAATTAACCGCTACCAAACTTAAATCGTGTGTTTATGCTTCCTTGCGCTCGTATCGAGATATTAAAACAATTGAACTAAGTCAACGTGGGATGGAGAAAGTCATCCAAGCTTCTTCTTCTGTGCTACTAAGCAATACACTGCATCATTTTGGCAGTGCTGTTCTTGAACAAACATTGCAATTACTTAATTTGAATAGCTCAGCGCTTTATTTAACCAGTTTTCGTGAAGATCTCTACCAAGATACTCATATGAACCTATTAGCCGCGACTGGGGATATGGTGAGTTACCGTGAAATAGAAAATGTCGAATCACTACCGGGTGAAGTGAAAGAGTATATTATTGAAGCCATTAGTTTAGAGAAGTCGATAGTTCACGATAATATTTATGTAGGCTTTTATAAGTTTGGCCACGATGTTACCAGTATTTTATACCTCCAACACGACACCGCATTAACGCCTTTGCAGGTCAGGATCCTTGAATTATTTGCTGCCAATGTTAGTTTGACCTTTGAAAACCTTTCAAGCAAAGAAAATGTCCAACAAACGCAACGTGAACTGATCCTAATTATTGGTGATGCGATTGAACAGCGCAGTAAAGAAACCGGTGCTCATGTTAGGCGTGTGGCAGTGATGAGTGAAATGCTGGCTAACCATATTGGTATGAGCGATGATTTTGTTGAAACCATGCGCTATGCCGCCCCTTTACATGATGTGGGTAAAATTGGTATTCCTGAAAGTATTTTACATAAACCCGGTAAGTTGACCGATAGTGAGTGGGAAATCATGAAAACCCATGCAGAAAAGGGCTACACCTTACTTGCGGCATCAAATCGTATCATAGCCAAAATGGGCGCTCGTATTGCCTATACACATCATGAACGATGGGACGGTAATGGTTATCCTCGTGGGTTAGTTGCTGATGCGATACCGATTGAAGGTCGCATTATGGCTATCGTGGATGTAATTGATGCACTGTTGTCAAAACGCAGTTATAAAGACGCCTGGTCCGCTGAAAAAGTAAGAGATTATTTAATTGAGCAGTCAGGTAAGCAATTTGATCCTTTGATGTGTGATGCCAGTTTAACCTTGCTTGATAAGTTTGTAGAGATCCAGCAACAAATGCCAGATGAACCTGCGCAAAGCACACATTAAGTTATCTATTATGAATCAGAATTTAGATCAAGTATTACTGGCTGTCAGCCGGTCTGAATTAATTGATACTGGAGACTTAGATTCGGCTTCAAAATTGATTATCGATTCAGTTTGTCGCGGACTCGATATCGACAGGGCAAGTATATGGTTGTTAACAGAAGATAATCAATCAATCGGTTGTTTTTTATTAGTTGATAATCAAACTAAACAAAATAATATCACGCTAACTCGCTTAGCGTTTCCGGGGTATTTTCGCGCTCTCGATACAGAAAGAACGATTGCTGCCAGTGATGCTATGACAGATCCAGCAACCTGTGAATTTAAAGAGATTTATTTACGTCCCAATGCAATCACAGCCATGTTAGACAGCCCAATAAGGCATGCTGGTAAAATGATCGGCATTATCTGTTGTGAGCATAAGGGAGGCGTTCGGCATTGGAGCCGTGATGAGCAATCATTTGTGAGCTCTTTGGCTGATTTGTATGGTAGAGCTGTTAACGCTAAAAAGGTCAAGGCTTACCAAAATGAACTTGAATTGAATAATTTAGCCTTAGAAGCAGAAGTTGAAAAGCGAACCGCAGAGTTAAAAAATGCGATTAATAATCTACAAGTAACGCAAACCAGTTTAATAGAGAGCGAAAAGCTTGCCGCCTTAGGTAATCTTGTTGCTGGTGTTGCACATGAAGTTAATACTCCATTAGGTATTTCAGTGACATCAACAAGCCACTGCATCGATGAGTTAACTAAACTCAAAACTTTGTTCGCTGCGGGTGAATTAGAACAACAAGACTTTGAAGAGTTTATCCATACACTTACTGACGGATTACATTTAATTGAACGCAATTTATCGCGTGCCGCTGAGTTAGTTCATAACTTTAAACGCACCGCCGCTGACCAGCTTATTTTAGAAAAAGAGCAGGTTAATTTAACTGAATATTTGGAACAAATATCTTCCCCTCTTAGGCCATTAACCCGTAAGCAAGGTATCGAACTTGATATTCAATTAGAACCCGACTTGGTTGTTGAATCTTATCCTGGTGCTATTGCACAAATCTTTACTAATCTGGTGTCCAATTGCTTTCGGCATGCATTTCCTGCCGATTATGTAGGACAAAAGCGAATTATATTAGGCGCTAATTATTGTGGTGATGAAATAAAGATGTTTTACAAAGATAATGGCAAAGGTTTGAGCCCTGAAGTAAAGCGGAGAATATTTGAACCTTTTTTTACTACCGCACGCAATATTGGTGGCACAGGGTTAGGCATGTCTATTGTGTATAATCTAGTAACGCAAAAATTAGGCGGTAGGCTTGAGATTATTTCAGAGTTGAATCAAGGCCTTGAAATCGATATTTATATCAAAAATATTACATAAAAGTGTTTTGCAGCGATAAAAAAACGCACCCTAAAGTGCGTTTTTAACAGGTTATATTGTTAATAACTAGCCTTTAGCTGCATTTGTTAAAAACGCCACAATCTCATCGAATGGAATATCTTGTTTCTCACCCGTACGACGGTTTTTATATTCAAATACACCCGCATCAATATTGCGATCGCCAATCACCACAACATGCGGTAAGCCAATGAGTTCCATGTCGGCAAACATAACCCCAGGACGCTCTTTACGATCATCCATCAATACTTCAACACCAGCATCAGCCAGGTCTTGGTAAAGTTTTTCGGCAATGTCAGCTACACGATGTGACTTATGCATATTCATTGGCAAAATGCCTACAGTAAACGGTGCAATCGCTTCAGGCCAGGTAATGCCACGGTCATCGTTGTTTTGCTCAATAGCAGCAGCCACAATACGACTCACACCTACGCCGTAACAACCCATCAATAACACTTGGGCTTTACCGTTTTCGTCTAACACGGTGGCATTCATTGATTTAGAATAACTTGTTCCCAACTGGAAGATATGGCCGACTTCAATACCACGAGCCATGGCATACGTACCTAAGCCATCAGGCGTTGGTTCACCTTCGACCACATTACGGATATCCGCAGCAGTCGCTAGAGGCAAATCGCGCTCCCAGTTAATACCAAAATAATGCTTAGCTTCAGTGTTGGCACCCGCGGCAAAATCGCTCATCACAGTCACACTATGATCAACAATAATTGGCATCGTTAAGCCAACAGGTCCTATAGAACCAGGACCTGCACCCACTGCTGCACGAATTTCTGCTTCTGAAGCAAATTCAAATGGAGATGCGACTAATTCAAGTTTGTCGGCTTTAATTTCGTTAAGTTCGTGATCGCCACGGATAACTAAGGCAACTAATGGCGCTTCGTCAGTAGCACCTTTTACGATTAAGGTTTTAACCGTTTTAGTGATGACTAAACCAAATTGCTCAACTAACTCAGCAATCGTTTTGGCGTTAGGCGTATCCACTAACGTCATTGCTTCAGTCGGCGTGGCAAGAGTGTCGGTTGGCATTGGTGATTCGGCTTTTTCAATGTTAGCGGCATAATCGCTACCCGTTGAATAAGCGATTAAGTCTTCACCACTGTTAGCCAGTACATGGAATTCATGCGACATGCTACCACCGATAGAACCAGTATCAGCCAGTACAGGACGGAATGATAATCCCATACGAGTCAGAATATTGCTGTATGCGGTATGCATAGCGTGGTAAGTGTTATCCATGGTTTCTTGATCTAAATGGAAAGAATAGGCATCTTTCATCAAGAATTCACGCGCGCGCATCACACCAAAGCGGGGACGAACTTCATCACGGAACTTAGTTTGTACTTGGTAAAGTGTTAACGGCAGTTGCTTGTAAGAACTTAATTCTTTACGGACTAAATCGGTGATCACTTCTTCATGGGTTGGCCCCAATACGAAGTCACGATTATTACGGTCTTGGAAACGTAATAATTCAGGACCAAACTTGTCCCAACGGCCCGTTTCAACCCATAAATCAGCAGGCTGAACTAACGGCATTAATATTTCGATAGCGCCTGTTTTATTCATTTCTTCACGAACAATGGCTTCAACTTTACGTAAAACACGTAAACCTGATGGAAGCCAAGTGTAGAGACCTGAAGCATTACGACGGATCATACCGGCACGTAACATTAACTGATGACTAATCACCTCTGCATTAGCAGGGGTTTCTTTTTGTGTTGAAAGCAGGTACTTGCTAACTCGCATTCCCAATGTCCAAAATAGTTGCTATGAATTAGCATCATTTTAGCACCTGCAACAATGATGTCACCTGCTAATTCGACTCAAAAGTAGCCTTTGTTATACTTTAACCGCAAGTGACCGTAATTAAACTTCACATCGGGATAATAAATGCATATTAAATAGCTTTCTATCCCTCTATCCAGTGTTGTATTGACTTGTTATAAGAACACAATAGTCGCGTCAATGTGCTTAGATAGCAACAACAATGGCAAGTTTGATATCGATGAGTTGCCACTAATTTGTCTTTATTGAATAACCCTATCTATTCAACGTATCTGAGGTTATTTATCGCGTCGGTCGCCAATAACTCGGGCAGGATTTCCAGCAACAATGGCAAAATCGGGTACATCTTTTGTAACAATGCAGCCCATGCCAATCACCGCACAATCCCCAATGGTGACACCGTCAACAATGCCTGCCTGAGCGCCAATCCATACATCCTGGCCTATCACTACACCTTTTGATGTCGCGGGTTGTTTATAAATGGGTGCGCTGGGTGACATACCATGGTTAAAAGCATAAATCGTGACGTTGTTAGCAATACGTGTTTGGCTGCCAATTTTGATACCGTTACGGCCCCCATCTAAGCTGCAGCCATGGTTAATGGCCACTTCATTGCCTAGGGCAATTGGGCCATGCATAAACACATCAGCGGCAATCATACATTGATCGCCAATGATAATGTCCCTACCAGGTTCGGCAAAAATCTGAGCTTGTGGGGCAATAAAACATTGTTCACCTACATGAATGGTTTCAAGCTGACATAGCCGTTGTTGAATGTCATCTTGCCAAGGTTTTGCCCATGTTAAATGTTTTGGTTTAAGTGAAAAATACAGCCATGGCATCCATGATAAGCGTTTTTTATGTTGAGCTTGGTAATCTATGTCTGCCATTGATTTAATCCTTCAGCAGTTCAACTTTTGTCGGTTTGAGTTCTAACACTTCAATACCTTGAGCTGTGATATGCCAAAAGATATCTAAGTCGTATAAAGCCACTTGATAAAGTTTGGGATCGTTTTTGGCTTTTTTGTATGCAGGACGAGGATCTTGTGACAATACCCCTTCAATAAGCGCGGCTAAATCTTGGTACTGCTCTTGTTGGCTGTAGTGATCTATTTGCTCTGTCGCTAACGATGTATAAGTCAGTGGGATGAGGATTGGGGCTTCTTGGGCTATGCCGCCTTTGGCGTCTAAAATAGCATCAGAAAAAGGAATATAAGGTTTAATATCGACAATTGGCGTGCCGTCTAATAAATCCATTCCAGATATTACTAAGCACACTTTTCCTTTACGTTGGATAACTCCATGGAGTTTTACCACTGATTGGCCAATACCATTTGGACGAAATGTGGAGCGTGTAGCAAAAACGCCCAGTTTTTCATTGCCGCCTAAACGAGGAGGGCGAACGGTGGTTTTCCAACCTTGAGCCAGATTTTCATGGAAACAGAATAATAACCATAAGTGTGAATATTGCTCTATTCCTCTTACTGCATCAATATGATTAAACGCGGGTTCAAACTCTATATAACCTACCGCATTGACTAAACCTGGCTGACGAGGAATACCAAACTTTTGTTTGTAAGGTGTTCTGCATATTGCAACAGCATTTAATTGGCTGCTAAACGGAACGCTAGATTTATGATTCATTAGATCTGTTTGACTGTGTCGATCGTTGCTTTGTGTCATGCGATACCTGAATTAAGCAAACAAAGGGAGTTATAAATCAAATATAAAAAATGTTGATGAGTGTTATATGAGCACTCATCATTTATGGGCAGCCAATATAATATATTGAGTTGTTATTTTTCTGTAGGAGTTTTAATGGCTTGACCGACACAAAGTGCACGGCTAAAACAACTATTGTCTGCTTCAGTAATCATAAAACAGCTTTTAACCACAAAACCATTTGCACCCATATCTGCAGCAGCTCTTCTGGCATTGCTTCGTGCTACGGCCATTTGCGGTGGTGCATCTTGTTTGCTTTCTTGGCAGGCTTCGCCTTCCACTAAACCTAAAGTTTCAAATGTTCCTTTAGGTTGATCGTTTCCTTCATATAACTGTACATCACCGACTTTAAAATAATCATTGATCGCTTTACTGTCTAA
Organism: Shewanella sp. Arc9-LZ; assembly: GCF_010092445.1. NCBI lineage: Bacteria > Pseudomonadati > Pseudomonadota > Gammaproteobacteria > Alteromonadales > Shewanellaceae > Shewanella > Shewanella sp. Arc9-LZ. The sequence goes on along the minus strand of NZ_CP048031.1, from coordinate 3,427,128 downwards.
ATTACTTTTGAACGTATAATCACTCGCACAAGCGCTCAATAATAGTGCTATACCTGAGGCAATAAATGCATATTTAAGAGGAAAAGTCATAGCCGTAGCCTTCTATTAATGGGGAATGGATCAACGATGGTTAGTTTACCTTTTCTCATGGCGATGATAAAGCGCTCAAATGCTATAAAAAAAGAGCTTACCGAAGTAAGCTCTTTTTTTATTTTAAAGGATAACGGTGTGGTTAACCCTTAATCAGAATAATTATTCCATACCAGGAATTAAGAATTCGCTCATATTTTTGCCGCTATCAACTTGTTGTTTGAATACGGTAGGCATACGACCTTGGCCAGTCCATTGAATTAATTCACCATCAACAGTGATTTGATATTTTGGTGGGCGCGGTGCACGTTTAGGTTTAGCTGTTTTAACAGAAGAGGTCACATCACCTAAATCTTCAATTGATAAACCACTGTTTTCAATTTGAGCAAGAATTTCAGCAATACGAGCGTTACGCTCTGCATTAGCTTCAAGTTCTAATTTCTCTTCTTCTTGACGTTCGGTAATGATTTTTTCTAATTTCGCCGCTGTTTCACGTAAATCATCAAGAGACAATTCTTTTACTGCAGCTTTAAAACGACGGCCGTGGGTTAATATGTCTAAAAAGTCACTCATGTTGTATAGTTTCCTAATGATTTATTTATAAAATAAAAGTTATAAGAGATAAAAAGTATCAACGTTCCGTGTAAGTTTCAGTACTTCATATTGTTTATTTGGGTCGTTATTATTAATATAAGTCAGATTAATTCTCTGATTATTACTAATACAGCTTAATCAATACTGAATATAGCTGTAATAATAGAAACTATTTGGCATTGAATCAAATAAAATCATCTAATTATGCAATTAATTTTAATTAAGCATTCCCATTAAGTAATTAATGATCCACTACTTGTTTAGTTTGATTGCCACCACAATAACAAAAAATATGTAAACAGTCGTTTGACTTTGATTGACGTTAACGTTAACAGGACGTAAAGTTAACCCATCTTGCATTGGCGAACGCCAGTGTGTTGTCCATATACATTGAAGGTGTAGGAAGGAAAACCTATGAAAGTATTGGTGCCTGTTAAACGCGTAGTTGATGCCAATGTGAAAGTCAGGGTAAAAGCTGATAACACAAATGTTGATACGACCAACCTTAAAATGGCGTTAAACCCATTTTGCGAAATAGCGGTAGAAGAAGCTGTTCGCCTCAAAGAAGCTGGCATTGCCACTGAAGTTGTAGTGGTAAGTGTTGGCCCTAAAGCGGTGCAAGAACAATTAAGAACCGCAATGGCACTGGGTGCCGACCGAGCGATTCATATTGAGACCGATGAAGAGTTAGTGCCTCTTTCGATTGCTAAGCTGTTAAAGGCAGTGCAAGAAAAAGAGCAAGCACAACTCGTTATTTTTGGTAAGCAGTCAATTGACGGCGACAATAACCAAACGGGTCAAATGCTCGCAGCATTAACTGATATGCCACAAGCGACATTTGCATCAGAAGTCAAAATTGATGGTGACATGATTACGGTCACTCGTGAAATCGATGGCGGACTACAAACGCTGAAAATGCCTTTGCCTGCGATTGTGACGGTAGACTTACGTTTGAACGAACCTCGTTATGCTTCATTACCTAATATTATGAAAGCTAAACGCAAACCATTAGAGATTATGGCTGTGGCTGATCTTGGTGTGAGCTTAAGAGCACATCAAACAGTACTTAGCGTCACACCTCCTGTTGAGCGTAAAGCGGGCATCATGGTGTCTTCTGTTGAAGAGTTAGTTGATAAGTTAAAAAATGAAGCGAAGGTGATCTAATATGACCATTTTAGTATTAGCAGAACACGATAATGTCAGCCTGAAAACTGACACGGCGAAAGTAGTTAGCGCTGCAGCAGCCATTGGTGGTGATATTCATGTACTGGTTGCTGGTGCTGATTGTTCTGCTGCGGTAAGTGCAGCACAAAGTTTAGCGGGCGTGAGTAAAGTGTTAGTGGCTGATGCTGCTCAATATGGTGCTCAACTAGCTGAAAATGTATCAAAATTGGTTGTTGATATTGCCGGAGACTATGAACATATTCTGGCTGCAGCAACCAGTATAGGCAAAGATACATTGCCTCGCGTAGCAGCATTATTAGACGTTGCCCAGATTTCTGAAGTGATTGAAGTTGTAAGCAGTGACACTTTTGTACGCCCTATTTATGCGGGTAATGCGCTTGCAACAGTGCAAAGCTTAGATGCTAAGAAAGTCATGACTGTGCGCTCAAGTGCGTTTGATGTTGTAGCATCAACAGGCAGTGCTGAAGTCATCAACTTAAGCCAAGCAATTGATTCAAAAACTGAGTTTGTTTCTCAGTCACTCACTGAATCAGCCCGTCCTGAACTCGGTAATGCTGGCATTATTGTGTCTGGCGGCCGTGGTATGGGCAGCGGTGAAAACTTTGCCATTTTAGAACAACTAGCCGATAAGTTAGGCGCAGCAGTAGGTGCATCACGTGCAGCTGTAGACGCGGGCTTTGTACCTAACGACTTGCAAGTTGGCCAAACGGGTAAGATTGTCGCCCCTAACTTGTACATTGCAGTGGGTATTTCTGGCGCGATTCAACATCTTGCTGGCATGAAAGACTCAAAAGTAATTGTGGCCATTAACAAAGACCCTGAAGCCCCTATTTTTCAAGTGGCGGATTATGGTTTGGTTGCCGACTTATTTGAAGCGGTACCGGCATTGAACAACCTCGTTTAATCAGATGTTAAGTCGCTAAACGGAGGCGTTGATTAAGCTCGTGTTGTTCAGCCGACTTTGACGCGCTATTAAACGTTCTGTTGTACGATTAAAAGGTTTCTACTCATAAGGTAGAAACCTTTTTTATTGGGCTACTCTTGGATTTCTCTTGGATTTAGTACTGGTTTAGGTGTTGATTTTTAAAAATTCAGTTCAAATATCCAGGGTTTGATGCGGTTGCTGTTTTTGTGCCCATTACACTAGTGTGCATTTGATTTAAAAACGTTAAACTAATGCTATGCAATTGTGGTTTAAATTGATGTTGTTGTTATTTGTCGTGCTGTTTAGTGCTTTTTACTGGCGCAGAATATGTAATTTATGATTGTATGTTCGCGTTATGTGTAATGAGCTTTAACTACAAACAACAAAAGTAGAGGTGCGTTGCATAAAAGTCATGTTGAATTGGGTGATGCCAATAATTCGACATAAAAGGGTGCAATGCCGAAATAAATGGGGTTATCAGCCGCATTTGTTGGGGCAGTTCTCGAAAGGGACTGCACTGTCATAGTGTTTTTATCGACTTGATAAAAAGAATGATATTCATATTAAATGGATATTACTGTGGAGTGCTACTAGTTAAGTTAACGCATACACTTCCTGTGTATGTTTAGCCTTATTTCTAGTTTTTCTCCATTCGTATCCAACGAAGAAATAATTAAATTATGATAATAAGTTATGCCGATTCGGCACTTTCTGTTTTGCCACCACTTGTGGCTATTACTCTGGCTATTTTAACTCGTAAAGTATTGCTATCTTTAGGGGTTGGCATTGTTTTCGGCGCCTTATTACTAACCGATTTCTCATTGGTTGGCAGTGGCGAATATATTTTAAATACAGCCAGCCAGTTAGTTTGGAAAGACGCCGGACTGAACAGTTGGAATGTGTACATTTTAGGCTTTTTGATTGTGCTGGGTATGATCACAGCATTGATCACTGTCAGTGGTTCTGCTCGTGCTTTTGCTGATTGGGCTAAATTGCGTATTCGCAATAAACGTGATGCCAAGTTAATGACCATGTTTTTAGGCTGCGTAGTGTTTATTGATGATTACTTTAATAGTTTAGTCGTCGGCTCGATTTCACGTCCAATCACAGATCGCTACCATATTTCGCGTGCAAAATTAGCTTATATTCTTGATTCCACCGCTGCGCCGGTGTGTGTTATTTCTCCCGTATCTAGCTGGGGTGCATATATTATCGCCTTAATTGGCGGTATTTTAACGGCTCATGGATTTACAGATTCTGGTCATTTGAGCGTCTTTATTCAAATGATCCCAATGAACTTTTATGCCATTTTTTCGTTATTATTATTACTGTGTGTTGCAACGTTTAGCTTAGATGTTGGCCCAATGCGCCAGCATGAATTAAACGCACTGCGGGGTAACTTGTTTGATGAGTCAAAAGGCCAACCCCCTGGCGCTGTTACAGATTTACCTGAAGCCGATACCGGTAAAGTGATGGGCTTATTTTTACCTATCGCGGTATTGGTGTTTGCGACAGTGTATTTTATGGTGTCAAGTGGCGCCGATGTGTTAGCAGCAAAAGACTTACCGTTTAATGTACTCGGGGCATTTGAGAATACCGATGTTAGCTCGTCACTATTTTTTGGCTCTGTAATTGGTCTTATTGCAACACTCATTCTAGCGATTCAGCAAAAAGTTGATTTGTCTATGTTACTCAAAGGGATGTCGGTTGGTGCGCGCTCTATGTTGCCAGCCATTTACATATTGCTTTTTGCATGGACAATTTCGAGTGTGATTGGTCAGCTTGAAACCGGTAAATACATGGCAAGTTTAGCCACTGACAATATTCCGTTTGCGATGTTACCTGCAGTGTTATTCTTGTTAGCGGGTATTACTGCTTTTTCGACTGGTACAAGTTGGGGCACGTTTGGCATTATGTTGCCTATTGCCGCAGACATGGCGATGGGAAGTGACAGTACCATGATGTTACCAATGTTGGCTGCGGTGTTGTCTGGCGCGGTATTTGGCGACCATTGTTCGCCCATTTCTGACACCACTATATTGTCGTCAACCGGTGCCAGTTGTCATCATATTGATCACGTGGTTACTCAACTGCCGTATGCCTTAATTGCCGCTTTCATCAGTTTAGTCGGTTACACCGTATTAGGTTTTACTGGCTCATTAATCGCAGGGTTAGTTTGCTGTAGCGTGTTGTTTGTCATCAGCATTGTGATATTACACTTTTGGGCTAAGAAGTAATTTCTTGAACTAAGCCCTACTGTATGTAGGTAAATGTCCAATTTAAGCTGTAATAAAAATGCCGTATTCGTTATGAATACGGCATTTTTATTTGTTATTACGATGTTGGAAAAGGTAATATGAACGACATTCACTAGCTAAACATTAGGACGCTTCATTTTGGCGCAACTGTACTTTTATTATTCGGCGATGAATGCCGGTAAATCAACATCATTACTGCAGTCTTCTTATAATTATCGTGAGCGCGGTATGCACACTTTAGTGATGACGGCATCGATAGACAATCGTTATGGTGTCGGCAAAGTGTCATCACGTATCGGCATCGAAACCGAAGCGCAGGTGTTCGGTAGCACTGATAATTTAATTGAGTTAATTTCGACGTCGAATGATGAGCAAAAAATTCATTGCGTATTGATTGATGAAAGTCAGTTTTTAAGTAAAGAACAAGTTAGGCAGATTACTCATGTTGTTGATAATCTGGATATTCCAGTATTGTGCTACGGTCTTCGCAATGATTTTCAAGGCGAACTATTTCCAGGCAGCCAATATTTATTAGCCTGGGCTGACAAATTGGTTGAGCTTAAAACTATCTGCCATTGTGGCCGTAAAGCTAACATGGTCGTGCGTCTTGATCATGACGGTAAACCGATGCGTGAAGGCGAGCAGGTTGCCATTGGCGGTAATGAAAGTTACGAGTCGGTTTGTCGAAAGCATTTTCGTGAGTTTTTGTGGGATTAAGTCAAACCCAACTTAACTGAATAAAAAAGCCGCTTCAAGTTAATTGATGCGGCTTTTTTGTGTGTCACTATTTATTAAAAATCGGCTTCTGCGAAATCGACAATATCTGCACTACTCGATTCAATTTGTTTGCGTAAGCTGCGGGTTTGGCTGCCCCAATAGCTCATAAAGAATTGTGCGGTTTTAAGTTTAGCTTGGTAAAAACCCGTCTCTTCAGTACCCGCTTCTAATGCGGCTAATGACGTTGCTGCAACGCGAGTCCACATCCATGCTAGTGCGGTAATTCCAAACAACTGCATATAGGCCATTGACGCTGCACCAATGAGATCAGGATTCTTACTGGCTGACTGCACAATAAAACCGGTCGCTTTTTCAAGATCGCCTGCGGCATCCATTAAGCCTGCAAGATAAGGTTTCATTGCGTCATTAGCCGCGTTTTGCTGAATTAATTCCTTCACCATACCTGACCACAAAGTTAATGCTGCACCTTTGTCGGCAAGTAATTTACGGCCGACTAAATCGAGTGCTTGTACCCCATTTGTGCCCTCGTAAATCATTGCAATACGGATATCACGAACAAACTGCTCCATACCCCATTCATTAATATAACCATGGCCGCCATAGACTTGCTGGGCATCGACACAAGCTTTAAAGCCTTGGTCGGTGACAAAGCCTTTAACAATCGGTGTAAATAACGCAGCAAGTGCATTAGCTTGTTTGGCTTTTTCTGGATCGGTATGACGTTCTACTTGGTCAAGCCACAGCGCTTGTTGACCCATTAGCGCACGTGTACCTTCGTTGAACGACTTTTGTGATAACAACATACGACGCACGTCGCCGTGGACTAATAATGAGTCTGCAGCTTGCTCTGGCTGCTTAACACCACTTAATGCACGGCCTTGAATACGCTCTTTGGCATAAACGAGAGCATTTTGATAAGCAATATCTGATACGCCTAAACCTTGAATACCGACACCTAAACGTGCTTGGTTCATCATGGTAAACATGGCTTTTAGACCTTGATGTGCAGCACCAACAAGCTCACCTATTGCGCCGTCAAAATGCATCACACACGTTGAGTTACCATGAATGCCCATTTTATGCTCAAGACCTGTTGCGCTAAGCTTGTTAGCTTCGCCTAAGCTACCATCGGCATTCACTAAAAACTTAGGTACAGCAAATAATGAAATACCTTTAACACCGTCCGGTGCATCTGGTAAACGCGCTAATACTAAATGAATGATGTTGTCGGCTAAGTCGTGATCGCCCGACGAAATGAAAATTTTCTCACCGCTAATAGCAAACAGTTCATCACCAGCAGGAACCGCTTTAGTGCGCAGTAAGGCTAAATCTGTACCCGCATGAGACTCTGTTAAGTTCATGGTGCCGGTCCATTCACCACTGACCAGTTTGGCTAAATATTTTTGCTTTAGCGCATCGCTGCCGTGAACGTGAATCGCTGAATAAGCCCCATGGGTTAAGCCTGGATACATGGCAAACGCCATATTAGTGGCTGTTTTCATTTCGGTTGCAAATGTACCGATAACTTCGGGTAAACCTTGGCCACCAAATTCAGGATCGCAAGTTAACGTTGCCCAACCATCTTCTACGTATTGTTTATAAGCTTGCTTGAACCCTGTAGGGGTAATGACCTTACCATCAACCAGTTTACAACCTTCTAAGTCTCCACTGGCATTGAGTGGCAACATGATGTCAGTGCTGAAATCGGCAACACCTTGTAAAATCGCATCAGTTAGCTCAGCATCTAACTCATCAAAACCACGTAAATCAGTTTGTTGATAGACATTAAGCAGTTCAGATAGAATGAATTGATAATCGCGAAGAGGAGCTTGGTAAATTGGCATAAGATCATTCCTTGGTTATGTTGTATTTTAGTTGGGTCTCGGCAACAAAATGTAGTTAGTTACTGGTCCAATCAGATAGTTGATTTATCTAACCATACCCAATTTCGAGTAAAAACTCAGTATTATTTTTACGTAAACGTAAACTTAATTTTATACGTTTAATGTACCGATTTATTTACTCTGAAATATGCGTGTTGTTAGCCTCTTTATTAATACCGTAACCATCTATAGAAAGTTCAGTTACTGATGAACCATTTTTTTGCTCTGCAAACGAATACAGAATCATTTTTGTCCGGTCTATGAGTTATCTACAAAAATTATCTATTCAAAATTATCTATCAAAATTATCTATCAAAAGAATACGCCATCAAAAAGGGGCTAGTGATGAAATTAGTTTGGTTTGGAATAAGTATATTGGCATTGTTCTTTTTGTCTTTCATGCCGTTACACATAGCTGATGCGGCGTCGAAGATGGAAGAATCCGTTGCTCCTAACTTTGAGTTAACTCATGCTGATGGTCAGCCATTTAATCTACATGACCACGCGGGAAAACCAGTCATTTTGCATTTTTGGGCTACATGGTGTCCATATTGTAAAAAACTTCAACCCGGCTTAGAAAAGCTGCGGCTTAAATATCAACATACAGACTTACAAATGATTGGTATTAGTTTTAAAGAAGATGTCGGCGCAACTCCCGGACAAAGCTTGCTAGATCGAGGGGTAAAGATGAAAACGTTGGTTTTAGGAGATGAGGTTGCTAAGTTGTATGGCGTAAGAGGCACACCGACAACAGTATTTATTGACCGCACTGGCCATATTGCGTGGGTGACAAATACATCTAATCCTGACGATCCTAATTTAGAAAAAGCGCTGCAGTTTTTAGTAGACTGATCATTATGTTACTCAGTACTGATATTTCAGTCGAAATGACTTAAGCGGTTAATGCTGCTTACTTAACGTATATTTCAAAATAAGCGGCCCTATTAGGGTCGTTAGGGCGATAATCATAACTAATATTGCAAACTCTTTAGCTGGTATCACCCCAAGTTGACGGCCCATTTCCGCGAAAACTAGCCCAACCTCTCCACGAGGTACCATCGCGGCACCAATGATACATTTTTCTTGCCAGTTCTGACCTGCTATTAAACCTGCCACGAACTTACTTAATACAGCAATAAACGCTAACCATCCTAGAATGACTAAACCTGTAAAACTTGAATCTAGCTGGCTGAGATCGAGGCTAACTCCGACATAAACAAAAAATATCGGGCTGAATATTTGCACCAGCGGGCGAGAGGACAGTTCTAGTTTATAAGTGTAAGGAAAGGGATTTTTCAAAAATTTATTTAATGGCGAAGTAAACTGCCGCGATATACCCATGCCAACTGCAAACCCACCTAATATTGCTGGTGTGCCAAACCAGTGTGCCAGCCATGCAAACATGCTAATCAGTGACATTACCACAAACACTTCATAACCCGGGATATTCGTTTTGGGACGTAACCAGCGGGTAAAATAAATGATAGCTCTAACAAGTGGGGGGCTGAAAACGATAAAACTGGTTATCGTGATAAACAACATCAGTGTTGAGCTTAATGCCAATTCACCTGAGGAAGCAAAATGAAACAACAAACTAAGCAGTATCACTCCGACAATATCATCAATTACCGCGGCTCCAAGAATAATATGTCCAGCTGAACTTTGGGTCTGTTTGTATAGTGTTAACACGCGCATTGATATACCAATGCTGGTGGCGGTGAGGGCACAACCAAAAAATAAGGCTGTAAAAGGTGCTAGGGACAACCAATAAAGACTGGCAAGTCCTGTTGTTAATATGGGTAAAGCAATCCCTAATAATGCGACCCGAACGGCTTGACCTCCTGCATTGACGAGCCGTTTAATTGAGGTTTCGCACCCAATATCAAAAAGTAATAGGATAACCCCAAGTTCTGCGATAATAGCTAATGTGCTATTAGGTTCTACCCAATTGAGAATTGATGGCCCCAGTAATATCCCTGCAATAACTTCACCCACCACGCTTGGACACCCAAGTTGGTCGCTCAGTTCACCGAGTATTCTACCTACCACTAGAATAAAGAATAATGACATTACAAAACTATCTATTGTCATTTTGTCTGCCTTAGTTTGCGCTATATCCCTTGATTCGATTTGATCTCAGAAAGTTGATTACGATCAACTTACTGATTAATTATTAAACACAAACTTACTCTATTGACTAAACTAATGATAGCTAATAAGACATGATTTACTGTGTTTTAACGGAAGAAATATTTAGTTGGAACTTTCAATTATTTACTATTTGAGCTAGGTGAGTTGGTTATTTGGACGACTGTTTTTAACGGTGACATTTGCCTATAAAGCTCAGCTGATGGGGTTTTTAGTTCAAGTCCCCATCAATGAAGATTGTTATATAGCACAACTAATCAGGACATCACTATTTCAGTAGCTGTACATCAAAAAATTGGCAGACTTAAGGGGAAGGAAATGGATAAGGTGTTTATTATCGCGCAAATGGAACAAGCACACACCGATGCGATAGCGAGCGGTTTGCTGTTAGCTAAGCAATTGAACAAAAATGCGGAAGTTTTTGCTTATTCTTATGCTTATTTTAGTGGTCCTGAAAGTTATAACCCTCGTTTAGTCAGCGTTGCTCAAAAGCAGTTAATGGATCAACGAGAAGCTGAATTAAAGCAGCATCTAGTGGATCTTAAAGGTGAAGATATTCCGGTACACATGGTGTGGAGCAAATATTTATTTGAACATGCCTGTCATCATTCTATTCGTCATGGATTTGACCTTATGGTGAAGGCTGTACATCATGCAGACCATTATTTATCCACTGACTGGCAGTTGATACGCCATACTCGGATCCCGTTATTATTATTAACCAGTAATCCACTCACTAAAGGCAACGCAACGTTGATGGCTGTCGATCTTGCTACTCATGATCCTATTAAACAACAGCTTAATAGCGTTGTAGTGGCATATGGTAAGCAACTTGCAGAAGCTACAGGGACCAAATTACATTTAGCGTTTGTGCTTAGGGTACCCAAAATATTACGAGATATGGATTTGATTGATACCCATGCTCTTGTTAAAAAGGCATATAAAGATCATCAAAAACAGATTGCTCAATTTAATATGGATCCCGAATGTATCCACATTATTGCTGGTGAGCCTGAACTGTGCTTGTTTGAGCTAGCCTGCAGATTGAAGAGTGAATATTTTGTGATTGGTGCTCGGCAACGAGAAGGATTATTAGGACGGATTATAGGTAATACTGCTGAGTTAGTTTTAGAGCGGATGCGCAGTAACGTATTGATTATTCCAGCAGATGATCAATTGCTTGCGCCTTTAACCTGGTAGTTTTTCTGCAAATTAACGGTCACATCAAGGAACCGTTAGGTATTTTTAGTTAGTTGTCATTTTAAAAAATACAAAAAAGCCCGCATTACTGAGTATATCCAGAGTGGCGGGCTTTGTTATATTAACCATTTAAGATTAATTAAAAAGTCATTTCTGGCACATGGTCTGGTACCACTAACTTACCAGCTGTTTTTGTGACGATTTCTTCAACAGACACGCCAGGGGCTCGTTCAAGTAAATGGAATGCACCCTCTTTAATTTCCATAAAGGCCAAATCTGTCATTACACGTTTAATGCAACCATAGCCCGTTAATGGCAGTTCGCATTTTGACAATAACTTTGAATTGCCGTATTTGTCTGCATGCATCATGGTGACAATAATATTATCAGCGCCAGCGACTAAATCCATTGCGCCGCCCATGCCTTTAATCAGTTTTCCTGGGATCATCCATGAGGCAATAGAGCCGTTAACATCAACTTCAAATGCGCCTAACACGGTGAGATCTACGTGGCCGCCACGGATCATCGCAAAGCTTTCTGCTGATGAAAAGAATGACGCGCCAGCCACTGCGGTAACCGTTTGTTTGCCGGCGTTGATAAGGTCGGCATCAATGTTTTCTTCTGTCGGAAACTCGCCCATGCCGAGTAAACCGTTTTCAGATTGCAGCATCACTTGCATGCCTTGAGGAATATAGTTAGCCACAAGGGTAGGGATCCCAATACCTAAATTAACGTAAAAACCGTCTTGTAATTCTTTTGCTACGCGCTGGGCGAGTTGTTCTCTGGTCAGTGCCATGGTGTTGTCTCCCTTATTTCGCAGCTTTGACGGTACGTTGCTCAATTCGTTTCTCAAAGCTGGCTTTGATAACGCGATCAACATAAATACCGGGTGTATGAATGTGGTCTGGATCTAACTCACCAGGTTCAACAATTTCTTCAGCCTCAACCACGGTAATTTTACCTGCGGTGGCCATCATTGGATTGAAGTTAGCGGCGGTTTTTCGAAATACCAAATTACCCATGGTGTCGGCTTTCCATGCACGAACTAAGGCAAAGTCTGCCGTCAATGATTCTTCTAATACGTAGTGACGACCTTTAATTTCGCGCGTTTCTTTACCGTCAGCAATCGGCGTGCCGTAACCTGTTGCGGTGAAAAATGCCGGAATACCCGCACCGCCAGCACGAATTTTTTCAGCCAATGTGCCTTGTGGCGTGAGTATCACATTAAGCTCACCAGACAACATTTGTTGTTCAAAGGTGGCATTTTCGCCAACATAAGAGGCTATCATGGTTGAAATTTGATGTTGTTTAAGTAACAAGCCTAAACCAAAATCATCAACACCAGCATTGTTTGAAATTGCGGTTAAGCCTTTAACACCCAATTTAACCATGTGGTTTATTAAGCCTTCAGGAATACCACACAAACCAAACCCGCCGACCATAATGGTCATGTCGTCATTCAGTCCTGCCAGTGCTTCTTCATAGCTGTGGACGACTTTATTGAATCCTGCCATCTTGTTGTCCTTATCGTTATATTGATATCAACGGTTAGCGGTATGCTACGTTAACCATTTTTAGTATATGTGATTACGTTCTGATTGCATTTGCCACTTTAGACCCATTGGTTCGGCCTAATGCGCGACTAATGTTGTCGCCAGCAAATGCCAGCTTAGCTAAGTCAATACCGGTATCAATTCCCATGCCATGGAGCATGTAGACCAGATCTTCAGTGGCGAGATTGCCCGAAGCCCCTTTCGCATATGGGCAACCACCAAGACCGGCGACTGATGCATCAAATACGCTGACACCAGTGTCGAGACAGGCCAGAATATTGGCTAATGCTTGACCGTATGTGTCATGAAAATGCAAGGCTAACTTATCAACCGGAACCACTTTGGCGACAGCTTCAACCATCTGCCGCGCTTTATTGGGAGTGCCAACACCGATGGTGTCGCCTAATGAGATTTCGTAACAACCCATTTTATAAAGGATCTCAGATACTCTCGCGACTTCACTCACTGCAATGTCGCCCTCGTACGGACAACCCAGCACACAAGACACGTAGCCACGCACTGCAATCCCATGTTGTTTGGCGGCTTCCATTAACGGAATAAAGCGTCCGATTGACTCATCGATTGAGCAATTAATATTTTTTTGACTGAAGCTTTCAGATGCGGCGCCAAAAATAGCCACTTCATCCGCACCTGCAGCAAGGGCTAGTTCAAAGCCTTTTAGGTTAGGGGTTAATGCACTGTAAACCACACCAGCTTGTCGTTTGAGTTGCTGCAATACGGCATCAGAATCGGCCATTTGTGGCACCCACTTAGGTGACACAAAGCTGCCTGCTTCAATACGCTTAATACCTGCATCACCAAGTTGTGTGATTAGCGTGAGTTTGTCTGCAGTGGTCACTGGCACTTCGTTTTGTAAACCGTCACGGGCGCCAACTTCAAAAATGCTCACTTTAGTCGGTAACATTTACGCTTCCTCGACGTTAGCTTCAGAGGCTAATGGTTCAACGTTTAATAGTTGTGCACCGTCACTGACAAGCTCACCGCTTTGGAAATAAAACTCGCTCACCACGCCATCAAATGGTGCCTCGATGGTGTATTCCATTTTCATGGCTTCCATCACTAATAAACCTTGGCCTGCTTTAACTTGCTGGCCCACTTCCACTAAATGAGTCACAACAGTGCCATTCATGGGGGCCTTAAGCTTATCTGCATGGTTAACCACTTCTTCAATCACTTGAGCCAATATGGCTTTAAAGTGATAACTGCCAGATGGTAAAAATAGCGTAAAGTCATCGCCTTGATGGCTAACAGGGATTTTGCTCTTATGGCCATTAATCTCAGCTAAGAGTAAATCGGCTTTCAATTCACCCGCTAACGTCAACACTTGGTCGTGTAAACACAATTGATATTGTTCGCCAACGGCTGTCAGTAGCAAGTCATGTTGTTGCACTTCGGCTGATGCGTCAGTTAATAACGACACACGATGCACGCTTGAACTATTGAGTCTAAAGCCGCTCACGAGGCCCCAAGGCGAATATGGGTCGGCGCTGTTTATGGCCAGCGCTTTTGCCGCTTCTTTACGTGACAGCACTTGAAAAAGTCCTGCTAGTGCTAACGCAGTATCTGCTTCAATAGCTGCGTCACCAATTAAGGTGTCGCCATAACGCTCAATAAAGTCAGTACAGAAGTCTGCCGCAGCAAAGGCTGGGTGTTCAGCAATGTTGGCTAAAAACTCGATGTTATGTTTAAGGCCACTGATTTGGTATGACTCAAGTGCGTGTACTAAACGTTGTAGTGCGCGAGGGCGCGACTCATCCCATACAATCAGTTTGGCGATCATCGGGTCATAAAAGTTACTAATGACATCGTTTTCACGAATACCTGAATCGATACGCACGTGACGATTTTGTTCTGGTTCACGTAAAAAATTGAGCTTACCGCTGGCAGGTAAAAATTCGTTTTGCGGATCTTCAGCGTAAATTCGCACTTCAAATGAGTGACCATGAATACGCACTTCATCTTGGCGCAGCGGTAATTCACCACCACTGGCGACAACTAGCTGCCATTTTACTAAGTCTTGGCCTGTGACCATTTCGGTAACCGGATGCTCTACTTGCAAACGGGTGTTCATTTCCATGAAGTAGAAGCTATTATCGGTATCGAGTAAAAACTCAACGGTGCCCGCGCCAACATAATCAATGGCTTTGGCGGCTGCAACGGCTGCGTTACCCATCTGAGCTCGTAGTTCGTCTGACAAACCTGGAGCAGGTGCTTCTTCAACCACTTTTTGATGGCGACGTTGAATAGAGCAGTCACGATCCGATAAATAAATCGCATTGCCATGAGTGTCGGCAAATACTTGTACTTCAACATGACGTGGTTGACGTAAGTAGCGTTCCATTAACAGTTTGTCATTGCCAAATGACGAGCTGGCTTCACGGCGTGCTGATTTAACCGCTTCAAGGATTTCGCCTTCGTGTTCTACGATACGCATCCCTTTACCGCCACCACCATAGGCCGCTTTAATCAGTAACGGGAAGCCAACAGCTTTGGCTTCTGCTATTAACGTGGCATCCGTTTGATCGTCGCCATGATAACCCGGCACTAAGGGCACATTGGCTTTTGACATGATTTTTTTGGCGGCACTTTTGCTGCCCATCGAATCGATAGCATCACTGCCAGGGCCGATAAAGGCGATACCATTTTGCTCACATTTACGAGCAAACTCAGCATTTTCAGACAAAAAACCATAACCAGGGTGAATGGCTTCCGCGCCCGATTTTTTAGCTATCTCGATAATTAAATCAGCTTTTAAATATGAGTCCGCTGGGGCGCTGCCACCTAGATAAAACGATTCATCTGCCATGGCTACATGGCGGGCATCTTTGTCTGCATCGGAATAAAGGGCTATGGTGCGAACACCCATGGTTTGAGCCGTTTTAATAATACGGCAAGCAATTTCACCACGGTTAGCAATCAGTAATTTGGTAAACATTATTGGGCTCCTTGTGGATCAGATTTAGCGGTTTGCCATGTTGGCGTACGTTTTTCAAAGAAAGCATTAAGGCCTTCTTGACCTTCATCTGATACACGAATCCGAGCAATTTGCTCGCTGGTAAAATTGAGCGTAGCGTCGTCAATCACGCCGTTTTCTAAATGCGATACGAGATTTTTTGCCCATGCCATGCCCTGAGGACTGTTGGCATTAAATGCTGCGATAAAAGGGGCCGCAGCAGCATCTAAGTCGTCGTTAACTTCATGAATGACTTGATGGGTTAAGGCAACATCAGCACTAAAGCGTTCAGCGGTCAGCATAAAGCGACGCGATTGGCGATTACCCATAGCACGAACCACATACGGACTTATCACAGCAGGGATAAGCCCCAGCTTGACTTCGCTTAAGCAAAAGCTTGAACGGGTGTTGGCAATGGCAATATCGCAACAACAAATTAGTCCTAACGCGCCACCAAAGGCCGCGCCTTGTACTAAGGCAATAGTGGGTTTTGGAAACTTGTCTAACACGTGCATCAGCTTGGCAAGCTCATGGGCATCAGTCAGATTTTGTTCAAAGTCCATTTTTGCTTGTTTGCGCATCCAATTGAGGTCGGCGCCAGCACTGAAGTTTTTACCATTAGCACGCAAAATCAACATATTGCATTGATTGTTACTGGCAAAGCTTTCGATAGCCTGGATCATCTCGCTAATCATCACTTCATCAAAGGCATTATGCACTTCAACTCGGTTTAAAATGAGCTCTGCCACCCCTTTGTCTAGACGGCATTCAATGAACTTATATTGGTTTGATAACATTATTTATTACTCCTTATTAGCTGAATTAACCGCACAATTACATGCGGAACACCCCAAAGCGGGTGTCTTCAATAGGAGCATTTAATGCTGCCGATAAGGCTAAGCCGACCACATCACGCGTTTGTGCAGGGTCGATAATGCCATCATCCCAAAGTCGGGCACTGGCATGATACGGATGACCTTCTTTTTCGTATTGTTCAACAATTGGTTTACGGAAGGCTTGCTCGTCTTCTGCCGACCATTCAACGCCTTTACGCGCTAAACCATCGCGGCGCACTGTGGCTAATACACCAGCAGCTTGTTCGCCACCCATTACCGAAATACGGGCGTTTGGCCACATCCACATCATGGTCGGTTCAAATGCGCGACCACACATGCCGTAGTTACCCGCGCCATAACTGCCACCGATAATCACGGTAAATTTAGGCACGTTAGCGCAAGACACTGCGGTCACCATTTTGGCACCATGTTTAGCAATGCCTTCGTGTTCGTACTTTTTACCCACCATAAAGCCAGTAATGTTTTGTAGGAATAACAGCGGAATTTTACGTTGGCAACACAGTTCAATGAAGTGAGCGCCTTTTTGCGCCGATTCGGAAAAAAGAATGCCGTTATTGGCCACAATTCCTACTGGATAACCATGTATACGGGCAAAACCACACACTAAGGTTGCACCGTAGTTGGCTTTAAATTCGTCAAAGTCAGAGTCATCAACCACACGGGCAATGACTTCTTTTACGTCAAACGGCTTTTTAAGATCGGTACCAACAATGCCGTACAATTCATGGATATCGAATTGTGGTGGTTTGACTGGGCTTAATAAGCTTTTGATTTCTTTTTGATGATTAAGTCGCAGTACTGCACGGCGAGCAAGCTCAAGCGCGTGATCGTCATTTTGGGCTAAATGATCGGCAACACCGGATATTTTGGTGTGAACTTCTGCACCACCAAGCTCTTCGGCACTCACTTCTTCACCGGTAGCCGCTTTAACTAATGGCGGACCTGCTAAAAAGATAGTGCCTTGATCTTTGACAATAATTGATTCGTCAGCCATCGCAGGAACATAAGCACCGCCAGCGGTACACAAGCCCATTACTACCGCAATTTGCGGAATGCCTTTAGCTGACATCTGTGCTTGGTTATAGAAAATTCGGCCGAAATGATCGCGATCTGGAAATACTTCATCTTGGCGAGGTAAATTCGCGCCACCAGAATCGACTAAGTAGATACACGGTAAGTGACAACGGCTGGCGATGTCTTGCGCACGTAGATGCTTTTTCACGGTAATAGGGTAATAAGTACCGCCTTTTACTGTGGCGTCGTTGGCAATAATCATGCACTCAATACCACTGACTCGACCAATACCGGCAATGACGCCTGCGGCAGGGACTTCTTCATCGTAGACTTCGTAAGCGGCAAATTGCGATATTTCTAAGAAGGGGGAACCTGGGTCGAGCAGCTTTTCTACGCGTTGACGCGGCAATAACTTACCACGAGATAAATGGCGCTCTAAGGCGACTGGGCCGCCACCTTGTTCGATTTTTTTTAGTTTTTGTTGAAGATCATCGACCAATAACGCCATGCTGTCTGACTTGGCTTTAAATTCGTCACTGCGAGGATTGATACGGCTGCTCAGTTGCGTCATTTCTATATCCTTAATGAAGCAAAAAATAGGGGGGCTTGAGTAAGGCGACACGGCACGCTTGATATGTCGCCTTGGTGATGCAAGTACTGGTTACTTTGACTCGTTAAACAATTCGCGACCAATTAACATGCGGCGAATTTCAGAGGTGCCAGCACCAATTTCGTAAAGCTTAGCATCACGTAATAAACGGCCAGTTGCGTATTCATTCACATAGCCATTTCCGCCGAGTAATTGAATGGCATCTAAGGCCATTTTAGTGGCAAGCTCTGCGCTGTATAAAATCGCGCCAGCGGCATCTTTACGGGTAGTTTCACCGCGGTCACATGATTTAGCCACACTGTAAACATAAGCGCGTGCAGCGTTCATACCCGTGTACATATCGGCTAACTTGCCTTGCACCAATTGGAATTGACCAATCGATTTACCGAATTGTTCGCGTTCATGAATGTAAGGCACCACGATGTCCATGCAGGCAGACATAATACCTAATGGGCCACCAGACAAAACAACACGTTCGTAATCAAGGCCACTCATTAACACTTTTACGCCATTATTTAGGCCGCCTAAGATGTTCTCTTCTGGTACTTCACAGTCTTCAAATACAAGTTCACAGGTGTTTGAACCGCGCATACCTAGCTTGTCTAATTTTTGTGCTTGAGTAAAACCTTTAGACCCACGTTCAACGATAAACGCAGTAATGCCATGTGCACCTTTTTCGATGTCGGTTTTGGCGTAAATAACATAGGTGTGGGCATCTGGACCGTTGGTGATCCACATTTTATTGCCGTTAAGGATGTAGCGGTCACCTTCTTTGCGAGCATTCAGTTTCATTGAAACCACATCTGATCCCGCATTAGGTTCGCTCATCGCAAGTGCACCAATGTGCTCACCACTGACTAGCTTAGGTAAATATTTTGCTTTTTGAGCGTCATTACCATTACGGTTAATTTGGTTTACACATAAGTTTGAGTGAGCGCCATAACTTAAGCCAATAGAGGCTGATGCGCGGGAGATTTCTTCCATTGCGACAACGTGCGCAAGGTAGCCCATGTTGGCTCCACCATATTGTTCATCAACAGTGACACCTAATAAACCCATATCGCCAAGTACTGGCCATAATTGATTAGGGAACTCATTGTCGATATCGACTTGGGCGGCCATAGGCGCAATTTCGTTGGCCGCAAAACCGCGAACAGCGTCGCGTAACATGTCAACATCTTCACCTAAACCAAAGTTTAAGCTGGTATATAAATCGCTCATTTGCATATGTCCTGTTGAATTTTATTGTCGTCTGGTAAACATTTTTTGCCAACGCTTTTATGTGCGTTTTTGGCAGTAGGAAAAATGTTGTTGGCCTTATTGAGTCAGCCATTTTTTTATTGAGTTTTATTTGGCTTTTTTAGCCGAGTTGTCGGCAAGCGCCGCTTTGCATTGTTGTTCGGCTGAATTAAGTTCCATTAACACTACTTTAATGTCGTCCATTTGCTGCTGTAGAGCTGATTTTTTTTCATTGACCAAATCCAGCATGGTATTGAGCTGTGTTGAGCTACTTTTATCAGCATCGTAAAGCTCAAATAGTCGACGAGTTTCAGCTAACGAAAATCCAAGACGTTTGCCGCGTAAAATAAGTTTTAAGCGCACTCTGTCTTTCAGGCTGTATATACGGGTTTGTCCGCGACGCTTAGGTTTAATCAAGCCTTGGTCTTCGTAAAAACGAATACTGCGGGTGGTGATATCAAATTCTTTTGATAAGTCACTGATTGAATATGTTGATTGAGGAATGTGGGTTGTGCTCATCATGTCACCAAAAGTGTTTCTTTTGATGCAAGATATATGAAGTTTACGTAAAGGTAAAGTTTGCTAGATGGTTTTCCGTTTTATGCGTGTTAATTTTGCTTGCCACTCAAACACTAATTATACATTAACATATTGTTATTTAGTGTATTTTATTACTGATAGTATTTGACCTGCACAAGTTAAACACTCGATTGAAACTAAAGGTTTTTTTGTTGGTTTTAGTGGTTGTTATCCCTTTGTCTAATAGGGGTATTTAATGAATTCTGCTCATAATCATTGTAATACAAGTTGATTAACGGAGAACAATATGGCTGATGTAGGACTATCAATGCACGCACAATCGATAGCCGATCCCGAAGTATTTTGGCAGCAAGCCGCTGAGGCCATTAGCTGGGATCTTGCACCAAAGACGGTACTGGATGATAGCAATAAGCCTTTTTACCGTTGGTTTGCTGATGGCAAGATGAATACCTGTTTTAATGCCGTAGACCGCCACGTATTAGCAGGAAGAGGTGAACAAACAGCGATTCATTACATTAGCCCAGTGACGCACAACGAATACTCAATTAGTTATCAATCTGTGTTGGCTCAGGTAAAGCGCTTAGCTGGATTAATGGTGTCACTTGGTGTTGAAAAAGGCGACCGAGTGGTTATTTATATGCCAATGGTGCCAGAAACAGCCTATGCCATGCTGGCATGTGCACGGATTGGTGCGATTCATTCTGTGGTATTTGGTGGTTTTGCCGCCAATGAGCTTTCTACGCGGATTAATGATGCAAAACCCAAGTTAATTCTGTCTGCTTCATGTGGCATTGAACCTTCTGGTGTCGTACCGTATAAGCCTTTACTCGATGACGCATTATCCCAAGCACAACATCAAGTCGATCACTGCATTATTTTAAATCGTACTGAATACCAAGCACAATTACAGTCACCAAGAGATCTTGATTGGTACAGTGCGCTGGTGGATGCGCCTGATGCTGCTTGCGTGTCGTTGGATGCAACAGACCCCTTATATGTTTTATATACCTCTGGTACCACAGGGCAACCTAAAGGTGTAGTACGCGACAATGGCGGCCATGCAGTCGCATTAGCATGGTCGATGAAACACATTTATGACATTGGTGTGGGCGATGTTTTTTGGGCTGCATCAGATGTTGGCTGGGTGGTAGGGCATTCATATATTGTTTATGGGCCATTGCTGGTGGGTGCGACGACCATAATGTATGAAGGTAAACCTATTGGTACCCCTGATGCGGGTGCATTTTGGCGTATTATCGAACAAAAAAAGGTTCGTAGCTTTTTTACCGCACCTACAGCTATTCGGGCTATAAAACGAGAAGATCCTGAAGGCGAGTTTATTAAACAATTTGATTTAACTTGCCTTAAGCAAATGTATTTAGCGGGGGAGCGTTGCGATCCTGACACCTTAAATTGGAGTCAGCAGCAGTTAGGTAAACCTGTAATTGATCATTGGTGGCAAACTGAAACTGGTTGGCCTGTAGCGGCAAACTTGATGGGCACCGATCCGATAGAGATTAAAGCCGGATCGCCTGCGCGAGCAGTACCTGGATATCAAGTGGAGATTCTTGATGCGATGGGGCAACAAGTGGCTCCTAATGAAAGTGGTAATGTGGTGATAAAGCAGCCTTTACCACCAGGCACATTAACGACTTTGTGGCAAAATGATAAACGCTATATCGACAGTTACTTGTCTATGTATCCTGGTTATTACTTAACTGGAGATGCGGGTTACGTTGATGAAGATGGTTATTTATACATTATGAGCCGAATTGACGACATCATAAATGTTGCCGGACACCGTTTATCTACGGGTCGATTTGAAGAAGTTTTATGTCAGCATGAAGCGGTGGCCGAGGCTGCGGTAATTGGTGTGCAAGATAAACTAAAAGGCCAGGTGCCTCTTGGATTAGTAGTCCTTAAAAATGGCGTTACCTTGTCAGATGAAGCTCTTTATAAAGAGTTACTTGCCTTGGTACGTCATGAAATTGGCCCAGTGGCTTCATTTCGGCTGGTAAGTGCTGTGCAAAAGTTGCCTAAAACCCGCTCTGGAAAAATATTACGAGCCACAATGCGTAAAATTGCAGACAATCAAGAGTACACCATGCCAGCAACGATTGAAGACCCACAAACCTTAGATATTGTCCGGAATGCGTTGACTAAAATGGGTTATGCTAATGCACTAACTACTGAGATAACATGATGTTACTCTTCAATATTTAGCCATGCCAAATGATAAGGTGATTTTAAATCGAAACCATAAAAAACCAGTGTTTTTATGGTTTTTTCTATTGTGACACGATGTTATCTCCTAATAAACAGATTGGGCATACATTGTAAAAAACAGCGTTTCCGCGTTTTGTTACTGGTAATTTAGTTACAAGAATCGCTATAATTGCCACCCAAATGGATTCGCACTACGCGATTAATCTCTGTGACCTGTGGAAACATACACTATGAATAACCACACCCAACAATCTCACGTCGGCGTTATCGGCCTTGGTGTTATGGGCAAGAACCTCGCATTAAACATTGCTGACAACGGCTACCATGTTGCAGTTTTCGATTTAGATACTCCAAAAGTCAACGCAGCTGTGGCTCAAGAAGAAAGTGAGCGTAAAGCCGGTACGGCACCGCGCATGCAGTCATGTAATAATCTTACAGAAATGCTGGCTAAATTAGTTGAGCCTCGAGTTATTGTATTATCTGTGCCTGCTGGTGCGCCTGTTGACGGTGTATGTAAATCGTTAATTGAAGCTGGTATTGAAGCCAACGATATCGTTATTGATACGGGTAACAGCCTTTGGACCGACACGGTAGAACGCGAAGCACGTTATAAAGATCAGTTTGTTTTCTTTAGCTCTGCAGTGTCTGGTGGCGAAGTAGGTGCCCGTTTTGGCCCATCTCTCATGCCTAGTGGTGATGAAAAGGCATGGCGTTATGTTGAACCAATTTGGAAAGCTATTGCTGCTAAAGTGGATTCAGCAACGGGTTTACCGATAGAGCGTTTTGAGCCAGGCAATCCGGTAACCGAAGGTGAGCCGTGTACGACTTATATTGGTCCAGCTGGTTCTGGTCATTACGTTAAAATGGTTCATAACGGCATTGAATATGCTGATATGCAACTTATTTGCGAAGCGTATCAATTGCTCAGTGACGGCTTAGGCATGTCTGCCCATGACATTGGTGACGTGTTCAATGGTTGGAATAAAGGTATTCTTAACAGTTACCTTATGGGGATTAGTGCTGAAGTCTTACAACAAGACGATCCATTAACCGGTAAGCCATTAGTTGAAATGATTTTAGATAAAGCAGGCCAAAAAGGCACTGGTTTATGGACTGCAGTGAGCAGCTTGCAAATTGGTTGTCCTGCGCCAACGATTGCTGAAGCCGTTTATGCACGCGCTGTGAGCACTCAGAAAAACTTGCGTATGCAGTTAAGCTCGAAGTTAGCAGGACCTGCACCAGTCAGTTTTAGTGATGCTGAAAAAGTGGCATTTATTGCTAATCTTGAAGATGCATTATATTGCGCTAAAGTGTGCTGTTATGCGCAAGGTTTCCAGTTAATGGCGATGAATGCTAAAGAGCAGAATTGGTCTTTAGATTTTGCTGAAATTGCTAAAATTTGGCGAGCGGGTTGTATTATCCGTGCTACGTTCCTGCAGTCAATTACTAAGGCTTATCAAGAAGATGCAAACCTTACTAACTTATTAATGGCTGACACTTTTAGTCAAACATTATCGCAAAAACACCTTAACTGGCGTAAAACGGTCGCAGCTTCTGTTATGCAGGGCATTCCTGCTCCATGTATTAGTTCGGCAATTGCCTATTATGACAGCTACCGCTGTGAGACATTACCCGCTAACTTGTTACAAGGTCAGCGCGACTTTTTCGGTTCACATACTTTTGAACGCACCGATAAACCCGCTGGTGAGAAATACCACTTAGACTGGAGTGCGAAGCAGCGTACTTTAGCTAAGGTGTAATTAGTCTTACATTATAAAAAGGCGCTTCATTTTACAATGAAGCGCCTTTTTATTTAGCTAAGGAAAATGGTTAGGTTAGCGAAAAGTACAATCCAATGCTAAATAAGACGCTAAAAATCATCGTCAATTTAGCTGTTTGCCCAAGGATAGGATTTAATGCTTCACCAGTATTATTATGAAATTCGCGACTCAGGTTACGTGCGATTACTAATGATACACCTGCTAATAATACGGGTAACCCATCGAGCGACCCGAGCAAGAATCCCGCGATAATGATACCAAATGGTAAGTAGACAAAACTTTGATATAGCACTTTTGCTTGTGCTTCACCAATTCTTACCGCAAGAGTATTTTTACCTGCTTTTGTGTCGGTAGAAATGTCTCTAGTGTTATTGACCAGCATAATGGCAGCATTAAAAAAACCAATAGCACAGCCAAGTAACCATGCTGTCATGGTGGTGGTGCCTGCTTGTAAATAGTAACTGCCAACAACGGCCACTAAGCCGAAAAATACAAATGCAGCAATTTCGCCTAATCCATGTGATGCCAGTGGGTAGGGACCTCCGCTATAACATAACGCGCCTAATATAGAGGCTGTAGCAAGAATGGCTATTGGCCAGCCACCGTGAACGATTAGCAATGAACCTACTAACAATGATATGACTAGGCAACCAATCATGGCATTTCGTACAGATGACGGAGCAAGAATACCGCTTTGAGTGACTCTTATTGGACCGATCCGCTCTTCGGTGTCGATACCATTCTTAAAGTCAAAGTAGTCATTAGCGAGATTAACTGAAATTTGCAATAATACTGCACATAGCATTGAGGTAAAGGCGATGAGTAAGCTAAATTGTTCGAGCCCAATCGCGAGCATATTTCCGATTAATAATGGACCGATAGCCGCCGGTAACGTGCGAGGACGGATAGCCATAAACCATGATTGCATTGAGCTAGGTTGCATAATATTGTGAGACGCACTGTTGATTAGTCATGTCTAATAGCATACCAAATATTCAATTAAGCTGCAGATATGAATATTTGCGTTGCATCACTATTTCGTGATTTGTCACGAGATGACTTAAATTCAACAATTACCATAGAATAAGCTAGAAAACATCAGCTTAACTAAGGTAACCTTAACGTTAATCCAAGTTGTAGAGAAGGTGTTATGAGTCAGGTATTAAACGATTTATTGTCATTGTTGTCACTTGAGAAAATTGAGTTAGGTCTGTTTCGCGGCCAGAGTCAAGATTTAGGCTTCGGACACGTGTTTGGTGGCCAGGTGATGGGACAAGCGTTAAGTGCTGCAAAACAAACGGTTAGTGAAGACCGTCATGTACATTCTTTACATTCATACTTTTTACGTGCGGGTGATGAAAAATTACCGATTATTTACGATGTTGAAAATATGCGTGATGGAGGAAGTTTTAGTGCGCGTAGAGTGAAAGCGATTCAGAAAGGTCGACCTATTTTTTATATGACTTGTTCGTTCCAAACGGTTGAAGAAGGCTTTAATCATCAAGATGTCATGCCCGATGTGCCAGGACCTGAAGGTTTATTGAATCAGCAAGAACTTGCAGTGACTATGCGTGATAAAGTACCAGCGAAAATGCTCGAAAAATTTATGGCAGACTCTCCGATTGAAATGCGTTTAGTTAACCCGGTTCATCCTATCGCCCCTAACACAACAGAGGCAAAAGGGTATGTATGGCTACGTGCCAATGGGCAAGTACCATCGGACCACAGTATTCAAGAGTATTTACTCGCTTACGCATCGGATTTTAATTTTTTAGCCACAGCAACTCAGCCCCATGGTGTGTCTTTTTTAACTCCAGGTATGCGCATGGCCACTATTGATCATGCCATGTGGTTTCATCGCCCATTTAATATGGGAGAATGGCTCTTGTACTGTATTGATAGTCCCAATGCAGGCGGTGGACGTGGATTTGTGAAAGGGCAGTTTTTTGATCAGCAAGGACGTCTTGTGGCTTCTGCCACACAGGAAGGTTTAATCAGAATGACCAAGTAGGATGCTAACATGTTAATAATTAAGAAAGGGATACAATTCGCGGTTGTCACTTTGATTGCCATAATGCTCAATGGTTGTGTGACGATTGAGCCTGAAAAACCAGTCATTGTAAATGGCTATGCAGGTTATGCAGAGAAAATTGCCTTGCCACAAGGGTGTAAAATTAACATAGCATTAATTGATTTTAATACTCCGGGTGCGATTATCTCTCAAAAAAACTTTGATATAGCCAGAGCACCCGTTCCATTTAAATTCACCTTACCTGCTGAGTTAGTCAAAAGCGGTGTTGATTACGGTGTTGTGGCAATGATCACTTATCAAGGTAATGCTATTTTTCAAACGTATGATAAGTTCCGTGTGATCAGTAACGGTCAATTTACCACTCAAGTGTTAATGAAACGCGTTAAATAGCCACTTCGTAATCTAGTTCACAAACTCTTATGCCCGTCATTGATCTATTTATTTGGCGGGTAATAATCTGTTTTCTACCCTAATGTGCTGTTTAGGTTGTTTATGACAGAGTTATCTCAGACTTATCGCTCGCATGCGCAAACTCGTTTAATTTGGGCTTTGTGCATCGCTTCTATGGTGATTTACATTAATTTGTACACAGTACAAGGCATGCTGCCGTCTATTGCGGAACATTTTGATGTGTCTGGCGCACAAGCTACTTTGGTGTTATCTGTTACCAGTTTCACCTTAGCTTTTTCATTGCTTTTTTATGCAGTTTTATCTGACAGGATAGGACGGTTGGCTCCTATTGTGGTGAGTTTATGGCTGCTCGCAGGGTCGAATATTTTATTAGTGTTTGCCCAAACATTCGATGACTTATTATGGGTGCGCTTACTACAGGGCATTTTGTTGGCCGCTGTGCCCGCGATTTCGATGGCCTATTTTAAAGAACAATTAGCTCCCTCTTTTATGCTCAAAGCTGCTGCCGTATACATTATGGCCAACAGTATGGGCGGTATCGCAGGACGAATTTTTGGCGGGTTAATGGCACAAAATTTGTCGTGGCAGTCGTCAATGGGGTTGGTGTTTTTGGTCACGTTAATGGGGGTGGCATTGGTAACGTATTTATTGCCGCGTAAAGAAATTAAATCCCCAGTGGTTAAGCAAAAAGTCTCTTTGCGACATAAGGTAAAGCAAGATATAGATGGCTTTATGTTCCATTTGTCTGACTCGCAGATGCGCCTCGCTTATGCCATTGGTGGCTTAGCATTTATGATGATGGTCAATCAGTTTAGCTTTATTCAATTGCATATTATGGCTGAACCATATGGTTTGAGTCGCTTTAATGCGACCTTGATTTTTCTCTGTTATTCAAGTGGTACATTTGCTTCTTATTTGTCGGCAAAATGGATTATGCGCTATGGCTCGATGCCATTATTTAGAGTGGCTTTATGCTTAATGGTCGCTGGCACGTTGTTGACTTTGGTGGATACATTGACTGCCATTGTGGTGGGTTTTCTGATCAGTGCTTGCGGATTTTTCTTAACTCACAGCTGTTGTAATTCGTTTGTTGCTATCCGTGCCACCAGTCATCGCGCTAAGGCAACGTCGCTCTATTTATGTTGCTATTATCTTGGCGCATCCCTGGGCGGACCTTATTTAATGATGTTTTGGCACGAAGCTGAATGGAATGGAGTGGTTGCGGGGTCTATGAGCCTTTTGGCGCTGCTTTTCGTGGCTGTCTGGCGTTTAGGGATACATCAACAACAGGTTATTGATGTTCCCGTACCCGATTAACTCTCGATAAATTGTTTACGGTCTAGTTCAAACTTACGCATTTTGTCGTACAAGGTTTTACGGGGTAATTCGAGTTGTTCCATGGTTAATTTGATGCTGCCTTTGTTGTGGCTTAATGCTTCTTCAATTAACATTCTCTCAAAGAACTCCACTCTTTGCTGAAGCGACATGCTGGTGTGCATAGTGGTGTGGTTATCTAAATTACCAGCAAAAGCGGCTTCTGCACCAAGTAACACATAACGTTCTGCTAAATTACGTAACTCGCGTACATTACCAGGCCAGTCGTGAGAGGTTAGCACCATCGTTTGCTGGGGATTTAATGCTATGAGTGCTTTATGGTAACGAGCCGAAGCAATTCTGGCAAAATGTAAAAACAGCAATGGAATGTCTTCTCGGCGATCTCGTAGTGGAGGAATTACAATGGTCACTAGGTTAAGACGATACAATAAATCTTGTCTGAATTTCCCTTCTTCGCACAGTTGCTGCAAGTTTAATTTTGTTGCCGCAATAACCCTGATGTCCAAATTAATCGGCGTATTTGATCCTAATCGTTCGACTTTACGATCTTCCAATACACGCAATAATTTAACCTGTAAGGCCATAGGAGTGCTTTCTATTTCATCTAGAAGTAGCGTGCCACCATTAGCATATTCAAACTTACCGATGCGGCGTTTGTCTATGCCAGTGAAAGCGCCAGATTCTGCACCAAAGAGTTCACTTTCAATGAGATTTTCAGGGATTGCACCACAATTAATGGCGACAAAATTAGCTTTGTTACGATAACTATGGTCATGCAGATATCGGGCGACAAGCTCTTTACCTGCACCGGTTTCACCTTCAATCATGATATCTGCAGGTGTGTCGAGCACTTGGTCAATAAGATGGCGCATTTTCATCACACCAGGACTACTGCCTAAAATACGTGGACCAGGTGCTATATGCGATTCAAGTTCGCGTTTAAGTTTACGGTTTTCTAGTGTTAGCGCACGCTTATCTAACGCGCGTTTAGTCACATCGAGTATATGTTCGTTGTTAAATGGTTTTTCGATAAAGTCGTAAGCACCTTTCTTGAGTGCGTCTACCGCCATAGCAATGTCACCAAAACCCGTTAATAGTACTACAGGTAAGTCACTGTCTTGTTGTTTCAGTTGTTGCAATAAACTCAAACCATCGAGTTGCGGCATATTAACATCAGAAATTACTATGCCAGGCCAGTTAGCGGTAATATGGCTGGAGATAGCTTGCGGATTCGTAATCGCCAACGCGTTGATATTCTCTAGTTTGAATAACTGCTGTAACACGATACCGATATGAGGTTCATCATCAACAATAATAACTTGATAATTATTGATGTCTTGAATTTGAGTCACGTTTACACTTCCTCACGTAAATAAAGTGGCAAAATAATATGGAAAATAGCCCCACCGTGTATGGCATTCTCGACAGTAATAGAACCTTGCATAGATTCGATAATTCGCTGCGAGATGGACAATCCTAAGCCTAGTCCTTGGCGCTCACTGGTGGTGTAGTAAGGTTCAAAAATTTTATTCATTTGGCTTTCTCTCACGCCTGGGCCACTGTCTTGAATGCTTATATTGACCTTGCTGTCGCAATAGACTTCGATTTGTAATTGTCGCTCTGTAGATTGCTGCATTGCGACGATAGCATTACTAATAAGGTTAACCAGTACTTGTTGTAATCTGACGCTGTCGCCCCATATTTGGCATTTGCCCGTTAATAATTTCAGCGACAATTTAACACCTTGTTTGTCCATTTCAGGTTGAACAATGGTAAGTGCTTGCTCAATTGATTGATTAATTTCGGTGGCGTTGTCTTTTCCCTGAGATTTACGTGTAAAGCTTTTAAACTGACCAATAATATCTGCAAGCCTATCGGTTAGCTCTATCATGATTTTGATATTGCTGCTGGCATCTTCAATCATATTACGGCCAATGAAGGTTTGAGTGTTTTGTGCGTAACTGCGCAGTGCTGCCAGCGGTTGATTGAGCTCGTGGTTAATGCTGGCTGACAGGCTACCTATGACCGTAAGCTTTGCCGCTTGGATTAGTTCGTCTTGAGTGTCTTTTAATTGGGTGTTGGCTTGTTCAAGATCCAATGTACGCTCTTTTACTCGTTGTTCGAGTAGATTTTGAGCTTGGTGCATTCTGCGTAAATTTTTACGGCGCTCAATGCTGTAAAGTATAAAAAGTGTTAATAATAAATAGAGTGTGGCCGCCAATAGCATTATTGGCGGTAACGATTCATATAAGGGCTTCATTGGAGTAAGAATATGAACGTTCCAATTAGCATTGGGCATCAATTGGTGACGTTCAAGGTATTTTGCGTGGCCTTCAGATGATGATATTTTATATACCTGTTTAGTATCGGAATTGCCGAGCATAAAAAGAGGGCTTACACTAAGCTCACCAATGGGCCGGTTGGCATAGCGTTTTGATGAATTTAGAGCAAAACGTTTAGCCTGTGTCAGTGGTGTTAATGAATTAAATCGCCAACTATTAATGCTTGAAAGAAACACTATATTGTCTGGATCGCTGATCATAAACTCATATTGGCTTGCGATGGCAATACCACTACTTTGTTGTTCAATCAAACTTATATCAACTTTTACAACCACTACACCCAATACCACGCCTCTATGATATACCGGATTAGCAAAGTAGAATCCGCGCTTATTTGATGAGGTACCAACTGCATAATATCGTCCAGACTTCCCTGATATCGCATCGATAAAGTAAGGCCTAAATGAATAATCATGATTAATAAAAGAGTTTGGTACATCCCAATTACTGGCGGCAATAGCCACGCCAAGCGCATCGGTGAGGTAAATGTCTGACGACTCAGTGACTTGCTGTAATTCAGATAAATAAGCGTTGAGCTTTTCGATTGTTTGAGGATTGCGTTGATCAAGTAACCCTTGTTCTAAGATGGGGTTTTGTGCAAGTACTGCAGGAATATTTTCGTAGTGTGAAAGGGCGTTATCAATAAAAATTACCAGTTCATTAATTTGCTTTTCAGATTGCTCAGCAATGGACGTTGTGCCTTGTTCAAGTAAATACCAATATGTAACTCTAAGGGTCAGTAATAACCCGATAATGAGCATCATGCTCATTACAACATTTCGTTTTTTGGTAGTCGAGAATGAAAGCATGCATATTCCCAATCGATAATGATTATGATGATTATTGAGCATAAGTAAAAAAACGAGCCTTAATAAATTAAGGCTCGTCTATAATACGCGAATTATCAAGTTAATAGCCGTTTAATTTGTCTATGTATTCGGGTAAAAATAGAGAAATTTGTGGAATATAGGTAATCAACATCAAGAAACCGAGTAACAACACTAACCAAGGAAGGCACGATTGAATTACCCACCCCATACTTTTTCCTGTTATCCCTGCGGTGACAAACAGATTGAGCCCTACAGGCGGTGTGAGCATGCCTATCTCCATATTGACCACCATAATGATGCCTAAGTGAATTGGATCGATACCTAACTGGGTTGCGATAGGGAATAAGATTGGCGCCATAATCAACAGAATAGCTGAAGGCTCCATAAAGTTACCCGCAGCTAATAACAGTAAGTTGACGATAATCAAAAAGCCCCATGCGGGTAATCCAAATCCGACAATCGTTTCGGCGATAATGTGCGGAATACGTTCGGTGGTTAATACATGGGCAAACAGCATGGCATTAGCAATAATGAACAGCAGCATAATACTGACTTTAGCGCCATCACGTACTACATGACGGATTTCTTTGTCGGTAGGTGTTTTAATAACGGCAAGTAACATGTGCCCTATGTTACGTAATGAGGCTCCCACTAAAGACTCTTGTTTATTTCGCCAAGCGACATTTTTAAGAGGGCCAATATCACGATAACCAAATACAGCAATAAAGTAAGCATATACACAAGCTACTGCCGCAGCTTCAGTTGGGCTTGCTACACCACCGTAAATAGAACCTAGCACAATCAGAATGAGTGCTAAACCACCCATCGCTTTAGCACTTGATATCGCTAATGCTTTAACGCCAGGAAAAGGACGTGAAGGCAGCTTTTTAATCCGAGCAACGATATAGATGGCCAGCATTAAAATACAACCCATCATTAAGCCTGGTATTAAACCGGCCATAAACATTCTAGCTGCAGACACTTCTGTCGCGGCTGCATAAACCAGCATTACAATCGATGGTGGAATTAAAATGCCTAATGTACCCGACGTAGTGATAACGCCTGCTGCAAATTTTTCTGGATAACCCGCACGCACCATACCAACAATCACAATAGAGCCAATAGCCGCTACAGTAGCTGGTGATGAACCCGATACCGCTGCAAATAGCATACAAGCCATCACTGATGCCATGGCAAGACCACCGCGGATATGACCTACGCTGTCCATCGCAAAGTCAATAATACGTCTTGCTACGCCACCAGTAGACAAAAATGCCGATGATAGAATAAAGAATGGGATTGCCAATAAAGTGTAGTGTTCTGAAGTCGACTCATACAGTTTTAAAACAATCGAAGCGAGCGAATCATTTGAAAATAACAAAATAGTCAGCATGCTTGAAAAGCCTAAAGCGATAGCAATAGGCATACCAATCATCATGCAAATAAACAAAGCAATAAATAGTGTTGCTATAGTCATTATTTCGCGTCCTTATCATTTTGTTGTTGTTCTGATGATGTGGATAGCGCAGCTTCATCGATTAAATGCATGCTGTCTTTTGCTTCATCGGCCAGTTGGAAACCAACAGCTTTATTGCGCAAAATAGCGATAAACAATTCAATAAAACGCCAAGTGAGCATTGAAAATCCGATAATTAAAATGCTTTGAGATAACCAAATAGGAACTGCACCGTCTTCTACGTCGATGCGTAATGTTTCCCAGGCAAAATCTGGATCTAATTGATGAATAAACCATGCAGGAAAGTCGATATCTTCCATTGGAATACCAATTTGGTACATTTGGCTAAGGTAGTCCCAAGCCCCTTTTAAAAACATGCCACAGTAAACAATGCAACACAGGCACGCAAAGATAGCGACTGCTTTCTGTGGCTTACCAGATAGCTTAGATACAAAGGCATCGACACCAATATGTGCTCCTACTTTCACGCCATAAGACATACCAAATAATACAAACCAACCACAAAGAGTAAGGGTCAGTTCTTGGATCCATAAAAAACCGGTGTTAAAAAAGAAACGAGCAATAACTTCGCCAAAAACTAGCAACGTCATTAATGTAATTAATAAATTAAGGAACCCTTCTTCAAAATAACCAAATAGTCTTGAAATCACGGTCATACTCCTTGAATAAAAAAAGGTGGTACTGATGCAAGAATGCGTTCAGTACCACGTCAAGTACGGGGACTATTTAGTATTTGCAGCTTGAGCGGCATCAATCATGTCTTTACCAATTTGATCTTCAAACTTAGCCCAAACTGGTTTCATAGCGTTAACCCATTGCAGGCGTGCAGCAGGCGCTAACGTGACTAATTCAGAGCGCTTAGAATCAATAATGGCTTGTCTATCTTGATTATCTTTTTCAGCCGCAATTTTGTTACCAAGTGCAATAGCTTCGTCTAGTGATGATTTAAAAATAGCTCGTTTATCGGCGGGTAGACCTTTCCAGAAGGTATTTGAGGTCACTACCATGTAATCTAAAACGCCATGATTACTTTCTGTTATGTGACTTTGTACTTCATAGAATTTCATTGAGTAGGTATTTGACCAAGTGTTTTCTTGACCATCAATGGCGCGTGTTTGTAGCAGAGTAAAAACTTCTGAAAAGGGCTTTTTAACAGGAATCGCGCCAACTGCATCAAATTGAGCTGCAATCACATCAGATGCCATAATACGGAACTTTTTGCCGTTAGCATCTTTTGGTAATGCCAATGGATCGTTCGCTGAGAATTGCTTCATGCCGTTGTGAAGATAACCTAGACCAACAAGGCCTTTACGGTTCATTGCGTTTAATAATTTTTGGCCTGAATCTGACTGCTGAAAACGATCAACTGCTGCCATATTTTCAAATAAGAAAGGTAAATCGAAAATCTGTAGTTTTTTGGTAAAACGCTCAAACTTAGATAATGACGGTGCTACAAATTGCACATCGTTTAGGAGTAGTGCTGCTAGCTCGTTGTTATCCCCAAATAACTGTGAGTTAGGAAATACGTTAACAACGTATTCACCAGGTAAACGCTGCTCTATTAATTCTTTAAACTTAAGTGCCATTTGTCCTTTTGGTGTGTTTTCTGCAACAACATGCGAAAATTTAATTTCTACAGGTTCAGCAAAGACATTAAAACTCGCTGCCAGAATAGTAGCAATTGTTGCTAGTTTAGCAATTGATTTGAGTGGACATGTAAAGGTACTGGTGGATTTTTTCATAATAATTAACTTCCTTTTTTTAGTGTTATATTTTCCTCAAGGTGGTGACTTGTCCCAGAACAAGTACGCCATAAACGCTTTATGAGGATAGATAAAACATAGCAAGCATTAGGCCAGAATGTTAATTATTTGTAACTCAATGAAATATATTAACTTTAATTTAATAAGGAAACCGGAGAGCGATTTTATGTGTGGATTGTCACACAGTAGAAAAGGGGTAATGGGTGGAATGTCGCACATTGTCATAGATCGTGATGTGAAGAGAGTATTTATGACTAGCAGAGTAATAATAGTTTACATGGACTTAATTAAAACAAGAAAGAAATAAAAATTAGACATAAAAAAACCACCTTTCGGTGGTTAATTTGTGAATGCAATATATGCATTAAATACCAAATAATTGGTGGAGCTACACGGGATCGAACCGTGGACCTCTTCACTGCCAGCGAAGCGCTCTCCCAGCTGAGCTATAGCCCCAAATTCTAGCTGACTAAAACTAAAATTTGAAAAATATGGTATCCCATAGGGGATTCGAACCCCTGTTACCGCCGTGAAAGGGCGGTGTCCTAGGCCTCTAGACGAATGGGACACATTTGATACGTTATACTCTGTATCGAGTGAATACTCATTGGTGTCTGTAGGCTAAACACCAGTGCTATATAGATAATCAAAGAACTCTTTCGAATCATGTTCAACCATCTTAAATATGGTATCCCATAGGGGATTCGAACCCCTGTTACCGCCGTGAAAGGGCGGTGTCCTAGGCCTCTAGACGAATGGGACACATTTGATACGTTATACTCTGTATCGAGTGAATACTCATTGGTGTCTGTAGGCTAAACACCAGTGCTAGTTACCTATAATGAAGAACAAAACCCTAAGGATTCGAACCTCTGTTACCGCCGACTCTTTACAAACCAAAGTGGGCGATGTCCTAAGCGCTATTTCTAGACGAATGGGACACATTTGATACGTTATACTCTGCATCGAGTGAATACTCATTGGTGTCTGTAGGCTAAACACCAGTGCTATATAGATAATCAAAGAACTCTTTCGAATCATGTTCAACCATCTTAAATATGGTATCCCATAGGGGATTCGAACCCCTGTTACCGCCGTGAAAGGGCGGTGTCCTAGGCCTCTAGACGAATGGGACACATTTGATACGTTATACTCTGCATCGAGTGAATACTCATTGGTGTCTGTAGGCTAAACACCAGTGCTATATAGATAATCAAAGAACTCTTTCGAATCATGTTCAACCATCTTAAATATGGTATCCCATAGGGGATTCGAACCCCTGTTACCGCCGTGAAAGGGCGGTGTCCTAGGCCTCTAGACGAATGGGACACATTTGATACGTTATACTCTGTATCGAGTGAATACTCATTAGTGTCTGTAGGCTAAACACCAGTGCTAATTACCTATAATGAAGAACAAAACCATAAGGATTCGAACCCCTGTTACCGCCGACTCTTTATAAACCAAAGTGGGCGATGTCCTAAGCGCTATTTCTAGACGAATGGGACACATTTGATACGTTATACTCTGTATCGAGTGAATACTCATTGGTGTCTGTAGGCTAAACACCAGTGCTATATAGATCATCAAACATTTTTTCTAAAACAATAGTTTCGAATCATGTTCAACCATCTTAAATATGGTATCCCATAGGGGATTCGAACCCCTGTTACCGCCGTGAAAGGGCGGTGTCCTAGGCCTCTAGACGAATGGGACACATTTGATACGTTATACTCTGCATCGAGTGAATACTCATTGGTGTCTGTAGGCTAAACACCAGTGCTATATAGATAATCAAAGAACTCTTTCGAATCATGTTCAACCATCTTAAATATGGTATCCCATAGGGGATTCGAACCCCTGTTACCGCCGTGAAAGGGCGGTGTCCTAGGCCTCTAGACGAATGGGACACATTTGATACGTTATACTCTGTATCGAGTGAATACTCATTGGTGTCTGTAGGCTAAACATCAATGCTAATTATTTACTTAAAGACTGTTAAGTAAGTGGTGGAGCTACACGGGATCGAACCGTGGACCTCTTCACTGCCAGCGAAGCGCTCTCCCAGCTGAGCTATAACCCCTCTTACTTAATGCTTTTGGATATGTTACTAGAAAAAACTAACATCATGTCTCAACTGCGAGGCGCATTCTATGCAGCATACCCAAAAGTGTCAACTCGTTTTTTAGGAATTTATTCTATCTGCTACAAATTCAATCGCTTTGGATATTCTTTGTGCAGATCTTTCTTTTCCGATTAAGAACAAGGTTAAATCTAATGCAGGAGACTGTCCTGCGCCAGTAACCGCAACGCGTAAAGGCATACCTACTTTACCCATGCCGACATCAAGTTCTGTCGCTGTCGCTTCAATAACGTTGTGAATATTCTCTACGCTCCAATCATTTAGTTCAGATAACTTTTGATTGAACAATGTTAAAGGCTCTAGTGCCACGCCACGTAAATGCTTCTTAGCTTGGGCTTCATCAAAATCAGCAAAGTCTTCATAGAAGTAACGACTTGAAGCAGCTAATTCTTTTAATGTTTTCGCACGTTCAGATAATGCTGTAACAATTTCAGTTAACGCTGGACCATTACTAGTATCAATTTTCTGATCATCCATATGCCATTGTAAATGTGATGCGACATAAACAGGATCGAGAGACTTGATATAATGTTGGTTTAACCAAATGAGCTTATCAGTATTAAAAGCTGAAGCAGCCTTATTGATATCATCTAACTTAAACAGCGTTTTCAACTCGTCCATTGAAAATATTTCTTGATCGCCATGAGACCAACCTAAGCGAACAAGATAGTTTAATAGTGCTTCTGGTAGATACCCGTCATCACGGTATTGCATAACGCCCACAGCACCATGACGTTTAGATAGCTTAGCGCCATCGTCACCTAGAATCATCGACACATGTGCATATTCAGGGATCGGTGCGCCTAATGCTTTAAGGATGTTGATTTGGCGTGGCGTGTTATTGATATGATCTTCACCGCGTACAACGCAGGTAATACCCATGTCCCAGTCATCGACTACAACACAGAAATTATAGGTTGGTACGCCATCAGTACGCTTAATGATTAAATCATCAAGCATGTCGTTAGAAATTTCGATTCGACCACGAACGTGATCATCAAATATCACACTTCCTTCAATTGGGTTTTTAAAGCGAACAACAAAAGGCTCATCAGTATCACGAGGTGCAAGGTTACGACAACAACCGTCGTATTTCTGTTGCAAACCTTGCGCCGCTTGGTCTTCACGCATGCTCTCAATGCGTTCACGCGAGCAATAGCATTTGTATGCAGTGCCTTTGTCTAGCATTTGCGCAATAATTTCATTATAACGATCAAAACGTTTAGTTTGGTAATAAGGACCTTCATCCCAAGTCAAACCTAACCAGTTCATACCGTCAAGAATGGCATCACATGCTTCTTGAGTTGAACGTTCAATATCAGTGTCTTCAATACGAAGTACAAATTCACCATTGTTAGCACGTGCGTGCAACCATGAATAAAGTGCTGTACGAGCACCACCTACATGAAGAAAACCAGTTGGACTTGGAGCAAAACGCGTCTTAGTAGTCATAATCGGACACTAACCTATTTATAAACGTCTAAAGAAGACAAACAAAAAAATGTGCCGCTATTCTAACAGTCAAACCCAGCAGTTGAAATGGCGGACTTTCAAACCTAGGGAGGTTTTTGGATTTTCTTTATTTTTGATCACAACCCCTTGTTCAACAAAGCATCAAAGCGAACAATTTTAGTCCGACTGACATTATTTTAAATAAAAAGCGTTGACAGGTTTTGCTTGCCCCCTATAATACGGCCCCACACAGCGAGGTCGATTAGCTCAGCTGGGAGAGCACCTCCCTTACAAGGAGGGGGTCACTGGTTCGAGCCCAGTATCGACCACCATATTTTTATTTATGGATTATAACTGTTAATTATATCCCAGGTCGCTTAGCTCAGCTGGGAGAGCACCTCCCTTACAAGGAGGGGGTCACTGGTTCGAGCCCAGTAGCGACCACCATATAATTAACTAAACTGTTGTGTAGAGTCCCAGGTCGCTTAGCTCAGCTGGGAGAGCACCTCCCTTACAAGGAGGGGGTCACTGGTTCGAGCCCAGTAGCGACCACCATTTCTCAAATAGAGTGGTGGACTCAAAAGTAAAATATCCCAGGTCGCTTAGCTCAGCTGGGAGAGCACCTCCCTTACAAGGAGGGGGTCACTGGTTCGAGCCCAGTAGCGACCACCATATTTTACAAAAAGATTGATATTCCCAGGTCGCTTAGCTCAGCTGGGAGAGCACCTCCCTTACAAGGAGGGGGTCACTGGTTCGAGCCCAGTAGCGACCACCATATCAATTTAAGCTTACATTTACGTTTTATCCCAGGTCGCTTAGCTCAGCTGGGAGAGCACCTCCCTTACAAGGAGGGGGTCACTGGTTCGAGCCCAGTAGCGACCACCATATTTTATTTCTGTGCTATTTCTCTTACATCCTGCAAAGTTTTACCAAGCAATCCAAGCAATCCAAGCAATCCAAGCAATCCAAGCAATCCAAGCAATCCAAGCAATCCAAGCAATTCAAGCAATTAATATTCTACTTACACTTTTTGTGCCTATTTTTTATTGGTGTGCATAAAAAAGCCACTCAAATTTGAGTGGCTAATGCTAATTGCTCAACTTTCGATTAATCTAACCCTAAAAATCCGCCAGTTTGATGGGCCCACAGTTGTGCGTATATCCCTTTGGCATTAATCAGTTCTTGATGAGTACCTTGTTCAACAACACAGCCTTTATCTAATACAATGAGTCTATCCATCGCTGCAATCGTTGAAAGTCGATGCGCTATCGCAATCACTGTTTTACCTTCCATCAATTCATACAACGACTCTTGAATCGCTGCTTCGACTTCAGAATCTAATGCTGAAGTGGCTTCATCAAGCAATAGAATTGGCGCATTCTTAAGTAATACTCTTGCAATGGCGATCCGTTGACGTTGTCCACCAGACAGCTTAACGCCGCGCTCACCCACTTGGGCATCAAGCCCTTTGTTACCAAAGGGATCCGTTAAATTGTCAATAAACTCTGCAGCTTGTGCTTGAGTTATCGCCGCTATTAATTTTTCATCACTGGCATGTGGATCACCGTACAGAATGTTTTCACGGATCGAACGATGTAATAACGACGTATCCTGAGTCACCATACCAATATTTGCCCGTAATGAGTCTTGGGTTATATCCGTTATAGGTTGATCATCAATCAATATTTGGCCTTTTTCAACATCATGAAAACGCATCAATAAGTTGACTAAGGTCGATTTTCCTGCACCAGAACGTCCTACAAGACCGACTTTCTCGCCCGCTTTAATATTCAGATTTAGTTGCTCAATGACGCCGGTTTTTTCACCATAATGAAAGCAAACCTGATTGAAGTCTATTTTACCGTGGTCAACAACAATGTCTTTTGCATCGATTTTATCTTGGATAGCAATGGGTTTTGATAAGGTATTCATACCATCGGTAACGGTACCAATATTTTCAAATAGCGAACTGATTTCCCACATAATCCATTGTGACATGCCATTCAAGCGTAACGCTAAACTCACCGCAATCGCAATGGCACCAACCGTAATCGCATTGTCTGCCCATAACCAAATAGATACAGCCGCAATGGTGAACGCTAATATGTAATTAATGATTTGTACTAAAACATTAATGACCGTTACGAGACGCATTTGGCCATAAACGGTTTTTAAGAAACGCGTCATACTATCTTGGGCGTAGTCAGCTTCTTGAGTCGTATGCGAGAACAGCTTTACGGTTGAGATGTTGGTATAACTATCGACAATACGGCCGGTCATTGTTGAACGAGCATCGGCTTGTTCTGTCGATATTGCTTTCAGCTTTGGAACGAGTTTCCATTGGATCAACACATAAGCCGCTAACCAAACGAGCATGGGTAACATTAAACGAACGTCAGCAGTGGCAATCATGACCAACATCGAGGTGAAATACACCAAAATGTACATCAGTACATCCAGTAGTTTCATGACCGTTTCACGTACAGCAAGCGAAGTTTGCATTACCTTTGTGGCGATTCGTCCTGCAAAATCATCTTGATAAAATGAAATACTCTGCTTGAGTAAATAGCGATGTGCTTGCCAACGAATAGCCATGGGGTAGTTACCCAAAAGCGTTTGGTGCACGATAGAAGCATGTAACCAGACAACCAGCGGTATGACCACTAAGACAATCACTGACATGGTAATTAACGTAGTGCTTTCATCTTGCCACAATGTTTGCGGATTTTTGGAGACCAACCAATCTACCAGTTGCCCCATAAAACCAAACAATGACACTTCCAACATTGCCATTATGGCTGTCAGTACTGACATGATAATTAAAGGTAAACCAAACCCGCGGGTATAATGACGACAAAATGCGTACAAAGTATTGGGTGGCTTAGTCGGTTCTTCTTGTGGTAAAGCTTGGGTCAATGATTCAAAAAATTTAAACATCTAATGCTCTAACTTAATGGTGAAAATTCTGCTGACTAGGATAACGCAAAAAGACCAAATGTAATGGGTTAAATTGTTACCATATACGAAACGATTGAGTTCCGTTTTCCGCTAGTCGTGGTTGTTGTATTTCGGTAAAGTAATCTCTTAAATACGCTATAAGCAGAAAATAGTTCAGTTTTCCATTGAGTGATATAAGGCTAAATAGACTAATGGTCCAGATTAACAGTGATTGTAGTATTGCAGCACAGATCTGCCAGCAAGCAAGGCTTAGTCGTGATGCTCGCTTTGATGGCCAATTTTTTACCGGAGTTCTCACTACTGGTATTTTTTGCCGAACAATTTGTCCCGCTCCTGCGCCCTATGAAAAAAATGTCCGTTATTTTGATTCTGCGATAAAAGCGGCTAATGCTGGACTTAGGCCTTGTCTTCGGTGTCGCCCTGATAGTGCACCGAGTTCATTTGCGTGGTTAGGTTCTCAAACAACGTTAATGCGTGCTATCACGTTAATCGAACAAGGCTTTTTAAATGGTGA
The DNA here is from genome assembly GCF_010092445.1 of Shewanella sp. Arc9-LZ. NCBI lineage: Bacteria > Pseudomonadati > Pseudomonadota > Gammaproteobacteria > Alteromonadales > Shewanellaceae > Shewanella > Shewanella sp. Arc9-LZ. The sequence continues at coordinate 3,386,056 of NZ_CP048031.1, read as the reverse complement.
AGATGCAGGAACGATCGTCAAGTTGGCTGATAAGTTAGGCATTACCAGTCGGTATTTAAATAAACTCTTTAACCAAGGTTTGGGGACTTCACCTAAACGTTTTGCGTTATATCAGCAGTTGATGTTTGCTAAGCAGTTATTACACCAAACACAATTATCAATGACAGACATCGCCATGGCCGCTGGTTTTAATAGCATCAGGCGCTTTAATGAAATTTTTAAACAAGAACTACTATTAACACCGAGTGATTTACGCCGAAAGAGCCGACGTTCAACTGATGAAACTCATCCTTATAAAAAAAACCAAGTGAGTATTAACATTAAACCAATAACATTAGCACTATCTTATCGGCCACCCCTAAATTGGGCGAAGATGTTGGCTTTTTATGCCTTTCGTCAAGTTGATAATATGGAGGTCATTGATGATATTTCGGGACGTTATGGCCGAACCTTCTCATTTAATGGTGTAGAAGGCTTTTTTTACATTTCACTGAATGCCGATAAACCTCAACTTGATGTGAGTATTTACTTAGCCGATGCCAATGATATTAAATCCTTGCATTATATTACTCTGCAATTACGGCGTATGTTTGATTTAGATGCTGACATGGCGATAATCCAGCAGGCATTATCTCCTATTATAGAATTAGGCGCCAAAATTGATAGTGGTTTGCGTATTCCCGCGGCAGGTAGTGTATTTGAGGCCGCTTGCCGTGCCGTATTAGGGCAACAAGTGAGTGTCGTGCAAGCCACTAAACTATTAAATTTATTGGTTGAATCTTATGGTGAAACACTGTTCATCGATGGTAAGACTTGGCGGTTATTTCCGACGGCACAAGCTATTGCTAGCGCTTCATTAGATGAACTTAACATGCCAGGAGCTCGAAAATTAGCATTAAATGCCTTGGGGCAATTTGTTCATCAACATCCAGACTCAACGCCTGACGATTGGTTGTCCGTAAAAGGTATCGGTCCATGGACTGTTGCTTACGCGAAAATGCGAGGTTTGAGTGACCCTGATGTTTTTTTGAGTTCTGATTTAGTCATCAAAAATCGTCTTCATGCGTTACGTGACCAATCGGGTAAACCTATTGAAACCACTAAATCTTACTTAAGCATTGCTGCCGACATTGCAAAACAAGCATCACCTTGGGGCAGCTACTTAACCTTCCAGCTTTGGGATAACGACCCTGTCGCTGCAAAAAACGGATAATATTATGACCCATTTTACTTCGCCGAAGTGTCATGCTTTAGTCACAAGTCCTGTTGGTTTACTCTCGCTTAAAGCATCTGAGTATGGATTAACCCATCTACAGGTTGAAGATCTTGCCCAAACGAGCTTGCTCGTAGAGATTCAAACTCAGTTTATACTCCAACAAAGCAATACTGAGACTACTCAAGATTTATTGATACAAGCCCAACAACACATTGATACAACCGTAATTCAATTAACAGAGTACTTCGCTAATCAAAGGCAGCATTTCAGTGTTCCACTAGCGCCTAAAGGTACCGTGTTTCAACATGAGGTTTGGCATGCTCTGAGTCAATTAACATTCGGCCACCGCTGCAGTTACAGTGATATCGCTAATACTATTGGGCGACCTAAAGCTGTCAGAGCGGTCGGGGCTGCAAATGGTGCAAACCCAATAGCCATTATCGTTCCTTGTCATCGGGTGATAGGCAAAGGCGGTAAGTTAACCGGTTATGCTTATGGGCTCGATATGAAGCAGTGGCTACTAGACTTAGAAGGGATTGAAGAAATTAACTAATTTATCTGACTGCTGTGCCAAAGTACGTTAAAATGTGCGATTGATATCCATTATTTTGAGCGCATTTGATACATGACCCAAGCTTCTTTAGCTACGACTTTCGCTGAATTTGGCCTGCATACTCCATTGTTGGCCAGATTAGCTGAGCTTAAATACCTGCAGCCTACACCAATCCAAGCAGAAACCATTCCTAGCACACTAACCGGTAAAGACTTACTGGCAGGTGCCAATACCGGCTCAGGTAAAACAGCGGCTTTTGCATTGCCGATTTTACATCAATTGGTGAGTCGTCGGGCAACAACATCTGCCAAAGGTAATTTTGTCAGTGCGTTAGTCTTGGTTCCAACGCGAGAACTCGCTAAGCAAGTTGCCGACAGCTTTAAATCCTATGCGGTTCATTTAAATGGCGACATTAAAGTGGTTGCTGCATTTGGCGGTGTATCTGTTAATACTCAGATGTTAGCATTGCGTGGTGGTGCCGATGTGGTGGTCGCGACGCCAGGTCGTTTACTCGATTTAGTATCGTCAAATGCACTAAAGTTGTCCCAAGTGACAACGTTAGTACTTGATGAAGCTGACCGAATGTTAAGCCTTGGTTTTACTGAAGAATTGACTCAAGTACTCAATTTACTTCCTAAGCAAAAACAAACGTTATTGTTTTCAGCTACTTTTCCAGATGAAGTACGCCAACTAACGCAAGCGCTGCTCGTTAATCCGCTTGAGATACAATTACAAAGCGCTGAAGCGAGTACATTAGTACAACGGGTAATGACGGTTAATCGTGAAAAAAAGACCGCATTACTTGCGCACTTGCTACAACAACATCAATGGCGCCAAGTATTGATTTTTGTTAATGCCAAAAATAGTTGCAATCATTTAGCTCAAAAACTGGCTAAACGTGGTATCACTGCAGAGGTGTTTCACGGTGATAAAGCCCAAGGCGCGAGAAGTCGTGTATTGGAAGGTTTTAAGGCTGGAGATATTCAAGTGCTCATAGCGACTGACATTGCTGCTCGTGGCCTTGATATTGAAAAATTACCAGTGGTAATAAATTTTGACTTACCGCGCAGTCCAGCAGATTATATGCATCGAATTGGTCGCAGCGGACGTGCGGGAGAGGTCGGTTTAGCGTTGACCTTGTTGTCGCATGATGAGTATCATCACTTCTCTGTTATCGAGAAAAAGAATCAAATTCGCCTTGAACGTGAACAAGTTAACGGATTTGAGGCTGATGATGTAGCGCCTGAAAGCGTACTGGAACAACCTAAGCCAATGGCGAAGCCAGAAGGTAGCGGTAAGAAAAAACGTAAAAAGTTGTCCTCAGTTAATGTTGATATTTGGGCTAAAAAACCAGATTAGTAGTAGGTAATATGAAACATATTTTTTGGTTAGTTGATGGACAAGTTGCAGGCCGTAGCGGTCCAAACAAAGATGCGTGGGACTTAGCTGAGTTAAAGCAAGCCGGTTTCGGTGCAATTGCATCCTTAAATAATGGTGAAGGTTGCGATATCGACGCTATGGCTGAATTAGGTCTTCGTCATAAAGTATTTAATTTACCTGATAATATTCCACCTAAGCCGCATGATTTAGCTATTTGTGCTGAAATACTCCCCCAGGTATTAACATTTATTCGTGAATGTGAAACTGATCAGTTACCCGTGTTACTTCATTGTCGCTCTGGGATCAATCGTACAGAAATGGTGATGGCTTATTATATGATGGAGAACGGTGCAGCGCCTTTGCATGCGGTTAGTCAAGTTCGTAATGCCAGTGGCTTAGCGTTCGATGCTGAGGGGTGGGATCAATTTGTTTATGATGTGCTTTACGAGCTGCAATCTGCTTCGAACTGATTAATGTCAATTTAAAGCATCATAATAATGAGGGAAACAACGATAATTAAATCAGTGGCTGATTTAATTATCGTTGTTTCCCTTTGTTGTTTTTATTAGGCTATATTCGGTGCTAACTTGCACTCTGTTCTAGCTTATATGTGTATATTGCCGATTAAGTTTTTTCCCGGCTTTGATAAATTACATAAGAAAGGTTCACAACAATTCAATCGTTGATCTTTTTTGCACGACATATCGACAACTTGTTGCGGAAATAGTACTAATGTAGTTTGCTATTTCTGGTTATCAACCAAAGTCTCCGCCTCAAATACTCATTATTTATAGAACCGTAATTGTATCGTAATGATTTATCGAGTTGGCTATTATCGGATGAATAGCTAATTTTGTGATTTGTAATGATCTTTGCAGATAAAATAGGCCACTTAAGCTAGTCTAAAGACTGACGATAAATGCTATAGTGAAGTAGATTTCAGTCTTCAGATGAAGGGGTAATGATGAGTCCGAAAATGAGCAAAGCGAATCAATCGCAGGGTTTATTGCTTTTTAAATTAAATCAAACACAAGTGTTTGCTTTAGGTACTTTAAAAATTCGTGAACTCGTGCCGTTTACTCCTTTAACTAAAATCCCACACTCTCACTCGGCTATTCTTGGTGCAGCAACCATTCGGGGTATGACTATTCCGATTATCGATATGGCTGCAGGTATTGGCTATAGACCCGTTACCGAAGCAGAGCTTAAAGATAGCTATATCATCATTACTGATTGTCAGAGAATGGTGATAGGTTTTCTTGTGCGCTCAATCGATAAAATCATTGAATGTAATTGGCGTAATATCGAAGCACCTTCAGGTAACTTAGGCAAAAATGCCTTTTTAACAGGTGTAACCCGTTTTAATGATCAGCTGGTTCAGTTATTAGATGTCGAGTTATTACTGTCGAAAATATTTCCGGATGATCCGATTAATAATCGAGCGATATTAACCGATGTACAACGTGAGAAATTAACACCGTTACGTATTTTACTGGTGGATGACTCAAAAGTTGCCCGTAAACAATTATCTGATGCATTAGACTCTATTAACATTGCTTATCAGGTGACGGCAGATGGTCGCGACGCTCTGCAGATGATGCAACAAGCCGCGGAAGAACGAAAGCCTATTGATTTACTGGTGAGTGATATTGAAATGCCAGGACTTGATGGATACGAATTAGCCTTTGAGGTTAAAAATAATCCAGCAATTGAACATGCGTACATTATTTTACATACGTCATTATCCAGCGAAATCAGTGTCAGCCAAGCCAAACAAGTCGGAGCCAATGAGGCGTTAACTAAGTTTGATGCTAAAGAGTTGATTGAAGCGATGCTTAGAGGTGCTCAAGCATTGCAGCCTGCTGGATGATTGTCATTGTTTTATTTTTGGTATTTTCAGCCTGTAACATGGTTAACAATTTAACAGCAAGTAACCTGTAACCGTCAAATTAGTGCTCTCTTTATGACCGATGATTGAATTTTTTTACTCATTTGGTATCAACACTAGACTTATTACATGGCATCCTGATATATAGCTACAAGGCTTTTATAGTGTTCAGTATATTCGCTGGGCACAAGGTAATGCTTAACTTTAATGAGGGAGTGCTATCCCTGAAAACGGATTGATTGAAGTGTGCTAATTGAGTGTGGTGAGTTAATCTCCCTCAATGAGTAAGATAGTAGGGTGTTTTCAGTAATAGCATTGATATTATCGAGATGTCATGACTATCGTAACCTAAGTATTATATCGCTGTAAGTTGCAAGGTGATGAATACGTGGATACGACGAGTATTATGATGTTTCCTTTTCTAAAGATAAGCAAAACCTTGATCATAAAAAGTCATAAATATAATAATCATAGGTTAAGCAATGAATCAAAAAACATCACTGTTAGCTCGTATCGCTAACGGTAGCCTCGTGCTACAAATCATCAGCGGAATCATTTTGGGCGTGATTCTGGCAAGTATTTCAACCACAGGTGCCAATAATGTGGCTTTTTTGGGCTCACTTTTTGTGGGTGCTTTAAAAGCCATTGCGCCAATACTGGTTTTTGTTTTGGTTGCATCATCGATTGCCAATCAAAAGAAAAATAGTCAAACCAATATGCGTCCTATCATTGGGCTATATCTTTTCGGAACGTTTGCAGCGGCATTAACAGCAGTATTATTCAGTTTTGCTTTTCCAACGACGTTACTACTAACAGCCGGGATAGAGGGCTCAAATCCTCCTCAGGGGATTAGCGAAGTAATCAATACCTTATTGTTCAAAGTTGTTGATAATCCGGTGAACGCATTATTAACGGGCAATTACATCGGTATTTTGGTGTGGGGGGCAGGCCTTGGGATAACCATGCATCATGCCAGCGACAGTACTAAGCAAATGCTCTCTGATGTCAGTGATGCGGTGTCAAATATAGTCCGCTTTGTCATTCGTTTAGCACCAATTGGTATTTTTGGTTTAGTTGCGGCTACATTTGCTGAAACAGGTTTCGACGCTCTTGCGGGTTACGGCCAATTATTGATGGTACTTGTGGGATCCATGTTATTCATTGCTTTGGTGATTAACCCTATTATCGTTTATGTCAAAATTAAACGTAACCCATATCCATTAGTATTTAAATGTTTACGTGAAAGTGGTGTGACAGCCTTTTTCACCCGTTCAAGTGCGGCCAATATTCCGGTCAACATGGCATTGTGTGAAGAGCTAAAATTGCATAAAGACACCTATTCTGTGTCTATTCCATTAGGTGCCACCATTAATATGGGCGGTGCTGCGATTACCATTACGGTATTAACATTAGCAGCAGCTCATACTTTGGGTATTCAAGTGGACTTTATGACAGCTCTGTTATTGAGCGTGATAGCGTCCGTTTCTGCTTGTGGTGCTTCAGGTGTTGCCGGTGGTTCACTATTATTAATCCCATTAGCGTGTAGTTTGTTTGGCATTTCTAATGATGTTGCTATGCAAGTTGTGGCAGTTGGTTTTATTATTGGTGTGATTCAAGACTCAGCTGAAACTGCATTAAATAGCTCTACAGATGTGATCTTTACTGCTGCAGCATGTGAAGCTGCTGAAGCGAAAGAGACAGCTCAAGCGCGTTAATATCGTGAAAAAGTCCTTATTGATAAATGCCGACGCGATAGCGTCGGCATTTTTTTGTTTGAATGGCCAAGGTAACCTGATGTGAAGATAACAAACGCCTCTCAAACAGTTCCTTGTCTTGATACCTGCGTTATTCTTTACACAAGAAGACTTGCAATAGGCTAGATATTGACGCGTCGATTCGTCTTGTTACTAAGACAAATAATAATATTGAGAAGGATTAATCGCTAAGCTTTTAATCCTTCTGACTACATTCTCATCTCTTATCCCAAGCTCTGGTTAAGATATTAAAATGGATGCTGACTAAAAAACGTCATCTCGACTTGGCTATAAGGATGGGTAATTGTGAGCGATTGCGCATGCAGGTTTAACCGTTTACTGGCACTAATTGTTTCGGTATCGCCATAAAACTCATCGCCTAAAATGGCATGGCCAAGCGCCAACATATGAACCCTAAGCTGATGAGTGCGGCCAGTATGAGGTTTAAGTTCCATCAGCGTTGACTGCGTCCTATGTTCAAGTACCTGGAAGTAGGTTAACGCAGCTTTGCCTGAATCTGTAAGCATTTGGAATGGTGGTGAATCAGGATTAGGTCCTAGGGCAAAGTTCACTTTACCTTGTTGTTCACCCACGTGGCCAATCACTTCAGCAATGTACACTTTTTTGGCCTGGCGATTTTGAAACTGAATTTTTAAATGTGATTCCGCTTTTTTAGTACGAGCAAAAATCATGATCCCAGAAGTATCACAATCTAAACGATGGATCAAAATCGCTTCAGGATAGCATCGTTGCAAACGGGTTATGGCCGTATCGTGTGTGTCAGGTGAACGCCCTGGATTTGATAATAGGCCTGAAGGCTTATTGATGACGATAATGTCACGGTCTTTATAGCGTATGTCCAACCACGGAATTGAGGGTGGTTGATAAGTAAAGATGTGCATTATAAAGTGTCTCTCTAATTGTGTCTGATTCAGGTATTGATGTGGCGAAACGTTAATCTCGCGAGTACTCATGTTGCGGATACTAACAAAGTTTTACTGATAACCAAAAACCAATTATTCGACTGAATAATGCTGTTTGGTTATGGCGGCTTTACCAGGTCGCTAACCATAACCGTAATGACATTCCCCAACTGCTTGTTACGCCAGAGGTAACAAAGCGAATATTGTTTTCAGTATCAACGATATAAATAGCAGGCAATGCCATGGCGCCCCATTGTTGGCTTAATAACATTGTTTGATGCTGATTGATGACATCAAAATGATAATGATGATGTTGCATAAAGGTGCTGATGTCGTCGTCAGAACCTGAAGCTACTGCAATGGAAACAACCTGATAATCTGGATTAAGATTAACCGAATTCACCATAGGAGAGGTCACTTTACACACCGGACACCAAGTGCCCCAAAAATAGACCAAGGTGGGTTTATTTTGGGTACTGTTCTCTCTGATATGCTGCTGGGCGTCAATTGATGCTGAAGTAAATAATGATATTGGTTTATTGGCGATAGTATATGCGTTAATTGGCATCGCTATGCCTGTTCGCATATCTCGCTGTAGATAACTCGCGATAGCGAACAACACCACCGCAATAACGATTATATCGCGTAGACTCGTTAGCCAAAACCGTTTGGTTTTGAGTGTGTATTTTAGATTAAGTAACCATGACGGCATACGAGATTAATTCCTATAAATACCCTGTGCTAAGGTAAATATGCTGCCGGAGTCTTACGACTATAAAGCCTGCTATAGGCCATTAACTGTGGATAAAAGGTTCTAAATGCAATCTCGATATCAATATAAATCTTATCGATATCTTTAATGGCATGGTCAAAAAGTTCTGGTTTTGATAAACGACGACTGACGCCTTTAATCGCTTGATCTAATCCTTGCCTTGTTTGGTAACTACTAAGCCAATCTTGCTGGATAATTTGTGGCGCAATGGCCTGTAACGTCGGAGGTAGTTCAAGTGTAGTACTAAGCTGGTGGTATGCTTTTTGGCAAAATTCATCTAATGGCTGATGATGATACTCTTCCCAATAAAATGCTAAGTAATGATCAAATACTAAGTCTACTAATATCGGTGCAACACGACGTGAGGTTTTAGGAAACAGCTTGAGCAGGTCGATAATAATTTCATGACTATCAGTAATTTGGTCTATTTGTCGATGAAGCCATATCCCTTGTTGCAGATGTTTTGGATGTTGCTCTATGTTACCTTTCGCGAAATCACCCGACAAATTAGCTACTAGGTGAGTATCGCTGATGTCGGCTAAATGTAAGTGAGCTAAAAAGTTCATAAATTGTACTTCTAATTTTATTATTTTACAGTATGATACTAGCCGTTTGTAACAAAGCGTTACAAAGTGGCAAGTGAGTGGTGTTAATCATAACGTTTTATAGATAAATGTCATGGAGTATTGAGCTTCGTATCATTGTGATGCGTATATGTAACTGCTTTTTAAAGGTTATAGGATTAATTTAGGGATCAAGGATGATGAAAGACTGGATTAAAAAGTTATTGGGTAAGCCAGCTGCACCAAAAAGAAATAAAGTACACATCGACATGCGTTATGAAGAACATTCATATAAATCGGACCAAACCTTTGACTCTGCCAAGTCAGATACTATTGAACTGGACGATATCGACACCGAGTCGATAGAACAAAAGCCGACAAAATAATCACCAAACTTGATCTTAACCCGCAGTCGCCATAGACTAGCGGCCGTTTTTACTGTTGAGATCATACTATGCGTGTTGCAGATTTTTCATTCGACCTACCTGATGAGCTGATTGCTCGCTATCCGACAGCACTACGCAATGCTTCGCGTTTACTCACATTAAGTGGCGAAAACGGTGAGCTTGCCGACAAAAAGTTTACTGATTTATTCAATCTGATCAATCCTGGAGACTTGATGGTGTTTAATAACACCCGAGTTATACCTGCGCGTTTATTTGGTCAAAAGTCGACTGGCGGTAAGCTTGAGATTCTCGTTGAACGTATGCTCGACGATAAACGTATTCTAGCCCATGTTCGCAGTTCAAAATCGCCTAAAGTGGATACGATTATCGACTTAGACGGCGGCTACCAAATGAAAATGTTGGTTCGTCACGATGCTTTGTTTGAGCTTGAGTTACTGTCTGATAAAACCATATTAGAAGTCCTTGAAGACGTTGGCCATATGCCACTGCCTCCTTACATTGATCGTCCAGATGAAGATGCTGATAAAGAACGTTATCAAACAGTGTACAACCAAACGCCAGGCGCAGTAGCAGCACCTACAGCAGGCTTACACTTTGATGATGCAATGCTAGCCGATTTAAAAGCCAAAGGGGTTAATATTGCCTTTGTGACTTTGCATGTCGGTGCCGGTACATTCCAGCCTGTACGAGTAGATAATGTGCTTGAGCACAAGATGCATTCAGAATGGGCTAATGTGCCACAAGAGGTTGTTGACCTAATAGCGCTTACTAAAGCGGCTGGACATCGTGTTGTTGCCGTCGGCACAACATCAGTGCGTTCATTAGAAAGCGCTGCACGCGCGAGTGGAGAAGGTCCGCTTGAAGCCTTTAGTGGTGATACTGATATCTTTATTTACCCAGGTTTTCAATTTAAAGTTGTTGATGCCATGGTCACTAATTTTCATTTACCAGAATCAACATTAATCATGCTGTTGAGTGCTTTTGCAGGTTATGAAGCGGTCATGAAGGCTTATCAACATGCGATTACGCAAAAATATCGCTTTTTTAGCTATGGCGATGCGATGTTTGTGACGAAAAAAGCCCCGTAGGCAATGAATTTGATTTAAAATACTCGCCCACAATAGTGGGCGTTTTTTTGATTTAATGTGTCAGTAACCTTGAAGCATTAAAATTTGCCCTCATTACTATAGAAACTAAACGAGTCAGACTGTTTATCTGGCAAGGTGATTTATGAAATTTGAATTAGATACAACTGATGGTCGTGCACGTCGCGGACGTCTTATTTTTGATCGTGGCACTGTAGAAACACCAGCATTTATGCCTGTTGGAACTTACGGTACGGTAAAAGGTATGACGCCTGAAGAAGTGCGCGCTACTGGTGCCGACATTTTATTGGGCAACACCTTCCATTTATGGTTGCGTCCTGGCGAAGAGATCATGCGTAAACACGGTGATTTGCACGACTTTATGAATTGGCAGCGTCCTATTTTAACTGACTCGGGTGGATTCCAAGTTTTTAGTTTAGGTGACATTCGAAAAATCACTGAAGAAGGTGTGCATTTCCGTTCACCGATCAATGGTGAAAAGATTTTCTTAGACCCAGAAAAATCAATGCAAATTCAGGATTCTTTAGGATCTGACGTGGTGATGATTTTTGATGAATGTACACCGTATCCAGCGACACATGACGAAGCACGTAAGTCGATGCAAATGTCACTGCGTTGGGCTAAGCGCTCACGTGATGAGTTTGACCGTTTAGAAAACCCAAACTCTTTGTTTGGCATTATTCAAGGTGGCGTATTTGAAGATTTACGTGACGAGAGTGTAAAGGGTCTTTTAGACATAGGTTTTGATGGTTATGCCGTAGGTGGTTTAGCTGTTGGCGAGCCTAAAGCAGACATGCACCGTATTTTAGAGCATGTTTGTCCGCAAATTCCTGCTGACAAGCCGCGCTATTTAATGGGCGTAGGCAAACCTGAAGATTTAGTCGAAGGTGTTCGTCGTGGTGTGGATATGTTTGACTGTGTAATGCCAACACGTAATGCCCGTAATGGCCATTTATTTACCAGTGAAGGTGTCATTAAAATTCGTAATGCACGTCACCGTGATGACACAGCAACATTAGATCCTAAGTGTGATTGTTACACTTGTAAAAACTATTCACGTGCTTATTTATACCATTTAGATCGTTGTAATGAAATTCTAGGTGCGCGTTTAAACACCATCCATAATTTACGTTATTACCAAATGTTGATGGAAGGTTTGCGCGGCGCAATTGAGACAGGTACATTAGACGCCTTTGTTAAGGAGTTCTATACCAGTTTTGGTCGTGAAGTACCTGAGTTAATCGTTTAATTTTAGCTAATAAGAAGAGAGAACTATGTTTATTTCAAATGCATATGCAAGCCCAATCAGTGGTGTAGCCGGTGGCGAAACCATGCAGTTAATTTTTATGCTAGTCATGTTTGGATTAATCTTTTACTTCATGATTTTCCGTCCACAGTCAAAGCGTGTAAAAGAGCACAAAAACCTAATGGCGTCGATTTCAAAAGGTGATGAAGTGTTAACAAGTGGTGGCATTCTCGGTAAAGTGACCAAAATCGGTGAAGAAAGTGATTATGTGTTATTAGCGATTAATGATAACAACCAAATCACGATTAAAAAGGATTACATCGCAGCGGTATTGCCTAAAGGTTCTATCCAGTCGTTATAAAGCCAAGAGGGCTATGGTGTGTTAAATAAATACCCAATGTGGAAAAACATCATGGTGATGCTTGTCATCGCCATTGGTAGTTTTTATGCAATACCAAATTTGTTTGGTGAAGATCATGCAGTGCAGATTGTCGCAACTCGCGGCGCAGAAGTGACTGCATCGACACAAACGACTGTGGTTGATTTATTAGATAGTCAGGGTATTGCCGTAAAGCGTGCCGAGCTTGAAAATGGTCAGTTATTAGTCCGAGTGCAAAATCCTGAGCAGCAGTTGGTGGCTAAAGAAGCTATCGCTGAGCAGCTTGGTCAGAAATATACCGTTGCGTTAAACTTAGCTCCGGCAACCCCTGAATGGCTTGAAGCTGTTGGTGGGTCGCCGATGAAATTAGGTTTAGATTTACGTGGTGGTGTTCACTTCTTAATGGAAGTGGATATGGGCGAAGCTATTCGTAAAATGGAAGAAGCTAAGATAGCTGATTTCCGTAGCCAGCTTCGTGAAGAAAAAATTCGTTATGCTGGTATTCGTAAAACCCCTAAAGGAATTGCGATTAAGTTTCGAGATGCTGAAACTGTTGACCAAGCTGAGACTTATTTAAAAACTCGCAGCAATGACATGACCTATACCGACGCGAGTAGCGGTAATGAGTTTATGCTTCTTGCTACCATGAGTGATGCTTATCTTAAGCAAATTAAGGAAGAAGCATTACAGCAAAACATTACCACTATTCGTAACCGTGTTAACGAGTTGGGTGTTGCTGAGCCTGTAGTACAACGTCAAGGCGCTGAGCGCATTATTGTTGAACTGCCTGGTGTACAAGACACAGCTCGTGCAAAAGAAATTTTAGGTGCTACGGCATCGATTGAATTTCGTATGGTTGACGATAAAGCCGACGTAAGTGCAGCTGCAAATGGTCGTGTTCCAGCAGGTGCAGAAGTGTACCAACGCCGTGAAGGCGGGATTGCCGTATTGAAAAAAGAAGTGATGCTAACGGGTGATCATATCACTGGTGCACAACCTACTTTTGATGAATACAGCCGTCCACAGGTAGCGATTAATCTTGACGCGAAAGGCGGCTCGATTTTCTCTAACGTCACCAAAGACAATATCGGTAAACCAATGGCAACATTGTTTATCGAATATAAAGACAGTGGTACACGTAATCCTGATGGCACAGTGAAAATGACTCGTATTGAAGAGGTTATTTCAGTTGCGACGATTCAGGCTCGTTTAGGTCGTAATTTTGTCATTACCGGTCTTGAGCATACTGAAGCACAAAGCCTAGCGTTATTATTACGTGCAGGAGCGTTGATCGCGCCAGTGACCATTGTGGAAGAAAGAACTATTGGCCCAAGCTTAGGTGCTGAAAACATCCAAAACGGTGTTCAAGCGATGATTTGGGGCATGGTTGTTGTTCTTGTATTTATGATGGTTTACTACCGTGCATTTGGTTTTATTGCCAACCTTGCATTGATGGCAAACTTAATTATGGTTGTTGGTGTGATGTCTATGATCCCAGGTGCGGTATTAACCTTGCCAGGTATTGCGGGCATGGTATTAACGGTGGGCATGGCGGTTGACGGTAACGTACTTATTTTTGAACGTATCCGTGAAGAACTTCTTGGCGGTCGCAGCGTACAACAAGCTATCCATGAAGGTTATGGTAATGCTTTTTCAACCATTGCAGATGCTAACATCACCACTTTTATGACAGCGTTAATCTTGTTTGCTGTCGGTACCGGTGCGGTTAAAGGCTTTGCTGTTACCTTAATGATAGGTATCGCGACTTCGATGTTTACAGCCATAGTTGGCACACGCTCAATCGTGAATGCGGTTTGGGGTGGTAAGCGCGTTAAGTCATTGTCTATCTAAGGGAGAAGTTGAATATGTTGCAAATATTTTCAGTAAAGAAAACAGTCGACTTCCTTCGTCATGCACTTCCTATTAGTGTAATGTCGTTGATCTTAGTTATTGCTTCTTTTGTATCGCTAGGCGTACAAGGCATTAACTGGGGCTTAGACTTTACCGGCGGTACGGTTGTTGAAATGGAGTTTTCAGCACCTGTTGACTTGAATGCTTTACGTGCGACCATGACCACAGCGGAAGCTGAAGGTGCGGTAGTACAGAACTTTGGTTCAAGCCGCGATATATTGGTGCGTTTACCGGTAAGAAATGAGTTAAAAAGTGATGTCCAGGTTGCAGCAGTATTAACTGCTGCGCAGTCAATTGATTCAGGCGTGATTCAAAAGCGTGTTGAGTTTGTTGGGCCACAAGTAGGTAAGGAATTAGCGGAGCAGGGTGGCTTAGCCGTTATTGTTGCTTTAATCTGTATTCTTATCTATGTATCATTTCGTTTTGAATGGCGTTTAGCTGCAGGTTCTGTAGCGGCGCTAGCCCATGACGTTATTGTGACCTTAGGGGTATTTTCGGTATTACAGCTTGAGTTTGACTTGACCGTATTGGCAGGTTTATTAACAGTTGTAGGTTACTCACTTAACGATACCATCGTAGTGTATGACCGTATCCGTGAAAACTTCCTTAAAATGCGTAAAGGCACCCCTGTAGAGATTGTGAATACCTCAATCACTCAGACCATGAGTCGTACTGTTATTACTACAGGTACTACATTAATTACCGTTATTGCGCTGTTTTTAAAAGGCGGCACAATGATCCATGGTTTTGCGACTGCATTGCTACTCGGTATTTTTGTTGGTACATACTCATCGATTTACGTGGCAAGTTATTTAGCCATTAAATTGGGTATCAACCGTGAGCACATGTTACCGGTAGAGATTGAGAAAGAAGGTGCTGATCAGCCTTCAATGATGCCTTAATAAGTATTATTAATCTTAATCGCTAAAAAGAAACCCCAGCTTGCTGGGGTTTCTTTTTATGCCTTAGTTATGTTCTGTTGTTCTGCTAAATGCACTTCACAGGCAGCCATCAAAGTTTTGTGCCATTGGGTTTGTGGGTCGATCATCAGCGCTTCCCACCCATCACTGCCGAGTATATCAACACTGATAAACATCAGTGAAGTTACCATCATCTTCCCAGATACTCTAAATGTACCGATATTAGTCTCTAAACGAGAAATGGTTATTTTAGTCATGATGCAAAGTGATGAGGTAATCTGCTTGGCCGTTTTCGGTTGAGGTAAACTCACCGTGGCCGATAAATTGATGCAAGTTATCGGTACCCGAGTCAGCTATTACATTGAATTGGCTTTGTGCAACACCTTGCGAAAATACCCCATTATGTTGTAACACTATGGTGCCGGATATTTCTGGCGTGTTTATGGTTAAGTGCTCCATTCCGACAAATACCGCAGCCTCCCCATTTTGATATGACATTACATAGCGAATTTGAGCTGAACCATTGATATCACCAGAATACGTTTGGGTAATTTCGGCAATGGTTTGTTTGCTGTTATTGTCGTGTTCAGCATATGCCGATTCATTCCAAGCGGTGATTTGAAATACACCTTTTAAGACTATTTTTGTCATGTAGAGCCCTGCTTATGATGTTATTAAATACGAAGAGTTCATATAAAGTTAACATAATCATTGTCTATGACAAATGTCCAATTTATAAACAACACTCGACAGATTTTGGTAGAGGCAGTAGGATGAAACAAATTTGCCAGCAAGAGCAATGCAGTAGGATAACGCATGGAACAACGAAAAGTATTATTAGCCGGTGGTAATTTACTGCAGGCTCACACATGGAAAGGGCTACTGGAAACCAGTGGAATTGAAGTTGATCTTAAAGGTGAAGCACTCATTGGTGGTGTAGGCGGTTTACCGATTGAAATGCAAACGGTAGAATTATGGGTAGCAGACAATCAACTTGTCACTGCGCAAACCTTACTCGATTCACTCGATATTGAACAGCCTCAATGGCAATGTGTCCAATGCCATGAAATAAACGAAGGCAGTTTTGAATTGTGTTGGCAATGTAGTTCGCAAAGAAGTGAAATGCATAACGAATAAACCCGTATGATGGTTTTTTAACGTTGAAAGCCATCTTTCATGACCACATATTATTCAACATAAACGGGGTTTAATCGCGACGTAAATATTAGACGAAAAGTGTCTAAGTCAATTTACGTTTAGTAATAAAGAGCCTAGTTTATAAATATGCGCCCGTTTAGTTGAGCCACTAGGATTGCATATGTGGCTTATTTTGGCGCAATTAGCGCTTATTTATGTAAATGACACCATCATAAACTCCTCGTTATAGTAAATTGCCACTAACTGCAGCAAAATTGCTTTCAAAAATCCAATAGACTCTAATGATTAAACTACTTTTAGGTTTATGACGTATGTAGTGCTAATTTGTCACAAATGAGTGATTTAACTAACTTAAGGAAACGCTATGCAACCCTCTCCAGCATTCGCCAGTTTGGTCGATTCTGTTATGCCACATGTTAGCTTGTTAACCATTGAGCAATATCAACAACAAGATCAATGGCAATTAATTGATGTGCGAGAAGATAACGAATGGTTACAAGGGCATTTACCTAATGCAAAACACCTCAGTCGTGGCATTATTGAACGTGATATAGAGCATCGTTTTCCGGATAAAAATACTCCAATATTACTTTATTGTGGCGCAGGCCAGCGTGCAGCATTATCTGCCTATAATTTACAACTTATGGGTTATACGCAAGTCGCCTCAATGGTTGGTGGCTACCGTGCTTGGATACAACATCAATTCCCTATCGTTGAAGACTGAGTAGATTAATGCAATATTTCCCTTTGTTTGTCGATACTCAAGGTTTGAAAGTCTTATTGGTTGGTGCTGGTGAAGTTGCCACACGTAAACTCGATTTGTTGTCTCGTACGGATGCTCATATTCATGTCATAGCGCCGACGGTTGCCAATGATATTGAAAACTATTATACGCAGGGGCTGATCCAGCTGTCTCGTCGTGAAGTATGTGCTGATGATATTGCCAATGTGGATATCATTTACCTTGCTACAGCCGATGAGCAATTGAATATGGATTTTGCGCAGTTGGCCACAGAGCGGGGGATTTGGGTGAATGTGGTCGATAATCCTAAATTTTGTCGATTTATTACGCCTTCGATAGTGGATAGAGGCCGGTTAGTGGTTGCGATAAGTACAGCTGGTGCCGCACCTGTTTTCGCTCGAACCATCCGTTCACGCCTCGAAACTATGCTACCGTCATCATTAGCGCCTTTATTTGATTTTGTTGCCAGCAAGCGCGAGGAAGTACAACATAAATTATTAGCAGGCAAAGATAGACGTTTATTTTGGGAACGTTTTTTTACCACTAACCAAGATAAATTCGATGCATTAACAGAACAACGTTACCTTGAGTCTTTTGAAGACTTTAGTGTTAAAGGTGAGATTCTTTTGTTAACCGAGGATACGCCGGCACATTTACTCCCTATTGCAGCAATGCCGCTATTACAGGCATTAGACGTGGTTTACAGTGATAGTGCCCTTGATAGTGAGATTAATGAATTATTAAGGCGAGACGCAAGCAGAGAAGCTGTGCCATTGTTAAGTGATATCACTCATCAATATGAACATGGATCTCGTATGTTGATAGTGTCTTCTGTTGCAAAAGTCGCCCAGTTAAGTGCGCATTTTCCAATGGCTAAACATCTACGCCCTGGCGCTATTTAACCGGATAAGTACGATGTCCTATTATGCCGAGTCTACTTTGTAGTAGACTCGGTTTTTTTATACTTGTTGGAACCTTTTATGGCTGCTAAAGCTACCGTTTTTAAAGTCTCGCTGCAGATTGCAGATATGGACCGTCATTATTATGCCGATCATCAGTTTACCTTAGCCCAACATCCGTCCGAAACCGATACGCGCATGATGGTGCGTTTACTGGCATTTGCCATTAATGCATCCGAAACTTTAGTGTTTAGTAAAGGGTTATGTGTTGATGATGAAGCTGAACTTTGGGATAAAAATCTGAGTGGTGAAATCGATCTTTGGGTTGAGTTTGGTCAAGCTGATGAGAAATGGCTTAGAAAAGCCTGTGGTCGGTCAAAACACGTTATTCTTTATACTTATGGTGGCCGAAGTGTGCCTATTTGGTGGCAGCAGAACCAGCAAGCGTTTGCTCGCTACGATAATTTAACTGTGATTAATTTTCCAGAAGATGCGGTGAAACAAATGGATGTATTTGTTAATCGAAATATGGCGTTACAAGTTAGTCTTAGCGAAGGGCAAGTGTGGTTGTCGGATGCAAATAATAGCGTGTTAATAGAGCCTGAAACGTTAAAGTAGTGGTATTTACGTTATTTGGGTTGCTATCACATTTTGCTATCACATTTCGCTATCATAATTACGATCACAGTAAAGTGAATTTAACCTTAATTTATCAAAAATTAATTAAATTTAATCAAATGGGTCTTGTACTAATAAAATCACAGGCAGATAATCAAATCATGCAGTGAACATCACAATAAATTATAAATCATTAATAAATATGATGTTTCACGTTTCGCGATGGTTGTTGATTAAGGATGTTATTGTGAAGAAATTAGCCCTATACCCAGTAGAAAAAATTGATGAATTAACTTCACCAGAAGCCCATGAAGATATCTCAGTACTATCTTCAGCGTTAAATGTGTTTACTGATTTTAAGAAAGTGACGCCTATGGTGATAGAATCGAGCACGTCGGCGGTTAAGGTCGAGCACTTAATGCAGAAGTCGCATGTACGTCTTAAATTAGTCATAGATGATAAAGATAAGTTTATTGGCCTAATCAGCTTTGAGTCTTTACATAATCAAGAAATATTAAAACGTGTTGCAGCTGGTCATCAGCGTGAGCATTTAAGTGTTGCAGATTTTATGATCCCTAAAGAAGATCTGAAAGCGATTGATTTTGAAGATTTAAGTTATGCTCGTATTGGTGATGTTATTGAGACATTACAATCAGCAGGACAGCAACATTGTTTAGTGGTTGACCGATCTAATCATGCTATTCGTGGTGTGCTATCTGCTAATGATATTGCTCGTCGATTAAAGCTTGCTGTCGATGTGAGTACACCAAACTCATTTGCATCTATATTTGAAGTGATTGCCAATATTCAGCAGCCTGCCGTGTTGCAAACAACACAACCTCACTATTAGATTTTTAATTATTAGTCTGCTAACTGTTAAAAAGTTAATCCATCAGAAATAAAAATAGCCACATAATGTGGCTATTTTTGTAATCAACGAAATAATATTACTGGAAGCTTAAGCTCCAAGTATCAATATATCCAGTATCTTGTCTCGCATTATCAACTGCTTTTAATGTCCATACACCACTTGATTCTACACCTGCCATATTAGCCGTATAAGTTTGGGTTAGGTTATCGGTTCCACCACCAGTGTTGTTATGCAGTACAACAGTTTGACCTGTTGGGCTAACTAACTGGATTTTTAAATCACCAATATAAGTATGAATAATTCCAATAGACACTGATACCGTTCCTGAATTGCCAGTGCGGCTAACAGTAATAGGGCTAGTGATACCACTAGTGTTGTTGTCTGGAATCGTATAATTTCCGGTATTGTTGTAGCTCGCTGGGCCGCCTGTGTTGCTGCCACCAGTGCTACCAGCGGTGTAGTTAGCCACTAAATTTACACCACTAAATGCACTATAACCTTGTAGCATCACATAGTAAGTACCAGATTGAGGCGTCGCAATTGGGCAAGACTCTGCATTACCACCTTTCCATGGACGACAGTCGTAACTGCTGCTGGTAGGTGATGCGCCATACTGCACATATAAGTCAGCATCGCCAGTGCCACCACTCATAGTGAAGCTTAAGTCTGTCGCGCCTGCAGGAACGTCTAACGAGAAATATAATTCATCGTTTTTAGCGCCAGCTAGGCCCGTTTTTGCCACGCCTTTTTCAAGTACGCTGTCACCAGAGCCTGTACCTGGATCGGTTGGACCATTACATGATTCGTCTAGATAAGCCTTTGCTGCTGTTGCATTAACCATCCCGTAACCAGTTTGGTTATCACGACCGGCAACGCTTAAGTCATCTGCTGTGGCATTTAATGCCGCACGCACTTGGCTGGCGCTACACTCTGGGTGGTAACTCCACACTAATGTTGCTACGCCTGACACATGTGGTGTGGCCATTGAGGTGCCATTGTAATATTCATAATCTCGATTGCCTTGATTACTCACAGTGGCTGACTGACCCAACTTGGCTTTAAGTGCAAGCCCCGTAGCTCGATCAACAGACATCGACGGAATCAGAATTTCACTATTAGCGTCCACTAGGAAAGGATTTTGTAACCCTGGTAGTGCAGTGTTACTGTATACAATGACACCTTTGGCACCGGCTGTTTTACAGGCTTTAACCGAGTTTATTTCAGGGTAACTTGAGCCTTGGTTGCCTACACGCTCAACAAGACAGATTTTATTGGTCATGCTACCGCAATTAAAACTGGTTCCATTTACAGTACATTCCGCTAAGGTTCCTGTTGCACTTGCGTTAATTGGTGCCGAAGTGTAGCTAGTACCTGACGGGGTTAAACGGTTGTGCGGCACTACACCATTGTTAAAGTATGACTGACCGCCAATAGTTATATCGGCTAAACGACCTTCGCCAACGGTAACCGTTGATAGAATTGCCTCGCCAGGACCTGAAATTTCAACTTGGTCTGTATACTGTGAAAAAGCGGCATGATCAAGATTGCTGTCAACCGCAGCAACAGACATTACGCTATCATAAGATGCTGGGTAGCTATAACTACTGTCGCCAGCATTACCTGCCGCTGCAATTAATAGCACCCCATTGTTATAATGAGCATTTAATGCATTACGCTCAGTTGTGGTTGAACCACTGCCACCTAAACTCATTGTGACTACGTTTGCACCACCTGAAGTAACACAGGTATCAATAGCAGCGACTAAAGACGATGAGTAGCCCCATCCGGCTTCGTTAAATACTTTTACAACATGAATATTGGCATTCTGGTTAGGCATAACCCCGACCACACCTTCATTGTTCGCTATTGCGGCAATGGTACCTGCTACGTGAGTACCATGGGCATTATTATTACCTGGTTGATACCAGTTACCTGTACCTGAGTTATTGGTCCCGGTTGCATTGTTACCACTTAAATCATTGTGGCTACGGTCATAACCAGAATCAATAATACAGATAGTGCGATTACCTGCTTGGCTGTCGCTTAACACGGTCGCACCAACAAAGGTTTGTCCCCAAGGTGTTGTCTCCGCAAGCAGTCTACGGGGTAAATCCTCTTCCACGTATTCAACATCTTGACGCAAACGTAATGCTTTAAGAGAGGGAGAATCGAGTTTAACTGAGTAGCTATTACTACGACCTACACGCTTCATTTCTCGTGCCTTTACGCTGTTCAAAGCTCTAAACTGGGTAAATACTTCGTTAGAACGAGGCTCGTAATCCATGCTGTTGTCGGCTTCAACATTCACATTTTGCACAGCGGCATTGCCATTAAGAGTCTGAGCAGCATTATCATTTCTGAACTTAACGATATATCGTTTAGGTAAAGGTGATTGTTGTTCAATCTGTTGATTAGTTGCAGAGAGTTGTGACGGGGTTGGTGCTGCGTTGACTTGAGTTGAAATAGCCAAAGCGAGTGCTGTCATGCTAAGCACGACCGTTGGGTTTTTATGCTTTTTCATATTATCTTCCATGTTAATCAGGGTGGGACGTAATGTCTTTTATAATTATGTTTTACAGATAAGCTATTTTGCCTATCTGTCTAAAAGGTAACCACATTTTTGCCTGGTGTAAACAAGTTGTTAATGTTTGTTGTCAAGTAACTGGTGTTATAGAACGGATTTATTTGAGTTTTTATTCATCAACCATGACTTAACATTCACTTACAACTCGAGTTGGTAGAATGTTATCTTTCGAGCTTTAATGGAGTTAACTTTATGAAAGCGCTTAACTAGAAAGTGCATAAACGGATCCGTTTTATGCTAATAAATAATTATCTAATATTAAATGTAAAAATTTTTTTACAGGAAAAATGTAGGGAGCAAAAGCAGTAAGGTTTATCGTATTGATATGAAGAGGATGCCAATACGATAAACTATTGTATTTAATTAATAAAACCACAGTTGCAAATGTGTGGTTTTAGATTATTAGTGAGGTTATCGTGCTGATATTAAGCTATCAAAACCACCCGCATTATAGGTATTGGTGTAACCTTGTTTAACTAATGATTCCTGTGCAATACCACTACGGTTGCCGCTGCGGCAGTAAAGAACCACTTCGGCGTCTGTATCGATATTGAGCTTTGCCAACTCTGGGACGATAATCTCAAATGGAATATTAATCGCACCGTCAATATGTCCAGCAGCAAACTCTTCAGCAGTGCGCACATCAATTAACGTGACACCGCGGTCTATTTTTTTCCAAGCAACGCTAGGCTCTTGCTCTGCAGCCCAAGTAGGCATAAGCGATGCCGCTAATAAGACCAACATCGCTAAGATAGATTGAATAGACAGCAGCATAGATTTTTTAAACACGATAATTTCCTTGTTATTTATTTAAGGCTATTTCAGCTGCAGTTTTGACGCCGAACTTTTTCATTATCATCGCAGCAGGACAAAAGCCTGTAAAAGCACTCTGAAATAGATTAGCGCCGACAAATACAGTAAGCCAGACAAAATGTGGACTAACTGTTGCGGTTAACACAAGAGATAATAAAACCATAAAGCCGGCAAAGGCCATAATATTTCGTTCTAATGACATGTTTAGCTCCTTATTGGGCGATGCCCAGTGAATAATATAATTTTGTTACACATGCTTATGTTTCATTACTGAAAAATACAACACTGGAATCACCACCAAGGTTAAAATAGTTGAGATAAAAATCCCAAATATTAAACTAATGGCTAAACCGTTAAAAATAGGGTCATCAATAATAAATAATGCCCCAATTATTGCTGCTAATGCTGTCAACATAATGGGCTTTGCCCTTACCGCGCCAGAGTGGATAACCGCTTGTTCTAACGGAACGCCTGCGGCAGTTTGTTGATTAATGAAATCAACCAGCAAAATTGAGTTTCGGACAATAATGCCTGCTAGCGCTATCATGCCTATCATAGAAGGAGCCGTGAATTGAGCGCCTAATAAAGCGTGCCCAGGCATAACACCTATGATGGTCAATGGAATGGGCGCCATGATGATTAACGGCACGATATAAGATTTAAATTGACCCACAACAAGTAAGTAAATAGCAATCATACCAACGGCATAAGCAATGCCCATATCGCGGAAGGTTTCATATGTTATTTTCCATTCACCATCCCATAGAATCGACACGTCGGTTAACCCATCAGGTTGATTAACCAAATTTTGTTGAATTGGATAACTAGTGTCACCTTGTTCATTTTGCTGATTAATCTGGCTGACCATATCGAACATGCCATAAAGTGGGCTACCCGTTGGCCCTGCCATATCGGCAATAACCATGATCATAGGCACCATATTTTTATGGATAATGGGTGCATTAATCACTTGTTGTTGCACCTTAACTAATTCAGTTAGCGGTACTGTTTCACCTGATTGAGTCGGTAGGCGTAATAACAAAACTTGCTTTAGATCTACTTTAGCGGCTTCATCAAGCTGTAATCTAATCGGCGTGGGATGAGCTAACTGTGCTTGATGCAAGTAACTGACATCCTTACCATCAACAGCAGTGCTGATCGTATCCACAATACTGGCGTAAGAAACACCCATTAAGCTGGCTTTATTTCGATCAATGATCACTTGCCACTTTTGTTGTTGCGCTGGCAAATATATATCCATATCAACGACGTATTCGGTATCTCTGAAACGTTGCAATAAGTCATTGGCTGCTTGTTCACGTAATTCGGTGTTAGGCGCATAAACCTCAGCAACTATAGGCGACCAAACCGGTGGCCCTGGTGGTACCTCAACAATTTTGATATTGGCTTGATAACGTAGACCAATTTTTTGCAACGGCTCGCGTACAGATGATGCAATGGTATGACTGTCGCGGTCTCGATGTTTTTTATCCACTAGATTGACCTGAATTTCACCGAGTTCTTGGCTGCTGCGTAAAAAATAATGTCGTACTAAGCCATTAAAATTCATAGGTGCATGGGTGCCCGCATACAACTGTAAATGCTCAACTTCTTCCACACTGCTGAGATATTGACTGAGATCTTGTAATACTCTTTGAGTTTGTTCCACAGGGGTGCCTTCAGGCATATCAACCATTACCTGAAACTCAGACTTATTATCAAAAGGCAGCATTTTTAGTACTACAGCTTGCATTACAGGTAAGGCGATAGCGAAGGCAATCAATAATACGATCCCTAAAGCCAAGCCTTTTCGCGCTTTTGGCGCATGTTCGCCGAGTAAAAAAGGACTCATTATTCGCGTAAATAGACGGGTTAATCGATTGTCTTCTTCTACTGGGATACCTGTGTCAGGCGCTTTATTGTTTGAACTATGTATCTTTTTGTGAGGTTTTAACAATATGCGGCTTAACCATGGGGTCATAATAAACGCGATTAATAGCGAAATAATCATTCCCATACTGGCATTAATCGGAATTGGGCTCATGTATGGACCCATTAGTCCAGATACGAACGCCATTGGCAATAGGGCGGCGATAACGGTGAAGGTAGCTAATATCGTTGGCCCACCGACTTCATCAACGGCATGAGGGATGAGCTCGCTTATGGGTTTATCACTCATTGCCATATGCCGATGAATATTCTCTACCACCACGATGGCGTCATCGACCAAGATACCAATGGAGAATATAAGTGCGAACAATGAAATTCGGTTTAGAGTGAATCCCCATGCCCAAGATGCAAATAAGGTTATGGCGAGAGTAATGATAATGGCTACACCAACGACGGCAGACTCACGAAGTCCCATGGTGAAAAATACCAGTAGTACTACCGCAGATGTGGCAAAAATCAATTTGAAAATAAGTGTATTAGATTTATCTCCAGCGGTTTTACCGTAGTTGCGAGAGATAGCGACATTGACATTATTGGGAATTAATACGTTATCGACAGCATCGATTTTAGCTAATACGGCATCTGCAATGTCGACGGCATTTTGCCCCGCCTGTTTACCAATCGCGATGGTTATAGCCGGGTAAGTCCCCTTATCTGTTACGTGCCAAACATGTTGTTTAGGAATATCACTTTTAAGGCTCACATCGGCGACATCAGATAAATAAACTGCACGAGGAAATGGACTTTTCTCCGTTATAGATTCGGGTTGATTAACTTTAATCAGCAGATTATTAACATCATCAGGCGTGCGTAAAAACTGCCCCGCTTGCAGTTTTATTTCTTGATTAAACTGCGTCATCGAGCCGACTGTAGACAGTTGGTTATTATCTTGTAATGTGGCACTAATATCGTTGAACGTTACGCCGAAACTGTTCATCTTGACAGGATCAATACGCACATTTAACACCATCTCGTGGCCACCTTGGCTATAAATTTCTCGAGTACCCGGTATCCGTTTTAGCTCTGTTTCTAGGCCCGATGCGACCAAGGTAAGCTGCTCTGCAGTGATGTTTGGATCTTGAGACCAGAGCGTCAACCCTACTATAGGTACGTCGTCAATACCTCTAGGTTTGATTAACGGCTCACCAATGCCTGCTGCATGGTTAAACTTATCGCTGTTTGAATACAGTTGATTGTACAAATTAACCACAGCTTCATCTCGTGGAACGCCGACGTCAAAAATAGCGATAATGAGTGCGCCATCGGGCTGGGAAAATGAGTACAGGGTATCAATGCCTTTTATTTGAGAAATTATCCGTTCTGCAGGTAAGGTGACCTGATTTTCAACCTCCGTCGGTGTGGCTCCAGGGTAGGGGATAAACACATCAGCAAAAGTCACATCAATTTGAGGTTCTTCTTCTTTGGGGGTAATAATCACCGCAAAAAGGCCGAGTAATAAACCTAGAATAGCCAGTAATGGGGTAATGGCGCTGTGTTGAAATGCTTTTGCTATTGAGCCTGAAAGGCCAAGTTTTATCGATTCATTAGGTGTTGTCATCAGGTTTACTCCTGACCTTTTGCTGCTGAGGACATAATTAAATATCGTCCAGCATTGATAACAATTTCATCGCCTTCCATTAACCCTGATAATACTTCAGCAGTATTATTCTGATGGTCTACTCGGCCGATACGCACTTGGTTAAGCACAATCTTGTCTGAATGTTTACGATACACTGACGTTAAGTCACTGACTTGATGTATGGCCGATAATGGGATCATTAAACTCGTTCGACTAGGGAAGTTAACGACTACCTTAATCCACTGACCTACAATGACGTCTTCCATGTTACTGGCATCAATATTGACTCTGACTTGATGCTGATGAGTTAACGGATCGGCAAATTGATAGACGTTAACATCATTTGAAATGATTTCATCGCCGTTGAACAATTGAACACTCACTTGCTCCTGTTGTTGCACCTGAGCAACGTCTTGCTGGGGAATTTGAAATACAGCTCTAAGGTGTTGAGTATCGTAGCCAGAGAACAACGCTTGGCCGTAAGATATGGTTTCACCTTGTTCGATAAATCGATGGGTCATTCGGCCACTAAAAGGCGCACTCACGACAGTGTAATTTAAACTCTCTTTGGCCTTTATTAACTGTGCTTGAGCAGCACTGACTGCTTGTTTGCTGGATTTTGCTTTTGCAGTGGCTTCATCCATGGCACCTTTTGATATGGCGCCCTTGGGAAACAATGTTTTATAACGAAGATATTGTGCTTGGGCCTCACTGTTTAGCGCTTCTGCTTTAGCGAGATCCGCTTCTGCCCCCGCGTATCCTGCGCCTTGCTCTTTATTGGTGATTTCTAATAATGCAGCGCCTTGTGGGACGAGATCATTCACATCAAAATGAATATTAATAATCCGTCCTGAGGTTTGTGCAGAAATCGTTGCCGCTTTAATTGCTTCAATTTTTGCATCATAAATACGGGGTTGATATTGTTCTGAATACTCTAGCTTTAATGTAGCAACATCAGAGGCTTGCACTGTATAGGATACTATTGTGGCTAGTACCGTTGTTGCGAGAATTGTGCCGAGGAATAAATTATTAGATAAGCGAGACATAGTGATAGCCTAATGTGAAGTCTATAAGAAAATTCTAATGGACTTTGCACCGTTAAGCAACCGATATATTGTAAAATCGTATAGATTAGAACCCTATGATATAAATGGCATAAAAAAACCGCCAATTAACAATAAAAG
This sequence comes from Shewanella sp. Arc9-LZ, assembly GCF_010092445.1. Lineage (NCBI taxonomy): Bacteria > Pseudomonadati > Pseudomonadota > Gammaproteobacteria > Alteromonadales > Shewanellaceae > Shewanella > Shewanella sp. Arc9-LZ. The sequence continues at coordinate 3,358,640 of NZ_CP048031.1, read as the reverse complement.
GCGGCTTGGTTGGAAACTTTTAGCCCGTGGTGAGCGGGCTAAAAAAGGGTAAATACTGCTAATTAAAAACTGTAGTTATATTGTACTGAGTAGTAAACCGCATTTGAACGCGTTTGTGCTGAAATCTCACTGTTGTAGCCAGGCACTTGAGCAAGAAGGTTACTATTTTCTAGTACAGTAACATCTTCTCCGCGTACAAAAGCGATACCTAAATCAACGCTTGATTTTGCATTTAAATCGTAACTCACACCCGCGGTGTACCAAGTACGATCAGAATCAGGTATTGATAATGATGAATGCTGATTAACTACGCCCTGATCGGTTGCGACACCTGCGCGTAAAGTCCAGTCTTGAGTGAGGTTATAAGTCGCGCCTAGGCTTAAGAACCACGAATCTTTCCAGTGGTATTCTTTTAAATCTGCTTGGTCGACACCATTGGCACCATCTTTAACCACGATTTTGTCGAATGCACTCCAATTGGTCCACTGTGCAGTGTAATGCACGGCAAATTTATCCGTTAGCTGGTGGAAACCGGCAAACTGAGCAATGTCAGCGATAGGAATATCAATTTCATTGTATTCAGTGTAAAGATAATTTACATCACCTTTGGCGGTAAGTTTTGGGCTAATACGATAACTTAACCCAAAGCGATTATCTGGATTAACTTCATACACAACACCAACAATCCCACCTAATGCCCAACCATCTGCATCGACATCGACTAGGCTGCCAATCTGTGGGTTTTCGCTAGTACGAGTTAAGGTTCCGCTGCCGTAAACGGCATCAACACCAAAACCAAAACTGAACTCATCATTAATGCGATAAGACATACTGGTGTTGAAGTTAATAGTAACCACTTCTGTATTACCGAGTAAGTCTACTGGAGGTGGCAGTGGTACTGCATTGCCGCTAATGGTAGGGGTTCTGTTTGCCAAGTCACCTAAATCGGTGCCAGTGCCGTAGTTACTGAATACCGCAACGCCAAACGCCATTTTGTCATTAATTGGATTGATGTAATAAAAATTGGGGATAACTTTTGCTTCTGCAGCATTATGCTCACTACCAAAAGCAACGTCTTGTCCGGCAAAACTGCCTTGTGCATCAGATACTGATACATCAATGTCTGCATAAACAACACCTAAAGATAGCGCTGTTTCATCAAAAAGAGCCATGGCTGCAGGATTACGAGATAGAACCGATGCGTTGTCAGCAATAACGGCATCACCCGCCATTGCACGACCAATACCAGTAGCAGATTGGCTGTTTAACTGAAAACCAGCAGCGGATGCTTGTGCACTGAGTAGTCCTACCGCGGTAGCAATGAGGGTCTTGTGGAATTTATTCATTATTATGTCCCATTTATTATTACCGTTTTGCACAAAGTTTATTCACTTCAAGCATTTGACGGTCAAAATTTTAGGCATATTAGGTAAGTGTGACTAATGTAACAACTCCGACCAGATGTTAGTTGTTGTTAATATTAAGTTAATTCTGGTTTTTAATGGTGAAGTAGGTGTTTGATAGCATGGCAGTATATGTAAATTTATCAGCAGTTTTAGACAACCATTACTGTGCAGTTAGTTTAAGTTAAAGTTTATTCATAGTGGATTTTAGAGACTAATCAGATGAGATTCATCGAAGCTTGTTAGGTCATTCGTTGGTATTGACACTCGATTATAAGATTAGTAGCTCAACCTCTGCAATTACAGCGGTTGAGCTATTAAAATGACTAATACAGCCTTTTATTGGAGTTTATTGTGTTTTTAAAGATTCACGAAAATCGGCAAAGTCGGCGATAGTTTTCGGTGTTGGTGGTGACATTTTACTGACGATTACCCCCACTAACATTGCGAAAATAAATCCAGGGACGATTTCATACAACTCAAAAATACCGCCAGTCAGTTGTTTCCACACGACAACGGTTAAAGCACCCACTAGAATGGTTGATATCGCACCATTACGGCTATAACCTTGCCAAAATAGTGATAATAACACCACGGGACCAAATGCAGCTCCAAACCCAGCCCATGCATAACTGACGAGTCCTAATACGCTGCTTTCAGGATTAAGTGCAACAACGCCGGCTACTAATGCAATGGCAATAACGCCAATACGGCCTACTAACATTAACTCTTTACTGCTGGCTTGTGGACGTAACCATTTAAGGTAAAAGTCTTCTGTGATGACACTAGAGCAAACCAGTAATTGTGAGTCAATAGTACTCATAATGGCAGACAAAATAGCTGCAATCAGCAAGCCGCCAATCCATGGATTAAAAGCGGCATGGGCTAAATGAATAAATACTGTTTCTGAGTTATCAAGTGGCTCTGCAGCAAAATAAAGACTACCGGCAATACCCGTTGCTAAGGCACCAACTAACGACACTAACATCCAGCTCATGGCGATACGACGAGATAACACTAAATCTTTTGGACTGCCGATAGCCATAAAACGAGACAAAATATGCGGTTGGCCGAAATAACCTAATCCCCACGCCAATAGCGACACGAGTCCAATGACGGTGGTGTTTTCGTTAATAAACGACAACATAGCAGGATCGATTTGTTCAAAACTTGCTTGAGTATCGGGTTGGCTGAAAATTGCAATGGGTACAATTAATAATGCAATTAACATTAAGCAGCCTTGAAAGAAGTCAGTCCAGCTGACGGCAAAAAATCCACCTACGAAAGTATAAGACACAATGATGAATGAACCGATCAGTAAGGCGAGGTTATAATCGAGGCCGAATACTTTTTCAAATAATATCGCACCGCCCACCATGCCTGAAGAAGCATAGAAAGTGAAAAAGATCAGGATCGTTAATGCCGAAACCAATTTCAATAGTCCATGAGAGTCATTAAAACGGTTTTCAAAAAAATCGGGTAACGTCAAAGAATTATTGGCAACTTGGGTATAAATTCGCAGTCGTTTTGCAACAAATAACCAATTAAGCCACGCACCAAACACTAACCCGAATCCAATCCAGGCTTCACCTAAACCACTTAAATACACCGCGCCAGGTAAGCCTAATAACAACCAACCAGACATATCTGATGCGCCAACACTTAACGCTGTTACTGCGGGCCCCATTTTGCGACCACCGAGAATGTAATCATCAACAGTGTCTGTTTTACGATAAGCCCAGTAACCGATACCCATCATTAAGGCAAGATATCCGATAAAGGTAATGATGATTGGTGTTTGAATTTCCATATTGCTTCCAGGTGATTATTTTTATGGTCGACATGCTAGCAGAAGTTTGATCTAGTTCACACTTTGATTTTTTAAGATGAAAAAAAATCCGCTATTCCAATGAAGTAGCGGATTTTAAATCATTAATTTATAAATTATATAAAGGTGTTTTCAACTTCTTTTTTGACAAACTCAAGGTCAGAAGCGGGCTCGCCCACTAACACCATATAGGCGTCGGCTGTTTGAAAACTTTGGCCTTTGTATTGATTGTCTGCAAATGCTTCTTCTAACACAATACGACTTTCGACGGGCACAATAAACAAAGTGACTTTGTTTCCGTTCTCGTCAGCCATCACTAAATGCAATGATTTAACACCTTGGAAGTCGCAATAAGAGGTGTAAAAAACACGGCCTGGTTGTTGGATAAATTTCGAATCACTTAATCCTTCTAAACTGGCTAGTTTAAAGTTTACGTCATTAAAACCAATATCCTGTTCCATCACTAATGCTTTGGTTTCATGATGAACATGAGCCAACGAGTTTTCCCCTAAGTTTACTGGCGTGAAGCGTAATAAACTAAAGCTAACTCCCACAATAAAGGCAACTGAAGCAGCCATTGCCATTAAGTAACGGGTCTGTTTTTTGTTTTTTTGATGCTGACTCAATTGCTGTCGTAAAATTAACTTATCAGCAAGCCCATCAGGCACGCTAATATTGAGTGCTTGAGTGAGTCTATGATCAAATGCTTGTAGATCTTTGACAAATTTAGCATCGTCTTCATTTTCAGCTAAATGAGCTAAAAAATCGTCGGCTTGATTATTGGGGTCACCGTATGCATGGCGACGAAACTGTAGATCATCCATTTGATTGACCTCTTACCTCTGGTGCTTCGAGAGCGTCTTTTAACTGGTTTCTGGCTCTAAATAAACGGGTCATTACCGTATTTCGATTGAGTTCTAGCATGGTGGCAATCTCTTCACCACTAAACCCGCCAATCAGCTGCAATAACAACGGCTCTCGATATTCGATATCGAGTTTACCTATTTGACGACGTAACCAATACTGCTCGGTATCTTCTTCATGACTTGTCGATAGTACATCTTCAAGTAAATCTTGTTCTACGTCGCTGTAGTCAAATTGTTTACGCTCAAAACGTCTGGCATTTTCCCGTCTTAAAATGGTAATTAGCCAGGCTTTAGCCGCTTTTTCGTCATTTAATGAGTCCAAAGAACGCCACGCCCTTAAGAACGTTTCTTGAGTAATATCTTCAGCAACATGTTTATCACCACACAACCAAAAGGCGTAGCGAAATATGTCGGTGTGAAGAGCCCTGACAAGGCTATCGTATCGTCGTTGTTTTGTTAGCATCTCAGATAAGACCGCAGGTTCGGACTTTTTCTTTCGCAATGAATCAAACATTTTTTAACTTTTTTGAGTTAATAATATGTAACAGCTTAAAAAGGAGGAGGATTAATAGCAAGCTAAATAGCAGCATCTAGCTACTATTTAGCTTTTTAATGTTATGGATTTAGCTCTGCTATTATTGATTTTTTATTGGCGAGAGGGGGTTGTTGATAAGCCAAAATGGCATCCATTAACGATTTTTTATCAATCGCTTGTGGTTTATTGCTGTATTTGTCTGCTTGTAGCTTATTCATTGCTAACGCTAATTGTTCTGATAAACCGCTGATTTGAGTCAAAGTCATCAATTTACCTAAACGTTCGCTAAAGTAGGCTTGTACCGCAATAATCGCCGCACTGCTGTCGTTACGGTCGCATGCATGAATAATTGCATTGAGTCCAGTCGTTGCTGTTTTTCTAGGTATTTTGAGGTTTTTATTGTCTTGATTAAATTGTGGCAACGTGCGGTTTACCGATGCTGCTTTACGCCATAATACTAAAGTGATGAGCCATAATACCGCCAGAACAGCACTCAGTAACGGCCAATATCCGCTGGCTTGAACTGCGCTAAAACTATCCGCTGGTGGAATATCTGTCGTAGCCGTTGTGCTGCCTATCACGTTAATCGTGCGGGCTGGCAATGTGGCAAATTGTTGCTTTTTAAGATGTGGGTTCCACCAAGGAACATTTATCTCAGGTAGAGTATAAGTACCTGGTTTTGTTGGCACAATAGCAGTAGTGATACTGTATTGTGATACCACTTGATTGTCGCGAACAAAAGTTTGTCTTAACGGCTTTTCTGGATAAGCTTTTAAGCCGTCGGCCAGTGGAATATCGATGTCGGGTAAACTAGTGTCATCGGTATTAGATGCAATTAAACTAATTGTGCGGGTAATTGGGCTGCCCACTTCAAATTCGCTGATATCGTCCGGCCACGTCTCTTTTAATACCGCAATATCGCTGACTAACCATTTTCCTTGGTAACTTGGCGGTGTTGAATTGATTTGAATGACTTCTCTTTCCGCTTCTGTTTGCATTGGCCGACTTTCATTAAAGCCAAACATACCTCCGCGTCTAGGGGCTTCAACAAGTACATCGCCTGAGAAACTGGCGCCATTGATAACTAACTCCCCTGGCAGATCGGCAATAATACCGTAAGTGCGTTCAATTACTCTAAAGCGACGGCCATCAATGATCTCACTGCCATCTTTGTCTTCGCCTATTTGCTTGATTTGCGCGCCTTCAATAACGGGAGCACTTAATACTCCTCGTTGTAATTCTACTGCAAGGTATAGTTTTACTTTATAAGTGATTAATTGGCCGACATAAGCTTCTGAGGCACTAGTGTTGATGTTAATAAATACGTTTTGTACTTCGTCGGCAGTTGAACCTTGTGGAATAACTTTTAAGGTAATTGGGTTTGAGCTAATTCCTTTGATGTTAAACGCCGGTATGGTGACATTGCCCACTGACTTAGGTGACAATAATACCTGCCAGCGAGTTTCTTTGGTGGTGTCAAAGTTAACCATTTTAGTGCTGCGGCCAACGCTAGTTCTTCCAACAATAAAGTCATCGAGCAATACTGAGGTATCTAATGCCCCCGCATTTAGATCATCATCGGCAATAATATCGAGTACGAAATACTCGCCTGTAACAATTGGATTTCGGTCTATGGTTGCTTGTACTTGGCTAAGTGCAAATACCGGTGCAGCAATGATGAATAGCAATAGGCTAAAAAAAGTTCTGATTACCACTGTTCATTTTCCTTAGGCGGTTGACTATTTTGACGACGTTTTTGATATTCAAGCTGCATTTTATTGCGGATTAACACTTGTGGATCTTCGTTTATGGCGCGAAGGGCACGTTGCATATCTGCAGGCAAATCATCTTGATTAATTTGTGAAGCCGAGATCATTTCTGATGGTTTGCCATCTTTTATGTCTTCTGCACTTGGCTTTGTTGAAGACTGTGCAGTCCCCATTTTTTGGTTGCCATCATCTTGTTGGTCTCCATTTTTAGTCGCACTGGCCTGCATGCTAGATTCGTTACTAGCTGGAGAATCTTGCGTTGAATCATCTTGCTGTGAAGTGTTGTTATCTTCAGAGGTTGATGATTGTTGATCCGAACCATTTTGTTGCTGACCATTTTGCTGTTGTGCTTCGTTTTGTGACGATTCGGATTGTTTATCATCTTGTTGTTCATCACGGTCTGATGGCTGATCACTTTGTGATTGTGGTTTATTATTATCAGATGAACGATCATTTTTATTGTCAGATTGGTTTTCAGCGTTCTGTTGTTGGTTTTGTTGGCCAGATTGGTCTTGTTGACCTTGTTGGTTTTCCTGTTCACCAGACTGTGATTCGTCGGAATCTGCTTGTTGAGATTCATTGTTATCAGAAGATTGTTCTGATGTTGAGTTGTCATCATTTGAGTTAGATGGATCTTGCTCTGATTTATCAGATTGCTGATCTGATGACTCTTTTTGTTGTTCAAGCAATTGCTGGGCTAAGGTCAAATTCTGTTTTGCTTCAGTAAACGGTGATTGAGCCGCAATAGCTTGTTGATAACGCTTAATGGCCTCTTGATAATCTTTAAGCTGCATTAGGGCATTCCCTTGGTTATATAAACCTTGGGCGCTGCTGTCTTGTTCATAGCCTTCTAGCGCTTGTTGATAATTACCGGCTTTGTATTGCGCAGAGGCTTGCCATTGTTGGTTTTCGAATGTTTCCGCTGCTTGGGTAAATTCACCTTGTTCAAATGCAGACTGTGCTTGTTGGTCTTTAGTTTTCCATAAGTCCTGCCACACAGAGGCTTGTGCTGGTTGACTGTTGGCTAGACTAAATGTCATTGCCGTAGCGAATAGCAAGCTAGGGCTAAGCATGAGGGTTAAGAATCCTTGCCTAAAACTCATTAACATCGGGATGATTAATAACATAGCTAAATATGGACCCAGATCTTGCCAAGTTTCGCCTGCAAGATCCGTTTCGGTTGCCTTGCCATCAGTTGCCAGCCAGTGGGTGAGGGTGGAGATATCGCTACCATCTGTTTGAGCTGGCACAAGGATCCCTTGGTGTTGTTGGACAAGTTTCTGCAATAGACCGTAATCGGTTTTAGCGACAACGATTTCATTACTATTATCACGTAATAATTGACCATCAGCTAAACGAATGGGTGCACCTTGTTTACTGCCAAAAGCCATGATCGATAAACGATAACGGCTGTTAAGTGCGCTGCTTGCTTGATTAAATTGTTGTGCAGAAATGCCATCGGTCATGACAATAATATCGCCACTGACATGACCACCTTGAGCCAATAGTTTTTCTGCTAGAGATAACGCCGCTGTTAAGTTAGATCCTTTAGTGGGCATAATATCGGGTGATAATGTTGGCAGTAAGTTTAAAATAGTGTCACGGTCGCGGGTTAACGGGCTAATGGTATAAGCATCACCAGCATAGGCAATCAACCCTGTTTCGCCTTCTTTTAATTCATTTAATAAGTCGGTCGCTCTAAATTTAGCGTAGGACAAGCGATTTGGACTTAAGTCGGTGGCATACATGGACTGAGACATATCCATAATGAGCACTCGACCTTGTTCGGTTGCAAATACTGGCAGATTTTGTTTATTTAATGCCGGCCCTGAAAGCGCAATCACGGCGACTATCCAACTGGCAATTAATAGCCATTTGGGCTGATGACTTTTCTCAACCGTTTGGCTGATTAGTAACTGACTTAAATGTGGGGCGATATATTGTTTCCATGCTGATTGCTGGCTATGTTTACGCCAAAATAATGCACTTAATATTAATACCGGGATGAACCCTAATAGCCATTCAGGGCGAATGAAATGGATCATTATTGATTCGCCTCTTTGGTTTGGTTAGTTTTAGTCTGGTTGGTTTTAGCCAATAACTGGGCAGGCCATTGTTGCTGCAAACTGATTAAAAAACTAATCAGTAATGACATTAATAACGGCCAATAAAATAACTCACTTTTGGGACGATAACTCAATTGATCACGACTCACCGGTTCTAACTTGTCTATTTCTTGATAAATGCTGGCTAACTCTTCACTGTTTCGGGCTCTAAAATAACGCCCCTTAGTCATGGCAGCTAATTTTTTGAGTTGGCCTTCGTCTAAGTCCATTGATGGATTAATGCGCTCTTTTCCAAAAATAGTTCGGCGTTCTAATATTTCAGCGCCAACCCCGATAGTATAAATAGTGATGTTACGTTTCGCGGCAATTTGTGCGGCGACTTCTGGTTCAATATTACCTGCATTATTAGAGCCATCCGTTAACAGAATGAGCACTCGATTACTTTCGTCAACTTTATCAAAGCGCTTAACCGCAAGTGCAATGGCTTCACCGATAGCGGTTTGCTTGCCGACTAACCCTATCTGAGCATCATCTAAAAATGTAGCAACAGAGCGGCGGTCTAAGGTGAGTGGGGCTTGTAAATAAGCATGATCAGCAAATAAAATAAGTCCGAGTCTGTCACCTTTACGACGTTCGATAAAGTCACTAAGTACATGTTGTATTAGGGTAAACCTGTTAACAGTTTGTCCATTTATGACCATGTCTTCAATTTGCATACTGCCGGATAAATCCACCGCAATCATTAAATCACGGCCTTTTGCCGGTAATTCTATGGGATCGCCAAGCCACTGTGGTCGAGCGATTGCTAACAACAACAATATCCACATTAGCCAGTAACGTTTTCTGCTGCTTTTTCGGTTTACTGAGCTGGACACTGTAACCGTTGTAGCGATGCCGGGTAGCTGTAGATGTCCGCCGACATTATGTATGTTGATGCGTTTTATCAACAACGGAAGCGGCAGTAAGATTAATAACCATGGCCAATAAAATGCTAGCATTTGGCCTCCAGATATGAATTATTGGATGATAACGTTGTATCACTAAAAGGACGTTTATTGCTTAGCCAGGCTTTCGCTAAAGATTTTAATTGAGCTTTTTCGGTTTGATCTAAACCACTTGCTTGATGTCGCTTAATTAATAGTTGACCAATTTTATGTTGCTGGCCAGAGGCGAGGCGAGTATCTAACCAATCAAACCAAGGCTGACCGTTGAGTTTAGCGAGGTGTTCACGCGGTAAATAGGTAAGTGCGGTGCGTTTGAGTAAGCTGTTAACCTGTGCTGCAAAGGTATCATCTTCAATATCATAGCTATCTAGTAACGTCAGCGCTATTTTTCGTGGTGCATGATATTGATGTTGTTTATATAAACGCTTAACTAACCAGATTGCTAAGGTTATTAATATTGCTGCAATTATCCAATATCCAGGTGCGATAGGCACTGCACTGATTGGCTCTGGTAATACAATATCTTGCATTTGCGCTAAAGCGGAGGCTTTGGCATCAATCGGCAATGGCTGTGTTGGTAAGTTAGCAGTGGTCATTTAACGTAAAATATCCAATTGTGCACTGAGCGGTTTAGCGGCATCGATGAATTTAGGTTGTACTTTTATCATATTCATTAATGAGACGAATTGCTGTAACTGCTGTTGCTGAGTACTTAACCAGGCTTCATAACTTTGACGTGTTAGGGTCAGCTGTTGTTGGCCATCTCGTACGGGTAAAGAAAATTGTTTGGGTAACGCTAAGGTTCCCTGCCTTAATGGATCGGTTACCACAAAGGCACCAATATCACAGTGACGCGACAACTCTGTTAAAGGCGCTAAACATTGCTGGTTGATATGTTGGCCGTCAGTAATAATCCAAATAAGTGACCCAGGCTTAGCAATGCGCTGTAGCCGTTGGCAGGCTTTAAACATATGGCCGGGATCGGGTGTTAATTGATTTATTTGGTTTAATTGCTGTTGATGGACATCAATTAACCCTGAGGTTAACTGTAAAATACCTTGGCGGCGACTACGTGGCTTTAGCTCTAAGTGAGTACTTTCACTGGCAATTAATGCCCCGAGTCTATCGCCATGGTTAATGGCATTCCAACCTAACGTTGTGGCTAAATGAGCCACTTGTACCGATTGTAATAGTAGCTGGGAGCCAAAGTATAAGCTGTGGCTCAAGTCTATCAATAGCAGGATAGGGCGTTCGCGTTCTTCAACAAACAACTTAGTATGTGCAACACCTGTTCGTGCAGTGACTCGCCAGTCTATAGTACGAACGTCATCTCCATTTTGGTAATGACGTACTTCAGCAAACTCCATACCGCGGCCTTTTATTTGGCTGCTTCGGTGACCAGACAATGCTGCTTTCGCCCGCGATTTGCGATCGGGTATGGCGCGGGATAAGCTTTGACAAGCAATAAGCTCTTGCTCATTTAAGCTCACACCATCACTGTAAAGTGGTAATGAATTAGTTGGGTTCATCATAATCTAATCATGCTTAATAATAGGTGCTCGTGCTGCAACATTTACGGTACGGCAACTTGACTAAGAATGTGATCAATCACCTGATCTGCCGTAACGCCTTCCGCTTGCGCTTGATAACTGAGTAACAAACGGTGACGTAACACATTAGGCGCAACAGCTTGAATGTCTTCTGGTGAAACAAAGTCTCGTTCATGTAACCAAGCACGCGCTCTGGCGCAACGTTCCAGTGAAATTGTGGCGCGAGGACTGACACCATATTCAAGCCATTTAGCTAAATCAGCACTGTAGCGCGCAGGTTGTCGAGTCGCCATCACAATTTCAACGATGTATTTCTCTAACGGTTCAGCTAAGTAAATATCTAATGCCTGATCTCTTGCTGCAAACACATCGGCTTGTGCGACGGGGTCTATCGTAGGCAACTGATGTGTTTTGGCCTCTTTACGCGATTGGCGTAAGATTTCGACTTCGGTTTCTGCGCTAGGATAATCGAGATTTAAGTGCATTAAAAAACGATCTAATTGCGCTTCTGGCAGCGGATAAGTACCTTCGTTTTCTAGCGGATTCTGTGTAGCCATCACTAAGAATAGTGGTGGTAAAGGATAACTATTTTTACCAACGGTAACCTGGCCTTCAGCCATGGCTTCTAATAGCGCTGACTGAACTTTAGCTGGGGCACGATTAATTTCATCTGCTAGGATTAGATTATGGAAAATTGGCCCCGCTTCAAATTCGAATGTCCCTGTTTGCTGACGATAAATATCAGTGCCAGTTAAATCGGCAGGCAATAAATCGGGAGTGAACTGAATACGATGAAACTCGCCTTCTACTCCATCACATAATGCTTTTACTGCACGAGTTTTGGCTAAGCCAGGAGGACCTTCAACTAATAAATGTCCGTTTGCGATAAGTGCTATCAGCAAGTTCTCAGTTAATACGGGTTGACCTAAGACAACATTATCTAAATAGGTGCGTAGTGAGTGGAAACGACTTAACGGCATAGCTGTACTCAATTTATTTAGTTGGCATTGGGATTATTACACCCTATGTTATGAATTCTATTGGTTTTTGGCTAGTAGGATTAACACAATTTAACTCTTTATGAAGTAGATAGTTGTAAACGCCTGTTTAAAACTATTCAATAAAAAGTTAGAATCAGGTCACACTTTGATGGTCTGACCAGATTATCTGGCAAAATAAAAATTTACCGGCAGAGCCGAGATAAGCTAACAATAATAGAGGGTGACACATGAGTGATAGACAACAAGTAACAAATTCCCGGGGTGAGCGCATTGCGATTGTTGCCGGTTTAAGAACACCATTTGCAAAGCAAGCAACCGCCTTTCATGGCGTATCAGCGCTAGATATGGGCAAAATGGTGGTTAATGAGTTGCTGTCTCGCTCTGAAATCGACTCTCAGTTAATTGAGCAGCTTGTCTATGGTCAAGTTGTGCAAATGCCTGCAGCACCCAATATTGCTCGTGAAATTGTACTAGGTACTGGCATGAATGTGTCAACAGATGCTTACTCTGTCACCCGAGCTTGTGCAACCAGTTTTCAGTCGGCGGTTAACGTAGCTGAATCAATTATGACCGGCAATATTGAAATCGGCTTAGCTGGTGGGTCTGACTCGTCTTCAGTACTACCTATTGGAGTATCAAAAAAGCTTGCACATGCTTTAGTCGATTTAAATAAAGCGCGTACTTTTAAGCAAAAATTTGCGATTGCACGTCGTTTAGGCTTGAAAGACCTGATGCCGGTACCGCCAGCGGTTGCTGAGTATTCAACGGGTTTGTCTATGGGGCAAACCGCAGAACAAATGGCTAAGACTTACAACATTAGCCGTGCAGATCAAGATGCATTAGCGCATCGTTCACATACATTGGCTACTGAAACGTGGAATTCTGGCGTGCTTCAACAAGAAGTGATGACAGCTCATATTCCACCTTACAAACAGTTTATTGATCGTGATAATAATATTCGTGAAAACTCTGTATTAGAGTCTTACGCCAAATTGCGTCCCGCATTTGACCGTAAGCACGGTACCGTTACTGCCGCCAACAGCACGCCATTAACCGATGGTGCATCGGCCATTATTTTAATGAGTGAAGGTCGTGCTAAAGCCTTAGGGTATCAACCTATTGGTTACATCAAGAGTTATGCGTTTACGGCCATCGATGTATGGCAAGACATGTTAATGGGGCCTTCGTATGCGACGCCATTAGCATTAAAACGTGCTGGAATGGAATTAGAAGATTTAACGCTGATTGAAATGCACGAAGCATTTGCGGCACAAACATTGGCCAATATGCAGATGTTTGGTTCTAAAAAGTTTGCAGCAGAGAAGCTGGGTCGCAATCGCGCGATAGGCGAAATAGACATGAGTAAGTTTAACGTATTAGGCGGTTCATTAGCCTATGGTCATCCTTTTGCGGCAACCGGTACGCGTTTGATTACCCAAGTGTGTAATGAACTTAAGCGTCGTGGTGGTGGTACTGGTTTAGCAACTGCTTGTGCTGCTGGCGGTTTAGGTGTGGCAATGATTTTGGAGGTGGAGTAATGAGCATGGAAAAAACATTTAATTTAGCTCGTCGTGACGATGGTATTGCCATTTTAACAATGGACGTTCCTGGCGAAACCATGAACACCTTAAAAGAACAATTTGGTCCTGAAATTAGTGAAATATTAACTGAAATCAAAGCTGATAACAGCATTAAAGGCTTGGTTGTTATATCTGGTAAGGCTGATTCGTTTGTTGCCGGTGCCGATATCACCATGTTAGCAGCTTGCAAGAGTGAAGCTGATGCTAAGGCATTGTCACAACAAGGTCATGTGGTTTTTTCTGAGCTTGAAGGATTATCAATTCCTGTTGTTGCTGCTATCAATGGTGCTTGTTTAGGTGGTGGCTTAGAATTAGCGCTAGCGTGTCATTTACGCGTATGCAGTGACGATAAAAAAACCATGCTAGGGGTGCCTGAAGTGCAACTGGGTTTGTTGCCCGGCGGCGGCGGTACTCAGCGTTTACCTCGACTAGTCGGAATTGCAACTGCGTTAGATATGATGCTTACTGGCAAGCAAATTCGTCCTAAACAAGCATTAAAAATGGGGTTAGTGAATGATGTTGTGCCTAACTCTATTTTGCTTGAAACCGCGATAGAGCTAGCAAAAAAAAGTAAACAAGCTGCAAAACCTGTGGTGCAATCTAAAATTAATCAGTTTTTAGAATCATCTTCATTTACTCGCGATATTATGTTTGATCAAGCTCGCAAACAGGTAATGAAAAAAACTCAGGGGAATTATCCTGCGCCAGCTAAAATCATCGATTGTGTTCGTCAAGGTATGAATAAAGGCATGGTGAAAGGGCTTGAGGTTGAAGCAACTCATTTTGCTAATTTAGTGATGTCGAAAGAGTCGGCAGCATTACGTAGCTTGTTCTTTGCCACCACTGAAATGAAAAAAGAAACTGGTGCTGAAGGTGCTGTGCCACGCAAAGTTAAAAAAGTAATGGTATTAGGCGGTGGGTTAATGGGCGGTGGTATTGCGTCTGTAACAACCACTAAAGCTAAAATTCCAGCGCGTGTCAAAGACATTTCAGAGCAGGGATTAAGTAACGCACTATCATATGCTTACAAACTGCTAGATAAAGGCGTTAAGCGTCGTCATATGACACCTATAGCGCGTGACAATATCATGGCATTAATGACAACGACGACTGAATATACAGGTATTAAAGATGCCGATATCGTTGTTGAAGCGGTATTTGAAGATTTAGCACTTAAACATAAAATGGTTCAAGACGTTGAGCGTGAATGTGGTGAAAACACCATTTTTGCTTCTAATACGTCTTCATTACCGATTGGTCAGATTGCCGCAGCGGCAAGTCGTCCTGAAAATGTGATTGGCCTACATTACTTTTCTCCGGTAGAAAAAATGCCGTTAGTTGAGGTGATTGCCCATAAAACCACATCGCCAGAAACGATTGCAACTACAGTGGCGTTTGCACGCAAGCAAGGAAAGACACCTATTGTGGTTCAAGACGGCGCAGGTTTTTATGTAAACCGTATTCTAGCCCTGTATATGAACGAAGCTGCGCAGTTATTACTTGAAGGTCAACGTGTTGAACACCTAGATCGCGCATTAGTGAAGTTTGGTTTCCCTGTGGGACCGATGACTTTGCTTGATGAAGTGGGCATTGACGTAGGTGCTAAAATTTCGCCAATTTTAGAAAAAGAGCTCGGCGATCGCTTTAAAGCACCTGCAGCATTTGACAAGTTATTAGCCGATGACCGTAAGGGTCGTAAAAATGGTAAAGGTTTCTATCAATACGGACCTAAAGCTAAAAAAGCCAAATTGGTTGATGAATCCGTTTACAAAGTGCTCGATATCTTAATCGCTTCGGATAAAGAAGCAAAAGATGTGGCAGAGCGTTGTACTATTCAAATGCTCAATGAAGCTGTTCGTTGTCTTGAAGAAGGGATTATTGCCTCTGCAAGAGATGGTGACATCGGTGCTATATTCGGTATTGGCTTCCCGCCATTCTTGGGCGGCCCGTTCCGTTATATCGACACCTTAGGTGCAAGTAATTTAGTGGCAACTTTACAAGGTTATCAATCACTGTACGGTGACCGTTTCGCACCGTGTGATACGTTAGTAAAAATGGCTAGTGATGGCAGCCAATTTTATAAAAAGTAAACCGAGTGATTGTTATTGATAATATTTAGTTATCAAATTGTAAAAAAGCGGCAGTGAATTGCCGCTTTTTTATGTAACAAAGGCATACCTTTGCCTTATTTTTAATCAATCAGATACTTCTTTACGGTATAATGCCCGTTATTTAGTATGATAAGTCAAGGATGATAGCGTAAACGATCATACGAATGATATTTCGCCATTAAGCTGTAATCACCTCGATATAATGGCGTTAACATGATTGCTTGCGAGTCAAAGATGAATCGTAATGTTGTATAAGTAGGGATTAAGTTAACTGAGTTATTTGGAGTCAGCGATAATGCAGTTTAGTTGGTTATTCATGCTTATTTTAGTGAGTATTAGTAGTGGTTTTTTATTTGGTTTTGCAGCTTATCAGCATGGTTTAGCCGTAAAGCGATGGGGATGTGTAGGTTGTATATTAGGGCCACTCACTTACCCATTGTTTAGCACCCACAAACGCTTGGCTGATATGAAGGTTTGGCGACATGGCCGCTATAGAATAGAAGGTTAAACTCATTTTAGTTTGCTATATAAAAATTCAAATTCAAATTCAAAACAACAAAAAAGGAGCTTATGCTCCTTTTTTTATGGCTGATGGTTAATCATCAGTATCTCAATAATTACTTCCACCAAGCTCTAGCTTGGATGACTTCAAGGTGATTTAAACCTTCAGGCAATTTTACTTTTTTACGAGCTGGTTTTGCTAAACCAAGTGCTATTTTTAGAGAAGTAAACATAGGGTTCTCCTTAAGCTGTTTGGGTGTTAAGCAGTTTAACGCCCGGGATTTTAGCTGTTTGAGAGTTAAGCAGTTTAACACCTGGGATTTTAGCTGTTTGAGAGTTAAGCAGTTTAACGCCCGGGATTTTAGCTGTTTGAGAGTTAAGCAGTTTAACGCCCGGGATTTTAGCTGTTTGAGAGTTAAGCAGTTTAACGCCCGGGATTTTAGCTGTTTGGGTGTTAAGCAGTTTAACGCCCGGGATTTTAGCTGTTTGAGAGTTAAGCAGTTTAACGCCCGGGATTTTAGCTGTTTGGGTGTTAAGCAGTTTAACGCCCGGGATTTTAGCTGTTTGAGAGTTAAGCAGTTTAACGCCCGGGATTTTAACTGTTTGAGTGTTAAGCAGTTTAACGCCCGGGATTTTAGCTGTTTGGGAGTTAAGCAATTTAACACCCGGGATTTTAGCTGTTCGAGTGTCTAACATGCTAACATTGCAAGTATTTGCTGCTTCGGTCATAGGACTATTTACCATTGAATAGCCATTGAATGATAATGCCGATAAAACCGCAACTGTAATTATTCCTTTAATCATTTTAATCTCTCTTATATTTTGTAATTGAAGCTCAGGGTTAAATAACAATATTATTTTGACAACTGAACTTGCATTTGCATTTGTTATGCCAAATATAAGAGGTAGTTATTTATTTTTCTTTAATGTACCGTTTAATGCTTCAAATTTAAGTTTGTCTGCATTCAACATAAGCTCAAAGTCAGCTTCTTTAATAGGCTTACTATAGATATAGCCTTGAATCTCTTCGCAATTAAGTGCTTTTAATATATTGAGTTGTGCGGTTTGTTCAACCCCTTCACCTACCACGGTCAGTCCCATATTGTGGGCAATAGTAATAATTGAATCGACCATCTTGAGGTCTCGGTCAGATTTATCTATGTCATCAACAAAGGTTTTATCGATCTTTAAGCAATTAATAGGAAATCGCTTTAGATAAGACAAAGAGGAATAACCTGTCCCAAAGTCGTCAAGAGCAAGGCTGACACCCATTTTAGCCAATTGCTGCATCACTTTAATCGCTTGTTCGGGATCTTTAATGACAGTTCCTTCAGTGATTTCAAGCTCTAAGTGTTTAGCTGGTAACTTTGTGAGTCGTAAAATTGACTCTATTCGTTGCTGTAAATCGGGCAGAGCAAATTGTCTTGACGATAAATTGACAGCAACACGACCACTAAATAATCCTAGTTCGAGCCATTTCTGCGCAGCAAAACACGCTTTTCGCAAGACGACATCACCAATTTCAACGATTAAACCATTTTCTTCGGCAAGGGGGATAAATTCATTCGGTCCAATCAGGCCTAATTTAGGATGATTTAATCTCACTAATGCTTCCATTCCGTTAAGACGATCTTTCTTCACATCGATTTTGGGTTGGTAATATACTTCAAACAAATCGTCTTTGAGTGCTTCTCTGATTAAACTTTCGATTTCAAGCTGACGTAAAGCATTTTGATTTAATGACTCAGAATAGAATTGATAGCGGTTGCCACCACCAGACTTAGCGTGATACATGGCGATATCGGCTTTACGTAACAATGCTTGCTCGTTTTGCTCGTCTTCAGGATAAAGCACAATTCCGATACTAATGCCTAGTACCAGTGAGTCATTATTAAGAGTGAAAGCTGGCTTTAGACAATTTATCACTTGCGTTGCAATGGCGGCACATGATCCGATATCAGGGTGTTGATCGACGAGTAAGGCAAATTCATCGCCGCCTAGACGGTATAAGCTGGCATGTTTTGGGATGGCTAACTTTATACGCTCAGCAACACCAATTAATAAGTCATCACCAATTTGATGGCCTAATGAGTCATTAATACGTTTAAAATTATCTAAATCAAGCACCATTAGGGTGTGATGAACATCCTTTTTAACTAGGTTGCTGAGTGTCACTTGCAAACTAGACCGATTGGGTAAACCGGTAAGTAAGTCATTATTGGTTAGTTTTCTGAGTTCTTCTTCTTGTTGTTTACGGCGAGTTATATCGGAAAACACGCCAACATAATGACTTGTGTCACCTTGTTCATTGTATATAGCGTCAATAGTCAGTTCCATTAAGAAATAATTGTCTTTACCTTTACTCGCTTCAACTTCGCCGCTCCAACGACCTTGCTGTTTTAGTAAGTTTCTTATTTGTTCTGAATAACTGGCTGGATAACGAGTGAAATTGAGTATTTCATGAGTAAATTTTTCCTTTGTCGAAGCTGCCAGTTCACAACAGGCATTATTGACTTCAACAAATTGATATTTTTCATTGAGAATAAACATCCCTTCAGAAATATTTTCAATTGCTCTAGCGAATAAACGAAGTTGCTCTTCTGCTTGCTTAATATTATTGATGTCTTTAATGGTGCCAGTCATTCGAAGGGGTACATCTTTCTGATCACGTTCAACTATCTTGGCTCTGTCTAAAATCCAGATCCACTCTTGGTTGCGCGCTTTAACGCGATAAGCAATTTCGAAGTGATCGGTTAGGGCATTGAAATGATCATTTAGCGCCCTTGTCACACGATCTCTATCGAGAGGGTGGATATTACTTTCTTCATCAGGATTACCCGAGCGACGACCGTCTTGAGGGAAGTCTAAAGAGCCCCATATATTAGAACGGTAGATTTTGCCACTTTCAATATCCCAGTCCCACATTTCATCGCCACTGCCCCATAATGATAATTTTAAACGTTCTTCACTCTGGGCTATTTTCTTTTGGATTTTTCTACGATGTATTGCTGATTTAATAATTAAAGTAATGATAATTATAATGATGGCAACATAAATTCCTATCGCTAGATTTGATAACCACCATGGTGGAGTTACTAATATCTTAATATTTCTTTCATTAGTCTCTTTTCCGGAAGAACGATTTTTTGCATAAATTTTAAAATTATATTTTCCAGGAGATAAATTAGTATAAGTTACGGAATTATTACCTTCAGTTGATAACCATGTTTTTTCCAGATCTTCTAAATAATAAAAAAATTCAAAATCTTTATTGCTTTCCCCTAAGATATTAAATTTTATAGTGAATGGGTAGTCCGAATAGCGTAATGAGATTTTTTCAATATAATTAAGTGGTTCTTTCAATTTTTCCGAACCTACCTCTACCGGAGAATTAAATAGTAAAAGTTCTTCAAAGTTTATTTTGTTGCTTGGTTCTTTTTCTAGTGTTGATATGATCTCAATTGGATTAATTAGAAGCATACCATCAGGGCTTCCAAGTATTATTTCTTGACCCATACTAAGTGTTGCTTGTGTATTATAATCGTCAAAAGAACCATTTTCAGTATTCAAAATGTATTTTTTATTTTTATTAAGATCTAATAATATTACTTCTCTACTTGAAGCAATTGTAAGAGTATCTTCAATGCTTGTTATTGAATAAATTATCTTCTTTCTATCTATTATTTTTTTTATATTTTCATTTTTTAATACATAAACTGAATTTTTTGTTCCAAAAAATATACTATTTTTATTTTTTGTTAGGTTGAATACGAAATCTTGATTGAATATGTTTGTAAATACACCATTGTTATACTTTATCAAGCCGCTTTGTGATGCTATCCATAAAGTTTGTTTATCGAGTAAGGTGTCATATATAGGGAATCCCGTTTTTGTGTCTAAAAGGGTGATTATTTCTCCTTTAAAATTAAGCTTGTAAATTTTTCCATCAAAAGTAGAAGCAAAAAGGAAATTACCGTGTTTTTTAATATTGAAAATAATATCAGAAAGTAATTTTTTTTCTTCTTTTGTCGTATTATTTTTTAGTGTTAGACCGTCAGATGAGCCAATGAATAAGGTATCACCAATAGATATTATCGATTTAGGCCCATGATTAAGGTTGTTGACTTCAACAGTATTTGATATTGATTTGTTATATCGATAAATATTGCTTTTATTGTTAGCGATAAGTAATCCAGTATCAATGTTAGTCATAGACCAAATGTTTTTTTCTGGAGTATTTATCCTTTTTAGATAATTTTTATTTTGTGATATATCAAAATAACCATCAACATAGTTTGAAATGTAAATATGCTTTTTGTTTTGTGAAATAATAATGTTATTTAATCTTTCTTTTTTTAAATCTATAGTCCCGATCTTTTTTGTTTCTAATTTTTTGTTGATTAAATTTAGCTCGTATAGATGATTTTCAGACAATCCAAGTGTATGTTGTGAGTAAAAATTAGCCGATGAACTTAAGGCCTTAAATTTAAGCTTTGATAATAATAATACGCCGTGATTGATAATATAGATACCGTCATTAGTTACAGCTATTAAGCTATCTTCCATAGTTACTATATCATTAGTACCGCTTAATATTTTTGTAACACTTTGATTTTTAAATTCGAAAACATCACCATCAAAATTCCTAATAAATAATGATTCTTTGCTTTTTATTATTTTTTTGATCTCTTTAAATTTATTTTCATTAATGTCTAATATTATGTTTCTAGTCGCATTGGAATAAGTGATTATTCTATTTTCTAGACCAATGATCACACCTTCTTTCTGTTTCGAAAGTGACCAAATTGTTTGTTTACCAATTAAGTCTGATATTTCATTTTTAACAAATCTCTCTGTATTTTTGTTATACGATACAAGGCCTTTATCTGTCCCGACTAATAATGTGCCATTGTCATCGATAAGTAAATTACGAATAAAAGAACTGGGTAGAGAATTTTCATTTTCTTCTGCATAGAATTGCTTAAATTCATTGCCGTCGAAACGATTTAATCCATTGATAGTACCAACCCAAACGTAACCCTCTGGATCTTCTACGATGGCAGTTACTGTGTCCTGAGACAAACCATCCGCAACACCATAATTAGTGTAGTTTAGTAGTAGATCGAAATTTGATTCTGTGTCATCAGCTTCAATGGCTGCTGCGCCAAAGCTGAAAATAAAATAAACACAGATAAAGAGTAAAATTTTAGGCATAGATTTATACTTATTCTCTTTTGATGCCGCAAAGAAGTTCATGAATTGTCTACTTTTTCAGAAAGCAGGCCCTTTGTCAAAAGCATGTTAACAAAAAAGGTGTGATTGATAGAATATTACGCAATTATCGCTGTAAAATTTGTTTATAGTTATTTTTTAATCAATTAGTTATGTAATACTAAGGTTTTATTTGGTTGCTTGTACTGTTAACAATGATTGAGACATTTTGTTAACCTAATTTCGATTCATCTAGCTTTATATTTTTTAGACCTTTAAACGTCGATGCTGGTTAAAACTGAAATTTATCTGCTTGATGTTTGAATGTTTTTAAGTCGACAATCATATTATCTGAACGAAGGCTTGTTTGGCTGTGATGTTGTTCACCACTGTTAAACAAGACTAAACGGTCACAATCTCTACTGCGCATGTGAGCCACCATAAACTTGATCAAGTGAGCTCTGGTGAGCTTTTCGACTTCCGCGACGACCATTTCACGTTGATTAAATCCATAATCGCGGTTACCTAAGCTCACCCAATAGCGTTGGCTGCGTGTCTTTAGATTGGTATCATGTTCCATTATTTGACTTATCATACCTTGCTTTGTGCTTTCCCATTGTTCATTGGTTATTTGCATAACGGCATAATTAAAGTCGGCGATGAATTCGTCGATTGCTTCGAGAAGTTGTCTTGGACCTGTAGTAGGGGACTGCACATAAAAAATCATCCCTGGATGTCGGTTTAACGGTAAGTAACCTGTCCCAACCATGTAGCCTAATTGTTGTTTAGTGCGTAACTCATGAAAAAAGGTAGATGACATTGTATGGTTCAGTAGACTGAATAACGCCACACGTTCTGGTGTCGCCATCCGAGACTGATAGTAAACAATAATCGCACTATCTTGATGGGAAATGGTTTTTTCGCGAAGTAATGAACCTCTTTTATCTAGGTTGATAAGTTCGCGTGAAGACTCTGCGCTTGGTTTCGTGACTAAAGACAATAGATGTTGCAAACGCTTGCCGAGTTGCTGTGCTTCTTCAACCAGCCAATCCCCGTATACCAAACCTTCAAGATAAACTTTTTTGTAAAATTCGCTGACATGATTGTGTAAATCATCAAGTGTCAGTAGCGTGAGTTCTTCAGCCATTCTTGCGGGTTCAAAACTTCTTTTTTGTAGCGACACGGTTAAGCTGGTAAATAATTGAGATATTGGCTTAGCTTGAGCAACATTATTCCAGCTGCGTAATATCTGATTTTTAATCATACTAAAGCGTTGTTCGGTAAAGTTACGCTCGCGGGCTTTGTTGATGATTAGAGTGAGGAGCTTTTCTTGGTTACCCGTAAAACCGGTTAAATGCAGGGTAATGCCGCCTTGGTGAGGGTAAATATTGTAGTTAAGGCCAGCAACCTCTGCTTGGTATGTTGGTTCAGTCAGATAATCGATAAGCATTTCAACGTATAGTCTTGTTAATGCTGCTTGTCTAGGGGTTGAGCTCGCTTGATCTGAGTCTAACGATAAGTATAAATGCCCTTTAGGAACATTGAATTCATCATCTTTTTTATGCCAAATACGGTAACCTTCGCCTTCTGCAACAATAGTGGGTACTGGAGTATCGCTTTTGTCTGCCCTAGCTTGCGGGTTGGCGACAATAAACGGATTTCTTTCCGGAAGTTTAAGTGACTCTCTTACCGTAACGGAAGACCATTTTGCTATTTGTTGGGGTTGTAATGATCTCACTTGGTACGGAGTGTCGTACCATTTTGCTTGATTATCGACCTGTGATTCTTTTGCAACCGTGAGTAAGCGCATATTAGCTGCCGACATCATAGACAGCAGTTGTATTGTTTCATCCTCTAGCATTTCATCCATGCGATAGTCGCCATAAATAATGTCTTCAATATCATAATGGTGCATGTTGATACTGAGATGGCTTGCTAAATCCAAGGTTTTGATCTGTTCTTGGAATCGAAACGCAGTGTTAAGTAAATTGGCTCGCTCTTGGTAACGCCATGCTTGTACACCTTGCTGCTTAATCAGTTCAATGTATTCAAATACACAAGTTACCACTTCATCAAGCTCTGCAAATCCCTTGTCGGTTAATTGTATGCTGATTGAATAATCTTTGAAGTTGTAACCATTAACCCCACCGCCAGCAGATAAGTTATTGGCTAACCCCTGTACTTTTAAATAGGACAGTAAACTCCCTGGGCTTTCATTACCGAGTAAATGGCTGATAAAGGTGAGTGGTTTTCGCTTATAAAATTGGTCTATCTCTGGCAGTGAAAAACTAATACTGACTCGTTTTTGATCTTTCAACGGTACAATTTGTATATGTTTTTGACGTTGGTCCTTCGTTATCATTGCTTCAGATGGATAGTGTTTACTTACATTTCTATTGATAATGTTTGAGAAGTATTTTTTAACGATGGTGTCTAGCTCTGCAATAGGGCGTGGAGCGACAACGCACAATGTCATAATATTAGCACTGTAATGTTGTTGATAAAAAGCCAGCAGTTCATCCCGTATGTCTGCTTGTTTACCCGCTAAAGTTGTTTGGTTACCGACAGAGAATTTTGAAAATGGATGTTTTGGATTAACGGTTTCTTTTTGAACTTGGTAAACTCGGCGAATATCATCTTTTAATTTTAAGCTAAATTCAGATTCGATTGCCTGCCTTTCACGATCCACTAACTCTAAGTCAAACTTTGGGGCAATAAAAAATTGACTGAATCGGTCTAATGAACCTTCTAAGGCTTCGGCATTAATGCTATAGAAAAAGTTAGTTTGTTCTGTGCCTGTCCAAGCATTATTACTGCCACCATGTTGATTAATATAAGCGTGGTATTCTCCTGAATCTGGATATTTCTCGGTGCCTAAAAATAACATGTGCTCAAGGAAATGCGCCATACCTGGTCGGTCAACAGGATCGTCAAAATGACCAACACTAACCGCCATAGATGCGGCTGCTTGATTTGATTGCATGTCTTCAACCAATAACACTCGAAGTTGGTTGTTCAACACTCGATATTGGTATTGGCGATGATCATTTTGGCTTTTATAAACTGCTGGAAATTCAGGCAAGAGGAGACTCCAGAAAAGATAACTTGTTATATATTGATCTTGTTATTACTTTTTAGCAAATTACCTTGGTCAGTTTTATTCAATTATCGACTAAAGTTTATCTAAATATGCTCAATTCTAGGTTTGTTGTTGCGCTGATTAACGCTACAATTGGTTAAGAATGATAATAAAAACATCACGAGAGAAGTATGCAGCTATTTTTGATGCGCCATGGTGAAGCGAGTTTTGATGCTCTGTCCGATAGGGAACGAAAATTAACTGAAACAGGCCGTATTCAAACTGGCTATATGGCTAATTGGTTAGCAAAACAGGTCAGCCATTTTGATTTGGTGATTGTGAGCCCTTATTTACGTGCGCAGCAAACGTGGCAAGAAGTCAGTAAACACTTAGCTGAACCCCGTAAGTGGTTAGTAGTTGATGATGTGACTCCCTCTGGCGATGCTAAAGTGGCGATAGATGTTGTGTTGGCTTATGCCGAGCAATATAAAGCTGATAATGTATTGGTTATAGCACATATGCCAATTTTAGGATTTATGGTCAGCGAGCTTGTGGCGGGGGTTGAGCCACCTTTATTTGCTACCTCTGCGGTGGCTCACATAGACAAACATACGCATAACGCGAGTTTTGTCGCAATGACGGCACCACATCAAGTTGTTGTGTAATGACAATAACGTTTTGAATCACATCTGAATAAAAAAAGGTAAGTGATTACTTACCTTTTTTATGTTCGCGCTTATTTCTTCGTATTAACGTCGGTGAGGCTGTTCACCAATATCAATTAATACCAATAACGCGGCATCGCCACCCCATTCTTTGGGTGCTTGGTGAAACGCTTTTACGTTTGGGTGTTGTGCTAACCACATTGGTGTTTGCTGTTTTAAAATACCCATTCCATAGCCGTGCATTACGCAGCAACAAATCGTGTTTTGCTTAACACATGCTTGGATAAGTGCGGCTAATTCAAGTTTGGCTTCTGCTTGACGCATGCCATGCAAATCAAGCAACAGGTCCGGAGAATAGTCACCACGCCTTAAGCGTTTTAATTCATGCTTATCTGTGCTGGTATTAATCCAACGCATAGGGCCATCTACCGGCAGAAGCGGCTGATATGTATCCGAAAAATAGCTATCAGCATGAATCTGCTGTTCTTTTATTTCGAACTGTTGTTTGGCTTTGACAGGCTGTTTAAAGTGGTGAGTATCTTGCCTTAGCGGTTTGATACCCTCGATTAATGCACTAAACAGCGATAAGTCTGGATAATTATCGTCTTTCATGGGCGTATTGTATTGAATTCTAGGTCATCTTAATAGACATCAGTTACAATAGCGCAGAACAATTTTTAAGGAGTGTGTTTTGGATAAGATCTTTGTAGATGAAGCTGTCACTGAGTTACGTACTATCGCTGATATGTTACGTTGGGCTGTCAGCCGTTTTAATGATGCCAATATTTATTATGGTCACGGAACGGATAATGCTTGGGACGAAGCCATTGCATTGGTTTTTGATGCTCTACACTTACCAGAAGATATCGGCCAGCAGGTTATTTTAAGTAACCTGACCAGTAGTGAAAAACACAAAATCGTTGAATTAATTATTCGCCGTGTACGTGAACGTTTACCGGTACCGTATTTGACCAATAAAGCCAAATTTGCGGGTCTTGAATTTTATGTTGATGAACGCGTACTGGTTCCGCGTTCGCCGATTGCCGAAATGATCAATCATCATTTTAGCCCATGGTTATATAACAAACCGGTTAATCGCATTATGGATTTATGCACTGGCAGTGCTTGTATTGCCATTGCTTGTGCCTATGCGTTTGAAGATGCTGAAGTTGACGCATTAGATATTAGCGAAGACGCACTTGAAGTTGCCCAAATTAATATTGAATCTTTGGGCGTGTTGGATCGTGTTTTCCCGATGCAATCCGATTTATTCTCAGCGATTCCAAAAGGCCAGCATTACGACTTAATTGTGTCTAATCCTCCATATGTAGATGCACAAGATATTGGTGATATGCCTGAAGAGTATCATCACGAACCTGCTATTGGGTTAGCGTCTGGCAATGATGGCTTAGATTTAACCAAGCGTATCTTAGCTAATGCGGCAGATTATTTAACAGAAACGGGTTTGCTAGTCGTTGAAGTCGGTAATTCAATGGTGCATTTGATTGAGCAATATCCTGATATGCCATTTGCTTGGGTTGATTTTGAATTTGGCGGTGATGGCGTGTTTGTATTAACCCGTGATCAGCTAGTTGAAAATGAATCACTTTTCGCCATCTATAAAGATAGTGAATAATAGCGACAAGAATCGCACTCAATGAAGTGAATAATTAATAGAGGTAGTTAACGCGCATGTCAGGAAATAGTATTGGTCAAAACTTTGTTGTTACAACATTTGGTGAAAGCCATGGTGTTGCTTTAGGTTGTATCATTGATGGCTGCCCTCCAGGACTGGAGTTAACCGTTGAAGATATGCAACATGATTTAGACCGTCGTCGTCCTGGCACGTCACGTTATACAACGGCACGCCGTGAAGCTGATGAAGTAAGAATTTTGTCAGGAGTGTTTGAAGGTAAAACCACTGGCACCTCTATTGGTTTGTTGATTGAGAATACCGATCAACGTAGCCAAGACTATTCAGATATTAAAGACACGTTTCGTCCTGGTCATGCAGATTATACCTACCAACAAAAGTATGGCATGCGTGATTACCGTGGCGGCGGGCGCTCGTCTGCACGTGAAACGGCAATGCGAGTTGCCGCAGGTGCGATAGCAAAAAAATACCTCAAGCAAGTGCACGGCATTGAAATTCATGGCTATCTTGCTCAGCTAGGACCTATTAGTGCTGACACTATTGATTTGACTCAAATTGAGCAAAATGCATTTTTCTTCCCTGATGCCAGTAAATTAGAAGCATTAGATGAGTACATGCGTGGCTTACGTAAATCTGGTGATTCAATAGGCGCCAAAATTACTGTTGCAGCCACTGGTGTTCCTGTGGGATTAGGCGAACCCGTATTTGATCGCCTTGATGCTGATATCGCGCATGCGTTAATGGGCATTAATGCCGTTAAAGGTGTTGAAATTGGTGATGGTTTTGGCGTTGTTACTCAGAAAGGCTCTGAAGGTCGTGATTTAATGTCACCACAAGGTTTTGCATCTAACCATGCAGGTGGCGTATTGGGCGGCATTTCATCTGGCCAACCTGTTGTGGCTCATATTGCGCTAAAACCTACCTCGAGCATTAGCGTACCAGGTCAAAGCATGACAGTGCAGGGCGAAACAATCGATATGATCACCAAAGGTCGTCATGATCCTTGTGTGGGTATTCGCGCCGTGCCTATTGCTGAAGCGATGCTCGCGATTGTATTGATGGATCACTTGTTAAGACATCGTGCGCAAAACCAAGATGTTACTAGTCAAACACCCGTTATCGGAATGCGATAATGTCCTCATTGAAACCCGCTGAACCAGATTTACGCTGGCTCAGCGCTTGTTATTTCTTTTTCTTTTCTATTCTTGGCATCATGGTTCCCTATTTGGGGGTTTTCTTTGATAGCCGAGGTTTCAATGCCCAAGAGATAGGTTTTTTGTTGGCCATTTTAATGGCCACTCGAATTGTCGCGCCTAACGTATGGGCGGCTGTAGCCGATCGCACTGGTATGCGAGCAGAATTGATAAAGCTTGGCTCCTTTGCTGCAGCGATTACCTATACCAGTTTTTTCTTCGACGGCAGCTTCATGTATCTTGCGGTTAGTTTAGCCATATACACTTTCTTTTGGAATTCCATTCTTGCTCAGTTAGAAGTGATTACGTTAGAAACGCTTGGTGATAAAGCTGAACGTTATGGTGCCATTCGAAGTTGGGGCAGTGTTGGTTATATTATTTTGGTGATAAGTGGTGGATTAGCGATTGATCACTGGGGCCCCGAAGTGTTGCCTTATATGGGGATGATACTGTTTTTAGGTTTGTTTGCTTGCTCATTGCCTTTACCCGCTAACCGTAGTGTTGTAGTCAATAAATCTGAGCGTCCTAAACTTACATTTGATAAATCATTAGTGTGGTTTATGCTATCTGCAATGTTATTGCAGATGAGTGTCGGACCATTTTATGGTTTTTTTGTATTATATCTAAAGCAGGTTGGCTACTCTGAGACCATCGCTGGAATGCTAGTTGCCTTAGGCGTGCTAGCTGAAATTGTTATTTTCTTTTATTCATCCCGTCTTATTCGCCAATACGGTATTCGAGTATTGCTTGTGGTGAGCATTCTGTTAACTGCCATTCGTTGGTTATTGTTGGCATTTGGTGTTGAACACGTTTCATTATTGGTCATCAGCCAACTATTACATGCTTTCACTTTTGGTTTAGTCCATGCCGCTTCAATCCATTTCATTCACCGTCATTTTTCCATCAGTCATCGAAGTACTGGCCAAGCGTTATACGCCAGTGTCAGTTTTGGTGTGGGTGGCGCATTAGGCACGTGGATAAGTGGCATGATTTGGGGTGATGGTAGTAGCACTATGTGGGTTTGGGTATTTGCGGCAGCTTGTGCATTTTTATCAATGATAGCGGTATTGCTTATCCCCAATATTAATGGCCAACCAGCGACTAATACATAATTGGTTAACTAGGTCATTCATTTACTCTTCATTTTTAGACACAGAAGTTATGTAATCAGCAAGGAGTCAGTGTGAAACGTTTTCGCTTAGGGGTAATCATTAATCCATTAGCTGGCCTTGGAGGCAGTGTCGGTTTAAAAGGCTCTGACGGCGTTGCCGTAGAAGCTATTGCCAAAGGTGCTATTCCCAAAGCACAACAACGCATGCAACAAGCTCTGGATGTCATTTTACCTTTCGTTAAACAAATCGATATTATTACTGCATCTGGTGATATGGGCGGGAGCTTATGTCGTCAAATGGGTTTTTCGACTCAAGATGTATATACCGCGTTAGAAACAACCTCAATTGAAAAAACGTCTGCAATAGATACCCAACAAGCGGTTAAATGCTTACTCGATCATCAATTAGATTTGTTACTGTTTGCTGGTGGTGATGGTACTGCCCGCGATATTTATGCCGTGGTTGATGATTCATTTCCGGTGTTAGGTGTACCAGCTGGTGTTAAAATTCACTCGGGTGTATACGGTATTACCCCGCATGCTTCTGGGCTCGTTGTCAGCATGTTACTTAAAGGTGAACTCGTGAGCTTAATGTCTGCTGATGTAATGGACATTGATGAGATCGCGTTTAGGCAGGGGATTGTAAAAGCGAAACGATTTGGTGAAATGACGGTTCCAGCTGCGCCACGATATATACAAGCAGTCAAAATGGGCGGTAAAGAAGTTGATGAATTAGTGTTGGCCGATATTGCCGCCGATGTGATTGAATCAATGGACGATGAGCTTTATATCATGGGTTCAGGCAGCACCGTAGCGGCAGTCATGGAAGACCTTGGTTTAGAAAATACTTTGCTTGGTGTTGATGTTATTCAGCATAAAAGCGTGATTGCTAAGGATGTTACCGCGCAACAATTACTCGCGTTGATTGCCGATAAAAAAAGGTATTCTAGCGTCAAGCTAGTGATTACATTAATCGGTGGGCAAGGGCATATATTGGGTCGTGGCAATCAGCAGTTGTCACCGGAACTGATCCGGCAACTAGAAAAAGACAATATTTTAATCCTGGCCACAAAAACTAAGCTAAAAGCACTTGAAGGTAGGCCATTAATTGTGGATAGTGGCGACCCTGAATTAGATAAAGCACTCACTGGCTATTACAAAATAGTCACGGGTTACCATGATTACGTAATGTATCAAGTAGCCAACCCAGATTTAGTGGAGAACTAGAACATGTTAGAACAGTACGATGCAGCATTAGAGTCTTGGATTGAAGACAGTGTTAGCCACAGCGATGACGATGCGTTATTTGCTTGTGGTTATTTACAAGGCCACGTCGCCGTTGTATTAGCTGAATTAGAAGTCGAACCTGAACAAGATTTACCTGCACTTGATCTAAAGTTGGTTAAATGTCTTGCGTTGGCAAATGAAGAATTAGATGAACATGATTTTTCATTAGTGGAAGCTGCATGGCAGCAGTTACGTCAACGTATTGTCGCTCAAGCGGCATAACCCGGAATAGATAAACAGCTTTTATGGTAAATTCCTCATTGCAACAAGTCACTATAGGTTTAGTTAATCCCAAAACGCCGGTCAATGTTGGCGGCATTATGCGAGCAGCTGGTTGCTACGGTGTTGATAACGTTTGCTATACAGGAAAACGTTATGAATTGGCGGCTAAGTCGGGTGATGCTCAATACGATGTTGACACTAAAGATGCTGCCAAGCGTATTCCTTTAATTGGTGTTGAGTCATTACTCGATAGTGTGCCTGATGGCGCAACCATAGTCTGTGTCGATCTTGTCGTTGGGGCGACTCCGTTGCCTTTATTCTCTCATCCAGATAATGCCTTTTATATATTCGGTCCGGAAGACGGCACTATTCCACAGCAATTAATTGATGCTGCTGATGATGTTGTGTATGTACCGACTGTAGGGTGTATGAATTTAGCTGCATCTGTGAATGTTTTGCTCTATGACCGGTTGGCTAAAACGAGTCAAATTAAAGCTGATGATGAATTAATTAAGCAAAGTCGTGACAATAATAATCGCACCAAAGTGAAACACTGGTTGAAGTCACTTTGATGAAATAACCGTATTGCACTTTAGATAATGCCGAATGAGAAATCATTCGGCATTTTTGTTTACGCGTTGTTGCGCACAATCGCCGACAGCAATACTCGTCAATAGAAAAACCAGTGTTGTATGATTGAATGGTCAATATATTACTGTTGTATCATCTAACCCCAGAGCATAAACATTTCAAATAGAAGCTCGATATCATGGTTGTTGTTTAATGTTAGATATCAAATCAGTGATATAAATATTAAATATCAGTGGTTCAAAGCTTGATGAAGCGACTTATGTGGTAGACATTAGACATTAGACATTAGACATAGGAAAGGCAATCGCCATTCATGATGATGTTTTCCATAAAGTTAACTTGTCACTATTTAGCTTGATGGCTTGGTAATGAATGCCTCTGAATCCGGCTTTAGTTAAGCATACACATTAGAAATCAATATTAGGAATGCATAGATGTCGATATTAAAGAAACTGTGTCAGTGGCTACCGTTTGGAAAAGTACCCGAAATGAGCGCCCAAGAATTACATAAACGACTTCAGAAGAATGATATTCAGATTGTAGATGTTCGCTCAAAAATGGAATGGCACAAGTCGCATGTTGAAGGCTCTAAAAACCTACCTATCACGTCGCTTTCTATTGATACGATAAAGCAGCTTGAATTATCACCAGAGATAACAACTGTCGTGATATGTCTCTCTGCCCATCGCAGTATCCCTGGGGTTAGAAAACTTAAACAGTTTGGATTTACTGATGTATATCAACTTGAAGGTGGGATGCTGAGTTGGTGGAAATTATCGCTACCAACATCAAAATAACGCACTAGAAAGAGACTCAACTGATGACGTTAATATTTTTGGGGCTGGGGATATAAATGTCGTCTGGGCTCATAACAGCTTTTATTTTTTGAGTCCGGCGAGTGACATTAATCATTTCATACTCTGGACGAGCTATAAAAATTAATTAAGATGTGAGATTGAGATTAAAATATAAAAATAGGGGCACGATAAAGATATAGTTCTAGGTGCAGATAATTAAAGCAGGGGAATTAAAAGGAAAGGTATAACAATAGAAAATGGTTGCGGGAGTAGGACTTGAACCTACGACCTTCGGGTTATGAGCCCGACGAGCTACCAACTGCTCCATCCCGCGTCCGATAAAACGCTATCAATTATTTTAATTCTATTGACGAAAGAAATGGTTGCGAGAGTAGGACTTGATAAAAAAACTACGACCTTCGACTCTTTATTGATAAAAATCTAAGCCCGACAAACTACCAGTTACTATATCCTGCGTCCGAAAACACTATCAATTATTTTTATTCTATTGACTAAAGAAATGGTTGCGGGAGTAGGACTTGATAAAAAAACTACGACCTTCGACTCTTTATTGATAAAAATCTAAGCCCGACAAACTACCAGTTACTATATCCTGCGTCCGAAAACACTATCAATTATTTTTATTCTATTGACTAAAGAAATGGTTGCGGGAGTAGGACTTGAACCTACGACCTTCGGGTTATGAGCCCGACGAGCTACCAACTGCTCCATCCCGCGTCCGATAAACGCTATCAATTATTTTAATTCTATTGACTAAAGAAATGGTTGCGGGAGTAGGACTTGAACCTACGACCTTCGGGTTATGAGCCCGACGAGCTACCAACTGCTCCATCCCGCGTCCGATAAACGCTATCAATTATTTTTATTCTATTGATTAAAGAAATGGTTGCGGGAGTAGGACTTGAACCTACGACCTTCGGGTTATGAGCCCGACGAGCTACCAACTGCTCCATCCCGCGTCCGATAAACGCTATCAATTATTTTAATTCTATTGACTAAAGAAATGGTTGCGGGAGTAGGACTTGAACCTACGACCTTCGGGTTATGAGCCCGACGAGCTACCAACTGCTCCATCCCGCGTCCGATTGACGCTGCTTTAATTCATCTTATTAAACTGGCTAGTTAGCGTGTTTAACGGTCTGCTTCAAAGCGGGGCGAACTATAGCGATCCCCGTTTATATTTGCAAGTAAAATCTAGGCGATAGCTATTTGTTTGCTGGTAAAATAAGCGAGTCACTGCTTTATCGTACGATATTGCCAAATTAACCCAAAAATAAGGGATTTTAACCGTCCATTTCGATAAGTCGTTGGGGTTATGTGTTTGAGCAGGTATAATGCTGCACTGAATTTTGCGTAACCGATGACTGACTAATACATGTTTAATTTTTTTGCTGCAGCCCCAAAGGGTTTCGAATATAGCCTTGCTTCTGAACTTAAAGAGTTCGGAGCAACCGACGTTAAAGAAAGTGTTGCTGGAGTATATTTTTCTGCTTCATTAGAGCTGGCTTATCGCATTACATTATGGACTCGTTTAGCGAGCCGTATCGTATTAGTCATCTATAAAGGAGCTTGTGATTCTGCAGAGCAACTTTATAACGCAGCATACTGCATTGATTGGCCATCGCATTTTTCCCATAAAAAAACCTTCAGTATTGATTTTCACGGCACGGGTGGTTTCATTAATAACACTCAATTTGGTGCGCTGAAAATTAAAGATGCTGTAGTTGACCGTTTTCG
This sequence comes from Shewanella sp. Arc9-LZ, assembly GCF_010092445.1. Taxonomy (NCBI): domain Bacteria; kingdom Pseudomonadati; phylum Pseudomonadota; class Gammaproteobacteria; order Alteromonadales; family Shewanellaceae; genus Shewanella; species Shewanella sp. Arc9-LZ. The sequence goes on along the minus strand of NZ_CP048031.1, from coordinate 3,324,918 downwards.
TGATGATGGTACTCCTCGTCCCGATGTAGAACGTGTCAATCCAGATTTTAAAATTGATGCCCATTATCGTAATGGTCAACTGACTATTTCAATGAATTTCTCAGGCGCTTCTTTACACCAACGCGGATACCGTTCAACTACGGGTGAAGCACCATTAAAAGAAAACCTCGCTGCCAATATGTTGGTTCGCAGTGGTTGGCAAGCTAATCCTATTACTGTGCTTGACCCATTTTGTGGCAGCGGCACGGTATTAATAGAAGCGGCATTAATGGCTGCTGATATTGCGCCTGGACTAAAACGTGAGAAATTTGGTTTCGAAAATTGGCAAAGTCACAATAAAGCAATGTGGCAGGTTATTTTTGACGAAGCTCAAGCGCGTGCAACCTTGGGCAAAACTCGTTGTAAGCTTAAATTTTACGGTTCAGACATCGAACCTCACCTGATTTCTATCGCTAAGCGCAATGCTGATAATGCTGGTGTTGCTGAATTAATTGAATTTAGCGTGTCAGATGCGCTCGATGTAACACCTCCTGTAAGTGAAGGCTTTTTGATTTCTAACCCGCCTTACGGTGAGCGTTTGGGTAATGTTACTGAGCTTTTACAACTTTATTACCAACTCGGTGATAAGTTTAAAAAAGAGTTTGGTGGCTGGAAAATAGCTATGTTGTGCAGTGATGTTGAACTTATATCATCGCTTAAACTAAAAGCTGACAAGCAGATGAAAATGTTCAACGGCGCATTAGAATGTGCTTTTAACATTTATACCTTACACGCCAACAGTACCCGCCGCGACGTGCCTGAATTGCCTGAAGGTGTTGATATTATCGACATTGCGCCAGCATTTGCGAATCGTATTAAAAAGAATGTTAAACAGTTTGAAAAATGGGCTAAAAAAGAGCGCATAGACAGTTATCGTTTATATGATGCTGATTTACCTGAATACAACGTCGCCATTGATAGATACGTCGATTATGTTGTTATTCAAGAATATTCAGCTCCAGCAACTATTCCTGAAGCGGTGACTAAACGCCGTATTAGTGATGTGCTATTAGCCTTGCCTGGGGCGTTAGGGATTCATCCTGATCGTATCACCTTGAAAACTCGTGAACGTCAGAAGGGTGCTAACCAATATCAAAAAATTGACGAACGTAAAGTTGAAGTTATCACTGAAGAATATGGTGCTAAATTTAAACTTAACTTAACCGGTTATCTCGATACAGGTTTGTTCCTTGATCATCGAGTTACACGTAAACTGGTTGGCGATAAATCAAAAGGCAAAAATGTCCTTAATTTATTCGCTTACACTGGGTCTGCATCAGTACATGCTGCGATCGGCGGAGCTAAATCAGTTACTACCATCGACATGTCTAATACCTACATCAATTGGGCCAAAGAAAACTTTGCCTTAAATGGTTTGTCTGGCGCTAAATACGACTTTATTCAAGCAGACTGTTTGCAGTGGATAAAAGATAATAGCCATCAGAAATATGAACTCATTTTTATCGACCCACCGACGTTTTCAAATTCAAAACGTATGGAAGACAGTTGGGATGTGCAACGCGATCATGCAGAGATGTTAGGTGGCTTGATTAAGCTACTTTCTCCAAATGGCGAGCTTATCTTCTCAAACAACAAACGTAAATTTAAAATGGATATCGAGGCGTTGAACCAAGCAGGTATCGACGTGACTAATATCGACCATTTATGTTTACCGCTGGATTATAAACGTAATCCACATATCCATAATGTTTGGCTACTGACTCATGCTAAAAAATAGTTCAGTCGCCTATGTGCTATTTCACACCGAGGGTTGTCATCTGTGTGAAATAGCTCAAAAATTGGTTGATCAAACCGCAATACATTATCAGCACATCGATATTTGTGATAACGCATCACTTGCAGAGCGTTATGGCATGAGCATTCCTGTATTTGTACAGGGCGAACGTGAGTTATTCTGGCCTTTCGATGCCGCACAATTACAAGAATTTTTAGGAGTTTAGATTGAGTCTGGTACGCATTAATAATGGCTCGTTAGCCTACGGTTACATTCCTTTGCTGCTAAATGCAGATTTTACCATTGAACCTGGTGAGCGCGTGTGTATTGTTGGGCGTAATGGCGCCGGTAAATCAAGTTTAATGAAAGTATTATCAGGTGATGTATTACTTGATGATGGTGAGTTTAATATTGCAAATGACGTTAACGTCAGTCGTTTACAGCAAGACCCTCCTAAAGCAGAAACCGGATCGGTTTACTCTTATATAGCAGCGGGTTTGAAAGAAATTGGTGAAGCGTTAGAACAGTATCATCAATTATCACACGATGTTGCAGATGCTAATCCTGAGCAGATGGATCGTATGCTGAATCAAATGCAACGTCTTCAGGAAGTGTTAGATCACAATGACGGCTGGCAATTAGATTCACGCATTATCCAAAACTGTCAGTTGTTAGGTCTAGATCCGGATAAGCCATTAAATGAATTGTCTGGTGGTTGGCAGCGTAAAGTGGCGTTAGCTCGTGCCCTTGTTGTTAATCCTGATTTATTACTGCTTGACGAACCTACCAACCATTTAGATATCGATACCATTGAATGGTTAGAGCAATTTTTATTAAGCTTTAAAGGCGCTATCGTATTTGTAAGCCATGACCGTGGTTTTATTCAAAGAATGGCAACGCGTATCGTCGATTTAGATCGTGGTGTAGTGGTCTCATTTCCAGGTAACTATCAAGTTTATTTAGATGGTAAGCAAGAATGGTTACGAGTTGAAGCTGAGAAAAACGCTCATTTTGATAAAAAACTTGCCGACGAAGAAACCTGGATCCGCCAAGGTGTTAAAGCGCGACGTACTCGAAATGAAGGTCGTGTTCGAGCGTTAAAAGCACTACGTACCGAACGTAGTGAACGCTTAAACCGTCAAGGTAACGCCAAAATGTCGGTATCTGATAACGAACGCTCTGGTAAGTTAGTATTTGATATTAAAAATGTTAACTATAATTTGCCTGATAAAAATTTAGTTAAAGATTTCAGTACTACTGTCATACGTGGTGACCGTATCGCGTTAATTGGCCCAAATGGTTGCGGTAAATCAACGCTAATCAAACTGTTAATTGAAAAGCTGCAGCCTCAATCTGGCGAAATTAAAGTCGGTACTAAGCTAGACGTTGCCTATTTTGACCAGTATCGTGAAGCGCTTGACCCAGAAAAAACAGTAGAAGAAAACGTTGGTGAGGGTAAAAGTACCGTCACAATTAATGGCCAAGATCGCCATATTCTTAGTTATCTACAAGATTTCTTATTCTCGCCAATGCGTGCTCGTACTCCGGTAAAAGCACTTTCTGGTGGCGAGAAGAACCGTTTGTTATTGGCGAGATTATTATTACGCCCTGCCAATTTAATTATTCTCGATGAACCAACAAACGATCTTGATATTGAGACGTTAGAATTGTTAGAGTCACTGCTTGCTGATTTTGCTGGTACATTACTTATCGTGAGCCACGATAGAGCATTTATCGACAATACCGTTACCAGCAGTTGGTGGTTTGCGGGCAATGGACAATGGGCTGAGTATGTTGGTGGTTACCAAGATGCTGTTGCTCAAGGTGCAAAGTTTTATTCTGAGGAACCTGTTGCAACTAATGTTGTCCAACCTACCGCAGTGGTTGAAACAAAGCCTGTCAGTATCCCTGAGAAAGCAGTCAAAAAACTGTCTTACAAATTGCAAAAAGAATTAGATACGCTTCCGAGCCAAATGGAACAGCTCGAGCAAGATATTGCCCAATTGCAGCAAACCATAGCGGGTGCTGATTTTTATAATCAACCGCAGGATTTGGTCAATAAAACACTGCAGTTGTTGGCAGAAAAAGAACAGAATTTAGAAGTTTGCTTCGAGCGATGGGAAGAGCTTGAGTCACTGAAGTAAAGCATAATAAAACAGGAATAGTTACATGAAGTTAAAGTTTGATAAAGCCTTATCCCTTGTTGCGATAGGTGTATTAAGTGTGATTGGAACAGTTCAAGCTGCGCCAGTATATGAAATTGTTAATATTGAAGATTTCGACCTAAATGGCACTATTGACGGTACACGTAATGGCTATGCCATGGCGGTGAACAGTCAAGATGAAGTTGTCGGTATTTCAAAAGGTAAAAAGAAACTTAGTACCGAAGACATTGAAGGCGGCATCATTGATGTTGAAGATGGTATTTCTGATGCAGAAGAGATTACCTATTCAGTATTAAAGCCAATAGAGGCAAATAACTTCACTGTCACTACCAGTGCAAATGCCGCTGAAGGCGCTTGGAAGCCTTCATTTTATAGCCTAGCAGGTACGACTAATCCTACTGATGTAGACAGTGATGGTGAACTGGTTGTTAATTCAATTGATACCTTCTTCTATGGTCTTAACAGTAATGGCACCAAAGTGGGTGCTTATACCGGTGAACAAAAGACCTTGGCTTATGAAGGTACAAGCACAACACAAGAGCTTTGGTATTATCGTGATTTTGAACTTCGTGCCATTGCAGTAAAAGATGATGTTGAATTTTCATTGCTACCTCCTTACACAACCTATGTTCGTGAACAAGATGCTGACACTAGTGCAGCTACCGTTGAGTTAGGTGGTTCGTCTGTTGCAGCCGATGTAAATGAAAATAATCTTGTTGTTGGTTATGGAAGTACCGCATTGGCTTCATCAAGTGTTGACCGTGTAGATAGCTGTATTACAAGCGCAGAAGACACTGATGCAGATAATCCTACGCCGCTCGCTATTTGTGTTCAAGATTCTCAGTATCCAGACACTAACAGCCGTCGTTATATTATTTATCAAACACGCGCTTTAGTATGGGATTTAAATAACATAGACGATGCCGGTGTACCTGAGCGTACTGAATTACCGTTAGGCTTAACCCCTGCAACGGATTCAACGCTAATTTACACCGCCCAAGCATTAGGTGTTAACAGCGATGATGATGTGGCTGGCCGCTCACATGTTTATCGTAATGGCGACACCGATAAATTATATTTTGATGCTGCTTACTGGAAAAAGAATGCCAATGGTGAATATCAATATAATTGGGTAGATATGGAGAATGAAGTCACCAGTTCTATCGCATATGATATTAATGATAATGGTATTTTAGTCGGCAGTTATCGTAAATATATTGGTGGCTATTTGCGTGATAAATTCTTCACATTAGACACTAATAATCCTGAACAAGGAATTGTTACGCCGAATGACTTCCAAACCACATTGTCAGATTTAAGTAGCAAACCTAAAGATATCAACAATAAAGGACAAGTTGTCGGTTATGTTGAATCAACTTACGACAAAGAAAAGCCTCGTCCAAAAGTGGGTTTCTTATTTGAAAATAGTACTAGCGAATTTTCTAATTTAAACGATCTCCTTACCTGTGGTTCTAAAGGCTATGTACAGAATACTGATGGAGAGTGGGCTCGTCATCAAGTGAGTATTCAAGATGGTACTGGTGAAATATTAACTTATAACACCGATATTCAAGTTGTAGAAGCCAATAGCATCAATGAAGACGGCACTATTGTAGGGACTGCGTTTATTCGTAAGCCACAATATCAAACCGATGCAACTACTGGTAATGTGCTTGTCGGTGAAAATAATCTACCGCTATTTGAATTAGATGGGAACGGTGCTCCAGTAACAGCATATTTGCCGCGAATGGTTATTTTGAAACCAACCTCTGGTGAAGCATGTACGACTTCAGACACAGTTGAAGAAGTGGCTTATGTACGTCAAGGTGCAGCCAGTTTTGCTTGGTTATTCACTCTGCCATTATTATGGTTGCGTCGCAGAGTAAAAAAATAGGCTTAACTGTCATCATAGACTCAGTGTAGTCACCGTCATCTAGCACCTCAAACAGGGGGTAGTCTAGAACCATAAAAAAATCGAGGAAATATTCCTCGATTTTTTTTTAACCTAATTCTCAATACCTTAATAAAAGATCATTAAAATGATGGTTTTTTTTGGTTGATTTTGGTTAAAAAACGATCTATTTCTATATGCAAGGCTTCAGCTTTATCATGTCAAAAAGAAGCCTGTTACTGAAGAGGACTCATGCATGAAAAGACAGAAAAGAGATCGTTTAGACAGAGCATTTTCAAAAGGATTTCAAGCCGGAGTAGGAGGGCGCTCTAAGGAGGTTTGTCCCCATTCGAATCTGGATTCACGGTCTCAATGGTTAGGCGGATGGCGTGAAGGTATTGACGGTCGTCTTAATGGCCTATTTAACAAGTAGTACTTAATAAGTAACACTTAATAAAATGCCCTCACGATGTATATCGGAGGGCATTAAGCTACATTTTCAACGTATTTCGAAGTAAAGTGGCGTTAACTAGAACGTCGATGTATCGCTGAAAATACCTACTTTTAAATCAGTTGCTGAGTAGATTTGACGACCATCAACTTCCATCGTGGCATCAGCTATACCCATAACCAATTTTCGGTGAATTTTGCGTTTAATATTAAGCTTGTAAGTCACTTTCTTTGCATCAGGTAATACTTGGCCGGTAAATTTCACTTCACCCACGCCTAATGCTCGACCTTTACCTTCAGCGCCTTCCCAGCCTAGGAAGAAACCAACAAGTTGCCACATGGCATCCAAACCTAAACAACCAGGCATTACTGGGTCACTGATAAAGTGGCAATCAAAAAACCATAGATCGGGTGTGATATCGAGTTCGGCAATTATTTCACCTTTACCAAATGCACCACCATCTTCATTTATGGTAATGATACGGTCAATCATCAACATATTGTCGACAGGTAAGCGCGGTCTATTTGGGCCTAAAAGATTGCCATGACCACATGCGACAAGTTGCTCTTTAGTGAAACTATTAGCTTTTTCCATTTAAATCGATACCACTTAATTGACTGATAATACTAACAAGATAGCGAACACGTGTAAGCTAAACAACTCCGATCACTAAATAATGTGCAATCTAGCTAACAATTTAGCAAAAAAGTTCAGTTCCACGTCGTCATCATCTTGTCCGGCTAATTTATCTAAACGTTGTTGTACTAATCCGTAAAGCGTGTCTGGTGCAAAGTCGTTATCTTCATTCGCGACTCCAGCAGGCATTTGCATCAGCAGTTCAACTGCTTGATCCATATGCTCAATTGCATGGATATGAAATAATCCTTTATCAATGGCTTCAATCACAGCAGGTTCAAGATTTAGCTGTAATACATTGGCCTTAGGCATAATAACACCTTGTTCACCCGTTAAACCGCGGCGTTGACATAAATTAAAGAAACCTTCAATTTTCTCATTCACACCACCAATCGCTTGTACATTGCCAAACTGATCTAATGCGCCTGTAACCGCTAAACTTTGGATAATGGGTTGTTCAGCTATCGCAGACATTAAACAGCAATACTCAGCTAGTGAAGCGCTATCACCATCAATTTCTTGGTAAGACTGTTCAAACACAATATTTGCATTCAAATGAAGAGGCGCGTCACGACCAAAAATACGGTACAAGCAAGCAGATAGGATCATCATGCCTTTTGCATGAATATTGCCACCCAACTCTGATTTTCGTTCAATATCTGCCACTTCGCCATCACCATAATGCACTGATGAGGTAATACGGGCAGGCTCACCATAGGTATAATCGCCAGTATCAATAACCGTAAGGGCATTAATCTGACCTACCATAGCGCCTTTAGTTGGCAGGTTTATAAAATTATCATCAAAACTTTGAGCAGAATATATTTCAGAGCTATTGTGACGGAATTTTAATTTTTCCAGTGCTTTAGCTATAGCTGCAGCATTCAATGTAGCTTGACCTGAATATACCTTTGCTTGACCTAATAGTTGCCTAAACTCCAACATACTTAAACTTAAGCGTTGTTGATGTTCAACCAAACGAGAGCTATACCAAAATAACGGTAACAAACTTGATGGTTCTAATTCAACAGATTCTGCTTGGGCAAGCACGTTCAACCATTGCACATAAGACGATTCAGGATGCTGTGTTAGATCAACTTCATTACTCATTTCAGCCAGCAAAGGAAAATGGCGATTAAAATTTCGGTCTTCAACTCTAAGCTGGCTATACGATAAACCAGAGCCCACAAGTACAATTTTACAATTCAGTGGAATAGGAGTTAACTCATTATTAATACGATAAAAGCCATCGTGGATAATTTGCATCAACAAATCCCACAAACTCTCGCGCTGCCATAATGATGCTAAGCAAATAAACACGAAATGATTTTTGGCTAGTGCACCAGGTTTATAAACACTGGATTTATCCGTTTTAAGCATTCTACCGAGCAAATCAGCACGGCGAATAGTCCCTTGTAAATAGCAGGACAATGATTCTTGTTTAGCGATAATGCCGACATGTTCAGGAGGGAGTGTTTGTTGCCACTTAAACTGAATATCTGCATCTTCTTGCTGTTTTTTAGTCGCAACAAGGTAATGACTTGAAGGCGTGTTAGCTTGAGTTACCAACGCATCAATAAATAGTGATCTATCTACCCCTAAAAAATCAGCAAGAAATAAATGTTGCGAATTTGTTTTGCTCATTAATTTGAATGTTTCAACCACTCGTTCTTGACCAAGCAGTATATGACTTGGAAAAGAAACTGAAGTCGATGCATCAGGTAAATGATATTGAGGAGCGAGTTTGGCACTAGGCAGTAGCGTTGAATTCATATAGTGGTAATTTAGCTGCGACAACGAAAAATAATGAGATGATATTAGCATAAAGCACCACAAAAGCCTTAGCAGATTCAACTCTTCTAGCTTACCTGGATGTTGTTGAAGTGATTCAAGTCCATAAAAGAGTCGCCAACGAGTTTTGTGTTGATTAAAAAAGTCTCGATGATGACAGAAATATGAGCATGCTGATTAAATGCTATGCACTCAGGTGTTTTTTTTAACTTTATGGTTTACAAGCAAACGAGTTACTTATATTATTCAGCCCGTTCGGAGGGATGGCAGAGTGGTCGAATGCACCGGTCTTGAAAACCGGCAACGGTTTATCCCGTTCTAGGGTTCAAATCCCTATCCCTCCGCCACATTCAAATAAAAAGGCCTTATCGAAAGATAAGGCCTTTTTATTTGGGCGTAAGATAGGACTCTGAACCCCGGGTTTCTCTTTATGAAAAGTAAGCTATCCATCCTCAATAACAGTTTTGAGTTTTATCTGCATTAACTGAATACTGTGAGCATTGATACCGAAAACGGCGACAAGGCACCACAAATTGCCAGCGCAGGCTGTGCGTTTAAGTATCCCCTCCAAAAAACACAACACATCCTCATATTTGATTGCTATCAAGTTTCTCTGCTGTGCTGAATTCCGTAGGTGACCGATAGGTTACTAATTCAAAAATAGTTTTTTGATGTTTCGATTGAAGTTGATGAATTGAGTACATCGAGCAGAGCTGTCGCCAAAGCAATGGAAATGAGCTATGTTACTTGTTCAGAGGATGGGTGGCACAGTTTTTTTCTACCGTTTAGGTCTTGGATATAGTGTAAAAAATTGAAGCTCTAATCTCATTTTGTTTTTCGTTTTATTAATATTTTTTTCGCTCATTAACTAAGTGATTTGCTTTGATACTTAATCAAGCTTACCTTATATTAAAGAATATCTGTTCGTTAAAACTGTTTTAGTATTGAAGTTAAAAAACAGTAATAAGTAGACTTTTGTGATTGATTAAAAGGCAAAAAGTTCTTATTTACAAAAGCTGATTAATCCATAACTTTTTATCCCAAACAGTATAAAGGCCATGCACAAGAATACGATAAGCCAAGAGGTTAATGAGTTAGTTTTAGATGCGACTAATGTTGGCGTCTGGGATTGGCGTGTTGAAAATGATGGTCTTGTTTGTAATGAACGTTGGGCTGAGATTATAGGGTATACCTTATCGGAGTTAATGCCTGTTGATTACCAAACTTGGCTAGATGTATTGCACCCAGATGATTTGCCTAGGGCAATTAAAAATTATGATTACCATTGTCAAGGCCAAAGCGAACTTTGTGAGTTAGAAGTTCGTATGAAACACAAAAGCGGTCATTATGTTTGGGTATTGTCTACAGGCAAAGCTATTGCATGGGATGTTGAAGGCAAGCCGACACGAATGATTGGCATGCACCAAGAAATAACCTTTCGTAAGCGGCAGGAAGAACTACTTGCAACCACAACCGAGTTATTGAGAGAATCTCAAGAGATAGGCAAGCTAGGTGGCTGGCAACTCAACTTGCATAACGGTGACTTGATTTGGACAGATGAAACTTACAGAATTTATGAAACAACTCCGCAAGAATATATTCCTACCGTTGAAATGGGGGTAAGTTATTTATTACCCGATTCCAAAAAATTATTCCAAGAAGCGCTTGATGCTGCGATTCAACTTGGCGAAGAGTACGACTTAGAGCTTGAAACTTATACCACCAAAGGACGAAAGATTGACGTTAGAACGACTTGTCATATCACGTATGTCGATGGTGTTGCTGAAAAATTAAGTGGTATATTTCAAGACATTACCGACGAGAAAAATAATCAACGCAAACTTGAAAAAAGTAATCAGGTATTAAAAGAAGTAAATGAGAAGTTAAAGTTTGCAGCCAACTATGATCCACTAACACATTTGCCAAACAGAAATTTGTTAGCTGATCGAATGCAGCAAGCGCTTATCAAAGCGCAGCGTAATAGCAAACAAATAGCTATAGCCTTCCTAGACTTGGATGGCTTTAAAGAGGTAAATGATGCTTACGGTCATGATATAGGAGATGAGTTTCTTTGCCTTGTTGCAAATAGGTTTAAAACTGCAATACGAGAGGATGATACTCTTGCCAGGTTTGGTGGCGATGAGTTTGTTTTGATTCTTGATGATTTAGACTGTCATCATCAAGCAACAGAAATATTACAGCGAATACTTTCTTCAATTACAGAAATATTTATTATTGAAAATAAGCGCCTTTCTATAACTGTGAGTATTGGCGTGACATTTTTCCCACAGGATAATAGTTACCCAGACATACTTATTCGTCATGCTGATCAGGCTATGTATAGGGCTAAAGAGCAGGGAAAGAATTGCATTCATGAATTTGACTTTGAAAATGATGTAGCGATAAAACTCCAGTATCGAGAGTTAGAATACATAAGCAATGGATTTAATAACAATGAGTTTTTGTTATTCTACCAACCCAAAATTAATATGGAAACTAATGATATTATAGGTTTAGAGGCCCTTATTCGTTGGCAACATCCGACAGAAGGTCTTTTGTCACCCTTTCGCTTTTTGCCCTACATTGAAGAAGAGCCTCTAGCAATTGAGTTAGGTAAATGGGTAATTGACCAGGCAATAAAGCAGCATAATGAATGGCGACGCTTAGGAATAGTTATACCTATCAGTGTCAATGTCAGTCCATTACAACTTCAGCATGAAGATTTCATTAAACAATTAAATGAAATCTTATTTCTCAACACGAGTTTTCAAGCGGGTCAGCTTGAATTTGAAATTTTAGAATCCAGTATTATTAAAGATACTCAGCACATCGCTGAGGTTATTAGTCAATGTAAACAGTTAGGGATACGTTTTTCGTTAGATGATTTTGGTACGGGGTTTTCATCTTTAAGCTATTTGAGAAAGTTAAAGACTGATGTTATAAAAATAGATCAATCTTTTGTCATTGACATGTTAGATGATATGGATGATCAAGCCATTGTAAAAAGTGTCATTGAATTATCGAAGACCTTCGGTCGTTCTGTGATAGCAGAGGGGGTTGAAACCCAAGAGCATGGTCGGCAATTACTCAAAATGGGATGTCAATTAGCACAAGGTTTCGGTATAGCAAGGCCAATGCCAGCAAGCTCAATCCCTGAGTGGATTAATTTATGGAATACGTCTCCTCCTTGGATTTGTAAATGAGCTTTATGAGTTAGTCTTTAGTGTGTGTTGATCTTTGTGTGAAAATCATATGAAAGCTATTTTTCAACAACTGTAACCGTCATCTGCGCTTATAAAGTAGTAGGTTATCGATCTCATGTGTTCACCTAAAGTCATGTACGAGATAATAATATCACCTCTATTTAGGTGGCCAAAATAACTATGCCACTTGTATCTCTACACTAACGCAAGTGGGTATTATTAAGGTCTCGATATAAGGCTTTTATCGCATCTCTTAACCATTTTATTTTTGGATTTTGATTGTTTCGTTTATGCCAAATCATGGTGAAGGGAATCATCAATTTATCTTGTAATGCTTTATCTACCGGAATAGGTAAACACACTAAATCTGTGTGTATATTACGACAGTAGTGCTGACAATATTGTGGTGCAGTGGTAATCATGTTGTGACCAGACTGAGCTGTCATAAACAAAGATTGTTCGAACGTGGCCATGGTTAATTCAATATTACGGCTTAAGCCCATTTCTATTAATACTTCATCTAATGCCCAGGTTTCAGACTTTTCCCATGTGATGTTAATTTGTGGATATTTTACAAAAGTATCAATATTCCAATCTTCTTTTAAGGCTGGGTGATCTTTATGTAAATACACTAAGGGGAGGTCGGTAAATAATACTTCGTAATTGATAAAGTAAGGTAAAAGTTTAATCGATTCTTTTGATCTTGGGTGGCTCTCTCGGCCAGTAAAACCAATGTCAACTTCTCCTCGAATAATAGCTTCAATTGAATCATAGTCCCAGTTATGAACTTTGACTTTAGCGTCTGGATACTGCTGAAATATTTGCTGTGTAAGCTGATTAAACATCGTCAGCAGCAATGGCGATTCCATCGCAAGATTAAAGCGCACACCGTTAGGGATCTCATCGCCGCGTTTGGCGAGTATTTGACTGCTGACTTGTAACCAGTCAGCAAGCTCTTGTTCCATACTGATGGCAAGTGACGTTGGGCTAAATCCATGAGGTGTTTTTATAAACAAAGGGTCGTCAAACCATTCTCGTAATTTGCTGAGTGATTTGCTCACCGTTGACGGCGTCACGTTCAGTTTTTTTGCTGTTTTAGTGACGCTTAATTCTTGTAATAACAATTGCAGAGTGATCAGCAAGTTTAGATCAAGGCGTGCTAATGATTTCTTCATTGGAAATACTCGGCAGTGGTGAGGGAATGAATACTATTAAAACAGCGCTGATAACGCCACCCATTAACAATATTAATATCAGCATATTCAATGCACTTATACCAAGCAAGCCTAATAGCCAAATATACAAAGCTGAACTGCAAATTTGAGCCACTCCGAGCATAGAACTGGCGACACCCGCTCGATAACGATAGGGGCTAAGCGCTTGGCTCATTACCACACCAAACCCAATTGAAAATCCTGCACAGATAAGACTAAGACCAAATAGACTGATAAATTGGCTATCGGCACTGAGTTGAGTCTGCCCGAGGATGATTGCGGCAGACACAAATAATAATTGAGATACCAGCATCAAGCTACGTTGCTTGATATATGACAACGCCAATGGCATAGCAAATGAGGTGAGCATACTAACAAGTGCCGTTAATGCCATCGCAATTGAATACTCGCCGCGACTAAAGCCCATGATATTCATGATCAACATTGGCGATACATTTACAAACGTAAGAATTGCTGTAACGGCAATGGCACTAATGAGTAGTCGGCTTAAAAAGAATCGTTGGTAAAAGGATTCTGTCGCAGTTGTTGATTGAGTTGTTGATTGAGTGAAGGGGTGGGCTGTTAATGGATCAGTTGTTTCGACTGTTGTTACATTAGCTCGTGATGATTGGCGTGTAGTATTGGTTTCTTTTAAAACAAATACTGACATTAAACACACCATTCCGCCCATGGCTGCCATAGTAATAAACAGACTTGGCCATGGAAGGCTAAGCATGATCAAATGACCAATCACCGGGGCGATAACGGGCATGATGCAGGTAATTCCATTGACCATAGATAATACTTTTGCTCTGCGTTTATCGTCCAGCTTGTCACGTAAAATAGCAAACGCGACCACGTAACAACTGCCAGCGCCAATACCTTGAATAAAGCGGACGATTAAAAAAGATTGGCTGTTTTCTACTGTACTGCCCATGAACGAAGCTAATGTAAAAATAATAGCGCCAGTAATTGCTATGGGTCGTCTGCCGATAACGTCTGATAATTTACCGGCAAATACCATCGTTGTGGCCATACCCGCTAAATACACAGAAAAAGCGATATGGAGTTGTGACTCACTTGCACCTAAGTCTTTGGCGATTTGTGGTAAACCAACTAAATAAAGGTCAATTGCAGTGGGATAAAGCAGAACCAGCGCGAAGCTACACAGTATAAATCTAGTCATAAAACCCTCACTTAATGTTGCAAGGATAATAGATTGAAAGGTTTGTCGGTACGAGTTGCCATTTTGACAACAGGTATTTCTATTTACGACATCTTGTTGATTGATTTGAATCTGATGACTTTAAATACATTGATCGAAAAGCTTTAATAAAAAGTGAGCTACGGAGCATCGCTAAGCGTATTGAGTTTGCTGATTTCAGAGCTTTATTCATTCGAGCTCGCGGTTTTTATACGCTCACTCTTTAGATTAGGCCGTAAAAAAGGTTTGCTGAAATTATTGAAACGATGCTCCGGTCTTTATTCGTCATGGAGTCCGAAAACTGTTGAGCATCAACTATACTATTACCATTAATGATTGAAGTTGATTTTTAGTTATCACCTTAAAAATCAAAGTGTCAATTGTCAATTGTCGATAGCCGTTGTCTTTAGCGCTTGTTATTCATGTTTTTAATTTTACTGACTCAATTTTACGCTTCAAATTTTACCGAAAAGTACCAATACACTTAATTACACAAAAGGTCTTAACAATGAGAATAATAAGCCGTCTTTACTTTGGCTTTGCAAGTTTACTGGTCATTATGGTTGGTATAACCTTGTTTGGTTTACTCAAAATAAGTATCGCAGACAATAATTTAACCAAATTGTCAGAGCAGACAGCAGTTGAACAGCGCCAAGCGATTAATTTCAGAGGCAGTGTGCATGATCGAGCCATTTCAATTCGAGATGCCGTATTAGTCAATAATGCTTCACTGTCACAACAGCATCAAAATGATATTAATCGTCTTAAACAGTTTTATCTCACAGCTGCAAAAACACTTAATACTATGTATGCCAACGTGCAGCACAGTAATGAAGAGTTAAGCTTACTGCAAGCGATTAAAGACATTGAAGTGACCACGCTAGCGGCTACTGAAACCTTGTTACAGATGGTTAATTCGAGCCGTAATGATGCTGCGACAGAGCACCTATTAGTGGTCGTTTCACCTTTATATAGCGAATGGCTAAAAAGAATTAATAAGTTAATTGATTATCAAGAAGCGCAGATTCAACAACAAGTTTCAGCAGCGCGTGAGCAAACAACCAGTTTTCAGTCGGTGATGCTAGTTGTAACCGCCATTGCACTCTTTATTGGGTGTATGGTGGCGTTAACTTCTGTTAAGCGCTTAAAAAATATTATTGGCGGCGAGCCGGAATATGCAGCCAGTGTGATCCAACAAATCGCTTCAGGTGATCTCACGGTAAAATTAACCGTTAATTCTTCTCAGAGTATATTAAGTGCAGTGCAGGATTTAACCGTTAACCTGACCGACATAACCCAAAATTCCATGTTGGCCGCAAATAAGTTACTTGCGGCGTCTAAAGATTTATACCAAACGGCAAAGCAAAACGAACACCTCATTAATAATCAAAAATTAGCGACCGATAATGGTGCTGCAGCGATCACCCAGATGTCGAGTACCGTTTCAGAAGTCGCAAACCATACCAGCGAAGCTGCGCTACTATCACAAACGGCCACAAATGAGTTTAATGCAGGTCAAATTGAAGTGACTAAAACACAGACTGATATTGATGCGTTAGCCGTTAAAGTAAGTGAAGCGGCACAGATCATTGATTTACTATCACAAGACAGTAAAGAAATTGGATCTGTGTTAGATGTGATTCAAGGTATTGCAGAACAAACTAATTTGTTGGCGTTAAATGCGGCCATTGAAGCTGCACGTGCAGGTGAACAAGGCCGAGGTTTTGCCGTTGTTGCTGATGAAGTGCGTAATCTTGCTCAGCGTACACAAGAATCAACAAGACAAATCCAAGCTGTAATTGAAAGCATGCGCGCCAGTTCTGTTAAAGCAGTGACTGTTATGAACGAAGGTCAAGAGCAAGCCAATAGTAGTGTTCAGCAAGCTAAAAACGCTGGAGAATCATTACAGGCTATCAATATATCGGTAATTAAAATAAGTGATATGAATATTCAAATTGCCACAGCCGCAGAGCAACAGTCTGTGGTTGCTGCGGATATAAATCAAAACTTTATTCAAATTACTCATTCAGCATTATTGGCTCAGCAAGAAGCCGGTAAAATTACCGCGGCCAGTTATCAACTTGAAGAGCTTGCTAAAAGCTTAGAGTTAAATGTAAAGCAGTTTAAGACCGAAATATAGTTATTCGTTCTGTGAAAGGGTTACAGATTAACGCTGACAAATCACTCATGTTATTTGTCAGCGTTAATTTAATCAATTTTGAGTTTAGTTAACTTTTGGCTTTATCAATATGGCTTAAGCACAGGCTGATTTTATTTCTATCTCAACCTTACCAATAACCAAGTACTTTCCACCACAGTCCGCCGACAACACCCCAAATGGTTAAATTGACAACACTCATAATAATGCCCATTACCCACCAGTCTTCCATTGATACGTAACCGGAGCCAAAGATAATCGGTGAGGTGCCAGTGGCATAATGCGTGAGCGACATCATTAAAGATGATGCGCCTGCAAGGAGTAAACCTAGGTATAAAGGTGGGGCACCTAATGCGATGCCAGCGGCGAAGAATGCTGCAAACATGGCGGTAATGTGCGCAGTGGTGCTGGCAAAAAAGTAGTGTGCATAAAAGTAAACCACCACCAATATGATCACTGAAATCATCCAGCTGACACCAATTTGGGCGATATTGGTTTCAACCACACCAGAAAACCAATCGACTAATCCCAACTTATTTAAGAACGTTGCCATCATGACTAATGCTGAAAACCACACCACGGTATCCCAAGCGGCTTTTTCTTTAAGCACATCTTCCCAACTCAGTACCCCGCTAATTAACAAAATGGATAAGCCTAAAAATGCGACTGCAGTGGTATCAACCGCAAAATCCGCCCCTAATATCATGGCAGGTACTCCTGCCCATAAGATCAGTAATAGCGAGAACACACTCACCATGATTTTTTCAGCAAAAGTCATAGGGCCCATGTCAGCCAACTTTGACTTAGCATAAGCTGTTGCGTCTGGCGTGCGCTTTATTTCTGGGGGGTAAACCGCATAGATAACCAGTGGCATTAGCGCAATACAAAGCAAACCTGGCAATAATGCTGCCAGTGCCCATGTGCCCCAAGTAATACTGATATCTGCACCTGTGGCATCAGCAATCAATTTGACTATTAATGGGTTAGGTGCAGTCGCGGTAATGAACATTGCCGAGGTAATGGGGTTGGTATGATAATTCACTAAGGCAAGATAATGGCCTATTTTGCGTGATGTTCCTTCTTCTGGAGACGAACCCAAACTCGCTGCAATTGACTTCATTATAGGGTGAATAATTCCGCCGCCTCGTGCCGTATTACTGGGTGTGACAGGTGCAATGACCAGCTCTGATAACGCTAACGCATAGCCAATACCAATGGTTTTCCGTCCAAATAAAGCAATAAAGTAATAGCCAATACGGTTCCCTAAACCTGTTTTAGCTAATCCGCGTGAGATGATAATCGCAATACCAATTAACCAAATCAGTGAGTTTGAAAATCCACTTAAGGCATCCTTAATGGCATCAGCTGGCTTGTCATTGGTTACGCCAGTTAATGCAACGAGTGTAATGGCTAATATGGCAATAGCCCCAATAGGCATCGCTTTACCAATAATTGCGACAATAGTACCAATAAACAAAGCCAATAAGTGCCAGGCATTGGCCGACACACCTTCCGGTGAGGGGACGATGAACCAAAGAAATATAATTATCGCAATTGAAATCAGACCTGGAACAATTCGGATGTCGGTAGTTTTCATTGCAGTATCCTTAGGTTTGAGAATACACCTTTAGCAATGACAATAAATGTCGTTATCATTTGGTCAATTGTTAAAGCGGATCGGAGCAGTAACTCGATACTAAGTCTTTGTGATATTTAAATTTGTGAAGTTATTCTCATTGTTGATATGTGTCATATTTAGTTTTCTATTCAATTGTTTATTGACTCGCTGGCTGTGTTGATTGACGTGACTAATTGGCTAGAAAAACAATATATGATTACACCGATAATGCTATTGTTATCGAATTTGGCGATTGGAGGGCTTTTTAACCTCATTAACATTGGTATATACAAAACTGCTGGTTATTCATAATTTCTGCGTAGTTTCTACACATTTCATTGTTAAGCTTTATCTTATATTTACGCCTATGAGATATGACATGAGTTCTTCACCTTTAAGTTTGCTTACTCTTGCCATCACCTTAGCATTAACCTTGGGGTTAACCTTGGGGTTAACTGGCTGTGGCGGTTCTGAAGACAGCACCGATGTAGCAGATGCAACCAGTTCAACCGATACTTCAACTGATACTGACACTGATACGGGAACAGAAGATTTAGGCAGTGGCATTTTACATACTGCGTACTATGAGTTTGATGATAACAACGTCAATGTGTTGCTCAGTGGCACGAACATTGTTATTGAAACCAATGGTATGCCTAACCATACATCGCCTTATTGGTCTGCTAGTAATGAGCTGCATGTTGAACCTACTGTTACTTCTTACGCATAAATGCCCCCTGGCTACATTGATGACTTTGTGGGGACCTATACGTTAACGGTAGATAACAGCCCATCTAAAGCAACACCAACCTCTGCTACCGGCTTAGGTGCAATTGTATCTAAATTATTTTGACTCTTCGGTTGATAAAATCTTGGCTAGTTGCTTTCGATAAACATTATGCGTAACGCTGCTGCTTTACTCGTTTTTAGGTTTATTTTCTAGCTGACTTAAATGCTGCTTAATAAGCTTTATCATTGCTTGAGCCGCAAATGATAGATGTTTCTGTTTACGCCAAAACAATGATAACTCCCAGCGTAAATCTTCACTGGCTAAGGGGACATTCACAACCGCTTCGACCCGGTATCGTTCAGCAATAATTTTTGGCAGTATCATTACTCCAGAGCCTGCCGCGACTAGTGCAATGCCAAAATCAGCATGACTGACTCGAGTGATATTTTGGGGTTTAAATCCCGCTTTGGCACAAGCTTCAAGCACTAGCTCATATAAGGCGTATTCTGGCTCAAACATCACTTGGGCCAATTGATCAAGCTCACTTAACTGTAACGTTTCTTTACTCGCAAGTTTATGGCCTGCGGGTAATACAACCACCATTGACTCATTGCGAATACGAATACCACAAAACTCATCATCGAAATCAATAATCCCTGTCGCAAGTTCTATTTCATCTTTGTGTAAGGCTGCCGTTTGCTCTATACCGCCGCGCACCAATAATTGCAGCTCAATACTCGGATATTGTTGTCTAAATTGAGCTATCACAGGGGCAAATAACTCTGCACTGCCTAATGGAGCTAGCCCTAATTTTAGTGAACCACCACTTAAATTACGTAAACAATCCAGTTCAGCCATCATCAGTTGACGGGCTTCCATTAACTTTGAGGCATGGCGATAAACTACTTTCCCTGCTTCAGTTAGCCTGATTTGCGAGCCACGCTTTCCGCGTTCTAGCAATATCATATCAAGCTCTTCTTCCAGTAAGCGTATTGCTTTTGAGAGGGCAGGTTGAGTCACAAATGCTGTGTGACATGCTTTAGCGAAACCGCCAGCATTAACAACCTCTATGAAATAGTGCAGTGTTTTAAGATCCATTAACATAACCAGAAGTGATGTAGTCAATCATTAATATTCATTTTTTTTATCAATTAAGCAAGGGTAAACTCCGCATATCAACTAAATAACCATTGTGTGAAATCAAATGTTATCTCTACTGAATACTCATCGCACCTATTTAAAGTGTAAAACAACCTTAGTCATCCAAGTGGGTGGTCTATGTTTTTTTGCATGGTTATGCCAGTGGGCAGCTCTCTGTGTTCATTCGATTATTCCAGGAAGTGTTATAGGGTTAGGTGTTCTATTCATCTTATTGTCTTGCCATTGGGTGCCTGAAAAAATTGTCAACCAAGGTTCAGCATGGTTAATCGGTGACTTGCTATTATTTTTCATTCCTCCTGTTGTCGCTATTACCAAATATCAGTCAATACTCGAAAGCTATGGTGCAGAGTTGATTGTATGTATGTTATTGGCGAGTACGAGTGTGTTATTGGGTACGGCGTTTATTGTCGATAAGCTATTTAAATTTGAACGTCAGCAACGTTTAAACAGCATTACATCTCAGCGCTTACGTGCTGTTTAAAATTGAATATAATGGGGTGTAACAATGAATAGTTCGTTATTAGGTGTATTGTGTTTATTACTCACGTTGGTCGGTTATTATTTTAGTAAGCGCTTGTATTTACGCCAGCAACGCATTTGGTTTGCCCCCATTATTTTAGCCCCTACTATTATTTTGTTGACTGTAGTGATATTTCAAATTCCATTGGTCGATTATTTTCAATTTACCCATTGGCTACCCGCGTTATTAGCGCCTGCGACTATTGCCTTTGCAGTGCCAATTTATAGAGAAAGGGCTCTGATTAAACGTTATCCGTTAACCATAAGTGTAGGCGTATTAGTGGGGTTATGTTTAGGCGTTGGTTCATCATGGTTGATTCTCCATTTCACTCATATGCCGGCAGAACTATCTAAAAGCCTCATTGTAAGATCGGTTTCAACTCCCTTTGCTATTGAAGCAACAAGCGCATTTGGTGGCGTCCCTGAATTAACCGCAATGTTAGTGTTAGTGACAGGTATTATGGGAATGCTCATTTGCGATCCTCTTTTTAAAGCTGCCAACATAAAAAGCAGCTTGGCACGAGGTATATCATTAGGCGCGTCAGCCCATGGCGCAGGAGCCGCTAAAGCGAATCAAATTGGCCGAGAAGAAGGCGTCGTCGCAAGTTTAACCATGATTTTTACTGGCATAGCCATGGTGATAACCGCGCCTTTATTTGCGTTACTGTTTAATTAATCTCATATTTGTTTCGACAAATCGTTACGCGATAAAGACTTTCCCTTCGATGGAAATATAGAGTTCTTGCTCACTCGTCACCGCGCTGGAATGCAATTTTATGTACATTATGGCGCAATGTTGATGTTATTAGCATCTTCAAAATCGAATCAAATCGATAGATAAACCTACTCGGATTGATGCTTTCATCACCTATGTTGGTGAGTTAACTGCCCAGGTTAATCAGTCAATCAATATCGTCCGCAATAAGAGCAATAAAACCCACATATTTGGCATGATGATATGGCCTCAGATGTAAGGTTGCGCTTTATTCTTTGTAAGTGGTACTCATAACCGCAAACACTCCATCTCTCCATCACTCCATCTCACATCGGCCTGTATAGCCTCACTAGCACCTGTAACTCCTTCCAAGTGAGTTTTTCTGCCAACGTATCCGTTGGCAATCCTGTTCATCTATGCGCTCCCACTAGAATCTATATTGCGTTAGAAACATTGTTTGTTATGCAAACTAAAAGCCAACTAAATTCAAGCATGTCTGAAAGAACAGTGGCAATTTTCAACATGAGATCACGCGCTCATAATCAACACATTCAGATTGGTATGTAAATTAATTACTGTATTCTCGTTTTGTAATTACTATTTTTTTTAAACAAAATAACGATTTTGCTACATCAAATAGTGCATTTATTTTTGACGATGCAATGCGCTTTCCAATTGACTAAAAGAAGTATTCAATGAAAAGTATAAATTCTCTCATAACAGCCTCAGTACTGTTACTTATTTGCAGTAGTTCAGTACAAGCCGAAAATTTCTCCGCGGATAACTATTTGTTCGGTGATATTGGTGGTATCCGAAGCCAGATGCATAATGCCGGTATCGACGTTAGCTTAGGTTATACCTTCGAAACCGGAGGCAACTTAACAGGTGGCCAACATCATGCCACTAGTTATGCCGATCAAACCGTTCTTGGTGTTAACTTCGACCTCGAAAAATTATTAGACTTGTCCGATGCCAACTTCCATTTGTCACTGACCAATAGAGGTGGGCAGAGCCAGAATATTAATGATAAAGCTGAAATCGGCCAGTTAATGCAATCTATAGAAGTGTTTGGCCGCGGCAGAGTGACCCGTATTTCTGAGTTTTATTATGAGCAAAAACTACTTAGTGGCGACCTCAATATTAAGTTAGGCCGTATGAATGTTGGCGCTGAATTTGGTGCTTTCCAATGTGAATTTGCCTATCTTGGATTCTGTGGATCCCAATTCGGTAATGTTAATTCCACGGTTTACAACTGGCCTATAAGCCAATGGGCGGGTGTCGTCAAGTATAAGCTAGCGCCAGAATGGTATGTAAAGACCGGGGTTTACCAAATGAACCCAAGCTGGCTTAAAAACAGTCAAAATCTTAATTTAGGCAGTCCTCATGGCACTTTGGGAGTGACGATTCCTGTAGAACTTGCTTGGATGCCCAACCTCAATGACTTACCAGGTACTTATAAACTGGGTTATTGGCATGATACCGTTGGAGGTGAAGATCTTTACTACAATCAAGATGGTAATCCCTTGATTATTGATGGTGGCAAAGCACGTCAACATGACAGTAAAGATGGCGCTTATTTTGTCGCAGAGCAACAGGTTACTGCTGTAGATGGTGATTCTGCCCGCGGTCTTAGTGTGTTCCTTATGGGGACGTTGAACGATCAAGATATCACTACTGTGGATAAATCATTAGCATTGGGGGTGAATTATCAAGGTCCATTTGCTGCTCGTCCGATAGATAAATGGGGCTTAGCCGCTAAATACCTACATGTGAACGATAGCATAGCTGGTAGCGCTCAGCTTTATAATGACAATCACGCACTTTATATGCCTATCCAGGAAACAGAGACGGTCATTGCTAGCTATTACAAATTTCAAGTGACTAAGTATTCTGCTATTCGTCCTGAAATTCAGTACATACATAATCCAGGTGCTATCAGTGAGAATAATGATGCTTGGGTTGTCACTCTCAAAGGTGATATTGCATTTTAACTAAAGCTGAAATACAACATGCACTCTAAAACAGCTTAAATTAACGCTAATATAAGTAACCGTTATTGTAGATGTTTTAGATTCGATTATAGATGAATAAACGCAAGGCTAAATACAGAGGTAACGTTTTCAATCTGCGCTGGGGATTGCTAACGTTTTGGGATACTGGTAACAATTAAGTAATTTTGTTACCAATATCATATCTCGGAGATCTGGTTGGGACATCACATCTTACCTTTGGTAAATTAGTGCCAGATCACTAAGGTATTTACTGCGATTATCCGTGATATTTACCTAAAGAATATCGTCGTCCCTACACATTAAGGAGTGGCAATCGTTGGTCTCCTTAAAAATGTTCATTTAGTTGTGCTAATAGTCAGATTGATAAGGGAGTAGTGAGTAATCATGTAAGCAGCAGCTTTTCATTTTTACTATTTTCACTGCAAAAAATAAAAAACATTAATATTATGCAGTTAAGTGTTTAATTCGGAGTTCCAATGAATAAAAAAACTTCAACCACAATTCAGTTGCTGGCCCCTTTTACGGGGGTGTGCTGTCCACTGAGTCAGGTTCCTGATGCCGCATTTTCCCAAAAGATGGTGGGTGATGGATTAGCGATAGACCCTACAGAAAACATTCTTCACGCCCCATGTGACGCCACCGTTACTCAAATACATCCTTCTAAGCATGCCGTGACTTTATTAACGGCGACTGGCATCGAAATTCTGCTTCATATAGGTGTCGATACCGTTAAATTGAAAGGCGAAGGATTTAAGGCATTAGTGAAAGTGGGTGATGCTGTAAAAGCTAAAACGCCACTGATTGAGCTGGATTTAGATAAAGTGGGTTGCGGTGTAAAAAGTTTGCGTACCGTCATACTGCTCACGGATATGACCAGAATTATTACATTAACACCAACGACTGAACAATTTGTCAACGCGGGCGATCTGTTATTTAGTGCAGAGGTATCAGCGGAAGTTCGTGCTGTATCAAAGTCAGATGACATGGTCAGTTCTGCGCCAATAGTGGTTATTAATCCTACCGGTATTCATGCTCGGCCTGCTGCTGCCATTGTCACTGCGATTAAAGCATTTGACTGTGACGTGATGATTGATAAAGCAGGCAAGCAAGCAAATGCTCGAAGTGTGGTTGGTCTTATGGGGTTAGACATCGCTTTTGGTGAGCAGATTGTTATTCTCGCTAAAGGTAAAGATCAGCAAGCGGCAATAGCAGCATTATCTGAGGCGATAAGCACTGGTTTAGGTGAAGAGGGCGCCGATGCTTCACTTGTGACTAAGAACGTTAAAAGCGACTTCGATCCTTTTTCCGAACTATCACTACTACTACAAACGAGCCAAGATCCACGTCAGCTGATTGGTGTGGAGGCATCTCCCGGTCAAGTTAAAGGGCGTTTATACGTGATTAAAGCTGAAGTGCCTAAGTTTGACACTTTTGCCGACGATGCACAGGTTGAACAGCAAACTTTAGACGATGCAATGAAGGTGGCTAATCAAACCTTAGTCGAACTGGTTGAAGAGCTGCATAACAAGGATATGGGGCAAAAAGCCGATATTTTTGTGGCCCACCAAGAGCTAATGTCAGATCCTGATTTGTACGATGACTGTATTATTGAATTACAGCAAGGTAAGTCGGCCCCTTATGCCTGGAGTAAGAGTATTTGTCGCCAAGCGGACAAACTTGCTGGAATGGAAAACCCATTACTCGCAGGACGTGCCACAGACCTTATCGACGTTGGCAATCGGGTTTCACGCATTATGGCGGGATTGTCTCAGGATACTATTCCGGCTGAACTCCCCGAAAATACTATTTTAGTCGCTAAAGATTTAACCCCTTCAGATACTGCCAAACTAAACCCCGCATTCGTTAAAGGCATTTGCACCACTTTAGGAGGGGCATCGAGCCACAGTGCTATTTTAGCTAGAGCAATGGGTATTGCTGCTATGGCTGGTGTTGAAGCTAAGATCATGACCTTGCACGGTACTGAGGTGTTACTCGATACAGCAAAAGGTTATCTATTATTGTCGCCAACTGAAGCTGAAATGGCGCAACTTGATGTGATTAAAAATGCCGCTGAGCAGCAGAAAGCCTTGGCTTTAGCACACAAAGATGAGACAGCCGTTACCTTAGATGGAGTGCGATTTGAAATTGCCGGTAATATCGCTAAAGTCAGTGATGCCCAAAAATTAGTTGAAATGGGAGGCGAAGCGGTTGGTTTATTGCGTTCTGAATTCCTTTATCAAGACCAATCAGTTGCACCTTCAGAGGATGATCAGGAACAAGTCTATCGTGCGGTATTGCAAACGTTAGGACAGCGTCCTTTAGTTGTGCGTACGTTAGATGTAGGAGGAGATAAGCCGTTAGCCTATTTACCTTTGCCTAAAGAAGATAATCCATTCCTCGGTGAACGTGGTATCCGTGTCGGTTTAGATAAGCCTGCAGTATTACGACAACAAGTTCGCGCGCTATTAAAAGCGGCTGAGGCGGGCAACTTACGCATTATGTTCCCGATGGTAGCGTCTTTGTTTGAGCTTAAGTTAGCCAAACAAGTTGTAAAAGAAGAAGCCGAAAAATTGGCTATCGATATTAGTGGGATCCAAATTGGCATCATGATTGAAGTGCCATCGGCTGCCGTGATGGCAGATGTGTTGGCTGAACATGTCGACTTTTTCTCTATTGGTACTAATGATTTGACTCAATATACCTTAGCGATTGATCGTGGACACCCTAAGTTAGCCGCCATTGCTGATGGATTGCATCCTGCAGTATTACGCCTGATCGATATGACGGTTAAGGCCGCGCATGCCAAAGGTAAATGGGCTGGCATTTGTGGTGGATTGGCCGGCGAAAAAGATGCTGTGCCTATTTTGGTCGGCTTAGGTATTGATGAACTGTCTGTGAGTGTGCCTTCAATTCCAGAAGTGAAGCATCAAGTGCGTCATTTAAATCAGCAAGCGTGTCAGCTTATAGCTGCTAAAGCGATGAGCTGTGCAGATGCCAAAGATGTTCGAGCATTAATGCGAGATCCTAATACGTTACTTGCCGTTAAAGGCGATATTGAAAAACGTTGATCACTTGGTAATCTATTAAAATTTCTAAGGTTGTATTATGACATCTAAAACAATAACAGCAGCTAAACCGAAGAAGGCTATGATGAGTGGCGCATTTTCGGTTTTACAAAAAGTGGGCAAATCGGTCATGTTGCCGGTTTCCGTATTACCCGTGGCGGGTATCTTATTAGGCGTTGGGAGCGCAGGTTTTAGTGTGCTCCCCGATATCGTCAATGTGTTAATGGTACAAGCGGGCGAAGCCATTTTTAGCAATATGGGATTGCTATTCGCGATAGGTATCGCGTTAGGATTTGCTAAAAATGATGGTGTGGCTGCTATGGCGGCCTTAGTGGGATATGCCATCATGGTTAAAACCATCGGCGTACTTGAACCTGGTACTGATGTGGGCGTGTTTGGCGGTATGATTGCCGGTGCTATTGCTGCAGCGACCTTTAACCGTTTTTTTAAAATTCAATTACCTTCATATCTTGGATTCTTCTCAGGTAAACGAAGTGTGCCTATTATTACTGGTTTTGGAGCGATCTTTGCGGGAGTTATCTTATCGTTCATTTGGCCTCCGATAGGCAATGCTATTGCTGCATTTTCCCATTGGGCGGCATATCAAAATCCAACATTAGCTTTTGGTATTTATGGTGTGGTTGAGCGTTCGTTAATTCCAGCCGGTTTACACCATGTATGGAACGTACCTTTCTTCTTCGAAGCGGGCAATTGTGTTGACAGTTTAGGTAAACCTGCAACTGGCGTACTGACGTGTTATTTGCAAGCAGACGATGCGAGTCGAGCTGCTGGTAATGGCTTCGGTCAACTTGCGGGAGGCTATTTGTTTAAAATGTTTGGTTTACCTGCTGCTGCAATGGCGATTTGGCATACTGCCCGCCCAGAAAATCGTGTCATGGTCGGTAGTATCATGATTTCGGCAGCGTTAACCGCATTTTTAACCGGAATTACTGAACCCATTGAGTTTGCATTCTTATTTGCCGCACCATTACTTTATGTAGTACATGCGTTAATGGCTGGTCTTGCTTATGTGCTAGTAAATATGTTTGGTGTTGTTCATGGAACCTCTTTCTCACACGGTTTGATCGACTTTCTTGTTCTTTCAGGTCATTCGCAAAAAATCTGGTTGCTGGTGGTGTTAGGTCTCATTTATGCGGCGCTGTATTACGTGGTGTTTAGATTCTTAATTTTGAAGTTCGACTTGAAAACGCCAGGCCGAATGGATGTCGAATTAGAGCTAGTCTCATCAGAAGGGACAGAAAGAGCGCGTAACTTTATCGAAGCCTTCGGCGGACCAGAGAACCTAGTCAATGTGGATTCTTGTATTACCCGCTTACGGATGGATGTGCGCGATACAAGTAAAGTGGATCAAGCTAGATTGAAGCAGTTAGGCGCCAGTGGCGTGTTGATTTCGGGAAGTGCGGTACAAGCTATTGTGGGGACTATCGCCGAAGTGTCACGTACCGAAATTGATGAAATGCTCGCGTCAGGTGGCTATCTTGCTGCGACTCCCACGCCTGTAATAGCAACAGCAACGGTTAACATTTCAGCAAAGGATCGCGAGCAAGCTCAAGCCATCCTGCCACTATTGGGTGACGTGAGTTCATGTCGTGCTATTGCTGATAATCGTTTACGCTTAGAAGTGAAAGATGCCAGTCTATTAGACAGTACCGCCCTTCAAGCCCATGGCATTGAAGCTGTGTTGGTTTTAAATCCGAACTTGGTTCATTTAATTTTTAGTATGAATACAACAGGACTAGCCAGCGTGTTAAATGAGACTTTTGCCGACTGAAGCTGTTAAGGAGAGGTGATGCAGTCAGATGTATGAGTATTAAAATATGATGACAGTATTGACCACATGTTGAATAGCCAACAATTGAATTTGAAAAGGCTTTTTAGGAAAGTGTTCGATTAGCGTAGAGCAGAATAAGCCTCATCAGAAATGATGGGGCTTTTTAATAATTTTATACTCAAGGTTTATATGAGTAATATGTCGATGAACCCACCGAAGCGGGTGAGGGTAAGTTATTGAAAAATTGATTTAAATGGTTTGAAGACTTTGTAAGCTTGTTGGTAAGTTGCCGGGTGTCAGTAATAAAGACAACGTTCTAACATTAAATTATCGATACCTCACACCACTAGACCCCCCCAGTCTGAAGTTTTACAAACTACAATATTTATGCAGTGGTATTGTGACTCCGACAGGTTAAAAATGCATTTACATAAATAAGGCAGATTCATTTTTATAATATTAACACTTCGGTCAGCAAATTGTTATGTAACGGAATTTACAAAATAGAGCAATTTTTATAGGTAGTGACGATGATCAAATTTTTGGTTGCTCATGCTAGGAATTAATTTATGACAAAGATACTCAAAATAGGCATCGTTGGTTACGGCTATGCCGCAAAAACGTTTCATGCACCATTGATTAAGGCTGTATCGGGCCTACAACTCGCCGCAATATCCTCCAGCAATCCGGCAAAGGTGCATATAGACCAACCTGATTTGGCTGTGTTCTCATCCCCCGAAGAGTTATTTTCCTGCGCTGATATAGATTTGGTGGTTATTCCAACTCCCAATGATACGCATTTTCCTCTTGCGGCAGCGGCTCTAGCAGCCGGTAAGCACGTAGTTTTGGATAAGCCATTCACTCTCACTACTAGTGAAGGTAAGGAGCTTATTAAACTCGCTCATCAATATGATCGGCTGCTATCAGTATTTCATAATCGCCGTTGGGATTCCGATTTTTTGACGTTACAGAAGGTGTTGCGCGAAGGTTCACTAGGCCGTGTGACACATTTTGAATCACACTTTGACCGCTATAGGCCTGAAGTTCAAACGCGCTGGCGTGAGTCGGCTGCTCTAGGCGGAGGTTTGTGGTTTGACTTGGGATCGCATTTACTCGATCAGGCACTGCAGTTGTTTGGTACACCAAATACAATGTGGTTAGACCTGGCTCAACAACGTGATGGAGCAGTCGCAGATGACTGGTTTCATGCCGTGCTGGGATATGACGAAATGCGGGTAATTCTTCATGGTAGTGCATTGGTTGCTAACCCTGGCCCACGTATGACCGTGCATGGCACTAGTGGCAGCTTTACTAAGTTTGGTCTTGATACGCAGGAGAATGCGCTTAAGTCAGGTCAGCAGCCTGGAACTCAGGGGTGGGGAAACGATCCACTTTCTTGCAAATTATCGCTGAAACACAAAGACGCGATTATCGAGCAAGACATCATAACGACACCAGGCAATTACCAAGCATATTATGAAGGCATTCGCGATGCGATTTGTCTTCGCAGCCCAAATCCAGTAACGGCAGAGCAGGCCCTTTTGGTCATGAGACTTATTGGACTCGGCATTGCCAGTGCTGAAGAAGGTCGTAAGTTGAAAGTGTTTGATCTCTGAGTATACGCACTAAATTTTTATATTATTTTCGAGCAAGAATACTTGCTCGATTATAAATTAACTTATGTTGTGTAGTGGATATAAAAATCGTTAACTTGTTGTTTACCTTTTCTGCTACACACTCTGTGAGATATATCTCACAAAGTGTGTGAGCCGAATCACCTTATTACGGGTTAATATTTCTCCTGAATATTTAAGTTATTGATTGTAAAGTTTATTTAATTTTGTGTTATCTGTGAGGTATTTTAATCATTTAGAGGTACCTGTTTACGTAGAGGTAAATGAATTATTATTTATCTCGTTCCTAGGACGGGAACATTACAAGGTAGTAAAGAGGTCTTGGAAGACCATGAGTATATGGAAATAACGGACGGTATTGAGTTTCAGGATGAAACGTTAAACTTGCTCAATGGACGCAATAGCGGATTAAGCGAGTTTTATAACATTATCAGGATGATAGTGCGCAATGGATGCAAGATTCTACGCAAATGATTTGCGACAGGATACGTTAAGAATTTCATGGATGATATAAGGACACGCTCAGGATGGAGCAGGCTCGGTAAAAGGATAATCGAGTAAGATGGAAAGTACTTAATTGTACAAGGAACATCAAGGATTGAACAAGGATAGAGCAGGAAGCAAGTGATACGCATGGATGGTGCAGGGAGCACATTTATAGCTGGAAAGCTTAACAAGAGATCAAGAGGCCGCGACAGTTACTGTCGCGGCCTTTCTTTTGGTTTTTTCAGAGCTATGGAACTTTGTAGTGATATGTTGTCCAATTGTAAAGTGCCTATGTGTAGGGTTTGAGTACCTCATTTAAGTACACAACATCTAACTCACCATTGTATAAGGAGATAGCATGAAAGGGTTTAAAGTTGCACTATTGGTAGGTTTTTCATTCGTTTGCTATAACGCCAATGCAGCCGTGAGCGAAGAACAACAACAATGGGTTGAGCAAGCGTTCAGCGATCTTAATAGTAATAATGACGGTACCAAGGTGCTTTGGCAGTATTCACAGCAAACAGTGATGCCAGACATGACACGTATTGAACAATTCAATGCATCTTTAACTGAAACTGAACGTTGGAGTTTGGTGTCTGAAAATGGTGATACTCCTGGTAAAAAGCGCTTAACTGAATACCGAGAACGTCAACAAGATCTGCATGAAGATAAAGACGAAACTAGCTATGAATTAGCGTTTTCTGATTTAATTGATTTGTCGACATTGGTTTTTGTCGGTGAGGATGACAATAATATGTCATTTACGTTTACACCCAATATTGATGAGCTAGACAATAACGTATTAGCAGGCGTGCTTTATTTGGATAAAACATCCAAGCATTTACGTAAAATTCTCATCAAAAATACTGACGAGTTAAATCCTGCGTTTTCAGTTACGTTAACTAAATTTGAATTAGAGTTAAGTTTTGATGTGTTTGAGGGATTAGTGATGCCAGCTCATACATCAACCACTATAATGGGTACAGCGGCAATTTTTAAGTCACTCGACAGTGTTCAAACTGTTACCTACAGCGATTATAAAATCCTCAACAATCCACAAACTTAATTGCATTTTATGGCAATAAAAAACGCTATTTTTTTGAAAAATAGCGTTTTTTTTGATTCAACATCGACTAATAAATAATGATATTAGTGGCATTTACCAGAATCACAGCTTTTACTGCTGCCACAACTGCCAAATTTACCGCTCGCCATTGGTGCATCCATCCATTCTGGTTCAGGGAAAATTGGCCATTCAATTTTTTTGGCTCGATTACCATGCATTAAAATATGGCCGCGATATTGGTTAATACCATCGGTGCTAAACTCGAACATGAATGTTGCTTTCCAACAAATGCCAGTACTGCCACCAATACTTGGACGGGCTGATTCCATTGCAATAGCCAGTAGTTGTACGTTTTGCTTTTTACAGGCTTGCTCTGTAATCGTTCGGCTTAATTCTGCCATTTGTCGAAGTTGCCAAAAAAAAGCAGCAACGACAACTAAAGCAACAATTAATAAAAAATCAGTCATCATAGGCTGGTAGCTCTAAATAATCCGCCAATTGCGGTTGCTAATTGAACGCTTCTGTCTGGATGCCTTAAGTCGGCTAATAATCCAGAACGTAAGCTGGGTATTGCCACGATATCAGCAAATACTTGATTAAAGAAGTGCTGAGGCTGTTTTGCTAGCGCTTCTAAATAGTGTTTACGAGTGGCATCATCTTTTAACGCTAACCAGTTACGTGCTGCAATTGTTATTAGCGTGTTGTCGTCTAAATGTTGTTGTTCATTGAGCTGGTTAATGGCTGTCGTACTGTATTGAACATCAGATGCTAATGCCGCTAAATACATTACTTTTATATGGTCTTCAGCTTGTTCTAATTGATTAAATAAGTACTCTGCAAGGCGTTTATCAATATTAATGTGTTCTAAGCATTGGCAAAGGGCGGCTTGCACTTCAATAGGTGCATTATCAAGTGCATTTATAATGTCATCAAGATGGTTGAATTGATGTGCGCGAACGCAAATATCGGCTAAACCTTGTAAACCCAGTTGTGGCCATGTGTTTTGCGCTGCTTGGCCAGACAAATACTGTGCCGCAAATTCATATTGGCTCGATGCGGGTTGATCAAGCTGAAGTCTGACCAATGCATTAAATAACGCCAGTTTGTGCTGATTAGGCTTAAAGCTGAAAGGATGATTGGCTAATTGTTCTTGCTGTACATCGGTTAATGCTTGGGTTGGATTACGACCTAGGGCTTCTAAAATCATTTTAATAAACTGAGTTCGAGGCGCAGGTGATAATAAACCTTGCTCATCTAGAGGTAACTTTACAAACCAAATATAAGGTAATTGTTCTTGTTGCCAAAATACGATAGCAAACTGTGCATGGCCTTGAATAGGATAAGGATACGGTGCCAGTAAAGAATCAATTTGCTGAAAAGCTAACATATCGATATGTTGCACTCGGCGACCTAAATCGTATATTTGGAATTGTGTATTTGCGGTCGTCAGAAACTGGCTTAAGGTGGTTATCTCGGTCATGGGGTCGTCACTAAATCAAAGAAGTTGGATGGGTATTCAATGGGCTAAATGATATCATACTCCGACTTAGCCTTTATGTTGTCGTTCATTTTTATGCTTTATTTAGCCAGCCAAAATTATTTAGTTAAATTAGAACAATTGCTTAAGGAATTTCAGCTATGGTCTGATATCTCACCTCCTGCATCTGTTATGGCGAGTACTGCACCTTTTTGCTGTGATGTAATGGCATTCGAGCAATGGTTGCAGTTTATTTTTATTCCAAAGATGACCGAGCTTATTGCGCAACGACAACCTTTACCGACCAATATGGCATTAGCGCCTATGGCCGAGCATGTGTGGCAAGGTATGCACTATGGTGATGTTCTGATTGCTCAATTACAACAATTTGATACTTTGCTCAGTCAGCGTTAAGCGAATGACAAACACCACCACATTCCAACAAAAAAATTAAGCCAATACTGAGTTGGCCAATACAAAATAAGTAAAGTGATAACAAATGATCTTAAAAGATAACGATGCTGAATACTCATTAGATAACGATGACTTATGTGAACCAATAGGCTCAGAATACATGGATGAGACCTCTACTGCAGATACTGAATTAGACAGTGATTTACAACCTCCCCATATCGACATTCTATTTGAAGACGAGCACCTAGTTGCTATCCATAAGCCTGCTGGTTTGTTGGTTCATCGTAGTTATTTAGCCCGTAGAGAGCGTTTTTTTGCGATGCAGATGACTCGTGATTTAGTGGGCTGCCATGTTTTTCCGGTGCACCGCCTAGATAGACCAACATCCGGAGTATTGCTGTTTGCCAAGTCTAGTGAAGTGGCTCGGGCATTATGTGAGCAATTTGCTGATCACAGTATCAAAAAACACTACTTAGCGATTGTACGTGGCAATATACATGAGTCTGGCACGCTAGATTATGCCCTAAAACAGGAATTTGATGATTTAGGCGATAAGCATGTTGATCCCAACAAAGCCGCACAAGAAGCCGTGACGGATTATCAACCATTATTGAATACCGAAATACCGTTTAGTTCTGGTCGTTATCCTTCCAGCCGTTACGGTTTGGTAAGATTAAGCCCTCATACAGGCCGCAAGCATCAATTACGTCGTCATATGGCACATTTACGTCATCCAATTGTTGGTGATACAACCCATGGTGATGGTAAACAAAATAAGTTCTTTCGCGAACACTTCGGTATTAACCGTTTGTGGTTGATTGCAAAAAGCCTGCAGTTTGTGCATCCGGTAACCCAGCAATCAATGCATATTGAAACAGAGTTAGAAGCTGAATGGTTGAATGTTTTTAACGCATTTGGCTGGGATGATGATCAATTATCCTCAATGCCAAGTATATTATTAAGTTAATTCATTCGGTCTGCAAGCAAGGCTTTAAGCTTTTCAAATTCGGGGATATGCGGTATGGGTTCGTGCTGCTTTTGTTCGATGTGGAAATAATAGTTACGACGAATGTGGGCGAATTTATGTTGTAGTTTTAGTCTTCGCTTTCTGCTCACTTGTCGCATCGTCTTGATTCCGTTATTGCGCTATTTCATTTGGGGCAACTGATGTTGACCATATCGATTTAAATTACTTTATAAAGACACTTGCGAGAGACTCAAACAATACAGTAAGGTAAGTCACTAAGACTCAAGGTCTTTTATATCGTATTACATTTAAGGGGAAAGTATACCATGAAAAAGGTCAATGTTGTTTTTGGTACCGTTTATGGTAGCGCACAATTTACAGCCGAAACAGTGACTAAAGCGATTGCAACATTAGGGTTTACAACTAAGCTTTGGCAACCCAATGAATTGTCTGGTTTTATACCACCTCAAGATGAACTACTCATAGTAGTGTCATCAACCACAGGGCAAGGTGATATACCCGAGGATATGTCTCCTTGGTTTAATGAACTTAAATCCAGTGCACCGTATTTACCATTATTGCAATACAGCCTAATTGGGTTAGGCGATTCGAGCTATGACACTTTTTGTGGGGCGATAAAACAATTTGATGAGTTGTTAACCGAGTTGGGTGCCAAGCCGCTGACTGAACGATTAGAAATTGATGCCTGTGAAACAATGGAACCCGAAATAGAAGCTAAAACATGGATAGCCACTTGGCACAACGCCGTCATATCGGTAAACGTAGCGTAAGTTTTTTTACGCAACAATGGTTTAAATTCGCACAGCGCCTGAGTCAAGCACTGCTCATACCTATTGCTATTTTACCTGCTGCGGGGGTGATGTTAGGGTTGACGGTTAACCCGTTGCCATTTATCCCTGCAGAATTAAATACAGTATTTTCTGCTGTAGGCAATCTGGTTTTTACCATGATGCCTTTGCTGTTTAGTGTTGCTGTAGCGATTGGTTTTTGTCGAGATCAAGGCATTGCAGCATTTTCTGCTGTATTTGGTTTCGGGGTGTTTTTGTCCACGATGGGTGCCCTAACAAATATTTATGGCTTGGTATCGCGACCGCTCTGGGGCATGCAAACGATTGACACTGGTATCGCTGGCGGAATGTTAGTCGGTGCGATGACATGTTTAGCTGTCAATCTTAGTCAACATGTTAAATTGCCTGCTATTTTTTCATTTTTCGAAGGTCGTCGCAGTGCACCAATAATTACTATACCCCTGTCTATGGCACTGGCTTATTTACTTGTGCATGTTTGGCCACCCTTGTCGCATATTATTGAACTCCTTTCTGATTGGGCAGTATATCAAGACCCCGCTATTGCTTTTGGGGTTTACGGAACAGTTGAACGCTTATTAATTCCACTAGGGTTGCATCATATTTGGAATGCACCATTTTATCTTGAAGTAGGGCAGTACATTAATCAAGGTACAGTGGTTCGGGGTGAGGTGGCGCGTTATTTGGCCGGCGATCCATTGGCGGGAAATCTTGCTGGTGGCTATTTGATTAAAATGTGGGGCTTACCCGCGGCAGCATTAGCGATTTGGCGTTGTGCTGATAAATCCGAGCGTAACAGAGTTGCGGGGATTATGTTATCAGCGGCGACAGCTAGTTGGTTAACCGGGGTGACAGAGCCGATAGAATTTGCCTTTATGTTTGTCGCGCCAATTTTGTTTATTGTGCATGCATTACTCACGGGCATAGCTTACAGCGTGTGTATTTTACTAGAAGTTCATCACAGCATCGTGTTCTCTCATGGGCTGGTAGATTTCACCTTATTGTTTTCTCGCTCTGCTAATACTCATTGGATTTGGATATTGGGCCCGCTTACCACAGTAATCTATTATGCCATTTTTAGGGCCAGTATTTTAGCGTTCAATTTAAAAACACCTGGCCGAATCGAGCAAAGTGATTTACCTGCAGAGCCTAAAGAGAGCTTGCGGGCTATGATTTCTGCATTGGGCGGACGCGAGAATATTGTTGAGATTAATGCCTGTTTAACCCGCTTACGTATAAGTGTTAATCAAGCCAATTTAATCGATAAAGCTAGACTAATGCGTTTAGGAGCTAAAGGCGTGGTTGTTATGGGCAAAGGTGTACAAGTTGTTTATGGCACTAAGGCTGAAACATTACGTAAATTGCTGCAAAAATATTTAGATTCTCGGCGTTAGTTCGGACGGTTGTTTCATTAAGCCATAATAGTTGTTGCTTAACTTGTCATACATATTTGAGAGTTTTGTATTTAAAGCAAGATTATTTCTCTTTTATGAGAATTTATCATTAAAAACATCACCCAAAAATCTTTTTAAATGGCACACTGTAAAACAGTATTTTAAGAGGAGTTGTACGCGTGAGCCATCAAGATAAAACTATTTTTACCCCAGCTAATTTACAACGTAAAGTGCTAATAACCGATTGTGCTGATGCTCAGGGGTTGATAGCCAAAATCACCAACGTATGTTTTGCTCATCAATTAAACATTATTAAAAACACCGAATTTGTTGACCACACTCAAGGCCGCTTTTTTATGCGTGCGGAGCTTGAAGGGGTGTTTGATGATGAACGCCTACTGAATGAATTACGTGAAGTATTGCCAGCTAAAAATCACATGAAATTAGTGGATATGGGTAAAAAACGTATCGTGATCATGGTGACAAAAGAAGCCCATTGTTTAGGCGATATTTTGATGAAGTCTTATTATGGCGGTTTAGATGTTGAGATTGCCGCTGTGGTAGGCAATTATGATGTGTTGCAGCCATTAACTGAAAAGTTTGATATTCCATTTCATTATGTTAGTCATGAAGGTTTAAACCGTCAGGAGCATGAACAAGCCATGCTTAAAGTGATAAAACCCTATGATCCTGACTTTGTTGTACTCGCTAAATATATGCGAGTATTAACACCCGAGTTTGTAACAGCATTTGCAGATAAAATTATTAATATTCATCATTCTTTTTTACCCGCATTCATTGGCGCATCACCTTATAAACAAGCGTGGGATCGTGGTGTTAAAATTATTGGTGCAACAGCACACTTTGTGAACAACCACTTGGACGAAGGGCCGATTATTAAACAAGATGTCATTTCAGTTGATCACAGTTATAGCGCAGAAGAATTAGCCCATAATGGCCGTGACGTTGAAAAAAGCGTATTAAGTAAAGCACTGCAATTGGTATTAAATGAACAAGTTGTGGTGTACGGTAATAAAACGGTCGTGTTTTAAAGTTGGTAGATATACATCATTTGACGTTAAATCAAATGGTGTTATCTTTAAAGATAAATAAAGATGAGTGGTTCCTGTAAGTTACTGTATCAACTTATCTATTAGAAATTTGCTATGCTGTATTCCATTGGAATTGATATTTTTAGTCTGTATAAGTAAGAAACGGGAAACTGGATGTTACAAAAAGCTAATTTTTTCTTAAAACCTTCAGAATTACCTAAAACAGTTGGGCTCTGTTGGGGCATTCTTAATGATAGGCTTGAATTAATTAAGCTAAGTGAACCGCTATACAAATTAGTCAATAAACCCATCTCGGCTATTCTAAAACAACCATTATCGAATGCTTTTTCAATGCTTACTCATGAGCAAATAGATCTTACCAATCATCTTTCTTCACAACAGATCAATTTTGTTGATGATAAAGGGCATGCATTACAAGCGACTGTCACCCCGATAGAAGAAAGCAGTGAGCATTGGTGTATTACCTTCATAGAAATCGAACTCGATAAAGCTTGGTTATCTGATTTACATCCTGATTATCATCAAGCGATCCAGTCTAGTGATGATTGGCTAAATCAAATCGAAGAAGTGATTAATGCCAGCGGTGATATGGTGTTTGCTACGTCATTAAAACAGGCGCTTTCACTGACTCAATCTAATGTGGGTTATCTGCATATGTTTGATGAGAAAAACAATCAAATAGTGCGAACCACATGGAGTGAAAACGTCAGTGAATACTTTACGATTACAAAACAACAAACCTATAAAGCAGATTCTGGTATTTGGGCTGAAACCATCCAAACCCGTAAATCGATGGTGCATAATGAATTAGCCAGTATTTCTGAGAATCGTTCGCAACAACAAGGTTTTTTTGCCTTTAGTAATCATCTTTGTGTGCCGATTCATTATCGCAAAAAACTCGTTGGCATTATCGGCGTTGGCAATCGAGATAAACCTTATACCCAAGTAGATGCCAAATCGTTAAGTATTTTTGCGACTATTTTGTGGCACAGCGTCGAATTACCTCGCACCATGAAAGCGGTATCGAGACAATCTAGCATTATTAAAATGCAAAAAGAAAAGATGACCCTTATTTTGGTGCAGTTGATTGGTGCCATTTCAGAAGCGCTAGAGTTAAAAGATGCTTATACCGCGGGGCATCAAAAGTCGGTAGCGCAGTTAAGTTATCTTATTGGCGAGAAAATGGGCTTAACACCTGAAGTATTGGAAGGATTAAAACTGGGATCATTGATCCACGATATCGGTAAGTTGGCCATTCCAAGCCAGATTCTATCTAAACCCTCACGGTTAAGTGATGCTGAGTTTGGCTTGGTTAAACAACACCCTGAGCAAGGCGCTTTAATTGTTGATGAAGTGGAGTTTCCTTGGCCTATTAAGCAAATGATCCTTCAACATCATGAACGCTTAGACGGTTCAGGTTATCCAAAAGGGTTGAAAGCGGATGACATTATACTAGAAGCCAAGATCATTGCTGTAGCCGACGTTGCTGATTCGATTCTTAGCCATCGACCTTATCGGCCATCGCTCGGAATGGAGGTGTTAACCCAAGAGTTATTAAAAGGCAGAGGTATAATATTCGATGAAGTCGTTGTTGATACCTGTATTGATATTTTGGCTGTCGAAGACTTTAAACAAGAAGAATATGTTGGCACTTTGTCATTAGCCCCAGTTGTTTTTTTAGAGGAGTATCATACTCTTGAACATGCTGAGTCTATGATGAAAAAAGCTAAAATGGATGTGGCCGTGGTACTGTCAGAAAAAAATCGTAGCCCAATCGGCGTGGTTGATAATAACGTTTTAGCATTTTGGCACAGCCCATTTTTAAATACAGCAGCAGAACGTGCAGCGGATAGAAGCTTACTGAATAAACGTGTACATCAAGTGATGGAACATAAAATAAATATGATTAACGATCGTACCATTTTGAACGATGCTCAACGGACGATGGAAAAAAGTAATGTTAATTATTTGATTGTTCAAAATGACAAGCAGTTGGTGATTGGAATGTTAACCTGGCGAATATTAGCCAATGCATTATTGGTGAATGCACAAGCAAGATCTAATTAGTTATACTATTGATTTGATAAGTTAATGTTATTTTTTGAAACTTATATTTTTTTTAATGGATGATTTAACAGTAACAAAAAAGGCTCCTAGGAGCCTTTTGTAGATTATCGTTGGGTAATAAAATTAATCAACGATACGTAATAGTTCATTGATGCCCACTTTACCGCGGGTTTTAGCATCAACTTTTTTGACAATAATCGCTGCATACAAGCTGTATGTGCCACAAGCCGATGGTAGGTTACCTGATACGACAACCGATCCAGCAGGAACACGACCGTAATGTACTTCACCGGTTTCACGATCAAAAATTCGCGTGCTTTGGCCAATGTAAACGCCCATTGAAATGACGCTGCCTTCTTCAACCACAACACCTTCAACGATTTCGCTGCGAGCACCAATAAAACAGTTATCTTCAATAATGGTTGGACCTGCTTGTAATGGCTCTAAAACACCGCCAATACCAACACCGCCAGATAAGTGTACGTTTTTACCAATCTGCGCACACGAACCAACAGTAGCCCATGTATCAACCATAGTACCTTCATCAACATAGGCACCAAGGTTAACGTAAGATGGCATCAATACGGTATTTTTACCGATAAATGAGCCTTTGCGAACCGTTGCGGGTGGCACAACACGAATACCTTCTGCTTTAAAACGAGCTTCGTCATAATCGGCAAATTTTTGTGGGACTTTGTCGAAATACTTGGTGTCGCCACCTTCAATCACGCCGTTATCAAAAATGCGAAAAGACAGTAGTACCGCCTTTTTAAGCCATTGGTGAACATGCCATTCACCGTCAATTTTTTCAGCAACGCGTACTTGGCCTTTATCGAGCATATTGATCACGGTTTCAACATCAGCGCGAACACTCGGTTCTACGGTTGCAGGTGAGATGTCTTGACGTGTTTCGAATGCTGCTTCAATGCGTTGGCGTAAAGCCTCCATTGTTTTCTCCCGGTATTAAATGATTAGTTGCACAAATTTATGGTTTAAATTAGTTAGATGATTTTAGCGCCAGTGTTAGCGCATCAGATAATTGTTGCTGTTGTGGCTCATCTAGGGCCGTTCCACTTTGGTTTTTTAATATGAAAAAGTCTTCTGCACGTTCACCAATAGTGGTAATTTTAGCGGCTAATAATGTCACATTACAACGGTAGAAGGTATCACCGACTTTGGCTAATAAGCCTGGGGTGTCGAGAGTGATTAATTCCATCATACTTGTACCATGGCGAGCACTGGGTAAGAAACTCACATGAGTCGCAACATTAAAAGGTTTCATGATCCGGGCTAGTTTTCTAAACTTCGGCAGTTTTGGATTTTCACTTGCCAAGGCTTTTTCAAGTGCTTTGCGGATACTTTGAATACGTGATAATTGGATAATAGGCTCGCCATCTTGTTCTAAAATCACAAAGGTGTCGAGTGCATAGTTATCTCTTGATGTCATGATGTTAGCGTCATGCACATTGATATTTTTGTTATCTAAAACGGTCATAACGGTGGCGAACAGTTTTGGTTTATCTTTGCTATAGACAAAAAGCTCCGTACCACCACGTGTTGTATGCTTAGACATTAATACTAATGGTTCGTCGTGATGATGTTTTAGAATGGCCTCAGCATGCCAGGCCACTTGGGTTGGCTGATGACGTAAAAAATAGTCAGATTTGAACCGAGACCAGAGTTCATCCATGTCTTTTTCTTTCAGGCCACGACGAATAAGTTCTTTTTTAGCTTTGGCCTGGACCTCTTTAACACGCGCTTTAGCATCAATAGGTTTTTCTTTACCCCGAGCTAATACTCGTTGAGTTGAAAAATACAAATCACGTAATAACGAGCCTTTCCAGTTATTCCATGTTTTCTCATTGGTGGCACAAATATCTGCGACAGTGAGGCAATACAAATAACTTAAGTGTGCAGCATCGCGTACTTTTTCAGCAAATAGTGCAATCACTTCCGGGTCTGAAATATCTCTGCGCTGAGCGGTGATTGACATCACTAAGTGATTTTCAACTAACCAAGCCACTAAGCGACCGTCATGATCATTCATGCCATGCAATTTACAAAAGTCGATAGCGTCTTTTGAACCTAATTTGCTGTGATCGCCGCCACGGCCTTTAGCGATATCATGAAAAATAGCCCCGAGAACTAACAAACCTTTTTTCGGTAACTGATTAATTAAGATGGCACCGAGTGGAAATTCATCTTTTTGTTCAGCTTGTGAAAAACGATCAATATTGAGCAGTAATCTATGGGTGTGTTCGTCAACGGTATAAGCATGAAATAAATCAAACTGCATTTGGCCTTCAATCTTGCGCCAAGCCGGTAAATAAGACGACAAAATACCGTGCTGGTGCATTAATGAAAATGCGGTAATACCTCGTGGATGTTTTAAGATCTCCATAAACACTTTACGACATGCGGGGTTTTCTTGTAAGGGTGATGTTAATGCTCTACGAGCATTGCGCAGTAATCGTAACGTTGGCGCGTAAATTTCTTGAATGTTTGAGTTTTTAGCCACCAGTAGAAATAAGCGTAATATTTCTTCGTTTTGGCGGCTAAATAAATCGTCATCTAATACTTCAATGTAACGTCCACGCCGTTGATAAACATCGCTTATCGGCTGAATTTCCAGTGCTTGAGTGTGACCTAATGTCGCGCGCTTAAACAATTGCAACAGCATTTGATTAAGCTCCATCACTCGGCGTACCGTGCGATAATAGCGCTTCATCATTTGTTCGACGGCTAATTGGGTAGCATCCTCGTAACCTAATAAACTGGCAACTTGTCTCTGTAAATCAAACAACAAGCGGTTTTCGTTGCGATTCGCGGTGGTGTGAAGTGCAAAACGGATTTCCCACAGAAAATTTTGGCATTCAATTAATTCTGCTAATTCGGCTGGCGCTAGAAAATCGTGCTCGACTAAATCTTCTAATTTAGCGGCATCAAAGTGGCGCATTGCAACCCAAGCGATGGTTTGAATATCACGCAATCCGCCGGGGCAGGTTTTGATATTAGGTTCTAAATCAAAGGCACTGGCTTTACTATGACGAGTCGTTTGTTCATCTTTCTTGGCATTATAAAAGTCATAAGAGGGCCAAAAGTCTTGTTGACGAATAGCATCGTATAACACGTCAAATAGATATTCATTACCAGTGAGCAATCTGGCTTCAATGAGATTTGTGGCAATGGTTATGTCTGATTTACCTTGTTCAATGGTTTGCGCAACTGTACGTACACTGTGGCCTATTTCAAGCCCAGTATCCCAAAGGTAGGTAATGAATTGCCCTAACTCAATTTCAGTTTCGGGCGATAATTGTTCATCGTTAAC
This sequence comes from Shewanella sp. Arc9-LZ, assembly GCF_010092445.1. Lineage (NCBI taxonomy): Bacteria > Pseudomonadati > Pseudomonadota > Gammaproteobacteria > Alteromonadales > Shewanellaceae > Shewanella > Shewanella sp. Arc9-LZ. Next base: position 3,282,086 of record NZ_CP048031.1, on the reverse strand, counting down.
CAAAAAAAGTAAGTCAATGTCTGAATAGGGATGCAGTTCACCACGACCGTAGCCGCCAACGGCAACTAGGGCAAGCTGGCTATTATGTAAGCCAAAATCCCGCCAAGTTTGTATTAGTAAAGCATCAACAAATTGACTACGGTGTTTAACAATATCAGCAATAGGGTGTTTTGCAGTGTACTGCTCAACTAAGCGCTGGTTTAAGTCAATTAATGCGTTTTTGGCGGCCAGCGCAGTATTCATTGATGTCCTTACTAATTTGAGTCTTTAGTGGTTAATGATACGGGGAAAGTCTTCTTCTTCACGCAAAGTTAACACTTCTACACCGGTTTGGGTCACTAAAAGTGTATGTTCCCATTGTGCTGAGTTTTTACTATCAGAAGTTGTCACTGTCCAATTATCACTTTTATCCAACACAGTGGTATGACGACCTGCATTGATCATTGGTTCAATCGTAAAGCACATACCGGGTCTTAACACGGTTTTATCATTATTTTTATAATGAACAACTTGTGGTTCTTCGTGGAAGCCAGTGCCAATACCATGACCACAATAATCTTGTACGATGGAGTACTTATCAAGCCCTGTTTTACTTGTTTTGATGAATTTTTCGATGGTTGTGCCAATTTCGCCTAATTTTAAACCAGGACGCACTTTACGAATGGCTAAATACAAGCTTTCTTGGGCAATGCGGCTTAAACGTTTGTCTTTTGCTGATACTTCGCCAATTAAAAACATTTTCGAGGTATCACCATGATAACCGTCTTTGATGACCGTAATATCAAGGTTAATCATATCGCCTTCTTTTAACACGTACTCTGAAGGAATACCGTGGCACACGACTTCATTTACCGACGTACAAATAGACTTCGGAAATCCGTGATAATTTAACGGAGCTGAAATAGCACCTTGCTCTTCGGTGTATTTAGCACAGATTTCATCTAATTCATTTGTGGTCACTCCAGCCTTAATGTGTGGAGCTACCATTTCTAATACTTGCGCCGCTAATTTACCCGCTGCACGCATTTTTTCTATCTCGTCTGCATTTTTGATCACAATACTCATGAAAAACTCTCTATCTTTTTGACGGTCAAAATAGGCTTGTTTTATCCAAGGATTTTACGGCAAAAATTTGTATTTACATGCCGTTTATGGTATAAAGCGCGCCGTTATGTGTAAGATCGTTGTTGTACGGTTCGAGTTAATACAATGTCAATCGCTGCTTTTTTTAGCAAGGTATACATTGTGTTCGGCAAATCGTAAAATATGGTGGTCATTATACATGGCAATTAACTTAAATACTAAATCACACACGTATCGACACATTTTTCGGGGTGCTTTCTCATTCTTAACGGAAGTTAGAAAGTCGAAACATGGGATGCGTGGAGGTCTAACCCCTTACATTAAGGTAAATACAATGACTACTGTTTCAATGCGCGACATGCTACAAGCTGGTGTTCACTTCGGTCACCAAACTCGTTACTGGAACCCTAAGATGAAGCCTTTCATCTTCGGCGCTCGTAATGGTGTACACATCATCAACCTTGAGCATACAGTACCAATGTTCAACGAAGCTTTAGCTTTCATTAGCAACATCGCTTCTAAGAAAGGTAAAGTATTATTCGTAGGTACTAAGCGCGCTGCTGGCGAAGCTATCAAAGCATCTGCACTTTCTTGTGATCAGTATTATGTTGATCATCGTTGGTTAGGCGGCATGTTAACTAACTGGAAAACTGTTCGTCAGTCAATCAAGCGTCTTAAAGAGCTAGAAAGCCAGTCTGTAGACGGTACTTTCGACAAGTTAACTAAGAAAGAAGCGTTAATGCGTTCACGCGAATTAGACAAGTTAGAAAAGTCTTTAGGCGGAATCAAGAACATGGGCGGTTTACCTGACGTATTATTCGTTATCGGTGCTGACCATGAGCATATCGCTATTAAAGAAGCAAACAACCTAGGTATTCCAGTTGTTGCAGTTGTTGATACCAACTCTGCACCAGACGGTGTTAACTACATCGTTCCTGGTAACGACGACGCGATGCGTGCTATCCGTTTGTACACTTCTTCTGTTGCTGCAGCTGCTAACGCTGGCCGTGGTCAAGATTTAGCTGTTCAAGCTGAGCAAGACGGTTTCGTAGAAGCTGTTTAATAAGGCGTGATGATTATCATCCCCCTTATTTGCCAATAAGATAATTGGTGAACAGGGGCCTTTTGGCCCCTGTTTTATAAATGCAATATTAGACGAATTAAATTAGAGGATTTAACAATGGCAATTACTGCTGCCCAAGTTAAAGAACTTCGTGACCGCACTGGCGCTGGCATGATGGACTGTAAGAATGCACTGACTGAAACTGACGGTGACATCGAACTAGCGATTGATAACATGCGTAAAAGCGGCGCCGCGAAGGCTGCTAAAAAAGCAGGTAACATCGCTGCTGACGGTACAATTCTAATCAAGAATGGCGAAGGTTTCGCTGCACTTTTAGAAGTTAACTGTCAAACTGATTTCGTTGCAAAAGACTCAAACTTCCTAGCATTTGCTAACGCAGTGCTTGATGTTGCTGCTGCATCTAAAGTGTCTATCGAAGACTTAAAAGCACAGTTTGAAGAAACTCGTGTTGCGCTTGTAACTAAAATCGGTGAAAACATCAACGTTCGTCGCGTTGAGTATATCGATGGTGCAAACCTTGCGTCTTACCGTCACGGTGATCGTATTGGTGTTGTGGTTGCGGGTGAAGCTGATGAAGAAACACTAAAGCATATCGCAATGCACGTAGCTGCTTCTAAGCCAGATTTCGTAAACCCTGAAGATGTGCCTGCTGAACTTGTAGAAAGAGAGCAAACGCTTCAAATCGAAATCGCGATGAATGAAGGCAAGCCTGCTGAAATCGCTGAGAAGATGGTTGTTGGTCGTATGAAGAAGTTCACTGGTGAGATCTCTCTTACTGGTCAAGCTTTCATCATGGAACCAAAGAAAACTGTTGGCGAAGTGCTTAAATCGAAAGGCGCTACAGTAACCAGCTTTATTCGTTTAGAAGTTGGTGAAGGTATCGAGAAGAAAGCAGAAGATTTCGCTGCTGAAGTAGCTGCGCAAATCGCTGCTACTAAAAAAGCGTAATCGCTTTAATCTAAATACCCTAAGACCGCAGCAACCGCTGCGGTTTTGTTATGATCAGGATGAAAATTATGAGCACCAATCCAAAACCAGCGTTTAGACGTATTCTGCTTAAATTAAGCGGTGAAGCATTAATGGGTGAAGAAGGCTTCGGCATTGACCCTAAAGTACTTGATCGTATGGCACAAGAAGTGAAAGAGCTTGTTGAACTTGGTATTCAAGTTGGCGTGGTTATTGGTGGTGGTAATCTATTTCGTGGTGAAGGCTTAGCAAAAGCTGGTATGAACCGCGTGGTGGGCGATCACATGGGTATGTTAGCAACCGTAATGAATGGCTTAGCCATGCGTGATGCCTTGCACCGTGCATATGTTAATGCCCGCCTTATGTCTGCTATCCCACTTAAAGGTGTGTGCGATGATTACACTTGGACAGAAGCAATTAGCCTATTAAAGTCTGGTCGTGTGGTTATTTTTGCTGCGGGTACGGGCAATCCTTTTTGTACAACAGACTCAGCAGCATGTTTACGTGGTATTGAGATTGAAGCTGAAGTGGTACTAAAAGGCACTAAAGTAGATGGTGTATACTCAGCAGACCCAATGAAAAACCCTGAAGCGGTTAAATATGACACGCTTAGTTTTGCCGAAGTCCTTGAATCAGAATTAAAAGTAATGGATCTCGCTGCATTTACTATGGCACGTGATCATAATATGCCGATTCTTGTATTCAATATGAACAAGCCAGGTGCACTTCGCCGCGTTATTATGGGTGAGAAAGAAGGTACGATTATTAGCAGTAAACAACCTGCTTAATCACCGACACAGAAAATATTTATATTATATAATTTAACTGTTTGAGCGGTTTTATTGCATGTGTCATTCTTAGGCTAATGCTCAAACACACATGAATTTGTGACAAAAAGGAAATTATTGTGATTGATACTATTATGTTAGATGCGCAAGAGCGCATGGGTAAATGCGTAGATGCAACTAAAAACCAAATGGCGAAAGTTCGTACTGGTCGTGCACACCCAAGTTTATTAGATTCTATTCAAGTGTCTTGCTACGGTTCTATGTCACCGCTTAATCAAGTGGCTAATGTCGGAGTTGAAGACTCTCGTACACTAACAGTGAACGTATTTGATAGATCGATAGTTCAAGCGGTAGAAAAGGCGATTATGAGTTCAGATTTAGGCTTAAACCCTATGTCTGCAGGTGCAACTTTGCGTATTCCGTTGCCTTCGTTAACTGAAGAACGTCGTAAAGACTTTATCAAAGTGGTACGTAACGAAGCGGAAAATGGCCGTATTGCCATTCGTAACGTTCGTCGCGACGCAATCAGTGAAGTCAAGAAGCTTGAAAAAGCAAAAGCATGTACTGAAGATGATGTTCGCCGTAGTGAAGATGAAGTGCAGAAGCACACTGATTCATCAATCAAAAACATTGATCAAATACTAGCAGCGAAAGAAAAAGAGTTGATGGAAGTATAATCTGTCAATTTAGACGCTAGAGTTAACACGCCGTGTAAGGGTATACTACACGGCGTTTGTTTTTATAAAGGATTGTCGTAGATGTCGTCTACAGTTGAGTTTGAATCAGACCCTAAAGCCGATTCGGAGCAAATGACTTCGCAATTGTTGCCGGGACAATTATCTGATGTAGTAAAACAATCTCTGCCCAAACATGTTGCGATTATTATGGATGGTAATGGCCGTTGGGCACAACTGCAGGGTAAAGCCCGGGTTTTCGGTCATAAAGCCGGTGTTAAAGCTGTGCGCCGTGCGGTAAGTACTGCAAGTCAACTTGGTATTGAATCATTAACCCTATTTGCATTTTCGAGCGAAAATTGGCGCCGACCAGATAAAGAAGTCAGTTTGTTGATGGAATTGTTTTTTACCGTGTTACAACGTGAATTGAAACTGCTCGATAAAAACCAAGTTAAGCTCAATATTATTGGTGATACCAGCAGGTTTTCTAATCGTTTACAGAAACAAATTGCCGGTGCTCAAGAGAAAACAGCAAGCAATACTGGTCTGATATTAAATGTGGCGGCGAACTATGGCGGACGTTGGGATATCTTACAGGCTGCACAAAAATTAGCCGAAAAAGTAGAAAGTGGCGAAATCACCAGCAGTCAGATGACCGAAGAAGCATTAAATGAACATTTGTGCATGCAAAACCAGAGCGAAGTTGATTTAATGATCCGTACTGGCGGTGACTACCGCATTAGTAATTTTGTTTTATGGCAGGCCGCTTATGCCGAGTTGGTGTTTACTGACACCCTATGGCCTGACTTTGATGAGCTAGCATTTCGTGATGCTATTGCCATTTTTGCCAGTCGGCAGCGCCGTTTTGGTTTGACGGGTAGTCAAATTGAAGAGATACGCGCAATATAAATATTAAGAGGATTAGTTTTTGCTAAAACAACGAATAATAACAGCATTGTGGTTAATCCCAATTGTACTCGGGGCAATATTTTTACTTCCAGCAAACTGGTTTGCTTGGGTGTTAGTGCCAGTGTTTTTAATTGCAGCAAAAGAGTGGGGCAGTTTCATTGACCCAAGCTGTAATGTCACCCAGTGGTCTTTTACTGCTACCCTGGGTCTGTTAATGATAGCGCTTAACTTATCAGTACCCTTAGATGTGTTGTGGTTTAAAGGCCAATTACACCCTATTTATTTGGCCATCATCACTATTGGTGTATTTTGGTGGATAGTCAGTAGCGCATTGGTGTTCAGTTTTCCTAAAAGTGCCAAAATATGGAAAGACAGCCCTATGCTGAAATCCATGTTTGGTCAGTTAACACTCATCCCGTGTTTTGCTTCTTTAATCGCTCTCAAATCGTTAAGCAGTAACGTTCATCCCTATTATGGTGGTGCATTAGTGTTTATCGTTATGTTAGTGGTTTGGGCGACTGACACCGGTGCTTATTTTGCTGGACGTAAGTTAGGCAAGCATAAATTGATGCCGAGTGTGAGTCCTGCTAAAACGCTTGAGGGTTTAGCCGGTGGTTTAATTACTACTATGGTCGTAGTTGCGGGCATTATGTATGTTGCGCCAGAACAAGAGTTAGGCTTACTCATTGTGGTGACACTCGTTACTGCTCTGGCTTCTGCTTTTGGTGACTTGTCTGAAAGTATGTTCAAACGTGCTGCAAATATTAAAGACTCTGGCACCATTTTACCTGGTCATGGTGGTATTTTAGACCGTATCGACAGTCTAACGGCTGCATTGCCAGTGTTTACCTTTATCTACATAGCCATGTGGATGTGATGCCAATGCAAAATATGGTGATTTTAGGGGCTACAGGCTCAATTGGCGCTAGCACCTTAAGTGTGATGGTAAATAACCCTGCCGATTTTCATGTCTATGGATTAGTGGCCAATGCCAGTGTTCAAAAAATGCTGACCTTGTGTATCACTCATCAGCCTGAGTATGCTCATATGGTGGATGAGAGCGCCGCCATGGAGCTTAAATCGTTATTGCCTAGTGGATGTATCACTCAAGTAACGACAGGTGCTGAGGCGTTAAATGCGTTAGTGACCGACAGTCGCACTGATACCGTTATGGCCGCTATTGTTGGTGCTGCGGGTTTAGTACCGACATTTGACGCTGTTAAAGCGGGTAAACGCGTGTTGTTAGCCAACAAAGAAGCATTGGTTATGTCGGGTGAGTTATTTATGCACACTGCTAGACAGTCGGGTGCGACAGTGCTACCTGTCGACAGCGAGCACAATGCCATATTTCAATGTTTACCAACCAATGTCCAAGCGCAACTCGGTTATTGTGACTTAAGTGCCAATGGCATATCACATATTTTATTAACCGGTTCAGGTGGACCGTTTTTAAACACTGATTTAGCCACTCTGAGTGCGATGACACCGGTTCAAGCTTGCAATCACCCTAATTGGTCCATGGGGCCTAAAATCTCTGTCGATTCAGCCACCATGATGAATAAAGGCTTAGAGTTTATCGAAGCTCGCTGGTTGTTTAATACGCAAGCTGAACAGCTCAAAGTAGTGATACATCCTCAAAGCGTGATTCATTCAATGGTGCAATACCGCGATGGTTCTGTTATTGCACAAATGGGCAACCCCGATATGCGTACACCGATTGCTCATTGTATGAGCTATCCGCAAAGAATTGGCGCTGGCGTTGAACCTTTAGATTTTTTCAAAGTCGGACAGTTAAGCTTTTGTGAACCTGACTTTGACCGTTTTCCATGTTTACGCTTAGCGATGCAAGCCTGTGAGCAAGGTCAGGAAGCGACCACAGTGTTGAATGCGGCCAATGAAATTGCTGTCGATTCATTTTTAAAAGGTCACATTCGTTTTACTGATATTGCTAACGTTAATTATCGCTGTTTAGACTCGGTGCAACAAACACGTTTAGACAGTATTGAAGATATAATACAGCTTGATGAGCAAGCACGTGCCACGGCAGTGTCCGTTATCAGCACACTAAATTAATTCAGGGAAATAATGATAGATTTTTTTTGGAGCTTAGGTTCTTTTATCGTCGCGTTGGGTATTTTAATTACCGCTCATGAGTATGGCCACTTTTGGGTTGCCCGTCGTTGCGGTGTTAAAGTCGAGCGTTTCTCTATCGGATTTGGCAAAGCGATTTGGCGTAAAGTGGGTAAAGATGGCACTGAATATGTCGTCGCTATGATCCCACTAGGTGGCTATGTCAAAATGCTTGATGAGCGCGTTGAAGATGTGCCGGAGCATTTACTTGACCAGGCCTTTAACCGTAAAACAGTATGGCAACGTATTGCGATTGTATCAGCCGGCCCGATAGCTAACTTTATTTTTGCAATTGTAGCGTTATATGTCATGTACCTTATTGGTACTCCGTCGATTAAGCCGGTAATAGACAGTACTAAGTTAAATAGCCCTGCCAGTGTTATTCAGTTGGTTGAACCACAACAGATTATAGCGGTATCAGGACAGCCAGTACGTACTTGGGAAGAAGTTAATTTAGCCTTAGTGGGTCATATTGGTGATGACAGTATTGAGTTATCCCTAGCACCATTACCAGCGTTGTCGGGCATGGATATGCCCGTTCGCACCGTCAAACTCGATACGCGAAATTGGGTTTTCGATCCAGAAAAAGAGTCGCCGATTACCGCGCTCGGTTTAGGGATATTTCGCCCAGGGATAGATCCAACGATTGCGGCAGTGAGTAAAGACAGTGCGGCAGAGCAAGCGGGCATTAAGATTGGCGATAAACTCGTCAATATCAATGGCACTCAATACAGCGATTGGAATGCGTTTGTTGATGTGGTACAAAGCTCTGCTAACAAAAATATTAATATGACATTGATACGTCAAGGCGAACAAATCAATGTTGATGTTGTGCCAAAAGCACAACAAAATTCTGATGGTAAAACTATCGGAATTGTCGGAATTAGCCCAACCCAAGCTCAGTGGCCTGATAATATGCGCTTTGAGCTTGAGTATGGCATAGTAGATTCTGTTATCGCTGCAGCTGATAAAACATGGCAACTCGTTGTCGTCAGCTTTAAGATGATTGGAAAATTATTTACCGGCGATGTGTCGGTGAAAAACCTTAGTGGTCCTATTTCGATTGCACAAGGCGCAGGCGCCAGTGCAAGTTACGGTTTAGTGTACTTTCTAGGGTTTATCGCGCTCATCAGCGTTAACTTAGGCATTATTAATTTAATGCCTCTGCCAGTGCTCGATGGGGGACACTTGCTGTATTACTTTATAGAAGTGATTACTGGTAAGCCTGTACCCGAAAAGGTACAGGAAATAGGATTCAGGTTTGGCGCAGCTTTGCTGCTAATGTTGATGGGCGTAGCCTTATTCAACGATTTTGCCCGACTCTGAGCAAGGACAGACTAATAATTAGAAGTGCTCTATGAGATTTAATAAAATTTTTGCCTCGATGTTATTCGTCGGCGCGTCTTTTTCAGGGAATGGTTGGGCAGAGTCTTTCCAACCTTTTGAAGTGACCGACATCCAAGTAGAAGGTTTGCAACGAGTTGCTCTCGGTGCAGCACTATTGAGTTTACCTGTGAAAGTAGGTGACACGGTAGATGAAGTTAAATTACAGCAAGCGATTAAGAGCCTTTACGGTTCAACCAATTTTGAAAACATCAGTGTCAGTCATGAAGACGGTATACTCTATGTAACGGTTAAAGAACGTCCAACTATCAGTATTATCTCGTTTGACGGTAATAAAGATATCAAAGACGAGCAGTTACAAGAAAGCCTTGACGGTTCTGGTGTTAAAGCTGGCGAATCACTTGATAGAACAATGTTGTCTGGTATTGAAAAAGGCCTGCAAGATTTCTATTACGGTGTGGGTAAATACGGTGCCAAAGTTGAAGCGCAAATCATCAACTTGCCGCGTAACCGTGTTGAGCTTAAATTTAAGTTTACCGAAGGTTTAGCGGCTGAAATCCGTCAAATCAACGTAGTAGGTAATACTGTGTTCTCAGACTCTGAGCTCATCAGTATGCTTGAGCTTAAAGACTATGTGGCATGGTGGGATTTATTTGGTGAACGTCGCTACCAAAAGCAAAAGCTACAAGCTGACTTAGAAACCATTAAAACTTATTATCATAATCAAGGCTATATTCGTTTTGAAGTGACTTCAACGCAAGTTGCGATGACACCAGACCGTAAAGGTTTGTACATCACTATTAACGTGAATGAAGGTGAAAAGTACAAGGTGAAAGAAGTTAACTTAATTGGTGACCTAATGGGTCGCGAAGAGTTAATGAGATCTATTTTACCAATTAAAGCGGGTAACATGTACAACGGTGCCGACGTGACATTCACCGAAGAAATGTACAGCAAATACCTTGGCCGCTTTGGTTATGCTTATCCTGAAGTTAAAACCTATCCTGAAATTGATGATGAAACCAAAGAAGTGGTACTCAACATCAATGTTAAGCCGGGTAAGCGCGTGTATGTTCGCTCAATTAACTTCACTGGTAACACGGTTACCAAAGATGAGGTAATGCGCCGCGAATTACGCCAAATGGAAGGTGCGTGGTTGAATTCTGCTCAAATTGAACAGTCTAAACTACGTCTTAACCGTTTAGGTTATTTCGAAACTGTTGATGCAGAAACCATTCAAGTACCGGGCAGTGACGATTTAGTTGATGTCGCAGTGACTGTGAAAGAGCAACCGTCAGGTTCGTTCAACGCAGGTGTCGGTTATGGTACTGAATCAGGTGTGAGTTTGCAGTTTGGCGTTGAGCAAAATAACTTCCTTGGTACTGGTAACCAAGCTGGTTTTAGCGTCAACACTAACAAATATTCTAAAAGTGCCAACTTGTCTTATACCGACCCATACTTTACTAAGGATGGTGTCAGTTTAGGTGGTAGCGTTTACTGGAACGAATTTGATGCCAACGAGGCTAACCTTGAGCGCTATAAGAATAAATCTTATGGTGTAGCATTAAATTCAGGATTCCCGATTAACGAATCTAACCGTTTGAACGGTGGTATTGGTTATCGTCATAATACTATTTCAGAAATCTCTGCTTATGAACAAGCGTTGCGTTTCTATAATGTGTATCGTGAAACTGATGATCCTAATTCAGACTTAAGTTTTGATAACTTTGAATTGAATGCCGGTTGGTACCGCAGCACACTTAACCGTGGTACGTTCCCGACAGATGGTTCATCGCAACGTTTAAGCGGTAAAATGACCGTGCCAGGTTCTGACTTACAGTACTTTAAAACGGATTTCGATACCAACTTCTACTTCCCTCTGACACCTCAGCATGGGTTTGTATTATTGGCTCGCGCCCGTTTAGGTTATTCAAACGGTTATGGTCAGTTTAACGACAACGATCAAATCTTACCGTTCTGGGAAAACTATTATTCTGGTGGTAGTAGTTCGTTACGTGGCTTTAAGTCTAACTCAGTAGGCCCACGTTCGTTCTATTTATACCGTGGTAGTGAGCAATGTGCGCCTGATGTTTCTGGTGATGGTTGTAGTTTACCTGGTGACCCAAATACCATTCAGGTGAGTTCTGGCCGTTCAATTGGTGGTAACGCCATTGCAACAGCAAGCTTTGAAATGATTGTTCCGACACCATTCCTTGATGAAGCTTACACTAACTCAGTGCGAACCAGTTTCTTCGTTGATGCGGGTAACGTATGGGATACTGAGTTTGATTATGACTCATATCGGACTTTACCAGCGGATCAGTTCTCTAAGTTAGAAGACTATAGCGATCCAGAACGCTTACGTGCCTCATGGGGTATGAGCGTGCAGTGGTTATCGCCAATGGGACCTATGGTATTCAGTTTAGCTTGGCCACTGAAAGAATATGAAGATGACGAGACAGAGATTTTCTCATTCAATATTGGCAAAACGTTCTAAAACAAATACACTCGGCAGGTTTTGCTGATAACAACAAGTTTAACAAGGAGTCTACTTTGAAAAAGATGGTAAATCGCGCATTAATTACATTGGCATTGTTTGCTACCCCTATGCTAGCCCAAGCGGAAAAACTCGCTGTGGTTGATATGGGTGAAGTGTTCGAGCAGTTGCCACAGCGCGAACAAATTTCTAAATCATTAAAAGCTGAGTTTGGTGACCGTGTTGCTGAAGTCCAAAAAATGCAAGAAGAAATGCGTTCTTTGGTTGAGAAACAACAACGTGACGGCGCCTTAATGAGCGATTCACAAAAGACTGAATTAGTACGTAAAATGGAATCATTAAAGTCTGAATTCCAGTTGAAAGGCAAAGCATTAGATGAAGACATGCGTCGTCGTCAAGGTGAAGAGCAAAACAAACTATTAGTTCAAGTTCAAAAAGCGATTAATACCATTGCTGGTAAAGAAAAATACGACATGGTGCTACAACGTGGCGCAGTTATTTTTGTTAAGCCAGAAGCTGATATCAGCAGCAAAGTGGTAGAAGCCTTAAGCAAAGGCAAATAATAAGTATGCAAAAAGTGACTTTAAAAGAGCTTAGCCAACTATTAGGGGCAACGATTAAAGGCGACGCCACGCTGGAAATAACCAGTGTCGCTACCCTTGAAAGTGCAACTAAAGGCCAACTCTCTTTTTTAGCCAATAGTAAGTACCGTGCTCAGCTTGAGGCAACTCAAGCTAGTGCGGTATTGCTGAGCGAAAAAGAAGCAAGTGGTTATCATGGTAACGCCCTGATTGTTAGCGATCCTTACGTAGGGTTTGCTCGAGTAGCGCAATTACTTGATACCACCCCAAAAGAAACGCCTGGTATTCATCCTTCGGCTCAAATAGATGCATCAGCCATTTTAGGTGACGGTGTGGCTATTGGTGCAAATGCAGTGATAGGTGCCAATGTTATTTTGGGTGAAAATGTTCAGATTGGTCCAGGTTGTGTGGTGGGTGAAACCAGTATTATTGGTTCAAACACGCGTCTTTGGGCGAACGTGAGCGTTTATCATAATGTCCATATTGGCCATCATTGCATCGTCCATTCAGGGACTGTTATTGGCTCTGATGGTTTTGGTTATGCCAATGAGCGCGGTAACTGGATTAAAATTCCACAAACCGGCGGCGTTCGGATTGGCAATCATGTCGAAATTGGCGCATGTACTTCCATTGACCGTGGTGCGTTGTCGCATACCGAGATCCACGATGGCGTGATTATCGACAACCAAGTTCAAATTGCTCATAATGTCATTATCGGCCAAAATACTGCAATGGCTGGCGGCTCTATTATTGCCGGCAGTTCTACCATTGGTAAATATTGTATCCTCGGTGGCGGTAGTGCTGTTGCTGGACACCTGAGTGTCGCTGATGGTGTACACATATCAGGCGGAACAAACGTGACCAGCATTATCCGTGAAAAAGGTGTGTATTCGTCTGCTACCATCGCAATGGAAAATAAATTATGGCGTCGAAACACTGTTCGTTTCCGTCAATTAGATGAATTATTTAGCCGAGTGAAAACCCTCGAGAAAAGTGCTAAGGGCACAGAATAATTGTAATTCTGCCTTATTTAAGGAATGTAGTGTGTCAAACCAATTAAACACCATGGATATTAAAGAGATACTTAAATATCTGCCTCATAGATATCCATTTTTGTTGATCGATCGTGTATTGGACTTTACTGTAGGTGAGCACTTACATGCGATTAAAAATGTCACCATAAATGAGCCTTTTTTTCAGGGACATTTTCCGATACAGCCTGTGATGCCTGGCGTGCTCATTTTAGAAGCCATGGCACAAGCAACGGGTTTACTTGCATTTAAAACCATGAGTACAGAGCCGTCTCCAGAGGTACTGTATTATTTTGCTGGTATTGATAAAGCACGTTTCAAACGTGTTGTTGAGCCAGGCGACCAAATACATTTTCACGTTAAAATGATTAAAGAGCGTCGCGGTATTGGTGTGTTTGTTGGTGAAGCCTTGGTTGATGGTGAACTGGTTTGTTCTGCTGAAATCATGTGTGCACGTAGAGAGATTAAGAAGTGATAGATAAATTAGCGTTTGTTCACCCAACAGCCAAAATTGGTAATAACGTCACTATTGGTCCTTGGACCTACATTGGTGAAAACGTTGAAATCGGCGACGACACATGGATAAGTTCTCATGTTGTGGTTAAAGGTCCAACGGTTATCGGTAAAGGTAATCGTATTTTTCAATTCTCTTCAGTTGGTGAAGAGTGTCAAGATAAAAAGTACGCAGGCGAACAAACTCGCTTAATTATCGGCGACAATAACATCATTCGTGAGTCGGTTACCATTCACCGTGGTACGACCCAAGATAAAGGTGAAACTCGCATCGGTTCTAACTGTCTGTTTATGGCGTATGTTCATATTGCCCACGACTGTTTTGTCGGTGATAACGTTATTATGGCCAATAATGCTTCAATTGCGGGTCATGTACATGTTGGCGATTGGGTTATTTTGGGCGGCATGACTGGTGTGCATCAGTTTGTACATATTGGCGCGCATGCCTTTACCGCGGGTGCTTCACTTATTTTGCAAGATGTTCCCCCATTTGTGATGGCTGCTGGTTCTCCTGCAGTACCGCGTGGATTAAACTTAGAAGGTTTAAAACGCCGTGGTTTTACCAAAGAAAACCAACGAGCAATCTTGAGTGCGTATAAAGCGGTTTTCCGTAAGAGTTTAACCATTGAAGAAGCTAACGCTGAATTAATCGAGGCCGCTGAAAAAGACATCAATGTGAAAGCATTTATGGAATTTATCAACCACTCTGCTCGTGGCATTATTCGATAGACGGAAACGATGACCAACTCTCCTTCAAAAGTATTCGCCATTGTCGCCGGAGAAATCTCCGGCGATATTTTAGGTGCCGGTTTAGTTAATTCACTCAAAAAACGCTACCCTGATGCGCGCTTTATTGGCATTGGTGGCCCTCGAATGCAAGCTCTAGGGTTTGAGAGTTTATTCCCAATGGAAGAACTGTCGATCATGGGCTTAGTCGAAGTGTTATCACATTTACCTCGACTGCTTCATATTCGTTCTAGTCTCGTGAAACAAATTACTGAATTAGCGCCAGACTGTTTTATTGGTATTGATGCGCCCGATTTTAATATTGGCGTAGAGCTTAAATTAAAAGCCAAAGGGATTAAAACAGTCCATTATGTCAGCCCGTCAGTATGGGCTTGGCGTCCAAAACGTATATTTAAAATTGCTAAAGCCACTAATATGGTGTTGTCGTTATTGCCGTTTGAGAAAGCGTTTTACGACCAACATCAAGTACCTTGTACCTTTGTGGGGCACACTCTTGCGGACGATATTCCGATGCACAGTGATAAGCTGGCTGCTCGGCAGTTATTAGGATTAGATCCTAATGCTGAATACTTGGCAGTATTGCCAGGGTCCAGAGGCGGAGAGCTAAAGCAATTAGCTGAACCATTTATAAAAGCTGCTCAGTTAGTTAAGCAAACCTTTCCAGACATCAAATTTGTCACCCCAGTGGTTAATGATGCTCGTCGACAACAGTTTCTTGCTGCACTGGAGGAGTTTGCTCCCGATCTAGAAGTCACTATTGTTGAAGGTCAATCTCGCGAAGTCATGGCTGCTGCAGATTGTATTTTATTAGCATCTGGCACCGCGACATTAGAGGCCATGCTGGTTAAACGTCCTATGGTTGTGTCGTATCGGGTTAGCCCAATTACATACGCCATCGCGATTAAAATGATGAAAATCAAAAATTATTCGTTGCCTAATTTACTCGCAAACGACACCATCGTGCCAGAACTGATGCAAGCTAATTGCCAACCACAGTTAATTGCCGATGCGATAATCAACCAGCTTAATCAAGATTTTGCACCGCTAAATACCCGCTTTGAAGAATTACATCAATTGCTAAAGTGTAATGCCAGCGAGCGAGCTGCAGATGCTGTAGTAGCATTATTACCAGCGCCGTAACCTGACTAGGATAAGCTAATATGTCGACATTATCGGTTGTGATAAAAGATATTACCCCTGAACAAGTAGCCATTATTTCACAAGGGCTTGTTGCTGGTGTTGACGAAGTCGGACGTGGTCCATTGGTTGGCGATGTGGTCACTGCCGCGGTGATATTAGACCCAAATAAACCGATTGTTGGCCTTAATGATTCTAAGAAGCTTAGCGAGAAACGTCGTAATTCCTTATATCAACAGATTATGGATAATGCGCTAAGTGTCAGTATTGGCCGTGCCAGCCCTGCTGAAATCGATGAGCTGAATATTTTGCATGCCACCATGTTGGCCATGCAACGCGCAGTAGCCGGGTTATCCATTTTACCTGAACGAGTGCTGGTTGATGGTAATCGGGTACCGGATTTTGGTATTGCCAGTCATGCGATAATTAAAGGCGACGGTTTAGTGGCTGCTATTAGTGCGGCATCCATTATTGCCAAAGTCACTCGTGATGCCGAGATGGACGCGTTAGACAATCTGCACCCGCAGTATGGCTTTGCTAAGCATAAAGGGTACCCAACCAAAGCGCACTTTGAAGCGTTAGCGTTGTATGGCGTATTACCTGAGCATCGTAGAAGTTTTAAACCTGTCGCTGAACGTATATTGCTTCAGGATACATTTTGATAATAGCCAAATTAAGCTAGTTTATCGTTGGATAACATCGCGTAGTTTGGTAGTCTAAATCCCGCATTTTCGTGTTGTTTCATTCATCTTTTTCGAAGAAAAAATATTCTATGTCCGATCCTCGTTTTGTTCATTTGCGCGTCCACAGTGATTATTCAATGTCAGATGGCGTTGCTAAAGTTAAACCTATTATTGCTGCTGCTGAGAATCAGGGGATGGCAGCAATAGCGTTAACTGATCAAAACAACTTTTGTGGTTTGGTTAAGTTTTATGGTGCTTGTAATGGTGCGGGGATAAAACCGATCATTGGCGCAGATTTTTGGGTGCAAACACCTGGTTTTGAAAAAGAATTTTGCGCCTTAACCATTATTGCGATGAACAATGAAGGTTACCAAAATCTGACCCAACTGATCAGTGAAGCTTATCTTCGTGGTCATGTCGATAACCGAGTGGTGATCGACCAAGATTGGTTAGTCAAATATAACAGTGGCTTGATCATTATCTCAGGTGCCAAAGATGGCGACGTCGGTAAGGCATTATTAAAAGGTAATCAAAACCAAGTAGAGTCGCTGATTGCCTTTTATCAACAACACTTTGAAGATCGCTATTACCTCGAGCTTATCCGCACTGGTCGTGCCCATGAAGAACGCTATTTACACATGGCGGTTGAGCTAGCATCAACCAAAGGTTTACCTGTAGTTGCCACTAACCAAGTGGTGTTTTTAAAACAAGATGACTTTGAAGCACATGAAATCCGGGTGGCTATTCATGATGGTTTTACCTTAGTCGATCCTCGTCGCCCTAAAACCTATAGCGATCAACAATATCTGCGCACCGAAGATGAAATGATTGCATTATTTGCCGATATTCCGTCAGCAATTCAAAACAGCGTTGAAATTGCGAAACGCTGTAATGTCACCATTCGCCTAAATGAATACTTTTTGCCTAATTTCCCTACTGGCGACTTATCCATTGAAGATTTCTTGGTTAACGTGTCCGTTAAAGGCTTAGAAGAACGTCTCGAATTTTTATTTCCAGATCCACAAGTTCGCGTTGAAAAACGTGTCGAATATGACGAACGCCTCGAGATTGAACTGAAAGTCATTAACCAGATGGGTTTCCCTGGTTACTTCCTTATCGTGATGGAGTTTATTCAGTGGGGCAAAGACAACGGCATTCCAGTTGGTCCCGGCCGTGGTTCTGGTGCTGGATCGTTAGTCGCATACGCGCTTAAAATTACCGACTTAGATCCACTAGAATACGATTTACTGTTCGAACGTTTCTTGAACCCTGAACGTGTATCCATGCCCGATTTCGACGTCGACTTTTGTATGGACCGACGCGACGAAGTCATTGATCACGTTGCCGAGTTATACGGCCGAGAAGCGGTATCACAGATTATTACCTTTGGTACTATGGCGGCCAAAGCCGTTGTGCGCGATGTTGGCCGCGTATTAGGTCATCCTTACGGCTTTGTTGAACGGTTAACTAAATTAATCCCCGCAGAACCAGGGATGACATTGGCGAAAGCCTTTGAAGTTGAACCCGCGCTTCCTGAAGCCTATGACGGCGATGAAGACGTTAAAGAGCTTATCGATATGTGTCGCCGCTTAGAAGGCGTAACACGTAACGCGGGTAAGCATGCCGGTGGTGTGGTTATCGCACCGACTCGAATTACCGATTTTGCACCGCTATATTGCGATGCCGAAGGCTTAAACCCAGTAACACAATTTGATAAAAATGACGTTGAAACTGCTGGTCTGGTTAAGTTCGATTTCTTGGGCTTACGTACCTTAACCATTATTGATTGGGCATTGCAGATGATTAATCCGCGCCTGATTAAAGAAGGTAAAGAACCCGTTAGTATCGAAGCCATTCCGCTTGCCGATCCTGCCTGTTTTAGATTACTGCAACGCTACGAAACAACCGCGGTATTCCAGCTGGAATCTCGCGGTATGAAAGACCTGATTAAACGTCTGCAGCCCGACTGTTTTGAAGACATGATTGCACTCGTGGCTCTTTTCCGCCCAGGTCCTTTGCAATCAGGCATGGTTGACAACTTTATTGAACGTAAGCACGGCCGTGAAGAAGTGTCATACCCAGATGCTGAATATCAGCATGAGTCACTAAGAGAGTTATTGTCACCGACCTACGGCATCATTTTGTACCAAGAGCAGGTGATGCAGATTGCTCAGGTATTGTCGGGTTACACCCTAGGCGGCGCGGATATGCTCCGTCGTGCAATGGGTAAGAAAAAACCTGAAGAAATGGCCAAGCAGCGCGGCACGTTTAAAGAAGGGGCGATTAATAACGGCGTCGACGGCGACTTGTCGATGAAGATCTTCGACTTAGTGGAAAAGTTCGCCGGTTACGGTTTTAACAAATCGCATTCTGCCGCTTATGCACTGGTGTCGTATCAAACCTTGTGGTTAAAAACCCATTTCCCATCGCAATTTATGGCCGCGGTAATGTCTGCCGACATGGACAACACCGACAAAATCGTCACTTTGGTTGACGAATGTGAACGCATGGGCTTGCCGCTAATTCCGCCCGATGTCAACAAAGGCTTATTCAAGTTTACTGTCGATGACGACCTTAATATTGTTTATGGTATCGGCGCGATTAAAGGCGTGGGTGAAGGCCCGGTAGATTCTATTTTAACAGCCCGTAAAAATGGACCGTTTACCGACCTGTTCGATTTTTGTGCTCGAATTGATTTGAAAAAACTCAATAAGCGAGTAATTGAAAAGCTTATCCTTGCAGGCGCCTTAGACACATTAGGCCCGCATCGAGCATCAATGATGGCGACCTTGCCTCAAGCGATTAGTGCCGCGGCGCAACATGCTAAAGCAGAAGCGACTGGCCAAAATGACATGTTTGGTTTACTCAATAGTGAACCTGAAGACAGTAAGCAAAACTTTGTCCATTGTACTCCGTGGCCAGACAAAATCTGGTTGGAAGGTGAGCGCGAAACATTAGGACTTTACCTTACTGGTCACCCTATTAATCAGTATTTAAAAGAACTGAAGCAATACACTAATGGCCGCTTAAAAGACATTCACCCAACCGAGCGCGGTAAAACCGTAAAAGCAGCTGGTCTAGTGGTGGCAACACGGGTGATGATCACTAAGCGTGGCTCTAAAATGGGCTTAGTCACATTAGATGATAAAAGTGCCCGTTTAGAAGTAATGCTATTTACCGAACCGTTTGAAAAGTTTGGCCACATGCTCGAAAAAGATCGCATTCTTATTTGTGAAGGTGATGTCAGCTTTGATGATTTCTCTGGCGGCAATCGCATGAACGCCCGTAATATCATTGAAATTGGCGAAGCGCGCAGTCACTTTGCCAAAGCGGTTGAAATCAATGTTCATGGCGATGATGTCACGCCAGAGTGGTTACAAACCTTTGAGCAAACATTAACACCGTGGCGTAAGGGCGCTGTGCCTGTGGTGATTAACTACACCAAACAACAAGCCAGCGGCAAAATCGTGTTAGGTGAAGAGTGGCGAGTTAATCCTAGTGATGAGTTAATGTTAGCCCTCGAAAGCATGCTTGGTTCAACTAACGTCAAAATCGTGTTTAATTAGGCGCGCATCATGATTGAAAAGTCTTCGTTAACAGAGCAAATAAGTGCACCACAACTGCTAAGTTTGATCGAACAAGCGATATTACCCCTTTATCAAATGAGTGTAGTTAAAGGTGAATCATCGCCTAAGTTAGTACTGGCTTACAGTGGTGGCGTTGACTCAGAAGTGCTCGCATGTGGATTAAGTGCCTTGGCACACAAGCATCCGCATATTGCTTGCCTGCTTATTCATGTTCATCATGGACTTAGTGTCAATGCTAACACTTGGGTACAGCACTGTATCACTCGAGCTAATCATTATCAGCTTCCAGTGCAGATTGAACGAGTTAAGGTTGAAAAGGGTCCTCGGCAGAGTTTAGAGGCGCAAGCCCGTGATGCTCGTTACCAAGCATTTGACCGTTATCTTAATCCCGGTGATATTTTACTTACTGCACATCATCAAGATGATCAACTTGAAACCTTATTACTCGCGTTAAAACGTGGCCAAGGCCCAAAAGGCTTAGCGGCAATGGGGGCGGTACAAGCTTACAAACAAGCTTGGTTAGTTAGACCATTATTAGATATCAGCCGCGATCAAATTGAGCAATTTGCGGCGCAAAAACAACTATCCCATATCGAAGATGAAAGTAACCAAGACGACAGCTTTGATAGAAATTTTTTACGCCTCGATATCATTCCAAGATTAAAACAGCGCTGGCCAAGTATTGCGATTACCGCAGGGCGTAGCGCCGCATTATGTGCCGAGCAACAACAGGTTATTGACGACGAAGTGAGTCATCGCTTACCCGAGTGGTTAATAGTGCCCGGCGATACAAATGCATTAATGACCGAATCAACCGGGTTTAAACTCACCGGGTTTGGTCAATTGAGTGCCGCTTGGCAAGCATTACTGTTTCGCGGTTATTTAATTCATTGTGGCGTTAGTTTACCTTCGCAAGCGCAATTACAGCAGATCCTGTCACAACTGTTAGCGGCTAAAGACGACGCGAATATGTCGATTCAGTGGGGCGATTATCAGGTTAAACGCTTTGCTGGTATCGCTTATGCTGTTAGCCATAAAGAGCTCGACCTTATTGATGCAAGTGCAGTGCAACAACAATTTGAGCAACTGCTTAAAGGCGAGCTGCAACAGATAGTGTGCCGCGTTGCTCACAAGCAATACCCGCTGGGTCTGCAAATTGCTGCGGACAATACGCCGCTACTTGCTTTACCCAATAATACCGCCGTGAGCATACGTTTTGGCGCGGCAGGTTCAATTAAATGCCAGCCACAATTTGCTACATCACAACGGCAAAAACCGCGCGAATTAAAGAAATTGTGGCAAGAATGCAATATCCCGCCATGGCGTCGACCACAAATTCCGTTAATTTTTTATGGTGACACCTTAGTCGCCGCCGTTGGTTTATGGGTCGACAAACGCTACCTTGCCCAAACCGGTGAGCAAGGGATTTGTATACCGCTTTTTGACGCACGATGAAAAGTGATTACGGCAGGTCAAGACGATAACAAGCGGTAACCGTCGGTCAAAATGGTAACAAGCGATAAAAACAGCTTAAAGCGATAACAAGCTACAGCCGATAATGCCCATGACTAAGTGCTAGAAAGCTTCACTGCTATATGCGATAAAAGCGTTAGGTTTAGGGTGATGAAGGCATAGCAGTAAAGCCTAACACTGCACTAAGTTACTATCTAAAATAGGTAGTAGTAAATTGTTTCAGTTAGGCCACAGATGTTTAGCTTTCCTGTTAATTGACGGCTTGACAGATCCTTTCTGGCTGGAGCAATTTCTCCGCCTGACTTTCAATATGTTCTCCAGATCCTGTTTGACCGTAATTAAATTCAGTTGCAAAAAATGAAGCATCCATTTCTGTTTTATTTTTTAATGCTATCGGCAATACAGAGCAAAGTTTTTTAACCGCTAAGTCTATTTTGTTTGACTCAATCAATTGTAATGTCGTTGTCGAAATTTGGATCTCTGCCGCGGCAACACTTTGCCCGCCATAAGCGAAAAACTTCAATGCAACAAAACCTGCACCTACAACACCAAGTGTAAAGCTGATTAAAGCCACTATAATAAATTTCATGTATTTTCCTTTTCACATTAATTAGCGTTAAGAGATAGAGTGAGTAGTGCGAAATAACAACGGTACACATATTCCATGTCAAACTTACCTACAGACATATTATCTTTGATATACAGCTTTTGACATAATATGTCTCACTATGTTTGCTAAGACATATTATGTCAACTGATTTTTGATATAGGCAAAATTAACTCAATATTATTATGTGAAACTGAGCAGAGTTTTATTTCCAACTTTTACGAATAATAATGTTTACTCTAATCCTTTTTTCAATGTGGCGATCTTGTTGCTACAATGGTTTTTCTTAATACTCAACAGAGGATGTTGTCTGTGAATACCTTTCGTTTATTAGCCGTGTTTGGTGTGCTGCTTCTGCCAAGCGTAAACGCTACCCCATTTCAATTTGATCAAAAAACCTATCGTCAAAATGTGCAAACCTTAGCAAGTGATGAATTTGAAGGCCGTGGGCCGTTATCTCACGGTGAAAAACTGACGGTTGAGTATTTAGAAAACGCCTACAAAGCAATGGGACTCGCTCCAGGTTTTGGTGACAGTTATCGTCAAGCTGTGCCAATGGCTAAAATTACTGCTGATCAAACAATGCAGCTGAGTATGGGCGACTTAGTGTTTAACAACGGCACTGACTTCACCGCACGTACTGAACAAGTTCAGCCTCAAGTGAATGTAGATAACAGCGATGTAGTGTTTGTTGGTTATGGTATTAATGCGCCAGAATATCAATGGAATGATTACGCCAACATTAACGTTAAAGGCAAAACCGTGATTATGCTGGTCAATGACCCAGGCTTTGCGACTCAAGATCCTGCCATCTTTAAAGGCAATGCCATGACCTATTATGGCCGTTGGACTTATAAGTATGAGGAGGCTGCAAGGCAGGGCGCCAAAGCGGTGTTTATTGTCCACGAAACTGCACCAGCAGCCTACGGCTGGAACGTCGTTGAAAACAGCAACACTAATACTAAATACACCTTAGTTGATGATCAAAATAATCAATCACACATTGGCGTCATGGGTTGGATCCAGCACCAAACCGCGCAAAAAGTGTTTCAAGCAGCAGGCTTAGACTTTGATAAAGTCAAACTCACCGCAGCAAAAGCGGGTTTTAAGTCTATACCACTTAAACTCAAAGCCAATTTAGCAGTAAAAAATACCATTGAATTAGCCACCTCATATAACGTAGCAGGGCTGATACCAGGTACCAGCCAAGCCGACGAATGGTTAGTCATGCATGCCCATTGGGATCATTTAGGTAAAACCTTGCAAGATGGTAAAACGGTTATTTTAAACGGCGCCGTCGACAATGCCTCTGGCGTTGCTGGTGTATTGCAATTAGCGCGTCATTTTAAAGCGCAAAACAAAGCACCTAAACGCTCTATTCTGTTTACTGCATTTACCGCAGAAGAAACAGGACTCATTGGCGCGCAATACTTTGCTGCCAATCCTCCGGTACCGACTAAACAACTGGTATCGTTTTTAAACATAGACGGCATGAATGTAGGCAATGGTGTTAATTACATCCTGCGTTATGGCCAAGGCGTATCAGAACTTGAAACCTATTTAGATGATGCCGCCAAAGCACAAGGCCGCACTGTAAAGGCTGATCCTCGTCCACAAAATGGCTTAATGTTCCGTTCAGACCACTTTGCCTTAGCCCAACAAGGCGTCCCCGGGTTAATGTTCATGAGCTTAGGCGACACCGACCCAGACTACATTGCCCATAAGTACCATCAAGGCGCAGACGATTATGATGCCAGCTGGAATTTAGGCGGGGTAGAGCAAGACTTAGCCTTAATCAGCGACATCATTGAAAAGCTAGCCAACAACAACGACTGGCCAAAATGGATTGAAGATTCAGACTTTAAAAAACGCAGAGCGGAAGACGGTAAGTAGTGTTAGCTAGTTGGATAAAGAGAGGAGGCGAAAGCCTCCTTTTTTATTAGATATGGCCTACGGCCACTATGGTATTTTCAAACTTCGTTTAAAATAAGATCGCAAGGTTCCACCCTGCACTGGCCAAGAGGGGATCAACAGCAATCCCCTCTTGGATCACCCCTGCCGTTCCGGCAACATTTTCAAACAGCGAAAAGGTCGCGACGGAAATTGATCCAGCTTTTAACTTCGTCTTAGTGTTCTTCGGCCTTATTCGAAAATGCTAACGCTTCCGATGGGGCGTCCCTTCCCCTCGAAAGCTAGCGGGCCATCCATGGCCAGCTCACGTCATTTTCTTCAACGGCCTCAATGTATTGAATGCTGGACGTTTTAGAATAAGTGTAGGATGATATAAATCAACAACTTGAACAGTTGGATTTATCGGTAGAACCGCTCAGTAAACTATTGAACTAAGCCACTGCGCGGAGCCAACAGAGGCTTCAATTGAGTGTATAACCCTCATCGAATCAGCCAAGCTTAAAGATGTATGATAGAAAGATACGATGAAAAGGAATTTCAATGAAAAACTTACCCACTACTCAATACCAATTAACTCAAAACTGCTCTGTAGCCCAGAGCCAGCATCAAAAAAAGCAAATTCCTATAGCATGAAGTATGCCAATTAATTTGTACTAGGCATCGGCCAAGTCCAACAAGCGATTTATGCCTTGCAAACAGCGCAACGCATAAATACTAAAACGTTATGTGTTTAAGATTATTCTCAGTAAATTCACTGATGAGGAGTCCAAAATGAAATTAAACAATAAACTAAATCGAGCGCCGCTTGGTGCTGTAACCTTATGCTTTGGAACTTCACTTGGTATGTCTATATTCGTTGGGAGTTCATCGCCTTTCATAGGATTAATGTTTGGTATAATTACAATTGGTGTTTATGTCATGATTATTTCTGGAAAGTGGGGTACAAAACACACATATAGAAAGTGGAGTGCAAAACACAAATAACTAATAAGGATAGGCAGTGAGAAGCCGCGTCCTAATTTAGTGGTGCCATCCATGGCCAGCTCACGTCATTTTCTTCAACGTCCTCAAGTTCAGAGTTGAATCACACTAATTGCATGCAAGATAAAAATATGAACATCTAACTATATTGGTTGTTAAAACACCCTAATTGGACTGATGTTCAGCGTTAAAGACTATATTGTGTTGGTGGAAGATACCGGGCGAATTATTCGAGAAGATAAACGCGGTGCAATTAGCTCAACTAGCCAAGATATTCTCAATAGACTCAATATTTCTGCTGACAACTGGCTAAAAATTACTACTGAGTTTGGTTCATTATTCAAGGGAGCTGTAGGGGCTTTACCAGCATTAACGGAATATTATGAACATTTAGAGCGAAAGCGACGACAAGGCGCATCAAACTGGCAGAGCAGGTTGTGTGGTTAAGGCTTAATCTCTAAAGCTAGAACTAACACTAAATCAATCACCTGATTGCCAGCTTGATATCAATCAAGCCACTAGTGCTGTGTTGAATTTGCCGCCTTGCTCACCATTTTCCATCTAGCGCTCAGTTTGTTAATAATTGCCATTCAATTTATATATTTGAATAGAGCAGAAGGTTATCGCAATTAAACTTAAAAGCAGTTATGTTAATTATCATAAAAATGGATGGCATGATTAATCATTATTCTCGGTTATCTAAATTCTCGGTTTTCTCCAAACGCTAATGAGTTGATTTAGCTAATATAAGCTGATAAATTACTAATAAATATCAATAAAAATTATATTCAAATTAAATTTTGGTGGGCTTCTCAGGATGTTTATCGGAATTCTCGCTAATACGTTATAGCCCAGAGAACGTGCAATGATTGATCAAAGAATTATCGATAAGTTTGTGAAAAATCTATTTCGTCGATATAAATCGACTTACGGGGATTCGATAGCGAGGCTCCCTGACTGGATAATCACTCCTACTTCTATTGCTGAAGATTACACACTCCTTAACATATTTTTTGAGTTTGGCGAGGGGCTAGAAGATCACCAAAGGCTTGAACTGATATTAGATGAACTGTCCCAAAGAGGCTATATCAGGAAAGTTGACAAGATTAGCTATTGTTTAACTGAAGCTGCAGTTAGGCACGCAAAACTTGGTAAAATTGATAAGTTTGTTGAGTTCTTTAATGTAAACCCTGGAATAAATACTTTAATAGCTGGGCTAGCTTTGTTGGTTTCTTGCGTAGCACTCTATATAACTGTCACTAAGCCATAACAAGGTGGTGTAGTCGCCTTCGGCAGGGACCTCCGTTTCGCTAGCGTTTCACTTCGGCCCCAAATCACGGCGTGTCATGTCTTAAGGAATATCGTGGCTAGTCAAAAGCATAAAAATGGGTGGCATGATTAATCACTGGATTTAAGAAGTTCGTTTTGTAATTGAATTTGGCTGTTAGAGTTATTCTACAGCCTCGTTATATTTTCTGAGGGACTCATGAAACTAGCAATAAATCAACATGCGACAAGAATTAATGATAATAGTCGCTATATTTTTGGACGCGAAGAGTTTGCGGTAAATCTTAAAAATATCTTTACTAATACTGATGGTGGATTTGTTCTAGCAATTGATGCCACTTGGGGAGAAGGAAAAACATCATTCATCCATCAGTTAATTCATGATTTAAAATGTTCAGATAAATTGATTCCAATTTATTATGATGCATTTTCGAATGATTTTTCAAGCGACACTTTTTTGTCAATAGGAGCCACAATATCCTATGAAGTAGAAAATCATTTCCAGAAAAATGGGCTAAAAACAAAAAATACAAAACAAATTGAACATTTAAAAAGTGTCACCAAAAAGACAGCGATGGAACTTGTTAAACTAGGAACAAATTTAGCTGTTAAGTCTTTGACTGCTGGAATGGTAGACAGTTCCGATCTTGAAAAATTCGCTGGTAATGCATTTAATTCTGCTGCATTTGGTACTCTTGAACTTGATATAAACAAAAAATTTGAGGCTTATGAGAATTCTAAAGATAGCATTCAATATTACGTGAAAGCACTTGAAGGTGTATGCGCTGAGAACGAAAAAGTTGTATTTTTCGTTGATGAACTTGACCGCTGTAGACCAGATTTTGCGGTTGAAGTTTTAGAAAAAATCAAACACCTTTTCCACGCTAAAAATGTAATTTTTGTTATTTCTTACAATAAGACACAACTATCCAGAATTATATCTAATGTTTATGGTGTTGATACTGAAGACTCCCTTAAATACTTAGAAAAATTTATTCATATTGAAGCAAATTTACCAACTTTAGATAATGAGTACCAAAAAAACTCATATGAACTTCTATTCAATAACTTTATTAGTGAATTTAATATCCCGCTATCTAGCGATGAACTTCAATTAAATATGTTACA
The DNA here is from genome assembly GCF_010092445.1 of Shewanella sp. Arc9-LZ. Lineage (NCBI taxonomy): Bacteria > Pseudomonadati > Pseudomonadota > Gammaproteobacteria > Alteromonadales > Shewanellaceae > Shewanella > Shewanella sp. Arc9-LZ. Next base: position 3,254,945 of record NZ_CP048031.1, on the reverse strand, counting down.
GGAAATGTTTATCTCTTTGTGTTCTGATAAGCACCTAAAAATGAATGGACGTGAAATTGAGCGAGCTTTCAGTTATGTAAGTTTCTGTTTTGCATCTCTACCCCAAAGTAAGGGGAGAGAGTTATTCAAATTCTTCTTACCTGCCGCCATGATTAAGATAAAGAATCGTAAGCAATTCGAGATCATTAAAAAAGGTAGCTTCAATTCATTATCTGTTGATAGCAATAAATGGATGTACGATTTTTTTAAGCAATATTACAGCGACTCTCTTGTACAAAATGCATCTAATGTTTATTACGTTAAAGGTCTTGAGGAAGCATGCGCTATCGTTTCTATATTTAAACTACCAACGGAAGCCGAGTCGGTGGATAAAATATAAAATTTGATTGGGTCAGGGTAAATTTTTATAAAAAGATAATTTCTAACCCACTTTTGTTTAAAACGTGTTTTGTTTGCTTGAAAATGTCCAAATTCAACTCTGAACTTGAGGCCGTTGAAGAAAATAGCGTGAAGCTCACATGGATGTGAGCTTAGCTTTCGCGGTACAGGATGTACCATCGGAAGTGTTAGCATTTTCGAGTAAGGCCGAAGATGGCTAAATACGAGGTCAGAAGCTGGGTTAATTTCCGTCGCAATTTTTTCGCTGCTGTTGTTTGGTTAAAAAGCGAAAATGTTGCCGGAACGGCAAGGGTGATCCAAGAGGGGATTGCTGTTGATCCCCTTTTGGCCCGTGCAGGGTGGAACCTTGCGATGTTAATCTGGTGTGGGCGAAGCGCCACGACGTTAGTGGCCGCAGGCCATAAGCTCAAACAACAAAAAACAGCTGAATTCCGGCTCCACAGCATTACCGGAATGACGTGAAATAATGCTGGATTCCAGTTCAACAGCACTACCAGAACGACAGTAAATTTGACCTGATCAAGGTGCAACCTTGCGATCTCAATTCAAACGCAGTTTGAAAAGCCAGTTGTGGCTGCTGGCCATAAAAAGCTTAACCATCTTAAGCCAAAGATGATTTAACCACTAAACAAGAAACCTGTTTCTGCTTCCCATACTGCATCACTTGCGCCAGCTCTGACTGACTAATCGGCACATACGCCGCGTTAATCGCATCTTTTTGTGCTTCAACAAATGGGTCGTGAATAAACATGAACTGCTCGTTGTAACCGCTTAATACCACCCAATGTGGGCCTTTCTCGCCATTAAAGCGATAAGTACTTATCATCAGCAAAACGGCATAACCGCTGTCAATCCAATGTTTAATTTGAACCAGTGTAGGTGCCGCGTTGTGTATCTCAACACCTTGCGAAATCAGCTGTTGGCAAAAATCGTCATGCACAATGGTGATGACGGCTTTTTTATTGCTGTCACGGACGCTATCAATAAAAGGAACCGAGGTTGATTGGCTGTACATTTCAATTTGTAAGCCACGCTTAATCGCTGCTAAGGCTAAGCCATGAACACTGCAACCGCCGTGGCCGCTGGTCATAAAAATAGTGGTGGCTTCGCGCCAGATGCTCAGCTCATCAACTCGACTTGGATTATATTGCGGCTTTACCGCACTCATGGCCATCATTAAGCAGGCCGCGCCACAGGTAAATGGGGTGGTTTGTACATACAAAGGCATCTTGATGACTTTGCTTGGCCCTGGTGGGTCTAGGCGTTTGTGCATGCGCACGCCATCAGCCAAGTCGTCATAATAATGCACTAAGGTTTTTAGGACTTTATAACCCATTTTTAAATAAAGATTTTTGGCAGCGATATTGTCGTTTCGCACTTCTAGGCGTAATGTAATGAAACCACGTTCGACTACTGTGTGCTCACATTGTGTGACCAGTTCGAAGGCAATGTTGCGACCTCTAAATTCGCTTGCAACGGCAATAGAGTAAAGCCTAGCTAGCCGAGTGCCTCGATGAAATAGCACCAGAGCATAGCCTGCAAGTGTGCCGTCTATTTCGGCCACTAATAAGCTGTCCAGAGGTGAATTGAGAAAGCGTTTCATCTGCCGAGAACTGATTTTATCGCCACTAAATGCATTGTTTTCGATGTGGTTTAGTTGCGGTAAATCGCTGGGGGTCGCTTGACGAATAAGCATGAGTCGGCTCGAGTTGGCAAAACATGATAGTGGCTTAATTTACGCGCTAAACCGCACAAGAGGCAACAGATATTTATGGCTCATTTTTTAATTGTCACCGACGATGTTAATGATTGGCGTCCCTATTTGCCCAGTGACCATATGGTCACGGTTCATGATTATTTAGAAATGGGTGCATTTGCAGATCAAAGCGCCATGCAAGTGATTAACTTGTGTCGTAGTTATGACTATTTAAGCACAGGTTATTACTGCTCGTTAATGGCGGAAGCCCGTGGGCATCGCGTGATCCCTCGGGTAATGACCATTAATGATTTATCTCAGGACCGTTTTTTTAGTTTGCCGCAATCAGGCTTAGATAAGCTGCCAGAGACGGTGAATGAAATCAGCATGAAGCTGTATTTTGGCTATTGTGATAATCCGTTGCTAGACAAGCTTGCGCGTAAAATATTTGAACGCTTTACTGTGCCTGTATTGCAGGTGAATTTGTTAAAAATGTCAGGTAAATGGCAAGTTAACACCATTGAGCCTGCTGCGTTTCAAGATTTAACCGAGCCTGAACAAGATTTATTTGCCAAGTATCTTGAAGTGTTTTCACAAAAAGTATGGCGTTTACCGAAACCGTCGAAACGTTATCGTTACGAAATTGCCATGCTGGTGGATGAGCATGAGAAAATGCCGCCATCAGATAAAGCCGCGTTAAAGTTATTTACTAAGTCGGCTAATCGTATTGGCATGGATTTAGTCCAAATTGGTTCTCATGATCTGGCTCGGTTAAGTGAATTTGATGGTTTGTTTATTCGCTCAACCACTAATATCAGCAACTTTACTTATCGGTTTGCTAAAGCGGCTGAGCAACTTGGGCTAGTGGTAATGGATGATCCTGAATCCATTATGAAGTGCACTAATAAGGTGTTTTTAACCGAACTATTAAACAAGCATAAAGTGCCCGTACCCAAGAGTTTAATCTTTAAAGCCTCAGATAAAAACTGGGCCGATAATGTTATTAACACCATAGGGTTACCAATTGTACTTAAAGTACCCGACGGCGCATTTTCGCTCGGGGTGGTTAAAGTTAAAGACCGTGAAACTTTACTTGAACAAGCAGCGATAATCTTTGAGCACAGTGCGCTAATTTTAACGCAGGCGTTTATGCCAACCGATTATGACTGGCGTATCGGCGTGCTAAATCGCCAACCTATTTATGCCTGTCGTTACTTTATGAGTCGTGGTCATTGGCAGATTTACCAACATCATCAAAGTGGTCGTGTTAGCAGTGGTGATTTTGACTGTATCGATTTGAAGATGGTGCCACAAAATATTGTCGATGCAGCGGTTAAAGCGTCTAATTTAATTGGTGCTGGCTTGTATGGCGTCGACTTAAAAGAAATCGACGGTAAGGCTTATGTGATTGAAGTCAATGACAATCCGAGTATCGACCATGGCGTTGAGGATTTGTTTTTAGGTGATTTAGTCTATGACCGAGTGATGACTGAGTTTTTAAGGCGTATTCAGCTTCGCGGTATGTAATTACCATACAATAATCAACCAATAAAAAAAGACCTGTTAAGGTCTTTTTTATTAATTAGTTGTTACTACATAAGTATAAGGTTGTGCTAATTAGCGCAAATTCGGTAGCAGTTACGTCCGGCAGCTTTCGCGGAATACATGGCTTTATCGGCACGCTCATATATATTTTCTGCTTGTTGCTGCGGTTTGGACTCCGCAATACCTAAACTGCACTGAATGTTATATTCGGTGAGCTCAGAATGTTTTGGCATCATATCAATGATACGTTGGCATACTATTGCAGCGGCCTGGGCATCCCCTTGGGTAACGATCACAAACTCATCACCGCCAATTCTAAAGGCTTGGTCTGTATTACGAATGGCTTCATTAATTAATGCGGCAAAGCCTACTAATACAAAATCACCGACTTTATGGCCATGCGCATCGTTAAGTTGTTTAAATTTATCTAAATCTAATACAATTAAAGACACTTGGCCTTGCTGGCGATTAGCTCGTGCTAATGCGATGTCGATTGCCTGGCGGTAATAATAACGATTACCTAATTGGGTTAGTGCATCAAACATGGCTTGATTAGACATATTTTGATACTTCAACGCATTATTCAACGGTTGAATTAATATGCCTTCAAGTTGCTCTAAAGTGTGTTTTTGCGCCGAACTAAGTGCTACAGACAACTGATAGGTTATGATAAACGTATCTTGGTTATCGTTAATAGTACGTTGCAGTTCAATACCGTAGTGACGTCCCCAAACAAACTTTTGTTTGTCTAGGTTCAATTGTAGTCCTTTAATCGGCAAATGTTGTCCTAGGATCTTGCCGAAGCAGGCAAAAACTGTCCGAGGATCTAAACTTCCATGTAGTTGTTGAATCACTTGAATAAGGTCCAGTTCGGGTTCCATATTCAAGTAAGCGTCTGAACGGTACCAGTAATCTTCAGGATATAATTCTGTCGCTATTGAAAAATCCATAATATTGGTTCCAGTACGTTACAACTAATTACCATATTGTTAGCAATAATCGTGCCTATGAAAAATTTTCTATAGTTATTAATTGGTTGTTGTTTTACTGTAGTGCTAACAAAACGTTTTATTTCCCTTTCGACAGTTTTTTGACAAGGAGCCAAAGCCACAATGGAACACAGTATTTTTATCCATATTTTGTTGATGCTTGTGATTGCTATTGTGGCTATTGCATTGTTACGTCGACTCGGCTTACCGGCCATTTTAGCTTATTTACTCACCGGGGTTGTTAGCGGCCCCAGCGGTTTTCATTGGTTTACCCAATTACAAATGCAATCTGTGGCTGAGTTAGGCGTAGTGCTACTGATGTTTACCCTAGGACTTGAGTTTTCGGTACCGAGGTTGTGGGCAATGCGCCGAACTGTTTTTGGCCTGGGTAGCGCCCAAATGTTGGTAACAGCCTTTGTGGCTGGCGGCATTGCTATGTTGGTTGGGCAAAACTTAGTGGCTGCGGTGGTGATTGGTTCGGCTATTGCGCTGTCGTCAACGGCCATAGTGTTAAAGCTGCTTAATGAACAAAACTGGTTAAGGCGCAGACACGGCGAGCTGTCGGTCAGTGTATTGTTATTTCAAGATTTAGCGGTGGTGCCGCTATTGATTTTAATGCCGCTATTAGCCAAAGGCGGTGCTGAAATGAGCTTCAATAGTATCGCGTGGGGATTACTCACCGGTATTTTGGCCTTTTTAGGATTAATGTCATTTGGTAAATGGATATTGCCACGTATTTTTGACGAAGTAGCTCGCTCACGTTCAAATGAATTATTTGTATTATCTACCTTAGTTGTTGCTTTAGTGACGGGCGCGTTTACTCAATGGCTTGGATTATCGATGGCGTTAGGGGCATTTATTGCTGGGATGTTACTTGGCGAAAGCCAGTATCGACGCCAGTTAGAGGCTGACATAAGGCCATTTCGTGATTTATTAATGGGTTTGTTTTTTATTTCCATCGGCATGCTACTGAATTTCGATTTAGTGATGCAATATTGGTGGCAAGTATTATTGATTTTGGCAGGTGTAGTGCTCACCAAAATATTAATCGTGCACGGTTTGCTCAAACTTGTGGGTGAAAATACTAAGGTATCACTCAGTACCGCAATCAGTTTAGGTCAAGTCGGTGAGTTTAGTTTTGTGTTACTGGCATTAGCAGTAAATTATCAATTACTCGATACCGAAGTAAGCACTGTGTTAGTCGCCGTGGCGGTGATATCTATGTCAATGGCGCCTTGGCTGATCCGCCACAGTGTTGATATTGCCAAAAAGGTTAGCGGCAATAAGCTGCCACCTAAAAATGAACCGATAGAAATTGTATTGCCTCATTCTGACGAAAGTGATGTGGTACTGATTTTAGGTTACGGTCGCGTAGGGCAAACGATTGCACGCTTTTTGAAAACAGAAGCGGTGCCTTATATGGTGCTTGATTTAGATCCCACCAGAGTGACAGAAGCGAGAGCCGCAGGCGAAAATATTCATTTTGGTGATGCTTGCAGAATGGCGCTATTGAAGAAGATGGGCATTCGTCAAGCGAGCTTAGTGGTGGTGACATTTTGCGAACCAAGGCAATCTGAAGAGTGTTTAGCCGTGGCGCGTAAACTGGCTCCCGATGTAAAAATATTGGTGCGCACTCGCGATGATGCGAATCTACATGAGCTTAAAGAAGCGGGGGCGACCCAAGTTATCCCTGAATCACTTGAGGGCAGCTTAATGCTGGTGTCGCAAGTGTTGTTTAAATGTGGCGTCCCCTTAGCGCGGATTATTAAACGCTTGGAATCTGAACGGCGTAATCATTATCAATATCTACACGGTTTCTTTTCCGGTACAGAAACTGATTTTACCTTAGATTTACTCCATGCAGTGTCACTGGCTTCAGGTGCTAGTGCGGTGGGTAAAACCGTTGCCGATATTCCATGGCAAGCTTTGGATGTTGAGCTTAGAGCGGTGCGGCGTAAAGGCGAGGAGATCGATCCACCCCCTGAGTGGATATTAAGGCGTAACGATATTTTAATGCTGGTGGGTAAACCGCGCAGTATTGAGAAAGCTGAAGAGTATTTACTGCAAGGTTAAATATAGCTTCATATTATTGCTACCAAGCACCATGCTGAAAAGTGATGGTGCTTTTTTATTGTATTTTATTTATTTTATTTATTTTATTTATTTTGCATCCAATATTAACTTTGGTTCGTATACACGCTATTGAGGCTTTTTTATCAATATATGCGCAATTAGCCTGTATCAACTATATCGAACCATCATAGGGAAACGTGGCAGATTATGGATCAAGACACCTTACTTAACTTATTAAGTGCTAGTGCAGATGGAGATAAACAAGCATTTGCTGATTTATACCAATCTACCAGTGGCCAGTTATTCGCAGTTAGCTTAAAAATGCTCGGTCGACGTGAGTTAGCCGAAGAGGTATTACAAGAAGCCTACGTAAAAATTTGGCATAACGCGACAGAATATCAACACGGAAAAGGATCGGTTCTCACGTGGATGATCAGTATTGTTCGTTACCGAGCCTTAGACATGTTGCGTTATCAAAAGGTCAGAAAGGAAGATCCACTTGAAGATGGCCAAGAAGCCATTTTTGAAGAGCATATCAATGATGACGGGCCTCAAGTTCATAAAAATAAACTCGACCAGTGTATGGGAGAACTCGAGCCTCAGCAGAAACAAGCAATTCATCTCGCTTACTATAATGGTTTATCGCATCACGAAGTTGTGGGGCACTTAGATTTACCATTAGGCACTATTAAGAGTTGGATCCGTCGTGGTTTACAACAATTACAGAGGTGTTTATCGTTATGAATTATCGTGATCCTCAATTAAAAGACGCATTAGCAGCAGAATATGTGCTTGGTACATTGCGTGGCCAAGCTAGACGTCGGTTTCAAAAATTAATGATGCAAATTCCCAGTCTGCGTGAAAGCACTTGGTTATGGGAGCAACATTTACATGGCATGAATCAATTGTTAACGCCGATAACCCCAGATGAACGGGTTTGGCAACAAATCAGTATGTCGCTAGGGTTTGTTGATAATGTGGCCCAAGCACCATTGCCAAAAACCTCAAATGTGGTGCCTATGGCAACACGTAACCGTTTATGGAAGGGATTGGCTTCAATGGCAAGCGCAGCAGCCATTGTTATGGCTGTTTTAGTTGTGAATAATCAGCCTGTGCCAGTTGCTACATCGCAGCAAGTTGCGGTAGTGCAAAGTGCACAATCTAAAGCATTATGGCTGATTGAAGTCACCTCCAATACGATTGAAGTGCGCTCTACCAGTAACCTTAAGCCACTGGCGAATAAAGACTATGAGTTATGGATGGTGGCTAAAGGTGTCGAAAATCCAATTTCATTAGGCTTACTGCCTAAGTCAGGCAAGTTAACATTGGTGAAAAACAGTCAATTTGATGACATGGATATAGTGGCTCTGGCGGTAAGTTTAGAGCCTTTGAACGGCTCACCAAATGGCTTACCAACAGAGGTATTGTATACCGCAGAGCTAGCAATTTTATAAAGCCTTAATGATAGGGTGATGCTTCAAAGCATTGATGTGTTACCACGCTAACATTTAAGCGGCCAATAGTGAGACTATTGGCCGCTTTTTTATGGTTGCAACTATCTATTGGCGATCGATGAATCACCGGTTAACGGGAAATTGTTAACGACTCATTTCTGAGCGATCACATACTAAAGGATTGTATTGAAGAAATTGTATAGAGGGGGCTGTATTGAAAGGACCATATTGATAGTTCATCATGCGAAAATTAACATTTTCATTAGATTAGTAAAAATAGTTTATTTATAAATTCATTTAAATTCAGTGTATTAATTTTTTATTTAATTTATTTCAACAATAATTGCTAAAACCTGCATCCAAAATGGAACCTGAGCCGTTTACTAATATGACTCTACTACATAACAAGGAAATGGTCATGAAAGTACTAAAAATATCCCTAATCGCCAGTATCGTATGCAGCACTTTATTAGGCGCTAATGCATTTGCGTCAAGTCACCGAGAAGCACCCAATATCACTCGTTTTCCAACATTAGACTCTACCGACTTCTACGCTTTTAATAGCTACGAAGCTGGACGTGAAGATTACGTCACTCTTATCGCCAACTATATTCCACTGCAAGATGCCTACGGCGGACCTAACTATTATGCGATGGATCCTGCTGCGGTATACAGCATTCATATCGATAATGATGGTGATGCTATAGAAGATTTAACCTTCCAATTTAACTTTACCAATGAGCTTGCCAATAATAATCAAGGTATTGCGCTAACGGTTGGTCCTGCTGACAATCAACGTAGTGTGTCAGTACCGCTTAAAAATATTGGTGGCATTACTGCTGCGGATCAAAGTGCGGCAAACTTTAGCGAGTCGTATGAGTTAACACTTGTTAAAGGACCACAAAATAGTGGTAGCGCAACAGCGTTAACCAATACTTCAGGGGCGATGTTCCATAAGCCACTGGATTACATTGGTAATAAGAGTTTCGGTGATAGCAGCGCGTATGCAAGTTATGCGGGTCAATTCATCTACGAATTTAATCTCGATGGTTGTGCAAGTCCTGGTAAAGTGTTTGTTGGCCAACGTAAAGACCCTTTCGTGGTTAACTTAGGCAAAACCTTTGATTTGGTCAACTATGTGCCTGTAGAAGGTGATAGTGCACCGGGCGCTGGCGACCAAGGTGGATTTCCAGGTGGCATCACTCAATCTGTTGATAATGATGATTTGATGGATAAAAATGTCACAGCCATTTCAATTGAAGTGCCAAAGTCTTGTTTAACGACTCAAGGCAACGGCACCATTGGTGCATGGACTACCGCCAGTTTACCGCAAGCGCGTATTTTAAATCCAAATGCCAAAGTGGGTAAAACTGAAGTCAACGGCGGCGCATTAACTCAGGTATCTCGTCTGGGTAATCCACTGGTTAACGAGTTAGTGATTGGCTTAAAGGATAAAGACACCTTTTCGACTTCACATCCTAAAGATGACACTCAGTTTGCTGACTATGTGACGCACCCGAGCTTACCAGAGTTGCTTAACATTCTGTTCAAAGACGCGATTAATCAAACGTTGGGAACAAACATTGAAACGTTAGCGCCAACTAACTTCCCTCGTACCGATCTTGTTACTGCATTTCTCACTGGTTTTGCTGGTGTTAACCAACTTGAGATGGTGACGCCTTCAGAAATGTTGCGTCTTAATACCGGCATTCCGGCAAAATCACGTGATATGCAGTCAGCTTTTGGTGTGGCTGGTGATGATTTAGCCGGTTTCCCAAATGGTCGTCGTCCGGGTGATGATGTGGTTGATATTGCACTGCGCGTGGTAATGGGACGTTTATGTTACCCAATCCCAGTCAATGGTACTGACACGGATTTAGGCCTTTGTACTAGTGATGATGCCAGCGTTGGTAACGTGCCATTTACTGATGGTGCACCCGTTGACGCGACCATGATGATGGATCACTTCCCTTACTTAGCGACGCCGCTTTCGGGCTCAAAATAAGGAACATAAGATGAATATTTCTATTCGATATGCGACGCGTCAAGCGCTTAATAATCTCGCTAAACCAGTGGTATTAATCAGTGTGCTCAGTGGCGGTTTTTTAGCTGGTTGTAACTCAGATGATGATGCGATGACTATGGCTAAAAACAGTGCGCCAATGGTGAACAGTGTCATGATCTCCACCGTGACTGAAACACCGGTGACAGATCAAGTGATAGCCACCGATAAAGATGGTGATGCACTAACGTTTACTGTGATGAGTGAACCGACGCTTGGTACGGTTAGTTTAATGCCAAACGGCGAGTTTACTTATACTCCTACCAATGAAGTGACTGGCATGGACAGTTTTACTGTTGCTGTGAGTGATGGCGTAAACGACCCTGTAGCGGCAATGGTGAACATTACCATTGATGCTGAGCAAGTGATGTTTTCAAGCTTAAGTCGTCAGGCGTTTTTACAACCAAGCCAAGCTGCACCTTTACGTGTTAATGGCCGCGTGGTTGAGAACGATGTATCAACGGCTGATTTTTACGACGACTTATTACTGGATTAATAGTGAGAGTTCTATTCGCTAGCTTAAGTTTATAACACAGGACCAAATATCTATCTTATTCATCCAATGAATGATTATCTCAGCTGAGAAGTAATGATTAATTAGATCGATATTCATAGCCAAGGATGGCATTAAGGAGGCGTTATGCAAGTGATATCAGGGCGATTAACACCAATGATTAAGTACCCTCAATTTAGCCTCAACATTCAATTTTACATCAATATTGTAATGGTTGTCAGTGCATGTTTTTTGATGGTAGGCAACAGTACTGCGGCGCCATATACACCAAAAGATACCAGTGAAGTTATTGCGACCTGGAAAGTGTTTAATGATACCGACAAGCAGATGAGCTTAGACGACATCAGTGATTTTATTGAACAAGGACAATATCCCGGTGAAGCTGATTATCGCTACGGTCGTGCAAAAGCTTGGTTACAAGCCAAAATGGCCAATGCCAGCCCCGATGCGCAGACCTATTATTTATATGCTCGAGTATTACAGCATCAACACCAATTTGACCGGGCGATAAAGGCGTTAGAGCGCTCCATTGAATTAAAACCGACTGCGATAAATAGTTGGTTATTAAAAGCCAATATTCATCTGGTACAGGGGGATATTGTCGGTGCAAGGCAAGCGTGTTTAACCCTAATAGGAAAAGCCGATATTTTGTTGATTTCTACCTGTGCTTTAGAAGTGACCAGTCAAAATGGCAAACTGGCCGAAAGTTATCAAGAGTTAGCTCGGTTGTACCAGTTGTATCAACCTAATAATGAACCAGAAAAACGTTGGATAGTGCAAATTCTTGCTGACATGGCATTTAAGCAAGGTATGGCAGAAGAAGCATTGAGTTATTTAAATCAGTTAGATATGGACAATGCTCCGGTTAGTTTATTAGCGCTATGGTCTGATATTGAGTTGGCATTAAATCAACATCAACAGGTGTACGATATGCTCTCCAGTGTCGTCAATAATAACGCGGTTCAAGACGACGCACTATTATTGCGCTTAGCGATAGCGGAAAAATCCCTTGGCAATACTGTTAAATGGCAATGGACTTTTGCCCAAAGAGTTAAACTGCGCGAGCAAAGACAAGACAGCTTGCATGCATCCGATCTGGCAAAATATTATTTAACTATTGATATTCAGCCCCAAAAAGCACTTTACTGGGCCAAAATCAACTGGCAGGTAGCACGTCAAGACAATGATCGGATACTTTTAGAACAGGCTAAAGCATTGTTGAGGAAGACTAAAAATGATAAAAAGTCAGTACAAGTCAGTCAGAACCTCGTTGTCGATCATGTAGCAAGTTAAGGATAAACCAGTGAAGGCATTTACACGTTTTTTTTCGGTGATGAAAGGTGGATTATTACTGCTAATGTTACTGTTTAGTCATGGCAGTTTAGCCCATCAAATGAGCACCAGTTATTTGTCTGTTAACCTCGATAAGCACGGGCAAATTCAAGGTGATTGGCAAGTGCGTTTTTTTGACATAAACCAAGTTGTCCCTATTGATGATAACCAAGATGGTGAGCTTACTTGGGGAGAGTTACAAGCTCATCAAATTGCGATAGTAGATTATTTACGTTCATCTTTGGCAATAAGCCGAGAGCAAGATTGCCCACTGAGTTTTAATCCAACGCAGCAAGTTGACCAACACTTTAGTGAAGGTTATCTAGTCAGTTCATTTCAGGCTGAATGTGATAGCCCTGGAGTGTTGACCATTAATTATCAAGCTTTCTTCAATATAGACACTGATCATAAAGTGATTACCACCATTGCAACGCCCGATCATCAATACGCTCGAGTGATCAGTAACGATAACCCGATAATATTGATTAACTTAGCAGAAAGTCAGCTCAGCGATACATTTACAGAATATGTTTATCAAGGAATTATTCATATTTGGAAAGGCACTGATCATATCTTATTTTTATTGGCGTTGTTATTAACCTGTGTGTTGGTGCGTGAACAACAAAAATGGCACCCGATAGATAAGCCTAGGCAAATATTTAAAGACACAGCATGGATTATTACTGCATTTACATTAGCGCATTCGGTAACGTTAACTGCCACCGCATTGGGGCTGATTAATTTTAGTAGTCACTGGGTTGAACTGGGGATTGCATTGTCGGTGTTGTTTGCGGCGCTAAATAATGTCTGGCCGATTGTATTACGTTTAGGCTGGATAACGTTTGCGTTTGGCCTGTTACACGGCATGGGATTTGCTGGAGTATTAGGCGAGCTTGGCTTGCCTGAAAATCAAAAACTATTAGCGATTCTTGCGTTTAATGTTGGCGTTGAAATCGGCCAGTTGGCGATTTTAGCGCTAGTGCTGCCTGTATTGATGTTTCTACGCCATAGACTTTGGTATCGACATTGGGGCATGCAGCTCGGTTCAATTGCGATTGGGCTCATGGCGATTCAGTGGTCTGTAGAACGTTTTTAGTGTTTGCCAATGAATAACTAGTCAGCTTTGGATAGTGGCTAGTTATTCATTGAGATTGTATTGCTTAAGTAACCTTGTATTCGACCGTCGCTAACTTATGCTCGGTTTACATTTGCCATATGTTCGACTTATGTTTGAGACGGTGTACAAATAACCGATGTCAGTAGCCATTAGTCAGACATTCGCCTACCTTAAATTCCTCTTGGTAATATCTCCCAACGACTCAAGGTTAAAATTGGCTTTAGTGGTAAGCAAACTTTTGTGTATGTTAATTCGTATGATGATACAGATTATTGCTGTATCTGAGCTTTAGCGACCACCCAATATGTGTAATCGCAATAATATAGCGTGTTTGAACGAGTTTTTTGTTCGAAAGATCAGCAAAGCCTAGATATTGCCTGCTTTCTTCCATAGAATGGCAAGTTAACTTTTTTATCAGCAGCCATTGTTTATTTTGCTGCGGTTTTATTAGGTATATTGATGTCGGCGAAACTGTTTAATCTCCCCATTAAGCTTTCATTAGAGATGATTGCGAAACTGTTTTCGGCCACCCAAATTCAAAAAGCGCAAAACTATTTGATCCAAGGTCGAGTTCTAGAAGTTACTGCCAGCAGTAATAATCATGATATTGAGGCCTATGTTGAAGGATCTGCTGCTGAACCCTATCGTCAAGAAATCACCCTAGTTAATGTGAATCACAAAATTGTGATGCGTTCACATTGTACTTGCCCTGTGAGAACAAATTGTAAGCACGTTGCCGCAGCAATGCTGGCACTGGTCGATAAAAAGCCGGTTGAAGAGCAGCGTATCCACCAATGGTTACGCCAACTTGACGAGCAAAAAACGGTTGCCGAGTTTGAAGAAGAGGACGAAGAAAAAGACCGCATTATTTATGTGTTATCTAACGATCCTCATGGCATTTTTGTCGAATTTAAACGCAGTAAATTTAATAAAAAAGGTCAATACAATAAAGGCAGCAAGCTAGCATTAGCCGATATTCGCTATAGCATGCCATGGTGGATTGACCCTGAAGATAAACAGATTATCAGCTTGTTATTGTCATCAAATAATCATGGTTCTAAAATTTATATTGAAGGTGAGATTTCATTTTTAGCACTGACTAAAATGCTCACCGCCGAAGTGTGTTTTTGGGAAGAAAATCGTATCCCCCTAACATGGGCTAAAGCCGTTGTGCCTGAGTTTGTCTGGTGTGAGATTGATAAAAAACATACCCAAATGCAAATGCGCATGCCTGGGCTGGATAATTGGGAGTTTATTGCTACCGAGCCACCTTTGTATGTTGAATTAGACTATTTGCATTTAGGTAGAATAGACACTGACTTGCCCGTTAAAAAGTTAAGTTTATTGCAACACATGCCACCAGTGCCATTGGCTCAAGTGGATGCCATTAGTCATAAAATGCTCCAGCATTTTTCGCCTAAAACCGTGCCTGTGCCGAGTGAAATTGATTTTTGCGAGATAACAGACTCACTGTTAACACGCTTAACCTTTACGCGTGAGCTCATTGCCAACAACCTGATTCTGCAACCGGTTATTCGAGTTGATCATTGTTACGGTGAAATTACTTTTAATGCATCGACTAAACCCGAACGCATAAGCTTAGTCAAAAAAAATCAAGTTCAGTATCAAGTGCATAGACATGTCGAGCAAGAACTCGCGGCATTACAGTCATTAGCGGATATAGGCTTAGTGACGCTTGAGCCAGACGCTACGCTGGCCAGTTCACAACAACCCTACTATGTCAGTGTCGGCTTATTACCAGAGTCGATTTTTGAATGGTCTGAATTGACCGACAATGGTCTTGATGCGTTAACTGCGCTGGGTATGGATATTCATTTTGATGATGACTTCGACTTACAAATTACCGATGCACAGTTAGATGTCGACTTAGTTGACGATGATGAGTCTGGCTGGTTTTCGTTATCGCTCAGTGCCGACATCGATGGTCAAAGTGTACCGTTATTAGCCTTAGTTGCCCGTTGGTTACAACAAAATGGTGAACCAGCAGACGATGATGAATTGCTATTACCTGGCCCTAACGGTGGTTTTATTAAAATCAAAGCCAAAACCATTAAGCCGCTGATTAGTATTATCCAAGAATTATTTAATCGTCATTCTGGCGATGTCATTTCGATACCACGCAACCGTGCGCATATTTTGAATGATTTATCTGCCAGTGACGTGCGTTTACTCAATGGCGAACGTGTGCGCAATTTAGCCACCAAACTCGCAGAGTTTAAAGGGGTGGTTCCGGTTGAGTTACCCGATGGCTTAAATGCGACATTACGTGATTATCAAAAACAAGGTTTTGACTGGTTGTGTTTTCTTAAAGAATATCAACTAGGTGGTATTTTAGCCGATGACATGGGCCTGGGTAAAACCGTTCAAGCATTGGCATTTTTACTCAAAGCCAAGCAAGACGCTACCGAGCGTCGTACCAGTTTAATTGTTTGTCCCACTAGCTTAGTGGGTAACTGGTTAAAAGAAGCCAATAAGTTTGCTCCGTCGCTGAATGTAGTGGTGATCCACGGTAATAAACGCCAGCCGTTATTAGATCAAATTAACCAGTTTGATGTGGTCGTAACAACCTATCCATTAATGTTACGTGATGAAGCCATTTATTGTGAATATGTGTTTGAGCATATTATTTTGGATGAAGCACAACAGATTAAAAATGCCCAAGCAAAAGTCACCCAAGTGATTAAAACCCTTAGAGGTAGATTTCGCTTATGTTTATCGGGTACGCCGCTTGAAAACCATTTAGGCGAATTAAAATCATTGATGGATTTTTGCTTGCCAGGTTTATTAGGTCAGCATACTTACTTTAATAAACAGTTCCGTGGTCCGATTGAGAAGCAAGCCGATGTTGAAAAGTCGCAGTTACTGAGTCAGCGTATTGCTCCTTTTATGCTGCGCCGCACTAAAAAAGAAGTGGTATCAGAATTACCTGAAAAAACCGTGATTATTCAAACTCTGGAACTTGAAAGAGATCAACGTAATTTGTACGAGTCTATCCGTTTAGTGATGGAGAAAAAATTGCGTGAACTGTTTGCCAAGAAAGGAGTATCGAGTAGTCATATTGAGTTTTTAGATGCATTGTTGAAGTTGCGTCAAGCCTGTTGCGACCCGCGTTTAGTTAAGCTTGAACAAGCTCAACAGGTAAAAGACAACGCTAAAATGACTTGGTTAATCCAAAACCTGCCTGAAATGATTGAAGAAGGTCGTAAGATCCTTATCTTCAGCCAATTTACCGGCATGCTGGCACTCATTGAAGATGAACTGAAACGCTTAGCTATCAGTTATAGCAAGTTGACAGGCCAAACTCGTGACCGTCAGACCCAAATTGATTCGTTTCAAGAGGGTGATAACTCGGTGTTTTTGATCAGTTTAAAAGCCGGTGGAACCGGACTTAACCTTACTGCTGCGGACACGGTTATTCATTTTGACCCGTGGTGGAACCCTGCCGCGGAGCGCCAAGCGACCGATCGCGCTCATCGTATTGGCCAGTTAAATCCAGTGTTTGTTTATAAACTCATTGCCCAGGGCACCGTTGAAGAGAAAATTCAAGAAATGCAGCAGCACAAACAAGGTTTGGCAGACAGTATTTTATCCGATGGTACTCAAGGTCCATGGCAGGGCAGTGCGAACGATTTATTGGCATTATTGAGTTAATAGTTGAGTTAATCGTTGAGTTAATAACACCAAAATCACTTGAACTAGCGTGTAGATTCGCGAAGCTCAAGTGATTTAGCGGTTATCAATTACCCTAGATGAACTCGATAACATTGGCTCAAAAACGTTGACTCGATACATTTTGGCTCGATACACTTTGGCTCGATAAATATGGACTCGATACACGTTGGCTCGATACACTTTGGCTCGATACACTTTGACTCGATACACTTTGACTCGATACACTTTGACTCGATACACGTTGGCTCGATAAACATTAACTCGAAAATGGAGATGAACCTTGGTTGCAATGTACTTTAAACGTGGTTCATCAGCGCCAAGACAGCGGCGTTCGTCTCGTGCGACGCCTGCTGAGCACACAGCTTATTTTGAACAGGTGTTTACCGTTCTTCGGCTTCATCCTGAGAAAATTGCCATAGTTAGACGTAATATTGCTGAGTTCCAAGCTCAACCTTATTTGAAAAAAGGCCTGCACACGGCAATTGATCGGTTACTGTTGGTGTTTGAAGACGATAACGACATTGAACTGCTATATAGGCAAGTGATGAGTGATGATATTGGCCAACGGGTAAGACGCTACCCGCTGATATTTAAAGGCATAATTTCAATAGATTCAGATGCTGTGTAATTTCATTCAGCGAGTGCCTTATCAAATATAAGCACTCATCGTTATGGGCGTTCAATCACGCTAACCGTCATACGTTCCACAAGTGGATATGCCAAACCGTTTAGCGCTATTCCCATTCACTTGGCCATCATCAATATCGATGTTGTGTACTGCGCCAAATTAAACAACAATCATGTTGCTGCCACTCAATACTTAAACCGATTACCTATATTCGGCCATAACCTTATTGTCATTTATCTTTTAGCTTGAGTCCTTTGACCGCTTGTAGTGGTTCCCTCCAATACCGTGGTTATCTCAAATGGTCGTTAGATTAATTCACCAAATGGCACGCCTTGCTTATTCGCCCTTATTTATTTATTTGCCCTTATTTAGTCGTATTTATTACTAATAGTCATTATTGGGTTAGATATTGGCCATATATTTCAGCGAAATAGGATTGAGCGTTAAACAATATTCATATTGTGGATAAAATACTCAAAATGTTTACGTTTAATGGTAATACTAGTTAAGTCGTAATGCTCAAGATGATTGGGGTTCATTTTTTTAAATAATTGAAGCTATGCTGATAGTGATCAATATTATCTAAACGAGGTCGTTTAAATGATCTTTGACTAAAATTATCTTCGGTCAACACCAGCCTCGATTAATACCAACCTCGATTAACAGTACAGGGGCAGAACCGTTAGTGAGTACGATGTTGTGGAGCTATTTTGTGAATTTTCAATAAGGAGTTTCAATATGTTAAGGACTGTTAATATGTTTTACGATTCACCGCTAAAAAATATGCTTGATGAGCGCTTTTCTGTGCAAGCTTTGGTTCATCTCGTGGTATCACTCTTTTTAGTTTCATCGGTAAGTATTGCTTATGCAGAAACGCCAGTATCCAAAACTGATGGCAAGCCATTCTCCCATGACACAGTCGTAGAAGTTGCTCAAAAACTGTCCCAGACCCCCTTTGTTGAACCCAAACAAGCCCCCGAAGCGCTGACTAAAATAGATTACTCAACCTATCGTCAAATTAATTTCCAACAACATGCTGCTATTTGGGGCAATGCGCCCACGCCTTTCTCGATACAACTATTTGCTCCTGGGTATATCTATAAACAGTTGATTGATATCGACGTGGTTGAGAATGGTAAATCATTTCCGGTAGCAGTATCTGAATCATCCTTCAGAGTGCCAGATGAATCAATTGGCAAATTACTGGAGCAAGTCGGTAAATATGCAGGGTTTCGTTTGCATTACCCGATCAATCGCGATGATTATAAAGATGAATTTCTTGTGTTTCAGGGCGCCAGTTATTTTCGTGGGGTCTCTAAAGGGCAAGCGTATGGCTTATCTACCCGCGGACTTGCCATCAATGTTGCCGATCCTAAAGGTGAAGAATATCCTTTATTTAAAAAGTTTTGGATTGAACGTCCATCCAGTCATCAAGAGGCGATTGTGGTCCATGCGTTACTAGACAGTGTGAGTGTAACAGGAGCCTATCGTTTTGCTATTTACCCTGGCGATCCGACCCGAATGGGTGTCGATGTTAAGCTTTTCCCAAGGCAGGATGTTAAGAATGTGGGTCTGGCTCCGTTAACGTCAATGTTTATGCATGGCGGCATCGATCGCGCTGATACTGCTGATTACCGTCCTGCGGTGCATGACTCTGAAGGCCTGCTAATGGAAAAAGGTAATAATGAGAAAATCTGGCGTCCGCTGAATAATCCTCGTGGATTACAGGTGAGTTCTTTTATGGATGAGAATCCTAAAGGATTTGGTTTGATCCAGCCACATCGAAAATTAGATTATTATCAGGACCTTGAAGCAAATTATCATCTTCGTCCATCTGCGTGGGTTGAACCAACTGGTGATTGGGGTAAAGGTAGAGTTGAACTGGTTGAAATTCCATCTGATTCTGAAGCCAATGACAATATTGTTGCCTATTGGAAGCCAGAACAAGGTTTGAAAAAAGGCCAGCCATTCGCCTATTCATATCAATTGACCTGGGTGGATCAGATCCCTAAAACCGAAGGCAAAGTAAAAGTGGTTCGAACTGCTGGTGGTCGCAAGTTATCGACGGATAAAAATGAGATTGTTATCGATTACAGTCACATTAATGCCAACGATATCAGTCATATTCGCGTCGATGCCAGTATCAGCAGCGGCGCTATTTTAGAATCACGTATTGAGTCTAATCCCAGTGTTGATGGTGCCAGAGTTTTTATCACGTTCGATCCGCAAGATGCTGAGGTTGCAGAATTACGTGTACAGCTAAGCAACAAAGATAAACCGCTTGGTATGACATGGCTGTATCGCTTTACTGCAGAGGACTGGCCTTTATGATAGATAATAATAATCCTCTGTCTGCTCACGTTAACAATACCTATCATGATGCACGTGCATTGCCAGAGGAATCGCCACTGCTGATGTCTCGTCATGAGGTTTCTGAACCGGGTCATAGATTAACTCCGAGTCAACAAACCGTGTGGTTTACGCTGCGCACATTTGTTGCACAGTTATTTGTGTTCATGGTTACAGCAGGCTTATCGACTTATGGCATAAGAGAAATGTATTTGGTGCTTAACATCAATGCCATTACCAGTTTGCAAATGGTTTTTTTGGTGTTGTTTAGCATTAACTTTCTGTGGGTTACTTTTGCTTTTTCACAGGCACTATTGGGTTTTCTGTTGCATCTCAAACCACGCCTAATTAAAGAGAATGAGACAGAACCAGAGTTCAAAACGGCGGTATTGCTGCCTATTTACAATGAAGATCCGCTGCGTATTCGGGCCACAATAGAAGCGATGAGTGCAGATTTAATCGCTACCGCACCGGGTAAATATGCTTTCTTTATTCTCAGTGACACTAATCGAGCTGATGCATGGATTGCTGAGGAACAGACTTTTGTGGATCTTATCAATAACAGCCAACCACAGTGTCCGGTTTATTACCGTCGTCGTCACCAAAACAGTGAACGTAAAGCCGGTAATATCGGCGACTGGGTTCAGCGTTGGGGTGGTGATTATGAGGCAATGATAGTGCTTGATGCTGACAGTATCATGAGCGCAAAGTCGATGGTGACATTATCACGTCGTTTAGCTGGCGCACCTGGCGTCGGTCTTATTCAAACCTTACCGACACTGGTGTTTGCCAATACGCTTTACAGCCGTTTGCAACAGTTTGCCAATCAATGCTTCGGTCCTATTTATGCCGAGGGGTTGTCGGCTTGGCATGGTTTGTCCTCAAATTTTTGGGGCCACAATGCCATTATTCGCACTAAAGCATTTGCTGAGTCCTGTCATCTGCCTATTCTGTCCGGTAAAGCACCTTTTGGCGGCCATGTATTAAGTCATGACTTTATCGAAGCGGCGTTGCTGCGTCGTGCAGGTTGGGGAGTACGTTTTGATACCGATATTGAGGCTTCATTTGAAGAAGCTCCACCGTCGTTAATTGATGTGATGATCCGTGACCGACGCTGGTGTCAGGGTAATTTACAGCATTCAGCATTTATGTTTGCTCGCGGTTTCTCATTGCCGACGCGGTTGCATCTTTTGTCTGGGGTGATGTCTTACCTGAGCGCCATTTTTTGGTTAGCCCTGATTATGGTCGGGCTTGCGATTGCGGTTCAGGCGGCATTTATACGTCCAGAGTACTTTGCCAATCCATCGCTGTTTCCAACCTGGCCAGTGTTTGATTCTGAGCGCGCATTAAGCCTGTTTGTGGTGTCAATGGCCATTGTGCTGGCACCTAAAGCATTTGGCTGGTTTGCTGCCTTGATTAATATTCCGCGGTGTTTACGATTTGGCGGGCCAATACTGTTAACCTTGAGTACCTTGTTGGAAATGATCATGTCTGCTCTGTATGCCCCCATTCTGATGGTGTCGCAGTTTGGCGTGGTGTTGTCTATATTTCGAGGCAAAGACAGTGGCTGGATGCCGCAATCTCGAGACGATGGTGCATTGAGCTGGATGTCAGTGATGCGGGCTCATCTTGGTCATACCGTGTTTGGGGTTGCGCTTGCTTTGACCGCACTATCACTCAGTACAGAACTCTTTTACTGGTTATTACCGATTACAATAGGGTTGATGCTATCGATCCCTTTGTCTTGGTTAAGCGGCGGCGCGAGGCGAACTAAATGGATTAAAACAGTCGGATTATTGCGAGCGCCTGAAGAAAAAAAACCAGTTAACATTTTGGTTAAAGTGAAGGAGAACGAGGCTAATTTACCCCATCTACGACACATGCATCCGTTCAGTCGGTTGGTTAATAATCCTTTATTATTTAAATGGCACCTTGCGCAGTTACCTGATTTAGGTGAGCAAAAGCCGACGTTTTATGCCCCGAGAATTATTGCGGAATGGAAATTAAACCATGCTGAAAGCTTATCGCAATTGGAATCATGGTTGGACCCCGCAGAGGTAATAGCATTATTAAGCAATGCGGATTATCTACAGAAATTGAAAAAAATCGGTAACTAATTTCTATCACTCGTCTTTGTAACAAGTACTAAAAAAGCCGCTCAATAATGCGTTGTTGAGCGGCTTTTTTAGTACTTAATACTCAGTAATTAAGATTAGATTTAGGCTCTAGAGCATTATTTAGGCTGAGCCATTGCTGACGTTACAGCATTATTTATGTTGAGCCATCACTCGGGTTGCAAACTCACTTGGTCCGGCCAAAATAGCCCGGCCCACAGCCACTAAATCAACCTGTTCAGTGGCTAAAATGGTTTCGATGTAATCAATACTTTCAATGCCGCCGACACCAATCACTGCCGCTTTCGTTGTACCTGTCAGCGGCGCTGCATCTTCAACTAAAAAGCCCTCGCCGCGTTTGTCTTTAGGGCGATTCCAGCCCCCAATGCCTGATGAAACATTAAGTATTTCAACCCCAGCATCAACTAGCCATTGGCTAACGTGGCCCATATCGTCATGAGACAAACCACCAGGGTAACCGTCTTGCCCAGGAATGCGCGTCATTACTGCTAATCTTGGCGCCGCTTGTTTTATTTTACTGACTATTTCGATCAATATTCTGGCGCGATTTTCAAGGCTGCCACCGTATTGGTCTTGGCGTTGATTCGTCAGCGGAGATAACCATTGATTAATACCGTAACCGTGGGCACAGTGCAGCTCGACTAAATCAAATCCGGCTTTGTCAGCACGAATGGCAGCACTAACAAAATCCTGCTGCCATTGATTGATATCATCCAATGTCATGGCTCTAGGGGTTGGTAATATACGATCATATGCTGGCACGGTAATGCCTGACGGCCCCATAATATCAGCGCTAATACCTGCACTGTCTTTTCCGCCGCAATGGGTAATTTGTAAGCCTGTTTTTACCCCTGCATTATGTAACGTCGCGGCAATTTGGCTTAAGCCGGGTAAGCAAGCATCATCATGCGCCCCAAGCTGATTAGACTCACTTCGTCCTGCCAAATTTACATGGCTGTATTCTACCATCACCAACCCTGCACCCGACTGGGCTAAATGATGGTAATGATTGATGGTCGTTTCAGTTGCTAAGCCATTTAGGTCTGCGGTTTGTGACGCCATTGGCGGCACCACTAAACGGTTTTTAAAGGTCAGTCCGTTTGTGAGTGTCAGTGGGGTAAAGCGTAACGCGGTCATTGCAACATCCTATATATTTATGGCGATCAATATGCCAGCAATCAACATAATACTGCCTGCAGTACGATTCATTATCGTTGCCGCTTTAGGGGAGGTAAATACCTGTTTTGCACTTGATGCCAAATATGCATAAGTGAGGTTAACTGAACCAAAAGCCAAGGTTGCAGTGGCGAGTATAATCATCACATCGGTAAGGTCAACATGGACCATAGGCACAAAAGCAGGAAAAAAGCTGACGTAAAATATCAATGCTTTAGGGTTGCCAAGGGCAATAAGCAGGCCCGTGATTAAATTTTTAAATTGGCTCACTTTAGGTATGGTTGCTAATTGGACTCCTTTGGCCGTTGCACGCAACATACTGAAACCTAACCAGCATAAATAAAGCGCACTGGCGTACTTTATTAGTTCAAACGCTGGCCCCATCGCATTGGCAATGGCGGCCAAACCAAACAAGGCTAATAGGATATAAACAAAGTCGCCCATCAGTACGCCAAGGGTAATAAAAGCGCCATGCTTGAACCCATTTGAAAATGCTCTTGATACCACGGCAAACACTGCCGGTCCCGGTAGTATCGCCAAAATTAACATAGTGAAAAATAATGCAATAACTTGCTGTAGTATCATTAAATAACCTGAACTTGGGTTTATGGGTAGAATACGGTGGTTATAATCGATTAGGTCGCGACACTAAATCGATTTTTCGAGAGTATATCGTATTTTCATAGCGTTAATGTATCGGTCTATCGTAAGCAGTCGTTTCAGGTTATTGAATTGTGTTTATCGACGTTATGTTTTTATTACTTTGGTATTGCGGTATGTCATTACGGCGTTAAGCGGTTCATTTTATAGGTGTTATTTTTAAAATTATGTTGAAAATTATTTTACTAACGCATTCACGAGAAATGGATCGTGCTAATAATACCGGCCAATTAGTCAAACACGTTTTAGGCGATAGCGCGCGGGTGGTTGAGTGGCACCGCAAACAGCCCGATGCTGAATTATTGGCTGCGATTGAAGCGGGTAAAGTAGGCTTAGTGTTTCCAAGTGATAACACTACGCAAGAGGCTGGTTTGTCATTAGCGTCGCCTGAATATTTAGTGATTATCGATGCCACTTGGCAAGAAGCGCGCAAAATGTTTAATCAGAGCCCTTATCTAAAGGAATTGCCTAAAGTGTCTTTAGTGAATCCACCTAAATCGATATACCCACTTAGGCGCAATCAAATTGAAGGTGGTTTATGCACAGCAGAATGTGTGGCATTACTGCTTAATCATGCGGGTGAAAGCGCATTATCGACAAGGTTAACCGAGCAACTGATGACATTTATTGAGCGTTAACGTTTGGAGCTGCCTGCGCCAACAGAATAATGTGACGCAGGCAGTTGTTGGGTTATAAGAGACTAAGTTGAACCGCTAAGGTTTGGCTTTATGTTGATAGTCAAAGCGTTTACGCAAACGAATGTCGGCAACCGATGCACCAATCATCACTTCAAACTGGCCTGATTCGGCTAACCAATTATTAGTGTTAACGTCCCAAAACGATAAGTCGCGTTGGGTTAGCGTAAAGCTAGCTGTTTTGCTTTCACCTGCTTTTAACCATAACTTATCAAAGCCTTTTAGCTCTTTTGCGGGACGCGGTACGCTGGCTTTAACGTCGTGCAAATACAATTGCACTACCTCGGCACCATCGACTTTACTGGTGTTAGTGACATCGACAGTAACGGTGATAGTGTCATTGCCTGCAATGTCATCATTTGTCATGTCATTATTTGCAATGTCAGCGCTTGAAAGACGGATGTTGCTGTAATCAAATTGGCTGTAAGACAAGCCATGGCCAAAGGCAAATAACGGCGCAATATTTTGCTGTTCAAACCAGCGATAACCAATAAATACCCCTTCGCTATAAAGTGATTCAGTGGCGTTGTAATCGTTTAACGCTATTGGCGCAGTGTCGGTGAGCTTTTTCGGTAAGGTAATTGGCATTTTACCGCTAGGGTTTTGATTGCCCAATAACATATCCGCGTAAGCATTACCGGCTTCCATACCGCCATACCAGCCCCACACAACCGCTTTAGCGTTATCTGCCCACGGCATTTCTACCGCAGAACCGCCAATCATAAACACCACAGTATTTGGATTCACTTTGAGCAGTTTGGCGATGACCTCATCTTGTTGGCCAGGCAATACCATGTCAGGTCTGTCGATAGACTCGCGGTCATCAGCATGACTTAAGCCGCCAAAGTAGATCACCGCATCGGCTTTTTTAGCTGCGGCTAAATACTCTTGTTCGGTATTGTACAAACTGTTGGGTGTTTCCCAGCCTAAGGTTGCTTGCTTGTCGCCTTGGTAACGTAAGCTCACCGCGTAAGTTTCACCAGCAGTTAAGGTCATGGCTTTACTGATAACATGTCCTTGGTTTGCTTGGGTGCTGGCGATCAGCTGTTTATCGTTAATGTACAATGCCACTTGGCCGTCAGCTTTTATGTTAAAACTGTGGCTGCCAGTTTCGATAGGTTTGATGTTGGCTTTAATATCGACAAACTGTTTTTGGCCTTTGGCATTAAATTGCGGATCGGCTATCCATGATTCACTGGCGAGCTGGGTCATTTTGTTGTCATTGTAATAATTAATTTGCCACGATGGCGTGCCTGTCCAATGACGAGTGGTGAGATAGTCATTGGGTATCGGCATAAACTGGCTGCTGGCTGGACGCATTAGTTGAATGTCGACCTTGTCACCCAGTTTGGCTGTTAAACCGGCTAATGGGCTGATTTCGTAGAGTGCTTTAACTTCTGATGAGCCGCCACCAAATCCATGGCGTTTATCAGCATTGGGACCAAGTACCAAGACATGTTTAAGTTTGTCAGCGTGAAGCGGTAATACCTTGTTATCGTTTTTAAGTAATACAATGCCATTGGCGGCAAGTGTGCGAGCATCATCACGGTGAGCTTGAGTGTTACGCTCGCCGGATAAACGGTGTTTATCCATCATGCCGATGCTGAGTTGCACCCGTAAAATACGGCGGACTTTATCATCAAGTACCGATACTGGTACTTTGCCAGCGTTAATCATCTCGAGTAGCGGTTTTGCCATAAAGTAATCGTCAAAATCAGCGACATCTGTGCCCATTTCAATATCAAGGCCGTTCATGGCGGCATCATAAGTGTTGATGTCGACGTTCCAGTCGGTAAGTAGCACCCCTTGAAAGCCCCATTCGCCTTTTAAGATAGTATTGACTAAGTGCTCGCTCTGATTGGCGTTAGTGCCTCTAAACTCGTTATAGGCGCCCATAATGGCGTGCACATTGGCTTGTTTTACCGCCGCTTCAAACGCTGGTAAATACACTTCACGCAAGGTGCGATCATCAGGTTTGGCATTCACTTTAGTGCGGTTTAGCTCTTGGGTATTAAGGGCATAATGCTTTACGGTGGCACCGACATCATTGGCTTGAATCGCTTTGATTTCGGGCACTACTAAGCTAGCCGCTAAAAATGGGTCTTCACCCATGTATTCAAAGTTACGCCCGTATAACGGTAGGCGCGCGAGGTTTACACCAGGGCCCAAAATAAGATCTTTATTGCGATGACGTGCTTCGGCGCCAAGCACATTGCCGTGCAGCGTGGCCATGTTGAGATCCCAACTGGCGGCGATTGCGGTTAACGGCGGTAAATAGGTTGAGTAATCGTTAGTCCATCCTGCGGGTGCCCATGAGTTGCGATCGATCTCGTAGCGCACACCGTGTGGGCCGTCTGACATCCACATTTCATGTATGCCTAAGCGCTCAATAGCAGGTATGTGAAACTTGCCCGCAGCATGCACTAAAGACACTTTTTCCTCTAAGGTTAACTGAGGCAATAAGCGGTTAATGTCATCTTCGACTTGGCTGATACGCTCGCCAATACGCAGTTTTTCATTATCTGGTAACACCGTTAATGCATGTAAGGTTTGTGGGGTAATCGTTGGGTGTGCCGCCAGTGCAGCATGGCTGACACCTAAGCATATAAGTGATGAAACACATGCTGTAAGCGCTTTCTTTTTATTATTTGACGAGATGTTGCCGTGCTGTGGCTTAGCCATAACGAGGTCCCTGTGTTATTTGAAATTGATAAAGATATTCGCGGTCAGTCGTCCTGTTTTAGGACTGCTGTCGATGTCGGTTGCTGGGTTGACTAACGTCGAGTGGAGTAGGTTACCGGGATATATGACTAAACGATTTGGCCGATATTGAACCTGATGATAAAGGGTGTAGTGATCATTACTATCGACCACATAATCAGGCGTCAGTGCTTGTTGTGCATCGACAACCGGTTGTGCCTGATTAAAGTAATGGTCAATGTTGTGTGGTGTTATCTGTTCATATTGCGTGGCGTTATGGCGAAAAAATCCAGTATCCCCATGAGCACCATCATTGAGATAGTGCAAAATCGCAAAATAGTGCGGGTCTGGGGTGTCAAAGTGTGGCATGCATTGCAGCGGCAATAAACGTTTTGCAGGCTTGTCGATAACCGAAAACACGCATTGTTGGGGCTTTAAGCGTAACGAGTGTGACACCTTGTAGGTATCGTATATTAACTGGTATACCGCATTAATCACGTCGATTACATATTGCTTGGGCAGCGATGCGCGCTGCCCTGGATAGTATGAACCTTGGTCTTGATTAAATTGACTATCATCTATCGCAATATCGATTAGCGGCGAAAGATCAGCTCCAAAGTCATCAATGATAATCACCGGCGTTTGCTGTAGGCCAATAAACTCAATGTGGGGCGTAAATGGCCCCACCTTGATAATACTCTTGCTTGATAGAGTATTCTTGCTTGATATCGTTTGGTTGTTCGATGAGTCGGTTGTCATGTTACAACCTTACATGCTGGCTGATTTACAGTAATGCTGCACAAAATCATGGTGCGCTGGCAAGGTATCAACTTTACGTTTTACCGTTGCTTTAATGCTGTTTAAAAAGCTGGTTAATTCCGCTTCGTCCATCATGTCGACAATAGGATGATATTCTTTTGGCATTAAGCCTTGGCCCATCATCACTTGTATCCACGAGCTTTCACCAAACAATTCATTGCCGTATTTATAGACTTTGCCTGATTGGCTGAACATGTCGATACGATGTTGTAATGAAGCTGGAATTGGCATGTTTTTACAGTAACGCCAAAAGCGACTGTCTTCGCGATCAGTGACCTTGTAATGCAAAATAATAAAGTCGCGAATGTTATCCATTTCAACTTTAGTTTGTTGATTGAATTCAGCAATATCGGTATCTATAATGCCTTGCGACGGGAACAGCTGTAATAGGCGCACTATGCTGCGTTGGATCATATGAATGCTGGTTGACTCTAATGGCTCTAAAAAGCCGGCAGCTAACCCTATTGCTATACAGTTTTTGTTCCAATGTTGACGACGAGTACCCGTTTTAAACTTAATCACCCGAGGTTGATTGATCGGCGCGCCTTCAATGTTATTGAGCAATAATTCAGTCGCATCAGCATCAGAAATGTATTTACTGCAAAACACTAAACCATTGCCGGTGCGGGTTTGCAACGGAATACGCCATTGCCAACCAGACTCTCGGGCAATCGAGCGAGTATATGGAATTGGTTTTTGAACCGCTTCAGTTTGTACTGCTATCGCACTGTCGCACGGTAACCAGTGGCTCCAATCTTCAAAGCCAGTGTTTAAGGTTTGCTCAATAAGCAACGCTTTAAATCCGGTGCAGTCGATAAATAAATCGCCTTCAATTAACTCACCATTTTCAAGCTTTAACGCGCGGATATTACCCGTGTCGTCGTGTTGTAATACGTCGGCGATTTTACCTTCGATGCGGGTCATGCCATGGTGTTCGGCAAATTTACGTAAAAATTTAGCGTAAAGGCTCGCATCCATATGGTAAGCATGGTTGTAGTCTTGATTGGGTAATACGGCAAATCGGCCTTGGCGAGCAGCTAAATGCTCGGTGCAATAGTCGCCAATGTCACTGACTAGGCCTTGTTGCTTGCCTTTAAGCCAAAAGTGCTGAAAGCCACAAGCCCAGCAGTCTTTACCTAAAAAGCCAAATGAATGCAGGTAGTCTTTGTTGACGTCATGCCAGTTTTCAAACTGGATACCGAGTTTGAAGGTGGCATTAGTGGCTGCCATAACGTCTTGCTCTTTTAACCCAAGTAAACGATGGAAAATATGCAAGGTTGGAATAGTGGCTTCACCGACACCAACAGTACCAATTTCGTCAGATTCTACTAATACAATTTCAAGATTTTTGCCCAACAGTTTGCTAAAGGCGGCTGCGGCCATCCAACCTGCGGTTCCACCACCGGCAATGACAA
This sequence comes from Shewanella sp. Arc9-LZ, assembly GCF_010092445.1. NCBI lineage: Bacteria > Pseudomonadati > Pseudomonadota > Gammaproteobacteria > Alteromonadales > Shewanellaceae > Shewanella > Shewanella sp. Arc9-LZ. The sequence goes on along the minus strand of NZ_CP048031.1, from coordinate 3,225,494 downwards.
CTTTTTTGATTGATTTATTCATCTTGGGCATCCTGTTTGGCTTGATATCTTGCTGTGTTCAGCATTATCGTTTTAATTTATTGATTAAGTCTGCACGTATTTTGCGGGCCGTTAATTCGTCTAATGGCTTAGTTTGCATGCCTTTCACATTGTCGGGAATATGACTGTCATCAACATCGTCATGATCGAAAATGTAGTGTTCGAATATCGATTTCCATGCTTGGCGCTGAGCTTTAGGCAGAGAGCGTAAGCTTAATATACTGTGCAATAAGGCATTGTTAGGGCGGCCTAAAAAGCCAGGAGTATCGCGCCACCAGTGGGTAATGAGTACGTTAAAGTCATCGACGCCACGAACATGGTGCCACCACATGCTGGGAATAAATAACACATCACCAGGGCTTAGCTCTGCTGTTAGGCTGGCGTCTAATGCCTGCTGAAAACGCGGGAAACGTTCAAAGTCGGGATTCGCCATATCAACGAGACTGATGTCTTGGCCACCGGGTGCCAGTTCCATGGGGCCAACATACAAATTACTAATTTGCTCGGGTGGGAATAGGGTAAAGGTACGCTTACCAACCACGTTACACGCCAGATTTAGCGGAAAGTCATAATGAGCAGCCACCTTGGTTTGATTGCCCAGCCAGATGCTGGTTAACGGTTGCATGGGCGCTAAATCTAAACTGTTTTGTGCCCCTAAACCGGGTAAACATTGGTGGATATCGGTCGAGCCCATGTACATTCCCGCAGGCATGTCTTTAATCATTTCTTGGCTTAATCGGTCTAGCAACTGATTAAAGTCCAATCGGCCGGCTTGATAATTAAAACCATCAAGTTTTTCATTGTAAAACACTCTACCTTGTTGCTCTGGCGGTAAATAATACGCTGTTACTGGCATGCCTTGATAAAACTGGCGCAGGTAAGTCATCGCACTTTGTGCCGACTCTAATCCTGCCTGGACCAACGGCCAATGGCGACACAGCCCTTTAAATACCATGGGTTTGTCGGCATCACGGATTAAGTCGATGACGCTCTCTAATGTACATTCATTGATACGTTCGACTTGCTGCAGTGTTTTGACCGTTGTCATCACTATTAACCTTGCGCATTCTTGAGGTTAAGTAAGTCTCGTACATTGCTTTGCGAGGCTAATGTCATGTAAATGGCTTGCAAGTAACCTTGCTGGTGCAGCTTTGCTAATGCGTCGGCAGACAAACCGGCTAAGGTTTCTTCATTGATGGTATAAAAACCGATCATCTGATTTTTTTGACCGTTGTCTAACTCAATATCTAAAGTGAATGATTCCAGCAATTGATGTTCAATCAAGGCATCGACAAAGCGTTGACCATCTTGTAAACCATGATGTATGACCTCAAGAATTTCGCCGACTTCATCGAGTAATGGCGTGTTACCGCCGTAAGGTAAAAATAAAGCTTCACCTTCGGTCTCGCTGACTCTAGGGTGGTCTAAGTCCACATGAATAATGCGTTGCTGACGTTCTACACCGTCTTCAAGTACGGTTTGTTGACCGATTAAAAAAGGTTGGCGACGCACAGTAAGCGGCACGTATGATGCGCTCCAGCCTTGTTCACTTAAAAACACGTTATCATTTTGCTGAAAACCAAATAGTGCCACCGCGTAAAACTGGCCTGTGGCAGTATCTTTATGAAAAAAGATCGGGTAGTGGGCTTGCACGCTGCGAAACTCTTGCGGAAATGTCACGCTATACCAAAGGTTATCGCCTAGTGCAGCAGAGCGATGAGTCATCACTTTTACGTCTTTATGTTCAATGCTGTTTAGTAATACATGTTGGCTCATTTTGATGTCCTATCTTGTTCGTTCAAATACGTCGTATTTTTATGATTATTGTACGTGAATTTTGTCTGTAATCTTATTTGCGTTGTTATCGTGATTATTTATGTCATGTCTTAAAGCTTAGGGAAACCATATTGCGCAACTTTATCGAGTAACTCGCGATTACTCGGCAGGTTTTTAGCAAGCGCTTGGGTGCGCTGTTGATTGTCATTAAACAGTCGCTGTGCCAATTGTTGCATTGACGGTTTCACATGATTGGGCAATTGGGTGTTATAGCCCATGCCATAAAGTACATATTGAAAACTGGCTGCCGGAAATAAGGCTTCTTTATAACTAATATCTTGTTGGCTCGGTGTTTGATAACGCCATAATTCGAGCATGGCTTGTAAGCTGTCGGGGATTGAGTTTGACTCACGATGGTCACGCCAATAACCATCAGCTTCACGTCGGCTTATCACATAATGCAGCTTTAAAAAGTCGATAATTTGTTGCCAGTGTAGTTGATAGCGCTCGTTAACTCGCGTAGCAATCGTGTCCATCACCATACGATTGGGTGGTAATTGTTGGGCTAAGGTAGATGCCGTCCATTCTATTAATGCCAAAGCCGACGCTTCTAATGGTTCGATAAAGCCTGCTGCCATCCCGATAGCAATACAGTTATTTTGCCAGCATTTAGCACGATACCCAGGGTTAATCGTCAGTTGTCTCGGTTCCAATTTGTCAGCTGCAGCGCCATCAACACCGAGGTAATTAAACAGCGTTTGCTGGGCATCAGCATCATTGGTATGGCTTGATGAATATACATAGCCGACACCTTTACGCGTTGGTAGGCCTATATCCCAAATCCAACCGTTTGACTGTGCAGTTGAGTGTGTGCAAGAAGCAATAGGGCTATTTGCATCAGTGTAGGGGACTTGTATCGCTAGTGCGCGATCATTAAAAAGCACCGATTTTTGACATAAAAAAGGCACTTGCAAGTGTTCACCTAACAGTAGAGATTTTGCGCCGGTGCAGTCGATAAATAACTGGCCACTGATTTCGCCATGTTGTTTAGTGATCAGCTTGTCGATGTCGCCATGATCGTTATTAATAATTTGACTGACATGGTCGCGAATATGGGTGACGCCGAGTTTTTGAGTGCAATGCTCTGTGAGTAACTGACTAAACTTAGCGGCATTAAGGTGGTAGCCGTAGTTATTTTGAAAATGATACTGAGCAGTGGCAATGCTTTTGGGGGCCAAACCAAGCTGAGTTAATACTTGCTGGCTACAAACGGCTTCGGCAAAGCTGACTTGTTCGGCATGAGGCAGCCAATATTGGCATAAGTCGAGTTCTTGGTGACCGTGGGGCAAACTAAATGGATGTAAATAGCTGTCAGTGACCTTGCTTTGTGGGTCAGCACACCAATTGATAAACCGAGAGCCCTGTTTAAAGCTAGCATCACATTGGCGAATAAAGTCGTTCTCATCGATACCAATTTTGCTCAGGGTTGAGCGCATTGAAGGCCAAGTGCCTTCACCTACGCCAATAGTGGCCACATCCGGTGATTCGATTAAAGTAATATTGAGTTTGGGAGAGTGAGCTAAAACACCGTTATCAACATTATGTTCAGCGGCCAACAAACCGGCAGTTATCCAACCAGCGGTACCGCCTCCAACGATGACTATTTCGGTTATTGGTTTTTGCATCATCTTTACCTACGCTTTTGGCGTGATTATTATTTTTATTCTGATGAATCTAAAAATCTGATTGCTTAAAGAACACATTAACTAGCATTCAATAAAATGTCAGCACATTCAAGTAATAGTTTTTTTATGTTTTGCGTGTATGGTTTCAAACAACTTGGCGTAAAAAATAGTAACGTCCTTGTTACTCAATATGTTGCAATAAAAGGAGGTGACAAAGGCTGGCACCTCAACGACCTGAAAGGGAACTTGAGTGAATTCCGTCTAACACTGGGGTATTAGCCAAAATATCACTCAATGACTATTGCATTACGCTATAGGCTAGAAAGTGTAGCGAGCACCTAAACTATAACGAGCGCCGGTTTCGGTTAGGTTTAACACTTGCTCTTCTGCACGACCGTGAACACGGATGTACTCTTCAGTAATGTTAAGTCCTTCGAAAAATACGGTTAAGCCTTCAACAGATTCGACATCATAACTAACAGACAAATCGATTTGCGAGTAAGCTTCTGTGTACTGTGGGTTAGCGCCAGTACCTTGACCTGTAGAGTTTAAGAACTCATCACGCCAGTTGTATGCGATACGAGCTTGGAAACCATAATTCTCGTACACCAATACCGCATTAGCAGTGTCACTGATACCTATTAATGCTGACTGTGCATCAAATGAGAAGTTGTCGTAAGCCTGATCACTATCAACCAAGGTGTAGTTGGCTATTACACCAAATCCGCTTTCGCCGAAGAAGTGTTGAGCCGCAAACTCCCAACCATCAATGACTGAGTTATTAGAGCTATTTGATGGCGTTGAAATATTAAAGTTCAACAATTCATCATTATTAGCTGCACTGCCGCTAATAATTTGATTGGTGGCATCTACAGCAGCATTATCAGCATAATTTGCGAAAATATAATCACGAACTGCGCCAGCTTCAGTTGTCCCCGTTGCGGCCACAGCAGCTTTATATAAATCACCAGATGCAGGGTTATAAATGCCGTTAGTGGTTTTAACTGTTTCAGAACTGATAAAGTTCTTAGTGTCTTTACGGAAGTATCCTACCGACACGTAGCTCGATGGCGCGTAATACCACTCTGCCGAGAAGTCGATATTTTCAGACTCGAGCGGCAATAATGTAGGGTTACCAGCAGAACCACCACCATTACTACGATTGGCAAGGGTCGCTAATACCGTACCGCCTTGAATATCTGTGTAGCTAGGACGACCAATAGTTTCGCTGTATGCTGCACGAAGCATGACATCTTCTACCACTTCAATATTGAAGTTAAAGCTTGGAAGTAAATAGTCGTAATCACCGGTTTTGGTTTCAAAAACTTGCTCACCAGTACCCACTAATGCAATTTCAGTTTCAGCAATCCAATTTGCGCCATCATAACCAGCAACGGCTGCGGTCGAGGTGACATCAGTTTGCTCATAACGAAGTCCAAAATGCACGTCATATGGCATGCCGGCAATTTCATTATCGTAGTTGTACTGTACATAAACGGCTTGTGATTCTTCTTCAGTGTAACGGTCTGTTTCAGCTGCATAGTTTGTTGAAGGGCAGAAGCCATTACCACAATCACCGCTAACAGCAGAGGCATAGTTTGCTGCTGCAAAGTCACGTACTGACGCAAAATCCCACATAAAAATGGTATCTAAAACATCGAAGTTACCGTCTGATAGAGAGAAATCGCCGCCATTAGCATCAAATTTGTCATGAATGGTGTCGGCTGGGAACCATGCGTCTTCAAAGTCACCTGCAGAGCCTACTCCACCCCAATCGTTACGCTGAACGTTGACGCTTTGTGAGTGATTGTTTACGTTCGTTAACGCAACACCAAAGTCAATGCTGCCAGCATCTTCAAATAAGTATTCACCGTCAAATTGGTATTGATCAATTTCAGACTTATTACGTGCGTTACCAAAAACAGAACCGGTAAGCATCATGTCTGCAGGTGTCACTGCATTACCACCACCAACAGCAAGCACTGGTAAGTCACCGCTAAAGTCAGTTGCCGCGCTGGTACGCACAAACGCTGCAGTACTTAAGTTGTTGTTTGAACCATAAAGGTTGTTTGGTTTGTTTTCCGCAACCGAGTTGTGCGCATCAAATGTCAGCTTTAAGTTATCTGTTGCTTGCCACTCAAGGTTAAAACCTAAAGAACCACTTTCGTTACGTACGCCATAATCACCAGCCGCCATAGATAAATCAGCAGGTGAACCATAAGTTTCAGAATAAATAAGTGGTGAGGCGATAGGGCCATCAGACCATACGTTTTCAGACGGAACGAAGTTAAACCATGCTGATACGTCATTCGATTGAGTGTCGATGTCGTTACGCATGTAGGTATAATCTAAGCTTGCGACTACGCTATCAACAGGGCTGTACTGCAATACTAACTGGCCGTTAGTACGGGTACGTTGTTGTTCTTCAAAACGATAAACAGTGGTTTGCGGAACTGAATAAATATCGCTATCACCAGGACGATTAACTTGGGTGCTGTCTTTAGCAACGCCGCCCCAATCACTGTTGTCAGCAGAACCTGGGAAGCTACGCCAGCCGGTGCCGACCTGTGCTTGTTGGTTGCCACTTTCACGCTCTTGATAACTGGCCGAGAGTGAAATACCAAATTTATCATCAGCAAACGTGTTTGAGTATAAACCTGATAACTCAGGGGTAACTGAGCCATTATCGGTTGATTGATCATCAACTGCTTTTACACCAAATGTGGCTTTTAAGCCCGGAGAGCTGAATGGCTTATGCGTTAAAATATCAATAGTAGAACCAATACCACCGGTTGAATCTGAAGCTTGGCTAGTTTTGTGTACTTCAACACCACTGATACTTTCAGAAGCGATGTTAGCAAAATCAAATGAGCGCGAACCTGTAGTCACAGGCATTTGACGACCATTGAGGGTGATCAAGTTGTAGTCTGGACCAAAACCACGCACGGATACTTTACTGCCTTCACCATTAGAACGGTCAATCGATACACCAGTAATACGCTGTAACGATTCCGCTAGGTTGGTGTCAGGAAACTTACCAATGTCTTCAGCTGAAATAGAGTCAACGACTCCACTTGATGAACGTTTCACATCCATTGATTTAATTAAACTGCCACGAATACCAGTAACCGATATTACTTCGATATTTTCTTCACTTGCTTCATCAGCAGCATAGGCTGGTAACATACTGCTCACACCAAGCACTAGCGATAAACTGGTCGCAAGCTTAGTTTTTGTAAATTTTGTTGTTTTCATCTAGGAAATCCCCATTGACTAGATTTTACTTCTCTCAATATTGCGGGTTAGGCGCAAATCGTTTTTTTAATTCTCTATCCACGCAGTAATCATTATTTATAATTGTAGGGTTATAAAACATCTAATGTAAGCGCTTACATAAAACTAGTGTAAAATGTGACCGCAGTCAACAAAAACAAGTTCGAATTATTACATTTCATTAACTCAGATGTAGATTTTTTTATACTAAATATTGTTATCCATTGTTTTTAAACATTTTTAATTTAATGTTTATTTCCGCACTAAAATGTAAGCGCTTTCTTTTGTGGGTTAGATTGTTACCAATTATATTTATGACTTATCTTATTATTGGGCTCGAATAAGGTGTGCTCAGAGGCATAAGCTAAGATGTAGTCATGTATTTGGGTGGCATGGTTGTCAATCAATAGGGTTAACACTCACGCCTTTGACTTCATCCTATTACTATCATCTGCGCTGGCTCGTTCAATATAGATACCTTGTTAAAGCAACAATGGTGGTGAAGGTGTTACATTGAATGTTAGATACGTTGAACTATTATATTGTCTGGTGAAAAGGGGAGCTGATAAGTGACTTGAACATGCCAGTAATCACCTAGCTCAGGTAATCGTAATAATGTCAGTCGTGAGCAGGTATTGGAGTTTCACTTGAATACTAAGTGTTATGTTAGCGGTGAATATGTGAGAGGCTTGCTTTTTATTAGTGGGTCGTATCAAAAATCAAATGTTAATAGTTATTACACTCGTTAATAGTTGCTGTATTAACTAATAGCGACTGCATTATGAGCCAATACCGTTGCTAAATAACATGAACAATTAATGATATATGCTCATGTTATCTGCCTTGTAAATTCAGGTTATTGACTTTTTATGTTAACCGCTTTGGCTGAATCACGAATAAATAATTCTGGCTGAAATGAGCGTTCAATTACCACGTCTTTATTGTTGTAAACTTGTCGAAGTACCCAGCGAGCGGCCATTTTACCCATCTCGTTAATGGGGTTACTGACGGTAGATAATTTAGGTGAAATATATTGCGGGAAAGGGATATTATCGTAACCGATAAATGAAATATCTTCCGGAACACGCAATCCATGCTCCAAACACACAGCAATAGCGCCTGAGGCCATCTGATCATTAGCACACACTACAGCTGTGATCGGTTTGTTCATCGACAATAAACGTTCCATCGCTTCACAACCGCCAGCTTCTTTAAAGTCACTTTCAACGCAAAGGGTGTCATCAAAATCGATATTGTATTGTTGCAATGCTCGTTTATGTCCTTTTAGGCGATCTCTCACATCGAGCTTAAACAATGGCCCTGAAATGTATGCGATATCTTTATGGCCAAGTGATAAAATGTGCTCGGTAGCCATGAAGCCACCTTGTTCATTTTCAAGATAAACACAGCGTTCTTTGATAGCGTCTATATAGCGGTTAATAAATACCACCGGCGTTGAACCTTTACTGAGCTCGATTAGGTAATCGTCTGATACAGCCTCAATATCCAAAATTAATGCATCACAGCCGCGACTCATTAAAAACTCAACCCCTTCTTTTTCTTGTTTCTCGTCACTATGACCAGCAGCAATAATCACGTGCTTGTTAGCTGTTCTAAGGGCTGTTTCAATTTCGGTCATCATGGGACCGTAAAAAGGACCGTCAAGCTGAGACACCAAAACCCCGACACTGTTTGAACAGTTCGAGGCGAGTGACTGTGCAATGGTATTAGGTCGGTAACCTAACGCTTTCATTGCATCGAGTACTTTTTGTTTGGTTTTATCGCTTACTTTGGTGTTGTTGTTCATGACTCGGGACACAGTCGCCAGAGACACACCAGCCATCACTGATACATCGTAAATAGTTGCCATATAATGAGTATTAAAAAGCCGTCTTGGAGCACATGGCTCCAAGATTAACATGCTTTTATTTTGCTTCTCTATTTAATTCTAAGTGAATTTGGTCCACTTTTTGATTATCTAAAGTGTACCAGCGCATTACAAAAGCCACGACTAAAGATCCAATCGCAGGGTAAATAGTGAATGATAATAATATACCTTGCTGAGTATGCTCCGTTTGCATGGTATCAGGCTGATAACCATAACCTGCTAATAACCACCCCGCAGAAGCACCACCAATGGCAACACCCAGTTTGATAAAGAAAATCACTGAGGAATAAATCATCCCGGTAATGCGTACGCCATTTTTATATTGGCCATAATCGACAACATCAGCCATTTTTGCCCAAAGTAATGGGGTGGCCATGTTGAACGTAAAGCCCCAGATAATAAACATTCCAAAGGCGAGTACGACTTGATCGCTAGGTACAAAGTAGCTCACTACACACATCGCTGCCGCAAGCAGTTGCAAAGTGATATAAGCTTTGACCTTACAAAAGCGTTTAGCCAAAGGCTCAGCTAAAATACAGCCAAATATATTACCAACCATACCCAGAGTGATAAATAGGGTGATGGAGTCTGGCATGTTAAGGAAATATTTAACGTAGTAAATCGCTAAGCTAGTGCGTAACACCATGCCTGATAATAAACACACTGCCGCAATAGCTAACACACGCCATTGGTCATTTTTGAGCATATCGGTAAAGTCTTTCTTAAAGCTAGACTGTTGATCCGCTGGCGGGTGTAAACGCTCTTTAGTACCCCAAAAACAGGCAAGAAACATCGCAACACCCAAAACGCTCATGGCGGCAATAGTCAGTTGGTAACCTTTGGCTTGATCGCCTTCACCTAAAAATTCGACTAGGGGTAAGGTTAAACCTGACACCAATAAACCACCGAGCATTGCAAATACAAAACGGTAAGATTGTACTGACACTCGCTCTTTTGGGTCGGCTGTTAACACGCCGCCTAATGCACAATATGGGATATTAATGGCGGTGTAGACCATCATGAGTGCGGTATAAGTAACGAAGGCATAAATCATTTTGCCGTCTTCAGTTAAATCAGGAGTAGTAAAGGCTAAAACACTGATAAAACCAAAGGGTAGGGCAAACCATAATAGGTAGGGTCTAAACTTACCCCAACGGGTATTGGTTCTATCTGCCAACGCGCCCATCAATGGGTCTGTGACCGCATCAATTAAGCGTACAGCTAGAAACATGGTGCCGACAAATGCTGGCGAAATACCGAAAATGTCGGTATAGAAAAAGGTTAAAAACAGCATAACAGTTTGGAAAACAATATTACTGGCAGTGTCCCCGAGCCCGTAAGCTATTTTTTCTCTGGTGCTTATCATACATGCCTCAATTGTTGTTATTTGTTAAAATGATGCAACTGTTTGAATAGAACAAAGCCGTTTTATACAACGGCTTTATCTGGTTAACATATTATTTTCTTAAGTTTATAAATTCTCGATACGCATAGGCGCTGGCTTTCAGGGTGCGTTGTTGAGTTGTATAATCAACATAAACAATCCCAAAACGTTTTAAATAGCCTTCAGCCCATTCAAAATTATCCATTAAACTCCACGCAAAATATCCTACAACATTAACGCCTTGTTCAATGGCATTATTTACTGCATTTAAGTGAGCGTTATAGTATTCGAGTCTGTCTTGATCATCCACTTTACCGTCTTGCAATTTATCATCCATTGCCGCACCGTTTTCAGTAATGTAGATCGGCGGTAAAGGATAAAGTGCATGCAAAGAGGTTAATAAGTCGGTGAAGGATTGTGGGTATATTTCCCAGCCAATATCTGTTTTAGGTTTGTCGACCATATCGATTTGGCTAAAGCCATTTACTGGGTCTGCTTTATAGACCGCACGGGTGTAAAAGTTAATGCCTAAGAAGTCGATAGGTTGAGCAATAATATCAAAGTCGCCTTGTTCAATAACGGGCATATCTTCAGCGGCGAAGTCATTAATAATGTCAGGGTAGCAACGGTCAAACAGTGGTTTGATGTACCATTGATTAAAGTACTGATCGGCTTTACTTGCGGCGTTAACATCTGCTGCAGAGTCTGTCGCGCTATAGCAAGGCGTGAAGTTAAGTACGATACCATTTTGGCTATTAGGACTGTTTTTTTGCAATACTTTCATGGCTAAACCATGAGCCAATAATAAATGGTGTGCAGATTGACGACCGAACGCTTTGGTTGCTAATCCAGGCGCATGAACGCCAATTTCGTAACCTAAGTAAGAACTGCAAAATGGTTCGTTAAAGGTTGCATATGAATAGACTCTGTCACCGAATGCCTGAGTGATTTTGTCGGCGTAGTCTGCAAATAAATAGGCCGTTTCGCGATTTAACCAACCACCATTGTCTTCAATATGTTGTGGTAAATCCCAATGGTATAAGGTCACAAAGGTTTTAATACCACGACGATTTAATTCATCGAGTAAGTCGGTATAAAACGTCACACCTTGCGGATTGAGGCTGCCATCTTTGTGCATTACGCGTGGCCATGAAATCGATAAACGGTAGGCGTCAACGCCTAGCGATTCAATTAGATCGACATCTTCACGCCATAACTTTACATGCTCGCATGCTTGCGAACCGTCAGAACCATCACGAATTTTGCCTGGAGTCGCACAAAAGGTATCCCATATACAAGGAAGACGAGAATCCACTGCGCCTTCAATTTGAAAAGAAGCAGTCGCCACACCAAAGGTGAACGCTTTTGAATGCATTTTAGAATCGGCTGGTAACATAATTTTCATATTTAAATTCACTTAGTATTATTTAATTGTGTCTATTTTTATGACTAACTTATTACGTTGAAATACCCTGATAAAAGGCCTTGCGCCGTGATAGATACGCAGTAAAAAATAAGCTCTCGCGTTTAAAAATCGTTGACATCAGTTATCGATATGTTAAAAATGAAAGCGCTTACATTGAGATTAGTGATTAATTATCCAAAGGTCAATAATTGATTTGGTTAATTATTGAATGCTTATCTGCTTGCTCAAGTGTGGAAATGATCACCAGTCAAATGTCTAGGGTTTACGGGGAATTAACTCTTGGCGTGAGATTATTGGTATCCATTCAATGGCGTTATGTACTGCAACTCAAGATAACTATTAACAACAATAAGGGAATGTCATGGCGACTTCACCGCTTCAACCTGAGTTGGCAAATGCCGATTCGACTCACCAGCAAGGCAACTTTCGTTTTGCTTTGATAGCGTTAACCTCGTTATTTTTTATGTGGGGCTTTTTAACCTGTTTAAATGATATTTTAATCCCTTATTTAAAAAACATGTTCGACCTTAATTACACCCAAGCAATGCTGGTACAGTTCTGCTTTTTCGGAGCCTATTTTATTGTGTCTATTCCGGCAGGAGCCCTAGTCGGTAAAATTGGTTATCAAAAAGGTATTATTACCGGATTGGTTATTGCATGTGTAGGGTGTTTACTGTTCTATCCATCGGCCAGTTATGGCTCTTACAATATGTTTTTATTTGCTTTTTTTGTACTGGCTTCGGGCATTACCATCTTGCAAGTATCAGCAAATCCATATGTGAGCGTATTAGGCCCAGCCGAAACCGCATCGTCTCGTTTAACCTTAACCCAAGCATTTAATTCATTAGGCACCACGGTGGCGCCATTTTTTGGTAGTTGGTTAATTTTATCGACCGTTGAACATGACAGCAAAGTCACTGAGGTTGGCGAAGTGATTGGCCAGCTATCGATTCAGCAACAAGCCTCTGCAGTACAAACGCCTTACCTTATTTTAGCGGGTGCGTTGTTTGTATTAGCATTCATTTTTATGTTGTTAAAACTGCCTTTACTGGGCAAACGAGACACTCAGTCTAATGCCGCTGTAAAAGGTAGCGCATGGCAATACCCGCATTTGGTGCTGGGTGCCGTGGGTATTTTTGTTTATGTGGGCGCTGAAGTAGGGATTGGCAGCTTTTTAATTAGTTTTTTAACTCAAGATGATATTGGCGGCGTGTCTGAATCGGAGGCTGCGCATTACATTGCTTACTACTTTGGTGGCGCGATGGTTGGGCGCTTCATTGGTGCTGCAGTCATGCAAAAAATTAACGCAGGCAAAGTACTCGCGTTTAATGCGCTATGTGCGTGTGTTTTAGTGGCAGCAGCCATGTTGAGTGCCGGTACCGTTGCCATGTGGGCATTGTTGCTAGTCGGCTTGTGTAATTCAATCATGTTCCCAACCATTTTCAGTTTAGCGCTACAAGATTTAAAACAGCACACCAGTCAAGGTTCGGGTATTTTATGCTTGGCCATTGTTGGAGGTGCTGTTTTACCATTATTACAAGGCATGTTAGCTGACAGTTTAGGCATTCAATTAGCCTTTATTCTACCTCTGTTATGTTACGTATTTATTGGTTATTACGGTTTGATTGGATGTGCTGCAAAACGTCCAGTATTCGCAGATAAGGTATAAGGGAAGACCATGAGATTAACTCAATTACAGTGCATGCATAAAGTCAGCACACCGACAAAAACAAGCTTGATAGCCTTAGGCGTATTGCTCGGCTTAAGTGGGTGCGGCGAGAACAATAACGCCACTCAACAAGATAAAAAAACAGCAGTTACCCCTGCCATGGTTGGTGATACAGCAGCTAAGTCGTCATTAGCCATTTGGCCGGATCTTAAGCCTGCTATCGCCAAAGATGATGCTTTAGAAGCCAAAATTGATGCGTTAGTGGCTAAAATGACTATAGAGCAAAAAGTCGCGCAAATGATCCAACCTGAAATTCGCGATATTACCGTTGAAGATATGCGTAAATATGGTTTTGGCTCGTATCTCAATGGTGGTGGTGCATACCCTAACAATGACAAACATGCTACGCCTGCAGATTGGATTGCACTGGCGGAATCTTTGTATCAAGCATCGGTCGATGACAGTGTTGATGGGATTAATATTCCAACCATGTGGGGCACCGATGCCGTACACGGTCATAACAATGTTATCGGCGCGACTTTATTCCCGCATAACATTGGTTTAGGGGCGGCTAATAACCCTAAGTTAATTGAAAAGATTGCCGCTATCACGGCAAAAGAAGTGATGGTGACCGGTATCGATTGGGTATTTGCTCCAACAGTCGCCGTAGTGAGAGACGATCGCTGGGGCCGGACTTACGAAGGTTATTCTGAAGATCCACAAATCGTCAAAGCCTATTCTTATGCCATCGTTGAGGGCCTGCAAGGTTCTGTTAATGGTGACTTTTTATCTGATCAACATGTGATTTCAACGGTTAAGCACTTTTTAGGCGATGGCGGCACTGAAAATGGCATCGATCAAGGCGATAATATTGCCAGCGAACAAGACTTATATGACATACATGCACAAGGCTATGTGGGGGGACTCAATGCTGGGGCACAAAGTGTTATGGCATCATTTAATAGCTGGCATGGGGTTAAAAATCATGGCAATAAATATCTATTAACAGATGTACTCAAAGATAAATTAAATTTCGATGGTTTTGTGGTAGGTGATTGGAACGGTCACGGACAAATCGAAAATTGTACTAATGAGTCGTGTGCGCAAGCCGTCAATGCCGGTTTAGATATCTTTATGGTGCCAACTGCCGCTTGGAAACCGTTATATGAAAACACCATTGCACAGGTGAATAATGGCGAAATAAGCCAAGCGCGTATTGATGATGCGGTTAAACGTATTTTACGGGTTAAGTTCCGTGCCGGTTTGTTTGACAAACCTAGCCCTGCCAATCGGCCGTTATCGGGTAAAACTGAATTAATTGGCCAAGCAAGTCACCGTGATGTGGCACGTCAAGCGGTACGTGAATCTTTAGTACTGCTTAAAAACAATCAAGGTTTATTGCCTTTAGCGCCTAATGCAAAGGTGTTGGTTGCAGGTGATGCTGCGGATAATATCGGTAAACAATCGGGTGGCTGGACCATTACGTGGCAGGGTACTGATAACCAAAATAGTGACTTTCCTGGTGCTACGTCAATTTACGCTGGTATTGATAAATTGGTCACTCAAGCTGGTGGTACAACAACATTAAGTGTTGCGGGTGAATTTGAACCACAGCAAAAGCCAGATGTTGCGATTGTGGTGTTTGGTGAAGAGCCGTATGCAGAAGGTAACGGCGACATTGATAACTTAGAATATCAACGTGGAGACAAGCGTGATCTTGCTTTATTGCAGAAGTTAACAGCGCAAGGTATTCCAGTGGTATCTGTGTTTATTAGTGGCCGTCCTATGTGGGTTAATGCTGAGTTCAACAACTCTGATGCATTTGTCGCAGCCTGGTTACCGGGTTCTGAAGGGCAAGGCGTTGCAGATGTGTTATTTACTCAGGCTGATGGCAAAGTTGCTCATGATTTTGTCGGTAAATTGTCATTCTCATGGCCTGCGACACCTCAGCAAACTCAGATTAATGTGCCATTAGCCCAATACAACACTAAACAAGCACAAGCTGATTATCAGCCGCTTATACCTTATAGCTATGGCTTAACTTACCAATCTACTGCCAGTGATGCGGTTGTGTTAGACAATTTGTCGGAAGACAATTTAGCTGCAACTCAAACACTAGAAGATTTACCTTTATTTGAGCGCGCAGTGAAATCGCCTTGGTCAATGTTCATCGCTAATGCTTCTGAGCGCCAAGGGTTAACCAGTAGCGTAGCGCAAAATAGCGCATTAACCATTCGTACTATGGATCGTGTGGTTCAAGAAGATGCGCGCTTGGTATCTTTTAATGGTAATGAGCTGGGCACTGTAGGGTTAATTAGTAATTTCCCTCGTGATTTAAGGGCTTACAGTAATAGTGATGCCACGTTATCAGTGAGTATTAATGCAACACAAGCACTGCAAAAGCCGTTATGGCTAGGGTTGGCATGTGAAGGTGATTGTCGTAAGCAAATCGATATTGCCAAGCAGGTGAATACTCAATTAGGTGAATGGCAACGTTTAAGCTTTTCATTGGCATGTTTTGCTGATGAGCCAATGGATTTTGCTAAAATTGTGATGCCATTTTACCTTGCCACCGACGCGGCAGTTGAAATTCGTTTCAGTGATGTGGTCATTCAAGCTGCTTCAGCAGAAAACACCATACAATGTAACTAATTAAAAGCGAATTAGCCCTATCTGAGTCATTAGATAGGGCTAGTTAAACTCAATTTTAAATAGTAATGGTTGGCGACGCTTGTTGTTTTACTACTGCGTGCGGCAAACAGAGAACGATAAATGGATAAGGCCAAAAATGAACAAGCTCAATAAGCATCATTCATTTGTATCCTGCTTAACTGCGTTAACTTTGTCGGTCATATTTCTGTCTGGCTGTAATGCTGATGATGTAACAGAACAAGCAACAGATACAGTGATACCCAATACCGCAGGATCAGGTTGGCAACTGGTTTGGCAAGATGAGTTTGAGGGTAACCAAATAGACACTGCTAGGTGGAGCTTTGCCGTTGATTGTTATGGTGGTGGCAATGATGAGGCTCAGTGTTATACCGCACGGCCTGAAAATACTGCAGTTAGTGATGGTTTGTTAGCGATTACGGCATTAAGAGAAACTTTTTCTGGGCCTGCAGTAAATGATTCTGATCCAAGCTATGACGTAAACGATACATCGAAAACATTAGATTACACCTCTGCTCGTTTAGTATCGAAAAACAAAGGTGATTGGAAATACGGCCGTTTTGAAATTCGCGCCAAATTACCGCAAGGTCAGGGGACTTGGCCGGCGATATGGATGTTACCGACAGATTGGGTATACGGTCCTTGGGCTGGATCAGGTGAAATAGACATTATGGAGGCCGTAAACCTTAAGGTTGTTACCGACGATAAGGCGCCAGAGTCTGCAGTACATGGCACATTACATTACGGTAAACAATGGCCCAACAATGTTTATACGGGCACAGAATATCGTTTACCTCATGACCTCAATCCTGCAGACGACTTCCATGTTTATGCTGTTGAATGGCAACAAGGTGAAATCCGTTGGTATGTCGATGATGTTCATTTTGCCACTCAACGAGCATCGGGTTGGTTTAGCCAGTATGTCGATGATAATGGTGATGTGGTCAACGCACCTGATGATGCACCGTTTAATCAGCCATTTCACATGTTACTTAATCTTGCTGTGGGTGGCGCATGGGCCGCGAATGTGAATAAAACCGGTATCGATGAGTCGATTTTTCCGCAGTCGATGTTAGTGGATTACGTGCGTGTATATGAATGTGCTAAATCACCTAAAACAGGTGCCGGATGCGAAACAATTGATGGCAGTGTTGACGTTACCTTAGGCAAAATAGCACCAGAAATTATGTCACTAGACTCAGCGCTTTAACAGTGGATTTTGTTTTATGTAGTCAATAATCATCAGCTAGCACTGTGAGTGACGATGGTTTTTTACTGTGATATCCCAGCTAAATAGTGTCATTTTATGATGTTGATTTTTAACTGAATACGAATGCAAAGATGCACTGTTTGCTTTGAGTGGTGAGTGGTTTAGCTTAGTATCGAGCAAGTTTAGAGGTGTTGTCAGTATGTTGTAAGCATGTAATGGCATGATCAGAGTGTTTTGGTTTAAGTGCGATCAAATGATTATATAAATTTATGATGTCAACAATGGCATAATGGAGCAAATGCACCTTAATGGTATTGAAGCCGTTATAGATTTTAAGGAATTGATTTGTCGAACATTACATTTTCTCTAGCTGAGCTAGAACAGGTAGTCGCCATTGCTAAAGATGCAGGTACTGCGATTATGCAGGTTTATGCTCAAACTGATTTGCAGATTGAGGTTAAACAAGACGATAGCCCTGTTACTGCAGCCGATATTGCCAGCCATAATGTGATTGTCGCTGGCCTTAAACAGCATTTTGCTGATATTGCTGTAATGAGTGAAGAAGCGGCTGATATCAGCTGGGCAGAGCGACAAACGTGGCAAACGTATTGGTTGATCGATCCGCTAGATGGCACCAAAGAATTTATTAAACGCAATGGCGAATTTACCGTCAACATCGCCCTTATTCACCAAGGTAAAGCCATTGCCGGTGTGGTATATGCACCAGTATTAGACAAATGTTATAGCGGCATTGTTGATCAAGGGGCATGGCTTGAATATAACGGACAAATATCGTTATTAGATATTCGTGACAGAGCATTGCAATCGCCACCTATTGTAGTCGGAAGCCGCTCTCACGTAAGCCCTGATGTTGCCGCTTATTTACAGACTATTGGCGAACACCAAATGCTAAGTGTCGGCAGTTCATTAAAATTTTGTATGGTGGCCGAAGGGCAAGCAGATGTGTATCCAAGATTAGGCCTAACCAGTGAATGGGATACCGCCGCAGCGCAAGCAGTATTAGAAAGTGCTGGTGGTCAGGTTGTTGAATATCCAGCGCTTACATCGCTGCAATACAACCAAAAAGAAAATATTTTAAATCCGTATTTTATTGCTGCTTCATCGGCATGGTTTGCACGCAAATAGCGCTAATCGTTATCAGCTCTTGCAAGCCCAATATGGAACCCCAATTAATAATAAGCAAATGGAGTGACAAGTTATGATGCGCATGGGTGTCGATCTCGGTGGTACAAAAATTGAAATAGTGGCTTTAGCCGATGATGGATCTGAAATTTTCAGAAAGCGCATTCCAACGCCAAAAAACTATCCTGGTACCATTGAAGCCATTGTCAGCTTAGTGGCTGATGCAGAATCAGCAACGGGCCAAACCGGCTTTGTTGGGGTTGGCATTCCAGGTGTTGTGTCACCGTTTACTGGCTTGGTAAAAAACTCTAATTCAACCTGGATTAACGGTCATCCGCTGGATAAAGATTTAAGTGAAGTATTAAGCCGTGAAGTACGTGTAGCTAATGATGCGAACTGTTTTGCAGTATCAGAAGCCGTTGATGGCGCAGCTGCTGGTAAAGGGGTTGTATTTGGCGGCATTATTGGTACCGGTTGTGGTGCGGGTGTTGCGATTAACGGTCGTGTCCATGGCGGCGGTAATGGCATTGGCGGAGAGTGGGGACATAACCCATTACCGTGGATGACAGCAGATGAGTTTAATACCACTACTTGTTTTTGTGGTAATCGTGACTGTATTGAAACCTTTATTTCTGGCACAGGCTTTGTTCGTGATTTTCGTGAAGCGGGTGGTGATGCCACTAGCGGTATTCAAATTTCTGAGATGATGCAACAAGGCGATCCGTTAGCCACAGCCGCATTTGAACGTTATATCGATCGCTTAGCGCGTTCACTCGCACACGTGATTAATATGATGGACCCAGACATGATTGTACTTGGCGGCGGCGTCTCTAATATTGAAGCTATTTATACTGAATTACCTAAAGTGTTACCGAAATATGTTGTTGGCCGTGAATGTGGTACCCAAGTGGTTAAAAATAAGTTTGGTGCATCATCTGGTGTTCGCGGTGCAGCATGGTTGTGGGGCAAAGACGAGAAGTAATCACTTCTTACGCGATATGCAAATACATTAAGTATTACAGTAGATTAAACGGCACTTAAAGGTGCCGTTTTTGTTTTGAGTTTGTTTTAGTGCTCGATAACGATAAACTAGCCGCAATAATGATAAACGAAGTGAATAATTAATGTTTTGGCTTAAAAAACTGTTGTCACAATTGGTGATGCCAATTCCTTTTAGCATAATGTTGTTCGTTCTGGCTGCCATTTTATGGCGAACGAATCGTGTAACGTTACTGCAATTTGGCCGAGTGCTCTTGGTTACCGCTATCGTGGTGCTAACATTAACAAGCCAATCGCAAGTGAGCTATTTTTTAGCAGATTCATTAGAATCACAGCATAACGTTAATCATCAACCGATTACTGGTTCTTGTGTTGTGATGGTATTAGGTTCAGGCAATCGTGAGCAACAAGGCCATACTGCAGTGCAGCAACTATCATCAACAGCACTGGCTCGTTTAACCGAAGGCGTTCGTCAGTTTAGGTTGGGACAGCAATGCACTTTAATTGTGAGTGGTTGGAGTGGCGGATATCTGAAGACAGCTCATGCGACCATTATGGCTCAAGCTGCAGAAGAGTTAGGGATCCCCAAAGCCAGTATTGTGGCTTTTAATGAACCCAAAGATACCATTGAAGAGGCCTATGCTTTACAACAGCGAATTGGTCAGCAGCCATTTCGATTAGTCACTTCAGCAACTCATATGCCGCGGGCGATGATGATATTCACCTCATTAGGGATGCAACCCCAGCCTGCACCGAGTGATTTTATTGCACATCAAGGTTTCTGGTGGCGTTTAGATGCAGATCAACTGCTAGCTTCGCAAAAATCTATCCATGAATATGTTGGCATGCTGTGGCTTAATATTAAAGGTATGACTGCTGATTAAATGTATTAGCTAAAAGACGTAAAGCGATATTAAAAACCTTATTTATTATATTTAGTTTAAAGGACAAACCGTGGTCAATGATGAGTTACTAATTAGCCCTTTTGCCAAACGAAATGGCATAACCTTAACGGTGGTTGGTGCCATCAGTTTAACGGCTAGCTTGATTATTTTTATCGGCCTTAACGGTTTTTTTGCCGTAGGAATGTTGTGCTTTGCATTAGGCTCAGTGGCACTCATTTTAGGTGTCGCTAAAGTGCATCAGCCGGCGGTTAGTTTTAAGCTAACTGCTGCAGGTGTGGCATTTTTTCATCGCCGCGGCCAAGTGTTTATTGAATGGCATAATATTCAACGAGTCGATTGTGCCCGAGTAAATCAAAACTTGCAGTTGATTGAGCTACCTTATATTGGCGTTAAGCTTAAACAGATTAATCCCATTTTAGACTGTATTTCACCCCGTCTTGCCACTGGTTTACTGACCGAACAGCGGCCATTACTCATGACTGCGGCCACCCAAGATGAAGATTTACAAAGTTTAGAAGGTTATTTGGGGGCTGAGTTTACGCCGCTAGTGGTCAATGGTGAACGTTACCGTGGGGTATTGGCAATGTTTGGTCATCGCTGTCAAACGTTAAACGAACAGTTGGGTTACCATGTGTATTTATCGATTGATAATTTAGATCGAGAACCGAAAGAGTTTGTGACTCTGTTACGTCAATGGCAACAGCAAGCCCAACTACAAACTCAGCAGCACACAACATCTGCGACAGATATTGAATGACACGACTAACAATCATGTAGCAGGTGTTCAAATGGCATTACAAGGCGGTTGTTTATGTGGGGCGATACGTTATCAAGTTATCGGTATGCCATTTGAAGCCGATCATTGCCATTGTAATCAATGTCGTAAAAGCGTTGGTGCGGTAGTCATGAGCTGGATGGATTTTCATACAGACAAAGTGCAGTGGTTACAAGGACCGGTGACTGAATTTGCCTCTTCAGATAACATTCGACGTGGTTTTTGTCAGCGCTGTGGCTGTTCATTGACTTACCGACATTTAGTCTATCCACAATACACTTCATTGTCGATAGCCTCTTTAGACCAACCAAATCTAGTACGACCGACTTATCATATACACACTGACAGCAGGTTAGTTGGTTAAAGATAGATGATTCTTGCCCGCGCTATAAGGCAGGTAAAACAGCAGCTAAAAAACCAGATTAACTTTCTGAGGAAGTACTCGTAAGAGGCTCTCTGTGACGATAACCTAAAAACTGGCCACCATCTAAAATTTCAATATTTTCACAATAAGCATCGCCTTCAAAAATCCCTTGCTCATGGAGGGTGATTTTTTTACAACGCGCTTTACCTGCTAATTGGCCAGCAATCATTAACTCGCGACATAAAATATCACCATCGACAGTGCCACTAGTTTCAATGGTTACATTGCCCTGCGCTTTGATGTCACCACTCACATGACCTGCAATTAGGACATCACCACTAAAAATGAGCTTACCGGTTAAATGGCATTCTTGGGCGATAAAACTGAGTGGATTAGCCGGTTGCTTTTGACGAAACATCTTAGTGCTCTTAAGTTGGTATTATGTCGGTAATATAACGTGATAGGTTGATAAACAACACTAAAATCGCTAACTGTATTTATAACATCTTTCTACATTTTGGAGGATAAATCAGTTTGAATTGCCAATGAGTATCGCATCGGCGGGGCAAGGAGACACACAAGCACCACAACCAGTACAGGCCTCAGTATCTATCATGGGTTTAGGCACTTGTCCTATTGCCATAATAAAGCTAATTGCGCGAGGGTCGCAGGCATCTTTGCAGCTCTGACACCAAACACCTTCATGGGTTAAACAGTTGTCTTTTATCGCTGCTGTAATTGACCAAGGTAATAATTGATCGCGATCAAATACAGGCTCTGGGCACACATCAACGCATTGCTTACAGAAGGTACATTCATCTTTAGTGAAATCTATTTCAGGAAAACCACCTTCACCGCGTTTAATTATTTGGGTTTCGCAGGCGGTAATGCACTTGTCACAGCGTGTGCAATTGCCAGTAAATTCCTGATCCGTTTTGCTCCACGGCGGGCGGGTAACATTGGATTTTCTGCGACTAAATAGATTACGGCGACTTTGATTAATACCTTGGTTCATTTCGGTTCCAATTGAGCTTAAATATATTTGCTGCAATCAATATTAGCATTAACTGCAGCACAAAATTGTTAAGCGCTTGGCAATTCATACCAATTCCAATAATTATCTGGTCATTCAGCGAGAATCGGCATCTTCTAGGCAAGTAATTCTTCTAGGCAAGCAATTCTTCTAGGCAAGCAATAGGATTGTAGGCATAGTTGCTCTCGGCAACAGCTCCTACGTTGCTCTATCTCGTGCATCTTGCCGCCATGGATGGTGGCAATGTCTTATTTTTTATAGAAAAAAATAGACCATGCAGTCGTACGTCAAAATACTATTAAGCAGCATAGTAGGTGCATAAACTCGTCCTGCGGGAGCCACTCAGGCTTTCCATTTTTTGTTACATTGTTTCATAAGGGAATAACCATTCTTTCAACAATGCGCCTCAAACTGAAAAACCTGAGTGACTCTGATAGATCACCTAATTAATGGCGTTGGTATTGTAACCATCAGGATTATTTGATTGCCATTTCCAACTGCTATTTGCCATATCTTCAACGGTATGGGTTGCACGCCAATCCAATTCTGTAGCGGCAAAGCTTGGGTCGGCATAACAGGCTGCAATATCACCAGGGCGGCGAGGACTAATTTGATAAGCAATGGTTTTGCCACAAGCTTTTTCAAATGCCTTGACCATGTCTAACACGCTGTAGCCTATGCCCGTACCGAGGTTATAAGTCACCAGCCCAGGTTTAGTTTGCAGCTTTTTAAGTGCTTGCAAGTGACCCATAGCTAAATCAACAACATGAATATAATCACGTACGCCTGTGCCATCTGGTGTGTTGTAATCATCACCAAAAACGCTTAATTGTTGGCGTTTACCAACAGCAACTTGTGCAATAAATGGCATCAAGTTATTAGGAATATCGTTAGGGTCTTCGCCAATCAAGCCACTTTCGTGAGCGCCGACTGGATTAAAGTAACGTAAACGAGCTATATTCCAGCTGTTATCCGAGTTATGCAAGTCAGCTAAAATATTCTCAACCATCAATTTTGACTGGCCATAAGGGTTGGTTGCGCCAGTAGGAAAATCTTCTTTAATGGGTAAGCTAGCGGGATCGCCGTAAACCGTGGCAGATGAGCTAAAAACTAAGTTTTTGACGTTATTTTCAGCCATGACTTGGCATAAAATGATGGAACCGGTGACGTTGTTTTCGTAATATTTCAATGGTTTTTCGACCGATTCACCGACAGCTTTTAATCCTGCAAAATGAATAACGGATTCGATGCTGTGATCTGCAAAAACTTTTTGCAGTAAGGCTTTGTTTAGAATGTCGCCTTGATAAAACGTGACATCTTTACCGGTAATGGTTCTAACTCGAGCCAACGCTTCAACACTTGAGTTTGATAGATTGTCTACGATGACCACTTTCTGTCCGGCCTTTAATAGCTCTACTACGGTATGTGTACCAATATAGCCTGCGCCGCCGGTTACCAAAATTGTCATAGTTTAATCGTCCTGTGAATTAATGAGTCAAGTTATAGGGCTGGTTGATTTTTGGCGATCAACTTTTATCCGATCAGTTAGATAAATAGCCTCTCATGTATTGTAAATTATCACAGTTCAATTGCCATTTAAATTATTGATGGCACGTTCAAATTAATACCGGTCAGCTTTCCTATAAAGTGAGTCAAAAGTAGTTATAAAAATGGGCGCTGAGTGAAAGCTAAATCAGTAGTTGTATTTATTTGTTTACGATTAGCACTACATTATGGCAAGACAATAAACTGTGAAGGAGTTAACAAAACATCACCCTTAGCACACTATGTAGGGAGTGAAGTTGACGTAAAGTGGAACCTATGAGTACAGCAACAAAGTATATTGCACACCAACCTGATGCCCAAGGTTACATTGATTACTCAGAGCATGAGAATCAATTATGGCAACAATTGTATCAGCGCCAAGTGACGAATATGCCGGGCCGCGCATGCCAAGCCTATTTACAAGGGTTAGATGCATTAGGCATGTCAGTTGATCGCATTCCACAATTGCCTGAAATCGATAAAGTGTTACTTGATGCAACGGGTTGGAAAACTGCTGCAGTGCCTGCACTAATTTCATTTGGGCGTTTCTTTGAGTTACTGGCCAATAAAGAGTTTCCAGTCGCGACGTTTATTCGTAGTAAAGAAGAGTTTGATTACCTGCAAGAACCTGACATTTTTCATGAGATATTTGGCCATTGTCCGTTATTAACCAATCCATCATTTGGGCATTTTTCACATATGTATGGCCAGTTAGGGCTGGCGGCATCAAAAGAAGAGCGCGTGTTTCTGGCGCGATTATATTGGTTTACTATTGAGTTCGGTTTGGTTCAGGCGAAAAATGAATCACTGCAAATATACGGCGGCGGCATTTTAAGTTCACCGGGTGAAACCATGTATGCATTAAGTGACAGCCCTGAACGTAAGCCGTTTGATTTACTCGACGTACTGCGCACACCGTATCGTATTGATATCATGCAACCTATTTATTATGTTATCGATCATATTGACTATTTAGATGAAATTGCTCGTATGGACATTATGAGCATGGTGACAAAAGCACGTCATTTAGGCATGTTTGAGCCTAAATTTGCTCTAAAAGTCAAAGCCAGTTAACGATTTATTGCAGCAGAGCAACTAATAAGATAGCTCAACAATCTGCAAGTGAGACACTATTTAATTAAGCCAAGGAGTACAAATGAACGCATTAACCGAGATGAAATGTGAAGCATGCCAAGCAGATGCACCAAAAGTAACGGATGCAGAGTTAGCAGAGCTTGTCGGTATGATCCCTGATTGGGGCGTTGAAGTTCGTGACGGCATTATGCAGTTAGAGCGGGTATATAAATTTAAAAACTTTAAGTTAGCGATGGCCTTTACCAATAAGTTGGCCGATTTAGCTGAAGCTGAGTTCCATCACCCAGGTATCTTAACCGAATGGGGCAAAGTCACAGTGACGTGGTGGTCACACTCAATTAAAGGCTTACACAAAAACGATTTCATTATGGCTGCCAAGACAGACCAGTTGTTAGACTAGTTACTATCGTCATCCATTTCAGCATGTTACGTTAACGTAATGTGCTGAAATAGTTTCTCTGTTACAATTCTGCTGTAAACTTCACTTGCCACTGAAGCCATATCCCTCTAACGTTATGCCAAATTTCCGCAATAAAACATTAATAAATAGGGAATCGTTACATTATGCGTTTGGAAGTCAGTTGTATCGATCGCGTGGGTTTAGCGAAAGACATCCTCGTCGTGCTTGAAAAACATGGTATTAACTTAATTGCCATTGATGCCAGTAATAAAGGTTTCCTGTTTTTGCAGTTTGCAGAAATCAGTTTCGAAACCCTGCGTGAGCTAATGCCACAAATTCGTAAAGTCGAAAGTGTGCATGATGTCCGTACCGTATCTTTTATGCCGTCAGAGCAAGAACATTACGCCCTAAAAACCTTACTTAAAACCTTACCCGATTCGGTGTTTTCAACAGACGCGAAAGGGCGGATCCGCATAGCCAATGAGTCGGCATTATTGACGCTTGGTATGGCTGAACATGAAGTGGTGGGCGAGTCACTTAATCATTGGGTACAAGGGTTTAACTTTGCTCGTTGGATGAGTGAAATACCGGTGTTGGCGCAAGCCACACGAGTTCAAATTAACTCGAGCGAGTATTTGGCTGAAATGCTGCCAATTTACTTACCCGATGACGATGAAAAAACTATTTTAGCGGGTGCGGTTATCTCGCTGAAATCACCCGCTAGAGTGGGTAAACAGTTTAATGCTCTGCAAAATCAAACCACTGGTTTTGATAATGTATTGGCTATCAGCGACAAAATGAAAGACATACTCAAGCAAGCCAAGCGTATGGCACAACTTGATGCACCGTTACTTATCACCGGTGAAACGGGAACGGGTAAAGAGTTGATGGCCCGTGCGAGTCATGATGCCAGCATGCGCCGCGAACATCCTTTTATCGCGATAAACTGTGCGGCTTTGCCCGATAGTGTCGCAGAGGAAGAGTTGTTTGGCTTTGTCAGTAATGGCACCGTCGTTAAACGCGGTCTATTTGAAGAAGCAAAAGGCGGTACGGTGTTTCTTGATGAAATTGCCGAGATGTCTAAAACCGCACAAGTTAAATTATTGCGTTTATTACAAGACGGAACTTTTAGACGGATTGGTGGCGATGAAGAAGTACGCGCCGATGTGCGGATTATTTGTTCAACCCAAAAACATTTGGCTGAACTTTGCCAATCCGGTGAGTTTAGAGAAGATTTGTACTATCGAATTCATGTCTTAAGCTATCACATGCCATCACTGCGTGAGCGTCGTGTAGATGTGATTCCATTAACTGAGATGTTTTTAGAGCATTATAGTCAGCAGTTATCGAGTCCCTTAAGACGTATATCGGCAAGTTGTCGCGATTACCTATTTACCTATGCATGGCCGGGTAATGTGCGCCAATTGAAAAATGCGATTTTTAGAGCGGTATCAATGTGGGATGGCTCAACAGAATTGACCGTTGAGCAACTTAAATTACCTTCATATGCTGAAGGCTTTGGCTACTTCGATGAAGAGTTCGAAGGCACGTTAGACGAGGCGATGAAAGAATATGAAGCCAGTTTATTACGTCGGTTATATCCCGCGTACCCAAGTACACGCCAATTAGCCAAAAAGTTAGGTGTGTCTCATACCGCTATTGCTAACAAGTTGCGTGATTACAGTATTAGTAAGAAAAAGTAATGTAACGATTTAATGCCAGCCAAGTGCTGGCATTTTGGTCATTTTAACGCTAACAATCAGTGTTGACGTGGCCTTTTATGTTTTGTAACGAATAATTTACAAATCACGATTAGCACCGCAAAAATGTGATTTAGTACCTACTATAGGATTTTCCGTCACGATCGGTTATTCCTATGGTTAGATTGAGAGTCTTGTATCGAATAGGACGCAGATCTCACCCAGAATTTAGGAGCAGTAATGAAACTTGCAAGTTATCACAACGGACGTCGCGACGGCCAATTGATGTTAGTCAGTAAAGATTTGACCAAAACAGTCGCGGTACCCGCTATTGCCCATACTATGCAGCAATTATTAGATGCTTGGGATTTGCTATATCCACAACTTAATGAGTTGTATGAAGCACTAAACGCCGGTCAGATGGACAATGCAGTAGATTTTGATGAAGCACGTTGTTTATCTCCTTTACCAAGAGCCTACCAATGGGCCGATGGCAGTGCGTATGTTAACCATGTTGAGTTAGTACGCAAAGCTCGTGGCGCTGAAATGCCTGCATCGTTTTGGACTGATCCTTTAGTGTATCAAGGTGGTTCTGACTGTTTTATCGCCCCTAAAGCGGATATTCAAATGGCCAGTGAAGAATACGGTATCGATTTCGAATCAGAAATCGCTATTGTTACTGATGATGTTGCCATGGGTGTTAACAGCGAAGATGCAACTAAGCACATCAAATTATTGATGTTAGTTAACGACGTATCACTGCGTAACTTAATCCCAGGTGAATTAGGTAAAGGCTTTGGCTTTTTCCAATCTAAGCCATCGAGTGCCTTTTCACCCATTGCGATTACCCCAGACGAGTTAGGTGACAAATGGCAAGACAGCAAAGTACATTTGCCGTTAGTGACTCATTTAAACAGTGAGTTGTTTGGCCGCCCTAATGCCGGCGTCGACATGACGTTTAACTTTAGCCAGTTAGTAGAGCACGTGGCTAAAACACGTCCATTAGGCGCAGGTGCAATTATTGGTTCTGGTACTATTTCTAACTACGATCGCAGTGCTGGTTCAAGTTGTTTAGCTGAAAAACGCATGCTTGAAATCATTGCCGACGGTAAAGCATCAACACCCTTTATGCATTTTGGCGACACCGTTCGCATTGAAATGTTTGATGATAACGGTGTGAGTATCTTTGGTTCTATCGATCAAAAAGTGGTTGAATACAAAGCTTAAGATTATGAAAGCGATATAAATCGAAATATAAAGGCAATAGCGATTAATCGTTATTGCCTTTTTGTTAGGCAGATTAAAATAAAAATAAGGGAATTTGCATGAAACTCTATGGCTACTGGCGTTCAAGTGCGGCATATCGCGTGCGTATTGCGTTAAATTTAAAGCAGTTAACGGCTGAACATATTTCAGTTCATTTGGTTAATAATGGTGGTGAGCAACATTCTGAGGCTTACCATCAACTCAACCCCTCGGATCTTGTGCCGACGTTTATCGACAATAATGAGTCAGGCGAGATTAACTTATCGCAATCGTTAGCCATTATAGAATACCTCGACGAAAAACACCCTCAGCAACCGTTACTTCCCAGCAATATTGAGCAGCGAGCTATTGTTCGCAGCATGGCTCAAGCCATAGCATGTGAAATTCATCCTTTAGATAATCTTCGAGTATTACAATATTTAGTTAACGAAATGGGTGTATCAGAAGCTGATAAAATGCGTTGGTATCACCATTGGATACACCTTGGTTTTGCTGCTTTAGAACAGCAGTTAAGCCGATATTCTGGACGTTTCTGCTTTGGTGATACGCCTTCGCTGGCCGATATTTGTCTGATCCCGCAAGTGTATAATGCCAAACGCTTTAATTTAGAGCTTGCTGCGTATCCTAATATTGTCAGAATTTGGGATGAGTGCCATAAGTTACCTGCATTTGCTGATGCCGCGCCAGAACAACAGCATGACGCGACGTAATCAAACCTTGTTTAATCAGCACCAGTTAAATCCGCCCCTGTTAAACCAAGTGGCCATTGATCAGTTGCAACATGGGCAGGCTAAGCCATTGTTCTTGTTGTGGCAGTGGTTACAACAAGATGAACTTAGAATGGCAGCCTTAATGACGTGTCAGAAAGTGATGCAACAACAAGGGATCACAGATTGGTTAATTAGTGCGGGTTTTATACGCAATTTGATCTGGGATAATTTGCACAGCATGACCTCACAGCCCTTAAACGACATTGATGTCATTTACTGGTGTGATAACACCCCATCTTCTGCAGAAGACCAGGCGATTGAAGCTTTACTCGTTGAGCAGATAGCTCTGCCATGGTCGGCGAAAAACCAAGCCAGAATGCACCTTAGAAATGGTGATATGCCCTATAGTTCTTGTGTTGATGCCATGTCATTTTGGCCAGAAAAACAAACGGCTATTGGGGTTAAATTAGTCCCCTCTGATGACCATACAATAGCTGAGTTTCAATTACACGTGACGAGTGTGTTTGGTTTAGGCTGTTTGTTTGACTTGTCATTAAGTCGAAATCCAAAGCGTGACAAAGCTATTTTTAACCATCGCGTGTCCCAAAAGGGATGGTTAATGCATTACTGCAAACTATCTGTAACAGATTAATCATCAATAATAATTCACCTGTTCAACCTCACAAAACCTAACTGTTAAATACATCTTTCATCTCTTTACCGCCTCACTTTGTGATCTAAATCATGTGTCTGAGATCTAATTAGGTACCTCTATAGGGGTACTGCTGTTTTGTTGATCTGAATCAATGATGTTAACGATTAACTTCAGTAGGTTAACCGCAAATGTTAAGGATGCACAGAATTGCATCTAGTTGTCATTGCCAAGGAGTGTTAAAAAATGAATAAGAAAATTACCCTAAGTTTAGTTGCTGCTTCTTTATTAACTGCTGGTTTTTCATTTGGTGCTGCGGCCCATCAAGCAGGAGATATTATTGTTCGTGCTGGTGTGGCAATGGTTGCTCCAAATGAGTCAAGCCCTGTAGTCGCAAATATTGCTGAATTTAGCGTAGATAACGATGTCCAATTAGGGCTAAATTTTGGTTATATGCTAACTGATAATATCGGCATTGAATTATTAGCGGCATCGCCTTTTAGTCACGATGTGTCACTGGGTGAACTCGGTAAAATTGCTGACTCAAAGCAATTACCTCCAACACTGGTCGCACAATATTACTTTGGCGATTCACAGTCTGCTTTACGTCCCTATATTGGTTTAGGGATTAACTTTACCAACTTTTATGACAGTGAATTTACTCAAGAGGCGAAAGATCTTGGCTTAGATAATTTGAGCCTATCGAACTCTTGGGGCGTGGCGGCTCAAGTTGGGCTTGATTATCAAATTGACAAGAAATGGTTGGTTAATGCGTCTGTTTGGTATGCTCAAATTGCAACGGATGTGAGCTTTGATATGGGGGCAGATCATGTTGTGGTTGATACAGACATTGATCCTTGGGTTTACATGATCAGCGTCGGTTATACTTATTAAGCTAGGGTAGAATACGTTAGCGAAAAACGAACATATGAAACAGGAACCTACGGGTTCCTGTTTTTGTTGATGGCACTTATGGAGACTTTTTACGCGGTTTCCAATGGCGAGTATTGTAAATGTACTCTGGTAATAAACGATTTATCCACGCGACAATGCGCCAGCGTTTAGTGACATATACTCGGCGTTTACCTTTTTGCAAGGCTGAGATGATTTGTGTAGCCACTTTATCGAGAGGCGACAACAGCAATTGTGTATTCAAATGAACGGCTTTATCAAATAACCCTAATTGAATATCACTAATGGTAATAGGCAGCTTTAATCGTTGTGCATGCATACTCAAGCCTTGCAGGTAATTTTCAGCAAAGGCTTTGGAGGCATGATAAGCCACATTAGGCCCTCCACGTTGACCGGCTATTGAGTTAATGGCGGCTAGTTGGCCGTAACCTTGCTCGCACATTAATTTAAAAATACAGTTATTTGCCGCAGCAAAGCCCATTACGTTAATATCGATAGTGTGCTTATCAATTGCCCAAGGCAGGGTAGAATCGTAGTCATTAACACCGGTATTAACAATCACCAAATGGGCGCCATTATGTTTGCTCCAAGCGGCATTCAGCTGTGCTATTAGTGTGTCAGGTTGATTAATTACTAACGGATATACACTGACATCGCCAGGCAGACTTTGACTAAACTCGTTAAGTGATTCAGGGTCGTTAACAAAAAGCACCAGCGAAACTTGCTGTGCAGATAACTGTCTGGCTAAGGCTTGGCTCAGTTGAGAGCTGGCGCCAATAATCATCGCTGTTGCTGTAGACATGATTCATCTCATCAAAAATAATGACTCATAATAGAAATAACATCAGTTGATAACAAGTAAGAAAAAAATTCAACTTGAGACGTGTAGACTTCTAGCCATCCAAGTGTATGATGGTTATCTAACAGATTGACCGATATTAACGTTAGCAATAAGCCATTCTGTCGCGGTTTAGGCTGGGTGAGTAGGTTAGTTATGTTTGCAAACGACATTTGACAATCGATGATGACCGCTGTTTTTAGCGCTAAACTGAATGTTGAAACTGTGACATAACAGACATTAACGTTATTGTGAAAAGGCTGGTTGGTTAATCGAGCGCTGGTTAATCAAGTACATGTGTTTAATTAATCTAAAGGTGAGACGTATGCCGGTTCGAATTCCAGATAACCTGCCTGCAGCAGGTATTTTAGAGTCAGAAAATATCTTTGTGATGTCTGAAACCCGAGCTGCTAATCAGGACATTCGTCCAATGCGGGTATTAATCTTGAATCTAATGCCTAATAAAATCGAAACTGAAACCCAGTTATTGCGATTACTGGGCAATACGCCCTTGCAAGTTGGGGTCGATTTATTACGCATTCATGATAAGGAATCTAAGCATACATCAGTGGATCACATGAATACTTTTTATCGTGATTTTGAAGACATTAGAAATAACAATTACGATGGTTTGATTATTACAGGTGCACCGTTAGGAAAAATTGATTTTAAAGATGTGGTGTATTGGGACCACATTCGCGAAATTATTGACTGGTCACAACAACATGTCACTTCAGTACTGTTTTTGTGTTGGGCAGCTCATGCTGGTTTGTATCATCTTTATGATTTACATCGTCAGTTATTAGCGAATAAACGTTCAGGTGTATTTAATCATCGAAGAACCAGCGACCCACATCCACTATTGCGCGGTTTTGATGATGAGTTTTTTGCACCGCACTCACGATTTGCTGAAATGGATATTGAACAAATTCGTCAACATCCAGATTTAGAAGTGTTGGCTGAATCAGACGAGGCTGGCGCGTATATTGTGCTCAGTCGTGATAATCATAATGTGTTTGTTATGGGTCACCCTGAGTATCAAAAAGACACCTTGAATGAAGAATATGTGCGCGATGTTGGCGAAGGCCTCAAGCCAGATATTCCGCAAAACTATTACCGACAAGATGACCCAACACAAGATACTATTGTTCGTTGGCATAGTCATGGCAGCTTGTTAGTCAGTAATTGGCTTAATTATTATGTTTACCAGTTAACGCCATATGACTTGTCTGACATGAATGCGAAAACACCATGGGAAAGTAAAACGTAAACTTGAATATAGTTATACCGGCGTTTTAACGTTGACTTCGTTTCGATAAAAGCTATTGTTAAACTTAGATGTTTTTATTGTAAGGTCGAGGTTAAATGGTTAAAACCAAGTTGATGATATTATTGGTGTGTGCAGTAAGCTGGCCGCTAACTACTTGGGGGGCCGGTGACATTTTTAGTGACGCTAATGGCACTATTATGAATGGCGCCAATGTTAGCGACAATACCGTTAGCAACAATACTGTTAGCAACAATACTGTTAGCAACAATACCGTTAGCGATAATACTGAAAGCACAGAAATTACTGAGATCAAACAACAGTTAGTCACATTAAGCTCACCACAACAACGCATTGACTTTTTACAACAACAGCGACCACAAAGTGCTCAATGGCCGATTGAACAGCAAGGCCAGTTATTGCATTTACTGGCAATAGAGCAAGAAGTTAACAGTGATCTTGTTGCTGCAATTAACAGCTATAGCCATGCCATTAAATTACTTACACCACATCCTCTTAGCAAAGAATTGGTCAAAAGCTATCTCGAGCGTTCATTCATACTTTACCTTCAAACTAACGACACCCAAATTTATTGCCCAGATCGTGAAGTGGCGGTTACATTAGCTCGTCAACTTGGACAAGTAGATATCTTGGCCGAAGTGTTAGCGCAAAGTGCGTATTGCCATAATAAACCAAGTGATTTTGGCGAAGGTCTCAAAAGGTTAAATGAAGCTTTAGCGTTAGCACAACAGCATCAATTAGGACTGAGTCGTCAAGCGATGATATTCAATGCCACGGCTGCTATCTATCGTGACAATGGTTTAAACCGTAAAGCCTACGAATACTTTAACAAAGCCTATGACTTTTGGGAGCAAGCCCAAGATAAGCAAGACATGTTTAATATGTTACATAACATGGTGGGCGAATCGATTAAATTGGCCTTGTGGGGGGAAAATAAAGCTCATTTAGCCCAAATGCAGCAACTGGTAGAGCAATCGCCAGAGTTTGCTGATTTTGATTTTTTCTATCAATTTAATACGGGTATTAGCTGTTGGGCTCAAGGTTTATTTCAAGAAGGTATAGATCATTTTTTACGCGCACTTGAAGTGCAAGATACAACCCAAGAAAAATACTTTGTCGACGCTACGCATGCATGGTTGGCATTGAGTTATTTTCGCCAACAACAACCAGATAAAGCTTTTAAGTATGCTGAAATATTTTCTGGTTCGGCGACTTATGACGGCCATTCCAATGAACTGAAATTGATGATTGCGGCCATTATTGATTACGCCAATGGGTCGAGTAATCTGGGCATGAATAAGCTTTTGGATACCATCGATTTACAAAAAAAGAACTTTGCTAACATCATAAATAACGATGTGGTTAATTCATCATTAGACCATAATCTTACCGTGGCTGAGTTTAATAACCGCCTGCTCGAAAAGCAATTGGCCATCAATAAGCTGAATTTGGAAGCCGAAATCGATACTCAAAAAATCACTAACTTATCAATGGCAATCGCGGTGCTAATTGCTTTGGTGTTATTAGTGCTGGTCATTTTCTTGTGGCAATCTCGCCGACAATTTAAACGTCGCTCTCAAACGGATTATCTGACTGGCATTGCTAATCGACGTCATACTTTTGAGCAGGGCAAAAAGCGCTTTAATCAGGCTAAAAAACATCATCGACCACTCGCCGTTATTATGTTCGATATAGATAACTTTAAAGTCATTAATGATCATTATGGCCATGACGTTGGTGATTTAGCCATAAAAGCGTGTGGTAGACGTGCACGTAATTGGCTCAAGAAAAACGATATTTTAGGCCGCATAGGTGGCGAAGAGTTTTTAATTATTTTACCCGATACCGAGCAAGCACAAGCCGTTGACATAGCCGAGCGATTGCGAACCAGTATTGAGTCAAACCAGTTTGTGTTTAACGAGGTTAAAATGAATTTCACCATTAGTGTGGCTGTCGCTATGTTAACCCCGCAAACTCATGAACTTGTCGACATTATTAAGCAAGCCGATTTAGGCTTATATCAAGCAAAAGACAACGGCCGCAATCAAGTAGTGATAGTGGACCAATAACCTTCTCTAAGTGCCGATTTAGTTTATTGAGTCACTACGGCTACTTTGTGCTTAGACTAAAGTTTTACGCTGAATAATTCACTCAACAGTAATCATGTTACTGATAAATAGATATTGATATGTATTATAAAAAACAACATCTTACATCAAATTCAAATGTGACATTCTTAAACTGTAAATCTTCACTGACAATTCCAATCAATTAACATCAACATTTAGACCATTTTTTACTTGCTTTACGTTCGCGTCAACGTCAAAGTGATATCCATATTATTGATGTTATTTTTTAAGCGCAGTAAATTGGAGTGGTTATGAGTACAGAGCAAACAGGTCAAGATATCGTTATTGTTGCCGCGAAACGCACACCAATGGGTGGGTTTCAAGGGGCATTGTCTGAGGTAGCTTCTCCAGTATTAGCAGCAACCGCTATCAAAGGTCTTATCGCCCAAACGGGGATCTGTGTTGATGCTGTTGACGAAGTATTGATGGGTTGTGTATTGCCAGCCGGTCTGGGCCAAGCGCCTGCTCGCCAAGCGACTCTAGGTGCAGGTTTACCGTTAAGTGTTGGTGCAACAACAGTCAATAAAGTTTGTGGTTCAGGCATGAAAACCGTCATGTTAGCGCACGATTTAATTAAAGCGGGTAGCAGTCAAGTTGTGGTTGCGGGTGGCATGGAAAGCATGAGCCAAGCACCATATTTACTCGACAAAGCGCGCAGCGGTATGCGCATGGGCCACGGCAAAGTAATGGACCACATGTTTTTAGACGGCCTTGAAGACGCTTATACCGGTGGTGCAATGGGCACATTTGCCCAAAAAACGGCAGATGACTTTGGCTTAACTCGTGAGCAAATGGATGCTTTTGCATTAAGTTCGCTGGAAAAAGCCAATGCAGCGATTAACTCTGGCGCATTTAAAGATGAAGTAGTGCCTGTAACCATCAGCACGCGTCGTGGCGACGTGACGGTTGAGATAGACGAGCAGCCTGGTAACGCCCGCCCTGAAAAAATCCCGACATTACGTCCTGCATTTACCAAAGACGGCACAATTACAGCTGCCAACTCAAGTTCAATATCAGACGGCGCAGCAGCGTTAATGCTAATGAGCCGCGACAAAGCTGCTGAATTAGGATTAACCGTAATGGCAACAATTAAAGGTCATACTACCCATTCACAAGAACCGTCAATGTTCACCACCGCACCGGTTGGCGCGATGCAAAAACTGTTCGATAAAGTGCAGTGGAACAAAGATGACGTCGATTTATACGAAATCAACGAAGCGTTTGCCATGGTCACTATGTTAGCGATTTCTGAGTTGAACTTAGATGTCAGCAAGGTCAACGTTAATGGCGGCGCATGTGCAATGGGACACCCAATTGGTTGTTCTGGAGCGCGTTTGCT
The DNA here is from genome assembly GCF_010092445.1 of Shewanella sp. Arc9-LZ. NCBI lineage: Bacteria > Pseudomonadati > Pseudomonadota > Gammaproteobacteria > Alteromonadales > Shewanellaceae > Shewanella > Shewanella sp. Arc9-LZ. The sequence goes on along the minus strand of NZ_CP048031.1, from coordinate 3,189,381 downwards.
AGTCACATTGATTTATGCCCTAAAAGCACGCGGCCTTAAGCGCGGCGTGGCATCGTTATGTATTGGTGGCGGCGAAGCCACAGCAATGGCGATAGAAGTGTAAATAGACAATACAAGTTAAGTTCGACAAGACCACCGCACAGGTAAATATATACGCAGCCACTTAATATGTGCGACTGACAAACATAATAAATCGCATTACCTGCGCAGTAACTCAATACGAGTGATGTTATTCACTCATAAGATGTTCAAGGATCGAGGAAAACAACATGATCACACAAGTTAAGCATTATATTGATGGCGAATTCACTTATGGCAGCGGCGATCGCAATATTGATGTGACCAATCCAGCCAATAATAGCGTTATTGCTAAAATTAACTGCGCTACTACTGCCGAAGTAGAGCAGGCCATTCACAGTGCCAAAGAAGCGTTTAAAACCTGGAAAGAAGTCCCCGTGTCTGAACGTGCGCGCGTCATGTTGCGTTATCAACATTTGCTCAAAGAGCATCACGATGAACTAGCAACTATTTTAGCTCACGAGACCGGTAAAACTTTTGAAGATGCTAAAGGTGATGTATGGCGCGGCATTGAAGTTGCTGAACATGCTTGTGGTGTTGCCTCGTTAATGATGGGCGAAACCGTTGAAAACGTCGCTCGTAATATCGATACCTATAGCTACACTCAACCATTAGGTGTGTGTGCCGGTATTACTCCGTTTAATTTCCCTGCGATGATCCCATTATGGATGTTCCCGTTATCTATCGCTTGTGGTAATACGTTTATTTTAAAACCGTCAGAACAAGATCCAATGACGCCACAGCGTTTAGTGGAGTTATTTGTTGAAGCGGGCGCGCCAAAAGGCGTGTTACAACTTATTCATGGCGACAAAACAGCAGTCGACATCTTGCTAAGAGACCCAGCCATTAAAGCGATTTCGTTTGTAGGCTCTGTGGGTGTTGGCCAATACATTTATAAAACCGGTACCGACAACCTAAAACGTGTGCAAGCGTTTGCAGGTGCTAAAAACCATTGTGTGATCATGCCTGATGCGAACAAGCAGCAAGTGATCAATAACATGGTGGGAGCCTCTGTGGGTGCTGCTGGTCAGCGTTGTATGGCCATTTCAGTCGCGATTTTTGTCGGTAAAGCCAAAGAGTGGATCCCTGAACTAAAAGACGCGTTAGCTAAGGTTCGTCCTGGTTTATGGGATGACAAAGATGCTGCTTACGGCCCTGTTATCAGTCCAGCAGCAAAAGAGCGCGTACTCAAATTGATTGCTCAGGGTAAAGCTGAAGGTGCTGATTGCTTACTCGATGGAACCGATTTCACCGTTGCAGGTTACGAGTCGGGTAACTGGGTTGGCCCAACCATGTTTACCAATGTCACCACCGACATGAGCATTTACAAAGAAGAGATTTTTGGTCCGGTACTGTGTTGTATGGAAGCGGATAACTTAGACGATGCTATCGAACTGGTTAACAACAGCCCTTACGGTAACGGTACCTCAATCTTTACTGCATCAGGCGGAGCTGCACGTAAATATCAACATGAAATTGAAGTAGGCCAAGTGGGTATTAACGTGCCAATTCCTGTGCCATTACCTTTCTTCTCATTCACAGGTTGGAAAGGCAGTTTCTATGGTGACCAACACGCCTACGGCAAGCAAGCGGTACGTTTCTGCACCGAAACCAAAACCATCACCACCCGTTGGTTTGACTCAGAAGCCGTTAGCGGTCCTAACATGAGTATTGATCTTAAATAGAAATGATGTTTATTGCCGTGACGCTGTCACGGTAATATTTTTCGCTAAACAACAAGACCACCTTACCTCCCATTGCAGCTAGTAATGAGTTAGCCGCTTAAAGCGGTATGCGGCTAAGGCAATAAATGACCCAAGAGTCATTCAAGACAATATTAGGAGTCCAGCATGGATTTTAATTTAAACGAAGATCAGCGTCAGTTTGCTGATTTAGCCCGTCAATTCGCTGCCGAAGAACTCGCGCCATTCGCCGCCAAGTGGGACGAAGAGCATCATTTTCCTAAAGATGTTATTCAAAAAGCCGGTGAACTGGGCTTTTGTTCTTTGTACTCGCCAGAATCAGAAGGCGGCATGGGCTTGTCTCGTTTAGACGCTTCAATTATTTTTGAAGAATTAGCCCATGGTTGTACAGCCACCACAGCAATGTTAACTATTCATAATATGGCAACCTGGATGGTGACTACGTGGGGGACCGAAACCTTGCGTAAGCAGTGGTCAGAAGGCTTAACCACAGGACAGTTATTAGCATCTTACTGTTTAACAGAACCTGGTGCCGGCAGCGATGCCGCTTCATTGCAAACTAAAGCTGTGCGTGATGGTGATGATTACTTGATCACCGGTTCAAAAATGTTTATCTCTGGTGCCGGTGAAACCGAGTTACTCGTAGTGATGTGCCGTACTGGTGAATCTGGCCCTAAAGGGATTTCAGCGATTGCCGTACCAGCTGATGCAGTAGGCGTCACTTACGGAAAAGCAGAAGATAAAATGGGCTGGAACGCACAGCCAACAAGAATGATCAGTTTTGAAAACGTGCGTGTACCGGCTGCCAATTTACTTGGTGAAGAAGGCCAAGGTTTTACCTTTGCCATGAAAGGCCTAGACGGCGGACGTATTAACATTGCCACCTGTTCAATTGGCACCGCGCAAGCTGCACTGACTCGCGCAACTCAATACATGATTGAGCGTAAGCAATTTGGTAAACCGCTGGCGGCATTCCAAGCATTGCAGTTTAAACTGGCTGACATGGCAACCGAATTAGTGGCTGCCCGTCAAATGGTACGTTTAGCAGCTTTTAAATTAGACACTCAAGACCCTGAAGCCAGCGCTTATTGTGCTATGGCGAAACGTTTTGCGACCGATGTAGGTTTCCAAGTGTGTGACGGTGCGCTGCAAATTCACGGCGGTTACGGTTATATCCGTGAATACCCTTTAGAACGTCATTTCAGAGATGTGCGCGTGCACCAGATTTTAGAAGGCACTAATGAAATTATGCGCCTGATTATTGCTCGCCGTTTGCTCGCTAGCGATGCTCATCCGATCCTGTAATTAGCGGTTCCACTCGTGACTCACTAGCTTTAGCATAAGGACATAGCATTATGACTACACACCCTGCAATTCTAAAACATATAGTCGGCCACACGGCCATTTTGACTCTGAATAATCCGCCAGCTAATACTTGGACCGCTGACAGTTTGCAAGCGCTGAAACATATCGTGCTCGAACTGAATCAAAACAAAGATGTTTATGCGCTTGTGATCACCGGTCAAGGTGACAAGTTTTTCTCAGCAGGTGCTGATTTGAATTTGTTTGCCGACGGCGATAAAGACAATGCAGCTTCCATGGCAACACATTTCGGCGAAGCGTTTGAAGCCTTAAGTGCGTTTAGAGGTGTATCTATTGCAGCCATTAATGGTTATGCCATGGGCGGAGGGTTAGAAGTGGCATTAGCTTGTGATTTACGAATTGCAGAAGCGCAAGCCCAATTGGCATTGCCTGAGGCCTCAGTGGGTTTACTGCCTTGTGCTGGTGGCACCCAAAACTTAACCGCATTAGTGGGTGAAGGTTGGGCAAAACGGATGATTTTATGTGGCGAGCGTATTGATGCTGCGAAGGCTGAAAAAATTGGCTTAGTGGAAGAAGTCGTTGAACAAGGCCATGTCTTAGATGCCGCAGTGGCGTTAGCAGCGAAAGTGGCTAAGCAATCACCTAGCAGTGTCAGCGTATGTAAAACCCTTATTCAAGCTGGACGAACTATGCCGCGAACTCAAGCATTACCGCTTGAGCGTGAACTGTTTGTTGGCTTATTTAATACCGAAGATCAGGCTGAAGGTGTGAAGGCCTTTTTACAAAAACGCGCCCCAAACTGGAAGAATTGCTAATGACTCAAGATGTAATATTTCAAACCTTAGGCACGTTATCAGGTCAATCTATTGGCGTGGTAACTCTGAATATTGAAAAAGCACTTAATGCATTAACCCTCGACATGGTTGCAGCAATGCAAGCACAACTCACTAAATGGCAACAAGACGACAGTATTGCGTGTGTTGTGCTTGATGGCGCCGGCGAAAAAGCCTTTTGCGCTGGTGGAGATGTACGTGCCATTTACCATGCATCCATCGCCAATCCGAACAACATGACCACAGAGGCGTGTGAGTTCTTTACCCAAGAATACCAACTTGATTATTTACTGCATCAATTCGGCAAACCCGTTTTAGTGTGGGGTGACGGCATTGTTATGGGCGGTGGACTCGGGCTAATGGCGGGAGGGAGCCATCGTGTTGTTACCGAGCGTAGCCGTATTGCAATGCCTGAAGTGACCATTGGTTTATACCCAGACGTTGGCGGCAGTTACTTTTTAAACCGTATGCCGGGAAAAACAGGGTTGTTTTTAGGCTTAACCGCTTACAACATGAACTGTGCAGATGCGCTGTATGTCGGCTTAGGAAATCATCTTCTTAATAGCGATGAAAAAGAGCCGTTATTCGATGCCATGGCTGAACTGGCTTGGAGTCAAGATAGTGAGATAAATCATCAACTGCTAAGCGGATTGTTGACCAATATGAGTCAGCCACACTTAGCGGCATTATCCGTTAGCCCACTGCAACAATTCCAAGCACAAATTGATTTGTTGATGACGGGTGACATCCTTGATGTGCATCATCAATTATCGACATTAAACACTGAGCTTGATTGGCTAAAACGAGCCCAAAAAACCGCCTTAGCTGGCAGTCCTATTAGCTGGCACTTGATTTTTGCTCAGGCAGAACTTGGCACAGAACTTAGCTTAGCTGATTGCTTTAAGTGGGAGTTGGGTGTGAGTGTCAATTGTTGCTCTATGGGTGATTTTTGCGAAGGTGTTCGCGCCTTACTGATTGATAAAGATCGCCAACCTAAATGGTTATTTGCAGATGTAGACTCAGTGGATGCGAATAAAGTGACCCAATTGGTTACCTCGCCTTGGGCTGAAGATAGACACCCATTAGCAGACTTTACTTAAAAAGGATTAACGAAATGGCAACAGTAGCATTTATTGGTTTAGGTAACATGGGTGGCCCAATGGCTGCCAATTTAGTTAACGCGGGTATGACAGTCACTGTGTTTGACTTAAACCCTGTCGCAGTAGAAGCGTTAACGGCGCAAGGCGCACTCAGTGCTAAAACCGCGTGCGGCGCAGCGGCAGCCGCTGATTTTGTCATTACCATGCTGCCAGCAGGCAAGCATGTTCGCAGCTTGTACCTAGGCGATGACAATAATAAAGGTTTGTTAGATGTAGTGTCTAAACAGGCATTACTGATAGATTGCTCAACCATAGATGCCGACAGTGCCCGTTTAGTGGGAGCAAAAGCCGCTGAGAAGGGCATCGAATTTATGGATGCGCCAGTATCAGGCGGCACAGCAGGCGCGGCAGCCGGTACCTTAACCTTTATTTGTGGTGGTAGTGAAGCAGCCTATCAACAAGCGCAAACGGTATTAACGGTTATGGGCGGCAATATTTTTCACGCTGGTGCAGTAGGTGCAGGTCAAATTGCTAAAATTTGTAATAACATGCTGTTGTCTGTGTTAATGGTGGGTACTAGCGAGTCATTACAACTTGGTTTGGATAATGGTTTAGATCCTAAAGTGTTGTCTGATATCATGAAAGTCAGCAGCGGCGGTAACTGGACGTTAGAAAAGTACAATCCATGCCCAGATGTGATGGAAAATGTGCCGTCGTCAAAAGATTACCAAGGTGGCTTTATGGTTGACTTGATGGTTAAAGATTTAGGGTTGTCGCAAGAAGCGGCGGTCGCCTCTAATTCAAGCACACCAATGGGTTCTCTGGCTCGCAGTTTATATGTTAATCATGCTCGCCAAGGCCATGGTCGTCGCGATTTTTCGAGTATTTTTGAACAATTTTCAAAGAAAAAATAAAGGATTCAGTTGATGGAATTAAAAGATAAGGTTGTCGTCATTACTGGCGGAGCTGGTGGGTTAGGTCTCGCTATGGCGCATGATTTAGCTGCCCAAGGTGCTAAATTGGCGCTTATCGATGTTGATCAGGCTAAACTTGAACAAGCTTGTGCTGATTTAGGTTCTGTAACTGAAGTTCAAGGTTACGCCCTAGACATTACTGATGAAGAAGATGTGGTCTCTGGCTTTAAATTTATCGTTGAAGACTTTGGCAAAGTGAATGTGTTAATTAACAATGCCGGTATTTTACGTGATGGGCTAATGATTAAAGCCAAAGATGGCGTTGTCACCGATCGCATGTCGTATCAGCAGTTTCAGTCTGTCATCAATGTTAACTTAACCGGCACTTTTTTATGTGGCCGTGAAGCCGCAGCAGCGATGATTGAAACCAAGCAAGCAGGGGTAATTATTAATATCTCTAGCGTTGCTAAAGCCGGTAACATGGGACAATCTAACTACTCAGCGTCTAAAGCAGGCGTTGCTGCAATGTCGGTTGGGTGGGCAAAAGAGTTAGCCCGTCATAATATTCGCAGTGCCGCTGTGGCTCCTGGTGTTATTGCTACCGAAATGACCGCAGCGATGAAACCTGAAGCATTAGAGCGTTTAGAAAAAATGGTCCCAGTAGGGCGCTTAGGTCAGCCTGAAGAAGTGGCTGCAACCGTACGTTTTATTATTGAAAACGATTACGTTAACGGCCGTGTATTTGAAATTGACGGCGGTATTCGCTTATAAGCGATAGAGTATATTCATTGTGCTCATTATCTGTTCGCCCAATGCAATATAACGCGTTGCGCACTTTCATATAATGAATGTGATTGGTATTCCCTGCATTCAGTTTGTTATGATGTTGTCACGCCGAGCTTATGCTCGGCGTGGCTTTTTTACTTTTAAGGATTAATGACGTGGCGAAGTTAGAATACCTGCTTAAAAAAATCATGCTAATCGTAGGCATTCTGGGCGTGATTATTATCTATGGCGGTTTTTTGTATTTATTGTTTTCAGGTCGCTCGACTGCGGCGCTCCCGTGGTTTTTACTCATTTCACCGTGGATTTGTGTTTACTTTGGCTTAACCCATGTACAGCAAGTAGCTGTAATACAGTGGTTTACTCATAAACTCAGTTTCAAAAAATCGACTAAGTAGCTCTGTTATGTCTAGCTTATCCGCATTTTTATCAAGGTTTTCTATCGCTTTGTATACCTTAATTGCCTTGGTCGCCTTTGCTGCAAATTCAGTGTTGTGTCGTATGGCATTATCGACCCAACAAACTCCTGCACTTATAGATCCCAGTAGTTTTACTGCTATTCGTTTAGTTGCTGGTGCGTTGGTATTGTGGTTATTAATGCTGTTGCGAGGTACTAAAACCACAGTGAGTAACTCTGCTAGTCGTGGCAGCATGTTTGCGGGTGGATTACTGTTTATCTACGCGGTGACTTTTTCATACGCCTATGTGCTACTCGATACCGCCACTGGTGCGTTGATTTTGTTTGCCGCGGTGCAAATTAGCATGATGTTAATCAGCTATGTTCAAGGCCAACGCTTAACCCTACTTGAATGGATTGGCGCATTATTGGCTTTTAGTGGTTTTGCTTATTTAGTGCTGCCCGGCGTGAGTGCGCCTTCGATGACCGGCTTAGTACTAATGGCGATCAGCGGCTGTGCTTGGGGTGGATATACTTTGCTTGGCAAAAAGTCAGTTAACCCATTATTTGATACAGGTTATAACTTTATTCGCAGTTTACCTCTGGTCGCGGTGATGATATTGGTGGTGTGGCTCTTACCTCAATTAACCTCAGCGTTGCAATTAGTCTCAATACCACAAGCAACGGTATTGTCTGCCAAAGGAGTGTTGTTAGCCGTCTTATCAGGTGCAATTGCTTCGGGTATTGGTTATGCGTTGTGGTATCAAGCATTGCGTGGACTCACATCAACCCATGCCGCGGTTTTACAACTAACCGTGCCTGTTATTGCCGCTGTGGGTGGCATTCTCTTTTTAGATGAAGTAATCAGTTTTCATCTAGGTGTATCGGCTGGCATTATTTTTGTTGGGATTGCATTGGTTATCTTTGCCAAAACCCATCCTGTTAATAAGCCGGCCCTCTCAATAAGCAGATAATTGAGCAATAAACATCAGATAAAACCAAGTGACTTACACATACATAACTCAATAAAATAAATGATTAACGAGGTAATATGAGCAATTCAACACCGTATCCAATTGGTACTCCAGGTCAAAAATGGACCGATGCAGATAAAGCACAATGGTTAGCACAAGTTGCCATAAAACGCTCATATCAAGATGAAGTGGTGAGTAAACTGGCTCAGATTACTGGTCCGTTTGAACAAGTACAATACGGCGCATTATCTTATGACGCTGATAAGTATCCACTGTTTGCATTTAAATCTCAGCAGTGGGATAGCAATAAAAAAACCATTTTGGTGACCGGTGGCGTACACGGTTATGAAACCAGCGGTGTTCATGGCGCGATTCAGTTTTTAGCCACTAAAGCACAGGATTATACTCAGTATTTTAATGTGGCCATCGCGCCGTGTGTTAGCCCGTGGGGTTATGAAACCGTTAACCGCTGGAACCCGAAAGCCATCGATCCTAATCGATCTTTTTATGCCGATAGCCCAGCAGAAGAGTCTGCTGCATTGATAGCTTTTGTCGCGAGTTTAGGTGAGGTGTATGCCCACATTGATTTGCATGAAACCACCGACACCGATGAGTTAGAGTTTAGACCTTTGTTGTCTGCTCGAGATGGCGTTGAATACGATAAAGGCATTATTCCTGACGGTTTCTACCTAGTCGGCGACAGTGATAACCCAACTCCAGCGTTCCAAAAAGCAGTGATTGATTCAGTGGCTAAAGTGACTCATATCGCGCCTGACGATAATGGACAATTAATTGAAGTACCGATTGAGCAATTTGGGGTGATTAACTATCCGGTCAAAAAACTCAGTTTATGTGCTGGTATTACTGACAATCACTTCAATACCACCACAGAGGTTTATCCAGACAGTCCAAACGTGACAGCGCAAGAATGTAACGATGCTCAAGTCGCCGCTATCACTGGTGGATTGGATTATCTTATTGGTTATTTGAAGCTCTAAAAAACGTTAAGTGATATAGACGATTACAAGCGATGCCGTTGTCGTCTAGACATATTTTAGTATAATGGCGGTGAGTCGCTGTTTGAATGGAATCTAAAAGACTCATCGCTGTTAAAACCTGTGGTTCCTCGGTTATTGATTAGCCTCCTCGCTAGTCGCCTATTTTTTATTAATAAAGGATTAAAATGAAAAATACTCTGTTGCTATGTCTATTCTGTTTATTAATGACGCCCCTTCTTGCACACGCCAAAGCGGGTTTAATCTCTTTTGGTGGTGAAAACATTGTACCTGTTGTGGCACTTCCTGATGATCCACGTTTTCAAACACAAGATGGTGAATTCATTGATGTAGGTTATATCTATAAATCTGTTGATATATTGTTTCTACCACTGTGGAATTATGATGGCCGTTTTGCTGGAATGTTGTCACAACAAGACTTGTATATAGACTTAACCCCCTTGGAAGTCACTGGACTCGTTTTAGAGGCTGGCGTGGTATTACCTAAAGCTCCATACCTCGATTTCTGGCATCGTATCGGTGGGAAAATAGTTTTTTTACTGCTTTGTGGCTCATTAGCACTTTACGTTAGACAGCGCATGCAAAAAAAGGCGGCTTATTTTAGCTCGTTAGCGACTGGGCGTGAGCGATTGAAAGATATCTTAATCAATAGCAATGACTTTACTGAGTTAGACCTATCTGTTATCGAGACAGAAGGTAAACCCAAAGTTGAAGGAATAGCATTTATTGCGGCGAAAAAGTATTTTAACAATATTATTTCAATATCTGTAATTGATATGGGTAAGGTGTCAATTGAGCAAGTTCAAGCTCAGCATGAGCAGTTATTTACTGCGTTACTTGGGTTGAAGAAAACCCTAGGGATGACGTCTCAAAGTACGATCCATTATCTGTATTTTACTTTCGACAGCACTCCTTCAAAAGTAGACATCAATATATTGAAAGCATTGAGAAAACGTCAAATCACCAAAGCAACTAATTTAATTCCAATTATTATCGATTTTGATGCGCAGATGATTGATAGCACTGTGGGCGTATATCCGTCTAAAAAAATTCTACAAAACTGCTTTACCCAAGCTGAAACTCTCTCAGATGATGTGGCTGAACCTGCAAAGGTATAATGTAATTAAGATTTTTACTAAACGGTTCACAAGGTTATGGTTGATGCCGAAAGCGGCTCTAGGTTTTCGGCATTAAATCAACACTGACGCATTATCGCTATTTAGACATTTATAATGACGCGCAAATACTCCTTTCATCACCGTCACATCTCAAAACGGGCAGTATTTGTATCATTGCTAGGTTGATAATTAGGCCAAAAATCCTTACACTATCGCGCTTCGTATTTACCTCGGCTCTGCCGTATGCCAGTTTCAATATCATTTTTGTTTGCTTGAGTCATATAGATGTCAACTCGAGCAAGTAGACTACAATTTGATATGGGCTTTAACACACAACACGATTTGGAATTTCATTTTGATTACAACAGCTAACATCACGATGCAGTTTGGCGCTAAGCCACTGTTTGAAAATCTCTCAGTAAAATTTGGTGGCGGTAATCGCTACGGTTTAATTGGCGCGAATGGTTGTGGTAAATCCACCTTTATGAAAATCCTTGCCGGTGATTTAGAGCCATCAAGCGGTAACGTCTCTATAGATGTTAACGAACGCATGGGTAAATTAAACCAGGACCAGTTTGCCTACGAAAACTTTTCAGTAGTCGATACTGTGATCATGGGCCACAGAGAACTGTGGAAAGTAAAGCAAGAACGTGACCGTATTTATTCTTTACCTGAAATGAGCGAAGAAGACGGCATCAAAGTGTCTGAGCTTGAGATGGAATTTGCTGAAATGGACGGTTACACTGCTGAATCCCGCGCAGGTGACTTACTACTAGGTGTAGGTATTTCCATTGAGCAACACTTTGGTTTAATGAGTGAAATTGCTCCAGGTTTTAAATTGCGTGTGTTATTGGCGCAAGCACTATTCTCAAATCCAGATTTACTGCTACTTGATGAACCTACCAACAACTTGGACATCGATACTATTCGTTGGTTACAAGACATGTTGAATCAACGTAACAGCACCATGATTATTATTTCGCATGACCGTTATTTCTTAAACTCAGTGTGTACTCACATGGCTGACTTAGATTACGGTGAGCTACGAGTGTTCCCTGGCAACTACGACGAATACATGATGGCTGCACAGCAATCACGTGAACGTTTAATGAGTGACAACGCCAAGAAGAAAGCGCAAATTGCTGAATTACAAACCTTCGTCGCCCGTTTCTCTGCTAACGCATCTAAAGCGAAACAAGCTACATCACGCGCTAAGCAAATTGATAAAATTAAGCTAGATGACATCAAAGCATCAAGCCGCGTCAATCCGTTTATTCGTTTTGAACAAGAAAAGAAATTGTTCCGTAATGCATTAGTGGTTGAAAACTTAGCCAAAGGTTACGACACACCATTGTTCAGCAAACTTAACCTAATGGTTGAAGTGGGTGAACGTATTGCTATCTTGGGTCAAAACGGTGTGGGTAAAACCACCTTGTTACGTACTTTAGTACATGATATCCCGCAAGACGATGGCACCATTAATTGGTCTGAAAATGCCAATATTGGTTACTACGCCCAGGACCATGAAGCAGATTTTGCTAATGAAATGACCTTGTTCGAGTGGATGAGCCAATGGCGCAAAGAAAATGACGATGATCAATCTGTACGCGGTATTTTAGGCCGTATGCTGTTTGGTGCAGATGACATTAAAAAGTCAGTTAAAGTATTATCTGGTGGTGAGAAAGGCCGTATGTATTTCGGTAAACTTATCATGCAAAAGCCGAACATTTTATTACTCGATGAGCCAACCAACCACATGGACATGGAATCTATTGAGTCATTAAACAACGCGCTTGAAAAATACGAAGGGACGTTAATGTTCGTGTCTCATGACCGTGCATTTGTATCGTCACTAGCCACTCGTATTCTTGAAGTGACTCCTAACGGAATTAATGACTTTAAAGGCACTTACGACGAATTCTTAGTGAGTAAAGGTATTGACGCGTAATTCTGGTTTTATAACCAGTACTGTCAGTAACCAGCATTGTTTGTAACCAATGCCCACTGATTAACACCATTAGCCCTGAACAATTGTTCGGGGCTTTTTGTTTTTATTTATTCGGCTAGGCCATATACTCTAGTGATATAAATCAATGACATTCTCCAGCACAGGCATCTACTTTATGAGCATCACCCTTGAACAAGTCGCATCAACCTTGAATGAACTGCAATGTCGTACTAATTTTAATATTAAGAATGTCACCGAATACATGCTACCTGAGTTAAAAGAGCCAGTTTATTTGCATGTAGAAGGAAAAACGCCATTACTGATCATTCGTCCGGCATTTGAAGTTTTTTCCACTGAGCTGGCTACGATTGACGGGGTACACGCGAAATATGATTACTATCACAATGCTCAAATGACCCGATTTCCAACTCGTCGTAACAAAGGCTTAAGTGAAATTCATTACGGTTTAGCATTTCGGTTTGATACCACAGATGCAATCAAATTATTTATTAATAGGTTGATTGAAATAGTAAGAGGATAAATAACCTCATTAGGAGTGCCGCATCATGACAGAGCAATTTAATATCAATCAATTTAATTGTTCCATTAATGGTAAAGGACAAACTTTGATTTGGGCTCATGGGTCAACCGGCAGTATCCAAAGTGAAGATGCGATTGGTTTATATGCCTGGCATCGGTTTCCTAAAAAATTACAGCTTATTCGCTATGATGCCGTTGGCCATGGCTTATCTTCTGCCGGTAAGTGCGTAGAAGACTATGTATGGCCAGAACTGGCCAATGACATGATAAGTATCGCGACGCACTTTAACGCAACGCCATCGCTTATTTTAGGTGGCCAATCAATGGGCAGTGCTACGTGTTTGTTCGCAGCATTAAAACATCCGCATAAGGTAAAAGGGTTAATCTTGATGAACCCGCCCACAGCATGGCATGCTCGTGCAGTACAAGTAGGCGAATATCATAAAATGGCCAAAGCAGCGCGCATTTTTGGTGGTAAAGGTTTAGCTAAAATAAACGCTAAACATTGGGATAAATTACTTCCAAGTTGGCTGATTAATGGTCATGAACATAGTGTATTAGGCATGCTCGACGGATTAAAACTAATGACACGTCAAACGCTAGATCATTTGTTTCGCGCTGCCGCCCTTAACGATCTGCCCAGTAAGCAGCAACTTGCCGAACTGACCATGCCAACCCTGATTTTAGCGTGGCACGGCGACAAGACCCATCCCATAGAAACTGCCATTCAATTACATGCCACAATACCTAATTCGACCTTACACATTGCAGCCTCGATAGATGAGGTTAATGAATGGCCTGAATTGATCAGTGAGTTTTGCCTCAGTTTATAAGTTGTTATTGATGGTCTAAAAATAGTGTTTAGTTTGTTTATCGCTGCAACCATTCACGATAAAAACATTCATTGATTTTATTGTCCGACAATGTCGTAAGTATGGCGTTAACGCAGGTGGAATAACTTTCACTATTCAATTATATGTATTTAAAGCATTATTAAATTAAAAGAAACTAAATTAGCTGTGAGCAAGATCTGAGTTTGTTGTAAATAACTTACCAAAATCTATTAATCTAGTTTATGGTTCAGTGAAGAAAAATTTACTTATCGCAAGTGTTTTAAGAAGGATGATGTATGAATTGGCAATGGATTAGCAACCTCAATATTTCGCGTAAACTGGCCTTACTTGTCATTCCCCCTTTATTAACCAGTATTTTATTCGGTGGTATGTACCTTAATAATGAGTACAAAACTCAGCATCAGTTAGCACTGGTTATTGATTTAACCCAGGTTGCCATTATCAATAGCTCCTTAGTACATGAACTGCAAAAAGAGCGAGGTATGAGTGCCGGTTTCCTCGGCTCTAAAGGACAAGCATTTAAAGACAATTTAGTGACTCAACGTGCTCAAACAGACATACAAATTCAACGTTTTAATCTTGTTGCTCAGCAAGACGATTTTCCGCAACAATTACAATCCACATATAATGAAGTTGCTTCAGCATTTAATCAGCTAAGCCAAATGCGTAATAATGTCACGGCCCTTAACATCAGTGTCGCAGAGCAAGTTAGTTATTATACCCGCATCAACACCCTATTATTATCAATGGTCGATAATGCAGCTAGTCAGAGTGTAGATAGCCAAATAGGTATAACACTCAAAGCGTTCGCAGCATTTTTACAATTAAAAGAACGCGCAGGAATAGAGCGAGCAGTACTCAGCACAACTTTTGGTCGCAGTGAATTCCCCCCTGGGTTATATCGAAAGTTTGTCACTCTGGTGGCGGAACAACAAACTTATGCCGAACGGTTTATTGCCGCAGCTAGCCCAGAAAACATTCGCATTTTTAAACAAGCCCAACAAGACAGTGCTATGGCAAATGTTAGTCAACTTCGTGAAATTGCTTTTGCACAAGACAGCGCTGCAATGGCGCAGCAAAGCCCTGAAGATTGGTTTAAAATCGCAACGGTACGTATTGAGCTGTTAACTCAGCTTGAAAAACAATTCAGCCAAGATTTGTCGCAATTAAGCCAAGACAAATTGTCACAAGCAACTGAGCATATGTATCTCACAGGCGCGGTGTTATTGCTGGCGCTGATTTTTGCTATTGTGATGAGCATGGTTGTTTCTCGCTATTTGCATCGTAGTTTAAGTCAGCTACACAAGCAGATATTGCATGCTGGTACTCAGTTTGATTTAACCACTCGCTTAAGCCATCAATCTGATGATGAGTTTGGCCAAATCTCGATAGCATTTAATCAAATGATGGCAGAATTTGAACACGTTATTACCCACGTACGTCGAAATGCATTGAGTTTGGTTCATGCCGTTGAACAAATGAATGGCTTTACTCGTTCAATGCAAGCCGATGTTGAACAAGGTTCGTCAGAAGCCGAACAAGTTGCATCTGCTATGACAGAAATGAGCGCAACCGTCCATGAAATTGCTGCCAATGCGGTACAGGTTTCAGAAGCTTCAGCCAATGCCAATATCGAAGTGCAGAGTGGCAACAATGATGTCAGTAAAACTAGCGATGCGATTCAATTGTTGGCTAAAGAGATAGCTAATGCCGCACAAAGTATTGAACGTTTAGATAAAGATGTACAAGATATTGTGACCATTTTAGCGGTCATCAGCTCTATTGCTGACCAAACTAATTTACTCGCATTAAATGCGGCAATTGAAGCTGCTAGAGCGGGCGAACAAGGAAGAGGTTTTGCCGTTGTTGCCGATGAGGTTCGTACTTTAGCTCAGCGATCACAACGTTCAACAGAAGACATTAAAGCGATGACCGAGCGCCTTAAAGCGGGTGCAGCCACTGCCGTAAGTGCTATGCAGCGAGGCCAAGTACAAGCACAACAAAGCGTTACCGAGTCACAACATGCAGGCAATGAGCTTAAATTGATTGCTCAACACGTTAGCGTGATTGACAGCATGAACCAACAAATTGCCGCTTCAACACATGAACAATCGGCCGTAGCAGAAGAAGTAAATCGTAATGCGATGAAAATCACCGATATCTATCACCATACACAGGAGATATCACAACAGATTGCTTTGCTCAATGACAATCTATTAAGTGATGCCAGTGACATGTCACAACAAGTCAGCAAATTTATCCTTTCTAAAAGCTAAGGCGATAAATCGATAACAAGCGGTAACAAGCGGTAACGAGCGATAACAAGCGATAACAAGCGGTAAGGGCGATAACAAGCGAACGAGCCTAGATGCTAGAACGCTTCGCTGCTAGAGGCTATAAAAGCTTGAGCGACTAAGTCTGAAGGTTTTTTGCTACACCACGGATCCAACTGTTATCCGCTCTTATAGCCGCGCAGCGTCTAGCAGGACGAAGTCCGCCCTAGTCTCTAGGCTATAGGGCGATGACAAGCGAGAGAACAGCGAACGAGCCTAGATGCTAGAACGCTTCGCTGCTAGAGGCTATAAAAGCTTGAGCGACTAAGTCTGAAGGTTTTTTGCTACACCACGGAGCCAACTATTGTCCGCTCTTATAGCCGCGCAGCGTCTAGCAGGACGAAGTCCGCCCTAGTCTCTAGGCTATAAATTGATAACAAGCGGTAAGGGCGATGACAAGCGAGAGAACAGCGAACGAGCCTAGATGCTAGAACGCTTCGCGGCTAGAGGCTATAAAAGCTTGAGCGACTAAGTCTGAAGGTTTTTTGCTACACCACGGATCCAACTGTTATCCGCTCTTATAGCCGCGCAGCGTCTAGCAGGACGAAGTCCGCCCTAGTCTCTAGGCTATAAATTGATAACAAGCGGTAAGGGCGATGACAAGCGAGAGAACAGCGAACGAGCCTAGATGCTAGAACGCTTGTCATCGCTTGTTATCGTTTTCATCACTTGCTCGCTTAATCTGCTCTTATAGCCGCGCAGCGTCTAGCAGGACGAAGTCCGTCCTAGTCTCTAGGCTGTTAATCGCTTGTCATCGCTTGTCATCGCTTGATACCGCTCTTTACCGCCGGTTACCTTTCTCAACTCATTTGGTGCAATGCTGCAGTAATTGGACAAAGAAATCGCTGCCTTTACGTTCCGCAAAAGCTATATTTCGCTCAGGAATGGATTCAGGATCAGTATAGTTGGCTAATGCCATTTCCATGCTGGCTTCACGGATAATATGCAAACAAGGGTAGGGGGAGCGATTGGTAAAATTAGCCGCACTGTCTTGTGGTTCACCTTCAAAACAATAGTCCGGATGAAAGGTCGCTAATTGATAAACACCTTCATAGCCTTGCTCAATTAACTCATCGGTAGCGTAATCGACTAAATCTAAATAAGGGTAAAAACCTTCAAAACCTCGCGGCAAAATAAACAGCGTGGTTTCAGTTTCAGGATGATTATCTAAGTATTGGCACTCTTCAATTAGCGCCTTTAACACAGACTTTGTTTTAGTTTCTTCAATGGCAACATAACGAATGCTAGCGCGTTCGACTTCTCGACGGGCAAACGGACAAATGTTGTATTTCATAATGACATCTTTTACCCAATTTTCAGTATGAGTAAGACATTCATGTTGTTCCATTAGTTAACCTTTTAACGCTAAAAAATTGATTAGTGGGTTGCTGGCGGTAACATCATTGGAATGATCGATGCCACTAATAATAAAGCCATTGTGATATTAAAAATACGTTGCTGACGCTCATTTTTAAGTAAACGTTTAAGTGCCACGCCAAACCCTAACCAAACAATCGCACACGGAAATGCCACGCATAAAAATACGCTGGCAATGGTCACGACTTGGCTATTGATCTCTTGTTGTACTGAGGTAAATGTAGCAATGGCACCTACCGCCATAATCCATCCCTTTGGATTTACCCATTGAAATGCTGCCGCTTGTAAAAAGCTAAACGGTTTGCTTACTTTTTTACCTTCCATTTTACTGCTGCTATTGGCAATTAACCATGACAGATAAAGTAGGTAACTAATACCAATCACTTTAATCACAATATGAATAAAAGGATAAGCTTGAAATATTGCACTTAACCCAAGCCCGACCGCTAATATCATGGTCGGAAAACCCAAGCTAATACCCATTAAGTGCGGAATACTGCGCTTAATACCAAAATTAACCCCAGAGGTCATTAGCATAATGTTGTTAGGGCCAGGAGTAATACCGGCAGAAAAAGCAAATAAAGCAATGGCGAATACTAACTCCATGAAAGGGTCTCTGTAGTGAATTAATAAGATATTTTTATAAATCGAATTCTAGGGGAAATGAGTGATTCACCATAATGATTTTTTTAACGCTTGGTTAAATTTGTCATTTCAAGACTAAAAAAACACTCGTTTTACTGTTAACGGTTTGATATTTATCAAATAAATTATTAGTTACTAAGTGTAATTCTGGTTGGTCATTTTTACTTAACAAGTTCAAATTTTACCTTTGAAGTCGTTATTTCGGCATGTAGACGGTTTTTAGCGATTAAGTTACAAGTCATTAGCAAGTTAATCGCTAGATAGTTTAATAACTAACGTCTACTTCATAAGATGAAAACTTACGAATATTAATTACCCCAGTATCAAAAATAAGGTATTGACCTTTTATGCCTTGCAAAATACCAGTGACTTCAGCAATTTTATCAAAGTTGTGTGATTTAACTTTCACCGGAAACTGCGTAATTGGGTAGCTAATCGCTTGAATGTTGGCATCAAGGCGTTCAATAACAATGTCTTGGTATTCGACTGCGAGCGCTTGCAGTTTATCTTCAATTAGCGGAATAAGTTGGGCTGCTTGTTCAACCAAATCGACATCATCATTATGACCTTTTAGCATAGCTTGCCAATGAGTTTTGTCGTTAATGAATTTGGCTAATTCAATTTCGATTAAGCCCGACATTTTACGGGTCGACACTTTAAAAATCGGTAAGCCCTGAGTCGCCCCTTGGTCTATCCAACGGGTTGGGATTTGAGTATGGCGAGTAATGCCGACTTTAATCCCTGATGTATTCGATAAATACACGTAGTGGGGCACAAAGCAATTTGATATGCCCCATTCAGGTTCGCGGCAAGTGCCTTGATCAAAATGGCATGTTTCTGGTTTCATTATACACAAGTCGCAACTGGCCAGTTTTGTCATGCATACGTAGCAGTGACCTTGAGAATAACTTTTCTTAGTCTTTTTACCGCAGTTGCTGCAAAAAATATTACCTGTATGAGTCATGGTTAATGACTTACCAATAAGCGGGTTAAGCGCCAAACGCGCTTCACCAACAGGTAAATGATATTCCACCTCATGGTTATCATTGAGGTGGGTTTTCAGTTTTGATAGCGTTCCAAACATGGTTAATCCATTTTTATCATCATTATTTCGTGGCAGTTTAACAGAGGATCAAAACGGATTTTAGACTTAATTGGTTTTCAATGTCTAAATTAACTTATGCTGATTTACTCAGTTTATCTAATACAACATCATCACCCATTTCATACAGTGATGCTGTAATTTGCTCTTCTTGGCTCGGATCGGTTAATCCTAATGCCATAGTAGCTCTAAATAATGCAATGCCCGTGTGACTGGCGGTTTCATATTGGCTACTAAATTGTTCTATATTTACGCCTAGGGCATTCATTTTATTAGATATATGCAACACAATCCCTGGGCGATCATATGCGACTAAGTTATAGTGCAAATGTTTAATAGGTTTAGCACTTAAGGTTGTTTTAGCGAAGGTTAAGGTTAAGCCGTCAATGCATTCCAAGGCGTCAATTAACTCATCCCATTTTAGCGCAGGCACTTCTAATTGTAATATTGCTGCAAAAATACCGTCTATATGGCGCATTTCAGAGTCTAGCCAGTTGCCACCATGGCGGCTTACTACATTGGCAATCTGTTCTACTAAGCCTTTTCTATCAGGTGCTTGAAGAGTAATAAGATAACGCATCATTCGATATTTCTCCTATAAATAATGTCTGTAACACAAATGTCATATTTACGTCATATAATCGCAGCCACTTAAGATTGTGTTATTGTTTTACTGCTGTTTACTTTCATATATTTAGTCATAAATATTTATTGTTAGCATAGTAGACTACACATTCAAAGCGCTAATTATGGCATCGATTAATTATTAGAGGTTCTTAATGGAAAGTCAGGTCAATAAACCTGGTTCTGCGGAAAAAAGTCTACTCGTTGATAGACATGCAACCCGCAGAGCATTTAAGGATAAAGCAGCAGAGATTGGGGTAACCGTTGGCGGCACATTAGTGTTTGTCACCCTGTTATTAATATTTTTCTATTTGCTGTATGTCATCAAGCCCATTTTTGATGGGGCACATATAGAACCTGTTACGAGTGTGAGCTATCAACACGCTGATGTTAAAACCTTAACTGTTGGCAGCGATGAACAAAACGAAGTGCTCTATCGCGTGACCGAATCGGGTGTAGTTGACTTTTATTCAGCCGCGAGCGGTGAATTGATTTCATCTTTTAAGCCAAAAATCCCTGAAGGCACAACGGTCACCAGCAGTGCTAAATCGAGCCCAAGTGAGCAACGTTTTGCATTAGGGCTGAGCAACGGCCAAGTGATTGTTGTCGGCATTGAGTTTGGATTAACCTACCCAGACAATAAACGCTTGATTACGCCGACTTTACGTTATCCGATGGGAGAAACGCCATTAACGATTAATAGTGAGGGCGCTGTTTATAATCTGGTGTTTGATTTTAGCGACAGCCGCATGAGCTTTGCTTACCAAAATGCCAATGGTGCTTGGAAGCTTAATCGTCAAGAAGGCGAAGAAAACATGATGACTGAGGAAGTTGAATGGTCATCTGTTGAAGTGTTTATTGATGATGCACCTAATCATGTTATATCAGCGATAATGACTCCAGATCATCGTCAGCTTATTTTGAGTACCAATAATAAACTATTTATTTATAACACTCGCGATGCCGACTCTATTGAGTTACTACAAGTTGTCGATGTTAAAAAAGTGAATGCTGAAGTTAAGCAAGTCAATTTACTTGCCGGAGCAAGCTCTATATTGGTGAGTTATGACAGCGGTATTGTGAGTCAGTACTTCCAAGTTAATAGCGAAAAAGGTCGTTTATATCAGCAGATTCGTGAGTTTGATGACCTTGCTCCAGTCAGTGTAATGGCGACAGAGTTTTATCGTAAAAGCTTTGCAGTGTTGAGTGCAGATGGCGAATTAACCCTGCTTTATACAACCAGTGAACGTCAGTTATTCGACGAGAAATTTCAGTTAACTAACCCAGGTAAAATGGGCTTTAGCCCGCGTTCAAACGCCTTGGTGATTGAAGCCGATAACAAACTTAACCTTTTCTCTGTTGAAAATGATCATCCAGAAATATCGTGGAGCGCACTGTGGGAAAAAGTATGGTACGAAGGTTACCCTGAACCACAATATGTGTGGCAGTCCACTTCTGGTTCTGACGACTTTGAAGCCAAGTTGAGCTTAATGCCACTGGCATTTGGTACCATGAAAGCGGCATTTTACGCCATGCTATTCGCTGCGCCATTGGCGATTGCGGGGGCGATTTATACCGCTTACTTCATGACACCTAAAGTGCGTAATGTAGTAAAGCCTACCATTGAAATCATGGAAGCATTACCGACGGTTATTTTAGGTTTCTTGGCTGGTTTATGGTTAGCGCCACTGATTGAAGATCATTTGCCCGGCATTGTGGTGTTGTTGATGTTATTGCCCACATCAATACTTGCCACTGCATTTGCTTGGAGTAAATTGCCAGAAAAATGGAAGCAGCGCTTACCTGAAACCTATCAAGAGTTAATGCTATTGCCAGTGATTCTATTTATTGGTTGGTTCTCCTTTGAAATCAGCCCAATAATTGAAGTGGCGTTATTTGACGGCAATACTCGTCAATTTATTACCAATGATTTAGGCATCACATTCGACCAACGTAATGCGCTGGTTGTGGGTATTGCCATGGGATTTGCGGTCATTCCAACCATATTCTCGATTGCTGAAGATGCGATTTTCTCTGTACCACGTCATTTATCAAACGGCAGTTTGGCACTGGGTGCAACAAACTGGCAAACCCTGACCAAGGTGGTATTGCTTACCGCCAGTCCGGGTATTTTCTCGGCTATCATGATGGGCTTAGGCCGTGCAGTGGGTGAAACCATGATTGTGTTAATGGCTACCGGTAATACTGCAATCCTTGAGTGGAGTGTATTTGAAGGTATGCGTACCTTAGCGGCAAACATTGCCGTAGAAATGCCTGAGTCGGCCATTGGCAGTACGCATTATCGCGTATTGTTCTTAGCTGCCTTTGTATTGTTCGTGTTCACCTTCTTCTTTAATACCATTGCTGAAGTTGTTCGCCAACGTTTACGCGAACGTTATAGCTCACTGTAAGGAAAGATGATGACTCAATTAATGATTAATTCGCCAATCGCCTTGAGAGGTTTGTGCAATGGGTAAGTGGTTTAAATCAGGTTCACCGTGGATTTGGATGACCGGTGGTGCCGTTAGTATCAGTTTGATTGCCGTTTTAGGCTTATTACTGTTAATCGCTTGGCGTGGCTTGAGTTACTTTTGGCCTGCTGATGTTTATGAATGGCAACTCGAAGACAACAATGGTGTTAAAAGTACCTTAATTGGTGAGATTTACGACCGTGAAGAGGTGCCTACAGAGCGCTTAATTTCAGCTGGTCATAAATTTGCCAAACACCCTGGTGAGTTTGTTACTCGTTACTTGGTAAAAACCGGTAACCGTGAGTTTGTTGGTTTAGATTTTCGTTGGATTTTAGGAACCGATATCGTTAGCCGCTCTATGCCTGCTGATGTCGCTAAACTTGAACGAACTAAAAACGGTAATTTTTACGGTTATCCTGTTGCGGTAATCGAAGACGGTAAACGTTTAGAGTTAACTAATGAAGCAGACATAGAAGCGTCTTTGTTTGACCATATCGACCGCGCAGTGGCAATTTCTGACGAAGCCTTGGCGTTGCAAAAAAGCGATATTGGCTCGATAAATTATCAAATGGAACGTCTACGTTTGAAAGAGCGTGGTTATGAGCTTGATGGTGAATTAACGGCTGAGCGTAAAGCGGATATCAAGGCGCAAATCGAACAGCTTAACCAAGACTACTTAGTGCTTGAAAAAGACTTGTTTGCCCTGCGTGATAAAGCGGCGCGTGATTCTGTGGTGATTAAAGACATGCGCGGTGTTGAAGTCACCTTGCAACTGGACTCAATTTTAGACGTAAGTTATGTCAATCACATGAGTTTGCTAGGTAAAGTGGGTCACTGGTTTGTGGGAATAGGTCGCTTTGTGAGTGATGACCCGCGTGAAGCCAATACTGAAGGTGGTGTTTTCCCCGCTATTTTTGGCACGGTATTTATGGTGATGCTCATGGCCGTTATTGTGACGCCATTTGGAGTTGTCGCTGCTATTTACTTGCACGAATACGCCAAGAAAGGCCCTATTACTAAGCTTATCCGTATTGCGGTGATTAACTTAGCCGGTGTACCGTCAATTGTTTATGGTGTGTTTGGTTTAGGTTTCTTTGTGTACATGATGGGCGGCTCAATTGACCAATTGTTCTTCCCTGAAGCGTTACCAGCACCGACATTTGGCTCTCCTGGGGTGATTTGGTCTGCATTAACTTTAGCCATTTTAACCTTGCCGGTGGTGATTGTATCAACCGAAGAGGGTTTAAGCCGAATTCCGAGTGCGGTACGTCAAGGCAGCTTGGCATTAGGCGCGACTAAAGCCGAGACCTTATGGCGCATTGTGATTCCAATGGCAAGCCCAGCAATTATGACTGGTTTGATTTTAGCCGTGGCACGTGCTGCCGGTGAAGTGGCGCCGTTGATGTTAGTGGGTGTAGTAAAATTAGCCCCAACATTACCGATTGATATGAACTTCCCGTTTGTGCATTTAGAACGTAAGTTCATGCACTTAGGTTTCCATATTTACGATGTAGGCTTCCAAAGCCCAAACGTAGAAGCTGCACGCCCATTGGTGTACGCAACTTCGTTCTTATTAGTATCTGTAATTGTTGCTCTTAATTTAACCGCTATCAGCGTGCGCAACCATTTACGTGAAAAATTCCGTTCGCTAGAACATTAATTAGCGATATCCTGAGGAAAGATAAAATGATTTCTATTGATAGTTCAGCAATGCAAACAGAAGCCGTTGATTTAGCTAATTTACCGGCACAGGATACCGCACTTGAAATCCGTAATCTTGATTTACGTTACGGTGACAAACAAGCGCTATTTGATGTGTCGATGAAGATCCCTAAAAAACAAGTTACGGCATTTATCGGCCCAAGTGGTTGCGGTAAATCAACGCTGTTACGTTGTATTAACCGCATGAATGATTTGGTTGATAGTTGTAAAATTGAAGGTGAAATCTTACTTCATGGGCAGAACATTTATGACAAGAAAGTCGATGTAGCAGCACTACGTCGTAACGTCGGTATGGTGTTTCAGCGTCCTAACCCGTTCCCTAAGTCAATTTACGAAAACGTGGTGTATGGTTTACGTTTGCAAGGGTTAAGTAATCGTCGTGATTTAGACGAAGCGGCAGAGCGTTCATTGCGTGGCGCAGCGATTTGGGACGAAGTGAAAGACCGTCTACATGACAATGCATTTGGCTTATCCGGTGGTCAGCAACAACGTTTGGTGATTGCCCGTGCCATTGCCATTGAGCCAGAAGTATTATTACTCGATGAGCCAACGTCAGCACTTGACCCAATCTCAACGTTAACTATTGAAGAATTGATTACTGAGTTAAAGCAAAAATATACCGTGGTGATTGTGACGCATAACATGCAACAAGCGGCACGAGTGTCAGATCAAACGGCCTTTATGTACATGGGTGAATTGGTTGAGTACGCTAATACCAACACCATTTTCACGACCCCTAAAAAGCGTAAAACAGAAGATTATATTACTGGTCGTTACGGTTAATCTTGCTTAAAACGCTTTTAATTAACATACAGAATTTAGGTGGGTATCATGGAAAAAATGAATTTAAGTAAACACATATCAGGTCAGTTTAATGCCGAGCTTGATGATATTCGTAATCGCGTATTAGCCATGGGCGGGCTTGTTGAGCGCCAGCTTGAGCAAGCATTGGATGCGCTAGCAACACTTGACTCAGAATTAGCGCAACAAGTGATTGAAGGCGACCACAAAGTCAATGGTATGGAAGTGGCTATTGATGAAGAGTGCACCCGTATTATTGCTAAGCGTCAACCTGCTGCCAGTGATTTACGCTTAATTTTGGCTATTTCTAAAACCATTACCGATCTTGAACGCATTGGTGATGCTTGTGTTCGTATCGCCAAAGCCGCGGTAGAAAAGCGCGCTAACAGTCAACAGCCTTTATTGGTGAGTATTGAAAACATGGGGCGTCACGCCACACGTATGTTGCACTCAACGTTAGATGCACTAGCACGTATGGATGCTGATCAAGCATTTGAGTTACACAAAGAAGATGCGAAATTAGACAAAGAGTATGAAGGTATTATTCGTCAATTAATGACTCATATGATGGAAGATCCTCGTTCAATCCCTGGTGTGTTAGACGTATTATGGGCTGCGCGTGCAGTTGAGCGTGTCGGCGACCGTTGTAAAAATATCTGTGAATACGTTATTTACTATGTGAAAGGTAAAGACGTTCGCCATATTTCTTACGAAGAAATGGAAAAAGAGCTGTAATAGGTCTTAGCGACTTTAGAAACGCCCTATGTTGCACTGTTTATCGAATAAACAGCCCAACATAGGGCGTTTTTGTTTAGCGGTTTTGATGGATATTTGTTATCTTTGGCGCCTAAATCTGATGTAGAAGAAATCGTTCATGAAAAATACCCTTGCTCGTGGTTTAACCAATTTATTACCTATGGTGTTGTCTATTTGGCTATTTTGGTCATTGTTTATCTCACTCGATGGCTTAGGTAAATTATTGCTTGATATTGTGGGGGTAAAAGCGGCTTTTGTTGGCGCAGGATTTTGTTTGGTGGCGAGTTTGGTGTTTGTAGCGGGATTATTATTTTCCGTTAGTCCAATTGCTTGGGTGTACGGTTGGATAGAAAACCAACTAATGAAGTTTCCTTTGTTTAAATCCGTCTATGGCAGTATTCGTGATATCGCCAGTTTAATGAACCGCGACGGCCAACCTAAAACCCAAAAAACGGTATTAGTCAAACAAGCCAATGGTAGTTTTGTCGTTGGCTTTATTATGAGTGACTTTGCACCACAACCCCTTGCCGATGCATTGCCAGAAGGTGATTGGGTGCCAGTATTATTCCAACTCAGTTACCAAATAGCTGGGGTGACAAGTTTGGTCAAACGCGACGACCTTATTTTTGTCGATTGGTCATTTGAAGATGCAATGCGCTTTAATTTAACCGCTGGAATATCGAACAGTAAAGCAGCTTAAATAGGCTGGAAGACGGTTTGAGCGATAACGCTGATAAAAGCGGTATCAAGCGGTAGCGGCGATAGCGGCGATAAAAGCGATAACAAACCTAGAGACTAGAGCGGACTGCGTCCTGCTAGTTCGCTTCGCTGCTATAAGAGCCTGTTTAAGCGGTAACGGCGATAACAAGCGATAACATGCCTAGATACTAGAGCGGACTGCGTCCTGCTAGTTCGCTTCGCTGCTATAAGAGCCAGTTGACGGTAACAATCGGTATCAAGCGATAGCGGCGATAACAAGCGATAACAAACATAGAGACTAGAGCGGACTGCGTCCTGCTAGTTCGCTTCGCTGCTATAAGAGCCAGTTGAAGGGAAACAATCGGTATCAAGCGATAGCTGCGCTAACAAGCGATAACAAACCTAGAGACTAGAGCGGACTGCGTCCTACTAGTTCGCTTCGCTGCTATAATAGCCTCTTTAAGCGGTAACAAGCGGTAACGGCGCTAATAAACGATAATGGCGATAACATGCCTAGATACTAGAGCGGACTGCGTCTTGCTAGTTTGCTTCGCTGCTATAAGAGCCCGTTTGCGGTAACAAGCGATAGCGGCGAGCGATGCGCTTGTCATCTCATTTTATTGCTTATCATCGTTTGTTACTTTGCTTGTATAGTATCTAGGCTTTAGGTGATTAGAATAAGCTAAGTGATGTTTTATCATTGCTTTGTCATTGTTAATCAGTGCTAATCACACAATAATCTTAAAATAAGATCTAGCAAACAATTGCCCCAAGCGATAACAGTGATTATCCTTGGGGTAATTTTTTTTACGAGTGATAAATTAATGTCAGCCAACGAAAGTAAATTAGATAAAGTATTAGCTGAAGCCAGAGACTACAAAGCCTCTCGTGAAAAAGGATATCGTGAGCAAGCGCTTAAGCTCTATCCTTGGGTATGTGGGCGTTGCACTAGAGAATTTACTCATAAAAATTTATCTGAATTAACTGTGCATCACCGTGATCATAATCATGACAATAACCCGTCAGATGGTACGAATTGGGAGTTGTTGTGCCTGTACTGTCACGACAATGAACATTCACGCTTTGAAGAGTTGATTCGTTACGGTAGCACTAAAGAAGCCAAACAAGATGCTGCCACTTTCAATCCGTTCGCAGACTTAAAAGCGATGATGAAGAAGTAGAGCTGAGACGGTGAAAGTCGGTAAGAACGATGACAATCGATGAAAATCGAGAACAAGCGATGGCGAGCGATAAAAAGCCTAGGAACTAGGTCGCTTCGCGGCGAGATGCTATACAGGCAATGTCAAAGCTGGTAAGAACGATAAAAATCGATAACAAGCGATGGCGAGCGGGAAACAGCCTCGGAGCTAGGTCGCTTCGCGGCGAGATGCTATACAGGCAAAGTCAAAAGCTGGTAAGAACGATAAAAATCGATAACAGGCGATGACAAGCTGGAAACCGCCTCGGAGCTAGGTCGCTTCGCGGCGAGATGCTATAAAATCAAATTCAAAAGATACAAGCTTAGGGCTAGGTCCCATCATGGAAATACTTCTGAGCTGGATCTGCTTGATGCTTTACCGTTGTTATAGAAGCGAAGCGCACTAGCTGGACGAAGTCCGCCCTAGCATCTAGGCTTGTTACCACTTGTAATCGCTTGTAATCGCTCGTTATCACATTTTATCTCAACGTTACCGCTTGATTCGCTTTTCAGCTTCCAACCATTTTGCCCGTGACAACGTTTGGTTGTTGTTGTCGCCTAAATACAGCTGTTTTCTGCCTTCTAAACTATCAAAAATTTGTTTCTTACGTTCTTCACTGGCTTGTGACCACGTTACAATTTCATCAATGTGACGAAAACAGCCCATACAATAATCGTCAGCATTTAAGCCACAACGGGCGACACAAGGTGAGTGCATAGTTTACAATTCCAGTTCGGTGATTTAATGACTCGCATCCTATCATTTCAATCGGCTAAGGTTAACTACAAGTCTCAATATGTCCGTAATCAAATATCAACAGACCTTTAATGCCATAGACTCACTTCTTGAGGCTCTAAAACCCTTATGGCAGCTGGTCGCGTTTGAGTGTGACCACTTACCTTGGCAGCACGATTTCCCACAATTAGCCCAAAAGGTGTGGCAACTTGATGATGTAGAAATTGATACTATTGATATGGATCAGCAACAGCTTGTAGAGTCGTTGTTGCCAAGTCTGATTCGCGATATCAAGCAAAGCAAACTGCCGCAGGTTGATCAGTTAATTAGCCAATTAAGCTTGTTAGTCATCACTTTGCCTACAAGTACGATTAACAGTGACGATGCTCAAGCTGTTTCTGACACTGAAACACTCGTGAATGATCACCTAAATAGCGATTCAGCGCATTTTAGTGCCCATATTAAAGGTCGAAAGTGGCAACAGATTACCGCGTTCTCGGAGCAAGTTGATCCACAATCTCAACCCCAACTACCTCGGTTACCTATTTTAGAGTGGTGTGCTGGTAAAGGGCATTTGGGCCGCTTGGTGGCTAAGCAGCAAAATGTTGAGGTAACAAGTATTGAGTGGCAAGCGAGTTTATGCTCACAAGGCCAGGTTTTTGCAAAACAATGGCAATTACCGCAAACTTTTATTTGTGCCGATGCTTTTGCGCCAATCGACCCAGGTAAACCGCTTTTGTTAATTGATCAACATGCAATCGCATTGCACGCCTGTGGTGATTTACACATTCGTTTACTCCAACTCGCAGTATCGGCAGGCACTCGGGTGATGTCTATTTCACCCTGCTGTTATCATTTGATTGAACATACACATTATCAACCGCTATCGGCCTTAGCCAAAGTCAGTGCGGTCAAACTGTCAAAGCATGACTTACAGCTGCCATTGCAACAAAGCGTTATTGCAGGCACCAAAAAACAAACATTACGCAATCAAGAGATATCATGGCGCTTAGGTTTTGACAGTTTGCAACGAGAAATTCGCGGCATCGATGCTTATTTATCGGTGCCGACCATTAAAAAAAGCCAGCTTAGTGGCAGTTTTAGCGACTTTTGCCAATGGGCTGCAAATCAAAAGCATTTAGTTATATCCAGTGAGATTAATTTGAGCCATTATTTGCACCGCGGAATTGAGCGACAACGGCTTACTAAGCGAATAGATTTAGTGGCCCATCTATTTCGCCGAGCTTTGGAGCATTGGCTGTTGCTCGATCGAGTGTGTTTTTTACAAGAGCAGGGATATCAAGTGGCGTTGACTGAATTTTGTGCAAACAGTGTTACACCACGAAATGCGATGATCCAAGCAATTAAAACAAACTAATAGCAGCCTTTGTCACAAAACTGTAAATTAAACCTTTGTTTATACTAGTCTATTTGCCCTAAAACTGTGAAAATCAACAAACTAGTTAATCAAATAATAAAATCTAACCACAATATATTATCCAAATTACCGCATTAGCTTGCTGTTTTTGATTGAATAATTAAGCCATTCTTGTTCAAATGGCGGGTTAATAACGAATAACAACTATTCTAGTGGCTTTTGTGCTTGCTAGAGCGAAGCGAATTATACGGTTTAATGAAATATTCACGCGTCTTTATCAATAGTCTGGCTTATGAGCTAGCACCCCAAGTAGTGTCGAGTAGCGATTTAGAATCTCGCTTGGCCCCGCTTTATCAAAAGTTTCGTATTCCTATGGGGCAACTTGCCGCATTAACCGGAATTACCGAGCGTCGTTGGTGGCCTAAAGGTCATCGTTTATCAGACGGCGCTATTGCTGCTGCACGTAAAGCCGTGAATGAAACCGGTATTAATGTCAGCGACTTAGGTGCTGTGGTTTACACGGGTGTGTGCCGTGACCAACACGAACCAGCAACCGCTTGCCGTATTGCTGCCGAACTTGGCGTGTCTAAAGACACAGCCATTTACGACATCAGCAATGCTTGTTTAGGGGTGTTGTCGGGTATTTTAGATATTGCCAATCGTATTGAACTTGGGCAAATCAAAGCCGGCATGGTTGTGTCGTGCGAATCTGCACGAGATATCGTTGATGCCACCATCGATCACATGCTAGCCGAACCGACAATGCAGAATTTTGCTCAGTCATTGGCTACGTTAACCGGTGGTTCAGGTGCGGTAGCAGTCATTTTAACCGATGGCACTTTGCCACTCACCACCACGCGTCAGCATCAGTTATTAGGCGCCAGTCATTTGTCTGCACCAGAGCACCACCAATTGTGTCAGTGGGGCCTACAAGAAGCAGGGCACTTATTGTATCGCGAGTTTATGCGTACCGATGCAGTTACCTTGCTCAAAGAAGGCGTAGAGCTTGCTAAGCACACTTGGGAGCATTTCCTAGAGCAGCGTGATTGGGTTGTTGAGCAAGTTGATAAAGTGATTTGTCACCAAGTGGGCGCATCAAACCGCCGACAAGTGCTAAATGCATTAAACATCCCCCACGAAAAAGAATATCCCACCTATCAAACCTTAGGCAACATGGGCACGGTTTCATTACCGGTTACTGCTGCAATTGCCCACGATGAAGGTTTTTTACGTGTTGGCGACCAAGTCAGCTTTTTAGGGATAGGCAGTGGTTTGAACTGCATGATGTTAGGAATTAAGTGGTAAGCCTTGGGCTGCACTGAATTTTTGCATATCATTATAAAAATAGTTAACAGGATGCATCATGCTAGACAACTTACTGCCATTTAAAAGTCATTATTTAGACCGTAACGGCAATAAACTACATTACATAAACGAAGGCCAAGGCGAGCCAGTCGTTATGGTGCACGGTAATCCTAGTTGGAGTTACTACTACCGTAATTTAGTTAGCGCGTTGAGCGATCAGCATCAGTGTATTGTGCCAGACCATATTGGTTGCGGCTTATCAGACAAACCCGATGATCCACAATACGATTACACCCTAAAAAACCGTATTGATGATTTAGAAGCCTTGCTAGACAGCCTTGATGTAAAACAACACATCACCCTCGTGGTACACGACTGGGGCGGTATGATTGGAATGGGCTTTGCGGCTCGTCATCCTGAGCGTATTAAACGCATTGTGTGTTTAAACACTGCCGCGTTTCATCTTCCTAAAACCAAACCGTTTCCTTGGGCATTATGGATTTGCCGCGAAACCTTACTCGGCACCTTGTTAGTCCGTGGTTTAAATGCATTTTCATCAGCAGCCTCGTATGTGGGTGTTAAACGTAAACCCATGTCTAAAGAAGTGCGTGAAGCTTATGTAGCGCCATTTGATTCTTGGAAAAACCGTATTTCGACACTACGCTTTGTCCAAGACATTCCACTCAAACCTGGCGACAGAAACTACGACTTAGTGACTAGCATTGGCGATAGCTTAAGCGAGTTTGCTGACGTACCGACGTTGATTTGTTTTGGTTTACAAGATTTTGTGTTTGATAAGTATTTTTTAGAAGAATGGCGACAGCGAATGCCTCACGCCACGGTGCACGAGTTTGCTGACTGCGGTCATTACATTCTTGAAGATGCCAGCGACGAAGTGATTGGCTTAATTAAAGACTTTATCGCAAAAAATTAATTACACCCTAAAAGGCTCATTTGAGCCTTTTAGCTATTTAACCGTTTAAAATTATCTATATATTGGCGTTATTGTTAGCCAGCATATATGCGTTATTCACATTAGCCCAAAATGAAGCCACATGACCAAAACCTCTACACTTGCTAATGCCAATATCTGTCAGCACCTTAAAACGGCTGCGCAAACTATGCCTGCCGGTCTTGCAGTTGCTGTGCAGCACGCTAAGCAAGGTAAATTCAGTTATCAAGAAATCGACTTTGTGACCTTACACCAACAATCGGACATGATTGCTAAAGGGCTCATTCAGTACGGTATCAAGCGCGGCATGAAAGCCGTGTTAATGGTCACCCCAAGCATTGAGTTTTTCTCGTTAACATTTGCCTTGTTCAAAGCAGGTATTATCCCCATTTTAGTTGACCCAGGTATGGGCATCAAAAATCTTAAACAGTGTTTTGCAGAGTCGCAACCAGATGCCTTTATCGGCATACCTAAAGCGCATATTGCTAGGCGGGTGCTTGGGTGGGGCAAAAGCAGTGTTAAACAGGTAATTAATGTCGGTGGTTCAGGCATTGAACGTTGGTTAACAAATGCCACAAGTTTAGAAACTATTACCGAAATAGGCCGAAATGAGGCTTATCCTTTTGAAATGGCCCTGCTAAAGCCAGATGATATGGCCGCTATTTTGTTTACCAGTGGTAGCACCGGTACTCCCAAAGGCGTGGTGTACAGCCATGCCATGTTTGAAGCGCAAATAAGCGCACTTAAACACGATTACGGTATTGCACCTGGCGAGCGAGACTTAGCGACTTTTCCGCTGTTTTCATTATTTGGCCCTGCATTAGGCATGGCATCCATTGTGCCAGACATGGATGCGAGTAAACCAATCACCGCCAACCCTGCGCATTTGTTTGCCGCAATCGATCAATATCAATGCAGCAACATGTTTGTTAATCCTGCCTTGTTAGAGCGATTAGGTCTAGCTGGTGAGCAGAGCCAACATAAACTCACTAGCGTTAAGCGAGTGATATCAGCGGGTGCTCCGGCAACGATTAGCTCAATCAAGCGCTTTAGCAACATGCTTAACCCACAAGTTGAAGTGCTTAACTCTTATGGTGCGACAGAGTCGTTACCCATCAGTATGATTGGTAGCCACGCGTTATTTAATACCAGTCAACAGACCGATCAAGGTAAAGGCATTTGTGTCGGTAAACCGATATCGTCGGTGAGCGTTGATATTATTGCGATTACAGATAAGCCTCAACCTCTTTGGGTCGATGTTAAAAAACTTGTCGCTAACGAAATTGGCGAAATTGTCGTGAGCGGCCCAATGGTTAGCCAAGCCTATTATCAACGTCAACATGCCACTGAATTAGCTAAAATACACGACGGTGAACACGTTAAGCACCGCATGGGAGATGTGGGTTATCTTGATGATAATGGCTTATTGTGGATGTGTGGTCGTAAAGGCCATATTGTTGATGCCACGCGCGGTAAGCAAAAATTAAAGCGCTTTTATACACTGCCCTGTGAGCGAGTGTTTAATACTCATACTCAAGTCAAACGTTCTGCCATTGTTGGCGTTAATGTGGGTGGGGACGTTGTGCCAGTTATGTGTATCGAATTGCAAAAAGATATTGTTTGCTCAACGGCTAAAGCCCTTTATCAAGAGTTAATAGAATTAGCCGAGCAGTATCCACATACGCAAGGTATTGGTCGTTTTTTAATTCATCCCGACTTCCCTGTAGATGTACGCCATAATGCTAAAATCTTCAGAGAAAAGCTCGCTGTTTGGGCACAAAAGCAGTGGAAAGAATAAGGCCGTACTTAGACTGTAGTAAGGCCGCTGTACTTAGACCGTAGTAAGGCAGTCATTCAGCAATGATAAGTCTCACCATAACGTAATAATACGGCCGGCCCTAAAGTAACAACAAGGTATTAATAATGAAGCTGACAGACTTACATCCCCTAGAGCAAGCCGCACTTAAACAATTAGCGCTATCGGTCAACAAAGTGTTTGTGACCGGTGCAGGCGGCTTTTTAGGGTTTGCTATTTGTCAGCGTTTATTGGCCGTAGGTATTGAGGTGGTGGGTTTTGCTAGAGGATATTATCCTAAGCTTGTTGAGCTTGGTGTTGATATGCGTCAAGGTGATATCAGCGACTTTGACACGGTAAAACAGGCAATGCAAGATTGTGATTTAGTGTTTCATGTAGCATCAAAGGCAGGCGTGTGGGGTAGTAAGCAAAGTTATTACTCGCCTAATGTTGATGGCGCAAATAATATTATTAATGCCTGTAAAGCGCTTAATATACAACGTTTAGTGTACACCAGTACTCCAAGCGTAACCTTTGCAGGACGAGACGAAAACGGCATTAATGAGTCAGCACCTTACGCTGCTGAGTACCTCAATTATTATGGTGAGTCTAAAGCTATTGCCGAACAAAACGTGCTTGCCGCTAATTCTGCTCAACTTCGAACTACCGCCTTACGGCCACATTTAATTTGGGGGCCAAACGATCCTCACCTGGTACCTCGAGTGATTGAACGTGCTAAAGCAGGGCGATTAAAGCTAGTGGGAAATGAAGATAAACTGGTCGATACCATTTATGTTGATAACGCCGCCTACGCCCATATTTTGGCTGCAGTAGACTTAATAGCAGACGCTAAATGCGCCGGTAAAGCGTATTTTTTAAGTAATGATCAACCTATTACCATGGCAGACATGCTTAATCGCATTTTAGCGTGTGTCGACTTACCGCCCGTGACCAAACGTGTACCAACGCGTGTCGCTTACACCGCAGGTGTTGTACTTGAATTTGTTTATGGTTTGTTTAATAAACAGCAAGAGCCCATTATGACTCGCTTTGTAGCAAGGCAACTGTCGACCAGCCATTACTTTGACATTGGCGCAGCAAAACAAGACTTAGGCTACCAGCCGCTGGTGAGTATCGACCAAGGAATGCTTAAACTGAAGCAATCTTTGTCGAACTAATTGCCTTGCTGTCACACATCTTCCGTGTGCATTTACTGGACTCACATATGTGATTTAAACGATGTAAACAGCTGTTTGTAAAATTGTTTTTACATCACTTCGTGGGTTATTTTTCAACAATCACTTGGTTATATTTTATTCCACTGTATCTTAAATTCCGACCACCACAACAATAACCCCAAAGAGGGTAACAACTCATAACAAGGTGGCGCAGGGAGAAGCAATGCAAGATAACAATCAGGGTAAATGGAACTTAGCCACATTAGCCATTCATGGCGGACATCAACGCGAAGCCTTTGGCTCACTCACCACACCTTTGTATCAAACTGCCACCTTTGTATTTGATACAGCCGAGCAGGGCGGAGCACGTTTTGCCGGAGAAGAACCGGGTTATATTTATACTCGTCTCGGTAACCCAACCACCGGAGAGCTTGAGCGTAAAATGGCGCTGCTAGAAGGCGCAGAAGACGCAGCTGCAACCGCATCTGGCATGGCGGCAGTATCAAGTGCATTATTAACTCATTTGCATGCAGGCGATCACTTAATCGCATCAAAAGCTGTTTATGGTTGTACCTTCGCGCTGATGACCACTCAGCTAACCCGCTTAGGCATTACATCAACATTGGTCGATTTTTCCGACATAGCTGCAATCGAAGCCGCCATCAAACCAAACACCAAAGTGTTGTTTTGCGAAACACCAGTAAATCCACATTTACAAGTATTCGATCTTGCTGCTATGGCCAAAGTAGCTAAAGCACATAATCTAGTTTCAATCGTCGACAACACCTTTATGACACCACTATTGCAGCAACCACTAGCGTTAGGCATTGACATGGTGATCCACAGTGCCACCAAGTATTTAAATGGCCACGGTGATGTTATCGCAGGTATTGTGTGCGGCAATGCAGAGCACATGCACAGATTGAAATACGAAATCCTAAAAGACTTCGGTGGCGTGATTTCACCTCACGATGCATGGTTAATTTTACGCGGTTTAAAAACCCTAGACGTACGGTTAACTCGTCACTGCGACAATGCAGAAGTGTTAGCTGAATTTTTAGATAAACACCCTAAATTCAGCCAGGTCTTTTACCCAGGCTTAGAACACCACCAAGGTCATCGTTTCATCGGCAACCAAATGAAGCGCGCTGGCGGTGTCATCGCATTCGAATTGGCGGGTGATAAGCAAGACGCAATCAACTTTGTTAATCGTTTAAAGTTATTCACTATCGCCGTAAGCTTAGGTGACGCAGAATCGCTGATCCAACACCCTGCATCAATGACCCATTCCCCTTACACCCCAGAAGCCCGACTAGCTGCAGGCATTACCGACAACTTACTGCGTATCTCAGTCGGATTAGAGAATGTAGAAGATCTTATCGCGGATATAGAACAAGCGTTAGCTTAAAACTAAGGATTAAAATAATATGCTGCGCTTAAGTTAAGTTTGTAGCATTTTTTTGAAAAAATCTTATATAGGTCTCTAATACTTCGCTGTTAGTACCTATCAATCGTTAAAGATGAATATCGCTTTGGCTTTGAAGCTCTGAACTAATTTACCTTTTCCACTAAATGACATCAGCTTGAAGTTTTCCGTTATCGATACTCACATCAACGCTTTTCCTTTAAGCAGTTTACGCAGCCACATTCTGTTGGGGCTAAGCAGTGCTTGTAGCTCTATGCTTAATGGTGACAGTTCACCGCATAGGTTTGCTGCTAAGCATTCGGCAACTAGCGGACCTGAGCTTAGGCCGCGTGAGCCTAGTCCTCCTAACACATATAATCCGTCATAAATTGGTGCTGGTGTTATTTGCCAATAACGCTGCCATAGACTGGGTTTGTCTTTCGATTGCTGCTGAACAGCATAGCGTGTAAATAACGCTTCAACATCAGGTGCGCAACCCATTACTGGGAAGTGATCGCGACTGACCATCCTTACGCCGACTCTGGCGTCATTGTTTGAAACATCAATATCGTTAGGCCAGTTTGAATTTGGAAAGCTTTGTTGCATTTTTTGGCTGTTTTCATGCTGCTCTATCGGGCAAAAATCAAGATGCTGTGGGTCTTTTACATAACTTGCTCCAACGCAATGCAGTTGGTTATGTTGTGGCGTTAAATAACCATTGGCGCAGATAACAGTATTAAGTTGTGCCAGTTCACCTTGTGGCGGTACATGGCTAACTTGACCTCTAAAACCAGTGATTTGCAGGTTTTTTGTCTGTTTATACTGGGTAAGTTGAGCTCCAGAGGCGATGACGACCTGTTCGTGGGTTGCTATAGGGGTATTATTCCCGGCACTAAACAGTTGCCAGCCTGATGAGTGTGATTCAAGTGAGCTAATATCGCTATTATAAATAACGCGAACCTTGGTTAATGTTTGTGCTTTGGCAATGCTAGCTTGTGCGAATTCAAACGGACAAGCCCAGCCTCCTAATGGGTAGTAAAAGCCAGATTTATCAATCTCGACGTTAGCAAGTCGTGTGGCTTGGTTTGGACTTACTGCAAAAGCAATTTCAGTTGGCCATGCTTGGCCATCAATAATTTTATCCAATCTTGTTTGGCTACGTTGATCGAAACCTGTATGTAATACACCGCAACACTCATGTCCTATTTCATATCCATTATCAACTAATGCCTGAATTCTGCGTCGACTGTATAGGAAGGCTTGTTGGAAAAATTGGCTTAGCGATCCATTTTCTGGCGTAAGTAAGGGATAAATGGCACCTTGTTTGTTACCAGATGCGCCTTGTCCTAATGTGTCATCTTTGCAATAAATAATCACATCTTTGCCGCGCTCAGCCAGAGATAAAGCAAGACTTGCAGAAGCGATACCGCCCCCTATAATAGCTATAGGGCTGTTGTTATTAGAATGTAACGGTGGCAATGGGTTATAAGCAAACTGTTGCTGTAGTTGTTGTCTTAGTGCGTTACGTTCTGCTATAGCAATGTCATCATTGGATTTTGATGATGT
Organism: Shewanella sp. Arc9-LZ; assembly: GCF_010092445.1. Lineage (NCBI taxonomy): Bacteria > Pseudomonadati > Pseudomonadota > Gammaproteobacteria > Alteromonadales > Shewanellaceae > Shewanella > Shewanella sp. Arc9-LZ. The sequence continues at coordinate 3,151,757 of NZ_CP048031.1, read as the reverse complement.
GGTTGATAAAAAACCGCATAGTGCTAGTTGCTTTTTGATAGCCGGAGCGACATCGGTATCATTTGTGCTGGCTGCTAAAAATGTTGCATTATCAACACTGAGCCGACCATATTGCCAAAGTGAACTTTGATTAAAATAATGATCTGAATAAGCCTCTTGGTTCGTATGGGGTAGGGCAAACCAATGTGTTATCCTTTGTTTACTAGGCGTGGCAACGACTTTGGCTTGCGCTAGTGGCGAGCCTTGATACAGGTCTATGATAAGTTGGTTTTGAAGTAGGCCTAGCCGCTGACAACCTTCGATGGCTGCAATTTCACCATTGAGTAGTGCTTGGGTAAAATCGAATAAATGATGGTCTGAATTAAGTAGCCCTTGTTGTTGCCATTTGTATTCTAGTTGCTTACGATTTACTGGGCTTTGTTCAAATACACTGATGTGAATTCGAGTTTTTTGCTGTTTCAAAGGGTTTTGCAGGTTAGCCTCTTGCAAGGCTGCCAGTAATAGTATTATTTCGTGGCCATCGCCAAAACCGAGTTGGCCTAGCGTTAATAAATGTGGTTGAGTATTTGTGGCTGCTATTTTATCGTCACCGCTTTGCAATACTTCGGCGATATACTGCTTAAAAATATGGAGATATCGGCTATTTTGATTGACGTTGTTGCCCAGTAATTCACAAATATGCAACTCGTGTAAATTCGGGGATACAGATAATAAAGGTGTTTTATTCAAAATATTTTACTCAGGGCCGATAACTTGGCATTATTTTACCTGCGTTTATGGAAAGCTGACCACTTAATTGCTTCAAAGCAGCTATGATTGCCGCAATTAAGTACCGACATGTACCAAATGGATAGCATAAAAATGAAAAGAGTCGTGATCACCGGAATGGGTGTTGTTTCAAGTATCGGTAATAACAAGCTAGAAGTGACTGATTCACTTAAAGCGGGTCGTAGCGGTATTACTCACTCGGCACAGTTTGAAGAAATGCAATTACGTAGCAAAGTTTGGGGTGACATTAAAATGAACCCAGCTGATCATATCGATCGTAAAGCACTACGCTTTATGGGCGATGCTGCTGCATATGCTTACATTGCTATGCAGGAAGCGATTGCTGACGCTAACTTAACAGAAGAGCAATATTCTAATTTCCGTGTCGGCTTGATTGCTGGAACGGGTGGCGCATCTTCAAAAAACCAAGTTCAGGCTGCTGATACACTTCGTGAAAAAGGTGTTAAGCGTGTAGGCCCTTATATAGTGCCTCGTATTATGTCGAGTACTGCAAGTGCTTGCTTGGCGACACCATTTAAAATTAAAGGCACGAGCTATTCAATCAGTTCAGCTTGTGCCACTTCAGCTCATTGTATTGGCCATGCCGTTGAACTTATCCAAATGGGTAAGCAAGATATGGTTTTTGCTGGCGGTGCTGAAGAAGTCGATTGGACACTCACTATGGGCTTTGATGCTATGGGAGCACTATCGACTAAGTACAATGACACGCCTGAAAAAGCGTCTCGTACTTATGATGCCGATCGTGATGGTTTTGTTATTTCTGGCGGCGGCGGTATCGTTGTTGTTGAAGAATTAGAACATGCCTTAGCACGTGGTGCGAAGATTTATGCTGAGATTGTTGGTTATGGTGCCACATCTGATGGCTACGACATGGTTGCTCCGTCTGGAGAAGGTGCCGTACGTTGTATGCAGATGGCATTAGCTGATGTCGATACACCAGTTGATTACATCAACACTCATGGTACTTCTACTCCTGTAGGTGACATGCGTGAACTTGAAGCATTGCGCGAAGTGTTTGGCGATAACATGCCTCCTATCGCATCAACTAAATCAATGACAGGCCATGCTTTAGGTGCTGCGGGTGTTCATGAAGCGATTTACAGCTTAATCATGATGGAAGACAGTTTTATTGCTCCAAGCATTAACATTGACAACCTAGATGAAAAAGCAACTGGCATGCCAGTAGTTCGTGAAATGCGCAAAGCAGAATTGAACACCATCATGAGCAATAGCTTTGGTTTTGGTGGCACTAACGCAACGTTAGTCATGCGTAAATATAAAGCATAAAACCTCATTAGTGGGGCAACCCGCGAATGATTTGAAAGCCAGCATCGGAAACGATACTGGCTTTTTTATTGCCTTTTGCATAGAGAAAAAGCGATAACAGGCGGTAACAAGCGATTACAAGCGAACGCTGCGCTTATGGAAAGACTAAATGCCTAGATGCTAGTTCGCTTTGCGGCTAGAAGCTATAAAAGCGAAAGCGATGTAAGCGTATATCGGAGTTATTTGTCGGTTGTTTCTGATGTTAACCGCTTGGCTTTTATAACCGCGAAGCGAACTAGCAGGACGAAGTCCGCTCTAGCATCCAGGTTTAGTCAGCGAGAACATTCAGCGCTATTTGCCATGACGGAGTGGGTGAGTTTGGTATAAGATACTGGTTATAAAAAAACGCGATGTGATGTCGTTAAACTCGCAGTGAATAAGATACCCAAATGAAAATAATTGCCGATGAAAACATGCCTTATGTTGATGCCTTGTTTGGCTATTTAGGTAAGATTGAATATGTAAATGGCCGAACCTTGACGGCTAAACAAGTTGAAGATGCTGATGTGTTACTGGTGCGTTCGGTGACCAAAGTGAATGCTGCGTTAATTAAGAATGCGCATAAACTTAAATTTGTGGGTAGTGCGACAATTGGTACCGATCATATTGATGTTGATTATCTTTCGTTGCGCAATATTTATTTTACTAATGCCCCTGGGTGTAACGCGACTGCAGTAGGTGAGTATGCATTTATTGCCATGCTGGAGTTAGCGCAACGTTTCGGTGAGTCTCTAGCCGGTAAAGTGGTTGGGATTGTCGGCGCGGGTAATACCGGCACCGCAGCCGCGAAGTGTATGCAAGCTTATGGGCTAAAAGTATTGTTATGCGATCCCATTAAAGCATCGCAAGGTGATACCCGAGAGTTTGTGTCGCTAGACACTATTATTGAGCAAGCCGATATAATCAGTCTGCATGTGCCTATCACTAAAGACGGTGAGCACAAAACCTGGTACTTGTTTGATGAAACTCGACTGAATAAGCTAAAGCCCAATACTTGGTTACTAAATTGCTGTCGAGGCGAGGTTATTGACAACCGAGCGCTGATCAAGTTTAAACAACAACGTGATGATGTAAAGCTGGTACTTGACGTGTGGGAAGGTGAACCTAACCCAATGACCGAATTAGTCGCCTTGGCAGAGTTTGCTACGCCGCATATTGCAGGTTATAGCCTTGAAGGCAAAGCCCGTGGTACGTTTATGTTGTATCAAAAGTGGTGTGAGTTACTTGATTTTCCGGTGAAAAAATCATTAGAAAGTTTATTACCAGCATTTCAATTTAACCAAATTGTAAATCAAGGTGATTTAACTGAAAGCCAATTGCTGAAATTGTCGCGTTTGGTCTATGATTTGCGTGATGATGACTTTAGTTTTAGAGGTTGTTTTTCAACAGCGACAGGTTTTGATTTAATGCGTAAAAACCACACTTATCGTCGTGAATATAGTGCTATCTCGTTAGCTCAATCTGTGGACTATTTATCTGATGGTACGATTAACCCACCGATGTTGAGTGCTTTAGGCTTTAATTAATTAGTGAAAGTATATAAGGCCGATATTGCCAATAGAACGACAGATTGAAGCTAAAAAACAGTAATTTTAACCAGTTGAGAAAAAATCACTTCAAAGTCGGCTTTTTTAGTACATTAACCCTAGTAAAGCACAACTAAACTAGGGTAGATTGATTGTTCAAACTGGATAATATGGAGTCGAGCGTTAATTATGTCTCAGGAATTTAATGTAGTCGTTTTAGGTGCATCGGGCGCAGTGGGTCAAACAATGATTGAGATCCTCGAGCAGCGTAATTTTCCGGTTGCTAAGTTGTTTCCATTAGCGAGCAGTCGCAGTGCTGGCGAAACAGTCAGTTTTCACGGTAAACAAGTTGAAATTCTTGACGTAGAAACGTTTGATTGGACCCAAGCACAAATTGGCTTCTTTTCTGCTGGTGGCGATGTGTCTGCTAAATGGGCGCCGATTGCGGGTGATGCGGGTTGTGTTGTTATCGATAACACCTCACATTTTCGTTACGACGTAGATGTGCCACTGGTGATACCTGAAGTTAACCCAGAAGCCATTGCTGATTTCCGCAATCGCAATATCATCGCTAATCCTAATTGTTCAACGATTCAGATGTTAGTGGCTCTTAAACCTATTTATGATGCTTTTGGTATTTCACGTATTAACGTAGCGACCTACCAGTCTGTGTCGGGAACCGGTAAAAAGGCGATTGATGAGCTAGCGGGTCAAAGTGCTAAATTATTGCAAGGATTACCGTCTGAGCCGACAGTTTATCCAAAGCAAATTGCCTTTAACGTATTGCCTCAAATTGATGTGTTTATGGAAAATGGCTACACCAAAGAAGAAATGAAAATGGTGTGGGAAACGCAGAAAATTTTTGGTGATGACGAAATTGTGGTTAATCCAACAGCTGTGCGTGTGCCTGTTTTTTATGGTCATTCTGAAGCTATCCACATTGAAACTCGTCAACCTGTTGATGCAGAAGATGTTAAAGCCGTTTTACGTGATGCACCAGGCGTAGAATTGTTTGATGATGATAGCGAATATCCAACCGCGGTAACTGAAGCTGCAGGTAATGATCCTGTTTATGTTGGTCGTGTTCGTAAAGATATTTCACACTCTCACGGTATAAATTTATGGGTTACTGCCGATAACATTCGTAAGGGCGCAGCATTAAACAGCGTACAAATTGCCGAGATTTTGATTAGAGATTACTATTAATTACGCTTTAACAATGTGTAATGACTTAATCAACAACGCGATTTAGTTTAAAAAGCCTGCAATGCGCAGGCTTTTTCCGTTTTACTGAGCCCAATAGTAGCAGGTGTGGTGAATCTAGTTTATAGTCGTAAACATATCATTTTTAACATCAATAACATCGAAATTGCCTGTAAAATTGGCTCACGATTGATGTGACTCGATACAGTTAACGACCATAATACTAACGATAAAAATTGCCTAAAGCCTGTTGCCAAATCGGTAACTCAATAGCGCTAAAAGGGAAGGATGGGATGACTTTGCGTACTTCATATATTGTGGGTTTGATTGCCTGCACAGCGGTTGGTTTAACCAGTGTACAAATTATTGAGTCTGCACAAGCAGAAACGCTCAAAATTACTGGGCCCAATGGCGAGGTTAAACAACAAGCGAAACGGCAATATGGTCCGACGACATCAAGAGATACGTTTTGGAGTATTGCGCAAAAAGTCAGACCCAGTGATAAGGTCAGTATTTATCAAGTGATGGCGGCGTTATTTGACGCGAATCCACATGCTTTTAGTGGTAATAATTACAATACATTAGAGCGAGGGATGATATTACTTGTTCCTTCTGTAGATGTGATAGCAGCTATACCCAATGATGTTGCTAAACGCCGTGCTGAACAAGATGACCGCCGCGCTAGCAGACAAACCCAGCCTCGTCCCGTTATTAATAAACCTATTCAATCCCCTATAGTCGAAACGCCTAAAAAGCCTACTGCTGCAAAACCACTGCAAATAGTTCAGCAAACACCTGCTGTAGCGGTTCAAACCAAAGCGATTAATGAGGCTAATGCGGTTGTCGTAAATGATCTCAATAGCACCTTAGATAAAGCTAATGCAAAAACGTTGATGGTCACGGATGAGCTAGCGCGCGCGCAAGATGAATTAATGGTCAGTAATAATGACAATCAAGCGTTGAAAAACAAAATTGAACAAATGTCATTAAACATTTCCTCGCTTGAAGAAGATCTACAACTATTACGCGAGAAATATGAAGCTTTAAACTTAGAAAATAAAAAACTCGAAGATCAAACCGAAAATGCGGAACCCGTAGTAGAAGAACCCACTGACTTTTGGCGTAGCCTAATGGATAACACCATTTTGTTGATCCTTGCCGCCTCTATCCCTCTGTTAATTATCTTCGGGCTTATTTTCTGGTTGCTCAGTCGCCGAAATAAAAAGTCTCAACAATCTGAAGTGAAAACAGCAACCCAGTCTGAACAAGAGTCTGCAGTTGCAACAGGCAGTGATGGCTTAGATGACTCTGATGATATTGTGGTCCATTTAGATTCAAGTGATGAAGATTCAATTGATGATTTATTGGATTTAGACAGCGTAGATTTACAGCCTGAAATCCAAATGGAAGATGATGCCGAGATGGATATGGCGTCAGATATGTTTGTTAGTGAAACAGAAATAGAAGACGAAGAAGGGACCTCATTAGACGATTTATGGGCAGAGGCTATGGAAGATCAAGATTCTGATCTTGAACCTCTTGAAGATGATGATGATCTCGATAGTCTACTTGCTGGATTAGATGATAAGCCTGCTGCAACCCTAAATTCTTCTGCACCAGAAGATGATTTAGACAGTTTGTTGGCGGGTTTAGATGAAGATACTGGAAAAGATGAAACTGATGATCTAGATGCTTCAGCAGAAAATGATATTGATTCGCTATTAGCTGAGTTTGATATGCCTGCAGAGCCAGATGATGTGGCTGCGGCAGCAGTAAAATCAGCAGACACAAGCGCGGATGACGATATCGATGCATTGTTAGCTGAGTTTGATATGCCTGCAGAGTCGGATGATGTTGCCGCTGCCGCAGCAGTAAAATCAGCAGACACAAGCGCGGAAGATGATATCGATGCATTGTTAGCTGAGTTTGATATGCCAGCGGAGTCGGATGATGTTGCCGCTGCCGCAGCAGTAAAATCAGCAGACACAAGCGCGGAAGATGATATCGATGCATTGTTAGCTGAGTTTGATATGCCAGCAGAGCCAGATGATGTGGCCGCCGAAACACCGGTAAAATCAGCTGAAGCAAACGCGGAAGACGATATCGATGCATTGTTAGCAGAGTTTGATATGCCTGCAGAACCGGATGATGTGGCCGCCGAAACACCGGTAAAATCAGCTGAAGCAAAAGCGGATGACGATATCGATGCATTGTTAGCAGAGTTTGATATGCCTGCAGAACCGGATGATGTGGCCGCCGAAACGCCGGTAAAATCAGCAGACACAAGCGCGGATGACGATATCGATGCATTGTTAGCTGAGTTTGATATGCCTGCAGAGCCAGATGATGTGGCCGCCGAAACACAGATAAAATCAGCTGAAGCAAAAGCGGATGACGATATCGATGCATTGTTAGCTGAGTTTGATATGCCTGCAGAGCCAGATGATGTGGCCGCCGAAACACCGGTAAAATCAGCTGAAGCAAAAGCGGATGACGATATCGATGCATTGTTAGCAGAGTTTGATATGCCTGCAGAACCGGATGATGTGGCTGCCGAAACACCGGTAAAATCAGCTGAAACAAACGCGGAAGAGGACCTTGATTTATTACTATCAGAGCCTGATTCGGAACAAACTGATGTTGATGCTCCTACTGCAACGGACGAAGATATAGATCAACTCCTAGCCGGCTTATCTGCAACCAAGGATGAGAACGAAGAAGATAGCTCAACAGATAGTTCAACAGATGATGGGGATACAGACCTTCAGCCGTTAAACCGTGATTCAATTGACAACGATGATGATATTGCCGCGTTAATTGCAGCTGAGTTGCAAGATGATACTAACGAAGATATCCAAGATGTAGAGTCGAGTGATGATGACATTGACGCATTGCTGTCTAGCTTGAATGAGCCTGTTATTGAATCAGTGTTTGATGAAAAAAGTGATGAACTATCAACCGGTGAACAGCAAACTTCCGATAGTGATGATTTAGCGGCGCAAATTGCTGCAGAGTTAAGTGATGAGGATGTCGTAGATTCCATTGATGATAATGAAACCAGTGATGATGACATCGATGCATTATTAGCGAGTCTTAACGAGCCTGTGATTGAGTCAGATGCCGACGTTCAGGAAAAGGCTGCCGTCCAAGCACAGATTGCTGCTGAATTAGATGATGATATTTCCGATGAAGAATCAATATCTGATGATGAGTCCCTCGATGATGATATTAATACTTTATTGGCAAGCTTTAAAGAAGATATAAAAGACGATACTCCATCAGAAAATGACACTGAAAACCCACAGTATGGCAGTGCTCCGCAGGTTGACAGCACTCAGCCTGACAATGAAAGCATCGACGATAACGCATTATTCGATGAGTTTGATGAATATCTTAATGATACCGATTTAACTAACACAGTTGATACCGCTGATATTGAAACGAACAAGTATATTGAGCCAGAAGCGGATGCTGATAAAGCAGCAGACAGCGATGACGAAGATAACCGCTGGCTAGATGCTGAACTTGAAGCTGCGTTAGCGTCAACGAGCAATAATGATGTTGAGTCTGATCAAGAAACTGCAGCTGCACAAGCTCCTACATCAGAAACGGATGATGGTCTTGATGCCTTGTTAGCACAAATGGATGATGAAGAGGCTGCTTCGTCTAGTGCGAAAAGTAAAATCAATAAAGATTCAGGCTTCTTTAATGACCTAAAATCAAGTAAACCAAAACCTGAACTTTTAGATTGGGAAAGCGATTTACTTAAAGCTGCCGAGTCAGCCGCTGACGAGAGAGAAGTCGATGAAGCAGATGTGAGTGACGATGATCTACTGGCTGCATTTTCACAATCACTCAATGATGATGACAACGATGATGACTTTACCTCAGAAGATGAGTATATCCTTAGCGATGACAACTTAACTGTTGATGAAGCATTGGCTGCACTCGATCAAAAAGAACGAAGCCAATCAACAGAATATAAAGCCAGTGACGATGACTTAATGCGTTTTGAGCGTGAAAACGGTTATATCGATATTGATAAACTGTTGAACGATGCTGATGAAGATGACGATAAAACCGATCAGTATAAAGACGTTAATGTTGATATGGGCTCTGCAAGTTCATTAATGGGCAATCCGAATATGGTTGATGTTGATGATGAAGAAAACTCCGTTAATGCAAAACTTGATTTAGCCAGGGCGTATATTGAAATTGAAGATCAAGACAGTGCCCGAGCGTTATTAAAAGAAGTGCAAATGGACGGTAATGAACGTCAGCAATTAGAAGCCAAAAATTTACTAAAAAGTGTCAGTTAAGCCGATAATTTTTTGCCTGCATAGGTAAAGAAATAGGCTTATGTTAACCACATAAAAGCAAACGGCGCAGATACATGCGCCGTTTTTTTGTGATAAACTGCGCGCCATTATTGAGTAGAGGATATAGGCATGCGGGTCGCGTTAGGTGTTGAATATGATGGTAGTGGTTTTTGTGGGTGGCAGCGCCAACTCGAGGTCGATTCAGTGCAAGCCCAGATTGAAAAAGCGTTAAGTTATGTGGCTAATGAACCTATAACCGTTTTGTGTGCCGGCAGAACAGATACTGGTGTACACGGTACCGGGCAGGTGGTTCATTTTGACACCGATGTTCAACGTCCAATGACGGCGTGGACACAGGGCGTTAATGCTAATTTACCCGACAGTGTGGCGATACGCTGGGCAAAAGAAGTCGATGACAGTTTTCATGCTCGTTACAGTGCGACAGCCAGACGTTACCGCTATGTGATTTATAATCATAAACTGCGCCCGGGTATTTTAAGTGCCGGAGTGAGCCATTATCACGGTGATATTGATGAAACCTTGATGCATAAAGCGGCACAGCTTTTTGTTGGCGAACACGATTTTACCAGTTTTAGAGCATTGCATTGTCAATCTAAAACGCCGTTTCGAAACGTGCATCAAGTCAATGTGACTCGCCAGGGTATGTATGTGATGGTCGATATTCAAGCTAATGCATTTTTACATCATATGGTGCGTAATATTGTTGGTTCATTACTGCAAATCGGCTTAGGTAATCAACCTATAGAGTGGATAACAGAATTGTTTGCTCTGAAAAATCGTAAGCTAGCGGCACCTACCGCTAAACCGAACGGATTGTATTTGGTCGACGTAAGTTATCCTGAACATTATCAATTACCTAAGCTAGCTTTGGGTCCATTGTTTATGCTCGATTAAGCCCTTTAAGCTATCTATGTTATTTAAGTTAGCTAAGTTATCTTTATTGAAATGTAAAACGAATGTTCTGTATTCGCAGGCCGAGTAAGGTTTGAATAAGTTAAATGGTATTGAATTATGTCAATCGTGTCTGAAATAACTGTGCCCAATCAACAGTCAAGTTTAGCTCAATGGCTGGATTATTTGTTGGCAATTCATCCTAGCGAAATTGACATGGGTTTAACTCGAGTCAGCGCAGTTGCCGAGCGATTGAGTGTGCTTGATTTGGCGCCAGCTAAAGTGATTACCGTAGCCGGCACCAATGGCAAAGGCACAACCTGCGCCATGTTGGCTTCGATTTTACGTCAGGCTGGTTTGTCTGTCGGCGTGTATAGCTCGCCTCATTTGCTGCATTACAATGAACGGGTGCAAATAAATCAACAAGACGCTAGTGATGACGCTCTTATCGAAGCTTTTTGTGCCATAGAGGCGGCGCGAGGTGATATTTCATTAACCTTTTTTGAATATGCTACCTTAGCTGGTTTATATTTGTTTAAAGCTGCTAAAGTCGATGTGATCATCCTTGAAGTGGGTTTAGGTGGACGGTTGGATGCAACCAATATTATTGATTCCATAGCCACTATTTTGACCTCAATCGATCTTGATCATCAAGAATATTTAGGCGATACCCGCGAACTGGTTGGCAGAGAGAAAGCTGGTGTGTTTCGCCCCGATTGTGTCGCTATTATCGGTGAGCCAGACTTACCGTTGAGCATCACTGAATATGCGAATCAACTCCATACAACCCTTTATCGTGTTGGGCATGAGTTTAATTACCATAAAGATCAGACTCAACCAGCATTGTGGCACTTTGAATCTGCACGGCAGTCATATACAGGTTTAACTGTGCCAAGGTTACCGCTAGCTAACGCTGCTAGTGTTGTTGCGCTGCTAAGCCATATTTGGCCGCAAATAAGCCAACAGCACATAAACCAAGGATTACAACAAGCTCAACTCGCTGGGCGACTAGAGCAGGTGAGTCAGCAACCATTAGTATTATTAGATGTTGCGCATAATCCACATGCCGCCAGATATTTAGCGCAACAGTTACAGGCTTACCAAGGCCGTCGTATTGTAGCCTTGTGTGGCATGCTTAAAGATAAAGACATTAAGTCAGTATTGGCGACATTAGCCGAGCAAATTAGCCATTGGAACTTGGTGAGTTTAGATAATCCACGTGGCGCATCAGCACAAGCATTGCGTCAAGCATTGCCCAATGACGGTAGCTGTGAGCATGTAAGTGAGTTTGCTGACATCGCTAGCGCATGGCAAGCTATACAAGCTACAGTCAATGCAGATGATGTGGTTATTGTCTTCGGTTCTTTTTATACTGTAGCTGGCTTTAAATCTTTATAAACACTATTTATGTCAGACGTCGGTCGTGCAAGCCATCATTAACGTCATTTGGTTAAAAAAGGGAATTAGCTTTGAATCGTCAATTTCAAAATCGTTTGGTGGGTACCATCGTATTAGTGGCCTTAGGCGTGATTTTTTTACCCGACTTATTAGACGGTAAAAAAACGCAAGTGGTTGAGGAATTCACTGAAATTCCTTTACGTCAAACTCAGCCAAGTGCTTCCAATAAAGTTAATTCTGACAATACCGCTGAACCAGTAGAAGAATTTCAAGTGTTAACGATTGCTGAACCACAAGATCTCAGTAACGATATCGTTGCATTAGGGGGAGCTGAACCGAACAAAGAGCCGACCAAAGAAGTCAGCCAAGCTGTTAAGCCGCCAGCTCCAGCTCCAGTTACAGTAGCAGTGGCAGTTAAAAAGCCTGAAACCCAGGTTGCAAATAAAGTGAAATCACCTATTACTGCTGGTTTTACATTGCAGTTAGGCGGGTTTAATAATATTACCAATGTAAAAGCGTTGATTGCTCAACTGCGAAAAGCGGGGTTTAACGCTTATACACTGCCTAAAGTACCCGTTGAAGGGAAACTAACCCGAGTGTTTGTTGGCCCTGAAGTTTCAGAAGAAAAACTTAAAGCTCGTCAGCAACCTATATTCAAATTAACCGGATTAAAAGGCAAAATCGTAGCCTATAATCCACAGGAACAATAACCTCTTCAGACGGTATTTTGCATGCGTGATTAATATTTACAATTTGATTGTTCTTAATCACGCAAGAATAATTTGTGCAATCAGAGGTGAGAAACATCTCTGTCTCTGTTAGAATCCCGCCGTCTTGAACCCTATACCGGATCCCCATCTCCATGGTTTGGATTGATTACGCAATAATTATTGTCATCGGGTTATCAACTATTATTAGTTTGATCCGCGGATTTGCCAAAGAAGCCATGTCTCTTGTGGTTTGGTTTGCCGCTTTCTTTATCGCTAGCCAGTTTTATCTTGATCTTGCAGCTCATTTAACCCAAATGCAGGACGAGTTAGTTAGAAACGGTGTGGCGATTGCTATTCTTTTTATCATTACCCTGATCATAGGGGCTCTCGTTAATTATTTATTAGGCCAGTTAGTGGCTAAAACCGGATTATCGGGCACAGACCGTGTTTTAGGCCTGTGTTTTGGTGCCATTCGTGGCGCGTTAATCGTTAGTGCATTACTGTTTTTTATGGATGCTTTTACGGCATTCCCTGACACTAAATGGTGGCAGGACTCTGTTCTTGTACCTGAATTTGGCGTGGTTATTCAGTGGTTTTTTAACTACCTTGAAAATACCTCTAGCTTTGTACCCAAAATATAAACATAAAACACTTTACAGTGAGGAACCTTACCCATGTGTGGTATCGTCGGAATAGTAGGAAAATCAACAGTTAATCAGACCATTTATGATGCGCTGACTGTGCTCCAACATCGTGGTCAAGACGCAGCAGGTATTGTGACGGTTGACATGAATGCGTTTCGTTTACGTAAAGCAAACGGCTTAGTCAAAGATGTGTTTGAACCTAAACATATGCAGCGTTTACAAGGCAATGCCGGTATTGGACATGTTCGTTATCCTACCGCTGGCAGCTCGAGTGCATCAGAGGCACAACCGTTTTATGTTAACTCGCCATTTGGTATTTCGTTAGCACATAACGGTAACTTGACTAATACGATTGAACTGGCTGCAAGCTTGGTCACAAAGCGTCGTCATGTTAACACCACCTCAGACTCAGAAATCTTGTTAAATCTGTTAGCCGATGAGTTACAAGAAACGCGCAGTTTAACCTTAAGTGCCGATGAAGTGTTTGATGCAGTTGCTAAAGTGCATGCGCAAACTCGTGGTGCTTACGCGGTAGTTGCGATGATTATTGGCCAAGGTTTAGTGGCATTTCGCGACCCATTTGGTATTCGTCCTTTGGTATTGGGTAAACACGAAACTGCAACGGGTACTGAGTACATGGTTGCTTCTGAAAGTGTTGCTTTAGACGCTGTTGGTTTTGAAGTGATGCGTGACGTAGCACCTGGTGAGGCTGTTTATATTTCACTTGATGGACAATTGTTTACCCGTCAATGTGCAGCAGACCCAAGCTATGCGCCATGTATTTTCGAATTCGTGTATTTTGCACGTCCAGATTCGAGCATTGATAAAGTGTCTGTTTATGCAAGCCGTGTAAACATGGGCGCTAAGTTAGGCGAAAAAATTAAGAAAGAATGGGAAGATCACGACATTGATGTTGTTATTCCTATTCCTGAAACTTCGTGCGATATCGCATTAGAAATTGCACGTTGCATGGATTTACCGTACCGCCAAGGTTTTGTGAAAAATCGTTATATTGGTCGTACGTTTATTATGCCTGGTCAGTTAGAGCGTAAAAAATCTGTACGTCGTAAACTGAATGCGATTAATACCGAGTTTAAAGGTAAAAACGTATTATTGGTTGATGATTCGATTGTACGTGGTACTACGTCTGAACAGATCATTGAAATGGCGCGAGAAGCCGGTGCAAAGAAAGTGTACTTTGCTTCAGCGGCACCTGAAATTCGTTTCCCGAATGTGTATGGTATTGATATGCCGACGTCTAATGAGCTTATCGCTCATGGTCGTGATGCTGACGAAATTGCCAAAATCATTGGTGCCGATGGCATTATTTTCCAAGACTTAAGCGACTTAATTGAAGCGGTAAGAATGGAAAATCCAGAGATTAAGCGTTTCGAAACATCAGTATTCGACGGTCATTATATTACCAACGACGTTGACCAAGCTTACTTGGATCATTTAACGCAATTACGTAATGATGATGCTAAAGCCAATCGCTCAAAAGACATTGGTACTAACTTAGAAATGCACAACGAGTGTCATCCATAAGTTAACCGGCCTTGTTAGCAATATTTGTTAACAACAAAAAAACCAGCATGAAAATGCTGGTTTTTTTATGGGTTTAAATCATTAAATCATTAAGTCAAAAGTCAAAAGTCAAAAATGGATCTCTCCCAATAAGGCATTTAAGCCGGGATCTAAGCTTGCGCGGATAATGAAGACGAAGGGCAAAAGCTAAAATAATAATCCTGACTACTACGTTATTCACCCTGTAATATTTTTAAGCAGGGACCTATATTTTTTTGGGCTTAGTGAGTATTACTCTTGAATAAAATCTTCCATAAACCAGGCGCATAGAGTGTGGCGGCCGTCAACTTGTGCTTTGCTGTAAATTGTTGATGCTTGTTGGCGGACCGTTTTTTCTTTGGTGAGTCGTACCTCGGCAATTTCTTTAAAGCTGAGGCCTTTCAACAGTAATAAAGCGACTTGTTGTTCACTTTTTGTAAACTGCCATGCATCGAATTGTGTTGCGATTGTTACGCTATATTCTTGTCTTGCTGATCGCATTTGTGCTGACATGTGATCGATTTCTTTATCCGCTTTTTTAAGTTTCGATTTGAGTGCTTTGACTTGGCGAGAACTGCGGATCAGGTCATAACCTAAAAAAATACTCGCTGCAATCGTTAACAATACCAGCATGGCTTCTTGGGCAATGTGCCAAGCGGGAATGTCCAGTTGAAAATCGGCAAATATGTCGAACAACTTAAACAAGGTGATTAGCAGTAGCAGTATAATAATGAATACATCTTTTCTCATGACAGCGGTCCAAAAATGAGTGTGTTACGTAAATAAAACTAAAAAGGGTAAGTGATTACGCATTAAAATCATGAGTTTACATTATGGTACATATGTACCATAGCGACATTTATGATACATACTCCCCATGTGTTCTCTACCTAAAGATAATAGTCTAACTATATCTTTTGGGTTAGTGAAATCACATATGTCTGCCGTGAAGTTTAGTATCAAAATATGTCTTATTATTGCGTTAGCGATTAGCTCTTATAGCTATGGCGCTACAAGCAATGACCTGTCACCACTGTTGCAGTTAAGTCAAACGCGATTAAACAAGACCACCTTTAATGCCATGCCACTCAACGATAACCGCTCAGTACAATTGAGCAGTTCGACTTGGTTGACGGGCTTACCGAGCATTAGTTTAAGTTACCTAGGCGATCTTGATAATAGTAACATTTATGAACAAGAAGTATCACTTAACTTACCCATTAAATCTTTTAGTTTGCACCAAAGCGATAACAAATTAAAACGGTTAACAAGCTCTCTGCTTGAGCAGCAGGTGGCACTTCAAAAATTATATTTATCTGGTTTGCTTAGGCAAAGTATGTGGGATTTCCGCATCGCTTTAGTTAAGTCTAATCAACTGCAACGTAAAGCATCGCTATTAGAACAGTTACATGTGCAGCAAAAACAACTGTCTGCAGCGGGTGAGTTTCCTAAAGTCAATTTATTGCTATTAGATCGTGAACGCGTGGATATTGATTTAGCGCAGATTGAACTAAAACAGCAACAAGATGAAGCAATGGCATTATTTCAATCACTCACTGGTTTGAGTGAGATCCCCGAAAATATAGAAGAAAGTGGCCATAATATGGCTGAATTAGACGTGCAATCTATTCATGGTGCTGATGTGGTATTGATGCAGCATCCTTTGTGGCAATTACAGTCGCTGCAACAACAGTTTCAAGACGTCATGATGACAAGCCAGCAAGCGGGTGAACAAGATCCGTGGACTGTGTCATTAACCGCAAAGGAAACGGCTGGTGATCTCTCTAACGACCAGCATTTAGGTGTTGGGATCAGTATTCCACTCGGTTTTGGCTCTACTTTATCTCAACGTGAGCTGTCGGTTTGGCAGAAAGATTATCAAGATCAACGCATCAATAGCGAAAGACTGTATCTGGAACTCAAAAATCAATCACAAAAGCTGTTATTACAGCAGCATAATCTCAGAAAACAGCAGGCCTTGTTACAACGAGGGGTATCACTGAGTCGCACCATCACTGAAGATTTGGCCAAGGTAAAAGACCAAAACCAAATGGGTTATGAAATTTGGTTACGCCGTTACATGGATGCATTAGATACCGAATCGCGTTTAGCACTTAACCAAGTGGCCCAGCAACAACTTCATTCTCAGCAACTGCAAGCTTTAGGGATTTCATTATGATGGCCAAATTTGGCACCAGCCTTTTATGTATCACAATTGGTTTATCATCGGCGTTTGTTCGTGCTGAAACCATATCTCTTAGCGAGTTAGGTCACTTAGACGTGAGTTATATGTCGCCTAAAAAAGTGGCCAGTTATGAAGGTAGTCCTCTTCCTGCACAAATAGCCCGTTTACCCGGTAACGATTATTGGGTTATGACGCCTGAAAATATTCAGCAAGTCACGTTTTTAGTGGGACAGGGGCAAGTTGTCACCAAAGACCAAGCCATTGTCAGATTAACTGGACCGGAAGTGTTTCATTTTTTAGCTCAAATAGAGGCGGCCAAAAGCCTATACGATCTTGCTAAACAGCGTTATGACCGTAATTTGCCTTTATTAAAAAATGGCAGCATTGGCTCTGATAAGTGGCGCGAGATCAGCCAAGATTACTTTAGTGCTCACCTTGAATACGAACACATGCAGCACTTTATGGAGATGGTGCAAAGCATTGATGCAGATACTGAATCGCTGGTGGTCATGGCTCCTGTGGCGGGCATTGTTAATCTTAATTATCTAAATAGCCCCTACAGTGCTGGGGTGCAATTATTCTCGCTTATTCCTACCGATAGTATTCGGGTGAAAGTCAGTGTGCCTATGAGTCAGTCAACCTCGTTATCTGCGGTGAACATTAATCAATGTCATATTGCCATTGATGAAGTGTCTGCAATTGCTGATGGGGTATTTTTAACAGCTTGGTCTACCCCTGTACCACAAACGTGCAATTTACTCTTAGGGCAACAAATTACTGTGATACCTGAATATCAAAAAGCCGTGTATTTGGTGCCTAAAATTAGTGTGTTCACTTGGCAACAAGATAGCCAGATTTTTACCCAAAAAGACCAAACATTGTCTTCATTGAGTATCGATGTATTAGGCTCTACTGCAGATGATTATATTGTCGCGAGTGATCAAGATTTGAGTCAAATTAAAGTCTTGTCTCAATCTGTCGCGGCAGTGAAAGGTATACTGCTTGGTTTAGGAGGCGAATAATATGCTCGCTTCTGTGATTCGTTTTTCGCTAACTCAGCGCTTGTTTGTGCTGATCGTAGCGTTGATTTTAATGTTAGCGGGTACTCGTGCCTGGTTTAATATTCCTCTTGATGCCTTTCCTGATATTTCGCCTACGCAAGTGAAGATTATTTTAAAAGCGCCGGGCATGACGCCTGAAGAAATTGAAGCGCAAATTACTGTACCGGTTGAAACAGAGCTTTTAGGGATCCCAAATCAAGCCATTTTACGCTCCACTACTAAGTATGCCATTAGTGATATTACCTTAGATTTTACTGAAGGAACTGATATCTATTGGGCTAGGCAGCAGGTCAGCGAGCGACTAGCGGCGGTATGGGACAGTTTTCCTGAAGGTGTCTCTGGTGGTGTGGCACCGATGAGTACGCCGTTAAGTGAAATCTTTATGTTTACACTTGAAAACCCTAACTTATCGTTAATGGAACGTCGGCAATTGCTGGAATGGGAAGTCAGACCCTTGCTGCGTACCGTTGCTGGTGTGGCTGATGTGAATATTTTAGGCGGCTATGCCAAAAGTTTTAGCATTAGTCCTAATCCTTCAGCCATGGCTGCCGCTGGCGTCAGTTTTGCAGATTTGCAACAGGCGATTACTGACAATAATCATAATGAAGGTGCCGGTAAATTAACCATTGGTACTGATACCATTATTGTGCGTTCAGAAGGGCGAGTTGATGATATTGATGAACTAAAACAGTTAGTGATTAAGGCGGATGATGCGCAAGTTTATCGCTTGATAGATTTAGCTGACGTACAGATTGGCCATTTAGCACGCTATGGCGCGGTATCAAAAGACGGTGAAGAGGCGGCTGAAGCCTTAATTATTGCACTTAAAGATGCCAATACTGCCCAAGTAGTCACCAATATTAAAGCAAAGTTAGCGCAAATTAATACTTCGTTGCCCGAAGGCAGCGAGCTTAACGTTTTTTATGATCGTGCTAATTTAATTAATACCGCGATTGATACCATTTCAAGTGCGTTATTTGAAGCCGTGTTGTTAGTGATTGTATTACTAGCGCTGTTTTTAGGTAATGTCAGGGCCGCTTTAGTTGTGTCATTGTCTTTGCCTCTTGCGGCATTAATGACGTTTTTGATGATGGATTTATTTAATCTGTCAGCAAATTTAATGAGTCTAGGTGGCTTAGTCATCGCGATTGGTATGTTGGTTGATTCATCTGTGGTAGTGGTTGAGAACATGGTCAATCTTATTGCGACTAAGCAACGTTTGCCGCGTTTACACCTTATTTATCGTGCGACTAAAGAGGTGGCTATTCCAGTTGTATCTGGCACTGTCATTGTGATGATTGTATTTTCTCCCTTACTGACATTAACCGGCTTAGAGGGCAAATTATTTACGCCCGTGGCTGTCACGATTGTCTTTGCCATGTTATCGGCATTGGTGTTGTCGCTTACGGTTATTCCAGTCATTGCATCTTATCTGGTTAACGAAAAGTCTGCACAAGAGCCTAAAGCGATAGAGAAACTAAAAGCGGCTTATTTGAGCAGTTTAAAAAAGACGTTTACCTATAAAAAGCCGTTTATCATCGTGTCGTTTACGCTGTTAGTGGTGAGTTTAGGGCTATTTAGTCTTGTGGGTAAAACCTTTATGCCGACATTGGATGAAGGCGATATTATTTTACAGCTAGAAAAATCACCTTCTATTTCGCTTGAAGCGTCGATTGCTATCGACAAGCAAATTCAAATTACCTTGCTTGATAAGGTGCCAGAAATTAAACAAATGGTTGCGCGGACCGGTTCTGATGAAATTGGTTTAGATCCTATGGGGCTAAATGAAACCGATGTATTTTTGGAACTCGCACCGCGAGACGAGTGGCGCTTTGCTGACAAGACGCAACTGATTGATGCTATTCGCACTGAACTGCTTAATTTTCCTGGAGTAAATTTTAATTTTACTCAACCTATTCAGATGCGCGTCTCTGAAATGCTTACTGGCAGTATTGGTGATGTGGCCATCAAAGTCTTTGGTACCGATATTGATACACTTGGGCAATTAACGGCCCAAATTGAGCAGCTTGTCAGTGACACCAGTGGCAGTATCGATGTAAAAATGGCCATGATTGAGGGCAGTCCATTTATTAACTTAACCCTAGATAATGAGCTGGCACGTGGCTTTGGCATGAGCACCATGGAGTTTTCGCGGTATTTAAAAAGCCAACTTGAAGGTGTTGTTGTGACCGAAGTGCTGCAAGGTAAAAAGCGTACCCCAGTATTGATCGCCAATAATCAAGGCGGGTTGAGTAGTATTAATGAGCTGCAGAATCAATTGTTGGTGATGCCTGATCATTCATTAAAACGTCTTACCGATATCGCTAAATTAACCTACAAAGAAGGCCCTATTTTAATTGAACGCGAACAAGGTGATCGTTTTTCGGTGATTACGACTAACGTGCAAGGCCGAGACATAGTCAGTTTTGTTGAAGAACTCAACGCGAAAATTGACGCTGAGGTTAAGTTACCTAGCGGTTACAGTGTCAGTTTTGGTGGCGAGTTTGAAAATCAACAACGTGCCACTAATAACTTATTACTGGTTATTCCCGTCGCCATTGCGCTTATTACTCTCATTTTGTTTACCACTTTTGGTTCGCTTGCTAAAGCGGGCTTGATTTTGGCTAACGTCCCCTTTGCTATGATGGGCGGGATCGTGAGCTTGTATGTTTCGGGCGAGTATTTATCTGTGCCTGCTTCGGTTGGTTTTATTGCATTACTCGGCGTCGCGGTACTTAACGGTGTGGTGATGGTGAGTTATTACGAGCAGACCAAACATGTCTTTAGCAGTTTATTGGCGCGAGTCGAACAAGGTGCAGCAAGACGTTTACGGCCTATTTTGATGACCGCCACGACAGCCATGTTTGGCTTGATGCCATTGGTGTTTGCATCGGGCCCTGGTGCTGAAATCCAAAAGCCATTGGCCATTGTTGTTATTGGCGGTTTGCTGACATCAACCATTACAACCCTTTATTTGTTACCAATCCTTTATTACTGGCTGGAGAAACGTCAATGATCACGGAGCAATTGTTAGTGCTGATCGCCCAAAATGATATTAAGGACGACATCGTTGATACCTTGATTGAGCTTGAGTTTTTATCTGGTTTTAGCCTAGGTAATATTTGCGGTTTTAGCCGCGAACACAGCCATTTTAATATCAAAGAGCAAGTTGAAGGCTACAGGGAATTTTGTAAGTTTGAAATTATGCATCCTGTGGATCATCAAGATGCGTTATTAGGTGCCTTGTCTGCGGTTTGTAAACATAATCCGTGTCGATATTGGATTACACCCATTATTCATACAGGCACTTTGTGCTAGCCGCAAAAGAAAAGTACTAAGTCGATAAAGGAAATAGTTGCTGTGTTTGGACCATGCGGTCAACTCATTAAATTTAGTTATAAGAAAGGATATTGAAATGAGAGTTTATCGTTGCCTAACCATGATCTTTTTCGCTTTGCTGGTACCAAATAATATATATGCTAGTGAGCTTTCTGCGAAGAATAGCGATGTGACGATTGAGTTTACTATCGAGCCTACGCGATCTTTGAAGGTAACGTTTGAAAGTAGTGTGACTTTGCATTCAATAGTCATTAGAAATAATGATGGTTATTTACTTAACTTAGATGTTCAAGTGCCAAAAGATCCTGGGACTATTTTTTATTTTAATCTTCCTAAGTTACCTCCAGCTAAGTATCTTGTTAGATGGAAAAGTCAGCTTAATGGTGGCCCAATAAGCCTTGGTGAAGCAACGTTAACCTTAAATGATGACACCTATCCACGGCCTTCTACTAAAAAACCAAAGTACGATATTTTACATAGAAAACTACATGGGTAGTCATACTGCAATTACGTCATTCCTGAGATGCAGCTGATCGGGAATCCAGCTCTTTATTGCAGGACGAAGTCCGTCCTTGTCATTTGCGGCATAGCGTCCTTGATACTTTATATACCAAGAAATGGACTGCCAATTGAAGCGTTTTAGGCATTATTTTAAAGCGATGTTTACCTGTTGATACTCTTTTAGTGCTTGAGAGGTGTTTCCTGAACGAGATTGATTGATGCGACTGTAGTGCGCAATCGTTTTAGCTAAATAACGCATAGCAATGTCTTGCTGTACAGCATCACTCGCTTGCCAAATTACACTGCCTATAGGGTCCATGTCTGTAAGCGAATCATTAGCAACATTCGTGGGGAGTTTGGGATCACGTCTGATATAAAGGATTTCGTAGAAACGACGGTTTTCTTCAATCAGTTTTTCGTCAATTAATTCACAATTAAGCTTGATAAGTTGTTGGCGTAACTCATATTGATGATGAACTGGACACAAGATAAAATCGATTTTTCGGTTCGAATATTGCTGGCAAAGTGACCTAACAAACTCGATCATCAAATCTCCACCCACTCCGGCAACAATCACTAAGGGTGTATGCTCATCTTGATCCAAAGGGATCGCTGACACATCAACACAATGTACTTGCCATTTTGGTGGGTTTTGCTGTGGGTAAAAACGTTCGAGCTTGGCGGTTAACTGCTGCATCAATGCTGGCACAATGTCGACAAAATGGATTATAGCAGCATGTCTGTCTAGCAACGCGGCGCCGAGTAATCCATGGTCGCAACAGCAATCCCAAATATGAGTGTAACCATTGGGGATCATCATGTTGATATGTGCTAAGCGGTGGCCGAGTTTCATCTATTTATCAAGTTTGGAAGTGAACTTGCGCATTGTAATGATTTAAGTGACTAAGTGGTTAATTATTTCATATTTGCAGCTTGGCGTATTTAACGCTAATCTATACTGTAAATTTATACAGTTAAGTGGCGCGGTTCATTTCATTGAATATTAGCGACCCACCAGTGGATTATGATTTTATATATTGCTGAAAAACCCAGTCTAGGTCGTGCTATTGCCGATGTTCTGCCAAAACCACATAAAAAAGGTGATGGCTTTATCACTGCTGCTAATGGTGATTGCGTCTCATGGTGTATTGGCCATTTATTAGAGCAAGCCGAACCCGATGCCTATGACGATGCATTTAAGTCGTGGAAACTCGAACACCTTCCCATCGTGCCGCAAACGTGGAAGCTACAACCTAAACCTAAAACGCGCAGCCAACTTACGGTGTTACGAAAATTGGTCAAGCAAGCATCATCGATCATTAATGCTGGCGATCCAGACCGTGAAGGGCAGTTGCTGGTCGATGAAGTGATTTCTTATCTGGGTGTAAAAGGAGACAAGCTGAGTCAAGTTCAGCGCTTGTTAATCAGTGACTTAAACCCACAAGCGGTAAAACGTGCTTTAGGGCAATTACGCAGTAACCGAGAGTTTATTCCATTATCGACCTCTGCATTGGCCCGCAGCCGTGCTGATTGGCTATATGGCATGAACATGACCCGAGCCTACACGATTCAAGGCCGTAAAGTCGGCTATCAAGGCGTGTTGTCGGTTGGTCGAGTACAAACACCTTTGCTGGGGCTCGTCGTTCGTCGTGATGATGAGATTGCCGATTTCAAACCTAAAGCTTTTTATGAAGTCTTAGCGCATTTACTCACTGACCAACAACAAGCATTTACTGCCAAATGGCAACCTAGCGAAGCATGTCAGCCATATATGGATGAAGACGGCCGAGTATTAGCTAAAGGCTTAGCCGAAAATGTCGTTGCCCGTATCAATGGAAAACCAGCGGAAGTCACTAAAATTGAAGCTAAAGATAAGCGCCAAAACCCACCATTACCTTACAGCTTATCGGCACTGCAAATAGATGCAGCTAAACGTTTTGGTCTGTCAGCGAAAGAGGTACTGGATACTTGCCAAAGTTTGTATGAGCGCCACAAATTGATTACTTATCCGCGCTCAGACAGTCGCTATTTACCTAAAGAACAGCATGCTTTGGCAACAAAAGTATTGGACGCCGTGCTCAAAGGCGCTTCAGGCTTAATTGAGGGTTGTGAGTCTCCTAATAGCAAACTTAAATCTAAAGCGTGGGATGACACTAAAGTAGATGCTCACCATGCGATTGTGCCAACTGAAAAGGTCGCTAATTTATCGGCATTATCAAGTAACGAAGCTAAGTTATATCAACACGTGGCAAGGCAATATTTAGCCCAGTTCTATCCCGCTTATATCTATGCAGAAACCGCAGTTGAAGTGACCATTGCTGGTGGCTTATTTACCACTAAAGCACGTCAAGATAAAACCTTAGGCTGGAAACAACTGTTTAAACGTTCTGCCACTGCAAATCAAGCTAGTTCTAATTCAACTAGCAGTGACGACGACAATGAAGACGCGGTACAGTCTTTGCCTCCACTGGTTAAAGGTCAAATTTTGCATTGTCAGCGTGGTGAATTACTACAGAAAATGACCCAAGCGCCGAAGCATTTTACCGATGCCACTTTATTAGGTGCAATGACCGGCATTAGCCGTTATGTGACAAACAGCGAGATTAAAAAAATCCTTAAAGAAACCGATGGCTTAGGCACAGAGGCCACCCGGGCCGGCATTATTGAATTATTGTTTAAACGCGGATATTTGGTTCGCCAGGGTAAAGCCATTAAAGCGACGCCTGTGGGAGTTGGCTTAATACGCAGTTTACCCGATTCGGCCACCACACCCGACATGACTGCTTTATGGGAAAACAGCCTCGATGCTATCAGCCAAAAACGTTTAAAGTATGATGCTTTTATGCAGCCATTGTTGAGCCAATTAGATGGTCTTATCACTCAAGCATCGAGTCAATTACCCTCAGCATTACAAGGTGTTGCCAGTAGCGCGCCAAAGCGCAGTTTTAAAAAAACGTATAAAAAGAAGACTAAAGCAAAAGTGAAATAGTGGTAAGGTAATGTAGAGCTTGGAGGTTTTCCTCAGTTAAAGGGGTTACACCTGATTTACCCATATATTTGATGGAAATAATAAAATGGATCTTTTAACAAGAATAAAAAACTTGCTTAAGAAGCATAATATTAACGTTGAAACTGAATTATGTGATCTTGAGTCGAGCAATGACTTATTTCAAATTTTCGAAAGTATCACGCCAGAACGTTTTCTTCATTATGATCCAGAGTGTATTGATGGAATCGAATCATATAAATACGTATTTATGCAACATGTCGATGTGACACTTGGCGAATTTAAGCCAACTAATATTTCTGTCAGTGGGAGTATGGACACAACCGTCACGTTACAGTTTGAATATAAAGATAAAAAGAAGAAGTTTAGCATTCTCCAAGATGGGTCTAGCTGGGTTACAGATAGTTTTTATGACAAGCTAAATAATTTTATTCAAAAAGAATTGCAAAGTAAGTACCTGACTCTTCCTACCAGTGATCAAATGACGGCTGTGGTTTATTTACCTAAAAAAGTCGCTAATACAATTAATAAGCATTATATGGGAATGAGTAGTGCCGATGATATTGTCGCGTTTTTGGTTAAAGGCGGGCTTATTGAGCATATTAATTGGGATCATACCGCACCAGATGCATACAATAGTTATACTTCTGAAGGCGAAACCATTGCGACTGCAATACTAAAAGCGAAATTACCCGCAGGGACTCCTTACCCGCCCAATCCACGTATAGACGGGATGTTTGAAATGTTCACAGAGTCAACACCTGTTAATGTTCATCTACAGAATAAAAAGGGAGAAACACCTTATCGCTTGGCACTTACTGGTGACTCCGTGTTTTTGAAACAATCTTTAGGTAAAACAAGTCAAGATTGCATCAGTTTTTCTAAGGCACTCAGTAGGGAATTGCTTTCTATTAATCCGGAAATTTTGAAAATTATTGAGCCAATGAAAGACAGTTTGCAGCGCGCTAAATTCCATTCTCACTCTAGTTTTTATAGTGTGCTATTTTCCCTAGAAGACAATTTCATCATTAGTGAAAATTCATTTTCTATCGAGGGTAGAAAAAATACTGAGGGTGTTTTTTATTATGAAGTGTTCATTCAGAAAGCTGGCAATGGTAACAACACGATATTAAAAAACTTCTCTGAAACAGAAGTTGAAGATATCCAAGCTCTCATCAAGCAGTATTGCGATAATACCCTTTGGCACGACAGTTAAGCGGATAACACATATGGGTCTAGTGTCGGTTAATGGGCTAGCTGATGTTATTTGATGGCTTTGGCTGTCAATTTTTAATCAATGTCATAGTGAACCTTTACCCCATTAAGTTCATATTGTAGCGTTATGATAGATAACCTTATCAATAAAAAATTCAGGAGGGTGTTATGAAAAGCACACTAGTGTTAACGATATTTGCAGCAAGTTTATTGTCTTATGCATCTAATGCCACAGCAGATAAAACCATTTTAGCTGGTGGATGTTTTTGGTGTATGGAATCAGATTTTGAAAAGCTTGATGGCGTAACCGATGTGGTCTCAGGATTTACTGGCGGAAACATCAAAGACCCTACCTATAATGGTAACCACCGTGGTCATTATGAAGCGGTTGAAATAACATACGATCCTAGCAAAGTGAGCTACACAGAGCTGTTAGAACATTACTGGGTCAACATTGATCCTTTTGATGCAAGCGGACAGTTTTGCGATAAAGGTTCTAGCTATTTAAGTGCTATTTTTGTGGCAAACGACACCGAGCGACAAATTGCCCAACAGTCTAAATACAAAGTAGAAAAGCAGTTTCCGAATAATAAAGTGGTCACGCCAATTTTAAATGCGTCTACATTTTATCCTATAAAAGGTGATGAAAGTTATCATCAGGATTACTATAAAAACAACCCTATTAGATACAATGCTTACCGCTGGAACTGCGGCAGAGACAAAAGATTAAATGAAATTTGGGGCGATAAAGCAACACATTAGGCTTAATTTATGGCCGCAGCTACTTGTATTATCACTATTCAATTGAATTATGATTTTATACTGAATCAAATAAAACAAGGAATAGAATTAATGAAAGATTCAAGGAATGAAATAGCGAAATACGGCATAACCTTTGGAACAGCGTTATCTATCGCTATTTCATGGAGTGTAAACAAGTCTGTTTTATGGGCGATTTTTCATGGTTTTTTATCTTGGTTTTATGTCATCTGGCACGTTGTTACGCGATAGTCTTTTGCTTTTCCAACGCTGGAGTTAGCGAACGTTAAAACGTTAATGCCGTAGGCCAGAATTGAATAAGGTTATCGGAATAATAATGAATAAGATGTCATAGTTAGTCTTATCAATCCAACACGCTTTTATCGAGTATTCCTTTCTCTATTAGTTGCAACAAAATACTGCGAGTTTTGTCTTTAAGCATGTCACGCAGTAATCGCGCTGCGGGTGTAATAGATTGTCTGCTAGGAAATACCAACCAGAGTTCAGTGGATTTAACGGGATAGTCCGCCATTATCCTCACTAGGTTATTGGTCAGTAAGTCATGTGACATGTCTAAGCATGACTTAGCTGATATTCCTTTGCCATTAACGCACCAACGTCTAACTAAGTCTGCATCATTGGCAACCCGGTCACCGGATACTTTTACTTTAATACTGTTGTCAGCTTTGGTGAACTCCCAGATGTCGTGAGTTAAGTTTTGTAATTGATATAGCAGGGCATTATGTTCTGCCAATTCTTGTGGATGTGTTGGGGTGCCAAATTTATCAAGGTAAGTTTGTGATGCACAAATTAGCCTTGGCACATTACAAATTTTAAAGCCGTATAAATTAGCATCATTAGGTGAACCATAACGTAAAGCTAAATCGACAGCGTCGCGATAAAAGTCAACGTTGGCATCACTAATGCTGACTCTCAAACTCACTTTTGAATGAGTATCCATAAATTCATCAAGCCAAGGGATTACAATATTACGCCCCAGATCCGATGATATGGCTAAGCGTAAGTCACCATCAATAATGTCCAGCTCACCTTTCATGTTTTGCTTTGCTTGCTCCAGCATTAACATGGCTTGCTCACACTGCGGTATATACTTTTCGCCAGCGCTCGATAAACGAAGTTGCCGGGTGGTGCGAATAAATAACTCTACGCCTAAGTTAGCTTCTACTCGCTTTAGTGCTGCACTGGCGGTGGCGGTGCGCATGTCTAGATTGGTTGCCGCTGCAGTGATGCTGCGAAACTCTGCGACTTTAAGCACCACATAAAGGTCTTCTAATAACATGATTATCCATTTTTAATTGATAATGTTTCAATTATTATGCTGTTTATGGGAGATAAAACAAGCGCTAATATGGCTTCATCAAGTTTGAGCAACCTTATTTTATATATCACAGGAACAATCTTATGAAAGCTATTGGATATAAACAGTCTCTTGAAATTTCGAACCCAGAATCATTAATCGATGTGACATTGGATCAACCCATTGCAACAGGCCGTGATTTATTGATTAAAGTTAATGCCATCGCCGTTAACCCTGCCGATTATAAAGTGCGCTTAAACATGCCACCGGCAGACGGTGAAGTAAAAGTGATTGGTTGGGACGCGGTTGGCGAAGTCATTGCAACGGGTGATAAGGCAAGTCAATTTAAACCGGGTGATGTGGTGTACTATGCTGGTGATATTACTCGCACAGGAAGTAACGCTGAATATCAGTTAGTAGATGAACGCTTAGTGGGCATGAAGCCTAAGAGTTTATCGAATGCAGAAGCTGCTGCACTACCTTTAACGGCGATAACAGCATGGGAATTGTTGTTTGAACATTTATCGATTAAGCAGCAAAGCCCTGGCGCTGTAGAGAAATCAAACGAAGTGATTTTGGTTGTTGGCGCAGCGGGTGGTGTGGGTTCTATATTTGTACAATTGGCTAAAGCCATTACGGGTGCAACCATTATTGGTACCGCATCACGTGCCAGCTCAAGTGAGTGGGTTAAGAAATTGGGTGCGGACTATGTTGTCGACCACACTAAACCGCTTGTTGCGCAAATAGCGGCATTAAACATTGGCCCTGTTACTCATGTTGCGAGCCTAAACAGCACCGATACTTATTTTGACAGTTACACAGAGTTATTAGCACCGTTTGGTAAGATTGCGATGATTGACGATCCAGTTGCGCTTGATGTGACTAAATTAAAGCTAAAGAGTTTGTCATTACATTGGGAGTTTATGTTTGCTCGTTCGATGTTTAACGCAGTCGATATGGATGAGCAGGGACGTTTACTTAACCGAGTAGCGGATCTTGTCGACCAAGGTTTTATTCAAACTACGTTAGGCCAGCACATGGGCGCAATAAATGCTGCAAATCTTCGTGCTGCACATGAGGCGTTAGAAGCTGGCCGTGCGATTGGTAAAATTGTGTTAGAAGGGTTTTAATTAAGACCTTAAATTATATTATTGAGTAATGTTAAATACTTATATTATCGAACACTTATATTATCGAACAGGAATCAACATGTCACATTTAACGATTGTAGCCAATATTAAAGCCAAAGCGGACAAAATTGAATTGGTGAAAACTGAGTTACTGAAGCTGATTGACGTTACACGCGCTGAACAAGGGTGTATTAGCTATGAATTACACCGAGACAATGATAACTCTGCTCACTTTATGTTTTATGAGACTTGGCAGACCCGTGAATTATGGCGTGTGCATATGGAAAATCAGCATTTAGCCGATTTTGTGGCTGCAACTCAAGGCGCTGTTGATGAATTTACGTTGAATGAAATGACCGTTATCGACTAGTTTTATTCAAGTTGGCGATTCAATTGAATGACATCCAAAAGCAGAACATAAAATGTTCTGCTTTTTTGTCGATTTTTTTTAGTCTCTTATGAGACACTCAAGTGATAAATCGACTTGATTAAACCTAGTTCAGGTTAAATATTAGGATAAGTGGCAAGATGGAAATCAGATTTACGCAGTTGCAGTGTTGTTCATCGAGTGTCACAGTCGATATTGATGATTGGGTGATTGAATCACAACAATCTTGGGGGGTATTTAGCACCGAAGGTGATGTCGGTGCATTACTTGGTCAGTTATTAACCCAGCAAGTTGATGCACAAACCTTAACGTATAGTGGCGATATTACCGGTGTCACGCCAGCTTGTGTGGCATTAGTGTCATTGCTTGAGCAACAATCACTGCTTGAAGCTATTTTAGAGCAAGATGACAGTGAGTCACTGGGATATACCGATCCTAAAACGACCGTGTTTGGGGTTGTTTTTAATCAATGCAATGACAATGACTTAACCCATCAATTGCTGCAGCAATTAGATTTAACGCATTTAAGCTTAAGTCCTTTTGCTCAATTGTCTACCGGTGAAGGGCGCAGAGTAATGCTTGCCCGTGCAGTAGCAACCCAAGTGCCTTTTTTAGTGCTCGACGAGCCTTATGCAGGCCTTGATGTTGCGCACAGACAGACCCTGACAGAATATTTACAACAATTATCTCAAACCAAACAAATACTGGTCGTGGTGTCGCGTGAAGAAGATATGCCAGATTGGATTGAACATGTTGCTATGTTTAGTCATGGTAAATTAGACACTATGATGACCAAATCACAGTGGGACAACCATCCTGTAATTGCCCAGTTAACGGCGCAAGCGGGTCAACAAAGCGATGATATGTTAGCGCTTATTCGTCGACACAGACACAAGCCATTATTTGCTAACCCGGTTTTTCAGTTAAACAATGGACGAGTGGCTTACAGCGATAAAGTGATTTTCTCGGGTGTGAACTGGCGTATTGATAATGGCGTGCATTGGCAGGTCAAAGGGCCTAATGGCTGTGGTAAGAGTACTTTGCTTGGGCTTATTTTTGGTGACCATCCACAATGTTACAGTAATGACATTGATATTTTTGGTAACAAAAGAGGTTCTGGCGAAAGTATTTGGGAAATTAAAAAACACATCGGTATGGTGTCTTCGGCATTACATCTTCAATACCGGGTTAATTGCAGTGCACTGGATGTGATTGTTTCTGGCTTTTATGATTCTATTGGTTTGTACCAAAAACCGACGGCACAACAAATATCTGTCGCTACAGAATGGTTGGCCATTTTACACATGGGCCATTTAAGTAAAACCGCTTTTCGACAATTAGAATATGGTCAACAACGCTTATTACTCATTGCTCGCGCCATAGTGAAACAACCCACCTTATTGATCCTCGATGAGCCTTATCAAGGTTTGGATTATTTGGGACGCCGACTGATTAAAAATGCCCTTGAACTCATTGCCAAAGAACACTTAAGTCAATTGTTGTATGTCTCGCATTATCAAGAAGATAGCCTAGACAGTATTCAGCATTATATTGAGTTTGTGCAAGATGAAAACCAAGATGGTTATCGGGCGGTGGTTTCTCAGGGGTAATTCCATCGTGTTTAAAGAGTCTCTAAATAGCTAACTTAGGTTGGCTATTTTTGTTTGTGAGTTTATTTTCTAATAATAATTGATAATGTTTCAATTATTATGCTGTATATGGCGATTAAACTTTTGTATATCATAACCACATTAACGCCGATAGCCTTGAATATTGAGTGAATTGAGCTGTAATAGGGCTATAGACATACAGCGACACGCTTAAGGAAACTGATGCTACTTGATACACCCATTTGCGATTATGGCTGGAAAGCCCCAGATTTCACCTTGAAAGATGCCAATGGTAATGCTTTTACCATGAGTGAGCACTTAGGAGAAAAGGGCTTATTAATTATGTTTATTTGTAATCATTGTCCTTATGTTAAAGCCGTTGCGACGCGTTTAGCTGCGGATACAAAGCAATTAATGGCTGAAGGCATCAATGTGTTAGCGGTTATGTCTAATGATTATCATGATGTTGAGGCCGACTCGCCACAAAATATGCTGTGTTTTGCCAAGCAACATGGTTTTGAATTTGCTTATTTAGTGGACGAAGATCAGCAAGTGGCTAAGCAATATGGTGCAGTGTGCACTCCTGACTTTTTTGGTTTTAATCATTTCGGTGAATTGCAATATCGTGGCAGGTTAGATGATGCGCGTTTGCAAGATGCGCCGAACAGAGAACCTGAACTATTACAAGCCATGCAAATGATTGCTGCAATAGGCAAAGGGCCTAAACAACAAACAGCCAGCATGGGTTGCTCTATTAAATGGCGATAAGCCATTTTAGTTAGCTATAAATTTAATGAGCTATAAACCTTGAAAAATTGTTTTTAAGCACAATAATAATGCAAAGAAATTTTTAAGTTAACTGTGTTGTTAACTAATTGTATTTATTGTTAATTTGTATTTTTTTTTTTGAGTTTAGTTTGAGTTTAGTTTGAGTTTTAGATGTTATTTACGACCAATGGTTGTGACTAACAAGGTTAGTTACTCGATGATATTAATCAACAGCATTAATCAATGTCGTTAACTGCCAGTCCTTTTAATGATTGTTAAAATCGAGATATCACATGACCAATGCCATTATTGCTGATTTAGAAAAACGTTACACTGCCAAACGCTATGATGCGACTCAACGCGTGCCTAAAGAAGATTTAGCCGTGATTTATGATGCTATGGTGTTATCGCCGTCATCAATTAACTCTCAACCATGGAAGTTTATCGTGATTGAAAGTGACGAGGCCAAGCAACGTTTACATGACTCTTATGCTAATAAGTTTCAGTTTAATCAACCGCATGCTAAAACGGCCTCACATACTATATTGTTTGCATATAACCCTAAGTATACCCGTGAAGATTATGCCAAAGTGGTAGATCAAGGCATTATTGATGGCCGTACTAAGCCTGAAGATCGCGAAGCTGCATTTGGTGGATACGCATTTGTTGACTTAAACACTGATGAAGCGGGTAACAATGCGGCTTGGACTATGTCACAAACCTATTTAGCATTAGGTAACACTATGCATACGCTAGCGCGTCTTGGTATCGACTCTACGCCAATGGAAGGTGTTGATAGTGAAATGCTAGGCCAAATATTTGCTAAAGAGTTGGACGGTTATGTGTGTGAAGTTGCATTAGCATTTGGTTATCATCATTCAGATGAAGACTACAACGCCAAGTTACCAAAATCTCGTTTAAACATTGAGCAAGTATTACAGGTTTTATAATTGATCCGTCGCTATTTACGCGACTGATATTAATGAAAAAGGGGGCATAAGAGTAATCTCATGCCCCCTTTTTTAAGTTACTGAAGCTGAACACGTTGACCAGTATTGAGTCACTAGCGCAAACAGTGGCCACGATTGAGGCTGATCAATTTATCGAGTACGCGTTCGCCGTCCATACGAATACCATTGTGCTCATATTCTGATGTGAGCCAATACTTAAGGTTCGCCACTTTTTTTGTGGTTTCTAAACTGTATTGCATTTCGACAAACATATCTTCGCTGTATATCGCGGCTGCAACCGGGACTTTATTATTAGCCAGTTTCTCTAGGTCATATAACGCAGGCCAGTCTTTTTTCGCTGCGATAAGTTCAGCTGCTTGTTGCAGTGGAATGAGTTGTTCAAATTGGGCAAACATCCACGGATAGACCATTTCGCCAGTGAACAATAATGGTTTGTCAGGACGATAGTTAAATTGGCTGTATTGTGCTCGTACTCTGTGTGCGGCCCAAGTTGATGCTTGTTGCTGACAATAAATAGACTCATGCATTAATGCAAAAATAGGGTTGGTGTTATAGTCGAGAAATTGACTGAACTGATGTAAAAACAGTGGATTAATGTCGATACCATGCGGCGTTTCAATTAAGGCTTGTTCAAGCAGATAGTAAACCGCTTCAGGGCCTTGTTCCATACCGATATTAATGCCTAACAACTGCAACATTTCGACCGTGAGTTGCTCGCCAGTGGCTAAGTAGACTTTGTTTTCGTAAAGGTATTTTGCTAAGTCATCGACTAAGGTGCGTGCATCACTAAAGCGCTTGAAGAAGTCATTGTTTTTAGCGATGACACGTTGATAAGTGGCTTGATAAACCTCTTCGGCAGGGCGGTCTAGTGAAGGAATACCACCAGTAATGTATGCCTCTTTTAGGCCTTCTGGCGCAGCAGACAAATAATGCAATACACAAAACCCACCAAAACTTTGGCCTAAAATACTCCAAGGTTGGTCTGGCGATAATTTTGCGCGAATATACTCCGCATCTCGAACAATATTGTCTGCACGGAAAAAGCTTAGGTAGTCCGCTTGGTCTGTTGAACTCATGTAGCTTAAGCTGGTGGCATTAACCGGGCTTGATAGTCCGGTGCCTCGTTGATCGAGTAATAATACTCTATATTCAGTTAACGCACGTTTTATCCAACCGTTATTGCTGATCGGTCTGACGGCACCAAATCCTGGCCCACCTTGAAAAAATACTAAATAAGGCAACTTTTTATGTTGGTTCTCAACGCTGACAATTTCCCGAGCGAAAACTGTAATCTGTTTACTTGGACTTTGTTGATAGTCTAACGGCACAGAGAAAAAGTGCTTACGAGCAACAATGTCTGCTAAGGTGAGTTCTGTGTGCATATAATGCCTATTCAGTGTTGATTAATGGGGCAGCAATTTTTTTCAAACTCTGATGTACCGGTGCTATTTTTTGGTGTTAGAGGCGCATCTATATGGTTTGATTCATACGGTGTTTGGGCGCTTATTTAGGCGCGAATGGTACTATTTTATTAGCCTTCTTAACGATTAACAATCGGTAACTCGATGGAAATCACATTAAATAGGTATCTAGATCAAATCTGCCTAGGTAAAATTAACTGATAATTAACCGAATGATCATAAAGAACGAGGTTGTCGATGAAGTATCAAATCATCCCCGTAACGCCTTTTCAGCAAAATTGTAGTGTTATATGGTGCGAAAAGACCTTAAAGGCTGCGGTTGTTGATCCTGGTGGCAATATTGACCGAATTTTAGCTGAGGTGGCTAAGTTAGGGTTAAGTGTTGAAAAAATATTATTAACCCATGGTCATATTGATCATGTCGGTGGTGCAGCTGAATTAGCCAAAAAATTAGCGGTGCCGATTATTGGTCCGCACATAGCGGATAAATTTTGGTTAGAAAACTTAGTTAAACAAAGTCAAAACTTTGGTTTTCCACGCGCTGAAGCTTTTGAGCCGAATCAGTACCTTAATGAAGGTGATGAAGTGAGTGTAGGAGAACAACATTTACAGGTGTTGCATTGTCCAGGGCATACACCCGGACACATTGTTTTTTATGATAAAATGGCTGATTTAGCTTGGGTTGGCGATGTGCTTTTTAGAGGCTCAATTGGTCGAACTGATTTTCCGCAATCTAATCATCAAGATTTACTTCACTCCATTACCACCAAATTATGGCCATTAGGGCTCAATGTCAGTTTTATTCCCGGTCATGGGCCTATGTCGACGTTCGCTGATGAGCGACAACATAACCCTTTTGTTGCCGATCAGTTATTTGATTAACAATTTGTTATGTGATCAGGTCATTGAGGTTATTTATTAATAAGTTGAAACCATTGATTCTTTGCATTGTAAACGCAGTCTGTTAGCTTAAGATAATGCGTTTACAAATGATGGACAGCCAACATGGTTCAACACCTCGTTGATTTACTCGATACCTGGTTACCTTCTTATCAAGAAGACTGGGTACTCGCCGTTCTTACCCAAGTACAAGGGTCTTCTTACCGCAAACCTGGCGCCATAATGCTATTTCATCCAATGGGTAAAAGCCTGGGGATGTTAAGTGGTGGTTGTCTTGAGGCGGATTTACGTCGTCACGCCCAACGTGCGATTCAAACTCAGCAAGTTATTCAGTTAACCTATGACGCAACCGATGAGTCTGATACCAGTTATCAGCTGGGCTGTGGTGGTATTGTTAATATCATGATGGTGTCGTTAAATAAATCGAACAATTATCTTGGTTTGGTGAGTGTCCATGACGCCTTAATGCGTGGTCATGCAGGTGTGTATCAAATTGATGTTGTTGCAGATGGCACGCCGGTCAATAAACTAAGTGGTCACTTTGTCGAACAAGGCGCCGAGCTATCAACATCTGTCACTCTCAATAGTAAAACTCGCGCAGTAGTCGATCAAGATAATACTGTGTTGCATATTCCAGTTAGACCACCAGTACACATTGGTATTTTTGGTGGTGGCTTAGATGCACAACCTATTGCACAAATGGCGCAAACACTTGGTTGGAAAGTCAGTGTGTTTGATGAACGTACTGCTTATGCGCGTACTTATGATTTTCCTGGATGTCAGATCATCAAGAAACCAACAGCAGAAGTGTCTACAACACTTTTGGCTAGTTTAGATGCCGCCTTTGTGATGAGCCATAATTTACAAATTGATGCTAAAACATTACAGGTACTCCAAACCATACCTTTGGCTTATATTTCGTTATTGGGTCCTACCCATCGTCGTGACAAGGTGTTGAGCATGGCTGAACTCAGTGTCGATGATTTTAGTGGCTATTTTTCGGCACCTGCAGGGTTAGCATTAGGCGGCGAGCTGCCTGGTTCGGTTGGGCTCAGTATATTATCTCAATGCCATGGAGTGCTGTATCAAAGTCAGTTAACCAGCCTTGATACGGTGATGTTGTCATAAACTCTCAGAGTACATGCATTCATGAAGCCTAAAATTGTTACTGTAATCTTAGCCGCTGGCGCTAGCAGCCGTTTTAACGGTGCTAAAATTGTCGCCAAAGTGCAAGG
Organism: Shewanella sp. Arc9-LZ; assembly: GCF_010092445.1. Taxonomy (NCBI): domain Bacteria; kingdom Pseudomonadati; phylum Pseudomonadota; class Gammaproteobacteria; order Alteromonadales; family Shewanellaceae; genus Shewanella; species Shewanella sp. Arc9-LZ. The sequence continues at coordinate 3,115,559 of NZ_CP048031.1, read as the reverse complement.
CGAACTAAGCTTACTTGAGCATTGCCTGCAGACTCTCGATCGCGTCACCACCGCAGTGGGTATCGCCCCAGCGGTGGTAATGTTAGGTGCACATCAAACGGATGAAGTATTGGCGATCATTGCGGATCATCATCGGCTCATCAATGATAATTGGCAGTTAGGCTTATCAAGCTCGGTAAAACTTGCAGGGCGTTATGCTCAAAGCCAACAAGCAGATGCAATGTTAATCGTATTAGCCGACCAAGTGGCTTTGCAAGAAACAGAGTATTTGCAATTGATAGAAGCCTATATTCGTAATAACTTAACTACTTGCGCTTTTTACCTGCAAAATGTGGGTGTTCCAGCTATTTTTTTAGCTGAAGATATTAATGTTTTGATGTCGATTGATGGCGATAAAGGTGCTAAAAGCATTTTAAAACAACATGATAAAAATAATAGCTTGAACGTTGTTCAGATGGAACAAGCGCAATTTGATATTGATACACCAGCTGACTTAGCTCGTTGGTTAGATAATAAGGATTAATTATGACAACCCCAACACAAAAACTGATGGTAAATGGAAAGGATTTCACCCTCGATGCTGACCCTAATATGCCCGTTCTTTGGGCATTGCGTGACATATTAGGCCTAACTGGCACCAAATTTGGTTGTGGCGCAGGGCTTTGTGGGGCATGCACTATTCATGTTGATGGTAGTCCTATGCGCGGGTGTTTAACCAGTTTAAAACAAGTACAAGGCAAGCAAGTTACCACTATTGAAGGTCTTGAGGCTGAAAAGTTAAAGCAAGCTTGGTTAGAACATAATGTACCGCAATGTGGTTATTGTCAGGCGGGGCAGTTAATGTCTGCTGCTGCGTTATTAACCTCGACGCCCAAACCTACTGAAACACAAATAGCCGATGCCATGTCGGGTAATATTTGTCGTTGTGGGACTTATCCACGGATAAAAGCCGCTATTCAATCGGCTTCGGAGGCGTGATCATGACCACATTTACAGCAGTTGAAAATATTAGTCGTCGTAACGTATTAAAGATATTTGGTGCAGTCGGTGGTGGATTAGCGTTAGGCGCAACAGGCTTAAGTTGGAGCCCAATGGCGTTAGCTCAAGACAAGCAAGCAATGATGAACTTGTTTGTGGCCATTGGGGAAGATAATAAGGTGTATTTGACTTGTCATCGATCTGAGATGGGACAAGGGATCCGAACGGGCATACCACAAATTTTAGCTGATGAATTGGAAGCTGATTGGGATAAGGTTGTCGTGGTTCAAGGTTTAGCAGATAAACGTTACGGCAGCCAAAATACCGATGGTAGCCGCAGTATCCGTAAGCATTATCAACGTATGCGCCAAATGGGCGCAACCGCCAGAACCATGCTTGAACAAGCCGCAGCACAAATATGGCAAGTTCCAGTGACTGAAGTGTACGCTAAAGCTCATAAAGTCCATCACAAAGGCAGTAAAAAGAGTCTTACTTACGGTGAGTTAGCACTAGTTGCAGCGACATTAGCGATGCCAGAGTTAGATTCGGTTGTGCTCAAGCCCGAAAGTGAATTCACTCATATCGGTCAATCCCACACCATTGTCGACATGGATGCGATGCTAACGGGTAAAGCAATATACGGATATGATATTAAACTCGATGGAATGTTGTATGCCAGTATCACTCGTCCGCCAGTGTTAGGCAGTGATGTGGTTAGTGTTGATGATGCAAAAGCTCGTAAGATTGCTGGGGTGGTTGATATTATTACTTTGCCAGTGCCTAAAGGTGCGCCATTATTCCAAGCTCTAGGTGGGGTTGCCGTGATTGCAACAAACAGCTGGAGTGCAATTGAAGCACGTAAAGCGTTAACCATTACCTGGTCTAAATCGATTAATGATAGTCATGACTCAGAGACATATTTGCAAGGCTTGGTTGAGAGAGTTAACCAACCGGGTAAAGTGATGCGTCAATTAGGTGAGTCTGTTACTGATTGGCCAAAAGCTTCTACGGTTAAGGCCGTTTATACCGTTCCGTATTTAACTCATGCAATGATGGAGCCGCCAGTAGCAACGGCGAATGTGACGGCTGAAGGTTGCGAGTTGTGGGCTTCGAGCCAAACACCACAAAGTACCCAGCAAAATGTGGCAGGTGCGTTAGGGCTTAAAGAAGAGCAAGTTACGGTTAATGTGACTTTGTTGGGCGGTGGTTTTGGACGTAAATCAAAGCCGGACTTTAGTGTTGAAGCTGCTATTTTATCGCAAAAACTCAATAAGCCGATCAAAGTCTGCTGGAGTCGAGAAGACGAAATTCAAAACGGTTATTACCATGCGATCAGTGCACAGATGTATCAAGTTGCATTAGACTGCAATAAGATGCCGACAGCATTATTAGCGCGTACTGGTTTCCCTTCAATTAGTTCAACATTTGCCGAAGGTGTTGAATATCCTTCAGCTGGCGAACTTGATTTAGGCTTTAGCGATGTACCGCTAGCCCTTAAAAATATCCAACTTGAAGCCGTTAAAGCTCCTGCCCACACTCGTATAGGTTGGATGCGGTCAGTATGTAATATTCAACATGCTTTTGGTATTGGCAGTTTTGTCGACGAAATAGCGGTAAATGCTAACAAACCCTGTGTGCAAATGTGGCGTGATTTATTAGGTCCGTCTCGAATTGAGCCGTTTGAAAATCAAGCTTTTACTTATGGTAATTACGGTGAGGAGTTAGCGGATCATCCTGTTGATGTGGGCCGTTATCATAAGGCGTTAGATAAGTTAGAAGCGGTAATGGCAGATGCGCCTAAAGCGGCTGAAAACCAAGGTTGGGGTATGGCTGTTCATCGCAGTTTTGTTAGCTATGTTGCGGTAGCAACATTAGTTGAAGTGGTGGATAAACAGCTCAAAGTATTGAAATCCATAGCGGTGATTGACGCCGGTAGAGTGGTTAATCCTGATCGGGTTAAATCACAACTAGAAGGCGCAATCATTTTTGGGCTAAGTTTAGCCATGATGGGCGAAATCAGCTTTAAAGATGGCAAGGTTGAACAATCTAACTTCCATGATTATCCTTTATTGCGTTTACCGCAATGCCCTGATATTGAGACCTATATTATTGAGTCTACGGCAAAACCTGCCGGTGTTGGTGAGCCAGGCGTACCGCCTGTTGCGCCGAGTTTAACCAATGCGATTTTTGCGGCCACGGGGATCAGATATCGCGATTTACCGCTTAATAAGTTTTTATCGATCTAGCCATTTTCGTGAGCTATAGCACTTAAGTTTTATTATCTTAAGCCGATAATAAATAAGCCAAATGCCTAAGTGTATGCGCACTTAGGCATTATTATTGTGTGCAAAAAAAAATTTAAAAATGTTGGTTATTGAATAGTAATTGAATCTGAATAATCAGACTCTTCTATAATATTAATTGGCGTTTGTGTGGGTGTTATTCGTTTATGTCGTTTTGTTCTCACTGTTGAGATAATGGCCAATTGCCTTAGGAAGCTTATATGAAGCAAATCCAGTTTAGAAAAATTGATGCAATCTTGATTAAATTCAGCCTAAATGGAAAATTTTGGGTGGTGTGTTCACTTGTGGCATTGATCACCAGTGTTGTAGCGCTAATGAATTACCAACAAACAAACGACTTAATTGAACAAACATCGTTACAACGTGTTAAAGCAAGTATTGAAAGTTATGCTTCGGTTGCTAATAATCAAGGTTTAGCAAATGATGCCCTTAAGCAATTTGCCCAAGAAAATCAATTGCAGCTATCTGGGCGCGACAATACGTTACGTAGCGGCGATGTAGTGACGGCATCGGCGAGTGTGGGCAACCAATTTTTAACGATGAGTCAAAATGTACAACCGTCGGAACAAGAGCCGTTAAGCCAAACTAGTTTTATGTTAATAATCGCATTGGTGGGTTTATTACCCTTATTTCAGTTGAGTTACTGGATCTCAACCTCATTAGGGGGAGGTTTATGGGAAATGTACATGGCAATCAAGCGTCTAGCTGACGGTGATTTAACCATGAGGTTAAATTTTTTTGGTACAGACGACTTCAGTTTAATCGCCAAAGATATTGATCGTTGCGCCGATAATATGAGTGAAATGGTCAGTGCTATCCGCAGTAATGCTGAAACCTTGGCTGTTGCCGCTAACGAGTTTAATCATCAAGCCAGTACCAACGACGAGCTGATTGATCAGCAACATCACTTTTTAGACTCAGTGGCACACGCCATGGATCAAATGACGGCCGCCATAGCCGATGTGTCACATCACGCGAGTGATACATCATTAAATACTAAGCAAAATGCAACGCAAATGGATCAAAGCCAAAGTAAGATTAACGATGCCGTCAAACGTATTAGCTATTTGTCTGAGCGTATCGCTGAAGCGTTTTCATCTGTCGAGCAGCTCTCCCGCGATGCCACCCAAATTAATGATGCTGTTACTACCATTGATAGTATTTCTGAACAAACCAATTTATTGGCATTAAATGCTGCCATTGAAGCGGCGCGTGCCGGGGAGCAAGGTCGTGGTTTTGCTGTGGTGGCGGACGAAGTGCGAACCCTTGCGGGGCGTACCCAAAAAGCCACCGTAGAAATTCAAAACATGATTGAAGGGTTGCAACAAGGTTCTAAAAAACTGACCAGTATTACCAATGTGATTGTTGCTGAAGCAGACCAAGGGAGTGCGAGCATTAAGGCGGTCGGTGATGATATTACTCATATGGCTGAGTCTATTAATGCGGTGTTCGATATGAGCAGCCAAATAGCCGCATCCGCGGAACAACAAAGCATGTCTGCGAGGGATATCGCCTCACAACTTAATCAAATTCGTCATCAATCGGAAACGATTCGCAGTACTTCCAAACAAGCTGGTGTATTAGCTAAAGATTTGAATCAATCGTCTAAAGGCTTAGCTGCGATTTTAAGTCAATATAAAATCTAGCGCTTACAGCCTTATCATTAAAGAGGAGATCGTTGATATATTTTTGATTAGCTTGAAATAAAGTACTAAGGTATCTGGTCTGTTACTAAGTTGTTAAGTGGTGATTTAAGTGTATTGACTCTAATTAGTCGTCGAACACCACTTGAGTTAGTCGCATTACACTATTAGATATTTGTGAATAGCATGGTGTATGTGTCATCGCTACCTTATTGCGGCGCTTTATTGTGTTATTAGGCAAACATCATTAGGAGTATAAATGATTATTATCTCTACGCGCGTTGTTATAGCGCTGACCTTAAGCTGTGTATTATTGAGTACCTCTGCCGCGATCGCAGCACCTCAGAGTATTGCGGTGTTAAACGCCCAAGGCCAACCAGCACAAAACATGGTGGTGTATTTACTCCCCAGCGACCCTGCCAATATTGTTACCACCGTTGCTCCGCCAAAAGCTGAAGTTCATCAAAAAGATAAGCAGTTTTCTCCCTATATTACTGTTGTACAAAAAGGCAATGATGTGGCTTTTGTCAATGAAGATGATATTACTCATCATATTTTTTCTGCATTAGGGCCGAAGCGTTTTTCATTCAAACTTCGTCATCAGCAACAACAGCAAATATTGAGATTTGAGCAAACAGGGCATGTGTCTATGGGCTGCAATGTTCATGACTGGATGTCTGGACATTTATTGGTGGTCGACACCCCATATTATGCTGTGACCAATTTAGAAGGGATAGTAGCATTTGCGGATTTACCTGCTGATGACTTCAAGCTGGTTGTGTGGCATCCACAGCTAAAAATGCCTGATAATCAGCAAGTGAAAACTGTTCATTTCCCTAGAGATAACGCTATGACTATCACCTTACAGGCAGAATTTGATAATATTCCCAGCCAGCAAAGTTTAGATGAATTTGAATTTTTAGAAGGATACTAGTATTGCTATTTTTTAATCGGTTGCAAACTCGGATTTTTGCTTTTTTTGTATTGCTAATCATTGCCGTACTGAGTTTGTCTTTTTGGTTAACGTATCAATCTAATCAAAGGTTAGAGCAACAGTATGTGGCCAATCAACTTGAAGTAGCGAGTTTAGTTTTCGAGTCGCAATATGATAACCGAAATTATTATTTGGCTGCATTTGCCGCGACGGCCGCAAAGGATTTTGGTTTAAAAGATATCTTTATTGATGGCGATAATCGTAGTTTTCTAGTGGCGTTAAATAATCATCGCAGTCGGATTAATGCATCTTTAGCAATGGCGGTGTCTGCTGAAGGTAAAGTTATTGGCCAGCTGGTGGCTTCACAAGGTGAATTAGGTCGTGAAGCCGTTGCTCTGGGCTCGGAGCAGAACGAGGTGTTTCGATACAAGTTAGGTTCTGAATTTGAAACACTAAGTCCATTCTATTTATTAGATAATAAACTGTATCAAATTAAGTTTTCACCACTCACTAGTGGCGGTAATAGCGTTATCGGTTGGGTGGGTTTTGGGTTTCTTATTGATGATACCTTAGCTAATTCGTTGCAGAAGCTCACCGGCTTAAACAGCGGTTTTATGTTAACAACTGAAAGTAAAGTCACTGAAATTGGTCATTCAGGTCTGTCGTTGCCTGAAGATGAAAGCTCATTATTATCGCGTTATATCATTGAAGAGAAAACCAACCACGATTATATTCTCTGGAAGCAATCTTTAGGTGAAGTCGATGGTCAGTCTTTACATGCCTATATGTATAAATCCCGCTCTGATTTATTGGCATCAATAGAGTCTCAGTGGTTACAACAAGTTGCGGTGTTAGTCATGATGTTACCGGTGTCCTTACTGTTGGCGTTTTGGATATCGGGCAGTATCACTCGACCTATTACACAGTTAATTGCCCAGGCACGTTTTATCGCACAAGGTAATTATGATTCTAATGTGAGTGTCGATTCCAGTATTGAGCTACAGCAATTAGCCAATGAATTTACCTCGATGCAGCAAGCTATTCTACAACGAGAAAAAGCCATTGCTCATCAAGCCTATCATGACCCATTAACCAATTTAGGCAATCGTAATGAATTACAGCGCATGATTGAACCTTGGTTAGTATCGGGGTCAACCATGGGGCTGTGTTTAATTAATATTCGCCGTATGACTGAAATTAATGTCACCTTAGGTCACGCTGTAGGTGATGAAGTAATTAAAGAAGTGGCTAAACGTTTATGTGAGGTTAATCCCGATGCCTTAGCTTATCGATTGTCGGGTGATGAGTTCGTTTTAGCATTTAAGCATTGTGAACATCAATCGTTTGATGTGCTTCTCAAAAAGCTTCAAGATCAGATTGGCCAAGATTATCACTATCAAGATGTAATGTTACATTTGCAGTTTACTGCTGGTGTCAGTTTTTATCAGCCAAACGTAGATATTGTTACCCTGCTAAGACAAGCTGACACGGCTTTGCAGCACGCTAAAATAAATAAGCGTGATTATCAAATCTACGATGCCAATATCGATAAAAATAGCATTGAACGTTTTCAACTCATTAACGAGCTTAAAGTGGCGATTGAGCAAAATCAGTTAGTGCTTTACTACCAACCAAAATTAAACTTAGCCAAACAAAAAATTACCCATGTTGAAGCGTTAGTTCGCTGGGATCATCCCGCTAGAGGCATTATTCCACCGGATACGTTTATTCCTATCGCTGAAAAAACCATGCAAATGGATGCATTGACCCGCTGGGTGATTACCGAAGCGATAGCTCAATATCATCGTTGGCAATTACTGGGCATTGATATGTGTATAGCAGTAAATATTTCGGCTGAAAATTTAAAAGACGAGCAATTTTGCCACTGGGTCATTAATGCCCTCGCTGAGCATAATGTACCTGTTACCGCGATGACGTTAGAAATAACTGAAGATGCGGTGGTATCTGATCCCGAGCTGGCAATAAAACAGCTCACGTTATTGCGTCAAAATGGACTCACGTTATCAATAGATGACTATGGCACTGGCTATTCTTCATTGGCACAATTGAAACAGCTGCCGGTCGATGAACTTAAAATTGATAAGTCGTTTGTGCAAAAGTTACTTGAAAATGAAGCAGACCAAATCATTGTGCAATCGACGTTACAATTAGCTCATAATTTAGGCCTTAAAGTGGTTGCCGAAGGCATTGAAGACAAGGCTACTTTAGAATGGTTAACCAATCTAAACTGCGAAATGGGCCAAGGCTTTTATTTGTCGCGACCATTGCCTGAACAACAGTTTAATGACTGGTTAGGGCAATCTGATTACCTGTAGGAGAATTGATTATTTGCGGCTTACGTACAAGGATAGTGTGTTGCTTACTGTGTGTGAGTAGCAGTATTTATGCCGAACCATTGGATAATGACGTGATTGGTCATGCAGATGTTGAGCATGATTTCAGTGGCGTGATAGATGTCCGTGTTGGTTATGCCGATAGCATCGATTCATATTTGGATGGTGGATTGGGCAAGTTTGGCGTTGATAATGGCGCGCACTTAGCCTTATCACAACTGGGGTTAAGTTATCACAGCCAATGGGGCGATGCCTGGTCGAGTCGTATTGTGGCGAATGGATATGTTGATGGTATCAATAATGGATTGGGTATCACTGAAGCCATTTTACGTTATCGGGATATTCCGAGTGAGCAAGGTATTCGGTTTGATGTTCAGTTTGGCTTGATGTATCCGCAAATATCGTTAGAAAATGTCGCTACCGCATGGGCATCACCTTTCACCTTAAACTATTCAACCATGAATAGTTGGCTGGCCGAAGAGGTTAGGCACATTGGCCTGTCGACAACGGTTGAATCATTAGGGAAATATCGGCAATCAGAGCATGATTTTTCGTTAACTGCAGAAGCCTTTATGTTTAACGATACCACCGGCGCTATGCTGGCCTGGCATGGCTGGACTCAAACCTCAAGACAAACATTAGTGCAAGAAACCATTCCTATCACTGCCATTCCTGCAATGGAAGAGGAGGGTATGTTAGAGGCCCAAGCCGCTAACTCAGACCCTTTTACTGAACTTGACGACCGCATTGGTGGGCATGTACTCGCAAAGTGGACTTGGCGTAATAAAGGCAGTGTTCAAGCGGGTTACTATGATAATAACGCCAATACGCATATTGTTAAGCAAGGTCAATATGTGTGGTTGACTCAGTTTGGTCATGTTGGCGCAAAATGGCGTTTGCCTTTTGGTGTCAGTTTAATCAGTCAATTTATGCAAGGAACCACCTTAATGACCAACACTGATGGTTATCCTGTGGTCGATAATGATTTTCAATCGGGTTACGTGTTATTGAGTAAACGTTGGGACAAGCACAGATTAAGTTTAAGAGTTGAAGACTTTTCTGTTACCGATAATGATCTTACTCCTGAAGATAATAATAATGAAGATGGCCAATCATTGACCCTTGCGTATCAATATCAACTCGATAGACCGTGGTTTATCCAATTTGAATACAATGCTGTTGATTCAACTCGTCCTGCTAGAGCGTATCTTAATGAATCGGTCGAACTGCTTGAGCAACAATGGCAAGTGTCTAGCCGTTACTTTTTTTAGTTAAGCCTACTGCAAGTTAATTCAATAAAGTTAGCAAGACAAAGTTAGCAAGATAGGGAGCAGTTTGAAAGGTGTTTATTATTCCACGTTTAGGTTAGTTAACGGCTAATATGGGTTAACTACAAGCATGGGCTAATGGCTAATGCAGAGTCAACAATCATAAAAAAACGCTATGCTGTTAGGCATAGCGTTTTTTGTTCAAGCATCATGTCGTTTAATCTAAGGGTCAGTTAACATCCACTTCGATTAACTAAATGTGCTCCAAATTGGCGCATGGTCTGATGGTTTATCAATACCACGTAATTCGTAATCTACATCTGACTCAACTAAACGTGGCAACATTGACTCTGTGACCAGAATGACGTCAATTCGAAGTCCACGGTTATCATCAAAACCTTTACTACGATAATCAAACCATGAATAACGTTCAGTGCGAGTAGGGTGTAATTGACGGAAACTGTCGATAAAGCCCCATTGCTGTAAACGTGCTAACCATTCACGTTCTTCTGGTTGGAAACTACATTTACCGGTTTTTAACCAACGTTTGGCGTTAACCTCACCAATACCGATGTCTAAATCGGTTGGCGAAATATTAATGTCGCCAATAATCGCGATGTCTTCACTTGGATTGTGATGTTTATCTAAATGCAGCATTAAGTCTTGATAAAACTTGCGCTTAGCTGGATATTTCGTTTCGTGATGGATACTTTCACCTTGTGGGAAGTAACCATTAAAAACGGTTAATATACGGCCATTATCTTGTGTGAACTGACCAATAATAAGACGGCGTTGCGCGTCTTCATCATCGGTTTCATACCCTTTAATGATTTCAAGAGGTTCTGCTTTTGACAGCATAGCGACACCGTAATGTGCTTTGCCACCATGATAATGGACTTTGTACCCCATAGCCTCAACGTCAGCAACAGGAAAAGCTTCGTCATGTACTTTGGTTTCTTGTAAGCCAATTATATCGGGTGAATGACTGTCGATGAGAGCTTGCAGTTGATGCAAACGAGCACGAATACCATTGATATTAAAAGAAACTATTTTCATTAAGGAAGCACTCGTTTAAATGGCTTAACGATAACGCTTTTGTACACGCCAGCACCAATATAAGGATCCACATCTGCCCAAGCTTGTGCATCTTCTAATGAAGGGAAATCAGCAACCACTAATGACCCTGTGAAACCCGCTTCACCAGGATTTTCATTATCAATAGCAGGATGTGGTCCAGCGGTTAATAAACGGCCTTCATCGGCTAAAACTTGTAAACGGGCTAAATGTTCAGCACGAACAGATAAACGTTTTTCTAAACTGTTTTCAATATCTTGAGATGAAATCATATACCACATAGAGCTGCTTCCTTTATTTGATTTTACATAAACAATTATTGGTTATCAGTAGGTTGCGAGTTGTCATCTTGCATATTTTTATACAGATACACTACCGTTATCACTGTGTTAATTAAGGTAAGGGCGGTTAAGCCAAATACTTTGAAGTTAACCCAGGTTTCTAAAGGTAAATTAAACGCAATATAAATATTGGCGAAACTACATAATACAAAAAATCCAACCCAATACCATGTGACTTGAGTCCATATTCTATCGTCTACTTTCATTTCTTTGCCTAACATGCTCTTAAGCGCTGATTTCCCCATGATTTGTGAGGCAATTAACCCTATAGCAAACAAGGCATAAACAATACTGACTTTCCATTTGATAAAAGCATCATCGTGGAAAAATAGGGTGAGTGAACCAAATACAGTCACCATGGCGAAGGTGGCTAAATGCATTTTTTCAATATGTTTATAAATCAGATACGTAATGACGAGTTGAATAGCCGTGGCAGCAATCAATACTCCTGTTGCGGCGTAGATATCATAGAATTTGTAAACGGCAAAAAAAATGACCAGTGGTAAAAAGTCTAACAGTTGTTTCATAAAAATCTCTTGCAGAAAAAGGACAACAAACAGCTGTCACTACGACAATATACGCCGATTGTAACATGATGAGATAGTGTTTATGAACCATAAGCAGTTGTGCAATTGCAACCTTAGTGATCATTGTTGTTTTAAGGTGAGCCATAACTGAGTTTCACTTAGTAGATCAGCACTTTTTTTAGATAAAAAGGGATTATGCAGCACAAATTCGGTGCGGTTATCTAATTCGGATTTACTGAGCATACCTTGAGTGATTGGGTGGTTATAGAATAAGTCATCGAAGCTACCGTCATCGATAGCTTTTCTGAGGCCGTATTCGATGCGCTGAGCTAAGGATGTGTTGTCTTTACTGACAAAAAAATAAATGGGCGCGGGATACTTTAATAAGATTTTTTGTTCAAGTGCTAGGTCTGGATAACGGTCCAAGTCTCGCCATGGTTCGTGTATTGAGCGGGGATAGTAGTCAAAGCGACCTTTCAGTAACATGGCTATTAAACGACTATCACTGCCAGATGTGACGGTAAAACCATTACTGTGCAAAATAGGTACATCTGGCCAATCAGCGCCTTGGCCAATTAAGGTCTTTTTGATGTCTTCTATCGCGTTTATGTTGTCAAATTTAGCTTGATCATTTTTACGGATTAGCCCAATTCGGTAACCCATTAGTCCTTTAAGTAATGGCACATAAATAGCTTGTAATTGATCTTCTCGTTCAATGCTGGTCATGGTCCAGACAACATCAATAATCGTGTTATCAGCCACCATTTTAAGTGCTCGACCCTGCGGCATTTGGATCATGGCGGCATTCATTTGAAAGTCGCCATATTTATCGCGACTTTTCTCTAACGCAAGTTCAAGTAACGACACAAAATATGCCTGTTTTGGATCAGTGCCTTGAATTGCAGCATTATAAGTGACAATAATTTTAGGTTGTTCAGACGTCGCCACAGTTTTAAAACTGCAGATAACAGATAGAATGGCAATCGTTAAAATCCCTATTAACGAACTTTTCATATAATACCGAATTGGTTGATATTTATCCTAGTATAACGGACATAAAAAAAGGAGCAATAAAATCGCTCCTTTTTCAACCGGAAAGTGGTCGTTATGTAGCCGCTTTCATTGCTGCGGTAAATTCGGCGAGTTTGGCCAATAATGTCACTTCATCATGTTGATGCGCTTCAATGATTTTAACCACGGCAGAACCTGAAATAGCACCCGCTGCTCCAGCCTTGATGGCGGCGCGTACTTGCTCCGGTTCAGCAATACCAAAACCTAATAGTGGCGGTGGGGCATTAAATTCGACCAGTTGCGCCAGAATATTCTCAATTGGCTCACCCGCTTTGGATTCTGTGCCCGTTACGCCGGCACGAGATAATAGGTAGGTATAACCTTCACCTTGTTCACTAACCAGTTTTAAGGTGTCAGCATCAGCATTAGGCGGTGCAATAAAGATAGGCGCGATACCATGTGCTTTTGCAGCCAAACTAAAGGGTTTTGATTCTTCTACAGGCACATCGGCAATCAATACAGAATCAACACCAGCAGCTTGTGCTTTGGCATAAAATGAATCGATACCATTAGCAAATACTAAGTTGGCATATAGCAATAATCCGATAGGCAGCTCAGGATATTGCGCACGTATTTTAGCGATAATGTCAAAGCAATCACTTTGTTTAGTACCTGCCGCTAATGAGCGCAGGTTAGCACCTTGTATCACCGGACCATCGGCTAATGGATCTGAAAAAGGAAAACCTAATTCAAGTGCATCAGCGCCATTATCAACTAAGGTTTGAATGATTTTCATCGATAATTCAGGACTTGGATCGCCAATGGTCACAAAGGGAACAAATGCGCCTTGATGTTGTGCTTTCAGTGCAGCAAATTTTGCTTGATAACGGTTACTCATTGCCGCTCTCCTGTTGTTTTTGTTTGGCCTCTAAAATATCTGCCACTGTGAAAATATCTTTGTCACCACGACCGGATAAATTAACCACTAAAATGGTTTCTTTAGTGGCTTCCTTTGCCATGCGAACGGCGTAAGCAAGTGCGTGGGCTGATTCTAATGCAGGAATAATGCCTTCACAACGAGCGAGTGTTTGGAACATTTCAAGTGCTTCATCATCGGTTGCCGACTCATAACGAGCACGACCAATAGCGTTTAAATGTGCATGTTGTGGGCCTACCGATGGAAAATCAAGTCCGGCAGAAACTGAATACGATTCTTCAATTTGTCCGTCACTGTTTTGCATTAACGGTGATTTCATGCCAAAGAATATACCTGTTTTACCGTGTTTAAGCGGCGCGCCGTGCATTGCCGTATCAAGGCCTTTACCTGCAGGTTCAACGCCAATCAACTCAACCGATGCTTCGTCAATAAAGTCAGCAAACATACCAATAGCATTTGAGCCTCCGCCAACACAGGCAATAACGGCGTCGGGTAAACGGCCTTCTTTTTCAAGAATTTGTTTTTTAGTTTCTTCACCAATAATGCGCTGAAACTCGCGCACAATTGTCGGAAATGGGTGCGGTCCAGCAGCGGTGCCTAATAAGTAATGCGCTTTATCATAGCTGCCCGACCAGTCGCGCATGGCTTCGTTACACGCATCTTTTAGGGTTGATGAACCTGAGGTAACCGGTATAACTTCAGCGCCCATTAATTTCATGCGGAACACATTTGGCGATTGACGTTCAATGTCTTTAGCGCCCATGTAGACTCTACATTTTAAGCCTAAAAGCGCACAGGCTAGAGCAGTGGCTACGCCGTGTTGACCAGCACCGGTTTCAGCGATGATTTCTTTTTTACCCATGCGTCTGGCTAACAACGCTTGTCCCAATACCTGGTTGGTTTTATGGGCGCCGCCATGAAGTAAGTCTTCACGTTTTAGGTAAATTTTTACCAACGGATTTGGACTTAAATTACGAGTCAGTGTTAGCGCTGTTGGGCGGCCAGCATAGTTCTTTAGCAGGTCGGTAAATTCAGCGATAAAGCTTTCATCTTGTTGTGCTTCAACAAAGGCCGTTTCGAGTTGTTTTAATGCAGGCACTAAAATCTGCGGTACGTACATCCCACCGTATTCGCCGAAATAAGGGTTAAGCTTGAGCTCGGTCATAAATATTCCCTTGAGTAATCATGTTTTTAACTAAAAATGGTGTCGTAAATAGAAAATTAATTACGGCGTAATTGAGTAAATGCAGCAATCAGTTTTTGATGGTCTTTATGGCCAGGGGTAGATTCTACTCCTGAATTTAAGTCGACCCCATAAAATCCTTGTTGGCTTGCTAGATAAACGTTGTCAGGGGTTAATCCACCGGCCAACATCGCATCTTGTTTATCATTAATATTGGCTTGCCAGTTGAATGTTTTTCCGGTGCCGCCAAATTGTTGTGCTGATTTGCTGTCGTATAAATAACGATCGGCGCCAGCAGGTTGTTGACTCACTTCGCCGCTGTTGCTGTCAATTGCAACGGCTTTCCAAATCTCGGTTTTTAGCTGCTGTTGATTCAATAACGCTTTTAATTCGGTGATTTCAAGTTCAGTTTCATTGCCGTGTAATTGCACTGCAAAAAGATTCAGTGTTTGGGCCAATGAAGCGATATCTGCAACGGGGTGATTAACAAACACACCCACCATATTTAAGCCAATATTACGTTGCTGCATTTGGGCGACTAATTCACTTGCTTGTGCTGGTGTTACGGCTCTAGGTGATTTGGGATGAAAAATTAACCCACCAAATACCGCCCCAGCAGTTGCCACCGCCTCAATATCGTCAATTCGAGTCAAACCACAGACTTTATTGTTTCCAAAAATAAGTTGTCTGCACGCTAAATCAATATCGTCTTGCGCCATAATTGAACTGCCAACAAGATAACCGTCAACCAATGGATTTAGGCGGCAAACTTGTTGATGGTTATAAATACCTGATTCGCTAATAACGACTCTGTCTGCTGGGATCTGTGGCGCTAATAACTCAGTTGTCGCCAAATTAGTACTTAAGTCGCGTAAATTACGATTGTTAATACCAATAATTGGGGCAAGGAGATCAATCGCTCGGATCAATTCTTCTTGGTTACTCACTTCGGTTAAGGTATCTAATTGATACTTAGCCGCTTCGTTGGCTAATAAACGATATTGCTCATCATCAAGCACTGACAACATGAGTAAAATAGCATCAGCACCTTGATGGGCCGCCAATTTCACTTGATACGGGTCGACAAAAAAGTCTTTACAGATAATGGGCTGAGTCACTCTGGCGCGGACTTTTGGTATGTAGTCCATGTCACCTTGGAAAAATTGTTCATCGGTGAGTACAGAGATGCCTGCAGCGTAATTGACATAAATATCTGCGATGGCTTCAACATCAAATACAGGGCGAATAAGCCCTTTAGAAGGACTGGCCTTTTTACATTCAAAAATAAACTGAGCATTAGGTGCTTTCAGGGCTTCGTATAAGCTACGGTCAGATATTTTAGGCTGTAGACTGGCCTCAGGGAAACGCAGTTTTAGCGCGGCGATATGTGCCACTTTAGTATCAACGATACGGGTTAATACATTACTTTCTGGCTTACTCATGGTGTTCTCCAGCTTGGCTCGCGGCAGCTAAATCGGTTAATAAGGTAAAAGCTGTACCGCTGGCGAGTGTCGTGAGCGCTAGCTGAGTACCGGCTTGAACTGAGTCGCAAATACCACTGATATACAAAGCACAACCTGCATTAATCGCCACCGCATCTCTATGTGCTGGTAGACCTTTACCTTGTAAAATGGCTTGGGTGATTAAGGCATTATCAGCTGGTTCTCCACCCGTTAACTGCAATATGTCTGCACGGTTAACGCCGAGATCTTCAGGGCTCAGTTGGTAAGTACGCACCACACCGTCTTTTAGTTCTGCCACATGAGTATTATCATGAAGCGCCACTTCATCTAAGCCACTGCCATACACCACCATTGCGCGTTTAACGCCTAGGGCATGTAACACTTGTGCAATAGGTTCGATGAGTTCAAGTGTATATACGCCCAATAGCATAAATTCTGGGCTTGCTGGGTTAATTAATGGGCCTAACACATTAAAAATAGTACGGGTTTTTAACGCTTGCCTTACAGGCACAGCATGTTTCACCCCGCCATGGTAATGCGGCGCAAATAGAAAACATAAACCAAGCTTATCTAAACACTGGCTTGCTGCATCAGGCGCCATGGTGAGCGCGATACCGCAATGTGACAGTAAGTCAGAAGAGCCAGACTTGCTTGAGACGCTGCGGTTACCGTGTTTAGCTACTTTTGCACCTGCTGCTGCTGCAACAAAAGCGGCAGTAGTAGAAATGTTGATGGTGTTATGGCCATCGCCGCCAGTACCGACAATATCAACAATGCCAGTTTGCTTTGAGGCATCACTTCGTGGAAAGGGTTTAGCTGCTTGGCGCAATGCGTCAGCCGCTCCGGCTATTTCATCAATGGTTTCGCCGCGCATTTTTAGCGCCACTAACATACCCGCCATGGTTGCAGGTTGCATATCACCTTGAATAATAGCGCTAAACACTTGTGCCATTTGTTCACGAGTTAATGGCTTACCTTGATACAGATGGTCGAATAACGTTTGCAGATTATCCATTATTCTCCTCCAGTAAAGGCATGGTCTTGGGTTAAATACGCTAATGTCTGCGTGAGTAACTGGCTGCCTAGGGTGGTTAAAATTGATTCTGGATGAAATTGAAAGCCCATAGCTTGATGTTGTGGATGTAATATTGCCATTGGCATGTCATCTGTGGTGGCAATAACGTCTAAGCAGTCAGGTACCTTAGTCGCAACTAAGCTGTGATAACGGGCCACCGGTAATGGTGAGGGTAAGTTTGCAAATACGCCTTGACCATTATGGAAGGTCGGGCTGGCTTTACCGTGGACAACAAACGGCGCTCGCTCTACTTTGCCGCCATAATATTCAACCATGGCTTGATGACCTAAACAAATGCCAAGCATCGGGACTTTACCAGCCACTTTGCCAATGAGTTCCATCATGCAGCCAGCCTCGTGAGGAGCTCCAGGTCCGGGTGATAGCACTAATGCCTTTTTACCCGTTTCATTCATGAGTTTTTCAGCAACATAATCGGCACTGACATCATTACGATAAATGACAACTTCACAGCCAAGGCTGCGGAATTGATCGACTAGATTGTAAGTAAACGAATCGAAGTTATCGAGTAAATATATTTTCATCCGTTGATCGTTTTGTGTGGTTGCGGTGCTCATAGCCCACCTCCCATTTTTATCGCAGAAATGACCGCTTGGGCTTTTTGACGTGTTTCATCTGCTTCGGCTTGTGGATCTGAGTCAAACACCACTCCAGCACCTGCTTGTATATGAGCAACATCATTTTTAACAAACGCGGAACGGATAACAATGCAGGTATCCATGTCGCCGAGACCATTGAGGTAACCCACTGCGCCACCATAACTGCCGCGACGAGCTTGCTCCGCTTGGCGAACTAATTGCGATGCACGCACTTTTGGCGCACCCACTAAGGTTCCCATGTTCATGCAAGCTTGATAAGCGTGCAGGGCATCTAAATCTAAACGTAATTGACCAGTGACGCGACTGACTAAATGCATCACGTGCGAGTAACGATCAACTTTTAACAGTTCGGCCACTTTACGGCTACCGCTTTGGCTGATGCGAGCAATGTCGTTACGTGCTAAATCGACCAGCATTAAATGTTCTGACAATTCTTTCTTATCTAAACGCAGCTCGAGCTCTATACGGCTGTCTAGGTCAAAATCAATCTCACCTTGAGCATTTTTACCGCGCTTACGCGTGCCAGCAATGGGATACACTTCAACTTGGTTACTGGCCGCATCGTATTTCAGGGCACTTTCTGGCGACGCACCAAATAAGGTGAAATCAGGACCTCTAAAATAGAACATATACGGACTTGGATTAGTTAAACGCAAAGCCCGATAAGCCCCGAGTGTATTTGGACAAGGTAAGCTGAAACAACGAGATGGCACTACTTGGAAAATATCGCCGGCGACAATGTGTTCTTTTAAATCAATCACGGTTTGCTTAAATTGCTCGTCGGTGATGTTAACTTCTTCGTCGGTTGTCACTGGTGTTAATTGAGCTATATCACCTAGATCGGCACATTGTTCGATAACGTGTTGCAGTTGCTGAACTAATTGTTGTGCAATCATTTCATCTTGACCGAATTGGTGGCTAACAATCTCGGCTTGCTGAGTTTGATGGTCAATTAAAATAAGTGTTTCAGCAAGATAGAATAAATAATCTGGGCAATCATTGTGAGCGTTGGGCGCTGCAGGGAGTGGCTCGACAGTATCAATTAAGTCATAAGCTAATACACCACCTAAAAATAAATCTTCAAATTTAAGCGGATTATTGGTTTGAATGTGTTTAATAAACATTCTTAAGCCATCAAGAGGAGATGTTGACTTTAAACGTGCATCTTCATCTTGTAACTCGGTGGCCTTTTGCAGCGTCACGATGAGAGTATTATTATCTCGTTGTTGCTGTGCATCGCTGAAGAAGTTGGCTATTGGCGTTAATAACGCTGCACCATTTTGAGTTAATGCGCTGAAGCTGAGCTGATAACCGTCGCAACGTATCATCATTGCCGCATGAGTGAGTACAATGCTTTTTAAATGGTCTTTACTTTCGACCTCTGCTGATTCTAACAGCATGGTATGAGGCGCATTATTAGTCACTTGCTGATACAGTTTTAGTGGATCAGTATGGTAGGTTAATGCCTGCTTTTGCGTGCTAACCTGAGCGAGTTGGTTTGGTGTGGTCACTGTTGTCGTCACTGTTGTCATCACTATGTCGCCGCTCCTTGTATCCTGTTTGTTTATCATCTGTTGGCCTTTAATATTATGTAACCCGAGTGACTAAAGTGAGTGGGCCAAATAACAAGAAAGCCCACATCTCTGCGGGCTTTTTGGTAAAATCTTGTCTCTTAAAAATGAGCACAACGCTTCACACCACCCGTTAATTTGGGAAGTGCCACCACCAAGTAATGTGTAATGAAGCTAAAGAGTGTGTCATTGTTAATCGCTATTTTTTGTCTGTGTTTAATGCCTATAGGAAAACCCAGCTGGAGATTAATGTCAATTGAATATTTCTCAAAAGCTAACAAAAAATGGCAATATGGACAAATCTAGTCTACTTATTGAGCCCTCTAACTAACTTATGCATAAATAATTCATCAATTGCCATCATTTATTCATAAATCCAAGCAGTATTTTAATCGCCACTCTAGTACAATAACCACATGATTACAGAGACTCTCTTGGCCGATCTTCACAGCCACACGACCGCATCAGACGGTCAATTAACACCGACAGAATTATTAACTCGCGCTATTGAAAAAGGCGTTGAGGTGTTTGCTATTACTGACCATGACACTGTCGGAGGGTTAGCGGAAGCGCATCTTGCTAATCAAAACCATGCCACGCCATTAGTATTAATTAATGGTTGTGAGATTTCGACTCGTTGGAACAGTTTTGATATTCATATCGTCGGATTAAACTTGGATATCGCTCATACGGGATTATTGGATTTTTTAACTCATCAACGTGAGTTACGTGAAGTCCGAGCCCAAGAAATTGGTGAACGTTTAGCTAAAGCGGGGATAGAGGGTGCCTATGATGGTGCTAAAGCTATTGCCGGCGATGCAGCGCTGAGTCGTGGCCATTATGCTAGATGGTTAGCCGATAATGGTCATGCGACTGATATGCCTAGTGTATTTAAACGCTTTTTAGCTCGTGGCAAAACAGGTTATGTACCCAATAATTGGGGCGATATGGCCAATGCGATAGCGCATATTCATCAAGCCGGTGGTGTTGCAGTATTAGCTCACCCTAGCGGTTATAAATTATCGGCCAAATGGCTTAAGCGCTTAGTGCGTGAATTTGCAGAGGCCGGTGGCGATGCGATGGAAGTTATTTTAGGCCAGCAAACATTAGACGACCGTAATAACCTTATCGCATTAAGTAAGCAAAATAACCTACTTGCTTCTGTGGGGAGCGATTTTCACTTCCCGAGTAATTGGATCGAGTTAGGTAAAAACTTATTCCAACCACAAGGTGTGGAATGGGTTTGGCAATCACAACATTGGACGAAAAGAGCATGAGTCAATTTTGGTATATTCATGATGAGAACCCACAGGCACGATTAATTAACCAAGCTGTGGCGATTCTTAAACAAGGTGGAGTCATTGTTTATCCCACTGACTCAGGTTATGCATTGGGTTGTATGATTGGCGAAAAAAATGCCATGACGCGTATGGCGCGCATTCGCCAGATTGAAAATGACACTAATTTTTCATTAATGTGTCGTGATCTCTCTGAGTTGGCCAATTTTGCCCGCGTTGATAACCAAGCATATCGTTTATTAAAAAGCTGTATGCCTGGTCCATATACGTTTATTTTCAAAGCCACTAAAGAAGTGCCACGTCGTTTACAGTGTGACAAAAAGCGCACTATTGGTATTCGCGTGCCTAATAATGTCATTGCGCTCGCGTTACTTGAAGCATTGGGTGAACCAATGATGACCACTAGTTTAGTTATGCCAAATGAGCAATTTGCTGAATCTGACCCTGAACATATTCGCGATATACTCGATAACTTGGTAGACGGTATTATTCACGGTGGTTATTTACCTGAAAATCAAACGACAGTGATTGATATGTCTGAAGATGAGATGGTGATATTACGTCATGGTGCTGGCGATACCAGTGCATTTGAATAAACCAACGTGATACCCGCAGACGAATCATCTAAGATAAACATGCCAGGCAGTCAGCAAAGCCTGCCATTAGCAATGGTTCGTGGCCAAGCGCTTAATAGCATGCCCCTAGACTTGTTTATTCCGCCTGAGGCCTTAGAAGTGTTTCTTGAAACCTTTGAAGGCCCATTAGATTTATTATTATATTTAATCCGCAAACAAAAATTAGATGTGGTTGATTTGCCTATTCAACAAATCACCCAACAATATTTACTCTATATTGAAATTCTCACTGAAGCGCGCATTGAACTGGCTGCCGACTACCTTGTGATGGCGGCAACATTAGCGGAGATTAAATCCCGATTATTGTTACCTAAAATGGCCAGTGAAGATGATGAGGAAGAAGATCCTCGCGTGGTGCTTATACGGCAATTAAAAGCCTATGAAGTGATCAAACAAGCTGCTGTGGATATTGATACGTTACCGCGGATTGAACGAGATGTGTTTCAAGCATCTGTTAGCGCAGCCCCAGACATTAAACCGGTGACGGTACCACCAGATGTTTCGCTGGTGGATATAGCTCGTGCGTTTGGCGAAGTGCTAAAACGCATTGATGCCAACGAAGATCATCATGTAAAGCGTGAACATTTATCTACCCGTGAACGCATGAGCCAAATTTTAGCTAAATTATCCAGTACAGAATACATTGGTTTTGAGTGTTTGTTTGATGTCAGTGAAGGTCGAGCCGGTGTAGTGGTGAGTTTTTTGGCACTCATGGAGCTGGTTAAAGAGTTACTCGTTGAGTTAGTGCAAAATGAACCGTTTTCACCCATCTATGTAAAAGCGTATTAATTAACGATATTCGAAGAGATCCATGAAGCCCATTAATCCTATTCAGTTAAAACAGCTTATTGAAGCCAGTTTGTTTGTCTTAGCTAAGCCATTGTCGGTAAAAGCCATTAAAGAAACGGTGTTAGCTGACTTTAGTGTATCGCGCACGCGCATTCAGGAAACGCTTGATGAATTACAGCAAGATTATCAAGAGCGGGGCGTACAGCTAGTTAAAGTCGCTAGTGGTTATCGTTTTCAAACTCAAGAAATACTCAGCCCTTATTTACAACCTCTGTGGCAAGACAAATCCCCTAAGTACTCTCGTGCAACGCTTGAAACGTTGGCGGTGATTGCATATCGGCAACCAGTAACGCGTGGTGATATTGAATATATTAGAGGCGTTGCGATTAGCAGTAATATCATAAAAAGCTTAGCGGATCGGCAGTGGATTAAAGTGGTTGGCCATAAGGAAGTACCTGGTAAACCAGCATTGTATGCGACCACCCCTGCATTTCTGGATTATTTTAATTTAACAAAACTTGCCGATTTACCTGCATTAACCGATGCAGCATCACTGCAA
The DNA here is from genome assembly GCF_010092445.1 of Shewanella sp. Arc9-LZ. Taxonomy (NCBI): domain Bacteria; kingdom Pseudomonadati; phylum Pseudomonadota; class Gammaproteobacteria; order Alteromonadales; family Shewanellaceae; genus Shewanella; species Shewanella sp. Arc9-LZ. The sequence goes on along the minus strand of NZ_CP048031.1, from coordinate 3,092,999 downwards.
GGGTTATTTGATAAAGTGCAAGTTGCTCTCGATGAGCCTACAGATGATGCCAGTAGTGATGATCACCAAGACGATGGTCAACAAGTCAATGACGAGCAAAACGATAGCGAAAACAGCAGTGATACAACCACAAATGAACTTGATGATGTAGACGATGAAGCCGATGATATTGTTAAAAATAGTCAAAATCTAACCCATTAAATCCACACTTTAGTATTGTTTGCCGCCCCTTTGTCGCTAGTTTGAACAGGGAGCTGGGCGAGCATGTAATCGAGTAAGCGCTGACCCGTTAGGCTTAAAAATCGTCTTGACGGATACACTAGAAATACCACGCCAGTATAAGGCGCTAAATCATTAAATAAACGCACTAACGCCCCTTGCTCTACGTCATCCTGACATAATTTTTTGGGTAAATAACCAATCCCTCGGCCTAATTTTGTGGCTTCATAAGCCAGTTGAATGCTATTGGTGCATAAATTGCCTTTTACGGCCTGCATAGCGTCATTGGCGAGTGGCACTTCACTGAAGGTTTTACCATTTGGGAAGCGAAATAAAATTGAGTTGTGTTGTTCAATATCACTCAAGGTGACAGGCATGCCAGCTTTGGCTAAGTATTCTGGGCTGGCAAAGAAACACATATCTTCACTGATAACCGGTTTGGCCACCATGTCGAGCTCACTAAACGTTTCATTCACCATAAATGCGATATCAATATTGTTACGCACCATGTCTAAGGGCTCGGTACTGGTAATGATCTCAAGCGAAAACTTAGAATTTTCATCCATAAAGGCAAATATTTTACTCACGATATCCATTATCTGCGGGATAGGAAATATCAAAATCCGTAAGTGGCCAGTCAACTCTGCTTTGTTGTCGGTAATATCTGCAAGAGTTCGATCTAAGTCAGCTAACATTACCAAGGTTTTTTCGTAGAAATGACTGCCTGCAGAGGTCAGTGTTATTGCGCGACTTTGACGATGAAACAACTTTAAATTTAATGACTCTTCTAACGATTGCAAGCGTCTGCTGACGGTCGATTTAGGCAAATTCAATAAGTTAGCCGCTTCAAGTATGCTGCCGGTTTCGACAATTCGATGAAATAATGCAATGTCTTCGGTTTTCATGTGGATTGCTCTGATTATGGCAAATAAGTCAAACTCAAATAATGGGATTGATGTTCCCAAATAAACCCATTTATTGCAACTATGATTCAGGGTATTGTTCGGCACAATTGTGAATTAACTGTTATCCCTGAAAAGGGAAATATTGTTGTCACCACGTCTTTTTAATGCTTAGTTCCCAAGGATCATAGTCGATGAAATATCACTCAACGTTGCCGTTGGCATTGCTTATTTCTCTTATTTTAGTCGGTTGTACGCCTGTTGAAAGCGCCGTACAAGATGTACTGGTGCGCCCAGTAAAGTTGTTTGATGTGACACAGGCATCAGGCAATACCATTCGTCAGTTTCCTGCAAGAGTCGAAGCAAATAGCCGTGCAGAATTATCATTTAGGATTTCAGGCCAACTTGTCAGACTGGATCTTGTTGAAGGGCAACATGTTAAACAAGGTTTTTTACTGGCTCAATTAGACGATCGCGATGCGCATAATAATTTAATGACTCGTGAGGCCGAGTATGACTTGTTGCTCGCAGACTTTAGCCGTAATCAAACCTTATTAGAACGTAAATTAATTTCGCAAGCGCTATTTGACAGCAGTAAAGCCCAACTTAAATCGGCCAAAGCAGCGTTAGCTGCTGCCAATGATCAAGTCAGTTATACCCGTTTAGAAGCGCCATTTAGCGGCACCATTGCAAAACGCTTGGTGGATAACCACCAAATTGTTCAAGCAAACCAAGGTGTGATGACCTTGCAAAATAATCAGTTACTTGATGTCAGCATTCAGGTACCTGAAGCAATGGCGGCAGTATTAACTCAAGATATTGCCAATGGTTTAGCTGCAAAAGTTCGTTTTAGCGCATTAGATGACATGGTGTTTGATGCAAAATTTAAAGAATACTCAACTCAAGTGACGCCAGGCACACAAGCTTACGAGGTAGTGTTTTCATTACCACAACCTGACAATGTACAACTATTGCCAGGCATGAGTGCCGAATTAACTTTAGCGACGCTAAATGACTCCCAAAAAGGCTTTAGTACCATAGTGCCTATTTCAGCCGTAGACAAACAAGACCAAAATGGTGATGTAACCGTGTGGCGTTATCAGCCAGATAGTGGAGATGTTAGCCCGGTAAAAGTGACTCTCGGGCGGGTGAGTACTGACGGTGTCGAAGTGTTAACTGGGCTCCAAAAAGGCGATGCTATTGTTGCAGCAGGATTATCGCAATTATCTGAAGGCATGAAAGTGAAGCCTCTACGCTGGCAACGAGGAGTGTAATTGATGAATGTTGCTGAGTATTCCATTCATCACAAAGTCATTAGCTGGATGTTTGCGTTTTTACTGCTTATTGGCGGCAGTGTGGCGTTTACTGGTTTAGGACAATTAGAATTTCCCGAATTTACCATTAAGCAAGCATTGGTGATCACCGCTTATCCTGGCGCGTCGCCTGAGCAAGTAGAAGAAGAGGTGACATTACCGCTTGAAGACGCTTTACAGCAGCTTGATGGTATTAAACATATCACCTCTATCAATAGTGCTGGATTATCACAAATTCAGGTTGAGATTAAAGACAGTTATGACAAACATCGATTACCACAAGTGTGGGATGAGGTGCGTCGAAAAGTTAATGACACTACAGGGCGTTTACCACCCGGTACCGCAAAGCCACAAGTGATTGATGATTTTGGTGATGTATACGGTATTTTACTTAACTTGTCAGGTAACGATTTTAGTAACCGAGAACTGAGCAACTATTCAGATTATTTACGCCGCGAACTGGTGCTTGTTCCCGGGGTAAAAAAAGTCTCTGTGGTGGGTGATGTGACAGAGCAAGTGGTGATTGAGATTTCACAACAAAAATTGTCAGCGCTAGGCTTAGATCAAAATTACATCTATGGATTAGTCAACAATCAGAACGTGGTGTCTAATGCTGGCAGTATTGTCATTGGTGATAATCGTATCCGTTTACATCCTACCGGTGAGTTTAGTTCGGTAGAGGAATTGTCTCGTTTAGTGGTGAGCTCACCTGGCAGCACTGAGCTTATTTATCTCGGGGATATTGCCAACATTGAAAAAGACTATGACGACACTCCCAATGTGCTTTATCACAATAGTGGTGAGGCGGCGTTATCGTTAGGTATTGCGTTTTCTGGCGGCGTAAACGTAGTCGATGTGGGTCAACGTGTTAGTGAACGCTTAGTTGAGCTTGAATCACAACGACCGTTAGGTATGAGCCTTGATACCGTTTATAACCAAAGCTCAGCTGTCGATAATACTGTACAAGGTTTTTTGATTAACCTTTTAGAGTCGATTGCGATTGTTATCGCGGTATTGTTATTGTTTATGGGCCTTCGTTCTGGGTTATTGATGGGCTTAATTCTGTTGCTAACGATTCTAGGTACTTTCATTGTGATGAAAGTATTAGACATTGAATTGCAGCTTATTTCTCTGGGCGCGCTGATCATTGCCTTAGGCATGTTGGTCGACAACGCCATTGTGGTGACCGAAGGTATTTTGATTGGCTTACAACGGGGTAAAACCCGTCTTGAAGCGGCCAAGCAAGTGGTATCGCAAACGCAGTGGCCATTGTTAGGTGCCACTGTGATTGCCATTATTGCTTTTGCACCCATTGGTTTGTCACAAAATGCTGCCGGTGAATTTTGTCGTTCATTGTTCCAAGTGTTGATGATTTCACTGTTTATCAGTTGGATAACGGCAATCACCTTAACACCGTTTTTCTGTAATTTGCTATTCAAAGAGACCTCGCCACAAGCTGAGCAGGTAGATCCTTATAAAGGCTGGTTATTTACCACTTATCGCAGTTTTCTGTACTTTGTATTGCGCTTTCGCCTCGTTACATTGTCAGTGGTGTTGGCGATGTTAGTCACTGCCGTAATAGGCTTTGGTCATATTAAAAACGTGTTTTTCCCCGCGTCTAATACGCCAATATTTTTTGTTGATGTATGGATGCCAGAAGGGACAGACATTAAAGCAACTGAACGTTTTACCGGCGAAATAGAGAAAAAGCTACTGCAAGAAAGTGAGCTTAATGACACAGGTTTAGTGCACCTGACATCTGTCATCGGCCAGGGTGCCCAGCGTTTTGTATTACCTTATCAGCCTGAAAAAGGCTATCCAGCTTTTGCTCAGCTTATCGTCGAAATGCGTGATTTAGCAGCCGTTAAGGCTTATATGCCGCAAGTTGAACAGCTGTTAAATAGCCATTTTCCCCAAGCACAATATCGCTTAAAAAATATGGAAAATGGTCCGTCTCCAGCGGCTAAAATTGAAGCCCGTTTTTATGGCGAAGATCCTCAAGTGCTGCGCAATTTGGCCGCACAAGCTGAAATCGTTTTTAGAAATGAGCCGACAATGGATGGTGTTCGCCATAATTGGCGCAATCAAGTGCCACTCATTCGCCCGCAACTGCAAAATGCTCAAGCGCGTGAAACTGGCATCAGTAAGCAAGATTTAGATAATGCCTTGCTGGTTAATTTTAGCGGCAAACAAATTGGCTTGTATCGTGAAACTAGCCATCTGTTACCGATTGTTGCTCGTGCACCTGCAGCCGAACGTCTTCAAGCTGATAGCTTGTGGAAAATGCAAATATGGAGCACAGAGAACAATATATTTGTACCCGCAACACAAGTTGTTAGTGAGTTCAGCACTGAATGGGAAAACCCTCTCGTGATGCGCCGTGACCGAATTCGTATGTTGGCAGTATTGGGCGATCCCAAATTGGGATCTAATGAAACCGCAGACTCGGTACATAAAAAAGTCAGAAGTAAAGTGGAGGCCATTCAGCTGCCGGCAGGTTATCGCTTAGAGTGGGGCGGGGAGTTTGAATCAGCAGGAGAAGCTCAAACCGCTGTCTTTAGCTCGATCCCAATGGGTTATTTAGCCATGTTTTTAATTACGGTATTTCTGTTCAATTCAGTTAGGCAGCCTTTAGTTATTTGGTTCACTGTACCATTAGCGGTCATCGGTGTTTCTGCGGGATTACTGTTGTTCGATGCCCCATTCAGCTTTATGGCGCTACTTGGATTATTGAGTCTTTCTGGAATGGTGATTAAAAATGGCATTGTATTAGTGGACCAAATCAATCTCGAACTTGAAGAAGGTAAAGAACCTGGATTCGCACTGGTTGATTCGTGTGTGAGCCGTGTTCGCCCGGTGATGATGGCGGCTATTACCACTATGTTAGGCATGATCCCATTAATCAGCGATGCTTTCTTTGGTTCTATGGCCATCACTATCATTTTTGGTTTGGGCTTTGCTTCTCTACTCACCTTAGTGGTGTTGCCGGTAATGTATAGTCTTGTGTTTAACCTTAACGTGACTCGCTAAGCGCTACGTTTTATATTTAATCGTAATATCGAATTGTTTATTAAATGATTAAGGCTGCTGACGGATAATGTTAGCAGCTTTTTTTATGGGCTTAATAAATCTATTGGCTTGGGTTAGGCAGGCTGATAAAAGTATTAAGCAATCGTAACTCGATGTATGGACTCCACCACTCTACGGTCGTAGATTGGTGGAGTCTAAAACAAAAGGAGTCCATACATCGAGTTCGGGTTAAACAGCTTGATTTCTAAGCGTTTATGGCATCTGTTATCCTGAGTTAAGCTTAGTGATGGTATTTTTTGCTCACAAGCCCCATTCAGCGTATAATCTACGCACTTTTCTAATTGTATGCGCCATTGGCGGGTACAATCCTAAAAAGACAATAAAGCAAGAGTAATTAACCTTTTGTTTTTTATAAAATTTCTTTAAAGAGTCCCCGCTAATGAGTGAAAAATTGCAGAAAGTCTTGGCCCGTGCAGGCCATGGCTCCCGTCGTGAGATGGAGGCATGGATTGCTGCAGGCCGAGTTAGTGTTGACGGTGAAATTTCTGGTTTAGGTGATCGTGTAGAGGTTGACGCCAAAATACGTATTGATGGCCGTGCTATTTCATTAAAATCAGCTGACGACATTATTTGTCGTGTACTGGCATACCATAAACCTGAAGGTGAGATTTGCTCGCGCAAAGATCCTGAAGGCCGTACTACCGTGTTTGAACGTTTACCTAAAGTGCGCGATGCTCGCTGGGTTGCGGTAGGGCGTTTAGATATTAATACTTCAGGGTTGCTGTTATTTACCTGTGATGGTGAATTAGCTAACCGTTTAATGCATCCTTCAAATGAAGTAGAGCGTGAATATGCTGTGCGTACATTTGGTGAAGTGCCAGAAGCAGCTGTTCAGCGTTTACGTACCGGCGTGACTTTAGAAGATGGTCCAGCACAGTTTGATACCATTAAAGCTGCTGGTGGCGAAGGCATAAACCAGTGGTGGCATGTCACCCTTCGCGAAGGACGTAATCGTGAAGTACGTCGTTTGTGGGAATCACAAGACGTGCAGGTCAGCCGTTTAATCCGCGTACGTTATGGCAAAGTTGAGTTACCAAAAACCTTACCGCGTGGTGGTTGGATTGAGTTGCCAATGGACCAAGTTAACTATTTACGCCAACTTGCTGGTTTAGAAGCTGAAACGCGATCTGTTTTAGGTTCGGATAAACACAGTGTTGCTCGTTCTAAAGTTAAAAGTGCTAAAATTCGCCGTGCAGTTCATAAGCATAAAGTGGTTGGTAATCACGGTAAACCAACTCGTCAGCGTAGCTAATATTGATATTTAGGTTACTTTATAGAAGGTCGCGGATGCGGCCTTTTTTGTGAGTTTTTTTCGATGAAAATTAATTATTGCTCACCTACTTGTCAAAAGTTTTTTCTCAGATATGATTCTCAAAATTTACGATTTATTGTGCTGTTTTTCGACGATTTATGCGCCGCAGCATTTACATTGGTTATTAGGACTGTATGAAAAAATTATTGTTAGGTTTGTTAGTATCGTTATTGGTAGCATGCGCGTCAGCTCCTAGCTGGCAAGGAATGTCTGAACGTGAGATCAGCCAATGGAAAGCAATAGGCTTTGATTCAACCCAAGCGCAAAATTGGCGCGTAAGAGGTTTTGGCCCTACAGAATCTGATGGTTGGATAAAAGCCAACTTCAATTTAGATACTGCGACCATTTGGGCAAAAGAATCGTTTAATGTTGAAGAAGCACAAGTGTGGAGCGAAGCAGGTTTTGAAATTGAGGAAGCTGTCACCAATCGCAGTAAAGGGTTAACCCCTGTTAGAGCTAATTAATCATTTGTTTGCTAAGCATCTTGTTTTGTTGGATTTTACATCGGATTGACGTTTTTTGAAGCGTTCAGTTCGATGTGATGAATATTTTAGTTGCTTGGCCAAAAAAAAACAGTAAAGTGTCACCAAGTTAAGCGGGACGCGAAAGTAACCCTGTTTATCTTATGCAAATATGAATTAAGTGATTTGATGTTTGTTATCAAGACACGCTCAGTTTGCCCGAGTGGTGGAATCGGTAGACACAAGGGATTTAAAATCCCTCGCTGAATAAGCGTGCCAGTTCAAGTCTGGCCTCGGGTACCATTATAATCTCTAGCAATAGAGAGTGGTGTAAAAAAGCCTCAACTTATGTTGGGGCTTTTTTACGTCTGAAATTTGGTAGTTAAGGGTAACAAACGCTAAAAAAGGTGAGAGCGATAAGAGCCTAGATGCTAGGGCGGACTTCGTCCTGCTAGTTCGCTACGCGGCTATAAGAGCGGGTTATTGGGAAAGTCGTTGGCTAGTTTCAGTTAGGTAGAGTTAAACTGGATAACTGCAGGTATAGCCTCTAGCTACGATCGCTCTAGCACCTAGATTTTTAATCTCCAGACGTTGAGCCATCTACGCTCAGCATGCAACAATAATCCGCAAACCGTTTTCTCGTGACGCAGTTATAGTCTCTAGCCGCGAAGCGTTCTAGTACCTAGGCTTTTAATCTCCAGACGTTGAGCACTCTACGCTCAGCATGCAACAATAATCCGCAAACCGTTTTCTCGTGACGCAGTTATAGTCTCTAGCCGCGAAGCGTTCTAGCACCTAAGCTTTTAATCTCCAGACGTTGAGCTCTCTACGCTCAGCATGCAACAATACTCCGCAAACCGTTTTCTCGTGATGCAGTTATAGTCTCTAGCCGCGAAGCGTTCTAGTACGTCGGCTTATAAGGTTTCTACCACTTTGGTTTAAGCGTTAATCAATGCTTTTAATGCGGGTGATACTTTAAAGCTGGGTTGATTAAATCCGTCAATTTCTATGGTTTCACCCGTTTGTGGATTACGACCTAGTTTTGGTAAGTAAAAACGTAATTCAAATGTACCAAATTGGGGAATGTAAATTTTTTCACCTTCTGCTAAACCTTGATGAATAACCGCTAGGATTTGTTCAAGTTGTTGCTTAGCTTGAACTTGAGGAATGTCCATTTTGTTGGCCATGGTTTGAGTGAGTTGTTTTTTATTCATGTGATTCTCTATTGCTTCAGTACTTCTTATTCACCTTATAACAATTCAGCATGGCCCTTCCTAGTTGTGTATTCATAAATTAATGTTAACTGGTTACTTTTCATCTAGATGATTAATTTTCACTGACTTAGGTAAGGCTTAGGTAGCGAATAGGTAACGCTTTGGTATTCACTTTTGTTGATTAATTGTTTCTTGCACCCAAGCACATTTATTATTAATCATAATGGCTATATTCATTTCACTTACGTGAAAAAACATGACAATATCATTGTGTGGGCCAATGGGGAATAGCATGTTCAGCAAACTGAAACTGTCTGTAAACGTTAGCATAATGGGTATATTGCTTTTGTGTGTGTCGCCATTTGTGTTGGCTAACACTGAAGAGCAATACGGCAATTTGACTCAACATCTGCAATTACAGTATTTGGCTGAGCCCACAGCACAGCGGGCACAATATTTAGCGATATTACAGACAGGGTCCGCTGCTGAACAATTAGAATATATCGACAACATTCAACAGAGTGTGGCCGCTTTTTGGCATAATAAACAAGTACCCCTGCCATTTGATTCAATAGCTAACACCACTTCGTTACGTGATAAAAACATTGCACTGGAGCCTGCTGCAGATGATTACCTTGGGGTAATAAATGATCTGCGTAAGTTAATGTGGTTATCGCAAACGCAAGATTGGCCGACCATCACGCTTGAAGGGCTGTTACGCCCTGGAGATAGTCACCCAAGCATTAAGCAAATTAATCAACGTTTGTGGTTGTTAGGTGATGCGTACGCATACCTTGCGGATGAAGATAAATATCAACCGGCTTTGGAGCAAAGTGTTAAACGCTTTCAGTCTCGGCATGGGTTAAAGGCCGACGCGGTTATTGGTCCTAAAACCTTGTTCTGGTTAAATCAAACTCCACAACAACGAGCCTCTTTATTAGCAAAAAGCTTTGTCGAAAAAACGACCTATTTAAGCCAGCTCCCTCAGTCTTATCTGTTGATTAATATTCCGGCTTTTCAAATGGTATTAGTTGATCAAAATGAAGTGGTGTTGACGTCGAAAGTGATTGTGGGTAAGCCATATCGACAGACTCCGGTGATGACGGGGCAAATTTCTAATATAGTTATCAATCCCACCTGGACAGTACCTCGACAACTTTTACGTAAGGATATTTTACCGCAAGTTAGATTAAATGGTGCTTACTTTACCGATAGACATTTTGATGTGTTTGATTATGAAGGTCATCGTGTCGATAAAACACCTCAACAGTGGCAACAGGCTGCAAAAGGGAAATTCCCGTACAGAGTGGTTCAGCGCCCCGGTAACGGTAATGCATTAGGCCGTTATAAATTCCACTTTAACAATGACCAGAGCGTGTATTTACATGATACGCCAACACCTGAAATGTTTGCACATGTGGAGCGGGATGTATCATCAGGTTGTGTGCGAATTGAAAAAGTACAACAGTTAGCCGACTGGTTTGCCAACCATTTAGTTATTGATAAGCGTACTTGGGCTCATTTGCAGTCTAATCACACTCAAACTCAATGGTTTGCCTTATCATCAACCTTGCCTGTTCACATGGTATATTGGCGCGCTTGGGTCGATGAACAGCATGTTGCGCAGTACCGAGATGACATTTATCAATTAACCCCAGTAGAGTCGATGAAGTTATTAAGCCATAAAGTCACCAGTAACGATATTGTGCAATAATCACAATTGATGAAACAAAGTTAATGAGGTTTTACTTCATCCCTAAGTACTTGAGCTATATCACACTCTTATGTAAGTTAGTGTGTTTAATGCACATCTCAACATAGGCATACTTGCATTTATCAGCATTAATGGTTAATTTATTCGCCAGTTGGATAAAAAAGCAACAACGCAATGAAAAGCGCTGTGAAGATGAAATCGTGCTTTTAAAGCCGATAAGTATCGTAATTTAGATAATTTAAGTGGTGTATAAATGACAATAGAGTGCCTAACTCGTCGGCAGTTATTATTAGGCTTAAGCGGTGCCGCAGTGGTAACTCTGTTACCGAATACCGCGCAAGCAAGTCGTTCTACTCTTGGTGTTAAAGATTTACGTTTTTATAATTTGCATACTGGTGAAAGAAGCCAAGGAAGTTTTTGGGTTGATGGTCAATATCAATCAGAAACGTTGACTGAATTTAATCAAGTATTACGGGATCATCGCCAAAATTTAGCCGCACCGATTGATAAAAGATTATTTGAATATTTGTATAAATTACAGGTTACATTAGATAATCAAGATGAAATCCATGTTATTTCAGCTTATCGTTCACCCAAAACAAATCAAATGCTCGCATCGCGTAGCAATGGGGTTGCCAAGAAAAGTTATCACATGAAAGGCATGGCGATGGATATTGCCTTACCCGGAGTGAAAACTAAACACTTACGCGATGCTGCTGAGTCGCTTAAGTTAGGTGGTGTAGGATTTTATCCTCGAGATGGGTTTGTGCATATTGATTGTGGGCCAGTGAGGCGTTGGGGTTAATTAATACCAATATCATTAAATATCTGGTCAGTTCAGAGTCTGTCAGGTTTTTCATTTCAAGGCGTATTGATGTAGAAATGGTTGTTCCCTTTTAAATCGATGCAACACAGAAGTGGCATACCTGAGAGACTCTATTCTGGCGGGTTTAAAAAGTACTTTATGCTTCATTAGATGCTTTCAAATACGACTGCATGGTCTATTTCCATAAAAATAAGACATTCCCACTATTCATGGCGGTCAGATGCTAGCGGTTAGATGCTATAGGTAGAGTAACGCATGAGCTTGTTACCGATCATCACTATTCGTTTCAATTATCTGCCTTGCCTACAGCACTTTGAACTCCCGCTGAAAGAGCACATATTTAATAGGGTTGGTATATCTTCTTGTGGGTTGATAATGGCTGTGGTAATATCCGTGCGCTTTATTTGAGTCATCGTTGGTCGAAAATGATGACGCCTTCATACTTTATTAATTATTAAGTGAGTGACTAATGTCTTACACAATCAACGCAGTAACCCGCACAGAAATCGGGAAAGGTTCGAGCCGCCGCCTACGTCATGCCGGTAAAGTTCCTGCAGTAATTTATGGTCCAGGTAAAGAGCCTGTATCAATCAAGTTTGAACACAAAGACATCATTAACATCCAGTTAAATGATGACTTTTACACAACTGACTTAACCGTTTCTATTGAAGGTAAAGAAGTTAAAGTTCGTGTAAAAGCTATCCAACGTCACGCATTCAAGCAATTGGTTGAACACATTGACTTTATGTTTGCTTAATCGCAAATGTGAAAAAAAAGCGCCTTAGGGCGCTTTTTTTATGACTGAATGTTTATCGCTAAATTTATTCTTATAATGCCAAATGCCAAATGCCAAATGCCAAATGCTAATCGATTTCGAAGCTATAGTAGATATCCAGTGATTGACTTAAGGTGCTAGACACACTCTCTAAATATAATTGTGAAAACAAATAATATCGTACGGTCATTTCATAACCGGGGTTAAATACTCCCACGCCATACTTAATCATTAAGTCTTCACCTATATACCCACTCACGGCCACTTTTCCGTCATCATTAGTATCAAGTTGTACATTCGAAAATCCAAACTTTTCAATCAGTCCTGTCGCAGTACTGCCAATGCTATTCATTGCTCCACCATCAAATTGTGAACCTAAACTGAGCGCGGCTCCCATCATTAGTGAGTTACTTTGTTGGTTGGTTGTACTGGTAAAACCTTTACCCGTCAAAATATAAGAAAGCACCTCGGCTTGCTCTTTTGCTGGATTAGAGAATAAGGTGACCACTGGGCGCATTGGGGTACCAGTGACTCGAACACCGGCGGTGATATCGCTCTCTTTAATGTCTCTAGTTGCTTCTATATTTAGGTTTGGCAATTCTGTTGGACCAATAAATTGGACTTCACCAGTATTAATACTTAAGGTTTGCCCCATAAACTTATAAGTCCCTTTGTTGACTTTAATATCACCAAATAACATGGGCGGCTTAAAAGCTTGCTGTTTTAGTACCAGATCGCCTTCTAGCCTTCCCTTAAGACCCATACCATCAATAGTAAGGCGTTTACCGACACTGATATTCAAATCGGCTGTAACGGCGTAAGGACTGGTTTTAACGGTTTGTTCAGACACTGAATCGTTAAATACCACATCGTTCGATACCGCAACGCCTCCTTCAGCTAACTGAGTAATTTTTATTTGTCCTGATGGCACGTCAACTTTGCCTTTTATCGCAAACAGTTGCTCATCAAAGGTCATATTAATATCTGGAGAGACATTTAATATTGCCATTGGTGGTTGAATTACCGCTAAATTTTCACCCTTAATATCAATGTCACCACTAAATTTCCCTTGAGGCCAAGCAAGGGTACCTGTCGTACTCACTTGTCCGTCACCCATATGCCATTGGCCATTGAGTTGTCCTTGCTGGCCTTCTAGAGCCAGTGACAAGTACAGTTTATCGATTAATGTTGGGTTAGTGGATAAGGCAAATGCACCGTCACTGAGTTTAATATTACCCGAGACATTAGGGTCCATAAGGGTGCCGGATAAATTTAATCGACTGGATAACATGCCTTCTAAGGTTTCTAGCCTTGGAAAGAACTCTCCAAAAGGAGCGAGATTAAGTTCATTAACATTAATGGTACCTTGTAAGGTCCGATCGGGCGTTATGTTGACACTCAGTTGGCTTTGCCAACTGGCGATTCCGGATGAATCGAAACTCAATGAGCTAGTAATTTGTTTCTCATCAAGCGATGCTTGTAATAGTAACTGCTGGTAGTCGATGCTGATGGTGTTGTTTTTGGCGCGGCTTAGCTTAATATTGCCCGGTAAAAGCGTAAACTGAACATTAGCAGTGGGCTTTTTACCTTTAGCCCAATTAACTTGACTGGTTAGCGCTGCTTCACCGCTCCAAGTGATTTTTTTAGACAACACAGGTGCCAATGTTTTACCGGGATTACCGGTAAAAGTAATATTAGCCTGGCCAGTGTGACCTAAATTAACATCATTGATTAAGCACAATTTATTGTGTGGATGCACTAAGCAAAAACGGCTCACACTGCCACGATTATTGAGCTGATCCCAGCTGAAGGTAATGTGTTTATCTTGTTGCCATTGCCCAAGAGCATTACTGATATTGAATTCTGTTAATGTGGCATTGATCTGTTGTTTATCAATATTACTAATACTGGCCATTTGAGTATTGATGACCACATCACCTTGAGTATTAAGTGTGCTTTGTTGTTGATGTTGATTGCCTTCACTGATGAATGCGATATCTGTTAGCTTATAGCTGTCCCATACAAGATTATTATGCAGTTCTATCCGATATTGATGCTGCGAATAAGGACGATAATTAGCCAGTAAATCAAGGCTGTCAATTTTACTTCCTTGGTAACTGAATTGACTGATTTGCGCGTTAATATCCACAATTGGGTCGGCACTATTACCCGTAACAACAACTTTTGCAAAAATATTGCCGCGGCCGCCTTTTAGCCACTGACTGACATCGGGAACGCTAAGTTCGGCATCGATGTCCCATGTTTTGTCTGCTTGGCCATTGATGATTAATTGAGCGCCAAGGGCATTGGCCTGCAGGTTTGTCGCGTTAATCGCAAAATCTTGATTTAATGAAATATCGCCTTGCAAGTTCAACGGGTATCCATTTAATCGACCGGTTAAATCGGCGTCTTGAATGGCCACTTGCCACTGCTTATCGGCAATGCTGCCCGTGCTATTAAAATGGCCACTGAATTTACTTTTGATCGGATTTTGCTGATTAATATAATCAATATATTGCAACTGAATGTCGTTGGTAAGCACATTGGCTTGCCAGGTTATGTCATCTTTATATGATAGCTGCCCAGTTAGATCTAGGTTGCCCGCGATTGACTGTAAATTGAGTTTATTGATGGTCAACTTTTGATTGTTGTTAACAACATCTGCAATAACTGCCAAAGTAGGGTGGTAAGGTGTTGTCAGTTGCCCTTCAAACCGCGCCACTTGGTCTTTTATATTACCTTTACTGGTAAAGTGGATAATATTGCTGGTGTACTGGGGATTTTTTAACGGCCATTGCAAAGCGGCATCGGTCAGTGTTACTTGGTATTCAAGCGCCGGCGTGGTGAGATTAATGTCGGCTGCAAGATTGAAATGGCTATCGCCTTTAGCGATGGCATTAATATTTAATTGGCTTAAGTCTTGGGTAAGATCTACACGGAGTTGGTGCTGTTGAAGCCCTGGCAACTCAGGCAGATTTTCGACATTAGCAAGTAGTTTTAATGTCAGTGGGTAATGATCGTGTAAGCTAATATCACCGATAACACTCACATCACCATCATCATGTTGAATGTCTAGTTGGGTTATCCCAAGCTGAAATTGACGAAAACTGGCAGCTAATGCGATATGGCTAAAATGGTCGTTGCGCTGGCCGATAATGAGCTGACTGTCGGTGGCATTAAACTGTCTCACATTGACAGGAAAAGGCATAAACACCTGTGGTAAGTTAGCCAATGGCCATGAAGTTTCTTTGGGCGCGGCGGTTTTTTTTGTTGCTTTATTATTTGGCTGAGAACGTGTTTGGGGTGTTGATGTTGCATCTGGGATGTTGACGATTAGCCCTTGGCTGGTGAGTGATTCAACCACAAGGCCAGCGTTATTCCAGATAGCTTGAGTCGTTAAATTGTCGGCATAAAAAGTCATACCATTAACATCTACATTAATATTGGCCAATTGGGCGTGGCTGATATTAATGCCAATGGGTAATTCAAGCTCGGTAAAAGGTTGGTTAGTAGCATCCGTTTCAGTGGTGCTTTCGGTTACTGGAATATCATCACTGATAATGTTCACATCAATACTTGATGCCAGCAGATTTGTGACACAAAGCTGTTTGTTAATCAGACATGTTGGCACCCATTCTAAAGTTAAATCATCAGCTTCGACGCTAATCCCTGACATTGACCATGACAAGTGATGCAACGTGATATCATCATTTAAGGTGCCTGAAGCATATTCAACATCGATATCACTGACAAATTGATTAACGAACATCACCCCCATTTTACTACCAAATGGGGTGCCCATGATGATGGCAAACAGCATCAATAATACCAAAGGGACATAAATCAGTATTCGGGTAGATAGCTTAATACTGCGCCAAATTCTTGCAGATAGACTGGTTGATTTAGGTGCTTTTTTATTACTTGGCTTGAGTGATTCTTGTGACTGAGCGTTTTGCTCATTATGTTGCAAAGTACTTTGTTCAGTATGTTTATCTATCATAAGTCAGTTCCCATGGTTAAATGGAAACGATATGAACGTGCAACTGTCTCGGTTTCTTTCAAGCCAAAACCTAGGTCCATTCGAATCGGGCCAATAGGTGATATCCAGTGTAATCCTCCACCAACCGATACTACCGGTTCAAACTGTTGTGTATCAAAAGCATTACCAGCATCGACAAAGGTGGCAACTCGCCATGTCGGGGTAAGATAATATTGATATTCAACACTGCCAATCGCCAAGTAGCGCCCACCGACAACCTGTCGAGATAAGCCGCCTTCACTGTTGGTGTAGTCAATATAGGGACCTAATTCTTGGTAACTGTAACCTCGTATGCTTTGGTCGCCACCGGCAAAATATCGTAACGATGGCGGTATATTAGCCATATCGTTTTTATCAGCAATATTGGCTCCTAAATCCACCCGGGCAACAAAACGATGTTTATCGAATATAGTCTCTACCCATTTAAATCGGGCTTGTAAACGTGCTAGGCGGATGGTGGAGCCTAAGGACGGGTCGGCGTATTCAACACTGTAAGTTTGACGATACCCAGATTTGGGATCGAGCGTGTTGTCACCACGAACTGTTTTGGTGAGGTTGAAACCCAACAAATAAAAACGTGGATCGTAATCTGTATCGAGTTGATTATAAAACTCTCTAACGGATTCAATTGAATATCCATGTAACCAATTACTTTTAGATCGCCTTTGACGCGTTAAGCCAACGAGATACTTTTTAGACTCTAATTGCCCGGTATTATTAAATTGGCGTTTATCAGCGTCGTAATCTTGGGTGACACCATAGGTGTCGCGTAATAATCCGAGTTTTATTTTCAGTTGATCATCTAAGGGGTGAGTTAACGGAATAGTATAAGTGGTTAAAATCTTAGGTCGCTCAGGTGACCATTCAGCACTGGTTTCTTGATAATGGCCATAGCGATTGATTTGCGGCGTGCGCCAGGTGACTCGCACACGAGGATCAACACTGTTTTCTGTACTATTACCTATATCAGCACCTAAACCCACTTCAATAAGATGGCTAGGTCGAGGGCTTAGCTCAACTTTAATCGGAACTACCCCAGTATCTATTTTGTTTAGCTGTGGCAATACTTTGATATTACTAAAATAACCAGTATCTAATAAATTGCGATTAAACTCAGTTAATAGCTGTGTGGCGTAAGGCGCATCAGCATCAAAAGGAATCAATGATTCAACAATGTCATCATTGAGAGTACTGCCTTCAAAGTGAACATCACCAAATAAATAGCGTTTACCAGAATTAAACTGTAGGTTAATTTGGGCGGTATTTAAGTCACGATTAATGTTGATTTCTGATTTGGTGTATTGACCATCAAAATATCCTCTTGCCAGCGCTAACGTGATCAACTGTGATTTTATCGAATCATATACACCGTGGTTTAAGGTATCACCAGGTTTTATTTTCAAGCTATTAAGCCACAGCGAAAAAGTATTATCTTGGAGCATGTCACCTTGAAAATTAATATCCACCCATTGAATAATGACCGGTTCGCCTGGGGTTATATTGAGGCTTAACTCCCAAGGGCCTTTATCATTCTCTTTGACATCAATATCTAAAATTGCATGGTAGTAGCCCATGGATTCAAGGGCATCATGGGTGTTATCGTCAACGGTAAATAAAAATGCTCGCCGCTGAACATCGTTATCTGGCAGTGTGCCTAAATGAGCAAAAATGTTCTTTTCAATTTTTTTCGGCACGCCGGTAACGTTAATCGTTAACCAATTTTCGTCGGCCAGCACCAAGCCTGACATCAGCAATGTCAACGAAAGCAATAGGAATTGGCTAATTTTAAGGCGTTTTGTCGACAAGTTAAGCTAACTTTTCCAAAATTGATGATGATGACCATTGTCGCTACAAAGTATAAAAGTCGCAAGGATATGATTGAAATTACAAACAGAAATGGTTACAAAGATAAACCACCTTCAAGGATTTTTCTAACATGAATAAATTATATTTAACGATTGCGCTATGTTTAAGCTTAACGTCCAATAGCAGTTTTGCTAAAGACGATACACCTTTTACTATAGCAATCCATGGTGGCGCCGGCACTATTTCAGCAGCCAGTCTAAGCCCTGAGCAAGAGAAAGCCATTCGCGACAAACTTAAACAGGCAGTTGATGCCGGATATAAAGTGTTAGATAAAGGCGGCAACAGCCTTGATGCGGTTCAATCTGCGATAAATGTGTTAGAAAATAGCCCATTATTTAATGCAGGAGTTGGCGCTGTTTATACTTTTGATGGTGGCCATGAACTTGATGCCTCCGTCATGGACGGTAACACTATGAATGCAGGTGCCGTCGCTGGGGTTAAACATATTAAAAACCCGATTGATTTAGCAAGAAAGGTGATGGAAAAATCACCCCATGTGATGCTTTATGGACAAGGGGCGGAAGAATTTGCGCTAACACAACAATTTAGTTTAGTGCCTAACAGTCATTTTGATACCCCACATCGTTATGCACAGTTGCTTGATGCTAAGGCGAGTATCATTGAAGCCGAGCAAAATAATGGCGGAGATTATCAGGCGTCAGTAGAACAGTTAAAAGCCAATTATAAATACGGCACCGTGGGTGCTGTTGCACTTGATAAGCAAGGTAACCTTGCTGCAGGGACATCAACTGGCGGCATGACAGCAAAACGTTTTGGCCGTATTGGTGATTCTCCGGTCATTGGCGCCGGAACGTATGCTGAAAATGGTGTCTGTGCGGTATCTGCAACAGGGCACGGTGAGTATTTTATCCGTTATCAAGTGGCGGGTGACATATGCGCTAGAGTTAAATACCAACAAGTATCGATTATTCAAGCGGCTGATGAAGTCATTAATCAACGTTTAATATCAGCTGATGGAACTGGAGGCGTGATAGCAATTGATCAGCGTGGCAATATCGCAACGCCATTTAATACCGAAGGTATGTATCGTGCAACTCGAAGCAAAGGCCAAGCTGCCACAGTCATGATCTGGCGTGATAAGTAAGTCCTAGCTGTGATGATAAAGACCGATTAAAACAATCGGTTTTATTTTCTATCCACTGAGCCATT
Source organism: Shewanella sp. Arc9-LZ (assembly GCF_010092445.1). Lineage (NCBI taxonomy): Bacteria > Pseudomonadati > Pseudomonadota > Gammaproteobacteria > Alteromonadales > Shewanellaceae > Shewanella > Shewanella sp. Arc9-LZ. The sequence goes on along the minus strand of NZ_CP048031.1, from coordinate 3,074,098 downwards.
ATTGACTAAACTTAAATTAAGTCAGTACTTGAATGTTGATTCATTTTGAATTGATTGACGAGATTTATTAAGTACGTAGCCAATTAGCGTGCATTTAGGGGGCAATATGGATTCAATAAAAATTAAAGATCACATGGATAGACGTCCGATACTGTTAACCGCAGATATGTCACTGGCAATAGCGGTTGAGAAACTACTCGAAAGTAATAAGAGCGGCGCGCCAGTTGTGGATAGTGTTGGAAAGTTAGTGGGGTTCTTATCCCAACAAGATTGCTTGTCAGTGATGTTAAAAAGTAGCTACCACTGTGATATGACCAGTACAGTGGCAGATTGTATGAAAACCCCTGTATTATCAGTTACTCCCGATGAAAGTATATTGGAATTAGCTGAACAAATGTTAGGCTCTAAACCAAAAATTTATCCTGTATTGAGTGCCGGAAAAGTCATTGGAACCATTAATCGGACCAATGTGCTTAAGGCGATGAATATTTATATGCAACAGTGTTACTTATCTCCAGCTTAACAATCGTTAAAATCAATACCATTCTGCTGTTTTCCTTGCTAGGATCGCTTTTTTTGATGTAAGCAAGGGAATCAGATTTGAATTCGGACCTTCACCCGCTATCTAAGGCGTATCTCAATCTTTGTTATCAAACCGATGCTGCTAAAATTCGTCGTCGTTTGTATCGTGTCAATAAAGAAGCCGAGTCTGAAAAAAAATCCCAAACGTTAGCGCAGTTAACGGAAGCTGCGCAGCAAGCCTATCAAAAAGCGCAGCAGCGCTTACAGTCTAGACCTATTATTAGTTATCCAGATGAACTTCCTGTGTCGCAAAAACGTGACGATATTGCTTCTGCTATTGCCAATAATCAAGTGGTGATTGTGGCGGGGGAGACAGGATCTGGTAAAACAACCCAGTTACCTAAAATCTGTCTTGAACTGGGTTTAGGAACTCGAGGCTTAATTGGCCATACCCAACCTCGTCGTCTTGCTGCACGAAGTGTCGCGAATCGTATTGCTGATGAACTTAACAGCCCATTAGGTGAAGTTGTTGGCTTTAAAGTTCGTTTTGCTGATGCCATGAGTGACAACAGTTATATTAAACTGATGACCGATGGTATTTTGCTCGCAGAACTCACCTCGGACCGATTTTTAAACCAGTACGATGCGATTATTATTGATGAAGCGCATGAACGCAGCTTAAACATTGATTTTATATTGGGATATCTGAAGCAGGTATTAAAAAAACGTCCTGACTTAAAAGTCATTATTACTTCGGCTACCATAGATGTAGATCGTTTTTCAAAACACTTTAATAATGCACCTGTTATTGAAGTGTCTGGGCGTACATTTGAAGTTGAAACGCGTTATCGTCCTTTAGTGCGCGACACTGATGAAGATTTAGATGTCAGTGATGGCATTTTTGCCGCCGTAGACGAGTTAATGGCCGCGGGTCCTGGCGACATATTGATATTTATGAATGGTGAGCGTGAAATTCGCGATACCGCTGATTTACTCAATAAACAGCAATATCGTGATACTGAAGTTTTACCACTATATGCGCGCCTTTCTTACGGTGAACAATCTAAAGTCTTTAAAAGCCATATTGGCCGTCGTATTGTATTAGCTACCAACGTTGCCGAAACGTCATTAACCGTGCCTGGGATCCGTTATGTTATCGACCCTGGTACCGCACGCATAAGCCGTTATAGTTACCGTACGAAAGTACAACGTTTACCGATAGAACCCATATCGCAAGCCAGTGCCAATCAACGTCAAGGACGTTGTGGTCGTGTAGGCCCAGGTATTTGTATTCGACTTTACGATGAAATGGATTTTATTCAGCGCCCCGAATTCACCGATCCTGAAATTTTGCGTACTAACCTTGCCTCGGTGATTTTACACATGCTGGCGATTGGATTAGGTGACATTGGCGGATTTCCATTTATTCAACCACCGGATCAAAAACACATTCGAGACGGTTTTTTATTGCTTGAAGAATTACAAGCGGTTAAAAAGTCTGGTAATGACCTAGTGTTAACACCATTAGGCAAAGATTTAGCGAAAATTCCACTCGATCCGCGTTTAGCCCGAATGGTCATTGAAGCGAACAAATTGGGTTGTTTGCACGAAGTATTAGTGATTACTGCAGGTTTGTCGATTCAAGATCCGCGTGAACGTCCCGCAGAAAAGAAACAAGCAGCAGACGAGTGTCATCGCCGTTATGCGGATAAAGATTCAGACTTTGCCAGCTGGGTGAAGTTATGGGATCACGTAAAAGATCAAAAGCATGAGCTATCAGCCAGTCAGTTTAGAAAACAATGTCGTGACGAATATCTCGCCTATTTACGCGTACGTGAATGGCAAGATTTATACACTCAAGTGAAACAAGCTGTTCATGAATTGAAATGGCGTATCAATGACAGTGCAGCCAGTTATGAACAGTTACATCGAGCATTATTATCAGGTTTGTTAAGCCATGTTGGTTTTAAAGGCGAGAACAACGAGTATCTAGGGGCGCGTAACCGTAAATTCTTTGTTTTTCCGGGATCGCCTTTAGCGAAAAAAGGTCCTAAGTGGATAATGGCTGCTGAGCTGACTGAAACCTCACGTTTATTTGCGCGTTGTTGTGCCAAAATAGACCCTGAATGGTTAGAATCACTCGCATCTCATTTAGTGAAAAAGAATTATCTAGAACCGCATTTTGAAGCCAAAGCGGCAAGCGTTATAGCACTGGAGAACCAGGTACTTTATGGTTTGACCATAGTCAATCGCCGTCGAGTACAATATGGGCCGATTGACCCTATAGAAGCTCGAGAGATTTTTGTGCGTAGTGCTTTAGCCGAAGGGCAGTTACAGACGAAAGAAACGTTTTTTGTTAATAACCAAAAATTGCTTAATGACATAGAGTCGCTAGAACATAAATCTCGCCGCCGAGATATTTTGGTCGATGAACAAGTGTTGGTGGATTTTTACGAACCACTAATACCCGTTGGCATTTATAATGGGCCACTATTTTTTGCCTGGTGGAAAAAAGCGCGTCAACAAACGCCAGACTTGCTCGATTACAGCCAAGCCTTATTAATGCAGCGTAGTGCCGACCATATATCTGCGCTCGATTTTCCAGAAATATGGCATAAAGGTAATCTCGGCTTAACTGTCAGTTATCATTTTGAACCGGGTAGTATTGATGACGGCGTGTCAGTGCATATTCCTGTTGCACTGATTAATCAAATTGATGACAGTGACTTTGATTGGCTAGTGCCTGGGTTACGACAAGAAAAGTTGATTGCACTGATTAAATCTTTGCCTAAAAATTTGCGTCGTAATTTTGTTCCCGCCCCAGATTATGCTCGGGCATGTTATCAAGCGATGAAGCCGTTTGAGTTATCGATGCTTGATACCATGTGTAAACAGTTACTGCGCATGAGCGGTGTACGCATTTCTGCTGACGACTTTGATGTAACTCAACTGACAGAACATCTTAAGATGAACTTTAAGATTGAGGATGACCATGGTCGTTTAGTTGCCCAAGGTCGTGATTTAGAGCTGTTAAAAGGCCAACTGCAAGGTGTTGTGGCTAAAGCAATACGTAAAGTAGCTGACAAAGGCATTGAGCAAGAGGCAATAACCACATGGTCATTTGGCGATTTACCCGCTCAATATCAGCAGCGCAAAGGTAATTACGAAGTTAAAGCATATCCGGCATTGATTGATAATAAAACCGATGTGGCGATTAAGTTATTTGATGATGAACATGAAGCAAAGCGTCATCATCGAGTAGGCTTACGCCGATTACTGTTGATAAACATTCCTTCGCCAGTGAAACATTTGCAACAAGCTTTGCCTAATAAAGCAAAGCTAGCAATGTACTTTAATCCATTTGGACAAGTGCAGATATTAATCGAAGATATTATTAATGCAGCGGTACAGCAGTTGTTAGATCAAAAGCAACTAGACATTCGCAATGAGCAGCAGTTCGAGCAAGCAAAAGAGTGGGTTCGCCAAGAGCTTAACCCAACAGCAGAGAGCATTGCGCTCAATGTAGAGCAAATTTTGACAATTTATCAACGTATTAAAAAACGTCTAAAGGGCAAAATTAGCTTAGATATTGCATTTGCAATGAGTGATATTCAAACTCAGCTTGATAGCCTTGTGTATAAAGGATTTGTCGAAGACTGTGGCTGGCAACGATTAACGGATGTTGTTCGTTATTTAAAAGCCATTGAAAATAGACTCGATAAGCTACCTGTTGACCCAACACGTGATCGATTACACATGCACAGTATTGCAAAAGTACAAGAGGCGTTAACGGCTCAATTAGCCAAAGTGCCACGTTCACAACCGGTCCCAGAGGCACTCATTGAAGCTCGCTGGATGATAGAAGAGTACCGGGTATCTTGTTTTGCTCAGGTATTAGGTACCGCTTATCCTATTTCAGAAAAGCGAGTATTGAATTCCATCAGCCAAGTGTAACCTTGATGCGTTGCTCCATCGCATGACGATGCGAATAAAACCGATATCACTTAGGTGATGTCGGTTTTTTATTATCCCAAATTGATTCAATTTCTAGTTATGCCTGTAAGACCTGTCATTTCCTGGCAACTAATCCGCTTTAACTATTAATTCTAAACCAAAAGCTTAGCTATATTCGTTAAATGCTTTGATAATGCAGGCTGAGTGCAGGGCATTATTTTTGAGTGAGGCACTCCAGTATTTCATTATGTTGTGGCCTCATCTTTAAAGGGCATTATTCTTTCAATAAATAATCAGAACTATAGAGTTTGAGTTGCTGTTATAGGGGCATAGTAATAGGTATTTAGCCCTAACAGCAGCAATGGAACCGTCGACTTGTATCGCAATGCGCTAGTATGTTGTCACGTCGATTACGTCTCAATTTCTGAAAGACTTTCTGTTTTTTTAGTGCAAAATCTCAATTTTAAGTCACATTTAGACTATCCGCAAAACAGAACTGAAAGTTTTTCGTAATTGTGGTTTGAAAGTGATCTGACTATTGATATACTCAGCGCCAAGAAGAAAGTGATTGGTACTCTTCTCTCTGTAAGGCAAATGTCATCCCCCCAGCATTAACACGATGTCGTCAGTATTAAGGATTCAATATCGTGTTGTTGTTTATAAAAAGACAGGCCTACACCTACAAAACGACCTAAAAGATTGGAGTTATTATGGAAGTTCATGAATACGAAAACGCTTACTATCAAGTGAAAGATGACGTGTTAGAGTCTTTACCTTCTAACGAAGAATAAGACGATTGAACGAGCTTATTAATGCTTTGGCAACTCAGTTGATGCATTAAATACTCCGACAAAAAATAAAAATAGCAGCCTAGGCTGCTATTTTTATTGGTTATTGCTCATTGTTTATTTTATCAATTATTTATAATGCTTAAACATATCGCATAGTGGTGAGTATCTGAAATGAACGATAATTGTTTTTAATCTCCCATCATGATTAAACACTAAAATTAGCTAATTTTGGTAATCTGTTTTGACTCAATACTAACCTTCAATACGACCTTTTTCGGGTAGTATCTCAACAATAATCCAGGTATTGCCTTGTTTATGCAGACGAATGGTTCGATCATCAATCCATTGTCTTCCACCTTTTAATCCTTGCATTTTAACGATTACAGTCACGTCATCGGTAAATTTTCGGAAAAAATCGATATCAATTTCATCAATAGACATCGTCACTTGCTTCATGGATAAGCCTAATACGTGTCGTTGCACCGCTGATGCTATATGATAATGATCCATAACATCCTGTATATCAGGTGCGACAAACTTTTTAGCTTTCTCTACATCACGATCGACATAAATAGCTTCGAAGAAACCCAAAGAAACTTGTTCTGGTGTGAGTTGAGGTTGACCAAATTCATCTGATTGTCCGCAAGCAGTGAGAATGAACAGTAGAAATACAGAGAATATTTTAATGGAAGTCATTTTTAACATAAGGCTTTTTTACTGCTGATATTATAATTTTTATCTAGTATCTCGATTTATGCTATAGCTTACAAGGATAGGCTCGATTTAAATAATATCATTATCAATAATTGTAGCGTAAAGCCTTATATGCTCATATTTTGTAATATATTGAAAGTATCAATGGTTCATTTCAGTTTACTGATAAGCTATTATTTGTTCGATTAACTACAAATGAGGATACTTTTGTAGTTAATGGCTTGACGCAATCAAAATGACATGTCATAAGTTAATTGTATCAACGCACAAGACTTGTATAGAAACAACGATAGAGAGTGTTTGTTCATACCGATTTATTATTGCTAATAAACATAGTGATAAGGAATGTCTCACACAGTTATCCACAGATTCTGTGGACAACTGTGTTGACGAACGTAAGTTATTTTACTAACTCACTGTATTACTGCATTTTTTATGTGTGGTTAAAAAATAACGCAGTTTTTATATTAAATAGATTTAGCGTATAAAAAAACCAAGCCTCCTAAGGAGACCTGGTTTTTTAGTTAGCGAATATAAAGATAATTACCATTTCTTTTTCGGTTGAAACAGCATATCAAGATCATCGCCTTCTTTTTTCGGTTTTGGAGCACTCGGTTCACTGTGTTTTTGAGCGCCCATTATTTCATCGAGTAACTGCTTAGCTTCATCGACTTTACGAGCAATAAAAGGATCATTTGGCGTTTGCGCTTTAATAGTGTGCAACGTGTTTAATGCTTTTGTGACCATTTGTTTACTGGAACCGTACTGCTTCATAAAGCATGCTGCACGAGCGCGGCTAATCATAGAATCAACATTAATCCTTAATTGCAGATTGTCGATACGCATTTCTTCTTCAGCAAAAATAGACGGATCAACTTTTCCCTTATTATGTTCTGCACGTAAAATAGCTTTAAGTTTCTTCAGTGTTTTTACTAATTCTAAAACTTGTCTATCATTATCAGGTAAACGAAAATTCTCAATTGCAGGGACTTGGCTTGGTGAATTCGATACTGTGGCTATTTGCATTTTAATGTCAGCTAGGCGACGCTCATAATCCGATTTTAATTGGCCTGATGCATGGATAACAGATTGTTCTAAAGCATCTTGAATGCGGCGATAGAGTACTAACATAATGTGGCTAGAAGACGGGGTCATACCTGTGTTGGATAATACTGCATCGGTTTCATCTATAATGGCGCGTTGGCGAGATACTTCTACTCGACGTTCAGCTTCAGCACGCTCTTTTTGTTGTTGGACAATACTAAAGCCGATAATCAGCAATAAGAGTGCACCAATAAGAATTAATACCAAAATTAAGGACATAAAGGTTCCATTTTATCTTTCATATCTCATGGTAAATATAGCCAAACGACAATGGCTAAAAGTTATTTTGATGCTGGAATAAATTATTGCAATAAAACTGCATCAAAATGATTCTATATCTTAGCGTATGTTATCGCGGCTGTCGTTGAATAATAAGTCGTTTTGTTGATAAATCATTAAACATTTGAGTAAGGATGTTTATCAAAAGCTAAGTCAATTAAATTGCAGGTGATTTTTACTTGCTCGTTATTCCTATTTATATTACATTTCAATTGTCATATAACGTTTTATTATAGTTGAACAACTGTTCTTGCCATGTGAAACATCGATCGATTTGTTCTTATTTGCATATTTTGCTGATGAGTGCTGGTTAAATAAAGGATAAAACCATGAAGCTGCAACAACTTAGATATATTGCAGAGGTTGTTAAACACAACCTAAATGTGTCATCAACGGCTGAGAACCTCTATACCTCACAACCCGGCATTAGTAAGCAAGTTAGAATGCTAGAAGATGAATTAGGTATTCAAATATTTGGTCGAAGTGGTAAGCACTTGACTCACGTGACTCCAGCTGGTCAGCAAGTTATTGATATTGCAAATGATATACTTGGCAAGGTCGATAGCATTAAAAAGGTATCTGAAGAATATACTCAGCCTAATCAGGGTGATTTAAATATTACCACCACCGATACTCAGGCTCGATATGCTCTGCCACAAATTATTAAAGAGTTTATTAAACGATATCCGAAAGTTAATTTGCATATGCATCAAGGTACGCCGTCACAAATTAGTGAACAAGCGGCTAGAGGTGATGCTGATTTTGCCATTGCTACTGAAGCAATGCACTTGTATACCGATTTAATTATGCTGCCTTGTTATCATTGGAATCGATCAATTGTTGTGACTCGTGACCATCCATTCGCGACTCAATCGACAAAAATTAGTATTGAAGATTTAGCCAAATTTCCGCTGGTGACTTATGTGTTTGGTTTTGATAAAGCCTCTGAAATTGAAAAGTCTTTTAAGCGTGCGGATCTTGATCCTCGGGTGGTGTTTAGTGCAACCAGTGCTGATGTACTTAAAACATACGTACGTTTAGGGTTAGGGGTAGGGGTTATTGCTTCAATGGCTATCGATCCAGCAGTAGATAAAGATCTAGTCGCGATTGATGCGAGTCATTTGTTTGCTCATAGTACAACCAAAATTGGTTTTAGACGTGGTAGCTTTTTACGCAGTTACATGTATGACTTTATGCGACATTTTGCACCGCATTTAACCCGAGATGTGGTAGAAAAAGCGGTCGCGCTTCGTGATCAACAACTGATTGATGAAATGTTTGCAGACATGACATTACCGGTACGTTAGCACTGTATATCGACAATGTTTATTGTATAAAAAAACCTCGCGAATTAGCGAGGTTTTTTGTTTTTAACATAAAGACTTAGTAACTTAGTAACTTAGTAACTTAGTAACTTAGTAACTTAGTAACTTAGTAACTTAGTAATCGATATTAATCTGGTGCGTAACCAGATGGACCAATTAACTCGCCATCTAAGTAAGCTTTACCATCAGCCATCGCTAAACGACCTAAGCTGAACCATTTTACTACAAGAGGATAAATGGCATGTTCTTGTTCATGAACACGCTCAGCTAATACTTCAGCATTATCTTCAGGGTAAATAGGGACTTTAGCTTGTAATATTACCGGTCCGGCATCGAGCTCTGGAATAACAAAATGCACACTAGCGCCATGCTTTTTATCGCCGGCATCAATAGCCCGTTGATGCGTGTGAAGCCCGGTATACTTAGGCAATAATGATGGATGAATATTAATCATCTTTCCAAGGAAGTGACTTACAAAATCATCTGTCAAAATACGCATAAAACCTGCAAGAATAATCAGATCCGGTTGGTATTTTTCAATTGATTTCAATAAACGCGCATCATAATCACTGCGTACTTCATTGGTATAAGGAATAACGCAACTGGTATCAATCTCGCTTTGATGAGCGCGAATTAACCCATAAGCATCCGGCTTGTTACTAATCACACCAACAATGTCAGCTTTTAGGTTATCGTCACAGCCATCAATGATAGCTTGAAGATTACTGCCATTACCGGAAATCAGTACCACAACACGACAGCTTTGGCTCATTAGATGATCTCCACTTGCTCTTCGTCACCTTGACGCGTAGCAATTTCACCTATCAACCAAGCATTTTCGCCTTCTGCTGTTAATAATGCCAATGCAGCATCGACTTTGTCTGTTGGCAGCGCAATAACCATACCCACACCACAGTTAAATGTTAGGAACATTTCGTGTTGTGCTATGTTACCGTTTGTCATTATCCAATCGAACACCACTGGCCATTGCCAAGAGTCACCCTTGATTACAGCTTTACAATCATCAGGAAGCACTCGTGGGATATTTTCCCAGAATCCACCACCGGTAATGTGCGCCATAGCGTGAATGTCTGACTGTTCAATCAGCTTCAACAAAGGCTTAACATAAATTCTGGTAGGCTCTAATAAATGGTCAATTAATGGCTTACCAGCAAGATCTTGCTGAGGGTCTGCTTTGCTGACTTCTAATACCTTGCGGATTAGTGAGTAACCATTTGAATGAGGACCACTTGAGCCAAGTGCTATGAGTGAGTCACCCGCTTTGACTTTGGTACCATCAATGATGTCTGCTTTTTCAACAACACCAACACAAAATCCGGCAAGATCGTAATCTTCGCCTTCGTACATGCCAGGCATTTCTGCCGTTTCGCCACCGATTAATGCGCAACCAGATTGGAAACAACCTTCTGCAATGCCGCTAACAACGGAGGTTGCCGTTTCAACGTCAAGCTTACCCGTTGCGTAGTAATCGAGGAAGAAAAGCGGTTCAGCGCCAGAAACAATCAGGTCATTAACACACATAGCAACTAAATCAACACCGACGGTGTCATGCTTTTTGTAATCAATGGCTAATCTTAATTTAGTGCCAACACCATCAGTGCCCGAAACAAGCACTGGATGTTTGTATTTAGTTGGTAATTCGCATAATGCGCCAAAACCACCTAAATTGCCCATAACTTCTGGACGGCGAGTGCGTTTTACCGCAGATTTAATGTTGTTTACTAACGCATTACCTGCATCGATATCAACGCCGGCGTCTTTGTAACTTAGGGGGGTAGGAGTGGTCACGGAGGATCCTCTAGGGTACATCGTTTTATGGAATTTTATGCGGCAATATTCTACCAGTTTGTGCTGCTAGTCGGAAGCCATGTTTTTACTTTATCCTATAAAGAAAACGATGAATTGCCTATTTTTTATTGGTTTAGGTCACGATTTACTGCAATTTTGAAACTTTATGTTTTATAGAGAGGATAAATCGACTAACATTTGTCAAATTTGCCTGAAATAGTCAGAAATCTAGGAGAAAGAAATGAAAGTCGTTGAAGTAAAGCATCCACTGGTACGTCATAAAGTCGGTTTGATGCGTGAAGCTGATATCAGCACCAAACGATTTCGTGAACTTGCCACTGAAGTTGGCAGTTTATTAACCTACGAAGCTACCGCTGATTTTGAAACTGAAACGGTGACAATTGAAGGTTGGAATGGCCCTGTTACTATTGAGCAACTTAAAGGTAAGAAAGTGACCGTAGTGCCTATTCTTCGTGCGGGTTTAGGTATGATGGATGGCGTTCTTGAGCATCTTCCTAGTGCGCGTATTTCTGTAGTGGGTATTTATCGTGATGAAGAAACACTACAACCTATACCTTACTTTGAAAAAATAGTCAGTAATGTTGAAGAGCGTATTGCTTTAGTGGTTGACCCAATGTTAGCGACTGGCGGTTCAATGATTGCGACTATCGACCTGCTGAAAAAACGTGGTTGTACTTCAATTAAAGCGTTGGTTTTGGTTGCTGCGCCAGAAGGCATTAAAGCACTTGAACTCGCGCATCCTGATATTGAATTGTATACCGCTGCGATTGATGATTGCTTAAACGAGCAAGGTTATATCTTGCCAGGTTTAGGTGATGCGGGCGATAAGATATTCGGTACCAAATAGTTCGTTATCCGAGATTATAGATACCCAGGCTCGATATGATTAATATCATGTACGAGACCATAAAAACGGGAGCCTTTAGTGAGGCTCCCGTTTTTATTTTTATCTTGATAAGCCGTAGCTATCTGTTGAATGTTAAAGCACCATCGCAGCGATCCAACCAAAAACAAGCAGTGGAATATTATAGTGAATAAACGTTGGGATCACGCTGTCGCGAATATGATCATGTTGCCCATCGGCATTAAGACCAGCTGTGGGACCCAGTGTCGAATCTGATGCTGGCGAACCCGCGTCACCAAGCGCTGCAGCGGTACCGACTAGCGCAATGGTTGCAGCGACAGAAAAACCAAAACTGAGCGCTAAAGGCACGTAAATAGTGGCAATAATGGGAATGGTTGAGAACGAAGATCCAATTCCCATGGTGATCAATAATCCAACAATAAGCATCAGTAATGCGGCTAACGCTTTGTTGTCACCAATGATGTCACCTAGAGAGGTCACTAGTGTGCCAACTTCCCCGGTAGATTTAACTACTGCAGCAAAGCCTGCTGCTGCAATCATAATAAAGCCGATGCTGGCCATCATGTGCACACCTTGATTAAACAGGTCTTTGCTTACTTCGTGTTTAATGATTCCAGAAAAACGAAAGATAATAAATCCACTTAATGCACCAAATATCATCGAATCAGTTTGTAATTGAACAATTAAAGTGACCACTATTGCTGAGAGTGATATCACTAGGCTTTTTCGACTTATCGTGGTTTCAATATTGTCGCTTACCACTGGTTCTTCAATCATATATTGTCTAGGTTTGCGGTAACTAATAAATATTGCGGTGAGTAAACCTACAACCATGCCCATAGCAGGTAATAGCATTGCGTTAGGAATTTGTTCACGGATTGCATTTAGCCCATTTGTATTTAAATTTGCCAACAGGATATCATTGAGGAAAATACCGCCAAAACCGATGGGTAGAATCATGTACGTGGTGACCAAGCCAAATGTGAGAATACAGGCTATAAGACGGCGGTCGATATGTAGCTTTGAAATGACATGCAGTAATGGTGGAATAAGAATGGGTATGAAAGCGATGTGTATAGGCAAAATATTTTGTGATGAAACTGCCATCAATAATATTGTGACCAATAACAACCAACGTACAACTTGAGTATTACTACTATTGGGTTCTTTACCGAGTTTCTTTATAATTGAATGAGAAATCAATGTTGTTAAGCCTGAATGTGACAACGCTGCTGCAAATGCACCAAGCAATGCGTAGCTTAGGGCTATTTGAGCGCCGCCGCCTAGGCCATCATTAAAGGCTGCAATTGTTTGATGAATATCTAATCCACCGACTAAACCGGCGACAACAGCACTGATGGTTAGTGAGACCACAACGTTAATTCGAATAAAGCTTAAAAACAGCATTAAGCAAACCGCGATAACAACCGCATTCATAATCATTTTTCTTAAAAGTAAGTGAGGCCGCTATTCTTGACTGTCTAGTGTCTATTTGTCCAGCGCATATCGCTTTTTTAGGTATTTTTTGCTGATAGTTAGCTCAGAATTATTTGCTGTTTAACATGTGGTTGTTGATAGTGATGAGTGAAATCTTGTTATCAAATCATTTTGTCATATTTGAAACTTATTATTTAATGGGTCATCATGTTTTATTTTTCAGCAAGTAAACCAACTTTCATCTGAAATGACTTATAAGTCCGTTAATTTAGATGTATGGTATACGACTGATATAAGTCCCAACGGTATGGGTAATTGCTTGGTGGATCATCATTTTGCGATAAGCATATACCGTTGTTGAGTGTTTAAGCCATTAAATGGAGATAGATAATGAGCGTATTAGTAGGCCGTCCAGCCCCAGATTTTACCGCAGCAGCCGTTCTTGGTTCTGGTGAAATTGTTGACACATTTAACCTTGCTACCGCAATTAAAGGTAAGCCTGCAGTTATTTTCTTCTACCCACTCGATTTTACTTTTGTATGCCCATCAGAGCTAATTGCTTTTGATCACCGTATGGAAGAGTTCACTAAACGTGGTGTTGAAGTGATTGGTGTTTCTATTGATTCACAGTTTACTCATAACGCATGGCGTAACACTCCAGTAGACAAGGGTGGTATTGGCCAAGTTAAGTACACTTTAGTTGCTGATGTTAAGCACGAAATTTGTAAAGCATACGACGTAGAGCATCCAGAAGCTGGTGTGGCTTTCCGTGGTTCTTTCTTAGTAGACAAAGAAGGCCAAGTTCGTCACCAAGTGGTTAACGATTTACCACTAGGCCGTAACGTTGATGAAATGATCCGTATGATTGACGCACTTCAGTTCCATGAAGAGCACGGTGAAGTTTGTCCAGCGGGCTGGTCAAAAGGCGAAAAAGGTATGACTGCAAGCACTGAAGGTGTTGCTGCATATCTAAAAGATAATTCTGACAAGCTATAATCTAGCAAGTTAGAGACAATAAAAAAGCTGCTTCGGCAGCTTTTTTATTGGGTAAAATTAATAATTTGTTATCGCACTAGCTGAGTGTAGATGGCTGGCATGAGATCAAAGGGCTGAGTATTCATTATTCGCTTGCTGAGTCGGTATCATCTTCCACAGCCGCTAATGGCCAACCACCCAATGCTTTCCATCGATTGACTATAAGGCAAAATAGTTCGGCGGTACGTTCGGTATCATATAATGCTGAATGGGCTTCATTGTTGTCGAAATCGATCCCTGCCATTTTACAGGCTTTAGCTAATACTGTGTGTCCAATAGCAAGGCCTGCAAGTGTCGCGGTATCAAAGCTAGCAAAAGGATGAAAAGGAGAACGTTTTAAACCATTTCGTTCAATAGCCTTGTTAACAAAACCTAAATCAAAAGCGGCATTGTGCGCGACAATGATACTGCGATGACAATCTGCTGCTTTTTGGGCTTTTTTTACTTCTTTAAAAATCTCTAAAAAAGCGACTTTTTCGTCTACTGCACCACGAAGTGGATTAGTGGGGTCTATACCATTAAAAGCTAAAGCTGCAGGCTCTAAGTTCGCGCCTTCAAAAGGCTCAATATGAAAATGAAGGGTTCTATCAAGTACAATGATCCCATCACTATTCATTTTTAGTAAGCTGACGGCAATTTCAAGCAACGCATCGGTATTAGCATTAAACCCAGCAGTTTCGACATCGATAACAACAGGGAAATAACCACGAAATCGGTGTTTAAACTTATTAGCGTCGCAAATATCAGTCATTACAGTTTTTATCCTCAATAGCTATCATTCATCGGTGCAAATGATATAAGCCGAGTATTATGCGCAAACTCAAGCGCAGTGTCATGTTTGATTGTGGTTTTTATCATCGATTAAACATGATTGTTTACTAAAGGAACTGACTTTATGGCCGATAGAACAAATGTAATCGGGTATAAAGGGTGGTTTTATGTGGCGAAAACTGATGGTCCTCACAAGTTTGTGTCTTTGCTCAACGGCTAATGCCGATTTGAGGCACTACGTTGCGTCACTGGAAAACTCAGCATGGCGTATCGGTGAGAACAATCCGATAGAATGCCGTCTTGAACATGATATTCCTGACTATGGGCGTGCTGTGTTTACCAGTAATGCCGGTAAAGAGCTAAATTTACATTTTACGTTAGATATGTGGTTAAAACCTGATTCGGTGACCAACGCGACATTAATTAGTCGAGCCCCTAGTTGGCGTCCTGGACACAATTCTAAAGAAATCACTCAACTGACTTACAATAAGCAATTTAATGGTGAAGTACCCAAAAAAGCCGCTTGGTCGATGTTGAATGAATTGAGTCAAGGAATGGAGCCCACGTTTTATTATGCGGATTGGTATAATCACAACGCTAAAATTGCCGTGGGATTGTCGTCAGCTAATTTTGGCGGTAAATACCGTGAATTTCGCGCCTGCTTGGCTAATTTACTGCCTTACAGTTTTGATGATATTGCTTTTACAGTGTTAAATTACCAAGAAGGCGGGGTAGATCTGACTCGTTTTTCTACCCAACAATTACAGAAAATACAGCGTTATTTGTCTTATGACCCTGAAGTCGAGCTTGTACTGATTGATGCTTACACCGACAGTTACGGTGGACGCTCGGTTAACCAAAAGGTGTCAGATAAACGTGCGGACTCAGTGAAAGATATTCTCATTGCTAGTGGTATTCCTAAGGATCGGATTCATACATCGGGTCATGGTGAAAAACGCCATGTAACAGGCAATGATCTTGCTGAAGAACGTAAGATGAACCGCAGAGTCGTGATTAAAATAACCAAGCCTATATAAACCCATTCATGTATCACTCACTGCTCAGCCATGGGCAGTATCCTTATTACTGGTTATGATTGAGATATCAATTTACTTGAGTCACGATGTTGCTAGTAACTTGATTCAGCTATTTTTCTAATAAATAGTATTGATACGACAGCCAAAGTTCCCCTATGTTTATCAGTCTGCTTTACTCGGCATTTATTCAACATTCATAACACTAAATTGAGCCAAATCGACAATACTCTTTATAAATGAACCATCGTTCCTTTAAGAGCCTAATCAATAAAAAATGTAAGGGTATTTTGCGTGGTGATCATTTGAAAGGGTTCAACCTATCAGTAGCGCTCGAATTTACAATTTTTTTCGCAAAGCTTCTCATTTGGGTTTATAAAGATGCTAAAAAAAAGGTAAAAAAAACCCACTTAATCCAAGTGGGCTAAATAATTTGCAATCAACAAATTTAAGGAAGGAAGTCAAGCATAAGAACTAGGGATAACTGAGGTATTGGGTTACATCAGTTTGGAGTTCTTGGTTTTCAACATCTGAATCAGATGTGTCCTGAAAACGAGGCAATAATAGAATGTATACACTAATCTGACAAACTAGAAAAATTAAGCATTAGCATTAGTAAAGCTAATGCTTTGTGGCTGTGGTGATATGTTATTTATACTCTAATCGTCTTATATAGCGCTTTATTAGGTTATTACTTATATTTTATGCATAACTATTCGGATTAGTTAATTAGGAAACAATAATATTTAACAAATAGTATATATCCCGTCATGCTGTAAAGTCTGCTTACTCCTTTTAATATGTTAAATATTACTCTACACCACTATGGATATGATTATTCTACCCATATTTAAGGTGGGATTTTACGGTTATCTCTTCTTGATGTTTAACACACAGCATATGGTCATCAAGATGAGTAAGATAATGCTATTAACTTAACAATTGATAATGTATTTGATAAAAAGAGGTTGGTGAATTTTACCGGCTTAACATTTATTCACGTTTACATTTTGCAAAGTGTGCGATGGTAAGGGGGATTCGCAGTTTACTTTTACCTGATTATTGTGTTTTTGTGAGTTTTAGGCCGTAAAAGTATGCTGTTGTTACCAGGAACAATTCTATTTATATGACATGTTTTGTTTAATAAATTGTTAAATTTTTGGGTAAACACATTAATAAAGCTTCATCTCTTACAGTTCCTGAGGTTTTTAGTGTGTTTTAGCGCATTTTGAGCAAAATAAAGTCTGCTTTTCCCTCGGTACAATATTCACAAGCGTGTTGGTACTCGGTATAGTAAGCCAACTTTTACAACCTAAAAATTGATGTTCAGATTATGTTTGTTTGGCCTATTTCAATCTATTACGAAGATACCGATGCCGGCGGTGTTGTGTACCATTCGAATTACTTAAAATTTTTTGAACGAGCCCGAACGCAATGGTTAAAAGCAATGGGTGTTCGCCAAGCTGAACTGTTGGCAGAAGATATTGCTTTTGTCGTCAAACATGCAGAATTAGATTTTCGTAAAGCTGCAAAATTTGAACAGGATTTCGTGGTTGAATCCAAGGTTATAGAATTAAAAAAAGTGTCGTTGGTATTTCACCAGCGCCTAGTTGATCATCAAGGTGATTGCTATTGTGAAGCGACTGTTGTTGTCGCGTGTATATCTTTATCACGTATGCGTCCCCGTGCTATTCCCCTAAATATTGTTCAGGAGTTTGACAGTGCACGCTGAAATTTCATTTATTGGTTTGTTTTTAGAAGCCAGTGTGTTGGTAAAGTTAGTTATGCTGACCTTGTTGGCATTATCGATTGCCTCATGGGCAGTGATCATTCAACGCAACAAATTATTAGGCTCTGCAAGAGTTAAGTCATTACGTTTTGAAGAAACGTTTTGGTCTGGTGTTGATTTAAATCGTCTTTACAAAGAATTAATTGCGCGTGGTAGTGCTATCTCTGGTTTAGAATCGATGTTTGTGGCTGGTTTCAAAGAATATACTCGTTTGAGCAAAGTAAACAGTAAAGCTCCTGAAGCGGTTATGGATGGAACGTCTCGAGCAATGCGAGTGAGTTTGTCGCGCGAAATGGAGAAACTTGAAAACCATTTACCGTTATTGGCAACGATTGGTTCAACCAGTCCATACATTGGCTTGTTTGGTACGGTATGGGGAATTATGAATTCCTTTATTGCACTGGGCGCGGTAGAAAATGCCACATTGGCAATGGTTGCACCTGGTATTGCAGAAGCATTGATTGCAACTGCAATGGGCTTGTTTGCTGCAATACCTGCCGTTATTGGTTATAACCGTTTTACAACGCAAGTTGATAAAATTGAAATGAGTTATGCTAACTTTATGGAAGAATTCTCCAACATATTGCAACGTCAAGCGTATAGCGAGAAGGAAGCTGTTTAATGTATCAGCGTAAACGTCGTCGTCCAGTTGCAGAAATCAACGTGGTACCTTACATCGACGTGATGTTGGTGTTGTTGATTATTTTTATGGTGACAGCGCCTATTGTATCGCAAGGAGTCAAAGTAGAATTGCCTCAAGGTAATGCGGAGTCGTTGCCACCTGATAGTAAGCCTCCTATCGTTGCATCGATTGACGCAGAGGGACAATATTTTTTGAATATCGGCAGTAGTTCTAACTCTGAAGTTATGGACTTAGAGCAAGTATCAACTGAAGTTGGAGCGTTAATCCAACTTGAACCGTTAAGGCCAGTGGTTGTAAAAGCGGACCGCACGATACCTTATGAAAGCGTTATTCAATTAATGATTAGCTTGCAAGGTGCTGGCGTGCCTGCCGTAGGGCTAATGACCGATTCACCAAAGGAGAAATAGGTGGCTGGAAATTCAGATTTAACCGTACCAGTTTCTATTTCTGCTGGTATTCATATTGGATTTATCGTCATTCTTGCTTTAGGCATTAGTTTTGATGATAAGCCCAAGCAAATGCAAACGGCAGCAGCAAGTGCACCTGCCGTTCAAGCAATTGTAATTGATCAACAGAAAGTGAATGACAGAGTTGAGCAATTAAAGAAACAAAAGCAAGATGTGACTAAGCAAGAAAAAGCCCGTCAAGCAGAACTAGAACGTAAAGCATCAGAAGCTCGCCGTGAGCGTGAACGTGAACAAGAAAAAATTAAAACTTTAGAGATCCAGCGTAAACAAAAAGAGCAGGAAACTCAAAAGGCTAATGACGCCGCTAAAGCCGCTCAGGCAAAGCAAGTGCTAGAAAAAGAGCGAGCAGATAAAGCTGAAGTAGTACGCAAGCAAAAAGAACAAGAGCAAAAAGCTTCTGAAGACGCAGCTAAGAAAGCCGCTGAAAAACGTAAGCAAGAAGAAGCTGCTGCGAAAAAAGCTCAAGAAGAACGTCAACGCGCTGATGACGAACGTAAACGTAAAGAAGATGCTGAGCGTAAACGTAAAGCAGAAGCTGATACTAAAGCGCGTCAAGAACGTGAAATGGCAGAGGCTATGGCTGCTGAACAAGACTCACTTTCTAAAACACGTAACAAGCAAGTGTTGTCAGAAGTTGATAAGTATAAAGCCATGATTATTGCCACTATTCAACGAAATTTAGTTGTTGATGAGTCAATGCGTGGGAAAAGCTGCAGGGTCTTTATTCGTCTAGCGTCAGATGGTTTTGTCACAACAAGCCAAACGTTAGATGGTGATCAGGTAGTTTGTCGAGCCGCCAAAGCGTCGATAAATAAAGCGGGACGGTTACCAGTATCGCCTGAACCGGCTGTTTATCAGCAATTAAAAGAAATTAATTTAACCGTTTCACCGGAATTTAATTAATATCAATCGTATTTAATGATGGAATGGAGTTAAAAGGAGTCGCATGAATAATTTGGCTAAATGGCTAACACTGGTATTAATAGTGTTAACTACACCCGCTCGCGCAGCGTTAGATATTGTGATTACAGAAGGGGTTGATGCAGCAAGACCGATTGCTGTTGTACCTTTTGTATGGCAAGGTCAAGGTCCAGCTCCTGCATCTATTTCTGATGTGGTAGCATCTGATTTGTCTCGCAGTGGTACATTTAAGACACTTGATGTGCGTGCATTGCCACAATCAACTATTTCGTCTGTAAATGGATTTACTGCTCAAAATTGGGCTAATGTAGAAGCGGAAGCGCTTGTGGTTGGTACGGTTAAGCCATATGGCGCCGATCAATATTTAGTGAGTTTTGAGCTGATTGATTTAGTCAAAGCACAACTTCAAGCGGGTAAAGGGCCTCAGAATAACAATGAGTTATTACTTGAAAGCCGTGAAACGGTTATTAGTGCAAACCAATTTAGACAGTACAGCCACCGTATCAGTGATATTGTGTATGAAAAGCTCACCGGTATTCGTGGTGCATTTTTAACCCGTATCGCATATGTTGTGGTTAAACAAGGTCAAAAAGCACCTTACCATCTAATGATTGCGGATTACGATGGCTACAATGAACAAATGTTACTACGTTCACCAGAGCCATTGATGTCACCAACGTGGTCTCCTGATGGTCGTCGTTTAGCTTATGTGAGTTTTGAAAATAGAAAAGCTGAAATCTTTGTTCAAGACA
The DNA here is from genome assembly GCF_010092445.1 of Shewanella sp. Arc9-LZ. Classification (NCBI taxonomy): domain Bacteria; kingdom Pseudomonadati; phylum Pseudomonadota; class Gammaproteobacteria; order Alteromonadales; family Shewanellaceae; genus Shewanella; species Shewanella sp. Arc9-LZ. Next base: position 3,053,865 of record NZ_CP048031.1, on the reverse strand, counting down.
TTTACAGCCAAACTCGTACATTAGTGAGTAGTTTTGACGGTATTAATGGTGCACCAGCATTTTCTCCTGATGGCAAAAAATTAGCTGTTACACTGTCAAAAGATGGCCAACCAGAAATTTATGTCGTCGATATTGCGACTAAAGCAACTCGACGTATTACAGAGCATTACGCAATCGATACTGAACCTTCTTGGTTCCCAGACGGTAAATCAATTTTATTTACCTCTGAACGTGGTGGGAAACCACAGTTATATCGCGTAAGTTTAGATACAAATAAAGTCTCGCGTATGACTTTTGAAGGTGAATGGAACCTAGGCGGTTCAATTAGCCCAGACGGTCGTAGTATGATTTTTGTAAACCGTACTAACGGTAAATTCCATATTGCTAGAATGGATCTTGCAACACGCTTTATGCAGGTGCTTTCATCAACTCAACTCGATGAATCACCAAGTGTTGCTCCAAATGGCACTATGGTTATCTACGGTACAACCCATCAAGGTAAACAAGTGTTAGCTGCTGTTTCTATGGACGGCAGATTTAAAGCAAGATTGCCTGTCGGCCAGGGCGAGGTGAAGTCACCAGCATGGTCTCCGTTTCTCTAAATAGATATTGATAAGGATTTAAAATGGATCTGAATAAGTTGTTTAAAGCTATGTTGGTTGCAGTTCCGCTTATGGCACTGGGTGCCTGTAGCTCAACTTCAGACTCTGAAACTGACGCTAACGGTTCTATGAGTGGTACTGGTAGTGAATACGGTAATGGTGGTATTGAAACTGGTGGTGTAGCTCCTGTACTGAGCTCTGCAGAACAGCAGCGTTTAAAAGAACAAGAATTACGTCGTCAAAATATCATTTACTTCGACTTTGATCGCAGTGAAGTTCAAAGTGAAAATGCTGAGATCATTCAAGCTCATGGTAACTATTTAGTTGAGCATCCAAATGTTCGAGTGTTGATTGAAGGTCATGCTGATGAACGTGGTACTCCAGAATACAACATCGCACTAGGCGAACGTCGTGCTAAAGCGGTTGCTAAGTATTTACAAGGTATGGGTGTACAACCTAGCCAAATGAGCATCGTGAGCTACGGCGAAGAAAAGCCATTAGATTATTCACGTAACGATACTGGTTTTGCTAAAAACCGTCGTGGTGTGTTAGTTTACTAAAGCGTAAGAAGTGTAAGGCCAACCGTTATCGGTTGGCCTTTTTTAGGAGATAAAAATGAAACTAGCCATATTAGTTGCGGCGATGTTCTTTACAACGGCCACGGCTTTTGCTGCACCAGCACCGGTTTCGGATGCATCTGGTGGTTCAAATGATGACAGAATTTCAAGATTAGAACGCATCATTAAAGCAAAGCAACAAGGCGAATTCGACATGCAACGTCGTATGGATGCATTGCAAAATGAAGTGTTAGATTTAAGAGGCATTACTGAGCAACAAAATTATCAAATGAATCAGATGTTACAGCGTCAACGACAGCTGTACGAGGAAATTGCTAATCTTACTGCTAAGTCATCAACCCCAGCAGCGCCAGCTCAAGCTGATGCCACTACGGTTGCCGCAGCCAGTTCAACGTTAGGTGAAACAGGAAGCTATGAGGCCGCCGTTAACTTGGTTCTTAAAGAACGCAAGTATGATGAAGCCATTCCTGCTTTTCGTAGTTTTATATCGACATACCCAGAATCTAATTATGCAGCTAATGCAAACTATTGGTTAGGCCAATTGTTGTACAATAAAAGTGAGTACAATGATGCGAAACAAGCTTTTAGTACAGTTGTCAGTAAATTTGCAGATTCAAATAAGCGTGGCGATAGTTTAGTTAAGCTTGGCATGATTGCAGAAAAAGAAAATGACTCTGCGGGTGCAAGAGCACTGTATAACAAAGTCTTAAAAGAGTACGCAGATAGTGCCTCCGCACGCCTTGCACAACAGCAATTATCAGCATTGAAAGGCTAATTAAGCCAAAAAACAGCCTCTTAGTCTGTTTTTCATGCAAACAACAAGAAATTATAAATTTGGGCTTGCATGAGAAATTGAAAAAGGTATTATAGGCGCCCTCAGAACGGCAGAGCCTTCTGGGGTGTGTTGAGGTGATAATAACTTAGTCTACAGTTACTGTAATATGAGTTGTTATTAACAAACAACAAAATGGGATGATAATTTAACAAGACTTGAAATATAGGCAGTTTGTTTCATTCCAGTAAGAACCTTAAGTTCTTGCAAAACCAAGATGGGTCGTTAGCTCAGTTGGTCTTGAAATAGAGACAGTTGGCTTTTGTTCCAGTAAGAATATCAGTTCTTGCAAAACCAAGATGGGTCGTTAGTTCAGTTGGTCTTGAAATAGAGACAGTTGGCTTTTGTTCCAGTAAGAATATCAGTTCTTGCAAAACCAAGATGGGTCGTTAGCTCAGTTGGTAGAGCAGTTGGCTTTTAACCAATTGGTCGAAGGTTCGAATCCTTCACGACCCACCACTTTTTAAATCGTGGTTAAAGAATTTAAATGTTATAAAATGGGGCATTCACTCCAGTAAGAATATCAGTTCTTGCAAAACCAAGATGGGTCGTTAGCTCAGTTGGTAGAGCAGTTGGCTTTTAACCAATTGGTCGAAGGTTCGAATCCTTCACGACCCACCACTTTTTAAATCGTGGTTAAAGAATTTAAATGTTATATCAAGATGGGTCGTTAGCTCAGTTGGTAGAGCAGTTGGCTTTTAACCAATTGGTCGAAGGTTCGAATCCTTCACGACCCACCACTTTTTAAATCGTGGTTAAAGAATTTAAATGTTATAAAATGGGGCATTCACTCCAGTAAGAATATCAGTTCTTGCAAAACCAAGATGGGTCGTTAGCTCAGTTGGTCTTGAAATAGAGACAGTTGGCTTTTGTTCCAGCAAGAGTATGAATATCGCAACACCAAGATGGGTCGTTAGCTCAGTTGGTAGAGCAGTTGGCTTTTAACCAATTGGTCGAAGGTTCGAATCCTTCACGACCCACCACTTTTTAAATCGTGGTTAAAGAATTTAAATGTCATATCAATATGGGTCGTTAGCTAAGTTGGTCTTGAAATAGAGACAATTGGCTTTAGTTCCAGTAAGAATATCAGTTCTTGCAAAACCAAGATGGGTCGTTAGCTCAGTTGGTAGAGCAGTTGGCTTTTAACCAATTGGTCGAAGGTTCGAATCCTTCACGACCCACCACTTTTTAAATCGTGGTTAAAGAATTTAAATGTCATATCAAGATGGGTCGTTAGCTCAGTTGGTCTTGAAATAGAGACAGTTGGCTTTTGTTTCAGTAAGAATATAAGTTCTTGCAAAACCAAGATGGGTCGTTAGCTCAGTTAGTCTTGAAATAGAGACAGTTGGCTTTTGTTCCAGCAAGAGTATGAATATCGCAACACCAAGATGGGTCGTTAGCTCAGTTGGTAGAGCAGTTGGCTTTTAACCAATTGGTCGAAGGTTCGAATCCTTCACGACCCACCACTTTCTCTGTTATTCCCTCACTATTCTTTCTAAATCATCACAGAATACCAGACTTATCATTGGCTGAAATAGCTCGGTATATTTTCAGATGTTTAAATCTCGATAGTTTGTTTTAACTTCAATAATAATTAGGTTTTGCAAAATCAAGATGGATCGTCAGCTCAGTTACTCTGTATGAAATCAACTGCTGCCGTTGACTTTTGAGTCATTTTTCCAATGTTTGAACCTTTCATCACCCACTATTTTACTCCTTTAGTTATGTCCTCTAATAATCCCTTTTATCAACGTTAAATCTTATTATTACGTTACAAGATTTGAGTAGCGTTCGATGATTATATTCCAGCGAGCCTAAGATGCTATACGAAACCAATCCAGGTCGTAACTGGTCGATGTATTTTGTTATCAGCTTATTTAGCGTTTAATTTCTTATAAATCTTTAGTGTCCAAACTCATCAAGATCTACATTGTATTAAACAACATCTTGTTTTCGAAGTAGTCTATTTATTAGTTTTTGCTTGTCTACTTTTGTCTCATAGACCTATTGCTAATGTTACATGGCTGTTAATTGGCTCATATTGCTCAAGATTAGAACAATATCAATAGGGAGATAATAATGAAAAAGCAAAAACTCAGTCTTTATGTTGCAGGCGCGTTATTGGCGATGAGTGGGGGAGCTCAGGCTGCTACAGATATGACTTTTGGTGGTTACATTAAAGCCGATGTGATGTTTAGTGATTATGGCAATGGGGCGCCAGATTCAGGTTCGTTATCTCGTCAGTTTTATGTGCCAGGCACTATTTATGGTACGACGGGTAATGGTAAGCAAGTAGTCGACTTTCAAGCTCGTGAATCACGTTTTAATTTTAAGACTGTTACTGATGTTGAAGGGCATACACTGACTGGTTTTATTGAACTGGATTTTATGACGCATACAGATGGTAATGAACGAGTTTCTAATAGTTACTCTCCACGTATTCGCCATGCATTTGTAAGTTATGACAATTGGACTGTAGGGCAAACGTGGACTACTTTCCAAAACCCTGGTGCTTTACCGGAAAACCTAGACTTTGTCGGTGCGGCTGATGGAACACCGTTTGTGAGACAATCACAACTACGTTATACCAGTGGCAATTGGCAGTTCTCAATTGAGAATCCTGAAACAACTGTGACGCCATTGAGCGGCGGTGGTCGAATTACTAGTGGCAGTGGCGTTGTTCCTGATTTTGTTGGTCGCTATAACTTTAGTGCTGCCAGTGGTTCTGCATTTTCAGTGGCGGCGATTGTAAGGCAATTAGATCTAGAGCAAGTTGTTGGTACCACAACGTATGACACATCAGAACTAGGTTATGGTGTCAGTTTCGCGGGTGTTATTCCTGTCGGTAAAGATGACTTCAAATTTACTGCAACTTACGGGGAAGGGTTAGGTCGTTATATGGCGCTAAATTATGCCAACGCTGGCGTGCTTGATACCAATGGGGAAATTCAAGCGATTAAATCATTTGGTGGTTTTGTGTCATATCGTCACTGGTGGTCGGAGCAATGGCGTTCTAGTGTGACGTTCTCAGGTTTTAGCGCAGATAATGATGTGGCGCTTACCGGTGGTGCAGTTAATAAAGAGGCTTACTCTGGTTACGTTAACTTATTGTTTTCACCTTCAAAGCCACTAACATTTGGGGTTGAGTTTATGCATGCCTTAAATGAACGTGAAGACGGTTCTGATGGCGACTTAAATCGGATTATGTTTTCGGCGAAATATGCTCTTTAATATTTGAGCAGATAACAAAAAGGCAACCAGATCGGTTGCCTTTTTAGTTTAAATTTAAGAAGCTTACTTAATTGAGTAAGTTGTTTTGACGAACATAAGCTTCAAATTCGGTGCAACCACCAATAGGTTGTTCATCAACAAAGATTTGTGGAACAGTTTCTACCGTTTTACCCACACTTTTTGATAAATCCGCTTTAGTGATGCCTTCGGCATGAATATCAATATATTTGAATTTAAAATCTTCACTTTGCGCCGCTAACTTTTCTGATAATTCAACAGCTCGAACACAATATGGGCAACCTGGGCGGCCAAAAATAACTACAAACATGGTGACTCCTGTTTAATGATATGGCCAATTTATACCATAAGTACTTTTCAAATCATAATTCAACGCAATTAATTTTGTTTTAACTCATATCGATTTTATATTTGCCTTGATAGTCAAAAAATGAATCAACTAAATCCCAACGATGTTTGTTTTTTTTCAGTAATAATAAATCGGGTTTTCTGAATCGAGTTTGATCCGCCAATACATCAGTGACTTTTTTATATTGAGGATGGGGAATGCCTGGCGTGCGGGTATGACTGAGAACATATACCGCATAAAAAGCTTTTCGTTGTGCTGGTGTCGCGAAGTTAAACGTTTGCTTAAAATCATTACCTTCAATGTCAATGTATTGAATAAGCAACTTATTGTCTTGATCGTGCAACAACATTTGCTCACATTTAAATAAATGATGATGCTGAGCATTAAGTACTTGTTTTAGGCGTTTATCGGGATCAATTAAGGTCGATTGGCAGCTATGACAAATGCGAGCCGCGATATCATTCTCCGCTCCACAGTCTGGGCATGATTTTGATCGAAATCTAAAATCACACTGTTGTTGCTCATTGATTAATCCTTGGCAGCGTCTGCCATAATGTTCAACAATATCACCATCGCCATCCACTAGACCCCAAAAAGTATTAGCAAATTGACACACAGGACAATGCACTTGTACTGGCACTGATTTGCTATTGGGTTTGGCTTGACCGACTTCTGGGTAAAATAAGTCGTAACCATTAGCGGCATAATCAATGACTAAACAATCTGTTTTATTGGGAGCTAAACGTAACCCTCGGCCAATCATTTGTTGGAATAGGCTCACCGATGCAGTGGGGCGCAAAATTGCGATAAGGTCGACGTGAGGAGCATCGAAGCCTGTGGTTAATACGGCAACGTTAACAATGTATTTGAGGTTCTGGGCTTTAAAGCGATGTATGATGTCATCACGTTCGTTATGTGGCGTTTGAGCGGTAATTAAGGCGGCATCGTTGTCTAACAGAGTCATGATTTCATTGGCATGTCTGACCGTAGCTGCAAAAATTAAAATACCTTTTCGGCATTCGGCAAGTTGTTTTACTTGCTTGATAATTGCAGTGGTTGCTCGTCCCTGATGATGCAATAAAGAATCGATTTCCATTTGTGGGTATTCACCACTGTCATGCGCCACCAGTTCACTAAAATCATATTGCGCACTCAACCCGTCAAAAATGGTCGGTTTGGTTAGGTAACCTTTCTTGATTAATGGTCGCATTGGGAGTTCAAAAATGCATTTTTCGAATACAGGTTTATCAGTATTACCTACTTTCCCATGATAATGGTGCCGATAAATCCAGCCTAAACCTAAACGATAAGGCGTGGCGGTTAGCCCAAGCAGTTTAATGTCAGGATTACGCGCTTTAAGGTGCGTGAGCAGTTGTTGATATTGACTGGTAGACTCATTACTGACTCGATGACATTCATCAATGATCACTAATGAAAATGCTTGAGTGAATTTTTCTAGGGCGCAAGCGGCCGATTGAACACTGGCTACCACGGTTTTGCCATTAGCCTTTTTTTGATTTAATCCTGCTGAATAGATATTGGCCTCTTGGGTGAGTAAACCCACTTTTTCAGCATTTTGAGCGACTAATTCCTTTACATGAGTTAGCACCAGTACATTACCATTAGCAATACGGGCCAGTTCGGCAATGACAATACTTTTTCCCGCACCGGTAGGTAACACTAACACCGCTGATTGTTGGCTGTGCTTGAAATGAGCGATAGCCGCATCAACTGATTGCTGCTGATAGTCGCGTAAGGTGATATTTCCGGGTTGAGTAGATGAATGTTTCACGTTATCGAGTAGTGTTATTTTGGTTTATACAAAGCTTAACATAGCCAATGATTGATAGACCATGATGTTTTAAATGCGTTAAATAAATCAATTGGTCATGGTTAAAGATGATAAATACACTGGGATGGTACTTTTTGCGTGTTAAGCGCTGTTTTTTTATATCAGTTGGTGTAGATTCATCTATTGAAATAAGATGATATTGATACTAATAAAAATGAAATTTATCACCATCAGGAAGAACACATTATGAAATTTTTATCGTTAGCCGCTCTGTTAATGGTTAGCCACCTCGCCGTTGCCGAAGAAGGTCTTGTCATTGGTTTATCTATTGAAGAAACGGTTAAGCATTCAGATGATGCAACTGCATCGGCTTCAAAAATTGTGATGGGATTAAATGAATCTGTGTCACTTAGTGTCGAAGGAGACTATGGCGTGACCATAGTGTCGACAGCAAATAGTGATAATAAGGTTAATTTGTTGATAAGTTTACGTGATGAATCTAATGACGGTGCGGATCTATTAGGTGACAAAGCCATAACGATTAAAGTGGGCCAATCAACGAGCTATAAAATGACTCTAAATGATCATTCATATAATGTCACCATTGATACTGCTTATGGCCCACAGCCTAAGGTTTCAGATAAATAAAAACGTCAATGAATCTTAATTTTTAGATAAAAAAAGCCCCTCAATCGAGGGGCGAAAAGAGAAATTGGTCAGGATTTCTCAGGGTGGATAGAACATCATAAGTTGATTTTATTACTCTGTTTTGTTTAAGCGAGACTCAATCAAGGTATCAATCACCGCAGGATCTGCCAGAGTAGAAGAATCACCTAAATTAGTGACTTCATTAGCCGCAATTTTACGTAAGAATCGACGCATAATTTTGCCTGAACGCGTTTTAGGTAAACCACTTGCCCATTGGATAAGATCCGGGGTTGCAAGTGCACCAATTTCTTTACGAACCCATTGACGAAGTTCTTGACGTAACTCTTCTGTTGGCTCAATGCCACGAGTTAGGGTGACGTATGCATAAATGCCTTGGCCTTTAATGTCATGGGGGTAACCCACAACGGCCGCTTCAGCAACAAGCTCATGCGACACTAAAGCGCTTTCCACTTCAGCAGTACCTAAGCGATGTCCCGAAACGTTGATGACATCATCGACACGGCCTGTAATCCAATAATAGCCATCTTCATCACGACGCGCGCCATCACCGGTAAAATACATACCGCGGAATGTTTTAAAATACGTCAGCGCAAATCTATCATGGTCACCGTACACTGTTCGCATTTGGCCTGGCCACGAGTCAAGGATAACTAGGTTACCTTCACCAGTGCCTTCAACAATATCACCCATGTTATCAACCAGTGCTGGCTGTACCCCAAAAAATGGTCGAGTCGCTGAGCCAGGTTTGGTATCAGTTGCGCCAGGTAATGGACTAATCAGAATGCCACCAGTTTCAGTTTGCCACCAAGTATCGACGATAGGGCAGTTCTCATGACCAATCACTTCATGGTACCAACGCCAAGCTTCAGGGTTTATCGGTTCACCCACAGAACCCATAATGCGCAATGAATCGCCTTTATAGCTACTAAAAGGTTCTTTACCTTCAGCCATTAATGCGCGAATTAAGGTTGGCGCGGTATACAGGATATTGACCTTATGTCGATCAATCATTTCACCTAATCGAGCTGGAGTAGGGTGATTAGGTACGCCTTCATGAATTAATACCGTGGCGGCATTAGCAAAAGGTCCATATACCATATACGAATGGCCAGTAATCCAGCCTACGTCGGCTGTACACCAATATACTTCGTCTGCTTTATAGTCAAACACGTATTCGTGTGTCATCGAGGCATATACCATATAACCGCCGGTAGTATGCAGCACACCTTTAGGGTTACCTGTAGAACCTGAGGTATAAAGCAAAAATAATGGATCTTCGGCGTTCATCTCTGCTGGTTGGCAAAATTCTGAAGCAACTTCCATGAGTGAATGCCACCAAACATCTCGGCCTTCAACCCAATCTACATCTCCACCAGTGCGCTTAAATACAATGACTTTTTCGACGCACGTAACATCAGGATTTGATATTGCTTCATCGATACTGCGTTTTAGAGGAATTTTACGGCCACCACGAACACCTTCGTCGGCGGTTATTAAGACTTTTGATTTTCCATCAATTACCCTTGCCGCTATCGAGTCTGGTGAGAAGCCACCAAATACCACTGAATGAACAGCACCAATGCGAGCACAAGCCAGCATCGCGACTGCAGCTTCAGGCACCATAGGCATGTAGATAGTGACGATATCGCCCTTATTAACCCCTTGGCTACGTAGCGCATTGGCAAACTTACACACTTGCGTATGCAGTTCTGCGTAAGTTAATTTGCGTTGTTCGTTGGCGTCATCGCCTTCCCAAATAATAGCAAGCTTATCGCCGTGTTCTTCAAGGTGACGATCTAAACAATTGGCCGAGGCATTGAGCGTGCCATCATAAAACCAATTAATCGAAAGATTATGATCATCAAAAGACGTTTTCTTAATTTTGGTATAAGGTTTAATCCAATCAATACGTTTGCCGTGTTCTCTCCAGAAACCTTCTGGATTAATAATGGACTCCTGGTACATTTTCTTATATTGATCGTTATTAACCAGTGCGTTTTCTGCAATGTCACTAGGAACTTTGTAAAGAGACTGCGGGGTCATGGGGCTTCCCTTTCTAAAAATGGCGTGGTTAAAGTATCATCTGCAACGGGCTGTTTGCACTATTAGACCTTGGTCTAGTTTTAAAATATCCTTAATATTTAGTCTGTTGCACGTGTTAATATGGTAATGATTGCTGCAGATTTGGTCGATTATTTATATCGATTCTCTTATGTAGGTTGTTTTCTGCTCAATACATGATGTTTTAGATGAAAATAAAACAGATTTTTAATAATAATAAAGTGATAGCGGACGTTTCATGAACTTAACCTTAATCGTGGCCGTGATTGCGGTGTGTTATGTGTCATTGCTGTTTATTTTGGCATGGGGTGCCGAGCGATGGTTTAGTAAAATAAACCAAAAAGCTCAAGTATGGATTTATGGGCTCAGCTTAGCGGTGTATTGCTCATCATGGAGTTTTTTAGGCACAGTAGGTCAGTCTGCCAATGATTTATGGTCATTTCTACCTATTTTTGTCGGCCCAATATTAGTGTTTACCCTTGGGTTTGGCATGCTACGAAAAATGGTTGTAGTGTCTAAAGCACAAAACATTACTTCAGTTGCCGACTTTATTGCTGCTCGTTATGGCAAGTCACAGTTATTAGCCGCTTTAGTGACGCTTATTGCTTTGTTTGGCATCATGCCTTATATCGCGCTACAGCTTAAAGCAATGGTGTTTAGCCTTAACTTATTCCAACCTGACAATACCCCCTTGAGCCCAGTGGCGGTGCCATTATTGATCACCATGTTACTGGCCATTTTTGCCATTTTATTTGGTACGCGTAAATTAGATGCGACTGAACATAATCCTGGAATGATGGTCGCGATTGCGTTTGAGTCATTGGTTAAACTTGCGGCATTTATCTCAGTCGGCGTGGTAATTAGTTTTGGTGTTTTTGATGGCTTTGGCGATATTTGGCAGCAGGCATCAGATAAAGCATTAATCGAAAATAGTCACATTCGTTTAGAGTCGTTTCTCCCTGAACTATTTGTTGGAATGGCCGCTTTTTTATGTATGCCAAGGCAGTTCCATGTGATGGTGGTCGAGTGTGGCGGCGAGCATATTTTAAAAAAATCACGTTGGATATTTCCGATTTATTTAGCCTTGTTTGGCTTGTTTGTCGCGCCATTAGCATTAGCCGGTAAAATTATTTTGGGTGATTCGGTATCTGCTGATACCTATGTGATTAATTTGCCTTTGGCACTAGACCAACCAATATTAGCGGTTGTTGCCTTGTTAGGTAGTTTATCTGCAGCAACGGGGATGGTGATTGTTGCTGTGGTGACTATCAGTGTGATGGTCAGTAATGAGTGGCTGGTGCCATTTTTGCTGCGAACGGGGCAAATAAGGGAAAAGAACTTCAGCCAATTTTCTCAATTATTGTTAAATGTACGCCGTTTATCGATTGTGGTTATTTTAGGCTTCGGCTATTTGAGTTACTTACTGTTTACCGACAGTGATTCACTTTCACATTTGGGGATGATGTCCTTTGGTGCATTTTCTCAACTAGCCCCCGCACTAGTCGGCGGATTATATTGGAAGCACGGCAATCGAGCTGGTGTCTATCTAGGCCTTGCTGTCGGTTTTAGCCTGTGGTGTTTTATTTTACTTCAAGGTGCCGGTGAAGCCCGTTTGATTGGTAGTGAGTCAGGCTTACTCAATTCGATAACCCCAAATGTTAGTGATACTTTGATTGCTTTGTTAGCGAATATATTTTGCTATGTACTAGGATCTATTTGGTTTAGAGCTGGTGTTGCTGAGCGCATTCAAGCGAGTAATTTTGTTAAACCTTGGTCATCAAAAAAAGATTCAAAAAAACGTCAAGGGCCTATTTCGCAACAAGATTTGTTAATTTTGGCTAGCCGATTTGTGAGTCCTACTCGTGCTTATGAGAGTTTTAGTCGTTTTTCAGCCGATGCAGTAAAAAGTGATAGTTGGTACAAAGCTGCCCCAGAAGAATTAATTGCCCACACCGAACATATGTTGTCGGGGGTTTTAGGTGCATCAAGTGCATCATTAGTGATGGACTCAGTCCTGCAAGGCCGCGATTTGGCGCTGGATGAAGTATTCAGTCTCGTTGATGAAGCATCCTCTAAAATTATTTTAAGCCAAGATATGTTACGTGGCGCAATTGAACATGCTTATGAAGGCATGAGTGTGGTCGATAAAGATCTTAATTTAGTTGCCTGGAATTATCGCTATGTCGAGCTATACCAATACCCTGAAAGCTTTTTAGTCCAAGGAATGCCTATTGCTGATGTGGTGCGATTTAATGCGTTGCGCGGCTTTTGTGGTACTGGAGACATTGAAAACCAGGTTGCTGTGCGAGTTCAACATATGCGTAATGGCACTCCGCACACATCTGAGCGTGAACGCCAAGATGGTAAAGTCATTAAAATTCAAGGAAACCCAATGCCTGATGGCGGTTTTGTAATGACATTTACTGACATTACCCAATATCGCTTACAAGAGAAGGCGTTACTGGAAGCCAATGAAACATTAGAAAGTCGGGTACAAGAACGAACCTATGAATTGGCAATGTTAAACAGTGAATTACTTGAAGCTAAAGCACAGGAAGAAATGGCACACGCGTCTAAAACTCGCTTTTTAGCCGCAGTGGGCCACGACTTAATGCAGCCACTAAATGCCGCGAGATTATTTACAGCATCGTTATCACAATATCCTAATCTGGATCTTGAAGCCCGCACCACCTTAACTCATGTGAATAGTTCGTTGAAAATAGCGGGAGAGTTATTGACCGATTTGCTCGATATTTCTAAGCTCGACTCTGGCATGGTGGACGTTAACCGCCGTGATTTTGCTATTGCTGAAGTGATTAATGGTTTATCGGTTGAATTTGATGCAATGGCAAGTGACAGCCAAATTTCTTTTTCGATGGTGCCCTCTACCGCGACGGTGAACTCCGACCCTTCATTGTTGCGGCGTATTTTACAAAACTTTTTAACCAACGCTTATCGTTATGCTCGAGGTGGTAAAGTGTTATTTGGTTGCCGACATCGAGGTGACTTTATCGAGATTCAAGTACTCGATACGGGTTGTGGGATTAATGAGTTTGATATACAAGAAATTTTTAAAGAGTTTAAACGTCTTAATCATCCCAGTAGTCGTAATGTCAGTGGTTTGGGGCTGGGGCTAGCGATTGCCGATAGGATTAGCAAAGTACTTGATCATCAAATTCATGTAAGTTCGACCTTAGGCCATGGTTCTCTATTCTCTATATTCGTGCCATTAGGTGAAACGGTCAGCCAAATAAGCATTAAGCCTTTACCAACATTATTACAGCCTTTAGCTGGCATTAAAGTATTGTGTATTGATAATGAAGATGCCATTCTCGCGGGGCTAGAGTCGTTATTAAGTCGTTGGCAATGCGAGGTTATTTGTGCCAAAGATCTTGCTGACGCTCGAATTAAGTTAGGGCTTAAAGGGGTTGCCCCTGACATCATGTTAGCTGATTATCATTTAGATGATGATCAAAATGGTATTGATGCGATGAATGGTATTCGCAGTCGTTATGGTGAACATTTACCTGGAATATTAATTACTGCCAATACCAATAAAGAGTTGGTTGATGATGTCGAAAGACGCGGCTATCACTATATGGCTAAGATGGTTAAACCTGCCGCATTACGCGCGTTAATTTCTAGTCTGGTCAAAAAGTAAGTGAGTTATTTAGCGTTGAGGACAACTAATGATCACAGCCTATGGCGATAGCATGTCAGGTAATTGTTATAAAGTGCAGCTGGTGCTGAATATGCTAGGTGTTGAGCATCTATGGCAAGAAATAAGTATCACGAAAGGTGAAACGCAGACACCAGAGTTTTTAGCTAAAAATCCAGCAGGAAAAATACCATCAATTGAACTCAATGATGGCAGAGTGTTGTCTGAATCTAATGCCATTATGGGTTATCTTGCAGAAGGCTCTGAGTTGATCCCAACTGATGTCTTTAGTAAAGCGAAAATGTACCAGTGGATGTTTTTTGAACAATATGGTCATGAGCCATATATTGCCGTTGCACGCTTTATTCAGTTGTATTTAGGGTTGCCTGATGATCGTTTAGTTGAATATCACTCACTGCACGTTAAAGGCCATAAAGCGCTGGCGGTTATGGAGGCTGAACTTGCTAAGCAATCCTTTCTGTGTGGTTCGCAGCTTACCTTAGCGGACATTGCTTTGTTTGCGTACACCCATGTAGCTCATCAAGGTGGCTTTGAGTTAGCCCATTACCCAAAGATTAATCAATGGTTAATACGCATAAAACAGCAAGCTGGGTTTGTGCCGATGGAGAGTTAATTCTTTACTATTTTTATGAATATCTTTTGATTTTCATGTGTTGTCTGTCGCTATGAATTTGTTGGTATTATTAATAAAGTATTAAATACTGAATAGGCGATAAAAAGCATAATTGTGCCGACTAAGACATCAATCACGCGTTGAACTTTCGGCGCACCTAACCAAGGGGCAAGTTTAGCGGCGCCAAGTGCAATAGTATAAAACCGCAAAACCGACGCCAGTATGGTATCTATAGCAAATGCCCATTTTTCGTTACCATCAAAAGTGTCGCCCACGCTACCTAATATCATCACAGTATCTAAATACACATGAGGGTTAAGCAAGGTGACCGAAAATGTGGTGCCGATAATTTTTTTACGACTATTAGCTGCTGTAATATGTGTTGCAATTTGGTACTGATTTCGCAATACATTTTTGAACGATGTTGAAGGTAAAGATCCTACGATTAATAGGTTAAAGGATGGCCAAGCTTTTGGCGTCATTTCGGTGCTATCTACACCGATTAAAGGTTGTCAACTAACTCGATTAGGCTGTGTCGACTATCTGCTAGTCGCTTCACCTGAGTTTAGTCGTCATTACTTCCCTAATGGAATTAGTGCAGACAGTCTTAGAAAAGCTCGGGGTATTGCGTTTGATCACAAAGACAATATGCACACACGCTATATTCAACAGCATTTTAGTCTGATGCAAGGTGAATACCCATTACATGCTGTTCGTTCATCAGATTCCTTTGTTACCATTGCTAAACATGGCGCTGCCCATTGTTTAGTACCAAAAACGCAAATTAAATCAGAACTAGCCACTGGTGAGTTAGTGCACATATGTAAAGACCATATCATCACTGAAACGCTTTACTGGCACCATTGGATTTTACTTAAAGGTGTCTATAAAGACGTTTCAGATGCCATTATTGCCCACGCTCAATCGGTATTAGATTAAGCTAAACTTTGACCTAATTAAACTGAGCATGACCCAATTTAAAATCTGGCCAAGCAAGAGAAGAGTTAAGTTTTAATTATCCATGGCTAATCAACGTTTGATTCTCTTCGGTAGGAATAAGGGTATCGGCAATTAACAACATGGCCGAGGTTAGTTGGGTTAATTGTGCAGCGCTAATAGTGTAAGGCGGCATGATGTAGATATAGCGGCTAAAAGGCCTTACCCACACACCTAAGTCAACAAAGGCTTTTTGTAAGGCTGCGGTATTCACTGGCGAGTGCATTTCGATTACGCCGACACTGCCAAGTACTCGTACATCTTTAACCTCTTTTGACGCCATGGCTGCGGGTAAGGTGCGGATTAAATGCGCTTCAATGTTTTTTACCTGTAGTTGCCAATCGCCGGCAAGCAATAAGTCTAAGCTAGCGGTTGCTGCAGCACATGCTAATGGATTCCCCATAAAAGTAGGGCCATGCATAAACACACCGGCGGGAGAATCACTAATACCATTGGCCACTTCGTCACTGCATAAGGTGGCTGCGAGGCTAATATATCCACCGGTTAAGGCTTTACCTACACATAAAATATCGGCCTCAATATTAGCATGCTCATAAGCGAAGAGGGTGCCAGTACGGCCAAATCCGGTAGCGATTTCGTCTAATATCAATAGCACATCGTATTGGTCGCAAAGTTGGCGCAGTTTAACTAAATAAGCTGGTGAGTAAAAACGCATTCCGCCAGCACCTTGCATGATGGGTTCAATAATCACCGCAGCAATATCTTGATTATGTTGCGCAAATGCGGCATTTAATGCGAGTGTATCGGTTTGATTCAACGGTTCGTCAAACTTTGAGGTTGGCGCAGGGATAAAGACTTGTTCAGTGACATTATTACCAAACATGGTGTGCATTCCACCATCAGGATCACATACGCTCATCGCGGCAAAAGTATCACCATGATAACCACTTTTTACGGTCATAATCCGTTGCTTTTGCGGCTGGTTCCGCCCCTGCCAATATTGCAGCGCCATCTTTAGCGCAACTTCCACAGCAATTGAGCCTGAATCAGCTAAGAAAACCTTAGTTAAGTTATCGCTGGTCATCTGCACTAAGCGTTTTGAGGTCTCAATGGCTGGCTGATGGGTTATGCCGCCAAACATCACATGACTGAGCTGTGATAGCTGCTTTTGCATAGCGGCCAAAATGGTCGGATGACTATAACCATGCACACAAGACCACCATGAACTGGTGCCATCTATAAGTACTTTTCCATCATCTAAAGTCAACTCACAACCTTGTGCTGAAACGACTCCATATACAGGCAGAGACTGGGTCATAGAGGTATAAGGGTGCCATATATGTTGTGCATCGAAAGCGTAATCGATAGTGGTATTTGTGTCGGGAAGTGCCATAATTATAGGTGCTCATCATTTGACCACTAGTAAAGCGCAAAGTGGTTGTTGCGTTGACAGTTTACGGGCTCAGGGTATCCTAGCCAACATAAAATCAAAATAAAGGAATGAACCATGTCGTTAGCTGAAGTTCGTCACGATTGGCAAAAAGCACAAATTGAAGCATTGTTTGCGCTGCCTATGAATGATTTATTGTTTAAGGCTCACAGTATTCATCGTGAAACGTTTGACCCTAACGAAGTGCAGATAAGCCGTCTTTTATCAATTAAAACCGGTGCATGCCCTGAGGACTGTAAATATTGTCCACAAAGCGCACGCTATGACACTGGCCTTGAAAAAGAACGTTTGCTTGAAATTGATAAAGTATTAACCGAGGCTAAAAGTGCTAAAGCTGCTGGAGCATCGCGTTTTTGTATGGGGGCAGCCTGGCGTAACCCGCGTGACAAAGATATGCCATATTTAACGCAAATGGTAAAAGATGTTCGTGCCTTAGGCATGGAAACCTGTATGACATTAGGCATGTTGTCATCTGAGCAGGCCGGGAAATTAGCCGATGCTGGTTTGGATTACTACAACCATAACCTTGATACCTCACCAGAATATTACGGCGACGTTATTACCACTCGCACCTATCAAAGTCGCTTAGATACGCTAACAAACGTACGTGCATCTGGGATGAAAGTCTGTTCTGGCGGCATTGTTGGAATGGGCGAACAAGCCACAGATCGTGCAGGTTTATTGCAACAATTGGCCAATTTAGAACAACATCCAGATTCAGTGCCAATCAACATGTTAGTCAAAGTGGCCGGAACGCCGTTTGAGAATATAGATGATCTTGACCCGCTTGAATTTGTGCGCACCATTGCTGTAGCCCGCATTATTATGCCTAAGTCGCGGGTACGTTTATCTGCAGGACGAGAAAGCATGAGTGATGAACTGCAATCTATGTGTTTCTTTGCCGGTGCTAACTCTATTTTCTACGGTTGTAAGCTATTAACTACAGCAAACCCAGAAGAAAACGATGATATGAATTTGTTCCGTCGTTTAGGTTTGCACCCGGAACAAGGCCCACAAGCCCACATTGAAACAGATAACGCATTATTAGCCAAAGCTAACGCCATACAAGATAAGTCGACCAAGCAGTTTTTTGACGCAGCAGCGCTGTAATTTAGCATGACGTCATTAGGCCTGCCTGCGATTGGGAAACACCCAATAGCTTTAAGGATAAGTGAAAAGCTTGCTGAACTAAACGCAGCAGGTCTTTTACGCCAGCGACATGTGGCAGCAACGTCGCAACAGTCAGTATTGATTGATTTTAGTCATAATGATTATTTGGGTTTAGCCCATGAACCAGCGTTAGCACAAGCACTTTACGACGGTGCAACAGTATATGGTGTGGGCAGTGGGGCATCACCGCTTGTAAGTGGTTATAGCCAAGCCCATGTGGCGCTGGAACAAGGTTTATGTGAGATTACCGGTCACCAAGCTTGTATGCTGTTTAGTTCAGGCTTTAGTGCCAATAGCGCGTTAATGAAAACCTTGTTTAACCCCGATGATACGGTCATTGCTGATAAATTGGTGCATGCCTCTGTCATTGACGGTTTAAAAGACAGCGGCAGCAAAATTAGCCGATTTTTGCATAACGAAATCAATAGCGCTGCCCGCATTATTGAACGAAATCCCAATACCGCAGTGGTTACCGAGAGCGTATTCAGTATGGACGGCGACATAGCCCCCATTGTTGAGCTATCGGATTTATGTAAGCAACATGGCTGCTGGCTCATTGTCGATGATGCCCATGGTTTTGGGGTATTACCAAGCTCGTTTGTTAATGCCGATAATGTCGATATTCAAGTCGTCACCTTTGGTAAGGCGCTAGGCTGCCAAGGCGCCGCTATTTTAGCTTCCACAGAAGTGATTGATTACTTGGTTGCGACGTGTCGTGAGTATATTTACTCAACCGCTTTAGCGCCAGCCAATGCTCAATTAGCATTAGCGGCAATTAATTGGCAACAAACTCACCCAGAATTATTGGAACAATTAACGGCTAATATTGCATTGTTTAGGCAACTCGCATTAGTAAATAAATTGAGTATTACGTCTTCTACTACCGCAATTCAACCGATTATGATCGGTGATAATCATCAGGTTATCGCTATTGCGCAGCAGTTAAAACAACAAGGTTTTTTAGTTGGTGCTATTCGTTCACCAACCGTGCCAAAAGGTCAGGCGCGTTTGCGGATTACTTTAAATGCACAGCATAAAGCTTCTGATATTCAATCACTTGTGAGCACTTTAACTCAGCTTATTCACCAATATAGTGATACTGACGCAAAGCTAGGTGCATTAGCGCCACAAACAGTGGCTAAATAAATCGTATCAATGAGACTCTCATGACGTTAGATAATCCAGTGGCAAGCAAATTTTCAATCGCCGCATCTCATTACAAGCAACATGATGTATTACAACGTATTACCGCTAAGCAATTATTAGACAATGCGCATCTATTTGGCACCTTACTTGATGTCGGTGCCGGTCCTGGTACGAGTTTTCATGCCTTTGATGTTAAGCAGGTCGTTGCGGTTGATATCGCTCATGGCATGCTTAAGCAATTAACCAAACAACACCCTGATTATTTACCGATATGCAGCGACGCACAGGCGCTTGGATTACAGAGTGCTTCCATTGACAGTATCTATTCTAATTTAGCCTTGCAATGGTGCCAAACGTTACCACAAGCATTTGCTGAGTTTCATCGAGTATTGCGACAAAATGGTGAGTGTCATCTTAGTGTAGTTGTTGATGGCAGTTTGGCTGAATTACAAACATTAGGCTTTAGAGTTAACCCATTTTATTCCGTATCGGCACTTAATGCCGCATTGAGTGCATCTCATACGACTGTGGATGATTGGCACAGCATTGATATCCATGTTGAGAGTATTAGCGTGCATTTTGATGATTTGCGCAGCTTGCTGTACTCAATAAAGGGTGTGGGTGCGTCGTTTGCTCAACAAGACGAAAACAATTCAACACAACATCAGCCACTCACAAAGCAACAATGGCAGCAACGCATCGTACTTGCAGAAACAATGCGTACCGATAAAGGCTTGCCATTAACTTATCAAATTGCGTATATCCGCGCCAAGCGAGGTTGAAACGATGTTGTACTTTGTGACAGGAACCGATACCGACAGCGGTAAAACCTTAGTTTCGGCTGCATTATTATCCAAGGCTCAAGGCCATAAATGTGGCTTTAAACCGATAGCATCAGGATGTATATCCACCGACGCGGGCTTACGCAACAGTGATGCCTTAATGCTAATAGCTCAGTCGAATATGGATTTACCGTATCAAGTGGTGAATCCTATTTGTTTTGAACCCGCTATAGCGCCGCACATTGCTGCCAAACAAACTAATCAAACATTAACGGCTCAACGTGTACTTGATACTATGTACCATCCCGCGATGTTAGATGCAGATTTTGCCTTGATAGAAGGTGCTGGTGGCTGGCGTTTACCACTAGGTAATGGTGAGTATTTATCTGAGACTGTTAAATTATTGCACGCCAAGCTACAACAAATTCAGCTGGTTCAAGGTCAAAAGGCGATATCTCAGGTTGAGGTTATTTTAGTTGTAGGCATGAAACTAGGCTGTTTAAACCATGCGTTATTAACTCAAGAGGCTGTGTTGGCCGACGGATTGTCGATAGCGGGGTGGGTTGCTAATCAAGTGGACCCTGATATGGCTTTTATTGACGATAACCTCAACAGTTTACAGCAGATGATGCAGGGACCATTTTTAGGTTATGTGCCTCATTTAGCCAATGCAACAGCTGAACATGCCGCGAGTTATCTGCAATTACCGAAATAATTCGTAGTCGAAAATATTAAGCCCAACTTTGCCCGCAGTTAGCTTTTCAGTATGAGCAGGCAAAAGCGGGCGATCAATCAATTGATATTACCAGAATGATTAGTTTGCGATTGGCATCACTCTATTACGACCTAAGCGTTTTGCTTCGTACAGTAACTTATCGGTTGCTTCAATTAATTGCGATACATTTTGCTTAGGTTTCCATTCAGCAACACCAAAAGATGCGGTTATCGAATCAATAACCTTGTCACTGCGTCTGTCTTTGACACTGAGTTTTTCGAGCGCTCTGCGAATGCCTTCAGCTAATTGTCTAGCAACTCTAAACTGACTACTTGGCACAATAATGGCGAACTCTTCACCACCAAAACGGTACAATTTAATTCCGTCACGGCAGGCTTCTTGGATCCGTTTCGCAACGGTTTTTAGGACTAAATCACCAAGTTGATGACCAAAATTATCGTTGAAGGTTTTAAAGTGATCAATATCAATTAAAATCATGCAGGTACCCGCAGGGGCTGAACTTATTTGCGCTTCAATATCAGTGTTAAATGCACGGCGATTTAACACATTGGTTAGGGCGTCAAATAGCATGTCTTTTTCAGATTCAGCTAAACGAGTTTTGAGAGTATCAATCTCTGATTGAGCTTTTTGGAGTTGTTCGGTAAAACTCACGGTACTAGAACGGATGCTGGAAGATTCTTTAACGATATTTCTAATAATACCAATCACTTGCTCGAGAGAGAAACCTTTATTTTCAAGATCGCTTAATTTTTTAAAATCTTTATCAATTTGATTTTGAAATGTCTCAGTGTCCAAATTAGTATCTTTGAGTGACTGAGATAACTCACATACCATAGCATCAAGGTTCTTACGCATGTCGCGCACATCTAGCTCAACCGGATCAGCCACATGTTTACGATATAACAATTCGCTGGTCACTGGTGAACAGGTTTGATTTTGTTTTACTGCAGTATCTAACTCTTGATTAAGTAACGGGTTTTGTTCACCCACGTAAGCATACCAAAGCGCGTAGTTTGTTGGTGTTGTGGGTATTCTATATTTTAACATTAACGGAACAGCTTTTTTCAAATTGGCTGCAGCGGTTTGCAGTAGAGTGTTCGACATTAAGTGCCTCATGATCCGGGCTAAGGAAAAACTTTAAAAAATCTACAATTGAAGTAAATATAACAATAATAGCAGAGTTTGTACCATGATATTATAGTGATACAAATAACAAAAAAGCATCCGAAGATGCTTTTTAGTGACTTGAATCATATTAAAAAACGTAAGAGACAGCAAACATTGGGCCAGTAAAGCTGTAGTTTATATTGTAATCAAAAGTACGCTGTTCAATATTACCGACATTACGTGTTTTTTCGATTGTTACATCAACATCATAATAGTTGTAAGCCAGTTTTAATGACCAATTATCGCAAACCTTAGCTTCAACACCTAAACGGATATCGATAAGTGATCCATCTACATCATCATATTTGATAGCAAAATATTGGGCGTGAGCATCAAATGTCCAACCAGGATAAAATTCGTAAGAGCCGTAAAGGCCAATGTCTGGTAGAGGCGCCGTTAGAGTATCGTCTATCACTTCAGGTGTTGCTACTGCATCGTTGCATAAACTGGTTAAAGTTGAGTCAGGCACGCAAATACCGATAGTGCCTTTAAAAGCGGTTTCGATAAACATGGTATGTATACCAACGGATACTCCAACAGCGTAGTGAGTTCCTTGCCATATGTCATAACCATAGCCAATTCGCAGAATATCAATATTGAGTTCGGTATTCAGTTTGGCGCCAGTTTCAATCAGGTAGTCTTTTCCATCAATATCTTCAAGAATAAAATCTTCTGATACCGTTTCAGTGTCTGCTTTGCGATCCAACGACTTCCAATCAATATAAATACTATGGCGTTGGTTAAAAGAGAATGTGAATTCAAAGTAGGGTAAGTATTGCTCTTCAGCAAGTAGCAGTTCATCTTCAAAGTCTACCGGGAATGTTCCGCCTGTTTTAGGGTTTGTAGCGATGAAGTTTGAATCTGAATTAGCATAAAACATACCGATATCAAGGGTATATTTATCGGTAACTGTTGAGTTGTTAGTTGATAGCTCCGTTTCTGCCGCAGCAGTTCGAGTACCTAATATCAACAACACTATACAAATAAAAGATCTTATCATTGAAACTCCGCATTTATTATTTTTTCTATCACAGGATATGCGTCTTCATATGATGCTTTTGTCGAATTTAATACCTAACCTATTCAGCGCTGATATCCCAAATAAGGATTATCAAAATGCGCAGCCATAAACATTAAGTTAAAATAAAAACGACAAACTGTTCAGTGCATATACTAGCACCTTGCTACTAAATGTGAAGTATTTGTATAGAATTATTGCGCTAAATCAAGTTTTCGTTAATAGCTTGAACTCAACGGTGTAAAAACAACCATTCCAGCGAAAAGTCAACACGAATAAAGGCGCCAGAGCATTGGCGTAGCTGCGGTGGGTGACAAAAATGTGACATAACAAGAAAAGTAGAGCAGGATGTTGACTCTACTTTTACTACTTATATAACAAATATGTTACATGTTTAATGTGGCGACTTTAGCCGTTGAAAGATAGTTTATTCTGACTCATCGGTGTCAGAAGCATCTTCTTCTACATCGTCAAATTCAATTTCAACTTTAGAGCTTGCTGGCGCGTGAATTGTCCCAACAACAGCATAAAATGGTTTGCCTTTTGCTAGACGACAATATTTAGACCACAATAGCTCCATTGGTGTTGTTGCAGGTTTTTTACCCTGTAAAACGTTAACAAATTGGTCTTCGTCAACATGACAAGGTAACTGCGAGCCATCGGCTAAATTTTTCATTGCTTGACCGTGTTGTTCAAGCAACTCAGCTTCCTTATTGGTAAAATCACCACAACGTTTAAATCCTTTTGGGAAATTCACGTCATCATAGAAGCGTTTAGTAGATTGAAAACTGTTGCTATGACCATTGGTGTTAGCATCAATACCTTGTTTTGCATTGATAAATGATTGCTGAGACATGGCTAATACCTTCTAGATTATGAGATATAAAGATTTGCAACTGGAGTATTGGCTAGTATTATCATTTTTTAAATCAAAATATTTTGTCCTTAATGGTAAAGAATTTTTATGGATACAGATTTATTAAAAACCTTCTTAGAAGTGTCCCGTACTCGACACTTTGGTAAAGCGGCTGAAAATCTATACCTCACTCGAAGTGCTGTCAGTTTTAGAATAAAGCAATTAGAAAATATTCTGGGTATAGAGTTATTTGAACGCTTACGTAACAACATTCAACCAACTCCGGCAGGTGAAAGAATGCTCGGCCATGCTGAGGCCGTGCTTAACGCCTGGGAAAGAGCAAAACAAGATATTATTTTAAATCAGCAGCACAGTGCTCAGTTAGCGTTGTCGGCTGGCGATAATATTTGGGATGCTTTTTTACAAGGTTTTTTACAGCCATTACATTTAGGCTTGGAAGGAGTGGCTTTAAGAACGGATGTGTTACCTGCAACAGTGATGACTCGTCAACTTATTGAACGAACCTTAGATATTGCGATTACGTTTGATCCTCCAAAGCTTGATGGCGTTATATTAGTAAAGCTTGCTGAAGTAAAATTGTATTTAGTCTGCAAACAAGCAGGCGTTAAGCTTACTCAAACACCTACTTTACCTTATATAAAAGTAGATTGGGGCACTGCCTTTAATATCACTCATGCTCAGGATTTTACCATGTTACCTTTGCCGGTATTACATACAAGTTCTGCTCGTATGGCGTTGGACTTTATACTTAATAACGGTGGATGTGCATTTTTGCCTGAAGCACTCATACAGCCTTATTTAGATAACGGGACTCTGTATGTTGTCGATGATGCAAAATGTATCCATCGGCATGTGTATGCTGCTTATTGGGCTGAAAATGAAAGACTTGCTTATATTGAACAAGCCATTTCAATTTTGACTACCGCTAAGCACACTGAATGATATTCGTCTGGCTGTTATTAAAACAGTAATGGCCAAATAACGATGCCCCAAGTGATGGCACATAATACTAAACTGATAAAGACTGCTGCAGAAGCAATGTCTTTTGCCTGACCACTGAGTGGATGGATCTCATCACCAATCCGATCAACTACCGCTTCAATAGCGGAGTTCAACAATTCTACAATCAATACAATTAACACAGTCATGATAAGCAAAATACGATCAGTACTACTGATATTGAGTAGTAGTGCAATAGGTAGCATTAGGCAAGCAAGCACGATTTCTTGTCTGAATGCCGCTTCATTTTTCCACGCTGACTTTAGCCCTAGCATTGAAAATCCTGTCGCTCGAAATACGCGTTTTAGACCATGATTGTTCTCTGGTTTCATTTTGCTCATTATCTTTTTGATGTTCATTCCGTAGATTGTAACATTCTGTTCATATGCATCCAGCAGTTATTTCGGTCTTATGATGTGCTGTAGAGCAGAGAAAATATTTATTTTTGTGCTGATATCTGCCCTCATCATGCATCGTTTTATATCAAAATAAGCCCGACCAATGAATGGATAATTCTTCTGTTTGTACTAGGCTCACTTAACATTACAGATAATCATTTTAAACAGGCGTAAGTCTTTCGTCACGAATGGCAGGTGTTATAACAGTGTTTTGAGCGGTATTGCTCGGAAGTGACTTGATGCCCAATACAGTAAACACTTGAGGCATTGAAATAAACTTTTGAACAAAAACGAAAACGAAAAGACACTAAATGGATTTTATTATTAGCAAGGATTGCATATGCGTAAGCTACCTTATATTTTAATTTTGGTCATTAGTTCACTGCATTGTTTTACGATAAAGAGTGAAGTCTTATCAATTCCTCCTATTCAGTTAGCAACAAAGTATCAACAAGATATCGACGTCACTGAATACTTAATCAGCGAGAAACTCGATGGCGTTCGAGGCTATTGGGATGGCAGTAATATGCTGACTCGCAGTGGCCGAAAAGTGACTCTACCTGCGTCGTTTACCCTTGGTTTTCCTAATACTGCTATTGACGGTGAACTTTGGTTAGGTCGTAATCGTTTCGAAGATATTTCTGCATTGGTTCGACGTCAGCAAGTACCTGATAAAGAGTGGCTGGAAGTCAAGTTTATGATGTTTGATTTGCCACGACATTCCGGCCCCTTTATTGATCGCTATTTAGCAATGAAAATGTTGGTAGAACAAACGGCCTCCATACATTTACAGGTCATTAAGCAGGGGCCAGTGGTTTCAACGGAAGCTTTGTTTACACTGCTTGATTCCGTCGTTAATGCTGGCGGTGAAGGATTGATGTTACATTATCAGCAAGCGCATTATGCTGTCGGCCGCAGTGAGTATATTGTTAAGCTCAAACCCAAATATGACGCTGAAGCTGTAGTGATCGGTCATACAGAAGGTAAAGGTAAATATAGAGGTAAGCTAGGTGCGTTAATCGTAAAAACACCTGCAGGGATCGTGTTTAATATAGGCAGTGGTTTAAGCGATAAACAACGAGAAAATCCACCTTTAGTTGGTTCGATAATTACTTATCAATATTTAGGCTTAACTCAAAAAGGGACACCAAGATTTGCTACTTTTCTACGCCAAAGGCCATCACAATAACGCTCAAACTTGCTGACATGTTGCGTGGTGTATTATTAAATAATAATGGTAAAACTAAATGTAGAACTAAATGTAGAACTAAATGTAGAACTAAATGTAGAACTACAATGGGTAATGATCCTAACTTCGGTTAAGGCATAGGCAACATAATTAAGTGATGGTATAAAACTGGAGATAATGGCGGTTATCAATGATCGATGATAAATATCTTTTAAATGTTCGCTCGGTGTTGTTTGTCTGTATGGGCAATATTTGCCGTTCGCCGACTGCAGAGGCAGTGTTTAGGCAACAAATGAAACGTCACTCGCTTCAACTTGATATCGATTCTGCAGGGACTATTGCTTATCATCAAGGGCATGCTCCAGATAGTCGCAGTATTATTGCTGGCAACAAGCACGGACTTGATTTTTCAGGAATGAAAGCTCGGCAGGTTATCGACGCTGACTTTGAACGATTCGATTTAATTTTAGCGGCAGACTTTGCCAATTTAAATGATTTGAAAGACAGGTGTCCTGCCCATTTACGATATAAATTACAGTTGATATTAAGCTATGGTGATTCGTTAGTCGAAGAAGTACCTGACCCATATTATGGTGGTGAGCGAGGATTTGAGATGGTTATCGATTTACTTGAAGCCAGTTTAATGGCATTGGCGATTAAGTTAGCTAAACGTTGAAATATAATCAATTAACTAAGAAGATTTAACTAAGGCTACTTATCTAGGTTAATTAATTATGGTTACTTAATTCAGGCTACTTAAGCATGGTTACTTCATTCAGACTACTTAAGCATGGCAGTTCACTCTGAATAATAAGTGCTAGGCCGGCATTGATGTTGACGACCTAGACTTTGTTCGGCTTAATCGTTATAACGTTTACCGGATCGTTTAAGTTTCTCTTGCTCTATTTTCTGCTGTTTAATGAGTTCTTTCTCAGCTAATTTACGTGCAACTTCCTCTTTTTCTACTTCAGCCATCGCTGGGGTTTCAAGACTTAATAGTCCGATTTTCCCTGAGCGGTATTCATGTAGTAAGAGTTCAGATACTTTATGGTAATCAACTCGTGCACCAGGACGAAG
This sequence comes from Shewanella sp. Arc9-LZ, assembly GCF_010092445.1. Lineage (NCBI taxonomy): Bacteria > Pseudomonadati > Pseudomonadota > Gammaproteobacteria > Alteromonadales > Shewanellaceae > Shewanella > Shewanella sp. Arc9-LZ. The sequence goes on along the minus strand of NZ_CP048031.1, from coordinate 3,026,475 downwards.
AGCTCCGCGAGAACGACTGATAGCTTCGAGTAATTCGATATCGCTGGCGGGTAGCGATTGAAGCTTATAACGTTCGCAAATTTCGTCGGGATAGGCTTTAAGGAAATAGCCTGCAGCAAACATTGCCACATCTTCGTATTCCATAGCGGTATCTTTAATTGCACCAGTGACAGCAAGGCGATAGCTACTGGCTTCATTGTCCACCTTTGGCCATAAAATGCCCGGAGTATCCGACAGTACGATTCCGTTACGTAAGTTAATACGTTGCTGACGTCTTGTGACTGCAGGTTCATTACCTGTTTTGGCTATAGTGCGACCCGCCAAGGTATTAATAATTGTAGATTTACCAACATTAGGAATACCCATGATCATGGTGCGGATGTCTTTTTCCATAATGTCACGGTGTGGCACCAGTTTACGGCAAAGATCAGGAATGCTTTTTACCATACTGGGTTGTAAACTTGTGATTGCTGATGCCTGAACGCCTTGTTCACGTTCTAGGTATTCAATCCATTGGGCGGTAACCTTAGGATCGGCTAAATCAGATTTATTCAGTAATTTAATGCAGGGTTTATCACCACGTAGTTGTGACACCATCGGATTTTCACTGCTGTATGGAATACGTGCATCGAGCACTTCAATAACGAGATCCACTTGAGGCATTGCCTCCTCGATCTCTTTACGTGCTTTGTGCATGTGTCCTGGATACCACTGAATTGCCATGATGTTGCCTTATAAACCGGAGAGTAAATACAATAAATACAAAAGTGATATTCTACCTCGTTAGCAGATTAAATGCATAAAAAAAGCGTCCGAAGGCGCTTAGTATCATTGCTAAATGAAGCATTAATGCTTAAATAACGCCTAATTCACGTAATCTTTCCTGTAAATAGCTGTCAGCGGTATAACGCTCTGATAACACGACTTCTGGATTCGGATGCAAAAACAGCGGTAATGAAATCCGTGATTTGGTTTTGTCTGCCCCTTCAGGGTTGATTACCCTATGTGATGTCGAAGGGAAATAGCCACCCGATGCTTCTTGCAACATGTCACCGATGTTAATAATGATGCTGCCAAAATCGCTAGGTACGTCAATCCATTCACCGGTTTTGGTTTTCACTTGTAATCCAGGTTCATTTGCTGCAGGTAATATAGTGATGAGGTTAATGTCCTCATGCGCTGCAGCGCGGATAGCGCCCATTTCTTCATCACCTTTCATTGGTGGATAATGTAAAATCCGCAACAAGGTTTGTTGGCTTTGTGCAATCATGTCTGGTAGTGGAATCGTATATTTTGCCGCAACATCTGCAGGTGTATATTTTTCAATCCAACTGAGTAATTCCGCAGCTAGGGTGTTGGCATGTTCATAATATGCAAGAATATTGGATCTAAGTGAATCAGGAATACGGCCCCAAGGATACACATGATAATATTCTTTGATATCTTTTACATTGTTACCTTTGGCTGTTTCAGAAATCGATGCAGGAAAAAATCCATCGTGTGTTTCTGACTTGAACAAAAAGTCATGTTTTTGTTCAGATTGGAAGAAGTTGTACCACTCTTTATAAATGTCTTCGACAAGTTGCTTTTGAATAGGGTGATTCGATAGTACCCCAAAACCTGTTTGTTGAAGCGATTCAACAAAGCGCTCAGCGCTATCTGGTGCTAAGTAATCAATTGTATTTAGTTTCATTATATTTTCTTATTAGTGTGTTGACCCACTGCTAATGGTAACCTTAGTCACACTTTGTCGCAATTCTTTGCGTGTCTTCATGTTGTATTGGTTGAACTGATGCTGCGGATCTCACGTATCCTTTGTTAATATTTGCGACAAACAACTCAATGAGAGCCGACAATGAATAATTTAACCGAATTTGAAAAATATGTAATTGAACAAAAAGGTACAGAACGGCCTTTCAGCGGTGAATATGTTGATCATGATGCGCAAGGCGTTTATTTATGTAAAAAGTGCCATGCACCTCTCTATAACAGTGAACATAAATTTAATGCACATTGTGGCTGGCCTGCATTTGATGATGAAATCGAGGGCGCAGTAGAACATACTCCTGATGCTGATGGTCATCGAACCGAAATCACCTGTGCACAATGTGGCGGTCATTTAGGTCATGTGTTTGAAGGCGAACATTTAACGGATAATAATGTTCGTCATTGTGTTAATTCAGTATCGATGATTTTTAAATCCCGTGATGAGTTAGCGGAATCAAGTTCGGCGGTAGCTTCTTTCCAAAAGGCCACTTTTGGCGCTGGGTGCTTTTGGTGTGTTGAGGCTATTTTTGCTCAACTTAATGGCGTGCTAAGTGTTAAATCAGGTTATTGTGGCGGTGAAGCAAAAGATGCAAATTATGACGCAGTGTGTTCTGGTAAAACAGCTCATGCAGAAGTGGTTCATATTGAATTTGACCCTGCGGTTATTCAATTTGACACCTTACTTAGCGTACTATTTGAAAGCCACGATCCGACCACACTTAATCAACAGGGTAATGATAAAGGGCCACAGTATCGTTCAGCTATTTTTGCCCATAATAGTGAACAAGTAGATGCTGCAAACCGATTTATTCATGCGTTAACTGAACAACAACTTTGGCCTAGGCCGATAGTGACCGAAATCAGTGCGTTTGACACATTTTATCCTGCTGAAAATTATCATGATGACTACTTTGCAAAGCATGGTGAACAACCTTATTGCCAATTAGTGGTTAAGCCTAAATTTGATAAAGTCATGAGTAAGTTTGCAGATAAGCGTAAAGTGTAAACTAAATTTTTTGCTCTTTTATTAGGGCTAAGCATAATAAAAAAGGGGTGATTGAATATTCAATCACCCTTTTTTTTATATCAATTCCATTAATTATGTGCTCAATCAGAGCCTCTCAGGTTTTCCAGTTTGAGGCGCATTGTTGAAAGAATGGTTGTTCCCTTGTAAAACAATGCAACAAAGAAATGGAAAGCCTGAGTAACTCCCGCTGAATGACCAGATAATTATTGGAATTTGTATTATGTCCGTTTAGTCTAATTTATCGTCGGCCACTTTGTTGTGCAGATCTTCAATAAGGTACATTTCAACCAAATCAAGTGCTTTAGGAGTAGGGCTTTACAATCTTGGCTTAAGTGACGTAAATGCAGACGTTTCCCCGCAACCACATAACGTTCAGCTAAAGTATCGATAGCCTCTAATGTTGAATGATCTGCCACTCGTGAATTTTGAAAATCAATAATCACATCTTAGTTATTATTTTCAGCATCAAATAATTCAAGGAAATTAGCCACTGAGCCAAAGAATAATGGCCCATTTAAGCGATATATTGTCCAGCCATTTGTGTCTTCACTTATCTCTACGTTGATGTGTTTTGCATGTTGCCATGCAAACACCAAAGCAGATACGATAACACCAACAAACACAGCAAAAGCCAGATCGGTAAATGCCGCTTCACCGTGTTCAATCACTAATGACACCATGACTACTGCCATAGCACCTGTAGCGCCGGAAATCATCCCCGGTCGTCCACCAATGCGGTGATTAAACCCATAATGAAGGCTGCGTATAGTCCTACCATGGGTTCAACATGGGCTACGAATGCAAAGGCAACAGCTTCAGGGATAAGGGCGAGTATCACGGTTAATCCAGATAAGATATCGATTTTACTACTTGTTTAATGGCGAATGAGATCGAACATTTAACCTCTGGTTTTGTATGTAAGTTAATAAAAAGGATGTTTGCTTTAACACAAAAAATTAACCGTTGAATGATAATGACATCGATTCAATGACACTAAATGTTAAGTTTTATATTAATATTTCCAATAAAAAAGCCATGCTTAGCATGGCTTTTTTATTAATGGGGCGAAGTTAGCCCTTTATTAAGGTTACTCTCCAGGGCGAGTCATATCAGCAGATGCACTGTTATTCTTCGCTACTTTCGGAGCCTTGCTGTCAGTCGCTTGAGCTTCGTAAGTACGTCCTTGAGGTACTGCTTTCTGCTCACGGACATCGACTGTAGGTTTAGTCATGTCAGATGACACCATAGAACCAAAGCGACTTACCTTTACAGGGGCTTTGGTTGATGGCGCTGCTTCAGTAGAAACCGTCTCTGCTATTGTCGCCGCGACTTCTTTTACGACTTCAGGTTTAGCTTGACGCACAATTGCAGCAGGCTTAGCCATTGGCGCAGAGGAATTGGCCGCAACCGATTTATCTTGCTTGCTAGTTAACGCTGCGGTTTTTTCAGTTTCAATAGATGTTGTTTCAGTCACTGTCGCTACCGGTGCTTGTTTAGCTTCAACATCAACCGTTGTTTTAGCAACTTCTACTTCAGCTTTAAGTTCAGGGGCCTCAGGTGCTTTTACTGCTTGAGGAGCCACCTTTATTTCTACTGGCGTTTCAGTTGTTTCAACATTAACCGCTACAGCATCAGCTTTGTTAGCTTCTGTCTCTACGGCTTCAACTGGCTTAGTAACGGGTTCAACAGGTGTATTAACGACTTCAGCAATTGCTTCACCTTCAATATCTGGAGTCTTCGCTTGAGCTCTAGCTTGTTCAGCGTCTAATTGCTTTTCTAGCTCATCATTAGGTGTGAAAACGGCTGGTTGAGTAGAGCCCGTTTCATCATCACGACGACGGCGTTGACCTGCTGCACGCAAGTGACGCGGGCTACGACGGCTACGACGTTGACCTTCACGCCCTTCAGCTTCGCTGTCTGATGTTGCATCGTCAGCGCTTGAACTTGACTCATCAGTTTCAGCTGCAACGTCAGTGCTAGCAACTACCGTTTCAGTGACAGTATCAACATCTGCTTGAGTTGTTTCTGTTTTTACTTCAACGATATTAGTGGTGTCAGCTTCAACGGGTGCAGTAATGGTAACATTTGTTACTTCAGCTACTGGATCAGTTGTTTGCTCTGTTCCATTTTCTGCTGGCGCTTCAACCGCCTGTTCAGTCTTCTCTTTACGAGGTTGACGACGACTGCGTGGAGCTCTAGTTTCTGATGTTTTTTCTTCAGCTACTTTTGACTCTACCGCTTTAGGTTCTGATGTCATTACCTCAACTGATTGCTCAGTTGATTTATTATCATTAACATCGGTTGTTGGTAATGTTTCACTCTGTTCGCTTTCAATTCGCACTTTACGACGTAAATTACGACGCTGGCGACGCTCACGAGCAGCTTCTTGTTTTGGAGATTTTTCCGTAGCAACTTTAGACTCTGTTACTTTAGCCTCTGTTGCTTTGGTTTCATTGACAGGCAATGGCTTGTCAACTTTCTCTGTTCTCGGTTTGTTTTTGGCGTTGTCATCTTGAACCGTATTTCTGCTATTACGTTCATTACGCTTATTCTGAGGACGAGCTTCTGTGCTGTCTTTTGATTTATCGCTGTCATTTCGCTGACGACGACTATCATTGCGTTTGTCATTACGGTTAGTGCTGTCGTTACGAGTGTCATTACGACGGGTATTACGACGGGTGTTAGTTTGAGCCGTTTCTTTCGTTGGTTCAGCTGCTTTGGTATCTTTGGCCTCAGCTTCATTACCTGAAAATAAGGCGCTAATTGCTGAGATCATTCGAGTGAATAATCCTGGCTGATTAGACGTTGCCACCGGAGCGACATTTGCAGGTATTGCTTTTACTGTATCTTCAGCTGCTTTTTGTGGAGCAGTAAAGCCTTTTAATGCAGGTTCAGGAGACGCTGCACGCTCAAGCTTACGAGGCTCATACAATTTGGCGACGGGTTGTTCTACTCGTTTATAGCTAGATTCACTGACTTCATCATCACTCTTACGACGTACAACGCGGTAATCAGGTGTTTGCATGTGTGCATCTGGGATGATGTAAACTTCAACTTCGTGACGTTCTTCGGTAATACGAATTGCTTTACGTTTCTCGTTTAATAAGAACGCAGCAACATCAACCGGTACAATCGCTTCGATTTGTGTAGTGTTCTCTTTAATGGCTTCTTCTTCCATTAAACGTAAAATCGATAGCGCTAATGATTCAGTACTGCGAATAGTGCCTTGGCCATGACAACGTGGACACAAGTGAGCTGCTGATTCTTCTAACGATGGACGCAGACGCTGACGCGACATTTCCATTAAACCAAAGCGAGAAATACGACCTAATTGCACACGAGCACGGTCATGGTGTACTGCATCACGTAAACGGTTTTCTACTTCACGTTGATGACGAACAGGTGTCATATCGATAAAGTCGATAACCACTAAACCGCCTAAGTCACGTAGACGTAATTGACGAGCAATTTCATCCGCAGCTTCAAGGTTAGTGTTGAGTGCTGTTTCTTCAATATCGCCGCCTTTAGTTGCACGGGCTGAGTTGATATCGATCGACGTTAATGCTTCTGTCGGGTCAATAACAATTGATCCGCCTGAAGGCAAACGCACTTCACGTTGGAACGCTGACTCGATTTGAGACTCAATTTGAAAGTGAGTAAACAACGGTACTTCAGAATCATATAGTTTTACACGTTCTACAAAATCGGGGCGAACTAAACCAATGTGCAATTTAGCTTCTTCGAAAATACGTGGGTGATCGATAAGGATCTCACCCACATCGCGACGTAAGTAGTCACGAATAGCGCGAACAATCACGTTGCTTTCTTGATGAATTAAGAATGGCGCGGCTTTACTTTGAGCAGCTTCTTGAATAGCGTCCCAATGATGTTGTAGTACTTTTAAGTCCCACTTTAGCTCTGTTGATTCTTTGCCTACACCAGCAGTTCGCACAATCAAGCCCATACCATTAGGTACTTCTAGCTCAGCCATTGCTTCTTTGAGTTCGGTACGTTCATCACCTTCGATGCGACGAGAAATACCGCCAGCACGAGGGTTATTTGGCATTAATACTAAATAAGAGCCAGCAAGACTAATAAAGGTAGTTAGTGCAGCGCCTTTGTTGCCACGTTCTTCTTTATCGATTTGAACGATGACTTCTTGGCCTTCTTGTACCACTTCTTTAATGTTTGGGCGTCCTTGGAATGAATAACCTTTAGGGAAGTATTCGCGACCAATTTCTTTGAGGGGTAAAAAACCATGACGATCTGCACCGTAATCAACGAATGCGGCTTCAAGTGACGGTTCTACTCGAGTGATTTTACCTTTATAGATATTTGATTTTTTCTGTTCGTGACCTGGACTTTCAATGTCTAAATCATACAGTTCTTGCCCATCAACTAGGGCTACGCGCAACTCTTCTGATTGAGTTGCATTAATTAACATACGTTTCATGATGACGTGATTCTTCTAAATGAGGTCATCAAACAACACGATTTTTTCTGCATTACGGGCCTGAATTAATCGGTATAACCTCACGGCTAGATCCAGGCAATTAGGTGCTCATTACTGTAAAACGCAGTCACTGCGTGTCGCATCCTATTTATGGCTTATTTTCTAATGTTTACAAAAACAAGGAATTGGTTGACTAACAACCAACCCCATAAATTATGGTATTTTAATCCGTTAATGCCCAAGTCGAATCGGTTTGTTTGATAACAAGCTAAAATGTTGTTCGAATTTGGGGCGATTTACTACAGTTAAATTGAAATCTTTATTCAAAACTTACGGTTTAATTGCACAAACGGTTTTTGTCGTTTTTTAATTAATACAATTTGCAAATCAATGAGTTGCTACCGATTAGGTTCATTTTTTTAACTGCTAGTGTTTCGCATTTGGTCAAAGTTGTGAACACTTTATCCACTGTTTACTCTCAACCTGTGGGCAAATATAGCAACAAACGTTATTTTCAGCAATCAAAAGCCTATATTCTTTCATGTATTTATTTCAAGTCTGATGCGGCAATAGCCAATCATTTGCAAGATAAGGTACACTATTAGGGTTACCACTATATGGCGCATCATGAATACTGAAACTACCCCCCAAGTTGAATACGTGACTATCGACGAAGATCATTTTGAACAACGAATCGATAATTTTCTGCTAACTAAATTAAAAGGTGTTCCTAAAAGCATGATCTATCGGATTGTGCGCAAAGGGGAAGTGCGGGTAAATAAAAAACGCATCAAGCCTGAATACAAATTACAAATTGGTGACATCGTAAGAGTACCGCCTGTTCGTGTTGCCGAAAAAGACAATCGCAAGGCACCATCTCCTAATTTATCCAGAGTGTCACAGCTTGAAGATCGTATTATCCATGAAGATAATCATCTTATCGTGTTAAACAAGCCTGCTGGTATTGCTGTGCATGGTGGCAGCGGTGTCGATTATGGTGTGATTGAAGGATTACGCTCACTGCGACCACAGCAAAAGTTTTTAGAGCTAGTGCATCGATTAGATAAAGATACCTCGGGTGTGCTGCTTGTGGCTAAGAAGCGAAGTGCACTAAAGCATTTACATGAGCAATTGCGCAGTAAAACCATGCAAAAAGATTATTTAGCGTTGGTGCGTGGTGAATGGCAAGCAAGTGATAAAGTGGTTAAAGCACCGCTATTAAAAATTACCTTAAAGTCGGGCGAGAGAATCGTTCGGGTTAACAAAGAGGGTAAAGAGTCAGAAACCCGCTATAAGATCATGCAGCGTTACCAAGGGTGTACTTTAGTTAAGGCGAGTCCTGTTACAGGGCGAACCCATCAAATACGAGTACATTGTCAGTATGCAGGCCACGCAATTGCTTGTGATGATAAATACAGCGAGCAACAATTTGACGACAGCATGCGTGCTTTAGGGTTAGACCGTCTGTTTTTACACGCGGCTGAACTTAAATTCACTCATCCAGAAAATGATGAAATCATGCAAGTTAAAGCGCCTTTAGATCCAGTGTTATTGAGCACTCTTGATAAATTGAAGAGAGTATAACACCCACAGATATGTGCAAATGAAGTAGGGCATGATATTGAACATTAAAGATAAAGCTTATGAACTAGTCATTTTCGATTGGGATGGCACGCTAATGGATACCGTAGGTAAAATAGTGTCTTGTATGCAAGATGTAGCACAAGAATTAATTTTACCTATACCCTCTGAGCAACAAATTAGAGATGTCATAGGCTTATCTTTACCTAAAATCATGCCGATTTTATTTGTTGGTCACCAAAACAATCAACAGATTATTGATTGTTATCGACGTCATCATTTTGCCAATGAGCAGCCTACACCTCTATTTGAGGGGGTAGAGTCGCTCATTATTAATCTACATGCGGCTGGTTATCAATTAGCTGTGGCGACGGGTAAAGGACGAGATGGTCTAGACAAGGTATTAGCATTAACAGGCTTAGGACAGTATTTTCATGCGACGCGTTGCGCTGATGACGCTAAGAGCAAGCCAGATCCTGAGATGCTGCATTCATTATTGAGACATTTTGATGTTGCTGCCGATAGAGCCGTCATGATTGGTGATTCGATTCATGATTTAACCATGGCCAATAATGCTGGCATGGCGAGTATCGGTGTGAGTTACGGCGCACATAATGAAGCTAGATTGAAAACGTTAAATCCACGCGCGATTGTCGACCAACCATCGGCGATACATGACTATGTTTAATTATTGTGGGTGATGTATTGCCAGATGTGTAATGCAGCGTCGAATATAAGTGTTCGATGCTGCATAGCATACGCTTTATATGTTGCTTAGCTTATCTCGGTGTTACACCTGTTATCGTTCCCACATCAAGCGCAAACACCATTACCTTCATCAATGCACCTTTTTAGATTCGGTATCGACCTTATATTCGATATTAGTATTCGATATTAGTATTCGTTGATTGAGCATTCTGCTGCTGTACTAAGAACATCTACACCGTGTTGTGAGAGTAAATCAATCAGCTTAATTAATGGTAGTCCAATTAAGCTATTTGGGTCGTCACCTTCTAAACGGCTAAATAAGGCAATGCCTAACCCTTCGCATTTAAAACTCCCCGCGCAATATAGTGGCTGCTCTGCATCGACGTAATAGCGAATTTGCGCAGCAGATAAGTGTTTAAAATGAACCGTAAACGGTTCAACACAAGATATCATTTGTTGATTGGCACTATTGAATACAGCAAGACCTGTATAAAAAGTAATTGCTTGACCAGATGCTGAGCTTAATTGAGCTATCGCATTGTCTACAGTATAAGGCTTACCGATAATTTGACCGTTAATCAGCGCGACTTGATCGGAACCAATAATTAATTGCGGCACAGATGTTTGATCAATTAAGTTCGCGCCTGCTAATGCTTTTTGCTCGGCTAAGCGCTTAACCAATGCTAATGCTGTCTCATCTTTTAATGGGGTTTCATCAATATCTGGGTTAACACAACTAAAAGGCAGCATTAATTTTTGCAATAGTTGTTGACGAAAAGGTGAGGTTGACGCAAGTACAAGATTGAATTTCATTGGTTTTGTTTCATTATTTATTGGCTAATAACAGAATATTAGTCAGTTTACTGTATTCATCTATGCAAATGGATCATTTTTCTCGAGTAATGCTTGTGTGATGGGGTTGGGTTCGGTAAAATTTACCAACTTTCAAATTCAATGCCGGATTTAAAGAGTACCTAAAGTTCCTTGTTAGGTGAGGTTACCGTATTTTTACGGAAATTTTCTTTGACTCCAGCGTTTTCAAACTATAATATGCGCGCCTTATGCAAACAGTAAAGATACCGGTTTCAATTGATCCTATACGCGCTGCCTCTAGCGGCCTTCGATATGAAGGTACCATTTTAGGTAAGCAACTTAAGCGATTAAGCGAGTTATGTGCCGGCGACTGTTCCGACGTAGTTGTGTCGTTGGAATGTGGCGTCGATTTACAGGGGATAGTCTACCTTCGCGGGAAGGCTGTGACGGAGCTCACTCTGCTATGTCAACGTTGCATGACACAATTTACTACTGAGGTTACGGTCGACTTTTGTTTTAGTCCTTGTAAGACTGAGGCAGAAATCGATGAGCTCCCGGATGCGTATGATCCAATTGAGTGTAATGAGATTGGTGAAGTACGTCTGCATCAATTGATTGAAGATGAATTGATAGTCGCTATGCCTATCATCCCGATGCACGATGATAATAGTTGTAAGTCTGGATCGAAAGATATAGTTGTAGGCGAGATCGAACCCGCTCATGAGGAGCGTCCAAATCCGTTTGCAGTGTTAGAAAAACTGAAGAGCAAGTAATCGTAGGAGACAGGTCCAATGGCTGTACAACAGAATAAAAAATCACGTTCAAAGCGCGGCATGCGTCGTTCACATGATTCATTGAGCACTGCTCAATTATCAGTAGACGCAACTAGCGGTGAATTACATCTACGTCACAACGTGACTGCTGATGGTTTTTACCGCGGTAAAAAGGTTATCAACAAGTAATTTGTTGATTATCTGATGACAAATCTGACGCTTGCGTTAGATGCGATGGGGGGCGATCACGGCCCCCACGTGACAGTGCCTGCAGCGATGCAGGCACTGAAATTTCATACCTCTTTAAATATTATTTTGGTTGGTAATAAAACCGAAATAGAAAAATACCTTCCCCAAGCTCACTCAGCTGATTTATCCAGAATTGAAATAATCCACACTACTGAAGTCGTGACAATGTGCGATAGGCCCATTCATGCTTTGCGTTCACGTAAAAACAGTTCTATGAGAATAGCGCTTGAACTGGTACGTGACGGAAAAGCCGAGGCCTGCGTTAGCGCTGGTAATACTGGTGCGTTGATGGCGATGGCTAAGGTGCTATTAAAAACATTACCGGGTATTGATAGACCCGCACTGGTTTCTTGTTTACCTGCAATGACTGGCAAGCCCGTTTATCTGCTGGATTTAGGGGCTAATGTATCTTGTGATTCCGAGACCTTATTCCAGTTTGCTATTATGGGGTCTGTCTTATGTGAAGCTGTCCATAAGAAATCCCGTCCCAAAGTCGCTTTGCTTAATGTCGGTATTGAAGCCATTAAGGGGAACGACCAGGTTCAACAGGCCGGACAAATTTTACAACACACCGAACAAGTTAATTATATCGGCTTTGTTGAAGGCGATGAAATTTACACTGGTAATGTGGATGTCATTGTTTGTGATGGCTTTGTCGGTAATATCACCTTAAAGACTTCTGAAGGCATCGCAAAACTGTTAGTACATCAATTAAAACGCGGCTTAAATGACGGTTTTTTTGTTCGTTTACTCTCCAAACTCATCGCTCCACGCATACAAGCAGTACTCAGTAAGATGAACCCCGACCACTATAACGGTGCAAGTCTGATAGGATTGCGCGGAATAGTAGTAAAGAGTCATGGTAACGCGGATGAAGCTGCATTTTTACAAGCATTAAATTTAGCAGCAACAGAAGCAAAACGTCGTCTTCCTGAAATGATTAAAGATCGTTTGGAGTCGATTCTTTTAGACATCAATAGCTGATCTCATATATGCACACAAAAATTCTCGGAACAGGTAGCTATCTACCTGTGCAAGTTCGTAGCAATCAAGATCTCGAAAAAATGGTTGAAACCAGTGACCAATGGATTGTTGACCGAACCGGTATTTCTGAACGGCGCATTGCTGCATCAGATGAATCGGTTTCAACAATGGGTTATCAAGCGGCACTAAAAGCGCTTGAAATGGCAGGGATCGAAGCAAGCGATCTTGATATGATTGTTTGTGGAACCACCAGTGCATCAAACGCATTTCCTGCAGCTGCATGCGAAATTCAAGCCTTATTAGGCGTCAAAAATATCCCTGCCTTTGATATTGCTGCCGCGTGTTCTGGATTTATTTATGCACTATCGGTTGCGGATCAATTCGTAAAAACGGGTTCTGCTAAAAAAGTACTGGTTATAGGTTCTGACGTATTGTCACGGATGTGCGATCCTGCTGATCGCTCTACCGTCATTTTATTTGGCGATGGTGCCGGCGCCGCGATTATTGGTGTTAGTGATACTCCCGGTATCATTGCGACGCATATCTATGCTGATGGCAGCCAAGGGGATTTATTAAAATGCTCTTTCCCTCCTCGTGCTAATGAAAGTTCTGAAGCCGTTGGTTTTATGACGATGAAAGGCAACGATGTGTTTAAAGTTGCGGTTACGCAGTTGTCTAATGTGGTCACCGAAACCTTACGTCTTAATAATGTCGATAAATCAGAAATTGACTGGCTAGTGCCACATCAAGCTAATTTCCGCATTATTAATGCCACGGCTAAAAAGTTGCACATGAGTCTAGATAAAGTCGTGCTGACTTTAGCGAGACACGGTAATACTTCTGCCGCATCGGTGCCTATCGCATTAGATGAAGCGGTGCGTGATGGTCGAATTCAGCGTGGACATTTATTACTACTCGAAGCATTTGGCGGTGGTTTTGCTTGGGGCAGTGCTTTAGTTCGTTTTTAATTTTCAAATTAATTTTATACAGGTAAGCGTTTATGGAAAATGTTGCTTTTGTATTTCCTGGCCAAGGTTCACAGGCTGTAGGAATGTTAGCTGAATTAGCTCAATCTAACGATGTTATCGAAAAAACCTTTGCTGAAGCGAGTGAAGCGTTAGGTTATGATTTATGGGATCTTGTTGCCAATGGTCCAGCTGAGACCTTGAATGAAACAGATAAAACTCAGCCTGCATTGCTTACGGCAAGCGTAGCTATTTGGCGTGCATATCAAGCATCTAACAAGCCCATGCCTTCTTTATTAGCAGGTCACAGCCTTGGAGAGTATTCTGCTTTAGTTTGCGCAGGTGTGATTGAATTTATTGATGCAGTTAAATTAGTTGAACTACGCGGAAAGTTAATGCAACAAGCTGTGCCAGCAGGTTCTGGTGCCATGTTTGCCATTATTGGTCTTGATGATGCTGCTATTGCTAAAGCATGCGCAGAGTCTGCTGAAGGTAGCGTGGTAAGCCCTGTTAACTACAATAGCCCAGGTCAAGTTGTGATAGCCGGTGAGAAAGCGGCTGTTGAACGCGCTGCAGCTGCATGTAAAGCTGCAGGGGCAAAAATGACAGTAGCATTACCTGTGAGTGTACCGTCACATTGTGCACTAATGAAGCCAGCCGCTGATGAACTCGCTAAAGCGTTAATTGAAGTGACATTCTCAGAGCCTACCATTAATGTCGTCAACAATGTTGATGTGGCCATGCCGACAGATTCACAGGCAATTAAAGATGCATTAGTGCGTCAGTTATATTGCCCAGTGCGTTGGAGCGAGTCTGTTGAATTTATGGCGACACAAGGTGTTACAAAATTAATAGAGTGTGGACCGGGTAAAGTATTAACCGGTTTAACAAAAAGAATTAATAAATCGATATCCGCTCAAGCGGTCAATGATGTTGCTTCATTTGCAGCATTAGTCGAATAAAGGAGTTGATATGAGCTTTAGCATTAATTTAGACGGTAAAGTTGCTTTAGTGACAGGCGCTAGTCGCGGTATTGGGCGTGCAATTGCTGAATCATTGGTACAAGCTGGCGCGATGGTTATCGGTACGGCAACCAGTGAAAAAGGTGCAGCGGCGATTCAAGCATACCTAGGTGACAAAGGCTTTGGGATGGTGTTAAATGTCACTGACTCTCAATCTGTTGCTGATTTATATAGCCAGATCAAAGAAAAAGCAGGTGAAGTTGATATTCTTATCAACAATGCGGGTATTACCCGTGATAATTTATTAATGCGGATGAAAGATGATGAGTGGCAAGATATTATTGACACTAATTTGACTTCATTATTTAAATTGTCTAAACCAGTAATGCGATCTATGATGAAAAAACGTTTCGGACGTATTATCAGTATCGGTTCTGTAGTAGGTACAATGGGCAACGCTGGCCAAGTAAATTACTCGGCAGCTAAAGCTGGTTTGATCGGATTTACAAAATCTCTTGCAAGAGAGGTTGCATCTCGTCAAATAACAGTGAATGCTATTGCACCTGGATTTATTCAGACAGACATGACAGATGAGCTGACAGTTGAGCAGCAACAAGCTATTATGTCGCAAGTTCCGATGGAACGATTAGGGCAAGCACAAGAAATTGCCAATGCAGTATTGTTTTTGGCCTCGGATTCAGCCGCTTACATCACAGGCGAAACATTGCATGTGAATGGCGGTATGTACATGGTTTAAGGGCGATAGGTAGGTAACTACCTTCATTTGAGTCAGTGTTAGTGACAATTCAATGTTAATTTTTGTGGTTAGACCACAAAATCTAAGCTTGCATTGTTATCTAATTCGAATAAACTACTCGCAATCTTACGCAAGTGCGTAATTTGAATAGGAAAGAAAACTAATGAGCAACATCGAAGAACGTGTAAAGAAAATCATCATCGAACAACTTGGCGTTAAAGAAGAAGACGTTAAATCAGCTGCTTCTTTTGTAGACGATTTAGGCGCTGATTCTCTAGACACTGTTGAATTGGTTATGGCTCTAGAAGAAGAGTTTGATACCGAGATCCCTGACGAAGAAGCTGAAAAGATCACTACTGTTCAAGCAGCGATCGATTACGTTTCTAAGAATCAGTAATCAAGAATTCACAAAAACAGGCGGCATTTATGCCGCCTGTTTTTGTTTAAAGCATTTGTAAACGCTCGTTCCATTTAATTGCATTAGAACATCCCTCCTTATACTTCTTTAGCTAAATCGCAATAATGGCATCGTGGCAGATTTTATTTAAAGGTGAATATCATGTCTAAACGTCGTGTCGTCATCACAGGTCTTGGTCTTGTGACTCCTGTGGGTAATGATGTCGAGTCTACTTGGAATGCCTTATTGGCTGGTAAGAGTGGTATAGCTCCAATCACAAAGTTTGATTCTAGTGAATTTGGTACTCGTTTCAGTGGCTCTGTGAAAGATTTTGACGTCGAACAATACCTAACCAAAAAAGATGCTCGTAAAATGGATTTATTTATCCAATACGGCATGGCTGCGGGTATTCAAGCAGTAAAAGATTCAGGCTTAGATATGAGCCAAGAAAATCCAGCTCGTATAGGTACTGCTATTGGTTCTGGTATGGGTGGTATGTGGTTAATTGAACAAGGCCATTCTGCATTATTAAATGGTGGACCACGTAAAGTGTCGCCATTTTTTGTGCCAAGCACCATTATCAATATGATAGCCGGAAACTTGTCGATTATGTATGGCATGACAGGTCCTAATTTTGCTGTGACTACAGCCTGTACAACGGGTGTACACAATATTGGTTTTGCAGCACGTACCATTGCTTACGGTGATGCTGATGTGATGGTGGCTGGTGGCGCAGAAGATGTTACTAGCCCATTAGGCGTTGCAGGTTTTAGTGCTGCTAAAGCATTATCGACTCGTAATGACAATCCAACAGCAGCAAGTCGCCCTTGGGACAAAGACCGTGATGGCTTTGTTATTGGCGATGGCGCCGGTGTTATTGTGATGGAAGAGTATGAACGAGCTAAAGCTCGTGGTGCTAAAATTTACGGTGAGTTAGTTGGTTTTGGTATGAGCGGCGATGCATTTCACATGACATCACCTCCAAGTGATGGTGCTGGTGCCGCAGCGGCAATGGTTAACGCCATTAATGATGCCCAAATTGACAAAGAGCTTGTGGGTTACATCAATGCACATGGCACCTCAACTCATGCGGGTGATAAAGCAGAAGCTGCAGCAGTTAAATCGGTGTTTGGACCACATGCCTACGAGGTACTTGTAAGTTCAACTAAATCAATGACTGGACATTTGTTGGGCGCAGCTGGCGCTGTTGAAGCCATTATTACTTTGCTTGCACTGCGTGATCAGCACGTACCGCCAACAATCAACTTAGATAACCCAGACGAAGGTTGCGATTTAGATTTTGTTGCCCACACTTCACGTCGTCATCAGTTTGACTATGCCTTATGTAATTCATTTGGTTTTGGTGGCACGAACGGTTCGTTACTGTTTAAGAGAATTTAATCGAGTTAATGCCAATAAGGGAAGATGAAAATCTTCCCTTTTTTATTTATTTGGTTTGTTTTTTTGTCACATTAGTATTTATCAATTCCCGCTAAATGATGATTTAGCGTAGACTGACAAGTAATGACATATATCTAATAGGATCTATTATGGCCGGTAAAGATAGACAACTTACATTACGTTTTTTGGCCGAACCTGCAGACGTCAATTTTGGCGGTAAGGTTCACGGCGGTGCAGTAATGAAATGGATCGATTTAGCCGCTTATGCAGCAGCAGCAGGCTGGAGCGGTAAATATTGTATTACTGTGTATGCTGGCGGCATTCGATTTGTTAAGCCTATCCATGTGGGTAATATTGTTGAAGTGACTGGTAAAGTTATTTATACCGGTACAACGTCTATGCATATTGCGATTGATGTAAAGGCGGGCGATCCTAAAGAGTCTGAACGTCATCTGACGACACACTGTATCGTTATCATGGTAGCCGTTGATGATGAAGGTCATCCCACATCGGTTCCTGAGTGGATACCAGCTACTGCCGATGATGTTCGCTTACGTGATAGTGCATTGAGACTAATGGATATGCGTAAGCGTATCGGTGCCGAAATGGAAGCTCACGTTAAACCTTCAGTTGAATAAATAAGGGGAAATCATGGCCAAGGTAGCATTTATTGGTTTAGGCGTTATGGGGTTCCCGATGGCGGGACATTTGGTTAAACAGGGTCATGACGTTACTGTGTATAACCGTACAGGGGCTAAAGCGGCTCAGTGGGTTGAACAATATGGTGGTAAGAAGGCCGATACACCAAAAGATGCCGCCAAAGGCCAAGACATTGTTTTTACCTGTGTGGGTAATGATGATGACTTACGTCAGGTCGTACTAGGTGAGCAAGGTGTTGTTCATGGTATGCATGCAGGTGCTATTTTGGTTGACCATACTACGGCTTCTGCTGATGTCGCGCGTGAAATTGCTGCGCACATAGAGCCACTTCAGATTGCCTTTTTAGATGCGCCTGTATCTGGTGGTCAAGCTGGAGCAGAAAATGGTGCGTTAACCGTGATGATGGGTGGCGAACAGACTCATTTTGATACCGTTAAACCTGTTATTGCGGCATACAGCCGCTGCGCTGAACTGTTAGGGCCAGTTGGTTCTGGGCAGTTGACTAAAATGGTTAATCAAATTTGTATTGCTGGTGTAGTGCAAGGTCTAGCTGAGGGACTTCATTTTGCTAAGAGTGCGGGCTTAGATGGCTTAAAAGTGATTGAAGTGATCAGCAAAGGTGCGGCACAAAGCTGGCAGATGGAAAATCGCTATCAAACTATGTGGCAAGGTCAATATGATTTCGGGTTTGCTATCGATTGGATGCGCAAAGATTTGGGTATTGCATTAGACGAAGCTCGTCGTAATGGTAGCCATTTACCGGTGGCCGCATTAGTTGATCAGTTTTATTCAGAAGTTCAAGCAATGAAAGGTAATCGCTGGGATACCTCTAGCTTACTTGCCCGCTTAGAAAAGTCGCGCAGTTAATATCATCACATATTGGTTGTAACATATTATTGCGAGAATGTAGCCCCAATATAGATTGGGGCTTTTTTATTGGCTACAAATCCACAAACATTAGCCTTTGCTTTATTAGCTGCTTTCTGATCTTAAGTTGATTTATTGACTAAAAACCATCGAGTTACATGATATAGCGCACATCTTCATCTAATTATCGCTGCTATTATTGTTTAATCTAAATTAATTTTGCTTAAAGTGGATTGATTAACTACGTTTATATTGTCAGTCAATTTGAGATTGTTTATAAATTTTTTGATAAACGGTCTATAAACAAAGTTGTTAAATAACCCTTAAGCAAAGTGTCGTGCTGCAGTGTGATGATCCGTGTCAGATAAAAGAATGCGGACACACACTAAAATTGGAGGAATGAATAGTGAGCAATAAACTACTGAGTGCATTGTTTGCGGCTGGTTTCGCGGTAATGATGATGTCTTCTGCATCATTTGCTGCTGATGAGACCCTCGCAGAGTTTCACGTTGAAATGGGTGGCTGTGAAAACTGTCACGCTGATGGCGAACCATCAAAAGATGGCGCTTATGAATTTGAACAATGTCAAAGTTGCCATGGTACACTTGCCGAAATGGATGATAACCATAAGCCGCATGATGGTATTTTAATGTGCGCAGATTGTCATGCACCACATGAAGCTAAAGTAGGCGAAATGCCAACATGTGATACATGCCACGATGATGGCCGTGTTGCTAAATAAAGTATTTTAGTAGCTGAAAAATACCGACGTAATGTCGGTATTTTGTTTTAATATCCCCATCATTCTTTACGATCTTCCGCATAAAGTGCACTAGTCAATTGAATCAATTTGTATACAAACTTGCTCTTATTAGATGATGCAGCGAATTTTAGTCAGTCTAATAAAATATCTCACCCTCGTGTATTAATTGTCTCTCCTCAACCTTTAACATGCTTTGAAGAAATTCATCACTTAACGTTAATTCGTCAAGTTAGAAAATCATGAGGCTGAGTGAAACACATATATAAAACGTTTTCACTTGCAGTGGCATACCTCTTTTTAGGTATTTAAATTCTTTTATTTTCAAGTAGATGCGCAACATAAGGGCGCAGGCTGCGCACTTTTGTTGCACAAATGTTGTTTTAAAATACCTAGGTATTTTCTATTTCTATTGTAAATCAGTAAGTTATTTTTTTGGCACATCTTTCGCAGTATTTCAATTATGTAATCGTTAATGTGAAAGGGTAGATGTATGTCAGCAATCCAATCTAGTTGTGCTTATTGTGGTGTCGGATGCGGCATTAGCGTGTCTTCAAATAAAGCGGATTGGACCGATATCGATGCTGTAGATTTAGAATTAGTCGGCGATAACATGCATCCGGCTAACTACGGTCATTTATGTGCCAAAGGCGAACGCTTACTCGACAGTTTAGCCCAACCGAATGTACTGCGTTACCCTAAACTACGATCTGGTATGCCACTTGATTGGGACCGTGCTAGCACCTTGATTGCCGATACATTTGCACAAACCATTGCTGAGCACGGCCCAGACTCTGTTGCGCTTTATCTATCAGGGCAATTACTCACTGAAGATTATTATGTAGCCAACAAGTTTGCCAAAGGCTTTTTAAAGACAGCCAACGTCGATACTAATTCACGGTTATGCATGTCGTCAGCGGTGAGTGCGATGCAACGCGCCTTTGGTGAAGATGTTGTACCTGGTTGTTACGACGACCTAGAGCAAGCTGATGTGATTGTGCTTGTAGGGGCCAATACTGCTTGGACTCATCCCGTTCTTTTTCAACGGATTTTAGCCGCAAAAAAAATCAATAATGCTCGTTTAGTGGTAATCGACCCGTTATCAACAGCCACAGCAAAACAAGCAGATTTACATTTAGCCATTAAGCCGGGCGTTGATTTAACATTATTTCATGGTTTACTCGGTTATTTAGCCGATCAAAATTGTGTCGACCATGCGTACATTGCCGCACACACAGAAGGCTTTGATACCGTGGTTTTGCAGGCGCAACAATTAAGTATTAATTTAGCCGATCTTGCCACACAAGTCGGTGTTTCAGTCACTCAGCTGACGCAATTCTATCAACTTGTAGCCAACAATAAAAAAGTACTTACGGCATCTTGTCAGGGGGTTAATCAGTCAACCATTGGCACCGATGCAACCAATGCGATGATTAATTGTCACCTCGCGTTAGGACACATCGGTCAAGCTGGTTGTGGATTCTTTTCGTTAACAGGGCAGCCCAATGCCATGGGCGGCCGTGAGGTCGGTGGGTTAGCCACTCAGTTAGCGTGTCATATGGGGTTTTCACAATCGGAGCAGCAGTTATTAGCTGATTTTTGGCAAGTTGACAGTGTTGCAGATCAAAAAGGTTTAGCAGCAGTTGAGATGTTTGATGCCCTTGCCGAAGGTAAAATCAAAGCGATTTGGATTATGGGCACCAATCCTGTGGTGTCTTTGCCCAACAGTGAAAAAATAGCACAAGCATTAGCCGATTGTCCTTTTGTGGTGGTGTCTGAAATCAGTCCTGATTCTGATACCGCCAAACTTGCTGATGTATTACTCCCAGCTCAAGGCTGGTCAGAAAAGTGCGGTACCGTCACTAATAGTGAGCGCACTATTACGCGTCAACGTGGCTTTATCACAGCCAAAGGCCAAGCTAAACCTGATTGGTGGGCGGTTAGCCAAGTCGCGAACAAAATGGGCTTTGATGGTTTTAATTTTGATGACAATGCCAGTGTATTTAGCGAGTTTGCAGCTTTATCCGCTATAGTTAAACAAGCTTTTCCGACTAAGGTGTTTGATCTCACTGGGCTAACAGATTTATCCAAAGCGCAATATGATGCACTAGCACCGACACAATGGCCCATTGCTTTGGCGACACAAATTGGTCAACAAAACGTGCGAGTTTTTAGCCAGGGAGAGTTTGCTACCGCGACGGGTAAAGCTCAGTTTGTTGCGCCTGCGGTTGTTAGTGTTCCGCAACAATCATTACCGAGTAACACCTTGTTATTAAACACTGGCCGCAGCCGAGATCAGTGGCATACCATGACTCGCACCGGACATATTGCTAGCTTACGAGCCAGTATTCCTGAGCCTGTCGTTCACCTGCATTCATCACAACTCAATGCATTCTCTTTAACCGAAGGTGGCTTGGTCCGCATTGAAGCTATTCAAAATCAAATTGAACAATACTCCACAGAGACCGCTACCCCCGACCTTTTTACCCACGCCTCATTCACGATGGCTCGCGCTGTTGTCGATGATGACATACCGACAAATATGGCTTTGATGTCAATGCATTGGTCTGCACAGTTTTCGCTGACAAAAGGCGTGAATCAAGCATTAGATGCTCGCGTCGACCCAATATCAAAACAACCTGGGTTTAAGTGTCAACCCGTGACATTAACCCCTGTTGAACTTGCGCTGCAAGGGGTGGTTTTTGGTCAACACGACTCTTCTGCTCACGGGCTATGTTGGCAAGTTGCACAAACGCTAGAGAACGGAGTGTGTCATCACATCGGTTTTACGGATACCGACGACGGCTTTGCGTATCAAGCGACGGTGCATTCACTTAAGTGGACTTTAACGGTAGATGGCCAGCCTTTATATATCCAATGCAATATGGATAAAGGATTACTTAAAGCATTAAAAGTCTTGTCTCATACTCAAGTCAATGTGGCCCTATATCAGATGAATGATTTTATTGGTAAGCCTGTCGATAAACAGTTAATTAAGCAGCTACATCAGCAAATAAAAGCCGGAAATAGTCCGTTAATCTGCGCTTGTACAGGGGTAACCGAAGCGAACATTAACGACGAAATCAATCAACAATTTAACGACCAAGTGATGAGTGACGGTTTAGCGAATATCAGTTTTGAGCAGGCGTTAGATAGCACCCAGTTATTACTCGGTTGCGGCCGTCAATGTGGCAGTTGTCATAGTGAAGTTAAACAGTGTGCCAAGCAAAGTTGGCAAGACGCCTTATCTTATTCCGGCATTGAAGATCAACAATCAGTAGCAGAGGACGTAGCCTAATGAATACCGTAGAAGCAATGATAAAAGGTCGTCAACCTATAAGTACTTTAGGACATGCGGCGAATGAATTACACGCGGGTGATGTGGCTATTGTCGGTGCGGGTTGTGGTCAATTAGAGTTAATGACGCTCAAGGCCGCTAGAATTGTTGCACAAGCTGAGGCGTTGGTGTTCGACAGTCTGGTCAGTAGTGACATTTTGACGTTAGTGACGCCAACTTGTCAGCGTCATTTTGTGGGTAAACGCTGTGGTCAGCAGAGTAAAAAGCAAGACGACATTAATGCCTTATTGCTGACATTAGCGCAGCAAGGATTAAAAGTGGTGCGATTAAAGGGCGGCGATCCGCATATTTTTGGTAGAGGTGCAGAAGAAGCACTTTACCTTGCACAAAATGGTATCCGTTCGCAATTTATTGCTGGTGTTACCGCGGCGTTAGGTTGTGCATCAAGTACCGGAATTCCATTAACGTATCGTGGTATGGCTCGCAGTGTTACGCTGATCACCGGCACCAAAATGACCGATGCCGATAATGCAAATGCACCTACGCAGTGGCAAGCATTATTAGCAGCGCAATCAACCTTGGTGTTTTATATGGGTAAAGAACAAGCGGCAAGCATTTCAATTGGATTACTCGATGCTCAAAGTGCCGCTAATCTGCCGGTAGCATTTGTTACCAATGGTGGAAGACCGAATCAAATTGTTACTTATGCCACAGTCGCTTCTATGGCCGATGCCGCGTTAACCATTAAAGACTCTGGGCCGACGTTAATCATCATTGGTGAAGTGGTGTCTGTTGGTCAACAGCTGAATGCTTTGCTTGCCGATATTGATGTCGCTGCAACACAAACCTCATTTGAATATGGGCGTGAGGCTTTATATGCCTAAAATTGGTGAGTTAACGCTGACATCCGTGGATGAGTTTGACTTTCGTTTGCTGATAAAAGCATTAGGTAAGGGCGAAAAAGGCTCACGTGCATTAACGTTTGATGAGGCATGTTTGCTGCTTGAAGGTTTTGCCAAAGGAAAAGTATCGCGTGTGCAAATGGCCAGTGCCATGATGCTCATGCGCGTGCGCGGTGAAACGACTGAAGAAATAGCAGGGATGGTGGCGGGCTTACGTCGCACTGTCGATAAAGGTTGGCATTCGCTGGCAGTAGATATCGATTGGCCAGTATATGCGGGCAAGCGCGAGCAGTTACCTTGGCTTCTACTCGTTGCTAAGTTATTAGCGAAACAAGGTGTTCGGGTGATGTTACACGGTGACAGCCAAGCGTTACCTCATCGCCGTCATGTTGAATCATGTTTAGCATCACTTAATATTGCGTGTTGTACATCATCACAAATGGCCAAAGTGGCATTACAGTCAGATAATATTGTTTATGTCCGAGCGGGTGACTTAGCACCAGTGTTAGATGAGTGTCGTCAATTACATCAAGAATTAGGTCTACGCAGTTTGATTCAAACCGCAGCGCGTTGCATGAACCCAACTAATGCACCAATAAGCCTTCGCAGTTATTTTCACCCTGGGTTAGATGCGGTACACCAAGGAATATGCGAAATTTTATTTGAGAAAAGCGAATATCACGCCGGCAGTGTGGCTATTTTTAAAGGCTTACAAGGTGAAACCGAGTGTAATCCAAGAGTGGCTACCACGATAACTGTCGTCAACGGACAGACAGATAATATAGCGGTATCGAGCTTATCTATCCCTACGTTATTAGAAGGCTTTTCTGGTGCAAAAGTGGGTCAAGCTGAATTATCTAGCGACATTCTTGCGCTGTTATGGCGCGAAAAAGAGCCTTTTTCTGCTGATGCGCTGACATCATTAATGTCGCGCACCATGATTGAGCAGGCGCTTAGCAGTATGACGGCAACGTTGGCTGCAGTATTGTTATTACTTAACCACAAATTAAATACAGCGATTATTCCACAGGAATCAATTTCACCAGAATCAATTTCACAAAAATCAAATTCACAGAAGATTATGGCAGCGGAGCAAGCCGTTTACTTGAGTCAACAATGTTGGGCAAACCGCTTCAGTTCAACAGACAATCCATTAGCCAAATGGCTGAACGAGGAGTGGTTATGCGCAGTTTAATTTTTTGTGACCTGAGTTTTTCAGCTGTGCCAGTGGTCGATTGTGAAGTTGTAAAGTACCAAGCTTGTTTGGCAGCGTTTGGACATGTCACGGTGTTAACTTCTGTGAGCCAAATTGAGCAACGATTACATCAACAAACATTTGATACCTTGTTGATATTAACCGACACATTGCACGCTCAAATCCAAGGACTTATTCAGCGTACATTAACCAGTAAGCCAATGGTGATAGTTGTCAATGCCAAAACATGGCAGCAGACAGCATTAACCGAGTTACTTGATTGCGGTCGCATCACTTTTATTCCTGAGATGTTAAGTGTTAATCGTTTAACCAGTGTCATTAGTTTGGCCCAAGCACGTTTTAATGCTGCGAGTAAAACACTCGCCGAATTTAAGAAACTGGATGATGAAATCCGCAGTATAAAACTACTTAGTCAGGCCAAGCTTATCGTTATGCAGCAAGGGTTCGATGAAACCAAAGCGCACCAGATTATTCAACAACAAGCGATGCAAAAAGGTTTGTCATTAGCTCAAATGTCAGCGCAAATTATTGCTATTGTGACTCAGCATCATGGTAAGTCAAAATCACTAAACACCGCAGTGAACAACGATGGTGCGCCTCACTTTGGTGCGGTTGTGACCAAGATGGACAACAGTAGAGCGTTTAGTAAAGGCTGTTGATTTTTTAAGGCTAATAAATCAATAGTTTAAGTCTTTTTTGTAGTTGGCATAGAGCCTGCAAACAATACATATAATGAATAAAGTATCAGATTGACGATAGTGTGAATGGCAGCAATTAACGGGGTCGTTTACCTCAACAATTTATTTTAAAAATTTGGATCTCAACAGGCAATGGCGCCAACTCCTTAAGCGGAGTTGGCGCCATTTTGCTTTTTACGGTCCAAGGCATGAAGGAGTTGGATATGGCAGTCTCAAAACCCAAGTTAGTGGTCGTTGGTAATGGCATGGTTGGTCATCATTTTATTGAGCAAGTGTGCAGTTTAGGTCTCAATAAAACGTTTGATGTGCACGTGTTTGGTGAAGAGCCGCGTCCAGCTTATGACCGAGTGCAGCTGTCAAAATATTTCGAGACCGGTAGCGCCGATCCACTGATGTTAACCAGCGCGCAAGATTATCAAGATTGGGGCATTACGCTTCACTTAAACACACCTATTACGGCAATTGATATTGCCGCCAAAACGGTGACTAGCGCGCAAGGTGATCATTATTCTTATACCCGCTTAGTGCTTGCAACGGGATCATTTCCATTTGTGCCACCGATACAAGGTAACGATCGTGCTCAATGCTTAGTGTATCGCACCATTGAAGATCTTGAATCGATTCAGGCCGCAGCTCAAAACAGTCAAGTTGGGGTGGTTGTTGGTGGTGGACTATTAGGTTTAGAAGCCGCCAATGCCATGATGCAGCTCGGGGTAAAAACCCACGTTGTTGAGTTTGCACCACAATTGATGCCCGTTCAGCTAAATGATAAAGCGGGTGAATTACTGTGCAGTAAAATTGAACAGCTCGGCGTGAGTGTACATACTTCAAAAGCCACCACTGCGATTATTGACGGTGAAACGGCAATGCACCGAATGACCTTTAATGATGAGTCTTATCTTGAAACTGACATGATTGTGTTTTCTGCCGGTATTCGTCCACAAGATTCATTAGCTCGAGTTTCAAATATCTGTATCGGTGAACGTGGCGGCATTGAAATTGACGATTACTGTTTAACCTCAGCGCCCGATGTTTATGCCATCGGTGAGTGTGCGTTATGGCAACAAAAAATATTTGGTTTAGTTGCACCTGGTTACCAAATGGCCCGAGTGGTCGCTTCGCATATTGCTTCATTAACATCTAATAGCGTGTCGCAGTCATTTACCGGCGCAGACATGAGTACCAAACTTAAATTATTGGGTGTTGATGTGGCCGCTATTGGTGCTAGCCGTGGTTTTGATAACGCACAGTTTGTTGAGTTATCTGATAACCAAGCGGGTATTTATAAAAAATTATGGTTAGACGAAACCGGTAAATTTTTAAAAGGTGCAGTGCTGATTGGTGATAACAGCGATTACAGCCGCTTGCTTGATAGCTATTTGTCTCAAGACGAGATTGAAGGTTCCGCAGTTGAGTTATTGCTAGCCGGTGCAGAAAACGAAGCCGATTTAAAAGACACTTCTATAGTGTGTTCTTGTCATCAAGTAACCAAGGGCGACATTGTTGGGGCCGTGACCGCTGGCAACCATAAAATCGCCGAGATTAAAGCATGTACCCGTGCGGTATCGGGTTGTGGTGGTTGTGCGCCGTTAGTTCAAAAAATTATTGATCAAACCTTACAAGCTGCAGGACTCGATTTTAATGCCGGAATTTGCGCCCATTTTGATCATGACCGACAAGCCTTGTATCACTTATGCCAAGTCGAAGGCATTAATGATTTTAATACCTTAATCACTCAGCATGGAAAACCTTCAGCTAGTGGTCATACATATGGCTGTGATATTTGTAAACCTGCCGCCGCGTCCATATTTGCTAGCTTACAAAACCAATATGTGTTGAATCAAGATAGCAGTCATGTGCAACTGCAAGACACCAATGATGCTTACTTAGGCAACATCCAAAAAAACGGCACTTACTCTATTGTGCCGCGAGTCGCTGGTGGTGAAATTACCCCAACTAAGCTGATAGCCATGGGCCAAATTGCCCAAGAATATGACCTCTATACCAAAATAACCGGTGGCCAACGTATTGATATGTTTGGCGCAACGTTATCGCAGCTACCCGAAATTTGGAAAAAACTCATTGATGCTGGTTTTGAAACAGGCCATGCCTACGGTAAATCATTGCGCACGGTAAAATCCTGTGTTGGCAGCACTTGGTGTCGTTACGGGGTGCAAGACGCCGTTGGTTTCGCGATTGATTTAGAAAACCGTTACAAGGGCTTACGCAGTCCACATAAATTAAAATTTGCTGTGTCTGGATGTACTCGTGAATGTGCTGAAGCACAAAGCAAAGATATTGGCATTATCGCAACCGACAAAGGTTGGAACTTGTATGTTGCTGGCAATGGCGGTATGCGCCCCCGTCATGGTGATTTGTTTGCCACTGATTTATCCACTGAAGATCTCTATAAATATATCGATCGCATTTTGATGTTCTATGTCAAAACTGCAGACAAATTACAACGAACCTCGACTTGGATGGATTCATTAGAAGGTGGTCTAGCGTATTTAAAATCAGTTGTTATTGACGATGCGTTGGGGATTAACTCGACCTTAGAGCAGCAAATGGACCATATTGCCGCGACATACCAATGTGAGTGGAAAACCAGCCTTGAACAACCGGCCTTTTTGGCGCGCTTTAATGAGTTTGTTAATCCAAGTGATGCGCCAGAAGCAGATACCAGTGCTTACCAACGAATTCGTGAGCAGCGTTTCCCGAGTATTAAAGACGCAGGGGCAGGAACGATAGCTATTAACGATATTACAGACGATGCAGCACAACTCGCTGTGGAGGAATTAGCATGATTTGGGTCAATGTGTGTAGCGAAGCAAGCATGCCAAAAGGCACCGGAATAGCGGCTTGGGTTGCAGGACGTGCGGTTGCCATTTTCAATTTAGGGGATGACGGTTTATTTGCCCTTGATAATGTAGATCCTGCCAGTGGTGTGAGTTTATTGTCCCGAGGACTTATTTGTGAAATCGATGGTGAGCTTTGTGTTGCTTCGCCGCTTTATAAACAACATTACCGCTTGGATAGTGGACGTTGTATTGAAAATGTTGATTTAGTGGTTAAACCATTCGAAATTAAAACTGAACAAGGCAATGTTTTTGTCTTGGCTCAGTCATAAAGGGGTGCAATATGAGTGCTGAAAAATTTAATATTTTCTGTTTCCACGGCAAGATGAAAATCATGCATTTAAGTTGGATGGCGTTTTTTATCACCTTTGTTGTGTGGTTTAACGCAGCGCCACTTGTTAGCGTGATCGCCGACAGTTTAGGGCTGACTAAATCACAAATTAAGACCTTGTTGATCCTCAATGTGGCATTAACAATCCCGGCGCGGATTATCATTGGTATGGTAACCGACAAATATGGTCCAAGGATCACCTATTCTGCCTTATTGGGTATCTGTTCAATCCCTTGTTTTATGTTTGCGGTAGCCGACACTTTTGAGCAGTTAGCCTTAGCCCGATTTCTGATTGGCTTTATTGGTGCTGGTTTTGTGGTTGGTATCCGTATGGTGAGTGAATGGTTTCCGGCAAAAGAGTTAGGTACAGCAGAAGGCATTTATGGCGGATGGGGTAACTTTGGTTCAGCTGCAGCAGCCTTTACGTTACCTGCCGTTGCACTTGCTTTTGGTGGCCCAGACGGATGGCGTTATGCCATTGGCATTACCGGCTTAATGAGTTTGTTGTTTGCATTTGTTTATTACTTCAATGTGACCGATACCCCAAAAGGTTCGACTTACTTTAAGCCCAAAAAGGGCGGCGGCTTAGAAGTGACCAGTAAAAGTGACTATGTGTTACTGATCATTATGAAGGTGCCAATGTATGCCACGCTAGCGCTGTTAGGTTGGAAACTGTCTCCAGCAGGTGTGAGTATGTTTACTCAAGATGCAACCTACCTTATTTATCTTGGGTTGGTGGTGGTGTTCTTGTTCGATTTTTACCAAACATACCAAGTGAATAAACATTTGTTTTCAATGGAAGTACCTGAGTTTGAACGCTATCAATTTAAGCAAGTTGCTGTATTGAATGTGCTGTATTTCACTACATTTGGCTCTGAGCTTGCCGTGGTATCGATGTTGCCACTCTTTTTTGCAGAAACGTTCGAGCTTGGCATGGCACAAGCGGGTATGTTGGCATCAAGCTATGCCTTTATGAATTTAATGTCTCGTCCTGGCGGTGGCTGGTTAAGTGATAAGTTTGGTCGTAAAACCACCCTGTTAATATTAACTGCAGGGTTAGCGATTGGTTATTTGTCGGTAGCACAAATCGACTCGTCATGGTCATTACCTTTGGCTGTCGCAGTCGTTATGGCATGTTCATTCTTTGTTCAAGGTGGCGAAGGGGCTGTGTTTGCTGCTGTGCCGCTGATTAAGCGTCGCTTAACAGGGCAAATAGCGGGTATGACAGGGGCTTATGGTAACGTCGGTGCAGTGTTTTTCTTAACCGTATATTCTATCGTATCCACTCAAATTTTCTTTTATGTGATTGCGATAAGTGCCGTATTTGGTTTTGTGACATTATTTTTTATGAAAGAACCCAAAGGTCATATTGCTGAAGTAAACGATCAAGGCGAAGTCACTTTAATCAGCGTAAGTTAGTGCTCGAGTAAAGTAGCCAGAGCAACATTGTGCCATAAAACTCAAATTGTTTATGTTTAAGCAATTTGAGTTTTTATATTGATAAAACAGCTTAATCTTAGAGTGAGAGGTTTTATGGCTTCAGAGTCATTAGAACAAACGATGGATAGTGTAGATGCCATGCTTCCTTTTGCTGCAACTTTGCAGCTTGTTGTAGGCCAAGCTTCTGAAAAAGGACGTAAACTGCAAAATGAAGATGCCATAGGTATTCGTATTCCTTCAGTGATACCACTTACGTCGAAAGGTGTTGTTAGTGTTATCAGTGATGGTGTCAGTACCGCTGAAGGTGGGGCTCATGCGTCTGCCATTAGTGTCAGTAATTTTCTTGCGGATTATTATTCGACCCCAGAAACTTGGAGTGTGCAAACATCGAGTACCAAAGTATTAACAGCATTAAACCGTTGGCTGTATGGATTGGGGCAAGACTATCGCGATGCCAGACGCGGCTTTGTATGTACCTTTAGTGCATTGGTATTTAAGTCTTGTTCAGTGCACATGTTGCATGTGGGCGATTCACGTATTTATCGTTTTCGCCGAGGCGAATTACTGCAATTAACTCATGATCACAGTACTAATATTAACTCATCAAACCAATATCTTACTCGTGCATTGGGGATGGATGTTAAATTAGATGTTGACTATAAAAGCTTGTCAGTTGAAGTTGACGACCTCTATTTACTGACAACGGATGGAGTTCATGACGTACTCACTGAATTTGAAATACACCGAAAGTTGACGGCTCTTTGTCAGCAACATCCAACGCTTAGCGATGATTTGTGTGAACAATTCTGCTTAGCGTTGAATAAAAAGGCTTTCGACTTAGGCAGTAAAGATAATCTCAGTGCGCAGTTATTAAGTGTCAGACAATTACCTAAACAGGCTATCGATGATGTGTACCAAAGCTTGTCGCGTCAACCATTCCCCCCCCCACTTAGCGTTGGAATGAAGCTTGATGGATATCAGGTAACTCATATACTTCATCAATCACAACGCAGCCAAGTGTATAGAGTCGTCAATGGGCAAAACCAAGTCTTTTGCATGAAAACACCTTCCGTCAATTACATAGATGATGCCGCTTACATAGAGCGCTTTATGTTAGAGAGCTGGGTAGGGCAGCGCATTAGCAGTGCTCATGTCGTTAAGGTTGTAGAGCAACATAACATAAAGTCCGCTTTGTATTATGTCACCGAGTTTTTATCGGGGATAAGCTTAGGTGAATGGTTAACTCAACATAAAAAGGCCCCAGTAGAAGAGGTGTTACTGTTGCTAAAACAAATCGAATTAGGGATAAGAGCATTTCACCGTCGCGAAACGCTGCATCAAGATTTAAAACCAGATAATATTTTTATCACCCGAGATGGCGTGGTTAAAATCATCGATTTTGGTTCTTGTTATATCAAAGGCGTAGCAGAAATTAGTAGTCCGTTAACTCGAGATCGTATTTTGGGTACGGCTGATTACACTGCCCCTGAAGTTATACTGGGTTATAAGGCCGATGGTCGTGCCGATTTATTTTCGCTTGCAGTGATTGCTTTTGAGATGTTGGCTGGGCAATTGCCTTTTAAAGGCAAACTCGAGAAATGCCGAACGCGGCAGGATTACCAACGTTTAGAATATATTAGTGTACATAAATTAAACCCAATGGTGCCAGAGTGGATTGACGTAGCATTAAAAAAAGCACTCAATGTTGAACCTAATTTACGCCAAGCGGATACCTGTGAATTAATTCATCAATTAACCACTGCCAAAGCGAATCACACAGTAAATGATTATGTGCCCATTATAACTCGCAACCCAGTACGTTTTTGGCAAGTGATTTCAATCGTGTTGTTTATATGTTTAGTGGCTTCTTTGCTGAATAATTGATTATGAGGAGCTTTCTCAAATATATATTACTTAAAATATACAGACTATAAATATTTTCTGTTTATTATCAATAATTTATTTTTTTAATTAGTAACTTATTAGTAATATCTACTTTTGAATTTTTTTCATCATCTTACTCTTTCAAAATACATACTTTAAGGGGAACTCTAATTTTTTTATTATTTGTATATATTTAATTTCTTGTTCTTTGGGAGAATCGGCTCTTCCTATAATTCTCATATTAATGTCTCACTAATTTATAGCTAGCTTAGAATTGCATATTTAAAAATATAAATATAAATCATCATCTTATATGTTTGTGTAGTAATAAAGTAGGGGGCTGAAATTAATATAACCTATAGGTCTATGTTGGTTTAATACTCGAGGATGATTCAAATACCATTTGACAGCGCCATAATATTGACACTATCAATAGAAACGTTATTAAGCCGATTGAATGTTATGGCGCGAAATAACCAAGGGGCAGGGAGCATGATCTTGAACAAGCGTACTCATAAACTTCGCTTTAATGTAAGAACTGGAATTCTTGCTTTTTTATTATGTCTAATATCTTTTTCTAGCTTAGGACAACAAGATCTAAGCGACATAGATGAGCTCAATATTGGCATTAATAATAGAGCTAATGTGAGTCAAAATGGTGATGAGTTATCAATCAACGTAAATCAAAATGGATTCAATAATCGCTTCAATTCCATTCAATTAGGCAATAACAATCAAATATCTTCCACTCAACAAGGCATTCTCAATGGTGCTGCTGTACTCCAGACTGGAAGTGATATTGAAGCCAATATTTACCAATCAGGGTTTAATAACCAAGTGATTGCAAGTCAGGTTGGTTTCAATTTATTGATGGACGTTAGCCAAATTGGAATTAGTAACTTAGCTATCATTAATCAGACTGGTAATGATAATACCATTCGGATCCAACAATACGGTTTTGGAAATGCTGTCGGTGTCACTCAATGGGGGACAACACAGAATGTGAACGTAACTCAAAGGAATTAATCTATTCAATAAAATGAAGGGAATACAAAGATGAAATATTCTAAATTAGCTTTATTAATATCTGCTGTTTTATTAACTTCAGTAAGTGCGTATGCAAGTAACAACGAAGCCGATGTTAGTCAAGAAGGAGATCTAAATACTGCAGTGGTTGTTCAACAAAATAATAGTGTTGCTAATGACGCAACTATTGTCCAAATTGGAGATAGTAATCTCTCAACGATTTCACAAGCTGAAACGTCAAATTCAAAAGCTATATCCTATCAAGAGGGGGATGGAAATACCTCTTTGATTGATCAACATAATGCAACAAGCACAGCTAATGCATCTGTTGAATCTATTGGTAATGATAACCAAGCAAATGTCGTACAGGAATTTTTTAACGGTGAGAATGCTCAAGCAACTGTTAACCAAAATGGCAATGGAAACATAGCAACCGTCACTCAAAATGACGGTGACGGTGCACAGTCTTCGATTAATCAAACCGGAAGTGAAGATACCGCCGAAATTTATAATCATTGGTCAGATTTTGCTGATGCAACCATTAATCAATCTGGAAACTCTAACAATAATGCTTATATTCAGCAGGAATCATCAGATGCTGCTAGTGCCACATTAACTCAAACTGGTTCAAATAATATTGGTGATATATTACAAAACACTCAAAATTATGGTGGAGCAACCAGTGACGATACCGTTGCAATATTAGAGCAGGAAGGTAATGACAACATTGGTTTAGTTGAGCAAGTTGGTTTGTCTAACATGGCAAATGTATATCAAAATGGTGAATCTCATGATGCACATGTGACTCAAAGTGGCGGTAATCATGAAGCTCAAGTTAACCAATACGGTTTGAATCAAACCGCAACGGTAATGCAAATGGACTTTGATCATGTTGCAATCGTCAATCAGTCAAATGAAGGCAACACTGCAACAGTGACTCAAAGTGCGTTAACTCTTGGGAATGGTAACGGTAATTCAGGTTCTGGTAACAATGCTACTGTTGACCAAGAAGGTATGGGTGATACCGCTACGATTGCGCAAGCGGGTTTCTCAAACGAAGCAATAGTGTTCCAAGGGGAGTTCAGTTATGACAACACGATTGCGATTAACCAATCAGGTCATCATAACTATGCGGGTGCATCAACTGACTCTGGTGGATTCAGTACCGTTACAGTGAATCAAACTGGCCATCATAATGAAGTTAATAGCCGACCAAATGGTAGTAATTTTTATGGTGAAGGGATCGGTGCTGGTTCATGGGGTACGGATAACGTTGTTACCGTTGATCAGAATGGCCATCATAACAAAGCCTATGCCGATGCGGCTGATGTTTCAACAATCATTGATATAGATCAGACTGGTCATCATAACGAGGCCTATGCTGAATCTTGGTGGGGTGATACTAACGAAATTGTTATTAGTCAAACAGATGCTATGAACTTCGCAGATGTATACGTTGAAGGGCTAGGTAACAATACTGTTCATGTTACTCAAGCGGATATGCATAATTCAGCGATCGCTACCAGCACGGGTTATAGTAACACAGTGACGATAACTCAAGGTTTGTAGTACATAAGTATAATAAAGGGTGTGTAAGCACCCTTTTGACTAATTGTTAAATGATAAAAGCCTTGCTAATCTTGTTTCACATTGATGCAAATTCTGTTTAAAGAGCATCTAGTTCATCTTCACATGGAGTGTAAATGATGTTTAAAGTCGTAAATTGGATGATTGTTTCTCGGTCACAGTTATTGATCGATTTACTTGATTGCCGCTGGCCACAAGAGTTTTTAATCAAATTGACTAAAGCTCAGCCCAATGGAATGGCAAAAATGTTAGCAAGTGAGCCTATTTCAGTTGTTGTATTTGACTTGTCGACTATTGATTTACAACAAACTTACCAATTACAACGCCTCATTGAGCGCGAATATTGCGCGATTCACACAGTGTTTTTAAATTTTCCTAAGCAGCTTGATACTAAATTTTTAATTCATCCTTCAACAACAATAGGTGTATTTTATTCTGATGCTAATTTAGCGGAAATAAGCCAAGGTTTGAATGAAATACTCAAAGGTCGAAGTGTTATGCCGCAAGGCTTGCAACGTTCAATATTAAACGATGAGCATGACGATGACAGTGAACAACTGACCATTCGTGAACGTGAGGTATTACAAACGTTATTGTCTGGTAGTACTAATCTCGATATCGCTAATCAACTATTTGTCAGTGAATCTACCATTAAAACGCATCTCTATCGTGCGTTTCGAAAAATTGGTGTGTCTAGTCGTGGTCAAGCCATTGCTTGGGCACAAACTCACATGCATGAGGTGAGAGTGTGAAATATCCATCAGTGATACTCATTTACTTGATTGCGAGTCAGGCAGTTTTATTAAGTGACGCTACCGCTGATGATCGTAAAGATGTTGACGTTAATGTTCCAGAATTTACAAAAGCTAACATTGCCCCCACCACAGATGAAGTTATTCCAGAATCTTCCGCTTCCAAAGCTCAAGAGAATTTATTGCATTCAACTGAACCTGTAGTGAGTGTCAGTGATGCAAAACCTAAGCGTGAAGCTGATTTAATTGATGGGTTAATCTTAAATAGAGCCATGACAAGATTTGGCCACCGTTTTTATCGAGAATTTGTTAGCGCTTATCGTGATATCAATGGCATGAGCAACCATTCGGGGCTCACTGTTGTAGAGCAAGCCACAGCAAGAAGTGGTAGTAAAATTTTAGTGTTGCATAATCGAAAGCCGGTTTTTGTGACGTTTTTATCCCCAGCATCGCGAAATATTGATGCACAAGCGAACATGGCAGCAAAGCGGGTCAATGCTTCCTTGTTGCAATATCAACAACAGGCAAAATGGGCGGCATTTTCAGACCCCGATCTTGCTCCTGATGAGTTTTAGCAGGGAATGCATATGAAAAAATTATTACTAATCTTATCAATAACATCATTTAGTTTTCCCTTAGCCGCGACGCAACTGGTATATACCCCAGTTAACCCTGCGTTTGGGGGCAGTTACCTTAATGGTAGTTATTTATTGGCAAATGCGTCAGCGCAAAATGAACATCAAGGTGGCTCCTCCTATGTAGCTCCTACAGCGCTGGACAGGCTTGCTAGTTCATTACAGTCACGCTTAATGAGTCAACTGTTTAATGATGCGGCAAATGGTGGTGAAGGTTATTTAAAAACCGATGACTTTGAGATAAATGTGGTCAATGAAGATGGATCGTTACTGGTTCACATTACTGACTTATTAACCGGCGAGACGACCATCATCGAAGTTGGTGGTATTGTCGGCGCATCAACAGGGGGCTAATCATGAAAAGACTACTGCTTAGCTTATTTATTCTATCTTTGAGCGCGTGTTCTTCGATAAAAAGTGAATTCGACGGTATTGAAGCAACCACAAGTTTAATGCCAAAGGGCGAGACATATTATGATTTAGTCAGTTTGCCATCCCCCCAAGGAAGTATGGTGGCAGCAGTGTATGATTTTCGTGATCAAACGGGTCAATACAAGCCGATACCTTCGAGTAACTTTTCAACTGCAGTACCTCAGTCTGGAACGGCTTTCTTAGCTCAGGCGCTCAATGATTCTGCTTGGTTTGTGCCTGTTGAGCGTGAAGGGTTACAAAATTT
The DNA here is from genome assembly GCF_010092445.1 of Shewanella sp. Arc9-LZ. Lineage (NCBI taxonomy): Bacteria > Pseudomonadati > Pseudomonadota > Gammaproteobacteria > Alteromonadales > Shewanellaceae > Shewanella > Shewanella sp. Arc9-LZ. The sequence continues at coordinate 2,990,048 of NZ_CP048031.1, read as the reverse complement.
ACTGACAGAACGAAAAATTGTTCGTGCAGGACTCAATGGTGATGCCAGTAAGTTGCCACAATTAAACAGTGCCCAAATTTTAATGGAAGGTGGCATAGTGGCTTACGACACCAATATTAAAACCGGTGGCGCAGGCGCTCGTTATTTGGGAATCGGCGTATCGGGTCAATACCGTGTCGATAGCATCACGGTTAATTTACGTGCGGTCGACATCCGTACAGGTCGATTATTAAGCAGTGTGACAACCACTAAGGCCGTTATTTCAAAAGAAATTACTGCTGGCGTATTTAAATTTATTGATGCGCAAGAATTATTAGAGTCTGAGGCGGGTTATACCTCAAACGAACCAGTGAGTTTATGTATTGCAGCTGCTATTGAAAGTGCGGTCGTACATATGATTGCCGACGGTATTTGGAAACGAGCTTGGAATTTACTTGATCCTGTATCAGGAGTAAAAAACCCAACATTACAAAAATACTGGTTAGAAGCACATACTGAAAATCAAGTATTAGAACGGATTAAGCAGAGCTAGTCATATTGGTACATTTGTATAGTAATAGAGAAGATTTATAAAAAAGGATATCAAATTGATATCCTTTTTTAATTCAAATTTTCGATTAATATTGATGGTACTCAGTAAATCAATTTTCAAACTTGATAATCGTTTCTTAGTCTTAACCAAGCCACAATTGTGTTTTAGTCGCATCAATGATGCTAAGCGAAATCGTGTCTAAAGCCGCTTCACTGATCGTTAATGTTCCTTGCATCAATTCATCACGTCTAAACCAATGCAAAGTGATTTGTTCGCCAAGGGTTCGACTTTGCAGTTGCTGTTCAAATTGACTGGTTACTTGCAAGTGGTCTGCTGCAATCAATAAATCACCCGCACTTAATCCCGCTTGATGTGCTGGACTGTGTTGGCTAACCGTTAGAATTTTTAACCCTAATGATTCCGCTTTTGTTTTTGCGCCAAAACCAATGTTATAACCTGTAGCTCCAGCACCACCCAAATCAGTTACACCTTCACAGGTCCGTAAACTCATATTCACGCCCACTTGAGCCAGTAATTCTTTTAGTGGCAAATCGTCTGTGTTGTCGAGATAAGTAAAGATATCGTCACAAGGGCGATTTAATAGCGCTTCAACAATCTGTTGATGGCTTGACGATTCAGTACCTACACCTGTTAAACCATATTGTTGCCAAAGTGTACGCATAACATCATCAAGGCTGTATTTACCTTGGGTTTCAATACGGATAGTTAAGTCTACATACAAGGCAAATAGTGCGCCTTTAGTGTAATAGCTGACAATTGCATTAGCGGCATTTTCATCTTGCTTATAAAACTTAGTCCAAGCATTAAAACTTGATTGCTTTAAGGTTTGTTTAAAGCGACCTTCGCCTCGGTATACTCGAGTCATAATTTGACTGAGTAAAGTAAGGTAACCTTTCTCATCAATACACTGAGATTTAAAGGTAATTAAATCATCATAATATGACGTGATACCTTCGTACGCCCACAATTGAGAAGTATAAGACTCTTGTGATAAATCAAATGGCGTAAACTCAGCAGGTTTAATCCGTTTAACGTTCCATGAGTGGAAATATTCATGGCTACACAGTGATAAATAAGTGCGATAACCTTTATCTACTGGCGCATCGAGTGACAAAGGTAAGTCGTTGCGAGAGCACATTAACGCTGTAGATGCTTTATGTTCTAAACCGCCAAAACCATTGTCCAAAACGGTGGTCATGAACACATAACGCTTAAAGGGTGCTGGAGTGCCAAACAAATTGATTTGATATTCGCAAATCGCTTGTAAATCTTTGGCTAATCGAGCCATATTTGCCCTGTGTTTGCCACTGAGTACGATATCGTGTGGCACACCAGCAGCGAAAAAGGTTTCGACGGTCAGTTCACCCATTTCAACGGGATGGTCAATTAAGTCATCGTAGTTTTCAGCGCTAAAATCACCAAAGCTAAATTGTTCACCTGATGCTCTAGTCATGCTGGTGGCTAGCGTCCAATGAGCTAATTCTGCAAGTGCAGGTTTAGCCATGGTGACGGTATGTGGTTGAGACTCAAGACCATTAGCCGCTAGAAACACGCTACTGCCATTAAAAAAGCCATGATTAGTATCAAGGTGTGCAGTGCGAACAGACAAATCCCATGCATAAATTTGATAACACAGAGTGATATCACTGCCTTGGTTATTCAATTGCCATGTTTGTTTATCTAATTGAGTGACTGCAAGCGATTGTAGATTCTCTTTGGCATCAATTTCAATGATATTTTTGGCAAAATCGCGGATCATGTAGCTGCCAGGTAACCATGCTGGTAATGAAAAAATCTGAGATGGATTGGCGTTTTTTAGCGTAAAGGTCACTTCAAATAAATGAGCTTTTGGGTCGACCGCATGAATATGATAATGCATAAAGAATTCCGAATGAGTGGCAAGTCGCAATCAAAACGATTGAGCTATAATAACCAATGCTGCCAAAATTGACTCACTTAAGCAAACGAATCCCATTTTAGGCAAAATATTACCCATAAAAAGCGTTTTTACTGGAGTGATAGTTCAAAGAGTTGATAGTATTATCAATAGCATCAATGCAGTTATCTAATGAGGGCATCCAAATGGCCGAAGAAACCATATTTAGCAAAATTATCCGCCGTGAAATTCCAGCGGATATTTTATACCAAGATGAATTAGTCACCGCATTTCGGGATATTGCTCCGCAAGCTCCTACGCATATTCTGATTATTCCCAATCATTTAATCGCGACAGCAAATGATGTTAAAGCGTCTGATGAATTAGCATTAGGGCGGATGATAACAGTAGCGGCCAAACTTGCCGATGAAGCCGGTATTGCTGAAGATGGATATCGCTTAATCATGAATTGCAATAAGCATGGTGGTCAAGAGGTGTACCATATTCATATGCATCTTTTAGGGGGTAAACCATTAGGCCCAATGCTGAGTCGTGGATAATGAAAATTAACAGTGATTTTTTCCCGTTAACTGAAGTTGCCACCCGTTTTGTCAACCAGTTAGCTCAGTGCCGTCGTTTAGGGCTTTCAGTGCAAGAAGCCAGTGAGCATCATGTGTTAATTGAGTTACCTTACAGTCAAGATATTATTGGTTACCCCGACACCGGAGTCATTCATGGTGGGGTGATCACAACCTTGATAGATACCGCTTGTGGCACAGCCGTGGTATGCGCCATTTTGAAGAAGTACCAATCGTTAGAGTTGTCTCCAACATTGGATTTACGTGTCGACTACATGAAACCCGCAGAGCCTCATAAGTCGGTTTATGCCTTTGCTGAATGCTATCGTTTATCGTCAAGCGTTGCTTTTACCCGTGCGATAGCATATCAAGACAGTATTGATGAACCTATCGCTCACGCGGTGGGTTCTTTTATGCGAATTAGTCCAGAAATGGTCGGCGAAGAGTTTCGTCAAGTGTTAATGGGGAATTTACCGGGGGCGAAATCATGAGTGAACCAACCCAAATAGAGACACAAAAGGGTTTAGATGTTCAAGATGTGGTTAAACGTGCCATTGAACTGAATGATTATAGTTACCTACTTGAGAAAGTACCTTACTCACAATTTATTGGCATGTCAGTGGCCCGTTTTGGTGATGAAATGGTATTTAGACTGCCGGCTAAAGATGACAACATTGGTAATCCGATTTTACCTGCAATACATGGCGGAGTGATTGCTGGGTTTATGGAAATGTCGGCAATTGTGCAACTAATGGTATTTATGCAAGCCAAGAAAGTACCTAAAATTGTTGATTTCTCAATTGACTATTTACGCGCAGGTTTACATCAAGATACCTTTGCAGAATGTAAAATTACTCGCCAAGGCCGCCGTGTGGCTAACGTCAGTATGAACTGTTGGCAAACCAACCGTAAACAATTGATAGCCACTGCCAGAGCACATTTTTTGATAGATTAAGTCAACGCTTTACATTAACAGCAAATAAGGAGATAGCATGAAAATAACGTCAATATTTGTGTTCGCATTAGCATTGTTGCTTAGCGCCTGTGCGCATAACACGGCAGGTATTTCGGTAGACTCAAGCGGGCAGGTTAGAGTCGATAGCAGCTCTTTTGCCAGTGATGTCAATGTTGTGGATATTTCATCTGTCATGGTTGCTGACTTAATCAAAGCATCGGCGCTAATTCAAAGCAAATCGAGCACTGACCTACGTCTACAATATAAATTCACTTGGTACGATGCTAGCGGATTTACAGTTGAGGATGAAGCAAGCAGTTGGAAGTCGGTTAAATTACATGGTAAACAGCAGTTGCAAGTGGGTGCGGTAGCGCCCAATACACAAGCTATTCGATTTGAGATTTATGTGCGCGAAGCTTTCTCAAATTAAGCCACGCTACAGAGAACTTGAAGAGACATGATTACTGAGATTTAATATAAAGTTAATCAATTATATTTTTGCGTTATCAAATTGTATCGCTGCTCGTGTATTCATGGTGAAGTTAGTTTATAATCGTGATCGCCAAGGGGTGTTCAGTAAAACCTGAACTGAGATGTCTGTATGACGAACCCTTAGAACCTGATCCGGCTTATACCGGCGTAGGAATGGGCCACACTATTTATGTGCACCTCTTATTCGCTACTCTTGCCGGATCTCAAAATCACTATTTGAGGTCCTATGTTCACGAAAAACTCTACTAGGTTACACCAAACACCAATTGCCTTAGCGGTAATGGTGGCATTAAGCTCGCCTGTGGTTATGGCTAAAACGGCCGATGTTGAAAATGTCACTCCCGAATATGAAAAAATGGAAGTGATTGTTGTTAATGCTGATTTTAGTAATATCAGCCTTGATAAAATGCCGTCAAGCGTGACGGTTATTGATGCCCAGCAATTAGAAGACGAAGGGGCGCAACATTTTGAAGATGTGCTCAATTCTATTGCCAACTTTAACTGGTCTGGTGGCAGTTCTCGTCCAAAATATTTCCAAATTCGTGGTGTCGGTGAACAAGAACAATATCAAGGTGCACCTAACTCATCGGTTGGCTTTGTGGTCGACGACATCGACCTATCAGGCCTTGGCATGGTGTCGAGTATGTACGACATGCAGCAAGTTGAAGTCTTGCGCGGTCCACAAGGTACTCAATATGGTGCTAATGCACTAGCTGGATTAATTTACTTAAAAAGTAATGACCCTACCGAATCATTTGAACATGGCGCAAAAGTCAGTTTAGGTGATGACAATCTTCGTACTCTTTCTGGTTTTAGCTCTGGTCCACTCAATGACTCAGGTAAATTGCTCTACCGTGTATCACTAGAACAGCACAATCAAAATGGTTACCGTGACAACCTTTATCTTAACCGTGATGATACCAATGAACGTGATGAGTTAACGGCTAGGGCTAAGTTCCGTTGGTACGCTACTGACGATCTTCAAGTTGATTTAACCTTATTGCATGCCAATTTTGATAATGGTTACGATGTGTGGACATTAGATAATAATCGCAGTAATACCTTAACTGACCAACCCGGTGTTGATACACAAAAAACGACTGGAGCAGGGGTTAAGTTCATATACACGGGTATGCAAGCATTTGACTTCACATCATTAACATCATTTGCGCAAACTGATCATCATAATGGATATGATGGTGATTGGGCCAATTCGGATTATTGGGCGAGTAAAGCATGTACTGTGTATGACGACGCAGGAGCGGCCTCAGGTACTGAACCTTGTGTTTATGATTACACCTGGGACAAAAAGGGCGATCGTAAAACCTTTACCCAAGAGTTCCGTTTATCATCCAAAGATGCAGGACGCATCTTCGCCGGTAGTACCGACTGGTTATTGGGTGTATACGCGATGAATTTGAAAGAAGATAACGACTTATACTCGGAATACAACACCTGGCCAGATGAAGTGTTGCAGTCAAACTATGAGGCGACAAACTATGCCATATTTGGTCAATTAGACAGCCATTTAGGTGATGATTACTTATTGTCGACTGGGTTGCGTTTCGAGCGCCGCGATAGTGATTATAGTGACAGCAATAAAGATGACTTTGCCCCATCAGAAGATATGTGGGGCGGCCATATTGCGTTGTCAAAAGCCATTAATGCTAATCACAATGCTTATGCTCGTGTCGCCCGCGGTTATAAGGCGGGTGGTTTTAATATGACACTGCCTGCTGAATTGTCTGACAAGAAACAGTTCGACACTGAGATTTTATATAATTATGAAGTTGGCTTAAAATCGAGCTGGCTTGATGGAGAAGTGGATTCTACCTTGGCGCTATTTTATATGGACCGCCAAGACCAACAAGTTGCCGCCTCTTTACAAGACCCAGATAGCCCGCAGCGTTTTATTCTATTTACCGAAAATGCTGGCAGTTCAAGTAACTATGGCGCGGAACTCGATGCAAAATGGTATTTAACAGAAAATATTGAGTTCTACGGTAGTTTCGGTTGGTTGGAAACTGAATATGGCCAATATCAATACAGTGACAAATACGGTTCAACCGTCGATTTATCTGGGCGCGACTTAGCGCATTCACCTAAATTTACTTACAGTGCTGGTATGACTTATGTTGCTGATTCTGGTTGGTTTGCAAACGTGAATGCCAGTGGTAAAAGCCAGTTTTATTATTCTGACAGCAATGAATCTCAGTCAGAAGCCTATACCATTTATAACGCCCGTTTAGGCTATGAAACGCCAACATGGTCGGCATATTTATGGGGCCGCAATTTGTTTGATGAACAATATGGTGTGCGAGGCTTTTACTTTGGCAACGAACCAGATCAAGATTGGGTCGATAAACAATATATTCGTTACGGTGATCCGCGCCAAATGGGTGTGACATTAGAAGTTCAATTTATGTAATGACATAAAATCGCTGTAGCCTTTGTTGCAGCGATTTTTATTAAGGAATAGAAATGAAGTTAACTGCAGAAATCAGTATGTATCCGTTCAATGAAAACTATCTCGATCCTATCCAATGGTTTATCGGCAGAGTGGATAGTTATGACAATATTCAACGAGTGACTAACGCGATGGCAACCCAAGTCTGTGGCGAGTATGCTGATGTAATGTCGATGCTAGCCGTTGAAATGCAAGCCGCACATCAAAAGTGGGGCAAAGCTGTTTTTGTGTGTAAATTTATCGGTGGTGAGCTCAACCTAGCTCATAGCGAATAACCACAATGAATGATCTATTTATAACGCTACAACAAGCCTTTAGTGAAGCGTCATTAATGACGTTTTGGGAGGCTGTTGCCGTTATGCTAGCGCTTGCTTACTTAATTCTTGCTATGCGGACTAACATCTGGTGTTGGTCGGCAGCATTTATTAGTACCGCCATTTACACTGTACTATTTTGGAATGTATCGTTATTGATGGAGTCAGTCCTTAATATTTATTATATGGGGATGGCGGTATATGGTTATTGGTTGTGGTTGCACGTGCCACCTTCTCAGCAAAGCAATTTGCACAATTCTGAGCTGCATAATGGTACTCAGCACAACATAGATACCAATCACCTTAATATTACCAGTTGGTCTTGGAGTACTCACGCTCGGCTTATCGGCGCGACATCATTAGTGTCTATGCTGGTGGGATATTTAATGGCTCATTACACGTCGGCCGCATTTCCCTATATCGATGCGGCAACCACTTGTTTTGCTATCGTTACAACCTATCTAGTAGCGAAAAAAGTGCTAGAAAATTGGCTCTATTGGGTCGTCATTGATTTTGTGTCTATTTACCTTTACTTCCAAAAAGGCTTAATGCTGACATCGGGTTTGTTTGTTTTATACGTCGCAATGGCAGTTGGCGGATACATGATGTGGCGTAAGAAATATCGTCATCATATAATAACGCAACACAATACGAGTCAAGAGGTGGTTGGTGCATAACCAACCATAATATCATTTTATTAGAGTAAATATTTGATGTCCCAGCCGTTGTTATCTCTACCTATCGATGTGCTTAATATAATCAACAAAGCCATGCCAACCACATTATTTCAGCAGCTTGCTACGCAATGTACTGCGGTGTCTTTTCTTAACACAGGGATCAGTAATGTTAATATTAAGTTATCTTGTGAAGATGGCGATAAGGTCTTACGAGTAAATCAGCCTCACAGTAATTGGTGCGATAGAGCGCTTGAAGTTGAATGTTGGCAAGCTGCAATTGTGGCTAACATTGCACCTGCATTGATTTGGGTCAGTGATGATAAGCAATTGTATCTGAGTGAGTTTATTGATCAACCAGAGACAGACTGGTCGATATTTGCCTCAATGCGCAGTCACTTATCGCTTGGGCAATCGACAAATCAATCCATTTCGGCTGTGGATGCCGTTCCTTTGCTTAGTGCATTATTTTGTAAACTCAGTGTGTTGCCGGTGCCGGAGAAAAACATTACCGTTAGTGAGCAATGGCAACAATATGCATACCAATTAGATTCATTAACGGGGTCGCAAACAGATCCACAATGGCATGATGCGAGGCAGCAATTGTTACGCTTAAATGGGCTTGTTCGACATTGGTTATCGCAGTTAGAAGCCTGTGTGTTGCTGCCGACTTTTTGTCATAGAGATTTAACTCCGCACAATTTACTGCTTAGCGGCAGAGCCCCTCAGCAACTGCTTTGTATCGACTATGAATATGCTGTGGCGAGCCATCCGTTGTTCGATTTAGCCAGCGTCGTGGCTAGTCATCAACTATCAACGATGCAATCTAACCAATTAATCGATAACGTGATTATGCAATACTGTCAGGTTGCTAGCCTCACCGATGTGTCTGCGGCCAAAGCGGCATTACCCGCCGCAATAAATTGTTTTTGGTTATTCTCGGCAATGTGGGCGTTATTAATGGCAGCCAAAGAACCGCAAAAATCTACACAATACTTACAATACTTTACAAAGTATTTTACATTAATCACTTGCTAATATGCTCTGATAAAGTACAAGCTTCTGATAAAGTATAAGTGAAGTAATACCAGTTCTAATAAATATCTGGTCATTCAGCGCCTACTAGACAAGTAATAAGATTATAGACATAGTTTTTCTACGTCAAAATCATATTAAGCAGCATAGAAGGTTCTGAAACCCGTCCTGCGGGAGTCATTCAGACTTTCTATTTTTTGTTGCATTGTTTCATAAGGGAACAACCATTCTTTCAACAATGCGTCTCAAACTGAAAAATCTGAGTGACTCTGATTGATCACATCATTACTGGATTTGATATAAATTTTGATAAAGGAATTATCTGTGTCTAAAAAATTGATTATCCTACTGTTAAGTAGCTTATTTTTTGTCGGCTGCTCAACCAAAGTAAGCTATTTCTTTCTGGATTGGGCGATAGAGTGGGAAGTTGAAGAGTACGTAGAGTTAACCTCAGAACAGCAAGATAAATTTGATATTATTATTGAATCGTTTTTAGTCTGGCATCGCCAACAAGAATTACCGCGTTATCGTGATCAACTGTCTTTATTATCGACATTGACTAATCAACAAACAATGACCCCAGAGCTATGGCTTAACCAAGTGTCAATGGCGAAGGCACATTGGTCTCGAATTTTCGATTTTGTTATGCCTGATCTGTTACCTATTATGGCGAGCTTATCTGATGGACAAGTTGATCAGATACTGGCGCAGCTAAAAAAAGAACAACAAGAATTAATCGAAGAATACGCCGGCAAAGATCAAGCTGAATTGATAAAAGACTCAGATAAAAGAATCGCCGAGCAATTATCTGAATGGACTGGCGATGCTACAGATGAACAAAAAAACATTATTCATCAAGCTAATACGCAGCGTTTAGCCACGTTAGACATGTGGCTTGAGTATCGCCATGAATGGCTAAGTCAATTTGAACAAGCACTGAAACGCCGTCAGCAAACTGATTATTTTACCCAACAAATGAAATTATTAATGATCTCGCCAGATGAACTGAAATCAGAGGTTTATCGCGATAATGTTACCGAAAATACCCGTAAGTTTGGCTCAATGTTGATTACGCTTAATCAAACATTTAGTCAAAAACAACGTAAGCACTTTGATAAAAAATTAGCTGAATTAGTAGAAGATTTAACTGAATTACACTTAGACAAATAATATCTATTTTTATCCGTTAGTCTCCAAAGCTGAAATATTTTTAATCTTCAGCGGGTCTATTACTACAACAACGATTTCAGCTAGGATTATTTATGCAGACACTAAGTGGATTTTATCAACAATTTTTAAATGTGATTAAACATACAGAAGGCTTAGCCGCCTTACTGCTAAGGCTTTATCTTGCGCCAGTGCTAATGCAGGCAGGATACAACAAATTGTCACATTTTGAAGACACCGCAGCATGGTTCGGCAATCCTGACTGGGGATTGGGTTTACCTATGCCAGAAGTCATGACTGCGTTAGCTGCAGGCACTGAATTGTTCGGTGGTTTTTTACTGTTGATTGGTTTAGCCACTCGAATCGTGGCATTGCCAATGATGGTCACAATGCTAGTTGCTGTTTTTGCGGTGCATTTACCCAATGGTTGGTTGGCTATTGCCGACCCAAGTTCGTGGTTGGCGAATGAGCAAGTGTTAGCTTCAGCGGAAAAGCTTTCTGCGGCGAAAGCTATTTTACAAGAGCACGGTAATTATGAATGGCTAACCAGTTCAGGTAATTTTGTTATTTTAAATAATGGTATTGAATTCGCGATGACGTATCTAATTATGTTATTGGCATTATTTGTGATTGGTGGCGGCCGTTACACCAGCGTTGATTACTTTATAGGACGCCGGTTGTTAAAGTAACCTTGTTTACATCACCTGAACTCAGTATAAAAAAGGGCTGTTTGAGAGGCGTTTGTTATTTCGAGTTTAGGTTACATAGAACAACCCTAAAAAATCCCACCTAATACGTGGGATTTTTGCTAATATCGGCAGCATAATTTACTCAAAAGGATTGTATCTTGGACGCCGAACAACTGTTATTGACTCGCCAATCGACGCCTCGCCTAGTTGCCCCAGCACCCAATGCCGAACAACTCACTTTTTTGCTTGATGCAGCAGCAAGAGTACCAGACCACGGTGCATTAACGCCTTGGGAATTTATTATTGCGGTAGATGATGGCTTAGCTAAGTTGGCAGATATTTTTGTTGATGCGGCTAAAAAAAGTGGTGCAGATGATACTTTTCTGACTAAAGTCGCTAACATGCCTTATCGTGCGCCTATGGTGATTACGGTCGTCGCCAAAACACAAACGCATGATAAAGTACCCGTTTTAGAACAGCATATAGCAGCGGGTTGCGCCACGATGGCAATGCAGCAGGCGGCATTTGCGATTGGGCTAGGTGCGGTATGGCGTACAGGCGATTTTGCTTTTGATGCTAATGTGAATAACGCATTAGGATTAGCCGCAGACGATCAAATTGTTGGCTTTTTATATGTTGGCACCCCAGCAGTGCTCGCTCCCACTAAATCGCTTAAAAGTGGCCAGCAATTTGCGCGATATTTGTAAGCATTGCAAGGTTGGGGTTATGACCAATGGGCCACGACGTTGGTGGCCGCAGGCCATAAGTACAAAGCAAAAAAAACACCAAGATCTCGGCTTAAAAGCATTAGCGGGACGACGAGAAGAGGGTTAACAAGCTCTTGTTCAATAATATATTAAGAAACAATCAGACTTTATTCACTGAACTTCAAAGCAAAGCTCTAAAACAAATCTATTCGTAGAACTCGAGTGGGATCATGTTTTGATAGACATAATAGCCTAATGGTCCCATTAACAAACTCAGCATAGACCACACTACACGTTGACCATGTTTGATATGTGCTTTCGAGGTATAGGCTCGATAGCAAAAGTGAATATGTAAAATCAGTAATGCAATGAGCATTAATACTAACGTAATATCCATATTATTCATGTCATGTTCCTTTGCGTTCCAGCAATGACTTATCTAAGTGTAAGCTTAAAATTAAAATCTGCAGTAAAAATAATAGAAATCCATGTTCTTAAACGGCTATTCACTGCTAACACCTTTAATTTACGTTAAAAATTATCCGATTAATAGCCCGTAAACCATTAAATATTCATAATTTTTTAATTTTTGCACAAAGGTATTACTTGTCCATCATTACGTACTGAATGTTTGAGGTAAATCAAAGTTTTTTGTGGTAACCACAATGGATATTTGCACATGGTCACGTTAAATAGCGGGCTATTGATTAATGTGGTTAACCAAGCGTTAACTTTAGGGTATGGCATGGTGTCAAACCACGAAGGTTCAACATTAGCAAACTGTCGAATAAACGGAAAAATAGCAAAATCAGCTAGTGTTGGGCTGTCGGTACACAAATAGTTGTGTTGCAGCAACTGCCTTTCCAACAACTGAATAAACAGCTCTGCCTGTTGTCGATACCAAAGTTGACTGTATTCAGGGAACCTGTCGGCATACTTATATTTATCTAACCATGGTTTAAATTGATTATCATTGGCATTAATGAGCGATTCAGTCATTGATTTATCTAACCAGTATTGCAGGACTTGATACTCTTCTGTGGTTAAGTAATAGTTTTCTGGCGCTGGGTGTTCAGTTAATACAAAGCGCATAATATCTAGACTTTCACTGATCACTTGGCCGTTAGTAAACTCTAAAACCGGCACTGTGCCTTTGGCCGAAATGGTGATCAGCTCTGCGGGTTTATTTTTAAGCTCTATTTCACGCACTAACGGATTCAGTTGGCTCAAATGAAGACTAATACGTGCTCGCATAGCATAAGGGCAACGACGAAAGGTGTACAAAATGGCAGAATTCATTAGGTGTCTATAAAATGATGTCTTGCTAATAGAGTAACGTTTCTTGGCTGAAAACCCAAAATTAACCGCTACCAACATTGTAAAAAAGTACATCTGCTGGTTTTAGTATTTTTTTGACTGTGATTTAGGTATACTTTCGGCCGTTTTTTTGAGTCTGTGCACAGTGTGCAGACCTTATTTATATGCACAGTAATATGCACTGGAAATTAAGTTCCAGCCAGCGGAGACCTCATTTTTATGCAACAACCTAAACAAGCGTCTAAACAAGAGCCTAAACAAGAGCCTAAACAAGAACCTATTCAAAAAGCTATAACAGCTGCATCTCAAGCCCAAGTCGCTGTGTGCGCGTTATATAAATTCGTGGCATTACCGCATTTTGAGGCCGTTCGTCAGCCATTGCTGAGTGTCATGGAACAAAACGAAATCAAAGGCACTTTGTTGCTTGCTCAAGAAGGCATTAATGGCACTGTTGCAGGAACCTCATCAGCGATTGATATTTTATTGGCCTGGTTGGGCACTCAACCTGGTTTAGATAATATCGTGACTAAGCTATCTTTTGACGCTGAAATGCCGTTTTATCGCACCAAAGTGAAGCTGAAAAAAGAAATTGTGACTATGGGTATTGAAGGTATTGATCCTCGTAAAGTCGTCGGGACCTATGTGAAACCTAAAGACTGGAATGCACTTATTTCAGATCCAGATGTGGTGTTGGTTGATACCCGTAATGATTACGAAGTGAAGATTGGTACTTTTAAAAATGCTGTTAATCCAGTAACCGAGACTTTCCGTGAGTTTCCTGAATATGTGAAGCAAAATTTAGATCCGGCTAAACACAAAAAAGTGGCGATGTTTTGTACCGGTGGTATTCGCTGTGAAAAATCTACTGCATATTTGAAAGAGCAGGGCTTTGATGAGGTATATCATCTTGAAGGCGGCATATTAAAATATCTTGAAGAAGTCGAGCAAGAGCAAAGCTTATGGGAAGGTGAATGCTTTGTGTTTGATAACCGCGTAGCGGTAAATCACAGCTTAGAAAAAGGTCAATACGATCAGTGTAATGCTTGTCGTATGCCAATTACTGAAGCAGAAAAACAAACTGAAGCCTATGTTCAAGGAGTCAGCTGTCCACATTGCATTGATAAAGTGCCTGAAGAACAACGTCAGCGGTTTATTGAACGTGAACGTCAAGTCCAATTAGCTAAGCAACGCGGTGAAGCGCATATTGGTAGCGATGTAAAGCAAGTGATTGATGCTCGTCGCCAACAAAAAGAAGCTCAGCGTAAAGCACAAGAAAAACTGAATAACAAAGGCTAATGAATACCTTTGCTAAAACGAAAGCCCAATCTACATAAGATTGGGCTTTTTTGTTATGGGCACAGTATTAATAGTTACCCTATTTCAGGTTAGTTAGATTTTTATCATTTTAAACGCCATATACAGCATTGCCTTTTAAGATAAGGGACTCGCTTTACCCAAGCGGGAGATAAAACAGTGATAAAGGGTTTAGCAAGTGTCATAAGTGTGTTATTTTGAGCGCTTTTTTCGATTAGATGACAGAAGGTAAGTCAATGTTTGTTGGATTTGATTACGGCAGTGCCAACTGTGCGATTGGGGTAATGATTGATGATGCGGTATCGTTATTACCATTATCAACTCATTCGGATTTTATGCCTTCAACGTTGTACGCAATGGATCGCGAGCTTATTGCCGAGGCGGTATACCAAGGATTACCAGAACACTTAAAAGCAGAGTATTCTCATTTACGCAGTTCTCAGTTAATGCGTGCTAAACAAATGCGCCATGAGCTTGATCTGTCGCCGAATGAACAAGCCGTATTTGTTGGCCAAGCTGCGATAGATGCTTATTTAGACATGCCTGAAGAAGGTTTCTATGTCCGTTCTCCAAAGTCTTTTTTAGGTGCCAATGGATTACGTGTTGAACAAATAGCCTTATTTGAAGACATTGTCACCTTGATGATGCAACATGTTAAAACACTAGCCGATAAAGCGTTAAACGCAAAATCGCTTAGCGCAGCGAGCCATGCGGTGATAGGTCGACCGGTTAATTTTCAAGGCATAGGTGGCCAAGACAGTAATCAACAAGCTGAAACTATTTTACGCCTGGCGGCTACTCGTTCAGGCTTTACTGATGTGAGGTTTTTATTTGAACCTTTAGCTGCAGGTATGGATTTTGAATCAAACCTTAGCGATGACAATACCGTGTTAGTGGTCGATGTTGGCGGTGGTACGACAGATTGTTCAGTGGTAAAGATGGGGCCGTCCTACATTAAGCAACAAGACCGCAGCCCAGACTGCTTTGGCCATTCAGGTCAACGGATTGGTGGTAACGATTTAGATATCGCATTAGCGATGACTGGATTGATGCCAAGCTTTGGTGCAGACACGTTAATGATTAACGGTAAACCTATGCCAAGAACACCTTTTTGGAACGCGGTGGCCGTCAATGATATTAGTGCCCAACGTGACTTTGTTAGTTTACCTTCTCGTAAGTTAGTTGAGCAGCTAATCAAAGAAGCGCAGCAGCCTGAACTATTAGTTCGTTTACAAAAAGTACAAAAGAATCAAATGAGTTATCAAGTGGTACGCCAAGCTGAAGCAGCGAAAATCAGTTTGTCAGACAATGACACCATTCTATGTTCGTTAGATTTTATTGAAAAGGGGCTGTTAGTCCCATTAACAGCAGCACAGTTTGAGCAAGCCATTAATGATCCCTTAGCGAAAGTTGAAGCATTAATGAAACAAGCTATGCAAACGGCTATCGCCAAAGCGGAGCAACAAGATTGCGATATGCCAACCAGTCCTGATATTGTATATGTAACAGGCGGTACGGCCCGAAGCCCAGCTATATACAATAAAATTGCTAGTGTTTACCCCAATGCCAAAGTGGTGGTGGGTGACCATTTCGGTTCGGTAACAGCAGGTTTAACCCGTTGTGCTCAAAGTGCATTTAACTAAAATTCATTGCACTTAGCTCGCGAAGGCTGATGGTTATGTTAAAGGCTGATGGTTATGCTAAAGGTTGGTCATTGTGCTAATAGTAGAATGATCAACCAGCATGCTTTGTCTGCCATCAATATGGTCAATTAATATGATTATAGTGATCACCAAAATGATGACAATGTTAGTTATTATTATGGCTTGCGGCGGCCGCGCGTCAGTGTGGACTTATTTGTCATTAAAGGCATAGCCATAATGGTTTACCTTTAATGACAGAACATCTCAATTTTTTATAACAACCTATTTTGATGATATAAACTCATAATATTAAAAGGTGTTACCGATGAAAAAAATGCTAATAGTGCTAGGGTTAACGGCACTTCTTACGGCTTGTTCTGACAATGAAGTCGGTGATGTATCACTTGGGATGTTTACGACACAAGACATAAAATTAAACATTTTAAAGGATGACATCGTAACAGGTGTCACTTGTCACATCGCCTCAATAGAAGAAAATCTTAGTTTTTCAGATCCAAGTGATAGTTCTATTTCTTGCAGACAAACAGGGGAAATCACCACCGATATGATTGCACAAATAGATAAAAGTAAATCTGGTGAAGTTGTGTTTAAAAAATCAAAAAGTATATTTTTCAAAACCATGAAAATCAGAAGAATATTCGATGCTGAAAATCAAACGTTAATGTATGTCTCTTACTCTACCAAAGAAACATCGGGAAGCTTCAAACACAGCCTTTCGACCGTTCCACTTTGGGGAACCAAAGCTTATGTTGACCTCGCACCAGCTCACTAAGGGCAAAGGTCTGTCTTGCTTCGGGCATATTCGTATGCATTTTCTACCATCTTGTTATCTGGTTTTGGTACAAGGGAAAATAGGTTGTTCGGTTAATTGATTTCACGATGAATCATTAACAGGTTAACTCGCCATTTAAGGCATACAAAAATGCCTGTTAGGTTCGCTAACAGGCATGTCGAATTGAGCAGATTAAATGAATACGTGAATTAACACTCGACGATATTCACCGCAAGACCGCCTTTTGCTGTTTCTTTGTATTTACTGCGCATGTCTTTACCGGTTTCCATCATCGTTTTAATGACTTTATCCAGTGACACTTTGTGATTACCGTCACCGCGAAGTGCCATGCGTGAAGCATTAATCGCTTTTACAGCACCCATAGCATTACGTTCAATACAAGGTACTTGGACTAGGCCGCCAACTGGATCGCAGGTTAAACCTAAGTTATGTTCCATGCCAATTTCAGCGGCGTTCTCAACCTGTTCTACGGTTCCGCCCATGATTTCAGTTAACGCACCGGCTGCCATTGAACAGGCTACGCCCACTTCACCTTGGCAACCCACTTCAGCGCCAGAAATCGAGGCATTTTTCTTGTACAAAATACCAATGGCAGCAGCGGTTAACAGATAGCGGCTGCACACATCGATATCGACTTCTTGCACAAACATATCGTAGTAACACAATACTGCTGGGATAATCCCTGCTGCGCCGTTTGTTGGCGCTGTAACAACGCGGTCGCCTGCGGCATTTTGCTCGTTAACCGATAAAGCAAATAAATCGACCCAGTCCATAGCGGTCAATGGGTCAGTGTTATTTCGCCCTTCCGCTTTTAGACGACGGTAGAGTGCTGGCGCACGTCGGCGTAATTTTAAACCGCCTGGCAATATGCCTTCTTTGTGATAACCACGTTCAACGCAGTTTTTCATGGTTTGCCAAATTTTCCACAAACCTTGCTTGATATCATCTTCACTGGCAATGCTAAGTTCATTGGCCATCATTAATGATGAAATACTTAAGCCGTTGTCGCAGCACAATTGCAGCAATTGCAATGCACTATTAAAGTCGTAAGGTGCTTGTTCTATTGGCGTTGCTGGAGACGCATTACGTTGAGTGATTTCATCTTCATCAAGAATAAACCCGCCGCCAACTGAATAATAGGTACGCTGATATATGCATTCGCCTTTAGACAATGCATATAAGGTCATGGCATTAGCATGTGCAGGTAAGGTTTTACGTCTGTGGTAGGTTACCCCTTCTTCGCGAGTAAATTTCACCTGACGTCCGTCTGCTAAGGTAAGTTTTTGAGTCGTAGACACAATGTCTAAAATGGCATCAATCCCATCGGTATCTACGGTTTCTGGATCTTCACCCATCAGGCCTAAAATGACCGCTTTTCCTGTGCCGTGACCTTTACCTGTTTGGCCTAAAGATCCAAATAATTCTGCTTGTAACTCATCGGTATTCGCTAATAAATTATTATCAGCGACATGCTGTATAAAAATTTTACCTGCCTTCATAGGACCCACTGTATGTGAGCTAGAAGGACCGATACCAATTTTGAACATGTCAAATACGCTAATCATGTTGTTTAACCCTTGCTGAGTCGTTTATTGTTTTCGTTATAAGTGAGTATAATCGTCAAAAGTAATGTTGGCGGTTTATCTCTTATTCTTGGTAGAGTATCCCACACATTAATCAATGACAGTTCATTAGATTTTTTGATGCATTATTCTCACATTAGCCAGCCTTATACTTGATGCATAATGTGACTGGATTAACCTGGCATGATTGTCAGCTATATAGATAAGGGAAAGATTTGAGCTATTTAATGATGGATCTTGCAGGTTTAACTGTATCTGCAACAGAAACTGAGCAATTACAGCATCCGCAAGTGGGTGGTATTATATTGTTTAGTCGCAACTGTGAAAATAAAAGTCAATTAATTGAATTGGTTAAAAGTGTTCGCAGTATTCGCCCTGAATTATTAATTGCGGTCGATCATGAAGGTGGCCGAGTTCAACGTTTTCGTGAAGGTTTTAGTTTAATTCCTGCCATGGGTGATATTTTACCTGCCGCTAAAGGCGATTTAACATTAGCTAAACAATGGGCGAAAGAGTGTGGCTTTTTAATGGCAGTTGAGCTGTTAGCGTGTGATATTGATTTAAGTTTTGCGCCTGTTTTAGACGTAAATGGTATAAGTGAAGTGATTGGAAAGCGCAGTTTTAGTGCAAATCCTGATGAAGTCAGTGCATTAGCTCAGCAGTTTATCATTGGCATGAATGAGGCCGGTATGGCTGCGGTAGGAAAACATTTTCCTGGTCATGGCAGTGTTGCTGCCGATTCACATATTGCCATGCCAGTTGATCCAAGGACTAAAGAGCAAGTGGAAGCTTTTGATATGCAGCCATTTAAGCTCTTGATAGGTTCTCAGCAGCTACAAGGTGTGATGCCAGCACATGTGGTTTATTCAAATATTGATCCTAATCCCGCTGGCTTTTCATCTTACTGGCTACAAACTATTTTACGTCAACAATTAGGTTTTGATGGGGTGATTTTTTCTGACGACTTAGGCATGAAGGGCGCCAGTTTTGCTGGTAATTACCTTGGCCGTGCTAAAGCGGCATTAGATGCTGGTTGTGATATGATCTTGGTCTGTAATGATCCTGTTGGTGTTAATGCTTTATTAACCGAGTTTGATTGGCCTGCTGCAGAGCCTACACATACCGCATTATCGCTAAAGGGTAATACTGCACAATCCTTGCAGGCGCTTGAGCAACAATCGCGTTGGCAAGCTGCGCAGCAATTGACGATGGACATTACTCGCATTGCACAATCATTGTAGATTGTCTCAATAACCACAGCTCGAGTTAAGGGGGCGTATTTATTCTCCCGGGCAGAGGTTGTCGAGTAAATGAGCAGGCCATTAAGCAAAAAAACCGGATCAATTGATCCGGTTTTTTAGTCTTAAGCTATCGAGCTGTTAACCAGTATAAGGTGCTGGTTGGCTAGTGGTAGCACGCTCGGTTAAATCAATGGGTTTAACATTAGTCGGTTGAGACATTTTTCGAATTTGCATCACAACACCCAATTGCGGGTGATCAAAGTAGTGGATCTCGCCACTGCGCACACGACGATTCTGGATAAGCGGGATGCTTTCTAAATAAGGTGCTAGTTGCTTTTTACCTTCTATTTCTAGAGCGGCATATTCATTAAACTCTAAAGGACTTGATTCAAGCATTTTTTGAGTCGGTTTACGCAAAGCCAGATTATTTTCAATATACAGATAATGACTGAGATAAATGTTTATCGAGCCATCTAATTCCCATACAGGACCTATTTTTGGCGCTTCATAAGCGTTACCTAAGGCACCAAATTCTGTGCTTGGCATGGCTTCTGTTTGAGTTGCTTTTTTGACCGCTAAGCCATGATATTCAAAATTCTTTGAAAAATCCTTACCACCAAATATACGCACTGGTTTAGCGCGTCTACGCGACTGCATATTTTGTTGCCAGGTTAAATGCACTAGGCTTTTAACATAAGGTTCGCGACTGATCGTTCGAATTAAGTCATTAAACTTACCTTGGCTTTGAGCCAGCAGTAATGGGCCTTGACCTAAATATGCGGATTGCGGCTTGCTGGCTCCGATATTAAACGGAACTTCGCTTGGATGGGCCGCGATACTGTTACTGACTTTTGGGTCATTACAGTTACTGGCGCCATTGGTCCAGTCGGTTGAAGTACAACCATTTAAGCCAACGGCAACCCCGGTTATGTCGGTACTGATCACTGGCGTAATGATATCCACAGTGTCTTTACTGAGCTTTGGTGGTGTGGCATTGAGCCATTTTTCAACAGACGGCTGTTGGCGTTCAAATACAAACACTTCAACTTCAAACCATGATTCTGCATGGGCTGAAAAGCTGTGGGATAGCGCTGTGATAGCGGCGATAGAAATCGCAAGTTTACGAAGCACTATTTGTCTCCAAAATTTGATGTTTAGCGAACTGTTCAAGCAGGGTGTTGATTAACTCAAGACGCTCTTTGCTTGTCTCAGCAGGAATGTTGAACTTTAACTTATTTGGCCCGTCCATTCGATAGATTTGTGGTTGGTTTTGCAACAAACCAATAATAAACATCGGATCGACGTGATTTTCTTGACCAAATTCGACACTGCCACCTTTGGCGTGCATTTCTATTTTGACAATACCTAACGCGGTTGCTTGATGTTTATACAGAGTAATCGCCATTAAATTTCGGGTTGGCACAGGTAACATACCAAATCGGTCAATAAATTCGACTTTAAGTTCATCGAGCATGGTGTCGGTTTCGCAGTTAGCGATACGTTTATACAATGATAAGCGCATATTAACATCACTGACGTAATCTTCTGGTAATAACGCCGGAATGCGTAAATCGATTTCTGCTTTGGCACTCATCATATAGGCTAAAGAAGGCTCTTTCCCTTCTTTGAGGGCTTTTACGGCAGATTCCAGCATTTCCATGTATAAGCTAAAACCAATTTTTGAGATATGGCCGCTTTGTTCATCGCCGAGCAATTCACCCGCACCGCGAATTTCTAAATCCTGAGTGGCGAGTAAAAATCCTGCGCCAAGATCTTCTAGGGCTTCAATGGCTGCAAGGCGTTTGCGGGCATCTGGGGTCATACGTTTAGGATGAGGCGTCATCATATAAGCATAAGCTTGGTGATGCGATCGCCCAACACGGCCGCGAAGCTGGTGCAATTGTGCTAAACCAAACATGTCGGCTCGGTCGATAATGATGGTATTAGCACTGGGCACATCGATACCGGTTTCGATAATGGTAGTACATACCAACACGTTAAAACGTTGGTGATAAAAGTCGGTCATGACTTTTTCAAGATCGCGTTCTCGCATTTGCCCATGGGCGGTTATGACGCGGGCTTCAGGAAGTAAATCGCGAATGTTTTGCGCGGTTTTTTCAATGGTCTCAACATTGTTATGCAGATAATACACTTGGCCACCACGCAAAATTTCACGCAAGATGGCTTCTCGTGCCGTGGCTTTGTCATATTCACGCACAAAGGTTTTTACTGCCAAACGTTTAGCTGGTGGGGTGGCGATAATCGATAAATCTCGCATACCCGACATGGCCATGTTCAATGTCCGCGGAATCGGTGTGGCGGTGAGGGTTAAAATGTCGACATTGGCACGTAATGCTTTAATTTTTTCTTTTTGACGCACACCAAAGCGGTGTTCTTCGTCGATGACTAATAATCCGAGGTTGTCGAAGTTAGCTTCTGATGACAGTAATTTATGAGTGCCGATAACGATATCGACTTTACCTTCAGACAGTTGTTCAACAACACTGCTTTGTTCTTTAGCGGTTCTAAAGCGTGACATCACTTCAATAACGATAGGCCAATCAGCGAAACGGTCTTTAAAGTTTTCGTAGTGTTGCTGGGCAAGCAGGGTAGTCGGCACTAACACCACCACTTGTTTACCGGCATTCACGGCGACAAATGCTGCTCGCATGGCCACTTCTGTTTTGCCAAAACCTACGTCACCACAGACTAAGCGATCCATTGCGCGTGGTGCTTGCATGTCTTCAAGTACTGCGTGAATGGCACTTTCTTGGTCGACGGTCTCTTCAAAGGGGAAACCTTGACTGAATTGGGCGTATTCTTCTTCATCAATACTCATTGCATCGCCAGGACGAGCTTGACGACGGGCATATACATCCAACAATTCAGCGGCCACATCACGAATACGTTCTATGGCTTTTTTCTTGGCCTTAGCCCAGGTTTCGTTACCTAACTTATTGAGGTGAGTATTACCATCGCCGCTGGCATTATAGCGACTGATAAGGTGCAGTGACGACACTGGCACATACAACTTGTCGCCACCTGAATATTCCAGTTTTAAATATTCTGCAACCAAACCGCCAGTATCAAGCGTTTCTAATCCTTGGTATAACGCAACACCGTGCTCTAGGTGGACAATAGGTTGACCGACTTTAAGTTCAGCCAGGTTTTTGACTAAAACATCGGTGCTAACTTGTTTTTGTTTTTCGCGGCGACGTTGCTGCGAAATACGCTGACCAAACAGTTCGGTTTCACAAATGATGCTTACTGCACCTTTTGCGGTGTCGGTTAGCACACAACCTCGCGCTAAAGGCGACACGATTAAGCCTATATTGTCTTTGGCTGCGAGGTAGTCGTTAAGATGAGCAAACTGCTTGGGTTTAATGTCAATTTTGGCAAACAAGTCTAACAGGGCTTCTCGGCGGCCTTCCGATTCGGCACTAAACACTAATTTTGGATGCTGCTGATAATACTCTTGTAACGCAATGAGTGGTTGTTTGAGTTTATGGTTAGCATTGATGTCAGGCAGTGTTTCAACGTTAGCGATGAGGGTATGCGTTGGAAGTGCAACTTCAGCTAGCGGCTCGCCGGCATTATTGGTGTCGGTGGCAATATATTGCTGTAATAATTGGGTACGAGTAAAAGATTTAAATGCCGCGAATAATTCATCATTAAGCAAGTAAAGTTCTTTGGGCGCCAATAACGGCCTTAGTGGATCAACTCGTCGGTCTTCGTAACGGACATTGACTTCATGTAAGTGCGCTAAGCTGGCTTTTTCAATATTGCCTAAGGTGAGCAGTTGACTGTTTTGCGGCAAATAATCAAACAATGTGGCCGTGTCATCGAAAAATAACGGTAAGTAGTTTTCAATGCCTGCGGGCATTAAATTACGGCTGACGAGTTGATAAACTGATTCGGCCTCTTTTGAAATTACTTCAAAGCGACGACGATAACGTTGTCTAAAACCTTCAATAGCATTGCTGTCGGTGGGGAATTCTTTGGCTGGCAGCATGCGAATCGCATCGCGAGCCATGCCTGAACGCTGAGTATCAACATCAAAAAAACGTATCGATTCAACTTCATCATCAAACAATTCTATGCGTAATGGTTGTTTTGAGCCAGTAGGAAAAATATCGATAATAGAGCCACGAATAGCAAACTCACCATGTTCGTATACTTGATCGACGATATGGTAACCGGTATCAGTAAGGTGTTGTCTGGCTTGCTGTAAACTGTATGTGTCGCCTTTATTAAGCACCATGACATTGGCAGTCATAAATGATTTAGGAGGTAGGCGAACCATTAAGGTATTTACCGGTACGATGACCACATTGTGCTGGCTTTGACCAATATTGGCTAAGGTTTCAAGTCGCTGCGATATTAAGTCTTGGTGCGGCGAAAAACTATCGTAAGGCAAGGTTTCACGATCGGGGAACAAACATACATTCACATTGATGTGGTTTAATAAATAACTCAGTTCGACCTCAAGCGATAACGCACTAGGCGTATCGTGAGTGACAATAATACTGGTGCCAGGATGGTTATTGATTAAGTTGGCGAGGGTGATGGCTTGCGACACGCCACCCAATGTTGCCAAAGTTTGCGTTTGTTGGCCTTTTTTTACACTCGGCGGCGTGAGTACACTAAATAGGTTCATTGAAATCTTTGTCAGTTCCGTTTGCGATCAAGTCGTATTGAATGAGGCGAGGCTTCAGCTACGCTGTTTATCGATATTCTGTTTACGTTTTTTGAGCATTTTTTGTTGTACATTCAAGCTTGCTTTAACTAATTGCTCAATATCATCTTCAAGTATTTGGCTAAATTCAAGTTCACAGCGCCAATATGCGGTTTCGATGGCGTCATCTGTTGATACTGGGGTGCAGCTTTGTATTTGGCACAGACACAGCAGTGCCACTAATTCTGTATGCAAATAGATGTGGGTCTTAACGTATTCATTTACAACTAATGGACGTGAAGAAAGGATACTAATTCCACTGCCACCAAATTGATCACCTTTAAATAACTCACCATCTTGAACTTCTTTTTCCAACACGTGTTGCAATACTAAATCGACTTTACGCGATTGTAGCTTTAAAAAATCCACTACGGCTTTAGCATCATTGTCTAAATTGCGCAGTTGCAGTAAACAATTTGCTTCAAGACTTTTCACTTCGGTCAGTAGTTTTAACCCAACAGATTGCATGTCGCGGAGTTCATCATCTGTGGGTAAAGCTTGGTTTGCATCCCACGAAGTTAAGTACACATTAAAGTGGTGAGGCACACTAAAATAAGAATTGCTGTCAGGTATCAAGGTTTGCCTCTTTATTTATCACACTAATAGCCCTATTATCGTGCCCAACTTAATGATTTAGCAAGTCATACACGCTGGCTTGTTGTTTTCATATTCACATTTTGCCTGATTGTCTGACTTATACGCCCCAATAGGCGCACAGGATTAGTATTTTTTTATGAATTTAGGATTTTCTTTTTTTATTGGCTACCGTTACTGGCGAGCCCGAAAAGCGAATGCTTTTGCCTCTTTTATTACCTTCTTTGCGGTATCGGGTATTTTTT
Source organism: Shewanella sp. Arc9-LZ (assembly GCF_010092445.1). Taxonomy (NCBI): domain Bacteria; kingdom Pseudomonadati; phylum Pseudomonadota; class Gammaproteobacteria; order Alteromonadales; family Shewanellaceae; genus Shewanella; species Shewanella sp. Arc9-LZ. The sequence goes on along the minus strand of NZ_CP048031.1, from coordinate 2,965,055 downwards.
TAGGTGTTGCAGCATTGATTGTGGTCAGTTCAGTGATGAATGGACTCGAAGGCCAACTGAAAAATCGCATTTTAGGGGCTGTGCCACAAATGACCCTTATCAGTGATATGGGATTTAGGGATTGGCAACAAAGTAGCCAAAGCCTGTTGGCGGATAAATATTTACTACAAAATATTCGTGGCATTGTGCCTAGTGCGACCACTCAAGCCATGATCCAATCGAGCAGTAACATTCAAGCTATACAAATGTATGGGGTTTACCCAGAGCTTGAGCAATCATTGTCGAGCATTGCGGCTCATACTTATTCAGATGCTTTTTCAACGTTACAAGCTGGCAAGTATTCAATTGTGCTCGGCACTGATCTAGCTCGCAAATTAGACGTTAAAGCGGGCGATAAGGTTAGAGTGTTAAGCGGTGACGGGGTGGTCTATTCACCCATGGGCCCGGTGCCGAGTCAGCGCAAATTTACCGTTGCAGGTGTATTTGAAATGGGCTCGCAAGTCGATTCCAGTGTTGCCTATGTGCATTATAAAGATGCGCGTAAATTGATGCGCCAAGACAGTAATACCATTAATGAATTACGGGTATATTTGAACGATCCATTTTCCGCGCCAGCGTTAGCACCCAAAGTGGTTGCTGGATTTGCTAAGCAAAATATTGAAATCCAAACCAGCGACTGGCGGCAAGACTTTGGCCACTTATTCTCGGCCGTTAAGATGGAAAAAAACATGATGTCGTTGATGTTAAGTTTAATCGTTGCTGTTGCCGCGTTTAATATGGTGTCGGCATTGGTCATGATGGTGGTCGATAAAACCACTGATGTTGCTGTACTCAAAACACAAGGTGTCACAACCTCGTCTGTGATGGGCATATTTATTGTGCAGGGATTATTAAATGCTTTGTTAGGTTTAATTCTAGGGACAGTTGTTGGTATTGCTGTCACCTTGAATTTAAATGAAATTCTATCTGGTCTTGGTGTTTCTATTTTAGGTGTTGGGCAAACATTACCAGTGCAATTGTCGATAAATCAAATGAGTTATATTATTGTTGGCTCGCTATTAATTACCTTACTTGCCACTCTTTACCCTGCGCTATCGGCTGCAAGGGTTCAACCCGCTACTGCTTTGAGATACGAATAATGAGTCAAATACAAACCGCGTTATTACAAGTTAATCATGTCAGCAAGCAATATCATGATGGTGAAGTGACTACTCATGTATTGTCTGGAGTCGATTTAACGGTTTATAAAGGCGAACAATTGGCCATAGTGGGGAGTTCAGGTTCAGGTAAAAGTACCTTACTACACATTATGGGCACCTTAGATTCGCCAACGTCGGGTTCGGTATTACTTGATGGCGAAGACTTATATAAATTGTCTGCGGTACGCCAAGCACAAGTGCGTAATAACGATTTAGGCTTTATTTATCAGTTCCATCATTTATTACCCGAATTTACTGCGATTGAAAACGTTGCTATGCCTGCGTTTATCCAAGGTAGAGATAAAAAACAAGCTTTGGTTGATGCTAAAAGCTTACTAGATCGTGTTGGTTTGGGGCATCGATTACATCATATCCCAGCGCAATTGTCTGGTGGCGAACGTCAACGTGTTGCGATAGCACGGGCATTAATAAACAAGCCCAAGTTAGTGTTAGCCGATGAGCCAACGGGTAATTTAGATGCCAGTAGTGCAGATAATGTTTATGCGATGATCCGCGAGCTGGCTCAGCAATTTGATACTGCGTTTGTTGTAGTGACTCATGATCATAAATTAGCCGCTAAAATGGACCGTCAATTGACCATGAAAGATGGTGTGTTACAAGTGGTTCCTAATAGTGCAGGGCAGGCCGAATGAGTCAGTGGTTACCATTAACAATTGGTTGGCGTTTTTTTCGTGCCAGGCAATCAAATCGTTTTATCGGTTTTATTTCATTTGCTTCAACTGCGGGCATTGCGTTAGGCGTCGGTGTACTGATTGTGTTGTTGTCGGCCATGAATGGCTTTGAAAAAGAATTGCAACAACGTTTATTGGGCGTGGCATCTCATGGTGAACTTGTTGGTGTGAATGAACCCATCGCCGACTGGCAGGTAATTGCTAAAAGCGCACAAAACTTACCACAAATTACCGGTGTAGCACCGTTTATTCGCTTGCAAGGGTTAGTGCAAAAGCCGAGTGGTTTTCAAGGACTGGTGGTAACAGGTATTGATATTAACCATGAAGCCGATGTGTCGAGCATTAACCAATACATGTCTACAGAGGCATGGCAGTCGCTACAGGGCGATCAAAATAATATTGTTTTAGGCCGTAGTTTATTGACTAAATTAGAGCTTAATGTCGGCGACACGTTAGCTATGTTCACCCCAGATGCCAATAACAGTCAATTAACCTCGGCTAAAAGTCATCGGTTTGTGGTCTCTGGTGTATATGATGTCGGCGGGGAAATTGAATCAATCCAGGCTTATACATCGATGGAGTATCTGGCTGATATGTTAACGCTAGGGACTTCGGTTAGCGGAGTACGCATTCAAGTCGATAATGTACTTAATGCAGCGAGCATTACTCGTGATTTGGGGTTCGCCCAAGAACAATATTTATACATTAATGATTGGACTCGCTCACAAGGGCATGTCTATCAAGATATTCAGTTAGTGCGTTTAGTGATGTACTTGGTATTAGCGCTGGTGATTGCTGTGGCGTGCTTTAACATTGTGTCGACATTAGTGATGGCAGTACGTGATAAAGCCTCTGAAATTGCTATTTTAATGACAATGGGCATCAGTCGTGGCGCTATAATGACCATATTTATGTTACAGGGTGCATTAAATGGGCTTATGGGGTGCACTATTGGCGGTGTGTTTGGCGTCGCTTTTGCCTATAACTTGAGCGCGATAGCAAATGGCTTTGAGCAATTGTTGGGTATTCAGCTATTGGCGTCAGATATTTATTTTATCGACTTTTTACCGTCGCAACTTCACGGTAAAGATGTGATAGTCGTTATTGTTATGGGATTGGTCATGAGCTTACTTGCGACTATTTACCCCGCATGGAAAGCCACTAAAATAGCACCAGCGACAGCATTAGCGGGCCGATAGTTTAGGTGCAGATGAACACTTGGTTGTAGCGCTTCATTCGGTTTTAGGGCTTAATTGGGTTGTAACATCGTCGCTTATTGAATTATCGAGCCAATGAGTGATAGCGTAAACAACCTGAGTTGAGCCATGGTGGTGTATGAGTATTTATACGTCATGTTTGCTAGTTAGCGAGTTAATTTGCAGCCTGTGTATGGCTTATAAGGATGTGTTATGTCTTGTAATCAATGCACTGATTCGGTTTTTAAACAGAAAATTGGTCGTTGTAAACGCTGTATGTGGCAGTTAACGGCTCTTAGCTTATTCACCTGGCCACTGTGGTGGTATTACTACGCCGATACGCCTAAGACGGTCGAGTCTATCGCGCTACTTTTCTTTGCTACTAGCTTTACCGGTTTACTGATTCTGCACTTGATGGTGTGGGCTTATCGAGCGGCTACAAAGCAACAATAACCAACTTCCCTTTGCCGTATTATTAATAGATTATCGTCATAGGCATATGTTGAGCCACCCCATCGTTTATATTCACGGATGGCCAAGCCCAATGGCACAAATATAAATTAATATCCTTAGCTTATCAATAATTAAGGCCGCAGAAGCGGCCTTAATGGTATTAAGTTGATCAATCTATTGATGGCTTACTAACCTTTACGCTTTTGCCATTTAAACAAAACTGAATAGCGCCACATACTTTTAATGACAATAAACCCAACTAGCGCACTGATAATGCCAAGAGCTAAGCAACCAACGAGAAAGGGTGGGCCGATGGTTGATACAGATGCTTCAATCCATGCCCAGCTGGCTTCAAACTGAAATGCTTGTGCTTTATGACCTAGGATTTTAGCGCCTAACAAGTAGGCACCATAAAACATTATAGGCATCGTCAGTGGATTTGTTATCCATACCAGCGCCACAGCAACCGGAAGGTTGACGTTAAATATAATGGCAAATCCAGCAGCAACGACCATTTGAAATGGCATGGGGATCCAAGCCACAAATAGCCCAACAGCAAAGGCTCCTGGCGCTGATTTGCGATTTAATACCCATAAATTAGGTTTGTGCAATAGTGTGCCAAACATCCGTAAATACTTATGTTCACGAAGTGTTTCTGGTTTTGGCATAAATCTTTGTATTAATTTTTTTGGCATATTTGTCGATTAATGTCTTAACTAATTCATTATGAATCGATTTATCTATGGCTTTTGCGCCTGTTCTTTATCAGCGATGTTATGGCCTTCGCTGGCACCAATATGGTGTTTGCCCATTCTATTCTTGGCTATGCTTCTTTGCCTTCGCAAAGGGCCGCTTATGGCTGGCTGTTTATTCGCCGTCATTTGGCTGAGCCTGTTGTTTCATTGTCTATATATGCATCAATATGCTGAAAAGTCGCAACAAATCGAGTTTAAGGCGCAGATAGTATCACTAGTTAGCCAAAACAGCGACTGGATTAGTTTTGATGTGCGCGTCATGGCAAAACCTTATCAAGACGCTTTTTTAGAGACGTTGTCGCTTAATAATGTGCAGCGATATTACCGATTAACATGGCAAAAGCCAGATAAAATTGTTGTTGGCCAAATATGGCAATTTAGTGCAAAGGTTAAAGGGATTTCGAGTATCCAAAATCAAGGTGGTTTTAACCAGCAAAAGTACTTTATTAGTAAACATATTGTCGCCAAAGGTCGAGTTAAGCAAGCTGAGTTGCTTAGTCACAGTGGATCGATGCGTCAACAGATCATGGAAACATTATCGCCTTTATTGGCACACTTTTCTCAGGGCGATATTTTACAAGCGTTGATTTTTGGTGATAAAAGCGCGTTAACCTCTGAACGTTGGCAGCAGTTGCGGCAGACAGGGGCAGGGCATTTAGTCGCGATTTCAGGTTTACATCTGGCGGTGGTTTTCGGTTTATTCTATGGCATTTTGATTGGGGTAAGTCGTTATGCTTTCTCTTGGCAGCATTTGGCTAAAATCCAACTCGCAATGGTATTTGCGGCAGCATTTACCTTAGGTTATGGCTACTTATCTGGGTTTGCTATTGCCACTCAACGCGCATTGCTGATGCTATTTTTATTGATGATATTCAGCTTTATTAAACAATTTAGTCATCATTGGGATCGACTTGTATATGCATTATTTTTTGTATTGTTGGTCGATCCTTTTGCGTCACTAGGTGCAGGGTTGTGGTTATCTTTTGGTGCATTGGTGATTATTTTATTGTCGGTGAAACCTGATTCGGTAGATCAACGTTCTAGCTTAAGCACTGCTCTTGTTAACCCAGACATTGAAGTTTCTAAGTTCACTTTGAGGGACAAATGTATCCAAAAAGCTATACAGCTTAAGGATAAAATTTTACATGGACTTATTATATTGTGGTCTATTCAATGGCGTTTAGCGCTGTTACTCGGTGTTTTGCAAGGGATATTATTTGGTGGCATTGCACCTCATAGTATCTGGTTGAATATGCTGCTGGTACCTTGGTTTAGTTTGGTGGTTATTCCATTAACCATGCTGAGTTTTTTCATTTGGTTACTGGCGTTGTGCATCCTATGGTTGTTAGCGATTGATATTGTTTCATTGCAAAGCCTAAGCGTAATGATATTTCAGTGGGCTAATTTTAGTTTGGAGCCCTTTGCGTGGTTATTGCAGTTGAGTGATCGCTTGCCGTTAAAACAACTGGTGTTAACCGAACAAGAGTTAGCTGCGGGAGTCTTTTTTGTTTTTGCGCTGATATTGTTGATGTTACGCGGTTATGTGCCGAGTCAGCGCAAGTGGAGTTATCGCGTTATAGTGTCAGTGCTTATGCTGCCAGTCATCATGAACAAGTTAGTGACCCATGAGATATTGTTATCGCCAGCGTCTTCGTTAGGTTCAACACCATGGCAGCTTCATGCCATCGATGTGGCTCAAGGAATGGCTGTGGTTTTACAGCAAGGGCAGCACGGGGTTATTTACGACACTGGCGCTGCTTATGGCGAGTTCAGTTATGCTCAACGTGCGATATTGCCTTTTTTGGCGAGTAAGGGGATTCGTTATATTGATTATATTGTCGTGAGTCATGACGATAATGATCATGCTGGTGGATTAAACGTATTAGTCGAACAATTTCCACAGGCGACATTAATTGCTGATTTTTCAATGTCAGTCTCAGCCTTAACTGATTCATCACATGGCGTAAAAACTTGTGACGGTGAATTATTTTGGCGCGGTGTACAACTGAGTTTTATCCCAAATCTGTTAAGCGCCAATAGTAATGATAATAACCGCTCCTGCGTGGTTAAATTGTTTGACGGTCAATCTACAGTATTGTTAACCGGAGACATTGAAGCTCCACGAGAGCAAGTACTTCTCGCGGTAAATGCAGATATTCAAGCCGATATTTTATTCGTTCCGCACCACGGTAGTCGAACCTCATCTACCCAAGCCTTTATTGATAGTGTTAACCCCCAATTAGCTATTTTTACCGCAGGTTTCTCTAATCAATATGGTTTTCCTAAACCGGATATTGTGGCGCGGTATCAACAACAAGGCAGTAAAATATTACAAACTGGCCATGTCGGACAAATAAGCATCAACTTCACTGATGAAGGATACAAAGTGACCACTTATCGTCAGCAAATTGCCCCATTTTGGTATAACCGTTTGTTTAGATTTGGTGAGTCACTTAAAGCAGAGTAGAATGTTATTCATGTTTGCTAGTTAAGTATTGGATTCAATGTCAGCATCACCTAAAAATGAAATGTGGGTCGTTTTCAAACGTTTGATGGCCTATGTCGTACCGATGAAAGCCATGTTTATTATGGCTGTTCTAGGTCTTATTACTTATGGCGCTGTCGATGCAGCGTTTATCGCATTTATTAAGCCGTTTATTGATGAAGGCTTTAGTCAAACTCCAGCGATAGTCGCCGGTGTCGACTTACCAACACACGGTGGCTTTAACGCCAATAAAGACATTATGTTAATGGCCCCAATAGCGGTTATTTTAATGTTTAGTTTACGTGGAGTGGCTAACTTTGTGTCGACCTATTGTGTGTCATACATGAGTGCTCAGCTCATTATGGATATGCGTCAACAAGTGTTTGAGCATTACCTACGTTTACCTGTGAGTTATATTGACCGTGAAAATAGCGGTAATTTGATTTCGCGCGTTACGTTTGATACCGAACAAATTGCTCGAGCATCAGGCAGTGCGTTAATTTCAATCGTCCGAGACAGCATGACGGCCATCGGTATGTTAGGCATTATGTTCTACTATTCGTGGAAATTGTCGTTATGCATTTTGGTGATAGGCCCCATCATGGGCGTGGTTATTAGTGTTGTCAGCAAACGCTTTCGCAAGGTTTCTAAGCAAATTCAATCTGCAATGGGCGGTGTAACCGCAACCACAGAGCAGATGATTAAGGGCCATAAAAACGTATTAGTGTTTGGTGGACAAAAAACTGAGGTTGAACGCTTTTTCCAAGTTAACGATCGTAACCGCTACCAAAACATGAAACTTGCGGTTGCGCAGTCAATCAGCCAGCCGCTCATTATGGTGATTGGTTCATTCGCATTGGCGTTTGTGTTGTATGCCGCTACTTGGGATAGCATGAGAACGGATTTAACCGCTGGTACTTTTGCTGCTATTTTAGGCGCCATGTTAGCCATGCTACAACCGATTAAAAACTTAACCCGTGTCAATGCGGAATTTCAGCGTGGTATTGCCGCTTGTACCACAGTATTTGAATTATTAGACACCCCACCAGAACCAGATAATGGTGCATTTAGTATCGATAGAGTTGAAGGTAAGTTGACCTTTAATAATGTGACATTTGCATATCCTGGCCAAGAAAAGTCTGCACTTAATGGGATTAATTTTGAAGTTAAGCCGGGTAAAACGGTTGCATTAGTCGGTCGTTCAGGCTCTGGTAAATCGACCATTGCCAGTTTGATTACTCGCTTTTATGGTAATTTATCAACTGGTGATATCCGTCTTGATGACACCAGTATTTATGATTACCAACTAAAATCACTGCGTAATCAAGTCGCTTTAGTGTCGCAACAAGTTACCTTGTTTAACGACACTATCGCCAATAATATTGCTTATGCTTATCCAGGTGAAGTGACTCGCGAACAAATTGTGCATGCAGCAGAATTAGCCTATGCCATGGAATTTATTGATACTTTACCTGAAGGTCTTGATACCCAAGTCGGCGAAAATGGTGTGTTGCTTTCAGGCGGCCAGCGCCAACGTATTGCCATTGCTCGCGCCATGTTACGTGATGCGCCAGTGTTAATTTTAGATGAAGCAACATCGGCATTGGATACTGAGTCGGAAAAAGCGATTCAAAAAGGCCTCGATAATCTTCGTCATAATCGCACCTCTATTGTGATTGCCCATCGCTTATCAACCATAGAAAGCGCTGATGAAATTTTGGTTATCGATCAAGGGAAAATTGTTGAACGCGGTAATCACAGTGAGTTAATTGCCCAAGCAGGTATTTACGCTAATCTTTACCAGATGCAGTTCAGTCAATAATGATTAGGTGGTTGTGATGCAACAGCTTATTCATCGCATTTGGTATCAAGGTCATCAAGCTAAATGGTTATTACTGCCGTTATCTGGGGTATTTTGGTTAATATCCACTATTAGGCGGTTACTGTTTAGTTGTGGGCTAAAACAAGCGCAAGTATTACCTGTCCCCGTAATAGTGGTGGGTAATATCACCGCGGGAGGCAGTGGTAAAACTCCAACAGTAATTTATTTAATTGAACTGTTACGCCAACATGGTTACAAGCCAGGTGTGATAAGCCGAGGCTATGGAGTTAATATCGATGGTGTTGTTGCTGTCAATCCTAATGCAAAAGCTAATGATGTAGGGGATGAGCCTGCAATGATAGTGGCTCGTACTCAAGTACCTATGGTTGTCGGTGCCAAGAGAGTGAGCGCAGCGCATACATTATTAGCAGACTTTGATGTTGATGTGATTATTAGTGATGATGGCTTACAGCATTATGCCTTAGGCCGTGATATCGAAATTGCTTTAGTGGATGGTGAGCGTCGTTATGGCAATCACTGCTTGTTACCCGCAGGCCCTTTACGTGAAGGTTTGTGGCGGTTAAATTCAGTTGATTTTGTGATAAATAATGGCGGACCAGCTCAAACCGGTGAAGTGCTGATGGCACTAGAGCCCGCGCCGCTTTGTCAGGTTGACAATAACCTAGACGATAAGTTTAATCAGCAACATAGTGTCGTTGCTATGGCGGGTATTGGTAACCCGCAACGTTTTTTTAATAGTATTAGCCAGTTAGGCTATAAAGTAGTACAAACAGTTGAGTTCGCAGATCACCAAGCTTTTGACCCAAAGCAATTAAGTGACTTATCCGTACAGCATTCATTATTAATGACTGAAAAAGATGCGGTTAAATGTCGCGATTTTGCACAATCAAACTGGTGGTATTTACCTGTAAATGCGAAGCTTAACTCAGAATTTGATCACGCATTGTTGAGCCAATTACAGCAAGTGGCTCAAACTAAAAAAGGATTGTCTCATGGCATTTGATAAAAAATTACTCGAAATTGTGGCCTGCCCAGTATGTAAAGGCAAGCTAGATTACGACAAAGAGTCGCAACAACTGATCTGCAAGTTTGATAAATTAGCGTACCCTATTACCGAAGGTATTCCGGTATTGTTAGAAAATCGTGCTACAGCGTTAGTGACTGAATAACGGTTCGATGATGTGAAAAATGATTGAATGATTAAGCGCCCAAAAGGGCGCTTTTTTTGTTTGAGGAAAGCCATTATATTGAGCTGCAACATTTTTCTTATTCAGCTATCAACAGTTTGCTCTTAGCTCCGTTTATCTAATCATTTTTACCTTAGTCATTAATCATGGTCATTTATCGTGTGTGCTATTTAATGATGAATTGATCGGATATTCATACTGATTAATATCGATGGTAACCAAATGTATCTTTTGTGTTTTTAGTTTGTATACAAGCTATGTATGAAGTTTTTATATAAAGCTAATATTCTATCAAAAAGCACTAAAAATCATTGATTTAATTGAGTTCTATAAACGTTAGTAAGATAATTTAGTCATCAGTAATAGTGAGTCGATGACTAGGTTGTTTTATGGCTGAGAATGATAGTTTTCAACAACATGTGGCTAAGGTTTATCGTGAACACCGTGGCGAACGTGTAGTGCCTTTCGAATACCAAGGTAAGCGATATTGGTTGAAGCAAGTAGAGCATCTTGCAGGGGCGATGCGTTTATTAAAGCAAAACTCCACAGCTGCATTACATAAAGAAATTGGTGTATTAAATACGCTAAGTCATTTAGGTGCACCAGTGCCTGCGGTTGTCGATTTTGGTGACGGTTACATGGTTGTCGAAGACGCTGGAAGTACCATTAATCATCTGCTCGAGTGTACAAACCAAACCTTATGGCAACCCATTTTAAATGATGTCAGCGTAGCATTAGCGAAACTACACTCTATGCAGCTTGCTCATGGTCGTCCAGCCTTACGTGACATTAGCTGGCAAGCCGGTGAGGTTAAATTTATCGATTTTGAGGCGAATCAACAGCATAAATCAGTTGTCTCACAACAAATTCGAGATGTGTTGGTGTTTATCCATAGCTTATATCGCTATATTGGACCCAATAATAATGTGATTAATCAAGCTATTGCTTGTTATCGTTTAGCGGGTGGTGAAGCAATATGGCAAAAAGCCAAGCAATTTTTAGCTTCCTGGCAATGGTTATATTATTTCGCGAGACCTTTTCGAGATATTGGTGGAAAAGATTTGAAGCCAGTGTATTGGGTGTTGTGGCATTTCAGGCAAGCGCCTTTAACACTGGCATAGTGTCTGTAATACCTTTAACTACGTTGGTATTTTATACAAAAAGCTTGCCTAGACAGCAAGCTTTTTGTATGTAGACCGGCAGTGATCTTGATTGATATACCGAAATGGATTATCTAGTTAAGATTTTGCGGCTAGGTCTTGATATAAAGTTTCAATCCATTTATCTGCCGAGATAAATTCCCAAGCCCAATTAGCATATTTTGCTGGAACGCCCTGTTTTTTGATGGTGGCTAAATCATGGCCCATTTCAATTTCACCACGCATCCAATTAATACTGTCATCAAGCATATGCTTGAATTTTAGCAGTGCATTTTTATCGGCTAACTCGCCATGACCGGGTATTACCTTAGTTTTATTGTCTAAACGATCGAGGATCAAACTGACGTTTTCACGATAGCCTGTTACAGAGCCTCCCGCCGCTAAATCAATGTACGGAAAGCGGTCTTTAAAGTATAAATCGCCCATGTGAATAATATTGGCTTTTTGCCACATGACGACACTGTCACCATCGGTATGGCCTGGACCTAGGTGAATAACCTCTAAAGTATCTTGATTAAAATGAATTGAGATATTGTCTTCATAAGTGATAACGGGCAATGCTGACGCAGGAGTACTGCTATCCGCTTTGAGACGTTCGAGAACATTATGATGAGCTAAGATAGAGCCTGTTTCACCAAAGTGGGCGTTTCCACCCGTATGGTCACCATGGTAATGAGTATTAACGATGTATTTAGGCAAGCCAGGTTGAATATCATTAAGTGCGGCGGTAATTTTATCGGCTAAAGGTGCAAATTGATCATCAACAATTAATATGCCGTCATCTCCAGCAGAAACCGCAATATTGCCTCCGGCCCCGATAAACATGTAAGTATTATTGTCTAGTTTGTTGGATTTAATGACCACATCACTGAACTTATCATCAGCAATGGCTGACGTTTGAGCTAATGCAAGCATCGCTACTGCACTGAGTCCGATGATGTGACGTTGAAATGTTAGTTTCATGACGATCCCTCATTGCTGTCATAGCAATTATTTTATTGTTATTAATACTGCCTAGCGTAACAAGTTGATCACTTATGGTGCAATAACATCCAGTGAATTAGCATCTGATTAAATAAAATCACGCTTCTCCAATGTAGCTTATTAAGCATTGACCATAGCAAACATTGACCATAGCAAACATTGACCATAGCAAACATTGACTACTGTAAACAATAACGATGCACCAGCAGAACTGAAGTGTAGGACTATTTGGTCCAAGGCAGCAGTTTTTGAGCAAATGCATTGGCTAGCCCTAGTCTAATTGCGGCTTTATGTCGTACTAGATATAGCGCTTGATAGCATAATGGTACCAAATACAAACTGGTGACGGTTGAAAAGGTTAACCCACCAATAATGGCAATGGCCATTGGCGAATACGGCGGTCCACCACCGCCTATCTGAGTATCTCCCATTGCTAATGGCACTAATCCCAGCACTGTGGTTGCAACCGTCATTAATACCGGACGTAAACGAGTAATACACACGTTAATGATGGTATCACTTAGCTTATCCAAATCGGGTGTCATCTGATTAATTTGGTCTACCAGTACAATACCGTTATTAACCACAATGCCCATCAAAATAAGTATGCCAATCATCGACATTACCGACATTGGTGTACCTGTGAGCCACAATGCCCAGAACACGCCAGTAATTGAGAACATAATCGAAGTGATAATAGCTGTCGGTAGCAGCAGTGATTCAAATAACGCCGCCATGACGATATAAATCATTGCGATAGCCAAGATCATATTTACCGCCATGATGGACTGGTCTTCATCTTGGCGTTCAAAACCACCGCGTAACGAGTAGCCGTACCCGTAGGGGAAGTTCACTGAGTCCATCACCTGAGTAATTTTGGTTTGCGCTTCTTCGGTTGTGAGATCTTCAAGATTTGCACCAATGGATAAAGCCGTTTGGCGATTAAAATGACGAATAGTATCAAATCGAGGAACTACGGTTGCTTCAGCTAAACTGTCCAGGGTATAAACTCGGTCACCTTGGCGAATGATCGGCAGTTGCTTAAGTTTTTCTAAAGAGTTCTGCCAGCTTTTGTCATAGGCCAGTTCGATACGTAGTTCGCCGCTAGGATCATGGCGAAACGAACGTAACTGCGACCCTCTTAAGGCAATGGCAATGTTCGATGCTATATCGCTTAATGTTAAATCCAGACGGGCAGCCATTTCTCGGTTGATCACCACCACCACTTCTTGTTGGGCGCCATTCACTTCCGAGCGCACATCGACTAAGCCCTCTATATTGTCGAGCAATGGCATCACTTGTTCACTGATGCGGATTAGTTCGGTTGTTGAGCGTCCCGTTAAGGTTACACGAATGCCGTTATTTTCATTGCCCCAACCAAATTGTGGCGTGGCAATCGAAAATTTAGGAAATCCTTCGCGGATCATTTTCTTTAACTCACCAATGTCTATTGGGATGTCTTTTTGTAATAAAATGGTTGATTGTGCATCTTGCGGGGCGTAGTAACTGTAAACCGCATCAATATAAAACGTGTCTTTATTGCTGTATAAATACGTTTCCATGCTATTAATCATGGCTTCGGTCACCGCTAGATTATGGCGACCTTCTAGCTGGTAATTAATGTATAAACGGTCATTACCTTCGCCGTCTCCTTGATCTTGTTGCACCATACTTAATGGCAATGCTGTTGATACCAACAATGCCACTGCGATGACACCAGAACGTTTTGGTCGGGTTAATATCCAAGTGAGGCTGCGTTGATAAAAACGCCCTAAGCGATTGTTGTCATTAGCGGCCTGCACTTCAAAGTGAAAGTGGTTGAGCATCAGTGGGATTAATGTTTTCGCTACCAATAATGAAGCCGCTAGCGAGATACAAATGGCCACAGCAACATGTTCTAAAAAGATGGTCAGTTGCACTTTTACGCCGAAAATATTAGGTAAAAAAACAATGGCGGTGGTTAATGTGCCTGCTAAAACCGCCAAAGAGACTTTTTCAACGCCAGTTAACACGGCTTGTTGGTTGGCTTTTATCTGACAAGTGTCGTCAATGTGCCCAGCTTGTTTCTCTTGTAGCACGCTTTCGGTGACCACCACCGCATTATCAATCAACATGCCGACGGCTAATAACAATCCCATCATCGATAAAATATTTAAGCTGTAGCCTAAAAAATACATACCAGCCAATGTCATACATAATGAAATCGGTACCGATGAGATAACCACTAAGGTCATTTTAAGGTTACGCAAAAACAGAAACAGCACCCCAAATGACAGTACCGCACCCATTAAGCCAGACAGTAATAAGTCTTTGAGTGAGGATTTAACCCCATAGGCTTGGTCTTCCATGATAAACAGTTTGATGCCATTAAATTGCTGATCTTGCTTAACCTGTTCGATAACGCTTAGCACACGATCAGACACCTCTACTAAATTGGCACCAGATTCCTTAAATACATCAATACCCACCGCATATTTTTGATCTAAATGTCGGCCTTCAATTTTCTCGGGCAGGGCATAGCTTACCATCGCAATATCTTGCAAGCGGATACCCGGCACAATCACCAGATTATTGATATCATCAAGGCTGGTAAATTCACCTTTTGGTGAGACTTGATACACCCGTGAATTTTCTCTTAGGGTACCAGCACTGATGACAAAGTTTTCTGCCAGTAAACGCGATCGTAAATCGAGGCTATTAAGGCTTGATGCGACCAATTTATCGGCATCAAGTCGGATTTCAATCTGTTTTTGTTCAACACCATAAAGGGTGACTTTTGATACGCCATCAACGCGTTCAAGTGGCTTACGAAGCTGTTTGTCTAACAAATCAAATGCATTAGAGAGTTCGCGCTCGCTTGATATGCGAATGGTTAACACCGGCATATCGGCGGTTGAGAACTGTTGGATCATGACGCGCTCAACATCTTTTGGTAATAAATGCCTTACCGAGTCAATTTTCTCGCGCGCTTCTAGGCTTTTGGTGGCAACATCTTCACCCCATTTCATGTTGAGCTGAATAAACGCACCGTCTTGGGTTGAATCTGATCGCACCTCTTCTATGCCGCTCATGGTAGCAAGTGACTCTTCCAGCACTTTAGTGATGTCGCGTTCAACTTCTGCAGGGCTGGAGCCTTTGTACGGAACTTGCACCACAATTTGTGGAATATCAATTCCTGGAAACATTTCTAATGGCAGCATTCTACTGGCCGCCATGCCAAACAACATAATGGCCAAGAAAAACATGCAGGTGGTGACGGGGCGCTTTATCGCCAGTTGAGTGATGTTCATGCTGGCGTCTCCGCTGTATTAAACTCAACGTCGCTTTGGGTATATTGTTTACGGTCAAATAGCGCATATAAAGCGGGAATAACTAACAATGTAAGCAAGGTTGACATGCTTAATCCGAAAATGACTGTAATAGCCATTGGCGCACGAACTTCACTGCCATCGCCAATGCCTATTGCCATTGGTAATAAACCTAAGGTAGTGGTTAGGGTTGTCATCATTATAGGACGTAAACGAGATTGCGCGGCATCATTAATTGCGGTCAGTTTATCAATACCTTCTTGGCGCAATTGATTAATACGGTCAACCAATACAATCGCATTGTTGACCACAATACCTGCTAGCATAATTAAGCCAATAAATACCACTACGCTCAAATGGGTCCCGGTAATGAATAAACCCACAATACTGCCGGCAACGGCCATTGGAACAGCGATTAAGATTAGCAGTGGATGCAACAATGATTCAAATTGGCTGGCCATCACTAAATACACTAGGAAGATAGCCAAAACGAGGGCTATTTTCAATGAGTCAAATGAGTGCTCCATTTCTTCATTTTGGCCGCCAAATCTGGCCTGAATCGAACTTGGTAGCTGCTGTTTAGCCAATATCTGCTGGGCTTCAATTACCGCTTCGCTTAAGTCACCGTAAGCCAAATTAGACGATACAATAGCGACTCGTTGTTGACTGATACGATTAATTGCTGAAGGGCCAATTTGCAAATCGATTGTGGCGATAGCACTTAATGGAATTGGTTGGGCACTATTAGGATTAATAATTAACGATTCAATGTCGCTAATTTGATCGCGTTCGCTTAATTCACTGCGTACCAAAATGTCCACTTTACGATCGCGTACCGTAAACTGGCTGGCAATAGTGCCACCGACACGTTGGGCTATGCGGTTAGCGACTGTCGGAGCGTCCATTCCCAGCGAGGCTAAACGGGCATGGTCAAAGCGAATACTGATCTCTGGTTGGCCATCGCGCAAGGTAGTATTGATGTCACTAAAGCGGTCAGAATCAGACAAGGCATTAACCAGTTGGTCTGCACTTTGTTTGAGTTGAGCTAAATCATAACCCGATAGCTCAATTTCAAGCGGGGTTTTAAAACTGAATAATTCAGGGTGTTCAATTTGCGCTTCTAGTTCAGGAATATTTTTTGCTGTGTTACGCAATACCTGGCTAACTGCATTAAAGGCTAAAGGGTCTGCGAGTACCACTTGTAATCGGCCCCAGTTTTCACCACCTCTTGCAGTATCCGATGTCATTAACCCACCACTACCAGCCTGACTATAGGCGTGTTTCACATCTTCACGGTCTTTAATCGACAGCGCTAGTTGTTGTAATACAGCATCAGTTTCACTGACTTCGGTGCCTGGCGGTAATAATACTTCGACATAAAACTCACCTTGATTCATCGGCGGGATTAGCTCGACACCTAACTTAGGCAGTAAACTGCTTGACGCTAGTGTTACCAAAAGTGCTAACACAATGGTTAACACTTGATAGCGTAGAGCGTGATGTAACACCCGGAAATAGATTGATTCGACGATGCGATATAGGTAGTTAAAGCCGGCACAGATGGGTTTGAGTAATAGCCCAAATACACTACTTACAAAACGGCTAATGACAATAATTGCGGTTAATAATCCTGAAGGCAAATAGCTAAACAAGAGTTTAAAGGGAAAACTCAACACAGCCAGTAAGTAGTAGGTGATTTTTCCTTTGCGGCTTGTTGGTTTCGGTTTTTGGGCGACTTCAACTGGTTGCGGCAGGCTGGTGAAGCCTTGTCGTGATGCCAACATGGGAATGGCTGTTAAGGCAACAAATAATGAGGCGAGTAGGGCGAACGTGACCGTGAGCGCTTGGTCGGCAAATAAGGCTCCTGCAATGCCGTCGACAAACACTAAAGGGACAAATACAGCTAGAGTGGTGAGTGTTGATGCAAAAATGGCGCCTGAGACTTCTTTACATCCTGTGACGGCAGCTTCAACTTTACTCATGCCTTGAGATTTATAACGGTCTATGTTTTCTAATACCACAATGGCATTGTCGACCAATAAACCAATTGCTAACGCAATACCACCTAACGACATAATGTTTAAGCTGATATCGGCAAAGTACATCATGTTAAAGGTGGCAATAACCGAAAAAGGGATCGAGATAGAAATAATTAATGTGGCAATAATGTCCCGTAAAAACAGGTAAATTACCAGCATCGCCAGTAAGCTGCCAAATAACGCTGCCGATGTCACTTCATTGACAGCGCTTTCAATAAACTCAGATTGGTCGTAAATAACTTTTAACTTATTGTGCTCATTAGCTTGATTGATTTTTTCAAGTTCAGAGCGTAGCTTTTGCGCAACAGCAACGGTATTGGCGTCACCTTCTTTGTATATGGCTAATTCAATCGATTCTACTTCGCCGATGCGAGTAATATCACTGCGTTCTTTGTAGGCATCACTAATCACCGCAATATCAGATAATCTGACTAACGTTTGGCCATCGCGGTAGATAATCACTTGACCTAACTCATCTAATGAATTGAATTGATTTAAGGTTCTGACCAAGTATTCTTTATCACCCTGAATCACTTTACCTGCTGAAAGATTAATATTTTCTTCATTTATACGGCGCTTAACCTGGTCGGCATTAAGGTTCAATTGGCTTAGTTTTTGTTGATTTAATTCAATATGAACTTCTTGCTCTAACCCGCCTGATAGCCTTACGGCGGCAACACCGGATAAGGCTTCTAAACGTCGTTTTAACTCCTCATCTGCAAAGGTTCGCATTTGCTTTAACTGCTCCGCATCTGCATTGGGTACAGAAAAAGCTAAGCGCATGATGGGATCAAGATTGGGGTTAAAACGCAGTAATAATGGCTTATTAATGTCTAAGGGCAGCTCGATAGTGTCGATTTTTTCACGCACTTCAAGGCTAGCCATGTCCATATTTGTGCCCCATTCAAACTCGAGCACAACATCAGACATGCCAGAACGTGAAATTGAACTTATTTTCCGCAGTCCTTTTACCACCCCAACAGCTTCTTCAATTGGTTTTGATACCAGCTGCTCAATTTCAACCGGAGCAGCACCGTCATAGGCTGTGCGTATGGTCACGCTGGGATAGCTTAAATCGGGTAACAGTTTTACCGCGAGGCGAGAAAACCCTACCATGCCAAAAAGCATCACAGCTAACATGAACATCCATACAGTGACGGGGCGTTTAACCGAAGTGTTAATTATTGACATTATCCCGCTCCGTTATCGAATAGCTGCGAAGCTAAGTGGGGTAATAATTTCCACTAATGATTGATCTTTGAGGTTTTGTTGGCCCCGGATGACAATTTTTTCGCCATCTTCAACACCCGATAAAATTTCAACCGTGTTATTTTCACGATATCCCAAGGTGACTTCACGTCGTTGTGCCTTGGTGTCTTTTATCACATACAAAGCTTGAGTGTTGTCTTGGTTGATTAATGCGTTATAAGGCACGGTAAGTACATCAAGGTGGGTGTCGTATTTAAGTTCAACCCGAGTAAACATACCCGCTTTTAATGTTGCATCTTGATTTGGCACGGCTAACGTCACTTTAAACGTACCGCTTTGAGCATCCACTATCGGACTAATGCGCAGCACTTTTGCATCGATAATATTGGCCGCTGTACCTTGGTGTTGTTGAATAATACTGGCTTGTTGACCAACCCGTAAACTAGCAAGTTGTTGTTCTGGTAAGTGTAATATGCCGTGAAGTTGGTCTTGATTAACAACATAAAATAACTCTTGGAACTCTTTTGCCATATTGCCTGTTTTAACATAGCGTGAAGCAACGACACCATTAATGGGTGAGGTGATTTGGCTTTCTTTAACTTGTAGCTCTGCTAAGTCGCGCTGTGCTTTAGCAGCTTGTAGGTTGAACTCGAGCTTGGCCATTTGATCCTGGCTAATAAACTCTTTGTTGTTCATTTTATTTAAACGATTTAACTCTTGCTGAATAATCTGCACTTCGGCTTCTGAACGATTGAAGTCATAACGTTGACGCTTGGCATCAATTACCGCAAGTATTTGCCCTTTGGTAACCCGATCGCCTTCTTCAACGTTAATCTTTTCGATTATCCCAGCAATGCGGCTCATCACATGAGACTCTTCAGGTGCTTCAAGTGTGGCGGTGGTGCTGTAAAAAGACGATACATTGCCTGTGGTGACCAGTGCTGTTTCAACCGGAATAGCAAATTTTTCATCTTCTTTTGCTTGCTCTTCTTCGCCGCTGCAACCACTCAATACTGCAATGCAAAGTAAAGGAATTGCCATTTTCTTCATGCTGATGAACCTATCCATGGGGTACCTGCTAGTGTTATATTTTTTGAATTAAATGACGCTAATGTACTTATTGTTATTCTTAAGCGAGTTAACGTCACGTTATCATTTGTAACTAATGTTAATTAAATACATCAAAGCACTAACTGTGCCACTTTTCATAGTGTATAAATAACAAAGGTTTATAGTATTTTTAGTTAAGGGTTAGCGAAATTGACAATGTTAAGGTAGTGAAAACAATTAACATTTGGTGTGATTGGTTATTTATGTATTTTCGTGTTGTAGAAATAAACAGATTCATTGATATCAATAAATGGAAAATAATTTAAAAGGAAGCGTAAATGAAAACAACAACATGGTTGGGCATGATGGCATCAGTTTTTTTATTGTCCTCATGCAGTATGTTGGTGAGCCAGCAGTCGGGGAAACAGTCTGTTTCGAGCAGTCTGATGGACTTTTTGTATCCTAATAAAGAAGATCGTGCAGTGCATAGTGCCGAAATTCCATTGCTTACATTACCAGTAAAAGTCGGTATTGCCTTTGTACCGTCTACAGGTTTTCAAAAAGAGGCTGTGCATAGTAAAGATCAATACGAATTACTTGAAAAAGTGAAAGCGGCTTTTGTTCAATATGATTATATTGACCGCATTGAAGTCATTCCGAGTACTTATCTTGCTGGTGGTGATGGTTTTAACACATTAGAACAAGTTGGGCGTTTATATGATGTCGATGTAATGGCGTTGGTGTCTTACGATCAAGTGACTCAGTCTGTAGAGAATAATGCCGCGTTATTGTATTGGACCATCGTGGGTATGTATGTGATTCCGGGCAATGAAAATACCGTACAAACCTTTGTTGATACCGCAGTGTTTGACATTAAAAGTAGAAAAATGCTTTTTAGAGCACCGGGGATCAGCAAGCTTGAAAAACGAACCACAGCCATAGGTATTGATGAAACCTTAGCAGAAAAATCGATGCAAGGTTTTGACCTGGCAGTTACTGATATGACTAAAAACTTAGATGATGAGTTAGCTCGATTTAAGGTGAGAGTTAAAGAGGAAAAAATTGCCAAGGTGGAACATAGCAATAATTACAGCGGCGGGGCTATTGATATTCAGTTTGGTTTACTATTATTGATAATGTTATTCATTCGATTAAGACTCAGTAAGGATGTTGAACGCTAACCTCACTGTGGGCTATGTTCAATTGACTATGCTCAAGTATCTATTTTCAATGAGCAGTGATTAATCGATGAGTCACGTTGTTCGGTTAATCATTTTTATACTATCATTTTTTAGAAGTCGTTTTATCTGTGATGCGCGTTAACGCAGCACAATTATCTTCAGTATGGGCTCTGTCGTGTGACTAACATTTCCAAATAAATTTAGAGAATCCATGTTTAGTCCAGATATTGACAATAATATAAGTAAGCAGGTTTTTTAGATGGAATAAGGAGCGATATAACTGAGGGTTTGTTGATAAATTATTGAATCTCAGCTTTGTAATAAGCTGAGATTCAATAATAAGTATAATAAATACACTTGAATTACAGTATTTTATTAATACTTTAATTCATTTTTTATGAAGATTTATTCGTAATGGAAAAGTTAACCCGACGAGTCTTAGAACGCTCAGAACTGGTTAATTTTACACCGTTATCTTCAATAACTTTAGTAGTCGAAATTAATTGGTCGTTAGATGTGCCCAAAGAGATTAAAAACTCCACTAAACCATCAGCACGACGCTGTGCCAACGCTTTATTGTATTTAACTGTGCCTTTGTCATCTGTAAAGCCCTGAACATTTAGTTCTTTATCAGAATTATTGGCGAGGTAAGTCGCAACGCAAGACATGTGAGTATCAAGCTTACTGTATGACTTATCACTATTAACTTCGAAATACACAGGTGTGAACCCAATAATCATTTCATTATCTGTTTGTAATGTATATTCAATACACTCTGGAGAAATAAAAAATGTTTTGATTGGTTCAGATACAACGACAGGTGCTGATTGACAACCCGCAAGTGTTAATAACGCAATAACAGGTAATGAAAGATTGACGCGTTTCATATTTGTTTAATCCTTTAAAAATGTGGTCCATTAAAAAGAAATCGTAAATTACCGATAATGTTTTATTGGGTCAATAGAAAAACTGTTTTTTAGTTAATTAGATGTTTATTTTCATATTAAAAACATACTTTTTAATGTTTTTAGATTTTAATACATACTAATGGGTGGTTTATTTTAATGAATTTATTTAAAAGTTATTAAGCAAGTTTTTAAATGTTGTTTTTTGCATTTTCTTGCTGCAACATATTGGGGTAATTTTGATTCACTAGGAAGATAGTTTACATACTTTAGGATAATATTAAGGGATTAACCTGTACTTATGGATAAGAGTAAAGCACCAAATCACTTTGCTGAAGATAAAACAGTTGTGGCAGGATTTGAACATTCTGGAAATAATAATAAAGTTAACTTGATTGGGAAGTGTTTCAAAAATCGCTATTTAATTGAGTCGAAAATTGGTCATGGTGGTATGAGTGATATATACCGCGCCAAAGATCTCTATTTGGAGTCATTAAACGTAACAGAACCTTTTGTTGCGATTAAAGTATTATTATCTCAGATATCGGATATACCCGAAGCTCAGCAAGTCCTTATCAAAGAGTCAGTACAAACTCAAAAACTCTCTCATCCAAATATCATCAGAGTTTATGATGTAGATACCGATGATGGCTTTCACTTTATGGTGATGGAGTGGTTAGATGGCGAATCATTAGACCAAGTGATCAAACGTTCAAAACCATTAGGCATCAACTTCAAAGGATCAATGAAAATCATTGATCAGATTGCTTCTGCATTATCGTATGCTCATCAACAAGGTATTGTCCATACAGACTTAAAGCCATCAAATATCTTCCTCACTCGCCAAGGGAACATTAAAGTTTTTGATTTTGGCGTTGCGAAAAACTTACAGCAAAGAGAGGACCGATACGCATTTGCCGAATTCGACCAAGACTCTCCTTTAACAGGTTATACCCCAGCTTATGCTAGTTTTGAGCAGTTATCTGGAGAAGATGCCTGCGCGGCAGACGATATTTTTGCTTTTTCGTGTATTAGCTATGAGCTACTAACAAGTAAACATCCTTATAACCGTGTAGCTGCAAATGAAGTTGATATCACCAACAATAAGTTGATTAAACCAAAAAATATTAGTTCACGATTATGGCCTATGTTGAAAAAAGGTCTCGCGCTTAAAAAAGTACAACGTGCGCCTTCCATCGAGCTAATTATCAATAAGTTCCACAGTAAAAGTTGGCCACTACTCACCGCTATTGCTGCGGGTGTTGTACTTGTTATCGGTGGATTTCAAATTCAACAATATTACCAGATTCAATTAGACGACTTACAAAATAAAGTCGCGCTGACAAATAAGGCCAAAAGCGAAGTTCAAGCATTTGAATTTATTCCTGCTTCAGCATTATTAGCCCAAATAGAAGATATTCCAGAAGATAAAAAGCTGATTAAGAATGGTTTGTTAAAGACACATCAATCTGAAGTGTTGGATATTGTGGAGCAACGTATAGCTTCCTTACCGAAAAGCGATAATGGTCTGTATCAAAATTATGAAAAAATAGCACAAATTATTAATGACATAGAACGTTTTTATCCTGATTCAGTTCGTTTGCTACAAATAAAAAACCAAGCAGAGAGAAGTAAACAATCAGTTGTAGATGCACTGTCTGAACGATTGAGCCTGTTATTATCTCAAGCCCGTTACAATGAACAGGGAAGTAATAATATTCAAGCCATTGTTGAAGGGTTAACATTTGTCGAGCCTGGATATGTTTATACCGCGTCTAATGAAGAATATGCCCTCTATGCAAGCTCATTTGATAACGCCTTAAAGAAACATGATATTAATCAAATAAGTGCACTCATTACAACTGGCGAAAATATATTTTCAAACTATCCGCAGGCTAAGTCATTAATTACATATGGCGCCGAATTGAAAGTGGCTGTTAAAGGCTTAAATGACTATCACGATTTAACGGCAAAAGGTAAAACGGTCGTTTATCCATACGAAGCTGCTGAAGTTTATTATCGAGATACATTTAATCAATTAACCGTGAGGTTAGATGCAATAGATAACCCAAAAGATCTACACGAGTTTGATAAAGAAGTTAGGGGGCTCGCCACGAATTTACCCGATGATTTTGAGCCCCTGCTAACGCTTGATAAACGTTTAGCCGCCTCTTTTTTACGCCAAGCAAATGTGTATCTTGATAAGCAATATCTGAAAACAGCCAGAGAGTTATTTGCCAGAGGAAATGAAATGTATGAACGTCTAAATGGTGTTCAACGCTTATAACGCAATGGGTATGATGGCTAGTCAACAAGTTGATGAAGGAAGATGTAATAGAAATGGAATTATTGCTAGAGATTGTGAGTTATCACAGGTTATCCCCTGAGCAGGTCATAACAAAAGATGTCACAGAAACCTTAACGTTAGGGCGCTCTGATGTATGTGATTGGCATATGCCTGATCCAGAAAAAGTGGTTTCTGGTACTCATGCTCGGATCACCAAGCGCAGTGATGATTTTTTCATTGAGGATTTATCAACCAACGGATTATATGTCAATCGCGCAGTCGAAGCGTTAGGCACCAATCGTGAGCATAAAATTGAACACGATGATCTGTTTACTTTTGGTGATTATGAGATCAGTGCGAAGTTACAAATGTTACATGTGGCCTCTAATAGTCAACCTCAACAAGAGATACATGACGCCCCACATGTTGCTACTTTGCAGCAAAATAAACTCATTCCAGCTTCTTCCTCATCAATGCTTGATACTGGGTTTGAATCTGATTTAGCAGGATTTGATTCTGCTATGTTACTGAACCAATCTCGACAACAATCAGCAGGTCTCTCGCAGATGAATGCTGATTTACAAGACCATTTTCAACCACCAGTAGCCATTCCAGAAGAATGGGATAAAGATATTTTTGGACAACATTCTCAAGCTCACGCAAAAACTGATATCCGATCTGTTGTTCCACAAGAGCCCGAGCTTCTGGTTGCTAAAGCTTCAGTTAACCCTATAAAAGTGCCTGAAACGGTAAAAGCGGAGGTGAAAAAAGTGGCCCCCGTGTCACCAAATACCAAAGTACCCGTTAGTACACAGGTAAGCCCTTCATCTGCATTAAGCAAAGCGTTTTTTCAGGGTATGGGAGTCAATGAACAAGATTATGTCAATGTGCTAACTGAAGAGTTGATGTTTGAACTGGGCCAAAGTATGCAGTTTATGTTGACTGGACTGATGGAATCACTACGTCAACGTTCAAAGCTGAAAACTGAGTTTAGGATCAATCAAACAACATTCCAGCAGCGTGAAAATAATCCATTGAAATTTTCGGCCAATATTGATGATGTATTTCAAAATTTATTTTTAAGGAAAAGTGCGAGTTTCTTGTCATCTCAACAAGCGATTACCGAAGCTTTTAATGACGGTCGAAAACATGATACTGCGTTAACTGCAGGCACATTAGGCGCTATCCGTGGATTGCTAAATCAATTAGATCCTGAATTTATTGAAGCCAAAAGTCAAAACCAGTCGCTTACAGACATGTTAGTGCCGGGACAGAAACAGATGCGCCAATGGAAAGTATATAAAAGCTTACATTCCAATTTAAAAACAGAATTTATGCAAGACAGTGCTGCTGCATTATCAGATGATTTTGTTAAAGCATACGACAATAAAATTAAAACATTATAAATTATTAAGGGCTAATAAATGAAATTGAAGTTAGGTCTATATCAAATTGTATTAGTGAGCTTTTTATTACTTAATTCTGGCTGTAAAACGATTAATGCTGTCGTCCCGCCATCGACAGATCTTACCTTTAATGCCAGTGCAGACATCAATCCTGACATTAACGATCGGCCATCACCAGTGGTGGTGAAAATATTTGAATTATCATCAAGAACTATCTTTGATACTCAAGATTTTTTTACCCTTGATGAGTCAGCTGAAAGTGTACTTGGTCCAGATCTTATTCGTAAAGATGAGTTGGAATTACAGCCATCAGAAACGCGTGAATATGCCATGACACTGGGACAAAACACCCGATTTGTTGGTGTTATTGTCGCATACAGAGATATTGATTCATCTCGTTGGCGTTCAGTCGTCGCTGTCGATCCTACTGGTTATGATGATGTCGTTATCAACATCGAAAAAATAGCTGTGTATAACTCTGAAAAATAATTGTTGTGAATAAATAGGGAAATTATGAGCGATTTTAGCCCAATAGCATGGACAGAGGGCATGTTTCTTCGTCCGCAACATATGCAGCAGCAAGAACGTTTTTTGCAACATCAACAAGCGCGAACTGCCAAGAATAACAATCCACTTGCTTGGGGGGTTGTGAGCTATGAAGTCAATTATGGCCTACTACCACTGGGGCAATTTGGGTTAGACCGCATCGATTGTGTTTTTCCTGATAACACCTTGGCTTGTCTTCCTGAGCAGAGCCCGTTACCAACGGCTATTACTGTCCCAGCAGGTACATTGGACCAACTTGTTTATCTTGTTCTTCCCGTTGCGAAAAGCAATGGGATGAATATTTCATCTTCTGAACAAAATCAAATTACTCGCTACAGCTATGAAGATCACAACATTGTTGACACAAGCGTTGGCTCTGATGCTATGGAAGTGCTGCAAGTTGCCAAATTAGATTGTCGGTTAAAGTTACAAACGGAAGATCGCTCAGGCTACGTCTCAATTGCGATCGCTCGGGTTATTGATGTGTCTGAAGAGGGCGTGATTCGATTAGATAAAAAGTTTATTCCGGCATGTATTGGCATTGAACACATTAAAACCTTAATGAATATGACAACTGAAGTCACTGGCATGATTAATCAGCGTGCAGAAGCCATAGCCGGTCGCTTAAGTCAATCCCAAGGGACTTCCAGTTCGATAGCAGACTTTTTAATGTTACAACTTTTGAATAAGTATCAACCTATTTTTGAACATTATGGGGTTGTTAGTCATATTCATCCAGAATTGCTATTTCGCACACTCATTAGTTTTTCTGGTGAGCTTTCAACGTTCAGTAGTCCCAACAAGCGACCGCCAAAATTTCCTGTCTATCAACATGATAATTTAACCTATGTGTTTAGTAACACTATGGTAATTGTTAATCATGGCTTAAGTAGTGTATTGGAACAAAGTGCCACAGAGCTGATCCTAGAGAAGACCAAATTTGGTGTGTATTTCTCGACGATTGCAGACAAAAGTATGCTTGATAATGCTGAATTTATTCTCGCTGTTAAAGCAAATGTTCCGCATGATGAGCTTCGTCAACGCCTACCTTCACAAATTAAAATAGGGTCAGTTGAAACCATTCGTGAACTGGTTAATAACCAATTACCCGGTATTGGAATATCCAACCTCCCAGTCGCGCCAAGACAGGTGCCATACCATGCGGGTTATCACTATTTTCAATTAGATAAAAATAATAGCCATTGGATAAAGCTTAAATCAAGTGGCGGTGTAGCAATGCATATTTCTGGAGCATATCCAGAGTTACAAATTGAACTTTGGGCCGTGAGTATTTAACGCCAAAACATTAAGGATAATTTTGTGAACGATAAAACCATCGTTAAACCTCGCCCAGGGAAAGGGTCGGGTATGGCTGGCAATAAAACAAAGGTCGATGATGATAGTCAGAAAACCTTGATCCAAGATCATCGTGCCGATAATCGAGACAACCGATCGCAACTAAGCTTATCGCAAAACCCAATCGTTGATTTTGCGGGTACGCTTTTATCTATTTGTACTCAGTTACGAAATAGTACCGAGCATGATGATGTCAATACTTTACGGGTGCATTGTGTCGAACTCATCAAGAATTATGAGCAACAATTACGTAATGCAAATTTAGCGTCAGATGACATTAAGTCTGCTCGATATTGCTTGTGTTGCTTTATAGATGAGGTGGTCCTCAATACGCCTTGGGGAGAGCAAAGCTATTGGGCGTCTGACAGTTTACTTTCTACTTTTCACAATGAAACCTTGGGTGGCGAATATTTCTATACCTTGCTTGACGCCTCACTTCGTCATCCTTCTGAAAAGTGTAATTTACTTGAGTTGATGTATTTATGTTTAACTCTTGGTTTTGTTGGCAAAATGAGAGTTGAGCCTCAAGGCGATCAAAAACTAGAAGCATTACGTGAAAAAACGTATTTAGCCATTCAATCTTGCAAAGGCGATTTCCATCGAGAATTATCACCAGGATGGCGACAGAATATTGTCCCTAATCTAACCTTCCAGCAGCCATTTCCTTTATGGGTTATCGGGGCATTATTTGGGGTGGTTATTTTATTTATCTATATGGGTTTTAGTTATAGCATCAACAATTACTCATCAGAGGCTTATAAAGAATTGACCTCGATTGTGCCTTGGGAGAAAACCATTGATGCGCAACAACAAATTAGTCGTGATGAAGCATTATTACTGCAACAACTTTTACAAACTGAAATTGGCAAGAATCTACTCGAAGTTGAACAATTAAGTGATCGTGTGAGGATCCGCATTGGGGCGACTGAACTGTTTGCTTCTGGTAACACTCAACCTCGTTCAGATTTTGAAGCTATTTTAGCTAAAATTGCTCTGACGCTAGAGAGCACAAATGGCAAAATATTGATCACCGGTCATACCGATGATGAGCCAATCTTTACGTCTAAATACCCATCAAATTGGCATCTTTCATTAGCAAGAGCAACGTCGATTGCGAACGTTCTCGCTAATAACTCATCGCTAAGTGGCCGCTTGTGGCCCGAAGGTCGTGGTGAGTCTGAGCCCCGTGTGGTGAACGACAGTGAACAGAACCGCGCGTTAAATCGTCGAATCGAAATCGACTTATTGTTTTAGTGTGACACAAAGGAATCGCATCAATGTCTTTAAAATCAATTGGCAAAGGAATTGTCGACACACTTAAGTCTAAATGGACAATTACCATAATAGGTTTTTTATGTTTGGCTTTACTTATTTGGTTTGGTGGCCCTTTAGTGGCTATAGCGGGGTATGAACCGTTAGCATCAGCAGCCACACGGATTATCTTACTACTGGTTATTGTTATTATTTTTGGTGCCATTCACTTTTCTCGACAACTCAAGAATAAAAAACAAAGCGAGAAAATGGTTGATAGCTTAATTAATGGTGAAGAGGGTAGCTCTGTGGCCAGTGATGACTTAGCAAAAAGTGAAATCACTGTTTTACAAAATAAAATGACCCAAGCATTAGATATTCTTAAAAATACCAAGTTAACTAAAAATAAAAGTATTTACGAATTACCTTGGTACATCATGATTGGTCCACCTGGAAGTGGAAAAACCACAGCTATTCAACATTCTGGTCTTGAATACCCATTAAAAGAAAAAATGGGCGTAGATATGATTGAAGGCGTTGGAGGAACAAGACATTGTGATTGGTGGTTTACCAATAAGGCAGTATTAATTGATACGGCGGGTCGTTATACGACTCAAGATAGTCATGTAAAACAAGACTCTCGGGCATGGCAAGGTTTTCTGGGTTTATTGAAAAAATACCGCCCAGTTCGTCCTATTAATGGGGTGATAATCAGCATGGGCATGTCTGATTTGTTAAACCAAACCAAGACAGAGAGAAATTTACACGCACGCGCAATTAAGCAGCGTTTACAAGAACTGCAAAATCAACTGGGTATGACTTTTCCGGTATATGTTTTATTTTCGAAATCAGATTTAGTTGCTGGGTTTAATGAGTTTTTTGATGATTTAACCAAAGAAGATTGTGAACAAATTTGGGGTATTACCTTCCCACTCAATGCCGATACAGAAGACACTGATATTGTCAGTTCATTTAATAAAGAATTTCATGATTTATTATTAAATTTAAATGCAAGATTAAATAGCCGTTTAAAAAACGAACGCGACCTAGAGCGTCGTGCGGCCATCTATGAGTTTCCAAAGCAGCTTCGGTTATTACAGAGCTCAGCCGATGATTTTCTTAAAGAGATCTTCGCGCCTAATGCATACGAAGAAGCACCGCTATTGCGTGGTGTTTATTTAACCAGCGCAACTCAAGAAGGTACCCCAATTGATCATCTTTCTAGTCACTTATCCAGTGGCATTAAGAGTAAAACTAAAACCTTCGCCGCCAATAAGCAACGCAGCTACTTTATTAAACGCCTATTAGAAGATGTTATTTTTCCAGAGAAAAATTTAGCATCGACCAATCGCAAGCATACAAACCATAATAAACTTTTACGAAAAATATCAGTAGGCATTGCTGCAGGTGTCACTTTGTTTGCGAGTTATGTTTGGTGGCAAAGTTATGATTGGAATAGACAATTGATTGATGATACCTATCAAGGTGTCACAGCATATAAAACGGTTACCAGTGGTGGGTTAAATGCTAAGTCTGATGTGATTACACTTACCAAAGGATTAACATTAATTCGTGATCTCCCTGTTGGTTTTGGTACTGACAAGCCTGAGGATGCATATACCTTTGGTTTGTATCAAGGAGATAAGCTTAAACAACCTGCTACAGCGGCTTATCACCGTGCTTTAGAAACACATTTAATGCCTTACCTACAAGGTGTGCTAAGTGCAGAAATGGACGCTAATGGTGGGCACCTTAACTACCTCTATGAGACATTGAAAACCTACTTAATGTTGTATTTTCCCGAGCATTTTGACAAAAGTGATGTGCAAGTCTGGTTCTCGGCTTATATCGATAGAAACCTGGTTGGTGATGTAAATGGTGAGGTTAGAAAGGAGTTAAATAAGCATATAGATACATTACTGTCTTTAGGGATTAGAGGTCATCAATATGACAGTATGACAGTGGATAGTGCCCGGATTAATTTGACCATGTTACCTCTGGTTGAGCGCGCATATCAGCGTTTAAAAAGTGATTTTTCAAACAGCAGTATCCCAGATTTTAAACTGGTTGATATTCTGGGTGTAGACAGTTTAGATGGCCTGGTGTTCATCAGTGGTCGCCAATTTAATCAAGGTATTCCTGGTCTTTATACTTTTAATGGTTTTCATGGCATTTTTAGTATAGAAAAGAATAAGATAATAAAAAACCTAACCGCAGACAGTTGGGTTTATGGTGATGAGTTAGTTGATTTAGACGAACAAGCGAAAGCGCAGATTACCCAAGAGTTAGAAAACAGATACATTCGTGATTATATTTTCTATTGGGAAGATTTCTTAAGCGACCTTGCTATCAAACCATATTCAACACGTGAGGAAGCTGAGAGTGTTACTGCAGCGCTTGCGAGCCCAGATCAACCGATCAAAACCATTATTACCGCAGTTCAGAAAAATGTGAATTTAACTAAGCTTCCTGCCGATTCAAATAATTTAAAGGCCGCGGCGGAAGTGGCCGGTAATATTTCTGATGTTGCATTTCGGTCTAAAAAAGCACGATTAAATAGACTGTTACCCGATACAGCAATAGAGTTAGATATTGATTTGCCTGGCAAAGATGTAGAATTTGCTTTTGCAGAATTGCTCAAAATAAATCCTGCTGACATTGATAAAATTCAAACGACGTTGCGGGCTCTTAATCGAAACTACAATAAATTATCAATGCAGTCAGAAGGACAAGGTAACGTTGTTAATCAAGCCACAGAAGAAAGCTTTGCTCAACTAGGTTCTAGTTTATCTGAGCAATTGATGGATCTACCTTATCCAGTAAAAAATTGGTTAAGTGAAGTGGCTTATCGTACTCGCTCGTTTGCTAAATCCAATCAAAGTCAGCGTTTCAATGGTATTTGGCGTTCGCAAGTGTTGGCTGAATTCAATCGAGCGATCGCAGGGCGTTACCCATTTGACCGAAAATCGTCAGAAGATGTCAGACTAAAAGACTTCAGTAAGTTTTTTGGTTATGGCGGCACCTTAGATAAATTTTGGGATCAATACCTCGCTTCACATGTCGATACCAGCAAAAAACCTTGGCGTTTTAAGCGTAATATCGGCATTCGTAATGACATTTTAGAAATGTATCAACGCGCAGAAATTATTAAAGAAGCATTTTTCGAACCGGGATCTAAGCAGCCTATTGTTAACTTTTCATTAGAACCGGAATTATTAGATAGAAGTGTGAGTATGTTTTTATTCGAAATAGATAGCCAACAGCTGAAGTATCGACACGGTCCTACTCGCAAAGAGTTATTTACCTGGCCTGGCCCTGGAGCAAATAACGAAACACGAATTGCATTTTCACCTCCTAACGGCGGGCGCTCTATCAATAAGAAATATGAAGGTGAATGGTCATTCTTCAAATTATTAGATGAATTAAGTAAAAAGCGTCCACAAACTAAAAAAGATGGCAAGTTACTCATCAATCTCAAAGGCTACAATGCTGTACTGAAATTGACCGCAAACAGTGTTAACAATCCATTTTGGATGGCAAATATGGAGAAGTTTAGATGTCCTGCGAATCTTTAACATCAGTAGGTTACTGTGGCAAAGTCCCCTCAAAAGGGGATTTTATTCAGCAGAACTTAAATGTTGATTTTCTTAAAAATTGGAATGACTGGTTACAAGCTGTTATTGCGGTGAGTAAAGAACAAACCGAACACAATTGGTTGGATTATTATCTGACGAGTCCCATATGGCATTTTTCGTTATCTGCCGGTGTGTGTTGCGACCAAGCTGTTGTCGGGACCGTCATACCAAGTGTTGACCATGTTGGTCGCCATTATCCATTCACATTAGCAGGATTACATAATCAATCGGCTTTAAGAGGTTGGAAAGACAATCAGTGGGTTGAGGTTTTTGAACAGAATATATTACAAGTGCTTGAAGATGATACTGTTCTTAGTAAATGGTTCGATGCCATTACAAAAGAGACTTTAACGGTTGCCGCCAATAACGACAAGCTACTCGAGAGCGAATCGTTGGATCGCAACAAGAAAGCGTGGGTATTTCAAGGCGACAATTCTCCTGATGTACTTTTATTACTGGACCAGCAATACAGAAAACGCTTTGATCGTTACAGCATTTGGTGGACAGAAGGCTCTGACGATGTTGAACCATGCACGATTATTACTGAAGGTTTACCACAGATCAGTCAATTTATTTCTATGTTAAATGGCCAATGGCAACAGCGTGGTTGGAATACTGCAGAGCTCATTAAGGATCAAACATCATGCACTTAAGTCATGCATTAACTCATCGAGGCACCGTAAGAGCAATCAACGAGGATGCATATCTTGAATTACCACATTTAGGTATTTGGGTGGTTGCAGATGGTATGGGTGGACATGCAGCAGGAGATGTCGCAAGTCAATTAGTGATTGATGGCATCCAGCAGGCCGTTGAACATTTACAACCAGAGACTATTACATTAGATGTTTTAAAACAGTCGCTTATTGCGAGCAATCGTTTTTTGCAACAAATGAGTGAGCATGAATTTGATGGGAAGGTGGCTGGCAGTACTGTCGTTGTTTTGTGGTTATACCAAGATAACTATCACTTGTTATGGGTAGGCGATAGTCGAATTTACTTGTTACGAGATCAACAAATGAAGCAAGTCACTAAAGACCACAGTCAAGTTAATGACATGATTGATGAAGGGTTACTTCTACCTGAAGAGGCTGAATCTCATCCATTAGCGAATGTAATCACTCGGGCTGTCGGTGTTGACTCACAATTAGACATAGATTATCGCACCGATAGTATGAAAGAGGGTGATGTCTTTTTACTTTGTAGCGATGGTTTAAATAAAGAATTAAATGATGTTGAAATTGAACGAACAATAAAGTCTGGCAATATCATTGATTCCGGTATGGCACTACTCCATGCCTCTTTAGTCAGGAATGCACGAGATAATGTCACCTGCATTCTTGTTAAAAATACACCTAAAAAAATAAATATCATTGATGATAGTGATAAAACAATTCCAATATTTGGTTAATGTTTTGATGAATTAAACTCATATAAGTGTTTTTGTTTGATGAGTTTAATTGTCGATAGCCATTAATTATAAATGTTGTATTTAGATGTGCTGTAACATTATTTCAAACGTAATTATATTGGGTGTAATCACATGGGGTGTTTTTGTTTTTTTGTGATTATCCATTGTAATTAGTTATTGGCATTATATTGTATTTTGCTTCTATTAAAGGGCAATAAGTATTGTTTTTGAAGTTCTATACTTTTATTATTATAAATTAATCGTTTTTATTCAGGGATTGAATTAGATTGAGTAAGCTAAAGAATTTAACAATTGATGAATTAATTCTTCCCATTACCATTGATGCGGAGTCAGGAGTTGATC
This sequence comes from Shewanella sp. Arc9-LZ, assembly GCF_010092445.1. Classification (NCBI taxonomy): domain Bacteria; kingdom Pseudomonadati; phylum Pseudomonadota; class Gammaproteobacteria; order Alteromonadales; family Shewanellaceae; genus Shewanella; species Shewanella sp. Arc9-LZ. The sequence continues at coordinate 2,931,154 of NZ_CP048031.1, read as the reverse complement.
CTCGTGAAGATATAAGTCCGACATCAACTTATTATCTACTTAAAGATGTGCGAAATATTGCACGTTCTAGAGAGCGTAAAGCACTAACTGACGAAGAAGATGTATTGTCCGTTGCAGCTGAATGGCGACCGATTTTCGAACAAGTTCCGGGCATCTTAAAACAACAATCAAAAGATATTGAATATGTAGCTTGGTTTATAGAGGCAGCTTGCAGGTTATATGGTTTTAAAGGACTTTGTTTTGGTTTCACTCTAGCTACAGAGCTCGTTGAGCGCTATTGGGACACTATTTACCCAACACCTGAACCAAATGATTTGGCAGAGCGCATTGCGCCGCTTATTGGTTTAAACGGTATCGAAAGCGAAGGTTCTTTAATTCATCCAATCAGAACTATTCCGATCACTGATGGTGGCGTCATTTATTCTACTTGGCAATATGAGCAAGCTTTAGACACCAGTCGTCTAGATAAAGACAAACAAGAAAAACGTTTTGATTCAGGTTCAGTGTCACTTGAAGATGTCGAACATAGCATAAGAGAAACCTCTGACAGTTTCTTTATTGAATTAGACCGTGATGTTCAAGATGCCATCGCTGCTTTTAGCAAACTTTCTGCTGCCATGGATGCTGCCATGAGCGGTGAGCCACAGCCTACCAGTTACATTCGCAAGGCATTAGAAGCATGTGCGCTACAAATCAGCGCTATCACGGCTCCCATTATTGCAAAAAACAAAGCAAACCTTGAACAAGAACAACATCACGAAAAAGAACAACACAGCGACCCTAATGACCACAGCACAACGTCATCAGGTGTTGATGGGCAGCTTAACTCGAGAGCACAAGCCATTAATAATCTTGAAACAATAGCGGACTTTTTTAGACGTACCGAACCACATTCGCCTATGTCTTATGCCATTGAACAAGTTATACGTTGGAGTGATCTCAGTTTGCCTGAGTTGTTACAAGAATTAATCCAAGATGGTGAAGCAAGGAATGGTTTCTTCAAGTTATCTGGAATAAAAACGGAAGATTAATCTGTAGTTGATTACTCAACATATTATTGAAAGGAGTTCATATGAGTGTACATGATAAATTAAAGCGAGTAAGAAAACCTCGTGTCCATATTACCTATGATGTCGAAACTGAAGGTACAGTTGTAAAAAAAGAACTGCCTTTTGTTATCGGTGTTACAGGTGATTTTACTGGACACAACACCGCAGATTTAAAACCATTGAAAGACCGCCGTTTTGTGCAAATCGATCGTGAAAATTTCAATGATGTATTAAAACGTATGAGTCCCCAATTAAACATTTCAGTGCCTAACACACTTGCCGGTGACGATACTGAAATGAAGGTTGCATTACAATTTAGCAGCATCGAAGACTTCGAGCCTGCTGCCATTGTTAATCAGGTTGAACCATTAAAAAAATTAATGGAAACTCGTAACAAACTCCGTGATTTGATGACCAAAGTTGATCGTTCTGAGAATCTCGAAAATATCTTAGAAGAAGTGTTAAATAACACTACTAGCCTAGATAAATTAGCTGGTGAACTTAACCTCAAAGGAGCGGAATAATGAGCATGGAAGCCGCGTCATTAGATGCTGTATCTGAAGAGCAAGCACAAAGTGTTTCTATTTTAGAGCAAGCAATTTTTGCAACCAAGCAAACCGATTCTTCGCGTGCTGAAGAGCTTATTCGTTCGTTAACGGAAGAAGCCTTGAAAGGCACTGTACAGTGGGATAAAAACCTCACAGTGACTTTTAACAAGGCGATTACTCGATTAGACGACATTATCTCTAAGCAATTAGCTGCCATCATGCACAATGAAGAACTGCAAAAACTGGAAGGCAGTTGGCGTGGATTGCATCATACAGTGAAAAATTCTGAAACAAATGAAACGCTTAAAATTCGTGTCATGAGTTTGTCTAAAAAAGAACTTCACAAAGATTTGAGTAAAGCAGTTGAGTTTGATCAGAGTCAAATGTTCAAAAAAATCTATGAAGCAGAATTTGGCACCCCGGGCGGAGAGCCTTATGGTTGTTTAGTCGGCGATTATGAGTTTAGTAATCATCCTGAAGACGTTGAAACATTATCGTTGATATCTAATGTTGCAGCCGCTGGCTTCTGCCCATTTGTTTCTGCTGCTGGTTCTTCTTTATTTGGTTTTGATGAGTGGACTGAACTCAGTAAACCACGCGATCTTGAAAAAGTATTTGAATCTTTAGAATACACTCAATGGCGCTCTTTCCGTGACAGTGATGACTCTCGTTTTGTCACCTTAACCATGCCACGAGTGCTTGCCCGTCTTCCATATGGTGAAGCAACAAAACCTGTTGAAGAGTTTTGCTATGAAGAATTCGAATTAGATTTAGAAAGTGGCCGTGCTAAAGTCGCTGATCATGATGACTATTGCTGGATGAATGCCGCGTATGTTATGGCAACTAATATGGGACAAGCATTTAGCAAATATGGTTTCTGTACCGCAATCCGTGGCGCCGAGGGTGGTGGTAAGGTTGAAGGATTACCTGCTCATGTATTTACCAGTGATGACGGTGATCCAGATTTAAAATGTCCAACAGAGATAGGCATTACCGATCGTCGCGAAGCTGAATTAAGTAAGTTGGGTTTCTTACCACTATGTCATTATAAGCATACTGATTATGCCGTGTTCTTTGGTTCTCAATCTTGCCAAAAACCTAAAATAATGTCTAACCATGATGCTACCGCGAATGCGGCCATTTCTGCACGTTTACCTTACCTAATGGCAACATCACGTTTTGCGCATTATCTTAAAGTGATGGCTCGAGACAAAATTGGTAGCTTTATGGAAGCTGAAGATGTCGAGTCTTGGTTAAATCGCTGGATTTTATCGTTTGTTAATGCTTCAGAAGGTGGTGGGCAAGAGATACGCGCCAAGTACCCATTAGCAGACGCAAAAGTTGAAGTTAAAGAGATCCCTGGTCAACCTGGTTCATACAATGCAGTTGCATGGTTACGTCCTTGGTTACAAATGGAAGAGCTTACAGCCTCTTTACGTTTAGTCGCGAAGATCCCTAAAGTAGGATAATCACGCGCTAATGCAGTGACCCTCATTTGTTTTCAAGGATAGAAACAAACGATGCCGCATGAAACCATTTCATTTGTAACAAGTGAAATTTTCAAAGAAGATACTGGTGTTAACAAACCAGTATCTTCGACGACACAGGCACTAAAAAATAAACACCTAGTCGAACGGTTCTTGCGAGAGTCGGACTCGACTAGGTCGTTATTGCTTTGGCTTGAAAACTCAAGCCATTCGCTTGAGCAATTCGATAAAACATCTGTTTTACCTTTCCTTCTTAAAGCCATTGATCGCATTGATAGACAATTAGAACAACAGCTTAACGCTATTATTCATCATGATGCATTTCAGGCGTTAGAAGCCAGCTGGCGCGGAGTACTTTATCTTGTTCAACAGCAAGATTTACATGATAAAGACCAGAAAGTGAAAGTAAAAATGCTCGATTGTTGTTGGACAACCTTGTCTAAAGACATTAATCGGGCCATTGAGTTTGATCAAAGCGATTTTTTTAAACTGATTTATAACAATGAATACGACATGTCTGGTGGCGAACCCTTCGGCACATTAATTGGTGATTATCAAATCACTCATAAAAGCCGTCCAGGTGTATCTACTAATGATATTGATATTTTAAAAGAAATCTCCCGCACTGCCGCGGCCGCTTTTGCGCCCTTTATTACCTCGGCCAGTCCTTCATTGTTCGGTGCTGATGATTTTTCCGATTTATCTGCTCATATGAATATTTCCAAAATTTTTGAACAACACGAGTACATTAAGTGGAATTCGTTACGTAAAATGGACGATTCTCGCTTTATTGGCTTAACAATGCCAAATATTCTTATGCGTTCTCCTTATCTCATTGATGGTACTCGTAGCGAAGGATTTAAGTTTAAGGAATCAATTAAAAACCCTAAAAAAGATCATTTATGGGGCAATGCTGCTTATGCATTCGGTGGGGTATTAATTCGTGCATTTAGTGAATCTGGCTGGTTTGGTCATATCCGTGGGCTAGAGCCTGGGGCTCGTAAGAAAGGATTAGTTTGCGATCTTGCAGTGAGTCAATATGAGCCTGATTTGTATCGGAAACGCATGAAGCCATCGGTGGACTTATTAATCAGTGATAGGGCGGAAAAGTCTATTTCTGACCAAGGTTTTATTCCTTTATCTCCGGTATTAGGTTGTGAGCATTTAGTTTTTTACAGTAATGCTTCTGTTCAGAAACCACCTAAATATGAACTGTTGGAAGACAGTATTAATGCAAAGTTATCATCGATGTTGCAGTACATTTTGTGTGTTTCACGTTTTGCTCATTACATCAAAGTATTAGGTCGTGAAAAAATAGGCTCACTTCATTCTGCAGAGGCTTGCCAGCGAGAGCTACAGCTGTGGCTGCATAAATACACTACCGCTTCAGATGTGTCTTCAGATGATGTAAGAAGTAAATACCCACTGCGAAGTGCCCAAGTACAGGTAAAAGAAATTCGCGGCAAGCCTGGGCATTTCTATTCGATTATTCAGTTACAACCACATTTTCAATTAGATCAGATGGTGTCCAGTATTAAATTGGTCACTGAACTGACATCAAGAAATTAAGATAAAGGTATCAAATGAAACAAATTCAACAAATGCTGCAGAGCGGCCAACTACAAGATGCAATTCAGTTAGTTGAGGCACAGTTAAAAGACGACCCGATGAATATTGACTTAAAAGGTCAACATGTTGAGTTGTTGTGTATTAATGGTGAGCTGGAACGTGCAGACAAACAATTAAACTTTTTAGTGCAAAAGCATCCCGACTTTTTAATTGGCGCAGCAAATTTACGTCAGTTGATCCGTGCTGAACAAGCCCGACAAGATTTTATGGCAGGCAAAGCCGTACCGCAACTTTTTGCTGAGTCTGATGCACATGTTGAAGCATTAATGAAATTACGCTTAGCAATGGTTGATGCTCAAGATGATGTGACTCAGTGTGCGAGCAGCCTTGAAACTCTGCGTCCCGAAGTTAACTTAGTGTTAAATGATATCACTCATCAAGAAATTCGTGATTTAGATGACACTTTAGGTGGTTTTATAGAAATTTTTGGTACTGACGGTAATTTCTATTTAGCGCAGTTATCTGAAATTGACTATATCAACTTTAAACCTGTGACCTCATTACTGGAAACGGTTTGGCGCCGGGTTGATCTAGCCATTAAAAATGGACCGAGTGGAGAAGCGCATATTCCAATGACTTATGGTGGCAGTGAAACTGATGCGCAAAAATTGGGACGAGAAACCGATTGGCATGAAATCGCAACTAATGTTGTTGCTGGCAAGGGCTTAAAAATGTGGTTTGTCGATGATAATGCTATTGCATTAAATCAAATGACTAAAGTTACCACTCCAGTGTTGCAGTAGGCCCTGTGTTGAGCAAAAACCAACAACCGATAATGGCGTCAATTCTAGATAGATTGATTGATGATGCGCCAAACGAGCAAGATGTCAAAGACAGCCATCGTGGTCTAAATCTACGTCAGTTAAGGTCTAATGTTCGGCGCGATTTAGAAAACCTACTCAATGCTAAATTGCAGTGGCAAACGTGGCCGGAACATTTAACTGAGCTTGATAATTCTCTGATGAATTATGGTTTGCGTGACTTTTCTTCTATGCCAGTCGCGAGCTTAGACGGGCGTCAGCTTTTATGTAAACAAGTTGCCGATACCATAAAACGATTCGAACCGAGATTTTTAGAAGTGATGGTTGAAACAGTCGATAATGAACAACCATTAGACCGGGTTTTAAGATTAAAAATCAATGCATTGTTGTATGCAGAACCTGAGCCTGAATATATTTCGTTTGACTCTGAAGTTGAGCCAGTCCACTTGGCGATGATAGTTAATGAGGGAATTCTGTGAATCAGGAATTATTGGAATATTACAATCGTGAGCTTGCTTTCATTCGTCATATGGGAGCGGAATTTGCTGAGCAATATCCTAAAGTTGCCGGGCGTTTACGCTTAAGTGATGAACACGTTGAAGATCCTCATGTTTCACGATTAATTGAAGCATTCTCTTTGCTAACAGCACAAATTAGGCAAAAACTTGATGATAGTTTTCCTGAATTAACCGAGGCGTTATTAGGCCAGTTATATCCCGATTACCAAGCGCCAATACCGTCTATGTCAGTTATCAAAGTCACCACTGAAAACTTGTCGACGACTGGTGTGTTATTACCCAGATCAACTCAGGTAGACACTCAGGTGGAAGGGATGAAAACCTGCCATTTTCAAACGTCATATGACATGAAATTATGGCCAATTGAAGTGCAGAAAGCCCAGTTTCAAAATGCACCGTTTAATGCCCCTGAACCGCAATGGCCAGAACGTGCTAAGGCTATTATTAAGCTTGATATCGCCTGTGAGTTTGACGAAATCAGTATGCCAAGCCTCGGTGTTGATAAATTACGCTTTTTCTTGAATGGCCAAGATCATCAAACGTTTCAACTTTATCAATTGTTATTTGAACACAGCCTCGGTTTTGCTTTAGTGAATGAGCAGCAAACTGTGTGTAAGTTTTTAACCAAAAGACATTTAAAAGCGGTTGGCTTTGAAGATGAACAACAAGTGATACCTTACAGTCAGCGTACCAGTTCTGGTTATCGATTATTATTGGAAAACTTTATTTTCCCAGAAAAATTCTTGTTTTTTGACATTGATGATTTAGACGGCAGCTGGCAAGGGATCGACAATAAGTTTTCACTTTATATTTATTTAAAGGAAGGCTCTCAGGATTTAGAGAAGCAAGTTAGTGCCAATCATTTTCTGTTAGGTTGTACGCCGGTGATTAATTTGTTTGAACAAAAATTAGAACCGGTAAGCATTGATGCGTCTCAGTATGAATATAAATTGGCTGCCCGTTATTCTGACTCTGAAGTGACTGAAATCATCAGTATTGAAGATGTTATTGCTTATGACCCGAAGGACAATAAGGTAGAAGTCACCCCATTTTATGGCGAATCACATCCGCAATATTTAGGTCACAATAATTTATTTTGGCATGTTAGGCGTGAGTCTGCTAGTTGGTCTGGTGGTTATGCTGAATTAGGCACTGAATCGTTTTTATCGTTAGTCGACCATAATTTTAAAGGATTTAAGTCAGAAGAAGACTACGGCGCTTGGATATTAAGTATCACCGCTCAATGCAGCAACCGCAATTTACCGGCGCATCTTCCGTTTGGTACTAATGAGCCCAAAATGTTCGTACCAGAGCGTGCCGACATTATTAAGCACGTGAAATGTTTGCTTGCGCCTACGCTACCGGTGCGTGCATCGCTGAGTGATGCTTCGCGATGGCAGTTAGTCACCCATTTATCCATTGATAGTTTTAGTGGCAAAGATGCACTGTCTAACTTAAAAGAAACCCTTAAGTTATACGATTTTAAGTGTTCGCCAGAAAATAAGAATTTAATAGAGAATATTCATTCTGTTGAAGTGAGCCCAGACACAGCCAGGGTTAACCAGCATGGCCGGATTAGCTTTTGCAGCGGCAGTCATATTGAAATTACCTTCATTAAAGATCATTATTCTGGCAGTGGCGTGTTTTTCTTTTGCACTATTTTAGATCACTTCTTTGCGCAATTTGCTGCAATCAATAGTTTTACCCGCTTGAGTATGCGCTTTAAAGATCATAATTCGATAGCCTATACCTGGCCAGCACGAGCTGGACAAAGGCCGCTGCTATGACCCAGCAAGTAATGAATAATCAGTTGCAGGCGATAATCGATACGCCATCTGAATATGACTTTTATCAAGCCGTTTATCAGTTTCAACAACAATTATCTCAAGGGCGAGAGCAAGGTTATAAGGTGGGTTATGACGCCATTCCAAGCCAAGAGTTGTTACGTTTTAAGTCTGATCAACATCTTGGTTTTCCAGGACAAGCAATCAGCAACGTAGCGTCTACATCGACAAGTCAAACTGATAAAGTTGCCGCCGATATGCATATATCATTTATGGGATTAACCGGACCTAGTGGTGTATTGCCTTCACATTATACCGAGTTGCTACTAGAGCGCTTGCGACTTAAAGATAATGGGATGCGTGACTTTTATGATTTATTTAACCATCGGCTTATCTCACTATTCTATCGTTCATGGGAAAAGTATCGTTTTTCGGCAAATTATCAATCACCAGAAACAGGCGTTACCGACAGCTTTACCCATGTATTGAGTTTGCTTAGTGGTAACAAATCATTAAACCGTTATTACGCAGGTTTTTGTCACACTAAAACGCCGAGTGCAGAGTCATTACGAAGAATGTTAAATGATTTTACTGGCTGTAATGTACATATTTTATCTTTTCAAGGGCGTTGGCAGTCCTTAGCGAAAACAGAGCAAACCCGAATGGCGAGTCGAAGTATGCCAGAAGGGCAATACGCCCGTTTAGGTGTTGATGCCAGCATAGGCAGCCGGGTATGGGATATTAATTCTAGTGTCAGTATTCATATAAAGCCGAAGGAAGGTGCATCGGTTAACGCTTTTATGCCTGGAACAGCCAGTTATCAATCACTTAAAAAACTGGTTTCTAACTATTTAGGCCAGTCAGTGAAATACAAAATATTTCTAGAAATAAAACAACAAGATGCACCTACAGCTCAATTATCAAAGTCCGCAATCGGACTAGGGTTAGGTTGTGGCCTAATGAGCCGTGCAGAGAATGGACAACAAATAAAAAGCTTAATGATTTAATTAATAAAGGACTATGAATATGTCAGCGATGACTTTAAGTAAATTGGTAGGAAAACTTAACCCAGTATGTCGACAATCTTTAGAAACCGCTGCCAGCGTATGCCATAGCCGCAGCCAATTCAGCGTTGAGATTGAGCATTGGTTATTAGCGTTGCTAGAAAATGGTTCAGGTGATTTAGACATCATCATGGCCAGTTTTTCAGTACAAAAAGATCAGCTGATTAGTGATATCCGTCAGGGATTAGAAAAGTTTAAAACAGGCAACAGTGCAGCGCCAAGTTTGTCTCCACATATAGTGAGTTTGCTTCGTCAAACTTGGTTAAATACCAGTATTGAATTCAACGATAGTGAGATAAGAACTGCCTATCTGATTTTTACCTTACTGACTGACGATTCATTAAACTCTTTGGTTTCACGCTCTGCAAAACAGCTTCTTAAAATAGATCCAGCACAGCTAAAACATGCATGGCCTCAGCTTGCTCGTCAATCTACCGAGCATAAAGTGTCAAGTAGCGATATTGAAGAAACTCAGGCGATGCAATCAGCGCCGAGCAAAACGCCAAATCTAGACCAATTTACCCAAAATTTAACCGAGCAAGCTGAACTGGGGAAAATAGATCCCATTCTCGGACGTGATAATGAAATTAGGCAGATGATCGACATTTTAACCCGTCGCCGTCAAAATAATCCTATTTTAACGGGTGAAGCCGGTGTCGGTAAAACCGCTGTTGTCGAAGGTTTAGCGCTTAAAATTGCCCAAAAAGAAGTTCCAACAGCATTACAATATGTTCGTATTCACGTACTGGATTTAGCCTTACTACAAGCTGGAGCCGGAGTGAAAGGGGAATTTGAGAATCGGTTAAAAGCTTTAATTAAAGAAGTAAAACAGTCTGTTAAACCTATTATTTTATTTATAGATGAAGCTCACACCATGATTGGCAGCGGCGGACAAGCTGGACAAAATGACGCGGCAAATTTATTAAAACCTGCATTAGCGCGTGGTGAGTTACGTACCATTGCGGCAACAACATGGGCAGAATATAAAAAGTTCTTTGAAAAAGATGCCGCATTAACTCGTCGTTTTCAAGTGGTTAAAATTGAAGAGCCTTCTCCTGAACAAGCCATTGCAATGATGCGGGGCTTGTTACCTGTAATGGAAGGGCATCATAAAATTCTTGTTTCCGACCAAGCTTTATGTGCTGCAGTTAACTTATCTCATCGATATATTACTGGCCGACAACTGCCAGATAAAGCGGTAAGTTTATTAGATACTGCATGCGCGCGTGTCGCTATGAGTCAAGCTTCTACCCCTGGAATGGTTGAATCCTTACAACGACAAATTCAGCAACTAGATACACAAATTAGCATTCTTACTCGTGAGCAAAAAACCGGTTCAGATCATAAAAAGTCGATTACAGAGTTAACCAAAAAACATAAATTGCTTTCAAAAGAACTCGCTCCTTTGACAACACAATGGCAGGACGAATTAGTTACCGTTCAAAAAATTGCTGAATTAGTTGGCCAGATTCAAGCATCAGAAACAGATACCGCACCTTTGTTAGCGGAGTTAACGGCGTTTAAGGCAATATTGTCAGCCAATAAACAGCCTATGGTGCATTGGCAAGTTGATGAACAATTGATTGCTGAAGTCATTTCTGATTGGACTGGCATTCCGGCAGGTAAAATGCAGGATGATGAAATAAAAACAATTTTGAACTTAAAAGACACCATGGCCAAGCGCGTTATCGGCCAAGATCATGCCTTGGATTTAATCGCCAAAACAGTGCAAACGTCTCGTGCACAGCTGGGTGATGAAAAACGTCCCATTGGTGTGTTTTTACTGACGGGCCCTAGCGGTGTAGGTAAAACAGAAACGGCATTAACATTGGCTGAGCAAGTTTATGGCAGTGAAGACAATGTGACAGTCATCAACATGTCCGAATTTAAAGAAGAACATAAAGTGTCATTACTTTTAGGTTCACCTCCAGGTTATGTTGGCTATGGTGAAGGTGGAGTGCTGACTGAAGCCGTTCGCCGTAAACCTTATAGTGTTATTTTGCTGGATGAAATGGAAAAGGCACATCCAGGCGTTCAAGATATTTTTTATCAAGTTTTTGATAAAGGCACCATTAAAGATGGTGAGGGGCGCGATATAGATTTCAAAAATACTATTATCATTATGACCTCAAATGCTGGTACAGAAACCACGATGGGCTTATTTGAAGATGAACAAATTGCCCCATCAATTAAAGGTTTACGTAAAGCACTTCAAGATGATTTATTGAGTTATTTCAAACCGGCATTTTTAGGCCGTTTGAATGTCATTCCTTATATTCCACTGACCCAACCTATGCTCAATGAAATCACTAAATTGCAATTACAGCGAGTTGCTAATCGTTTAGCTGAGCATTATCAAGCTAAGTTTACTTACAGTGATGATGTGGTGAGCCAAATTGTGTCTATGTGTCAGGATGCCGGTTCAGGTGCTCGCAATGTGCATAATATTTTACAAAATACGATGTTGCCTGATCTTTCGATCAAAATATTACACAATATGGCTAACAATAAGAAAACAACCAATGTAAAAGTAAACGTAGTAAACGATGAGTTTATTTATAAAATTTAAATGAATATAAAACCGTGACATTAATAACTAATTAGTAAGTATTAGTTTGGTTATTTATAACATCATATTTGAGGGGTATATAATAAAGTATATACCCTTTGTAATGTCGTGTAGTTATTATTAATGTATAAATTATTAGTCTTGGTTGTATTTTTTTATTTATATAAACGATTAGTTGATTATCAAAAAACCTTTGATATAATCCGTTGGCTTAATTATGAGGACTCACTATATTTAAATGGATAATGCAGTTGAGTATTATTTGTTGGTAAGTGCATTTTTAATAAATTGAAATATTAAGTTTGATTATTGAACTTATAAAACTGTCCATTAATGGATGACATCCACGCAAAAGGAGCATTAATAATGCAAGCGAATACATATTTAAATTATGAAGGGATTAAAGGCGAAACCACTGCTGAAGAATTCAAAGATCTGATTACTGTGTTATCAGTCGATTGGAATATTAGCCGTGAGATCACTTCTTTCACTGGTACTGCAAAAGACCGTGAAGCTAGCTCAACTCGTTTAGGTGATGTGACCATTACTAAATTACAAGATAATTCTTCTACTGACTTGTTCAAAGAAGCGACTATCGGTAAAGGTAAAAAAGCGGTTTTCCACATCACTAAGCAAGGTGACAAAATCGAAGAAATCATGCAAATCGAATTAACAGATGCAATGATCTCTAGCTACAGTGTTTCAGTTCATGGTGACCGTCCTGTAGAGACAATCACTATTAGCTACACTGAAATGATGATGGCTGTTACGCCAACTGATGATAAAAACAACATTACTGCAGCGCTACGTTATGGCTACAGCGGTGTTAAAGGTCAACAAATGTAAGTTGTTTGTGATCTTATATCTTGGGGAACTTGTTCCCCAAGATCTTTACTCTTAAAGACTGAGGCAAGGAATGCTTAAGGCCACTCAAAAAAATAATATCATCAGTATCACAACGCCATTAGGTAAGGATACTCTGTACCTAACGCATTTTACTGCCACAGAAGCCATCTCTCAGCTTTTTTCAATCAGCGTCTCCATGTTCACCGTTGGCACCCAGATTAGTCTCGACAGTTTAGTGGGTAAAAATGTTTGTATTACTTTACGTAATGCCGAAAGTAATGGTGCAGTTCGATACTTTCATGGGGTGGTAAGTCATCTTGAGTCTGCTGGAATGCGGACCGCAGCGTCAGACGATGCACAGAATTATATAGATTATCAAGCCGTTATAGTACCTCAGATGGCATTGATGAAAAAACGCAGTAATTGTCGAATTTTTCAAAATAAGTCAGTCATTGATATTGTTAAAGACTTGTTTGGTCAACATAAAGTTGAATTTCAAAATAAAACCACCAACACATACCCTAAGTATGAATACTGTGTGCAGTATTTAGAATCAGATGTCGATTTTGTTTGTCGTTTATTACAGCAAGAGGGAATTTTCTTCTTCTTCGAGCATAGTGTTGGTGCTCATACCCTAGTACTTGCTGATGATATAAACGCCTATAAACCTTGTGCAGAAGAGAAGGTTCGTTGTTTCTCAGGTCATTTAGCCGAGTCGCACGTGTCTCATTGGCAAGGCGGCATGAGCATGGTGAGCGGCGGTTTTATTCAAAAAGGTTACGACTACGAACAACCTAAATTATACCCATCAGGTAATCATACTAACGCAAATCTTCCTGAGCAAAGTGCACTTGAGGTATACGATTATTTGGGCGAATCTGAGTTCAATAAGCGCGCTCAACCGTTTGCCAATAATCAACTTGAAGCCCTGCAAAAAGACATGAATAAATGCAGCGGTCAAGGCGATTGTCGTAGTTTTATGGTGGGTAAGTTTTTTACTTTCAAAGATCATGAAAACGCGAGTTATAAAGGCAAGAGCTTTGTTATAAGCTCGCTGAGAACGTCGGCTACTCAGCCTAATCAGTCAGGCACAAGCCAATCAATGTCTGGCAGTGTTTATCAAAATGATTTTGAATGTGTGCCTAAAAGTACTCCTTATCGCTCACAGCTTCATTTACGTAAACCATTAATTAATGGCGTACAAACCGCGGTAGTGACTGGTGAACCTGGTGATGAACAACATATTGATAAATTTGGCCGTGTAAAAGTACAGTTTCATTGGGATCGTGAAGGCGAGTTCAATAGTAAAAGTTCATGTTGGATCCGTGTCGCACAAAGTTGGGCTGGCAACAAGTGGGGTGCATTTTTCTTCCCTCGGGTAGGCCAGGAGGTGTTAGTTGAGTTTATCAATGGTGACCCTGATCAACCGATTATCAGCGGTGCTGTTTATAACGCAGACTTAATGCCTCCTTATGCATTACCGGCTAAAAAGACTCAGTCTGGGATTAAAACCCATAGTACTAAAGACGGTGGTGCCGACAATTTCAATGAGTTACGTTTTGACGATGAAAAAGGCAAAGAGTTATTATTCCTCCAAGCAGAAAAAGATCATCTATTAAATGTAAAACATGATCAAAAAGACACCATAGGCAACGACCGTTTCACTGACATCGTTAATAACGATAACGTTAAAATTGGTAATGATCGACTAGAAGACATAGCCAATAATGACAGCTTAAAAGTCGGTAAAGTACTTAATATTGAAGCGGGTAATGAAATTGTCATTAAAACCGGCAGCGCATCAATCAAAATGAGCAGCGACGGTTCGATTTCTATCGAAGGCACCAACATTACTATTAAAGGGACAAACGTTAAGGTTAATGGTACCAGTATTGCCTTAAAAGCTGCTCAAATTAAGTTGAACTAGCCATGTCATTATCTCGTTATCCTGGAGTCGGTTTAGCAGGGCCATTTTGTCGAGGCCATGAAATTGTCTGTCAATTTGGCTATCGACATTTAATCTGCAAACCGGTTGATAAGCCACATGACCCACTCCTTAATACACCCAATATGACGTTTTGGGTCAGTGCTACATTTGGAGAGCAGTTTTTGGTTAATAGGCATAGTTGGAAGAATTCTCCTGAACTGTTAAACCAAGTTTACTGTTATCTACATAATGATACTTACGCAGCCGTTCAACAAGCTGAAGCTGCAATGATATGCACTCTTGCGATGTCGTTTGAACAGCGTACTTTGCTGGTCATCCCGTTAGACAGCCAGTAAGCCACCGGTATCAATGCGCTACAACAAATAAAGGAATATTTGATGGGAATGCCAGCAGCAACCATTTCGTGTATGCATCTTTGTCCGAAAATGAATCCCGGTCCCGTTCCACATGTTGGTGGTCCCATTGTGATGGGCTCAGGTAATGTCCTTATTGGTTCGTTACCTGCAGCGCGCAAAGGTGACAAGTTAATTTGTGTCGGCCCGCCTGATACCATTAATGCGGGGTCGAGTTCGGTACTGATTAACGGAAAACCAGCCGCCAGAATGGGTGATGGTACCGCACATGGTGGAAAAATTATTGTGGGTAATCCAACAGTAATGATCGGCTAGTATAAACAAGGATTGTGGTAAATGAATTTGATTGATAGTTTTAATCTTCTGTTGGCACAACGACATGTCATGTTGTCGTCGTTTCAGTGTATGCCAAAAAATATTGAAGATAATACTCAATCGCTAATGGTCATTTTAAAGATGATCCAGCAAAGAAAAGATGCTGAATGGCCATTACTTATTGCCAACACCTGTGATGAAATTGTCGATGCATTTGAAACAGATGTGTTTTATTGCCCAACAGACAAAATGGTGATCTTATCTTTACTATTGCAACTGCACTATAAGGCTCAGCCAGTTAAGCAATCAGGTATCGTTCAAGCTTTGTTTGCCAGTACAATTATAGATGTTGGCCACTATAGCCCTGCATTTGCATTAATGGCCAGCCAACTTAATCTTGATAAAGTTAATTTTACAGCCAGCAACAAAACGCCTGAACAAATCCAGCAATACATCTTATTCTGCATCTATCGAGGTAAACGTTTAAAGCGTGCCGACGGAATTGACTCCCTCAACATTTCTCGGTCATCACTGACGTCTTTGTATATTGAAATGTTGATGATCAACATTAACGAACCGTTAAAACTCTATGGGGTATTTTGTCAATTAGACTATTGCCATAGTGCGCTTTTTGAAGTGTTTATTACTTCGTTAGACGAAGTAATATTGAGCCAAATATTTAATTTAATGAGTGAGAATGCAGATTTAACCCTAAGAGTGATTGAGTTAATGGGTTATTCAGGTTTTAGTAAATTCGTGCCTTTTTTAGCTCGAGCAATGCAGCAACCTAGTCAAACATTAATGGCTTTTCGAGCACTTCGAACTATTTTAGGGCCAGAGTTGGATCAAGCGGTGCCTTATCAATGGCAGTTTGAAGAAGATGAAGTCGAACGTTGTGAATACCTACAGTTTTACAGTGCCAAATTATTACATCGGTGGATGTTATTGGCGCTTAAAATGCCAGATGTCAGATTGATTGATGGTGTTGAAGTTAATGGTACCAGTATTGATAAGATCATTAGTTATTCAAGCCCCGTGCACCAGCGTATTGCCTTTTTACATAAGCTTCGGCTGAATAATGTGGTTAGTTGCAGCCCACAACGTATGAAAGTGGCCTTATGATTATGCATGCAGAGGCCATTAATATGGTCGTAGGGTCATACGAAAACCCACAGCAGTTAATTAACTTACCTTTATCCGAAGGGGTCGATTTCAGCTATCAATTATCTGATGGTCAGCATGTGGCAGCGGTCATGGCGCACGAGCTTGCTACAGACACTCAATTAAACCGCCTAATTGATATGTTGCATAAATTACCTATTCAAAATAAAACTCAATGGCAACCGTACTCTCACCAAGCGATTTTTTGGATTTTACCTCACCTAGAAAAACAACAACTTGTTGATTGGGTCACTCGTTTACATGCACTTTTTCCGCATTGTTTTGTGCATCCCAATAGCCGGTTTTTTCCTATGGGCAGTGCTGGTATTTTTTCTGCTTTGAGCGCATTAAAGGCAATGCCGGTCGACAATCAAAGTGCAATATTTATTGCCGTAGACAGCTTGTTCTTCGACCTTGTGGATTTTAACCGTGACCAAGATCTGATTACTCAACAACAAGACACCGGACGTTGTCCTGCTGAAGCGGTCATCATGGCCAGCATCAATGTTGCAAACGAAGGCATGGAAATAGTGGATTTATTTCAAGATTCATGTAGTGCTGTTCAGCAAACCCAAACAATAAAAGCTTTGTTTAATCGTGCCTGCCAGATTGAAGACTTGGATGTATTTGCTCAATTGTATTTACCCGGCAACCATGCCGCTGTAACAGATAACTGGCTTAATGCTTATGAGCAATTAGCCGGCAGAATCGATCAAGAGACACAAATTTCCCAATCTAGTTATTTTACAGGCGATATCGGTTGTGTGGCGGGGTTATATAATTTGCTGCACATCTATAACCGTTACCAACAACAAAATGCTACTGGAACAAGCTTACAACTGGAAGTATCTCAACAACTTCACCTTGGTTTGGCAATGTACTCATGGATAGAGAAGGCATAAACGAACATGACGGTCAGTAATTTCAATTTTAAAGGTCATAACCGTTATATCGTTATCGTGCCTGCCAGTGCGTCAACGCCAGCTGGATTCCAGTTATTAACGTTTGAGCAAAACAATAATGTTAGTGAGATAATTAATGAAATCTCGCCTCATTTAGTTCGTGATCGTAATGCATTAATTTATGCGCGCAGTCTAGTGATGAATGCGGGTGTAAATGCTAGCTTAAATCCAAGAGATATCACTCGTAAACTCAGTGACATTATTGAGCGCAATTTACTCAGAGTGTATGGTGAAACACCCAAACAACAAACTCAGCATTCAACTGAAACAGGCACTCTAGGCGCAAGTTCAACCAATACCAAAGCACCCAAAACCAATAAGGGTAAACAAACTTCTGCGTCAGTTCAATCCGGTACTGTGGCGAATCATTCCCCGACGGAAGTGGCTATTGATCAGCAAGAGTGCCGCAGCGATCCCGTATCAATGTTAAGTGGCGAAGAAATTTTACCGTTAGTAGATTTTGAGCTTAATGGCTTAATGCCGCTAACGTGGCGTCGTTTGTATCGTTCGAGCAAAATTCTTAACAATGTTGGTATGGGTTACGGCTGGCGACATAACTTTTGTGTGCAGCTGGATCATAAATATCAAGCGCCAGCGAAAGTTGGGCCTAAAAAACCCGGTAAATATTGGTTTGAATTAACCGACGATGAAGGCCGAGTACATGTGTTCGACTCGGTTAAACGAGGGCAAACCAGTATCCAACTTTCAACAGGTTGGTCGTTAGTACATCAAGCTGATGGCCGCCATGTGTTAATAAAGCCCGATGACAGCCATTGGGCATTTATACAAAAACAAGTTGCAGGCAAAGATGTTTGGCAACTTGAAACCATTAGTAATCATCAAGGCCAATATTTTCAGCTGTATTATGATCAGCAAGGGCGTTTAACCCAAATCACCACAGGCCCAAAACGTGGCGTATTGTTATTTTACAATGCACAAAGCAATTTGTTAAAAGTCGCTTCGTACATGTTAGATAACGAAGGCAACAAACAAATTCACCAAAATTTGTTAGCCAGTTATCAATATGATGACGCTCAAGCACTTATAGCCGCCACAGATAGTAATGGGCGAGTAGAGCGTTACAGTTATGTTAAGGTCAAGTCAGCCGACATCACATCTGACAGTGATCATCAATACAATCCTAAAAGTACCACCTATCTATTACAACGCAGAACTCGTGCATCAGGCTTTAGTCATCACTTTTCGTGGGACGGACAAGACCAGCGCGCTAAATGTATTGAGCAATGGGGTGATGATGATATTTATCATTATCACTTTGAATATACGGCACTCGTTAACGGTATAAAAAGCAGTTGTACAGACTCTTTAGGTCATCGCGAGACTTTTATTCACAATGCACAAGGGCTTTTGACTGAGCATCATAAGCCTAATGGCACTGTGATACGTCATCAATATGACGCTGTTGGTCGCAAAGTGGCCACCGTTGATGCGTGTAATAATCCAATTCAATATACCTATAACGAGCAAGGGCAGTTACTGGCTGTTATTCAAGCGGATGGTGGTACCACAAGGTTTGAATATAATCGTTTAGGTCAAAGAATTGTCACCCGAGATGCGATAGGCCGAACGGCTAAAAGACATTACGATGCCACGGGACGATTATTGTCTGAGAGTGGTTTTGATGGCCGTCAAAGTCAATTTCAATACAATGATGCTGGGCAGTTAACTCAAAAAGTCGATGTTAATGGTGTTATTCATCGTTACCATTGGGACCGCGATGGCGAATTGTTGGCAACGCAAGTCGGTGATGCGTTAACTCGTTTTAGCCATGACAGACTGGGGCGAGTTAATGCCACGATTAATCCGCAAGGTTTGGTCACTGAATTTATTCGTGACAACAAAGGCCAAATTGTCGAAAGTAAATCCTATCCACAAGACAAACAAGATCACTCTGAAGAAGCCATTAGTCATTATTATCAATATGATGATGCCGGCCGTATTATTCGCCAGCGTCAACAGGCTGATGTAGCTGGCGAGCAAGAACTCAGTAACGATAGCGAGTACATTGAAAACATTATCGACTATGACGGTTTAGCCCAACCGCGCCAACAAACCTTTGCCGATGGCAGTTGGCTGAAGTTTTTTTATGATAAAGAACGTAACTTAAATCGCATCGAGCGAAGTGACGGGGCGCAGTACCGTATTGAATACACAGCAACAGAGCAACCTAAAACATTAATCGGTTTTGATGGCCGTGAAC
This sequence comes from Shewanella sp. Arc9-LZ, assembly GCF_010092445.1. Taxonomy (NCBI): domain Bacteria; kingdom Pseudomonadati; phylum Pseudomonadota; class Gammaproteobacteria; order Alteromonadales; family Shewanellaceae; genus Shewanella; species Shewanella sp. Arc9-LZ. Next base: position 2,911,939 of record NZ_CP048031.1, on the reverse strand, counting down.
AACATTATCAATATGACGCCAATGATAACTTAGTGGCAGTGAACGACAGTGATATTCGTTTTGTTGAGTTAAAACGTGATTCAATGGGGCGAATTTGTCAGCAAAGTAGTCATGTCAAACTTGAGCTCAGTGCCACATCTGCATTACTGAATACTCAGAACTTTTATCAATATAATCCGATAGGTCAAATTACTCGAGCCCATAACCAACATCGCACCGTGCAGCAACACCTTGACGCTCAAGGGCGTATAAATCGGGTATTACAAAGCCAGTGGCAACTTGAATATCAATATGATGATTCAGGCAACCGCTGTGGCTTAACCTTGCCTGACGGGCAACAGATTGATTATCAATACAATAAAAACAGTCAATTAAGTGGCATTAGCGTTACAGGCAATGGATTTACAGTCAATGGCCCATCGAAGCAGCGCATACCGCTGGCTCATTATCACTATCTGCCATCGGGTTTGTTGCACAAAACAATCCAGGGTAATCAGCTTGAACTCACTCATGCCTATGATGCTCATTCAAGGTTAATTGAGCAGACATGGCAACATGCACAAAATCAGACTCGATTCTTTGCATCAAGACGTTATCAATACGATAAACAGCATCAATTACAACGCTGCGAAAGTAAGTTTGGAAACGATAGTGCTGTGAATGGTCAATCTTCTGAGCATATCGAACATAAGCCAGAGGTTAAACAGTTTAGCTATAACAAAATCAGCCAGTTAATCAGTATTAGTGATACTGGCGTGTCTGGCGAAAACCCAAATATTGCTGACAATGCATCTAATGCTCGTCAGCAATACCAATGGGATGCTTTTGGTAACCCATTACAGGCTATTCGTGCTAGTGATACCCATACCCAAGGTATAAGTAGTAAACATGTTAGCGCTAATGAAACTGCTAGCAGTCAATCAGCTGAAACAGTAAGGCCAAATAAAAAAAATCATGATGTGGTGGTTAACAACGACCGCTTAATGAGTATGGCTGGAGTTGATTACCGCTATGACGCCAGTGGCAACCAAATCAGCCAAGTGGGCACTGGCGATAAACAACAGCGCAGCTTTAATGGTTTAAACCAGTTGGTGCAAATCAACGTTAATGGCAAGCTGACCCAATACGAATATGATGCCCTAGGCCGTCGCAGTGCAAAAATCACCGAACTAGGTCGCACCGACTTCATTTGGGACAATCATCAGCTTATTGGCGAATGCACTTTAGGTGAATACACTTGGTATATTTATCAGCCTGATACTTTTACACCTGTAGCACTGATTAAAGCAGGACAGGTTTATTATTATCACTTAGACCAACTCGGCACACCTATTTGCTTAACGGATGAAAATGCTAAAATTGTCTGGCGCAGCCAACAAGATGTGTTCGGCCAGACAATTAAAAGCACATCTATTAAAGATACAGATATTGAAGATGCGGATAATGAGCATGCCTATATTGATTATGCAGCTCTGCAAGACAAGATTGCTAACCCAATCCGTTTTCAAGGGCAATACTTTGATGACGAATCAGGGTTACACTACAATCGTTTTAGGTACTACAGCCCCGATCAAGCTCGATTTATACACCAAGACCCTATTGGTTTGGTAGGCGGGATAAACCATTATCAATACGCACCTAATCATGTCAACTGGGTGGATCCGTTTGGGTTATTGTGTAAAGAAGGTCAAAGTAAGGTTAAAGCAGCTTTAGACGCAAACCTGGTAATATCTGATGAGTTAAAAGATAAGCTAATAGCGCTTACTAAATTAGAGAACACGCCTTTTACCGCAGATGAAATGATTGAAAGTATTAAAAGCGGAACAGCAGAAAACTTAGTATCAAAAATATCGAAAGTAGACCCTATTAAAGTTAATTGGAATGAGTCAAATCCTGAAGGGATTGAAGTTAAAGATCCAAGAGATTATTTTGTTGGTAAAATCATTTATGAAACCCTTTTAGGAAAGGGAATGGAAGCTGATCTGGCATTGACTATATCACGAGAGTTGTTAGAGTCAGGAAGTGTTGAGCCACAAGTTGTCACTTTACAACCCGGAGATAAACTGTATAAATTAGTTCCCAAAAATTCAGGTGCGCCTAATGAAAACTCTCCATACTTTATGACATTTGAAATGCTCAGTAAGCTACCAAATGATTCACAAAGTACAGGTTCTTTACTTGGTTTACCGCAAATACCAGAAGAGTTCGATACTTACGAGGTCGAAGCTCAAGAAAAAGTAAATGTTTATCAAAGCACAATCGCCCCATTTTCTGTTAATAATGCGAAATACCGTAGGAAAGGTGGAGGCGTCCAAACCCTTATAGTTAATAGAGAGAAATTTAGTTCTCCTAAGATGTTGGTAATAAATGAATAAAATTGACCAAATAAAAAAAGAGCGAAAAGATTTAGAAAATATGCTGCTAGCAAAATCAAATAATAAGGCTGCGAAAGATGTTTTTGAAGCTCTACAGCCTTTTTTTGAAAAAATTGACAGTATGAAAAGTTATCACCCTATAGGTAGAATTAGATTGGTATATTTATTTTTGGAAAGTGATTTGAGCAATGATAAGGATTTATTTAATTGTTATGGTCGCTTTGCAAATCTTGTTGAAGGTGTTGAAGTTTAATTGTCGAATTAAACTTATATAATAACATGGTCACCCATCTCAGTTATTGCGCTGTCATGAAAAAATACGGACGATGATATTAAAATTAACGAATGCTTTACCACGAAGATGCAAGAACGATGTAATTAATACTCTTAGCGCTAACAAAGGGGACATATGGCAAGCTATTGGCGAGTTTTGGGAAAACTAGTGGTGATGATATGAATGAACATGATAAATGGTAACAAGAGATTAGATGAAAGGAAGCCCCTTAATAGGTAAAGATCCATTCAATTTACAGGGCCTTAAAAAGCACTGGATTTTTTGTTGTCAGAAGAACCTTAATTCAAAGCAGATTGATGAAGCTATGAAGGAGATAGTGGCAGGTAAGCAATTTTTGACAATGAGAGCGTTTGGAGAATACTTGATGGAAATGTAATTATATCGCTAAATTGTCAAAAATCAATTCCCAAACAATTAAAGAATTACAGATTTTATTTCTTATTAAAATCAACAATGACAAGGATAATACGATGTCATCAATAAAAATAACTCAAGCTGTCGGGCTGGGTGGAGCTAACAATTTAAATGATGTGAAAGTAGTACAAACTGCATTAAATAAATTACTCAAACTCATTCCTCCTACAAAATCACTAATTGTTGATGGCCGTTTAGGCTCTAGGCCTGAAAACGCTAAAACTGTTGCAGCGATAAAGCTATTTCAAAGAAAAGTACTCAATATGGTACGTCCAGACGGCAAAATTGACGCTAATGGTCGAACTCATCGAAAGATAAATGAAAAATTGGCAGGTAGCATTGGCTTAAATATCGGGCTTACATTAAGTGTAAAAGGCATTAACTTATTAAAAGCAATAGAAAATTTTAGAAGCAAACCTTATGATGATCAAACTGGTTCTGATATAAGAGCATGGGTTGAAGGAGCAACTATTGGATATGGTCATTTAATTGCTAAAGGTGATTGGGCTAGATACAGTTCTTCGATTACAATGTCTGACGCATCGATTTTATTTGAACATGATTTAGCCCCTTATGTTCGAGATGTGAGGCAACATGTAAAAGTAGCGTTAACTCAACAACAATTTGATTCACTTGTTATTTTTACCTTTAATATCGGCGGTTCAAACTTTAAGTCATCTTCGGTATTAACGTTAATTAATGACTCGGCAGCACTTACATCCTATCCAAATTTGGAGTCCGCTTGGAAAGCATGGAAAAAATCTCAAGGGATTGTTAATAAGGGTTTAGTTAATCGCAGAAATTGTGAATGGAACATTTATACAAAAGGGATCTATAAAGAATGGTAAAATTAACAAAGATTATTTTTTTATCTTTTCAACTATTCATTATTTCACAGTGCTTCGCTATAGACAATCCTGATGCTCCAGATTATGTCAACGATTTTATAGCTGATGCACTTATTTATGAAAGTAAGCTGTCACAATGTGACTGTAGTCCTATTGAATTAACTGCTGAATATGAAGCGTTTAATCAGTTTTTAGACCAACGGCTAGTCCATTCTGAGCGTCTCGTTAATCACTTCGTAGAAGATGATGGAAAATTGTTATTTAATGAGTCACAAGCTTCTTGGGAAGCATATGCTAAAAAAGAAGGCGAGTTTATATTAGCTAATTGGACAAAAGAAAGTTTCGGTTCTTCTTACTTGTTGTCTCGATTAGATTATCTAACCAGCATCAAGAAACAGCGAATAATAACCCTTTATTATTACGCAAAAAACTATCCACCTTTATGACTTATGCTGTCCTTCAATTCTTATTCAACACCTAATTCAGTTAAAGTGTTTGCTGCATAAATGGAGTTATTTTATAGTCTTAGTGATTAGTGGTCTAGTACAAACATTAAATCAATAAACTTAACATAATAATATCTGACGTCTAACTTCATAAAGACATTAGATGAGATCAACATTATCAATAAGGTAAAGGAATACTATGCACGATATATTTGGCGAAATTAGACGCGAATTTTACACTCAAACAATCAGGGAGTGGTTAGGGTGGATTGTGGGGACCTTTTTACTGGTTGTGTTGATTAAATGGTTTGCTCAACAATATGACGTCCCAGAATTTGAATTTCATGTCTGGGTTTCAGCAACTCTTTATCTCTGGTATGTCGTAACCGTCTAGCGAACCACACCTACTGTTTAAAATTCCAGGGTAACAGGATGTCGATATCAGGTGCTGGTTTACACAGTTCATCAAGGCAAACCATGATGTAATCAAATGGGATTAGACCATTTATTTTGGCGGTTTCCACAATGCTGTAAAGGGTGGCACTTGCATGTGCACCGTTAGCCGTTTGGCTAAATAACCAATTTTTTCGGCCTATCACAAACGGTTTTACCGCGCGTTCAGCTCTATTATTATCGATGCTGAGTCGTCCATCATCGACATACCGAATGAGCTTGTGCCATTGATTAGCCAGGTAATTAGCTGCCTCAATCAGTTTGGTATTGCCCACTAAATTTAGCTGGTTCTGCTCAAGCCAATTTTTTAGCTTGTCCAGTATAGGCACACTGGCTTGTTGTCTTGTCGTGTATTTATCATCCGCACTTTTATCTTTAACGCGTGACTCAACGCCGTACAGTTTTTGGATAAGGCTCAATACCACATCCGCTTTGCCGGTTTTATTTTTCCCTTGCAGCTTTTTCGCGTCGATAAATTTACGACGAGCATGAGCCCAACAGCCGATTAAGGTTGCCTCTGTTTTGGCATAGGCCTGATAACCATCCACGTGTAAATACCCTTGATATCCATCAAGATAATTAACCACGCAGGCGGCCGCGCGACTATTGTGGAAGTCGTAAAGCACGATATTAGGGATAGGATTATTCGGGTCTGGTGAATCTCGACCTGACCATTACACATGTAGCTGTTCACTTTATCGGATTTCACCACCTTTAATGGCGTTTCATCGGCAAACAGCGTGGGCTGCTTTAACAGCTCGGCTTTAAGTCGCTCAACTAGTGGCGCGAAGAGTGCGGCGGATTTGTCTATCCAGCTGCTCATGGTCTGGCGACTGAGCTCAATACCGTATTGCTTGAACATTCCTTCCTGGCGATAAAGCGGTAACCCATATTGGTATTTACTGGTGATAAGCTGACTGAGCAAACTGCTCGTTGCAATGCCTTTGTTGATGGGTATGGCAGGCATTGAGGCTTGCTTTATCTGTGTTTGAATCGAGGCTTTATCACCGTAACGGCAAGCGTACTTAGGCCGAATGTGCTCAATCACTTTGATTTGAGCGGGAATAAACTCAAGCTTTTCTGACTTATCCTCACCCATTTTATGTAGCTCACCGCCACAACAATTACAGGTTTTATCTTCGATATCGTGGATAACCTGCTCACGGGGTAAGTCTTTTGGCAGTGGCTTACGCACTGGCTTTTTACGGGTATAGCTAATGGATTGTTGCTCAGCCTCAGCGGCTTCAACAGTTTCCTCCACTTCATTGAATAACTCGCCTTGCCCTACAAAGCCTTCAGCACTTTTGCCGAATTGTTTTTGTTGAGCTAAACGCCAGCGCTCTTCCAAGGCTGCGATTTGTGCATCCTTCTGCGCTAACAGTTTTTCAAGTTCAGCAATACGCTGTTTAAGGGCGAGTTCATTTTTCATGAAGCCTATTTTAAGGCATAACAAAAGGCTTTCCAGTGCTAACTGAACGTCTTTTGATGATCATCAATCGATCGCCATATCTTTTGAATAATTAAAGCACTTGCTTACCTGCGACATCAATTTTGCTGTGGCCAATCACATCATAACCCGCTAATAACCAGTGTAATTGTTGCTCGGTTAATGTCATGGTGGGTGACATGAGTTTAGGCCATTTGAACTTATATTTATCTAATCGCTTATACCACAGTGCAAAGCCGGTGTTATCCCAGTACAGCAGTTTGAGTTTGTCGCGCCCTTTATTACAAAACACAAATAGCGCACCACTGAGCACCGGTAGTTCAAGCTCTGCTTCCACTAAGGCGGCTAATCCATTAATCGATTTACGAAAATCGACCACATCCGCACATAAATAAACGGTGGGCACATCAACAAACATCTTCATGCCATCAGCCCTTTAATGATGGCAACGATATCGTTCATTGCTAAATTGGCAGGAAACATTAACTGGCCTGTGCGGATATCAAACTGCACCACATTTTGATGAGTTTGCGCGCAGACTTCAGTGGTGGTTTGTTTTAACTGAATAAAACGTGATGATGTGGGGTTCGTTGTTTGCACTGGCAAGGTTGAATTAGGCTGATATTCAGCCAGTAAAGCGCGCTGTTTATAGTAAGTGGTGATAGAGACATTATGGTGTTGGCAAAATTCGATATTAGTGCCACTAAACGAGCCGCGTTGTTGAAGTAGCATCTGCCACTGAGTCGTTGTTCTGTATGTTTTCATCACCTGCTCTAAATTTATCATTGAGCAGGTATTTTTAGACAATCAGAACATCGATGCTAGGTGTACTTCGCTAGACGCATACTTTAGGACTGATTTATACACTACGTTAAATAGTCTCTGATATCTAAATTTAAATAACAAAAAAGCGCCTTTCGGCGCTTTTTTAGTTTGGTTAATCAAAAGATTAACGCTTATCAACGCTCACAAATTCACGTGCAGACTCACCAGTGTATAACTGACGTGGACGGCTGATTTTGTGGCCTGGTTGATCTAACATTTCTTTCCAATGTGAAATCCAACCAACAGTACGTGACAATGCGAATAGCACTGTGAACATATCGTTAGGGATACCAATGGCTTTCATGATGATACCAGAGTAGAAATCAACGTTCGGGTATAGCTTCTTAGAGATGAAGTATTCATCTTCAAGAGCGATACGCTCAAGTTCCATTGCCACGTCTAATAATGGATCAACCACTTTAAGTTCTTTAAGGACTTCATGACAAGTTTCACGCATCACTTTAGCGCGAGGGTCGAAGTTCTTATAAACGCGATGGCCAAAGCCCATTAGACGGAATGGATCGTTTTTGTCTTTCGCTTTCTCGATAAATTCAGGAATGCGATCAACGCTGCCGATTTCTTCTAACATTTCTAAGCAAGCTTCGTTAGCACCACCATGAGCTGGGCCCCACAACGAAGCAATACCCGCTGCAATACATGCAAATGGGTTAGCACCTGAAGAGCCAGCTAAACGAACTGTAGATGTAGATGCATTTTGCTCATGATCAGCATGCAATACAAAAATACGGTCCATTGCTTTTTCTACAACAGGATTAACTTTGTACTCTTCACACGGAGTAGCAAACATCATCGACAAGAAGTTACCTGCATAACTTAAATCGTTACGTGGATAAACAAAAGGTTGCCCCATTGAGTACTTGTAGCACATCGCTGCTATTGTCGGCATTTTCGACACTAAGCGGTAAGCTGCAATTTCACGATGCTTTGGATTGTTAACATCAAGAGAATCTTGATAGAAAGCAGATAATGCACCTGTTACACCACATAGCATTGCCATTGGGTGTGCGTCACGGCGGAAACCTCTGAAAAAGAATGCAATTTGTTCATGAACCATAGTGTGTTCTTTCACTGTGGAAACAAATTGTTCGTAATCAGCTTTAGACGGTAATTCACCATATAATAGCAAGTAGCATAAATCTAAGTAGGTCGATTCAGTTGCAAGTTGTTCAATTGGATACCCACGGTGTAACAAGATACCTTGCTCACCATCAATATAAGTAATTGCTGACTCACAAGATGCAGTAGCTAAAAAGCCTGGATCAAAGGTGAAATACCCTTTTTTTCCAAGTGTACTGATGTCGATAACGTCAAAACCTTCAGTACCTTTCTTGATAGGTAGGTCGATTGATTCGTTTCCTGGTAACTCTAATTTGGCTATATTATCAGCCATACCCCGTTCTCCTTACTTCATTCTTCTATATGAGTGCGGCATGTTAAGCGGTCATTACTTTACAGTGGATCGGGATCACAGATCAATTTAAATAAGCGTTTAAATTTGTTAGACCATGGTATATGTGCCCTGTAAACCGCTCTGCGCTTGGATTAGAATAAAAAAATACTAAAAAAACTTATTTTGCATAATGTGAGGTTTGTATTTGACAATTCCCACGAGTATACTTGCCTGCGCCCCCAAGGGCGACGAACATCACAGTTTAGGAATGATGAATTTACGAACTAAATAGTGGTTTCTCAATTGATTAGATGTTTCAGAGTGGTCCGTTATTTGTTTTAAAACGTATGCCTAGTGTTAGCGTTAATAGTTAAACAAAAAACAGATAGATAACAAAAATAATGCTCGACGGAGCTGAGTGAGCAGAACGTGAAAAAGCAAAGACCTGTCCATCTAGACCTGCAGACGATAAGCTTTCCTGCGACAGCTATCGCGTCAATCCTACACCGTATTTCCGGTGTTATCATGCTATTCGCAATTGGTATTCTTCTATGGCTGTTAAATTCGACTTTAACATCACCAGAGGGGTTTGCTAGCGTACAATCCTTGTTCGATGGTTTCGTGATGAAGTTCATCATTTGGGGTATTTTAACTGCGTTGGGTTATCATTTATTAGGTGGCATTCGTCATTTGATTATGGATGCCGGACACTGGGAAGAATTAACTTCGGGTGTTGCATCAGCTAAGGCTACTTTTGTGTTAGCAGTAGTCTTTTCAATCATAGCGGGGATTTGGGTATGGTAACAAATGCAGCAAGTTTTGGACGCAGTGGTGTTCATGACTATATTCTATTACGCGCAAGTGCAGTGATCCTCGCTTGTTATACTATTTTCTTAGTAGGTTTTATCGCGTGTAGTGCCCCGTTAACTTTCGAAATTTGGAGTGGCTTATTTAGTTCACTTCCAATGAAAGTCTTTACCCTTATAACGTTAGTTGCTTTACTTATTCATGCGTGGATTGGTGTATGGCAAGTGTTGACTGATTATGTCAAACACACAGCGTTACGTGGTGTATTACAGTTTACCTTTGTTATGGTCGCGATCAGTTATTTAGCGTCAGGCATTGTAATAGTGTGGGGTGTTTAAGTGAGTATTCCAGTACGCGAATTTGATGTAATCGTAATCGGCGCCGGTGGCGCGGGTATGCGAGCAGCATTACAGATTTCTAAAGAAGGTAAGAGCTGTGCGCTGTTATCTAAAGTATTCCCAACTCGTTCACATACCGTTTCTGCTCAAGGTGGTATCACCGTAGCATTAGGTAATGCTCACGAGGACCATTGGGAACAACACATGTACGATACGGTTAAAGGTTCTGATTTTATCGGCGACCAAGAAGCTATTGAGTTTATGTGTAAAACGGGTCCGGAAGCGATTATTGAACTTGAGCAAATGGGTTTACCTTTTTCTCGTTTCGAAAATGGCACAATCTACCAGCGTCCTTTTGGTGGCCAGTCTCGTAACTTTGGTGGCGAGCAAGCTGCTCGTACCGCTGCTGCTGCTGACCGTACAGGCCATGCATTGCTTCATTGTTTATACCAACAAAACGTTAAACATAAAACTAACGTTTATTCTGAGTGGTATGCCTTAGATTTGGTTAAAAATGAAGATGACGTTGTAGTGGGTTGTACCGCAATTGAAATTGAAACAGGCGATATTGTTTATTTCAAAGCCAAAGCAACGATATTAGCAACGGGTGGTGCAGGGCGTATTTATGCTTCGACCACTAATGCTCATATTAACACCGGTGACGGTGTAGGTATGGCAGCACGTGCTGGCATTCAATTACAAGACATGGAAATGTGGCAGTTCCACCCAACGGGTATTGCTGGTGCAGGTACCTTGGTAACTGAAGGTTGTCGTGGCGAAGGCGGTTACTTATTAAATAAAGATGGCGAACGCTTCATGGAGCGCTATGCACCGAATGCGAAGGATTTAGCTTCTCGTGACGTGGTAGCACGTTCAATGATGACTGAAATTCGCGAAGGTCGTGGTTTAGACGGTCCTTTAGGTCCGCATTTGTTACTAAAGCTTGATCATTTGGGCAAAGAAACCCTTGAAGCGCGTCTTCCTGGTGTGTGTGAATTATCACGTACTTTCGCTCATATCGATCCAGCAGACGGTCCTATTCCTGTATTGCCAACATGCCACTACATGATGGGCGGTTTACCGACTAAAGTGAGCGGTCAAGTTATTCGTCAGAATAAAGATGGCAGTGAGCAAGATGTATTAGGTTTATTTGCGGTTGGTGAAATCGCTTGTGTATCTGTACACGGTGCAAACCGCTTAGGCGGTAACTCATTACTCGATTTAGTGGTCTTTGGACGTGCTGCGGGTCAACATTTAGGTAAAGCGTTAGACGCGACACCTGATCCAAAAGCGGCATCAGACATAGAAATTAGTGCATCACTTGCTCGTCTTAATCGTTGGGAAAGCAACAAAGACGGCGAAGAACCTGCGGTTATTCGTAAAGCGCTTCAATTGTGTATGCAGTTAAATTTCTCTGTTTTCCGCAGTGGTGAAGCCATGGCTGAAGGTCTAGAGCAGCTACAAGCTATTCAAAAGCGACTTGATAATGCTAAGTTATCTGATAACTCAAATGAATTTAATACTCAGCGTATTGAATGTTTAGAATTAGATAATTTAATGGCAACAGCGCTGGCAACTGCTTATGCAGCTAACTTCCGTACTGAAAGCCGTGGTGCGCATTCTCGTGAAGATTATTTAGATCGTGATGATGACAATTGGTTGTGTCATAGCTTATTTGACCCAGTGACTAAGAATATGAGCAAACGTGATGTCAACATGACACCTAAATTACGTGATGCATTCCCACCAGTAAAACGTACCTATTAGGCAGGAGTTGCAAAAGATGAAATTAACATTTGCATTGTATCGTTATAATCCTGATGTAGATACCAAGCCTTACATGAAGGATTACACCCTAGAAGTGCCTGATGGTTCTGATATGATGGTGTTGGATGCGTTAATTAAGCTGAAAGAACAAGACTCAACGATTGCGTTTCGTCGCTCATGCCGTGAAGGCGTGTGTGGTTCTGACGGTGTTAACATGAATGGTAAAAATGGATTAGCGTGTATTACGCCAATATCTACCTTTAAAGGGAAGAAAATTGAAGTCCGTCCTTTACCAGGCATGCCAGTAGTTCGAGATTTGGTCGTTGACCTAACTCAGTTCTACAAGCAATACGAAAAAATTAAGCCTTATCTGATCAATGATGAAAAGGCGCCAGCTCGTGAACATATACAATCACCTGAAGAGCGTGCTCATTTAGATGGTTTATACGAATGTATTTTGTGTGCATGTTGTTCAACTTCGTGTCCATCTTTCTGGTGGAATCCGGATAAATTTATCGGTCCAGCCGGTTTATTGCATGCTTATCGTTTCTTGATTGACAGCCGCGACACGGCAACTGAGGAGCGTTTATCTGATCTAGATGATGCTTACAGTGTGTTCCGTTGTCATGGCATCATGAACTGTGTTGATGTTTGTCCTAAAGGATTAAACCCAACTAAAGCGATTGGTCATATCAAGTCGATGTTACTGAAGCGAGCTGTTTAATGCACGACGAAGAGCAAAATAGTCTGACTTATTAGCTCTGTTAAGAGTCATCTTCATTATTGGAGATGGCTCTTTTGCGTGTTTATGTAAGACCTCCTGCTACTATCTTGTAAAGATAGTTTCAGTCTACGTGTGATGTAACTTACGTTACTCACTGTTATGTTTATGGCTAGCACGTGTATCAAGTTTGAAAGGAATAACAATGCACCAAGGCATCATGAAAGCCTGGCTCGAGTCGTCACATTTAAGTGGTTCGAACTCGACCTACGTAGAAGAGATGTATGAAGCCTATCAAGAAGATCCGCAATCAGTGACCCCTGATTGGCAGCTTGTTTTTGATAATCTCCCTCCGGTTAACGGTGCCTCAGTAGAAGTACCCGAAACTGCTCACTCTAAAGTTCGTGACTATTTCCGCAGTTTAGCTCTACAAGGTCGTTTAAAAAACGCTACCAGCGTCGGCGATCCAGAGTTAGATGCGAAGCAAGTTAAGGTTCTGCAACTGATCAATGCTCACCGTTTCCGTGGCCATCAAAATGCCAATTTAGATCCATTAGGATTGTGGAAGCGCGAGGAAGTTCAGGAGTTAGATCCTGCTTATCACGGCTTAACCGTAGATGACATGCAGCGTCAGTTTAATACTGGTTCATTCGCCCTAGGTGGTGAGACCATGAAACTGGCTGATATTATTCACGCACTAAAGAGCACTTATTGTGGCTCGATTGGTGCTGAATACATGCATATTACTGATACCGATGAAAAGCGTTGGATCCAACAACGTCTTGAACCCACATTAGGTAAAGCCCAGTACGATAACAGCGTCAAAAAGCGTATTCTTGAAGGGTTGAATGCTGCAGAAGGTATCGAAAAATACCTTGGTGCTAAATTCCCTGGAGCTAAGCGATTCTCTTTAGAAGGTGGTGATTCGCTCGTTCCGATGATGCGTGAAATCATTTACCGTGCAGGCGAAGCGGGTACTAAAGAAATCGTGGTAGGTATGGCTCACCGTGGTCGTTTAAACTTGCTCATTAACGTGCTAGGTAAACGTCCTGCTGAACTTTTTGATGAGTTTGCGGGTAAGCATGCCGACACTCACGGTTCTGGCGATGTAAAATATCACCAAGGTTTCTCATCTGATTTTGAAACGCCAGGTGGAAACGTTCATTTAGCACTTGCCTTTAACCCATCTCACTTAGAGATCGTTAATCCAGTGGTTATTGGTTCTGTTCGTGCTCGTCAAGATCGTCGTGGTTGTAAAGACGGTCTGCAAGTCATGCCAATTACTATTCATGGTGATTCTGCTATAACTGGCCAAGGCATTGTGCAAGAGACGTTTAACATGTCTCAAACACGTGGTTTTACTGTTGGCGGTAGCATTCGAATAGTGGTCAATAACCAAGTTGGTTTTACCACATCTAATCAGGCTGACACACGTTCAACCGAATACTGTACTGACATCGCTAAGATGGTTCAGGCGCCAATTTTTCATGTTAATTCTGACGATCCTGAAGCGGTTGCGTTTATCTCTCAACTTGCAGTGGATTATCGTAATGAATTTAAGCGTGATGTGGTTATTGATTTAGTGTGTTATCGCCGTCATGGCCATAACGAAGCTGACGAGCCTAGTGCTACACAGCCGCTGATGTACGCTAAAATCAAAAAGCACCCTACGCCACGTAAAATCTATGCAGATAAGTTAATCGCTGAAAATAGTATTCCAGCCGATGAAGTGACTGGTTTGATTAACCATTATCGTGATGCATTAGATGCTGGTGATTGTGTGGTTAAAGAATGGCGTCCTATGACGTTACATACTGTTGACTGGACACCGTATCTTAATCGCGAATGGGATGAAGATTACGCGGGTGCTATGTCAATGGAACGTCTACAAAACTTAGCCAATAAGTTAGTTGATATTCCTGAAAACCATACGCTTCAATCTCGTGTTGCCAAAATTTGTGCTGACCGTACTGCGATGGCTAAAGGCGAAAAGTTATTAGACTGGGGCTTCGCTGAAACCTTGGCCTATGCTTCTATCCTTGAAGATAACAAGCGTGTGCGGATCACTGGTCAAGACTCTGGTCGTGGTACGTTCTTCCATCGTCATGCTGTATTGCATAGCCAAAAAGACGGCACTACCTATTTACCTTTGCGTAATGTGGCTGATGAACAAGGGCCAATTGATATTATTGACTCAGTATTATCTGAAGCATCTGTGTTGGCATTTGAATACGGTTACGCTACGGCAGAACCAGGTGGCTTGACCATTTGGGAAGCGCAGTTTGGTGATTTCGTCAACTGTGCCCAAGTGGTGATTGATCAATTCTTATCATCTGGTGAGCAAAAGTGGGGCCGTTTATGTGGTCTAACGATGCTATTACCTCATGGTTATGAAGGCCAAGGTCCTGAGCATTCAAGTGCACGTCTAGAGCGCTTCTTGCAATTATGTGCTAACCACAACATGCAAGTGTGTGTGCCATCAACTCCGGCGCAGGTTTATCACATGTTGCGTCGCCAGGTTGTGCGTCCAATGCGTCGCCCGCTGGTAGTCATGTCACCTAAATCTTTGCTACGTCATCCATTAGCGGTGTCTACCTTAGAAGAGCTTGCTGAAGGGACTTTCCAAAATATTATTGGTGAGATTGATACCTTAGATGCAAGCCAAGTTGACCGCGTTGTATTCTGTAGCGGCAAGGTGTATTTCGAGTTACTTGAAAAACGTCGCAAAGAGAATGTTACCAACGTTGCCATTGTGCGTGTTGAGCAGCTATATCCGTTCCCTGACGTGGAATTGCGTGAGGCATTAGCAACATATCAACATGTTACTGATTTTGTTTGGTGTCAAGAAGAGCCACAAAACCAAGGTGCATGGTACTGTAGTCAGCATCATTTCTGGGCTAATATTCCTGCAGGCGCTCAACTAACTTATGCCGGTCGTGAAGCTTCTGCTGCACCAGCATGTGGTTATCCTGGGTTACACGTACAGCAGCAAGAATCATTAGTAAATAGCGCATTAAAACTGTCGTAATAGATAATTTATATAAGGGAAGCTTTCCATGAGTATCGAAATTAAGGTACCCGTATTACCAGAATCTGTTGCTGATGCAACTATTGCTACTTGGCATGTTAAACCTGGTGAACAGGTGACACGCGATCAAAACTTAGTTGATATCGAGACTGACAAAGTTGTATTAGAAGTGGTTGCACCAGAAGACGGTTCAATCTCTGAATTGTTATTCCAAGAAGGTGACACCGTTTTAGGTGAGCAAGTGATTGCTAATTTCGTCGCTGGTGCAGTGTCTGGCCAAGAAGTGACTAAAGCTGAAGCATCAGCGCCTTCTACTAATACAACGACTGAAGTCGCTACTGATGAATCTAACGATGCATTAAGTCCATCTGTTCGTCGTGTTATTGCTGAGCATAATCTTGATGCCAGTAAAATTAAAGGTTCTGGTGTTGGTGGACGTGTGACTAAGGATGATGTTGATGCATTCCTTAAGTCTGCTCCAGCTAAAGCAGCAGCGCCGGTAGCGCCTGTTGCAGTATTAGAAGGCCGTAGTGAGAAGCGTGTACCAATGTCACGTCTTCGTAAGACTATCGCTAAACGTCTTTTAGAAGCGAAAAATTCAACGGCAATGTTAACCACGTTTAACGAAGTTAACATGAAGCCAATCATGGATATTCGTAAACAGTACCAAGACATTTTCGAAAAACGTCATGGTATTCGTTTAGGCTTTATGTCTTTCTATATCAAAGCGGTGACTGAAGCGCTAAAACGTTTCCCTGAAGTTAACGCCTCTATCGATGGTGATGACATTGTGTATCACAACTATTTTGATATCAGCATTGCAGTATCGACTCCACGTGGCCTGGTGACACCAGTATTACGTGACACTGATACCATGAACCTAGCTGAGATTGAGAAAGCGGTACGTGAATTAGCCATTAAAGGCCGTGACGGAAAACTGTCTGTTGCAGACATGACTGGCGGTAACTTCACTGTGACAAACGGTGGTGTTTTCGGCTCGCTAATGTCTACACCCATTTTGAACCTACCACAAAGCGCAATCTTAGGCATGCATGCCATTAAAGATCGCCCAATGGCAGTCAATGGTCAGGTTGAAATCCTGCCTATGATGTACCTAGCACTCTCTTACGATCATCGTATTGTTGATGGTCGTGAGTCAGTTGGCTTCTTAGTCGCGATTAAAGACTTCCTAGAAGATCCAACTCGTCTGCTACTTGATCT
This sequence comes from Shewanella sp. Arc9-LZ, assembly GCF_010092445.1. Taxonomy (NCBI): domain Bacteria; kingdom Pseudomonadati; phylum Pseudomonadota; class Gammaproteobacteria; order Alteromonadales; family Shewanellaceae; genus Shewanella; species Shewanella sp. Arc9-LZ. The sequence continues at coordinate 2,895,543 of NZ_CP048031.1, read as the reverse complement.
ATAAGTAGTTAGATAAAACCCTCGTCGCTGGCTCATATTGAGCCAGTTGGATTTGATTAGAAGTATATGGATAGATCATCATGAATTTGCATGAGTATCAGGCAAAATCTTTATTTGCCGAATATGGTTTACCAGTCTCTGAAGGCTTTGCATGTGATACCGCTCAAGAAGCAGTTGAAGCAGCTGGCCACATTGGCGGGAACCTATGGGTTGTTAAGTGTCAAGTACACGCTGGCGGCCGTGGTAAAGCAGGTGGCGTTAAAGTTACCGGAAGTAAAGACGAAATCAGAGCATTCGCTGAAAACTGGTTAGGTAAGAACTTAGTAACGTACCAGACTGACGCTAAAGGTCAGCCAGTTGCTAAAATTCTAGTTGAAAGCTGCACTGACATCGCCAATGAATTGTACTTAGGTGCAGTTGTTGACCGTAGCACACGTCGTGTAGTGTTCATGGCGTCGACTGAAGGTGGTGTTGATATTGAAACTGTGGCTGAACATACGCCAGAGCTTATTCACACAGCTATCATTGATCCGTTAACAGGTCCTCAGGCTTTCCAAGCTCGCGATCTTGGCTTCAAGTTAGGTTTAAACCCAACACAAATGAAGCAGTTTACTAAGATCTTTATGGGTCTAGCGAACATGTTTAACGACCATGATTTTGCGTTATTAGAAATCAATCCACTTGTTATCACCACTGAAGGCAACCTTCATTGTTTAGATGGCAAAATTGGTATTGATGGCAACGCATTATTCCGTCAGCCAAAAATCAAAGCGATGCATGATCCATCACAAGATGATGCACGTGAAGCACATGCTGCAAAATTTGAATTAAACTATGTTGCTTTAGACGGTAACGTAGGTTGTATGGTTAACGGTGCCGGCCTAGCAATGGGTACAATGGACATTGTAAACCTACACGGTGGCAAGCCAGCTAACTTCTTAGACGTTGGCGGTGGAGCAACTAAAGAACGTGTTGCTGAAGCCTTTAAGATCATTCTTTCTGACAGCAATGTTAAAGCAGTATTGGTTAACATCTTCGGTGGTATCGTGCGTTGCGATATGATCGCTGAAGGTATTATCGGTGCGGTTAAAGAAGTTGGCGTTAAAGTGCCAGTTGTTGTTCGTCTTGAAGGTACTAACGCCGAATTAGGTCGTGAAGTATTGGCTAAGTCTGGTCTTGATATCATCGCGGCTACAAGTCTAACTGACGCGGCTGAGCAAGTTGTTAAAGCTGCGGAGGGCAAATAATGTCTGTTTTAATTAACAAAGATACCAAGGTAATCTGTCAAGGTTTCACTGGTGGTCAGGGTACTTTTCACTCTGAACAGGCGATTGCTTATGGCACGCAAATGGTTGGTGGTGTTTCTCCTGGAAAAGGTGGTCAAACTCACCTAGGTCTTCCAGTCTTTAACACAGTTAAAGATGCTGTAGCGGCAACAGGTGCAACTGCAACTGTTATCTACGTACCAGCACCTTTTTGTAAAGATGCTATCCTTGAAGCAATCGATGCTGGCCTTGAGCTAATCGTTTGTATCACTGAAGGTATCCCAACACTTGATATGCTGCAAGTGAAAGTGAAGCTTGAAGAAACTGGCACTCGCATGATTGGTCCTAACTGCCCAGGTGTTATCACGCCTGGTGAATGTAAGATTGGTATCATGCCTGGTCACATCCATTTACCTGGTAAAGTTGGTATTGTTTCACGCTCTGGTACATTAACGTACGAAGCAGTTAAGCAAACTACTGATGAAGGTTTCGGCCAATCTACTTGTGTAGGTATCGGTGGTGATCCAATTCCTGGTACTAACTTCATTGACGTATTGGAAATGTTCCAAAACGATCCACAGACTGAAGCGATTGTAATGATCGGTGAAATCGGTGGTAATGCAGAAGAAGAAGCTGCTGAATATATCAAAGCACACGTAACTAAGCCTGTTGTATCTTACATTGCTGGTGTTACTGCACCAGAAGGTAAGCGCATGGGCCATGCTGGCGCAATTATCGCTGGTGGTAAAGGTACTGCTGAAGATAAGTTTGCTGCTCTTGAAGCTGCAGGCGTTACGACTGTTCGCTCTTTAGCTGACATTGGTAAAGCACTACGTATTCGTACTGGCTGGTAATATTTACTCGGCTTGAAAAAGGCGCTTAGGCGCCTTTTTTATTGGTTTTTTTTACACTATTTTTCATACTGTTATATTTTTCATATTATTATAATAGACAATCAGTTGGCATTTAGTTCGGTATTTGTAAGGTAAGTATGGCCATCATCAGTATTATATTTCCGTTAATTTTTATGGTGGTATTAGGTTTTGTATTAACCCGAGTGGGTTTCTTTAATAAAGAACACATTGCTGGGATCAGCAAATTTACTTTTTATGTCAGTATTCCGGCATTTTTATTTATCAATATGCTGGCAGCACCATTAGCGCAAAGCATTGATCCATTTGCATTGCTGGCTTTTTATTTACCAGTGTTGTTAGTGTTTGCTATAGGTTACCGAATTAATCGCCTCTTTAGTCCAATAGCGCTGCAGGGGCGTGATGCCAGTGCGGTATTCGCGTTGGGCGCCAGTTATTCCAATACGGTATTGGTAGGTTTACCCATTATTATCGCTGCATTAGGCCCAGCAATGATAGGGCAGGTATTTATGATCATTACTTTTCATAGCGCCACCCTGTTTGCACTGACTTTTATCTTAGCTGCACGAGCGCAGCCTCAGGGTTTCTCGTGGCGACGGTTTGCTCGCTCTATGGCACTTAATCCGGTAGTAATGAGTATAGGGCTAGGCATTTTTGCGAATGCATTAAGTATTAACTTGGGACCACAATTAGATGATGGTTTAGCGCTATTAGCTAAGCCCGCTTTGGCGTGTGCATTGTTTGTGCTAGGTGCTAATTTAAGTTTTTATCGCGTAGGTGAACATTGGCGTTTAGCCTTAATGGCAAGTAGCTTAAAAATTATTTTATTGCCAGCGTTAGTGTATGTGATGGCGCATTTTGTGTTTGAGCTAGCAGCTTCAAGCACCGCGATGTTGGTGTTACTCAGTGCCTCTCCTCTTGGCGTCAACGCTTATCTTATTGCCACAGAGCTTAAGCAACATGAATCAACTTTAGGTAGCACAGTGGTATTATCGACCTTGTTATCTGTGTTTAGTTTTAGCCTATGGCTGACATTGTTGCTTTAACTAAATTTTCAATCTTATGACAAATATTAACCAATAAAAAACCAGCAAATTTGCTGGTTTGTTTGTTGCTCACATACTGACTATTCGTCAGCGTGATCACAAGTATCATTGGTGCAATGGCCATAAAGGTACAAGCTATGGTGAGTCAGCTTGATGTTATGACGCATGGCGATTTCATCTTGGCGACGTTCAATTACGTCGTCAGTAAACTCAATCACTTTATCACAGGTTAAACACACTAAATGATCATGGTGTTGTTGAGTCGACATTTCAAACACCGCTTTACCACTTTCAAAATGATGACGATTTAGAATGCCCGCATCATCGAACTGGTTTAATACTCTGTATACAGTAGCGAGACCAATTTCCTCGCCTATTTCGAGTAACTTTTTATATAAGTCTTCTGCACTGATATGCTGGTTGTCTGGGGATTGCATCAGTTCTAGAATTTTAACTCGCGGCAGAGTTATTTTTAATCCGGCTTTTTTGAGTGCTTGATTTCCATCTGTCATTGCTAATCTCTTGATTGCAGAACCAATCGGTTCATCGGTGGATATTCTAATCATTATATGTCTTGAGTCTAAAAACATAAACCTCTTAAGCTGCTTTATCAACCTATATAGAGGATATTTAGTAAAACAGTCACTTAAGCTGATATTATTTGTTAAGGATCTCTCAATAAGCTTACTTATACTAAGGGATTATTGTACCTATTCGGATATCCGATATTATTATCAAATCTATAACATGAATTTTATGTGAATTTTTAGACCGTGTAGTGACAACATTTTGTAACCTGAGTACGTATTTTTGATATGGTATTAAAAGTCATTACATTTTATTTTACATCATCACAATAAAGGACAAACAATGTACCGGCAAATTGTAGTGCTGACCGGCGCAGGTATTTCAGCTGAGTCGGGTATGAGCACGTTTAGAGATCAGCATGGTTTATGGGAACAGCATCATATTGAAGATGTTGCCACTCCTGAAGGCTATGCAAGAGATATCGAGTTAGTGGAGCGTTTTTATAATAGCCGCTGGCAACAATTACACAGTGATGATGTCATTCCAAATGCAGCACATTTAGCACTCGCGAAACTTGAAACAGAATTTACGGGTGAATTGCTAGTGATAACCCAAAATGTTGATGATTTACACGAGCGGGCAGGGTCTAAACGATTACTGCATATGCACGGCGAATTAGCAAAAGGTCGATGCCCACAATCATTACAAACCTTTGTATTACGTGAACCTTTTGGTGCTGAAAACTGTTGCACTTGTTGTATCCCGGGAAAACGCTTGCGGCCACATATTGTGTGGTTTGGGGAAATGCCTTTTGGTATGGACAGAATCCACGACGCTTTAGACCACTGTGACTTATTTATTGCGATTGGCACATCTGGTACGGTTTATCCCGCGGCAGGCTTTGTCGATAGCGCGAATCACCACGGTGCTCAAACTGTGGAGGTTAACCTTGATCCTGCAGACCGTCATAGTCAGTTTCAATATCATTTTACCGGAAAAGCGGGTGATATTTTACCTAGGTTAGTTGATGATATTTTAGCGGGTAAGGTGGTTGGAAGTGAGTGAAACGTTAGTTGATAGAGTGGTAAATGACGTGATGCCGTCAAAGCTGGCGATTATAATGCGTGGTTTACCTGGCAGTGGTAAGTCTTATTGGGTTGAACAATTTATTATTTCTCAAGGCATTGAGCAGGCGATTCATATCCGACAGCATGGTCTATTCTCTACAGACCGCTATTTTTATCAACAGGGACAATATCGCTTTAATCCGCAAAAAATTGGCCAATATCATCAGGCTAATTTAACGGCTTTTATTCAGGCGTTGGCGCGAAATGAACCAATAGTTATTTGTGATAATACTAATATCGCGAAATGGGAATTTATGGCTTATGACGCAGCAGCAAAAGCGTTAGGCTATCAAGTTAAAGTGGTATTAGTAGGGAATCCAGATGATGACCAACATCAACAGCTTTGTGCACAACGAAATCAACATCACGTTTCATTAGTGCATATTCAAAAAATGGCGCAGTTGTTTGAAGAGTAATAGTTTGCAAACTCATTGTTTAAATAATGGTGACTGTATTTAAGTTGTGTGGCCATATTTTAGGCCAGAACTATAAAAATAAAGAAGGCGCATAAAGCGCCTTCTTTGTATCTAGTCCGCGAATAATTATTTAGCAGCAACAGGTGTCGTTAGGTCGATGCTATAAATCGCAAAGCCTGCGACAACATCAGCTGTTTTAGGTAACTTCACCATTTTACGTTGTTGATTATCAGCAACAAACTTGTCAGCAACATCGCTATCTTGAGTTTCAAAACGAATGTCTAATGCAACAGTCGCATTATCAATAGTTTTAAAATCCCAGTTGTAATCAGCTGATGGATCGACCATAGCATCATATCCGCCAGTTGCATTTGGTTGTGATTGCTCAGTAATATAAGCTGATAATGCATCACGGTTGGTATCTGGCAGTTCTAGCACTACGTGGTCAGAACCGGTACCCGCAAATGAACCACCAAATGCACGGTAGTTATTTGATGCCACTACAAATGACATAGCGGCTAAATCATTACCCGTAATAACCGTACCATCGGCAGCAGTGTAAGCTAAGTCAACAATACGGTTAGCACCGGCGTTAACAACTTCACAGCTACGGTCAAACTTAGTTGGTTGAGTTACATCTATTTTGTAAGTTAGGCCATCAATAACGTCGAAGTTATAGGTTGGGTGGCCTGCGCGATTAATTAAATTTTGTGGGGCACTGATGGTTGGATCAATTTGATTAAACTGGTTGGCAGAACATTCTAACCAATCTTTTAATTCCGCACCGGTGGCTTTAACTGCAACCATAGTATTTGGATAAAGGTATAAGTCAGCTGCGTTTTTATACGAAAGGTCGCCAGCATCAACTTGTACATATTGGCTTGCATCTCCTTCAGCATAACGTCCACCGGCTTTAAATGGTGCCGATGCTGACAAGATTGGCAAATCTTTTAAATCATCAGTAATTAATGTTTTAACACGCGCTATTTGAGCATTAGATACAATCTGAACCGTTGGATCATCTTGAACTAACGTTAAGAAGCTGTACATGTTAGCGGCAGCAACCCCAATAGGTTGGCTAACATATTCGATAGTACCATTATGTTCAATTTCAATTGCATCACGTAAGCTCGCTTCACCTTCAACCAATGCTACTTTATTAGCATTGTCGTAAATTGGGCGTGCTTTAGCCGTTGATTCTTCATGAATTACGGTCCATTTCCCTTCTACTTGGCGTACAACTAAGTCAACCACACCTAAGTTATCACCCCAACGACCAGGCATTACAGCTGGAATGCCGTTTAATAGCCCTTTTTCTACGTCGGTGTTCGGTAAATCGCTATTGCTTGCTGCTGGGAAAACTGAGTGGCTGTGGCCAAAGAATATTGCATCAATACCATCAACATTGGTGAGTGCATAAGTGGCGTTTTCTGCCCATGGATCGCCAGGGTTTTCACTTGAACCAATACCAGAATGCGGAATGGCTAAAATAATATCAGCACCTTCAGCTTTCATTTGCGGAATAAACTTATTAGCCGCTTGAACAATGCCTAAGACTTCAACTTTACCGTCTAAGTTAGCTTTATCCCATTGTAAAACCTGTGGTGGTACAAAACCGATATATCCGATTTTGATTGTGTGTTCATTACCGTCAACATCGATAACAACTTTGTCTTTAATGATATACGGTGTGAACATGTTTTCATTAAATAGCACATCACCCCAACAACCATCTTTATCAGCACAAATTACGTTCGAGTTAATGTAGGGGAAATTTGCCCCCGATATTGATTGTTCAAGAAATGTTAAGCCATAATTAAATTCATGGTTACCAATATTACCCACTTCATAATCTAGTGTATTCATTGCTTTGTACACTGGGTGTGTGTCGGTTAACATGTTGCTGTCAGTTTTGAATTTATTGGCAATGTAATCCCCCATAGGGCTACCTTGCAATAAATCACCGTTGTCTAATAAAACTGAGTTAGTGACTTCGGCGCGTGCTGCATTGATTAAACTTGCTGTACGTACCAGACCAATGGTCTTATCATCTTTCCCTGAGTAATAGTTGTAATCCATCATATTAGTATGAAGATCAGTCGTTTCCATTACACGTAACTTGATATCTGCAGTAACAGTATTTGTTTGATCGTCATTATCAGAGCCGCAACCGCCTAGTCCCAGTGCGCCAGCGATAACAACGGCAAGAAGTGTTTTATTTAACATATTTTACTCTCTATATTTATTTGACCCCGAGGCGTATTTTTTCTGTTTTTGCCTCTTACGTAGTGTTAACGTTCCTTAACTATTTTGATAATAAAATGAAAACACCGCGGTGATTATAAGCATAAGATATGAATAAATTGTGATGGAACGCTGAATTAATATGATTAATGAGTGCGTTCGCGCAATTAATAGCCATAAAAAGTGATAAAAAGCTGACTGGCTATCATTGTATTTTATATTAATTTTTCTGTTTACTTAATAAAGACTAAGACTAAGACTAAGACTAAGACTAAGACTAAGACTGGAACTATGAACTTATTTCATGGTTTACTATGAATAACACTTATGTCACTAAATATATAAATTCTGCTTATTTAGACTAAATAGTCATTATAAATGTAATAATATTCACTGTGCTGGTTAAAATTAACACGACCAAAACCATAACGGGTATGGTTAATAATAGAATTAAAATCTTAATATATTAAGGTTTATCCTTTAATCAACCTTTGCTAGGTAACAGCGTTTTAATACTTGCATCTTTACCTTTTAGTTATCTGTACCATTTCATCGGTACATGATCTGTTAAATTAAAAATATGTATTTGACGCGAGTGAAATTAATATGATTATTCTATTGCTTCAATCATATGGCAAGGCAGATATTTAACGATTATCAATGCGAGTACTAACTCTCTGGTATAACTCATCAATCGTAGTTTCAATGGCCTGAATATCATATTGCGGGCAATATTTATTAGTTTATGGATATCAGCAAAGTACCATAAACATTAATAAACGGATTGTTGATATGTTTTGATGCTATTAACTTAGTCGGCTCAATGTTTTATTGATGAGTTAGCAACAAAAAACCGAGCAATCGTGGTAATTGCTCGGTTTGTTTTTTGGTTACTGTCAAACCATCGCTGGTTATGTTTCTACCCTATTTGGTGAGTATTAATCACAATTTCATTATTATTTATGGCTTAATAATGATTTTTACTGTGGCATCAACGTCTGCTTCATCAATGTAGCCAATGGCATTTGGATTGCTTGCAATTGCTGATTTCATCGCACTTGCACCAGAAACCGCAGGAGGTGGAGTACCTTTACCTGTGAAGACTTGCTTAGACCAAAATGCTTTCAGTTGAGCATCTGACTTACCGGTAACAGCTTGATGAAACTCACTGCGAATAGGATTACCTTCTTCTAATTCGTAAACGACGACTGAAGAATCACCTTTTCCTAAAAAAGCTTTTTTTACATCATTAATTGAAATATCTGCAGCAGCAGGATTGCCAATAATCACTACAGCAGCATTAGATGAGGTAACGGCAGTTAAACTTAGTGCTAAAATTGTTAATAATTTTTTCATTATCATACCCCTTAAAATACTGCGTCGAATTTAACGGTGTAAATCAAGGTGTCATCGTAAGTGAATTTACCTGTTGACGTGTCCAAGTTGTTGCCTAAGAATCCACCTGAAGTGTCACCAAAATCATCGGCGTAGGTGACATCAAATTTAATCGCAACGTTATCAATTGCATCCCATCGCAAACCAATACTGTAAGCCATACGTTCAGCATTAAAGGCGACCATCTGAATTGCAGCCGCTGTAGATAAAGGTAGACGCTCATCATTATCTTGAGTTTTCGTATAAGCAACAGTAGCGTAAGGCGTAAATTCCTTAATACGATAGCCTAATGTTAAGTAACCAGAATCAATATCAGGGTAAGCGTTATCAATTTCTGAACGAGTCCATTCTGTTATCGCAATGACTTCACCATTGTCGTAACTTGCACCCACTCCGACGAAAGAACCTTTATCATCATCAAGTTCTAATACCGTATAGTTCGCTTGGGTGTTCACTCCAGGCGCTAATGTTACGTCAACTTCATTAACAATAGGTCCGTCTAGTTGTGCTTGAGCGTATACGGCACGTAAAGTCCATATTTCGTCAGTCCAGCTCAGGTTAGCACCCATAAGGTTACTGAGTTCAACCGCTGAATTTTTAACATCTGACTCACCACCAAAGGCTTGCATTGTTAAGGTTGAGTCATCATATTCAACATCGTATGACACGCCAGCGCCTGTGTAAGACGAAAACGGAATAGCGCCGTATACTTCTTGTGGTGGACGAGCAAATGGCTGTGCGTAGCCAACATCTAAGTAATCAGAGTACATGAATAAAGGGACTCGCAGTTTACCACCACGAATCTTGACGCCGTTTTCAAAGCGATGAGATAAATAGGCCCATTCTGCTTCAACTTCCCAGTCGTATTTACCGCGCATCATTAACTGTAATACTGCTTGAGTATTGTCAGAAATGTTAAAGGTACCTTGTAGCCCTAATTTACTGTCTTCGTTAAAATCAGCACTTGAATCTGCATTATTATAACCAGCATCATTGTCAGAGCTGATATAGGCTCCACTAATAAAGCCGTTAAATTTTACTTTGTCAGTTAGGCTAGCATTTTGTTGTTTTTGCAGCGTTTGAACTTGCTGCTCTAACTTAGCTATTTTTGCATCAGCAGCTTCATCTGCTGTTGCTAGGTTAGGTATCATTGCCATTGATATTGCAACAGATAATACTTTTAAATTAAACTGCATGGTGTTACTCCTTGATCATCACTCAATATGCCTTTAGGGCTTATATTTTTGGTTTTCTGCTACTGCATTTACAATCAATCTCACACCTTAAATTGGTTAGTAATTGATTGTAGTCTTTCACTTATATTTTGAATATCAACACTGATCCCTCCCATATCAGCCGTCGTTACCCTGACTTTCTGTGAACCGGCTTCCATTTCAGCTACATATTGCTGAATCAACACCGAAGTTGTATGTTGTTCTTCGGTGGCAGCCGCAATTTGGTCATTAACCTCTGATATTGCACTCACTTTACCTGTTATACGTTGTAAGGCTTCACCGGCTAAAGAGGTTGATTTAACCCCTATTGCTGCAGTGTTGATACCACGAGCCATCGCGTCAACGGCTTGTTTAGACGTGGAGCGTAATTCTTGTAGCACTTGTTGGATTTCTTGGGTCGAGGTTTGTGTTCTAGAGGCCAATGTTCTGACTTCATCTGCAACTACCGCAAACCCGCGCCCATGTTCACCAGCACGCGCGGCTTCAATCGCAGCGTTAAGTGCGAGTAAATTAGTCTGATCTGCAATACTTCTTATCGTGTCTAATATGTCATTAACATTATGGGTATATGCGTCCAATTGATTAACGACAACCGCAGTTTGCTGTACTTCTTCAGCCAAGGTATTAATGGTAATAACAGCATCGTTAACAATAACAACGCCTTGTTTTGCCTCAGTGTTGGCATTCTCAGCATCAAGCGCTGCGCTTGATGCGTATTCAGCAATATGAGTGACACTGACAAACATTTCTTTCATGGCTTGTGATATCTGCTCAATGGATTCATTTTGTTGCTGTACATTGAGTTCACTGTATTGACTACCACTGAGTAACGTTGCTGCAACTTCGGTTAAATTTTCAGTGGTATTCTTTGTATCGGCAATAGACGATTGAAGTTTAGACACAAATTGATTAAACCAATAAACAAGCTGTGCTATTTCATCTTTGCCTGCATACTGAATCCGTGATCGTAGATCGCCTTCACCTTGGGATATGTTACGAAGTGACTGGGTTACATTGTCGATAGTACTAATAATTGATTTATTAACTAAGACTCCTACTGCAATCATGACGACTGTAGCCGCAATACCAATGAGCATTAGACTATTTTCTGCACGTTCAGTACTGGCTATGGTTAATTGGATCCGTTGCTCAAACTCTGTTGAATAATCTTTCTTCTTGGCCGCAAATTGTTTAACTAAAGTTTGATATCGCTTGGCATTATCTGTCGCTTGAGTTTGAATTTTACTAAAGTCAACATCATCCTTTATAAACTCGGCAGCAAGGCTTCTAGCATTTTCATGATAAAGGGTAATGTCACGAATCAATTGCTGTGTATTTATTTCTTCAGCAGGAAGTAAAATGGCTAACTCATTTAAATTATCCGTAATTTGCTTCACCATCGTTTTAGCTATGTCTAAGCTGTCTTCTTCGCCTGTGGTTATTGCTGACTGAATAGTTTGATCTAATTGCAGTAACAACCCTTGATTTATGGTTGCTAGATTAAGTGCGGGATAAAGTTGGTTTTGAAGTCCGTTTAACCGTTGTGCATTGTTTTCACCAGTTTGATTGTTAATAATTAAAGAAATCACAAACGACAAAATGGCGACAACAGTAAGTAGGGTAATTCTGTGCTTAATTTTTAAATTTGTCAGCAGCATATAACCTTATGTAATCAATTTATTTAACATGGTTACAATAATATCACTTTAAATAATGGGATAAAATCACTAACAAAAGCTAAAGCTTAATAAACAATCACATTGCGATGTTAGTATTGTTCAACTCGTTGGAAATACAATATTGATTTTGTTTTAATATAATAAAATATTATTCACCCTTGAATGAGGTGTCCATTTAACATTATGATTATAAACAAGTTTGATAGGCGATGAATATGTTATTTTTTGTGAGTTAATATAGTTTATGTTTGATTTAACATATTTTAATTGTGAACCATCAAGATGAACTTTTTATGTATTCGAAATGATTTCGAATTAGGTAAGTACCGCTAGCGTGAGAACGATATTGTTAATGATTTTTGTTACTTTATTATCAATGATAGCGGCTTTAGATTATGTAAAGCCGCTATTGCTTTAAGGGTAATGGTTAATGGTATTAATAGCCGATGGCGGCAGAACCCGCGCGTCTTGGATCTGAAGCGCCAAAAAGACCTTGCTCTGTCATCATTATCGATTGAGTACTGCCAATCGACTCTTGCACTTTCACTTTGTGACCTTTGGCTTCAAGTAATGAAATAGTATCGCGATTCAATGTATGTTCCACCCAAATAAAATCAGGTAACCATTGGTGATGCATACGTGCAGCAGCGGTTGCTTCGGCAATGTTTAAGTTATGATCTATTACATTCATGATCATTTGCAGCGTAATATTAATAATCCGCGAGCCACCAGGGCTGCCGGTAACAATGAAAGGTTTGCCATCTTTCATTACCATGGTTGGACTCATGGAGCTAAGAGGGCGCTTATTTCCTTGCACTGCATTTGCTTCCCCACCAATTAAGCCATAACCATTAGGGGTACCTGGTTTAACCGAAAAGTCATCCATTTCATTGTTTAATAAAATCCCAGTACCTTTAGCGACTAAGCCTGAACCATAACTGAAGTTAAGGGTATAGGTGTTAGCAACAGCATTGCCCCATTTATCGATAACCGAGAAGTGGGTAGTTTGATCGCTCTCATATGGTGCTAGTTTCCCCGGCTTAATTTCGCTGCTAGGGGTGGTTTTATTGATGGCGATTTTACTGGCAATCTCTTTTGCGTATTGTTTGCTAGTCAATTGTTTAACAGGCACAGTAACAAAATCTGGGTCGCCTAAATACTCACTACGATCAGCATAGGCATATTTCATGGTTTCGGCCATAAGATGCAAAGTGTTTGCGCTATTGTGGCCTAATTTATCAATGGGGAATTGCTCGAGTACATTGAGCATTTCGATAATATGAATACCCCCTGAAGATGGCGGCGGCATAGATACCACTTCGTAGCCTCGATAATTACCTCGAACCGGTTCGCGCTCAACAACTTTGTAGTTAGCTAAATCAGTTAAACTCATTACCCCGCCAGCATTTTGGACCGCAGAGACAATTTTTTCAGCCGTTTCACCTTGATAAAACCCTTTACTACCTTTCTGGGCAATCAACGATAAAGACTGTGCTAACTCAGGTTGTTTGAGCAATTCATTGACTTGATAATTACTGCCGTCGGCATGGTAGAAAATTGCTGCTGAACTTGGCCATTGAGTAATACGAGATTTAAGGCCCGCTAATGAGTTTGATAGATCTGAAGTAACAACTATACCGTCTTTGGCGAGCTTAATAGCAGGCTTGATCACTTGCGCCATTTTCATGGTGCCATATTGTTTTAAGGCCAGTTCCATCCCCATAACGGTTCCAGGTACGCCCACAGCTAGTCCATGCTCACGACTGAGTTTGTCAACTGCATTGCCTTGTTCATCAAGGAAGATATCTTTGTGCGCTTTAGCAGGGGCTGTTTCACGGTAATCGATAGCAATGGTTTTATTTTGCTCGGCTAAATGCACTAGCATAAAACCACCACCACCAATATTACCCGCGCGAGGTAAGGTTACTGCAAGTGCATATGCCACTGCTACGGCCGCATCGACCGCGTTGCCACCTTGTTTTAAAATATCAACACCAATTTGGCTAGCTATGGCTTCTTGGCTTGAAACCATGCCATGCTTAGCATAGATTGGCTGAGCCGTTGCCATTTCACTGAAGATTGAAGCTTCATTTGCTTGGCTGTCAGCAATATGAAGCGCAGGATAACAAAGTGTGAGTGTTAATGCGGTGCTCAAAAAAAGCGGTGTTAATTTAGGGAATCGTGTCACGATCAATCCTTGGTGTGTATTGAGAAGATACTGTGATAGAACATGCCACATGATAGCAATAATTGGTATGAGTTTTAGCGGTTGAGTGTTATTTATTATAGGGTAGGTGTGGGTGGAACAAACACAAACGCGAGTTTATCAATATAAATTTGTTAATAGTATTAGCAATATAGATTCTTCAATATGGAATATCTTTTTTGGATCATCTCATCCTTTTACCCGGCATGAATATTTATCCGCTCTGGAAATGAGTCGCTGCGTTAGTGCTGAAACGGGTTGGACGCCGATGCACCTTATGGTGATGGATGGCGATAATATTATTGCATTAATGCCCTTGTACCTTAAAAGTCATTCTTGGGGGGAATATGTGTTTGATTGGGCATGGGCAGAAGCTTATGAGCGTCATAATATAGGCTATTACCCTAAGCTTGTGGGCAGTATACCTTTTACTCCAACAACTGGGCGGCGTATTGGTATTGACCCAAGTTTATCAAAACACGATCAACAGCCCTTGATTGACGGTATTCAAACCTATCTGTCACAAACTGTCATTAAACAGGGCTGGTCATCTTGGCATTGTTTATTTACCAATACCGAGCAGCATCTACAGTTTGCACAAGCAGGGGTAATGGAGCGTGTTGGTTGTCAGTTTCATTGGCACAACCAAAATTATGCTGATTTTAATGACTTTCTGAGTACATTAACGTCACGTAAACGCAAAAACATCACTAAAGAACGAATTTCTGCAAGACAACAGCTACAATTCCGATTTATCGATGGCGATAAGGCGAGTGCAGAGCAATGGCAGGATTTTGTGCGTTGTTATCAAAATACTTATTTAAAGCGTTCTGGTCATAAAGGGTACTTGTCGGCAGCATTCTTTGAGCAGATAGCAGCAACAATGGGCTCAATGATCCGATTATTATTGATTGAAAATAGTGACGCACAATTAGTGGCATCAGCATTATATTTTGTGTCAGACACGCATTTATATGGTCGTTATTGGGGGGCGTTAACAGAATGCGACTATGTCCATTTTGAAGCATGTTATTACCAAGGTATTGAGTACGCTATCGCTAATCAATTATTAGTTTTTGATGCAGGAGCACAAGGCGAACATAAAGTGGCTCGAGGTTTTCGTCCTGTGAAAACCACCTCAAGCCATTTTGTTGCTCATGAAGGTTTTAATGATGCCATCGGTGCTTTTTGTCAACAAGAGCAAGCTCATATCGACATTTATATACAGCAAATGTGCGAACAACTGCCGTATAAATCGATTGAAAATACATAAAATAATATGAGGTTAATTACTCATCAAATGTGCTTTCTGGGTTAGCCTAGCGCTAGCCAAATACCAACCAGTATCATTAAACTTCCGGCGATACGATTCATCCAGCGGATATTATCGCCTCGACTTAAAAATAATCGTAAACTCTTACCGCCGCTGGCATAAGCCAGCATCGACACACTTTCGGTGACCATTATAATACTAAGCAAAACGGCGAGTTGTGGCCCAACGGCATTATCAACATTAATAAACGGCGGTAATAGCGAAATCATAAAAGCCCAACCTTTAGGGTTGGCAATCGCGGTAATAAATCCTTGGCTGATTAAGCTCATGCGACTGGCTTTAACTTCAATACCAGTGATGATGGCCATTTTGCCTTTAGCACGCCACATATTAATGCCAATGTAGCCAAGGTAAGCGCCACCCACCCACTTAAGAATATCGAACACCTGTGGGTAATTTAGCATGATGCTAGCAACCCCAAGTACTGCTGCAATGGCGACCAACGCCACGCCCACTAATTCACCTAACATCATCCATAAGGTTCTGCGTACACCAATACTCATGCCGAGTGTCATGGCTAAAGTCATGCACATACCGGGGGTGATAGACACAAAAAAGAACGTTGGAATAAACACAGCGAGTACGGCGTAATCTGGCATTAGAAAGGTCTTTGATTAGAATGTAGATGGCAGAGTGTAAAGGCCTAAAATGATAAAAACCAGCAATTTGCTGGTTTTTATGTATCACTTCGTGTCTATAAAATTACAGCACGCCGCGTTTCATTTGATCGCGTTCAATCGATTCAAACAACGCGGTAAAGTTACCTTCGCCAAAGCCAAGGTTATTTTTACGTTGAATGATTTCAATGAAGATAGGCCCAAATAGATTTTTGGTGAAAATTTGCAATAAATAACCGTCATCATCGCCATCAACCAAAATCTGGTGATGCTTGATACGGTCGTGATCTTCGGTCACTTGTGGCAACTTCTCGAAAATGGTGTCGTAATATTCAGGAATAATATCCAGTGTTTTGATTGAGGTGCCTTCCATAGCATCGAGTGAGGCCACAATGTCACGACTTCTGAATGCCAGATGTTGAACACCTGGGCCATTGTATTCACCTAAGTATTCATCAATCTGATTTTTGTTATTACCTTTACCTTCGTTAATCGGGATGCAGAAACTGCCGTCTGGAGAGCGTAGCGCATAAGATACCAAAGCAGTTTGAGCGCCGCTGATATCGAAATAACGCACTTCGGTAAAACCAAAAATGTCTTTATAAAAGTTAGCCCATTTTTCCATGGTGCCTTTGTAGACATTATTGGTTAAATGGTCGACTTCCATAAAGCCTTTCTCAGGCGTTACGATAGGCTGTTCTAAATCGACAAAGTCAGTTTGATAAATATTGTTTTGTTCACCAAAAGTGTCAATAAAATAAATCAGACTGTCGCCGATACCGTAAATAGCTGGGTAGGGCATGTCTTTATTGGCATCATCGGCTGGTTTTGCACCACGGGCAACGGCTTCTGTAAATGCAAACTGTGCATCTTCTACACGCCAACCCATTGAACAAATAGCCGGACCATGAGATTTGGCGAATTCTGCAGAAAAGCCTGCACGGCCTTTATTCAATAGAAAGTTAATGTCATTTTGTTTGTAGTAAACAATGTCATTATTTTTGGTTTTTTTTAACATCGAAAAACCAAAATCAATGAATACTTGGTGCATGTATTCTGTATCTGGGCTAGCAAATTCGGTGAATTCAATGCCTAAAAGGCCCAGTGGATTTAGTTCGCTTGCCATTTTGTTTTCCTTTATTTTATGTCAACACGCAATCACTCTTTGGTGACTTGGGTTAGCTATAAATGTGGTCTTAGTTTTCTAACCAAGAGCGGTTGTAATCATCACTCATGCAATTTTTGACATGAGCGGTTAAATTCAGTGGGGCGAAGGTATCAACCATCACCGCATATTCGTATGTTTCGGTTTTGCCGATAGAGGCTTCTGTACGACCAGGTTGAGGCCCATGCGGCACACCTTTTTGGTGTAACGTCATATAGCCCGCTTCAATACCTGTACGGCTCATAAAGTCACCATCGACGTAATACAAGACTTCATCGCTGTCGATGTTGTTGTGGTAATAAGGTGCTGGTATCGATTTCGGATGAAAATCGTATGGGCGTGGCACAAAGTTACAAATGACAAAATTGTGTGCAGTAAACACTAAATGCTCAGACGGTGGTAAATGAATCTTGCCGACTTTGGGTGCATATTCACTGATGTTAAATGCCCAAGGATAAACGCAACCATCCCAGCCTACTAAGTCAAATGGATGCCATTGCAGTGTCATTTTTTGATAGCGATCACCAAATTTACACATTAACGGAAACGCACCTTTTTCAACCACGGCATCAGCCAAGGTTGGCGTACGAATGTCTCGTTCACAGTAAGGTGCAGATTCAAGCATTTGGCCGTATTCGTTTCTGAAATGCTTTGGCACTTCGACCATTGAGGATGATTCAATAACAAACAAGCGTACATTTTGATAATCGTTAAATTTAAGTTGGTACGTGGTCCCGCGTGGAATAATTAAGTAATCCCATTTATTGGTTTCAATGACACCGTATTCACTCAATAATTGGCCTTCACCCTCGTGAATAAACACCACTTCGTCAGCATAGGCATTTCGATAAAATTCATTGGTGTCTTCAGTCACTTTCGCGGTGTACATGGCGACATCATTATTGAAAAATATTTTATTTCGGGCGCTAAAAAAGTTGCCTTGGCAGTCGGCTTGACGCGAGTCTAATTTGTAATTTTGAATTAATGAGTCTTGCCATTGTTCACCATGAGATAACGAGTAAGGTTGAACGTCTATCGCTTTGGTTGGCATATTGTGATGATATTTATTGGAGTAGATATTCGAAAAGCCATGGGTTGAAAATAATTCTTCACGGTACAACTCGCCATTGTCTTTTTCGAAGGCAATGTGACGTTTGGTCGGGATCTGACCTTGTTTAACATAGAATGGCATCTGATTGTCCTAAGGTGAATCGACTGCGAGTGTCGTGGCGTTTATGTTATTTGTTGTTATGGCCTAATCGCATTGGGCAAACCAATATGTGATCTAACTTACAATTTAGTGGTAAAGATCAACAAAAAAAAGAATAATAAATAACTCAACACAATCTATTTTTTAGATTGTTATGTTAACTTTACATTTGTGTATGGATAACGGGACAGTGGAAATCTTATGCGAATAGATATCGATGCCTTTAATGTACTGCAGGTACTTGTTGAAGAAGGAAGTTTTGCAAAAGCTTCAGAGCGATTACACAAGGCACAATCGGCAGTAAGCTATCAGATTAAAAAACTAGAGCAACATCTCGGCGTGACATTATTTAATCGAGATCATTATCGAGCGGAATTAACACCCGAAGGTAAGGTTATTTTGGCCGAAGGGCAACGGCTGTTACAGCATTTAGCCAATATTGAACATCTTGCCAGTCGCTTTAGTCAGGGTTGGGAGCCCAAACTTGAGTTAGTAATAGACGGTGCTTTACCGATGGAACCGATCATGACCGCGCTTAAGCGCATGTCAGAACACAACATACCGACTAAAGTGCAGCTTAATATGGAGTTTTTAGGCGGGGTACAGCATCGCTTTGAGCGCGACCAGGCCGACTTAATGCTGGTTAAGGATTATCGTACTGGCCCCTCTTATCATCCTAAACCGCTACCTGCTATTACCAGCGTGCTTGTCGCGTCATCACAACATCCATTAAGTCAGCTTAAAGACATTAGTTTGCCTGAATTGCAACAACATGTTGAGTTAACCATCGAAGATTCATCTCCTGGTAAACGTGACCGCGATGAAATGCAATTTGGCGGCGATAAAGTCTTTTATTTGTCAGGCTTTATCATGAAAAAAAATGCTTTGCTAAAAGGTCTGGGTTTTGGTTGGATGCCGGATTTTTTAATTGCTGAAGAATTACATCAAGGGCAACTGATCGAGATTGATTTTATTGGTGGTAATCGGTTTAGTTTTACACCGCAATTAGTCTCTACACTTGAACGTCCGCTTGGGCGAGCTGGGCAGTTATTTACCGAGCTTATTTTGCAAGAATTTGCTCAATATCAATTACACCAACAATCAGGATTAAGCGGTGCGGGTTTAGGTTAACGATGGACACAATTGGTAAACAAATGCAGTGGCAACAGAACGCGGATATTTTATTGAAATGTTGTCATGTTAAATGGATGATCATTTTGTTACCTTAAATCATCCATAAGGAATAATGCCTTAATACTGAATTGGGCAACTGCAAACATTAAATAAATTTTTAAGGAATGAAAATGAGCATGAAAAGTCATGAAGTAGATTATGAAATTATAGGTTCTAGTATGCAGCTGGTTGAAGTTGAATTAGACCCAAATGAGTCTGTTATTGCTGAAGCGGGTGCGATGACTTACCTCGAAGAAGACATTATGTTTGAGGCCAGAATGGGTGATGGCTCTGAACCAGAATCCGGTTTTTTTGGCAAGCTACTTGGTGCAGGTAAACACGCCATTTCGGGTGAGGGTATTTTTATGACCCACTTTACTAATGAAGGTCAACAAAAACGAAAAGTGGCATTTGCTGCGCCATTTCCTGGCACTATTTTGGCGATAGACTTAGCTCACCATCAAGGCGAACTTATCTGCCAAAAAGACAGCTTTTTAGCGGCAGCCTTAGGCACGCAAGTAAGCATGAAGTTTAATAAGCGATTAGGCACCGGTTTCTTTGGTGGTGAAGGATTTATTCTACAAAGCCTTAAAGGTGATGGCATGGCGTTTGTGCATGCTGGTGGGACACTGATTAAAAAAGAATTACACGGTGAGACATTGCGAGTCGATACAGGTTGTTTAGTTGGATTCACTCCCGGGATTGATTATGACATACAGCGTGCAGGCTCATTAAAGTCGATGGTATTTGGTGGTGAAGGTTTGTTCCTTGCAACCTTAAAAGGCCATGGGACTGTGTGGTTACAAAGCTTACCGTTTTCTCGTATGGCTGACAGAATTATTGCTCATGCACCATCAAGTGGTGGCAAAGACCAAGGTGAAGGTTCTGTACTTGGCGGAATAGGGCGAATGATTAACTAGTATGGGCATTGCGTGATCTTATCACTGTGCCGTTAGTATTTGAGCTCAGACTATTTATAGCTAATAGTGTTTACGTAGTCTGAGCTGTCTTTAGGAGGCTGATTTAAAGAAGATGTTTACTGGTCGGCTGACAAGCTGGTCTGTTTTAATTCAAGGTTACCGATGCAAGGTCATCAATCTAACGTTATTATTCTAAGGTTGTTAGTTGCATAATGTGTTGGTATTGCAACTGTGTGACGGGCTGAATACTCAGGCGGGCACCTTTAGCCACTAATACCATATCTTGCAGCGCGGGATCGGCTTTCAATTGCTTCAAGCTCACAGGCTTAGAAAATTTGGCCATAAATTGAATATCGACTTGCCACCATCGAGGCGCATTAGCGTTAGATTTTGCATCAAAATACGGTGAACGGTTATCAAAAGCACTGCTATCAATTTGAGCTTCACTGCTAATTTTTGCTAAACCCACAATGGCAGGAACTTTACAACTAGAGTGGTAAAACAACACTACATCGCCAATTGTAATTTGATCGCGAATATAATTACGTGCTTGATAGTTACGAATACCTTGCCAAGCAACAGTTTGCTGCTTACTCATCTGTAGATTATCAATACTAAAGTCGTCTGGTTCAGACTTCATTAACCAATAGTTCATGTGATCCCATTATTGTCTTTAAAGTGACTGAATAACCTTTCAGTGCTTAAGAATGGCAATGTACACGTTGCTGATACGATTAGGCAAATAAAAAGCCGACAGCATTATGCTATCGGCTTTTTACAACAGTGGTCATTCAGCGGTTATTAACGAATGTTAATAAGTCGGTTTGGCAATAACGGTTTGACCGATAGGGGTTAAACTTAATAAGGCCAACTTAAGATGTTGTAACGCGAACGGAATACCTATAATCGTTACAAAACAAGCCAGAGCATGGACTAGATGACCAATCGCGAGCCAAATACCAAAGCATAAAAACCATATTACATTACCCACCAAACCTAACGTGCCAGTGCCAATATCTTCTTGGCCTGAAATGTGTTTCCGGTTAACGGTCTCTTGTCCAAATGGCCAGAAAGCCAGTTCGCCAATAACAAAACAAGCACGACCAAATGGGATGCCAATGATACTGATAAAGCACAGTACTCCAACAAACCACCAAGCTAGTCCCATAACAAAACCACCCATTAAAAACCAAGCAATATTAAAGATTAAGCGTAAAAGAGACATTTTCATTCCCATCAATAGTCAATATTCTCAATATAAAGCCATTTCCATGCCATGTTTTCAATTTGTTGATTATTAAGAATTAAGTGTTGCTGTGGTATTGTATAAATAGAACAGTGCGAGGATTCACGCAAATGAATCGATGAGATTTATCATTTTTTAGTTAAAATGCTCATATTACAGTTGATTGAGACAATTCATGTTTTCGATAAGCCCAGTGCAAACGATGAACTTTGCTGGCCGCAGCATCTACATTAAACGAGATGATTTATTACATGCTGATTTTAGTGGTAATAAAGCACGTAAATTTTATCATTTTTTGCATCATGATTATTCACATATTACCCAACTAGTGGCATCGGGTTCGGCCCAAGCCAACTCATTATATTCCATGTCAGTATTGGCTAAGCGGCAAGGGTGGAAATTTGATTACTATGTAAGCCATATCAGCGAGTTTTTATTACAACATCCTCAAGGCAATTATGCCGCTGCGATACAAAATGGCGCCAATATTATTGATGTTAGTCATTTGACCGATGTTGAAAATCTTCAAAGTATGCATTTAGACGATGCTATGCAATATATTGTTTCATCGAATCCAAGCTACGCAGATAAAAAACAATTACTTTTTATTCCTGAAGGTGGGCGTTGTGAGTATGCCGAAACCGGGATAACACAACTTGCCTGTGAAATTATTCAATGGGCGCAAGATCAACAAAAAAATAAGCTAAAGGTATTTTTACCCTCAGGTACGGGGACCACTGCGGCTTATTTAAATAAACAACTTACTCAACAATTGGCTCATTTATCATTAACGAAAGTTTTTACCATTGAGGTGTTAACTTGCAGTACCGTGGGAGGGGATGAATATTTACGTCAACAATTCTCACAATTAGTCGATGAGGTTTATTTTCCTACAATTATTAATGATGGTCATAAATATCATTTTGGCAAACTATCACGACGTTGTTTTGATATGTGGAATACAGTATGCCAGTCGGGAATTGAATTTGAATTATTGTACGACCCGGTTGGATTTCTAGTGTTACAACATTATTTGAATAGTAAAACTGCCAATGCAACCGATATTCTCTATATACATCAGGGGGGAGTTTTGGGAAATAAAACAATGTTGCCAAGATACCAACGAAAATTTTCGCACTCGGTTTGATTACAGGATGAATGTATGGTTTCTTGTTGTAAGTTGTTGATATTAAGCCGATTATTTCTAAGTGGTAGATTTGGGTTTAAAAAGTTCGATTGGAGTTTAAAACTGAAGAATAACTTAAAATGATGCGAGTGAGTTATTCATTTTGCCCTGTTTTAATAAACATCGGTAAGTGAGAGGAGAATACCGAGAAATGAGTTTATTAAATAACAGAGCAAATGATTAACGCAAAGCGTTAGGGGGTATTACTTATTGGCAGAGATTAACCATTTCATGAAGTTTAATGCTTCAATACGTTTTGAAAAGGTTTTTTTGTTTTTACCTAGGCTGTCGGTAAAAGCAATTGAATTCTTGTTTGACGAGATAGAGTTAACCGGAAAGCTAACTGAAATTTCGTGTCCATTCATGTTGTATGACATAGGTCACACTCCTTCTTATATATTCACCATTAGGTGAGAAAATTGTTCAATAAAATATCCTTGGCATTTTTTAGTGTTGCAAAAGATTAATGTTTCGAGATTTAACTTAACCTATCCTTTACTCACTAATCAAGTGTTGATATGTAAATAGTTGATTAAGGTCTATTTTATGCTTGCAACATTGATGTTGTCACATGACATATAGCCATAAAAAAATTAATACATATTTAGTACTTAACTTTGTAAGTTAAACATAGTTTTATGACAACAAGATGACGTGAATATAATTTAAATTATCATATCAACAGAAATCAATTGAAATCAAAAACGATGTACAGAAGCTTGTCTTGGGTTTATTTACGAAGTGAAGTTGAGCAGACTTACAGGTAGGTAACCAAAATTAACAAGAAAACTAAATCTGTGTGGATAATATACTGAGTGTTTGCATATGGCAATAGTCTTTTTCAATTTTTAATCAAATTAATGCAGTTTTCGATTAAAAAATAGCAATTAGTGACTAATTATCGACAATTCTCACCTTGCTCGGATGTCGATAGTGTTAAAAGGGATGACGAAAATTCACTCATCATCCCTTATTGCTGGTACAACTTAATGATAAATAGCGGCCAAGTTGTCGATACACAAACGTTATTCGTTAACATTTTAAGAAACTAACGTAATGGTTAGTAAAGTAAATCGCCAATTGGGTTTAATAGTTTGCTGAACCCTTTAGTGAAGTATAACGGGGCATCGACAATGGTATAGCACAAACAACCTTCAAGTGTTTTTGGTGAATGTTGGTGCTCTTTATCAAGCAGCATAAAATCACCAGGCTTGTAGGTGTTGTAACAGTCGCTGAACTCACCTGCGAGCAGTAATGTTAGCTCTGCACCTTTGTGTGTATGTTCAGGAATTTCACCATTGGCTGCGATATGCAACAAGCTTGCTCTTGCTTGTGGCTCTCCGGTATCGAGTCTCAAACGGCTGACTTTACCAATACCCTGCCAAGAAGCATTAATTTGCTTACGAAATACCTTAGGCAGCGGATAATGCTGACCTTTAATACTAACGCTATTGTCTTCAATCGGATCAACTGTACTAGCTTGTTCAACCTCTAAAGTATCTAAGGTTGAATTTAATAGCTGCTCGAGTAGTGCGTCTAATTGATTATTATTAGTGTCTACCGACTGAGTTTTTACGGCCGACTCAAACTGTTGCTCAGACAACGCAATTGTCACCTGGTCAAGTTGTTGCTGGCAATGAGGACACAATTCAGCATGAGCGGAGATAGCAATCGACATCGATAGCGGCAACTCGCCTTTAGCATGGAGAGACAGCAAATGCTGGTCTGGGTGGTAATTAATCATAGTGTTTCTCCATAAAGCTTTTTAATTTTTCCAAGCCAAGTCTGAGTCGTGATTTAACCGTTCCAATTGGAATGTTAAGTTTGTCTGCTAACTCTTGTTGAGTAAGCTCTTGCATATAAATACCTTGTACTACTTGGCGTTGTAGAGGAGGTAATTCTTCTACATGCAGCAATAAAGTTGCCGATAATAAAAAATCATCGTCGTTGTTTTCAGCTTCATCAGACTCAAATAAAGGCCAAATATCATCACCGAAAGAATCTTCACGGTTATGTTGTACTTTACGGAGCATGTCAAAACATTGATTACGCATGATGGTAAATACCCAAGTACTTACCGCTGCTTTGTCTGCATTGTAAAGATGGGCTTTTGTCCATACTCGAGTCATTGTCTCTTGAACTAAATCCATGGCTAAGCCCTGTTGGCTTAAGCGCTGAACACCAAAAGAGTTAATTTTTGGGCCAAAATGCGAAAAAAGTTTTGCAAAAGATGCTTTGCATCGATCATTAGCCACCTGCATCATTAATGACGCAAGCTCATCAGCCATTGGATTGGGTTCGTTTGATTTCATAGCACCGCTTAGTTTAATTAGGGATCTTTGTGCAAGATGCCCCTTATCATAACGACTTTGTGTGCTTTGTGATTGAACATTTTCCATTATTTCACCCGCATCCAATAAATAACTCATTGAGCATAAGAGATTACGTCATTATGCTGTGGCTATCCTGAGCTCAAACAAGCTGCAGTATCATTATCTTATACGTGGCATTATTGGGTTCGGATCACAGTTCTGTATTATTTTATTATGTCGGCTAAGAATGATTTAGCTAATTGATGATCATGGCTATTGATACACTGATATTTTTCTTTGGAACTCAATGGGATAATTTCAAGCCATCGCTGACAAACCCACGCAATATCATTAAAGTTTTCTTCAGAATAGTGGGCAAGATGCTGTGGGTATTGCTGTAAAATTTGCTTTAACGTATTGCTAAGTGCTTTATCTTTTTTACGCTCATCAGTGTGATCGTGGCTCTGTTCAGTTTGTCGTTCAATGATATCGCACGGCCAAGAATCAATTAAGCTGACATCGGCGCGCTTTAAACCGTCACTATCAACACTTATTTTGTTAATAATGAACGTTTTTTGCCCTTGCACACTAATACCTAATAAGCCATCTTCAAGAGTTTCAAAGTCGATAATCTGGGTTAATGTGCCCATGGGTAATATGGTTTTTTTATCATCAGCCAACATACATAAGCCAAAACCAACACCACTTTTTAGCGATTCTGATACTAAGCGTTTATATCTAGGTTCAAAAATACGTAACTGGGTATATCCTTGAGGTAACAAGCAAATCGGTAATGGGAATAATGGGATGATCATAACGGCCCCTGAATGACTTTTAACGAATAATCTACACTGTTGTACGTACACAAACAGGTTAATGATCACCTTGATCTGTGGTTTAAACATGCCAAATTATATTGTGTTATGTGTGAAAAGTTATGCTCAAATACATTATCAAGACGGGCTATTCATATGAACGTCTTAAGTATTAATTGAGTTAAATGGTTTTACAACAGTAACAGGCTTATCTATTAGGATAACAGCCGACAGACTTAACAAAGCAAAACCGAGGGTGAATTGATGCCGCGGTTTCAGGAGTCTTTTTATTGGTGTTAACTTTAGTAGGACGTTTATGAGATGAAATAATTCGAGTTTCGAATTAAACATTTTACGTATTAGGGGTGTTTTTTGATCTTGTTTATATATATTTTTTATTTTTGCGGCATAAATCCTGATTCAACACTGTTTAATGATATTTTTTAAGTATAATTACCCTTGTTAATGATGACGCATTTTTGATGTTGCTTGTATGTTTTTAGGTGGAACCTGTTCATGAGAAAAGTGCTCGATACGGTAGATCAAAGAACTAAGTTAGTTGGCGAAAACCGTTTAGAATTGTTGTTGTTTCGCATTAACTCAACCCAGTTGTTTGCCATTAATGTATTTAAAATCAAAGAAGTGGTTAAGTTGCCACCCTTACATAAGTTACCCGGCAGTAATCATAATGTTTATGGAGTAGCCAACATTAGAGGGATGTCGATCCCAGTGATTAATTTACGACAAGCGATTGGTTTCTCGCCGATGCCAGTGAATGACGATTGTAACTTGATTATTACCGAGTATAACCGCAGTGTGCAGGCTTTTTTAGTCGGTAAAGTCGAGAATATCGTTAACATGACCTGGAGTGATATTATGCCGCCGCCCAAAACCACTGGCGGACATAATTACTTAACCGCAATAACGAAAATTGAAGACCAAGGACACTTACGATTAGTGTCTATTATTGATGTTGAGAAGGTATTAGCTGAGATTATTGATTACGATGTGAAGTTATCTGACGGTGTGTTAGATGAAGCGCTCGTTTCTTACATGCCTGGTCGTAAGATATTAATTGTGGATGATTCGTCAACGGCGCGTAAACAAGTAAGGGACACTCTCAATCAACTTGGTATAGAGATTATTGAGGCGTCAGATGGATTACAAGCTTTGCGATTATTACAATCGTGGGCTGATGAAGGCAGACAGGTTGCCGATGAATTGCTAATGATGATTACTGATGCCGAAATGCCCGAAATGGATGGTTATAAGTTGACCTTTGAGGTGCGTAACGATCCTCGAATGGCGGCACTCTTTATTACCCTCAATACTTCTTTAAGCGGTAGCTTTAACCAAGCGATGGTGAAAAAAGTCGGCTGTAATGAGTTTATCTCTAAATTCCAGCCCGACTTATTAGTCAGCGTTGTTCAAGATCGTTTACGGAGTATTCTTAGTTAGGCCACAATTGAATGATTACGTGGTTTTATTGATCCATATCTTCGATTAACTCGTCAAGAATACGACGTTGATGCCCTGGGGTAATACCAATATTGAGTCTCGCTATTTTGACTGCATGGCCAAATTGAGCTTTACCAAGTAAAGTCACCAGTTGTTGTAAAAAACCACTGTCTAAAGATAAGGTCTTGCTATAGTGGCTAATGGCTTTTGTTAAAGAGGTAAACATTATATCGTCAAATTCGAAACCGGTATGATATTGACTACTGTCACCCGCTATTTCGCCTTCAAGTAAAACCCCGTCCAGACTTAATGGCCAGCCCCGTGCATTCATGCGACTTTGGGTTATTTGATACATCATCCAGGCACTTTTTTTAAATCCACCAAAAATCATACAATCAAAATCTGATTCTTCGAGTTCTTGCTCAGTCCAATTAATGCCAATCGCCAAGTCTTTGCTATATAGATGCATTAAATTATCTTTAACCGCATCTCGACAATCCCAAATAGAGGTCAGCAGATTTTTCTTGGCTAACATATGGCATTCTTTACAAGCAGGAATGGCTAGAGAGGGGTGGGGGGTGTGAGTCATTCTATAGTAATCAAAAATATGATTACTGGGTTCGTTGCAAAACCAACAGGTGTGGCGTTTGTCAAAAGGAATATCAATCAGTGTAGGCATGGGCATAATAATATCAAAAAGCTGTTCAATGGCTGAACAGCTTGGGTAGTAAGATCAAATCAATTAATGATTATTCTTTTTCAAAATCAACTAATTCTTTAGCCAATACGATAGGGTCAATTTCTAGGCATTCTTGTTCAGCTTCCCAATCAACACCTATTAATACACCGTCATCATTTAAATCACTTACCCAGTATTCTAAAAACTCAGTCAGTGTAATAGTCACTGGGTTGTAGTCTGCCCACTCATCAGTGCAATGGCTTTTTGCAGCAGCTTCACTTGACCAAAGTGGCATAACATCAGTTTCTTCAAATTCTGATGAGTCACATACAACCCAACCTTCACCTGTTTCATCTTGTAAGCCCCATAAGACTTGATGTTGTTTTACGCTTTCGATAAAGCCTGTTAGTGCTGCTGTTTGTTCTGTCATGATAAATCGCTTAAATGAGTGAGAATTAACATCATTATACGGACTCAATGAATAAGGAAAAGGCTTAATTAATGACAATTTTGTTTATGAGGATCCTTGGTGGTCATTTAGAAACTAAATTGCCCCAGAATCTAGACGCAAATCGGGCATTTAGTCTCTTATTAGAAACTAACACGATTAAATGCGTCAATGTTGTAACTGTATTCGCTGTCGTTCGTTGGGTCATTTAAATCAATCGATAGTCTTGGCGTTATTGACCCGCTTATTTATCAAGCTGTTTGTATGACTCAAATCAAGTGCAGCGATTAAGACGAGTGTCTGTGGTTTTGAGTGACGGCTTCATTATTAATCACTTGTCATCGGTGTTGTTATTTTTCACTTGAATTTGGCATAAATAAACAGGGTTTAATGTTAACAGGTCTTGTTTACTGAAAGCCGATGCGTCACGATATTCAATATTCATTTTTGTAAAATAAGTGTTGTTCATGGCTCATAAAAGACGTTTTTCTGTGTTTATTGCTTCAATGTTTGTATCTAGCACCTTATTGAGTGCCTGTGCTGTGTCGGCATCACCCGATCCTGTTGTTGATGTTACTCCAGTTCAAGAGCATCCCGATTTTGCTACCTGTGTGATTAATTTACAGCAAAAAGCAAAAACGGCAGGGATTTCACAGCAGATTATCGATACAACGGTGGCAAATTTAAAGTTTGTCCCTAGGGTGATTGAATTAGATAATCAGCAGCCAGAATTTACCACAAGCTTTGGTGATTACTTCGACAAACGCGTCACACCATGGCGGGTTGAACAAGGCAGAAAAATGATGGCTAAACATGAGTCATTATTAACTAAGCTAACAAAAGAGTATGGCGTGCCTGGGCAATATATTGTTGCTTTTTGGGGCCTAGAAACCAACTTTGGTAGTTACAAAGGTAGCATGCCAGTGCTCGATTCATTGGCAACGCTAGCATGCGATCCAAGGCGTAGCGATTATTTCACTGGCGAGTTATTACAAGCGTTGAAGTTAAAGCAGCAATATAATTTCGCAGATAACAAAATGGTTGGATCGTGGGCTGGGGCGATGGGGCACACCCAATTTATGCCAACTAACTATCGTAAGTATGCAGTAGATGGTGACGGTGATGGTATTGCCGATTTATGGAATAGTGAAGTGGATGCATTAACTTCTGCAGCTAACTTTCTACAACACCTAGGTTGGAAAGCAGATGAGCGATGGGGACGAGAAGTATTATTACCTGTTGATTACCCGTTTGCTTACTTGGGCGGTAAACACCCGTTACCATTAGTAAAATGGCAAGCGCTTGATATTAAACAATCTAATGGTCAGCCGTTATCGACACCAGATATGCAAGCCGCTTTATATTTACCAGCAGGGCATACGGGTCCAGCTTTCTTAGGGTATGACAACTTTAATGTGATTATGCGTTGGAACCGCTCTGAATTTTATGCCATAGCAGTCGGTCATTTAGCCGACAGAATTAATGGCGGTGCGGAATTAACACGTGCGGTTCCTAAGCAGCCAAGGTTAAGCCGAGAAACGGTAAAGCAGTTACAACAAAAACTGAATGATGCTGGGTTTGATGTCGGTAAGCCAGATGGCATTTTAGGTCGTAATTCAGTGCTAGGTTTGCAAGCTTTTCAGCAGCAAAAAGGGCTAATTGCGGATGGATTTCCTGACGAACAAACATTTAATGCATTAGGCATCAAATTATAATGGCCACCTAAAAGGCTACTTTTTTGTGGATGCATTAGCACGCTTTTGCTAAGCTTCGGCAAATTTTAGAGTTAAGGAACGATAATGATCATTAAAGACGATATGGTAGTGCAGTTTAATTACACGCTACGTGATGAAAAAGGCGATGTGCTTGAATCAAATGAAGGTCGTGAGCCGATTGCATATCTGCATGGGCATGACAACATGATGCCTGGTATCGAAGCTGCTATTAATGGTAAAGAAATTGGCGAAAAGTTTACTATTACTCCGCCAGCCGCTGACACTTATGGTGAACGCCAAGAAGATTCAGAGCAGCGTGTATCAGTTAAACATCTTGTCGGCGCAAAAGTATGGAAACCTGGCATGGCTGCAGTGGTGAACACTGAACAAGGTCAACGTCAAGTTACCATCATTAAAGTGGGTAAATTCATGGCAACGGTTGATGTTAATCATCCACTTTCTGGCCGTGAATTAACATTCGACATCGAAATTGTCGGTGCTCGTGATGCGTCAGATGAAGAAATTGCTCATGGCCACGCCCATGGTGCCGGTGGTCATCACCACTAATGAGATTGATTTGCTGTTAATTCTTAATTTAACAGCAACTTAATTCTTGTATAAATCCCAAGTGAATACTTGGGATTTTTGTTTTTACAGTGAGTTATTATGGTTATTGATTTTTCTTTGGGTAAAATTATTGTCACTGTGCATGAGATTCAATGCCGGTTTCATGATAGTCAACTGGTGCTTGCTGCGTCAGTAGATGATATTAGCTGTTTTCATCAAGGTTTAGTGATTGTTGCCGATGCGGGGACGGTGCGGTGGAGTCTCAAACTTGATAATCCAGCGCAATTAGAGGCGTTACTTGATCACACCGGGATCCACGCACAATAGCCATTAGTCATAAATCTATCTGAATACACTAGATTATTTATGATGTTTAAACGTGAATCGTTCGATGTTAAAAATCAATTAACGTAAGATAGCCACTAATATTGTGACTGTATTGATAGGATTAATAAATATGACTGCTCAGTTAGATAAAATCGTGATTGAACCGCAATCACCTGCAACATCTTGTGTCATTTGGTTACATGGTTTAGGCGATTCTGGTGCTGGTTTTGCACCAGTAGTACCAGTATTAGGCTTAAATAGTCAGCATAGTATTCGTTTTATTTTCCCTCATGCACCAGAGCAAGCTGTGACGATTAATGGCGGGTTTGTGATGCGTTCATGGTACGACATCAAAAGCATGGATTTGCATGACCGTGCAGATATCCAAGGTGTTATGGCGTCTGAGCAAGCAATACGTCAGCTAATCGTCGATCAAATCAGCAGCGGTATACCAGCAGATAAAATAGTCTTAGCGGGTTTTAGTCAAGGCGGAGTAATGAGTTTGTTTACCGGTCTGCGTTTTGAACAAAAACTGGCAGGTATTATGGCATTATCTTGTTATTTACCTGGTGGAGAAGCATTGCCAGAGCAACTTGCTGACGCCAATATTCATACTCCCATCTTCCAAAATCATGGTGAGCAAGATGATGTAGTCCCTATGTTTGCCGGAAAAATGGCAAATGATGCTCTGATAACAGCAGGTTATCAGAGTGTTTGGAAAACCTATCCTATGGCTCACAGCGTATTACCTAATCAACTTGTTGATATTGGTCAATGGTTACAACAAGTTTTGAAATAATGCAAAATAAGTATTGTTCTTGTTTTGGGATAATCGATGGTGTTACGTAGTATTTAAAAAATCAATCTATTTAAATGGCTTAGCAGTAAAAATGCTTAAGCCATTTTTTTACTTTGCATTAACAAGCCCGTTAACATGGTTATTGTTTTTCTCAGGGAATTGTTAAAGGGTAAGCTGCTGTTAAATAGTGTATTTAAAATCACATTCTGTCATAAAAGTGACATCAAAATCCGTCAATCTTTGTTATCATTCTGGCCGTGAATAGGATAATTCACGGATTTAAAAATATAAATTATAACATCGGGGTAAATCATGACAAATATGTTAATTAAAGGATTAGTCGCAACGGCTGTACTAGCAGCGTTAACCGGTTGTGGCAGTGACGACGACAATACAGCAGTCGTAGCACCAACAACATGTGCCGAAGCAGGTGCAGATTGTAAAATATTCACAGTATTACACACCAATGATAACCATGGCCGTTTTTGGTCTAACAGTGATGGCGAATATGGTATGGCAGCGCGTAAGACGTTGATCGACCAAATTCGTGCTGAAGTCAGTTCAAACGGTGGCGAAACGTTATTGCTATCTGGCGGTGACATCAACACAGGTGTTCCAGAATCTGATTTACAAGATGCATTACCAGATTTTATCGGTATGAACGAAATTGCCTATGATGCAATGGCTGTCGGTAATCATGAATTTGATAACCCATTAGCAGTATTAGATTCTCAACGTTCAGTAGCAAACTTCCCAATGCTTGCGGCAAACATTTATAAAGCAGACGGTACTCGTTATTTTGATGCTTATAAAGTGTTTGACGTTAACGGTGTTCGTGTTGCTGTTATCGGTTTAACCACCGAAGACACGGCTAAAATCGGTAACCCAGAATTTATTAAAGATTTAACCTTTACTGACCCAACAACTGAAGCAGCTAAAGTGATTGCAGAAATTAAAGCTGCAGATACCGCTGATTTAATTTTCGCAACGACTCATATGGGTCACTATGCTGATGCGCAAAATGGTAGTAATGCTCCTGGCGATGTAACATTAGCTCGCGCACTAGCTGCAGGTGATTTAAGTGCCATTATTGGTGGTCACTCACAAAACCCTGTATGTATGGAACCAGATACTAACGACTATGCAGAGTTTGCTCCTGGTGACGCTTGTACTCCTGACATGCAAAATGGCACTTACATTATGCAAGCTCATGAATGGGGTAAGTATGTTGGCCGTGCTGATTTTGAATATTTCAACGGTGAGCTTCATCTTGCAAGCTACAAGTTAATTCCGGTTAATTTGAAGAAAACGGTTGAAGATGCTGAAGGTAACAAAACTAAAGTTTTAGTTGCTGATGAAATCACAGCCGATGCAGATTTAAAAGCACTACTTTCTTATTACCAAGAACGTGGTCAAGGCCAACTTGATGAGATTATTGCTACTACAGATGCATTATTAGACGGTGAGCGTGCAAATGTACGTAATATGCAAACTAACTTAGGTCGTTTAGTTGCTGAAGCACAGCGTACTAAAGTGGGTGCAGATATCGGCGTGATGAACTCTGGTGGCGTACGAGCCTCTATTCAAGCTGGTGATATTTCTTATCGTGACGTGTTAACTGTGCAGCCTTTTGGCAACATGGTAACGTTGAGCACTATGACAGGTGCAGAAGTGACTGAGTATCTTAATACTGTAGCATCTTTCCAACGTGGTTCTGGTGCTTATGCCCAAATCACTGGTGTGAAAATGACGGTTGATTGTACTGCGCAAACAGTCGCTATCAGTGAAATTAATGGTAAAGATTACAGTGCCACTGATTCATATAGCTTCACTGTACCAAGCTTTAATGCTGCTGGCGGTGACGGTTATCCAACATTAGACCCAATCCAAACAGGTTATGTTGATGCTGAAGTGTTATACACTTTCTTCAAAGACAAAGGCACTAT
Source organism: Shewanella sp. Arc9-LZ (assembly GCF_010092445.1). Classification (NCBI taxonomy): domain Bacteria; kingdom Pseudomonadati; phylum Pseudomonadota; class Gammaproteobacteria; order Alteromonadales; family Shewanellaceae; genus Shewanella; species Shewanella sp. Arc9-LZ. The sequence goes on along the minus strand of NZ_CP048031.1, from coordinate 2,861,614 downwards.
TGCTGCCGCTGACTATGCGCCAATAGGTGACATTGTTTATGAAAACTCAAACAGCCCACTAGGTTGTGAAGTTACTGCAAACTAATTAAACTCAATTTAGGTTAATAGATGGGGTACCCATTTATTATTCCGAGCTAAGGTTAGATTGCAACAAAGGCAGCTTCGGCTGCCTTTTTTATTGGCGAGAGTTTAGTTGACTCGTGGTTTAATAAAGCGGTAATGTAATCAATAGGTTTTGTTACTATTGTTGAACAGTGCATGTATAGGATTGAGAGAAATTAATATGACAGGTACCTACAGATTATTGTTGTTAGTCACTTTAATTGTGCTTGCACTAACGTGTTATCTAGCCGGTAGCCAAACGGGAGCGGTGACTTTTTTTGTGGCAGGTGGATTGCTTGAAACAGCCTTTTGGTTTGGCTTGTTTAAAAAATCTAAAAATAGAAGCATTAGTTAATATTAACTTAAACAGTTATCGGTTATCAGAGGTTGCTTGTTGAATTGCTTATGATGGTATTGGGCAGAGTATTGAAATCGTAAATGGATATTTGAAAGTAACAAAGGCAACCTAGGTTGCCTTTTCTATTACAAAGCTATGACGTTCTCTGAATGGCTGTTTATCTCACTCAATTAGGTGTGTTATTTCCAGCCAATATGAGTGGTTAATGTATGACTTTGTCCAGGTGCTAACACCACGCAGTCCTCCAACACGTTAGCGGCTTCTAAGCACACCATGGTTAAGTAATCGTCTGCATTAAAGCGTGAAAGGCGCATCGACTTGTCTATCCAAGGGTTCCAAAGTACCGCTGATTGACTGTTTTCGCGACTGACTACAATGGTGCCATTTTGTGTATGTAACTCCTGAGTATCACCTAATAGGGTATAAACCCTGTCGGTTTCTCGTTCAAATTTAACGACATCATCGACTTGTTTAAACGGCCCTTCACCAAATTCAATGTATTGTGACCCGCTAAAGCCACTCGCTTGCAATTGATGAATATCTTCAATAGGAAAGTAGCTATGCAATGCTTGGGTAAGCTTCACGTTATCATTTCCATTATTAGTATTCACCAAGCTGACTGATAAGGTTTCGCCTAAGGTGAATAACACCTTTACTTGGGTATTATGGGGCCAATATTGTTTATCCATTTCACTGGCGGGCAGGGTGAAAACTAAATCTACTAATTGGTTACGCATTTTGACTGATTCAAGCGACCAGGTTTTGTTTCGTGCAAAACCATGCTGCGGAAACCCTGGAGTGTCGCTCATACCAAACCAAGGCCAACAAATGGGGATTCCTCCTCTGATACCATTACCAGGTTGGTAATCATCTGCACTTGAAACCCATAATAGTGGTGCTTTACCTACAGGTATAAATTGATCTATTTGTGCACCTTGCATAAAAATACGTGCTTGGCAAAGTGCTGTGTCAACAGCAACATAATCAAGACCATTGGGATGTCTTTTAGTGGTAACCGAACCCATAGCGAGTGTCCTTGTGTATTTTGATTCTAGTCGATAGCTTACAAGGTTTTTGGCAAGTAAGTCACTAATCGTTTGGATGATTTACGGGTGTGAACGGTCAACTTTAGTCAATAAGTAAACATCAAACCGCTATTGATTCAGTACCAAGCATTGCATCACTTGCCATAGATAAGCGATTACGAGTTCAATTCGCCTTGTGAGCAAAATAACGCGCTTTGATATTACAGATTTGAAATCATCACACTGTATCGATTTAACCCATCTCTAATGTAGAGTTGAGGTTATTTACTAAAATGTAGCAGACGGTTATTGGCTGGCATGGCGATGTCTTCTTGAAGTATTAGCCCTTGTTGTTGTGCTAACTGGCAGATCCATTCAATATCACGGATACCACTATCAGGGTTGTTGTGTTGCAGCCATAAATTGAATTGTTGATTACTGTCACTGGTAAATTGGCCTTGATAATTAAAGGGACCATAAACTGCTAATGAGCCTGAATTAAGCAATACACTACCAACACCAGCAAAGAACGCTTCAACCATTGGCTTACTCATAATGTGCAAGGTGTTAGCACTGAATATGGCATCTATATCAGATACAAGCAGGGGCCATGGTTGAGTGACATCAAGCCCGATTGCCTGTTGTAAGTTGGGTTGTGTTTGCAAATTGAGCCGAGCTTGTAGGGTAGGTAAATAATGTTGTTGGTCACTTGGTTGCCAGCGGACATGAGGAAGGTGTTCAGCGAAATAGACGCTGTGTTGGCCTGTGCCACTGCCTATTTCGAGTATATGTTGCCTATTGGCAAACCACTCTGCCAATAGGGTTAAGATAGGCTGTTTATTATTTTCACACGCTTGTGAAAAAGGCAGCTGTTGTAGCGATAATGATTGAGGCATTACGAGATATCAATTCTGTCCATTTCTAAGTGCTGCAATGCTATCACCGCTTGAGTGCGATTGCGAACACCCAGTTTTCGGAATATCGCCGTGGCATGCGCTTTGATGGTTGCTTCTGATACCCCAAAATCATAAGCAATTTGTTTGTTGAGTAACCCTTCTGCAAACATCTGTAACACGCGATATTGTTGCGGGGTTAAGTCTGATAATCGGCTGGCCATTTTATCGGTTGGGTCATCAGAAACTGGCACGATTTGAGTACCTTTTGGCAACCAAATATCACCGTATAACACCGCATTTAATGCTTCTGCCAACGCTTCCATTGACGCAGATTTAGGAATGAATCCGCTACTGCCATAATGTATCGCTCGGCTGATGGTATTGATGTCTTCATGGGCAGATATCACCACTACGGGGATATCTGGATAATGAGTTCTAAGGTGGATCAGGGTTGAGTAACCGTGCGATCCAGGCATTTGTAGGTCCAGCAGGATTAAGTCAAATGGGGTCTCTTTTTGATCAAGAACCCTTTGTAACGCTTCGGCACTATCGGCCTCAAACCATTGAGTTTGTTCAAACGCATTACTCAGCGCTAGCCTTAAGGCATTACGGAATAATGGATGATCATCTGCAATGATGATGTTTAAATTTTCGAGCTTCATGGCGTTTTTTATTCTATGTTGCACGTGAAGATAAACTCAATGTAACAGAAAAGTAATCGAGTATTCTATTGCTTTATGTCACATTGTGATTGATTTGAATAAAAACCGTAAAATTATAGACTTTAGTCGAGTAAATAAAGTGCTAATGCAGCCATCTATCTGACTACATTAGCAAGGGTGTATTAATTGTGTGGCCACACTTGGGTTGGGTTTCTGTTTTCATCTACCGCAACAAAAGTAAATACTCCGCGTATTGCATGTTCTCGATGATCGTTGTACATATCTTCGACATAAATGTTCACTTCAACTTTGAGTGATGTATTACCAACATGAATCACATTAGCAATCAGCTCTGCTAAGCTGCCTGCGGGTATCGCTTTTTTAAAATCGATACGGTCAGAACTGACGGTCACTAATGATTTACGACAAAAACGGGTGGCGGCGATAAAGGCTGTTTCATCCATCCATGCTAAAGCATCACCACCAAATAAGGTGTTATGGTGATTGGTATTAGACGGGAAAATAGCCTTTATAACGCGCGCTTCTGATTGAGCAATACGTGCAGCAATGTCATCAGGGAAATGGTTTTGAGTTTGAGCAGGGTTTTGAGCAAGGGACATACAACTACCTAATGTTATGCAGTTCAACAAAGAATTCAGCGAAAAAAGCCGCGTATTATACTGTATTGCGCGGATCTCTGTCGATGTCGTAGCGCCTGTTTAGTCACCCAAGGGCCAAATTTCGCGGGCCTTTAGGGTACATATTCCGATGAGTTGGGTAGAGTAAACTATTCGATTAACGAGATATGGCTAAATGAGGCATTTTTGCTGAGAACATCAATTGAAGTGATATCGGTTAATATCACTTCAATCGCTTGCTGTTGTTGATTAATGCCCGCAATGGCTTCATGTTTTTGTTGATTGCGACTGACATACAATGTTCGATCAAATTGACCTTGAAGATGGGTTCCATCTGTTAATGTTAGTTTGACCCTATAGCGATACAAACAGATGATCTCAATATAATCGTAAATCTCACATTTAATTGGGTTCATGTCCGTCTCCTATTTGTCTGCTCTATATTTTGCTAAAAACCATCACTCACTCACAATCATTTACCAGCTATCATTTACTCACTTTCAATGACCCGTTAATAGCGTAACAACACAGTAGAAACCATTTGCTTGTTGGCATTGAGGGTCACTATGTATAAGCGATCAAACTCACTTGCATCTGCAATGGGTATTTGTTTTTCTGCCCCGAGACCTTCAACTAAATCTGTTGAAGTATTACTGTGTCCGACCACTAAAATACTACCCTGTTGAGTTAATAGATGTTGGGTAAATGCCGCCATATCACGTGGGTCATAAACACTTAAATCCACTTGCTGATCTTGCGTTACGGCGGTGGCTGTCTCACGGGTGCGATTATAGTCGGTTGTGTACACTTTATCTAAATGCGTACTGGACAGTACTTTAGCTAAACGCAGGGCTCTTAATTGTCCTTGTGCGGATAAGCTAGGGTCTTTGCCTGCAAGTTTTTCGGCATGTCTGACAATAAAAATAACTTGATTGCTCTTGCTATCTACGGCGGTATTGTTAAGCGCAATCGGAGCAACGATTGGCGTCTGTGCCATTAGTGATACGCTGATTAAACTCATACAGCCGAAAACGGCTCTAATGATTGATTGTTTCATGGTGTTAATCCGCTAAATAATATTCGATGGTAGATACGACCCGTACCTGTTTAATATATGGCGTGTTTTTATCTCTATTGTTAATGCTGAATTGTCCTTGAGTCGCTTTTTTTATCTTACCTAATCGGCTTTGTGAATCGGTAGCAAATTTTTCAGCAACTGAACGTGCATTAGTGGTCGACTCTTCGATCATTTTCGGTTTAACGTCATTTAAGCGGCTGAAAATATATTCGACTTGGGCATCATAGTTATTTTGTGAGAAAACAATTCCCATTTTACCTAGCTCAGTTAATTGAGGCATAGCCCCGCGAACTTTATCTATGTCATTAGAATATACCGTAATGGTTTGCGACGCCGTATAGCGCAATTCTATTGGTTGATTTCCACCATACTGTTGCGCCAATTTATCGGTAATAGTGGGCGCGGCGAGAGTGATCTGTTTGGGATCGATATTTTGTTCGGCTAAAAAGTTAACCACTTGGTTGTTTTGTGTTTCAAGCTGTTTGTAGAGTTCATCGAGATTATTATTGGCTGCGGTGAATTGTATCGGCCAAATGACGATGTCGGCAGGATATTCATTTTCTGCCAGGCCTTTTACCGTGACGCTGCGGTCGAGTAACTTGTACTCAACAATGGCTTGTTTGAGTAATACGCCTAATGCGCCTAAGCCCAGTGCAATTAATATTCCGAAAATAGCAGCACTACGAGACGAACTTTGCATAACAACATCCTTATTATAGGTGGGGAGTGATGGAGTAACGTTGGCTTTGTGGCTAACGTTACTTTTTGTTATAGCGTGTTAATTGTCGCATCACACCGTCATGAAACGTCAATATTTTCGCTAATATTATGGATTATTGGCAATGGTAAGCACCCAAATTAATGACAATCATAATCGAATATGAGTTGAATATTGGTTTTATGGATTAATTTTAATCCTAGTTTTGCTTAATGCTTGTCTAGCAACAATACTTAGGTTGGCGTATTACTGACTCATATTGTTATTTAAATCGATCTGACATTTATACGACTCGGTCATCTAAATAAGTCTGTTTGCGCGATTAATGGAATGTAATGGTGTTAGATTTACATCGTTTTAAAAGGAATTAATATGTCATCTCGGTTAACAGCACCGCTTATTCAACATGGTTTTGATGATGGTTTACCAATATGGCGTCGGATCATTTTCACGCGACTGTTTAGTGTGTTGGCTTTGTTATGTATCCCGATTTACATCACCAGCGTATATCTGTGTATTGTTCAAAACCTTTGGGGCATGGCACTATTTGATACTGTGGCTTACGGGGTATTATTATTCATTTTGTTTTATCCACGAATTAGCGATACACAAAAATTTACCATAGGGTGTTATCTTGCATTTGGTATCGGCATCGGGTTTTTACTCGCTATTGGCCCTTCTGGGGCAGGTTTTTTCTGGTTATTCGTTTTCCCTCCTTTGAGCAGTATTCTTCTTGGCGAAAAAATGGCGGTATGGGCCCTGGTGGCTAATGGTATATCGTTATTATTAATCGGTATCGCTTATCATTATGAGCTTGTTGTATGGCCTGATATAAACGGGTTTTCAACCTTAATTTGGTACGTAGTGGTGATTAACTTTCTCGTCACTAATGCAATAGTGACTCAGTCGACCTCTTATTTATTGGGTAAGTTAACTCACTCATTAGAGTCCACTTTAGCCTCTCGTACGGCAACGGTTATGGGCTTAGCTAAATTGGCAGAGTATCGTGATAATGAAACCGGTGCGCATCTGATTAGAATGCAGCAGTATGCCAATATGCTGGCAAAACAAAGATTAACCGATGAACATGTTCCAGAAGAGTTAACTGACGCTTTTATTCAAGAAATTAGCCTCTCAGCCATTTTGCATGATATTGGCAAAGTGGGTATCGCCGATCATATTTTGTTAAAACCAGGGCGCTTATCGGTAGAAGAATTTGAGCAGATTAAGGCTCATCCAGTGATTGGAGAAAAAGTGCTTAACAGTTTATTAGCGTATGCCCCTCAGTGCACATTTATACGAATGGGACGTGACATTGCCGGCGCTCACCATGAAAAGTGGGATGGCAGTGGTTATCCTAATGGGTTAGCAGGCGAATCTATCCCGTTGTCAGCCAGAATTGTAGCCTTAGTCGATGTGTACGATGCATTAACCTCACCACGATGTTACAAAAGGCCTTTTAGTCATGAAGAAGCGATGGCGTTGATTCTTGAAGGAAAAGGCAAACACTTTGACCCTAAATTGGTCGATAGCTTTATGGTCATTAGTGAACAATTTTCTGTGTTGTCAAAAGCATCTTTACTCGAAGAGGATTAACGTTATTGATAGAGATGTATAAACAACAATGCCAGTCCTGGGGACTGGCATTGTTAAACAATATTATACAGTGTCGATATCAGCCGATATATAAACAGGATTGAGTTAGCTTTGGTGTGCTAGCCCATTAACCGGTAGTAGGGCGATTACTGTGCTAGTAAGGCTTTGCGTTCTTTCGAAGCTTGAGCTAAATCACGTAAAAGTTTTTCAGAATCAGCCCAATGCAAACACGCATCGGTAATACTTTGGCCATACACTAATGGTTCGTCTTTAACCACTTTCTGGTTGCCTTCAATCATAAAGCTTTCTGCCATAATACCAGCAATTGCGGTACTACCACTGCGCAGCTGCGCCATAATGCTATCGGCAACATTTAACTGATTTTTATGCTGTTTCTCACTGTTACCATGGCTAAAATCAACCACCATACGTTGAGTTACGCCCACTTGTTCAAGCTGTGCGCGTGCAACTTCAATATCTTCAGCTGAATAATTTGGGGTTTTACCACCACGCAAAATAATATGTCCAAATGGGTTGCCGTGGGTACGGTAAACCGCCATAGCGCCGTCTTTATCTGGAGAGTAAAAAATATGCGGCGCCTGTGCGGCACGTACTGCATCAACAGCGATATTGATGTTACCGTCAGTACCATTTTTAAAGCCAACAGGGCAAGACAATGCAGAAGCCATTTCGCGGTGAATTTGGCTTTCAGTAGTACGTGCACCAATAGCACCCCAGGTAATAAGGTCTGCGATGTACTGGCCGTTCACCATGTCTAAAAACTCAGTGGCGATAGGTAACTTGAGTTCAGTGATTTGTTGTAATAACTGACGTGCCATACGCAAGCCTTTATTCGGGCTAAAGCTGCCGTCCAAATCTGGATCTGAAATTAAGCCTTTCCAACCAACAATGGTACGAGGTTTTTCAAAGTACACCCGCATTAAAATGCACAAGTCATCTTTTAGTTCGTGATGTAAGGCCGACAAACGCTCTGCATATTCGAGTGCTGCTTTAGTGTCATGGATTGAGCAAGGGCCAATGATGACCAGTAAGCGCTGATCTTCTCCGGCAATAATTGCTTCTACTTCACGACGTTGCGCAACCAAGTAGTCTGCAGCATTTTGCGTTAATGGATATTCTGAAGCCAACTGAGCAGGAGAAATAACTTTGCTTAATAAGGTTGTTCTGAGTTCATCTGTTTTAATTGTCATGCATATTACCGAGAAATCGTGAGATGCATCTGCATCATATTGAACGGGATTATATACCCAAAGAAGTTCAAGATGCGAGGCTTAGCCTCGGATTCTAACGGTTAAAAAACAGATTGCCGTAAAAGGCAAAGACGAATCAACCTGGGTTAAGTTCGTCTTTTGGTGGTTTTTCATTCTATTTCATGCAAAAAATGATTGTTTATAAATTAGAACATATGACGTTCTAAACCGGTGATATCAAGAATTTTGGTGGCAATTTCTTCAACCGAATGGTTGGTGGTATTTACAAAGGGAATACGTTCTTTTTTATACAGCATTTCGACTTCTTTCACTTCAAGTCGACATTGTCTTAATGAAGAGTAGCGGCTATTTTCCATGCGGCTTTGACGTATCTCATGCAAACGATGAGGATCGATGGTTAAGCCAAAGAGCTTTGATTTGTTGCGTTTCAATGCTTCAGGTAACTTGAGGTTATCCATGTCATCTTCAGTAAACGGGTAGTTTGCAGCCTTTATACCAAACTGCATTGACAGATATAAGCTTGATGGCGTTTTACCGCAACGAGACACGCCTAATAAAATAATGTCAGCTTTATCCATGTGTTTCATGGTTTGGCCGTCATCATTCTCCATGGTGTAGTTAATCGCATCGATACGTGTTTCATAACCATGGTTACTTTTACCATGAGTTCGGTGTAATAAAGGCTTAGCTTGTACCCCTAAGTGTTGTTCTAGTGGCGCAACAAAGGTGTTCAAAAAGTCATAATCGACACATTCACTCGAAAAAATCACATTGCGGATCTCAGGATTAATGATTGAGTGGAACACAAGCGGCCTTTCGCCTGTTGTAATAAAACAATCATTTATTTGTTGCTTAACTTTTTGAGCTCGCTGAATTGTTTCAACGAATGGAATCGTAAGTGCTTCAAATTCTATAGGAAATTGCGAAAGTACGGCATGTCCAAAAACCTCTGCTGTGATCGCGGTCCCATCTGAAATATAGAATACTTTTGGTGTCATTCTGACCTCTTGTAGTAATAAAATTACAAATAAAATTATAGATTTACGCTTGTTGTATGGGAGTGTAAGATGCTCTTGCCCTCGTGTGAAGTGGCCACTGAAATAAAAACTTGCGGAGATAAAACTGTGCAGCAATACGTACTCTGGTATCAAGAATTAGGCATGGGCGATGTAAACAAGGTTGGCGGTAAAAATGCATCCCTTGGAGAGATGATCAGCAATCTGGCTAATGCAGGGGTTCAAGTTCCTGGCGGTTTTGCAACGACCTCGCATGCGTTCAATGAGTTCCTTGAACAAAGTGGAGTTAACCAGAAGATTTTTGACATTCTGGCGACATTGGATGTTGATGATGTCAATAAACTGGCAAAAGTAGGTGCGCAGATCAGACAGTGGGTTATTGAAACCCCATTCCAGCCGGCATTAGAAGACGCTATTCGTGAAGCTTACGAGCAGTTGTCAAGCGAAACTCAAGAAGCGTCATTTGCAGTGCGTTCATCAGCTACCGCTGAAGACATGCCAGATGCCTCTTTTGCAGGCCAACAAGAAACATTCCTAAACGTTAAAGGTTTTGATGCGGTCATGCTAGCAATTAAGCATGTTTATGCCTCACTCTTTAACGACCGTGCAATTTCTTATCGTGTTCATCAAGGTTACGAACATCAAGGTGTGGCTTTATCTGCTGGCGTACAACGTATGGTACGTTCAGACAAAGCAGCTTCTGGTGTGATGTTTACCATGGACACTGAGTCAGGAAACAATGACGTTGTCTTTATCACTTCATCTTTTGGTTTAGGTGAAATGGTTGTACAAGGCGCAGTTAACCCAGACGAATTCTATGTGCACAAACCGATTTTAGCGCAAGGGCATAAAGCTGTTGTGCGCCGAAATATCGGCAGTAAGTTGATTCAGATGGTTTACTCTGATGATGCTGGCCATGGCAAGCAAGTTAAAATTGAAGATGTTTCTGCTGAACAGCGTCGTATTTTCTCTATTAACGATGACGAAGTCATGGAGCTTGCTAAGCAAGCAATGGTTATTGAAAAGCATTATGGCCGTGCGATGGACATTGAATGGGCAAAAGACGGTAACGACGGTAAGTTGTATATTGTTCAAGCTCGTCCAGAAACGGTTCGTAGTCGTGAAGATGTCCAGTTAATTGAACGTTATCACTTAAAAACGAAGGGTGACGTGATCTGTGAAGGTCGTGCAATTGGTCATAAAATTGGTACCGGTATCGCGAAGGTATTAACCTCGATTGATCAAATGGACCAAATTGAACCCGGTGACGTGTTAGTGACCGACATGACAGACCCAGATTGGGAACCTATCATGAAACGTGCTAGTGCGATTGTGACCAACCGTGGTGGTCGTACTTGCCATGCTGCAATTATTGCACGTGAATTAGGTGTACCCGCTGTAGTAGGTTGTGGTGATGTTACCGACCGTATCAAAACGGGCGACATCGTCACAGTATCTTGTGCAGAAGGCGATACCGGTTTAATTTATTCAGGTAAGCAAGATTTTGAAATCATCACTAACCGTGTTGATACATTACCTCCTTTGCCAATGAAAATTATGATGAACGTGGGTAACCCAGATCGCGCATTTGATTTTGCACGTTTGCCTAACGAAGGTGTCGGTTTAGCGCGTTTAGAGTTCATCATTAACCGCATGATTGGTATTCACCCTAAAGCTTTGCTAGATTTCAACGGTCAGACTGCTGAACTGCAAAATGAAATCAACGAAATGATCGCGGGTTATGACTCGCCTGTTGAGTTTTATGTTGCGCGTTTAGTTGAAGGTATTGCCACTATTGCATCGGCTTTCTATCCGAAGAAAGTTATCGTACGTATGTCTGACTTTAAGTCGAACGAGTACGCAAACTTAGTGGGTGGTGACCGTTACGAGCCAGATGAAGAAAACCCAATGTTGGGCTTCCGTGGTGCTAGCCGTTATATTTCTGAATCATTCCGCGATTGTTTCGCGCTTGAATGTGAAGCGATTAAACGTGTTCGTAACCAAATGGGCTTAACCAACGTTGAAGTGATGATTCCATTTGTTCGTACCGTCAATGAAGCATCTCAAGTCATTGAGTTACTGAAAGAGCAAGGCTTAGAGCGCGGTAAAGATGGCTTACGCGTTATCATGATGTGTGAACTACCTTCAAATGCCTTGCTAGCTGACCAGTTCCTTGAGCATTTTGATGGTTTCTCTATCGGCTCAAATGACTTAACTCAGTTAACATTAGGGCTTGATCGTGACTCAGGAATCATCAGTCACTTGTTTGACGAGCGTAATGATGCAGTAAAAGCATTGCTTTCAATGGCCATTAAAGCGGCTAAAGCAAAAGGTGCTTATGTGGGAATTTGTGGCCAAGGCCCATCAGATCATTCCGACTTTGCTGCATGGTTAGTTGAACAAGGTATTGATTCTGTATCACTTAATCCTGATACGGTCATTGACACTTGGTTATATTTAGCCGAAGCACATGGCTAAATAAGAGTAAAAATTACAGGTTTATTTATTCTCCAACCTGTATTTTTATCAAGTTGTAATAAAAGCCGCTTTTTAGCGGCTTTTTTTTGTTTATAATGGTTACAATATGCCAATAAATAATAAGTCCTCTATGTTACCTTTGCTATCACATAAACAAACATTAGAACCTATCTATCTTGAGTATCTTGACGCGCTTGAACAAAGCGAGTTTGAAGGTGAAATAGACAAGCGTTACAGTGCGCGGCTTATTCAGGCAACCGATAATTCGGTGTATCAATTTTTGCCCCAAGCGGTGATATATCCTCTACATCAACAAGATGTCGAGCTGGTATTATCGTTAGCGGCACAACCACAATATAAACAAGTGACCTTTAGTGCGCGTGGCGGCGGAACGGGGACAAATGGCCAATCGCTTACCCACGGATTAATTTTAGATGTGTCACGCCACTTAAACCAAGTGCTAGAAATTAATGCCGAGGAAGGTTGGGCTAGGGTACAAGCCGGTGTGGTTAAAGATGCGTTAAATGATGCTTTGCGCCCGCACGGCTTCTTTTTTAGTCCAGATTTATCTACGTCAAACCGCGCGACAGTTGGCGGCATGGTTAACACCGATGCCTCTGGTGCGGGGTCACTGGTTTACGGTAAAACATCGGATCATGTGTTAGGACTGACCAGTGTTCTCATTGATGGCAGTGTACTCACTACTACGCCGATAGATCATGACAAAGTTGATCAACACCCTTTTGCTGCTAATCAACTTGGCAATGCCATTGCTAGTCAAGTAGCAGCTTTATGCTTACAAAAACGTGACACCATTATTGAACGTTTCCCTAAATTGAACCGATTTTTAACTGGTTATGATTTAAAGCATGTGTGGAACGATGATTTAAGCCAGTTTGATTTATCGCGTATTTTAACGGGCTCAGAAGGTACGCTTGCGGTGATCACTGAAACCAAGCTAAACCTGACCCCATTGCCGAAAACCCGCATGATGGTCAACATCAAATATGATTCATTTGAATCTGCGCTGCGTCATGCCCCATCATTGGTACAAGCTAAAGCAACGGTAGTCGAAACGGTTGACTCAAAAGTACTAAACCTTGCCCGCGAAGACATTATTTGGCATTCAGTTGCCGAGCAAATTAAAGCGGTACCTAATAAGACCATTGAAGGGCTTAATATGGTCGAGTTTGCTGGCGAAGATGACGATGTGAAACAGAAAGTCGCTTTGCTAGAAGAGATGCTCAGTGGGCAGCTCAGCCAACAACAATTTGGTTTAGTGGGTTTTCAAGTTATTACCGACAGAACGGATATTGACAGTATCTATGCCATGCGCAAAAAGGCCGTTGGCTTATTGGGTGCAACAAAAGGCAGTCGTAAACCATTAGCGTTTGCCGAAGATACCGCCGTACCACCTGAAAACTTAGCCGACTATATTATGGAGTTTCGTGCACTGCTCGATAGCCATAATTTACAATACGGTATGTTTGGTCATGTGGATGCAGGTGTACTGCACGTGCGACCAGCATTAGATATGTGTGATGTTGCCGACGAGCAATTGCTGAAAGTGATATCTGATCAAGTTGCCGCCTTAACGCTTAAGTATGGCGGTTTAATGTGGGGCGAACACGGTAAAGGTGTCCGTGGTGAATATGGCCCTGCGGTATTTGGTGATGAGCTTTATGCTGTGCTTGAGCAAATCAAAGGCTTGTTTGATCCTGATAATCGCCTTAATCCAGGTAAATTAGTGGCGCCTCCTAAATCTGGCCCATTAATGTTTAACGTCGACAGCGCAAAACGCGGCAGTTTCGACAGACAAATCCCCGTTAAAGTACGTGATGCTTTTCCAGATGTGATGAACTGTAACGGTAATGGCTTATGTTTTAATTACAGTAGTTATTCACCTATGTGTCCGTCATTTAAAGTGACTGGCGATAGAGTGCAATCACCTAAAGGCCGTGCTGGATTAATGCGCGAATGGTTACGTTTACTTGAAGCCGAAGGTGTTGATGTTGACGCGTTAGCAAAATCTAAACCACTAGGGTGGATGCAGCGTACTCAAAATACCCTCAATAACCAGCGTGACTATGATTATTCGCATGAAGTCATGGAATCACTTAAAGGCTGTTTAGCCTGTAAAGCCTGTTCGGGTCAGTGCCCGGTTAAAGTCGATGTGCCTAAGTTTAGAGCCCAGTTCTTTAATATTTATTACAAACGCTATTTACGCCCAGCCAAAGACTATTTAGTTGCAGGTATCGAAGATTCCTTACCACTGATGGCCGCGATGCCTAAATTGACTAATTTGGCCTCGCAAAATCCGCTGAGCAAGTGGGTGATTAAAAAAGCCATTGGTTATGTCGATGCGCCTAAGTTATCCGTGCCGACACTAAAACAGCGTTTAGATGGTCATGCTAGCCGTGGTTACGATTTAGAAGCCTTGTGCGCAATTCCGCAAGCGCAGCGCAGTAAACATGTATTAGTAGTGCAAGATCCATTTAACAGTTTTTACGATGCAGGTTTGGTTTATCGGTTTATTCAATTAATCGAAAAGTTAGGCTTTAAACCCGTATTACTGCCATTCAAGCCCAATGGCAAACCGACTCATATTAAAGGCTTTTTAGACAAATTTGCTAAAACAGCGCAAAACAGTGCCGATTTCTTAAACCGCGTACATGCCCTTGGCATGCCGATGGTGGGGTTAGATCCTGCATTAGTGTTATGTTATCGCGACGAATACAAAGAGGTCTTAGGTCAGCGTCGTGGGCCATTTGAGGTGCTATTGGCCAATGAGTGGTTAACCGATGTAGTAGTAAACCGAAGTGAAGCATCTGCTTTAGCAACAGATGCACCGCAATTCACCTGGTTTAGTCATTGTACTGAATCGACAGCCAAACCTAATACGGCTAATGAATGGAAAGCGATATTTAGCCACTTTGGTGCCAAACTAAGCAGCGTTAATTTAGGTTGTTGTGGTATGGCGGGCACCTATGGCCATGAACTGGAAAACCTTGAACGCTCAGAGCAGTTATTTGAAATGTCTTGGCAACCAAGCATTGAGAAAATTGCTGAGCATAGCCAAGTATTAGTATCTGGTTATTCATGTCGTAGCCAAGTTAAACGCTTTGCTGGTTTTAAACCGCAACACCCTATAGAAGCGCTACTTAAATTACTCGGATAGGTAAGCATAATGACAGATGAAACAGCAGCATTAGGTTCGTATACTCACCCTCAAGGTGTGGCACTTTGCAGTGATGAAGCGCTGTTTCATATTCAAGCTAATGGCGATTGGCTTTACCTCAATAGTCCGTTGCCTGCAAAGTTTGCGGCTTTGTTCAGTAGTATTTTGCACTGTATCGACAATGAGTATTTATTAATCACCCCGGTCGAAAAAGTCAAAGTCACCGTTGAAGCCTATCCATTCCTGCTGGTGGACTACCATCAAGCTGCATCAACGGAAGTTCAGGTAAATGATAGTCAATTGATATTTACCAGCAGCATAGGTACGCAGCTCTCAGCTATTAATATCGCAGATATTATCGTCACAGATGATGGCATATACGCGCCATTAATCAGAGGCTTGGTGGGGCAATTAAACCGAGCCTGTTATTATCGTTATATCAATGAATACTTATCTTTTGACTAAAAGAGCTTTTCTTAACGTATAGAGATGGTAATCTAAAATCTGTTCAAGTGTGGTTGAACTGCAGTGTAGGCATTAGTATTTGTCTTAACACAGTCAATTTATCTCACTGACGATGTAGGAGGTATCATTTGAAACGCTTTGAAAGTTTAAGTTACCTGATTTCTCATCTTAATATTGCCTTGCAGCAAGAAATTGATACGCGCTTAAAGCGCTACGACTTAGACAGTAAACTTTGGCCGGTATTATTTACCTTATGGCAAGAAGAAGGTTTAAGCCAAACTGAGTTATCTAAACGTTGTGATGTGGCTAATTACACCATGACTCGTCTGCTGGACCATCTGCAAGTCCAGGGATTTATCACCCGTCATCAAGAAGCGGATAACCGCCGCGCATTCCAAATATTTTTAACCGACAACGGTAAAGCGCTTCAACAAGATTTAATTCATGAAGCTGAGTGGGTCAATCAACGTTTTTTAGCGGCATTAGCTGATGACGAGCAAGATGAGTTTATGCGGCTGTTGAATAAAGTGAATCAGTTTAGTTAATAATTTTTTAACGGTGACTAGCGCTCTTTATGGCCTAAGATCATGCAATTTGTCGTGTAAAGTAAGCAGGTTAAGTAAACCGTTACCTAATAATTTGGATGTGGCATCGGGCAAATCCAAGAAGCGATTTATGCCTTGTAAATAGCACAATGAATACTGACTCTCTGGAAAATAAGGATCCAATGGAAAGGCCAACAAAGGAACAAATTCGTGATTTACCCATTTATAATGGTATTAGTCTAGATAATATAATCGTTGTCACAAACAAAGCAGACTCGATAAGTGCAATAGCGGAGTTAAGAACACACTCTTGTTTAGGGTTTGACACAGAGAGTAAACCTTGTTTTATAAAAGGTGAGGTCAGTGATGGACCTCATCTAATTCAGCTAGCCACAAAATCTAAAGTATTCTTATTTCCTACTAAATTTTATGAAAACTTTACTGCAATCGCAGAAATATTATCTGACCCAACAATTAGGAAGGTAGGTTTTGGGTTGAAAGAAGATAAAAAAATTCTTTTTAGAAAATTTGGAATTAAATTAGTCAATACAGAAGAACTATCTTCAAAAGTGATGCGTTTTACGCAAATTAAACAACGCGTTGGCGCTAGAGTTGCGGTTGCGATATTTTTTAATCAACGGCTCTCAAAGAGCGCACAACAATCAAATTGGTCAATATTTCCTCTACACGATCATCAAAAAAAATACGCAGCAAATGATGCACATACCGCACTATTAATAGAACTAGAAATAGAACTAGAAATAGAAAGACAGAGCCATTAATCTCCCTAAAGCATGTGAGTCTCTCACCAATCAATAGACAATATACTGACCTGGCCAAGTGAATATAGCTGATCGCGATGAGTTAGGTGCTTATAAACTGTCCGCTTTGGCTCTGCGCTTACCTACTCATTTATAAAACCTGCTATTTGATTTCTACTTGATTGCTTTCAAGCTTCTTTGCTGTGCTGAATCTGTCATATTAACTCTGGCTAAGCCATTACTTGATAAAACTAACTTTTTTGACCAATCAATTGTCATAAATTTAAGTTATTAATTTGATAATATTTGATAATTTTTATTTATTATTAGTTCACTGTAAGATTACTCCATCGAAACAAATGACGAATCAATCAATAGTTTTTAGGGGTAAGTTATGAAAATGAATCACGTAGGTTTGATGGTTGGCGACATGGATAAAGCGGTTGAGTTTTATACTAAAGCGCTGGGTCTAAGAGTGGTAATGGGTAACACTAAGGTTCAAGAAGAACGTGAAACGGCTATTGGCAGAATGTGTGTGGCAGTATTTGGTGAAGGCTTCAAAGGCTTTAACATTGCACATTTAGTCACGACTGACGGTATTGGTGTTGAGATGTTTGAAATGAAAGATCGTCAAGAACGTCATGAAGTTGATTTCACCCGTCTTGGTATCTTCCACTTTTGTTTGCAAACAGATGATTTTGAGGGAGCAATTGCACGTACTGTGCAATATGGCGGTAAAGCTCGTATGGATATCATGCGCTACCACCCAGAAGACGACAACAATCTAACCCAAATGGTGTACTTAGAAGATCCGTTTGGTAACTTGTTTGAACTTTACTCGCACACCTATGAAGAAACTTATTCTACTGATTACGAGTAATTTTTTAAGCTTCTCTGCGCAACATGAAAAAGTTACCAAAAGGTAGCTTTTTTATGTCTGGCGGTAAATTTTCTAGGCTACATTGGAGTATTTCAGGATTAGAAACTCCGTTCACATTAACCCATCAAGCAAGTGGTAAAGCTTAATTAAGGTAATGCTTAGCTTCTCATCGCATATAAACCGAAAACTAACATGGCCAACGAAAGCTAGCCTGACTCTGATACGCAGGATGCCTTGAAGCACAGGGTCAATGATGTTCCCGATATCATAACGACATTTCCAATATCCATATAGGTCAGATGTGCGAGAAAGGCCAGTCCGGCTCATGCATTCTATTGTAAAGAGTCTTCAACGTCCTCAAATTCACAGTTGAATTTGTCCATTTCTAAGTCAAGCAAACTAACTCGTTTATGTGCAATTCTGAGTTTGATGGCTGACACATTTATGTTCCTAAACGTGTTTGGACTATGGCCTGCTATCACTATCGCCGTGGCGCTTCACCCACACCAGACCAAGAGGAAGCCCACAGTTGTCCTAAATACTTGCGTAGACGTGACACACTCATGCCTAAAACAAGTGACTAATTATTATAAACATCTTAAATCGGCCTAATGAATAAACACCGAGCGCATAAGCATTTGTCTTATTAATAGTGGCTAAAATTAATTAACCACTTTAATAAAACAGCTTAGCAAATAGCAGTTAGCATAGACTGGCCTAAGTCATAAAAAATATTAGCACCTTCTTCAATTCCTTTTGATTTAAGATGGTCGGCAAAACCAAGTCGTGCAGTCATTGCTAACCAAAATATTGTGCTCAGTAAGCCGACAATACGCCACGGTGTTGACTTGGCCCACTTAAGTGCAAAAGTAATAGAGAGCACATACAGTACGAAACCACCTAATTTAGATGAAGCCCAACCATTCACAAAGGGGTACAGGTTAAGTGGATTTGTTACAACCAGATAAATAAAGGTGCAGATAAAGAGAGTATATAAAACATGCGGCCCGATTTTTAGTAATTTATGATTGACCTTGTCAGACCCTTTCATCGTTAACACAAAGTTAATCATAAAAAATATAAACGTAATCGCAATTATTGTTAGATGGGTGTGCTTAACTATCATGTACATATTGTTGTTTCCTAAAAGTAATTTTCATTTAAGACTTATACCGTCTCTAATTTAAAGCAAACCTTGTAACAAACAAGCGTTAGTAAGGTAGCTACTTTTTAAGCATCTTTACCTTTTTAATTAAAATTAATGCCATATGATTACGCAAAATGCTGAACTTAAGATTAATCAGGTTGACTTGTCCTAATCAACATACCATGAGTATCGAATATGTGTATGTTTAGAAAAGAAATTCTTTCATAAATGTTAGTTGTTTTTATCTATATTACTATGTTCTCAATTACTTATTGAGTAGAGTTGATTTGATGTCGTATTCTGAACGATAGATAAAAGTCTAATGCGATTGTTTGAGTGTAGTAATCATCATCGCAATCACAACTAATTTAAAATGGAAAATCATCATGGCATTTAATGATTTATTTAGACTCAGTTCCCACGCTGTTATCACCAATGACGATGGGCAAGTGCTGTTGTTAAAAGCCAATTATGCTGACAAACATTGGGGCTTGCCGGGTGGTGGACTTGACCCTAATGAAACGATTCATCAGGCATTACAGCGAGAATGTTTAGAGGAGTTGGGTTGTGAGGTTGATGTGCAATATCTGTCTGGAGTGTATTTTCACAGTGCATATCAGTCGCAAGCGTTTATCTTTCGCTGTCAGTTACCGCAAGGCGTGCAAATACAGCTTAGTGATGAACACAGCGAATATGCTTACGTTGCTGTTGCTGAATTATCGACGATTCAGCAACAGCGGGTGAACGAGTGTTTATCGTTCAGTGGTGTTGTTCGCAGCGCAGCTTTCTAACGCGGCTTGATGCCATGTGGTTAGCATTTGCATGACATCCACAGAGTCACTGAGTTGTACCAAAGGTCTTGGTACTGTGTATTGCTTAGTGTCTAATGCGTTAAGCACAGCTTCAACTTGATAGTAAAAACCATTGCCTTTGGCTTCAACGTCTACTACTTCAACATCTTGTTCATATAACCTAACGGTAAAATGATTACCCTGAGATTCTGGTAACCAAGGGTTTGAGGTGAACTCAATACATCCTAAGCTGCCCAAGATAGTAAAGCCTGCGTGCAGACCATAGTCTTCAGCGGTGTGAAGATGACATTGCACGCCATTGCTGTAACTGACGATGGCAGTCGATTCGCAAATATTACCGTCTTGACCACGTCTTCCGGTCGCTTCTATGTGGTATTGCTGGCTCAGCTCGGTGCCAAATTGTTGCTGCATCACTAGCTGCATTAATGATGCAGGGTAACAACCTAGGTTAAATAATGCCCCAAGGCTGGCAGGGTTAACAAACTGGCTAATGGCAGCGCAATATTGGCCGCGGATACTTTTAACTTCACCTATTACACCACTTGCTAGCGTTTTGCTTAGCTGTTGCATAAATGGGTGAGCTAGATACATTAAGCCTTCAAGGAAAAACACCTTGTTTTGATCTACTGCCGCAAGACTTTCGATGGTTTTTGGCATATCTACGGACAGTGATTTTTCACATAAAATCGCTTTGCCAGCATTAGCCGCTTTTACCACGTATTCATGATGTAAGTGATTTGGCAGGGCAATGTATATAACATCGACTTCAGGGTTGTTGATTAACGCATCAAAATCAGTAAATTGATGTGGAATTTGATACTGATTCGCAAACTCTGCCAATGTTGTGGTGTTGCGTCCTGCAACGCCATAAATTGTACTTTGACCTTGTGCTTTAATCGCATCGGCCATTACACCAGAGATAAAACTGGTGCCTAATATTGCCCACTTAATTGATCCAGACATTCATTATCCCTCAGTGGTTAATAGTTGATAGTCAAACGCTTGCTGTAGATCGGTTAATGCCGATTTGATAAATGCTTGGGTATGATCGGCTGCAAAGTGGGCATCAAACGCAGCTTGGTCATCATAACGTTCCCAAAAAACAAACTGTTTAGGGTTGGTTTTATTTTGCAGCGCCATTGCAAGCGAACAGCCTGGTTCGCTATTCATATCCACACAAAATTGACGGACAGCTGCGATTCCCTGTGCTAATGGCACTTGGTCTTTAATGTGAATTTCGGCGGTGATGAACACGCCTTGTTGATCCAGTTTGTTATCCATATCGACCCCTTAATAATAATGGGTCATCGTAAACCAGTTCGGCGCAAGGCAAAATGGCTTGATGGTGTTTACAGAAAACACCATAGGTTTATAATTAACACTGGTTTGATGCAGGATTAGGGATATTCAGTGGATAAATTAACCGCGATGCAGGTGTTTAGTCATGTGGCTGAGCAGGGCAACTATGGCACAGCTGCGCATAAATTTAATATCAGCCGGACTATGGTCAGTAAACACATTAATCAGTTAGAGGCCTACCTTGGAATTAAGCTGATTAACCGTACCACCCGCCAGCAAGAACTCACTGAGTCTGGGTTAGTGTATTATCAAGAATGTAAAACGATTTTAGCGTCTATTACAGAAGTTGAAAATACCTTACAGACGATGACAGGCACGCCGCGAGGTAGTATTAGAATTAATGCGCCTGTCAGCTTTGGTAATACCGTGTTAGCACCGATAGTGAATCAATTTTTACTGCAATATCCTCAAATTGATGTGGAATTACGCCTTGATAATCATCTCATCGATCCTATTCACAATAATGTGGATTTAGTGGTGAGAATAGGTGCGTTGGATGATTCGGCGTTAATTGGACGCCATATTATGAATTATGAAATGCAATTTTGTGCGTCATCGCAGTACTTAGCACAACATCCAGTAATACAATCGCGTGACAATTTACGCCACCATCAGTGTCTGGGCTTCAGCTATTCTACCAATGGGTCATTGTCTATTGCACATCAACAAATTTTTGGTAAACGTCATTTCAGATTATTATCAAACAGCGGTGTGGTACTCACCCGGGCAGCCATTGATGGCTTAGGGGTTATTTTACAACCGACTATTGTCGTGAGTGAGGCGATAGCTGCGGGCTTACTGGTGAATATTGATTGTTTAATCCCGCCAGAAGCCATGCCAATTCACTTACTGTATAAAGACAAAAACCTGCCGCTTAAAACCAGAGCATTAATTGATTTTATTGTGGAGCAATTAGCCTAACGGTTGGTATCTAATGGCTCCTTTAATGGCATTATTAATCATATTAATATTGTTTATAAGATCGAACAAAAATATGTTTGATGTTGCCTGTTTGTTAGACAAAAAGTACATCAGAGGCTAATCTAATATCAAACAATTCGATTGAGTATTTACTATTCGCTTCTTAATGATCTTTTTATTCTTTTATAGTTTTCACGTTACAAGTAAACCTATTGAATTATCAGATGTTGTTGAAGAGTTATTCATTAACGAACACGTCAGTATTCTGCAGGTTGCGAGTGATGATGTTTCGTTTGAGAATGCGTTTATCCAATACCAGCAAGGACAGTTTGCTCCAAATATTGACGGAAAAGTCAGTTTTGGTTTTACTCATGATGTACTTTGGGTGTCTGCGTTGATTAATAATTCAACAAAAAAACCACTAAAAAAGTTTTTTTATCTCGACTCTGCTTGGTTAGATCATGCAGATTTCTATTTTATTCGACAGAGTCAGGTAATAGAAAAAGCATTTACGGGTGACGCCATCCCCTTTAGCCTGCGAACAAATCAAACTCGAATGGTAGCTCAACCGCATGTATTTAAACCCGGTATAACTCAGGTGTTAATGCGGTTTGAGTCAAAAGACCCTTTGTTGATCCCACTGTATTTAACGACCGAAGAAATCATTCAAAGTAATTTAGACGTGACGAATTATTTTTATGGTTTTTTATACGGCGCTTTTTTTATCTTATTCGTTTATAACATTGTGCTTTCTGTAAGCTTAAAAGACAGTAGCTATATATATTATTCTTTGTATTTATTGTCATTTTTAAGTTTAAATATCGCTTACACGGGCCATGGTTTTAAAGTTATCTGGCCAGAAAATTTGTTTGTGCAGCGCTGGGCAATGATACTTTTTTTATATTGTTACATCATTTTCGGTATCGCGTTTTGCTTTGAGTTCCTTAAATTAAAAGTCTATTTACTTAACGTATATCGTTTTAATAAAACGATATACGCCTGTCTGGTGTTGTTAGTTGTGTCGCTGTTTATATACGCAGATCAATTACTCGCCGTTAATGTTGGTGTGGCATTGACTTCATTATTAGTCGTTATTTTTATTAGCTTAGGTTTTTTAGCCTTAAGAAATGGCCATGCAATGGTCAAATTTTTTATCCCTGCGGTATTTTTAGGTGCGGGTGGTGCAGCCCTTTCTGCCGCAACAACTTGGGGTGCTATTCCGTATAACACGATGTTATTTCACAGTATTGAAGTAGGCATGCTGATTGAAATGTTTATTTTAGCCTTGGCGTTAGCGTTTAATTTAAAACAAGTTGATAAAGCGCGGATTACAGCCGAAGTCATCGCGCAAGTAGATCATTTAACCGGGTTATATAATCGTCGTGCTTTTATTGTCAATGCCAGTCCTCTGTGGGATCTTGGCATGAGAGAACAAAAAACATTTTCGATGATCCTGTTAGATATCGATTGGTTTAAAACAATAAACGATGATTATGGTCATGCTGTAGGTGATGCCACCCTTAAAAGTATTGCCGATACACTAAAGCAACATATTAGAAATAGTGACGTGTTAGCGCGTTGGGGTGGAGAAGAATTTATTATTTTTTTACCTAATACCGACAAATTAGCGGCTATTCAACTGGCTAATTTTATTCGTAAAAAAATTGAAAAAATGGTTGTGTTACATGATGGATGTTCGTTATCAATAACCGCAAGCTTTGGTGTTGCAGAGTGTAATAATCAAATGACAAAATTAGAAGACCTCACCAAAATTGCCGATATAGCATTATACAGAGCTAAAAATAGTGGACGTAATATTGTCTGTGAAATACCGGAAAATTTAACAAGCATAGATCGAGTTGTAGGGCAAAGTCAGCCAATCAGTTAGGTTGCGGTTAGGCTCACTGATCATGAAGTCTGTTCCGCTTCATCATGCTAAAATGCCCCGCTGTAGTATATTGATATTATTTTTTAATCATGCCCTTAAGTACAATATTGTCATAAGTGACAAAACCTAAAATCTCACCCGCTTCAATCACCGGCGCTTTATTGATATTAAAACGTTCAAAAAGTCGAGCCGTGTAGCGTACGTCCATATCAGCAGACAATGAAAGCACTGGCTTTATCATGATTTCGTAAATGTTGGTACGCTCTGGTGACTTGTCTTTGGCTAACACTTTGCGGGCGATATCGCTCATGAGTACCATGCCGAATTCGTCATGCTCATTGCGTTTATTTACCACTAATATATTCACGTTATTGCTAATGGCTTCTTGGATCGCTTCGGCCACTGTGTGCATACCATCAACCATGACGTACTGGTTATTCATGACGTCGCGGTTACGTATAGGGGTTGTGCTACTCATATTTGATCCTCAATGTCTTTACTCAACTTTTGAACCTGATGGGCCACACCAACGGCATCCTCAACATCAATTTGTATCGCAATACCTTTGCCTGAATTAGTGTCAAATTCACCTACATTTGAAATGGTTTCGAGAATGTTGCGGCTCATGTGTTCTTCTACCAACCATAAAATCACATCACGCTGAACATCTAAGGTAAGCCCCATAAAGGTTTTCTTTTTTTCTAAGCCTTCACCGCGAGCATGATTAATTACCGTGGCACCCGTTGCACCTGCAACACGCGCTGCATCAAGTACCTTATCGGTACAGTCATCGTCGACAAAGGCGACAATTAATTTAAAGCGCATAGGTTACTCCTTAGTGGCTTTTCGTTTGGATAAATAGTCAACCGCTTGGGCGTAACCCATTACAGTGATCATCGGAAATAAACTGGCAAAGGCAATCAAGCCAAAGCCATCAATTAATGGATTACGGCCTTCAACATTGGTGGCAAGCCCAAGTCCTAATGCCGCGACTAACGGTACCGTTACCGTTGAGGTGGTTACGCCACCAGAGTCATAAGCTAAAGGGACAATCATTTTGGGGGCATAAAAGGTTTGAATGACCACCACAACATAGCCGGCCATAATGTAATAGTGAATGGGATCACCAACCACAATACGAAAACAGCCTAACGTAATCCCAATCGCCACGCCAAATGCCACTGACATTCGCAGACCTTGAATGCCAATGGTGCCACCAGAGACTTGGTTGGCTTTGATGGCCACTGCAATTAATGACGGTTCTGCGATGGTGGTGCTAAAACCGATTGCGGCGGCAAACACATAAACCCAAAAGTAGTCTTGCCAAATATACGGCTCATTGCCACCATCAGGGTGTAAAAACTCGCTGGTGGTCAATTGATTGGCCATGCTCTCACCGATAGGGAATAGCGCCAATTGTAAACCCACGAGAAAGAAGGTGAGGCCAATAATGACATAAACAAATCCGAGCAATACTTTACGCCATTGGTTTATTGGGCGTTTAAGCACGCCCAGCTGAAAGCCAAATAGAATTATCGCAATAGGTATGACATCACGAGCAGTCAGTAATAAAGTGCTAATCAGTTCATTGAGCAAAACCACTCCTCATTTTATTGGCGATAGTGATCACTGCAAAAACACCATGCCGTATAGCAATACAAAAATCATTGGACTAAGGCTTGCAAAAGCAATTAATCCAAAGCCATCTACCATCGGATTACGGCCTTTAATGACGCTTGCCAGGCCAACCCCTAGTGCAGTGACTAAAGGCACCGTAATGGTCGATGTGGTGACGCCACCAGAATCATAAGCGATACCAATAATGTTGGCTGGTGCAAAGCTGGTGAGGATCATCACCAACACGTAACCGCCAATAATGAGGTAATGGATTGGCCATCCCTTAAGAATACGAATGACCCCAAGTAAAATGGCCAGACCAACCGAGATAGCGACGGTTAATCGTAAGCCCATTGCATAGGAACTCATGGCTTGTTGGTTTGACTCTATCGCACCAGCATTCGCGGCAACCTGCGCTGCTTCGTTTGCAACAGCCGTAAGAGCAGGTTCCGCTAATGTGGTGCCAAAACCTAACGAGAATGAGAAAATAACTAACCAAAATACACTGCCTTTTCGTGCTAATGCTTCAGCCAGTGATTCGCCAATCGGAAATAAACCCATTTCCAAACCAAATACAAAAAATGTCAGTCCCAATACAATAAACACCACACCCACAAGAATAGATCCAAGTTGTGCAGGCGCTTGATGAAGCACAAATATTTCAAAAAAACTGACCACTAAGATAATGGGTATAAGGTCTTTGAAGCTGCTTAACATCGCTTGGAGCAATTTGATGATGGCTGACATCTTAGCTCCTGTAATGGTTTCGCTGACATAAATAGCCAGCAACTAAATTAGTGTGCCTATGGAACAATATTTCACAACATATTGTTTACAATTATTTGCAGTAAGTTGACGTAGGTCATAAAAATGGGTAAAAGTGGAGGGCTGTTTATTAAAATATTACTCGACCAGTATTTTGCGAAGTGCGAGAAAAGGTTAAGGATAAAATCAAAAAGGATTTAGAACGTTATGAAGACACTTTTACGCTTATCGATAGCAGCGGCTTTTATGAGCCAATTTGCTTATGCTGAACCAGCAAATACAGAAGCTTTTTCACACGCTTACCAGCAATACAATGTTTCTGTTGAAAACCACAACAACCAAGATACGCTGAAATATGCGCAGCAAGCCTATGAGTTAGGTCAAATTAAATTCGGTCAAGACAGCTTTGATAGCGCTAAGTTAGCCATTAATTATGCAAATGCGGTAATGGTTGAACCTAAGAAAAAGAATCAAGGCCGTGTTATTGAAGATGAAGCGACGCTTAAGGCGCATCAATTATTTACTTCTGCATTAGCTGTATACCGTGAAAACGTGACCGATAATGGTATCGAGTTAATCGATCCTTTGATTGGGTTAGCTGAATCGACAACAGATGATAAATACGCGAAAACGTTATTATTTGAAGCAATAGAGATTGCAGAAAAAGCTGACAATGAGTTAACGGTTGCCGAAGTAAAACTCATTACGTTTCATCGCTTATCGCATACCGAGTATTATACCCGCACAGTGAGAACTTTGGCGTTTGACGCTTACGATATTTATACCAGTAAGTTACCAGAGGATGCCATTAAACGAGTTGATGCTACTTACCTCGTTGCTGCGTTATATGATTCCATGGGTAAGCCAAGTCAAGCTATTACGAATTTAGTTGAAGTTATCAAACAATATCAGGCATTACCTTATAGCCATCCCTATGAACTTCGTGCGCATGCCTTGTTAGTGAAACTGTATGAGCAAAAAGGCCTAGGAGATAAAGCCACTGAGCATTGTATTGCGATTGGTAAAATGACGCCATGGAATGACCAACAAGAACAAACCCCGTTATTTAGAAAACCACCAAAATACCCGCAATCATATGCCCAAAGAAGAAAATCTGGTTGGGTGCAAGTTGAGTTTACAGTTGATGAAAATGGTTTTGTTAAATCACCTGAGATCATTGACTCTAAAGGTGGCACCCAGTTTGAAAAAGAATCGATAGAAGCGCTTAGTCAATGGCGTTATGCGCCTAAATTTGTTGATGGTAAGCCAACAGAAGCAAAATCTACCGTTCAGCTTGATTTCACCATAGGTTAATACCTAAGTCAGCTTGTGTTATACCAATCTCATTGGTTATGTTTAACTTAAGTTAACCAATACAAGCTGAGCATGCCAACACACACGACAACGAAGCTAGTTTCGATTAGGAACTGGCTTTTTTGTAGCTGTTTTTTACCTTGATTTAAAATAGTCACCAATTGGTTTTGTTTGTAAATACGGCAAGAGACTAATTCTGTTTGTGGATCGACTATTAATTGAAAACGACACTTTTTGCCATTATTAAGCAGTACATCATGCATGCTTTGTAAACCAAAGTTGAACTTGCGTGACACCACTTTGCCATTAATAAATACTCGTTCTAGTCCGCACCAATTACTCGCTTGCAACTCAATGTTGTCTTGATTGAGGTGGTATGTAAACTTAATCATAATGCTGTCCTTATCACATGATAGCCACGAGCCCTGTGTCTAATAAAAGCAGAGTAATGTGACATTTTCCAGCATATAAATATGAACAATTTACGAAATGAAGCTATCTAGTTGGCAAGCTTAGTAATATTTATTTTTTGGAAGAGCTATTGCCAAAATATGATTTTTCGGCATTTAAATATTAGCGGTTGATGATAAATGAAGTAGGGTTGTATGTCGGAATATACGGATAATATACGGAACTTATACATGAGTATTCGATCAAAAGGACAGTTCAAAAGAACAGTTCAAAAATACAGTAGTAACAGGCAGGTTGTTTTGTTGTTAATGATTAAATAGATGAAAAGCAGACCATTTACTTCACGTAATAGGCCTTCAATAGATCTTTCCAAGTAATAATGCCCACGATGGTGTTGTTGTCTAATACCGGTAAACACCCTATATCGTGGTCTAAAATAAGTCTGGTTGCTTGGTTGATATCGCAATGAGGGGCGATAGTGAATGGATTGTGAGTCATGACTTGATGAACCCTTTTATGCAGGGTTTCAGTGTCTCGAATTAATTCAGCAGCGGTACCGATATTAGGACTGAGCGCCCGTAGAAAGTCCCGATGAGACAATATGCCACTCAATTGCTCGTTATCAACCACGAGTAGATGATGAAAGCTGACATTGTCAAAAATTTCTTTGGCCAGTGTCAGCCGATCATCCATCTCTATGGTAACCACTCGCGTAGTCATGATGTCCGCGACACAGAGATGTTTAGTCGGGTTATCAGGTAATGTCTCTGTCAACAATTCAGTAGCAGTTGTCATAAGCGATTCTCCACGTATTTATTCTTTTATATCAGATAAATATCAGTGTAACAATCATTTAACGGCCAATGACAACGACTTACTCACGTTATAAGCTTGTATCTGGTCAAGATGCAATTTTGTTTTCAGGTAAATGACCAGCCAAGTATTTTTGATATTTTATCGGCTTTAACTGATGAATATCGACTAACACTAAACCATCGATACAGTCACCAAACTCTGCATCAATACCAAAGTCGAGAAACTGTACGCCATTGTTGTCGCACAATTCGCCATATTGCTTAAATAACGTCGGTACTGATACACCCATATTCGATAGCGTCCGTTTGAGTATTTTAAAGTTCTCAGCATAGTCATCGCCATTAAATAACTGATGCAATTGATGCTGACGTTCGTCGGTGAATTGATATGAATTAAATGAAGTCGCTAAAACGTGTTTGGTGGCGAAGTGGTGTTGGTAAAAAAACACCAGCATCTCTTTGGCGGGGACAGGTAGACTATCGCTTAGCGACACAGGCCCAAAGAGGTAACGATACTGTGGGTTTTTAATCAAAAACGCACCAATACCTTGCCACAAATATTCTAAACTACGGCGGCCCCAATATTTAGGTTGCACAAAGCTGCGGCCAAGTTCGAGTCCTTGGTCAAAATAGGGAGCAAACGCATCGTGGTATTCAAATAGTGATTGGCTATACAGCGCATTTTTACCAATGGATTCGTGGAGCATTTTGGCACTGGCAAAACGATAGGCACCCACAATCTCTAATTCGTCTTTATCCCATAACACTAAATGAAAATAGTGATTATCATATTTATCGGTATCGCGACGTTTACCGGTACCTTCGCCCACGGCTCTGAAGGCGATTTCACGAAGCCGGCCAATCTCACGCATAATAGGACTGCTGTGAGTATGCTTGTATAAATAGATTTGTTTATTGTCTTGGGTTTTACCGAGCAATTCGCATTGTTGTAATGCTTGTTGTAGCTCACTGCGTTTTTCAGGATGAGCAATGGCATTTTGGGTAATGAATAACGGACTGCGATTTTTACCAATGCGATATAAATGATTTTTAAGCAGATTCACTTTAGTTTTAAGCGGAAAGTCTTGAGTGCTGACAACTTCTTTTGCTATTAATTGGCCAATCCGCACTGGCATCACATGATCCATTTGTTTAAACATTTCTTTGACCAGCAATAACGTCGCTAATGGTTTGTAAATCATTGAAGCACCATAAAATGTAGCGGAGTTCTTTGCATCAACATACATAGGTAAAAGCGGCGCATTACAGGCGCGAGCCATTTTTAAAAATCCGCTGTGCCAATGTAAGTCAGTGACACCCGTAGGGCGTAAACGCGATACTTCACCTGAGGGGAAAATCAATACCGCACCTTCATTTTTGAGGTGATGATGAATTTCATTTAAGTGCTGTTTCGGTGTTCCACCAGTCATGTTACGTACTGGCAATAAAATGGAATGAAGCGGTTTAATGGCCATTAGTAATTCATTGGCAACGACCTTGATGTCTGGTCTCACCTGACTAATCAGTTTGATTAATGCCAGCGCATCAAGTGAACCGATAGGGTGATTGGCGTAGATCACCACTCGACCTTCAATGGGAATATTTTCAATTTCGTTATTGGGGACGCTGTAACTGAAATTCAAACAGGCAAGAATTTGTTCAACAAAATCGACCCCGGATAAATGCGCATGTTCGTTGGCAATGTCATTACACTGCTTTTCATGAAGCAAGTAACGCAACATGGCTTTAGTCGGCACGGCTAACCAAGGCTTGTTATGCACATTTGGCAGGTTTTTTTCGACCATATTATCAACAGTAAATATCATATTTTAGCCTTATTTATGCAACGTGCTGTTTTTGGGGCGTGATGATTGATGTAGCCTCTGAACTGCCAAAATCAATCGTGTTTACTGCTGTAGCTTGCAACGTTTGTTCATCCCACTTAAGCAACTGCACATCTCCAGATTCTGTCTCTGCTATGAGAGTACAATTTTCAACCCAATCACCATCATTTGCGTAAGTGATGATGTGGTTATTAATCGTATGCTGTGATAATTCTGGCTGATGAATATGGCCACATATCACCATGTCGACTTGTTTTTTAATGGCATAGCGCAGTACGGCATCTCGGTATTGGTTAATGGCTTGCTGAGCTTTGTTGACGCGGAGTTTTATGTAGCTGGCTAGTGACCAATATGGATATCCTAGGCGGCTTCTTACTCTGTGTAACTGACGATTTAGCCACAACAACACATCATATAAATGGTCGCCTAATTTTGCGTAGGTACGACTAACACATACTTGTGAGTCAAATTGATCGCCATGAAGTATTAAAAAACGTTTACCACTCAGAGACTGATGAATATGCTGTTTAACGAGGGTAATACCTCTGAAATGACTGTCGGCATAATCTTTGAAAGCCTCATCATGATTACCTGGTATGTAAATAACTTGGGTGCCACTACTGGCCAGTTCGAGGATTTTTTGTATCACTTTATTGTGGCTGTCGGGCCAATAAACACGTTTTTTCAGTGCCCAGATATCGACAATGTCACCGACTAAATACAAGTATTGGCATTGGCTATGATTGAGGAAATGTAATAAAAAGTCTGCTTTACAATCAATGCTGCCTAGATGAACATCCGATATCCACAACGCATGAAAATGCTGAATTTTGTCACTATGCGTTAAGTGAGATAAAGGTTGCCGTTGTTGATTGCTTTTTTTGCTGTGTGAGATCATCCGTCATTCACCCTAATACACAGATTGCGTCAGTGTTGATGTAGAGTAGGGCAGTTATTTGACGCTAAGGTGAACGATTTGTTGCAACTTGATGAACCCGTAACCAGCAATATCTGGAGGGAAGAGTAATAAAAAAGGAAATGCACAGGCATTTCCTTTTAGCTTTTTTTATAAAGTTATGTTTATAAATTGATTTTTATAAATGCATGTTTATAAAGTTATATTAAGGGATTCAAAAGCCTTAATATCAAGCTGATTAACTATCTTGCGGCATCAATAATTGCTTTAGCCATTTCATCGGCTACAGAACCGGTAGTGCGGTTCTCGCTATCAGCACGTTCAAAAATAGTCAGCAGGGTATTGTAAATCTGCTCAACCTTGGCGGTAGAGGCTGCAGCGTCATAGTTTTTCTCAAATGACACATTGATAATACCGCCAGCATTAATCACATAATCTGGCGCGTACAGAATACCCATTTGCTTGAGTTTTTCACCGTGGCGAACTTCAGCTAACTGGTTATTGGCACAACCGGCAACAATGGTCGCTTTTAGTAATGGCAAGGTTGTGTCGTTAAGTGTTGCACCTAATGCACAAGGCGCATAGACATCAACATCCTGGGTATAGATATCTTGTGGAGCAACAACGGTTGCACCAAATTCGGTTGCAACACGGTCAAGCGAGGCTTGATGAATGTCGGTAACAATGAGTTCAGCGCCTGCATCATGTAAATGCTTACACAAGTAATAACCAACGTGTCCCACGCCTTGCACAGAGACTTTAATTCCCTTTAGGCTATCAATGCCGCGTTGATGTTTTACGGCGGCTTTAATGCCAAGGTACGTGCCTAACGCGGTAAGTGGCGATGGATCGCCTGATTTACCTTCAAGTCCAGCAACAAATTCAGTTTCACGACTGGCTATCATGATGTCTGATGTCGATACGCCAACGTCTTCTGCAGAATAATATTTGCCACCTAAACTGTTCACAAAGCGCCCAAATGCAAGGAATAACGCTTCGCGGTCGGTTGTTTTAGGATCGGCGATGATCACTGCTTTACCGCCACCCATGGTGAGACCGGCTAACGCATTTTTATAAGTCATTCCACGAGAAAGACGTAATACGTCTGTTAAGGCTTCATCATCCGATTGATAGTTCCACATACGACAACCACCTACGGCAGGGCCTAGGTTAGTGTTATGGACTGCAATTATGGCTTTTAAACCACTTTGTTTATCATGACAAAAGACCACTTGTTCGTGTTCATCGAACGAAACATGATTAAAAACTGCCACGTGACATCTCCGCTTGCTAGCTTGTTAAAGTAAAGTTCTCACACCTTCTGTTAATTGAGTACAAAAGGCGCAAACGACTGCTTGTTATATTTATTGCAGCACGATAGCATTTAGCGATACTCTCAACAAAGCATGATTTAGTTATTTTTGTCATTGATGTGGAAATTTAGCTTGCCACCTTACGTAAACGTAAAGTAACTTATGTTGCATCAGTGTTTTTGAGATTGAATATCAGGTTGCATTTTTGTTCTAACCTGTAATATAACAATAAGATAGGAAGTATTATGACTGAAGAAGTAGCAGAGCCGGTTGCACAGCCAACACCAGAGCCTGAGGCATTAAGACAAGAGTGGGTTCGTACTCAATTTCAAAAGGCGAACCGTTTTTTGGCTGAGAAAGGGGTGATCCCAAGTAAAGTACTTGCTGACGAAAGCCGTTATCTTGCTCCTTATTTAGCCATTTGGAAGATGGAATCGAAGCAACCTAAAAAACAAACATTTTGGGTAATGTCTGGTGATTTACCTTCGGATTATGTTGATGTGAAAGTCGCGGCAACAGCTCGTGATGCGATTAGACATTTTTCAATGATGTGGCAACTTAAAGCAGAGAACTTGCACAAGTCGGGTGTAACCAAAGATCCTACTCAACTTAAGTTTGCACAATTATTGGTGTCGCGAGCAGAAAGCTTATATAAAATGAATCAAGATGAGAAACTGTGGGGGTAATGCCCTAAGCCACTAGTAACTTGACGTAATAAACATAAAAAAGGCACTCACAGTGCCTTTTTTTATTATCTTGAGCTTGATGGATCATATCGATGAGCTCTTGTTGATAGCCGCCATCAAGCTCAGTGACTTATATGCTAATGATTACTCGCAATCGTCTTCGGCTAAATAGAATAACCCTTGATTGAGTAATTCGGTTAGAACATCCATTGCCGCTGGGTTGGCTGTGAATAAACCAGCCTCTTCAGGCGTGATCCTTACCTGGTTAGCCAATAGTTGTAACATGTCATTTGTAACATTAGTAAAGGTGTACACTTCACCATTAATAAACAAACGCTGCTCATTATCATTTTCTAACTGCAATACTTTCAAACCACCAATGCGTTGAATTATCGCGCCTTGCTCAATCGCTTCCAATAACTCATCGGCCGTTAATGGCTCTTCGCCTTCACAGATATCAAGTTCGAAACGATTTTGACTCAGTAGCTTACCTAGCATGGTTTGATAGCTGGCTGGATCTTGAGCCAATTGGGTCAATAAATCCATAATACCCTGCTGGTGTGATTGGCTAATCATCCCTGGTGTTGCTGGCTCATCCACAGAATTAAAACGTTTTTGGCCTTGGTTGCTGTCGATTAAACTATCCGCGAGTTCAGTTAATAATTCTTGTTGGCTAGGCGCTCTAAAACCAATCGAATATGACAAGGCGAGCGATAGTGTTTCGCCGCAATGTGGGTATCCTGGTGGAATGTAGAGCACGTCGCCTTTTTGCAATACCACATCGATAATCGGTTCAAAGTCGTCAACTAGCGGTGAGTTAGGGTTATCGCCGCGACGCTTATGTTGACCTTTGTCGCCCACTTTCCAACGACGTTCGCCATCGCCTTGAATGATAAACACATCGTAGTTATCGATATGCGGCCCAACACCACCACCTGGCGTGGCAAATGATGCCATTAGGTCATCAAAGCGCCAGTCTGGTAAAAATCGAAATGCTTCGACTAAAGCCTGTGAGTCAGGGTACCAATGGTTGACGGCTTGAACTAATAGCTGCCAGTTGTCTTCACCAAATTGGTCATAGTCTTCAAATGGACCTTGGACTACGTCCCAGTCATCACCTTTTGTGACCACAACGCGTGATGATATTTCTTCTTCACAGGCTAGGCCGGCAAGTTCATCTGCTGCGATAGGATCTTCAAAGTCGATAAAAGCCTGTTTGATAACAAGTGGTTTTTGCTGCCAATGCTGTTTAATAAAGGCTTGGGTATCAATATTTAATGTGTACATCATTGACCTCAGGTCGAGATAATTAACGAGTGGTAATACAATAAAAAAGCGGCCACATATGCGACCGCTAATGTTATGTATAAGCTTATAAGACTATTTTAGCTCATCAACAAAGGCTTCTGCGCGGCCAATGTAGTTTGCTGGGGTCATCTTTTTCAATTCAATTTTTACGTGTTCTGGTAATTCAAGACCATCGATGAATACTGCAAGTTGTGCAGCATCAATACGTTTGCCACGCGTCAGTTCTTTTAACTTCTCATACGGTTTTTCAATACCGTAACGACGCATTACGGTTTGTACTGGCTCTGCCAATACTTCCCAGTTTTTGTCTAATTCAGCTAAAAGTTGTGCTTCATTCACTTCTAACTTGCTAATGCCTTTCAAGGTTGCTTGATATGCAATTAACGAGTGAGCCATACCAACGCCTAAGTTACGTAACACGGTTGAGTCAGTTAGGTCACGTTGCCATCTTGAAACGGGTAATTTAGCGGCTAAATGTTGCATTAGCGCGTTAGCGATACCTAAGTTACCTTCCGAGTTTTCAAAATCAATTGGATTGACTTTGTGCGGCATCGTTGATGAACCAATTTCGCCTGCGATAGTGCGCTGCTTAAAGTGGCCTAGTGCAACATAACCCCAAATATCACGATCAAAATCGATTAGGATGGTGTTGAAACGAGCAATGGCATCGAACAATTCAGCAATGTAATCATGTGGCTCAATCTGAGTGGTATACGCGTTCCAATTAATGCCAAGGCTGGTGACAAAACGCTGTGACAACTCATGCCAGTTTACTTCTGGGTATGCAGAGATGTGTGCGTTGTAGTTACCGACTGCACCGTTAATTTTACCCATAATTTCAACAGCGTTGATTTGGTTTAATTGACGATCTAAACGTACTGCAACGTTAGCCATCTCTTTACCAAGTGTAGATGGTGATGCTGGTTGGCCGTGGGTGCGTGACATTAACGGCACGCTTTTATTGTCATGCGCTAATTTTTTGATCGCATCAATAATCTGCTGACAATGCGGCACTAGCACTTGTTCACGCGCTTCTTTTAACATTAAGCCATGAGATAAGTTGTTAATGTCTTCAGAGGTACAGGCAAAATGGACAAATTCATCAATGGCGACTAACTCGGCATTATTGGCAATTTGTTCTTTAATAAAGTACTCAACCGCTTTAACGTCGTGATTGGTGGTGCTTTCAATCGCTTTAACGCGCAGGGCGTCTTGTTCGCTAAAGTTGTCCTTGATGCTGTCTAGCACGGCAAGGGCGGTTTCGCTAAAAGGGGGAACTTCTTCAATCTCTGGGCAGCTAGATAATAGCTTTAACCAGTTGATTTCAACTTGAACACGGTACTTAGTAAGACCGAACTCGCTGAAAATCCCTCGTAATGAGGCGGTTTTACTACCATAACGACCGTCTACCGGAGAGATAGCAGTTAGTGCGGAAAGATCCATTTGAAGCTCCTTGATGAACTTTGTTGTAGGGTGATTCGATTAATTGTTATTTTGGCTTTGTTTTGCTGTATCAAATATGGCCTTACGGGCAAACACTAAATGGCGGCGTTTGCCACCTAATTGGCGCCATAATACTGCACTGCGCATTGCAGCAAGCAGTAACGCACGAATTTTGTTTTGCACCTGAGGCTGTTTTAAGCAATCGGGATTACCTGATATTTGTAATTTAGGGCCTAATTCACTGATGATATCACTGTAAATACTGGCAAAATTGGCAAGTACTTGTTCATCGGTAATCGCAAAATGTGCCAGTTGGCGATGCACTTGATTGATGCGCTCTGCCAGCATACCCAAACCATTGGGCGAGCGGGCAAGCTTACGTTCAAGCGCTAATACGCCAACTAAGTAACGAGTGGTTTCGACATCTTTGTTACTGCCATCGCCGAGCTGATTTTGAATCAGTTGGTAGCCATTATCTAAAATGGCTTTATCTTGATAGACCTCAACTGTCGATTCAGGCTCTGTGACTAAAATAGTATTAAGCGTAGCAGCTAAGGCGTCTTTGTCACTTTCGCCGTGGCGTGCTAAATACTGCACTTGGCCAATCGCTTGTAAAATACCCGCGAAGGCCATAGTGCGTTCAAACAAGATGTTGTCTGGAGTTTGGCTCACGGATTATCCTCGAATTAAAGTATCGATTATGCCGCCACCTAAACAGATGTCACCATCATAAAACACGGCTGATTGCCCAGGGGTCACTGCGGCAACCGCCTCATCAAACATCACCGTAATATTGTCTGCGTCATCATAGGTGAGGGTACATCCAACATCACGTTGACGATAACGGGTCTTTACCGTAATCGTGCTGTTATTGGCTGGACCTTTACGATCAACCCAATGGAGCTGATTGACAGTCATACCTGTTGACATTAAACGAGGGTGATTGCCGCCTTGCGCCACAATAAGCACATTACGGACTAAATCTTTTTCGACCACATACCATGGGTCTTCATTGCTGTTTTTTAGTCCACCAATGCCAAGGCCTTTGCGTTGTCCAAGTGTGTGATACATCAACCCTTGATGTGTACCAATCACTTCACCTTCCGATGTTTCGATATCACCAGGTTGTGCTGGTAAATACGTTGCTAAGAAGTCAGTAAATTTACGTTCACCAATAAAGCATATGCCAGTGCTGTCTTTTTTGTCGTGAGTAATGAGTCCCAATTTTTGGGCTATTTCGCGTACTTGATGTTTTTCAAGTTCACCGACAGGGAACAAGCTACGGGCAACTTGTTCGTGGCTTAAGGTGTATAAGAAGTAACTTTGATCTTTATTGCCATCAACCCCACGGAGCATTTCAACGCTGCCATCGCTATTATCACGACGACGAACATAATGGCCCATGGCGATATAATCGGCGTCTAAAATGTCGTCGGCAAATTCAAGAAATGCTTTAAATTTGATTTCTTTATTACACATGATATCGGGATTAGGCGTGCGGCCTGCTTTGTATTCTGCTAAGAAGTATTCGAATACGTTATCCCAGTATTCGGCAGCAAAATTGACGGTGTGCATTTTTATACCTAGCTTGTCGCAAACCGCTTGAGCATCTTTTAAATCATCTGCTGCAGCGCAATATTCATCAGTATCGTCTTCTTCCCAGTTCTTCATAAACAGACCTTCAACTTCGTAGCCTTGCTGCATTAACAAGTAAGCTGATACTGAAGAGTCCACACCGCCGGACATGCCGACAATGACTTTTTTTCCGTTTGAAGTAGGGCTGAGTGATGTCATAAATCCTAAAAACCTTGAAGAAAGATAATGTATATATTGTGCCGCAATGCCGATGTTTCAAGGCGATTGTGCTAGATTTTTGCTAGTCGTTAACTTGAATACTATTAGTTGCGAATATCGCAGAGATTATAGTTGCACATATCGAAGAGATTAATTGGTAAACGGCCAATTAATACGACATTTGTGCGGCGCGTATTCTATCACGCATTCGCTTAATGGGCTATCTTGAGGCACATACAAATAGCCTAATACAAGCCATTAAAAATAATCGACATTGAGCAACGATAACGGCGTGTGCTGTGCGGAATGGTTTTTATCCGTTTGTTGTAAAAAATCTTCAATACTTTTTAGCACTAATGGGCTACGAAGCTGGTTGCCAAGGGCGATGATGTCTGCAAGATTAAGCCAATGGGTAGCGGTAATGGCATTATCACCGGGTGTGGCGTGTTGTTGCTCGGCCAGCTCAATACAAAATGTATAACGAACAAAGGCTAAATCTGTAGCTGCCCGAAATTGATAGATCCCTACTAAGGCTTGTGGTGTCAGCTCAAGTCCCGTTTCTTCAACAATTTCACGAGCGCATGCTGCAATAATCGATTCATTGGCTTCTAAATGCCCCGCTGGTTGGTTAAATTTAACCTCACCGTTGATGCATTCTTCAACCAATAAAAATTTACCTTGGCAGTGGATCACGCAAGCTACAGTAGTATTAGGTTTATAGCGCTCAGTCATATTTCCCTCTTGTATAAAGCGTCTGCCAGCGATTACATTGCCGTGCTGATCACTTTGTATTCACCATTTGGTAAATCATCTAGACACCATTGACCTATTTTATAACGGATTAATCTTAAGGTTGGGTGACCTACATGTGCGGTCATTCTTCTGACTTGGCGATTTCGACCTTCACAAATTTGCACTTCCAGCCAGGTTGTTGGAATGGCTTTACGCTCTCGCACCGGCGGGGTTCTTGGCCAAATATCAGGAGATGTCATTACGCAAACTTTAGCCGGTAATGTCATGCCGTCTTTTAATTCAACCCCATTACATAAGGCATTGATTGCCTCATCTGATGGTTCGCCTTCCACTTGAACCCAATAGGTTTTAAAGGTTTTTTGCGATGGCTGGGTAAGCTTTGCCTGCAATTGTCCGTCGTTGGTAAGCAATAGCAAACCTTCACTATCACGGTCTAAACGTCCTGCTGCGTAAACATCGGCTACTGGAATAAAGTCTTTTAATGTTTGTCGGCCTGCTTCATCGGTAAATTGGCACAACACGTCAAATGGCTTGTTAAATAATACGATGACGGGATTTTCAGGCCGTGGTTTTTGTGGCGGTCGCGATTTTGCCCTGCCACGATTGGCTGTCGCACTTGTTGCCTCTGAATTAACTGGTTTTGTAGACGCGCCAGTTCTGTAAGTAGATGTTTTTTTAAATTGACTGAATTTACCGATTTTTGACATAAAGGTATGGTTAACATCCTTTGCTAATACAAGTGAGTGAAAAGTGAACGAATATAAATCTATTTATGGTAGTTTACTGCGTATTCGCCCTTAGTGGAATTTGAAAATTACTAAGAATGATCTATGATGTCCGCCTAAAAATTGTGATCTGTACCTAATTTATCATTCTGAGATATCGGCTTTAACCGCTAAATCTCAGAGGTTTGAGAACAAAATATAATAATAAAGGGATAGGGGATTTCACATACTTGGCTTATAAAAAAGTGTGCCATGGTCGCTGACCACGGTTAACTTGTGCGAGTGTTATCCACCAAAGCCCGTCAAATGCTTACGCAATTTATTCTAATAAATTATAAATTTACAATAATGTAGGAAACAAAATGAAAGATAACACTCCAACGATCATATACACAGAAACCGACGAAGCACCGGCACTTGCCACGCTGTCTTTATTACCGATTATCCGCACTTTCACTAACGCTGCTGGCGTAAAAGTTGAAACGCGCGATATCTCTTTGTCAGGTCGTGTTATTGCTAACTTCCCTGAAAAGTTAACCGCAGAGCAAAAAATTGCTGATGCGCTAACCGAATTAGGCGAATTGGCTAATAAGCCAGAAGCTAACATCATTAAATTACCTAACGTTAGTGCATCAATTCCGCAGTTAAAAGCCTGTATTGCTGAACTTCAAGCAAAAGGTTATGACATTCCTAACTATCCTGATGAGCCTAAAAATGACGCAGAAGTTGAAGCTCAATCGCGTTATGATAAAATTAAAGGTAGCGCGGTAAACCCAGTATTACGTGAAGGTAACTCAGATCGTCGTGCACCAACGTCAGTGAAAAACTACGCCAAGAAAAACCCACATTCAATGGGTAAATGGGCCAGCGACTCTAAGTCTCACGTTGCTCATATGAACGAAGGCGACTTCTATGGCAGTGAGCAGTCTGTCACTCTAGCGGCAGCTGATAAAGTCAATATCGTGTTGACTCAACAAGACGGCAAAGACGTTGTATTGAAAAGCGGCTTAGCGTTATTAGCGGACGAAATTATTGACTCATCAGTGATGAGCAAAAAAGCGTTAGTGGATTTTTATGCTCGTGAAATCGAAGCGGCAAAATCTGAAGATGTTTTACTATCTTTACACCTTAAAGCGACCATGATGAAAGTGTCTGACCCAATATTATTTGGTCTTGCCGTTAAAGTGTTCTTTAAAGATGTGTTCGATAAGCACGGTAAATTATTTGCTGAGTTAGGCGTTGATGTAAACAATGGTTTTGGTGATGTTTATGCCAAAATTAGCACGTTACCAGAAGCTAAACGTAACGAAATTGAAGCAGATATTGCTGCTGTTTATGCTGCTCGTCCAGCACTTGCGATGGTTGATTCTGATAAAGGTATCACTAACTTACACGTACCTAGTGACATCATTATTGATGCATCAATGCCGGCAGCTATCCGTTCTTCGGGTAAAATGTGGGGTCCTGATGGCCAGTTACAAGACACCAAAGCAATGATCCCAGATCGTTGTTACGCTGGTGTTTATCAAGAAACGATTTCGTTCTGTAAAAAGCACGGTGCATTTGATCCAACTACGATGGGCAGCGTACCTAACGTGGGCTTAATGGCTCAAAAAGCAGAAGAATACGGTAGCCACGATAAAACCTTTGAAATTAAAGCTGCTGGTACGGTTAATGTGATTAACCAAGCCGGTGATGTGTTAATGAGCCATGACGTTGAAGCTGGCGACATTTATCGCATGTGCCAAGTGAAAGATGCGCCAATTCGCGACTGGGTAAAACTAGCCGTCAAGCGTGCACGTTTAAGTAATACGCCTGCGGTATTCTGGTTAGACAGCAACCGTGCTCATGATGCTGAGTTAATTAAGAAAGTGACTCAATATCTAGCTGAGCAAGATACTGCTGGTTTAGACATTCAAATAATGACGCCAGAGGATGCAACTCGCTTTACGCTAGAGCGCATCATCAAAGGTGAAGACACTATTTCGGTAACGGGTAACGTGTTACGTGACTACTTAACCGATTTATTCCCAATTCTTGAACTGGGTACCAGTGCTAAAATGTTGTCTATCGTGCCGTTAATGAATGGCGGTGGCTTATTTGAAACAGGTGCCGGTGGTTCAGCGCCTAAGCACGTGCAACAAGTCGAAAAAGAAGGTCACTTACGTTGGGATTCATTAGGTGAGTTTCTAGCACTTGCTGCGTCTTTAGAGCATTTAAGCCAAACGACCAATAATCCTAAGGCACAAGTATTAGCAGACACCTTAGATGTCGCTATTGGTGTATTCCTTGATACCAATAAATCACCATCACGTCGTGTAGGTGAACTTGATAACCGCGGTAGTCACTTTTACCTAGCAATGTATTGGGCACAAGCATTAACTGAGCAAACGGCTGATGCAGAGCTTGCTGCACACTTTGCACCTCTAGCTAAGTCATTGGCTGCAAATGAAACGGTTATTCTTGCTGAATTGAACGGTGCACAAGGCCCAGCAGTTGATTTAGGTGGTTATTACCGTTTAGATGCAGCTAAAGCCGAACAAGCAATGCGCCCTAGTGCAACATTAAACCAGTTTGTAATTGGTTAATCTGCACAAGAGCTCTCCTAACTAGGTGTGAGTTATTCTGTTAATGAATACATCTTCAATTGAAGGTGTATTAAATTGATTGAGTTGATGTTTTTTTAGGCAATAAAAAAGACAGGGATTAAAATCCCTGTCTTTTTGTTTTATAGTCTCACCAATTAGATTGTTGGCGAGATGGCTGAAGCATGCATTCCTTTGGGGCCTTCTTCAACTTCGAAGCACACAGGTTGACCTGCTTTTAAGGTACGATAACCTTCCATTTCGATAGTTGAATAGTGCGCAAATACATCTTCGCCACCCTGATCAGGGCAAATAAACCCGAATCCTTTGGCGTTGTTGAACCATTTAACAGTTCCGTTTGCCATACTTCCACTTCCTTCTGTTGTCTACTTACCAGTAAGATAGTAAAACTTATTATCCAGCGGTCTAGTATTCGCCGCCTACCAAACAGAATGAAATTTGTACGAAAATATGTCAAGTGGTAATTAACAAAAAAACAACATTTAATTAATTTAACGATATCAAGTGGTCGGGAACCAAACGAGAGGCTAGAATTAAACAATGGCTAAATTAGGCAATGTAGAACATATTGAAGGAAAGGTTGAATCTGAACTACAACCACCCCATATGTATAAAGTGGTGCTAAACAATGATGATTACACCCCGATGGACTTTGTGGTAGAAGTATTACAACGTTTTTTTGAAAAAAATGAACAGCAAGCTGTAGATATTATGTTAGCGATCCATAACCAAGGCAAAGGATTGTGTGGTGTATTTCCATTTGGGATTGCAGAAACAAAAGTTTTTCAAGTAAATCAGTTTGCAAGAGAAAACCAACATCCGTTACTGTGTACGTTAGAGAAAGTATAAAATCGATATCTCACAGTCTGTGGTTAAATTTAGGGGGTGCTTATGCTGAACAAAGACCTGGAAGTCACCTTGAACCTAGCGTTTCAGCAAGCTAGAGATTCACGTCATGAATACATGACGGTAGAACATTTATTATTAGCGCTGATT
The DNA here is from genome assembly GCF_010092445.1 of Shewanella sp. Arc9-LZ. Classification (NCBI taxonomy): domain Bacteria; kingdom Pseudomonadati; phylum Pseudomonadota; class Gammaproteobacteria; order Alteromonadales; family Shewanellaceae; genus Shewanella; species Shewanella sp. Arc9-LZ. Next base: position 2,818,553 of record NZ_CP048031.1, on the reverse strand, counting down.
GATAATCCTTCTGCCTACGAAGCATTAATTGCTTGTGGGGCGGATGTTAATCGTTTACGAGAAGAAGTGGCTAATTTCATTCAACAAACCACGCCCATTATTGCAGAATCAACTGAAGAACGTGAAACCCAACCCACTTTGGGATTTCAACGTGTTTTGCAACGAGCTGTATTCCATGTGCAATCGTCTGGTCGTAACGAAGTTTCTGGTGCCAATGTACTCGTCGCTATTTTTAGTGAACAAGAATCGCAAGCAGTGTATTTACTGCGTCGTTGTGATATTACCCGTTTAGATGTGGTTAATTTTATTTCTCATGGCATGTCAAAAGAAGATGATTCTGGCGAACCACAAGATCAAGAACGCATTGACGAACAATCTGAAAATCCAGAAGACCGCAGCATGTTGGCGCAGTTTGCTGCTAATTTAAATCAATTAGCCCAAGACGGCAGTATCGATCCATTAATTGGCCGTGATGCTGAAATTGAACGTGCTATTCAAACATTGTGTCGTCGCCGTAAGAATAACCCATTACTTGTGGGTGAAGCTGGGGTGGGGAAAACGGCTATTGCAGAAGGTTTAGCTTATCGTATTGTCAATAAGCAAGTGCCTGATGTTATGGCCAATGCAACGGTGTATTCGTTAGATTTAGGCTCATTATTAGCGGGCACTAAATACCGTGGTGATTTTGAAAAGCGTTTTAAAAGCTTATTAAAAGAACTCGCTGCTGATGAGCATGCCATTTTGTTTATTGATGAAATTCATACCATTATTGGTGCTGGTGCCGCTTCTGGCGGTGTGATGGATGCATCTAACTTACTTAAACCATTATTATCGAGTGGTAAGTTACGTTGCATGGGCTCAACCACATTCCAAGAATATCAAAGCATTTTCGAGAAAGATCGTGCTTTAGCGCGTCGCTTCCAAAAGATTGATATTAATGAGCCTTCAGTTGCCGAAACCACCAAAATTTTGATGGGACTTAAATCTAAGTACGAAGAATACCATGGGGTGCGTTATACCCAAGCTGCCATCAGCAGTGCGGCTATTTTATCGGCCAAACACATAAACGATCGTCATTTACCTGATAAAGCGATTGATGTGATTGACGAAGCCGGTGCGCGCATGGTGATGATGCCGCAAAGCAAACGTAAGAAGACCATTGGTCAAGCGGAAATAGAGGCCATCATTGCTAAGTTGGCGCGTATTCCTGAGAAGTCGGTATCGTCGACTGACAAGGATATGTTACGTAACCTTGAACGTAACCTTAAGATGGTAGTATTTGGTCAAGACAAAGCGATTGAGAGCCTTAGTGCTGCTATACGCTTATCGCGCAGCGGTTTAGGTTCTGAGAAAAAGCCAGTAGGCAGCTTTATGTTTGCAGGCCCGACTGGGGTAGGTAAAACAGAAGTCACTAATCAATTAGCTAATTGTCTTAACCTTAAACTGATTCGCTTTGATATGTCTGAGTACATGGAACGTCATACCGTGTCACGTTTAATCGGGGCGCCTCCAGGTTATGTGGGTTATGACCAAGGTGGTATGTTAACCGATGCTGTGATTAAAAATCCGCATTGTGTGGTGCTACTTGATGAAATTGAAAAGGCGCATCCTGATGTATTCAACTTGTTACTGCAAGTGATGGATCACGGTACTTTGACCGACAACAATGGTCGCAAAGCAGATTTCAGAAATGTCACCTTAGTGATGACCACCAACGCTGGCGTACAAGAAACTATTCGTAAATCGATTGGTTTTAGACAGCAAGATCACACTCAAGATGCCTTAGCTGAAATCAATAAAGTCTTTTCACCTGAGTTCCGTAATCGCTTAGATTCAATTGTATGGTTTAATCATTTGGATATGACCGTTATCGCCAAAGTGGTTGATAAGTTCTTAGTTGAGCTTCAGGCACAGCTAGATGATAAGCGTGTCACGCTAGATGTTAGTGATGAAGCGCGAACCTTGCTTGCAGAGAAAGGTTATGACAAGTCGATGGGCGCACGCCCAATGTCACGTGTCGTCACTGAATTGATTAAACGTCCGTTAGCGGATGAGATTCTGTTTGGTGTGCTTGAAAGAGGTGGTATTGCGCATATTGACGTTAAAGAAGGTGAGATCAATATCGATTGCGAGTCGTTAGAAAAAGTCTCGTAGGAATCAATCCATATACTTGAAAATATGCCATTAAAAAAGATGACCCATGGGTCATCTTTTTTTATGTATGTTAATTGCGCCCAATACCGTTACTTATAAATAAGCCTTCAACTCAAAGCATTTCTTACTGTTCAATTCAATGGGTATTGATAGCAAAATGGGTATTCCCTTTTTAAATCAATAAACATAGTAGTGGATCGTATGAGGTGCTTCTGCAAAACGGATTACAACCATCGCGATGCCTGGTTGAATGCTCTGATAAAGGGATACCCATTACGTTGAACATTCGTCTTGTTTGATGCGTGTTGCTTTACGTTGAATACACTTTATTTATGCAGTTTGGTATAACAACAAAAAAACCGACAGGCAGTCGGTTTTTACATTGTTGAGGCTAGCGATTAACGTGCGCGGAAGACGATACGACCTTTTGATAGGTCATAAGGAGTCAACTGTACAGTGACTTTGTCACCCGTTAAAATACGGATGTAGTTTTTGCGCATTTTGCCAGAGATGTGGGCTATCACCACATGTCCATTTTCAAGCTCTACGCGGAACATTGTATTTGGCAAGGTCTCAAGGATAGTGCCCTGCATTTCAATGTTGTCTTCTTTCGCCATTAATTAGTTATCCCATTAGCCTTCAAATATGAAAAAATCGGGCGTATCATGCCCCAAAAACACTGAACTGTAAAGGGCGTTAACGAGAAAGAGCCGTAAGATTTTCACCAACTTGCCAACCGAGTGCTGTTAAAATTTGATACGGACGGTATTGACGTTTGTAGCTCATTTTCCGATTTTGATCAATTTGATAGCCTAAATATAAAAAACGTTTACCCAATGATTTTGCTAATTGGCATTGGATTAAAATCATCAGCGAACCTAATGAACGGTCGGCATAATCAGGATCAAAATAACTGTAAATTGCTGAGAAGCTGCTCATCATTTCATCGGTTACGGCCACCCCAATTAATCGCTCTTGATCAAACACCTCAATAAACATCGGCGGTAACCAATCTGATAATAAAAAATCATCATATTGGGTTGGCGATGCAGGAAACATTGGCCCATCGTTGTGACGTTCATTGATATAACGTTGATACAAATCATAGTGCTCTGGCCGTGAGGTATGAGTGACTTTCCAATGCAAATCTTGGTTGTTTTTTAAGGTTCTTTTTTGGCGTTTAGATAATATAAAATCATTAACATTCAATCTAATAGACTGACAAGCTTGGCAGGAGGGACAACGAGGTTTGTAAATAGCATTGCCGTTACGACGAAAGCCCATCGTCAGCAGTTGTTCAAACAGCGCTGCGTCTATTTGCGGTTCTTGGATCACCAGTAATTGCTCTTTATTACCTTCAATATAATTGCAATCAAAAGGCTGGCTTATTCCAACGCTGACAGATTTAGAATTCAATAAACACCTCTTGTTTGTTCCACATTGACGCTGAAGTTGTACGATCTCTGTACTGATGAAGCACCGTTAAAAACTCGCTTCTAGGTAAGGCTTTAGCCCCAAGGCTAACTAAGTGAGGATTCATTACTTGCGCATCAATCAATTGAAAATCGTGTTTCACCAAGTGTTGATTCAGTATAGCAAAGGCTGCTTTTGATGCATTTGTTTGACGATGAAACATCGATTCACCGCAAAAAATACCGCCCACCGGAATACCATACAATCCGCCCACTAGCTGTTCGCCTTCCCATACTTCAATAGAATGAGCACGCCCTTGGAGATGCAGCTCATAGTAGGCCATTTGTATTTCGGCCGAAATCCAAGTGCCATCTTGGGTGTTACGGGGCCCAGCACAACCGGCAACAACATCTAAAAATGCATGATTGATGGTAAAGCGCCATGAAGACTTTTTAAGAAATTTAATTAAGCTTTTACTGCCAAAAGGATGGCTTGGTGTGAACACCGCTCGAGGATCGGGAGACCACCACAAAATGGGGTCATTAGCGTTAAACCAAGGGAAAATACCTTGGTAATAGGCTTGTGCTAGGCGGTCTGGCCGCAAGTCTCCTCCGATGGCTAATAGACCATTCGGATCAGTAAGAGCTTGCTCAGGCGGCGGGAAGCCGATGGATTGATTTAAATAAGACAGTGAGTTCACAATTGAGTATATTATTTGTAATACCTTATCGTTAACTTAGCGGAAAATGGCCATGTTTAAAATCATAACTGTAAGTGTGAAGAGTATTTTTGCAGTATTGCTGACTATTTGTTTGTTTTGTGGTCAAAGCCAAGCTGCTTACGAACGTAATCAAGCCGTTCCAGTTGAAAAAGTGTTATACGGCCACATTGAATCTGTGAAGCATGTGACAGAGAAACAGCTAGTAGAAGATAGTCGAAGCGGTTGGAAAACCTTTGGCGGTGCATTAATCGGTGGTGTCATCGGTCATCAATTTGGTGGCGGTTCAGGTAAAGATGTTGCTACTGTTTTGGGGGCGTTGATTGGCGGTGGCATTGGCAGTCAGCACGGTAACCAACAATATTATCTTGAAACTAAGTTAGTTGAACTAATGATAAAGCAAGAAGATGGTAGCCAAGTTATGGTGATCCAAGATGCGGATCCGGGTATGAGTTTTACTGCCGGAGATGAGGTTAGGGTGGTTTACTTAACCGGTTATGTCAGGGTCGACCTAGCGATGTAAATATTCTCGATGTAGTAATTCTCGATGTATTTATTCTCGATGTAATTATTCTCGATGTGAAAATGCAACTAAAACAAAAGGAGCCTAGGCTCCTTTTGTTTACACACTGTGGTCAATATTTGCTAACAATACTGTTTGATCTGTTGTTGCTAATAGAGATTAAAATCCACGCGGCAAAGTTTGATTACCGGTTGTGTTTTCGAGTTTTTTACGCCACAACTGCTTAGGCGTTAATCCGCCTGAGTTTGATTGCACTTTTTTACTCGGTTGTTTTTTCGCTGCAGTTTTTGTCGTTAACCTTGCAGCAGGTTTAATAGCTGCTTGGTTCGCAGTCGGTGCTTTTTTTACTGACGATGCAGTTAGTTGTGAATGCATGGATTCAAGTTCGCTAAAGCGCACTGATTTACCGCCGTCAATTTTGTACCAGCTGCCAGCTTGTTCAATAGAAACTGCTTGTCCAGACTGCTTTTCAAGAGCCATTTGTAGTTGGCCGATGACCTCTTCTTTAGTCAATGTTGTCATAGTTAATAACCTATTTGTTATCATGTTAAATGAAGGTTGTTACTAATTTTAATGTGTGAAGGCTACAAAAGTCCAATTAGTGGCTGTAATTGTCGGTTTATCTCTCATAAAGTCCGATTTATCAGCGTTTATGACTGCTGTTGTTGAAATATTCGACAGTGAGTTACATTGAATTATTAAACTCATCTCTAGTGAAGGTATTGAATAAATAAGCTAAAATTAGCACGATACCGTTTATTATTCTGAGCAGAGGTTAATTAGTTAAATCCCTAAAAAATCGTACAACTCAGTGGCTGATTCGCTTGCAATTCAACAACGGATTGTAAGTGATAAACGGCCCATTATCTTCTGAGTTGACTTCAGAGGCTTCTATCCATTTTGTTAGGAAAATATTATGTCAACACATCATCAAGGCTCCTCTACCATTACTCGTCAAACGTTAGGGACATATTTAGACAGTTTTTTAAACGTGTCAGCCTTTAAAGACTACGCTCCTAATGGCTTACAAGTTGAAGGTAAGTCTGATATCCGCACGATTGTGACAGGCGTAACAGCATGCCAAGCATTAATTGAGCAAGCGGCGGCCGTTAATGCTGATGCTATTCTTGTTCATCACGGTTTTTTTTGGAAAAACGAGCCAGAAATTATCACTGGGATGAAGTATCGCCGAATTAAGGCATTAATGGACCATGATATGAGTTTATTCGGCTACCATTTACCGCTTGATGCCCATCACGGTATTGGAAATAATGCCCAACTAGCTTACCAGTTAGGGATTATTAGTCCTCGAGTATATGAACCAGTAGGACAAGACTTACTCTGGCATGGTCATTTAGAGCATCCTTTAAGCGCCAGCGAATTTAGTCAATTACTGACTAAGGTACTTAAACGTGCACCATTACATATTGGTGATAACAGCAAGCCTATTTCAACCTTGGCTTGGTGTACTGGTGGTGCTCAAGACTATATTGATTATGCAGCCCAAATGGGGGTAGATGCGTTTATAAGCGGTGAAGTGTCAGAACGTACTTATCATGCGGCAATGGAGCAAGGGCTGCATTATTTTGCTGCAGGACATCATGCTACTGAACAATTTGGTATTCAGGCATTAGGGCAGCATTTAGCCAGTAAGTTTGATTTAACCCATCATTTTATTGATATCGTTAACCCAGTGTAGTGGATTAAAATACATCGCTGAATATTGGCCCGCACTTGTAATTGCAGTGTAAAAGTCGATATTAATTATTTACCCGATAAGGACCCCCAATGACAGAGTACTTTTTACAGGCTTTTATTTATCTCACCGCTGCAGTCATTGCTGTTCCGTTAGCGAATAAATTAGGCTTGGGTTCCGTGTTGGGATATTTGATTGCGGGTGTGGTCATTGGTCCTATTGTTGGTTTAGTGGGCAGTGAAACCAATACCATTCAACACTTCGCCGAATTTGGTGTGGTGATGATGCTATTTTTGGTTGGCTTAGAACTGGAACCCAAAATGTTGTGGGCGATGCGTAATCGTTTACTGGGTCTTGGTGGCTTACAAGTTGTGGGTTCGGTTGTGGTGGTAATGGCTTGTGCAATTTATGCGGGCTACCAACTGAGTATTGCATTAACGATAGGATTAATTTTTTCACTATCCTCTACCGCAATTGTGTTGCAGACCTTATCTGAAAAACGCCTCAATAAAACCCACGCCGGAAAGAACGCATTTTCGGTATTGTTGTTTCAAGACATCGCGGTCATCCCCATGTTGGCCTTTATTCCGTTATTAGCCTTACCTGAGTTAGTTGAGAAAGCCCAAGCTGCAGTTAGTAGTATGAGTGAACAACACGAGCAGTTAAGCCTAGTGGCCTCATTACCTGGTTGGGCATATGCCATTGTACTGGTATTAGCTATTGGGGCTGTGGTGTTAGGTGGTCACTATCTCAGTAGACCATTATTTAAAATGGTCGCCGAATCAGGTGCTCGTGAAATCTCCACCGCAGCAGCACTTATGTTGGTCATCGGCATTGCGGCATTAATGAGTTTAGTGGGTATATCACCCGCATTAGGCACCTTTTTAGCAGGCGTTGTACTGGCAAACAGTGAATTTAAGCATGAGCTTGAAGCCAATATTGGTCCGTTTAAAGGCTTATTATTGGGATTGTTTTTTATCACTGTTGGCGCTGGAATCGACTTTACGGTTCTATTTGCTGATTTTGGTGAAATAATTGCAATCACCTTAAGTGTTATGCTGATTAAAGCACTTGTGCTGTATTTATTAGCGTTGATTTTTAGGATTAAGGGCAGTGATCGTTGGTTGTTTGCGTTATGTCTGGCTCAAGCGGGGGAGTTTGGTTTTGTATTACTGAGTTTCAGTGTTCAACAGCATGTTATTCCAACTGATCTGGCGCAGACTTTATCTATCGTAGTCGCGTTATCGATGTTTTTAACCCCAGGGTTATTTATATTATTCGATAAAGTGATTTATCCACGCTTTCAAGTGAAAAAAAATCAGCGTGAACAGGATAATATTGATGATGAGGGCACGGTGATTATTGCGGGTATTGGCCGTTTTGGCCAGGTGGTAAATCGCTTTTTAATTTCGAATAATATTAAAACCGTAGTGCTCGATTATCAGGTTTCACAGGTCGACGCTATCAGGCGTATTAATACTAAGGCCTATTTCGGTGATGCGACTCGTCCAGATTTATTAAAAACTGCTGGCATTGAACAAGCTTCGCTTTTTGTGGTGGCCATCGATAATAGAGAAAGTAGTGTGGAGTTAGTTAAATACTTACATCATACCTACCCTAAACTTAAGATTGTTGCTAGAGCATTTGACCGTGGTCATGGGCATTTATTAAAAGAGGCTGGCGCTGACGCGGTCGAGTCGGAAACGCATCATTCAGCTCTTGAACTCAGCTTGTCATCGTTACAGTTATTAGGTCATTCGGAAGAATATGTGTTGAGACGAAAGGCAACCTATAAGCGGGTTGAAAAAGAAGCCTCTAAACGTTTATACGATATGTGGTTGAAAGAATCAGTGGGTGAGCGTTTTGGTAACGATTTTATTAAACTGTTTATGTTATATGAAGAGCGATTAAAGCAGGCAATGGATGAAGATAATGCCACTCACCAACAAGATGTAGATATCCAGAACGAAGTTAATGCAAAGCCAAAATCAGATGTTGATGTTAATTCTAATCATTAATGCACTACTTTATACTTGTAGATTAATCACTTAATCACTGGTAGTGTTTTTCTGGATGTGTTTCTGTTGAAAAGACCGCCGAGGCGGTCTTTTTTCTATGTATTTAACAGTTACTTAACGCGCATGCCAGGTTGAGCACCTTCATGGGGTTCTAGTATAAACAGATCTTTACCGCCAGGACCTGCAGCTAATACCATACCTTCTGAATCACCAAACTTCATTGTACGTGGGGCAAGGTTTGCCACCATCACGGTGAGTTTGCCAACCAAATCTTCAGGAGCATAAGCAGATTTAATACCTGCAAATACTTGTTTGGTTTCGCCGCCTAAATCTAATTCAAGACGCAGTAATTTATTGGCTTTCTCGATATGTTCCGCTTTGCTGATACGCGCAATCCGTAAGTCAATTTTTGCGAAATCTTCAAAGCTTATTTCTGGGCTGATAGGATCTTGCTCTAATTGATTAACGGCTTGTGTCGGCGCATCGGTTTTAGGTGCGTCCGTATTACTGGCTTGCAAGTTCTCTTTAGAGGCATCGATGATAGCTTCAATGCTTTTGGGTTCGATACGCTGCATTAATGCTTTAAATGGCGCTATTTCATGACCTGATAAATCTTGGCCCAAATTGTCCCACGTTAAGGTTAACTGTAAAAAACCTTCAACATCACCGGCCAGTTTTGGTAATACAGGCTTGAGGTAAGTGACCAAGATTCTGAATAAGTTTAATGCATTACTGCAAACTTGATGTGCTTCATCTTGTTTATCGTCTTGCTTAACTAATTGCCAAGGTGCCGCGTCTGCAACATAGGCGTTAGCAATATCAGCTAATGCCATGATTTCACGCATCGCTTTGCCAAATTCGCGAGTTTCATATAATTCGGCAATCACTTCGCTTTTGGCTAAGAATATGTCGGTTAAGCTACTGTCGGTTACCTTGGCTAACTTTCCGTCAAAACGTTTGCCGATAAAACCTGCCGTTCGTGAAGCAAGGTTAACTAATTTACCGACTAAATCTGAGTTAACTCGTTGAGCGAAATCTTCTAAATTTAAATCCAAATCATCAATACGACTATTTAATTTAGCCGCGTAATAATAACGTAGGTATTCCGGATCTAAATTATCTAAATAAGTACGCGCTTTAATAAACGTGCCTTTAGACTTAGACATTTTTGAACCGTTTACCGTGACATAGCCGTGAGCATAAACACTGGTCGGTTTACGAATACCAGCGCCTTCAAGCATTGCTGGCCAGAATAAACTGTGGAAATAAACAATGTCTTTACCGATGAAGTGATACACCTCAGCGGTAGAGTCTAAACTCCAAAAATCGTCAAAGTTTAAATCATCACGCTTGTCACATAGGTTTTTAAATGAGCCCATATAACCGATAGGTGCATCTAACCAAACATAGAAAAATTTGCCGGGAGCATCAGGGATTTCAAAACCAAAGTAGGGTGCATCACGAGAGATGTCCCATTGCTTTAGGCCTTGTTCAAACCATTCGTTAAGCTTGTTGGCCATTTCTTGTTGCAATGAACCTGATTGAATCCACTCTTTTAACATGCCTTCAAATGCTGGCAGGTCGAAAAAGAAGTGTTCGGTATCTTTCATTATTGGTGTAGCACCAGAGACTGCCGATTTAGGATTTATCAGATCGGTTGTACTATAAGTTGCACCACAGTTGTCACAGTTATCACCGTATTGATCTTCAGATTTACATTTTGGGCAGGTGCCTTTAACAAAACGGTCAGGCAAGAACATTAACTTTTCAGGGTCATATAATTGTGAAATGGTTTTGGTTTTGATGTAACCGCGATCACGGAGCTTTAGATAAATATCACTGGCCAAAATGCGGTTTTCGTCGCTGTGAGTACTGTGAAAGTTATCAAACTGGATATTGAAATCCGCGAAATCTTGCTGGTGCTCTTTTTGCACTTGGGCAATCATTTCTTCTGGCGTAATGCCCATTTGCTGCGCTTTAAGCATAATCGGCGTGCCGTGAGCATCGTCGGCACAAATGTAGTGGCATTCATGTCCACGTAACTTTTGAAAACGTGACCAAATATCCGTTTGGATATATTCAAGCATGTGGCCTAGATGGATTGGGCCATTGGCATAAGGAAGGGCACTTGTGACCAGTATTTTACGCTGTGATTTTGTCATTTTGTCTCGATATCAAATTACACCAAAAATATTGCCTGATACTAACTGATTAGCAGACTTTTTTCACCAAAACATGACTTAAAAAGGCTTATTAGTCGCTATTTTTTTACCAAGTTCTGATACACTTGTGCAAATTTCTGGTTCGGAGTTGCCGTTTTGGTCAATACGCATACAAATTATCAATTAAGTGATGAATTATTGTCACCAGTGTTAGATATTTTAGAAGCATTTGAAGATCCTTATTTGCATAAAGGTTTGGTTAGTGCAGGATGTGTTACCGCATTGTCGATAGAAGGAAAACGCCTACAATTAGGCTTAGTTTATCCTTATCCGTGTATGACACAATACCGTGACACCGTGATGGCAATAACCAATAAATTGGCTGTTCTTGACGCCATTGATGAAGTGGAATGTGAAATTGATTTCCAACCACGGGTTTATTCCGCGCTGCCAGCCATTGCACCTATTCCTAATGTAAAACAAGTTATTGCTGTGGCTTCTGGTAAAGGCGGTGTGGGTAAATCAACCACCGCAGTAAACCTCGCATTAGCGTTAAAAGCTGAAGGCGCCGAAGTGGGTATTTTAGATGCCGACATTTATGGCCCGTCTATTCCATTGATGTTGGGCATTCCTAATTTTCGTCCACAATCGCCAGATGGAAAGCACATGACACCTGCATTGGTGCATGGCATTTCTGCACAATCAATTGGCTTTATGCTAAGTGGTGATGAAGCTGCAGTTTGGCGTGGTCCTATGGCCGCAGGTGCTTTAGCACAGTTACTTAACGAAACGCAGTGGCCTGAATTAGACTATTTAATCGTCGATATGCCACCAGGAACTGGTGATATTCAACTGACATTATCGCAAAAAGTACCGGTTAGCGGTGCGGTGATAGTGACAACGCCGCAAGATATTGCTTTAGCGGATGCCAAGAAAGGCATCACCATGTTCAACAAGGTCAACATTCCAGTACTTGGGATTATCGAGAACATGAGTTTTCATCTTTGTCCTGAATGTGGCCATAAAGAACACCCATTTGGTACTCATGGTGGTAGTCAAATAGCGGAACGTTATAACGTACCATTATTAGGCTCACTGCCATTACACATCAATATTCGTGAATCAATGGACAATGGTACGCCGAGCGTGATGAGCGAACCAGAAAGTGAAGTGTCAGGGATATATCGCGAAATTGCCCGCAAACTAGGGGCAGAATTAGCACTTCAACAAGTACAATCAACCGTAAAAATTAGCATATCAGAAGACGAGTAAGGTTAAGAGATGAATTCTCAGCAGTGTGTCATTATTGGGATTGCCGGTGCGTCGGCTTCAGGTAAAAGTTTAATTGCTAAAACAATTTTTGAAGAATTGTGTCGTGATTTAGGAACAAATCAAATTGGTGTGATCAATGAGGATGCTTATTATCATGATCAAAGCCATTTGACGATGGAAGATCGTGTCAAAACTAATTACGACCATCCAAAAGCGTTAGACCATCAGTTATTAGCGTCTCATTTATCTCAGCTTAAACAAGGTGAGCCAGTTAGCATTCCATGTTACAGCTATACTGAGCATACTCGTATTAGCGACACGTTGACCATGCAGCCTAAAAAAGTGATTATCTTAGAAGGCATTCTATTATTAACCAATCCTAAATTACGTGACTTAATGGATGCCAGTGTGTTTATGGATACGCCATTAGATATTTGCTTTTTACGTCGGTTAACTCGTGATGTTGCTGAACGTGGCAGAACAATGGAATCGGTTATTTCACAATATAAACGAACCGTACGCCCGATGTTTTTACAGTTTATTGAGCCGTCAAAACAATATGCCGATATTATCGTTCCACGGGGCGGTAAAAACCGTATCGCAACTGATATTTTAAAAGCTAGAATTCAGCATTTATTGGCGAAGTAGCCTTATCTAGAAGAGAGTGCAGCATGCGTTTAACTGATATAGAGATTGAGCAATGTTTAGATAATGGCACCATTATTATCGATCCTCGTCCTGGTATTGAAGCCATTTCGGGAGTGAGCGTGGATGTACGTTTAGGCAGCCAATTTCGTGTATTTAAAGACCATACTGCACCTTACATCGATTTAAGTGGCCCTAGTGCAGAAATGCAAATAGCACTTGATCGGATCATGAGCGATAAAATTGAAATTGCTGATGATCAAGCTTTTTTCCTTCATCCTGGCGAATTAGCATTAGCGGTAACCTATGAAAGTGTGACCTTACCTGCAGATGTTGTAGGTTGGTTAGATGGTCGCTCATCACTTGCCCGTTTAGGGTTGATGGTACATGTGACCGCACATCGTATTGATCCCGGTTGGCAAGGTAAAATCGTACTTGAGTTTTTTAACAGTGGCAAATTGCCGTTGGCTCTTCGCCCTGGTATGACGATTGGTGCGCTTAATTTCGAGCGCTTAAGCTCTGCGGTTGCTCGTCCATATAACACGCGTAAAAGCTCGAAGTACAAAGATCAACAAGAGGCTGTGGCAAGCCGGATCAGCCAGGATAAATAATGGCACCAGTTTGGGTTAATCACGTTGAAAACGGACTAATGAGTCCATTTGATCGTGGTGTTGCTTATGGTGATGGTGTGTTCGCAACCATGCGCACAGCATCAGCTGATATGCCCGCAGGGATCCTATTCCTTGACGGGCATATTTCTCGTTTGCAGCAAAGTTGCGAGCGCCTAAGTATTCAGTGGCATCCAAGCGACTTATTAATACAACAATTAATCCTACTCGCCCAACAATACCCACAACATTGTATAAAGCTATTGCTGACGCGTGGAGTCGGTGGCCGTGGTTATCAGGCTCCTTTGAGCGCAGACGTTACAGAAGTTGTGTCAGTGCATCCCATTCCTGAGCATTACCTTGATTGGCAGCAAAGTGGTATCTCGCTAGCATCATCACCCATATGTCTTGGCAGGCAACCACTTCTAGCGGGAATGAAACACCTTAACCGATTGGAACAGGTGCTCATAAAGTCACAACCTCTACCGAGTACTCATCAAGATTGGCTAGTGTTTGACTGTGACGGTAATGTGATAGAGTCATCCATGGCCAATATTTTTGTAGTCAAAAATGGTCATGTGTTTACCCCAGCAATAACCCATGCGGGCGTAAGTGGTGTGATGCGTGAGACATTAATTGATACTCTGCTCTGTCAGGGTTTCTCAGTTATGGCTACACAATTAACACTTGGTGATATTCAGGCCGCGGACAATATATTTATAACGAACAGTTTATTTGGCATTGTTGATGTAACTGCCATTGACGATTTTCAATTTAGCCATTGGACGCAAACACCGCGATTCAGGCACATTTTGAGTGTGAATTTATCATCATGATTAAAACCATAAAAACCTTTTTTTTAGCCAGTCTTATTCCTCTATTTACAGTATTTTGTCTTGGAGGATATTGGCTTGTATCTGGCTTAATCGCTTACCAAAAACAGCCATTACAGTTAACTGAAATTCAAACATTAACGGTTGAACCTGGTACTAGTTTGATTAAGCTTGCGCAACAACTAGAGCAACAATCATTTATTACCGATAGCTGGAAAGTTAAATATCTGGTCAAACTTGAACCTAAGCTTGCCCATATTAAAACCGGTTTGTATCAATTGATCCCAGGCGATACATTAGAAGCGTTATTAAAACGGCTGTACTTAGGCCAACAAGTGGTTTTCAGCATCACCTTAATCGAAGGTAAAACCATTGCCGAGTGGCAGCAAGCACTTACCACGACTGAGCATTTAGCAAAAAATACCGACGACTTTAACCAAGTGCTATTACAAAATGGCGATACCTCTGGTTTGCCTGAGGGTAAGTTCTATCCAGAAACATTCCATTATCATGCAGATGATAACTTACAGACTATTTTAAACCGCAGCTACACCATGATGCAGTTAAGCTTAGCGCAAGCATGGGAAGGGCGCGACCCTGATTTAGCCTTATCATCACCTTACGAATTATTAATTATTGCGTCTATTATTGAAAAAGAAACGGGCAAACCTGAAGAGCGTGATTGGGTGTCTGCAGTGTTTAATAATAGACTTAAAAAAGGTATGCGTCTTCAGACCGACCCCACGGTAATTTATGGCATGGGTGAACGTTATAAAGGTAATATTACTCGTAAAGATTTACGCGAAGCAACGGCATTCAATACCTACAAGATTGATGGTTTACCGCCAACGCCTATCGCTGCACCAAGTCGCGCATCATTATTTGCCGCCGCTAATCCAGCCAAAGTAAATTACTTGTACTTTGTTTCACGCAATGATGGCAGTCATGTGTTTTCATCTACGTTGAAAGCCCATAATAATGCCGTAAACGAATTTCAGAGAAAAAGAAAATGACTCAACAGCAAGGCAAGTTTATTGTCATTGAAGGATTAGAAGGCGCGGGTAAATCAAGCGCGATAGCCCTTGTTAACGATATTATTAAGCAGTATATCGGTCAGGCTCCTGTGTGTACTCGTGAGCCGGGCGGGACTCCTTTGGCAGAAAAAATGCGCGATTTAGTTAAAATTGCCGATGAGACAGATCCATTATGCGATGAAGCAGAATGCTTACTTATTTATGCAGCGCGAACACAATTAATCGCCAATGTTATTAAGCCTGCTTTGTCTGCGGGTCAATGGGTACTTGGCGATAGACACAATCTGTCATCATTAGCTTATCAAGGTGGTGGCCGAGGGTTAATGCCATTAGTGAAAGCGGTCAGTGATGCTTGCTTACGTGGTTTTAAACCCGATCTCACTTTATATTTGGATATTGATCCTACGTTAGGCTTAAGCCGTGCAGCCAGTCGTGGCGAGCTTGATAGAATAGAGCAACAAGCGATTGATTTTTTTGAGCGAGCCAGACGAACCTACTTACAATTAGCGCATGAAGATGACAGCATTGTGGTGATTGATGCCAGTCAATCCATGGAACAAGTGCATAATGATATTGGTATACAATTACAACGCCATTTATCCACTCTTATGAGTGAGCAGTGATTGATATTAAAAAGGATAATGTGCCGACATGAGTGATTATCAGATTGACCAGCTGCCTTGGTTAGCCGATCCACATCAGCGTTTTGTTGACCAGCATTATCGAGGCAAAAGCAGTCATGCGCATTTGTTCAACATCGATAAAGCATTAGGGGGCGATAAGCTTGCTAAGGCCGCAGCGCAAACTGTGCTTTGCCAGCAACTCACTCCGGTTGGTGCTTGTGGCCAGTGTAAAAGTTGTTTGTTATTGGCAGCAGGTAATCATCCTGATTTATATATAATCGAACCAGATGGCAACCAAATTAAAGTCGATCAAATTCGTCAGCTCTGCCAAGCGTTAACCCAAACGGCTCAGCAAGGTGGCGCACGTGTAGCTATAATCGTTAATGCCGAACGCTTAAATTTGGCAGCGGCTAATGCATTATTGAAAACCCTTGAAGAACCTGGCGATGATGTTGTACTCATTTTGCAAACCAATACATCAGCCCAGTTACTAGCGACCATTACCAGTCGTTGTCAAACGCTTAATTTTGTTGAGCCAACTAAAAATGAGATCCATCAGTGGTTGGCGGCGCAGCAGTTGTTACCGCCAGCCAACGCCGATGGCAAAATCCATGATGTTACATGGTGTCTTAGTGTTGTTGGTGGTCCTCTTGCGTTAGCAAATAGTTTAACCAGTCAGCATTATCAACAACTGCTGACATTTCGCCAAGATTGGGCCCAAAGTTTACAAACGGGTCATTTAAGCAACAGTTTATTGAAGGTGTCAGAACAACAAATTGTTGATGCACTTAATGTTTTGTATTTGTACTTGCGCCAATATGTGTTAAAAAGTAATAAGCTAAAAACTGAAAACACAAGTCGTCAGTCATTAAATCCACTGGTTCAATCAAAAGTCATTGAACTTGCTGGGCGTGTGATGACCATGTGTCATAGACTTGAAACAATGCCGAGTGTGAACGCGCCAGCCTTGTGTCAACAATATGTGCTCACATTTAGACAGTTGACCCATTAAAACGTTTTTATATTGATTTTTAACCTGCTTATGGAAAGAAAATAATTATTTATGGTCGATCTTGTTGTTAATTACGATACATTACATAAACTTTATCGTGCTTATATGCCTTTTATTAAGCCTGCAGGTTTATTCGTTGCGACTACAGAAAGTCATTTTTTAGGCCAAGAGCTTACCATTGCTTATCGATTGCCTAATGCCACTCAAACAAATGAATTTAAAGGCACAGTGGTATGGATTAATCCATTAGGTGCATCTGGTGGGCGCCCAGCGGGTATTGGGGTTAAAATTAAAACTGATGTTGAAAGTCATAAACATCATATTGAAAAATTATTATCAAGCGAACTTGCCTCTAGCGATTTGACCTGCACTATGTAGCTAGGTATTCTTGCGCATCTGTTTTATTTGTTAATGTAGTTGCGAAAGAATTCCCATGCTAATTGATTCACATTGCCACCTTGACCGCTTAAAAGCGGCCCCAGACTCAGCCAGTTTACAATTCATTATGGACAATGCCAAAGCTCAAGGCGTTGACTATCTATTGTGCGTCAACGTTCGTCAGCAAGGCTTTGAAGCCATGCGAGATAAAATGTCTGCCTTTAATAATGTGTTTTTGTCTTCTGGCGTACATCCTCTCGATGTACAAGAAGGGTTGAATATTGAAGACATTAAACGTTTTGCAGAAGATCCCAGAGTGGTTGCCATTGGCGAAACAGGCTTAGATTATTTCTATTCAAATGACACAAAAACCTTGCAACAGCAGTGCTTTGAACAACAAATTGCGTTAGCTGTTGAGGTGAATAAACCATTAATTGTACATACTCGCGATGCCCGTGAAGATACCATTAATATGCTAAAAGCAGGTCATGCCGACAAAGTGGGTGGCGTGTTGCATTGCTTTACTGAAAACTGGGAAATGGCCAAAGCCGCCATTGATTTAGGCTTTTATATTTCTGTTTCAGGAATTGTAACGTTTAAAAATGCAGGTGAATTGCGCAGTGTTATTCGCCAAGTACCAAAAGACCGATTACTGGTCGAAACCGATTCACCTTATTTAGCTCCGGTGCCGCATCGTGGCCAAGAAAATCAGCCTGCTTATGTTCGAGATGTTGCCGAATTTGTCGCAGAATTGCGCGGTGAAAAATTCGAAGAGTTAGCTCAATACACCACGGATAACTTTTTTAATTTATTTAAAGATGCCGCTAAGTTAGTTGGCCGCTAAATCAAATCTGCAGCTAGTTCAAGATTGAAGCTAATTCAATCCTGAGACTAACAGCAAATTATCTAATTTGTGGCTTACTTCGCGGCAATAAAGTTCTGATATGCCTGCTGTGCAGGCAAACAAAATAACGTTAGCGCAGTTGCTTAAATAATTGCGCTAACGTTACTCAAATACCACCATGAACCTATGACTTAAGCACATTTTAGAGCGTGTTGGTGGGTGAAATAATAAAAAAAGGCCCAAAACTATCCAATTGTTTTGGGCCTAGGGAAAGGGCTCGATTAAGAGCCTTGCGCTACTGTTGTGGCATCTTAAGATAGCTTAAAATGCCAAATACTGAGTCGAACATGAATTAATTATAGGCACTCAAATTGTGTTGTGCATAAAATTTAATTAATAATGTTGGTTTAGCACTCTGTTTTATCACTGTGTTTTATAGTAATTCATTGATAATTATGTTTTATATTCTTTATTCTTGCTCATCGAAATAGTGTAGCGTGCTATAGGCTCAAGTTAACGTTATCGCGGACCAAATCACGCGGTAAATTGTTTTTCAGTCTATGGCCTAAATGTTTTACAACCCCAAGCACGACTTTATGATAACTCACTAACATTTCGCCTTGTGGCATGATGGCTAACTGCTGCTGTGTCGGTTGATCAAAAGTACTTGTAGCAATATCACGACCCATTAAAAAACCTTGTGCTTGCGCCGCACTTAATTCCATGGTTTTTGCTGGATTATGCGCTGCTGCCGATAAAGCAATAACGGCTTCATGTTTAGCTTTGTAGCCTTTTTTCATCGCATCAGCGAGCTTAATGCCAATACGTTGAAAACGCATCTTGCCTATAAAAGGCATAAATTGGGCTGGAAACAACCAATATTCATCGTCACGCAACATGATCACGTCATCGCTGGGTAACTCGAGACAGAAGTTGTTTTGAAAGTATTGTGTTAATTCCACTTTTTGCTTTTCGTTTACGGGAGTAAAAGGAAAGTTTTTTTGTAATTTAGGCTGTTTTTTTACTCGCTCGACTGAGGCGGTTTTACGAATTTTAGCGACAAAAAATCCTTCGCTGTCGTAAATCTGTGGCCAAACATGTAAAAAACCATCTTCAGTGCATGCTTTATTTGCACCATCAAATAACTCAGCCAGTGACACAAACTCAACCGCATCGGGGTAAGTTTGCTGTAAGTGATAACAGATATGTTGGTTTTCTAACTGGCTTAGAGTACAAGTCGAATAGACTAACACTCCGCCTGGCTTTAACGCTAAAAATGCTGATTCGATAAGATCTTTTTGGGTTTCACCAATCGCAGTAACATCTTCAATATCCCAGTGTTTTAATGCCAAGGGATCTTTACGGACGGTACCTTCGCCGCCACAAGGAGCATCCAATAAAATAGCATCAAACGATTCATATAAATATTCACCAAAGACTCGGCCATCAAAATGGGTTAGGGCGGTGTGGCTGGCCCCCATACGTAACACATTAGCGTGTAATACTTTAACGCGACTGGCAGAATATTCATTAGCGACTAATAAGCCACTGTTATTCATTAAGGCTGCGATTTGAGTGGTTTTAGAACCTGGCGCAGAAGCGACATCTAAGATTATTTCGGCGGCGGTTTCATTGGAAAATAATGCGGTCGGCGGCAGCATTGAGCTGGCTTCTTGGATATAAAATAGCCCTTGAATATGTTCAATGGCATTACCCAGTTGGATATCATCTTTACCCTCAATCCAAAATCCGTCAGCACACCAAGGTACTGGAGACAGTTGCCAGCCGGCTTTAGTCATGATGCTGAAAAATTGTGCAGTACTGATTTTAAGCGTATTCACCCGAATGGATTTACGAAGTGGTTTATCACAATAGGCGATAAACTCTTCTAAAGCCAAGTGAGCGGGTAACTCTTTCTCAATGTGATTGATAAAGTTTATATTTAATTGGGCCATAATAAGAAACGATACATTATTGTTGCAGTAATTGAAGCGATCATATCACGGAATTGTACACCCTGTTTGGCAATGATTACTGTATATTGACGTTAATAAAACCGACTGGCTAATGGAGTGGTGTGTGCTAAATAGAGTGTGGTTATTATTTTTTATCATTGCTGCGTTGTCTATCTCGATTCAATTAGTGAATGGCAATGTCGATGTATTAAGCGAGTCGGTGACGGCATTGTTTGCCAGTGCTAAGTTAGCCGCTGACATCTCGCTTGGCTTAATCGGTGTGTTAGCGTTATGGATGGGCTTGATGCAAGTTGGTGAAAAGGCCGGTGTGGTGGGTTTGTTTGCCCGCATATTTGAACCTTTACTGTCTAAGTTGATGCCTGAGGTTCCTCGTGGACATGTCGCCTATGGCAGCATTAGCATGAATCTTACTGCTAATATGTTGGGACTGGACAATGCAGCAACGCCTTTAGGCTTAAAAGCGATGCATGATCTGCAATCTCTTAACCCTGTAAAATCAGTAGCAACCAACGCCCAAATTTTATTTTTAGTATTAAATACCTCATCAGTAACATTAGTCCCTGTAACAGTCTTTCTTTATCGTGCCCAACAAGGTGCGGCTAATCCTGCTGATATCTTTTTACCCATTTTATTGGCCACAAGTGTTTCCACCGTTGTGGGACTATTGGTTGTCGCGTTAGTGCAGCGTATCTCGTTAATCAATAGTGTTATTTTGGCTTATGCTGCAACCATTATGAGTGTATTCATGGCCGGGATTGCTTATTTGGTGACATTATCCGCCGATGCGATAGGCCAGGTGTCTATGGTGTTAGGTAACGGTATACTGTTGTTGCTGATTTTAAGTTTTATTTTAGTCGCAGGTTATCGCAAAATTGCCGTGTATGACGAGTTTGTTGATGGCGCTAAACAGGGCTTTAGCCAAGCAATTCAGCTAATCCCTTATTTGCTGGCGATGTTATTAGCCATTGGGTTTCTTAGGGCTTCAGGGGCGTTAGATTATGCCTTACAGCTGTTAGCAAGTGGCGTGAGTGCATTAGGCGCCGATACGCGCTTTATTGATGCGATGCCAACCGCGTTCATGAAACCTTTTAGCGGTTCTGGTGCGCGTGCGATGATGTTAGAAACCATGAGTCATCACGGAGTTGATTCTTTTGCGGGCCGACTAGCAGCTATTTTACAAGGCAGTACCGAAACAACATTTTATGTGTTGGCTGTGTACTTTGGTTCAGTGGGGATCCGTAATGGTCGTCATGCACTAGGGTGTGGTTTAGCAGCAGATTTTGCAGGTATTAGTGCCGCCATCGGTGTATGTTATTGGTTTTATGGTTAAAAATCAATTATCGAAATCAATTATCGAAATCAATTATCGAAATCAATTATCGAAATCAATAAGATAAATAAAAAGGCCGATAAATATATCGGCTTTTGTTTTTGTACTAATTGTATTATCTCTAGCTGAGGTTACTTAGTTTGTGTAGGTCGCCATTGTGCCCATTCATCTTGTATATTCTCATGCAATGGGAAACGTTCGGTTGCATTGATACGATTACTATCTGATGTTGTATCTTGGGTCGCAAATGCTATACCACCGGCGAGTATCGTTTCTAATGAGCCTGTTTCTAACTGTGCACCCGAAAATAAACCGACGTCTAATTTAATACCAGAGGCATCCCAAAACTGGCTAGTCTGGTTGATTAAGTGACTATATTCAGCATTTACATGGGCAAACAACGTAATTTCAATTCCTGAGTCATCCAACCTGTATCCATCAATTTGTCCGACTTTAATTCCGCGGAAAAATAGCGGTGTACCGACCTTAATAGAACCTAGTTGATCGTCAACTAATTGGAATGCTAATGCATCTTTAGGTACGGTAGCCTCAAAGCTCGAGTGAGGTTGGGCAACAAAATTATCAATAATTTCTGTGCTGTTACCTGGGATAACACCAATATAAGGACCCGTTAATAGTGTTTCTGGGGCATTAATACCCGCTAAAGAAATTTGTGCATCGACGATAAAAAATTCAGTGTCACTGGCACTAAAATGGTTTACGTAATGGCCATAAATATAAGCTTGTGCATTCTGAGTGTTTAAATCTTGATTTAGTTTAACCTGTGACACTTCACCAATTTTATGCCCTTGATAGCGAATAGCCGCTTTTTCTGACACTTTAGTACTCACAGGCAGAGTGAGGTTGATGACTTTAGCCTGCATGAGTGCGAGTGACTTGTTGTCATATAATCGTAGATTAGGTTGATTATTTTCAGTATCAACTCTGTCGTCTATATGTCCAAGGGTAATACTGCCATTTATTGCACCTTTCAATGGTGCAACATTGATATCGACACCGGCTAAACTGGCATTGATGGCTACAGCGTCATTACGCCAAAAAACCGTAGTCGGCTTAATTAACGGAACAAATTTATTGTCGATATTGATATCGATATTAAATTTATCCGTTTTAGCTAACCAATTGACTTTATTCACTGAGCCTATTTGCATTTTTTTGTAATAAATTGGCGAGCCTTCAGCTAAGTCGGCACCATCAATACTAGTTAAAGTAAAGGGTGTCAGCTGTTGTTGAGCGTAAAGCGTTTGCGCCGATTCAATTGATTCGTGCAGTGTTAAAGTACTATTAGCCGAAAGCAGCATTTCGCTGTTACCCGGAATTAAGCTAATAGCGCCTTCCAACATCGTAGTGAGGTCGCGAGTTTTAACATTAACGCCCTCTAGTGAAGCATTAATGGCTATGGCACTTTCAGGAACAAAGAAGCTTCCCTTAGTCAGCAAACTCTTAAACTCTGGTTGAATTTCAATGTTATATTCAACAGTTGAAAAGTCTTTACTTAAACCAATACTGGTTATCTGCCCAATAGGCAATTGTTTATATCGCACTTGCGCGCCATTACTGACACCTGTGTGAGTCGTGGCAACTACCGTCAATTTAAGTTTGTCTTGACTGAGCAAATCGGGAGCATGTGATGCCAATTCAAATTGCATCGCCTCTTCGGTTATTTGAGTGCCTGGTAAGACATTAATAACACTGCCAGTAACCAGTCTACTGATATTTTTGACACCTTTTAATGATAACTCGGCACCACTTATCCAAAATTGGCTATCGTTGGTAATTAATGCTTTGTAATGATGTTCAACCCGAGCAATAAGCTTCACTCCAGTGTCGGTTAAGGTTACTTTTTCTATTTCACCAATAACGATACCGCGGTAGGTGATGGCGGTGCCTTCATTAACATCTTCACTGCTAGATGCAGTTAAATCAAAATGAACACCTCCAATAGCGGTGAGTTCATCCTCATATAAGTTGTAAACATCACCATTTTGGGCTTTTTCAGTGTAGTTGCCGGTATCAAAGCTGATGCCGCCGGCCAAAATAGACGCGATACTTTCAGTGCTGACTTTTATCCCCGCTAAAGAAGCATCGATTTTCAAGCCCGATACATTCCAAAAATGGGAGTCTTTATTGACTAAATGGGCATATTGTTCTTGAACAAATGCGCTGATAATTATTTGTTTATTTCCGTCGAGGCGATAACTGACAATGCTTCCGACAGGTGCTTGACGGTAAAATACAGGCGAGCCAACATCAATCGAACCCAGTTTAGGGGATTTTAGTTCGATCATCAGTCCTTCACTGCCGGGGAGTATCGCAGGCGCTTCACGTTGTGCTTCAAATACGGTTGCAGAGCGACCATCACCAGGTTGAAGGGCAATATAATTACCAGAAAATAACGTATCGAGCCCTTCAACTCCGGTAATACTTGCTTTAGGTTTTACTAACCAAAAAAGGGTATTTTTATTGAGGAAAGGGTCGGCACGGTAATCCATAATAACTTTAACGTTTACCCCTTTTAGATCATCGTCAATACCAATGTCAGTGACTTTACCTACCGTCAATCCTTGGTATTTGACCAACGTTTTGCCGATATCAATACCCGTAGCACTAGGGAAATGTATTAATATTTCAATGCCGGATTCTTTAATGCTTTTGACCCCTAACCAGGCACCTAATATCAAAGCAACAACCGGTAATAACCATATTGGCGAGAATAACTTTTTCTTCACAATTTTAGGCGATTCAATTTGTGTCATCAGTGTTTTCCAAGCGGTCCCAAAGTAATCGAGTATCTAACACTTTTGCTGCGACTTGTGTTAGTAAGATAACTAACGCAAATGCTGTCGCGGCAGGTGCAGGTTTTGCGTCTAATAATTGCCCCATATTAACTAAGGCAACGGTTAATGAAATAACGAATAAATCGAGCATTGACCAGCGGCCGATCCATTCAATAATGTGAAACCCAACCATTAATTTTCTTTTTGATATTGGTAAGTTAAAACTAATAGCCGTCAAGTAAGTCGCTAAGCCAATAATTTTAAGCCAAGGTACTAAAATACTGGCAGTGAAAACAATGATAGCAATCGGAAACATACCGGTTTTGACTAAATGACTAATGCCACTAAAAATGGTGTCATTGGTGACCACTCCGCGATTAGTTAATAAGGTAATAGGGTAAATATTGGCGACAACAAGTAAAATTGTCGCGGTAACTAATAAAGCCCAACTTTGTTGGATGCTGGCATAATTACGGCTACTTAATTGACTAAAACAACGTCGACAATGACTGTTACTTGTGACGTTAAGTTTGCGACAAACAGGGCATAAACATAAGCCCATTTTCTTGCCCTGAAGATGAGGTAAAACCTCAGTTTTCGGCTCGTTATCGGTATTCGCAGTTTGCTTAGTGCTGTCCACTATATGTTCATTGGATGGTGTAATTGGAGTACTAGGCATCTACATAACTCCACATGTGTTCTAGATTATATTCACGTTGTAAAAATAAGATGATGATAAACAACATTGTAAAACTGAATGTTCCCATACCAAAATACACATCGGAAAAGTCTGATAACTGAAAGGCCGACACGAGAAAACTGATGACATAAATTTCTAACATGGTCATTTGTGATATCAAACCATGATTTTTTAACAATGTAGTGTAGGTTCTTTGCCAAAATGAGTTGTGCAGTTTTAATTTTACAATTACAACTTGAGCCATAATTGACAAAATCAATAACCCAGGCGCGATAACTGCAGCAACCATTACCGCTAGGCCTACAACCCAATATCCTTCGGCCCAAACCGTCACAGCAGCTTGCAGCACCGTAGTGGTTCGTACACTGCCAAGGAAGTGGATTTCGAGTACTGGCAATAAATTAGCAGGAATAAAAATAATTAACGCCGCAACGCATAACGCTAGCATGCCATTAATGGAGCAATAAGGTGAATCATAGAGCGCCGTGTGGCAACGCGGACAAAGCGCACGGGCACTTGAAGGCAAAGCTCGTTTTCTCACTGCCAAATCACATGATTGGCATAAAATTATAGAATCATGATCATCAAATTCATGCATGAAGAATTAATCTAATCCATAGTAAAACACATTATTGGGTAGCGAAGAGTCAAACCTCTCTGCTTGGCCTTATATTGGCAGAAAAATGAGTTAATTGTTAAATAATCTCGATTTTCTTGTGCTTGATAATATCAGAATAATCAGAACACTTGCATCATAAGTTAACTATGTGAGATTCTATGCACTGTATATAAAAACAGTGAGGATTACATCATGGCAGTGATAACCCAATTTGTCGTGGTCAGAGAAGGGGTGGAAAAGATGACATTTATATCGAAGAAAGAGGCTGATGCCTACGATAAGATGCTCGATATTTCCGATAACCTAGTGCCATTTCTTATTAAGGCAGACCTCGGACTTGATGAAAATAAATGCGAACAGCTGGCATTTTATCTAGCAAACAATAAAGATGAGCTTTCTAACTTGCTAAAAGGCATCGTACAGGTTAAAAACGCTCCTACAGCGAAAACTAAAAAGACTACGGCTAAAACTACATCTGCAGAATAGTCGTATTCATCACTCATTCTTCGATTGAGTGTCAGCTTAAGGAATGGACATGAAAACCGAATTTTACCAAACATTAAATCGTCAAGCACAAGCTTTACTTGAAGGCGAAGATGATTTGATTGCTGCTATGGCAAATTTTTCAGCGTTGCTAAATGACAACCTAGAAGACCTAAATTGGGCAGGTTTTTATATTAAGCGTGGTGAACAATTAGTCCTTGGACCATTCCAAGGTAAAGTGGCTTGTACCCGTATCAATATCGGCAAAGGTGTTTGTGGCACTGCCGCAGCAGAAAATAAAACCCAACGAGTTGCCGACGTTCATCAATTTGATGGCCACATTGCATGCGATTCTGCCAGTAATTCAGAAATCGTGATCCCTGTTAGGCAGGGTAATGAGGTTGTGGCAGTGTTAGATATTGACAGCCCATTACTGAATCGATTCGATCAAGATGATCAAATTGGTTTAGAAAACATGGTAAAAAGTTTCGAAACTTGCCTATTTGGTTAAATAGCGAACAAATTAGATTAAATCATGGTCGCATTCGCTGTCGCGGGCTTTATAATATGCCGCTATACGCATTTGTGCTGGATTTACTGATGAGCGATGATTAAGCTGAGAGTAAGTTTGGTTAAATTGTTAAGGTTTGTTTCAATGACTTTAGCAAACTGGCGGATAGTGATATTTTGTACGTTAAGCCTTAACAGTAAGGTTTAACGAAAGATGAACGACTGCAAGGCAAATTGTATGCCGCATAATCAGTCCCTTTATTAACGTGGAAGTAAAAATGGAATCAACAGACAAGTTGACCGACACCAACGCAATTTTAGCGTATTTATATGAAACCTTTCCTTTATGCTTTATTGCAGAAGGTGAAACGAAGCCATTAAAAATTGGTTTGTTTCAAGATTTGGCTGAACGGTTAGCTGATGATTCTAAAGTCAGTAAAACACAATTACGTGTAGCGCTTCGTCGTTACACAAGCAGCTGGCGCTATTTGAAAGGCGTTAAAGCAGGTGCTAAACGTATAGATCTTGACGGTAATGAATGTGCTGAATTAGAACAAGAGCACATTGACCATGCTATTTTGACGCTTAAAGAAAGCCAAGATAAAGCTAAAGCAAAACGTCAAGCGTTAGCGCCTAAAAAGCCGGCAAAGAAAGTGGCACCTAAACGTGCTCCTGCCGTTAAAAAGGAACGTCCTGCACCGGTAGCGGCTCCAGTGATTAAACTTGTGCCGGCTAAGCTAGAAGATTTAAAACAAAAACAACGCGTTAATGTTAAATTAGGTGCCACACCTGTTCCTGGTGTTGTGACTGATATTAATAAAGAGGATGTGCTTGTTCAATTAGATTCTGGCTTATCCATCAAAGTACGTGCTGAGCACATACTATTATAGAAATTTAAGGAGTACTTGTTGATGCGAAAACTTACCTTGGCCGCGTCAATTGCCAGTTTATTTGTCGGCTTTTCGGCATGGGCAATTTCACCAACGATTCAAATCAGCGAGTTACCTAAACTAGCACAAGAGCCACAACATAAAGTGGCTAGCAAGCGAGTAACAACTTTGTTTACTCGCTCGCATTATCATCGTTTTGTACTTGACGATGCATTCTCTGAGCAAATATATACCCGTTTTCTTGAGCAACTTGATTATCGTCGTAATGTGCTGACTGCGGCAGACATTGCGAGCTTTAGTCAATATCAAAACCAGTTTGATAACATGGTTGAATCAGGCGATATTAGCCCTGCATTTACCATGTACGACCTAGTACAGAAACGTCGTTATGAGCGTTTTGCTTATGCGTTGTCTTTGCTTGATAAAGAGTTCGATTTTACTCAAGCTGGCGATGCGTATGAATTTGATCGCAAAGATGCGCAATGGCCAAAAGATGAAGCCGAAGTGAATGAACTTTGGCGTCAGCGCGTTAAATATGACGCGTTAAATCTTAAATTAACCGGTAAAAAGTGGCCTGAAATTGTTGAAGTGCTCGAGAAGCGTTACAACAATGCCATTAAGCGTTTAAGCCAAACACAAAGCGAAGACGTGTTTCAAACAGTCATGAATGCGTTTGCTCGTAGTGTTGAACCTCATACAAGTTATTTATCACCTCGTAATGCAGAACGTTTCCAAATGGAAATGAATTTAAGTCTTGAGGGTATTGGGGCCGTGTTGCAAATGGATGATGACTACACCGTCATCAAAAGTTTAGTGGCCGGAGGGCCTGCTGCCAATAGCGAGAAATTATCACCAGAAGATAAAATTGTTGGTGTTGGTCAAAAAACCGGTGACATTGTTGATGTCATAGGTTGGCGTTTAGATGATGTTGTTGATTTGATCAAAGGGCCAAAAGGAAGTGAAGTCGTATTACAGATTTTACCGAATAAAGGCGGGGCTAATGCTAAACCTTTTGAAGTGGTCATTACCCGAGATAAAATTCGTTTAGAAGACCGTGCCGCGACCTCAAAAGTGGTTGAGCCTAAAGAAGGCCAGTATGCCAATCGTAAAGTCGGGGTGATTCAAATCCCTGGATTTTATATGAATTTGTCACAAGATGTGGCTAAAGAAATCACTAAACTTGAAAAAGACAATGTTGAAGGGATTATTATTGACCTCCGTGGTAATGGCGGTGGAGCATTAACCGAAGCGACATTACTCACAGGCCTGTTTATTGACATGGGCCCAGTTGTTCAAATCCGTGATGCTAATGGTGGCATTAATCAAAATCGTGATAATGATGGCGCCAGTGCATATAATGGCCCATTGGCGGTGATGGTTGATCGTTATAGTGCATCGGCTTCAGAGATTTTTGCTGCGGCTTTACAAGATTATGACCGTGCACTTATCGTCGGTGAGTCTACCTTTGGTAAAGGGACTGTTCAGCAACATAAAAGCTTGGGTCGTATTTATGACATGTATGAAAAGCCAATTGGTCACGTACAATATACTATCGCTAAATTTTACCGTATTAATGGTGGCAGCACTCAATTAAAAGGCGTTACGCCTGATGTCCGTTTTCCAAGTGCTTTAGAGGCTGGCGAATACGGCGAGTCAGAGGAAGAGAATGCTCTGCCATGGGATAAGGTTCCCGTTGCTCAGTACTCTACTTTAGGGAATATCAACCCTATGCTGATCAACAATCTTGATGTTAAACATAAAGAGCGTATCAGCAAAGATGTAGAGTTCAGTTATATATACCAAGACATTACTGAGTTTAAAAAACATCATAAAGACAAAACAATATCACTTGTTGAGAGTGAACGAATTGCTTCTCGTGAAGACGATGATAAGCGTGCTTTAGACCGAGCAAACGCACGTCGAATCCATCAAGGTTTGGCTGCCGTGAAGTCTTTAGACGATATTGAAAAAACAGATGATAGCAAGTTACCTGATCCCTTTTTAGATGAAACGGCTTATATCACCCTCGATATGGCTGACGTAGAAAAAATAGCTAAAACTAACTCAAAGTAATTTTTTATTACTGTTAAAAAACGCGCTTAGGCGCGTTTTTTCTTAATCACAATCACTAAAAACAGTACCAATTCGATAAAGACCACGCCCATTTAATCATATTGGCATTAGTACCGTTCAAGAGGAACATGTATGAACCAAGCGCAAGAAAAACACCTAAAAGATTATACCAAGCCTTCATTCACCATTACCCATGTTGATTTGAACGTTATTCTGGATGGCAAAAACACTAAAGTGACAGCCATCAGTAAGGTGATCCGTAATGGTGAGCATCAGCATGATTTAGTGCTTGATGGCGAACAACTTTCGCTAAGTACAGTGAAACTTAATGGTGTAGCAGCTAACTATCGTCAACACGACAACCAATTAATAATTAGTACGGACCAAAATGAGTTTGAATTAGAAGTGGTCACTTTGCTTGACCCTGAGGCAAATTCGAGTCTTGAAGGGCTTTACATGTCAGACGGTGCTTATTGTACCCAATGTGAAGCAGAAGGATTTCGCCGGATCACCTATTTCTTAGATAGACCCGATGTTCTGGCTATTTATACCGTGCGCGTTGAAGCCGATAAACAGGCATTTCCATTTTTGTTAAGTAACGGCAATTTAATTGATAAAGGGGAGATGCCTCGTTCTGGTCGTCATTTTGTCAAATGGCATGATCCATTCCCTAAACCAAGTTACTTATTTGCCTTAGTCGCTGGAGACTTTGATTTACTTAATGACAGTTTTACGACTCAAACTGGTCGTGAAGTCAAACTGCAAGTTTTTGTTGATAAAGGCAACTTACATAAAGCTGATCACGCTATGGCATCATTGAAGAAATCAATGAAATGGGATGAAACTCGTTTCGGTCTTGAATATGATCTTGATATTTATATGATTGTTGCAGTTGATTTTTTCAATATGGGTGCGATGGAAAATAAAGGCTTGAATGTCTTTAATACCAAATACGTGCTCGCTGATAAAGCCAGTGCAACAGATGAAGATTATCATGGTATTGAGTCGGTTGTAGGCCATGAGTACTTCCATAACTGGACAGGTAACCGAGTCACGTGTCGTGATTGGTTTCAGTTAAGTTTAAAAGAAGGCTTAACGGTATTTCGTGATCAAGAATTTAGTTCCGATGTTGGGTCGCGCGCAGTTAACCGAATTCATGCTATTCGAGTGATGAAAAATCAACAGTTTGCTGAAGATACCGGTCCAATGTCACATCCTATTCGGCCTGAAAGTGTAATTGAAATGAATAATTTCTACACTGTGACGGTATATAATAAAGGCGCTGAAGTTATCCGCATGATGCACACCATTCTAGGCGAAGAAGGCTTTCAAGCTGGAATGAAGTGCTATTTTGAGCGTCATGATGGCCAAGCGGTAACCTGCGATGACTTTGTTAATGCTATGCAAGATGCTAGCGGTAAAGATTTAACCTTATTCCGTCGTTGGTATAGCCAAGCTGGTACACCCGTTGTGACGGTAAAAGACCGTTTTGATGCGGATAAAGGTGAGTACCATTTAACCGTTACTCAACAAGTGATGTCGCAAGGTGTGAAGGGCCAAACCTTGCATATTCCGTTCAGTGTTGAGCTGTTGGATAGTGTAGGGCAATCAATAGTCAATAAAGTGCTAGATGTGACTAAGGCCAACCAAACCTTTGTGTTTGATGGACTAGAAAGCGCACCTATAGCATCTTTACTACAAGATTTTTCAGCACCTGTTAAATTGGTTTACGATTTTAGCATTGATCAACTTGTGCATCTTATGCGCCATGCTTCTAGCGAAGTGGCGCGTTGGGAAGCATCTGTGCAGTTAGTGAGCCAAGCCATTTGGAATAACGTTGCTCAGTTGCAAAAGCAGCAAGTCATGATGGTTGATACTCGTGTTGTTGAAGCATTTAGAGGCGTCATTTTAGATGCGAATATAGACCAAGCTTTAGTGGCTGAAATTTTGTCTATTCCTACTGCTTCTGCATTAATTGAGCAGGTAGATAGTGTTGATTTAGATGCTTTGGCCAAAGCCAGAGAGTTTGTTGTTGAAGAACTTGCATCAGCTTGTGAAGATGAATTATTGGTACGTTATCGAGAGCTGATACTTTTAGATAACGCTGGTGCTCGTGCATTTAAAAACATTGCCTTGTCATTGTTATGTCAAGTGACCGATACTCATGAATCGTTAGTTGAAAAGCAATATTATTCAGCTAAAAATATGACTGATAGCTTAGGGGCTTTGAAAGCGGCAGCTACAGCCAAACTAGCCTGTTTACCTATGTTATTAAGTGACTTTGAGTCTACGTGGGAATCAACGCCATTAGTGATGGATAAATGGCTGACATTACAAGCGTTAGTGAATAGCGATGAAGTGATAGATCAAATTAAAACGCTGACAAAACACAGCAGTTTTAGTTTTTCTAACCCGAACCGAGTACGTTCATTGATTGGGGCTTTTGCCGCCGCAAACACTTATCAATTTCATCGTGCTGATGGCGAAGGCTACCGTTATTTGACTAAAATTTTAGTCAAATTGAATAAGTCGAATCCACAAGTCGCATCGCGAATGATCACACCATTAATTCAGTTTGCCAAATTCGATCAACATCGTCAGCAATTAATGAAACAGTGTTTAGCAGAGTTAAAAGCTTTACCGGATTTATCGAAAGATTTATATGAAAAAGTCACTAAATCATTGGCCGAATAATAGCGTCAACGACTATTCATCTAGTATGAATAGTTAGACTGTTTAGTATGTTAAAAAGGAGAGCTTGCTCTCCTTTTTATGGAGTAAATTATGGAGTTATTATTTTCTCTTAACGTAAGTTATGAAGCATTTCTACCATATTACCAAGGACTTGCAGAGAAAGTGCAAGTAAGAGATCACCACGGTCGTGTGTTGCACATCAATGGTAAGTATTTTAGACCTTATTTAACTCCTCAAGGTATTCAAGGACAGTTCAAATTAGTCCTTAACCAAGATGGGAATTTCAAATCACTTAATAAATTATAGAGTATTTACTTCAAACGTTTGATTGATTAGTGGTGTGTGAAGTAGCACCCCGTTAATATATATAAGTCTATGAAAATAAACTTTTTTCGTTAATGGTTAAATGACTGTAATTATATCGTCTGTGTTAATTCAAATATAGGCTGGTTTTATTTTGTCGTTTTTACCCCGACATCGTTAATTTTCTTAAACATTTTCTTTTTTTTGACCTTGCTCAATATAGTTAAATGCTGTAACAATGGTGTTGCCTGTGGGCTAACAAGATGTTGGTTAAATTCCTATAACAACTAATCCAACAGGTTACGGAGATGAACTAAAATGAATATTGTTAAAAAAAGATTTAACAAGTCGGCTCTCGCTTTGGGGGTGGTGTCGGCATTATGTTTGGGGATGAGCACTTCAGCCTCAGCCGTTTCTTTTGATTGGGGTGATGTACGAGGTACATTTGACTCAACTTGGACTGCAGGTGCGAGTTGGCGTGTGTCAGACCGCGATTGGAATAATCAAATCGGAAAGGTAAACCAACCACAATTCGATTGGTCTGGTTATTCGGCATTTGGTGGTGCGTTTGGATCAACCAAATATACCTCAACAGAAATTTGGACTCAGCCTGGTTCTTATTCAAGCAACAATGACTTAAGTAATTTGTTGTATGCGCAAGGTGATACTACTTCTGAGATTGTTAAAGGTCTTCACGAGTTATCACTGAAGTACGAAAATTACGGTATCTTTTTACGCGGTATGTATTTTTACGATCGCAAATTAAATGATGGTGATTATGGCTTTAACGATCCATTAACCGGAAAAGAATTCGATCCTTGTGAAGATAACAAAGCATCAGAAGTGCAATGTAAAGATATTCGCTTACTAGATGCATTTGTTTACGGTAACTGGGACTTAAATGACGGTGCTAACCCATTAAGTGTTCGCGTGGGTAACCAAGTCGTTTCATGGGGCGAAAGCACCTTGATTTCTCACGGCATTGCTGAAATCAATGCTGTAGACTTAAATATTCTTAATGCACCCGGTGCGGAGCTCAAAGAAGCATTCCGTCCACAAGGCATGGTTTGGGCATCGTTAGGTTTATCTGAAAACTTAAACCTAGAAGCATTCTATCAGTATGATTGGCAGCCAATTTGGATCCCTACACCGGGGTCAAACTTTGCAACCAATGATTTTGCTGGATATGGTGGCTACAACCAAAATGCGCAATTGGGTTTCAACTCCAATCCAGATATCAACCAAGATTTCCTTATTTCAGAATATTCACGTTTATATGAAGCTGCAGCCGCTACTGGGTTTAACTCAGCATATGCCGCTTACATGACTGCTTATTCAACTAAGGTTGCTTTGGTTCAAGATGCTGCAGATCCTAGTGATGATGGTCAATTTGGCGTTAAATTAGGCTATTACTCTCCAGAACTGGGCGAAACTGAGTTTGGTTTTTATTACATGAATTACCACAGTCGTCGTCCAATTATTAGTGGTACTGCCTCTAACTTTACTGCAGAAGCTATTGGTCGTGATTATGGCCGTTTAGCACAAAGTGGTGGGAACATTGACCGCGAACTTTTGTTAAGTATGGAAACCTTTACCAAATCGCAAATTGTATATCCTGAAGATATCCAGTTGTATGGTTTTAGTTTTAACACTTTGGTAGGCGATACTTCTGTTGCTGGTGAAATTTCTCATCGTGTTGATGAGCCATTGCAAATTGACGACGTTGAATTACTTTTCTTAGCGATGCCTCAGCAGCTAGCTAATGCGGGTCTTCGTCCTGATTTAGATGGTATTTCACAAATGGATAATGTGGAGCCTGGCTCAAACGCTGAGGGGTATATACTTACCGATACAACCCAAGCACAGGTAACCTTTACCCACTTATTCGGCCCGACATTAGGTTTAGATAATCTAACCATGCTTGCTGAAGTCGGTGGTGTGTGGATCCATGATATGCCTGGTTTTGACGAATTACGTCTAAACGGTCCAGGAACCGCTCGTTCTGGTGGTAACCCAGAAATGACTGGTATTATTGCCGCATTACATAATGGTCCTGAAACCAATCCATTCCCAACAGATTTTGCGTGGGGTTATCGTTTAGTGGCGAAAGCTGACTTTAACAATGTGTTTGCTGGTGTGAACATGTACCCAAGAGTGATTTTCTCTCATGACGTTGATGGCATTACACCGGATCCAATGTTCTTATTCACCGAAGGCAGAAAATCTGTCGCTTTGGGTGTGAACTTTGATTATCAAAGTCGTTGGGGCGCAGATATTTCTTACAACAGCTTCTTTGGTGGCGTAGGAACAACAAATGCGATGACAGACAGAGATTACATCTCTTTCAACGTCAAGTATTCGATTTAGAAGGATAATTATAATGAAGAAACTGACGATATTATCGGCAGCAGTGATGCTAGCACTAAGTGCACCTGCTGCGCTGGCGAAAGTATCACAAGCTGATGCAGACAAATTGGGTACAACATTAACCCCTATGGGTGCAGAAAAAGCGGCTAATGCCGATGGTTCAATTCCTGTTTGGAGTGGTGGTATTAGCAAACCTATAGCGGGTTACACTAAGGGTATGCATCATCCAGATCCTTTCCCAACTGACAAAGTGCTATTTACGATCACTAATGAAAATAAAGCCCAGTATGCTGAGTTTTTAACCCCGGGTCAGAAACAATTATTTGAAGTATATCCAGATACTTACAAAATGAATGTCTATGAAAGTCGCCGTACTGCAGCCGTACCTCAATATGTTTATGATGCGACTAAAGCCAATGCCGTTAGAGCTGAGTTAGTTTCACAAGGTAACGGTATTACTGGGGCGACCATTGGTGTGCCATTTCCAATCCCTGCTAACGGTTTAGAAGTGATTTGGAATCATATTTTACGTTATCGTGGTGTTGATGTAGAAACCTATCGTAGCCAAGCTGCGCCGATGTCTAATGGTTCTTACACTTTGGTTGAAAACGCTGAGGAAATTCGTTTTGAATATTCTCGTCCAGAGGTGACATTAGAGAAACTTAAAGAAACAAATACATTGTTTTACTTTAAACAAGTTGTGACTCAACCAGCACGACTTGCTGGTACAGCATTACTTGTAAAAGAAACCATGGATCAAGAGGCTCTTCCACGCCAAGCTTGGACTTATAACACTGGACAACGCCGAGTTCGTAAAGCGCCTAACGTAGCTTTTGATACACCTGGTACTGTGTCTGATGGGTTAAGAACAACAGATGATTTCGATATGTTTAACGGCTCTCCAATGCGTTATAACTGGGAATTAGTCGGTAAGAAAGAGATTTACATTCCATACAATGATTATCGTTTACATTCAGATGCGTTGAAATATGACCAAATTTTAAAACCTGGCCATATTAACCCTGAATATCCACGTTATGAAAAACATCGCGTATGGGAAGTCAAAGCGACGTTAAAAGAAGGCATGCGTCATACATATAAAACTCGTGTGTTTTATATTGATGAAGATTCATGGCAAGTTGCAGTAACTGATATATATGATAATCGCGATGAGCTTTATCGTGTTGGTGTCGCTCATCTTATCAACTATTATGAAGTGCCTGCGCTTTGGAGTACCTTAGAAGTGTTCCACGATCTTCAATCTCGCCGTTATTTAGCAATGGGTCTAGACAACGAAGGTCGCATGTATAATTTTGATGCATCGCTTTCTGAAGCTAACTTTACCCCAGACGCCCTAAGACGTGCCGGTATTCGTTAACAAGCCATAAATAAAATGGGGCGCGGTTGCGCCCCTATAAATTGTAAAGGAAGTTTGTATGACGTTTAGCATGCTTCGCAGTGCAGTGGCGATTGGGATTAGTGCATGTTTATATACTACTTCAGTAGATGCTCAACTCGATCCACTCTCTGTTCAGATTCAACCCCTAGCTCAATCCTCTTTATTGCTTGATATTGCTAATGCGGGTGACAAACTTGTCGCGGTAGGCCAACGCGGTAATGTGTTGCTTTTGGACAATAATCAATGGCACCAAGTCGCGACCCCTGTATTGTCTCAATTAACCAAAGTGTTTTTTTTCGACGACAAACAAGGTTGGGCTGTCGGCCATGATGCCACCATCATCCACACTCAAGATGGTGGATTAACGTGGTCGGTGCAGATGCAATCTGCTGAAATAGAGAAACCTTTTCTAGATATTCGTTTTTATAGTCCCGTTGATGGTATTGCGGTGGGCGCTTATGGATTATTTTATCGCACCGCTGATGGCGGTAAAACATGGCAACAAGAATTTCATCAAGAATTATTATTTGAAGAAGATATTGCCTATTTAAATGAACTTAAAGCAGAAGATGAAGCATTGTATTTATCTGAGCGAGCTTCATTATTACCCCATTTCAACCGTTTAATTCGCCTGAAAGATAAACGATTGTTGCTTGTGGGTGAGCTTGGCTTGGTCGCGGTATCGAGTGATAACGGCCAAACATTTTCGAAAACTAACTTTGATTATGATGGTTCAATGTTTAATGCCATTGAAGTTGGCGAAGATGTTTATGTCATGGGCTTACGTGGTCATGTGTTTAAGTCAGACTTAACGCTATCCGCATGGCAAGAAGTTAATTTACCTGTCCAATCATCAATTAATAGCGCACTTATTACCGCTAGTAATGACCTATACCTGGTGGGAAATGCTGGGATTGTGTTGTCAGTAGATGATGATAAAGCAACAATTGTTGCCAGACGCCAAGGTGAAAATATAGTGGCAATTGCTAAAGACAGTAAAGGCCAGTTATGGTTTGCCGGTTCTAAGGGACTGTTCCAGCTTGATTAACCTTTTGGTTAAACTGGACAATTAAAACAACAATAATAGGGCCGAAAAGATGTTAGAAAAACTGGTCAATGGATTTGAATCTCATTTATTCCGCAATCGAAAATGGGTCATCATTTCGTTTATTTTTATTACTTTTTTCTTAGGGTATCAAGCCAGCCAATTAAAAATGGATGCTGCTTTTAGTAAAAATATCCCACTCAATCATTCGTACATGCAAACGTATACCAAACATCAAAAAGATTTTGGTGGTGCTAACAGTATTATGGTGGCGGTAGAAGATACCAGTGGCAATATATTTAACCCGGTATTTTTTGATGCGCTCAAAAATGTGCACGATCAATTATTTTTTATTCCGGGTGTAGAACGTTCTCAGGTTAAGTCGTTATTCTCACCTTCAACTCGTTTTACCGAAGTCGTAGAAGACGGCTTTGCCGGTGGTCCGGTGATCCCTGCTGATTTTAGTAATGATGATTACGGTCTTAAAATCGTTCGTGATAACATTGAAAAAGCTGGCATTGTAGGCCGACTTATCGGTAATGATTACACCTCTGCCATGGTGTCTGCGCAGTTAATGGAGTTTGACCCTCAAACGGGTGAGGCTATTGATACTATTGCGTTTGCAAATCAATTAGAGCAAGAGCTTCGTGGCAAGTTTGAAAACGATAAGATCAAAATTCATATTATCGGTTTTGCAAAAATGGCTGGGGATGTTGCTGAGGGCGCTAAAGGCGTACTGCTGTTCTTTTTAATCGCCATTGCGATTACTGCTGTAATGGTATACCTATTTTCAAAATCGATAGTGCTAACCGTCTTGCCACTAGTGTGTAGTTTGGTTGCAGTATTTTGGCAATTAGGATTATTAACCGTGGTTGGCTTTGGTTTGGACCCAATGTCGATTTTAGTGCCGTTTTTAGTGTTTGCTATTGGTGTTAGTCACGGGGTACAGATGATCAATGCTGTACGTCGTCGTGTGCTTGATGGCCAAACAACTAAAGCCGCTGCAGCGTCCGCATTTCGTAGCTTATTAGTGCCCGGTGGTGTTGCATTATTATCTGATACGGTTGGTTTTTTAACCTTACTGTCAATTGATATTGGTATTATTCGTGAGTTGGCTATTTCTGCATCGTTAGGTGTCGCGGTTATTATTTTAACCAATCTGATTTTACTACCATTGGTGATTTCATATTTTGAATTACCGAGTAAGCAAGACACTCCTGAAAAACGTCAAAAAATTGAAAATATTTGGCGTGGTTTGTCTAAATTTGCGACCCCTAAATATGCCATTGTAGTATTGATTTCGACTGCGATACTTTACGCGGTTGGTTTTCAACAAGCGTCCAAAATGCAAATTGGTGATTTACAGGGCGGGGCGCCTGCACTGCATCAAGACTCTCGTTATAACCAAGACACTTTCTTTATCACTAAACATTTTTCAATTACAACTGATGTAATGTCTGTGATTGTAGAAGCTACACCAGAAGCCTGTACTTATCATTCATTGTTATCTCAGATAGATCAGTTCGAATGGATGATGGCAAATACACCTGGGGTAGAGTCAACGGCAAGCTTGGCATCTATTGCTAAGAAAGTGAATGCAGGATTTAACGAAGGTAACCCTAAGTGGGAGATTTTACCGCGTACCACCGCGAGTTTAGTCCAAGCCGTTGGCCAAGTACCGACAACATCTGGTTTGCTCAATAGTAATTGCTCGGTTATGCCTGTGTACTTGTTCTTAAAAGATCACAAAGCTGAAACCATCGAGGTGGTTGTAGACAAAGTTAAAGCGGTTGCCGCACAACTTAACTCTGACACTTTGCAATTTAAGCTAGCATCAGGTCCTGTTGGTGTCATGGCCGCCACAAATGAAGCCGTGAGCGAAGCTCAGCTACCAATGATGCTATATGTATATGGCGCTGTGTTTGTACTGTGTTTAATTAGCTTTAAGTCACTCAAAGCGACGATTGCGGTAATTATTCCACTTTATGTGGTATCAACATTAGCGCAAGCATTAATGACCTTGCTTGATATTGGTTTAGCGGTGAGTACCTTACCGGTGATTGCATTAGGTGTGGGTATCGGCGTTGATTACGGGATTTATATCTTGTCGACGATGTCCAATAAACTCAGTAATGGCATGCCGGTGCAACAAGCGTATTTCGAAGCTCTCGTTGAACGTGGTAGTGCGGTTATCTTTACCGGCCTAACGTTAGCCATTGGAGTGAGCACTTGGTTCTTCTCAGACCTTAAATTCCAAATGGATATGGGAATTTTGCTGACATTTATGTTTTTAGTGAATATGTTGGGAGCAATTATTATTCTACCCGCACTTTCAGCGATGTTTTGGCGAAAAAAGTAACTAAAACATGTAATTAAATAAAAAAGGGAGCTTAGCTCCCTTTTTTATTTTGCATAGTTACTCTATGCAAACGACTTAAATGTCATTTTAAACGCTAATCTATGCTGCCGACTGGATTTATAGAGGATGTACCACTAAAATTTTCCTCGATATAGCAGCAATTTAGTAATAAACTTTGCACAAGATCTCAAATATGAGTTTCTTTTGTTAAACGAAAAACAGTTATTTACGTGCTACACACAAAATGACTCGGACCGACACAATCAACAAGCCGAAGCATCCATATAATGATAAGAGCGCTGCCATAGACGCTTAAGGAATCTGCAACATGGCCTTGAAAGATGCAATGCCTTCAGTACTACTGGAAAATGTAGTCAATTTAATTCACACAAAAATCCCTCATTCTCAAGCCAAACAAGTTGAGCAATTTGCCAATTGCCTCTACGCCCATATGTCAAAAGACGATCTCAATGCTCGTAATGACAGTGATTTATATGGTGCTGTAGTGAGCCTTTGGAATGCGCTGAATAAAACGGCCCAGGATCAAACCCACATCCGTGTATTTAATCCTAGCCAAGCAAAACATGGCTGGCAGTCAACTCACAGCATTATTGAGGTTATCCAACTTGATATGCCTTTCTTGGTTGACTCGCTCTCAATGGCGTTAAATCGAATGGGCATCACTGCCCATGTGATGTTACATACGCCATTAGCCGTTGTACGTGGTAATAACAACAATGTGTCAGATGTGTCATTTGTTAATGACACATCTGATAACAGCAATAATGTTGCTGTATTCTTGGTCGAAATTGATAAACAAAATAGTGATGCTGACATTAAAGCGATTGAAAAAGAAATTCAATCTGTACTTGCTGATGTTTCAGCGTCGGTCAATGATTGGCAATTAATGTCAGATACATTAACCGAGACTATTAAGCAATTACCTTCACGTCCATTCCCTGGTGATAAAACGGAATTGAAAGAGTCAGTTGATTTTTTAAACTACTTGAACAACCATCATTTCACTTTGCTTGGCTATCGTTATTACGATTTAAAACGTGTTGAAGGTGATGTTGAGCTTGTTCCTAATATTGAATCTAGCTTAGGGCTAATGAACCGTTCAAAAACCTCACACAGTGAGCGTGGTTTATTACTTTCAAGTTTATCTGATTCAGCCCGTAAAGAGGCATTAGATGAAAGCTTACTTGTTCTCACCAAGAGCTCTGCTAAAAGTCGTGTACATCGTCCGGCTTATGTAGATTATATTGGTGTTAAACGTTTCGATAAAAAAGGCAACGTAATCGGTGAAGATCGCTTCATTGGTTTATATGCTTCAAATCTTTATAACCGTAGCCCACGCGAAATTCCATTATTGGGCGAAAAGGTTCAGCGGATTCTTGATAATTCTGGGCTAACTCCGCGCTCGCATGATTATAAAGCGTTGATGAACATTCTTGAAAACTTACCTCGTGATGAGCTAATTCAAGCTAAAGATCCTGAGCTATCAAACATAGCTCATGGTGTTTTGGAAATGCAAGATCGCGATAAGTTAAAGCTGTTTGTGCGTAAAGACGGTTATGGTCGTTTCTTGTCGTGTTTAGTGTATGTGTCTAAAGACCGCTACAACACTAAGTTACGCCAAGACACTCAACGTATTTTGGCACAACATTTCCAAAGTAATGAAGATGTTGAGTTCACCACGTATTTTTCTGAGTCTACTCTGGCTCGCACTCACTATATTATCAAAGTTGATAATAACAATATGGATGTTGATGTGGCCGCCATTGAAAAAAATCTTATTGAAGCCGCTCGCTCGTGGGATGACAAACTGCACACTGCATTAAACAATGCCGTTGGTGAACAAGCTGGAACAGGACTGACAAAGCGTTATTTAAATGCGTTCCCACCTAGCTATAAAGATGATGTATTACCAAGTTCTGCTGTGGTTGATATGCAGCATTTAGAAGCTTTGGATGATGATCACAAGTTAGGCATGTTGTTCTATCAGCCACAAGAGTCGGCGTTAAATGACAATAAAGTTCGCTTAAAACTGTTTCATAAAGACGAGCCAATTCATTTGTCTGATGTTTTGCCAATGCTAGAAAACTTTGGCTTACGCGTGATCAATGAACGTCCGTACGAAGTGAAAACCAATGATGGCGCGACATTCTGGATTTTAGATTTCTTAATGACAGTGCAAGGCGCTGCCACAGAGAATCTAGCCGACAGTCAAGACCGTTTCCAAACGGCTTTATTGCAAGTGTGGCAGAAGAAGTTAGAAGATGACGGCTTTAACCGCATGGTACTGTCAACAGGCCTCAGTGGTCGTGAAGTGTCTATTTTGCGTGCTTATGCTAAGTATATGCGTCAAATTGATGCAACATTCAGTCAGTCGTACATCGAAGAAACGTTTAGCCGTTATCCTAAATTAGCGGACTTATTGGTGAAAATGTTCATCCGTAAGTTTAACCCTAAACTAAAAACGCGCACCTTAAGTAAGTTCCTTGAACAGGTGAACATACAACTTGATGACGTTTCAAGCTTAGATGATGACCGTATTATTCGTCGTTACTTAGATTTAATTAACGCCACATTACGAACTAACTTCTATCAAACTGCTATTGGCGGAAAAGCGAAAGACTATATCTCGTTTAAATTTGCACCGAGCTTAATCCCAGAAATGCCTAAGCCGATGCCTAAGTTTGAGATTTTCGTGTATTCGCCTCGTGTTGAAGGTGTGCATTTACGCGGTGGTAAAGTGGCCCGTGGTGGTTTACGTTGGTCTGATCGTCGTGAAGACTTCCGTACCGAAGTACTCGGTTTAGTAAAAGCACAACAAGTTAAAAACACCGTGATTGTGCCTGTAGGCGCAAAAGGTGGTTTTGTGTGTAAGCAACTGCCGACAGAAGGTGGCCGCGAAGCATTATTCACTGAAGGGCAAGAATGTTACCGTATCTTTATCCGTGCGTTATTAGATATTTCAGACAACATTGTTAATGGTGAAGTGGTTCCACCCGCAGATGTTGTACGTCACGATGAAGACGATCCATATTTGGTTGTTGCTGCTGACAAAGGCACGGCAACATTCTCAGATATTGCTAATGCGATTGCGATTGAATATAACTTCTGGTTAGGCGATGCGTTTGCTTCTGGTGGTAGTAACGGTTATGACCACAAGAAAATGGGTATTACTGCACGCGGTGCATGGGAGTCGGTTAAACGCCATTTCCGTGAAATTGGTGTAGATTGTCAAACGACTCCATTTAGTTGTGTTGCGATTGGCGACATGGCTGGTGACGTATTTGGTAACGGTATGCTGTTATCTGAGCAAACTCAATTGGTCGCTGCATTTAACCATATGCACATCTTTATTGACCCTACGCCCAAAATTGCAGAAAGCTATGCTGAGCGTCAGCGTTTATTTGTACTGCCACGCTCAAGCTGGGAAGACTATAACGCTAAACTGATTTCTAAAGGCGGCGGGATATTCTTACGCTCTGCTAAGTCAATTAAATTGACACCAGAAATCAAGAAAATGTTGGACACTGACAAAGACACCATGAACCCAACTGAACTGATGAAAGAACTACTGAAAATGCCAGTAGACTTGATTTGGAATGGTGGTATTGGTACCTACGTTAAGTCGAGCAAAGAATCGCATGCTGAAGTAGGCGACCGTGCCAACGACACCTTACGTGTTAATGGTAAAGAAGTACGTGCCAAAATCATCGGTGAAGGCGGTAACTTAGGTTGCACTCAATTAGGCCGTATTGAATACTGCGCTAATGGCGGCCGTATGAATACCGACTTCGTCGATAACGTTGGCGGTGTAGATTGTTCAGATAACGAAGTTAACATCAAAATCTTCTTAAACACGTTAGTGGCAGAAGGTGAGTTAACCGTTAAACAGCGTAACCGTTTACTTGAAGACATGACTGACGAAGTCAGTGAAATTGTGATTAAAGATTGTAAAGATCAAACCCGTACGATTTCGGTTACCCAAGTACATGGTGTGTCACAGCTTAAAGAGCAAATTCGTTTTATTCAGTATCTTGAAAAAGACGGTAAACTTGACCGCGCACTTGAGTTCTTACCAACTGATGACGATCTTGCCGAACGTTTAGCCAATGGCCGTGCTTTAACTCGTCCTGAGTTATCGGTATTAGTTGCTTACGCTAAAATGGTACTTAAAGAACAGCTCGTGACACCTGAAATCACTGAAGATGCATTTTTAAGCAAGTTATTAGTGGCTTATTTCCCTAAAAAGTTACAAGCAAAATACGCTGATAAAATGACCGCACATCCTCTACGTGGTGAAATTATTGCTACATCATTAGCTAATGAATTGGTTAATGATATGGGCTTTAATTTTGTACAACGTATGCAAGATGAGACCGGTGCAACAGTTGCTGAAGCGGCTATTAGTTATACTATGGCCCGAGAAATCTTTGGTCTTGATGAGTTAACCGCTTCTATTACTGAGTTAAATGGTGTTATTCCGGCACATGTGCAGGGTGAAATGCTACATCAGTTACGTCGTAATATGCGTCGAGCATGTCGTTGGTTTATTCGTCATCGCAATCGTGCTCATGATATTGATCAAACAGTGGCATTCTTTAAGCCTGTATTTGAACAGCTTAAAGCTAACGTTGACCAGTATATGATTGAAGCTGAAGTTAAAGTGATTTCTGCTGAAATTACTACTCTAGTAAAAGAAAATGTCCCTAAAGCAGTTGCACTAATTGTCGCTAAAATGAGTACATTATTCTCTGCGTTAGACATTGCACAAATTGCTCAAATCGAGAATAAGTCAGTTGATCTGGTATCAGAAACTTACTTCAAACTCGGTGCAAAAGTTGAATTACATTGGTTCTTAGAACAAATCAATGCTCAACCTGTAGCAAACCATTGGCAAGCACTTGCGCGTGCGGCATTCAGAGAAGAACTTGATTGGCAACAACGAGCATTAAGTTCTGCAGTATTACGTACTTGTACAGATACTTGTGATGCAGATAGTGTTATTAATCAATGGATTACATTAAACAAACCATTGCTTGAAAGATGGTATCACATGCTAGCCGACTTCAAGGTTTCTCAAACCCATGAATTTGCTAAGTTCTCAGTCGCCTTAAGAGAACTGAACTTGCTGATTTTGCATTGCGAAGGTCAGAAGTAGTTTTTATAATGTGAATAAGCCCTGGCGATTGCCGGGGTTTTTTTTAGGTCTAGGAGAAAACATGTTTTACAAACTCGCGCAAAAAGTAATGTTTCAGATGGACCCTGAGTTAGCCCACAATATCGCGATTGGCAGTTTGAA
The DNA here is from genome assembly GCF_010092445.1 of Shewanella sp. Arc9-LZ. Lineage (NCBI taxonomy): Bacteria > Pseudomonadati > Pseudomonadota > Gammaproteobacteria > Alteromonadales > Shewanellaceae > Shewanella > Shewanella sp. Arc9-LZ. The sequence goes on along the minus strand of NZ_CP048031.1, from coordinate 2,773,757 downwards.
AATGACCGGAAACAATCTGTTAAATTGTTTCTATCGTCAACAGGTTAAATCTGCTCCTGTAACCTGTATGGGACTGACGTTCCCAAATCCTGTCGGCTTAGCTGCAGGATTAGATAAAGACGGCGAGTCAATTGATGCTTTTCATGCAATGGGTTTTGGCCATGTTGAAGTCGGGACAGTAACACCACGGCCACAAGCCGGTAACGATCAACCGCGTTTATTTCGATTAAAACCTGCCAAAGGCATTATTAATCGCATGGGTTTTAATAATAAAGGTGTCGATAATCTGGTTCGTAATTTAATGGCCAAAAAGTCTGACATTATGGTTGGCGTGAACATAGGTAAAAATAAAGACACTCCAGTAGAGCAGGGTAAAGATGACTACCTAATTTGTATGGAAAAGGTTTATCAATATGCGAGCTATATTGCAGTTAATATTTCCTCTCCTAACACTCCTGGTTTACGTTCAATGCAATACGGTGAGTTATTAGATGACTTACTTAGCTCAATTAAAGCCAAACAAACTGAATTAGCCGCTAAACACGGTAAATATGTGCCAGTGGCGCTAAAAATTGCGCCTGATTTAAGCTTAGAAGAAATTAGCGCGATAGCTGATTCATTGATGAGTAATCAGTTTGATGGTGTTATCGCTACCAACACCACCTTAAGCCGCGATAATGTGGTTGGATTAAAAAATGCTGAAGAAATGGGTGGGTTAAGTGGCAAACCGTTGACGGATTTATCAACACAAGTGATCAAACAATTAGCGATCTGTTTACAAGGTAAGATCCCGATCATTGGTGTTGGTGGGATCAATAGTGCAGCAGATGCTTTAGCTAAATTTGACGCTGGCTCAACTATGGTGCAGATATACTCTGGTTTTATCTATCAAGGTCCTAAATTGGTTGATCAGATCGCTAGAGCTTATTGTAAAAAATAGTGACTAAAATATAACGTTATTGATCAAAAATCATGCCGCGATCGAATTTTAGATCATTCGATCGCGCTAACACTATGAAATTTATGTTATAATTTATAATTAAATTTTGATATTGGGTGAAAAATAAACTATTATGCACAAGTGTTCAACATTTAGGTGCAGATTGCCATGTTATTAATGCCAAACAAGGACTGGCATTGGGAATACAATGAAACTTGCAAGCAGCTAAGTATTTCATTGGGTTCCGAGATGGAGTTCTTAACCCCATACAAGACAAAACTATTAATTCCAGATGCGTTAACCGCAACTGAATTTAATCTTGAACACGCAAAATTCTACATTAAAATGCTCGAAACACTTCCTAAAGTGCTACACATCTCTGATGCAGGTATTGTACAAACCGCTTTAAATGCCACCGCTGCCCATTTTTTATTACAATCACAAATGCCCAAGTCTTGGTTTTTCGACGTGAGTGATGAGTGTGTTTATTGCGAAGTCGGTAAGTTATTTCAACTTAATTGTGGTTATTCAAAAGTATTAGCATTAGTGGTTGATAATGGCTTACAAGCCGCAACAGTGATGATTCTATCGCAATACTGTCAGTTATCAGACAGCAAATCGCTAGTACAATTCGACACCATTAAAGTGATGCATAATCGTTTGCACCCATTGCGTAAAGCCAGACAAGTCGTGGCAGCTTAATAAATATCATTGAAGTTAATGTGCGTAATAAAATAATGCCAAACATAGAGTTTGGCATTTTTGTTTTAGCTCATTTTCTTAAAAAAATTTAACTCATTTTACGCAGCACACTAAGCGGCGCAATACGTAATACCCAATGCAAAATAGCCCATGGATAACTCGGTACATAAGCATTAGCTTTCTCTTTTTGAATCGCTTTCACCATAGCTTTACAACCTGTCTCGGTGTCGACAATAAACGGAACCGTTTTAACTTTTTCATTAATTTCACTGCGAATAAAGCCAGGGTGTATACACGTCACTTTTATTGGTGTGTTCATCACATCGATACGGATACCTTCAGATAACGACGTTAAGGCTGCTTTTGTAGCCGCATAAACGGTCATGGCACGTCTAAATCCACGCACTGCACTAATCGAAGAAATAGTGACAAGATGGCCATTTTTTTGCTCACGAAAAATGGCCATCGCAGCTTCACATTGGGCTATTGCAGCAATAAAGTTAGTTTGCGCAGTTTGTAAGTTAGCTTCAAAAAAACCGCTACCAATTGCAGCACCTTTGCCCATTCCAGCATTAACAATGACGCGATCAAGTTGGCCTAACTCTTGTTTAAATTGACTAAATACTTCAAATACTTGTGGGTGGTCGTTCACATCAAGTGATTTAATTAACACCTGTATATTGGGATTAATCACCAATAATTCTTGCTTTAATTCTTCGAGGCGGACTATTCGTCTAGCACACAAGGCTAGATTATGGTTTTGCTTAGCAAATTCAATTGCCATACCGCGGCCTAAACCTGAACTCGCCCCAGTGATTAATATGTTTGTCCGTTTCATAATGTGCTCTTTTTTTTGTTTTAATTGTTTTGCTAAATGTGTTGAGCATCGTCACTTAACGATACTCACAAAGTGAATATAACTTAAATTAAGCTGTGTAAATGGCGTTGCTCCCCATCAAAAAAGCTATGCTCATTTAAGGTAATTAAACTCAGTCGTTGTCGTTTTAACTGTAATTGGCTCACACCGCAATTAACTAGCTGTTTATTGATATTAAAAAATTGACCTTCTGGTACTGATAATATTTGCATTATCGCGGCACTAATTACGCCACCAGAGGTGAATACAAACACAGTGTCATTGTCATTTGTCTGCTCGATCAGTTGTTGTAATCCTTGGCTTACACGTTGAGTAAAGTGTTGCCAAGATTCGTTATAGTTATAGTTATAGTTATAGTTATCGTTAGCGTAATTTGATTGTTGTTGCCATTGCTCAATGGCTTGACTAAATAATTCGATAAAGGCCCTGGTGGGTGAAGTTTGTTGTTGAAGGTAATGCTTCATCGCTTCTGGATTGGCTAAGTCTGGTCGATAAACCGCAATAACATTCTCATGGTCAAACTCATTCCAAAGAGTACTTATCTGTAATGACTCATTCAATAAAAGTGGTGACAACGTCGATAAACAAGCATCACGAGTTTGTTGATGACGAGTCATGTTGCCGCAAATAACATGGTTAGGTTGAATTAAGCGTTGGTTAAAATACTCACCCAAATGCCTTGCTTGGCTATGGCCTAAACTTGATAAGTTGTCATAGTTATTAGCGCCAAAGCTTGCTTGCCCATGGCGGATTAAATAAATATTCGCCACGGTTATCCTTTTTGCTTCATTGCACGTTTACAGCGCCACAACAAATAATGTGAAAAAATCCAAAATTGTTTGAATGCAGGGTTGCGTGTTTGTTTATGGTGATAGCGATAATAAATTTGCTGCACTATGCCAGCTAAACGGAATAAACCAAATACTTCATAAAAGCGAAAATCTTCAATAGTGATGTCCATTTTGTCACAGTAATATTTCACCACTTGCTTGCGAGTGAGCATGCCATCAAGGTGTGTGGGTTGGCGGCGAGTCATTTGAGCTAAAAAGTCATCATCGGCTTCAACCCAATAGGCGAGGGTATTGCCCAAATCCATCAATGGATTACCGAGTGTTGCCAGTTCCCAGTCAAGTATTCCATTGACCTTACTGATGTCATCTGGATCTAACACCACGTTATCAAACCGAAAGTCATTGTGGGTTAGGCAAATGGTTTCTTGTGCTGGTTTATGTTGTTGTAGCCAAGTCATCACACTTTTACCAGAGGGCACATTCCAAGTTTTAGCTTGAGTGTAGCGCTGGCTCCAGCCATCAATCTGACGCTGAGTATAACCTTCGCCTTTGCCGATGTGGTTAAGGTTAGCTGCATCAATATCCACTTTGTGTAACTCGATTAAACAATCAATCACATTGGTGCAAAGGGTTCTGGCTTGTTGTTTATCGACTTTTAAGCCTTTAGGAAGATTTTGTCTTGGGATAATGCCATTGAGCTTTTCCATGACATAAAACTCAGTCCCTAAGACATTGTCATCATCGCAATGTACCAGCATTGCAGGCACATAAGGGTACACGGGTTTAAGTGCTTGCTGTAATCGATACTCGCGCCCCATGTCGTGAGCACCTTTGGCTTTGGTGCCTTTAGGTGCACGGCGTAAAATAAGATCGCGATTAGCGTAGCTTAAACAGTAAGTCCAATTGGATGCACCGCCAGTGTACTGGGTTATAGTTAACTCACCTTCAAGCCCATTAATGTGCTGTTTTAACCACGGGTCGATAACCGCTGCGTCAAGCTCCTCGCCGGTACGAACCGTTTTAGCTTTATCAAGATATTGTTGGTTCATTAAGCTTGTTCCTCCCTTAACAATTGCCTAAGACGCTGTGTTTGTTTTAACACTAGTTTAAAATACCAATGTAAAGGCAATAAACGTTTTAACTGATAAAGCCGTTTGCCTTGTTGATGTGTCAGTAATAGAAATTGTTTGTTCTTTTCGCCTTGATAGGCGATGTCTGCCACTTGTGTTGCATTGATAGGTGACTTATCAAATAGCTTACCCATGAGTTTTTCCATGGTTGGTAATTGGGTGCGTAAGCTAGTACCAAGATTTGTTTTAAAAAAGCCAGGGCATAACACGCTAACATTAATATTGTCATCGGCAAGTTCTAAGCGCAACGTTTCTGACAACGATACCACAGCCGCTTTTGATGCATTATAACTGGACATAAATGGGATTGGGGTTAAACCCGCTTGTGATGCCACATTCACAATACTGCCAACACCTTGTTGTTTAAAAAGCGGTACAAATTGCTGACACATGTTAACGATACCAAATAAGTTGATTTCCATAATCCAACGCCATTGCAACATAGGTTCAGCTTCTATTTTATCTGCAGAAGCCACGCCAGCATTATTGATTAATACATCGATATGTTGCCAACGCTCATTCAGTACTTTTACGAGGGTTGTAATGCTGTCTGTGTTGGTGATATCGCAAGGCACGAAAAAAGCCTTGCCTCCTAACGCTTCGATTTCTTGGCACACCTGTTCGCCAGCTGGTTGATTAATATCTGCAACGCACACTTCGGCATGCTGACTCGCCCATTTAAGCGCAAGAGCTTTACCTAAGCCCGATGCCGCGCCGGTGATCACCACATGTTGTTGTTCTATTGGTTTCATTGTTATCACCATTATTGGTACTTTGCTAACTCAAGACGCGACACCATGGCCATATGCACTTCATCCGGTCCATCGGCTAAACGTAAACTGCGGGCCATTGCTGCAAAACCTGCTAATGGTGTGTCATGGTTCATGCCTGCACCACCATATATTTGAATCGCCATATCGACGACTTGGGTCAGCATATTCGGGACAACCACTTTAATTGCAGAAATATCGGTCATGGCGTGCTTGACGCCTAAGTTATCGATTTTCCACGCGGCATTAAGTGTCAATAATCGAGCTTGTTCTATTGCCATGCGCGCTTGGGCTATACGTTCAAGATTACCGCCTAATTTGATAATAGGCTGACCAAAGGCGATTCGAGATTTGCCGCGCTCAATCGCTAATGATAAGGCTCGTTCTGCTGCGCCAATCGCGCGCATACAGTGATGAATACGACCGGGGCCTAATCGACCTTGAGCTATTTCAAAGCCTTTACCTAAACCCATAATGACATTACTTTTGGGTACTCGTACATTAACGAGTTCCATTTCTCCATGGCCATAAGGGGCATCATAATCACCATAGGCGGTTAACATACGTGTGATGCTGACCCCAGGCGTGTCCATCGGCACCAATACCATGCTATGACGTTGGTGTTTTGGTGCGTCGCTATGAGACAGTCCCATAAAGATCATGATCTTACTATTTGGATGGCCCAAACCCGTTGACCACCATTTGCGGCCATTGATGACAACATCATCACCGTCTTCAATAATAGTGGCTTGCATATTGGTGGCATCCGATGAGGCGACGTCAGGTTCTGTCATCGCAAATACTGATCGGATTTCGCCAGCTAGTAGAGGTGTTAACCATTGTTGCTGTTGTTGCTTATCACCAAAGTGATAAAGCACTTCCATGTTACCGGTATCTGGTGCATTACAATTGAAGATTTCTGGGGCCAGAAGCGATCGCCCCATTGCTTCAGCTAAGGGGGCGTATTCAACACAAGTCAGCCCTTTACCTAATGTGGCATCAGGTAGAAATAAATTCCATAATCCTAGTGCTTTTGCTTGAGCTTTAAGTGCTTCTATTTGCGGTAACAGTTGCCAACGTGTCCAATCGCAACTGTGATTGATTCGTCTATTTTCTGCGAGTAATTCAGCTTCAATTGGGAGGATATATTGATTAATAAACAACGTTACTTTCGCTAAATATTGTTGTGATTTTTCTGTAGCGTAGATATTCATTTAAGCATCCTGTGTGACGTAAGCCTCAGTTATTGTCAGTATGTGACCAAGCTATTGTTAAGAGTTCAGCATATCGCAGTATTTTGAGTGAATGAAATGAAATAACATGCTAGGTTGTGATGAATGCTATTCATAGATGTGTGTGGCAAATTCATTTAACAATAGAGGTCAAGATGGCAGATACTAAAGCAATTCAGCAGCTTGACCTTAATTTGTTGAAAATATTTGAAGCGCTTTATTCTGAACAAAACATGACTTTAGCGTCAAAGTCGTTGTTTATAACGCCATCAGCAGTAAGCCATGCGATAAAACGATTACGTTTAGTCTTAAACGACCCGCTATTTGTACGCCAAGGCCTGCAAATGCAACCGACAGCTGCTTGTCAACGTATGGCTCCGCAACTTATAAGTGCGCTAAATCGAATAAGGCAAATACTGCAGCAATGTGGGGAGTTTGACCCGCTTACTACGGAGCAAACTTTTAAAATAGCCATTCATGAAGCGCTAGAAAGCCAAATAATGCCGACGCTGATTAAGCAAGTTTCGCAGTTAATTCCGCATGCGAAAATAGCCAGTATGTCATTATCTCGCGAAAATATAGCGCGTCAATTAGCCAATGGGGAGGTGGATTTAGCCATTGATGTTGCGCGAGCGGTGAATGCCCCTTTAGCTCACAAAACCCTATTGTCAGATCCATTTTGTGTGTTGATAGACCGTCGACAACATGCAATGTATTTAGAGCCTAGTACGAAGCTGACTCCAACCGACTATGCCAATGCTGAGCATGTAGCAGTATCGAGTAGGCCCACTGGCCGAGTAATGGAAGATATTTTGTTACAACAACAAGGTATTAATCGGCACATTAAATACCGATGCCAGAGTTACCAAACAGCCGCGAAAATTGTCATAGGGTCGCCTTTTATGTTGACCTTACCGCGCTCTTTAGCGGAGCAATTTACACATCCAGATTTACATGTGTGCACAATGCCATTTGAACTACCGGACATTGATACCCATTTATATTGGCACATGAATACTGAGACCGATCCCGCTTTTGTGTGGTTAAGAGCACAAATTGAGATGGTTATTGTTGCGAAGTAATCATCTTTATTGCGGAATAGAAACGCTATTGAGCAGAAATATCGATTGGCATATCGAACCAGATCAAGCTGCATTATTACGATAGATGCAGCATGGAATAATTAAGGGGCCCTTTTTAGCCATTATAATAAAGTCTACTATATTTGTCGGTTGCGAAGCACTATCGTGAACAACTCATCAACAAAACACAGCAGTGATAAAACAGTCCTGTTACTGAGTCTATTTTATACTATAACTAACATTGCTGAGTTCGTGTCAGTTTTCATCTCATAACCATTTTAATAATAATCATAATGTCATGGTGCCTGTATGAACCCAATTAATATGCTTTTTCGTAAAACGACGATTGCAAACCGTTTATTAGGAATGTTGGCCTTAGCGATCATTGCTACTGTTATCGTTTTTTGGTTTTCATTAACACGAGTTGAAAACGTGTTAATTAATGAAAAAGAAGCCAAACTGAATGCTTTGGTCGACATCGCTACCACCATCGCGGATAAATATTATCAAGATGCTCAGTCTGGAAGCCTGAGCGAAGATGAGGCCAAAGTCATGGCTTTGGCGGCAATTGATAAATTACGCTATTCAGGCAATGAGTATTATTTCAGTATTGATACTCAAGGGACGATGATCCAACATGCTTTTGCTAAGCAATTGGTGAATACCAAGGTATTAGCAATGCAAGATCCAAATGGCGTTAAGCTGTTTGAACAAATGATCCAACGTACCGAACAGCAGGATTCAGCACGAGTAGATTATATGTGGAACAAACCACAACAGGAACAACCTAGTCCAAAAATGTCAGTGGTCAAGCGTTTTAGGCCCTGGGGATGGATTATCGGGACGGGTATCTATGTCGATGATATTCAAAATGATAAAAACCAATTCATTTCGCAATACTTATTGTTATTGGCTCTGGTTTGGCTGCCTGTCATCTTATTGCTGTTTTTTATCATTCGCAGTATTTCAGGGCCGATGATTGAAACCATTAGCGCGTTTAAAAATATTGCCAAGGGCGAGGGGGACTTGACCTTACGTTTGTCTGAAGAGGGTAATGATGAACTCAAACAAATCGCACATCATTTCAATGCTTTTATTGATAAAATCCAGAAAGTCATTATATCTGTCAGCCACTCGGTTGATGAGTCGAGTCGCTTAGCACAAAATATGTCGACGATTGCACAGCAGGCCAATCAAATCTCATCTAACGTACAAGCCGAAACTGAGAATGTGGCTACTGCGATAAATGAAATGTCGATGACCGCATCAGAAGTGGCTTCTAATGCGCAACTGGCAGCAGACAGTACCCACCATGCTGATAAAGAGGCAGACAAATCTGCTAACGTTGTTGATAATGCAATGAAAAAAATATCTGAATTATCCAGTGAATTAGCCGCGACAGAAGAGGTTGCTAAAGGCTTACAAGTAAGTTCAAGTAAGATTGGTCAAATTCTGGATGTGATTGTGGGAATAGCAGATCAAACTAATTTGTTAGCGTTGAATGCTGCCATCGAAGCCGCTAGAGCGGGAGAAGCTGGTCGAGGTTTTGCTGTTGTTGCTGATGAAGTTCGAACGCTTGCTAGCCGAACTCAAGCTTCAACAAGTGAAATTAATCTTATCATCGACGCAATCAGAAGTGCCATTGACAGTGTTAATGCTTCTGTTGCTAGGGCTAAAGTCAAATCATCTGAAACGGTCAATGAAACTCAACAAGTTGTAGTTGCGCTTGAAAATATTAAGTCTTCAATTGAGCAAATATCGCAAATGAATGTTCAAATAGCAGCAGCCACAGAAGAGCAAAGCACTGTTATTGGCGAATTGAATATGAATATTACTCGCATCAATGACATGTCGCTAGAAAATCGAACTCAGAATGAGCTCATTAACAAAGGCAGTATGGATATAGAACAAGGTGCTATTCAGTTACATCAACTTGTAGACCAATTTAAAGTAAAATAACCCGCCGTTAGTCAGGTTGGTTCTATTAGCCTGACTAGCTTCCGTTCGAGATAATGAGTGATGCCCAAACAGCTCTTTATCTCACAGACTCTGTAACTTACTATCGATGGTGTTTTCACTTGAAATAGCCATGTTATTGATATAGTAACTGACTGATGAAAAAATCATTATGAGTACAATACATCGCAAGTTTGCCATAGCAGACTTGAAATAAATCCATTTTAGCGATTTATTTCACCTGTTCACTCAAGCTGAGGTTACTTATTCTCTCAGAAATAGATTCAAGTATTTCAGCAGTACTAGTGTGATATTTGCACCATAATGTTGATGACATCTTGATATGAGATATTGTACTGGCGTGAGAGGTTAATTATCTTAGTTTTATAAGTTTGAATATGCTCTTGTTTAAGCAGGTTTACTTGTTTCTGCTCAACAATAGTATTGACCGTGTCTTGCAAGATTAATAAACGGCGCAAACTGAAATCCAACGAGTCAATATACGCTGTCATTTGCTGCTTATTACGGGCATTTTCAAGGTTTGTGGTAGTGCGTTGTTCGAAGTCTAACTCATCAAACGCATCCATCATTTTCTGTAAATTTAAATCTTCACTCATAAGTATGATTTTTTACGTTATTTTTATAAATTATATTCATTTTCATTGAATAAGTCACTCTTTAACTTGATTTGTGGGTATGTTGATATACTAAGTTAACGGTACTTTTTGAGTGTAATAATATATCGTTAACAATACTTGTTGAATATACTCATTCTCGGTAACCTAAGATTTTGATCTACAAGGAGGAGTCATGTTAGATCTATTGCCAGACTTATTTGATTATTACCCTGAACAATTGACGTTGTTGTCAAATCCATGGAAAGCATTCGGCGCAAAATCGATATTCTATGGTGAAGTCGTGACCGTTAAATGTTTTGAAGACAATTCAAAAGTAAAATCTGAATTAGCTAAAAAGGGTCACGGTAAAGTATTGGTTGTTGACGGAGGTGGCTCAACAAGACGTGCATTGCTTGGCGACATGATAGCCTTAAGTGCATGTGACAATGGTTGGGAAGGTATTATCATTAATGGTTGTATTCGTGACGCTGGAACCATTAACACCATGTTAATTGGTGTGCAAGCTTTAGGCGCTAATCCCATTAAAACTGACAAAAAAGGCGTAGGAGAGGTTAATGTCACAATTGAGATTGCTGGCATCAGTATTTCTCCTGGAATGATGATCTACGCAGATTTAAATGGTGTTGCTGTCAGTAGGCAGGCACTGGATTTAGCTATTTTAACTTAAAATAGCGACAGACAAGGAAGCAAAAATGAAACTAATAAAGTGGTTGTTAGCAATAGTGCTAACGTTAGTGATAGGTGTAACTGTCTACCTCACAATGTTTTTCGATTTAAATAATTTTAAACCGCAAATTGTCGATGCGGTAAAAAAACAAACTGGCCGTGATTTACAAATCAGCCAAGATTTAAGTTGGAGCGTGTTTCCATCTTTAGGCATCAAGCTTGGGGGCATTTCGTTATCGAACCCAAATGGGTTTACCCCAGCTTCGATGCTTGATGTTAATGAGGCCGTGGCTAATGTGGCGTTGATGCCATTATTTAGCCAACAAATTGAAGTTGATTTATTAAAGCTTGATGGCTTAACACTCAACTTAGTTACTCAAAAAGACGGCAAGACCAGCTTTGATGGTTTGACTGCTGAAACATCGGCAGAAAAACCGCAATCAACCTCAAGCAATTCAGAAGCGATGTCTTTACAGACCTTAGATATTGGCGGCATTGAACTTACCAATACGAATATCAATATTATTGATGTGGCCAGCAATACGACTCAAACCTTCAGTCTAAAAAGTTTTACTTTAGGACAGTTCAGCCTAGGACAATTCGCTGATTTTGCTTACGAGTTTTCAGCGACACTGCCTGATATGCAGTTAGCGTCATCTGGGCAAGGCAAAGTTAAAGTCGACCAAGCATTGCAGAATGTCACGATTAATGATTTTGACATGGTGCATAAAGCCCAAGGCGATAGCTTGCCAGGCAAAGCGATTACCGCAGAGCTGAGTACACAAATGACGATGGCATTAGATGCCAAAACCATTGAGCTGCAATTGACTAAAATGTCAGCTATGGACTTAGCTGCCACTGGCGATATTAAGATTAATTATGGTAATAGCATTCCTAAAATTGCGATGAATCTTGATGTTGGCGATATTGATGTCGATGCATTACTGCCAAAGCAAGAAGGCGATGCGAAAGAAACTGAGGCAACATCTGAAACTGCGTCAACTCAAGAACCTGATTTATCGGCATTAAAGAGTATAGATTTAACTCTAAACTTAACCGCTAAATCAATTAAAGTCAGTAATATGTTAACGCAAAATTGGCAAATGAAAATGGCCATTAATAAAGGTGTATTAACGTTATCGTCGCTGACAGCCGATTTATATGAAGGTAAGCTAGCACTTAGCGCTAAGCTTGATGGTCGTAAAGCGGTACCAACTTATGTGTTTGATAAAAAGTTAACTGGGGTGCAAATTCGTCCGTTATTAATCGATGCTGCTGAAGTGGATTTACTTTCTGGAACAGCGAGTTTTGAAGTTAAAGGCAGCGGTGCCAGTTTGATTGCTGATAATCTAAAAAACAATCTTAATGCAGTGGGTCAGTTTGAAGTAGCAGATGGCTCGTTGTATGGGGTTAACATTCCACAGATGATCCGTAGCGCGCAGCAAAAATTGAAAGGTGATTTATCGGCAGATAAGAAAGAAGAGCTGAAAACCGATTTTACCAGTTTGACCGGTAGTTTCACGATGAAAGATGCTGTTGTGACTAACCCTGATTTAGCGATGGCTTCACCGTTAATTCGCTTAAATGGTAAAGGCACAGCAAACATTGCCACCGAAGCGTTGGATTACACCTTAACAACCAGTGTCGTTGGGTCGTTATCAGGACAAGGCGAAGCTGCTGATGAGTCACTGAAAGGTATCGACATTCCGTTAACTATCAAAGGTACATTCCAAGAGCCTAAGTTTGGCATTGATACCAAAGCGTTATTGGAAGGCCAATTTAAAGATGAGGCTGATAAAGCTAAAGAAAAGCTAAAAGAAGGATTGTTTAAGAAGCTTGGAATTTAAATCATCCATTAATGACAAGGGCTGTAGGTGCTTCTATATGAATAATACTACAGCCTTATTCAAAGCGGCTTTGTTACTGCTATACGGTTTGCCGTTAACTAACCTCAACTCGGTGTAAGAAGTGGGATATGTGAGTCGAAATGACAATATTCAGCCTATTTTATATCAAACTTGTCATTTGTTTTGCTAACAAGGCGCATTGGTACGTCAATAGCTAGCCTATTGCAAGTCAATGCAACACAGTTAGCGAGACAAAGGAAAGGACTGTTTGATAACCGTTTATTATCCCGAGTCGAGGTTATCTAGGCTAAAAATGGATAGTAATGTACAGTAATAACAGTATGGTTAGCCTAATCAAATTATTGAACACTGTGAACCAGTGGATTTATTAATGCTAATGTTATGCCATAAAAAAACGGACAAGTGTTCACTTGTCCGTTTTTTTATGGCTGAAATTAACTGAGTGTTTAACTCATACCAATAGCTATTTTAGCCTTTGTTCATTAATTGTGCCTTATTGGCAAAGCTAACTAGCTATTGGTCATAATCAATTTCAGTATCTGTCCTGGTTGGATCAATTTACTGTTTTGTAAACTGTTCCATTCGATTAACTCTGCAACGGTAACCTTATATTTAAGTGCTATACGCGCTAAAGAGTCACCTGATTGTACGCGATAGCTAACCGTTTTATCATTGCTTGCAGTGAGAGAGGCGACTTCATTAGGAAAAATAACTAATGATTTGCCAATGGCTAACGTGGATTGTTTTTTAAGATTATTCCACTTCATTAGTTGTGCGACGGTCACTTGCTGTGACTGCGCTATCTTCCATAATGAATCACCAGATTTAATGGTATAAGCTTGCTTGTTCGAGCTTGATTTAACCACGGTTCTACGCGCGAGTACTTGGTCTGCGGTCATGGTGACGAGATCGGGATCTTTTGCCGCAACAGGAATAATTAAAAAACGACCAGCAACAATATTATTGCCTTTAATACCGTTACTGCTTCTTATTAATGTTGCAGTGGTTTCAAATTGGTCGGCAATTTCACTGATGCTGTCACCAGATTTAATTTTATACCGAACCCAGTTAATACGGGAGTTTGGTTCAATAGTGGCTAATGCTCGTTTAAAGGAAGCCGCTTTTTCACTAGGTACAATCAATTGATGTGGACCTTGTGGGGCGGTTGCCCAGCGCTTTAAACCTGGATTAATCGCTTTTAAATCATTTATGTCAATTTGAGCCAAATCAGCAGCTAAGTTAATGTCGAGTTGACTTTCAATATTGACTACCTCTATCTGAGGTGAATTATCAATAGGGATTAAATTGATACCGTACTTGTCTGCATGTTTAATGACATCGGCCAATGCTAATAACTGAGGCACATAATGAGCTGTTTCCCGAGGCAGCGATAGTGACCAGAAATCTGTCGATTTTCCACGGGCCTGGTTATGTTTTATTGCATTGAATATTCGGCCTTCACCTGAGTTATAAGCGGCAATGGTATATAACCAATTGTGATCCATTTTGGCGTAGAGGTATTCCATTAAATCTAAAGCAGCTTTTGTCGATGAGGCAACATCACGGCGTCCGTCATACCACCAATTTGTCTTTACACCGAACGACATGGCCGTTGGCGCGGTTAATTGCCATAACCCCGAGGCATCACTTGGTGAATAGGCGAGTGGGTCAAAGCCACTTTCAACAATAGGTAACAATGCTAGCTCTAAAGGTAAATTGCGCTTTTTTAACTGTTCGACAATGTAATACAGATATGGCTGAGCACGTTGAGTCACGATTTCTAAATGCGTAGGATTCTCGATGTACCATTGGCGGTATTGAGCCACTAAAGCATTATCGACAACAGGAAAGCGCATTTGATTGCCGATCATGAGCCATAAATCGTTAACTTCAGCAACTTGTTCTTCAATTTGATCAAGGGTTACGGTCGCTGATTTTTTGTTTTTAGCGTTAGCTGTAACAGTGTGGGTTGTACTATCAGAACTTGGCTCTGCAGTATGGAGTGTCTGGCACCCCGTTATAGCCAGCATACTGCCAGCTATAATAATCAAGTTTGCTTTCATTTGAAGATACACTTCCTCAAGTTCTCAGGGCGTTAAAAAAAGGGCGAACATACCAAATGCCTATGAGACTCTTTTGGTCATGCTTTAGTTCAGTTTGGCATTGTAGATTAAATTATTTGGCATGTCTTATTAAAGTGTTTTCATGTTAATCTAAAATTGATTTTTCCATTCCCTTAACAATGTAAATGTCTGAATATCATCTATATTTGTTATTTTGTATTCTGTTGATATTGCGACTTGAGTCTCATTTAGATGACAACGTAGGAACGGGTTTATGGCTTTTTCTGTCGCGATTGTGCTAGGTATCGTTGGTATGTTTTGTGAGCGTAATTGGCCAACTTTGTGGGCATAATCAATCAACTGTGAATTATTTGGTGTGACATGTAAGGCGAAATCGACATTGGATTGTGTGTATTCATGAGCACAAAAGACTTGGGTTTGGTCGGGTAAGTTTGCCAGCATAGTTAACGATTGCAGCATTTGTGTCGGTGTGCCTTCGAATAAACGTCCACATCCGCCACTGAATAAGGTATCACCACAAAATAATTTATCATCAATATAATAGGCAATATGACCTAAAGTATGCCCAGGAACTGCCATCACTTGGGTAAGCCCTAAATGAGGTATCTCAATATTTATATCCGATGAAACGGTTAAAGGATGGGTTAAACCATCGATAGGTTCGTTACTCGGACCATAAACAATAAGACGGTTGTTGAAGTGCTGCTGCAGTTGTTTTATACCGCCAGTATGGTCGCTGTGATGATGAGTAATGAGTATGCCGACTAAATTAAGTTCTGTTGTAGCTAGGTAATCGATAACACTTTGGCCGCAGCCAGGGTCAACTACATAAGCATCAAGGCTACTTGTTTGATGAATTAACCAGAGGTAGTTGTCATTAAAAGCTGGAATGGTATGAACGTTAAGCATAATCTGACTCGAGTGATGATTGACTATCTGTTAGGGTAACGGATATCGTTAAATAACTTCAAGTGAAGTTATCCTGAAAGTATCAATGATGGTTAGCTGAACATTAAATGAGCTATGGTAAAGTTGATGGGTTGAGAGAATATGACATTTTTGCAAAGTAATCGTTGGCGGGCTCCATGTTAAAACCCCTTATTTGGCAAGATTTACCTTTTGGTGAATTATTGCAAGCTGAGATTGAAGCAAAATTAGCCCCATGGTGGCCGCGAATATTTGGCTATCATTTACTTAAAGCAGGGGCGTTAAGTAGCCAGTTAAACAGTTTACATTGCAGCATAGCACGGCATTTTTCTGTTTATGATGGTGCAGATGCGAGTATTCAAGCCGATCCGCATCATTTACCTGTACAACAAAGTGCCATTGATGCTGTGTTAAGTTGTTTTCTTTTAGAATTTGAATCAGACCCTTATCAAATTTTACGAGAGTTCGACAGAGTGCTCATTAGCAGTGGTTATATTTTTATTGTTGGTTTTAATCCCATCAGTCCGGCTTTTATAGGCAAAATATTGCCTAAATATCAAACTCAGTTACCTTGGAACGGGCAGTTTTTTATGCCATCAAGAGTTAAAGATTGGCTTGGGTTACTGGGATATAAAGTACTAGCAGATGAACGGTTAATGTACCATTCGTTATTAGGGCACCGCGGAGTCAACACGCCTAATCAACCGAGCAAACCTCAACAAGCACCATTGTGGCAAAAAAGTATCGCCAACTGGCTACCTAGTACTGGCAGTGTTTACTTAATCGTGGCTCGAAAAATGACGACGCCACTTACACCGATTAAAGATAAGTCGAAGGTCAAAGCGCCTAACTGGTCAACGGCGCCATCGGCAGGTCGTACCGGGTTAACTCACACTCCGAGTATTGAGACCCAGACATTAAACAATTCAAAATCATAAAAAGTAACCTCAACTCGTTTTAAGAGATGAGGTCCGTAAGCCAAAATCAGAAGAGTTGAGCTATTTCATAGCAAAATATTACTTTTGCTACCAGGGCTGATTGAAGCGGTAATATCTAGCTTATTGCAAGTCAATGCACCCCGTTAGCGTAGCAAAGGACTTTTTGATAACCAGTGATTATCCCGAGCTAGAGTTAAATAGCGATGACCTCACTATTCTGGGTTATAACCTGTATCAGCTTGTCGAGGCTTAGCTTCAGCCGCTTTGCGTGCTAATACATCACAACGTTCATTTTCAATGTGGCCGGCATGGCCTTTTACCCAGTGCCAGTCGATCTTGTGTAATTGACTTACCGCATCTAGACGCTTCCATAAATCGACATTTTTAACTGGTTGTTTAGTTGAGGTTATCCAGCCCTTTTTCTTCCAACCATGGATCCAAGTCATAATACCTTGGCGCATATACTGGCTATCGCTGGTTAAAATAATATTACAGGGTTCGTATAAGGTTTCTAACGCGATAATTGGGGCTAAAAGTTCCATACGATTATTGGTTGTTAATGAGAATCCATCGGCGATTTCATGTTGTTGATGTTTATATTTCATTACCACGCCATAACCGCCAGGTCCTGGATTTCCTAAGCAAGAGCCATCAGTAAAAATATACAGCTGTTTGAGTTCGGCCATCAAGTTGTTACCATAGCGAAATATTCGCGCCAGTATACTCAATTTATACAAAGGCGAGGGCTGAATGAGTAAAAAATATGAACATTATTTCTAGTGCAAGTCGTCAAGTGATCCTCGATACCGAAACTACCGGTATGAACCAAGCGGGTGGACCGATTTATGTGGGCCATCGCATTATTGAAATTGGTTGTGTTGAAGTGATTAATCGTCGCTTAACAGGTCGAACGTATCACCAATATATTAATCCTGGTCAAGCGATTGATGAAGAGGCAATTCAAGTTCACGGTATTACCAATGACCGTGTTGCCAACGAACCGCGTTTTCATCAAATAGCCAAAGATTTTATCGATTTTATCGATGGCGCTGAAATTGTCGCTCATAACGCCAACTTCGACGTGAGCTTTATGGACCATGAGTTTTCAAAACTCAATCCAATTGGGCCTAAAACCAAAGAGATTTGCAGTATTCTCGACAGTTTAGCCATTGCAAAGCGTCTGCATCCAGGCCAAAAAAATAACTTAGATGCGTTGTGTCGACGTTACGGTATCGATAATGGCCGCCGTACTTATCACGGCGCATTACTCGATGCGGAAATTCTTGCTGATGTTTACTTAATCATGACAGGTGGACAAATTAAGTTTAATTTGTCTAATGAAAAAGCGGGTCAAGAAGGTGGCGGAATTAAAAATATCGATCCGGCGGCGTTTAATCTTAAAGTCGTTGGTGCATCAGCCGATGAAATACTATTACACGAACAACGACTTGATCTCATTGCGAAGTCAGGTAAATGTCTCTGGAGAGGGTAAACCAACCTTTATGAGTGCCACTCGCGCCGGTTATCTTGCTATTTCATGTTTATTGTTGCTGAGTCTTATCTTCGCTTGGCAACCTAATGCCCAAGCTGCAATGGTCAATGCATCGCAAGCAGCAGAACTTAAAAATCGTTTTCGAATCGATTATATGGTTGATCATTTAACGTTAGTTATCCAACGAAGCTATGGTTCTGCGCCTGTCGTGGTGATTTTACCTGATGGCAGCAAATGGTACTCAAATCGTCATCCTCAAACGGTAAAATGGGTAGATGGTATTGCTGCCGATATGATTTATATCGAAAAACCGATGCCAGGGCCTTGGCAGTTATTAGGCAGTGTGGTTGAAGGGTCGACAATACAAAAAATCTCTGCATTAGACATTGCAGTGCAACCATTACCGCAACCACTTTATCAGGGTGAAAGGTTAAAAGTTACAGCAAGACTCTTGGGTGATAATTTAACCATGAGAATGCCGGGTTTGGAGTATATGGTCGAATGGACTGCACGTTTTACCAGTGCGCATCTTCCAACTGACGACAATTTCGCAACGGGTACCATTATTGTCGGTGCTTATAAAGACAATGGTGAATTGTTGGACGAAACACCTGACGATGGCATCTTTACCGGAAGCCATAATTTACAACAACCTACCGGTCATTATGTACTCAATGTCACTGCACGAAATAATGTCTTTGAGCGTGAATATGTGATGCCGTTTGAGCTCTTGCCACAACCAATCAAAGTCAAAATGGTACCCAATAGCGATCCATTAAAAGGCATATGGCAGATACAGTTAACGGTTGATGAATCTGTGGTGAAATTAGCAGAAACTCATTTTGAGTTTGACTTAGTCGGCCCTGCTGGGTTGTTGCTGCCTATTACCTTGCAAACCATGACCAGTGCAGATCAAATTCTATACTTACCTAAAGTGACTGAGTTTGGCAGTTATCGTGTTAAAGGCAGTGTGGTTTCTACTACGGTTGATGGCCGAGAAATTGTGCTCAATTTACCTGAAATGTTTTTTAATTTAGTAGAGCCCCCTGCTCCAGTCCCAACAGTTGAAGAACTTGCTGAAAAAGCGGCCATTCAAGCAGAAATTGAAGAGCAAGTCGCTAAAGACGATGCGATGTTCTGGATTGTTACCATTAATGGCATACTTTTTTTCGTTGGTATTATTGGTTTGGTGATATGGCGTAAAAAACAAACGCTGGCAAAGGCGATGGCTGCGGCGGAAGAAAGGTTAAAGCAAAATCCAGTGAATGAAGATAAACCTAAAGACAGTATTCTAGAAAGCGTCGACTTAGATGATATTGATTTGAGTATGCCAGATGATAAAAACTAAGCCACTGAAGTGAGTGGTTTTTGTACTAAAACTTGATAATTGTACATTTTTTAACTAAATGAGCGAAAACAATTAAAAAACTGTTGACGATTAATTATCACAACTTTATTATTCATCGCACTTGTGTGGAGCGGTAGTTCAGTTGGTTAGAATACCGGCCTGTCACGCCGGGGGTCGCGGGTTCGAGTCCCGTCCGCTCCGCCATTCAAGTGACTGTTTACACTTAATAAAACAGATGATTTTTATACTATTGTTAGTTTTATTAAGTGTATACAAACCGTTTTGGAGCGGTAGTTCAGTTGGTTAGAATACCGGCCTGTCACGCCGGGGGTCGCGGGTTCGAGTCCCGTCCGCTCCGCCAAATAAGAAAAAGCCTCTACAGAAATGTAGGGGCTTTTTTCTGTTCAAAAATCAACAGAATGTGTTATTCAGCCTAGAATACAATACCTGCTAGATTATCAAATGTCAGCGCATTAATGTTATTCCATCACATATCAATAAAAACCGGCCTGTCACGCCGGAGGTCGCGGGTTCACTGTTTCAACATCAGCGTCCGCTCCGCCAAATAAGAAAAAGCCTCTACAGCAATGTAGGGGCCTTTTTCTGTCTTAACATCAGCAAAATTGCTGTTTTAGCCTAGCCAATAATGTGGTATACATTACTGGCTATATGCTTTATGACTTATAGCTGGTTAACTAGAACGCGTAACTGACATTCAATTCGAGTGAGCGACCCGCACCAGCGATTTGTTGAAAACCGTTACTGTTATCAGCCTTATATTCAGCAATACTGATACCGCCAAGCGGCAATTGATAATACTCATCCAGTAAATTTTTCACTGCTATAGTCATTGTGGCATCTTGCCATTGGATACTGCTACTTAAGTTAAGCAGTGTGTAACTGTCAGTTGTGTTTTCTAAACGCTGTTCATCCAAGCGGTCTTTACTCGCAACCCATAGCCAACTGAGACTATTTTGCCAATCGCCTAGCTGTTGTTGTAAAGCTAGCTTAGTTTGCAAAGGTTTTATTTGATACAGCGCTTGGTCATTGTCATCTCTTTCGCCGCGCGTGGCACTGATATTAGCGTTAAGGAGCCATTTACCACTGCGGTTTTCTGTTATTTGATATTCAGCATCTATGCGTGCACCAAACAAGGTCGCGTCCACATTTGCAAACTGTAAAATATGACGACGATTACTATCGATGCTTGTGCGATTAAAGCTGCTGACCACATTAGCGTCAATATAATTATTGATGTCGCTATACCAAGCTGTTGCACTAAATGCTAAATCATCTTGTACTCGCTTGTAAGCCATACTCAATGTATGTGCAGTTTCTGCACTAAGGTCAGGGTTGCCTATGTAGCCGTTTGCATCGCCGTACCAGCCAATCATAGTCGTCGACATGGTGCTTTGGCCCCAACTGTATCGCTCATATAAATTTGGGGCGCGGTTCTTTCGGGCTAAACCAAGTTCTATCACTTCAGTATCACTGAGTTGATAGCGAGCTAGAAGGGTGGCATCGATGTTATTGTCATTGTGCTTTCGATATAGGCTATTAAATTCATCTGCGGCCATGGCATTAACATTGGTCATGCCCATCATACTCATAGTGTTATAAGGTTGAACCTCACCTGTGCTGGTTGATACGTATTCATAACGAACACCTGCAGACAGCCACCAACGAGTATTAAGTGTTTGTTGCCACTCGCCATAAAGTGCAGCACGTTGGCGTTCGCCATCATTGATATTGACGTAGTCATTGGGGCCCATCATGGTAGAACCTTCAATCGCTGGCCATGTATCATCAAGCTGATAAACATAATATTCTTGGCCAATTAATAATGTACTGTCTGAACTGGTTGGCAGCTGCCAATGCAGTTGGTAACTGTAATCTTTACCCTTAGTTTTCATTGGCATCATGCCGGTTTTTTCATCGCTAAAGAAACCCATCTCATGCTCGACATTGTGCCAGTTTGCTTGGGCAGTGAACTCGCCTTCATTTTCTAGCGTTCGTTGATAGCGCACTAATGCGCCATAACTGTCATTATTCGTCATGTCCATATACTGGTTTGCAAAACCTTGAAAGGGGATATGTTGATGAGTCAGTTTGACTGCAACTTGTTGAATGTCATCTTGCCAAGCAGCGTTTAATGCATGATTTTGTGATTGGTATAAGGTGTCTAGTACTTTATCGCCGTGGCCGTCGGTATAGCTGTTAGCGTCTTCAAATGATCCTTGGTAACTAAAGCTTAATGTTTTACTTGCAACAGTGGCATTTACACCTGCGAGAATAGCGTCGTTGGTACTTCGGTAACCACTAGATATGTTACCACTTTGCCATGTCACATTGTCGCTATCGGTAAATACAGGGGTTAAGCTATTGACGTTAATTACGCCAGCAATGTTATCGCCACCGGCGCTCACCGGAGAGACTCCAGCAACCACTTGGGTCGAACTAATGTGATTTGCTGACACATAAGAAAGTGGCGGGTTCATCTGGTTTGCACATGATGAGGTAATATCACTGCCATCAATGAGCACCTTAATGCGATCGCCCATCATGCCATTTAAAATCGGTAATGCCGATACGCCACCTGCTTCAGAAAAGTCTACTCCTTGCTTTTCAAGTAAGCTTTGGGCTGAGCCGAGTAAGTCTTTGTTAGTCGTGTTTTGTCCATGTACTTCAACCCGCTCAATGCTTTCACTATTTTGCTTATCGTACTGCTCAGCCATTACTTGAGGTGTAATAGCAAACATTACAGCCAATGAAATTGATGAGTAAACCCATGGGTAATTTGTATTTAATTTAATGGTTTGGATTGCTTTATTTGCCAACGTCATCACCTTTATTGTTATTTTTATCAACCTTTGATGAATATATTTCAAAGGTGTTTGTCAGTTTTTTGAAATTATAATCTACTAATAAATATGATGAATGCGACATAGTGTCGCACCTTGATAAATACCTGTCTGTGGTGATGGATGAACCATGGGGATATCAATAACCTCATATTAGTTTCTGGTATGTGGATTGATAACTTTTGTATGAAATGATTATTTTAGTGCTTGTTATTTAGCGACAAGCTTGCTTATACTGCGGGACATCTTGTCGGAGTGCCATTATGGCTGAGACCGTTTATTCGGGATCCGTTGAACCTGATCAGGCTAGAACCTGCGAAGGAAACAAGCGTAATAATCATGATTTTTGGGAAGATAAATAACGTATTAACAAGACTGTAAATGGACGTTTACCTCCGAGTTTTTTATCGGTTTATATATCCAGTTACGTTATTACTTTAGTATTTTTCTATGTGATTATTGACGTAAGCAATAGTATTTTTATTGTTTACTGCTGCTATCAACACCTCTCCAGACAAGCAACTCTACTCTTAATATTGAGGTTGCTAATGTCAAATCCAAACCGTCGTCAAACTCGAGCTAACGCTCAACAATTTATTGATACCCTTAAACCGTTACAACATCCTAATTCTGAAAAAGTCTATTTAACGGGTAGTCGAGCTGATATCAACGTCGCTATGCGTCAGGTTAATCAAACTGAAACCGTGATTGGCGGCACCGATGCAAAACCCATTAAACAAGCCAATCCGCCTATTATGGTCTACGACTGCGCGGGTGCTTATTCTGATCCCCTTGCTGATATCAATGTGCGTGAAGGCTTACCTAAAATCCGTCAAGCATGGATTGATGAGCGACAAGATACAGAGCAATTAACCGGTGCAAGTTCAGGCTTTACCCAACAGCGACTAGCCGATGATGGACTCGATCATTTACGCTTTGATGCCCTTGTCGCGCCTAAACGTGCCAAGTCGGGCAAATGCGTGACCCAAATGTATTATGCACGCCAAGGTATTATTACCCCTGAAATGGAATACATTGCCATTCGTGAAAACATGGCTCGTGCTGAAGTAACCGACACCGTATTAACCCAAAAAGCGCCTGGAGAGGCTTTTGGTGCGCATATTGGTCAGCTGATCACACCTGAGTTTGTCCGTGATGAAGTCGCTCGAGGTCGAGCGATTATTCCGTTGAATATTAACCATCCTGAAACCGAACCTATGATTATTGGGCGTAATTTTTTGGTGAAGGTGAATGCCAATATTGGTAATTCAGCGGTGACATCTTCGATTGAAGAAGAAGTTGAAAAACTGGTGTGGTCAACCCGTTGGGGTGCAGATACGGTCATGGACTTGTCGACCGGGCGTTATATTCATGAAACGCGTGAGTGGCTTATCCGTAATTCGCCAGTGCCAATTGGTACCGTGCCGATTTATCAAGCATTAGAAAAGGTTAATGGCGTTGCCGAAGACCTCAGTTGGGCAGTATTTAGAGATACATTGATTGAACAAGCCGAGCAGGGCGTAGATTATTTTACGATTCATGCTGGGGTGTTATTGCGTTATGTACCCATGACCGCTAAACGCCTTACCGGCATTGTGTCACGTGGCGGTTCAATTATGGCTAAGTGGTGTTTAAGCCACCATCAAGAAAGCTTTTTATATGAACATTTTCGTGATATTTGCCAGATTTGCGCCCAATACGATGTGTCATTGTCGTTAGGCGATGGTATGCGCCCCGGTTCAATTGCCGATGCCAATGATGAAGCGCAATTTGCGGAATTAGAAACCTTAGGTGAATTGGTCAAAATTGCATGGGAATATGATGTGCAAACCATCATCGAAGGCCCTGGTCATGTGCCAATGCAATTGATTAAAGTCAATATGGAAAAGCAATTGGCCCTTTGTGACGAAGCACCATTTTATACCTTAGGCCCACAAACAACCGATATTGCGCCGGGCTATGATCACTTCACCTCTGGTATCGGCGCTGCCATGATGGCTTGGTACGGCGTGGCGATGTTGTGTTACGTCACCCCCAAAGAACACTTAGGTTTGCCAAATAAAGAAGATGTAAAACAAGGCTTAATTGCCTACAAGATTGCAGCTCATGCTGCTGATGTCGCTAAAGGTCATCCAGGTGCGCAAGTACGTGATAATGCGTTATCAAAAGCCCGCTTTGAATTCCGTTGGGAAGATCAATATAACCTAGGTCTTGATCCTGATACCGCTCGTGCTTACCACGACGAATCGTTACCACAAGAATCGGCAAAAGTGGCTCACTTTTGTTCAATGTGTGGGCCTAAATTCTGTTCGATGAAAATAACCCACGAAGTGCGTGAATATGCCGCGAATCTTGAACAAGCTGAAGCACTTAAGATTGAAGTATCTTCCGCTAGTGCTTATCAAGCTCAACATACAGCTCAAGCCATAAATCCGGCGGAAGCGATGGCACAAAAGTCGGCAGAGTTCAAAGCGTCGGGATCGGCGCTTTATCATGACGTCAAATCTGTCGCACAAGTTGATACTGACTTAACGGTTGAGGTGGAATAATCGCCATGAATTCATCGACATTTGTCAGTGAATCCATAACGCAAACCCCACCCATTGTCTGGACCATAGCGGGTTCAGACAGTGGTGGTGGGGCGGGGATTCAAGCTGATTTACTCACCATACAAGACTTGTCGTGTCACGGGTGTAGCGTGATAACCACTTTAACCGCACAGAACTCAGTCAGTGTGAGTCTTGTTGAAACCGTTTCTGAATCCATGTTGTTGGCTCAGTTCAGCAGTTTACTTGCCGATCTGCCGCCAGTGGCGATTAAAATTGGCCTGTTGGCATCCCAAGCACAGGTGGACATATTAGCTGGCTGTTTAGCTCAAATGCGTGCTACTCAGATGATGGTACCTTTTGTGGTGCTTGATCCTGTCATGGTCGCCAGTAGTGGTGCGCACTTTAATACTATCGAACTCGATTTTAGTCCTCTCATTGGCTTAATTGATTTACTAACGCCTAATCAGCACGAATTGAAACGTTTATGTTCTCAGTATGCGTTAGCGCAATATTGTGATGTCGATAACAAGGTTGCTCAGCAACAGCAAATGATCTGCGATGCCAAATTGTTATCCGATACATTTAAATGCAATGTGCTCGCTAAAGGCGGTGATGCTCAGTGGCAGCAACAATATGCAATAGATGTATATGTGAGTAAAAACGTTAAAGGTGCCAGTATTACACACAGTAATGCGGTGTTTATGCTAAGTAGCCAGCGGATAGCAACCACCAATAATCATGGCAGTGGTTGCACATTATCATCTGCCATAGCGTGTTTTATTGCCCATGAGTTCGTTATTCATGATGCTATTGTGCTGGCAAAAGCCTACGTCAATAAGGGACTCACTTTAGGCGTAAGCCTTGGTCAAGGACCTGGTGTCTTAGCCCGTACTGGTTGGCCTGATGATTTAGGAATGATGCCATCAATCAAGTTGGTATCTTCTGAGTATCTCGCTGATAATTCGTGCAAGCAAGCTGCACCGAATGGTTTTAAATCGCTGCATCAACCCTTGGGGATTTATCCTGTTGTAGCTGATATCGATATGCTTAAAAAATTGTTAAAAGCGGGCTGTAAGACGGTTCAATATCGTGCCAAGTTAGCTATTAATATCGATACTGATGACAGCCATGTAGTAGAACGATTAACGCTCGAAGCCAATATCATTGAGGCCATCAAACTCGGTCGCGAATATCATGCTCAGTTGTTTATTAATGATCATTGGCCACTGGCGATTAAACACGGTGCGTTTGGGGTTCATTTAGGCCAAGAAGATATGGCAACTGCAGATTTAACCGCGATAGCGGCAACAGGAATGGCGTTAGGGTTATCGAGTCACAGTTATTTTGAAGCCTTATTAGCCCACCAATGTTCGCCTTCATATATTGCTCTTGGGCATATTTTTGCTACCACGACCAAGCAAATGCCTTCCGCGCCTCAAGGGCTCAGTAAACTTAAACGTTATGCCAGTTTATTTGCGCGCCATTATCCTACCGTTGCTATTGGCGGGATCGATCTCAGTAATTTGGCGTTGATTGCGGATACCGGCGTTGGTGATGCTGCTGTTGTTAGAGCGGTGACTACTGCTGACGATCCGGCGAAAGCTTATCGAACTTTGCATCATAAATGGTTGCAGCTTACCCGACCTTTACCTAAAGCCAATTTATCTCAGGAGGGCGTATGAGTACTTTATCTGATCGAGATTATATTCAGTATTCGCGCACCATGTTACTGAGCGATATTGGAGAAGCTGGGCAGCTTGCCATTATGAATAGCGCTGTAGTGATCATCGGTGTTGGAGGCTTAGGGCATTTAGTGGCGCATTATCTAGCTGCCGCGGGTGTTCAGAAAATACTGTTAATTGATCATGATGTGGTTGAATTATCCAATCTACCAAGGCAACTCCTGTTCAGGGCCGCTGATATTGGCAAAGCCAAAGTCAGCATTGCAAAAAATGTGCTTAGTAGCGCTTACCCTGAAATCACCATCGATGTGCTAGCACAACGAGTTACATCAACGCATTTTAATCAGCTTGTTAAACGATTTGTGGTAAAACCTGTGGTGTTTGATTGCACTGATAATGTAAGTGCGAGGCAACTGATAAACCAAATGTGTGTACAGCATCAGTTAACCTTGGTTAGTGGTGCTATCAGTGCATATCAGGGGCAGTTATTTTGTATCGATTTTTCCCACTCACATTCGCATTCATACAGTGGTTGCTATTGTTGTTTATATCCTCTTGATACACCCATTATGCAAAATTGTACTCAAACTGGAGTACTAGGGCCTGCTGTGGGTATTATCGCCAGTATGCAAGCGCTGGTGGGCCTTCAGCACATCTGCAATACCTTTACCCAATACGGTGTTCTACATCGATTTAATGGTAAGGATTTACGCTGGCAGCATGCCCAAATGAGTCAAGACCCACAATGTGAAGTATGTCATCAATATCCATTAACTGATCATCAGGAGCGGTCTAATGTCACAAACTGATCCCCTCGAGCTAATAACCCTGCACCTTAATGGTGTCGCGCAACATGTTCGGGCCAATTTGAATTTGGCTGAACTACTTCTACTCAGCGATTTACCCACTCAAGGAGTGGCTATCGTGGTCAACGATACTGTTGTGCCTCGAAGTCGTTGGATGCATATAGTGTGTCAAGCCGATGACAATATCACCGTCTTTTCTGCCGTTGCTGGAGGTTAATGATGTTAACGATAGCCGATCATCAATTTTCGTCTCGGTTACTCACCGGAACGGGAAAATTTTCAGATCACAATACAATGTTACAAGCGATATCAAGTTCTGGGTCGCAGTTAGTCACCTTAGCGATGAAGCGGATTGATTTGACTCGCGGCCATGACAATTTACTCGGTCCTTTGCAAAGTATGGGGGTTAAATTATTACCCAATACCGCTGGTGCGCGTAATGCCAAAGAAGCCATTTTTGCTGCTGAACTCGCTTATGAAATGTTGGGCACTAAATGGATTAAACTTGAAATTCATCCCGATCCCAAATACCTCATGCCCGATCCAATTGAAACATTGATTGCGGCTCAATATTTATGCGAACAAGGCTATATTGTTATGCCTTATGTGCATGCCGATCCAGTATTGTGTCGTCGCTTAGAAGAAGTTGGTTGCGCTGCGGTTATGCCACTCGGCAGCCCAATAGGCAGCAATCAAGGCTTAGCGACGGAAACATTCTTAAGCATTATTATTGAACAGGCCAATATTCCGGTAATAGTAGATGCCGGCATTGGCGCACCTTCACAAGCTTGTAGAGCTATGGAAATGGGCGCAGCAGCAGTATTGGTAAATACCGCGATTGCAAGTAGTGCCAATCCCCAACAAATGGCTAAATGTTTTGCTGATGCAGTTGCAACAGGAAGACAAGCATATCTTGCTGGATTAGGGGCAGTGAACAACCATGCTAACGCGACCAGTCCTTTGACCGGATTCTTGTCAGAACCATCAATCAATTCGCTTGCAAAGTCAGTGAATGGTAAGGGGGGCTAACATGACGTATTCAAGCGTATTTTCGCAATTAGCCCCCGATGCGTTATCGATGAAGCTGTATTCGACTACCGCCAAAGACGTTGAGCGGGCTTTGAAAAATCCAAGCGGTAATCTTGATAGCTTGTTGGCATTATTATCTCCAGCCGCAATGGCATATATTGAACCGATGGCGCAGCAAGCAGCTCAGCTGACTCGGCAGCGATTTGGTGCCAATATCGGTCTTTTCTTACCCTTATATTTATCAAACTTATGCGCCAACGAGTGCGATTATTGTGGCTTTAGTATGAGTAACAAGGTCAAGCGTAAAACCCTTAATAGTGATGAACTAGCAGCCGAAATGACGATTATTAAACAACGAGGCTTTGATTCGATATTATTAGTGTCTGGTGAGCATGAAACTAAAGTTGGAATGGGGTATTTTGAGTCTGTGTTACCACTCGTTAACACGGCTTTTAATTATGTAGCAATGGAAGTTCAACCATTAGAAACTGAACAATATCAGCGTCTTGGGAGATTTGGCGTTGATGCAGTTATGGTATATCAAGAAACCTATCGTCCACATACTTACGCTCAACATCATACACGCGGTAAAAAACAAGATTTTATCTATCGTTTAGATACCCCAGACAGAGTTGCTCAAGCGGGAATTGATAAAATTGGCCTAGGTGTATTACTTGGGTTAGATGATTGGCGACTCGATGCATTGCTAATGGGGCATCATCTTGATTATTTGGAAAAAACCTATTGGCGCAGTCGCTACAGTATTTCATTACCTCGTTTACGTCCGTGTACTGGCGGTATTACACCAAAAGTTGAATTAACCGATGCAGGATTAGTACAAATGATCTGTGCGTTTAGGTTGTTTAACCCCCAGCTTGAAATCAGTTTATCAACGCGTGAGCTGCCGTCGCTGAGGGATAATTTACTGCCATTAGGGATTACCCACATGAGTGCAGGAAGCTCAACTCAACCTGGTGGTTATATGGCACCTGATAGTCAACTTGATCAATTTGAAATCAGTGATAACCGCTCTGTTGAACAGGTTATTTCACAAATTAAATTACGAGGGATGAATCCAGTATGGAAAGATTGGGAGATGGGTTGGGTTAACGGCTAACTTTTGTTTGAAAACTGTACATATTAGTCGGTTTAGGCCATAATAAATCGACTTTTTTAAAATCAGGAGCAGTATTATGCAAGTTCAATCAGCCTATGCGTCAGGTATGCAGGGATTGCAAAGTGCTCAACAAGGTTTAGCGCAAGCAACAACATCTGTTGCGATGCCAGATCAACAAAAACCGGCTGTGTCTAATTCACCAAGCCAAGATACTGTGACCTTAAGTTCTCGTGCTGTTGGGCAAACTGACACCACATCAGCTTTAGTGTCTGCGATTGAATCATCCAACCAAGCTCAAGCATCTGCTAAAGTGATTGAAGTAGCTTCTGAGACTGTTGGCAGTTTGATTGATATTGAAGTGTAATCATGAATGCGGCGATGGTTTCTGCAAACACTGGGTCAGTTAATAATACTGCCCAACTTAACCACCGCAATTCATTGTCCACGCCGCAAGCTCAACCACATGCACAAGCAATCAATAGTGCTCAAACAACAAATAGCATTCAAGTCAGTAACCCTCGATCTGACCCCACTATTTCTATAGACATTCAATCTGGAAATATTCAGTCAGGTTCAGTTAAAAACAGCTCGCTCAAATCCAGTTCATTTCAAACTACGGTCTCATCAACAGCGGCGTTTAAGGTAGCGATAGACCTTAAACCCACTATAAGCACAGATACTCAGCATAACTCTACATCTAGCTTAACTGCGAGCAATGAAACCAAGTCTCAAAAAATCATTGTTGCTGATACATTCAATAGTTACAGCTTAAAAAGTGGTCCACTTAATCTTACTGGAGTATTAAATCGTTCACCTACTCCAATCCAGGCAACTGATACCGTTGCTGGGACATTTGTGAGTACAGATACATCAGCCGCAACGAGTAATGGTGAAGCCGTTAATGCTCAACAGCCAGTAGTTAATATCTTTAATCAACCCTCGGATGCTTCAGCGACAGAAACAAATACTTCAGCTGTAGCAACAAATACTACGGACCAAAATTCATCAGTGGATGATCCGTCAGTCAATGCAGAATCTCAAACATCAAACCGTCAAGCTGAAATAGCAGCTCAACAAGTTGAGCAACAGGTAAAAGACAAACAACAACAAATTGAACAAGCTGAAATTAAACAAATTGATCAACTGGCACAACGAGATACCGAAGTTAAAAGCCACGAACAAGCCCACGCAGCAGTGGGAGGCAGTTTGGCACAAAGCCCGAGTTATCAATATGAAAAAGGCCCCGATGGACGTCGCTATGCGGTGGATGGTGAGGTCAATATCGATGTGTCTACTGTTGATGGTGATGCGCAAGCAACGTTAAGTAAAATGCAGAAAGTATATGCCGCAGCGATGGCGCCAGTACAGCCGTCAATGGCTGATATTCGTGTGGCGGCGCAAGCATTACAAAACATGAATGAAGCAAAGAAAGAGTTAATAACAAGTAATTCAGATGCTTTGTCATCAACAACAACGAATACTTCCATATCGCAAAACAGTCAAACTTTAACCAATGATCCTCTTAATGCTGATGATTCAAACATGAGTTTATTGTCTCCAAATCGTTCATTATCAGCAGAACAGCGTCATTCTACTATGGCAAACGACACTGCAGCCGTTGACGATTCAACTAGTCAGTCTCTACCTTCCCCAGAACGTTATTCACAGCAGCATCAATCCATCGAAATCTACGTGTAGTTTTTTTCGATGTCTCTGCAGTATGCATTCAACACCAACTAAATTCGATAATTTAGCGATGGTAAATTATCTGAACTCGATATTAACTACTTAATCAGAACTTGGCTGAACGCATCCTAGTATCGCAAGCCAAATCATAATGCCCTATGTATATTTTGCCAAATGAGCTAATTTAAATGGATGCTAAGATGTTTAATTGAAAGTGCAGGGAACAATGATTTTTCAGCGATTTGTGCAAGATAAGGATTCACGAGCATGACAAAAATCATGTGTTATGTAGAAGCTGACTTGAATAAGTCGCCATATTGATTAAATATCTACAACACCAAATCTAAGTAAACTTTTTTATACTGATAATCAGCCATTAAAAGGTAAGTTATGCTGTTTTAAAATTAAGCTTTCTAATAACTTACAAGCAGGGCCTTGCTGATCGCGATTAGGGACAACCAGATTCAATATTGCTTTTCGATTATTACCTCCACGCAAATGAAGACGGATGAGTTGTTTATTTTGCAATTCTTGCTGCACAACAAAGTTCGGGATCCAACAAAAGCCAATGTTACGCGCTAAAATCGATTTTGCCTCATGAAAGTTTGATACCGTCCAACGTTGTTCCGCTTTAAGCCAACCAATATCATTGGTTGCATTTATTCCCGTATCTTTAATCACAATTTGTAAATGCTGGGCTAACTGCTTGTCATCATCAATGCGTTCTAATTGCGCAAGCGGATGGTCTGGATGACACACAAGTTCAAAATTTAATTCACATAATGGCTCTGCAATATGGCCTTTGGGTGGTGTAGCGCAAATAGCAATGTCGACTTCATTATTAAGCACAAGTTCATGAGTGCCAGTGATCACCGAGTCGATAATCGTTACCCTTGTACCACGACTTTGAGGTAAAAACTCGTCTAGAGCTGCCACTAGAGTGTCCATCGGATAAATGATTTCTCTGGCAATGGTGAGGTTAGGTTCCCAACCTTGTCCTAAATTTGAGGCTAATTGTTCTAGCTCTTCAACCGATTGAGTTAAATGACGAGAACGACGCAATAACACTTCTCCTTGCTCGGTTAAATAGGCTTTGCGGCCTTTTACTTCGAGTAAGTTAATCCCCAGTTGATGCTGCAACTTGGCCACCGCATGGTTTAGTGACGATTGGCTCTTGTTGAGCTTTTCTGCAGCCTGAGCATAGCCTCCAAAATCAACGACAGCTTGGACAATTCGCCATTGTTCTAAGGTTGATTTAGCTCGGCTCATTAAGTGTTCTCTTTATTGTTGAGTAAAAATGACGGAAAATCATAGCATTGTTTGAAATAAAAAAGGCAAATGCACTGCATTTGCCTCAAACGTATCACTGCTAATATTTAGTGTGATTTAGCATCGTTCATAGACGCTTTAGGCTTAACAAGTTTTGGTAAGTATTTCTTGGTACTAGAAATATTATTTAAATATGGTCCTTTATGTAACGTTTCAGGCCAATCTAATAACATCATTGCTAATACGTTTCTGTGTTCACCAGAAGATAATTCAACTTTGCCATGTGGTGAGGGGATCATCATTGTTTTAGGATCGTAAGCCGCAATCACATGCTTTTTCACTTTCTCTACAACTGGGTTATCGCCGTTACCAGTAATTAAGAAACTAATACCCACTTCAGTAATAATATCTTCAGTAGTATCGGTTAAAATGCGATCAATGTTGTTTTCAAAGTAATCTAAAATCCACTGATACTCTTTTGGATCGACTGGATGTTGATAATACTCGCTAGCTGAAAAAATAAAGTGAGTCATACCATAAACTTTGTTTTTATATTGGCCTTTTTTGAGCTTATCATCATTACTATCTGGATAGGTTTTAATGAAAGCTTGTTTGTAAGCTTGGTAATAGTCGCCAACACCGATTTGCTTGGCCCAATATACATAGTTGATTAACTGCGCGGCCCAAGCTTTGATCATTTTTGGATCAGTGAAAGCGGGTTCTAAATTAGCACTTTTTAGGGTTTTTATCATTAAATCATGACAAGGTCCGGTAAAGCCAAACTCATCGACTCGACTGGCATAGCGCAATAGCACATCGGTATATAACATAAAGTTAGGGTAGGGAGCGATGGCTTCCTTACGGGCGGTAGCCCGTGGGCCAGAGCCTAATTTATCCGCTTCAATTTTTGATTCACTTTTAATAAAACCGGGTTTATCCAGATTACAAGAATAGTATGCTTGGCGCTCTGCAATGGTGAGCAAATCGATTAATGAACCGTTAGCGTATTTTGCTTCCCCAGTCATGCGGAATTGACGTATAGCATAATGGCCTTGTACACGAGGCGGTAATGAATAAAGATTAGTTTCTAAATTGGTTTTAATGCCTTGATAAACTTGGTCAGCCGTTAACTTATGTGGTGTTTTTTCAACGGACTCTTTTGCGAACGCCACACTACTAAACAACGTAGCTGATAATAGTAAGTACGAGAGTGTTTTACTCTTGCGTAGTTCCAGCATGTTTAAATCTCCTGATAAGTGAATGTGGGTCTATTGGTGGGCCAATAAGCTGCTCAAGTTGATCGTCTAAAGTTAAATGTGTTTCGTTTACAACCAATAAATTAAATATCGCGCGAGTCGATATATTGGTCGGTGTGTCAGCAATGATTAATTGAGTCAATGCGGTTTGCCATAAAGGAAGATAATGATTAATTCCTTCATTAGCAATAGCTTGATAACTATATATTGCGTCCGTTGCATTTGGCCATGGTAGGCCAAAGCTTTGCTCAAAAGCCACTGATAGTGGTTGATTATGACTTAACCAAATATTCTGCTGTGTACCTTTGAAATTACCTTTATATTGATAAAAAGCCAGTGAAACCTTTGTCCTAAATACCCATAATTGCTGTTGATATTGTGCTGCTAATTGGTGTCTTTTAGGCAATTGGGATAAGTTCAGCTGTTGTGTAATGTAGTGTGCTAACCAATGTGTTGCAATCGCATGGGCATCAGTGTTTTGTGTTCTATTGGTAATAAAATAAAACTGCCCACCTTGAGCCAAGGATACTATTGCTTGGCTTAATCTGTTAATTAATTTTTGTTGTTGTTTCACATGGATTAATTGCGATGGAAAACTTAGCGAATATTGGCCAAATTGATGACCGACAACAGTTTGTTTTATCAATTGACCATCTATATTTAATGGCTTGTGCTGCTTATCTTGAGGGTAGGTGAAAATTTCACCCAGTAATCGCTGTTGGTGCCAAACGCGGATGAGGTGTGCCTCACTTAAGCTGCTATGTTGACTGTCTGCAAGCGATGTCGTTTTATTTATTTTAGGATCGTCTATTATATCATCGTCTGTTGTGATCAGTTCAAACTTGAGATCTAAAGCTTCAAGGCTTTCGAATATTTGCTGTAAAAATGCATCCGTAGTAATCGATTTTATAGCCGATGAATTACTTACCCGACTAAGGGCATGGGCAATATTCCATGGCGCGATACCAAGATTACTTGTTTGGCTGGCTAAGAATTGCTCTAACAACGGCGGGGTTAGCCCATGAGATGAGAGTTGTGCCTGTGCGGTATTATCATAGTCTTGAAGAATTGCGTGCTGCTGTTGTAATTGATGGATCAATGCAAGCGCTGGAGCTTGTTTGTCTTTTGCGCGAATTTGATAGGCAAGCCAAACCTGTTTTCTACAGTGTTCATTGGGTTGTGTAATTAAATATTTAGCAATACGAATATCAATATTAGTATTGCTGCTCTCTGAACTAAGTTCATTGGATATTACACAGTCTTGCTGATTAAATTGCATGCTGAAGAGTCGTTGAGACAATGCTTGATTATTGCTTGCCTGGGCGCTGTGCAGTTTTGACTTTTCGATTAGCTCCCACTGTGATTGTCTTATGGCGACTAAGCGTTGTCCTAATTGATCATAAGGCGGTCGAAGCTGTAACAACTGATCAATTAAGCGTTGGGTATTGGCTGCTGTAGCTAACGCATAAAGTTCATCGGCAAGGTGTAATTGGCACCATAATAAGCCTTGCCTATTTAGGCTGTCGTTGGCGAAAGGGCGGTAATATTGAATTCTGTCGTTGATATTATTTAACGCAATTGTGCGCTTTTCAAATTCAACAGCTTGTTGTTCAACAGACTGAAAAGAAACAAGCTTGTCTTGTCCTAAATCAGGTTGATATTGTAAGCACTGTTCGACGAACAGTGCTAAGGGATTAGCCACAGCGCTTGCTGTGGCTAAAAGATTAAAAAATAGGGTTGCTACAAAAATGCTTTTTAGCATAAGCCACGCGTTCCTCAACTGACATTGTTGAGCTTTTCATCGCTTCTACATGCTTAAGTCGAGGTAAAATCCCTCTACCATTGGCAATTTGAATGGTTAGACCAGGACGGGCATTCAATTCAAGTAACAGTGGGCCTTTGTTTTTATCTAACACCATGTCAGTACCTAAATACCCGAGCTCACACATTTCATAGGCACTTGATGCTGTGTGGAGTAAGGTTTCCCAATGAGGAACTTTGATGTTCGACAGTGGAAAGTGAGTATCAGGATGCTTATCAACGGGTAAGTCAAATTGCACAGCATGCAAACTGTGTCCGGTAGCGATATCTAAGCCAACACCTACAGCGCCTTGGTGTAAGTTAGCTTTACCATCTGATGCTGCAGTTGATAAACGTAACATTCCCATGACAGGAAAGCCTTTAAACACAATTAAGCGGATGTCTGGGACACCCTCATAACTTAAGCCTTCAAAGACTGGGTCAAATTCAATTAACCCTTCAACAATTGCGACATCAGGCTTACCGCCGAGAGAGAATAAACCACTTAAAATGTTAGATACATGGCGATAAATTTCGCTATGAGTCACTTCGTGGCCATTGGGCTTGTAATAACAGCCATTACTCACTCTGGTGATCACCATAATGCCTTTACCGCCAGAACCTTTTGCTGGCTTTATCACAAAACCGCTACGGTCGAGGACCATAGCTGGGATTTCTTGGATTTTATGTTGTTCATGAACAACCCCAATTAAATCGGGAACGGCTATGCCATTAGCAAGCGCAAGTTGCTTAGTAATTAGTTTGTCATCAACGCGTTTATAAAACTTACGCTGATTATAACGACCAATATAGCTAATATTGCGCCTGTTCATGTTGAGTACACCGCTACGGCTCAATTCCCAGGGCCAGGCGTACTTCATTATTGCTCTCCAACTAATGGTTTAAAGCGTTTTAATTCAGTTAAACGGTAACCTGTGTACTGTCCCATCACTAATACCAACGCTAAAATCACTAAGTGAATGCCTAAGAAGTTGAATACCCAATGCTGAACTAATTGGTTGTCCATGGCTAAGTACGCCAATGTGGCCACAAATAAGCTACCGCCACCTGATACAAAGACTTTCTTAGGGCCTTCTTCTTCCCACAGAATAGACATGCGCTCAATGGTCCACGCAAGAATGATCATCGGGAAGAAGGTAATCGTTAAGCCTTCACTTAAGCCTAATTTGAATGAAATTAAGGTAAATAAGCCGATAATAAAAATAACCACAATAATTACCGCCGATATTCGGGATATGAGCAGTAAGTTAAGCGTCGACAGATAGGAACGGATCATTAAACCAAAGGCAACAATAAGCAAAAAGCCAATTAAGCCGGTTAGTAGGGTCGTTTGAATAAACGCCAGAGCGATCAATACCGGCATAAAAGTACCAGATGTTTTGATGCCGACAATGACGCGTAAGAACACCACGACTAATACCCCAATTGGGATTAACAGAATGCCCTTAAATGTGCTTTGTTCTTCAAGCGGTAACTGATACAAAGAGAAATCCATTGCATCGTCATTCATCATCATGTCGATAGAGGTGGCTAATGCTGAACGAGTATCTTGCAGCATTGAGAAGTTAACTAATGAGCTAGTTCCTCCCATAACATCAAGTACTGAGTGGCCAGTGTATTCCCATAATACTAAAGTATTGTCACGGCCTTTTTTGTTGTTTGGAACGTCAAAAAGTTCCCATTGACCGTTATTGTAAACTTGAACGTATGATGTGAGCTGCTGACGACGTCGTTGATCTTCAAGTTGCAAACCGTTAACAATACGTGCAGGTACCCCTTTTGAGTGCAACATGTGCACAAACAAATTGGTTGAGGTGTTAGCCGATAATAACAACGCCATATTTTGGCTCTGATCGTTATCGTTAATCAAATTCATTAACTGCTGAGCAAACGACAGGTTAGTAGCACTGCGAGCCCAGACTTCTTCAATGACTTGCTCTGCTGCTGATTTCTCTGTTGCAGGCCATGAATATAATTCTGGCGTGGCAGGTTCTTCGACGGCTTCAATATTAAGCTTGCCTGTGGGTACCAAAGTGACTCGGTAATACAATGCTTGTGAGCCAGAAGCCTCACGAATAGACCACACGGCGCGACGGTTATTAGTATCTTCTGAAATATTTAAGCCATAACCTGGTGATGATGCATTTTCAACTAAGATGTCAAATGCAGGATCGTTAGGTAATGAGAAATTGACCTCAGCAGGTTGATTCTTTCCATTAAAACTTATTTTGGCATCAACGGCCCAACTTTGTACCTGGTCCCCAGGTAAAAAAGGCACATTGTGTTCGATACCACGATATATGCTGGTGCTGATCCCGATGATAAATAGCAACGCAACGAATATGTAAAACGGTTTACGAGAATGCATTACGGATCCTACTTAATTAACGTGGTAATTTGGTTTTTGGCTTTACCATGAATGTAGATTTGGCCTACATCAACAA
Source organism: Shewanella sp. Arc9-LZ (assembly GCF_010092445.1). Lineage (NCBI taxonomy): Bacteria > Pseudomonadati > Pseudomonadota > Gammaproteobacteria > Alteromonadales > Shewanellaceae > Shewanella > Shewanella sp. Arc9-LZ. The sequence goes on along the minus strand of NZ_CP048031.1, from coordinate 2,735,796 downwards.
TGGCAATATCTTTCATAAACTTGCGACCTAGTAATAAAGGATAATCTAGGTGGCTTCGATCCGTTAGGTTTAAATCTGTTTCGGCGGCATATTTACCTATTTTTAAATGGGCATGGATTACTGGACGACGATCATCAGCCGTATCTGCATCTTGTTTAATACGAACAAAGCGTTCAACTTTAGATTCAAAGGTGTTTGCAGGTTGTTCAGTGTTATTAGTTATCACATCATAGCGAACCCACTGTACGCCTTCTCGTTCAAATAATACGATATTGCGTGCGTCTAGAGATGATGACTCTGCACCAGTATCAATGCGTGTGGCAAACTTTAATTTTACTTCATCTATGTAGACACTTTCGACTTCACCAAGTAGAAACTTCTCACCAATAATGGCTTCAGGACATTGCTGTGGGACCGCCACAGGCTTTGGTGTAGGTGGTTGAACAATAATTGTTTTTGGTTTTTGACTCATTGCGGTGCTTACCTGAGTCTTCAACTTTCTAATTTCGTCAGAAAGCGCACTAATGTCATTTGTCTGCTGACTATTTTGTACATTGATGGCATCAATAATGACGGTTTGCGAAACTTGCAAACTGCTATTCAAATCAGCATTGGTCAGCGGTGGTGTTATTGTTTTTTGGGTGGCTGTACAACCCGATAATAGTGCCGCTGCAACGGATAGAGCAATTACCTGCTTTAACATGTCAATTCCTGTTGAATAGTAATATTTATACTAAATCGTGATTCGGTTGGTTCTTTGTTGCAATGATGATAGCCCTCTTAGGCGCGGGATAACCTTCTACGGTTAAACTCACATCATTTGGATCGAGATAATCGACTAGAGATTCATTTTTCATCCACTGGGTGCTGCGTTGTTCTGCTAGTGAGGTGATATCGATATCAACACAACGAATATCAATAAACTCACATTTCTTTAACCATAACATTAAGGCTGCAACTGATGGTATAAACCAAACGTTGTTCATTTTGCCATATCTATCTTGTGGAACAAGTACCGCATTTTCATCGCCATCAATCACCAGTGTTTCAAGTACCAATTCACCACCCACTCTTAATTGGTCACGTAATTGTAGTAAATGATCTATCGGAGAGCGACGATGATAGAGTACGCCCATCGAGAATACGGTATCAAAAGCATCTAATGCGGGTAATTCCTCTATCCCTAATGGCAGCAAATATACCGGGTGCTGATTACCTGCCACTCGCTTGATAGCTTCAAATTGACATAAAAATAATGGCGAAGGGTCAATTCCTACAACACGAGTTGCGCCATCACCTAACATCCGCCACATATGATAGCCACTACCGCAACCAACATCTAACACTGTGCGATTTTTTAATGGTGAAATAAAATTTTTAACTCGGTCCCATTTCCAATCACTGCGCCATTCTGTATCAATTTGAATACCATGAACGGAAAATGGACCTTTACGCCACGGTTGAAACACCGCCAGTAAATTAGTCAGTTTTTCGACTTGTCCTAGGCTGAGTTGTTCCCCGGTTCCAATTGTTACACTGCTGCTAAAATCTATTTTATCCGGTTGAGGATAATGTAATTTATTGAGCACTTTTTCCCATTTAGGTAAATTGCCGTGTTTATGATCTCGTTGCCATTTACCTAAAATTGCCGGTAATGTTTCCAACCAGTGTTGTAGGTTTGAATCAGCAATGTCTTTATAAAAAGAGCTAAAATTGATCATTTAATGGCTACCATAGATGCAAAGTTAAAACATTGAAACCAGACTGAGAAGTGACTAAAGCCGTTTTCAGTTAAGCGTTTTTGGTGGACATTTAAGCTGTCTGGACGCATAACGTTTTCTAATGCACTGCGTTTTTGACTTATTTCGAGCTCACTATACCCATTTGCACGCTTAAAATCTAAATGCTGTTCATCTAATAACTGTTGAATTTGATTATCTTCAAAGAATAATTTTTCTGAAATGACTAAAATTCCACCGGGTAACATACCATCGTAAATACGTTTTATTAGGGCGTCGCGATCATGGGTCGGTAGAAATTGTAGGGTAAAGTTGAGCACCACCATCGACGCATTCTGGATGTCGATATCTCTGATATCAGCACACAATAAATTGACTTGAATGTCGCTGACATACGCAGCAAGATTTTCAGTACAACGCTCAATCATAGACTGGCTATTGTCTACCGCATAAATTTGACATCCGCGCCCTTCAATTTGACGACGAATACTTAATGTCGCTGAGCCTAACGAACTACCGAGATCGTATATATTGCTTTGGGGCGTGACAAAGCGATTAGCAAAATCACCAATGGTATTGATAATTTGTGCGTACCCAGGAACAGAGCGGCGGATCATGTCATTAAATACACCAGCAACACGTTGATCAAATTGAAAATCAGTAATTTGGTCGGTCACATGAGCGTATATCTTATCTTGTTGAGAGTTCATCAGCTGTAATGTGGAAAAGTTAGAAATGTATTTTAGCTAATGATGGTGAACTGCAGCAAGTATCTAGCTAATAATTTGTGAGTTTTTTTTCAAATAGTTGACAATGTTGTTAATGGGACAGGTTTTGAATGCTTATGAATGCTGGTATTATGTGCATAAGCTTCAGAATATTAATTTCTATTCATAAAATTAGCATGACTCAAGACTGAATAATGATATTATTTATTCTTGTAACAAAGTAGCAACAAAGCTGTTTTTTAAGCCATTGCAATCATTTTTTTCTAACAGCTAAAATATTTATGGCTTGGAAAACGGTAGTTAATTTAGCCCAAAATGGCAATGAACAAGCTTATTTAATAAATAAGTATAAAAAGTGAAAGTATTAGGGAAAAAACTTGAAATTTATACCTTGGATATTAGCAATATTATTTGCGTGGATATCATTACCTGCGCAGGCAATACATTCAGATAAAGCCAATACGTCAGTACGCCAACTTCCCTTAGTTATCGTGATGGGAGAAGATACTTATCCATTTGAATATTTGGATGAAACGGGAACTCCTGCAGGTATTTTGGTCGATTTGTGGCGCGAATGGTCCATTATTACTGATACCAAAGTGCAATTTGTGTCTCGGCATTGGCAACAGTCACTCGATCAGCTTGAACAGAAAAAAGCAGATGTCCACATTGGCATGTCTCAAAACCAAGCTAGGTTAAAAAAGTTTGATTTTGCCAAACCCTTTACTTCACTCAATACCTATTTATATATTCATAAGTCGCTCAGTAGTAAAAAACAAATTAGTGATTTAGTGCCCTATCAAATTGGTATCGTGAGTGGCTCATCCCATGAAGCAACATTATCAGCGCTAGAACCTAAGCTTAGTTTTAAGCGTTATCAAAATCGTGAACAATTATTACAAGCAGCCGTTAAAGGTGAGTTATTTGTTTTTGCCGGTATTGAAGGATATCAACGCAATTTAGCACTTGAACAAGACATAGCCGCCAATTTTTACAGCTCATCGCGCATACTCATCAAAAAAATCAACTTAGCCCCTGCGGTGGTTAAAGGGGATTTAGAGCTTCTCAACAAAATTAACCATGGTTTTGAATTAATGCCGGCGAAGGTTATTCAGCAAATAGAGCGGCGGTGGTTAGGCTATCATCGACAAACTGCGGGAGTCATTATTGCCATGCAAAATGGTGTCGAGCCTTATGCCGATATCGGCGCTGATGGCTTGCCACATGGAATGTTAGTTGATTTGTGGACTTTATGGTCTGAAAAAACCGGTATCAATATTGATTTTGTGGCGGGTGACATGAGCAGTTCCATTGATGATGTTAAACGTGGTGTTGCAGATGTTCATATTGGTTATCCTGAAAGCCAAGATATGCGCACTGGCTTAAAGCAAGCGTGGCATATTATTTCGGTTAAAAGTCGCTTTTTTAGTTCGAACTTAGCGTTAAATAGCATTGAAAATACTGCTATGCGGATTGGGGTTTTCCCTACCGCGCCTTATATTAGTGATATTAAAAAAGCATTTCCCAAAGCGCAGTTACGTTTTTATGATTCATTAGACGGCATGGTTAAAGCGGCACGTAAAAATGAAATTAGCGGTTTTGTTTCATCTGCAGCAATGACGTCTCATTACTTATTAGCCAATAAGTTGTGGGCAGAGTTTCGTCAATATACCGATATCGAATTTTCAACAGATATGTATGTTTTAACGCGCATTGATGACAGTGGCTTAGCGGATCGGATTCAAGCTGGATTTAATTTGATTTCTGTTGAAGAACAAATTCAAGTTGAGCGTAAATGGTTAATTAACCCAGACGATCGTTTTTTTGCTAATTCTGCCAATAAAATCAAACTAACAACTCAACAAAAGCAATACGTTAGTAGTCTAGGGGCCATAAAAATGGGTTACCTGAAAAATTGGGCTCCTATGGAGTTTCAGGGTAAAAACGGTGAGTTTTTAGGGGTGAATGCAGACATCAAAAATTTATTGGTTACCCAACTCAATTTAACCATTATCCCGGTGGCTTACGATGATTTTGGCAACATGATGAGCGACCTGGTTAAAGGTGAAATTCATTTAGTAGCCAGTATGGCTAAAACGATTGAGCGCGAAAATACACTGGCATTCTCATTAGCATATTGGCCGTCACCTTGGGCGATAGTCACGTCGTTAACTCAGCCTCCCATTTTTAATATCTCCCAAGTTACCGGTAAACGATTGGCTGTTGTTGATGGCTATCACATTGTCGATCAGCTTCGCCAACAATACCCAGGTATAAAATTAGTGCCTGTTGCAGACACTAAGCAAGGTATGGCAGCGGTTATCACGGGTCGTGCGGATATGTTTGTTGAACAAGTAGCAACATTGGCGACTACGTTAAAAGGTGGCCAATATCCGAGTTTAAAAATGTCTTTATTAGCTGAGTTAACTGAGCAGCATAGCCATATAGGCTTATTTCCGGGCGTCAAAGGTTTAGTGCCTTTGATTGATAGAGTCATTGCGACCATTGATGAAACCGAACAACAGAACATGTATCAAAAATGGGTTTCGCTAGATCTTAATAGTGACACATTACGTTACCAACGTTGGTTGAAAATATTAGTGATTGGTTTGCTAATTATCACCTTAATTGCCATCGTGGTTTTGATGTCGAATCGACGTTTAAATGTCGAAATTCAAAAACGTCTTAAAGCTGAAGAAAACCTTCGATTTATGGCTAATCATGACAATGTTACGGCATTGCCAAATCGCAGTTTACTTGACGATAGATTAGCGCAAGCCACTTTGACTCATCATCGGGATAAATCGAAGTTTGCACTGTTATTTATTGATTTAGATGGTTTTAAAGCAATAAACGATCGGCATGGTCATCATGTGGGGGATAAGTTGCTACAACGTATCGCCTTATTATTAAGCCAACATGTGCGAGATTCTGACACGGTTGCCCGTTTTGGTGGTGATGAGTTTGTGGTGTTATTAAATCATATCGAAGCCAAAGAAAATGCTCGTCAAGTGGCTGAAAATATTTTATTGGGATTAAAGAAACCGTTATTAATCGATGATATCAATGTCACTATTTCGGCCAGCATTGGTATCGCTATTTTTCCTGATGATGCCGATACCGCTGCTTCATTATTGAAAAAATCAGATCAGTTAATGTATCAAGCTAAAAAAGTCGGTGGCCATCAACATAAAATGAGCTAGTTTTTGGTTGATGGTTTTTCCGTCAGTCGATTGAGTTTATTCGCTGTAGGTCTGGTTAATTGCTGCAATCTGATTGATACTTCAATGCATAAGTTTGAGTCACGGTATATAATGCCGTTTTTATCGTTTTCGATTTCCAAAATACCGCTTTGTGGATAAAGGATAGAGTTCAATGCGCAGTCATTATTGTGGAGACATTAATACGTCTCATCTAGGTCAAGAAGTTACTTTAGTTGGTTGGGTTAACCGTAGTCGCGATTTAGGCGGAGTTGTGTTTTTAGACTTACGCGATAGAGAAGGGCTAGTTCAAGTTGTTTTTGACCCAGATCTAAAAGACGTTTTTGATATAGCCAGCACATTGCGCAGTGAGTTTTGTGTTCAAATTAAAGGTGTTGTGCGCGCTCGTCCTGATAGCCAAGTCAATTCACAAATGAAAACCGGTGCGATTGAAATTTTAGGTACGCAACTGACAGTGATTAATGCTTCAGCGCCTTTACCTTTAAGCATGGATAATTATCAAAATAACAGTGAAGAACAACGCTTAAAATACCGTTATTTAGATTTACGTCGCCCAGAAATGGCCGAGCGTCTTATCTTCCGCGCTAAGGTTACCAGTTCTGTTCGTCGCTTCTTAGACACCAATGGCTTTTTAGATATCGAAACGCCTATTTTGACCAAAGCCACTCCAGAAGGTGCGCGTGACTATTTAGTCCCAAGTCGCACTTATAAAGGTCAATTTTTTGCTTTGCCTCAATCACCACAGCTGTTCAAACAGTTGCTCATGATGTCTGGTTTTGACCGCTACTATCAAATTGTTAAGTGTTTTCGCGATGAAGATTTACGTGCAGATCGCCAACCTGAATTTACTCAAATTGATATTGAAACCTCATTCATGTCTGCCGAACAAGTCATGGAAAAAACTGAGCAAATGATGCGCGGTTTGTTTCAAGATTTATTGAATGTTGATTTAGGTGATTTTCCTCGCATGACCTACGCCGAAGCAATGAAGCGTTATGGTTCTGATAAGCCTGATTTACGTAATCCACTTGAATTAGTTGATATTGCTGATTTGGTTAAAGATGTTGAGTTTGCGGTATTTAATGGCCCTGCAAATGATGTCGAAGGTCGCGTTGCGGCACTTCGTATTCCAACAGGTGCGTCATTATCTCGTAAACAAATTGACGATTACACTAAATTTGCCGGCATTTATGGTGCTAAAGGTTTAGCGTGGATGAAAATTAATGACTTAGCTGCAGGCATGGATGGTATTCAGTCGCCTGTACTTAAGTTTTTAACTGAATCTATTGTTAACGATATCATCAGCCGTACAGGTGCACAAACCGGCGATATCATCCTATTTGGTGCAGACAAAGCCAATGTGGTTGCTGAAGCATTGGGCGCCTTGCGCTTAAAAGCTGGCGAAGATTTCAAGTTACTTGAAGGACAGTGGCGCCCAATGTGGGTTGTCGACTTCCCGATGTTTGAGAAAATTAACGGTGGATTCCACGCGGTTCATCATCCATTTACTGCGCCTCGTGGTATTAGCCCAGCAGAATTAGCAGCAGACCCAGCAGCAGCTATTTCAGATGCCTACGATATGGTATTGAATGGTTGTGAATTAGGTGGCGGCTCAGTGCGTATTCATAACGCCGAAATGCAAAGTACAGTATTCAGTATTTTAGGTATTGAAGCTGAAGAAGCACAAGAAAAGTTTGGCTTCTTACTTGAAGCGTTACGTTACGGTACACCTCCACACGCGGGGTTAGCGTTTGGTTTGGATCGTATTATTATGTTGATGACCGGCGCAAGCTCGATTCGTGACGTAATGGCATTCCCTAAAACGACTACCGCGGCATGTCCATTAACTAACGCTCCTGGTTTTGCTAACCCAGTGCAGTTAACGGAATTGGGTATTGCGGTGATTGAAAAGGTTAAAACTGAAGAGTAAACATTATTGTTCAGCGTAATACGCTCTTAAATAGGGCACCACATACCGAGGCTGCTGCCTCGGTATGTTTTTGACAAGTATGGTTTTTTACTTGAATTATCCAATTGGATAAAGGAGCTTAAGATGGCAGGACACAGTAAATGGGCCAATATAAAACATCGTAAAGCCGCACAAGATGCTAAACGCGGTAAGTTGTTTACCAAATTTATTCGAGAGCTTACTGTAGCAGCTCGCGAAGGCGGTTCAGATGTTGATGCTAACCCCAGATTACGCGCTGCAGTTGATAAAGCCTTATCCAATAATATGACCCGTGATACCGTTGAACGCGCCATAAAACGCGGTGCCGGTGAGATAGATGGTCAGCAACTAGAAACCATTATTTATGAAGGCTATGGTCCAGGTGGTACTGCGGTCATGGTTGAAACGATGACAGACAATCGTAATCGCACCGTTTCTGGTGTGCGTAATGCATTTAATAAGTCGGGTGGTAACTTGGGTACCGATGGTTCAGTGGCCTATTTATTTACTAAATCTGGCATTATTTCCTACGACACCGATATTGATGAAGATAGCCTAATCGACAGTGCATTAGACGCAGGCGCCGAAGATGTTATCACTCATGATGATGGGTCAATCGATGTATTCACCACTCCAGAGACCTTTGGCAAAGTCAAAGATGCACTTGATAGTGCTAGTTTTGGATCTGTTCATGCTGAAGTGACTATGGTTGCATCATTAAAAGCTGAACTTGATGCAGATACCGCCGAAAAATTTTTACGTTTAATCGATACCTTAGAAGACCATGATGATGTACAAGAGGTATATCATAATGCTGAGATATCAGATGACGTTATGCAAGCGTTAGACAACGCATGAGGCATCAATGGCCATTATTTTAGGAGTCGATCCCGGCTCCCGCATTACAGGCTACGGTGTGATCCAATGCCAAGGCCGTCAACAGATTTACCTTGGTAGCGGCTGTATTCGAACCTCTGCCGATGAATTACCACAACGATTACAACAAATTTACGCAGGCTTATGCGAAATAATTACTCAATATCAGCCGGATGAATTTGCTATTGAACGGGTATTTATGGCCAAAAATGCTGATTCAGCCCTAAAGCTTGGCCAAGCCAGAGGCGCGGCAATTGTTGCTGCTACGTGTGCTGGACTGCCCGTGGCGGAATATAGCGCAACCCAAATAAAAAGTGCTGTAGTGGGGACTGGCCGAGCTCAAAAAACGCAAGTTCAACATATGATTAAGCAACTACTCAAACTACCTGCTTCACCACAAGCTGACGCGGCTGATGCATTAGGAGTAGCAATATGCCATTTTCATACTTATCAAAGCCTTATCGCTATGGGTGGTAAAGCTAGCAGCAGAACATATGGAAGATACAAATGATAGGTCGTTTAAGCGGTATTTTAGTTGAAAAACAAGCGCCTGAAGTGGTGCTTGATGTCAATGGCGTTGGTTACGAATTACAAGTGCCGATGACCAGCTTTTATGAATTACCAGGGTTAAATCAAGCTGCGATGTTATTTACTCATTTTGTGGTGCGTGAAGATGCGCAGTTACTTTATGGTTTTATCACAAAACAAGAGCGTGCATTATTCCGATTATTGATTAAAACCAATGGCGTTGGGCCTAAATTGGCATTAACGATTTTGTCGGGTATGACTGCATCTGAGTTCGTGTCATGTGTTGAACGAGATGACATTGCCACCTTAGTTAAACTGCCAGGTGTCGGTAAGAAAACCGCAGAGCGTTTAGTGATTGAAATGCGTGACAAGCTTAAAAGTTTACTTGAAGCTTCTGCAGGCTCGGAGCGCGAGTTTATGCTGCAAAGTAATTATACTCCAGCTGCCCCAGTTGATAGTGCAGAAGAAGATGCAATTTCAGCTTTATTGTCGTTAGGCTATAAGCCTGCTCAGGCCAGTAAGTCGGTTTCTGCGGCTTTTAAAGAAGGCATGAGCTCAGAAACGCTAATTAAAGCTGCATTAAAATCAATGCTATAAATATGATATGCATAAACAGGGTACGTAAAAATGATTGAAGCTGATCGCCTAATCCAACCGCAGGTACAAGGTCAAGATGAACTGATTGATCGTGCTATGCGCCCTAAAATGTTGGATGAGTATACCGGTCAAGATGATACTCGAGCGCAGCTTAAGGTTTTTATTCAAGCAGCGATAAATCGCCGTGAAGCCCTCGATCACATGCTGATTTTCGGTCCTCCAGGATTAGGTAAAACAACGTTAGCGATGATTGTGGCTAATGAAATGGGCGTGAATATCAAATCCACTTCTGGCCCTGTGCTTGAAAAAGCCGGTGATTTAGCGGCATTGTTAACCAATCTTGAAGAAGGTGATGTGCTGTTTATCGATGAAATTCATCGTTTAAGCCCTGTAGTGGAAGAGATCCTTTATCCGGCGATGGAAGATTACCAACTGGATATTATGATTGGTGACGGCCCTGCAGCACGTTCAATTAAGTTAGATTTACCGCCATTCACGCTTATAGGGGCGACCACTCGTGCTGGAGCACTAACATCACCACTGCGGGCGCGTTTTGGTATTCCACTGCGTTTAGAGTTTTACAATGTCAAAGATCTTACCACTATCGTGACACGCTCAGCGAATGTGATGGAGCTTGAGATTGATCAGCAAGGTGCGATTGAAATAGCCAAACGTTCACGAGGCACCCCGCGAATTGCTAATCGTCTATTACGCCGCGTTCGCGATTATGCGGAAGTCAAACATGATGGTAAAGTCACCCAAAAAGTTGCCGAATATGCGCTTGATTTACTTGATGTTGATGAGCAAGGTTTCGATTATTTAGACCGTAAACTCCTGCTGGCAATTATTGATAAATTTATGGGTGGTCCAGTAGGATTAGATAACCTTGCCGCCGCGATAGGTGAAGATAGAGAAACGATTGAAGATGTATTGGAGCCTTTTTTAATTCAACAAGGCTTTATTCAGCGCACACCTAGAGGACGTATCGCTTCTCAAAGAGCCTACGATCATTTTAGTTTGGTTAGACCTGAAAAAGCGTAATCTGTTTATTAGCTATTTTAGTCCCACACTAATGACTTGTAGATATATAGCCTAGCGCAGTAAAATTTTGTAAGAAATCTCTGTCATCAAAATGATAAAACCAGCTTTCGCTGGTTTTATCATATCTAACGAATCTAAAGTGTACTTTCAAGCGCACCTATTTTTGCTGCTTAGGCAATATTAGCCAAGTGCTTCAGTTGCTGATTTTTTTTGAATTAATTCGATTTTGTATCCGTCTGGATCTTCGACAAACGCAATTTCAGTTTTGCCGCCAGCAACAGGGCCAGGTGCTCGAGTGATTTTACCGCCAGCAGCAGCAATTGCTTCGCAGCGCGCATAAATATCGTCTTCGCCTATGGCCAAATGTCCAAAACCATTGCCTAAATCGTATGTATCGGTACCCCAGTTATAGGTTAATTCGATAACGGCTTGGCCTGTGGTTTCTTCACCAAAACCAACAAAGGCTAGGGTGTATTTATATTCTGAGTTTTCAGATTGACGCAGTAGTTTCATTCCCATCACTTGGGTATAAAATTGAATGCTGCGATCTAGGTTGCCTACACGGATCATCGTATGAAGTAATTGCGACATGATATGCTCTCTTATAAAAATTTATCTAAGTTTAACAAGTTCAGATGACAATGAAAATATTAGCGGTTGATACCAACAAAATTTTGCTTTAGCTCACATTTGTGAGGATATTTTTTGGGTTAAACGCTAAAAAGCGTTATTGTTGCCATATACACATTTGGAGGCAAGACAATGAATACAGAATTGAAAATGGCATTAGGCACTACAGTTATTATTGCGATTTGTTTTAGTGCATTTTTTGTGTCGTTGTTTTAAGCGTCAGCAAAAAATAGATAGTCCCATTTGAGCCATCACTAAAGATGTATTGCATATTAATTGATGAGTTAATATACAATACATTAATATAAAACCCCTAAAGTGCCTTCGGTGCTTTGGGGGTTAATTTTCTGGGTATATCTTGTCTTTAAAATCACAAGTCTTCAATTATACAGCAGTCGCATCGTGGTTTTCTCGATAAGCACCGTTCGCTGGTCTTGGCGTATTCGACTGTTTCAGATCCAAAAGTGACATTTCATCGGTTGTGATCTCGCCAATTTCTGTATGCCTAATTCAGTTTGAACTGGGATATAACGAAGAGAATGGTGTTAACCAAACTTGTTTTCATGATGTTTTAAGGTTAATTCTACCCGTTCCAATGCTGTCATGATCATCGCCGCAATTGATGGAGATTGGTTTTTAATAAATAATGTTGACGAATGAGCCGCACACAACACTTCAGCACCGCTCCATTGCTTCGCTATATCCGTGGCCCAAAGCCGAAAATCATCAGCAGCTCCTTTGCGTCGTTCCAATGTTTTCGACAGTGTCATATGAAAAGACAATTCTGGACTTTTTAAAAAACGAAGTATACCGGGTAATTGAAGGTACATTAATGTGTCGTCAACGTGAATGGTTTTTGATTCTTTGTGGTAAGCAAGCACCGATGAAAAATGTAGGCGCTCGTTTTTGGAAATAAAATCGACCCCGCGGGGCACTGAAAATTCAAAATCGTCTGAAAACAAAGCGGCAAACTCGTTTGAATTAGTTAACTCTGTTTGCCATGTTAGATTGGGCAATTTATCGATATGGCGCTGTGTGCCATAGAGTTTTGCGTTTGGATAATCCCCATGTATTTTTTCAATATGTACGGTGTGGAATGGATGTAAATTAATAATCGCTTCAATGTTGACTCCATTGTTAGTCAGCGAATCGATTTGCTGTTTAACGTCGTCTTGCATCTCATAAGCGTCAAGCAATACAAACATGCCATTACCGCGCTTTACTAAAGAAGCGTGGGTGCCAATATTTAATAAACCGAAAACGTTAAACTCACCACGAATATTCCAAAACTTATCTGAAATTTTTAATATTTTGTCAGTCATAGTTGATACTCATCGTTTGTTTCACCTCAGGATAATTCGCCAAGTATAAAGAGAGTGAAGTAAATTTTTATTTACTTCACTCTGACGGCTTATGCCCTAGATGCTAGGCTCTAGGCTCTAGGCTCTAGGCTCTTATCTCGTATCTAAAATTCCGACACAGAGACCGTAGAGCAAATGGATTTACTGAGAAATGACAACATAAGCACTCAGGCAACGGATCCTTCCGCTGTACCATTTGTTCTCTGGTCCGACAATCCGTTTGAGCCCGCATGCTAAAAATGGCTCTCCAGTGTTGGCTTACAATTTAAGTGGTTCAACAGTAGACACTAAGCTGCTGTGATGCTGAACGTTGACCATGCCAGTTTGCATATTGCTCCTGTCAATAGAGCGGCTGTCTGGTTAGAGCGGCTGCCTAGTGGGGCGGATGATAATCTCGTTGACATCAACATCTGTCGGCTGCTCAATGGCATAAGCAATTGCTCGCGCAATCGCATCAGGGTCAATGGCCATCTCGTACATTTCATCAACACCCTTGGCAGTATCGGGATCGCTGATTTTACTGGTCAGCTCGGTCGCCACGGCCCCAGGCGAAATATTGGTGGAGCGGATTTCCCCATTGCCTTCCTGACGCATGCCTTCTGATATCGCCTTCACGGCAAACTTGGTAGCGGAATAAACGGCGGACGCGGGAAAGACCTTATGTCCGGCTATCGACGAGAGATTAATAATGTGGCCGACATGCTGCTCGCGCATGGTCGGCAGCACCGCGGCAATGCCGTAGAGCACGCCTTTGATATTGACGTCAATCATCTTCTCCCACTCGTCGACCTTGAGTTCATCGAGGGGCGATAGCGGCATCAGACCAGCGTTGTTGACCAGCACGTCGATGCGGCCATACGCTTCCTTCGCGGCCTTGGCCAGCGACTCGACCTGAGCGCGGTCAGTGACGTCGGTAACCTGATAAATAGCTTCACCACCCTGATCCTTAATCGTGTCACGCAGCTCCACAAGGCGTTCCTCGCGGCGGGCAGCAAGCACCAGTTTGGCGCCACCCTTTGCCAAGCGTAGTGCTGTGGCTCTACCCAGACCACTGCTGGCACCGGTAATGATAACGACTTTGCTATTGATCTCTGACATGGATTTTCTCCTGTTGAAATGAATGATTGAATTTTACAAGTTAACGGTCCAAGCCTGGTGTTACGCCAGTGACGCGACGGTCAGGCTGATTGCATATTCTGCACCATACCGTCGTAACGGCCTGTAGTAGCGGCCTCCACCAGTACATGGGCCACATCCGCTCGAGATGCTTTGGCCGATTTGTCGACGTCCTCACCTAGGATCACATCCGTGCCGCGGCTCTTGTTGGTCAATGCCACAGGGCGCAGGATCGAGTAGGTTACTCCGGAAGCCTTGAGGTATTCGTCCGCTTCGTGTTTGGCATTCAGGTAAGGGGCCATGTCGCCGGTGGGATTGGATTGATCTGCGCCGATCGAGCTGAGCATCACGAAACGCTTCACGCCAGATTCCTTCGCCAGATCAATCAGTCGCTTAGCGCCGTCCCGATCCACTTTTTTGGTCATTTCAGGGCCCGTGCTTCCTCCCGAGCCAGCGGCAAAGATCACCGCATCCATGCAGTCGCACAGGCCGGTTTCCAGGTCGGTCAAGTCACCATGGCGCAGCTCTACGCCTTGGGGCAGTGAACTGGTATCCGAACTTTCGCGAACCAGCGCTATCGGCTTATGGCCCTGTTCTATCAGGTACTGGGCCAGAAGCTGGCCCGTTTTGCCGGTGGCACCGGCGACAAGAATGTTCATGCTCATAGAGAAATCCTTAATGTTGGATGAAATGGGCGAAATTTTGGGTGTAAAGCGAGGTCAGGGCAGAAAAATCGACTTTACGTTGACGAATTCCTTCATACCAAAGCCACCGTGTTCACGTCCGTACCCAGAATTCTTGACCCCGCCAAATGGCATATTCGGATCAGCAGCCCCAAACGAATTAATACGGATCATGCCTGTGTCGAAGTCATCGCGCGCCAGTTTGAGGGCACGCTCCTCGTCCTTTGAAAAGATCCCACCGCCGAGTCCATAGCGGCTGTCATTAGCCAGCCGCATGGCGTCCTCATCATCACTGGCGCGGATAATCGACGCGACAGGTCCGAAGATTTCATCGTCGTAGGCCGGCATTCCTGGCGTGAGGTCTGCTAGCACAGTGGCTGGATAATAGGCACCCGTGCGGTTTGGTACTTCACCACCGCAGAGGATTTTTGCACCCTTGGCGACGCTGGCATCCACCTGCTCCTTGACGGTGTCAAACTGCTCCTGGCTGGAAAGCGGGCCAAGCTGGGTATTCTTATCGGTGGGGTCACCCATGTTGATCTTTTGCATTTGGGCGACGAAAGCCTCGACAAAGTCGTCATAGACCTTATCGGTCACGATGAACCGCTTGGCAGAAACGCAGGTCTCTCCGTTGTTGTAAAGTCGACCCATTACCGAAAATTTTACGGCGGTTTCGATATCGGCATCCTCAAGCACCAGGTAAGCGTCATTCGAGCCCAGTTCGAGTACCGTCTTCTTTAATTCTTTGGCGGCCACAGCACCGATGTGTCGCCCAGCGCCATCGCTGCCGGTCATTGTGACACCACGGACCTTAGGGTGGGCTATCAGCTTGTCGCTGGTGTCGTGGTCAATCACCAAAACCTGGAACAGGTCCTCGGGCAAGCCGGCCTCAATGCATAATTCACGCAAACGTAGACCGGATCCGGTGCAGATGCTAGCGTGCTTCAGAATACAGCCATTACCAGCCATCAGATTGGATGCCAGTACACGAACCGGCTGGTAAAGGGGAAAGTTCCAAGGCTGAATTGAGTAGATAACGCCGATGGGCTGATAACTGATGACGCCGCGTTTACCGTTGAGTGCTTGCTCGCGATCTTCATCGGCCAGCACGTCGAGTCCATTTTCAGCGGTGTAATTAAAGATAGCTGCACAGAGTTCGACCTCAACGTGTCCATCCTTAAGGAGCTTGCCGGTTTCGTTGGTCATCAAAGCGGCCAATTCATCGGTATTGTCGAGCAACTTTTGAGCGATCATCTTGAGGTAGGGGGCCCGTTCCTGATGGGTCAGTTCGCGCCATTGCAGAAATGCCCCATGGCAGGACTCAAGCCGATCCGTCGCCTGCTTTTCGGTCATGATGTCGTAGGTATGGATTTCTTTTTCGGTCGCGGGATTAATGGTGGTGATTGTCGACATGGTTGCTCCTTCCTAATCTGATAGGCTAACGCCGTTGACGCTAGCTAAGGTGGATTATCAGTCAATTGGCGGGATCTGTCTGTTCGCTTGCCAACACTACCGCGTTGCAAACATCGCCGAGCTCCTGCTGGTAGTGGATAAATGGCCCAAAGAAAAAGTATAAAAAGAATAAACCACATGCTTGATCTATTCATCATGGTCTGATGTTGTTGGGTTGAGGGTCATTGAACCCACTGTTGGAACAAGTCAATGGATGAGGAAGTTAGGGATTGTTAGTGCTAGGTATCAATTTTATTCGATAAATCGACAAAAAAGTGCTAGGTAGGCATGTCGACTTCCCCCCTTTTTGTAAGAATGCTTGTAAGAATGCGGGACCAGTGAACAAATTTGATGGTGCTAATCCCCTAGGCGATATCTTGTTGTTAGGGGGCTCGCATTGACGACAGTAAATTGTCTGGCGCTGAAATGGGCAGTGGTATTGACCCACTTGCTGTAATGGCAGCAAAATAGTTTATCTTTGAACGCTTGATTTTTTATTCCTGTATGGCAGGACATGATTAAGTGAACCACTGGACTCACGAAAGTATTTAGTCAATTATTATGCTATATGTCGGATCAGTGATGCTGTATGTGAGATCAGTGATGCCATCTGTGCGCATTCGATGAGTCAGAATAAGCGTATTCAAGCGGTGGTTATGCGCTTATATATATCAGAGAAAATTTGAACGTCGGCTAGCTAAGTGTTACCGACCTACAAACTGCCTGGAACAATACGCGTACTAGTAGCAGAATGCCGATGGTTGGCTCTTTTTTCCAGAATTCCATGTCCGATCAGCCAACCTTCAAAAATGTTTTGATAGTCTAATTAAGTTAGACCAATGCGACAAAGCTGACGTTTAGTTCATGAAAGTTTCTCTGATCCCAGAGGTTACTTTTCATTTTCAGACGATGATGGCTTCTGTGAGTCTGCTGATTCTTCTTCTGACTTTTCTTCTGACTTTTTTTCCGGCAACATGGTATTGAGCTTCTCACCGCCTTTGGCGCCAAAATCCAATGTTCTGATAGGAAATGGAATTAAGATATCCGCTTTTTCTAGCGCTTTTTTAATTTCTACAACCGCCGTATGTCGAGCTTTCATAAAGCCAGTGTCACCTGGGTAATCGATCCAGAACCAGACTACTAAGTTTATACAGCTGTCTGCAAACCCCTCAGCAAACACGGCAGTTTGTTCTTTTTTGATAACAAAATCACAAGCGTTTATCGCTTCTTCAATAACTCCAGCTGCCTTCTCTGGGTCGTCTGCGTAAGAAATACCCACGGGTACTACGATGCGCCTGACCCCTGTAACCGTATAATTTGTGAGTACGTTTCGAAACAAGATTTTATTTGGAATAACTTCTATTTGGCCAAAAAACGTTTCGACTAATGTGTTACGCAAATTAATGGTTTTTACGGTGCCAAACACATCTCCTGCCTCAACCACATCGCCAATTTGAAATGGCTTACGAATACCCATCGCAATACCAGCAATAAGATTCTCTGCCATGTCTTGAAAAGCAAAACCAAGTGCTAGGCCAATAATACCTGCGCCAGCTAAGAGTGACGTTACAGTACCGGTTAATCCTAAAAACTCTAGGGCGATAAATAGCCCTGTCAACAGCACCAGCATCTTGATAATTGATGAAAGTAGATCGGCAATTTGTTCAGACTCTAAGGTTTTATGAAGCACTTTTCGAACGACTCTACCAACATATTTAGCCAGTAAGCCAAAAAACATGGCTAATAGAAAGGCGACTATAAAATTCGGCAAGTGTTTAATGCCAGCTTCTAGCCAGCCTTGTAATTTTTCGTCAATTAGCTGCCAGAATTTGTCTAATACAGAGAGGTCCATTAATATTATTCCCACTATTATTTATCATCGTTCTTCAATGCAGATTCAGCCCGTGTATTGAGCTTCTCTAGTGTCGAGGATAGGTAAAATAAAACGTCATTTTTCATAAAATGAAAATCCATGTAGCCTCATATTCTCCATACTAACATCTCTTTACTATCCTTGAGGGAGTGAAAGTCAGCGCACTGTTGTCTACTACTTAAAAAAGCTCAGCACATGCTGCGGACAACAGAGCTTTCTACACCGTCATCACCCGATGTTATTCGCTCAACGTTAAAGATGTCACAAGTTGACTTTACGCGGTGACTGGGGTAACGGTGGGAACGTTGATCTTCCTCTATTGCCTCGGGATAATTTGGGACGATTTTTTAACTAAAAATATGTGTATCAATGGCAATAGTGGGCTAGCCAAATATCGGAGTATCGCTGTTGATAAAACCAATTCTATCATTGCGAAAGAGTCGGTGAGTGCCATAAGCACAAATAGTTAAGTTAAGTTAAACCTAGCATTTTTGGTTCTTTTTCTTTATGCCTTTGCTTCTTGAGGCAGTCCAGTTTCGCGCAATGCTTTTGTATCTTTTAATGGATATGCACCAAAAAACGGCGGTATTCCCAACTGAATTGAGAGGAGCTCTCGTAGCCAACTTTGAATGTCGTTGTCACATCTAAGTTGTCGGTTAACATTAAACGACGAGCTTCGTTCAAACGTAAAATTTTCGAAATTGCAGAGGCGTCACTGAACGAAAATGACTGTAAGATAAGTATAGATACATGCCGATTTGGTGTTGGACTCTTACGCTCAGGGCGGCGAATTGTCAGTGAAATGGTGAACAATACACCATACCAACAGGTTTGGATCTTTTCCCTCTTTATCCCGCAACAGGACAAAAGAGAGAACAGACATGACACATATCGACGTCAACAAGGTGATAGACTATTCAGTTTTATCTTTAAACTCACACAGGTCTTCGATAATACAAGAACCGCAACGGGGTTTTCTGGCTAAGCAAGTGTAACGTCCGTGAAGAATAAACCAATGATGTACATCCACTTTAAACTCGCTCGGCACCACTTTAAGCATATTCAGTTCAACTTGGTCGACATTTTTGCCGGGAGCAAACTTAGTTCGATTTGCTAGCCGAAAAATATGCGTGTCAACGGCAATAGTGGGCCAGCCAAAGGCGGTATTGAGTACTACATTGGCCGTTTTTCGTCCCACTCCAGGTAAAGCTTCTAATGCTTCTCGATTCTCGGGTACTTCGCCACCATGTAAATCAACCAGCATTTTACAGGCGTTAATCACATTAACGGCTTTGTTATTGTATAAGCCAATGGTTTTGATGTATTGCTTAAGCCCATCAACGCCTAAGTCATAGATTGCTTGAGGCGTATTGGCAACAGGAAACAACTTATCAGTTGCCTTGTTGACACTGACATCGGTTGCTTGTGCTGATAGCGTGACAGCAACTAATAACTCAAATGGACTAGAAAAGTTCAGTTCAGTTTCAGGCTTAGGATTATTGTCTCTTAATCTGTTGAGTATTTGTTGTCGCTTATCTTTATTCATAATAATCGGTCATTTTATCGTTAAGTTAACGGTCTCAGTAGTTTAACTGCAAAGTCTTGTTAGTTGACTTTAGTGATCCGCGCACGCGTTACGCTAACACTTTCTACCTTAGGTTGCAGGGCGTTAACTCGGCTATCGATGACATTTTTAAGGGCTATTAATAATCCCATGCCAATAAAAGCACCCGGCGGCAACATAGCCAATAAAAATGGCGTGTCCACATGCCATACATGAATGGTTAACACACTTGCCCAATCACCTAATAGTAAATCTGCACCGCCAAATAACGTTCCTTGGCCGAGCAATTCGCGGCTAGCACCTAAAACAACCAGTACAGCGGTAAAGCCTAAGCCCATCATTAATCCATCGAATGCCGAATGCGCTAATGAGTTACGCGAGGCAAATGCTTCTGCGCGGCCGATAATGACGCAGTTGGTTACAATCAGCGGTAAGAAAATACCCAATGACAAATATAAATTATAGGCATAAGCATTGATCAGTAATTGCACGCAAGTAACAAGCGCGGCAATGATCATGACAAACACGGGGATACGAATTTCTTTAGGCACAAAATCACGTACCAAGGAGACTAAAATATTGGATCCAACTAATACCAACAACGTCGCGACGCCCAAACCCAATGCATTGGTGATTGTTGCGGTAACGGCTAGTAGCGGACATAACCCTAATAATTGTACTAATCCCGGGTTATTTTTCCATAGTCCTTGAGCTGCAATTTCACTATATTTACTCATGGTTGGCCTCACAGACATAATGACTTTGATAAAGTGCTTGGCGATGTTGTTCAACAAATGTCAGTGCATTGGCAATCGCTTTAACGTAAGCGCGTGGAGTAATAGTGGCACCCGTAAATTGGTCAAATTGACCACCATCTTTCTTTACTTTCCACATATTGCTGTTGTCTTTAAATAACTTACCACTGAAATGAGTGACCCAATCCGATTTTCGCAGTTCAATTTTATCACCAAGCCCCGGGGTTTCTTGATGGGAAAGGGTACGAACACCTAATATTTTACCTTGGTTATCTACACCAATAATGAGTTTTATTTCTCCGTTATAACCATCTGGTGCAATAGCTTCAATCGCGATGGCTACGGGGAGTTCATTTTTATAAGCAAGGTATGCTGGTAAGTCAGCTTTAGTGCCTAACAGTTCCGGGGAGTTAACCAAAATGCATTTTTCACTGAGTACATTATCGTATAACTCAGTCGGCACAATTTGGTTAAGCGTTAAGGTTAATTGTTTTTGTTGTTGCAATAATATGGTGTCACTGGTTAACGCGTTCACTAACGCAACTAGGCCAGTGCAACATAAGGCAAATAGGCCAAGTAATAGGCCATTTTTAATCATCGGGTTAGTTGTTAAAATAGACATTATTAATTTCCTACTCGATGACCATAACTGCGTGGACGAACATAATAATCGATAAATGGCGCGCACATATTGGCTAATAAAACGGCGAAAGCGACGGCGTCAGGATAACCACCAAATGTTCGTATTAAGTATATGAGTAAGCCGATCATGGCGCCAAAAATAAGTCGACCTCTAGGACTTGCTGCTGCGGTAACGGGATCTGTGGCAATGAAAAATGCCGCCAGCATGGTTCCTCCTGAAAATAAATGCATCACAGGGCTAACGAAGGTATCTGGGCTGATCAAAAAACCAATACTGGCACAGACAAACAAAGTCAGCACAATAGCGCCGCTAATATGCCAGCGTATCACCTTAAGCTTTAGCATCACTAGGCCACCAACAAAATAGGCCATATTGACCCAAAACCAACCTTCGCCGACACTGCCAGAGAAGATGGTTTTAGTCATACTTTCTGTTGTGGTAAGCCCCATAGAAAGGTCTGTTTTTAATGTGTCGAGCGGCGTTGCCATGGTGGTGCCATCAATCGCCAAATGGAAAAAATCTGCAGCATATCCCGTGTTTAATTCAAAGATACTGTTGAAGGTATGCAACATATCTGCGTAATTGACGGTTAAGGTTTGAGGGGCAACCCATGAAGTCATTTGTACCGGAAATGATATCAGCAGCAGTACATAAGCGGCCATTGCAGGATTAAAGACGTTATTACCTAACCCACCATAGAGTTGTTTAACAATAACGATAGCAAATAATGTTCCGATGACGATTAACCACCAAGGTGCTAATGGCGGGATCGCGACCGCAAGTAAGCTTGCGGTAACCAATGCGCTATTATCAGTTAAGGTAGCGACAATATTTTTATTGCGCAGTTTCATTACTGCAGCTTCTGCTAAATAAGCCACCGTAATTGCGAGTAATAATTGAACTAACGTGCCGTAACCAAAATAATAGCTTTGTACTGCAATACCTGGAATAAGGCATAGTGCCACACGCTTCATTACCGTATTGGTGTGCAATGTTGTGCTGACATGTGGAGATGAGGCAATTTTAAATGCCATAGTTATAGTTCCTCTTGCTTAGCACTGTTAGCGAGTTTCTTGGCTTTCGCTTTGGCAACCGCGGCAGCAATTTTAGCTTTTTTGTCATCGACAGGGCTTGTTGCAATGGTTGTATCTGAATTAACTTCGTTTGCGGTATCGCGAGGCTGATCGTCGCCCACGTCATTTGTCGCGCTAGAATCAACAGCTAATGCCGCTTTCTTGGCTTTCGCTTTAGCAACCGCGGCAGCAATTCTAGCCTTTTTGTCATCGACAGGGGCTACTGCACTTGTTGTATCCACTTCGCTTGCTGAATTAACTTCGTTTGCGGTATCGCGAGTCTGATCGGCGCTCACATCATCTGCCGCGGCAGATTCATTGGCTAATGCTGCTTTCTTGGCTTTTGCTTTGGCTACGGCCGCAGCAATTTTAGCTTTTTTGTCATCGACAGGGCTTGCTGCAATGGTTGTTTCTGTTTGGCTTGCTGGATTAACTTCGTTTGCGGTATCGCGAGCCTTATCGCCGCTCACATCATCTGCCACGGCAGACGCATTGGCTAATGCTGCTTTCTTGGCTTTAGCTCTAGCAACTGCAGCAGCAATTTGTGCTTTTTTATCATTGACGGGGTTAATGTTCTCGTTAGTTATATCCGTTGTGACCGCAGCTACATCACTTTGATTATCTACTTTAGACTGAGCTGCAAAGGCGGCTTTTTTAGCTTTCGCACGTTCAATAGCGGCATTAACTGCTGTTTTCTTCGCGCTGGTACTGTCTATTGCTGCTTTTGGTGCATCAGTATCAGATGTTGTTACAGCAGTATTAGCAGTTATGCCTTCTGCAGCCTGGGCTTTTTTAGCGGCGATACGTGCCATAGCAGCGGCTACCGCATCTTTATCACCCGACTTCATATTTGCTTGGCGTTTGGCAGCTGCTTGTTTTGACTTTTCTTCTCGAGCATTTTTTTCATCTTCAAGTCGTTGTAAGCGTGTTTCGAAACGAATTTTTGCTTTTTCAGCTTGTAGTTTTTCTTCTGCGGTATTCTTCAACGCTGATTTCGCGACCCGATAATATTCAACTAAAGGAATGTCACTTGGGCATACGTAGCTGCAACAACCGCATTCAATACAATCTTTTAAGTTAAAACTTGCCGCTTTGTCGTATTCCTCCGCTTTGGCGTGCCAGAATAGCTGTTGCGGTAACAATAACGCGGGGCAGGCGACTGCACACTCACCACAACGAATACAGGCTTTCTCATCTGGATCAGGAGCTATTTCTGCTTGGCTTGGTGCTAATAAACAGTTGGTTCCTTTTGATATTGGCACATCAAGATCACTCAACGCGTATCCCATCATCGGACCGCCGACAATGACTTTTTGTGAACTCTGCGGTTCAAAACCGACTTGGCTGAGGGCATCAGCTACTGTAGTGCCAATTCTCAGCCAATAGTTTCCAGGTTTACCGATGGATTCACCGGTTAACGTCACTACGCGTTCAATGAGTGGTTTACCCTGTAATACCGCTTCTTGAATGGCATAGGCGGTACCGACGTTATGCATAACAATACCAAGTTGAGCAGGAATGGCTCCACTGGGCACTTCTTTGCCGGTAATAATTTGAATAAGTTGTTTTTCGCCGCCTGACGGGTACTTTGTCGGAATAACGGTGACACGGATCATATCGTTAGGTAATGAGCTGCGACGAATAGCAGACTCCATTGCTTGAGCCGCTTCAGGTTTATTATCTTCAATAGCGATAATAATACGTTGTGCGTTAAGCAAATGCTGAATGATACTAATACCAGTTAATATTTCATCACTGTATTCACGCATTAATCGATCATCAGCACTAATGTAAGGTTCGCACTCCACCCCATTAATAATGATTAAATCGATTTCACTCGCGGGGTTGAGTTTTACATGACTGGGAAACGCTGCGCCGCCCATTCCTGCAATACCTGCTTGCCTTATTTTGGCTAAAATATCGGCTTTGGACAGTTGTTCAATCTGATTTGAGGTAAGATCACACCAAGTATCATGTCCATCGGCTTCGATAATGCAACTCAGCACAGGCAATGAAGAGGGATGATTGCTACCGTGTTGCTCTATCGCGACAACGGTCCCGGAAGTAGGGGCATGGACGGGTAAATAAATAAAACCAGCACCTTCAGTGAGTGGTTGTCCTTTTAATACCTGGTCGCCGACCTTGACACTCAAGGTCGCTTGTTGACCAACAAGAGGAACCGGTATCACAAATCGCGATTGCAGTGGCAAAGGTGATATGGTGCTTTGGTTGGAAAGTGATTTAAGTTCAGGTGGATGAATCCCGCCAGGAGAGCGCCACAAAGTACCTTTATCTAATTGCTCTAATAACGTTAGCACCGTTTGTCCTCTTGCTCTGTATTGATCACGTTGATAGGGATCGCGCGTAATTTCCAATCCCAATTTTGTATTGTGGTTTCAACTGGGATCATATCAATACAATCGACAGGGCAAGGCTCAACACATAAGTCACAGCCGGTACAATCTTTGGCAATAACGGTATGCATTAATTTACCAGCACCTAAAATGGCATCAACTGGGCAGGCTTGAATACATTTGGTACACCCAATACATTCATCTTCACGGATATAAGCTACTTTTTTAATACTGGCTTGTGCCTCTTTGCCTAATGCTTCAGGTTCAACCCCCATAAGCTCGGCAATCTTTTCCATGGTAGCAGTACCACCAGGAGGGCATTTATTGATTTTATCGCCGTTAGCGATAGCCTCAGCATAGGGGCGACAACCAGGATAACCACACTGACCGCATTGAGTTTGCGGAAGCAGGGTTTCAACTTGATCAATAATAGGATTACCTTCAACTTTGAATTTTTTTGAGGCAAAACCTAAAATGACGCCAAACACTAATGCTAAAACGCTTAATACAGCAACAGCAATTAATATATTCGATACCATTAGCTAACTAGCCCCGCAAACCCCATGAAGGCTAATGACATTAAACCGGCGGTGATCATGGCAATTGCGCCACCTTTAAAAGGCAAGGGCACGTCTGCAGCGGCTAATCGCTCGCGCATGGCCGAAAACAAAATTAACACTAATGAGAAGCCAACTGCAGCACCAAAACCATAAATAGCCGATTGAATAAAGTTATGGTCTTCATTGACGTTGAGTAAAGCGACGCCTAATACAGCGCAGTTAGTCGTGATAAGTGGCAAGTAAATGCCCAGAGCACGATGTAAAGATGCACTGGTTTTTTGCACAACCATCTCGGTAAATTGCACTACGACGGCAATAACCAAAATAAAGCTCATCGTACGTAAGTAGTTGAGGTCAAATGGCTGCAGTAAAAATTCATTGGTGAGATAACTCAGAATAGAGGCTAGGGTCAACACAAACGTGGTTGCCATCGACATGCCAATTGCTGACGCCAATTTGCTCGACACCCCCATAAAAGGGCATAGACCTAAGAATTTTACCAGAACGAAGTTATTCACCAGCACTGTGCCGATCAACAAGAGAAGATACTCTGTCATTGCTACAATTTTTTGACCAATAGATCCTAGTATTATCTTAGGTTTGGCGCCGATAAACAACGGATAAAAAATAAGGTTAAACATAAAATGTTTAACCTTGACATAAAATCGTTATTTTTACCGTTTGTTAACGTTGTTTTTACTGTTTAGTTAACAACGCTTCAGGTTTAGCAATATAATATCCTTGTAGTCCATCCACTAAAAGTTTTTCAAGGGTGAGTTTTTCATCTTGTTTTTCAACACCCGTGGCAATGACTCGAATACTAATGCGTTTGGCGATATCAACAATCATCCGGATAAAGAATTTATTGTTGTTATCCTGTTCAATATTATCACTATAACTGCTGTCCAATTTGATAAAGTCAGGACGGACCTCTCGGAAAAATTTAAATGAGGTAAAACCTAAACCAAAGCGTTCGACAGCGACTTTTGCGCCAACTTTATGGATCTCTGTGACAAATTTATGACTAGACTCTAAGTTAGCCTGCATTCCAGACTCATTGAGTTCAAACACTAATCTAGCCGCAGTACCACGGTGTTTAGATAATATATCCTTCAACCACACGGTAAAACTCTCTTGCAGAGCAGAAGAAGCACTAATATTTACCCCCATTTGGCCTGAAATACTGGGGTTTTCACTTAACACTTTAATGGTTTGAGTGACTATCATTTTATCGAGTTCTACACTCATACCATAACGCTCAGCCATCGCAATCACAGTGGTTGTGGGTAAAGGTTTACCTTCGGAGTTATAAAATCGAGCCAAAAGTTCACGGTAAACTTCGGTGTCATTATTACAGGGCTGAATAGGTTGTTGATAAAATTTAATACTTCGACGGTTAATTAAGTCGTCAATGGTCACTTTCCAATGGTTATTACCAAATTGTTCATTCGCTGATAATTTTTCCAATTGATAGTAGCGATTGGGTCCGAGCGTTTGTGCCACGCTGACAGCGGTATCGGCTAATGCCATCAATGCTAATGGTTCATTTCCTTGTTGATAAGGCACCATACCCGCATGAGCAATAGAGTCACTCTTGATACTCTGGGCATATTCATCAAGATGACGCTTAAGTTGCTCTAAAAATCGTTCACCCTCTTTAAGAGTAATACTTTCAATGAAAACAGCAAAATCACCGCTAGATACCCGAAAACACTCACTCAATCCGAGGTTTGTAACTGACTTTCGAATACAAGTAGCCAGTTTAGCTAAATAATCATCACCAGCAGCACGGCCATGTAGTTGGTTAATCGTTGCCAGTTCTGCGGCCTTAATAACAACGAGGACACCATGCTGTTGTTTATCTGTTTTGCTTATAGTGTCAATATGTTGTGTAAAGCGTTGTCGAGTAGAAAAACCACTCACGGGATCTTGATATGCCGCTTTAGTTAATTGTTCATTTTCTTTGCGTACGCGATCTAAACTGAGTTTTAATTGGCTACGACATGTTTCTAATGCTTTGCCGATGGGATGGAGCACACCTGGGAAGCGAGATTTCTCAATGGCTAGGAACGATAAGTCTGGAATATGAGTAATGTATTCGGCGGCATAGTTAATTCTTTTACGATGTAATTGCATTAACACCGCAAATAACAACATCAAAGCAATATAAGCGGTAATCAATAACGTCGCAGTTTGCTCTAAGTCATTAAAACTAGGGGACAACACACTCGCGGTGTCTAATCTAACTTGTAAACGCCCGTCAGGAAAATCATGCACATGGCCTAATTCAATATTAAAAATCTCGCTGGCAAAATCATCAGAAGGGCGAAGTAAACTGCCATGAGTATAATTTTCATTGCTGTCAGTATTATGGATATATTGGAAAAATTGAAAAGAAAACGCTGTAGACATACGTTGGTATAGCGCTTCTCCGCTACCCTGCCATTGATCAATGGTTTGCACGTATTGCTGGTAATTAGCTCGTGCTATTTCACCTTGTTCTTGTACTTCGTTGTTTTCGACCGTGTAAATTCGAAAAATTAATAAACCGAACACGATAAAAAGGACAAGCTGAAAGGATTTCGATAAGCCCATAAAACAACAATTCCCATGAGTGTATGGCTAAATTTGCTCGGTCTTGCACAAATGTCGTGCTGTAGATGTTCGACCGTGGTATTTAATCAATAATATAATGCTTTAAATAATAATGCTTTAAATAGTTTATATAATAACCAATATCATCATAGCAGAAATGAGATTAAATGATTACTAATCTAAGGTATTATTTATAATAGAAAAACTAGCGATTTAGTACTAATTAATACCGATGAATAAGCGATTATAGCTAAGGTAAATTAAACTATTGATTAAAATATTGAAATTATAGGGTAGATTAAGCAAGAGTGTGTTTTGCAGATGATAACGTTGCGGGATTTCTGTGGCTATTGTTGCGTTTCATGTTGCGTTTAATAATGGCTCCCCAGACTGGACTCGAACCAGTGACATACGGATTAACAGTCCGCCGTTCTACCAACTGAACTACTGGGGAATTAATTATTACTATAAATACTTAATTTGAAATGGCTCCCCAAACTGGACTCGAACCAGTGACATACGGATTAACAGTCCGCCGTTCTACCAACTGAACTATTGGGGAAGCGTATTATTTCAAATGTGTTATCTCGATGGCTCCCCAAACTGGACTTGAACCAGTGACATACGGATTAACAGTCCGCCGTTCTACCAACTGAACTATTGGGGAATTATTTCGATAACAGTAAACGATGGCTCCCCAAACTGGACTCGAACCAGTGACATACGGATTAACAGTCCGCCGTTCTACCAACTGAACTATTGGGGAATTACGCTTACATCTCAACTCTGCATACTAAATTGGCTCCCCAGACTGGACTCGAACCAGTGACATACGGATTAACAGTCCGCCGTTCTACCAACTGAACTACTGGGGAAGCGTTTTTAGCAATGTATTGCTGAGAACGGAGCGCATAGTAAAACGCTCTGGTAACTGAGTCAACTCGAGTTATAAAAAAAAACGCATTTATGTGACTAATTGGTTACCAAACACACATCGTGAACGACTTTTGGGCATTTGTGTCGATTTTTAAACAATGAAAACAAAATGAATCACTTACTCTCAACATTCATTTCCTCGATTATAAAGACAATATTTTTGTATACATCATGTTTTTGATGTCTATCGTTGCGTTTTTTCGGCTATCTCGTCGGTGTGGTTTTATGGTGGAACTGAAAACCGTGTTGATATAAGTTCAATTCGGGATACAGAGATTGTATAGATCGGTAAAAACGGATTTTTGGCAAGTCAGCAATATCAAACTTACTATTTGTTGCACTCATTAAGCAGATTTTACATGTGAAAAGGGTGCTTATTGCAAGTCAATGTCACTTTAAGCAAACTGATAGTGCAAACTTTGTGATGTGATAATTCTTTATTATCCTAAATTAAGGTTGATCTTATGAGATTGAGTTATGAGATTAAGTTATGTTTTTATCGACAGCTTCTTGAGTCAAAGTATGTTAATGATATTTAACTCAGCAAAGCATCGATACATAGCGCAAACGAGCTTTTAAACCGAGTAATACATTGTTGTACATTGTTGTTTTTAGCCGTTGAGATTACCCAGTTATCACCAGTGGCATTATAACTATATTGTTGACACCTTGATGAGTCCTATAGTGCAGTTATCACTAAATACTAAGACTTGCCTGAAAAGCAATCAATTTGAGTATGGTTGATATTCACCAGCCATAGCTTCGGCTGAGTCAACCATGCTTAGCGATACGAGGGAGGTGATATTTGTTGAATGTGTACCAGCGTCAGCGCTCACTGATCGCAATGTTGATCGGTGTTCAAGGCGTTGCTAATATATGAGGCGACTACAAATTTAAAACAGCAACTGAACTATTGTCGCTATCTTTCGTATTAATGTGCAAATGTAATTAAATTTCATCACAATTTTCTTACGTTTTTATGAAACTCACTTGGTCGCTACCCCGCAGTAGTATTGGGCTTTTGTGACTTATCCACTAAATCTGTGGATAAACTTGTGGACTTCTACTGTAAATAAGCGGCTAACCCTTGTTGCGCTTGAGTCGGACTTAAATTGGTACAAATATTTAGCGATAAGTTAAGTTGTTTTTAATCAAACAGATACAAAAATCAACAACTTTATTTTTTCACTGTTCTGTCAATTGCAAAATTGTAATCTCTTTGAATAGTAGATTGTGTATTAAATTGTGCTTTAAGCTCGATTTTTAGCGCATTTGTGGCCTAAAATACTGATCGAATCGATTTGTTTATAACTTTCATATTACGATCATTATGCTGTCATATTGAAGAACCAAGTGACAGAGAATGATCTGCATGAAACACACCAATATTAAATAATATTCTGCAATTTTTCCTTCAATATAGTTACTGCCTCAAGTAAAAACACCAGAGATTTAGTACTATTATGTATCGCCATTAACCTGTGTTTAGGTATATGATAATTGGTTCAATAGAATAGGAAACCATGTTGTGTCAGAGTCAGTATTTTCCCTAGAGTCCAAATTCGAACCCGCCGGCGATCAACCTACAGCAATAAAAAAATTAGTAGAGGGCTTAGAGTCTGGCGTTGCTAGCCAAACGTTATTAGGCGTAACAGGGTCAGGTAAAACCTATACTATCGCGAATGTGATTAAGCAAATGGGCAGGCCAACCATTATTATGGCGCCTAACAAAACACTTGCCGCGCAACTCTATGGCGAAATGAAAGAGTTTTTTCCACATAATGCGGTTGAATATTTTGTTTCTTATTATGATTACTATCAACCAGAAGCTTATGTACCCGCTTCTAATACCTTTATTGAAAAAGATGCATCGGTGAATGCCCACATCGAGCAAATGCGTTTATCGGCCACTAAAGCGTTATTAGAGCGTAAAGATGTGGTGCTTATTGCCTCTGTGTCAGCCATATATGGTTTAGGCGATCCCGATTCTTATATGAAGATGTTATTGCATTTGCGTCAAGGCGATTTTATGGGCCAACGTGACATCCTCATTCGGCTCAGTGAATTACAATACAAACGCAATGACATTGAGTTACAACGCGGGACATATCGAGTTCGCGGTGAAGTGATAGATATTTTTCCAGCAGAATCTGAACGCGAAGCCATTCGAATAGAATTATTTGACGACGAAATAGAACGCTTAAGTGAGTTTGATCCCTTGACCGGACAGATTAACAAACGAATAGCGCGTGCCACCATTTATCCCAAAACGCATTATGTGACACCAAGAGAGAAAATTTTAGCGGCAACTGAAGATATTAAAGAAGAACTCAGAGAACGTCGTCAATATCTACTCGATAACAATAAATTGATTGAAGCTCAGCGGATCACTGAGCGAGTTCAATACGACATAGAAATGATGGTCGAGCTAGGATATTGCTCCGGGATTGAAAACTACTCTCGATATTTATCAGGCAGATCGCCTGGAGAAGGTCCACCAACATTATTAGATTATTTACCTGCAGATGGTCTACTGATTATTGATGAGTCACATGTGACGGTACCGCAAATTGGCGCTATGTACAAAGGTGATAGAAGCAGGAAAATGAACTTAGTAGAGTATGGGTTTCGATTACCATCAGCACTAGATAATCGGCCGTTAATGTTTGAAGAGTTTGAACGATTAATGCCGCAAACCATTTTTGTTTCAGCTACACCTAGTTTATACGAGCTTGAAAAAAGTACCGGCGAGATTGCTGAGCAGGTTGTAAGGCCAACCGGATTACTCGATCCTGTATTGGAAGTTCGGCCTGTGGGCATTCAAGTTGACGATCTTTTGTCTGAGATCCACAAACGCGTGGCGGTTAATGAGCGTGTGCTGGTGACCACATTAACTAAACGGATGTCTGAAGATCTGAGTGAATACCTTGACGAGCATGGGGTTAAAGTTCGTTATTTACATTCGGACATTGATACCGTTGAACGAGTTGAAATTATTCGTGATTTACGCTTGGGACGTTTTGACGTACTGATTGGCATTAACTTATTACGTGAAGGGCTAGATCTACCTGAAGTGTCATTAGTGTGCATTTTAGATGCAGACAAAGAAGGCTTTTTACGTTCAGAGAGATCACTTATTCAGACCATCGGCCGTGCTGCTCGTAACGTTAACGGTAAAGTTATTCTATATGCGGACCGAATAACAAACTCAATGGCTAAAGCCATGGGGGAAACAGAGCGTCGCCGTGAAAAGCAACACCTACATAACCTTAAACTCGGTATTGTGCCTCGTGGAGTAGTGAAGAGTATTACCGATGTAATGGATGTAGGTGACACTAACTTCAGTAAAGGTACTCGTAAAAATCACTCTAAATTTGCTGAAGTGGCAGAAGAGCGAGCGAAATACACCAGTATTGCCGATTTGAGTTATCAAATTGATAAATTGGAAAAACAAATGCATGAACACGCTAAGAACCTAGAGTTTGAACAAGCTGCTGCCGTGCGTGATGACGTCAAACATTTACGTGACCTGATCATTGTAAACAGTTAATTTACTGAAAAATATAATTTTAGGTGAAAATAGATAGCCAGTTTATCAATGAAAATATGAAAAACTGGCTGAGAATGTTCTCTAGATGACATTGTAGCGTCAGTTAATTGATTTTAAATTGACCAATTTGAGCTCTTAACTGTTGTGATAACTGACCAACTTGGATACTGGCAGTATTTGATTGCTGGGCATTGGTCACTGTCAAACGAGCTTCATCGCTAATATTGACAATATTACGATTAATTTCATCGCTTACTGCAGTTTGTTCTTCTGCTGCGGTCGCTATTTGAGTCGCCATATTGGCTATTGTCGCCACAGACTGAGTAATTTTGGTTAGCGCATCACCAGCTTGCGCCGCTTGCTCCGTACTGTTAATGGCTTGCTCTCGACTCGATGCCATTACTGTCACGGCTCCTTTTACGCCTGATTGTAATTGGCCAATCATTTGCTGAATTTGGTTAGTC
Organism: Shewanella sp. Arc9-LZ; assembly: GCF_010092445.1. NCBI lineage: Bacteria > Pseudomonadati > Pseudomonadota > Gammaproteobacteria > Alteromonadales > Shewanellaceae > Shewanella > Shewanella sp. Arc9-LZ. The sequence goes on along the minus strand of NZ_CP048031.1, from coordinate 2,703,509 downwards.
GAATCTTGAGTTCGTTTTGCTAGGGTGCGCACTTCATCAGCGACAACAGCAAAACCTCGTCCTTGCTCTCCTGCACGCGCAGCCTCAATCGCAGCATTCAGAGCCAGTAAGTTGGTTTGATCTGCAATGCCTCGAATGACTTCTAAGATAGTGCCAATATTATCGGCATCTTTTTGCAATTGATAGAGTGCATTAGCGGCTTGTTCAACCCCTTTAGCAAGATGATCAATCGAAGTAATCGTTTTCTTGACAATGTTGTCACCATGCAGTGCTTGTGCATCAGATTCTTGAGCTGCTTGAGCGGCTAACTCTGCATTATTGGCAACTTCAATGACGGTGGCTTGCATTTGATTCATAGCGGTAGCGACTTGTTCAGTTTCACTTTGTAGTCGTTGCATCCCACTCAACGTTTCGTTACTAGCCGAAGTTAATTGGTCGCTTGCTGTACCTAATTGTTGGGTATTATGATTAAAGTCAGTAATTAATTCGCCAATATTACCAACAAACGCATTAAAACTGGCGGCAACTTTGGCAATTTCATCATCACTGCTATCATCTAACCTTGCGGTTAAATCTTTGGCGCCAGAGGCCACATTGCGCATTGAATCATCAAGTTTTTTAAGTGGTGTTAAAATACGTTGGTATAGCACTATCATAATGATCACTATAAACAATCCTATGCCAATGCTTCCCCATAATTGCACTCTAGCAGCGGTAGTGGTTGCCCTGAGAGTTTCATTAACGGTGAGTATAAATTGCTGATCGAGTTTTTGAGCCAATAGATCCAAGTTATCAGCTAAATCGCCAGCCGCATCATCAAAACCACCAGCGCTTTTCATTAATAAATTGCCGGCATCAGTTCCTTGAGTCAAATAAGCATCAGCCATTTTTATGCCTGAATCATGTAATGAATTAACTTGGCGTTTAATGTTTTGTGCCTGAACGGTAAATTCAGGAGCATATTGAATCAATTTTTCAATATGTTCTAGGGCGCTTTGCTTACTTTCGAGTGCTTCTGACTTTGCTTCATCACTTTTTGTTGCACCGACATCTGTTAGAAATTGCTGTATTTGCACGACAAAATAACGAGTATCTTTTAAGGCAAATATGGCATTAACTTGTTGTTCTTCATGTTTAACATTTACATGTATACGTGATTGCTGAACACTCATAACCCAAGCTAATAGTGTCAACGCAGTTAACGTTAGCATAATGGTAATTTGGAGCATTCTCTTAATTGAGAACTTTATATTCATAGAAATATCCTTGATGTAAGCATTACGGCTAGCGACGTTATAAGAATAACGATTGGGATAATTTATGTCATTAACTGGTAGCTGTTATTTGGACCAATGTCAGATATATAAAGTATTTAATAGTCATCTTTTGGTTATGGTCACACTTATTATTTTCAGCTATTTATTTCAGACAGAAAAAGCATAGGTTAATTTTATAACAGCTTTTAATGCATTCCTTTTTATAATCAGATGCTTGGGGTGTTAAATCGAGTTGGAAAAGTAATTAAAATAACAATGCTTGGTTTCTATATTTAATTGCGAGCCATTACGATTAATGTCCATTGAGAGTGTGATGTAAGGAGTTCTCTAGTTATCTTAAATTATTCATTTAAATACCGACTACAGGATAAAAGTTATTTAAACAATTAGTAAAACAAAATGGTTTGAGTTTTTAACGCATCATTATAATAGTGTTAATGCAATTAAAGATTATATTTATTAATACCTTAAGGTGTCATTGGCTTGTAGCTGACTCTATGAGGACTAATACTTATGAGGGGGGGCTTGTTTCGAAAACTAGCCTGTTGAGGGTGAGCTTTAATACCTTAGCTGGATGTTGAAATGATGTTATCAACCCATAATCATTCACGTTAACGCAAGTTAACCCATTTATTGTTAAGCAGGATTAAGAAACCGTTCACTGTGCAAAAATAGCTTGCGTAAGTTGCATGGTGAAAGTTGTTTGGAGCGTTCAATCTTTATGGTAGAGGTGAAGATAAAGAGCTCCAGTATTTAGTAATCGCGCATTCATTATTCTTCCTGGAATAAGAATGTTGCTCAGGACAACATCATTACATTGGGATGATTTAACAGGTCAATTTATGACTCGTAAATCTCTAAATTATTTTTAAGGATATTACTGATGACAAAACTACTTCCACTAGCCGCTGCGATTGCAATGGTATTCGGTACAGCTCACGCAGCAGGCAGCTCAGCAACGACTATTCAGAGCGGTTCTGGTAACACAGCTACAACTGTGCAAGCTGGCACTAATCACACTGCAAATATTACCACCAATACTGGGACTAATAGTAATGCATCTATTGACCAAGTAGGCGATGCACAAACTGCGAATATCACACAAACAGGTGGCGTCGATAGCTCAAGTGCGATTATCAATCAAACAGTACAAGCAAATACTGCGACTATTAATCAAGTACACATGACTAACACAACGGCTGAAGTTAACCAAAATGGTTTAACTAATACTGCAAACGTTGATCAGCAACACGTAAATGATACTTCTGCCACTGTACAGCAAGACGGCAATAGTAATGATGCCGACATCAGACAGTATGGTTTTGGTATTCATAATCCTGCCGGTTCAAGTATTACCCAAACCGGGAATGGTAACGTTGCGAGTTCAGATCAAGATACTTCTACCGATGCGCTTTCCACGATTGTCCAAACGGGTAATAACAACACGGCAGATGCTGAACAAATGAACGGCTCTGAACGTTCAGAAGTGTGGATTACACAAACTACTGATGGCTCTGATGCTACAGCTAAACAGAATAATTCAGCCGACTCAAACGCAACTATTAATCAAAACAGTTTCAGTGTTGGTACTGCTTCGGTAACTCAAACTAACGGTAGTTTTAATACTGCTTTGGTTACGCAAACAGATTTTAGTAGTAATGCTTCAGCAACTGTTACTCAAAATGGTAGCAATAATGATGTGACTACTTACCAAGAGCACGTATTTGATACTAGTTTAACGGTTTCACAAGATGGTAACACTAACAACGCAACAGTAAACCAGGAGCATGTTAACGACAGTACCGCTTCTGTGAATGTTACAGGTGACAACAATACATCAACCATACGCCAGTACGGGTTCGGTTTTCATGAGCCTGCTTCAGCAACTATTATTACTGATGGTAACTTGAACAATGTAAACATTAACCAAGATACTTCTTATATGGCTGCAGCAAGCGTAACTCAAAATGGTGACAGTAACGTAGTTGTAGTGACTCAATTAAATGAATCGGATAACTCAGTTGTAACAATTACTCAACTTGATGCCAGCCAATCAGGCGATGTTAATGTAGCTCAAAATCAAGCTGCAGATTCTAGCGCAATAGTCGCGCAATCTGCTGTTTCTGGTTCAATGGTTGATATTGACCAAGGTCCTGGTTCTATGTTGATGGCTAATGTCACACAGACTGGCTCAATTGGTGGAAGTGCGACAATATTACAAGATGGTATGACTCAAAGTACTACAGTCGATCAAGGCGGTGAAGGTAACATGGCCAATGTTTATCAAACAGCATCTGAAAACATTGCTGATGTAAGCCAGTTTGGTGATTTTGGAACTGCGGATATTGATCAAACCGGTGCAAACAATGAAGGTTGGGTCAACCAGTCTAGTGGCGAGTACAATGATGCAGTTATTGCGCAAAATGGCTCTGATAACTATGGCATTATTACGCAATCAGGTTTCGGTGCAGCTCTTGCTCATAACGTAGCCTCTATCACCCAGAATGGTATGGGTGACATTGCGTCAATTACACAAAGTGGTGGTGCAGGTAATACAGCGGCTATTACTCAAAATTAATTTTTAATGAGTCTAAATGCTAACAATTTGTTTAATGCCGTTCACTTAAGGTGAGCGGCATTTTTTTATTTTCAAATTGTTCCCTCATTTTTCTGATCTTAAAAATCAGCATATCTTTTCCCTTTGGTCCTTAAGCTATACACTAATCCAGTAAAAACTAATTATGGGTCAGAGTCTTACTTTCATTTAAATCCTGTATTCCTTTATGAAGTGTACGCCTAACACAGCATCATATTTAACCAGATTTATTGACTGAAGAAGCGATTAATCTATAAGGTTTAAATGTGATGGAGGAAGAAATAATCAACATAAATAATGATGTGTGTTTATGTCACATTAATAGTCGAGAGCTGATCTACATTATGGTGAGTCCGTTATTTGACCGCTAAACTTGACAGGTGAAACACCAGATTTCGCCATGTAGATTACGAGACGAAATCATCTTAATGAACTGATCACCTCTGAAAGGAAATTTTATTATAAACTTAACTTCTGTAAATTAACTATCTGATATGGTTAATATTTTCTGGAGTTTCTATTCTCCTAGCATCGAAGGCATAAGGGGGGTTGGATTTTTTAGTCCAGAGTAGATATTAATGATAAGGCTGAGCACTATGAAATTAGTGCAGATTTACCTGGCGTAGATAAAAAAGATATTCACGTTACGGTTGATGGAGATTTGCTCACAATCGAGGCAACTACAGCCGAAGAAAATGAGCGTGTGATCAGAAAAGAACGTCGCTCTGGTAAGTATGTGCGCAGTTTACCCTTGAGAGCAGACCAAATGAAGCTAATATAAAAGCCTAACTTAAAAATGGAGTGCTTCATCTTCAAGTACCAAAAGTGAATGGCAAAGCAGCGGAAAGCAAAAAATACCGATCTTATAATTAGAAATATGTGAAAGATAAGCTTAAGCGATTGTTAGCTGCAACATAAAAATGTATGTATTAACTGCACCTTAATCTTAATGTTAAGATAATCGATAGATAATGTCTAATAAGGAGCCTAGTCATTTAACGGGCTTCTTTTATTGCTAAGCTAAACCACAACTTTGGAAGGAGATGTCTTCTAAATGCCGATTGTGCTTCTTGGTGGATAAATATTGACGATTTCTATTTCACATAAAAATTAAAGCTAATAAAAAACGCGCCAAATGGCGCGTTTATGTCATTTCATATTATCGAGATAATTAGAAACTGGCTGAACGTGGGGCGCGTGGGAATGGGATAACATCACGAATGTTGTTAACGCCAGTAACATACGACACTAAACGCTCGAAACCTAAACCAAAACCTGAATGAGGTACGGTGCCATAACGACGTAGGTCACGATACCACCAGTAATCTTCTTGGCTTAAATCCATTTCAGCTAAACGCATATCAAGCACGTCTAAACGCTCTTCACGCTGTGCACCACCGATAATCTCACCAATACCTGGTGCCAATACGTCCATTGCTGCAACAGTCTTGCCATCATCGTTTAAGCGCATATAGAAAGCTTTAATGTCTTTCGGGTAGTTCTTAACGACAACAGGCGCTTTAAAATGCTCTTCAGCTAAGTAGCGTTCGTGCTCAGATTGTAAATCAATACCCCATTCAACTGCGAATTCAAACTTCTTACCACAGTTTTTAAGGATTTCAACCGCATCAGTGTAATCCACTTGAGCAAAGTCACTGCTAACGAATGCTTGTAAACGTTCGATAACGGTTTTATCAACACGTTCGTTAAAGAAGTTTAAATCATCCATGCGTTCTTCAAGCACTGCGCTAAACGCGAATTTAAGCATTCTTTCCGCTAACTCAGCCGCATCATCTAACGTTGCGAATGCCACTTCAGGCTCAACCATCCAGAATTCTGCAAGGTGGCGAGTGGTGTTTGAGTTTTCAGCACGGAACGTTGGGCCAAAAGTATATACTTTCGATAACGCACAAGCATAAGTTTCAGCGTTTAACTGACCCGACACGGTTAAAAATGATTCTTTACCGAAAAAATCTTTATCGTAATCGACTTTACCGTCAGCAGTGCGAGGTAGATTTTCCATGTCTAAGGTCGACACGCGGAACATTTCGCCCGCACCTTCACAGTCAGAAGCGGTAATTAACGGGGTAGATACCCAGATAAATCCTTCTTGGTGATAGAAGCGGTGAATCGCTTGTGATAAGCAGTTACGTACACGGGCTACTGCACCAATAATGTTAGTACGCGGGCGTAGATGGGCAAGTTCACGTAAATGCTCAATAGAGTGGCGTTTGGCCGACATTGGGTAAGTATCTGGATCGTCTACAAAACCCGTAACCACAATTTCAGTGACTTGTAATTCAAATGCTTGACCAGCGCCAGGAGAGGCAACTACTTCACCCGTCATTACGACAGAGCAGCCAGCAGTCAATTTCAATACATCGTCATTGTAATTGGCTAGGCTATTAGGCAAGACACCTTGAATAGGGTCGAAACATGAACCGTCATACACGGCCAAGAAAGAGATACCCGCTTTTGAATCACGACGAGTTCTTACCCAGCCACGGACAGTGACTTGCGAACCAACGGCGTGTTCACCTTTAAATACAGAAGCGACAGATGCAATGCTCATTGTTGCTTTATTCTCCAACGTATAGAATATAAATATAAAATTGGGGTTTATCTTACCTTGCTGGTGGCTTTTCTCAAGCTGAAAACGCTATTCTAGGGTGATTAATGTGATACTTTTGAGTATGTCGGTTAAATATATGGCTAATTAGCCTTTATATTCTCTCGTAAACCAAGGAAAGGCCATGTCTCGTTTAGGAATTATACAGGTTGTATTGACCGTTTTGTCGTTATTAGGCTGGAGCTTAGCCATTTATGCATTGATTATTTTTGGCGAAGCCAGACCTGATCGTGCGGTAGGTTATTTTTTGAGTAAAGGCGCATCGGTACGATTAAACTGGGACCCTGAGTTAACCATTAAATTAGAATACTTAATATGGTGGTGTGCTGGGGTCAGCTTTTTGAATCTGCTGGTAAACTTTTATGCAAAAGCCACCACTCGAATTGGTTTTTGGGTCAATATTCCATTGTTGTTTTTGGTATCACTCGCAGCAGGTTTGTATATTCGTTACGTGGTGTAAAATAACGCTGATGATGCTTGGAACAATAGTTCTAAGCTAATCAACCATCAATTGGCTGTTTACGTCATGTGCCTACAGTGATTAGTTATCTGCTATATGGTGGCACAGTAAATCTATGATGGCTGCCGTTACCCCCCAAATAAATTTGTCTTCAAATGGCATAAAGTGCACTTGATAATGTGCGCCGTGGCGATAATGAAACATTTTATGACGGTTACTGCGCTCAATAAAAAAATTCAATGGTACTGAGAAACAATCATCCACTTCACCGGGATCGAGAACCAGTTCAAATGGCTGCTTTATCATTGCCACGACAGGGGTGATCTCGAAACCAGTAAAGGTTTTATGAGCTGGAAACACACCTAAAATATCCACATTATCTGCCAATAAGCCAATTTCTTCGTGAGCTTCGCGCAGCGCGGTGTGGATGGCATTAATATCATTTGGCTCAACTTTGCCGCCAGGAAAGCTAATTTGCCCAGGATGGTGACGTAAATGCATCGGACGTCGGGTTAAAATAATATGTAATTGTTGCTCTATTTCGATCACAGGGATTAATACCGCGGCTTCGCGGCCAAGGTACGACGGGGGCGCAGAAGCAATTGTCGAACGCAAACAATGTAAGTTGTAGCGCAAAGTGAATTCGTGTTTATTCATTTATTACGTGTGTATCCTGTTAATGACAAGGGATGTTGTGATCTGGAATCAACCCTGCGTGGTACTTTGGAACGAAGAGATTATCACCCCACCGCTGACAATAGCGATACAGCTAGCATAACAGAAGTATTAATTGGCTATTCTATTTCAGTAACAAGCATCACTGTTAACCGTGGCGTTATAAGGCTTGAACATCTACATAGGGTAATTGAGCCAGAGCAGTTTTAAGACTTAAGCTATTGGCAATACAAAATTATAATAGCAATGATATCAACTGCCTCTTTTTAAGGCGCTTCCACTTGAAATCCGTAGATAATATGCACTGATTTGATTGTTGTGCACTATTTTTGTGCAAAAAACAAACTTAAAACAAGCGTATTAAACGAGCAATACAATCTTAACCTTTCTTTAGTAACTATATGATTTTTAATGAATAGCCATTGTCATCTTACTGCAATTAATCTGTCGTCAATTTGTTATGATGAACTGGCATGGTAACTGCTGGAATTAATGCAGTTAATTATCGCGAGGAAGACAAATATGGGACTAGAGAAGTTGCTATATTTGCAAGGCGTTGGGGCAGAGTTTATCGATTGTTTCGGTAATCTTGTTCACATACCTGCTAAGGACAGGCAGGGCATTTTAACCACAATGTTGTTGCAATCGTCGTTTGATCAACATGAGCACCTTCATGGTATGAATAAGCCTGACCAGCAACTATTCGATGTACAGGCTTTTACTCAGCAGCACTTATCACCACCAAAGATAGACGCCAGAATAGCGCAACTCGATGTACAGCCTTGGTTGGTACCGCTACATGGTTTTCAGTGGTGTACTATTGATAAGCCTCATGTTGATATCTATCTGCCAGAGCATTATTCATCTGAGTTTGTGGTGACCATCAGCGGTGAAAATATTGACACAATTTCGGTGAATGCCGATGTGAGTGATTGTGTTATTGCTGGCGAATATCATATTAATGATCAACGTTATTGCCAATATCGTTTAATACTTGATAAAGCTAAATTACATTTAGGTTATCACCAACTCGATTTAGCGTTTATTAACGATCCTCAGCATAAAGATACCTTACATGGTCAGTTGATGGTTGCACCGTCTACGGCTTATCAAGGTCGCTTAGTGCAACCACTTAACAGCAGTAAGCAATCTTGGGGGCTTAATGCGCAACTGTATGCATTGCGTAATGATGCGCAATGGGGCATTGGTGATTTTGGCAATTTAGCTGAGCTTATTGAGTACGCTGCCCATGCTGGTGCTGATTTTATTCTTCTCAATCCATTACATGCAGTAGACATAAGCCAGCCAGATAACCCCAGTCCATACAGTCCAACAGACCGCCGTCGGTTAAACCCCTTGTACATACAAATAGAAGCCGTTCATGAATATAAAGCCCTTAATGGGGAGTTATCATCACAAAAATGGCAGCAAAAAAGGTTAGTACTGAATCAAGCACATCTTATTAATTACGATGAAGTGTACAGTCTTAAATACGCAGCATTCGAGAAAATGTATCAAATATTTTGTTCTCACCACATCAAGCTAGAAACCCCAAGATACAAGGCCTATAAAGAGTTTGTTTTACAAGATGAAGCTGCGTTAATGCAGTTTGTTACCGTTGAGGTGGCATTAGCATCTAAATATTTCACTCAAGATGTTGGCTTTTATTTGTATCTGCAATTTGTCGCCGATGAACAATTACAAGCTTGTCAGTTGAATGCAAAACAATGCGGTATGAGTATTGGGCTTATTCGTGATTTGGCCGTAGGTGCGGTGAGTCATGGCGCTGAAATTAGTGCCAATGCAGATTTGTTTTGTGATAACGCCAGTATCGGCGCACCACCAGATCCTTTTGCTGAGCAAGGCCAAAATTGGGGCTTAACCCCATTCGACCCCGTGAAATTAAAGCAGCATAATTTTAGCCATTTTATCCAATTGGTTCGCAGTAATATGCAAAGCTGCGGCGCGCTGAGAATTGATCATGTTATGGGATTACTACGTTTGTGGTGGTGGCCTCTGCATGAAGAACTTGGTAAAGGTTGCTATGTATATTATCCGCTGGACACCTTGCTCGCCATTGTTTGTTTAGAAAGCCAGCGTGCTCGTTGCATCGTGATTGGCGAAGATTTAGGCATAGTACCACCAGAGATTGTGTCGTGTTTACACCAAGCGGGCATTTTATCAAATGAATTATTTTATTTCTGTAAAGACCATAATGGGTTTAAACCACCACAAGACTATAAACGTCAAAGCCTGATGATGTTGGCTAATCACGATGTACCGACACTTTCTGCGTGGTGGTTTGCTGCGGATTTACGCCTACGACGTCAACTTGAATTGATTGAAACCGATGACAAGTTACATCAGGTCATGGACCAGCGTCAGCAAGAAAAACAGCAATTGATTGACTTGCTTATCCGCGAACAAGCATTTGAGCTACCAACCCCCATGACATCAGCCGAACAATTAGATTTTGATAGTGTGTTGTTGGCTTGGATCCGCGTTGCTGCTAAGGGCAATGCACAACTATTTAGTGTGCAATTAAGTGATTTAGTCGCTGATAAACACGGGGTAAATATTCCCGGTACTTGGAAAGAGTTCCCTAATTGGCAACGCCGATTACCCCTGTCTATCAAACAAATGTCCCAAAGTCCTAAAGTGCAGCAACGTCTTGAAGCGATAGCATCGGCGCGAAAGTCCCGAACTCACGCCAGTGCAGTTAACACAAGTGCAGTAAACACATAGTCATCCGATAAACTTGCTCATTAATGGATCATTAAATATGACAGTAGCGACCCCGTATTTTCAACAAGGTAGTGAAATGGCCTTATTAAATGGTGAGTACACCGATGTGTTTTCACTGCTTGGTATGCACAGTGTTAATGATGATAAAGCGCTGGTTGTTCGTTGCTTAATACCTGGTGCGCTCAGTGTTGATGTGTTGAATGCTAAAGATCGACGTAAAGTGGCGACGCTTGAGCAAGTGAATGAACAAGGTTTATTTGCCGGTAAAATGGGCCGCAGAGTTAACCATTTTGCTTATCTATTACGGGTGCAATATCCGTTGTGTGAGCAGCTTATCACCGACCCATATCAATTTGACAGTCTACTTAATCCTGACGATGTGTATTTATTTGGCGAAGGAAGCCAGCTGCAAACATACCATTTTCAAGGTGCTAATTGGCGTGAACATCACGATGTAAAAGGGGTTCATTTTTGTGTTTGGGCGCCAAATGCTAAGCAAGTTGCGGTGATTGGTGATTTTAATTTATGGGACAATAAGCGCCATGTGTTGCGTCATCATCCAGCCAGTGGGCTGTGGGATATTTTCATTGCCGAGGTTGAACCCGATCAACACTATAAATATGCCATTAGCGATATGCATGGCAATCAAGTTATTAAGTCCGATCCTTATGCGGTCGCCATGCAACCGTCACCTCATAATGCGTCGAAAATACCTCGAGTAGAAGGCTATGACTGGCAAGATAGTCAATGGTTAACAGAACGGGCAAGTCATCAACCACATGTACAACCTATGTCTATTTATGAGGTGCAATTAGCCTCATGGCGCCGCAAGGGGGATGACGGCCAAGATTATACCGATTACTCGCAGTTAATAGCCGAGTTGGTGCCTTATATCAAAGAAATGGGGTTTACCCATTTACAGCTAATGCCAATCAGTGAATATCCGTTCGATGGCTCTTGGGGTTATCAACCCGTGGGGTTATTTGCGCCGACGTATCGCTTTGGTGATGCCAATGGCCTTAAATCTTTTATCGATGCATGCCACCAGCAAGGCATTGCGGTGTTACTCGATTGGGTGCCAGCTCATTTTCCTCGCGATCCTCACGGTTTGGTACGGTTTGACGGCAGTTGCTTATATGAACATGACGATCCCCGTAAAGGCGAACATCCGGATTGGGATACATTAATTTATAACTATGGCCGCGCGGAAGTGCGCAGTTTTTTATACAGTAATGCGCATTACTGGCTAGATGAATTTCATTTTGATGGCTTACGCCTTGATGCTGTGTCGTCAATGCTCTATCTCGATTATAGCCGTACAGCTGATCAATGGATCCCCAATGAGTTTGGCGGCCGTGAAAATCTTGAGGCAATCAGCTTTCTGCAAGAATTAAACGCACGTATGTATCAGTGTTTTCCTGGTATTAACATGATTGCTGAAGAGTCCACCGCATGGCCTGGGGTGACACAAGCCACCAGTAATAATGGCTTAGGATTCGGCTTTAAGTGGAATATGGGCTGGATGAACGACACACTGCGTTATATCAGTTGCGATCCCCTTTTTAGGCGTTATCACCATGGAGAGCTCACTTTTAGCTTAGTTTATGCCTTTACCGAACAATTTATTTTGTCACTCAGTCATGATGAAGTGGTTCACGGTAAGGGCTCGTTACTGCATAAAATTCCTGGTGATGACTGGCAGAAGTTCGCCACATTACGCGCTTATTATGGCTTTATGTGGACCCATCCGGGCAAAAAACTGTTGTTTATGGGTAACGAGTTTGCCCAGCGCAACGAATGGAATCATAACCAGAGCCTCGACTGGCATTTATTAACCTATGCACCACATCAAGGTGTGCAAGATTGGGTGCGCGATCTCAATCAATGCTATCAACAATATCCTGCCTTATATCAACGTGATCATCATAGCGACGGTTTCCAATGGCTCGACTGCAACAATGCTGAAAATAACATTTTAGTATTTTGTCGTTTTGGCATGGATAAGCAACAACATGTCGTGATTGTGGTCAACATGTCTCCACAGGTTTATCACGATTTCAGAGTGGGTGTACCTGCGGAGCAATGCTACAGCGAAATGCTCAACAGCGACCATCGTCACTATGGCGGCAGTCACGTCGTCAATGATAATCCCTGTGAAGCTCAAGCGACGCCATGGCAGGGCATGTCACACAGTATTGTCATTACTGTCCCTCCGTTAGGTTGCAGCATTTGGGCTCCAGAACTGGACGAACGAACTGGGCTAACCAGAAAGCTAGATGAGTCGACGGAATAAGTGGGTACAGACACTATGGTTTCAACTTTACAGGGGCATGTTATGGATATGACCAGCGGTTATCCTTATCCACTAGGGGCGACACTCGATGATAACGGGGTGAATTTTTCGTTGTTTTCGGCGCATGCCACTCAAGTCGTATTGTGTATCTTTGATGCCACTGGAGAAGTTGAGGTCGCGCAATACATCATGAGCGAGCAAACTCGACAAATTTGGCACTGTCATCTTGCTGATGCACAAGCAGGGCTATTGTATGGTTATCGTGTCTTTGGCCCATATCAACCTCAATTAGGTCATCGCTTTAATCATCATAAATTGTTACTCGATCCCTATGCAAAAAAGCTGGTGGGCGAGGTGATATATCATCCTGCGCTTTATGGTTATGACATTGAAGCCAGGGACGAAGATTTGTCATTTGATACCCAAGATAGTGCGCCATATGTGCCTAAAGCACAGGTTATTGATTGCGGCTTTGTCAATGATATTCCAATTGAGCCGCTTAATATTAGCCTTGCGCGCAGCATTATATTTGAAACCCATATAAAAGGGTTTACCCAACAGCATCCCAAGGTCAGCAGCGAGCAACAAGGCACCTTTGCAGGTTTAGCGAGCCAACCTATCATCGATTATTTACAAAACTTAGGCATAACCTGTATAGAGCTATTACCCGTGCATGGTTTTTTTGATGAGCCATTTTTAATTGAAAAGGGCCTCAATAACTATTGGGGATATAACAGTATTGCTTTTATGGCGCCGCACAGCGCTTATTTGTCTGCATCGGATGACATTGCTGAATTTAGGCAGATGGTTTCTACACTTCATCGAGCCGGCATTGAAGTCATTTTGGATGTGGTATTTAACCATACTGCAGAAGGTAACCATTTAGGGCCAACGTATGGTTTCCGCGGGATCGACAATGCCAGTTACTACCGTTTATTACCCAATGATAAGCGTTTTAACATTAACGATACCGGTTGTGGTAACACCTTTAATCTTAATCATCCCCAAGTACTGATGCTGGTAATGGATTCGCTGCGCTATTGGGTTGAAGTGATGGGCGTGGATGGATTTAGATTTGATTTAGCCAGTTGCCTTGGACGAGAAGCCTATGGCTTTGACCCAGGAAGTGGATTTTTTGACGCCATCACTCAAGATCCTGTGCTGTGTAAAGTGAAATTGATTGCTGAGCCATGGGACATTGGACCTGGTGGTTATCAGTTAGGCAATTACCCTGTGGCATTCAGTGAATGGAATGACCGTTACCGTGATGCTATGCGCAAATTCTGGCGCGGTGACAGTGGTTTGTTACCTGAATTTGCTAAACGATTTCATGGTTCGAGTGACTTTTTTGAACATAACGGTCGCGGGCCAGCAGCCAGTATCAATTTTATCACCAGTCATGATGGTTTCAGTTTGCATGATGTAGTCAGTTATGACGATCGTCATAACTTGGCCAACGGTGAAGACAACCGCGATGGACATCAAGAAAACTGTAGCAGTAATTATGGCATAGAAGGCGAGTGCGACGATGTCGCCATCAATGCCATTCGCAACCGACAAAAGCGCAATTTATTAACGTGCTTGTTGCTATCTCAGGGGGTGCCGATGCTATTGGCTGGCGATGAATCTAGCCAAACTCAACAAGGTAATAACAATGCCTACTGCCAAGACAATCCGATTGGTTGGTTCGACTGGCAGCAAATAGATTGGTCGTTGGTGAATTTTACCGCTCAGTTGATCACCTTACGTAAACGCTTTCCGATGTTGTGTCATCAAGCATTTATTCATAAACCAGAAGCATTATTCGATAACGGTTTAGCGTGGTTTAACCGCCAAGGTGAAGCGATGACGAAATCACATTGGTGTGAACATCATACCCGCACCTTAAGCGTTATTTTAACCGGTAATTTAGGTGATGCCGATGTTGGCGCCGTTGCTGAAAGTACTGAAGCCTTATTGTTGATGATCAATGTCGATGAGTCCCCACATACATTTACATTACCGCAATTGCCTCACTTTCGTTATTGGCATTGTTTATTGCATACCCAAGAAAGTGAGCCAGTGGTGGATGCCAGTCAGCAAGTCAATTTAATCAGCCGTAGTTTAATGTTATTTCATACCGAGTTTACAAGGAGCAATTGATGACCACAGCGAAAACTAACGCCAGTGCGACTAAACCGACTGCCCGTGCCAGTCGAGCTAAAGCTAACAGTAAGACCAGTAGTAAAACCAAAGTCGCAACACAAACCGCAGCAGATAATCAGCTCAGTTCCCATGCAGAGCCTTGTGAACCTTGCGACAGTTTAGCAGCCTCGTTAGCCAGACATATTCGTTATGGTTTATGTCGCGATGAACATGAGCAACATGAATTGTTTAATGCCGTGGCGCAAAGTGTTAAAGAGCAAATGCTGGATAACTGGCGTCAAACACGGATAAAAGATAATCAATACCAACAAAAACAAGTGGCTTACTTGTCGTTAGAGTTTTTGATGGGCCGAGCATTAGGTAATGCATTACTGAGTTTAGACATTACCGCCGATGCGCAACAAGTCATGACTGAATACGCGACTAGTTTAGAAGAGCTTGAGCAAGTTGAGCAAGATGCGGGCTTAGGCAATGGCGGGCTTGGACGACTTGCGGCGTGCTTCCTCGACAGTTGTGCCAGTTTAGATTTGTCGGTTACTGGTTACGGTATTCGTTATCAATATGGCATGTTTGTGCAAAAAATTGTCGATGGTTACCAAGTTGAGCGTCCGGACCGTTGGTTACGACACGGTAATCCATGGGAAGTCCGTATTGCCAATCGTATTGTGACCGTTCCCTTTTTTGGCCATACCGAAACCTATGTCGATAAACAAGGGCATCGACACCATGTGTGGGCGGAAACTCAAAATGTACTGGCCGTGCCTTATGACGTGCCGATCCCAGGATTTAAAAATGGTCGAATTAATACGCTGCGCTTGTGGAAGGCAGAAGCCAATGACGAGTTTGATTTAGCAGAGTTTAACGAAGGTGATTATGCTGAAGCCGTCGCGACGAAAAACCTAGCCGAACAAATCACCATGGTGTTGTACCCCAATGATTCGAGTGTTAACGGCAAAGAATTGCGGTTAAGACAACAGTACTTTTTGTCGTCTGCCAGCTTACAAGACTTGCTGGCCCGTTACGTCGGTCAATTTGGTGAAGACTTTAGCCAGTTTAGTACTCATAACGTGTTGCAACTTAATGATACTCACCCGAGCATTGCAGTACCTGAGTTAATGCGGTTGTTACTTGATCAATATGGCTTGAGTTGGGATACCGCTTGGGCGATCACCAGTGAATCTATGGCGTATACCAATCATACTTTATTACCAGAAGCACTAGAGCGTTGGTCTGTGCCGATGATGAAAAACATGTTGCCGCGAATTGTCGAAATTATTTTCGAAATCAATGCACGTTATCTTGAGCAAGTGGCTCATCATTGGCCCGCAGATATTCAAAAGTTGGCCAACATGTCGATTATTGAAGAAGGCCCAGAGCAGCAAATACGGATGGCATATTTAGCGATTGTTGCCAGTTTTTCGGTTAATGGTGTGGCGGGGTTACATACTCAGTTGCTTAAAGAAGGGTTATTCAATGACTTCTATCAACTGTGGCCCCACAAATTTAATAACAAAACCAACGGTGTCACCCCTAGGCGTTGGCTCGCGTATTGTAATCCTAAGTTATCTGAGTTGATTTGCCGACGCTTAGGCGATGAGTGGATTAACGATTTATCACGTCTTACCGCGTTAAATGCTTTTACCAGTGACAAAGCATTTGTTAAGGAATGGGCGCAAATAAAACTCGAGAATAAACAAGTGTTAACCACTTTTGTGCATCAGCAATGTGGGATTGAATTTGACCCTCTGATGATGTTCGATGTGCAAGTAAAACGTATCCATGAATACAAGCGCCAATTATTGAATATTCTGCACGTTATTCATTTATATCGTCGAATTTTAAATGGCGATACTCAAGATATGGTCCCCCGTTGCGTATTAATTGGTGGCAAAGCTGCGCCAGGGTATGCCATGGCAAAACAAATCATTAAGTTAGCAAGCAATGTCGCCCATATGGTCAATTCTGATCCACTGGTGACGCCGTATTTACGTATGGCTTTCCTGCCTAACTATAACGTTAGTGCGATGGAAAAAATCTGTCCGGGTACCGACTTATCTGAGCAAATATCAACAGCAGGTAAAGAAGCTTCAGGCACAGGCAACATGAAATTCATGATGAATGGCGCTTTGACTATCGGCACATTAGATGGTGCCAATATTGAAATGCTTGAAGAAGTGGGTGATGAGAACTTTTTCTTATTTGGCTTAGATGCTAATCAAGTAAGCCAAGCCCGAATGAATTATCAACCTCAGCACATCGTTGAACATTCTAAAGCCCTTCATGGGGTGATGGACATGCTCAAAAGCGCTCATTTCAATTTGGTCGAACCGGGTATTTTCGACAACATTATTGCCTCGATTGTCGACCCTAACGACCAATGGATGACCGCTGCCGATTTTGACAGTTATTGCTTGGCACAAGAACAGGTGGCAAAAACCTATCTTGATCAAGATAGTTGGCAAAAAATGAGTATTAGAAACACCGCCGCAAGCGGGCGTTTTTCAAGCGACAACACTATAGCGGGTTACCGCGACGAAATCTGGATGAAAAAGTAATACAGGGATGGCGGTGTTATGCCGCTTAGTTAACAAGTAAGTCGTAGATCAATGCTTATTTATTGATGGCTATCTTTGATAGTCAAATGGAGTCTGCTTATGAGTAATGTTCGTTATATTAGTAATTTAACTCGTGATACCTATGCGCTTATTTTGGCGGGTGGTCGTGGTTCTCGGTTGTACGAATTAACCGACTGGCGCGCTAAACCGGCGTTATATTTTGGTGGTAAATTCAGGATTATTGATTTCCCATTATCGAATTGTATTAACTCTGGAATTCGTCGCGTGGGAGTGGTGACACAATATAAATCACACTCACTTATTCGGCATGTTACTCGTGGTTGGGGCCACTTTAAGAAGGAATTGGGTGAATCGGTTGAGATATTACCGGCGTCGCAACAAACATCAGGTAATTGGTATCAAGGTACCGCAGACGCCGTGTTTCAAAATATCGATATTATTCGCCATGAAATACCTAAATACGTGATGATTCTATCTGGCGATCATGTATACCGCATGGATTATGCCGGCTTGTTAGCCGCCCATGCAGAATCGGGTGCCGACATGACCGTGTGTTGTTTAGAAACGCCGATAGCCGAAGCTGCGGGGGCATTTGGGGTAATGGAAGTCGATAGCACTAATCGGGTGATTGGATTTGAAGAAAAACCAGCTGAGCCTAAACCGACACCAAACGATCCGGAAATGTGTTTAGCCTCGATGGGCAATTATGTGTTTAATACCAAGTTTTTGTTCGATCAATTGAAAAAGGATTCGAACAACGAAAACTCAGACCGTGACTTTGGTAAAGACATCATTCCGTCAATCATAGAAAAGCATAATGTGTTCGCGTTTCCTTTTACTAGTGCCGTTCCAGACGAACCTGCTTATTGGCGCGATGTGGGTACCTTAGATTCATTTTTCCAAGCCAATATGGAGCTATTATCACCTACGCCGGCATTGAATTTGTATGATGCCAAATGGCCTATTTGGACCTATCAAGAACAATTACCTCCGGCTAAATTTGTGTTTGATGATGAAGATAGACGCGGTATGGCGGTTGATTCTATTGTGTCCGGTGGTTGTATTATCTCCGGCGCAAAAGTTAAACGTAGCGTGTTGTTTGATGAAGTGCGGGTATGTTCTTATTCGTCGGTAAAAGACTCGGTATTATTACCCGATGTGGTGGTATTAAAGAACTGTAAAATCCAAAATGCCATTTTAGATCGGGGTTGTATCATCCCAGAAGGCATGGTGATTGGTTATAATCAAGATCACGACAGGGCAAGAGGTTTTAGGGTATCCGAAAAAGGTATTACCTTAGTAACTCGTAAAATGTTGGGTTTACCTGTTGGTTACGAATAAGGACCGTAAATGACTCTTGTGAGTGTAAAGCGAGTACTGCTGGTGGCAGCAGAAAACGATGCACTGCACGGCGCTAAAGTAGGTGGCATGGCGGATGTTATCCGCGACTTGCCACCCGCATTAGGCCAATGCAGCGTGATAGCCGATGTCGCTATGCCTAATTATGGTTTTTTAGCTCAACAATATTGTGCCGCACATATGGCTGATATTGAAGTTGATTTTGCGGGTGAGCGTCATGTGGTATCTGTGTATCGGATGCCTAGGCCGCAAAACAAAGACGAAATGGTCGATATCGGTGAGCAAGACAATACTGGCGCCCAAATTTATCTATTCGATCATCCGCTGTTTAACCATCAAGGTCAGGTTTACTGTAATGGTTCAGCCGACAGACCGTTTGCCGAAGATGCGACCAAGTTTGCTTTGTTTTCATTGAGTGTTGCCACATGCCTTGTTAACAGGCTATTACCTTATTTCGATGTGTTGCATCTGCATGACTGGCACACCGCAATGGTGGCAATGCTTCGCGGCTGCGTGGCGGAGTTCTCGGCATTGCAGGCGATGCCTTGTGTGTTCACTATCCATAATTTGGCTTTGCAGGGGATCCGCCCCTTCAGCGGTGATGATTCATCGTTTGCCCATTGGTTTCCACAGTACATGGATAAATTGAATGCAGTTGCAGATGTAAGTTTATTTGATCCACGTTACAACAATTGCATTAATCCAATGCGAATGGGCATAGTACTGAGTGATAAAGTGCACTTGGTGTCGCCCAGTTATGCCCGCGAAGTGTTAATGCCATCGGATTATCATAAAGGCTTTTTTGGCGGTGAAGGATTAGAGCTAGATTTAGCCACTAAAGCGCAGCAAGGTAATGTCGTTGGGATCATTAATGGTTGCGTTTATGATGATAAGCCCCTAAATGATGTTGATCATCAAACAGGATATGCAGGGTTATTGCACCAAGCAGAAAACGCGATTATCAAATGGCAAGCAAAGGCCAATAATGTCAGTGTATTAGACACCATTGCGCTCACGCGAATGAGTCAGTATAAGCATGCTGTATTGGCGGAGCATCTGCGATCGTTAGAGGTAAATAGCCAAACGTTTGATGATGACAAGCAACGGTTTTTACTGACATCAGTAGGTCGGTTAACTGAGCAAAAAGTGTTGATTTTGTTGCAACCGTATAGTGCAACGCAAATAGATAAAAGCCTTTCCTCAGCAAAAACAGTACTAGAAGCGGTACTTGAATCATTAAAGCGACAACAACCCAACGGGGTGTTTATGTTGCTTGGTAGTGGTGATCTGCATATTGCTAAGGTTCTGCAAGCTACAGCTGCGCGTTATGATAACTTTTTATTTTTACACGGTTATGATGAAGCATTGTCTGAGCAACTTTATCAATCGGGCAGTTTATTTTTAATGCCAAGCTCATTTGAGCCATGCGGAATAAGTCAAATGCTGGCAATGCGGGCAGGGCAACCTTGTTTGGTTCATGGCGTGGGTGGACTGAACGACACGATTACAGATAATGTCAGCGGCTGGGTGTTTAATGGTGAAACGCTAGCTGCACAAGGACAAGCCCTGGTTGAACGTGTTAATCAAGTTCTTGCGTTATATGGCAGCGATACTTGGCAACAGGTGAAGCATAATGCCGCCAAACAGCGATTTAGCTGGGACGATGTCGCGAAGCAATATCTAGCAAAGCTCTATGTAGCGAATGATAATGATCAGTAAACAACGTCAGTAAATACAGTCAGTAAATATTAGTCCGTTAGCAAGACAACTTAAACTAATGTTCTTAACCAATCGTTTTATGTTCAGCTTGATGTAATGAAAAATGCCAATCAAATATGATTGGCATTTTTGCGTTTCAGCGTGGTTATCGGCTGAAAATACTGACTAATAACTAATCTTTTAGTAGGTATAACGTAGATCTAAGTAATAGTAACCACCGTTAAATCCAAACGGAGTATTGGTCAGTGGGTATACAAATATGCCGTTAAAATTATTATCCTCTGGGCGTTTCTCTGGATAAGTATCAAATAGGTTTTGTACCCCTAACGTCACTGAAAGGTTATCGGTTGCACGGTAACGAGTACTTAAATCAGTGGTCCATCTCGCACCATATTCTACTTCACTAGATGAATAACCCACGGTATATTCACCGAAATAGCTGAAACGTAAGTTAGTGGTGAAGTCATCGTATTGATGAGTAAAACCGATGTTAGCGGTATTTTTCGGATTGGCTTCCGTCATGCGAACGACTTCAATATTATCAAATAGCTCGTCTTCTAATCCATTGAGGATCGAAGGCAAAGAAATTGACTCAATTTCAGTTTCTTTGTATGAGTAAGCAAGGTTTGCTTTTAGATCGCCGTATTCACCAAGGTCAAAACCTTGAGTGATAACTAAGTCTACACCTTGAGTTTTAGTATCAACCGCATTCATAAAGAAACGCGCCGAGTCGGCATTGGTGCCTTCAATAATCGCAGCAATGGCGGGTGAGCTTTCTTTGTCGATAGAACCAGACAAAATGATTCTGTCATCAACATTGATTTCATAAGCATCTAATGTCACTGCAAAGCCATTGTCGCCAGTGTAAACAATACCTGCACTATAAGAGTGTGATACTTCCGCTTTAAGATCGGGAATACCTAGCTCAGCTCTAACCGGTGATAACTGGTTAAAGGTACCTGACTCTCTAGGAATAAATTCACCAGTGACCGGATCAGGGTCAAAGAAAGTGGATACGTTGGTAAAATAAAGCTGTTGTACACTTGGCGCGCGAAAACCCGTGTCGGTGGTTAAACGAAGTGCCACTCGGTCTGTTAGCTCATATCGACCAGACAATTTCCAACTGGTATTGCCACCGAAATCTGAATAGTCTTCATATCGAACAGCTGCCGCCCAATAAAAGTCATCGGTAAGTTGGTTTTCAAGTTCGATGTACAAACCAAGGTTTGTACGGTCTTCATCTACTTCAGATTCTTTAGTGAAACCACCAAATCCCTGGCTACCACCCGATTTATCTTGGTAATCGCCTTGGATATACGATTCTTCTTGGCCAGCTTCAATTTGATAGCCACTTTCGCGCCATGTGATGCCCATTGCCACGAGTAAGTCAGAGTCATTGGCAAAATCGTAGTAGGTTGAAGCATCTAAATTTAGATTCAGCTCACTGGTCGACAATGTACCAGCATCAAAGCTTGTTGGGCTGTTAGGGCCAAGCGAAGCGTTAATGCTGTTTTCAACATTGTATTCAAAGCTGTTGCTACCAAAACCAACTGATGAATCAATTTCCCATTGGCCCAACTCAAACTCATAACCGGTGACTAAAGAGTAATCGATAATCTCTGGGCTAATTTGTGGTAAAAAGCCGTCTGGATACACTTCAATAACGTTACGAGAATCCAACGCACGACGATAAAAAGCGCCTGAAGTTGAGCTGCGTTTGCTAATACCACCAAAGGCATAAAGCTTACCCTTGGTATCTAACCCTTGCTCAGCATTTACAAATAAACCGTAGTTGTCATAATCACTGTCGCCAACATGATGATTTTTACGATCGAATGTGGCTTCACGTGGATCAAGGCTACCATCTGCTAGGGTCGGGTATTGCTGGCGTGAATCAAAACCGGCACGATTAGTTGAATTTTTCTGATGTGCTTCTAAAGACACATTCACAAAGCCGTCTTGGCTAAAACTAAAGCCTTGATTAATGCCTAGGCGTACTTGTTCACCGTCGCCTTCGTAGGTTTGGCCAACCTGGGCGGCAATGCTGCCACCTTCGTCGCTGTCTTTCAGCACGACGTTGATGACACCCGCAATCGCATCAGAGCCGTATAGCGCTGATGCACCGTCGCGTAAAATTTCAATCCGTTTAATTGAAGTCATTGGAATGGCGTTAAGGTCAACGTTTGATGAACCTTTGCCTAAAGTACCGGCTAAGTGAACCAATGCTGAACCATGGCGGCGCTTACCATTAACCAACACTAAAGTGTGATCAGGTGACATGCCTCGTAAGCTTGCAGGGCGAACCGCGTCGCTGCCATCGGTAATTGACGAGAATGGAAAGCTGTAGCTGGGCGCAGCAAACTGCAATGCCTTAGCGGTTTCGGTTATACCTGTTGCTTCAAGTTGTTCTGAGGTAATAATATCGACAGGGGTTGCACTGTCTGTGGCGGTACGAAGGGCAATACGCGATCCAATAACTTGAATGCGCTCTAGGTTTTCACCTTCTTCTGCAGCGATTGCTACTGGGGCTGAAATACTGGCAATAACGGCCAAAGATACGAGACTTTTATACATTAGCAATCCTGCGATAACGTTATGATTAATTTTGTAACATTATAGATCATTTTCGCTGGTACATAGGTCGCTTTAATATAGGCTTGGTTAGTTCAATCAGGCATATCTCATGACACTCTGATCTAGTTAAAGGCGATAATTACTCCATTGTGGTCACAACTACCCACAGCCATAAACAAACGCCTGCTACTAGTAACAGGCGTTTAACATTTATTTTGTTAATGAGGCTTAAGTATTGTTAATGAGACTTAATCGCTTTATGAGCCGCTAGCTGGGTAAGCTCGTTTGGTGCGATGTAATGAAGGTCGCCATGGCATCCTCTGCACGAGTTTGTGCCGATGCCCAAGTGTCCGAGCTTGTCATGGTTTCAACCACTTCGTAATAACATTTAATTTTAGGTTCAGTACCCGACGGGCGAACAATGACTCGAGCGCCACCTTCTAAGGCATAAATCAACACATCGCTGCTAGGTAAATCAATGGCTTGTTTGCTGCCATCGGCGTCAGTGCGCTGTAGACTTTTTAAATCGTCGGTCGAGATCACCGCATACTCACCAATTTTCACGGGTGGATGTTCGCGTAAATAGGCACCAATATTTGGCGTGTCAGCATTAAGGGCAATACTCACTTGTTTATTAAGGTGAAATCCATGTTGGCGATAAATCTGCTCGAGTTTATCCCAAATGGTTTGTCCATTATCTGCAAGTTCTGCAGTCAGTTGGGCAAAGGCCACTAATGCCGATAATCCATCTTTATCCCACACTAAGTTACCAATGGTGTAACCGAGTGCCTCTTCATAAGCGAATAAGAACTGATTGTCAGCTTGGTGCTTGGCAATACCGACATTCATTAACCACTTAAAGCCGGTAAGAGTGGTATAGCTTTGGCTACCAAACTCAGTGGCAATTTTAGACAACAGGCTTGAGGACACGATAGTAGTGCCAGTAAGTTGCTGATTTCTAGGCGCATGGCTGAGTAAGTAATGACCAAATAACACTCCAACTTGATCGCCTGTCAACATTTGGTAGTCGCCATTTTCAGTGCGAGCGGCAACAGCAAAGCGGTCAGCATCAGGGTCGTTGGCACAAGCAAGTGTAGCATGGTGCTTTTTGGCTTCTGCAATCACCAAATCCATTGCGCCTTTTTCTTCAGGATTTGGAAAGTTTACCGTAGGAAAGTCGCCATCAGGTTCACGTTGAGCCGCCACTGAATACACTTGGGTAAAACCAGCATCATTTAATACCGTTTCAGCCATGTCGGCACCAACACCGTGCATTGCGGTGTAAGCTAAACTGACCTTGTCTTGTCCGCTGTGGTATTGCAGCTCTTTAGCTTCACGAATTCCTTGGCGATAGGCTTGATAGAAATCGTCTTGTAACCAAGTAAGCTTATCTTGTGAGATAGCATCGTCTAGTGCTAAAAAGGGAATAGTCAGAGTGGCAGCCCGAGTAATTTGGGCGGCTATGCCTGTGTCGTGAGGAGGAATAATTTGTGCGCCATTTTCCCAATAGACTTTATAGCCATTGTATTGTGGTGGGTTATGACTTGCGGTAACCACAATGCCAGCCGCAGCGTTAAGATGTTTTACCCCAAAAGCGACTAACGGCGTGGCGGCAACCTTATAGGTTAAATGCACGTTAATGCCCATAGCGGTTAATACACTTGCGGCATCATGGGCAAAGGTAAAGGAATCATGACGACCATCGTAACCTATCACGACACCACGCTCGGCAGCATTGTCGATTTGCTCGAGTAAGTAAGCCCCCAGACCGGCAGTAGTTTGGCGGATAACCAAACGGTTCATTGCCATAGGCCCAACGCCCACTTCGCCTCTAAGCCCTGCAGTGCCAAATGCTAAACGACCCGCAAAGCGTGCCGCTAGTTCTGTTTCATTACCGTTATCAATTAACGTTTGCAGTTGTGAGCGGGTGTGTGGGTCGGGATCGTTATTGAGCCATTGGTTGATTTGATGTTGAAGATGGGTATTCATGAGTAACCTCATTGATAATCATTTTCAATAACAGTAGGAAAATACCGCCGCAAGAACAAGTAAATTCGTGTCAAAGTGGATAAAAATAACAAATTGTATTCATGATTTATACGCTTAATCTACATGCATAAACGCGATCATTAGCTTATAAACAACCAGTTGCAGCTAAAAATCAAACCTAAAAACCGTGTAAATCAACTTTAAAGCTTTATATATAAACTTAAAAACATTGTATAGATAGAAACCTATAGTGTGCACAGTGGCGTTACAGCAAGAGTGGCGTTACATAGGCAATACAAAAAAGGCTTATGGATATCATCCACAAGCCTTTTATAACGCGATTTAAATAACGCGATTAAAATCTATTTTGCTTAGATAACATAATTTTGTGGGAAAAACGCACGTTTTGCGTCTTCATCAAATTCTGCTTTAAATTGAATGTCTTTACCCATGTTTCTGGCGCGTTCAACTGCAGGACGGTTGTTGATGCTGTTAAACCAGCGTTGAACATTCGGGTAAGTGGCAAGGGCATCTTGGCCTAATACATAGCCGATTTTATCAACCCAACCCCATGCAGCAATATCGACAATGCTCAATTCATCACCGACGATAAACTCACGGTTATCAAGATGTGCGTCAAGTACTTGGTAATGGCGCTGAGTTTCACGTTGATAACGGTTTGTTGCGTAATCTATTTTCTCTGGTGCATGGTGAGTGAAATGGACACATTGACCAGAATAAGGGCCTAAACCAGTGGCGACGAACATTAACCACGACAGAAGCTCACCACGATTGTCCGGGGTTGCAGCTAATTGACCGGTTTTGTCAGCAAGGTATAAAAGAATGGCATTAGAATCGAATACACGCACGCCGTTATCTTCAATGGCGGGTGTTTTACTGTTTGGGTTAATCGCTTTAAATTCAGCGCTATGTTGCTCACCTTTTAAGGTATCCACTGGCACGAGTTCAAACTCAAGGCCTGTTTCTTCGAGGAACAGAGCAATTTTCATTGGGTTAGGGCCTGGATGGAAATAAAATTTAATCATGTGAACTCCTTAATAAGTAAGAAGTGTATTTAAGCAGGTTTTGAACGAATGCTCAATATGTTTTTGAGCGATCGTTCATGCTTGGAGATAATTTGAGTGAATATTATAAATAATGGTTTAAAAACACGGATTAAAAAACAGATTCAAGCATAAGGTAATGTTATTAAAATCGATGATGTCTAGAAAGCATTAAGGTTGCTGACCTTTGATAACAAAAGATAATCTGAGCCTAGAATTCATTAACTGAAGTTAACAAGCGTACTCAATATGGGCGCTGTGAGTAAGATAAACCTAGCTTGAGTACTTTCATGGCTTATCCACTTAGATAAGCAACTATTCACTTTTAACTCGTCTAAGCGCTTGCACCATTGAATTAATGCTATTACCGCCATTCTGCTGGTGACAATCTTACTAACGACTATTCTTTACACGCAATCATCTACTCGCAATCATCCACTCCAGTGGGAAGCGTCAGTATATTAATGATTGTCGACCGTTGTTTGTTGCTGATTTAGATTCGCCAACAAAGGTAATATTTTACTGACTTTATCAAAGCTTTCTTGATACTCCGCAGCGCCATTGGAGTCGGCAACAATACCACCACCTGCCCAGCAGTAAATGTGATTATTTTCAGTGACCAAAGTACGAATAGTAATACTGGTGTCCATGTTTCCATTTTGGCTTATATAGCCGATGCTGCCGCAATAAAGGTTACGTCTGGACGGTTCTAATTCTTCAATGATTTCCATTGCGCGGATTTTTGGCGCACCGGTAATTGACCCTCCAGGAAAGGCGGCGTTAAGTAAATCGAATGCTGTTTTGTGTGGTGCAAGTGTGGCGGTAACCGTACTAACTAGATGATGCACCGCAGGAAAGCTTTCAATGGCGAATAACCTAGGCACTTTAACCGAGCCTGGGGCAGCGACTTTACCGATATCGTTTCTGAGCAGGTCAACAATCATCACATTTTCGGCGCGGTCTTTCTCGGAAGTGATTAATGCGCTAGCGGCTTGTTGATCCAAAATGGGATCATGATGGCGCGGCATGGTACCTTTAATGGGTTTAGTTTCGATATATTGATCGTTAAGTTTAATAAAACGTTCTGGTGAGATAGATAACATGCAGTGGTTATCAACTCGCATAAATGCCGAAAAAGGCGCTTGGTTTGCAAGGGATAAAGCACAATAAGCTTGCCATTCATCTCCTTGATATTGAGCTTCAAATCGTTGGGTTAAATTGATTTGATAACAATCACCACTCAATAAATACTGCTGCACTTGAGCAAATTTATGTTGATACTGCTGACTGTCTATCTGATTACTCCAAGCCGTAGTTAATCTGAAAGGCCTTGATGTTATCGCGTTACTGGCTGATTTTTGTATTTTAGATTCAATTAAATTCAACTCAACTTTTAACGCTTCAGATCCATCATAATGGTAAGCATACCAAGATTTATCAACGTAACTGTAGACGAGTGAAAAATCATAAAAACCAATATTCATATCATCAAGATGAATATCTTTAATGGAAATTTGTGGCAGCTTTTCAATATTTCGGCCCAGGTCATAGCCAAATGCGCCCAGGGCTCCGACACTAAATGGATGTTGGCTGTCTTGCGCTGAAGGATATAACCGCGCTTGCAGTTCAGCTAATGTGTTAAAGGGGTTGGCGTGGCGATCTATTTTAATATTGAGTGCTTTGATGACCGAGTCTTTGGCACTAAATCGACTGATGCCATCGCTGCTGGTTAACGTTGCAATAGGATTAAAGCCGATGATGTCGAATTTGGCATCTTGGTGCGGAGCATTGGCTGAGTCGAGTAATATCGCCCATGGCTGGTGGTTTACCAGTGAAAATAGCTGCTTTGTGTTTATTTTCCAGTCCAGTTTTTGCATGAAGAGTGCGTTTTTTGCCCGCGCAGACATCGATAACCCTTATCTAAAATGTGATGTAGCCCAAAAAGGATGGAAAGAGTATCATATTGGTCTTAATAGTTAATATTAAATCGATTCTAATAAAAACGATAACCATGTTAGGCCGCAATGGCTGCTGGAGCACCCCATATGTCGACGAATACCACATCTCACTCTACAACTCATTCACCTATATCTAGTCAAGCTGTCGTGATTAAACAAGCTGACTTTATTGAAAGTATTGCTGATTCTCTGCAATACATCTCGTATTACCATCCCAAAGACTTTGTTGATGCAATGACCAAAGCTTACGAGCGTGAAGAAAGCGCTGCCGCTAAAGACGCCATTGCCCAAATTCTGATTAACTCCCGTATGTCAGCCGAAGGCAAACGCCCTTTATGCCAAGACACTGGAATTGTCACCACCTTTGTTAAAATTGGTATGTCTGTTCAGTGGGATAAAACTGACATGACAGTTCAAGAAATGGTCGATGAAGGTGTACGTCGTGCTTATACCAATCCAGATAATCCATTACGTGCATCAATAGTGTCAGACCCTGCCGGTGCGCGTAAAAATACCAAAGACAACACACCATCAGTGGTTCATATTGATATGGTTGCTGGTAATCAAATAGAAGTGATGATTGCAGCCAAAGGTGGTGGGTCGGAAAATAAATCCAAAATGGCCATGCTTAATCCGTCAGACGATATCGCCGCTTGGGTAGAAAAAACATTACCAACAATGGGCGCGGGCTGGTGTCCACCGGGTATGTTAGGCATAGGTATCGGTGGTACTGCTGAGAAAGCGGCCGTTCTGGCCAAAGAATCATTAATGGACCCTGTTGATATTCATGAGTTGATGGCTCGTGGTGCAGAGACCACAGAAGAAAAGCTTCGTTTAGACATTTTTGAACGCGCAAATAATTTAGGCATAGGCGCTCAAGGGTTGGGCGGACTCACTACAGTATTAGATGTTAAAATTAAATCTGTACCGACTCATGCAGCGTCTAAACCGGTGGTGATGATCCCTAACTGCGCAGCAACGCGCCATGTGCATTTTCATTTAGATGGCACTGGTCCAGTCGATTTAGTACCACCATCTTTGTCTGATTGGCCTGAAATTACTCGTGAAGCGGGAGAAAACACTCACCGTGTCAATTTAGATACGGTCACTCAAGCTGAAATCGAAACTTGGAAGAGTGGTGATACCTTATTACTCAACGGTAAAATGCTGACTGGCCGCGATGCGGCCCATAAAAGGATTCAAATGTTGCTTGAGTCTGGTGAAGGTTTACCAGCAGGTGTCGATTTTACCGGTAAGTTTATTTATTACGTTGGCCCAGTAGACCCAGTCGGTGATGAAGTGGTTGGCCCTGCAGGCCCAACAACGGCAACCCGTATGGATAAGTTCACTGACATGATGTTAGACCAAACAGGCCTAATGGGCATGATTGGTAAGTCTGAGCGTGGTCCTGAAACGGTTGCTTCAATTAAAAAGCACAAAGCAGTGTATTTAATGGCTGTTGGCGGCGCGGCATACCTAGTGTCGAAAGCGATTAAGAAATCACGTGTTGTCGCATTTGAAGATTTAGGCATGGAAGCGATTTACGAATTTGATGTGCAAGACATGCCTGTGACCGTGGCGGTTGATACCAATGGTGTTAATGCGCACGAAACTGGCCCAGCGATTTGGAAAATTAACATCGCTAACAGTAAAGCTAATAAGTAAGCCATCGATAACATTGTGCTTAGACATAAGCGATAAGTGTCAATGTGATTAAACGCTCGGGTTTACAGCTTTTTACAAAAGGCTTGTTGCCTGAGCGTTTTGCTTTGGTTAGTCTGCAATATACATTTTATGATTACGTTTGATATTGGCTGTATTTGTGGCCTAAACGTAATACGTTTTATTTAAACAACTGAGACATGATAACAATGAAAAAGTCTTCTGTATTATTCGCACTGGTTGCTGCTGGTATGGCAACATCAGTGTCTGCGGCAGAGCCCGCAGCTTTTAATGTTCAGCAACTGGTTAACTTAAATAAGTTGCATTCAGCGGCCGTATCAAATGATGGTAAAACCATGGTGTACGGCGTAAAAGTGGTTGATGATAAAGGCGAGGGCAACTCAGATCTTTATCTTCTCGATTTGAACGATAAAAATGCTAAGCCAAAGCAACTTACCTCGGCAGCCGGTACTGAACACGATGTCAGCTTTTCGCCAGATGGAAAATCGATTTATTTCCTCGCCACGCGCTCCGGCACCAGTCAATTGTATCAATTGGCCCTTGATGGCGGAGAAGCTATCGCGGTTACTGATTTACCGTTAGATATCAATGGCTACAAATTGTCTAACGACGGTAAGCAAGTTGTTATGACGCTGCGGGTATTTCCAGAGTGTAAAGACTTAGCGTGTTCAAAAGACAAGTTTACTGCCGAAGCTGAACGTAAAAGCACCGGGCGTCAATACAAGCAGTTGATGGTACGTCATTGGGACACTTGGGAAGATCATGCACGTAATCATTTGTTTGTCGCCTCGCTTAATGGCAACAAAATTACCACAGCAACAAACGTAACAGCGGGCCGTGACACTGAAACACCGCCTAAGCCATTTTCTGGTATGGAAGAAGTCACCTTTACTGCAGACGGTAAGTACGTTGTTTATAGCGCGAAAGCGCCGAGCCGTGATCAAGCTTGGACTACTAACTACGATTTATGGCAAGTGCCTGTAGCTGGCGGTGAAACGGTTAACTTAACCCCAGATAACCAAGCATGGGATGCCCAGCCAACGTTCTCTGCCGATGGCCGTTATCTTGCTTATTTAGCCATGACCAAGGCGGGTTACGAAGCTGATCGCTCCCGCATTATGTTACGTGACAATGTTACAGGTCAGGAAAAAGAAGTCGCACCATTGTGGGATCGCAGTGCGAGTTCATTAAATTTTAGTGCCGATGGTCGTACTTTGTATGTGACAGCACAAGATCTTGGGCAAGTGACCATTTTTGAAGTGAACACTCAGTTTGGTGATGTGCGTCCTATTTACAACCAAGGCAGCAACAGCCTAGTGGCTGTGACCAGTAATCGTCTTATTTTCCAGAAGTCATCATTAGTTGAACCTGGCGATTTATTCAGTGTGTCACTAGAAGGTGAACAACTTAAACAGCTAACCAACGTCAACAGTGAAAAATTAGCTGACATTAAGTTTGGTGATTTTGAACAGTTCAACTTTAAAGGTTGGAATGACGAAACTGTTCATGGTTATTGGATCAAACCTGTTAACTATGAAGAAGGTAAAAAATACCCAATAGCTTACCTGGTACACGGTGGCCCACAAGGCTCATTTGGTAACAGTTTCAGCAGCCGCTGGAATGCTCAGTTATGGGCGGGTGCAGGCTATGGCGTAGTGATGGTCGACTTCCATGGTTCTACTGGATATGGTCAAGCGTTTACCGACTCTATTGGCAAGGATTGGGGCGGAAAACCGCTTGAAGATCTTAAAAAAGGCATGGCAGCAGTTACCGCGCAGCAACCTTGGTTAGATGCTAACAATGCATGTGCACTGGGCGGTTCTTACGGTGGCTATATGATGAACTGGTTCCAAGGTAAATGGAACGATGGCTTCAAGTGTTTAGTCGACCATGCTGGTTTGTTTGATATGCGTTCTATGTATTACGTTACAGAAGAATTATGGTTCCCTGAATATGAATTCGGTGGCCCATACGATCAAAACAAAGAGCTATATGAAAAGTTTAACCCAGTAAACTATGTTGAAAACTGGAAAACGCCGATGCTCGTCATCCATGGTGAAAAAGACTACCGTGTACCTTATGGCCAAGGTCTTGCTGCATTTACCTTTATGCAGCGTAAAGGTATTCCTTCAGAGCTATTGGTATTTCCAGATGAGAATCACTGGATCTTAAATCAAGATAACCTACAGCTATGGTACAAGAATGTACTAGGCTGGATGGATCGTTGGACAGCTAAATAACCTGAAATTGGGATAACAAACGTCTCTCAAACAGCTCTTTGCCTTGCTAACGTTGTTGAATTAACTTGCAATAGACCCGCTATTGACGCGTCAATTCGCCTTGTTCGTAAAACAAATGACAAGTTTGAGAGTTGTTAACGTATAAGACTATGATCTTTATAATCATATATTTGTCTCTTATCCCGAGTTCAGGTTAAATAGTGTGTAGTTTCTCTGTAGAGGGTTTACGCAGGTCAGTATTGAAATAATGGCCTGATCTTCACAGCAGAGTTACTTTCAGAGTTAATTAAAAGAGATGTTGCCACTGGCAACATCTCTTTTTTGTGCCTAAGCTATTGTAGCTTCGGATATTGTGGGTCAAGCCAATCGCAGTTTTACCAGAGGTAATGAGTTATTCATTAGTCAAGGTGATGCTGGAATCGATATATACAGTTTACCTAAAAAATACACTTACATACTGTCAAAATAAACTGACCGGCTAAATGTATACTTTTAGGAGAAATAAAAACTCCGCTATCGTTAGTATTTTTCATCATAAGGCTATTCTTATTTTGTTGAATAATATGTAGGTTAACCACAGACAAACAAGATTTTAAGTTATGTTGTAGGTTAAATCATCATATTGATGCTAATTAGAACTGTATAGTGAAATAAAATAACTAAAAGTGCGTGTTTACGTTAACTGTCATTATGATGTAAAAACACAAATAATAGACGTTGCATTAGTTTTTGTATTGTAAAACGGTCTATCAAATATAAAAAATTTCATTTGGGGAATGGCAATGTTTCAGCTACATTAGCGCCCTCAGAATCGAGCTTCAATACAGGTAATATCAAGAGGGTTATACCAAGTGGATTTCATGCTTTATATCAAGTTCTTTCTAGGACTATTAGCCATTATTAACCCAGTAGGGTTATTACCTGTTTTTGTTAGCTTAACCAGCCATCAAACTGAAGTTGAGCGTAGACATACCAACCGGGTGGCAAACTTTGCCGTAGTGGTCATTTTATTGGTGACGGCAATAGCAGGGCATTACATTCTTAGTATGTTCAGTATTTCATTATCGGCTTTTCGTATTGCCGGTGGTAGCTTGATTTGTATTATTGCCATGTCGATGCTGCAAGGTAAAATCAGTGAAGTGAAACGCAACCAAGAAGAAGACCGTGAGTCTTCAGGTATGGAGTCTGTTGCGGTTGTCCCTTTAGCTTTGCCATTAATGGCTGGTCCTGGTGCCATTAGTGCGGTGATTGTGTTTGCGGCGGAGCATCACCAAATAACCAACTACATTGGTATGTTTTTAACCATTATTATCTTAGGTCTTGTTAGTTGGGGTTTATTTCGTATGGCGCCAATGCTGTTTAAACTATTAGGTAAAACTGGCATTAACGTTATTACTCGTCTAATGGGTTTACTGATGTTGTCTTTAGGCATTGAAGTGATCGCCGCGGGTGTTAAAGGACTTTTCCCTACCTTAATAGGTTAGTTAGCTTGCTAGTTGCTGTGCATTTGTGCAAACGCTTGATAGTGGGGATTTTTAGCTTGACCCGCTATCATCATTTGCGTAAAGTACGCCTCGATTAGCACTGCCGCGGTTAGTATTAAGTGGTTTTGTATTGTTGAGAGGTAATTATCCTACTCAACAGAATTAAATATTAAGTACTGCCTTTTTATCTGATGTCTTTTAATAGTATGGATAAAAAGTCAGTCACAAATTGGTGAGCTGGCTGAGTGGCTGAAGGCGCACGCCTGGAAAGTGTGTTTAGGTTTATCCCTAACGAGAGTTCGAATCTCTCGCTCACCGCCATATTATGAAAAAAGACGTCTTCGGACGTCTTTTTTCATTTGTGTTTTAATACAATACTGACAATTTGGCTGATGCTTCGTCTCGCCGTTGTCTAGTATGACTTTATATTAACGAGGTGTTAGCGCTTGTTATGCGTAGCCTCTATAATGCTTTATTCTTGTTTTACTACTGAGACCCACTTTCATGCCTTTTTCGACACTTGGATTACGCGACACGATTGTCAATGCCCTACATGAAGTGGGATACAGTCAGCCGACACCGATTCAACAACAGACTATTCCGGTTATTTTAAAGGGTAAGAACCTGCTTGCCGCGGCGCAAACGGGCACCGGTAAAACCGCAAGCTTTGTATTACCAATATTAGAACGCTTAGCCGACACTGAAACCCAGCGTGCAAAACGTATTCGAGCGTTGATTTTAACCCCAACTCGCGAACTCGCAGTGCAAGTTCACGCCAACGTAGTGCAGTACGCCAAGCATTTATCGTTAACCTCTATCGCCATTTATGGTGGGGTTGATGAGAAGCCGCAAAAACAAGCCTTAATTGATGGTGTGGATATTTTGGTGGCGACACCAGGACGTTTACTTGACTTATATACCCAACGTGCTGTGCACTTTGATGAAGTTGAAGTGTTGGTGCTTGATGAAGCCGATAGAATGCTCGACATGGGCTTTATCGAAGATATTAATAAAATCATCGATAAATTACCTTCTGAACGTCAGAGTTTATTGTTTTCCGCGACATTATCAAACCAAGTGCGTGCGTTAGCGAAAACGGCCATTAAGCGTCCTGTGGAAATTTCGGTGATTGCTGATCGCGATTCAGCACCGAAAATCGAGCAGTGGTTAACGACGGTTGATAAAGATAAAAAATCAGCTTTATTAAGTCATTTAATTAAAACCGAAGAGTGGAATCAAGCGCTAATCTTTATCGAAACTAAGCAAGGTGCCGCTAAATTAGTCAGTCAGCTTGAAAAGCGTGATATTGCTGCTGAGTGTATTCACAGTGGCCGCAGCCAGCCGGTGCGTGAACAAATTTTAGCTGATTTTAAATCGGGTAACATTAAATACCTAGTAGCCACCGGTATTGCGGCGCGTGGTATTGATATTGACGATTTATCTCGTGTAATCAATTATGACTTGCCTTATCCGGCCGATGACTACATTCATCGTATTGGTCGAACCGGTCGTGCGGGTGCTGCTGGTGTCGCTATTTCTTTTGTGTCCAATGATGACTTTAAAAACCTGTGTATGATTGAAAGTCGTTTGGGGCATTTAATTGAACGCAAAGAAATAGTCGGTTTTGAACCATCTAAGCCTATTCCTATTTCGGTGTTGAATTTTATCCCAAAAAATCGTCAGCATAAATCAACCTCAACGACAGACCGACCTACGCTGAGTTTAGGCAAATCGAAAACGGCTTCAGCTGACTTTAGAAAAACCAAAACAGCTAAAGCGCCAGCCTCGCCGAAAGGTAATAAACCTAATCCCTGGAATATCTAAACTGATTAAATAAACGATTAACTCAGTTGTTGTATCGGCGATTAAAGCGGAATTTACTTTCCGCTTTTTTGTGTGGATTTCTCAAGGCATGGACAGTCTGGCGGTAACACAAACTGAATGGCTTTTGGGAGTACTTCAAAACGCATTTGCTCTGTTGGATAGGGTTCGCCATCTAAATTAAGCGGTAACTTGATAGGGAAATCAATTTCTAGCCAACGGGTTTGAAAATGATAACAAAACCTGGCTTCATGACTCATGGCTTGTATTTCTTCTATCACCACCGGGATATCAAAGGTTGAAAATGACTTCAGCAGGGTGATATCCATCAAGCCATCATCAATTAACGCATTGGGCGCCAGCATTTGTCCGCCGCCAGCTTGCTTATTATTGCAAATGGCGCCTACCAGAATATCGCCATCGAACGTGCCTTTATCGGTGGTAATACTGCCTTGATAAGGCTTAAAGCCTAATGCTTTTGCCAATCCTATTAAGGTATAAGCCCCGCCGCCCAGAAAATCTTTTAACTCTGTTGGTGTTTCTGCAGTCACTTGCGCGCCAAAACCGGCGACAGCCGCATTAATAAAATAATTATTGTTGGCTCTGATGATATCAATAGGGTAGCTGTCACCATGAATCGCCAGTTCCAAAGTGGAGTGAATATTATTGCTAATGCCACACGCAGTGGCGAAATCATTTGCCGTGCCTAATGGCAGCACGGCTATTTCGAGCATATGATCCTGTTGTGGCAGTTGCATCAGGGCATTAACAGCCTCATTAAGTGAGCCATCACCGCCTCCAATAACCACTCTGCCGACATTATCGGCTATTGCTTCCGTCATAAAACGCAACATATCGGCACTTTCCCAAGAGACCCGCACATCAACAGTATGGCCCTTTTCACGTAAAGCGATAACCGATTGTCTGATGTCGACATTGGCGGCTTTTTTACCATTAAGCAGTAGTCGGATATGTGTTGAAGGCATCGTTAAGACCTCTGTTGATTATTATGGACACGGCTATGTAACTAAAAATCGGTTTCTAGGCTACAAGTAGTTGATCGATTCACTATTTTTATGTCACAAAAGGTGTCTGCATGCTGCAAAACTGTGACGAACATGATTAACTCATTATAATTGCCGTAAGATGAATTTTTATTCGTATCTTCGCAACAAAAATCTTTGTGCACGAAAGCGATATGCATCAAAAAATAAGTTTATATACACTAAAAAATAATAACAATGTAAGGGATAACTCATGAAAAAATCTTTACTTGCTTTGGCGGTTACTTTTGCCATGGTCGGCTGTGGCGATGACTCGGTTAAGCCAAGTCCACAAACAAAGGCAGTTACTGCAGAGGCTAGCACAACTACAACCGTGACAGAATTAACCTTTAACAAATATTCACAACAGTTTATTGATGAGCTGTGGGCGTTATCACCAACCTGGGCTCTGTACAGTGGCAAACATGTTAATGATGGCTATTTAGAAATCCCTAATCAATCTAGCCGCGACAAAACGCTGCAATTTGTTAAGCAACAGCAAGCGGCACTAGCCCAATTCGATCCGCAGTTATTATCTGCTAACGAGTTAATTGATTATAAATTACTGAGTAATTTAGTGGAGTCAATGCAATGGGAAATTACACGCTTTAAAGGTTGGCAATGGGATCCATCTAATTACAATGTTGCCGGTGGTTTTGCGCAAATCATCAATGAAGACTTTGCCCCGTTAGATGAGCGCTTAGGCTCTGTTATTGCACGTCTTGAAAATGTGCCCGCTTATTATGAGGCCGCGCGACAAAATATTAGTGAGCCGACACTTGAGCATACCCAATTAGCGATTATGCAAAATCAAGGCGCATTTTCGGTATTGTCTGCCGAGTTAGCCCAGCAAGTCACTGATTCAGGCTTAAGCGCAGAGCAGAAAGCGTTATTTACTCAACGTTTTGATGCAGCAACTGCAGCGATTAAACAGCACATTGAGTGGTTAACCGCGCTTGAAACTAAGCTAACCGAAAATGGAGGCCGTGATTTCCGTATTGGTGAAACCTTATACGAAGAAAAATTCGCCTTCGATATTCAGTCTGGTATGACCGCTAAACAGTTATATGACAAAGCTGTGGCAGATAAAAATCATGTTCAGCAAGAAATGGCTAAGATCACCGATACCATTTGGTCAAAGTATATCGATACCCCAAAACCAGACGATGAGAGACAAGCTATTCGGCAGTTAATTGATGTGTTATCAACCAAACATGTTAAACGAGAAAACTTTGTTGCTGAAGTGCGTAAGCAAATTCCAGAACTGATTAAATTTGTCAATGATAAACAACTGGTGACTCTTGATCCTAACAAACCGTTAATTGTGCGTGAAACCCCTGAATACATGCGCGGTTTTGCGGGTGCTTCTATCAGTGCACCAGGGCCTTATGACAAAGGCGGTAATACTTACTACAACGTTTCGCCCCTCGATGACATGAGTGATGAGTCAGCCGAAAGCTATTTACGTGAATACAATCACTGGATTTTACAGGTACTGAATATTCATGAGGCTATCCCAGGGCATTACACACAATTAGTCTTTTCTAACCAATCTCCTAGTTTAGTGAAAAGCTTATTTGGTAACGGTGCCATGATTGAAGGTTGGGCAGTGTATACCGAGCGTATGATGCTGGAAGAAGGTTATGGTAATTTTGAACCTGAAATGTGGTTGATGTATTACAAATGGAATTTACGGGTCATTTGTAACACTATTTTAGACTACAGCATTCAGGTTAACGGAATGGGTGAGCAAGAGGTGATTGACTTGCTCGAGAATGAAGCATTCCAACAACGCGCTGAAGCTGAAGGAAAGTGGCGTCGAGCGACCTTAAGTCAAGTGCAACTGACTAGCTATTACGCTGGCTATCGTGAGATCTATGATTTCCGCGAACAACTTAAAGCTAAGCAAGGTGAAAACTTTGATTTAAAGCAGTTTCATGAACAGTTTTTAAGTTACGGTAGTGCGCCGGTTAAATTTATTAAACAGTTGATGACAGATAAATAGACCAATGATGTCTCATTCATTATTGTGACAAATGTCTCAAGGCCTGAAGTTTCAGGCCTTTTTGTTAATGAAAAGGGCTACAGGGTCGATTAAATCTGGTTTTGGCTAAATCAGTATGATAATCTTAATGGTAATCGTTATCATTAAGTAGCTGAGCATGAAGAATATCCTATTCATTGAACATACCCTTTCCGATAAAAGTGACGTAACTCGACAGCTAAATGAGCAGGGCTACAGTGTTCATCGGGTTAATAATGCCTTTGATGCGTTGATCCAAATGGAAACTGAGCAGCTTGAAGCCATATTATTAGATTTTTCGGTTCCCAAAATGGAGTCATTTTGGCTGCTCGTTGCACGACAAACCCGAACGCCTATTATTGTATTAGCAGAAAGTAACAGCGAACTGGAGCGCATTAATGCGCTAGAGTTAGGCGCCGACGATTATCTCACTCGACCGATTAATATCCGCGAATTGCAGTTACGTCTTAATGTACTCCATCGACGCACCCAAGCACCAATTAATGACGCGGTTAATGACTATATTGGCTTTGATGATACCTGCTATACCATTAGTTTTGCAGAAAAGTCGCTAGTGTTGACCCAAACGGAATATCGGTTATTTAAATATTTATTTGATAGACAAGGTGAAGTTGTCACCAAAGAAGAGCTGCAACTACGGGTATTACACAAAGAACTTGGACGTTTTGACCGTAATTTAGACATGCATATCAGTAATACACGCCGTAAATTAGTTAAACGCAATTTACCACGCGAATTGATTAATACCGTTCGCGGTCAAGGTTACAGCTTTAGCTTTTAATGGTTCACACCTATTGCCGCATTTGATAAGCTATGGCGCATAAAATAAGGCTGATACCAATCGTTATTAAGCCCAAAATAAGCGCAAGCACATAAAGGATAATCTAATGCGGATTACAGCAAACTTTGACGGCGGCAATATTGACGTCATTAACCTAGACAAACATGACGATATACAGCTCGCCATTCGTCCCGATTTTGGTGGTGAGTTTTATCAATGGTTTAACTTCCGTTTAGAAGGGGAAGTCGGCCAGACATATACCCTTAACATCCTCAATGCAGGTAGTGCCTCTTATCCAGCTGGCTGGGACGATTATCAAGCAGTGGCCAGTTATGACCGCCAATCGTGGTTCAGATTACCGACTCAGTATGTCGACGGAAAATTAACCATCCAAGCTGAGCTAGATTGTGAAGCCATTCAAATAGCTTATTTTGCACCGTACAGCTACGAACGTCATTTAGATTTGATCAGTGAAGTGCAATTACATCCTGCTGTGAGTCTTGAGCACCTTGGGTTAACCCTTGATGGTCGCGACATGACCTTGTTAAAAATTGGTGATGCTAACCCAGATAAAAAGAATATTTGGATTACAGCGCGTCAACATCCGGGTGAAACGATGGCTGAATGGCTAGTTGAAGGCTTATTAAATCAATTGCTTGATAGTGATTGTCCAACATCTAAAGCCTTATTAGACAAAGCCAATTTTTATATTGTGCCAAACATGAATCCTGATGGCAGCGCACGCGGCCATTTACGGACTAATGCTGTTGGTACTAACTTAAATCGCGAATGGCAAACACCGAGCTTAGAGAAAAGCCCTGAAGTGTATTATGTCGTTAATAAAATGCATCAAACTGGTGTTGATTTATTTTACGATGTGCACGGCGATGAAGGCCTGCCTTATGTGTTCCTTGCCGGTTGTGAAGGCGTTCCGAGCTACAACGATAAAATGGCTCAATTACAGCAGCAATTTCTCAGTGCATTGACCATTGCCAGTGCGGATTTCCAAACAGAGTTTGGTTACGATAAAGATGAGCCAGGTAAAGCTAATTTAACGGTAGGTTCTAATTGGGTTGCTAATACGTTCAGTTGTTTATCGAACACCTTAGAAATGCCATTTAAAGACAATGCCAATTTAGCCGATCCATTTGTGGGCTGGTCTCCAGAGCGTTGCGTATATTTAGGTGAAGCGTCTTTAGTTGCGATGTTAGCGGTGGTTGATAATTTATAATCGCGACAGTACGCGGTAATTTTTATCTTCAGATAATCAAGCAGGTAGAATGAATTATGGCCTTAGTTGCATGTCCTAAATGTCAAAAGCGAATTTCAAGTCTGGCTAAGCAATGTGAGCATTGTAAAACCGATTTGAGTGGTAATACTGAGTCATTAAAGATTATCAGTCACATTGAGCGTTCAAATAGCTTAATGACTCAAAGCTTTATTTTTTTGACATTATTTATCGCAGGAGTTGTGGTGTGGTTTTGGGGAGGAGAGCCTGCACAGGGGTTAACTTCTTATATCGCGATCGCAAGTTTTGTTATTGGTTTTACGGGTTATCTTGTTACCCGAGTCAGAATAGTGTTACATAAACGGAAATCAGTATGAACGATATCAATAAAGTCATTGATGAAATGCCTGAAGAAGTATACCTGCGCTTATTGTCTGCGTCTGAGTTAGGTAAGTGGGATGATGGTACAGTATTAACTCAGCCACAGCGTGAATCGACTTTGCAAGTAGTGATGTTGTATCAAGCACGTAAGCTGCAGCAAACTGAACATTTTACCATCGCAGCCGGTGGTAACATTAATGAGCTGTCTAAATCAGAGCTGAAAAAACAGTTTAAAGGTGCGCCCATCGCCGAGTTTAAAGAAGCTGATTTGTAATTATCTGATAATAAATAATATTTGTTATCAATAATGGATATTATAACATCAAAAAATGCGAGCTCATTAGCTCGCATTTTTATTTAGCTGTTATCTGTTAATACAATAACCCCGTAACAGTATCAATAACCTAAACTAGTCTGTTGTCAGTTCACCAACAAGGTTTTGCTGCATACGTTGCTTAATTTGCGCCGACGTTAATCCAATAGACAACAAATAATGCAATTTGGCTAACGCCGCTTCAATGGTCATATCAGCACCACTTATTACCCCAGCTTGTGCTAAAGCATTACCTGTAGCATAACCGCGCATATTGACCTTACCCTGGAAACATTGAGTCAAATTAACCAATATAATACCGCGTTCATCGGCTTGTTTAAGTGTATCAAGTAGCTTCTTATCTTGTGGTGCATTCCCCACGCCAAAGGTCAATAAAATCAGTGCTTTTACCGGTTGCTGTAAAATATTATTAAAAATGTCAGTGGAGATCCCTGGATAAAGTGTCACCACACCAACAGGTTGTGGACTAATTGTCACCACTTCTAAAGGCTCACCTGTTGGTTTGGTTATTTTCCCTGCTTTAAGGTTTATTTTAATGCCTGCCTCGAGCAGCATAGGAAAATTAGGCGATGCAAACGCATCGAATCCGTCAGCATGGGCTTTGGTTGAGCGGTTACCACGAAACAGTTTGTTATTAAAAAATAAACAGACTTCTGCAACGGGGTAGTTGGCTGCAATATACAGCGAATTGAGCAAGTTGGTTTGACCGTCTGAACGTAATTGAGCTAACGGAATTTGTGAACCAGTAACTATGACAGGTTTTGATAGACCTTGCAGCATAAATGACAATGCAGATGCGGTATAAGCCATGGTGTCTGTACCATGCAAAATAACGAAACCGTCATACTTTTCATAGTTGGCTTGAATATCATTAGCAATCAATTGCCAATCCGGCGGTGCCATATTGGATGAGTCAATTAATGGGCTGTATTCATGAATAACGAATTCAGGCATTTCTTCATGATAAAACTCAGGCATTGACTGAACACAATCGGTTAAGAACCCTGATACTGGCACAAAACCATTATCGGTCTTTTGCATCCCGATGGTACCGCCAGTATAGGCAACGTAAATGGAACGTTTTGTCATGTATGTAGGCTCTTCTTTAACAGCGATTGCAGATTGTGGAAATTATACGAGTTTATTTATCGATCCCCAATAAAAAAGCCTGCTAAGCAGGCTTTTTTTGAATAATCTTCATATTGCGGTCATTTGAGTGATTAGTAATTACAGTTTTCGCAATACATATAAACATGATTAGGGTCATCAAACATCGACAATGTTTCAAATGCGCCAGCCCACTGCTTGGCAAAGCGCTCAATGAAACTGGTTTGACGAACACTGTCTGGAATATAAGCCACAGTAGCGCCCATGATTTGCTGCATCAGTTGTTGTTCAGCGCTAAGCTCTTGTTCAATCAATTTAACGTCGAACTTGTCCATTTTCGCTAAATCAGCAGCTTTGGCTAATGCCACATCCATATCACCTAGTTCATCAACTAGGCCTAAGGTGAGTGCGCGTTTACCAGTCCATACTCGGCCTTGAGCAATGTTGTCAACTTGCTCTAGTGTCATATGACGTTCTTTTGCTACCAGAGAAATAAACTCATGATAACCACGTTCAATATGGCGTTGTACAACAGCAGCCACTTGCGGATTTAATTCGCGTGCAGGCGATAATCCGGCCCAATCAGATGTTGCGACACCATCAGAGGTCACACCAAAATGATTCAGTGCTTGCTCAAATGTAGCAAACATACCGAAAATACCGATAGAACCCGTTAGGGTTGTTGGTGTTGCAACAATATAGTCGGCACTGGCTGATATCCAATATCCGCCAGATGCAGCAAGACTACCCATGCTAACAACCACAGGCTTACCTGCTGCTTTTAGGGCTAACACTTCTTGACGAATTTGTTCTGACGCAAATGCACTACCACCAGGGCTATCAACGCGAAGCACGACGGCTTTCACCTTATCGTCAAAGCGTGCTTTCATTAGCAATGCAGAGGTACTTTCACCGCCAATTTGTCCAGCAGGTTGTTTACCGTTAAGAATCGTGCCTTTAGCAACGATAACGGCCACTGCGTCTTTTTCAACAAAGCTAGGCATAGGTGCGGTTAACGCTCGGTAATCATTAAAGCTAATTTGCTTAAAGTTTTTACCTTCTTTATCACTGCCAACACGTTCAATCATCGCGACACGGAACGCATCAGCCGAAACCAGTTCGTCAACCCATTTCATGTTGACAGCCATTTGAGCACTGTCACCTTCAGCTTTATCAAGCTGAGCAAGGAATTCATCTGGAGTTAACACTAATTGATCTGGGGCTATTTGACGGTTACTGGCCACAATAGTTGAATAACTTTGCCAAATATCGTTTAACAATACTTTACTGGCGACTTTATCGGCATCAGACATATCGTCGCGAATAAAGGGCTCTACAGCTGATTTAAAGGTACCCACTCGAAATACGTGAGTGGTAATTTTGAGTTTTTCGAGTGCAGCTTTGTAATATAAGCGATAACGGCTTAAGCCATCAAGCGCTACCATACCTTGATTATTAAGGTATATTTTGTCTGCAAAGCTGGCTAAAAAATATTGGTTTTGATCATAACCATTGGCCATAGCGATAACGGACTTATTAGCGGCTTTAAATTGGGTTAATGCTTCACCTATAGCGGTCATTTTACTAATACCGGCATCACGAAGATCCGCTAAGTCCAGTACTATACTGTTAATGCGGGCGTCTTGAGTCGCATTATTAATAGTATAAAGTACATCGGCTAATAGAATTTCACCTTCTGGATCATTCGCTTGCCCTTGGCTAAATGCCATTTCTATTGGGTCTACATAATGTTTTTGGTCCACTATGCTCCCAGACAAGTTCAGCACTAATGCTGATTGATCTTCGACGACAATTTCATCTTCGCTGTTGAGAAGTACTACAGCGATGACAGCCAACAAACCAAAAAATATAACGTTGATGATGAACTTACGGATACCGTTTACTGTATTCCATAACAGTAAAAACATCCTTTTTAAAAACGAGGGTTTAGCGGACATTTGCCACTCCTTTATCAGTCTAATGTAGTCATCCTAACTGAAAATCAATAAAAATGTGAAATTCAATTGTAAAGGTTTTTAACAAACGAGCGTTTAAATGATTGAGCAAACTTTACTGTCGGGGTATGCTGGTTTAAATCACTTGTTTAAAAAGGATGTTTGAATGTCGTTTCCACACTTATTAGAACCTTTAGATCTCGGCTTTACACAGCTGAAAAACCGCGTGTTGATGGGCTCAATGCACACGGGGTTAGAAGAAGAAAAAGGCGGATTTGAGAAACTGGCAGCTTTTTATAAAGAGCGTGCTCAAGGTGGCGTGGGGTTAA
This sequence comes from Shewanella sp. Arc9-LZ, assembly GCF_010092445.1. NCBI lineage: Bacteria > Pseudomonadati > Pseudomonadota > Gammaproteobacteria > Alteromonadales > Shewanellaceae > Shewanella > Shewanella sp. Arc9-LZ. The sequence continues at coordinate 2,659,020 of NZ_CP048031.1, read as the reverse complement.
TCGTTACTGGCGGTATCGCACCTAATTTACGTGGCCGTTTAGCGCCACATGCCTGCCAATTAAGCTTTTCTTGGCAAGTGGGTAAACATAAAATAGTGACCGATGCTGTGCATGAAGCGGGCGGTAAAATCTGTATGCAAATCTTGCATGCGGGCCGTTATAGCTATCATCCTTTTAGCTTAGCGCCGAGCAAAGTAAAATCGCCAATTACCCCGTTTACCCCTTCAGCGATGTCTGCTCGTCAAGTGCGTTCGACAATTAAAGATTATGCTACCAGCGCGGCATTGGCGAAAAGAGCCGGTTATGATGGCGTTGAAGTCATGGGCTCTGAAGGCTATTTGATCAACCAATTTATCAGTACGCGCACCAATAAACGCACCGATGAATGGGGCGGCAGTTATGACAATCGGGTTAAGTTTCCGATTGAAATCGTTAACGCTATTCGTCAGAAAGTAGGCAGTGACTTTATTATTGTGTTCCGTTTGTCGATGCTCGACTTAGTCGACAATGGCTCAACGTGGGATGAAGTGGTTCAGCTGGCAAAATCGCTTGAACAAGCCGGTGTGAGTATTATTAATACCGGTATTGGTTGGCATGAAGCACGTGTACCGACGATTTCGACCAGTGTACCGCGTGGTGCTTTTTCTTGGGTAACAGAAAAGCTCAAAAAAGAAGTCAAGATTCCGTTAATTGCCACCAACCGAATTAATACCCCAGAAATTGGCGAGGCGATTATTGCATCAGGTCAAGCTGATATGGTATCGATGGCTCGGCCATTTTTAGCAGATGCAGAGTTTGTGAATAAAGCGGCAGCTAATACCCCAGAGTTGATTAATACCTGCATTGGTTGTAATCAAGCTTGTTTGGACCATACTTTTGCGATGAAGCGGGCAACCTGTTTAGTTAATCCTCGTGCTTGTTATGAAACCGAAATTAATTTTACCCCAACAACCAGTAAAAAACGTATCGCTGTTATGGGCGCCGGTCCTGCGGGAATGGCGTTCTCGGTATACGCAGCGTCTCGTGGACATGAAGTGGTATTGTTTGAAGCCAAGTCTGAAGTCGGTGGTCAGTTTAATTTAGCGCGTAAAATCCCGGGTAAAGAAGAGTTTAGTGAAACTATTCGATATTTCATTAACCAAATTAAACTGCATAACGTTGAACTGCGTCTAAACACTAAATTGGATGCGGCAGTGCTGGCCAATGAGAAATTTGATGAAGTGGTCATCGCCGCTGGTGTGGTACCACGAGCGTTGGATTTACCGGGTTTTGATAATCCTAAAGTGGTCGATTACCAACAAGTATTAACGGGCCAAGTTGAAATGGGTAAAACGGTAGCATTAATTGGTGCTGGCGGTATTGGTTTTGATATGGCGCATTTCTTATGCGAATTAGAATCGAGCACTTTGCAACCCGATAAATGGTTAAAACAGTGGGGCATTGATAAAACCTATCAGAATGCTGGCGGGTTAACTGAAGAAGCCGAACATATTCCTGGTCGTGAAGTGTATTTACTGCAACGTAAAACCACCAAAATGGGCAAAGGTTTAGGTAAAACTACTGGCTGGATCCATCGCAGCGTGTTGAAGCAACATCAAGTTCATATGAAAACCGGCGTAAGCTACGAAAAGTTTGATGAACAAGGCCTTCACATTAAAATAGGTGAACAATCTGAAATTCTTGCTGTAGATAATGTGGTGTTGTGTGCCGGACAAATGTCGAATCGCAGTTTGGTTGATGAAATGAAAGCCACAGGATTACCTGTACATTTAATTGGTGGGGTAGATGTGGCGGCTGAATTAGATGCCAAACGCGCTATTCGCCAAGGTGCAGAACTCGCGATGAGTATTTAATTGTCACAGAGTTTCTAGTGTGAAATAACGTCCACAATTTGCGTTGTTTTGTACTGTCGTTGTTTCGAACTGAAATACGGAAACAAAAAAAGCCTTCTGTAATGCAGAAGGCTTTTTAATATGGCAACAAAATAAGTCAGTGAAACAATAGCGCCAAACGTTGACGACTACGTTATTTTACTGTGCTAGGACGCAGTTTTAGAACCTTATCAATATCTTCAGCGCAATGACGCTCAGGAACTTGTTCCCATTCTTCGCCCCAAGAGCGATTGATGATACGACCACGTTGGACCCCTTCACGAGTTTCAAGCAATTTAGCCCAACGAACAACATTGGTATAAGTCTCTACTTCTAGGAATTCGGCAGCCTCATATAAATTGCCCAAGACTAAGTTGCCATACCAAGGCCAAATAGCAATATCTGCAATGCTATATTCTTCACCAGCAATAAAGGTGTTTTTTGCCAGTTGTTTATCTAGCACATCTAACTGGCGTTTAACTTCCATAGCAAAGCGATTAATTGGATATTCCTGCTTTTCATCGGCATAAGCATAGAAGTGACCGAAGCCGCCACCGAGGAATGGCGCTGAACCTTGGGCCCAGAACAACCAGTTAAATGTTTGCGTTCTGGCTTTGCCATCTTTAGGGAGGAATTGGTTAAACTTCTCTGCTAGATGAACCAAAATTGAAGCAGATTCAAACACGTTTTCGTCTTCATTAGCTGATTTATCCAATAAAGCAGGAATTTTTGAGTTTGGATTAACGGCAACGAACCCTGACGAGAATTGATCCTTTTCCCCGATGTTAATCAGATAAGCATCATATTCAGCTTCTTTAATGCCTAAGGCCAGTAGCTCTTCTAACATGATAGTTACTTTTTGCCCGTTTGGTGTGCCAAGAGAGTAGAGTTGCAAAGCATGCTCTCCGACAGGCAGCACTTTATCAAATCTTGCACCTGACTCAGGGCTATTAATGTTCGCCCACTTATTAGCGCCATTGTTATTATTTTGCCACACTTTAGGCGGGGTATATTGGTTAGTCATAAAATATCCTTGTACAACCTGTTAGCAGGTTAAGTAAATTGATAATGCGCTTAGCACAATGTGGTTAGTGTAGCGTGTAAAGTTTTAATGTATTAGCATCAACGCGTATGAGTTATGCTTATATTGTTTAAATACAGCATGTGAGTTATTTATTACAGGGCATCCAGTTGTTCACTTAATTCGATTAAACTACTGGCGGTTATGTCTGGTTCAATGCCCCACGGGTCAAATATTTTTTTACTGTCTCTTTTGATCCAAGCCGTATTCAGTCCGGCGGCTTTTGCACCAATCACATCCCATGGATTACTCGACACCATCCAACAATGATTGAGGTCAGATTGGGTGCGAGTCATTAAATAATGGTAAACGGCGGGGTTAGGTTTAAACGTCTTTAGGTCATCAACACTGATAACGTCATGGAGCTGCGGTAAAACGCCTGAATTTTGCATCAGTGTACGAACCGCAACTTCAGGTCCATTTGAAAAAGCGGCGAGGGTATGACCTTGATTGCGCAGTAATGCTAGCCCAGGAATGACATCATCAAAAGCCGTGAGTTGACTAAATTTAGCCAGTAAATCTTGTTGTTCGCTGTTTGACAGTGTGACGTTGAAAACAGATAAACAATATTGTAAAGCTTGTTGAGTACACACACCGAAATCTTCATATTGTTGCATTAAGCCACGACGAAATGCATATTCGACTTTTTTATCGTGCCACAATTGACCAAATGCTTGTGCCTTGTCGCCAATCAATTGCTGCAGATGCTGGCCCATATCCACTGGATCCACTAATGTGCCGTAAACATCAAATCCAATCATTTTATGCATGTTCATTGTTCCATTTGGGTTATGAGCCAAGTGCTTAAGCTCTTTATCATTTGATATACTTGCCAATAAGTTCTATTTGTAGCGAGTTAGCGTGCTCATAATGTGAGCCATGAGTTACTATAAACTAACTATATCATTCGTTCAATTACTATTTTGAACGAACGTTCCAAATGGTGTGAGTTATTAAATGATATTAGCTTGCTCTGCAATATTGGCTCTCAAGGAAAACTTTGATGTAGAGTTAATTCATTGTATTATATTGATAAAATTTATTGAAGGTAATGTTAAATGGAGTGTCCTCGTTGTAAGGGTATCTTTGCCCGTAAAGCGCTTAAACAAGTCCGTAAAGGTAAACATGGGGTTGAAACACAGTGCCCTAAATGTGATCAATGGTTGATGTTCGAGCCTAAAATGATGATGACCAAAAATATTGGCTTATTCATTTTGTTGGTATTCAGTGTGGCTAACTTCTTCATCGACAACACTGATTATCGCTTAATATGCTCGTTTTTAGGTTTTGCTGGTGCTTGTATTGCTTTTTATGGCGTATTTAAAAGTAAGCTTATTGCAGCGCAGGAGTAATGGGTAATGAGTAATGAGTAATTTTAGCGATGGTGTGGAAAAATAGCGCTATATCTTGCAGGTGTAGATACAACTAAGTCGTTTGCTATGCTATAGCGTATTTAAAAGAGAGGTGATGCTGATTACCTCTCTAAAGCGATGTTGATTATTATCCCGAGCTGAGATTATGTAGATATCCCAAACTGTGATTATTTAGAATTTCTCATCATTTCGTGATGAGATTGAAACTCTTCAGTATCAATAAACTTATTGTGGTCCAAATCGATACGCTCAAACATTTCATCACAATCCGATGCGTTTTTTAATAGTCGCCCTTCAGATTGATGCAATGCTTGCCTGGCTTTTTGAAAGCGTTCAAATTCCTCTTCAGATATCAATTTGTCTTGATTAGTATCAAAATCGGAAAATGCAGGCATCTGAGACATTCTCATCATTCCATTTTCATTTCCAATAACATTAGCTGACATAAAAATAGTCAGACAAACGAGTAATACTGATAGAACATAGCTACTCATAATATTCTCCTTGTTAACTTTCCAATATTATTATACGCCTATTTACCCATGTAAAAAACAAGGTTATATAAAGTGTGCAAATTGATCATATTACTTTTTAGCAAACATAACGATTCACTCATGACTATGTGGGAAAAAGCAATTGATTGAGGTTTAGCCAGTAATGAGACCATTGTGTTTGCTGACAAGAGGGTTAACTATCGCCTCAGAAATGTGCAGCGTTTAGGCAACCAGCGGTTATGGTTAACCCACTTGCTGCTTAATTAAAAAAAGCGGTTTAATTCGGTATTAACTCGGGGGGAATTCGCTGTCAACTTGAGTTAGCTTGGCGTTAATTAAAGGAGAAGGGCTAATTAAATAGGGAGACATTAACCTGACAATTTATTCGATAGCGTATTCGATCACTTATTCGATAATTTGTCGGAATGTCTCCCTAGGTGTTCACATGAGTGAATAAACGATCGATTTAATACTCGTCGCTGTTTGCATCACTCATGCGCTCGCGTCTTTCTTGGGCTTCTTCAAATGCAGCGTTAATTTCTTCTAATACAGAATCGACGTCAGCCGCTGTTGTGTCTTCTTCAAATAAACCGGTCAATTGTGTTTCCGGCGTTAATTCACCTTGTTCGTACAAGGCCCACATTTCTTTAGCATATTTTGTTGCGGCTAATTCTGGGGCAAATTGAGAATAATAGTCTGTCATATTATTCACATCACGAAATAACATCGCTTTGGCATTATTGTTTGCTGATGCATCAACAGCTTGGGGCAGGTCAATGATAACCGGTCCATTCTGATCTACGAGCACGTTAAACTCTGATAAATCGCCATGAACAATACCTGCACATAACATTCGTACGACATAACCCATCATAACGTAATGCTGCGTTTGCGCTTGTTCAGCACTCATCTGAGTAACATCATTTAATCGAGGTGCAACATCACCATGAATATTGGTGATCAACTCCATCAATAGCACTCCATCAAAGCAGCCATAAGGCACTGGTACTCTAATTTTAGCGGCGGCGCATTTATATAACGCGTCGACCTCGGCATTCTGCCAAGCTTTTTCTTGTTCTTCACGACCGTATTTAGAACCTTTTTCCATGGCTCTACCACGACGACTGTTTTTGGTTTTTCGACCTTCTTGATATTGTGCTGCTTTTTTAAAACTGCGCTTAGTGGCTTCCTTATACACTTTGGCGCAGCGAATCGCATCGCCACATCTGATCATATAGACCGTAGCTTCTTTGCCACTCATGAGTTGGCTTATCACTTCATCGACGAGACCATCGTCAACCAGTGGTTGTAATCGTATAGGCGTTTTCATAGCGTCGTTATACCTTACTTGCGCGCTGGATGATATATCTAAGGAAATAATTTTTACTTGCTGATGGGCTACTGATTAAATGAGGCTCAATAGTACTGAATTTGTGCTTTGTAGACTCTTGTTTATTAGATGAAAATGCTGTAGCCATTCAGCTAAATATAGTCGATTCTGATCCTTTTACCGAAAGATATCGATGGGGTGAATGTTGAGTTATCACTAAAAAGAGCTGCCAAACGTGTTATATTAGCGGCCGTCATTTAGCGTAATGATATCAGTTGCGCCTATAGATTAAAATATTGCTGATGGTACGCCTAAACTAACGTTAGGTATAAAGGCCATCATTTAACGCAGTATAATATCTTGTATTTAATGATGAAGAACTTCAGCAAGACTTAAGTTCTTCTTCAGTCAGTATTGAGTGATGAGTAGGATAATCTTTTTTGATTTAGTTATTATTTGATTTTTATCTGAATCGGCTATTATTTGAAGCGATTATTGTCGATAACTCATTGAACAGTGATTCCAAAATTTGGCATGGAAGTCATCATGCGCACCTATTTTTTTTAACATTTTAATAGAGTTTTTATGAAACGGACCTTACTTTTAACACTATTTGTTTTTTCTAACGCCGCAACCGCAGTTGAACCTTTATTTGAAACCCCCAAAGATATGCAACCAACATGGATTGATGACATTTTGTCGGTTTTTGGCGCGGATGGTGAATTCGATGATACTAAAGCTATTGATATGAGTTATTTACCTACGGCTTATTACACCCCAGAGAAAAAGTTTGGTGTGGGTTTACTTATGGTGGGGTTATACAAAACAGATAACGCATCAAGTGAACAACAGCCTTCATCATTGGTGTTGAATTCATTTGCTTCTGTGAACAATTCTTATGGCGTCACGGTAGAAAATATGACGTTTTTAAATCAAGGTAAACAGCGTTTGTTGCTTGACTTAGAACTGCATAATGAAGCTGCTGTTTATTATGGAATAGGGATTGAACAAGGCGACCAAGACCTTAATCATCATGAGTTCAAAGAACAACTGTATAGTTTTAAGCCGCGTTGGATGACCGAAGTTGCCAGTAACTATTTTATTGGTGTGGGTGCTGACTTTATTTATACCACGGCCGACAGCTTAGAATTAGTCGCAACAGAAGCTCCTGTGGATTCAAGTACGCTTCTGCCAGACAACTTTAGCTCAGGTGTTGTAGTAACCAGTATTTATGATTCAAGAGATTACCGTTTAAACGCAACAAAAGGCTGGTTATTTCAGGTTGATGCTGGATTATACCAAAATGACCAGTTCGATTCGTTTTCTACTTATAATATTGAATTAGCGAACTATATTGATTTAGGCTCGACACCGGGTTTAATCGCATGGCAAGTGCAAGGTCATCTAACCAGTGGCGATGTACCTTGGAATCTATTACCTGATCTTGGTGGCTCCGACGCGATGCGAGGTTACATTAGAGGCCGATATCGTGACGAGCAAATGATGATGGGGCAAGTTGAATATCGCTTACCAGTGTTCCAACGTTATGGCATGGTATTTTGGGGCGCTGTTGGTAGTGTGGCACCTAAAGTGAGTGAGCTAACCGATACGCTATTAACGGCCTATGGCACAGGATTTCGATTCAAAATTAAAGACAATATTAATTTACGATTTGATGTAGGGGTCGGTGAAAATGAAACTAACTTCTACCTAAATGTGAATGAAGTCTTTTAAGGCGATACTATTGATGATGACAGTAATGTCGCTAATGAAGCTTATGATGACCGGGTGTCGTAACATCCGGATATCTGCGACAGCTTATGCTGTCGACTCGAGAATGATGATCATTGTGTGTTTGGTTAGTGGCTTATTGCAGAGTAATAGTGCCTTGGCCAGTGACATTCCACACAGTTGCCAGCGAAGCTTTAATTACGCTATTTATCTCAGTGGTCTGCACACTGGTAAGATGAACCGTACTGAGAACTGGCAGGGTAAATCTGCTGTTATAACCTCAAAGAGTGAAGCCAGTATTCTAGGGGTTGGCACTCAATATCAACAACGTACTGAGTTATCGTGGTCAAATAACCGCAATGAATGGCTAACCGATAGTTTTCATCAGCAGGTAACCGGTTTTCGCTCACGAGACATGCAAGCCACTTTTTACAATAATGGCCTTGAGTCACGAGTGGATGTTGATGGCGATATTGAGAATTATACCTCAAGCCAAATACCATTAAGGGATGTAGACACCTTAGCCATTCAAATACGCGAAAACTTGCTCGGTGGCCGACGTCAATTTGCGTTAATTAGGCAAGCTTCAGATGCAATTGAACCTTATCAATTTTATGTAAAGGACGAATTAACCGCTACCATCGCGTCTTTGGGGGAGATACAACTTATTCCGGTGGAGCAAACCGGGGCCGAAGAGGTGACGTACTACTTTGCACCAAGTATGAATTATCAACTGGTGAAAGCCCATTATCATGGGATGATTTTGCAAGGTGTTATTGAGCTAGAACATTATGTTTCATCTTGCGATACCATAACGGAGAGCTAACCTTACCTCGTGATAAGCAGCAAGTTCAGTACCGTTTACTTCATTAGGCTTATTGACGCGTCAATGAGCCTAATTTTCACGGTATTATTGCCATAAATGGACACTATAGAGAATTGATTTACTCGTTATGGGCGGTGGCTGACTCATCACTATTTATGCTAGTTATTTTAGCATTAGCCATTATCTACTCTAGCCATAGCCATTATCTACACTAGCATTAGTCATTATTAGCGCGAGTCAATAATGATTAAAGGATTAATCTCGATACCTTAATATTAGCCCCGCAAGATCATCAATAGACTTTTTCGTACAAGCTATCAAGTAACAATATCCCTGCGATAAGCTCGATGGCGTTAGTTGCTGACTAACCCGATGAAATCGTGTCGTCTATGTTATATGATTTTGGCTGGTGAATATGACCCAAAATTTTTATCGAATAGGTATAATCTACTGCTGATGTTCCCATTGGAGATACCATGGCCAAGGTGATCAATAAAGCCATTTTTAGCAGTCGAATATTATCGATAAATTTGGTGACCTACCATACTCATCATCGTGTGATGACACATATCGATCCGGTACAACAAGGCCGCTATTACAAACTCAATTTTGTCTTTGTACAACCTAAAGTGGGCGGGGTGTTTCGTTGTGCCAAATGCATCATGAACTTATGGGGACGAGTATATTTATTTCGTCCAGATAAATATGAACACAGCGTGACTAAGATTGAGACTGGTAAACGTGTGTTGCTAAGTGTTGCTTTGAACATCTAGAAGGGTGTTAACGGGACCATAAGTTAACGTTCGTGGACAAGTTTAGGGTTAGCCTGTAATTGTTGGGTTAACGCAGTTGTTGGCTTATGAGTGTCATTGGTTGAAACATATTGACGTTTAGCCACCACTTGTACACCTTCAGTTGATAGTTTGAGGTTTAAATCACCCTCAGGTACACAACAACAGGGCAGACATTCATCTGATTTCAGTTCTGCTAGTGGCTCGGAGAAGTATTTGACTTCTCCTGATATCACTGTGGTTTTACACGCGCCGCAAAATCCATTACGACACTCTGAAAACACTTTTACTTTTTTCGACTCAAGCGCTTCTAATAAGCTTGAATGTTGGCCGTCAAATAAAATAACCGGCTGTCCTTTCAAGCTCACGATAGGGGCTTTTTTGAAAAAATTTTTATAGGTCAAAATCTAAAAACTCGTCGCCATCAACAGAAGAATCAATTTGACCAACAAGATAAGATGATACTTCTACTTCTTGTGGGGCAACCTGTACTGCATCACTTTCTAACCAGTTTTTCATCCACGGTAGTGGGTTTGACTGTTCATCATAAGGTTGAGGTAAGTGAACTGACTTCATCCGTTGGTTAGTAATAAACTCAACGTACTGGCATAAAATCTGTTCATTTAAGCCAATCATCGAACCGTCTTTGAATAAGTACTTGGCCCATTCTTTTTCTTGTTCCGCCGCTTTAACAAATAAGTCATACGCTTCTTGCTTACACTCAGCAGCAATTTCTCCCATTTCAGGGTCGTCTTTACCACCTTGCATCAGGGCTAAAATGTGTTGTGTGCTATTGAGGTGTAATGCTTCATCACGGGCAATTAAGCGAATGATTTTAGCGTTACCTTCCATGACCCGGCGCTCTGCAAAGGCAAACGAACAGGCAAAACTGACATAGAAGCGAATCGCTTCTAAAGCATTAACTGACATCATGCACAAATATAATGACTTTTTAAGAATACGTGAATTAACGGTGATTTCTTTACCGTTAATAACGTGCGTTCCTTCACCTAACAAGTTATTAATCTGGGTGAGGTTAATTAAGTCATCGTAATAAGCGGCAATGTCACCGGCACGCTTTAAAATTTCGTCATTTTGCACAATATCGTCAAATACCACAGATGGGTTATTAACAATATTACGAATAATGTGGGTGTACGAGCGCGAGTGAATGGTTTCAGAAAACGACCATGTTTCAATCCACGTTTCTAATTCTGGTAGCGATACCAAAGGCAAAAATGCCACATTCGGTGAACGGCCTTGAATTGAGTCGAGTAATGTTTGGTATTTTAGATTTGATAAGAAAATATGCTGTTCATGTTCAGGCAAATTACCGAAATCAATTTTGTCACGGCTGACATCAACTTCTTCTGGACGCCAGAAAAACGATAATTGCTTTTCAATTAGTTTTTCAAAGACTTCATATTTCTGTTGATCGTAGCGTGCCACATTAACCGATTGACCGAAAAACATAGGTTCTTTGGTAGAATCGTTAGGTGTTTGACAAAATGTTGAGTAAGCCATTATTTAGGTGTCCTGAAAACGCATTTTTCAAAAAGCGGGGAAGGCCCCCGCTAAATATACATAAAGTGATGATTAGATCTTACACGCACCGCCACCACAACCATCGTCTTCTTCTTCGACAGCAATAATGTCGTCAAACTGATCAGAAGCACCGTCACGAGTATTATGATAATACAATGTTTTAATGCCCAGTTTGTAGACGCTTAACAAGTCTTTTAACAATGTTTGCATCGGTACACGACCGCCTTCAAAACGGCTTGGGTCATAATTGGTGTTAGCCGAAATAGCTTGGTCGATAAACTTCTGCATTAACCCAACAAGTTGGATGTAACCATCGTTGTTTGGCATATTCCACAGTAGTTCATACTTATCTTTCAGTAATTCAAAATCAGGAACGACTTGCTTTAACTGACCATCTTTACTGGCTTTAACGCTAATTAAACCGCGTGGAGGCTCGATACCATTAGTCGCATTTGAAATTTGCGATGAGGTTTCAGACGGCATTAGCGCAGACAAGGTTGAGTTACGTAAACCGTACTGCTTAATGTCGCTACGTAAGCTTTCCCAGTCCATGTGCAATGGCTCGTCACAAATCTTGTCTAAATCACGCTTGTAGGTGTCGATAGGTAAAATACCTTTCGAATAAGTTGTCTCGTGGAATAACGGACATGCACCTTGCTCTTTTGCTAAGTTCATCGACGCTTTCAGTAAATAAAACTGAATCGCTTCAAAGGTTTTGTGAGTTAAGTTATTAGCTGAACCGTCTGAATACTTTTTACCGTTTTTAGCTAAATAGTTAGCAAAGTTAATCACCCCAATACCTAAGGTACGACGGTTCATTGAACTCGTTTGCGCGGCTTTAATTGGGTAATCTTGGTAATCAAGTAAGTTATCTAGCGCACGAACAGCTAAATCAGCTAATGGTTCAAGCTCTGATAAATCTTTAATTGCGCCTAAGTTAAGTGCTGACAAGGTACACAACGCGATTTCACCGTCTGGATCATCGATGTTTTTAAGTGGCTTAGTCGGTAAAGCAATTTCTAAACATAAGTTAGATTGCTTAATTGGCGCAACTTTAGAGTCAAACGGGCTGTGAGTATTACAGTGATCGACGTTTTGAATGTAGATACGGCCAGTAGAAGCACGTTCTTGCATCATCAATGAAAACAGTTCAACCGCTTTAATTTGTTTTTTGCGGACATTGCTGTCTTGTTCATACTGAAGGTATAAACGTTCAAACTCAACTTGGTCTTCAAAGAATGCATCGTAAAGACCGGGCACGTCTGATGGGCTGAATAGACTGATATATTCGCCTTTAATCAAACGTTGGTACATTAATTTGTTTAACTGCACACCGTAGTCAAGATGACGTACACGGTTGTCGTCAACACCACGGTTGTTTTTTAGTACTAATAGCGATTCAACTTCTAGATGCCATAAAGGATAGAAAAGAGTTGCTGCACCGCCACGTACGCCGCCTTGAGAACACGACTTCACCGCAGTTTGGAAATACTTATAAAATGGTAAACAACCGGTGTGGAATGCTTCGCCGCCACGAATAGGGCTACCAAGGGCACGAATACGACCCGCATTAATACCAATACCAGCACGTTGGCTAACGTATTTAACGATAGACGATGCAGTCGCATTGATTGAATCTAAGCTGTCATCACACTCAATCAATACACATGAGCTGAACTGACGTGTAGGGGTACGCACACCGGCCATGATTGGTGTTGGTAAAGAAATCTTAAACAGAGACGTCGCGTCATAGAAGTCTTTAATGTACTTCAAACGAATTTCTTTTGGGTAACGGGCAAACAAACATGCTGCGACTAATATGTATAAAAACTGGGCGCTTTCGTACACTTCATGGGTGACACGGTTTTGAACCAGGTATTTACCTTCAAGTTGCTTTACCGCGGCATAAGAGAAGTTCAAATCGCGCCAATGATCGATATAGGTGTCGAGTGTGTCTAATTCTTCACGGCTGTAGTCAGCCATGATATGCATGTCATATTTACCCAGTTCAACTAATTTGGTGACATGGTCATATAACGTTGGTGGTTCAAATTGACCAAACGCTTTTTTACGTAAGTGGAACACCGCTAAGCGGGCAGCCACAAATTGGTAGTCAGGTGACTCTGGAGAGATCAAGTCAGCCGCAGCTTTAATGATCGTTTCATGAATGGCTTCTGTTGGAATGCCATCAAAAAACTGCAGATGAGATCGAAGTTCTACTTCAGATACTGAGACGTTTTTTAATCCCTTGGCTGCCCAAGTGATCACGCGATGAATTTTATCTAAATCGATAGATTCACGTTCGCCACTGCGTTTAGTGACTGTCATATTGCTATTCATTGAAGAGAGGCCTTGGTTCTATATCTAATCATGTGATCTGTTGTTGGATGCAGTGCTGCTTGATTCGATCCGAACCAGTTACAAAACAATTCCATGTTAAAACAATCAACCTGATGTACTCACAACGTGGTAGTTAAACACCAGTACGTTCAGTTAGCCACTACATCCTTTGGAACGTCGTGGAGTAGTGTTTTGATTGTCAGCCACACACAAGATATGGTGTTATTTAAAATCTAAGATACAAGATAGTGAGGTTTGAGGTTTATTGCAAGCCACAATTTCATTAACTTCTTGTGGATAACTTGAGGATAAACGGCAGGGTTAGTGACAACTAACCCTAGAGCCCAAATTCATAAAGAGTTTTTGATAAATGATATTTTTTAATCCATCAAATGATAAAAATTTGATCGCTAAAATAAACAGCGATCAAAAAAAATGGACCGTTTATTGGTTGATCTTTTGTTGGTTTTGATCGGGTATAAATTGATGACTGTTAACTGTACATTTAAGCTTAATAAGACCCGTTAAACTTCACTCATGCTTTGTTCATTTACCCAAAAATTAACCCGCTAAACCGATGTCGAACATTGTCATTAATCAGTGAAAAACTGTTTAAGTGAGGCTCCGTGTTCAAATTGCTTGCCTGCTGGCCATGTGTCAGGTTTATCTGTCGCAGATAAGTAACCCCATAACGCAACGCCGCCTAACATACTGGCATTGTGGGCGGCGACTAAGTCACGTTCAGCGTCACCTAGATATAAGATACTTTGAGGAGCAATGGCAATTTGTTGTGCTGCTAGCAGCATTGGTGCGGTATGAGGTTTAGAGTGACGAGTGCTATCACCACTGATCATGGTTTTCAATTTATGAGTTAAACCAAGCTTTTCCACTAATGGCCTGGCAAATCGAGCCGGCTTATTGGTCACTACGCCATAAGGAATCGATTGGGCATCAAATAAGGATAATAGTTCGGGTAAGTCAGCGAATAAACGGCTGTTGTCACCATTGATACGGGCATAATGCTGAAGTAGTGCTTGCTGGATGGTAATTTGTACTTGTTCATCGGCATCTGGAATGGCCGTTTTAACTAAATATAAGCTGCCATGTGATGCCGCATGGCGCATCAAGTCAAGCGGTTGGACGTTAAAACCGGCTTCATCCAAGCTGAGATTCAATGCCTGTACTAAATCTGGTGCGGTATCGGCTAAGGTACCGTCTAAATCGAACAGCACTCCTTTTATATCTTGTTTATGCAAGGGCTAGCTCCTAACGAGAGAAAATAACAATAGACAGTGCAAGCCCTTTATAGCGTTATTGGCACAACATAACGCTATTGTGGTGCATTCACATTGAAATGTTGAAAAGAATCACCTGGATGATTAATCAATTTTTTGAGTGGCTATCATATAATTTACATCGACACTTTTAGTGTACTTAAACACACCCGACAATGGATTGTAGGTAATTCCCAGCGCATCTTTACACAATAAGTCGGTGTTATCGACTAATGCCATCAGTTCCGATGGGCGAATAAACTTGCTGTGATCGTGAGTACCAACTGGCAGCATTTTTAATAAATACTCTGCGCCGATAATCGTCTTTAAATACGACATCATATTACGGTTTATGGTTGAGAAAAACACAAAACCATTAGGTTTAACCATGTCACAACAGGCTTGAATAACCGATTGGGGATCGGGTACATGTTCGAGCATTTCCATGCAAGTGACCACATCATAATATTCGCGGTGGTTATCGCGATGTGCTTCGGCTGTTGTTTTGAGGTAATTAACCGTAACACCAGACTCTAAGGCATGTAGTTTTGCCACTTCAAGTGGCGCGTTGCCCATATCAATACCGTCAACGTTAGCACCTAGGCGCGCCATACTTTCTGACAAAATACCGCCACCACAGCCAACATCAAGTACTTTTTTGTCAAAAATACCCTCAGCGGTTTGGTCAATGTAGTTTAAACGCAGTGGATTAAGTAAATGTAATGGCTTGAACTCGCCATTGAGATCCCACCACGTTTGCGCCATGGCTTCAAATTTTGCGATCTCGAGTGGATCAACATTGGGTGTCGATTGTTCAGCGTGTGACATAACGTAACCTAAGTGTGTAATAAAGTATGGTCGCTATTATAGCGATAACCTTTACGAATAGTAGTCAACAATGGCTTTTGCCGTTTACGCTTGCTCATAAAACATCCATTTAAGCGAGGTAAATGGATGTTTTATGCTATCAACTGCTTAAATCATCAGCAAGTTAACGATAATTGTTGCTCAAATTTAGTCGTATATTAGCCAATGAATAAACTAAATTAGCTGAAAATATTAGCTTTTTTGTAATTTTTAAGAGTGATAGAGCATTTGGCTGGTCTTTGCTCTGGCGACATTAAATATCTGTGTTAGAATGCCAAATCACGTTTTTAAGCTAGATAATAATATGGAAGTTTTATTGTCAGCTCACTTTAGGGGAACGCGCAGTTTATGACTGATCTGGCATCATCTATTTCGCCAATTAACATCGAAGACGAACTTAAAAATTCTTACCTTGATTACGCCATGAGCGTAATTGTAGGTCGTGCATTACCTGACGTCCGTGACGGTTTAAAACCAGTTCACCGTCGAGTATTGTTCGCAATGAGCGAATTAAAAAACGATTGGAACAAACCATATAAGAAATCCGCTCGTGTCGTTGGTGACGTAATTGGTAAATATCACCCACACGGTGATACTGCTGTATACGATACAATTGTTCGTATGGCGCAACCGTTCTCGCTACGCTACACATTGATTGACGGACAAGGAAACTTTGGTTCGGTCGACGGTGACTCGGCAGCGGCGATGCGTTATACCGAAATCCGCATGCAAAAGTTGGCGCATTCATTATTAGCCGACCTTGAAAAAGAAACTGTGGATTTTGTGCCTAACTACGATGGCACCGAAATGATCCCTGCGGTGTTACCAACACGTGTACCGAACCTATTAATCAATGGTTCATCAGGTATTGCGGTTGGTATGGCCACTAACATTCCACCTCACAACTTAACAGAAGTAGTGAAAGGCTGTTTGGCGTTAATCGAAGATCCAAGTTTATCGATTGAACAGTTAATGGAATACATTCCAGGTCCAGATTTTCCAACGGCAGCTTCAATAAACGGTCGCAAAGGCATTATCGATGCTTATCACACTGGCCGTGGCCGCGCTATCATGCGCTCTAAAGCGGAAATTGAAACTGAAGAGAATGGTCGTGAACGTATTATTGTTCATGAAATTCCATATCAAGTTAACAAAGCCCGTTTGATTGAAAAAATTGCCGAGCTTGTTAAAGATAAAAAATTAGAAGGTATCAGTGGCCTACGCGATGAGTCTGATAAAGACGGTATGCGTATTGTTATTGAAATCAAACGTGGTGAAGTGGGTGAGGTTGTACTAAACAACTTATATTCTCAAACACAAATGCAGTGTTCTTTTGGTATCAACATGGTGGCATTGACTAACGGTCAGCCTAAATTGTTTAACCTTAAAGAAATGCTTGAATGTTTTATTCTTCACCGTCGTGAAGTGGTCACGCGCCGTACTGTATTTGAACTGCGTAAAGCCCGTGAACGTGCTCATGTTCTTGAAGCACTAGCCATTGCATTGGCTAACATCGACCCTATTATTGCGCTTATTAAAGCTTCACCTACACCTGCTGAAGCCAAAGCAAAATTGGTTGCACAAGGTTGGGAATTAGGCCATGTACAAGGCATGCTTGAAAAAGCTGGCGATGACGCTGCACGCCCTGAATGGTTAGAGCCTGAGTTCGGTATCCGTGACGGTCAGTACTATTTAACTGAGCAACAAGCCCAAGCGATTTTGGAATTACGTCTGCACCGTTTAACCGGTCTAGAACATGACAAGATTTTAGCTGAATATGAAGAGCTTTTAGTTCTTATTGCAGGTTTGTTATTCATTCTTCGTACTCCATCGCGTTTGATGGAAGTGATTAAAGAAGAACTAGAAGAAATACTTGAGCAATACGGTGATGAGCGTCGCACCATTATTAACGCCAACGAAATTGATATGAGTCTTGAAGACTTAATCAATGAAGAAGATGTTGTAGTGACCTTGTCTCACTTAGGTTATGCGAAATACCAAGTGCTGTCTGACTACCAAGCGCAACGTCGTGGTGGTAAAGGCAAAGCGGCAACTAAAGTAAAAGATGAAGACTTTGTTGAAAAGTTATTGGTGGCAAACACCCATGACACCATCTTGTGTTTCTCTGACTTTGGTAAGATGTACTGGCTAAAAGTGTATCAATTACCATTGGCAAGTCGTACAGCCCGTGGTCGTCCAATTGTTAACTTATTACCACTGTCTGACGGTGAGCACATTACTGCAATCCTACCAGTACGTGAATACGCAGATGATAAATTTATCATCATGGCTACCGCGCACGGAACCGTTAAGAAAACAGCATTAACAGCTTACAGTAACCCTCGTGCAAACGGCATTATTGCGGTGAACCTAAAAGACGGCGACCAATTAATTGGCGTTGATATTACTGAAGGTAGTGACGACATTATGTTGTTCTCTAATGAAGGTAAAGTGGTTCGCTTTAATGAAAAAGCGCGTGATTCTGAAACCGGTGAAGTGAAGATTGATGCTGAAACTGGCGAAGAAATTATTGCACTGCGCCCTATGGGTCGTACTGCTACCGGTGTTCGCGGTATTAAACTTGATGCTGGCCAAAAAGTGGTGTCGTTAATTGTACCTAAAGGTGACGGTGCTATTTTAACCGTAACTGAAAATGGTTACGGTAAGCGTACTGAGCTGAGTGAATACCCAGCGAAGAGCCGCGGTACTAAAGGCGTGGTATCAATTAAAGTCAGTGAACGTAATGGTGAAGTTGTTGGTGCTGTTCAAGTAGGCACATTTGACGAAATCATGTTGATCAGTAATAAAGGCACCTTAGTGCGTACTCCTGCTGAAGGCGTATCCATTATTGGTCGTAACACTCAAGGTGTGACTATCATCCGTACCGCAGAAGACGAGAAAGTCGTTGGTTTGCAGCGTATTGAAGAAATTCAAACTGAAGAGTTGTTAGACGAAGAAGGCAATGTTATTCCAGTAAGCGATGTTATTCCAGTAAGCGATGTTATCGATGCTGAAGCGACAGATGCTGAGTCAACTGACGATGTTGAATCAACAGATGCAGACGAAGCCAAAACCGGAGATGACGAACAAGAGTAATAGATTACTTTTGTTGTAGATATCCTCGAACGGGCGCCCTTATGGCGCTCGTTTTATTTTACGGAATAAATTTCATCAAAATAGGTAAATAAAGGCCTATTCATCAACCCGTAAAATACTTACTATTACGGTTAAATTGTTATTGTCTATATTGATTATTTGTCAAAGGAGTTGTCTGTGAGCGCGATTTATAATTTCTGTGCTGGACCTGCCATGTTACCTCAAGCTGTAATGCAAAAAGCACAACAGGAATTAATTGATTGGAATGGCCTAGGCGTCTCCGTGATGGAAATCAGTCATCGCAGTAAAGAGTTTATTGCGCTGACCGATCAAGCAGAGGTGACATTACGCAAGTTGATGAACATTCCTGCAAATTACCACGTGTTATTTATGCACGGTGGTGGCCGGGCTCAATTTTCTAACGTAGTGAATAACTTTCTTGGCGATAATGGTCAGGCACTGTATTTGGTCAGTGGTCAGTGGTCATCGGCAGCGGTCACTGAAGCGAAGAAATTGGTAAGCGAGCACAATATTGACAGTATCAATATTGTTGAGCAAATCAATGGGCTTCATCAGGTTAAACTGCCGCACTTAACGGCAATCGATAAAGATTATCGTTATGTGCACTATTGCTCAAATGAAACCGTAGATGGTATCGAGATTTTTGAAGAGTTAGACAGTCCATGGCCAATTGTTGCTGATTTATCATCGACCATCATGTCGCATGAAATTGATGTCAGCAAGTACGGTCTTATTTATGCCGGCGCGCAAAAGAACATTGGTCCATCAGGCTTGTCGATTGTCATTGTGCGTGACGATATGCTTAAACTGCCTAGTCTGCCGCAATCATCAGTAATGGATTATCGCGTTGCCGTTGAGTATGGTTCTATGTTTAATACGCCGCCAACGTTTGCTTGGTATTTAGCCTCGGAAGTGTTTGCGTGGTTAGCCGCAAATGGCGGCATAAGTGCGATGGCTGAAGTGAACCAACAAAAAGCTGCGTTACTGTATGCTTGTATCGATAGCAACCCGTTTTATAAAAACGGTGTAGCACCACAAAACCGCTCACGCATGAACGTCACCTTTCAACTAGTGAATGATGCCTTAGACAGTGAGTTTTTAGCCCAAGCGGAGCAGGCTGGGTTAGTGGCGTTAAAAGGTCATCGTATTGTCGGTGGTATGCGTGCAAGTATTTATAACGCCATGCCGCTAGCGGGTGTGCAAGCCTTAGTGGACTTTATGAATAACTTCGCCGTAAAGCACAGTTAATTCGAACCGCTTATTTATTTACCGTAAGATCGGCTTAGTAAAGACAAAAAGCGAATGCCTAACAGCATTCGCTTTTTTTATGCCATCAATAAATGTGTATGTTATCGCTATATTACTGTTCTAACTTCTTGCCACTGGTCTTTCTGGCCTGTGAGTTCTGTTAATTCATCGGCTTTAATTTACAGCGCAGTAAAGTATGACCTAGGCCAATGTTGTCGATATCTTCATCAACATACAGCCCAGCCTCATTGATCATTTTAAGCATGTCTTTACTGTGATACATCCGGCTATTTCCATTGGCTATCGCGGTAAAATACAACGAGGTTGCGTTAACGCAATAGGCGCCCGCTTCGTGTGGCTGTCTGTCCCAATAGGTCTCTAAAATACACAGTTCACTGCCAGGTTTCATCGCAGCCACTGTGCGCCGAAGAATAGTGATGATTTGTTGTTTAGAAAAACAATCTAAAAATTGACTCATCCAATACAAATCACCTCCTTGGTAAAACGGTTTGTTGCTATCAAGCAAATCGGTTTCAAATGGATGAACGCGGTCGGCAACCAAACATGCTTGGGCATTTTTCATTGCCACAGCAAGTTGACCGGGTAAATCCATTATGGTGACGTTGACGTTTTTATTATAGCGGGTGCAGGCAAATGCCCATTTACCGGTATTACCGCCTACATCAATAATATGAGCTGGATCTGACTTGAAAATCAAAGGTAATAAGCTGTCAAAGGCATGATCTGAATAGTAATGATCAAATTCAAACCAGCTTTTTTTAGTTTGTTCAGGTAGCTGGCTTAACCCTGGGTAAATAGTATCCCAATCGCCAAAGTGTTTAAGTCCTATTGCTTTGCCTTGCTTAAGTGAATCATCAAGATCAAACAAGCCTTGATAGCAAACATCATGGACGAAGTTTAGGTTCTTGGCGGCCATATCATCATGGAGTAAGAAATAACCCGTTTTATCGAGTCGATAATGATCATCCTTACACCAAAAAATGCCCATGCTTAATCCCATATCGAGCAATACATGAATGGCATACTCAGACAGTTCAAAATGTTGAATCAGTTGAATTAAGCTAATACCTTCGTCTCCGGCGTCATCAACTTTTGCCAGTAAGCCAAATTGACTTAAGCAACGGGCGACTTGAAAGCTTACGGGTGCGAAAGCTATTTTTTGTGCTTCAAACTTAGCATCAAATGCAGACATTTTTTTGGGAGATTGGTAAAAAGACATTAACCGTATTTACTCAAAGGAAGGAGGTGATATGGGTTTTATAGTAGCAAGATAATGCTAGTAAGGTTTTGAGCTACTTCTAGTTTTTGTTTTTTGATAAATGTATAACAATAGAAGTTGAAGCATAACACTACATTTTGTCTGAGTTTTTATACAAAACTTTGCCTCAATCAATAATTCGAGCGGGTGTGAGCCCGCCCAAATTATCTTATTTAACTCAGCAAGCCGAATAGAATGGCAGTCATAGATAATAAACCGGTAATGACGACGAATATGTTGCTTACTCGACCGCGGTAGGCTTTCAGTGCCGGTACTTTGTATATCGCATACATTGGCATGAGATACAAAATAGCCGCAATCACTGGGCCACCAAGCGCTTCAATCATACCCAGAATACTTGGATTCATAATCGCCACGCCCCAGGTGGTGATAAACATAAACCCTAAAATAAATTTATCCAGTTTTTTGCTATTTTCTGGCTCGCTGCTATCCGGTAATTGCTTAACAATAATGCCTTTTAACCCTTCTGTGGCACCCATATAGTGACCGAAGAAAGATGAAATAATGGCGATGAAAGCAATGACAGGGGCAAAATAACTGATAAAGCCACTTTCATGCACGTTGGCAAGATAAGACAATATCGGCAAGTTATCGGCTTTAGCTTCTAATAACTGCGCCGGTGTTAACGACAGTACACAAGAGAACACAAACAACATCACAAATCCGACTAACATAATGGCTGTATTGCGGAGGATGACATCGGCTTTATGGGAGGCATTCGCGCCATGTTCTTTTTTGAGTGAAACCGAGAACTGTGAGATAGCGGGTGAATGGTTAAAGGCAAATACCAACACTGGAATGGTTAACCAGACAGTCCCAAGAAAATTAGTTGTCGAAGGCACAACCATTAATGCATCAAACTTCCAGTCTGGTATGAGGTACAAGGACATAAAAGCAAGGATTGCGACTAACGGATAGACTAATAATCGCGTCACGGAGAGCATAAATTTTTCACCCGCAACCATCACCGACATCATGCCTAAGATGAGCATTCCCGAAAGCAGCCAACGTGGAATACCACTGACTTTATCGATTATTTGCCCGCCAGCTTCCGTCAGTGCAGGCGTACCGTCGAGTAACATTCTTGGCACTTCGGTAAACATGCCTAATTGATTAATAATGAAACTGTCGACGGTATTAGTTATCCCAACGCCATAGATTAATACAATAGGATATATGGCGAGAAAATACAGCCAAGTAATCGCTTTACCTGCTCCAGTCCCAAAATGTTCTTCAACGACCTGAGTGATGTCACTGCCAGGAATCGCTGATGAACATAGGAAACGAGATAATCCACGGTGAGCGAGATAGGTCATTGGGCCTATCATGAGTGCCATTAACACTAATGGCCAAAACCCTCCCATTCCCGCATTGATCGGTAAAAATAAAATTCCGGCGCCAACCGCTGTGCCAAACAAGCTCAACATCCAGGTGGTATCCTGGCGTGACCAGCCAGTGGCTGAAACAACGGAGGATACGGGGATCTCTTGTACACTTATGGTTTCATTTTGCATGGCTGACTCGCTTTGTTGATATATTAAATTCAGCGTCAGGCTATCTCTTTTTAAGAAAAATTAAACAGTTACAGAGTCATTATGTTAATCATGTTCATGCAATGGGAGCTGTATCCCGATGAGCGTAAATTAAAAACGACAAGCAGCTTCAATTCATATACAACCATCACCTATAGATTTAACAGTGCGATTACTTAAATCGAGACCCAAGAATTAACGGTATTATGTATTAGGCATATTGACTCAATTCGATAAATTGCATTGCTGATATTTGGCATCACTTGAGCCTGCTATTTACAAGGGCAGGTAAGTTAACCTAACTCGGATTGCGGTCTTGGAGAATTATGATGGAATAACAAAATGGCTATTTTTGATAACTGATTTTTATGTCATTTTGAGGGGGTAAGCAGACAATTTTTTAGACTGAGCATAAACAAGGCCGCATTTAGCGACCTTGTTTATACAGTAATGTTACTTGCTAACCATTATCTAAATAGTATCGGTTATAGCACTGCCGCGATTGATTTCGCTAAATAATCAACATTAGTTTCACTAATACCAGCAATACTGATGCGGCTTGAGCCGACCATGTACACACTGTATTGCTGTTTAAGGGTTGCCACTTGTTCTGGCTTAACACCTAAAAATGAGAACATCCCTTTTTGGCGGGCGATAAAACTAAAGTCACGGTCAACACCATTGGCCGTTAATTGATTGACCAACATTGCCCGGTTACCGTTAATACGGTCGCGCATGACTTTTAGCTCGTCTAACCATTGTTGCTTGAGGGCTGGGGTGCCTAAAATGGTTTCAACAATCGCAGCACCATGTGCTGGCGGCATAGAATAAATACAGCGCACTACGTATAACAATACCGATTGGGCAACATCTACAGTTGCACTATCTTTCGCCACAATTGAGCAAGCGCCAATACGTTCGCGATATAAACCGAAGTTTTTCGAGCAAGAGCTGCATAAAATCATGCTTTCAACTGCTGCAGCCATTTGACGTACGCCATAAGCATCTTCATCTACGCCGTCACCAAAACCTTGATAAGCCATATCAATTAATGGCGTAAAGCCTTGCTTAACCGTAACCTTAACCACTTCATCCCATTGCTCAGTCGTTAAATCCATGCCACTTGGATTATGACAACAAGCATGTAAAAGCACTACGTCATCCTTACCAATGGTATTTAAGGTTGCCAGCATTTGATCAAATTTAAGGGTTTTGCTGTCGTAGTCATAATACGGATAGGTTTTCACCGTAACACCAGCTGCTTCAAATAACCCCGTGTGGTTTGCCCACGTTGGGTCGCTAACCCATAACACCGCATTAGGATTACAACGCTTAATAAAGTCAGCCGCAACGCGCAGAGCACCGGTTCCGCCAGGGGTTGACACTGTTCGAACTCGGTTAGCCAGCAATGCACTGTGGCTAGCACCAAAAGCTAATTCACCCATAAGTTGGTTAAATGACGCAGAGCCAGTCGGGCCGATGTACACTTTGGTTGTTTCGGTATCTAAACGAATTTTTTCGGCGGCTTTTACACAATCTAGAATAGGTGTATGACCAACAGGATCTTTATATACGCCCACACCTAAATCGACTTTATTTGGGTGGCTGTCTTCGCGGTATTGAGTCAATAGGCCTAAAATCGGATCGGCAGGCATCGCGGTTAATGAATTGAACATGAATTGACCTTCTTATTTAAAATTACAGGCATTAGGGCGAAATAAGCTAACAGTATATGCATTATGGTCTTAAGCATAACGTGATTTACATCAATAAAGAACTGCTAAATCAGCTGTGATGGGATATTAGCAAGAGGGTTGTTACGATTTCTGGCAACTAAGCCTGACAGGTGAAATAGCCAATGTTGTGGTCCGATTTGCTAATAAAAAAAGCGATAAAGATAAAATAAATTCAACTTGAGTATAAAAGTCACCTAAAACACAAAATAACGGTTGAATCCTTGCTGACAATCAGTAACGTAGGGCTACGAAGAATTATTTAGTAAATTATTAGCAAACTGTACCGAAAAATTGCCAGTGACATGTATTTTAAGATGTGCACCGATCCGCATCACGTTAACAATGTCACACTTATTTCTCCAGCGAAGCCTTTTACTCATATCTCGGTCGATAGACGTTTAATGAGTGCAACACTAAAGAAGAGTATTAATGAAACAACTGCGTCTAGACCAAATTACTCGCATGAATGGCGAAATTAACATTCCAGGCTCTAAGAGCATTTCAAACCGTGCACTGTTACTCGCAACTTTAGCGCAGGGTAAAACCACTCTGACGAACTTGCTCGACTCTGATGACATTCGCTATATGTTGGCATCATTAAAGCAGTTAGGTGTGCATTACCAGCTGTCTGACAATAATACTGTTTGTGAATTAACCGGTTTAGGTGGCGCTGTTTCATCTGTGGACGCACAGAGTTTATTTCTTGGCAATGCAGGCACTGCAATGCGACCATTATGCGCCGCACTCACATTAGGCCATGGCGAATTTACCTTAACCGGTGAGCCTCGCATGGAGGAGCGCCCAATTGGTGATTTGGTCGATGCGCTGCGTCAATTAGGTGCCGATGTCACGTATCTTAAAAATGACGGTTTTCCACCATTAACCATTAAGGCAACCGGCTTAAATGGCGGTAATGTTGACATTGCCGGTGATTTATCAAGCCAGTTTTTAACCGCATTACTCATGGTTGCGCCACTGACCAAAGACAGCGTCAACATTAATATTAAAGGCGAGCTTGTCTCTAAGCCTTATATTGATATCACCATTGCGCTAATGAAGCAGTTTGGTGTTGAAGTGATAAATCATCAATATCAACGTTTCGAAATTAAGGCCGGTCAACAATATGTCTCACCCGGTAAAGTACTGGTAGAAGGCGACGCTTCATCGGCATCTTACTTCCTCGCTGCAGGCGCTATCCAAGGCGGTGAAGTTAAAGTCACTGGTGTTGGACGCTTAAGTATTCAAGGCGATGTTAAGTTTGCCGATGCGTTAGCCCAAATGGGAGCAGATATCGAGTGGGGCGATGATTTCATTATTGCCAGAAAATCGAGCCTTCGCGCGATAGAAATGGACATGAATCATATCCCTGATGCTGCAATGACCATTGCAACAGCGGCTTTATTTGCCAAGGGCACCACAAAACTGACCAATATATATAACTGGCGTATTAAAGAAACTGATCGCTTAGCGGCCATGGCCACTGAATTACGTAAGGTTGGCGCGACAGTTGAAGAAGGCCATGACTATATTACCATTACACCACCTGCAGAATTAAATACTGCAGCAATTGATACCTATAATGATCATCGTATGGCAATGTGTTTTTCAATGATGGCTTTTGCTGATTGTGGTATCACCATTAACGATCCAGACTGCACATCTAAGACATTTCCAGATTACTTTGCTCAATTTGTACAGCTAGCAAAATAATATTACAGCGCGGAATTAAAACGGACCCTTTAGCGCATCAGGTATGTGCTAAAGGGCGATCTTGGTTTTAATAACCGAAAATTCATCAGTAATTAACATTTTTTTGTTATACAATGCGCGCGCTTATTTTGATGAACCCTTTATCTTTTCAAGGAAGATAGATTATTTTCGGAGGAAATTATGTCTGAACGATCTCCAGTGATCACAGTCGATGGCCCAAGCGGTGCAGGGAAAGGGACGATATGCCAATTGTTGGCACAACATTTAGGGTGGCATTTGTTAGACAGTGGTGCGATTTATCGTGTTTTAGCCTTAGCCGCTATTCATCATGATGTTGAGCTAGAAAACGAAGAAGCACTGACCTTATTGGCTGCACACCTTGATGTCCAATTTTTAACGGGCACCGAGGCAGATGCTATTAAAGTGATTCTCGAAGGTGAAGATGTTACCACCACCATTCGAACACAAGAATGCTCAAATGCTGCCTCAAAAGTGGCTGCATTACCACGCGTACGTGAGGCATTATTACGCCGTCAACGTGCATTTTGTGCCGCTCCAGGACTTGTTGCCGACGGACGCGACATGGGCACAGTGGTTTTTTCTAAAGCACCAGTAAAAATATTTTTAACTGCGTCTGCTGAAGAACGTGCGCAAAGACGCTATAATCAGTTGCAGGACAAGGGCTTCGATGTTAAAATCGACCGCCTTTTAGCTGAAATTATTGAACGAGACGACCGTGATATCAATCGCGCCGCTTCGCCTCTAGTCCCAGCTGATGATGCCCTTGTTATTGATACAAGCGGCATAGGTATTGAAGATGTATTGAAGCAAGTGCTTGAATACGTTGGACAAAAAATTACTGTTGCGTAATCGAATGGTCGATTATTGTGCAGTAGGTATTCGTGTTAAGGATGACACGAATAATATTACTAGACTCCACATCTAGGATGGATGGTGGTTTATTTAATGAAAGTAACCTAAAACATGACTGAATCTTTTGCTGATCTATTTGAACAATCCCTTCAAACCCTAGAGTTCCGTCCAGGTTCTATCGTCCGTGGTACAGTTGTTGCCATCGAAAACGGTATGGTACTTGTTGACGCTGGTCTTAAGTCTGAAAGCCCAATCAATGCTGACGAATTCAAAAACGCACAAGGCGTTTTAGAAATCCAAGTAGGTGATGAAGTTGACGTAGCCCTTGACTCTGTTGAAGATGGTTTCGGTGAGACTCAATTGTCTCGCGAAAAAGCTAAGCGTCATGAAGCTTGGATCGTTCTAGAAAAAGCGTACGAAGATGCTGAAACTGTAATCGGTATCATCAATGGTAAAGTTAAAGGTGGTTTCACTGTTGAATTAAACGGTATCCGTGCCTTCTTACCAGGTTCTCTAGTTGACGTGCGCCCAGTTCGCGACACCGCTCACTTAGAGTACAAAGAATTAGAATTCAAAGTTATCAAGCTTGACCAGAAGCGCAACAACGTTGTTGTTTCTCGTCGTGCAGTTATCGAATCTGAAAGCAGTGCTGAACGTGATACTCTTCTTGAGAATCTACAAGAAGGTCAAGCTGTTAAAGGTATCGTTAAAAACCTTACTGACTACGGTGCATTCGTAGACTTAGGTGGTGTTGACGGTCTTTTACATATCACTGATATGGCTTGGAAACGTGTTAAGCACCCATCTGAAATCGTTAATGTTGGTGACGAAATCAACGTTAAAGTTCTTAAGTATGACCGTGAACGTACTCGCGTATCACTAGGTCTTAAGCAACTTGGCGAAGATCCATGGTTAGAAATCAGCAAGCGCTACCCAGAAAGCACACGTCTTACTGGTCGCGTAACTAACCTAACTGACTACGGTTGTTTCGTTGAAATCGAAGAAGGTGTTGAAGGTTTAGTACACGTTTCTGAAATGGATTGGACTAACAAGAACATTCACCCATCTAAAGTTGTTAACTTAGGTGATGAAGTTGAAGTGTTAGTACTAGACATCGATGAAGAGCGTCGTCGTATTTCTCTAGGCCTTAAACAGTGTAAAGTTAACCCATGGGATGACTTCGCAACTCGTTACAACAAAGGCGACAAAGTATCTGGTAAGATCAAGTCAATCACTGACTTCGGTATCTTTATCGGTCTTGACGGTGGAATCGATGGTCTTGTTCACTTATCTGACATTTCTTGGAACGGTACTGGCGAAGACGCAGTTTCTGAATACAAGAAAGGCGATGAGATCCACGCTGTAGTTCTTTCAGTAGACCCAGAGCGTGAGCGCATCAGCCTAGGTGTTAAGCAAACTGAAGATGATCCATTCAACGCATACTTAGCTGACAAGAAGAAAGGCACCGTAGTTCACGGTACTGTTTCTGCTGTTGACGCAAAAGGTGTTACAGTTGAATTAGCAGAAACAGTTGAAGGTTACATTCGTGTAGCTGACATCTCTGCAGACCGCATCGAAGACGCATCTACTGTATACTCAGTTGGTGATGCAATCGAAGCTAAGTTCATGGGTGTAGATCGTAAGAACCGTTCTATCAGCTTATCTATCAAAGCGAAAGATGAAGCTGAACAGAAAGAAGCGATTGCTACTTTGAACAAGCAAGACGATGTTGTAATGAGCAGCGCAATGGCTGAAGCCTTTAAAGCAGCTCGTAAGTAATCGAAAATCGTCTGTTGTATGGGGACCTTGTCCCCATTAGGCGACTGTGTTTGGCTTGATAATATGGGATAGCTAAGATGACAAAATCTGAACTTATCGAAAAACTCGCCACTAGGCAGTCGCAACTGTCGGCGAAAGAAGTGGAAAGTGCAATCAAAGAAATGTTGGAGCAAATGGCGACAACATTAGAAACCGGTGATCGTATAGAAATCCGTGGATTTGGTAGTTTTTCACTTCACTATCGTGCGCCTCGTACGGGTCGTAATCCAAAAACAGGAACCTCTGTTGACTTGGAAGGCAAGTATGTACCGCACTTTAAGCCGGGAAAAGAGCTGCGCGAACGTGTCGATGCTGTTAATCCTTGATTAACGCTTGAATAAAAAGCCTCCTATTGGAGGCTTTTTTGTATCTAATGGCAGTCAATGCTGGTCAGCCCAGTAAATTTCTTGGATAATCATTATATTGATGCACCTTCATGGAGAATAGCGTGAGATCATTTATTGTCGTTGTACTGGTTGGATTGATGTTTGTTCTAGCATTATTATTTGGCGCTAAAAATGAACAAGTCGTAACCTTAAGTTACTTTATTGCTGAAGGGCAGTATCGATTGCCTATGGTTCTTGCGGTGGTATTTTTCAGCGGGTTTATTATCAGCTGGATATTTGCAAGTTATCACATCGTAAAGTTAAAACTCGCATTGCGTAAAAGTAACAAAGCGCTTAAAAAGCTCACCGCTGCGGATGCAACCAGTGTAGTTGTAACGCCTAAGGATCAAGCCGCCTAGTATGCTAGAAATCTTGTTCTTGTTATTGCCTATCGCTGCCGGTTATGGATGGTACATGGGACGACGCAGTATTCGTCATAGCGATAGCCAGCAGACTAAAAAATTAAGCCGAGATTATTTTACTGGGCTTAACTTTTTACTGTCGAACGAGTCTGACAAAGCGGTTGATTTATTCATCAGCATGCTCGATGTTGACGATGAAACTATCGACACCCATTTATCGTTAGGTTCGTTATTTCGTAAACGTGGTGAAGTGGATCGTTCCATTCGCATCCATCAAAATTTGATTGCTAGGCCCAGCTTAACCAATGAGCAGCGTGACATTGCGATGATGGAGTTAGGTAAAGATTATATGGCTGCAGGTTTTTATGACCGTGCTGAAGAAATCTTTATTAACTTAGTCAGCCAAGATGACCACAGTGAAGAAGCTGAAACACAACTGCTGTTAATCTACCAAGTGACTAAAGAATGGCAAGACGCCATCAATATCACTAAGCGCCTACCTCGTAAACGTCAGCAAGTGCTTAAATGCACCACGGCCCATTTTTATTGTCAGTTAGCTGATGAAGCCAATAATGATGCTGATAAAATCAAAAAACTACAACAAGCCATTAAACAAGACGCCCAATGCGGCCGTGCTTGGTTAACCTTAGCTAAAATGTATCTTGATGCTGGCCAATTTGAGCTATGTAAGCAGGCGCTACAAGAGTTAAAAGTGGCAGATATTAATTTATTTGCCGATGGTGTTTCAATTGCAAAGCAAGTGTATCGAGATACTCAAGATCCAAATGGTTTTCATGAGCTGCTCGCCAAAGCGATTGCCGATGGCGCGGGAGCCAGTGTGGTAGTTACACTCGCCGAACATAAAATTAGCCTCGGCCAGCATCAAAGTGCTGAAACCATGATGCTCGATAATTTATATCGTCATCCGACCATGAAAGGCTTTCAGCATTTAATGAAATTACACATTAAACAAGCTGAAGATGGTCAAGCCAAACAAAGTCTGTCCATGCTTGAACAACTTGTTGAACAACAAATTAAATTCCGCCCTAGTTATCGCTGTACTGCCTGTGGTTTCCCTTCTCACGGTTTGTATTGGCATTGTCCATCGTGTAAACAGTGGGGCAGTATCAAGCGAATAAAAGGCCTCGATGGCGAATAACGTCGCCATCACAAGATAGAATCCCTATAATAAATGCATTAACACAAGCTATTGCCGCTGGAGTCCTAATGACTGATAAATCCATTGTAGTCGCCCTCGACTATGACAATAAAAATGACGTATTAACCTTTATTGATAAACTTGACCCAGATATGTGTCGTTTAAAAATCGGCAAAGAGATGTTTACGTTATTCGGACCCGATCTGGTTAAAGACATCCACAGTCGTAATTTTGATTTATTTCTTGATTTAAAATTTCATGATATTCCCAATACGGTTGCAAAAGCCGTTGCCGCCGCCGCTGATTTAGGCGTGTGGATGACCAATGTGCATGCAAGTGGCGGCTTAGCCATGATGCAGGCAGCCAAAAAAGCATTGATACCATTTGGCGAAGATGCACCAATTTTGATAGCCGTTACCGTATTAACATCGATGTCAGATGAAGATTTAGTATTACTTGGTATTAATGTCCCTGCATTTGAACATGTACTACGTTTAGCCAAATTGACTCATCAAGCAGAGTTAGACGGGGTTGTGTGTTCCGCTCAAGAAGCTAAATTGCTTAAATCATCATTTGGACAAGATTTTACCTTAGTCACGCCGGGGATTAGACCCGCAGGCAGTGATGCTGGTGATCAACATCGCGTCATGACACCACCCCAGGCCATTGCGGCAGGGTCAGATTATTTGGTGATTGGTCGACCTATCACTCAAGCAGCCGATCCATTAGCAGCACTTAAAGCTATTTATCAATCACTGCATGTTTGATTTGTTATCGCGCTAACGGCTAAATTGACTGAGTCATGGACTTGGTCAATCTAGTGGGTAAAGGAAACTTATCTACATTAACCAAATCACACAGAAATAAGGGATGACTATGTTTGATGACAAAGGGTTTGATAGAACAGGGTTTGATTACACAGGCAAAAATGTTGTTGTGGTTGGCGGTACATCTGGCATTAACCTTCAAGTTGCGATTCAATTTGCTACTGCTGGCGCCAATGTTGCGGTCGCAAGTCGCAGTATTGATAAGGTTAATGCTGCGGTAGAATTACTGAGCCAAGCTAACCCGAACGCCAAACATTTAGGTGTCAGTTTCGATGTACGTGACAACGATGCATTAACGGTTGGTTTTGCAAAAATTGCTGACCTTTACGGTCATATTGATGTGTTAGTGAGTGGCGCAGCGGGTAACTTTCCGGCCAGTGCGGCAAAGCTGTCGAACAATGGCTTTAAATCGGTTATAGATATTGATTTAATTGGCAGTTTTCAAGTATTGAAACAAGCTTATCCATTGTTATCTCGCCCGAATGGCAGCATTATTCAAATTTCCGCACCACAAGCGTATATCGCGATGCCGTTACAAGTGCATGTTTGCGCCGCTAAAGCCGGAGTCGATATGTTGACTCGTACATTAGCGTTAGAGTGGGGTGTTGAAGGGATACGAATTAACTCTATCGTACCTGGTCCAATAGAAGATACCGAAGGCTTTAATCGCTTAGCACCCAGTGAGGAACTGCAACAACGAGTGGCTAATAGTGTGCCGCTAAAACGCAATGGTAAAGGCCAAGATATTGCTAATGCAGCTTTGTTCCTTGCATCAGACATGGCGTCATACATTACCGGTGTTGTTTTGCCTGTTGATGGTGGTTGGTCATTGGGTGGAGCCAGTATTGCAATGACAGAATTAGGCGACATAGCCGCCAAGCACGGTTTATAAAAATCGATAAATTTAAAGGTAAATAACATGGCAAATGCATTACAAGATCAACTGCTTAAAGCAGGTCTTGCCAGTAAACAAAAAGTGCGCGATGCAAAAACACAAAAACGTCGTGACAAAAAAGCCAAAGTTGATGACGGCAGTTCAGAGCTCAAGCAACAAATTGCTGAGCAAAAGTTGCAACAAGCTAAAAAAGATAAAGCATTGAATGAAAAGCGCTTTGCTGAAGCATCTGAAAAAGGTCAAGTACGTGGTTTAATCAGCGAGTTTTCTAAGTTTGCCATTACCGTAGCCCGTGATGCTGAGCTTAAGTTTAACTTCACGTTAGAAAACAAAATTTATTCGGTTTATATTACCGATAAAATCCAAGCTGATTTACTCAATGGCAGTTTAGGCATAGTCCGTTATGAAGATAAAACCTACATCGTGCCGCATAAGCTCGCAGAACGAGTGAAGTTACTTGTTCCACAATGGTGTGGTTACTTATGGGATAAAGCCGCTAAAGACTCTGTTGAGCAGGTGAGTGGAGCCGATGACCCATATGCAGATTATGCAATTCCAGATGATTTAATGTGGTAAGTGGTTACCATTAACCATTAACCATTAACAATTAATCATTAACAACAAAACGCCTCTAAATAGAGGCGTTTTTGTTTGGTGTTAACCAATACTTTACGAGTCTGCATTAGCCTGTTTTGCCGTTAACGCGATAACTTGCTGACAATAAGCAAGGTGATGGCGGATAGTATCTAAGTATTGTGATGCTTGATTATCGATAAGGTACCAATAACTGGCTGTTTGTGGATACTGATTATAAAACAAAGACTCTGCCATGATGAGATCGCTTTGGTTAGCATAGGTTAACCATTGCACGCTCGGTAAGTTACTCAAGGCGGCTAACAACGCATATTGCACATCAAGATTGTCAGGTTGTTCAGTCGTCACTTGCAAGGCTAAGCGCTGGGCGATTTTAAATTGCGGATCAGCGTTGTCTGGGGTCAATATATCATTTTGGCGTCGACGAACCGCATCGCTCAATAGAACCTCAAACGGATTAATATCAACGGGTTCAGCTTCGTGAAGCAATAGGATAGAGGCATCATCTACAAACAATTCGGGCCACTGAATATTATTACTGGTGAGTTGCAAACCTAGTGCAATACGACGCTCACCTAACCAATTATGCACCATGCAAGGTAAATGTTCTGAGGCAGGCATGTCATTGGGTCTCGCTAAAGACGGTAATAAAGACATACGTTGTACATTGACCTGTTTTGCCATCAACGACATCAATAAAATGGTCACCAATCCCGAAGATGGCCAGCAGTTAAGTTGTCCTTCGAGTTTTTCACCCACTTCGGTTAGCAATGAAACTAACTGATTGTCATCTAAACTATTACTGACAACGAAGGCCTGATGCGAACCAGCATAAGGACCATTACAAATGTTAATAACGTTTTCGGCATCATGTTCAGTCCCATTGAAAATAAAAGTATGTCCAATGTCGGCTGGTTGCCAATCGCCATGTGCATTACCAATGACGGTGATCTGTTGATAGTGCTCAGATAGGGAAGATGATGGGGGGATCTCGTCAGTACGTGTATGCATAAAAGTGCTGTTCGCTATGGTTTATTACTAGAGTTTAATATTCGTGTTTAATTCTGTGGCTTAATACTCGGGTTTAATACTCGGGTTTAATACTTGGGTTTGGACCTATTGGGTCATCAAATAAAGTTAAAAAAGACCACAGATCTCAATCAAATAAGCTGCTAACTCATGGATCGTACGGCTAATTGTAACTCATTGGAACCCTATTGGGCTGAGAAACGTAAACTATCGAGATAAAGGCTCGCTCTAGCCGACATTCGTCAAATTATGGTTAGATAATTGCTAAAAAGCTTTTCTTTTTGTAGCGCTTTAGTATAAATTAAAACAACTGTTTTAATTATTTGTTTAAGAGACTCTTATGAACCCATACCAAGCCCCGTTAAAGGACATGCAATTCTTGTTGGAACAGGTATTTGATGCCCAAGCTACATGGGAACAACTTCCAGCTATGGCAGATGTTGTCGACATGGATACTGCATTAGCCATTCTAGATGAAGCGAATAAGATCAGCCGTGATCTGCTTCACCCTTTAAATCGCAGTGGTGATGAGCAAGGTGTGGTTCATAAAGGTAATGACATTATTACTCCTGATGGCTTTAAAGAAGTGTATCAGCAGTTTTCAGAAGGCGGCTGGGTAGGGCTTTGTGGTGAGTCAGATTTTGGTGGCATGGGCATGCCAAAAATGCTTGGCGTGTTAGTGGATGAAATGAATTACAGCTCGTGTAATTCGTTTACGTTATATAACTCACTGACCGCTGGTGCTGCGTTATGTATTAACGCACATGCCAATGAAGAATTAAAACAAACTTATTTACCTAATTTATATTCTGGCCAATGGGCTGGTGCAATGGACATGACTGAGCCACATGCTGGTTCTGATTTAAAAGGTATTCGTACCAAAGCAGAACCGCTTGATGATGGCAGTTATTCTATTACCGGTAACAAGATTTTTATTACCGGCGGCGATCATGACTTAACTGAAAACGTCATTCATTTAGTACTCGCAAAACTTTCAGGCTCGAATGGCATATCATTGTTTGTCGTGCCTAAAATCAGCGTTAATGCCGATGGTAGCTTAGGCGAAGCTAATGGTGTTACTGTGGGTTCTATTGAACACAAAATGGGTCTTAAAGCGTCAGCTACCTGTGTGATGAATTATGATAACGCCAAAGGCTTCTTAGTTGGCGAGCCCGACCGCGGTTTAGTGTGTATGTTCACTATGATGAACTACGAGCGTTTAGCCATTGGTTTACAAGGTCTAGGTAACGCACAAGCGGCTTATCAAATGGCCACAGACTATGCTAAAGATCGCCTACAGGGTGTTGCTGCTGCAGGTTCAGCGACTGGCGCAACGTCCGATCCTATTATTGTGCATGGCGATGTACGCCGCATGTTACTCACTATCCGTGCGATGACGGAAGCGGGCCGAGCATTATCGGTTTATACCGGTAAGCAGTTGGATTTAGCAAAGTATGCCAGTGGCGATGTGCAAGCTAAAGCGGCTAGGTACGTTGGTTTGCTTACACCTGTTTCAAAAGCATTTCTAACCGACCGCGGTTTAGATGCCACGGTTATGGGTCAGCAAGTGTTTGGTGGTCATGGTTATATTCGTGAAACCGGTATCGAGCAATTTGTTCGTGATACCCGTATTGCACAAATATACGAAGGCACTAACGGTATTCAAGCTATCGACTTTTTAGGCCGTAAAATTACTTACGATAATGTCGCCACTTTGACTGAATTTGTTGCTGAAGTGAATGCAAGTATTGCGCAATTAACTCAGGCTAATACTGAGCATAAAGCGATGGTAAGCCAAGTGTTTGCGGAGTTACTCACAACAGCTAACTACGTCAATGACAACAAGAAAACTCAACCAGCATTAGTTAACGCTTGTGCTGTCGACTTCTTAGATGCCTTTGGTTATGCCTTATACGGTTACTTCTGGCTATTGATGGCTGACAAGGCATCAAGTCATGAAGATGCTAGCTTTGCTGCCCAAAAGCAGTTTGTGGCTGACTTCTATATGGATAAGCTATTATCAAAATCTCAGTATCATTTATCACAAGTTAATCAGGGTGATAAATCGATAATGGCAATGCCTGCAGAAATGTTCTAAGTCTACATTTGCAATGCAACAAGATAATAAGCCTTCCGATGGAAGGCTTATTTGTTTGGCAGCCTTTATATCATCAAGGTTTTAAGCAGCATTTTAAGCAGCGTTTCAAGCGTTGTGCTAACCAAGGTAAATAACCAACGTTTAATCGCGTTGATCTAGCAAACTATTTTAGCTTTAGCATCGCATAACGTGTTGACTACAGGTTAGGCAATTACTTACTGCGCTTCCAATAGATAAACGCTACAACTGCCACAAGAGCAATGGCGGGTGTTAATTGAATTAAATGGTGAAACAGTCCAACACCACCATGTCCCTCATGCGCCATAGCAATAGATGGAATAGTGGCAAGGATAAAGGCAATTGATAAATATTTCATGGTGTTGTCCTTGTATTTGTAAGGTTACTCTGGTTATTAGGTTAGGGTATTTTAATATAACTGATTGATAAATATTGTGTTATGTGTCCATGACAAGCTGCATTAGCATCATGTCTTCACCGTCAATCACGGTGGTTTTATTTGACTGGCAAATGGGGCAAACAATGGTTCGTTCATCTACTTGCGATTGTTGTTCGCATTGATTGCACTGCAACACTAATGGCTGAACATTAATAATTAATCTTGCCTCGTGACAAACACTGTCTAATTTAAACGTTTCAAAAGCTGTCGATAGTAAGGTTGGCTCAACGCCACTTAACACCCCAATTTTTAGTTCAACTTGCTCAATTCGTGTGGCTTTATGCAGCTGTGCAAGCGCTTCGCATTGTTCCATTAATGACATCACAATCGAGTATTCATGCATTAACAAATCCTTGGCAGTAATTCACCTTGTGGTAAATCTAAATAGCGACTGCTGCCCCAAGGTGTTTGTAGCACCACTTTGCCAGGATGGCGTTCAGTAACATGGCCAATAATTGCTGCGTGTTCACAATGTCCATAGCGCTGCATCACCTCAATAGCCCCTTCGGCGACATCCATTGGCAATGCCATAATAAAGGTGCCCTCATTGGCTAAATCGAAAGGTTCAAAGCCAAATAACTCACATAAGCCTTTTACTTCATCACAAATAGGAATGCAGGCTTCTTCAACATCAATGCCAACGTTCGAGGCTTTGGCCCACTCATTTAGCACCGCAGATAAACCACCGCGGGTCGCATCTCGCATGGCATGAATATCGATATTTGCCACCAGCAGTTGTTCAACAATCGGCCATAGCGTATCGCAGTCACTGCACAAATCAGATTCAAGTGTTAAGCCATCACGGGCCATTAAAATTGCCGCACCATGACATCCAATGTCACGAGAGACAATAATGGCGTCGCCCACTTGTAAATTACGCACTGAAATATTCGGATGTAAAATACGCCCTACACCCGAGGTATTAATAAATAGCCCGTCAGCACAGCCTTTAGGCACCACTTTAGTGTCGCCGCAAACTATCCGCGCGCCTGATTTGTGTAATTCAGCAGCCATGCTATTCACAATAGTGGTTAAGTCATCCAGTGGAAAACCTTCTTCAATAATAAAACTACAGCTTAAATATTCGGGTTGTGCAGCCATCATGGCTAAATCGTTTACCGTGCCGGCAATCGCGAGTTTACCGATATCGCCACCAGCAAAAAATAACGGTGAAACGGTAAAAGAGTCAGTGGTAAAAGCAATATGACCACACATATTCAGTTTGGCCGCGTCTTCTTGCGAAGTTAAAATCGGATTATCAAAGGCTTTAAAAAACAAATCGTGGATCAATTGATCCATTTCTTTACCGCCACCACCGTGGCTAAGTTGAATCGTCTTTTTAGATGGCATGATTAACTTCTCCGTAGCGGTA
This sequence comes from Shewanella sp. Arc9-LZ, assembly GCF_010092445.1. Lineage (NCBI taxonomy): Bacteria > Pseudomonadati > Pseudomonadota > Gammaproteobacteria > Alteromonadales > Shewanellaceae > Shewanella > Shewanella sp. Arc9-LZ. The sequence continues at coordinate 2,620,984 of NZ_CP048031.1, read as the reverse complement.
ATAAGCATTACACGCGCCCTCTGAGCTAACCATGCAGCTGCCCAGCGGTGTTTGTGGTGAGCAGCCTCGGCCAAACACTTTGCAGTCTTTAGGGTTGGCTAAGCCTCGCAAAATATCGCCACACATACAGGCTTTATGGTCATCAATTTCGGTTGTCGGCAATACTTTTGCATAAATGCGTTCGGCATCGCGATGATGATATTCAGGACGCAGTGTCAGTGCCGAATTAGCAATAGGCCCTAATCCACGCCAGCGAAAGCTGTCACGGACCATAAAATATTTGTCGACAAGTTGTTGTGCAGCAATATTGCCCTCGTAACTCACTGAGCGGCTGTATTGGTTATCAAGCTCCGCTTTGCCTGCCACTTTTTGGCGTGTGATACGTAAAATGGATTCCATCACATCTACCGGTTCAAACCCAGACACCACAACAGGGGTTTTGTATTGGTCGACAGTTGATTGGTAGATTTGAGCCCCACTAATCACGCTGACGTGAGCAGGACCGATAAAAGCGTTCACTTTACTGCGGCTATCAGACATCACGGCATCAATGGCGGGTGGAACCAGCACATGGTTTATATGAAACAAGATATTGTCTATTTTCAGTGCTTCAGCCTGTGCCAGTAAGGCGGCCGTCATTGGCGTTGAGGTTTCAAAACCAATAGCGAAAAAAATCACGGTTTTGTCAGGATTATCCTGGGCAATTTTTAAGGTATCCAATGGATCGTATATAGGTCTAATATCGCAGCCTTTAGCGCGAAACTGCGCCAAGCTGCCCATTGAACCCGGCACTCTGATCATGTCGCCCAAGGTGACTAAAATGGTATCGGCTTGAGAGGCAAGGGTAGCGGCATGGTCAATTCGCTCTTTAGGCATAACGCACACTGGGCAACCCGGACCGTGAATAAAGTGAATATTGTCGGGTAAAAGCTGTAATAAACCGTACTTCATAATGGTATGGGTGTGGCCACCACACACTTCCATAATGTTTATTTGCTCAGTCGTTTTAGCCGCTTGTTGAGCAATCAATTGCGCTAAATGACGAATAGTCTGAGGATCTCGAAACCCTTGATAAAAGTCATTGAGGCTAATCATTGCTCAGACTCCAATTCCATCTCAGCGACAATTTGTTGATATAAATCGAGGCTTTCTTGCGCATCATTGTGGTCAATTTTATTCATCACAAAACCGATGTGAATCAATACAAAGTCGCCTAACGCCAACGGATCGCATATCAAATGACAACTCACACGACGTTTAACACCAAGCGTATCAACAGTAACTGTTGCATCGTTATGAATTTCAACTACTTTTGACGGTACTGATAAGCACATAGCTAATATTCCTTATGTTCATCAAACCACGTTGCTAATACTTTCATCGAATCAGGATTTTTCACTGATACAACGAGTAATTCCACATCTGGATTTAATTTACTTAACTGTGCTTTGGCTTCGTCAATACTAAAGTCAAAGTAAGGAAGTAGGTCAGATTTGGTGATAACCACTAAATCTGCTCGGCGGAACATCACTGGATACTTCTCAATTTTATCGTCACCTTCAGGCACTGATAACAACACAATATTTTTATGGGTGCCAACATCATAACTGGCAGGACACACAAGATTACCGACGTTCTCAACGAAGCAAATATCAACATCATCTAAATTAATGTGATGCAGTGCACCGTGAACCATAAATGCATCGAGGTGACAGGCAGAGCCTGTTTGAATTTGATAGGCGTTGATACCCTTGGCAATTAAACGGTCGGCATCGCGTGAGGTTTCAAGGTCGCCTTCGATCACGGCATAGCGAGCATCAAGGTATTCATGTAAACATTCTAAAAGACTGGTTTTACCGCTGCCAGGACTACTCATTAGATTAAAGGCACTGACCTGATGAGCCGCAAAATGATCACGATTATGTTGTGCTTCGACATCATTTTTATCCAATATTTTATGGATAACCGCTAAGGTCTTTTTATCGTTAAGCTGAGGATTACTATGAAGAGTATGGTCATGATCATGGGTAATTGAACAGCCGCAATCTTTACACATGTTATGTTCCTTAACCTTGTTGTTATTCTTATTAACTAGTGTCGGTTAAGTGGATTAAGGATTCTTTGATACACATCAGTTTTTGCAATAAACACTGTGAACAACAGTGTTTATTGCGTTAATTATGTGACAGATGCCACAATTATCTGAAGGTCAACATTGATGTAGCATTGCAGCGTTAGCGATACCGCTGCTAGCCGGATTATGATAAAAATTAATCTATTCACGTTACTTACAATGGTTAAATTGTCATTAGTATTTGATACGCCTAAGCCTAAGCCATGTGATGTATGCCATACCACAATTGACCTAATGCAATACCACCGTCATTAATGGGAATATGGCCACTGGGCAAAACTTGCCGTTGGCCACGTTTACAATCATTAATGCACTGGCTTAGTAAGGTTTTGTTTTGAAATACACCACCACAAAATACCTGCGGTAACTGGGGATATTGTTGCCCAATTCTATCCAATTGCTGGCTAATCGAATTGATAAAATGCCAACATATTTGTTGGTTAATTAAAGGGTTATGTGAGCTTTCTACAGCACAGTTAACTAATTGAGTGATAAAGTCGCTACTGTGCCATTGAATCGGTTGTGAGTCAGTGTCGCTTATGGTGTTGAGTGTTACAGATAAAGGTTCAATATTTGACTTGCAATTATAGGCATTGGCTGCCGCTTCAATCATCATTCCGGCTTGGCCTTCGTACTGCGAGCTACCAATAAAGCCTAACGCCACCGCAAGAGCATCAAATAAACGTCCAACGGATCGACATTCAATACAATGGCTATTGTTACGCCATAATTGATACAAATTAGTGACAGTTTTGCTGCCCAAATCGGCTATAGCGGCAATCGGGAGTAAAAGTACTTGTTCAAGCGGCATCTGTTCAAACAATAATGCCAGCAGAATTCTAACCGGGTGTTTAATGGCTTGTTCACCGCCAATGAGCTTAAAGCAACTAAAGTGGGCCACCGTGGTAAAACCGTTAACATCAGCCAGCATCACTTCGCTGCCCCATAATGCACCGTCATCACCTAAGCCTGTGCCATCAAAACTGAATCCTAATACTTGCTCAGTGCGTTGGTGCATCGCCATAACCGACAAAACATGGGCGAAGTGGTGTTGTATGCCAATACAATGAGATGGCAAAAGGTGATGTTCCGATTGGTAATTTTCCGCCCATTGTGTCGGCGCATATTGCGGGTGATTATCATGCACAATATGACTCGGGCTGAAGTCATACAAACGCTTAAACGTCGCTAAGCTTCGGCTAAAATATTGCTCTGCTTCAAGGCTGAATAAATCACCAATGTGCGGTGATACAATCAAATTATCGGCAAAACCAAATGCGACCGTATTTTTTTGTTGTGCGCCAACAGCCAACACGCTGTTTTGGCTGTTTGATAGCATTGGTGTATGCAAATTAATGGTTAGCGGCGCATAACCGCGAGCCAATCTAATCACTTGCAGTTGCCCGTCAATCACTTGTACCACACTGTCATCACAAGCATTAATAATCGGCCGATTATGGTCGAGTATCCCATCAACTACATGGCTTAAATACTGTTCAATGTCAGCCTGATTACCAATAATGGGTTCACCGCTGCGATTGGCGCTAGTCGCTACAATGGGTTTCTGTAATCGCTGCATCAATAAATGATGTAATGGTGTGTAGGGTAAAAATACTCCAAGGCGATCAATACCCGGCGCTAGCAATGGACTCAGTATGATCGGCCCATTATTTGATCTATCATCTTTACCATTACCACTGTTATCATTACTAACAACGCGTTTGGTCATCAAAGTAATCGGCTTCTCAGGGCTGGTTAACACTTGCCATTCCGTTTCAGTACCGCTGACACATAATTTTGCTTGGGCTAAGTTGGTCACCATTATCGCTAATGGCTTGGCGAGGCGTTGTTTACGTTCGCGCAGGGCTGCAACCGCATCGTTATTGGTGGCATCACACACCAAATGAAAACCGCCTAAACCTTTAATGGCGATGATGCCACCACGGTTTATCATTTCAACGGCTTGCTCTAATGCTATTAACATCGATGAATCATAAAGACATTCAGCACGAGCATTGATGACGCTAAAGGTTAACTGTGGGCCACAATGTGGGCAACTGACAGGTTGGGCATGGTAGCGTCTATTCATTGGGTTGGTATAAGCGGCGTGGCAATCTTCGCACATCTCAAAATCAGCCATGGCGGTGTTGCATCGGTCATAAGGCAGGGCGTTGATAATGGTATAGCGCGGACCGCAATTGGTGCAATTAGTAAACGGATATTGATAGTGACGGTTTTGAGGGTCATTAATGTCGTTAAGACAATCTCGGCAAATACTCATGTCGGCCGAAATAGCCACATTTGCATGCTCGTCAGATGAGGCATGGCTTTCAATAATACTAAATTGGTCAAACAAACTTAATTGAGTTTGATGAGTAACCTCAATGGCATCAATTCGCGCTAATGGCGGAGGAGATTTAGCTAATGTATCGATAAACTGTTCAATCTGTTCGCTATTACCCTGTAAAACAATCGTCACCCCAAGGTGATTATTCAGCACACTACCGAGTAAAGTTAACTGATGTGCCAAACGAAACACAAAGGGGCGAAAACCAACCCCTTGTACAATACCTTTAACAATAATGGTAACTTGCTGTAATGGTTTCATAAGGACTCAATCTCATACAAGGATAAGCAATAACTGATATACCTTAAGATACCTTTTATCCACGTCGTTGTTTGAGATATAGCCCACCAATTGCGATATTAACGCCATCTAAATCCAGTAATGGATTAACCAGCAGCGGAAAGTTTTTACCAATGCGTAATTGCACCCGATCAGTTAACACCGGATTAGCAAATTCGCTTCCTGCAATCACTAATTGTTTTACGCCAATATTTTGATCTAAATGTTCAACCCAATGGCTTAAGTAGTCGGCAAACGAGTCATGAAATGCAAACGCAAGTTTTGCTAAGTTAGTCTCGCCTGCCAACTTGAAACTCATTAACGAGCCCAATGTTTTACACCAATTAAGGCTACGATGTGCGGCACCTTTGGTGAGTGGAAAGTCAATGCGTGGTGCATTGTTGCCATGATGCGCCATCGCTAAAGCAATAAATTTATCAGCAAGTTCGGTTACCGTCACACGTTGAGCGGTTTCTACTGGATAGGCACCAATAATCAGGGTAGCAACAGCCATTAGCTGAGACAATGCACCATCGTTGGCTTGAATGTGCAGGTCCAATAATTGATTATATTCGGCGGGAAATAATTGTTTAAACTTATCTAACAGGCTTTTTTGAGGAGACTCAGACAAACTATGACAAATCTCATAACCTGTTGTCGGCAACGTCGGTAATTGGAAAAATAACTCAGGCTTACTTTGGCTGTCGAGGGTGACAATTTGGCAAGTATTTTGTTGGCTGAAATACAATACCGCAGCATGCTTAACAAATTGTGCTTTATGATGATTTTTATTGGGGTCACAACGTAATACCGCAGCATTCAATGCACATAAGCTGGTAGTAATATCGTTCGTTATTGTGCTTGAATCATCTGCTAAAGAGCTTGCTAAAACAGCTGGTACAGCTAACGGTGAAGCTGACTGTGAATTAGAAGATTTAGCACCGTTGTCACTCACTCGCCAATTAATGTCAGTTGTAGAACTTTGAACCGTAAACGTATGCAGATCATCTTGGTAATGATGCTCATCATGCAAACAGGTTACGTTAGTGGGTAACGGTATGGTGCCATTACCTAGGGTGGTAATGGGTAACCATTGTTGATTAACACTGGCCAAACGCAGCGGCTTATTGAGCAAGGCTTCTTGGCTAGTATGCTGGTCAATATCATGAGTGACATGCAACCAATTAATGCCTTTTTGGCGTAACACTTCCGTGAGTATCACTAACAAACGATTTTCAGCAAATTGAATTTCATACAGCGGCGCTAATAAACTGGGGTGATCACTACTTGGTCGCACTCTTAGTAACGGTTTTTCGATGCTAGATAATGCCAACACTTGGCTGTCATTAACAATAAAATGGCTATTCAAAGAATTCGGATTACAGACTAATATTCGCGGCCGTTGATATTTTATTGTTGTGGTTATTGCGGTTATAGGCGCATTGGTCTGTGATGAGTTTATGCGTTGATCATCTGCATTTGGCGATATGGTCGAGGGTTGTATGGTTGAGGGTTGTATGGTTGAGGAGAATATGGCCGCGGGTGGGGTTAACCACAACGTGATCCCAAGAATAGGTAAGGGTAGAGACTTATGGCTTAGTAGGCGGTTTGCCATCGCGGCGATGTCGGCCTGAGTTAACGATTTTTCATCGCGACTGAGTTTTTCATGTCCCATACAATGATGACATTGCAGATTAATATCACCAAAAGAGGGATGTTGATTATCGCCAAATTGTGGTTGGCAATGCTGACAAAAATACAGCGGTAAACCAGAATAAAGCGGTTTAATCTTAAATGGTTTTCGCTGTCCGCTGTGTTGCTCAATCCGCTGAATGTGGGTGTCAAGTAACCAAACGGATAACAAAAAATCACTGGCAATCTCATCGGCTAACGCTTCAAGTTGCGCTTGCGTAGCAAAGGCCTCAATAAAGTAACGTATTTTACTGGTTTGAGGCTCGGATTCAGCACCAATACTGATATTAAATTCGTTGCGCTCCAGGTATTGATTACACAAGTGCTCATATAAGGGCACATGGCGTTGGCATACAAAATCAAATCGAATGTTATGCATCGACATAGCAACCTCGCTTATAGGCGTCAGGAATCACCTCATCAATAGTAATATCAGCCACAATCTGCTGGCTAAACCCTAAGTCGGTCAAATGGGTTAACAGAGCATGTTCCATTAGCGGAATGGCGGCATGTAAATGTGGCGTAAGCCCCAAAGTCATTGGCTCAATCACGGTAGGGGTAACGCCTAATACAAACGTGTGTGGTCTATCACCCACAATGTCCATCATGTTGAGTGTTTGCAGCATTTCCACTTCATGAGCACTGCCTTGCCAATCGATTTCAGCAGGGGCGTGATCAAAATCAAAAAAGTACACTTCACCGGGCTCCACACCAACACTATTAACCGTATCGACCACAATCAAATGGTCGTACTGGCTTATCATCGGAATAAGGCCTTGAGCTAGGGTGCCACCGTCGACAATATCTATGCTGTCAGTTTGGTGGCTGAATTGGTATTTGTCTTTGATATAATTGACAAAATGTACGCCGACTCCTTCATCGGCGTACAATACATTGCCTATACCTAACAGCAATATTTTTTTCACAATTATTCATTCATCCTATTTATGTACTTTGTGATAGTCATAACCAGACACAATAGAATCGACTGAATTATGTTTAAAGCGAATACCAGACCACACCGCCATATACATATGGATCACCACAAAGATGATGAAGGCCCATGTTAAGTAATGATGATAAATCCGCAGTGGCGCTAAACCACCACAGAGGCCGGTTATCCATGCCGATACATCACCGAGCATTCCGCCAATACCTAAATGGTACACATTGGCGTAAAGCACTAAGCCGGTGATACACATAATCAAGGCGACAAACGAAATGGCCACATAGGTCATAAACTGTAATGGTCCGTAAACGCCGGCTTTGTCTAAACTGCCCATCCAAAAATAAGATTTTATTTGCGATATCCAGCTTCGAGGCGATAGCACATCTTTAAATGATCGTCTTTCATTGTTAATACGACTAAAGAAAAACAAGTAAAAACGCACTAAGGTAATACTGGTTAACAAAAATCCAAAAATGATATGGGCAAAGCGGATCCAACCTTGTACCAATACATCAGTGCTGGCAGGCGCCACTAAAAATGGCCACGAGATATAAAATCCGGTGATCACTAATACCAAAATGGCCAGAGCGCGTAACCAGTGAAATATTCGAATCGCTGGAGTAAATATCAGCTGCCGATTATGGGTTGCAATATGTTCCATACTTTTATCCCTCCTACTCCATTACCTCTGATTAAAACCCATTTGGATCAATTTTAAATTGACCTAGGGTGTGTTTCTTGTAATCCATCACGTGAACGGAACACGCCATACAAGGATCAAAGGAATGAATAATGCGAATGACTTCTAACGGCTTAGTTGGGTCTTCAAGTTTCAAACCAATCAACGAAGCTTCGTATGGGCCCATTTTACCGTTAGCATCCACAGGGCCTGCATTCCAGGTAGTAGGAACCACAGCTTGGTAGTTTTCGACTTTGGCATCTTTAATCCGGATCCAATGACTTAACATGCCGCGAGGGGCTTCAATCATCGAATAACCTTCGTAAACACGGTCTGGGTCTATTTCAGGTTTAACGTAAGTAGACTGATCCGACTGTATATTCACCAGTAAAGCATCAAAGGTTTGCAAACTGGCCTGGCCAACCAACACCGTTTGCAACATACGTGCAGCAGTACGGCCTAAAGTGGTAAACAATGCTTCAAGAGGCAAACCAGTGCGAGCTAACAAACCATCAACCGCATTGACCACAACTTGATTGCCACGGGCATAGTTAACCAACAAACACGCTAGTGGACCTACTTCAATCGGTTCATCTTGGTAACGCGGAGACTTAACCCACGAGTATTTACCATCGCCATTAATGGTGGGTAATTTGCCATACACAGTGTCGCGCTCAATAAACCCGGTGTAATCAGGAATGGTGGTTCCTTGATATGGATGTTGCGGACCATCAGCTTTATACCAGGCGTGAGTCACATCTTCTTTAATCAAGCTCGGGTCGATATCCAATACATTGGCTAAATCACCGTTTAAAATGACCCCTTGGTTAAATAAGTACTCGCCATCGGTTGTAATAAAATCTTCACCGCACAAGAAACTGTTAACATTTACGCCGCCAAGTACACTGGCTTCTGTACCAAATGCTTCTGCTGCCATCACAATATCGGCTTGGTAAGCTCGCTCAATAAAGTCTTGCACGATAGCGTGCTTTTGTTTCCATTCTTGTAAACGGGCGGGGCTTAACATGTCACGTACTGAGGTTACGCCGCCCACAACAATAGACTGTGGATGTGGCGATTTGCCGCCAAAAATAGCTAACATTTCAGCCGCCACACGTTGTACTTCAAGTGCTTTTAAATAATGCGATAACGCAATGAGGTTTTGCTCAGGGGTAAAACGATAAGTACCATTACCCCAATAGGCATTGGCAAATGGACCCAGTTTTCCGGTTTCGACCAAGCCTTTCACTCGTGCCTGTACCGCTTTTAATTCACCTTCACCGGCAGCAATCGGTGCATCAGAATAATTCATTGCCACTTTAGCCGCTAAGGCTGGGTCGGCACTTAATGCTGATACCACATCCACCCAATCCAAACCATGTAGATGATAAAAATGCACAATATGATCATGCATGTAGAGTGATGACTGCATTATGCTGCGCAGGTATTTAGCATTAAGTGGGATCTTAACCCCAAGGGCATTTTCAACGGCCTCAGTACCGCAACGATAATGCGAATAGGTACATACGCCACAAATACGCTGCACAATTAAGCCCACATCCATTGGAGTTCGGCCTTTTAAAATAACCTCAATACCTCGCCATAAGGTCGACGAAGACCAAGCCTTGGTAATGACATTATTGTCATCCACTTCAACTTCGACACGTAAATGGCCTTCGATACGGGTGATAGGGTCGATAACGACACGTTTACTCATGATTATTCCTCCAAAGGCTTAGCAAATACGCTAGCAACTGCATGGGCGCCAATACCAACAACGGTAGCGCCTAAAATGACCGCACCAATGGTGTCTGCGGTGGCATCTATGCCATGTAAAAGTTGGCGTCCTAGCGGTTTTTCAAAGTCCGCCATGTCATCCCAAAAATTCGGCTCAGAGCAACCCATACAGCCATGACCCGCTAACACCGGCCAACTGGTGTGATGGTTAAAACGCTCAGTAGGGCAGTTGTTATAGGTATATGGGCCTTTACAGCCGACTTTATAAAGGCAGTAACCTTCTTTAGCACCTTCATCACCAAATTCTTCAACAAACTCACCAGCATCAAAGCGCCCACGACGTTCACAGTTATCATGTACCCGTGCGCCGTAAGCCCATTTAGGACGATTAAACATATCCAGTGCAGGTAACTTACCGAACATAATGAAATACATTAGCGTGCCAACAATGTTCTTTTCGCTCGGAGGGCAACCGCCTAAGTTAATCACAGGTTTATCGACCACTTCGTAAACACCTTTTGCCCCAGTCGGGTTAGGTGCAGCGGCTTGTACACCGCCAAAAGCAGCGCAAGTACCAACGGAGATAATCGCGGCAGCATTTTCCGCTGCTTCCTTAACAATGTGTAAACCCGTATGACCTTTACAACCCACGGTTAAAAAGGTGCCGTTATTGGCGGTAGGGACCGCACCTTCAACGGCCAGCAAATACCGACCTTTGTAGGTTTCAAGAGCGTTTTCTAGGTTCTCTTCTGCTTGCCAGCCAGAGGCTGCCATTAAGGTTTCGTGATATTCAAGCGAGATATGATCGAAAATCAATGTGTCGAGGTTGGGCGTGTCGGTACGAATTAATGACTCAGAACAGCCAGTACATTCGGCTAAATGTAACCAAATTAGCGGTACTCGGTCGGCTAATTCAGCCGCTTCGGCAACCAGATTACTAAAGGGTAGGGGCAAGGCAAACATTGCAGTGACCGACGCGGTCCACTTAATGAAGTCTCGACGAGATATCCCAATGTTGGCCATTTTTTGTTGTAGTGACACGGGCTGACGTTGGGCAAATTGGCGTAAATAATCAAGGCGGTCTTGACCCTGTTTATAAAGGGCTGCATGTGTGTCCATGTTGATACCTTCTGCTTAAGTTAGCTCAGTGGCTAATAATTAGTTGCAATCCATCGGTATCAATATTAAAACTCAGCCAAAAATGGTCTTTGATGTAAATCAACTTGTAAGATATTTCCTTAGCATATGTAGGGCTATATCGTCGAATACATGATGTTGATCAAGTTAACAAAAATGAAATCGGACAAATTGTCGCAGATCACCATTTTATTGACGTTATTATTTATAGACTTGCTGATGTTGGCGAGTTAAATCTTGTTCAATCTAGTTGTGTGCGGAGCGGATGCTCGTTGGATACTTATCATTAGCCATCTCCGCCACAGGATAACGTCATGGTTAAACGGCTAATAACGGTTCGGAAAGTGCCATAAAATCACTCCAATACAAATCATCTACTGCAATAGAACGACTATTTTGCAATAGATTGATCGCCATAGCATTTCCCAACTTCTCGGCCGAAATACTCCTAAATTTATTCAAAGAGCCACATAATAATGGGTCAAGTAAGGGCATAACAGACAGCGTTAATGCCTGTGATAAACCGTAGCGATTTGTGGGGGTCATGATCATTGATGGGTGGAACAAGCTCAGCCGCTCAAATCCAAGTTCTTTTAGGCCTTGCTCAAGTTCTCCCTTAGTACGTAAATAAAATGAGGATGATGATGGGCTTACCCCAACCGAACTTAACAGCTCAAAATGAGTAACCCCTGCTTTTTTACATGCAAAAGCAAAGTCGAGAACAGCATCCTTATCTATTTTAATGAATTCTTGTTGACTCATTTTTGATGGTTGGCCAACACCAAGGGCACAAATTGCGGTGTCGTGGCCAGCTATAAATGGCTCATATGATGTTGGTGAAAAAATATCGATTTGATGTTGAATGATAGACTCACCGACAACATTCTCAGCAGGCCTTCTTCCAAGTAGCGTCAATTGCTTAACCGCGGGCATGTTTGCGAGTTTCAATGCCGCATGATTTCCCACCGCACCCGTCGCGCCAAGCATAATGATTTTAGTAGCGTTCGACATATCGTCCTTTAATGATACTTACAGATACCAAGCGGTAATTAAGATTGTTACGCAATAAATTAACCTTTATTTTCCCCTAACAACAGACAAAGTCATATTTTGGCTGAAAAAGGGAGTGAGGCGAAACGAAGCCAACTGCTATGTGTTTGTTTACTTGATGGTGTTTTGACGGCATTTATCCGGAATAAAAAACTGACATCAATCTTTTAAACACCAGCTTTGTAAACCAGATATCATACAAGATTTATTTTTGCTTGGTGTATATTACCGGTTGTAATTTGTCTTACACCGACTTTGAAGAACAATGCATTGTAAAATGTGACTTGTTCGAAAACAGCTGGACGGGCGCCAATTTACAAAAGGCTTCTTTTAAAGATTCAGATCTAAGCCGTGGTGAATTTTCATCCAATGGACAAAAAATGCTAATTTATCCATAAGATAAGCTCACAATTTGATTAGACACGGCTTTAACTTTGCTTGTTTTTATAACATTATGACAACAAAGATGTGTTTTACTTAAACATCAATGACATTAACTATGACATTAACTATGACGTTAATAATGACATTAAAAGGATGTTACTCACCCATGAGAGCCACTTATCTATTTTTGTTATGTCCATTGCTCGTGCCTATCGTTACCAGCGCAAACAACTTGCCTAACTTCCTCACGGCAGACTCCGATAAAGAGTACCGTGCAACAATTAATCATTTACGGGGTTTATTACCCAAAAATGGCATTGCAGAAATATTGCCTGGGTTAGTCTCACCGTATGGTGTGCTTGATGTGCATCCAACAAAATTTACCTCTGCAGAGGATAAAAATGATTTTGCTAACTTCAATTTAGGTGTAATGAGTCACGCGATATTTAAAGCCGATCCCCAATTTGTCACCAGTTTGCCCAATAGAGTGCTGTGCAATGAAAAATCATGTCGAGACCAAAGGGTTAAGGCCATCAACATATTGCTGATAGAGCAAGACGTAATCAATAGTTTTTTTAAGGACAACGTCGATATCACTATTGTTCAGCGCTCAGATGATAATGTATTTAGAGTCAATAATGCATTTTTCACCCCCGCAGGTATTATTCAATATCAACCGTCAGCGGTAGCTGGGTTTGTACCTTCAGCCGATGCCACATATTTTAAAAATGTCACCAATATAGAAGCGTGTGATTTGTGCTCATCACGCTCAGCTAAGGTAAGAGACATTATGGCCAAGCACCACATTGCCGCGATGGTTAAAGAAAGTGACGGCGTAATGAATATTATTTTCGATGGTATCAGTAATAATCATTGGGGAGTTAAGCTAAGCGACAACTCAGATGTTAAGCCGGTAAAAGGGCAGCCAAATGCTTTGGGGTATCGATATGATGACGTTATAGCGATAACACCAACCGTTATTTACTACCAAACTAACTAAAATGATCACCAGCTAAAATATTCACTTCAATATCACGTCAATATTGCGAATATCGATACGGATAAAACCATTAATGTCAGCTACATTAATGGTTTTTTCGTGTTTATGAAGGGGCAAATTTACCGACGTTGACTAAGTGTTTACTGCTGCACCAGGTTAGACCTCATACTGTTATGGCCTAATTACCTTGTCTTCTGCTGCTATTGCCAATAGAGTGACGGCCGGAATGTCCGTAATTCAGCACCATGAGTGTGGAAACAAAAACAACGTAGGTAACAAGTTTGATAGATAATATAGCTTTGATCGTCGATTTTTTTCTCGAACACAAATTATTATTAACGGTGTTAATAATAATGCTTATCTCAGTGATAAAACGTTTTATCATTTCAAGTATTCGTGGCGACGTCGCTTTTCTTTCTGATGTGCAACGCAAATGGATGTCACGCACTAAAAATGGCACCTTCATTTTAATACTGGTTATTTTGTTCATGCTTTGGCAATCCGAAGTTAGCAAGTTTGCACTGTCTGTTACCGCCATTGCCATTGCCATAGTGATAGCATCAAAAGAAATTATTCTTTGCTTTACCGGCTCAATACAACGCGCGAGTTCACGTTCATTTGTGATTGGTGATTGGATTGAAGTAGGGAAAATATATGGCGAAGTGATTGAACATAACTTAATGGCCACCGTGATCCAAGAGATCGATCTTGATCAAGGTCAATATCATTACACCGGTAAAACCGCGACATTACCTAACAGTATGTTTTTTACCTATGCGGTGAAAAACCTCAACTTTATGAAACGTTATGTTTACCACAACATAACCATTACCGTGGTCCAGTTTGTTAATCTCTATACACTGTTTCCTGGGTTAACCCGTCAAATAGAACAGCACTGTGAAGACTTTATCGAAGTGGCTAAGCGTTACAACGGTGTGATAGAAAAACATGCTGGTGTCGATTTACCTGGCAGCGAACCGCATATTCATATCACCAGCGGCATCAACGGAGAGCAAAATGTGCATATCATGATTTTTTGCCCCACCGAACGCGCCATACATTTAGAGCAGTTAATAAGAGAAGACTTTATGATTGCTTACCACGAAAACTTTAGCTAACTCATCTGAAATCGCTCTCTATCGCTCCACATGTTTAGTCCGCACGGCATGATTAATCTCAGTTCAACACTGGGATTAATCATTAACTTCACTGTGTTTTAGAATCAATAACATCAATAACATCAATAACATCAATACAAAGTCTTTGCATGTGTCTATTACTCGTCATCATGACCTTTCAGTAGCGTTTATAGACTCATCTCAGTTTAATCTCGGTGATTGAGTTACACCTCAGTGTATAAGGCGTTGTGTCCCTCCCACCGTATGCATTTGCGTAGCGAATACAACGCCGTGGTTAATAAACAGAAAAATAGGTTATTACAACATTGATATACTCAGCGTTGTAGATGTTGCAGATGTTGTGATGTTATAGATGTTGTAAATAAGGCTTTTTACGCACTATTTTTTAGAATATTTGATGTAAATAAACAGTGACAATAAAATAACCCCGCCACCAATGAGCTTCTGCATTTCAACTACCTCATCAAGAAAGCTGATAGACAAAATTAATGTCCAAATGGGTTCTAAAATCATGATCAGCGAAGCGGTTTCAATTTTAACGCTAAATTGACCGACAGTTTGAAGTAAATAACGCACACTGGTTGCGATAACCGTTGATACCGCAAACCAAAATAGCACATGACCATTTATCTCAAAATGTTCAGGTGAAACCGCAGCCATAATCACGCAACCCACAATGCCCACCATGAATAATTGTACGCAGATGGATGTTAACGGTTTTATATTGGTCAAGACCCGCTTATTCAATACAAAATGCAATGACAGCAGTGCCGATGATAATAAGAAAAACCACTGGCTGTTATCAACTTCCCAGCCAGTTGTGATGGTCAATAACATAATGCCTATACAAGTAATAGGCAGCGATATCCAAAACATGCGGTTAGGTCTTACTTTGAATAATAGCCAAGAAATAAACGGGGCTATAATCATCGCCAGGCTCATGATAAAAGCACCTTCAGACAAAGTACTAGAGATGGTAATCGCGTGAACCCATACTTCAATCGAAGCTGCTAATACCATGCCAACGCCACAAAGCGCGGCAATTTGCTTAGGCCTGAGTGCATAAATCTGCTGATAACAAAAAGGCAATAAAATCAGACTCGCGATTAAGAAGCGAGCAGCAATAAACACCTCTCCAGGCATCTCTAAAATAACAAGTTTGGAGGCTATCCATCCCACAGCCGCAAGCATTGTGGCCAGTAATAAGGATATTTTGCCGCGCAACGCTTCTTGTTTCATCAAACCGTTTGTTCCAGCTGAGGGATGGGAAAAGGGGCAAGGCTCTTGGCAAGTCGCAATGATACGAGAAAACCAAAAAGTATGTCGTGATAAATAAATGATGTATACGTATAAAGCGATCCTACCTTACGTCAGAATCGCTCACATATTAACTCAACTAAACAGTGTGATTACTATTAGCTTGGGCTGTATTCGGGGTAATCAGTATACCCGCGTTCAGCACCACCAAATAATGTCTCTGGGTTGTGAGAGGCTAATGGATAGTTATGCTTAATACGGTTTACCAGATCAGGATTGGAGACAAATGGTCGGCCAAAACCAATCATATCCGCTACACCAGCATCAATGGCCTGAGATCCATTTTCGCCGTTGTAACGTCCCGCATAAATAAGCACACCTTTATAAACGTCGCGAACCGTATCTTTAAATACTGTTGGTGTCTCTGGGGCATCATCCCAATCAACTTCAGCCACATGGATGTAGACCACATTGAGGCTATTAAGTAATACAGCCGCGGCAATGTAGGTGTCTATCGGCGTTGCATCAACAGTACCATTTAGCGATGTGAATGGCGCAAGACGAACACCAACACGATCAGCGCCAATGGCTTGGGTCATTGCACCAACCACTTCACCCAGGAAGCGCAGGCGGTTTTCGATACTACCACCATATTCGTCGATACGATTATTCGCTTCAGAATCGATAAACTGGTTAATTAAATAACCGTTAGCAGCATGCAGTTCTACGCCATCAAAACCGGCTTCAATCGCATTTAACGCTGCTTGACGATATTCGCCAATCACATGTTCAATGTCAGCTTTAGACATTTCACGAGCCACAACCACGTCAACAAAACCAGGTTCGTCAGTACCATTATCCACAAACACTTTTACATTTTGGGCTTTTAGTGCAGAAGACGAAATAGGTTGTTGACCACCGATATTATCAGGGTGAGACACTCGACCAACGTGCCAAAGCTGAGCGAAGATAGTGCCATTTTGTGCATGAACCGCTTTGGTGACCTTCTGCCATCCGGCAATTTGTTCTGCAGAATAAATACCTGGCGTCCATGCGTAGCCTTGGCCCATGACCGATATTTGGGTGCCTTCTGTAATAATAAGACCCGCGGATGCTCGCTGAGCATAATATTCAGCCATCATCTCATTAGCCACATTACCCGGTTGGGTTGAGCGCGAGCGCGTCATTGGTGGCATAACAATACGATTTTTTAAAGAGAGTTTACCGAGCTGTATTGGTTGAAATAGTGCATTGTTCATTCTGTATTCCTCTTTACTTGCTAATTTGGATGAGCTCAATTTGGTATCCATCAGGATCGACGATAAAGGCGATGTGGGTTGAGCCACCTTTTACCGGTCCTGGTTTACGGGTGACGTTGCCACCGCGTGCTTTAATGTCATTACAGGCACTATAAATATCCTCTACACCCAGCGCAATATGACCAAAAGCATTACCATGGTCATACTCATTGGTGTCCCAGTTATAGGTTAATTCAATCGTGGTGCTGTCTGCTTGAGTGCCATAACCCACAAAAACTAAGGTGTAGCGATAGTCTTTGTTTTCGGTTCTTTCTAGCACTTTCATGCCTAGCACATGGGTATAAAACTCAATTGATTTTTCTAGGTCAATGACTCTCAACATAGTGTGTAAAAATTTCATAACTCTCTCTTTAAGCGACATCTTTTAAACGCATCAGCGAACGTGCCAATTCCCGAATAAACAAACGAATAAACAACCGAATAAACAACCGAATAAACAACCGAATAAACAACCGAATAAACAACCGAATAAACAATCGGATAAATTACACTATAAGGCGTGCGTGCGTGCGTATGAATGATGTTCGATAGACGTAATATACAGTGAACAAGGCTAAACAATAAATTATTAAAAGTTATCCTTTTAATAATAAAACGTTATCAATGGAGGGTTTAACAATTAACGTCCAAAATTTTTTGAACATAATTAACAAATTATTTGCAGGTTATCATGGTGACAATAAACATTATCATGCAAAGCAAACTGAAAGTTGACAATGTGCCCCTCAAATACAAATGAAAACGGTCTGTGATCTCTCTGATTTTTGCAAAAAAGAGGCACGCTTTATCGTCTAAATTTTAGCTTAGGCACAGATGTACGAACTGCTTTTTAACCATTAAACCATGGTGATAGTGCGTTTTTGTTGTTGCAAAGAGTATTACGCCTATAGCATAGGCGCATTAATGACGCAGTGTAGAAATATTTAGGCTCAATAAATATTGGGCAGCAGCATGAAAATAAGATTAACCATAGTTGCGATAATCTTTACCGCTATTTCGATGCCGGTCATGTCACAGACTGTTAACTAAGAAATACCACAAGCCATTCAACCTATGCACGAAACATCTAACCCTATTGCCTTTGAACACTTGCGCCATACTCGTGTGGAATACACTCAATGGCATAAATAATAATGTGCATTGAGGTAATGATGAGTCTCGACCTTAAGCTTATATACCCGCACCGTCATTTAAGCTCAGAGTAGGTTGCGTCTTAATCTGACTTTCGCTGCGGTATATCTCGTCAAAATCAACTAGCGGTAGGGATTCAAAACCAGGTTTAGCAAATAAATAACCCTGCATCAGCTCAATGCCACAATCGCGTAACCATTGCATTTCTTCTATTGTCTCTACGCCTTCAGCCAAAGAGGTAATGTTAAGTTCAGCAAACAAGTTTAAGCAGTTTTTAATAATAGCTTGTCGGGTTTTATCTTGGTCGATATTACGAACAAGCTTCATATCAAATTTGATAATGTTGGTTTGAAAATCAGCCAACAGTCCCAAACCGGCATAGCCAGAACCAAAATCGTCTAGTGCGGTGATAAATCCTGATTTCTTATAATATTCAACGATACTCTTAACAAATGCAGTATCACTAATGTTCTCATTTTCTGTAAATTCAAACATGATTCTGTTGGTTGGGAAGTTATACTCTTTAGCGGCTTCTAAGGTTGTTCTAATACAGCGCTCAGGTTTATAAATAGCATTTGGGAGAAAGTTAATGCTAAGCATTGAATCTAGCTTTAGTTTCGCCGCCAGTGCGATGGCTTTAACGCGGCAAAGTTGATCAAAGAGGTAACGATTATCATCATTGACTTGAGAAATGATCGAAAAGGCCGATTCATTCTGTAAACCACGTACCAATGCTTCATAGCCAAATATGCTATTGGTCTTACAGTTAATAATTGGCTGAAAAGCCATGGTGAAATCAAAATCAAGGCTGCTTTTATCAAAACATTTATTACAAGTAAATCTGTCATAAATTATTGGCTTTGTTTCCATTGTAGCAACCTCAATTAATATAACGCTCGCTTAAGCTATGCCGTAACGCAACTTAGGATTCTACCTTGTATGGTAATGACTAAAAACATTACCAATGCAGCGCGTTGCAAATCAACATTAAGTGTTTGTTGAGCTTAGCCGCTATGCGGCAGGAAAAGATAAAACTCATCTTAATTGTATCAATTTTAATTTGATTAACTGTCGACTTAATCGATGTTGCCACACTGTGTGGATTAACACTCAGACATCATAATAATATCAACGATAAAGACATTAAAACAACATCTTACCCATTTCAATTTTTAAGGCAAGCCACACACAAATATCATTACACATTATCGAGTATTTAATAGTATATCGGTCAATTTGTTGGCTAATTGCTTAATAAAAAAACATCATATTCACCATCTTTACGCACTAACAGTAGCCCAAATCTGACCAATGAATTACCAATAAAGCGGTCGGTAGTTTGTTGTACGGATTGATGCGCTGATTAGAACGGCAGTTGCTCACCGTTAACATCATAAAACTGACCGGTATTGTGAATCGATAAATTGTTGATCACTTTTATAATCCCAAGGGCGGAATCATTAACCTTTACCTTTGCAGAGCTGCCGCCCATATCCGTTTGCACCCAACCAGGATGAACCGATACCACCGCGACGTTATTATTAACCAGTTCAGTCGATAAATTCACCGTTAACATATTGGCTGCGGCTTTAGACATTCGGTAACCATACCAGTCGACACCTTGTGCTTGTGATAGTGATCCCTTAGAAGAAGAGATAATCGCTATTTTGCATAAACGATTTTTATTCAATAGTTTTAATAAACAGTGTGTTAAAAATAATGGCCCGAGCGCGTTCACTTTAAAACACATTTCAGCGTCAGCATAATCAATAGCATGAATACTGTGATTATCTCCATCTAAAAAGCCCGCATTATTAACGATTAAATCGAGACTAATATTTTGCTGACTGAGATTATTCGCTAAGCGCTGGATTGATTCAGAGCTCGTGATATCCATTGACTCAATCAATAATTTGTCAGCAAACTGAGCCTTCAACGACAAAAGCTCAGTCGCTGTTGCGCCATCTCTACAGGTTGCTATGACGCTGCAACCGTTGACAAGATATTGCTCTGTTAACGCTAAACCAATACCTCTATTCGCACCGGTGATTAATACCACTTCACTATTCATTAAAAACCTCTAAATCGATTGTTTTATATAACTTTTCTGGTAAATTCTTGTGTAAAATATAGATGTAAAATATTGATAAATATCATCTTGTAGTTGTGTCACTGCTGATGTGATTCGATATGTTTACTCTGTGTTGCGATAAGAATCGTCATTCGATAACACACAATGGCTGAGTGATCATCGTTATGCTTTGCTTATTCCTCGTATACTCGCTCCGAATTAATAAGCTGGTGGCTATAAATGATCACTCAATATATTCGTTCAATTTACTCGTTCAAAATGTTCGTTCAAAATGTTCGCGCCAATAGCCTTGCTCAAACGACTAGCTGCGAAATAACTACTTAGACGTTGCAGCAAGGCTTAATGTATTGAGGACACCAGAGATTTTATTAATAACCTTATCGCAGCCTGCAATACTATGACGCTGTTTAATGTACTGCGGATTGTTATACGACAGCCAAACCTTGTTATCAGCATCCTCGCTAATCAATACCTTTTGTGGCAAGTCAATCGCGACAAGTTGGTTACACTGCATTAATTGAGTACCGATGTTAGGGTTACCGAAAATAATCACTTCAGTTGGTCTCAGAGTTAAGTTCACACCGGCGGCATTTTTTTGATGATCAATCCTGGAAAAAACCGTAAAACCTTTGTCTTTTATGATCGACTCAAACCTATCTGCCGTTTCTTTGGCCGAATAATGGCTTTCAACAGTGATAAGGCTTTCTACCGCATAAGCATGAGCAGAAGCCAACAAGACGGCAACGGCTAAAGAAATATTTTTAATCATAAAATCACCTATTTGTTATGTTTGGTCATACTAGTTGTGTTTGGTCATATTAGTTATGTTTGATCAATAGAAGCATTTCGGCAATAAACTCGGCTAACATCAGGGATATAAAAATCGACTTAAGTATTTGTTGTACGCAAATACTATTAATACCCGTTTAGTTTCAGGCGTATTTATCTGCTTGGCCCTAATTTAACCGCAGTACCAAAAGCCATAATTTCAGACGAGCCATCCATAATGGCACTTGTCGTAAAGCGGATCCCCACAATCGCATCAGCCCCTTTTTGTGCCGCACTGGCAACTAAACGCTCAACTGCGACATCTCTGGCATCAGATAACATTTCGGTGTAACCGCGGATTTCGCCACCCACAATGCTTTTTAAGCCGGCCATAATGTCTCGACCAATATGTTTAGATTGAACCACATTACCGGTTACAACACCGACAATCTCGATAATGTCCCGACCAGGAATGGTTTCAGTCGTGGTATAAATCATAAATCCTCCATGAAAAATCAATCGTAAACCATCGTACTGCTAACACGCTTAAATAGGAATCCAATTAGTGATACTTAACTGACCCCCAATACTGTTGTTTACGCTTTAGGCGCATCCTGTAATAAAGGGAAGTAATGATGAGTCGTATTGAAGAGAAGCAATAAAGGGGCGTGATGAAGAGCCGTAATCAATAGCCGTAATGTAGATTCATAATACAGAATCGTAATCTAGACGATCCATAAAATGCTGGTGGACGTAATAGGTCACTTAGTGAGTATCGTAATAGACACTTAATGGCAGAGTAAAATACGCTCAGTGTTTTATAGGTCGCTTTTATGTAACCTGCGCAGACTTATTTTGAGTAAATATGCATTAAAGTGAGTGAAGGTTAAAAATTTACCGAGGGTAATACTTTTATTTTTGCATAATCACGAATAGTTATTCTAGTGGTGTGCTGGTGGCATTAGCCTACGTTAGCGGTGTTTTTTACTATCACTTTATTTTTATAGGGCGGTTTATGGCGTTAAACATGGCATAATTAGTCACTAGGTTCAGCATTCGTTTTTGTGTAAACATTTTTGGCAATAGCTTTAGTGACAATAGAGGTATGTTTGGCTTCACATCATTCATTATTAAATCATCAACGTCATTTTGAACGTATCGGGCCCGACTATCGTAATGGCGATTCGGTCAGTTTTCTCGACATTAAACACACTTTTGGTTTGCAGCATATCCGTGTTGGAAAATGGGTTAACCGTGAGGAGTCGGCACTTGCGGCTAATTTGATATTTGACTCACTAGCCGACTTAGCCAACATATTAGCAGTACCGCCAGAGTTGATTGGTTTACGCGGTAGCTTACGCTTTGCCTTTGGCCATGGCGGCCAAAAAGGTGTGCAAGCTCATTATGCACCAGCATACCGGGAACTGGCATTAGCCAAAAATGCCGGAGCAGGGTCGTTAGCTCATGAATTTTGGCATGCATTCGATCACTATATCGCTGATAAAATGTTTATTGACGACAGTATATTAGACCCGTATTTGTCGTCGCTTGTAATATCAGAGAAAACTACCACTACAACTCGGGCTAACTTAAGTCTTGCCAATTTATTTGCTTGTGCCAGCGACAATTGGCTGGCCGATAAATCCATAATCGCTCACCCGTTGAATAAGAAACTCTCTAACTTATTTAAAGTGACCTTGCTGAGTGCCAACGGCCAAGAGCCACACGATTATGTGCGTCGCTCCATCGCACTCGATAAACAGCAACGCTGCCATTACTTTGCTAAACCTACCGAAATGATGGCGCGCGCCTTTGAATCTTGCATTGAAATGTATTCACAGGATTATGCCAATATATCCAATCCGTACCTGGTTAACAGTACTATCAACTCGCCACTTGCTAAACATGGCGCTTATCCCGATGCAGAGCATTGCCGTGAAATATATCAAGCCATGATGGAATATTTTGAACCTTTAGGGCTAGCGTTTGATAAGCAGAATGGTTAACAGTAGGCACCATTCTCTATGGGGTAACGATGTAAGTTAGTAGCTTGTATGAGTTAGTTTGAGAATGGTGTCATTTCCAATGTTACAAACAAAGGCCGATTAATGCGGTCTTTGCTTTAATGTTTATCTATAGAAAATCAGTCTCGGCCAAGACTTGTTTTCACCTAGCTAACGTCATTTGCTAGCATTGTTGAGTATTCTGGGACAGATATTGCCATTTGTGTCCCTTATTTATCTCTTTTGCTTTGGTGGATAATGCCCGCTTTGCAATTTGATTTGCATAATGCAATTCAAATTGCGTCTCAACATGCAAACCAAATACCCATAGACTCTCCAATGTTGGTTGATGTTGGAAATTATTGCCTAATAACAATGTGTTAGATTGCCTCTGTATGAGTGGCGTACAAATTGCTGCTTCTTCGTTGTCGGTAGAGAGCAAAGAGGCAGTTCGTTATGAGTATTAAAATTGAATTACTTGAATTCATTCAATGTGTGCTCGCTAAAGAATTAGCCGAGCATGGGAAAACTATTCAACCTTGTTTAATCAATAAAACAGGCTATTACAGTGCGGTATATCAGTCCGATCCGACGTTAATGCATCAGCAATTGAGTGAACTGATAAAACAAGTGCTACAAGTCGCGGATGAAAAAATTGTGCTGATCGTTGCAGCTAAAAGTAAGCATTTAGAGCTTGCCATTTATGCTGATACAAACACCGACATTGCCGCTATCTGCACCACACCAGAGAAAGCCTTTTTTTCTCAGCCAGTGTCGATTCCTCATCAATTCATCGAATTACGGAGTGGATCGAACAAGATTAATGCTGTCTTAGCGCCGTATATTAAATTTTCGTTGGTTAATTTTACTCATTTGAAAATGAAGTCTGCGTTGAGTGTAGATTTAATTGACGAGGAGTCTAAAACCACCAATGATATTGATAATAACAATGACGTTATCAAGCTGACATTATGTAACATTGTCAATGCTCCAGATACCGATGTTAGCCCAACCTCAACTTTGTTTTGGCCATTTTATGATACGGATATTATTAACATGATTAACAAGCAAGCTTCACCAGAGCCATTATCTATACTCGTTGCCGACGACAGTATTCCTAGTCAAGTTGCTACCCAAGCAATGCTTGAAAAGCTCGGCTGTAAAGTGGTGTCGGCGAATGATGGCAATTCAGCGTTAGCGCTAGCACAGCAACAAACATTTGATTTAATTCTGCTCGATGAACGTATGCCAGGGTTGTATGGCAGCGATGTGGCACAAAGACTGGTTAACGATGACGCAATGAATCGGCTAACCCCTAAAGTGGCGTTAACCGGGCTCACTGAGCCCGATGAAATCCAGCACCTGTTCAGTAAAGGTATTACCCATTATTTAGAAAAACCAGTCACTAAATTGGCATTAGAAAAGTTTTTAGTTCAATGGCAGCTGCAATAAAAGCTTTGTTATATAAAATACATTCACTCTGATACGACAACGTAGGAATTGATTATCCATTGTCGTTAATAAGCCGTCTGTGCAGTCAGTTTATAGCGAAGATGTGTTGCCACCATATACCCAAGTAGTGTCATTCGAACGACTTAAGCTAACCAATAAAGGCGGCTAATCATGGCTGATGAATCCAGGGATGAACAACAAGTTCAAATTCAATATGCACTTGTTGAAAAACTCTCTCATGCACAAAAACGTCAAACTAAATTACTCGAACTTTTAGATGAATGCATTTTTGAATGTAATGACCAACTTGAATTAACGTATACCAATCCCGCATGGAAAAAGCGATTAGGTTATGATCGTGAGTCGTTAAATAAAATGAATTTGTGTTCGTTAATCAGTTCGTCAACGCAACTGGCATTACTTGAAGTGTGTCTACATAAATTAGCCTACAGCCGTAACAATGTCCCAACCATTATTGAAGTTCAACTTAAGTTATTAAACGGTCAGCATCACTGGTTTGAATTAAAGTTAGTGCAAGACGGTGACGGTGGTTACATCGGTTCGCTGTTTGAAATTCAGCAACATAAAGATATACAAGCACAACTACTTCATCAACAAAACTATGTTAAGCGTTTATCGTTAGTGGCCAGCCATACCAAAAATTTAGTGGTGATAACCAATCGCGAGGGATTCATTGAGTGGGTGAATAAAAGTTTTGAAGAAAGCACCGGTTATATCTTAAAAAATATTATGGGTAAAAAACCTGGTCATTTATTGCAAGGTAAAGACAGCAATCCTCAAACAATAACCTTAATGTCAGAGGCGTTACGCCAAGGTAAAAGCTTTCAAACCGACATTATTAATTACAATTGTCATGGCGAACCTTATTGGGTCAACATTAATACCAGTCCGGTGGTTGATAGCACTGGCAACATAAGCCACTTTATTGCGGTACAAACCGACATTAGCGAAAACAGGGCAGCGTTAAAAGTTTTACAAGAAGCTAAATATCAAGCAGAGCAATTATCCGAAGCTAAAAGTCGTTTTATGGCCAATATAAGCCATGAAATTCGTACACCACTGAACGCAGTGATTGGTTCTGCTGATATCCTGCTCGAAAGCGGCTTAACCCGTGAGCAAACACGCTTTACAGACATGATAAGAACCAGTAGTGATGCATTATTGAGTATCTTAGATGATGTCCTGACCTATTCTCGTTTTGAAGCCGGTAAAATAAATATTGTTAATGAACCTTTTAAGCTTGATCGTTGCCTTGAAGAAGCGATTGATATCGTATCTGGCCCAGCTTTAGAAAAAGGCTTATCAGTTATCTTAAATATTATGCCAACAGTGCCGCTAGCTATCATTGGTGATAAAGCCCGTATCAGGCAAATATTAATTAATTTATTGGCCAATGCCGTTAAGTTTACCCCCCAAGGGGAGGTCGTTGTATCGGTTAATTACATGAATAATGATGACCAACTCACCTTACAGATAACCGTTCAAGATACGGGGATTGGTATTGAGGCGGATAAAATTGAACAGATGTTCGAAGCGTTTATGCAATCAGACACCTCATCAACTCGTGTTTATGGTGGTAGTGGCTTAGGGCTGGCAATTTGTCGTCAGATTTGTGAAGCGATGGGCGGTGATATTTGTGTTGAATCGACTCTCGGGGTAGGTAGTCGTTTTATTGTTGAAATTCCGCTGAAGCTTGAGCCTAAAATTTGTGATTCAACCGCCAAAATTATTAATAATAATAAATATTCACATTGTTGGGTTGTCGGCCAAAATAACAGCTTAAATCCAGCCGTTTACAATATGTTGCAGCATTACAGTCTCACTTATAGTGCGTTTAACAACCCGACTGATTTACCCCAACAGCTGGCAGATAATGTCGATATTATTGTGTTAACAGAACCAAATCAATTGCAGTCTTGTCGTGATTATTTGCAAGCCATCAATAACCTTAAATCAACCAAAGTGTGTTTTCTTTCAATAGACTTACTCGGCCAAGAGAGTAGTTTTGTGTATAACAATCAAAACGAAATTCAGCTTAATGGCCCATTTAAATTATCACATTTGAGTTGGGCATTAGAGTTATTAGATGATCCTTTGGTTAACCTAGAGTTAACTCATTCATGCGAGAGTGGGTTTCCAGCATCACTGGCACTGCAGTTTACTGATAAGCATGTATTAATCGTTGAAGATAACATCAACAATCAGGCAGTGTTAAGTCAATTACTGGTTCAAGTGGGTTGTGAGGTTCATTGTGCTGAAAATGGCCAAGCAGCATTGAACTACTTAGCTGAACACAAAACCGACTTAATCCTTATGGATATTCAAATGCCTGTTATGGATGGCATTACCGCGACAGAAAAAATTCGTTCTGGTCGAGAGATATTCAGTCAAACACCGATTATAGCCGTGACGGCTAATGCTATTCATGGTGATAAAAAGCGTTTTATTCAAGCAGGAATGAATGATTATCTAGCAAAACCCATCAATCGAGACAGCTTGTATGAGTTACTCCAACGCTATTTGAATTCAACCAATAGTGTTAAGCGGAGTAAGTTAGATAAACTCCAATATACCTTAGATCAATTAAATGGCTTATAACGGTTGCCTCAATGATTTGTGCATATAAATCAACTCTATATAGCGATAGCACTGATAGTAATATAGAGTGTTATTGATGTTTGATAATTCTAGGGACCTAATATGGATCAACCACAGCCGACAATTGATGAAGCAAACAGGCTTAAGGCATTACTTGAGTTGAATTTGCTGGATACGTTTCCAGAAGAGCAGTTTGATCACATGACTCGTTTTGTCCAAGCCTACTTCAATGTATCAATTTGTTTGGTCAGTTTGGTTGATAAAAATAGACAATGGTTCAAATCTAAACAAGGCTTAGAAGCCTGCGAAACAGGTAGAGCAGAGTCCTTTTGTGGCCATGCTATTCATTCCAGTGATGTATTTGTTGTTGAAGATACCTTAGAAGACAAACGCTTTGCTGATAACCCCTTAGTTTTAGATGGCCCTAAAATTCGTTTTTATGCAGGATTTCCTTTGCAAACTGCTGGTGGTCATCGTATTGGCACCTTGTGCATTATCGACACTAAGCCAAGACAATTTAATTATAGCGACAAACAGCATCTGCAAGATTTTGGTAAAGTAATTGAAAGCCTGATCCGTCAACGCAGTGCAGAAATAGCAACCGACAAGCAAAGCTCATTTACCCAAAGGTTAATCAGCTTACTCACGAAACCATCGCCGCTATGGACCCGCAGAGCCGTGGCTTTTTCAATCAGTTTGATTGTACTGGCATCGAGCCTGTTCCTTGCCGTACAAACAGACAATCAACATGTAATTTCGCAAGCTGATATTATTGAACATTTAACTCCGGATGAGTCAACTAACGACTCTTGGTGGCATTATACGCTATACATTTTTGCTGGTGGCTGCCTGGCCATGCTGATGTATTTCTTGCTTCGATTACCGGCTAACTTACGTAAAATGTTACATATTTTATCAGTTAATCAAGTTAGGAATGAAAGACGTTTTCGTGATGCGATTGAAGCATTAGCTGATGGATTTATCATTTTTGATAATCAGCAAAAAGTGGCGGTGTATAATCAAAATTTTATTTCGCTTTATCCTGAACTGGCTGATATTGTTCACGAAGGCATCAGTTATCAAGAATTACGAAAAAACTCCACAGTACGCAGTTTAGTTAAACAACCTGATTTTCTAGATGTAGATGACCTACGTAAGCAGCAACCTGAGCGGATTATTGAGTTCAATGACGGCCGTTGGATTAAAATGGTTGAACGACCAATGCGAGATGGCGGTATTGTTGGGTTCCATACCGATATAACTGAGTTGAAACGCAAAGAACTACAACTCATCGAAGCGCGCCAAAAAGCAGAAACGGCTAACGTAGTTAAATCAAAATTTTTAGCCAATGTCAGTCACGAAGTCAGAACCCCATTAAATGGTATTATTGGCCTTTTGGATGTGTTGGTTGACGATGAAGAGCTTAATTCGCAGCAACAATTTTATTTAACCACAATGCAAGATTCATCTAATAGCCTACTGCAAATATTGAACGACATTTTAGATGTCAGCAAAATGGAAGCCGGTAAGTTAACCTTAGTCTCTGAACCCTTTAATTTAACGACCACACTGCAATCTGCCTGCAGCTTAATGAATACAAATGCTGAGGCGAGTGGTTTATCGCTTAGTTTATCATTACCTGAACAAGAGTTAAGTTTGCTCGGTGACCCAGGCCGCATACGCCAATTAGTGCTTAATTTATTATCAAATTCGATCAAATTCACCAAAGTGGGAAGTATAAACTTAACCGCAACATACGATGTGGTCTCTGATACTCAAGTGAGCGTGACCATTACCATTACCGACACCGGTATTGGTATTCCTGAAACGATGCTGAATCACATCTTAGAACCCTTCACTCAAGTCGATAATAGTGCAATAAAACACAGCTCAGGTACTGGGCTTGGCTTAGCAATCAGTAATAATTTAGTTAAGTTAATGCAAGGGACATTAACCATAAACAGCCAAGAACAAAGCGGTACCGAAATCATTATTGGTATACCGTTTACCCTAGCTAAACCGGTTGAATATAACTCAGCAACATTAATTAGTAATCTCAATCTTCGCGATAGAAATGTCAAAATATTGCTCGCCGATGATGACAATACTAATCAACTAGTGATGCAAGCGATGTGCGACAAACTGCAATGTAATATTGATATTGTTAATGATGGAATAGAGGCCGTTGAAGCGGCCAAAAAACTAAAGTACGACGTTATTTTAATGGATATATATATGCCAAGAATGGATGGCATTACCGCGTCTACACTCATTCGTGCAGACTCTTTATGCAAAAAAACGCCCATCATTGCTTTTACCGCCAATGCTATGGAAGGGGATAAAAAACGCTTTATGGATGCCGGTATGGACGATTATGTTTCAAAACCGATTAACAAAGTTCATTTCTTACAAACCCTGTCTAAATTCCTACAGTAGTCATCTGTTTGCTTTGTAATTTGAGTTGCATTTTGCAAACAGAATGGCAAGTTGCTATCTAAAATAACTTAACTAATTTCATTGCGGTTATTGCTTTATATATCAGTAATTTATCGATTGATTAATAATTGTTTTTTTGGCTCGACTCTTGCTGTCTATTAATTACCACATAAGTATTAATCGTTTTGGAGTCAGATATGTATCCCCAAAAACAAACTGTGATCAATGAAGATGCAAGTAACTCACACTGGAATGACCTTACCGACGTTATAGAGGAGGCATTAAAACAACATTGTTTCAGCATGGTGTATCAACCGCTTATTTCAGTGCAAACAGGTCGAATTGTCGGCTTTGAATCATTGGTTCGATGTGACTCGCCAACGTTTGGGGTTATTTCACCCAGTGACTTTATCCCTTGTGCTGAGCAAAGTGGACAAATCTTAGAGCTAGGGAGTTGGATATTTCAACAAGCATTGCTAGATTTAAAGCGCATGCGTAACCAGGGCATGCAAAACATTTGTTTATCGTTGAATGTATCCCCAGTTCAGTTGCTGCATACTAATGTTTATGAACAACTCATGTCTCTTATTATCGAACTCCAAATCCCGCCGTCTGCCGTTAAATTAGAATTAACCGAAACCGCACTCATTCACGATCCCCAAACCATTTGTAAAGTGTTTAATGCCTTTAAACAAGAAGATGTACAAGTGTGGCTGGACGATTTTGGTACTGGGTTCGCCTCATTAAGTTTATTGCGAAAATTCAATATTGACGGCCTAAAAATAGATCGCAGCTTTGTCAGTGGCATTGCAGACAATAATGAAGATTTCACTTTATGCAGCGCCGTTATCGCCATGGCGCAACGACTTGGATTACATATTGTCGCAGAAGGCGTCGAGACAGAAAGCCAGCTGCAAATATTAAGTCAGCTTGGGTGCGATGTCGTCCAAGGTTACTTATTAGGTAAACCACAAACATTAGAAAAGAACCTTAGCCTATGGAGTTAACACATTTTGTTTATCGTTTATGACCAAACTATTTTTGTAGATACTGAAGCTGCATATTGATTTGCAAAATGCGAATCAATATGCGACTGTAAATTAAGTAGCCTTTGTTTATAATATGAGGTTAATTAATTCACTGAATAATAACGGTAAAATTGTTTCCTTTATCTTGGCGTAACTCTTGCGTTTACCCTATAAGACAAGCCAAAACGCGACTTTAATGCTTTTTGCTCATTATGCTTATAACGCAGTGGTTATATTAAACCACCATGAGGTGAACAATGTTAGAACCCACAGCAATAACAGCATGCCCAATCATGCAGCGAAGTACCTTAGACAATTTATTGTCCGATTTAGGTTTTGAAACTTATCAACATTTGCTTAATTTATTTGAACAAGAATTAATTCAATTGCATTTAAATCTGCAAACGGCAGTAGAGCAACAACAATACCAAGAGATTAATAACGTGACGCACATCCTGAAGAACACTGCTGCATTATATGGAGCAGAACGTTTATCGAAAAGTGCCTGTCTGGTATATCAAATAGAAATTGGCCAAGCGTTTATCCCACAAACTCAGCAGTTAATAGCTATTTTAGTTGAAACACTCAATGTATTTAACGTGCATATTCACTCGTTAGTCGAGTAGGGAAGGTCGGTAATGAATGAACACAATAAACCGCTCGTATACGTAGTTGAAGACAGCCTCTCTAGTGGAGCGTTATATTGCAGCCAATTGAAAAAGGCCGGTTTTGATACGCAACATTTTGTCGATGGTTATTCTGCACTCGTGGCGATTAAAGAAAAAATGCCTGCTGTATTAGTGCAAGATGTTTGTTTACCCGACATTAGTGGTTTAGAAGTATTGAAATACGTCAATAATCAAGACACCTCAGCCAAAGTGATTATCATCACTTCAAACAGTTCTATCGATGTTGCCGTTGATGCAATGCGCTTAGGTGGCTATGACTTTATTGAAAAACCGTTTACTTCAGAACGCCTAACCACATCAGTAGGTAATGCTGTTAAGCAACAAAATCAAGACATAAAAACCATTACTGTAGAGCCAGAAGCAACCTCGCTCGAGCGAATGAACTTTATTGGTGAATCGTTATCAATGCATACCGTATTTCGCTTATTAGAAAGTGCTGCACGCAGTAAAGCCAGTGTGTTTGTAACCGGTGAAAGCGGTACAGGTAAAGAAGTGTGTGCTCTTGGTTTGCATCAGGCCAGTGCTCGCGAGCAAGGTCCATTTATTGCCATTAACTGTGCGGCTATTCCTGCAGAGCTATTTGAGTCAGAGTTTTTTGGTCATGTTAAAGGTGCATTCAGTGGCGCATTAACGGATCGTAAAGGTGCTGTCGAAGTCGCCAATGGTGGTACGCTATTTTTAGATGAAATTTGTGAAATGCAATTAAATTTGCAAGCAAAATTATTGCGTTTTTTACAAACGGGTACATTTTGCAAAGTGGGCAGTAACGATCTGCAACAAAGTGATGTCCGCATCGTTTGTGCAACGAACCGTAATCCGGCAGAAGAAGTCGGTGAAGGCCGTTTTCGGGAAGACTTGTACTATCGACTCAATGTTATCCCGGTTATGTTGCCGCCATTACGTGAGCGTGGCGATGATATTTTATTGCTAGCAAATCATATTTTGCAGTCTAAAACGGCTGAGAATAACAAACAATTTACTGACTTTAGTGCTGACGTTAAGCATACCTTTATGCAATACGATTGGCCTGGTAATATTCGTGAATTGCAAAATGTCATCGAAAACATTGTGGTAATTTACGATGGCCAGTCTGTTCAGCCTGACATGTTACCAGGTAATTTTGGTCATTCAATCGTCAGCCATACCAACAGCCATCTTACAAATAACCATGGTATTCAGCCGAATCAAACAACCACTAATATCACGGCCAGAACCTCAACCAATAGCGTTAATACCCAACAACCTTCACCACATAATATTGTTCAGCTTTGGATAGTAGAGAAAAATACCATTGAAGCAGCCATTGACCAATGTGACGGTAATATTCCACTAGCAGCAGCTTATTTAGGCATTAGCGCATCAACTATTTATCGAAAAATGAAAAGCTGGGCTGAGAGTTAATAGTCTTTTCTAAACCTTTAAAAGTTACCTTAATCGGTAACTTTTTTTTGCCATTTGAAAAGCTATTCAAATTGCTAGGCTCATCCCCCTAAGTGCGTCGCAAAATGCGAATCGATTTGAGAGCAATGTAAGCCAGAACATTTAATAACGACAAATAACTATCTAACCTATTGTTTTAAAACAGCTAATATATTTTTAATTTTGTGGCCAGCTTCCTGCATTAATCATTGTACTGTCTTAAATGACGCGTCAAATGTTAAGGGGTGAACCATGAAACAATCTCTCTGTGTAACGTCAATCTGTTTGTTGCTAGTGAGCATGTCAGTATTTTCTGGCACTAAAGGCCTAGATTTTATTGAAACAGCAGATGGCCGCCAGTCCAGTATGATCCGAGAAATGGTCCAGTGGACTCATTCACGTTTGGTGTTTAAAAAAAGCATTTCACGCGTAGCCATTGGCCAAGATGCCATTATGCAAGTTGAAGTACTCGATAAAAATGAAGTACTGGCACTGGCAAAAAAAGTGGGCCGTACCAGCCTTATTGTTTGGTATACCGACGACACCTCTGAAACGTTTCTATTCAGTGTCACAGAAGACTTGAGTGTGTTAAGGCAAGCGCTCAGTGATATTCACCCTAAAATTCGCCTAACATTAGCACCTGATCGCGCAGCTCTGGTACTTAGGGGCCGAGTGCCAACGGTAAAATATAAATTAGCCGCTGAAACTGCCGCTCGTCATTACTTAGATGCAGGTAAAAACCGTATCAACGATAACAATAGTTTAGTCATGAAATCACCTACCGATTTTTTGGCCGACTTAAGTCCTAATATTCGTCTACCGTCGCAGCAACTGCGTAAGTCTAATCGGGGGAGTGTAGGCCACGCCGCTATTATCAACTTAATTCAAGTTGATGTATTACCAATGAGCATGATTGAAAAAGTCAAAAAGGCCATTATTCAATTAGGTGGTGAATCAGTCACGGTAAGTCGTATTCAAAAAGGCGACATGCCTGATGATCAAGCCGACACCTTGTTACTAGGCGGTCAGGTTGAAACCCAAGTTGACCTCGTTAGAGTATTAAATTTAGCATCGCGCCTTTTCACTGGAGATCGTATTAATTCAATCACTGGAAAAATAGAAGCAGGCAGTAATGACATTACCGTTATCGCCAATGAGTCGGGTGGGTTAATCAGCTCAAGCCAACAGGTAAGCAGTAATTCGTCATCAAATAGAGGCGGTAATGCAAAATCTAGCAGTAACAATGTGAAGTCAAATATTGCCCGAGCTAAGTTGTTGTCTATGGCGAATGGTAGATTGTTGTCGACCATCGAAGTCCGCGATTTACCCCAGGTACGTGTAGCGATTCAAATGTACGAAGTGAATCGTCGCAGTTTAACCCAATGGCGTCCTGACTTTTCATTGATCACTCAAGGCTACAACAAAACCGACGGTAATTTCGGTTTAGATGGGGCAACTAATCAAGCACTGGGTTCAGGCCAAGTCGAAAATGCATTGCAGGTATTAGGTGGCGCACTGGTGAACAACTTCCAAGTGGGCGGCAGTGAGATTGCATTTGATTTACTGTTTTCATTGTTAGAAAAAGACGGTATCTCACGCACATTATCTCGTCCGACGTTAACCGTCTTAGCAGGAGAAAAAGCCGTATTCCGAGCCGGTGGTGAAGTGCCAGTGCCAACATCATTTTCACCCAATGGAATTAGTAGTGCCAATGGGGGTAATAGCCAAGGGGTATTTAGTGGCACCGAGTTTAAATCGTTTGGTATCCAGCTTGAAGTACGAGCAATGGTGGACGAAAACGACTTAATCACTTTAGATTTAAGTCCTAGTATTTCAACACCAGACACTTTGTTAACCCAACAAATATCGTCGAGCACAGGGTCATCATTAACCACTAGTGCATTCAATGTCAGAAACCTGACCACCAGTACGCGCTTACGTGATGGACAGCCATTAATCATCGGTGGGTTAGTCAGCCGTGACATAAGCGATTCACGTGACTTTGTACCGGGTATTAACGATGTTCCGTTGCTGGGTAAGTTAACCGAGTCATCGTCTGACGCCGATACCGCCCGCGAGTTAATTATTATTGTGACGCCAACACTGGTAAGAGAGCCACGTCATGATGTTGCCTTATGGCAATTCCAAACATCAGCTGAAATGCTACAAAGCATGCAATTTCCATTAGCTGACTCGTCACTATAAAGAGGACATTAATTATGAAGACCTTAACTCATTTCCGCCTCAGTACCGTGATTGTGGTTGCCTTAGTCAGCAGTGCGTGTAGTACCAGCCAAACTAAGCGTGAATATCAACCAGATGATCAGTTAACGGCGATGTTAAAACAATACAATGTAAATCAAACCGATGGTGTTAATTGCCAAGGTTATCAGTCTGCTATTAGTGACTGTGAACGCTTGTCGAACGACCTAGGTGCATTATCAATGACCTATCCACAACACCAACAAATTGGTTTTACAGCCGCGATTGTTTACCATCAAATCGGTCGTGATGTTGATAGCCAAATGGTGCTAGATAGGTTGTTATCGCAACAACAACCAGTATCCGAAGTAGCCATTTTGCGCAGTAAACTGGCCATGCAAGAGGGTAATATCAACCTGGCAAGAACCGTATTACAACGACAAGTGCAGTTACAACCGGATCACCCAGAACTGCATGCAACATTAGCAGCAAGTTATTATTTAGAAGGTCGTTACGAAAAAGCCGAAGCCGTGATTGCTACCGCCGACCGATTAGGCGCTCCAGTATGGCGAACCAGTTACCACTTAGGACTAATTCACGAAGCACAATCAAATTGGTCGCAAGCGTGTCATTTTTACGCCGATACCCTGAGTTACCAGCCGGCACACCGACAAAGTTTGTCGAGACTGCTGTATTTAAGTGATCATCCCGAGTGTCGAGTCCAGTTAAGTAGTCTGTAATGTCATAACTCAGTCTGTAAAAGTCCCCAAATGGGGACTTTTTGCTTTAGGCCAATGCTCTAATCTGTAATACAGAGCTGACTAACGATTCGCTTAAGCCAAGACGTCGCCGTTGGTAACGATAAGCCCGTAAATATCGTATTAATTTGCTCTGTGTAAGAATATTTATAAAAATTTTACTCAACAGCTCAACAGCTCAACAGCTCAACAGCTCAACAGCTCAACAGCTCAACAGCTCAACAGCTCAACAGCTCAACAGCTCAAAATTCATATACTCAGCAACTCAGTATCAGTTAAGTGATTACAGCATGGAATTGATTAACCGCTCAGTTGTCGCAATAGGCTACAAAAAATCACATTCAGAGAATATGCCCAAGCCGATATCCCTGGCACCAATAGCAACACAGTAATAACGGATGACAGTGGCCTTAATCACTTATCACCTTGAGCCAAACATTTAGAAATGCAGCAACACTAACCGCGAACCAATGGAGCAGCTAAAGCCGTCGACAATAGCCGCCAATAAGGGCCTCAGTTATCTAACAATGTAATTACTAATGACAGGTAAATGTAGATCCGATTGATGATTCAGGCGTTAAGCATGGATACAACCGTACTGATAACACTCACAGAACCAGTGTTCATGAGTCACGCTATTGAATTAATGGACTGCGCAAAAATTGGATTAACAGTAGATTTACAACTTTTCGCATTTTGCCATTCACTCTGCAATTCATATCCATTTTCAATTCGATACTGTTGATAATCTCATTGTATGCAAAATCAATTTTAAAAGCATAAGTACATGATAAATAACAATTTTAAATTTTATTTTATGAATATCCTATATTGGCATGTTGTTCGCAATTACTTATACAGAGGCAGTTTATAGCAGTATCTAGATTCCTCTTAATGTAACAGAGCAAGTTAATTCTCTACCCACTTTCACAGTACAACAATTGATGGCTGTGAACATGATAGTTAATAAATGAGGTAAACATTATGAAATCTATTAAATCAATGATTAAAAACAATAAGAAGCAAGGCGGTTTTGTTATGACATCTGAGTTGATTTTATTATCAACTGTCATGGCAGCAGGCTTAGTAGTAGGACTAACTACAATGCGAGATTCGGTAACGGCTGAGTTAGAGGATGTTGCAGAAGCGATTGGTTCATTAGACCAAAGCTACGCATTTGACGGCATCATTAATGCTGAAAATACCGCAGAAATCAGTGGCTCAGGCTTTATCGATGCAGTCGATGTAAATGCAGGTGATGGTGCAACCTTCCAGTTTGTTGCAACCGACTTCGCAGAATCTGCTGTGTCGATTTCAAATTCACCTAGTGCAGGTGCTGCTTCGGCCTCTCAGGCTGACGGTAGTTTAGATAACTAATTTAATCTAAGTCTACGTCGGTTGTCTCACACAGAGGCAATCGGCGCCTAATCTTTAGATTAACAACATAACGCAGAGGTGCATCATGAAACGCAAATTCACAGGTAGTACGACAATAGCCATTGCACTATTCGTCACCTCCGGCGTATTGGCATCAGCACTGGGTATTCGTCAAGTAGATCGTTTATCTACAACCACTGCGGTAGTGTTAAGCCAAGATTTAAAAGCCGGTGACACTATTACTTCATCAGTATTAACAAGGAGAAAAACAGATAAAGATGATTCTGAACAAAGTGTACAAAATCCACAGCAGTTACTTGGCAAAGTACTTAATGTTGCCAAACGCAAAGGTGATGTGGTGTTTGCTAACGAACTCATTTTACCCACGGTTAAATCGTTATCGTATGCAGTACCAGAGGGCCGGGTGTTATTCACTCTTTCACAATTACCTACAGGCCTGCCGTTTGCCAAGCTCAATCAAGGCGACCGATTCGATATTTTAGTCCGCGGACGTAAACGTGTCAGAACCGTTGCTCGCAACGTGCAATTAATCGGCGTACTTAAGCCGCCCAAAAAGACCA
This sequence comes from Shewanella sp. Arc9-LZ, assembly GCF_010092445.1. Classification (NCBI taxonomy): domain Bacteria; kingdom Pseudomonadati; phylum Pseudomonadota; class Gammaproteobacteria; order Alteromonadales; family Shewanellaceae; genus Shewanella; species Shewanella sp. Arc9-LZ. The sequence goes on along the minus strand of NZ_CP048031.1, from coordinate 2,583,326 downwards.
ATAACAGCAAAGGGGCAATCGACAGTTTAAATGCCCAAAGTGCCAACTCATCCAATGGCGCATTAGCGCTAGTCATGGCCGTTAGACCTGGAGATGTTTATCCACTTGCCAGCATTGGTGCCAGCGATATTGTGTCTATTGTATTACACAGCGCCTACGATATTGCCAACGGAACCCAGCCGTTATTGGGCATGGCCCAAACGCACAGAGACATCATTATTCACAGTGGTAATAGCCGCAAAACGGTCAGTATTGAACGTGAGTAATCCGCCTAAATGGAAGTCATAATGCAGTGAGGTGAGATATGTTTAATTCCGAGCATAATATTTTTTCCCCAACAACATTGAACATCTCATCAATCCCCAATGATGAAATGCGTCGACTTAAGCAACTGCTCCATAACAGCTTAATTGATGATATGGACAACGACGACTCATTGCATTTAAAGCAACCCACTCAGCTTAAGCAGCAGCTTGAGCAACTAATCGATTTATTACCAGGGCAACAACAACAGCCATTAAATGCTGCAGATAAGGCACTCCTTATCCAGCAAGTTATCGAAGAACTACAAGGGCTTGGGCCGATTTCTGAATTAATGTTAGACCCAGCCGTTACCGACATTTTAATTAATGGTCCTTTTTCGATTTGGGTTGAGCGTCACGGAGCATTGCGCAAAACCACTCAAGCGTTCGATAACGACTCGCACCTAAGACGATTTCTAGAGCGTATCGTGAGTGCACAAGGTCGTCAGTTAGATGCTAATAATCCTATGGTGGATGCAAGATTGGCCGACGGCAGTCGTTTACATGCGGTTATTCCACCGTTATGCACTATTGGCGCAGTTGTATCAATTCGCCGTTTTCATCATGAAACCATTAGCGCTGAGACATTAGTGTCTAGTGGGTTTATCAACCAAGACATTCTAACGTTTTTAGAAAAAGCCGTTATCGCAGGCATAAACATTGTTATTGCTGGTAGTGCGGGCTCAGGTAAAACCAGCTTACTTAATGTGATTTCTGGCTTTATCCCTAACAGCGAGCGTGTTATCACCATTGAAGAAACGGGTGAGCTGCAACTACATCATCCGCATGTTATTCCACTGGAAAGTCGTGGAACAAACGGCGAGGGTAATGGCGAAGTGTCATTACGAGACTTAGTGAAAACGGCACTACGAATGCGTGCCGACCGCATTATTGTTGGCGAAGTCAGGGGCGGTGAAGTATTTGATATGCTCCAAGCCATGAACTGTGGTCACGATGGAAGCCTAACCACTGTGCATGCCAATAACCCGCAAGATGTGATTAATCGTCTGCGCTCATTGGCCCAAATGGAAGAAGCGGCAATATGCCGTGACACCATTGATCATATGATCAGTTCATCAATACAAGTCATTGTTCAAGTTAGACGTTTTAGAGACGGTAGCCGTCGAGTAGTGAGTGTATGTGAAGTGATACAAACCGCAGCTATAACGGAGGTAAAACCACTTTTTGAGTTTCAACAACAACCACAAACAGATCATAACCATATCGTAGGCCAACATGTTTGCAGCGCAACACAATGCCAGTTAAGCGAACAAATTGCAGCCAAAGGCTTTGATGTTACCGAGCTTAACTCGCTATTTTCGGAGGTAGATTATGCCTTGGTATGAAGTGATTGTATTGGTGGTGTTATTGGCTGTGATGCTTGTGTGTGCCAGGGCTTGGTGGTTTGCCGATGCCCAACCTAAGCCGCAAGAGCTTGAACCACAAACTAAATTAACTAGCGGAATACGCCAAAAGTTACGTTTATTAGACATTAACTTAGCGCCCATTAGTGTGTTGATTGGTATTTTAACTCTATCTATATGTGCCTATATGGCGATTCATACGGCGTTTCCTCAACATCAAAGCATCGCGGTGATCATGGCATTAGCCATATTAGTCAGTAGTTATTTTGTATTAGATGACTTAGTCACATGGCGTATCAAACGGGTAGAAACTGAATTAGTAGATGCAATGGATACCATGCATTCATCGCTACAAGCGGGGTTGTCACCATTACAAGCTATTTCAACCGCAGCCAGTTTAGCCAAAGGGCCATTAAAAGCAGAGCTGACTGAAATTGTCACGCGTTTGTCATCGGGTTATGACGCCAGTCAATCGGTTAATCGATTAGTTAATCGCTACAACACCGAAGGCACACGATTATTTGCTCAAGCATTGGTAGCAAGGCATCAAACTGGCAGCGACTTTAATGCCATGTTACAAGCAGTAACGAAGCTTATGCGTCAACGTATTCAGCAGTATCAATTTATTAATAGCCAAATGTCAGGCACACGTTATGCGGCGTTCTTTTGTGGGCTTATGCCTTATGCACTTATTCCATTGTTTGTGTCGCAGGAGCAGCATTGGTTTGCACCATTACTAGAGCACCCTAATGGCGCTAACTTCTTAAGCACTGCGTTGTTATTACAAATTATTGGCTTCTTTTGGTTACGTAAAGTATTAAAGGCCAACTTATGAATACATCACTTTTTACCGATCTTATTCTAGGCGTGTTATTGGTTATAACTTGTTGGTTATTTTACTTATTCCATAACACCCGCGTCGACGATAAAGACATTACTTCTTTTGGTGATTTACTGCCATTAGACAACATATATCCTGCAAACCTGATTAGACAAGCGGGTTTATCGGTATTTCGTAATCGGTTGCTGTATTGGTCTATTAAACTCAGTTTAGCGATTACAGCCGTTATCATGGCACTTGAATTTATGCCGACAATGCCGGTATGGCTTCACATTCTGATCAGTGTTATTGCATTTTTCATGTTAGATGGCTGGTTACTGTTAAAACGCCAAATGAGAAAACAGCGCATCGATGCATCATTAGAATTTTTTATCAGTTTATTAGTGGTGTATTTACAATCCGGAACGCCTTTAAGCCAGGCATTTAGGCTGTCGGCAAAATATGGCTTAACCAAAGAACACCCATTAGCAGATGAGTTATTACTGCTGTCTTTAGAATTAGAGTCTGGTCGTGATAGGCAACGCGCTTTTGCGGATTTAGCCAAACGAACCGGGGTGCAAAATCTGAATAAATTGGCGGCTATTATTAACATTGGTTTGCAAATTGGCTCACCATTAATCAATTGTCTGCAATCACAACTCAGTGCAATACAGCAGCAACGCCAGCAATTGGTAAACAGTAAAATTAATCGAAAGTCGCTAGAAGTATTATTACCGATGTTATTGGTGTGTTTTCCGATGTTTCTGGTTCTGGTTTTTTTCCCCGCCGCAATTCAGTTTATGGATTTGCTGAGCGTTTTAGCCGATTCATTATAAGAGGCAGCCAACATGATAAATAACATATCAACAAGGTTAAGTAAGCAGGCTGGTTTTGTGTTGACCATTGAGCTTATATTAATCACAACCATTTTAATCATTGGCAGTTTTGTGGGTATATCGGCGGTAAGAAACGCGCTGGTTAAATCTCAAGTTGCACAGCAAAACAGAGACATAACCGTGGCCGACAGTAATGGGGTTAAGTTAGGTAAAATGCTGAGCCTAAATGAGCACGAAACCCCAATTGTACCGTTTATTGATGGCGGCGTTGCACCATTAGCGCCCGATCCAGCACACAAAAACTACCGTGCAATTTTAGGGGTAAGGGATGACCGTTTTACCTCACGTGAACCAGTTTATTACGATTCACCTAACTGTACTGGTAACCCTTGTATTAAAGGCATTAGCGATGAAACCTCAGACAATAGAGGCGTTGATAACATTGATGCTTCCGGTGCCGTGAGTTATTTGCATGCGCTTCAAGGTGGGCCTAATTATGCCATTGGCCGATCGGATGACGGTATTATTGGCCATTTATATCGTTCAACGCCGTTACAATGCCCAGTTGATATTAGCGATATTCAATCGCGCTACATGTCGCAAAGGGTTGTAACGGGCACGCCGTGTGAAGCCTTTGAAGTTAATCAAACTGAAGCCGATGTCAGTTGTTTGGTCGGGGTTGAAGCTGGTACGTCTGTAATTGAAGTCGAACCACCGGTAGAGAATCCTTTATGTGAAAGCTGTCCTACTGGCACTGAGTCTCAAGGGGATATTTTAGACCGTTTTCTTCCAGAGATTGAGCCTTTAGTTGATACAGTCTTCAGTACGTTATCACTAGCCGGTTTAGTGCCTGACTTAGATGTCACTGTGGGCGATATATGTTGCCCAATCGGAACACAGCTTGAAGACAATGACAATTTAGTCAGTTCCGTGGTTTACACCTTAGTAGAAACTACATTCGATATCATTAATGTAGATTTAATCAGCAGCCCGCTAGTAATCGATTTATTAGCGACACTCGGCATACAACAAGGCACACTAAACTGTGTTGCTAACATAAACTTATTAAGTGCTGAGTCTGTTGTCGACCCTTACAATGATAATTTCAATGTACTTGATCGTTTCACTCCACCATTTACGATTAACTTGCCAACCAATAACAATGCAGACGATGAGTGGCTCTATGTCGCTCCGGACGGTGAAGGGATCAATACTGGTTTGTAAAAAAACCGCGAGGTAATTACCATGAGACAGCTAAATGATGATGTGTTACAGCAAATGTATGTATCTTCTTTATTAGTGATTGCGTCACATCATGAAGATAAAAAAGACAAGCAACTGTCTAAGCTAAAACGTGATGCAACGTTATTACTGCTTTCACAAAAAAACAGATTAAAGGTGTCGCAACAATACATGCTCGAATTTAGTCGAGATGTACTAAATTGCTTGTCCAAGCAGTCTGAATTTAACGTAATACGCGCCAATTTAGAACACGTTGATATCACGACAACATGTCCACTTGAATATGAACAAAAACCTACGTTAATTGATGACGAAATTGATTTTATCAACAAGCAGTTTGATTAAGTATCGTACTTAATTAAACTGTAATATTGCCAGACCTAAACAAAGGTTCAAGTGGGGTTATTTAACAAAATCAGAGGCATTTAATACCTGCTTTAAGCGTGCAAAGGTCTGCATTGAGTCATTGGCGAGTATTGGTGAGTAAGCTGGATTATGGGCATTAAGTTGATATTGACCATTAGTGAGTTTACTCACTTTACGTAATAAATATTGGTTATTGCCTGCATCATCTTGGATTTCAATCGCCATGATTTTACCGGTAATCGAACCAGCATTAATTGCTGTAATACGTTCTAGTAACAATAAATTACCATTTTCAATTGGATTTTTACCGCCGTTCATCGAATCACCACTTGCTGGAGCAACAAAAAAAATCGATGGATCGAGTTTACTAAAGGTCGAGTTTAACGTCAGTGTTTCACTATTGTCGTCAGTACCCGTTTTAAAATGACCGCAGGCAATTTTTAGATCTGGGTAATAACTAAGGGATGCCTGTTCATCGCGACTCACTTCAATTGGAAGTGTAACCACATTCGATTGTACAGTTTTGCTTATTGGAGTGAGTGTCGATGCTGATTGGCGTTGGCTATAACGCGCTAACAACAATTCGCTTAATTCGCTCATTGCGGTAGACATTACTTCAATATCATCAACTTTTACATCAACATTTGCATGTAACCGATTTTCTTGTACAACAAACCAAGACTGAGTGTCTGATTTATCTTGTTTGCATAAAAACGTAATCGGGTTGTCTAGCCAATACTTGCGCCATTTTGGGGAATGCACATCAATATGCTGTAAATCGGTTTTAACATCTTGAGTCCACAATTTCGGATAACGTTTAAATACCTGCCAACTCTTAATGCATACCGCTTCAATTGTGGGTGGATGGTTTAATCCGTCTAACTCAACAAATGCTTCGAGTAAAATGGCTTTAAAGCATTTCGTCATTGTGGTTTTTTCAACGCCACGACTCAAAAATGGCAAATAGGGCGTTAACGCCAGTAATGTTTTGTCTTCACGTTCTTGGCTTAATACCAGTTCAAACCAACTATCATTTTGCTTGGTCATTTTACTCCAAACATAACCACTGTGATAAAACTCTGTGGCAGTAGGGCGGTGACCTAAATCATCTTTGAGTAATTGGTATTGTTGATCTGCTTTGGTGTAATCAAGTTTTAGCTGTTGCCAAAAGTCGACCAATTCGGGATCGATATTGATTAAGCACTTAGAATCGATTTCAGGATTGTTAAGACGCTTAATCGCTTCATTGGCATTCGCTGCTTGCAATAACGCCATTGGGCGATTTAAAAAGCTGATGTGATTACCGATGAAATCAATAACAGACACAAAGGTTTTATTGGTTTCGGGAGATGTGCGTAATCCACGGCCTAACTGTTGTAAAAATAGAATTTTGGATTCAGTCGGACGTAAGATTAAGATGGTGTCTATTGAGGGTAAATCAGTACCTTCATTAAACAAATCGACTGAAAATATCACCTCTATTTCACCCGAGTTTAATTGGCTAAGTGCTTCGCCGCGCCTAACTTCTGAGCCGCTATGCACCGACACAGCTTTAATACCTCGGGCAGAAAAACATTGGGCCATAAAGTCGGCATGAGCTTTAGAGACGCAAAATGCTAAGGTGCGTTGCTGCTTGTGGGTTTTCCAATGGCCAAACACGTGTTTAGCGCGCTTCTGTGTAGCAAATAGATTCATTAATTGTTGCGGATCAAACTTACCATTGCGCCACGGTAGTTCTCGGTAATCGACCGTCTCGTCTTTAATACCTTGGTAATGAAATGGTACCAGAATGCCTGATTCAATCCCGTCGATTATGTTTCGCTCAAACACCAAATTATTATCACATAACGATAGAATATCAGCTTGATCCGTGCGCTCTGGTGTGGCAGTTAAACCGAGTAAAAATTGCGGGGTAAAGTGGTTGAGTAATAACCGATAACTGACGGCGCCAGCATGATGAAACTCATCAACAATGACGTAGTCGAAGTGAGCTTGATCTAGTTTATTAAGATATTCCGGTTTGCCTAATGTTTGAATCGATGCAAATACAATGTCAGCATCAATGACTTTAGTTTTGGCATTAAAGTGGCCAGTTGTACTTTGAGGTAATAAGGTTCTAAAAGTCCTTTCTGCTTGAATTAATATCTCTTCTCTATGAGCAACAAATAGCACTTTTTTAGCGTTGAATTGCAATACATCAAATGCAGCTAACCATGTTTTACCCATGCCCGTGGCTAATACAACCAGTCCCTTGGATTGCTTAGCTAAACGTGTATCCGCTAATGCTATCAAGGCTTCTGCTTGGGCAGAATTAGGTACAGGTTCTTCTGGCTCTGTTTCATGAACAATAGCTAAAGGTGGTTTACACAATTTACGTTTTTGGGCATAGTCGTTGATGAAGGTATCACTTAGATCGATTGCCTGTGAATGATTGAAAATATTCAAGAATTGTTGGCGGATATGGTTAAACTCTTTAGGATCTTGATTCGGCAATAAGTCATGGCGCAAGCACCATTCAAATGCGTGTGTGAATGCCGCTTTACTGATGTTATTTGAGCCAATAAAAGCGCTCCCGATATCTGCTAATCCGGTTTGTTGCTGGACGAAAATATAGCTTTTCATATGAAAGCTTTGATTGCTATTACAGGTAAATATTTTGGTTTTTGCACCACGAGATTGCAAAATCATTAAGTGTCGCAATGCGACTGGGTCGGTAATCAAAAGATAGTCGGAGGTGACTATTGAAATACTTGCATCGCGTTCTAATGCATCGGATAAAGCATCAAAAATTAAATCTAGCCCTGATCGTTGAATAAACGACACCGACATTTCAATGCTAGTCGCACGGTTAATGGCTTGCGTTAATTTTGGTAAAAAAGGGTCATCCAAACCACCGCTGGTTAATACAGGTCCTTCTGCTAGCTTCATTTTTACATCTCTATTTTAACGTCTTTATGAGGATGGCATTGAGCCATTTTTCGTTTTCACGACCCGAGCGCACATCTGTAGTCACCCAAGTCTGTTTAATCATTAAACCTGTTTGTTGAATCCACTGTTCTAATAGTGACTCATTAGCATCGGTAAAAAACCGACCGTTATGAATTCGCTCCTGATCACCATATTTAAATGAACAATAGAATACGCCACCATTAACCAAACTGTTAGCCAAAATTTCAAAGGTGTTGGGTAGAGCGCTTGCTTCAACATGAAGCAGAGATGCACAAGCCCAAATGCCGTCAAACTGAAGCGATGTGTCTATTTCATCAAAGGTACAAACCGTGACATGTTGGCCAATATAATCAGATGCCGCTTTGGCTAATTCGGCACTGGCATCAATGGCGGTAACATTGAAGCCCAATTGAATAAAGGCTTTACTGTCACGACCAGAACCACAACCAGCATCTAATACACGTGCGTTAGAAGGGAGTTGTGCGACAAAGGCTTGATACAATTCGCTGACATCAGCATTCACAGTCGACTCGAAAAAATCATGCGAATGTTGATCATAAAACGCAATAGTAGACATGGTTAACCCTATAATTTAAATCGTTTAAATATGAATGATTAAGTCTGAATGCTTCAGTGTGATTTTATAACCTATTACAATCAATAACCCACTTGCTGGATCACCGTGATTGCCGTTTCATCACGGCCTTTTTTAGACGGTACTCGATGGCCGGTGTCGGCATTGGTTTTCATGGTTTGTATAAATTGATTCATTTGCGGGCCAATGCTGATGTGTATTGGTCGGTTTTTACCGTAGTAGTACAGGCGATCAAATTTCAGGTTTTCACACATCCATAGTGCAACTTGCTGCATATCAATCGGTTGGTCATTGTTGCTGCTTACTAGGGTAAAGTCACAGGCGGCACCTAGGCGGTCGCAGATGATTTTTTGATTTTGATTGAGTTCGTGCGAGCAATGTTGATCAAGCTTTGGGGCAATATGCGGATTACGATTTTTAGCAATTTTTCTAACAAGCTCGGGTGAACAAAAACCATAAGTTAAACGCAATGGGCCAAATTTGTCGACAATTGGGTCCAGTATTTGAGTGGCCAATAAACTCAGGGCGCGCCAGGTGTCAGGTTGTAATGGCAGATTTTCAATATTATGTTCGAGCGCGGTTGCACCACAATTAATGAGATCTGCGTAAGTGAAAAAGCGGCTGGCTTTACCGTTGATATTATAGGTAAACAATCAAAATCCATCGTGTACGTTCATTTGGGACAACAATAGCGCTTATTGCTCAAGCTGGCTAGATGGAACTGTGGGATGGTTGTGAGATTGATTAAATATCGTTTAATATCATATTTTTTGAAGTGAAATGGGTGTTAAATTGTCGTTAATTTTTGTTTATCAAAAAATATAATAATTTAATTGTTTACTGAGCTTTGTTATTTACTGAGCTTTGTTATAGAGCTCAGTAAACAGCCCATATTGCTGAATTGAATACTTACAGGGTTATTGAATTTTGATTGTATAAAAATCGAACATGATTTATTTAGTGATCAATACTTTTTACAGTTGTAAAACAAGCAGTAAAAAATGCACGATTAATGAGGTTTATTATGAAAAAGCTTAATACGTTACTTGCCGTCTCGATATCGACTTTACTGGTAGCTTGTGGGGGGAGTGACGATAAAACAGACTCTCCTCAAATGGGGGTATTTAGTTTAGGTGTATCAGATAACCCAAGTGATGCCAAAGACGTGACGATCGCTTTTAAACAAGTTGTGTTAAAAAATGACTCGGGGAGTATTTCGTTTGATGTGTCAGATGATGGTGCTTTGAAACAAGTTAATTTACTTGAATTTCAAGGGCAAGCAGTTGACACACTTGTGAGTGGGCAAAGTATTCCTGTTGGTGAATACCAAATGTGTATTTATATGCAAAGAAGTGAAACCCCGAATGCGGACAGTTCATATGTCATAACCAATGACGATAATTTATTTGGTTTAACGACAAACAGTAATGGTTCATGTGGCGGAGTCGGTGCAACGGATACCGATACTGGACGGCTATTTTTTAATAAGGCATTTACGATTGCAGCAGGCACAAATAGCTTTGTTGCTGAGTTTGATCTGTCTAGTGGATTACAAGACCCCCATGGCAATAAAGACTACTGGACTTTAAAACCTACGTCGGTGCAGTTACATAACATTTCTGAAGTTGGTGCGATTGAGGGAAGTATTCCTGCTGACATGATGACTCAATGTGAAGTTGCCGCTGGCGGAAGTGCATTTAGCCATGCGGTTTATTTATATCAAGATACTGCGCTATTAGAAAATATGGCTGATTTTAATATTGATGCCGTCGTTGCTCCAGACGCTGCGCCTATTGCTTCTTCAAGAGTTAACGCTATTTTAGATCAAAACAATCAAGTGATAGGCCAAGGCTATGAGTTTGGTTTTGTGGTAGCGGGTAATTATAGTCTGGGTTACACCTGTGTTGCACAGTACGATGATCCAGATGTAAAAAATACACTTGATGATGTAGAAAGTCCTTTCTTTTTACATGCTGATTTACAAGATATTGAAGTGACAAATGGTACTGTCGCGAATGGTGAGTTTTAAGCTCATCTAACATTTAGTCTTATGCTGGCATTTTCGTGAATACGAAAATGCATTTATATCAGCATAATCATTGTTCGTGTGTCGTTGGCATGCCTTGTTAATGCATTGACTGGTATTCCTCGGCAGCCTTACCAGACATAAATATTATCTGTTCTGGCAGGTTCTATCACTGCTGTATTTACTACAGATTAAATGTCAAACCAGTACTTGGCGGGTGTTGGCGATATAGTGATGGATCTGCGCCTCAGTTTTTGTGTCAATCATCACTTCCGGTCGACGGTGCTCAGGGCAAGGCATACGTGGTGTTGTGCCAAAAACACGACATATCAATGGGCGCTCTTCATAAACCTCGCAACCATTTGGACCTAAGTATACGCAGTTCCACTCTTTTAATGCGGCTTCATGTTGGGCGTTAGTTTTAAAGGGGAGGCGTGCCATTTCTTCTGAAGATGTGGTTACTGGACCACAACAATCGTGACAACCTGGCTTACATTCAAATGACGGAATGCGTTCACGCAGCAGATCGACTATCTCTATGTTATTTTTCATTAATGCCTAACGTTTAAAGAGTTCGCGGACATTATACGTCGATAGTGGGTTCACTAAAAGTTGCCAAGGTATATATTTGGCCGCAACTTATTTAATAGCCACTTATTTAGTAGCCACTTATTTAGTAGCAATGGACCCTTTGTGCAGGATGGTATATTAGTGGAATAACACTTTTTGTTTAATATTTGCCTAGTGGCATCAAAGATAAATCTACTTTTACACCAAGTAACGGCTAAATGGCTATTACAACTTGTTGGATAATGAAGATAATGCAACAAGTGCATTGTCGAAATCTAATATTTCTACTGCATCATATAGCACTGCTAATTCATGCTTAACCAATAAATTATTAGCCAACATATTTTGCAGATTTAGGATGATATTCACCGCTTCTAGATTGTTATTTTCTAGGTGTTGTTTCAGTTCTGCGAGCATAGCGGTGAGCTCTGGGATTGAATAATCAACTGTTAGGTGTTGTGTTTCAACTTCTTTTTCTGCTAATAAAGCATGGATTCTTGATAGTTCAGCTTGTGTCACTGAACGTAACTGGGGCGCCAGTTCGACACAAAGTATCTCAAAAGCATTTGAACTATTCGCGTCCTTGAGTTTTATCTCCCAGGCACATAAGGCTTGATAGATTGATGTTAAGCCAGCTGTCCCAGAAGTCCCTTTAAGCGTATGAACAATGACCAATATCTCATTGGTGTTGTTTTGCAAGATCATCTGTTCTAGATTATTCAGTTGCTGATCCAGATTTGCTTCAAAAACCTTAAGTAAACGCCGATAAAACTTTTCATTACCACCAAAAGGCTTAAGTAAACTTTCTAGCTCCTTATTATCAGATTCTGATCTAAAATTATTAATGTCATGTTTATTCATTTCATCAAGGGGCTGCTGCTGAGCAGTAATTTTAGTAGATTTCATATGTATGACTCTCGGACCATGATGACTTTCTAAGTACACTATAGAAAAGATAACAGCAGTTTACTGTATTATTGAGTTCCAATGGATGTCCTATCGTCATAAAAAGTTAGGATTTATTGTTAATCAATAGCTTAGTTTGCTTCAACAATAATTATAATGCAATATTAGTCGATAAAATTCGACATATTTGGGGTTTACACCAATCAAACTGGAGTCGGCATGCAATTAGATAAAATTTTACACGTAGAGGATGATGAGTCGATTCGAATCATTGTTGAAATGGCTCTCGTTGATATATGTGGATTTACCTTGTTGGCTTGTGATGGCGGCCAAGAGGCCATTAGCCAAGTTGAGGGTTTTACCCCAGATTTAATATTGTTAGACGCCATGATGCCGGGTATGGATGGTATACAAACGCTGAATGAAATTCGTAAAAAGCCAAATTGTCTAAACATTCCTGTTGTTTTTATGACAGCCAGGATTCAGGATTCTGAAAAGCAGGAATATTTGGCTGTTGGTGCAGTTGCTGTGATTGAAAAACCCTTCGATGCTATGAGTCTTGGTGATAGGTTAGAATCTATTTATCAAGCTAGCTTAATCTCTCAAGAAATCCACAATCAAGAGTAACTTATGCAAACTCCTGTATTACCTATTTCCGAGACAGAAAGACTTACCGCGCTAAATAATACTGGCCTGTTAGATACGGGGCCAGAGGAACGTTTTGATCGTTTAACGCATTTGGCTCAACTTTGTTTAGGCACGGAAATTGTGCTTATCTCATTAGTCGATTCCAATCGTCAATGGTTTAAGTCGAAACAAGGTTTAGATGCATGTGAGACAAGCAGAGACATTTCATTTTGTGGCCATACTATTTTAGGCGAAAGTATTTTTGAAGTTGCTGATGCTCTGCTTGATAGACGGTTTGCAGACAATCCATTAGTTGTATCTGCGCCATATATCCGATTTTACGCCGGTGTGCCTTTAGTGTGTAATGGTGAAAAAATTGGCACACTTTGCTTTATTGATAGTAAACCTCGCCATTTCACTGACAAAGAACGAAACATCGCATACGGTTTTGCTAAAAGTATTGAACAAGAAATTATTGATAGATTACAAAATCAAGCACATGAACAATTAGCCGCGAGTGAACTCATGTATCGGTCGGTGCAGGAAGGCACTAGAGTCGGCACTTGGCAGTGGAATGTTCAAACGGGTGATACCGTATTAAACGAACGCTGGGCCGAGATTATTGGTTATACCCTTGCTGAACTTGAACCCATTTCTAACGAAACATGGGCTGCTAGAATACATCCCGATGACAACATAAAATCTAGTACATCATTGCAAGAGCATTTTAATGATGAAAATCCATTTTATGACTTTAAATGCCGAATGAAACACAAAGATGGTCATTATGTTTGGATACATGATAAAGGTAGAGTGATTTCAAAGACCAGCAATGGTAAGCCATTGATGATGTATGGCACTCGTGCCGACATAACAAAACAAAAAGATAGCGAGTTAGATTTACTGCAGAGTCGTGACCAGTTTAAGACTTTGGTTGCTAATATTCCAGGCGTTACCTACAGATGCAATCCTGATAAAAAATGGACCATGCTCTTTATGAGTGACTATATTTATTCGCTTTCAGGATATCCAGCCAGTGAATTCACCGATAATTATTCTCGCAGTTACGTTAATATTATCCATCCTGAAGACCGCGCTTTGCTTGATAAAATCGTACAAGAGTCTCTGCTTAGTCGAACTAGTTGGGTATTTAATTACCGTATAGTACATAAAAATGGTTCGGTTAAATGGGTAGAGGAGCGGGGCTCCGCTGAATATGATAGTGCAGGTAAAGTGCAATTCCTTAATGGTTTTATACAGGATGTGAGCAAGCAAAAAAAACTGCAAGACCAATTGTACAAACTGACACAGCAGCTTCCGGGTGTGGTTTATCAGTATCAGGTGTGGCCAGACGGACGTAGCGCATTCCCATATGCTAGCTCTGGAATCGAAGATATTTATGGTGTTAAACCGGAAGATGTTCTTACAGATGCTTCCAATGCATTTTCTACAATTTATCCTGAAGATGTTCCTGCAGTTGTTCAGAGTATTGAAGTCTCTAGCCAACAACTGACTATATGGGAACAGGAATATCGTGTTTACCGGGATGACAAGTCGATAATATGGTTATTAGGCAGAGCAACACCGGAAAGGATGCCAGATGGTAGTACGTTATGGCATGGCTATATTCATGATATTACCCAAACTAAAGAATACTATCTCAAACTTGAGGATCTCAATCTTCAGCTGAATGTTACTCAGCAAAGTCTTGATTTAGCGAGTGAGCAAGCCAAAATTGGTTATTGGCATGCATCGCTTGAGCATGGAACATTTTGGTGGTCACCTATTATTTATCAAATTTTTGGGTTTAACGCTGAAGATGTGGTGCCGAGTTCTACATTGTTTAAAAATGCTGTTCATCCTGACGATATCGATAAAGTGCTTAAAAATGAGCAGCAGACTCGTTCGACAGGTATTGTTAACGAAGTTTACCGAATCATCCGCCCTAATGGGGATGTTCGCTGGGTACATGAATTAGGACAGCTGGTTGCCGAAGATCAGAATCCGGATAAGATAATGATAGGTTCTGTGCAAGATATTACCGAGCGGATGACATTACAGAAAATTAAAGATGAATTCATTTCAACTGTGAGTCATGAGCTTCGCACTCCGTTAACATCAATTTATGGCGCATTAAGTTTATTGCAGTCTGGTAAGTTGGTCACACTACCTGCAAAAGCGGAGAAGTTGGTTGAGATTGCGAGCAGTAACTGCAAGCAGCTTAGTCGTTTGATCAATGACTTATTAGATATTGAAAAACTGGCTGCTGGTAAAATGTTGTTTGAAATGAAACGATTAAATGTAGTTCCACTTTTACAAAGAGCTATCAATGATCATCAACCATACGCAGACCTGCATAAAATCACTTTGGCGTTACATGTAGATAAGCAAATAGATGAGTTATTTGTATATGTTGATGAGCATCGTCTGTTACAAATTCTGACTAATTTTCTATCCAATGCGGTTAAATTTTCTCCCGAATCGGGGAGTGTAATATTGTCTGCGACTCTCACTTCTGATGAAATTGAAATTGCTGTACAAGACCAAGGAGCCGGAATCCCTGAAGATTTTAAGAGCAAAATATTTGCAAAGTTTTCGCAAGCAGATGCAAGCAGCTCTAAAGTGAAAGGAGGCACGGGTTTAGGCTTAGCCCTTTGTAAGGAGCTTGTTGAAGCAATGAACGGAAGCATTGACTATCGCTCCGAACCCGGCTGTGGCGCTCGGTTTTTTGTTAGATTACCCTTATCTGTTTAACGTAAAAACAATATCGTGAGTTTAATCTACCGCTACATAAGTGTGGATTTGAGAACACATTTAGACAACATTATATTTAGAGCAACCGACTAGTATTGACCATTAGTGATAATAATAAAATGGTGACTTAATCTGAGTGTGACTTAATCTGAGTGTGACTTAATCTGAGTGAGATTTGAAACAACCGTTGTCGACATACATGACTAGATAGAGGCAATGGTCCTGATCCATTGTTAAATAATATCAATACAGAAGAAGTGATGGCTGTAATCGTCCGGCAAATCAGTTGGTGTTTTCATGCACTCATGGATATTGAAGTCTGCGATTATATTATGTTTAACCAGCATGCATTGGTGTTACACGGGAAATAAAGTCTAAGTGTTGATGAGTATTGAAATCGATACTGTAGACGTTAGCGGTAGTCGTAGCGGTAATAACACTTATACCGAATGACTTTATACAGAGTGACTTTTTTAATCAACAGAAGTGTAGTGTAGAATGGTGTAGTTAAAAGTAGTGAAGTTAAAAGTGCTTCAGTGAAAGGTTATGTAGCGAAGGGTAATGTAGAGTCTTAATGATAGTTTTAGTTTTAGTTTTAGTTATGGCTTTAGTTTAAGTTTTGGCTTTAGTTTTGATATAGACCTTTTCATCTGCAATCGTCACAGATGAAAAGGTTTTATTCACTCAGCTTTATGAATTACTTGGCTAGTTTTACAAAGTAGTCAAATATCTCAGGTACATTGCCGTTACCTAAACCCGCGTCAAATGCAGCTTGTAGATTAGCAGATGAACCTTCAGCAATTTTAGATTCTGTGCCTAAGTCTTCTACCATTTTTAAGAAGTAGCCAAGATCTTTGTTAGCGTTAGCAATAGAGAAGCCTAAATCGCTTACACCGTCTACTGCATAGTTTTTACAGAATTTCATGAACGGTGAGTTAGATGGACCCGCTGACATGATGTCGAACAGTTGCGCACGGTCAACACCAGCAAGATCTGCAACAGCAAAGGCTTGAGACATAGCACAAACGGTAGTCATACCCATAAAGTTGTTGATTAGCTTAGTCGTGTGACCTGCGCCTAATGCACCTAAATGGAATACGTTTTCGCCTTGCTCGTCTAATACTGGTTTAACCTTATTAAAGGTCTCAAGATCGCCAGCTGCCATGATGTTGAGTAAACCGTCTTTAGCGTGAGCAGGAGTACGGCCGAGTGGGGCATCAATCATACCTGCGCCTTTTGCCGCAAGGTCTGCACCAATTTTTCGCGTAGATGAAGGAATTGATGTACCAAAATCAACCAGTACAGAACCTTCTTTAATGCCCGCGAGAATACCATCGTCACCATAAACCAGTTTTTCAACTACGGCAGATGTGGTTAAGCACAGCATAACGATGTCGCTAGATGCAGCAAGTTCTTTTGCTGTCGTTACGGTTTTTGCACCGCGAGCAACACATGTAGCAACCGCTTCTTTGTTAAGGTCCATTACATTTAGCTGGTAACCTCTGTTTTGTAAGTTCTCAACCATGTTGCCGCCCATAAGGCCAAGGCCGATAAAACCGATGACTGGCTTTGTCATGTCTAACTCCTAAATATATTGGTAAATGCGTATTTCAATTTTATTCAGCTCACCGAATGTGCCAGTGCGCTATGTAATTTGTATAAAGAGCCATCTTGAGTTCAGGATTGCTATAAGCCAATTGAGTGGGTTAATGTCCTTTCAAATGGTGTATTCCTGTTTACTCTTCAAAACGACTCATTATTTATCATTTAATATTGCCGGACTGAAAATATCGGTAACAATGACGCTTACTCTTGCTTGAATTGGTTATCAGGTGGTATTACAAAATTGTAAGTAATACTAAGATTTTTGTCAACCAATTATCTTGCCAATGTTATACCAAAAATGTGATTGGTAAGGATGGCGTTGTTGGTTGTTAACTAAAACTAGAATTAATGATGGTGTGGTAGCAAGGTATCGCTATTTGTAATTCGACATTTATATCAACTAATAAATCGTTTATATGACCCTGCACATACATACCGCGTTAAGCCGCTGCTAGTGTCAGGTCCATTTAACGCTCTAATATCGTTTGTAGTGACGGTCAATAATATTGTTGTCGTTAATGGTAGAGCCTATCAATTTGATAGGCTCTACTTTAAGACATCAGTTGATTAAAACTTAGCTCGAACACCAAGAGTGTAGCGACGGTCTGCTTCACTGTAAGCCCAGATAGAATCTAGCTCAGTAGTATAAACAATTGGTTCACCCGTTAGGTTTACCGCATTGGCTACAACAGTGAAGTTTTCGTTGATATCCCAGCTAACTGAAAAATCAAGTTGGCCTCTATCTTCTCGGTAGCTGTTACCCACGGTAGGGTCGTAGTTGTCAGCAGAAGGGTCATTCTGGTTGAAAACGTTATAACCTAAAGCGCCAACAGTTTGTACACGCTTGGTGCTTTGGTCGTCTAAATAACGGTCACGCCAGTTGTAGGCTAAACGTAACTGAACTTCTTCACCTTCCCAGTAAACTTGAGTGTTAGCGGTGTGCTTAGAAATATTCAGTAATGGATTGCCATCGGGTTGCTCACTATCTGCATAGGTATAGTTTGCGTTAACACCTAAACCTGCCCAAATGCCGGGTAAAAAGCTGAACTGTTGCTGGTAACCTAATTCCAAACCTCTGACTTCACCGCTACCACCATTCACATCAGTGTCGATGACGATACCCGTTTGACCTGCGGCTTTTTGAGCATCAACATATGCTAAACCTTGGTCTTGAGTCGCATTAACAATGTCACCTTGGCTTTGACCCGCGGTGTTAAGTAAACAAATATTATTCCACTGGGTGGTATTTTGTCCGCTTATCGTGCTTGAGTCAGCTAAACAGCTGCTGTCGGTTTGGGTGAACGAGTTAACGTCTTTATAGAAAATTGCTGCAGAAAGTAAACCACCATCGCCGAAGTAATGCTCTACAGAAAGGTCATATTGAGTAACACGATACGGTTCTAACTGGTACGAACCTTGAGTACCGGTAACTAAAGAGTTATCGATTGATAATGCAGGACTTAATTCATCAAAATCAGCACGGCGCATCACTTTAGCAGCCGCAAAACGCATTAAGGTTTCTTCTGATAAAGTATAAGTGACATTCAAGCTAGGTAAAAAGTCTGAATAATCGTTACTACCAGTATTGAGGATTTTGTTACCGTTACTGTCTACAGAATCGACAATGCTTGATTCTAATTCTGTTTGAATATAACGCCCACCAACCACTGCAGTAATGTCATCAAAATCTAAATGAAACTGTGCATAGATAGCACGAGTCTTTTCGTTGATGAACTTATATGCGCCAGTGTCTTCAACTATGTTGTCAGCTAAAGTACCGTTCATTGCATAAGTGGTACCTGCTAGCATTTGCTGAGCTAACAAATAGGTTGCTTGAGCATCTTGCAGCTTTTCAGCGTCATACACGTTGTATGTTAATAAGTCGTTTTGACCCGCAATACCGGTTTGGTCGAACGAGTTACTGGCGTTTATTGTTTTAAAGCTATCGCTGATAATTGGGTTATCAATCCAGGTTGGGCTGTATAAACCGTCTGCGTTTTTAGCTTTTTTATAAGCATCTTTAAGCGTGGTTCCGTTAGGTGCTAAGTCAAAGCGATTTGAACTGTAATCTCTATCCGTAAAACGAACGCCCGTTTTTATTGCAGAGATAAAATCTACACCTACATCATGGATTTTAAAGTCAAAGCGTAATGCTTGTTCTTCGTTATCTGTGTCTAATGTTTTGTGGTAAAACTCACGGAATACCAAGTTGTCTGGATTAGTTAACATACCTGTGTCTTCAAAGACATAAGATGGAATGCCACTACCATTAGTCATGCTTGCTGTGCTGGTATGTGTGACTAAATCAAGGGTAGGGTCTGTGCGTTCAATTGGACGTAAGTTAAATTCAGAAGCTGTTTGACGTTCTTCTGATTTCGAAATTGAATATTCGCCTGAGATTTCGATGTTATCAGTAATATTCCACTCACCACCAATAGCATGAGAAGTTGTTTCTGATGTTGTAAAGTCACTCCAGGTTTTAGGAATAACCAATACGCCACTTAGGTCGTAATTTTGCAGTTGTCCATTACCATCGTAGTAGGAATCACTTCTTGGCACCACGGTACCACCAACATCGAGAATTGAATAAGCCGCTTGGCCGCCATCCAGTTTTGTCGAGTTCATGTCAACGTAGAAATTAAGCTCTTCGCTGGTTGGCGCCCACTGTAGTGATAAACCAAATGCTGTACGTTCACGTTGTTCTGTTTTTTGTTCTACTGTACTTTCTGTTCTACGAAGGTATTTGCCGTTAGGGCCACCAGATACATCAACAGTGCCATCACCGTCTAAATCGATATCGTCTTGTAAATCGACCTTGTTAAAATACTCGTCACGACGTAATTCACGGTCTTGGTACGATACGTTAGCTGCAGCACCGAAGGTACCGGCATCACCTAAATCCCAGCTATTACCGACAGCGGCGGTAAAGTTAGGTGCAACATTTTCAGTTTTGTCTGCGTATTCACCGTCGAGGGTAATCGCAATTAGCGGCTCACTAAGTTCTAATGGGCGTACTGTCTGCATGTTAACTGTGCCACCTAAAGCACCTTCAATCATTTCAGGTGTTGGAGATTTAATCACTTCAACTGTTTTTAAGAAACTAGCAGGGAAGTCATCTAAACTAATACCGCCACGTCCTGGGCCTGCTGTTGAGCGGCCATTGAGCAGAATAAGGTTTTCTGATACACCACGGATAGTGACAGATTCACCGACACCAAAATCAGATTCAATAGAAACACCTGTTATGCGTTGCAATGCTTCGGCAATGTTGTTGTCAGGTAATTTACCAATATCTTCAGCAACGATAACATCGACAATACGTTCGTCAGTACGTTTAAGTAAGTTAGCGGCTTTTAAGCTGCCAAATATACCTCGAACGGCTATAACTTCAATTTCACTTGTATTAACTTTTTCCGCTTCAGTTTGTGCTACAGGTTCTGCTGCAAATGCTGGCATCGTTAACATGGCTGTTAAAGTCGCGCCAAAAATGGTTATATTGTTGGCTTTGTTTTTTGCGCCACTGAACATGGCGCTTATTTTATTCAACTTCATAATTCCCCCCAAAGAAATTGTTTGATTTGGTATTACCAATGTTGTTGTTTTAATCAACAGATACATTTATATAACACGTTACCAACAATTGCAATTGATCATTACCAAATTATTTTATTTGTCTTACCAAAACTAATCGAACTAAACTTTATGTTGATGAGAATTACTTGTCAGTCATTATTCTACAATGCAGTCATACTCTGGCTTGTGACTATCGCGTTTAAAACAGAGATTCTTCACTTGATGCGGTCGATATAAGGCTTATATGCGATGAATACTGGTTTTACAGAGTCAGATTTAGAGATGGATATTGGTAAGGTAGGTTTGGGTATTGGTATTACAAGTGGTCGGTGGTTGTTGTCGTTGCTGTGGTTAACACATCAAAGTAGCCACTTTTAGGAGGTTGCTAAAGGTTTTTCGCGAGATAGCTTGCCAATATGTTAGCTTGAAATTAATGTCGATAAAAAGTGTTTCTGTCGGAATTAACCGTGGATCACTTCAGAAACAACAAGGGTCGCACTAATGCGACCCTTGTTGTTTCTATGATGGACAATCAATACAGAGTATCTATATTCTCATCTCTATCCCGAGTTGAGGTTAAAGAGTTAACCATTTACATGCTCTATTGATTGAGTCATTAACAAATTTTATTACAAACCTTGCTGATACTGGGCGTTAGTAGAAATGGTCACAAGTTGATTTAGCTCTACTTTAGATTCGGTGACGCCTTTAAGGACGTTTTCGAAGTGGGCAACCAGCTGAGTTTTATCGATTTCCGCTTTTGAGCCAGATCCTATGTTGGTGAGGTCGATAAAGAACTCATCAAATAAGTGTGATAGATCTTCAACGGCTTCGATGTTTAAAAACTGCTCGTGGTTATAGATACTCGGGTAACCACCTTTTTGTTTGTCTACTGCAAACGAAATACCTTTCACATTAGTGATGGTAGTGGCTTTTTCACACTTGAGCATGCAACCGTCTTCAATGCTGGGTTTATTACAGCCTACCGTTTGTTGGAAAAAGCATTGTCTGCTGGTCATCATCAAAATAGGGTGATAGATGCTGTAAAGCAGTTTGAAGTTTTCTGGTCTGGCGATGTTTTTAATTTGGTTACGATTTATCTCGTTCGAAATAAACGCACCAGCACAATTCAATTGCTCTTGTAATGTTAACAAGGCATAAGAGTTAGTGGTGTTTAAAAACGGCCCCGCAATCCACTCGATGTCCATTTCATAGGCTTTAAACGCAACGCCAGTGTTATTTGTGACAATACGCTTAGGCTTTACTACTTCTAACACTCTTACCGCTTCGATGTAATCTTTGCCGATAAGCACAGCCGGAAACCACGGAATTAACCTTGGGTTACGTAAAAAGATATCGATGTACTTGTTGTCGTTTTTCTTAAAGCTTTCTGGCAGCTTAAAGTAAATATCGGCATCGGTAACATCACACAAATTAACATCTTTTTCATCACTAATAAGCAAAGACAATGTCGGTGTGTCGGTCACTTTAGGATGTTTAGGTAACTTGGGTAAGGTTACTGCGCCTATGTATTCTCTTTGTGTTAGCTGTAATAACAGCTGGTTTTTAAGCTGAGTTAACTGGCTAAACGGCAGGCTTAAATCAGTCTGCAAGCCGTCATAATTAAATGCCTGTAATAAGTAACCGCTGCCTTTTAAGCTTTTAAAGCGTTTTTCAATTGCGGCTTCATCAACCCGTGATTCTGTTGCTTGGGTTAGAGAGATAGATGATTCAATCACAAAGTGTTGATCTGGCGTGGTCACAGTGATCGACAATGGTTGATTGACTTGACCAGAAAATGCCAGTGCTAGCGTAGGCTTGGCAATGCTCAGGTGATTAATTTTTTCGGCAACCAATTGCACAATGGCGTCTTTTTCTGACGACAGTGTTTGTTGGGCTTCTTGAATTTGAACCACTGATATCGCGTTACTTTTGTCGTTAGCATGTTTAAAGCTGTTATCGCGTGGATTATCGATAAACATGTCTTTGGTGAGGTTACCCTTTAAAAACGAGTTGGTAAAATCACGGTTGAACACTTTATGTAAGTTCGAGTCATCGGCTAATAGCTTGCCTGTTTCGATAAATTTGTCGATCTGTTTGCGCCAGCTGTCCACCACGGTATGGACATATTGTGCACCTTTAATACGGCCTTCAATTTTGAGCGAGTCGACGCCGGCATCAACCAATTCTGGTAAATCAAAGTAAGCTGAGTTGTCTTTTAGATTCAGCGGAAACTTGTTACCGGCTGCTGTGACTTCGTATTCATCACGACATGCCTGGCTGCAGCGGCCACGGTTGCCAGAATTACCAACACTGACTGAACTTGAATAACATTGACCCGAGAAGGCAATACATAATGCGCCGTGAACAAATACTTCGGTAAGCACTTCGTGGTCGTGGGCGAGGGTGGTAAGGCTTTTAATTTCGCCAAGGTTTAGCTCACGAGATAAATTGACACGAGTGGCACCGATTTTGGCTAAGAAGCCAATTTGACCTTCGTTATGAGTTGTCAGCTGGGTAGAAGCGTGAATGGCTAGGCTTGGAAAATGCTTAGTGACTAGATTAAACAAGCCTAAATCCTGGACAATAATGCCGTCGATACCCGTATTCACTAACTGATTGAGCAATTTAACCAATGTCGGAACTTCGTTTTCTAAAATAACGATGTTCATGGTGAGAAACACTTCACACTGATATTGGTGAGCAAGCGCGATAACACCAATTAAGTCATCGAATGACAGGTTGGCCGCTCGGTTACGGGCGTTGAAGGTATCTAGGCCACAATAAACGGCATTTGCACCGGCTATAATCGCAGCTTTGATCGCATCGACATCTCCACCGGGTGCCAATAATTCGATTTTTCTATTCATGATATTTTCGCTATTTTATGTCGTTGGTTATTAATTTTACAGGTCGATTTTACGTGTATCTGCAACGGATTACTATTGATTAGGCTTTTCGAATATAAATAACCTGAACTCGGGATAACAAACGTCGCTCAAACAGCCCTTTGTATTGCTTTGCTAACTGCTTAGCTTTCATCTCTATGATGAATTAAACAAAAAAGGTCTTCGTCATTGCAACATTATGCAACATGAAGACCTTACTTTAACGATGTTATCCGTTAATGGACATTGAGTAATACATGCCCAAAAAAGATGTTAGCCTCTGGCTTCTGCTTCAGCTTGGCTTGCAAGGTATTCATCAAATGTACCTTGGAAGTTTATCAATCTTTTGCCTTTTACATCAATAATGCGTGTTGCCAAAGATGACACAAACTCACGGTCATGGCTGACAAATATCAATGTGCCTTCAAATAATTTCAAGGCTTGGTTTAGCGCTTCAATCGCTTCCATGTCCATGTGGTTGGTTGGCTCGTCCATTACCAGTACGTTAATATCCATCATCATTAACTTACCGAATAACAAGCGGTTTTTCTCACCACCTGAACAGTTGCGGACTTTTTTGTTGGCGTCGTCATCAGAAAATAATAGACGACCTAACATGCCGCGAACCATTAAATCATTGTGCTTTGGTGTGCGCCATAATGACATCCAATCAAATAAAGTCATGTCATTATCAAAATCAGCAGTGCTGTCTTGTGGGCAGTAACCAATTGCAGCATTTTCAGACCATTTAATACGGCCGTGATTGTGTTGTAATTGATTCACTAAGCAGCGTAATAGGGTCGTTTTACCCACACCGTTTTCGCCAATAATCGCCAGTTTAGAACCCGCTTCAAGAATAAGGTCGCCGTGTTCGAATAACACTTCGTCGAATCCGTGAGACAATTCTTCAAGCACAAGTGCTTGGCGATGCAGCTTTTTGCTTTCTGCAAAACGAATTGATGGGGTAATACGGCTAGATGACTTAACATCATCTAACTTAATTTTGTCCATCTTTTTAGCGCGTGAGCTAGCTTGTTTTGCTTTAGATGCGTTAGCACCAAAACGGTTAACGAAGTCTTGCAGCTCGTCAATTTCAGCACTTTTCTTGGCATTGCCCGCTAACAGTTGCTCGCGAATTAAGCCTGATTGAGCTAAGAAATATTCGTAATTACCTGGGTAAACACGTAATTCGCCGTAATCGATATCAGCCATGTGGGTACAAACAGAGTTTAAGAAGTGTCTGTCGTGCGAAATGATGATCATGGTGCATTTACGTTTGTTTAGCTCTGTGGCCAACCAACTAATGGTATGAATATCCAAGTTGTTGGTAGGTTCGTCGAGTAACAAAATGTCTGGGTTAGCGAATAAAGCTTGTGCTAATAGCACGCGCAGTTTCCAACCTGGAGCAACCTGTTGCATTAAACCAAAGTGAAATGATTCTTCAATACCGGCTTCTAGCAGAATTTCACCCGCACGACTTTCAGCTGTGTAGCCGTCCATTTCAGCGAACTGACTTTCTAGGTCGCCTACTCGCATGCCGTCTTCGTCGGTCATTTCTGCTTTGGCGTAAATGCTGTCGCGTTCTTGTTTGACTTTCCACAGTCCGACATCACCCATGATCACTGCGTCGACAACACTATATTGTTCAAACGCGAATTGATCTTGACTAAGCGTACCGACTTTAAAGCCTGGTGTAATCGACACGTTTCCTGATGTTGGAGCCAAAGCACCACTCAAAATTTTCATGAACGTGGATTTACCACAGCCATTTGCGCCGATTAAACCGTAACGGTTACCGTGACCAAATTGAGCCGAGATGTTTTCAAATAATGGCTCAGGGCCAAACTGCATGGTGATATTAGCGGTAGAAATCAAAGCAATGTTCCAACTGTGTACTACTGAATATTTATCAACAATAGGCAAGACAACAGCCACGTGTGAATAAGACAGACATGAGTATATGTAAGTAAATAGGCCGCGGATTATACAGGTTAGTGCTAAGTTGTCGATTTATAATCTGCTTATATAGCAGACAATGGCGTTAACGCTGGGCTAGGAAAGCATTGAACTGAGTAAATTGGCTGATATCTGCGCGGTTGAATCGTTTGCAATAGAAACTGATGCCATATTAGTTTCAATATCAGCTACATTATTGATTTGGTTGTTTTAGGAGTCGACATGACCGCTGCATTAACCATCCCTATCCGTGATTTGGGTTTTGATTATGATGTTGAATTACATGGCTGGCATAATGGCTTAGCTGGTTTTAGAACGTTTAATCATCAATCTAATGAGCAACTTGAAGGCGGGTTAGGGCTAGGACTTGATTTAGTGACTCAAACCGATGTAGGTCAAGCCTGGTTGACGTCTATTCCAGAACATTTATTGAAGATAACCGCGCCCTTTGCTGAGCATCAATACCAAATGCTGTGGTTGGCTGCTAATTGTGAACCCGCATTACAAATATTACTCAGCAGACCGGTGCTGTTATTGCTTATTTGCGAGCAATGCAGTGTCGATAACCAACAAGCGTTGGCATTTTGCTTACTTGGACAGCGCCAAATTCTATCGGCATTAGGCTATCACAGCAGTAAAGCAGCGCTTAAGTTTATTGATAAGTTAACCTTAACCTATCAACGAGAAGCCGATTTACTGCATGTTAAACGTCAGTTAGATGTCCGTTTTTGTCACTTTAGTCGGTTTAAACATTATCAACAGATTAACTTAAATGCTTTGAGTGTTGATCACATGTACCCATTTTTTACTGGCACTCCGCTCGGGCTCGATTTGGCGTTTAATCAGCAACAAGGTCGCAGCCAATTAATGGCGTACCTTAATGACACGTTACATATGGGAATGACATTAGGGATTTTCGATCCGCTGCAACGGGTTAGTCAATTGTCGTCGATTAGTGATTTACGCCAGTTACATGATCGCTGGGTGATTGAACGCAATGAAATGGAGCTTGTTAAAACTCGCCCGCAAAATGCTGATTTCGCCTATCCTCAATTGCTTACAGCCAATGGCCAAATTAAGGCTATTAGCCGTTATGATGAGCTCGTCGCAGAAGGTCGCGAACAAGGTCACTGTATTGCTATTTATCATCAAAGCATTGCCAACGGACATTATTGTGCGTTTAAAATGGCTAAGCCTGAGCGAATGACTATTGGCATCAAAATCACTAAAACCCAGCCGCTGATGTGCGAAATCGACCAGATTAGAGGTGCGTCTAATTCAATGCCATCGGAGCAAACACGCGAGATTGTTTATCAGTGGTTTGAGCAAACTAAAGCACAATTAAAGCAACGCAAAGCTGGATAACGTGAGCGTTACTTTATACTAGCTTTGATGCTGTGGTTGTTTGTGCGGTGTCATCAGCTGAAACGCAACTAACATTAACGCAACTAACGCTAACGCCACTAACTTTAACGCGACTAGCATTAACGCCACTAACATCGATACAGCTGTGAATAATGTGTGGCGTTAATACTAACCGCAGATGTATTTATAATAATCACTTACTCGCGACTAAAACTTCGCTTGTTTAAGAACTCACTATCGCAATAGGAAACCGTAATGGTTCAACAAACGCATATAAACGACATTGCCAAACATCTCTTTTCACAGAGGCATTGTGTTAATCCTGAGTCAAATTTACTATCTGAACAGCATATAGACAGTATTGAAACGGCACTTGAAATCCAAGTTGCGATGATTGCCTTGAATCAACATAATGTTACTGGTTGGAAATGTTTAACGCCGCGAGACAATGGCGATTTGATTGTTGCACCTATTTTGGCGGATGCCATTGTTAATCAACATGATTGCGCCATTTTATCATCGGCGCAGCTAGCCCTGATTGAGCCTGAAATCGCTTTTGTTGTTGGTCAAACCTTTGAGGCTCATCGTCATTACTCTGAAGCCGAAATTAATCAGCAAATTAGCGCTACTCATATGGCATTGGAGTTAATTCAACAACGATTTAGCCGAGATTATCCAGCCACATTTGTTGAAAAATTGGCTGACGGACTCAGTAACCAGGGGTTGTATTTAGGCCCTGAAATTGACAAAGCTAAGGCATTAATGGCTAGCAAAATTCAAATATTGGTCACTCAACAACACACTACCAATACCTATGACGGATGTCATCCGTGCCATTTACCTGCATCACCTTTGTACTGGTTAGTGAACTTTTTAACCGCTCGCGGCATTGTGATTACTGCCGGGCAGGCTATTATTACTGGTTCATATTGCGGTGTGCTTAAAGTCGACATGGATAAACCACTGCAGATTGAATATCAAGGATTAGGCAAGATGTCGTTGTCGTTTAGTGAGTTAAGCTTGAGTCAATAATCGACTGTGCTGTTATTACTTAGCGATAACGGGTAAACCTCAAGGCAAAACACTAATAGCAGTCCTAAACGACGACTGCATGGATGCAGGAGATAGAGTAACGCAGGAGCAGTTACCGACGACTGCATGGATGCAGGAGATAGAGTAACGCAGGAGCAGTTACCGACGACGCAGTTTGTCTATCGCAAGTATCACACCGATAACAGTACAACGAATGGTTGGCTGACCGTTTACACTCCCTAGCGGGGCTTACAAAGCCTGCTTTAGTACCTGATCGCAAACATGCAGTTTACTAAAGATTATTGAATAAAATACTCATTAAAGTTTGTATATTGATAATCTTTTTTGTATAAATAGATTCATTAAACTGATTAGAAATGTTGATTAAAAACTCGCGTTATTTATAGCTAAGTGATTGAAAAAATTTATTTAATGCTTAAGTCTGCTAGTTATTATTTTAAATATGGTACGATCCTCTAAGCAGTTCATTAATTCATTACATTTTACCGGTGTTAGTTTTAGCATTGGCTATATAAGCACCAGGAATAAAATAATAATGCCAAATAAACCCTATGTGTATGCAAACGTCTTTTTTTGTATATTGTTATTGCTGTCATTCGCTAACTTTACACGTGCTGATGTTGTCGAGATGACCGCTGTTAGGCCAATAACCCTTAATGAACATGAGCAACAATGGCTGAGCGAACATCAACCAATCCGTGTGGGTGTGGATGGTTATTTCCCTCCTTATACTTATATCAATGAAAACGATCAAATTGTTGGAATGGCAGTTGATACTTTGTTGTTGATTGGGCAAAAGTTAGGCATAGAGTTTGTCATAAATGATGAACATCGCTGGCCAGATATCGTCAAAAATCTGCAGCAAAAAGAGATTGATATGGTGTTAACCATGGTCAACACTCCTGAGCGCGAAAACCAATTTTTGTTCACTAGTCCAATTGTTTATAAATCGCTGGTGATTATTGGTAAAAAAAATAACCATCAAATTCATAACCGCAGTGATATTGCTAATAAAACCATTGCGATAGTGAAGGATTATCAATATTCCGATAAACTTATTAAAGAGTTTCCCAGCGTAACGCCATTTGTGGTTGATAACATGCGTGAAGCAATGGAAGCTGTGCAGGCTAATCAAGCCGATGCTGCAATCACCTTTTTTGCTGCAGCAAATTATTACCAGTTAAAGTACTCATTTTCTGATTTGAAATTCTTCGCTTTTTACGAAAAAAACAATGCTAATGAATCCATTGCAGTCAGACAAGACTTTCCTATTTTAGCCAGTATTATGCAGAAAGGGTTGAGCTCGTTGAGCTCTGCTGAAAAAATTGCCATTAATGAAGCTTGGGGGGCAAACATTACGCTGCCGAAAGATTACCAAGATTTGATTGAGTTTGCGGCGGTGGCAGGTGTATTAATTTTGTTGCTTAGTGTGTGGATTTTGCAAGCTAGACGGAATAATCAAGCCTTAACCATTGCTAATATTAATACTGCAAATGCCAATATGGCATTAAACGAATTAAAAAATAATCTTGAACAAAACGTCTTGGAACGGACGCTTCAGCTTACCATTAGTGAAAATAGATACCGTGGTTTGGTTGAGTCGTTAGAAGATGAATACATTTTTTATCAGCACGATACTGATGGTTTTATACAATATGTCAGCCCTTCTGTGACTCATATTTTAGGGCTCACTATTACTGGATTTGGCGAATATTATTATAAATTGTTAACTGACAATCCGAAAAACCAACTGATCTCAGGATATATCCAGCGCATTATTAACGGAGAGAAATTAGCGCCATTTGAGATAGAAATATTTGATGCGAATGGCGTTATTCATACCTTTGAGGTGCTTGAACGACCTATGTATGATGATGAAGGTGAATGCATTGGTTGCGAAGGTATTGCCCACGATGTGACATCGCGTAAACAGCAACAAGATATGTTGTATCAGCTGTCGCACTATGACGACTTAACGGGCTTAATTAACCGTTATTTTTTTAAGATTTTACTCGACGAGAATATTCAAATATGTCTGCAAAATCAACAGCCGCTGGCATTACTATTTTTAGATCTTACTCGTTTTAAAATTATTAATGATAACTTTGGACATAGTGCTGGCGACTATATTCTACAGCAGGCGGCTACACGCATTAGTACTACGCTAAATGGAACCTTCACAGTGTCACGTTTTGGCGGTGATAAATTTTGTATTGCATTACCCAATAAAGCTGCCGATGAAGCAAATGCCATTGCGACTGAATTAGTTGAAGTGTTTCAACAACATTTTGAGTTTTTAGAACAAACCATTATTTTAGGTTGCCGTGTGGGTATTAGTCTTTTTCCTGAAGATGGCAAAGATGCTGAAGCGATATTGAACCAAGCAGATTCAGCTTTGTATGAAGCGAAAAAAAGACCGTTTGGGGTGGCATTTTGTAACAAACAACAAGCGATACATAATAAACGCCGTCTTATTATCGAGCAGGGGTTACGTAAAGCGTTAGCTGAACCTGTTATTGAACATTATCAATTGTTTGCGGTATATCAGCCTTTAATCCTTTTACCAAGCCAAGGCTTAGGTGGATTTGAAGCGTTGATGCGTTGGGACCATCCAGACTTTGGGCTTATCTCTCCGGCGGAATTTATCCCTATTGCCGAAAATACTGGTTTAATCTTTGAATTAAGTCGTTGGATGCTCAAAACGGTATGCCAACAGTTAGTGAAATGGCATGAGCAAGGTTTTGACTTTAAGAGGGTCTCAGTCAACTTGTCGGCACTGGAACTGATAAATATAAATTTAGCTGACGATTTACTGACTGTTATTACAGATACTGGCGCCGAACCTAAGTGGCTTAAGTTTGAAATCACCGAAACCGCGTTGATGGCCATTCCTGAGCAATCAATTGAGATTTTACAGAAACTGATCGAAGCTGATATTCATGTCGCTATCGACGACTTTGGTACCGGCTATTCGTCACTTGCTTATCTTAAATCACTACCTGCCAACATGTTAAAAATTGATCAGTCATTTATCTCCAATCTGATTCATTCAGCCGAAGATCAAGCTGTGGTAAAAGCGGTGATAAACATGGCTCATTCATTAGGTAAATGCGTCACGGCTGAGGGGGTAGAATTACAAGAACAATTAGATTTTTTGATTGAACATCAATGTGATGTGGCGCAAGGGTATTATTTTTCAAAACCGATGAACATTGATGATGTTTATCATAAATACGCTTTAACAATCGAATAGAGCGCTACTAGTCAGCATTAATATGTATCTCGCTCAGTCGTGCTAATCGACATTAGACTATTGAGCTTTACTAATTTAAACAACGACAAAAATGTCCAAATAAAGACTCATCTTACTGCTAACAATTTCATCATGACAATTCCAACAACCTAAGTGAGTAATGTTATCTGGTTGTACTTCACACTTTATTTGATAGTTTTTACACCTATTTAAATTATCCAATTCTATTCAAGCATCATTCATCTAAGCTGCTGCGGTCATTGATTTGTTATCCTGAGCTCAGGTTAATCAATATTGGACACGATTTAATGGTGTTGTTTAGGTAAGCTAAGCCGTATTTAATATCGATTTAATACCTCGTTTAGGCTTTTAGAATGAGTCGATATCAATAACAAAGTTATTTAATATTTTCGGTATGGTTGATTGCAGTATCCCATTTATACCTTTACACTTTAGCCATCTGGACGTCTGATTTTTTTGGTCGATTTATTCGTGTACTCGACTGTGCCATTGAGATCTATTTCAGCATCACTCGGGATAAAGATTTGTAGAGACATCTTAATATTATGGAGTCATTAATAATGGATAAGCAGGAATTGTGGGTGCTTGATGGCGGAATGGGACGCGAATTGGCAAGCCGAGGTGCTCCATTTCGTCAACCTGAATGGTCCGCTCTGGCTTTAATGGAAGCACCACAAACAGTGGCTCAAGTGCACCGTGCTTATGTCGATAGTGGCGCTCGAGTTATTACAACCAATAGTTATGCCTTGGTGCCGTTTCATATTGGAGCCGAGCGTTTTGCAGCAGAAGGGGAAACATTGGCCGCGCTTGCGAGTAAGTTGGCACGCGATGTGGCCGACGAGCAGGGGAGTTCTGTGTTAGTTGCGGGCTCATTGCCGCCATTGTTTGGCTCATATCGGGCCGATTTGTTCGATGCTGATAAAGTCAGTGAGCTCGCTACTCCGCTGATACGAGCAATGTCACCCAATGTGGATCTGTGGCTGGTCGAAACAGTGAGTCTTATCGCTGAACCGCTTGCGATTAAAAGGTTACTGCCAAATGACGGTAAACCGTTTTGGGTCGCTTTTACGCTTGAGGATGAAATAGTCACAAATGAACCTAGATTACGATCTGGTGAATCCGTCGTGTATGCCATAGAGAGACTGATAGAAGTAGGTGTAGATGCCATTTTGTTTAATTGTTGTCAGCCTGAAGTCATTGAGGCTGCACTAAAGGTAGCCTCTGACTGTCTGGGTAAGCTTGGCCGAAATGACATCCGATTGGGGGCTTATGCGAATGCTTTTCCTCCGCAAGCAAAAGATGCTACGGCCAATGATGGTTTAGATGAGATCCGTAACGATCTTGGGCCACTTGATTATCTAACATGGGCAGAACGCTGGCGTGCCGTGGGGGCATCACTCATTGGCGGTTGTTGTGGGATTGGTCCAGAACATATTGAAGCACTGACCCATCGTCTGCGCTAAGCGTTTGGACGAAAGATAGCAATAATCGGTTTCTGTGCAGGCAAGGAAATGGGTTGATGCCAATAGTGGCATTAATGATTAATGGCTAATGACCAGTGGACAGTGGACAGTGGACAGTGATTATTGATTATTGATTACTGATTACTGATCATGGCTACTTTATGCTGCTGGAGGCGAGTAGTTGTTAGTATTTTTGCTGCTTTATGGAATAGGTTTATGTTGTTTATCTACAGTAGGCGATAGTTTGGGAAGGACGTACGCCTCAGCTGTGCAGTGAGATTTCTTGCTGGCGATACTCTTCTTAGTTTGATTCCAGCGTTGTGGCCGTTCAGTTAATAATAGTGCTAATCTTACAAAATGCTTGTAAATGCACCCTGCATTAATGTGTCTGAACTGACAGCATGGCTAGTGCAAAATTTAACTCGAGATCGTTAGAGTTGATCATTAAATCAATTAATTATATTGGTTAGATGAAGTATACGTTTTTGATATTATGCGATCTGTTATCACAACCAGATCGCATTAAGCGTTGTTTGATTAGTTTTCCATGACTAGTTCTGATTCAGCCGCAGCCAACATCGCAAACTCTTCATCAGCATTTTTTGCTACCAACCTAGTTGAGCTGTAGCCAAAGTAGTATGCAGCGCCAATGACAAATAAACCTATTGTGAATAAGAATGCCCGTGGGTCAAACGCATACACTCCGGTTAATGCTATTAAAGACAGGACTAATGCAATACCTGATGTTACGACACCACCCGGTGTTTTGTATGGACGGACTAATTCAGGCTGTTTTATGCGTAATAATATATGGCTTAATGCCATTAATGCATAAGATACTGTTGCGCCCACAACGGCCATAGCAAGCAATAAATCACCTTCGCCGCTGAGTGATGCAATAAAACCGAATATTGCCGGGACTATTAATGCGCGGGCAGGGACTTTGCGTGAGGTTGTAATTGACAGTGAACGCGGAATATAGCCTGCACGTGACAACGCAAATACCAAACGGCTATAACCATAAATAATTGAGAAAAATGAGGCCACTAGACCTGCTAAACCTAAAATATTTACCATAGTCGCTAAAGTATGATTACCGGTCACATTTAATGCATCAACGAGTGGTACAGCACTTGCGCCCATTGCCGCAGCACCGCCAGCGCCAGGGACTAATACTACAACCAGCAGCGCAGTAAACAATAAAAATATCATTGCACCAATAATACCTTTAGGCACATCTTTGGCCGGATCTTTGGCTTCTTCTGCTGCTAATGGAACACCTTCTACAGCTAAAAATAACCACATGGCAAAGGGCAGAGCAGCCCAAACACCGTACCATCCTAATGGTAAAAACTCACTAGCACCTGCTGCATCAGTAACAGCAACATCATAAAGTCGGGTAGCATCAAAGTTGCCAATCAACACCACTGCAGTGGCAATAATGGCTACAACAGCTAAACCACTGATCACCATCATGACTTTTAGTGCTTCTCCAACACCCGCGAGATGAATACCGACAAAGACGATATAAAACAGTGCATACACCCAAGGGCCGTTAAATCCCAGTAACTCCTGTACCGCAGAGCCAATAAAAATAACAATAGCAGCAGGGGCTAGAGCATACTCGATTAACACCGCCAGTCCGGTTAAATATCCTCCAGCCGGTCCCATTGCTTGGCGAGCAAAGCTATAGCCGCCACCTGCAGCGGGTATTGCTGCTGACATTTCCGCTAAGGACAAGACTAACGCTAAATACATGATTGCCATCAGTACAGCTGCAATGGCAAATCCTCCCCAGCCAGCTTCGGCTATGCCGAAGTTCCAACCTGCGAAATCACCAGAAATAACGTACGACACGCCTAATCCTGCCAATAAAACCCATCCAGCGGTACCGCTTTTAAGTTGCCTTTTGGCAAGATACTCTTTGTTGTTTTCAGACATGATTGTTTCTCCGGTGGTATTTACATTTTTATGTAGAATGTATTTAGGGTTATTCAGCAATTAAAAAGTTTTGAGTTTGTTGTTGGTGTTCAATTACATCGTCTTGAGTGCGATCTTTTAAATTCACTCCTGTTAGTTTGAGTTTTTTAGCTTGTGTTAATAGGTAAACAGCCCGTTTGGCTGCTTCGGTATAAGGCAAGCCAGCAGGGCGAATGTTTGAAATACAATTTCTGCAGGCATCATTAAGCCCCGTTTTAGGCGCCCAAGTGAGATATAAGCCAAGACTGTCTGGTGAGCTGAGTCCCGGGCGTTCGCCGATAAGCACCATCACCACTTGGGCATTTAACAGCTGGCCAATATCATCACCTATGGCAACTCGACCTTGTTCTACTATGGTGATGGGGGCGATATTCCATCCAGAGTGTTGCTGATGTAGTTGACTTAATAACTCGTTGATAAATGGCTTGGCGTTGTTTTGTACCGCTAATGATGACAAACCATCGACCACTACTATGGCAAGGTCGTATTGAGTGTCGGCAGCTTGACCTTGACTGTTCATGTGATGTAGTAAGGTTTTGCGGCCGCTTTCAGCAAGTTTTCTGCCAAGGTCAGGTCTTTGTAAATAGGTGATACGATCATCAACCTGACTGTTAACCCTCATAGGATAAGTCACATTATCCAGTAATAAGATATTGCTTAGATCAATTGCCAGAGCATCGATATTTAGCGGTAAATTCACCGCGTCGCGAGCTTGCGCGTGTGATAATTGGAACGCTAATAACTCTGATGTGGGCAAGCTAATTCCGGCTCTACCAAGGCCAATTCGTGCATCAGTAAAACGGCGAAGGTCGCGCCATGGATTGGAGACTACATTGCCATGTTGATGATGTGATTGAATTGAATCGACAAGGTTGTTCTGTTTATCTACACAATTGGAGTCCATTAATAGTCTCCTTGTAGTGCATACAGTGGTTTAGCAAATGCATTGGGTACCGTGTTGGACAACACAAAATCTGCCGAATTTTTCATAATGTTCATTTTGCTTAACCAGTGTTCAAATTCTGGCGCTGGGCGAGAGCCCAATACACGACGAACATATAAAGCATCATGAAAAGAAGTGGTTTGATAATTCAGCATGATGTCGTCTGAACCTGGTATCCCCATCACAAACGAGCAACCGGCAACCCCCAATAAGGTGAGAAGATTATCCATATCGTTTTGATCGGCTTCGGCATGGTTGGTGTAACACACATCACACCCCATAGGTACACCAAGTAGTTTTGCGCAAAAATGATCTTCTAATCCGGCCCGAGTAATTTCTTTACCATCAAATAAATATTCAGGACCAATAAAGCCAACCACTGTATTCACCAGTAGCGGATTAAACTTGCGCGCGACAGCATAGGCTCTAGCTTCGCAGGTTTGTTGATCTAACCCATGGTGAGCATTAGCAGACAACGAGCTGCCTTGGCCGGTTTCAAAATACATTACGTTATTGCCAACGGTGCCACGCTTTAGACTTAATGCTGCATCTTGTGCTTCTGCTAAGGTATTTAAATTAAACCCAAAACTGCTGTTTGTGGCTTCGGTGCCACCAATTGATTGAAACACCAAATCAACCGGTGCGCCGGCTTCTATACATTCAATGGTGTTAGTGACGTGGGTTAAGACGCAGCTCTGTGTTGGAATGTCATATTTTTGGATCACGTCATCCATCAATTTCATTAGTTTTATGGCTTGCGCTACGTTGTCTGTTGCTGGATTAATGCCAATCACAGCATCGCCATTGCCATACAACAAACCGTCAAGTATTGAAGCTGCAATCCCATTGACATCATCGGTAGGGTGGTTAGGTTGCAAGCGGGTCGATAAATGACCGGGCAAGCCAATGGTATTTCTAAATGCGCTAGTGACATGACATTTTTTAGCCACAAGAATAAGATCTTGATTACGCATAATTTTGCTCACAGCCGCTGCCATTTCAGGTGTGATGCCCATTTTTACTGCGGCTAAAACCTGTGGTGTTACGTAGTCGCTAAGTAGCCAGTTACGAAAATCGCCAACCGTTAAATGGCTAATATAAGCAAATGCACGAGTGTCATGTTCGTCTAAAATTAATCGTGTAACTTCGTCTGTTTCATATGGAATAAACGCTTCGTTAAGGAAGATTTTTAATGGCACATCTGCAAGTGTCATTTGCGCAACAGCTCGTTCTTTCGCTGATTGAGCCATCACTCCGGCTAAGCGATCACCGGATCGCTGTGGCGTTGCTTTAGCCATTAGGTCTGCAAGATGTCGAAATTGATATGTTTGGCTACCTAAGGTGTAGCGATACGATTGACTCATTAATGACCTCGAGGTTAACGATTGAACTTTGGTACAGGTTTTGCTCCTGTAATCGTTAATCAATTAATTTATAAGTTTACATGAGCTTAAATCGTACCAAGTGGCTATCAAGTTTTGGCAAAGTCATTTTTTGTGATTAATTTCAGCTAGATGAAGTTCTTTTTCTTCAGGGTTAGAGTTTGGGTTAACAGTGTTATATCAAGAGGACGTGACAGATGGAGCACCATATTAATCAGTGCGCACCACAAAAGAGCGTGGTCACAACCAACGATATTGATGAGCAGGCGCATAATTTAACTCAATGGCAGCAAGTTTATGATCAAGTCAGTAACGGCAGTTTTTATGGTTGTATAGAAGGGCTTGACTATCCTGAGGCGCATTTATTTAAAGAATTTACTCAGCGTGCACTAAGACAGCAATGCAATATTGCGCCTGAATCAATCTGGTTAGGCATTCCACGTTTTTCAGACCAAAGTAAAATCAATGGTTTACCAGTTGATACTCATCAGTTTATGTGTCGTAGCAGTGATTGTGATTTTGAGTTAATGACCCCAGAACAGTTTACTATTTATGGTTTGGTTATTAATAAACAGATCTTATTCACTATGGCTGAGATCCAAGGTTTGTCACTTAAGAGTTTAACGTCGCAAGGAGCGGAGCGATTAAGTACTAATCCAATGCAACTTAACCAAACCCGTTTTATGATTGAATCACTGATTAACCAAGGTGAATTAGGCTTACATACTGCGTTACAGCAAGATATGTTAAGCACTTTAGCGCTGAATTTATTAACCCAGGAATCATCAAAACAAGTGGTGGCGCCTAGCTATCAACATCGTTTAGCCGTGGTAGAGAAAGTAAAAGAATTCTTGCATGATTATCCTCAACAAGCGGTGACGATAACCCAGCTTTGTGAGCTTACTTTTGTGAGCCGAAGAACCTTGCAGTATAGTTTTGAGAGTATTTTAGGCATTAATCCATTGCGCTTTTTGCGTCTTACACGCTTAAATAATGTGAGGCGTCAGCTGAAACAACCCGACCAAGATACGCCTATTTCGGTGATTGCGGCCAATTGGGGCTTTTGGCATGCTGGCCAATTTACCAAAGATTACACTCAACTCTTTGGAGAAAATCCATCACATACGCTTAAGCGATATCAGCCAGCTCAACCATGACTCATCACAATTGATAGAGTCTTAAATTGTGATAATTAGGCGCACCAAATCAGTTGACCTTAAGCGGCTAATTAAGCGTATAAAATCGGCTGACGATGGTGAATACATTATCTTCAGTTAACATTAACGGTTATCAACTAATATTAATAACCATCAATTAGCGTAATTACATTTGATCAGAAGAGGGAACTTATGCACCACAAATCCGTCGATAATATTCCGCAACAAGCCTTTGATTGGTATGACTCCTATGCTCATGGTGGCATGGACCGTCGTACATTTATGACTAAATTAGGCTCGTTAGTGGCATTAGGTTATTCAATGAGTGTGCTGACTTCGGCATTATTGCCTAATTATGCGCTAGCTGAGCAAGTGTCATTTAATGATGCCGACATTAAAGCCACTTACACTCAATTTGATTCTCCTTTAGGTTATGGCAAAGGCCAGGGCTATTTAGTCGAGCCCACAAGTAAAACAGGGTTATTGCCCGTTGTATTAGTCGTTCATGAAAATCGTGGTTTAAATCCATATATTGAAGATGTTGCTCGCCGTTTAGCGAAAGCGGGGTTTATTGCTTTTGCTCCTGATGCACTTTTTTCACTAGGCGGTTATCCCGGTAATGATGATGAAGGCCGGGCAATGCAGCAATCATTAGACCGCAGCAAAATTGAACAAGACTTTGTTGCGGCCGCCCAGTTTTTAAAATCGCATCAACGCAGTAATGGTAACTTAGGTGCGGTGGGATTTTGTTTTGGCGGCTATATTGTTAATTATCTCGCGGCAGTTGATTCAAATTTGATTCAAGCCGGTGTTCCATTTTATGGCACTCCAGCAGCAAAAGAATTAAGACAAAATATTAAAGCGCCATTATTAATTCAATTAGGCGAGTTAGATGAAAGGGTTAACAATACTTGGCCCGAGTACGAACAAGATTTAAAAGCATTTAAGGTACCCTATACCATGCACATGTATAAAAAAGCCCATCACGGATTTCATAACGATTCTACCAGCAGATATGATGACATTAATGCGGAATTAGCATGGCAGCGGACTGTTGATTTTTTTAATAAAAATATTGGCTAAGTACTTATTTATAATTTATTTTCTATATGGGTGTAGATAAATTAAAGCCAATTTTTATGATGGTACCTTTGTCTAATTCAGACTGTACATCAATCGTCGCATTGTGTTGTTTTAATATCTGCAACACAATCGACATTCCTATACCTGTGCCAGTGCCTACTGGCTTGTTAGTATAAAAAGCATCAAACATTCTTTGTTGCACTTCAGGAGACATACCACAACCATTATCGATAATATTGAGTTGAATCATACCGTCATGCTGCGCCAGTTTGATGGTGATAATCGCGCTATTATTTGCTGACTGTTCACAGGCTTGAATGGCATTAACCAAGATATTGACCAGCACTTGGTTAAGCTCTCCTGAATTAAACCGAATTTTAGGTACCTTGCAAAGTTCTTGTTTAACTTGAATATTTTTTAGTTTTGGGCCTAATAATTTGACTGCCATATCAATGGCACCAGACAAATCAATTTCTGTTAATTCTTCGGAGTCTGTTCTGGCAAAGAACAGCAGGTTTTTAACAATATCTTTAATGCGAAAAAAACCTTGATCGTTATCGGTGATAAGCTCTGGTAAGTCTTCTGTAATAAAATGGATAGTATTTTTGTCGCTTTGACTTAACTGTTCTTTAGGGATTACCTCAATTAAGTCGTTCACATAACTGTTTAACGTGGTGACATTACTGATCACAAACGCTAATGGGTTATTGATTTCATGAGCTACACCAGCAGCGAGAGTCCCCAATAAGGCTAATTTCTCTTGTTGTATCAGTGACTGCTGTTGATTTTTAATTTGTTTAATCTGCTGTTCTAACAACATATTTTTTTCATACACTTGTCTAGTGTAATCTTCTAACAATTGCTCAACTTCAACTCGGGCTTTCTTTTCTCGATGGTAGGCAATGTAATATGGGTTAGATTTATCAATCATTTTTTAACTCTATATTTAAGATGCACTGTTCAGCACCTTGATGCATGCAGGTGTCATGTTTGATGCTAATATTTTGATGATAATAATCAGCTGCACCAAAGATAAGCCCTTCAGCACAAAAACATAATTTACGCGGAGAATAGTATTTGAGTTCAATATTATGGTCATCGATCATTGTCGACATGATGGTAGGTAATGAGGGCTCATCGTAAAGCTTATTCACTTCTACGTGGATGATATTATGAATGCCCATAACGAGTGACGTAAAGTCTGTGAAACGTTCAACAACGGCAGTATGGTTTGCAGCCAAGCCTGAAAATAAAAATTGGCCAAAGGCTTTTATGACATCTTGTAAAGGAAGACCTAAAATCTCGGAGACTTCTGTGGCGATGGCAAATAACTCATTTTCTGGATAGTTGATAGCCGAAACATATACTCTGTCCGCAGGCGCATGTTTTTCCATTAAGTCATTCCATACACCCATACCACATTGTTCAACTATCATGTCTTCAAGTACGTTAAAAATGATACCTTTCATAAAAACCTCAATAGTAATAGATGCTTAATTTGTTAATGGAAAGTTGTGTCTTATTTGTCTTCTGCTGATTATGTCAACTAAAATGAATTAACACCACTGTTTATAAAAAATACTCTATTAAATTTTGACTTTCTGTAAGACTACATCATAATCTAAAGGACAAATGAGACAACCTGGAGATTATAATGCCTATACCTGTAACCATTGCAGATGATTCGATGATGTCAAGAAAAGTAGTTAGGCGTGCACTCCCTGTTGATTGGGATGTTGAAATCACCGAAGCCAAAAATGGCAAAGAGGCAATTGAAGCGGTTGAAGCAGGCAAAGCAGAAGTGCTTTTTTTGGATTTAACTATGCCCGAACTGGACGGATTTGGTGTCCTAAGCTATTTACAGGAACATCATGCTAAAACAGTTGTTATTGTGATTAGCGCGGATATTCAACCCGAAGCTAAAAAATTAGTCGATCGACTTGGGGCATTTCGCTTTTTACATAAACCGCTACAAGCAGAGCAATTATCGCAGGCTTTATCTGACGTGGGGTTAATATGAATGACTATTTAAGTGAAGAACAGCGTGATGCTTTGCAGGAGCTAATGAACATTTCTATGGGGCAAGCAGCCAATTCTCTTGCGAGACTGATTGGCGCTAAGATTACACTTTCTATCCCTCAAATATCGTCAGTTACCCCTACAGAGTTTGTTGAGATGATCAACTTAGACACCATGTGGCATACCAGGCAGTCTTTTCTGGGTACAGTGAAAGGGGAAGTACTTTCCCTGCAATCCAAACAGGGCTGTGAAGCCATTGCTGAATTGATGGATTACGAATTGCCATTGTCTAACATTACCCAAGAAGAGTTATTACTGGAATTATCTAATATTCTTGCTGGGGCCTGCTTAAATGGTTTTGCACAACAATTAACATTGAATACAAAATTAAGTATGCCAACAGTATTTGACCCAACACTTCTTTCTGCGGGTCATTATCGCTGGGGCAACACATTATTAATGGAAGTTGAATTTAAAATAGAATCTAGTCGATTTGATTCTAAAATAATGATTTGTTTAGAAGCTGACTCAATTTCGATTGTTTTAACCAAATTAAATGAGTTATTGGAGTCATGATGGCAACAGAGTCCATGTTACAGAATCTAACAGCAAAACTTCCCTTAGGTGTTTGTGTGCTGAATGATCAGTTTGAGATTGAGTATTGGAATGACTTTTTTGCCGATCGCCTCAAGATTAGCAGCGATGATGTTAGAGGGCTGAATTTATTAGAGATGTTTCCAGACCAAGCTACGTATTTAAAGAAAAAAATCAACAGTGTCTTTATATTAAATAATGCCAGTTTTTCTTATTGGGAACATAAGCCGCACGTTTTTGTGTTTGGCAGTAGCCGTCCAATTACGGGTGAAGAAACCTTGATGTATCAAAATATTGAGTTTCTACCATTGGATGTGTCTAATAATACGGTTAAAACAGTCTGTATGATTGTGCAAGATGTGACTGAACTTGCCAGTTATTATCAAGGCCAAAAAGGATTAACTCAACAACTGGCGCAAGAACATTCTGTTTTGCTAGAGTTAAACAATAAACTTGAAGCTGCACAGAATCAATTATTACAATCAGAGAAAATGGCTGCAATTGGACAATTAGCCGCTGGTGTTGCGCATGAAATTAATAATCCGATTGGCTTCATCTTTTCAAATTTACAAATTTTACAAGATTACTCGAGTAAGCTACTAAAACTGGTTAGTTTTTATGAAAAAGTGATTGATAAAACCAAAAATCAAACTTTTATTAATCTTCAA
Source organism: Shewanella sp. Arc9-LZ (assembly GCF_010092445.1). NCBI lineage: Bacteria > Pseudomonadati > Pseudomonadota > Gammaproteobacteria > Alteromonadales > Shewanellaceae > Shewanella > Shewanella sp. Arc9-LZ. The sequence continues at coordinate 2,540,966 of NZ_CP048031.1, read as the reverse complement.
CAAGACATGCAACAACGCATGCAATATCCTTTTTTACGCGACGATATGCCAGATTTAGTCAGTGAATCTATCGAAGGTATTGAACGGGTAACCGATATAGTCAGAAGCTTGAAAGCATTTTCTCATGTTGATAGCAGTGAATGGGAAAACTGTAATGTCATTGATGGCATCGAAAGCACCTTAAAAATTGCCAATAGCCAATTTAAACACAAAATCGAAATTCATCGCGATTATCAAGAGTCTGTACCTCTATTGTTATGCCAGCCAATGCAATTGAATCAGGTATTTCTTAATATATTGGTCAATGCGGCACAAGCGATCGAAAATAAAGGCCACATTTATATCTCAGTGCGCGGCGATGATACTGAGGTCACTATTGAGATAAAAGATACCGGCAGTGGTATTGGCGAGAGCGCGATACGTAAAATATTTGAGCCTTTTTATACGACCAAACCCGTAGGTCAGGGCACTGGTTTAGGCCTGTCCTTGTCCTACAGTATCATTCAAAAACATAACGGCAAGATATCGGTTAGTTCGTCTGTGAATGTTGGCACGACTTTTACCATCATTTTACCCTTATTACCCCCAGGTGAAATTGATAAAACACATCTAAGCATCTGAATCTGTAATTAATTTATTTAAACTAGAATTGAATTTTTTGCATACGTCATGTAGATTTTCTCCAGCCTTTAAGCCTATTTCGGCTTGTTTTGCTGATTCGCTGACATTATCTAACCCTAAGCAAGCACTGGTTCCTTTAATTTTGTGAAATAAATTCTTAACTTGATCGTGATCTGCACTTGATGCAAGTAAGATGAGTTGGTCGGGCATTGCTCGTAAACTATCTAGATACTCTAGGCGTAAGTTTTTAATTTCATTTAACATGTCTAATTCGTCTTGTGTTTTTACATCGTCGTTATCTGGTTTTGATACGTTGGTTTGATGCTTGTCAAAACATCGAGTGATGGTTTGCAATAATTGCGTTTTATCAATGGGTTTGTTCAATACTGCATTGAAAGGCGAGACGGTATTCTGTGAGTGTTCTTCTTTAAATACGTCCGCACTTAATGAAATAATGGGTTTGGTAAAGTGCCTGTTTCTTAACACTTGGGCAGCCTGGTATCCGTCCATAATGGGCATTTGTTGATCCATGATAATAATATCTGGCTGATCTTTGTCGACGATATCAACAGCCTGCTTACCATTTTCAGCAAATAATATTTTCATCTTTAACGGTTTGACATAAACAGCAATGAGTTGGCGTATATCCTCTACATCATCAACAATAAGCAGTGTGCCGCCTAATACTCGTTGAGTAAATGTTGTCGAGTTAACGTGTTCTAGTGGCTTACTCATGGATCTTGTATTGGTAGTAGGCAACGTTAGTGTGAAAGTGGATCCTTGACCCAATTTACTTTTCACGGTTAATAATAACCCCATGGCATCAGCGAGTTGTTTACTGATATACAATCCTAGGCCAGTGCCACCATAATCCCGGCTTATACTTACGTCTGCTTGCTTAAATGCTGCAAATAGAGTGAGTTGTTGTTCATCACTCATTCCAATACCTTCATCTATGATTTGAACAGTACAAGTATTATCAGGTGATTTATGTGCTTTTAGTATAATAGTGCCATTGGCTGTAAATTTAACGGCATTACTGAGTAAATTAAGTAAAATTTGTTGTAGCCTAAAGGGATCAACCATGACATATAAGTCAGATATGTCCTCTATTGCACACTGTATTGATAGCCCTTTAGATTTAGCAATTTGTGATGAACTATCAATTGAATTCACTAGAAAGTCTCTAAGGCCGATAGGCTGTAAATCAAACGTCATTTTACCTTCATCAATTTTAGCGGTATCTAAGATGTCGTTAATAACATTTTGTAGATGTAAGGTATTTTGCCGAATACGATTCAACACTTGTTGGGTTTCACCATTTGTGTGGTTAAGTAACTCTTCTGTGAATCCTTTTATGATAGTGATAGGCGTGCGTATCTCATGGCTCATATTCGCTAAAAAACGAGTCTTGATAGCTGCTAATTGATTTGCTCTGTCGCGCTCTTGTTCTAGTTGTAATGTTCTTTCTTTCACTCTGTCTTCTAATTGATTGTTCAACGTTTTGACTTCAGCCATTGAATTCATCATTGCTTCTCTTGAATTAATAACACGTTCATTAAGGTTATTTATACTTTGAGTCAGTATCTCAAATTCTCGCGCTGAATAGTTAAAATGCAGCGGTTGATTGATTCGTTTATCAGTGCCTAATTGATGTGTGAATTCTGTAATTTTTTCGAGTGTTTCCGTATAGTTATGCACTAAACGACCTGATAATGACGTGATATATTTCAATAGTAATAATGAAGATAACATTGCGATACTAAGATAAATTAAATAGCGAACAACAAAAGGGGTTGTTTCTTGATAATGTATTGTTGACCAATTTAATTTATCTAATTGGCTTTTTACTAGTATGTAACGAGCATCTGTTGTGAAAACAATGGGTTTTGCCGTGTTAAAAAACAACTGTTGCAGTAATGAAGGATGATATGGTTCAAATATTGCGTGTTCATTCCAAACATCGCCTAATTCCCCTAAGTGATTGCTTCCCCATATCTTTTTCGACTGCCGATCAAGTATAATCGTGTTTGGACTGATGTTATCAGTAAACGCTAATGTTTTGGTGAGAGTGTCTAGAACGACCGAAACTTCGACCACGCCATCAAAAATACCGTCTAGATAAATAGGTGCACTCACGGCAAAAAGCAGGTCTTCTCCGAGGGCTCTACCTTTAAAACTCTCACTCACAAAACTAGTATTAATTGTTTTGGGTTGACTGAAATAACTGCGGTCAGTAACAGACATATTGTTAATCGGTAGTTTCGATACACCAGCTTTGTAAAATTGTGTCACGATGCCATTTTTATCGGTCACCAATGTCGAGATAAATTCAGGTTCCTGGCCGTTAAGTGTTTGTAGAGTATGTGTATCTATATTTTTATGTCCTAAGCTGGCAACGAGCTCAGTATTACTGATATATCGTTCTATATGCCGCTGTATTTTTGACACAAACACATTTTGCTCATCTTGATAAAATTGTAGTTGCGATGATAAATGCAGTCCGATTGCTGCTTGCAAAATAAATGCAATCAATATTGTGCATGGCACTGCACTGTATAGTCCAATTCGGTGACTCAGTTGAAGACGCAAACTTTGCTGTTTTTGATTTAATGGGGTGATGGTGATGGTATTAAGCATCAATGCGGTTTTGGTACACAGGGCAAAAAGACAGCAGTGTAACATGGTGGCAATGATCCATAACATCGTTGTACTTTTTAAAGAATCATTACCCAATAGGTAATCAAGGGCAAAGATTGATATGGAATATACACAAAATATAGGCCATAAAGACTGCTTAAGATTGAGCCTAAGCCACATAAGAAACATTAATTGTAAAACGCAATTACCAATAACTAATGGGCTTTCTAGTGGTAAGCAAACAATGATTAACGATAATAACGACCAAGTGAAACCTAATCGAAATAGTATAATTGAAAACGCAATATTACCCACAAGAAACGGCACAACAATGGGAATGTCAATTGCCATGGTATTAGCAACCAAGCAAAGAAATGTGGTGTAGATAAAAAACCACATGCGCCTTGTAGAAAATGCCTTTGAGAAAAACAGTTTTATTAACATGTTTTTCATAATAATTCACCGTTAAAACATATGTGGATAAATAGTAACAATGTAGATGCGATTATCGTGTTATACATTCTTTTGTTCTGCCTGATCAGGTCACTTTTCAACTTTCTCTGCTTTTATCAGTAACGTTTCTTTGTGTCTCTTTTCATAACTCTGTAAGTTATTGATTGTTTTAGCACAAAAGATATGTCCCTTTGGTAGTAGTAGCATATGCTTACGATTATAGAGATTTTGACTAAGTCGCATACCAATAGATATTTCTCCTATGTGTATGCCATTTGAGAACTCTTCTTCAGAATAATGAATGTTTTCTTTATTATTTTCATTACTAAATATTAATTTACCCAATGCTTCAACCACTTTTGGGTCGTATAAAATACCTTGTTGAAGCATTATCAGTTTATATACTTGTTCTTTTGTCGGCTCTTGAATATTTTTTTTAGGCAGAAATTCATGCCAAAAATCTCTAGCAACGGATAAAATTCGCGATCCTATGTGAATATTTTTGCCCGCTGTCTGTAATGGCTCTCCGGTACCATTATATTGTTCATATTGACTAGCAATAATTTCACTCATTACAGATAAATGAACGGCAGGTGTTAAAATTTCTTCTGCTAATTGAGGGTGACGCATAAAATGTTTTTGGTCAGCACTAGTCAGTTCATCATATGGCTTATTTAGGCAATAAGAAGGTAACCCTAATTTGCCTAGCTCGGAATATAATCCTGCTTTAGTAATAATTTCGACTCCAGGTGGAGTGATGCCTAATAGGTTAGCGATGTTATTGCAGGTTTCACTGATTTTAAGTGCAAACTGACCGTTTATTTCCGGATTGATACTAATTAAATTATAAAGCACTTCTAATGTGGCTTTCTGTTCATTACCTCGATTATTGGCCAAGGTTTTATATTGTTGTAAACTTTGTTTTAGTTGTTGGGTTCGTTGCTGTACCGTGTCTTCTAGATTGGTATTCAATTGTTTTAGTTGTTTATTTTGAACTGCAATTTTCTTTGTCAGTTCTTTATTTTTTTTAAGTAGGCGATAAGTCTCTAGCCCCTCATTAACTTGTGCAAGTAGTTCAGTATTATCCCAAGGCTTTTGAATATAACGATGAATTTTACCGATATTAATGGCCGCAACAGTAGATTGAATATCCGAGTATCCAGTCATCAAAATACGATAACTGTCAGGCTGCATTACGGCTGCTTGTGCAAGAAACTCTGCACCTGTCATATTCGGCATTCGCATATCAGAAATGATCAGGTTCACTTTGTGTTGTTGCATTATTTCTAGTGCTTGTTTACCACTAGAAGCTTGTAATAGTTGAACATTTGATGAAAAAAATACACGTTGTAAAGACTTTAAAATACTGGTCTCATCGTCTACACATAAAATTACAGGTAAATCTGCAGTTTCTAATTGTTTCATATGTTCCTAAATTTACGATGTCTTCAATGTCTCATTTGTCTCATTGATTAAGTTATGCTATAAATGACAACTAATCAAGTTTTATGATGAGTGATAAAATATGAAAACGTTACGACCCAGTGTCATTGCGCAGTATTGTGATGTGCATCATAGGACTGTTAGTCGTTGGATTTCGCAAGGTCGGTTAAAAGGACATAAATTGCCGGGTAGGGGTAATTACCGAGTTCTACTGGACGATTTTATTTTGTTTTTACAACAACAAAAAATGCCAATGCCTGAAGAATTAATGAGTTACTGTGAGGATATAGAGACTGATTCCGACTCAGGTTCTGCATCACCAAAACGTATTTTAATTATTGATGATGAAACTGAAATTAGAAATGCAATACGCCGAGTTTTATCATCAAGCGGTTATTATTTCTCTTTTGCCGCAGATGGATTTCACGCGGGAGTTAAATTACTCAGTGATAAACCTGATTTGATTACACTTGACCTTGCAATGCCTAGTTTAGATGGTTTTGAAGTATTGCAATTTATCCGTCAACAGCCAGAATTAGCGGAATTAAAAATCCTTGTGTTGTCTGGATTATCTGAACATGAATTGCAAAAGGCCTTAGATTTAGGTGCTGATGCGGTATTATCAAAACCGTTTGATAACGACAAGCTGCGATCTTTAGTCAACAGTCTTTTAATTAATGGGTAAAATTATGAAGCAAAAGCTACTCATTGTTGATGATGAACAGTCCATATTACGAGCGTTAAAAAGATTGTTCACGCGTGTAGGTTATCAAGTATTTATTGCTGATAACGGTAAAGAAGCTTTAGAGATCATGTCTAAAGAAGCATGTCCTGTCGTTATTTCAGATTATCGTATGCCTATGATGAATGGGTCTGATTTACTGCTAGCAATAAAATCTATGCAACCTAATACGGTGTGTATGGTGCTTAGTGGTTCGTCTGATTTTAATTCTATATTAACGCTGCTTAACTCTCGTACTGTATTTCGTTTTTTACAAAAACCATGGGACGACAATGCACTTGTTATTGAGGTCGAGAAGGCCTTTTGTCAATACCACAGTAAACAACAAAGAAGTATTATTGCTGATCTACTCGCCAGCAGTGATGAAGCTGTAATCGAGCTTTTTCCACATGGTCAAATAGGTAGGTTCAATGGCTTATCTAAAAAGATACTTGCAATAAGAAACGAAAATACATTATTAAATGACCTGTTTCCGTATTGTACTGATCGTTGCATTGACTATTTATTTAGCCCTAACGTTGAAACCCCGACATTACAAACGACTCAAGGCGAAAGTGTTATGTTTAGCCTTAAGCATGTGACCGATAATTCTAGATTTTTTTCCATTTCAATCGCATCAGACGTTGATAATAATGTCCTTTGTGAGTCAAAAACGCTAATCGATCAAACAAGTTTATTAAGCACTGCGCAAACATTACTTGAGACAGATAAATCATTTGCTTTGGTGGCTATACATCTAAAAAATTATGGCTACTGGGCTGATATGCTAGGCGATATTGATTCTGTTGCATTATTTAATGAGATACACACAACATTAATAATGGAATGTGAAAGGTTTAATCACCGAATATCTGTATTACCGAATGAATATTTTGTGATTCTTGTTGCTAACTATGTATCGGAGATTGAATTACACAGTCAACTAGATAATATTTTTTCATCGTTTACTGACAAAAAATATGCTGAAAAAACCGTACGCATTGAATTTACGATTAGCTATTGCATTGCTCCAAGTGATGGCGCGAGTGCACAGCAGTTATTCAGTAATGCATTGGTCAGTAACAGACTGCATAGTAATGGAAACTCTCATTTTTACATGCGTTTTGACGACTCAATCATCGAGCAGAAACGCAAACAATTATTTACAAGTAAAGCCTTATATCATGCCATTGAAAATCAAGAGTTATTTTTAAACTTTCAACCTAAGTACGATTTAAGATTACGTAAAATTGCTAGTTGTGAAGTACTGTTACGCTGGAATAGTCCAGAGTTAGGAATGGTCTCTCCAGACGTATTTATTCCAATAGCGGAGCAAGAAGGGCAAATTATTGAAATAGGCTACTGGGTAATTGAAAAAACCTGTTTAGCGATTTCAAATTGGCTTAAAAACGGAATCGTTCTCGATCATGTTGCTGTTAATATCTCTGGAAAGCAATTATCTGAACCCGATTTTATACCAAGAGTCGAAGCGTTATTGAAAGGTTTCGATATCGACATGTCAATTCTCGAATTTGAATTAACAGAGTCATGGTTGGTTGATAATATTGAAGAAAGTGCAGAGAAACTGGCTAGACTTAAAAAAGCAGGGATCAGTATTGCGATTGATGATTTTGGTACGGGCTATTCATCTTTGTCTTATTTATCAAAATTGCCAATCGATGTGCTTAAAATAGATCGGTCTTTAATCATCGACATTGCCAGTAATTTAAACACTCAAAGCATGATCGCTAACATTACCCGTATGGCCCATGATTTAGGTATGAAAGTGGTGGTTGAAGGAGTAGAGTATTTTGACCAAATTCCAATTCTTGAACGGCTGAATTGTGACATTATCCAAGGCTATGTTATTGCTCGCCCTCAAATAGAGGAGCAGTTTATTTCTTTAATTTCTGATCCTAATTTTTCAGTTGCCAGATTAATGGGTGATTTATGAAAACATTAACTGTACTGTTTATTGATGACGATATTTTTATGCTTAAAGCGCTAAATAGAGTCGCAAGTCGTCTCAAACCACATTGGCAATTTTATTTATGCAGTGATCCACTTCATTGGCAGCAGGCTTTGCCTGATGGGGCCATTGTCGATACCGTGATTTGTGATTACTTAATGCCAGATATTAATGGTGATGAGCTGCTAAAACAGGTTTCTCAAATAATGCCGTCGGCATTACGGGTGTTATTAACCGGTGACACCGCCGAGGATGTTGTGTCTAAAGTAACAGAAATTGCCCATTTTGTGTTGAAAAAACCTTTTACACAACAAGACATAAATGATGTTTTTTGCTCATTAGAACACTTAAATACCCTAGATATAGAACAACCTCTACGAAATAAACTGGGTCGTATCGGGTACTTTTTTGCATTACCAGATATCGCGAGACAAATTCAGTCTATGTTCGCCAATGAAGAAGTTGATATCTCTCATGCCGCGGACATAATTCACCAGGAAAGTGTTATCGCTGCCAAGCTGATACAAATCGCAAACTCAGCTTTCTTAGGCTACAGCCGCAAGACTGTGAGCTTGGAAGAGGCCATAAAACGTTTAGGTCTTAAAATGACTGAAACGATCGTTGTTAGTATGGTCGTTGATCAAGCATTAGCCTTAAGAGTGCCAGAAAAAGCACATAAAAAAATTAATGAATGGTCATTTAATTATTCTCGATTATGTCGTCAGTTAAGTAAGTCGATGGGATTTAGCATTGAGCAGCAAGATGTTGTTTTTATAGCTGCTTTACTCAGTGGTATTGGCCATTTAGTGCTAATGTCTGAAACAAACGAGCATGTTGATTTTGATTCAGATGACACTCATACCATGCTTGCAGATGCGACTGTCTTGACGGTTTATATCTTGACACTTTGGGGTTACCCACTTGATCTATGTGAACTGATTTTAATGCAAGATAAACCGGATTTTAATGCCACTGGATTAAACGTGAATACTCTGGGATTAATTTTGTATGTTGTCAATTTATCATTAACTAATCAACTCGATGAACCGTCAAAAAATGAGCTGTTAAATTTAGTTGTCGATGTCGATATTAGGCAATGGATCAGCAACTCTTAGTGTATAAAATTGATTGAACAGTCTTTAGGTTTATTAGGTGAACATATCAATTTACTGCAAGAACACAGTTTGATGGATAATTACCTGCAGTGTTAATTAAACGGCAATATATAAGGGGCATGTCCTTATATATTGCGTGAAAAAATATAGTTGGCATTTAAGCTCAATCATTACCTATATGAATGTCAATTTTTCTCTATGCGAGTATTTGTTGCCGCAATAATCATTTTGTTTCTAAGCCATTTGTTAGCCGGTTCTTTGTCGACGTTAACATGCCAATATAAATGCACGCCAATATCAGGTAATTCCACTGGCATAGGGTAAATAGCAATATCAAGCATCTTGCTATACATGGCTGCGGCGGTTTTGGGTAATGTGAGCAACATATCGTTATTTAAGATGACTTGGCACGCTGATAAAGCATGCTGGCAACGTAATGAGATTTTACGATGCAAACCAATACGAGAAAGTTCAAAATCTTCCAAGCTAGGGCCCGTTGAGCGAGATGAAACTAGCACGTGATTTAACCGAAGGTAAGTATCTAAATCAAGTTCTGGTGTAATAGCTGGGTGGTTTTTACGAGCGACAACAACCAGTTGGTCTACTTCTAATTGGATGTGCATAATGTTATTACTGACAGGGATTAGGGTATCAATTGCCAAATCAATATCACCGCTGGCAAGTTTGTTTTCGAGTTCCGTTCGTCTGACCCTTTTATTACTGCGTAAATTGATTGCCGGAGACTCTAACGACAAACTTTGCTGCAATATCGGTAAATAGTAGGGTTCTAACGAGCCATGTAATGACAGTGAAAAACTCTTACGTGAGGTTAAGGGTTCAAACTGCCGCGATTGTACTAAACACACCTGTAGTTGATGTAATGCTTCGCGCACGTCATCAATGACATTCTTTGCCACCGGTGTTGGCCGCATTTCATTGCCTTGCCTGATAAACAAAGCATCATCAAAATGAGTGCGCAATTTACCTAATGAATGACTCACTGCTGGTTGCGATAAATTTAGCACTGACGCTGCTTTGGTTATGTTTCCTTCACAATAAATCGCATCGAAAACCACAAACAAATTCAAATCAATTTTCATACTCACTCCGGTGATCTCACGGTGTACGTTGATAACACCTCAACTCATATCTGCTATTTTTGATCTAACATCTACTATTTAAATTATAAATAGTAGGGTATTAGAACTATTCATTTGTTCAATTTAGATGTTGCTATTAGCATAGTCAAGTAGATTCGGTGCAGTACAAAAAATGGCTAAATATACGCTAAAAGTATTAATTATTAACATCTACTACAGATATTCGAAAATAATTCAATATTGCTTTCAAGGTTGTTAAACCTAGATTAACGACAATCTAAACAATAAGTTAAACAGTGAGTTAATTTTTTACTTTTGTATTGAACCATCATTTTAATCAGTTAGAGACCTAATATGGCAGCAATTTATTTGATTCGACACGGGCAGGCATCTTTTGGAAGCACTGATTACGATCAACTGTCAGATAAAGGTAGCCAGCAAGCGACAATATTAGGTCAGTACTGGCGCGCTAGGGCTATCCCCAGCAAGTTTTATAGTGGTGATTTATTGCGTCATGGCCAAACGTTAACCAGCTTTGTAAAAGGATACCAAGGTGAATCAACACCCATGATTATCCATTCTGGCTTTAATGAGTTTGACCATGTAGATATTTTAAAAAAGTACAATGACCAGTGGCAAAACTTTGCAGAAATGAGTCTAGAAATTAGTCAACGTAATGAACCGAATAAAACGCTACAAAAAGAATTTTCTCAAGCACTCAGTCGTTGGATTGCTGGTGATAAAGATCATGAATACAAAGAGAGTTGGCCACAATTTAAAGCGCGTTGTATTCGGGCTCTGCACAATATTATTGAACAAGAATTAGCAAAAAATCGTGAGATTACTACCGCTGGAAATAACACAAAAAAATCAAAAGACATTTTAGTGTTTACTTCAGGAGGGACTATTTCAGCAATCGTGCAACACATTTTACAATTGAACGATCAGCAAACATTAGCCTTGAATCAGCAGGCTAGAAATACAGGTGTCACTAAACTGTTATTTTCTGAAAACATGTTGAGTGTTGATTATTTTAATAACTACAGTCACTTAGAGCAGGCTGGCGATGACTGGGTAACCTTTAGGTAATCACGAGGCTCTTTAGCGCTTTGAACCATTAATCAAAAATATAAAGGAAAAAACATGAACAATGTCAATTTGTTTGATTTAACAGGGAAGGTTGCCTTAGTGACTGGTGCAAGTCGTGGTATTGGCGAAAGTGTTGCCAAACTATTAGCTCAGTACGGTGCTCATGTGATTGTATCAAGTCGAAAAATTGAAGCTTGCCAGATAGTGGTTGATGAGATTGTTAAAGCCGGCGGCAGTGCACAAGCCATCGCGTGTCACATTGGCGACATGGATCAAATAGAGTCGATTTTCGCCGCCATTACAGAGCAACATGGCAAATTAGATATTCTGGTGAATAACGCTGCGGCCAATCCTTATTTTGGTCACATTATTGATACTGACTTAATCGCCTTTCAAAAAACCGTCGACGTTAACATTCGTGGTTACTTCTTTATGTCGACCAAAGGCGCAAAATTAATGAAAGACAGTGGCGGTGGTTCAATCATTAACGTGGCGTCTGTTAATGGCGTCATCCCAGGAGATTTCCAAGGTATTTACTCTATTACTAAAGCGGCTGTTATTTCAATGACACAAGCATTCGCAAAAGAATGCGCCCAATTCAATATCCGCGTTAACGCATTACTCCCAGGTGGAACTGATACTAAGTTTGCTTCTGCATTAGTCGATAACCCAGCCATTTTGAAGCAAATGATGCACCACGTGCCAATGAAGCGCGTTGCTCAACCAGACGAAATGGCCGGCACTGTGTTGTATCTCGCATCTAACGCATCAAGTTACACCACAGGTACCGCCATCAATGTTGACGGCGGTTATCTGATTGGGTAATGAATTGATTAGTATAAGAAAAAAACAGATAAATAAAAACTATAACACGCTAGGAAATACTCATGAACAGCGATAAAAACACCAGTATCGATAAGTTATTTGAATCATTCAGCACTAAATCGTTGTCATTGAAAAATAAAACCGTCATGGCGCCGATGACCCGTGCGTTTTCACCTAATTATGTCCCTAATAAAGATGTTGCAGCATATTACCGCAGACGTGCTGAAGGTGATGTGGGATTGATTATCACCGAAGGGACGTTTATTTCTCATAAAGCGGCCAACGGTTATGAAAATGTACCTGCAATTTATGGCGAAGCAGCATTAGCAGGTTGGAAACACGTAGTGGATGAAGTGCATGCGGCAGGTGGAAAAATTGCCCCACAGCTTTGGCATGTAGGTTCAGTGAGAAAACCTGGAATTGGACCAGATAAAGAAGCACCAGCCTATAGCCCATCAGGTTTATATAAACCCGGTGCAAAAAATGGCGTTGCGATGACCCAAGATGATATCGATGAAGTGGTTGCCTCATTTGCACAAGCCGCATTAGATGCCAAAAACATTGGCTTTGATGCCATTGAAGTACACGGCGCGCACGGTTACTTAGTGGATCAGTTCTTTTGGGAAGGCACTAACCAACGTGATGACCAATACGGTGGTCCGTTAGAAAATCGAACTCGCTTTGGCGTTGAAATTGTTAAAGCCATTCGCGCCGCAGTGGGTGAGGCGTTTACGATTATCTTCCGCTTTTCACAGTGGAAACAACAAGATTACAGTGCAAAACTGTGTCAAACCCCTACAGAGTTAGCCACCTTTTTAGGTTTGCTAAGCGATGCTGGCGTCGATATTTTTCATGCCAGTACCCGCCGATTCTGGGTACCCGAGTTTGAAGGTTCAGATCTTAACTTAGCAGGTTGGACCAAAAAGCTCACTAATAAGCCCGTCATTACCGTTGGCAATGTAGGGTTAGACGCTGACTTTATTGGTGAAGGCAATGCCGATTTATCTGGCACGTCTAATCCAACTGGCATTGATGAGTTATTAGTGCGTTTAAATAATGACGAATTTGATTTAGTCGCAGTTGGCCGAGCCTTGTTAGTCGATCCGCAGTGGGTCAATAAAATTAAACACAAAGCCATCGCGGAGATTAAACCGTTTAACAAAAAATCATTAACGTCACTCAGTTAACGTTTGCTGATCTGCTTGAGTCTTAATTGAAATATTAAGCCTCACTCTAGCACTGCTATTACACCGTAATGACCAATAGAAGGGTAGAACATGAATTTTGAATACAGTGAAAAAGTTCAAGCATTAATCAAACGTGTAACCGATTTTATGGATTTGAACGTGTTTCCGGTTGAAGACGAAATGCACCGACAGGTAGAGCTTGATCCTTGGTCAACGCCTCCGTTAATGGAAGAATTAAAAGCCAAAGCGAAAGCAGAAGGATTGTGGAATTTATTTCTGCCTGTGGCGTACGGCAAATACAGTGCAGGATTGACCAATTTAGAATATGCACCACTGGCTGAAATTATGGGCAAAGTGATGTGGGCATCTGAAGTGTTTAACTGTGCGGCACCCGATACCGGCAATATGGAAGTATTGGCTAAATACGGTAATGATGCACAGAAAAAACAATGGCTAGAGCCATTGCTGGAAGGCAAAATTCGATCAGCATTTGCGATGACAGAACCTGAGGTGGCCTCAAGTGATGCGACTAATATTGAGTTAAGCATTGAACGTGATGGTGACGAGTATGTCATTAATGGCCGCAAGTTTTACATCAGTGGCGCGTGTCGTAAGCAATGCGAAATTATGATTGTGATGGGCAAAACAGACTCAACCAACAGCAATCGTTACATTCAACAATCACAAGTGCTTGTGCCAATGAACACGCCTGGCGTGACGTTAGTGCGGCCAATGAAAGTGTTTGGTTATAACGACGCTCCCGAAGGTCACGGCGAAGTGACGTTTACCAATGTCCGCGTACCGGTTGAAAATATTATTGTTGCTGAAGGCAAAGGTTTTGAAATTGCCCAAGGCCGCCTTGGCCCTGGACGTATTCATCACTGCATGCGTTCAGTTGGTATCGCTCAGCGCGCATTAGATTTAATGTGTAAACGCGTTGGAGAACGTATTGTGTTTGGTCAACCGATGATCAAGCAACAGTCGGTTCGTGAAGACATTGCTAAATCTGCCTGCCAGATTGAACAAGCTCGCTTAATGACCTTAAAAGCGGCGCAAAAAATGGATACCGACGGCAATAAAGCCGCCAAAGAACTGATTGCAATGATCAAAATTGTCGCGCCGAATATGTCACTTGATGTGATTGACCGTGCTATTCAATGCCATGGTGCTGTGGGTGTGAGTCAAGACACCTTCTTAGCACACGCATGGGCTGGACAACGTACTTTGCGTTTAGCCGATGGTCCAGACCAAGTGCATATGATGCAGTTAGGCCGTGATTTAGTGAAAAAGATTGCAGAGTAATTCGATACGTTGCAGACATTGAGCAACAGATTGAAACGCATTACTGCGTTTCAATCTGAATGCCGTGTCACCAATCAGATGGCAATCATTGAGTCAGAAAATTGGATCGTAAACACTGATTCAAGCTGACTAATTTTAATAACTGCGATTCAATGACTGCAATCTAATGACTAAGAATAACAACAAGAGTATTGCTAAATGCCCCAAGTATTATCAATTAATAATCAACAGCTGACTGCTTACTTAGAAAATCAAGTTGAGGGTTTTGAAGGCCCGATTACCTTAGAAAAGTTTGCCGGCGGTCAGTCTAATCCAACGTTTAAAGTCACCGCAAAATCGGGTGTGTATGTGTTACGCCGTCAACCTTCAGGCAAGTTATTAAAGTCTGCTCATGCGGTTGACCGAGAGTATCGGGTTCTTAATGCATTAAAAGACAGCGAAGTTCCGGTCGCAAAAGTATTCCATCTGTGTGAAGACATCTCTGTTATCGGTTCGATGTTTTACTTAATGGAATATTGCGATGGCACCGTTTATTGGAGCGCATCGTTAGCTGAGATTGGCACCAATGAGCGCCGCTCAGCCATGTATAACGAAATGAACCGAGTATTAGCTGCATTGCACAGTGTTGATGTGAATGCGGTTGGCTTAACTGATTATGGTAAAGCAGGAAATTATTTTGAGCGTCAATTAACTCGCTGGACATCACAGTATCGGTTGACCGAGCTAAAAAAAATACCCGCGATGGACCAGCTAAGCCAGTGGCTTGAAGATAATTTACCCGAAGATGATGGCCGAGTGTGTTTAGTCCATGGCGACTTTAGATTAGACAACATGATGTTTGCCAAAGATGAGCCACAGGTTATTGCGTTGCTCGACTGGGAATTATCGACATTAGGTCATCCATATGCCGACCTTGCTTATCAATGCATGCAATTACGTATGCCAGCAGGAATGGGCAGTATTGACGGTTTAAAAGACGTCGACCGTGGCAGCTTAGGCATTCCGACTGAACAAGAATATGTCGATTTATATTGCCACCGCATGGGCATTGAACGGATTGAAAACTGGGTGTTTTATCTTGCGTTTAGTTTCTTTCGTTTAGCGGCGATTGCCCAAGGAGTGGCAAAACGCGCTGCAGAAGGCAATGCATCAAATGAACATGCTAATAAAGTGGGATCGTTCGTTGAACCGCTGGCACAAATGGCGTTGCAGGTTGTCGCACAAGAGAAATAATAGCGTTCTATCAACGACATCTACCGTGATAAAGCGACGTTAACACTCATTTTAATCTTTAATCTTTAATACTTAATACTTAATACTTAATACTTAATACTTAAGATTTCAGCTAAAAACAAATGATAAAAAATTGATAAACAGACACTCAATATAACAATAAGACCATCAATTACAGGAGTTACTCGCATGGATCCATTATTAGACTTTACGGGCAAAGTCGCCGTTATTACGGGCGCAGCACAAGGTTTTGGTAAATTATTGGCCGAAGAGTTAGCCAAACGTGGCGCTAAGTTAGTCATCAGTGACATTAACGAAGCTGGCGTGCATCAAGTGGCAGATGCTATTGCCGCGACCGGTGCTGAAGTGGTCGCAATGAAATGCGATGTGTCCAAAAATGAATCTTGTAAAGCGATGGTCGATACCGCGATTGAATATTTTGGTCGAGTGGATATTGGCGTTAATAATGCCGGTATCGCGCACGAGTTTATGCCGCTGCATCACATTGACGAGTCCATTATGGACAGCCAATTTGCTGTCAACGTCAAAGGTGTGCAATTTGGCATGCGTCATCAAATACAACAAATGCTTAAACAAGGCGAGGGCGCCATTCTCAATGTCAGTTCAATGGCCGGTTTAGGTGGCGCTGCTCGAGGCAGTGCTTATTCTATGGCAAAACATGCTGTTATTGGTTTAACCAAGACGGGTGCAGTTGAATACGGCCGCGAGAATATTCGTATTAATGCAATATGCCCATTCTTTACCCTAACGCCGATGGTGACCAACTTTGCTGACGAAGAAAAGCAAAAGAAAATGGCCCGTGGCGCGCCAATGAATCGTTTAGGTGAGCCAAAAGAAATCGTCGCGGTGATGTTAATGATGTTATCACCCGCCAACACCTATATGACAGGACAATGCATTGCGGTTGATGGCGGCGTGTCAGCGTTTTAAGCCTCAGTGGACAGTCAGCAAATATTTGTCACTATCCATTTAACAATACATTGTGAGCAGATGTCATGACATCTGCTCAGTAACAAGATAAGAAGAGACTATTATGCCTGCAACGTTAATGAATGAACGCGATCTTGAATTTATGCTTTACGAACTGTTTGACAGTGAAGCGTTAACGAGCCGAGCGCGCTATCAAGATCACGATCGCCAGACCTTCAATGAAGTCGTCACCACGGCTAAAGCGATCGCAGAAAAATACTTTCTTCCTATCCGTCAAAAACTTGATACTCATCAACCAACATTTGATGGTAAAAAAGTGCATATCATCCCAGAGCTTAAAACCGCGATAGATGCGGTTAATGAGTCTGGTATTGGTGCTGCAACAGCTGATTATGATTTGGGTGGTATGCAATTACCGCCGATTATCGCCAGTGCAGCAGCCTCATTTTTGAGTGTGGCTGGCGGTGTGGGTATGGGTTACAACATGTTAACCACAGCCAACGCCAACTTGTTGCAAGCACATGGCAGTCAAGAACTGATTAACACTTGGGTTAAACCCATGCGTGAAGGCCGTTTTATGGGCACCATGGCCATGACGGAACCGGGCAGTGGCTCAGCGTTAGGCGACTTAATTACCAAAGCGGTAAAATCGGACGACGGTACTTATCGCATTACTGGCAATAAAATTTATATCTCAGGCGGCGACCATGATTTAAGCGAGAATATCGTTCATTTGGTGTTAGCACGAATTCAAGGCGCACCAAAAGGTGTTAAAGGTATTTCGTTATTTGTGGTACCTAAGTTTTTGCTTAATGAAGATGGTTCCGTCGGTGAAGACAATGAAGTGGCTCTCGCTGGGCTATTTCATAAAATGGGTGGCCGCGCGCAAACGTCTACTGCACTGAGTTTTGGTGAGAAAAATGGTTCAATTGGTTATTTAGTCGGTGAAGAACATTGCGGTTTAAAGTACATGTTCCACATGATGAATGAAGCTCGCATTATGGTGGGTACTAGTGGTGCGGTATTGGCTGTGGCCGGTTATCAATATTCAGTCGATTACGCTAAAAACCGTCCGCAGGGTCGACTACCCTCGTGTAAAGACCCGCAATCCCCAATGGTCAACATCATTGAACATGCTGACGTAAAGCGCATGTTATTAGCACAAAAAGCTTATGCCGAAGGGGCAATGGCGTTAGTGTTGTATGGGACTCAATTAAGCGATGATGAGCGTACTGCAGACACCGTTGAACAACGTGAACATGCCCATACCTTGTTAGACTTTTTAACCCCAATCATTAAAACCTGGCCATCTGAATATGGCCCTAAAGCTAACTCTTATGCTATTCAAGTCATGGGCGGGCATGGTTACATCAATGAGCATCCAGTTGAGATGTTCTATCGTGATAACCGTTTAAATCCGATTCATGAAGGCACCACGGGAATACAATCGTTAGATTTGATTACCCGTAAAGTGCCGATGAATAAGATGCAGGGTTATAAAGCTACCCTGCATGAAATTGCCCAAACCATTGAGCAAGCCAAACAATACGACAGCTTGAGCGAATATACCCAGAAGCTAAGCGAAGCGGTAGAGACATTAACGCTGACAACTGAAGCGGTGCTCAACGGCATGGCGACGAAGAACATCGACTTAGCCTTAGCCAACTCAGTTAAGTATTTAGAGTTGTTTGGCCATGTGATTATTGCGTGGTTATGGCTTAAACAAAGTATGGTTGCTACCAAAGCCTTAGCACAGCAACCGCATCAAGCTGATGAGTTTTTCTATAAAGGTAAGTTACAGGCATCGCAGTATTTCTATCGCTTTGAATTACCCAAAATTGCGGTGTGGTCATCTCTGTTGATGAGTACTGACAGTACCAGTTTTGACATGCAAGCCGACTGGTTTTAACCTAAATTGAATGATGTCCAAGTTGGTCATAGTCATCATAGGTTATCACTGACTGAGCTGAGTTATTTATAGGTAGGTCGATTCCCTAGATGAGTATTACCAGTCAGACTTTGCCTATAGTTGGATTTTGATTCGCGAGGTAATTTCTCAATTCTAGCTAGTATAAATCCTTTATTATTAACGCATTACTCATTAATTGGGTAATGCGTTTTTGTTATAATCTCCCTGACGTATTACTTCCTTTCAACACGCTAGACTATTCATATTGCGAATGTCTTGGTATTAAAACTATTCATTTGTTTAATGTGTCCACCCCAACTAGCATGAGATATCGCTTAAATTTCATTCATGGACAGTACCTGAACGTACAAGAGGAAAGGGAACAATGCCGACAGTCATCAATCGTAACGACATCACAAACTATATTGGCTTCCAAGCCGAGCCAACAAGCTGGTATCAAATCACTCAAGATCAGATTAATCAGTTTGCGGATTGCACACTGGATCATCAGTTTATTCACGTAGATGAAGAAAAAGCCAAAGCCACGCCTTTTGGCTCGACCATTGCCCATGGCTTCCTGTCACTTTCCATGCTGTCACATTTTGCTGAAGAATTTAGTGTCATCATTGACGGTTTTTATATGGGCTTGAATGCCGGTTTCGATAAAGTGAGATTTTTACAGCCGGTTACCGTGAACAGTCGCATTAGAGCACACGCTAAAACTCTTTCAATTGAAGAAAAGAAACCAGGGCAGTTCCGTTTATCAACCGAAGTGACCATTGAAATTGAAGGTGTTGATACTCCGGCATTAGTGGCTGAGTGGATTTCTGTGCAAATGGTTAAGTAGATTTCTATCATTTGTCACCTTCACATGAACATAAAACAACAATAAAAAATCAAAAAAAACCGTTAAGGAAACATTATGACGATCAGTTTTGCAGGACAAGTAGCCATAGTCACAGGTGCCGGTAATGGTTTAGGTCGCTCTCATGCGTTGGAACTCGCCAGACGTGGTGCTAAAGTGGTGGTAAATGATTTAGGTGGCGCACGTGATGGAAGCGGCGCATCTTCTGCAGCATCGCAAGATGTGGTTCGTTTAATCGAAGAAATGGGCGGTGAAGCCATTAGTCATGGTGCAAACGTCGCTAATTTTGACGAAGTGCAAGACATGGTGCAACAAACCATGGACAAGTGGGGCCGCGTTGATATTTTAATCAATAATGCCGGAATTTTGCGCGATAAGTCGTTTTCTAAAATGACCTTAGATGACTTTAAGTTAGTCATGGATGTCCACGTGATGGGCTCGGTTAACTGCACCAAAGCAGTGTGGGAAATAATGAAACAGCAAAATTATGGTCGTATTGTGATGACCACATCGTCAAGCGGCATGTACGGTAATTTTGGTCAGTCTAATTATGGCGCAGCCAAAATGGCAGTGCTTGGGTTAATGAATACCTTAGTGCTTGAAGGTGCAAAAAATAATATCCACATCAATGCGCTAGCTCCCACTGCGGGGACGCGTATGACTGAAGATTTAATGCCTGAAGAAATCGTTAAAGCCTTCGCGCCAGAAGCGGTAACTGCGGGGATGTTGACCTTGTGTGATGAACACGCGCCAAACCGCTTTATTTTATGTGCCGGAGCGGGTGGTTATTCAAGTGCCAGTATCTTTGAAACAGAAGGTTGTTTTATCCCTAAAGCATCACAAACCCCAGAAACGGTGCGTGACAACTGGGAGAAACTCACTGCGCAAGATAATCAAAAAGCGTTGAAATCTGGTACTCAACAAGGCGAGAAGTTTGTGATCAAGGCGATGGCATTTATGAAATCGCAGCAACAGTAAATGATTCTAATGTAGGTTGAGCTGTTTCGTTAACTGTTCTTGTGATTATGACTAATACTTAGCTCAACCTCAAAACCTGATTAAATACATGTCTTAGAAGACATATAAACAAGGAATTATTATGAGAGAAGCCGTCATTGTATCTGTAGCGAGAACCCCCATTGGTAAGGCGTACCGCGGTGCGTTTAATGATTTATCTGCTCCAACATTAGCTGCAGTTGCTGTTAATGCAGCCGTTGAGCGTGCGGGTATTGACCCGAATGAAATTGAAGATTGTATTTTTGGTGCTGCACTAACCCAAGGTAACCAGGGGATGAACTTTGGTCGTCAAGTGGCAATGGCGGCAAAACTGCCTGTGTCTGTGCCAGGTATGACTGTCGACCGTCAATGTTCATCAGGGTTAATGTCTATTGCTATCGCTGCCAACTATATTGTTTGTGATGGCGCCAACGTGGTAGTTGCTGGCGGTTGTGACTCAATCAGCTTGGTTCAAAATGATAAAATGAACATGCACCGAGCGGTCGACCCAAGTGTTAAAGCTTATCGTCCAGCGATTTATATGCCGATGCTTGATACCGCCGAAGTGGTTGCTAATCGTTATGGCATCTCGCGTGAAGCACAAGATGCTTATGCATTAATCTCGCAACAACGCACTGCTGATGCACAAGCTGCAGGTAAATTTGATGACGAAATTGTGCCAGTTACGTGTACAAAATTGGTGATGGATAAAGCCAGCAATGATATCACTAAAGAACAAGTCACCTTAACTCAAGATGAAGGTAACCGTCCTTCAACCAATATTGAAGGCTTAGCGGGTTTAAAAGCGGTAAAAGATAACGGCTCAATTACTGGCGGTAACGCATCGCAACTGTCTGACGGTGCTGCCGCTGTTGTGGTAATGGAACGAGAACTCGCTGAGCAACGCGGTCTTAAGCCGTTAGGTGTTTACCGAGGCATGGTGGTTGTAGGTTGTGAGCCAGATGAAATGGGCATAGGTCCAATTTTTGCTATTCCTAAGTTGCTTGAACGTCATAGTTTGAATATTGATGACATTGGTTTGTGGGAAATCAATGAAGCGTTTGCGGTTCAGGTCATTTACTGTGCCGAAAAATTGGGCATTCCATATGATCGTTTAAACGTCGACGGGGGCGCAATTTCTATTGGTCATCCTTATGGCATGAGCGGTACTCGTATGGTGATGCACGCGTTAATTGAAGGTAAACGTCGTGGTGTTAAATACGTCGTGATCAGCATGTGTATTGGTGGCGGTCAAGGTGCTGCAGGTTTATTTGAAGTGTTGTAAAGCTGGGTGTAGGTTAAAAATAACAATAATAATCACAGCAGCCGGTAATGTAGGCTGCTGATAATTTTGTAATAATTGGGGACAGTATTATGGAAAGGATTTGGTTAGAAAAGAGTTATCCGCCTGGGGTTGAGTTTGAAATCGATCCAGATAAATACAACTCATTGGCAGATTTGTTTTTAAAATATACCAAGTTATATGCCACGAATACGGCATTTATCAACATGGATGTTAGCATTACTTATACGCAGCTTGCCCAGCAAGCTACTGACTTTGCAACCTATTTACAGCAAGACTTAGGTTTAGTGAAAGGCGATAAGTTTGCCATCATGATCCCCAATACACTGCAATATCCGATCGCATTATTTGGTGCACTTATTGCGGGATTAACCGTAGTGAATGTCAATCCACTCTATACCGCCCGTGAGTTAGAACATCAATTAAAAGACTCAGGCACGAAAGGCATATTAATTTTAGAAAACTTTGCTCATGTATTGCAGGCAGTCATTGATAAAACCGATGTTAAACATGTTATCACCACTGGTGTGGGTGACCGATTAGGCCTGATTAAAGGCGCATTAGTTAACGGCGCGATTAAGCACGTGAAGAAATTGGTGCCAGCGTTCGATTTACCTAATGCGGTTAAATTTAATGACGCCATGGCAAAAGGCAGTAAAAAAACCTTTATACCGGTTGACGTTATCGGTTCTGACTTAGCCTTTTTGCAATACACTGGCGGCACTACAGGCCCTTCAAAAGGTGCCATGCTGACTCACCGTAATATGGTTGCCAACCTTGAACAGTCCAATGCGGTTACCAAAAACGTCTATGAAATTGGTAAAGAGCTGATTATTACCGCATTACCGCTTTATCACATCTACGCGTTAACCTCCAACTGCCTAGCCTTTTTACCTTTTGGCGGCACCAACTTATTAATCACCAATCCAAGAGACATGGCCGGCTTTGTCAAAGAACTGGCGAAATATCGCTTTACTGTTATTACAGGTGTAAACACCTTGTTTAACGGATTATTGAATACTCCAGGATTTGATCAACTCGATTTCAGTGCATTAAAGATGGGCTTTGGTGGCGGAATGTCAGTTCAGCGACCAGTTGCAGAACATTGGGAGCGAGTCACTAAAAGCCGTTTACTTGAAGGCTATGGTTTAACGGAATGTGCACCTTTAGTGACAATGAGCCCTTATAACCAAAAAAGCTATAATGGCTCGATTGGTTTACCGGCATCATCAACCGATATTCGTTTAGTCGGTGCTGATGGTGAAGATGTGGCATTAGGTGAACCGGGTGAGATGTGGGTTAAAGGCCCACAAGTGATGAAGGGATATTACAATCGCCAAAAAGCCACTGACGAAGTGTTAATCGATGGTTGGCTAGCCACCGGTGACATTGCCACCATGGACGAGAATGGTTTCTTTAAAATTGTGGATCGCAAAAAAGACATGATTAACGTGTCTGGTTTTAACGTGTTCCCTAACGAAATTGAAGAAGTAATTGTGTCGCACGAAGGGGTATTGGAAGCTGCCGCTGTGGGCGTGTCTTGCGACATTACTGGCGAGCGCGTCAAAGTGTACATTGTGCGTAAGGACCCAACATTAACAGAACAAGATATTTTTGATCACTGCAATAAAATGCTGACTAACTATAAACGCCCTAAAATCATTGAGTTTATGAATGAATTGCCTAAAAGCAATGTCGGTAAAGTATTGCGTAAAGATCTTCGTAATCAGTCACAAGCGTAAAATAACAAGAGCTGCTGTCGGCATGTATTGCGACAGTCCAATAATAAGAGTCATATGTTAGAAATATACGCTGGTGAAACGGCTTTAAAATCGATACAACAACAGGGTTTTTCTCCAGATTTATTCAGTTCTTTCCTTGGTGCAAGTGGTGGACCTAAATGGTTCACCTTGCTGGGGTTAGACAAATACCTTTTTGGGGAATTCTTTAAAGGCAGACAACAACCTTTAAACCTGATTGGTTCAAGTGCCGGTGCATTTCGCGCCGCGTGCTTTGCCCAAAATGACCCTGTCGCGGCGATAGAACGCTTAGCCAAAAATTACAGTGAAACCGTTTATTCTAATGACACTAAACCGCAACCGGATGAAATTACAGCTAAAGCAGTTGAATTACTCGATGAATTATTTGGTGATAGCGGTGCGGATGAGATTATCAATAACACAGTCTTTAAAGCCCATTTTATTGTGGCCAAATGTAAAGGGCTGGTCGCTTCAGAAAATAAACTGCTGCAAGGGGCTGGCTTATTTAACAGTTTTATTAGAAATACCATCAGCAGGCCACTGCTTAACAGTCAGTACGAACGCTACATCTTTCAACATCGCCAAAGCGATTTGGCGATTTATGATCCTGACAATATCGCCACAACGTCTATGGCATTAAGCCAGCGTAATATCAAAGCAGCGCTATTAGCGTCTGGCTCGATTCCTATGGTGATGCAAGGCATAAAAGACATTGCTGATTGCCCTCAAGGTATGTACCGAGATGGTGGAATTATTGACTATCATTTTGATTTTAATATTCAAAATGAAGGCTTAACTCTGTATCCACATTTCAGCTCGACATTAAAGCCGGGTTGGTTTGATAAAAACCTGTCTCGCAAAGTGCGTGTACAACACTACGACAAAACTGTGCTCCTATGTCCATCCGCTGAATTTGTCGCATCATTGCCGTTTAGCAAAATCCCCGACCGTGGTGATTTTGTCGAAATGAAACCGACGCAGCGCTTAGAGTATTGGCAGCAGGTGTTTGTGGAAAGTGAAAAGCTAGCCGAGCATTTTAAACATTTTTATCAACAGCAAAATATTCACAGCATTAAAAGTATTGAGCAGTTACTGGCTTAACGGCAATAAGATTTCATTTTTGGATATCAATTAAAAAGTCGTCATCACTATGTTGACGTTAACTCATTAAAAAAGGATTTGAACATGACCACATACAAAGCCATTAACTTAATCGCCCGTCCAGAGGGCGGCCCAGTCGGCCCTGAATTATTCGAAGTGGTCCAAAAAGACATGCCGAAAGTGGCACAAGGGCAATTTTTGGTAAAACAGAATCATATGTCACTGGATCCTGCCATGTTTGGTTGGATGAGCGCAGACACCGAAAGCTATATTCCACCAGTTGAGTTAGGTGATGTGATGCGCAGTTCTGGCATTGGTGAGATTGTTGAAAGCAATCACCCTGATTTTAACGTGGGCGACCGTGTAATGGGCATGATGGGCTGGCAAGAATACTTTTTAAGTAACGGTGCAGGGTTAAATAAAGTCACCGCGCCATTACCAGACGAAGCCATTTTATCAGTATTCGCCTTGCCTGGCTTAACTGCAACCCAAGGACTTTTTAACGTGGGTAAACCACAAAAAGGTGAAACTATTGTGGTTTCGGGTGCAGCAGGTTCTGTTGGCTCTATTGTGGGGCAGCTTGCTAAAGCAGACGGCCTAAGAGTAATTGGCGTTGTCGGCAGTGACGAAAAAGCAGATTGGATCGTAAATGAGCTTGGTTTTGATGGCGCAGTCAATTACAAAACCGATGATATTGTAGCAAAGCTTGCCGAGTTAACCCCTGATGGCGTTGATGTGTATTTTGAAAATACTGGCGGCCCAATTCAGCATCATGTGTTTGCCAGAATGAACGCCCATGGGCGTATTGTGGTATGCGGCATGATTGCGGATTACCCGAAAGCAGTGCCTGATTTAGGCCCTAATTGGATCCAAGTGATTAAAAAGCGCTTGATTATCCAAGGTTTCACCATGCCAGACCATTTCGGTGATGTGCCTGCATTACTTGAAAAATTAACCCCTTATGTGATGAAAGGGCAAATTAAGCATCGTGCCCACGTATTAAATGGACTCGAGTCTGCAATGACTGGCTTGAATTTGTTTTTTACTGGTAAAAACAAAGGCAAGTTAATCGTCAAACTGTAAGTGTTATGGCTATCAGCAATCGATAAACCTTAGTTATTAATGGGGCATAACGGAGCTTAGCAACCAGATAACCTCGCCAAATAAAGCCTAATAGCACAGTCAGCATTGTGTTATTAGGTGCGTTATTAGGTGTGTTATTAGCTGAGTTATTAGGTGAGTTAACGTTGGCAGTTCAGTTACATTCACATTCATTTTCCAAGTCAGGCGATATATATGAGCGACATAAAAACCCATTATAGAAATTGCAATATTTGTGAAGCCATGTGTGGCTTGGAAATAAAATATCAAGACAAACAAATTTTGTCGATCAAAGGCGATCAGCTCGATCCCTTTAGCCAAGGTTACAACTGCCCTAAAGCATTGGCGCTGGAAGATTTTTATACCGACAAAGATCGCTTAAAAACCCCAATCAAACGTACCGATTCAGGTTGGCAAGCCATTAGTTGGGATGACGCATTTAGTGAAATCACCGCTAAGTTTAAAAGTATTCAGCAGCAACATGGCAACAATGCTTTAGCGGTGTATTTAGGTAATCCTAACGCCCATAGCCTAGGCAATGCGTTAGTGCTTAAACCTTTTATGAAGTCATTAGGCACGGTCAATCGCTTTAGCTCAGCTTCGGCTGATCAATTACCCCATCATGTAGCGTCTAACTTTATGTTCGGTGCAGGTATGTTAATTCCGGTACCGGATATTGATAGAACTGACTTTATGTTGATCATTGGCGCTAATCCGGTGGTATCAAACGGCAGCATGATGACCGCGCCCAATGTGATAGGGCGAATGAAAGCGATTCAAAAGCGTGGTGGAAAAATTGTCGTAGTCGATCCGCGCAAAACCCGCACCGCTAACATTGCTGACCAGCACTTATTTATTCGACCTGAAAAAGATGCCCTGTTATTACTGGCATTAATTCACTGTGTGTTTGCCAATGATAAGGTCAATTTACGCCATTTAGAGAACATGGTTGAAGGATTGGACGATGTAGCTAAGCTTGCCAAAGGCTATTCGCCTGAAGCGCTAGCAGAGTTTGTGGGTATTGATGCCGCTAGTATTCGCACGCTTGCAGATGACATGACGGCGGCCGAATCTGCGGTCTGTTATAGCCGCATGGGCGCCTCGACTCAAACGTTCGGTGGCTTATGTTTATGGCTCACCAATGTACTCAATATTATTACTGGCAACTTTGACCGCGCCGGTGGGGCCATGTTTCCACAACCTGCGTTTGATTTATTACGTAATCATAAACGAGGCCATAAAAGCTCATTTGGTCAGCATCACACTCGTGTTCGTCAATTGCCATTCTTTAATGGCGAATTCCCGGTGGCAACCTTAGCAGAAGAAATACAAACCGAGGGTGAAGGGCAGATTAAAAGCCTCATTACCGTCGCGGGCAATCCTGTATTGTCAGCGCCCAGTGGTCATAAATTGGCACAAGCCTTTGCTGGGCTTGAATACATGGTGTCGGTAGATATCTATTTAAATGAAACTACCAAATACGCAGACATTATTTTACCGGGCACTACAGGAGTCGAGAACTCCCACTTTGATATTTTCTTTAATTCATTTTCGGTGCGAAACACGGTGAAATACTCAGCACCATTATTTGAAAAACTGCCAGAACAACGCAGCGATTGGCAAATTCTAAAAGAGATTTCAGCCAGAATGCTAAACCTGCCTGCCGATGACCCAATGCAAAAAGTCACCCCAGAGATGATACTGGACATGGAACTCAAAAATGGTCCGTATGGTGAACAAGGCATCAGCTTGCAAAAGTTAATAGACAATCCGCATGGTATCGACCTTGGCCCGTTAATGCCCTGTATTGAACAACGCATTAAAACCGCAGACGGTAAGGTTAATTTATTCCCACAAGTGTACCTTGATGACTTACCACGTTTAGATGCGATGATGACACCAACTGCACGCGACAAGGCTTATCCATTTGATTTAATCGGTCGCCGATTAGTGAAAAGTCATAACACCTGGACACAGAACTCCGAGCGGTTAACTAAGGGTAAAAATCCGTGTACTTTAGAAGTGCATTCTGAAGATGCTAAACAGCTTGGGATAACACAGGGGCAAATCGTGTCTGTTCGTTCAGCCGTTGGCCAAATTGAAATCGAAGTTGTTATTACTGACGATATTCAACAAGGTGTTGTGAGTATGCCGCAAGGGTGGGGCCATAATCAGCAAGGCACTAACATGTCAGTGGCCTCTGCGCAGCCAGGCGTGAGCATTAATGATTTAACGGATGCCGCTAGAGTTGATATGCTAACAGGAAATGCAGCATTCAATGGCACGCCGGTTGCCATTAACGTGGCTTAAAGCCAGATATATGCCCAAAAAAATACATGAAAAAGCTTTGCTACGGCAAAATGACATAAATGAAAAGGTTGACCATGTTTAAAAGTACACAGAACTACATTGCCTCAAACGAACTGACTTTAGCGGTAAATGCCGCCATAGCCTTAGAGAAACCGTTATTAATTAAGGGCGAACCGGGCACGGGTAAAACCCAGTTAGCAGAAGAACTTGCTCGTTCTCTTAATTGTAAACTGTATCAATGGCACATTAAGTCGACCACCAAGGCGCAACAAGGTTTATACGAATATGATGCTGTGTCCCGTCTACGTGACAGTCAGTTAGGTGATGCGCGTGTACACGACATCGGTAACTACATCGTTAAAGGTAAGCTATGGCATGCGTTTGAAGAAGAACAAAGACCGATATTGCTGATTGATGAAATTGATAAAGCGGACATCGAGTTTCCTAACGACTTGCTACAAGAACTCGATAAAATGGAGTTTTATGTGTACGAAACTCAACAGGTTATCAAAGCTAAACAACGTCCCATTATCATCATTACCTCTAACAACGAAAAAGAGCTACCAGATGCGTTTTTAAGACGGTGCTTTTTCCATTACATTAAATTTCCCACCAAAGATGAAATGGCAAAAATTATCGACGTGCATCATCCTAATGTTAAGCAAGACTTGTTACAGCAAGCATTAGAGGTGTTTTTCGATTTACGAGACGTCAACGGTATTAAGAAAAAACCATCTACATCTGAATTGATCGATTGGCTTAAATTATTAATATCGGATGATATTTCTCAAAGCACTTTGCTAAATAAACAATCAGACATCATTCCTTTGTTTGGCGCATTGCTTAAAAATGAACAAGACGTTTCATTGATTGAAAAGCTTGCTTTTATGAGCCGCAGAAACAGGTAGTGCATCGTGTTTATTGATTTTTTTCTGATCCTAAAAAAGCACAAAGTGCCTTGTAGCTTACGTGAGCTATTAGATTTGATTGCGTTACTAAAAGCTGGGGTGGTGTTTGCCGATGTGGAAGAGTTTTATAACCTTGCCAAAATTGTCATGGTTAAAGATGAAATCAACTACGACAAGTACGATAACGCCTTTGCTGAGTATTTTAAAGGCATCGAAAGTATTGATGTATTTGATAAAATTTTGCCCGAAGATTGGCTAAGAAAGGAGTTTGAAAAGCACCTTTCTCAAGAAGAAAAAGACAAGCTTAAATCTTTAGGCGGGCTTGAAGCATTAATGAAGGCGTTAAAAGAACGTCTAGAAGAACAGAAAAAACGTCATGCAGGCGGCAATAAATGGGTTGGCACAGGCGGCACATCTCCGTTTGGCGCTTATGGCTATAACCCTGAAGGGATTAGAGTCGGCCAAGATAAAAACCGTAATAACAGTGCCGTGAAAGTGTGGGATAAGCGCGAGTTTAAAAACTTCGACCAAGACCGTGAACTGGGTACTCGAAATATTAAATTGGCACTTAAAAAACTCAGAAAATTTGCCCGCACTGGGGCCAGTGAAAAACTGGATATTAATACCACTATCAGTTCAACCGCCAAGAACGGCGGAATGTTAGATGTTCACATGGAACCGGAACGTCACAATGCCGTTAAAGTGTTGATGTTTTTCGATATTGGCGGCTCGATGGATGATTATATTCATACATGTGAAGAGCTTTTTTCTGCGGCGCACAGTGAGTTTAAGCATTTAAAATTCTTTTATTTTCATAACTGTGTGTACGAAAATCTCTGGCAAGATAATAACCGCCGCTTTGATAAAGTGATTAATTTAGAAGAGATCATCAGAACATTTGGTGCCGATTATAAAGTCATTTTTGTCGGTGATGCGACCATGGGGCCTTACGAGATTATCGCTAAAGGCGGCAGTGTTGAACATTGGAATGAAAAGCCCGGCATTGAATACATGAATCGATTGCTGGGGCATTTCAATAAAGTGGCATGGCTTAATCCACAACCGGAAAATCGCTGGCCAATACATCATTCTATTTCCATTATTCAACAGTTGCTGAACAATAAAATGTATCCGTTAACGGTTGATGGAATAGGACGGGCGATTAAGGATCTGAGTTAATGTCAGTTCGTTGCGTGCAATAAACTGACGCCGTGACGTCAACATTCAAGGTTCAGTGACAGTCAGCAATGTGGCTTATTTAGCGCGAGGTTAAATTGCTCAGACAATATTGATACAAAACACAATAAGGAAGGGAATTAATATGGATTTTTTACGCACCGACGACAGTTGTTTCGCCAATTTACCTGATTACCATTTTACTGCGAATTACTTATCCGTTGATGACACTGAGGGTGGTGAACTGAGAGTCCATTATCTTGATGAAGGCCCTAAGGATGCCGCACCAATATTGTTATTACATGGTGAGCCGACCTGGAGCTTTTTGTACCGCAAAATGATCCCCATTCTTGTTAAAGCCGGTCATCGTGTTATTGCTCCTGATCTTATTGGTTTTGGTCGCTCAGATAAACCGACAAACCGTAACGATTATACTTATCAACGTCATGTCGATTGGATTAAATCACTGATGCTGCAACTTAATCTCACTAACATTACCTTGGTTTGTCAGGATTGGGGCGGATTAATTGGTTTACGTTTAGCCGCCGAAGAAAGCGAGCGATTTGCACAGGTTGTTTGTGCCAACACCATGTTACCCACTGGTGACCATGAGCCAGGTGAAGCATTTAAAAAATGGCGTCAGTTCTCACAAGACGTTGAGATATTCCCAACGGGCAACTTAATTAACAGCGCTTGTGTATCGACTTTACGTGCTGAGGTTATTGCTGCGTACGATGCGCCGTTTCCAGATGAGCGCTACAAAGAGGGCGCGCGTCAATTCCCGTTATTAGTGCCAATAACGCCTGACGATCCTGCTGCAGATAAAAACCGCGCCGCGTGGAAAGTATTGTGCCAATGGCAAAAGCCATTTTTAACCGCGTTTAGCGATTCAGATCCGATTACTGCGGGTGGTGATGCCTTGATGCAAAAACTCATTCCAGGAACAAAAGGGCAAAAGCACACCACTATCGTCGCTGCAGGGCACTTTTTGCAAGAGGACAAAGGCGAAATCTTAGCCGACGTTGTAGTCAACTTTATTGCTGATAATCGTTAAGGGTCTATTCAACATTAATGATTAAGCCGTGCTGAGTGACAATATTAGGATTCGTTTAATAGTGAATAAAGGATAACCATGCTGTATCAAGGAGTGTCACTCATGTTAGCCCCGTTGTTGGTGTTTCAGGGGCTTAAGGTTCGCCGCACTACGCCAAGATTACCGGAACCCGAGGGCGAGCGTGTCGGGCAAACTGGGCCCAATCCTGCGTTGAGTTTGCTTATTTTGGGCGACTCAGCCGCTGCCGGAGTGGGAGTTACAATTCAACAGCATGCATTATTGGGACAGGTTATTGAGCTATTAAGTCCTCAACTCGAGTTTAGTTATGGCTTATTTGCTAAAACAGGTTCGACAACATATACCACTTTACAAGCCTTACAACAGCAGATTGATAACGCACATCCCATACTCGGGCAAAAGCATTACGATGTCATCGTGACATCGTTAGGGGTGAATGACATTACCTCATCAATCAGTTGCGAGAAGTGGTTGCTGCAACAAAAAACGTTATTTGAACTGATTACAAAGCGATACAGGCCCAAATTGATATTGGTCACTGCGTTACCGCCTTTGGGGCTATTTCCTGCATTGCCTCATCCACTTCGTTGGAGTTTAGGCCAGCGAGCAAATCAATTTAATCGCCAATTACAGCAATTACTTATTAAATTAAATCAACAAGTCGACCAACCGACAAGTTTCAGATTAATTAAATTACCATTAGAAAACCCACAACCTGATATCACTATGCTGGAGTTTATGCGCCAAGTGATGGCTACCGATGGGTTTCACCCAGGAGCACCGATTTATAATGCATGGGCAAAGTTAGTGGTAGAGCAAATAGTTGGTGGTATTAAATCTGACGGTATTGAATAAAATAGGTATTTTCTCATGTGTTGCTGCCTATTATGAGTCGGATATATGGCCTGCGGCCACTAACGTCGTGACGGTTCACCCACACCAGACCAAGAGGAAACCAACGGCTGTTCCCTCTTTACTCTTTATAAAAGAATGGGCCCAGCCGCCCCGCAACATTTTCTCTATTTACAAAACAACAGCTGCGAAAAGGTCGCGAGGGAAGCTAATCAACCTTTTGGCCTCGTTTGAATCCTGCTTCGGTCCATCTTGTAATAAGGAGTGAAAATGCTAACGCTTCCGATGGGAATCTGATGTGAATGGATTCACGAATGTCGTGATGGCAAGGTCAATGATGTTCCCGACATCATAATGACATTCCCCATATCCATATGGGTCAGATGCCAAAGAACGACCTGTACCGCGAAAGCTAAGCTCACATCTGATAGGCAGGATGCCTGAATGCCTTGTAGCACATGGTCAATGATGTTCCCTACATCCTAATGACATTTCCAATATCCTTATCGGTCAGATGTGCGAGAAAGGCCATGTGAGCATCACGCATTCTTGTATAAAGAGTCTTCAACGTCCTCAAGTTCATAGTTAAACCCGTCCATTTTAAATTATGGCCGGCTGACTAATTTATGCCCCATTCCTTGCTAGGGATGCCAATTCGTCAATTTCAACTTACTGAATAATTTTCAGTCTATTCGGGTAATAAAGGTTTGCTCGTCATCCACAAAAGCTACAAAGCCGCCGTGATAGATAAATACCCGACCATGCCCCTCAACTAAGCAGGCAAGCTGTGGGTCCAAATCTTCTTCGTTACCCTGTCTTTGATATGTACCGATATCGGTGATTACGCCGCTGAGAGTAGGCAAATATCTATAAGTTCGCTTTGCCTGATCAACCAGATTCAATTCGCTGGCGGTAGAGAAGCAAGAGGGTATCGTACCTGCTTCTTCGATAAACATAGTTTTCAGTTCTTCAAAAGCTGTGATCACTAGCCAGTCGATGCCGTTAACATGATGGATAAACATTGAGTTTCTCGGTAATTCTGATGCGGAGATTTTAACATTATCAGGGGCAGAACATAGTAGAGATTTAGTAATTCTGTGCAATTTACGGTCATTCACTAGGCCACCTTGAAACACGTCTTTGCCCCAAAGTTTGTTTAAAATATGAACTTGTGGCCACATCATCCCAGACGAAAAATACTAAAAAGTCCATAATTTTCGATGGGGATCGTACTGCTTAACACTTCATCAGTATCTGGCTTATAAATATCGGATAAGTATCCTGTGTAAGCCATATTTCCCACCTTTATGTTGTGTGTACTGTATACAAAAACAGTTGTAATGGTTTTTTAGTGTTTTTTAAGTTAAATCGGCTAATAAGTAAACTAAAGTAGTACGATAAACAATTTGTATATTTTGTAATGCATTGAAATAAATGTGTTTTTATTTCCTGTTGAATATTGAGTCCACTTTTAACGCGCTACCTCGCTTTTATTTGTCAGTGGCGTTAAATAAAACTACTTTACATCAAGAAGATAGTAAATGTAGGATGATATTAATCAATAACTTAAAAGGGCGACTTTAATTTTTTTTGCCCTTCAATAAGCTGTTATAACTCCAAAAGGATTTGCGTTGAAATTTGGCCTTAAAGTCTTAGCAATAATTATTCTGATACCGACTTTATTCATTGGCGGGCTATCAGCTTATTGGTGGTTGACGTACATCGACGAAGATATAGTTGCAGGCAGCGCATATGGTTTTACGATTGGTAGTACCAAGGAAGAAGTTATAGTCGATTTTCAATCTTTAAGAGTTAAATATCCTGAATCCCATATTTATATACGTTACGGTAATAGAGCAGGAGATAACTTCTCAATTCCTGCTGTTCTTAAGTCGAAGTCTCAAATATACGAATATGACAAATGGAATATACTTCTCGACGGTAAATATGAGTTCTTTAACTCAATAGACTTAAAATTTGAATCTGGAAAGCTAGTGAAAATTAATAGGCATAGGCAAAATTTTGAATTGCCGTAGTGGAGTTATAACAAGGCCATTAAAGGCGGACACGCAACAGTTGGCTCGGTTCCGCTTCGCTTCACATTTTAGCCAACTATTACTTAGCCGTTTATGGCGGCGTTACATGTCTTAAGGAATATCGTGGCTAGTCAAAAGGAAGTATGCGAAAAATACAAAGCCGACTTTATACCTTGTTCTGAAGCAGAGAAGCTTGGGCTTGCTATCGAGACGCTAGGCAAACTCCCAATTAATGGATTACGTCATAAATCAGAGAATGGAACGTGCGGTTGGTATATTTGGTGCGGTGAAGAAATGAGCCAAGAAACTGAATTTTTCAAACCGCTACACGTGAGCCATATAAAAGAATACTTACCAGAAATAGAACAATATTTAGCATTACCCCCAGGGTATAGATTTTTAATAGCTGATGATTATGAGGATGTATGGCATGACTCATCGCTCACCAACATGTAACAAGTGCATGTTGCATCAGCCACTTCGTGGCTTGGACAGTTTTTACGCTCGTTCCTCGTTACAAAACTGCCGTAAATGCAGGCGTTAGTACGATAAATGACGAATCGAGAAATTATCACACTCATGCACAAACTATCACACGGCAGAATAGGGCCTTGTGGTAATTGGGTGCGGGTTTTTAATGATAGTGAAGAACTGGACGAGAGGAAGTTTAGTAAACTCTTTGAAGATACCATTCAATCCGACATCGTTGTGATATATCAAAGTTCAATCAATGTCACTGAAGCGAAAGCTTCTAAAGCTTTCGAAATAGTAGCCCAGTTTGTAAAGCACGGTGTAGTTAAAATAGCAGACGTAAGGTTTACGTCTCAGATTGAAATAGACCCATTAGGCGTTGGTGCAGCATATCGTACTAACAAGTAAATTATGTTCGCCCAGCAAGCTGGGCCGGGACGCGCAAACAGCACGCGGCCCATATTTAAAGCGTTAGCTTTAAAGGAGGGCTTCGAGCTCATGGATAGAAAAATAATATTGGCAACCGTCTTAGCTTTGCTACTGTCAGCCTGCAATTCCACACCTACAAGTAATGTCACAAACTATGAGACGGCTGGGAATTTAGAATCTCCCAATCCTGTTGGATGTGTATCTGTAGGCGGGTTATCGAATAAGCAGAACCCAGTCGATATATTTACTGGACTGAATGCCTGCTTGATCAAAAACAACTACTCGAATGCTGCCGAGCTATATTTTGCTGGTATGTCTTATGGCTTTTTTGACACTAAACGTGTATCCGATATAACTGCACATCAAGCGATTAGTGTGCTGCGTATGAATTTATTTGCTGCGCAACCACAAGAAGTCTTGGATAAATTGCAAGGGGCGCTTACTAACATAAATTCTGACAATACTGCTATTTGTAAAAGCCTAACAAAATTAGGAGCGCCAGCTTATAAGCCAACCTATATGATTCAACATGGTATGGGGGCATTTACTGGTCAAAGCACTAAAGATGGTTTGGTGGAAAACTTTGATTCTGGAGCGGGTTGGAAAGATGCTTTATCTACAATTGCTAAGTGTGTTTAAAGCTAACAAGTCAATTATGTTCGCCCAGCAAGCTGGGCTGGGACGCGCAAACAGCACGCGCCCCATATTTAAAGCGTTATGCAGATAAATCGAATCCACCTATGGCATGTAATTTAACTTACGCAACATTGAGAATATCGTCAGTTGAAATGTCACCTGATAAGATCACAGAAGTTATTGGTATTAGTCCGACATTGATAAGGAGAATTGAGCCAGATTCAAAATACAGACATAGACGTGAGTTCAATTATTGGGCTTTTTCTACAAAAGAATTATCTAATTCAACTGACAATAAAGAACACATAGACATTATTCTTAATAAACTTTACGGTAAGCAAGAACAAATGGATTCCTTGGTTAAGTTGAAATGCTCAGTAGATATATTTTGTTTTTGGAATTCAACAGGACAAGGTGGTCCGTCAATGGATGTTAATTTAATGAGAAAATTAGTGCAGTTTGGTCTTAACATCAGTTGGGACATGTATTTCGACGACGAATCTGCATAACACATATGAGCCTTCCGCCAGTCAATAGGCGAGCCCTTTTGCTACGGGAAGGTATTTGACTGCTTTTGCAGTCAAATACCTTTAGTATCCAAGATGGTCAATCAACAAATTCATCTACTTCGTCTGTCATTTAGCTGTCAAATCATCGTGCTTTTAGCAACAACAGCATGCAAACACTTATAGAGGCTCTCTTAGTGCGATTTCTTTAAAAATAAAGAATGCTGCCTGACACTTTTCATTCCTTTGACATGTCAGGGGCACTACGACTAAATGGATTTCGGAGTAAGAGCGGCGCAGGAGGCTAAAGCCGAGACATTTATCGGTTAACCCTAAGATGGCACTATTCAAGTCAGAGGTGCTTTTTGCACAGTTAGTTTCAGGCTCATTTAGAGTGTAAACGACTTTGTTGATTGTATTTATTAATGCGCACCAATAAGGTGTCATTCTTTGTAAAATCAAGTGCAGTCGATGTAGCTTAAATAGCATTTGGCATAGTGATGATGGTCAGAAGTCATTGCTTCACTTTTCACATCATTCACGGTGATGATCGCTTCTCTTTTTAAGAGTATCTAGTTGGCCATTCAGCTCACTTTATTGCGCGACTTATCCTTTCAGGAATCTTTATTTATTGAACTCAGCCCTGTCCAATTACTCGTTAGCCTTACTTGAAAATGGTGTGAACTCAGCTCTGAACTTGAGGCCGTTGAAGACTTTTTATACAAGAATGCGTGAGCCTGACAGGACGTCAGGCTAGCTTTCGCGGTACAGGTTGTTCTTTGGCATCTGACCCATATGGATATGGGGAATGTCATTATGATGTCGGGAACATCATTGACCTTGCCATCACGACATTCGTGAATCCATTCACATCAGATTCCCATCGGAAGCGTTAGCATTTTCACTCTTTATAACAAGATGGGCCGAAGACGGTTACAGATGAAGTCAAAAGCTGGATTCATTTCCGTCGCAATTTTTCGCTGTTGTTGTTTGGTAAAAATGCGAAAATGTTGCCGGAACGCTGAGGGTTTGCATAGGCTGATTCATAAACAAGAATGCACTTTACCCCTTTGCTCTGGTGTGGGCGACGCGCCAAGATGTTGTGGCCGCAGGCCATAAGTAAATATACAAAAGTACAAACACCTGGATCCCGGCTCAAAAGCACTGCCGGGACGACAAGAAGGGGGTTAGTAACTTTACTATCAGCCTGATCGTGCTTTTACTGCTTGGTATAACTAATCCGGTACACGGCATTGGCAAAGTCATCTGATACCAAGATAGAACCATCTGCCAGGGTCATCACATCAACAGGGCGGCCCCAGCTTTGTTCACCTTCAAGCCAACCTGTGGCAAAGGGCTTATAGTCAATCACCTTATTCCCTTCAAGTGCCACCTGCATAATGCGATAACCCACTTTGTTAGTGCGGTTCCACGAGCCGTGTTGGGCAATTAAGATTGATTGTTTATAAGTAGCAGGGAATTGATTACCTTGGTAAAACTCCATGCCTAATGCAGCAACATGTGCACCTAAGGTTAATACCGGAGGGGTGTTGAGTTTGGCGATTTTGGGGTTAGTAAAATCTGCATCGGCAATATCTGTGTTGTGAATATAAGGAAAACCAAAGTGTTGGCCTTTTTTGCTCACACGATTAAGCTCATCATCGGGTAAATCATCGCCCATCATGTCGCGGCCATTATCGGTAAACCATAACTCACCTGTTTGTGGGTGGAAATCAAATCCGACACTGTTGCGTACACCTTGAGCAACGACAGTGGTTTGTTTTGTTTCAAGATCTAATTGTAAAATACTGGCAAAGGGAAGCTCACTTTCACACACATTACAAGGCGCGCCGACGGGGATATACAGCTTTCCATCCGGGCCAAAAGTGATAAATTTCCAACCGTGATGGGACTTATTTGGCAGTTTGTCGTATACCAATTCTGGTTTAGGAATAGTGGGTAATGATTGTTCAATATCAGGATAACGCCAGATTTTATCGACTTCAGCAACATACAAACTGCCATTATGGTAAGCAAGACCGGATGGCATAAACAAATCCGTTGCGATAATGATTTTCTTATCAGCTTTGAAGTCATTATCACTGTCTATAAGTGCATAAACATTGCCTGCTTTGCGACTGCCGATAAAAACAGTTCCGTTGTCACCAAGCGCCATCTGGCGCGCATTTTCAACATTTTCGGCATACACATCAATGGTAAACCCTGCTGGTAATTGGATCTTATCCAGTGGTAATGCAAATGATGGATAAGAGACACCCATAGCTATGATTAAGGTTGAACATAAACTAATTGGTTTCATCATATTGGGGCCTCTTATGTAGATTTATTGTTAGCTATTGTTGAGCCAGTACTAAGGTCATCATTACCAGTCTTTAATGATCTGTTTGACCAAAGTGGCGGTGTTTTCTGGTTGTTCTAATGGAAACATGTGTCCGCCATTGGGCAGTGTCATTAACTCAATGTCATTCAGCTTTGCAAACCGAACAAAATGTTTAATCGGGAATATATTGGTATTTTCACCGTAAACCAGTTTAGCCGGTATGGTTAACTTGTTTTTATACTTTATTAGATTAGTCGGTAAGTGCCTAAAAATGTCGGCTTCTACAGCGGGTGAGAAGGTGAGCTCTAAACGCTTATTGCGCTGTATTACGGCAGAAGTGGCATAGTCTTGTAAGCAACGAGAATCAAAGTTTTTAAACAATGTTTTCTGTGAAAAATAATCAACTAAGTTAGTGTTTTGTGGCCAATTATTTTGGCGTGTGTTGGCTTTTCCTGCAGGAGAAAGCTTGTCAATATAAGGTGTTCGCTTAATAAATCTCAGTAAATGCGAGAACGCACCGGTGACAACTGGCGGATCTAACATCACCAAACCCCGAAAAAGCTCAGGATGTTGGCAAGCGGCAATAAATGAAATTACGCCGCCGAACGAATGCCCCACGCAAATCACTTTCTCATCTTGCTTCTTAATAAATTCAACAAGTTCAGTAACAAGGTGTTGCCAGTTATTGTGTATTGGATACAGAACATTATGGCCAAATTGATTGTGGGCAACGGTACGGTAGTCGTTATCAAATTCTTGTAGAAATGTTTTATAGCTGCCAGCGGGGAAGCCATTGGCATGCACGAGGTTTATCAAAGGTTTTGTCATAGTTCACTCTAAAGGGTTAGCACTATTTGTGATTAAATTATTTCACTCATAATTTTGGTCTATAGCAAATAGTGCAATGATGCCCAATGCTTAGAATATTTTTAAAGGATCAATTTGAGTTAACTCTTCAAATTCTGGTTCACGGTTTTGTGCTTTTGCTTTGAAGATTTCCATCATGTCGTTTTGGGGTTGGAACATGCCGCTTTGCCATACCGACATGTAATGTAAACTGTCGGCGACACTGTGGTCGCGGGCATAGTTGATCATCTCTTTGCAACCGGTAACGGCTAAAGGCGAGCGGGCGGCAATGTCTGCAGCAATGCCTAATACAGCAGTTAGCATTGATGCTTGGTCTTCATATATATGATTGACTAATCCGGCTGCTTTGGCTTCTGCTGCAGGCATTCTTCGGCCCGTGTAGGCTAACTCTTTAACTAATCCGATTGAAATCAATTTAGGTAAACGCTGCAAGGTCCCTACATCAGCGGTCATGCCGAGTTTGGTTTCTTCGATGCTAAAAAAAGCGTCGCTGGTGCAATAACGGCAATCTGCCGCGGTGACCATATCGACAGCACCACCAATACAGCCACCTTGAATGGCCATGAGTACAGGCATACGGGCTGTTTCAAGCACATTAAAGCAATCTTGTAGCTTGAGAACCAAGCGACGTAATTGGTCGTGTTTACGGCCTAATTCGATATTCTCGTCGCGGTTACTCGCACTGAATACGGCTAAGTCCATACCGGCACTAAAATGCTTGCCAGTTGAGGAAATGACAATGGCGCGAGCCGCCGATTGATTATTGATATCGTGTATTACGCTTGGAAATTCATGCCAAAAGTCGACGTTCATTGAATTTAACGCGTCAGGACGATTAAGGATAATGTGAGCCACTTTATCGGTAATGTCGACAGTGAGCGTTTGATAGGTCTTTTGCGATATCATATTTATATCCTTATAATTTCAATGAAATTTGCTTATCTTGCTCGATGGCTGCATCCAATGAGGCGAGAATAGTCTTACGCTCTTTTAATTTGGTGCCTAAATGCGCAGCCATATTCAGCGTTTGCATGTGTTTAGCCACGGCATGTGCAGTGTCCATGAGTTGTTCTGGCTCAACCACTTGATCGAGAAAACCTGCCATTACTGCTTGTTCTGGTGTAAATAACTCAGCATTGATTACCGCGCGCGACAGATAATTTTGCGGAATACGATTACGCGCGATTTCAATGCCTGCCTGATGCATAGTCATGCCAATAGCCACTTCGTTAAGGCCAATTTTAAACGGACCTGCGCTGCCAATACGGTAGTCGCAGCTGAGTAGTAAAAATGCGCCTTTGGCGATTGCATGGCCTGAACAGGCACCGATAATAGGCGTTGGGAATGCGAGCATTCTGCGGGCTAACGTTGAGCCTGCAGTGACCAAAGCAATTGCCGCTTCAGCGCTTTGCTTCATGGTTTTAAGGTCATAGCCGCCAGATAGAATTCCGGGTTGGCCAGTTATTATTACCACTGCATTTTGCTGCTCTGCATGGTCCAATGCACTGTTGATTTGGGCGATGACTTCAGGCGATATTGCGTTAACTTTGCCATTGCTAAGGGTAATAACATGCACATTGTTTTCAATTACTACGGTGATCAGTTCCATTGTTTACCTTTGTTATTTTAATGATTAGTTTCGTCTAGGCGTTTTCGGCAACCACTTCGCCATTATTTTTCGATTTAAAATACTTGGAATTTAACATACCCGCTAGAATCCCTGCGGTAAAGAGCATTGTGAGGGTGTAAATCGCCGGCGTGAATGACATCTTGTAATTAGCCAACAATGTTAACGCCATAAACATGGATAAGGTACTGTTTTGTAAGCCGACTTCAATGGTAATGGACGTTCTTTGAGCAAGATTTAATCCAAACCATTTACTTGAATAATACCCCAATAGCATGGTTGAAATATTAAGAATAATCGATACCGGTCCTGCGGCGATAAGTGCAGGGATAACAATATCTTGCTGAATATACGTTAAAAATATAATTAACAACGTCAAAAACAATATGCCAAAGCGTGATACATGGACTTGAGTACTTTCAGCAATTTTGGGAGCGTAACGTCTGATCAACATGCCCAGCAAAATAGGCACAATGGTCAGCTTCATTAAGCTGAACATGGTTGCCAGTATTGGTAACTGGAATTCATTGCCTTGCCCCATGAAGTGAATTAATGAGTAATTAAGCACCACGGGAATAGTAAACACGGTGATTAAACTGGCCACCGCCGTCATGGTGACCGACAGTGCCACATCACCTTTCGCTAAATGAGAAAACATATTGGATGTTGTGCCACCTGGACACAGTACCAGTAACATGACTCCTACTGCGTATTCTGGTTCTAATGGCATGATATTGGCTAATGCAAAGCCAATAATAGGTAACAAAAGTAGCTGGTTAGTTAATCCAATTGCCACTGCTTTAGGGTATTTAAGCACGCGTTTAAAATCGTCTGTCACTAAAGATAGCCCCATGCCCATCATAATTA
Organism: Shewanella sp. Arc9-LZ; assembly: GCF_010092445.1. Lineage (NCBI taxonomy): Bacteria > Pseudomonadati > Pseudomonadota > Gammaproteobacteria > Alteromonadales > Shewanellaceae > Shewanella > Shewanella sp. Arc9-LZ. The sequence continues at coordinate 2,499,184 of NZ_CP048031.1, read as the reverse complement.
AAAAGATGCACACTGGGATAACTTGCGAATTAACAAATGTCACTAATTCAATATCTTCCATAATAACCTCATTCAGATATGACCTTTATTGGGCCGATAACGTCCATTTTTATTTTTTAAACACGAGCTTGTTGATTGAGAGTTTGCCTATTGCTTACTTGGTTGGAGTGTATTTGGGTCTAACGATATGATTTGTCCAACAGATGCATCAGCTGTTCCGGCTAAAACCTGTTGGTAAATATCATTAACGTGGTGAAGATCATGGGTGTGGGAAATGGTGATAATGGATCTACAAAAGTCTATATAATGGAGTAACGATTGATTCATTTGTTTCATGGTTTCGCCAACCCCCCATTCAAGACTGCGTTTTTTCAATTGTGTTGGCGCAAAGAAGAATGTTGGAGGTGCACCAGGTAACAGGCTGTCACTTTGTGTGTCTGTTATGTCGATATCACCATGGTGGGTTGCACCGATCCGGCATGAATAACGCAGTTGTTGGGTAAAGTGATGATGAATGGCGGCTAAGGTTTTTTTACCTCCGGCCATGTCCACTAAGATGGATGCAACATTGGCATCTAGGGTGGTGATGTCGTTATAGTTAATAACGTGATCGTAACAACCTAATGATTTAACGAAACTTAAATTGGCCTCGGAGGTAATACCAATCGCACTGCGTTGACCTCTTTGCTTAATGGCAAAGGCGAGGGCAATGCTGGTTTTACTGGATGCACTGGTTACCAGATACTGAGTCGCATAGAAATACTGATTGTCGAACATAAAGTCATCCACTAGCCAAGACGTGGTGAACAGTCCGCGTAATAAGATGTCGTAGTCTTCATTTTTTTGCTGATAAAAAGGATTAGCACTGACGCGATCAAAGCGCGCATAAACCGGAGATAGGCCTTCTCTGCATGGATTGAGATCTGAAAATCCCGTAGGGTTAACTTTACCGCCAATGATTTTGAAATGAGTCGCCATCGGCATAAATCCCCATACTCGTTCACCAACGTTGATATCTTTATTATTTGATGACACCACATCTGCAAACCCCATCACAGGTAATCGTCCCCATTGAGTGTGTTGAACTGTATTAGCTTTAGACGTAATCGAATTTGAAGCAGTATCCAAAGGGGAATTGTTAACAGGAAAGAATTGCCAATAACCTAATGCATCACCAGTGATGCCATAGCTGATGTTATTTGCGGTTAACGCGAATTTACTCACTTTAAGTAATACTTCATTTTCAGCCAATGGCAGCTCAATATTAAGCTCAACAACACGTGTTTGTGACAAGTCATTTTTAGCCACTTCAAATACGAGTGCCTGTTGAGTTTGTGATGTTAATGTCGTCATAAAATCCCTTTATCGTTATTATTATTTCGTTTGTTATTCAGCGCACTATATTGAGTTTGTTTTACAACAAGCCTTTAACTAAGGATGTAATTAACTTGTTGTTTTTAAATTTCTTTAAATAAATGTTAATCGTTTATGAAATTATTAATGGCGACATTCACTTCGTCTGGTCTTTCGTGTTGTAGCCAATGACTGGTGTCTTGAAAACGTTTTATGATGCAGTTAGGCACATAGTGATGAATGTCATCGAGATTTTCATTAACGAAGGCAAGGTCTTGTTCGCCCCATAAAATCAATGTGGGAACATTGATCCGTATATTGGGTACTTTAAGCTGCGATGCTTGTTTAACGGGACTCGATTTAGTTGTGTCATTTTGAGTCGATGTTGTGTCTAGGGATGATGCCGTTGTTGAATTACAACGTTGATTATCTGTGTCATTTTCTGCCAGTTGGGGCATAGCGCGATAATATTGCAACATGCCATTAATTGCGCCTGCTTGGCTCCACACTTGCTTATATTTCGCTTTTACAGCGGCGGTAAACACGCTTGGGTTGGTACTAACCATGATGTCTTCGCTTAAATAGCGATAATCATCTTGCGTTAATAATGACTCCCCCGATGCGCTGATTAATTGATGTATATAAGCACTTTTTTTGCGTTGTAGTGGATTGTTAATCATTTCTCGAGTGAAGGTACTTGGGTGAGCCGCATTAACAATTATCAGCTTACTGATTAACTGAGCATGAAACGCTGCTAATGGCCAAGCAATAGCGCCGCCCCAATCATGGGCGACTAAAATAACAGGCTGAGTAGGGCTAATTGCAGCAATAAACTTGGCCATAAAGCCGATAAGATTGGGTACCGCATAAAAGCTGACATCGTCTGGTTTATCGCTTAGATTATATCCCGGCAAATCGGGTGCGATAACACGATAATGTGGTGAGAAAAAACTCAGTTGAGCTGACCATGTACCCCAATACTCAGGAAATCCATGCAAAAATATTATTGTCGGTTTGAGCGCAGTGATGTCAGCGACAGCAGATACGTTATTTGCTTCGGTAGATTGCCCTGATTCAACATAATGAATATTGACGTTATCCACTAAAATATTTTTATGCTCTAGTTTCATATTCAATCTCATTAGTCATGACTGGTTAATCGAAAAATGCCACAGCGTTTTCAATGGATTCACGATCGGTACGGGTATTGTTTACCGCTGCACTGTCATCGGCGTAACCAAAAGACATCCCAAATAAAATACCGCGCTCGGCAGGGAGGTTTAATATTTCTCTTACTGGGTCGGGGAATTGCCCTAATGCACCTTGCATGCAATTTGATATGCCGTGATCTGCCATAATCAATGACAGTGTTTGAGCATATATACCTAAATCAACAGCGCCCATAATGTCTAAGTATTTATCCATAGTGAAAAACACCGCATGTGGCGCATCAAAGAACTGCCAGTTACGTACCATCGCCATTTGACGGGCTTTTTTGTCTTCTCGTGCTACACCGATTGCACTATACAACGCATTCGCTGAGCCAAATTGACGATCACGATGAATACCTTGATATTGCGGTAGCCAATTAAAGTCAGGATTTGGCGAGGCGCCGCTCATGAGAGTTTGCATAAATTTTTGCTTTAATGTGTCTTTTGTCTGACCCGAAACCACACAAGTTTGCCATGGCTGCACATTACAATTGGAAGGAGAAAGCTGAGCATGGGCAAAAATCAAATCCAAGGTTTCCTTGGCAACCGGTTTGTCGAGAAAGGCGCGTGCTGAGTAATGGTTTTTTAATATTGATTCTATAGACATATAGGACACTCTTATTGTTTTATTGATAGTGAGTTTATAGCGTTATTAGCGATATAAATCAGTTGCTTCATCTTGATGTTAATAAAAAAGTCTACAGTGGCAGTAAAGCGCTATTACCGTCACTGCAGACTGTTTAGCTAGTTAAAATTGGTACGAAATATTGGCTCCAAAGGTACGTGGTTGATTTGGATAACCATTAAAACTGCCCGCTTGAATTGGAGGTGGGAATGCCGACAACAGATATTCATCATTGGTTAAGTTACGCACCCAAAGCTGTAAACTGACGCCATTATCAAATGCCAGTCCCGTACTTGCGTTGAAGGTGTTTACCTCGCGAGATAATGATTCAGGGGTATTTTCAGCCAGCTTAGTATCACTTTCGAAAAGGTAATCGGTACGAACATAGCCATCGGCACCATTAAATACTTCAAAGTTATACACAATACCGGCAGTGATACTGACTTCATGAATACCAGCCGGTTTCTCGCCAGATAAATCAACCGGTCCGTTTAAACCTGATGCACCAACAAACGAGTCGTAAACAGGGTCGAGGAAGGTACCCGCTAAGGTAAATGACCAATCTTCAGTGAGGTTATAATTAGAGTCGAACTCAATACCTTGGGTACTTTGTTTACCCGCATTGGCCAGGACATAACCTGTGCCAATGAAAATAGATGACTGAAACCCTTCAATGGTTTGATCAAATATGGTTGCGCTAAATGATCCGTGTTCGAATTGAGTCTTAATGCCCAGCTCGTACACCATTGCTTCTTCAGGTGAGGCATAACGGCCGCCATAAACCTGATTGGGAAGTGCTAAACCTGCCGTTTCTAATGCAGATTGATCCGCTGCGAAAGGGCTTGAATAACGCGATAAGTTCCAAGACGTTGCTTTAAAACCTGTTGCTGCTGTAGCGAATATATTGACATTGTCATTAATTTCGTAAGCTAAGCGTAGTGACCACGTGGTTTTACTATCATCTGATTGATTGTTTTCAACAGCATTTGGCAACCCCAGCATAGGGGGTAAAAACTGCAAACTTTTAATCACTGGTACCGCAGGTGCCAACTGAGGAATACTGCCAATAGGCACGCCATACAATGTTGGCACTGTGTCTAAATCGAGTGCAGAAAGGACATCGGAATGTTGTTGAGTGATGTTGATTTCTTTTTGGTCGTTGGTGTAACTCACGCCAAATATGGCGGTAAAATCGTCGCTGATATGGTAATCAAAACTGGCAAATATCGAGTAAGCATCATTTTCTTGTTCAAACTCAGAACTTACTGCCGAGTCACCTGAGAAAAATGTGCCGGGATCCAGGCCATATACTCCTTCAACACCCGCTAATAAACCCGGAGCACCACCAGCCGCCATCAACACATCAAAGTAATTTCTAATGTCGTTACCATAATACAAGGTATCGCCAGTGGTCACTTCTTCATGAAAAATGAATGCGCCAAACATCCATTCGAGCTGACGATCACCGGTAGAGGTTAAGCGAAACTCTTGGGTAATTGTTTCGATATCGGTGTAGCCGCCTTCGTTCAAAATATCGAGAGAAGTGTAATCGACATCATTCATAAAATCAGAATCGTTGGTACGAAGTGCACTGATTGAGGTAAATGAATAACCATCAAAATCAACATCTAGCTGCAGTGATACTCCACCATCTTTGACGTTGTTATCGGGATTGGAATTAAGAGTAGATTGATAAGCAAATGAATCTGTTTCATCAAGGTCCATGCCCCCGAGCGCACGCACAGCGCCAGTAGTAGGGCCATTAATTGAATTCTCTACGGTACAGCATGCTTCTTCAATTTTACTATAGTCAGCAATTAATCGAAGTTTTACGTCTTCAGTTGGTTCGTACAGTGCCTGACCTCGAATATTCCAACGGTCTCGGTCGTTAATATCGTCTAATCCCACCACACTTTCAGTGTAACCATCTCGTTTGTTCAATCCACCAGAAACACTGAATGCTAAATTATCGGTTATGCCATTGGTGTAATAACCTTTAATTTCTTTTTGGTTGAAATTACCTACGCCAACTTCAATTTTACCTTCTTGATAATAAGCGGGTTCTCGCGTGGTGACGCTAATGACCCCAGCTGAAGCATTTTTACCAAACAAGGTACTTTGTGGTCCACTTAGCACTTCAATTTGCTGCAGTCTTGGTAAGTCACCTATTTGAGATGCCGCACGAGAGCGATACACACCATCGATAAATACCCCAACAGAAGGCTCAATACCCGTATTGTTGGTGCCATTACCAAAGCCACGAATTGAGAAGTTGGTGTTAGTTGAACGTTGTAGTGGGGTGACGCGTAGAGTTGGTACCAGAGTTTGTAAGTCTGTTATGTCCATTACTTTAGCTTGCTCTATTGCTTTGCTACTCACTACCGTAATGGCCACAGGAGATTCCTGTAATCCTTTGGCACGTTTAGATGCCGTTACGACGATTCTTTCTATATCGTCTGCACTTTTTTGTGCTTTTGGTTTTTCATCTTCAGCATTTGCAGCTGAGCTCATTACTCCCATAATCGCAAATGCGAGTAAAGAATGCTTAAAATATGTTGATTTATTATTCATTTATTTATTTCCCCAGACGATGACTAATCGTTATTAAACAAGCTTGCCAATACATTGATTTACAAAAGATATGTATGACGCTTAAGCGTTCTTATTTGTAACCTGTAAATATATAGCGTTGTAAAATTAGCGTTATTCAATAACATCAAGGGGGGATCAATCAGCTTAATTTTCCATGTTGAAAATTTATCCTGAAAATACGTCATTACCACTTTAGTGAACAATTAACCGCCAAATCATGCTAGGGGGTGTTTTATAATTAAACAAATCAATTATTTTGATAAGCAACTATTCATATAACGAATAATGCACTGAGGAATTTCACCGTCTGAGTGTTTTTAGTTATGCGTAGGATGAATAATCGTCGAGGGCTGAGGCGATTTTGTTGCGAAGTTGTTGCTGCAAGTCTAACAATACCGACAAACTATAATTCAAACGAATGTATACATATAATTATTATGCATTTGGATAATACTTGTAGTTAACTTAGCATCGGTAGTAACAAATATTATTTGCATGGAAAAATTCATCCAAATAATCACTAACTAGATATAGATTGATAATGACATGGAGAGTAACAATGCCTGAATATAAAGCCCCCATTCGTGACGTAAAATTTGTTATGCAAGAACTGCTAGATTGTGAAGGGCACTATCAGCGTTTGGGTTACCAGGATGCCAGTATCGATATGGTTGATGCGATTATTGCTGAAGCGGCAAAATTAACCGAACAGGTTGTTGCACCATTAAACCAAATAGGCGATCAGCAAGGTTGTACATGGAACGACGGTGTGGTGACCACACCAGATGGTTTTAAAGAGGCTTACGCTCAATATGTAGAAGGTGGTTGGCCAACGTTATCTCAGTCTGAAGAGTTTGGTGGCCAAGGATTACCTCATTCATTAAATATCAGTATTGCTGAGATGTTTTCCAGTGCTAACCATAGTTTTGCCATGTATCCAGGGTTAAGTCATGGCGCATTAGCCACCATTGAAGCACACGGCACAGAATCTCAAAAACAACAATTTATGCCAAAGTTAGTTGAAGGTAAGTGGACTGGCACAATGTGTTTAACTGAGCCGCATTGTGGTACCGATTTAGGTATGTTGCGCACCAAGGCTGAGTTACAGGCCGATGGCAGTTATTCATTGAGCGGCACTAAAATCTTTATTTCGGCAGGTGAACACGACCTGTCAGATAACATTGTCCATATCGTTATTGCCCGTATTCCTGGCGCGCCAGAAGGTAATAAAGGTATCTCGTTATTTATCGTACCTAAATTCAACGTTAACGAAGATGGCACCATTTCAGATAGAAACGGCGTGAGTTGTGGTTCTATTGAACACAAAATGGGCATTAATGGTAACGCGACCTGTGTGATTAATTTTGATGGTGCAACTGGGCATTTGATTGGTGAACCGAATCGCGGCCTTAAGTGCATGTTCACCTTTATGAATGCTGCCCGTATTGGCGTTGCTAGTGAAGGTGTTGCGGCTGCTGAAGCCTCATTCCAGGGGGCTTTGGCATACGCAAAAGATCGTCTACAAATGCGTTCAATCAGCGGGGTTAAAAATCCTAACGGCCCAGCTGACCCAATCATTGTTCATCCAGATGTTCGTAGAATGCTGTTAACTCAGAAGTCGATTGCTGAAGGTGGCCGTGCGTTAATTTCGTATCTTGCCCAGCTAGTTGATATTGGCCATGCCGAAAAAGACGAAGCCATTAAAGCTGATGCTGAAACAAAGTTAGCCTTATTAACGCCGATTGCTAAAGCATTCCTTTCAGAGCTGGGTTTTGAATGTACCAGCCACGGTGTGCAGATTTTTGGAGGACATGGCTTTATCAAAGAGTGGGGCATGGAACAGTTAATGCGCGATACCAAGATTAGCTGTTTATATGAAGGTACTACCGGTATTCAGGCATTAGACTTACTGGCTCGTAAAATTATTGGTACTCAGGGTGAAGTATTAAAGCCTTTCTCTAAAGACGTTACCGTATTTTGCCAACAAAACATGGATAACCCAGCCATGGCTGAGTTTATTAAACCGATTATGGCTTATGCTAAAGAGTGGCATGAACTGACCGTGTTAATTGGTGGCAAGGCGATGAAGAACCCGGATGAAATCGGCGGGGCGTCTGTGGATTACTTGATGTATGCCGGTTACGTCACACTCGCTTTCTTCTGGGCGAAAATGGCGAAAGTGGCGCAAGATAAATTGGCTGCAGGCACCACCGAGCCAGCGTTCTATGAGGCTAAAATCAAAACAGCTCAGTTCTTTATGCAGCGCATGCTGCCAAGGGCTAAAGGTCATGCGGCATGTATTGCCAATGGTGTCGATTCTATGATGGCACTTGATAGCGAAGACTTTGCTTTTTAATTGAGCAATTATCTCATCCGCTAAAATCGATTATATTCTCGATAGAACAAGCCGCAGCGTCAATCGCTGCGGTTTTTTATTGGCTGCGAAGTAACAATACAGATGTAACTCATGCACTGACTGTTTTTCTAATCATTACTTTAAAAGGGTCTACTTTATAACCTGATTTGTTGATCACTATTCGTTACAGATTAGTTAATTCAGCGCTCATCACTTTAGATCTTTATTCGGTTATAGTAATCACTTCATCATAAAAAAAGGACTAAGCCGATGTCAGGCAAAATACTCACGTCTGTGATTCCACTACTTGCTCTTATTCCGTTGACATCATCAGCGGAATCCTGGGTTGATATCAGTAATGCATACACCAACAAACAAATTCAGGTAACGAGTCAATTTCAACCTGAAATGGCAAGTTCAATTGGCATTACTGAAACCGATAGTCAATGCAGCAGCATTACTAAGGCACAACAAGATAAGTATATTCGTACTCTTGAAACCAGTAAAAAGACGTTGTTACAAGCGCTTAATACTGAAAAGTCATTGCAGGTTCGTCAAGACCTCAACATTATTATCAACAATATTGATCAGACCATTGCCTCAGGTAAATTAGAAGACAAATACATGTTGCCTTGGGTGGACGTGCCGTTAATTATATTTAGAGGCGTGTCGGCATTATTAGATGATCAAATGTCAGATACACGTAAACAAGCGGCTAATACTCGTTTAGCGTGTTATGTCGGTAAAACGGGTCAACCTGCGTTAACTGAACAAGCAAAAACCTTGTATGAAGCCGCATTAGCCAACAAAAAGTTAATGGGGCCAACAAAAGAAGAAGTAAACCAAGCACTGGCAAGAACCGATACCTTATTGCAAGGTTTGCAGCAGTTGTTTGAGAAAAATGAATTCATAAAAGCCGATGAGAATCTGTCGCTACTAAAGCAGCAAATTGCAGATTACCGTCAGTGGGCAGAAAAAACCGTTATTCCAACTAGCCGAGATGACTTCCGCTTACCGTCAGAAATTTACGCTTTAAAACTCAAAACAGTTGGCATTGATATCGAACCTGAGTTGTTAATTGAACGCGCGAAAGCAAGCTATATGATAACCAAAGCCAACATGCAGGCGTTAGCGCCGTTGGTTGCGCAAAAGTTTAATATGCCATCAAGTGATTATCGCGATGTGATAAAAGCACTTAAAAAAGACTCTTTAGACAACGATAAGATTGAAGATCATTATCGAGCCATTAATAAAAAACTTGAAGCGTTAATCACTCAGAAAAAAGTGGTCAATTTACCTGAGCGCGACATGATTATGCGATTGGCCAGCGAAGCAGAGGCTGCGGGCAGTCCAGCGCCTCATATGTTACCGCCACCGTTTATTGGTAATACGGGTGAACAAGGGCAATTTGTACTGACAACCGGTAACCCTGCATTAACCGGGGATGCTGCTTACGATGACTTTAATTTTAATGCCGTTGCTTATACATTAAGTGCTCATGAAGGCAGACCTGGCCATGAATTACAATTTGCGGTCATGTTGGAGCAAGGCGTGTCACTCGCACGTGTTTATTATGCTTTTAACAGCGTAAACGTTGAAGGTTGGGCACTGTATGCCGAAGCTGAAATGTTGCCATACCTTCCTATTGAAGCACAGCTTATAGCGCTTCAGCATCGACTATTACGTAACGCTCGCGCCATGTTAGATCCGATGTTGAACCTAGGTCTAACAACAAAAGAAAACGCCTATGCATTGTTACGCAATGACGTGGTATTTTCAGAAGCGGCAGTGAAACAAGAAGTGGATCGATACACCATGAGAATGCCTGGTCAGGCTGGCAGTTACTTTTATGGCTTATCACGATTATTGGAGATCAGGGCCGACGTCGAAATAGCCCTAGGCGATAAGTTTGATCGCTTGGCATTTAATAACTTTGTGTTAGAGCAAGGCTTAATTCCACCCAATTTAATGGCAGAAGCCGTTAAAGAACGCTTTTTAACTAAAAAGTAAAATACGTTGATATTGATAAATCCCATTTAGTTAAATGGGATTTATCAAATACGACTCGTATTCTGGTTATTTTATGCAGCCGCACATGCTATAAATTAGCTTAAGCACGATAAAATTATGTCACCGCTATTTTTTAGCATAAGGCAAACGAGCCAGTTTATTGCCTGTGTAGTAACAATCGAGCCCGCTAATCGCTACCGTATCAATAGTGTGTAAATCTATAAACCCGTCAGTTTGAACCGCATCATCGTCTACATACACGTCAACTATTTCACCAATAACAAACTCAGTACCATTGATAGCTAAATGTTGATGCTCTACTAGCTTAACTGAATATTTTAGGCGGCTTTCTTTTACAAAAGGCGCGCTAAAGTCTGATAGATATTCAGGCGTTAATCCCGCCGCTACAAACTCTGATTCATCTTTATCATATCGAGCAGATGTTTGATGAGCTTGCTCATAAATAGATTGATTAACTTGATTAATGGTATACAAGCCGGTTTGTAAAATATTTTCAAAGGTATGACGCGGCACACTGTGAGGGCGGATTATCATACCAACCAGCGGCGGATTGGCACCTAGGTGAATAACCGAACTGACAATCGACAAATTAGTGTTGCCCTGTAAATCTTGTGTACCTATTAAATTAGCGCTTTTAAATCCTGACAGTGAATTGATTAAATGGCTACGGGTGTGTTTTTCAAGCGCGTCTAAGCGCTCTTTGGTAAAATGCATTAAAAGTCCTTAACACTAACTAGTGCAACCTTATCAATCAAAATTGGCTGCTTCACCAATTAACGCTACATCTGGGATATTGTTCGTCAATTTGCATTATATGATATCTAGGCCATAAATTATTTCATCTGAGTGTGTTTTTGCTTGTAAATGACTCATTAGCTTTATGGTTATAATTCATTGATATTAATGCTAAATAAATCAAACCAATATACCTCTAGTATGATTTATTCATGTTAGTTTGTTTCTCGCTACTGTATTTCGATACTGCGCAGTGCTCAATTGCCTTGATAAATAACCATCATGTATCTCATGTATTTCATATAACAGCTTAAATTTTTTAATCGCAGGCTTTTTTACGAGCAAAGGTTGCAAATAGATCCATTAACATATCTTCATAACGATATTACATGAACAAGCAATAATAAGGCAGAAGTGAGCAATATGCCGCCTTGCGTGGTAACGTAAATTTAAGCTGGTAAATTTATGCCGGTAAATAATCAAATATGCTGAGGCGCAGTGATTCAAATAAACTAGAAACACTTAAAATGTATAGCGTATCCAATGTATTTAAAAGGACAATCATTATGAGTAAGAAACAAGCATACGAAAAGAAATTGCAAGCGCAGCTCGACGAGTGGAGCGCTGATATCGACAAACTTAAAGCAAAAGCTGATGCGGCCGCAGCTGATGAGCAGCTTGAATACTACAAACAAATAGAGCAACTTCAGTCTATGAAGGACACTGCCAATAAAAAGCTTACTGAGCTTAAAAAGGCCGGTGACGATGCTTGGGAAGACATAAAAGTCGGTATTGACAGCGCCTGGGATTCGCTTGGTTCGGCATTTAAGTCTGCGACGTCAAGATTCAAATAAGTATGCTACATAATAGAAACTCGAGTTAATAGTATCCCTACATTATGGCGGCCAATCATTAATGAGTTTATGCATTAAATGATACAAGCAAGTATCAATATTGGATGAACACCTTCGCTTCAAATGTGTGTACACATTAATAGCTGAATGGGCCACGTTGGTTGATAAATTCTTAGAGGGAAAAAATATGAAAAAACTGTTTAATAAGATTTTCGCTGGAGTTCATTTGTTCGCAGCTGTAGTGCTTATCATCTTATCTTTGATAATTATGCTGTGGTCCATTTATGAGGTCATTTCTGGCATACAGTATGACTCTGGATTTATTCCATTAATGCTTCAATCTGTCGCTGCTATCATTATTGCAGCAGCCATTATTGATGTAGCACAGTATATGATGGAAGAAGAGGTTTTTAAGGACAAAGAGCTGCGAGATCCCAAAGAGGCAAGACGAACAATTACAAAAATTATTGTCATTATTACTATAGCAGTCAGCATTGAAGGACTGGTTTTTATATTTAAAGCAGGAACGAAAGACCTTAGCCTTTTGCTCTATCCAGCCTTACTTATTATGGTATCAGCTATCTTAATTGTCGCACTTGGTGTATATCAAAAATTAAGCGCTACTATAGAAAAAAGAGAAGAGGAAAGTATATAGTCATTTGTGAACAATGGTTTTTATGTATCGCTTAGATAAGTATTTATTCGCCGCTATAAGCGGCGATTCTCTTAAGGGAAAATGGCTAGCTAAATAGAGAGGACATCAACACACTATATTTCTTTGTTTAGCTATTTTTCAGGAATATCTTCAAGTAATTTTATGATAGTACGATTATTGTTTAGATGGGCTAGGTCAAGGAGGTAGCTTTTCTCAAGCTCTTGCATCGGTTCATCTGCCAATAATTCCTTTACTAACTGCTCTTCATCATTTGCAATGGCGGTTTTCAAGGCTGCAAAAGTCGCGATACTGTGTTTATGTTGATCAGTATTGTTAGATCCCATTAGTTTCGCTCCGTTAATTGTTCGATATTTATGTCATAGCGGGTTACCACACTAACAATATAACCGTGTATGTTGCAATCATAGTGATGGTAAATATACCGAAACAGATCAGAATACATAGTCAGTTGATTAAACCGATTACAGTCATATTCTCAGGCGTGTCTTGACAGTTTATCAGCAATGTTAATCGCTTAGCTCCGCTGGTTTGGCAAACGTGATGCTAGGTTTGCATTAAATTTCAGCGCGATTGACAGGATATAAAGCCGTTTTGTTAGCAAAGATGGTATCGTATTTGCTCGATGTTTAATGTATTGATTTTAAAGGGTTCTGGATACATTCTTCGGTTAAAAAATCATGCAATAACGTGATGGAGACAAGTTATGGGTTACGAAATAAAGGAAGAAAATCGTGATCATGCTCCGTTAGAGCGTGGTTTTCTTAAGTTTTCATTACCTGTGGAGTCATTCATCGATAGCCAGATCGTAGCTGGAATCGTGTTACTGGTTTCGGCAATAGCCGCAATTCTTATGGTTAACTTAGGATGGCAACACAGTTATGAAGCACTCAGTACACTTAAATTAACTATTTCTCTTGGCGATTGGTCAATAAGTCATTCCTTACATTATTGGATCAATGATGGCTTGATGGTGTTGTTTTTTTTCATTTTAGGGTTAGAAATAAAATATGAATGTTTGGTCGGCGCTCTTAGCGATTTAAAAGATGCTGCATTAGTTATTGTTATGGCATTAGGGGGCATGGTGCTCCCAGCACTGATATATTCAAGCATTATTTGGATTAGTGACTCGTCCAATGCGTATCAAGGTTGGGGTGTTCCTATGGCCACAGACACGGCATTTGCTATAGGTATTTTAACACTGTTAGGCGCTAAAGCACCTCGGGCTGCTTACATTATTCTTACGGGTTTAGCCATTGTAGATGACATGGGAGCCGTTGCTGTTATTGGATTATTTTATACTGAACAAATCGAAGTTCTGTCATTATTGTGGGCTGCTCTGACGTTATTAGTGTTATTTTTTATCAACATTCTGGGCATAAGAAAACCTATTTTCTATTTAATGGGCGGTTTTTTTCTTTGGTGGTTTATTCTTCAATCAGGCGTACATGCAACCACGGCCGGTCTTTTAGCTGCTATGATGGTACCGACGCGTCCTTATACCAATAAAGTTTGGTTTCGTCGTAAAATGCAACATGTCATTCAAGAATTTAAGGACGTAGACAGTGTAGACACTCCTATCCTTGAGAATGAAAAACAACACGCACTTGCTGTAAAGGCCGAAGATATTGCCAAGCAAAGTACAGCGCCGATATTACGTTGGGGCTATACGCTAGACAAACCCGTTAGCCTTATTATTTTACCTTTGTTTGCTTTTTTGAACGCAGGTGTAATGTTACCCACAATGATTCCTGAATTTAAAGATACTGTGGTCACACTAGCAATAATACTCGCATTGGTGTTGGGAAAGGGCATTGGTATTAGCCTTTTTGCTTGGTTAGGGTTAAAAGTGGGTGCGGTAAGGTTACCTAATGGGATGACATTTCCTCATATCATAGGTATCGGATTTTTAGCGGGTGTAGGCTTTACAATGTCATTGTTTATATCAGCCTTAGCATTTGAGGGGCAGCCCGCTTTAATCGAACAAGCTAAGCTGGGTATCCTTTTCGGTTCATTATTAGCCGGGATAATAGGGGCTACAATATTGTTTTTGGTTTCTGATGATTAAGTTAAATTGGGTAGCCCCAATTAGCGTATCGAGACGAATAGATAATAGTCAACGTCAATAATGTCAACGTCAATAATGTCAACGTATTGATAGGTACTGGAAATGGGCCAAAAGTGATGGCAAAGAACGTTTGCTACAAGCAACATTAGATTTAATGTGGCAGAGCAGCTATGGCACTCTCACTATTGATGCTATATGTGAGCGAGCCGGCGTGAAGAAGGGCTGCTACTATTTTTTCAAATCTAAATCAGAACATGTTACTGAGGCCATCCTCGACGGATAGGAGATAAAAAAGCCGAAAATGAACACCTTTTTCGCTAACTAGGCCACCTTTAGAACGACTTAAAGCCTACCTTGACGACATACAACAAACACTAGTTGAAGCTATCGAGAAACATGGCCGGGTGTTGGGTTGCCCACATTTCTGTATGGATGATGAAATAAGCAGTATTGAAACTGTTGATTGTCACGCGCGTTAGGATTTATTTAAAAACGTAGATGCTTATCTATTTATCTAACTATTTATAAATTTCAGAATTGTTATTAAGTTAATCTTATGTGGCTAATAACATACGCTGATTATTGTTATTCCCTATCATCATTTTTATACTTAAACAAAACTTAATCCCAATCGTTAGTATTGTTAAAAGGATGTACTCAATTACATCCTTTTAGTCTGAACTGTTTACAATTATTAAGATTTATTGGCCTAATTGGAAAGGCTAACATTGGTATGTTAGTGTAACTAAACAGTAAAATATAATTTAGTTTATTTAAAGCACCGCACTAACAGTGATTTTAATCATCTTTTTTTAATCATCTGGTTTTAATATGGTTAGCGTCATGCTGAAAATATATTTTAATATTATATCTAAATATAAATGTCTTAAATCAGAGATAATAACGAGTTTTATATTTAAATATCGTATTGACATATTCAAGTGGTTACTTTAGGTGGTTTACTCATTTAATTATAGTTGACCATTTAGTAAAGAATAACAATGTAGATATCAAGCAAGTGAATATGATCAACGCATTTTATTCCATCTAGGCAATTGCCATGAACGGCAAAATAGCGATATTGGCGATGCTGTTAAGTCTCTTTTTTATCGCCGCAGTTACAAGTTGTCGCAGTATATGTGTTCATCAGGTCTGCCTACATTCGAATACTAGACACAGAAAAATCGACGTATGTCAGCATAAACGTACGCCTTCACATTGAAACAGAAGGAAACATAGAATATGAACAACTTTGACTTGCACAATCCGACAAAAATCCTCTTTGGTAAAGGCCGCATCGAAGACCTTAACGATCATATTCCAGTAGATGCAAAAGTATTGATTATCTATGGCGGTGGTAGCGCGGAACGAACCGGTGTATTAGGGCAAGTGAGAACAGCACTTTCTGGTCGCACATTGGTCGAGTTTGGTGGCATAGAACCAAATCCTCGTTATGCAACGACCCTTAATGCCGTCAAAGTAATCGCTGATAATAACATCACCTTTTTGCTTGCCGTGGGTGGCGGATCTGTCATTGATGCGACTAAATTTATCGCGATGGCGGCGCTTTATGCTGGTGACCCCTGGGAGATCCTTACTGACGGCACGGAAAAAGTGACCGCGGCGATGCCGTTCGGAACGGTGCTTACATTGCCAGCTACAGGATCTGAAATGAACAATGGTGGGGTGATAACCAACCCTGAGAAGATAGCCAAGCTTCCTTTTAGAAGTCCGCATTGCTACCCAATTTTTTCGGTCCTCGATCCTGAACTTACCTATACGCTGCCTGCGCGTCAGATTGCCAATGGCGCTGCAGATGCCTTTGTCCATATTATCGAGCAGTATCTAACTTACCCCAGTGGCGCACACGTGCAGGATGGTTTTGCCGAGTCTCTGCTACGCACCATTATTGAGCTTGGCCCTAAAGCGCTAAAGACACCAGAAGATTATGACATTCGTGCAAGTCTGATGTGGACAGCCACACTGGCTTTGAATGGCTTAATCGGTGCCGGAGTGCCACAAGATTGGGCTTCTCACATGATCGGACATGAGATTACTGCGCTCAATGATACAGACCACGCCCGTACTCTTGCTGTCGTGTTACCGTCACTATTGAATGATCAGCGTGGCCACAAGCACGAAAAATTACTCCAATATGCTAGTAATGTCTGGGGCATCACCGAAGGCACAGATGCTGTGCGAATTGACGCTGCAATAGACGCCACGCGGGCGTTTTTCGAGCAATTAGGGATCAAGACTCGATTGAGCGACTACGGTATTGCCGCAGCAGAAATTGAACTTATTGTTCGCGCCTTGGAGGAACATGGCATGACAGCCCTTGGCGAACACAAAGACATCACCCCAACTGATGTCCGTCGCATTCTTGAAGCGTCACTTTAAAGGAGATTGAATATGACACAAACAAACACAACTAATCGACAATGGGTTCTTGCAGAACGTCCTAAAGGCGAACCTACGCTAGACACGTTAACTTTGATTGAGACCGCTATCCCTGTTGCTAACGACAAACAAATGCTACTGCGGACTGAATTCCTTTCGCTCGACCCCTATATGCGCGGGCGGATGAGCGATGCACCATCTTATGCAGACCCTGTCGAAATAGGCGCGGTGATGATAGGCGGTACTGTGTCTCAAGTTGTTGATTCCAATATCGATGGCTTTGCTCCAGGCGACTTCGTGCTTAGTTTTAATGGTTGGCAAGACTATGCTGTTTCCGATGGCACCGGGCTCACTAACCTCGGTAAGTCTTCGACCCATCTTTCATGGGCGCTGGGTATTTTAGGCATGCCTGGCTTTACTGCTTGGGCTGGCCTAAAGCATATTGGTGCCCCTAAAGCTGGCGAGACCATTGTTGTGGCAGCTGCGACCGGCCCGGTCGGGGCCACTGTTGGCCAAATCGGCAAGCTGCTGGGCTGTCGTGTGGTTGGAATTGCAGGCGGCGCGGAAAAATGTGCCTATGCAGTAGATGAGTTAGGCTTTGACGCGTGCATCGACCATAAGGTTGCTGACTTTGCAGACCAACTTGCCAAGGTGAACTCAAACGGCATCGATGTCTATTTTGAAAGTGTCGGTGGTAAGGTCCTTGATGCCGTCATCCCGCTATTAAATCCGAACGCTCGGATCCCACTTTGCGGGCTGGTGTCACAATATAACGCAACCGAATTGCCAGAAGGGCCAGATAGAATGAACTGGCTGATGGGTCAGATCCTGCGTAAGAAAATTAAGCTGCAAGGTTTTATTATTTTTGATGACTTTGGCCATCTGTATCCCGACTTCGCCGCCGAGATGACTGGTTGGGTTAAAAGCGGCAAGATTAAATACCGAGAAGAGATTATCACAGGGCTCGAAAATGCTCCTCATGCATTTATAGGCCTTCTTAATGGCGAAAACTTCGGCAAACGTACAATCCATGTTGGTCAAAAGTAACAGGTCAATATTTTACCATCTTGATGGTTCTGACTTCGCCCTCGGGCGATAGCTTTTGCACAACAACACAGGGGGCGGTTGTTAAATACCCGTCTCCTGTTAGTACATTACCCAAAAAAGGTAAATATTATGACATATGAAACACGCAATCCTTACACTGGTGATCTTCTGGTAACGTTCCCAGATGCAAGCGACTCAGAGGTAAAGCAAGCAATTGAAAATGCGCATGATGCTTTTTTACTTTGGAAAAATACTGGGTTTACTGAGCGTGCGCGCATAATGCACGCCGCCGCCGAATTATTACGCCGTGACGTTGATTATTATGCCAATCTGCTCACCATTGAGATGGGTAAACTTATATCCGAAGCCAAAGCAGAAATAGCGTTGTCAGCAGATATCTTCGACTACTATGCAAATAATGCACAGAAATTGCTGGCTCCACAAAAGCTACCGGTTGCCGACGCTGATGCGGAAATTTTGTGTGAGCCGCTGGGTGTATTATTGGCGATTGAACCATGGAACTTTCCTTTCTATCAGGTGGTTCGTATCGCTGCACCACAAATATCTGCTGGTAATACACTGTTGCTCAAGCATGCGTCTAACGTTCCGCAGGCCGCGGCTGCATTCGAAAAATTAATGCTCGATGCTGGTTTACCTCAAGGTGTGTTCAAAAATCTATACGCTACAAGGTCGCAGATAGAAACGATCATTAACGATCCGCGCGTTCAGGGCGTAGCATTAACAGGGTCGGAAAGGGCCGGTGCAGTCGTTGCTGCCCAGGCAGGCAAGGCATTAAAGAAATCGACTCTTGAACTTGGCGGTGCTGATGCATTAGTTGTTCTAGCCGATGCAGATATGCAGAAAACAATTAACTGGGCGGTTCTAGGACGACATTGGAATGGTGGTCAGGTCTGTGTGTCATCAAAACGAATGATCATTGTGGATGAGGTGTATGATCGGTTCCTTGAAGGATATATTGGTGGTACTGCGAATCTCAAAGCGGGTGATCCGTTCGAGCCAAGCACAACGCTAGCGCCTCTGTCATCCAAGGCGGCAGCCGATGAAATCAAGGATAAGATTCGCCAGGCGGTTTCTTACGGTGCTACCGCAACTGAGGTTGGGCCAATTGTCCCTGATTCAGGCAATTTTGTTCAGCCGACCATTTTGACTGACATTGCAGAAGACAATCCCGCACGTTATTGGGAATTCTTCGGTCCTGTTTCTATGATGTTTCGCGCCAAAGATGAAGATGACGCGGTCCATATAGCCAATGATTCACCGTTCGGTCTGGGCGGTTCGGTATTTACTGCCAACCCAATCCATGGTGCAGAAGTGGCGAAACGAATATCCACAGGTATGGTCTTCGTCAATCACCCGACAATGGCTAAGGCGGATTTACCATTCGGTGGTGTTAAACGTTCAGGTTACGGCCGCGAGCTAGTCGGTCTCGGCATCAAGGAGTTTGTTAACCAC
Source organism: Shewanella sp. Arc9-LZ (assembly GCF_010092445.1). NCBI lineage: Bacteria > Pseudomonadati > Pseudomonadota > Gammaproteobacteria > Alteromonadales > Shewanellaceae > Shewanella > Shewanella sp. Arc9-LZ. Next base: position 2,479,766 of record NZ_CP048031.1, on the reverse strand, counting down.
AAACTTATCGCCATTGTTGACATCGACGCTCCGTTCTAGCGCTAATTGCCAATCCGATGTCTAGTCGGATTGGCTTATCCAGTAAGGATATAAATCGGTAAATAGTGAGTTGTTTAGCGATATCAACATAAACACTTCTAAGCATGAAAAAATATCAAAATAGTTAACTCATTTTGCTAGCGACCTTTAGTTAACTTTGCAACGTTTAGCGCCCTCGGCAATTAATTTTCGCTAAATAACTTAGCCAATCACGGAACACTGTCTACTATCACCACATTATCGGAGCCACTAACCGAGACTAAAAGTCTTAATGCAAAACATATCCCCAATTCAGTACTGGCCAGCCTGGTTTGCGAAAACTGAATAAGCCTCCAATTGTCATTATTTCAAGTACTTCTAGAGCGCTAGCATCAGCATTACACCGTCTTTTCATCATGAGAGATGAGGCTAACATTAACAAATCATCCACACGTCATCATCGTATGTGTCATTGATTATGTGTTTTGATTATGTGAATTTGTTCAAATCTAGAAATCGATTAGTGTTATTTGAAATTAAAAGATATAACTTTTTCGTCACGATAAACCCAGTGCTATTTTTGCAGCTAACGATGATATGGCTGCTGCGGTGATGTCTATTGCACAAAGCCAGGGGATTAATGTGCCAAATGATTTATCGGTTGTTGGCTTTGATGATACAACCCTCGCAACGGTCGTGTGGCCAAACATTACCACGGTAAGGCAGCCTATTGATGAAATGGCAACGTTAGCTGTCAGCTTATTTACCTCAAATAAAAACAAAGACTTTTCAGGACTAAAAAATAGTCAGATGCGTCATATTCTCGAATTTGAAATTATTCAAAGAGAGTCGAGTAAATCAATTGTCTAGCAATGACCTATTCTACGGATGATGAAGTGTTTGTTTACGAAAAATACAAATACAATCAATAATTTAAGCAGGTTAATTTGTGGTGATCGTTGATAAAACGCATCTAAGCCACAACGATGATAAGTATTGTTGTAATATTGTGCATTGGTGATGTGCAGTAGAAATTGATTTTGTTTCATGCATTTACAATTATGTTTTTGGTGAGTAAAGTGATTATCAACGTCTGTTGAATATGACTTTTTTACTACTACACAGTTGTTCAACGGCAATCTCCAGAGTGTGTATGTACAACCAAGCTCGCTATATTAAATTGGATCTTACCTGTGAATTTTATAAACGAAGTTATTGATGAAGAAACCATCCCTGCTGATTGTATTAGTAACTTAACCGTTGATAATCTTATTTTTACCCTTCATGACAGCAAACTTAAAGTCTTATTGATTAAATACAATAAAGGCCTAGCAACCAATAAATGGGGCTTAGTCGGTCACTGGGTTCGCAGTGACGAAAACCTCGAGACTGCGGCATCGCGAGTTGTAAAAAACACAGCCGGGGTCGAAAACTTATATTTAGACCAACTAGGTGCCTTCGGTGATGTTGACCGTTACCCAGCCAGACGAATTATTACCATTGCGTTTTATTCGTTGGTCCGCTTTGACGAAACCAATTTATCGCATGGTCCAAATGCCATAGAATGTGAATGGTTTGATGTAAGACAAGTCCCTAAACTGATGTTTGACCATGATAATATTTTGGCCTGTTGCCTTAATCACTTAAAATACAAAGTCAGACATGAACCGATCGGATTTAGTTTGTTACCTGAAAAATTTACCTTATTACAACTACAAGATTTATATGAATCTATTCTTGGTGTGACATTAGACAAACCCAATTTCCGCCGAAAAATATTAAAGATGAATTTATTAATTGACTGTAATGAGAAGCAACGTAATGTTGCCCACAGAGCAGCGTCATTGTATCGATTTGATGTGCATGTTTATGAAAAACTGACTCAATTTGGTTTTACGTTCGAATATTAATATTCCCTAATCTCAGATGCATCTGCAGAGCAGCAAAATCAAGTATGGTATCAACATATCTATCAACCATTACAAAATGACCCACTAATAAAAGATGCCCACAAAGCATTACTCCTATGGCGTGACAGTATGACTGTGTCATTGGTTACTGGGCTGTTACTGGTAATTGGAGGGGTAAATGTACCTTGGGTCGCAAAAATATTTGATCACTATTCTCTAAGCGTTCCCTTCTGTTTTGCCTTTGCCTGCGGACTTGCTGCGAATAATTGCGGTAAAAGAATGGTGACTAATACGGTTACCATTTGCTACGGCACTAAATTTCACAATCTAAATAGAAAACCGCAGGTGTTCAAATTAACCAAATAGTAGAGTTAAGTCGCTTGCCCTGAGTTGGCGGATCAGAGCTGTGGTTGAAAAGAACAAGCCATTTTGAAAAAGTACATTTATCTACTTGGTGTACATCAGGTGTTGATTGAAAGTACGTTAACTGGCTTGTGTGACTGTAAATTATTCATCGTGCCAGTAATGGAAGTTGTAGTTGTCATTCATTTCAGGTTCAAAAATCACTTGTGCCAACATGTTTGGCACGAGGTTAATGCGATTTGGCGCAGATAAATTTTTACGTAGAGAATTTGGTAATAAAAAAAGGTTTTTAAAACGAGGAGTTACTGCAAGAAATGGTACACCCGAGTGGACTTCGCTTTACCACATGAATACCGACCCCTACCGCCGCCGTTAACTAAGAGAGGGTAGTGCTCTAACCAGCTGAGCTATGGGTTTATTAGCTTGTGAATATTAACTATTAATTTTAGACACAAAAAAACCAGCTTTCGCTGGCCGTATTCTCTTGTATAAGAGAATTGGTACACCCGAGTGGACTCGAACCACCGACCCCTACCATGTCAAGGTAGTGCTCTAACCAGCTGAGCTACGGGTGTATTGTTTATTTTTTAATAGAATCTCAATATTTAAACTCTTTGAGAAGAGTGGTACACCCGAGTGGACTCGAACCACCGACCCCTACCATGTCAAGGTAGTGCTCTAACCAGCTGAGCTACGGGTGTATAATATCTTGCTTTCTATGTTCTGGTGTATTGAACCACCAATCCCTACCGCCGCCGTTATAAAAAGAGGGTAGTGCTACTCTTTTTTACTAGCTGAGCTACGGGTGTATTGTTTAACGCTTGCTTTAAATACTTTTGCTTCAAAGCGGACGCTATCTTAATGGGGATAGGCTGTTGCATGCAAGCAAAAAAAACATTTATATGTCTAAATGGTGATTTGCTGTGCAACTTGATTCAAGCTTAAGCAATGTGAGTCGCTTAAGCTTCAAAAAATCAATTAGATTCGCCAATCTGTTGAAACTCAAATCCTTTCTTTTGAATGTATTTCAATCTAATAGCAAACAAAATTGCCGCCGAAGTTAAACCTGCAATTAATCCAATCCAAAATCCGTGTGCGCCCATAGGTTCAAAAATAAAATCGGTATAACCTAAAATGTAACCTGTAGTAATACCAATAACCCAATATGAAAACAAGGTGATATAGAAAGCACTACGAGTATCTTTATAACCACGTAATGCTCCAGCAGCGACTACTTGAATTGAATCTGATATCTGATAAAACGCAGCTAACATCATTAAACTACCAGCCAAAGCGACCACTTCAGGGTTATCGTTATACAACAAGGCGATTTGATGCTTAAAGGTGACGGTTAATAGGGCGGTAAAAATGGCTAGGGTGAATGATAACCATAAACCCACTTTTGCGACTAAAGCCGATATTTCTGGTTGCCCACGGCCAAGGTAATAACCAATTCGTATCGAGACAGCAATACCTATAGATAGTGGCAGCATAAAGACAATTGACGAGAAGTTAAGGGCAATCTGATGGCTTGCAACAACATTAGCGCCTAATGGAGCTAAAAATAACGCGATAATAGCAAACAGGCTGACCTCAAAAAATAATGCCATCGCAATTGGCATACCCAATTTAGTCATAGACCACATACTGGCTAAATGAGGACGGTAAAAATGCTTAAATGGCGCGAGCTGTTTAAATGTTTTATCAACTAACATGTAAATAATCATCGCAGCTAACATGGCCCAAAAGACTAATGCAGTTGCAACACCACAACCAGCACCGCCCATTGCAGGAATACCAAAACCACCATAAATAAACACGTAATTAGCGGGTATATTGACTGCTAACCCAATGAAGCCTATCACCATTGTCGGCATGGTATAAGAAATGCCCTCACTGCAACCTCGTAATACTTGATACAACACGAAGGCTGGGGCGCCCCACAAAATGGCATCTATGTAACCTACTGTTAATAAATGCAGTTTTGGCTCTAAATGCATAAAGTCGAGCAAATATGTTGAAGATGCGAGAAATAACATCACCCCAATACCACCAATTATGGCAATATAACCCGCCTGAAAAATGAGTGATGGAATGATTTGTTGATTATTAGCCCCATGATGTTGTGAAAATACAGGGGTAAAGGACATTAACAAGCCTTGAACAAATAAGATTGCAGGTAACCATAGACTGGTGCCAACAGCTACGGCAGCCATATCTACTGCACTCACTCTACCTGCCATCACTGTGTCAATAAAACCCATCATGGTTTGAGTCACTTGAGCTATCAGCACAGGAAGCGCTAATTTTATCAAGCGTGAAATTTGAAAACCTGTATTATTCATTAAAAAACCTATAACGGAACGAGAGAATTATGTTTACTGGTATAGTCCAAGCCACTTGTGAAGTGGTATCGATTAACAATGCTGCAGGTCTTAAAACCTTTGAAGTCGCAATGTCACCACCGTTAACTCAAGGATTAGTGACAGGTGCTAGCGTAGCTAATAATGGGGTTTGCCTTACCGTAACCAAGATACTAAATGATAAGGTTTTTTTTGATGTAATGGAAGAAACATTAGCCGTAACTAACCTAGGTAATACCAGTGTCGGTGACATGGTTAATATTGAGCGCTCGTTAACATTTGGAACTGAGATCGGTGGCCATATTTTATCTGGCCATGTACATACTCTGGCCACGGTTAAGGCTGTCAGTAACACCGACGAGCATTACAATATTGAATTACAGGTTGACTCACAATGGATGAACTACATCTTTTATAAAGGATTTGTGGGAATAAACGGTTGTAGCTTAACGGTAGGTAAAGTCAGTGACAGTGGTTTTGTACTGCATTTAATTCCAGAAACCTTAAAGTTAACTAATTTGAATCATTATAGTGTTGGCGACAAGATTAATATCGAAATAGACAGTCAAACACAGGTTATTGTTGATACTGTGGAGCGAATTCTTGCTAAAAAGCAACTCGCCTAATCACCCAACATAATCACCTAAAATAATTATCTATATTAACTTGCCTGCTTTGAAGATTAAGCAGGCGAGCTAGGCATTAATAAATTTGTTCATCGTCAGAATCGATATGAAGTTCAATTGTTCGGCGGTTATCATCTAGGTGCATTCGAATGTGTATTGGATTACAGCAAATACGGCAGTCGTCGTAATATTCTTGATCTCCAGAACTTGCATCTAAAGTGACATATTGATGATGCCCGCAATGGGGGCAACAAATGGCACGCGAAAGTAATCTCATTGCTAGTACTCCTCACTGACTCATTTCAGTAAGTATAGTGAGCATTTTATATTTTGGGTCATCCCTAAGCATGATTTAGATACAAATCAATATTATTCACTCACAAATAAGATTAAAGTCTATTTTTATGGTTTTTTGTTTAATAATCAGTATTTAATGTAATCAATATAGTTAATCGTCAATAAATAGTCATCTTTATAACAACAAACATCCTCTAAATGCAAGACACAATAAAGGTGGGCTAAAGTCATATTCACTGCTGACCAATACAGTTATCTTAACCAATGAATGTTGTTGAATACCTCATATATTGCAGTTATTCATCGCACCATGGTTGCGCAATAATCCGCTTATCACATAGAATAGAGACTTGCGTTTTTGGGTAACTAAGACTCCTGTACTGTCTTGATTTCATTAACGTGCTCTCGTTCAAAAAGAACATACTTAATTACCATGTGGCCCTACGTGTGGGTCACCACTGGAAAAGGAATTTTTAATGCCTATTATTACATTGCCTGATGGCAGCAAACGTGAGTTTGCCAATCCTGTATCGACTCTTGATGTTGCATTAGACATCGGCCCTGGTTTAGCAAAAGCGTGTATTGCTGGCCGCGTAAACGGTGAATTAAAAGATGCAACTGACTTAATCACTGCAGACTCAGAGTTAGCTATCATCACGGCCAAAGACGAAGAGGGTGTTGAAATCCTTCGCCATTCTTGTGCGCATTTATTAGGTCACGCGATCAAACAAATGTGGCCTGAAACCAAAATGGCAATCGGCCCGGTTATCGACAACGGATTTTATTACGACATCGACTTAGATCATAAGCTGACGCATGAGGATATAGAAGCCTTAGAAAAGCGTATGCTTTCGTTAGCTAAAACTAACTACGATGTGGTTAAAAAAGTTGTATCTTGGCAAGACGCTCGTGATGCTTTTAGCGAACGCGGTGAAGAATACAAAATAGCTATTTTAGATGAAAACATCAGTAAAGACGCAACACCAGCGCTTTATCACCACGAAGAATACATCGACATGTGTCGTGGTCCACATGTGCCAAACATGCGTTTTTGTCAAAACTTTAAGTTAATGAGCGTTGCTGGTGCGTATTGGCGTGGTAACTCTGATAACAAAATGCTGCAACGTATATACGGCACAGCATGGGCTGACAAAAAAGCCCTTAAAACTCATTTAGTGCGTTTAGAAGAAGCGGCTAAGCGTGATCACCGTAAAATTGGTAAGCAACTAGATTTGTACCATATGCAAGAAGAAGCGCCAGGAATGGTGTTTTGGCATAACGATGGTTGGAGCATATTTTTAGAACTTGAGAAATTCATTCGTCAAAAGTTAGGTCAATACACTTATCAAGAAGTGAAAGGCCCTCTAATGATGGACCGAGTTTTATGGGAACGTTCTGGCCACTGGGATAAATACGCAGAAGCCATGTTCACCACTAACAGCGAAAACCGTGAATACGCGATTAAGCCAATGAACTGTCCAGGTCATGTACAGATTTTCAACCAAGGGTTAAAATCTTATCGCGACTTACCATTACGTATGGCAGAGTTTGGTTGTTGTCATCGTAACGAACCATCAGGTTCACTTCATGGTCTTATGCGTGTACGTGGCTTTACTCAAGACGACGCTCATGTTTTTTGTACTGATGATCAAGTACAAGATGAAGTCAGTGCATGTATCCAAATGGTATACGACACATACGCTACATTTGGTTTCGATAATATCGTGGTTAAACTGTCAACTCGCCCTGAAAAGCGTATTGGTGATGACGATATGTGGGACCGAGCTGAAGACGCTTTAAAGCAAGCTCTTGCCAATAATAATATTAAATATGAAATATTACCGGGTGAAGGCGCTTTTTATGGTCCAAAAATCGAATTTACTTTGCATGACTGTTTAGATCGTGCATGGCAATGTGGTACAGTACAACTCGATTATGCATTACCGACTCGTTTGGGTGCCACTTATGTCGCAGAAGACAACAGTCGCCAGACGCCAGTAATGATCCATCGTGCTATTTTAGGTTCTTTAGAACGTTTCATAGGTATATTGATAGAAGAATACGCCGGTAAATTTCCAACATGGCTTGCTCCAATGCAAGTTGTTGTAATGAACATTACCGATAAACAAGCTGATTATGTTGAAGAAATCGTTAAATTCTTCAAAGAACAGGGTATTCGAGCATCTTTTGACTTGAGGAATGAGAAAATAGGCTTTAAAATACGCGAACACACCCTAAGACGTGTGCCTTATTTATTGGTCGTTGGTGATCAAGAAATGGAAAATAAGGAAGTAGCGGTGCGTACGCGTGACGGTATCGATTTAGGCAAGTTAAAACTAGAAGATTTCGCCGCGATGATACGTCAACAGATTTCGCTCCGTAGTCTCAAATTGTTGGAGGAATAGGTCATAAAGATCAAAAGAACAGCAGGGCGACAGCCAGCCCCTAATAGAATCAATGATGAAATCACTGGTGTACCTGAAGTCCGTTTATCAGGTTTAGATGGTGAACCAATTGGTATATTAAGTATAAAAGAAGCTCAGAACGTTGCAGATGAAGCCGGAGTTGATCTTGTAGAGATCAGTCCCAATGCTGAGCCACCTGTCTGTCGCATAATGGACTACGGTAAGTTCCTTTTTGATAAAGCGAAAGCTCAAAAAGAACAAAAGAAGAAGCAGAAACAGGTCCAGGTTAAGGAAATTAAATTCCGTCCTGGCACTGATGAAAACGACTATCAGGTAAAACTACGCAACCTGATTCGTTTTCTAGAAGATGGTGACAAAGCGAAAATTACGCTGCGTTTCCGTGGTCGCGAAATGGCACACCAAAACCTAGGTATGGATCTTTTGAACCGTATCAAGGCTGATTTGGAAGAGTATGCGGTTGTTGAATCTTTCCCGAAAATGGAAGGTCGACAAGCAATTATGGTGCTAGCACCTAAAAAGAAATAGTAGGGCAACCCTAAAGTAGCAAAAGTCTCTTGAGGCTTTTGCTCGCCTTACGTTTATTAACGTCCCAATGCGGAGTTTTAGAAATGCCTAAAATGAAAACAGACAAGGGTGTAGCGAAGCGTTTTAAGAAAACCGCTAATGGTTTCAAGCGCAAGCAAGCACACTTACGTCACATTTTGACCAAGAAAAGCACTAAGCGTAAGCGTCACTTACGTGCTAAATGTTTAGTTGCTAAATCTGACGTTCCAGCAATCGCGCGTCAACTACCATACGCTTAATTTAGGAGTTTAGAAAATGCCAAGAGTTAAGCGTGGTGTAACCGCACGTGCTCGTCACAAGAAAGTTTTAAAATTAGCTAAAGGTTATTATGGCGCTCGTAGCCGTACTTACCGTGTTGCTGTTCAGGCAGTAACTAAAGCTGGTCAATATGCTTACCGTGACCGTCGTCAGAAAAAACGTCAATTCCGTCAGTTATGGATTGCACGTATTAATGCAGCGTCTCGTCAAAATGGTCTGTCTTACAGCCGTTTCATTAACGGCTTGAAAAAGGCGTCTATTGAAATCGATCGTAAGATTTTGGCTGACATCGCTGTTTTCGACAAAGTTGTTTTTGCAACTTTAGTTGAAAAAGCAAAAGAAGCGTTAACTAAGTAATTAGTTTAGTCGCTTTAAAAAGAGGAACCTTCGGGTTCCTTTTTTTATATCCGTTAAACGACAAGATGGACTTAATAAAGTCCTCGCAATTCTATAACTGTTTTTTTGTAATGTAATATTAACTACAGAACAACATATTGTCTGATAGTCATCCATATCATATCGAAACTTTCATTTTACTATCTTCTGACAGAAGTAACGCTAAATCACTTAGCGATTAAAAATGAATCTAACGTTACTCACCAAATAAAAAGCAATTAGCAGTCAGAATAGTGTTCCCTGTTCTGGTAGGGAGATAATACTAATAGCAGGAAGTGACAGGATAACTAACGAAATAACCATTATCGTGTACATAAATTTGAGGAATGTTCACTTTATCATAAAATTATCTCAACTATTAAAAATCTCACTACTCACTGTCGGCATACAATGGTATAACTAAACAAAATTAGTCTCTTCACCTCACTTAGGATAGTTGTAATGATCTTTTCTCAAGTCACGCTTGCGCCAGCAGACCCGATCTTAGGCTTAACAGATGCTTTCAAAGCAGATACTCGCTCACACAAAGTCAACTTAGGTGTCGGCATTTATAAAGATGAAGCAGGGCAAACGCCGATATTATCTTCTGTAAAAAAAGCTGAAGCTATTTTACTTGAAACCGAAAAGACCAAGAATTACCTCGGTATTGAAGGTGTACAAGCTTACAATCAAGTGGTTCAAGAATTACTCTTTGGGCCTGAGAGCCAAATTATATCGGATAAACGATCTGTAACAGCTCAAGCACCCGGTGGAACTGGGGCATTACGGGTAGCATCAGAGTTTTTAGTCCGAAATACCAAATCAACAACCATTTGGGTTAGTAATCCTACTTGGGCTAATCACCAGAATATTTTTGAAACCGCAGGATTAACCGTTAAAGAATACCGTTATTACAAAGCTGAAACACACGATATGGATTTCGATTCAATGTTAGTTGATTTAGCCAATGCGGATGCCGGTGATGTGGTTTTACTTCATGGTTGCTGTCATAACCCAACGGGTATCGATTTATCAATTGAACAATGGACACTCGTCGCCAAGGTTTGTTTAGAAAAATCATTGTTACCGTTATTTGATTTTGCTTACCAAGGTTTTGGTGCTGGTCTAGATGAAGATGCACAAGGTCTACGTACAGTTGCTGCTGTAGTACCAGAGTTATTAATTGCAAACTCTTTTTCTAAAAACTTCGGTTTATATAACGAACGCGTTGGTGCGGTAACCATCGTTGCTGAAAATCAAGATGATGCAGTAAAAAGCTTTAGCCAAATTAAAAAAACTATCCGCGCAAATTATTCTAATCCTCCGGCACATGGCGGATTGATTGTTAGTACCATTTTAGCGGATGCTGCACTGCGCCAAGAATGGGAAATAGAATTGACGCTAATGCGTGAACGCATTGCTGAAATGCGCAGTTTATTTGTCGAAAGTCTAAAAGCTGAAGGTGTCGAACAAGATTTCAGCTTCATCTCTCGTCAAAACGGTATGTTTAGTTTTTCTGGTCTGAACAAAAGCCAAGTTGCTCGTTTAAAAGATGAGTTCGCTATTTACATTGTCGGTTCTGGTCGTATTAGTGTGGCTGGGTTAACGAAAAATAATATCCCAGCGGTGTGTAAAGCCATAGCTCAAGTGATTTAGTCTTAGCTATTGGGATATAAAAATGGCTGCATTATGCAGCCATTTTTATGTTGACCATTTCAATTTTCATATCTGACAAAGTTGCACGTTAGCCAAATGTTTAACTCCATCAAATCACTTCTGCGAGCAGTATGCTCCATCAACAGAATTCATAACGAATATTAAACACTATGAGCTTCGATATGACTATAGCCAATATCGATAAGTTTTATGTCATATTGCAATGACGGTATTCAGCCAAATCAATCGGCTTAAGGTGTAAGTCACAAACTTGGCTAATCGCTTCTGCTAATGCTGTTTTGTCATGTAACCCTGGATGATGTTGGCTGATTAATGGAAAGTGATTAAAACGAACACCATTAATGTTGGAATGAGACAACTTAATTTCATTTCCATGCTGAATAACATCAGCAATCACTTCTTTGCCTATTACCTGGTTAAACCAAGCAATTTTATCTTCAATACTAAACGTGCTTGCAGGTGAATACTCAGCGGTTAAATTATCAATTAACATAACATGTGCGTTCGACTCACGAATGCTCTTGGCTATTTGTGGCAGCAATAAAGGTGGCAGTATACTGGTTAAAAAACTCCCTGGGCCGATAATAATTAAATCAGCATTTGCTAGTGCACTACAAGCCTCTAATGTCGCTTCAACTTCAGGTTCTAATGATAATGCAATCGGCGCTTCCTTCATGCCATCGACATTAAGTTCACCAAACACTTTATTACCACAGTGGGTAAGTGCCACCAGATGAGTAGAAGCTTCCGACATTGGAATAATTTGTGTCTCAATTTTAAGTAAGCCACGAATTAAATTAACCGCTTCAAGTGGTCTTACACAAAGTTGATCAAGTGCGTGTAATACTACGTTACCTAAATTATGTCCCGAAAGTTCATTGTCACCCGTAAAACGATGATCAAATAACATTGAACCTAACGATGGACGATGTGCAAGATGGGAAAGACAATTACGTAAATCCCCCCAAGCAATAGTTTGTTGATCTTGCCTAAGCCTACCAGTAGAACCACCGTTATCAGTCGTTGCAACAATTCCCGTTAATCTCGGACCTAAAAAAGATAATGAGGCAAGAATTCTGCCTAATCCATGTCCGCCACCGATGGCTACCACATGATGATAATTATTGAACTTTTGATTCAACATAATGTGTTCTCAAATCCTTGAGTTGTTGAATAAGACGATTCACAGTCATAAATGACTGCCCCGTAAACACGTATAATGATTTTAACTGGATATGGTCATGAAAGTGTAATTAATTTTAGTTTTTGTAGACGCTGACTTAACGTATCGTGATCAATAACGGATAAGCACAGACTCTACAAAAGTGGTTTACTGTATCCTATCGTTTATTAAGGTTATAATTAGCGGGATTTATAAGTTGAAATGAATTTTTGATAAGGCAGGTACTGTTGAAGATAGGCAATGTGGGTCAAGTGACTTTTGCGTTAGGCTTAGCCGTTGTTGCTTTGTTGGCGATGCGACTCTTTATTTTTCCTAATACTAGCCAGATATCTGTAGCACCTGGTGAACATCAGCTGAATAATATTGATCTAGGGAAGGTGCCGTTATTTGCTGAAATAGAAGATATTGCCACTAAAAAGCAAATATTTTTTGATTTTTTACGTCCGGCCATTGAAGCACAAAATCAGATTATTATTCACGATCGTCAATTTTTACTGGCTGTTATTGAGCAAATTGATAATGGCTTAGGACTGAGTGAAAATGATAGTGATAGGCTAACAACCATTCTTGAAAAATATCAATATGATGTTAAAGCAATTACTCGCATAACCTTAATGCCATTATTAAAGCGTATCGATATTATTCCGGTTGATATGGTATTAGTTCAAGCTGCCAATGAAAGCGGTTGGGGCAGTTCACGTTTTGCTGTCGACGGGTTTAACTTTTTTGGTCAATGGTGTTTTATTGAAGGCTGTGGTTTAGTGCCATTAGCGCGAGCTGATGGAAAAATCCATGAGGTTGCAGTATTTGATTCACCCAAAGATTCCATTATTGCTTACATGATCAATTTAAACACCAATTCCGCGTATCGTTTATTTCGTTCTATTCGTGCCGATTTACGGGCTCAAAAAGTTAAACCAACAGCCGAGAAATTGGTTTATGGATTAATGAATTATTCAGAACGAAAAGATGAGTACATTGATGAACTCCTCGAAATGCTTAAACACAATAAGCCATATTTACAAGGGAAGAAAGCTAATGCGTAATCGTACGCTACTTAACGGATTTATTTTTATATCGACTATTTTTATAGTGAATAGCAGTTTTGCTGAAACGGTTTCTTTAGAGTACAACGGCTTTTATGATCGATTAAAGCAAGTGAATAAGCAAAACTATCCTTTAGTTGAGCTAGCCTTTAGTGTTCCTATCACACCTGATTGCATCATAGTGTCAGGCAGTATTACCACTGAAAAAGAACAGTTCCCGTTAACATATACGAAACAACAACGTTTATTTATTCCTTACGATCCACAGCTGAAATCAGACCGCGGCTTAGTCAATATTAATGTGGTGGGTGATGCAGCACAGTGTGGGATTGCCATGCAAGTTCGCGCTAAAGAAACTAAACAACGTTTTACTCAAACAGAACTATTAGCATTAACCGATGACATGAATAAATTACTTGATGGATTACAAGGTTTTCCAATGAAGTATTTTAGAAAACCGATTAATGGACTCACGTTTGAGTTTGCTGAAATACAAGCAGATGGCATAACAGTTAAGGTTGTTGTTGATAATGTAGAATCAATAGCTGACGAAAAATACACTTTAACACTCGAACAAATCAATCAGATAAAAAACATTTCATTTACCCACAAACCCAGTGTTGTGAGTCCTCTCGTAACCCAGTAATCTGAACTCGGGATAAATAATAAACAAAAGGCGTTGATATCAATGCCTTTTGTTTATCTATTAACAGCTAGTCTATTTATTATGGCTTAAATGTCGCCACCACATCGATTCGATTACTAATGTCTAAATTGATGTGACCATTATTACTGATATCGACAAAATCAAAAGCAGGTAAGTCGGCATCAGCTACGTCACCAGTATTTACGGCATCTGGGTTACGCTTTAATGATTTAAAATCAAAATGTTCGCGATCAACACCTTGTGATGGTGAGGTATTTTGCATTGCAGTAAAAATAGTTTCAATACGCCCAGGATGTTGCTTATCCCACATTTGTAACATGTCTTTAACTGCGCCACGTTTTAAATTTTCTTGTGAGCCACATAAGTTACAAGGAATAATAGGAAATGATTTTAGGGTCGAATATTCTTCAATATCTTTCTCACGGCAATAGGCCAATGGACGAATGACCATATTGGCTCCGTCATCAGACAATAGTTTAGGCGGCATGGCTTTTTGTTTGCCAGCATAAAACATATTCAAAAACATGGTTTCAATAATATCGTCGCGATGATGACCTAAAGCAATTTTTGTGGCGCCAATATGTTGGGCAAATCCATAAAGAGTACCACGACGTAAACGAGAGCAAAGTGAACATGTCGTTTTGCCTTCAGGTATCTTTTCTTTAACGATAGAGTAGGTATCTTTTTCGAGAATATGATAAGCCACGCCTAACTTATCTAAGTAAGCAGGCAGCACATGCTCAGGAAAACCTGGTTGCTTTTGGTCTAGGTTAACGGCCACAATTTCAAATTTGATAGGGGCACGTTGTTGAAGGGTTAATAAAATATCCAGCATGGTGTAGCTGTCTTTGCCGCCGGAAAGGCAGCACATAACACGATCACCATCTTCGATCATATTGTAGTCTGCAATGGCTGAACCGACTTCATGTCGTAGACGCTTTTGCAGTTTATTCATACGAGTAATATTTTGTTTAGCGATTGTATCAACTTCAGACATAAAAATGCGCCCAGTAACCAAGTGTTTCAGGGCGCGTATTATTCCAGTATTCGAGGTCAGGGTAAAGTAGTTAACCTATTCTATTGGAGACTAATCTTCTAAAGGTGATTTATACCCATCAGGTTTAATCGCTAACAAATCGCAATTAATGCTGTCGATGACATGTTCAGCAGTATTACCAATTAATGCCGCTGAAAAACCAGTACGACCAACTGTACCAAGGACCACTAATTCGGCATCTAATTTAGCAGCCATTTCTGGAATCACATCTTCAGGCAAACCTTCTTCAACATGGCAATTTTCAAGCGGAATATTATAGGCTTGAGCTAAATACTGTACTCGTTGCTCATGTTGCATACGCACTGTGTTGTTATACACATTGGCATCAAAGTCGGGTAATTCAATGGCTAAATTTACTGGCGTACCAGGGTAACCATTGACTAAATGAACACTAGCAGAGAATTTTTTGGCTAGATCGAGTGCATGATTAATGATTTTACCATTAAGCGTTTGATGATCTTCATCTTCACTCACCACATTAACCGCACAAACAATTTTTCCAGCCACTGGCCAATCGTGTTCTTTGACTAATAAAACAGGAACAGGAGATTTACGCATTAAATGCCAATCTGTAGGTGTAAAAATTACAGCTTTTAATTTGTCGTGTACGTGGGTGCTTTTAACAATTAAATCATAATTGCCTTTCATCGCATGATTAATCACACTTTCGAAAGGGCGGTTATGCCACACAACTTCGGTATTAATTTTTATATTGAATTTACTAAAACCATCTATGGCATTTTCTAACCAAGCGACACGTTGATCAATAACACCTTGGCGCATCGCTTCACGTTCTTGACTGGACAAAATTGAAGTCATTTCATATGAGAAGTCAAAAATGGATAAAAATGCAGTTATCTCTGCCTGACTTTTTGACGCTAATTCAACAGCACGTGCCAATGCGGGTTGATGATCCGTTGTAGGATTAATCACCACTAATATCTTTTTATAATCCTTCATATAACCTCCAAAGCTGTTGAGTTCTTATTTACATTACCTATTGATAGTATTACCGTTTGCTAATAAATAAACTTTGAGATAGATCATATATATCAAATTTAAGTGGCGATGCGAGCATTTCCAGCAAGGGTACTTAACGATGAGTGATCGATAATAGAAATATACTTACCCTTAACCTCAATTAAACCAGACTTTTGAAACCGACCTAATAAACGGCTAATTGTCTCAACTGTTAAGCCTAAATAGTTGCCGATATCACCACGAGTCATTGTCAAACGAAATTCATGAGGCGAGAAACCTCTATTACCAAAGCGATTAGCGAGGTTATTAATAAATGCAGCTAAACGTTCTTCAGCATTTTTCTTTGAAAGCAATAGGATCATCTCTTGATCACTCATAATTTCATTGCTCATTAAACGCATAATTTGCTGGCGTAGCTTAGGCATAGATCCAGATAAATCATCTAAAGTTTCATAAGGGATTTCACAGACCATTGAGGTTTCTAAGGCTTGGGCAAAGCTTTGATGACGTTGTGCATGAATACCATCAAAACCAATGACGTCACCGGCCAAATGGAATCCAGTAATTTGCTCATCACCTTGCTCAGTAATGGTATAACTTTTGATTGTACCGGAGCGAATTGCATACAATGACTTAAGCACGTCACCGGACTTGAAGATAAGGTCACCTTTTTGAATGGGTTTTTTACGTTCAATAATACTGTCGAGTTTATCAAGCTCATCATTGTTTAACGTAAAAGGGATACACAGGGCTTCCATACTGCAGTCGTGACAATGAATGGCGCAACCGGTAGTAGATGGACGTCGAGCTTTAATCAAATCTGAAGGCATACCCAATCTCAATTTATGAAGACGTTACTATGTTATACCATTCTGCATTAATAAGGTACTCTTCAACATCAGAGTCGCACTTACTATATGAAGAGAATGGACGCTGCAATCATGGCATTTTAAAACACAGTTGTAACTCACTTCGTTTCAACACACTGTAGATACCAAAGTTTGTCAGTAAAACGTATTTAAAAATGATTCTACATACTTAACAGCTTAACTTATAACCATTGATTTTAAACATAAAAATCTTTAGATCAATATCTGTGAAGCCACTTAAAAATAGCCTCTAGCTTAACGACAATAAATGCATATTTGACCGTTATAAACTAGTTTAGTTGATTAAAAGCGATGTAAAGCGTTTGCAATCCAAATAACACTAAAAGCCCGCCACTGAATAATCTTACTGCCCGTTTTTGTACCCATTGAGCCAAGGTTTTAGCGGCTAATCCTGCAGCGAATAGAGCAGGTAAAGTCCCTAAACCAAACGCAAACATAATTAAGCCACCTTGTAATGCGCTACCAGATGCAACTGACCAAGTTAATGTACTGTACACAAGGCCGCAAGGGAGCCAACCCCATACCATACCAGCCATAACAGCTTGCAATGGATGAGTAATAGGTATGAATTTACGCGTCAGTGGTTGTAAATATCGCCACAATATTTTGCCGACTTTTTCAATGTGTACAATGCCAAACCATATCTGAGCAATATAAAGCCCGGTAAGAATCATCATGGTGCCAGCAACAATTCGCAAAAAAATTAAATAACTATCAACATCAAATAAATGACCAAGGGCTGAGACACTGCCACCGACAATCGCACCTGCTACTGTGTAACTAAAAATACGTCCAAAATTGTAGCCACACAGAAATGTGAGTTGAGTGCCTAAGCGGGTCTGGCCATTGGTGGGTATATTGGCTGAAAAAGCGCCAATTAATCCACCGCACATGCCAAAACAATGTGCAGCGCCCATTAACCCCACGATAAATGCACCACCAACATTATATTCAATCACTGGGTTTACTCTGGTTTAGTGTGAGTAGTAGATGAAGCAGCAGCAGAACCAACTGTATTTTGTTGGGCAACATCGGTAGTAGCAGAACGGTTAATTGGAGAGTTGTTAATTGGAAAATCATTAATTGCAGAGCTGTCATTAGAAGAGTCGGCTTTAGCACTGCTGTTTTTGTTCATGCTGTTTTCGTCTTCATCGAATAAAATAGACACGCTTTGTCTATCTAAATCATCAAATTGCTCAGACTTTACTGCCCAAAAGAAAATAGAGACTGCTATCAATACAAACAACATCGCAATAGGTATTAATACGTAAATGATACTCATAACTTTATCCTAAGAAGGCGTAAGCTGTTGCTCACCACAATAAGTGAACTGACAGACATGCCAATCGCAGCAATATAAGGAGCAACATGCCCAGTAACTGCCAATGGCAAAATAATCATGTTATAAGCAAAAGCCCATAACAAATTTTGATGAATTATTCGCTGGGCTTGCTTAGCGACAAAGATAGCATCATTAAAACGTGATAAGTGATCGCCCAGTAAAATTAAGTCGGCACTGTTTTTAGCAATAGCACTGCCGCTTCCCATAGCAACAGACAAGTTTGCTCCGGCGAGCACTGGCGCGTCATTAATACCATCGCCAAACATAGCCACATTGACCTGTTGTTGTAATTGATTCACTAACGCTAACTTATCTTGCGGCGATAAACCTGAATGCACATCAGAAATACCAAGTTTACTTGCTAAAAACTCAACATGACCCGAATTGTCGCCACTGGCAATACTGAGTGTTATGTTAGCTGCCTTTAAGACATTTACGGTGGCTAAACTATCAACTCTTAGCTCATCTAGCATTTCAATTTTAGCGACCAAATTATTATCGATGGAAAGATAAATCCACTGACTTTCTATTGCCTTCGAAGCCGCTATATTTGTCTCTGGGGTAACAAATTGTACCGTACCAATACAAACTTGCTGTTGGCCGATACTGGCCCGAATACCCAATCCAATATGATGGTCAACATTTTCAACAAAGTGTTTATTATCAAAAAAGGGCTTAAATGCTAATGCGATGGGGTGTAAAGAGCCTTGTTCAATTGCAGCAGCCATTGATAGGACCTGCTCCGATGAATATTTGCCAAAGGTTTGTACTTCACCAATCGATAAATGGCCACAGGTTAAGGTTCCCGTTTTATCAAACACCACATGATTAATTTTAGTCAGTTTTTCGAAAACTCCGGCCTTGCGCGGAATCACACCTAACTTGGTAAAAATAGCCGTCGCACATGTCACTGCTGTCGGCGTAGCAAGGGCTAGGGCACATGGACAAGTGGCAACTAATACCGACAAGGTGATCCAAAAGGCATCATCAGGAGAAATAAATAACCAAACACAATAAGTTATTGCTGCTATCGATAATATGGTCGCGGAAAAGTATCGAGCTAAACGGTCGGCCACCAAAGCGATGGCAGGTTTGTTGTTTGATGCAAGTTCTTGTAAACGAATAATTTCAGCCACTAGCTGATCTTGACCTAACGCAGTGACTTTAACCTCAAGAGGTTGTTCTACATTAATGGTTCCAGCATACACAGTATCTGATACCTGTTTGCCTATTGGCATTTGTTCACCGGTTAACATCGCTTCGTTGACGCTTGATAGGCCTGCAACCACCTCTGCATCTGCCGCAATAACTTCACCAGGTTTGACCAAAATAATATCGCCAATGACTAACTGCTTAGCAGCAATCTCTGTAATTTCGCCGTCACGGTATAAATGTGCGGTCAAAGGGACCAGTTTATGTAAATTACTCGAACTGACGGAGGCTTTTTGTCTGGCTGTTTGTTCAAAATAACGGCCAAGTAATAAGAAGAAGGTAAACATGGATACTGATTCAAAATACACTTCGCCATTGGCCTGAATTGTTGCGACACAGCTGGCTACATAAGCACCTAAAATCGCGATGGAGACAGAGACATCCATATTAAGCTTGCCACTTAATAGACTACGAAGCGCACTGAAATAAAAGGGTTGCGCAGAATACAATACCACTGGAGTAGCAAAAATTAAGCTAACCCAACGAAAATAATCCCGAAACTCAACATCTAGGTCGGTAAAGTATCCAGTGTATAAGGCGAGGGCAAACATCATCACCTGCATGGTGGCAAAACCTGCAAGTCCTAGGCGGAGTAAAAATTTACGACTGTCTGCTTTTGATTGTTTTTCTTGCTCATCAACTTGGTAGGGTGCCGCTTGATAGCCAATTTTACTGATAATCTGCAAAATTTCGCTGAGCTGAATAATTTGACTATCCCAACTCACTAACGCGCGTTGTGTGGTTGAGTTAACCAACACATTAGTGACTCCAGCAATGGGTTTGAGTTTATGTTCAATTAACCACGCACAAGCAGCGCAGGTAATACCGTCGATAGACAAAGAGGTTGAATCAATAGCACCTTGTTTATGAACAAAGTCTTGTTGAACTTCAGGTAAATCATAGGCACTGTACTGCGATAATTGCTCAGGGATCAAAGCAGTTTGACGATTGCCTGGCTCACTACGAAATTGATAATAGCTGCTTAAGCCAGCATCCATAATCGCTTGTGAAACCGCCTGACAACCTGGGCAACACATAGGTTGTGGTTGCCCATTAATCACGGTTGTAAACTGTTCACCCGTTAGCACCGGCTCATTGCAATGAAAGCAAGATGTCATCTATTTATACCAGCTTAATTAAATATGTCATCATTCAAAGACTTAATGGATTTACTATTAATTTAACCAATATTCAACGTCATCTTTAATATCAATACGTTGTTGTATACGCCATTTAGCATCAAAGCCTTCTATGCGCACTTCCCAAGGGCCGGTAATCGCAGCATCTAATGGGATGTGATAAACATAATTAGCATCGGCAGTTGCATTAAGGCTGAAATCTTTTTCTTCAATCGTTGGATGATAAAACTGAACATTCAATGCCGCACGATATTCAGGACCGCCTTGTTGAGTAATTTTTAATTCTTGATCGGCAACGGTAACTAAAAATTTCATCCCAATCTGTTGAGCGTACTTTATCTTACGCAAATCCATGTTAATGGCTTTGCCTTGTTTATAATAATCTTCAGCAACTAATGAGTCAGAATTATCTAAAGCAATCTTTAATGTAGTTAAACTAGCGATAACCGCACACATTGGCAAAATGATTAAAAACCAAGGCCAAAACTGCTTATACCAAGGGAGTTGATCCGACATAATTCGTCCTAAAATGGTGGTAATAATTCGGGGGCTATTTTACCCCTTAATGGCTTAATAATCACTTAAAAAAAAGGCCTCGATAATATCGAGGCCTAGATGTTACTTATAAGTAACTATTTGTTTGATAAGCTATAAACATAAGCTGTAATGACATGGACTTTCTCTTCACCAAGAATGTCTTTCCATGCTGGCATAACACCTGCACGGCCATTAATGATAGATTCAGCAATCACACCACGGCTGCCGCCGTATAACCAAACATTATCAGTCAGGTTTGGCGAACCCATGAACTTGTTACCTTTTGCATCCATACCATGGCATGCAAAACAACCTTTCATAAATGAACCTTGACCTTGAGCAGCTAACGCTTCGTCATGTTCGCCACCAGATAGTTTTATCACGTATTCAGCTAGACCTTTAATCTCGCTGTCTTCGATTGGTAAACCACCTTTTGGAGGCATCATGCCGTTACGACCGTTCATCAGAGTAGTTTTAATAGTGGCTAAATCACCACCATATAACCAATCGTCATCGGTAAGGTTAGGGAAGCCTTTAGAACCGCGAGCGTCAGAGCCATGGCACTGTGAGCAGTTTTGTAAAAACAAACGTCCGCCCACCTTCAATGCTTCAGGATCCTTCACTAACTCTTCTAACGGTGTCGCTAAATAAGCCGCAAAAATTGGACCGTATTTTTCATCAGCGTGTGCCACTTCGCGGTCATACTGAGATAAACGGTTTTCAGATTTTGCTGCTTCAAGCGCTGCAGCTGAGTCAGCCTTAATGCCATTTTCAGTACCAATACTTTGGTTTGAACTTGTCCAACCAAACAGACCTTTGTAGTTACCTAGGCCTGGATATAGAGCTAAATAGATCACACCGAATACGATGGTTAAATAGAACATGTACGCCCACCACTTTGGTAGTGGGTTGTTCAGTTCTTCAATACCATCAAAACTGTGGCCCATTGATTTACCTTCTTCTACACCGGTGTAATTATTATTAACCAGTTTAAGAAGGATAAAACAACCAGCAATGACCACAATCGTCAGTACAGAAATCCAAATGCTCCAGAAGTTACTCATAATCATTACTTCTGATCTCCCGAGTCTTTTGACATTTTTGCAAGTTCATCTTCTGTAAACACCAAGTTAGCCGCTTCGTCAAATTTTGACTTACTATGCTTACTGTATGCCCAGAAGAAAATCCCTACAAAAGTCACCATAACAACTATGGTTAAAATACCTTGAAAAGTACCGTAATCCATTATTGCCTCCTATTTGAGTGCGTGACCCAAAGATTGCAAATAAGCGATCAGCGCCTGCATTTCTGTCTTGCCTTCAACCGCTTTTTTAGCGCCAGCAACTTCTTCATCAGTGTAAAGATCATTACCTTTGTAACCGCCTTTATGCAGGTTACGCAGAATAGTCATCTTGTCACCAGTGAGTTCGCCGTCTAGCTTATTTTCAGCTAACCAAGGGAAACCAGGCATGTTTGACTGTGGTACAACGTCACGAGGATTAATTAAATGCACTTCGTGCCATTTATCACTGTAACGTCCGCCAACACGGGCTAAATCAGGACCAGTACGCTTAGAACCCCATTGGAAAGGATGGTCCCAAACAGACTCGCCAGCAACAGAATAATGACCATAACGTTCTGTTTCAGCACGTAAAGGACGGATCATTTGGCTGTGACAGTTGTAACAACCTTCACGAACATAAATGTCACGACCTTCAATCTGTAAAGCAGTATAAGGAATAAGACCTTCAACAGCTTCGGTAGTGTCTTTCTGAAATATCAGTGGTGTAATCTGCACCAAACCACCAAAACTAATGGCGATGACAGTGAAGATAGCAAGCAGGCCGACATTCTTTTCAATTAATTCATGATTAAATTTCATCGAATCTGCTCCTTAAGCTTCTGCAATAGCAGGTAATGAATCTTTAGACGCTTTAACGGTACGGATAACGTTATAGGCCATAATGAACATACCGGTTAAGAAGAAACAACCACCAATAAAGCGTACAAAGTAGAATGGGTACGAGGCTTCTAAACTCTCAACGAAACTATAAGTTAGTGTTCCATCAGAGTTAACCGCGCGCCACATAAGACCTTGCATAACACCAGAAATCCACATACTAACGATATATAAAACAGTACCGATAGTCGCTAACCAGAAATGGACGTTAACCAGCTTCATGCTGTACATACGACCATGACCAAATAGCACTGGAATTAAGTGATATAAAGAACCAATAGACACCATTGCCACCCAGCCTAGCGCGCCAGAGTGAACGTGACCAATAGTCCAGTCAGTATAATGAGATAATGCATTAACTGTTTTGATTGCCATCATTGGGCCTTCGAAGGTAGACATACCGTAGAAAGACAATGAAACAACTAAGAAACGTAATACAGGGTCTGTACGAAGCTTATGCCACGCACCAGACAAGGTCATAATACCGTTAATCATACCGCCCCAAGAAGGTGCGAATAGAATTAATGACATTACCATGCCTAATGACTGAGTCCAGTCAGGAAGGGCAGTGTAATGTAAGTGGTGAGGACCGGCCCAAATGTATAACGCAATCAACGCCCAAAAATGGACAATGGATAAACGGTACGAATACACTGGGCGACCAGCTTGCTTAGGCACGAAGTAATACATCATCCCCAAGAAACCAGCAGTAAGTAAGAAGCCTACCGCATTATGACCGTACCACCACTGAACCATCGCATCGACTGCACCGGAGTACAGAGAGTAAGACTTAAATAAGCTTACTGGTACCGCCATTGAGTTAACAATGTGAAGTACTGCAACAGTAATGATAAAGGCACCAAAGAACCAGTTGGCCACATAAATGTGGGACGTCGTTCGTTTAGCGATTGTGCCAAAGAATACAATTGCATAGCTAATCCAAATAATCGCAATCGCGATATCGATAGGCCATTCTAATTCTGCATATTCTTTGCCTTGGGTAAAGCCCATTGGTAAAGTGATAGCAGCTGCAATAATAACGGCTTGCCAACCCCAGAACGTAAATGCGGCCAATTTGGGCGCAAAAAGACGGATTTGACAAGTGCGTTGCACAACATAGTAGGATGTAGCGAAAAGAGCTGATGTTCCGAACGCGAAAATCACCGCATTGGTGTGTAATGGTCGTAAACGACTATACGTTAACCAAGGAGTGTCGAAGTTCAGTTGTGGCCAGATTAACTGAGCCGCAATCAATACACCCACTGACATGCCAAAGATTCCCCACAAAACTGTGGTTAGTGCAAATTGGCGGACAATAGTGTAGTTGTAATCAGCGCCTGTAGACTGGGAATGGTTCATCATAATGCTTCCACGGCTTATTACTTATACTTTTAATATTTAGTAAAGCGAACTTTACCAGTTAGATTAACATGTGGTCATAAAACCAGCTGTTTCATGCTGTTTTTAATGCCATATGTCAAGGTGTTACCTCATGTTAATTCTCTCTATCATGAGACGGTGTAATGATACTTGAGCTAAGTCAAAAAAGATACTTACCAAAAGGCATCAAAGTTGATCTAGATCAATCTGTGAAAGATAATGTTACTAACTCAACTATAAAGGTTAAAAATTGTGCACAAACTTGTCCGAATTATCATTTTAAATATTTTGTTAATGTTTTTAGTAGCCTGTGACAAACCACAAACACAAGAACACGCTAATTTAGTCATCGATAAAACGTTATGTCAGTTTTCTGTTGGGGAATGTTACAAAAAGGTGGCCGACTTGCAAGTCGGTTTACTGATTGACCCCATCAATACCCCAAGCGAAAAACCGTTAATAGTTACGCTTTCCAGTAATCAAAAGATCACTAATATTTCAATGAGAATAGAAGGTCGCGACATGTTTATGGGTATTATCCCCGTTTCATTGTCCGAAATAAAAGATAATGTCTATCAAGGTCCAGTTATTTTTGGCTCATGCAGCAGTAATTATATGGTGTGGCGAGTATTTGTTTCATTTGATTACCAACAACAGACACGTACATTAATGTACGATTTCTTAGCCGATAACGATAACAACTAACGTTATCGCTAACTTATATATGCAGATGACTATACCTTTGTGGGCTAGGGCAGAGGTAATTTAATGGCTTTAGGCATTTCATTTCACTATAGCAAAGGTCTTAAATAGGCCTATTTAATAGTCATTATGGTTAGTTTCAGTGTCATCCCGTCAAAAACTTCACTCCTACTGTCTATATTTCATTTCACTTCAAATCTTATGACTAGTACTAGCATCATATTGCATTAATGCTCAACAGCACTTGTCGATTAAACATTTCAAGTGAGCCTTTATATGCGCTTATATATGATCAACAACACAGAAGTGGTTAGAACAGCTACAATGCAATTGATAACTATTCTCATTAATGTATTATTAAGCTACAGCATTCATCTTACCAGGGTGAGTAGAGAATAGAGCAATAACGTTATGAAAAAGAGTAGCGTTAAATAAGGAGCACATATGAACAGGATAAATGTGTCTATCGATGCAGATAAAGTGGCCCAATTAATCAAAGCAGGTCATTTATGTGCTGCAGACTTACAGTGCCTAGACAGGGCAAGTAAACAAACGGTTTGGCAATTGTGTTTATGGAGCTGCCAAAAAAGGTCTACATGTCACAACAAGCAATGCCAGCAGGCTTGCAAGCCAATTACAGCAGTAGATTATTGTATGCAGCAGTTAATAACAGACCAAGATATTGCAGTATCAACATATCCAAGACTCATCATTAAAAATCGCTACGATTGATGCCGATAAATAACATTATCGGCATCAAGCAAAAAATAGTATAATAAGGCAATATAATCAATAACCTAGACTTAATCATATGACCGACAATATCATTGATGAACTGCCACCAGTATTACCACTATTTGATGCTGCAGAGCATGTTTTACAAGGTAATGCATCCGTTAATCAGTACATTACCCGAATTTCAATAGATAAAGTGGCCGATGCAGGGCTCATCATAGAGCACTGTGCCGATTGGTTATTTGAGCAAAAGCAGTCTGAAAACAACTATAAAGCCTACCGCAGCGAGTTAACCACATTTCTTCATTGGTGTTTTGACGTCGTCGCATTATCGCCAATCGCGGTAACGCGTAAAGACATCGCCAAATACATCGATTACTGCCAATCGCCGCCACAAACACTGATAGGCTATTTCAATGTAGCGCAATTCAAACTCGATAAAGCCACCGCAGAGCGATCGCCAAACCCACAATGGCGGCCATTTATCGGTAAAAAACACCTCGGGAAATGCCTACCATATCAACTGAGTGATAATGCATTGAAGACTAAAATAGCAATATTATCCTCATTTTATGGCTATCTAATTAGCGAAGAATACACCGAGCGAAACCCAGCTCAGTTATGGCTTAAACACAGCCGATTCTCCATTAAACGTAAATTTACCATCGACGAAGACAACAACCATCATGCGTTTACAGAGCTACAATGGTCGTATGTTATTAGCACCGTAAGCCAATTAGCAGACACTCAACCAGAGCAGCATCAACGCAGTTTATTCCTCATCACACTATTATATAGCTGCTACTTACGCATATCGGAAATAAGTGCACGCGCAGGTTATGCACCCATCATGAGCCAGTTCAGACAAGATCCACATTCTGGTATCTGGTATTTTCACGTACCGTTTTCTAAAAGCGGCAAAGCTCGTAATATTGCTATATCAAAAGCGTTGCTGGCTGGACTAGTTGATTATCGACGTTATCTGCGCCTCAGTGATTTACCCAACATCAACGATCAACATCCTATATTTGTCCGCCATAAAGCAGCTGCTCATGGACGTGAATCTGGTGTCATCAATGCCAATCTTGGTATTCGTCACATACGTGACGAAATAGACAAACTGATTAACTTGGCTGCAGACAATGCCGCTAAAGATGGTTTTGAACACGACAGCCAACTTATGCGAAAACTCAGTGCGCATAATATTCGCCATACTGGGATCACGCATGACATCAATATCAACCGACGCCCATTGTCACATGTCCAGGCCGATGCCGGTCATGAGAGCATCGACACCACATCACAGTATTTACACACCACACAAACTGAACGACATCAAAGTGCATTCAACAAACCGTTAAATCATCTTGCTGACATTAAATAATTGGCAGGCACAAGCCGTAAAAAGTTAAAGCATGCAATCTCAGCACGATGCTAAACAACACATTAAGCAACATTAGGCTGTTAATGAACAATCAATGCCTACAAAGACTTAGTATTGAACATAACTTATAATGTGCACACAAGTATGCGCACAATGTATATTATGTTAAATAGGGTATTTGTGTCATCATAACTAACGGTTTTTTTGATTACAGCCACTTACCGGCACGTTGAGATTTTTATAAGCTACTGACATAACAATCTATGTTCAAACTATCTATGTTCAGTTTGGGATAAATGAATACAGATTATCTTAAGAATTCTTTAATGACGATTAGTTAAAATATTGATTTGGTCAATATAGCTAATTATTAGTAGTCCATTAGCCAAGAGCAATCGAAGAGTTATTCATATACTAGTTATAATCAAGGGGTTTATAGGCGCTAGATAATTTTTGAATTACAGTCATCATCTTAAAGGCATGAGCACAACCTTCTTAAGATGTGTAATTCTCTATATTGCTCAAGTGGTATATGTCTGAGTGTTAACATTAACGTTGAGCAAGGCAAGAACTTTGAATTTTTTAGGCAACGCTAAGTGAAATCTGAACGACTTAACATGGACATTGGACTCAGAATGTATACTGAAGCATCTAAATTCAATCTATTTCTTTTAGCATTATTTATCTGCTTTAACTCATGAGATGTTTTCGAGATTTGGTGCATTTGATTTTGTATCGGCAAAGCGTATTTTGATAATTGTTGGATGAGGTGATATTTTCGAACACATCAATAAAATCTCATACTTTTTTTCAAGCTTCAGTTTTCAATACAGATAATGCCGATGACTCTGACTTTTAACGATCCCTAGCTTAGTTTTATAGACGTAGCTAAACCATATTTTCCTGCTGTTGAGAATTAATTTCAGTCAGAAAAGATGGAAACTCTAAACAGGTACACTGCACTTGATCTGTCTATCGAACCTGCTCGGGGCACAAATAAATGTCTTATACGCCCTAACCCACTTCTAGACCAAATCGTGTTTGTGCCTAAGCGCTAACACTCACTATTCGTATTATCATAAGTATGCTTTAGATTAACTTGTTAGCTGTTTATTTTAAATTTCACCAGCAACAGCATTCAATGCATTTTGTTCTTGTTTTCTTAGGTAATTTACTACTTTCTCTTCAAACGATATATCGGAATAGAATTGCTTGATTAGGTATTTTGAAGGGATATCAGTCCGTTCCATTAATGGGACCGCTCGACCCGTCGCAATGACGTAAACATGAAAATCTTTATAACGTGCCAACATAGGTTCAATAATATTTTTAAGCAACGCATTAGCCAACAACGTAGCATAACCTTTATTACGATGCTCTATGACTGTTACAAAATGAATAATACCCAATTCTTTATAGTTCACACCTTGATGACAAGTGACTTTGTCTGCACGGGCTTCAAAGTTTTCAAAAAGACTGTACCCTACCAATTCATCATTTACATAAAGTTTAATTATTTCTGCTTGAGTCCCGTGTTGTAATTCCTCGTGCTTATCTAACCACTCAAAAATGTACCACATTTTCATGTCGGCCTGACCCAAGGCGAGTAATTCATGAGTACAAGTTTTAACATTACAGTGTTCGAATCTAAGCATTAATAACCCATTTGAATCTTCGTAAGTTAGTTTACATTGACCTGTGAACTTACTTTTATATAAATAGAGAACAACATCAGCATAATAAAGACTAAACTTGCCATTCCTTGTTAAATAGCCGTCCCCAGTGTGAGGATAGTTGTAGTGATAAAACGAATGACGCGGCAAGCTAATATCGCACTAAGCGTATTAAAACAGTTGGCTGTACTTTGAGGCACGAACAAAACCAACTGACTTAATCCGTTTAAGGCTCGTTCGTTGTGATTAGGAGATCTAAACAGGCTCCAACACTACTCATCGAAGATGCAAATCCAACATCTTTCTTTAGACTTTTCAATTAGCCCCCGATAATGTCACTTATCGGGATTAACAAAACACGAATTTATGAGCTGCTATTAATCTTCCATCCAATCCATATTCGGTAGTGCATTCAAATGC
Source organism: Shewanella sp. Arc9-LZ (assembly GCF_010092445.1). Lineage (NCBI taxonomy): Bacteria > Pseudomonadati > Pseudomonadota > Gammaproteobacteria > Alteromonadales > Shewanellaceae > Shewanella > Shewanella sp. Arc9-LZ. Next base: position 2,450,581 of record NZ_CP048031.1, on the reverse strand, counting down.
TGGCCATAACGTATTGCATTAAAAGAGGAACCATTTTTCATGACATCGGAAACTTCGATAGCCAACGCGCAAGCCATCATTTGAATAGCTTCGTCACGCGGTGTACCTGTCATGACTAAACGCATCAAGGTTTCTTTTACCTTTCTGGGTTCACCGTCGGCGATTTGATTTTCGACTATTTCAATGAGTGTTTCTTCGGTCATGTAACTGTCTTGCTGCTTATCCATTATAACGACTCTGTTAAATATTTAACGCCATTATGCCGCAAGCATGGTGCAAGCCATAGAGTAAACTCAGAATTATTCGAGTGTTGCAGGCAATAACGTAACGTTAAGGTAAAGTAAGATTTATCTGTGTTGATAATCTGATTGGATGTTGTACGCTGAAACGAATTTTTTTGAGCTGACAATATCATCGACTAACACTTAAAAGAGCACAAATGGGTTAAGCCCTTAACCCATTTGTGCTCATAAACGTTTTAGTGTTATCAACTAGATGTAGACTCAAAATATGAGAAAATGTATCCCTAACGTCTAACGGTCTAGCTAACATTTCTTAACCATTTCAAGATTGACCTATTTCGGCATATTCACCTTGAGGATGATATATTTCTACTAGCCTGCACAATAGTTCTACTAGCCTACACAACTCATAAACTGAGGTAATAGTATTTCGGAATCGTTCCCACATATTTTTAAATCAGTCATTTGAATTTAAAAACTCCTTAGCTTTAGCAATCGAATAATTTACCGCTTGAGCCAATTCGAGCTTTGGCGGCATGACGAGTTCATTAGGATCGATATGGACATCGATCAGACAGGCATTTTTGCTAGCAAATGCTTCTCCCAACGCTTTTACTAGCAGCTCAGGGCGATCTACACTCCAACCTTCACCACCGCATAAGCGAGCAAACTCTGAAAAGTCTGGATTTTTTAATGCTGTTTTATAATTAGGGTAACCGCTGCTTTCTTGCTCTAGTTGAATTAACCCTAGCTTGGCGTTGTTAAAAATAATAACCTTTATGGGTAATGTTAGATTGACTGCAGTAATAAACTCTTGCATTAACATGCTAAAACCACCGTCACCAATAAGGACGACCACCTGCCGCTCAGGAAATTTTAATTGCGCGCCTATCGCACCAGCCATGCTAAATGCCATTGTGGCCAAGTTGCCTGAGAGGGTAAATAATTGTTGTTCAGTAACGGGTAGATGTCGTGCGACCCATGCGGTCACTGTACCCGTGTCACAGAGAAAAATGGCATCTTTGTTCGCAAGCTCGCCGACGGTTCGAGCCAGGCACTGGGGTTTTATTGGCATATCTTGCGAGTTTTCTGCTTCGCTTTGCTCTTCTGACCAACTCCTTTTCTGACGACAACATTCAGTAAGAAAGTTGTCGTTTTCTTTTTGAGGTAAATCAACGATTAATTGGTCTAGTACTTCACTTACATCTCCGACTATCGATACATCCACAGGGCAACGTCGACCAATATGTCGAATTTCTTTATCCACCTGAATAACTTTGGCTTTTCCTGGATAATATTCTTTGTAGGGAAAATCAGTCCCCAGCATCACAAGTAAATCACAATTATTCATCGCATCAACAGATGGCCGCGTACCAAGTAGGCCAAGCCCTCCTAAGGAATATTCATGCTCATCCGGAAGTAGTACTTTGGCTTTTAGTGTTCTGATAAGTGGGGAGTTGCATTTTTTCAACAAAGTAAGTAACTGTTGACGTGCTGGTATAGCCCCAACACCCGCTAGAACCACAATTTTTTCAGCTTGCTCAATTAAGCTAATTGCACTGTTTAATGCTGATGCTAAAGGTTTAGTTGGTCCCGTTTCAGCGCCCGCTATTGGATGACCCGTAATGTCAGCTTCAACTTGCTCAGTGGCAACATCAGCAGGCAGAGCAATATGAGCAACCCCTTTTTCAATCAGCGCACTATTACACGCTTGCTGAATAATCTCGGGAACACGATCAGAGGCAAATAAGGTTTGATTAAACACAGCCACATCAGAAAACAGAGCTGATGAATTAATTTCTTGATGCGAGTGATTACCGATTTCACTGCGTGGTAACTGTCCAGTTATTGCAAGAACGGGGGCATGGTCGAGCTTAGCGTCATACAGACCATTGAGCAAATGTATGGCCCCACCTCCAGCAGTACCAACACAAACGGCAAGTTTACCGGTTAATTTTGCTTGGGCTGATGCGGCGAATGCCCCGCTTTCTTCATGGCGAACTTGTATAAATTCGATTTCTCCATGGCGGCGTATGGCGTCCATCAAATCATTAATAGCATCCCCTGGAATGCCAAAGACATGACGGACACCATATTGATAAATCGTCTCTACGATATGATCGACAACTTTGCGTTTTTTTATTGCAGCCATAAATATCTCTCTCCGTTTAAAATAAGCTTCACGAAATACACTTAATTAAGCAAAATTAATAGGTTACTGAATTTAATAGCATTTTATTAATGGTTAACTGTTTATTTAAGATCCAATAACACATCATACTGTGCTACGAACTTTGACTCTGTGCGTCACCGTACCCTCTGGCTTTTGCTTTCTCACGAATGTTGACCAGTTAAATACAATTGACCGTTTTTTAAAGTAACGTTATCTCAAATGATAAACCCTAGCAGAAAATAATTTAGCCTATTCGCCATGTCGCTCGATTTAACCATTCTTGAAAATTATCTCGCGTGCGCTGGCGAACAGACGCCGGGAACAGTTACGATTTATGCTTAGAGACATCTAATCGATTCGCGTAAGGCTGGAACGATATTCGATCTTAACTGTAACTTAGCAGAGTGGTCCAGTGACTCGACAAAGGAGAAATACGATGAAGACGAATGAAGGTATGCTCGATCGCTCGCTCCGCGTTACCGCCGGGCTAGTTCTTATTGGACTTGCTGCCACCGACACAATTGGCATATGGGGCTATATTGGCGTTGTGCCGCTGCTTACAGGAGCGGTAGGCTTGTGTCCTCTATATTCGCTCCTAGGCATAAACTCCTGTTCGGTGAGTAAGCGCTGAATCTAATCCACAGCGAATGCCCTGCTATCGTGAAACACTATAGTTAAACACCATGTCAAAATCCTAACAGGACTCGCGTTCATGGTACGACTCTTCTGTTCGCGCGGTTAAGTTAGCGATCTCGGAATTGTACTGCTTAAACACCCGAGCTCATTGTTACTGCCAACAGATAACTAATCGCAAGTTCTACGACGTTATTTTATTCAGCATTTTTTATAAAAAGGCCTGCTATGAAAGTCATTGCATCACCCCCCCCAATTAATCCTTGTGAAGAGTCATGTGTTAAAATGGCACTTATTGCAGAAGGTGGTGGGCAACGAGGAATATTCACAGCCGGTGTATTAGATGCGTGGTTAGAGAATGATTTTGATCCTTTCGATTTATTTATAGGGGCCTCTGCAGGCTCACAAAATATTACAAGCTTTTTATCTCGTCAGAAAGGTTATGCCAAGAGATTAATTGGTGAATTAACACGTCGTAATAATTTTTACAAACTAGGCCGTGGATTAGCAGGTGGCAATGCTATTGATTTGGATTGGTACTTTGATAAAACCATTCAAGGTAATTTTGCATTAGACTTTACGACAGCAACTAAATCATTGGGTCAACGAGAATTATTGTTCAGCGCAACGAATTCACGCGATAGACAAGGCTATTTCTTAAGCCCAAACGGTCATACAAGTCACTGGCGCCAATTACTTAAAGCCTCGAGTGCATTTCCTTTTTTGTATAAACAAGGGGTCAAACTCACACCTAGGCAGGCCTTTAGCTCAACAAATAAGGCCAAAGCAAACGTTGATGACCATAAAACAGACATCTACCTTGACGGTGGACTTGCTGAGCCTTTACCTGTACGAGAATCCTATCGCCGTGGTGCTAAAAAAATTGTGGTTATTCGAACGGTGAATGCCGACTGTCATACTCAGGCTGCTTGGGTACGTAAACTTAAGTCATGGATTTACGTGTCTGGGTATTGCCCAAAAATGATTGATTATTTGGTACAGCATGAGCAAGCTTATCAAAAAGAACTCGCCTTTATCACTAACCCTCCTGAAGATGTCGAAATTATTCAAATTTTTGCGGAAGACAATCTTCAAAGTAAATTGTTAGGGAGTACTGATATGGATTTACAACATGATTATCTTGCCGGTATCACTGCGGGTAATGCTTTTTTGAAGACTCAAAAACGTTTTATGCTGTAAACACTTTACATGATCTAAGCATGATCTAAGCATGATCTAAGCATAATAAAATTAATTTATACCTGTTTTGTAAACCAGTAGAATGAATATGACTAGGCAATAAAAAACATTTTTTAATGCCATAACCCCGATGCATTAAACTAAAAGTATTAACCCGCTCAAGTACCACATAATACTCTTCTATTCACGTAAACGATGCTGCAATATCGGTGACATTCATGTTAACCGACTTGTGATGTCTCATTGAGTCATTTTTTTCGTTTGTTTGAACCAATGAATCTAAGATATAACGCACCCAAAAATGCAGACATAACCGATGCGACCAAGATGGATGTTTTTGCGTTATGGAGATGTTCAGGTTGCCCGTCAAACCCCAGTGTCGCAATAAATGTGGACATGGTGAAGCCTATCCCGGCTATCAGTGAAGCACCAATAATGTGTTGAATATTAACTCCCTTGGGTAATTTACCTATTTTGTAGTGCAGGCCCAACCAGCACGCGCCGGAAATGCCAATAAATTTACCGACTACAAGGCCAAAAATAATCCCTAATCCAACTGGGTATTGGAGGCTGTCGATAAACGAACTAAAACTAAACACTACGCCAGCATTAGTCAACGCAAACAGCGGTAAGATGAAGAGTGCTACAGGTAGATGCAGTACATCTTCCCAACGACGCAGGGGAGTGCCAGCATGTTCTGCTAAATCGCGCACTTCCAGTACCTGTTTATGGTCCTCCTGACTACCAAGAACGTCCACCTCTTCTATTTCTTGCTGAAGAGAGCTGATTGTTGTTTTAGCCTTATCAAGCGACTTTGCCGACGCCAACTTCGGCCGTGCTGGCACCGTCAATGCGATTGCAACGCCAGCAACAGTGGCATGAACACCAGACATGAGCATCATCCACCAGGTTGCAATACCGATGATAATATAGAAAATTGGCTGTCTTACGCCCGCGTAGTTAGCTACTGCCAAAAAAGTAATAAGTAAACATGCGCTAAACAGATAGATTACGGATATTTCCTGGGTATAAAATAGTGCAATAACGAGTATCGCCCCAACATCATCAACGATGGCGAGCCCAACTATGAAAGCCAAAAGACTGGCTGGTATGTATTTTCGCACTATGGTAAGTACACCTAGCGCAAACGCGGTGTCGGTTGCCATTGGGATACCCCAACCGATCTGTGAATCAAGTCCCCAATTGAACAAGGTATAGATCGTAGCCGGTAAAATCATTCCGCCTATGGCACAAATAATCAACATGCGCCGATTTTCAGGTTTAGCGAGGTCTCCGGCTAGCACCTCGCGTTTGATTTCAAGTCCAATCAATAAGAAAAATATCACCATTAAACCATCATTAATAATGTGTTTAAGTGAAGATCGTAACTCAACATCACCCAAAAATATTCCAATCGGGGTGTGCACAAGATCTAAGTAGGTAGAAGAATAGGCTGAATTTGCCCACCATAGAGCCAAGATTGTCGATAACAGAAGAAACAGACTGGAGGTAGTCTGCGCTCGAATAAAACCCGAAAATGGTTCGTGCATATATTCCAAACCACGCTGCAATATATTTTTAGATTCGTTTGCCATATTAATCACCTGTCATCATCTCGCCTAAGAAGTATGTTTATCTTCTGAGTAGAAAATATTTTTAGGCTTTAGGAGTTCGAACAAATACTATAAATTGCGTTTGTTCGATTGTTTTATAACTACTTTATTGAACAAAAACGCTTTACGGAAAAAACTGCATGACCCTGAACTCATAGAGCCTGCATACATGAAAACGCGTTATGGAGCCTTAGCTACATTGCTGTAAACGTAGGGCTGCGCCTATCAATGTTGTTAAGCAGTATATTGAGCAGCAAAATAGACCACATTAAACCGTGTTGCTGTTTTCGCCATACTTATTGGCCATAGCGGGGAATGTTGTCGCGGAGATCAGCCATTATCATGTTAGTTGCTGAATGCGAAACTCATTACGCAAGTCTCCTGCCATTTTGAACGGCGCGAAAGCTAAAACTTGAACACTGTTTTTGATGTCTATCATTTTCACGTGAATTGTTGGGGAAAAGTAAAGGCGGGAGATAAAAACCGTGGTTCCCGCTCAAGTCTTAAGGTGGCATGAGTACAATGCCACCTTTGTTTAGCACTACAACACGACTTTAGTGTCCTGTACCTGTTGGCGGAGTTTGAGACCATTCCTGCATAGCCTGGTCTCCTGGACGATCAACTTTCACTTTATCGCCCTCAGTTGAGGTTACCCAGCTTAATGGAATGTAATGGTGTTGACCGCCCTTGTCTTTTTTAAGCTTGAGGGTATCAGTGCCCTCCATATGATCTACAGTAGCAAATTGACCATCTTCGGAGCAGACAACAGGCATGTCAGGTTTAATTTGGTTGGTTTGAATCATAGTTTCTCCTCAGAGCTCAGTACAAGCCCTTCTATTTATAAATGAGCAATCAGTCATCTGACAAGCTTCAGAAAGCGAAATTGTCTTGGACTATAACTGAAGTTATTGGTTACTTAATGTTCCCAATCGCACAGTAAAATCATACCCATAAAACTAAATGCAGTCTGTTCGTTGCCGAACAGACTGCATTTCCAAGTCCTCTTTTACAATGTTTTCAATCAATAAGATTAGCCAAATCTTGGGTGACTGCGACAATCAATCAAAACTGAATGCTACGAAAATATGAGTACGACAATCACATGTTCGTTGTTTAAGTCGGAGTTTGATCAGCGGTATTACCCTGCCCCTCAAGATCTGAAGTATCAATCTTCTTTGCCAGGACGATATAGAAAGCAGGCAACACATACATAGTTAACAAAGTACCGATACCGAGTCCTGTAGCAATGGTTATACCAATCGCAAAGCGCGACTCTGCTCCGGGGCCCGCTGCAATTAACAGCGGGATCATGGCGACGATAAGCGCCAGCGAAGTCATGATAATAGGGCGAAGTCGAATCGCTGCGGCTTCGATTACCGCGTCGCGCTTGTTGCGTCCCCTTTCCTGAAGTGTGTTGGCAAATTCCACGATAAGAATACCGTTCTTCGCGACCACGCCAATCAATGTTATCAGACCAACCTGTGTGTAGATGTTCATCGACGCAAAACCAAGCATAATGAAGGCCATTGCCCCTGCAATTGACATCGGCACCGATATTAAAATGATAAGAGGATCACGCCAGCTCTCAAATTGCGCAGCAAGCACCAGATAGATAACGAGTAGCGATAAAAAGATAGTCACGATTAACGCACTGCCAGAATTTTCGAACTGTCTAGACTCGCCCTTAAAATCATAGCTGAAACCCCGAGGTAGGATATCGACCGCCTTGGTTTTCATGAAACTGATGGCATCTCCCATCGACACTGATGGCGCTGGAATGCCTTCGATCGTGACCGAATTCAGCTGATTGAATTGTGTTCTGGATGAGGGTTCTACATCATGCTCGAAGCTAACGACCGAGCCGAGCGGAACTAAATCGCCAGAGTCGGCGCGGATGAAATAATCGTTGAGCGCCGTTGCTGTTTGGCGCGCGTAGCGCTCAACCTGGGGAATAACCTCATACGATCGCCCCTCCATGTTGAAACGACTAATAAACCCGCCGCCAAGCATACCGCCAAGCGCCTGACCAATTTCCTGCATCGACAAACCGAGATCGGCTACGCGTTCGCGGTCGACCTTTACTCGGGTGACGGGCTTATCGATGTCGATCGATTTCTGCACGAATGTGAAGTTGCCACTCTGCATGGCAGCCCCTACGAATTCATCTGCTATTTGATCGAGTTGAGTAAAATCACTGCCCGAAGTTAGCACAAACTGAAAGGGTAGACCGCCACTCGAGCCAGGCAAGGATGGAATTGGAAATAAAGCGGTTTTCAAACCAGTAATCCCTGCCACAGAAGCCTGCAGTTGAGGCATGATATCAAACTGCGATATATCCCGTTCGCTCCAAGGCTTCATTTTGAAACCACCAAACACCGCATTGGGACTCGTCATACCAACCAGCATGAACGTCTCGTCGTAGCCTGGTACCTGCTCGAAGGCTGTCTGCATTTCTCTGCCATACTTCTGCAGGTATTCGAGTGTGGCTGTCTGCGGTCCTTTACCCTGAAACAAAATGATGCCACGGTCCTCAGTCGGTGCAAGCTCTTTCTGGCTTAGCATCATCATAAAAAAGATCGACACTAGTACGACTACCGCAAACATAATTACAGGTGAGACGGCCTTGACCATGATAGCCAGCGAGCGCTGATAAGTATTGGCGAGTCGGTCGAACAAACTTTCAATTGCACTCTCGAAGCGGGTCGACTGTCCATGTGGTTTGAGAACCTTACTGGCCAGCATAGGCGATAACGTCAAGGCAATGATGCCTGAAATGACGACGGCACCAGCAAGCGTGAAAGCAAACTCGGTAAAAAGCGAACCAACCAGCCCACCCATGAAACCAATAGGCGCGTAGACTGCAACCAAGGTTATCGTCATGGCGATAACTGGATTGGCCATTTCTCGAGCACCGATCAACGCCGCTTCCTTCTTTGATTTACCATCAACGATATGCCGGTGTATGTTCTCGACTATGATAATAGCATCGTCGACGACCAAGCCTATAGCCAGCACAAGTGAGAGCAGCGTCAGTAAATTGAGCGAGAAACCCAGCACCAGCATGATGAAGGCTCCACCGATGAGCGAGAGCGGTACTGCTATTGAGGGAATGATTGCCGCTCGCAGAGATCCTAGGCATAGAAACACGATGACAAGAACGATACCCACTGCCTCGATAAGCGTCTTGATCACCTCATTAATTGAATCATCAATAAATGCTGATGCATCGTAGGGGAGTTCGACCTGCAGACCCGAGGGCAGCTGAGACTTTATATCCGGCAGGAGTTCCTTAACACGTTCAGCCACAGACAGTGGATTAGAACCCGGAGATAGATTAATGGCTACGTAGGTTGAAGGTTTACCCTTATACAGTGCTATGTTCTCGTAGGTTTGTGATCCGAGCTCTACCCTGGCGATGTCCTTGAGACGAACGATACTATCTTCGGTCGATTTAATTATCAGATTCTCGAACTGTTTGGTGTTTGCAACGTCAGTATTCGTAGTGAGATTGATCTTGATGAATTCATCTTTGGTTTGCCCAACTGCTGAAATATAGTTGTTCTGACGCAGGGTTTGAGCAATATCTGTCGAGGTGAGATTAACCGCTGCAAGTCTTTGAGGATCGAGCCAGACTCTCAGCGCAAAGCGACGCCCCAGCAGTTCGGCCTTGGCTACACCGGATAGGGCTTGTAGTTTCGGCTGTACTTCTCGGGCAAGATAATCTGAGATCTGTGGGACTTTCATGGTATCGCTAAAGAAAGCGATGTACATGAGCGCACGACCTTCTCCCGTCGTCGAGTTGATAACAGGGTCCTGAGCCTCGTCAGGTAACTCGTTACGTTGACTGGCAACTTTAGATTGAATCTCCGCAAGTGCGTCATTAGCATCGTAGTTGAGTTCCATCTGTGCTTCGATGGTTGAAAAACCTTGTATGCTCGATGAGCTCAGAAAGTCTATGCCCTTTGCTTCGGCAATAGCCTGCTGCAAAGGTTGGGTAATGAATCCCTGGATCAATTCACTGCTGGCGCCTGGATATGCAGTAGTAACGGTGACTTTAGTGTTTTCCAATACAGGGTATTCGCGGATCTCCATCTCCATAATAGAGCGAATCCCAACCAGTAATATTAGTAGACTAACAACAATGGACAGCACTGGCCGTTGTATAAAAATGTCTGTAAAACGCATGTTTATTTAACTCCTGTACTGTCTGCAATCTTGTCATCTTGCTTTATTTTCACTCGCTGACCAGCCCTCAAGCGCAGCAAACCAGAGGCAATGATACGTTCACCGGGTTCTAACCCTTTGTTAATTTCAGTCATGCCATCCCGTGTAACGCCGGTTTCCAATGTCCGCTGCTCAGTGACCAGCTGGCCTTTTTCATTTTTAGTTAATGCATAGGCGAAATCGCCGTAGGTGTTGAAAGACAGTGCTATGTTTGGAATTGCAATGACCTGCCTTTCACCCTTTGCCATGGTTCTAATGGTAGCGAACATACCCGGTTTGAGGCTTTGTTGGGGGTTTAGAAGTTGGGCGCGCAGCTTAACGGTGCGTGTCTCTGGCGTGATAGAGCTATTAATTGCGGTAATTGTTCCCTTGAATACCTCTGAGCCAGTTGCCGCCACGGTGACTTCAACGAGATCACCAATATCAACGCTGGCCAGTTCCTGTTCAGACAGAGTATATTCGACCAGAATTGGATTAAGCATATTGATTTCAACGACAGGTGTACCCACAGATAAGTATTCACCTATATCCGCTAGACGTAGCCCTACTATGCCGTCGAAGGGAGCCGTGAGTATTTTTTTACCAAACTGGGCCTCGGCTTCTTTTACTCGTGCTCTGGCTACATCTAGCGCAGCCTTTGTTTCATCTAAGGCGAACTGTGACACAGCCCGTTTGGAAATCAAGTCTGAGTTATGTTGAAATGCTTTCGAAGCAAGCTGTGCCTCAGCTAGACGTGTTGTAAGAGCGGCTTGCTCTATATCGCTGTTTAGGCGGATCAGGATATCGCCTTTTTTGACGGATTGACCCGATTTGAACAAAACTTTTGTCACTACACCGGGCAATTCATTGGCTATCATGACGCCGTTGATAGCTCTGATGCCACCGATTGATTGGATACTCGGTTGCCAAGATACTCTAGAGACCTCTGTAGTTTCAACGACGGTTGCGGGGCGTGGCTGAGAGAATTTGGCCTGCATTTGGTTAATTTGATAGAACTTGTAGCCGAAGATGCTGCCGATGACGACAAGGAGCAGAACGATAGCAATTGCGAAGCGTGAGAAAGTGCCCATCCAATCTGTATCCTTTTTAGTTAATATATAATAAGTAAATAACGTTAATAATCTGACCATTTAATTTCAAAAACTTGGTAGTTTGAAACGCTCAATCTACTTATTTGAAGCTCTCAACATCCACGATGTTTTTTCATGTATTCGCATTCGATCAGATACAAGAGATACCGTTGATTCGTCGTCTGATTGATGGGCCACTTTTAAAACATCGCGAGCAGTCTGTATAATTTTTTCGTGACCAACGAGTAATACTTCTATCATTTCCGTTGCATTGGGAACACCATCTACCTCATGGATTGAACTTAACTTGGAAAATTCTTTATAAGTGCCTGGCGCAGCAACATCGAGAGTTCGAACACGTTCGGCTATATCGTCTACAGCAATGGCCAATTCCATATACTGCTCTTCAAACATCAAGTGCAGCTCCCTAAACCTCACCCCAGTCACATTCCAGTGAAAGTTATGCGTCTGTAAATAAAGCGTATAAGTATCGGCTAATAACTTCTTTAACCCTTCAGCGATTTCGCTTCTTTCTTTTTTATCAATGCCAATATTAATGTTGCTCATATTAAATTTCCTTTTAGTTTATTAATGGATATATTCATACTGATTTTTCTGCATGCTGAATTAAAAAATTTAAAAATCCAGCTAGCACTTATTCCTTACATGTATTAATTTTTATATTGTATAGCGTAGGTGATTGATCGTTGTCCCAGTAATAAAGCTCAACGTCGTTCCTTAAACCAAGACGAAATGACATGGTCGAGTATTAATATTCTTTACTGAAATAAAAGCAGAGTAAGAAAAGTATTTTCCCGTAACACCAAGCAACACTTTACTCCATTACGGACTTAAGCTCTGTGCGATATCGAACCAACAATAATGCCTAGTGGATTAACATGAGGAATGGGGATATTGAATAAAGATTTATTAATCGCAATAAGAATAGATTCATCACCGTAACCTAATGCGAATAGACCTTAGCTGGGTGGTAGCTTAATCCTGTTGGCTGAGTCGTTCACTCATTAAATCAGGCTTAATTTTTTGCCAAAATGAAATGTAAAAACAATATAAACCCCATCAAGTTAGGTTCGCACCGAAAGTATTATCTGTTGTCACTCATTAGCACTTTTATCAGTTATGACAAATAAACCGATACATTAGGAGAATAAATCATCAACTTTTCAGTTGATGATTTATAAATATTTTGAATTTTTGTTTAAACATAACATTCAAAAATAGTTAGTTCTCTTCATCTAAAGTCATCAGCGACGTGTTACCACCAGATGCGGTAGTATCAATGCTAACGGCTTTTTCTGTTAATAAACGTTGAATGAGATTATCAAAATATTCTGAACTGATCATTGGTAAAATTGCCCCTTGACGTTCGGCTAATCTGTCACTGATATAATTTTTTCGGCTACAATGACTATCAACAACGACTCCTGATAACGCAGGATGCGCCAACAAAGTGGTTAAATGACATAAGCGGGTAATTTGAAAAATATTCTCATCTGCGCCTGTTGTAACGAACTTATCTCTAATGGCTAACGCTTGATCATAAAATAAATCAGAAACGACCGAGATAACGGTATTTCCGGTTGTCAAAGCCGTTACAATTGAGAGTATCCAAAAGTGAAAAGTCACATTTTCATCAGCAAAGCAGATGATATTACCGCGATTTTCCAAATAGAGTATATTAGACTCACCTGTTGGACCTGGAAGCGTTGTTGGCTTTTGCAGATGTTTTTCAACACACACTAATTGTGAATTAGCCGCTGTCAAAGTACTGTTTAAGTCATCGGCTAAATCATCAACAATATCGATATCAGCCATTTCGGCTAACATTTGACGCACAAAAGAAATACGCTGATCTAACTCGGTCATGCGCCAGGTTTTTTCTGCTATATCCGCCCTATCCATCATTAATTCTGCTTCTGCTTTCGATCTCGAATCGCTCACTAAAGCATCAACTTGCGATGGTAATAAGTTAAATTTATCGGCATCGGGAGTGGCTTTCTCTTTCACTAGACGTGTTAAATAATATGGCCCACCCGCTTTTGGCCCTGTACCTGAAAGACCACGCCCCCCAAAAGGTTGCACCCCCACAATAGCGCCAATCATATTGCGATTTACATATACATTACCTGCACGCGATAGTGTCGCCAAATGAAAAGCTCGCTGTTCAATCCGCGTATGAATACCCATCGTTAAACCGAAACCGGTGCCATTAATATCATCAATGACTTTTTCTATTTCATCGCCTTTAAAACGAATAATATGAACACAGGGACCAAATACTTCATGCTTGAGCACACTAATATTGTCTATTTCATAAAGTCGCGGCGCAAAAAAGAAATGTTCGTTTTCTGCTATTTCATTTGTCTCATTAGATATCGCGCACTGGTACAATAATTGACCATGAGTTTTCATATAGTCACTGTGAGCATTGAGTGAATCTAGCGCTTTTTGATCAATGACGGGACCAACATCAGTGCTGAGTTTTTCTGGATTACCCACATGTAATTCTGCTAATGCGCCTTTAAGCATTGTAATAACAGTATCGGCAATATCTTCTTGCAAAAATAATACCCTGAGCGCAGAACAACGCTGACCTGCAGACTGAAATCCTGAAGAAATCACATCATCAACCACTTGCTCAGGCAAAGCTGTGGAGTCAACTATCATACAGTTTTGACCGCCTGTTTCAGCAATAAAAGGGACTTTTGCGCCGTCTCTATCTGCCAACGTTTGCGAAATAATAGTCGCTGTTTTAATTGAACCCGTAAAAATAACCGTTTGAATGTGTGCATTAGGAATAATAATACTGCCCACTTCACTACCCTTGGCAATAACTGCTTGTACAACGCCATGAGGTAATCCAGCAGACGTCATTAGTTCAATAGCGCGCAATGCAATTAAACTTGTTTGCTCGGCTGGTTTGGCCAACACCGTATTACCAGTAGAAATGGCAGCTGTCACTTGCCCTATAAATATCGCTAACGGGAAGTTCCAAGGGCTGATACATAACACCACACCACGAGCTTCTAAACGATCATCTTCTGCAAGTACTATCGCTTGTTGTGCATAATAACGACAAAAATCAACAGCCTCTCTGACTTCATCAATACCATCTTGAGTCGTTTTTCCCGCTTCTTTGATGCATAAGGCAATGAGCTCGTCCCTATGATGTTCGAGAATATAGGCGATACTGCATAATAAGGCTGCGCGTTCAGATACAGGCTTTTGTGACCATGAGGCAAATGCAGTTTGAGCCGTATCGATCATCGCGAGCATGTCATCTTTGCTATGATGTCGCTGGAAACCAATGATTTCACTTTGTTTTGCTGGGTTTCTAATGGCTACAGCCCCCTCTGGCGTATCACTTTCAGAAAACTGGTTATTTTCAACCCAATTATCTAGTGATGTTTTTAGCGGGGTTACCATATTTATGTCGGTTAAATCTAAGCCCTTGGAATTATCTCGACCAACACCATTTTCATCATGGTACAAGGCAATAGGTTTGATAATCTGGCCGTTATATTTGTCTGTTAAGCGATGCATTTTTTTAACCGGGTCTTCAAGTAAAGATTCGACCGGTTGAGACTCATCAATAATGGCATTAACAAAAGAAGAATTAGCGCCATTTTCTAACAAACGACGGACTAAATAGGCTAGTAGCTCTTTATGAGGACCAACCGGTGCATAGACGCGACATTGAACATTTTCACTGGCAACAACTTGATCATATAAAGACCCCCCCATGCCATATAGACATTGAAATTCAAAACTTGTTTTGTCATTGCCCGCCAGTTCAAGAATAGTCGTCACTGTGTAAGCATTATGTGTCGCAAACTGTGGATAGAGAGTATCTCTATATTCTAATAATTTTTTTGCACAGGCGAGGTAAGAAACATCAGTAGAAGCTTTGCGAGTGAATACGGGGAAATGTTCATAGCCACCTTTTTGAGTGTTTTTAATCTGAGTATCCCAATAAGCACCTTTAACTAAACGCACCATCATTTTTCGGCCAACACGAATGGTTAGCTCATGTAACCAATCAATGATAAAAATAGCCCGTTTTTGATAAGCTTGCAGAGCCATCGAAAAGCCATTCCAACCCGCTAATTCGTCATCACTAAATACCGCCTCAATAACATCAAGGGACAAATCTAATCGCTCAGATTCTTCCGCATCAACCGTTAAACCAATATTGTATTTTTTAGCTTGCAAACAAAGCGCTTTAAGTTTGGGAACAGCTTCAGTCATTACCCGTTGTCTTTGCGCAAATTCGTAACGAGGATGAATAGCAGAAAGCTTAACTGAGATACCAGGAACTCTACGAGGATCGTTCTTACCTGACGCGAGTGAAACCGCGCCAATAGCATCTATGGCAACTTGATAAGCTTTAAAATATTTATCAGCATCACCCATGGTGCGCGCACCCTCACCTAGCATATCGTAAGAATATACGAAGCCTTGCCGATCTTGTTTGGTAGCATGCTCTGTTGCAGCTTGAATCGTTTCGCCCATAACAAACTGCTCACCCATAATTTGCATGGCATAGTTCATTGCTTTACGAATGACAGGCTCACCTAAACGACCAATAATCTTTTTCAATAAATCAAAACTATCTTTTTCGCGTTCATCAGCATAATCAACCATAGTGCCGGTAACTAATAACCCCCACGATGAGGCATTAACAAACAGTGAATCACTGCTGCCCAAATGACTTCGCCACTCACCTTGAGAAATTTTGTCGCTAATGAGGGCATCTTGAGTGTGCTTATCTGGTACACGTAATAAGGCCTCAGCCAAACACATCAACACCACACCTTCTTCACTGGATAATGTGTATTCTGCGAGTAAGGCATCTACAGCACCGTTACCTGATTCGTCTCTACGTATTTTTAATGATATTTTACGTGCCTTTTCCCACGCTCTGCTGGCAGCTTCATCGTTAACGTCTGCTAACGGTAAAATATGCTCTACCGCAACACTTTCATCAATACGATAGAACTCGCGAATTTTATGACGAATAGGAGAGTCCGTAATGTTCGAATTATTAAAAAGCATGTGCTTCACCTCAGCATGAATAAATTGTATTTTGCAATGACTGGAGACATTTGATATCTAAGAGATACCTAAGATTTGATAACTAACGAGTAAATTATACTGCTCTTTAGTTTTAGACTCTGTGCGTTAGCGTACTTTCTATAAAACACGGTTAACAGTTGTTCCAACTCTTAACATTAACTCATACTTTCAAAAACTTATCAGGCTATATGCCGTTGATAAACTATCGTTTGGTTTTGCCAATATCGCTGAGTTTAAGTGGAGTGTTACCTACGTTGAGGTAATACAACCCATAAATTCGGCCTAGATTTGTTGAAAGGTTGCATTATCTGTATATGGCTTGATATGAATTGGCCGTTGTCACCAACTTTAACGTTATTTTGGTAGTTAAAATAACGCATAAAGTTAGTCATTAAAAAGGCTCTGCTTACCACAGGAGTGCATTCTGAAAAGTTTCTAGTACTAAATCACTCAGTATGACGTTATGTGATTTTTTGTTTGTGAGACATTTATGCTACAAATCGTCAATTTGTTTCATGTTACGTGCCAGTAATCGCCCCTCGGCCTCTTGAACCGACAATATATTATCAAGAAATTCCGTCACCGAAGGTGCACAGCTGCATTTTTGCAGATACTCAAATAGTCCGACGATATTTTTATGATATTCAAGAGTGACAATTGCTATTTCATCCGTATCCATCTTCTCAAACGGATGCTCACCTTCAGTGTGAATAGAAATAGTGAATTTTTCGTAGTAATGCCGACTATACGTGTTGAGTGCACTGCTATTACCATTGTCTTCAAACTTTTTCATTACCTGCGCCATTTTTTTTTCGTGCTCTGAAATGTACTTAAGCAGCAAACCAACTCTTACACTATCGCTTTTTTGTGCACAATTGGCGGCAAAATAATGCAGTTCTTGGTGCATGTTTTTAGTCCATTGCATAACATCGTGAAGTGTTTCTATTTGCATATTATCCTCAAAATTAAAGCTTTTAGGTCACTCTGGGTGGAAAGTGAATCGCCTGCCTAGCATAAAAATAAAAAAATGGTAAAAAATATCACCATTTGTGGCGTAAATTGCAATCGCTTTTAACTCATTTAGTCTATGCAACATTATGTATTTACTACATAATTTAAAATTAGTAACCACGATTTAACTCATGATGTTGATAGTCATAATACGTGTATTTTACTTTTTACTCTGTTCGTTGCCGCACTGAACTTGACATAAATATCCGTCTAATCAAGATATTCACAAACCTTACTGAAAAGAAGTATGACCAACATAGGGCAATTAGAATTATCGGCCCACCGTGGCGATATCATCAAAGAGGTCAACAGGCTCATTGAAAAATATCGTGCTATTTTTTAGATGGAACGTATCTGAAATAGATAAACGCTGGGCAGAAAAATACTTATAGAAAGACGTTGTGTTGCACTCTGATAATGGTGATCCCATGAAATACCTGACGATGCGAGCGAGGATGTACAATTTAGTGGGCGTGACCAAATGAAGTCGTCCAAGGATGAGTAATGATAATCCGTACTCAGAATCTACTGTTTAGTACGGTAAAGTATCATCCGCGTTGGCCTAGTAAAGGTTTTATATCGTTAGATGAAGCGCGTACATGAGTAAATGAATTTGTTTATGGGTACGACAACGAACATTGCCATAGCAGGATTAAGTTTGTGACACCAAATCAGAGACATGATGGTCTTGATGTTAGGATATTGGCGAAGCGAAAAGTGTGCTATCAGACAATAGAAATGAACATCTAGAGCAATGATTAAAAAGAACAGAAACTGTCAGCCATAGGCTGTGGAGTTAATTTAAGAGTAACACAAAGAAGCTGTTTAACCATTTAAGCGACAACTGTCATGAAAAAAACCGCTTAGATAAACCTGTACACCAGTATTCTACGACGCAGTACCAGTACCAGTATGTTGATTCTAGGTGCCATCTATAATTATCGTTGAATCAAACCGCTAGCGAAGTTAGTTATTTAGTTATTTAGTTATTTAGTTATTTAGTTATTGTTTAATAGCCTTAAACCAGATGTAACGAGGATTTACTACATTCTTTTATATAGAGTGTCTTCATTGATCTGGTGTAATTTATTTCAAGCTATTGAATAAATGATGTATCAACGATGGTATTCACCAGCCCTTTCTGGTTGATAAAAAATTTCATTAATGGTTATTTTTATTAACCCACCACCGGGCTTTGGCCATTCAATTTGATCTCCCTGAGCCAACCCAAGTAACGCGCTCCCAACTGGCGCCAGAATAGAGATTTTATCGCCATTCAAATCAAGATCTCTGGGATAAACAAGCGTCATTAAAAACTCATCTCGAGACGACTCGACAGTAAATTTAACCGTTGAGTTCATGGTGACAATTGTAGTGGGTATTTCTGTTGGATCCACGATTGTTGCTCGAGCGAGTTCCTCTTCAAGCTCACTTATACCTACCATTTTCTTTGTAGGTAAGGACTCGATGAGTTTAAATAGTCTCTGCGCATCAAGTGATGAGATCGTTATTTCAGGTCTGTTATTCATTTTTTCCTCAAAAATTCTAATAATTCATGCTTTAAGTATTTTACCTAACGATCAAACTTTGAATAATAGAAGGTTTAATGAGGTAAAATAACATTATTAATGTAGTGATATTAATTTTAAAAATCACACACGCGATTACAAATATTATCTCTAGTTTATTAAAAATAACTTAATATCTGAGTATCTGTGCATAAAAACAGGTGAAATACAAGCCATTACAAAGTGAATATCCACGACTATATTTACAACCAATAAATATATTACTCTAAAGGTGAATTTATAAGACAGAAACACATAAAATTAACAAAAAACTAATAAGCTGTACAGTGCCTTAAACGACGAAAGTATTACAGCGAACATTAATTTTTTAATCTGATATTTTTATTATATTCAAAGTTTAATGAATGCTTATGATCAAGCCTATTTAGATATTAATGCATTTAACATGATCTCTTGAGCCTTCTCTTGTATAGAATTGAGTAACAATTTCTCTGATTTTACCTGAACTTTTTGCCCATTAATTATTGTAAATTCATCCAAATAGTTAACTAACTGTTTAACAATACCAATATAATTTTCAGGTATCCTTATAGCCACTTTTTTGGGTCGCTTAGCTGTTTGTGCTCTAGTGCCACCTACTCCAACTTGATGTGACTTAATCTCACCATTATTTGCTGTCATTTCTAGACTCCTTCACTATCTTTTTATAGAGAAAGTTAACATCATTATCCATTTTAAAAATCACTACTAGAAACTAAATTAATAAACAATAACAGATAGGTACCAAAACCTAACTGTCTATAACGTTAATGTAAAAAGATTCTGTATGTTAAAAAAATAAAATAGGCTGAACATAAAAATCATCTTCAGCCTATTTATAAAAACATTCTACGTTATTGTTCCTCGCCCCCCAAAAAGCTGTTATTACTGACATTTATGTACAAAGTGTTCAGTTAATTAAAGGAGGTAAAGTATTTCGTATCCAGTTTACTAGCCTTTTTTCTTTCTAATCTTGGCTACCTCTGTAACATTTGATTCTTTTTTTAACTTACGCTTTTCTTTTAGCGACAACAATGGTTTTTTCATTTCATGCTTAGACATATCATTACCTTATAAATAAAAAATTAATAACGTTTATTTAATGCAATAAACTCATTTTTGAAATAAATAATCCACCGCCCTCCTTTTAGAACTTTTTGGGTTTATTTTTATAGTATTAAAATTAAATTAATTACAGCATTTTAAAAACAAATAATTATTTACATATAGATAAAACAAAGATTGGGTTACTCCTATTGATTAAAAATAGTTTAACGAAATCTAAGCCTCAACATATAAATGCAAGCTGTTTTTTAAATGTTAATTTTAATTGTATATTCTGTAAAAACAGATGGGCGCAATGACACGCCCGCTTAATCGGGGAATTTTAGGGCGAAGCTCCCTAAAAAAATAATTGAATAAAATGTGAATATTGATGTTTTCATAAAGCCAATATAGCAGCTTAAATAATAACTTCAAGTATACGTTAGCGGTAAATCTGAATAATCTACGATTATCGTTTCTAATTTATGGATTTAATTGTGAATACGGTCGACTTTAGTGTTGTGTCTTAAGTTAATTAACCAATGTTGACTGCTGTTACAACCTAATACTGCAGCCTATTGCGTAGTTTTTACCCTCCAATCAACCTAAGTCTACTGGAGGGCAAAAGATGACTTATCTACTTATTTCTTGGTTAACTTATATAACTTTGTCCAGCATAGATGATGAAGTGTCGTAATGCTAAAACACCCGTCAAACTGCAGCAGGCAACTGATATCATGATGGCTTTAGTGTGACGAGCATTGGCAGGTAAAAACATAGACAGAATGGGAACGATAAACCCGATTCCGACTACGCCTATCCAAAACACGCTAGCCCAAATGTCGGTACTTAATGATGCTAATGCTTCAGCAGCTGCGCCTCCTGTGAAATAAAGAGTACTAAACAGCATCACTAAAAACATCATTTCAGACACGATTACGGGTAAATCTAGGCTGTGCATTTTTGCCACATCGTTATCATGGGGGCTGCTATTAAAACAGGTTAACGCAACGATTAAGTTACCCGCAGCTCCCGCTGATAAACCAGACGCTAAGAACAATGCCGGTAATACTGCAGTATTGAGCATTGGGTAGGCATTCATGGCCGAGATTAAAAAGCCAGTATACGCACCAACTCCTATAGCAAGTACAAACAGTAGGATTTCAATTACTTTACGCATGGGTAATAGCATATGCCCTATTGGGGCTAAAAATCCTAACTTCCACTTTGGTAAATCATCTCGTAATACAATCAATGCATAAGCAATACCTAACGGTGAATAAGCTAGTAAGGCCAACACACCAATCGCCATTACAGATGTAAAATTATAATTGACTAAGATGAGCCAGAAATGAAATGGTTTGGTTAAATCAAACACTAAACAGGCCAAACCTAAGCTTATGGCTACTGGCCCGATAATGGCAGAGGCTTTTAATATCGAAGTTTCAATATTGCCCCCTTTACTATACCAACGCATACCAATACCAATGAGTACGCTACCTGCCGATAAACCGGCCATAAATAAATAAACGGCGATAACCCAGTTCCATGTCACTGGATCATATTGCGCCATGTCGCCCCATATATTGTTCATGACTCTATCCCTCCTCGTTTAGTCGGAACACGGTACACTCGTGGTTTGGTACCTAAATGCGTTTTGTCTTGATAGGTTATTTTTGTATTCAGTAATTGAGCAACCTCACTTTTACTGTCGTTAGCATCGCCAAAATACAATGCATCTGTTGGGCATGCTGTAACACAAGCGGGTTGTTCACCTCTGGCTAGGCGAGTGTCTTTACAGAAATTACATTTGTCTGCAGCCTTGGTTATGGGATTCATAAAGCGCACTTTGTATGGACATGCCGCAACACAATACATACAGCCAACGCACTTATCGTTATGAATAGACACTAAGCCATTTTCGTCTATGTAAGCGGCACCTGTAGGGCAAACACTGACACAAGGTGCGTCTTCGCATTGCTGACAGGACACGCGGTGATATTTAAAATGTAAGTTTGGTGCTTCACCAAAAGGACCTTCCACCCTAACTTGCAGGCGTGTTACCCCTTCAGGGACTTCGTTTTCACTACGACAAGCTATATTGCAAGCTTGGCAGCCGATGCATTTGTTTTCATCATGCACCATGACATATCGTTTGCTCATAGGAGACTCCAAATCAATTAGTTACCGGCTAAATTTTTACCAACTTGACACCTGTGGTGTGTAAATTCATGCCACAGATGGGAGCGATGACATTAGGAAGTAGGTTGCCGCAATGGATACCTTTTCCTGTTGCTCGCACCAGTTCTTTGTTTTTGGAGCCAAAGCCCATGTATGCAAACACAGTATCTTGACGAATCCCCGGGGTGACCAAAGCGGTTCCTTCTTCGGTGCCAACACTGCTGGTTAATTGAATTGCATCGCCACTATGGATATTTAATCGTCCGGCGGTTAATGGATGGATCCAAATCGCATTTTTCGACATAAGATTGGCTAGCATTGGAATATTATGGGTGGCGCCATTGGTGTGTACCGCGACCTTCCCTTGTATAAAGTACAACTCATCGGCTTGCTTTAGTTGTACATCGCGATGCTTAATCACACCTCGTCCTGGTGCCATGCCTTCTATTTTTGGTGAGGTTAATTCAATCTTGCCGCTGGGTGTTTTAAAGCTCATTGAGCTGGCATAAGTACCGTCTGCATCAACACTTTTGGCATTGGGATAAGCCTTAACGAATTCGGTAACCATTTCAGGTTCACGCAACATCAATGGCTTACCGTAGCTGACGTAACCCATTTTTTTGATGTGTTCCAACAAGCTGTGATCGCGATTCAACTGCATTAATTGCAACGTTTCTATATTGTCCCAAGGGTAAAATTGTTCAAGCCCCAAAGCTTGGCCTAATTCTTTAAATATTTGCCAGCTTGGGCGAGTATTACCAATGGTTTCAACCACACGTTGACGAACATAATAGGCCGGATTTTTACCTGATTTATCTTGTATCTCTTCATCGCGTTCAAGATAAGTCGATTCTGGCAAAATATAATCTGCGTATGCTGCGGTTTCACTGATATACAGGTCACATGACACCACTAAATCTAGCTTTTTAAGCGATTGTTCTACTTTGGCTCGGTCTGTAAGGGTTTGCATTGGGTTAGTACGACTCATTACCCATGCTTTTAATTGATAAGGTTTGGCGTCTAATGTTGCATCTAAAATGGTTTGATAAATGCCACCATTTGACCACATCATTGCATACTGCTTTTCAACCTGGTCAATGCGGATTGCCGTTGGCTTAGGCATGCCTTTAACACCAGGTTTGGCTAGCGCTGGGGCCACATTTTCACCGGCAAGTTTATTATAGCCAGGTGCTTTCTGGCCCAAGTAAATGCCCCCTTTTCGTTCGATGTTGCCAATCAATATGTTGGCTGCATATAACGCACGGCGCATATCGAACTCTTCAGGGGTAAATGTAGCGCGATGGCCAAAATCAACAACGGCGTGTGGAGCGTGGCTTGCGTATTCATGTGCAATACGTCGAATGGCACTGGCAGACACGTCTGAAATAGTTTCGGCCCATTCTGGGGTATATTTTTGTACTTCAGCGGCGAACTCATCAAAACCAACAACATATTTTTCAATGAAGTCATGGTCATATAAATTGTCATTAATCAACACATGACATAACGCTAACGCGACCGCGACGTCGGTACCCGGACGTATTGCGTGCCACTCATCAGCCTTATCTGCCACAATCGAGAATCTAGGTTCAAATACAACTAACTTGGCTCCTCTATCCATTTGAGCTTGCATCAAGCCTCTTGTTTCAGACATGTTGATGCCTTCATACAA
Source organism: Shewanella sp. Arc9-LZ (assembly GCF_010092445.1). Lineage (NCBI taxonomy): Bacteria > Pseudomonadati > Pseudomonadota > Gammaproteobacteria > Alteromonadales > Shewanellaceae > Shewanella > Shewanella sp. Arc9-LZ. The sequence continues at coordinate 2,426,853 of NZ_CP048031.1, read as the reverse complement.
GTTATGACCAAAGTTGATGATGTATTTGGCATTGCTCAAATCACGCTTCATTTTGGTGCCAAATATTGCCTTAGCAGCAACAACATAACTGCCCGGGCACGTTGAGGCATGAGTAAATGTATTGGGCGATCCAAAAGCCTCAGCAAGATGAAATATATGACCTGAAAGTGAACCAGACTTTGATGAGAACGCTATGGTTTCGGCACCATATTGTTGTTTAATTTGGTTCATTTTGGCGGCAATTTCTTTATAAGCATCAGCCCATGAAATCTCTGCCCATTCACCTGCGCCGCGTTCACCCACACGCTTTAGTGGATTAACGATACGCTGTGGATCGTAAAGTAAGCTATGGCCAGCTCCACCTCGAGCGCAGACTTTGCCACCAAACGATTTAGCTTCTTTATTGCCCGTAATAAATACGTTTTTGCCATCTACAATGCGCGCCTTAATAGGACACCGCGTTGAACACATTTCACAAATACTGGCCACTTCAGAAGCAACACCTTTTAATGGTGATTTTTCTAATGCAGCTAGCGAACCAGGAAGCATGCTTGCTAAAGCACATGTGGCGCCACTGGCACCCGCTCCCTTTAAAAAATGACGTCGATTTAACTCAATCATGATTGCCCCCCTTCATCTTCAACGAAGCACGAAGTTTTTCTCTGTTTACTTATTATTAATGGTACTAACCAAACCCAAACTGTAGTCAGCATCATCGCTAACACCATTGTTATTCCATAAGTAAACTAAGGGTATTGTGGTAAACCACATTGAGGGGCGTGATTTGATTGATGTCACGGTTTAACATCTCAATAAAATGAGATAAGCCAAAAAAGACAGGTTGGAATAAAAGTTACCAGGGGTATTTGATTGATTAATCGGGCATAGCATTTAATGGGATAACAATGAGAACCCGACATCCATATCGCCAAGGTGAGCTCGGGTCATCTTTACATTTTGATAAGTTAATCTGGCCACCAAAAAGAGCAATAACATCACTGCAAATGGCCAACCCTAGCCCTAATCCATTGGCTTTGGTAGAAAAGAAACTTGTTTTAAAATCATCGTTAGCACAGGTTAACCCAATACCATTATCATAAATTTTCAATTGTAAACTTTGATCAACAATGTGTAAATCTATCAGTATTCGTTTGCGGCTATGAAGCGAGAATTCTTTTTCAGACACCGCATCAATGGCGTTTTTCAACACATTAATCAACACCTGACAAAAACCAACTTTATCGCCTTGCAGCTTAATTTCAGTGGTAGTCAATTGAGTTTTGATGTTGATTTTTTCTTTTTCGAATTCATTTTCGAGTAAGTCTAGGCAAACCATTAATTGTTCTTGTGCATCAAACTCAGTACTTGCAGTACCTTTTCGTTGCAACAATTCTCTGATCCTATGAACAATTTCTCCGGCACGCATTGACTGCTGGTGTATTTTTTCAAGTAATTGGTATTGTACTGAGTTTGTACCAATATTTTTTGCCTGCTCAATCATCCCGCCTTCACTATATTGCGTGATGGCCGCAATGGGTTGGTTGAGCTCGTGAGCTAAACCTGCTCCTATTTCACCTAATATTGCTGCGCTTTGCATGCGCTCAAGCTGCAATGCTTTATTTTTCAATTGGCGCTCTGTATTGATTAAGAACTCGCTCTTTTGTCTAAATTTATATTCCAGCCAAAGATGGTAAATGGTCGCGATAACAAATAGACCCAATAAACTAAAGCCCCATTTTTGATTGAGCTTTATCCATTGCCACACTTGAAGATGCACAGGGCTATCATCCGCATTTAAGTTTAGGTCATTAAACAATTTAACCACTTGAAACTGGCTAATGGGGGCAGCCCATCCCCGGTTCTGTCCTATAATTGACGCTGGGTCATCCATACTTATCGACAGTAATGCTCGGGTTATCCCCGTTCTCACCATTAACGGCACCGCATCCGACGATGCAAACGACCAATTAGGGTATAAAGGGGTGCTGACGGCACATTCATAATCGGCAGGAGTGACATCATTTATTACCCGATAATCGCTAGCCTTGATATAACCCTCAGCTACCATTTGTTCTAAAGTACAAAATGGAGTAATGGCTATATCTGCTGTGCCATCGCGGACTTGATAAATAAGCGGTTCAAGCGGAAAACCGAGAAACGTCACTTTGGAAAAGAAGTTACTGGTCGAATAATCCATCGAATGGATAAGCCCTATCGCGGCTTGGTACCCTCCTAATGCATTAGGATCACTGGCCACCACTGAATGGCCAGCAAGATCGTCTACGCTGAGCAAATGACTGTCTTTACGGACGATAATAGTCGCACCTATCGCAAAAGTGCTGCCATTATGTTGATTGCTCTTCATGGTGGCTAACCAGGAAATGGGATAGTCGCCACTCATATTAAAGTAGTGGCCAGGATTGGTGACAACAAACTGTATGTCGCCGCTGATTAGCTTTTTATTCATGTTGTTGAAGTCTAACGGCACAACCTCAAAGCTGGCATTGGCAACATTTTGGCTTAAATAGTCCATTAATGGCTGCCAGCGTTCAATACTTTTAGCCACACCATAATTGGCAAGCACTGCAACTCGGTAATGTACTTCAGCATGAGCTTGAGTCGTAATGGGTTTTTCAATGACCGCATCTGGTGTGACAGGCTGCGCACTTGCTTGAGTTAAATATCCAGCAAGAATTAATGAAAGTGCTCCAATCAGCAAAGTTTCAATTCGCATCCGTAACCTTTTAGCCATCTGACAACATTTAGTTAATCGGTACTTAGTTAATAAACAAAGTAATCCGTTTTTATGCAACAAACTCAGTGTAGTGCAACTTAATTAACAAAACAGATACGCACAGCACAAAAGCAACCGAACAACTTGATCCACAACCAACAATGATTACACTGTATTAACATTTAATAAATCGATACTACATATGATTAAAGATATTTATATGGTGGATGATGACCTAGCAATTCTTGATTCTATGCAATTTATGCTATTGCAATATGAATACAACTTACAGGTTTTCAATAGTGCCATTTCGTTTATTAACACCATTGATACTACCCAACCAGGTTGTCTTATCGTGGACAGCAAAATGCCAGAAATTACTGGCCAAGAACTACAACAAAAATTAATTGCCGCTAACAGTCCACTAGGTATCATCTTTTTAACGGGTCACGGTGATCTGCCGATGGCGGTAAATGCATTTAGACAAGGTGCTTGTGATTTTTTTCAAAAACCCGTTAACGGGAAAGAACTGGTTGTTGCTATAGAAAAAGCTTTTACGTGTAGCCATAAAATGTTTGAATCTATTCTGCTAAAACAACGATATAACACCTTAACAGAACGTGAAATCCAAGTATTACATCTATTAATAGAAGGCAAAACCAACAAACAAATGGCCGACAAATTATACCTTTCTCTGCGCACGATTGAGGTACATCGTTCTAAAATCATTAAGAAACTAGCCGTACATAATGCTGCTGAATTGGCTAAATTTAGCCCTTTATTAGCCTAGTTTTTAATCACAAAAAATAGTTAGCGACTTTTATTCGTGGTTAAATAACTTACATTTGTTTTATTCACTAAGGCTTGAGCTTGGCTCCAATCTAATGGTTTTGACAAATAAAAACCTTGGACAGTATTGCAGCCTAAATTTTTGACATGATTTAATTCTTGTTCGCTTTGCACCCCTTCTATGACAACATCTAACCCATGGATATTGGCAAGGTCGTAAATAATATCAATCAGCGGTTTATTGCCCATTTGAACATCTCTCATTTGCAGTAGGAATGAGCGATCAATTTTTAATGAGTCCAATCTAAAATGATTTAAATGGCTAAAAGCTGAATAATTTATCCCAAAGTTATCAATGGCAATTTTTATCCCCAATGCTTTTAGCCTAGTGAGATTAACTAATACTTTTTTATCTTTCGTAAGCAGCGGAGCTTCTGCTATTTCGAATATAATTTTATAAGGCGGTGTTTCATATTGATCCATTAAAGACGAAACTTCGGCTACGAAACCATCATTAAACAGCTCTCGAGATGAAATATTGATAGCAAGTGTACCGTCAAACCCTTGCATACTTCGCAGATTTGCTAGCTTACTCAATGCTTCATTGATGACCCATAAATCAATTTTTGTAATCAGATCACTTTGCTCTGCTATCGAAATAAACTTATCAGGGCCAATGCCTTTCTTCTCTAACTCTGGGGCCCTTAGCAACACCTCAAAACCTTTCACTTCAAGTGTTTCAGTATCGTAGTATGGTAAATAAACCAGATACAAGGAATTTTCACGTAACGCTTTTGATACCTCAGAATCAATATATTTCTGCTCTTTTAATTGATTATCTAACGAGTCGTCATAAGTACAATAACTATTTTTCCCCGCTTTTTTTGCAGCATACATGGCACTATCAGCTTGCTGTAAAAATGTATCCGCTTTAAGTTTGTTACCAAACTGGAATGCTATGCCAATACTGGCATGGACATCATAAGTTTTACCGTCAACCTCAAATCCCAAATCAAAAAGCCCTACAATGCGTTGAGCTATCGCTTCTAGCTCTTCCACATTAGGCAGTCCTTCAAGCAATACCACAAACTCGTCACCACCTAAACGCGCGATACATTGATATTGTTGTTGTTTTAATGCACGGCTAGTTTTTCTTAATGAGTTTGTCAACCTGTTAGCAAAGTTGACCAAAACACGATCGCCGGCCTCGTGGCCAAAATTATCATTAACGTATTTAAAATTATCTAAATCGATAAACAACAAACCTAACGTGCTAGTCTCAGCCTCAGACGAGTCGAGTTTATGATCTAGTTCTCGGTTGAAGTATGCTCTATTAGCAAGGCTGGTTAACTCATCATTGTTGGCTAACTGCTGAATACGTTCAATTAATGCAAGATAACTATTATTGAGTTCTGCAACTTCATCGTTAGTATTTAACAGAATAAGTGAATCACTATTACCTTTCTTAACTCCATTAACACCTTCTGCCAATTCAGTGATTGGGCGAATAATTTGTTTATAGATCAACAAATGTAGAATAAAGTAACAAAATAAAGATAATGCCAGGGCGCCTAATCCAATTTTGATTTTTAAATTCATTAATGATGAGTTAAAAAATGCTTTTTTTAGACTGATGTTCACAATGCCATCAAATACTTTTACCGTAAAATGATATGAATCTACGCCTTCAATCTGTTGCACAACAATATCATTATTAAGCGCTTTCTCTGTTAAAGGAAGCGTAAACATTTTAACCGAAAGGTATTCCTGATACTGACTAATCTCTTGATTAAAAATACTTTTAAGATAATTCGGTTTTAACCTAGTTTGAATGACGACTAAATCGTTGGTGTAATTATATAAAGGTTGTGACACTAAAAGATAAGGAGAAAAAATACGAAATAACTGGATCTCATCATGCTCAGTCTCTGTGGCGGTAATTTGGTAGTAGTGAGCATATATCCGTTGACGATTTTTTTTTGCTATAGCGTCATTGATTTTGTTTATCAAAAAATGAGTTGAATCTGTCACTGAAGCATCCACAAAAGGATCTTCAAAATTGATGTAACTGATAGGCTTTTCACGTAAGTTAAAAATAGCAATGTCTTGAATAATCTTACTGTCACTCGATTTAATCAACCGGTCTACAAACTGCGCACTCACTCTAATATCAATTTCATCTGCTTTAGCATTGTGAAATAAATCAGCCGCTTCTTTACTTTGCAGTTGAGAATTAATCATGCTCTCAACCGCAATAACCTCTGCAGCACCACGGCTTGCTATGCGCTCAAATTGATATGAGAAAGCACTCAGAGCAGCATCAATAATATTATTTTTAGCTGATTGATAAAAGAAAAAAGAAAACGTAAAAAATACTACCGCGATAGCGGGTAGTAAAATCAAGTTAATCCGTTTTCTTAGCTTCATGAGTTATTTATCTTTTAGCAAGTTATTCATTCTCTGACGCAATAACATTGATTCGTTACTAATATGCTGATAAAAACTACTCCGCGCTTGGATCTCTGGAGAAATAAACAAATCAGGATCCGATAAGTAGCTTTCACTTCCTAACTCAACAGCAGCATCATTGGTCGTAGAGAATAAAATTTCTTCTACCACCCTAATCGCCACTTGTGGTTCATTAATATAATTCAAAAACGATAAGGTTGCTTGTGTCGCATTTTTTTCAAACGGGATAGCTAAGCAATCAACCCAAAACAGTGTACCTTCATCTGGAACAACATACTTCCAATCATCTTGACCACTATTTTTAGTTATTGTTGCAATATCGCCACCATAAACCATAGCCAAACTGGCTTGGCTTTTTTCTTGATGAATGGCTGTGTGCGTTAATAGATATTGATATCCTAATAAATAAGGCTCTTGTTGCTTTAATGTGTCGAAAGCAACTTTTAAGTCGTCTTTATTTTCAGAAAACGGAGGTAAATTATTGGCAATTAAAGCAATGGCGGCGGTATCAAGATTATCTTTTATCATTAATACCCTATTTTGGTGCTCTACGGGTGGTTTAAAAAGCTGAGTCCAGGAAGTAATAGGTGTTTTGCTGACACTTTGCCGATAGGCAATGCCAATAGTTCCTTTCGCGTAAGGCACACCAACGTCGCCACATGCCTGACGCCATTTAGGATTATGGTTCACTATGGTTGGCACAGATTTTTCGGAAAACCGATACATAGGTTGTTTTTTTGAATTAATGCCCAGCATTAAACTATCAATCAACACAATATTAAAATTTTTAGCTTTCTCACTGAGTAGCAATGCATCTCGATCTGGTTCGCTGTCATAATAGGTCAAGGTTACTTTGTGACCCGTTTTTTGTTCAAATTCAGCGAGAACATCATCAGAAAAATAATCTTCCCAAGTATAAATATTAATATTCTCAGCGCATACTGCACTAGAGAAAATCATAAATATTGATGTTATGAGTAGTTTACTAATACTTGATAGACTCATTTATTTCTCTTTAGTCCGTTTATCTAAGTGTTTAAGTTCAGCTGTTTATTGCATAGAGAGGGTATTAAATGCTAACAGCATCATCTTACTTAATACCGATTAAATTAATACTGCACATTTAACAATATAAGACCATGATCATATATTTATGATTACAAAAACATTAACTTTCATATTGTAGCGAAAATGTATCAGAATTGCTCTGTTAATCCTTGAGAAAATGGTAATGATACATAGTATTCATAAACATAAAGTTGAGTAAATAATAATCGATTTATGAATCAACGCTACTTAAACAACGATATGTGCCCCTCGATTGATAACACTCTGAACTTGTTTTATAAAGCAGTTTACTGTTAATCCTCACCGCAAATTACCCCTCACTCAGTCTGTTCATAATCTTTCATATATTGTCTACGTTCATTCATCCACGGTCTGAGTGCCATTAACAATTATTATCTAATATAGCTGTCATCAGCAAAGATAATTTTTTAAGTGAGCAAGCTATGACAACAAAAAACGTAGTAGACCCCAAAAGTAATGTTAAGTCTAAGGAGCTGAAAGCTCTTGGATTTATCATTTTTTTATTTTTTCCCATTATCACCGTAACCAGCATTAGTGCGTACGGTTTTGTCATTTGGATGATCCAAGCATTTGGTGGCGTTGTTGCGCACTAATCCTCAAACAAATTATGAGTCAATCTTATAAAGGATGCTGTTATGAAATGGTTTATTAATACCTGGCGGACGCTAAATCAGCCTGCCAAATATCTTACTTTAGGCACAATTAGCCTATCAGCTTTTTTAATGGGGATTATATTCTGGGGTGGTTTCAATACCGCACTGGAAATGACCAACACTGAAGAGTTCTGTATTAGCTGTCACAGTATGGAAAGCAAGCCCTACCAAGAGCTACAGCAAACTGTGCATTGGTCTAATCACTCTGGCGTTCGGGCCACTTGCCCTGATTGTCACGTGCCTCATAACTGGAGTCGTAAAATTGGTCGCAAGATTGAAGCATCACATGATATGTGGGGCTGGTTGATGCAAACCGTTAATACTGAGGAAAAATTTGAATCAAAACGTCTAGAGATGGCTAGCCGTGAGTGGAAACGCTTCGACCGTGATAACTCTTTAGCGTGTAAAAACTGCCATAACTATGACTCGATGAAATGGGATGACATGTCAAAGTTGGCGCAAAAACAAATGAAGCGTGCAGCAGAGATAGACCAGAGCTGTGTTGATTGCCATAAAGGTATTGCTCACAAACTTCCTGACATGGGCACTTCCCGTGCACCAGAACTCATTGCACAAGTCGGATCTGGCGAAACCGGTCTTGTGGTTGGTGCTCAATATTTTACCGCCTTGACTAAACCCCTTTATTTTAATCAAAAAACAGATGTTGAAGCTGGTACGTTAAACATTGCCACTAAAGTGACGGTACTTGAAACCAATGGCAGTCGTGTACAAGTTGGTATTAAAGGTTGGCGTAAAAAAATTGGTGCTGGTCGTGTTATCTATTTCGATTTTGGTCTTAACATTCTGTCGGCTCAGTTATCAAAAGATGCTGCGCTAGAAGAAGGTGTAATGAATGTCTTTGAACAAAAAGAAGACCCAATGACCGGATTAACATGGCAACGTGTTGAAGCCAAAATTTGGACCGATGCAGACTACCTAGTAAGTGATTTACAGCCACTTTGGGATTATGCCCGCACCACTTATACCAGCAGTTGTAGCGTGTGTCATACCCAACCAGCAGAAGCACACTTTGACGCTAACAGTTGGCCTGGAATGTTTAAAGGCATGATTGCATTCGTCAACATGGACCAAGACACTCAAGCGCTTGTACAAAAGTACTTACAAGAGCATTCATCTACTTTCAATAAGTCGGCGCATTAATAGGACATCATCATGAACAGAAGACATTTTCTTAAAGGCTTAGTGGCGACTTCTTATGTTGGACTAAGCAGTACATCATTGTTGGCGCCATTCAATGCCCTTGCAGCTGCAAGCACTAAAGCAGGTGACGACTGGTTAACTACCGGTTCGCACTTTGGTGCATTTAAAATGAAACGTAAGAATGGCGTGATTGACCAGGTGATTCCATTTGAGTTGGACAAATACCCTACCGATATGATCAATGGCGTTAAAGGCTTAGTCTACAACCCATCACGGGTTCGCTACCCTATGGTACGCCTAGACTTTTTATTGAAAGGTCATAAAAGCGACACCAGTCAACGCGGTGATTTTCGCTTTGTCCGTGTCACTTGGGACAAAGCATTGACCCTGTTTAAAGATTCACTTGATGAGGTGCAAACTCAATATGGCCCATCAGGACTGCACGCGGGTCAAACTGGCTGGCGCGCCACTGGACAACTGCATTCAAGTACCAGTCACATGCAACGCGCTGTTGGTATGCACGGTAATTTTGTCAAAAAAATTGGTGACTACTCAACGGGTGCTGGCCAGACTATTTTGCCTTATATTTTAGGTTCTACTGAAGTTTATGCCCAAGGTACTTCATGGCCGTTAATCCTTGAGCAATCTAAAACCATCATTTTGTGGTCAAATGATCCCTATAAAAACCTGCAAGTGGGTTGGAATGCCGAAACCCATGAATCGTTCGCTTATCTAGCGGAGCTTAAAGAAAAAGTAAAACAAGGTAAGATCCGAGTGATCAGTATCGACCCAGTGGTCACTAAAACCCAAAAATACTTAGGCTGTGAGCAACTTTACGTCAACCCACAAACTGACGTTGCGTTAATGCTAGGTATTGCCCATGAAATGATCACCAGTAAGTTACACGATGAAAAATTTATTGAGGGCTACAGCTTAGGGTTTGACAGATTCGTACCTTATATTTTAGGCGAGTCAGATAACGTAGCTAAAACACCAGAGTGGGCCAGTAAAATTACTGGTGTTAGCCCTGAAATTATACGTGATTTAGCTAAAGTGATGACCAAAGGTCGTACTCAAATCATGATGGGTTGGTGTATTCAACGTCAACAACACGGTGAACAACCTTATTGGATGGCAGCTGTACTTGCCACTATGATTGGCCAAATTGGTTTACCTGGTGGTGGTATCAGCTATGGCCATCATTACTCAAGTATTGGCGTTCCTTCATCGGGCGCAGCTGCACCGGGCGCGTTTCCTCGTAATCTTGATGAAGGCCAAAAGCCATTATTCGACAGTAATGATTTTAAAGGCGCGAGTAGCACCATTCCGATTGCACGTTGGATTGATGCCATTTTAGAACCGGGTAAAACCATCGATGCCAACGGGGCTAAGGTCACTTATCCTGATATTAAGATGATGGTATTTTCAGGTAATAATCCATGGAGTCATCACCAAGATAGAAATAAGATGAAGCAAGCATTTCAAAAGCTTGAATGTGTGGTCACTGTCGACATTAACTGGACAGCAACGTGCCGTTTCTCAGACATCGTTTTACCTGCTTGTACTACATTTGAACGTAATGACATTGACGTTTATGGCAGCTACGCTAACCGTGGTGTTTTAGCGATGCAAAAAATGGTTGAACCATTATTTGATAGCTTGTCTGATTTTGATATCTTTACCCGCTTTGCCAAAATAATGGGTAAAGAGACAGAATATACCCGTGGCATGTCTGAATTTGACTGGATTAAGAATCTTTATAACGACTGTAAAGCCGATAATGCCGGTAAGTTCGATATGCCAAATTTCGACACGTTCTGGAAACAAGGTTATGTACATTTTGGTGAAGGCCTACCTTGGACTCGCCATGCCGACTTTAGGGATGATCCTGAAATGAATCCATTGGGTACACCATCGGGCTTGATTGAAATTTTCAGCCGTAAAATCGCCCAATTCAATTACGATGACTGTCCTGGCCATCCTACTTGGATAGAAAAGTCAGAGCGCAGCCATGGTGGTCCTGGTTCAGATAAATACCCAATGTGGATGCAATCTTGCCACCCAGATAAACGCTTACATTCACAAATGTGTGAGTCGCAGCAATATCGGGAAACCTATACGGTACAAGGTCGTGAACCCGTGTACTTGAATCCTACCGATGCAAAACAGCGCGGCATTAAAGATGGCGATGTTGTTCGTGTGTTTAACGACCGAGGTCAACTGTTAGCGGGTGCAGTGGTATCCGACAGCTTCCCTAGTGGGGTTATCCGAATTCATGAAGGGGCTTGGTATGGCCCAGTCGGTAAAGATGGGTCTAAAGAAGGCGGTAGTGAAATTGGGGCGTTGTGCAGCTATGGTGACCCTAATACGTTAACGCAAGATATTGGTACATCAAAGCTTGCCCAGGCTTGCTCCGCATACACTTGCTTGGTCGATTTCGAAAAGTATCAAGGTAAGTTACCTGACGTCAGTTCTTTTAGTGGCCCAATAGAAACGCAGCTATAACGTGTAAGCATTATCACTGTGCGCCAAGCGATTTAATTCTTGGCGCTTAAGTTAACGGCCATAATAGGCTCAGGAGATAACATAGATGAATGACAAGATATTGTATAACACGCCAATGAACCAGGGTCGTTCGATGGTGTATAAGCTGCTCTCATCACTGTTTGCAAAAGAGCTAGATCAACAGCTATTACAAGAGCTCACAGCAAGTCAGGCTCAGGCATTCTTTGCTCAATTGGCCAGTGACCCGTTATTGAGTCAAGACATTGAAACCATAAACTCAGTGCTTAATTCAACCCTTAACAGCGTCAATACTGATCATGCTTTATTAGAGCTTGCTGCCGATTATTGTGGCCTATTTTTAGTAGGTACAAAGCATAGCGCCAGCCCTTATGCCAGTTTATATCTTAACGATAATGCAGTTGCCAAGGACGATGTACTCTTATTTGGTGAACAGCATCAGCAAATGCAAACATATCTAAAACAAAGCCAATTAACGGTTCAAAGTGAATTTTCTGAACCGTCTGATCATATTGCCGTTATTTTGGCTTATGTCGCTCACCAAGCGTGTGCTTGTGACGATAGCACTCAGCTCAGCTTTATTAGACAATATCTCCACGCTTGGTTACCCCATTTTGTAGATAGGCTTACCTCTGTGGATACCGGTAAGTTTTATTCAGCCATTGCTCACCTCACTCTGGCTTGGGTTGAAAGCGATTGTGAAGGACTAAAAGGTGCTCAGTAACAGGATATCTATATAATTAACCCCCATATAAAAACACCGAGTAAGCTCGGTGTTTTTATATGTAATGTTTGAGATCAGGATAAATAGAGTGAGGGTTATACACACTCAACTATATTTTATATCACTAATTTACAACAACTTAGATAGAAATTTCAACTCAAGTGCGTTAATTGATGCTTGCAATACTTGCTTAAGCAACAAATATGAATCATCACTAATGCCATCTTTTTCTAATTGTTTGCACAACTGACTCAACTGAATAAAGCCAATACTGGCACTACTGCCTTTAAGTGCGTGTAACGCTTTTGGCCTATCTGTAGGTAAAGCTGCCAGTGCATTGATGTGTTGTGTACTACTGACTTTAAATAACGCTAACATCTCTTTAACAGCTTCTGTACCAAGATATTGTAAGTCTTCATTAATTTGCTTTTCATCGAGTAAAGGCTGATTGTCTTCATTACAAACTGAAAATTTTTGATCTATGGTCGTTTGTGTAAAGCCTTCGTGTTTATCCATCTTGATTAACTTATTCGTGTTGTCGCTGTTGATTGCTGACTTGTCACTCGCATCACCAATCCAATTGGCTAAAAACTTCATATTAAGCGGTTTGGCTAATACGTCATCGAAGCCTGCTGTTTGATACTCGTTTATGTCATCATGTTGAATTTGTGCCGTAAATGCGGCTATGCTGATGTCTTTTTGGGCTGCGTTAGCAATACGCTTCAACTCAAGTAATAACTCAATACCAGAGCCATCGCCTAATTGAATATCAAGCATAATGCCGTCAAACTTCAACGCACTATCGACGTTAAACAACGCTCTTGCTTGAGCACAACTATCAGCCAGTACGGAATGATGTCCAAGATGTGCTAAAAACCCTTGGGCCACCATGGAATTGACTTTGTTGTCTTCGATAACGAGTACACATTTAGAATCAACTTTAGGTAACTCTGTACTGATAACCTCATACGTTTGTTCACAAATGTGTAATGGTAAACTAAAACCAAAGCTGGAACCCTCACCCACTTTACTACTCACCCGAATAGAATCATTGGCAGTGTTAGCCTCATTCATTAACGAGACTAATTCTTTACAAATAGCGAGCCCGAGTCCTGTGCCTCTCGTTCTGCCTTGATTAGGCTGTACACCATAGGCGATAAACAATTGATCCATGGCCTTTTCACTGATACCAACGCCAGTATCTGCCACTTCAAAGGTTAATCGTTTCTCGACCACATTTACCCGTAATGTAACCTCTCCTGCTGGAGTGAATTTAATGGCATTGCCGAGCAAATTAAACAACACTTGGCGCAATTTTGGGCTATCTACCATTATCCATTTAGGTAAATCACCGCAAACTAAATATAACGAGATACCTGACAATCCCGCACCAGCCAACATGATTGCCATCACTTCATCGAGCAGCTCATTAAGCGCAACAGCCCGTGGTTCGTTAGTTAATTTACCTTGCTCCAAACGGGAAAAGTCCAAAATATCATTAAGTACATTTTGCAGTAAGGTGCCGCTGTATTGCGATAATGCCAACATTTGTTTTTGTGCTGGAGGTAATGGCGAGTGACTCAGTAAAGTCAGGGTGCCTAAAAGACCATTTAGCGGAGTACGGATCTCATGGCTCATGGTCGCTAAAAATAGCGATTTTGCCTTGTTAGCTTGTTCTGCCATCACTCTAGCCGTCGAATGCCCTTTTGCTTCAGCGTCTAGTTGACGGTTGGTTTCAGCCAGTTCGAGTGTACGTGCCTGCACGGTACTTTCAAGTGAGGCTTTATGGGCAAATAATTCTGATGCCGTTTGTTGTAATTCAGATTGCAGAGCTTGATTGTGCGCGGTTTTTTGTTTAAAAGCTTCAATGGCAGAAGCCATCGCGGTGAGTTCATCGTCTCCGTGAGGATCCAGTAGCACTTCGGTATTGCCCTGACTTAATTGAGATAATGCAGCAGTTGCTTCACTTAGGCGTAAAGCGATGCCTTTATAAATAACCCGATAAACCACCAACAGCATAATGATTAACATCAAAATACCTGTCGCCCACAGCCCTGACTTAGCCCACAGTAATTGCTGTAAAAAATTACTTCGGGCATGTTCTGCCTGTAGCTGTTGTGCTTTCATTGCACTATCGACTGACTTATTCAGTTGGCCTAATTTATCCGTCAGCGTTAACAGTTGCGCATTTTGTTTTGTTAGCAATTGCGCATATTGCTGCTGCAAACTTAAGCCAACATTCACCTCCCTTAACATTATCAATTGGTGCTCAAGCTCTGTTGCCCTAACCGGATCTCGAATTAAGCCTTTAAGTAATTCTAGAGGCATTAAATCAATTTGCCCACTCGTTCCTGAACCTGTGTAAGGGCTCGGTATTTCGTTGCCGCTTTGTGAGTTATCGCGAGTAGAATTAATGGTATAAGTCGTTGGAGACAGTACTCGAGCCATACTGTTGAGTACGTTATTTAATCCGAGTTGTTGGTCTGGAGACTGTAATAACTGCCCTACTAACTCAATGTGATGGATCAATCCCAAAGCTCGATTTAAACGTTCACGGACATCCAAGTCTTGCTCTATGATGGAGTCCAAAAGTTTGGCACTTTGTTCAGCGCCAACCACTTGAGGGTAAGCTAAACTCAACTTGGCCAAAATGGTTGAATCGACCACGGCTTGTTCTGCTTCAAGTAAAACACCACTGTTACTGGCCGCTTCCGCCAGTGCGGCTCCTTTATTAATCAATTGCGCCGCCAACACTAAACGTTTACCCACTTGGCGGCCGAATACCGATAAGTCATGGATAATTTCGCCAGCTAATAAAGCTAAATGCTGATCTTTATTAACACCATGATTTTGTAGATTTAACGAATTGAGTCGTTCAATAGCAGAAAGCAAATTAGTGCTTTCCAGTGATAACTTACGCCCAAGGAAAGCGCGTTGAGCCTCTTCTTCCACTCGTTCAAGCGCTTGGGCATTGTCGAGCAAGCCATTAGAAGACTGCATCAATTGCCTTGCAGCCTCAGATGCAGGTAACGCCTCTTCATATAGATACTGGTCAGCCAGCTTTACCCAATAAAGCGAAATGCTGCCAAGGCTAACTAACATTAACAATAACAATCCGAGCAGACAGAATGCCAACATAAGGCGACCCACTAAGCTCTTGCCTGATAGTGATAAAGTGCTCACAGTCATTCCTTAAAATGTTATAATTACGAAAATTTTTTAGTGTTCTGTTTAGAAACCTTAATCGAGACAATATAATGCGCCGACTTATTTATTTGCTCATAGCTTGCTTAGGGACAATACCATTACTTGCTGAAGCAACATCCGATTCTAGCTGGACATTACAGCAGCGCACGCCCTTTAATGCCAAAATTCAAACAGTAAAATCAATACAATATAATCAACTGACCTCGGCCAAAAAGGCTTGGCGAATCTGTGCCTTAGTACCTCACCTTAAAGACGCTTATTGGATCGGCATTGATTATGGTTTGGTGTCAAAAGCCAGCCAATTAGGCATTAATTTAGAATTATTTGAAGCTGGTAGCTATTACAGAAAAGAGCAACAACTAAAACAACTTGAATACTGCCTTAATCAACCGTTCGATGCCATCTTACTCGGTGCTGTGGCCCCCAATTTACTTGATCAATATCCGGGGCTAATTAATAAACCCATCATAGCGTTAGTGAATAGACTCGATAACCCCATTATAACAACTCGTGTAGGCGTCAATTGGTATCAAATGGGCTGGAAAGCTGGCCACTTTATCGCCAAAGCTGTAAAAAATTTACCGCCATCGTCTCCAGTAACACTCGCTCTACTCACCGGCCCAGAAAGTGTTGGCGGCAGCGATTGGGTTGAGCTCGGTATTCAAGATGCTATTGCCGATAGTCCTATTGTGGTTTCGTCAATTCGTCATACCGATAATAATCGTGACCTTTATCGTGACCAACTTCATAATCTACTTAATGATCATGTTCCTAGTTATATTCTAGGCAGTGCCGTTGCTATTGAAGCAGCAATAGGAACATTGCAACATAAACGATTAACTGGCCAAGTAAAACTTGTGAGCAGCTATTTATCGCCAGCGACCTTGCGCGGACTTTATCGCAATAAAGTGGCTTTCAGTAGTGATGATCAAGTGGTGTTACAAGGTAAATTGGCAATAGATATTGCGGTAAAACTACTGGAGGGGGCACACTCATTTGGGGATATTGGCCCACAAATACAGGCGTTAGAACAAGGAACTGTGCAACTCAATATGTTTAACAACAGCTTAGCCCCTGCAGACTTTTACCCCATTTATCGTGTGACGACAAAAACTAATCTTTAACCTTTGTCGCAAACAAATAGCCTTCTCCGTGAACCGTTACAAACAGGTCTGCCTGTAGTTTATTTCGCAAACGGCGAATAATGACATCAATGGTTCTATCATTTACATCTTCATTACGGTGGCTTGTTTGCTGCATTAGCCGCTCACGTGATAGTACTTGCTGTGGATGCAATGCAAAGGCGGTAAGTAATTCGAACTCTGCTTTAGTCAGCTTTATCACCTCGTCACCACGACTCAGTTTTCGGCTGTTTAACTCAAGAATATATTTATCGAAGGCAATGATATCGTCACACTGTTCAAATTGTTCTACAACTTCTTGTTGTGCTTTTTTAACTAATGAAATTCGCCACAACAAATTTTTAACTCTTACCAATAGTTCTCTTAATTCAAATGGCTTAGTCACATAATCATCAGCACCCATCTCAAGGCCAACGATTTTATCAATGGTTTCATCACGACCAGTGACTAATATAATGCCAACGTCCGAACGACTTCTTAGTTCACGCGCCAAGCTCAAACCGTCGGTACCGGGTAAGTTAATATCTAACATCACCAAATCGATATGTTGATTTGTAAACTGTTGCCACATCTGTTCGCCGTCTCCAGCTTCAAGTACACGATAACCTTCACGCTCAAAATAACCTTTTAATCGAGCGCGGATCACGGCTTCATCGTCAACGACGAGTACCGTATTTGTTAAACCAGTATGTGCCATCATCCTATCCAGATAGTGTTGCTAATAATGGCCGTTATTATTCATAACTTTTCATATTTTCCTATAAAGATTTGTCAGGAATGAGTGACAGCTAGCAAAATAGTTTATAAAAAAGGACCTGAGTCACACAATGGGAATGCGTAGAATCAGGTCCAATAATAAAAAAGATTATATTATCAATTTAGAAACTTTTGCTGACGCCAACAACCACTCGGTCATCAAAGATTTTTGTTTGAGTGCCATAGACCTTATGATCGCTATCCATGGTACTGCCATGATAACGAACATCAAAATTGATTCCGGCATAGGCTTTACTCACACCCAAATTCCAGTGCCCCCAACCTTCTGCACCATGACCATCTAAATCTTGGTAGCCGATACTTGCTGATACGTATAAACCATTGTCAAACTGATAGCTCGGATGAACGGCATAGTTAACACCTTGCCAGCCCTCTACACCAAACCAATCATCGATTGTTGGAGTCACTTCTAACTGCACATTTGCATGACCAAATTGCTTACCGACTTTAATCCACAGTTCGGTATAATTTGAATATGAGGCACCTGGATACAGGTAAGAAAAAACCATGACGTCGTAACTGATACCACTATTGCCAAACTCGCCTGCTTTACCAATATAAGGTGCAGTAACAATTTCTAAATTGGGGTCTGCAAATTTGATATTGGATGCAAATACACCAGCATACCAACCCAGATCATTGCCCCAACCTAGGGTACCTTGTACCACTGGTACTTCTGCATCCATTGTTTCTGATTCGCCACGGAAAACATAATCTGAAGCAAAGGTTAATTTACCACTTATGGCTCCACCGAAGACATCATCGTCTGCAGCGTTGGCAAAAGAGGTCGCCGATAAAAGTAGACTGCCTAATAAAATTGACTGAGCTAATTGAGTTTTTCTAATGTTCATATTCATCACCCTAAAATATATGTTCTTATTGATAGAGTGACTATATTCAAAACTTGTGAATAGCTATTGAGCTGGATATGAACTGATCGGAAACAAATATGAAAAAATATGAACACTAAGATTTAACATGACCTCAAGCATTGTGTATCGCTCTATTAAACATGAATGATCGATTTTTATAATCAAAAGTGTCTATATGCACAGCTGGATTTCGATGTGCTTCACTAGGTTAAATCGGTAAATACTCAGATTTATGTAACGCTCAACTTTTACAACATTTGAGCTATTGTGCTTATGAGTTTTTAAACAATAGGCTTACAACTGGCTCTGCTGTTGTTTGAAGGGTTGATGATAAAACTGCAGGGTTTTACCTACCGTTAATTTGTCTTTGTCTGTCATTTTGTTCCAAGCGATAATTTGGTCCACACTGACCTTATACACTTTGGCAATACTCCACAGTGTGTCGCCATATTTTACCGTGTGATCGCTTTGAACTGTTGACTGATTAGATGTTGTAATAATCCTTGGCTGTTTGCTTGGTGCAGCTTGCTTTGGTGTAGAGACTTGGGCGTTTTGTGTTGTAGCCAGTTCGACTAAGGGTGTCATGCCCGATGCAGCTTGTGGCATATACAAAAATTGACCCGCAACGATCTTATCGCCATTAATGTCATTCATCGCTTTTATTTCTGACACCGTTGTAAGGTGACGTTTTGCAATGACACTAATATTATCGCCAGCTCTAATCTGATATTTAAACCATTTTACTCTAGCGCTAATATCAGTATCCGCAAGAGCTTGTTTAAACTCACTGACTTTACTCACTGGCACTATCAACTGATGCGGTCCATCGGGTGATGTTGCCCAGCGATTAAACCCTGGATTCAATTTTTGTAACCGAGCAATGGATATATTGGCTAGATCGGCAGCAACTGCGATGTCAATTTGGCTTCCGACATCAATTACTTCAACTAGTGGTTTATTAGGAATGGATTTAAGACTGATGCCGTAGCTTTCAGAATGTTTAATCACATCTGCTATTGCCAGCAATTGTGGTACGTATTGCCGAGTTTCCTTAGGTAATGGTAAAGACCAAAAGTCGGTGCTCAGCCCTCTTGCTTCATTATATCTAATAGCCTCACGTAAGCGACCTTCACCAGCATTGTATGCGGCTAGTGCATATAACCAGTTGTCGGTTTTTTTATACAAGTATTCGAGCATATCTAATGCAGCGGTGGTTGCAGCAGGCACATCTTTTCTGCCGTCATACCACCAATTCATCTCTAATCCAAAATGGCTGGCCATTGGTGAGGTAAATTGCCACAGGCCTGATGCGTCGGCACTGGAATAAGCAAAAGGATTAAACGAACTTTCTACTATAGGGAGTAAGGCCAGTTCGATAGGTAAATCTCGATGTTCAAACTCTTGGACGATTAAATATAAAAACGGCTTGGCGCGCTGTGAAATCTGCTCGAGATGCTGTGGATTATTAATATACCAATCACGATATTGGTTAACTAATTGTTGATCTGGAATGGGCATATCCATTGAATATCGAATGCGTTCCCATACATCACCGCTGTCTTGATAATTGCGCCGAGCTAACAACTTAGGAACCTTTAATGATGTTGATTTATTCACACCACCAAGACTTTTTTCTGCTTTGGCATCTTCTACAACAACAGTTTGGCAACCACTCAACAGGATAAAGCCTGCTGCAATAAGGAAGATTGATGCTCTCAATTAAAGGTGTTCCTCAGATAGTACGCCGTTATTTTCTTGTTATAGCGTGAGTTTTTAAAGCAAAAGTCGTACATTGTAATTTAGTTTTATTGTTCTATCCATCTGTTTAAAAACGTCTGTTTAATCAACTCACGGTGTTAACTGCTTTTATTAAACCGTTATCAGACGACACTAGCTAACGTTACGCCCTTTTAGGGATATATAGTTATAGCAGTGTTCATTGTGTATACTTCAACCGTGACGTTAACATTATTGTAACTAATGGGATTCAATCAGGTTTGCCTACATAAGATATTATGTTCTCTTGGTTGTGATTCATAACGAGCTGGTTAATAATTTATGTTTACCTAAAAAACTATGATCAGGCGATTAAAAAGTTCATTTTGATTTTCATAGTGTTGGTATTTTACTTTTACCCGTTAAACTTCTACTGTTTAGCCAATAAATCCAGCAGGTAGTCATCATTGGTCACCTGGTAAAAATGGAAAAATCATGTCTCATTCAAATGCTGTTCTTGTTAGAAATAATGTTAAATTAATCGGTAATGGTAGCAAAACCTTAGTTCTCGCACATGGGTTTGGTTGCGATCAAAATATGTGGCGTTTTGTAACCCCTGAACTGATGAAGCATTTTACTATTGTGCTATTTGATTATGTTGGTTCAGGTGCTTCTGATATCTCTCAATACAGTAGAAAACGTTATGGTCAACTTGAAGGATATGCAGAAGACATAATCGAAGTATGTGACGCTTTGCACTTAACTGACGCTATTTTCATAGGGCATTCAGTGAGCGGTATTATTGGTGCAATTGCTGCAATTCAAAAACCTGAGCTATTTTCTAAGCTGGTAATGGTATGTCCTTCACCCTGTTTTTTAAATTTTCCTCCTGAATATTTTGGCGGTTTCGATAAAGAAGACTTACTCGAGTTGTTAAATCTAATGGACAAAAATTATATTGGCTGGGCTAATTATTTAGCTCCGTTAGTAATGGGAACAACCAATTCTGACGAGCTAATTGGTGAATTATCAGGCAGTTTTTGTTCTACCGACCCGGTTATTGCGAAGAACTTTGCTGAAGCGACTTTTTTATCTGATTATCGTTATCTACTAAAAGAGATTAAACAACCGTGTTTAATTTTACAAAGTGAAAATGATGCCCTGGCAGCAACATCTGTTGGTGAGTTTATTGCGAGCGAAATACCCCATAGCGAACTTAACATTATCGCTGCTCATGGTCATTGCTTGCATATGACTCATCCTGAAGAAATTTTAAAATCGATAATGAAATTCGCAAAATGATCACGACAAAAAATAGTAAAATCGAAAGTAATAAAACATTTGAGCACTCCCCAGATAGTTTCCAGTGTGGTGCGTTAGTCACCAATGCAGCCAACATTATTATTTATGTAAACTCATACTTTACCGACGAACTATTGTGGAATCCAGAGCAACTGATAGGCAAAAATGCGGATATTATCTTTACCCAATCTTCCCGCATATTTTTTCAAAGTTATTTAATTCCAACACTTTTACACGAACAAATTTGTGAAGAAATGCAGTTGATTATTTTTAATGCTGACGGGCTACGAATTCCGATAACAGTGAATGCTCGTTTAAGCGATGACGGCTGTATTTATTGGAGTTTTTTCAATGCCTCCAAGAGAGACCAACTTTATGATGAGTTAATAAAAACAAGAAAAAAACTTGAGGAGCAAGCTGAAAAATTAAAATTGCTTGCTTCAACTGACGAGTTAACGCAGCTATTAAATAGAAGAGAAATGAAATATCGTTGTACGTTAGCGCTTGAACAGGCTGCTAGATCGGAACAATCTGTTAGTTTATTAGTGTTAGATATCGATCATTTTAAAATTATTAATGACAGCTTTGGTCATTTAGAAGGCGATCGAGTACTGAAAGAGCTCGGGCATATTTTGAAGAATTTTTGTCGACAAACCGATCTTGTCTCTCGCTTTGGTGGCGAAGAATTTTTGATATTGCTACCAGACACGAACAAAAGTGATACTTTATTATTTTGTAACCGGCTCCAAGATAGCATCTCGCAAATTAAAGTGGGTGACGGCGTGCTAACCGTCAGTATTGGGGTCAGTATTTGTGATGATAAAACACTGTTTACAGATTTATTTACTCAAGCGGATAAGGCTATGTATAAAGCCAAAGCACTTGGAAGAAATAGAACTGAAGTTTATTGTTTGGATTAAGCCTGTTAGTTTTGCTACAAAGCCAGTAACACCCTACTTAAAAAGCGTTCGTTACACTACCCCAACAATTTCAAGTTTAACCGCTCAGCGCCCAGCAACGTAATAACATTAGTAATGTAATAATCTAATAACGTTCCTCTTTATCGATTACGATTTTTCTGCCTCTCGTTGTTTATAGGGTTCATTACACACTAGTCAATATGTTCTGTCATTTGGGATGTGATCTTCATCATCGGATTTCGATTTTATCAATGCCAACGTCGGCTATTTTCACTGTTTAAACATCCTACCTTTGAGTAGATTAGTTGTTATCAAGCATTAGTCTATAAGAAGTGAGTTTCATCATGACATTACAAGATAACATTGAGAAAATTGTCACCCACCCTCACCTTTCTCCTAAGCAAAAATCCAACTATTTAGCTTTAGAAGCTGAAAACAGTCTGCCTTATGTGGCGGTGTCTGAGCAGGTAAATAATGCCATGAAACAAGGTATTATTTGCGATATGTTTGAAGGTCATGCGCCATTTAAGCCGCGTTATGTGTTGCCAGATTATGCCAAATACCTGCAGCAAGGATCTCAGTATTTGGAGCTGTCGCCCGCCGAAGACTTTGATGACGCCTTAAATGCATTAACCATTCTTTATTTTCATGTGCCATCGGTGACCAATATCCCGGTTTACTTAGGCCAATTAGATGCGTTATTAATGCCTTTTACCAAAGGGCTCGATACTGATGCTATCTATCGCAAACTCAAGCGGTTTTGGATATTACTCGATCGCACGTTACCCGATGCATTTATGCATGTGAATATTGGCCCAACTGATAACATTATTTGCCGAACCATTTTGCGTATAGATGCAGAATTACAACAAATTGCCCCCAATTTAACCTTTATGTATGACCCTGCCGTAACGCCAGATGATTTATTATTTCAGGCCACCAGCAATATTTGTCAATGCGGTAAACCTCACATTGCCAACTATCCGCTACATGCCGACGCCTTCGATACTCGTGGTTTTGGGATTGTCAGTTGTTATAACGCATTACCGTTAGCTGGCGGCGCCAATACCTTGGTGCGGGTTAACCTCAAAGAAGTCGCTCTAAACGCTAACAGTATTGATGATTTTTTTGCCCAAACTCTGCCATATTACAGCCAACTCGCATTCGAGCTTATTGAAGTGCGTTCGGCATTTTTACACCAACAATCTCATTTCTTTGACAGTTTTTTAGTTAAGGAACAGTTGATCGATGAATCTCGCTTTGCACCTATGTTCGGTATTTATGGTATGGCTGAAGCGGTCAATATTTTACAAGCCTTACTACCTAGTGCTGCTGAGGTTACAACTACCAACGTCGCAAGCAAACCCAATACAGGCTACGGCCATAACCTTGATGCTAATGAACTTGGACTCAGAATATCTGCAGCTTTAGACAACATAGTAAAGTCGACACCGGTCACTTATGGTTATAACGGTCGCGCGTTATTACATTCTCAAAGTGGCATTAGTTTGGATAAAAATGTCACCCCTGGCGTGCGTATTCCCTATGGCTCAGAACCAGACCCTATTAGTCATATTCAAGCACTAGCTGAACATCATCAATATTATACTGCTGGGATAAGCGATATTTTAACCATAGATGAAACCGTTAAAGCTAATCCTCAAGCGATGTTCCAACTCTGTAAAGGCGCCCTTAGTTCAGGTTTTAGAGAGTTTAGTGCCAATGTTGCTAATAACGATTTAGTCCGTGTAACTGGTTATATGGTTAAACGCTCAGACATTGAGACTTTTAAGCAATGCGGTTCACGCACCAACACCACAGGGTTAGCTGCTGAAGCCGCAATCAATACGGGAATATTTCAACGCCAAGCTCGGGTAATTGCTCACGAACAAGCTCCTTTTATTCATGAGTAAACATGCCGTTGTCAGTCAAATATTGCCATTTTCCTGTGTCGACGGGCCTGGCAGTCGTTTGGTGATATTTTTGCAAGGCTGCAACTATCAATGCAAAAATTGCCATAATCCTCACACCATCAGTTTGTGTGATGCTTGTGGTGACTGCATTGATAGCTGCCCTGAACAGGCGTTGAGTCTTATTCATTCACAAGCGATGCCGTTACCCCAACTGCGGTCACAAGAAATGTTGTTACATGGAGATCTAATACCAGTTAATCATTCGCCAAGTAGTTCACAAAGTAAGCCCCATATTGTCTGGGACAGCACCAAATGCAGCCAATGCGATACTTGTATTACAGTATGTCCTAGACAATCAACGCCTAAAACGTCTCATTACTCCGTTGAACAAATGCTAGAGGTTATCTACGGCCAACGTCATTTTATCAATGGCATTACACTCAGTGGTGGTGAAGCGAGCTTACAATTGCCTTTTATTATTGAGCTTTTTAGTGCGATAAAGTCCTCAGAACATTTATCTCATCTCAGTTGTATGCTCGACACCAATGGCAGTTTGAGCTCAACGGGTTGGCATAAGCTACTGCCATTTTTAGATGGCGCAATGGTTGATTTAAAAGCATGGCAACAAGATACCCATCATTACATCACTGGGCGTGATAACCATTCGGTGTTTACGTCAATTGAGTTGCTGGTTCAGCACAATAAACTGTATGAAGTAAGACTGTTACACATTCCCGGCATCACGGATTATGAGCATGATATTGACGCCCTAGGCGGGTATTTATCCAACCTCCCCACAGAGACTCGGGTGAAGTTAAATGCGTTTCATCATCATGGGGTTAAAGGTATAGGCTCTACATGGCCACAATGTACTCAAGCGGATATAGCACGTTTAGCAAATCAACTTACTCAGCGAGGAGTCACCAATATCGTCTTGCCGTCGCTGTATATCTAATCTCTGTATATCTAATCGCTACATTTAGCACCTACATTTAGCGTCTATAGGTAAGTTCTACATGTCACATCTATATGCAACTGAGGTTGAACATATGGCTAGGACGGCTTTGCTGCAACTTAATACCAAATCAATTCATTGATAAAGTACCATTTAATCAATACTTAAAATCGTATTGGTGCGCTTAACGACTGCACAGCAATATTTGTTCATACAGCCAACGATGAGCAGGATCATTCATACTTTGCCTATGCCACACAAGGCTATAAGCAACTTTGCCATAATCGATCGGTAACGGTTTAATCAGTAATCCTTGGGCTTGCTTGGCTATTGAGGCCCAGTGGCGCGAACAGGTAAATAGCAGTTCACTGTGATGGCACATTAACGCTGCGCTGCCAAAGTCAGGTACCGAAATCGGTATCGCCCGTTTTTTAGATTGTTGTGCCAGTAAAATATCAAAAAATGGTGTGCTCAAATCAGTATCTGTTATGCCGATGTGGCTGAAATTTAAGTAGTCATCAAGGCTAATAGTCTGCTGTGACGCCAGTGGATGGCTAGCACTCATTAGGCAGACCATTTCATCGTTGATTAAGGTTTCCCAGACTAAGTCTTCATCGACATTGGTTGGTTGGCTTAAGTCATGTGGCAATAGAATAAAATCCAACGAGCCCTTTACTAAGCCGTCAAAGCCGATGTTGTCTTTATTGTAAATATCGATATGGATATTGGGCGCTAAGTTGAGAATATGAGCCGTTAATGTGGCGGCTAATAACTCAAATGTGCTTTCGCGCATCGCCAGTGAAAAGCTACCTTGATAATGTTGTGGCTTGAACACATCCTGGTTCATGATCTGATTCATATCATTAATCATCTGCTTCACACTTGGGCCTAGTCGTCGTGCTAATGCAGTGGCGATGAGTGAATTGCCATGACGATAGAATAATTCATCATGCAAACTTTCTCTTAGCTGACTTAAGGTTTTACTCACCGACGATGGGCTTAAACATAACCGTTCAGCACAGGCTGTGACACTGAGGGTATCAAGCATCACATGCAAAGTGATCAAGTGTTTCATACTGATACGTGAAAGCTTAGCCAATTCCATTTACGAATTACTCTTTATAAGTCATATATTTGATTACGAAAATATAAACCTAAATGATATTACGGTATAGGATTCACAAGCATAATCAAGACCCGCTTCACATTGCTATCGTTAAATAAATTTTTGTTCCGCAATCAGTTCTATTTCTAATCCATATAATGCGGCTTTATGCACAGACTTGTTAATTACTCACTTCAGAAACCTTACTGCTAACACCAGTATCGCTTGATCGGTTTTGCTATTGCGACAATTAATGTGGTCATTTTTGTCTTTTGTGCCATTTATGACACTAGTTAAACACAACTTATTGTGTGGCTAATGTAAAAATTATCTAACAACTAATCACATCTAAATTTTTAATTAATAAAATCAGATACTTATTTTCATTTACGTTATTTACTATCATCTAACCGATATTGGCCTAGCAATTGCTATTACTAAGTATGTTTGCAATCTATTTTACAGATTAGAGTTGCATTAACTTAACCATTTTTTTGGAGTAATAACATGACTGATTCTATTGTTTCTTTTCCGCAATTAAACCGACCCGCTCCGGCCTTTAATACCAAGACAACACATGGCATGCGCTCACTTACTGACTATAAAGGTAAGTGGCTAGTGTTGTTCTCCCATCCTGCGGATTTTACCCCTGTGTGTACGACTGAGTTTATTGGGTTTGCTCAACGTGCAGAAGAATTTGCCAAGCTTAATACTGAGTTACTCGGTTTATCCATCGACAGTGTTCATTCCCATATCGCTTGGGTACGTAACATTGAAGAAAACTTTGGCGTTGAAATAACCTTCCCGATTATTTCCGACTTATCAATGGAAGTGGCTAAAGCCTACGGCATGATCCAACCCGGTGCGAGTGACACAGCTGCCGTTCGCGCAACCTTTATTATCGATCCCGAAGGTGTATTGCGTGCCATGGTGTATTACCCAATGAGTAATGGTCGTTCTATAGATGAATTTGTTCGATTAGTAAAAGCACTGCAAACCAGTGATGCCAATGGCGTTGCTACCCCAGAAAACTGGCAACCTGGCGATGACGTTATTGTGCCACCACCAGCAACAACTGCTGACGCTAAAGCACGATTATCCCAGGGTTATGATTATGTAGATTGGTATTTTAGTAAGAAGTCGCTTTAACCCGTGGCAAGCACTGGGACGCTTAGTCCCTGTGCACTATTTAACAGGAGCTTGTGATGATTTCAACCTTTAGTGTCCATGAATTTTTAGATGAAGACAGTGAAACATTCACTTATGTTGTTGCTGATAATACCACATCGTTTGCTGTGATTATTGACCCGGTTTTAGACTTTGATTATAAATCAGGTCGAACAGGCACACGAAATGCCAATCGAGTTTTACATTGGATTGAACGCCAAGCGTTAACCGTCAAATGGATACTTGAAACCCATGCTCATGCCGATCATTTATCTGCTGCCAGTTATTTACGTGACCAAATTGGTGGCCAAATGGGTATTGGCGAGCACATCACCAAAGTCCAGCAGACTTTTAAAAAGGTATTTAACCTAGACGCTAGTTTTTTGCCTAACGGCAGCCAATTTGACCATCTATTTAAACATAATGAGCTGTTACAAGTCGGTAATATGACCATTCGTGTTATGCACACACCGGGTCACACTCCGGCTGATCTTGCTTACATTGTGAATGATCAAGCCGCCTTTGTTGGAGACACCATTTTTATGCCTGATGTGGGTACCGCTAGATGTGATTTCCCAGGTGGGGATGCCAATACTTTGTACGATTCCATTCAGGCATTATTTACTCTCCCAGATACAACAGATATCTACGTGTGTCATGACTACCCTACAGAGGGGCGCGAGCATCAATTTAAAACTCAAGTCATCCAACAGAAACAACACAATATTCATGTGAATGACACTATTACCAAATCTGCTTTTGTGACGCTTCGTCAACAACGAGACGCCACATTGCCGATGCCTAGGCTGATATTGCCATCGATTCAAATCAATATTCGCGCAGGCCAAATGCCAGACGCTGAAAACAACGGCACTGTGTATTTAAAAATCCCGATTAACCAGCTTTAAACTTAAGAGTAACCATGATGATACAAGCAATCATTGGCGCATTATTAATTGGTTTAGTGCTGAGTGTATTAGGGTCTGGTGGATCCATCCTTACTGTTCCGGTGTTGCTTTACCTTATTGGAATGCAACCCCAATTAGCTATCGCTTCGTCATTGTGCATTGTGGGTGCTATCAGTTTAATCAGCAGCATAGGCTTTATTAAGCATAAAAAAGTCTCTTGGCCTCATGTGTTTTTATTTGGTTTACCTGGCATGGTAGGCACCTATTTAGGCGCATGGCTCAGCAGCTTCTTTAACAGTGACATACAACTTACTGTGTTTGTCATTTTGATGCTCATTGGCGCGGTGATGATGTGGCGAAATCAATCTAGCCGCTACCAAGCTGGCAAACTAAATATCGCTAAAATCTTGTCGCAAGGATTAGCGGTTGGGGTTGTCACCGGTTTTGTGGGTGTGGGTGGTGGCTTCTTAATTGTACCTGCACTGGTGTTACTTGGCGGCATTGAAATGTCGTTGGCGATTGGTACCAGCTTACTGATTATTTCAATGAACTCACTGGTCGGTTTTGCTAAATATTACTCATTACTTTCAAGTAAAGGGTTTGAGTTCGATTGGTCGATTATTGCCATCATGATTGCAGGCGGACTTGTCGGCAGTATTGCCGGCCAATGGATAAATCAATATTTACCCAAAGCGATTTTACAAAAAATATTTGCCGTGTTTTTAGTGCTAATGGCGCTATTCATTTTAACTAAATCCATTATTTAACATCACGAGGTACACATGAAAACTGCCCAGGAATACATAAGTGAGATTAAAACCCACATTATTGAAGTGAGTACCCAAGAATTACTGACGGCAATGCTTAACCCTGATGTGATCATCATCGATGTTCGTGAGCATGATGAGTTTACGACGGGCCATATAGAAGGTGCGGTGAATTTTCCACGTGGAGTATTAGAGATGAAAATACATGAGCATCCTTTAGTCAGTCATCACTGCGAGTGGGTATTGGCGTTAAATGAACTAGCTGACAAAAACATATACCTTATTTGTCGAACCGGTGGCCGTTCTGCACTGGCGGCAGCATCATTACAGGATATGGGGTTTAGCAAACCTCTGTCTGTTGCCGGTGGCATGATGCAATGGCAACAAGATGGCTTTCCATTGGTGCCTCATAAAATATAAATTACGTAAACATGAGCCAACATTATGTGGCTCATGGCTTATTTTTTACTGATGGCAGATGCTGTTAATGGCTAACCGTGCTAATGGTTGATTGTGTTAATGGTTGATTGTGTATTCATTTTTAGAGCCGATTTAGCGGTATTTTAAGGTAGTAGTTACCCTTACCGTCAGCTAATGGCATGTTACCCGCACGAATATTCATTTGAATGGCGGCTAATAATAGTTGCTGTATGTCAGGGCCAATATGGCGTTGTTGATGCCGTTTAATAAACTCTGCTAGGGTGACATTCCCCCCTACCACACTGTTATAGCGTTTTTGCGCAATCACCGATGTTTCTAACCCATTATCTGTACGTTTCTGTGCATGTGGATCATGGCCAACAAACACCCGAGTGCAATTAGGTAATGCCAATATTCGCTGAATTGAATGGTACAAGGTTATTGCGCTGCTATTGGGGAAGTCAGTATTAACGGTACCTAATTCTGGCGTTGACAAGGTGTCGCCTACAAACACAACATCTTCAATGAGATAACTGACGCAGGTTGGTGTATGACCCGGTGTATGCATAATGTGAATATCTAAATGACCCAGTTTAATGAGTTCTTCATCCACAAATAATTGTTCAAATTGTTCGCCATTACATTTAAAACTATCATCAAGATTCAGTAATCGCTTAAAGGTATGTTGAACTTTGGTGATGTGCTCGCCAATTCCGGTCATCCCTCCGCGTTTTTTCTTGATATAACAGGCCGCAGAAATATGGTCGCTGTGGGCATGGGTTTCTAAAATCCATTCAACTTCAAATCCATGTTCATCGATATGCTCAATGATGCTATCAGCAAAACTCGTGCTTATGGTGCCAGACGCCATGTCAAAATCTAAAACAGGATCAATAATCGCACATTGACGGGTAGCAATATCGGTCACCACATACGTAAGAGTATGGCTAGCTTGATGATAAAAAGGATCGATTCGAATTCTACTCATGACACATTAACTCCCAACACAATACACTGGTATTTGTTAGATAAAGCCTCAGATTAATATTGGTAATATTCTCAACATCATTGAGTCAATGACTGAGGAGGGTTAATCACTACAGCATGATGTTAAATTAAACCATCAATGTAAACTGCGGATTAAGTCGCAACAAACAGCGAATTAATAAGCATTATTTGATTTACGATCCGAAGAATAAGGCTTAATGATAAAGCCCTATTCCCGTGGTAGTTTGTTAATTACTTTTTCGACTTTGGCTTTCGGCTATTGCTTTCGACTATGGCTTAGCAGTAACCGATGGAGTAGATGTTTTGATATCCTTTTTCAGTGAAAATGCGCCACGAATATCACCAAGGGCAAAGTTAACCGCTTTATCATCTGGATAGGTTTTGCTCAGCAATGCACTCATTTCCGGTTCAATATTACTGCCATGGCAACCTAAACATAATTGTTGCGCTGGTATGGCCTTCATATAACGAAACTGAGTGTTGCCATCATTGACGATAAACTCACTCGCCACGATTGGCTTATCTGCAGGTTGTTGTCCTGAGGCATTCACCAGCTCAAATTGTTGTAATTGCGATAACTCCCATTCATCTGGCGTATTGTCTGAATTACGCACACGTAAACTGGTTCGAGTCAGTGTCCAGCCATCTTTCGAGTTTTCAGCGGCAATGGTAGGTGCAACCGATTTACACACCGACACCGCATTGATTAAGCCACCTTGTTTAATTGCGGCCTGTAACTGACCTTTTAACGCTTGGCTAAAATCGGCAATGCGTTGATTGGCCTGTTGTTCAAGCACCTGCTGTTCCGTTAGTGATTCAGCATGGCAAAGGCTACTCATGCCAGCAATCACTAATAACGCACTGATGTTACGTGCATTTAAAACCGTTTTTTTGTGCTTTGATGTTAATTTCATTATTTGTCATCCTCGTCTTCAAGTCGGGTCATTCCCATTAACTTCAGGGCATAATTTTCGTACATGGGTTCACTACTGCCAGGGCACCGTTCGGTCGTAAGCGATATAACACAATCGATACAAAGCTTGTGCCATATCACACTAGTTAGGTTTAATCGCTTAAAATCATTAGCTTAAACATTGTTGAAATTGACAGGATGCCCATGCTAGGTTGTTGAGTGACAAATGAGTGACAAATATGACATCGTAATGACATTTATCGTGCTATTAATGTCATTATAAAGGTTGGCCGATTAATATGAATCGCAAGCGAGAGTAATCAATGAATAACACCACCGTTGTACAATCTATGATAAACGCTATTGATAAACCGGCGATTTTTATTACTCCCGATTATGTGATCCATGCGGTTAATCAAGCCTATATCGAAACCTATGATGACGACGTTATTTTAGGCCAAAGTAAATGCCATCAAATCTCTCATAATAGTGACCAACCTTGCGATAAACACGGTGAGGAATGCCCGTTATTACAATGCCAGAGTACTAACCGAGCTGCCAGTGCCGTACATATTCACAGCATGGTGCAAGGTAAGTCTTACTGCGACATTTTAATGAAACCTATAAAAGATAATAGTGGCATGGTATTGGGGTATCTAGAGATTTTAGATGCCATAGATTACGCATCGACAGAATCAAAAAAAGGCACCATGATCGGTCAATCGGCGCCATTTAAGCAGATGCTCAACAGGATTAATCGAGCCTCTCAATCCAATATCGCGGTTCTGTTACAAGGTGAAACTGGTTCAGGCAAAGAGTTAGTTGCTAAAGCGGTACATCAGGCCAGCAACCGAAATGATAAACCGTTTGTGGTGATTGAATGCACTGGGCTAAGTGAAAATCTGTTCGAAAGTGAATTATTTGGCTATGAAAAAGGTGCATTTACAGGGGCGACAAGCAGCAAAAAAGGCTTGATTGAAATAGCGCACGGTGGAACGGTGTTTTTTGATGAAATTGGTGATGTACCGATGAACATGCAAGTAAAGTTACTTAGGTTACTTGAAACCCAGTGTTATCGTGCCGTCGGCGGATTAAAACAGAAACGTTCTGACTTTAGGCTAGTCAGTGCCAGCCATAAGAATTTACTCGATTTGGTTGAAAAAGGTGAATTTAGGCGCGACCTGTATTACCGCATTGCAGGATTTCCGATTTACTTACCGTCGTTACGTGAGCGTTATGATGACATTCCGACGCTGGTGAATCACTTTATAAAATATTCTGATTACAAACATAAAAAGTTTTCGAGCAATGCATTAACTCTTTTGGGTCGTTATGCATTTCCGGGAAATATTCGCGAATTGAAAAATATTATTGAGCAATCGGCACTTATCGCCAATGAGGATGTTATACACAGCAGTGATTTACCTGAAAGCGTTCAACCTAACCACACATCTAAGGATG
Source organism: Shewanella sp. Arc9-LZ (assembly GCF_010092445.1). Taxonomy (NCBI): domain Bacteria; kingdom Pseudomonadati; phylum Pseudomonadota; class Gammaproteobacteria; order Alteromonadales; family Shewanellaceae; genus Shewanella; species Shewanella sp. Arc9-LZ. Next base: position 2,394,158 of record NZ_CP048031.1, on the reverse strand, counting down.
AAACAATTGCCGTAAAACTTAACACCGAACTGATGACGTTAGATGACATGGAATGTGCGTATCTTTCGCAGGTATGTGAGCAATATGCAGGATCGCCAGCCGAACTAGCGATAACGCTTAATATCAGTGTGCGTACCTTATATCGAAAATTACAACGCTATGGTTTAAAGCTTAACTAGCCACCACAGCGCTGTGATAAAACACCCCTAGCGATCATTAATGAGCAATTAGTGAATGTTTTTTATTGCAGCAACGTTTCATTGTTGTGGTTTCATTCGCCAATTCAGATTTAGACTCGCAGCAACGTTTATGTGTCCCCGAGTCAGATTGGTTATGGCAGTCTTCTTCACCATGAGCGTGTTGATAATCATGGTCATGGTTATGTTTATGTTTATGCTCATGGTTACAGCAACCACCAGTGGCTTTCTTAGCAATATTATTGATGGATGGTCGCCCCTGACTTGCCTCGGTAAATGGCTCACAGTCCGCTAAATGACTACTGGCAAAATACTCTATTGCAGTACGACCATTTTTTGCGTGAAATACACTCAATTGTTGGCTTAATAACTTAGATAAAAGCTGTTGGCCAATGTTGCGCACGATGACGCGATCCGCTCCATTTGCCAGTATCATACTGACTAATTGTTGCTTACCCTCACATCCTTCTGTTAATGCTGGGTTGGCAAAGCGCCCTTTTACTTGGCCTTGCTCATCAATGAATAGCATCTCATCGGCACGGCTAAAGTGGTTGGCAATATGTTGGTCTTTCATAGGTATGGCAGTAATCATCATGTCTCCTCATGTGCATTTTTAACAAATCGATTAAACGCAGTTGTTCCAACTTGGTTTATCGACATGCCACTGGGCTTAAAACAGCTTTTGCCGAGAGCGTCCTAGAATGTTCGTTTATTTTTGGAGGCTTGGCATTATCCGCTTAAATTAATCGAATAATAGTAATTGGCATATGCAATATATACTCTTATTATTAGCATATGCCAATAATAATTTCGATTCTGGTTTGAGTTTTGTGACGCGTGACATTATTTATGATGAGAAGTATTTTACCTGTCATAAGGCGTGCGAGGATTAAACAAAACGATGAAGGATGGTGAATGGATTGACTTAAAAAAGAGGAAATCCTTTTCCATAAAATATCATGTTATTACATGATATGAGTCTTTGTGGTTTTCTTGGGAGCACCTACAAAGTGGCTCGAGATAATCCTTTATCTACATAATGAACTTGTTATGTTTACGACCAGTGCACGTGGGTTATTTTCCAATGACCATCCGCTTGTTTAATTAACACAAGCGTTTCCATGGTCATTGAGTCAATACTTTTACCTTTATATTCACCTTGGGCGTGACTTATTGACGTTGAAATAGCAATGTCACCTGTAATCGTTATTTGGTGTTCTTTTGGCGTTATGGTTAACCCTTTTAAGTAGGCCATATCTGCAAGCATGTGATGATTGGCATAATCCGTAAGTGAACGTTCTACTTTTCCACCTTCATAAATTTGCACATTGGCTGCTAATGACTGCCTGACAATAGCCTCATTGCCCGTTTGTAATGCAGCATGAAATTGTTTGACAACATTACCCGCGGCGGAATCAACACCGATAAACGCTTTTTGTTCTATAGGGTGAGTTTCATCACCATGGGCGAAGCTCAATGAGCTTTGTCCTGCGGACATCAGTAATATCCCGGTGGTTATGAGTATTGTTAAAGGGCTATTATTCATTTTTATCTCTCTGTTAATTTATAGTGATTATCCAAGGCTCATAGGACCTAGCACGCTCGAAAGTACCGCTGTTGTCGCTAATATCAGTACTGCTATTAATGCTTCTAATCCAATCGATTTTTGTAGTTTTTGTTTTGCGAGTGATGGGTTCGCAATCGTTAATTTCGGTACTAAAACCAATTTATGCCATGCTGCTATAAACAAAATGATAGCCACCAAACAGAGCTTGATGGTGACCGCAATACCATAATTGGAACTGATTAATTCAGTGGGACTATCAAACAACATCCACACCATTCCCATGCCTGAAAGCAACACTAGAATGACAATCACTATGCCTAAACGACCAAATGTATCCATGACATTTTTTATGACGATGTTGTCATCACTGTTGTCATCGGTGCTGCATAATTTCCATAATGGATAAAAAGCGCCTATCCAACTGCCAATGATTAACACATGTATCAATATTAAGCCTTGAGCAAGCAATCCCAGTTCAGTGCTGTGGCCAATAAAAGTAAACGTGACAGCAATTAACAGACAGCTGAGAATCGCTAATACCGCAGAAAACGTTTTGATATAACGGTTCTTATATAACAGTAAACCACTAGCCACTAGCATTAATCCAAAACCGATTAAGCGCCAAAACACCGTTTGCCCTACCTGGGTTGGCCACAGAAAAGCATGCATCTGCGCATCGAATATTCCCATCAAGCCACTTTCAGCAAAAGCCCCTACTTGCGCAAAATAATTGATACTAACGGCAATCAACCCCAACACGGCACCTAGGCCGGTATATTTTGTAACGCTAATACCAAGGTTCGGTTGACCCTTAATGAGATATTGCATCAATGTGCCGCCAATAACGGCGGCAACACTCAGATAGATAACCCATTTAGATATCAACACCGATATTTCAAATACGGTTAATATCATGTTTACTCATCCACTTATTGATGTGCAGTGTGCTCGCTAGTCTCATGCACCATTGTCATAGGCGGTGCACTGCGAGTGTTCATGCCAGAGTCGTGAAGCATAAAGCTCATGTTGCCTTTCATCTTATGACCGTCGTCACCCATGATCATCCAGTTAACCGTGTAATTAGCTGCGCTTAATGCTGGTAGAGCGAATGAAAATGCTGCTTGGCTGGTCGCACTTGAAGGTAATGTTAGTGGTACGCTTTGCTGCTTCTCATCTTGCATTGTTAATTTGACCAAACGTACCGGAGCCGTAAAGGTCAGTTCAAGCGTTGTTGGGGCTTGACTTAGCATGGCACCGTTAGCGGGCATAGAACCGTCCAGTCCGACATGAGCAAATGCTGAAGCACTCAGGAATAGACTTGTTACGACTAAAACGTTGTTAAATAATTTCATGATATTTCCTTTTATATTGTTTTTAACGATCGAAAAACGGTTTACATAAATGATTAAATATTGGCTTAGCTAACATCTTGGCGCCAAGCTTATAACTCAGTGTATGAACGAGGTCTTAGAACCACGCGCTAAAACCAATAACAAACTGGGTTTCTTGTGTATCTTCCCCTTCACTTCGGGCGTAATCGGCGGTATTACCGAGCTTCTGACGCCAATCAACACCGATATAGGGTGCGAACTCTCGAACAATCTCGTATCTCAATCGCAGCCCTGCACTGACGTCAGATAAGCCTGAGCCTATTCCAAGTTCAGCATCGTCCTTACCAAATAAATTAACTTCTACTTCAGGTGTGAGTATCAATTTTTGAGTGATTAACAGTTCATATTCTGCACTCACACGCATAGCCGTACGGCCTTGGTCACCGATGAATAAGGCCGCGTCAATATCAAAAAAATATGGCGCTAACCCTTGAACCCCAATCACAGCCCAATTACGAGTCGGCGTCGGTTTGATATCGGTTTTAATACCGAATTGTACATCCCAGTATGGTGCGATGGGCTTACTGTAAAGAGCCTGAATTTCAAGGTCTTGCTTATCACTATTTGAATATTCACCTTCGGTTTTAAGCCACAACTTATTCAAATCGTAACCTAACCAGGCTTGTGCACTAAACTGGGTGGGATCTTGCGGATCGACGCCTTTTTCAAATTGATCCAGCATGACTTTTGTTAATAGAGGATCATCATTACCGCCGGCAAACACAGCTGAGCTAGTCAATGTGGCGCTCAGACTCAGCAGTCCCAAGGCCATTAAATTCGTTTTATTCATCTGTATTCCCCTTATTTCACCACGACTTTTCTGAACATGCCTGGCATGTGGAATAACAAGTGGCAATGATATGCCCATTGCCCTTTTGCATCGGCGGTGACTAAGTAACTGATCTTAGAACCCGGCTGAACTAATACCGTGTGCTTACGGGGAATAAAATCAGCATCGCCTGTCTCTAACTCACTCCACATACCATGCAAATGCATAGGGTGAGTCATCATCGTGTCGTTCACTAAGGTGATCCGCAGTCTTTCTCCGTATTCAAACTCTAATGGCGCGGCGTCCATAAATTTCACCCCATTCACAGACCACATATAGCGGTTCATATTGCCGGTTAAATGCAGTTGAATTTCGCGGCTAGGTTGGCGTGTGTCGTAGGTAGGATGTAAGCCTTTAATGTCGCCATAAGTTAATACTTTGCGGTTAAATTGCTGTTGATGGTCACGCAGCCCAATCCCGGGATCGTGTAAACCACTTTTTGGCGCATCGGCACGCATATCCACTTGTGGGCCGAACTCGGTGTCAATGTGTTTAATTTCATTGTTACTGCCAAAGCCTGCAAGCCCTAATCCTGAGACTGTCGCTTTCGCAGCGCCCATAGCCATCTTGCTGTGGTCCATGCCAGGCATATCACCGCCACCCATAGCCATTTTGCCATGATCCATGCTTGACATATCACCGCCGCCCATAGCCATCTTGCTATGATCCATGCCTGACATATCACCGCCACCCATGTCCATTTTGCTATGATCCATACCGCTCATATCCATGTCACTCATATCCATGCCCATATCACTGTGGCCAAGGACAGGCCTTGGATCCATTGGGGGAATAGGAGCATGTAAACTGGCATCTGAGGTAAGGTTACCTACCGTAAAGCCGGTGCGGTCGATACTCTGAGCAAAAATACAGTAGGCATTATCAACCTCTGGCTCAATAACCACATCATAGGTTTCAGCAACACCTATTCGAAATTCATCCACTGATACAGGTTGAATGTTCTGACCATCACTGGCGACAACACTCATCTTAAGGCCCGGTATACGCACATCAAATATGGTCATAGCAGAGCTATTAATGAAGCGTAAGCGCACCTTCTCATCTTGTTTAAACAACCCTTGCCAGCCCTGTTGCGGTGGATTGCCATTCATTAAATAGGTATAAGTTGAGCCGGTAACATCAGATATGTCGCTGTCACTCATGCGCGCGTTATTCCACATCGAACGAGCGTTCCACGTATTGGCTAAGCCATTTTTATCTACGTCAGAGAAAAAATCCATTACCGTACGCTCACGGTAATTATAGTAATCGGCTTGTTTCTTTAATTTGGCATAAATGTTTTCAGGGGTTTCGTCAGACCAATCAGACAGCATGATCACATAGTCACGATCATATATGACCGGATCGGGGGTCGCAGGATCAATCACAATAGCACCGAATAAACCGGTTTGTTCTTGATAGCCTGAATGACTGTGATACCAATATGTGCCACTTTGCTGGACGGTAAATTGATACTCAAATGTTTCACCGGGTTTAATGCCATCAAAGCTAAAGCCAGGCACACCGTCCATTTCGGTGGGTAAAATAATACCGTGCCAGTGAATAGAACTATCATGGTCGAGATTATTTTTTACTCTTAAGGTAACTGTTTCACCTTCTTTCCAACGTAATAACGGCGCGGGCAGTAATTGGTTTACCACAGTGGCCCGAGCAGATTTTCCGGTAAAATTAACCATTTTATAGTCAATTGATAAGTCGAACACTTTGCCAGAAAGCTGGCTCAACGATTGGCTTAACGCATTGGCAAAGGCATTTTTAGGGAAAGGGATCGACATCAATGCCAACATGGCGGATGCACCAAACACAAACCGGCGTCGGCTGTTGTTGAGTTCACTGTTTGTCGTTTCAATCATGGGTTTTATCATGTATTGAGATTTCATTGCACAGACTCCTCAAGCGAGTTCACTTGGGCGTAAACCTGGCTACTGCCATCATTTTTCAACAGTAAGACTTGGTATGGCATAAATTTATCTTGGTACTCCATACCTGGGCTGCCCACAGGCATAGCGGGTACGGTTAGGCCGATAGCATCTTTAGGGGGGGTGGCTAAAAAACGACTAATGAATTTTGCCGGGATATGCCCTTCAAACACATAACCTTGAGATGACACTGCGGTATGGCAAGATTGCATTGAAGCAGGAATACCCTTTGACTGTTTAAAATCATAAAGGTTGTTAATATTGTGGGCATTAACACTAAATCCACGCTCACTAATATGCGTTAGCCATTTTTCACAACAGCCACAATTGGCATCTTTATAAACAGTGAGTAATGGCGCCGTAGTGTCGGGCTCCGCTGCATGGGCAGGTAACATCCCTCCCATAATTTGCAGAATAAAAATAGTACCTATGACACGAAAAAAACGAATAGAATTGCGATATAAAGCAGACATAATATTGCCTCCAAATCAAATTTCGTCACATTAAACAACGCGGTTTAATGTCAGTTTATTAACCGAAAAAGTTAAAAAATTGAAACTACATGATTGGCTAGGACAGTTAGCAAAAAAAAGGCGTAACTGTGCCTATGTTAGGCAAATATTGGAGGACGGTATAAAGAAGAACGATACTGAGGCATAAGTGCTGAGGTAAGGATTGTTGCAGAATTAACTAAGCTGACTTCTGATTTAAGCGTTGGCATTGCCATCGTTAAAGCGACGGATAAACATGAGCCGACAGGACAATGGCAAGTTTGAGCACAACAATTATCACTCTCATTATCACTCATGTCACTCATATTATTCATGGCATTCTTTTGCATATTCATGTCATGACAAGCATTGTTATTATCTGTCGATAATGTTGACTTTGTCATTGAGCTCATTGGCATATTAGCTGACATAATCACAGACGCAAAAGCCTGACCGACAAACGTCAGTAAGACAAACATCATGATTAAGTGGGCTTTACGCAAAATATACTCTCCAAAAACAACAGCAAACAGAATAGTGAAATGTATTATCTTAAACAAGGGTTATTTTAACTTGTTTTACTTAGTATTGACTATAAACCCACGTGCAGCACATAGGTCAAGCAGGTTTTTATAACGATAGAGCGCTATGTAAGCGCCCTATCAATTTTACTATTGTTGCATCATTTGACTGTGTTGTTTCATGATAATAGCCATTAACTCTTCGTGATTAACTAATTTGACGTTTTCACCTTTTACGCTGGCGCGGTCTAAGGTTATCACCGGTGATGCAATAAATTTCTTTGCATTGGTTGAAGAGAAAATCTCTTTGCTACGCACGTGAATATCTTCATCTTTGGTTAGATGTAGACTCCAATATAACGCATCGGACTTAATAAAATTCGTATCATCTGCTCCTGATGAAAACACATCATAAAACTGTAATTCTATTAAATGTTGACCAGGAGACACCTCCATTTCACTTTTATTTGATGTCGATTTGCCATCGACCGCAGTAAAGATTAAATAGTCAGGTAATGAGATAGTGGCAGCCATTGCTGCTGAGCTGGCTAAAGATAATAGTGTGATCGCAATGAATTTTTTCATAATAAACTCCGTTAACTTTTTGATGCTTATAGTTGAAGCAACAAAAATCTTTATAAATTAATGTGGGTAACTAATAAACATAAAGAATTAAGCTATCGGAGGCGGATTTTGGCTTACTAGAATGGTGGGTGTTGATGTCCATAAAGGCGAACTCACTTTGGCACTCGTTAGTAGAGCATTGGTGAGGTTTGTTGCTGATAACAAAAATGCATTCGCGACCGCATGACAATGGCTAATGCATTGACTCATATCGTTTAAGCAACAGTCATCGTTAGTATCACAGTCACTTTGCATCATCGTTGATTGATGCATACTACTCGACTGCATGTCTGACATGGCCATTTCATTAGACATAGCAAAACTTGGAACAAGTAATTGTCCAAGTAGTGAAATTATCATTGCTATGTTTAACAGCGTATTTCGCATTATGTCGGCCATATGATGAGTACGATTCAACATTAACAATTTAATTAGAGTGATAATCAGAGCTGAATCACATTTTAAGGTTTAGCCATAGTTGAATGCCCCAACCTTGCATGTGTTATGACAGAGCAATACCACTGTTATGATAAACCTTAGTCATAAACCTTAGTCATAAACCTTAGTAATATAAAACCTTAGCATTTAATGCTGGGTAAGCATTTCCATTGGGTTGAATATTGAGGTGTGAGTAAATCACGGCGCATGGCCCATTTTTGTTCTATTCCTTGTGCCGCCAAAAACACTGTATCGCGGCCATATCGTTGGTTGATGCCGTCAAGCGTATCCATCAAGGCATAATTGACCTTCGCGGTATTAAATAAATCAAATTGAAAATGTTTCTCGCTGGCTAAATCAACCAGGCCCACACCAATTTTGTAATAACGAACACCATTGCTAAATAATCTCGGGGCGGCGTCTGTCATGGCTTTGGTGAGTTCAATGGTGCAATTGGTTGGACACGGAAAATGTACGATAACTTTATAACTCACAGGCCGCTCGTCGTGGGGCGAATTACTGGCAAATAACAACATGGTTTTGCAATGTGAGCCTTGTTGACGAGCTTTACTTGCTGCGATGCCAACATGTTTACTCAATGCCTGTAATAGCGATTCAAAATCGCAAATACGTTCGCCCACACTACGAGTGGAGAAAATTTGTTTTTTATCTGCCCTAGCCTCATCCCATTGTTTACACACTTCGCCGTTAAGTTCTCGTACGGTGCGTTCAATTTCAATGCTAAATTGTTTTCTGGCTAGACTCGGTGGCATAGAGGCGAGATCGTATGCGCTGCGAATATTCATCAATTCAAGCTTTTTACTGATGCGCCGGCCAATACCCCACACCTCTTTAACGGCAAGCTGGCGTAAAATGTCATGACGTTGCTGCGCAGTGTCGATAACGCACACACCTTGGTATCCCGGTATTTTTTTAGCGGCGTGATTGGCTATTTTAGCTAAGGTTAACGTTTGGCCCATGCCTACACAAACCGCCAGGCGGGCTTCTTTCCAAACGGCACGGCGAATTAACTGACCTTGGCTATGCAGGCATTTGATTGCGGGATAACAATGTTTAAAAGACAGGAAGCTTTCATCGATGGAGTACACATGTTGCTCTGGTGCAAAACGACCAATTATTGCCATCATCTTTGCCGATAAATCGGCATACAATTCATAATTAGATGAACACACAATGACATTGCGCTGGGCACATAATGCTTTAGCTTGAAAGTAAGGCAAAAACTTCTCAATACCCGCCTCTTTTGCTTGCCGATTAGCCGCGACAATACAGCCATCGTTATTGCTCAGTACAATAATCGGTCTGCCGCGCCAGTCAGGACGAAAAACCTGTTCTGCACTGCAATAAAAAGCATTGGCATCGACTAAGGCAAACATTGTTACCTAACCTTTTTTGCTGATAAGCAGTGGGCTTTGACGATGACAACGAATTGAGCGAATCACCACACCTTCAATACTAAAGTCATCATAGTCGCAGATGGTCACAGGTAAATGTTGCTCATTAGACGACATCAGCATTCGCCGATGCATGTCGAGAATTTTACACACAAACTCACCATTAAAATTAGCCACTATCACGTCGCCATTTCTAGCCGTTTCATGACGATCGACAATCAATAAGTCACCATCATATATTCCCACACCTTGCATCGACTCACCTTGGGCTAAGCCGATAAAAGTGGAACTTGGATGCTGGATTAATATCTCATCAAGGCTGAGGCCTAATTGAAGGTACTCAGCGGCAGGAGATTCAAAACCGGTAATGCCGGCACTGGCTGCAATGGGAATAACGCGCATATGACAACCTCTAATATATATACTGTATAAAAACACAGTATATATTAGCGTTAAATTTTGTCAGCGCAAGTTTATTTGCTTTAAATCACGACAAGCGGCAGTTATGTTCAATCGTTAACGCCGTTTTTATTGCCTCTGCACAACAACATCGGTTAATAGCTAACGCTTCTTCAATGTAGCAAAGCGTCAATACATCAAAGTGATAGCTTCATTATTGATGAAATAATATGTCCAAGGTCAAAATATAATCAATGAGCTTGGTCTACACTGATAACAGGATCAAAAATCAAGCTAACCTATTTATTAAACAAACGAATAGACTTATTTCATATTGGCTCGGGGGTCTAGCATGACACTCGCAACATTCCATATCGACATGCACGATGATAACTGCTTACTGAACCTTGCTGGTGATTGGCAATTAGGCCAAGCACCGCTAGGCGCAGATATTTGTGCTGAGCTGCCATCTAATTGCCAATCTGTCACTTTAATCACCACAGAGTTGTCTCATTGGGATTCAAGCCTCGCCATTGCCTTATTACAATTATCTCGCTGGTGTGAGCAACATAAACTATCACTAGACACTCAACAAACACCTCAAGGGTTGCAGCAACTACTGCTGCTCGCTACCGATGTTGCGGTTTATCAACCAACTAATGAAGGTGCCCTAGGCGGGCTATGGCCGACCTTACGTCGAGGATTGATTAACCAAGGCTTACAAGTACACGATGGATTAGTATTTGTCGGTAACTGCACTTTGGCACTCGGGCGTTGGTTGGTTGGCAGAGCGAGAACTCGCCGAAGTGATATCGTGTTTTTTATCGAACAAGCTGGGCCTAAAGGGCTTGCGATTGTGACCTTAATTAGTCTGCTAGTGGGAATGATTTTGGCTTATTTAGGCTCGGTACAGCTGCGTCAATTAGGCGCCCAGGTATATGTGGCTAATTTAGTGGCTATCGGAATGGTGCGTGAAATGGGTGCTCTAATGACAGGCGTTATTATGGCCGGCCGAACCGGAGCTGCTTATGCGGCGCAGTTAGGCACCATGCAAGTTAATGAAGAAATTGATGCGCTGCGAGTGATGGGCATTCCCACTATGGAGTTTCTGGTTTTACCGCGGTTATTAGCATTAATTTTTATTATGCCGCTAATGTGTATTTATTCGGATGTAATAGGCATGATTGGCGGTGCGTTAGTTGCTAACGGCATGGGCGTGAGTTATACCCAATATATTTTGCAAACCCAGGTTGCGATTGATTGGGTAGATATTTCCACTGGTTTAATAAAGAGTTTAATTTTTGGGTTTTTAATTGCTATTGCGGGTTGTCAAGCAGGACTGCTTTGCGGACGTGACTCGAATGCCGTTGGTTTAGCGACGACCCACGCTGTGGTTAAGGCCATTGTTTTTTTGGTTGTCTCCGATGCGGCGCTTAATATCTTATACGATAAATTAGGGATCTAACCATGGTTGATGATGCCTTTATCAGTGTACGTAATCTATCAGTCGGCTACGGCAGTACCGAGGTGCAAAAAAAACTCAACTTCGACATTAACAAGAATGATATCTTTTTTGTCATTGGCGGCAGTGGTTGTGGCAAAACAACCTTGCTCAAATCGATGGTGGGATTACTCACGCCACTAAAGGGTGAAGTACTTTATCAAGGCAAAAACTTTTATGAAGCAGATGAACCCGAGCAGGTAGCAATGCTCAAAAATTGGGGGATTACCTTCCAAACAGGCGCATTGTTTTCGAGCATGTCGCTTGGCGAAAATGTGGCTTTACCCCTGCAGCTCTATACCGACCTTTCGGAGCGACAAATTGCAGAAGCCGTTGCCTATAAGCTAGCATTAGTTGGCTTAGCGGGCTTCGAGAAGTTTTACCCTGCCGAGTTAAGTGGCGGTATGCACAAACGCGCAGGATTAGCGCGGGCGCTGGCATTAGACCCTCAATTGTTATTTTTTGATGAACCCTCTGCGGGTTTAGACCCTATTAGCTCGATGCGATTAGATCAATTGATCGTGCAAATATGCCAAGCGCTAGACTCTACCGTGATCATCGTGTCCCACGAGCTGCCCAGTATATTGTCAATCGGCACTCGCTGTGTGTTTTTGGATAATGAGACCAATACTATGCTCGATTGTGGTGACCCACGAGAATTAAAAATACACAGTAGCCAGCCTAGGGTTCGTCAATTTCTCAATCGTACCGAAAAATCGGAGATATCATGAGTAAAAACCAACGACTTCCGCTCGCGATTGGTGCCTTTATTTTTGGCGCTATTATCTTAGTGTTTATTGCATTACTGTTCTTTTCTGGGGGGCGTATATTTGCAGAGAAAGCCCCGGTAGTGATGTTTTTCAACAGTTCAGTGCAAGGGTTACAGGTAGGCGCACCGGTAAAATTAAAAGGGGTCATAATAGGTGAAATAAGCGATATCAGTATCGATTTCCCTAACGACAGTAGCCAGGGTGTCACGGCTGCAGTTCATGCCGACTTATTGTTGAAACGTATCAATATTAAGGGGATCCAAGTAGGTGAAGAGTTTTTTTCACACGCCATCGATAACGGCTTACGCGCCCAGCTGAATTATCTGAGTTTACTCACCGGACTGCTATATGTTGAACTGGATTTCTTTCCCAACACCTCGCCGTTATTCCATGGCGAAAAAGACCAATTATTAGAATTGCCGACCATCGCGACTGATTTCGAATCGTTGTCGAAAGACCTGCAATCGTTAAACTTAAAAAGTTTAGTCAACAATGTCGACAATTTAGCCCAGCAGCTCAGTGACATTGCTGCCAGCGGAAAAATACAGCAAGCATTGGATAATTTTGATAATGCAGCCAAAGCCGTTAACAACACCGCGATTAACTTGGACAACACTCAAGCAGCGTTAGGTAAAAATGGGCTTGAAGTACTGTTAAAACTCGATAATTTACTGGTGCAATTAAATCATGATGAACCCAAGCTCGTTGAGTCGCTGAACCATAGTTTAACTGAATTACGCAATACACTATTAAGCATGAATCAGCTTGCAAGCCAAGCAGGTAACACACTCGACCAAAACTCGCCCTTGTTGATAGAACTCACCAATACCTTGGAAGAAATCCGCCGCACGGCTCGATCATTACGTAGCTTGAGTGAAACCTTAGATGAACAACCTGAGGCCATCATACGCGGTAAAAAAGCTCTACCTTTAGGAGAATAATGTCATGGGGAAATATGGAGTTTGGACCATTAACTGGGGGATCGGTTTACTGCTATTGAGTTTGGTGAGTGGCTGCCAAAGCTCTCCCGAAAAACAGTACTTTGTGTTAACTGCAATACCCAACCAAATAGTGTCGGGCAGTACTGCGTTAGAGTATGACATTGGTATAGGGCCAATTGACGTCGCCGAATACTTACATTTTACACAGCTGATGTATCAACTTGACGATGGTAACCTGCAACGATTTGCCAATAGTTATTGGGCTGAACCGCTTGAACAAGGAATCAGCCGGGTCATGAGTATCAATCTCAGCCAAAGCGATAACCGTCGTAACCTAGTGTTATTTCCTTGGCAAGCAGACAACAGCCCCCTGTACAGCATTAAAATCAAGGTTATTTCCCTCAACCGAGATGGCAATAATGCCAGGCTCAATGCCAACTGGGAGCTAACAAACAATCCATTAAACCAAACATTGGCAAAACAAAATTTTATCGCGGTCACTAATGCAGGTTCGACGGCAGCGGAGTTGGTCAGCGCGTACAGCAACTTATTGGCTCAGTTGGCAAAGGAAATTGATAAATCATTACCACAACATTCAGATTAAACACTCCAGCCTACTGTCAGCATTCTCGCGTCAGAGTTGTCGCGTCAGCAATGTTGTGTAAGCTTTGTTGTATGAGCGGTGGTGTGAGCGGTGGAGTAAATCATAAACCTAACTATTAAGCTGTTTTACAGCGTATTGAGTAAACAAACTCAAACAATAACGCTATCTATAGCACTACTTGTAGCACTATCAATACTGATGCCAATCCCAAGAAAAATAGCAACCCAACATAGTTAGGTGGCTTAACACTGGCAGCGTTAATATTACAAAGCCTAACTCACTTTTATCCCAAGTTTAGGTTAATTATGCTGATGATAATCAACTGCTCTTATCTCTGCCTCTCAAATAAACAATACAGCCAATAAACATCAAACCAGCACATATTCAGCCACGCATTTCATTGCTTAACTCAGCGTTAGTTAAATTTGCTAACAATTCGAACATTGACATTTTTTGTCAGTCTTTCAATATGGCTAGGCAAATAATTCTGTAAAAATAGACCAAGGAACACGATAACAATGAATAAATCCTTAATTGCGATTGGATTAACCACAGCACTATTAAGTGGTTGCGGCGTATCTGATACAAATAACACTAAGCTTGCAGCCGTGACCTCACCGGCCCCCGCTAAAGCAGAGTTAGGTACTTTTGGTGTGGATTTAGCTGCACGAAATGAAGCCGTTAAACCTGGCGATGACTTTTTTATGTATTCAAGTGGCACTTGGTACGACAACTTTGTCATGCCTGCCGACAAAACTCGTTATGGCGCATTTAATGCCTTAGCTGAGCGCAGTGAAAATCAAGTGAAAGCAATTATCGACGATATTGCCAGCCGCAGTGACTTAACTGCCGAAGAACAATTAATTGCTGATTTTTATCATGCCTATATGGATACCGACACCATTAATAAACTAGGTATCACACCAATTAAAGCCACCTTAGATCAAATTGCTGCGATTAGCTCAACTCAAGATTTAACCAAAGTATTCGGTGAAGCATGGCTTACTGGTACATCGTCCCCTATTTGGGGTGGCATGTGGTTTAACCGTATAGATCCCAATCAATATGAAATGACCATCGGTGCTGGTGGTTTAGGCCTGCCCGATCGCTCGTATTACCTCGAAGACAGTGAGCGTTTCGTTAAAATTCGTAAAGCTTATGTTGAGCATATCGCTGCAATGCTGGCTTTTGCTGGTATAAATGACGGTGCAAAACGTGCCGAGGCAATTCTTGCCCTTGAAACAAAAATAGCACAGGCACAATGGCCTAGAGAAAAACGCCGTGACCGTGATTTAACCTTAAACCAACTCAAACGTGAAGAATTGGTTAAGCAATATCCTGGATTTGATTGGGATATCTATTTCGCACAGAGTGGTTACCAAGTACCACAACTCAACATATCTGAACCTGAACCGGTTAAGGCTATGATTGGCTTAATTAACCAACAACCGCTCACTGTGTGGCAAGACTATTTAACATTCCACACCATTAGTAATAATGCAGGGTTATTGTCTGAAGACATTTTTAATACCAATTTTGCTTTTTTTGGCAAAGAACTCACTGGGCAAGAGCAACCTCGTCCGCGCTGGAAACGTGCAGTTGAAGAAATGTCTGGCACTCAGTCTCTAGGTTTCGCTATTGGTAAAGTCTATGTGTCGCGTTATTTCCCTGAGTCGTCTAAACAAAAAATGGCCGAGTTAGTTAAGAACCTGCGCACAGCATTAGGCCAACGCATTGATGGTTTAGATTGGATGGGCGACGAAACTAAAGTGAATGCCCATGCTAAGTTAGCGGCATTTAACCCTAAAATTGGTTACCCCGATGTGTGGCAACAGTTTGATGGCTTAACCCTCACTAAAAATGATTTAATGGGTGATATTAAGAATCTGCGCAAATATTTCCAAGCCGATAGCGTAGCGAAAGAACTGGAAAAAACGGATCGTAATCGTTGGGGTATGACACCGCAAACGGTCAATGCCTATTACAACAGCTCGTTTAATGAAATTGTGTTCCCTGCGGCAATTTTACAACCGCCATTTTTCGATCCAAACGCAGATGCAGCAGTTAACTATGGCAGTATCGGTGCCGTAATTGGTCACGAAATGGGCCATGGTTTTGATGATCAAGGTTCTAAATCAGACGCCAATGGCGTTCAGCGTAACTGGTGGACAGATGAAGATCGAGCCGCTTTTGATGCTAAAGCCGATAAGCTCGCTGCGCAATACAACCAATATGAACCAATCCCTGAAAACTTTGTTAACGGACGTAACAGTCTCGGAGAAAACATTGGCGATGTAGGCGGTTTATCAATGGCATACCATGCTTACAAATTAAGCTTGAATGGTAAAGAAGCCCCGGTGATAGATGGCGTTACTGGCGATCAACGTTTCTTTTTAGCTTGGGCTCAAGTGTGGAAAGAAAAACGTACCGAGCAAAGTATGCTAACTCAGTTACGTGCCGGCACTCATGCACCAGGTCGTTACCGTGCCCTCGCCCCGCGTAACCACGATGCTTGGTATAAAGCCTTTGATGTTAAACCAGGTGATAAGTTGTACTTGCCTGAAGATCAGCGCGTACGTATTTGGTAATTTAGTGCGTAAATAGCTGCAATAACGAGCCGCGATTGCAACAAGCATCCGCCACAAAAATGCCCGTCAGTTAACTGACGGGCATTTTTGTATCACTATCTATGCCAATTCCTAAAATAATATCAGCAAGCTTATGGTTAATAGCAGAGGCGAGTGAAGACCTAGACAAACATTCGGATTGATTAATCAGCTACTGGTAATATCGTTTGAACACTTTTCAAGTCGGTTAACAATTTTCTCTTGATAAGCTTTTACCGTAGAGAAACTGTGTATTTTCATAAATAAGTCCGAAGCAGTTTCTTTAGATGCACAGGCAGTCCATGGTCAGCTCACGTATTCTTTTATAAAGAGTCTTCAACGGCCTCAAGTTCAGAGTTGAATTTATCAATTTTCAAGTAAAGCATCTAACTCATATATGAACAGATGATTGCTAACAGCCTTCTCGTCGCCCAACTATCACGTCGTCCCGGTAATGCTTTTGAGCCGGGATCCAGGTGTTTTTTTGTTTTGTACTTATGGCCTGCGGCCACTAACGTCGTGGCGCTTCGCCCACACCAGACTAACATCGCAAGGTTCCACCCTGCACGGGCCAAAAGAGGATCAACAGCAATCCCCTCTTGGATCACCCCTGCCGTTCCGGCAACATTTTCGCTGTTTAACCAAACAACAGCAGCGAAAAATTGCGACGGAAATTAATCCAGCTTTGAATCTCGTTTGTAATCGGCCTCGGCCCCTCTTGTAATAAAGAGTGAAAATGCTAACTGTTTCGATGGTACATCTGATGTGAATGGATTCACGTATGTCGTGATGGCAGGATGCCAAGGAACGACCTGTACCGCGAAAGCTAGCCTGACGTCCTGTCAGGCTCACGCTATTTTTCTTCAACAGTCTCAAGTTCAAAGTTGAATTTAGATATTTTCAATCAGTAACTAGCTCATTTATGGACATAAACCATTTAGGGTTGAAACTCTACAGCCTCCGTTTCGCATTACCATTAGTAATGAATATCTGAAAAAAGCAGGATTATATTCACTGAGAGATGGATGGGTCGCAGTTCAATATCCTAATAAGAAAGTTTAGTGCGGAGCCGCATGCAGTGTGATGTGAGGGCTGGAGGTTAGATACCTCCGGCTACCCGATTACATTTTTATCCAGGCTACAAACTTTTCACCTGGAAATAATTTTTTGGCTAGCTCGCGTAACTCAGTATATTTCTCATGTAGAGACGCATCGCTAGCGTAAACTAGCTCATACATTACAGCAGCTCCATTTATAGCTCCTTGAAATAAACGCTCACCCAATTTATCTTCGAACTCAGCCAATAGTAGTGGCCTTCCGTTTAATGCATGAAAACTAAGAGCTGGCTGCACTTCGTTTACATAAAACTCATTACGAATATTGATCGAGTTGATAGCTTGCTCAAACCTCTCCTGTTCAATGGTTAATTGCATAAGAATTTGAGCATTGTCATTATCAATCAAGAACTGAAGGCTATCTATGTCTTGCTTGACACTTGAATAATCAGGAGACTTCATTGCAGGAAGAGAAAGCCCGCGATGAAAGGGAGTCTCGTATTTGTCTAAGTCTCTTTTAATACACTGAATTGCGTTAATTTGTCTTATTAGCACAAAAAGCGCGGAATTCAATGCACTCTTCTGTTTCTCTCTGTTCTTTTTCCCCTCTTCATAGCTTTTCAGCCAAAAGGCAGAAAATGCACCAATGAAGCCGCCGACTGCTACTGTCAAAGCCCTTATTAAATAGTCATAGCTTTTAGGTAAAACAGACTCTTCAATAGCAACAGACGATAGGTACCAAATATTTAGCGCTGCCAAGGCTACGATAACGCCTAATATCTCTGGCTGGTAATCACGTAAAATCTTCAATGTAATCTCTTAGAAATGTAACGTTTTAGTATTTATGCCTTATGCTGTTTGCAAGGCATAAATCGCGTGCTGGAATTGGCCGCTGCCAAGTCCAGATTAATTGGTATACTTTAAGCGACAGCGACACCGATAATTAGTAACATCATAAAAGGGACTGCATGGCACAAAATAATGGGGGACTTGCCAACAGAATCCTTTGTTGGGATGAAAAAATAAGGGTCAAATTTAAGTAAACATTTATAGAAAGACCTCAATACTGGCTTAAACCAGGCATGAAAGTAATACCCAATTACAGCCACTATCTGTACTTCAAAAAGTAATAAGAATAAATCAAGCCCAACAGCATCAACAAATAAAGCTAAAGCCACGAACTCTGGGTTAAGTATCAATACGCCCATAACCAATATTGTCGCTATCTTCCACATCCACTTTTTGATGTTCATAAATCCTCCATGATTAAGTAAGTTAACTATTGACGCCATAGTCTCTTGTTATAAGATTACTCATCACCCGGAGGCGTAGAGTTATTAGTTAGATTATTCCCATAACTTTTAGTTGGAACGTAACCACTTGAGGCTTTGGATCGCCAGTCGGCTGTGACACAGGTTTGACTGGTTGATAGCCTTTCTCGATTTTTAGCACTATTGACGTCATAGTCTCTTTTTAGTTTCAACCGATGCTAGTTTTGATATCAATATCATGTTTTTCAATATAAGTGACTAATTCGCGATATGAATTTAAAAGGAAAGGTCTATTCCCCCAATTATTTCCTTCATCACTAACTCCTGGGTTAATGAATGTACCGTTTGGAGAAATATAGAATTGGCTTTCTTCTAAACATCCTTTAGTGTGCTGCCAGTCAATACTAAATATAGCATCAAAGGCTGATATAAAATTAGATATTAGTTGGTTTAGTTCTTTGTGAGCTTTAAACCCTCCAGACTTTTGAATTGCTAATGATCTTGATAGATCGAGAATCTCCTCAATAAGCTCTCTATCTGAACGCACATTAGACTTATCAGTAGTTTCAGAAGAGTTTCGTTGAATAATACTTTTAACATTTTCCTCAAGTTCAGGCCAAAACCTTTCAAATACTTTGTGAAGTACAGCCTCTTCCAATACATTAGATTTATTGGCTTTATTTAAATCTGTCACTAATCTCTTAAAGTCAGCCTTTTCAAATAAAGTTGTTTGGAACTGTGTTAAAGGACCATTTATATCTGCATTGTCTAACCCAATTAAAATAGGGCAAACTAGAGATTGTTCGACTTTTTTGGAAATAGCTCCCGCTTCGAACATAAGCCATTGACTAGTTAAATTCTCACTTGTAACACAAAAGATTCCAGCTTTAGAATCATCAAGTTCACTTGCTATGTCAGATGACCAACGCGTGCCTTTTTCAATATCGCTCGGTGTAAAATAAGGCTTCACAGTTTGTAATACGGTAGGAAGCCATTCTCGAATGGCTTCCGCAACATTTTTACTCATGTCGCCAGACCAACTAATAAATACTTTCATTTAATACAGATCCTTGATGATATTTTGAAACGAACGTTTTAGTATTTATGCGTTGAGCGGTTTGCGGCGCATAAATCTCTTGTTGGAATTGGCCGATGCCACATTCAAATTAATCGGTAACTTTTTACTTGACGTAGGATGCTATAGGAATTAGCTTTTTAACGGTAATTGTTTTTTGTACAACCTTTAGGCTAAATGTTTGTTCTGAATACACCATTTATGGTGGATTTAATAGTATTTGATTTTTTATTAGCCGATTATTGCCTTTCTCCCTGATATACCTTGCTAACTCATTTTGGCGCAAAAACGAGTTAGTATTCTTGACTTGGAAATGGTGTGATTCAACTCTGAACTTGAGGACGTTGAAGAAAATAGCGTGAAGTTCACATGGATGTGAGCTTAGCTTTCGCGGTACAGGATGTACCATCGGAAGCGTTAGCATTTTCGAATAAGGCCGAGGTTGATTACAAACGAAGTTAAAGGCTGGATCAATCCCCATGGCGACCTTTTCGCTGTTTGAAAATGTTGCGGGGCGGCTGGGTGATCCAAGAGGGAACAGCCGTTGGTTACCTTTTGGTCTGGTGTGGGTGAAGCGCCACGACGTTAGTGGCCGTAGGCCATATCATAAATAAGGTTTGGGGCAGAAACGCGTTAGTTGGTTCGCTAATTTAGTGATAAGGAATCAACCCATTTATCTATCATCGAACGTTTAGATGTCTGATAGACATCTATGTGGTGGACCAAATTAGCTAACCCACTACAGTGATGTCAACTTGAAGATTAACTTCTCTTCTGCTACAGGTTTTCCAAAAAAGAAGCCCTGATACTGATCGCATTTTTCGTTGACTAAAAAATCAAGCTCTTCCTGACACTCAACCCCTTCGGCAATCGTTTTCATTCCAAGCGCTTGAGCCATACTGATGATAGCTCTAACAAGATTTTGCTTTTTTTCGTCCAGATGTACATCTTTAACAAAGGTAATGTCAATTTTTAGAACGTCAACTGGGTATAATCTCAAATAAGCTAAATTAGAATAACCAGTACCAAAATCATCAATTGAAAGCCCAATACCTATTTTTTTTAATTCCTTGAGGGTATTTAAGGTGTATTCGACATCCAACATTGCCACTCTTTCGGTGATCTCTAATTCCAATAGTGCAGGTGGTAAACCAAAATGTGTGATTGTCTTTGTCAACATCGACACAAACTCGCGATCGGCAAATAAAGAAGCTGAAACATTGACGGCTACTGGTAACACACATCCTGGGTAACGTACTAACCAGTCACTTATTTTTGTGATTGCATTTTTGATTACCCATTGATCGATGTCGGATATGAGGCCAATTTTCTCAGCTAAAGGAATAAAGTTGGCTGGTGAAATCATGCCACCATCTTGTTGTGGCCATCGAATAAGAGCTTCATAGCCAACTATCTGCACGTTTCCTTTAGTGACAGTAACTTTAGGTTGAAAATATAAGGTCAGTTCATCATTAGTAATGGCTTTATCAAGGTTACTTCTCATAGCCATCTGTTCTTGCACTTCTTTTTGCATAGAGAGATTAAAAAATACCGATTCGTTTCCTCCAAGTGCCTTGGCTTTGTACATTGCTGTATCTGCTGCTTGAATTAAATCTTCTAAGTTAATACCGTCCTGTGGGAACATGGCAATACCGATACTTGCACCGATATGGACATCTAATTCTTCGATTAAAAACTCTTGTTTAATCTCTTCTATATATCTCAACGCCATTTGGCTGGCTTCATCCATGTTGCATTGTGCAATAATGATGAACTCGTCCCCACCGAAACGGCTGAATAAGTCTGTTTCTCGAATGTGTGAACTTAATCGTGCTGTAACGAGTCGTAACAGTTCATCACCATAATGGTGACCAAAGGCATCATTGATTTCTTTAAACTTATCCAAGTCAATGAATAATAAAGCCCATGTTAGACCAGAGCGCTGCGATTCCGCTGATGCTCGAAGAAAATATTCATTGAGAAAAATACGATTGGGAAGACCTGTTAATTGATCGTAGTTGGCTAAATGCAGAATAGTTGTTTCGTCTTGTTGCCTTTGGGTGACGTCTTCCATGATAGAGATGATGTGAAGAACTGTGCCATCAGAATCTAAAACAGTAGTTAAACTTCCGCGCTGTAAATAGAGTTCACCATTTTTCCTTTTATTCCAAAATTCACCACTCCAGATCCCATGTTTTTGCAGCTGCAGAAAAAGGCTTCCATAAAATGCACTATCTTGTTTATCGGACTTTAGCATTCTAGGGTTTTGACCAATAGCCTCTTCACGGCTGTAGCCAGTGATAATAGAGAAGGCTGGATTGACATCTAAAATAGTACCTTCACCATCGGTGATAATAATAGACTCACAACTGTAGTCGAATACTTCTGTGGTTTGTTTCAGCCGCTTTTGAGAATCATGCATAGAAATCGCAAAACCAGTATCATCGGCCAATTCCTGAAACAATCGCAATATTTCTGGTGTGAAAATAAATTCCCTTTTAGAGAAAATCAGTAAACATCCTACACAGTTCAATTTTTGGTTTATAGGAAACGCTGCTACAGAGTTATAGCCCAAAAATGATGATTCGTCATGCATGTGTTTGTTTGATTGGAACAACTCATATGCTTGGCTTACCAGTACCCGCTTCACGAGATCGCAATTCTTGTCTACGAAAGGGGGCGTAGTAATAATATCGCTGTCGGTTCGGGCCAAAGCACAGTTAACTACATTTTCATTAGATGCAGTGTTGTCAAAATGAATGATAGAAACGCGATCAAACTTAGTTTCTTCAAGAATGATTTTGCAAGCAGATTCAAAAAGTTGAGGTTTTTCTAAAGGCTGCTTGATGAGCAATTGATTAAAACGACTCAACATTTCATAAAGGTGATGTAGTGACGTTTCTTTTTCTAGATGTTGATCACGGTCGTGAAGCATCATCCCGACCAACCACGCCACCAGTGCATTGAAACTGATAAATACAGATAACGCAATCAGGCTATTGATAACTTGTTGTGATTGACCTGCATAGCGTGAGTCTGCCCAAAAAGAGACCACACTAATACATAATACAACCAACAGGCTTTGTAGCAATGGTAAACGGATAGCAGCAAACAGCGTAAATGGCATCAGTAAAGAACTGTATGTAGCAAGAGCTCTACCTTCGGGGTTTGCTATTGAAAAAACCGTTACTGCGATGATTAGTCCTGCTAACAACGTCCAAACAAATGTTGAAGTTTTTGCCAACGAGCTAAACAAATGAGATTGCTGACGGTCGTGCTGCCAGAGCAGTAAGGGAGTAATTATTACCATAGAGGTGAAACGAAGCGCAGTCCAGTATAAGAATTCCTGCTCAATTCCATTGAAAGTAAAAGGCAGTGGTGAAACCAATCGCTCCAGTAGAGGTTGTATAATTGATGATGCTAATACTGGCAGTGTCACAGCAAATATAAGAAAATTTATGGATTTTTTTAATGTGTTAGGGAACTGAGCATCGGGTGTAAACCGCCTTAACAAGAACCAGCCAAGAAAAGCCTGAAAAATTAAGGTTAAACTAGTAATTGCTGATGGAAGGGGGAATATTCCAAGTAACACATTTTCTATCAAGTAATTGGCTGCAAAAATGCCTAATGACATTGTTGCTATATGATGTACCCGATACGTTGATTGTGTGAGATATATGAGTGCGGCTAAAATAACTGGTCCGCCGATACGATACGACGCTTGCCCATAAAAAGAGTATGTTAGCCAATGCCAAACTGATACGGATAAACAATAAATTAAAAGCCAAGCAAACCAGGGTAATCGGTTCAATGCATTCATGATGTACATCTCAAATTGGTACCCTCTGTTAGTGTTTATATCTTGTCTACATCTTAGCCGTTCCAATTTAAATTGATAGAGTTTGATTTTTATATTAGGGACTATTGATCTTTCACATTGGGAGCCAAATTATCGAGCAAGCGAGAGCCCGCAGACTTTCAAAATTAATTCTAAATTTGCCATAACGGGTTGCTATAACTGTAAAATGCTTGAGCCGAGCAAAAGCATTTTCAACTAAATGCCGATATTTGTATATACACCCATCATATCGTCATTTCCTTGCTTCGAATTTTGTCTTATAGGGATCACTGGCTCTGAGCCACATTCACGAGCTTTCTTTCTATGTCGTAGTCTTTGTCCGCATTGTAGTGGTAAATGAATACTGGCCATCGTTTTAGATTCATTATTACAAAGAATGTGACATTAGAAAATTCATGGCAAACTGAAATGTATATGTTTCGATTAAGCAATAGCACCAACTCATATTGGGGCGTGCGACGTGAGGTCGTATGAAGCGCTGTTCACCGCTTTTGAGTGAACCATCTGTATCACCAGATGAACCTAGGAGCCTGAATAAAGTAGCGGCTCTGACAATGTAATGAAGATTGGTTATAGACCAATCGGGATCTGAATCGTGAGAGAACGATCCTCCTGATAACCACAAATTGGGTGAGTGCTAGGTAGTCAGTATGATGAACATATGTAAATCCGCGTAAGGTGCGTTATACGATGAAACAGCGGAAGTGGTTTATACGCTGTGGCCAAAAGGCAATGAGAGTTGGAAAGAGATTGCCCCATGCTCTTTCGTGGTCAATATAACTCTTCGCACTATAGCGGGCATCTACCCTGACATTGCGCGACATACGGAACACGGTAAGCCTGTATTGCTCCCTTTGGGAAAGCCGATATGGCCGATAGCGGTGCAGGTATAGGAGGTTGGAAAAAGCAAAGGCTGCATTGTAACGATGCAGATACAGACTTGTGTCTGGTCACGAAAGTGAGCCCACTTCCGACTGGTCTCCCGTTGCAAGATAATTTGAAGAACTTTATTCAAGGAGAAACGCAAATGATGATTTCAACAGAGATTAGTGCCTCTCCTGACGGCGAACAATGGCAGTCCATAGACTGGAAATCCGTTGAACCGCATGTATTAAAGCTTCAGATGCGTATTGCAAAGGCAACACGAGAAGGTAAACACGGTAAGGCGAAAGCGTTGCAATGGATACTGACTCACTCGCGTTCAGCAAAACTTCTTGCTGTTAAACGAGTATCAAAAAACAAAGGCAGTAGAACGCCTGGAATAGATGGTGTCATCTGGAACACGGATGCACGCCGCATGAAAGCAGTAAATCAATTGAGCAGGAAGGCATATCAAGCCAAACCACTCAAGCGTATCTATATCCCCAAAAAGAATGGCAAACTTAGACCTCTTGGTATCCCATGCATGATAGACAGAGCACAACAAGCGCTCCACCTTCTTGCATTAGAGCCTATATCGGAGACGCTTGCTGACCCAAACAGCTATGGATTTAGACCAAATCGTAGCACTGCCGACGCAGTCGATCAGTGCTTCAAATGCTTGGCTCTAAAGAGATCAGCGCAATGGGTTCTTGAGGGAGATATCAAATCCTGCTTCGACAAAATCGGGCATCAATGGCTTGTTGATAACATCGCCATAGATAAACGAATGTTGGAACAATGGTTAAAGTCTGGTTTTATGGATAAAGGGTTGTTTTATCGTACTGATGAGGGCACGCCACAAGGAGGGGTTATATCCCCAACCTTGATGCTAATGACTCTTGCTGGACTTGAACAGCGCATAAAGTCTACAGCACTCAAAAAGGGTGCTAGAGCCAACTTTATTGGATACGCCGACGATTTCGTCGTCACCTGCGCTTCAAAGGAAGTGCTCGAGAACGATATCAAACCGTTGATCGCTGACTTCTTGGCGGAAAGAGGCTTAACACTCTCCGAAGAGAAAACGCACATTACCCACATCAACAAGGGTTTTGACTTCTTAGGGTTCAATCATAGGAAGTACAAAGGAAAATTGCTCATCAAACCGAGCAAGTCCAATACCTTGTTGTTCTTGAGTAACCTGCGCGAACTCATCAAAAAGCACGCAACCATCCCTGTTAACGATCTTATCAAACTGATAAATCCAAAACTAAGGGGTTGGGCGAATTATTATCGTCATTGCGTTGCTAAGCAAGTATTCGGGTATGTTGGGCACAAACTATTCTATACGTTATGGCACTGGGCAGTAAGGCGCCATCCAACAAAATCTAAGACTTGGATAGCCCTTAAATACTTCATCAACCGAAAAGGCCAATGGCAATTTCACGGTTGGCAGAAGGTCAAGGATATGGATTGCCAATTTAATCTATTCCAAATAGCCAAGGTGCCTATTGAGAGACACGTGAAAATCCGAAGTGCGGCTATACCATTCGACCCTCAGTACCTAGAATACTTGGTTAGGAGAAAATCGAAAAGGCAAGCTCGTAACTCTTGGAATGAATCAGCTCTCACTGCTTTATAAGTTGCTGGGTATCTAACGATACCTTTGTGGAGGCTTGAGCCTAGTGCAGTGAAAGTTGCACGCTGGGTTCTTAGGAGGGCGGCACTTGGTAACAAGTGTCGTCTATCCGACAAAAACGAGTTAGTTTTCTTGACTTGGAAATGAACCGATTCAACATTTGAATTGAGGACGTTGAAGAAAATAGCGTGAAGCTCACATGGATGTGAGCTTAGCTTTCGCGGTACAGGATGTACCATCGAAAGCGTTAGCATTTTCATTCTTTACTATAAAGAGTTGGCCGAAGCAGGCTGCAAATAAAGTTAAAAGCTGGATCTACCCAATGGCGACTTTTCGCAGCTCTTGTTTTGTAAATAGCGAAAATGTTGCGGGGCGACTGGGTGACCCAAGAGGGAATAGCCGTTGATTCCCTCTTGGTCTGGTGTGGGCGAAGCGCCACGACGTTAGTGGCCGCAGGCCATATTTCAAACTCATTTTGGGGCAAAAACGAATTAGCTTTCTTGTCTTGAAAAAGGCCAAATTCAACTCTGAACTTGAAGCCGTTAAAGAAATGCGCGTTAGTATTTTCACTCCTTATAATACAAGATGGGCCGAAGAGAGGCTACAAACGAAGTTCAACGCTGGATAAATCGCCATGGCGATCTTTTCGCATCTAATATTTAAGTCAATTGGGAAAATGTTGCCGGGTAGCTGGGCTAATTCTTTTATAAAGAATAAAGAGGGAACAGCCGCTGGTTTCCTTTTGGTCTGGTGTGGGTGAAGCGCCACGACGTTAGTGGCCGCTGGCCATATTCCAAATTAACTTAGGCTGTAATGGTCTAATGAAACTGTAGAGATTTATAGCTTAAAATAAGCAAAATCTTAAAGGTATTTATCATGATTAGAAAAACGAAAATCACTGTCAGCCCTCTTCAAAAATTAGAATATGCCAAGCTGATGGTCGAACAGGGTTACACGAACAAGCAAATTGAAGATATGTCAGGTGCGGGTAAATCTGCTGTGTCTCGATGGAAAGTGCAGTACCAAGCTGAATTAGCCGGTAAAACACCAGAAAATACCAAAGCATTAACTGAAGACCAACGAAGAATTCAACTCCTAGAAGCCCAACTAAAACAAGCAATGAGGGATAATGATATCTTAAAAAAGGCTGCAGCTTTCTTCATTCGAGACAATCAAAACTTAAAATGATGCGCGAAGTAAAGAAAGCAAACCCAGGCTTTAGAATGAGTGAGTTGTGCCGCGTATTCGAGATCAGTTGCAGTAGTTTTTATTACAAACCGATACCACAAAGTGTTGAAAAACAGACTCTGATACAATTTGTAGAGCAAGCCTTCTCTGATTCAAATGCGACGTATGGCAAACGTCGAATACAGGCCGACTTATTAGATTTAGAGTGTAAAGTCGGGGTTTACGCCATTGCTACAGTAATGAAAAATTTGGGATTAAAAGCGATTAGGCCAAAGAAAAAGCATTACTATCCTAACACTGGTGACGAACATGTTTACGCACCCAATTTGCTTAAACGGCAGTTTAACCCTACGACTTATAACACTCATTGGGTGGGTGACATTACCTACATAAAATCACATCAAGGATGGAGTTATTTAGCCTGTGTACTTGATTTAGGAACGAAAGAAATCGTTGGGTATGCCTTATCAAGCCAACCCAATACCGCGTTAGCGACAGCGGCATTAAATAACGCGATACAACGTCAGAGGCCAAATACACAGGAGTTGATGTTTCACTCAGACCAGGGTTGCCAGTACTCTGCTAACGTGTTCAGAGAAAAGCTAAAGCACTTAAGCATTAAACAAAGTATGAGTCGTAGAGGAAATTGTTGGGATAATGCCGTGATGGAACGATTCTTTAGGAGTTTAAAGACTGAAAGATTGAACCATTTAGCCTTTATCAATCACAGTTCTGTAGTCAGTGTGGTTGAGCAATATATCCAGTTCTACAATTACAAACGCAGACATTCAGCAATAGATTATAAGACGCCACATCAAAAATATAATGAGTTAAAAAAAGCGGCTTAAAATCTCTCCAGAAATACTTGACCATTACAGGCCATACATGAATCAGAGTGATAAACGGATAAACAATAATGCCTACAGCAACTAAAGCCGGATAAAGTACGGTATCGCAACTAAGATTATTCCCATAATCAGCAAAGTGGTCACGCTGGCAACAAAATAAGGAAACACGATTAATGCCATTCCTACACACAAGGGAACAATCGCCCTTTGGCGCTTACCATAAACAAAATACCCCATGCCTATAGCGCCAAATAGCACACTCCACATGATCATTGATGCACTGCCCATCTGTGTCCTCTTATCTAATCATCTTGCTATTTGAACCTTTAAATAAGGTTATAGCATGATTAGTGTTTTTTCTATCACGTCTCTATGATAAATCCAGATCATCGTTGGTGACATTATTCAGGCTGTAGAGTTAAACAAGCTGCCCTCCCCAGTCCTTAATAACCAATTCTTAATCCTTGAACACTGAAACACTGAAACACTGAACACTTAGCAGAATACATCACCCATATGGATAACATTAACACCTAACATTAGTCGGAGAGAATAAGGCTGTGGTTGTATAGTGACACACTCAAAAAAATACTGGTGAAAATTGGCTAAAACAAACAGATTTAATCAATATAACTCACGCTATGTGCTCAATGACTCTGCCGTTTTTCAATCAATACCAAGCTCATAGCTCTACAATCTATATCTGCACGAATGAGGCTATTTAGGGACATAACGCCTATTTTAAAATGATATTTTATCAATCAAAAACCTAAAAATAACTGCAGCTGTAATTATTTTATGTAAAATGTCTTCGTTTTTTACAACAAACCATCAACCAAAGCCAGATAACATTTAACCTATATAGAACAGCGCCTTATTTTTTATTATTAGTTTCCTATCTTATTTTGTCACTGGAATGTTGTGATCTATATCAAGTTATAACTTGATAATTACAGCACTAATCATTAGTATCGTTATTAATTGAGCGTTCAATTAACAACTCTTAATACAGATAACGGACCCCTTTTATGTCAAGACCTACAATGAAAAACGTCAGACAACAACAGCTGATAGATGCCACGTTAATGTCAATCGAACGTCATGGGTTACAAAACACTACTATTAATACCATTAGTGGATTGGCGGGAATGTCATCAGGGATCATCAGCCACTATTTTGGTGGTAAACAAGGGTTAATTGAAGCCACGCAGAAATTTCTGTTAGAGGAATTGAAGCAAGCATTACTGACAAGAACGTCAGGCAAAACATTAACCCCAATAGATCGGCTTTCAATGATCGTGGAAGCAAACTTTACCGAATTACAACGTTCAACAGCCGCGACAAAAACATGGTTAAGCTTCTGGTCCCAAGCGATGCACGATCCTGGGTTAGCAAGATTGCAAAACATTAATAGTCAGCGGTTATACAGCAACCTGCTTTTTTCGTTTAAACAATTATTACCCAATGCAGCAGCAGTTAATGCAGCCAAGCAAACAGCGGCAGTAATTGATGGTTTTTGGTTACGCAGTGCGTTGAGTACCACCCCAATAGAAGATTTTAAACAAGCCCAAATTTTATCTAAAGCCTTTATCAAGGCTGTGATCGTGCACAACGGAGTAGAATAATGTCATCGTTAGTTATTTATCAAAATTATATCCATGGAAAATACCAATCAAACGGTACAGGCGAAACATTTGAAGTGATCAATCCTGCTACTGGAGAAGTCAGCTATTTAGTTGAAGTAGCAACCGAGTCTGTGCAAAAAGCCGCCATAGAGAGTGCCAAAGCAGGTTTTGCAGTTTGGTCAGCGATGATGCCGATAGAACGTAGCCGCATTTTATTAAAAGCCGTTGCCCTACTCCGTGAGCAAAATGATGAGCTTGCTGCAGGTGAAGTATTGGATACCGGTAAGCCATGGCAAGAAGCCTCGGTTGTCGATATCGTTACTGGTGCTGACTCTATAGAGTTCTTTGCCGGACTCGCCCCAAGTATTGAAGGCAATCAACAGCCTGTTGGCGCTGACTTTTATTATACTCGCCGTGAGCCATTAGGTATTTGTGCTGGTATTGGCGCATGGAACTACCCGTTACAAATTGCTTGTTGGAAAGCAGCCCCTGCATTGGCTTGCGGCAACGTAATGATTTTTAAACCTTCAGAAGAAACACCTCGTGGCGCAATGCGTTTAGCAGAAATATTCACTCAAGCGGGTGTACCAAATGGCGTATTTAACGTTGTTCAAGGTGACGGTAGAGTTGGCGCATGGCTAACCACCAATGAAGATATCGCTAAAGTGTCATTTACTGGCGAAGTCGGAACCGGTAAAAAAGTGATGGCCGCTGCTGCGGGTTCACTAAAAGACGTGACCATGGAGCTAGGCGGAAAGTCGCCATTGATTATCTTTAATGATGCCGATGTTGAAAATGCGGTATCTGCAGCAATGTTAGCGAATTTCTATACTCAAGGTGAAGTGTGTACCAACGGTACTCGCGTGTTTGTGCAGCAAGATATTTATCCGCGCTTTATCCAACGCTTAAAAGAACGTACCGAACAAAACATCGTTTGCGGAGACCCAATGCACCCTGACACCAATTTTGGTGCATTGATTTCACGCGACCATCAGCAAAAAGTACTCGACTACATTGACATCGGTAAAAAAGAAGGTGCCACCTTATTAACAGGCGGAACAGCATTAACGCCTGACAATGCACCGAATGGTTTCTTTGTGGCACCGACGGTATTTACAGATTGCACTGATGAGATGACGATTTCGAAAGAAGAAATATTCGGCCCTGTGATGTCAGTATTTACCTTTGCTGATGAAGATGAAGTTGTTAAGCGTGCCAATAGTACTCACCTAGGCTTAGCAGCAGGTGTATTTACGCAAGACATTACCCGTGCACATCGTGTTATTCATCAAATGCAAGCCGGTATTTGTTGGATAAATGCTTATGGTGCCTCTCCTGCAGAAATGCCGGTTGGTGGTTACAAGATGTCTGGTATTGGTCGTGAGAATGGCTCTGAAACATTAAAAGCATACACCCAAATAAAAGCTGTTTACGTTGGTATGCAGTCACTTGAAAGCCCATTTTAGGAGTGACCCATTAATGTCTACGCAAATATCTCATGAATACGATTATATTATTGTTGGTGCCGGTAGCGCAGGTTGTGTATTAGCCAACCGCTTAACGGAAAATCCAGACAATAAAGTCCTGATACTTGAAACCGGTGGTAGCGACAAAAGCATTTTTATTCAAATGCCTACGGCGCTATCTATCCCTATGAATACTAAAAAGTATGCATGGCAGTTTGAAACCGAAGCCGAACCACATTTGGACAATCGCCGTATGCATTGCCCGCGTGGCAAAGTGTTAGGCGGTTCATCATCAATTAATGGCATGGTCTACGTACGTGGTCATGCGCGTGATTTTGACGAGTGGCAGCAACAAGGTGCAAAAGACTGGGATTACGCTCACTGTCTGCCTTACTTTAAAAAAGCTGAAACATGGTCTTTTGGCGGTAATGTTTATCGCGGTGATAAAGGCCCATTAGCGGTTAATAACGGTAATGAAATGAAAAACCCGTTATATCAAGCTTTTGTTGATGCTGGTGTCGATGCTGGCTACCTAGCGACGAGTGATTACAATGCCAGTCAGCAAGAAGGCTTTGGCCCAATGCACATGACAGTTAAAAACGGCGTACGTTGGTCTACGGCAAATGCGTACCTTCGCCCAGCAATGAAACGCCCGAATTTAACCGTGGTCACTCATGCGCTTGTGCATAAAGTGATTATGCAAGGTAAAACCGCTGTCGGCGTGCGTTACGAACGTAAAGGCGAGTTAATTGATGTTAACTGCAATAAAGAAGTGGTGTTATCGGCAGGTTCAATTGGTTCACCGCATATTTTGCAACTGTCCGGTATTGGCGATTCAAGCACGTTAGCCAGTGCAGGTATTGAGCAAGTTCATCAATTACCCGGTGTGGGTCAGAATCTGCAAGACCACTTAGAGTTTTACTTCCAATTTAAGTGCTTAAAGCCTATTTCGCTCAATGGCAAAATTGACCCGTTAAACAAATTGTTTATTGGTGCTCGCTGGATTTTTAATAAATCAGGTTTGGGCGCAACTAACCATTTCGAATCGTGTGGATTTATCCGCTCAAAAGCGGGTTTAGAGTGGCCGGATCTACAGTACCATTTTTTACCTGCTGCTATGCGTTACGACGGTAAAGAAGCATTTGCTGGCCATGGTTTCCAAGTTCATATTGGCCACAATAAACCTAAAAGCCGTGGTGCCGTAACGGTTGTATCAAATGATGCCAAGGTTGCGCCACAAATTCAGTTCAATTATTTATCGCATCAAGATGATATTGAAGGCTTTAGAGCGTGTGTTCGTTTAACCCGTGAAATTATTAATCAACCGGGTTTAGATGAGTATCGTGGTGAAGAAATTCAACCAGGCTTATCAATACAGACAGATGAAGAAATTGATCGCTTTGTTAGAAGCTCAGTAGAAAGCGCTTATCACCCTTCTTGCTCATGCAAAATGGGTGAAGATGAGATGGCTGTTGTCGACTCTGAAACAAAAGTTCACGGTATTCATGGTTTACGAGTGGTTGACTCGTCAATTTTCCCGACCATTCCAAATGGCAACTTAAACTCCCCGACTATTATGGTCGCCGAGCGCGCTGCCGACATCATTTTAGGCAACAAACCTCTTGCGCCAAGTTTGGCAAAAGTGACTATTGCTGATCAATGGCAAACATCACAACGATTACAAGCGCCTAAACGACAAATTGATTAACACCCATTCGTCGATGTGTATTCATTTATACACATCGACAACAGGTTGATGGCCAACCTACATTTTTGTAAATGGTCTATTTAGCCAAGTTCAATCTATCAGGGTTTAACTATCGTCATCACGATACTTAAGGCTTGAGGGCGTTTTGCCTTTAAAAATTGTTCTATGGCATAAAAAACATACAACAAGGAGCCAACATTATGTTCGCACACACTATTCACCCGGGAGTTAAATAATGACGACCTGGTTATCAATAGGCATTTTATTCACTTTTGCCGCTATCGCATTTGTTATTTATCGTTGGGGTAACATGCAGTGCATTGGTGTGACACCGGTGCGAAAATTTACCTTTATTGCCATTTTGTTCACTTCAGGGCTTGATGTTGGCTTAATCATGTTTCCGCTAACGGAATTTGCTGGTTATGCAGATTTGGCAACCAGTCCAGAATATGGATTTAGTAATCCGTTAGCCATAGAGTTTGGTTTTTGGGCCTGCTTAATTTGGGCGTTTTACTTTTTAACCTGCTTCTACTTTTGTGTTATTGAACCAAGAGTAAAGTATTTTGAAATTCCATTGATAAAGTTTATTAATAACGTAGTGATCATTGGTACATGTGCCTTTACCGCTTATTTATTATTAACTAACTTACCATGGTATTTACCGCAATTAGGTGATGGTGAAACCGTTGTCAGCAGCTTCTATTTAATCGTGTTTATGGTTATTGCCGCCGCAGTGTATTCAAGCACCAGTATTCGCTATGTTCGTTATCTTAGTTTAGGCAGTACCTGGTTGTTCTTTGGTTTAATCGCCATCATGTGGGCGGGCGCATTTTTATCAGACGATTCTAGTGTGGGTGAGTTCTTTACTACATTTGCATTAATTGGTGACTATTTTGGCAACATCCATAACTTTGTACTTCCAATAAACGATTACCACGAATTTTACCTATTCTGGTGGTTTGCATGGAGCATTATGATTGGTCAATTTACCGCTCGTTTTGTGGGTGGAATGAAAACCTATCAAGTATTAATAGCCATGATGGTATTCCCTTCAATCCCAATCGCGATTTGGTTCACGGTTCTGTACTACTACAGCGCGAATGGTATTGATACGTCAGGTTTTTATAATCTAGCAATGGTGATTGTAGGGGTAATGTTTGTTATTAACTCACTCGATTCACTGGTTCGTTTATATACAGATAACTTAAACCTTACCGTTGAACGTTTTGGTAAAGTACCTTATATCATCGGTAATGTAGTGGTACTGAGTGGCTTAACCTTGTTATTCAAACTAGACTTTTTACAAATTCAATGGGTTGGTGCTCTCGCTATTGCCTTGATATTAAGTTGTTTCGGATACATTTTAAAATCGCACTACCGTAAAGTGACTGATATAGAACGTTCTCCAAAAGAAAATAAAATCGATTTTACTAAAATCGAATTAGCAGACTAAACAATAATAATGATCCAAGGAATAATGATGAACACCACAATGAAAAAATTAGCCTTATTAAGCTTATTTGCTTTACCGACTTCAGTGATGGCTGGTGAGTTAAGCACAACCGTTAATGCAACCTCTGACTATACCTTTAATGGTGTTAGCCAAACAGACAATGATCCTGCCTTACAAGCTAGCCTAGACTATGCTGCCGATGACGGTTGGTACGTTGGAGCTTGGGCATCGAATGTTGACTTTGGCAGTGCTGATGACACTTGGCTAGAACTTGATTTTTACGCAGGTAAATATTTTGAACTAACAGACAGAGTGTCTGTAGATGCGGGTATTGCATATTACACTTACCATGGTGATGATGCCTCTGATGAGTATTACTACCCAGAGATTTACACTAAGTTTGGCTATGCTTCATCGCTTGGTCAAAGTGAATTAAACTTTTGGTATTCATGGGATTACTTTGGTGTTGATGCTGACCATTACATCATGATGGTTGCTCATACCTTCACCATTGCAGAAGGTCATGACATCCGTGTTAGTTTTGACCGCTCTACTTCGCAAGACGAAGACAAATGGGCATGGGACGGTGACAAGTCTTACAACCATTATCGCGCAGAGTACTTAACCAGCTGGGAAGGTTTTGACTTCAACGTTGCCGTTGAAGACACGAGCATGGACACAGACTTAAGCGATACCCGCGCAGTATTATCGGTATCACGTACTTTCAGTCTTTAAGTTGTAATTGCTGATAAAATAGCTAAGCAGAATAATGTCTATGACATTATTCTGCTTTTTTTGA
Source organism: Shewanella sp. Arc9-LZ (assembly GCF_010092445.1). NCBI lineage: Bacteria > Pseudomonadati > Pseudomonadota > Gammaproteobacteria > Alteromonadales > Shewanellaceae > Shewanella > Shewanella sp. Arc9-LZ. Next base: position 2,359,080 of record NZ_CP048031.1, on the reverse strand, counting down.
TATTGGACATGAGTAATAAGCCGAATTCTGCTAAGGTGCATGGTGAATTATGAGGGGATTATGGAAAAATACGAACAACTATTAATTTCATTGCGCCGGGTGATCAGAGCTATTGATATACACTCACGTCAATTAAATAAACTATCGGGTCTAACTGGACCACAATTAATGGTCATACAGAAAATTGATCAACTTGACGCTCCACTGGCCAAACAAATAGCTCAAGAAATTAATTTGAGTGCAGCGACAGTGACGACCATTATTGATCGATTAGAAAATCGTGGCATGGTGATTAGAACGCGCAGCGAAACCGACAAACGGAAAGTTCATTTATCGTTAAGTGACGCAGGTAAAACGTTATTAAATAGCGCACCTAAACCACTGCAAGAACATTTTATTATGCGTTATCAAAACCTTGAAGAATGGGAACAAAGTCAATTATTGTCTGCCGTTGAGCGGATAGCTACCATGATGGATGCCAATGAAATTGATGCTGCCCCTGTTTTATATGTAGGCCAAATTCAACTAGACGATCAGTCTTAGTCACCACCCTTTTCTATTCATAACGTGATGGTTCATAGAGTTACAGGCCTCTCACGTTATGTTTCATTCCTAGACAAGCCTAGCTTCAAGCTAACATTTGATTCCAAAGTGTGACTAACCCAAAGATCTTATCATCAGCATCCTCCTCTATTGTAAAGTCTCCCCACCAATTCAATAACACTTAATATTCAGCTCAATTTTCTGACGATTGTTATTAATAAAGAGCGGCACGTCTTATATTCAACCAGAGCGCGAGGGATTTTATTCTTTCGATCTAATTCACAAATTTCAGACGTAAAAAAGCCCCAACTAATGTTGAGGCTTTTTTACACCACTCTCTATTACTAGAGATTATAATGGTACCCGAGGCCGGACTTGCGCCTGTACGCCTGATGTTCAACCAGAGCGCGAGGGATTTTGATCTTTCAATCTAATTCACAAATTACAGACGTAAAAAAGCCCCAACTAATGTTGAGGCTTTTTTACACCACTCTCTATTACTAGAGATTATAATGGTACCCGAGGCCGGACTTGAACCGGCACGCTTATTCAGCGAGGGATTTTAAATCCCTTGTGTCTACCGATTCCACCACTCGGGCAAAGTGTTGTTTTAACCGTTACTAAAAGTAACCATCAAACGCAATTTCGTGGAGGCGCGACCCGGAGTCGAACCGAGATCGACGGATTTGCAATCCGTAGCATAGCCATTCTGCCATCGCGCCATGCTTTAACCAAATTCAAATCCATCGGATAAGATAAGAAATTGGAGCGACATATCGGGTTCGAACCGATGACCTATACCTTGGCAAGGTATCGCTCTACCAACTGAGCTAATGTCGCATTTGTATCGCCTATAACCTTTACTAAATTTGTAAGAACAATAATGCCTTTCAAACTTAACAGCTGAAGAAGTTTCCCCTGACTGCGGAATGGCATTCTACCGTTTTAGCCCCGATAGTCAATCAATAAAAACACATTTATTGCAACATAATGACTGTTTGATGCATAAATCATCATTATGATTAAATAAATTACAACGCGCATAAAAAAGCACCTCCAAAGAGATGCTTTATCATAAATATGACGGTAAGTACTCAATAAACAGCGATATTAAGCTTGTACGCCTTTCGAGTATTCACCACCATGAATGGTTAGTTTTTATAACACATTAGCTTTTTGGTAATGATAATGTGGTTAAACCAAGCATTTTTTGCATAACGCCAACAACCTGGCAGCTATAGCCAAATTCGTTGTCATACCATACGTATAAAATGGCACGTTTACCCTCTGCTATCGTCGCTTGCGAATCAACAACTCCGGCATAACGTGAACCGACTAAATCGCTAGATACTATTTCAGTCGATTCAGTAAAATCAATTTGATTTTGTAATCCAGACTGTAATGCGACATCTTTTAAATATTCATTCAGTTCATCACGATTAGTTTCATGTTGTAAATTAACACTAATAATCGCCATTGATACGTTAGGTGTTGGAACTCGGATTGCGTTACCGGTTAGCTTACCCGCTAATACAGGCAATGCTTTAGCAACAGCTTTAGCGGCACCCGTTTCAGTAATCACCATGTTTAACGGTGCACTGCGACCACGACGGTCGGCACTATGGTAATTATCGATTAGATTTTGATCATTCGTATACGAGTGAATCGTTTCTACGTGGCCATTCTCAATAACGTATTTGTCATTAACCGCTTTCAACACTGGCGTAATAGCGTTTGTAGTGCAGCTTGCCGCTGAAACAATTGTGTCTTCATCAAGAATATCGTTTTCATTCACACCATAGACGATATTTTTAATAGCGCCTTTAGCAGGTGCCGTTAACAATACTTTTGAAGCTCCTGGGCTTTTAAGGTGTAAACCTAAACCCTCTTCATCTTTCCAAATACCAGTATTATCGACAATTAATGCATCTTTAATATCATACTGAGTGTAATCGACTTGATCAGGAGAATTTGCGTAAATAATCTGAATATAAGTGCCGTTAGCGATGATTGCGTTGTTTTCTTCATCAACTTCGACAGAGCCATTAAATGGTCCGTGTACCGAGTCACGACGCAATAAGCTAGCACGTTTCTCTAAATCACCCTTTTTACCACCGCGCAACACAATGGCACGCAGACGCAATTTGTTGCTTTTACCGGTACGTTCAATTAATAAACGTGCCAGCAAACGGCCGATACGACCAAAACCATAAAGTACAACATCACGAGCCGGGGTATCATCACCGTGATTAACCGCTTCTGACAATTCTTGTGTCATATAAGCTTCAATACCGCTCGCATCCTTGTTATTACGCCAGTAATTAATCGCTAATTTACCAATATCCACTCTGCAATGTTTAATCGCTAATTTGCTAAGTGCTACAACAAATGGGAAACTTTCACGAAGACGTAATTTTTCACCGACATGACGACGTACTAAACGGTGTGACTTAATGATTTCGATGGTTGATGCATTAAGCAATGGTTTACCATATACCATTACTTCAATGCCTTGGTTACGATACAACTTGCCAAGCAACGGTTGCATTGCTTCTGCCATTTCGAAACGTTCTTGCCAGCTCTGTAAATGTTTATCTGCGCTCATGTAGGGATCCTTTATCTCACTTTTCTCGTTTTTTCAGAAAGGTTTGAGTAACAAAAAGAAAAGACCAATAATTTAGTATATTGTATGGGGGTGGCCCCTGTTGGTCGCCGACATTGTAATGAAATACAGGTTATTTCGCTAGTAACAAATTTTCGGTAAATGTGTAATTTTATTAGACAATTTACCTCTCGGAGACGATTTTGAGCAAAAATTTTGTATTAATTACATCATTTACAGTTATTGGGGCATTATTTGGCCTTTTTGGCTGCGATAATGACCGTAATAGCGACCTCATTTGTAAAAATAATCCCGAACTTTGTAGCGATTTACACAAAGATAGTTGGTGCCGATTTGAAAAAGGCGACTTGATCCGTCATCGATACGCGTTAAAACAGAGTTCGACACCCACTGGGAAACAACTTTATCAGCAGCTGGTTTATCTAGAAAATTACAGTAACTGCATCGAATTAGCCGCAGGGGTTCAACATAAGTTGAATACCGACCGTACACGAGATCGCGAGCGAGCATTTGCGGTAAGTACTCAAACATTATCTGAACTTCAAGAATTTACCCGCACTAATAATGAGGTGCATTTGGCATTTTATCGTTGGACGCGTTTCAACGATCAAGACGCATTCGCCATTGTTGAACGCACCTATAAGCAAGGTGAACTCACCGACAATGACATTATTACCCAACTAGCAGCTTATTATGTGCGAGTCTCACCTAACGACGCTAAAACGCTTTATTTGCATTTGTTAGCCACAACAGAACCAGCCAAAATCGATGCTGATTGGTTTTTAGCGTTAGCATCAATATATCGGCAACAACAAAATGCTGAAAAAGAATACCTGTTAACTCGAGCAAATTTGTTAATGAGTGACAACCATGCCGATGAAGAAAAGTTATTGGCCATTATTAAAGGTAATAAAACATTAGCGACAGAACTCGATAAACAAGCACTTGAATTAATCTCTGCGGTAATGAGTAAACAATTTGCACAGAGTCGCAGCGAGATGTTACTAAAGTAAGCATAAATCACCTCACTAATCGGCCAATATTATCTCGCTTACGTTAGTGTACAACTTACAAAACTGTGCTTAATTTATATTCAAAATGAGCTTAATGTAAAAAAAATACAAAATTATTGGCTTAATTCGGCATATTTAGGTGATTTAGCTTGATTATTACAGCCAATTTGGTAATTTTACAACCAGGCGATTTACATGCCACCAAATTATTTTAACTTGAGGGATATGAGATGACTATCCGTGTAGCAATTAACGGCTATGGCCGTATCGGTAGAAATGTTTTACGTGCTCTATACGAAAGCGAAAAAAATTACCCAATCGAAATCGTTGCATTAAACGATTTAGGTGATGCATCAATTAATGCTCACTTAACTAAGTACGATACTGTACATGGTCGTTTCAACGCAAAAGTTGATCACGACGATGAAGCTATCTATGTTAATGGTGACAAGATCTTAACTTTCCAAGAACGTGACCCATCAAAGTTACCTTGGGCTGAGTTGAAAATTGACATCGTTTTCGAATGTACTGGTATTTTCACTTCTAAAGAATCTGTGCAACCGCACCTTATTGCTGGCGCTAAGAAAGTACTTATTTCTGCACCAGGTAAGAATGTTGATGCCACTGTTGTTTACGGCGTAAACAACGAAGTATTAACTGCTGATATGACAGTAGTTTCAAATGCTTCTTGTACTACTAACTGTTTAGCGCCTATTGCTAAGCCGTTAAATGATGAGCTTGGGATTGAGTCTGGTTTAATGACCACTATCCACTCTTACACTAACGATCAGCGTTTATCTGATGTGTATCACACAGATTTACGTCGTGCTCGTGCTGCTGCAATGTCTATGATCCCAACCCAAACCGGTGCAGCTGCTGCAGTAGGTTTAGTGGTTCCTGAGCTTCAAGGAAAATTTGACGGTTTAGCGGTTCGTGTACCAACAATTAACGTATCTTTAGTTGACTTAACCTTCTTAGCATCTCGCGACACTACTGTTGAAGAAGTTAATGCCATCATTACTCGTGCTTCACTACAGTCTCCAATGTCTGAAGTTTTAGCGATTAATGTAGAACCATTGGTGTCTATCGACTTTAACCATAATCCTTTCTCTTCGAATTTCGACGCAACACAAACTCGTGTTAATGGTCGTTTAGTGAAAGTGATGTCTTGGTATGATAACGAATGGGGTTTCAGTAACCGCATGTTAGACAACGCTGTTGCACTAATGAACGCTAAGTAATCTACAAATATTATTTAATACTTGATAGAAATCTAGTTAGCTTAAGAGCCTCGCATATATGCGGGGCTTTTTGTTTTGGCTGCTGGGTAAGCAACATCCCCTTCTCTTATTGTTTCGATGCAGTGTTGATTTCTGTTTATTAACTTTCTTTTGATCTATGCGGCCTTCGGTCGAGAAGCTAGTGGCGTTTCGCTCACACCTAAGTCAAAGGGTAAAGCGATTGATCCCTTAACAAATCCTCATCGCTCCAACTAAATCTTTTGATAAGCAGAATATTTAGATCGAGACTAATTCAGCGTTTAACTTCGCTAGTCACGCCCTCGCCCATTGTCAAAAATCCCTAGCGCTTCCGATAGCAATCTGATGTCAATGGATTTACGAATGCCATGGTAATGGAATATCAAAGAGTGACTCTGACCAGCGAAAGCTAATATGACATCCATGCCATGCTCACGGCGTTGTTTCAATGGACTCTATATAAGTGTATTTGCAGAAATAAATGACTTTTTATAAAAACAAAAAAACCGACTAAATGTCGGCTTTCTGTTTTCATGGACACTAAACCTAAACCTAAACCTAAACGTTTAAGCGTTGCCCTTCACTTTCATGTTCAATTCTTTGGCAAAATCGAGCATGCGGGTGAGTGGGATGAGTGCTTTGATGCGAAGTTCTTCACCCACAAATATTTCATGATTGGTTTTATCGGCATCGACTAATGAAGCTTCGATAGCGGGTAAACCGTTCATGGCCATCCATGGACAGTGGGCGCAGCTTTTACAGGTTGCTCCATTGCCGCCGGTTGGGGCTTCAAGTAATATTTTACCAGGAGCCGCTTGCTGCATTTTATAAAAAATGCCGCGATCGGTAGCGACGATAAACTTGTCGTTTGGCATGGTTTGCGCAGCTTTAATCAGCTGGCTAGTTGAGCCTACAGCATCAGCAAGTTCTACTACACTGGCAGGTGATTCTGGGTGTACTAGAATCGCCGCCGTAGGATGCTGTTTTTTAAGCTCACGAAGTGCTTTGGCTTGAAACTCATCATGCACAATACAATCGCCTTGCCATAACAGCATGTCGGCGCCAGTTTGTTTGTTGATGTAAGCGCCTAGGTGACGATCGGGTGCCCAGATAATTTTTTTATCTTGGCTGTCTAAATGCTCGACAATTTCAAGTGCGATGCTTGAGGTTACGACCCAATCCGCACGTGCTTTTACTGCGGCAGAGGTATTAGCATATACCACAACCGTATGGTCGGGATGGGCATCGCAAAACTCACTGAATTGCTCAATCGGGCAACCTAAATCTAATGAACAGGTTGCTTCAAGAGTTGGCATTAAAATGGTTTTTTCTGGGCTTAAGATTTTGGCGGTTTCGCCCATAAACTTAACGCCAGCAACAATTAATGTCTTGGCTGGGTGATCACGACCAAAGCGGGCCATTTCTAATGAATCAGACACACAACCGCCCGTCTCTTCAGCTAATGCTTGAATTTCAGGATCGGTATAATAATGGGCAACAAGTACTGCATTTTGATCAATCAATAACTGTTTAATACGTGCTTTATACTGTGCTTTTTCAGTGTCAGACAACACGGCAGGTTTTGGCGGAAACGGATATTCAATCATTTCAATTTTAGGTGCCGACAGACTCATACAGGTTCCAATCGATTTACATTGTTCGAGTATTATACGAAAAAGCCACTTAAAACAAAAGGACGTGTTAGCGTCCTTTTGGATAAGATAGTGCAATTAACACTAATCATCATTAGCGCATGGCTAATAACATTTCTTGTGGTTGCTCTAGGTAGTGTTTCCACAAATTACAGAAGCGAGCAATGGTGCCACCATCAATAACGCGGTGATCGCCAGACCAACTTACTTGCATAATTTTACGCGCTTCAACTTCACCTTTAGCATTAAAGCGTGGCAGTATTTGTAATTTACCTAACGCCACAATGGCCACTTCCGGCTTGTTAATAATCGGCGTTGCTATGGTACCGCCTAATGCGCCGATATTAGAAATCGAAATGGTACCGTCTTTCAAATCTGCTGGCGACACACGGCCACTGCGTGCGGCGGTGGTTAAGCGTGAAATTTCAGCAGCAATATCCAAAATAGACTTACTTTGTACGTCTTTAACATTCGGTACCAATAAACCCATTTTTGAGTCAACGGCCATACCAATGTTATGACGAGACTTGTAAGTGAGCTCGGTGCAATCTGCATTAACTTGGCTATTCAATATCGGAAATTCTGTGATCGCTAATGACATGGCCTTCATAAAGAATGGCATCATGGTCAGCTTCACTTCGTCAGTTGAATAGCGTTGCTTCATGCTTTCACGTAAGGTAACGAGTTCGGTAAGGTCAAACTCTTCACAGTAAGTAAAATGAGGGATAGTCGATACTGACTCAACCATCATTTTCGCCATAATGGCTTTGACACCTTTGATGGGTTCAACCCGATCGTTCGCCGTTACATTACTCACTATGCCGCTATTCACAGAACTGCCAGCTTGAGCATTATCTTGACTCGTTGACGACACTGGCGTTGTGCTTGCGGCAGCTTGAGTGGCATGACCACCTTGCTGATGACGTTCAATATCTTCTTTGTAAACTCGGCCATTTTTGCCTGTGCCAACAACCATAGCGATATTAATGTCCAGTACGCGTGCCATGCGGCGAACTGCTGGGCTAGCTAAAGCTTTACCTTGTGCAACAGGTTCAAGGTTAACTTGTGGCGCAGCTGCTTGTGCTTGTTCAACCACTTCAACAGGAGCTGACGGAGCATTAACTTCAGCTTCTACTTCTATGGCGAATAAAGGTGAGTGCACTTTAGCAAGCTGACCTTTACGATAATGCAGTTTGACAATTTTACCGGCTTTCATGGCCGGGATTTGCACTAACGCTTTATCGGTCATCACATCAGCGATGGGTTGATCTTCAACGACGATATCGCCTTCTTCGACTAACCAATCAACCAATTCACATTCAACAATCCCTTCACCGATATCAGGCAATAAGAACTCTTCAATGTTTGACTGACTGCTGGTTGTGGCCGTAACAGCATTACTGTTGTTAACAGCTGACTCGTTAACCGGTGTCATGGCAGCTACAGGGGCTTCAATGACGCTATCGTTGTCATCTCCATCCATTTCTACTGCGTACAATGGTTGATGCACAATGGCGATTTCACCTTTGGCGTAGTAAAGCTTGGTAATTTTTCCAGCATGCGGCGCCGGAATTTGCACTAAGGCTTTATCTGTCATTACATCAGCAATCGGTTGATCTTCAGTGACAATGTCACCTTCGCTAACTAACCAATCAACTAATTCACATTCCACCACACCTTCGCCGATGTCGGGTAAAATAAAATCTTTAATCATACCTTACTCCTAAAACGACACTGTGGCCTTGATGGCTTCGAAGGTCTTTAATTCATCTGGCATGTATTCTTTTTCATGCACCAATGGATAAGGCGTATCTAATCCGCACACACGATTGATCGGTGATTCAAGCGATAAGAAACATTCTTGCTGAATGGTTGCCGCAATTTCACCAGCAAAACCACCGGTTAATGGCGCTTCATGGTTAATCAGTAAACGACCTGTTTTGGTCACTGATTTTGCGATAGTTTCAACATCCCATGGCGCGATAGTGCGTAAGTCGATAATTTCACATGAAATACCTTCTTTCTCGGCACGTTCGCAGGCTTTTTCGACGATTTCCATCTGTGCGCCCCAAGCCAGAACAGTAATATCACTGCCCTGCTTAACCACTTGTGCTTTGCCTAATTCGATAACGTAGTCACCGGCTGGAACCTCGCCAACAGATGCGCGGTACAAACGTTTAGGTTCAAAGAAAATTACCGGGTTTGGATCGCGAATAGACGCCAGCAACAACCCTTTAGCTTGTTCTGGATTACGCGGAATGACCACTTTTAAACCAGGCGTTTGGGTAAAATAGGCTTCAGGTGATTGAGAGTGGTAATGTCCACCGGCAATACCACCACCGTATGGTGTGCGGAAGGTTAACCCACCCACATCAAATTGATTACCACTGCGGTATCTAAATTTTGCCGATTCATTAACGATTTGATCGAATGCCGGAAAAATATAATCAGCAAACTGAATTTCTGCAACAGCAGTCATGCCATAAGATGCTAGGCCATTAGCAAAACCAGCAATACCTTGTTCAGTTAGCGGCGTGTTAAAACAACGGTCGCGACCAAACTGCTCTTGTAAACCAGAAGTCGCGCGAAAAACGCCACCGAAGTGGCCAACGTCTTCACCAAAAATCACCATGCGCTCGTCGGCAGTCATGGCTATTGATAACGCCTCGTTGATGGCGTGTAACATATTCATTTGAGCCACGGTTTAGAGTCTCCCTGCGCTTTTTGGATAGGCTTTTGGATACTTAGCAATGTGTTCTTTCAGTTCTTTAAGCTGTTTTCTCAATGCTGGAGTCGGTTTATCAAGCACATCTTCAATAATTTCATCTAGTTTCGGAATAGGTAACTTTTCAGCCACTTTAACTGCTGCTAGCACTTCTTCGCGATAACGTTCAAATAACTTGGCTTCATCGGCTTCAGTTATCCAGCCTTTATTGACCATCCATAACTTAAAACGTTTTACTGGATCGTGTTGCTGCCATTTGGCTTCTTCTTCTTTTGAACGGTAACCAGATGGATCGTCTGATGAAGAATGCGCGCCCAAACGATACGTCATCGCTTCAATCAATACTGGAGCATTATGTTCAAGTGCGTGGGCACGAGCTTGTTGTGTGGCAGCTAACACCGCTAGCATGTCGTTACCGTCTACACGGATGGTATGCATACCGTAACCAACACCCCGACTGGCTATACCGTTACCAGCAAACTGCTCTTCAGTTGGGGTTGAAATAGCATAACCATTGTTACGACAGAAAAAGATGGTCGGAGACTTAAGCACTGCGGCCATGTTCAAACCAGCATGGAAGTCACCTTCTGATGCTGCGCCTTCACCAAAATAACAAATGGCGACGTTACGCTTACCTTGTAATTTCATGCCATAAGCAACACCTGTGGCTTGTGGAATTTGAGTTGCCAAAGGTGATGAAATAGTTTGGTAGTTGAGTTCACGGCTGCCGTAATGAATCGGCATTTGGCGACCTTTACCTAAATCTTTCTCGTTACTGAACATTTGATTCATAAATTGTTCAGTCGTAAAGCCGCGATAACGCAATGAGGCGTGCTCACGATATTGAGCCAAAATGACGTCGTCTTTATCAAGCGCGGCTGTGCTGCCAATAATTGAGGCTTCTTCACCGGTACAGGTCATGTAAAAACTAATCCGTCCTTGACGCTGCGCACCCAACATACGCTCGTCTAATACGCGTGTAAAAACACAGGTATCAAAGATTTTTTCGGCCAGAGCCTTGTCGATTACTGGTAGAACCGCACTTTCATAAGTGGTGCCATCAGCTTGCAAAATACGCAAAATGGGGATGTGCAATGACGCTTTGTCTAAGAAGCTGACACGGTGCACTGTTTCATTGGTCAGTGGTGCGTTGCTCATATTATGCTCTTGTTATTGTTGAGCCATGTTCAACATAAACATGGCTCTATTTATACTATGCGAGTAGACATTACGTTAACGTAAACTACCTATCAATACTTACTCTCACTGTAAACGCATTTTACTCGCGATTGACATGTATATATTGCTTTACGACTAGATAATAGTTTCGTTCAACGCGGGTACTAAACATAACACTGTGCGTTGCCCAATGGGCACATTTGCATTGGGAAATACAATGGCTTCTTGTGGGTATTCAACAGTGATTGAATTACCGCCTTCTGTCGCTAACACCTCGCCCTGACTAAAGGCACTGAAGTTTTCTGCATCACCAGCAAAGCTAAATTCAAAATCATCAAAGTGCTTGTTAATAGAGCGCGATACTTTATACAAGTTGACCTTGCTAGGGTCGAACTCAACAGGTGCTAACTCAGTTTCAGTAATCAACTTTTCAAGCATAGTTTGAGTTTGTGCAAAACGACTCATGTCATTTTGGCCAAATGGCATTACTTTGCCTAATTCCACAGTAAAAGCATCTGCTTGAAATTGCTCTGACGAATAATAACTAAACGTCGTTGTTGGTTCGTGGTGAAACAACATAGTATCAACGCCACATGCCGCCAAAAACATAATTTGTTCACCGCTAAAAGCACGGCCAGGACGGTATGGGTATATGGCAAACTTTTCATGCTTAGAAGCACGAATAGCAGTATGTAAGTCGTAATGAATACGTTGATTGTCATTATTGGCATTGAAAAAGTCTGCCACGTATTGCTCTAACGCTTTTGCTCGGTGACGCTCCGGATGGCTTAAGCCCTCGCCTTTAGAATGCGCGCCACTAAATAGCCGATTCATGTTTTCATCAATAAAACGGGTTTTATTGATAATCGCGGCCGGATTACCAATTAAAAACATCACACGCTGCTTGGCAACAATTCGTTGGCTGAGCAAATCTTTAATGAGTTGATTACAGATTTCAATCGGTGCAGTTTCATTACCGTGCACAGCACAAGACAGCACGATATCTTTGGTTGCATTAGCCGGAGTAAATACAATCACTCCCGTATCCCATACATCTACACGGGTATGATCTGCCAACATAAAATCAGATGCTGCAGGTAATTGATTTGGATTGGCTAAGGTATAGGCTAAAAAATCATGGTTTATCATCAGGTCAGATAACACTATCAACTCCTTGTCTCATTATTATATGGCGTAGTTAACTTTGACGTAAAACGATGTTAACTATTACTGCCTATTGTCGCGGATTCTATCATAGCCAAACGCTATTTTATTGGTGGCATATGTTAGATTTATTTATTAATAAAAGTTTGCTTGCAAAACTACACAATATTCAACACAATTGTAGCCATCTAGACTTCTATAATTTGTTTTAAGGGTATGTCATGGCGTTAGCAACATTTGGTGCAGGCTGTTTTTGGGGTGTTGAATATTTTTTCCGTGAAATTAACGGCGTCAGTAACGCAACGTGTGGCTACATGGGTGGCAAAGACAGTGCGACCACATATAAAGAAGTGAAGACGGGTTCGACTGGTCACGCAGAAGTGGTTCAAGTTGAGTTTGATCCAGAAATCGTCAGTTACGACGACTTGTTGGACACTTTTTGGAAAAATCACAACCCAACCATGCTGAATATGCAGGGCGGTGACATTGGTACTCAATATCGCAGCACGATTTTTTTTCACGATAAAGAGCAAAAAGCCCAAGCTGAAAGCTCAAAGCTGGCATTAGCACGAAGCGGTAAATGGGGACAGCGTCATATTGTGACTGAAATTGTACCGATACAAACATTCCACATTGCCGAGGAATACCACCAGAATTATTTAGAAAAAAATAATTTACCAACCTGTCACTTGGTTTATTAAACCTAACATACAATCAATCGTTCGTTGAACGACAAGTAACCGTTTCAAGCGAGTTAATGTGTATCATTACCTCACCTGAAACGGAATATTTACACAATAGATTAGCTCAATCGATTTCCTGCACTCAACTTCACTTTACCCGCAGTAGTAAATTCCATACAATCCCATGCAAATTGCTTAAGGCATGTTATCGGAGAACAAAATCATGAGTGAAGCTCGTCACGTTAACCTACTAATTTTAGGTTCTGGCCCTGCTGGCTATACCGCTGCTGTTTATGCTGCGCGTGCAAATTTAAATCCTGTGATGATCACAGGCATGCAGCAAGGTGGTCAATTAACCACTACGACTGAAGTAGAAAACTGGCCAGGCGATGCTGAAGACTTAACTGGTCCAGCATTAATGGAACGCATGCAAAAGCACGCTGAGAAGTTTGATACTGAAATTATTTTTGATCACATCAACGAAGTGACACTAACTGAGCGACCTTTCCGCTTAAAAGGTGACAACGGCGAGTTTACGTGTGATGCACTCATTATTGCTACTGGCGCATCGGCTAAATATTTAGGCCTCCCGTCTGAAGAAGCATTCATGGGCCGTGGTGTTTCTGCCTGCGCAACATGTGATGGTTTCTTCTATCGTAACCAAAAAGTTGCGGTGGTTGGTGGTGGTAACACTGCAGTTGAAGAAGCACTTTACTTAAGTAATATAGCTTCTGAAGTTCACTTAATTCACCGTCGTGACAGCTTCCGTTCAGAAAAAATTCTGATCAATCGTTTAATGGATAAAGTTGCGAACGGTAATATCATTTTACACCTAGACCAAACACTTGAAGAAGTCACTGGTAACGAGATGGGTGTGACTGGGCTTAAGAAGAAAAGCACTAAAGATGGTTCAGTGACCGATTTAGAAGTCGCTGGTGTGTTTATTGCGATTGGTCACAGCCCTAATACTGGTATTTTTGCTGGTCAATTAGAAATGAATCACGGTTACTTACAAGTAAACAGTGGTTTACAAGGCAATGCGACTCAAACCAGTATTGAAGGTGTTTATGCTTGTGGCGACGTGATGGATCAACATTACCGTCAAGCCATCACTTCTGCCGGTACGGGTTGTATGGCTGCACTTGATGCTGAGCGTTATTTAGACGCTAAAAAGTAATCGACAGTATGTAATACAACAAAAGAGCAGCTCAGGCTGCTTTTTTTATTACCTTAAAAAACATTACACCGCTTTTTGATAAAACACGGCTTCAGTATCACCTAATGGATCACGGTGAATACTTTTATGCTGAAACGTCATACCAAGTTTTTTCATAATCGCAATTGAGGCAATATTTTCCTCTACTGCTATCGCACTCACATGAGTCACGTCATCAGGCTCACTGACAGCATCCATGACCGCTTTGGCAGCTTCTGTAGCATAGCCTTTACCCCAACAAATATGCTTAAACCGCCAACCTAACTCTAAGTTATGCGGTTGTGCTTGGGTAAAAAAGTGCATCGGTCTCACTAATACCCAGCCTAAATACTCGCCGCTTAACCCGTGTTGGTCATTGGCGTCACAATCGAGCGCATGGACTTTCCATAATCCCCAACCTTTTGGCGGATTTAAATATTGAGCCAATCTAGGTAACATGATCGTATCTATCTGATGCTGAGTGGTTTTATTGCCGCCATTAAGAAAGTGCATGACTCGTTCATCTTGGTCTAGTTCAAATAATAGTGCGCTGTCATTAAGAGTCATTAATGACAGTTGTAATCTAGAGGTGTTTTCAATCTGCACAATATCTGTTCCCTAAAGGTTTTATGTCATGAGATCACATGCAAGTAGTTGACACACAAGTTTACACAATGAAACAACAAACACTAAACATATCGATTAACATATACAGTAGAAAAAAGACTATTGGCGGTATGAAATGAACTTACTGCAAAAATATCGGATTATAAAAAGGAAGCATTGTGGCTACTAAAAAACAAATAATATTACCCATCATAGTATTAGGTATTGGAATAGCCGGTTTAGTTGGCATTGCTGCACTAAAAAAACCGCCTGAAGAAAAGCCTGCAGTTGATACCACCCCTTTAGTGTCGGTTGAAGCACTTGAATATAAACCGATGACTTTTTCTGTCAGTTCATACGGTGTTGTCGCGGCAAAATACGACACCGAACTCGTCGCACAAGTCAGTGGTGAAATTATTTATTTAGCCGATAAATTCGTCAAAGGTGGCTTTGTTAAAAAAGGTGATGTTTTAGCTAAAATTGATCCCAGTGACTATGAAGCTGGATTATTAGATGCTCAAGCAAACATCGCCTCGTCTAAAGCCAACATGGTACAAGAACGAGCCAATGCTGAAGTTGCCTTACGTGAATGGGCCGAAATAACCAGCAGTAAGCCAACTGATCTTAGTTTGCGCAAGCCGCAATTAGCACAAGAATTAGCCAAACTAAAAAGTGCTGAAGCGGGTTTATTACGTGCACAACGCGATTTAGAGCGTACGGTTATCCGCGCGCCGTATGATGCACTCATATCCAGCCGTGAAATCGGTTTAGGCGCATACGTCACCACTGGCAGCAAAATTGGTCATGTTTATAATACTGATACAGCAGAAATTCGCTTACCGCTAGCCGATAAAGAAATGCAATATTTGGATAAAAAAGGCACTCATGCTGAAGTACGATTAGCGGGAAACTTTGCCGGAAGCAAACAAGAGTGGATAGGAAAAATTGTTCGCAGTGAAGGCGTGGTAGACAGCAAAAGCCGGATGACATACCTGGTTGCCGAAATAGACGATCCATACGGACTCAATAGCGATAAAAATGAATTACGATTTGGCACCTATGTTACCGCCTATGTTGAAGGCAGTAATGCCGGTAATGTGGCCATTATTCCGCGTCATTTGATTGTAAATGGTTTAGTTGCTGTGATGGATAGCGACAAAACCTTACGCTATAAACCTGTTAACATTATTCGCCAAGAAGGCGCGAATGTCGTGATTTCCGAAGGTCTTGAATCAGGAATGCAAGTAATAACATCAGCGCTTGATTACCCGTTAGAAGGTATGCAACTTGCTCTGCCTGAAGATAAAATCTTACAAGATGAGTCAGTAGAAACAGAACAAACTGAACTTGCGATGGAAGGTAAATAAACATCATGGACGATACTAATAAAGGAATTATCGCCTGGTTTGCCCGCAATAGCGTTGCGGCAAACTTGTTGATGATCATTATCATACTCGGTGGTCTGTTGACCGCCAATACCATCCGTAAACAGTTCTTCCCTGCCGTTGAAGTTAACTGGATTCAATTTAGCGCCGTGTATCCAGGTACTGCACCACAAGAAGTGGAAGAAGGCATTACCATTAAGATTGAACAAGCCTTAGAAAGCGCTCAAGGCTTAAAAAGGGTTATTACCTATTCGAATCGTAATATAGCGCAGGGATATTTTCAGGTAGAAGACTCATATGATCCACAAGTCGTACTTGAAGAGGTTAAGTCTGAAATTGACTCCATCTCAACCTTTCCAGGCGGCATGGAGCCCCCAAAAGTTGAACGGATTAAGTTTCGCCAAGAAGTAATGTATTTAAGCCTTTATGGTGACTTAAACCAAAAGCAACTCAAAGATTTAGGCGAGCGCATTAATGATGAAATCATGCAATTGCCTGGGGTCAACATTAGCGAATATTATAGCGGCTTAAGTTATGAAATTGGCATTGAAGTCAGTAAAGACCGTTTACGTGAGTTTGGGATCACATTTAACGATGTCGCTGAGGCCGTTCGTGGCTATTCACGCAATATGTCGGCTGGCCAAATCAAAGCAGAAAATGGTTACATCAATTTACGCGTTCAGAATCAAGCCTATGTGGGTTACGAGTTTGAACAACTGCCTTTACTAACATTAGATGATGGTACCAAGATTTTATTGGGTGATATTGCCAGCGTAAATGATGGCTTTGAAGAAGGCATTCAATACTCTAAATTTAATGGTAAAAACTCAGTTACCTTCTTCATTGGTGCGGGTAAAAATCAAAGTATTACCGATGTGGCGGATACCATTAATAGCTTTGTCGATAAACAGCAAAAAATATTACCACAAGGTGTCAAACTTGAACCTTGGGTAGACATGACTTACTACTTGGATGGCCGTTTACAACTGATGCTCGACAGCATGAAAAGTGGTGCGATATTAGTGTTTATCATGCTGGCCTTATTCTTGCGAGTTCGATTGGCTTTTTGGGTGATGATGGGACTACCGGTGTGTTTTCTAGGTACCTTATTGTTTATGCCAATGGCATTTTTTGATGTAACCATTAACGTTATCAGCTTGTTCGCCTTTATCTTAGTGCTGGGGATCGTGGTCGATGATGCCATTGTGATGGGCGAAAGTGCCCACAGCGAATCAGAAGAACACGGCCAAAGTATTGACAGCGTTATTCGTGGGGTTAAAAAAGTCGCCATGCCAGCAACCTTTGGTGTATTGACCACGATAGCCGCTTTTCTACCAATAACCATGGACGACGGTCCATCATCTGCATTTGGGCAGGCTATTGGTTTTGTTGTTATTTTATGTTTATTATTTTCATTAATAGAATCTAAATTGATTTTGCCTGCGCATTTGGCGCACATGAAAAAGCCTACCATTGTTAAACCAGGTTCAAAAAATCCATTAGATTGGCTTCGTAACGGTGTTAATTTTGTTCAAGGTAAAATTGATCGCGGCTTAACGAAATTTATTAAGTCTGTCTATCGCCCTTCCCTTGAATTAGCGGTTGAGTATCGTTACGCGGTTATCATGTTGTTTATCAGCTTGATTTTGATCTGTGTTGGCCTTTATATGGGCGGTTTGGTTCGTTTTATCGGTCAACCAAAAATTCCACACGACTTTCCAAGAGTCACCGTTGAAATGAACGTTGATGCATCAGAAAAATCGACACTCGCGGCCGCACTGGCCATAGAGCAGACTTTATATGATGTGGATAAAAAGATTGAGCAGCAATATGGCCAGAAAATGATTTCTGACATGCAGGTCGATCTTAAAGGGCAAACAACGGCTGAAGTGATGACTAAATTGGTCGATCCATCACTCAGACCAATGGATACCTTTGCTTTAGCAGACTTATGGCGCAAAGCAATGCCACAAATTCCTGGGGTTAAATCGTTTAGCGTTCAAGACAGTTTAATGGGTGGCGGTCGTGAAGACGGTGACATTAGCTTTAGGCTTGAAGGTAAAGATGAAAGTCAGTTGGTTGCAGCGTCATTAGCTCTAAAAGCCAAACTAAATTCACTTAAAGGCGTTAGCGACGTAAACGACAGCCGCCAGTCAAGTGCCAAAGAAGTGCAGTTCCAATTAAAGCCATTGGCCAATGCATTGGGCTTAACCTTAGCCAATATCGCCTCACAGGTGGGTAATAGTTTTTACGGTCTTGAAGCACAACGTATCATTCGTAATGGCGAAGAAATCAAAGTGATGCTGCGCTACCCTGAAGAGCAGCGTAACTCAATCGCATTGGTACAAGATGTGATGATTAACACCCCACAAGGTGCAGAGTTACCCTTATCTGAAGTTGCGGAAATCAAGGTCGTGCAAGGCGTAAACAGTATCCGCCGCGAAAACGGTAACCGAACCATTAACGTGTGGGCCAATGTAGATGCAGATCAAACTGAACCGTTTAAATTGGCTAAAGATATCCGTGATAACTTTATGCCAGAGTTGCTGATTAAGTATCCACGCGTCCACAGTGAAGTGTCTGGTAGTATTCAAGAGCAATTAGACAGCGCCGATACACAAATGCGTGACTTTATTTTATCGCTATTGCTGATTTATAGTTTGTTGGCTATTCCACTGCGCTCATATATTCAACCTATTATGATTATGTCGGTGATTCCGTTTGGGGTTATCGGTTCCGTAATGGGACACATCATTTTAGGCATCGATTTAAGTGTGCTATCGATGTTTGGTATTATTGCCGCTGCTGGTGTTGTGGTGAATGACTCACTAGTGATGGTGGATTATGTCAATAACTCCCGCAAAGCGGGTGTGCCGATGAAACAAGCCGTGCTCAATGCAGGTTGCCGACGCTTTAGAGCTATCATGCTTACCTCATTGACAACATTCATTGGTCTAGTGCCAATTATGGCTGAGACCAGTATGCAAGCTCAAATGGTAATCCCAATGGCGGTTTCATTAGCGTTTGGGGTGTTGTTTGCGACTGTGGTAACTTTATGTCTCATTCCATGTTTGTATATTGCTATTGAAGACGGTAAAGCATTGATCCGCAAGGTCATCAATATTTACGTCCCTGCTCCTTCGTCTACGATATCTGTATCAGAACAGCATTAAAGCAGCAATAACACCGACAATGACAAAGGGCCTAAATGGCCCTTTTTTATTGCATTTTTATGGCCGAGACAATGCTCTAAAATCGAGTCTATCGATGGTTTTTTTGATGAGATAATTGATTACCAATGATTAAGTGAGTAATTGGTTTTATTCATAAAATGGCCCGTCTGTTAAAATAATCTCTTTATCGTTATTCGATAAAATATTATGCTAATCTAGTGTTAACAACCGTGTTTATTGCCAGCCAGCTAAGGTCACATTTTATGAGTCAACGCAGCATTAATGCACTCTTTAAACCCACTTCGGTGGCAGTCATTGGCGCATCTAACGGCAATAAGCGTGCAGGTAAAGCAATCATGAAAAACCTGCTATCAGGCGGTTTTTCTGGGCCAATAATGCCTGTCACACCCAAATATACCGCAGTAATGGGTGTATTGGCGTACCCCAATATTGAAGCATTACCGATCAAACCTGATTTAGCCATTATTTGCACCAACGCCTTAAGAGTGCCCAGTATTGTTGAACGTTTGGCTCAATTTGGCTGTAAAGTTGCGATTATTATGGCCTCTGGCATGGCATCGCAAACTGACGAGCAAGGTAATAATTTACTTGAACTCACCAAACAATATGCCAAACGATACGGAATGCGCTTATTAGGCCCCAATAGTTTGGGAATGATTTTACCGCCTATTGGACTCAATGCCAGTTTAGCGCACGCTGGAGCCAACGTAGGCAAAATTGCATTTGTGTCGCAATCAGCAGCCATTTGCACCACGGTACTCGATTGGGCCAACAACAAAGGTATTGGCTTTTCGTCGTTTATTTCACTCGGTGATGCCACCGATATCGACTTTGATGAATTACTCGATTATTTAGGCCGCGACAGTAAAACCAGCGCTATCATGCTGTATATCGATTCCATTAACGAAAAACGTCACTTTTTATCTGCCGCTCGCGCTGCCTCACGCAATAAACCCATCTTTGTGATTAAATCAGGTCGCAGCCGTGAAGGTGTGCAAGCCGCAATGCTCCATACTGGTGGTATTGGTGGCAACGATGCCGTTTATGAAGCCGCTTTTAGACGTGCCGGTATGTTAAGAGTAAATGATTTAATTGAATTATTTGCTGCGGTAGAAAGCCTTGCTCATTCGACCCCATTAAAAGGTGAACGATTAGTCATTATGAGTAATGGCGGCGGCCCTGCTGTATTGGCCGCGGATGAGTTGATTATTAAAGGTGGCAAACTGGCACAATTGTCAGAAAAAACCGTCGCTGAACTGAATGCTATTTTACCCAATACTTGGTCACAACAAAATCCTATCGACATGATTGGTGATTCAGACAGCCAACGCTATGCAGATACATTAAAAGTACTTATGAGCAGTAACGATACTGACACTATTTTGGTGCTACATTCACCATCGGTATTAGGTGAAAGTGTTGATATTGCTAACAGTATTATCGACACCATCAATCAACACCCTAACCGCAATAGAATCAATATGCTCACCAATTGGAGCGGTGAAGACTCAGCTTATTTGGCCCGTAAACGGTTTACCAAAGCTGGCATTCCGACCTATCGAACCCCTGAAGGTGCCGTAAGAGCATTTATGCACATGGTCGAATACCGTCGTAACCAAAAGCTACTCCAAGAAGTACCACAGTCGATACCTGATAATATTCCGACTGACAGCAAAGCGGCACGACTATTATTACAACGCGCTTTGGATAATGATCAAACAGTGGTTGAAACCCATCAAGCCGTCGATATTTTACGTGCTTATGGACTCAACACCATTGAAACGCGATTTGTAAAAGATGTTGATGAAGCGGTTAATGTCGCCAACCAGGTCGGTTATCCTGTGGCGTTAAAAGTGCAATCACCAGACTTGTTGTATAAATCTGATGTGCACGGTGTAGTGCTAAATTTAGCCTCTGATGAAGATGTCAGTCATGCCGCCCACTCTATTATTGACCGGGTGCATCAAACTAATCCTTCAGCCAAAATTGACGGATTAATTATTCAAAAAATGGCATTAACCGCAGGTGCACAAGAAATTAGGGTGTCGGTAATTAATGACCCAGTATTTGGTCCGGCAATCTGTTTAGGTGAAGGTGGATCAGAATGGGACCCAACACGCGACGCTGCGGTTGCACTGCCACCGTTAAACATGGCACTGGCTCGTTATATGGTGATTCAAGCACTTAAAACCCATAAGCTGCGAGACCGTCATTTGCCACTCGGTCTAGACATGAATGCTTTATGCGTGATGCTGACTCAAATATCTCACTTAATTATTGATTGTCCTGAAATTGCCGAAGTAGACATTAATCCTGTTTTGGCCGCGGGTGAGAAAATCACCTTGTTAGATGTCAATATGCGGCTTCATGCCACCCCGCAAGACAACATTAACCGTTTAGCGATTTTGCCCTATCCAAAAGAATTAGAACAAACTACCACGTTAAAAAATGGTCTTGAGATAATGTTACGGCCTATTTTGCCAGAAGATGAGCCTAAACACTTAGATTTTGATAATTCGTTAAGTGATGAAGACAGATACAAGCGCTATTTTGGAGTGCGATCACGCATGACCCATGAAGAAATGGCAGTATTAACGCAAATTGATTATTCGCGTGAGATGGCTTTTATTGCGACGACAATGACAGAGGATGGTGAAGAGCTAACATTAGGGGCTGTGAGAGCGTCTATCGACCCAGATAATACCGAAGCCGAGTTTGCTATGGCGGTTCGCAGTAATTATCAAGGGATTGGCTTAGGCAAGTTACTACTGGAAAAACTGATTGCTTACTATAAAACCAACAATACACTTTATTTAACGGGCTTTACCATGTTTGAAAACCGCAGTATGGCCAACCTCGCCAAGTCACTTGGGTTTACCGTATCATTTGATATGGAAGAACATTTAATAAAGATGCACATGGATTTACAACCAAAAGCGCAATAACATTTTGGTTGTGTTAAATGTAATCAACAGCAGATAAACATAAGCCCACATGGATCAACCGCTAAAAAGTTGATTCGTTGTGGGCTTAACGTTTTTTAAATCAAATATTTGTTACCGCAAACATTTGTTACCACAAATATTGGTTACTGCAAACAAGCTAATTAAAAGAGCATCGCACCGTAAAACCACCGATTAATGTTAACCAAATTTGACGCAGTTTTTGCCGGCAGCTTTTGCAATATAAAGTTGTTCGTCAGCCCGCGATAATAAGGTATCTACATCATCACCCGTTTGAATAGTGGCCACTCCAATAGAAACGGTAATATGCCCCAGGTTTTGTTTCTTTTCTTTACCGATAGAAAGCTGTTTTAATGCAATTCTTTCACGTATTTTTTCCGCCACGTTTACGGCATCGATAAGCTTGGCATTGGGTAACATTACCACAAACTCTTCACCACCATAGCGAGCAACCAAATCATCGCCTTTAACAGTATTTTTCATGGCTAAAGCCACATAAGCCAACACTTTATCGCCAATTAAGTGGCCAAAAGTATCATTAAACATCTTAAAATTATCAATATCAATCATCAACAAACTGCATACCGTTTGAGTGTCGACAAACTTGGTCATCTGCTCTGCAGCAAACAACTCATAAGAGCGGCGGTTCTTTAACGATGTAAGTTCATCCGTCATAGCCACTTTACTCAAATTTTCCATTTCGTCTTTAAGGTTAGCAACTTCTTCAGATAATGACTCGAGGCTCGCAGACATTTGGCGATTATTAGCAATGACTTGATCAACTTCGGCGACAATGGAACCAACGATAAGATTGAGCTCATCAGCATTAGGATTTGTTTGCAGCTGTTCGCCAAATTGATTGAGGTTAGATGAAAAAGATTCCGTGCCAACATTTAACTGCTCAATCTTATTAAGTAAGCTGTTAATCAGAATTTGAGTTTCGATTTGGACGTTTTCAATAATTTCTGGTGATTGTTCTTCAATAAATCGATTGTATAAACCTAAATTAACCTCGGGAGTAAATTGAACACCATTAGCAATTAAACCGTCAATTGCGCGTTTTAGATTAAGGTTACTCTCAGCAAAATAATCAAACCAAATAGCATAGTTTTCTGGCGTGACAGGAATAGCTAAGTCGGCCATTTTAGGTAACGCTAAATGCAGTATATGCGAGGTTTGTTCAAGATTTTGGGTATTATGCATCGAAGGCGATACCTTATTAATAAATACAATGTGTCAAAGGTTATCAGTATGTTATGTCATACTTATGAACTAAACTCAATTATTGATGTAGTCCAATAAACAAGCGTAAATAAAAAATAATCATTTTAACCCTTTTCATGCCAAGCAGCGTTTACACTAACTAACTCATACAACTCTGACGAAAGAGCGAGTAAATAAGGTTAAGCTGGATTGTTTGATGCCAAACCTGCTATGAATTATATGCACAAGGTAATTGGTAAGTAAAAGACGATTTGGCCTCTTTTTCTGGGATTAATTGTGAGAAGTACACACTATACCGTAGAGTTTGTGTGTGCATACGGACAATACAATGCCGTTTTATGCGAGATGGTATTACATGCATTTTAAAAGGACAGAATATGAAACGAATCAGTGTTACTGATACCATAAAATTCGTGATGACGGTTACGGTCATCTGTACCGGTGTCATCTCGTTTGGATCGCGAGCGACCAGTCCCGTTGACAATCATTATCTGAACACCCTGAAAATTAACACTACGGTTATGGATGTCAGTCAATATCAGCCGCAACGAGCCAGTAAAATGTATCCTGCCCCCACTGAGGGCATGGTACAACATGTACTGACCTTGCCTGAACTGAAAAATGAGCAAGATTACATGTTTGAAGTGCAAATAGGTCAAAATCAAATCGTCGATTGTAATAAGACCAAGCTCATCGGTGACATTGACAAAGTATCATTAGCCGGCTGGGGATATGTCTATTACCTAGTCGAAAAATTGATGCAAGGTCCGACAACCAAAATGATGTGCACTAACGCTAAATCAGCTGAGTTTATCGTGCTTAATGAAGCACTGACATTACGCTATGACAGCCGTCAACCTAAAGTGTTTTATTTACCCGAAGGCACCGACTTACGATATAGAGTGTGGAAAACTGCGAGCGAGTTTGTGTTTAGTGGCCAATAATGATTAGACGCAAAGAGTTTATCTTTATTCTCGGGCTACCTTGTTAATCTGTTGACGATTTATGGGTATTTGATTTGGGTTAGTTGAACCCTGCCTAACGGCCAATGTGGTTGGCGGTGGCAAGCGCAATGACGTTAGTCGAGCAGATTGATGCGGGAGATGATACTACACTTGTACAATGGCTAAGCGACGATATTGCCATGCTTGGAAACGTGATATGAAAATGGCACATCAATTGTTGAATCACATTGAGAAAAGCTCAAATGATCCACTCTTAATACTCAGCACACCGAGACAATCGTGTGCTGAGCTTAATCGATTAGAATTAGTAACGGCGAACCCTAACCACTTGCATTATTTCAATTTCAAATCCACCCACGACTTCTTTTGCCGGGTAGTAAATTAAATTGACTTTATGATCTAACAAACTCTTGAAACGCTGAGGTCGCTTGTATTTAAATGGCACATCGCAATCTTTAATCATTAACGTTTGAACCACCCATTCTCCAACTTGCCGTTGAATATGGGACACCACCGTCACGCCTTCACTTTGTATTAACTCACCGTGTCGCTCTAACAGTATTTTAGGAACCGGTTTCATGAATTTACCTTCTTAACAGTATCCAGAATATCTTGATATCGATAAGCACTAAAACGTCCAAAGCCATCTAGTTGTTTAACTTTCAAACGACTAAACATTGGCATTATCATACCAGCAAGAAATTTAGCCTGCGTGGCAATGGTTGGAGTGGGTAACGATTTTGCTCGAGCCACTAAAATTAACGGTTCAAGCAATGTTGTCACTGTGGCCGAGTCTGGTAACGGAGCCACAGCCTGTTTGGATAAGACGGCAATTTGCCCACGACAAACGCTGCAGTGACCACATACTTGTGGCACCGAGTGGTCATCAAAATAGTGAGCTAAATTTGCACTTAAACAACGATCAAGTTCAAAAAAATCGACTAGCTTACCAATCCGCACAATCTCTTTATGTTCATTCTCACTAAAATATTGACTGAGTTGCTGGGTCAATTGTTGTAATTGCTGCGGTGTCGCTAATGCCTGCTGTTGTACATCATACACTTGAGTGATTTTTTTTGTCTCAAGAATTATCAAATTCTGTTCAGCTAAATAGTCTAATGCCGCAACAACTCGTTGTCGTTCACAACCATGTTGTTGATATAAACTGTCAAAATCAAGTTGTCCCCACACCTTTTTAAACTGCGTATGGGCAAATACCTGACTCAAGAATTGCTGGCGCTGATCGTTAAACCGACTGAGGATGGCTTGCTGGTCTTCCACAAACCGATATTTAAATTCAGCAAAATAAGCATAGCTTGGGCGGATCACGCCTAAAAGCTCTAACTGCACAAATAATGTTTTCAACGGCAATGAACGAATATTACATGCTGTGGACAATGGCGTTTCTTGTACTTCCCAGCGACCACTTTCGGTTTCAGCTGCAATAATGCCTAATAATTGACCTATACTATCGGCTTCAGGTGTATCACCGTAAACAAAATTTTCAACAGTATTTAATCCATCTAAATTTGCTAACGTCACACAATGGGCTAGCAAACCATCACGCCCTGCTCGACCGATTTCTTGGCTGTAATTTTCAATCGACTTAGGTAAATCAAAATGGATAACAAATCGAATATCTGATTTATCAATGCCCATACCAAAAGCAATAGTCGCCACTATCACTTGAATGTGGTTCTGCATAAATTGTTGTTGAATATGTTGTCGAACAGTTTGATCCATACCTGCATGGTACGCAGCAGCATTGATCCCTTGACTGATTAAGTGCGCAGCAACGTCCTCAGCGGTCTTCTGTAGGGTTACATATACTATGCCAGCACCTTGATAGTTTTTAACGGTATACGCGAGCTGAGTGAGCTTTTGTTGCTGATTAACCGCGACAACAGACAAATCTAAATTCGGCCGATAAAAACCGGTTTGCACCACCTGCTCTGGTATCAAACCAAAACGTTTAGCCATATCCAATTTTACTTGCTCAGTTGCCGTCGCTGTTAATAACAAACTTTGAGGGATTGAAAATTCTTGGCAATATTGAGGGATTTTTAAGTAATCAGGCCTGAAATTGTGTCCCCATTCTGAAATACAATGCGCTTCATCAACCACCAGCAACGAAATAGGGACTGACTTAAGAAATTGCCTAAAACGCTCATTTTTAAAACGCTCAACTGACACCATTAAAATTCGTGTACGTTGATCTCGTACATCGCGCATCACTTGTTGCGTTTGTTCATAAGTTAAACTTGAATCAATACTGGCGGCGGCGATGCTTTTACTGGCTAAAAATGCCAGCTGATCTTTCATTAAAGCCAGCAAAGGCGAAATAACTAAGGTTAGGTTGGGTAACTGTTGGGCACAAAACTGATAACACAAGGACTTACCTGAACCGGTAGGAAATATAGCTAACGCAGAATGACCGGCCAAAATGGTTTCAATAACGGCTTGTTGGCCTTCTCTGAACTCAGTAAAACCAAATTGTTGCTGCAACAATTGGTGTAGCGTCTGTTGATCGAAAAATGTTGGAGCGGCGTCAGAAGTTGCTGCGTCACTATATGCTGAGGGAGTCATATAAAATCCTGTTATTAACCCCAAACAACATAGGATTATACGATAATTGATAAAACGGTAAGCCTTAGCACTATGGGGAGAGTTAAAGTACAGGCTAAAGTGCTATGAAAGGAATCTAAAACACATGAGCTACATTTACCGTTTACGGGCAATATATTGATTAATTAATTGAGTCAATTTATCTTCAAAACGCTCTTCTATGTCATCAAGGTCTTGATCAAACGAGCTAATAAACTTAACCGCTTTATCACGAGACAACACCTTACCTGCAAGGCTGTATTGAATTTCTATTAAGCTTTTGTCTAAGCGAGGCGCAAGAAACCAATGACACACATCAGCATTTAAGTTTACTAATGCTCGCTCGGCCACCTGGCAAAAAGTGTTGATATGCTCAGCACCATCTGGTCCCAAACAACCGGGTTCAAGACGACACAAAACAACTAATTTTTTAGTATTTATCTCTCTAGCACTGTTTATCAACTCTTCCATAATGTGTACGAAACGATCCTTAATAAAATCCTGCAGATTAGAATGTTGCTTAGGTAAAATTGATAACCTAATAGCGATAACTAACACCATTAACGTTCAGTTAGCATCACGTAATTTAACACAATATGCAACCGTTTGGCGCCGATTAAGCTATTTTTTACCGCCCTCATGACTAGCCTGTAATGCATGTTTAAAAGCATCAATAAACTCAGAAATTGGCGTTAAGGTTTCTTTTGCCCGACGGTTACGCCCAAGCAAGGAAGATTCTACGAATAAATCAAACCAAGTCGATAATGCTACACCATTTTGAGGCTCTTGAGCTGCGGTTAATGCCATTGCCGCGACTTCTGCTGTGCCCAGTTGAAAATCATGGCTGCCTTTACGCAGAGCGTAGGTTGCTAAGGTTTCAGGTGCAAATGAAAGCACTGGCATTTGTTGTAAATACGGGCTTTTACGATACATTTTAATGGCTTCACGCCAACTGCCATCAAGCATAACTAACAAAGGTATTTTGGTTATGCCCTGCTCAGTCGTCAACGAAGTGGCCGTTATTTGCTCAACGACGACTTGATCGTTCTCAATATATTGTTGTGGGAAAACTAAAAATGGTTGATAAGTTGGATTAGACAATAAGGCCAACATTGCAGTATCGGTCTCGGTTCGAGTCCACAAAAACGCATGGGTATCAGGAATTAAGTCGGCAATCAGCCTACCACTATTGGTTGGTTTTAATACTTCATCGTTATACATAATCAACATAAAGCTGGTGTTGGTATTCAAGTATTGACGATGTTTACAGGTGCAAAATAATTCACCCAAGAGGCACAAATTACATCTAATAAGTTTCTTCCCTCGCGCGCCAAAGGGCTTTGTCGACAAGGATTTTCGATACTCATGCAAACGGTGAACCGCATGAATTGGCGCTTTAGTGGGTTTAGTCGGTAATTCTGACATTCTGCAACTCTAAGATGAAAAAAGTTCATCACCAATGCTGGTGATGAACTGATAAACGCATTATGAGGAAATTATAGAATACGGCGTAATAAAAAGTCTGCTTTTAAACGGCGAATTCGATTCATTATTTTCTTCACCGGTTTAGGGTATTTCTGCAAAGTATCAATTTGGCTATAATGAAATAATCGCTCAGTGTGTAGCAAGATATATTGCTGCTCTTGAATAAACGACTCTTTCCAAGATCCTGACTCATCATGCAATAATAAGCCATTTTCTAAATCCAATGCCCACGCTCGTGGGTTTAGGTTCGAACCCGTTATCAGATGCTTTCGATTATCGGCACTGATGCCCTTCAAATGAAAACTGTTAATACCATCTTTCCATAAATGAATATTCAGTTGTCCGTTCTCAATAGCCCATTGCTGGTTTTTGGCAAATTTACGCAGTGATTGCTCGTACATGTACGGCAACGCACCAATCGTTGAAAAATCTTGCTCCGGCGGAATGTAGAAGTCATTCGCCGTTTTGTCACCAACGACAATATCTATTTTTTTGCCATCACGCAGATGTCTTGCTAATGCACGAGTTAAAATCGTTGGCGGGTTGAAATAAGGCGTACAAATAAACAACTCTTTAGTTGATTCATCGACTAACTTAACAATAGTGTCATTTAATCCGTTGTTTTTTCTGCCTAAACCGATCAATGGCGTAACACGGTTACCCACTGTGGTAGAGGTATACTGATAACGGGCCTGAGATAGACGATGTTTAAAACTTTTTACATCGTTCTTTTCAGGGTTATCTTCATTGTCTGCAGCTTGACTTAATACACTTACGGCAGGATCGCTAACGATATTCTGCTTTATCATGTCACGCATACTGCGAGCCAGCTCAGGACAATCGATAACATGGTATCTATCGAAACGGTATTTTTCTTGCTGTTGTAAATAAATGTTGTTAATGCTCGCGCCACTGTAAATAACAGTGTCGTCGATGATAAAGCCTTTAAGATGCAGTACACCCATAAATTCGCGAGACTTCACCGGCACACCGACAATATCAAACGGATGCGTTGCTTGGTCCATTAATTGACGATATAAAATATAATTACCACTGTCGCCCTTTTGACCTATTAGGCCTCGGCGTGCACGATGATAATCCACTAACACTTTGATATCTAATTGTGGGTTTTGGTTCTTTGCGTCTAATAACGCCTGCAATACCTCACGGCCAGCTTCATCATCTTCAACATATAATGCTGCGATGTAAATTGAAGATGTTGCCGATGCAATTTTAGTTAGTAAGGCTTGCTTAAAATCTTTTGGCTTAAGCAACCAAGACACAGCATCTGCATTTAGGGCAATACCACCTAGCTTATCCAGCAAGGCATCCTCCTTAAAATGGGTGACCATTACCATAATCAGTAATGGGATCAAATTTAAAAAACATCACAGCGATATATTGTAATTGTAAGTACGCTGTTCAACTGTTTAGCAAGTAATACATGCCATGCTTACAGATAAATTGAGGGAATAAGTGACTTCAGAATAAGTAACGTCAACCTCAATTGATGATGTTTCTTTTAACGCAATATCGATAGTGCTAACGAGATAACCTTTACAATAATAAATATCATTGCTGAATGGTCTATCGTGGTCTGTCTATCCGCTCTAATCAACTTATATCACACCACAATATGCTGCAAAATAGAACTATTGCAGCTCTGAGGCATCTAATTCTAAAGATTGGTGAGCTTGGCGTTCTGTTAAGCTGATAGAAATTACCGACTAACAAGGTGATGAGCAAGATTTTTCTTACTTAGCTGCGGTTTTAGTACGCTTTTTTGTTGATAATTTGCGTAATAAAGCGAGATTGCTTGCTAACTAGTCAACTAAAGCGTCAATGATAATGAGTTAAACATTAATTCTAATTATCATAAATGAGGAAATATAACCAAAAAACATCAAATGCATATCAGCTAAGGATATCATCAGCTAACATAACCTATCGTTACTGAACTCTCACAATAGGCTTTTATGAATTCCCTTCTTTTTTGTCTCCCCCAGCCTCGTTTCTTTTATGAACAACCCTCTTTGCGGTTCACTCAAGCCTTATGTCTGCTAGGAGCATTGATTATCACAAGCCTGGTGAATGTTGCAATCGCAGCAGAAACACCCGACCAAGTAGCACTCAGTCAGCCACAAACAGTTTATAGTGATAGTACTACCCAGCAACCTGCAGCATTGTATCTTGATAATATGCTCCAGTTACTAAAACCAACACATTCACAGCTCGGCATCACAGTGTGGGACATGACGACTCAACAAACAGTATTTGAGTACAACAACCAATCGTTAATGCAACCTGCCAGTGTTCAAAAACTGTTAACCGCATTGGCGGCAACGAAACAACTCGGTAAAGACTTTACCTATCAAACCCGTTTAACTACGTTAGCAGAGCAACCTTTAGATAAAAGCCAAATTGATAATGGCATATATTCTGGCGACATTTACATAGAATTTAGTGGCGACCCAACCTTAAAGTATCAAGATTTGCGACAGTTACTCGCCTCTTTAAGTCTGCTAGGTATCACTGAACTGACGGGCAATATTGTATTAACCAGTGAGCAAGATAGCCAACTGCAGGCACCTGGCTGGGTATGGGATGATTTAGGGATTTGCTACGCAGCACCAATATCGCCTTTCATCATTGATAAAAATTGTGTCTATGGTCGATTAGCAACAACCGGCTACAATAAAGTGGCCAACATCACCATGATGGGAAACCGACCCATTGAAATCACCAATGATGCTTATTTTGTCACCCCAATCATCAACCGACCTGTTGCTAAGCCCACAGTGAAGACATTAACCGATACGGTTGTTCTTCCTGCATATCTAACAGAATCAGTACCACAGTGTCAGTTAACGTTAAGTCGTTTCGATAATAATCGCTATCATCTTAGTGGCTGCCATGTCGGCGCTAAATCATTGCCTTTGGCAATAGCCATTACCGAACCACAACTGTACGCGCAACAGATCGTAGCCAAACAATTGGCTTCTTTAGGCATTGTGCATCAGCAACCCATTACAGCACAAAAAATGAATACAGAACTGCAGTTTATGGCTCAAAGACAAGTGATCGCCAGCCACCAATCTGCAGCATTGCCTAAATTGCTCGAAACCATGTTGCTTAAATCAGATAATTTAATTGCCGACAGTTTATTAAAAAAATTGGGTGAGGTTTATTATCAAGCACCCAGTGATTTTGCCCGAAGTGGCCAAGCATTAAAAACCATTCTGTATTCTATTGGCATCGATTTATCAAATGCAAACATCGCCGATGGCTCTGGTTTGTCGCGTTATAACTTACTCACGCCTGAGCACGTATTAAGTGTACTCACCACCCTATACCAACAACCTGAGTACCACTTTTTACTCGAGTTGTTACCAGAATCTGGTGTTAGTGGCACTTTACGCTATAAACGCTATTTCAATAAATCACCGTTGAAAAACCATGTGTTTGCTAAAACAGGCAGTATGTTGGGCATTGCAAACCTAGCTGGCAGAGTGAATGTCAGTAATGGTCATGATTATTTATTTGTTTTATTTGAAAATGGGTTAAGTCCACAGATTAAAAAACAACAAAAAGCGCCTTTTTCGGCGGTGTTTTTGCAAACCATGATGGATGTCCCAAGATAACCAGTACGAGAGATAGCCTGGACTCGAGATAACATCACCATAGCCACCACATTTTGCTAAAACTGTGGCGGCTATCTTCTGTTTAATCTAAAAATAATGATTCTGGCCATCTGCATCGACGACCTGAGTAAAAATGCCACTATAAACATCAATAAAGTAACAATTAACGTAAAATCATTATTATATCGACACATTTTTCCTTTCAGCACTAGCGCATATTTCAACTTGCTATAACATTGTTAGCCGTAACCTTAAGATATGAATATTTTATCGTGTGGAGATAATATGGATAAGCAAGTCAGTTCGCGTGGCACCAAAGAAAAAGCCCTTCGTTTAAATCTAGACGAAAAAAAGTACGGCACTATTGTTGAAATTGGTGCAGGACAAGAAGTCGCACGTAACTTTTTTGTGGCTGGCGCTGCTGCGGGTACGATAGCGAAAACCATGTCGGCCTACGATATGAAATTTTCAGATGCCATCTATGGTGTCCAAGAAGATGGCCGTTATGTCAGTAAAGCTCGTGTGCTAGCGATGATGGAGCAAGAGTTTGATTTAGTGGTCGATCGTGTTGGAGCCATTCGCTCTAAGTCTTCACGATATTTTACCTATGCAGCTACTGTCTCAGCCAAGAGCTTTAATCGTAAAAACGAATGCCATGCATGGTGCGGGGTGCGTATTCAAATGTACCCTGGTGCTGAGCCATCTAATATTATTGTCCATGTACGCATGTTTGATGACAGCGCTGAAGCACAACAACAAGCGCTGGGTATTTTAGGTGTAAACCTTATTTATGCCAGCTACTATTATTTTGAAGATCCAAAAATGATTATCGATTCGTTAACCGACAGCCTAAAAGCCAATCGGATTGAAATTGATTGTATCGACTTTCAAGGTCCCTACTTTGAAGATGTCGACAATCAAGCCAAGAATATTCATCTTATTCGCAGCTGGAAAACTCGCGCCATTATGTTCAAAGCCGATGGCAGTGTCGCGGTACCTGCCGATATGCTGTACAAAAAGAACGTGTTAACCATTCGTGGTTCATTTAAACCCATTACCAACCTTAATGTCGATATGATTGAGCAAGGCTACAAAGCCTTTTCGACATTAGAAGGGGTAACCGATAAAAATACCGTGTTAATCGCAGAAATATCACTGAATGACTTACACGGTAAAGATGCCAATATGACCGAGAAGGACATTATGGAACGGGTTAAATTGCTTAACTTATTAGGCTATAACGTAATGATTTCTGATTACACCCGCTATTTTTCATTACGTGCTTATTTTCGTCAGTACACCCAATTACAAATTGGCATTGTGGTGGGTATTGTTAACATTAAACAAATTTTTGATGAAGAATATTATCGTGGCATGGAAGGCGGCATTCTTGAAGCTTTTGGTAAGTTATTTCCTGATAATACGCGTTTGTTTGTCTACCCAGAACGGGATGAAAAAGGCGAGCTAAATGACTTAACCAATGTCAGTGTGCCTAATAACTTGCGTTATTTATTCCGCCACGTGCTTGATAACGGCTTTATCACCAGTATTGAATCAAGCAATCTTGATTTGTTTAATATTTTTTCTCGAGAGATTTTACAACAAATTTGTCGCGGTCAAGGGGAATGGGTTAACGCCGTACCCGAGGCCGTCAGTAAAGCCATCATGGAACAAAAATTATTTGGTTACCGCGGCTAATGAATACATATTGATTCTGTATAAGGCAAGATGTCATTGCGCGGTTAGATGTTTGATACCTCAACGTGCAATGACTAAATATGATGAGAATCATCGTTAAATAATTGATTTCATTTTCTACTTTGAGTACGCAAAAACAACATTAGTACACTAGTATTTAAATGGTTAACCTATCTTGGGTTAGCCATTTTCTTAACAGACACCTTTTTAACGCTATTTTAAATACACTGTCCTTAATAAATCTACACAAACAACACACCTTCACAACTACATTTTACAGCAATCTTTAATAACAGCTCGCTCGTTTTATCGATTATCCTTCCCTTCTTACCACAGGAAATAGCGATTGTTGCAGATATTGGCTTTATCAATGCTTATTTTAGGACTCTGTATGCTGGTCTTTAGTTTAAGAGCAGTAAACAAAATTTGTGTTAAGGACAATAATACTGGCTGGCGAGTGCTTAGAGGATTGATCATCTTTTTCGTGCTGGGCTATACAGGGGTTTTTTATTACCTGTGTAAACAATCTGACTTGGCAATATCAGATGTCATTTTTTGCATCATCATGTTTTCTGGTGGCGGATTTGTTGTGTTGGTCACTCGACTGAGTTTAATGAGTTTGCTTAAAGTCGAAAAATTAGTCATCAATGAGCGCAGTAATGCGCTGCACGATAGCTTAACAGGTCTACCTAATCGACAATATTTAATGAACTCGTTAAGTCATCATGTCGATGTTGGACTGCCATTCAGCCTGTTGCTGATTGATTTAAACCGTTTTAAACAAGTCAATGATGCTTTAGGCCATTATTATGGTGACTTACTCTTAATTGAAGTCGGTAAGAGTGTTTCTGAACATTTACCCGATGATGCAACGTTATTTAGACTTGGCGGAGACGAATTTGCTGTCATTGTCACTCAAGTAGAATTAGCTCAGGTTCAACACACCATTAACGCTATACACCAGGCGCTTGAAAAGGCATTTTGCATTGAGAGTTATGATTTATTAGTGGGCGCTAGCGTAGGATTATCTCACTATCCCAGCTACGCAAGTGAAATAGGTCAATTGTTACAGCAAGCCGATATTGCTATGTACTCAAGTAAAAAACTAGCCACCTTATATACCACCTATGATCATAGCCTTGAAACCAATGCCGCCGAAAAAGTGAATATCAGTGCTTTATTAAAACGCGCGATTGAACAACAGGAGTTTGAACTCTGGTATCAACCTATCATTAATCTTCGCGACAACAGCCTTTACGGCGTCGAAGCGCTTATTCGCTGGCCTCGTCCAGATGGCAGTTACACGCCCCCAAGTGTGTTTATTAATATTGCCGAACAAACTACCCTTATAAACCAAATAACCGGTTGGGTAATGCAACAAGTTGCAAAAGACGTTGAGCATTTTGAATCCTTGGGGTTGTCTTTGTGTATCCACCTCAATTTGTCCGCTAAAGATTTACAAGATCCAACCCTAATCAATAAAAGTGTGTCACTTGTTAACGGCAATCACTCATCGCAGAAGATAATGTTTGAAATAACCGAAAGTGCAATGATGACCAATGTTGCACAAGCTAAAGATGCGATGACACAGATTACCGCTGCGGGGGGAGCATTCAGTATTGATGATTTTGGAACGGGGTTTTCTTCGCTAGAACTACTGCGTGACCTTCCTGTTACCCAAATTAAAATTGATGGTTCATTTATCAACAGTATCCATCATAGCGATGCAGACTTGGCAATAGTAAAATCAGTCATTTTTCTGTCCCAACACTTAAATTGTAATGTTGTAGCAGAAGGCGTAGAGAACAGTGAAACGGCGACATTACTAGCATCACTCGGTTGCGATCTCGCCCAAGGTTACTACTATAGTAAACCTATGCCCATGTCATCTTTTGCCCACTATATTCAAGTACAACAATCAATGAGCACCGCAGTCTAGCATCATAGTCTTTAATGACTTGGATCATGACTTACACCAAATTATTGGCCTAATCTCTATCAACATACTGTTCTATTATCGAACGATTTTTAACAGTCAGCATGACTAATCTTATTCATCAATAAAATCGATTAGCCGGACCGAAAAAAGTCGCTTTCATTCGTAGTCACAGTCAGTTAGCCTGTTATAGAAATCCAGTGATGCATAAAATTTATGCTATTTTTAGTGATAAAGGAACCTATCATGGACAAAGCACAACAAACCCAAGGCAAATGCCCAGTAAACCACGGCGGCAATACCACAGTCGCGAGCGACGTTATGGAGTGGTGGCCTAATGCACTTAATCTCGATATTCTTCATCAGCATGACAATAAAACCGATCCAATGGATCCTAACTTCGATTACCGCGAGGCGTTTAAAAGCCTCGACTTGTCTGCGGTAAAACAAGATCTCCACGCACTCATGACTGATAGCAAAGATTGGTGGCCAGCCGACTGGGGCCATTATGGTGGACTGATGATCCGTATGGCTTGGCACTCTGCTGGTACTTATCGTATAGCAGACGGTCGCGGCGGTGCAGGAACAGGTAACCAACGTTTTGCGCCACTCAACAGCTGGCCAGATAACGCCAATTTAGACAAAGCACGTAGATTACTGTGGCCAATTAAAAAGAAATATGGCAATAAGTTGTCTTGGGCTGATTTGATCATTCTCGCTGGCACCATTGCTTATGAATCTATGGGCCTAAAAACCTTTGGGTTTGCTGGCGGCCGTGCTGACATCTGGCATCCAGAGAAAGACATATACTGGGGTTCAGAAAAAGAATGGCTGGCAACAAGCGATACACCCAATAGCCGCTATTCAGGCGAACGAGATCTCGAAAATCCATTAGCCGCCGTAATGATGGGATTAATTTATGTCAATCCTGAAGGTCCTGATGGCAAGCCAGACCCACTGAGAACCGCACAAGACATTCGTGTCACCTTTGAACGCATGGCAATGAATGACGAAGAAACCGTCGCGCTTACTGCTGGTGGTCACACTGTCGGTAAATGTCACGGCAATGGTCGTGCAGAAAAGCTCGAAGCCGCTCCTGAAGGGGCTGAACTCGAAGACCAAGGTTTAGGCTGGTTAAACAAAACAAGCCGCGGTATTGGCCGCGATACGGTAACAAGCGGTATTGAAGGCGCTTGGACAACCAACCCAACTCAGTGGGACAATGGCTACTTTGAGTTATTGCTTAACTACGAGTGGGAACTTAAAAAGAGCCCTGCTGGTGCATGGCAATGGCAGCCTATCGACATCAAAGAAGAACATAAGCCTGTTGATGTTGAAGATCCATCGATTCGCCTAAGTCCTATCATGACCGACGCTGATATGGCGATGAAAATGGACCCAGAGTATAGAAAAATTTCAGATCGTTTTTATCAAGATCCAGCTTATTTCTCGGATGTGTTTGCTCGTGCTTGGTTTAAGCTTACCCACAGAGATTTGGGTCCTAAAAGTCGTTATTTAGGCACGGATGTACCTGCTGAAGAGTTAATATGGCAAGATCCTGTTCCACAAGTTGATTACAGCTTAACCGAACAAGAAGTTACCGACACTAAAGCTAAGATTCTGGCCAGTGGATTAAGTATTGCTGAACTTGTGGCTACGGCTTGGGACAGTGCCCGCACTTTCCGTGGTTCAGATTTTCGTGGCGGAGCCAACGGTGCACGTATTCGTTTAGCGCCACAAAAAGACTGGCAAGGTAACGAGCCGACAAGGTTACAAAAAGTATTAGCGGTGTTAACCACTATTCAAGCAGGCCTAACTAAGCCGGTTAGTATTGCAGATTTAATTGTGCTCGGAGGATCAGCCGCAGTAGAGCAAGCTGCTCATGCTGCTGGCGTTAAGATATCG
The DNA here is from genome assembly GCF_010092445.1 of Shewanella sp. Arc9-LZ. Taxonomy (NCBI): domain Bacteria; kingdom Pseudomonadati; phylum Pseudomonadota; class Gammaproteobacteria; order Alteromonadales; family Shewanellaceae; genus Shewanella; species Shewanella sp. Arc9-LZ. The sequence continues at coordinate 2,321,438 of NZ_CP048031.1, read as the reverse complement.
GTGCCTTTTGTTGCCGGACGTGGCGATGCAACGCAAGCTCAAACTGATGTTGAGTCTTTTGATGTGTTAGAGCCTCTACACGATGCATTTAGAAACTGGCAAAAGAAAGACTATATCGTTCAGCCAGAAGAAATGATGCTCGACCGTACTCAATTAATGGGGCTAACCGCGCATGAAATGACAGTATTGGTTGGTGGTATGCGAGTATTAGGAACCAACTACGACAACAGTCAACACGGTGTATTTACCGACAATGTTGGCGTGTTATCAAATGACTTTTTTGTCAACTTAACTGATATGTCGTACAACTGGAAGCCTGCAGGTAAAAATCTGTATCACATTGTGGAGCGCAGCACTGATAAAGTGAAATGGACTGCAACTCGAGTTGATTTAGTTTTTGGCTCAAACTCTATTTTACGTTCGTATGCAGAGATTTATGCACAAGACGACGCAAAAGAGAAGTTTGTTAAAGACTTTGTTAAAACGTGGACTAAAGTAATGAATGCAGACAGGTTTGACCTAGCCTAGTGACGACGGTTAGTCATAATGTATAGTTTGTAAAATAATATCGAGGGCGGAATGTATTATTCTGCCCTCGAATTATATTTGGTTAAATTGCTCAATACAGGTTAAGTATTCTCAAGATCAATTCATACGCTTTACTTCAAAATCCATTTTCACTTTCATTGGTACTCGCTTAATATTCGATGCCGCTGGCACATACTGCTGTTTTGGCATCTTATTGACTAATGCTTGCGTCATCCAGCCCTCTGGCTGCGAGCTAATAAGCGCTTTGCTGACTTCGTTACCGTTTGAGTCAATCGTAATATAATATTCGCCCTTACCTGCACCTCTTGGTAACCAATCAGGACGTTTGTTTAACATTACAGGTTTAATCTGCTCCAATGACCAATATTGATTGAGTTGAGAATTTTCAATAGTGATTACCTTTGTATTAAACACGGCTTGAGGTACTTGAACGGTTTGAGTTTGAGTTTGAGTTTGAGTTTGAGTTTGAGTTTGAGTTTGAGTTTGGCAACCCGATAAAATAATCGCCGGTAAAAAAAGTAGTGACATATATTTATTCATTAATATCTTCCTTGAAATGACTTAACATTAATTATTAACAACGAACAGTTAAGCCATACTGACAAAACTCGCATCAATAGAAGCAAAAAAAAACACTGAAAATCAGTGCTTTTTATTTTTATTAAACAACTAACAGTTAACTTAGCCTTTCAAAGCTTGATCAATCATAGTCTGTGCTTGAGTAATAATGTCATCCAAATGCTGCTGACTAATAAAGCTTTCGGCGTAGATTTTAAACAAGGCTTCAGTACCTGATGGACGCGCAGCAAACCAGCCATTTTCGGTAGTGACTTTAATCCCGCCAATCGCCGCATTATTACCAGGCGCATGACTTAATATTGCTGTAATCGCCTCACCCGCTAATTCTGTGTCGGTAAAGCTGTCACGATTTAACTGTTCAAACTTAGCTTTTTTCTTAAGACTAATTGGGCTATCGATACGAGTGTAAAAACTTTCACCAAATTGATCGGTTAACTCTTTATAGCGTTGTGCAGGTGTTTTGCCTGTTACGGCTAAAATCTCAGCCGCTAGTAATGCTAAGATAAAGCCGTCTTTATCAGTACACCAGGTACTGCCATCACGTTTTAAAAACGCTGCACCAGCACTTTCTTCGCCACCAAATGCAATGGTGCTATTTGCTAAGCCATCAACAAACCATTTAAAGCCCACAGGCACTTCTAAGCATTGTCGACCTAACGCATTACAAACACGATCAATCATTGCACTTGACACTAAGGTTTTACCCACTGCGAGTGACTCAGCCCATTGTGGACGATGAGTCATTAAATAGTCTATCGCCACCGCCAAATAATGGTTAGGGTTCATCAGTCCAAAGCCAGGGCACACAATACCGTGACGGTCATAATCCGGGTCATTACCGACGCACAAATCATAATCTTCGCTGTACGCTAACAAACCTGCCATGGCATAAGGAGACGAGCAATCCATCCGAATTTTGCCGTCTTTATCTAATGGCATAAAGCCAAATGTGGGATCAACTTTATCATTGACTAAGGTAATATCTACACCATAGTGAGCGGCAATTTGCTCCCAGTAGTAAATACCCGACCCACCTAAAGGATCAACACCTATACGAATGTTGGCTTTTTTAATCGCCTCCATATTAATGACTTCAGCAAGAGATTCAACATAAGGTGCAATAAAATCGACTTCATCAATCCAACCCGACTTAACCGCGACACCGTAATTAACTTTTTTAACCCCTGAGAGTTGATTGGCAAGATATTCATTGGCTTTTGTTTCGATGATTTTAGTAATTTCACCTTCAGCAGGACCGCCATGAGGTGGATTGTACTTAATGCCACCATCTTGTGGAGGATTGTGCGAAGGAGTAATAATTAACCCATCGATTAACGCAGCAGGTGCTGACGAATTTGCACGAACAATCGCTTGAGACACCACTGGTGTTGGGGTAAAACCATCATGCTGTTGAATTAGCATTTTAACTTGGTTTGCAGTTAATACTTCGACCACCGACATAAATGCTGCATAAGACAATGCATGGGTGTCAAAACCCACAATCATTGGCCCGCTTATATTGGCGGAATGACGATAATCGACAACTGCTTGGGTGATAGCCCAAATGTGGTTTTGATTGAAACTCGATGAAAACGCACTGCCTCGATGACCCGATGTACCAAATGTCACTTTTTGTTGCACGTCTTCCACATTAGGAATAATGCGATAATAATGACTCATCAATTTAGGAATATTCACTAAATCCGTTTGTAAAGCTTGCTGTCCTGCGCGTTGATGAATGGCCACGAGTGGTCTCCTAGTTAGTAAATAAAAAATGAATCTTCGACAAAACTCAAAGGTTAAATGTGTTCGGCGATGCTCTTCGCTCTTTCACTGTCACAACCTAAATGTTCCAATACCTCTGTTAGAATAGTTTGTTTTTTGGCGGTATTGTTATTGGTGGTGACCCAAAATCCACTTGATGCGATTTCTTTTGGATTAGAAGATTTACTTGACGTTAATAACGCCTGTTTAGAGCGGGCAAAATACAAACGTCCTTTGCCTTGCACATTAAGCACTTTGTCAAAGTCACTACGAGCAGTGGATTCAAGGCTGGATAATAAATGCATAAAACGCCCAACGGCACCTTTCTGCTGACTTAATAAGTGTTGGCTTACAATGGCATCAAAATCAATAGTTGTTGACGTTGCAATGTCTTCGTCTAATGGAACGTGCTGAATGGCACTCTTTTGCTCAGCGATCACTTTTTCAACAGCTGCTTTGGCTTGATCAAAAACTGGATGACGATTTACTGGCGATTGCGACTCTAAACTTGGATGACTAATGTCTGTGGGTAAGCTTATATCGACATTTTCGACTGACAAGTTCAATAAACGACGCAAAATATCGGAAGCGCTTTCGCCGATGCGTTCAGTTTTACTGGCAATAAAGCGATAAAGTTCTTCGTCAATTTCAATGTATTTCATCAGAGTCATCCTTTTTCTATCAGTCTATTACTGTTGCCAAGATTACATTGGCATCAGATTAAGTCGGGATCGCAGATCGAATTAATAATAATGCGATCAAAAAAATATTGCTTCAGTGTAAGCCATGCTTAACCTACTAATAAAGTGACAAAATCATTTAATGGCCTATATTACTCATATTTTTTTGAAAGCAGTTTAAAATATCAGCAACTATGGCAACATGTGTCAGCAAAACTTGATTTGACCGGCTCATTGCAGCAGAATCTTCCGCATTAAATGTCCAATGAGTTTATTAAATTATGCATTATGTATCTTCTGGTCAAGGTGAAGCCGTCCTGCTTATTCATGGGCTGTTTGGTAATCTTGATAATCTAAAAAACCTCGCCAGTGTGCTTGAGCAACAACATCAAGTCATAAGGGTTGATGTACCTAATCATGGCTTAAGCGAGCATTGGGACAACATGGATTACTCTCAACTGGCTGATGCCATGATTGATGTACTCGATGATTTGCAGATTGAACAAGCCCATGTGGTCGGCCATTCTATGGGCGGAAAAATTGCGATGGCAATGGCACTTTTACACCCTGAACGTGTCAAAAGCTTAGTGATTGCAGATATCGCGCCGGTAGCATACAGCCCAAGACATCAAACCGTATTTGCAGGCTTAACCAGTTTAGTATTAAACAGCGATACCACTCGAAAGTCGGCCATAGCACACTTAATCAACGCCGGTATTGATGAGCCGACATCTCAATTCTTACTCAAGAATCTACAACGCACAGACAGCGGCTTTGAGTGGAAAATGAATTTAACTGGGCTAATCGAATCTTACGACCGTATTATAGGTTGGAATTTGCCTTTAACCGATAACGATCATTTTGATAAACCAGCACTATTTATCCGTGGCGGTGAGTCAAATTATGTCACTGCTGAGCATCGTGATGAAATCATGCGTCAATTTCCACATGCCAGTGCAAAAACATTGAACGGTACAGGCCATTGGTTACATGCACAAAAGCCTGAGATCTTTAATCGCATCGTGTCTGAGTTTATTGAACAAAACCAAGGGTAAATTTTTAATATTTACCTTTTTGAACATAGCCGATTGTATCGTGATGTGATATATTCGCGCCCTCTTTTCGCCAGACACTCAATAGCGAAGGTAGAAGTATGTTAAACCAATACATGGAACAAATTGAAGCAGTAGGCTTGAACTTGTTTTTTGCATCGATATTCTTTTTTATCGGCATGGCTATCCATGATGTGCTTAAACAAGGTGAAGTCCCTAAATTTGGTCGATATATTGTTTGGGCAGTGTTATTCCTCGGCTGCGCCGGGTTTATTGCAAAAGGTATCATTCAGATGACCTGGGAAGGCTCTGGGATCGGTTAAAGAGTACAATGGCAAAAGAAACAACAGATAGAACGACTATTGACCTTTTTGCCGCTGAAACTCGCCGTGGGCGTCCGAGAAGTAACCCTCTTTCTCGGGAGCAGCAATTAAAGATCAATAAACGTAACCAAATTCAGCGCGATCGCGCTAACGGTTTAAAGCGAATAGAGTTAAAGGTGTCACAAGATTTGTATGACGCCTTGAACCAACAAGCTTTGAACAGTAACATCAGCCGTAGCCAGTTAATCGAATTTATTCTGCAACAGCAACTCGACAACTGAGACGTTTTTAGAACATCGCACAACGCGAACTAGATATTTAAAGGATAGACAATGGCAACTGTAGGTCTTTTTTTCGGTAGCGACACTGGCAACACCGAAGCTGTAGCCAAAATGATCCAGAAAAAACTGGGTAAAAGCATGCTCGATGTTAAAGACATCGCAAAGAGTACCAAGGAGCAAATTGCTGAATACGATTTGCTTATGTTTGGTATTCCAACATGGTATTACGGCGAAGCACAGTGTGATTGGGATGACTTTTTCCCAGAGCTTGAGCAAATTGACTTTACCGATAAGCTAGTCGCTATTTTTGGTTGTGGTGACCAAGAAGATTATGCTGAATATTTCCTTGATGCGATGGGCATGATACGTGACATCGTTGAAGCTCGAGGCGGTATTATCATTGGTAATTGGCCATCTGAAAGCTACAATTTCGAAGCCTCTAAGGGCATGGCAGACGACAAGCACTTTGTCGGTTTAGGGATTGATGAAGATCGTCAACCTGAGCTAACTGAAGAACGTGTTGACGGCTGGGTGAAGCTAGTTTATGAAGAAATGTGTCTAGCTGAGTTAGAAGACTAACCCACATCATCAGATTAGTTTTGTGATTGAAAGCGGCTTTATTGCCGCTTTTTTATGTCTATAGTTTGGTTTAACGGTTAAGTAACCACCAATATGTCAGTTAATAATTTCAACCCATTATACCCTCATTGGGATATTTTTTGTGTCGTGGTCGATAACTATGGTGACATAGGTGTCACCTGGCGTTTGGCTAAGCAACTGGTGGCTGAATATGATATTCCCATCAATTTATGGGTCGATGACTTACTGAGTTTTTCGCATATATTACCCATGCTAGATCCACATAAATCGAAGCAAATATTCAATGGTGTGAATATATTTCAATGGAATAACCCAATAGATATAGAGTTTATTGCTGGCAATGTCGTTATTGAAGCATTTGCCTGTGAATTACCATCACAAATAAAATCCACAATAAATCAATTACATCAACACCCTCTTTCTCGAGCCCCTACATGGTTAAACCTTGAATATCTCAGTGCTGAAGATTGGGTAGAGGGTTGTCACGGGTTGCCCTCTTCACAGCCTAGTGGGGTTAAAAAGTGGTTCTATTTTCCTGGTTTTACCCCTAAGACAGGCGGGCTTATCTGTGAGCGGGAATTATTTAATCAACGTGACGAATGGCAAGCTGACTCAAAACATAAATTAGCATTGTTCAACAAACTGGGGTTACAGGGAATAGATGCTAAAGACACGGTTATCAGTGTCTTTAGTTATGAAACGCCAGCCTTAGCTGCTTTGTGTGAATTATGGCAAACATCGCCAAGCCCAATTCATGCACTAATCCCTAAAGGACGTAGTTTACATAGCTTAACGAGCATATTGCCCTGTGACATTAAAGATTTGATGCCCGGTCAACAATTTACAATAGGTAACTTAACCCTACATATATTACCCATGACTGATCAAAATGCTTTTGATCGCTTGCTATGGAGCTGTGATTTTAATATTGTGCGGGGTGAAGATTCGTTTTTACGTGCTCAATGGGCTGCAAAACCCTTCATATGGCACATTTATCCTCAAGAAGATGATTATCACTTGGTAAAATTACAAGCTTTTATGCAAATTTACTGCGATAATCTTGCTCCAGAAATTGCTACCACTTGGTCTGAGGTGAATTTGGCCTTCAACCAGGGGAATACAAACGCGGTAGTAATGCACTGGCAACAATTACATTCTGTTAATTTGTCTTTAATGCAACATGCTATTGAATGGCCAATTAACGCGTTAAATGAAGCAGATCTTGCGAGTCGACTAGTTCAATTCGTTAAAAATAGCTAAGATACTGCTCTATAAATAAAAAAAGTCTAAATATATAGGAAATAGTGAAATGAAAACTGCTCATGAAATCCGTCCTGGTAACGTGATCATGTTAGATGGCAGCCCATGGGTTGTTCAGAAGACTGAAACAACTCGTTCTGGCCGTAACGCTGCAATCGTTAAGTTAAAATTAAAGAACGTATTGCTAGATTCTGGCACTGAACAAACCTTCAAAGGTGAAGACAAATTAGACGATATCATTCTAGAACGTCTTGATTGTACTTACTCATACTTCGCTGACCCTATGTATGTATTCATGGATGAAGAATACAACCAGTATGATGTAGAAGCTGACAACTTAGGTGATGCTGCTGACTATATCATTGATGGTATGGAAGACGTTTGCCAAGTCACCTTCTATGAAGGCAAGGCTATTTCTGTTGAATTACCCGTTCACATTGTCCGTGAAGTTATCTACACCGAGCCTTCTGCTCGTGGTGACACTTCAGGCAAAGTAATGAAGCCAGCTACCATTACTGGTGGTGGTACTGTTACCGTTGCTGATTTTGTTAAAGTCGGTGACAAGATTGAAATAGATACTCGTACAGGCGAGTTCAAGAAGCGCGTTTAAACGTCAGTTAATTTGAGTTATTAGTAAAATAGTAATAACACAAGTCAACTCAGCAAAAGCCAGCACTAAGTGCTGGCTTTTTTGTTGTCAAACACTATACACATACTGATTCACAACCTAAAAACAGCATTTAACACTGAAGCGATAGCTAATTTACTGACAGAATCAGCATTTAACACTAATATTATTATTCATTTTGCTTGTTTGCCTCTTTCACAATGCCAATAAATTCGTTATGGTTCGCTAACTTAAGCCGTATTTAGTTATCGAGAGTAGTAGTATGCGACCCATTATCAAATCCAATAAGCTTGATTCCGTTTGTTATGACATCCGCGGACCAGTACATAAAGAGGCCCGTCGGTTAGAAGACGAAGGTCATCGTATTTTAAAGCTTAATATCGGCAACCCTGCCCCCTTTGGATTTGAAGCCCCAGAAGAAATCGTTCGAGACGTTATTTTAAACTTACCCAGTGCCCAAGGTTACTGCGAGTCAAAAGGCTTATTCTCTGCGCGTAAAGCCATTGTGCAGCATTACCAAGCTCAAGGTATTTTTGGCGTCGATATTGAAGATATCTACATAGGCAATGGTGTCTCTGAATTGATCGTAATGGCCATGCAAGGGCTGCTTAACACCGATGATGAAGTACTGATCCCATCACCTGATTATCCATTATGGACTGCAGCGGCAAACCTCGCTGGTGGTAAAGCAGTACATTATCGCTGCGATGAAGAAGCCGATTGGTTTCCTGATTTAGATGACATAAAGAGTAAAATCAGCAGCCGCACACGTGCGATTGTGATGATCAACCCAAACAACCCTACCGGTGCGGTTTACAGTAAAGAATTGCTGCTAGAGGTTGTTGAGCTATGTCGTCAACACGATTTGATATTATTCGCCGATGAAATTTACGATAAAATTTTATACGACGAGGCCAAGCACATCCCTGCCGCTGGTTTATCTGATGACATTCTGACTATCACCTTTAATGGCTTATCTAAAGCCTATCGCGCCGCAGGTTTCCGTGTGGGTTGGATGATGTTATCGGGTAATTTAAAAGCTGCCAAAAGTTACATTGAAGGCCTAGAAATGCTGGCGTCTATGCGTCTGTGTGCCAATGTACCCAATCAACATGCTATTCAAACCGCATTAGGCGGTTATCAGTCAATTAATGAGCTGATATTACCTAACGGCCGCTTAACCATACAACGCGATGCGGTGTACGAATTGCTTAATCAAATTCCTGGGGTCAGCTGTAAAAAACCTAAAGGTGCCTTGTACGCATTCCCGAAATTAGACATGAAGAAGTTTAATTTACGTGATGATGAACGTTTGGTGCTTGATTTGTTAAAAACCAAAAAAATTCTGTTAGTACAAGGAACTGCCTTTAACTGGCCTGAGCCAGATCACCTTAGAGTGGTTTTTTTACCCTATAAAGAAGACTTGGCTAAAGCACTCACCGAGTTTGGTGATTTCTTGGAAGACTATCGCCAATAGCACCTTAACGAGATATCTGTTCAATAAAACACTAAGCGACTGAACAGTCGCTTTTTTTTATTGATAAGCTCCTGTAAGCTGAGACAAACTATTGAGCGCAGTAAGGAGTCTCATGAGTCATTTATTTGCCCATTTATCTCGGATGAAACTGATCCAACGTTGGCCGTTAATGCATAACGTGCGCCGCGAAAACGTTCAAGAGCATTCACTACAAGTGGCGATGGTCGCTCACGCTTTAGTGATTATCAGCAATAAAAAATTCGCTACCGACTTAGACGCCAATAAAGCGGCAACCATTGCCATCTATCATGATGCTAGCGAAATTTTAACTGGCGATTTACCCACACCAGTAAAATACTTTAATAAAGAAATCGAAGCCGAATATAAAAAGATTGAAGCCATAGCTGAACAGAGAATGTTAGAAATGGTACCAGATGAATTTAAAGACGATTACCGCAGCCTGTTTATCAGTGAAGCAGCGGATCCACAATACAAAGCCATTGTGAAAGCAGCTGATACTCTCTGCGCATATTTAAAGTGCTTAGAAGAACAAAAAGCCGGTAACAGTGAATTTAATAGTGCCCGTAAACGTTTAGAACAAATGTTAGACGACAACCCTAACCCTGCCGTAGGTTATTTCCGTGATTGTTTTATTCCAAGTTTTACATTGAATTTAGACGAAATTAATCAAATGTTGTAAAGGAATTTTATGCCTGATAACACCATCGAGTCCAGTAATACAGAACAGAACAGTCGTTGGCAGCAACGTTTACTCGGTGAAGATAAACAGCGCCGTAATGATCATCGCAGCCCATATCAGCGTGACCGCGCACGTATTCTGCATTCAGCAGCATTTCGTCGGCTTCAAGCCAAAACACAAGTGCTTGGCGTTGGCATGAATGACTTTTATCGTACTCGGCTAACACATTCATTAGAAGTGTCACAAATTGGTACTGGCATTACTGCTCAACTACGTCGAAAATATCCGGACCTTAGGTATTTACTCAATTCAATGAGCCTCATTGAATCGATTTGTTTGGCTCACGACATCGGTCATCCACCTTTTGGCCACGGCGGTGAAGTCGCATTAAATTACATGATGCGCCATCATGGTGGCTTTGAAGGCAACGGCCAAACCTTTCGAATTTTAACTCGTTTAGAACCCTATACCCCTTCATGGGGGATGAACCTTACTCGGCGTACTTTACTTGGGGTAATGAAATACCCAGCAACGTATTCGCAATTGTATATCAATCAAAATAGGCCAGACATAGCCAATCATCGCCAACTAAAACCCTCAGAATGGCCACCGGTAAAAGGATTATTTGATGATGATATACCCATTATTGATTGGGTATTAGCGGCATTATCAGAATCGGATAGGCAGTTGTTTATTAGCAGTGAACAAAGCCATACACATGTAGATTATCCCCATTTAAAAACGCGCTATAAGTCATTTGATTGCTCGATTATGGAATTGGCAGATGACATTGCTTATGCGGTACACGATCTCGAGGATGCTATTGTAATGGGAATTGTCAACCAACATCAGTGGCAGCGCGATGTGGTTGGGCAGTTAACTGAAATCAAAGATCAATGGCTGATATCGGAAATCGCTAACATTGGTGACAAGCTATTCTCTCATGAACATCATTTACGCAAAGATGCTATCGGTACCTTAGTCAACGGTTTCGTCACCGCGATTGGCATTAGTACCAACCCACAATTTGACGAAGACTTATTAAAATATAATGCCGAATTAGAGCCAGACTTTGCAGCAGCATTACATGTACTGAAACAATTAGTTTTCAAGTATGTTATTCGTAAACCTGAAATCCAGATGCTGGAATATAAGGGCCAACAGATTGTGATGGAATTGTTTGAAGCGTTTGCCTCGGATCCTGAACGTCTGTTACCACTTAATACTCGAGACCGATGGTTAGCAGAGCGTAATGACAATAATAATCCAATGCGGGTGATTGCTGATTATATTTCTGGGATGACCGATGAATTTGCCGGTCGCTTACATCAGCAATTATTTGGTTCAAAAACCGCAGGCATTATGGAGTTAAGTCGCGAGCAATAACATTTATTACCTCTGTTGATTTTCGATAAAAAAAGCGCTTGGTTATAACAACCAAGCGCTAACGGGTTATATAAAGGGGAAATAACCCAAATTTCACACTTCACACTTCACACTTCACTAACAAAAACACCAATCAATTTATACCGGGTGCATAAACGCTTGTATTTCATTTAACGTGAGCATTGGCGTAGCGCCATGAGACTGAGCAACCATAGCACCCACAGCGCAAGCAAAATCAATCGCATACTGCGGATTACTATCACTGCATAATTGGTACAGTAACGAGCCTAAAAATGAATCTCCGGCGCCGACGGTATCAACTACCTTGACTAAATAACCTGAATTATAAAACTTCTGCCCTGCAACACTCAGTAATGCTCCATGACTGCCTTTGGTAACACACAGATAATTGGTTTGGGTTTGCTCAGCAATATAATCCAAGTTTTGTTCTAATGAATTAAATGGCGAGCCCATGGCTTTAGCAATTTCATACAGTTCATCATCATTTAATTTGATAAAATCTGCTTTTTTCATCAAACTAACCACACTATCAATCTGGTAATGCGGTGCACGTAAGTTAACGTCAAATACCGAAAACGAAGCCAATTCAACTACGGCGGTTAAGGTAGTGAGAGACATATCATTGCGACCAATTAAACTGCCAAAAACCAACACGTCAGCACGATTAACTTGCTCAATAATATCTTCCGTTAATGCGATATTATCCCACGCAGTATCGGCGACAATGTCATAAGACGCTGACCCATTTTTGTCTAAAGTGACTTGAACTGTGCTGGTGCTTTTAACGGGATCTATGGCGATACAGTCGCGATTAACGCCGCGATCGTCAATAAAACTCAGTAACTCGCGACCTAATAAATCATCGCCAACGGCACTGATCATCGAACCTTTAATGCCCAAGGCATTAAGTCTGACGCACACATTTAAAGGTGCCCCGCCAACCCGCTTGCCATCAGGGAAACAATCCCACAATACTTCGCCAAAACAACTGATGTTAATGTCGGCCTTAGCTTTATGATTAATTAATATGCTATTCATACGGCTTAACCTTTCGCTTGTAATCTTGCTTGCATAATCGATTTAATGTCACTGCCCGGTGCATATAAGGCCGTAATCGCTTGACGATAATCTTTACAAAAGCTTGCTTGATTATTTAGATCACCAAATAAGTCGGTTAGCTGTAAAAAAGCTAACGGATCTTGTGCTGTTCTGCTAGCAAACTCATGTAACTGTGCTGACATTTGGTCGTTAATGTCTAACGCTTGCCCTTGCTGATCAACACGTTTGTCACTGTATAAACACCAGGTAGCAATGACCAATGTGGCCAGTGAAGTATCACGGCCTAATTCGATATTTTCATTAATAGACGCAATGATAAATTTTGGTAACTTGGCTGAGCTTTCGAGACAAATTCGCGCCAAGCTGTCTTTAATGTTCGGATTGGAAAAACGTTCAATTAGGGTATCTTTGTATTGAGTTAAATCAATGCCTTCAAGTTGCTCAATTAACGGCGTGACTTCATCGTCCATAAATTTACGTAAATATGTTGCAAATAAAGGATCAGATACCGATTCATCAATCGTCGCAAAACCATGTATAGAACCTAATAAACCTAATACTGAATGGCCTGCGTTTAACAAACGGATCTTCATTTTTTCAAACGGAGTCACGTCACTGACAAATTGTGCACCAACGGTATCTAACGCCGGACGGCCATCACTAAAGTTGTCTTCTATGACCCATTGAGTGAAGGCTTCGCACGTGATTGGCCATTCATCGTTAATGTGTAATGTGTTAGCCACATATTCGATGTCTGCTTTGGTTGTCACTGGGGTAATACGGTCAACCATTGCGTTTGGAAACGCTACATTCGTTTCAATCCATTGGCCTAAACCAGCGTCATTTTTATTCACAAACGCCAGTAGCATTTTACGGGTCATGTCGCCGTTATGCTGAATGTTGTCACAAGACTGAATGGTAAAAGGCTTCATGCCCTTGGCTTTACGCTGTTTCAGTGCTGCAGTTAAATAGCCAAACGCGGTGATTGGGTCATTAGGATTCGCCATATCATGGATTATGTCTGGATTGTTGAAATCAAACTCACCGGTTGCAGGATTAAAGTTATAACCGCCTTCTGTGATGGTCAATGACACAATTTTAGTGTCTGAGTGAATCAGTTTATCAATGACCTGTTGTTTGTTTTCTGGTGCAAATAAAAAGTCAATCATCGAGCCCATCACTTGATGATCAATCTGACCATTCGGGTGACGTACCGTTAAACTGTACAGATAGTCTTGTTTCACCAACACATCACGTAGACTGCGGTTAGCTTCTAACAAACCGACACCACAAATCGCCCAAGACTCAGAACCAGGTTGCTTCAATAACTCATTGATATACATTGCTTGATGAGCACGATGAAAGCCACCGACACCAATATGCACAATCCCAGCGGTTAACTGGCTACGATCGTATTTCGGCACATCAACATTAGCAGGTAATGTTGACAAACTTTGTAGGTTTAACGTGTTCAGTTGAACATTTGAATCTTGAGAATGATCCATGTGGATTGTGCCTCATAAAATAATTAAACAATATGGATGATTGTGTTATCTAATGAAATAACACGGCTAACTCAAGACTAATGTTTTATTAACATCATTAACCTTAAGCTATTAAGATCAGCCGTTAGCCTTGAGTTATTAATACTGCGATTACGAGTTTATTTTTTTATGTCGTTTAAGAGCAACATATGAACAACTAAAATAAATTATCGTACAGACAAAACAAACTGTTTCAAATAAAGATTTATTCTCTGCATAGATTGTCATTGTCGGGCTATAAAACATCACTTTCGCAGCCAGTACACTAATAACCACTAAAGAAACAACCGCAAAGCTATTTAACACCTTGGTGAACTGACTGCAGTCTTCAACATGAGGCTTATCATCTTTAGCCATTTCATCTTGGTATTCGGCAATTTGTTGCTGTTCTTTCTCATCTAATAATATAGCGTCTGTATAATCTAAATCGGCACCATATTTTTTAGCTAATACAGTATAAATAATAATGGTGAATATCCATGTTGGAATAAATAAGTAATAGAATGAAATAATATCAAGACTATTTAAACCAAACCCAAATACTAACGCTAATGCCCAAGATGCAATTGCCGGTGTACTTTTAGACAGGTTTTGATACTTAGCCCAATAGCGGGTTAAGCCAATTTTAGGGAACAACACGTGCTCAGCAAATACAATCCCCCCCACTGGTACAACTAATAGACCTGCATACGTCAGTAACGGTAACATCTGCGAAAACACAAATGGGAAACACGCTATCACTACAGTGACTAAACCCACAATGGCGGTAGTACGTTCACGAGATTGATTAACAAAGATTGACTGCGCGGCTAGGCCTGCACGGTATAAATTCGCGTTAGCCGTTGTCCAACCAGCGATAATGATAATCACAAAGCCTGAAAAACCTAAAGCATGGTAAGCAACATCACCTGGATCGAGTTGAGTAATAGTAGTTTTTAATAGTACAGCAGTACCTGCCCCCATAATACCAGCAGAGATCCATGCTAAGTAGTGGCCGAAGAACATGCCAACACCTGAAATCAAACCATAACTTTTACGCTTTGCGAAGCGGAAAATAGCCATGTCTATCAAACCGAAGTGAGTAATTGAGTTAGCTGCCCACGCAAAGCCTATCACTTCAAGTAAACCAATACCGGGTTCACCTTTGTCATTTAATCCAGTCCAAATTGAGCTGTCACCTATGGTCATGAAGTCTTGCCAGCCCGTTAATGTGGTACTGCCAATCACATGATTTGATAACACTGGAAATAAGGTAAATGAACCCGCAATAAAAATAACAAATAACCACGGCGCACAAATTTTAGAAAAGTCAGCCACGGTAGAGAAACCATACATGGCGACGACAACGACGATAGATCCTACCGCTAATACAATCATCACAAACCATAGACTGCTAGGGTACCAATTTAATTGTGCCGGAATATCGAATAAGAAACGAACGGCTGTCGACGATACAGTGATCATCGCTGCGGATATCACCGAGAAGATAACGACATTTGCCCAGTTATAGAGCTTGGTCATTGAGTCGCCGGCAATCTTATTTAAATAATTATATAAACTGAGTCGAGTTTCAACAGCAATAGGTGCCGTTAATAACCACCACGAACACATCGCTAATAGATTACCAATTAATAGTCCAAGTAATATATCAATAGTTGAGGCACCTAGAGCAACAAAAGTGGCACCAATAACAAACTCCGTCGCGGCAACATGCTCCCCAGCATATAAACCTGCAAAGTGTTTCCAACCATGTAATTTATTTTTAGCTACAGGCAGCTGCTCTTCATTCATTTGTTTGAATGAAGCCTCATGTTGACTTGTTGTCATTATTTTTATATTCCTATTTAGGGAATAAGTAAAACCCTCACCAAAAATCGATGATAAAGTGATACTATATTTCCTTTACTGACTATTTATTATTTCTATTGAGTTGAAATAATAACCCCATTCATATTCACATTATTTTTATAAATTATTCACGCGTTATTGATCTAATTTCAATGTTAAACATCATTTTATTTAATCATTTACTTTAGCTTTGCTAATATTCTTTCAGCTGTATATTCATTGGTTATCAATGAATTAATTAAGCGACCTTGCAATGCTGAAAATATTGCATCAACTTTATGTTGACCAGCAGCAATGCCATAAACAGGTTTATTTGAATCAATTCTCAACGGTGAGCTCATCACCAATTGATTCATTGAATGCTCGAGTAACTGCCCTTGCTGGTTATACACCCAACTGATGATTTCACCAGTGGCATTGTCATTAATTAACTCGGTTAACTGTGACTGATTAATGAAACCATCGAGCAATAATGGTGACTCTGCGCCCATATGCCCAATACCAACAAAAGTGGCATCTGCTTGTTTAACTAATTCAAAAATACTTTTTACCGGCGCTAAGTCATGCAATAACTGCTTTTCCGCTACTGAAGTCGCAATAACGGGTAATGGCATAGGGTAATGCTTAGCCTGCACTCGATTAGCCATGCTGACTACGATATCAAATGCTGATGCAGAACCGTCTAACATCATGTTGCCTAATAACGACACTATTTTATGCTGTGGACATTGCATCGAAGGTAACTCATCGATACAAGCTTTGAGTGCTCGTCCGGTACCAAAGGCTAAAGTTTTAGGTTGTTCAGACTTTAAGTACCGCTCTAACACGCCTGCACCACATTGCGCTAAACCGTGCACGGAACTGTCATCAGCAGGATCGCTGGGTACAATTTCGCATTCCAATAAATTAAAAGCTTGGGTTAACTGTTGGCCCAACTCCATACATTTACCAATGGGGTGATCTAAACGGACTTTAATTAACCCTTCACTAACCGCTAATGCGACTAAACGTTGTGCTGACTGTCTTGATACTTCTAATTTTTGGGCAATTTCATCTTGAGTATTCTTCGCGACGTAATATAACCACGCAGCTCTTGCCGCTTGCTCTAATCGCGCGAGTTCTGAATTCGACTTGTTATCCATGTTGTCCCTTATATTCAGTATCAACGCATTAACGCTGGCATTAGACGATTAAAATGTTGCCAATGACTTAGTACAGCAATCTCTGGGTAAGCCTGTGACACTGGGTGTAACTCATCGCTAACGTTATCGACTATATGACCACCGCCAATATAATGAATCACTTTCATTTTGGCCGCGACAGCTGCACTAACGCCAAAAAAGCTATCTTCAATCACCAAACAATGCTGTGGCTCGACCCCCATGCGTTTAGCCGCATACAAAAACAAATCAGGTGCCGGCTTACCTCGTTTGACTTCGCTGGCCGTAAAAACATTCAAACCAAACACATCCGTTAACCCTACTACTTCTAATGCGCTAGTTGTACGCGGTAAACTGCTGCTGGTTGCTATGCAATACGGTACTTTCAAATCTGCCAATATCGATCTAATACCGTCTGTTACGGTTAAATTACGCTCAAACTCAGACAATAGTTGCTGACGATATTCTGCTTCAAATTGTTCAGGTAATGTCAGTGCCAGCAAACGCTTTACTTTGTCGGCGACGGTAGCAAATTGACAACCTAGAAAATGCTGTTGTACAAAAGCCATATCAATGCAGGCGCCTAATTGAGCAAGTTTTTCGATTAACACATTCGCGCTAATCACCTCACTGTCGATCACAACCCCATCGCAGTCGAATATTATTAATTGTGTATTTATGTTCATATGCTCGCCTTGCCAGATCAAGTCAGATAACTAACCATATTTTACAGCGTGCTGAACCTGAAACCACAATAATAAATCCAACATCACATTCTGTAGAGTTCTACAAAACTCAAATAACGTGGATAAGTGACCACATTACACTAACTAGAGTAAACATTCGCACCACGAGTGAGCATATGCCCTAGCAGTGAGCATATTCCCTTTTATAAATATTGATGTCAATCACAATTCTCTAATTAAATAAGCAAAACAAGCTTTAGCGATTGCTTATACACGCAACCCAATTATAAAATATTATTTAAATTCAATAGAATATTTTCAACATAGTTGATTCAATTTGTTATTTCATCAATGTAAAAGTTCAAAAAACAGACTATTTCTATTGTAAAACAATTGTAAATTATCGCTTTTTTAGTTGAAAATCGTACTAAAGGTAAGCGACAAGATAAAGAATGAACACGCAATATATGCATTACTTTGGTGCTAAAAACAGGTCTTAGTTATGAATTAATGCCAATTTGGGTGATGTTTACATGCCTAGACAAACGTAAGTTAAATATTCAACAAAATATAGCGTTCATAAAACAAGCTATTACTGTAATAAAATTACATTCCGTTATGCATTTGTGGTCATCATCACAGCAAATAGCGCATTAAAGTTGTAATTTTATTTACAAAGAATATTTTGCAAAACTGATTTGTTGAATATTTTTAAAGGAAACCACTATGACAGTTACCAATACACAAGAGCTTGATTTATTAGTTGAGCGCGTTGCCAAAGCTCAAGCCGAGTTTGCAAACTTTAGCCAAGAAAAAGTCGATACTATCTTTAGAGCGGCTGCTTTAGCTGCAGCAGATGCACGCATATCTCTGGCAAAAATGGCCGTAACCGAAACCGGCATGGGTGTATTAGAAGATAAAGTGATTAAAAACCACTTCGCATCTGAATACATTTATAACAAATACAAAGATGAAAAAACCTGCGGTATTTTATCTGAGGACTTAACCTTCGGTACCATTACTATTGCAGAGCCGGTCGGAATTATTTGCGGTATTGTCCCCACAACTAACCCTACTTCTACTGCTATTTTTAAAGCGCTTATTAGCTTAAAAACCCGTAATGGCATTATTTTCTCACCACACCCAAGAGCTAAAAACTCAACGACTACAGCGGCTAAAATTGTATTAGATGCCGCAGTTGCAGCAGGTGCACCTAAAGATATTATTGGCTGGATTGACCAACCAAGCGTGGCATTGTCTAATCAGTTAATGACTCATGCAAAAGTTAACCTCATTTTAGCCACCGGTGGACCAGGCATGGTTAAAGCAGCGTATTCATCAGGTAAACCAGCCATTGGTGTTGGCGCAGGTAATACACCCATTGTTATCGATGAAACAGCAGACATCAAACGCGCGGTAAGCTCTATATTAATGTCAAAGACCTTTGACAATGGTGTGGTATGTGCTTCTGAACAAGCGGTGATTGTAGTCGACAGCATTTATAAGCAAGTTAAAGAGCGTTTTATCAGTCACGGTGGTCATATTCTGTCTAAAGCAGAAACTGCGGCAATGCAAAGTGTCATCCTTAAAAACGGTGGCCTTAATGCCGATATCGTTGGCCAGAGTGCTGTTGCGATAGCCGCAATGGCAGGTTTTGAAGTGCCTAGTACCACCAAAGTGCTTATTGGTGAAGTGACTGATATTGATGATGCTGAAGCCTTTGCTCACGAGAAATTATCTCCGTTATTAGGGATGTATAAAGCAAAAGACTTTAATGAGGCAATGGACAAAGCGGAAGCCTTAGTTACCTTGGGCGGTATTGGTCATACATCTGGTTTATATACCAATCAAGACACCCAGGATGAGCGTGTTAAAGCCTTTGGTTTTAGAATGAAAACAGCCCGTATTTTGATTAACACACCTGCTTCACAAGGTGGTATCGGTGACTTATATAACTTCAAGCTAGCACCATCGTTAACACTAGGTTGTGGTTCATGGGGCGGTAATTCAATTTCTGAGAACGTCGGACCAAGTCACTTAATCAATAAAAAAATGGTCGCTAAGAGGGCTGAAAACATGTTGTGGCATAAGCTTCCATCATCTATTTATTTCCGTCGCGGTAGCTTACCAATAGCACTTGAAGAGTTAAGTGATAAAAAACGCGCGCTGATCATCACTGACAAGTTTTTATTTAATAACGGTTACTGTAATGAAACCTTAAAAATTCTGAAAGCACAGGGGCTTGAAACCGAAATTTTTTATGAAGTAGAAGCTGACCCAACCTTAGCCATTGTGCGCCAAGGCGCTAAAGTTGCGCAAAGCTTCCAACCTGATGTGATTATTGCATTAGGCGGTGGTTCGCCAATGGATGCTGCTAAAATCATTTGGGTTATGTACGAACATCCTGAAGTTGATTTTGCCGATCTAGCGCTGCGTTTCATGGACATTCGTAAACGTATTTATAAATTTCCTAAGATGGGCGTTAAAGCTCAAATGGTTGCCATTCCGACAACCTCAGGTACTGGATCAGAAGTGACTCCTTTTGCCGTGGTAACCGATGAAGTAACCGGAAAGAAATACCCTATTGCTGACTATCAATTAACGCCGAACATGGCGATTGTCGATCCTAACTTAGTCATGGACATGCCAAAATCACTGACCGCTTTTGGTGGTATTGATGCTGTCACACATGCGTTAGAAGCTTATGTGAGCGTGATGGCAAACGAATACAGTGATGGCCAAGCACTGCAGGCATTAGACCTATTATTTAAGTACCTTCCGGACTCTTATGAATTTGGTGCTAAAGCACCCGTTGCTCGTGAAAAAGTCCATAATGGTGCCACCATAGCCGGTATTGCTTTTGCCAATGCATTCTTAGGCGTTTGTCACTCAATGGCGCACAAATTAGGTGCTGAGTTTCACTTAGCTCATGGTTTGGCTAATGCATTATTAATCTCTAACGTGATCCGCTTTAACGCGACAGATATGCCAACCAAGCAAGCAGCATTTAGTCAATACGACCGCCCTAAAGCCTTATGTCGTTATGCGGCCATTGCAGATTATTTAAAGCTAGGCGGTAAAACGGATGCTCAAAAAGTTGAAAAACTGATTGAGAAAATCGAACAGCTAAAAACAACGATTGGTATTCCTGCATCAATTCAAGATGCTGGCGTTAATGAAGCAGATTTTATCGCCAAACTGGATGAACTGGCTGAAGATGCATTTGATGATCAGTGTACTGGCGCCAATCCACGTTACCCGTTGATTAAAGAGCTAAAACAAGTGTTATTAGACAGCTTCTATGGCCGAGCTTATAAAGACTAGTCGATTCGATAATAAGCAGTAAGCTTTTAACATTACGCCTTACCATATTGTAAGGCGTTTTTTATGTCTTAAACATGCATCCGAAAACGAGTCTGTTTCAAATCAACACGGCTAGCGGAGCAAAGTGTCGTTTACAATCTGTTGATTATCTCGAAAACTGTCTACTGAGATAATGCCAGCATAACGGCCTTATTGGCATGTATTTGAGTCGTATCATACAAAGGAACATGGGTATGTTGCTGCTGCACTAGCAAGGCTATTTCAGTACAACCTAAAATTACCGCCTCAGCTCCTTGTGCATATAATTTATCAATAATACCAAGATAGCATTGCCGTGATTGCGGATTAATCGTGCCCAGACATAACTCTTGATATATCACGTCATGGATTAATGTTTGCTCGTCTGATGAAGGTACTAGTACTTCAATGGGATAGTTATCGCTTATCCGCTGCTTATAAAAGTCCTGTTCCATGGTAAAGCGCGTGCCGAGTAGGCCGACTTTACTGATCCCATCGGCTAACAACACCTCAGCAGTGGCATCAGCAATATGCAAAATGGGTATAGAGATTTGTGCTTGGATCTCATCAGCCACTTTGTGCATGGTATTGGTACAAATCAACAAAAAATCTGCCCCGCCAGCTTCAACCGCTTTCGCTGCAGTCGATAAGTGAATAGCAGTGTCATTCCACAACCCCTTATGTTGTAGGGTTTCTATTTCAGCAAAATCAACACTGTATAAACAAATCTTGGCTGAATGCAGTCCGCCTAGGGCAGACTTCACGCCTTGATTAATGGCTTTGTAGTAATTGAGTGTCGACTCCCAACTCATACCACCTATCATACCGATTGTTTTCATACTCACTCCGGTCACTGAATGCTGTAGGTCTATAAAGACATTATTATCATGATAGAAACATAATGTGGGATAACAAGCTTAATGGCGGATCGATATTGTCTATTTCAGGCTTAGGTCGATTAACCGCTTTGTGGCTCCAAGGTGTCATGACTGAAGATAAATACCTGACTGTGGTAGATTCATTTTTAGGTAGATAACAAAAAACCAGCTAATGCTGGTTTTATTCTAGCCATATAAAATGGTGCTATCAATGGATAAGTGTTTTGTTGGTTACGACTTAAATGGCATTGCACCTAAGTAGTCTTTTTTGCCCACTTCAACACCATTATGACGCAAAATTGCATAGGTAGTGGTCACATGGAAATAAATATTAGGAATGGCATGTTCAAAAGCGAAATCACGCCCAGTAAGATATTTATCTTCCCAACGACGATGAGTAATTTTACGCGTTTCTGCACCAGCAAAGTCTTCGGCTGTAAACGTGGCTAAATAATCGACAACAGAAGCGATACGAGTTTGTAACTCCGCTAATGTCGTCTCATTATCTTCATGTTTTGGCGCACTATCTTCTTGGCCAGTTAAACGCGCGACGGCTAATTTGGCTGTATCGCACGCAATTTGCACTTGGCGAGTTAAGTTAAATTGATCAGGCGCTAAACGTGAATTAAGTAACACCGACATTTCAATTTTTTTAGCTTCTGCAAAGCCTTCACCTTTGACAAGGATTGCACTTAGGTTATTAAGCATTTTACTAAATTGTACAACCGTTAAATCATAAAGCATGGAGAATACCTCTTAATATGAATGAACTTGCTTTGTTATCGACTTAAACCATCAATAAATTTGTGTTAAATCATTCATCATCATTTTATGGAATCGCGATGAATGGTGCTGCTATGAAAAGTTTATCTCACATATCATAGTGATTAATGATTAATGATTAATGATTAATGATAAATGATTAGTGATTAATGAGTATTTTAGTAAGCTTCATCAATGTGCTAAACATTATACGGTTTCTAATAAAACACCAGTAAATGCATATAAAAAAACCAGCAGATGCTGGTTTTTGAATCATCACACAATAAAGAGATTACAGTGCAGCAAGCGCTTCTTTACACAGTTGGGTAATGCGATCCCACTCTTCGTTGTCTACTGCATCAGTCGGTGCTATCCAGCTACCGCCAATACAATCAACATTTGATAGTGCTAAGTAATCTTTATAAGTCGCAGGGCTAATACCGCCTGTTGGACAGAAACGAATATCAGACAATGGGCCAGAGAATGATTTCAGTGCATTGACGCCACCAGAAGCTTCTGCTGGGAAAAACTTGAAGTGAGTGTAACCCAACTCCATACCCACCATGATCTCAGAAATACTAGCCACACCAGGAATCAATGGCACAGTACCTTTCTTGGCTGCTTTTAGTAAATCAATCGTTGCACCAGGAGTGATAATAAACTGTGAACCAGCAGCAACCGCTTGGTTTAGCTGAGCTTCATTTAAAATAGTCCCTGCACCAACAAGTGCTTCAGGTACTTCTTTAGCAATCTTTGCAATCGCTTCAAGGGCGCAAGGTGTACGAAGCGTAACTTCAAGTACACTAATACCGCCAGCCACTAAGGCTTTTGCTAAAGGCACAGCATGTTCAATTTTATTAATGACCATGACCGGAACTACCGGGCTGCGTTTAAACACGTCATGTGGTTGAAACAACCAGTTATTAGGCTCAATCATATTACCGACTTCCTTTTATTTTTAATATAATTCATCAATAGCGTTAGTACTGCGAGCACCTGTTTCAGGGCTGCTTAAACTACGTCGAAGCGCGCCAAACAATTCACGGCCCATGCCATAACTTGAATGATGCAAATCCACTTTACCTGCAGTTCGACTTGCAAGTGTTTTCTCGTCTACAAACAGGGTTAATTCACCCGTTGTCGCATCAACACGAATCACATCGCCGTTTTCAACTTTGGCAATCAGACCACCATCAAGTGCTTCTGGGGTTAAATGAATTGCAGCAGGAACCTTACCAGAGGCTCCAGACATACGGCCATCGGTGACCAACGCCACTTTGAAACCTTTGTCTTGTAAGGTGCCTAAATAAGGTGTGAGCTTGTGAAGCTCAGGCATACCATTAGCTTTAGGGCCTTGACCTCGAACAACCACAACACAATCTCTGTCAAGCTCGCCTGCCTGAAATAGTGCGTCGAGTTTGTTTTGATCATCAATCACAATCGCAGGACCTTCAATCACACGATTATTATCAGGTACTGCAGACACTTTAATCACCGCACGACCTAAATTACCTTTCAATAATTTCAAGCCGCCATTGCTTTGGAACGGTGTAGCAAGGTGGGTTAATACTTCTTTGTCTAAGCTTTCTGTCACACCATCAACCCACTTAAGTTCGCCATCAAGCAAACGAGGTTCTTGGGTATAACGACGCAAGCCGTAACCAGCAACGGTATTGACATCTTCATGCAATAAACCGCCATCAAGTAACTCTTTAATCAACAATGCCATGCCGCCAGCAGCGTGGAAGTGATTAATATCGGCATGACCATTTGGATATACGCGGGCTAATAATGGTACTGCATCAGATAAATCAGAAAAATCATCCCAATTAACGATAATGCCTGCGGCGCGAGCTGCTGCGACAATGTGCATGGTTAAGTTAGTTGAACCACCTGTCGCAAGAATACCCACAATGCCGTTCACTACTGACTTTTCAGATACCACTTCACCAATTGGTGTGTACTGAGTGCCCATTGACGTTAAACGACAAACTTGTTTAGCAGCCATTTTGCTCAATTCATCACGTAATGGATCGTCAGGATTAACAAACGATGAACCAGGTAATTGTAAGCCCATAATTTCAAGCATTAACTGGTTAGAGTTAGCCGTACCATAGAAAGTACAAGTGCCAGCGCTATGATATGACTTAGCTTCAGCTTCAAGCAGTACAGCACGATCAACTTGCCCTTGAGCAAATTGTTGACGAATACGTGCTTTTTCTTTGTTTGGAATACCCGACTTCATTGGCCCAGCAGGCACAAATAGCATCGGCAAATGACCAAAACTTAACGCGCCAATTAATAAACCCGGGACGATTTTGTCGCAAATACCCAGCAGTAACGCGCCATCAAACATGTTGTGCGATAAACCTATCGCAGTAGACATCGCAATGACTTCACGACTCAGTAGACTTAACTCCATGCCCGGCTGACCTTGGGTCACGCCGTCACACATAGCAGGAACACCGGCAGCAACCTGCGCCACACTGCCTACGTCCACACATGCTTGCTTAAGCATATTTGGATAGGTTTCGTAGGGTTGATGCGCTGACAACATGTCGTTAAATGCGGTTACGATACCAATATTGGCTTTCGTCAGTTGACGTAAAGAGTCTTTGTCCGCTGGCTGACAGGCCGCGAATCCATGAGCCAAATTGCCACAACTTAGGGCGCTACGATGAACACCTTTGGCTTTGGCATCGTTTAAGGCCGTTAAATACGTTGAACGAGACTGTTTACTGCGTGCGATAATTCTATCGGTGACGGCTTGTACTACTGAGTGCATGGTAAAACTCCTTACGCGCTATAGAACACATCAACGGGCGTTTTACGCTGCGCTAATACGGCTCTAATGGGCATTTGGGTAACATCATCATTCTCAAGAGCCTGATGATAAACAGTTAATTTTGGTTCTCCGACAAGATGCAAATAAATCTGACGACTATTTAAAATGGCATCTTTAGACAAAGTGATACGTGCATGTGGAGCCGTAGTCGGATTGACCGCAACACACAAAGCTTTAGTGGTTAATGCATTATCAAGTTCTGCGCTGCAAGGGAACCACGAACAAGTATGCCCATCAGTACCCATCCCCAATATCACCACATCAAAAGGACGCGGGAAATTAGCCAATGATTCGCTGGTCATATCGCAACCGGCTTCAGGGGTTGCGAACATATTTTTTAAACCACGAAACTTTCCACTGGCAGCGCGGTTTTGCAATAAATGCTCGCGAACCAACCTTTCATTTGAATCTTTTTCATCAGTGCCAACCCAACGTTCATCAGCCAAAGTGATATAAACATCACTCCAGTCGACGAGTTTATGGCTTAATAGCTCAAATAATTTCAACGGTGTTGAACCACCCGATACCACTAAGCTGGCTTTGCCACGAGTGTCGACAGCATCTTGTAATTGCTTCGCAATTTTGTCGGCTAATTTAGCTTCTAAATCAGCTGGAGTGTCGAACGATTTAAATACAGTATCTTTAATCATGTAAGCTCCCTACTCGTCCCAAGAACGACCATCTTTGGTTATCAATGCAACCGATGCCACAGGTCCCCATGTTCCACAAGGATAAGGCTTAGGCCTTTCGCCACTTTGTTCCCAAGACTGAATGATGCCATCGACCCATTTCCACGCTTGCTCAACTTCATCACGACGCACAAACAGCGCTTGATTACCAAGCATCGCTTCTAATAACAAACGTTCATATGCATCTGCAATACGTTCGTTTTTAAAAGTGTCACTGAAACTTAAATCAAGCTTGGTCGTTTGTAGACGTTGCTTTTGCTCAAGACCAGGAACTTTGTTCATCATCTGAATTTCAACCCCTTCATGAGGTTGTAAGCGGATGGTCAATTTGTTTGGTGGCAGATTACGTAAGCTTGCTCGGTACAAGTTATGCGGTGGGTTTTTAAAATACACCACAATTTCACTGCTCTTGAACGGCATACGCTTGCCACTACGTAAATAGAATGGCACACCAGCCCAACGCCAATTATCAATATCAACACGAAGTGCCACAAAGGTTTCGGTGTTTGATTGTGTATTGGCATCTTCTTCTTCGAGATAACCAGGAACAGGCGAGCCTTTTAAGAAACCCGCACTGTATTGACCACGAACGGTATTTTCATACACATTGTCTTGGTTAATTGGACGCAGTGACTTGAGTACTTTTACTTTTTCATCACGAATACTGTCAGCGTCTAAATTGACTGGAGGATCCATCGCAACCAAAGTTAACACTTGTAGTAAATGGTTTTGGATCATGTCACGCATTTGGCCTGCGCCATCAAAGTAGCCCCAGCGCCCTTCAATACCCACTTCTTCAGCTACAGTAATCTGGACATGATCAATCGTGCGATTATCCCACTTAGAGGCAAACAATGAGTTAGCAAAACGCAAAGCAATCAAGTTTTGTACTGTTTCTTTACCTAAGTAATGGTCTATGCGGTAAACCTGGTTCTCATTAAAGAACTCGGCAACTTGGTCATTAATCACATGCGATGATTCTAAATCGGTACCAATTGGCTTTTCCAGCACAACACGGGTATCAGATTGAATAAGGTCTTGTGCATGTAAACAACGGCAGATGGCACCGAAAATCGAAGGAGGTGTCGCGAAGTAGTTCACCATGACGCGTTTACTTGGTTCAAGTAAATCGTGGAAGGCACTGTAGCCTTCAGGATCTGTAAAATTAGTACCGATATAATGACAACGACTGAGGAAGCGCGCTAACGTTGTTGGGCAAAGTTCGTCTTTAACAAATGTATTTAGTGCTTTAGTAACGAGGGCGATAAACTCTTCTTGAGTGAATGCGTCTTTTGCTACACCGATTACCTTGGTTTCTTTATCAAGTAATTCTGCTTTATCTAGCTGATATAGAGAAGGTAATAATTTACGCCTAGCTAAATCGCCTTTTGTACCGAAAAGTACGAAGTCGCAAGCCTTGGCTCCAATTGATTTGCCCATTGCTGAAAGCTCTCCTAATAATATGTGTGTGTCATGTTCGAATTCGGTCGATGAATAAAAGCACACTTTTGTTGTAATATAACAACAGAATTTAAATATTGCATCTTTAATTTGCATTTATTCTATTGTTGTTAATCTAGTCATGTGTATCTATTATCTGCTATGATTTTCTACCAATTACAAGGCTTGAGAACCATTCAACCGTGATCTATGTCTTGAAAAATAACTACAGATTACTGTCAAAGGTAAATAAATAACTTAAATCACGTAATTCCTGTAAGTTATGATATAAAATTACATTACCTACTTTTAGCTACTTTTTAGCGGATGCTTGCTTATGAATACCCTTGAAAAGGTTCAAAAAAGCCTTACCCAATTTAGTAAATCGGAACGTAAAGTTGCCGAAGTCATATTAGCCTCACCGCAAACAGCTATACATTCAAGTATTGCCACATTAGCCAAAATGGCTGATGTTAGTGAACCAACTGTTAACCGATTTTGTCGTCGATTAGACACAAAAGGGTTCCCTGATTTTAAGTTACATTTGGCTCAAAGTCTTGCTAACGGTACACCTTATGTTAGTCGACATGTTGAAGAAGATGATACGCCTGAGTCGTACACAACAAAAATCTTCGAATCTTCAATGGCATCGCTCGATACTGCCCGTCAAAGTTTAGATACATCAGCGATAAATAAAGCGGTCGATATTCTCACTCAAGCCAAGACTATTTCGTTTTTTGGCCTTGGTGCATCAGCGTCTGTAGCCCACGATGCACAAAACAAGTTCTTTCGTTTTAATGTACCAGTAATATGCTTCGATGACGTGTTAATGCAGCGAATGAGCTGTATTAACTGTAATGAAGGCGACGTAGTCGTATTGATTTCGCATACTGGCCGGACTAAATCACTGATTGAAATAGCTCGTATTGCACGTGAAAACGGCGCTGCTGTGATTGGTATTACCGCCCGTAACTCACCATTGTCTTATGAGTGTACATTGCCTGTAACGATGGAAGTGCCCGAAGACACCGACATGTATTTACCGATGGCATCGCGCTTAGCGCAATTGGTTACTATAGATGTGTTGGCAACAGGCTTTACCTTACGCCGCGGCCCTCGTTTCCGTGATAATTTAAAACGTGTAAAAGAAGTGTTGAAAGAATCTCGTGTGAACAAGGATTTAACCATCTAAATTGATGGGCGGTTAAATAAACATATCTTATGGATTATTTAACTGCGTAAATTGTTTGTTTTAGGCTGCATAAAGATAGAGTCTATACTCTATAAAGTGATAATTTTGCATGAAGCTTTCAAGATAACTGGTAAATAATTACACAATTCAGTTATGTTTGATCGCGTAAAATCTCATCGACAGCAATCAAATATTGTTCTTAAGGCCAAACGGTTTAGTCTGTTTGGCCTTTTTTATTATAAAAATCGCTAATCTGTCACATAAATTACATATTAAAAACGATCATTTTGTTGGTAACTTTACTACATTTTCCCAGAATGTCTGTTAATATAGTTGCATCATTTAAGTGCTAAGATTGTTTAAGTACTTTAAATAACCAAATTCAATTTAACAAAAAATCTTTCTTATCATTAACGGAGTATCTTATGTTCCGCAGAACTAAAATCGTTACGACACTTGGACCAGCAACTGACCGCGATGACAATTTGCGTAAAATTATCGCCGCAGGAGCTAACGTTGTTAGACTTAACTTCTCACATGGTTCACCAGAAGATCATTTAAAACGTGCTACAGATACACGTAGAATCGCTAAAGAATTGGGCAAGCATGTCGCTATTTTAGGTGACTTACAAGGTCCTAAAATACGTATTTCTACCTTCAAAGATAACCAAAAAATCAAACTTAACTTAGGTGATAGCTTTATTCTTGATGCTGACTTAGCAAAAGGCGAAGGCGATGATAAACAAGTTGGTATTGATTACAAGCAATTGCCTAATGATGTAGTCATTGGCGATATACTAATGCTCGATGATGGTCGAGTACAGTTAAGAGTTGACCGTGTTGAAGGCCACAAAGTCTTCACAACGGTTACTGTAGCTGGCCCGTTATCTAATAACAAAGGCATCAATAAGAAAGGTGGCGGCTTAACCGCTCCGGCCCTAACTGAAAAAGACATGGCAGATATTAAAACTGCAGCCTTAATTGATGTTGATTTCTTAGCCGTATCATTCCCACGTACTGGTGCTGATCTTGATCTAGCACGTGCGTTAGCACTTGAAGCCGGCAGTAAAGCGCTAATTGTCGCTAAAGTTGAACGTGCTGAAGCCGTTGAAAGCGATGAAGCAATGGATGATGTTATCCGCGCATCAGATGTAGTCATGGTTGCTCGTGGTGATTTGGGTGTCGAAATTGGTGATGCTGCACTTGTTGCCGTACAAAAACGCCTAATTGAACGCTCGCGTCAACTCAACAAAGCTGTGATCACTGCGACCCAAATGATGGAGTCGATGATTACCAGCCCAATGCCAACACGTGCAGAAGTAATGGACGTGGCTAACGCAGTGTTAGACGGTACTGATGCGGTAATGCTTTCAGCAGAAACTGCCGCTGGTGACTTCCCTGAAGAAACCGTTATGGCAATGGCTAACGTTTGTTTAGGCGCTGAATTACACCCAAGTGTAAATGTATCTAAGCACCGCATGGATCAACGCTTCTCTTCTGTTGAAGAAACAATTGCCCTTTCAACCATGTATGCGGCTAACCATTTACCTGGCGTTAAAGCGATTATTTCGTTAACAGAATCTGGCGCGACAGCTAAATTAATGTCACGTATTAGCTCTGGTTTACCTATTTTTGCATTATCTCGTCATCAAAAGACATTAGCCAGCATGGCAATGTACCGTGGTGTACAACCAATTGAGTTTGACTCAACTGCGTACCCTGCCGATGAGCTAGCTAAAGAAGCATTAAATTGCATGGTGAACAGAGGTTATTTAGTCAGTGGTGATATGGTACTGATGACTAAAGGTGACGCGATGGAAACCATCGGTGGCACTAACACTTGCAAAGTGTTGATCGTTGCTTAATCAAGCCGAGCATAACGAGTAACATTCACTAACGTACATGCAGTGATATACACTCGTTAATAATAAAGCCAATCTTCGGATTGGCTTTTTTATCCGTTATTTTTGAGCTCTTGCGACATAGCGCAATAAAGTGACGTTAAACGTTGCAACCGCTTGTTCGCTTGTTCGCTTGTTCGCTTAACAGCTTCCCCCCAGAACGTGATGGATAAAAAAAGCCCCGACAAAGTCAGGGCCAATTTGTTTCAAAGATCTATATCAAATTAATCAACTGAGATTATAGTTTCTCAAAGTCATTCACGTTGATAGCAGCTAAACGTAATACGTCCGCCTCAACAAGCTGTTTATGCTCAGCTTCAGTGATAATGTCTTTCTCTAACGCCACGTCAAATAACTCAAGCATAGGAAGCTTAGATTTTATATGGCCACTACGTTGTGCCTTCTTAAGTTTCTTATACAAATCTTTCGCTGCATATTTAGCTAAGAACGCATTTTCAACTTCAGCAATACCACTAGTGTCACCTTCAAACTCTCCACAAAGGAAAGTAATGCGATCACGAGCAGGTCCAGGCTTAAGCATACCTTTGACTAAATCAACTGCATATTTATCACTTGGTGCATTGAAGTGGTTACCTAATGGGAAAATCAACACTCGTAGTAATACCGCAGCAATTTTACTCGGGAAATTACGAATCGCGTCATTAAGCGCTTTAGCCGCTAAATGTAAACGCTCAGTCATCACATAATGCACGGCTGGTAAATCATCTTGCTGACGACCATTGTCTTCAAACAGTTTTAACGTAGCAGATGCAAGATATAACTGACTTAGTACATCCCCCATACGCGCAGAAAGCATTTCTTTACGCTTAAGGTCCCCGCCCATAATTAACATCGATAAATCAGTCATAATGGCCAGTGACGAAGAGATACGCGTCATGTCACGATAATATTGCTGTGTAGGGCCACTCACTGGTGCACTGGCAAAACGACTGCCTGTTAATGCACTACCAAATGAACGTAATGCATTACCCATCGCATAACCAATGTGACCTAGCAACAAAGAATCAAAACGATCTAATGCAGAAGTTTCATCTTCCATTGCTGCGGCTTCCATTTCAGCCAAAACATATGGATGACAACGGGTTGCACCTTGACCAAAAATCATCAATGAACGAGTAAGAATGTTTGCACCTTCTACCGTAATTGAAATAGGTGTTGCCATATAAGCATGACCTAAGTAGTTTTTAGGCCCTAATTGAATACCTTTACCAGACTGAATGTCCATCGCATCTTCTAACACATCACGGCCTAGCTCTGTCATGTGGTATTTTGCAATGGCGGTCACCACTGAAGGTTTAACTTTTAAGTCGATACCTTGTGTGGTTAAACGTCGTGCAGCTTCCAGCTGGTAAGTATTGGCGATAATACGCGCCATCGCTTCTTGTACGCCTTCAAAAAGACCAATAGGCATACCAAACTGCTGACGAACGTAACTGTAGGCTGTGGTCGTTTTGGTACAGACATGGCCAGATGCGGTTGCCAGAGCAGGTAATGAGATACCACGTCCTGCAGATAAGCATTCAACCAGCATACGCCAGCCTTTACCGGCAAACTGTGGTCCACCAATAATCCAATCTAATGGAATAAATACATCTTCACCACTTGTTGTACCGTTCATAAACGCCATCATTAATGGGTTATGACGACGACCAATCTCAACACCTTTATGGTCAGTTGGGATCAACGCACACGTAATGCCTATGTTTTTAACGTCACCGAGTAAACCGTCCGGATCGCGCATTTGGAACGCTAAACCGAGCACGGTAGCAACTGGTGCTAAGGTGATATAGCGTTTGTTCCACGTTAGGCTTAAACCTAATGTCTCTTCGCCTTCAAATTCGCGCAGGCAAACAACACCGATATCGGGTATCGCACCAGCATCACTGCCCGCTTCTGGGCCCGTGAGCGCGAAACAGGGAATGTCTTTACCAACAGCAAGTGAAGGTAACCAACGCTCCTTTTGCTCTTGAGTACCATAATGGGTCAACAACTCTCCAGGGCCTAAAGAGTTAGGTACCATTACGGTCACGGCAGCACTGACACTACGCGTGGCTATTTTGGCTACAATCGTTGAGTTTGCATAAGCAGAAAACTCGCGTCCACCGTACTTTTTAGGAATGATTAACGCAAAGAAACCTTGTTCTTTAAAGTATTGCCATAACTCTGGCGGGAGATCTTTGCGATTATGGACGATATCAAAATCGTCGATCATGGTTAATGCGGTTTGAACTTGATTATCAATAAAGTCTTGTTCTTCAGCGCTTAACGTTGGTTTACCGTAGCTGTGTAAGGTATTCCAGTTTGGCTTTCCGCGGAATAACTCACCTTCCCACCAAACATCACCCGCCTCCATTGCTTCTTTCTCGGTACTCGACAAAGGAGGCAATACTTTTTTGAAAAACGAAAATACTGGACGCGTAATAAATTGCATCCTGATATTACGCACGCCAAAGAGGACAATGATCGCTATAACTAGCAATATGACGATACTCATTTTATACCTTCTTAGTTTGTTAACACAGGGACAGCAACGCCTGCTGCCATGTAGGGGATTACTTTACGGATAATGGCTTCAATATTGTTATGTTCACCATAATCTGCTGTGGCAATTTCATTTAATGCATCTGCAGAAGCCATAGTGAACACAATAGTCCCTAAAGTGAAGTGCAAACGCCAAAACATTTCTGCTGCAGGTATGTGAGGTGCACTGGCGGATACCGCTTGTACAAACGTCGCTAAATGCTCACCATAATGCGTGGTAATAAACCAGCGCAAATGACCTTGGCTTTCAATATAACCGCGACCTAACAGCTGCAAGAAAATAATCGTGCCACCGTTGCGTACTTTATTGAGTTCAAGTAACGGTTTAATTAAAGCAGAAAAAATCTCGTTTAGTGACGCATTCTCAGGCGCATGATGTATACGTTTAATCTCTACCGCGGCGCTTGGCATAAAGACATCTAAGTATCTTGCTAACACAGCTCGAATTAATTCTTTTTTTGAACCAAAATGGTAATTAACAGATGCCAAATTGACTTCAGCTTTGCTGGTGATCAGTCGTAACGACGTTTCAGAAAAACCTCTTTCAGCAAACAACTTTTCAGCTGCATCGAGTATTCTTGTTTTTGTATCAGTACGGCTTGCCATTCCCAGACCCAAGTTAATTTAAACACCCGTTTAAATTAATCATTGAGCGCACAGATGTCAATCGAAATTGTCAGCTTTCTTTATTAAGACAAATAACAAAAATCGTAACAACCACACCAGATTGTTAACTAATATGCAATACATGCTGTTTTTCGGTACACTGATGCCGATAATAAAAACAAGGATGCACACAACATGAACTTGCCTTTAAAACGACCGTCTCAAATTGCACTTATTGTTTCAATAGCATTAGGCTTAAGTGCCTGTAGCGACACGACTGCGACCACTCAGATACCTACTGAAAAGATAGATACTGCTGCGGCTATCGATTTTGTCAATAGAGCTGAAGCCGATTTAGCCAATTTATCAATTGAAGCTAATCGGGCTGAATGGATTTATTCCAATTTTATCACTGATGACACCGCGGCGTTGTCTGCCGCTATGGGTGAAAAAGTCACCTCAACATCCGTGCGCTATGCAACTGAAGCGGCGAAATATGCCAATGTAGAGCTTGATGCTGTTAATGCCAGAAAACTTAACAGCTTACGCAGTAGCCTTGTTTTACCAGCCCCTCTAGACCCAGCTAAAAACGCAGAACTTGCCAGCATCGCGTCTGAACTTAACGGGTTATATGGTAAAGGCAAATACTGCTTTGCCGACGGTCGCTGCCTCACTCAACCAGAGCTTTCCAATATAATGGCAGAGTCGAAAGACCCTGCATTGCTTTTAGAAGCTTGGAAAGGTTGGCGTGAAATAGCCAAACCAATGCGTCCACTATTTGAACGAGAAGTCGAATTAGCTAATCAAGGTGCACAAGATTTAGGCTACGCCGACTTATCTGAATTATGGCGAAGTCAGTATGACATGGAGCCAGAAGCATTCTCTGCCGAATTAGATCGTCTATGGGCACAAATTAAGCCTCTATATGATTCATTACATTGTTATGTTCGTGGTGAACTAAATGAGCAATACGGTGACGACGTTGCACCTAAAACAGGCCCTATCCCTGCACATTTATTGGGCAATATGTGGGCTCAGCAATGGGGCACGATTTATAATAGTGTCGCACCTAAAGATGCAGACCCAGGTTACAACGTTACCGAATTGTTAGCCCAGAATGGCTACGATGAAACAAAAATGGTCAAACAAGCTGAAGGCTTTTTCACTTCACTTGGCTTTGGTGCATTACCAGAAACATTCTGGACTCGCTCAATGTTTGTTCAACCTCAAGACCGTGATGTGGTGTGTCATGCATCTGCATGGGATTTAGATGACCAAGATGATCTTCGGATCAAGATGTGCATTCAGAAAAATGCTGAAGACTTTAGCGTTATTCATCACGAATTAGGCCATAACTTTTATCAACGTGCTTATAAAAATCAGCCGTTTATCTTTAAAAACTCTGCCAACGATGGTTTCCATGAAGCCATTGGTGACACGATTGCCTTATCGATTACCCCTAAATATTTGCAAAAAATTGGCTTGCTCGAAACCGTACCCGATGCGTCAAAAGACATCGGCTTATTGTTAAAGCAAGCATTAGATAAAATTGCCTTTATGCCTTTCGGTTTGATGATCGACCAATGGCGCTGGCAAGTATTTAACGGCACCATTAAACCGGAGCAATATAACCAAGCCTGGTGGGATTTACGCGAAAAGTACCAAGGTGTTAAAGCGCCAATTGAACGTACTGAAGCCGACTTCGACCCTGGTGCTAAATACCATGTTCCTGGTAATGTTCCCTATACGCGTTATTTCTTAGCGCATGTTTTGCAGTTCCAATTCCACAAAGCACTGTGTGATATTGCAGGTGATACCGGCCCAGTTCATCGCTGTAGCATTTATGGAAATAAAGAAGCGGGGGCTAAGTTGAATGAAATGCTCGAAATGGGCGCCAGCAAACCTTGGCCGGAAGCACTGAGTGTAGTGACGGGTTCCGATAAAATGGATGCCAAGGCAGTATTAGATTACTTTGCACCTTTGCAAGTGTGGTTAGATGAGCAAAATACCCAAGCTAATCGTCAGTGTGGCTGGTAACGCTAGTGATGACCAATTGTACTAATGAACTGTACTAATGATCTGTACTAATGATCTGTATTAAAGGGTTATAGCAATTGGTTGAATTAATAAATAATAGGGCTGAATCAGTAGCTGACTCAAATAAATGGTCACTCAGAAACTCGCATTTTATCATCTAATTAATTCACTCTTAAAAGGACGCCAATATAAATTGGCGTCCTTTTTATTTATACCGATAATTAATCAGCTTAAAACCTACCTAAAACCGCGACCTTTTCTATTCAGCTCACTATTTTCAATCTTTTTTTGCTGTGATTTTTTTAGCATCACAAATATAGCGCCAACGCCACCACTCTGTTTAGTAGCCGAATGGTATGCGATTACGGGGTCAATAAAGCGTAACCAATGACAGACTGCGGATTTAAGCAATCCTGGATAAGGTTTACTTTTATACCCCTTTCCATGGATAACCAGTATGTTACGTTCGCCGCGCTCATAAGCACTTAACACACAATTAAGTAAGCTTTCACGAGCCTGTAAAAGCCGATATTCATGTAAGTCTAATACGGTTTGAAAACGGTACTTTCCAAGACTAAGTTGTTTAAATACTTGGTCTTGGATGCCATCCATTTTATAACTCACCACATCGTCTGGCTTAAGGGGTGCAAATAAATAAGCCTCAGTGGGTAATAACTGTAACAACTCATGTTGCTCAGCTGCCGCTCGCTTTGCCAGTTGCGCATCTGTTAAACTTAATGGATTAAGCCATATTTGGGTGGTTTGTGGTTGATGTTCATATTTAAGAGGGGTCACATCGGCCATTTCTTGTAAAAATAATTCGTCATCACTTAACGACATATGTCACCTCCTACATACTTTGTAAAGATTCTATCCTTTAGCAAAGTTGCTCAATAATTTATAGTTGTGCTAACGGTATCGCTTGCCATTATTGATTTACATTAGATAAAAAGAGAATAATTCCTTGATAAGAATATTGACCATTTTGAATACGCTATGGCTATCTTCACTGCTTCTTGCAGTGAGCCTGTGCGTTAGCAGTTCGAATGTTTATGCCACTGAATCGATCCCTCACCAGGTTTTGAATGCCAATTTTACAAAATTGACTAACGCTTTTGAACAGCTCGATTTAGCCGCTATGGAAAACATATATACTGACGATGCAGTTTATATTTCTGAAACACAAGACAGAGGAATTATTAGCGGTAAAGAAAATATCCTCAACCTGTATAGCCGATTTTTTAATAAAATTAAACGTAAGAACGCTAAACTTGAAGTCGATTTTCGAGTACTTGTACGTTATAGCGAGCCAAATAGCGCAACTGACATCGGTTATTATTTAGTCCGTTTTCACCCAGGAAAAGAATCTGGCGAACCGGTCAGTGAGTTTGCCGGTAAATTTGTGACTGTGTTTACCAAAGACAGTAAACAACAGTGGAAAATTAGTGTCGACTCTAACACTCACGCCGCGCCACATTTTTACTATGACGCTAAACCAGTACCGAATCTTTATTACGGCCGACAATTTATCGCTGCCACGTCAAAAGAATTACCTGATGAACAATAGTGATTTATCCGCGATAAAGCAGGCATCTTGTCCGTGTGGTAGTAGTTTGCCCTACTACCAGTGCTGTGAAGCCTATCATGCCGGTCTTGTTGTAGCAGAGATGCCAGAGCGTTTAATGCGCTCTCGCTATAGTGCTTTTGTATTACGTCAGTTTAGCTACTTGATTGCCACGCATCATCCAGACTATTTACACGGTTTGACTGAACAACAGCTTGCCCAAGGTAAAACTCAGTGGTTAGGTTTACAGGTATTATCATCGAATCAACAGGCTGACTGTGGTGAAGTGACATTTAAAGCGTGGTTTATTGAAAATAAGCATATTGATGCGGTTTATGAATGTTCGTCATTTATCAAAAAAGATGGCTTATGGTTTTACACCGATGGACAGCAAATGCAAACTCGTTTACCCGGCAGAAATGATGCTTGTATCTGTTACAGCGGAAAAAAGTTTAAACAGTGTTGTGCTAAGCGCATGAGTTAACATCAATAGATAATGCTTAGCCCTTATTACTGATAATAAATACTGGTGCAGAGTGACGATGTAGATACTGAGCAATCGTAAAAACCATTATTTAAATGGGCACTAATTAACAATAGAGACGAAATAGCAATCGATGCGAGTTGCACAATCTTAATCGTCATCAGTAAAGTCCGATTCGCACAACAAGGAATACGCTGACTAAACCAATGAATTGCTCATTAATACTAACTTCTGCGGTTTAGACTCATGGGCATTAATAAACAAAGCAAAATCATTAACACGGATTGCAGGGCTATACAAAAATCCTTGTGCATGATGACAAGCACTTAATGTTAAAAACTCCTCTTGCTCTTTAGTTTCAACCCCTTCAGCAGTTAACGAAATATTCAATGCTTTTGCCATCGCGATAATCGCACTGACAATCTCACGACTTTCGTGGCTAGAAGATATATCCATGATAAACGAGCGATCAATTTTTAATTT
Organism: Shewanella sp. Arc9-LZ; assembly: GCF_010092445.1. Taxonomy (NCBI): domain Bacteria; kingdom Pseudomonadati; phylum Pseudomonadota; class Gammaproteobacteria; order Alteromonadales; family Shewanellaceae; genus Shewanella; species Shewanella sp. Arc9-LZ. Next base: position 2,283,056 of record NZ_CP048031.1, on the reverse strand, counting down.
AGATATCGGAAATTGCTTTAAGTACTTCATTGAACTGTAACCCGTCCCAAAGTCATCAATCGCTAAACCGACGCCTAACTCTGCCAACTCATGGCATAGATTGATAGCATATCGAATGTCACCCATGAGTTCAGTTTCAGTGATTTCAAGAATTAACGTTTTAGGCTTGATACGATAACGGGTGATTAAGCGCCAAACTTGTTCGTACAAGTTGCCACTAAAAAATTGCCTCGCAGCAACATTCACATGCATCGTAATATTGACGTTTTTATGCTGCCATAAATTCAGTTGCTTACAGGCCGTTTCTAATACCCATTCGCCAATTTGGTTAATCAACCCGGTTTGTTCTGCGATTTCGATAAACGCACCTGGATATAACACGCCTTTTTTAGGGTGATTCCAACGAATTAATGCTTCAGCGCCAATATACTGATTATGTTGTAAGTCCATTAAGGGTTGATAATACAACTCAAATTCTCGACCACGAATAGCACTATGTAAATCACGCTCTATTTCAGCGTTGGTGGTAAACGTTTCAAGTAGTGCTTCATTAAAAAACTGGTAATGTGCACCATTTTTCTTTTTAGCATGTTGTAAGGTAATATCGGCACAAGATAACGGGGCAAACATCCCAACAACAGACTTAATATCAACCACTGCAAGCGCCGGTTTTGGCTCAACTTTCTCACGCGAGATAACCGATGGCGCAGCTAGGTTCATATATAACCGGCTGATCATTTGTTCGACATCGGTCTCAGAGTGCATGGGTGGCAATAACACAGCAAATTCATCGCTACCTATTCTGGCAACATCAATAGCATTAACAGATACAGCAAAGTGTTTTAAGCGCCGTGCGATTTCGATTAAGAGGCTATCGCCTTGAACATGACCATGGGTATCGTTAAAGCGCTTGAAGCCTAATAAATCAATCAGAATCAGTATCCCAGCAGTGGCACGATCTAATTGAGGAGTAAAATGACTACGATTGTGCAAGCCTGTCAAAGAACAATGCCATGCTAAACGCTCTAATTCCGCTTTGTGTAAATATTCTGCCGAATTATCATAACTAGACACTAACGCATAATGCTTACCCTGCTCCGTTACAAACGGGGTAATATGGTAATTTAACCAATATTCACTGCCATCAATCCGCGCGAGCTTAAGGTTACCTTTAACAATCTCACTATTACGTAATTTACTGATTACATGGTCAAGTAATTGTGGGCTATGTCTAAAAATATCGAGACTCGATGCACTATGGTGCTCAACAGTTTCCCGTGGCAACCCAGTCATTTTCTCATGGGCACTATTAACATACTCGATGATTAGACTATCGGTATTCACCAGCATCACGACATGTTCGGATTGCTCGGTTGCATTGCGCAATAAGTAAATTTGTTCATTGCTATCATAGGTATAACGAGTCGCTAGCGTCAAAGCTAATTGGTCAGCACATTGAATAGCAAACTGAATATCAGATTTTATCCAATTAACCTTTTCACAGCTTTCAACCGATAACACACCTTCAATATGTCCATTAATTCGGATGGCAATATCGATACTGGTGACAATGTTATGATGTTGGTAGTAATCTGAAAATGTTTCAACGAGATTTATGTGCGAGTTATCAGAGGATAAAATATAACGGTGAGATCGTAATTCATTAAAATATTGAGGATCTATTGTGATGTGTCTCAGGTGAGATAAATGACTCAATGTTTCATCAATCTTACTGGCTACTAGAGTATGCTCACAAGTAAAATTGTCTTCATCATCAGCAGTAAAATCATCATTCGCAGATTGACTTACGAGAGTCCACACGGATACAAATGACGCAGCGAAATACTCACGCAGCAGTTGACACACTAACTCTGCAGTTTTTGAGAAATCACCTTGTTGTTTAGCACTGGAATTTACAATTAATTCCAATAAGTGCTGTTGCTCTTTTCGATTCATTTACATCCCGAAAAATGGCTTCATAACCCTAAATTTTTACATTATTAATCAGTACACTTGTTATTATTAGTTCTGAAAATCAGAATTAGAGTGATAATGTTACAATAATACATAGGGAGTGAAGTTCGCGTTAAAGGTATGAATAACGTTACATTATCATGCGCTACTATACCTTTTTGTTATGTAAAGCAGATTACACGCGATACTCAAAAACAGCAATCCTTTACTAATATATTGTTACGCTTTATTTGGATTGTTGACACGCTAAACCCACTCCCACAAAATGTGTTTAACATCAATTATATGACAGTGTATATTTCTAATACAAACGACTGAAATCTACAGTTGATTTTCAAGTTGAAAAATCATTTTCTCTACGCTGAACGCAAAATCAAGCTTCAAAGAAATAGTGCTATCTTCATCAATAATGTCCGCTTTAGTTTCAGGAAAACGATCTTGAGCCACTTGCAGCATAGATTGAGCTTGCAATAAGGCATCGTCTCCTACAAAGCTAAGCAGTAATAACGTATCTTCTGCTTCCACAACAGCGCCAATATCTACATAACTGCCGCATTCAGTACAACTGTCACTGACATTTCCTTGCTGCTGTTTAATTTGCTTAATCATTATGTCACCCCATCTGTTTGAACCACGTCAAATGGCAAATATAACTGAGTTTTGGCAAGCTTTTATTTGCCATGCTCACAATTATCAAAATTAAATGATAGTCTCAGGATTTTAGCCTGAAATCTCAGCAGTTAAGCCAGTTGTAAAGATAACGTATTAGATATTTTACGTTGCGTGCTGAGTTGTTCTAAAAAATGCATATCTTCTAATGGGGTGTGTTGTTGGTAAGCATTAATCGCTTTATGCTTAGTTAAGTAATCACAGTTACTTAATACTTCAACCATCGCATCAGATTGAGCGCCTCTTATCACTAGCGCTTCAGGTGTCAATGCTTGTTGTAGTTGAAACTGCCGTGCGCCTTGCTGCTGAAATAACATCGCGTTATCAATAGTGTCTGGGTGAATAGAAATATCATCTACTAATAACTGGGGTTGAGGTACAGAAAATTGTTGTCGCAGTTTTTGTGTGCTTTCTACATCATTATCTAACTGAAATTGAGCCATATCGCGAGCATCAACTGACAACATAGCCAATAGCAAACCAAATTCACCGCGACGATTGTTTTCAATCGCAACGTTTAATCGGCTCCCTATTTGTAACTCATTGACTAATGTTGACTCAATTTGCATATAAAAACATCACTACCACTGCTCGATGCTATTTTATCGACCAAACAGTCATAAACTTTAGTAAAATATTCAATTATCCACTTTACATATAAAAGGTTTCTGACTACTATGGCGACCGCAATTGAGGAGGGGTTCCCGAGTGGCCAAAGGGATCAGACTGTAAATCTGACGGCTCAGCCTTCGAAGGTTCGAATCCTTCTCCCTCCACCATTTGCGTTGCTTCAAAGTTCAAATCTAAAAGTGTTAAAGATGTAAAGAGTTAGAATGTAAAAAGAGAGTAAGAAAAAAAGAAAATATGTGGAGGGGTTCCCGAGTGGCCAAAGGGATCAGACTGTAAATCTGACGGCTCAGCCTTCGAAGGTTCGAATCCTTCTCCCTCCACCATCTTTCTTTTATTCCTATTTATCTTGCTGTGGAGGGGTTCCCGAGTGGCCAAAGGGATCAGACTGTAAATCTGACGGCTCAGCCTTCGAAGGTTCGAATCCTTCTCCCTCCACCATTTTACATTTTGCGATAGTTAATTGTATTTTAATGCAGATAACAATAAAAACACCATCAGATCAAGTGCTAGAATCATTCCTCCTGTCATTCTTGTCTCGTTAATACTTTCTGTTTTACCTTATCTCAGTGTTACAATTTATTGATATTCCTTACCTAATTATTTTCTGTATTACCTCGTGCTGTCATCTGTTGATTCTCCGCTACTGTCTTTCGTCTGCTATTTTTAATTAAATATGTTTGCTTATGTCGATAAACACTACTCTTAACTTTATATTTTAGTTATTATTTATTCCTTTTTGGAATAACGAGTATCATTGCATGTCATCTACTTGGGTCAATCAGGCCATCGCAAAAATAGAAGCCGATTTTCAACGGTCTGCAGACACCCATCTAATAAAATTAGATCTTCCACAACTTGTTGGAATAGACATTTATTTAAAAGATGAAAGTACTCATCCAACAGGTAGCTTGAAACATCGCTTAGCTCGATCACTGTTTCTATATGCGTTATGTAATGGCTGGATAAAAAAAGACACGCCCATTATTGAATCTTCATCTGGCAGTACCGCTGTTTCTGAAGCCTATTTTGCAAGATTACTTGGATTACCGTTTATCGCTGTCATGCCAAAAACGACTGCTAAAAAGAAGATTCAACAAATTGAATTTTATGGTGCGCGATGTCATTTTGTCGATAATGGTAGCCAAATGTATGCTGAATCAGAAAAATTAGCCGCTGAGTTGCAAGGCCATTATATGGACCAATTCACTTATGCTGAACGCGCCACCGATTGGCGGGGTAATAACAATATTGCTGATTCAATCTTTAACCAAATGGAAAAAGAGCCTCATCCTATTCCAAGTTGGATTGTCATGAGTCCAGGTACCGGTGGCACTAGCGCAACTATTGGTCGCTATATTCGTTATCAACAGCAACAAACGCAACTGTGCGTAGTCGATCCGGAAAACTCGGTATTCTACGATTACTTTCACAGTGGTGATGCGAGCATTATTAGCGATAAGAGCAGTAAAATAGAAGGAATTGGTCGGCCACGTGTTGAACCGTCATTTATTGCTGGTGTTGTTGACTGCATGATTAAGATCCCTGATGCCGCCTCTATCGCAACGATTCAGTGGTTAGAACAACTCATAGGGCGTAAAACGGGTGCATCTACTGGTACTAACTTATATGGGGCGTTGTTGCTGGCAACACAAATGCGTAATGAAGGTCAAACAGGCTCCATTGTGACCTTAATTTGTGATGCGGGTGAGCGCTATCTCGATACCTATTACAACCCGCAATGGATAGAAGACAATATAGGCTGTTTCGAACACTACCGAGAAAAACTCATCGCGTTTAATCAATCTGGTTTACTTGGTTAACCTGTTGAAATTAAAAAGCCGTTGAATATAGATTCAACGGCTTTTTGCTTAAATACTGTGTGTGGTCATCATTAGCTCTAAAAAACACATTTAATCAATATTCAGATATTTATGTGTTTGAATCGATAAACGCCAGTTACGGCTAATACACATCTTCATGGCAAGTTCTGTTGCGCGCGCCTTTTGGCTAATAGGTTGTAAGCAAATGGTTTTATCAGTGACATCAATATTCAGCAATAATTCATCTAACTCTTCAATATGGTGTTCAGTGGCGATCGGATGCTTAATTTCATTAGCACGATTTAATGCTTGTTCGAGTACCTTGTAGCCACCTTTCATATTGATTTTAGGTGATACAGTCACCCAAACATCTGTATGACATTTCACCTCAAAAGTACCACTGCTTTCTATTTGTACCTGATAACCAGATTCAATAAAAATCGTGGTTAATTCTGTTAAATCGTACAAACACGGCTCACCACCAGTTAGCACAATGTGCTTAGCAGTAAAGCCTTTATCTTGGAATGCTTGCACTAATGTGTGACCAGTATGAACAGCCCATCTGCCGATAGTGCCATCAACTTGAATCACTTGCTCGGCAGTCACTTTATTTTCGGGTAACACATCCCACGTTTGCTTAGTATCACACCATGCACAACCTACAGGACAACCCTGCAAGCGAACGAACAGTGCAGGAACACCAGTATATGTGCCCTCACCTTGTATTGTTTCAAATACTTCGTTAACGGGATATTTCATTGTTTACCTTACTTCTGCTGACAAGTATTGGCTACCTGGCTTATAACGGGGCGGCATTTATAGAGTATTTTAGCGTTAGCTGCAAGTATTTACACCTACAGCTTTGCAGTTGGGTCTGGCTTAGGTAACATATCAGTTCTATTTACCTGAACCACTAGGCGTTGATCACACCGATCTTACGAGTCAGTTCAGTACGTTAAGAGTATATCCATGTCAGATGCAAAGCAAAACACCCCAACTAAAGCCCTTGTTGTTTTCAGTGGCGGTCAAGATTCAACTACTTGCCTTATCCAGGCTTTATCTCAATATGATGAAGTGCATGGGATCACATTTGATTATGGTCAACGCCATCGTCAAGAAATCGAAGTGGCAAAATCTTTAGCAACAGAGTTGAAACTAGCTAGCCATAAAGTCATGGACACCACCTTATTAAACGAGTTAGCCATTTCAGCATTAACACGTGATGCTATACCGGTATCACATGAGTTGATGAATAATGGCTTGCCGAATACTTTTGTGCCTGGACGTAATATTTTATTTTTAACCTTAGCAGGCATCTACGCTTATCAATTGGGTTGCGATGCTATTATTACAGGCGTGTGTGAGACCGACTTTTCTGGCTATCCAGATTGTCGTAATGAATTTGTTCAATCAATGCAAAACTCATTAGCGCTAGGAATGGATAAACCCCTCAAGATAATTACTCCATTAATGTGGCTTAATAAAGCTGAAACCTGGGCGCTGGCTGATAAATATCAGCAATTAGCTTTAGTGCAACATCAAACGTTAACTTGCTATAACGGCATTATTGGTAAAGGTTGTGGTGATTGCCCCGCTTGTGTATTACGTCAACGTGGCCTAGATGATTACTTGCAAAATAGTCAATCAGTGATGGACTCATTAAACAGTAAGCTATAATAGTATCGATAACATGCTGTCACTAACCGTAACGGATTAATGCAACTCGGCGGCGCGCTATTTTGATGACGACACCTACAGGCACACAGGTTAACGCCATGCGTTAATTTTGCGCTACAGTTAAGTTTAGTGTCTTTAGATAAATTAAATTGGCTTGTTTTGACGGTGCGAAAAGAGGATATTTTGCTAAATCATAAATCAAACACTGTTGGACTTTATCACTTTGTCGTTGCCATCAGCCTTATTTGTATTGGGCTTTTTGCGGCAGATATACCAACGCCTGCATTTTTGCCCATTGATCAGTATTTAAGTTATCAATATGACGCCATTACTGATGGACAAATATGGCGATTAATCACCGGTAACCTGTTACATACTAATTTATGGCATTTACTGATGAATTTGGCAGGATTATGGGTAATTGTGTTTTTACATGAAGTCCATTACAAGCGTCATCCAGGCAAATTTACATTGCTGTTTATCAGTTTGTGTATCTTGGAAGGTATTGGTTTATATTTGTTTTATCCTAGTTTAAAAGCCTATGTTGGGTTAAGTGGTTTGTTGCATGGATTATTTGCTTTTGGTGCGGTAATGGATATCCACAAGGGTTACCGTTCAGGTTATTTACTGTTGCTTGGTGTTATCATTAAGGTTGGATACGAGCAGATATTTGGCGCGACAAACAGTATCACCCAGTTAATTAATGCCAGAGTTGCCACTGAATCACATCTGGTGGGTCTCATTTGTGGCATCTTGTGTGCGTTATGCTGGTCAACGATTGCCCACCGCTTCAAATACCACAATTTACCTTAACGCTACACGCAAACGGTGTTTATTTTAACGCTGATTACACATACTAATTGCACATACTGGACAAACAGTATGTGCAATTAATTTATTATAGGCTCTGCTGACTCAGACTCAATCTCTGGCCCATCCATTTCCTTAGACATCCCTGATTCAGGAACTTTTTCTGATTCAGATTCAATATCTTGGATTGCTGTATTTGATTGAGCTCGTTCAACTAACTTATCGTATTCAGCTTGAGTAATAAGATAACTTTTTAACGGAGGTAATGGTTTTGTTGTCTGTTCATCAGTCACCGGGACTTCTGTCATACCACTGATATCAACTCGGCCAAATATCAACGCGATAGTGATAACGAACACATGTATTAAAATCACGACCAATGTGGTGTAACGACTGTTACTCACTGAAACCACAAAACGTTGCCAAGCATTACCACTAATGATTGGTTGATTGGGCTGCAATAAAAGTTCACTATTATCTGATACGGATCCCATCGCGCCAGTTAACTGCAACTGAATTTCATCAGCGACTTGTTGTTGATGATGTTGTAATTGTTTTTCATCTACCACTTCATCTTCTGTCTCAACAAAAGGTGTCACGCCTTTATCAAATTCAATACTCGCACTGTCAATACTCGCACTATCAACTTGCTGTGATAGTTTGTTATCCCAACGTGGATCAGCGCTATTGGTTATCGCAGATTGAAGCGAACTGGACTGTGGTTTTTTTTCAGACATAAAGACTAATTCACCAAGAATGATGGGCTAAGTATAACGTCAACAACGTCATTGAGTAGCACCTTATTTGTGCTGTTAATGTTTGAATAGGATTAATAAACGTTTACCCAATCAAACGTTAAAATAAAATTATCAGTAACCCAAATGTGAACAATATTTTCAGCTTACACGTGTTCACCTAAATATAGCTATTTGGTTTTGAGGCTGATAGACTAACCTTGCTCAAAATCCAATCAGCGTGATTTACAGGATATTATGAATTCATTATCAAACACTTTGGCATCTCAGCAAACAGTTGCGGTATCGAGCGGATCAGATTACTGCCAAGCAGAAGAAAAAGCTAATGCCCTTTCACATGCATTAGGTGTTATTGCTGGCATCATCGGCTTAATGTTAATGCTGATAAAAGCCCCCGATCATTTAACCTTAGTGCAAATTACTGGTGTGGCAATTTATGGCATTAGCATAATCGCATTGTTTCTTGCCTCTACATTATATCACTCAAGTAAAAGTGCACTGTGGCGTAAACGCTATAAAATGGCAGATCACTGTGCTATTTACACGTTAATTGCCGGCACATACACGCCAATGATGCTAATCAGTTTACAAAGCACACAAGCCACGGTGGTACTTACTGCTATTTGGTCTTTAGCTTTGGGCGGGGTTATCTTTAAAACATTGTTTATCGGTCGCTTTAAAGCATTTAGCGTAGTGCTTTATTTAGTAATGGGTTGGTTATGCGTCACTGTAATGGGCGATTTAAAAACTCACATGAGCGATTTAGGCTTAAGCTTACTGCTTGCTGGCGGTTTATTTTATAGTCTAGGGGTGATTTTTTATGTTGGAAAACGCATTCCGTTTAATCATGCCATTTGGCATTTTTTTGTACTTGGTGGCGCATTCAGCCATTTTTTATGTATTTATCTCACCGTTTTATAACTGTTAAACGTAAAATCATATCTCATAAAATTACGGTTGTACTATGGCCGCAATTTTTCTATTATCTGTTGCTAATACACCACTAAACTCAGCTTGAAGACGTTATATGGGAGCACATGACTAAACTGACGCCAATGGAGCGAATATGGTTTATTGTAAATATTATCCCTCAAGGCACTGTGCTACCTTATGGAATTGTTGCTGATTTAGCAGGGTTACCTGGTCGAGCACGTTATGTCTCTAGAGCATTGAAATTAGCGCCTGAAACACTTGGGCTCCCATGGCATAGGGTTATCAATAGTCAAGGTAAGATTTCCTTTGCAAAAAATACCGAACCTTTTCAAACACAGCAAGAATTATTAAGATTAGAAGGTATCACAGTGAACATAGGCAAGGTTTCGTTGTCTCAATATCAATGGAAACCCGATCTAGCCACCCTGGTAATGACATTACCATTTTAATCTTAGCTTATTCAGAATTCTAAACTTTAAGGTAATTATACATTGGTCAATAAATTAACTCGCTTATTCACTCTGATGTTGTCCACCTGTCCGGTGTTTTTCGCACAGGCAACTGACATTCAACAACTCACTGCAGATACTGAGTCTACGGCTAAATTGGCTGTGTCAGAAACGGCTGTGATTGCAGAAAAACTCGAGCAAATTAATGTCCCGGCTTCATTAGATGCAATCCAACAAGCTGCTATCTTATCGCCATTAACAGCCCACAGTGCTAAATATAATGTGTTTTATGGCAGCTTCGAACTAGGTGAAGCAAATTATCGTTTACCCGCTACCGACAGCGGTTTTTACAGCTATCATTTCGACAGCGATGTCAGTTTATTAATGCTGTCTGATCAACGTCATCTTACCAGCGAATTCACCCTTGAAAATGGTAAATTAGTGCCATTTCGATACATACAAGAACGCACTGGTACTGGCAGTGATTACACTGAACAGACTGCTTTTGCTAAAGCACAGAAATTTATTCATACCATTTATAAGCAAGAAGCATTAAAGCTACCATATGAAGAAAAGGTGTTTGATCCGTTAATGGTTCAATTACAATTCAGAATGGATCTCGCAGCCAACATACGACCATTAGATTATAAAATGGTTAAAGAAAAAGAAGTCGATGACTATCAATTTAGAGTCATAGGCAAAGAAAAAGTCACCATAAAAAGTGGTACTTACGATACCGTCAAAGTTGAAGTGGTGCGTGACAGTACCAAAAGACAAACATTTTTCTGGATGGCGCCTGATTTAGCTTACCTACCCGTTCGTTTAAGCCACTTTTCAAAAGGCAGCAAACAGCTCGATATTCAGCTAGCCAGCTACCAATTCGAAAAACCATTGCCTCCCATGACGCCCGTCGTCATCGACGGTCCTAAGCCTGAAGCTTCAACTACTGTGGATGAACTAGTCTCTGAAGCTGAAAATGACGCTGGCATTAGTGAGTCTGAATTAGATGAAATAAAACAGCTAGCTGTTGATTAACTCGCCTTTACGGAATAACTTCCACTCACCTGGTTGTAAAACAACCCAATTTTCATTATTGGTTAATGGTCTAGTCGCAATCACAGTCACCACGTCATTTGGCGTGGTTTCTTGACTAAAATCGATAACTACATTGGTATCAATCAAGGTAGCTTGTCCAAATGGAGCACGGCGAGTGATGTGACATAGGTTGTTAGTGCAATAGGTCATTAAGTCTATGCCATTGCTCAACAACATATTAAACACACCTAATTGTCTTATTTCATCTGCGAGCAGGCTTATATACTGAAACACTTCATTCATGTTTTCAGGTTCATACTCTCCAAACTTATTAACCACTGATTCCAATATCCAGCAAAAAGCCAGTTCACTGTCAGTATCGCCAACAGGCTGAAAACGTGACACTGAAAAAGTGGATTGATAATCGGTTAATTGGCCATTGTGCGCATAAGTCCAATAACGGCCCCATAGCTCACGACTAAATGGGTGAGTATTGACCAAGGACACACAACCTCGATTAGCTTGGCGAATATGACTTATCACGATTTCACTTTTAATCGGATATGACTTAATAAGTTCGGCAATATGTGACTTACTGCTAGGACAAGCATCTTTAAAAGTACGGTTACCTTTACCTTCATAGAAAGTAATTCCCCAGCCATCAACATGAGGACCAGTAACGCCACCGCGTTCAGCTAAGCCGGTAAAACTAAAAACAATATCCGTTGGCACATTGGCACTCATCGCCAGTAATTCACACATTAGCCTTGCCTTTTATGTTGCTATATTGAGCTAAACACTTTTGAAGAACGTATTGTAACTACTAAGCTAATTGAGTGGAACATTTCAGACACACAAATATTTAAACAATTGTTTGAAAAACACTTGTATTCGAGGCCCCATAAGGTTAACTTTTACGTGACACAGGTCTGACCACGTTCATTCTTGTGAATGAGATCAATAATAAATAAGCTATTTTGTCTACATAAATAGCTTTAAGGAGAAGTACATTGACCACCCTACTTTGGATCATCGCGATGATCTTTGTGCTCGGCGCCATGGCATACCTGCGGGTATCGTTATTATCTACAACAATTGCTGCGGCGATTGTGTTAGTTGTCGGTAGCACTTTGGACATTATTAGTGTAATAACATGGATTGTTTTCCTTGTCATTGCTCTGCCACTAAACATCAAATCATTCAGACAGAATTTTATCAGTCGTCCACTGATAAAAGTGTATCGCGGTATCATGCCAGAGATGTCTTCTACTGAAAAAGAAGCCATTGAAGCAGGTACAACGTGGTGGGAAGCAGATTTATTTGCAGGTAACCCTAACTGGAGCAAATTACACAACTATCCTAAAGCGCGTTTAACTGCTGATGAGCAAGCATTCATAGACGGACCGGTTGAAGAAGTATGTAAAATGCTCAATCAACACGAAGTGTCGCATGTGCTAGGTGACTTGCCACAAGATGTATGGCAATTCTTAAAAGATAACGGTTTCTTCGCGATGATCATTAAGAAGAAGTATGGCGGTTTAGAATATTCTGCTTATGCTCAATCTTGTGTATTACAAAAACTTGCTGGTGTGAGTAGCGAACTTGCCTCAACAGTGGGTGTTCCTAACTCGTTAGGCCCTGGTGAGTTATTACAGCACTATGGTACTAAAGAGCAGCAAGATCATTATCTACCCCGTTTAGCTCAAGGTTTAGAAGTGCCATGTTTTGCACTCACTAGCCCTGAAGCAGGCAGTGATGCTGGCTCAATCCCAGATTTCGGCGTGGTATGTAAAGGTGAATTCCAAGGCGAAGAAGTTCTTGGTATGAAGCTAACGTGGAACAAGCGCTACATTACTTTAGCACCTGTTGCTACTGTACTTGGTCTAGCGTTTAAACTACGCGACCCTGATCACTTATTAGGTGATAAAGAAGAACTAGGCATTACTTGTGCACTTATCCCTACTGACATTCCAGGTGTTGAAACCGGACGTCGTCATTTCCCATTGAACTGTATGTTCCAAAATGGTCCAACACGCGGTAACGAAGTGTTCGTACCACTAAGCTTCATTATTGGTGGCCCAGAAATGGCAGGCCAAGGTTGGAGAATGTTGGTTGAGTGTCTATCTGTAGGTCGTGGTATTACCTTACCGTCAAACTCAGCTGGTGGCGTTAAAACTGCCGCTGTTGCTACGGGTGCTTATGCACGTATTCGTCGTCAATTTAAATTACCTATCGGTAAGTTAGAAGGCATCGAAGAGCCAATGGCACGTATAGGCGGTAATGCTTACCTTATGGATGCAGTGGCAACATTAACCACTACTGCTATCGATTTAGGCGAAAAGCCATCGGTTGTTTCAGCTATCGTTAAATTCCATTTAACCGATAGAATGCAAAAATGTATCATTGATGCAATGGACATACACGGTGGTAAAGGTGTGTGTCTAGGGCCGAATAACTACTTAGGCCGTGGCTATCAAGCTGCACCGATTGCGATTACTGTAGAAGGTGCAAATATTCTAACTCGCTCAATGATCATTTATGGACAAGGCGCAATTCGCTGTCATCCGTATGTATTGGCCGAAATGGAGTCAGCTTTTGATACTGATGCAAATCGTGGTTTAGCTAACTTCGACGCGGCTATCTTTGGTCATATTGGCTTTGCAACGTCTAACTTCATTCGTAGCTTCTGGATGGGCATAACCTCATCTCGTTTCTCGAATAGCCCTTACTCAGATAAAACCAAGCGTTACTATCAACAGATGAACCGTTTCAGTGCTAACTTAGCATTATTATCTGACTTAGCGATGGCTACACTGGGTGGAAACCTAAAACGTAAAGAACGTATTTCTGCTCGTTTAGGTGATTTATTGAGCCAGCTATACCTGACTTCTGCAACGCTAAAACGTTATGAAGATGATGGTCGTTTAACTGAAGATTTACCTTTAGTTCAATGGGCTGTTGAAGATTCGTTGTACAAGTTACAAGATTCGTTAGATGACTTACTGAACAACTTCCCAATGGGTTTAGGCATTGCACTTCGCGCCGTTATCTTCCCATTCGGTCGTCCAATTAAGCGCCCTAGTGATGTATTAGATCACAAAGTGGCTAAGATAATGCAAACTCCTTGTGCTAGTCGTGACCGTTTAGGTAAAGGCCAGTTCTGGACTGCATCTGAGTTCAATGCTGTAGGTATCCAAGAACAAACGTTTAAAGATATCCTTGCCGCAGAGCCACTGTACGACAAAGTCTGTAAAGCTGCGGGTAAGCGTCTGCCATTTATGTGGTTAGATAAAGTTGCTGCTGAAGGTAAAGCGCTTGGTGTGTTAAGCGACAGCGAAATCGCTTTACTTGAACGAGCTGAAATTGGTCGCTTAAAATCAATTAACGTTGATGATTTCGATACCGATGAGCTTCGTGCGCAACTAGCACCTAAAGCTAAGCAAGAAAAAGCAGCCTAGCTGCTAGGTTAAAACCTAAAATAAAAAGGGTAAAGCGCAAGCTTTACCCTTTTTTATCGCTAAAAATTGATGCTATCGCTCAAGGATAATAATGAAACAACTCACCGGATTACAACTGATGCAAGCCATGCTTAATGGCGACATACCTGCCCCGTCAATAACGCAAACCATACCGATGAAAGCTATCGAGGTCAGTGAAGGCGCAGTAACGTTTGAAGCCCATGCAGATGATCGTCATTTAAACCCGATGGGCGGCGTACACGGTGGCTTTGCAGCGACAGTCATGGACACAGTAACAGCCTGCGCGGTTCATTCATCACTCCCAGCAGGTGTCAGTTATTCAACCATTGATTTGAACATTAAAATGGTTCGGCCTGTGCCACAAAACCAGCGATTGATCGCCAAAGGGAGCTTAATGAACTTATCAAAATCGTTAGGCATATCTGAAGGCACTTTAACCACTGAAGCAGGTAAGTTACTCGCTACCGCTACAGCGACCTGCCTTATTCTGCGCCCTTAGGTAGTTGGCTAAACGGTACTTTGCACTTTGAACTTTGAACTTTGCACTGCTAGATGAAACGGCATAATAATACGTATTCCATTAGTAATTAACTCCAGCGCTACCATTCCGTTTTCAGTTTAAATGCCTCGATAAAGCCAAGTTTGCTCCTCGTAAATAATTGAAACAAAAAAGCCAGTCACTTCAATGACTGGCTTTTTTATATATCCTGATTTCAGGTTGTATCAGTGATTACGAATCAAGGATAACGAATCAATGTTGAACGTGATTAGCCTTCTTTTAACTCTATCTCTAACTGCTTAGCGACCGCTTCTGGTGAGCTACTATTACGAGCAAACAAGCTATAAGCAACAGGAATAACGATTAAGGTAAAGAAGGTTGCCAGTAAAATGCCTGATAACACCACGACTCCAATAACAAAACGAGTTTCAGCCCCTGCACCACTGGATAACACTAATGGAATAGCCCCTGCCGCAGTCGTAATACCGGTCATTAGAATAGGTCGTAATCGTTGAGTCGAAGCCTGCAAAATTGCTTGTTGAAATTCAACACCACGGTCTCGTAATTGATTGGCAAACTCAACGATTAAAATACCGTTTTTAGCCGCCAAACCAACCAGCATGATAATGCCAATTTGACTGTAAATATTAATACTCTGGCCGGTAAACCATAACCCAATTAACGCCCCTAACGTTGCTAACGGAACGGTTAACATGATCACCATAGGATGAATATAGCTTTCAAACTGAGCTGCAAGCACTAAAAATACAATACCTAATGCGAGTAAGAACACAAAGTTCATCGAGTTACCCGACTCTTGGTAATCTAACGATGGCCCTTTATAACTTATCACCGCTTCTGCAGGCAAATAAGTTGTAGCAAGATCATTGAGATAATCTAACGCTTCACCCAGAGTATAATCATCGGCCAAATTGGCCTCTAAGGTAATAGCACGCATACGATTGTAACGATTTAACGAGCTGGCATCGGCAAACTCTTCAATCGAGACTAAGTTCGATAACGGGATCAGTTCTTGCGAACGATCCGAACGAACGTAAAGATTCTGCATATCCGTAGCAGTACTTTGATTGTCACGATTACCTTCGACAATCACATCATACTCTTCACCATCGCGCATAAAGGTTGTCACCAAGCGCGATCCAAGCATCGACTCTAATGTTCGGCCAATATGCGCAATTGATACCCCTAAATCTGCTGCACGTTCACGGTCAATCACCACTCTTAACTGAGGCTTGGTTTCTTGGTAATCGTGATCTAAACCAATGAGTTTATGATTTTCTTTGGCTTTCTCGAGCATAATGTCACGCCAATCAGCCAGTTCTTCGTAGCTTGGGCCACCAATCACAAACTGCACTGGTTTACCCACACCGCGACCAAAGGCTTGGCGCATTATCGGGAATGCACGAATACCGGCTAAATCTGATAGACGATTACGGATATCGACAATAATTTCATTGGCACTGCGACGTTCAGCCCAATCTTCCAAAACGATAATAGCCATACCGTTAGAAAAGTCTGATGCGGTGCCAAAGCCACGAGGAGCGCGGATCAATAAGCGCTTAATATCGCCACTTTCAACCAAAGGCATTAAGCGGCCTTCAACTTCATCCATGTATTTTTCGATGTATTCAAAGCTGGCACCTTGAGGTCCATTGACCATTAAAAACATCGAGCCACGGTCTTCTTGTGGAGCAAATTCTTGAGGAATTTTATTCAATAAAAAACCACTTAATGCAAACGAGATTAATACGATTAATGACACTAATACAGGTCGCTTAACCCCTGCTTGCAAGCTTATCAAATACCAGCCCGATATCTTGCTCATCATTTTATCGATTTGTTTAACCAGCCAAGGATCTTGTGTTGCAGGCTTTAATAACTTTGAGCACATCATCGGACTTAATGTTAACGCCACAATACTGGAAAAAATCACAGCCGCACTCATGGTGACAGCAAATTCTTTAAACAGCTTGCCTAAATCGCCCTCTAAGAAGGTAATAGGCATAAATACAGCTACCAGTACCAAAGTCGTTGCCACGATGGCAAAACCCACTTCACGCGCACCTAGAAAGGCTGCTTTAAGCGGAGAATCACCTTCTTCAATCCGTCGATGAATATTCTCTAACATCACAATGGCATCATCAACCACCATACCAATCGCCAGGATCATCGCTAATAGGGTCAGTAAGTTGATGGTATACCCTAGTGCATATAGCACTATAAACGTCCCCATTAAGGATACGGGCACAGTGATGGCTGGAATTAACATCGCCCTCACCGAGCCTAAAAACAAGTAAATAACAATAATCACTAACACCATGGCGATAAACAGTGTTTGATAAACCTCATCAATAGAAGCTTCAATAAACACCGAGCTGTCGTATGAGCGTTTAATCTCCATGCCTGCTGGCAATGTGGGGTTAAGTTTGTCTACCAACGCATTAGCAGCGCGTGCCACTTCAAGGGTGTTAGCGGTAGATTGCTTACTGACCCCTAAACCAATCATTGCCTCTTTGTTACCTCGGAAAATAATCCGCTCTTCCTCGGAGCCGATTTCTACCTTGGCAACATCGCTTAATTTAACTAAATAACCATCATCGCCCTGCATGATCACCAAGTTAGAAAAATCTTCCGCCGTTTTAAATACCCTGTCCAGACGCACGGTAAAATGACGTTCTTTGGATTCAATAGAACCCGCTGGTAACTCAACGTTTTCAGAACGTAATGCAGCTTCGACATCAGATACCGTTAGGTTGCGCGATGCTAATGCTTGGCGATCGATCCAAATTCGCAGCGCATACACTTTGCCGCCACCTAAACGTAACGTTGACACGCCATCGATAACTGAAAATCTATCCACTAAATAACGATTTGCGTAATCAGTCAGCTGCAAGATATCCATTTGGTCGGACACCAAATTGAGCCACATAATGACTTCATCACTGCCGTTAGCTTTGTAAATTGAGGGAGCATCAGCTTCTTCAGGAAGCTGTTCTAATAAACCTGAAATACGATCACGAACATCATTGGTCGCGGCTTCGATATCTCGATTAATATCAAATTCAATGGTAACGCTTGAACGGCCATCACTGCTTGACGAACTTATATGACGGATGCCTTCAACACCACTTATCCTATCTTCGATAAGTTGAGTGATTCGACTTTCAACCACAGAAGCACTGGCGCCACGGTAACTGGTCTCGACCGACACAATTGGCGGATCGATATTTGGATATTCCCGCAAGGGTAATTTATCGAATGATACCAAGCCTAAAACAATCAATAAGATACTAATAACAGATGCAAAAACAGGCCGTTTAACCGATAAGTCAGTTAATATCATGCTGACGTCTCCATGCCTTCTACTTGCGCAAACTTAAAGTTTTCGGCTTGCTCAACTTGAACTTTATCTCCTGGTCGAACTTTTAAAATACCGCGAATAATCACTTGTTGATCAACCTTAAGC
Organism: Shewanella sp. Arc9-LZ; assembly: GCF_010092445.1. Lineage (NCBI taxonomy): Bacteria > Pseudomonadati > Pseudomonadota > Gammaproteobacteria > Alteromonadales > Shewanellaceae > Shewanella > Shewanella sp. Arc9-LZ. The sequence continues at coordinate 2,264,839 of NZ_CP048031.1, read as the reverse complement.
CCGTCGGTTATTTCAACCCAGCCACGAGTCCGGCTGCCTAAAGTTACCTGCTGCTGTTCAACAACATTTTCATCATTTACTACATAAACAAAATGCTTATTTTGAATAGGAATAATTGCGGCTTCAGGTAATAGTAATGCTTCACGACTTTGCTTAATAAGGCGCACTTTCATCAACATGCCGGGCAGTATCTTAAAATCATCATTAGGCATTACCGCGCGTACCACTACCGCTCGAGTATCTGGGTTAACGCGGCTATCAATCGAAGTAACAACGCCTTTAAATATCTGGTCGGGATACGCAACCGCTTTGGCTTCAACGAGTTTGCCTGGTTGTAATTCTTGAATAAAACGCTCTGGCACAGAAAAATCTAATTTAATTTTACTCACATCGTCTAGGGTACTAATTTGCTCACCTGGGGTCACTAAGCTACCCACACTCACTTGGCGTAAACCTAATTTACCTGAAAATGGTGCTTTAATTGCGCGGTCTTCTAGCGCAGCTTTAGCCTGCGCAACTTCTGCACGAGTGGTATCAATTAAACTTTGTAAGCGGTCACGCTCTAATTCAGCAATCGTTTTGCTGGTGACCAATGTACGAATACGATCTAATTCACGTAGATTTTCAACTAACTTAATTTCGGTTACGGCTACTTTTGCTTTATGTTCATCATTTCTCAGTTGTACTAATAACGCCCCTTTTTCAACTAAATCGCCATCGTTGAAATTAATACTAGTGACAATTTCAGTGATTTTGGATGTAACGATAATAGACTCATAGGCTTTACCCGTACCCAATGCTTCGACTTCATCACGAATAGGCATAATCGCCACCTTGGCAACCACAACATTAGGTATGGGTCTTGGACGTTGAACTATCGCTTCTTTAGGAGACAGTAAATAGTAAGCCGACAGTGCAGCTAGCACTATGGCGATCAGTACGATTATCTTTTTCATTTCGAGTCCGTAACCATCAAAGGTTGCATGAATTATATATTTGATTTTCTATTTAATGTGATTGTACTTAGCAATAAATCCACATCAAGTTGTTTTACTTTTGCTTACAAATTACGAACAGATTAAACAAATAGTTCACCCTTGGTAAATATGCATTGTATTCACATTTTTAGCGTTATTTATGCATATTTGGTTATTTATACGCATTATTTGAATATTTAAACAATGAAAATCCAAACTGTTCGACACATGCTGTGACAAATCGAGTTTGGCTTCAGATTCAATCGGGGCATATGTTGCCAGGGATAACGGCTATAAATTTGTACTGCCTAATATTGTTATTGCTCAACAATAAAGCCTGTATGTTAGGGATACTACTTGAAATGGATAATTCAAACTGGGTTGATAGGTGCTGAATAGCGTCCTATTGAATCGAATAAAAATGGTAACTTACAAATGAACAAAATAAAAAGAGACGCTCGATGCGTCTCTTTCCTGCTTAATTACCAAACCATAAACCTTAACGGACTTTACGGTCTTCTTGCATTAGATCAGAGATAATTTTGTACACTTCGGTAATAGACTCATCCGATAACGGTTTGTCTTCTACATCATGCAGTAATATTTTAGTCTGATTAGCATCATCAGTTTCTTTAAGCAGTAAACGATAATTGCCTTTTTTCAATGACAATTTTTCTTCGCTCCACAAAGAGCTCCAGAAACCACCGCTTTCTTCTAAATTAATATAAAACAGGCCTTTGCTGTTATCAGTATCAACAACATCAAAACCCATTTCCGGTAATACTAGGCGTAAACGATCCCATACCGACTTATAGTTTGCTTCGGCTAACCAATAAGCAGATTCAGTAGCGTTAGTGACTAAATCAACTTTAATACCAAGGCTTTGCTCAATTCGTGCAGCACGGATAGATTGATCACGTTTAATGCTCATATAAGCAATAGCATTATTTAGCATATCAGTGGTATAACGACGTTTGTCTTCACCGCTTAATAAAATTTTCTGATCTTTATCATCGTAAAACTCTTGATGCTCAACTAAATCAATCGACACAGAACCAGAACGGCCATGTGGTTTCACATCAACTTGGTAACGATAACGCTGACGCAGTTGATAAACCTTGTCACTGCCCCACCAATTAGATTCAATGATTTCATCATTTTCAATCCAATCTGTTTCAATAAAACCAGCGCTAAGGTCTTCGCTACGAACAGCGATGTTATTTTTGCTTAGATAACCATCAATGACATCAAAAATTTCTTGTTTTAAATCAGTAGTACTTTCAATCGATTCAATCACCACACGAATACTATCACTGCTTTCTTCGATGTGTGTGCCTTCAGCCATTGGCAATACTTGCAATGGCGCACGGATATCAAGATTCTTGCCTACAAGCTGCTTGTTAACGTTATTACCAACAGCAGGTATATCATATTCTTTGCTATAAGTAGGCGTATTCAAGCCCTGTGGGATCGTCAATAATGGCGTAGTTTCAGCATTAACGAAATCATCATTACCATTGGCCTGACGGCGATCTAATGGCGTACTGCAAGCTGATACAGCTGCAACAAGGAGTAACGGAGTGACTTTCTTTAACATGAATTTATTTTACCTCAATATGAGCTTGTTTCATTGTTTCTATTAACAGACCATGAAACTGTTCAGAAAGTTCAGTTAAAGGTAAACGAATATGACCATTAGCTATCAAACCCATTCGATGAACAGCCCATTTCACTGGAATTGGGTTGGCTTCACAAAATAACGAGCGATAAATACCCGTTAATGGTTGATCGATTGATTCAGCTAATTGTGCATTTTTGGCTAATGCAGCATCACACATTGCTTTAAACGCATGTGGAACAATATTATTTGCCACTGAAATCACGCCATTACCGCCCAGCAATAAAAACTCACGTGCTGTGGCATCATCGCCGCTATAAAGTAAAAAGTCTTCACCACAAAGTTCACGTAAACGCGCAACACGGCTTAAATCACCGGTGGCTTCTTTTACACCAATAATATTACTGACACTTGATAATTCAGCCACAGTTTCTGGTTTCATATCAACAGCAGTACGGCCTGGTACATTATAAAGAATTTGAGGAATATCAGTACTTGCAGCAACCGCCGTATAATGGGCAATTAATCCCTTAGGCGACGGTTTATTGTAATAAGGAGTCACGCCAAGCATGGCAACAACACCCGATTTTTGCATTGATTTGGTTAACTCAATCGCTTCTGCAGTGGCATTGGCGCCATTACCACCAATCACAGGAATACGACCTGATGCAAACTTAACAGTTTGGCTAACAACAGCCGCATGCTCTGTCATAGGCAGAGTTGCAGACTCGCCTGTAGTACCGACCGCGACAATGGCATCAGTACCTTGTTCAATATGGAACTCAACAAGTCTTTCAAGACTTGCATAATCTACTGTGCCATCACTATTCATTGGTGTGATTAAGGCTACGATGCTTCCGTTTATCATCTATCTTCCCCACGGTTTCAGGATTCGCTATGTTACTGATGCCAACCACTAATGACAAGCTCTACGGTAACCATAATCTGAAATAAGTCATTTATGCTATTTAATGCAGCGTAACCTAGCATCTTTGAAGCCATAGCGCTAAAAAATAATCACATTTATGTGAGTGATATAGGTTACTATATTGAGGTGTTTTAGTGAAAAATGATAGCATTAGCACCCGCACCAAAACTGACATGCTTCGGCATAAGTTTTCGCTCTAAGATATCAAAAAGTGAGGAAAATCCATGACCAATTATCTGGTCGTTACGGCAATGGGCGCAGACCGCCCAGGATTAGTGAGTCGTTTAGCGCGTTTAGCAAGTGATTGTGATTGCGATATAGTCGACAGTCGTATGGCATTATTTGGTAATGAATTTACCCTAATTATGATGATATCTGGCTCCTGGTCAGCTATAACAAAAATTGAAAGCTTATTGCCTGTGCTGAGTGTAGAACTTGAACTCATGACGGTCATGAAGCGAACGTCCAAACATACCCCAAAAAACTTTGTGTCTCGTATTGAAGTGATATTCAATGGTGAAGACCAACGCGGAACTATGAAGAGCATTACCCAGTTTTTGGCCGAAAGAGGCCTCGACTTAGCAGCTGTGCGCTCCCATGCGGATGACAATGATAGTCTTAAAACTCAGTCTATTTTATTAGCAATCAATATCCCTGATAAAATCAACCTATTGAAGCTTGAACAAGGTATTCATGAACTGGCCGAGTCTATGTCTCTAGAGTGCAGCATCAAGCGCATGCAGGGTATTGCCGCGCCATAACTACTCAGTTCACCTCTCGTTGATGTGAACCTTGTACGTGCTGATAACGTAATATTTGCATCTTATCTGATAAAGGATCAATCATGAACACATTAAACGTTGGTGATACTGCACCAAATTTTACTCTGCAAAATCAAGCAGGCGAAGCGGTATCACTGCAAGACACCTTGTCTAAAGGTCCTGTGCTAGTGTATTTCTACCCTAAAGCATCAACTCCTGGTTGCACAGTGCAAGCACAAGGCCTGCGCGATATCAAAACACAACTTGATGGTTTGAAGGTGACAGTATTCGGCATTAGCCCAGATCCTGTGGCTAAACTGGCCAAATTTGCCGACAAACAACAACTCAACTTCACGTTACTCAGTGATGAAGACCATGCGGTTGCTGATGGTTTTGGCGTATGGGGAGAGAAAAAATTTATGGGTAAAATTTACGATGGCATTCATCGCTTAAGTTTTATCGTCGGTACTGATGGCAAAATCAGCCATGTGTTGAATAAATTCAAAACTAAAGATCACCATGAAGTGGTTCTGGCCACGTTAGCTGAATAATTTACTAGAGGTTTCTTCCTCAGATAAGTTTTACGCTTCATGAAGTAATAAAAAAGGGCTTAGCAATAAATTGCTAAGCCCTTTTTAGTGACTGCTATTTCAAATATCGACACCAAACCGTTAACGCCTTAGCGCTAACATTTACACCGTTTTAGCATCGCTCGATTGCTGTGGCTTTTCTTCGTCGGTTGCAGTCTCTGCATCACTCGGCTCGGTTGCAGCGCTTGCAGCTTGTTTAGCCTTATCTTGTGCGGCTAACTCTTTGGCTAGAATAGCTGTTTCTTGCTTCACTAATGCAGCCTCTTCATCAGCTAATAAGCGGGCTTTTTCTTGTTGTTCAAATAGCGCTAGCTCTTCTTCTTTACGGCGTGCTTTTTCAATAGTGCGTTGCTCGGCTTCTTGTGCTTCGCGAACAGCTCTTGCTTCAGCGGCCACTTTTGCTTCTGCTTCGGCGGCTATTTTAGCTTGGCGGTCGGCTTCGTCATCTAATGCTCGCTGAATAACAGCTTGGTCTTGCGCTTCTTGTGGCAATAAGCTTATTAACTCTATACCCACTGGTAACACTATCGTTTCAACACCAGATATGACTTTAACCTTGCCTTCTTTAGTTAAATAAACCAATGGCATAGCTGTATCACCATAACGCTTTTTGAAATGGTCATAGGTAAAGTTTTCAGTAATATTGGTAATTTTTAATACCGCGCCTTTAGCCATTAAACTGGCAATTTTGGCGTAAGATATATTCTCACCAAATAAACATAAGCGCTTGAGATAAGATTCAGACAACTGATGACGAGCACTGGCGCTGTCAGCGTTGTTTAAACCATAGACTTTTTCGGTGCCCATTAAATCTTGAAAGTGAAACGTCACCAACGGATTTAATTGACGGTATGGTGACATCACAAGCACTCGACCAATACCACTTAAGTCCATGAAATTAGATGCATGCTCTGACGCTGGGTTACCAAAATACACCGGAATATTGTCCATGCGCGCTTGGCGAATGCTATCCCAGTTGTTATCCGCAAGAATCACTTTAATATTTTTCGAAATTAAAATAGAAGCTAATTCACGCGAGAATTTAGACGCGCCAAAGATTAACACTCCTTGATTAGAACCCTCTTTCACACCTAAAAACTTAGCCCAACGACCGGCAGTTAAGCTTTGAATCACCACGGTACCAATAATAATTAAGAATACTAACGGTACAATTGAACTGGCACCTTCTAAGCCAACTGTTTCAAGTTTTATGGCAAATAATGATGAAATAGCTGCTGCAACTATACCGCGAGGCGCAACCCAACTTAAAAACCACTTATCTTTAGACGACAAATTAGTGCCTAAGCCTGAAATCCAAATACTGAGTGGACGAGCAATAAACATCGCTACTAAAAGCACCCCGACACCACCAAGTCCTAGATCAAGCATGGCGCCAGAATCCAGACGTGCCGCCAACAAAATAAACAACGCAGAAATCAGTAGTACAGTTAGGGTTTCTTTAAATTCTAAAATGTCAGCAATATCAACGCCGCGCATGTTTGCTAACCAAATACCCATTACCGTTACCGTTAACAGGCCAGACTCCTCTTGTAAAATGTTCGAACCAACAAAAATACCCAGCATAATGGTTAATACTGCGGTGTTACGTAAGTAATGCGGGAACAAGTTTTTACGGATAGCTAAACCCGTTAAGTAACCGCCTGCTGCACCTAAGCCAAAACCAAGCACTAAGGTTAAGCCTAATGCAGTCAATACGTGTGTGGTTGGGTCGGCTGTAACGGCGATATATTCAAATACCAATACAGCAAGTAACGCACCGATAGGATCAATAACGATGCCTTCCCAACGTAATATACTGGCTAAATTTGATTTAGGTTGCACCGTGCGCAACATAGGCACAATAACGGTTGGACCTGTCACCACCACTAATGCGCCAAATAGCATGGCAATTGCCCAGTCAAAGCCAAGCAAATAATGCGCCGCAGGTGCAATGCAAGCCCAGGTAATAAATGCGCCGATGGTGACAAGGTGGGTCACCATTCGTCCATGTTCTTTAATTTCTTTAAAGTTAAGTGTCAGCGCACCTTCAAACAGGATGACCGCAACACCTAACGAAATAATAGGAAACAATAAATCACCAAAGATTTCATCTGGGTCTAATATTCCTAATCCTGGCCCTAACAGTAAACCACATAATAAAAGTGGTAAAATTGCTGGCAGACGTAACTTCCAACCAACCCATTGACACAAAAGCGATAACACACCGATTAATGCCAGCATGCCTGTAATGTGTTCAACCATAATTGTTTCCTTTTGTATTGCTATCATTGCCAATGACTAACTTAAAATAAGCAATGCGACTCACGTTAATATCGTGCTCTAAATGCATTCAACTCGACTGTTTTATAACAACTTAATCAGCCAAATCATCAATTGATGATTAATCTATTGTGATTAATCAATCTTCTATTAATCGATAAAACCTACTGATATTTCCTTTTATTACATCATAATTACATGATGCTTATATGTCTGAACCCGTAAAAAGCAGCTGACAAAATTCAGCATATAACATACTAATTTAACAATAGGATCAAGACTTTTTTTGACCAATATCACATTTTATATCTTTTGGATATTTTTAGGATAAACATCTGATTTACATAAGCAAAAGGCAATATAAGTTTAAACGCTAATCAATTGTTTTTTATCTATTAATCCCGTAAAAACAAAAACCTCAGCAAAAGCTGAGGTTTTATTTGTAACATATACATAACGTGATTATTGTGGAATGCTCACCTTGCCTTCCATTAATACTCGCGCACTTCGGCTCATAATAGCCTTTTTAACTTGCCATTGACCTTGCACTAACACCGCTTGAGCACCCACGCGTAGCGTGCCAGATGGATGACCAAAACGAACCGCACTCAGCTCACCACCGCCAGCAGCCAAATTAACTAATGTGCCAGGAATCGCCGCGGCAGTGCCAATGGCCACTGCTGCTGTGCCCATCATCGCATGATGCAGTTTACCCATAGAAAGGGCCCGCACGACCAGATCGATATCGTCAGTATTAACCGCTTTGCCACTGGATGAAATATAACCCGCAGCAGGCGCAACAAAAGCCACTTTAGGGGTATGTTGACGAGCAGCCGCTTCATCAATATGGTTGATTAAGCCCATTTTTACCGCACCATAAGCCCGAATAGTTTCAAACATGGCTAAGGCTTTATCGTCATTATTAATGTCATCTTGCAACTCAGTACCTTGATACTGAATATCGGCTGCATTAATAAAAATGGTTGGAATGCCCGCATTAATCATGGTGGCGTTAAAGGTCCCGACGCCTGGTACGTCAAGTGCATCGACCACGTTACCTGTAGGAAACATAGCGCCGTCACCGTCGGCAGGATCTAAAAACTCCACTTGCACTTCAGCTGCGGGAAACGTCACACCATCAAGTTCAAAATCACCGGTTTCTTGTACTTCACCGTTGGTAATAGGGACATGAGCAATAATGGTTTTATGAATATTGGCTTGCCAAATACGCACAATTGCGGTGCCATTTTCAGGCACTCGGCTTGGATCGATTAAACCATGACTAATGGCAAATGAACCGACCGCCGCGGTTAAATTACCGCAGTTTCCGCTCCAATCAACAAACGGCTTATCAATCGATACTTGACCAAATAAATAATCAACATCGTGATCAACTTGAGTACTTTTGGATAAGATAACCGTTTTACTGGTACTTGAAGTGGCTCCGCCCATACCATCGGTGTGTTTACCGTAAGGATCGGGACTGCCAATAACCCGCAATAATATTGCATCACGAGCTGCACCAGCCACTTGAGCGGCTGCAGGCAAGTCAGTCAGGCTGAAAAACACCCCTTTACTGGTGCCGCCGCGCATATAAGTCGCTGGAATTTTCATTTGTGGTAAATGAGCCATCACATATTCCTAAAATAACAAAAGACCAAAGCGGCAGCCCATCAATAAGCTTATAAACTGCCGATTGAGTAAGGCACTAACACTAGGTTATTGCCAAACCAACACTCACTTATTACCCCGAATTATGGTTAATTAGTTTCGTTGGCTAAAAAGTCCTGAGCAAAACGTTGTAATACACCGCCCGCTTCATAAATTGACAACTCTTCGCCAGTGTCTACACGACACTTAACCGGAATGGTCACTTGCTCACCATTTTTACGAGTCATGATCACATTTAACATTGCGCCCGGATTACGATCACCTACAACATCATAGGTTTCCGTGCCATCGATATGATAAGTATGTCGATTATGGCCTGCAGTGAACTCTAGCGGTAGCACACCCATACCGACTAAGTTAGTACGGTGAATACGCTCAAAGCCTTCAGCAACAATCACTTCAACCCCAGCAAGACGCACGCCTTTTGCCGCCCAGTCACGTGACGAACCTTGACCGTAATCTGCACCAGCAATAATAATCAGTGGTTGCTTACGTTCCATATAGGTTTCAATCGCTTCCCACATGCGAGTAACTTGGCCTTCAGGCTCTAAGCGCGCCAATGATCCTTGCTTAACCTTGCCGTTTTCCTGCACCATTTCGTTAAACAGTTTAGGGTTAGCAAAGGTGGCACGCTGCGCAGTTAAGTGATCGCCACGATGAGTGGCATAAGAGTTAAAATCAGCTTCTGGCAAGCCCATCTTATCTAGGTATGCCCCTGCCGCACTGTCGAGCATAATCGCATTTGACGGCGATAAATGATCGGTAGTGATATTGTCACCGAGTACGGCTAATGGACGCATACCTTTCATGGTGCGCTCACTCGCCAAAGCTCCGTCCCAATAAGGTGGTCGGCGAATATAAGTACTTTGTGGACGCCAATCATATTGCGGATTTACGTGGCTACCATACTCGACTTTAATGTCGAACATTGGCTCATAGACTTTACGGAATTGCTCAGGCTTAACACTTGCTTTAACAACTGCATCGATTTCTTCATCGGTTGGCCAAATATCTTTTAACGTGACAGCTTGACCTTGGTTATCGATACCTAAGATATCTTTTTCAATATCAAAACGAATCGTACCGGCAATGGCATAAGCAATGACCAAGGGTGGTGATGCTAAAAAGGCTTGTTTAGCATAAGGATGAATACGGCCATCAAAGTTACGATTGCCCGACAACACTGCAGTAGCGTATAAGTCGCGATCAATCACTTCTTGTTGAATAACCGGATCAAGCGCGCCGCTCATGCCGTTACACGTCGTACAGGCAAAACCGACAATACCAAAACCTAAGTTTTCAAGCTCAGGCAATAAACCTGCTTCTTCTAAATACAATTGCACCGCTTTAGAACCAGGCGCAAGCGATGATTTCACCCAAGGTTTACGTAATAAACCACGAGCATTAGCATTGCGAGCCAATAGACCTGCGGCAATCATATTGCGTGGGTTACTGGTGTTAGTACAACTGGTAATAGCGGCAATAATCACTGCACCATCGGGCATTTTACCGGGTTCGTTTTCAACCACACCACTAATGCCACGCGCCGCTAATTCAGATGTCGGCACGCGACTGTGTGGATTAGACGGGCCTGCAATGTTACGACCAACAGATGACAAGTCAAAGTGCAATACTCGCTCATACACAGCATTAGTTAAGGTATCAGCCCATAAACCCGCTTGTTTGGCATAGGTTTCAACCAGTTTAACTTGTGCATCTTCACGACCGGTTAACGTTAGATAATCGATAGTTTGTTTATCGATATAAAACATCGCCGCGGTGGCGCCGTATTCAGGCGTCATGTTAGTAATAGTGGCGCGATCGCCAAGAGTTAAATGGGTGGTCCCTTCGCCATAAAACTCAAGATACGATGACACCACTTTTTGCGCTCGCAAGTATTCAGTTAACGCCAGAACAATATCGGTAGCAGTAATGCCAGGTTGTGGCTTACCCGTTACTTCAACACCAACAATTTCCGGTAAACGCATGTATGAGGCACGGCCGAGCATGACGCTTTCGGCTTCTAAACCGCCCACACCAATGGCTATAACGCCTAACGCATCAACATGAGGTGTATGACTGTCGGTGCCCACTAAGGTGTCAGGAAACGCCACACCATTTTGAGCATGCACCACTGGCGACATACGCTCTAAGTTAATTTGATGCATGATGCCGTTACCCGGTTGGATAACATCAACGTTTTTAAATGCCGTTTTGGTCCAATTGATGAAATGGAAACGGTCTTCATTACGGCGGTCTTCAATGGCGCGGTTTTTCTCAAACGCGTCTTTTTCAAAACCAGCATGCTCTACAGCCAGCGAGTGATCGACAATCAATTGAGTCGGTACTACTGGGTTCACTTTTGAGGGGTCACCGCCTTTTTCAGCAATCGCATCACGCAGACCCGCTAAGTCGACTAATGCGGTTTGGCCTAAAATATCATGACAAACCACACGGGCTGGATACCACGGAAAATCAAGGTCATTTTTACGTTCAATCAGCTGCTTTAACGAATCAGTAAGCATGTCAGGTGAGCAGCGACGGACTAAGTTCTCGGCAAACACACGAGAACAATAAGGTAGTTTGGCGTAGGCTCCAGCTTCAATCGCATCTACAGCCTCTTGGGTGTCAAAATAATCTAATTGGGTGCCAGGTAAGGCTTTACGGTATTGAGTATTCATAACTTCATCCACAATAAATATGAAAGGAATAAGCGCTAATCTATATCGAAAAAAGCCGAGTCATCATAACGAGACTCGGCATGCTGATTAACGTTGGCTAATAGGCGCCACTTTACGAGGCTCACTGCCTACATAATCTGCACTTGGACGAATAATGCGGTTGTTCGATCGCTGCTCCATTACATGTGCAGCCCAACCGGTTAAACGTGAACAAACGAAGATTGGCGTAAATAACTTAGTTGGAATGCCCATAAAATGATAAGCAGAGGCATGGAAGAAGTCAGCGTTACAGAATAACTTTTTGGTGTCCCACATAAACTCTTCACACGCGACAGAAATGTCATATAAAGAGGTGTCACCGTTTTCATGGGCCAGCTTTTCAGACCACTTTTTGATAATCACATTACGTGGATCAGACACGCTATAGATAGCATGACCAAAGCCCATGATTTTTTCTTTACGTTCTAACATCAATGCCATTTGTACTTTAGCATCGGCTGGCGAGCTGAACTTTTGGATCATGTCCATCGCCGCTTCATTAGCACCACCGTGCAGTGGACCACGTAATGAACCAATCGCACCAGTAACACAAGAATACATATCCGATAAAGTTGAGGCACATACACGCGCGGTAAAGGTTGATGCGTTGAACTCATGCTCTGCATACAAAATCAACGACACATCCATTACACGGCGATGTTGCGCTGACGGCGTTTCACCGCGAAGCAGTTTAAGAAAATGTCCACCCAGAGAATCTTCATCTGTGGTGCAATCAATCTCAACACCGTCATGAGTGTAACGGTACCAATAACACATGATGGCCGGAAATGCGGCTAATAAGCGGTTCGACGCTTTGTGTTGCTGAGTGAAATCGACTTCTGGCTCAAGGTTACCTAAAAACGAGCAACCAGTTCGCATCACATCCATTGGATGAGCATCAGCAGGAATTAATTTTAATACCGCTTTTAGTGCATCGGGTAAATCACGCTGCGCTTTTAATTCTGCTTTATATGCAGTTAGCTGAGCCTGGTTTGGTAACTCGCCGTTAAATAATAAATAAGCGACTTCTTCAAAGGTAGCGTTATCAGCTAAATCAGATACATCGTAACCGCAGTACGTTAGGCCTGAACCTGATTTACCGACAGTACATAATTTTGTTTCGCCAGCACTCTGACCGCGTAATCCTGCGCCTGATAATTTCTTGTCTACCATGATATCTTCCTTCTTATGCTTTTCGCGATTTAACCATGCTAAATCGCGATTGTAGGGTATTGTTATTTTAGTTGTAATCGAGTCTTGCTGTCGTACTGAGGCCGTTATTTATTTTTGCCTTCGGCAAACAAACTGTCTAATTTTTGTTCATAATCGTGATAACCCAAATAGTCGTATAAATCCATACGAGTTTGCATGGTATCTACCACTGCTTTTTGGTCGCCATCGGTTAAAATAGCACTGTAAACATTTTCAGCTGCTTTGTTCATCGCACGGAATGCACTCAATGGGTATAACACCATTGCTGCGCCCCACTCGCCTAATTGTTGCTTATTCCATAATTCAGTTTGGCCAAACTCAGTAATGTTAGCCAAAATAGGCACATCTAATGCTTCAGCAAAGGCGCGGTAATGCTCTTCAGTTTTAATTGCTTCAGCAAAAATACCGTCAGCACCCGCTGCCACGTACGCTTTAGCACGCTCGATAGCGGCTTCTAACCCTTCTTGAGCAAACGAGTCAGTACGCGCCATAATGAAAAAATCTGGGTCGGTACGGGCATCAACCGCCGCTTTAATGCGGTCGACCATTTCTTCTACTGGAACTATTTCTTTATTTGGACGATGACCACAACGCTTTTGCGCCACTTGGTCTTCCATGTGTACCGCTGCAGCGCCGGCCTTTTCCATATCACGAATGGTCTTGGCAATATTAAATGCCCCGCCCCAACCCGTATCAATGTCCACCAGCAAAGGTAAGTCACAGGCTGAAGTAATTCGCTGCACATCAACCAGTACATCATTGAGTGATGTCATGCCTAAGTCGGGTAAACCATAAGAGGCGTTAGCCACACCGCCACCAGACAAGTAAATGGCCTGATGACCAATTTGCTTTGCCATCATGGCGGCATAAGCATTAATGGTACCGACAATTTGCAGTGGTTTGTTGTTAGCTAATGCTTGACGAAATTTTTTACCTGCGCTCATGATATTTTCCTTATATGCAATTATGACCGTGGGCGTAACACGCCACACGCAAGACATTACGATAATTTGTGTTCGATATTATTTTTAGAATACATAATATGGCGACGCATCAGCATTTCAGCCAATTCTGCATCACGATTTAAAATGGCCTGAACAATGTGTTTGTGTTCATCATAAGCGGTGGTCACACGCGGACCCGCCATGCCAAGTTGTACGCGATACATGCGCACTAAATGATAAATGCCATCAAACAGCATTGAAATTAGGTGTTTGTTTTTACTGCCTAAAATAATCCGATAATGAAAATCGACATCACCGGCTTCTTGATAATAAGACTCGCCCCCTTTGACCTCGTCAAAGTGAGATTGTAATAAACGGTTTAAATCGGCAATTTCGTCATCGGTCATGTTCTTTGCCGCTAAACGTGCCGCCATGCCTTCGAGTGATTCACGCACTTGATACAGTTCTATCAACCCTTGTGGAGATAACGCCACCACACGAGCGCCTACGTTGGCTTTACGCTCAACAATATGACACGACTCTAAGCGGTTAATGGCTTCACGGATCACGGCTCTACTCACTGCATACTTTGTCGACAATTCAGTTTCGCTCAATTTAGAGCCGGCCTGAATACGACCTTCGACTATATCGTCTCTAAGGGCTACAAAGGTCTTATCTGCAGAAGTAATCGGCTGGATCATATTCATACCTTGGATAATAAAAACTGACATTAAAAAACAGCTACACAAAACAAGTTGTCGACAATATAGCACCTTTAAATCGTATAACAACCCCAAAAGGCACTTTTTGTCGACAATTAATCCAATTCATCATAAAGCGTTAGCGATTACCAATTTATGACACCACTCAATAAACCTTAAGTCAGCCCATGCTAATATTAGCCACCACGGTATAACTCATCACGCCTTTGTGGTTCGATGATTACTCTGCTATCTGTACACACTATGTTGGGTTACACTCCTCTTTATAAAGTGATTGAGACATCGATTAATCCAACAATAAATAGAGCAATAAATACAATAAGGGTCTCTTGATGAGCCAACATTTAGCCTGCCAACTTGAATTGATCCATTTGTTTGTCCATGTCGTTAATGCCGGTGGTTTTTCATCTGCAGCACAAGAGTTAAAGTTGCCCATTGCCACGGTTAGCCGCAAAATTAGCAAATTAGAACAAAGCCTCAATACTCAGTTGATAATGCGCAGCACCCGTAAACTTCGATTAACTGAAGAAGGTGGGGCATTATTTGACCGTTACTATAATGTGGTGGCGCAATTTGATCGTATTTGTGGTCAAACTATTAATGAGCCGCAAAGTACCTTACGGATATCGACACCCGTTTCGATAACCTCGATGATATTAATTGAGGCCATCAATGACTTTTCCAAACAACATCCGCACATTCAACTGCACATCACCCAAAATAACAGCACCATTGATTTGATAGATGAAGGAGTCGACGTTGCTATTGTCGGTGGCGCACAACCAGACTCATCTTGGGTATCAACATCGTTGGGAGTATTAAATTACGGCCTGTATGCATCACCTGAGTATGCCAAGCAACTCATTGAGCTTCGCCACCCGCAGCAGCTAGTTGATTATCAGTTAATTAAAGTGTGGCCGCTGTTTAACTGGACCTTAAAACATCACAGTGGTGAACAATATTATTACGATGGACCCGCTAAATTAACCCTAGGGGATTTACACGGCGCAATACGCGCCGCTGTCGGTGATGGCGGGATTTTATATGGACCAGAATTATTTGTTAAACCACAACTATTGAATCAAGAGCTAGTACCTGTGTTACCTGATTGGGCTGGTGAGCATCGGCGGATCAGTATTTTGTATCATCAACGTCGTCAACAACCCTTAAAAGTGAAATTGTTTATTGAGTTTATTCAGCAACGTGCTGCCACTATCTTCGACTTGTTCTAACTCGATTCGATTTTCGATGCTTAGATGCTTAGATGCTTAGATGCTTAGAGTTTGAAGTGAAAGTTAAATCTACATTCGAATCTACATTCGAAGTTGAATTTGAAACTGAACGTTCTGATTAATAGCAGATTACTCTAACCTAAGTGGTGCGATTAATATTGCTATAGTTTAGCGTGATGCCATCGACTGACACACTCAATCAATGACAACACAAGCAACTAACCGCTAGTCACTAACCATTAGTATAAGTACACATTTAAACTACAGGCACCATGAGCCCCCACCACTAATGCTTGCTCAATATCAGCGGTTTTAGACGGACCCGCAATAAATAATCCTAATTCGCCTGGTTGTAGTGCCACCTGTTTAACCGCTTGGTGCATGTTGGCGACAATATTGTCTTTAGCCAACGCCAATATTAGATTTTCACAAATAAAAGGCGTTACTCGATGACTGGGTTGATTAACCCAAATAGCGCCGTTTTCGGCTACACCAAGCTCGCCAGGGATCACGGCATAATCAATATCAGCCAGATCGTGAGCGGTCTCAGGCACTTGGCGATTACCTTTAATATCGTCCAATAACGAGATCACCTGCATATTTTGTTGGATCAATTCATCTACCGCTTGTTGTAACGCAGCTAAACCGCCTTCATGGTGCAGCGTGCCCGCTACTGTGTTTAAACTTGTATTAAATTGGCCAACAAGATCATCATTGTTAGCAACAACATCCATGGCAGGCATAGCATGTTGATCCAAAGCCGATTGCTTTAGTGCAGATAAAATAGTGTGTTTATTCGACATATTAACGGCTCCGATTCTTGTTATACCAGCTGGCAAAGCTAGACTCTGGTGCGACAGGCAACTCACGGTATTTACCCCATGCACCACTAAATGGCTTGAGTAAACTCCCCGGTAATACCCGCAGTGCTAATCTTGCTGCGGACATAGAGGTATTCATTAAGGTTTCATTAGCCATAAAACGGCCCACTAACGGCATATAGCCACCTTTGCCATACGGCAACCTCTTAGCTTCTGCTTTCAACCGACGATGATGGGCAATAATTTTATCTAATGGCACCATCGTTGGGCACACATAAGTACAACTGCCACATAACGTACAGGCCCAAGGAATAGAGTTGGTATCGTCATACTTAGCACCTACCGCAATACCAATAGGACCAGGAATAGTATAGTTGTAGCTATAACCGCCTGAACGGCGATACACAGGACAGGTATTTAAACAGCCGCCGCAACGAATACACTTTAACGATTCAGCTAAAATTTTGTCTTTCATCATCTCAGTGCGACCATTATCAACAATGATCACATGCATCTCGCCGCCCTCTTGTGGGCCACGGTAAAACGATGAATAAGTGGTAATGGGTTGCCCTGTGGCATTACGGGCTAATGTACGCAACAACACCCCAACAGAATCCATATCAGGAACCACTTTATCGATACCCATTGAGTGCAATTGCAACTTTGGCAAGTTAGCGCCCATGTCTGCATTGCCTTCGTTGGTACACACAACAATCGCACCTTGGTCGGCTATCGCCATATTGACACCGGTCATGGCAGCATCTGCAGTAAGGAATTTCTCTCTTAAATGCGCGCGAGCAGCACGGGTTAAATACAGCGGATCAGACTCACCCGCTTTAGTGCCTAACTGTTGATGAAATAACTCGCCTACTTCCTCTTTTTTCATGTGTATAGCTGGGACCACAATATGCGATGGTGGCATATTGGCGAGCTGAATAATTCGTTCACCTAAATCGGTATCAACCACTTCAATGCCGTGGCGTTCTAAATACGGATTCATGTGGCATTCTTCGGTTAACATCGATTTTGATTTAACCAGTTTTTTAACCTTATGTTTCGCTAAAATCCCATGAACAATTTCATTGTGTTGCTGGGCATCGCTAGCCCAATGCACCTTAATGCCATTACTCAAGCATTGTTGTTCAAATTGCTCAAGGTACTGGGCTAAATGGCTCAAAGTATGCAGTTTGAGTTGCGAGCCAAGCAGCCTTAGTTGTTCCCATTCAGGCAAACTGCCTGCAGCGCGATCACGTTTTTCACGTAATGCCCACAGGGCTTTAGAATGCCAATCAACTCGGGTTTCATCGCGACAAAAAATATCAGCTTTATGGGCATGCACCTTAGAACCCGATGCGGTATATAGTTCGGTCATAGTGGCTCCTATAAAGCATCATTAATGATTTGGGCAATGTGACGGGTTTCAATCGGTAATTTTTGACGACGGATCATGCCATCTAAATGCAGCAAGCATGAAGGGTCAAACCCCACGACATACTTAGCACCCGTTGCCGCATGAGCTTGGGCTTTATCTTTACCCATTTTGGCCGACACCGCGCCTTCATCAACCGCAAACGTGCCGCCAAAACCACAACATTCATCAATACGAGCAGGATAGACAATCTCGAGCCCGGCAATGTGACCCAATACCGCTTCCACTTTATTAAAGCGTTGTTTACCCATTTGCTCTGTCGGCGTCGCTAAATTAAGCATACGAATACCATGACAGCTCATTTGCATGCTTATTTTGGCCGCTACAGGGCGGGCAAAAGCTTTAATCGGGGCAATATCGTGCAAAAACTCCGTTAACTCATAAAGCTTACCGATGACCTCTTGGGCTTCTTGGCTGCCATCAAACTCATGGAAGTTTTCTTTAGCCGCCACCAGACAACTGGCAGCAGGACACACAATGGCATCACAATCGACACCTTTAAAAGCGTTGAGTAATTTAAGGGTGGTGTTTTTTGCTTCATCAAAGCAACCCGAGTTTGTCATCGGCTGACCACAACAGGTTTGCCCAGCAGGAAATATGACTTCATGGCCTAACTTTTCTAATAATGTCAGTGTTGCAATGGCCACATCTGGCATCATTTGATTCACTAGACACGGTATAAATAGTGCTATTTTCATAAGTTGGTATTATCCCCAGGCGCGTTATTACACATCGTCTGAGTGAGTTTAAAATCAACTCAGCAATGGCTAACGACTCATTATCGAGCCATCAATGTATGCTTATACCCTTATAAAATGTAGTGCTAATTAAGCAAATATCGCGGCAGACTTTTTCACTTTTGATCTGAATACGCTTTCATCAGCACCAAAAACTCACATCAATAACAACAAAAGCCGCTGCCCACAGATGAATCAGCAATGAATAAGTGCAACACCATGGTATACATCGATGAATGGCAACCATTAGTTAACATTGTTCATTAATTCAAGTCAGTAGCCTGCGACATTGTGTCGCAGTTTGGTGTTTTTATATTGTCAGAATGGTTGAGGTTAAGCACAATCATGTGATAGGTAACGTCGGAAACATCCCCCGTTTTAATAACTTATATCTAACTGACGTTATCGATTTTTGGTACACACTTTGGCGTTGTTTGGTTGATGGCTTTGAGTCGCAATCAAATGTCTACTCAATGCTTGGTGACTTTACTCAGCCTCTATCTGCTATGGGAATGGGGATAAAGGCTGATTAAAGGTATCAGTTTAAATCTGAATAAGATTATTGGGCCTCTATTGATATAGAGGCCTTTTTTTATGGTTTTTTCACTTAAATTTTATACCTACACCCAATGAGACTAGCGCCCCAATTAAGGTTGTGATGACCACAGAGATCAGTGAGCCAATCAGTACATACTCCGTCATGCTTCGGTTGGCTGATTGATTTAACTCACCAAATCTGAATATCGACTTAGCGGCTAATACAAAACCCACTGCGGCATAGCTGCCCACCAACATAAACGTCAGTATTAATAATCGCTCTAGGTAACCAATCAACTCGCCACCCGCAACAAGGCCGCTCACATTTGCTGTCTTATCACTAACAAGTTCTGCAACACCATCGGTGTCGGTAACGGCGTCTGTGTCAGTGTCCATTGCTGAGTTAACGATGGGATACTTATTCAACACAGCGCCAATCACAATTGAAGTTGGCTTTAGAATGAGTACATAAGCAAACACCACCAACACGCCATCAGAGAAACGTTCATGCTGTAACACTGCCTCAATCGATGCGCCATCTGCAACATGAAAAGCAATCGCAGCCAGTACTGAAACATGCAAAGCCTGATCAATAACAAAGTAGGCTAACTTATCTCCCTTTGGTGTAGTGACCTTCCATAAATCGATAATAAAATGACTTACCGCGACAATAACGATTAAGCAAACCGTTGAACGCCAATCAATCCCGAGTGCCATTGCAGGCAGTAATAATGCAACACCCTGTAAAGTCGCGTGAAGGTACAACTCAGGTGAACGGTAAGTGCGAGCTTTTTTAGCTTCTACCCACCGATCGGTCTGAAGATAAAAGTCACAGATGGTGTGAATTAGTAAAAATGGAATGAGCACGCTGAAAAAATCAAACATACTTGAGCCCCGCGACTTTCTTTATAAACCGACAATTTAACTCATGGATCAACGGCCAACCAGACGCTTTAAGTGACTTGCTGACAGTGGCTGTAGCCACATCGAGCATGTTAGCTAACTCACTAATCGACAAATCCTCATTGGTTCGAAGCATTGGCAACATCACTTCACATTGGCGCGCAGTTAAGTCGTTAAGTTGCTTATCAAGATACTTAAACAGTAAGTCAAAATACTCAGTGAGAGCGATGCTATCGGAGCTAAACAATAATCGGTCATTCTTAAGGCCACTGAGTCCGCGGCCAGACAGCACAAATGCTTGCCCCATCGACTCCGACACCGACTCACGTAAATCAGCATTTGCCGCAATTGCAAAACTAATCCGGCTATCAAATGCTTTACCAAGCGCCTTAATACCAATCCGGTATATAACGGTGTATCTCAACGCATTTTTAATATCATGCACGACAGACTGAAACTCATCACCGCGCTCAATACTGTGCGCATTTTCGCTATGCCCCTCGCTAATCCATGTCTGGATAGATTTGATCTGTTTAAGTAGTAGCTCAAACTGCGCAGAGGTTAGCTTTGTTGAGTCAACAACATCGCCAACAATCACGGCTATAGGTTTATTGGTAGGCTCCACATAACGCTCCTTTGTTTGCAGATTTAGACCAATTTAGCCAATAATGGCTAATAATGCAAGCTTAGCCATTATTGGCTAATAACGACTAAGTGCATTGATAGTACACAAGCTGATTTAGCCGTTTATGGCTAAAAATAAACATTTAGCCACTTTAGGCTAATGATAATATACCAGGCAAGTCGACAGATACGTTGAGAAAACCATCCTGACGCAGGTGACATAAAGCATGACACCAATCAAAGCCGATAGATTATCTCAACATTACGACGAGCAGCTTAAATGCGAGCATCCACCTACCCCAAAGAACTCTGATGCCTTGAGTCGATAGTATTTGTCTTCAATTTCTTGAGACTGCTCTGCGTAAGGTTGGGTCATCACCTTCTGCAATTCTCGAACGAGTGCATAATTGCCAACACTGGCTTGCTGATAAGCAGGCACCAGCAACCACTCGCGTAAAGTAAATTTAGGATTAACGCGTTGCATCTGCGCAATAATATCATCACGGCTACGTGGTTGTGCGTCTGCATCTGCATCTGCATTAAGCGTAGTGCTATTGTCCTCGGTGCCAAGCAGTGTTTGCCATTGTGCTAACCAAACAGACCAGCGTTGCTCCAACCCTTTTGGCCCTTGCGATAAATCTCGATAGAAACTTTTAGTCAGTGGGCCAATATCATCAGGCAGCGACGAAAGCTCACGGAAGAATATTGTGTAATCCACTGGGGTTTGCAGCATCAGCGTTTCAAGCTCATTAAATAACGCCGCATCAAAAGTGTTAAGCCCAAGCTTGGCCGCCCACATCTGCTCCATCTTTGTTTGCATCTCGGTGGCAAAACCATCGACCAACTGCTGAAGCTGTTCTAGATAATCTGGTGTAGACATCAATAATGGGCTTAATGCGGTGCAAAACATCAAGAAATTACGTTCTGCTGCCACGCCTTGATTCAAAAATGCAAAATGTTGTCCGCCACCCGTCCATGGTTGATATTGTGGATTGGACACATCGCAAAATCCAAACGGGCCGTAATCGAGCGTAAAGCCACCAGCGGCACAGTTGTCGCTATTAAAGTTACCCTGACAGTAACCAACTCGGATCCAGTTCGCTATCAGTGACGTCAAACGGCTACGGAACTCACGCGCCAGTAAAAGCACTTTTTGTTCGTTAGTGAGCTTTTGGTCGATAACATCAGCGTATTCACGATCAATTAAATGCAACATCAGTTGTTCAAGCTCTGCCATAGCTTGCGGATGTTCCTGCGTGCGGGCGCGGCGACCAAAAAGCTCAAGCTGGCCAACCCGAATAAACGAGGGTGCCACACGTGTCGAGATAGCAACCGCCTCACTAATCATTTGGTCAGGATCTTGTGCGTTAGAGCCCTCAGAATACCAAGGCCGCTGCACCGTCTCGGTTTTAGACACATACAAACTCAGCGATCGCGACGTTGGTACGCCAAGCGCGTGCATGTGTTCTTGTGCGAGAAACTCACGCACACTGGATCGCAGCACAGCGCGACCATCCGCACCGCGGCAATATGGCGTGCGGCCACCGCCTTTAAGCTGCATTTCCCAGCGTTTATCGTTAATCACAGCCTCAAGCACAGAAACAGCTCGACCATCGCCGTAGCCATTACCCGTTCTGAACGGACATTGTTGAATGTATTCGGTACCAAAAATAGACAATGCATATCCACACGCCCACCCAACCTTGCTCATTGGTACAGGAACGTTCGAAAGATCGCCGGAGAATAAGCTGATAAAATCGGCTGACTGCGCCATGCTGTCAGCAAAACCCAATTCAGCAAACAAGCTGCTGCTGTGTGCTACATATTCTGGATTTTCAATCGGCGTCGGTTTAACAGGCACATAGTGGCCCGAAAATACTTGTCGCGGCGCGTGGTCGTCACCATTTGCTGTCGCGTCAGGATCACGGTTAAGCGTATCCATCAATGAGTAGTTGACCAATTTAGCGAGATCGTCGACTGTCTCGACAGTAAGGGGAGTTTGCTGGGACAGTTGATTAGTCATAGGGATACCTTGTTGTTTGAGTCGAAGGGTTGTTCACAACTTGATGGTTCATCGTGTCGACGATAATTCGATTTGTTCGAGTTCTGGAAGCGGATCTTGTCAGCATATGTCGAAGGCCTGCGCGGTATAATTAGAAAGAGCCTGAGAGAAATGGATGGAACCGACACCCATGGTAACGACTCGTTATACTAATGGAAAGCTTAGCTTGCTGCATCTGCAAAATTGAGATCATGTCATATGATGATCCATCATATCTGCTATGGCCTGCGGCCACTAACGTCGTGGCGCTTCACCCACACCAGATTTATCAAACTTCGTTTGAATTAGATCGCAAGGTTCCACCCTGCACGGGCCAAAAGGGGATCAACAGCAATCCCCTCTTGGATCACCCTTGCCGTTCCGGCAACATTTTCGCTATTTACAAAACAATAGCGGCGAAAAAATTGCGACGGAAAGTAATCCAGCTTTTAACTTCATTTGAATCTTGCCTCGGACTTATTCGAAAATGCTAACGCTTCCGATGGGGCGTCCCTTCCCCTCGAAAGCTAGCCTGACATCCATGTCAGGACTCACGCTATTTTCTTCAAAGTCCTCAATTTAAATGTTGAATCGGTCCATTTCCAAGTCAAGAAAACTAACTGGTTTTTGTCGGATAGACGACACTTGTTACCAAGTGCCGCCCTCCTAAGAACCCAGCGTGCAACTTTCACTGCACTAGGCTCAAGCCTCCACAAAGGTATCGTTAGATACCCAGCAACTTATAAAGCAGTGAGAGCTGATTCATTCCAAGAGTTACGAGCTTGCCTTTTCGATTTTCTCCTAACCAAGTATTCTAGGTACTGAGGGTCGAATGGTATAGCCGCACTTCGGATTTTCACGTGTCTCTCAATAGGCACCTTGGCTATTTGGAATAGATTAAATTGGCAATCCATATCCTTGACCTTCTGCCAACCGTGAAATTGCCATTGGCCTTTTCGGTTGATGAAGTATTTAAGGGCTATCCAAGTCTTAGATTTTGTTGGATGGCGCCTTACTGCCCAGTGCCATAACGTATAGAATAGTTTGTGCCCAACATACCCGAATACTTGCTTAGCAACGCAATGACGATAATAATTCGCCCAACCCCTTAGTTTTGGATTTATCAGTTTGATAAGATCGTTAACAGGGATGGTTGCGTGCTTTTTGATGAGTTCGCGCAGGTTACTCAAGAACAACAAGGTATTGGACTTGCTCGGTTTGATGAGCAATTTTCCTTTGTACTTCCTATGATTGAACCCTAAGAAGTCAAAACCCTTGTTGATGTGGGTAATGTGCGTTTTCTCTTCGGAGAGTGTTAAGCCTCTTTCCGCCAAGAAGTCAGCGATCAACGGTTTGATATTGTTCTCGAGCACTTCCTTTGAAGCGCAGGTGACGACGAAATCGTCGGCGTATCCAATAAAGTTGGCCCTAGCACCCTTTTTGAGTGCTGTAGACTTTATGCGCTGTTCAAGTCCAGCAAGAGTCATTAGCATCAAGGTTGGGGATATAACCCCTCCTTGTGGCGTGCCCTCATCAGTACGATAAAACAACCCTTTATCCATAAAACCAGACTTTAACCATTGTTCCAACATTCGTTTATCTATGGCGATGTTATCAACAAGCCATTGATGCCCGATTTTGTCGAAGCAGGATTTGATATCTCCCTCAAGAACCCATTGCGCTGATCTCTTTAGAGCCAAGCATTTGAAGCACTGATCGACTGCGTCGGCAGTGCTACGATTTGGTCTAAATCCATAGCTGTTTGGGTCAGCAAGCGTCTCCGATATAGGCTCTAATGCAAGAAGGTGGAGCGCTTGTTGTGCTCTGTCTATCATGCATGGGATACCAAGAGGTCTAAGTTTGCCATTCTTTTTGGGGATATAGATACGCTTGAGTGGTTTGGCTTGATATGCCTTCCTGCTCAATTGATTTACTGCTTTCATGCGGCGTGCATCCGTGTTCCAGATGACACCATCTATTCCAGGCGTTCTACTGCCTTTGTTTTTTGATACTCGTTTAACAGCAAGAAGTTTTGCTGAACGCGAGTGAGTCAGTATCCATTGCAACGCTTTCGCCTTACCGTGTTTACCTTCTCGTGTTGCCTTTGCAATACGCATCTGAAGCTTTAATACATGCGGTTCAACGGATTTCCAGTCTATGGACTGCCATTGTTCGCCGTCAGGAGAGGCACTAATCTCTGTTGAAATCATCATTTGCGTTTCTCCTTGAATAAAGTTCTT
The DNA here is from genome assembly GCF_010092445.1 of Shewanella sp. Arc9-LZ. Classification (NCBI taxonomy): domain Bacteria; kingdom Pseudomonadati; phylum Pseudomonadota; class Gammaproteobacteria; order Alteromonadales; family Shewanellaceae; genus Shewanella; species Shewanella sp. Arc9-LZ. Next base: position 2,239,852 of record NZ_CP048031.1, on the reverse strand, counting down.
CAAATTATCTTGCAACGGGAGACCAGTCGGAAGTGGGCTCACTTTCGTGACCAGACACAAGTCTGTATCTGCATCGTTACAATGCAGCCTTTGCTTTTTCCAACCTCCTATACCTGCACCGCTATCGGCCATATCGGCTTTCCCAAAGGGAGCAATACAGGCTTACCGTGTTCCGTATGTCGCGCAATGTCAGGGTAGATGCCCGCTATAGTGCGAAGAGTTATATTGACCACGAAAGAGCATGGGGCAATCTCTTTCCAACTCTCATTGCCTTTTGGCCACAGCGTATAAACCACTTCCGCTGTTTCATCGTATAACGCACCTTACGCGGATTTACATATGTTCATCATACTGACTACCTAGCACTCACCCAATTTGTGGTTATCAGGAGGATCGTTCTCTCACGATTCAGATCCCGATTGGTCTATAACCAATCTTCATTACATTGTCAGAGCCGCTACTTTATTCAGGCTCCTAGGTTCATCTGGTGATACAGATGGTTCACTCAAAAGCGGTGAACAGCGCTTCATACGACCTCACGTCGCACGCCCCATTCCTTGTTAGAAAAATCCAATTTAAACTTTGCTCGAACATCGTTATTGATAGTTTATGAAAGCACCATTTTGAGGGTAATCTATCCACGCTTAACATCATAAAACTTTTACGAAGGGGTACTGGATAATTATATCTAATTGAATTAGATGGTTTTTGTTAAAATATCAACGCTACATAACGAGTTTGTATTATTATGGATTATCTAAATTCTCGCTTTTTCCTAGACTAATAGATGATTGATTAGTGAAAAACAAGCTGATAAGTTACTAAAATTATTAATAATTAAAATGTTCATGCGAATGAGATATTGAAAAGCATCTCAGGATGTTTATCGGAATTCTCTCTAAACGCCGTTAGGGTTACTTGGAGATTTGGTGGAAAATTTAAAGGCGAAGCTCATCGAATTAGAAGAGCATTTATTTAAGGCTGAGACCAGAGCTTCATACGGCGAATTGGATGAACTAATTGCGGATGAGTTCACTGAAATTGGTGGTTCTGGAATTCGATTTGGAAAAAAAGAAGCTCTGGAGCGTCTGCCAGCAGAATTGCCTCCTAAGATCAGTGCAACTGAATATGAATTGAGACATTTAGCGCCAAATTGTGCCCAGTTACTTTATAAAGCTGTAATGGTAAAAGGTGGTGAGACAACCGCTATTTACTCATTACGATGTTCAATATGGTCACTGATAAATGGGAGGTGGCAAATGATCTTCCATCAGGGCACCTTATATAAAGCATTTGAGTAGTTACCCTAACAAGTACATTAATTACACTCCCTACCGTCGAGCGGCTTATTGCGGCGTTACCCATAGAAAATTTAACCCGAAAGTCACGAATTAGAATGAATAATCTAACTCGGAATTGTCCATAAATAAGCTAGATAACTTCTAAAGTAATGTCCAACTTTCGTTAGCCAATACAGTTTCTTCTTGGTCTGGTATGGACTAAGCGCCACAACAGTCATAGCTATGTGCAAGACCTAATAGGTTTAATATAACCCGATTTGTCTTCACCGATCTCTAACACGTTAAGGTCTTCCATAAAGGTAAAAAACTCATCATTCTCATTAAGTTTTAAAAACACGTTTAATTCATTATTTTTAACAGAAAACTGACTATTTTTACATACAGACTCGACGCTAAGATTAAAGCTTCCTCCGCCATCGCTATTGTTCATTCTGTATTTCTTTACAAGCTCCTGCCCTCGAAGCATTTTTAACGTATCATTTTGACTCAATTGCAAAATATAAAACTTACTGTCCCGATTTATTTCTTGTGTTAACTCATTAGGTAATACGTATTGAGTATTCAATTTTACAAAATACTCGTCCTCAAAATTATAGTTTGGGTCATTCGTTGTAAATTCAAACTTAATCACTACGTCGTTATTACTAACCACGATTCCATTAGGGGCTTGAACCGCGACAACTATCTCACTTGGTTCAAGTTCTAGCGGATTGACACTCATCATTTTATACATTGTTGTTAGTGGAATACTGCTGCATCCAGAAACAGCACAAATCATCATTAAAAATATAAAAACAAATCTACGCTTCATAATCCGTTAATACCTTACTAAAAATTAATAGTACTGAAATCCATTTTATTAGTTTGATAAGCACAACTAAACCTCTAATAGTTATACTCATTTATTTATGTTGTGTCACGTTCAACAGCAATGTATATCACACCACAGTTCTAGTTCATAAATGCCTTATTCAACTCTGAACTTGAGGCCGTTGAAGAAAATGACGTGAGCTGGCCATGGACGGGCAGCTCGCTTTCGAGGGGAATGGACGCCCCATCGTAAGCGTTAGCATTTTCGAATAAGGCCGAAGCCATCTACAAATGCCGGTCAATGATTTAGTGGGGTCAAGATTTAGTGGGGTCAGGGTAAACTTTTATAAAAAGTAAATTGAAACATTGGCTTTTCTAAAACGTTACTGTCCATAAATGAGTCAGAATCCATGATTGGGAATGGTTAAATTCAACTCTGAACTTGAGGCCGTTGAAGAAAATGACGTGAGCTGGCCATGGACGGCCAGCTAGCTTTCGAGGGGAAGGGACGCCCCATCGGAAGCGTTAGCATTTTCGAGTAAGGCCGAGGCCTATTACAAACGAGATTCAAAGCTGGATAAATCCCCATGGCGACTTTTCGCAGCTCTTATTTTGTAAATAGCGAAAATGTTGCGGGGCGGCTGGGAGTTCCAAGAGGGAACAGCCGTTGGTTTCCTCTTGGTCTGGTGTGGGTGAAGCGCCACGACGTTGGTGGCCGCAGGCCATAAAGCAATAAGCAATAAGCAATAAGCTAAAAATAAACCTAAATTCCTGCTCAATACCATTACCGGAATAACGGTAGAATCGACCGATTTATGGTGGAGTTTATTGATGTGAATTCAAACGAATTTTTAAAACTCTGGTGTGGGTGAAGCGCCACGACGTTAGTGGCCGCAGACCATGAAGCAATATCTAAAAACACCCTTTGTCCAAAGTAGGACAAACACCCAACTCCCCTATTCTACCGATTATCTGCCGTTGGCTTTTTCAGCAATTTGCGCTGCAAGGTTCTGCGGTGCATGCCCAGTTGGCGGGCAGTTTCTGATACGTTACCATTGTTGGTGGCGAGGACTTGTTGAATGTGTTCCCATTCGACCCGTTTGGGGTTAAGGGGTAGTTCTTCAATATCATCGTAAGTCGTTGTAGTGTCTGGTGTGACTAATAATGCATTTAATAAGGTTTGAGTGTCGACGGGTTTGGCGAGGTAATTGTCTGCGCCGAGGCGGATGGCTTCTACCGCAGTGGCGATGCTGGCAAAGCCAGTGAGCAATACCATGTGGACGTTGGGTAATAATTGTCTTAACGGTTTAATTAACGACAAACCATTATGTTCAGCCAGTTTCATGTCTAACACGATATGCGTTGGCACAAATTGCCTGGCTATTAATAAACTGTCGCTGGCGTGATGGCAGGTTTTACACTCAAAGCCATGCTTACCGAGGCGGCGGGCTAAAATGGCGGCTAGGGCTAAATCGTCTTCTATAATCAATAGCTTGTTCATGATGTTCTCAATTCAGCTTGTATTTATTTCAACGTCTATTATTTCAACGTCGGTTTATTTCAACGTCTGTTTACTTCGATTCGCTTCTATTCGTTTAAAATAGCTTCAACTCGTTTTTTATACGCTTAACGGCAACGTCACGATGGCTTCTGTGCCGCATTCTGAATGTGGTTTAAGGTATAACTTACCGCCTAAACGTTCGAAGCTGGTGTGACTTAATAATACCGCGATGCCCATCCCTTTGGGACTTTTCACCATGTTACTGCCTAAAGTTTGCAATACATGAGTCGCAATGCCGACACCGTAATCACGAATAGTAATACTTAGTTGCTTGGGTTGTGACAAGCCAATATTGATATCTACGCAAGTCTGGTGTTGATTATCTTCACTGGCTTGAATGCCATTTTGAATTAACGCCATTAATGCAGGCAACAAGCTCATGTCGGTCATGACTATACGTGACTCAACTTGTGGTGCTATGGCGATATTCAGTTGTGCTTCTGGCATCAATAAACTTATCTGCTCGGTTAAGATTGCCACTAACTTATCGACCCGCTGTTGTGCTAGTTTTTGCTCCCGTATCGATTCTGTTGCTAACCGTAAGTCAACTAAGGTGACTTCGCAACGATTCAGTGCTTGCTGCATTTCGCTGATCAATTCCAGTTGTTCAGCATCATGATGGGTATCGACTAACTCATCGGTGAGTAAACGCAATGTGGCTAACGGCGTTGCCAATTGATGGGCCATTTGCGCTGATGCGGTGCCTAAGGCCAATATCTTTTCTTGGCGTAACTGGCCTTCTCGTAAATAGCGCAGCTCGGCATTTTTTTGTCTTATTCGTTTGGCAATAAAGCCCACCGTGACGGTTAACACTAATGCCGAAATAACAAAATTAAACCACATGCCTAAATAGTGCGAGCCCATGTCCATACTGTGACTTGCGGGCATAGCTTGATTTGCGGCCATTGCCTGGTTTGCTTGCATAACGTGGTCAATTGGTATTTGGCTCATATCATGATCCATTACCGAGCCGCTATTTTGTTCGGTGATATCAACAATCATCAAAGTATAAAATATCGTCGATACTATGGTTAAGCACCAAGGTGCCCATAGGGGTAAGGTAATAGCTGAAATCGCAATCGGTAATAACAGCAATGAAACAAAGGCATTGGTTGCTCCACCGGTAAAATATAACCAGGTAGCCCAGAACAAGGTGTCTAACAATAAGGTTAAAAACAACAAACCATTGTTGTTCATGCTGAGTCGATGAAATCGATAGCTAAAGCCAACATAACAGGCTTCAAAAATTAGCACGTAAGACAAGGTTACTGGAGGTGTTGTTAAGCCAAATAAGTCGGTAGCAAACAGAATAAGGCCGATTTTAAGGCCCCAATTGACTAATCGCAGTAAGGCTAATTGTTGCTGACTTGCATTAAAAGGCAGACTAACGTTCGACATGTAACCGTTTCCTCGTTCGGTAAAGCATCATAGGCCACTAAGCATTGTCCGATTAGCGTGGCCAGATATTAGACGTCAGCTCGATGGTGATGATTACACTGTACTCAATAAAATGCTGGTTTCACTATTGAGTACCCCTTCAATGGTGCGAACTTCCCTCAACACTTTATCAAATTCTTCTAAACTGGTGGCCCTAATATCGGCGACTAAATCCCAAGCGCCGTTAGTAGTATGCAATTTTTCGAGTTGCGGTATGCCCCTGAGTTTATTGATCACTTGGGTTGTTGAGCGCCCTACTACTTCAATCATCATAATGGCCCGCACCACATTAGATTCAATTTGTTCGTGTGCGCGAATGGTAAACCCTAAAATAGCGCCACTACTAACCAATCTGTCTAAACGGTTTTGCACCGTCCCGCGTGAAACTTGTAATACTTGCGCCAGCTTAGAAATTGATGCTCTGGCATCTTTACGCAGGATAGAAATAAGCTGTTTGTCGAGCGTATCATACAAATAAGGGTGGGCAGATTGATGTGGTGGTTGCATGGTGTTAAGACCTTATTTGGAGAATAATTGTCATTTTGTAATATACAGCCTAGCATTATGACAAATAATAGTTAAATTATTACAACATAATAGCATTTTGTTTAGCAAAGACACTCGATAAGCTTAATCACAGTCTTATTTAGCGTTTGGTCAACATGACCAAACGTGTCAACTAAAGTGATTAATATAATGAATATAGCCATCAATAAAAAGTCTTCAAATGTTGCCTTTGTCAGTGTCACAGCCATGTTAGCCTTACTCAAACATGTTGGCACTGAGGCGTTTCTATTAGGGTTAACAGACTATATTGAACAAGATTATCGTCGTTGGGAGTTATTTGATAAATCACCACGTTTTGCCAGCCACTCAACTGACGGCGTGATAGAGCTAATGCCAACCAGTGATCAACAACAATTTAGCTTTAAATACGTCAATGGCCACCCTAAAAATACCCATATCGGTTTGCAAACTGTCACCGCTTTTGGTGTGTTGTCTGATGTGGCCAGCGGTTATCCTGTTATGTTGTCTGAAATGACCATACTCACCGCACTTCGTACCGCTGCAACCTCCGCCATGATGGCTAAATACTTGGCCCCACGCGGCGCCACTACCTTAGCGATGATAGGTTGTGGAGCTCAATCTGAGTTCCAAATTTTGGCCTGTAAAGTGGTGTTAGGGATTACCAATGTCAGAATTTACGATATTGATCCAAGCGCAATGGCTAAATGCCAGCATAACCTGGCAGACCAGGGCATCACACTTACGTTATGTGATTCAGCTGAAAGTGTTATCGAAGGCGCTGATATGATCACTACTTGCACTGCCGATAAACGTAATGCGACTATTTTAACCAGCAAAATGGTGCGTGATGGAGTACACATCAATGCCATTGGCGGCGATTGCCCTGGTAAAACAGAACTTGAAGCAGACTTACTATTACGTGCCGATGTGTTTGTGGAATATGAACCACAAACCCGTATTGAAGGTGATATCCAGCAACTAGATGAAACGTTTGCCGTTACAGAGATGTATCACGTTATTCGCGGTGAGCAACAAGGTCGCACCCACGATTCACAACTGACTATTTTTGATGGTGTCGGCTTTGCAATTGAAGATTTTTCTGCATTACGATATGTACATGATTTAATTATGCAGCAACAAAGTCATCAGCAACTCGAGTTACTCACCAACCAAGAAAATCCACGGGATTTATTTGGTTTATTAACCCCAGCATCTCAAGCTAGTCGCTTGGCTGTAGGTGCATAATGGCCATTAACCCTCAAGCGCCATCTGCGGTGGTGATGATCCGTCCACATCATTTCAGTCCTAACCCTGAAACGTTGCCAGATAACAGCTATCAAAGCCATGAATTGGCCGAAGATGCTCTGCAGCTATCGCAACAAGCTTATGATCAAGTGACCCAAGCTCAGCAACTATTACAAACAGCAGGCATCACGGTGCACGTTTTTGAAGATACCACCACAGAAACACCAGACTCGGTATTTCCTAACAATTGGTTTTCAACCCATCTAGGTGGTCATGTTGCTATCTATCCTATGTATGCTAAAAATCGTCGTAAAGAACGCCGGACTGACATCATCGATATGCTCAAACAGCAATATCGAGTACAGGATGTTATTGATTATTCGGGCTTAGAATACGACAACATATATCTAGAAGGTACTGGTGCCATGGTTCTCGACCATGTTGAACGAGTGGCTTATGCGGTTCGATCCAAGCGTACCGATTCATTAGTGCTTGAGCGTTTTTGTACTCAATTTAATTACGAGCCAATGGTGTTTGATGCGCAAGATGAAGCTGGAGTACCGGTTTATCACACCAATGTATTGATGTGCATTGGCAGTGATTATGTCATGGCTGGGTTCGATATGATTAAAGACACTCAACGTCGTCAGCAAATTATTCAACGATTTGAAGACAGTGGCAGAGTGATTATTAACTTAACCGAAGATCAAATTCGTCATTTTTGTGGTAATGCACTTGAGTTACAATCAAAACAAGGCCGTTTTTTAGCATTATCACAACGTGCTTTTGATGCGTTAACACATGAGCAAATTGCGTTATTAACTCAAAGCGTGACTCTGCTACCATTAGATGTATCGGCTATAGAGATGGCTGGCGGTTCTGTTCGTTGTATGTTGGCAGGGATCCATTTATCGAAAAGATAAGCTTCAGCATCAACAAACTTTAAAAAGACTCTTAACAATAAACTCTAATAATAAAGAGAAGACTCAATAAAAGGAAGTTGCTAAATGATTAATGACATTATATCGCTCACCAACAATGTGTTGTGGGGCGAATACCAAGTGCTCATTTATATATTGGTATTTGCCGGTGTGTGGTTTTCATTGAAGTTAAGATTTATTCAACTTCGCCATTTTGGTTATATGTTTAAAGTAATGAAAGGCAGTACTCAAGGTGACAAATCGGGCATTAGCTCGTATCAAGCCTTGTGTACCGGCCTTTCTGCCCGTGTTGGTACTGGTAATTTAGCCGGTGTCGCCATGGCAATATCACTCGGTGGTAGCGGTGCGGTATTTTGGATGTGGGTTATCGCGCTACTGGGTATGGCGACCGGATTTGCCGAAAGCATTTTAGGTCAGCTATATAAAGTGCGAGACGATCATAAAGAATACCGCGGAGGACCCGCCTATTATATCCGCGCAGGACTGAATAAACCTTGGTTAGCGGTACTATTCGCATTATGTTTATTCCTGGGTTACGGCATTAGTTTCAGTGCCATGCAAGCCAACACCATCACCGACGCACTCAACCACACCTTCGAAATTTCACCGGTTTATTCTGGAGCGGTCATTACTTTAATTGCTGGCATCATTGTTATGGGAGGCCTTCGCAGCATTGCTCGTTTTGCCGAGTTCGTAGTGCCTTTTATGGGCTTAGCATTTATTTTGGCAGCGGTAACCGTCACCATTATTAATATCCAACAAGTCCCTGGGGTATTGATGGATATTATTAACTCTGCTTTTGGGTTAAATGAAGCAGCAGCTGGTGCGCTCGGTGCTGCAATTAAAAATGGGATTCAACGCGGGTTATATTCTAACGAAGCCGGCGCCGGTAGTGTGCCACATGCGGCAGCGGGCGCCACTCCGGTTCCTAATCACCCGGTTGCGCAAGGTTACGTACAAATGCTTGGGGTGTTTATTGACACTATGGTGTTGTGTAGCTGTACCGCCATTGTGATTCTTCTGGCTCAAGGCAGTATTGGCTCTGAAATGGAAGGTATTCGGATCACTCAAAACGCCATGACTTACCATATGGGAATAAGCGGCGATATGTTTGTTGCCATCATTATTACCCTATTCTCTTTTACGTCTGTAGTAGCAAACTACGCCTACGCAGAAAGTAACTTGCATCTGTTTAAACTCGATAACATCTATGGCCGCACCATTTATACACTATTGTATTTAGGCATGGTGTATTGGGGAGCCAACGCCTCATTAAAAGAAGTGTGGAACATGGCCGACATGGCACTAGGTTTAATGACGGTAGTGAACATCAGTGCCATTATGCTGTTAACCCCGACCATCGTAAATTTAACCCGTGATTATCAAGTTAAACTTAAAACCACTAACAAGCCTGAATTCAAACTGGCCGATGTAGAAATACAAGGTAAAACCGAAAAAGGGGTTTGGTCTTAACCTTTAATCAGCGCATTTTTACAATGGATTTAATTTGAGTGTAAATTGAGCGCTTAGTTTTGAAAGCGGAATTGAATACATTAGTTCAATTCCGCTTTATCGTTAATAACGGCTCATTATAGTCGTACTAATATAACGCCAATATCAAAATGCCACCATTACATCACTACTAGTACAACGCTAATGTCACAACACCAATATCACAATACCAATATCACAACACCACTCATGCTTATCCACTGCATTTATCCGTCAATTTTGTAATTCAAATAACCTCTCGTGAATGCAGCTTTGTTGTTTAATCGACATTATTTGCTCAATTAGAAATCGTTCATATCAAATCCATAATTAAGCATAATCAGCAACAATGGCCATTATGGTTAAAAAATTGCCAAAAGATACTGGCCTTATCTCATAGGGTTAACGTAAAATAGCCAACTAACCAAAGAGGATGTAATGGCTAATATTTCTAAATTTGATCGCGATGACGTACTTGAAAGAGCAAAAAATCTGTTTTGGCAGAAAGGTTTTTTGGCCACATCAACGCGAGAAATTCAAACAACTATGGACATGCGACCAGGCAGTATTTATGCCGCATTTGGTAGTAAAGCTGATTTATATCAAGCGACACTTATTCGTTATGCTCAAACGGGCGAACGTAATTTGAATAATATGTTACAACAACATGATCGTGCATGGGTTGGATTAACACATTATCTACGTGGGCTGGTTAAACCATGCTGTGAAGGTTCACCCAGTGAATTGTGCATGTTAGTAAGGACGTTATCTGAATTAGATGAATCTCATCTAGATACATTAAACGTTGCCCGTGAGCAGCTCAACAAATTTGAACAACGATTTGCCAGTATTATTGACCAAGCCAAACTTGAAGGCGACTTACCTGCCCATTTAGACAGTCAACTCACGGCGAAGAAAATTCAAATCAACATTATTGGTTTGCGATCTTATTTAAAAGCAACCAATGACGTTGACACAGTGAGACAACAGCAAGAAGAGTTTTTTAAACAACTGGCTACTGCTTAAACACAAAAAAGCGCCTTATTGAGGCGCTTTTTTAATTCACGTTTTAACTCACATTTTAGTTAATGCCAGAATATCATGCTAACTATCGACTTCATGAGTAGATCGTCGCATCTCAAATTCAAATTCAAATAATAACAGCACTAACCATCGCAAATTGCATCAACACGGTTCAGTATCGTACAGATTACTTACGTGTTGCTCTTAACATCCACGCCGTTTTCTCGTGTATCCGCATACGGTCAGACACTAAGGCTACCGTTGACTCATCATCAGCAGCTTGTGCTAACTTAAGCACTTGTCGCGATGTTTTAACAACTTGCTCATGGCCTAGGGTAAGTAAGTCAACCATATCAGTAGAACTCGGCACACCTTCTACTTCTTTAATAGAACTCAGGCGCGCAAACTCTTTATACGTTCCCGGTGCGGCCACATCCAAGGTACGAATACGTTCGGCAATATCATCGACCGCTGTCGCAAGTTCAGTGTAATGTTCTTCAAACATTAAGTGTAATTCGCGAAAATGTACCCCGGTAACATTCCAATGGAAATTATGAGTTTGCAAATAAAGCGTGTAAGAGTCAGCCAATAAACTTTTTAAGCCTTCGGCAACTTTTAGTCGGTCATCTTTTTTTATACCAATATCGATGTCAGTCATTTTATTCCTCGTAAAGTAGAATTAATTAGTCATAACATTACAGCATTTGTATAAATGGTGATTACAAGCCAGCAAGATTAATAATAAACACCTCTACTATTAACATGTTGCTTACATTGTATCTCAGCGAGTATTTATCGTCGTTTTATTAAACCAATAAAAACACTCGCCGTTAAAACAAATATTACACCACTAATAAAACGGGTCTCAATTCAAATAAAGTGCATTTAGTAAAGCAAATGACTTAATTGAATGTCTACATAAATTAACGTCATAAACTCACGTAAAATAAATCATTTCGAGTCAATCAATCGTGTTTTCGCTAACTCATCGTTAATGCTAGTGAGTATTTATACTAACATTACCACTTAATGGATCAACCGCTGGCCATTAAACTCTGTTAATAATTTCAGATTAATCTGCGTAACGGACATTGAAGCGGAGCTCATATGGCTGCTTTACGCGGAAACAACACAAAATACATATATATGACCACCACAAGATTAATTAGCAACACAATCACACTGAGCAGGCTAAAGTGGCTCATCATTTCGTAAAGCTCAAAAGGTAAATAGATTGCGCCACTAAAAAGTGCAAACCATTGAGTCCAACCCATGTTATGCCATAAACCATAGGCTTCAATAAAGCGCACCAAAGTATATGCCGCAGCTCCTAATGCTAATAACGTCAGACTTGATTGCGATACCGATCCTATCGCTGCAATAAAAATACTCGGGTAATGACTTGCAGGGTTTAGGTGTAAATGCGTCACCCATTGTGTTGCCAACACCGACAAATTTATACCAGCATACGCATGTAAGCCTATTGCAACCAATAAAGCCAATACGCCTTTACTTGCTTCTAGCATCGCTATAGCTCGTACCCCTTTATCTGAAGGTATCATCTCTCGCGTTTCCAGTTTAAACAGATTGACCTATCTTAACGGCTGTTAATAACCACGCCTATGAATATTTTATCGATAAAAAAAAGCACTTCGGTTGAAGTGCTTAGTCAGCGAATGTCATCCAGTTTATGGTAGAGAATAACGTAAAATACGTTTAACCACTTGGCTATATTGACGTAAAAAAGGCCCTGTATGATAAGCAATCCCATGGCGGGCAAATATTGCCACCACTTGTGGCGCCACTTGCTGGTAGCGTGACGATGGTAAGTCTGGGAACAAATGATGTTCTATTTGAAAACTCAAGTGACCAGTAAATATATGAAACAATTTGCCACCGAGAATGTTTGACGACCCTAACGCCTGACGATAATACCATTGACCTTGAGTTTCATTTTCACACTCTGCTTGGCTAAAGGTATGTACATCGGTGGTAAAATGGCCACAAAAGATAATGGTAGACGTCCATAGATTGCGAATTAGATTAGCTATTAAGTTACCACATATCACCCACAAAAATAGTGGACCGGCCAGCAGAGGAAATAGCAGGTAATCTTTGATTAGTTGCTTACCACCTTTACTAAAAAAGCGACGTTTGAGCTCACTAGCATCAACTTTTGATGATCGGTCTTGTTTCTTTTTACCCATAAAAACACGTTCTGCAGCGAGTTCATGGTAAGACACACCCCATTGAAATAGCATACTTAAATTAACGTAAGTAATAAATTGCCATAGGTTTTTAACCCGCCACGCAAAATCATTCGACAAACGCAGCAAACCATAACCAAAATCACGGTCCTTACCTATTACATTGGTGTAAGTGTGGTGTTCGTAATTATGGATCCGTTGCCAACTTTTACCATCACAGGCGATGTCCCAATCAAACTGACGCGAGTTAATATGAGGATCGTTCATCCAATCATATTGCCCATGCAGCACATTATGACCAATTTCCATATTGTCGAGAATTTTGGCGCTCGCTAAGCTCAACACCCCCACAACCCAGCATAGTGGATGGATAAACCCGAGCATCAATAACACACGACCGCCCCACTCTAAAGCGCGTTGCCACACAATCACTTTACGAATATAAGCAGCATCAGTGGCACCAACCTCGCTTAAAGTTTGGCGCTTTAAGTCATCTAACTCGTTAGCTAACAACTCAAAATTAATATTTTTATTCATCGATTTATAATTCCAACTCAAGTGGCGACACTGCCTGAGAAATGCATAATTGGATCAATTGTTCACCTTGTTGCGATAGCTCACCGGTGCGTAAATTTCTAACCACGCCCGTTTTTTTCACACACTGGCATTGGTGACACACACCAATACGGCAGCCAAAATTGGCACTTATTCCCTGTAGTTCTAAACCATTTAGCAAAGTATCGTTCGTTGCTAATATAAGTTGGGTTTGTTTGCCTCGCTGCGTTAACTGAATATGCTGGTGGCCGTTATCTGTTTGGGGTAATACCGGTGCTTGAAAGTACTCGGCTTGACGGTGTTGTGGCGGGTGATTAATGGCATCTAATTGGCAATCAACATCTTGCTTAAACTTGCCGGGACCGCAGATCAACACTTGGCTCGCTGCTGGGCACTCCTGTAATGCAGCAGCTAAACTGTCGCCATTTTTACGCACCAACATTTTCACAGAGAGCTGAGGGATCTGTTGCGCTAAAGCAGTAAGTTCATCAACATATAAGTGCTCGCCGGCTTTAGCAAAATAGATGAGCTGAATCGGGCTTGATGATTGCAATACTGATCGTTTTATAGACAATGCCAATTGATGCAACATAGCCATAAACGGAGTAATACCACTGCCTGCAGCAACAAACCATAATGGGGTTTCAGGCAGGTCAACAACACTCTCACCTAGCACAAAATCACCTTGCGGCGCGCTTAAGTTAACATAACAACCAGCAGTGATATGCCGACTTAACCCTGAGGTAAAAGCGCCATCCGCGTTATGTTTAATGGTTAAACGAATAACCCGTGTTTTGGGGTATTGAGCATGATGTTGTTCGGGCGACGACGAAATAGAGAAAGGCCGCGTCATTAACCGTCCATTTAGCTCAACCGTTAATAACACATGTTGGCCAGCTTTGGCTTGCGGCCAAGATTTTTGCGGAGCTAACTCAAGCTGTAATACATCATCGCGAAGCGGTTTAACCGACAAAACCTGGGCACGAAACCAGTGAGCTCGCCAAGCAGGCTTAACACGTTGGATAAGCGGTTCGAAATAACTGCCTAATGATTCAGTATGAAATAAGGTTTTAGCAGTGACTTTGTTAAGTCGGGTCAATAAATTCATTTATAGCGTACACGTGTTAGCTCAATTTCAGCGCACGATTGTATGCTGAAATAACATCGAGGCGCAAGTGGCTGTTGACGCTATTTAACACATTACTAAAAAGGCGATTGAATGAGGCTTTAAATGACAACCCATTTCTAATAATAGAGATTATGACGATAAATAGTGGATATTGAGATGTTATCGAAATAGCAAATATAACGATTAAACACTCATGGGATAGCTTAACGGCGTGAGGTTTTAATTAAGCTTAACGGTTTTTGGCATCGAAATGACACTGGTGACATCGGTTTAATCGCCAGGACCAGATGATCTTTCAAGGTTGTTTTTGCAGCGAATTGTTGGTTATGACTTAAATAAAAGCAGATAACATAGTAGAAATGACCAACAAACCCTGTCCGAAGGGTTCGGCTAAAAAATTTTACTCTTTGTTGAGCTTAAAAATGAACGCAAATAAGACCAATAACCAACGGAACCACAAACATAAATGATATGGTAACCAGCCCACCAAAGTCATTTAGCGCTGGTATATCGCCAATATTGTTAACGATATGCCATATAACACGCCTAAAAGAGTGCCGATGTGTTGTGGTGATTTTGTTGTCATATGATTAATGATTAATGATTACTTTTGCTCTTGACCAAAGAGTCGTTCTACTTGTTTCTGCTCGTCTTCAGTTAACGAACCGTAATCTCTTGGGTATGACCAACCATAACCCCAGCGAAATTGGGTGGGTAAATATGGCGAGCCACCCACTCTTACACCGGCTAACATTAATAAAGCAATTTGCGGTTGGCCCACATTGGTAACACAGGCACGTAATGCTTTATCTGATGCAAGGCGTTCATCAAATGTGCCGCCCTTCCAATAGTCATAATCATGTTTTTGGCAACACGCTAACCATAATTCGCTTTGTTCAAACGTGCCATCTGGAAATGCGCTGCAACCATCACTAGTAAACGGTGCGAGTGTGTCCGCTGCGACAGGATTAATTAACATCAATGCACTGACGATAACGATGGCAGCATAATTTAGGCGGTAATTTTTCACGTTTTGCATCCAGCTTATCATTATTCAACCATCATGATGCCACAGCAACCATGACACTAATAGAAAACAAACGTGGCGTCGTGGTTAAATCCTCTGTTACATCAATGGTTAACTAATAATGAACCTAGACGAAAAGCCACACGAATAAACCATATTAATGTACCAAATGAGCAAACCATTTTTGGTACGGTTGATACACGTCGTAAAGCCAATTAAAGACTGCGGTATACACTAAAATAAAGCCTAAAACCCCAGCTTCTAATATTAAGGTGTCAATCAGACTTAATGCCAAATACCATGACACTAACGGAATCGTCACCAATAACATACCGCCTTCAAACCCCAACGCATGCACAATTCTAATGCCAATTTTACGCTCAACTCTATTTGGGCCGATTAACTTATCAAACTGCAGGTTGTAAACATAATTCCAAAGCATTGCAAATAGCGTCAACCCTATGCTGACAAGTAACATATCTAATGGATTTTTTTCAATTAATAATGCACTTGCAGGAACAATAATGGCCATGGCAACGAGCTCAAAAGACACGGCGTGAAATACTCTTTCTCTTCTTTGCATGTTTATCTCTATTAAATGGTGACGTTTTCGCTATTTTCATCCAATATAAAGATACATTAAAGTTAGTAAGTATCGGTAAAAACGATATGTATAGTATTGAACAGCTTGAAGCGTTTGTGCTGACAGTTAACACAGGGTCTTTTTCATCGGCGGCTAGAAGCCTTAATAAAGCCCAGTCGGTTGTCAGTCAGCATGTGATAAACCTTGAAATAGACTGCAATAGCGAACTATTTGATCGCAGCGGACGTTACCCACAATTGACACCAGCAGGGAAAAAACTACTGCCCCATGCTCAAGTATTACTGAGCCAGCATCAACGCCTGCGTGATTGCGCCCAAAGCCTAGACCAACAAGCAGTATCAGAGCTAACGATTGGTTTAGATGAAGGCATCCCGCTGCAAAAACTGTCCAATATTATTAATGAACTCGAAACTCAATTTCCAACTATCACGCTTGAGTTTTTAACTGCATCAAGTATTGATATTATCGATATGATTGACACAGATCGGGCTGTGACCGGGATTATTTTCAGTGAGTTAACGATTCCGAATCACATTGATTTCGAATCAATCGGGTCAATTAAGTTTGATATGTATGTGGCAAGTTCTCACCCTTTAGCACAACAGGTGTGTGATAATTTAGCCAATTTAAAATTGCACCGCCAACTGTTGATCCGTTCGCGAAATACTAAATCCAGTAGCTTTCAGTCAGCCATTAGCCCAGATGCTTGGTACGCCGACAATTACTATATATTGCTAGAACTGGCATTGCAGGGGCATGGTTGGTGTTTACTGCCCAATCATATTGCCAATAACTATGTTAATAGCGGTCAACTAGTTTTGTTACCGTCTGAATTTAAAGAGATTGGCTGGCAAGCGAATGTTGATGTTATACAGCACCATCGTTACAGTCACGAACCGGTATTTAAACAACTCAGGCATTCATTACGCCAATTATTGTCGTATTCAGCATGTTGATGAAACACTTTTAAAAATTGTTATTTGAATCCACAATAACCTCGTAGTTAATGACATTAAACGAGAAACCTAATATGCAACAGCATCAAAAACCTCTGTTTATTTCACACGGCTCTCCTATGATGGCTGTTGAAAACAGCAAAACATCTCGATTTTTACAACAATTAGGCCAGCAGCGGCCTGCACCTAAAGCTATTGTGGTGTTTTCTGCCCACCTCGATGTCGCTGACGATGTGGTGATCACCGCCGGGGCGCAACCAGAAACCGTTCATGATTTCTATCGTTTTCCTGATGAACTATATCAAATTCACTACCCTGCGCCAGGAGAGCCTGTACTGGCTCAGCAAATTGCCAACACGTTTACTAACGCTGGCATCAAGGTGAATTTAGACCCAACACATGGCTGGGATCATGGTGTATGGATCCCATTGAGATTAATGTATCCACAAGCAAACATTCCTATCGTACAAATATCCATTAACACCCGTGTTAGCGCTGAAAAAAATTATCAATATGGACAATTACTTGCGTCATTAAAACACGATAATATTCTCATATTAGGTTCAGGTGGAATAAGCCATAATTTAAGCGAGGTTTTTCGTCAGCCTAAAACACTAAATGGCGTTGATATGATGAATCAATTCACCAAATGGGTTGAAGAAAAGCTAGCAAATAATGATACCCAATCGTTATTAAACTACTTACAGCTCGCACCATTTGCTAAGTTTAATCATCCGACTCAGGAACATTTTTTACCGCTTATTGCTGTTTTAGGGGCGAGCGAAGCAAGTGTTGCTAAAAAAATACATCAAGACGTTGAGTATGAATTGTTAGCACTCGATGCTTATTCATTTAATTAAACACGATGTGTTAAGTAATAGGGATAGAGTAAAATATTTAAGCTCATGTATTAGTAGAATTAATCATAAATTTTGAATAAAAAACGCGCAGTTACATGCCGATAATTCAAACACAATGGACGTCGTTGGTAATTCATCATAAACTGCGTTTATGTTTATATTTCATTGTCGTTACATTTATAAGCACTCGCTAAGTATTTTTTTTGGTAAAATATTGATCTTCATTAAGTTATCACGCTTATATTGCAGCACTATATACGCTATATTATTAAAAATGTCGTACTATAGCAGTACTATAACTGTACTTTGACTCGCATCGCTCATACGTTGAAAATAGCCCCAAGGAACCGATTTATGCTGATTGAACATGACATTACTGACGTTTGTGTTGGAATGTATGTAGTCGAAATAACCGAACCCAAAGATACTTTTTCGCTCACTAAACCTGGTGTGCTTAAAAGCGAAAAGGTTATTGAAGCATTAAAACGTAAATCAGTTACCAAACTACTCATTGATACCAGTAAAGCTGAAGTTGATGTCGCAACAATTGAGCAAAATATCAGTTGGCCTAAGCCTCAAGCGCCCCGAAAAGTGACGCCTGTACGCACCGATGTGAAAGCAAATTTCTTTAATCAAGAAATAGTTAGAGCGCGCCAAGTGTTCAATGAATCAAAAGACATTCAGAAAAAGCTGTTTCATAATGCGCAGCACGGTCTTCCGTTAGACATGGATCCGGTACAAAAGATCACCTCAGAATCCACCGATTTAATTTTTAATAATCCCAATGCCCTATCATGTGTGATAAATATTCGTAATAAAGATGAATATTTATTAGAACACTCTGTGTCTGTCTCTGTTTTGATGACCATGTTTGCCGTCTATAAAAAAATCGACAAAGACATAGTTAATCAACTGGCTATTGGCGCATTTTTACATGATGTTGGGAAAATCATGATCCCCGATCGGATTTTAAACAAACCAGACAAACTGACCGATGAAGAGTTTCATATTATGAAAACTCATGCCAGTTACTCGATTGAAATTATGAAGAATACCCCAGGCATCAGCCAACTAAGTTTAGAAGTGGCAAGCTTACATCATGAAAAACTCAATGGATTGGGTTATCCATTTGGCGTACCAGCAGAAAAAATTACCCTTTATGGGCGCATGATCAGCATATGCGATATTTTTGATGCGCTGACTTCGCACCGCTGTTACAAGCAGGGTTATGCCCAAGTTAAATCATTCAGTATTTTGCGCGCGTTAGCTGAAAAAAATGAATTGGATAAAGACTTAGTCGACCAGTTTATTCGTTGTATGGGAGTTTACCCTATCGGTTCAGTGGTTCAACTTGAGTCAAATAGACTCGCTATTGTTGAAGGTCATAACCCAAAAGACCCTATCCGACCATTAGTCAGACCTTTCTATCATTTAAAACCAGACCGCTTTGAAGTAGGAAACAAAATTGATTTAGCGACTGTCACTGATGACTTAATTGTTAAGTGTGTACGTGCTGATGATTTTAATCTGAACATGGAACAAATTATTGAGTATTTAGCGCACGAAGGCTAATCCACTCCCGCTTTTTAATTGATTGTTTTATGTACTAAGCTAACGCGAATATTAAGCGTGTTGCGCCTTTGGCGGACTTTTCACACCTAGGTGTTTCAATTTGATTAAATGTGATCTATTACGGTTAAATTCTTTTAATATCAAAAACTTAACTAATACCTGCTATTTGGATTTAGACATAATTTTAAGTCCAAATAAATACCGCGTAACGTTAAACGGCCGTATCAACCAATAACATAGCAATGCACACACTATAAAAGCACTCAATAATAAACTTACCGATTTAATTGCGATTGAAGCTTGCCACTGCACAATATAAAACGCCAACATCACAATCACAGTTTGATGCAAAATATAAAACGGGTAGATCAATTCGTTGGTTTGATGCAGCCATGTTGGCGTAT
This sequence comes from Shewanella sp. Arc9-LZ, assembly GCF_010092445.1. Lineage (NCBI taxonomy): Bacteria > Pseudomonadati > Pseudomonadota > Gammaproteobacteria > Alteromonadales > Shewanellaceae > Shewanella > Shewanella sp. Arc9-LZ. The sequence goes on along the minus strand of NZ_CP048031.1, from coordinate 2,220,201 downwards.
TTTTAATATGAGCAATCGCAAAACCTGCCATGGTTAATAACCCAGACCAAGACACTAGCGTACAAACTAACCACCATAATTGCCATCGTGTGGTAAGTGACAAATACGGGCTTAAATCAGGTGAGTAATAGTAGCCATAAAACAGGATTGAACTCACGAACAAACTGGCTAAATAAGTGTATCGATGTTCAGCTAACGCACGCCAAATAAGCTCGCTTTTGACAAAGCACATGCCTGCAATGAAGAAAAACAAATAAAACACACTCAATGACAGGTTTTCGATATGGTGACTGTCTGATGGCGCAACATATTTGAGCGCACCACGTAATACGATTAACACTAAAACTAAACTGAGCAACCCAAAACGATGACGGCTTATTCGTTCAAGCCATTGTTGTAACTTAATACCGGTCTGGCGTGTTAACAAATACCTAAGTGGCACAGCAAGCAGCATAAAGATAACTAAAAATTCAATAAACCATAAATGATTACTATCAAACGACAACATCAACTCACCATACGCCGATGCTAAAGAGCTATATTCAGTAATGTTCTCATAATAATGTTGTGGCGGCACAATCAATATCATTCCCACCAGCAAAGGGATAAAAAGCCGATGAAACTTACTCGAGAGAAATTGGCGCACGGGCATTTTTTGCAGTAACAAAAAACTGGCTGCACCCGCGATAAAAAACAATGTTTGCAGTCTGAGTTGTTCAAAGTACACCATGATATCGTCAAGCACTTTGCTCGATTCATTATTCATCACATGCCAGTCGTCACCATTAAATGGCATCAATACATGGTGTAAAAAAACTGCAAAAATCAGTACCACCCGCAACCAATCAAGTTCTGAATAACGCCTTTTTTGTGGTAAAACCTCATCCATAGTCAATGCCTTCCTCTGGCCTGTTAGTATAAAATGTTGGGTATCTAGCTGGCTTAAGTGCAATGTTCCATCTCACTTAAACTTCATCACTTAGCTGCACTTCTTAAACTCTATCATTCAAGCTCTATTAATTAAGCCATACTTTTGGCAATTTTAGCTTTGTTGTGTAATGCCAACGCGACAAAAGCATCTACAGTAGCACGATCATTAGCACGCTTTACATGTAGCTGAGTGGGTATAGCTTTATGTGCATCAGTGAAAGGTAAAAAATGACAACCTTGACTGTATAATTTACGAATACAATAAGGCGCAATAGCAACACCTAGACCAGCAGCTACCTCAGTTAACAAGGTCTGCATATGTTTAGGTTGGCTGATAATATTGGCCGAAAATCCTGCTTGTTTACACAACATAATAGTATCGTCAAACAAACCTACTGCTTCGTCACGGTTAAAGATGATCAACTTTTGCTGTTGTAATTGACCCAATTCTATTTGGCTATATTCAGCCAGGGGATGGTGTTGTCCCACAACGGCCACCAACTTGTCGATGTAAATATTACTACTGTTAAATTCATCAATAATCCCGCTGGGTAATGGCCGCGAAAACCCAACATCTATGCGGTTATCTTTAAATGCTTCAATTTGTTCTGTCGCGGTCATTTCAAATAACGTGACATGCACATCAGGATATTGCTGCGAATAGCTGCGAACTAAATCTGCCATAAAAGTCAAACATGCTGAACTTAAATGAGCGATATTAAGCTCGCCTATCTGCCCTTGCTGTGCTCGTTTTACCTGACTTTTAGCGTTGTCTGCCAATGCAATAATCTGTTTCGCATCGTGCAGCAATTGCTCTCCCGCGTTAGTGATTTTTACCTGGCGCGAATTTCGGATAAACAGCATAACTCCTAGCTCTTCTTCCAACATGGCAATATGACGGCTAATCGCCGGCTGAACCGTATTGAGATCACGCGCCGCGCCAGAAAAGCTGTGGTGTGACGCTACGCTAATAAAGCTTTTCAATGTTTTTATATCCACAATCACCTCAAATACGCTTTTGCTATAGATTCAATAAAATAATAACATTTTTATTATAGACGCTAACACTTTACTCTTTAGCCTAGTTATATTTACAAAGTCCCAATCACAGAGTCGTCTGCCAAAGGCTAGCTAAATTAGTTGCTATCGAGGGAATATATGAAAAGTTTACAACAGCAAACCGACGCTAAAATGAATGAGGGACGACAAAAGAACCCTGATTTCATGAAAGTCGTTGACGATATTATTGAACAAGCAAAAGCATTTCAACAAGGTGATAGTGCAATTAATCTTGGCCAAAAAGCGCCCAACTTTTCGTTACCTCATTCGGATGGGAAATTAATATCCCTGGTAGATTTACTGCACCAAGGCCCTGTTGTAGTGACATTTTATCGTGGCAGTTGGTGCCCGTACTGCAACTTGCAGCTTCGTGCTTTACAAGTACGGTTAGCCGATATTCATACCCTTGGAGCTCAATTGGTTGCCATCAGTCCGCAAGTGCCGGATGGCTCTATGACAAAAGATGAAATGCACGACCTAGAGTTCTTGGTATTGTCAGATCAAGATGCAAAAGTTGCATCACAATATGGGGTTGCATGGCAAGTGCCTGAATTTCTCGCTGAACATATGCGCGTTGATCGCAAGCTCGACCTTGAAGCCATCAATAATGGCAATGGCAGTGTGTTACCGATCCCCGCGACATTCGTTATCGGTCAAGACGGCGTTGTCACCTGGCGTTATGTCGACGTAGATTACCGAACTCGTTCAGAGCCAGAAGACATCATACAAACATTAAAGCTGCTGGCTTAACGTTCATTGTTGATATCAATGACTGAGTGGTTGAACAATTACTCTTTCGCCCTCTTTTCTTAATCTTAGTTCTTCAGCAAATCACAGGTAAAACAATGACTCGTTTATCTAAACTTGGCAGCTTTTCGCTGCTGTGTATTGCCAGCCTCACCATTATGGTTGGCGCCCTTGTTGCTCCGGGATTATTAAGTATATCGAATGCATTGGGCATCAATGAATATGCGGTATGGCTGGTGACTTTTCCGGCATTAGGTGCAGTATTATTTGCCCCAATAGCGGGTAAATCAATTGATAAGTTTGGCGCTTATCGGGCGCTTATCGTCGGTTTAATACTCTATGGGGCCATGGGCTTTGCGGTGTATTGGCTGAATGGCCCTTGGTTTGTATTGTCTAATCGTATTTTATTGGGCGGTATTACTGCGGTCGTTATGGCGAGCAGTACCGTACTTATTTCGCAATGGTACACCGGTAATGAGCGGCTCAGCATGATAGCTAAACAGGGTATGGCTATTGAATTAGGTGGGGTATTGTTTCTGTTTTTAGGCGGTACATTAGCCAGTATTAATTGGGCTTATCCGCTGAGTTTATACTTAATAGCTTGGTTATTTTTACTGATGCTGTTGTTATTTGTGCCGCGTAAACATCCATCACTCACGGTTGAGGCTGAATGTGATAACAACCAGACTCAACAAGGGCTATCACTTCATCAGGTTTATCTTTTTGCCACTATGGCAATGGTGATCTTTTTTACCGCTATTGTCGTGCTCCCAAAGAGCATGGTTCAACAAGGCTATAACGAAGCTCAAGTGGGTAATTTATTAGCGTTTATCTCATTGGTTGCAGTGGTTGCTGCGTACTTTATGCCAAAAGTTGCCAAACACATGAGCGCAACGTATTTGTTAGCTGTCGCATTTGTAGCATATGCCCTCGCGCATGTTGGTTTTGCAAACGCAAACGGTATGCCGATATTACTCATTGGAGCTGTCTTTGCGGGTATTGGTTTTGGTTTCAGTATTCCGTTACTTAACCATATGACGGTAGAAAAAAGTGCAGCCAACGTTAGAGGCAAAAATTTATCCTATTTTACGATGGCCGTATTTGGCGGTCAGTTTATCACTTCGTTTGTTGAATTTATTCCCGGTGGCACCACGGTGAGCTTTTCTGCCGCCATGCTATTAGCCAGTATTATGGCTGTAATATTGGTCGCCATGCAGTTAAGCGACAATAAAAGTTTCAGCAAACCCGCTACCGAAAAAAAGAGTTAGCCCGCTCAATGATTGGCGGCCGCTATATTGACTATATTGCCAGCATAGCGGCTGAATCAATCTTAAATCAGTGCCTTTATTCTCGCTAGTTGCGACTGAAACAATAAGCTATGTTGATGTGTTACTACCCTACTTTCAAGATCGCCTTGTTCGATGAGTCGACATGCTTCATCCGCCTCAAAGTGATAGCCCAATGATGCTCTGCTATCAATAAAGCTATCGACCAACTCATCTACATGATACAAACTGCATTCAGACGCTCTGAATGCATCAGGAATAACAATGTAACCTTTATCGCCAATAAGATAAGCGTTATTACTTAATCGGCACTGAAACGACGAAGCTAAACTCACAGCGATATCACCACTTTTACCAATAATAATCACATCATCTTCAACACCGGTTTCACATACATGTGCTTGAACATACAGATTATCGATGTCAGCTTTAATAAAATAATCTGCAATCGCCAATGGGTAAATACCCATATCCAATAAACATCCACCCGCTAATTGCGGATTATATTCACGCCCATCAGGCGTAAATGGGATCGGATAGCCAAAATCGACTTTGACCTGTTTAAGCTGACCAATACGGCCTTCATCTAACCATTTTTTTGCTTGTTTAATTGCTGGCAAAAAATAAGTCCATAATGCTTCCATTAACAGCAAGCCTTTGTCTTTGGCTAACGTAACCAAAATATTGCATTCTTCAACCGACACTGTCATCGGCTTTTCGCACAACACGTGTTTACCTGCCATTAAAGCATCATAAGCTTGCCGAAAATGAAAATTATGTGGCGTGGCGACATACACAATATCAACGTCTGGATCATCAAATAATGCTTGGTAGCCTTGATAGGCCTTTTCGGCGCCGTATTGCTTTGCAAAAGCATCGGCATCCGTTTGTTGCCGCGCGGCAACTGCATATAAATGACTGTTAGCCGAAAAGACTAAATCTTGACAAAATAAAGCCGCTATTCTGCCAGTACTCACTATTCCCCAGTTTATTCTAGTCATTCATTTTCCTTAATATTATGTCTAAGCCAAAGGGTATTAATCTATTCACAATACCTCCAAGACTAATGAATTAATAGTAAGAGCTAAATATCATCATTTTTTTGTCGCAGTAGCCATTACGGTTTTCCTGTTTGTGCTACTTTATTGTATCGATATGCAAAATTAACTCGCGAGTGCCAATGAATACGTTAACCCTTGAATATATCAAAAGTATATTGCCTCCAAGGCCGGATAACAGCCATAAAATGACTTTTGGCCATGTATTGAATATTGCTGGTTCATTGCATTATCGGGGAGCGGCTTATTTGTCGAGTTTATCCGCATTACGAGTTGGTGCGGGTTACGTCACCTTAGCCAGTAGTCCATCGGTATGTGACAGTGTGAGTGCATTAACGCCAAATGTTGTTACCTTGCCACTACTCACTCATGTAACAGAAAGGCATGATGATGCAGGGCAAGCAACAGACTTATTATCAACAAAGATGCAGCCATCGAATACTCAGTCGAGTGACCTACAAGCTATTGACGTACAGGCCATTGATAAAAGGGCTGTGTTACAACTTCGCGATAAACTCAACCAAGCCAGTGTCATTTCCATGGGCAGTGGATTAAGTATTGGCCACAGTACTGACCAACTCATTATTAGCCCTAACATTAGCACTAACATTAGTTCTCTCGCTAACCCTCCACTCAGTAACAAACATCTTAGCAACAGCCATTCACAGGGTTTATCTGTTCCTGATGGCAATAATGGATTTTTTTACGCCCTATTAACTGAGATACAAGCTAATCCTAATCCGGTCATCTTTGACGCAGACGCACTTAACTTTATTAGTCACTTACTTCATCCTAGCGGCCCATCGAAAACATCTATCAACTTGCCCAAAAACAGCATTATCACACCACACCCAAAGGAGTTATCAAGGTTACTCAATGTTGATGTCAGCGAAATTCAAGCCAAACGGGTGCACTATGCCAGTATTGCCGCTAAGCAATTAAACACAGTGGTGGTACTTAAAGGCAAACACAGTGTGATTAGTGATGGCGAGCGAGTATTTATCAACCCAACAGGTAACAGCGCGCTAGCCAAAGCCGGAACCGGCGATGTGTTAACAGGTATGATTTCAGGGTTTTGCGCTCAAGGCGTTAGCCCAATAAATGCAGCGTGTTTGGGTGTCTATTTACACGGTTTGGCAGGCGACATTGCTGCAGAGGACTTAAGCCAATATGGCATGTTAGCCAGTGACCTACTTAACTATATTCCTAACGCTATTTTAAAAGTATTAGCCGATGCGAAATCAGCGCGTGATGGTGACCAATACCGAGATGGCTTACCAAAGGCTAGATCGTAATAATCTAGCTATAAATGTTTATTCATACTCTGTTTTCAAACACAAAAGTAAATGACCTCTTCATTGATACCTAGTGGTTATATGTCAAATTGTCTTTATACACACCAGTCTTATCTTTAAAAAACCCGGAAACATGGTATGTGTACTCCGGGTTACCATTAGTTATTGCAGGTTGAGACTATTTAGCCGCACTTCGTGCTTCAGTCAGCCAACCGTTCCATTTATCCTGATTTTTGGTAATCCACTCATCCACGTGGCCTTGAATATCCTGGGTACTCTTTTCGCCTTCGTTCATCCGAGTGTTTTGTTCGTTGATATCGCCAAGCGGCAAGGTAAATACCTCAAAAAATTTCCTTGCTGCGGGATTCTGCTTGGTGAATTTTTTGTTGGCGACTATTTGGATGTCAGAAACAACAAAACCTAGTTTTACTGGGTCAGAAACCGCGCCTTCAATGTCACTCAACGTCATTCGTTCAACACCAGAACGTTGCGCTTCGGATGGCTTAATTTCAGGAACGTTTATCCACACAACGTCCTTGCCTGGTTTCAGTTTGAAAATGGTCCAGTTTGGTGCCCAGGTATAGAAAAATATTGGTCCACCATTTTTATAACCCGCCATCGCTGACGCCATTCCTGCTGCATATGAAGCGGTCACCGGATTAATAGCATCTTTGAGATCGTATACATCCATATGGTGGCTGATGACTTTTTCACATCCCCAACCTGGAGGGCAAGCGGTCAGATCGGCCTTGCCATCGCCATTGGTATCAAAGGCTTTTTTCACTTCAGGGCGTTTAAAATCTTCAAGGGAGGTAATATTATATTTATCGGCCTCTTTCTTAGACACCAAATAACCCTGCAGACCCCCGGCCTTAACCACAAAACCAACTTTCTCACCTTTGTCATAAAATCCTTTCGGCATCTGGCTGTCATGATTTGGAAACCAGCCATTGGTCCAATAATCAACATCACCGAGAGTCACGGTTTTGTAAAAGATCGGATTCGACAGATCTTTAGGTTTTTCTACATCATACCCCAGTGTTTCAAGACCTCGTCGTACAAGCGCTTCCTGAAAAAATCCCGTGTCCCACGTGGCCCGCGCAGGTTTAACGGTTACGCCTTCACCAGGCTGGTGATTATCGGCAAGAGCTGCAGACCCTGTCATGGTCATTGCAGCTAAAGCGACACCCATTATTACTTTCTTAATTATCATTTTCGTTCCTTATTTTTTGTTGCCATAGATTGGGTCATTATCTTTAAATAATTACCAATAATAGACCTGTACCTTTGGACTTAAATAAGCACATTCATTTTTTTTATGAATTATATTTTAAATAATATGTTGAATTCGAAATGTATTTTGAAAAATATGATAAGAACTTAGGCTTGTTACTTTGAAAAACATCATTGCCTCTTTAGGGGCTAAATCACTATCAGCTTAGTCCTCTTTTTTGAAAGCGCTGGCATACGTTTTACTAAACACTTGGGGGGTTGTATAAAAATAACCCGTAAGCACGGTATGTGTGCTCCGGGTTACCAATAAGCTATTGCTGGTTGAGACTATTTAGCAGCATTACGTGCTTCAGTCAGCCAACCGTTCCATTGATCTTGGTTTTTGGCAATCCACGCATCAACGTGGCGTTGAATGTCCTGTTCACTCTTTTCGCCATCGTTCATCCGAGTATTCTGTTCGTTTACGTCGGCAAGCTGCAGGGTAAATACTTCAAAAAATTTCCTAGCTGCTGGATTTTGCTTGGTGAATTTTTTGTTGGCGACGACCTGGATGTCAGAAGCAACAAAACCAAGTTTTACCGGGTCAGAAACTGCGCCTTCAAGTCCCTTTATAGTCATTCGTTCAACAGCAGAACTTTGCGCTTTGGTCGGATTGATTTCAGGCACGTTGATCCACACAACGTCCTTGCCTGGCTTTAGTTTAAAAATGGTCCAATTTGGTGCCCAGGTATAGAAGAAGATTGGTCCACCATTTTTATAACCCGCCATCGCCGATGCCATTCCTGCTGCATATGCCGCTTTAACTGGATTGATAGCATCTTTGAGACCATATACGTCCATATGATGGGTGATTATTTTTTCACATCCCCAGCCTGGAGGGCAGGCAGTCAGATCGGCCTTGCCATCACCATTGGTATCAAAGGCTTTCTTCACCTCAGGGCGTTTAAAATCTTCAAGGGAGGTAATATTATATTTATCGGCCTCTTTTTTAGACACTAAATAGCCACCCAGTCCACCGGCTTTCATGACATAACCAATCTTTTCAGCTTTTTTATCAAAATTTTTCGGTAGTTGATCGTTATGCATTGGAAACCAACCATTGGTCCAATAATCAATATCACCGAGAGTGACCGTTTTGTAAAAGATTGGATTGACCAGCGTTTTGGGCTTTTCCACATCATACCCAAGAGTCTCAAGGCCTCGTCGTACAAGCGCTTCCTGAAAAAAACCGGTGTCCCATGTCGCTCGAGCTGGTTTAACGGTTATGCCTTCTCCTGGCTTGAGAGTATCAGCAAGAGCTGCAGACCCTGTCATTGTGATTGCAGCTAAAGCTGCGCCCAGTATTACTTTTTTAAGTATCATTTTACGTCCTTATTTTTTGGGGTTGCCATTGATTGGGTGATTCTATCTAGAATGATTGCTAATAAAACAATCGCAAGACCGCCAACCGTGGCCAAACCAATATCAAGTGTATTTAAGCCCAGAACGACAGGTGCCCCGAGGCCTCCTGCGCCAATCATTGCGGCGATAACCACCATGGAGAGCGACATCATGATGGTCTGATTAAGACCAGCCATGATGGTCGGAAGAGCAAGTGGTATCTGAACTTTAAGTAAAACCTGCGAGCTTGTTGCCCCAAAGGCGAGCGCAGCCTCGACTAACTCTGGGTGTACCTGCCTGATACCGAGACTGGTTAATCTAACCAACGGTGGCAGGGCAAAAATGATGGTTGCAAGAACACCCGCAGTGTTGCCAATAGAAAAAAGCATCACTATAGGTACCAAATAGACAAAGGCTGGCGTTGTCTGCATCGCATCCAAAATGGGTCGTAGAATGTTATTAACACGATCACTGCGTCCAGCCCATATACCAAATGGCACGCCAACAACGGTGCAGAACACAACAGATGAAAATACCATGGCGAGGGTTATCATGGTTTCAGACCAGAAACCAAGCAGACCAATGAGAATCAACGATGCAAGCGTAAAACCAGCAAGCTTGAAACCTGACACCCGCCAAGCAATGACGCCAAACAGTGCAATAACAAGCAGAGGTGAAGTTGCCAGAAGTCCATCTGACACACTCGATAAAATGAAATCCACGGGCCATTTTATCATCTGGAAAAACCATCGATACCCTTCTACCAACCAGTCAACAAGGCTTGTGATCCATGCATCTAAGGGAATAACTCTTTCATTAAAACTGAACATGATATAACACTCCTGAAGCTAGTATTCTAAGATGCTGACTGCTCAAAATAAGTCCCCTTCTCTGCACGGTTTAAGGTACGAAGAAACAGATTTTTAGAAACAACTCCGCGATATCTATTTTCTGAGTTTACAACTGGAATAGGCCAAGAATGAGATGCTACCAAAGATAAAATGTCTTGAAGACTATCGGTTTCCTGAACAGATTTAGCTTCTGCAAGAAAGGCATGCTCAAGTTTGCTGGTACCATTTCCTTGGTCAATAGCGTCGCGCAGGGAATCTGAAGAGACAACACCTAAAAACCGGTGTTCTGAATCTAATACATAGGCAAATTCGCGATCTTTAATACTTAACATTTCTAATGTGGCTCGTGGGCTACCTGCTTTAGTATGCCAAACGACCGTTGGCTGGCTATCGCGGGCAATGTCCCCTGCGGAGATAACACCGGTTGGATCAACACCGCGGAAAAAAGCGCGTACATAATCGTCAGCGGGATTTTGCAAAATCTCTTCTGGCGTCCCGACTTGGATAACTCGGCCGCCCTGCATAATGGCAATTCGGTCACCAATACGTAATGCTTCGTCTAAATCATGGGAGATAAAAATGATGGTGCGCTCATGACGATCTTGCAGTTTAAGCAGTTCATCTTGCATCTCTGTCTTAATAAGAGGATCAAGCGCCGAAAATGCCTCATCCATGAGCAAGATATCAGGATCAACCGCTAAGCCTCGCGCCAATCCCACTCGCTGCTGCATACCACCACTTAACTCTTTGGGATATGCATTCTCCAAGCCTTCGAGTCCGACTTGTTTTAAAGCATCTAGAGCTCGCTCTTCACGTTGTTTCTTATCCATACCATCAAGCTCGAGTCCAAATGCAGCATTTTCTAACACTGTTTGGTGAGGCATAAGAGCGAAAGACTGAAAGACCATACTGGTTTTACTTCTGCGAAACTTTACCAGCTCATCCTTATTCATTTTGAGGATATTTTGACCATCAACTAACACCTCTCCAGACGTTGGTTCAATAAGCCTGTTTAGCATTCTTACTAGAGTTGATTTTCCTGAGCCGGACAGACCCATCACGACAAAAATTTCACCTTTGTTCACAGTAAAGCTTGCACCTTGAACTGCAACAGTTAGTCCTGTCTGTTCGTAAATTTCTTCTTTACTTTTCCCTTGTTCAAGTAATTTTACCCCCTTGCGAGGTTCAGAACCAAAAACCTTATAGAGATTTTTTATTACTATTTTTTCCATAATATTTTCCATGACGCTCTTTTACGCCGTTCTGCTTTTTTGTACTAACGCTACATAAAAAGCACGTGAATAAATTTTGCGCTGTTAAATATTTACCACACACTTTCGCGATATATTTTATACAGTAGTCCCTAAACGCTAATCATGTCAATGTTAGTGTTTTCAAAAATAGACATAAATCATTGAATTTAATTGTAAAAATAAAACCCAGATTACCCTTATATTTATTATGGGTAATTTATTGATTTAGTTGTCTACATCATCCTCGTTAACTAAGCACTATGTGGTTAATCATTTAGGCTTATCGTTAATTGGCTAGCTAGTAAATTTATAGGCTTCAGAAACTGAATTAATTTGCTGTTTTTTAATTCACATGAATCAAGTGTTTTATGCAGTGATGACTTATCTTTTCATGGCTAGATTATGAATATTTATCCTACGACGACACTACCACTTTGACTCACTAACGTTATTGTTGGCTTATACTTTTGTTAAGAAGTATTACATGAGTTTTTCTGTTTCTCTTGTCACATTAATTACGTTGATGCTCCTCGCCAAGCAAGTCACATCACGCGCCCTCTGTTTGATGGGTTATTTATGAGTGTTACCCCTGTCATCGCGGGTTGTAAGCGATGACAACAAATTACAACCTTCGCCTATAGCCATTTAGAATGATTACAAAAACAGGATGATCATAGAGTCGGGATCGGATCACATTTAACATGATAGTGAAAATTCTATAACCGCAAATAATGATATTTGGTGATGCTGATAATAGCGATATTCGCCATGTGCCTAGCTTACTTGCGGTGATCCTAACTATGACGATGTTTATGTTTGTATCAGCGGCAATTATTCGTGAGAAAGCACTAGATAATACGGCGTTTTTAATTGTAACTCCGATGTCGCTATTGGATATTTTTAGCACCGCTACGCGCTGGTTTAGATTCGTTATTGTTGGTATCTTTCTCGTCTATCTGTGTCTGTTTACCATTGAGCTTGTTCATTAATACCATTGCAAAAAACCAACTTCAAACGCTGTAATTATCCATTATTATATTGATGTCATCGATTTGATTATCTGAATTTGTGTTCCTTTATTAAACGATGCCTATATGCGGCACAATCGGTAGAAGAAGCATTGCCTACAGCCCATTTATGGTCAGAGGCATTGTACTTAAATGAGCACAAGTGATGTCATTAGGCCACAATCAACAGTCATTATTCGGCTTTAACTGTATTTTAGCTGTATTGGTTTTTTAGCGGCAAAGAACGTTAATAAACCTTTATAAACAGCTTAAATAACGATAGTTAGGTAGCATTAATTAAATGACTGTCCTAAATCGCGGTACTTACATAATCAGGCTGCCGCTTAATCGCAACTGCCAATGAGAAGTGTAACTAGCCTTAACATCCAATAGTCAGCGATATGTCATTATATTTTAAACCGACTTAGTTGCTGTTTTAGCATATGGACTTCATGATCTAATCGGTCTCTTTCATCGAGTAATTGTAAAATTAAACCAATGCCACCCCAGTCGAGTGCCAGATCACGTTGAATGCGCGTAGCTTTTTTAACTTGATGTAAATTCTCGACACTAAATTGCCATGTTTCTATCACCTCGCCCTGCAATGGAATCGCAATACTGTGATCCACAAGTTCAAGTAGTAAGGCTGAGCTGATATCACTGCACTCACACAGTTCATCACTACTCAACCAACAATCTTGTTCGCTTATATTAATCTGCAGCATCGTTATTTACTCCAACTGGCACGTGGGTCAAATTTATTTTTCTCTGCTAATTCAGTCCACAATTGTGTGCTTGTTTTGTCTGGTGATGTCGGGACGACTATTTTGAGTACAGCAAATAAGTCCCCATGTACTTTTTTACTGAGTAAGCCTTTTCCTTTTATACGTAATCGCTGTCCTGACTGACTATTAGCAGGGATAGTGAGCTGAATATGACCGGTTAACGTGGGCAGTTTAAGCTTGGTACCCAGCACTGCTTCCCATGGTGCTATTGGCACAACAATGCTCAAATCTCGGCCATCAACATCAAACATGGGATGAGGCACAAACCGAATTTGTAAATAGAGATCGCCATTGTCGGCCTTGGTCGGTCCCGGACCGCCCTGTCCTTTCAAGCGAATACGTTCGCCATTAACAACGCCAGCAGGAATTTTAACTTTTAACGATTTAGGTTGCTCAACGATACGACCGCTAGGTTCTCGTTGTTGTAAGGTAAACTCGACTGGCTTAAGAGTATCGACCAATGTTTCTTCGAGAAACATCGGAAACTCAATTTCAATATCTTGGCCTTTTGGGGGCTGGGTTTGGCGTTGCCTATGTTGGCCACCTTGTTCAAAACCACCGTGGCTTGAACCAAAAATTGAACTAAAAAAGTCTGAAAATTCTTGATCGGTTTGAGGATCGCTTTGCTGTTGTCCCCAATTTTGACTGGCGCCATTCGCTCCACCTTGATTGGCATAGCTATTTTGGGTTCTATTAAGATGATGATGACGTAACTCGTCATATTCGGCTCGCTTTTTAGTGTTATGCAACACCTCATAGGCTTCACCAATTTCTTTGAATTTTTCTTCTGCATCTGGATGTTTACTCACATCGGGATGATACTGCACGGCGAGTTTTTTATAAGCGACCTTTACCGCTTTATCATTCGCTTTAGGGTCTATGCCTAATACAGTGTAATAGTCTTTAAAATTCATTTTATCCCCTCACAAAAAGCAAGTTTGCAACGGATCGTTAGACAACTTTGAACCCATCTACACTAATGAGTTTAGGCCCACAGACGAACAACACGCTTGATCTTGATCAACTCTATTACAGTATGGTCAGTTTAGATAATGCGCATTGCATGATTAATAAAACATCATCCGCTTAAATAACACTGCATCAGCATAGCCCTATGAAATGGATTTATATCCTAAACACTATGCCTTAACTTCATTCACAAAAGTGCCAAGCTTAGTTAACAATATAAAGTTAACTCAATGACACCATAGCAGTACTATCATCCATTTTTGAACACGATGACACCTTACACTACGGCATGAAAGCATGGTGTAAGCTGCATAAATTTGATCTGTAAAATCTTCAGCCAAAATGGATAACACGCCCATCATCTCGGGCTATTTATATTGATAAATATCAATAAATTGACTTAGATTGTGCTGCAATTACTGCTATTACTGCTATTACTGCTATTACTGCTTAGTACTGCTTAGTACTGCTTAGTATTACACTTAAATTAACTGGCACCTCGAGTGCTGCGCTTGCTATCGAGTTGCATTACGTTCTCCAACATTATATCGATGTTCACATAACAAGAGACACTGCGTCATGAACAGCCTTTATCCTCAGAGAAAATTTTTATTTTTAACTTCTATGGTGTTAATTACGCACTAATAAGTGCGGATAGATTAACCACTTAGGCTGGAATTTATAAAATTGCCTTATTGAAATCGAACAGTAAATATCATCATTGATGACAATATTCAACAATGTCACTTGTTTCACCAAATTAACTCAATATCTAACCACACAGAAATGCTTTGGGTACAATATCAGAACAGCAGTGCTACTATGGCTAATAACATAAGTAGATTATCGTTCGTTTTGGCTAGGCCACCATCATTACTGGTTAACACGTAAAGGTAACTAATGGCCTCAGCAACCGCTATATATTCGAACACAATAGCAATTTTCACTCGTATGATAGCTAAATAGATATTAACAATTCTCCAGTCATCACCAACTAGCAGGTCTATTCATGACAGCCGAAGTACTCGAAATTCAGAGCTTTATTGCTCAGTACGCCCCATTTGATCAGCTTCCAGAACAAGTGTTAATTGACGTTGCTAAAAGTGTTGAGATTTCTTATTACCGCACAGATAGCATGATTGTTAACTTTAATGACAACGTTAAAGAGCTATATATGATCCGCAGCGGAGTCGTAGAGTTATATCGCCGTAAAGGTGAACTTTATAATCGTTTAGACCAGGGGCAGTTATTTGGACAAATGGGCTTGTTAACCAATAATAAAGTGCGCTTCCCAGCCAAAGCGGTAAAAGATACGCTGGTATACTGTATTCCTGAGTCGGTATTCAATGATTTGTGCGAGAATTATGATGATTTTGCTGATTTTGTTGAAGCTGAGGATTCCACCCGTTTAAAACAAGCGGTAAAAGGAAAAACCGATGATGCTAATGCACTGACCACTTCCAAAGTAAAAACCTTAGTTACCAGAGAGCCTGTGGTTCTGTCCTGTAATAGCAGCATACAAGCTGTGGCCAAAATTATGGCCGAAGAGAATATATCTGCGGTATTAATTAATGACCCAGATATAGATGATCAACAAGATAGCAGTTTCGTTGGTATTATTACCGAACATGATCTCTGCGCTAAGGTCATTGCAGCCGGGGTAAGTGTTGATAATCCTATTTCACAAGTCATGTCGACCGATTTAATTTCGCTGGATCACAACGCGTATATTTTTGAAGCGATGTTGCTTATGCTGCGCAACAATATTGATCATCTGCCCATTCTAAAAAATAAGAAACCGATTGGTCTGATTGAAGTTGCGGATATCATTCGCTACGAATCGCAAAATAGTTTGTTATTTGTAAGCAGTATCTTCCAGCAAAAAAGTAGCGAAGATTTAGTGCTGCTTTCTGCGGAGTTAAAAAACTGTTTTGTACGCATGGTTAACGAAGACGCTAATTCACACATGGTCGGACGGGCAATGTCTGAAATCGGTCGTAACTTTAAACAGCGTTTATTAGAACTTGCAGAAGAAAAGTTCGGCCCGCCACCTGTTCCATATTGCTTCTTAGCTCTGGGTTCGATGGCTCGAGATGAACAGCTAATGGTGACCGATCAGGATAATGCTATTATCCTGGATAATAGCTATAACGTTGCGTTGCATGGAGCATATTTTGAAAAATTAGCAGATTTTGTTTGTGATGGTTTAGCTGCCTGCGGGTACAGTTACTGCACCGGTGATATTATGGCAAGTAACCCTGAATACCGTAAAACACGCGAACAATGGGAAGAATGTTTCGGTGACTGGATAGAAAACCCCAACCCTCAAGCCTTATTAAACTGCTCTATTTTCTTTGATCTTACGGGGGTTTATGGTCGCATAAAATGGGCCGAACAACTCAATGCCTTTATCTTAAGTAAAGCCAAGAAAAACAACCGCTTTTTAGCCTGTTTAGCACACAATGCCCTCAACCGAAAACCACCTCTGGGATTCTTTAAAGATTTTGTGATGGAAAAAGATGGTCGTCATAATAACTCTATCAATTTAAAACGTCGTGGTACTGCGCCATTGGCCGATTTGATCCGAGTACATGCCCTAGCCATCGGCTCACAATCACAAAACTCATTTGAACGTTTAGAAGACATTATCGATTCGGGTATTCTGCCTACATCCAAGGGCGAAGATTTACAACATGCCATGGAGCTTATTTCTTTGGTTCGTTTGCGTCATCAGTCAACAGACATAGAGTCTGGGATTGAGCCTGATAATAATATTGAACCCGAAAGTATGTCTGATTTTGAAAGACGCAACCTTAAAGATGCTTTTTTAGTGTTAAGCAATGCGCAAAACTTTTTAAAATATCGCTACAGTTCTAACAAACTTTAAAGGTTAACTCATGACTAATTTCAGCGACCAGGAAATTTTAAACTGGCAAGCCTTTCTAGAATTAAAAGCCAATAACAGTAAAGATAAACGCCTGCATGATTTTTATCATGCAGGTACTTATCACAATGAAACACCATTAAGTGATATTGAGTTTGTCGCATTGGATTTTGAAACTACCGGTTTAGATTCACAGCAAAACAGCATCATTAGTATTGGGCTAGTGCCATTTAATTTACAGCGAATTTTTTGTAGTAAAGCAAAAAAATGGTATCTCAACCCTATAGATAAATTACAAGAAAACTCAATTATTATTCACGGTATTACCCACTCAGATTTACAAGGTGCGCCAGATTTGTTGTTGATTTTGGAACAGCTTTTAAATGAATTGGCAGGAAAAGTTGTGGTGGTGCATTATCGGCATATTGAGCGTGATTTTCTTGACCACACTTTACGCATGTTGATTAATGAAGGTATTGTGTTTCCGGTTATCGATACCATGCAGATTGAGGCTAATGTGCAACGGGCGAAGTCACAAGGGTTGCTTAATTTATTTAAAAGAAAGCGCACAGAATCAATTCGGCTTGCCAATAGCCGTGAACGTTATCACTTACCTGCTTATGCACCCCATGATGCGTTAACTGATGCAATTGCCACCGCAGAGTTACTGCAGGCTCAAATTAAATATCATTTTAGTCCAGACACTGCGATTGACAAATTATGGTTGTAATGTGCTTTGATTGAACAAAAATTATGCTTAAAAAAAAAGCCGATGAATTAATCATCGGCTTTTTTGTAGCAAATAAAAACTAGTTTTTATTATGTTTTTCAGTGCGCATGCCCATCAACAAACTGACACACATTACCAATAAAATAATGGTAAAGGGTAAGGCCGTCGAAATGGCACCTGCTTGTAATGCCTCAATCGCCTGAGTGCCACCAACCCAGAGTAATACCGCTGCGATAGCACCCTCAATTGTAGCCCAAAAAATACGTTGTGGGATCGGCGCATCAATTTTACCACCGGCAGTAATACTGTCTATCACCAACGACCCGGAATCGGAAGAGGTAATAAAGAAAACCAGTACCAGTAGCACAGCTATCATTGATAAAATATTGCCTAATGGCAGTACATCAAACATCTGGAACATAGCAAGCGGAACGTCCGTTAGCCCTTCACTGCCTAATATGCCGACTTCATTGACAACTTGGTCAATAGCGACACCACCAAATACTGACATCCATAAGATAGTCACTGATGTTGGTATAATTAATACTGCGGTAAGAAATTCACGTACCGTACGGCCACGAGAAATACGAGCAATAAACATACCCACAAATGGAGACCATGAAATCCACCATGCCCAATAAAACACGGTCCAGCCGTGCATCCAAGCTTCATCTTCACGACCAATTGGATTACTCAAGGGAATGATATTCTTAACATAACCCATTACTGTGGTCGGAATAGTGCCCATAGAAACAGCAGCGGTCACAAGCGCAACAAAGACAACTAAAACAACAGCAAGTAACATATTGACGTTACTGATTACTTTAACACCACCTTCAAGCCCGCGTACCACAGAGACAACAGCCAGCATGGTCACTATAACAATAATAGTGATTTGCAAGGATAGGTCACCTTCAATACCAAACACGTGCTGGAAACCACCCGCAGCTTGTTGAGCACCTAAACCGAGTGATGTTGCCAAACCAAATAATGTGGCGATTACAGCTAAAACATCAATCACATGTCCGGGCCAACCCCAGGTACGGTCGCCTAATATAGGATAAAAAGCAGAACGTATGGAAAGCGGTAAGCCTTTGTTGTACGCGAAGAAAGATAACGATAAGGCGACTACGCCATAAACCGCCCAAGGGTGTAATCCCCAATGGAACATAGTTGCACCCAGTGCAAGCTCTGCTGCTGCCGGGGTATTGGCGACCACATTCAGTGGTGTTTCATACCAGCCGGTGTAATACGCTAACGGTTCTGCAACGCCCCAAAACATCAAACCAATACCCATACCTGCAGCAAAAAGCATCGCTATCCAGGAAAGTCTTGAATGATCGGCTTTTGCGCCGTCACCACCTAGGCGAATTTTACCATAAGGTGAAACAATTAATGCCAGACAGAAGATCACAAATAGATTCATAGACCACATAAAGAGGCCGTCAAATGCACTTATTATCTGCCATTTCATACCATCTAAAAATTCTTTTGATGTTGCCGGGTCGATAATTAAAATGGCAATTAAAAAAATAGCGATTAAGCCTGCACTCGTTCCAAATACAGGGTTATGTATATCAAAACCCCATTTTTGAATGTTATCTTGCCCGACAGTATAATCGGAGTTATCTATACTGTATTTGTCCTTATTTATCTTCATAAAACCTCAATTAGAGCCGCCTTGCCCTATTAAATTGATACTCGATTGCATCTTCAGGCAAAGATTTTAACAAAATCGGCTCGTGATTTCAGGCTTATTTCAAAATCAGGTTAATTTAAAAATAAAAAACATATAAATAATCATATATTTATATATCACATTCTGTATTTTCGCTTCACCAAACACGAACATAAATAACAGCTATTAACAGGCTAATTTTGCGATCACTTTTGTTGCAGTTTTTAGCCTTAAACAGAAAAGCCTAAATATTTAACTAAGCTAGCCTTTAAAGACTAATAAGTTAAAGATAATGTTTTTACCGATATGAATAAACGGTATGTTTATGGGCGGTTTCTACAAGGTAATAATTTTAGCTTACTTGATTTTTTTACGCTGCTAATGTTGATTGTTAATAACGCACAACAAGTGAATTTAGATTGCTGTTCATGTTGGAACTTAGTCAATGAATGAAAAACATGATTCCCCTGTGTTAAGTTTCGTTGGCAACATACTCATAAAATCATAAAAATTAGCCGGATAGAGCTCATTATTTATGACTCTTCGGCCTTGTAACCAATTCTAAATCCTCCCCAATGTTTGCCGTTAACGTAAATTGGTGCAGAGAGATCATGCATCACCTCACCGGTATCACGCTTATATGTTTGCAGTAAAAAACTTTCAGTATTGTTGCCGCATCGCTTTCCTGTAGGGTCATTAAAAATGCGTTTGGTGCGATTACCAGCAAGATCTTGCTCCCGGTTTCCGCTTAAAGGCTGAGAAAATTTGATATTGTGGGTAGGGAAATACCCTCTTACATCTACAGCTCCGGCATAAATAATATCAGTATTATTTTTTAAAATGGCCTCTTGAATATTAGGTAAATTGGAGTCTGTAAAACGGTCAAAACCAGTGGTAAATTTTTGAGGGTCGGTTTTAGGGATTGGCTGGTAATTTGAGTCAAATAATTGGGCTTGTGTGAGTGAACCTTTTAACAGAGCATTTTCAAAAATCGCTCCGACATCAGCCGCAGCATTGAGTGCGACATTAGCGATAATTGCGTGTTTATCCGATAAATCGAAACTTTGTAAATGACGAAATATCTGTTCGGCAAAGCCACTGAGCTCAAGAACTCGATCTGAAGCTTCTATTAAATCGGTATCAACTTTGAGTATAGAGGCCCCTATTCCTTCAATATTGGCACCTATGCCATTGGTGTTATCAACGGTAAAACCTACAGTTTGATCCATTTGCAGCATTTCGCTTGCTGCATCGGCCATGCTTTCTTGGCTTGCTTTTGTAAGAATATAAATCTCATTCATACGCTGAGAGAGTTTTCCCCCCATGTCACTGACTCGTTGCATTGCTTGTACAGATTGAATGCTATTTTCACCAATTTTTGACAGCAATGATTCTATACCTTGCGTTGCTTCAGCCGTTTTATGTGCCAGATTACGAACTTCATCGGCAACCACGGCAAATCCTCTGCCTTGTTCACCAGCTCTAGCCGCTTCAATTGCAGCATTGAGTGCCAACATATTGGTTTGATCAGATAGTTTATTAATAGTGTCGGTGATACTGCTTATAGCGTTTGCTTTGTTGTTAAGTTCTATTAATAACACTGCAGTTGATTCAATTTCAGTAGACAAGCTGCGTTGTTGTTCATCAACTTGTTTTATTTCTTTGGCGTAGCTTGAAGCTTGGGTATTTGCCTCTTCAACCAGTAAACGTACTTTGGCTGATTGGCCTAACAGTTGTTGAGCACCTTGCTCTAAATTACCCGCACGCTCTGATATTTCTTGAACATGCTTAACTTGCAAACCCATTGCATGTGCTAGGTTTTCAATAAAAAATGACACTTCAGCCCCACCAATAGCAATTCGAGTGGCGGCTTTGCTGATACCACTCGCAACATGCTCATCTTGTTGAGATGACTCAAGGATTTCTGGGCTTATTTGTTTTTTGTGGGTAAGCAGTAGCGTGGCTACGGACGCGAGTGCGATCAATAATGCATACAGCCAAGGAGGTAAGGTTAAATAACTCAGCAGTACAGTGATGGCAAATACCACTAAACCATTAATCAAAATCATTCTATTTAGCATGAATACTCCAATCCATTTTTACTCAGATTAGCACTCTCTATGTCATTGTTGGCTATCGACTTTGGTCTAAGCGTTAATCGTCATCTCAACCGATGCGTTTAAACCGTATCAATGACGTAATCGAGCCATTGCATGATCTTGTTATTGCACATTATTTTCATAGATTGTTTTTCAACAAGCATTGCGTGACCGATTCAAGTATTTGAGTGAAGTTTACCGATGCAACAATTTGACATAACAGTCAGTACTAATACCTAAAGCAGCACGAATGAAACGTTTTTTGTTATCAATAGATCACATAAATAGCATGTCGATTTACCGCAAAAAAACCAACGATTAGTTAAGAAAAAGTCTCTTCACATTTGAATTAGATAAAGCGTTAGTGACTACATCAATTAAGTACAAATGTAGTTTATAGATTTTAAACGTCAGATTTTACACGTTAGGCGTTAGGCAGCATTGAGTGTTTGCAACTTCTTGTCACCTTTTAGACTAAATGGTCTGATTATTCAGCTTGTTTTTGGAAGAAATGGTTATGTTGTACACTGAATCAATGGAGCAGTTACTCATGTCGTACAAAATAGCAAAGGTAATATGATTTACTCTTATCGAGGTCTATTTTTAATGCTTTGGCACTGCAAAGCTACATAAAATTTATGCAGCCTCATGTTTATTATTGATGTAGTGATAATTTGCTACTTCCAGCGCCCGCTTGACCAAATAGAGAATAACAACCAAATCCCACCGACGGCAGCACTCAGAAATCCAAGTATGCCAAATAACGGCAAACCAAATAAAGTTGGTCCTCCATCAACTGTCATCACAATAGACGATCCAATAATCATAGCCGCTACCACATTGCCAATGGCAACTCGACTAGCAGCCCGGTCAAGTTGATTGCCAAAGGCTTTTAGTCTTGTGACATCAATATGCAGCTGAAATCTACCGCTACGGGCTGAACGTAAAAGTTGTTGTAAGTCTTGCGGTAATCCACTTAACAATTCACCAGTATCGACAATGGCTTGCCAACCTCTTTTAGCCAATGCGTCTGGTGCGTATCGTTGTAACATTAACTGGTGTAATAATGGTTTTGCTTCAGACACCATATTAAAGTCAGGATCTAATTGCAGGGCAACACCTTCAAGCGCAATTAATGCTTTGATCAATATAATAATATCAGGAGGTAAGCTGAGGCCATATTCTCTAAGCAGTGATATCAGTTCAGTCAACATCATGCTCAAATGGAAGCTTTTTAACGAAACGCCATGATACTTATCAACAAATTCTTCTACTTCAAAAGTAAGATTCTCACTATTGAGCGGAGGATCGCCAGCCCAAGTCAGTAATACATCAACAACACGAGAAGCATCCAATTCAACCATGCTATGTAAAAGTTGCACCACTTGATGGCGGCGTTCGAAAGACAATCGTCCCACCATGCCAAAGTCAATAAATGCGATTCGATTTTCAGGCAGATAAAAAATATTACCTTGATGGGGATCCGCATGATAAAAACCATCAATTAAAATCATTTTCAACGCAGCTTGACCACCATACTTAGCTAACAGCTTCCTATCTAATCCAGCCTGCTCCACTGCTGCTATATTCCGTCCAGAAATACCATCAATAAACTGTTGAACATTGACGCGTTCACTGCACCACGACCAATACACTTTTGGAATAACGATGTTAGGGTTACTTTTGAAATTGTTTGCCACCCTTCCAGCATTACGACACTCGGCCAATAAATCCAGTTCCCGCCTTAGAGAATGGGTAAATTGACGGACCACCTCACGAGGCCTAAAACGGCGTAGTGTCGGTGACTCTGACTCCATCACCTCTGCAATACGGGCAAGTAAACGTAGATCAGCTTCCATAACAGGTCTTATGCCTGGCCTGCGAACCTTAATAATGACTTCAGCACCATCGTGTAGGCGAGCCCGATGAACTTGGGCAATCGATGCGGCAGCAAAAGGGGTTGGATTAAATTCGGCAAAAGCCTGTTGCGGACTACAACCTAAGTCTTCCTGTAACTGTTTACAGATTAATTCAAATGATACCGGCGGCGCATGATTCTGCAATTTTTCAAATTCAGCAGTCCACTCTGGTGGAAATAGGTCTGAACGCGTAGCAAGGATCTGTCCTAGTTTGATAAAGGTTGGTCCCATTTCTGCTAGTGCATGGCAAAACCTAACCGGTGATTCTAACTGGGTTATTTCAGCTGCATGCTTCCAATGCAGAGCCTTACCGGCGACATTAAACACATTAGCAAGGCCAAGCCTGCGCAACACATCGCCGAAGCCATAACGAATTAAAACCGAAGCAAGCTCATTCAGTCGGCCAATATCTCGCGCGGTACCTAACGTTTCCCAAAGCATGCTTCACCCATTATTGACTCTTATTTGAGTTGGAATTAGATGTTGATTTCTCATTCAATTTTTGTGCAAAAGCATCAAGAAAACCTGCTGCCGCATAAGCGAGGTTACGGGTTACTTTAGCTGCAGAATCGACTCCAGCTGCCACCGTGTCGCTTAACCGCTCAGTTAATTGTTGGTTTAATAATGTAGAAACTTCAGTTACTTTCTGGCCGACGGCGGTGCCGCTTACTCGACCATGACGAGCCAAATCATTTAAAGTAACGGATACCGCCTCATTAGCCTCTTTTGCCACGTCTTTTAACGTCTCTAAATACATAGCTTCAAGTTCACTAAGGTCATTAAGGGTGCGCTGTAAATCTTGTTTACTAAAGGTGTTAACATGCGAACTGGCTTCTTCAACAGCTAATTTGGATGCCTCTACGGCAGAACATAAGGCATCCTCAAGCCCAGCAACCGCCTTAGTGAGCTGGTGGGTTTGACCATCACGACTATGAATAACTGCACCTAAACCGGCACCTTTAATCACGCAGCGTGCAATCTGTGAGAGCTCATTGAGGTCTAATTTTCCTTCACTCAATGCTTTAAGAGTAATGCACCGAACGGTGTCCCGAATATCCTTATCTGCCTCAACAGCCTCTTTAATGTCTCCTTCGAGATTGTCACGATGTTTATTGGTATCACTTTTAGCTTTACTCATATTGATTCACCTATAAAACGTCAGGCTGCTAGAACAATCCAAACATTATCGGTCTATTAATGATGCTATTTTACCTTTTTGCTAACCCACCTTGGCTAAGTAGAGCTAAAAGAATCTGATACATAACAGCAAATAAAAATAACACTTACCTAATAAATCTAAGTCAAATGTACTAATGAAACCTTGATGCACCTCAAAGATGTCGTAAATAACGGACAATAATCACACAACCCTGAAACCTCACTTTTTTAAATATTTATATTTATGTGAATGTTAAAAATCTAAATCCACTAAATGTCCGAAGCGGTCGAGAAGACGAACTGGAGTATTTTAAAATTAGCAACAATTCAAATATTTACTATTGCGTTGAGTGGCCGTTAAGCGATTGGATTGTAAGATATTTTTAATAGAGCCAATTATGATACTCAGTTGAATTAAACTGAGTTCTAAGTGTATCAATGACCTCATCGACATATCGAATAACATCATCAATGAAGGTTTAATGGTCAATAGCCCTAAGCTGATACGATATTATTTTAGATAAAATTATCCTAACGCCGTTACTAAGTGATCTATCAATTTTCTAATCCGAGCTGTTAAATGACGTGCAGAAGGATATACAGCGTATAAGTTAAATACGCTAACCATCTTATCGTCAAACAACAATACCAACTCACCACTTTTAAGAAAGGGTTCAACGGTGTACAGCGGACAACGACCAATACCTAAACCTCCAACGGCCATATGCGCGACCGCCCGAGGCGAATTTGCCGTAAAAGACCCATTTACCCGATATTTTTGTTCTGTGCCAGCAACCGTAAAGGCCCAATGCTCCGGATCTGCTGACGATGATTGTAATAAACAATTATGTGTTGATAAATCGCTAGGATGTAATGGTTCACCATGTGTATTGATATATTCCGGTGATGCAAACACCACTAATCGCATAGTAAGCAACTTACGAGCAATAAGCGTAGAATTTTGCAGTGGACCAAAACGAATGGCGAGATCAAAACCTTCGTCAAGTATATCGACATGCTGATCGGACAGATGCAGATTGATAGACACTTTAGGGTGTGCAATTTGAAAAGGTCGAATCGCTTCTACCAATTCCCTTGACCCAAATCCTGTTGGCGCAGTAATACGAATAGGCCCCGCAAGTTCGGATTGACGCTCTTGAACTAAACCTTCTAACTCATCAAATTGATCAATTATAAACACGCAGCGTTCAAAATACGCGAGTCCTGTATCACTCAATGTGACACGTCTAGTTGTCCGATGAATAAGTTGCGCACCTAAACGGGCCTCTAACTGTCGCACATGCTTGCTGGCCAAATTGGTACTAATACCTAGCTGTTTTGCCCCCGCCGTAAACGATTTTTGCCCCGCGACCGCAACAAAAATACGCATACTATCAATCGTATCCATAGATGATCCTCACATGAGTAATGACCATTAATAACAGCCATTAATATTATATCCATAATAGAGATAATGTTTCAATAAAACAGGTCATTGTATTTATGCCGTGTGAACTTTATTCTTTTCTCACGCACAAATCATTCAACCCTTAAAGGAACACATCATGTCTAATGCCATTAAAATTCACAGTTTCCCACTTTCAGGTCATGCTCATCGCGTGCAGCTATTTGCGAGTGTCGCGGGGATTGCGCACAACATTATCCACGTAGATCTTCCTGCTGGGGAGCATAAACAAGCACCGTTTCTTACCCTTAACCCTTTGGGTTTGGTCCCTGTTATTGAAGACGGTGATGCAGTTGTTCACGACTCAATTTCAATCCTCATTTATCTGGCGCGTAAATATGCGCCTTCGTTTATCCCTCAAGATCTGCAACATGAAGCAGAAATGCATCGTTTTCTTGCGATGTCAGCGGGCGAAATCTCTTATGGCGTAGGCGCAGCGAGATTAATTAATATTTTCAATTCACCATCAGATCCGGTGTTTGCTAAAGCCACAGCAGAAAAAGCGTTAACAAAATTAGAAGCACAACTTATCGACCAAGATTATTTGGTCGCAAATAAAATCAGCTTAGCTGACTTTGCTATATACAGTTACGTTGCTCATGCACCTGAAGGCGATGTGTCATTAGCACCTTACCCAAATGTACGTCGCTGGTTAACAAACATTGAAGGGTTGAGAGGATTTGTTGCTATGCCAGCAACCAAAGCTGGATTAGTAGCATAAGACGACTAGCTCTTGGCAGCTCGCACATCCACTGCGGATTTTTGGTACCGATGAATTTGTGAGCCAGTCGTAGGGCCTGTTGATTTATTCAATATCCAGTGCCACCGAAATCCCGCTAAGAGATGCCTATTATGCAAAACCAAACTCGCGATAAGACCCATCAAAAATCAGTTTTATCGCCATTTCATCCTGGTGAACAGAATATTCAGGATCGTGTTGGTAAACGCGCTGTGATGGAGAGTTTTGGACAACGCGCAATACGTCCATACATTCCAGAACAACATCGTGAGTTTTATCAACAACTGCCCTTTATTGTTGCTGGCAGTGTTGACCAACAAGGTTGGCCTTGGGCATCGATACTTTCGGGATATCCAGGATTTATAACATCACCAGACTCAACAACATTAACGATTAACGCATCGGCAATAGCTGGAGACCCTATCGCGCCACAACTAAGAAATGATGGTAGTCCTTTAGGGTTACTTGGTATTGAAATGCACTCTCGTCGTCGTAATCGTGTAAATGGCCGGGTTCATAAAATCAGTCCTACTCATTTTTCAATATCTGTCGATCAATCTTTTGGCAATTGTCCGCAATATATACAAAGCCGCAGTATTCAATTTAATAAACAATCTCACGTCACTAATCCGGCCTCTAACATAGAAGAATTTACGGTATTGAGTCATTATGTTAGTAAGATAATCCGTGATGCTGATACCTTTTTTGTGTCCAGTTATGTGCCAGCTAAAGAACACCCAGAACATGAAGGTGTCGACATTTCACACCGTGGAGGACGGCCTGGTTTTGTAAAAGTAGACGGCAATACACTGACTATTCCTGATTATTCAGGCAACAATTTTTTTAACACTCTCGGTAACTTTTTGGTTAACCCTAAAGCAGGCTTGATATTTATCGACTTTTCGACTGGTGACTTATTTATGTTAACCGGCACTGTCGAATTATTATGGGAAGACACTCCAGAAGTCAGCGCTTTTAAAGGTGCTGAACGAGCATGGCGTTTCACTCTCAGCCACGGAGTGACATTAAGGAATGCACTACCCTTTCGCGCATCGTTTACTGCGTATTCACCAAATACTTTAATGGCTGGTGATTGGGAACAAGCACATGCTTCACTGGCAGCTGAAGCCACAAGAGAATCGTGGTTATCTTATACAGTCAAACGTATTGAAAATGAGAGTAGTGTTATTCGTTCATTTTATGTAGAACCAAAAGACAACACCCCGTTAGTGTCTTCAAAAGCGGGGCAGTTTTTAACGGTGCGCCTTACCCCACCCAATGCAAACACAGCCGTGATAAGAACTTATACCGTATCATCAACACCAGACGACATGTATTACCGCATTTCAGTTAAACGAGAAGCTAATGGCACTATTTCGCAATGCTTACACGATAATGTGCGCGTCGGCGATGTTATTGAAGCTAAAGCTCCTTCGGGTAATTTTTATATTGATGCAGCAGAAAAGCGCCCGGCCGTATTAATCGGCGCAGGCGTAGGGATTACGCCGATGATTGCGATGACCTCGCATATCCTAAATGAAGCTGAGCGTACCCGTCATTTAAGACCATTGACCATATTACACGCCGCTAAAACGACCCAACAACGCGCTTTTACACAAAACTTCCGTGATGCTGAAATAAAATCTAATGGTAAAATTCGATACTATTCAATTATCACTCAACCTAGTGAGCAGGAAAAAATAGGCATTGATTTTAATGCAATCGACCACATTACCGCCGATACACTTCGGCAAATATTAGCACTAGACGATTATGATTTTTATTTATGTGGTCCACCTGCGTTTATGCAAGCACTCTATGATGAAATACGCAGTTTAGGGGTACGTGATGCACGTATTTTTACCGAAGCGTTTGGGCCTGCGGCACTTATTCGCCAAATCGATAATGAATCAATGTTACTTGAAGAAAAAATGTTACTTGAAGCAAAAAAGTCACTTGCAGCAGAAAACGAAGCCGATGAAGCCGTCATCAAATTTGTTAAGTCTGGTTTTGAACAAAGATGGAACGCAAATGATGCGACACTTTTAGAAACAGCAGAAAACCATGGGCTCACGCCTAACTTCAGTTGCCGTAACGGAACTTGCGGCACGTGCGCAGTAAGACTGCTAAAAGGATCAATCACTTATCGAACTAAGCCAGTGGTCACTCCAACCGAAGGTGAGGTATTGCTTTGTTGTGCGGTTCCTAAAAAACAATCATCACACAGCAATTTAAATGAAATAAGCATCGTCGAAATCGATTTATAAGCGTTGTAACACATAACGATACCGCCATTGATGAATGAACGTTATGAAAATAAAACCACAACGGCCTGCTTTCACCGCAGTATCCACTTGCCAAAAGATAGCACGCCATAATATACCGCTACAGCAACGGTATTATGGTGTGCTTCTGGTATTTGATTTCATTTGCTCACCTAAAGTCATGTACGAGGCAATAATATTACCTCTATTTAGGTGGCTAAAATACCATGTCACTACACAATTAGTTGCCGTACTTCTTCATGTAGAGGGCCATGATTTTTTATTTGTAGGTTCCTCTTATTGGGTAATTGTTTTGTGGATTACGGATAAAACCTAAACCCATAATCATTGACTTCAGCTCTGGGCGAGAGAAAGGAACATTCGATATATCAATAATTTGTGCCTGTTTTTTATCATTAATAATAAACAATCCGGGTTCGGCAAAAGGTCGGTCAGTTTCTTCCGGCGAGCGAGGATTTGAAATATACACCCCGATTTTTTGCATTTGTTCAATACTTAAGCCGTACGCCACATCAAATAAAGGCTTAACCAGCTCCATTTGAGCCATCGCTTTTTCTATGGGGTCGGCGGATACAGCTACAACATCAACACCTAACTTCTTGAATTCAGGCAACAGCTCGTTCAACGTCGATAGATATTGAGTACAAATGGGACAGTGCTTACCGCGATAAACAACCACCATGCGCCAATCGCAGCCCTCTGCCGGAACAGCCGTAAGATTAATTTCACCACCACCAAGCAGCGCTAGAGTGATGTCTGGAAAGGTTTGTCCTGCTACTAATTTAGATGAGTTCATGTTTATTCCAATGTTTTGTAGTGAATATTATAAAAACAAAATAATGCCAAGGTGTCAATATTTCATAGTGATCGTTACAAAATTATATTGCCAATATAGACAACTTCCTAGAGCATAATCATTACCTTACCGAGGTTAATGGGTTTTAATTAATTGAATTATGTATCAATTGATACTAAAATAAATCATTAAATCCACAGCGTTGAGGTATCCGATATGATTCAAAATAAGGCTGGTAGGCCACGCGCTTTTGATCGTAGCGAAGCGCTTTTGTCCGCCATGCATGTTTTCTGGAAACAAGGATATGATGCCGCCTCCATTAAAGATTTAACCCAAGCAATGGGTATTAACAGCCCTAGCCTTTACTCGGTTTTTGGTGACAAACGTAAACTCTATTTAGAAGCTATAAACTGCTACGCCACAATTGATGCATGCGCACCATTAGTAGCCTTTGAAACAGAACCCGATATTAACCAAGCTGTCCGCTCGTTCATGATTGCAGTGATTGATTACAGTACTGCAAATGGTAGCGGC
The DNA here is from genome assembly GCF_010092445.1 of Shewanella sp. Arc9-LZ. Classification (NCBI taxonomy): domain Bacteria; kingdom Pseudomonadati; phylum Pseudomonadota; class Gammaproteobacteria; order Alteromonadales; family Shewanellaceae; genus Shewanella; species Shewanella sp. Arc9-LZ. The sequence continues at coordinate 2,190,061 of NZ_CP048031.1, read as the reverse complement.
GCAAAAGGCTGCTTTCTCAGCTCCAGCGTTGCCACAAGTGCTGGCGAGGTCGAAGGAGCACAAGAACTATTACAAAGAGCAGTATTAGATACCGATGCGCGATTATCGCGACGCTTTGAGCTAGAAAAAGCAAGAGGTGTTTTACCTGCCAATTTTCCATCATTAGCACGTGCAAAGCTTATGTTTGATATTCGACAGGGCTATGTATTTCGTGCCCGCGCGGGATTCGAATCAGAAAGTATGAAACAAGATGTCGAGTATAGAGTGCACATGATATTAGCAAGCCCTTGATTGTATCAAAACAAAATTGCCAGCCAATTTTAAGCAACAACCTAATCCAAAGCGCCTGCATGAATGTTTATCTTTCATTCATTAAAGTAAATCCAGCCACCATTTAAGCTTCATCGGAACGCTTAATTTAGTCGACACCTTTGAAGAGTATTTAAAGGTCTGTGTGTCTCAGGCCCGCGAGGTTCTTTGTGTAATGGTCTAATGAATCTGATGGGAGTCTTTCATCAACACAAAAAAGCTTCATCATGTCTGATAAAGCTTTATCGTTAAATGTTGAAAACAGATAGCTTGTTTTTATAAAGGGTACCCCTTGGGTTCAAAGTCATCGTCTTAAATATTAAATTAGTCTCCTAGTTTCAATTAATTGCAGCAATTTCAAGAAGAAAAACTGCAATGACCAACTGATATTGACTATATTTTCATATTGAAATAGATAACTTACTCCAAGAACACTTTTTAAACAAACAACCTAAACACGACAGCCAAACACCTCATAGAGAGGTAATAATGTTATCTATCATTATGGCCATAATGAGTATGCAGATTTTGCTCATGTTCAAGATCGAAAGGCACTGATGGATCGTATGTGGGAGCATCTTTCACTTGCTGCTGCGTCATATCAACATAAATTTTAGAGGTAGGCCAACTCACCTCTTTAATCGATTTTGGCGCAATCAAAACCAGATGACCCAACCACCAATTACTGGTGTTAATAATCAAATAACGAATAGCCCAAGTGTCGATATCTATTAACATACCTTGCAAATGACCCAATTCACCGTCTATGGCATCAAGGTGATAACCCGCCACGGCATGACTGCTGCGTAGATGATGATCATTATCCCGTGATAGTGCTGCCTCAACATCTGCGGACATCTCTGGGTTATCTAAGTTATCTGGCTTTGGCGCGACACTATAATAACCAGGTGCCATCATGTTTGGACTGGGCTCACTTCCCCAAATACCAGTGTTACCCCAGTATTGTGAGTAACCATAATATTCCATATGATCGACCTCATGCTGCCTAGAGACTGGTTTCTCGCTATCGATGTCAGGGCTGTTTTTTACCTGCTCTCTTGAGATTGTGACAGCAAGCGTCTTTTGTTCCTGATTAAATTCTTTGATTGATATGGGTGAAAGCAATATTTTTTTGCTTGATAACCAAGAACCCGTTTCGACTACCAAATATCTAATCACCCAATGCTTGTCATCAAAATAAAAATCTTTGGTTAATCCAATATCGCCATCAGAGGCGTGAATAGATAAATTTTGTAAATCATTCAATGTATGTAACATGATGTATTTGCTCCAGATTAAAGATGGCAAACAATAAATCATTGCTTTCCTAATAGAGTGGATGTCTATCAGCTTGCACCAAATTTTCTATTCAATCTGTTCGGTGTCGCACCGATGGAGCATGAATAATAGTTTAATCTAGAGTTATCTATAAACTTTTAAGGTGAACGAGCATGACTGACATAGAAAAATTAGAGTTAGCGGCCCATCGCAGCGATATCATCGAAGATGTCAACAATTTGATTGAGAAATATCGCGCTATTTTTGGATGGGATGTACCCGATATCGATGAAAAAGTGGCAAACAGATTAATTTTGGATGAAGTTCGTCAGGCGCTTGATGATATTCAAAATGATTAAATTGTAAATATCAGTCAAAGCGCTTCAACATGTGAGTTTAGGTCGACGAAAAAATCAGATGTTAAATGCATCTTGCATCAGACTGCACATAAACTTAAAGCACATAAACTTAACTAACTCCGGCGGCAAAAGCCGAATGTATAGCCACTAGAGAAATGGATCTTGCAATCACTTTTCTGCTCAGCCCTTTTATGCCATCCATCTTCACAAAACAGCAGCCTTAGCAGCTGACTTGCGGCCTAAACGTAATCGCTGTAGGCCGTTGTTTAGTCTCTTTCCTATGAGCGAAACGCAGCTTTGCAAAGGTCTTTTTACTATCTCCCCCCCCAACTAAATATCCTGTCGATGAGTATAAATACAACTCATAAATACAACTCAACATGCAATGCCTTTTGAACCAAAAATAATGGTTCCACTCGCCTGCTGTGATCGCAAATCACGCTAAACAAGGCATTTTAACCCTCTCGATTCAACAAACTCTGTTATATTGATAACAAGATTACTTAAATATTATGCAATATTGAATAAAATCAATAGCATAATAAAGATCATGGCGAGTAGTGAATGTCTCACTTTAATATATTGAAAGGTTATCAATGATTGACCCAAATGAGAACGCATTACTTAAAGCATTACCTGAAGCGACAAAACAGCGCTTATTTCCACAGTTAAAGATAATAAAACTGCCCTTAGGTAAAGTTATTTATGAAGCTGGTCAAAACCTTGAAAATGTCTATTTCCCCATTGATAGTATTGTCTCTTTACTGAATGTTCTCGAAGATGGCGCATCGGCAGAAATATCTGTTGTCGGCAATGAAGGTTTAGTGGGTATTGCCGTGTTTATGGGGGGAGAAAGCACCATAAATCGCGCCATAGTTCAAAGCGCAGGCCGAGCCTATAAATTGTCCGCATCGATATTGTTCGATGAATTTAACGACAATCAAAACCTTCGCGAACTGTTGTTACGTTACACTCAAGCACTGATGGCACAAATGGCGCAGACGGCAATATGTAACAGGCACCATTCTATCGACCAGCAACTTTGTCGTTGGCTGCTGCTATCACTTGATAGACTGGCTAGCAACAATCTCACAATGACCCAAGAGTTGATCGCCAACATGTTAGGCGTCAGACGAGAAGGCGTAACTGAAGCCGCCGGTAAACTGCAAAAACTTGGGGTAATCAACTATAAGCGCGGTCAAATTACCGTGACCAACAGACAAAAACTCGAAACGCTGTGCTGCGAATGTTATGCCGTGGTAAAAACAGAAACCGATAGACTAGAAACCTATTAACTAATCATCTAATAACTAATCATCTATTAACTAATCATCTATTAACTAAATTATCTATTAACTAAATTATCTATGCCAAGCTACCCCTCATTGGTGGCTTGACATGGTATATTTGGCCATCTTGTCGTTTATAACAAATCATCCCAAACATTAAAAACAATAACGTCATGCCCTTTCTATATCCTCCCAAGCAAGATTAATCGGCTTCACAGCTAGACGCTTAAAGTGCTATGAATTAATTTCATTCAAACTCAGCGCTGTGAAACCATAGCATTGTTAAACCATAGCATTGTCAAACCATAGCATTGTCAAACCATAGCATTGTTAAACCACAGCATTGTCAAACCATAGCCACCTAACCCATCGATTTAGTTAAACTCTCGATAACTATGCCGCTATCTTAGATAACTAAGCTCGTTCGCCATCTTATGCCGTTGCCATATAGGGTATTGCTTGTGAAATATTAATATTTTCAGTTTGCTAGCCCCTAGCTGTGCAACCGTTACACCGGTGCTGCCATCGAAATGGTGCGAACCAGCTTCTTATTAACGAACTGCTGAATGCCCATTTCGCCGAGTTCGCGGCCATAACCGGAATCTTTGACCCCGCCGAACGGAAGCGCGGCATCGGTCCAATCAATATTGTTGATGAACATCATACCGGTATCAATCTGACTGGCGACGCGTTTGCCACGAGCGGCATCTTCGGTAAACACAGATCCACCAAGTCCGAAGTCAGAATCGTTGGCAAGCGCTATGGCCGCGGCTTCGTCCTTGACCCGAAAAATCAACGCAACTGGGCCGAAGAACTCAGTGCGATAAGCAGGGTTGCCTGGCGCAATGTTGGTCAGTATCGTGGTCTGCATGAAAGAGCCCGGGCAGTCGATACGCTTGCCGCCCATTAACACCTTAGCACCATGGGCTACAGCATCATCGACCTGCTTCAAAATATTAACCAGAGCGGCTTCTTGCGACATCGGTCCCTTGGTCGTTGTTTCGTCCATCGGATCGCCAGGTTGCTGAAGTTCAAGCGCGGTTTGAAACTTTTCGATGAATTTGTCAGCAATCGAATCGAGCACAATAAAGCGTTTAGCAGCACAGCAGGTTTGTCCCTGGTTGTACATACGGCCCCAAACAGCCCAGGGAATAGTGTTGTCGAGATCAGCGTCATCAAGCACGATAAAGGCATCACTGCCACCGAGCTCCATCGACGAGGGTTTGAGGTTTTGCCCTGCTCGGGCGGCAACGCTTCTGCCAGCGGCAAAACCACCTGTCAGTGCCACGCCCTTGACGCGCGGGTCGTCGATAATCTGGTTAGACTGTTGGTGCGAAACCAGCAGATTTGTGTACAACCCCTCAGGTGCGCCCGCATCAATCAACAACTGCTCAAAGGCAATAGCACATTGGGGTACATTGCTGGCATGTTTCACCACCAAAACATTGCCCGCCATCAGTTGCGGGCCTGCGACACGAGCAAGTTGATAAAAGGGAAAGTTCCACGGCTCGACGCAGAAAATCACGCCTATCGGGCTGCTTTCCATATGGGCTTCGCCATGTTCCGGGTCAAGTTGCTCTGGAGCTAAAAACGCTTCTGCGTGGTCTGCATAATAGCTGAGGATTTTACCACTGAAATTGACTTCGCCACGGGCTTCATCAATTCGCTTGCCCATCTCCAGTGTTGCCAGCTTGGCATAGTCATCAGTATGCGCATGCAGAAGTTCTGCAGCCTTGGCCATAATAGCGGCGCGTTGCTTATAGCTGGTGTTTTTCCATGTCTGGTAACAGGCATGCGCAGTGGCAAGCTTGATCTCAAGCTGTGCATCACTGATTTCATCAAAGGTCTTCAATATTGTTCCGTTATTGGGATTAATGCTTTTGTAAGTCATAGTGAAATCCTGTTTCAATTTGGTCTTATGGACGCCGCAAGCTTCTACTGAATTGTGCTACCTCGGCGATAACTTTTGGCGTTAACGCTCTGGAGAAGTCGCGAGAGTTGGATAGTCGGTATAACCCTTGGCGCCAGGTACATAAAAAGTCGCTTCGTCTGGCGTGTTGAGCGTTGCATCTTGGCGCATCCGAGCGACGAGATCAGGGTTAGCCAAAAACGGACGGCCAAAGGCTACCAGGTCGCCATGTTTATCGCGTAACGCCTGTTCAGCGCTTTGATGATCAAACCCTCCAGACAGAATGAACAGACCATCGAAACCAGCGCGCAGCTTAAGCTTAAAGTCGGCGGGTACCGTTGGTGCCCCCATGGATGAATGATCAACCAAGTGGATGTAGAGAAGCCCCTGTGAGGAAAGTGCCTTAGTCAATGCTAGGTACTGCGTCTCTATGTCGGGGAATGCGCCGGTGCCATTGAACACACCGTAAGGAGAGAGCCGGATACCAACCCGATCGCTGCCGATGGCTGCCACTGTCGCACGCACAATCTCCAGCGCGAGTCGGTTGCGGCCTTCAATGCTGCCGCCGTAACCGTCAGTGCGTAGGTTGATCAGCGGATTCAAAAACTGCTCGATTAAGTAGCCGTTGGCGCCGTGTATTTCGACACCGTCGAAACCTGCCTCCAGCGCGAGCTTCGCTGACGTCACATACTCATTTATCACATGAGCGATGTCGGCCTCGGTCATTTTGCGGGGCGTACTGTGGGGCTGCATGCCTAGGGTGTCGGTATACATCTCGCCGGGACATGCCGCGGCATCTGGCCCGAGTATTTCGGCACCTGTTGGCAAGTTGTCGACATGCGCGACTCGACCGCAGTGCATCAACTGTAAGAAGATTTTACCGCCTTTGGCGTGTACCGCTGATGTGCTTGCCTTCCATTCATTCATCTGCGTGCTATCGAAAAGACCGGGGATGCGTGGGTAGCCCAGTCCGTTGGGGCTGGGCGAAGTGCCCTCGGTAATAATCAGTCCAGCCGTCGCACGTTGGCCGTAGTACGTTGCCATCAGCGCGTTAGGCGTGTGCTCAGGCGTAGCCCGACTGCGTGTTAACGGCGCCATTACCATGCGATTGGATAGCTGCAGCGAGCGGTTAGAAAACGTTTCGAAAAGCATAAGCTAGATATCCTGTTATATATGATGAGGATGAATCCTGCCGAACCCGAGGAAAAGATCATTGCGGCAAGTCCTGAGAACTACAGCTTGCGCGCTGGCATTTAGCTGGTCTGTTCGTTAGAACACATACCCACAAATGACGCCTGCAGATCTAATAGGGTCATTGGCTGGCAGAAAGTTCGCTAGCGAACAGATGAAATGTCGTCAATCGCATATTGTATGTGTGATGCTTACTCGTCAGACATGAGAGCCAAGATGATTTATGAAGGAGTTTCACTGAATGCTGCGACTTCTGTATTTGGATCTGGCTTGGCCTGCTTGTTCGCACCCCTACTACTGAGCGGAGGAATACTATGCTAACCAGACCAATGATACCGACAACACTTTGGGGCTCAACATCCCGACGCGTTACTGAACTGACCCTACTTGCGATACTAACCCTATGTGGACCGTCTGCTATCGCAGGCGATGGACCATGGCCGTCATTTACAGCGACGGCGCTTAGCGGCGAAAAAGTTGACAGTAACAAACTGATAGGTCAACCGACACTGCTCATACTTACGCCGTCTCGCAATGCCGCAATATCCACTCGGGAGTGGGTTAACACATTGCGCTCAGAGATTGATCATAGTAAATATCGGGTTCGCGACGTACTGGCTGTCAATTTACCCTTCTTTATGTCGGAAGAAGATGTCATTGGCCGAGCCAAAGAACAAGTGCCGCAGCGCTATCACGATCAAACCTGGATTCTCAACTCACAGATCATGGAAAGCGCGTTGGGTGTGCCCTCCGATAGCGAAGAGGCGGTCATTGTTGTTTTGGATAAGAACGGTAATCTGATATCGCAGGTTCATGGTAAAGTCACGGCGGCGCGGATGAGTGAGATCACCAATGCCTTGCAGAGCCTGACTAGTGACTAACCGCCTCCGTCGCCGTCCATTATCACTGTAATATCGCTTTGCCAATATCATATTGGTCGGGCTTTTATGTATCGTTATCGAGTTTTGAAAGAATGTTTTGCGATTGCGGATAGCAAAATTATACGAGTTATAGTGAACGATGAGATTGTAAATAGAGTACATTGAATGTACACCCAGGAAAGCTAGCGAATTGGTCAACCAAAAAATGAATCTTGTATGCTAGGGTCTGTTGATCTTTGCTGGTTAAATTTTGTTCGAGATAAAAGCGTTTTAATCGAGGCGAGTGGATTGCTGCCTAGCAATCTAAGCACTACTCGCTTAATGAAGATTTTCTCAACAAAGAGTAAAACGTTTTTAGCCGAACCCTTCGGGCAGCGTTTTTTGCTCATTTTTACTGCGTTATCGACTTTTTATGTAGAATAAAAAGTCTCTGCCTTGTACAAATGAGCAACAATTCGCTGCAAAACCAACCTTGAAAGATCAACAGCCCCTAGTATCCGTCTAATTTACATAAAACTAATCTTTCCCAACTAATGCGCTCAATGCAAACTGACCGTCCAACGATTCACGCACCTTGGACAGTCGCATTTCGAGCCGCGCGCGATCATAACTGGATTCAAAGCAGCGAGCGGTCAACTCTGCAATCAACTGCAACTGTTGGTCAAGTGCTCTCAAGCGGCTCGGACAGATCGTTAAACTTCCGATGGTCTCGAAGGCACCGAGCATGCGTACCAGTATCGCAAGATTCTTTTCAGCGCTACTTCGAATCTGGTCGAAAGCATCGGCCAATAGACTATCAAAGCTCGGAACCATCGCCACCATTCGCAGAGTGTCTCCCTCATAATGGTACAATGGCGGAAATTGTCGACTGGCCAATCGAGCCATAATCGAGGTGAGATAATCCACGCACATCACTGCCGTTGAAGTGTCGTTAACCCCGGGGGACAGCGCTTTTATGGCCATATCCACAATCTGTCGAATACCGAAAGTAGGATCCTGATCCACTGTGCGATGGCTACCAATACTGTAAGCTGTATTCAAAGCATCAATGAGTTTCTGCTCTGGCGGGTAAGTAAGAGCTAGCGACACCAGAGCCGTATCTTGGACAATGAACGAGCCGATGCCTTGCTCCATACGCACTATGGTTCTGTTGTCACTCGCCAAGCAAATTAATGTATTGTTGTTCACGCCTAAAACGTAACCACTGCGAGCTGCCGGCACGGGATACCAGACCCGCTCATCCAGAGACTTTAGTATCGGGTGTCGCATTTCATCTTCATCAAGTTCCTCATCCGGTTTTATCGGCAGCAACTTATCTATGGCAGCATTGGTTTCCTGAGCGACCGAAGCAATGATGCTTGATGCCTGGATAGACAAGGCAATATGATGAATAAAATAGATAAGGACCCCCACACCACCAAGCGACATCACAAAGGCAAAAAACACCGCAAGACTGGGCACAAATTCATCACCACCACCACTGCCACGAATGGTGCGTAAGACTATAAGACAATAAGCGAAAATGCTCGCAAAAACCCCCAGTGTTGCTTGCGTGACACTGTTACGCATGAAGTTCCTCAAAATGCGAGAGGTGTACTGGCCCGACGCAAGCACTAGGGCCAGCAGTGTCATGGAGAAGGTGATCCCCATTACAGTCATCATCGAACCAGCCAAGGTGGACAACATCTGGCGAGCGCCTTCTGCACCGACCCCAAACAGTCGTGGCCACTGAATTAGCCATTGGTTTAAACCGGCAGACTCTACTTCGATCAACACAACCGCTAAGGTCATACTGACAGCGACCATCAGTGAAGGCATGAACCAAAAGCTCGATTGCAGATTCCCCCAAAACTGTCTTAACTTAATCATGTGGCCACTCCTAATTTGAATTTTCAACATGTATCGTCGTGTTTAAGGAACTAGGCTTTCTTCTTAACCAAACTAATTATGAATAACAAAATAACAGCGCCTATAGTAGCCATAATGATAGAGCCTAATAAACCGCCTGTTGATATGCCGAGTAAGCTAAATATAAAACCACCTACTACAGCACCAACAACTCCTACAATAATATTGCCTATGACACCAAATCCTCCGCCCTTTATTATGTTGCCTGCAAGCCACCCTGCCAAAGCGCCTATTCCCAAAAATATGAGTAAACTAATAATGTCCATGTTGCACTCCTGTGCTAATTTATAGTGCGCCTATTTAGCGCAATGACCATGCTGTTTATTTGAATCTGGAGGTAGCCGACTTCAGCGAATTGCCAAGCGAGTTCCACGCACCATCCATACCTGCTTTGAGCTCCTCCCATGCACCGTCACTCGATTCCTTAAGTTCGGTAAGTTTGCTGTTGGCCGATTTTTGCATCGTTCGCAGTTCCTCGATTTGTTTGTAGTACTCAATTTGTGCATCGGCCTCCGCGTGATCAGCTTTGGCCTTGAGCTTATCGATCTCTGCGCTCCACTGGTCTAATTGTGCCTGTAGTTTTTTTTGGTAAGCTTCTTTCTTGTTCATGGTTAAACTCCTTTGTCGTTGTGAGACCTATTAGGGCCGATATTGATGTTATGGCACTTTTAATGTCGCTCATCCCTTCTGGATAGCGCTAAGATCAATCAAGATATGATCAGATCAAAAACCACAAAATCAGCAATAAAACGATACATAAAACCACAGAATCTAGAAGCTGCGGTGCTTTAATTAGATACAAGATGTCATCGATTTTCGATAACAATTTAATCCATCTGGGTCGATATTGATCCAATACGTTAACTCGTTTATCTATCGCTTTGGCCGCTCTTCTGCCACTTTCAACAGCACCTTCAATACTCCAGACTTGAGCCTGAGTCTTAGTGTGCGCTCCAGCCAAGAATAGATTAAACACTGGTGTTTTTTGAGATGGCATAAATGCTTGAGTGTTGGTGGTGTTTACCCACTTTGGCTGTAGCGGCGTTATTCCATCACGGGAAAAGTGCCATTCATGCCACACTTCAACTTTTTCAATTGTAAAAGCTTTCAACTCTTTGCCGTCATTCGCTTGTTTAATCAATTGATTTAGTGCACCGCAACTCAAGATTTGAGCCTTCACTTCTTCGATAAATTCTTCTTTGGTGCAGAGATTGACGGGCTTATGGAATATCCTCCCAGGGAAGCCGCCAATACAAGACGTGCCAGTCCAAAGAGATTTGATGTTTTGCCCCAAATCCACATCCTTGTCCCAAACTTGTTCTTCGGCGAACACGGTCAAATTAAATTCTGAATCACTGATCACCGCTGCAGTCCGCTTTCGAGGAAGTTTGATTTCGTCTGAAAATGCTAACCGAAAAGAGACTTGAGTGTGTGGGCCGTCTTGAACAAGCGGTGTAAACAATTTTAATTCTTCTTGCCGCTCAAGCGCGGGAGTTTTACTTAAAATATCAACCATCAAGTAAGGATTGATGGCCACAACATAAATATCGCCTTTGATCTCCTCATCACCAACAAAAGCGGAGACTATTTTGCTGCCGTCGAACACTAATTTGGTGAGCGGTTTCTGCCAATAGAATTTCACGCCCTTGTGTTCAAGGTATTTAACCCAGGGATTGAACCAGTATTCACTACTGGGCCCTTTTAGGAGTAGCCAACCGTCTCCGGCACCTTGCTGCCATGCGGGTCCATCTTGATCAGATTTATGCTGGTGCGCGGGCTTTGTCGTAAATTGCTTTCTAAAAAAATCCCCTGCGGTGTGCAGTGACACGTTGGACCAATCAGAGCCAATCCAAGGACCGAAACAAGAACGCCACGCGTTATAACTTTGCACGCTAAGCATAGGTTTCCAAGCTTGAGCCGCATTCACCTTGGCATATACCACATGGCTTCGATGATTTGAGGTCCAAGTCTTTAACATTAAATAGCACGCTCTGGTAAACTCCCAATTGCTCATGCCAAACATCTTGTTAATACTTTTAAATCCCTCATCGTAAAATTGCGCCTGACCAGCATCAGGGAATATGCCAAAATCAATGGGCCGAGACAGGGCCAAATCATAAACGCTGCCCTCTTCATTGAATGGAATTTTTTTCATCAAATCAAAAACATTATGGTACCAAGGTCCCATGCCATGCCAAGAATACTCGGTCGGTATATTGTCGTGACTAAGGCGTGAACTTCTAAAGAATCCCCCCGGCTCATCAGCCGTTTCATAAACTGAAACAAGATACCCCAGTTCGGCCAGCTCATGTGCGGCGCTTAATCCGGCAATGCCAGCCCCAAATATAACGACAGATTTCATTATTTATCTCCATGATTGAAGTTCGTCCTAGGGAGTGAGCCCCTACACAGCTGCATTCAGGCTGTCTCGGGCAGTTAGCACTAGAAGGTAGTATTGGGTTATTTTCATCCGTGGTTGTGGTTTTTTGGCTCGATAGGGTTATGTCGTAAAAATAGGATCTCAACAAGCAGAATAACCAACATGACAACACCAGCGACACCTAACACCAATGGATCGCTGTTTATCTTGATCCAGACAAAACCGGCTAGAACGATCAAGTCAAGGATAATCGCGACCATAGGGAATGCGCGTTTAGCACCGACTTCGTCTCGCAGGTGACGTAAAACACCCCAGTGGATCGCCATGTCCATAATCAAATAAAAGATGATACCCATGGCCGCAATCCGCGTCAGGTCAAAAAATATGGTCAACAGCAAACCTAAAATGACGGTATAAACCAGGGTGTGCTTTTGGATGCTACCGGGCATGCCAAAATGGCTGTGGGGAACGAGTTTCATATCAGTCAGCATTGCCAACATCCGCGAAACCGCAAATATACTGGCAATAACACCGCCTGCTGTTGCTATCATGGCCAAAACAACCGTAAACCAGACCGCGTATTCGCCCAGTGCAGGCTTTGCGGCTGCAGCCAACGAGTAATTTCTTGTTTCGATGATTTGCGCTAGTGATAAGTTACTTGCGACGCCAAAACCGACGAGCGTATAAATTACCACACAAAGACCGATGGAGATCATGATAGCTCGGCCCACATTTCTGTGAGGGTCAGTAAGCTCTGAACCACTATTGGTAATGGTGGTAAAACCCTTAAAGGCCAAAATACCCAGCGCGGTTGCACCAATAAAACCAGCTATTGTTGCACCAGAAGTTGAGGCGTCTGGACTGACTGTTGAGAAATCGACTTCAACCGTGCCAGCTACCATTACGCCAACGATACCGAACAAAACGATACCGCCAATCTTAATAAAGCCGAGCACCGACGCGACACCTTCGATCATCTTGTTGGCGGATAAATTGATCAGAAACGCCACCAGCAATAATCCAGCACCCAGTGTTGGCACTAACACGCTGCTATCATCGATACCAAACAGCTGTAATGTATAAGTCCCAAAGGTACGCGCCAGAAAACTCTGGGCAATCACCATAGAAAAATACATCAACAGGGAATGAAAGGCGGTTGTCACCGTGCTGCCATAGGCTTTTTTTAGGTACATGGCAATCCCACCGGCGGAAGGATAAGCATTGGACAATTTTACGTAAGAGTATGCGCTGAATAACACAACCACCGCAGCCGAAAGAAAAGCCAGCGGGAAAAGACTTCCGGTCATCTGGGCCATCTGCCCTGTCAAAGCAAATATGCCAGCACCAATCATAACGCCGGTGCCAAGCGCAACCGCACCAACTAATGTCAGACTATCTTTTTGATAATGTGACTTTTTATCTTCATGGTCATGCATACGCCCTCCGTGATTTGTCTTTTATATAAGCAACTTTTTATTCTGCTATCCTAAAGTGCCTGTTTCAACAACGAGAAAGCGAACACACCAAGTTTCATCATCGAAATAAACGTCTTTGATATGACCAATGTTGCCATCTGTAGCACTGATGACATAGTCCTCTATATTGTTAACGGTGCGTAAAATAAACACCGTCTCCTTCGAATGTTAAATGTACCAACATGAGAGCGATACAGAACTATTAAAAGGTAAAAGCGGCAACGCTGTCTGTACGCTATCAAACGTTGGTGTCATTTTCATGCGATTGACGAACCGCTCTGTGTCTATGTATCCGAGTTAGTTGCCAAATCAGGACTATTGATGAATGTGTTAACGCACGGACACCAGACCGAAAGCTATTCACCGTAGAAGAACCGTCGGCGATCTTGCCGACGGTTAGAAAAATGCTGGAACAGGATATGAATACAGTTATTAAACCTTCGTTTTAGCGTTCGGTCTGACTTTGGCGTTGCTGCCGTGTAGTTGCTGCTGTGTAGTTGCATGGCGCGGGCTGACAGCGTGTCTCAGGAGATGACCTACTTCAGTGTCGCTTGCAGGGTAATATCCTCAACACCGGCAAGAGCCTTCGATACCGGGCAGTCACACTTTGCCGCAGCCGCAATCTCCTGAAATTTCGCCTCGTCGATGCCCGCAACCTCTGCGCTCATCGTCAACGCGATACGGTCTATAACAAAACCTTCGCCTTGTTTAGCGAGACGAACGCTGGCCTTAGTGTCGATATTGGCGGTGGCAAACCCTGCCTTATCACAGGCGAATGAAAACGCCATCGTAAAACACGCGGCATGGGCTGCGGCTAGTATCTCTTCAGGGTTAGTGCCACTTCGGTCATCCTCGAAGCGACTACCGAAGCCGTAAGGATATTGCTTCAGTGCACCGGTCTCGGTACTTATTTTACCTTGGCCTTTCTTACCTTGACCTTGCCACTGGATAGTTGCTATTTTTTCAATCATGGTCTGTCTCCTAAATATCACATTTCTCAAGAAGGGTTTCATTTTTGACAGTAATGGTAATTATTCCCTTGTTATTAAAACATTTATAGTTTATCTGATTACCATAAGCCGGTTGTCACAAACAGATGTAATCTGGTCAGTTTCGGCGCTAAGGATTGGGTAAACTGAGACGACTTATACTTTCAATGTATGTCAGTCTGGACTTGACCATAGGTATTCGTCTGTGCGATATCCAACAGATGTGGCGGCTGCGAAGGCGCTAATCTGATTACGTAAAATAGCGCTGGGGCGTTGCAGAACCTCATGTTCCAATCGAAGACATGCTTCTCAACTTCACCTCTGTACACTTTCGTTTTAGCACCAACTAGCCTCATCTGTTGGATGCTTCAAAAGCTCTTCAATATTAGCAAGAATTACGCCGAAACCTATGTTGCCATACAATGTTTGACGCCCACCATCAAGGACATATGAAGGACTACCGTTAATGCCTTGACTCTTTGATTTTTGATAATCACCCATTAAAGATGCCATAGCAGAGCCATCACCAATGCTGGTATTGATGGTGTTTAGGTCTAGTCCATTGGCGTTAACTAAATCACAGAGGACTTCAAGGTTGCCAATATCCAAGCCATCAACAAAAAATGCGGTTCGAAATATTAGCGCCATATCGATACTTTTCTTTTTATCATAAGTAATCTCTACCGCTTTAAGCATCAAATGCGCATTGGCTGAAGTAGTGGGTCTAACTTGCGTCCATACTTTTGGGTTTATATAGGCATATTCAAAGTCAGATGCTGACTGTTGTATGTGCTCAGCAAAGCCAATAAACCCGCCTTTTGATTGCCATTGAGTGTTTATTTTTGTCGGTACATCACCAAAAACGTCAACGTAGTAACATTTAAGTTCGATTTTATGTCCCAATTTTTTATTAAGTTCATCAACACGTTTCTGAGCAATCCAAGCCCAGACACAAAGAATGTCAGTGTAATAATCTATGATTAAGGTTTTATCCATTTGGCATGTCACTCCTTCATCTGAGGATCTTTAATCGCACGGTACGATAACGTCAGAACTTCAAATCATGTCATCAGCCAATCTGACTGTCTGTGCGACTGCGTACATACACTTATTTACAGGCATTCCTACGCCATTGTATGTACACAAGCGTGTAGATAAACGGCGCAACTATGTCATCTATTGAGCCATACTCAATAGATGACATAGTGCTGAAAAAGGGAGTGTTTTTGTCGCGACTGTCGATAAACTTGTTAGCAAGTTCAACCAAACAAATACTACTATGTTTGTCCTTACAGGCATCAATACTCGAAGTTTTAACCGGCGTAAAACCAATGAGGTGGTAAACAGCAAACAAAGTGAGTAATGCCCTCGATGAGTGCGATGAGTGCGATGAGTGCGATGAGTGCGATGAGTGCGATGAGCAACGAAGTTAACGGGCGGAGAGCATAAAAAAGCCATTCAATGGCTTAATAAATTAACGATTTCCCTAGCGGTAAAACGCCGTTTTATTGGTGTTTTCATAGCGATATAGGCTGCCGTAATCATAATTAATAGGTTGTGCCATGTTATCGTGATGTTATTACACCCAACCGTTCATGTAGATACATACAAGCTATGGTAAATTTATACTCACCTTGCAATTTCTAGTATATTGTTGTTTTAATTAGGTAAACCCATAAAAACCTATGACAGAGAAAAACTAAAATTGAAACCAAGACATCATCTATGCGAAAGCAAATCGCACTCTAATAGCACGTGAACAGACCAATTTAAACACGTTTCCTGCGGATCTACAGTCGGTGTCTATTTTTATGTACGGATCGCCTGGGGCCGGCAAAAAAAAGCTTCAAAAACGTTTATTGACATGTTTGATGATACGGGAACTATTAGGCTGGCCCCAAATCAGCTAAGAGTCTTTTTTCAAGAGTACACAGGTGAAAATTCATGCCTATTTCAGAAAGCTGCCAGCTTTATTATTGCGCGACCCCTAGTTTGCCACGACAGGCAGTCGCTCAGGTGGTAGAGATGCACTGGGCCAAGTAGGGCGCCGTTCGGCTCGCCGGGTGGGCGGCCACAGCATGGGGCGTGCCAGCGACCACTATACCGCCTCCCTTATCACCGCCTTCAGGGCCGATATCAATAACCCAGTCGGCGGCGGCAACCACGTCCATGTCGTGTTCGACCACGATCACGGTATTGCCGGCATCGACAAGCCGGTTGAGCTGGGCGAGCAGCAATAGCACATCGGCAGGATGCAGCCCTGTTGTGGGCTCGTCGAGAATGTACAGCGTATGGCCGCGGCGTGCCCGCTGCAGCTCGGTCGCGAGCTTGATGCGTTGCGCCTCTCCTCCGGAAAGCTCGGTGGCGGGTTGGCCGAGTCGTAGGTAGCCGAGCCCCACCTCACTAAGGGTTTTAAGGCTGCGCAACGCCGAGGGTACATCGGCGAGAAACACCATTGCCGCATCCACTGTAAGCCCAAGCACCTCGGCTATATTCTTGTTACAGTATGTCACCTCGAGGGTCTCAGGGTTGTACCGCGTGCCACCGCAGTCGGGACAGGGCGAGTAACTGCCAGGTAAAAAAAGCAGACCGACCGCCACAAATCCCTCGCCAAGGCAGGTCTCGCAGCGGCCACCCGGCACGTTGAACGAGAACCGGCTAGCGCCGAACTTTCGGCTCCGAGCCTCGGGGGTCGCGGCGAATGTGGTGCGCACGGCATCGAACAGGCCTGTATAGGTGGCGAGGTTGGACCGCGGTGTGCGACCGATTGGTTTCTGGTCAACGCGCACCAGTCGATCGATCAGATCCGCGCCGTTTATCGCTTCAACCGTGGTGATGTCGACGGGTTTAGGCTCGGGTTGTTCATCCTTATCCCCGGCCACCGAGGCTGTGGATGCGTTCCCGTCACTGGGATCCAGATCAGGATGAAGGTGCAGGCCAACAGTCTCGGCAAGCACCTGGCTCACTAGAGTGGACTTGCCTGAGCCCGATACACCCGTGACCGCGGTCAGTATGCCGAGCGGAAACTCAGCGTCGAGTCCGCGTAGGTTATGGCGGGTGATACCCGTCAGGCCAAGCCAACCGAGCGGTTGTCGCAGCTCGCGTGCAGCCGGGACTGGACGCTCGCTTGCAAAGAGAAATTTTCGCGTGACCGAGGCAGGTACATCTTTGAGTCCAGCCGTAGGTCCACTGTAGAGGACCACTCCGCCCTGCTCTCCCGCATGCGGGCCGACGTCGATGACCCAGTCGGCGCGGCGTACCACGTCCATATTGTGTTCCACGATAAAAACGGAGTTACCACTAGATTTGAGCTCGTCGAGTACGGCTAGGAGCGGCTCGGCATCGGCCGGGTGCAGACCAGCGGAAGGCTCGTCGAGTACGTAGATTACGCCAAAAAGCCCAGAGCGCAGCTGGGTGGCTATGCGCAGCCGCTGCATTTCACCAGGAGAGAGCGTGGGTGTTGCGCGGCCTAGACTTAGGTATCCGAGGCCGAGATCGAGCAGCACGTCGAGGCGGCGAGTGAGATCCTTGGTGATAGTCGCACCCGGGGTATTGGCGGCCGCCGGACGGTCAAGCACGTGGCGGAGCTCGGTGAGCGACAAGCTGTTGAGCTCGGCTATGGTGCGGCCGTTAAAGGTAACGGCGAGTGCTTCGCTGCGCAGTCCGCTGCCCGCGCATATTAAGCATGGTCCAGATTCAACATATTTCAGTACACGGTTACGCACCGAAGCGCTTTTTGAATCGGCGAGCGTGTGCATCACATAACTCTGCGCGCTCCAGAACTTCCCCTTGTAAGGCCGGGGCCGTTCTCGCTCCGGCATGATGTCGACCACGGGTTGTTCCTCGGTGAACAAGATCCAATCGCGATCGGCGCGGGACAGCTGTTCCCAAGGTATGTCCACATCATGGCCGAGCGCAGTGAGGATGTCGCGCAAGTTCTTACCCTGCCACGCCCCAGGCCAAGCCGTGACGGCGCCTTCGCGAATGCTCAGTGAAGGGTCGAGCACCAGCGATGCCTCGGTGACTGTGTGCGCGGTTCCGAGTCCCTGGCATTTAGGGCAAGCGCCCATGGCGGTGTTGGGTGAAAAGGAGTCCGACTCGAGACGCAAAGCTCCATCAGGGTAAATACCTGTACGGGAATAAAGCATCCGCAGAGAATTCGAGAGAGTGGTGACTGTGCCTACACTTGAGCGTGAGTTGGGTGTACCTCGGCGCTGCTGGAGAGCGACGGCTGGCGGCAATCCAGTAATTTCGTCCACCTGAGGCGTATGGCCTTGCTGGATCAGACGCCGGGCGTACGGCGCGACGGATTCGAAGAAACGTCGCTGGGCCTCAGCGAAAATGGTGCCAAAAGCGAGCGAGGATTTGCCAGAGCCGGACACCCCTGTGAAAGCAACTATCGAGTCCCGGGGTAGATCCACGTCAACGTTCTGCAGGTTATTTTCTCGGGCGCCGCGCACGCGCACAAACCCCGCGGGTATGGAGTGCGAAACTGATGTTGGTGTTGGGGTGTGGCTACTGAAAGTGTCAACTGGCAAATCAAGGCTGCCACTATTCTTTTCTTTATTCATGCTAAAAGACCCCTTAGGTTAATTCTTGTCTAGATGTGCAGGATATGATGGGACGTGCAGAATATGATTGCTTCTACTGGCATTAATGCGCAATTCTCAGCCTATGTTGCCATTTATTTCATGGCACAATAATAACAATAATCAAGCCATAAATGGCCTAGTTTACTCAGTCAGGATGAACAGAGTTCATGGTATGTTCTTAACCAAGAGCTTAAGATCACTATCTCCATCAAAATATTCAAATTAAAATATGCCACCCATTTTTAAGGTAACACATAACGCCTTTCGTTTTTGAGTTGCCAACACCTGCTATGATTTTCTTAACGTACAGATTCAACCGAGTGATTTGAAAAATGTTTACTCAATAGCCACAAAATGACTCATTAGTTAAAACCAAGGCAACAGAAAAGCTTGATATCAATCAAGTAGAAAATAGTTTGTGGGATTCAGAAGTGATTGTTTACGCACACAACCCGCGCTGGCAATTTTACAGCGCCTTGTCGTCGTTTTCGGTCTAAATGCTCGCAGTATTCGGTTAAGGCAGGTAATACTCCGACAGCGCCTTTAAATAATGCACCAAATTCTGTGGTGATTTTAAGCCAATTATCTGCAGTTGGAATGGGTGGCCATGTCAACAAGGATGCCACCCATTTTTATAATGCGGAACCCATAAAATAGGCTCCGTTCTTAAAAAATAGTAATTCTACAACCGCAACGATACTGTGGAATGACTTCAACCTAACCCCTAAACAATATCAAACCTCAATCAAACTGCATTTATAGTCTGACACTGCAATTGACCATTGTATTTAGCATTAAAAAAACCAAATGGTGAGTTAACTTCTTCAATAACATAATCATCTAAGTCGTATGTATTAATCGTCTCTATCGAAGTATTCTTATCCAATGACTTATTGTCTATTCTATTGTAATTGAAAGTTATATTTTGGAATAATTCGTCTAGAGATGTATGATCACTTTTAGTTCGCAGTATCAATATTTTTCTATTTTGGAAGAAAAATCTTAATTGGTTGTTACCCGCCAGAACAGCACTACAAGTCTGTATTAATCCATCATCGAATTGGCTTATAATCTTATTTTTTCTAGCGGTACTTTTGGCCAACATCCAAGCATTGATATATGAGTAAATAGCTGGTTCAGCGCAATAATATTGACCGTCATACGTAATGGTATAGCCGATATCAGTATTAAGCATTTTTACTTGATGCTGTTCACAGGCTAGTCCTTGATTAAACCATGCATTAGCCACAGTTTTACTATTTTCACTATGTTTAATTAACCAGTTACTGACTGATAATGAATGACCAAATTGGTTATTTTTTAACGCGATTAATGACATATCACTGAGTACTTTCTCATTTTTAGGATTAATGCTCAATGCCTTGATTAAATACTCATAAGCATCTTGTACTTTGCCCTGTGGATAAGCCGCTATAGCCGATTTTATTTGATTTTTTTCTACTTTATTTAATTGTTGTGAACTTGGAGGCGTAAGCCACTTTTGTACAGTTAACTTACTTTCTTGGGGAATATGACTATTTATCTCAGCTGATGCTGTATCGGTATATCGATAGAACCAATCCAACGGTGTTTCTTCTGTCATTGGGTAATTATGATGGTTCTCAGCTTTCATATAAGTTGCAGCACCATTGTCTATTAATAACTTAATAAAATCAGGAGAAGCATACCTTACCGCATAATGAAGAGCCGTCATTTTGAAGGTGCTTAACGCGTAATAACAAGTATCATCAGGTATTGTGGTATTGGCGACGGTATTAGCCCCGTGTTGAATAAGCAACTTGGCGGACTCTAATAAGTTATATTGAGCCGCGTACATCAAAGGTGTTTTACCAAATGCATTACTGTGATTGGGACTTATGCCCTGTTGCAATAGATATTCTAATACTTCAGGTTGGTTTATCGCTAGGTTTAAAATACTTTCTTGTGCTTCTTGCGAATAGTAAGTTTTTGCGATGCTATCGATATCAATAGCACTAAATTCAATTGTTTTTATGGTATCTAACGATTGTTTGGTAATAATTGCATTTCTTAGATTGAACTCACCTGCGGAAAATTCAGGGTTATACATATAGAACCCAAAACCTGCACTAATTGCTGATGTTAATGCAAGCTCAGCTATTTCATCGGATTGTTGTTTATACCAATGATTCGCCTGTTGATAAAATTGCGAAAGCGATTTTATCGAGATAGCTAACTGATGTTTATAGCCATTAAATGCTTTTTGCTCAGCGACACCGGTTAATGACCACCTTTCTAAATCGGTTATCATTTTAGAATAATTACCGTGACTATTTTTACTTTCTCTACTTTCGCCCCTCATTGCCCAGGGGCGAGTTAATGTCAAACTCAGTTTATGCTTAATGGCATTTCCCCAACGCCAACGAGTATTCATTCGCCCACATGAAGAGCCACTACCTTGACTTAAAGCCAGAGTCGATTGATACAAATCATCAAAACTTTTCATCGCGCTGAAATAACTATGCTCTTTGTTGAATGGCACTACTGTTGCTGTTAAGTTTATTTCGCAAGCTGGTGCCCATGTTGCGTTTGGGCTAAGACGATAAACAAATAACTGGCCTATATCAGCGCCATAATGTCCTAAAACAAACATATACAGGATATTTGTGCCCGACTGTGCGTATGTATAACCATAGCTCATTGCGGGTGGTGCGTTTTTGGCTAGTGCTGCAATTTGCTTGGCGGTTAACTCAATGAATGATGAAGTAGACACTAGCGATTGCTGCCTCTCACACGCTCCACTGCAGCCACTATGCAAATAATTATAGAGATAGAATTCTTTACCGTAAGCATACAGGCTTGTTAAAGAGTCTCCTCCTAATATTGTCCAATCTAGTATTTCTCCCGTATTTACATAGCCATGCCCTCTAACGCCATAAGCTGCGCCCCAATCGATATCTGAGTAGAATTTTGATTGTGCATCTTCCAACAAGGATTGACATGCAGGATCATTAACTGTGATTAAACTCGGCTTATTCCAAGCTGAGGTTACTTTTACAAAGGGCGTTTTCTCAGAAGATAAAGAGTGACAAGAAAAAACAATTAAGCAGAGGGTTAATAAGCAACGTAACATTAATATCATCCATAATATTCAATACAACCAATTGGATGTCATCCTAAAGATGATAAACAGTAATAACAATATTTATTTTCAAATAGATAGCATGCGCATTGACACATAGACTTTGGGTTTTAGCTAATAAAATTAATCGTGACACCTGCAGTTAATCTGTAATTCATGATGATACTTTTTCGTCTTTGCCTTAAATCTTGCGGAGGGATAGCTTGCTTGTAATAAAGAGGAACCCGTGGGTTCAAAGTCCTATCTTTCGCCCAAATAAAAAGGCCTTATCTTTCGATAAGGCCTTTTTATTTAATGTGGCGGAGGGATAGGGATTTGAACCCTAGAACGGGATAAACCGTTGCCGGTTTTCAAGACCGGTGCATTCGACCACTCTGCCATCCCTCCGAGCGGGCGAATAATATGACAATGACTGTTTTGTGTAAAGGGTAAATTGCAAATAATTTGTTAAGTGGTGATTAAACACTCAAGTTAACTGTAATTGGTGTATCGATATGGATTATTCGCTAACAGCTAAGCCTCTATACTGAGGATGAACACAATATGTGGTTTGAAGTGTTCTTAAACGAGCTCAACGGCAGTTGAATTGTGCTAATCAACTTAAGCTGACCATTTTTGTCATTTAAAATGTGATTAAACAGCTGATAGCGGCGACTTTGCTTGATTTGATTAGGCTTAATGTTTACCTTTACTGCAAGTAATTTTGCCAATGCCAAGGATAGCGAGATGCTTTCAGAACAAGCATTCGAGATGATAGATATTGTTGCCCGTGTGGGCAGTTTTACCGCCGCAGCCAATAAATTGAATAAAGTACCGTCTGCAGTGAGTTACGCCATTAAACAGATTGAAGATGACTTAGGGGTAATATTGTTTGAGCGTCACCATCGCAGTGTCAGTTTGACGCCCGCGGGTGAGCATTTTGTGGCGCAGTCGCGCGAGATAATGACTAAATTGAACAACATTAAACGTGATACCCAGAAAGTGGCTAATGGCTGGCGCCCTTCTTTATCTATTGCGATTGACAATATGGTTCGCGCAGACAAAATCAGTGGCTTGATTGCTGATTTTTATCGCCATTTTACCGACATTGAATTGATTATTCGCTTAGAAGTTTACAATGGTGTGTGGGAAGCATTGTCGACGGGCAAAAGCGATATCGCCATAGGAGCAACCTCAAGTATTCCTGTTGGTGGTACTTTCAAGTCGCGCGATATGGGAATGATTCAGTGGTCTTTTTTAGTCGGTAAAAATCACCCGTTAGCCAAAGCAGAGCATGCGTTAACCGATGATGAATTATTACAATATCCGTCAATTTGCCTGCAAGACACGGCTCATAATATTGCCCATAGGCCAAATTGGTTGTTAAATAACCAGCGCAGAATTGTGGTACCTGATTGGATCAGAGCAATAAATTGTTTTAGAGAAGGCTTAGGCGTGGGTTACATGCCATATCATTTGGCCGATATTTTTATTAAAGCCGGCGCGCTAATAGAAAAACAACTTGCCACCCCAAAGCAAGACACAGCCTGCTGTTTAGCTTGGAATAATGCCAATATGACGCCTGCTATGCAGTGGGTATTAGATCATCTCGGCGATACCGAAAAATTAAAAAAAGAGTGGCTTAGTTAAACCACTTTTGCAAAATAAGTTTTTGTTAATAACATTACTTATACAAACGTTTATGTTAAATTAGCGACTATTAAGATGATGTTTGTTATGAATTAATTTTTGTTTAATGTACATTGCTTACGCTATACAAAAGGATTTAGCTTCAGAGTGAAATATATTTTTGTGAAAGATATTTTTCTCGTTGAGCAAATCATTGAGTTAACACCTGGAGACGATAATGAATCAACAATCAGTTATATCACCTAGTCTATCGACTACTGATGTCAACAAAATGCTAAAAAACACTTATATGCTGCTTGCAATGACATTGGCATTCTCTGCTGTTACTGCAGGTTTAGCCATGGCAATCAACATTGGTCCAATGATGTCAATAGGCTTATCGCTTGGTAGCTTAGTGTTATTATTTGTGACCCTTAAAAAAGCAGACAGTGCAGCCGCTATATTTTGGGTGTTTGCCTTTACCGGTATGCAAGGTGCGTCGCTCGGTTACATTCTTAACCATTATGCTGGTATGGCAAATGGCCCTGGCTTAATTATGCAGGCCTTAGGGTTAACCTCTATCATTTTCGTGTCGCTTTCAGCGTATGCGTTAACCACTAAGAAAGACTTCTCATTTATGCGCGGCTTCTTATTTGCGGGTTTATTAGTGATGATTGGTGCGATGGTCATTAATATATTCGTCGGTAGCTCAATATTATTTATGGCAATGAATGCAGGTATTGCGTTGCTAATGACAGGTTTCATTCTATATGACACTAGTCGTATCGTGAATGGCGGCGAAACAAACTACGTTCGTGCGACTATCTCATTGTACTTAGACTTTTTGAACTTATTCATAAGCCTGTTACATTTAATGGGTATTGGCAACGACGATTAATCGTCGATAGAGTTCATTGACAAATTACGTTAAAATGACCCTACATTAGGGTCATTTTTTTTATCATGAGCAAATTCATCATTCAAGTAAACGGCAGCGTTTATGGCTCTACAGCCAGTTTTCGCGCGTTATCATTTTGCCAAAGCGCATTAGCTAATGGCCATCAAATTATCAACGTCTTTTTCTATCAAGATGGCGTAACCAACAGTAATGCCCTCACCTGTCCTGCATCTGACGAAATTGATATGCATTCCAATTGGCAATCATTGTCATCACAACATTCAATACCGCTAACCAATTGTGTGTCTGCAGCGCTGCGTCGTGGTGTGTTATCTCCACAAGATGCAACTGAAAACGGCAAACCACAATGGAATAGCAGTGACGCCTTTACCATGGGCGGTTTAGGTGAATTAGTGGTCGGTATTGAACAAGCTGACAGGTTGATTAGCTTTTAACGTATGAGTGGAATAGACAATGAAATCACTGGCAATTATGTTTAGGCATGCACCATTGGGTACCACAAGTACCCGTGAAGGGCTGGATTTTGCCATGCTCAGTGCCAGCTTTGAACAACAAGTGAGTATTATATTTACCAATGAAGCGGTATTACATTTGCTGGCAGGCCAAACACCTGAGCAAGCAGGATCTAAAGATTATGTGTCGGCATTTAAAGCGCTTTCTCTTTACGATATTGATACCGTATTGGTGTGTGCAGAATCAATGCTCACATTAGGATTACAGCCTAATGACCTTAGTATTGCCGCGACGATGGCGACTCCAGAGGTGATTAGTCAAACCCTGCAAGCTGCTGATGAGGTGTTAGTATTTTGATATTGCATCATATCCAAACATCAGTAATGACTGACGACGCCTTAAGTACATGCTTACGCTATATTCACCCTACAGACAGTATTTTATTGTCTAGCGATGCAGTGAATTGTTTATTACAAACCCAGTGGCAACAGCGTTTAGCAAACATTGCTCTGTTTGTGCTACAAGATGATGTTGTCGCCAGGGGCTTATCGGATCGCTTAATGATTATATTAGCCAATAAAGCTGCGGGCTCTTTTGATATTATTGATTATTCACAATTTGTTGAACAATCTTTGTTACACGATAAGGTGATAACTTGGTAAACTTTTTTGAATTTAATGGCCAACAAATTGAAACCGATCATCAAGGCTATTTAAAAAATGTTAATGATTGGCAAGAACCTATGGCAATTGCGATTGCCGCTACAGAGAACATTGAGTTAACCGAGCAACACTGGGAAGTTATCCGGTTTGTGCGGGATTTTTATCTAGAGTACAAAACCAGCCCAGCTATTCGTGTGCTGGTCAAAGCTATCGGTCAACGTTTAGGTGCGGATAAAGGTAATTCTAAATATTTATATACCTTGTTTCCGATTGGCCCAGCAAAACAAGCAACAAAAATTGCAGGCTTACCCAAACCAGCAAAATGTTTATAGCTGATTCATGCTTACAAAAAAGCCCGCTCAAGATAACTTAAGCGGGCTTTTTAAATGGCTAACCTTAACTGAGGTTATTTTGGAAATATATTTTCTATCACTATAAATGCTGCTTGAGCTAGTTGAACAATTACCAACAACATAAAAAAGAAGATAACTGATAAATAGATAAGCCTACGATTATCACGCCGACTTGAACCCATTACTGGTTGTACCAACCCTTATAAATATGTGACCAACTCAAACTGAGTGACACAATTTCCAATACAACGTAAAAATAAAATATGTGCTGCGACACGGTAACGCCATTAACACGATTTACGGATTACGGGGTTACTCAACGCGCTACAACATACAGGTCTTTTAAGGCCACGAATGCCTAAAGCTCTATCTTGTACAAGACTGACAATTAACACCCTAGCCACACTAAAATGGACTGCGGCTAGGACTATATCAATTGGCCAATCATATTAGCTAACTATAATTAGCCAACTATAATTAGCGCTTAACATTAACCAATCAGACTTAAACCGCCCATGTATGGACGTAATACTTCAGGTACTGTAATGGTGCCATCTTGATTTTGATAGTTCTCAAGTACTGCTACTAACGTACGGCCAACCGCTAAACCTGAACCATTTAAGGTGTGCAATAAAGCAGGTTTGTTGTCGACTTTGCTACGGTATCTAGCTTGCATTCTTCGCGCTTGGAAATCTTTCATGTTTGAACAAGATGAAATTTCTCGGTAAGTATTTTGCGCTGGTAACCACACTTCGATATCAAAAGTTTTACTTGATCCAAAGCCCATATCACCAGTACATAACACCATAGTGCGGTACGGTAAGTTTAATAACTGTAATACTTTTTCAGCATTGGCAGTAATTTCTTCTAGTGCTTGCATTGAATTATCTGGGTGAGCAATTTGCACTAACTCAACTTTGTCAAATTGATGTTGACGGATCAAACCACGAGTATCACGACCATAAGAGCCCGCTTCACTGCGGAAACATGACGTTAACGCCGTCATTTTCATTGGCAGTTCACTTTCGTCCACTATCATATCGCGCACATAGTTAGTTAATGGCACTTCAGCAGTTGGGATAAGTGATAAACCTTGGCCTTCTTCTGTGGCCGGTTTAGTGTGGAATAAGTCTTCACCAAACTTAGGTAATTGACCTGTGCCTAATAAGCTGTCTTCGTTAACCAATAACGGTACGTATGTTTCTGTATAGCCATGTTCAGTGGTGTGTAGGTCTAACATAAACTGACCTAAGGCACGATTTAAACGGGCAATTTGACCACGCATGATAATAAAACGTGAACCGGTAATTTTAACCGCGCTTTTAAAGTCTAAACCGCCTAGTGCTTCGCCTAAATCTAAGTGATCTTTCACTTCAAAGTCGAATACCTTTGGGGTGCCCCAACGACGCACTTCAACATTGTCGTTTTCATCAGCGCCTACCGGAGCCGATTCGTCTGGCAAATTTGGCATGCTCATGGCAATGCTATTGATTTGTTGCAACAACTCAGCAAGCTCAGCTTTCTTTGCATCTAGCTGCGCACCTAAATCACCCACTTGCGCCATAATGGAACTGGTATCTTCACCGCGCGCTTTAGCTTGACCAATCGACTTAGAGATCGCGTTACGCGATGCTTGCAAGTCTTCTGTAGCAACTTGTAGCGATTTACGCTTTTCTTCAAGTTTGGTCAAATTATCGACATCAAGAATAAAGCCACGAGTGGCTAAACGCTCGGCAGTGATTTCCAGTTCATTACGCAAAAATTT
Source organism: Shewanella sp. Arc9-LZ (assembly GCF_010092445.1). Classification (NCBI taxonomy): domain Bacteria; kingdom Pseudomonadati; phylum Pseudomonadota; class Gammaproteobacteria; order Alteromonadales; family Shewanellaceae; genus Shewanella; species Shewanella sp. Arc9-LZ. Next base: position 2,162,620 of record NZ_CP048031.1, on the reverse strand, counting down.
TGGATCTAGCATGTTGTGAGTTCTTTTTAGTTAAACACGTGAAAATATAAGCTGTTGACCTAAATACACCATAAAGAGGCATAAGGTGACATTCAACAACACATTTAAAATAGCTTTCTGCCATAAGCCTTCTTGCAATAGCAGTAAGGTTTCATTCGAAAAAGTCGAAAACGTCGTTAATGCACCTAATAGACCAATGCCAATAAGCGCTTTAATTTCAGGGCTAATATGACTCAATTGCCCTAGCGCATAAACTACGCCCATTAAAAACGATCCCAATAGATTGACTAACAGTGTACCAAAAGGAAAACTGCTTCCAAATACCTGGATCATAAAAATTGACAGAAGATAGCGTAAAACTGCACCAATCGACCCACCTAATGCCACCAAGAACACATTAGTCATAGCGTTTGTCCTCGCTTTGTTGATCAAGTTGGTTTAATTGGGCCAATTTATCTTGAATGCGCTTTTCAAAACCTCTGTTAGTGGGTTGATAAAATTGACTGTGTTGCAGTGATTCTGGAAAGTAATTTTCGCCAGCAGCATAAGCACCAGGTTCATTATGTGCATAACGATACTCCTTACCAAAGCCGATGTCTTTCATCAGTTTGGTTGGCGCATTACGTAAATGGTTGGGCACAGGTTCGTGTCCGGTTTGTTTGGCTAACTCGCGAGCAGCACCAAATGCACTATAAACGGCATTACTTTTAGGAGCACTGGCTAAATATAATACTGCTTGCGCTATCGCTCGTTCACCTTCTGCAGGGCCAATGCGGTGATAACAATCCCAGGCATTAAGTGCAACGGTCATGGCTACTGGGTCGGCATTACCAATGTCTTCTGAGGCAATCGCTAATAAGCGGCGGGCAACATACAAAGCATCACCGCCACCTTCTAAAATACGGCAATACCAATACAAAGCGGCATCCGGCGCAGAGCCCCGCACAGACTTATGTACAGCAGAAATTAAATCGTAAAATTGATCGCCATTTTTATCGTAACCCGCAGCTTGGTGTCCGGCGACTTGCGTCAGCATCTCGGTGGTAAACGCGCCAGCATCAGCCACTAAATCGCTCATTAACTCAAGCAAGTTAAGTGCTTTACGTGCGTCACCATCACTAATGTCGGCCAATTGCTTGGCTACATCTGCAGGTAATGTTAATTGGCGTTTGCCCAAACCACGTTCAACATCAGCTAATGCTTGAGTAACAATTAAGTTTATTTCGTCAGAGCTTAGTCGATTTATAAGGTAAACACGCGCACGCGACAATAAAGCGTTATTGATTTCAAATGAGGGATTTTCGGTGGTGGCACCGATGAAAATAACCGTGCCGTCTTCAATAAAAGGTAAAAATGCATCTTGCTGACTTTTATTAAACCGATGAACTTCGTCGACAAATAATAAGGTTCGTTGACCACGACTTTGGGCAATGGCTTTAGCTTGTTCTATTGCGGCGCGAATGTCTTTTACGCCTGACGTTACCGCAGAAATACGTTCAACATGGGCATTGGCATAATGGGCAATTAACTCAGCTAAGGTGGTTTTCCCCGTACCAGGCGGGCCCCAAAGTAACATCGAGTGTGCTCGGTTTGCCTCTAGCGCCTTACGCAGAGGTTTACCTTCACCTAATAAGTGTGCCTGACCTATGTATTCACTAATCTCCCTTGGGCGCATACGAGCGGCCAAGGGGCGAAAATCTGGTGCAAAATCAAAACCTAAATTAGCCATCAAACAACCTAGTTTGTTTGCTTTAAACGTTGATCGTCAATATCAACGTTATCAGGTACGGCAAACTTAAAAATGTTTGTCTCGTTATCTTTTACTTTACGTTGCTGAGTTAACGCAAATTGACTGAGGTTGCCTTGCTCGTCAGTCAAGTTAAATTTAACTAACTGGCTCGCTTCAAAACACACACTCACGGCAACGACATTGCTGTTAAGTTTTTTAGGTTGAATATCAAAACAGCTTGATTTTCCGCTTACGGCACGCTTAATGACCGAATACTTAGCCCATGTGGCTTCGTCTCGATGCACTAACAAGGCCATAGGAGATGCATCAACGGCTTGAGCAACATCCATCACAGTCACTTCTTCCGCAAAAGGATTATAAATCCACAAGTTAGCGCCATCTGCCACAATTAATGATTCGTCTGGCTGAGTTAAATGCCAGTAAAATTGATTCGGATACGCAAGTGCAAACACCCCGCTTCCAGTTTGAATAGGCTTACTGTTAATGTCAGTCACTTGTTGGGTAAATGTCGCATGTAAGCTGTCTATATTAGATAGCTTAGCGCGTAATTCGGTTGCGTCATCGGCCGTTGCGGCAACGCTGCTTAAACTTGTGGCTAATAATAGGCTTAACACTGTAATACGTTTATTCATCATTAATTCCTCGGTGGTGGCGGAGCCAACACTTCACGATTACCATTGTGGCCTTGGGCTGTCACAATACCTTGGCTTTCCATCATTTCAATAATGCGGGCGGCGCGATTGTAACCAATTTTAAATTTACGTTGTACGCTAGATATGGAGCCGCGGCGAGTTTCGGTAACAAATGCTACCGCGTCATCATATAACGCATCCAACTCTTCTTCGCTATCGGAGGTTTCACCGGGTAACAGTACTTGTTCACCATCTGTAGCACCATTAAGAATTTCTTCAATATATTGTGGCTTACCACGAGCACACCAATCGGCTACGACTTTATGCACTTCATGATCATCAATAAACGCCCCATGAACACGATTTGGCAAACCGGTTCCTGGAGGTAAATACAGCATATCACCCATGCCTAATAGGGTTTCTGCGCCCTGTTGATCAAGAATGGTACGAGAGTCAATTCGTGACGACACTTGGAACGCAATACGGGTTGGAATGTTAGCTTTAATCAAGCCAGTGATCACATCAACCGATGGACGCTGTGTCGCTAATATTAAGTGAATACCTGCCGCACGCGCTTTTTGCGCGATACGGGCAATGAGTTCTTCTACTTTCTTACCAACAATCATGATCATGTCAGCAAATTCATCGACGACCACCACAATAGAAGGCAGTTTTTCTAATGGTGGCGCATCGTCTAGCATGCTTTCAGAAGACTTCCATAATGGATCGGGAATGTACTCCCCTTTGGCGGCTGCTTCTTTAATTTTAAAGTTGTAGCCTTTAAGGTTACGCACACCTAATGCCGACATTAATTTATATCGGCGTTCCATTTCACCTACACACCATCGCAGTGCATTGGCTGCTTCTTTCATGTCGGTAACCACTTCACACAATAAATGTGGAATACCTTCATACACCGACAATTCGAGCATCTTAGGGTCAATCATAATAAAGCGGACATCATCTGGGCCCGATTTATACAACAAACTGGTGATCATCGCATTCACACCGACCGATTTACCAGAACCCGTTGTACCAGCAACTAATAAATGCGGCATTTTGCCTAAATCAACGACCACAGGCTCACCGGCAATGTCTTGTCCTAACACCATAGACAATGTCGATTTGCTGTCTTTAAACGCGGCAGAATCGAGTACATCGCGCATAAACACGGTTTCACGGAACTTGTTCGGTAATTCTAGGCCTACATAAGCTTTACCTGGAATAACTTCAACTACACGCACGTTTTCAGATAATAATGAACGGGCTAAATCTTTCGATAAGTTGGTGATTTTAGACGCTTTAACCCCTGGAGCTAATTCAAGTTCAAAACGAGTAATCACAGGTCCAGGATACACCCCTACTACATTGGCGATAATGTTAAAGTCGGCCAGTTTTGTTTCAACCAATCGAGCAACTTGCTGTAATTCAGCTTCACTTATGGGGTTTTTCTTACGATCTGGAACATCAAGTAAGGTAATGCTCGGTAGCGGATCCATTTTTTGACGCGCTTGTTGAGGGGTTTGGCCATCAATTACCACAACGCCATCCACAATTCGGACATCTTTTTTCGGCTTTTGCTGAGCGACTAATGCCCCTGTTGAATGAGGCTTATTAAATGCTTCCTCAAAAGGTTCATCTGCGATATCTAGATTATTAATTGCAGGGCTATCATTAACGCCATCATCATTGTCGTCATCAATATCAAAATCGACATCATCTTTAGTCGCGACCCAAGGTGCAAAAGATGTGTCGTCATTATCGAGTTGCATCGACGGTTCTTGGCGATCATCTATATCAAATTCATCGTCATCATTGTCTGATACGTTAATATCTTCAGCAGGTTTAGCCTTGCGGCTAAAGAAACTGCGTTTTTTCTCAACAATAGGTGGCGTCTCTATTGCTGGCTTAATATGAATTGGCACTTTGACTGCCGATTTGCTTGGCTTATCCAGTGAGGGTTCATTTTGTAGATCAATTTCATTACGGCGTTGGGTAAACTTATCCACTAATGACATAAAACCTTTGGTATCTTCGGTCTCACGTTCACGTTTAAATAATCGTGGCAATGTCCATATTTTCTTAGCTAACCAGATAGAACCTAAACCCGTTAACTCAATAATGGTTAACCAACTCACGCCTGTCGCTAAGGTGAAGCCTGCACCAATAAAACACATTAATAGTAATGTGGTGCCGAGCTTATTAAAATACGGCAACATGGCTTGACCAATAACGTCACCTGCAACACCACCGGCTGAAAACACAAACATATTCTCGGCATTCATACTGACCAGCGCAGCTAACGCCAGCAACATCAGAATAAAACCAATAATTCTTAGGCCAACAGAAAAATAATCTATTTCGAACACTCGATGCGCGCGATTAAAAATAAACCAACCGGTTGTGGCTATAATCATGGGAATTAAAAAAGCGATGAACCCGAAGAAATAAAACAGCACATCTGCTGTCCAAGCACCGACTGCACCAGTCCAGTTGTGTATCTCACCTTGGAAATGCGACTGACTCCAGCCAGGGTCACTTGGATTGAAACTGGATAATGCCAATAGAATATAGGTTGCAACCATGCAACATAATATAAGACCACCTTCAAGTAGCCTTTGTAGGCCACTGAGTGTTTTAAGACTATTTTCCTGAGTCAAACGAAAGCATCCATAAAAAAGTGAAAAATAAGGGTTAAGATAACAGAATATCACTGTATTTGCAGTGATTATGCACCTTGAATTAATCAAGCTCAATCGATTGTTATGTCGAATTAATCAAGAAACATAAAAGCATTGATGATGGTAGTCAAGATGATGATTTTATATACAAAAAATGTTTAGTTAGCGAAAAAGATGAACATAGGCAACAACAGTCACCTATAATTCATCATTCCGGCTCTAAAAACGGGATAGGCGATTAAGTTAGCGAGATTACCCTAGGTTGTATAACGCAACCTTATTGGTTTGTTTAACCTCCTCCATCACTACATAAGTACGAGTATCTGAAATGGATGGCAGTTTCAGTAAGGTTTCACCTAATAATCGCCGATATGCAGACATATCTGACACCCTAGTCTTTAATAAGTAGTCAAAATCACCAGAGACCAAATGGCATTCTTGGATGTCATCAAGCAATTGTACAGCACGGTTAAAGCGGTCAAAAATGTCTGGAGTGTCACGATTTAGAGTGATCTCAACAAAGACTAATAAAGAAGCGCCGAGGAAGTGTGGATTAACTAACGCAGTATAACCGCTGATAAAACCTTGTTTCTCAAGCCTTTTTACTCTTTCTAAACACGGTGTAGGACTTAAGCCGACTCGTTTAGATAGTTCAACATTTGATATGCGACCATCCTGTTGAAGTTCATTTAAGATATTACGATCAATGCGGTCTAAATCTTTCACTGAAAAGCTTTTGCTATTTGCCATATATTCAACCTTGTTTTGTCCTTAAAACAACACTTCTGCCTATTAATTATCGAAATTCAGCAACATAATCTGCTAAAGCAGCACTATACTAGAGTCACCTGAAATAAGCACGTTCAGGTCACAATTAATAACAACTATACCCACTTGAAGTGGGGTTTTTTATGTCAATCGAGGCTCAAATAATGATTATTGGTGTTCCAACAGAAATCAAAAACCACGAATACCGTGTAGGCATGGTTCCTTCAAGCGTACGTGAATTAACCATAAAAGGTCACGTTGTTTATGTTCAATCAGATGCGGGTGTGGGTATTGGTTTTACCGATCAAGACTATATGGATGCGGGCGCCTCGATTTTAGCTACAGCAGCTGAAGTGTTTGCTAAGTCAGACATGATTGTAAAAGTTAAAGAGCCACAAGCAGTTGAACGTGCAATGTTACGTCACGACCAGATTTTATTCACTTATTTGCACCTTGCACCAGATTTGCCGCAAACTGAAGAATTAATCACCAGTGGCGCTGTTTGTATTGCTTACGAAACCGTAACAGATGACCGCGGCGGATTACCATTACTAGCACCAATGTCAGAAGTGGCTGGCCGCATGTCAATCCAAGCAGGAGCTCGCGCACTTGAAAAATCATTAGGCGGCCGTGGTATGTTGCTTGGTGGTGTTCCAGGTGTTGAGCCAGCTAAAGTGGTCATCATTGGTGGCGGTATGGTTGGTACAAACGCAGCGCAAATGGCTGTTGGTATGGGTGCTGATGTTGTTGTTTTAGATCGCAGCATCGATGCATTACGTCGTCTAAACGTTCAGTTTGGTTCAGCGGTTAAAGCTATTTACTCAACAGCTGATGCTATTGAGCGTCACGTATTAGAAGCTGATCTTGTTATTGGCGGTGTATTAGTTCCAGGTGCTGCAGCGCCAAAATTAATCACTCGTGACATGGTTAAGCGCATGAAACCAGGCAGTGCAATTGTTGACGTTGCTATTGACCAAGGTGGTTGTGTTGAAACATCGCACGCTACCACTCACCAAGACCCAACTTACATTGTTGATGACGTAGTACATTACTGTGTGGCTAACATGCCAGGTGCAGTAGCGCGTACTTCTACGTTTGCATTAAACAATGCAACACTACCTTACATCATCAAGCTAGCTAATCAAGGTTACAAACAAGCATTATTAAATGACAAACATTTATTAAATGGCTTAAACGTAATGCACGGTAAAGTCGTCTGTAAAGAAGTGGCAGAAGCGTTGAACCTTGAGTTCACTGAACCAAAAAGCATGCTTGCTTGAATGAGTAAGTCATTGAATTAACTTTATTCAATAAAAATGCCGCATTAATAAATGCGGCATTTTTTATGTTTATTAAGCGCGAATATCAAACACTGATATCAAACACTTATATCAAACACTTATATCAAAAGATACGAGATTGTTTCGCCAATAATGCAAAGAAGTCAGCTTTAGGCATAGGTTTATAAAAATAATACCCTTGCACCGCTTCAATATTCTGTTTTTTGATAAAATCTAATTCAACTTCAGTTTCGACACCTTCAGCGACAATTGACAGATCTAATGCTCGGCTCATACTGACAATAGCTTCAATCAACGCTTCATGTCGCGCACCCAATGAAATTTTCTGGATGAAGGATTTATCAATTTTAACTTGATCCACTGGGAAGTTTGCCAAATAAGATAAAGATGAATAGCCAGTACCAAAATCATCCACTGAAATTTTCATTCCACGATGCCGAAGTTCTGTTAATAATTGGCTAATCGATGATTGTTGTTTCATCATTAATGATTCGGTGATTTCTAAAGTGATCAGCTGATACGGGATCTGGCTGCCACCTAACAACTTTGAAATGTCATCAAAATAGCGTAAAAATCGTTGTTGTAGATCGGTCGTCCAAAATTCAATCGTCGACACATTAATTGAAAATGGAATGGCATAACCACTTTTCTGCAATGCGATGATACTGGTTATTGCTTGTGTTCTCACCCACTCACCGATTTGAACAATTAAACCAGACTCTTCTGCAATAGGAATAAACTCATCTGGCGAAATAAATTGACCATCATGTATCCAGCGCAATAACACTTCAGCTTTAATGATTTGGCCACTAAACGGATTCACAATGGGTTGATAATACAGTTCAAATTCATTCTGGCTCAATGCAGACTTAAGGTGTAAGTACAATTCTGCATGTCTTTCTGCATCTTTTTGGATCTGCTGATTAAAGAACTGCAGACAATTACGGCCTCGAGATTTTGCGTTGTACATAGCTTGCGTGGCGCAATTTAATATTTGTTCCACATTATCAGCATCGTGTGGATAACGAGCAAGGCCAGTACTCATGGATAACATGACATCTTGACCGCCAACAATAAAAAGCTTTTTCAACTCATCCGTTAGATCATCAAAAAGACTAATTAATGACTCGGTACACATTTTACCCGGTAAAACTAATGCAAATTCATCGGCCGCAATACGCGCAATAAGGACATTATCAGGAATGGCACTCAGTAAGCGCTGTGCGACAAATTTCAATACAAGATCACCGTTATCATGTCCGAGGGTATCGTTAATTTGTTTAAAATGGTCGATGTCCATCAGCATCAAGCTAAAGTCTTGCTTGCAACCGTTTACGCTGTCTTCTGAATCGATCATAGCTTGTAGACTTTCAAACAAGTATTTACGGTTCGACAATCCGGTAAGTTGATCGTAGTTGGATTGAAAGTTAATCATTTTTTCAGCGTTTTTACGGGCGGAAATATCGGTAATTAACCATGCAAAACAATTCTGTTGCGTAAAACTATCCCGAATAACGGTCACATTAAGCGAGATATCAATAATATCATTGTCGGTTTTAAGACCTTTTAACTCCCCTTGCCAAGGGTGTCCGCGCTTTAAATGCTCAAATAAATCTGCTACTACATCTTGTTGGGAGTGACTCAAAAAACGATGAACATCAAATAATTTAAGATTGGCGTAATAGGTAGACGTTAAGGATTTAAAAATGGGATTGGCTGATAACACCGAGTTATCTTCACTGGTGATAACTAACGCAATAGGCAAACTGTTAAAAATCTTGCTACTTAACCGTTGAATATGCATTCCGCGGCTTCGTTCAATGGCTAAACTGGCCAAACGTGCCGCTTCTTGTATTAGGTGAAAATCTTGCTTGGACGGCGATTTAATCGTGTCATAGTACATGGCAAAAGTGCCCAGTACTTTTTGATTACTGTCTTTTATCGGTTCAGACCAACACGATTTTAGTCCGGCTTTTAAAGGTAATGCTTTAAAGTCTTTCCAATTAGGATGATGTTCAATGTCTTCAACAATGACTCTTTCACAAGTATATGCGGCGGCGCCACAAGAACCCACATCAACGCCAATCTCGATGCCGTTAATCGCATTGTTATATTCTTCAGGAAGATTTGGAGCCGCACCCGAGAATAACCGTTTACCGTCATCACTCAATAAAAGCACTGATGCACGAGTACCAATTTTTTGTGCTTCTATCAATAATACTAAGGCATGAAGCATTTCGCCTAATGGTAGGCCCTGCAATACCATATCGAGTATTGTACTGTATCGCTCGATACTCGATTCACGAAAATCATGTTGGTCTGTATCTTCTATGAATTTATTGATATGCGGTCCTATATCCATAACGCTCCATTATTACGGCGAATGCTTAAAAATAGATATTTCTAATATGAATAAGATTATGCATTTGTGAGAACTTAATCAATGTCTTAACGTAAATTAATTCAAAACACTCAGTTTAACGAGCAAAATTTATCCATAAATAAAAACAGTGCAAATAAATGCACTGTTTTTATGTTACTCACCATCAATTTAATGAATATAAAAATGGGTATTATTTGAATAATTATTCGCTAATGCGTTCCATCTTTGCAAGATAGAAACCATCGAAGCCGCGTTCTGAAACTAAGATGTTTTCATCTTCAATAAGCGTAAACTGTGGATTGTCTGCAAGAAATGCATCAATTTGATCGCGATTTTCTTCTGGCATGATTGAACAAGTCGCATAGATTAATATTCCGCCGACTTTAACCATACGGCTGTAGCTTTGCAAAATATGTTTCTGCAATTCAACCAACACAGGCAAACGCTCTGGAGTATCACGCCATTTTGAATCTGGATTGCGTTTTAGCACACCAAGTCCAGAACAAGGTACATCTAATAGCACACGGTCAGCGGTTAATTTTAAACGCTTAATGGTTTTCGAACTGGCAATAATCCGTGTTTCAACATTATGAGCACCTGCACGTTTAGCGCGAGTTTTAAGATTATCCAGTTTCCATTGTTCAACATCCATCGCGAGCAAACGGCCCTTACCTTGCATTTGTGCCGCGATGTGCAAGGTTTTACCGCCTGCGCCAGCACAAGCATCAACAACACGCATACCTGGTTTTGCATCCACAGCATTGGCAACTAACTGTGAACCCGCGTCTTGCTGTTCAAACCAACCGTCTTTAAATGCATCGGTGCGAAATAATGCTGAGTCTGATGTGACCTCAATAGCAGAAGCTACATCGCTTACTTCTATTGCCGTTACGCCTTCTTTTTTAAGCCTTTCAATAAGGGCGTCGCGATTACATTTCAGTTCATTAACGCGTAAATAGCGTTTTGGTTGTTCAGCCAGTGCCGCACGTTCAGCAGGCCACTTATCACCAAGTTGTGCCTGACCAAGCTCATTTAGCCACTCAGGACAACCATCCCATAATACAGGATCAGTTTTGGCTTGTTCTAGATTCGCCTCAAATGCTGCTTGCTCTAGTTGCAATGAATACTGCATTTTAGGTAAATCTAAGCCGTGAAATACATGCCAACCGTTGAGTAGTTTTGACCCTAAACGATCAAATTCTTCTGGTTTAATATCAACCAGAAAACAATATAAGTTTAAACGACGTAAAATATCGCCGGTGACTTGCGTGATCCGCGCTTGCTCTGATGGGTTAAGCGTTAAACCAGAAAAATGCTCTGAATAAGCTCTATCTAATGGTTTTCCTCGGGTTAACACCATAGTTAGTACATTTAAGACTAACTCTGATGAACTGCCTGACAACGGATAAGTCAACATGGGGGCTCTCTATCTAATATAACGATCAATTTAAAAACGTGCTGATCATAGGGATTAAAGCTGTTGATAGCAAGGCCATATCAGGCTTTACTCCTCACTTTGACAGCATAAAATAGCCAATTATTCTACCTTTATAGGTTTTCTGTGAATAACATTTTGTAGCAGCAACCGACCTTAATACCTTGAAGCTAACCCGTCCCCATTCATAACTGCATGATGTTATGTTCACTAATGCAACGCATTAAAAAAGCGACCCGAAAGCCGCTGATGGTTAATACTAATGACCTGCAATCAAAACGAGATTACATTCTTGAGCCTTTAGCACCATAGAATAAAATAAACGCGTAACACACAACCGGTAAAATAAACGCCACTTGTAAGCCCATACTATCGGCCATCACACCCTGTAATAACGGTACAATTGCGCCGCCAACAATGGCTAAACATAATATGCCACTGCCTTGTGAGGTGTGTGGGCCTAAATCTCGGAGTGCTAAGCTAAAGATAGTTGGGAACATAATCGAATTAAACAATCCAACTGCCAAGATAGACCACATGGCCACTGCGCCAGTACTGTTCATTGCCACTAACACCAGTGCAGCGGCAACAAAGGCATTAAAGGCTAACAAAGTACCTGCTGGAATTTTTTGCATAATAACCGAACCGACAAAACGGCCTATCATCGCCCCGCCCCAATAGTAGGTGATATATTTAGCGGCTTCTGCTTCTTGTAAACCGGCAACTTGCTCTTCGCCTAAAAAGTTAACTAAAAAACTACCAATAGACACTTCAGCACCAACATAGACAAAAATACCTACAGCACCTAACACCAAATGGATGCTTTGTAAGGCACTTGTTTTGCCATTATGCGTTATCACGCCAGTCGCTGAATCATCGCTGTGTTCAGCAATGGTAGGTAAATTGAGTTTTGAAAAAATTAACGCGAGTAAGCCTAACATTGCAGCCAAAATAAGGTATGGAAGCTTAACCACTTCTGCTTCTGATTGCGCTTGGCTTAAGCCATCTATTGCGCCAGATGCAACAGATAATATCAATACAGCACCAAAGAATGGAGCAACTGTCGTGCCTAATGCATTAAATGCTTGAGTTAGGTTTAAACGACTTGATGCGGTTTCAACGCTGCCTAACGCATTGACATAAGGGTTTGCCGCCACTTGTAAAATGGTGATCCCAGACGCCAATACAAACAGTGCACCAAGGAATAATCCATACGTTGCAAACGCTGCAGCAGGATAAAATAACAAACACCCGATACAAGCAATAACAAGCCCAGTGACGATGCCTTTTTGATAACCTAATTTTTTGACTAACTTACCTGCTGGTAATGAGACTAAAAAGTACGCCCCAAAGAAACAAAATTGAATCAACATCGCTTCGGTGTAATTAAGCGAGAACACCGCTTTTAAATGTGGAATTAGAATATCATTTAAACAGGTAATAAATCCCCACATGAAAAACAGTGAAGTTAATGACACAAGTGCAAAGCGATAACTACCGCTGCCTCCGGTCACTGTTGTTTGTTGAGTACTTTGCATTGATGAAGCCATAGTGTGGTCTCTTCTTGTTAATTATTATGTCGCTGTTTTATAAATTTATAATGGCGGCCGTATAGCATTTGAAGTTTGATACATTAATTTTTATATTGTCTCTCTACTGAAAACTAATAGATCAAAAAAGCTGAAATACTGTCGTATTTCAGCTTAGTCACTCTACTTAGCAAGCAAGCCATAAAAACTGGCATAACTTGGTAATACGATAGTCGCAGGATGCTGTTTATCTTGCATGCCACTGAGTAACCCATGTCCATCTAAGGTCGAAGATAAACGTAACGCTTTTAGGTCAAAGGTTTGTTGCATTGCTGACAAGTTAAACAGAACTAGCATCCGTTGTTGATCTTGACTGCGGATGAACGCTAATACATCAGGATGGCTATCAATAAACTGAATATCACCTTCAATCAGGATATGTTGCTGTTTACGCCACTGTAAAAAATGACGATAACTGTTCAGTATCGAATCTTGATCGGCTTCTTGTACATCTACGGCACTATTATTGTGTAACGGATCTATTGGTAGCCAAGGTGTTGCGTCACTAAAACCTGCATTAGGTGCTTCTTTTACCCAAGGCATTGGCGTGCGACATCCATCACGGCCTTTAAACATCGGCCAAAATGCTATGCCGAAGGGGTCTTGTAATTGATTAAACTCAATCGGTGCTTCCGTTAAGCCTAATTCTTCACCCTGATAACTACACACACTGCCGCGTAATGAAAACAACATCGCATTGAGCATTTTCACCATCGTTGGGTTAACACTATCTTTACCCCAGCGTGATGCAACCCGCTTCACATCATGATTGCCGATAGCCCAACATGGCCAACCATCACCAATACTGGCTTCCAGTTCTTCAACAGTTTGGCGAATATAAGCCGCGCTAAAATCATCGGTTAACAACTCAAAACTGTAGGCCATGTGTAAACGGTCATCGCCTTGAGTGTATTCTGCCATCGTGGCAAGTGAATCTTCAGATGACACTTCACCTAAGGTAACCGCGCCAGGGTAACGATTAATTAATGCGCGTAACTCTTCAATAAAGCCAACGGTTTGTGGACGAGTATTATTGTAGTAATGGTATTGGTAAGCATACGGGTTATCTTCACTGAAGCCACGGCCTTGACGCTTATCTTTTGGTTTAGCGGGGTTATCGCGTAATTGTTCATCGTGATAACAGAATGTAATCGCATCGAGACGGAAACCATCAACGCCTTTTTTAAGCCAAAATTCAACATTATCCAGCACAGCTTGACGAACCTGCGGACAATGGAAATTCAAATCTGGCTGACTTTTAAGAAAATTATGCAAATAGTATTGCTGACGGCGTGGTTCCCATTCCCATGCACAACCGCCAAAAATAGCGAGCCAATTGTTTGGCGCACTGCCATCATCTTTAGGATCGGCCCACACGTACCAGTCTGCTTTATCTTTATCACGGCTTTGACGACTTTGCTCGAACCAATCATGCTGATCTGAGGTGTGACTGAGTACTTGGTCAATCACCACTTTTATATTTAATTGATGGGCTTTCTCAATAAGTTGATCAAAGTCGGCCATGGTGCCAAACAGTGGGTCTATTTCAAGATAATCACTAATGTCGTAACCAAAGTCTTTCATCGGTGATTTGAAAAAAGGCGAAATCCAAATAGCATCAACGTTTAAACTGGCAATATAATCAAGTTTAGCAATGATGCCCTGTAAGTCGCCAACACCGTCACCATTAGAATCCATTAAACTGCGTGGATAGATTTGATATACCACTCCACCGCGCCACCAGGTTACCTGATCCATTGCTTCCCCTTAGAATTAAGCTAACCCCAAAATTACCTGTGAGTTACCTTGATGTTGCGGCTGGGTAACAGCTCGCTGTTGTTTTTCATTACCCCGAGGATACGTGAATAAGGAAATCAGGTTCAATACACCTGCATACGTATGCAAAGAATTAATTGACCTAACGCACTTACTGGAAACAATAAAAAAACTATGAATACAATAGGTTAACTTGTATAAATAGTATCCTTAAGTTGTTTCGTAATTGTAAAATCGAGCCGCTAATTCGCCACTAATAACGTTGAATACGTATGCATAATATTGTCGGCAAAACTGTACTGGGAGTAGTATCGTCACTGTTGCGCAACAATTTGGTCATAACTTCAGCACTTATGCAGTCACTTATAAAAGTTAATTAAGCATGCTGAGGGAAAAACACAATAAAGACTGTAACCAAAATTCAAAAGGACACTAACACTCGACCTGGACTTCAAGTTGTTAAGTATCCACTAAAGGGGAAAGATGAATGTTGCTATTTAAACCGAGCCTACTTACGCTAGCGTTAGTTGCTGCAGGTGCAAGCATGAGTGCTTACGCTGCTGATGACGTTAATACTACTGATACTGCCGAAGAAAATATTGAAGTGATTCAAGTCACTGGTATTCGTCGCAGCTTACAAGAATCACAATCACTAAAAATGTCTTCATCATCCATTGTTGAAGCCATTTCTGCCGAAGACATTGGTAAATTACCTGATGTCAGTATTGCAGAGTCACTTGCTCGCCTACCCGGTATTGCAGCGCAACGCCTTGACGGTCGCGCTAACGTCATATCAATTCGAGGTTTAGGCCCAGATTTTACTACCGCGACATTAAACGGCCGTGAACAAGCCTCGGTTAACGATAACCGTGGTGTCGAGTTTGACCAATACCCTTCTGAATTATTAAATCGTGTAGTGGTATATAAAACCCCTGATGCGTCTGTCATGGCTCAAGCCATCGGCGGCACCGTTGATATGCAAACAATTAGCCCGCTGACCCATGGTGAGCAAACTATTGCCATGTCGCTTCGTGGCGAAATGAACGACTTAGGTTCACTTAACAGTGGCTCAAGTGACACCGGTTATCGTGGCAGTATTTCATACATCGACCAGTTTGCAGACGACACTATCGGTATTGCGTTAGGTTATGCCCGCATGATGTCACCAAACCAAGAAGAACGCTGGCAGGCATGGGGTTACCCAGAAAATGATGCCGGTGACAGTGTTTTAGGTGGCGCAAAACCATTTGTTCGTTCAAGCGAATTAGAACGTGACGGTGTATTAGCTGTATTTGAATACGCACCTAACGACCAATTCACTTCAGTTGTTGATGTGTATTACACCAAATTTACTGATGACCAACGTTTACGCGGTATCGAAATTCCTGCTGCTTGGGGTACTAACGGTGGTGTAACAGCAACTAAAACAGAAAATGGTTTAGTGACTGAAGGTACCATTAATGGCGCTGAAGTCGTCATCCGTAACGATGTTAACAAGCGTGATGCTGAATCACTGTCAATTGGTTGGAACAACAAGTTCACCATTAATGACAATTGGCGCGTTGAAGCAGATATCGCTTTATCAAAAGCTGAACGTACCGATATTGGTATGGAAAGTTATAGCGGTACAGGCCGTGGCACCGGTGTTGGCGCGGTTGATGACCTAGGTTTTGCATATAATGGTGAAGGTGGTTACAACTTCACTCATGATCTTAATTATGCAGATCCAAACCTAATTAAATTAGGCGACCCACTGGGTTGGGGAAGCCCGCTTGGTGCCAATACTCAAGATGGTTTTATTAACAAACCCGAAATTGATGATGAATTAACATCATTCCGCTTAAGTGCTGAATATGTGTTTGATGAAGGCGCTGTGCGCAGCGTTGAGTTTGGTGTTAACCGCACTAATCGCGATAAAAGTAAGTTAGACAAAGGTTATTACCTAACGTTAGCGGGTTATGACGGTACAGATAACTACTTAGAATCTGTGCCAGAGCAATATTTATTATCGCCAACCTCACTCGATTTTTTCGGCATGGGTGATGTGCTCAGTTACGATTCGTTAGCCTTTTACAATGCGGGCGGTTATACCGAAACTGACGTTGCAGATGTCGATTTATCACGTGCAACCAACTCTTGGTCTGTATCAGAAGAAGTGTCAACGGCCTATGTTAAAGCCAACTTAGAGTCAGAACTATTTGGTTTACCTTTGATAGGTAATATTGGCTTGCAAGCCGTCTATACAGATCAAAGTTCAGACGGCACTGCAGCTAAAGTTGAAAATAATATTGTTGAGTTACTTCCTCGTACCGCAGGCGATACATATCTTGAATGGTTACCAAGTATTAACTTAGGTTTTGAAGTTGCCGATGGCCAAATGCTACGTTTAGCCGCTGCGCGTACATTAACCCGTGCGCGTATGGATAAAATGAATGCTAACGTCAATTATAGTTACAGCCAAAATCCTAATGATGGTGTTAACTGGTCTGGTAACTCGGGTAACCCCCAACTTCGACCTTGGTTAGCGCGTCAATATGACATTAGCTATGAAAACTACTTTAGTGATCAAGGTTATTTTTCCTTAGCTGTATTCTATAAAGACCTAGAAACCTATGTTTTTAACGACGACTCTACTTTAGACTTCAGCACGTTTTTACCGCAAAACCCAGGTGACAACCCGATTGGTAGTATCAGCCAACCTCAAAACGGTAATGGCGGTTATGTTCGTGGTGTTGAAGCCTCAGTTTCTCTAGATTTCGGTACATTTGCGGATTCGCTTGATGGTTTTGGTACTATTTTAAGTGGTTCGTACAACGAAAGTGAAGTGAAAGAAACCGCTGACAGTGAACCTCAACAACTTGAAGGTCTTTCTAAAAAAACCTTCAATGCCACTGTTTACTATGAAAATGCTGGCTTCGAAGCACGTATTAGCTCACGTTACCGTAGTGACTTCTTAGGTGAAGTCACCGCAATCAGCTTGACTCGTGTCAACGTAAACGTAAAAGCTGAAACAGTTGTTGACGCCCAAATTGGTTATGACTTTACCGAAAGCGGTATCGATGCTCTTTACGGCTTATCGGTTCAGTTCCAAGTAAACAACTTAACCAATGAGCCATTTACATCGTACACAGGTGAAGATGCACGTCACGTGCGTGATTATCAAAACTACGGTCGTAACTTTATGTTAGGCGCAAACTACAAGTTCTAATGGGCTTATAGAATGTACTAAACCGACAAAAAAGCCTCTGTAACCTATTACAGGGGCTTTTTTATTTTATCGGATTCAGTAAAAATAAATCAAAAATAGTTAAAAAGGCGATAACAATGGATCAAACAATAATAAAAAACATTGTCATTGTAGGCGGTGGAACGTCGGGCTGGATGACCGCAGCGATGTTAGCCAAGTTGTTTAAAACACAACTTAACATCACCCTTATTGAGTCTGATACCATCGGCACTATAGGTGTGGGTGAAGCCACCATTCCACCACTGCAGATATTTAACAGCGTATTAGGCATTAACGAGAAAGACTTTATTAAAGCAACTCAAGCCACCTTTAAATTGGGCATCGAGTTTGAAAACTGGCACCAACAAGGCGATGCTTATATGCACGCTTTTGGTAACATTGGTCGTGACTTAGGCTTTACCTCGTTTCATCATTATTGGCTCAGCGCTCAAGCTAATTGTAGCCAACAAAATCAAAATTCATTTAACGCGAATGACTTTTGGCAATACTCGCTTAATTATCAGGCCGCTAAACATAATAAATTCCAACCTATTCAAAGTATTGCTCAAGCGCAGATGAGTGGTATCACCCATGCCTATCATTTTGATGCCAGCTTATACGCCAACTTACTTCGCCAATACAGCACACAACGTGGCGTCACTCGAATAGAAGGCACTATAACCAGCACTCAACTCACCAATGATGACTCGATAGACAGTATCACCTTACAAAATGGTCGCTGTATTAGTGGTGACTTATTTATTGATTGTTCAGGTTTTTCTGCTTTATTAATTGAAAAAGCATTAGGGGTAGAATACGAAAACTGGCAGCATTGGCTCCCCTGTGACAGCGCATATGCCGTGCCATCTGAAAGTTCTTCTCCTGTCATTCCTTACACTAAAGCAACCGCCCACGATGCTGGTTGGCAATGGCGGATTCCACTGCAACATCGCACTGGCAATGGCATTGTGTATAGCAGCCAACATATGAGCGACGAGCAAGCTAAGCAGCATTTATTAGCCAACCTAGACGGAAAACCGTTAGCCGAGCCACGTAAAATCAACTTCACCACAGGCAGGCGCGTCAAGCAATGGCATAAAAACTGTGTTGCTATTGGGTTATCGAGCGGATTTTTAGAACCCTTAGAGTCCACCAGCTTACATTTAGTCCAATCGGCTATCATTCGTTTAACCAAATTATTTCCCCGAAACGGCATTCAACCCCAGCACATTGATGAGTTTAATCGCCAATCACAAACAGAGTTTGAGCAAATTCGCGACTTTATTATTTTGCACTATCATCTTAATTCTAAACAATCTGCCGACGGTGAACACGGTTTATGGCAGCAATGTCGCGACATGGATATTCCCGCAAGCTTACAACGTAAAATAGATTTATTTACCACCACGGCAACGGTTTTTCGGCATCAAGATGAACTCTTTACCGAAGCGGCCTGGATCCAGGTCATGTTAGGGCAAGGCATTATTCCTGCAGATTATCATCCACTTACCCAAGCGGTCACCCAAGTCGATTTAACCGACTACTTAACTAATATCCGTAAGGTCATTGCCAGCACGGTGAAGCAAATGCCGACCCATGAAACCTATATCGAAAAAATTTAAGTATTTGATAAAAAGTAATAATGAGTTAACAGAATAAAAATAAATTACATAAAACAGGACTAGTAATCATGTCATCACATTACTCACACCCAACGCCCCTAGGCCAACATCGCATCAGCAAGCTCGCATCACGTTTAGTATTAGGCTGTGCGCTCAGTGTCAGCGCCATGTCGGTGAATGCCGCACTTAACGTCGAGCCCATGTCATGGTGGGCGGGTATGCAACAACCTACGTTACAACTGTTGATTGCTGGCGATAACATTCGCGACACCCAAGTGAAATTAATCAAGGCTGAAGGTGTCACGCTCAGCAGCGTAGATAAAACCGACAGTAACGACCATTTATTCGTTAATTTGGACTTAAGCCAAGCTAAACCACAACAACTTACTTTGGGTCTATATAAAGACGACCAATTAGTTGATCAATTTGATTATGAGCTGCAAACCCGTCAAAAAGGTTCACGCGATCGCCAAGGGTTTAGTAATAAAGATGTGATTTACTTAATCACTCCAGATCGTTTTGTTAACGGTAATCCCGACAATGATAACCACCCAGACATGCTTGAAAAAGCCGATAGAAGCTTTGATGGCGGCCGCCATGGTGGTGATATTATGGGGATCCGCAAAGCTCTGCCCTACTTGCATGATTTGGGTGTCACTCAATTGTGGATTAATCCATTGCTTGAGAATAACCAACAAAAGTATTCTTACCACGGCTATTCCACCACAGATTTTTATAAAATAGACCCTCGTTTTGGTAGCAATCAAGAATACCAAGCCTTGGTAGATGAAGCGCAATCATTTGGCATTGGCATCATCCAAGATGTGGTTGTTAATCACATGGGGTCTGGTCATAAATGGATGAACAGTATGCCGAGTAACACTTGGATTAACGGCCAATCCCGTTGGGCGAACGATTCAACTGATGTCAATTACTCAAGCCATAGACGCACTACAGTACAAGATCCTTATTCAGTGAATGCAGACACGGTCGATTTTAGTGATGGATGGTTTGACGTCACTATGCCAGATCTCAATCAGCGCGATCCACACATGGCAACATACTTAATCCAAAATAGCATTTGGTGGGTTGAATATGCGGGGCTGAGCGGTATTCGTGAAGATACTTACTCTTATGCTGACAAAGATTTTCTAACAGCATGGTCAAAAGCCATTATGGATGAATACCCGCATTTTAATATTGTTGGTGAAGAATGGAGTAGTAACCCAGTGACGGTAAGCTACTGGCAAGCTGGTAAGGTAAATGCAGATGGTTATCAATCTTTTGCACCGAGCATGATGGATTTCCCCTTGTATGACACTCTTATAGCAAGCTTAACCAAAGAGGAAGATTGGGGAGCTGGATTTATCGATCTTTACCAAATGTTGGCTAACGATGTGGTGTATGCCAATCCAAGCCAGTTAGTGTTATTTGAAGGTAATCACGACACTAACCGTATTTACAGTTTAATGAAAAACGACATAGCACTGTACAAAATGGCCATGGCTTATGTACTGACCAGCAACCGTATCCCACAAATATTTTACGGCTCAGAAATAGTCATGCAAAGTCCTACAGAAGACCGTAACGACGGCGCTGTGCGCGCAGATTTTCCTGGTGGCTGGCCACAAGACAGTGTCAATGTGTTTACGGGTAAAGGGTTGAATGCACAACAAACCGAAGCACTTACCTTTGTACGTACATTATTAAATTACCGTAAAAACTCATTAGCGATTCAACAAGGTAAGTTGCAGCACTTTGTGCCCAAAGACGGTGTTTATGTCCAAAGCCGTCATCAGGGCGATGAAACCTTACTGATCATTTACAATAAAAACAGCCAGCCTATTGAACTTGATTTACAACGTTTTAAACCTGCGATTAATGACAACACTACTGGCGTTGATATTATCAACAAACAAACGTACTCATTATCTAAGCCGCTTACCTTGGCCAATAAAGGTGTCACGATTCTTAAACTGAGCCATTGATTTTTATCACAAATATGTAGACTCGAATATGTAGAGTCGAATATTTAGACGTTGGAATTTACGCTCTAAAGTTTAGATACAGATACGTTCAGTTATTTGACATTAAGGAGTGGTTCTATGTTCTTCAATAGAATCACTCTCATAAAAACAATAAAAGAGAGACTCATGCGCCCCATCACTAAACCGTTAGTAAGCCAACTTCGCCTACCTTCACCGACCCCAAAGGCATTGGTACTAGCCTGTATACTGAGGTTAGGATTAAGCGCTTGCCAACCCAATACCGTTGAACAAACTGATACAGCGGTAGAAATCGATAACGATAAGGCATCAGTTACTCAAACAAGTCAAACTGCTGCAGCAGGCAAACCTGTGGTATATCAAGTATTCACTCGTCTGTATGGCAACACCAATACTACCAACAAAGCTTGGGGAACTATTGCCGAAAATGGCGTAGGCAAATTCAGTGATTTTACCGATGTGGCATTACAAGATATAAAATCATTAGGCACCACTCACCTTTGGTATACCGGCGTACCACATCATGCGTTGGTCAATGACTATACGGCTTATGGCATTGGTAATGATGATCCTGATGTCGTCAAAGGCCGTGCGGGTTCACCTTATGCGGTAAAAGATTATTACAACGTTAATCCAGATTTAGCGGATAATCCAGCGACTCGATTAGCAGAATTCGAAGCATTAATCGACCGCACCCATGCCAATGGTATGCAAGTCATCATCGACATAGTGCCTAATCATGTCGCGCGCAATTATCATTCTATTTCAGCGCCAAAAGGCGAGCCAGACTTTGGTGCTAACGACGATAAAACTAACACCTATAGTAGACACAACAATTTCTATTATGTAGTCGGTGAAGACTTTCAAGTCCCACAAGCATCGGATGGTTATCTGCCATTAGGCGGCGAAACACATCCCCTCATCGACGCAAAGTTTGCCGAGTCACCGGCTAAATGGACCGGCAATAGCTCACGTTTAGCCAAGCCCGATGCCAACGATTGGTACGAAACCGTTAAAATAAATTATGGAGTCAAACCCGATGGTGGCCATGACTTCCCTGCTCTGCCAAAAGAATATGCAAACAAAAGCGCAGCCGAGCATTTAGCCTTTTGGCAAGCACAAGCGACTGATGATATTCCCGATTCATGGCGTAAGTTTGAGCACATTGCGCAATATTGGCTAGCCAAAGGCGTAGATGGTTTTCGCTACGACATGGCTGAAATGGTACCAGTAGAGTTTTGGAGCTACCTCAATAGCCACATCAAGCACACCAACCCAGATGCGTTTATTCTGGCTGAGGTGTATAACCCCGATTTATACCGCGATTATATTCATTTAGGTAAAATGGATTACTTGTACGACAAAGTCGATTTATATGACACCTTAAAAGCCATTATTCAAGGTAAAGCTAGCACTGCAGCCATTGCGACAATTCAAGCCAAAGTCAGTGACATCGATCAGCACATGCTGCATTTTTTAGAAAACCACGACGAACAACGCATCAACACCATCGAGTTTGCTGGCAATCCATTTAATGCCCTACCCGCCATGGTGATCTCTACAACCTTAAGTCGCTCACCCACCTTGCTGTATTTTGGCCAGGATGTTGGCGAACAAGGCGCTGAAAATGCAGGCTTTGGCCAACCGACTCGCACCAGTATTTTTGATTATATGGGCGTACCGGCTCATCAACGCTGGATGAACAACGGCAAGTTTGATGGCGGACAGTCCACAAGCGATGAAAAGACATTACGTGCTTATTATCAAACGTTATTAAACTTAAGCCACACTGCTACTGCGCTAAGCGGTGAGTACAGGGAACTCGATAGCCTACAACGCCAAAATAAGCTTAAAGGCTATGACGACAGCGTATTTGCTTTTAGCCGTTTTAACGAAGTACAGCAATTGATCATTGTCAGTAATTTCAGTCAAAGCCACAGCAAACAATTTACCCTTCAGTTGCCAAACACACTGATACAAACGTGGCAAATTAGCAGTAATAAAAAACTGACAGATTTGCTGAAAAGTACCCCACAGAATCAACAACTCATTTTACACAAAGATGGCAGCGCCAGTGTTGATATTGAATTAGCCCCTTTGCAGTCTGTTATTCTTAATGTCGCCAATAAGGCATAAACTGATACTTATAATTGTTTAGTTTATGTAAAAAAGTATCTCATTAAAAAGCCACAGATATGCTTATCTGTGGCTTTTTTAAACGTTTATCGCTAACGCACAGACTAAATATTCGGCATCGTTTCAATTGCGCTTAAGGGCAATCCACAGGCCTGTTCGCGTAAAAAATCCATTCCAGACAAAAAGCCTGAAAACATTTTTAGCGCTATAAACTGACCCTCAACCGTAGTGATATAATTATCACCCTGCTTATTCAGTGCTCCAGCTGAAATTAAAAAACTCATTTCTAACGGGAATGCGTGCCACAAAGACTTGCCGGTATAGGCTTTACATTGTCGATTGTCCAGTAAGCCGCAGCCCATCATCATCATTAAATAATGCTGTGACAGTGCCTTGGTTTTTAATGGTTTGGTATAACAAGTGCCGCTATGTCCTGCTTTGATACGGTTAATGTAATCTGGGATATTAAAACTGGAAATTCTAAATTGCTCCCCAAAGCGGCCAAATGCGCCTGAACCGACACCGAAGCAGTCTTCACCATCTAATACATATTTATGTTCAACTGGCTGACCAAAATTACGGCTAAAGGTCCACGGAAACTCCATAATATAGTGTTCAGCTAACGCTTGTTTTACCGCTAAAAACTGTGGCCATAACGCTTCAGGTTCGCCAGCAAGGCAACCGGCTTTTTTGCGATTTTTACCAATGCCAATGGTTAACGGATAAGTGGTAATTTGATCTGGACGTAAACGAATGGTTTGAGCCAAGTCGTTTGCCACCGTCTGCGGTGTTTGCATGGTAAAGCCATACATCATATCGAGATTAACCGTAGGGATAATCTCGATAGCGCGGCTAACATACTCAGCTTGTTGTAAACCGCTGCCAAATTTTTCAAAACGACCAACCGCTTTTAAAATCTTATCGTCAAAGCTTTGTATTCCAATCGACATTCGGTCGACCAAACCGTTAAGCAAATGCGGCTGACCATTTTTAAAGTAAATAGGATCGCTTTCACAAGTGACTTCACGTACTGATGTTAATGACTTAATCAACTCTATTGTTTTGATCAGCTCATCTTCTAAAATAGTTGTGGTGCCACCGCCGATATACACCCGATTAAAACGAAATCCTTTGGCAAGCACTTGGCGGATTTCTTGTCTCAGCGCCTTAAAGTATTCTCGGGCTACTGGTTCATTAAATTTAATTTTATGAAACGAGCAATAACGGCACAAGGTATGACAAAAAGGAATGTGGATATAAAGCGTTTCAATCGGCTTGTCTGGCACAATCAGCTGTTGTAATTCATCAAGTGCTACAGCATCTTGCAGATTTAATGAATGTCTTATGGTTTGGCCCATAACCCAGTCAAGGCTGCTTGTGGCAATATTCAACTTTGAGGACGAAAAGAATGTGTTCATGAGTTGGCCTTAGTCTTAGATACTGCCAATGGCATGAGTGTTTAAATCAGCAGAATGGGCTTCAGCCAATCCTGAGTATCTGCGTAAGTGTGCTATTTAACAGCGATTATTTGTGTGATATTAGATTGCGTGATTAAATTGCGTAATTAGAAAATCTATATTTATATGTATAACCACACCTTTACCTTTATCTACACAATACGAGCCTTCCTATTGTTAAAGTTTGATGTTGATCACATATTGAAATTCAAAGGTTCAAAGGGGATTGTGTGCTTAATTGGTGAAATGGATTTATCCGAGCCAGAAATCAACACTGAAGAGTTAGTGAGTGAAATTGAAGAGTGTATGGTAAATTATATTTACATTAGGCTTATCTAGAACCAACTAGTGCTAAGCCACATATTGTCATCTTGATTAATTTAGTGATTACAAATTTTATCTGCTGCTGTGGTAATACCGCCGTCACTGGGAATAAACTTACCTTTGCCCTCTAAAAACTCAATCAGCATCTCAGCGTCCATCTCTGTTGCAGAGCAAGTATGATAACGAGTATCTACACCAAATGTAGTTTGCATCATCATTTTAAGCTCTTGTTTTGTTAACGCTGAGCCGTGGGTTAGCATCATTTGCATAACTTGATGACCGTGAACTGATCCAGACATAGTATCTCCAATTAAAGATGTAATTTATTTGTACTTTATAACGTATTTTTTAGTTATAAATACCGATCTTACACACAAGATTTGAAAAATATCTTTCTTGTTGCCTGTATTAAAATTGATGCTGCTAACAGAATTATATAGCCATATTTGGCTTGCTATTAACATTTAACCTATACAAAAGTGTACGCTAATCGCTAATGCACATCACTTATGATTATTGATAAATCATTGTTTAATCGTCATTATCGCAACGAAATATGCAACTAAAGATCAACACCTTATGTTTAATATTTTAATGACTAGTTAACAATTATTGATTCATGGAGTAGGTAAATGGAATTAACAAACAAGTGGCGACTTTCTGTTGTTGCAACTGCACTTTCTTTTGTATTAACCGGATGTGGTTCATCTTCCGATGATGAAAATGAGGTGATTAAAAACATCGCACCGTTAATATCTTCTAGCGCTGTTGTCACTGCAATTGAAGATAGTGAATACCTGTATCAGCTAACCGTTACCGATCAAGACGATGCCAATGATGGTACGAATTTAACATTCAATTTAACCAATGCGCCAGATGGTATGGCCATTAACAATACAGGTCTGATTTCATGGACACCACTTGAAGGTGTATTAACGTCTGGGACAATCACGGTTACTGTGAGTGATGGTGGAGAAGACGAAACGCAACCTGCTGTACAGAACTTTGAAGTCTCTGTAACGCCTGTAAACGATGCCCCGGTTGTGTCTTCTATCGCGGCGCAAAGTGTAGATTCAGGCTCGACATTTACCTACCAATTAGTCGTTTCTGATGTAGACGATTCTGACACTGAAAATGACATTAACTTTGAACTAATTGCCGGACCAAATGGTTTATTGATTAGTCCTTCTGGCTTAATAACTTATACATCTTCCGTATATGAAACAACATCAACCGATATTTCTGTACAAGTTACTGACGGTGGTGAAAATGGCGTTGCGCCAATTCAAGTTAGTTTCAATTTAAATGAAAAGTTTTTCTATACTATTTCTGGTACCACGATTAACTATTTTAATGGTGAAGTCATTCCAGAAAGTGTCGTGAATTTATCTAATGGTAACCTAGTTGTTAATACAGTAACTGCTGATGCTGAAGGCTTATTTTCAGCAAAAATCCAAGATATTCAATTAAGTGACAGATTGACTCTTGTGGCTGATGCGACAAATTATTCTGAAGCTGCGTTGAGTATTTCAAGAAATGAGCTAACCCAAGAACACAATTTACTATTACAACCTGTTCATGCATCAATTAGTTTTGATGCGACTCAAGTATCTGAGCTAGCTGTTGATGGTAATGTGCTTGTTACTTTGCCTGAAAACAGCCTTGTTGATTTAAATGGTAACCTTGTATCTTCAGCCGTTGTAGCTGAACTAACCGTCATTAACCCGGCTATTGATATTGAAATGATGCCAGGTGATATGCTCACAACAAACAGTGCCAACGAAATTGTGCCAATAGAATCATTTGGTGCAATTACAGTTAGTTTTGTTGATAGTGCAGGTAACAAGCTACAACTCGCTCCAAACAAAGTCGCGCAAATTCATATACCTGTAGCAGGTACTACTCCCCCCTCAACGATACCGCTTTATTATTTCGACACCACGTCAGGTTTATGGATCGAAGAAGGTGAAGCGCAATTAGTTTCAGTCAACGGTGAATCATTTTATCAAGGTAATGTTAGTCATTTCACTACTTGGAATGCTGATATGATTTACGACACCATTATGGTAAATGGTTGTGTGGAAGATGAAGATGGTAATTTGTTAAATGGTGCTCGCGTTATTTCAGACGGACGTGATTACTTGGGGCGCTCACTCACATTCTCTATCGATGATGGCACATTTAGCATCCCAGTTAAGCGTCATTCTACCGTTTTACTTGGCGCCACTATCGGATTTCAAAGCCGAACATCTATTATTAACACGTTTGAAGAGGACATCACCTTAGCAGAGTGTTTAGTGCTATCTGAAGCGTTAACTAAAATAACCTTGAACTGGGGTGAAGCACCAAGAGATTTAGACTCACATCTCTATATTACTGATACTGAAGGTAATGAAAGCCATGTGTATTATGCCAATTCAGAAGTCACCCTTAATGAAACCATCATCTATTTAGATGTTGATGATGTAACAAGTTATGGGCCTGAAGTGATTTCAATTCCTCAGTTTCCTGTCGAAGGTAGATACGATTACTACGTGAAAAATTTCTCTGGCTCACCTGACATTGACCCGGCTACAACACGTGTTGAATTTATATTTAATAATGAACAACGCATATTTAGCCCACCAACAGTTGGTATTACAGAGTGGTGGTATGTAGCCAAAATTGAAAAAGGTGCTGATGGTCAATTATTGTTCACCTCAATTAATGAATGGATAGATGAACCGCAATCAGTGACGCCGCAATCATCACAAGGAATACAATCGGTGGTTCCGATCAAACAAATTGAATCAATTGTTAAAGGCATGATTAGTAGTAAGTATTACGATAGCCAGACCAAGTAAATACTCCAGAGGGATTAAGCCACAAATTTAATCCCTTTTTTATTAATTATTCAATTAACTACATAGCCGTAACTAATAAATAACTTGAATCTGCGCTACTCATTTTTTCAGTCATTAATAGCGTTACAGCGGGCCTTTAAACTGTGATAATAGACATTATATTAGGCTTTAACTGATTGATTATTCGACTACGTTATCCGCTTCATGTTTAATTTACCTCTAATAGGATTTCCCCATGCGCGCTTTTGTAGTTCGAGCCAGAGCAGCTCCCGTTGATAGCCAACAATTTTTGGCAGGTATTGGTCAATCGGCCCACACTGAAATTTTAGCTCACACTTTGATGAATACCATTTTTGTCGCCCAATCACATCGCGACGATGTAGTGGTGTATTTAGTGTTAGAAAGCACCCTCGATTTTTCTCGCACCATCTGTTTCCGTTCAAGTGAGTTAGGTCATATTGGCGGCTTCCATGAGCAAAACTTAACCCATAAAATTGCTAAAGCTTTAACGACATCTAAAGGCATGGCGAAAGAACAGTTACGTGAAGTTGAAGCAGGTATCACAGTGCGCACTGTGAGTTTTGAAAAACTGGTGCAAGAGTTAGCGGAAGATTATCAGCTGTATATGTTAGAGAAAAAAGGCACCCCAGTACGTGATATCGAGTTTGCTGCTAACCCGTGTTTTTTACTGACCGATCATATTCCTATGCCGAAAAAGAGCTTTAACAGTCTTAAACGCCTGGGTACCCAGCACATAAACTTGGGGCCCAAAATGTTGTTTGCATCACAATGCGTGGTGTTAATACACAATGAATTAGACATGAGATTGTAAATTAATACGATTGCGTAAAGGATAAAGTGTTGGTGAACAATGTCTGAGTCAAGTAATCAACCCTGAGCCAATCATTGTTCGTGGGGTAATAAAATTGTTGCGTAATTTCACTTCAAGCACTTGCTTGGCACACTGAATACGTATGCAAATCTTTGCTGTATAAACGAAAAGCGTCATATATTACTTGTTCTAAAGATAAAATAATAATCAACAAGGACATACTATGGCGCGCGTTTTATTTAACGGAGCAAATCCGCTATCCACACAGTCACACTTTGCACTTAATGTTATCGCAGTAGCTTGTGCTGTCGCGTTATCAACCATTCCCAGTATCGCTCAAGCTAAAACCATTAATGTCGCCTCGCCTGACAAGCACATCAACATCAGCTTGACCGATGATAATGGCCGTCCTGAATACCAAGTAAAATTTAATGACAATATTGTTATTAACCCAAGTAAATTAGGGTTGGTATTTCAACAGTTAGGTGAATTAGGTACTGATTTTAACATTAAACATGTGACTAACAGCAGCGTAGACCAAACATGGCAGCAACCTTGGGGTGAACGTGAAAATATCCGCGATCATTACAACCGCGTGGTCGCCACCCTGAGTAACGGCAAAATTGACTTTGATATCGAATTTAAAGCGTTTAATGATGGTATTGGCTTTCGTTACCTAGTGCCAAAACAAACCGGGTTGGCTAACACACCAAAACTCGATATTACCGATGAATTGACTGAATTTTCCATCCCAGATCCACAACACACAACCGCATGGTGGATCCCCGGGCGCGGCTGGAACCGATACGAATATTTATACCGTACAACCTCACTTGATAAAATCGACCGAGCCCACACACCTATGACTTTTAGAACGGCTGATGGCGTGCATTTAAGCATCCATGAAGCCGCCCTCACCGATTATGCCGCAAT
This sequence comes from Shewanella sp. Arc9-LZ, assembly GCF_010092445.1. Taxonomy (NCBI): domain Bacteria; kingdom Pseudomonadati; phylum Pseudomonadota; class Gammaproteobacteria; order Alteromonadales; family Shewanellaceae; genus Shewanella; species Shewanella sp. Arc9-LZ. The sequence continues at coordinate 2,132,926 of NZ_CP048031.1, read as the reverse complement.
GGTGCTTAATCAAGGGCGTGACGGTATTTTACGTGCTGATTTAACCCCCTGGTCGGATGGTATTCGAGTGAAGACTCAACCTGGCTTTTCAACACCTTGGCGTACGATTCAAATTGCTAAAGATGCCCCAGGTTTACTTAACTCAGATCTTATCCTTAATCTTAATGAACCCAATAAACTAGGTGATGTGTCTTGGGTGCAACCGGGTAAATACGTCGGCATTTGGTGGGGAATGCACCTCAATGAAAACACCTGGGGAAGCGGCCCTAAGCATGGTGCGACCACCAGCGAAACTAAGCGTTATATGGACTTTGCCGCCCAATATGGGTTTGATGGGGTATTGGTTGAAGGTTGGAATGAAGGCTGGGATGGTAGTTGGTTCGATAACGGCGACGTGTTTAGCTTTACTAAAGCTTATCCTGATTTTGACATTGATGAGATAACTCAATATGGACACAGTAAAAATGTCCGTTTAATTGGCCATCATGAAACCTCTGGTTCAGTCACTAATTACCGAAATCAAATGAGTGATGCTTATGATTTATATCAAAAACATGGCGTGACTCACGTTAAAACCGGTTACGTAGCAGACGGTGGTGACATTAAGCGCGTTGATGAAAATGGTATCGTGCGCCATGAATGGCACGACGGCCAATTTATGGTTAACGAATATCTACATAGCGTTACCGAAGCCGCAAAACGTGGTATTAGCATTAATACTCACGAGCCGATTAAAGATACCGGTTTACGTCGTACTTACCCAAATTGGATAGCACGCGAAGGCGCTCGAGGCCAAGAGTTTAATGCATGGGGAAGCCCACCTAATACTCCAGAACATACAGCAATTCTACCTTATACCCGTATGCTGGCTGGGCCGATGGACTTCACCCCTGGGATCTTTAATTTAGCGCCTGAAGGTCTAGATGCGGTTAACCGCGTAAAAACCACACTCACAAAGCAATTAGCCTTGTATGTCGTGTTGTACAGCCCTATTCAAATGGCTGCAGACTTACCGCGTAACTATGTGCAACGTCTCGATGCCTTCCAGTTTATTCAAGATGTACCAACAGATTGGAGCGACAGTATCGCCCTTGCAGGTGAAGTTGGCGACTATGTTGCCTTTGCAAGAAAACAGCGCGGTGCAGAAGACTGGTATCTAGGCGCATTAACAGATGAAGAATCACGGAAATTGACGCTAAAATTAGACTTCCTCACGCCAGGGAAACGCTACCAAGCCCAAATTTATCGTGACGGTGATAAAGCGGATTGGCTAACAAACCCTTATGATTACGTGATTGAAACCAAAATCGTTACTGCAAAAGACGCGCTGACACTTAACCTCGCAGCCAGTGGGGGTACCGCGATTCGTTTTAAAGCTTTGTAACGCTAGAATGTTACATAAGTGTTCGCATTAGGTTGCTCACAAAGCATGAATACGTATGTAGTCAGTTGTACCAAGAACAAGCTCGAGGATACTATAAAACATGCTATTTCGTTTCTAATTGCAGGATGGAATGGTTTAGGTCGTTTCTGGTGTGTCTTCGGCCATGGAGACCATCAGCTTTAGAGTACCTTGATTAACTTTATCCACTGATTATTTGACGAAAGTCGCTAATGGATAAAGCGTAGGTTTTGGCGAATACCCGTCTTAGGGAGATGCGTATTCGCCATTTTTTTAACTATTAATATGTAACGTAGCCAACGTAATGGTTACCAACGAATTCGCCATAAGCAATAAAATTAAAAGAAGTAAGCACAACGACTTACCAAAAAGGATGTCACATGTCTGACAATAATTATAAAAACGTCACCCAACAACCGCAGCTTAATTTTTGGCAAATCTTCAATATGTGTTTTGGATTTTTGGGGATCCAATTTGGTTTCGCACTGCAAAACGCCAATGTCAGCCGTATCTTTCAAACTCTAGGAGCATCCATTGATGATATTCCCATTTTATGGATTGCCGCACCGCTCACGGGTCTCATAGTACAACCTATCATCGGCTATTTAAGTGACAATACTTGGAATAGCCTTGGCCGTCGTCGCCCCTATTTTTTAATTGGCGCCATACTAACCACCTTGTCGCTATTTATCATGCCGCATTCACCTACTTTATGGATTGCTGCGGGTATGTTGTGGATTATGGATGCCTCAATCAATATCGCCATGGAGCCGTTTCGCGCTTTTGTCGGCGATAATCTTCCCAAAAACCAGCGTACCCAAGGCTATGCAATGCAGAGCTTTTTCATTGGTATTGGTGCGGTGGTGGCATCTGCCTTGCCATATATTTTAACCAATGTATTTGATGTCGAAAATACCGCCCCAGCGGGCGAAATTGCCGACTCTGTACGCTATGCATTTTACTTTGGTGGCGCGGTACTAATGCTGGCCGTGGGTTGGACAATTATTTCAACCAAAGAATATTCTCCAGAGCAATTAGCTGAATTTCATCAACAAGACACCACTGACGCACAAGACACTAACGTCAATACGCGTACAGCCAAACAATATCAAAATGGTGCGATTATATGGATGGCGATTGGCGCCATTTTCACTCTCGCAATTGTAAGCCTAGACCTAGATAAGCAACTTTATATTTTAAGTTTGGGTATTTTTACCTTCGGACCGCTGCAACTTTACTGCTCGCGTAAGTTAGCCAAACTGTCAAACAATAACGCTGAATCGTCAGCAACACGCGACGGCTTAGGCATGACGTTTAATGTTGTCGATGATTTGTTTCATATGCCTAAAGCCATGCGTCAGCTAGCACTGGTACAGTTTTTTGCTTGGTTTGCGCTATTTGCAATGTGGATTTACACCACAGCGGCCGTTACTTCGTACCATTACGGCACCACTGATGTGGTATCACAAGCCTATAATGATGGTGCAGATTGGGTCGGTATCTTATTCGCGTCATATAACGGCTTTGCTGCAATTGCTGCGATTATTATTCCGTTTCTAGCCAAAGCTGTCGGCATTAAACTCACCCATACCATCAACATGTTTATTGGCGGTGCGGGTCTCATCAGCTTTATGTTTATTGAAAACCCTAACCTGTTGTGGATACCAATGATTGGCGTCGGTTTTGCCTGGGCATCTATTCTATCGGTACCTTACGCCATGTTGTCTGGTGTATTACCCCCGAAAAAAATGGGCGTTTACATGGGAATTTTTAACTTCTTCATCGTAATTCCACAACTGTTAGCGGCCAGTATTCTTGGCTTATTGCTTAAGGTATTTTTTGATGGACAACCAATTTACGCGTTAGTACTAGGCGGGATATTTATGATGTTGTCGGGCATTGCGGTGTTATTTGTCGATCAAGACAAGCAAACACAATAAGGATTACCAGTCTTTGTCACTGGTAACTAGGGTCTGTTGATCTTTGCAGGTTAAATTTTGTTCGAGATAAAAACGTTTTAATCGAGGCGAGCGGATTGCTGCCTAGCAATCTAAGCTACTTTTACTTAACGAAGAGTAACTCAACAAAGAGTAAAACGTTTTTAGCCGAACCCTTCGGGCAGCGTTTGTTGGTCATTTTTACTGCGTTATCGACTTTTTATGTAGAATAACTACACCACAAAGTCTCTGCCTTGTACAAATGACCAACAATTCGCTGCAAAAACAACCTTAAAAGATCAACAGGCCCTAGATTAAGATTATTATTTTGGGGAATTCCATGTTAAAACCACATTTACTCACGCATCGCAGCATCATAGCGAAAGCTGTTACGACCAGCATGATGGCTCTAGCCTTAAGTGCGTGCTCACCAGCTGATACTCAAGTAAACACACAAGCTCAAGTTGTTAACGTCGCACCCGGTACGCCAGGCACAGAACCTACTTGGGCTTTCTCAGGAAAAACTGGCATAGGCACATCTTACGAGCCCTATGTTAACGGCCATTATCAAGACACAGCTGCAAACCCTGTCAGTAAAGTGTGGTTTTCGATAGCTCAAGGCGTATTAACCGAAACCATGTTTGGCCTTATTCACAATGCCCAGCTTAAAGAACTGCAATTTATTATCTCTGGCAATGGCTTTGTCGATACTGAAAAAGACCACACTATCAGCACTATTGAGTATTTAGATACCGATGATATGGGACGACCATTATCGCTGGCTTATAAAGTCATTAATAAAGATGTTGAAGGTAAATACCAAATAGAAAAACATATTTTTACCGATCCCGATAGAAATAGCTTGATGATGAAAGTCACCTTTACTGCTTTTGAGGCTGGCATTACGCCACACCTTTATGTCAATCCGCACATTGATAACAGTGGTTCAAATGACATTGCTAGTGTTGAAGGCCAATCGCTAGTGGCTTACACCAGCGACACTAATTCAACGGTAATGACCGTTAAAACAGATGTTGATTTTGTCGCTGCAAGCGCTGGGTTTGTCGGCACATCAGATGGTATTGTCGATTTACAAGATAACGGTAAACTTGACTCTCATTACCAAACCACTAGCGACACCAATCAAGGCGGCAACGTCGCCCTAACCGCACAATACCCTACCCTCACCAATGCTAATGACAGCCTAAGCTTTAATTTGGTTATTGGTTTTGGTAAAGACAAAGCAAGCAGCTTAGCCACCACTCAAGCGACATTAGATGCGGGTTATGACGCCGTTAAACAAGCGTATTTAGGCGACGATAAACATCTTGGCTGGAAAGATTACTTAGCCTCGCTGAAGCCATTAAATGACATGAGCAGCAACACTACAGATAACGGTAAATTACTCTATGCCAGCGCCTTAGTGTTAAAAGCTCAAGAAGATAAAACCCATGCTGGTGCGTTAATCGCATCACTTTCAAATCCTTGGGGCGACACCGTTTCAGCTAAAGTCGGTAGCACAGGCTATAAAGCCGTATGGCCACGTGATTTTTACCAATGTGCAATGGCATTTTTAGCCATGGGCGATATTCAAACACCAAAAGTGGCTTTTGAATATTTAAAGCAGGTTCAAGTTCAACAACAAACACCTGGTTTTGCAGGTACTCCTGGATGGTTTTTACAGAAAACCCATGTCGATGGTGAAATTGAATGGGTTGGCGTGCAGTTAGATCAAACCGCTATGCCAATCATGCTCGGCTGGAAACTGTGGCAAGCAGGTGTGCTTAGCGATGCAGAAATAATCCAATGGTATAACGACATGCTTAAACCAGCCGCTGACTTTTTAGTTAAAGGCGGCAAAGTAAAACTGGATTGGAATGACACTGAAATTAACCCTCCTAGTACCCAACAAGAACGCTGGGAAGAGCAAGCAGGATTTTCTCCATCCACAACTGCAGCCGTAATTGCGGGTTTAGTGGCTGCCAGTGATATCGGAGCGCTAGCCAAAGATGAACAAGCACCTGAATATGCCGATTTAGCGCGTAAGCTACAAAGTCAGCTCGAAACAACGATGGTCACCACCACTGGCTTATTAGGTGAAACAGATGCCAAAGGTAAAGTTGCACCTTATTATGTGCGCATTAGCCCAAATGGTAACCCTAATAACACCGATAAGCTCATCGATAACAATGGTAAACCTGGTTTAGATCAGCGCATGATCCTCGATGGTGGTTTTTTAGAATTAGTCCGTTATGGTGTGGTTAACGCCCAAGACCCTGTTATTAAAAACAGCGTCATGCTAATAGACAACCAAGGTCTTGAAGATAACTTACGAGTTAAATACCTATTTACCGCCAAAGATGGCAGTAAAGTACCAGGATACCGCCGCTATGGTAACGATGGATATGGTGAAGACACTGTCACAGGTCTTAGCTACGCTGAAAAAGGCGACACCGAAAATCAACGAGGTCGAGTATGGCCTTTCTTTACCGGTGAACGCGGTCATTACGAATTAGCCTTAGCAAAAGCGAATGACACCTTAACCCCTGACACGAAGAAAGTATTAATCAATACCTATGTTCAAGGCATGGAAACCTTTGCTAACCAAGGGTTAATGTTGCCAGAGCAAGCTTGGGACGGCGTAGGCAACGCGACTCGTTATAATTACAAAATGGGCCAAGGTACCAACTCAGCAACACCGCTAGCGTGGACCCATGCTGAATACGTTAAATTGGTGCGTTCGATGACCGATGAAAAAGTATGGGACTTTTACCCTGTTGTACAACAAACACTCGCTAAATAGCACTGTATTAATCGCAGTATATTGATGGCATTATTATTAGCTTGTTCAATAAGCCGTTGTGACTCACAACGGCTTTATTTTTTGTGTGTATGTTGAATAAACCTTGTTAATTCAACACTATCTTGTTACAAATACACCGGATTAATAAAAGTTAACGTTAAGGAACAACAAATGGATTGGTATGTAAAAGTATTGAAGCAGTATTTTGATTTTAGCGGCCGTGCACGTCGTAAAGAATACTGGATGTTTGGATTAATCAGTGCGGTGATCAGTATCGTACTGACGCTATTAGACATGGGTGTCGGTTTTTACAGCGACGTCTACGGTGCAGGGGTATTAAGCTCAATTTATTCACTCGCCATCATGATCCCAAGTATCGCTGTGAGTGTCCGTCGTTTACACGACACAGACCATTCTGGTTGGTGGTTATTATTGATATTTATTCCATTGCTTGGCATATTAATTTTACTGGTTGTGATGTGCTTTAACAGTAAAGATGACAACGAATATGGGCCAAATCCAAAAACAGTACCAAATCCAGACAGTCCCGATAATTTAACGGTTTAGTCCTAAGAGACTGATTAACATCGTCGTTATCGTCAATACCACGAAAAAAGCATAGTCATGGACTATGCTTTTTTCGTATGTTTTTACCCATCATTGCTTACCACAACAAATACTTGGATTAACTAACTTTTTGCTGGCATTAACTAGTTTTTTGCAGGCAGTAACTAATCTTTTGCAGGCAGTAACTTGGTCACACCGTTCATCAATAATACCGCCAAACCACCAGCAACAACACCAAATAGTGCATTCAACACGCTTGGGGTTAATAGCCCTAAAACGTCACCAACAAGACTCACCTGGCTAACCAGCGTTTCTGCATGCACAATCCATTCAGATACCACATGAATTCCGTGAGTTAAAATACCGCCACCGACCATAAACATGGCAATAGTGCCGACAAATGTCAGGACCTTCATTAAGTAAGGGGCAGCAGATACTAATCCTAAACCCAATTTATGCCCTATTCCACTTGGCTTACGCTGAGCCAGAAACAAACCAAGATCATCGATTTTAACAATCCCTGCTACTAAACCGTATACCCCTACCGTAATCACAATGGCAATCACACATAAGGTTAAAAATTGCCCCATTAGATCCATGTGTGCAGCCACACCTAAACTAATAGCGATGATCTCAGCCGATAAGACAAAATCGGTACGAATAGCCCCTTTTATTTTTTCTTTTTCGAATGCGGCTAAATCTTCGATATCCGCTTTTGCTTTGGCGACTACCGCATCGTCATCAATCACAGGAGCACGCTTATGTGTTAGTGAATGATAGACTTTTTCAAAGCCCTCATAACATAAAAACAAACCACCAAACATTAATAAAGGCGTTATAGCCCATGGAATAAATGCGCTGATCAGCATGGCCATCGGCACTAAAATCACTTTATTTTTAAATGATCCCATCGCCACCGCAAATACCACAGGCAGTTCACGATCAGAAGCAACACCCGACACTTGTTGTGCATTTAAGGCTAAATCATCACCCAGAACGCCCGCAGTTTTGCGTGCAGCCACTTTACTCATTGCCGCCACATCATCCAGAATAGTCGCAATATCATCTAATAGGGTTAATAAACTGGCACCGGCCATAAAAAACTTATCCTTTAAAAAACAATTGAATAGCAGGAATTACACACATATTTGAAAGCGATTTAATGATATGAGCACGTAAGTTGTTACTGTAAAATAAGTGTTCTTAACTCAGAGCATTAGTTTGCCAAGCTTCTGTAAATAAACAAAAATAGCACTACATAAAGTATTCAATGCACTTAATATCAATTATCTAATTATCTAATTATCTAATTATCTAATTATCTTCAACATTTGCACCACATGAACTACGCACCACTAAATGGGTCTTGATTAATCGCTGGCTAACTTCTTGACCACGGATTAACTTCAACACACTTTCGACAAGTATTTCACCTGCGAACTGAGTATCTTGCTTTATGGTTGTTAACGCCGGATTGGCAAAACTGGCCACTGGAATATCATCGTATCCCACTACAGCAACTTGATCTGGCACTACAACACCGCGCTTTTTCAATGCACGAACCGCCCCTATCGCAATAAGATCACTCGCAGTAAAAATAGCATCAAATGTCACGCCGCTATCTAATAATACGTTGGCGGCATTATAGCCAGAGGCTTCGGTATTAATAGCGTCATGCTGTAACTGTTTGTCGGCTTCGATACCGGTAGATTTTAAAGCATCAACATGACCTAAATACCTGTCGCGAAATTCAGGGCTGCGACTTGACGAGTCACCTAAAAACGCAATGTGTTTATGCCCTAACCCGAGCAAATGCTCCGTGGCCACAAAACCACCTTGATGATTATCGCAACCAATAGACAACACCGCTTTATTGTTATGCTCAGCTCCCCAGATAACAAAGTGAGTATTTTTTTCGATAAGCTTATCAAGTTTATGGGCATAATCCATATAATCGCCATAACCTAATAAAATAATACCATCGGCTTTATTGCTGTCTTCATAATCTGCATGCCAATCCGTTGAAAGCTGCTGAAATGACACCAATAAATCATAACCTTGACGGGCGGTTGCTCGAGTAATCGAACCCAGCATAGAGAGAAAAAATGGGTTGATCATCGACTCATCGTTAGTAGGATCTTCACAAATTAGCAATGCTAACGTATGGCTATTTTGCATGCGTAAGTTACTGGCATTTTTATCGACTTTATAATTGAGTTCTTTTGCAATGGCTTGAATACGCTGCCGCGTTTCTAAATTTACCAACGGACTGTTTCTTAACGCGCGAGACACAGTCGATTGCGACACGCCTGCACGGTAAGCTATATCAATAGAAGTCGCTTTAGATGTCATTTCTCTGCATCGCCTTTAGTTAATGGGTGAAGGTTTGAAACTGAAAGTACCCACATTTGCTTTTAATAATGATTTAAAAAAATAGTTAGCCTCTACTATTATGAAATTTATAAATATTGTAGTTTATTCACTTAAAATATTTATTCATAATTCTATCATTTCATAGTAATGAGCCAACTTAAGCTAGCTGAATACGTAAATGGGGGTAGTTAACTACATCATTTACTTTGGTTTTAGGTATCTATTATCATATGTTAAGTTAAGTTATCAGTAATTACTATGGGTAATTTTTTTAACATTAAGAAGGTGGTATTGTTAATTATTCATTTAAAAGGACTTAGTAACATGCTTATTCAATTTAATAAATTATGGGTTAACCATCCTTATCCCAGCAACCCTTGCGACAAAACATTATTCGCTAATCAATGTGCTATCCGTATGGGTGTGTCATTAGAAGCGTCTGGAATCGATATTTCATCTTTTGATAAAATGTATCCTCAACGTCGCTGTTATCCTGGTTTAAAACATACACCAAGGCATATCCTTGCTGCACAAGAACTTGCAAATTGGATTGACTCTGCTAGCTGTACATTTGTTGGTAACAAACAAGTCCTTAAAAACGATGCTCTATCTGTTTTAAAAGATAAAAAAGGCATTGTTTTTATAATGAATGGTTGGGGAAATACTGATCATATTGATTTATGGGATGGTGAATATTTAAAGGCTGGAGATCCTGACTGGCTTAATTTAGGAGAGCAAATATGGTTCTGGGAAATGTCAGCATGATTCGACCATTTGGTTTACTCGGATCATTATTGTTAATGTCATGTGCTAACGCTCATGTCAGTTTGAACGATGATTCAGGGCAATGCGTTTTCGATAAAGATACTCAACATATTTCTTTACAACTAAAAACACCATGTTCTCTCGTAAAGGTTAATGACGATGGGCGTTATTTTTATCAATACAATAATGTGAAAGTTTATATTGTTGCTGGTGCGCCTGCAGCTTTAGATGAACTCAAAAGATGGCAAGTGAAAGCGATTGATAAATGCTCATTACAATCACAAGCAGTGTTTATCACTGATGGCAAGATGACTGTTTCAACTGTAAGAGATAAAGGGTTAACGTGTCCAACAATTGGCCTAGATGAAAAGGTCTACCGTCACTTCTTAAATAATAAACAATAAATTTTTCTGGTAATAAGATTCTAACGCTATAAGTTGAATGTCTTTAAAGAGCTTCAATAAAGAAATTAACAACCAAGATGGCCAAAATCGAGAGAAACAACCAAGATGAATTGCTTATTTGGTTATGTCTCTCAATCTGCATTACTTATAATCCAAGTTCACTAAGCAAGTCATCTGCGTCATCGACAACAATGCCTTTAATATTGGGATCATTTAATACATCTTTTGATTTTACAGTGCTGACTTGCGCTGTTTTACCATGAGTTTCAATTAACGAGTCCAAATCAAACTCTTCGTCCATTTCAAAGTCTGCTGATCGTATAAACTCAGTTTTATCCATGGCGAATTCAAGATAAAAAATATGATTATTTTCAGTCTTAAATGACACTCGTCTGGCAACTGCATTATCGAGGTTTGTATCGATAGAAATAGTTAACTCTTTATTGATAACCAACATTTTAGGTTGGCTTTGGCTAATTGATGTTTGCAATTCTTTCGATATTTTACCAATAAAATCACCCAAAATTTGGTTCATTAATTCGCCCATAACATTACTGACATCATCAGAAGTATGTGAAAACGCGAGTTCTGTTTCAGGCATGCCCATGTTGATCATATAGCGGCGATAAATTTCAATAGCCGCAGCAGCTGAAAAATTGATAACAACTAAACCTGAAAAGCCGCCGTCGAAAATGGAAAAACACGCCAAATCAGGCTTTAAACGGGTACGAGAAATACTTTGAACCATCCCAGCATGACTAATATGGCTCGCACTAGTGCTAGACAGAACATGAGAAACAGAATGACAAAGTTTAAGTAAAATGTCGTCATTTTTGACTGTAGAAGATGAATTCATAACGTAGGTACCTTATCCATTAATTAAGCTAATCTTGCGGGTAAATCAAAAAAAAATCAAAATTAAAACAATCGATTAGCATGTTAATTAACCAATCAAACTTAATGGTACACTAATCATTTGATAATCAATAATTTTTTACAAATAAACACATTCAATTAACAAATGTAAAAATCAGCTGTTTGCTCACAAAAACAATCTTTCAAGCTTGTGTTTTTTCATATTTTCATTATAATCGCACAACTTTGTATGGATTGTTTGAATTAGGACTGATGATGATTGGATTATTAAGACGCTTAACCATTTTAAAGCGCTTATTCATTATGTTAGCTTTAGCTGCTGTAGGCACTGTGGTTTTCGGTTCTTTTTCAATTAAAGAACAATATAATCATTTAATTGAGGAAAAATATAAGCAGATAAGTGGACAAGTCAGCCAATTAAGTAGCACTCTTGATGCGTTTAAATTGGCTAAGCCGGACGCTACGGTTGAAATATTAAGCCAATTTGCCAGTCAAATTGAGGTTAATGATCATCAAGCTTTTATCATTGTTGATAACCAAGACCGCATTATTGTTAATCCGCTTAATCAAAACTCTATCGGTAAACCACTTGCCAATTTAGCAACATTCAACGGCTCTAATTCATATCAACAATTGATCGCTAACGCCAAAAAAAACAACATCGCACAAAATGAACTTGCTATTGTCGACCAACAAAATCAGCCTCAAACAGTATTAGTCGCAGCGCAGTATTATTCAGCCCTTGATTGGACCTTAATCACTCAAGCTAACGTCAACGATGTTAATGAAAGCATGACGGGTATCATTATTGACTATTTTATTATCATGATGATTATTTCAGTGCCTATTTTTGCATTCTTTTTATTGTTGAATCATTCCATTACCCAACCTCTTAACGTCACGATCGATGCGATGGAACAGATAGCCAAAGGTGAAGGTGACTTGACCCAGCGTTTGTCGACTGAAGGTAACGACGAAGTGGCTAAATTGGCTGATGCATTCAATCAATTTGTGATTAAAATTGCCAATATGGTGGCTAATTTGCAACCGCTCGGGCATACCTTAAATGATGAAGCCATACATTTATTAGACACCGTAAAGTCATCTAATCAAAGCGCGAATCAAGTGCATAGTGAAACCCAAAGTGTCGCCGCGGCTATCAACCAGATGTTATCGACTAGCCAAGAAATGGCACGAAATACACAAGATGCAGCTGACGGTGCCGCTAATGTAAAACATCAAGCGGAACAGAATCAAAAATTGATGCAACAAACCGTTGAACAAACACAAAGTTTAGTCCATGAATTACATCAAGCTGAAACAGTGTCACTAACACTGAGTCATTCATCCGCTGAGATTGGCAGTATTCTTGATGTTATTGGCAGTATTGCAGATCAAACTAACCTGCTTGCGCTCAATGCCGCCATTGAAGCAGCACGAGCCGGTGAACATGGTCGAGGCTTTGCTGTAGTGGCAGATGAAGTACGAGCACTCGCGAATAGAACTCAGTCATCGACTAATGAAATCAATAAAATTATTAGTCAGATCCAAACGGGTATTCAATCGGTTATCGACAGCATTACTCATACCCAACGGGAGTCTGCTCAGTTACAGTCAAAAGCCGTACAGTCAAGCGATGCAATTATCGAAATTCTAGCACTCATCGATAATATTAGTGGCATGACAGCACAACTTGCTAGTGCCACTGAAGAACAAGCATTGGTTACCGAAGACATCAATGTCAACGTCAATACCATTTCTGAACTCACCGAACAGTCGTTAACCGCTAACGAAACCCACAGCCAGGCAGCGCAATCGTTGCAAGCCATTAGTGTTGATATGAGCAAAACACTAGGGCAATTTAAAATATAATTAATAAAACGATTTATTGACTAAGGCTTGTCAGGCGGAGCATTGCAAATGTCAGCCCCAAAAGCCTTAGTTTTTTACCTGCTAAACCCTCTCATTCTTAGCACTACCAATATTGGCTTATATCCTTGATGATTACATCGCAGATCATTTCGAGTCGAACATCACTTTTAGCCCTTCTGACTTTAGGGTATATTGTCTCCATCAGATTAAAAACTTGGGTTCTACAAGCATTTTTCAACCAAATGGCTAGTGAGTACTTTCGACTAGCTTATTGAAATATTGATACTTAATCCGATGAGTATTTAGTTGTCATTCATTACAGAGTATGTTGTTTATGTATCAAAAAACGGTCACCATTGTTGCTCCTCACGGTATTCACACCCGTCCAGCGGCATTACTGGTAAAAGAGGCAAAAGAGTTTGATTGCGACATTATGGTCGAATGTAATGGAAAACAAGCCAGTGCGAAAAGTTTATTTAAGTTGCAAACATTAGGCCTTTACCAAGGCATGTCTGTGACGGTGTTAGCGTCAGGTGAACACGGCCAAGCAGCCGTTGACAAAATAGCCTCAATGCTGATTACGCTTAGTTAATAGGACAACGTTATGTCAATCAATGGAATCGTTGTATCTGCAGGTATCGCTTTTGGTAAAGCATTAACTATTACCACCCAACTGCCACCACTCGATTTTAAACTGCTTTCTATTGAACAAATTGACCAGCAACAGCAACAGTTAACCCAGGCAATTCATCACTTGATTGCACATTTACAACACTGCCAACATCACCTGTGCCCAGATTGTGATAATTTCCAACTCATTGATAGCGATATTATGTTGCTAGAAGATGAGGAGCTGCAGCAGCAACTACATCAACATATTAATCAATTTAGAGTTTGCGCAGCTGTCGCGGTTGATCGGATTTTTAATCAACATGCAGCAGAAATGTCGTCATTAGACGACCCTTATTTAGCCAATCGTAGCGGTGATATTATTTGTTTGGCTAAACGCCTCACCAGTGCTTTGCATGGCCATTTGCAATGGGACTTATCAACACTCGCAGAAGACACCATTTTGCTCGCTGATGATTTAACTCCTGCTGAATTTGCCATATTGCCACTAACCCACATTACCGGACTCATTCTCGAATCTGGAGGCCTAACAAGCCATACTGCGATTTTAGCTCGGGCAGCGGGTATTCCAGCGTTACTTAATTATCAATTCTCACAATCTGAAAACCTCATCATAGATGGCTCGCAGCTCATTTTAGATGGTATGTCAGGTGAGTTACATATCGCCCCATCACCTGAACTTTTCGACCAGTTAAAGCAAAAACAACAACAAGAATTGCTGCGTCGTCAAGCATTGATGATTTATAAAGATAAGCCCAGTCAAACCCTTGATGGTCATAAGATCACTTTGCTGGCTAATGTGGGTAATCTGAGTGAAATATCTCATACAGCCGAAGTCGGAGCACAAGGTATTGGCTTGTTTCGTACCGAATTTTTATTGATGAATGCTAAAGCGCTACCCGATGAACAGCAACAATATAAACTCTATAGCGATGCTCTGCATAGTTTACAAGGCGACGTGTTGACTATTCGAACGTTTGATATTGGCGCAGATAAAGAGATCCCTTGTTTGCCGCAAAATAACGAAGACAACCCAGCCCTTGGTATTCGTGGTATTCGCTATAGTTTGGCGCACCCAGAGACCTTTATCCCCCAAGTAAAAGCGATACTTCGGGCGGCAAACCATGGCCAAGTTCGATTAATGTTTCCGATGGTTAGCCAGGTTGAAGAACTTGACGCCGCGTTTTTATTAATTGAACGTGCCAAAGCGGAGTTAATTGAACAAGAAAAAGGTTTTGGTACCCTGAGTTACGGCATTGTGGTTGAAACCCCAGCAGCAGTTATGAACCTACCCAGCATGCTGCCACTGCTTGATTTTGTCAGTATCGGCACCAATGATTTAACCCAGTATACTTTAGCGGCCGATCGTACTAATCCGCATTTAGCCAAACAATATCCGCCTCTGTCACCTGCTGTTATCCAGTTAATTTCCATCAGCATAAACCACTGTAAAAAGGCAAACGTTAAAGTCTCTTTATGTGGTGAACTTGGTAGCGATCCACGCGTCTTACCTTTATTAGTCGGACTTGGGCTTGATGAATTGAGTATCAACCCAGCTAATTTATTAGATGTAAAAGTGGCATTGATTAAGGGGCATTACGCTGAATATGTCCGCCATGCACAACACATTGCTTTGTTAACTCGAATTACTGATATACGCTCAGCCATTAACGCTTTTGCACTTGATTACAATCAATAGCACGAATAAAGTTGGTAAAGTTCGCAGAGCCGTTTACAATTAACCGCATAAAAATATTAATAAAAGAGGCTTGTTCTTATGGGATTTTTAAGCCGTATTAGACGACTTATTTCTGGCCAACCACCATTAACAGGTGGTATTGCCATTTATGCACCTGTATCTGGTGATATTGTTGCAATTGAAAAAGTACCCGACGTGGTATTTGCTGAAAAAATTGTTGGCGATGGCATTGCTATCGACCCAAAGGGCGAATTTATTGTCGCTCCGATAGATGGCACCATAGGTAAAATTTTTGAAACCAACCATGCATTTAGCATTGAGTCTCCACAAGGGCTTGAACTGTTTGTGCACTTTGGGGTTGGAACCGTTGAACTGCGAGGTAATGGCTTTAAACGTTTGGCCGAAGAAGGTCAGCAAGTTAAAGCCGGTGAACCGATTTTGTCTTTCGACCTTGCCTATTTACGCGGCAAAGTCGACAGTTTACTGACTCCGGTAGTGCTGGCCAATATGGAAGACGTTAAACAATTAGATAAGGCTCAAGGCAGCGTTGTTGCTGGTAAAGATATTATTTTTACGGTGCAAATGTAACATCAAGTTGACTCTATCTATTTAACAACCCTATTCAATGGTTATCGTAAACTATCGCGCCACAATAATATGCAACCTTCAGCTTAAGTGAGCGTAGGTTGCATATTATGAAATCTTTTCAAAACACCGTCTTCGGCTTGTTCAAGCCGCTTCACAATGCCACAATGTTGTTAAATGCATTCAATGATATCCCTTTTACATAAGGCACTTTTTCAGGCTTATCTACAAAGCCAAGCCTTACATGACAACCCTATCGACATTAATGGAGTATTCTTTTGACTTTATACGGCATAAAAAATTGCGATACAGTTCGTAAAGCGCGTAAATGGCTTGAAGCCGAAAAAATTGATTACACGTTTCACGACTTCCGTGAAGATGGTCTAAATGAAACCATGGTTACGCAGTGGGCTGATGTTGTCGGTTGGGAAACCTTATTTAACAAACGCAGCACCAGTTTTCGTGGTTTGACTGATGCTGAAAAAACGGATATCACTCAAGACAAAGCCATAGCATTAATGGTGCAATATCCAACATTGATTAAGCGCCCGGTTCTGGTCAACAACGATAAATTACTGGTTGGTTTTAACCTAGCTCAATACCAAGCGTGGTTCGCATAATGAATAATGATGTAGTTGAATTAGCAAAAGATCTGATATCACGTCCATCGGTAACACCATTGGATGAGGGTTGCCAAACCTTAATGGCCAATCGCCTTGCCGCTGTTGGGTTTAATATTGAACCGATGGTTTTTGAAGACACCACCAATATGTGGGCAAGACGCGGTAACTGTGATCCGGTTTTCTGCTTTGCAGGTCATACCGATGTAGTCCCAACTGGCGATCTTAACCGTTGGCATACTCCTCCGTTTGAACCGACCATTATTGATAACTATTTACATGGTCGCGGCGCGGCAGACATGAAAGGATCGTTAGCCGCGATGATTATCGCGACCGAACGATTTGTTGCTAAACATCCAGACCACAATGGCTCTATTGCTTATTTAATTACCAGTGACGAAGAAGGTCCATTTATAAACGGCACCACGCGGGTTATTGATACGCTCGAAGCTCGTAATGAAAAAATGACATGGGCGCTAGTTGGCGAACCTTCTTCAACTCATAAATTAGGTGATGTCGTCAAAAATGGTCGTCGTGGAAGTTTAACCGGCAACTTAACCGTTAACGGAATTCAAGGCCATGTTGCCTATCCACACTTAGCCGACAACCCTATTCATAAAGCGGTTCCAGCACTAACTGAACTCGCACAAATGCATTGGGATAATGGTAATGAGTTTTTTCCACCGACCAGTTTCCAAATTGCTAACATTAATGGTGGTACTGGTGCATCTAATGTTATCCCCGGTGAATTAACCGTGATGTTTAACTTCCGTTACTCTACCGAAGTGACCGCAGAAGAATTGATCCTGCGGGTGGTGAGTATTCTTGATGCTCATGGCTTAGATTATGATATCAACTGGATTTTTAATGGTTTACCGTTCTTAACGGGTGACGGTCCACTGCTTGATGCCACACGGGAAGCGATTCGCGAAATTACAGGTTATGAAACCGACCCACAAACTTCAGGTGGTACCTCAGATGGTCGCTTTATCGCACCAACTGGCGCACAAGTGTTGGAGTTAGGCCCAGTCAACGCGACAATTCATAAAGTGAATGAATGCGTTAACGTGGCCGACTTAGAGATATTAGCCAATTGCTATGAACGCATTTTGGAAAAGTTATTGTGCAAATAAGCTCACAGTTTTCTTCGATTGATATCCCTAGCGAGCAAGCTAAATTATACGGCTTAGACGATCGACATTTAGTTTCAATCGGACAGTTTTTGCTTGAACAACGCACTGCAACTGCATTTATGCAGTTGCAGTGCGCGGCATCTGTTGCGGGGTTTGATGTACAAATATGTTCTGCATATAGACCATTTGATCGTCAATTGAGTATTTGGAACGCCAAAGCCACAGGTCAGCGACCATTACTCGACCAAGACTCAAATCCAATTGAGTTTACGTCACTCACGCCACAACAAGTGATTGATACCATTTTGATATGGTCTGCACTCCCTGGCGCATCTCGGCATCATTGGGGCACCGATTTCGATATATATGATGCGAATAACATTAGCAAACAAGCACTGCAGTTAATCACTGCAGAATATACAGCCGATGGCCCTTGTGCTCAATTGCATCAATGGCTTACTTCGCATGCTACTGAGTTTGGATTTTATTTTCCCTATCAGCCAGATTTAAGCGGCGTTAGTCCTGAACCATGGCACATGAGCTATTTTCCTGTCGCTAATGAGTTGTTGGAGCAATTTAGCGCAGATGAATTTGCAAAAGTGTTGTCTGCGGCAGAAATATCGTTAAAATCACCCTTAATTGAACGGCTAACAGAGTTAGTTAATCATTATGTTTTCTTTGTTGCGCCCTCTCCGGCTTAATGTTTGCGCGCATTTCCTCTTTGAATGAGTTTGTTATGTCCACTTTAATGCATCACATAGAAATTGATAATCAACCACTGTATTACTTAGATGAAGGACATGGACCTGTTGTTATTTTTTGTCATGGCTTACTCACCAATAGCACTATGTGGCGATCGCAAATTGACCAACTGTCATCACAGTATCGATGTATTGCCATCGACTTTTGGGGCCATGGTCAAACAACCACTATCCCAGAATCTGTTGGAAATTTACAAGATGTGGCCCAAAACGTATTAACGTTAATGGATAAGCTTGAAATCAACTCTGCCGCCATCGTAGGTCATGGTAGTGGCGGTGCAATTGCGGCAGAGCTTATATTACATGCACCGGCTCGCATTAATGGCTTGGTGATGTTAAACAGTTTTGTGGGATTTGAACCGCAAGTTAATTGCGTTAAATACCAAGGGTTAATGGCTCAAGTTGCCAACGACCAAGCTATATCATCAGACCTTGCACAAACCATTAGCACATTATATTTTAGTAAAGAAATTGAGCAATTGGTCAACCAAGACCCCAATCTAGCTAATACTGTTGCACAATTTAGCGCTGAATTAACGTCTTACTCTGGCGCTCAACTTACTGCGTTACTTAAATTTGCCAATATGGCCATATTCAAACGTGACACACTCGAATCGGTTGAGTTATTAACATTACCGACTTTGGTGGCCGTAGGATTAAGTGGTTATTTGCGTACCGCGCTGGAAAGTTATTTAATGCATGACTGTATTGATGGCAGTCAATTATTGCACATTGAACAAGCTGGTCACTTAGCTAACATCGAAAAATCAGCCATTTTTAATCAGCATCTTGTTGATTTTTTGAGTAAAGTTAATTTTAATTAATCACCTCAATGGATAGACCAGATTCGTCGGCATTGCTGATATACTCATAACAAAATGACATATTACCTGTAATACCTTACCGGTAAAAAACGACCTAATTCGAGCGCTCATGAAACTTCTTAAACCATTATTTGATAATAATCGCCGTTGGGCTGAACGGATCAACAAAGAAGATCCTACCTTTTTTGCGCAACTGGCAAAACAACAAAACCCAGAATACTTATGGATTGGTTGCTCAGATAGCCGAGTGCCTTCTAATCAGATTATCGACTTATTACCCGGTGAAGTGTTTGTTCACCGTAACATCGCTAATATGGTCATTCACACAGATTTAAATTGTTTATCAGTGCTGCAATATGCTGTCGATGTACTAAAAGTAAAGCACATCATGGTCGTTGGGCATTATGGCTGTGGTGGTGTTCGTGCGGCAATGAATAAAGAGCGACTGGGCCTGATTGACAATTGGCTCGGACATTTACGTGACATTTATCGTATTCACGAGGATGCTCTTGAATCGATGAGTGAACAAGGGCGTTTTGATCGCCTGTGTGAGCTTAATGTGATGGAACAAGTGTCAAATGTTGTGTCGACCAACATAGTTCAAGAAGCATGGGATCGTGGCCAAGATGTTGCAATACATGGTTGGATTTACGGAATTAATAACGGATTACTCACAGATTTAGACGTGACAATCGACCGTCTTCATGGGCGCAATTTAGCTTAACCTTGCCTTCTATCTCCATTTACACTTTTAATAGGCCTGTTATTTAGCAGGCCTTTGTTTATTGTTATTAAAAATATGCAATAAAAGTCGCGAACCACCACTGAAGAACGTTATAATCATTCAGTTTATTTAGCGCTACTATGCGCAGAATTTTTAGGAGATGATTTCCATGCCTGGTTTTGAATTATTTGGTCCTGAAGAAAAGCAGGAAGTTGCTGACGTAATGGAGAACGGTTTTACCTTCCGTTATAACTTCGACCATATGCGTAATGATCGCTGGAAAACCCGCGACATGGAGCAACTACTTTGCGAAAAAATGAACGTGAAACACGCTCATTTAGTATCAAGCGGTACTGCTGCATTACAAACTGCAATGGCAGCAGCGGGCATTGGTGCTGGCGATGAAGTTATTGTGCCTCCATTTACCTTCGTAGCCTCTGTTGAAGCCGTGTTTATGGCCGGTGCTGTCCCTATTTTTGCTGAAATTGACGAAACATTATGTTTATCTCCAGAAGGTATTGAAGCTGTCATCACACCACGTACCAAGGCTATTAACCTTGTTCATATGTGTGGTTCTATGGCGAAGATGGACGAAATCAAAGCGGTGTGTAAAAAGCATAACTTGGTGATTTTAGAAGATGCATGTCAAGCCATCGGTGGCAGTTATAAAGGCCAAGCATTGGGCACCATCGGTGATGTAGGTTGTTATTCATTTGACTCAGTTAAAACCATCACCTGTGGTGAGGGTGGCGCGATTGTCACTAACAATAGCGAAATTTATAACCACTCACACATGTTTTCAGATCACGGCCATGACCATGTTGGTAATGATCGTGGTGCAGAATCACACCCAATTATGGGTTTGAATTTCCGAATTTCAGAAATGAATGCAGCAATGGGTTTAGCACAATTACGTAAGCTTGATAAAATCATTGCTATTCAGCGTAAAAATAAGAAAACCATTAAAGATGCTATGGCATCTATTGCTGAAATCACCTTCCGTGAAATTCCAGATCCAGACGGCGATTCTGCAGGCTTCTTAACATTTATGATGCCAACAGAAGAACGCACTCAAGAAATTAATAAAAAGCTGGCTGCCAACAAAGTTGATGGTTGTTTTTACTGGTATGTTAACAACTGGCATTACCTTAAAAATTGGAAACACATCCAAGAACTTAAAGCACCTGCCGCATTACCTATTATGCTAATCGCTGATCGCCCTGACTACACTAAAGTGCTGACACCTAAATCTGACGCTATCATGAGCCGAACGATTTCGATGTTGATCAAGTTGTCTTGGACTGATGAGCAAATAGCTGAACGTATTGAAAATATCAAACGCGCTTTTGCCTAGCATTGATGCCTCTCAGTCAGTGATGGCTCAGAGCACTTTTTACAGTACTTATCTCAATGGAGACTGTTGTAATGAGTTTTAAAAATTTTAAATGTGTACCAAAAATGATCTTTGGCCGTGGTTCATTTGTGCAACTTGATGTTGTATTAGGTCAAGAACGCCAAGATGCTAACGATTTTGTCGTTTTCCTTGTCGATGATGTACATCAAGGTAAACCGCTAGCTGACCGCGTGCCAACTCAAGCGCACGACCTACTGATTTACGTAAACGTAGATGATGAGCCAACAACTGAACAAGTTGATGCGTTAACGGCGCAAGTTAACGCATTTAACACTAAGTTACCAGTGAGCGTAGTCGGTTTAGGCGGCGGTTCAACGATGGACTTAGCCAAAGCCGTATCACTAATGCTCACTAACCCTGGTAGTTCTTCTGAATACCAAGGTTGGGATTTAATTAAAAATCCTGCAATACATCATATTGGTATTCCAACAGTGTCTGGCACGGGTGCTGAAGCATCACGTACTGCAGTATTGTGCGGACCCGTTCGTAAGCTAGGTTTAAACTCAGATTACACCGTGTTTGATCAAATCATCATGGACTCTGAATTAATTGCAGGGGTTCCGACTGATCAGTGGTTCTATACTGGTATGGATTGTTTTATCCATTGTGTAGAATCATTACAAGGCACATACCTCAACGAGTTTGCTAAAGCATTTGCCGAAAAATCAATGGATTTATGTCGTCAAGTGTTCTTAGAAGACCACGCAGAAAAAGACGACAAGTTAATGATGGCATCATACATGGGCGGTATGAGCATTGCTTATAGCCAAGTCGGTGCATGTCATGCGGTATCTTACGGTTTAGGTTATGTACTGGGTTATCACCACGGTATTGGTAACTGTTTAGCCTTTGACGTGCTGGAAGAATTCTATCCAGAAGGTGTGACTGAATTCCGTAAAATGATGAAAATTCATAACATCACTCTGCCTAAAAACATCTGTAAAGATTTGCCAGATGAAACTATCGCTAAGATGGTTGCCGTGACTAAGAGCATGGGTCCACTTTGGGACAACGTGTACGGTAAAGGCTGGGAAGAGAAAGTTACCGATGAAATGCTGACTAAGTTATTCCGTCGTATATAATAAACGACAGATTAAGTCATAAAGGGCTCTTATGAGCCCTTTTATTTATTGTCTATATTATTGTCACAACCACAAGTAGGTCATATTAATGAAAGTTACTCTATTAATCCCGGCACGTTATGGTTCAAGCCGTTTCCCGGGCAAGCCGCTAGCCCCGATTAATGGTAAACCCATGATCCAACACGTTTATGAACGTGCATCATTAGCAAAAGGCCTCGATAGCATCTATGTTGCTACAGATGACGACCGCATTAAAGATGCCGTTGAATCCTTTGGTGGTAAAGTCGTAATGACCAGCCCTGATGCCGCCTCTGGTACCGACCGTATTAATGATGCCATTGCATTGCTTGGTCTTAACGATGACGATTTAGTGATTAATTTACAAGGCGATCAACCGCTGATTGATCCTATCTCAATCGAACAAATCATAAGTCTATTTGAACGTCACCCTGGTGAATTCGAAATGGCGACATTAGGATTTGAAATCGTCGATAAAAAAGAATTAGACGATCCTATGCACGTTAAAATGGTATTTGATAATGACCATAATGCATTGTATTTCTCTCGCTCTCGTATCCCCTTTGGTCGCGATACCAATGACTATCCGGTTTACAAACATTTAGGTGTTTATGGCTACACTAAGCGTTTTGTGAATGCCTTTGCTAAGTTACCTTTAGGTAGGCTTGAAGATCTCGAAAAATTAGAACAGCTACGCGCACTCGAATACGGCCACAAAATTAAAATTGCTATCAGCGCATTTGACTCTCCAGAAGTCGATACCCCTGAAGATATTCGCAAATGTGAACTACGTTTAGCCGTCGACTAACCAAACATATATGCTTATAGCTGGTGTTGTCTTAACAACATCAGCTATAAAATTGCAGGTTAAAAGGAGTTTCCAATGAGTCTAGAAGGTTATGAAGTTTGGCTAATTATCATTTTAGTCATCGGCGTTATTGCAAGTAACATTGCGGTGTTGAAATATTCTGCCAAATTTAAAATGCCTCAATTTGGTGAACATAAAGACCGAGAGCAAAATCCTGAAAAAGAAACCAGTTCACCAGAATCTGAACAAAAACTGACTGAAGAACCTTCAGACGAGAAAGACAACGGCAGCAAAGACAAAACGTTATAATGCTCAATGAACCTATCTATAAATGAACCTATCTATAAAATGAGCCTATCTATAATTTAGTGGGTTGCAAATAGCATAACGCCCATGTTGGCCTATCTTCTCGTTCTTAATCGTTGTTATTTGCCTAGCAGTTATTTTATATCTGTATTTCCATTCGTCATAACCTCTATATGGCGCAACTTAAGCCTAATAATAAAAAAGCTAACCCCATAATGAGGTTAGCTTAATGTATCCAACGGCTCTGTTGCTGTACTGATGTTTTAATACCACAGGCAAGTGTTATTCACTGTCAAGTGTGACTCGTTGTTGCTCTTGGTTATTCGGCCAAGCATTAATGACTGCTTTTACTAGCGATGCTAGTGGTATGGCAAAAAAGACTCCCCAAACGCCCCATAAGCCCCCAAAGACTAATACGGCGGCAATAATCACAACCGGGTGTAAATCAACCGCATCAGAAAACAATAGCGGTACCAATACATTGCCATCTAGCGCCTGAATAATCCCATAACCTAACATTAAGTAACCAAACTCAGCACTAAAACCCCATTGAAAAAATGCGACTAATGCAATCGGCAATGTAACCAAAGTAGCACCAACATATGGGATCAATACCGACAAGCCTGTCAATACACCTAGTAGTGCTGAGTAACGCAGCCCCATGATAGCAAAAAAGATATAACTGGCTACGCCAACAATAACAATTTCAATCACTTTACCACGAATATAATTAAAGATTTGTTGGTCCATTTCAAACCAAACTTTTCTCGCTAGACCACGGTTAGACGGGAAAAATCGTTTGCTGCCGTTTAATAAAAAGTCTTTGTCTTTTAAAAAGAAAAATACCAACAATGGCACTAAAATCGCGTACACCATTAACACTAATAATGACGCAGAATAACCTAAAATTTGTTTCCCTAAATCAATAAGGTGCTGTGTATCAAGCATCTTATTAATTTCTTCCATCATCGAATCAAGTTGTGATGCACTCACAAACTGCGGGTAATCAGCGCTAAACTCGCGCACAATTAGCATGCCCTTATCGATCATTGAGGGTAAATCAGTAACCAATGACACCCCTTGACGCCAAATACTGGGCACCAAACCAAACATCAAAATAATCATCACCCCTAAAAATACCACCAACACGATTGTTGCCGCAGCGGTTCGGCTTATACCCAGTCGCGACATTTGTGCTACCGGCCACTCCAGTAAAAACGCTAACACCAAAGCAACCAGCAAAGGCGCAAGCAATCCAGAACCGAAGTACAATGCAAGACCAATCCCAATAATGATAAACATTAACGTTATGGCTTGTGGATCACTAAAACGGGTTTTGTACCAATCAGTTAAAATTTCCAGCATTGAAAAACCTTTTATATAAACAATATCAATTTGTTTTGGTGATGATAAATGACAAACAATGCGGTTGATCAGCAATGATTTCAATACCAAAACCCATTTTTTTTATCAACAAGGGAACATCTCGGCGTGAACCAGGGTCAGATAAGAGTACATGTAATTTTTCATCCACATCCATCTGCTTTAGTAAAAGTTTCACTTTTACTAAAGGATAAGGACAAACATAGGGTGTTAAATCAATTAAAATCATTATCAACTTGCTTTAAACAATCTAGGGCTATTATCCTAGCTTGGACAATAAACCACAAGCAATGTAACTTAAGCAAACTTGCTGGTTAAGCTTAATTTTTCGATTCAATCATCATTAAAGGTTCCGCTTGAGTAAATTATCATTATCGACCTTTTCAAAATCACTGGCTGCTAGTGCTATTAGTGTGCTTTTTGCTGCCAGTATTGGCCACAGTTTTGCCAATAATGATCTTCCAGATCTAGGTACCGCAGCGGTCAATACTTTTAGTTTAGAAAAAGAAACTGTCTACGGAGACGCCTATATGCGCGTTATTCGTTCATCGGCACCGGTACTCAGTGATCCAGTGTTAACCCAATATTTATCTGAACTGGGTAACAAGCTTGTTGCTAATGCCACGGGGGTAAAGACACCATTTTATTTCTTTTTACTCCGCAATGATGAAATCAACGCGTTTGCGTTTTTTGGTGGTCATGTTGGCGTACATACGGGGTTATTTTTAAATGCCGACAACGAAAGTGAACTTGCATCGGTATTAGCCCACGAAATTACCCACGTCACTCAACGCCATTTAGCACGATCTCTTGAGGCACAACAAAAAAGCTCAACTGCCACAATTGTGGGAATGTTAGGGGCTATTTTATTAACGATTGCTGCACCACAAGCCGGTATGGCAGCCTTAGCAACCACTCAGGCCTTAGCAACACAATCTAAAATTAACTATACCCGCTTACATGAAAAAGAAGCTGATCGTATTGGAATGCAAATTCTTGTCGATGCCGGATTTGATCCTAATGCTGCCGCTACATTTTTTGGTCAACTGGCAATTCGTTATCGTTTTACCACAACACCACCACAAATGTTGCTGACGCATCCATTGCCAGAATCACGTATTACCGAGGCACGTAACCGCGCGGCTCAGTACCCTAAAAGTAATGTCCCTAACAGCCTTAACTTTCAGCTAGCTAAAGCGCGTATCCAAGTACGCTTTTCAAGTTTTAGTGATGATGCCGCGTTATCTTTGTTTAATCAACAACTCAAAAAGAACGAGTATTCGTTTAAACAGGCCGCGCTCTATGGCAAAGCTTTAGCACTTTTCCGTTTAGAAAAATTTGCACAAGCTGAAGTGATCATTGATGATTTACTAAAACAAGATGACAATAATCTGTTCTACATCGACACCAAAACAGATTTATTAGATCAGAAAAAAGATTTTGCAGGTGCAATAGCATTATTAGAAGCTCAACGGAAATTAAAACCGACCTCACAAGTGGTCAACGCTAACTTAGCCAATATTTATGTTCAGGCAGATCAGCCTAAAAAAGCTATCCCGCTGTTAGAAGAACTGATATTTTTCGATAAGCAAAGTATGCTGCCGTATCAAATTATGGCTGATGCATATCGTAAGCTAGACAATAAAGCGCTTGAGTATTATAGCAATGCTGAACTCATGGCCTTATCGGCTAACTACAAAGGTGCAATTGACCAACTCAATTATGCATATCGCTATTCTGATGGCCAAAACCTACAAATGGCACGAATTGAAGCAAGAATAAGACAATTCAGACAAGCAGATAGGGCAATGGAAGAATTAAAATAGCCGCGATAATCTAACCTTACAAGCTATTCTTTGATAGAATAATGGCAAACAATAAATCTACTTATTGTTTGCCATTTTTTAATGACGGACTATGACAATGACAACCACCAAAACAACGATATACCATAACCCTCGCTGTTCAAAAAGCCGTGAGACGCTCGCATTGTTGCAAGCTAATGCAGTAGATGTCACTGTCGTTGAATACTTAAAGACGCCACCTACAGCCGCTGAAATTCAGACTATTTTGCAACAACTTGGTTTAACAGCTCGCCAGCTTATGCGCACTAAAGAAGACGAATATAAAGCTCAAAATTTGGCTGACACATCGTTATCGGAAGATCAGCTCATCGCTGCAATGGTAGCAACACCTAAATTAATTGAACGTCCTATCGTGCTAGCCAACAACAAAGCAGCCATTGGTCGTCCACCAGAAAATGTTTTGTCTATTCTTTAACGAGTAAAATAATGACTTCACAAACCTTGTTTCAACTAAGTCGAATTGGTTACCTTGCATTACTCCTGCTGCTCAGCGGCTGGTTTATTCAACAAGGCATGAATGGCACCTACTCGCTAGGATTCAGCTTAATATGGATTGTACCTTTACTGTTTCCGCTTAAAGGCATCTTAACCGGTAACCCATATACATATGCATGGGCCAGTTTTATTCTGTGTGTATACTTATTACATGGCTTAACCCTTGCTTATGTCACCACTGATGCGCTGGTATTTGCACTGATTGAATCGGTATTGATTTGTGTCTTGTTGGTGAGTTTTCCATTCTATGCTCGTAAACGCGGCCGAGAACTGGGATTAGGGTTGAAGAAAAAGTCTGAACAACAATAAACAAACTTCATTTTTGTTGCCTCACTAAGCGCCTTCGGGCGCTTTTTTGTTAGTTGCATTTAACCAAAACAGCGTGCTACATTATTTTGCAAACAAGATGTTATAAAAATGTATTGTTAAATAATAATAAAATAGACATGGAGTCGCTTAATGAAGTTATCGCAAAATTTAGGGATCTATAGCCTTTTAGCCAGTGCCATATTCGTTAGCGCCTGCGGAGGAGATTCAGACAATAACGATCAAGGTGTGCCTACCTCATCCACTTTCGAAATCTGCAGTGAAAGTTTAACTTATTCAATTACCGACACAAACTCTCAATTGACTTTTACCCTTGAACAGCATTATGCCAAAGACAAGCCTGGCAGCATTATTGCCAACCTTAATGAACAAGACACTATTGGCAAATCATTTTTGTGGCAGCAGATATCAGGACCCAGTCTTGAACTAGCTGCAGTTAATAGCCAAGTATTAGCATTCACACCCACAAGTAACCAAGATTACGCTTTTAAGGTGACTGTCTCTGGCGGTAATATCAACATTGAAGAAACGATATCAATTACAGCCGATTCTAATGACAATATTTTACGCATTAATAGCGATCATCAAATGGTGAATAGAACTGATGCGAGTTTACGTATACAAAATATAAACGGCCAAGTACCTGAAAATATTAGTTGGTGCATGTATCCGAGTGCTAATAATAAAGCCTTTACCAACGTGGATTTGAGTGACATAAATAGGCCACTTTTTGTTGCGCCAAACGTCGATACCGATCAATTATTCAGTCTTAAAGCCACTGCCACATTTGATGGCCAAACCATTAGTGATGACGTCAATTTACTCGTAACCAAAGAAAAAAACGCCCCATCGGACGCCTACTTCAGCTACCCCATTGCACGAATGCACCCTTACAAGCCTAACTCACCTTATGCTAATAATCTGGCCTATTGTGTTTACTCGAACCAACTAGTCAATCAATGTAATATTCTTAACGAGCTGCCCTTTATTAGCCAAGATACTAAGCCAGATCCGATTGATACTATTATGGACAGAGTACTTGTGTCGCACGACTGGATGGGGGCAAACTTTGAAGCCTATTTACGCGCACAAACACATAATGACTTTGTAGAATTGTTGCAATCAGTGACGGCTGTGGTCATCAGTTACGATATCAGACCAGCCTTTTATGCTGGTTTTATTGGAGCAATATATCTTGACCCTGAATACCTGTGGTTGACTACTGCTCAGCGAGATACAATTAATGAAACGCCTGATTATCGCAGCAACTTTGGTGAAGACCTGAATTATTTATCTCCCTATCGTTATGTTAAAGATAATGCTTATGCAAGTGAATACATAGAAAAAGGTAATCGCATCAACCGCACGATTGACAGCATGTCTTATGATTTAGCTGATTTGCTCTATCATGAGCTGGCTCATGCAAATGATTTTTATCCACAAAGCATGCATGCCAATATTCAAGGACCTACCTTAATAGACGAATATCAGCGTCGTGATGAATCGAATGCCATGACATCAGCTCAACTCAATATACGCTATCCATTAACCAGTAATGAGATGTATGGTCTTGCAAAAGTAAATTATGCCGGTGAATCTGCAAATAACACCCAAAAAGCCTATACTCCAAGTGATGTAGCGCTATTTTTCTCAAGTGACCTCGCCAACGATGATTATGCCTATTCATCAACACGAGAAGATGTTGCCATGTTGTTTGAAGAAGTGATGATGAGCCATCGATATGGTATTTTGCGTGATATCGCCATTACTGACAAACCAGAAATTGAGACGAGCTCGACGATTGTGGTTGAATGGGGCCAACGCGGCCGAGTCGGTCAACCTGAGTTATACGATCGCGCTAGCTACGTCTTGAGCCAAATACTGCCTGAAGTTGATGTTAGCCAAGTGATGGACGGTTTACCTGCACCAGTAGCGTTAGTTAAAGGCCAAACTTGGGCACAAAACTTGGTGCTAACAACTGATCCATCAAAATCACCACAGAAAATCTCATCACAAACTGAAAAAAATACTGCTGAGACTAGACCATTGCAATTTAGTGGCAGTGATCACGTGAAGCAATAAACCATTGACTCACACAATAAAAAACGCCAAATGAATTCATTTGGCGTTTTTTATTGTGTGATTGCGTAGACTGATGACGATAATTTTTGCCTAAAGAATTAAAACCTAAGGTATTAAAGTCTCAACATCTCTTTTATAAACGGAATAGTCAGTTTACGCTGATGTACCATAGAAGCTTTATCGAGTTTATCGAGTACATCAAACAAGGTGCGTAAATCACGCGCCATTCGCGTCAGTAAAAAGCGCCCTACTTCATCAGACAACTGCAAACCACGCATTGCCGCTCGGCGCTGCAAGGCCACGAGCTTTTCATCGTCTGCCATTGGTTGTAATTGATAGATTAATCCCCATTGCATACGAGAAACCAAATCTGGCAATAAAAACCCCGTTTCAGAAGGTGATGCCTTTCCGCTAACTATTAAACGGCAATCTTGTTGCTCAGCTATACGATTATATAGATGAAAAATAGCTTCTTCCCATACAGGATGACCCGCTATGGCTTCTATATCATCAATACAAATCAATTCCAGAGATTCTAGGCCCTCAAATAATGCCGGTGAAATACTGGCATGAATGCCTAATGGGATATAGAGAGTGCGGCGTTCTAGGTCATTGGCAAGGGCACAAGCTGCATGCATTAAATGCGTGCGGCCTGATTTTTCTGGGCCATATACATACAAAGAAGACGCTAGATTGCCTTCAGCGCTAGCTTGAAGTTTCTGGATCAACTCATCATTACCCGAAGCAGGATAATAACTCTGAAAGGTTTCATCGTCAGGTAGATAAACGGGTAAAGATAATTGTCTTGGTGAGTTTTGTGTCACTCAGATAGGTCTCAAAATCATAAACTAACTAACGTTATTATACCTAAATCCGTCAATTATGCGAGTATCAGCAAGAATCCTGCACATAAAGATCACCTCGGTATAGCATTTCACGCTGTACAATTAAAGTGTACAGCGCACCTTTTGATAATACTTATTGGCCCAACCATTGATAAAGTAATTTAGGCGTAGAATTGTCGGCCTTAGACTCATAAAATGACTCCACACTGCCAACGGTATCTAATTTTGATAACCGACTATCAATATTAAGCAATCGTTGCAAATCATCTACACTGCTAAACAATTCTATCGTATAAGTGGCTGCTTCACCCTTAAACTGACTAAGTTTCAGGGATTTCACCGCACTAAGCTGACGAAGATAGGTTTCAATATTTACCACTTGAGTCATGTTGTTTAACCCAGTAAAGCTGACTTGGGTAGCTACATCACTGCCTGTCGAGGCTATGGCAAACTGGCTAATATAATAATCGGCCAGAATGTTCATCATTCGCTTCGTGGCTTGTTGATAATCCGTCGCTTCACCCTGTTGTGAAATTAACGGCTGTAGTACACCATTAGTTCTATTTTTATCAAATAATTTGATGGTGAAATGAACGTTACTGCTTTGAGTATCCAAATTGGCAATAGCGAAGTAATCAGCTTGATAACGGGTAGATGCATTAGCTAACACATCAGTAAACATTCCACGTACATCAGTGATACTCACTTGCATCACATCATCCAAATCCATAATAGGCAGCAATAACGGAATGCCTTTATTATTAGACTCTTGAGCCAACTCTGATCGAATATCGGCTGAAGAAGCATCAGCTAAAATAGACGGTTCATTATTTTCATCAACCGACATCCATAACAAGGTTAATGGTCGTTGACTGCCCCAAACAGGTAAACCGGCTTGACGTAACGTTGAAATAACCCGTTGATGGTCAAAGCTGGCTTTGAGCATGAGTTCACCATTTTTCTCATAATAACCGTATTGAGTCAAAATGACTTCTGGGTTATTAATTTGGTCTTTTACCAATGGGTTTAATACTACACTCGGCAGACCAGAGTTTTTTAAGAAAACGGCAGCTAATGCCTCTTTAAGGGCGTTATTTTTCACATCGTTTGCGCGTGAAGCTACCGTAATATCGGCTTCATCAAGCTTGCTCACTTCAGCAGCATGCACAAGCGTAATCGAGGTTAACGCAATTAGTGGTAACGTAATGAGATTAATTAGTTTTTTCAGCATCTGATAACATAAACGCAGCAAATATAAGTGAACAAATTATATCATAATAAAATTCTATCGAGTAATGGATAACGAAAACTCTTTTTTACTGCCGCCAAATTGACCCAGTATTGTAGCCATATCAAATAACAATAATCGCTACAGCGTCCTCAAAGTTGTTATGCATATTATCGCTTTTATGTGACAATTCGCGCCGTTTAATCACACGCTAACTTTCTAAATAATGATGGAGAACAATATGAAACGCGTGTTAATTCCGCTTCAAGGCGCACAAATGCTATTTGTCGCTTTTGGGGCACTCGTGCTAATGCCGTTATTAACGGGTTTAGACACCAGTGTCGCATTATTTACAGCCGGTTTCGGTACCCTACTGTTTCAATTAGTCACTAAACGTCAAGTACCTGTATTCCTCGCTTCTTCCTTTGCCTTTATTGCGCCCATTTTATATGGCGTACAAACATGGGGTATTCCTGCCACCATGGGCGGTTTAATGGCTGCTGGCGTGGTGTATATGCTACTTGGATTAACAGTAAAACTTCGTGGCACTGGATTTATACATACTTTATTACCTCCGGTTGTTGTCGGCCCAGTCATTATGATCATTGGCTTAGGCTTAGCGCCTGTAGCCGTCAATATGGCATTAGGTAAAAGTGGTGATGGAAGCTTGATCATCGTAGAGCAAAATGTCGCGCTAACGATTTCACTTTCGGCATTAATGACCACCATAATCGTAGCGATTTTTGCTAAAGGATTGGTCCGACTAATGCCTATTCTGGCGGGTATATTGGTTGGCTATGGTGTGAGCTTAGCCTTTGGTGTTGTCGATTTCACCCCAGTTACTCAAGCGGCTTGGTTAGCCATGCCAAACTTTGTCGCCCCAGAATTTAACTGGCATGCGATTCTATTTATGATCCCAGTTGCCATTGCACCAGCGGTTGAACATATCGGCGATATTTTAGCCATTTCTAACGTGACGGGTAAAGACTATTTTAAAAAGCCTGGTTTACATCGCACCCTTACTGGCGATGGTATTGCTACGATAGCAGCGTCGGCATTGGGCGGTCCGCCTAATACCACTTACAGTGAAGTAACCGGTGCGGTTACACTGACCAAAAGTTTTGATCCACGGATCATGACCTGGACAGCCATCACTGCGATAACCCTAGCTTTTGTCGGTAAATTGGGTGCCATGATGCAAACCATACCTGTACCGGTAATGGGCGGTATTATGTGCTTATTATTTGGCTCGATTGCAGCTGTTGGATTAAATACCTTAATTCGTCATCAAGTCGATTTATCTGAACCTCGTAATCTGAGTATTGTCGGGGTAACGTTGGTGTTTGGTATTGGCGGAATGGCGTTTGGTATTGGCTCGTTTAGCTTAACGGGGATAAGTTTGTGCGGTATTGTTGCTATTTTGATGAACTTGATTTTACCTGCCGTGAAAAAGCCACAGGTTGAAAAGTAACTTTCTGTAACCGCATGCAGAAGCACTGCTTTGTAAGTACATGTTTTAAAAAATAATAAAAAGCCCCAACAGCCTTTCGCTTTGGGGCTTTTTTTGAGTGCGTAAACACTCAATCATCTGCAATTACTCTGCTGCGTCTTCTGTACGGAATTTATCAGCAGTTGCTTTAATAATTGGTTGAAGTTCACCTTTTTGGAACATTTCAGTGATAATGTCACAGCCACCAATTAACTCGCCTTCTACCCATAATTGTGGGAATGTTGGCCAGTTAGCAAATTTTGGTAATTCAGCACGAATATCTGGATGCTGTAAAATATCTACGAACGCAAATTGTTCACCACAGTTGATCATCACTTGAGCAACTTGAGATGAAAATCCACAGCTTGGTAATTTAGGTGAACCTTTCATGTACACAATAATTGGGTTTTCGGTAATTTGCTGTTTAATCTTTTCTACAGTTTCCATTTGATTTCCTAAGTACGACGACTGAATACATAATGTCTATTGTACGACACCTAGACTAAGAACAAAATGCCACAGTTTGTAGGGTTTATCTAAAATCCATAAAATCGATTACTGCAATCCACATAATTCCCTAAACAATGATTCACATCACAAAAATAATCAGTACAATAGCAATAGAGCAATGTTACCTGATGGGTAAACAAAACGATAACCTGAATCCATGGAGAGATACTAATGGCCTTCGAATTACCAGCATTACCTTATGCAAAGAACGCACTTGAACCACACATTTCTCAAGAAACCATTGAGTTCCATTATGGTAAGCATCACAACACATATGTGGTTAAACTAAACGGTTTAGTTGAAGGAACTGAGTTTGCGGGCAAAACACTAGAAGAAGTTGTTAAAACTTCAACTGGCGGTATGTTCAACAACGCGGCTCAAGTTTGGAACCACACTTTTTACTGGAACTGCTTAGCACCTAATGCTGGCGGCGAAGCAACTGGCGATATCGCTGCTGCTATCAATGCTTCTTTTGGTTCTTTTGAAGAATTCAAAGCTAAATTTACTGATTCTGCAGTAAATAACTTTGGTAGCGCTTGGACATGGTTAGTGAAAAAAGCTGATGGTTCATTAGCGATTGTTAACACTAGCAATGCTGCTACACCGTTAACAGATGAGTCTGTTACGATTCTATTAACTGTAGATGTATGGGAACATGCTTACTACGTTGATTACCGTAACGCACGTCCAGAATATTTAGCTCACTTCTGGCAGCTTGTTAACTGGGAATTTGTTAATAAGAATTTTGCTGCTTAATTTCGATTAACTGCAAAAACTAAAGGAGCCTTCTGGCTCCTTTTTTTGTCATTTTATCCGCCTAAAGTACGCTGCCTATCATCAGACTATGTTTGCAACTATTGCAAATGCTACTGTTTGTTATTGTTTTTATTTGATTTATTTTTCATTAAAACTTCGCCAAGTTATTTACCCTGTCCTACACTTTAGTCGTAAAGCCTAATATTGCGCTAACAGATTTAACATTACATTCTTGACCATCGCATTCATCACTCAGGCTTTTTACGTCATACAACTGTACGTTTTGAGGGGGTTACTATGGGCATTTTTGAGCACTATCAACAACGCTATGAAAAAAAACGTGACGAAGAATATACCTTAGAGCAATTTCTCGATATCTGTAAACAAGACAGAAGTGCCTATGTGTCTGCTGCCGAACGGTTACTCATGGCCATTGGTGAACCGCAGATTATTGACACAGCAAAAAATCCAATTTTAAGTCGGATTTTTTCTAATCGTGTTATTGCACAGTATCCCGCATTTAAAGATTTCTATGGTATGGAAGATGCGATTGAACAAATCGTGGCCTACTTGAAACATTCTGCTCAAGGCTTAGAAGAGTCAAAGCAAATATTATATCTCTTAGGCCCTGTCGGTGGCGGTAAATCATCGCTGGCCGAAAAACTCAAAGCATTAATGCAACAAGTGCCGATTTACATATTAACTGCCGATGGCGTTCGTAGTCCTGTCAACGACCACCCATTTTGTCTGTTTGATCCTGAAGAAGACAGTGAACTACTCAAAAACGAATACAACATACCAAGTCGTTATATCAAAACGATTATGTCACCATGGACAGTAAAACGTTTACACCAGTATGGTGGTAATATCTCAAAATTTAGAGTCGTAAAAGTGTATCCATCGGTGCTCGATCAAATCGGTATTGCTAAAACAGAACCCGGAGACGAAAATAACCAAGATATTTCTGCTTTGGTGGGTAAAGTTGATATTCGTCAGTTAGAACATTTTTCACAAGATGATGCCGACGCTTATGCTTACTCAGGTGCGTTATGTCGTGCAAACCAAGGGTTGATGGAGTTTGTTGAAATGTTTAAAGCCCCCATTAAGGTACTTCATCCATTATTGACTGCGACTCAGGAAGGCAATTACAACGGTACTGAAGGCTTATCGGCCTTGCCGTATAACGGTATTATTTTGGCCCATTCTAATGAGTCAGAATGGTCCGCGTTTAGGAATAATAAAAATAACGAAGCGTTTTTAGATCGCGTCTATATTGTCAAAGTGCCCTATTGTTTGCGGGTATCTGAAGAAATGGAAATTTATCAAAAATTATTGGCTAATTCTGAATTATCCACTGCATCTTGTGCTCCTGGGACCTTAGAAACCCTGGCACAATTTAGCGTGTTATCGCGTTTAAAAGTGCCCGAAAACTCGTCTATTTATTCTAAAATGCGCGTCTATAACGGTGAAAGCTTAAAAGACACCGATCCCAAAGCGAAATCCTACCAAGAATATCGTGACTATGCTGGCGTAGATGAAGGCATGCAAGGGCTATCGACCCGATTTGCATTTAAGATTTTGTCACGAGTATTCAATTTTGACAGTGCAGAAATCGCCGCAAACCCAGTCCACTTATTTTATGTACTGGAAAAGCAAATTGAACAAGAACAATTTCCTAACGATATAAGTGAGAAATATTTAGAGTTTCTTAAAGGTTATTTAATCCCTAAGTATGTTGAGTTTATCGGTAAAGAGATCCAAACCGCTTACCTTGAGTCGTATTCTGAATACGGACAAAATATTTTCGATCGTTATGTTACCTATGCTGATTTTTGGATCCAAGATCAAGAATATCGCGACCCAGAAACAGGACAACTTTTTGATCGTGGTGCCTTAAATGCTGAATTGGAGAAAATTGAAAAACCAGCGGGGATCAGTAATCCAAAAGATTTCCGCAATGAAATTGTTAACTTCGTCTTACGTGCTCGAGCCAATAATGAAGGTAATAATCCTCTGTGGACTAGCTATGAGAAATTACGCACCGTGATTGAGAAAAAAATGTTTTCCAACACTGAAGATTTGCTGCCCGTTATTTCGTTTAACGGCAAAACATCGAATGACGATCAGCGTAAGCATGACGACTTTGTTAATCGCATGATGGAAAAAGGTTACACCAAAAAACAAGTCAGACTATTGTCAGAATGGTATTTACGAGTGCGTAAATCATCGTAGACACCCAATAATTGGTAGCGCCGCTGACCAGGGCGCTACCAAACATAAGACTTGGGAGCGACGTATGGCAAATTTTATTGATAGACGACTCAACGCAAAAGGAAAAAGCACTGTTAATCGGCAGCGTTTTATTGAACGCTATAAAAAACAAATCAAAAAAGCTGTCGGTGATGCGGTAACACGCCGAAGTGTTACGGATATTGATAAAGGTGAACAGATTAGTATTCCCAAGCGGGATCTCAGTGAGCCCGTTTTTAGGCAAGGACAAGGTGGAATAAGGGACAGAGTTCATCCTGGCAATGATCAATTTAATCGTGGAGACCAAATTCAACGGCCTAAAGATGGCCAAGGCGGTGCAGGTCGAGGCGATGCCTCAAATAGTGGCGAAGGTGACGACGATTTTGTATTTACTATTTCAAAAGATGAATATTTAGCATTGTTGTTTGAAGATCTCGAACTGCCAAACTTACAGAATAATCGCCTTAATAAATTGGTTGAATATCAAACCTATCGCGCAGGCTTCACCAATGATGGCGTACCCGCCAATATCAATATTGTCAGATCACTGCGTTCATCACTCGCTAGACGCATCGCCATGAGCGGCGGGAAAAAGAAAGCACTACAGGCATTGGAAGCCGAACTTGCGGTATTAGAAGATACTCCTGGCGCTCAAGCCGAGCGGATTATAGCCATCAAAGAGCAAATAACAGTGCTCAAGCAGCAAATCGCTAAAGTACCTTTTATCGATACCTTTGATTTACGCTATAACAACTATGCGAAACGCGAAGTCCCTTCTAGTCAAGCGGTGATGTTTTGTTTAATGGATGTGTCAGGTTCGATGGATCAAGCTACCAAAGATATGGCTAAACGTTTTTATATTCTATTGTATCTATTTCTGACCCGCAGTTATCAGAACCTCGAGGTAGTATATATTCGCCACCATACACAGGCAAAAGAAGTCGATGAACACGAATTTTTTTACTCACAAGAAACCGGCGGAACCATAGTATCAAG
The DNA here is from genome assembly GCF_010092445.1 of Shewanella sp. Arc9-LZ. Classification (NCBI taxonomy): domain Bacteria; kingdom Pseudomonadati; phylum Pseudomonadota; class Gammaproteobacteria; order Alteromonadales; family Shewanellaceae; genus Shewanella; species Shewanella sp. Arc9-LZ. Next base: position 2,095,097 of record NZ_CP048031.1, on the reverse strand, counting down.
CGCATTAAAACTGATGCATGAAATACAACAAGCTCGTTACCCTGAAAATGAATGGAATATCTATGCAGCTCAAGCTTCTGATGGCGATAATTGGTCCGACGACTCCCCCACTTGCCATGAAATATTAGCAAAACATATTCTGCCCAAAGTACGCTATTTCAGTTACATCGAAATCAGTCATCGGGCTCATCAAACCTTGTGGCATCAATATGAACAGTTACAACAGCAGTTTGACAACATTGCGGTACAGCATATTCACCAAGTTGAAGATATCTATCCCGTTTTCCGTGAACTCTTTAAAAAACAAGCTATATAGGAGGCTATCATGGTTCAACATAAACGTAACCCGTTAGATGATGGTCCCGAGTGGACATTTGATTTACTGCAACAATATCAATATGAAATTGAACAGGCCGCGGCTTTCTTTAAACTTGATACTTATCCGAATCAAATTGAAATTATTACCGCGGAACAAATGATGGATGCCTATGCAGGGATAGGAATGCCCATTGGTTACACTCATTGGTCATTTGGTAAACGGTTTATCCAAACAGAACAAGGCTACAAGCGCGGCCAAATGGGGTTAGCTTATGAAATTGTGATAAATTCCGCCCCCTGCATCGCCTATTTAATGGAAGAAAATACCATCACGATGCAAGCATTGGTTATGGCTCACGCCTGTTATGGCCACAATAGTTTTTTTAAAAATAACTATTTATTTAACACCTGGACCGATGCCAGTTCGATTATTGATTATTTAGTTTTTGCTAAGAATTATATTCGTGAATGTGAATTACGTTATGGTGTAGAGCAAGTTGAACTGACCTTAGACTCTTGCCATGCATTAATGAATTACGGTGTAGACCGCTACAAACGTCCAGCTGAAGTGTCACTCAAAGAAGAACAAGCAAGACAACAAGAGCGTGAAGATTATCTGCAAAGCCAAGTGAATGACTTATGGCGAACGCTGCCTACATCACCACAAACAGACACCCCTGAAACGACGGCTATTTTCCCCAGTGAACCTCAAGAAAACATTTTATATTTTATTGAAAAAAACGCACCATTATTAGCACCTTGGCAACGTGAATTGGTGCGCATAGTACGTAAGATGGCGCAATATTTTTACCCACAAAAGCAAACCCAAGTGATGAACGAAGGCTGGGCAACTTTTTGGCATTACACCATACTCAATCGCTTATATGATACCGATAAAGTTACCGACCGTTTCATGTTGGAATTCTTGCAAAATCACACCGCAGTGGTCGCTCAACCTGCCTATAATAGTCCACATTATAGTGGCATAAACCCCTATGCTTTAGGGTTTGCAATGTTTATCGATATCAGACGCATCTGCGAAACCCCCACTGAAGAAGATCGAAAATGGTTTCCAGACATTGCAGGCAGCGATTGGCTGACAACGGTTCACTTTGCCATGAAACACTTTAAAGATGAGAGTTTTATTAGCCAATATTTATCACCTAAAGTGATTCGTGACTTTAAGCTATTTGGTATTTTAGATAATGAAAAACGCAGTCAACTATCAATATCGGCCATTCATGATGATCAAGGTTACCAAGATATTCGCAACACCCTATCACAACAATATAATCTGTCGAATATCGAGCCCAATATACAAGTACAACAAGTGCAAGTGAACGGTGACAGGTCAATTATCTTACGCTACATACCATTTGACGGCATCCCGCTGGCAGACAATCATCAAGAGGTATTAAAGCATTTACATCGATTATGGGGATTTAATGTCACCTTGGAGCAACTTGATGACTTAGGCATTGTTAGTACCTTATCAATGTGTCCAGAAACAGCAGCATAAAGTCTATCTAGTTTACAGTCTGTGGTTTGAACGAGATGAGTTATGCTATAAAAAAGAGCCAATCGATTTGATTGGCTCTTTTTTAAGTGTAAATGAGAGGTTTTACTCACTAATTCACTAATTCACTAATTCACTAGGATTTATCATGACCCATTTCAGCAGGTAAATCATCACGTAATTTTTGCCACATTTTGCCACTTTCGATACCATTGATACGCATTAATGCTGGTACGTCAGAGTAATTTTTATCTTTAGCTAACTTTTCAAGTTTGACATAAAAACGCATGGTTAATTCACGAGCTTCTTGGCTCGAAAAATAATATCGACCAACACGATTATAAAGACCTTTGAAACCATTTAAAATCAATACATACAATGGATTACCTGATGCAAAAGCTAATGTATGATGCAATTGGTAATCAAATGTAGCATACGCTTCTGCATCATTTTCTAAGCTATGAATACCCGCTAATACATCAACTACTTTTTCAGGATTGTGGCGAATGGAGGCCCGAAAATAAATGTTGCTTACGTTACCACGAGCAGCCATTAATTGGTCGACAAGTAGCGGGAAACCATCCGGATTTAAATCAGCAATGGTTTCTAAAATATTTAACCCAGACGTTTCCCAAAAATTATTCACCTGGGTAGGTTTACCATGTTGAATTTTCAACCAACCATCTCGAGCAAGACGTTGTAACACTTCTCTTAACGTTGTTCGAGTAACACCGATAAGTTCAGAGAGCTCACGTTCAGCAGGTAAAATTGATCCCGGTGGAAATTTGTTTTCCCAAATGGAACGAACAATATATTTCTCGGCAAAACTCGCTGGCCCTTTGGCATTGATGATCATCAGCCTTCATATCCTATTGCTAAACAATGGCGAAACTATTGTGACTGATCATACCAGAGCGGTAGAAAATAAAAACCATTGTTTAATCACTACGCTCATTACGATTGATTTTCAAACAACTAAACTGAGCAAAAATCAATAATTGAATATTCATCACATTAAACTACTATAATCATCGACATATCATCAATTTATCTGATAGAACTCTTTAAGTTTAGTATATAATGATGTAGCTAGTTTGTTAACGCTACGTGTTAATTCTAACGACAATAACAGCGTTACAATTCGATTTTTTTTAAGCTACACTAGCGATGAAAATAAGAGCCATACGTAGTTAGTGAGTAAACTATTTTGCTAACACATTGTTTGCTATAACAAGATATCTTTATTCAACAGAGAGTAATTGGCCAAAATACTCAGTTCAATCGAATTGAATTTTAAACTCAATTAACGAAAAATTGATGCTTATCAAGTTTTCTAATCTGAGTTGCCTCTATTCTCCCAAATCTATTTGAAAATAATGATGTATTGTAAGCTATCAAAAAATGGTAACAATACTGCCACAATAACAATATCGGAGAGGCTGATATGCCTGTAACCAAAAGTCAGGCGCTATTTGTAAACTTTTTAGGCAATTCACCTAAATGGTACAAATACGCAATTTTGGCATTTTTAGTAATAAATCCCCTGCTGTTTTTTTATGTCAGTCCATTTATCGCTGGATGGGTGCTAGTCGTTGAATTTATTTTCACTCTAGCAATGGCACTTAAATGTTATCCACTTCAGCCCGGCGGTTTGCTCGCAATTCAAGCCGTATTTATTGGCATGACATCTCCCTCGCAAGTTCTACATGAAATTGAAGCAAACTTAGAAGTATTGTTACTTTTAGTCTTCATGGTCGCTGGTATTTACTTTATGAAGCAGTTGTTACTGTTTGTATTTACCAAGATGATTACCAAAGTACGTTCGAAAATCATCGTTTCATTGATGTTTTGTACTGCGTCGGCATTCTTATCTGCGTTCTTAGATGCGTTAACGGTCATCGCGGTTATTATTGCTGTTGCCGTTGGTTTTTACTCTATCTACCACAAAGTGGCTTCAGGAAAGAGTTTTAATGATGGTCACGACCATACATCTGAAACAACTGAACAGTTAAACAATGAAGAATTAGAATCGTTCCGAGCATTCTTACGTAATTTATTAATGCATTCAGGCATTGGTACCGCTCTTGGTGGTGTTTGCACCATGGTTGGCGAACCACAAAACTTAATCATTGCGGCCCAAGCCCATTGGCAGTTTGGTGAGTTTTTCTTACGGATGTCGCCAGTGACAATGCCAGTATTGGTTGCAGGTATATTCACTTGTTTTCTTGTCGAAAAATTCAAAGTCTTTGGTTATGGTGCACAATTACCTGATGCAGTACATAAGATTTTAACTGATTACGCCACTCATGAAGACTCGCACAGAACCAATCAAGATAAAATGAAATTGGTTATCCAAGCCCTTATTGGTATTTGGTTAATTGCTGGTTTAGCACTTCACCTAGCTTCTGTTGGCCTCATTGGTTTATCAGTCATCATCTTAGCCACTGCGTTTAATGGTATAACCGACGAACATTCTTTGGGTAAAGCATTTGAAGAAGCTTTACCTTTCACTGCACTATTGGCGGTATTTTTTGCCATCGTTGGTGTGATTATTGACCAGGAACTGTTTGCTCCAGTGATCCAATGGGCATTAGGTTATGAAGGCAATATGCAGTTAGTGATTTTTTACATCGCTAACGGCTTGTTATCTATGGTCAGTGATAACGTGTTTGTGGGAACTGTTTACATTAATGAAGTGAAAGCAGCATTGATGAGTGGCCAAATCACTCGAGATCAATTTGACTTACTTGCTGTGGCAATTAATACCGGTACTAACCTACCTTCTGTGGCTACGCCGAATGGACAAGCAGCGTTCTTGTTCTTGTTAACCTCGGCCATAGCACCGCTTATTCGTTTATCGTACGGCCGTATGGTATGGATGGCGTTGCCTTATACGATTGTATTATCAATTGTGGGCGTGATGGCCATTGAGTCAGGTTTCTTAGTCGACATGACTGATTTACTTTATGAAACTCAATTAATTATCCACCACTCAGCCAAAGACATCAGTGGCGCGGCAATGGGGCATTAATTAAATCAGCTTATTGGACTTAGTAGATAAATTATCTTAAAGTCTCTATTGTTTGTGTAAACACCCTCATTTGAGGGTGTTTTTTTATCTGTTAACACATTTATTAGGAACTGAAATTGTCGCAACTACAGCAGTTTTGCCATAACCGTTTGTCTTGGGGTTTATTATTATTGTCCGCCATTGGATTGGAATTGGCAGCCCTTTTCTTTCAATATGGAATGGATCTAGCGCCGTGTGTCATGTGCATTTATATTCGGGTTGCTGTACTCGGTATTATTCTGGCTGCGCTGATAGGGATACTACAACCGAAAGTGTGGTTGTTACGATTTGTGGGTATGGCTGGATGGTCTGTATCGGCGGTTTGGGGCTTCAAATTAGCTTATGATCTAAACCAGATGCAAGTTAATCCTTCACCGTTTGCGACTTGTTCTTTTTACCCCGAATTCCCCAGTTTTATGCCATTAGACACCTGGTTACCTTCAGTATTCTCGCCAACAGGCATGTGTAGTGACTCACCATGGTCGTGGCTGTCTGTCAGCATGGCACAATGGATGATGCTTGGTTTTGCTGTTTATGGTGTTATTTGGTTGTTGATGTTGTTACCTGCACTTAAATCTGCAAAATAAATCAGCAAAAGTTCGAAATCAAATATAAAAAAGACCTCATTGAGGTCTTTTTTATATTTGAAGAATTGATTATTCAACGTCTAGCATCGGCCACAGTACAATACAGTCTTCCAAATACTTCACTTTCATTTCGTTTACGGTTTTACCTTGTACCGAAATACCCGCTGCATGCATAGCCTGTTTATTTCCAGTCAATAACGGATGCCAGCTAGGTAAGCCTTTGCCAACATGCAAACGTCGGTAAGCACAGCTATCGGGTAACCAAGTCAGCTCAGCAATATTCTCAGGCGTAATGGCAGTACATTCAGGCACATAAGTAAAACGATCAGGATATCTACGGCAACCACAAGTATCGTTGTCCAATAGATGGCAGGCGGCATTGGTATAATAAAGTTCATCCGTTTCATCATCGATGATTTTATTTAGACAGCACTTACCGCAGCCGTCACAAAGAGACTCCCATTGTTCGGGGGTCATGTTTTCTAAAGGTGTGGTTATCCAAAACTGAGTCATCATTTTATGTCTAAAGTAGTTTATTGTCTAAATTTTCACGCATTTTACACCTAAAACGGTACAATTTACTGTTTAATTTTCTCAGAAAGGTAGGTTATTGCCAGCGTATCGTACAAAGAATTATTAAATTGATGTAATAATCGAAAATTATTATAAGTTAAATAAAAGCGGCCTTTGGGTCCATCCGGCGCAATTAATGATACTTCCATGTCATTACGTTGGGGTAAATCTGCACCATCAAAACGCCTGACACCATAGGCTTGCCAATCTGGAAATGTGTGATGTGATTGTAAACCAAGTAAGTTTGGATCTAACATCATTGTCGTTTTTACCTGTCTTCCCCACGTAGAATCATATTGCCAATCTTGTTGATGTAGCATATTAGCCGTAGATGCAAAGGCATCATCCATACTGCTCCAAACATCAATGATGCCATCTTTATCGGCATCTATACCGTATTGGAGTATCTGGCTAGGCATCATTTGCATCTGTCCCATCGCCCCTGATGAAGAACTTTGCAATAAATCTTCGGTAATATTTTTTTGTTCGATTAGCTTGAGCGCTGCAATAAATTCATTAATGTAAAAAGCTTCTTTATCGCCTTTATAAGCCAGTGAGGCTAAAACAGATAACCCAGAAAAACGTCCTGTTCGCTCTCCAAATCGAGAGTTCATCCCCCATAATGCCATCAGGAATCGGGACTGAACTTGATAAGTTCGGCTAATATTTTCTATTTGTGATTCATGTTGCTGAAACATTGCTCTGGCTGTACTCACGGTAATTTCAGGTACAGCTTGGGGAATAAAGTGTTCTAATGTTTGTGATTCATCTGAATGGGTATTGAGGCTGGCTTTTTTGAAGATTTTAATATTAGCAATATAGCGTTCTGCTGTCAGTTGATTAACGCCAGTGGCTATTGCCCTTTGTTGTAGTTCCAACAAATAGTCGGAAAATTCGCCACGGCTGTCTTCTGCCATGGCAATATTAGAACAAATGAAGTAACAAAATGCACATAAAATGATTTTTTGAATCATATTCGTCTTGATTACTCCTTTAAGAATGAGCTTATTTCTTAAAAGCTAATTCTTGTTTATGTTGTTCGAGTAAATTAATTTGCGGTGGTGGTATTTGCAAGTAATAGCCTTTTTCTACTAATGCTGACTTAACTTTGTCAATATCAGCGATACCTAAATGATCTCGTTTAGATAAAGGTACAATCATCACTAATGTCTTTGAACCAAACATTTCCATTAACGGTTCAGGAACGTCATCAAATACATCACGTTTTTTGACAAAAAGGTAAGTATCTGCTCTTCGACCGCTTTTATATACTGCACATATCATTTTAGTGTAAATTTCCAAAGGTTCAAACTTGATAGTCAACTAAGCACACTATAACATGGTGGCACAAGAAAATAATTGTAAATCAGTTTATCGCTGAAGTATTGGAGAATCACGCCGGGATGGCTAAACAAAATCTCGAATTAAAGGCCACGTCTTTTACCTTATCAGTACTGCATATCAATCATAACGATCTCGATATCATTGCGGCTGAATTAGACAACAAATTGGCTCAAGCTCCCCAGTTTTTTTTGGGCGCCCCCTTGGTATTAAATTTATCAGCCATTCAGCATACTCACATTGATTTTAATGCACTAAAACAATTATTAATTGACCGAAATCTTATTATTGTAGGCATTACCGATGCCAGCCCAGAACAAATTGAACAAGCAAAAAGTATGGCAATTGCAGTGGTTAAATCGGGTAAACAAGCCCGCAAAGCTGAGTTGCCTGTACGAGCAACTAAAATTGTTAAACAAAATGTGCGTTCTGGACAACAAATATACGCACAAAATGCTGATTTAATCATTTTTGGTGCGGTTGGTAATGGCGCTGAAGTCATTGCTGATGGTAGCATCCATATATATGGTGCTCTTCGTGGGAAAGCCATGGCGGGTGCTGCGGGAGATAATCAAAGTGTGATTATCGCTAACTCGTTAGAAGCAGAATTAGTATCGATTGCTGGACAGTATTGGTTGACAGAACATTTGCAACAATACGATCTAAGTCAAAGAGGCTGTGTTCGCCTTGAAGGCGCATCTCTTACTGTTGAATCATTGCCCCAATAATCGGCAAATACAAGGATATAAATATAAATGGCGCAAATTATTGTTGTCACATCAGGTAAAGGCGGTGTGGGTAAAACAACATCCAGTGCAGCAATTGCCACCGGATTGGCCTTAAAAGGAAAGAAAACTGTCGTTATCGATTTTGATATTGGGTTACGTAATCTTGATTTGATTATGGGTTGTGAACGCAGAGTCGTATATGATTTTGTTAACGTCATTAATGGTGAAGCTAATTTGAACCAAGCGTTAATTAAAGATAAACGCTGCGACAAACTGTTTATCTTACCCGCGTCTCAAACACGCGATAAAGATGCGCTCACTAAAGAAGGCGTTGGCCGGGTACTTGAGAATTTAGCCAAAGATTTCGATTATATTGTTTGTGATTCACCAGCGGGTATTGAACAAGGTGCCATGATGGCGCTTTACTTTGCCGACATCGCGATTGTTACCACTAACCCTGAAGTGAGTTCTGTACGTGACTCAGATCGTATATTAGGCATGCTGCAGAGCCGTTCACGTCGTGCGGAATTGTCTTTAGAGCCCATAAAAGAATATTTATTGTTAACTCGTTACTCTCCTGCGCGGGTCAAAACGGGTGAAATGCTCAGTGTTGAGGATGTGAAGGAAATATTAGCCATTGAATTACTCGGTGTGATCCCTGAGTCTCAATCGGTACTGAAGGCGTCAAACTCTGGTGTACCGGTCATTATTGATCAAGAAAGTGATGCAGGTTTAGCTTATGGCGATACGGTTGCACGCTTATTAGGTGATGATGTACCTGTTCGATTTATTACAGAAGAAAAAAAGGGATTCCTTAAAAGGATATTTGGGAGCTAACTATGTCGATACTTGATTATTTTAGAAGCAGTAAAAAGCCCAATACCGCATCATTGGCAAAAGAACGATTACAAATTATTGTGGCTCATCAACGTGGTGAACGTGGTGCACCTGATTATTTCCCAAAGATGAAACAAGAAATCATCGAAGTGATCCGTAAGTATGTGCAAATATCAGATGACCAAGTCTCTGTGCAACTTGACCAAAACGATGACAATTTATCGGTGTTAGAGTTAAACGTTACCTTACCTGATTCAAAGTAATCAGCCAAGGTCACCCTACTCTGCTTAACACAAAAAAGGATACTGGCATTATGCGAGTATCCTTTTTTGGTATGTTGATAAATTGCATTAACTAAAGCTGAATTAACTAAAGCGCACTGGCTCTAGTAAATCACCTACCAACTGCCCACGCCAACCGACCAAGAGTATCGGTGTTGGTGTTTGTTTGTTGTGATACAACCATAATAGAAATTCATGAATATGGCGCTTAGAACCAACAAATTCTAATGCGACATTTTCACGCTCACATAATTCAGTTAAGACTGTTTTAACTTCTTTAAAAGCTGATTTATAACCTGACTTAAGCGCAACAACATCAACTTCTTCAGGTAGATTAATTAAATCTGCCGTCGCCATAACTGTTAATAAATCTTTGCCGTGAATACGTTTCTCTTGATCTGTTAAGTCATTTAAACTATTCAATTCCGCCAGTGTGGTCGGTTGTTTTTTGGCTAATGCAATTAATGCATGGTCTTTTACCACAAAACCCAGCGCTAGATTGCGGCTTACCGCTTTGGCTAGACGCCATTTCGCCAATACTTTTAAATAGGCTAGCTGCTGACTCGATAATTGAAATGCATTTTTGACTTTAAGGTAAACGCTGTCGCCTTCTGGCAATGACATGCGCCCTTCTGTCATACGCTGACCTTCTTCAAACAACCATTCAAGACGATTGTCCGCAGCAAGCTTCTGTTGCAGCTGAGGGTATAATTGATATAAATAAAACACATCATTAGCCGCATACTGTAATTGCGCATCAGACAGTGGACGATTCATCCAATCCGTACGTGATTCGCCTTTATCTATTTCGACTTGCAAGCATGCGTCAACGAGCTTGGCATAACCTAATCCGTGGCCTAAACCAGCAAAGCTTGCCGCTATTTGGCTATCAAATAAAGGGCTTGGTTGGCATTCACCATAATGAGCAAACACCTCGAGATCTTCACTGCATGAATGCACTAATTTGACAATATTTTGGTCAGTTAATAACTGCCAAAATGGGCTTAAATCGGTAATCGCAACCGGATCAATTAAGGCTAAAGTTTTGCCATCATAGGCTTGAATAAGGCCTAATTTAGCATAATAGGTTCGAGTGCGGACAAACTCAGTATCTAGCACCAGCAAGGTGCTTTGTTGGTATTGTTCAACTAATGACAACAGGCTGGCATCATCACTGATATATTCAAACGTTAACAAAATAGGCTCCGCTAAAAAAAGGTGTGAGCAATACGATAAGCTGATAACAACCAAACATAAAAAAGCCGGCTTAGTTGCCGGCTTTGATTTTACGCTTTGTTAACTTCATCTCGAAGTTGTCGGCGTAAAATTTTACCCACATTGGTTTTCGGTAATTCGTCTCTAAATTCTACCAGCTTAGGAACTTTATATCCCGTTAAATGATGACGGCAGTGCTTAATCAGTTCTTCTTCGGTTAATGATTTGTCTTTTGCTACCACAAAAATCTTCACTAACTCGCCACTGGCATCATTGGGAACGCCAACAGCAGCGACTTCGATAACTTTAGGGTGTAGGGCAACAACCTCTTCTACTTCATTCGGAAATACGTTAAAACCTGATACTAAAATCATGTCTTTTTTACGATCGACAATGAAAAAGAAACCTTTTTCATCCATATAACCAATATCACCAGTGGCTAACCAACCGTTTTTATCAATCACACTGGCCGTTTCTTCCGGACGCTGCCAATAGCCTTGCATCACTTGCGGGCCTTGAGCATACAACTCACCGGTTTCACCCTGGGCTAATACTTTACCATCATCATCACGTATCTGAATGAAGGTTGAAGGCGCAGGAAAACCAATAGAGCCATTGTACCCACTGAGATTATATGGGCAGCATGTGACCAATGGTGATGCTTCAGTTAAACCATAGCCTTCGAGTAAACGTGTCTTAGTAAGGTTTTGCCATTTATCAGCAACGGCGCGCTGCACCGCCATCCCGCCGCCAATAGACAATTTTAAACCAGAAAAATCAAGTTGAGTAAATTCTTCATTATTAACCAAAGCATTGAATAAGGTATTAACACCCGTCAATACCGTAAACGGGTACTTTCTAAGTTCACCCACAAATGCTGGGATATCTCGAGGGTTAGTGATCAGAAGATTTTTACTGCCTTTGTGTAAAAACAATAAACAGTTAACTGTCAGTGCGAAGATATGGTAAAGAGGCAATGCTGTCACCACAAACTCAGCACCATCATCAAGCGTTGGAGAATAAGCGCCACTAGCTTGTAAAACGTTACTTACTACGTTTTTATGGCTTAACATGGCACCTTTAGATACCCCTGTAGTTCCACCGGTATACTGTAAAAAGGCCAAATCCTCGCCACTAATATCGGCTTTAATGTACTGCAGGCGTCGGCCTTTAGAGAGCGCATCGCGAAATGATAATGCATGCGGTAAATGATATTTTGGTACTAATCTTTTAATGTATTTAACAACAAAATTCACTAAGGTGCGTTTGGGTGCGCTGAGCTGATCACCAAGGTTAGTGATAATGACCGACTCTATTGGTGTTTGATCAACAACTTCTTCTAGAGTGTTAGCAAAGTTAGACACCACAATGATGGCTCTTGCACCCGAATCGACTAATTGATGTTTTAATTCCCGTGGCGTATACAGTGGGTTAACATTAACCACCACCATACCCGCACGTAAAATACCAAACAGAGCAATAGGATATTGCAGCAAATTGGGCATCATAATGGCAACACGGTCGCCTTTATTTAAGTGCAGTTCGTTTTGTAAATATGCAGCAAATGCTCGACTTCGCTCTTCGAGTTTACGGTACGTCATCGTCGCACCCATGTTAATAAATGCAGGTTGGTCAGCATATTTTGCTACTGCATCTTCGAACATGTGTACTAAAGAACTGAATTGAGATGGGTCGATTTCGGCCGGAACATGTTCAGGTAAATTATTAATCCAAGGCTGGTCCACAGGTGTCTCCTAATAATGCCCACTGTGCTAAGACGTGCATTCCCCGTCAGTGGTAAAATATTTTATTGTCTGCGTATCATTAATATTGTTTTCGCAGGCTTTATTATGTTGCTTGTCATGAACTAAATCATACAAGTGTTTTAATTTTCGATCATAATCACATAAATAAACTAAAAATAACAGCGTTTTCACCTATGGCTAACGGCTATTTAGAATAAATGCTCCAATCGATTTAGCAACCAGGTCGGCATTCCCCATGTGAAGATGATGGTCTCCGGCTAAATGAACAATATCAATATTGGAAAACCATTTATTGGCTTGCTCTGTTGATACTGTTAATTGTTTATAGCCATCATGGCCAACAATGAGTAACGAAGGCGTGTCACTTATTGTCATCAAAGCGTCAACCTGTTCAAAGGTAAAACGGTTAAGTGAGTCTAATTTTAACCGAGGATCACTACGCCAAGAATAGTGGCCATCAGTGGCGGCCATATTACGTTTGGTGATCATTTCGCACCATGGTAATGCTAATCCAGTGAGTTGATGGCGAGCCTGAATCGCAGTATCCATTGAAGAATACGTTGGAGTGACTCTGGCTAGTTGACGATTAAAGCGTTGTTGTTGCTGTAAGCCTTTTCGTAAGCGATCTTTAGCTTGTGTGGCAGATTCAGATAACGGTGCTAGGGCTTCTATTAATATGAGTTTATGGATGTTGTCAGCAAGACATGCATTGTAAGCTGACGCCACAATGCCGCCGAGCGAATGGCCCAATAAGATAATGGGACCCGTTTCTTGTGACAGGGTATGGATCACGGCTTGCAGATCGTAAATATAATCAACCCAATGCAACGGATAACGCCCTGGGCGATGATCTGATAATCCATGCCCTGGCCAATCGATGCACATCAGTTGAAATTTATCGAATAACCCTTGCTGAGCAAAGGCCTGCGCTAAGGGGATAAAACTGTCGACATTATCAAGCCAACCATGCAAAGCCAAAATCACTGGCTTGTCGGCTTGACCATAACGTTTAGCTGCAAGAGTAATATGAGCCAACGGCAATTGAATTTCTTCTACATCAATGTTCAACATTGTTGGCTCACTTTACAAAAATTATTTAGCGGCTATTTTGGTAAATTTGATTGTCATACGGTCACTTTCACCAATATCAAGATACTTCTGTTTATCTTGATCGCCCATAGCTAAACGCGGTGGTAATGTCCACACACCTTTTTGATAATCTTTAGTGTCTTTAGGATTGGCATTCACTTCAGAGCTGCCGGTTAATTCAAAACCGTATTTATTGGCCAACTCAACCATTTGATTTTGATCCATATAGCCACTTTCTGCAGCCATACCGATATTGGCACGATGTTCAACAATGCCTAATGAGCCTCCAACTTTTAACACGTCATGAGCGGCTTTAAACACACCTTCCAACTCTCCTTTCATTGCCCAATTGTGCAAGTTACGGAATGTTAATACGTGGTCTGCAGAATTATCTTTACCCAATGAAAACTTAGCCGGTGGATCAAGCGTTACAAACTGTACATTGCCTACACTGGCTTTGTTATCGTTAACCCATTTTTCAAACTTTAAACCAGCTGATTTGTAATAAGCACTTTGATTCGTGTCTGTTGCAGGATTAGTTTCAAAATTAGCAGCTACATATTGGCCTTTTTCAGCTAGATATGGCGCTAAAATTTCAGCATACCAACCACCACCTGGCCATAGTTCAATCACAGTTTGTTCAGGCTTAATATCAAAAAACGCTAATGTTTCAGCAGGATGACGATATTGGTCACGTAGTTTATTATCTGCAGTACGAAACTCGCTGGCCACTGCTTTAGCAAGGGCAGAACTAACCTTCGGTGCCGTCACTTTTTTATCGGGCATATTATCGGCTGCGTATATTGCGGTCGACATACCTAAACTTGATAAGCCAATTAAGGCTCCTAACATCATGTTACGTTTCATTTTGACACTCCCTTTTTTCGATCAACTTTACGCCAACAGAGCAACAACATAAACCCGCTAAAGGCGAGCCATGTTATTACCCATAACCATGCAGGTAGCCAAGTCATTTTAGCTAACATAACCGCATCACCTTGACCGCTTAACCCCAATAATACCATCGGACTTGCCATGGCATTTAAAATAATCATTAACCCTAATATACGCAGTAAGGTGTTTAACAGACTACTGTTTTTTAATTTAAGTGGTAACAAAAAAAGTATTATCAATACGCTGAGTATAACAATGGTTAACACATCGCGAGCCCAAAAAAGTAACGATGCAGCCACGGTAAACGCGAGTAAAGTCAGGGTAAATCTAATGGTCTGTTTTTGCGTTGCCATCAGAAATATCGAATAACCCCAGAGTGCGGCGCCAAAATAGCCCGCATAAGCGATTAAGATACTGCTGCCGCCTTGGCTAAAACAAAAGCCAGCGCCGTTTGGAAATAGCTGAATATGACTGACCGAGCCACCGGTCAATAATGTCGCGATGCCATGAGATAATTCGTGAAAATAACTTTCAAACCATTTAAAAGGTATAGAGATATAAGGGAATCGCGTCAGTAAAAAAGCCAACAGTAATTCAATCACAAAACGGCTACGACTGGGTGTTGCAGACAACGGCACATTAGGCATATAAATCAATACCAACCATTTGTTGAATTTCGTCTCTTTTAGCAGAATGCTGTGTCGATAAATACTGAGCTATAGCGCCACGCTGACTGTAAGTCTCACGGTCGTATTCAACACGCGCTTGCTGTTTGGCCGATAAAGTTGAATCATCCACAATGGCCATGTTGCGAGCTTCAATCCCTTGAACCTCAGTTTCTACAGTAGCAGGATTAACAATAATAGGTTCGTGGGCCGCTATGATCGGCCGATTACCGGCAACAGCTTGGCTCAGGCTAATTGGGCCTGATTGATTATTTGCCATTGATAATGCTGAATTTATCGTCATTAACGACACCGTTTACCTATATTTTAATCTTATACTTTATGTCAAATTGCCGTGAATGGCTATTCTCGGCCCGGAAGTTTTTTCCACGTAACAGTATCACGAAGGTACACAGGCGAAAGTTCATCTACAGTAGTATGCAAACCTTGTTGATAACCTTGTTGTGCCAGAATTAACATGGCTTTCGCATCTGGATAAGTTGCTTGGGTGCATGGTGTCATGTGTGGCGCTATCGTTAATAATTGTGGATAGGCTTCAAAGCCTGTGCCACAAACACTAATGTTTTGTTGTGTATCGAGGGTTAACTCAATCGCTTCTGGCGCGCTAACGTGTTCTTGACCTACTAAGGTAGCAATGCCGTCTTTGGCAATGTATTGGCCCCAATAGACTTCCTTCATACGGGCGTCAATACAGCACAATACTTGCGTAGCACCTTGCTCTGTTATGGCTAATTGGGCCATAGCAGCTAAGGTCGAAATGCCAATAACCGGCAAGTCGAGTCCCAAGGCTAATCCTTGGGTCATGCTGGTACAAATGCGAATACCGGTAAAACTGCCAGGACCGCGGCCATAGGCAATCATGTCCACATCGGCCAGTGTCACTTGGGCTTGGGCTAGCACTTCATCGACCATAGGTAATAATCGTTGACTATGCTCACGTGGTGCATCAGCAATAAGTGCAAACACCTCACCATTAATGGTTAACGCAGCGGAGCAAGTTTCAGTGCAAGTATCAAGAGCGAGGATGGTTAACGGCTTTGGCATTATGATGGGTTACCCAGTAAAAAAACATCAAATAGACTCAATATGATAACTGATGCGTACGGTTTTAAAAAGCTTAAGGGATTTGTTTTAAAAATTGTAATGCACGGTCTAAGTCACGTGTGCGTTGCATGGGTGGCAAAGAATTAATAAACGCCTGGCCATAAGCGCGGTTAACGATGCGGTTATCGCACAAAATAAGCACACCACGGTCTTTCTCATCACGGATTAGCCGCCCGACGCCTTGCTTTAAACTTATGACCGCTTGTGGCAGAGAAATATGGTCAAAGGGGTCAAGCCCTTGACGTTCGGCATTGGCTGCACGGGCTTTGTATAAGGCATCATCTGGCGATACAAACGGCAACTTATCGATAATCACGCAGCTGAGTAACTTACCGCGAACATCGACGCCTTCCCAAAAACTGCTAGTACCGAGTAATACTGCATTACCTAACTGCCTAAATTTATTTAACAAACTTTGTTTACTGGCTTGGCCTTGTACCAGTAAAGGATAAGCGACTTTACCTTGTAAAGCGGATGCAACTTGTTCGAGCATTTGATGGCTAGTAAACAATATGAACGTACGGCCTTGAGCCGCGTTGATAGCTTGAATACACACATCGACTAATTGTTTTACCGTATGTTGCGACTGCCCTACTTTACCTAAATGGCGCGGTACACAAAATACCGCTTGATTAGGGTAATCAAATGGACTGTCTAAAATGATTTGTTGTGCTGATAACAAGCCTAGCTCAGTCGCAAAATGGCCCAAACTTCGGTTTACTTGTAAGGTAGCCGAGGTGAAAATCCAGCGAGTTTTGGCATCAAACAGCTGCTGGCATTGTTTTGCCACATTGATAGGACTCAGTCTTAACAGGATAAAGCGCGGACCTAACTCGACACTATAAGCCGCTTGCATGTCTTTGCATTCAAAATAGTCTTGTAGCTTTTCAGCAAGCTCATGCAATTGTTCAAACGCTAAGTCGAGTTGGTCTTCACGCCCAAGATGATGACGCATTACATTGGTAAGGTCGGTAAGTGCCTGTTGTAGTGCCCACGATACTGTCGCTAAGTGTTTATTGGCGAGTACTTTACGCCAATCAGTTACTTGGTTGTCGTACATAGCGTTGTGCCAGTCACTCAAAGCCAACAGCCCACGTTGCGACAGTTGCTCTATTTGAATACTGTCGCGAATGAGTTGTTTGTGTATTTTAATGATGCCATTAAGCAACTGATCAATTTCGCGACTGGAGATATGGCTGCCAAAGTAGTTAATGCAAATATCTGGCACCAAATGGGCTTCATCAAAAATAACCACATCAGGATCTGGCAATAACTCGGCAAACCCGGTGTCTTTGAGTAAGCGGTCGGCAAAAAATAAATGGTGATTAACCACCACCACTTTTGCCTCCATAGCCCTAATACGTGCTTTACGGGTAAAACACACATCATAATGATCGCATTTTTTACCCGTACAGGTTTCTTTGGTGCTCACAACGCTAGGAATAACCTCTGAATGCTCTGCCACCGAGGTTAAATTGCCGATATCGCCATCTTTACTTAAATGTGCCCATTGGTTAATCTTGAGTAAATCATCAATATAATATTCACTAAATTGACTGGCATTTTGCATCTGCTTTTCAAGACGTAACTGACATAAATAATTGTTACGCCCTTTTAATAACGCAATGGGTACATGTACATCTAACATGGCAAGCAATGCGGGGAGATCTTTGAGGAATAGCTGCTCTTGCAGATTTTTACTGCCGGTACTCACAACCACTTGCTTGCCGCTGAGTAAGGCCGGAATTAAATACGCATAGGTTTTACCCACACCAGTACCCGCTTCTAAAATCAGATTATGCTTTTTAGCAATAGCGTCACTGACCGCAACGGCCATATCCGTCTGACTTTGTCGGTGGTGGTAATGATGCACATGTTTGGCTAACGCACCGCGATCGCTAAATTCATGGATTACAGATTGGGTAAGTGTAGAGCTCAAAGCATCCTCAAATTATCGCGCTAATGCTGATGTAGTGTGATTTGGGCTATTATGCTTATAACGGCATCATGTTCCAACTGTTTATCACCAAAAGTTGTAAAGGCAGTTGTATAAACAATATCGATGATTTGACTAAATTTAGACCAGAAACAAAAAATGCTGGCCACCAGCGTGACTCAGCATTTCTTGACTCGTATAAAATATAATCAAACGTTTATTTTTTAGTAATTCAGAGAACAGGTTTTGAATGTGGTGTTCAGGGGTGAATTCAAATACCACTTTTTCATTGGTAACCTTGCGTTTAACACTTATGCTCGTGACTTTTTCGGCCGATTTTGACCAAATAAGTCAAATGACAATATATCAGGCATCACAAAATCATCCGTAAAACATATCTTCTATATCCACATTGCCATCTGTTCTTTGGTGGGCTTACTGCCTTTGTGGACCACTTTTTCATCAACCACTACCGCTGGCGTACTCATTACGTCATAAGCCATAATTTGTGCCATATCGGTCACTTTTTCGATTTTTATTGTAACCCCCTTTTCATCAGCAACAGCTTGGGCAAGCTCAGCAGTTTCAAGACACTTTTTACAACCAGAACCTAATACTTTAATGATTTTCATTTATTGTTCCTTGTGACTAATTCGTAGATGATAGCAACGGAGCAAATGCATTAAATATCCACCCCACTAAAGTGAATGAAACTAATAGAAGGCTAAATAATATTGCCAGTAAACGCCATTGCATGACTTGCTTTAACAAAATAAATTCAGGAAAACTGGCCGCTACAGTGCTCATACAAAATGCTAATGTGGTACCTATTGGTAAACCATTGATAATAAGGCTTTCCATAATCGGAATAACACCTGTCGCATTGGAATAAAGTGGAATGCCGAGCAACACCGCAGCAGGAACAGACCACCATTGTCCGTCGCCCAAATGCGCTTCAATCCAACCGTCCGGTACAAAGCCATGCAGCGCCGCGCCCAAACCCACCCCAATGATGACCCATTTCCACACTCGGCCGAATATATCTAGCATCTCAGTTTTGGCAAATTGATGCCTTTGTAGCAATGACATAGTTTGCACTTTGCCACTATCATCAGCAGTATTGCCAACCCCCTTCTGCTGACCACGTTTTAAGGCTTCGGCCGCAAACGACTGTAGCCAACGTTCAGCCTTAATACTGTCAAGAAACAGGCCGCCTAACATTCCCACGCTCATTCCAACGGCAATATACAATAAGGTAAATTTGAGCCCCAATAAGCTCATAAGCAGTAATATTGCGACTTCGTTGATTAAAGGCGAGGTAATCAAAAAGCTCATGGTGATCCCTAATGGGATCCCGGCAGAGGTAAAACCTAAAAAAACAGGAATGCTCGAACAAGAACAGAATGGCGTTATGACACCAAAACCTGATCCCATTAAATAACCTAATCCTCGGTGTTTACCTGCTAAATAATCTCTGACACGCTCAACATTTAACGAAGCCCGGATGAGGGCAATGAAATAAATCATCACCAGCAGTAAAGCAAAAATTTTAGTGACGTCTTCAACAAAAAAATGCAGCGCATCTCCGAGTTTGGTCTCTGGCGACAACCCCAATAAACTGTATATAAGCCAAGATGCAAAATCAGAAAAAATCTGAAACATAAGTTATTGCTCTATAAAAACACTACTGTAAAGATAGCCTTATTTTTAGTCGCAATATAAGATCCAGGTCTCGATTTTGTTGATGATAAAAATAAACATAGATTATCCGAAATAATATCGGGTTAATTTTTTTCTAAGTGGAATGTCTCGTTTTTGTCAGTTTTACCTATGATGACTTATTCAAACTCAAAATTTAAATGTCGATGATAAATTAATATAAAAATTAGTCAGTTAAACTCGTTTTTATTAAATCTATTACTGAATAATTCGTTGCAATGTTAACGGCATCATAATAACGTAGCCCTAGAGATATTTGAACACAGTCAATAAGCTTAAGGAAAAGCAATAATGAAATGGTTAATTGTAGTGGTTATAAGTTGGTGTATCGGGTTTATCAGTTATCCGCTGATATGGCCTAGTGACACCCCAGACACTACCGAACATGCCGATTTATTGTCCAAAACACCACAAGGCAACACTTCAAAATTTGTCTCTGTAGGTCAAGCTAATCTTACTTCGGTAAATGATGTAACCCAGAACACTCACGACCGAGAAGCATTTAAGGCATCGTTAGGCAATGATGAAACGCCTTACATGTCGATTTTTCGCATCATGCAATTGGCCGAGCAAGACCCTCTAGAAGCATTACTCGTTGCCGAAGAAACGCAACATGAAGACTTATATGGATTAATTTTAGAAATAGCGGGGAAAATGCAATTTTCAAATGTCATTTCATGGCTAGAACAGCAAAAGTCGACTGAACAATATGAATCATTACTCGACGGTTATTTACGTGGTTTAGCGTCTGTAAATCCGCAACAAGCATTAAGCGATGTAGAGTTATTAGCAGTAGAACCAATGAAGTCGTCGATCATCATGTCGATTGTCGACTCATGGGCCAACACCGATGCAATAGCCGCATTTGAATGGTTAAAATTGCAAACAGAAACTCAATCAACGTTAAAAATGTACTTAAATACCATGTATTACTACATTGAACAGTCACCTAACGAAGCCGCCAATCTCATTTCATCACTGCCATTAAATGAGTCGACTAATTATCTTATTACATCGATGGTATATCAGTTGGTTGAAAAGAATACTCAAGATGCTGTCGATTGGTTAGATACTATTGCCGTAGAGCAACGTGCCAGCGGGATATATATTGTCTCTCGAAAAATGGCAGAAACAGATCCTGAAGCTGCTTTAGTATTTTTAAACAATCAAAAACAAGCTTACGATTTAAATCAAGATTATTTCAACAGTGCCTTAGCTGAAATAGCCAGTGTGGAACCCAATATGATGCTAGCGCGAATAGATAATTATGAAGCGAATGTTCAGCGGGATATTATCATTAACGCTAGCTACGCCCTCGCAGAAAATTCGGAAGTCGATTTTTTGCAGGTAATTAACTCGCTGTCCGATGACAACAAAGATATTGCTTTTCGTCAACGATCAGCCCAGTTGAGCCAAACAGATCCACAACAAGCGTTTAATGTAGCCGAACGCATTAATGATGCCACGACTCGATTAGAATCTATTGCCAGTACCGTCAATGTCTGGAGTGGGTTTGACAAACGAGCAGCGATGACAGCAATTGATAACTCAACCCTCTTAACAGCCAGTCAAAAAGCCGAAATAAGCAGTCAAATACAATTGCAGCTGACATCATCGAATATTATTTACCCTTGAGTAGCCATTTGATTATTTGGCTAACGAGCTTGTTCTATTGATTGCCACGGCAATTAACATCTTGTTATAGAAATAAGCAATCCACACAGATGCACACAGTCGTTAAGTTGATTATGATGATGACATTAAATAGTAAGTTAATGCCTACCAAAAAGGCCACATAATGCAACGCAGACAGTTTTTAAAAGTGGGAATGTTAGGCGCTGCGGTAGGATTAACTGGTGCCAGTGCATTATGGTTAAGCCAAGGCAATGATCCAACACAACTGAACATTGCTGTACTATTAGCCAAGTTGAATAAGTTAACGATGTTATCAACCGAACAACTTGCAGGTTTAAGCACTGGCAAGTGGAACAGTGCTGAAGTGTTTACACATTGCGCGCAAAGTGTTGAATTTTCAATGAGCGGGTTTCCAGAGCATAAATCAGCACTCTTTAAACAAACTGTCGGAGCCCTGGCATTCACCGCATTTGTCACTAAAGGTGCAATGTCTCATAACTTAGCCGAACCAATCCCTGCTGCGCCAGAGTTAGACCGCAGTGTTGATGTTAATCAAGCACTCGCTAGGCTGATACAATCTTTAAAAGATTTTCAACAATATAAAACTGATTTGGCACCACATTTTGCTTATGGTGAATTAAACAAAGCAGATTACGAGCTTGCCCATGTACTGCATTTTTATAATCACCAACAGAACTTTAATCTAATGAGTTAACGGTTAAAAAATTAACATTAAATATCAAGAGCTTAAACAAAATCCCAATACAACGTTAGTGCAGCTTAGATAGCCCGTTTTTATCGATACTACTGGCATTATGTAATCGCGACGCCCAATTACCATGATGTTGCTGATCACAAGCAGTTTCAGTATCAAAGCTAACATGTTGATTAATATCTTTGAGATCAATCTGGTATTGAGCAAGGGTGCGTTGAATTAGTGTTAACAGTAGCGCTTTATGACCACTTTGATTAAATTGCGTTAGTTGTGTTTCAGTATCAAATATACAAATAATTCGTAAGCTCTTGGGGAATGTCGTGTAATCAACGACGTGCGTAATCCATGCAAAACCAGGATAGCTATCCAGTGCATGTTCGCATACGACGGTTAACCCCTCTCTTAATTTATTATCGATTTTTTTATCGGTTTTTCGCATACTAAAATGTTCTTCCTAATCTGTACAACTAGATGAATACATCATCATATTAAAAGCTATCGAGTACATTATGTTTTTATGCGCAGAACATATCGTTAACCATAGTTCTGGTTACCATTAATGATGAACGGCTATTTCGTTACATAACTCTTGTTACAGTTTGAGCTAATGTCTAAGGCCTGTTGATCTTTGCAAAAACAGCCTTGAAAGATCAACAGGCCCTAAACCGTAACCCTACTTAAGATGGTCTACACCAGTATCGATCCGGTTCCCTCCAGCATTTTTTGCTCTATACATAGCTTGATCTGCATATTGAATTAATTGCTGCTCATCAGCACCATTATCGGGATAACGAGCGACACCAATACTCGGTGAAAGTTGCAAATTAAGGCTATCAAATTGATAAGTTTTCTCCAGTTCAAGTCGAATATTCTCTGCAATAAACAACACACTATCAACTGAATCAATACCGTTTAGTACAACGACAAATTCATCGCCACCAAAACGTCCAACCGTATCTGATTTACGAACGCAATCACGCAAACGCTGAGCGATATTCTTAAGTAGCTTGTCACCAACAAGATGCCCATAGCTGTCATTAACATGTTTAAACCCATCAATGTCGATAAATAACAAAGAAAGATGAGAGCCTTCGCGACGCGCCAGTCCAAGCGATGTTTGTAAACGCCCAAACAACAATGCTCTATTAGGTAATTCTGTTAATGGATCATGTCCTGCAATGTAATGAAGTTGCTGCTCCATTAATTTTCGTTCAGTAATATCATGAGCAACTGCAATTCTAAACTGGTGATCTTCAGACCATCGTGCCGACCAAAGAATATCAATTATTTTGCCATCTTTACGAACCCAACGATTTTCAAAACGAGGTAGTTTTTTGCCACTCAGCAATGATTCAACGACTTTAAGTGTCTTTATACCGTCTTCAGGATAAACATGGTCAAGCATAGGTTTGCCTATCACTTCGTCAGGAGAGTATCCAAAAATATCTTCAAATGCAGCACTAACAAACACAAAATTTCCTGCTTTATCAACCACACATACTGCATCGAGCATTAAGTCCATAACATCTCTAAGCGCCACTACATCAATGGTCTTCATACTGTGCGTACCTCGAGAAGTTAGCTAAATTAATAAAGCGTAATACACGCCAGCTTATAAGTAGCGTCCAATAAACTCAATGGCTTATAACGATATGATTTAAACATTGCGATTCATAAAGACTAAAGGAACAAGTTTCATCACACTAAAACATCGTTTGTCCCTTGAATAATCGACTAGCACACGGCTCTTGTTGCATAAGAATCAAGCCATTAAACGGTATCATTAACCTAAGCGATGTAGAGTGCCAAATGGGAGGCGTCATTACGCTAACGGTCTACCCTTTGTATTTATTGAGTTCTCAAAGTCATTTATCGACAAACAACAAGTAGAGGTTAATCCCCAAGGGCATCGATAGCTAAAATATTAAGCAGTTGTGTTGTTAACGCTTTACTTAATCGGCTCTAATGATCACAAACAGACAAGAAAGCATATCTTATGCAAAAAATATGGTAATTAAATAACATTAATGCTTTATCCGCTCTTGCAAACAAGCATAAATGCGGTTAAGTTAACTGCAAGTCGATATACACGACATCAGATGAGTGCATAATCCCTCATTTGAACTGATTTACTAATAGCAAATAAAGAGTACTGAAATGAACATCCAAGTGACTACAATCCACCATCATCACCATATGCGGTAGCCTTCGGATGCTAACTGCCGAAGGACGATATCCTTCTGGTGGTGAACAATTATTCACATAAACCCCTGGAAGGAATTTCAGGGGCTTTTTGTTTTCTAAATTTTTATTTTTATTTAAGCAGTTAAATTTACACATTTTATATTTAATACATAAGGAATTATCACATGAGTGAGTCAAAGCGTTTACGTATAGCCATCCAGAAATCAGGCCGTTTATCTAAAGAATCTCAACAATTGCTGAAAAGCTGTGGCGTTAAATTTAACGTTAATGAGCAACGCTTGATTGCACACGCAGACAACATGCCAATCGACTTATTACGCGTTCGTGATGATGATATTCCAGGCTTAGTAATGGATGGAGTTGTCGACCTAGGTATTATCGGTGAAAACGTTCTAGAAGAAGAACAAATAGAGCGCCAACTAGCAGGTAAACCGGCTGAATGCACTAAATTACGTGAATTAGATTTTGGTTCATGTCGTTTATCACTCGCGGTACCTAATGAGTTTGAATATAAAGATGCCAACTCACTAGAAGGTCTGCGCATCGCGACATCTTACCCGAACTTACTGCGTCGTTTTATGCTAGAAAAAGGCATTAACTACAGCGACTGTATGCTTAAAGGTTCTGTTGAAGTCGCGCCACGGGCAGGATTGTCAGATGGCATTTGTGATTTAGTCTCGACCGGTGCAACCCTTGAAGCGAACGGCTTGTATGAAACCGAAGTCATTTACCGCTCAATGGCTTGCATTATTCAATCAAACAAAACTCAATCTACTGAAAAACAAGCTCTAATCAACAAAATCTTATCGCGTATTAATGGCGTTATCCGTGCCCGTGAAAGTAAGTACATCTTATTGCACGCTCCAATTGAAACGTTAGATCAAATTGTTGCCCTACTCCCAGGCGCTGAAAACCCAACCGTATTACCACTTAATGACGACACTAATCGTGTGGCAATTCACGTAGTAAGCACAGAAGATTTATTCTGGGACACTATGGAAGAATTAACCGCACTAGGTGCAAGCTCAATTCTGGTCATGCCTATTGAAAAAATGATGGGGTAACACAAATGCAAATTCTCGATTGGGCTTCTTTATCTACTGAACAACAACGACAAACGTTAGCGCGTTCGCCATTAATTGGTGATGCAAGTGTAGAGCAACGTGTTCGTGACATTATTGAGCAAGTCAACGCTCAAGGTGATAGCGCATTACGGGCTTATAACAAGCAATTTGACGGTGTTGAACTGACTGAGCTCGCATTATCAACTGACGCCATTGCGGCAGCATGTGCACGTGTAGGTGACGACGTCAAACAAGCTGTTGCGCAAGCGGTGAACAACATTGAAACCTTTCACAAGGCGCAGGTGTTTCAGGGTGTTGATATAGAAACTCAAGCGGGAATTCGTTGTGAATTGCGCAGTGAACCCATCGAGCGAGTCGGCTTATATATTCCCGGTGGTACAGCTCCATTAATATCCACAGTAATGATGTTGGCGTTACCAGCAAGAATTGCCGGTTGCGAAAAGCGTGTGTTAGTCAGTCCACCGCCGATTAATGATGCGATTATTTATGCCGCCAATGTCTGTGGTATTACTGATATTTTCCAGGTGGGTGGTGCCCAAGCCATTGCGGCATTAGCATTTGGGACAGAGTCGGTGCCGAACGTAGATAAAATATTTGGTCCGGGTAATCGTTATGTGACTGAAGCAAAACGATTAGTGTCACAGGACAGCCGTATTAGTGTGTCAATAGACATGCCTGCAGGTCCGTCTGAAGTGTTAGTGATTGCCGACAAAGATGCAAATCCTGGTTTTGTTGCGGCCGATTTATTATCCCAAGCAGAACATGGTGTTGACTCGCAAGTAATGTTAGTGACTGACTCATTAACACTGGCAGAGCAAGTCAACCAAGCGTTAACTGAACAATTAGCACAGTTGAGCCGTAAAGACATCGCCGCACAAGCGCTAGAATGCAGCCGCAGTATTATTGTTAGCGATATGGTGCAAGCTGCAAAAGTGTCTAATTTGTATGGCCCAGAACATTTAATTATTCAAACTACTGCCCCACGTGACGTGCTTAGACAAGTTCGCGGTGCCGGCTCCGTCTTTTTAGGCGCTTATACCCCAGAGTCTGTGGGCGATTATGCTAGTGGTACTAACCATGTTTTACCGACTTATGGTTATAGCCGTTCAGTTTCAAGTTTGTCATTAGCCGATTTTAGTCGACGTTTTACAGTGCAAGAGCTCAGCCAACAAGGGCTTAAAACTTTAG
Source organism: Shewanella sp. Arc9-LZ (assembly GCF_010092445.1). Classification (NCBI taxonomy): domain Bacteria; kingdom Pseudomonadati; phylum Pseudomonadota; class Gammaproteobacteria; order Alteromonadales; family Shewanellaceae; genus Shewanella; species Shewanella sp. Arc9-LZ. The sequence continues at coordinate 2,068,609 of NZ_CP048031.1, read as the reverse complement.
GTAACACTGTGATGGTGTTGGCAGAAAATGAATTATTAGATGCACATAAAAATGCTATCGCCATTCGTTTAGCCAGTTTTGAGTAGTGAGTAGTGAGTCATTCATATTGTCAGCACTATCGCTAAGCGCTAGTTAGCACCCTATTAGAGTAGAAAGTAGAGAACACCGCCATGAGCCAAACCTTAGCTGCGCCTTTTGATCCAAAAACGTTGGCCAGACCCGAATTATTGACATTGACCCCGTACCAGAGTGCCAGACGAATTGGTGGTCGCGGTGATATTTGGATTAACGCCAATGAATCGCCATTCAATAATAGCCCGCTTGATAAAGTGAATCGTTACCCAGAATGCCAACCTGCTGAACTCATCAATGCTTACAGCCGTTACTCAGGCGTTAAGGCAAGTAATATTATTGCCAGTCGCGGTGCCGACGAAGCGATCGAATTACTTATTCGTACATTTTGTATCCCTGCTGTCGACAGTATTGCTTGTTTTGGTCCAACTTATGGAATGTATTCAATTAGTGCTGCAACCTTTAATGTAGCTGTCACAGCGTTAAGTTTAACAGATGAATATCAGTTACCGGATGCGTGGCCAACACAAATCGGCAATGCCAAAATTGTATTTATTTGTAACCCAAATAACCCAACCGGCACCGTGATTGCAAAAGACAAAATTGAACAAGCTATTAACGCAGCACCTAAAGCTATTGTGGTGGTAGACGAAGCCTACATTGAGTTTTGCCCAGACTACAGCGTGGCAGATTTACTTGGCACCTACCCTAACCTTGTGGTGTTGCGCACATTATCAAAAGCATTTGCTTTAGCAGGTGCACGTTGTGGCTTTATGCTCGCCAGTGATGACATTATTGACTTAGTCATGCGAGTCATCGCCCCTTACCCGGTGCCATTACCGGTGTCAGACCTTGCGGTAAAAGCGTTAAGTCCTGCTGGCATTGACACTATGCGAACTCAAGTCGCCAGTTTAATTGAACAAGGCAAACGCTTAAGCGTTGCATTAACAGCCTATGGCGCTAAGGTGTTACCTGCCAACGGTAACTATGTTTTAGCCCAATTTGACGATGTACAAGCAGCCGCTAAACGATTAAGCGATTCCGGCGTGGTTGCTCGAGCATACAAAGACCCACGCCTTGCTGATGCGATTCGTTTTAGCTTTACATCAGCCAAACAAACCGATGTGATTATTCAGTTATTTGGTTAATGCGTTAGTGCGTTAGTGCGTTAGTGCGTTAGTGCGTTAGTGCACGTTGCATATCGGTCAATACCCTATACATCATAAATAAGAATTAGATATCACCATTAAGGTAGTTAGCATGAAACAGAAAATCCTTTTTATCGACCGCGACGGTACATTAGTTGAAGAGCCAGCCATCGATAAACAACTCGATAGTTTGGCTAAATTAGTGTTTGAACCACAAGTGATCCCAGCGTTACTTAAATTGCAGAAAGCCGGTTTCCGTTTAGTCATGGTCAGCAATCAAGACGGTTTGGGCACACCTTCGTTTCCAAAAGCAGACTTTGATGCCCCGCACGACATGATGATGCAAATTTTTTCAAGCCAAGGTGTCGTTTTTGACGATGTGGTTATCTGTCCACACTTTAATGATGAAAACTGCAGCTGTCGTAAGCCTAAACTTGGCTTAGTAAAAGACTACTTAACCCAAGGTAAAGTAGATTTTACTGAATCCGCGGTAATTGGCGATCGTGAAACTGACGTTGAGCTCGCTAATGCCATGGGCATTAAAAGCTTTAAATATAATCGTCAAACACTCGACTGGGATGCTATAACCAGCGCTTTATTAAGTAAAGGTCGCGTGGCAACGGTAGTGCGTACCACCAAAGAAACCGACATCAAAGTCACCATCGACTTAGACAACCAAAGCAAAGGTAAGATTGAAACCGGGATTGGCTTTTTTGACCATATGCTGGATCAAATTCAAACCCACGGTAATTTTAAAATGGACGTGCATGTTGACGGCGACCTAGAAATTGACGACCACCACAGCGTAGAAGACACGGCCCTCGCTATTGGCGATGCCATTCGCCAGGCATTAGGCGACAAACGCGGTATCGCTCGTTTTGGTTTTAGCTTACCTATGGATGAAGCCAGTGGCGAATGTTTAATGGACATTTCTGGTCGTCCATTCATAAAATTCAATGCTGACTTTGATCGTGAAATGGTCGGTGAAATGGCCATCGAAATGGTGCCTCACTTCTTCCGCTCATTCGCTGATGGCCTACGTTGCACTTTGCACATTGGATCGAAAGGCGATAACGATCACCACAAAGTAGAAGCACTGTTTAAAGTGTTAGGCCGTACGCTTCGCCAAGCGGTGAAAGTCGAAGGTGACATACTGCCATCAAGCAAAGGTGTGCTGTAAGGAGTTCATGTGACACAAGTATCGAATACTTCAAACGCTACCAATGATCTTACCGTGATTATTGATACCGGCTGTGCCAATTTAAGCTCTGTACGGTTCGCTTTTGAGCGTCTGAATGCCAATGTCTTAGTCAGTGCTGACTTTGATGTCATCCGCAGCGCCGCAAGAGTGGTACTACCGGGTGTTGGCACCGCTGGTGCGGCCATGGATGCCCTAAAACAAAAGAACCTTATCGAGCTAATTAAAAGCTTAACGCAACCTGTTATGGGCGTGTGTTTAGGCATGCAAATGCTGGCATCATTGTCTAATGAACATGGCGGCCGCAGCGAGCAAAATATCACCTGTCTAGGATTAGTGCCGACAGACATTGGCGACCTAGACAGTAAAGGCTTACCGCTGCCACACATGGGCTGGAATCAAATAGAGGTGAGCGATCACCCATTATTTGTTGGCATTGAAAATGGCAGCTACGTGTATTTTGTTCACAGCTACCGTGCGCCAATCAGTGAGTACACCCTAGCCAGCAGCACTTATGGCGAGTCATTCAGTGCCGCCATTGGTAAAGGAAACTTTTTTGGGGTGCAATTCCACCCAGAAAAAAGTGCCAAAGTAGGCGCACAAATTTTACAGAACTTCTTAAACATGGGGACACCACAGTGATTATTCCTGCCATTGATTTAATTGACGGCCAAGTGGTGCGCTTGTACCAAGGTGACTATGACAAACAGACCACCTTTGACTTAAGTCCACTGGTACAATTGCAGTCTTATCAAGCCCAAGGGGCAAAATTGCTGCATATCGTTGACTTAACGGGTGCTAAAGATCCGAATAAACGCCAAACTCAATTAATTGCTGAACTTGCTGCGGGACTTGATGTTGATATTCAAGTCGGCGGCGGTATTCGCAGCGAAGAGCAAGTCGCGGAATTATTAGCCATTGGTGTTAAACGTGTGGTGATAGGCTCTCTTGCAGTCAAAGAGCCTAAACTGGTCAAAAGTTGGTTTGTAAAATACGGCAGCGATGCCATTTGTTTGGCTCTTGATGTCAATATTAACGATAACGGCGACAAAATTGTCGCGGTATCGGGCTGGCAATCGGGTGGCGGTAAGTCATTAGAGTCGTTAGTGGCTGAATTTGAAACCGTCGGTCTTAAGCATGCTTTAGTGACTGATATCAGCCGTGATGGCACCTTAACAGGCGCCAATACCGAGCTCTACACGGAACTTGCCGCAACGTATCCCCATATCCTTTGGCAAGCCTCTGGTGGCATTGCAACACTTGACAATGTTGCCGCTGTACGCGACAGCAAAGCATCGGGCATTATTATCGGTAAAGCTTTACTGATTAACCAATTTACCGTTAAGGAGGCAATACAATGCTGGCCAAACGCATAGTTCCGTGTCTTGATGTACGCGAAGGTAAAGTGGTTAAAGGGGTGCAGTTTCGCAATCACGAGATTGTTGGAGACATCGTTCCCCTCGCCGCCCGTTATGCAGAAGAAGGCGCTGATGAGTTAGTGTTTTATGACATTACCGCCAGCGCGCACGACCGGGTTATCGATAAATCTTGGGTAAGCCGCGTTGCTGAACAAATTGATATTCCGTTTTGTGTCGCCGGGGGCATTAAAACCATCGAGCAAGCACGCGAAAAACTCGCCTTTGGTGCTGATAAAATATCGATTAACTCGCCTGCATTAAGCGACCCGAGTTTAATATCACGCCTACAAGATGAGTTTGGCCGCCAGTGTATCGTTATCGGCATTGACTCATTTTATGATGCTGCAACTGACAGTTACAAAGTAAAACAGTTTACCGGGGATGAAGCCGCTACCAAAGACACTCAATGGTATACTCAGGATTGGGTTGAAGAAGTGCAAAAACGCGGTTGTGGCGAGATTGTATTGAACGTCATGAACCAAGACGGCGTGCGCGGTGGTTATGACATCAAACAACTCAGCATAGTACGCGCCATTTGCGATGTACCGTTAATTGCTTCTGGCGGTGCGGGCACCATGGAGCACTTTAAAGAAGTGTTTGAACTTGCCAAGGTTGATGCCGCATTAGCAGCAAGCGTGTTTCATAAAGGCATCATTGATATTGGTGAGTTAAAACAATACTTGCACGCCAATAACATCGCGATTCGTTTATAGGCTTAGACTTTTACGAAACTAGAAAATAGCCTTACCAAAAAGAGATTACAGATGACAGACCTCAAATTTGATAGCGCAGGCGTAGATTGGGACAAGCAACAAGGCTTGATCCCAGCGGTTATACAGCACCACCTAACGGGCAAAGTCCTCATGCTAGGTTACATGGACCAAGCTGCATTAGAGAAAACCTTAGCCACCAAACAAGTCACTTTTTTTAGTCGTTCTAAACAACGTCTATGGACCAAAGGCGAAACCTCAGGCAACACGCTTGATCTCATTGCTATCGACAAAGACTGCGACAACGACAGTTTTCTAGTTCAAGTTATTCCTAACGGCCCAACGTGTCACACTGGGACAGAAAGCTGCTGGAAAGATGGTAACGCGCATCCTTTTATCGATAATATAACCAAGTTGATTATTTCACGTAAAGGCCAAAGTGCTGAGTCAAGCTATACTGCCTCGCTATTTGAACGTGGTACTAAGCGTATCGCCCAAAAAGTCGGTGAGGAAGGTTTAGAAACTGCACTTGCTGCTGCGACTCATGATAAAGAGGAGCTTGTGAATGAAGCCTCTGATTTGATGTATCACTTAATCGTGTTACTTGAAGACCAAGGCTTATCAATGGCTGATATTAATAAAAACTTATTAGATCGCCACAATAAAGCCAAGTAGTTTTCGAGTCCTTCTGCATTAAATAGAAAAAGACGCTACGGCGTCTTTTTTGTTGATATACATTGATATAAAAATGGTTTTATTTACATTTTATGACTTTGAGTTATCGTCAAATTACCATTAACATGCAAATCACGTTGTGGGTATGCTATCACCACATTATTCTCGTTAAATAGTTCATACATTCTAAAGCGAATTTCGCTACGACGGCGGCGGATATCCGTTTCTGACACTGCACTGACCCAGAATATTAAGTCGAAAATCAATGCGTTGTCGCCAAAGTCCTCAAATAAGACAGAAGGTTTAGGTTGCGGCAGAATATCATCCCGTTCAGCAATAACTTGATAAATCAGCTCACGCACTTTAATCACATCCGAACCGTAAGCGACACCAACACGAACAAATGTACGTGCATTTTTATCGATCAAGGTCCAATTAGTTACGGTATTTTCCAGTAACTGACTGTTAGGCACTAGCATGTGCACCCCGTCATTTCGGCGTATCAAGGTTGAGCGAGTATTAATACACTCCACTACTCCACGGGCTTCACCGACTTCTAAAAAATCACCGATACGGATTGGCCGTTCCCACATTAAAATCCAACCACTGATAAAGTTATTGATAATGTTTTGTGCACCAAAACCGACCCCAATGGCTATCGCACCAGACACAAACGCAAATGCCGTTAATGGAATATTTAAAATTTCCATACTGGTAAACACCAGCACCGCAATACTGATAATAAAATACATGCGAGTGAACAAGTGAATGGCATCTGCGCCCACTTTACGACGTTTTAGTGCTTTAACAATCAATCGCCCAACACGAGTGATAATAAACCACGCTAAAAATATGTAGAGAGGCACTTGCAACAGCTGCAATAAGGTGATGTGATGATTATCATAAGTGAATACCACAAACGATAAAGCCGCTAATAACTCATTAAAATCCATATAAACCTCTTATTATTATTGTGTTCATATCATGGTAGTCGTTATATTTTAGTAAAATTCTTGCTCGCCCGGAGGACGAGTTTTAAGTAATTTCAAAAACCACATATATTGCTCTGGATAAGCATTAATGACTTGTTCAACCACTTTGTTTAATGCGATAGCTTCGTTTTCTTTGCCAATCATTTCATCAGGATTCACCGCTGGCATCACTGTCATAATAAATTGTTTAGCTTGTTGATCGTATCCTATTTTAACAGGCATAACTTGTGCATTGCCGGCTTGAGCTAAGCGCCCTACCACGGGTAACGTCGCTTTAACAGTACCCATAAAAGGTGCAAACACACTCTGTTCAGGGCCTAAGTCTTCATCTGGTAAATAGAAAAAACTGTTATCATTTTTTAACTCTGCTAACAATGCTCTGATGCCTGCTTCACGCATATACACGCGACCATTTTGACTGCTGCGCATCCGGTTACTAAACCAATTAAATAACCCATTGCGATGAGCCTTAGCCATAGTCACTAAAGGTATTTCCATGTTAATACGAAGACCTGCGTACTCCATCGGCCATACATGCGGCATGATGAAAATAATCGGCTGCTTAGCATCGCGAGCTGCTTTAACATGCTCAAAACCGTTAAGTTGAATACGTCGTTTAAGGTGCGCGGTAGAACGAATAAGCAGCTCTGCTTGCGATAATAAAGTAATGACAAATGTCTCAACATTTTTTTTGATTAATTCATCGACTTGTTCAGCTGATTTTTCTGGAAAACAATGGGTAATGTTCACCTTTGCTATTCGCAATGGTTTTTTGGCCACTTTCATCACGACTCGAGCCAATAGTCTCGCAATGGGATCTCTTACGCTTGCGGGAAGTACGCCAAATAGAAACAACACAGCGATAGCTAGCCATGTTCCCCAGTAACGAGGATGCAATAGTGATTTATTAAAGCGAGTATCAAAATATTTTGCTTGTCGTGCCAAAAGAAACTCCAAATAAACTGACCGTGACCCACGGTAAAAAATCATATTATAACGAAGGCATTATACTAGTGATTAATGAGTGTGAAACAGAAATTATACCAGACAATAGCAAACGTCTTTGTTGCACAGCTTACTCACACCTACTTTAGAACAGCCTGGGCAAGATGTATCGAATACACTGGTTACCATGCCAATATCAAGCTGATGCAGCAAACGGTGGGTTACATTCACCAAATTCAAAAACAAAAGAGCCACTCAATTAAGAGTGGCTCTTCGTAATACAGATCCGTTCGGATTGGCGTATTAACTAGTGAACTATTTTTTACCCGAGTTTGCCGCTTCGACACGTGATTTTAACTTCTGTCCAGGACGGAAGGTAACAACACGGCGTGCAGAAATCGGAATATCTTCACCAGTTTTCGGGTTCCTTCCCGGTCTTTGATTCTTGTCCCTAAGGTCAAAGTTGCCAAAGCCAGATAACTTGACCTGCTCACCACTTTCGAGTGCTTCACGAATTTCTTCAAAAAAAGACTCAACCATCTCTTTAGCCACACGTTTGTTAATGCCCAATGTTTCAAAAAGATGTTCTGCCATTTCGGCTTTGGTAAGTGCCATACTTTAATCCCTCAACGATGCGTTGAACTCGGTCTTTAGAGCCGATACCACTGATTCCATAGTCTCAGTAATATCTTTATCTTCAAGTGTACGAGTAGTGTCTTGTAACGTAAGTGCGATGGCTAGGCTCTTTTTGCCTGGCTCAACACCTTTACCTTGGTATACATCGAACAAGTTTAAGCCAACCAACTGATTTTCGCCAACTTTTCTTATCAAATTCATAACATCAGTTGCAGAAACTGTTTCATCTACTACTACCGCGATGTCGCGACGATTGGCAGGAAACTTAGATACAGCTTGGGCTAGCGGCAAACGGGCGTGCAATAATGCATCCAGTTCTAACTCAAAAACAATTGTTTTTCCATTGAGTCCAAACGGCTTTTCCAAACTAGGATGGATAGCACCGATGTAACCAATGACTCGATTATTTCGTAATATTTCAGCACATTGACCTGGATGCAGCGCAGGATGTGTTGCCCCTCTAAAGCTAAATTCTGTAGAGGCAACTGTCAAGCCGATTATTGCTTCTAAATCACCTTTTAAATCAAAGAAGTCGACAGTTTTCGATTCCATTGACCAATGTTCTTCGTTTTGAACACCGGAAATAACCGCGCCCAGCATAGCTTGTTGACGAACTCCAGAATCTGCTTGTGCATCAGGAACAAAGCGTAAACCGGTCTCAAATAAACGTACTCTATTTTGCTGACGGCTCTGGTTATAGCCTACTGCGGTCAATAATCCAGTAAACATTGATAAGCGCATTGCTGACATTTCGACAGAAATCGGGTTAGGCAATACCATGGCTTCTTCGCCAGGATGAACAATGTTCTGCATCTTAGGGTCGACAAAGCTGTAGGTCACCGCTTCTTGGAAACCACGAGCCACAAATATACTGCGCACACGTTTTAACGAAATATCCGCTTCTTTGTGATCTGGCATGCTTAACGCCGCTTGAGGGGCGATATTAGGAATGTTGTTGTAGCCGTAGATGCGGGCGACTTCTTCGATTAAATCTTCTTCAATCGCCATATCAAAGCGATAGGTAGCCGTTGTCACATGCCATACATCACCGCTAGTCTGCACGCTAAAACCTAAACGTTCTAGAATTTCAACCACGTCAGAATCTGGAATAAAGTGGCCTAAGCTTTTATCTAACTTGCTACGACGCAAAGTGATATTAGCGGCTGCGGGCAAATGCTCAGTAGACACGGCTTCAATCACCTGCCCGGCTTCACCACCACAAATATCTAATACAAGGCGTGTAGCGCGGTCCATAACCTTATGTTGCAACTCAGGGTCTACACCACGTTCAAAACGGTGTGACGCGTCTGTGTGTAAGCCTAAGCGACGAGATTTACCCATGATGGCTAATGGTGCAAAGAAAGCGCACTCTAAAAGAATGTCTTGGGTGTTTTCATTCACACCGGTACTTTCGCCGCCAAACACACCCGCAAGCGCAACCGCTTGTTTGTCGTCTGCAATCACTAAGGTATCGCTTGGAACGGTAATTTCGTTGCTATCCAGTAAGGTTAGCTTTTCAACACCATCAGCTAAACGCACGGTAATACCGCCGTTTAAAGCATTTAAATCAAACGCATGCATTGGCTGACCAAATTCGATCAACACATAGTTGGTGATATCAACGATGGGATCGATTGAGCGAATACCACTACGACGCAATTTTTCTTGCATCCATAATGGCGTAGTAGCCTTAACATTGATGTTTTTAACCACACGGCCTAAGTAACGTGGGCACAAATCTGGTGCAACAACATTTATGCTAAACGGCGCGTCGATAGTGGCCGTTACCGCTTCCCAGGAAGGCTCTGTCACTGCTTGGCGATTTAATACACCCACTTCGCGTGCAAGCCCTGCCATGCCTAAACAATCAGCGCGGTTAGCCGTTAAATCAACATCAATAATGGCGTCATCTAATTGCAAGTATTCACGCACATTGACGCCTAAAGGCGCATCTTGTGGTAATTCGATAATGCCATCACTTTCGATGTCCATACCTAACTCGCCATACGAGCACAACATGCCCATTGACGGTTGACCACGTAACTTGGCTTTTTTAATTTTAAAATCGCCAGGTAATACAGCGCCAACCATCGCTACAGCCACTTTTAAGCCTAAACGGCAGTTTGGTGCTCCACAAACAATGTCAATAAGCTCATCGCCGCCAACATTGATTTTGGTGACGCGTAATTTGTCTGCATCTGGGTGTTGGCCACATTCAACCACTTCACCAATAATAACACCGCTAAAATCGGCAGCTACGGCATCAATACCGTCAACTTCAAGACCGGCCATGGTGATTTGGTGTGATAATGCGTCACGACTTACTGATGGGTTAACCCACTCACGAAGCCAAGATTCACTGAATTTCATCTACTTTTTGCTCCGTTATTTGAATTGCTTAAGAAAACGTAAATCGTTTTCGAAGAAGGCACGTAAATCATTTACGCCGTAGCGCAACATGGTTAAACGCTCAACACCCATACCAAAAGCAAAACCAGAGTATTTTTCAGGGTCAATACCCACACTGCGCAATACATTTGGATGTACCATGCCACAGCCTAATACTTCTAACCACTTACCGTTTTTTCCCATCACGTCTACTTCGGCTGAAGGTTCTGTAAATGGAAAGTAAGATGGGCGGAAACGTACTTCTAAGTCTTCTTCAAAGAAGTTACGTAAAAAATCATGCAAAATGCCCTTAAGCTCGGCAAAGTTAACGTTTTCAGCAACCATTAACCCTTCAACTTGGTGGAACATTGGCGTGTGAGTTTGGTCGTAATCATTACGATAAACACGGCCTGGAGAAATGATCCGAAGTGGCGGCTTTTCATGTTCCATCGTGCGAATTTGTACGCCCGATGTTTGGGTGCGTAACATCACTTTAGGATTAAAGTAAAAAGTGTCATGATCAGCACGAGCAGGATGATGCTCAGAAATATTTAACGCATCGAAATTATGGAAATCATCTTCGATTTCAGGACCTTGCTTAACAACAAAGCCTAACTCACCAAAGAAGGTTTCAATACGTTCGATAGTACGCGTAACCGGATGTAAACCACCGATATCTAAGGTACGACCAGGTAAAGTCACATCAATATTTTCAGCAATTAATTTGGCTTCTAACTCAGATGCTTTTAATCCGTCAATACGCTCAGTCAACTGCTGTTGAACGGCTTGTTTAGCTTGATTGACTGCGGCACCAAAGGCAGGTTTTTCTTCTGCACTTAATGATCCCATCATTTTCATCATGTCAGTGATTTTACCTTTTTTACCAAGGTAATCGACACGGATATCATCCAATGTCTTTAGATCACTGGCCTTATCAATGACTTCTAAGGCTTGTTCTACGATCTCGGTTAACTGCTGCATGTTATCATCCACTGCATTTTTGCATTTAAATGCGATTGGGCGTCTTGTCGGCTATGCGAGTACACAAAAGTGATAACTCGGTAGTGAGTGACGACGCGGTAGTTTGACGCTTATTATGACAAATAAACCATCAAAACTGGGGTTAAAATAAAAGAGTGAAATTTTACGTTAGCGAGTCTAAATTTACTAGTCATTATTGGTATATTTAATGGCAAATAGTTGTATTTAACTACAATTACCCCTCTTAGTGTGTATCGGTGACGACAAGTAATAAGCTAACAGTCTTGCTAAGCAAAATCGTCGGTCTGCTGATGGTGAGAATAGATGAATGTCTATTGAGCTTGCATGCAACAATTTAGTGCCGTTGAACAGTCATCATAAAGGTCGGTTTACGCGGATAAAACACAATAAAAAAGGCGCATGTTGCGCCTTCCTCATTATTTTTCGTGAATATTTATTCACATATCGACAATATTTACCTATCTAAAATTGAGTGTTGCAGTGTCTTTTTCATCGTCATTATCGACTACCGTCAGTGACACAGCTTTATCGCGACGACTGAAACTAAACGCGATTGGCCCATGTGCTTTTCGACCATTATTAAATAGCCAGTTTTGACGTTTAATAAAACCGTCTTGGTCATAGCTCGTTGAAATAAATAATTTCATAAACCATAAGTTAACCAAGTGTATTTGTGCAGTTGGCGCTATATTAGCCGGTTCAACAAGCACATTTATGGTTTTCACGGTTGTCACAACCTCACCTTTATTGTCAGTAACAGTAAGCTGAACTTGATAATTACCTGATTGCAGATATTGATGTGAAGCCGTTTCTCCATTAGCAACAGTACCATTAACGATAGTACCATCACCAAAATCCCATTCTAATGACGTAATATCACCATCATTATCAACAGAGGTAGACTGAACCTGTAGTTGGCTACCATTGATTTGATGATCAAAACTGGCGATTGGGAGCTCATTTTTCACCTCAAATTGCAGTGAAACAATCACAGGATCATGGTCTGAAGAGCGGAAGCCATCAGCTTGATACAAATCTTGTATCTGAGCAGCAGATTTAAACTCTTGGTTATAATCAAGGATCCTTGGCTCGTCAGCATTGATGTGCCATTCCGTTATGGCTAATACATTATCCAATAACGCTTGGTTTGCTAATGCATGGTCTAATTGGCCTGACTCACCCGAGAACACATAGGAGTATGAATTAACACTGCCAAGATGCTCATTTAATTCGCTATAGCCATGGCTGGCAAGTTGAGTGAGTGGATTTTCTTTGGCATAAGCATTTAAATCACCCATTACCAAGATTTTTTGCTCTGGATACTGCTCCATTAACCATTGCCCAATAGCATCTGTTGCCCGGGTACGGGTTAAATTACAGTTACCTTGGCCATCCAATAAATCAGGATCATTGTTACTGTCGCAACTACTTCCTTTTGATTTTAAATGGTTTACGGCGACAACAATGCTGCCCTCACGGCCATTGAGCATAAATGATTGCGTTAACATCGGACGGTTTTTACCGTCATCAAACAATGCCGCGCCATTTCCATCAACAGGCGAATTAGCTGAAGATAATATTTGAGCATCACCTGTTGGAGTGATTTTATCAGCACGGTAGATCATTCCCACAGCAATGGCATCGGTACCTATTTGTGCCACTGAAGGCACAACATAAGCGTATACCTCCGCTCCCATAGCTTGGTTTAATCCGCTGACTAAGTCGTTAATGGCTGAATCACTACCATAGCCGTCATTTTCAATTTCCATTAAACCAAATACATCAGCGTTAATGGCATGCATTGCACTGATAATTTTCACGCGTTGACGCTCAAATTCAGATAATGTGTCGGCGCCGCGATCAGTCGGAAATCCATTGCCGTTGCCATCACCGTTGAAATAATTAAGCACATTGAAACTGGCGACACGAAGATCTGCGCCAAGCGCTAACTCTGGAGTAGATTGTCGCGGGTTACTTTGCACTACATTGACCACTTGAGTTGGCATCACACGATATTGGCTAAAGCCATAATGCATAATACCCTCGAGCCCGGTAACAGAATCGCCTACCCGTAAGGTATTTGAGGCTGATAACCCAGGAGCTGGATAAGGTATCTGTTCAGGATTTTGGCTGGTTAAGCCATCATCCAACAAGATACTATCTCTGGCATTCGCTTCAGTCACTGCCAGCGCTGCTGCACCAGGTAAAGCAACTTGAGTACCGATAAAATGGCGACTACTGCCTAATGATACTTCACCATAACGGCCCAAGTTATACACTTCATTGACCACCAGAGATTGATCGAATAATACCCGCATGCCTTCAACACGCTCAAGTTGTTGATTGTCGGCTAACGGCAATGTGACAGTAGCAACCACAGGCAATGGTAGGTTAGTACCACATAACGCAAATTGAGTCACATTAGACAACTGAGTTGTGCCTTGATATTCGGCGACAGAAGCTTGTAAACGAATTCTATCACCGGCATTCACGTCAAGTGATTGATTACCGCTGTAAACAAAAATACCTTCTGAGGTGTTAATGTCAGCATCGACTTCGCTGTCGGCCATTTGGATAAATATACCCTTTAGCCCAGCTTGTTGATTACTCGTCACAATCGCTTCAACCACCACGTCTGAACCCACTAGAGGGCTTGTGTCATCCATCCCTTGAATGTCATGGATTGCGACTGCGCTTTGTGAACAGACAAATTCTATTGGGTCAGTTGGATCTACTGGGTCTACCGGATCTGTTGGACCTGAATCATTACCCGCGAAAACACCTAAATCGCTGATGTCATCTTGAGCAAAACCTTGCCAGCCAGTAAATGTGACTTCGTCGTCAATGATGGTATCGGCAATTAATTGAGTGGCGTCACGACGAAGAGTATTGTTTTGGGTCGATAAATCACCTGCTCCCCATTGTGAACCGGGGTCTGTACCCACTTGTCCTAAAGAGTCGATCACTACGCTATTGTGACTGAGTACAATGGCATCATCACCATTAAAAAAGCTCGCTGTACTCGTCTGTTGAGCAAGCGCAAGGATCTCTGCAGATGCGTCATTATCGGCGATAACAAACGTTGAGTTGGCTGCAATATTGCCATTCAATGCAATATTGGTTGTCGCTGCGGTATTGCCATTAAAATAAAACGACAACACATAATTACTCAAATCTATCGCTGTCGAACTTGGATTGTACAATTCAATTGCTTTGTTATTACTGCTGCCTTCTATGTACTCTGAAATAAGCACATCTTGAGCAGCAACATTGAATACCATTAAAGATGATATCGATATCGCGAGCAACGACTTTTGAACTAACATAGTGAACCCCTATTCATTATCCATAAATCCAATGAGTTAATTTAATTATTCAATTGATATTTTATTGCTTGGTATAACCTCAGCTCGGAATAACCGTTGTAATAAACAGATAAAGATCCGTTTATGTTCAAATCATCAATATCAAGCTTGCCATTGTTTTGCTAACAAACCGTATTGACGAATCAATAGTGTACGAGTTGTAAGTTGATACAACAGAGATAGCGAAATAAGCGCATGTTTGATAAGCATTTATGATCCCGCGTTGAGGCTACATAGCTCAATCAGCGCTTACTATAACGATTACGGATGACAATAAGGTTGCAAAGATGTTGCAGTGAATACAAAAGCAATTTCAGTCAACAACCGCGCCTAACTACCGCTTATTCACACACCTCTTTCTACGATCTTTTTTGGTTACCTAGGCGTGAAAAACAGCCAAAAAAATACCGCTCATATTGAGCGGTATTGTTAGCTGATGTTATTGAACGATGTTATTGACTGATGTTATTGACCAATAATAAGCAATTAATGCTTTTTAGACACATCAACCATATAGTGACCTTGTAACCAATTTCGGCCAATTAATAATTTATAACCCATTTTGGTACGGTCTTTAAGATTCACATCGACTATAAATTCATGACGAGGTTCACCAACACTTAACCTCACCATATAACGCCTTTCTGTACCTTGTGCATTACGAATTAACGATGTGCCCCGAATTTTGGTGCGAACATCAGCTTTTTCGCCTTTTTCATTCGCTGTGGTGAACGTAATCATCTTACCGATGTTATTTTCAATGTTCACTTTGTCTTCATTCTCGACTCGAATATTAACTGCATGTAATGAGTTTTCAACGGCGCCGGTATCTATACGCGTATTGTACATTAAGCCAGTTTGCTTAATGCTCAGCTCAGCTAAAGGACCAATGGTCTTTTTGTCAGAAACATCCACAATGTAGTTATGTTTTAAAAAGTTACGCCCAATAAGTAATTTGTAATTCATGTGGCTACGATCGCGTAAGTTAACATGAATATTATGCAATTGATCAGGAAAACCTATATCAAGCTTCACCATGTAACGAGTTTCAATACCTTGAGAGTTTTTCACCCTTGAAGTACTGACAATTTCGGCTTGAATGCGTTTTTTATCACCACGTTCATTTTCAGTAGTGAATTCAACAATTTTACCAACATTGCTTTTCATTTTTTTGGATGCACCGCCAAGGATTTCTAAATTGACAGCGTGCAGTGAAGTGTTCACGGCACCTGTATCAATGCGAGCATTATATTGTAGTCCTGACTTAGCTACGGTCATGGTTTCAACTTGACTTAAAACGGTTTTATCACTCGCAAAAACAGATATAGAAAGCAAACACAGCAGAGTCGAAATCACAATTCTTTTAAACATGATCAATCCCAAAAAATCCACAAATCGCTTTAGTAGCGGCTAATTTTATGTACGTTTATTGCAATAAATGATCAACTTCTTGATCGAATAAATTTTTAATCAGTCCTGAAAACTCAGTAATAAAAATGCTTTGTTCAGGGGTGGCTTGTTGATTGGCTACAGAGGCTAAAATCTCTTCTAAGTCATATACAATCGCGTCAATTTCGCGGATCACCATATTACGTTGTGCAAATGATAATTGCGGGTTTTGCCCACATACCATAATGATCTGAGCAGATAACTGCTCTTCAAACAATTCCATGACAGTTTCCGTTGCAGCGGCATTACTCTCAGACGACTCAAATAGCCCTAAATGTTCAGTTAAATACTGAATTAAATGCATGTATCCGTCTTTGTCAGTAACCATTTCATACCACCTTTCTTAAAAACGACTTAACAGGAAATGGCTCTCAACCTGATGATTGAAAACCATTGATAACCACATATAACTATTGCGCTAAGGTTAGCACAAATGACACTGGCACCGCTAAGCTGATACTCGGCAATCCCGCCATTTCTTTAAGTTTTTCGACACCGGACACTAAACCAAATTCACTTGCTTGAACAATCACTGGCGCTAAGCTTGAAATCACCATTTTCTTATCCGACAATTTAGCGACTAACACATCAAAGCTCTTCTGTTGTTTCTGACCATGTAGCTTAATGGTTGCTTCAACTTGCGTCGTTAGCGTGTCACCGACTTTTAATCCGGCTAGCAATTTAGGGTTAACCACTGCATCCAAGGTTAACTTAGGAAACTGTGCCACTTCAAATAACACTGCTTGCATTCGTTGATCACGAATTTCTATTCCGGTATCAACACTGGTTAAATCAATCGATAAAGAAAATGCACCAGCATCCGTTAATGAACCTGCAACTTGTTTAAAATGATGCACTTCAGCAACATCGGCTTTCTTAATCGAAATGAAGCTCACCCGAGAATGATCTTGATTGACTTGCCAATCGCCTGCCATCACTGATGTACTCAGCAAGCTCGCGGCTAATAATGGTAACCATTTTTTCATCGTAAAGTCCTTTGTATAGAAAGTAAGATTAACAATAAATAAGTATAGAGTAATCTTTGGTTATATCTTGCTGGGGATCAATCTAGCCAGCCATTTGTCTAACGCTTGTGCAAAAGCATGTTTATCCGTTTGCGAAAAACTGTTCGGACCACCAGTATGGATGCCACTGCTGCGCATTTCTTCCATAAAATCGCGCATCGTCAGAATCTGTTTAATATTTTCAGCTGTATACACGGTACCACGAGGGTTTAATACTAGTGCGCCTTTATCAACCGCATCAGATGCCAGAGGAATATCAGCAGTGACGACTAAGTCCCCTTTGACGACTTGTTCCACAATGTAGTTATCTGCTTCATCAAAACCCGAACTCACCCGTATCATGCTAACTAAGGGCGAAATAGGCACTTTAATCATTTGATTGGCCACTAACACTAATCGAACCGATTTACGCTCAGATGCCCTAAACAACATTTCTTTAACTGGGTTGGGGCAAGCATCAGCATCAACCCAGATTTTATTGGTTATCACCGCAAAATGCTCCACTTCATTAACACTCATTAAGGTGCCAACCGATCAATATTCCAATCCGCATCGGTTTTAGTGTAAATAAATCGGTCGTGTAACCGATGTTCACCACCCTGCCAAAACTCAATGCTAGCTGGTCGCACCAAATATCCACCCCAAAACTTAGGTAATGGAACCTCACCTTGGGCAAATTTAGCTTTCATTTCAGCAAATTTACCTTCTAACGCCTGTCGTGCGCTAATCTTGCTTGATTGTTTAGATACCCAGGCAGCAATTTGGCTGTCTTTTGGTCTAGACATAAAATATTTCGCCACGTCCAACATCGATAATGGCTCCGCTTGCCCTAATACAGCCACTTGACGTTCAAGTGGATGCCAAGGAAACAGTAAACTGACTTTACTGTTAATCGCAATTTGTTTTGCTTTGCGGCTTTCTAAATTAGTAAAAAACACAAAACCGTTATCATCAAACTTTTTTAATAACACAATACGTTGAAATGGCTGGCCATCTTCGTCTACCGTCGCGACACACATGGCCGTTGGGTCAGTAAGTTGGGCATCTTTTGCCTGTTGCATCCATTGTTCGAATAGATCCATTGGGTTAACAGGCAAATTCGCTCGTCTTAATCCGCCCTGGGTATATTCACGGCGAATATCACTTAAATCACTCATATTGGTTCCTCATTAAACCTTGCTGAACCTATTCTACGCTGAGCAGACACAAAAAAGCCAACGTCAACTCGTTGGCTAATGTGTTTAATTACAAAGTTGAAATTACTTTTTAATTAAGCCTTTACCTTCAGCCCACACCTGTAGCATTTCAAGGCCCAGTGTTGCTGCAGCTAGCGGGGTAACATCTGTATAATCATAAAAGAGTGCTAGTTCTACAACATCCATGCCGACAATATTTAAACCACGTAAGCCACGAATGATCTCGCTAGTGAACTTACCACAAACGGGCGTAGCTGTAGCGGTTGCAAAAGCTGGGTCTAAACATAAACAGTCAATGTCGAATGTCGAATGTCGAATGCGACGTATAACGGCATATCGCCAACACGCATAATTAACTGTTCAACCATTTGTTGAGCCGTTAAGTTATTCACGGTAGCGGCATCAATCACTTCAAAGCCATGACCTTTTTTGTGCTATTCAGTACAAATAGCAATTTGCATTGAATGCTCAACATCAATAAACCCCTCACGCAGTGCATAGTAAAACATTGTCCCGTAGTCGTACCGTACTTACGGCCTTGGCGGTATCTGTGTGGGCATCAAAAGGTAAACCAATAACAACGTCTGCGTCAGACTCTGCGGGTTTGAAATCAAGCGGTTGGCGTAAATAGTCACATGGGTTTGAATAATACGAATAATCAAATTTTTCTACGAAAGTAGTTATAAACGACCAAAAGATGGCAACTGTTGATAATTATAATAGTGTAGGGCTCAGCAGTTCTGAGCAATCTTGCTGATAGTGGTTAAAGTGTATAGTGAAACCTTGCTCGATTGGCATCGCGCAATGGCTTAAACACAAATAATTTAAAAAGGGTTTATTGGCAATATGACTATTAAAGCCAATAATGTCACAGCTACTAGGCTGCAATAATCTTACCAGTTCAGCAAAAACATCAACCGGCGTTGAGCTAAGATCAATGTTAGTTTCAACACTCACATATGAGCTATTTTCTTGTGGTGTAATGTGTATTGTAAAATATTCAGCACCGCGAATACCGTTTATTGAATAACCTAACGGACTGAATAAATACTGATCAATACTAAAACCATTAAATAATTGTTCCAGTTGCAGCATCTGACTAATTTGAACAGTTGATTGCTGCTCACCACGTAAATAATCAGCTACTGCACCAGAAATATGGTACATCAGCAGTTCATTGGTAGTATCGAGCTGGCTAGCTTGATAGTCTTTGTTGGTCGAAAATATATAGTGATGATGGCTATCTAAATGACCCATTCGATAGGCCTGCCCAGCAATAAACTGCCTTAATCTAAACACATCATCGATAAAGGAAGTTGCTTGTAAATGGGCATAGTATTCATTTTTGCGTTGATAACAAATGTACGCAATCGCCTGTTCACTTAAATGTTCAATGCAGTAGCATGCAGATTCTACCAACGTGCTAGCCCCGCAAGTGAGCATAACGATACGATCATCCCAAACAAATAAACTCGATTCACTCAGCAAATAAGCATCACAATATTCATTACTTATGGAAGATAAAATGTCTGCATTTGAGGCAGCAACGAGCCCCAGCCAAAATGTTCGATCTAAGGATCGTAATTTAGGCGCTGATTCATTAACAATAATCTCTAACTTTTTCTCTGAACCTTCAAAAAACATGTGTAACTACTCAGCACTTATTCTAATTAGAGATGTTTGTATAAAAATGTAATGTCTCATGGTTAAGCCATATATGCGCAGTTAAAAGAGAAAAAAGCGTAGTTTAGCGGTTTAAATAAGCATTTCCCAACGATAAAATAGGCTTAAATAGAACTGCCTGAATAATTACAAATATGTTAGCAACTTAAAAGCCTAGCGACCTGAGATCGCTAGGCTTTTTTAATAACAAGCTAACATCACTTAGTCGATAAGATTAAAAATCTTCTAAGTAAGTGTAACCCTTAAGCCCTAACTGTAACTCTTCTAGAATACTGGCACGCTCTTCTTCAACAATATGCTGATTTACAAGCTCTTCATAAGTGCGCATAAAGTCAACCGCATCTAAGTTTACATAACGTAAAACGTCAGCTACCGTATCGCCTTCTAAAACAGATTCAATCTGGCTTAATCCACGCTCATCAATGCGAACAACAGCAGAGTTAGTATCACCAAACAAGTTATGCATATCACCCAAAATTTCTTGGTATGCACCCACCATAAAGAAACCAATCAAATATGGGCTGTCGGCACTCCATGCTGGGACGGGCAATGTGGTTTCAATTCCCTGACCGTCTACGTATTGGTCAACAATACCGTCTGAGTCACAGGTAATATCTAACATAACCGCACGGCGCTCAGGTGCTTTATCTAAACCCGATAACGGCAACACTGGGAACACTTGATCAATACCCCATGCATCAGGTAATGACTGGAATAAAGAGAAGTTAACGAAAAACTTATCAGCTAACTTTTCATTTAATTCGTCAATCACTGGACGGTGATAGCGGTTATTGTTGCTTAATAGTCCCTTCACTTCATGGCAAACACGTAAATTAGCTTGTTCTGCCCAAGCTCGGTCAGCCAAACTTAATTGACCCACAGCAAACAATGAGTGTGCTTCAGAAATATCACTTTGACTATCATGGTAAATTTCAATAATTGCACGTTGATCATATCGACCGCTGATTTCTAACCAAGATTGCCACATATTGTGGAGCAATTGCGGCGCCTCTTCACTTGGTTCCTGAATATTTTCTGGTTGATACGCTTCAGTACCAATAACATCAGTAATTAACACCGCATGATGCGCCGTTAAATGGCGACCAGATTCAGAAATAATACGCGGCATTGGTTGCTCGTACTCATTACATAAATCAGTTAATACGTTGACGATATTGTTAGCATACTCATTTAAACCATAGTTCATTGAGTTATTGCTCTGACTACGAGTACCATCGTAGTCAACCGCTAACCCGCCGCCCACATCGAAACAATCAATGCTGGCACCAAGTTGGCGCAATTCACAGTAAAAACGGCCAGCTTCACTTACGCCTTGGCGAATGTCGCGAATATTGGCAATTTGCGAACCTAAATGGAAGTGCAATAGCTGCAGAGAATCAAGCATATTAGCACTTTTTAATTCAGCTATAACTTTCAACACTTGTGCTGCAGACAAACCAAATTTAGACTTTTCACCACCGCTGGCTTGCCATTTGCCTTTGCCCTGGAAAGCCAAACGCACACGTAAACCTAAACGAGGTGTAATACCAAGCTTTTCAGCTTCAATTAATACCATTTTAAGTTCTGACATTTTTTCCAGAACGATATACACCTTATGGCCAAGCTTTTCGCCGATAAGTGCTAAACGAATATATTCTTTATCTTTGTAACCATTACATACAATGACCGAACTGGCTTTTTGTGCCATAGCAAGTACAGCCATTAACTCTGGCTTACTACCGGCTTCAAGTCCTAACTGAGGGACTTCTTTAGATTTTTGGCTAGCTAAAATTTCTTCAACTACCGTTTTCTGTTGGTTTACTTTAATGGGGTAAACTAACAAGTAATCATTTTGATAATCGTACTTCTTAATAGCATCATTAAATGCTTCGCATAAACTTTCCACTCTATGGTGTAAGATTTGCGGGAAACGGACTAATACCGGTAACGAGACGCCTGCTTCGACCATACTTTTGGCTAGTTCATTTAAGCCGACTTTATGATCAGGATTTTGTGGGTTAGGTGACACTGTCACTTCGCCATCTTCACGAATACCATAAAAACCTTGGCTCCAGTGAGTCACGTTATAACCCGAGCGAGCATCTTCGATAGACCAATCAGACATAATTATTTTCCGTATTTGTATCAAAGTTAGCAGTTGACCAAAAGTGGCTTCTGCTTGTTAAAAATCCAGATAACACAACAATGCTATCCAAGAAATAAAAATGGTTTATTCAGCACTATGATTATGGCTGTAAAACCTGTGACAGACAAAATGAAGGCCCTATAAATTGGCTCGAGATCATATCGTCATTGTTATCATGTTTCGCATCTGCTTATATAGAACATCTTACGCAGAAATCCACAAAGCATGCAAATTTTGGCTGCTGAACATCAGTTCGCTGCTGTAACAAGTATTTTACTGATTAAGCCTGCAGTTAGTTCACTTTTTAATTGCTAACCAACCACATTTTTAGCCTTTATAAAAACGGCGCAATTAAAACCTGCAATGATGTGTAATGCAAGTTAATTACCGATTAATTACTATAAAAAAACATCTACAATTGTTGTCATAAACCTCAACAAACAAGGCGATAAGCCTAAATGATTTTCGATAGCGCTTAATTGGCACAACGTGAGCTTAATTTACGTGTATAATTACGTGTTTTTCTTAAGTTCATCTTTTTCATTTTTAATTAAAGTAGAGTCATTCATGATACAAATCGGTAAACGTTATTCATTAGAAGTTGTTAAACAAGTTAATTTTGGGGTTTATCTAAATGCTCAAGAGCTTGGACAAGTCTTGCTTCCTAATAAATTTGTCCCTACCGGTTGTAATGTCGGTGATATGGTAGATGTGTTTCTTTACCTAGACTCTGAAGACATTGTGATTGCTACTACCCAAAAGTCGTTAGCTCAAGTGGGTGAATATGCTTATTTAAAAGTAATCGCCACGGGCCCATTCGGCGCATTTTTAGATTGGGGCTTAGACAAAGATTTACTACTCCCTTTTGGCGAGCAACATAAACCGGCAGAAGAAGGCCACTCATATTTAGTTTATGTCCATGCTAACCATGCCGACGAACGTATTATGGCATCGTCAAAACTGGATAAGTTTGTCGATAAAACAGAAGCGCATTATACCGAAGGTGAACAGGTTAATTTAATCATCGGTGGCACTACAGAGCTAGGTTACAAAGCCATTATTAACAACCTGCATTGGGGCGTAATTTACACTAATGAAGTTTTCCAAAAATTGCGATTTGGTCAAAAAGTGACTGGTTATATCAAAACGATTCGCAGTGATGGCAAAATTGATCTTGTACTGCAAAAAGGTGATAAAGACGAGCTAGACAAAAATGCCCGGTTGATCATTAATAAATTGCGTAGCGCTAATGGTTTTTTACCACTACATGACAAAACTGATGCTGATGTCATTTATGACAAACTCGGCATGAGTAAAAAAGCCTTTAAGAAATCAATTGGTGGTTTATTTAAAGCAGGTGAAATCACAATCGAAAGTGAAGGTATTCGCCTAACTGTGTGAACAATAATCGATTAGCCTCGGTAAACTAGTCCAATCCTTTGAGAAAAAGCATGCCTCTGTTATAAAAGTAATAGAATCATGCTTTTTATTAAAAGGATACTGTGTATGGAATTAACCTCACTAGAAGCTAGAGTTATCGGATGTTTACTCGAAAAAGAACTCACGACTCCTGATCAATATCCTCTGTCATTAAATTCACTCGCCTTAGCATGTAATCAAAAAAGCAGCCGCGAACCTGTGCTGTCACTGAGCGAATCTCAAGTAAAAACAGTATTAGACGATCTTACCAAAAAACGCTTACTCAGCGAGCAATCTGGTTTCGGTAGTCGAGTCGTAAAATATAAGCATCGCTTTTGTAATACTGAATTCAGTGAATTGCAGTTAAGCAGTGCGGAAGTCGCTATAATTTGTGTGTTGTTATTGCGGGGACCGCAAACACCAGGCGAACTCAAAACTCGTACCAATCGACTCCATGAATTCACTGATCTCTCACAGGTTGAAACAGCATTACTGGCATTAAGCCAACGTGAAAAGCCTTTAGTAGTTCAACTTGCTCGAGAAGCGAATAAACGTGATTGTCGCTTCCTTGAGTGCTTTAGTGGCAACGTTGATGATTATGATGTAAACAGCTGTGATGCCATTGTCGTGTCGACTCACACTCAACAAACTGTACAGCAAGATTCTCGGATTGTAGAACTAGAACAAAGAGTTGAGTTGCTAGAACAAAAGCTAGCCCAATTAGAGTCGCTTTTAAACTAATTAACGCTTTACGAAACAACTAAGCAAGGAAAAAGTATATGGACCGTACCGCATCTCCATCGTCATTAACTCATATTTGGTTATTAGCCAAATATGAGTTAACCAAACGTTTTACTAACAAAAGCGGTATGATTTCATTAATCGCCTTTATGCTAATTTGGGCAATTTTATTGCTGTACCCTATCAAGAGTGCATCTGAATTTATTATGCAGCCTAACTTCAAAGACTTTACTGAAGCCCTCTTTGGGCCAGGGAGTTTACGCCATCTATTTGAATGGCCCGTCGAAGAGTTTGCTGTGTTTTGGTTAGCTGCACTGTACCTTTTCCCCATGTTCAGTATTTTTATTGCCGCAGACCAATTTAGTTCAGATAAACAACGTGGTAGTTTGCGATTTCTAACCTTAAGAGTCAGTCGTTCCAGTTTGTTTTTTGGTCGTTTCTTAGGGCAAATGTTTATCCAATTGATGTTGATCATCTTAACGTTATTGGCAACCATCGCATTAGCATTGTCACGTGATATATCTTTGTTATTGCCATCAATAACAACTAGCTTAATCGTCATGGTTAATCTAGTGATCGTATTATTACCCTACACTGCTGCTATGGCGGTGCTGTCATTACATGCAAACTCAGCAAGACAAGCCAGTATATTTGCGGTTATCTTGTGGGCTGTAGTATCAATATTTATTGCATTAATTAATATGAATTTCCCACAATTAAGCTGGTTAAACTGGATACTGCCTGGTTCGCAAATAGGTAATTTGATCAATACTCAAGGATTAGGTTCATTCGTATACGCTCCCATTCCTTTACTGCAAACTGCGGTTATTTTATTTGCTGGTAAAGTCTTAATGAGTAGGAGTGCGCTATGAGTATCATTCAATGTGACAACCTTTCTAAACAATACGGTAATAAACTTGCGCTCGACACTGTATCGTTAACGCTTACACAAGGTGCTCCCATTGCATTAGTGGGTCCAAATGGTGCCGGTAAAACAACGCTATTTAGTTTACTATGCGGTTTTATTCAACCCACCAATGGCAGTATTAGCATTTTAGGCCATAAACCCGGTAGCAAAGCGTTACAAGGACTATTGTCGGCATTGCCACAAGATGCAGCATTGGATCCTAATTTTAGTATTGTGTCGCAACTCCAGTTTTTTGCCCAATTACAAGGCATGACAGCAGCGGCAGCAAAACAAGAAGCATTAAGAGTTCTCGCCCTTGTCGACTTAAGTGACTCAGCAGAGGCGAAACCTAAAAGTTTAAGTCATGGCATGAGTAAACGAGTCTCTATTGCCCAAGCCCTCATGGGTTCTCCTAAGATTGTGTTACTCGACGAACCGACAGCGGGACTTGATCCTGCCAATGCGAAAAAAATTCGTCAAATTGTGAAAGATTTATCCGACCATACGACTTTTGTGATCAGCTCACATAACCTTGATGAACTTGAAAAGTTATGCGACCAAGTTGTCTATCTCGAACATGGCAAATTGCAGCAATCGGTATCAATTAAAGCCAGCCAAGCGACAGACTTTATCACGCTGACAATGAAGCAATGTGACATGGACAGCCTCCATCAGCAGTTATTAGGCCTTAACGATATCATTGAAGTAAGGCGTATCGGTGATGAGCAATATGTTATCGAGTACCAAAAGCAATCCGGCTTTGCCATTGAAATGCAGTTGTTTGAGCTGTTTACTGCTCACCAGTGGCAATATAAAGCATTACTTAAAGGCCGAACCTTAGAAGAAACCTTGTTTTCTTAACTCACCGCCAATGGTTAAATGAACCTTTAATGCTGACTAAAATCGGTTTGCGTAAAAAGGCTTAACAACAAACGTCATAAGCATCAGTCTCTAATGCCATCGTTTATTAATTAGTGATAACTCACCATATTAATAAACCATGGCATTTTTTAATATATTGTTTACGTATCAGGTCGATATAATAAAAATTTAATTGCTTAAAAAACCACATCAAATGAGGTATGTTAAAGTGTCTTCAATCGCTCACCCCTCCTCTACAGCGACTCTAAAACAGCAAATACTCTACATTCAAAATAACGACTAAATGCTAAGAAATCAGTCTAAATGACTAGACCCTTAAGTAAAGAAGCCTTCCCAGCAACCTCAATGCAATGCAATTAACTCAGCGTCCTTCAGTTAGTGAGCTCAACGCTAAAATCTGTTAAAGGGTTCTAAAATAGACAACATAAATAGGCAAAATTGATAATAATAATGATTTTATAAGCTTAGACTTAAACACACCAATTGCTGACGTGTATTTTAATGCGTTAATAACCTGTCGTTACGACTAATACAATCCAGATATTCAATAAGCAACGGCTGAATGAGCGTTTATAACGATGAATTCGTTGTGTATTAGTTCTGAATCTGTTCTGTATTGTCACTAAATGGCAAACAAGCTATTGCTGTTATTGTGCTTATAATACTCAACACTTTTGGCTGTTAATGTATTTACATAACAAAGACGAACTAATAAACCTCAATTCTAGTCATCTTATTAAGTTGGCTTTATGTGATGACCGTTTATGAGTGAGCCACCTTGTTCTTTAGAAAAGCTAAATCTTAAGTGACGGTATAGGATATAGGGATACGCGGGTCGACCGTATAGCGTCGACAGAAGAACGGTTTTTATTATCTTTGAATGAGTTTCTGGAGTCATTTTGAACTGATAAATGATTTTATGCGCATAACAATATTTCTATGTGTATTAATGATATGAGAGAGAGATAAATAGATTAATGATATACAACATATGATTAGACGATTAGACGATTAGACGATTAGACGATTAGACGATTAGACGATTAGACGATTAGACGATTAGACGATTAGACGATTAGACGATTAGACGATTAGACGATTAGACGATTAGACGATTAGACGATTAGACGATTAGACGATTAGACGATTAGACGATTAGACGATTAGACGATTAGACGATTAGACGATTAGACGATTAGCATGATGACAATACACAATAAAAAAGCAAAAAAAACTGCAGCAATAAATTGCTACAGTTTTAAATCTTTTAACACTTAGCCGAAGCTAAATACTAAACGATTGAAACGTTCTCAGCTTGAGGACCTTTCTGACCTTGAGTCACAGTGAAAGAAACTTTCTGACCTTCGTCAAGAGTTTTGAAACCGTCTGAGTTGATAGCACGGAAATGAACGAATACGTCTGGACCAGACTCTTGCTCAATAAATCCGAAACCTTTATCAGAGTTAAACCACTTAACAACACCAGTAACTTGAGACATAATATAAATCCTGTAAAAAAAAATAGTTAAAGCCTTAACGGCAGTAAAGCTGGAAAATGCCGGTATTACTTATGTTTACAGGACGAAACTGTTCGTATTGATAAATATAAGCCCAACCTTCAAGCTGAGTAAACTATAAACCATTTTCAGGATAAGTCAACAAACATCAACCAAACAATGGTATTTAATTAGTCTCATTTCAAAAAGGTTTATCTTTGAGCATCAAATAGTTATTTATATCAATTATCTGATTGTTTATTGTTCTCGTTGATGAATTTCGATTTTAAAATCTATCTCACACTCGAGCCCTTGCTCTATTATCTGAGACTTCTGTGAATCACTCAACTTCCATGCGTAAGGAGTCATGTTAAGAAAGTGATCAATGTCTTCCGCACGAGTTAATGTTAATGAATAAGCTAACGCTTGGTGTGCTAAGTAAGTAAAGCCATCTAACACCATAGGTTCTTGTGGATGTTGTTTGGGTTCACTATAAATTTTCTTTTTTAACGCATAGTGATGCATCGGCCCGGGAGAAACGGTTATGAGTATTCCGGTCGGTTTTATCACCCGCTGTAACTCTTCAACTTTAGACGGCGCATAAATACGTATCGCTAAATCAAAACTGTCATCAGCAAAAGGCATTTCAAATGCACTCGCCACACAAAAATGTAATCCACTATAGCGTTTGGCAGCATAACGAATTGCAGACTTAGAAATATCTAAACCATAAAACTCACAATGGGGTTTAACCACAGACTGCAACGTTTCAAATAACCGATGACTGTAATACCCTTCGCCACACCCTATATCGAGCACCTTAGTGGCATCTCCTCCAGCAAACTCTAGCGCTAACTGATTTACTTTGTCGCTTAAAGGTTGATAAAAGCCTTGATTAAGAAACTCTCGTCTGGCAATCATCATTTCTTTGTTATCACCAGGATCTTTTGTTTTCTTTTTTTGTACAGGCAATAAATTAACGTAACCTTCTTTAGCACAATCAAATTGATGGCGCAGTTCACATTGCCAAGAATTTTGTTGTTGTACTAATGGCGCGCTACAAATAGGGCAAATATAAGACATGGGTGGGCTCTAGAGTTACTGAAAAGTTAAAGATCGTCATCACACAGCTTATTGACCATTTCCGACACGTCTTTAGGGGCTAAAAGTTCAAAACAATCCAATTTACGCTGTAATTGTTCATGATTATAAAATTGTTCATTAGACGAGCGGCCGAAGTTGGAACGCTCTAATGACTGATGATAGGTCCGTAACAACCATTGATGCTTATTTTGCAATAAATGATCGAGTTTTAGTAGCTCAGTTGAGACACCTGGGTGGATTTTGCCCGACTCGCCTCGGAGGTAATCACGTAATTCTCGTCGAACTTGCTCTAATTCACTTATATGAACCGCAAGCATGGTAGAAGGCTCATCATAATCAAACTTACGTCCTAATATCGCTTTAGCCATAACTAGAGCTTGAGGTTCACTCAAAATCCGTAAGTCATTCTCTAACGTCACTAGTTCAAAACGAGCTTCGGCCGCTACACTAAAGTGCACATCTTCATCAGCGTGAATATTAATCGTCACCCCATTTCTGAGTTGTTCAATACACACACGTGGAGCTACCCCCATTGAAGGATACAACTTAATCCCCTGCCCTACGAGCCTTGGCTGAGTAGGCGTTTCAATCATTGTTTGTGTATGTTCAAAAGCAAAAGTCAAAAAAGGTTGAATACGTAAAATGAGTGTCGTTTGTTTATGCTCAACTTGGCTAACCACAAACTCAACTAAAGGATTACTCATCGTTGAAAGTACTAATAAATCACTCACACTATCCGGTAAACGAAGTGTCAACGCAGTCGGTTGAGTTATTTCACTGACGCATGGTTGAGTAAATACATGATGATGCATACAATATTCCTTTACTACTTCACTAAATTGTAACCAGCAAATCCACATTAGTCACCAGTAAACAAGGTTATATTAGAAAAATCATATTGAAGGTTACCTCATTATCATTTTTTTATGCTGATAAATGTTAACATGGTTTTAATCGCGAAAAGGATCTTATACTTACTATGGCTAACGCAATTCAACCCACCTTATTCTGGCACGATTATATGACTAAACAACCTAAGCCATTAATTTAAAAAGCTTAAATATAAAGCCAATCCATATTCTGTACGCAGAGGTGTACACACATCAATTTGAATAGCATTTTTTGACTAAATCCATAGATGGTAAATTGATATTACAGGTATGTGTTTATCCTGAGTGCGGGGTCATGTTGCAAGACAATCAATTTAGGACAATACCTATATCATCAAGGCAAAATGTGTTGTGGAAGAACTCCGTTTGAAATGGGTAACAGTCAGCTAGTACGAGTTACATAGCAAATAACTACAATAAAAATAATTACCCCTAAACCTCTATCTCAAAAAACGCCAAAGCAGGTGCTGTCCCTAGCACCCTGCCGTCTTGAACGTAGATGTGATCGCCAACATTGCCAGAACCTATTACCCGTTGAGTGTGGTTGCTGGCAGTGCTGGCGGTGACGGTGCCGTCGGTATTTACCACGTTAATCGTCATGATGGTACGCGGGGCGCTTAGGCTTTGTTGTAACTGCTTTAACATTACGATTCCTTATGCTGGTTTTGATGCAACAGCTTATGCAATGTGCCGAACGACGGTGATGGTTTGCTCTACATCGATGTCGCCTGTGTCGCTAACTGATGCACTGATCGTCACCGAATCGCATGTACCTTTGAACACGTCCACACCTTCACGAATACCAATCAACATACCAGGTGTTGCAGGTGGTAAGTCAGCCATAATCGGTAAACTCATATTGATATTAAGCTTATTGCCGGTGTCGGCCAGTGCGTTGGTGCCGGCTGTTCGTGCAGCTTGGTTATCAACAATCAGTTGGGCGCTGATATCATCGGCGGCGATATTGCCAGCAGTGCCAGCGCGTTTTACTTTTGCGCTAATGCCCTGCTGCTCACCCCTAAGCCAAACCACGTTGCACTCGGTACCAATTTCTTTTGACTCACTGTAACTGGTGATCACAGCATCGTGCACGGTTAAGTCTGGTATTACGCCATCCATTAACCACGGCACTGTTGGCCAACGTGGGACCACGGTTAATGCTTTAGTTTCGTCGTTAGATAACAACATGCAGCCCAATTGGGCAACGGCTTCTTGCACGGCATCGATGGGTGACTTATTGCCAACGCTAAATGCGCCTGCAGGTACGTTAAAATCAACGATGCCATTAAGCGCGATTGTCCAACCAGTAAATTGCAGTATGTCAGTGAGTAAACCTGCAAAACTGCGTGATGTTGCGTTGGTATAACTAATCGGCAATACGTATGGCGTCGCAAGTTCGGCGCTGCGGCTGCGGCCCGTTCCGCGATACGTTTCATTACCAAACACTTTGCTTACACTGGTTTGCTCAACCAAGGTAATGAACTCATAACCGTTTATACCGACTTTAAGCAATTGGTTTTCAGCACGGCTGGCATCGATGCGACTTGAAAAATCGATACTCACTGAACTGGCCCACTGGCCACGGCTGCGACTAATACTGATATTGCTGATCACAATCGGTACGTCGTCAGACACACGCACACACGTAATGGTTGGCTGCATTAAATAATACCTGCGCAGTTGGGGTTCAATTGGGGTTTCAAAATCAAGGCTGGGTAAGCTTGGGTTGGCATCAACTAAACCACCGCCATCATCAAAGTAACAATAGTTTGCTGAAGCGGTAAAACGCAGCTGCAATGGGTTGGTTGAATTAGCCCAAGGTTCGCTAAACCGAATCGTCACCTTACCCGTAGGTGGTCGATATCGGGTTGAGCAAATCCAACTGGCGGTATGCGGCCCCCAAGCAATGCTTGGTTGTATTAGTCTGACATTGCCATAGCTGTAAGCTGTGGTGATATCGTTAACTAATGCTGCACCATCACACCAATTGATATTGGCTTGCAACGTATTCAGCCTTGGTGCAACTTGCCAATCGATAGCCATTATCGTGATGTGTTGATTCGGTACCAACCAAGACAATGCAAAGCCTTGTTCAACACTAGGTGCAACAAACCATTGCCAGTTTACGGTTAACTCAGTTAACGCATTACCAGCATAATGTATTTTGATTTCACATTGAGTTAGTGGTTTATTTTGCCATTGGATTGTTACGCAGTAGTCGGTTGCAGATTGAGATAACACATTTAACTGAACTTGATTGCCGAGTGGTTTACTTGCACTTGTCAGTTGGTAATCATTTGCAGCGAGTAATGGCGGTTGCCAGGTGACGCCCAAATAAATACCCAAAGACGGTGCGCGGATTGGCGGCTCGGGCACAACCTCACCCTCAAACCGAATGGTAATTGGAGAACTGGCATTTGGCCATGGATTGCTAAAGCGAATTGTTAACAAGGTTATTCCTTATTAATTCCAACTTACGTCTACAACTTCAAGCTTCACACCATCTACAATGGCCGCGTTATAAACTAAATCATCATCAAATAAAATTACGCTTAAATTACTAGTATTGGCATATTTAATGTTTAAATGTACCTTAGCAACACTTGACTGACCGATGAATAAAATTTGCATACTGGTGCGGTCAAAAATAGCAACTCTATTACCCTCAGAATCAAGGTCTAACCCTAACTCACCCATGAATATGTTGGATTGGTCTTGCTTACTCAAGAATACGCCTAATGTATTACTCATACCAATTCTCACAACCAATCCAATTACCAGTTAGGTTTGCAAATGACCGAACTAGATATGAGTTCTGCCCTAAATGCGGTTCAAAAACATCGTAATTATCATATTTAGAGTATCTTGGGTAAGTTTCAACTATGAACGCAGGTAAATAGCCCCTAACAACTGGTGATTTCACCGACTGATTAAAATATTCACCGTCGAACCGCCTACCTGTTGATGACGTAGATACTGATGTCATCTGAATTACAATACGACCATAAAGTCCTACTTGTGTATTTTTATCAGGTGTTATATTTACTGCACTACCTAGTAATACACCTTGGGGTGAATAAAAGGAGTAATTATAGTAATTACCACTATTGTCAGTGTCATATAGTCTAATTGAGCTATAACCCCAATACCTATCCGATTCATAAACACATCTTTGAAAACCATCATTATAACCAGAGGCGTAACTTGATGTGTTGTCGCCTCCATTAACTAACGGGTTTGATATAGCTATAAACTTAGATGGGTCATTTTGTATGACAGACTCAAAATCACCCGCAAAAAACATTGAGTCGTAACGTTGGTCAGCCCCACAAGCATTTGTTAACAATCCACAAATAAAGTAGAAACCAGCGGAAGTCCCAATAAGAACCCATTTTGTAAATCTGTTATCAAATAGCTCAAAAGCATGTTTGTAATTAGGTCTAAATAGGGTGTCAATATCTGACATACTTTGTGCGGATTGTATACGCATAAGGGTACGGTCGTTATCATTACCATCACGACTGTATATTTTAAAATACCCACCTGAACCATCAGTTATTGAGTTTCTAAATGCGACCGACTGTTTGGCGACATCTTCAAATGGCATCGTCCAACCAAGGGCCGTCTTAGAACCGTATCCATCTACGAGGCATTTTTTTAGCACATTAATTATTTCTGAGGGCTTTTGATTTGCAATTTGCGGCGCGCCCACGTCATCCCAACGATAAACTGTTACTGGTAATCCCATGATTTTTCCTCACACGAAAGCGCTACCGACATTGCTGCCGGCACTCATTCGAAAATAGTTTTAATTAAAAGTAATTAAGCTTCGTTACCACGAAACGCCAATACGGCGCGGTCGGTGTTGATTTGACTGTGGCCAGCTTGCACGGTTCTAATTGGCATTACCGGTTTTGCACTGGCAATGGTGGCAAAGCGAATGGCTTCACCAGGATTCCAACCGGCACCGAACGCACCGGCACGGATCACAAAGTAAGGCTGATTGGTTAGCGAGTTAATTGGGGCAAAGTCGTTTACCGTGTCACCCGTGGCAATTTGGCCAATCCGTTTACCAACGCAACGAAACGCTGTGGTAGAGGTAAACACCAACACCCAATCTTCATTCACTGCTGCAGCGTTGGTGACTTCAATTGGGTAATCCACCGTATTTAACGTGCCTTGGGCTGCTTCACCGTCTAAGTCCCAATTGTTAGCCCAGCTGGTCATGTCGCGCACTTTGCCGACTCGCGCTTGTAAGTCACCGAGTATTTGCACACTGGCCACACTTGAACCAATAGGATATTCACGCGACAACGCAGCTGAAATCGTGACTTTATTGGTGTTCACTGCAGTCACTAACGCTAACTCGCTAATGGTGTCGCTTAAGATAAACGGCGCAGTAAAGCCGCTAAAGTCACTGTTTAAGGTAACGGTGCCGGCTGTACTGTCCACGCTAAAGTGATCACTGGTTGCGGTCCACAAACTGGCACCTGTTGCGTCGCTAATATCAACAAAGTTGCTGCCAGTGCGAATCGTAACTACTGTGCCATTACTTGGGCTAACGATGTTTTGATAGTCAGTATGCGACACAGCGATAGTGCCCCAAACGCGATAAATATCGACAATACCTGCATTGGGGATCCGCAGCGGGTTTAGGCCATAAATGTCAGCAGGCGGTAGATTGCGCACTTGCTCGGTAATGTCATACCGTAAGGTGCTTAACTTAACGTCTTGAGTAAACGACAACTGCACCAGGTTATTGACAATACTGCCGCTAATGCCTGTACCCGTTACCGTGCCGTTACTGTCGCAACTGGCACTGATTAACACATCACCCACGGTAAACACTTGCACGTAAAAGGTGTCTAACAATGCATCACTGGCATTGAGTACAAATGTGGCCACATTGGCTGATTCTGGCGCAATGACTAAGCCAACATACACAAGATTAGAGATACCATTCTCAAGTGTGATGATGCCTGTTTGATAGTCCACAATGGCGGCACGTATTTCTTCTTGAACAACAAGCGCCCCAACACTCGAAAAAACTGTGATGTATAACGCGCCATCACGCTCGGTAAATTGATATGGCGTACTTTGGCGAGTCACTTTACCCGTTAACGTGTTGGGTACCAATTCGCGATCTGCAGGGAATACATCAGCATTGTCATAGTTTTGATACGACACACCCGAGATGTACTGCAACGACACAGGGGTATTGAGGTCAGGTTTACGCGATAACGTCACACTAACCGTGTCACTGCTTACCACTACAATGGCGTCGTCACTGCCGTATTGAATGCCACCCGATGTGTAACTGGTGATTGGGGTGTAATCAACGGCGATATTGGCGCCCTGTAATACATCAACCAAGGCAAACTGATAGCTTTGTGCAGTTGTCGCATTTTGCGATACGGTTTTACGGACTATGTCACCGTCGCTAATGGCTTGGCCTGTTTTAACTTGTTCGCTTAATACCACTGGCAATAGATTTTGCTGCACCGTTTGCACGGCTAGATTCTTGTTGCTGCTAGCGGCAGTTAACTTACTCACACCATGAAACGTTAACGGGCTGGCTTCGTTGGTGAGTCGCAGCTTGGTGCAATTACTGGTGGCGTTCACGGTGACGTTATAGTCAGGTGTAGCAAAATCGATGGGTGGATCAAATACAATATTGCCTTCACTGTTACCTGGTGCATTAGTATCGGTCACCATGGCGTAATGGGTTTTACGCGGCCAGTCGGCATCTTCAATACCTGCATACTCAACGGTAATGGCAATCACTTGGCCAACACGTAAACTAGTGGTTTTGCGATACTCTTTGCCGTCAAACATATACGTAGACTGTAAATACTCGCGGCTAAAACTGTTTTGATTAGGTAAGAAGCCTGGTGCGCCCGAACGGATTAATGACCCAGCGGTAACCGACGATTCTAAAATCTCTTTCATTTCGACCATGCGGTCTTCATCGTCTAACGCATCGGCTTCAACTAGCAACATCGACACGAGCGGATCACTCGGTGGCTGACTAATAAACACATGCGCATCGAGCAAGGTGCCAGTGTCTATGGTGTCTAAAGCGGGATAACATTTAACAATGTCGAGTGACGATTGCGCGTGGTCAATGTCAGAAATCGCAGTAAACAATTCATTTAACTTACCAGACTGCACCGCATTACGAGTTCTTTGGCCGCCAGCATCATCGCTGGTACCCAGCTGTTCGGGTTTAAATATCTTTAAATCATTGCGGGTAATGCTCATGGGCCACCTGTGTTTATCAATAAGCGAGAAAGAGTTACAGCGTTAAAAATCGTAATACCACGTTTGTCAGTAACGGATACCCACCCAATTGGTCGTCAACATCATCACCAGTGATCACGCTGTTTTGAGTGCTATCCCACATCACATTAATGTCACTGCCATCGTGGTTAATCGTAAACTCGGTTAATGTGGTGGCCGCGTGGGTTTGCAGTTGTTCGAACTCACTGCGGGGCATCCAACCGTTTTTACTGCCAAGCTCTAACGCAATACCTGCAGGGATAATGGTTTGCTGAATATGCGGGGCACCGTTAAGTGCCCGCTTCATGTTGGCAGCAACCCGTTGGGTGTTATTGCGGTTTAGCCAGTGCAGTGGTTCGGTCAACACAATGGTGTCGATAGTGGTGTTAAACATAGCGCCTCTTTATGTAGTGTTACTGCAAACGAGCGGCTAACCACCCACCGACTGCAAACGCTTAATCTCGGCCACAAGTTCATTCACAATGCTGCGCTTGGTTTGTGCATCAAACGTGCGGTTACCCACTTGCAACTGCAGCACTACGGTGTCGCTACTATTCGCGGCGGACGTTGTAATGGTTGGCTGGGTTTGGGTAGTCACATTGGTTTGCACAGTACTGGCGGTAGATTGTTGTTTGGTGGTAGCAGCGTCGCTAATGGCTTGCTTTTCGCTGGCGTCTTGCTGGGCTTTTATTTCGGCGGTGCGATAAGCGTAAACCTTGTTTAGCGTTTTTTCGGCTTCTCTCAGTTGGGTGATTAATGTCTTGTCGCCCGTTGATTCAGCCTGAGCTAATTGGGTTTTAATATCGGCTAGCTCTTGCTGATAACGACGTTTTTCGATTTCATCCTGGCGGCCAAGGTAACCGTCTAGTTCGTCTTGCAACGTATCGAGGGTTGATTGAGCACTGTCACGTAATGAGTCCATGCTCGATTTGGCTGAATCAATGGCCGTGCGCAGCACACCCAAGTCTTGATCGTTCATCAAGTTCATTGAGTTAGCCGCACGTTCGGCACTATTGATTAAGCCAATGTTGCCACTTTCGGCAGCATCGAGGGCATCAACCATTTTTAACAGTTCAATGCGTTGACCATAATAGGCCGCCTGCGCTTGCTTACCGGCTATCTCGGCTTTACGGGCAAAATTACTAATGCCAGTAAAATCGATTGACTTGGCTTGCACATCAAGCAGATCACTAATCTCACCACTTAGATTTTTGTAAATCTTTATGGTTTTCTCTAGTTCACTGCTTGAGTCAGTTAATAGCGTTTGGCCATACAGTATCGACTTAAAGTAAGCCACAGCACCGGTGCTGAGTTCAGCGACTTCAGCTGTAACACTTTTTAAATAATCGGTGAAGAACTTGGCAACACTGGCTAATGCAGAACCGGCTTGCTGCGCACTTTTAACCACCACCCCCATGGTGTTTTCCATGGTAGTGCCAATGCCTTCGTTCGCATTTTTAACTTGTTTATCTGTCTCTTCGCTGTCATTGCCTAAGCCAACTTGCACATTTCTCAAGCGACTATATTGTTCTATTAGTGAATCAATATTATCGCTTAATCCAAGGTTAGCGGCTTTTATCCGAATGCTCGACTCGACTTGTTTATCACCTGCAGCAGCGGCTTTTATCGATGCTTCTGCGTATTTTAAAAATGCCTGGTTAAGTTCGTTGGTCGATGCAACACCATCTTTAGCACCCTGTTTAACTTCTTCATAGGTGGATTTAGCTGCCGCAGCTTGTTCGCGCAATACCGAAACGGTAGTAATACCCGCCTTAGACATAGCCAATTCAAACTCTTTGATTTTGGCGGTCTGTTCGTCGGTAGCATCACCTTGAGTTTTCTGGGCGTCAGCCACTTTATTAGCTGCATCTGCCTGCACTTTAGCGCTTTTAGTTGCTGCATCACCCGCAGCCTTGTAAGCGCTTGATGCTGATTGCTCAACCTCCCCCGTTATCTGTTTCCAAGCAGCATTAATGTCTTTGCTGTCTTGCTCAATTTGTTGCTTGTAGCCATTAGAAATAGCCTTTACAGCCTCCGAGACTTGACGGATAGAAGCGCCAAGTTCATCACCACCAAGCGCCTCAATCATATAGGCATAAGCATCAATAATTTTGGCAAATGATGTGGTAGCTACAAGCGCAATAGCAGATAGCCCAGCCGTAATACCGTTCCACACTAAGCGTAACGATCCGCTAATCACATTTAATGCCCGAGCAAATGCGGCGATGTTCTCAAGTGTGGCGGTAATGCTGGCGCCACCATCACGGATCATGGTGGTAAAAAAGTCGCTAATGTCTTGCGCGGCCTGTTTGATTTGGCCGTTTTTATTCAATTCATCAAACTTATCATTTAACGATTGAATAAAATCAACCGCCACCTGGTAAGCACCAGAATCAGCAATAATGGTTTTAAATTCGGTCCACTTATTGGACATCAAATTAACCTGGCCACTTAAGCGCTCGAGGCTTTTTGATGCTTGCCCATTAGCTTGATTACCCATTTCGGCAAACAGCTGCTGCATAACATCGCGGCCAAGCTGCCCCGCTTCACTCATTTTTTGCAGTTGAACTGCATTTTTACCCGTTACCTTTTCAAGCAAGTCCCAAACAGGTATACCCCGTTCAACTAACTGCAGTATTTCTTCACCCTGCAGTTTTTGTTTCGCCCATGCTTGGCCAACACCAAGAATAATGCCCTCAAGCTTTTCTTGGCTTCCACCCAACTTAGCATTGTAATCGACCATGGCTTGCAAGCTGCCATTCATAGGGTCGATACCGAATGTTTTTAACGAGGCAAAGGCTTGTTTAGCCGAATCTAACCTTGTGCCGGTATTGTTGGCAAAGTCTTTAATCCATTGGGTGGCTTGTTCACCACTGGCAATACTGCCCATCATCGCGGTCATTTGGGCGCTAAATGATGCAGCATCATCACCTGCAGTCAGTATCGACTTAAGGCTTTCCCATAACTTATCGACACCAATGTAGGCACCGGCCATGGCAACCAATGAGACAGTTGCACTTTTAATGCTGCCACCAAAATCACCGGCGTCTTTTTTAGACTCAACCAATAACTTATTATGGCGTTCAAGCTTGGTGTTTACGCCGCCTAATGCGGTTTCGGCAGCGGCTTGTTGCTGCTTTAAGTCCTTGGTGGCATCTGCAAGGTTGTCCATGCTGACGCCAGCCGTTTTTAAACTGGCGGTATTTTTGTCTAATTCAGTTTTGTTTTTGTTAATACTGCTCGCTAGCTGGTTTACCTCGGTGCGAGCGGTTTTAACCTTTAAGGTGTAATCAGCTTTATTTCGACTAGCCGCTTCGGTGGCGGTGCTCACCTCAAGCAGATCTCGGCGCTGGTTATCTAACGCAGTTGCCAGTTCGGTAGCAGCATTTTTAGCGCTGGTTTGTTCATTCGTTAATTTTTGTAAATCGGTACTGGCTTTGGTTAATGCGGTAGCTTGTTCTTTGCTGGCCGTGGCACCTTGTTGTTGTTCGGTGCTGAGCTTTGCGACTTCAACCCGGGCTTGTTGTAGCTCGGTTTCATATTTAACTAATGCTGCTTGAGCTTGATTGTATTCTTGCTCAAGTTGATTGGTTGAACCTTCAGCCGCCTTTTGAGCAGCCTCAAGTTGTTTTAATTCTTTAACTGCTGCCTTTTGTTCAGTGACTAACTTATCGAGTGCAACCGAGTTATCTTTATAGGCACGTTCGCCTTTACTGATTGATGCAGTTAAACCATCAATTGAATTGGCGGCCGCTTGTAAATCTTCTAACTCTTTTAAACGGGCATTAAGGATTTCGCTTTGTGATGCTAATTCAGCAACCGCTTTTTCAGACTTCTTGGCTTCGCTGGAAAATAGATCTTTACCCTGAATAATCAGGTTAATGACTTGGTCTTTAAAACTCATAATCAGCCTTTATAAACTTGTTTTTATGCACTAAAAATACCTCGACTATTTCTAGGTTGAGGTACAAGATGAGCTCTACTTATAGGAATCAGGGATAGATGAATGAAAATCGGATCAATAGGTTTTATGGCTTTATTACTACTAACTGCATGCTCTTCTGTTCCTAAAGAATGGCAAGCAATGGATGGAAGCAAAGCCGATGGAAAAGTAATACTTTCTTATTTGTTTAGACCAATACTTGATACCCCACCGGTAAATGATCAAGGGGCATTAAACATAGCAATGACTAAGTGCAATGCCTGGGGATATTCTTCAGCGAGTGCCTTTGGTGCTGAAACAAAATCATGTCACAGTACTTCTATGGATAAAGACGGAAATGTGGGTTGTGTAAGATTGTTAATTCAGAAAGTGTATCAATGCGAAAACTAGAATTGAGCCCTCTATTGCAGAGGGCTCAAAGACGCTTACGCTGCACTACGCACAAAGAACTTAGACTTACCTGCTGCAACGATTGCCGTATTGGCCAATACGCCACCTTCAATGTCGAACGAACCAAAGTCGTCACCGATTAAATCTAGGCCTGATGTTGGGCTAGGCTTCCAGCGGTAGAACTTAAGCGTGTAAGGTTTTCCAGTGGCATCGTTGACACCATCAACAATCACTTTGACCTCAGCGCCTGACTCAACCAGTGCTTGCAAAGCGTTACCCGCTTTACTGGTGTAACTGACTTTTAACGATTCTGCTGCAGTAATAGCACCAGTGCTTAATGCACGAATACCACCGGCACTAACCACATAATCAACATCAACGTCGTAAGTAGTTGAACCTGCCGCATTAGTGACAACTGGCGGGATAGTGGTATCAATCATTTTAGCGGTGTCGGCTAAACCATCTAATATGGCAATAATCACTTCATCGGTGACAGCACCGGCGGTTAATACTTCAACTTTACCGCGCAAGCCCAATGCTAAGTTGGCGTTACTAAAATCGTTTAATGTCATCGATAGCTTTACCGATTTCACTTTAGTGATTTCAGCGGCATTACCGCCACCGCCACGATAGTTAGGCTGCTCTTTGGTTTCTTGCTCGATGTCGATTTTTACGCCACTGGCGTTACCAACATCGCGGCCATTGACATACACAATGCCTGAGCCGATGTAACTTTCGGTTACGGTTTCGCTCATAATTTATCTCCAAATGTAACTAAATGAACAAGGGTTAAGGTAATGACCGCCAGACCATGTTTTTCATGGGCTTCGGGCATAATGTATTTACAGGGTTCAGCTTCTTTAAAGCTGATAGCACTAGTCAACCACGAGGGTTTTTCAGTGTTACGCTCGTCTTTAAAAAAGGCGCTGCGAATGTCTCGAACTAAGTTGATTAGCTCGGCGGTGGGTTCAGTTGATTTGCTTAAATTGATACCGGCTACCACTTGTAAGGCAATTTCATCACGGTATTTATCTAGCCCGTTTTTAGCACCAAACAAATCGGTATAAGGTTGCAAAAAAATAAACTGCGACTCTTTGGCTAACCCTTGGGTGTAAAACCCTTCGCGCACAGTTGCACCGTCAACCAATTTGAGTCGGTCTAAAATTGTTTGGATCATGGGTACCTCGATGCCTGGTAAAAGACTACTTAGCGTATTGGCCATATTTTTTACGCAGATGGGCAATAATGGGTGGTTCTAAATCATCACGCATAAAGCCAAAACTGCCTGCCACTGAAGGGCCGTATAACGCTTTTTGTCCGTTAAGTTCACGCCAAGAGTTATCACCCTTTTTGCGACTAAACATAAGTTGATTACCGTTGCGGCCAATGACAGTAAACGCACCACTAAACCACACAGGCTTATTGCGAAGAACGTTTATGCTAAAGCCACCGGCGACCCTTGCCGCCCGCTTACCCACTTTATAACGTGGGCTGGCAAAACGGGTTAAGGTGCTGGGGCGCATCCTTGCGCTGATGTAAGACCTAAGGGTTTTGGGGTTAATGCTGACACTGAAATGCTGCTCCACATACGACTTCGACTTAAAGCCGTACTTTGTGAATATTTCATCTACAGCTAGCTGGTTACCAAACTTGGCCGCATCGTCTATGGCCTTTTCAATGGCTGGCGACTGCGCATCACGCATGCGTTTAAGCTCGCGATTTACTGCGTCAAAGCCTGTCATTGTTAACGCCATAATGTCGCCTTAAAGTTGAATATAAATATAAGTCACACATACCGAGTCGGTGCTAACCCGTTGCGTTAACCGGCACTCAGTACCGTTAATGGTGAACACATCACCTGAGTTAACATCACCCTCGGTGAGTAAGAACTCAGCACGCATGATTAACTCGGGCACATACTCATTAGACGATGCGGCAATTTCGCTGCCGTTATCATCTAACGATACCAAACGGTTATAAGGTGTTGCCCCATCCACTGGGGCAAACTCACACGGGTCAGCCAAGCGCTGAAACACCCGCACTATTTTGGCATTTACTCGGTCAGCAAATACCGATGCCAAGCTAGGCATTCACTTTTACCCAAACACTATCACTCGGGTTAGCCGCATCGGCCCAAGCTTTACCGGCTAAGGTATTGCCAGATGCAACACTAGTGATCATGCCATCAGCCTTGATATACACCTGCCCACCTTGGGTAATGTCATCAGCGGTCACTTTTGGCAACTCGTATACGCCTTCGGTTGCACCGACGCCCGCTTCACCAATAGCAACATTGCCAAGCGACACGGCAACCACTTTACCTACTAATACTGGGTCACCACTAGCAACTGCTGCCGTGGCGATAAAGTCGATGGTAGTGCCATCTGCTACACAATTTTTCATAAGGTTTTTCCCAATTACGTTAAAAATTTGCCATTAAAAAGGCCGCTTACTCATGGCGAGTTCGCGGCCCTGTTGTTGTAAAAGGCTTTAGGTTTAACAATGCCTTACACACCCGTTGATTTAACCAATCCACGGTGATCAAGTGGTGAAACACCGGCATCAATACGCACTTTGGTTGCAACACCATCAACGGTGAAACCTTGTTGCTGTTCAATGTATGGCGTGTCGATGCCATCAAGGTAAGCCACTTCAATTGTGTCTTCACCTTGAGCGGCTGATAAATACCACTCTTTATCGCTTTTCGCTTTTAAACGTGGCTCAGATAACACTTCAACAAAGTCGCGGATTGGGTTAGCAATACCTGAGTTTGCATCGGTGCCTTTAACCGACGTTGATTGAATGATTTGCAACACTGCACGTTTAAGGTTTGGCGGTACCAATGCAAATGCTGGCATGATGTTTAATGGTGACTCGCCAATCATTTGCGATTCCATTAACTCAGCAGCAATACTGAACGCTTCAACGCTTGGCGCACCCGATGCTAAGTTACCGTGATCGGCATGGAACAAAGCTTTGCCGTCGTTCATTTTGGCGTTTTTGGTTAACACAGCCCAAAACAAATCACCAATAGTGCGCTTAGCCGCTTTACCCATTTTCATCGGTACGCCCATTAACATGTCCATGTCATCGTTGATAACCGTTTGGCGTGTTAACGTGAAAATACCGCCGTAGGTTGCTAAGGCAATTTTTTCAGCGTGGTCGCCAACAGTGATGTACTTGTACTCTGCTCCGTCCTTCACTTCTGGTAAGCTTTTAAACTCACCCATGCCAACACGATGCGCGACTTTAAAGTCACTTAACTGACCTTTTTTAGCGATACGTTCAAAGGTTTCAGCCGCTTCAGCCCAACCTTTTAATACTGACTTATTGGCTACATCTAACATGATGTTACCGAAATCAGATGAAGTATGAGTAAACGCTAACCCCACCATTTGCATCACGTTCATACCGGCACAACCGATACCACGGTCAGCTAACGATGCACGGGCAAGTTCACGTAAGTTATAGCTACCATAGCCATTGTCTTTTTGTGCCGCTTCATGACCAGCTCGTGCCATTAATTGTGCACGAATTGAGTCACCAACAATGTTACCGTTGCTGGCATGAATAATGACACTTTTAGGCTGCGTAGCGCATGGCGTGACACCTTCGCCAAGCTTAGCCAAGATAAGGTCTTTCGACTTTTCGGCATTGATGTTGGCATCAGCAATACAACTGTTTTTAAGTTCAGCTAATTGCGGGAACGTAGCAAACGCGGCATTAATACCGGTAATACGTTCTGCATTAAAGGTAATGGCAGCAGCTTGAATATCAGCTTGCGACGGTGCAGCTGGTGCTGGTACCGATGCGACTGGGGTTGTAGTGGCTGCTGGCGCAGTTGGGGTGGTAGCACCGATATTGCCCTGTTGTGCTAGCAGGGTTTGTAATGCTTTAGGCATATTATTAAAGTCCTTCAGTCGTTTAAAATTAATTGATGCAGCCATTTGCATCGGTTCTATCACTTCATCTGCTAGCCCAAGATCAACCGCTTCTTGTGCAGACAACCAAGTGTCTTCTTTAAAAAATTGTCCTAGCTGTTCATCACTTAACTTGCCGCCGGCTTTATCTTGATAAGCCTTGCCCATACTTGAGCGCCACTTATCGAGCAAGTCTGCGTATTCACGTAAATCATCAGCGGTACCAACAGCACCGCCCCAATTGCTATGGATCATCAAAAAGGCATTTGACGGCATAATCACGGTGTCAAAAGCCATACAAATAACACTGGCCATAGAAGCAGCAACCGACTCAATACAAA
Source organism: Shewanella sp. Arc9-LZ (assembly GCF_010092445.1). NCBI lineage: Bacteria > Pseudomonadati > Pseudomonadota > Gammaproteobacteria > Alteromonadales > Shewanellaceae > Shewanella > Shewanella sp. Arc9-LZ. The sequence goes on along the minus strand of NZ_CP048031.1, from coordinate 2,024,250 downwards.
TCGACTTTTGGCAAGGCCAGCGAGCGAGAATGTTATAAATGGCCATGCCGTCCATCACATCGCCGCCACCCGATTGAATGTAAGCGTTAATCTGCGACACTTTGCCCATTGCGCGTAGGTCGGTGGCGATTTGTTTGGCGGTAAAATCCCAGCCAACATCGCCATATAAAATCAATTCGACCACGCCATTGGCAGCACCTTTCATGCTGTAGATACCGCGTTTTTCTTTACTCTCGGTCAAGCTCACTGATGCGCTTGGCATTAGCATCATGGCGGCCACGGCTAGACTTATTTTTGTCTTTTTCACTTGGGGTTTCTCCGTTTTGTGGCTCTGGGTCGTTACCCGTAACCATGTCGTTTTCGCGGTTAAACTTCAGCTCACGTTGACGTTGTCGTTTAACTTCGCTTGGGTTACGGCCACGAGCTCGCGCCCAGTCAGCCTCGGTTGCGGCATTACCGGCTATCATCATTTCCCAGCCTTGGGATTCTTTGCGGGGGTCAATCCATGGCATGGTTGGCCCGTAATACACAGCATCAAACAAGGTGCGGGTGTCTAGGTCTGGCGGCAGGGTTATAGGGTCTTGCTTGTTCATTAACTCCATTTCCAACCAGTTACGAAACGCAGGCCGTGCCCAACCGGCACAAAACCATTGCTGCATAATGCGGTTCGACTCGTCTTGCTCAACCAGCTCTTGGCGTTGGCTTGAATAACTGCCTTGATAGTCACGGGCAATGCTCGAGTAACTGCCACGAGTACCCGCAGCACAAGCTTTTAACTGGCCATTACGAAAATCGACTAAATGCACGTTGGGGCGATTGGACTCAATCATGCCGACGTCTTCACCAACAGCGAGATCATCAAAGGTCATGCCTGGTGCAATGTTTATTTCGCGGTCAGCCTTAGCATCACCATCTAGGCCAAACATACTGGCGTCACCGCGTTTGATGTAAAACGCTAACGCGGCAGCAATACGCGCTGCTACCCGTTCAGACTCTTCATAGTCTTTAATGTCGCCAAGGCGGGTTAAAATGCCATGAAAAATACTGATACCGCGCAGCTGGTGCAAACGCTTAAACATACCAAGGTGCAGCATGTTACTTGCGGGTACGGCTTTAGTTTTGTAGCGAAAGCCAATTTGGTCAGACGGGTGATCAAACAACACATGGTAATTAACCACCTGCCCCCAACCATTAACCTCTAACCCTTGTCGAACGCGGGTTGATACATCGTTAAGTTCAAACGGAATGTAATCAGGCTCTAACGCTTCAATACTGTATTGCGTGCCTTGCGGGTTGGGATGACCAAACTTAGCCACCTTGCCACGCACTTGATGGCCGAATACTTCACCGTCGCGCAATGCGGTACGTAACACTAAGCGTTCAAGCTCTGGCCGTGTGTAGCGCCCTGTTACATCAGGCTTTAATGACCATGCAGCAAAACGACGCTGAATATCATTGGCCAGTTCGTCGAGTATTTCACCACTAATACTGCGGGGCTGTGGCTCAACCACAATACCTTGGGCACCAATTACCCGTTCTTCCATGCGGTCTAAAATACCAATACTGAGGTCGTGGTTTTCGTCTAACCATCGCGCCTGTTCGCGCAAGCTTTTACCTGCAGCAAATACCGCTTGGTTTGCGCCGCGCCCCTCTTTATTGGCTTTGTGGGTTCGGCTTGGGCTGGCAGCTTCGTAACCTTTAAGGTTGCGATAACTCATTGCAGCCGCCTGTCGTTTTAACGCCCAGCCAGGGGATAAATACGATAGTGCATCGTTAATAATGCTCATATTGATTCCTAGTTAAATCGGGCGAGTGTGGTACCCCGTGGGCGGGTGTACATGCTTAAGGTGCGCTGCCATTCCATGCGGCCTTTGCGAATTTGTTCCAGGTCTTCTGTACTCATCATCTTGCCGTTGATGCTGACGGACTTACCCGCCAGTACATCTTTTTCGGCTTCGATATACAGCGCGACCATGTCTGCCGCTTCTTGCTTTGACATTACAGCCAGCCTCCTGATTTAACCGAACCACCATTTAGCCAGTTATTGGCTTGGCTCTTTTTCGGTTTTTTAGGTTTGGGGGATTCATCGGTTGATGCTTCGTTTTGAGTGTCGGTTGTTATCACTTTACTGAGCGAGTCGAGATTAATGCCAAAGCGATCAATGGCGATATACAGCGCAGCCAAGGCATACACAAAACAGTCGAGCGCTTCGTTACGTCTGCCGCCAGCTTCCCAGCGGTAAACAATGCGACCGTCGCGGCGTGTCGGCAATTTGCGTTCAGACGTTAACTGTTGCAGTTCGGTGTCATCACAAATGCTGTCGTTCAGTGGCAAATGAATTGCACCAGGTGTACGCGTATCAACACTGGGTTGAGTGCGCATCATGGCCATGATCAACTCTTTGGCGTTGTCGGTACCCACCTCGGTTAAATACACACCTTTGTTACTTCGCTTACGCGGGAAATTGGCAATCGGCTTGCCGTACATATTGGCGCCTTTAATGGGTACCACGCGGAACAAACCTAGCTTTTTACTCATTGAGTAAACGGTATCGGAGTAATGGCCGCCCGAATCCCAACACGTTGTGCCAATGCTCAACACAATGCCGTCGTTACGGGGGTAACTTTGGTTTAAGCGCAGCGCGACTTTATCCAGTAACACTTGGCTGGCTGGGTCGCCATACAAAATAAACCTATCGATTAAGGCGCACTCTTTACCTGCACCCCACCCCCAAACACGGCCTTCGTAGCGGTCGTCTTGGGTATCAACACCCGCGGTGACATACACAACCCAATCGGGCATTTTGCCGTTGGGGTACATTTCACGCCTGCGGCCTAAGTCTTCCCACTCAATGCGTTCGCCGTTGTCGTTGTCCCATGGCTGGCCCAATTTGGTGTTAACAAAGGTTTGTAACTTTTCTTTGTCGCCTTTGGCTTTGTAAAATTCGGTGACTAACTTGGCCCAACTGTTAAGCGTGTTATAAGCCGACCAGATATAAATCGAGATATTTTCGGGCGTTAAAAAGTCGTCGCCGTCTTTATCAAAAAACGAAATAAAGTCTGTGGTGTAAACGCCCGTTTTGTCGCAAATCCATAACGCGCTTGGGTGTTCTTCCATGTCGTGCAGTTGATTGTTTTCAATGCAGCAACCGCAGTGCTCGCACACGTAATAGGCGGTTTTTGGCTCGCTGCCTTGCCACTTAATACCAAAGGGTTCAGTTTTACCGCCCCACTTTAAATGCTGCAGCTCATCGCAATGTGGGCATGGCAAGTTGAATCTAAATTGGTACTGGCTTTCGCTACAGGCCTTTTCAATTTGGCAGGTACCTAATACTTTAGGCGTTGAACCCCGTATCGATTTAGGAAACAACGACAGTTCAACACGGGTGTCACCTAACGATGTGGCATTACCTTCGTGTTCGATTGACTCATCAAAACCGGCTAACTCATCGTAAATAACATCATCGGTTGATATTTCACGGTAGTTAGCCGCGGCGGTACCACCACGCACCATTAAGGTTTTACCGTTGGTAAAAATTTTATCTTCTAAGGTACTGTCTTTATGCTTGCGACCAATCCACGGCGCTAAGGCTTTCCAAATCGGCATGTCGCGTATGGCCGTTTCAACGTGCTTTTTCATGAACGTTTTGGCGGCACCGTCACGCGGCTGGTATATCAACACGTTACGTTTTTTGTGTTCTATCTTGTAGCCAGCATTGGCCATCAACATTTTGGTGTAACCCACACGCGCAGACTTCATAATGTTCAGCGTGGTAATTTGGTCGTTACCCATGGCATTTAATATGCCGATTTGAAACGGTAAGCTTTCCCATTTACCTTCGGTGTACGACGATTCAGACGACATATAAAAATGGGTGTCGGCGTATTCACTACAGGTCAACATTGGTGGACGATAAAACGATTTAAGGCCAGCAGCGACAGCAGCTTTCAAATTTTTAATCTGTGCTTCTGATATATTCATCTAATAAATCCTCAATGCCGTTGGCCAGTTCAGCGGCGGTGTTTTGGCTTTTAATCACTTCGGCGCGAATAGCGTCTATGGTGCGTTCTGGCATATCGGGGAATTTACGTTTTACCCGAATGTGTATTTGGTCCAGCACTGGCGATATTTGCGCGGCAATGCGACTCAGCACAAACGAGCAAAACGTCACCTCGACCACTTCTTTGCCGTCTTTTTCGTTTTTAAGCTCTTGGCCGTAGGCTTGCGCTTTGATTAAACGCCAACGCTCAAACTCGATGTTGGGCTTGTCGTTATCTTCGGGCGTTGGATTGCTTACATGTTTTTTACGCTCATTAGCCACGCGGTTACCCACCACATCGCTCATGGTGTACAAGCACTCACGACCTTTTTTGCTGTGTATCGGCACATCCCACTTATCGAACGCTTGGGTACTAATACCCAAACTTTTGCACAGGTCGGTTTTGTTCAGTAGCACTGGCTCGGCGTCGGGTGTTTGAATACGTGCCATTAGCTAGTCCTTGTGAATATCGTCTAACACATGGCTACATCGCTCTTGTTCAATATGCTGCAATTGTTTAAGCAACACCTGCTCTTGCAGCGCTTGTATTCTGGCTTCACGCTCACTTTTTAATGTCGCACGCTGGCGCTGGCGGTCTTTATAAAACCAGTTAATAAACGCGGTAAACACAGCACACAACACGCCGACTACAACACCAATATCCATATCGTTCACATAGCTGCCAGCTGCGGTAAAAAACGAGGCGATGTAAGACAATAACGAGGTGAGTTTTGCACTTAGGTCAGTCGTTATGCTCATATTGCTGCCGCCATTGTTGTAGGCGCAGCATGTTTGCATTACAAGTTGCTAGCGCGTTGGTTTGAGTAAGGGAATGATTCAGTAAATCCAGATTTGAGAACCCAATAAAATGTGGGTTATCACAAAGCTCAAGCCAATCAGGGGGCGGTAACACATAAACCGTTTTGGTCTGTGTCACCACTTTGACAATCGGTTTGCTTGAGCAGCTGCACAGCATCACTAGGCAAATCAGTATTAGCCCAAGTTTTAGTTGGCTCATGGTTTGATGTCCTTAGCTGATTAGCACGTTCTAGTTTGTGATCTAACGTCGATTGGAGATCGGCTACTTGCTTGCGGTGCGAGGTGTTTAGCTCGGTGATAATGCGGTAATCACGTTCAAGCGTTTTGATGCGTTCATCTTTGTTAGCGTTGCTGCTCAGTAACGCATCCACGCTAACTTGCGATAGCAACAAGTCATGGCTTAATGTGCCGTTCTTAGCTTTGAGTGAGGTAATGCTTAACGCCCCAACGGCAATAACCGTCGCCATAACCAGCACTGCACATAACAGCACTGTGGTTTTAAAATCATTAAACATTACAAGTCCCTCAAACAATAACGCCGCTCATTTGAGCGGCGTTTAACTAAGCCAGGTAACTTTTTCTTTTTAGCATAAACCCACCTCGGCAACTCATTACATGCACCAACGCGGTCACCGGCCCACAACTTTTTACGCAGCGTAGATGCCCCAAAAGCCTCGGCCCCAATGTTGTAAATAAAACTCAGGTAAGCAATGTGTTCACCCTCGCTTAATGGCGGGGTAAGTTTAACCAATTCACGGTCAAAGCTTTTAAGGCTGGTTGCCAGCATGTCTAGGCACTGCTGGTGAGTGAACACCATGCCCTGTTTAATGTTATGGCCGGTTTGGCCAAAGCAGGCCGTTTCAATACCGGCAGGGTCAACATAGGTGCGTAATACTTCACCCTCACCCGTAGCAACTAACACACCGCCAGTCAGTAAAACGCCAGATAACCCCAGCGCCAAAAGCCTAGTTTTAATATTCATGCAGCACCTGGTAAATATGAGCAAAAAAATGGGCTCCAATACAGGAGCCCAACGGCGACGATCTAACGAGAGCGTATGCAAAAAGGAGCAAAAAGGAACTAGAGAGAAAGCAAAGCCCGTTACGCAGTGGTATCAAGCTTATATAAACTATAGCTGTTTTTAGGGGTAAAAATACGCCATATATGGCGTGTTTTACGCCACATATGGCGTTGGTAGAATGGGATTTGTGTGATATGTAAAACCGATAATTTCTAGGTTTGATTTAAAAGTTATCGGTTTAGTTAGTTGCCAAATATAAGAATTTAGCAATAGCGCTTTAATACGCTGAGTCACATTCTGCGAACGATAGTGGGTTGAGATTAGCGCCGCGTTAAGCGGCGAATGGAATGAGTCCGAATAGATTTTTTTGTTAGAGCCAATTCCGCTTCCATTTTTTCGATAGATACTTCTTTTATCTTAAGGTCAAGTTTCAAACCCAAATCCATTGGCTTTTGAATCTTTGAGTACCACCCGCGAAATCCAAAATAAAAACAGGATACTGCTAAAAATATAATTCCATAGACAATATTTATAAACCCAGTTTCTTTCACCAAGTCAAATTGATATCCATAGTCAGGTTTCGGCTTTGAATCGTAGTCTTTAACTCTTTGAAGATGGCTTTGTTTAATTTGCGTAATAAACTGCACTTCATCTGAACCTTCTGAACGAGGTGTCCAATCTAGAATGTTTTCATCGAGCTTATCTTCAGATATAGATTTCAATCTACGATCAATTTCTCGAACTACGCTTTCTGAAAACATCATTCGGCTTTGTTCATAATTTAACTTCTTCAACTCAAAAGTCAAATAACCTAAGTACATAAAAAAAGCAGTGACAATTGCAACTAACCAAGTACCAGTAATGGCTAAAAATTTATAGAGATTATCTGTTGGTGGTTTTGGGAAAAAATTCATCGATACATCTCAACTTCAATGTGTAGGCTCTAACGAGAATGTAGAATTTCTAAAAATAAAAACACAGTCTAATTTTTATTCATAAAATGGTTAAAAACACGAGGCTTTAATCGTACTCTCCGTAATCAGGCTCTAATGTACCAAAATTGATCGAAGTTATAGGGTTTACAACTTCAATTTCTTCAACATCTAAGTCATATAAATCACCTGCTAAATCACCTGATACAGTAATTAATATTTCAGAAGTAAACTGTTCTTCAACCGAAGCTGTAACATTACTAATATAAACATGCTCTCTGTCTATTGAGTCATATTGATAAAGGGAGAACTCACCTTCAACTTCTACGGTGATATTGGCACTTACTTCGAGGACAATATAATCCTCTGCATGATCAACTATTTTAAAATTAGTGTCAGCTAGCTCGAAGTCATTTAACCAGCCGTGACAACCATCAGGCTCCCAGTAATGAAAAGAGTCTGCTTCTTGATCTGGCGTAAACCCATTAAAGTAACTTTCTACACCGCTTCGTATTTTTCCAACAAAGTCAGCAGCATCATCTTCTTCTTTCGCCAACTTAGAAATTAGAAGAGATAAGAATGCAAAAGGAGCTGTTGCCTTATTAAACTTACTCAAGGCGTCTGCAAAATCTTCGCTGTAATCTATGTTGTCTGATGTTTCACAATAATTTTCCCAATCACCATCACGAGCAACTGCTAATACTTGAATACCACTTTCTTGAGCCCATTTTTCCACCGCTAAAAGAACAATAGCATCTGGGAATTCGTTTTTCTTTTTACCAGTTTCAGCAAAAGGAGCTTTGTTTTCAAAGTATTGCGTTAATAGCTCCGATACTGATAAATAATCACCGCATTCAAGAACTAAAGCACCTGTATTTTCTATGAATTTATCAACACGACTTGTTGCAATTCCCTCAATTTCATTGCTATCTATTAAAATTGATTTGGCATCATTAAGCTCGCTACCTTCGAAAAAAAGATGATCACCAGCATCATTTAGAGCTTTTTCTAAAGATGCTCTGGCACTTTTGACCTTATTTTCCAAGTGGCTTTTAACTTCACCTTTTATGACATCAGGCAATAGATAATCTATATCGCTATCTTTGAATTGGCTTAATTTTCCAAGCAAGCCCTTTTCAAGCTTTAATCCATGCGCATCAAATATAGAGGTATCAACAAGAATTGCTCCATATTCTTCGTTTTCATCTGAACTCATTTGCTACCTCGTAAGTGCACATAACGCTTATTGATCGATTCGTCCGATAAAGCAGACCATTTAAGTTATTGATTAATATCATCCTACATTTTCTATGTCTTTGAAGCAAAGCAATTTAATGACTCTAACACTCAAATAAAAACTTAAATTGCACGTTAAAAGTGTCAACGCCTAATGTAAAAATAATCGTGGGTGGCCATGTTTCGTTACTTATTATGTGCCATTTTACTTTCAATGATTTTTTGTAATTCATCAGAAAATATTTTTATATCTGATATTGCCTCATAAAGGTCATGAGGCAATATATCAATTACTTTATTTTCTTTGGTATAACCATTTCTATGAACGATATCATGTCTTATTTCAACAATTGATTGCACCTTCGAAATATCTAAATTTATTTTACAACCTAGTGTTTTTTCGTAAACACCGATGACTTTATCTATTTTATGAAATAGCATTTCACTAACACATCTAATTGCTAACGCACTTAAATCTGTACCGAAGTTTGTTAAATCAGAAAGTGAATACCTTGCGTTTTTTAGTTGATCAATACGAGTAATAGCATTATTTAAATATACCGAATTTTCAGACATTAAAGCTTTTAATGTATCACCTAAAAATGCCTCAAGCAGTGTTACTGAATATGAGTACGACATTTTAATAACAAGGTTTTCATTTAGAGGCATTTGTTCAGAAAGTGATTTTTGGGCAAGTTTCTTAACGGTTCCTAACTCTTTGGTAAAATTGTAATATATATCGACAGAACCATTTTCTTTTAACCATTTGATCTCTGAAATCCACTCGTACTCGTCATTTAAATGATCTTGATACGCTGAATATTCTAGCAATAGGTCTTGCCATTCTTCTGATTCAAGTGTCAAGTCTTGATCGCTCAATCTTTCACGAATCCATTCTTCAGCTTGCTCTTCTTGTTTATCAAATAAATATTCTTTAATTGAGCTCAAAATACTTCCTTATGGTACCAAAACATAACGAGGCTGTAGAATAACTCTAACAGCCAAATCCAATTAAAAAACGAGTTCCTGAAATCAATCCTAAGCGATTTTAAGACATTAGGTAATACATTTAAAACCCATAAATAGGCTGTTTTTCTTAAAAAAGAGAAATTCTACAGGCGCAATGAAAAAGCCGTCGCCGTGCCTGCGATTATTAAGTGCTAATTACCGGATTTTTCTGGCATATCCCTTTTTGACTACTCTACCGATATAGCTATTTAAGCCTTGCCCGGCTCTTGCTAGTCTATGCATTTCGTTGATGCTGGCGGCACCGGCACTTTGATTCGTGTATAGATAGACTGAACCATCACCGAACTGAACGGTGATTTCGCCTTCTCCAATTTCGTATGCAACAACATTCGAGTTCCCTCCCAAGTTTTTATAACGTTCCATCATCACTTCCTTTTTAGTTGATACTACTTCGATTTGGAGCTCAGGCCCCTTAACAGCTTAATGAACGATTCGACCGATAAAGCCGCCCGTTTAAGTTATTGATGCGCATAACCTTAAATTTTACATGTCTTTAAAGTAAAGCAATTTAATGGCTATTACACTCAAATAAAAAACTTAAATTGCACGTTAAAAATGTCAATATTAAATGTAAGTGATAAAAATAATAATATCAACACATTAGAGCAAGGCGTTACCGCAACTAAACGGTTAGCTTATTATTGCCCATTATTTGCTAAATCTTTAAAACGCATACGTTTTGCTTTAGGCAGCCAATAGCCGTGTGATCAAAGGTTCGCGATTGCGTCTAGCTGTATTTATAAGATGGGGTTAAATTCGAACTAAAAAAAGGCCACCTCGGGGTAGCCATATTTATATTAAAGTTTAAAGCTGTTTAAGCTCATCCCTTAACGATGCAATTTCTCTATCGATTGATTCAACTTCGGTATTGGCCTGCTGCATTACAGCTGTCATTTCCTGTGCGAGGCTTTGTTGCCAAGTTGCGCCAGCTAAATTATTGTTTGCGCGATTACCTTTAGACCTAAGTTGAGCAATTCTTCTATCTCGACTGATAAACGCTTTCTTTTTATCTTGTTCAAGATTTTTAATTAGCCGTTCTATTTTTTGCTTTCTTAGATAAGCAGAAAAATTTTGCTTTTTAGCTGCACTTTTAGTGTCAGATTTATCACTAATTGTAGGGCTGCTTTCGCTTTCGACAATACCAACGTCACCAGACTGAGAAACAACACTGCCCACTCCACTTAAGTCAAGGGGCAGGCTTTGTTCATCACAAGGGTCTGCTTGATACTTGCCATCAGCACACTTATACACTTCTGCTATAACGGGGTTTGCCATCATGGCAATAATAAAAGTTAATATTTTTCTATCCATAGAACACCACCTTGTTGAATTGATTTGATTCTACAACGAGGACAACCTAAAAACAAAAACCAAATTACAAAACTCAGTTAAGCGATAACAAATTGACAAATGCGCCTAAGTGGGGCGATACTAATTAGGTATTGGCAAAATCCAATGCCGGGATTCGAACCCCGCAGTATCACAGGCGCAATAGTCGCCAGCCTTTCGTGCTGGTTTTTTATTGCGTGACTCGGCGCACCACTACTATGGTGGGCTGGGTGAGGCAGCCATTTGGCTGGCCGTTCCTGTGACGGTAGTTCGAACCTTGCTCAGCTCATCACCCAATGATTCGAACCGTTTGGTGATGATTACTCTCGAACACAGGAGTGTCACCCATGAACTTACAACAGTCTAAAAATTACCCTGCACAACTGGTCTTTATCAACGGCCAACAAACCATTACCAATTCACTGATCGTCGCTGATTATTTTGGCAAACGTCATAGTCATGTTTTACGAAAAATTGATGAAATACTTGCTGATGCGCCAAGTGAATTTACGTCAGCCCACTTTTGGGCTAACGTGCAAAATCAACAGGTTGGCACCAGTCAGCGTGATTTAAAGTGCTACCACCTGACCAAAGACGGTTTTATGTTTTTAGTCATGGGCTTTACCGGTGCCAAAGCTGCCGAACTCAAGATCAACTTCATCAATGCCTTTAATGAAGCCCAAAAGCGACTTAGCCGCACTCAACACCCTTTTGAGCGTCAGCGCATGATGTTTACATGGGAAGGCGGCAAAATAGTGAGCTCGCAACCGATACATGATGACCAGTTTGTCACCAGCCGCGACAAATTAGTGCAGTACATGCGCGAACCCCGCTTTTTATCTCTTGAGCAATTGCTAGAAATCAGTGAAGCCGCAAACCAACAAATAGCGACACTAGCAAGATTGGCAGAGAAACAAGCCCGTTTACGCTAAAAACACCGCTAAACGCCCATAAAAATGGCTACATCAAGTAGCCATTTTTTGTTAGGAGGTAATTAGCGTATAACGCCGCCAGCAGCGGAAAAAGCTTGATGGCGCTTTTGTTGCGTCGTTTGCAAAAAAAGTGACAGCGAGTTTTTGTCCGATTTGACTGGCCTTGTTAGCTCTCACTTTGCACCCTAAATGTAGATTTATCTGTAACCTCATCAATCCAAGCCATGTAAGGGCTTGAATTAAAATATCTGCGGAAGACTCCAGCTTCAGGGAACTCTGTATCGCCAACAATTAGTTGAATCTTTTCCGGATTACCCGATCTGTTGTTGACGAAAGTTTGTAAAATTTCCCTATCGCCAAGTGCAGAATACTTAATAAGGAGAGCTCTCGTAAACTGAAATGCCTCATCAGAACTGATGCGATGATTCGGAACATGTTCGTGAAACAACTCGACAAATTCCCCAGCATTGTATTCAAAAAGACGAAAGCACCGTTCGCTCGATTTCAACTGGCTGCATACGCTATAACTTGTGTTCATCTGAGATCCCATAGACGGAGCTAACGTTTTAGTATTTGTGCGTTGCGCTGTTTGCATGGCACAAATCGGTTGTTGGACTTGGCCGTTGCCGAGTCCAGGTTAATGGGTACGCTTTATGCTATAGGAATTTGCTTTTTTTTGATGCCGGCTCTGGGCTGCAAAGCAATGTTGAATTGATTATGAGGCTTGATTTGTATGTGTTCAATTGCAATTCCCTTGTCATAGTGGTGTTCCATCACACTTTTTTAAGTCTAACTGATTCAATGAGGTTAATACACTCGATTGAGTCAGCATTTGGCTCCGCGCAGCGGCTTAGTTCAACGCCCGCATTTGCGGCGACTGAAGTGAAGCGTAAGGGGTCCGGCAGCGATAGCAGCGAACAACATGCGCTTGTTAGTGCTTTGTTGAATAGTATTGATAGATACCTCCGCCTAATAACGAAAAAACTGCCAAAGCTGCTGGAACTTTCATTGATGCTAAGCCCCAAGTGGAAAAATCTATACTAGGGCCTAGAAAAATCACATACACAACAAGGAGGATATATGTTGTGATGGCGAAAAACCCGGCAAACCACCATTTTTTTACGCTAGAAATTTTAACGCAGATGTAGCCCGCTATCACGATTAAAAGCAGCTGTACGATATTTGCCAAATAGCTATCAATGGCTGATTTTTCCTCACTCCAATAGTGCAGCAAAATAAGGACATGAGCCAATGCAAGCACGCCAAAGAATAGAGTGGATATAAATACTGCAATTATGTTTTTCATATAGTATTGAGCACTAACGCCTCATTAAGAGGAAATTTAAAGTTGGCTAAAATGTTGAACGCAGTGAAAACAGCCAACTGTAAATTTTCCTGCTTTAATGTTTTGTTATGTTTAACTAAACCACTGCTTTAGCGTTTCTTTTGCTTTTTCTGCGTGCTCTTTTTTTATATAAGCTGCTACAGCAGCCGTTGCAGCGACAAGAACACCTAAATCATCAGAGTAACCAACAATAGGTGTTATATCTGGAATTGCATCTATTGGTGAAACAAAATATCCAAGAGCACCATAAACCGTAGTTTTAGCCCAAATTGGTGTATCGGAATCTTGAGCAGAATAATAAAGCTTTAGTGCTGGTTCTAAAACAGTTTCCCCTGCGACTTTTGCAAAGTTCTTAGTTTTATTCCAAAAACTATCGTCACTAAATTCTTTTTCAAATTGACTTTCTGACATTGTTAATAACTCCATTTATGATTGAAAAATATAACAGCTTATTGAACGGCTCGACTGATAAAGCCGCCCGTTTAAGTTATTGATTAATATCATCCTACGTTTTCTATGTCTTTGAAGTAAATCAATTTAATGGCTATTACACTCAAATAAAAAACTTAAATTGCACGTTAAAAGTGTCAACATCAAATGTAAAAAAATAAACCAAACAATATCAATACATTAGAGCAGCCCTATTTTTCTCAACGTAGTCCTTTAGGCTGCAAAAAGCCACAGCAAAACGCCCATAAAAATGGCTACATCAAGTAGCCATTTCTGTTTGAAAACCTCATAGGGTATAACGCCTCTTAATGACTTGTTAGGGTTGTTATGAATAATGATTCTTCGAGACTTATTAAAATATCAACACTGTATACATCATTCTAACAGGTTTCAAAATATCGTAGAGGTATATCGCTCTTAGAGCATGGTATTACTTCCGTATACAATATTTCAGTCTCAATATCAGGATTATGCCTACCCGTTTGACTAATACTACTTTTATACAGATTTTTCTCATGGACATTATATAGCGGTAAAATCCCGTATGTATCGCTTACCGAATACGGTCGATATTCTTCTAGTTCATCTATAATCTTTCCGCTTGCATTTATAATAACCCCCGAAATAGATTTCCTAAAAATATTTCCGTCTTGATTAAAATGACACCATTTATCAGTATCTTTTTCTGACAAAACAACCAAATATTTTGATGTGCCAATTTTCCAGAACATATGTATATGACCCTAACGTTTTAGTATTTATGCGTTGCGCTGTTTGCATGGCACAAACCGCTTGTTGGACTTGGCCGTTGCCGAGTCCAGGTTAATGGGTACACTTTATGCTATAGGAATTTGCTTTTTTGATGCTAGCTCTGAGCTGCAGAGCAATGTTGAATTGATTATGAGGCTTGATTTGTATGTGTTCAATTGCAATTCCCTTGTCATTGTGGTGTTCCATCACATCTTTTTAAAGTCTAACTGATTCAATGAGGTTAATACACTCGATTGAGTCAGCATTTAGCTCCGCGCAGCGGCTTCGTTCTGCGGCGTGCCGAAGCGCAGCGAAGGCACGTAACAGCCGATTGTTAGATTTATTACTGCTCATTGAGGCGGATTCGATCCAGTATGAAATCGGCCATTTGCACGGGACTGAATCTATTCATGTCAATGTACCCATCGTGCGCAAATACTCCTGGGATTTCCGCATCATCTGACCGAACGAACATAACGGCATGATCGCTCTTATTATTAATGATCCCACGAATCGCACGCCACTCAATGCCACACCATATTTTCCTTTCGTAGTCACCTGAAAGGAACACTACGATCAAATCTGAATTCTTGAGGTAGACAGTTTGAAGTAGACTATCGAGATTTGGGCGCGCTAGTTGTGCTGTAAAATCATCGTCGTAGAAGATACTTCCCGCTGGCAGAGAACTTTTCAATCTATTGACAATGGATAGAACGGATTCTCTAACTTCGCCGGGGAATGAAAATGCAACCTTAAACCTTAGCTCTTCAAGTTTGCCCGTTCGCCCCACTGGATTGATGAACTTGCGATCAATTAACCCGGCTGAATGTAACAGCCCAAATAAGTCTTTATCTTTTACAGCCCAGTGCGTTCGATTCATTTCCCACTCACCTATATCCAGCAGGTTGCGAATAGGCACTATTTCAGAAAACGGAATTGGGGGAATATCACTCTCAAACTCATATTCGAACATGATCGAACGGCTTCTCTCCTTTATGGAGCGAATATATCCGACTCGCACTGGTTCACTCTTACCTTCATAAGCAAATAGGCAAGGGAATGATTTTAGCAATTCAATGTGTTCAGCTGTAAGAACCTTAAATAGAGTTTTCTCTTTATCGTTAGTATGTTCAAGAAACCTATCTCTTGTGTACTCATAGGCGGGAAGTTCCCATGCCCCATCATGGGCAGTCACTAAAAGGTTGTACATTGCTCATGGCCCCTTGAGAAATCTAACAAGACTGTAGAATAACTCTAACAGCCAAATTCAATTAAAAAACGAGCTCCTGAAATCAATCCTAAGCGTTTTTAAGACACTAGGTAATACATTTGGAACCCATAAAACAGGCTGTTTTTCTTAAAGAAGAGTAATTCTACAGCCTCAACGCCTCATTAAGAGGCTAAAAACAGTTGGTTATATTTTATTTTGGAGGTGGAAGGCCATTTCCATCTTTATCATTTTTAGGTGACATTTTTTTAGAGAGAAAGTCTTCTATATCTTTATCTTTACTATCATCTTTTTTTTGTAGAGTTTTACTATAAGATTTTGCTTCATCTTCATTCCCAAAGGTTTTCATTACATTCCCTTCCGCGTCCAAAACATCAAACAACTCTTTTTCATTATCTAGCCTATTTTTTACCGGATAATTATTTACTGATGCGTCTGAATCCAAGATATTACTCCTTTAAAATATAACGCTTACATAAGCGGAAATTTACAGTTGGCTAAAATGTTTGAGGAACGAAAAACAGCCAACTGTAAATTTTCCGTTTAATGTTCTTGTTAGTTTTTGTCTTGCAACTCTACTCTTTTTAAAGCGATTGAAGCAACTATACCTGCGAAAACTGCAAACCCCATAAAACCTATAATAGATTGGATGGTTGCAATAACCTCTGCAACAATATCGTTAGGAACTATATTACCGTAACCCAGTGTTGTGAGTGTTACGGTACTAAAGTAAAAGTGTTTCCAAGTGCCTTGAATTTCATTTCCACTCGCATCAACAACACTCCCAAACATATAAAGACAGGCAAATAATGCTATATAGTTGAGAATAATAAAAGGAACACTAATTTTTAGCATCGCGGAGTCATAAACAGGCTGAGAAGATTGCTTAATTATCAAAGCCCAAGGCTTATAAACACCTTGTGAAAACCAAAAGCCAAAAAGCATAAATACTATATAAGGCCAAGGTGAATACCAAGCTGTAGCCCAATAAAACAAGTGAGTAAAAAGAATAAAGATTAAAACAGATGCTCTAATTCGAAACTCTGAAGAAAAGGCAAATTGGGCGAATCGAGTTTTAGCTAACCAATGGGAACATTTGATTAATCGGCTTTCTTCTTTATTTTCCATAACTTAATTCAAACTCCGATCAATGGATTAACACTGAGAAAACTAACGCCGCGTTAAGCGGACAAAAATTGTGGGTTATAATGTGTAGCGAAACGTAACCCACTGTTTTTTTGTTCCGTTTAAACGCCTTGTTATGTTAATTTTCACACATTTCACGTTTATTATTTAATATATTCAGTTCATTGGAACGCGTGAAATTTCATTACCATTTGAATCTGTTCTTATCATCACCCCTGACATATTCTCTAGAAATTTTTCATAATATTCATGAGGTGCAAGCGGTTCGTGATAAGGCATTTCACCAGAGACATGGTTCTCTATTAAATCGACTAGAGTGTCGATATGCCAGCATTTCCCTAAAGCTAATTCTTGAAGTTTTGTTGAACCAACAACTCCAGAATAGACCCCTAGTATGTTAAAATTCTTTACCTTCTCATTAGTTACATCATTTTCGTCAAACTCTAATAATGCTGATGTATCGCCAGCATTTATCCGTTTAATTATGTCATTACCTTTCTCATTTTTTGCGGTCATTACATCTACATATTCACTTATTACCACAGGGGAACCTGACATTCCAGGGCGACTCATTGAATCAATCAAAATTAATTTATCTGCTATTTTTAATTTTGGTTCTGTGGCTATGCTACCTCTTTTCCACACAGGCAGATAATAATGATTACTATCCCCAAAAGCATCAAATAATTGATCTTTACTAAATGGGTAACCAAGAATAAATGCGTCTGTTCCGACCGTTTGTTTTATTTGAGAAGAATCTAATTTTGATAATATATCGAAAACGTAGAAATGCTTTTCTACTTCTCTTGAAATTGGTAAAACTACTATATCTACAGCATTTCGTTCAGGATGCTCATCCCAAAGTGGCTTCAAGTTTTTATCATATAGTGGAAACGAAAGCTCGGTTAAAGTGTTTTCCTTGCTAATAACTGTAACCTTTAATATTTCAGGAATGCATACTCCTGTCATTTTTGAAGGCTCAGAAGGATTAAGTCCTGTAACCACATGCCAATTGGTAACTAATAATATTTGATCTTTTGTTTTTACAAAAAAACCCGTGGCATGAGATCTCTTGACCATATCCCCATTACGTCGATCGAAAGCATAGCTTTCGATATATGTTGTTACTCTTGAAAGTTTGTTTATCATTTTAAATTTTCTTAAATAATTTAATTATAGTGGATGCGGACTCATCAAAAACATTTTGAACATAACAGCTTACTGAACGGCTCGACCGATAAAGCCGACCGTTTAAGTTATTGATTTATATCATCCTACATTTGCTATGTCTTTGAAGTAAAGCAATTTAATGACTCTTACACTTAAATAAAAAACGTAAATTGCGCGTTAAAAGTGTCCGCATTAAATGTAAAAAAATTAAACCAAATAATATCAATACATTAGAGCAGCCCTATTTTTCTCAACATAGTCCTTTAGACTGCTTTTTGTTCACATATTCTTATTATGCCCTCAAAACTCATTATAACTGTACATAAACACAGTACAGGTCACGTAAAGGGGGAAGTTATGACTGACACAAAATATTTAGCAGCAAACTAAAGCTATGGACACAAAGATTTAAGCGATCAAAAGTTGCGGTTTAAGACGATCAAAAGTTGAGTGGAATTGTGCATCATCAAATGTAGGGTAAAACACTATTAATTCATTAACTTAATAGGTTTATTTTTTAGGTAAAATTGATTGGCAGAGATCAAGCCTATAAAACAACAACACAACCCCCTAAATTTTTCATATGTAGTGAAGCACTGCGCTTGTCCCCCCCCGCAGTGCACCGAGCCAGAAGGACCCATTAAAAAAGTAATGACGAGTAAAAACAAAAGCTACATAAAATTAATCACTTATCAAAAATCACACTGTCACCATCAATAATATTTATAATCACAACTCACTCCACTAACCCTACCTCTGCCCTTCTCAACCAATACAAATAAGACTTCTTGCTATCGAATCCCATCAAGGCCCACTGCCCTTTGCTGATGTAGTGCGTTCTAATGGCCCGTATACATTGTGGTGTTAACCGTTCAATCATCACATCGAACTGCCTAACCTCACGTGGGGGCGTTATCTCGACCACTGCCGAACTACCGTAAACAATCACTTCACCTAACTTGTCGCACTGGCTTCGGCTTGCGAACCCTTGACCATATTCTTGATGGGCCCAATAGTTACCCCAGCGTGTTAACCCATGACGCAACGCTTTCATGTTCAGCGTCACTTGTTGATGCTGCAGCTGCGGCACATTAATCTTCGCCATCAATCATCGTCCTTATGTCATCAATCCCTAACTTAAACACCTGGGCGCATATTGCCGAAACATCATCAAATGGCACTCTCACATCACCCCGCTCCCAACGCTGATAAGTCCGTTCACTTACCCCGTAAATCTCGGCCACTTCGGTCTGGGTTAGCCCGCGAATATTCCTGCCTGTTTTCAAAAAATCAAACCCGCGTAATGCCATTTCGCCCCCAAAAACCTCTAATTGCATATTCTTCTAATAATGATGCAGTGATCATCACAGCCACCCACTCGCAGTCAGGGTTTGACCGTTCTCACTTTTCACTGACGATCTAGGCAATATCTCGGGCGCAACAGAAGAAAACCCACGATAAATTAAATATTGATGATATTGCTCTAACGCTAAACTCATGCCCTTATCCAAGGTCGATTTAACGTACTTACGCAGCAACACAGGCAAGGCATGATTCAACAAACGTTCACCAATCATGGTATCGACACCTAAGTCAGCAACAATGGTCCTGAACAATCGACGTAAATCATGACTAGTGAAATGTTTAAAGCGGATTTGAGTGTGCCAATCATGAGCACAACGAATGGAAATAGCCCCACTGGTGCCAGGGAACAAATACGCGCGTTTACCAACATGCTTAAGCTGCCAACATTTATAATGCTGAATAAGTGCCTTAGCTGAATCCGTCATCGGTACTCGATGTTCTTCTTTGTTCTTGGCATTACTGGCCGGAATAACCCAATAATCACCTGCAAAATGTTCCCACCGAGCCAAACGAGTTTCGTTAATACGAGTACCAAACATCATCATCAACACAAACAACATCTGCACCGGCATCACCACTGCACCTAAACGAGTAAACAACTCGGCCAAATCTGACTCAAACAAGCGCGTATCCATGGCATCATTCACTTTGATTGAATACGTCACTCGATAACCGGCTAACGGATTAGTGTTAATCAAACGAAGCTTTGAAGCCGCAGCAAACACCGCCTTAAGCTTATTCACCACCTCACGAATATACTTTGGCGCAAACCCCTCAACCAACATCGGTTTAACCAAAATGCCGTCAACCGCAATAAAACTGACTTCATGCAATCGAACATCAGCCAACCGAGGCAACAGGTGACACTTGATCATCGACTTAATATTGCTTCGCCAACTCTTGCTGTAGGTCGTGTTATTGGCAATATGTTCCTGGTACCACTCAAGCAAACTGCCAACCGAATCAAACTGGCCTGTCACCATGCCGCCCACATTACGTTTAGCCAACATCACCGGTAAATCAGCACATAAGGTCTTAATACACATGCTTGGCCAAGTGCCCACCTTTTGCCAAACTGTCTTACCGTTTTCATTCAATACCAAATGAACACTCGCCCGCGTTCGGCCAGCTGCAGCACGTAAACGAATTTCAGGAAACTGCGGATCACGATAATCACGACTCACCCCAGCGCGTAACCAACGCTTTAACGCCGCATCGTTTAACTTGCCAACCTCAACACCAGATGCCGCCTTTACCATAATCAGGCCACCAACCTATATTCCCAAGCGGTGCACTTTTCACGGCGGCGCTTTTGCTTAACCGAATTGGGCAACTCGCGCCAACGGGCACTTAACGCGGTTTCGCTATCGTGCACACCAAACTGGTCAAAACACTGTTGTTGGATTTCGTACAAGGTGAGAAAACGGTCACCGCTTAAAATCCGCATCAAACGCTCTTTTTGAGTCAAAGATTGATTACTCATCGTTAGCACTCCTTAAGCCAAGTTGACGCCTAAACTTTGCCACCAACGCTTTACCCTCAGCAGGTTCAATCCTGCGGGTAGCACGAGTCGGTAACGCTTTAGGCAACTCAACATCAACCAACTCACCATTGCCGTATTTACGACATAAAATCTCGTATTGGCGGGTAAACATGGTTAATACGTCTTTTTCAATGCCGGTAGCAAACAACCAGGTACCACATTGGCGCACAGCCAAGCCAACAACATCATGGCTCCACTTATGGCCCACTACATTGTGATAATGGCGCTTAGCCTCACGATATGCCGAATCTAAATCAGGTAAACCATAGTCATAAGCCGTTGGCTGACACCACAACGCAAACTGGCGTGGTGTTGGCCAAAACTGGCGATCACCCTGCTCGCGTCTTGCCCGAGTTAATCCCATTTGCACTTGATCACGGCTACTCACACCTTGAACGGCAAGCGTTTTAACCCACTCGGCTTTGTGCAACGACTCAACATCATCCTTAGGCGCACCAACCGGAAACAACACGCGCAGCTTTGCAAACACACTATCGACAATCGCCACATCCATTTCAGACAGCTGGCGGCTTGAGCCATTGCCCTGCATAGCGCCAACAATTGAACCGGTATTAACCAATGTTTGAATAGACTTCATATCAATGGATCCTCTGGGTCAAAAACTGAGTGACTCCAATCGGCCTTAATCGCCTGTTTAGCAATCAAGCCAGCGTTAACTAACCAATCGAACTCAAACCCAATCCAGCAACGTGAAGCGCACAACTCAAAAACGTCATCAACAGAACAACCCGCAGCAACCGCTTTCATCAAATGCGGTGCCAGGCGATTAACCGCTGTTTGGGTTAACTTGGCTTTTTTCTGTTTGCGAATGGCTAACCAGTCTTTAAAAACTTGGTCGCTTGGCAAATCAGGCCACTTTGAAAAATCCAAAGGTGATTTTTTCGATGTGGTGACTACATCTTTTAAAGATTCATTGACTGGTTCTAAAGTGACTGGTTCTGGGTGCAGGAGATTCACTAGGGGTAGTGCAGCAGATTCACTAGGTAGTGCAGCAGATTCACTAGGGGGTAGTGCGACAGATTCACTAGGTAGTGCAGCAGATTCACCACCTAATCCTGTATTTTCATCAAAATCCAGATGAAAAACATTAGACGAATTACCCTTAACACCCTTGCGATATTCACGACGCAAAAAGCCCGACTTTTCGAGTTTTTTAACATGGTCCATCACGCTACGACGGCTCATTTCACACTGTTCAGCAATGTAATTATAACTAGGCCAACACTCGCCCTGGTCGTTCGCGTTATCCGCCAATTTCAATAACACCAACTTGCGCAGTGGATTACCCACCTTCGCCTTCATGGCCTTAACCATTAATTCCATACTCATGGGCGTAATCCCCACAAAATCAACTCAGCAAACGCTAAATTGACGTAACACAAATGCTTGCGTAACATGTAATTGCCTCTCTCTGTAGGTATTAACCCCGTTCGGTCGCCAAACTTAAGCGGGGTTTCTTATTTTCAAAACACACATACAAAAAAGTTGATCATTCATTTCTGCTTTCAACATAAATATCTCGCGCCAAGTTAGTCCGTAACTGATAATAAATATCTCGCCGCTTGATGTGCTTTGCCTGATTAACTGGGTCTATTCTAGTTTCTTCAATAGAACGCTCCGCGCGCTTTTCTTGCATCAGCAAATAACCCATAAACCAATCCACGCTGACTTGTGGTAACAACAAGGTATTTGAATCACCTAACAGCACTTTACTCACAATCTTGCCCGCAATAGCCTCCAAACGGTCTGCCTTAACCTCAAGCAATTCGGGTTCACGCTTTAACACATCAATAATTCTGCCAACCTGTGAACGGCTAAAATTATCTAACGCAGTAAATCCATAAAAACATGCTAAATCATGCTTAAATTTGACTTCGCACATTGGTGTATTCTGCTTATTCAATTCAGAATCAGCTTGATTACACGAAGTAAGTTTATCGAGATAGTACAAACAATGTGGTGGTTGAAAACCTTGGACAATAGCCGCCGCATAGATACCCGCAACTTCTTGTGAGACTGGTGCATAACTTTCGTGAACCTGATCTCCCAACCATCGGGTGAAATGATATTTTTCGCCCGTTTTTTCAATAACCCACTTCTCTTTCTTTTCAATCAAACTGTTATCACTTAACTGAGTCATCACCCGCCCCCTTAAACATCAAACAAAAACCAACGGTTAATATCACTGCCAACACAAGCCAAACTAAAATAAATGACCACATATCAACCTCGTTTACGCATCTGTACACTGCGCTGTAAGCGCTCATAATCATCACGACAATCTGCATCACAAAAGCGTTCAGCCGTCGGTGACTCGCAATAAAAACAACGGCCAGTCAATGGCGGTAAAATCGCTTTCGCCTTGGTTAACTCGCTGGCTAAATGCAGTTCAGCTATTTTGTTAGCTTCATCAACGTTATCAGCCATACTAACCAGCCGACTTAAGTGATTTATTGGTTAAATAAGGGAACTTACGCTCAAGCACATCCAAAGACATTGATGTCACCCCGCGAGATTCACGTAGTTCACGGTAAGCGGTTTCAACTTGATGACGGCTTGGATTAATGCCTAAACGAATAACAGCAACTTGTGCATCACAGTTTTCTTTGGTTAACGTAGCCGCCATGTCATCTGCACTTAACGACATAGCATCACTCACATGGTCAACAACAACGGTCACGCCAACCATGCCGTAAACATCGTTTAAATACCCAATGCGTAACTCAACTGGCATCGCCGCCAATATGGCCTGTTCAACATAAAACAAACGCTCAGGTACCGCGTTTTGGTCAGCGTACTGCCCAAGCCAACGGAAAATCTTTTGCGCATTCACTCGAGCATCGTTGTAAATATCATCCGAGTAGGTAAACGAAATCCCCTCTTTAGCCAATACCGTCGCTAGCTTTAAGTCATCGACCGCCTGCACTACCGCAGTGGCCAACGCCGAACGGCTGACTTTAGGTAATTCAAGCCACGTATTAATGGCTTTCATCAATAAATCTAAACGTGATCTTTGTTTCATGCTTTTTCTCCATGCTTACGATTAAAATCAACTTACTTGCTCAAGCTGTGGAATATCTGCTTTTAAAACACCTTCGGTTAATCGTTCAATCTGATAAGCGCGTAACTCAGGCACATCATCAGGCCACTGTGAAATGGCGCCTTTCGTAAGCCCTAAGTTTTTTGCCAACTGACTCTTAGAACCAAAATACAAAATTGCGTCTTTTGTTTTCATAACAACTCCAAATATTCACCAAACACAAGGTTAAGAAAACTATACCAATAAGTCAACAAAAAGGAGCAGATTCTTAACCGATAATTAGTTAAGATGTCTAAACTATGATGAATGAACGAATTAAAGAACGCAGAAAGCTCGTAGGGTTAACGCAGCCAGAGCTTGCTAAGATGATAGGCGTAACAAAAGCAACCATTTCACAATGGGAGTCTGCGGCTACCTCGCCTAAAGGTGAAAACCTTTACAATTTAGCAAAGCACCTGCAATGCGCTACAGATTGGCTTCTTTTTGGTAAAGAATCAAAACCAACAAGCAATGCCGAATGGGCTGGTCCAATGGAAACATGGGATAGCAACACCCCGCTAAATGATGATGAAGTAGAGATACCGTTTTATATGGAAGTAGAACTCGCTGCTGGACATGGCATCGCTGAAGCACCTCATTACAATGGCCCTAAATTGCGCTTTGCAAAATCAACATTGCGTAAATCAAGTGTTGATCCAACCAATGCCGCGTGTGTGCGTGTTAGCGGTAATAGCATGGAACCGGTATTACCCAACGGCTCAACCGTCGGGGTAGATACATCACAAACAGACGTGATCGACGGTAAAATGTACGCCATTAATCACGATGGTATGTTACGCATAAAAACCCTATACAAGTTACCTGGCGGTGGTTTAAGGCTTCGCAGTTTTAACACCGACGAGTGGCCAGACGAACGCTACGAAGGCGAAATCATCAAACAAATCAAAATCATCGGTAAGGTGTTTTGGTATTCGGTGTTGCTTTAAATCTAATCCTGCCAATTAACAACAATCCCATCTTTGACGTAGGCATATCGCTGATAAATACCTTTCTGAAAAACCCATTGTTCAGGCCCATACGCTGAGCGGTTTATTCTCCTCACTGTGCCCCAACTAAACTCCAAAGCCTTAACACTCATACCGACTTCTACTTTATGCGATTTAATCAGTTGATTCTCAAAGTCGCTAAATTCAGATGGATCATAAGGCGCTGGTTGATAAGGTTTGTACTTCTTTGAGGTATCATTTTGGATGACAACTTTTACAGTGCTTTGATCAACGCCTTCAGGACATGGTATATCCTGCATCACAAGCTTCCCTTCTATTTCGCACTTATAAATATCAGCACTCACAGGTACTGGTATAGCCAGAAAAATCGAACTCAACATCAAATATTTACTAACCATAAACCCTCCTTAGTTCAATCATTAATTTATACCATCATTAAGTCAAAAAACTAGCAAAACCCAAAAAGTATAGAAATCTTTACTTTTTACCTTGACTGATGTGTATAGTTATCTTAACCTTTAGCTGTACCCAATAACTGAGGACGGCAAAATGATACTGACAAAAACCCCTACAACAGACAAACAACGTGCTGAACATTTCCACCTGGTCAGTATTCGTTTTGCCTGCCTGCTCACCACCAAACAAGACCCAATGGACTGTGAACGTGTTGCATTGCGTGTAGCAAAACTTGAACGCCAATTAATGCATAGCAATCCAAGCCAACTGTTCATAAGCCAATTTGAAAACCAAGCCGGTGAACTCGGTGACAACCTCGCCATGCGTTACAACCACCACTCTGGCCGCATTACCATTTGGCGCAATACCCCATTACATCAAAGCGGCAAAGTGTTCCAACTGAGGGCGAGTATATGAGTGCAGCAAACGAATACTGCGATCGTGAAATAGCCAAGTGCAAAGACATGATCCGCACTTGGCCCCACGAAGCACCATGCCTTAAGCGCTTAATTAAAGGCTGGCAACGCACTAAACAACAGTTACAACAAAGTTCAACGGTCAAAGAAGTTTTGTAGGGGTTTCTATGTTTTTTGTATTCGGAGTGAGTGAAACATTAGTTAAGAAAGCAGCTGATAAAAAGTGCAGCAGGTTCACTGGTACTTATCCAAATAGACGAGAACTCACTATTGAAGAATACCAACAAAAGCTAGCTAAAACCCGTGATGAACTGTTTTTCAAAATGAAAGTACAAAAACTAAGCCACAGTTTATCGACCCCAAGCTTAGCTAAGCAGTATTCAGAGTTAACAAAAGCACAAGAAAAGTGTCGAGATATAGAAATTCGATACCGAAAACCAACAGGAAGTATCAACCCTAAAACCAAAAAAGAAGTTTTGGAATGGGCAACTTACATAGGCTAACAATCGAAGAGAGCAGCGATTATGAGTTACTTCAAAATTACCAACAATAACGCAGTACAAGCATTTAAATCATTTGAAACAAGCAAAGCGGAGTTTATTGAACAAGCAACTAAATTGGCAACTCACTTCGGTGGTAAACCTATTTTTAGCAACCGAGTTGAACGAGTTTCATTTGCTGGAATCAATTTCCACAACTTTAACCAACTTGAAAAAAATCACCTATGGATGAAGCCTAAAGCGGCAAGTTCGTTTGCTTCATCACCTAAATACGGCAAACCGAAAGCTGCTGACCGCGAGGCATTAGAAGCTATCAAAGCTAAATATAACGCCATGGTTCCCGATGAAGTATCACGCGAACCGCTTCTGGAAGCTATCGGCACTAACTCGGGCAATTGTTTCTTTACTCCTCTTTCACTGTTTCTTCACGATGACGTTATTTATCTCAACACCCGCCTTAGTCTTGCTGATGCAACAGAGATATTCGGCAGTGAGTATGATGCAGCTAAAAGCGCTTATGACACGGCTAAGATTGAGGTAGCAGCATGAGCTATTCACAACTAATCAATGACCCTCGCTTAGATGGGTACACCCAAAGAATGCGCAATGGAAGCACTCAGACCTTTTACCACGGTGACGACCATCGTGACTTTGAGCGTTACCGTGCAGAGGGTGGCCCATCAAACAGCAGTGAGATAAAAATGCACGATAAACCCGACACTATCTATATCGAACCGCCTGAAAAACACATTTACGCGGAGCTTATAGACGGTCAATGGTACTGGGTAAATGGCTGCGGATCATGTAACGGTAAACAGCGTGATTGGACGACATATATTGAATGCGACAAACACAACGTATGTGCTAGCTGTGGTTGTAGTCGTTCACAACTAACAGAGGCACCTTGGGGCGGTAAAAATGGTTGGGTTTGTAAACCATGCGCAGATAAAGAGGATACAGCTAGAAAGGAAAAGGCTTTAGAAAGAGTTGCTGATTATGAATATAACGAGTGGGATTTTTATAGTAATGATGAAATCACCTGTCCTCACTGTAAAGCAATTATTGAATCAGATTGTGATGATTATGAATGCGATAGTGACGATCGCGAGTGCCATGACTGTGGCAACACCT
The DNA here is from genome assembly GCF_010092445.1 of Shewanella sp. Arc9-LZ. Taxonomy (NCBI): domain Bacteria; kingdom Pseudomonadati; phylum Pseudomonadota; class Gammaproteobacteria; order Alteromonadales; family Shewanellaceae; genus Shewanella; species Shewanella sp. Arc9-LZ. Next base: position 1,997,345 of record NZ_CP048031.1, on the reverse strand, counting down.
TTGAGCTAACAGCAGTGCACACTGTTACATGGACAACTAAACGCAAGGATGAAGCAGCATGAAATACCTGATTCAAGGCGGTGAAAGCGCTGAACGCCTGCAGCTGCTATTGCAACTCACCAATATTGAATCGCCCGACATAGTGGCCGCATTACAAGACCACTTCGTCACAGGCCACCAAGACTCGGTGGCAGCTATTCGAAACAAAGTTAAAAAAAGCAATTTATCACGGGCAATAGCACGATTAGAGCAAGTGACATTCACAGTCGAACAAATCAAAGAACTGGATTGGCAAAAACTTAAACCAGGCAAGGTGGCGTAAATGAAATCGAAAGCAGCGTTTAACCATATCTTAGGCCACTATCGCGCCCAAAAAGTGGGGTTGCCATTTAATATCCATAGTGGCGACCGAATCAAAGTGGCCATGATACTTGGTGCACTTGATTGTCTTTATTGGCAAGCATTGGGCAATGGCCTAACTAATCTCGCAAAAGGGATTGGTAGAACGATTATTCATTCTTACAAGTACCACCAAATTCGATTACCTGGTCACCCTGTAGCGGGTTACCAAGTTAACGGTTACCCAAAAATAGACTTAAAAGCGGTATTAGGCGGTGCAGCATGAATAAGGTAACCAAAACGTTCAGTACAAAACAAGGTGTGGTCACGTTATCAACCCCGTTCTTCACGCTAATGCACGAACAGCAGCAAGTTGAAGCAACTTATAAACCCAACAACTACAACGGCTGGGGTATGTGCAAAACGTTTAACGCTAGTGAAGTCAGTAACTTTACCCAAGCAGATGCTGAGTTATTTGCGACAACCGCCGATTCAAAACTACGACTACAGGGGTATGCAGCATGAAAAAGTCAGACGTTATCAAAGAAGCATTAAAACAATGGTATGCCCTTCCCCGGGATCAGGTCGGCTCATGCCAGCATTACATGAAAACACTAGCAGAAAAGCTTAAAAAGGAAGGTCAATAATGAGTAATTTAAATCAACAAGAAAGTCACACCAATACAGGAATACAACAAGAACCATTGTTCCTCAACACCAAAGAAGTCATGGTGCGTTATCGGATCGGCTCTACTGCTACATTATGGAAGTGGCGCAAAACTCTTGGTTTCCCAAACCCAATCCATAATGGGCGATTTTACAACATACAAGCACTTAAAAAGTGGGATGAAGAGCAATTGGCATCTTAAGGCAAGGTATCCAACAACATTGCATTTCTATCCCCTTTAGCAGACAGCAGCAGTTTTTCCGTCCACATTTGGTATGCTGCTGCTTGCTCATCTAGCCAATCATGCTTGTTATAAACAGCCATCACACCACCAAGGACATGACCTAGCATTTTTTCTGTTACATGCGGCAAAACACCAAGCTCAGAAAGTCTCGTTGAAATAGTTCTTCTGAAATCATGCAGTCTCCAGTCTGGAATATCTACTCTTGGTCTGATTTCTCTGACTAATTTATTAACCGACGCAATACCAACAGGTCTTTTAAAGTCATTTGGTGCAGGAAAAGTCCATTGAGAGCGATGTAAAGACCATTGTTCTTGAAGCAGATCGAGTAAAGCTGGGCTTATTGGCCGCCTGATAGGTTGGTTAGTTTTACTGTTAACAACCGGAACAGTCCACACCATGCTGTCTAAGTCAAAATCAGCACGACTTGATTTAAGTAGCTCAGACACCCTCGCCCCTGTCATCATGCAAGCCTTTATAGAATTGGTGATGGTTCTTGTTGCTCTTGTTTTGTCTAACTCACGCCAAATTTTCCCGCATTCGAGTACGGTTAACACTCGAGAGCCAACTGTGGAGGCAGAGCCAATGTCTGATACTCTAAGCTGTAACACATCAACCGATTTGATTAATTGTCTTCTTACAGACCAATTTAGTATTGTCTTTAACTGTTTCAGTATCGCGCCAGAGGTTACTCGACTCACTTTTGATTTCTCATCAAAAAAGTCAATCCATTCTCCAAGTGTAATATCATCAACTAACCTATCATCAAAAGCATCAAACAAATGCACACGAAAACATGATTGATAGGTAGCAATCGTTCCAGGTTTTAACGAACTACCTTGTTTAAGTAAAAACTGTTCGCAGCAATATCTGACATTCACTTTGCCTCTTCTTGTATTGCGTTGTTTCCAATACACTCTTGGATCTGTATCATTCGCTAATGCGTTTCTCAGTTCAGGTACGAATTTTCGAGCTTCAGATAATTTAACATCAGGATAGCGACCTAATGTTAGACGTCCAACAGAAGAACGAAAACGGAAGCGGTACTGCCAAGTTATAGTGCCGGCATTACTAATGCGGACACTTAAACCGTCACGGTCAGCAATCTCAGGCTTACCAGTATATGGTTTTCCGTTTATAGAACGTAACTGCGTGTCAGATAAAGACATTTAAAAAATCCGTGTACAGATTTATTACTCGATATAATGAGTTTATGACACAAAACCAAATATGTACACACAGGTGTACGCGGAAGCTAAAGCAGCACAAGAAAACCAACTAAATTAGAATGAAAGGTTTAAAGCGGATTTAACCATGATTTACATAAAGTTAAATGCAAAAATGAGCAGAATAAAATGAAAATAAATCATGAAGAAACCCCATCACTTTACTGGCACGATTATGAAACATTCGGGGCAAACCCAAGCAAAGATCGTCCGTCTCAGTTTGCGGGTATTCGAACCGATTTAGAACTCAACATTATCGGTGAGCCTGAAACCTTTTATTGCAAACTCGCGCCTGACTATTTACCGTCTCCCGAAGCCATATTAATTACGGGGATAACCCCACAACTGGCCAACCTTAAGGGCGTACCAGAAGCTGAGTTTATGAAACGTATTAATACGCTGTTTAGCCAACCCAGCACCTGTGTTGTGGGCTATAACTCATTACGTTTTGATGATGAGGTCAGTCGCTATGGTTTCTATCGTAATTTTATAGACCCTTACGCGCGAGAATGGCAAAACGGTAATTCTCGTTGGGATATCATTGATTTAGTTCGAGCTTGCTATGCATTTCGTCCAGACGGAATAAATTGGCCGAAGAAAGAAGATGGCTCACCGAGTTTCAAGCTAGAGTTACTCACCCAAGCGAATGGTTTAAGTCATGAAAAAGCCCATGATGCTATGTCAGACGTTTATGCCACGATTGCTATGGCTAAACTGATAAAGCAGACACAACCCAAGCTGTACGAATATTATTTTAATTTAAGGCGTAAACAAGCGGTTGCGGATCATATTGATGTCCTTAAAATGCAGCCTTTGGTTCATGTCAGTTCAAAAATTAGTGCGCTGCAAGGCTGTACTACGTTAATCGCGCCAGTGGCATATCACCCAACTAATAAAAATGCGGTGATATGCGTTAATTTGGCCATGGATATCTCGCCATTATTAGAATTATCTGCTCAAGAAATAAACGACCGTATGTATACGTCTCGTCAAAACTTAGCTGAAAATGAGCTCGCAATACCACTCAAACAAATCCACCTTAACAAGTGTCCCTTTATCGGATCGCCAAAATTACTTGACGACGAGGTAGCTGAAAAATTACAGTTCGATAAAGCATTTGCACGTGAGCAATATAAACGCTTAAAAAACCACCCAGAATTGCGCGAAAAGCTTAACCAAGTATTTGAACTTGAATCAGATCGTAAACCGATCACCGATCCTGATTTAATGCTATATAGCGGTGGATTTTTCAGCCATGCTGATAAAACAAAAATGGACATTATTTGCCATACTGCACCACATAATTTAGCAGCTTTGGCATTGCAATTTGATGATCCGCGGATCAATGAAATGTTGTTTCGTTTTCGGGCACGTAATTATCCAGAAACATTAAGCGACAGTGAAGTCCGTAAATGGCGTGATTTCTGTCAACAACGCTTATCGGATGCCGATTATGTGATTAAACTCGAGAACCTGGTCGAAGAAACCAGCGAGAATGAACACAAACAAAAGCTATTAAAAGCCCTATATCAATATTTACAGTCACTATAGTAAATTTTATTTTTACCCAATTTATTTCATCTAAGGATTAAGGGAATGCAAAATCGTTTTTTAGAAAGCATTACTCAACTAGACAAACCTCTGGCCAATGCGCTTGTGCCATTATTACACGAGCAATTTTGCGGTCATATTGATGCAAGTCAATTTGCAGGCCTAGTTAACGCAAGCGGTAAAACAGAGCAACAAGTGCTCATGGATTTATTACCTATTGCCGCAGCACTCGCTAACCCACCGATAAGCGAATTTTATGTCGGTGCTATTGCAAAAGGTGGCAGTGGCGACTTGTACATGGGTGCTAATTTAGAATTACCCGGAGAAGCGTTATTTCACAGTGTTCATGCTGAACAAAGTGCCATCAGTCATGCATGGTTAAGTGGTGAAACAGAAATTGTTGATATCATTGTAAACTTCAGTCCTTGTGGTCATTGTCGCCAATTTATGAACGAACTAGTCAATGGCAGTAAGATAAATATTCACCTGCCTAATCAACCAACCCAAACATTAGCGCATTATTTACCTTATGCGTTTGGGCCGGCAGACTTAGATATAACCGTGCCACTATTATGTAAGCGCGAGCAAGAATTTAATTGTGATTCAGATGACCCAATGATCATCGAAGCCATTGATCAAATGGGCCTCAGTTACGCGCCATATACTAATAGCAATGCCGCTGTTGTATTAGAAACTAACGACGGCGCCACTTTCTGTGGTCGTTATGCTGAAAGTGCGGCATTTAATCCATCAATGCAACCGATGCAAATGGCATTATCCAATTTAATCCGCCATAACCGTCAATACAGCGAAATAAAGCGCGCGGTATTAGTCGAATCATCAGTAGGCAAAATTACCTTGGTCGGCGCTGCTATGGATGCTCTGCATGCAATCGCACCGATTGAGCTTCAACATATGGTTGTAGAACCATTGCTGGGATAAATAACAGCAAACTTACTATGTTAAATATTCAGATAGATGGAAGGCGCTAATAAGCGCCTTTTTTTATTTGGATTAACACTACATTAAACCTAGATTAATAATGTATTATATTTTAACAATCTACTGCTGATACCATGCTAAGCTAATTGACATTTTTAGCATGGATAACATTAAATTATCGGTGTACACATCGTTAAACAAACAACTGTTTATTGCTATTTTAATTATTTACTGGCTAATAATTTTCATCTAATGCAGCGTTTAATCAACAACAGTCTGTAGATAATTTATCTCCTTTAATGGCAGATAATGAGTAGGATTATTACCATGGCCGATATTAATCAATCTTATAGCCAAATTCAGATAATAACTGCAACATTATTAACGGGCACATCGTTATCAATGAACAAACAAATGTAAAGCGAGTCACTATTGCGCATATCGAGCCTTAGCAAAGTTTTACTCTTTATGCTGTTTTGTACAGTCGCTTTAGTATGGGCCATTATCGAAAATGCCAAACCTCTTACGGTCAAAATACTCAACAACTTATTAGCCGACAACCACATAGAAGTGCTTAATTTTGATGCCGAATATGTCTCATTTAATCATATTCGGATCCCCAGGTTAGTCCTAAAAATTGAAGACAGTCATATCGCTATCCAAGAGTTCAATCTTGAGCTGCGTGACAGCCTGCAAATTCTTAAAAACCAACAAATCAACGCCGACGATATCGTTAGCATCAAAACCCAGAGTGTCTATGTTGATTTGGGCGACAGTTTTTTCATTCGTCAATCACAACAAACTGAAGAATCTCCAGCGGCAATGCAACTCAACCTCGCAAAATTACCCACTATTGAGCTAGGTGAAATAAACATTAAGCTACCAGTGCTGGATAAAGATCTCCCACAGCAACACACTTTAAAGATGGACCAGCTTACGTTGACCCAAAAAGGTCAACTAAATACCTTGTGGCGATTTAATGACTTCCCGCTATTTAGCCTAGATGCCAGCTTAGACAAACGTGCTTGGCAATTTAACACCCTTGTTGATTTAGGGTTAAGCTATCAAGGGCTTGATTCATTAGAACAATATTTAAGCTTATTAAACAATAAACAACAGTCACAACAAGCGCAAAGCAACAATATGCTTCATGGTTTGCATACGCAGCTATCACAACTTCTACAACCCATTCGTCAACAGCAAGTCACCATAGAAGGCCAATGGACAGCCAACAGTAAAATTAACTTAATCAGCGGCGAGATGAGCAGTCAGCAATCGATAGACGGATTATCTTTGCACTCGCCACTTTGGCCTAGTGTCTATTTTTCGCCGCAACAACCCATTAAGGCGATGCTTAATTTGGGCAATTACCCGCTACAGGCCTCACTAGACAACAGTAAAACCATCGATGCCTTCGCGCTAAAACTTGATATTGCCCCGCTACACTACCAACTGTCGCCCTCACAAGACGACAGAAATAAATTAATTGCATTGTTAGCCGATGATCACGCCAATCAAATAGTTCATATCATTGAACAGTTAACCCCTAAATCACCTTCTCAGCTAGCCAGTATCGATGTAGGCATGGCCTATCCCGTTGAAGTCGTTATCCCGCTGCAAAATGATGCTCTACCTCTGCAGGTGTCAATTCCTGACCTAAGCGTCAGCATTGAAGGGTTATTGCTCCAAAGCAAATTAAAACTGGCGCACACCACATTCAATAGTCATCAACAATTTAACAGTCATTTCGATTGGGGTATGGCATTGTCGACCCCGGAAGCAACAGCCAAGACACAACAACAGCCAGTTAACACACTCACCACAGCCAACACAACCGTAACCGTTAGTGAAAATATATCCGAACCAACATCAGCACCAGTAACCGCGATGGCTCCAAGTCTAATTGATATAAAAGCCTTATTCCCTGAGATCCCGTTAGAGCAGCTGTCACTTTCTAATGCGAAAGTGAATCTAGTCGGTCAAATATCGCAGTGGCAACAAAATCAACTCGAACTGTCATTGCTGCCAAGCTCCAGCGTAGCCGTCAACAACACAAGTATATTGCGCAGTATTACCAGTGAGAATGAACAACATACCAAGCAGACCAAAAAATCTTCTGCACTATTAGGGTCATTCGGACTTGTGCTTAACGACACCTCGACCATGTCATTCAAACGAAATAATACTCAACTCAATCTATCTCCGTTTACACTGCAAATTGGCCAATTGATTGTTCAGCAAGCAACCCAAGTGGACAACAGTAAACTATCAACCACACTGGCCTCGGTTAACAAAGCCGATATTGCCATCAATCAAGGTATAATCTTGGCGTTACATCAAGATGAGCCCATCGACAAGTCGCTAGAACGTTGGTTACAAAACCCTGCAACCAACGACATAGCTTGGCGTATCAATAAACTCGATATCACCAAGCAACTGGGCAAAAGTCGCCGACAACCACTACTTGCACTTGATAATATTACGGTTACTCAGCAGCTCAATTTATCCAAAGGATTACTGGTTGGTAGCGAACAATGGCAACTCGATACCCTTAACTTAAGCAGTTATCACTTACTTAAATTTGCCGATAAAAAAAGCCCATTATCATTAGCTGGCCAATGGACTTTTGATACCGACATTGAAATAGCACTGAAGACATTACAAAAAGTCCAACCCCTGCCAGATAACTTTACAATTCAAGGCCACAGCAAACTAATCGCAGGTTTTGCATTAAGCGAAATAGGCAACACCAGTCAGTTTGAAATGAAAATTCAACAACAGTTGTCATCTTTGTCAGGTCAATGGGAAGATAAAACCTTTAATGGCGGTGACGTGTTTGCCCAATGCCAATTTAACTGGCAGCAAACTCACGATGGTCCTAATACTCCTGCGGCTGAAAAACACTTTGCTCACAGTCAATTAGTCTGCCCACAAACCGCAATCAGTTTACAGCAAGCTAAACTTGGTTTATCGCTAACAAACTTGAATTTGAATGCCGATATCGAACTCAATAAAGACGGCAATAAAACGCCGACCAATTGGTTACAGCAAGTTACAGGGTTAAGCGAGACCAACATCAACCTTACCGCCAGCGGCGACATGCTTGATGGACGCTTTTTATTACCTGAGTTTGTACTAAAACTGCATGATAAATCTTATGGATACTTATTATTACAAGGGTTGAGCCTAGAAAAATTCTTAGAAGAGCAACCGCAAGTGGGTGTTAAAGCCAATGGCTTATTTGATGGCGTATTACCCGCGGTACTGGTTGATGGCAAAGTGACTGTTACTGGTGGCAAACTGGCTGCGCGAGCACCTGGAGGATTAATTGAAGTTGCCGGAAATCCTGCAATGGATCAGCTAGAATTATCTCAGCCTTATCTTGGATTAGTCTTTACCGCACTTGAGCATCTTAACTATACTGAATTGTCGAGCTCCTTTGACATGATACCCAACGGCGATGCACAGATTAATATTGCAGTAAAAGGTAACAGCCGTGACATTGAGCGCCCTGTTCACCTTAATTACTCTCACCAAGAAAACTTAATTCAGTTATACAAAAGTACTCAGATCGGTAATCAGCTACAAAGCAAAATTGAAGCAAAAGTCCAATAGCAGCATAAAAGGATCGTCCACGTGAAATATTCATCGACATATTTAGTCAGTATCAGCACCATAATGGCATCGTTATGGTTATCAGCTTGTACGCCTACCGTAAAGATAGAGCCACCTGACAAGCCAATTGTCATTAACTTAAATGTTAAAATTGAGCATGAAATTAGAATTAAAGTGGAAAAAGAACTCAATAATTTACTTGAGAATGACGAGTTATTTTAAGCAGAGGTTATCAAGATGAAATCTAGATTCGTTTTAGCCACTGCCGTATGCTTAACCAGTTTATTATGGTGTGCCACTGCTTGGGCAATGACATTGCAACAAGCCAAAACGGCCAGACTAGTAGGTGAGCAAACAAACGGTTATTTAGGTGTTGTCATTCAATCAAAAGAAACACAACAGCTAGTACTCACGGTTAATACCAAACGCAAACACTATTATCAACTCATCGCTGAGAGAAATAAAATTAGCCTAGATAAAATTGCCACTCTTGCGGCTCAAAAAGCGATTGAAGCAGCGGAACCTGGGCATATGATCCAAACGCCACAAGGGCAATGGCTAAAAAAATAACCACGAGAGTTGCCTCTACGTGGTTATGTCTATATCTAACAAACCATTACATGGTCGCCATAACCCAATAATCTAAGCGCTTCTGTGGGTCTGTGACAATCGATTTGCAAGAGTCTTTGTATTTTGACATCAATGCGCCTAAGTTATTCGACCCAGCTAATTTATCAATTTGCTTTTGTTTAGCAGCAACAACATCTTTTTCAACTTGCTCTGGGGCACGGTACTTACCCGCTATCGCCACGGCATCAATTGCAGAGGTTTTTAAACGATCACCCACCGCTTTCATTTGTGGGGCATTCATCGCAGCAATCGCTTCCGAGCTAATTTGATAATACGCTGCACATTCAAGTAGTTCATCAGTGAATGCTTTTTCTGCAGCATCTTCTGCGTGTGCAGTTACACTCATGCATATAGCCGACACAGTAAAAACCCACATAGCAGATTTGTTCATGGTTGTTTCCCTTCGTTTTTAGAAATTTGGAGATAAAGTTAACGATTGATAATGCGCTAAACGAGATGTTAAAAATTGTTCAACTTGAGGCCATTCGGTTTCAATAATCGAAAACACCACAGTGTCACGAATAGTCCCGTCAGCTTGAATTTTATGATTGCGTATAATGCCATCTTGCTTAGCACCCAACCGTGCGATAGCGTTTCGAGAGGCATGATTATGCCAATGCGTCCTGAATTCGACCGCGATAGCATCTAAGGTATTAAATGCATAGCGGAGTAATAATAACTTGGACTCAGTATTAATAGCACTACGTTGATAAGATTTAGCGTACCAAGTGTAGCCTATTTCGAGTCTACGATTAGGTTGGTCCCAGTGGCAAATTCGAGTACAACCAATAATATTGCCAGAGACTTTATCACGCACCGCAAACGCGACCGCTTCGCCTTTGTTTTCACGAGCTAAAGCATGCTCGACATACGCTTTCATACCATCGGCATTAGGAATTTGCGTAAACCATAATGTCCACAAATCGCCATCACTGGCAGCCACAGTTAATCCAGGAACGTGATCGAAAGACAGTGGCTCTAGGATAACATGTTCGCCCATTAAGCAATCTTGTCTATTAATCCAGCTCAAATTAACGCTCCTTATAGTAAAAGGTTACATTACCTTAACTGCATATAGATTTACAGCCAGCAACTACAATGTTTTTATCTATCGCGTAAAAACATTGTTTTGCTGTTGCTACAACCAATCACTAAAGACGGATCCCTTGCCAACGGTAGAATTAAAAACCGTGATTCGCGTTACTCACCCTAAACCAGCCGGCAATACTATTACGGGTTTTTGTGGTCGGCCTGACTTCATGCGGAAAGCGTTCACTTAAAAACAATACCAAGGTACCAATTTTAGGATTAACGACTTCTAAAGGTGCATCAAACTCATCATAAATGATCAATTCGCCACCATCGCTGTGTTGCCAATCTGGATTCAAGAAAAATACTGTCGATAAAATACGATTTTGGCTGCCATGCAACGCATCAACATGTTTTTTATAAAAAGCACCAGGCTCATAAACAGCATAGTGACTTTCAAAGTCAAACAGCCCCATAAACAAACGACGATTTAACCCGTCTTTCAATTGGCTCATAATCGATAAATATTCACGGTCAATATGATCTTGATTGTCTAACCAGCTAATTTTATCCGAGCGAATTTCAGTATTGATTTGTTGTTCAATCCCTCGACCAATGGCGGCTTTTTTAAAATCAATATCTTGCTGAGCTTGCACTTTGTCAAGCAAGGCTAAACTTACATAATCAGGAATGATATCAGATAAAAGGATATACCCTTTATCGACTAACGCATCTGCGATCACATCCAGCATTGCTTCACTTACTTGCGAAACCATATATGCCACATCCAACAGAAAGACTACGCTTTTTACTTTACTCAAGGGCACAGAAAGGAAATTAAGGGCCTGATTTTCGAGGGGGCGTCATTACAAAGTATGATTGCCATACCTTGGTTATTTTCGGCGATTTTATAGAATAAAACCGCCATGAACAACATTTATTAAAATCTTTAAAATTCATAAACTTAAACCAAGCTAACACACAGTACCAGCTAAACCTAATGGTTAAATTTGACTATGTGTTAATACGGCCTCGGTTGAATCATCGCTATGACTATCATCAAGCTTTTGTGCTTCACACGCTGCAACATGACTTTGTTGCATTTTTAAGGCGAGATATAAATCTGAGCGAATAGTAATACCTTCTTCGCCAGACACCATATCTGTTTGTTCAAACCAGCTAATTAACTGCCGCTTACGCCCTGCCAACACTAAACTGACACCACGCTTTCTTAATAACACATCGATGTCGGTCAGCATTGCCATTACGCTTAGATCTAAATGAGTAAAGCAAGGTACCGCATCTATAATCACACATTCGACCGTTTCAAGTTGGTTCTGCCGAGCAAAGCGTTCCAGTAGACGGCGCTTAAAATAGGTGGCATTAAAATAGGTCAACGGAGAATTGAACCGATAAATAAACACACCAGGTACCGATGAGGCTTTGTCGCTGCTATCTAAGCTGCGAATAATGCCTTTAGCATCCAGTCCCAACACTTGATCCGTCGGTCGCATAACCGTACGAAGAAACTGAAACAATCCTAATAACACTGCAAGGGTGATCCCAGGGATCACGCCAATAAAAAGTACTGCGAGGAAAGTGGTTAAAGCTAAATAAAAGGCTTGGCGATCACGTAAACGTAAGCCCCAAATCGCTTTTAAGTCGATAAGGTGCACAGACGCTATCACTAATACTACCCCGAGCGCTGCGCTGGGAATAAACTCTAACGGCGCGGTTAAAAACACCGCCACTACGGCGATTAACACTGCAGCAATCACCGACACTAACTGAGTTTTACCGCCATTCGCATCGTTTACCGCAGTACGAGAATTGGCACCACTCACGGCAAAACCTTGCGATAATGCGGAAGCAATATTGGCTAAGCCCAAGGCTTTAAACTCTTTGTCAGCATCAATGTCGTAACCATTTTTAGCGGCAAAACTGCGCGCGGTCAGCATCATACTCACAAAACTGACCATGGCTAAGTTGAGTGCCGGCATCACTAATTCACGCGCAATACCAATGTTAAACACAGGAGCTTGAAATGATGGCAAGCCACCTGCCACGCTACCAATAACCGCCACATCATAATCGGTTAAATGAAAAGCCCACACCAATGCACCACCGACTGCAATAGCAAACATTGATGCTGGCCATGTCGGTTTTAACCGCTTCATCACAAAATAAACAACCACAGTGAGAATAGCCATCATCAATGTCGGTATGTGAGTTTGTGATAAATAACTTGGCGCACCGCCTAGGCGTTCAAGCAAGTATTTTTCATCAAAGGTAAAACCGAATATTTTTGAGAATTGCCCCACAATAATGGTAATGGCGACACCGTTAAGCAGCCCCATCAGAATGGGTTTGGATAAGAAATCGGCTAACACGCCTAATTTAAATCGACTTGCAATCAAGCACCAAAACCCTGTCATCACGGTCATGGTCATCACTAATTGCCAATGTTTTAGGCTATCGCCGGCCGCTAGAGGGGTCACAACGGCGGCAATTACCGCACATGTTGCAGCATCAGGGCCAACGATTAGTTGTCTTGAGGTGCCAAATAAGGCGTAGATGAGCATCGGCAACACGCATGAATACAAACCTACAGCTGCATTCACGCCCGTTAACTGCGCATACGCAATTGCCACGGGTAAAGCGACTGCAGCAACAGATAAACCAGCACGAACATCATCTTTAAGCCAGCTTCGCTCGTAACGAGAAAAGGTTTCTAAACCAGGCATAAATCCATATAACCGACTCAGTAACACAACAACCTCAATAATAATAAAGCAGGTTGTTATCATAGTTTTATTTCAAATTAATTACGACATATTCACCAACGATAAATAAAATTTCATCCAATAAAAAACGCCAAGCGAGTTAGACTTGGCGTTTTGAGTTACTAATTTGTGGCTAATATAAAATAGCCGTAATGATACAGAAGTAGCGATATCGTTACTGTAAACGTAATTGATATACCACAGTGGTGCCGCTGACTTCATTACCAATTAACAATAATGGCAATCCGGTAGGGCTGTATTGACTAGCAATAAACTTCATCCCCTCAGGACCTAAATCACCCGCTAAAGAGGCATCACCTTCTACTTCGCCAGTGTCGGTATCAATGGCAAAGTCGGCATCAAAATTACGATTACGAACATAATCGACAAACGATACGGCAAAAGGGTTAGTAATGTCGTAGATCATAAAACCACCGGTGCGTTCTAAACCAATAAAGGCATAAGTATGTGAACCTATTTGGCCAATAGCTAATGCCTCTGGCTCCGGGCCTTTGTCGTCGCTGCGGCTATCACCTTTGTTTTCATCGTTGTTGTTATTGAAGTTCATCGCTAATAACGCCGCGGTAATACGCTCGAAATCACTACCACTGTCAAAAACTTGTTGCCCTTCTGCAGTCCAAATCGAAAATGAACGGCCACCGTAAGCGACTATTTTATCCATTAAGCCATCATTATTCTCATCGCCCATACTCGTGGTGACTTTTAAGCGCCCAAGTTGGGTTTTATCTTGTGCGGCAGCAAACTGCGGATGGTTAGGATCTAAATTCAAATCTTCAGCTCGAGCTTCTTCAGAAAAACCGTCATAGTCGCGGGCATCACCTTCGTTGGCCGTTACGATAAAATCAGTATTATTCCATCGATAACTAGCAATAGTATCAGGTTGATACATACCATAAACACCTTCGTAAGTTTGTAAATTTATGGCATCGTCTTTGTCACTGGCATCAATTTTATTAGCGTCTAAACCAAAATCTTTAAGCCCTAATGCAATAATACGCTTTACCGTTGCTGTTGCTATATCAATCACAGCAATAGCATTGTTTTCTTGTAAACTGACATACGCAAATTGACTGTCAGCTGACACTGAAATGTACTCAGGTTCTAAATCTTGCGCCACACTCGCGCCAGGACCATTAATTTTAATCAATGGATTAAGCTCTGAATTACGCGTACCACCAATATTAAAATCTTTAAAATCAATGACAGTTGCCGTGGTTGCTGGCACACCACCCACAATGGCAATTAACGCAACAGAACCTTCAGGGTCAACATCATAAGCGCTATTAGGCTCACCTTCACCGGCAACTAACAACACACTACCGTCAGGGCTAAAAGTGACATTATCAGGTAATGCACCCACCTCAACAAACGACAAATAAACGGGTAATGCGCTTTCAGATAATCGATAGAACGCCACTATACCATTACCTTGAGTAGCGTTACCTAACGCATCGCCTCGCTCAACGGCTGCCGCTAACAAATTACCCGAGACACTGACACTGTTCACGGCGCCCAGTAAGGTTAACCCGGTATCGACGCTAATATTCAATTCGGTCTTTTTGGCAATATTATTTAAACTGTAGCCTGCTTCATCTTGAACGGCTGTTTGAGTTAATGTCGATAAATCGAGTACATCTACTTTGCCACTTTGAGCATTCACCACAAATGCGCTCTGACTCAACGGATGATAATCGACAATTTCTGCAGCACTTAAGCCATAAACACCAGACTGATAACGCCCCACTAAATCAACTGCCAAAGTATTTTGGGTAACATTACAAATCGTTTGAGTTTGGTTGCTATCAACCTCACTCATCTCTAATACGCCGTTACTATTAGTGTCTAATCCAGTGTCAATTTGCTGACCACCAAACGCGCACTGATCATGACCTACAGCAAGAGGGGTTACACTAACCAAAGCAGATAAACCATTATTACCACTGGCTCCATCTACGCCACTATCACCCTTTGAGCCCATTTGGCCGTCATCGCCATCGCACGCTGTTAGTAGCATGGTGGTCATTATTGCAGACACTAACAGTGCCGTTTTTCCTTGAACAAAGCGCATCATAAACTAAAGTTCCGAATAGAGGTTGGTAATCTAAAGCGAATAATCTAATCAAAAACAATGAAGCTTTAATGACAATAATGTTGCATTTATGTGCCATCAATAAAAATCAATATAATGAAAATGTAAGCACAATCTGTATATATTATTCATTACAAAATCAGCCGCAGTAAATGTCTAATATCGTGGTAAACTAGCGTTGATTAAATTAGCATCGTCTGCAACACCTAAAGCACATGAGGTTCACGTGGTATCGCCATCAAAATTCGACTCGTCTCCAGTCTCTGCGGGTATTCCCCACTTAGCGATGCTAATCCCTATGCTTGCCGCTATTGTCGCCATTACGCCTTTAGCCATAGACATGTACTTACCGGCAATGTCCATGCTGGCATTAGGTTTTGAGACCGACATCACCACAGTACAACAGTCTCTCAGTATTTATCTTGCAGGTTATGCCTTAGGCATGCTGATTTTTGGCCCCCTTGCCGATAAAATTGGTCGTCGACCACTGGTGATTTTTGGGTTGTTAGGTTTCACCATTATCAGCTTGTTAATTGCACTTAGTACCAGTATTGAACAGTTTTTAATATTGCGTTTTGCACAAGCTCTCATTGGCGCAGCGGCCACGGTTGTGGTGCCGGGTTATATTAAAGAGATCTATGGCGACAACACCGCCAAAGGTATGTCTTATGTAAGTCTTATCATGATGCTAGCACCATTGCTCGCCCCTACTTTGGGCAGTTTAATTATGGAGGTCGGTGATTGGCATCTTATCTTTTTAAGCCAAAGTTGTTATGCCATCACGTTATTGGTATTAGTATTATTTAAACTAAAAATGCCCAGCGATAAAGATCTTGGCAGTCGCAGTCAAAAGACATTTTTAGGCGGTTACTACACAGTCTTTGCTCGCAATGGCGTCAAACTGAATTTATCCAGCGGTGTATTAACGTCATTTGCTTTCTTTTGTTACTTAACCGCTTCGCCATTTATTTACATGGAAGTGTTTAATTTAGATAAATCGCTGTTTGCGATTTTATTTAGCACCAATGTGGGAGCCTTGATGCTCGCTAATATTGTTAACTCTAGAGTGGTAACCCGATTCGGCTCAAAACGGATGTTACACGTAGCAACATTCTTCGGCGTCATTGCCGCAACCGGCCTACTAGCGGTTAATTTACTTGATTTAAGTTATTATTTTACCGTGTTAATGCTTATCCCTTTAATGGGTTCGCTCGGGGTCATGTCGGTCAATGCAGACGCCATTGTATTAATGAAGTTCAAGCAAGAAACCGGCACCGCAACTGCCGTCATTGGTACGCTAAGATTTGGTTTTGGTGCAGTAGCAGGGCCACTGTTGGCGTACTTTTATGATGGTACTGCCGTGCCCTTTTCAGCGCTGATGCTTGGCGCAATATTGCTAGTCGGATTATGTCAGTTTTTTCAAAGTACCTTACCTAAAACTGAATAACGCAAAATATTTCTGAAATAACATTATGCAGAGACCACTATTTTAGTGGTCTTTTTATTGCCTTATTATTGGTGATAGACACTATCAATCCCCTTTCGCCGAGCAAATAGCAGCACTTAAACATCAAACTCATCACAACAACCAAAAAACAGCTCATAAACATGAAATGATTTCAACCTTGAAAAATAATTAACTAAAGGGGTTGCAGTAAAAATAAATTTACATAAGATGGAGGCTAGTTACTTGTTCAGTAACAATGAAATCAGCCATTGAATATTGCGACAGCAATTTCAATCTTCGAGTTTGGATTATCCTTCAAACTTATTTTTTAAAACGATTACCGTCGTTGTATACAAGATACTGTTTACCATACGGTAACTTAACAAGGATTCATTTCATGGAAAAGCTTTCTGGCGCGAGTATGATCGTGCGCTCATTAATAGATGAAGGTGTCAGCCATATCTTCGGTTATCCCGGTGGTTCGGTATTAGACATCTATGATTCTCTGCATAAAATATCTGGTATTGAACACATCCTAGTTCGTCATGAACAAGCCGCTGTGCACATGGCTGATGGTTATGCCCGTGCAACTGGCAAAGTTGGCGTCGTGTTAGTCACTTCAGGCCCTGGTGCTACCAATGCTATTACTGGTATTGCCACTGCTTACATGGATTCAATCCCACTGGTTGTGTTGTCTGGTCAAGTGCCGAGTAATTTGATTGGTAATGATGCCTTCCAAGAATGCGACATGATTGGTATTTCTCGCCCAATCGTTAAGCACAGTTTTTTAATAACAGATGCAAAAGACATTCCAGAAACGGTTAAAAAAGCCTTTTTCATTGCCGCTACCGGTCGCCCTGGCCCTGTGGTCATTGATTTGCCTAAAGACTGTTTAAGCCCAGATATACTGCATGATTATGTTTATCCGGACAGCGTTAAAATGCGTTCGTATAACCCCACTACATCGGGTCATAAAGGACAAATTCGTCGCGGTTTGCAAGCCCTGTTAGCGGCTAAAAAACCGGTATTATATGTCGGTGGTGGCGCGATTATTTCGGGTTGTGATGCACAAATACTTGCCCTTGCCGAACGTTTAAACATCCCTGTCGTGAGTACTTTGATGGGCTTAGGCGCGTTTCCTGGCACCCATAAGCAGAGTTTAGGCATGCTAGGAATGCATGGTTTATACGAAGCGAATATGGCAATGCACAACACCGATTTAATCTTTGGTATTGGGGTCCGTTTTGACGACCGCACCACCAACAATGTTGAAAAATATTGTCCTAACGCCACCATTTTACACATCGATATTGATCCATCTTCTATCTCTAAAACGGTTCGGGTCGATATTCCAATTGTTGGCTCTGCCGACAATATTTTAGACGGCATGTTAGATCTACTTGATGAATCCAAGGACACCAATGATGCTACTGCTATGGCAGCATGGTGGAGTGACATTGAAATTTGGCGTTCACGAAAGAGCTTAGAGTTCGATCGCACTACAGATAGAATCAAACCACAGCAAGTTATTGAAACATTGTACAAACTCACCAATGGTGACGCTTATGTGGCGTCGGATGTCGGCCAACATCAAATGTTTGCCGCGTTATATTATCCGTTCGATAAACCACGCCGTTGGATTAACTCAGGTGGATTAGGCACCATGGGCTTTGGTTTGCCTGCGGCAATGGGCGTTAAAATGGCGTTCCCTGAAGCGACTGTAGTGTGCGTTACGGGTGATGGTTCTATCCAAATGAATATTCAGGAGCTTTCAACGGCACTGCAATATGATACTCCGGTTAAAATTATCAACTTAAACAACCGCTTCCTTGGCATGGTGAAACAGTGGCAGGACATGATTTATTCAGGTCGTCATTCCCATTCTTATATGGATTCTGTGCCTAACTTTGCCAAAATTGCTGAAGCCTATGGCCATGTGGGAATGAACATTAATCATCCAGATGAATTAGAATCTAAGCTGGCTGAAGCGTTGGCGATGAAAGACAAGTTAGTGTTTGTTGATATCAGCGTAGACGAGACTGAACATGTGTACCCAATGCTGATTCGCGGCGGCGCGATGAACGAAATGTGGCTAAGCAAAACGGAGAAAAGCTAATGCGTCGTATTATTTCTGTATTACTTGAAAACCAACCAGGCGCTTTGTCACGAGTGGTGGGATTATTTTCTCAACGCGGTTACAACATCGAAAGCTTAACCGTTGCGCCGACTGAAGATGTGACCTTGTCACGCTTAAATATTACCGTGATTGCTGATGCCAATATTCTTGAGCAAATTGAAAAACAATTGCATAAGCTTATCGATATTTTGAAAGTGGCTAACATTACCGAGTCGGCCTATATTGAACGTGAAATTGCCTTAGTTAAAGTGAAAGCTCAAGGCGATCAACGCGAAGAAGTCAAACGCACTGCTGATATTTTTCGTGGCCAAATCGTTGATGTTACCGCCAATATTTATACGATCCAAATGGTCGGAACCAGCGATAAAATTGATGCGTTTATCCATGCGATCACCGATATGACCAAAGTGATTGAAATATCGCGTTCTGGTGTGGTTGGTTTAGCCCGAGGTGAAAAATCAATGAGAGCCTAATTACAGGTTGTCTGACACAAAAAAGCAGAGTCCTATTGGGCTCTGCTTTTTTATTGCAATTAAGACAAGTGGCCATAAATAGCTAACTCACACTGTATCGCGGTTTTGTATCGATTGGTTTAGCTTCAACAATATAGCGATATTCGGCATTGCCACTCAGTTGGTCAAACGGATAACAGGTTATCAAGGTTAAATGACTTTCTGCTGTGGGAGCCAGCACATCTAAGTCGGTTTCATGCACCACATGCGTGGTAGTAATTTGATATAACACTCGCTCACCTGCAGTGCTATAAAGCTCAATCATGTCGCCAACCTTAACGTATTGTAAACGCATAAAATGACTGTCTCGATGGCCGGCAATTATCATATTGCCCTGCTCACCCAACGCCGCCCCCGCTAACATTAATCCAGGGCCAAAGGCTAAATTACGCCCAGAGGCCCCCGCTAATACGTATAAGTCACTGCCTAAAGGTTGCAAGCTATCATTGTGTTGTTGCAACACACGCATCTTAGCTACCGGATGAGTGTCTGCCCAAGACCAGGGTTTATGTGGTTGGCTATCTGCCAAGGTTTTTTCAAAAGCCCGTTCAATTAAAAACTGGGCAAAATGGGCTTTAGCTTGCATATAACCTCCCTGTAATAATAATGCACATCCCAGTACGCTTAGAAGCACAATCACAATCCAATGCTTGGTCGGTGATATTGTTCGCTGCATATTTCCGCTCCTGTTTAATCATGTGATTCAATCACTAACAATTGGCCTGGTAAGCGCTGCCTTAACCATAAATAGTGCAACAATCCTAAGCCAAGCAAACTAAAACCAATTAATAACCATAATCGACTAGCGGTACCGGTTTGTGGCAATACTTGCGACGACTGCGATGCATTTAATCCATGGGGCATATGCGGCTGTAACTGCACATCTATAGGGCTATCAATTAATGGGTTAACCGGTGTCACATCCACCGCAACTAAACTGGTTTGACTGGTCACTAAGTGATACAACAAGCCTAATGCTTCAACTTGCTTATTGACGCGGTCGCGGCTGGCATTGTCTTTATAAAGCTCAAGTGATGTTATTTGCGCATTTGCCCATAACAAATCAATCCCCTTAGCTGCTTGATTTTCTTCAAAATCAAGTTGTTGTTGCCAATATTGACCATTAATATTGCCAGA
This sequence comes from Shewanella sp. Arc9-LZ, assembly GCF_010092445.1. Taxonomy (NCBI): domain Bacteria; kingdom Pseudomonadati; phylum Pseudomonadota; class Gammaproteobacteria; order Alteromonadales; family Shewanellaceae; genus Shewanella; species Shewanella sp. Arc9-LZ. The sequence goes on along the minus strand of NZ_CP048031.1, from coordinate 1,976,980 downwards.
CACTATGATGGGCTGTTGTTGGTGTGACGCCGATTTAATACTTACCCAAAGGGGTTCATTTTGGTATAAATCGCTAATGGTGGTCGGCCAATAATCCGGGACACTGCCATCAAGATAATACAAGCCAATATTGGTCAGCACGGGTTGCTCAATTTTATTAAGTAATTGTTCAATTTTTTGCTGCACTTCAGACTCATTGCCAATATAGGTAAATGTTCCTCGACCCATTGTTGCCGCTCGGCGCATAAAATCGGAATTCGGTGCAGAGCCAATTCCGACCGTGAATAATCGGCTGTCACCCAATTGATCATTAATAAGCTGATACAACTCATGTTCGTTGCCAACGGCACCGTCGGTCATAAAAATCACTTGGCGTAACATTTCGCTGTGAGCATCGGTTTGATCTGAATCTTGCTGTACGCTGTCCACCAGCGCAGTTTGTAATGCACTGCGCATTTCGGTGCCGCCATCAGCATCTAGTGACTGAATAAATCGGTTTGCTTTACCAATATTACGGCTATTAGCAGACAATGGCGTGGCAGATAACATTGTTACGTCACTATTAAATTCAATAATATTAAAGCTGTCGATGTCACGCAGTCCCGCTAGTGCGAACTGTAATGCTTGCTTGGCTTGAGTAATAGACTGGCCAGACATAGAACCAGACGTATCGATAACTAAAATCAGTTCTCTGGCAATAAGGTGTTGCTCGCTCACTTCCACACTCGGCGGCATTAACATCAAGAGCGAGTACATATTGTTATCAACCGGATTTGGTTGTCTTTGTGCTGTCTGTTCATGTCCAACGCTATTGTTTATCACATGGGTTTTACCGGTTTGATAAAACGTCGCGGCTTGTGGTAATGCCCCTACGTTAGCCTGCCATTGCAGCACAAAATCACGGTCAGCAATTTGCTTGCCGTCAAAGTTAACACTGTAATGATTACCGGCAATAGACTGTTTAATCGGATGATAAAGACTGTTTAATGAGGTTAGTTCAAAACCGGCATCAATGTTCACCTGCATCTTCACATTTAGTTCAGGTATTACTTGTTTAACAGATGTCGCCGTATTAGCGCTCGATGGCATGGCCAATGGCGGCTGCTCGGTAGTGCGATCTGCTTGCGGGTTATAACGCGGTGTTATCGCTAATGGAAAACGTAAACTAAACAGCCCATCACGATACTCAACCTTTTGTTGATAACTAATTTCTACCACGAGTTGCTCGTGTGGCCCTAAATTGGCCACATCTGAGGTAAACAAATTGCGTCGTTGTTGCTGTAACAAACTCGCTTGTTTACCTTGTTTCTTGGCAGTTTCAAAAGTCTGTAATGCTTGTTTTTTAGGTTGTATTTGTCCTGCTATGACTTTGTCGCCAATGCGTAACTGCATGCTATCGACAGCTGCAGTTTCAGGTAACGGAAATAGGTATCGCCCATTCACCCATTGATCAGAATCATTGATAAACACTTGCTTAACGGTGACCCGATTGAGTAATCCCGACACATCCATGCTCACTTGTGTATCTAGCGCAAAAGCTTGTATCACTTGATTTTGTTGAAAGTACTCTAATGTTCCTTGAGTGATATCGTCTTCTTGATACCCAGACGGTGATGCAAATGCCGTTGTAATACTGGCATAAATGACAAACAACAAACCAAAACACAGCGATTTACAAACAGGTTTAATAGACAAATGTGAGATTAAAAACAACGGGCGCATACTCGCTCCTCACCCATTTAGGCTACAACATCAATGTTTGCGCCTAGATGGGTAATATTCAAAACAAAAAGGAAAATCGACGTGTAAATTTAGTTAGCAGCAAGTTCAGCACCTGGGGCTAATAACTTGAGCGTCACCCGACGATCAAAAAAGTCGTTTTCAAAATTTTGTTCCTGGTGCATTGGCAACGTTGAACCATAAGCCTGTCCATGCAAACGCTCGCGGGCAATGCCTTGGGTAACTAAGTATTGTGTCACTTCAGCTAAACGCTGTTCAGACAAGGCTTGGTTGAAATCATTATCGCCACGGCGGTCGGCATAACCGGTTAAATCTATGGTCAATTCTGGTGACAAGCTCATCATGTAAGCCACATTATCTAATTGTTGTTCAAATAACGGCTCAATATGGCTCGAACCGGTTTTAAACTGCACATTCATTCCAATGGTTAACTCATTAAGCGTTTGTTGTTGATTCGCTTTTTGTTCAGCCAAGTTAGACTGTAATTGATAATATTTCTCCGACACTTGCTCCAACGACTGCTGCTTAGTGCTCAATGCCATTAATTGCTCGTTAGTTTGCGTTAATTTTTGTTCTTGCTGCACTAATTGTTGTTTCTGGACGCTGAGTTCTGCTTCATCGCCAACCGACTTACCAATAAACGTACCGGTAAATGCACCAATAATGGCACCCACTGGGCCGCCGATAACAGCACCGAGTAAAATCCCAGAGCTCAAACCCACTAGCTCTTCTGTGTGTTCGCGCTCTTCGCTCATGTCATTGTCATTGTCATTTGCCCAACTGACGTTTGAAATCATCATGGTAGAAATAATTGTTGCGGCAATAAGTTGCTTTTTCATAAAGAATCCCTTTTAGCGGTTGTTTAAAGTGGTTGTTTAAAAAATGATGGTTATCATCAATACATGAGTTAATGCGTTGCTGATTAACTCTATGTCGCTATTAAACACCTCATAGGTGGCTTTATTGGGGAGCAAAAATGGCAATGTGGCGATCAAATGTGGCAACAATATGGCAATTGCCGTCAACGGCTTTTTTGGTCGATAAAATCCTGTATAGTCAGTACTGTATCTAATTATCAGCCTATTAATTGAAATCATCCCATGAAACGAATTGCCATTGTTGAAGACGAAGCCGCTATCCGCGAAAACTACAAAGATGTCCTGCAACAGCAAGGGTATAGTGTTCAAGCCTATGCAAATCGCCCCGCAGCCATGCTCGCCTTTAATGCCCGCTTACCAGACCTAGCCATTATTGATATTGGTTTAGAGCATGAAATAGACGGCGGCTTTACCCTATGCCAGGCACTGCGTGCAATGTCGAGCAGCCTACCAATCATCTTTTTAACCGCACGCGACAGTGACTTTGACACCGTGTGTGGTCTGCGTTTAGGGGCCGATGATTATTTAACAAAAGAAGTCAGTTTCCCCCATTTAATGGCCCGTATTGCCGCCCTGTTTCGCCGTTCAGAATTAATCGGTTCAAGCCCAATAGAAGACAACTTACTTGAGCGCGGCCACCTCACCATCGATGGCAATCGCATTCAGGTATATTGGAAATCGCAACCCATTGAACTGACCGTGACCGAGTTTTGGATGGTTCATGCCATGGCCAAACATCCAGGACATGTGCGCAGCCGTCAGGATTTAATGCAAGAAGCTAAAATTTACGTCGACGACAGCACGATCACCTCGCACGTTAAGCGCATTAGGAAAAAGTTTATCGTCATCGACGCTGAATTTGACTGTATCGATACCGTTTATGGCATGGGCTACCGCTGGGACAATATCTAACAGATGAATTTACCGATAGGGCTGCGTGCCAAGGTCGTCATTTTGTCGCTGTTTTTACTCTGCCTACCATGGCTTGGGTATGAATATGTGTGGGAAATGGAAAAGTACCTGCGTTATGGCCAAGAAAAAACCCTTGAAGGCACCACTCAAGCGCTTGCTACGGCGCTACATGAGCGACCAAAATTATTTGATAACCAAGCCAGCTTTTTAAACCAAGTTGAAAAAGGCCGCGACTTATACGCCTACCCGTTAGCTGGGCCCATTCAACTCGACGGTAAACTGAGTGACTGGGACTTATACCAACATCGCACCCTCAACTATTCAGACAAACATGTTATTTATCAGCGCAGCGAAACTGAGCCAATCGATATTAGCTTTAGTCATATGGTGGGCAAATACGGCGGCTATTTATACGGCTTTTTCAACGTCAATGACCCGAACCTGATTTTTCGTAACCGTAAAAGCTTACGCATTGATAGAAACGATCACTTAGTCATGGCAACTCAATCGCCCGATGGCATGTTCAGGCGTTATATTATTGCCAATACCCAAAGTGGTTGGCTTAGTGCGTTTGAATTACCCGCCGACCCCAGCCAATCGATGCCCGTTACCCCAGAAGTGCGCATTCAAGGCCAGTGGTTAAAAACCGACAAGGGATACAATATTGAGTTTAGACTGCCACTCGAAATGGTAGGCAGCAAATTAGGTTTTGCGATTCATAATGTAAACGATACAAAAACACGTCAATTAGTGAATGTTATTGGTACCTCTGCCACCGACTCAGTAGCCAGTTTAGGCACGGTATTAGTGCCCTCGCCTGAAATTGAAAATATCATTAAAGGCATGAGCCACAACAGCTCACGTATTTGGGTCGTCGATAATCATGGCCGCGTACTGGCAAAATCGGGTGATATTCGTTCATCGTCCAACACCTGGGCAGATGATATCGAGGTCAATCAACCTGAGTCGTTTTGGCTGCACTTTAAGCAGCAATATATTCTGCCGTTATACTACAAAATATTAACTCGTCCGCCACAAGACTTTATCGATTCACTGCAAGACTCAACTGAACTCACTGGCAGCCATATTGAAAAAGCCTTAAGCGGCAAACAAGGCTCTACATGGCGCTTAACGCCAGACAACAAAGCCGTAGTATTAGCCGCAGCAAGCCCAATTTGGATTGACGATAAAGTCATGGGAGTCGTTATTGCAGAAGAAACCACTCACGGCATTCGCAGCCTGCGTAACCGCGCCCTGGAAAAACTGTTTAACGTCATATTAACTATTATGAGCATGGGCACATTAGCCTTGTTTATTTTTGCCTCGAGTATTTCAAGCCGCATTCGCCGTTTACGTGATCAGGCTGAACTCGCCATCGACAGCCAGGGCCGAGTAAGACAGCAGATTGTGGCATCAAAAAATCGAGATGAAATCGGTGATTTGTCACGCAGCTTTTCAAGTATTGTCAGCCGCCTTGGGCAATACACTCATTATTTAGAAAATATGTCGTCGCGTTTATCGCACGAACTTCGTACCCCTGTTGCCGTGGTGCGCAGCTCACTTGAACACTTAGGCTTGCAACAACTGGACGAGCAATCACAAAAATATGTTAGCCGTGCCCAAGAAGGTGTCAGCCGCCTACACCTTATTTTAAATAACTTAAGCGAAGCAACTCGCTTGGAAGCCAGTTTAACCCAAGCTGAAAGCTGTCGTTTTTCATTAAAGAAAGTGATTAGCGGTTGTATGCAAGGCTATCAAATGACTTATCCAGACCAGCTCTTTAGCATCCACATTGAAGATAAAGCCATGTCTTGTGACGGTGTACCGGAATACATCGCGCAATTAATGGATAAACTGATCAACAACGCCATTGAATTTCATCAGCCCGATAGCGCCATCACCGTCAGCCTGACCCAATATCATAAACAGGCAATATTAAAAGTCAGTAACATTGGTCCTTTACTGCCAAAAGACATGAACAGCCAAATTTTTGAATCTATGGTGTCTATCAGGCCTCAAGGTATTAATGGTAAGCCTCATCTTGGTTTAGGCTTATACATTGCCCGATTAGTTACCGACTTTCACCATGGCAGCATTAAAGCAACCAACATAATAGAGAACGACATTGAAGGGGTTGAAATATGCCTGACGTTACCTTTGAGTGATGAAAAATAGTCAACCACAGCATTTAGGCGCTTTTATTTAGGTTTGTTGGTGCTAGGATGATGAACATCAGTAGATCATTCACCGTAGCGCATTTATCCATGTCATTGATATTTGCTAATAAACATTAGCTAAAACATAAACCATGGACTCTACACATAATGGAAATAACAACATGAGCAAAGACGATAAACTGGCCACCCAAATTGTTAGCGTTGGCCGCGACAAAAAGTTCACTAAAGGCATTATTAATCCGCCAGTATTTAGAGCCTCTACCGTGGTGTTCGACACCATGGATGAGATGCGTTTTGCGATTAAAAACAAAACCAACGGTGAAATGTTTTACGGTCGTCGCGGCACCCCAACCCATTTTTCATTTCAACAAGCCATATGCGAACTTGAAGGTGGCGCTGGCACGGCGTTATACCCTTCTGGTGCGGGCGCGATCAGCAGCGCTTTGTTATCATTTTTAAAAAGTGGCGACCATTTATTAATGGTCGACACAGCCTATGAACCAACCCGCGATTTATGCAATAAAATGCTCGCGGGCTTTGGTATCGAAACCACCTATTACGACCCAATGATTGGCGTAGGCATTCGTGAGTTAATTCGTCCTAACACCAAGGTATTATTTTTAGAATCACCAGGTTCTATCACCATGGAAGTGCAGGATGTACCATCGCTTTGCCGTATCGCTCACGAACATGATGTCATTGTAATGCTGGATAATACCTGGGCTTCACCGATTAATTCTCGCCCATTTGATATGGGGGTCGACATCTCTATTCAAGCTGCCACCAAATACATTGTCGGCCATTCTGATGTGATGATGGGTACGGCTACTGCCAATGAACAACATTGGGAACAACTGCGCGAAAATAGTTACTTAATGGGCCAAACCACCTCGCCTGATGACGTTTATTTAGCCGCGCGAGGCTTACGTACCTTAGGGGTACGTATGGCACAGCATAATAAAAATGCCTTAAAAGTGGCTAATTGGTTGGCGACTCGTGCAGAAGTGGATCATGTCCGTCATCCGGCGTTCGATACTTGCCCTGGTCACGAGTTTTTTAAGCGCGACTTTAGCGGCGGTAATGGTTTATTCTCGTTTGTACTCAAGCAAGGCGACTTAGCGTCAGTCACTGCTTTTGTTGAAAACATGGACCATTTTAAAATGGGCTTTTCATGGGGCGGTTTCGAAAGCTTAATTTTAGGGGTATTCGGTATTAACAATATCCGTACCGCTACTCAATGGGACAGCAGCAAACCATTAATACGCTTACATATTGGACTTGAAGATGCCGACGATTTAATTGCCGATCTCGATGCGGCATTTAGCCGATATAATGCAATACTACAAAAGTAGCCTCTACTCAGCTGCTGAAACGTTTTGCAAAAAACGTTAATGGAATGTTCAAACAATAAGGGAATAAATGAATATCATCAAATTAGTCATACTCAGCCTGTGCATTAGCATTGGCTATTATGCATTAACTATCGTGGCAATTGGCCAGTCTGCTGCTGGTAACTTATTGTGGTGGTTTAATAGCAGTGAATATCCAATACTGGCTCACCTTGCACAGAACTTTGTTGGTATCGGCTTAGCCGCGTTAATCCCTGCGTTTCTAGTGAGAAGTTACGAGCCCGCAAGACAATGGATTGCCATTACCATTATGATTTTAGGCGCCATGTTATTACACGGTAATATCCATTACATGCCATGGGATCCTATGGGTATTGTAAGGTTTGTAAACAACACCTTATTCTACGGTGATATCGGTGCAAAAGTGCTGTTTTTCTATATCTTACTGCTCCCTATACTGTGGTTGTTGCTGCTTAAACGTATGGCACGTATTTAACAGAATCCGAATTTGAGCGCTAAACAAAAGCAAGGTGAACATATCTTGCTAGTCAACATTGCCATCAATCTAAGCCTTGAGCCGTCATCGTCTCAGGGCTTTTTATTATCAATAATAGTTATAAAAACAAAGGCTAAGCAGTTAGCGAAACCGTTGTTCAAAACATACTTTAGGGAATTATAGAAGTGATAAATATCTCAGCGTACTTATGTGATGATATCGCCCGCAAAATGTAAATTACGCCACAAATGAAATGTTATCTCACTCTTGTCGGTCTTATTAAGTACACCACCATTTGCCAACTAGAGTTTAACTATGTGTAGCACACCAAAAACCAATCTAGCCGCTGCCACACCCAAAGTTCCTTTTCGGAGCTTTATGGCCAGTATGACATTGGCACAAAGACAACAGTTCGCCGAAGTCGCGAACCGTGCTGATGAAAGGCGAAAAATAAGAGAAGATCGACTCAAAGGTCAATCTAATAGCAAAAGTGCGGCAAACACGGCTGTAAAACCAAACATGCCATTTATCAAAAGACTGCTTCAATTTTGTAAACAACATATTGTGATATAAGCCTGTATGCCTTTAATGGCTAAACGGCTTATTGCAGATTAGTCTTCTAATACTGAGATAAAAATTCTGTCTGCATTCCACAGTTCAATTATCTTGCGTGTCTTCTTTGAGTTCCAAAAACATTTTCCAAACAAAATAATCCCCGCACCTTCTAACTGACGCCCTTCCGATACATTGAAACGTTCTAATATTGCCGATTTAAATTTAGAGATAGGAATGCCAACATCAGTACAATCAGATGGATTTAACCAATCAAGTTCTTTGTCTAGATGCGAAATCGTACCCCAGTACATTTTAGGCTTTGCCTGTTTAGCATTATCGCTTGGCTCAGCCTCGGCAAAGTTAACAAATAAATTCTTCGCTTTGAATTTATAACCCGTATCAAGCTCAATCAAAGTACTCGACTCAGCTAAGTCGCTACCACGCATTAGGCTATTGAGTATTTTCTCCAGCCCTAGCACTTTGACCTTGGTTTGTTCATTGTTGCCATTGTGTTTACGACTGGCATTATCGATTTTTGGGAGGCTGCTTGAAATGAGGCTTGATGTAGAGGCAACAGTTTGCACCTCTGTAACTGGCTTTTTGGTGTTTGATAACATGAAATCAATGCTAATAATATCAGCATCTGAAATGACTTTATTCACTTCTACGCTATGCCGAGTCTCTCGGTCTCGTTGAGTTGAAAAATGACCTTCATCGCATTCTGCAACATGATATCTAGAGCCAAAACACGCCGCTTTACCGTCTGAGCTTCTCTTACGATAGTAAGCTTTTCCTTTGCACTCAGGGCATTGTAAAAATTGCCTAAACTTTTCAATTTCTGTTTCAGTTAACGCCTGAAATTTCAAAATTGAAAAAGTGTGCTTTTGCCCACCATAAGTACAAACCGCATCAATCATTTGCTAATCCACATTTTCTATAAAAACGTACTTTTAAAATAAGCGATTAAAGGAACCTTAAAACCTAGTGAAACAATAGCAAGTTATTAATAAAAATCCTATTTTCAGGGGAATTACCCATTAACACCATATTGATCATTGCGATTTTACATGTTTTCTGTAAACCATTTGGTAATCTCATTGTGAGCTTTTGCGGTGTTAGATGAAATGAAGTGATTATCATCATAAATTACTAATTTATGCTCAATCTCAGTTTCTTTTAGTGCTTTTGCAAATGTTTTAGAGTGAGAAGCAGAGACTCGATCATCATTTTCGCCATGAATTAATAAAATTGGAACACCAGAAGGGAGTTTGTCCACCCAATTGATAACTGACCTTTCAGCGAGTTTTTTGTTTTCGTTTCCTTTGTAATCTGGAATTCGGTGTTTATATACTTTTTCCATTTCAGGTCGCGTTGCTAGATCTGCATTTAGATCGTCATTTAGTGCAATCGTTGCAACTGCTTTTATATTATCAAGTTGTTTTAGAGCAAGAAATGATTGCATGCCACCTCTACTAGCTCCAAGCATACCTATTTTACTTGTATCAGCTCCGTCAAACTCTCCAATCAGATTCACTAGTTCAACAACATCTTGGACATCAGAACCACCAAATTGATCTTGTTCACCTTTATCTGGTGAACCAAATGTGCCTCGATACTGGCTACCTACGATCACAAATCCCTTATTGGCTATAGGAAAAAGATTGTTCATCATTGCACCAAATACAACGCCACCGAAATTACCATTCCCGCCCCTATTGTAAACTATTACAGGTAGGTCAGTAGTTGACTCTTTAGGTTTGATGACAAAACCAAGAACATCAGTCCCGTCGACATTGTATGTAAAATTAGTACATGAAAGGTTGTTGCTGTAGGTATTAAATTCATCCTTATCAAATTGCTTCTTGAAGCCATCCATTTTATTTTTTAATAACTCGGGATTTTTAATCTTTCTAGAAAATTTTCTCTCCATGAAATTTATCCAATTATCATAACTGGTAAATGGTCCTGAGAAACAATCCCTCTGATTGTATATCTTGCCATTTTGATCAACTTCGTTGGCGCCAAGGGTCGTGCTTATAATTGATAAAAATATCAACCCTAAATATTTCATAAGTTTCCTTATATTATGACTATATTACTAATTTTGAATTTATAGACTCTATCCAATAGCTGCATACTCCCCGAATTCAAGTGTTAATTTTGTCTATGAAAATTAAACTTGGATTCCAGTTTTGAAGCTGTACGTTCTGTAGTGACCACTACATAACGAGCACAGTAAAAGGCGGAAAATAGTTTACTCAAACTTGCAATGAACGAACACAAGTCAGCTACTTTGCTTAATAGCCTTTATTAGATTTTCTGGATCGTTTGTACCCAGACAAACCGTTGTGCCATCTTTAAGTTTTAATTCAACAGCCGTTAGACCAGAAACGTTATATAACCATCCAGTTGAGATTAACCGGATGCCGAGCCCATAGTACCATTTTGTTCTTATCTCTTGTGTCGACTCAATTTCAGATATTTTTATTGATTTATTCCAAAATTTTGGACCAAAAAACCATTTAACTTTCCCATCTTCAACTTTGATTGTTAATGCTGAAAAAAGAATTGAAACCACACCTACAATTAAATACGCAAATCCGATCGGTTCGGTAGGTTGAGTTGCCGAAGCAAAGATAAGCACTAATGTTACAATTCCCATAACTGAAAGCATCGCGATTCCAAGCTGAGTGTTTTTATACTGCATGACGAGCTCCTTTTACAGTTAATCGCTTATTATCCAACCTCGGACAACTCCCTACCTATAATTAATTAACATCACTTCTTTAGCTTGAAGTGCGATAGCTTCCGACACTATTAAAGTAAGGCATGCCTTCTAGACTAACGATAGTTTATCTTGGTCTGGCCATCTTTAATCATTATTTTGAAAAAGTAAATAAACTCTGCTTTATTTACCGAGCAATCTTGGGAGACCGTATTGCAGTGCTTTGACACCCAAATAGTAGGAAATGCGCGGCATGGAATATTGAATAAAAGCGGCTTAAAATCTCTCCAGAAATACTTGATCATTACAGATTATTTAATTTGCTTCAAAGGGAATATTTAAGTTGAAAGTCATAATGACAAAAACAAGTAAGTATCAGAGATGAAGCTCCACGGCACCACGAAAGAGAATGGCGCTTTCTAACGATCATTTGTTACTTTTATTCTTTCCACTAAAAAGTCTACTGCCGCTTTTACTTTTGGGACTAAGTAGCGCTGTTTTTGATACAGCAAGTAAACCGCCATATCAGAATGTTGAGTGATAGCTAACTCATGCTCAAACTTAAGTTCTAGCAATTTACCAGACTCAAGATAAGACGCTAACGCCCATCGAGTTGACATTAAGATACCTTCCCCATCACAAGCCTTTTTCGCCAGCCAGGGTCCGTTATTTGAAATCGCCACCGCCGGTCCTGAAACGTCATGCCATTGACCGTTCATATTACATAACCAAGGAGTTGGACCTGTTGGCGCTTTAAAATACAGGCCATTATGTTGCGTTAATTCCATCGCATTGTTAGGCACACCGTGTTTCTCTATGTAACTTGGTGACGCCACAGGAATAAAGCCATTGTCCATCAGTCTTATTGCTAACACGCGCTCATTGGGCGCGTAACCACCGCGAATAGCAATATCGACATCGTCACGTCCGAGTGTTGATAACTCGTCGCTTAAACTGACATCTAAAACAATTTGAGGGTATAACGCGCTAAATTCATCTAACAACGGCAGTAATATCTTTTCACCAAAACCCACCATCGAACTGATCCGTAAACGCCCCATTGGCGTTGTTTGGTAACTACGAACCGTTTCATTACTTTGCGCTAGTTGATTCAATATTTGCTGTACATCGTTATAATAAATTTGCCCCACTTCGGTTAGTTTAACGATTCGGGTCGAACGCTTTAACAAGGTCGCCCCCAAACTCTTTTCTAAATCAGCAACTCGTCTAGACAAGGATGATGGCGGCACATTAAACGCACTCGCCGCTTTGGTAAAGCTGCCCGTTTCGACTACCTTACTGAAATACCGCATTGCACGTAGTTGATCCAACTTACTTCTCCATTAAATCTGAGTGCTTTGGCTTTATTGTTGTCTTAAAAGCAATAGTGATTAGCATTTTCCCTTATATATAACCAAATTAAAACAGGTAATAATACAGTTAACTTAAACATTGCAACCTTAACCCTGTTGCCGCGTGTTAAAAACAGAGGTGTTAATTGCATTTTTCGGCAAGTAGCACCAGCCTTCACGTAAATGATGGACACTGACTTATGATTACTTTGCACGGTTTTGCAGCTAGCAACTATTACAACCTAGTGAAACATGTACTGCTATACAAACAACTGCCATTTCAAGAAAACCTTATTTACGGTGGTAGTGACGAGTTACTGAAAGTCAGTCCAGCTGGCAAAGTACCTGCTATCACAACGACTGAAGGACTGAATATTTCAGAGTCGAGTGTTATTTGCGACTTTATCGAAGAGACTTACCCTGCAACGTCGCTATACCCTGAAAATGCCGGAGAGCGTGCAGTTGTGCGTCAAATTATGAAAATGGCAGAGCTTTATTTTGAACTGCCAAGCAGACGACTTATACCTTATGCATTTTCTGGCACAGAAGTTCCTGAATCGGTTAACGCTGAGGTCCGCCAAGTGTTAACCCGTGGCATTACCGGTTTAAGTCGTTTGTGTCAGTTTTCACCTTGGATTGCCGGCGAACAATTCACCATGGCAGATATCTACGTTTATTACGTCAACACCATAGTCAGCTCGTTTGGCTCGAGCCAGCTTAACTGGGATGTACTGGCTGAAATACCAGGCATGAAACAGTGGAAAGATGCCATGAGCCAAACGGTTATTGCCCAACAGGTGGAATCCGATCGCCTAGCAAACATGCCCGAATTTATGCAAAAAGTGAAAGCTCAAATCCAAGCGGCGAACGCTGGATAATACTTATTTATACGAAATGATATTAGAGATAAAAACAATCAATACTGACGTTTGACTTGAATTCAATTACAAACAGAAATAGCCAATACCATAAAGTGATTGGCTCAATGAATTAATTATTTTGCAGGAGAGAATCCCAATGACAGATACCAATATCCAACTGACTTCATTGATCAGCGAAGACAATAAATTAACGCTTGCGTTAAAAAACATCGACATGCCACAACCAGGTGCCGATGAAGTGGTTATTCGCATTGAAGCTGCGCCATTAAATCCGTCTGATTTAGCCGTTCTGTTCAGCGCTGCAGATATGACTACTGCGACACAAGCAGGCACTGAACAAAGCCCCGCTATTATTGCGGATGTTCCGGCTAAATTTATGCCAGCGGTTAAAACCCGAGTCGGTAAAGCCATTCCTGTTGGTAATGAAGGTGCAGGAACCGTTGTCGCAGCGGGTTCATCGCCTGCAGCGCAAGCATTAATGGGTAAAACCGTTGCTGTCATTGGCGGTGGAACGTATCGTCAGTACCTATGTGCCAATGTGCAAAGCTGCCTAGAATTGAAACAAGGCACTACCGCTAAAGAAGGTGCATCTTCTTTTGTTAATCCGCTTACGGCATTAGCAATGGTCGAAACAATGCGTGCTGAAGGCCATAAAGCCATTATTCATGCAGCAGCTGCGTCTAATCTTGGCCAAATGTTAAACCGTATTTGTATTGCCGATGGCGTCGATTTAATTAACATCGTCCGTAAAGCGGAACAAGAAACGCTATTACGTGACATGGGCGCAAAATACGTTGTTAACTCAAGCAGTGATACTTTCCTAGCTGACTTAACCGCAGCAATTATTGAAACAGGTGCAACGATTGCGTTTGACCCAATTGGTGGCGGTAAATTAACCAGTGACATTCTTAACTGTATGGAAGTGGCTGCATCGCGTGATATGAAAGAACACAGCGTTTATGGTTCTGACACTTTCAAGCAAGCTTATATTTATGGCGCATTAGACCGTGGTCCTATTACGCTTAACCGTAACTTTGGTTTTGCATGGGGTGTTAATGGCTTCTTATTATTCAATGCGCTAGCCAAGTTAGGCACTAAATCGGTTATGGCGATGCGTAAACGTGTTGCAGATGAAATCACCACCACATTTGCTAGCCACTACACCCATGAAGTGTCATTGGCTGAGGTATTACAATTAAAATCAATAGCGGGTTATTCTAAACATGCTACTGGTGAGAAGTACTTAATTACACCGCAAAAGCAGTTAACCTTCAAAGACCATAACAGCTTAATCGATTGATTTTTAAAGCAATAAAAAGCAGATACTGATTATAGTATCTGCTTTTTATTTGCCTGTTCATCATAGCAACAATCGTGGGTGGCCATGTTATCTTGTATCTTGGACGGATTTTTTTCGACCTTTTGCACATAAGATGACAGTTTCAGGAGTTCCAGCCGAAGGCGAGCATGCCTAACCTTGTTATGTGTATTTGCTTTTATCAACTTGAATCTCCTTAAAAGAGCCTGAAGAAACTAGTATTTTTGAAATCTGCTCGATTACTTTTTTATGATTGGTTTTAGGGATAATAAACAAGCCACCCCAATCATCATTTAATTCGAAGATCCCTCTCTCAAATTCGACTTCCCAAACATAATCATCAGTTACGTAGTCTTCCATTATAATTCTTGAAGGCTTGAGAGCATTTTTCAATATGTAAAGGACATCAGGAAAATCACCAGATCTGTGATCACCGCTAAACTCGATCAAATTATGATCTGATTTATAACCCAGACGGATAAAGAATGAATTCATATTATTTACCAACGCTTCACTCACCGGAACTTTGGGAGCGAAGCGAGAAAAATTCCGACTACAATGATTTGTTAGGCCAACTCTTGAATGCCATATTGACGTTCTATCTTCTCGAACAACAATCGTGGGTGGCCATGTTATCCTCTCTGACACAACTAAACTCACTGTGAATTTAATTACGCTGCTACAACTTCTTTAAGTTGATTGGCCTCTCCATCAAAAAGCTCTTCCCCACACATCATCATGTCGTAGTGCGATTCATGGCCTGACTTCAAAAAAATATTCTTAAAAACGGTCAAGTAAACTTCAACTTGATCATCAATGGCTTGGATAAACAGATCATCAGGTATGCAATGCGAACCATCATTGATCCAGTGCAGAAGTGATAGACAAATTTGTTGCTCTTCATGATTTTCAAATTTAGCAACTATGTCTTCATCACTGAATTTACCCAATATTTTGAAATAATTCTCAAGTATTCGGCGCATAGTATTTTGAATAGTTATCCCAGAACGGTTTTTGCGATCTTTTAGTTCCTGCCACATCAGCTCATAGGCTGAGTTAATTGGGTTTTGCTGTTCATAAGACTGAATAGACGTAACGTTATTGGCTTTGCGAAATATCCAAAAGTGTGTTTTATTACATCCATTCGAGCGTCCATTTTGAAATGATGCTTCTTTATGGAAGTACACATTGTGTGTAAAAAGTAATAGCTGCTTGATAGAAGAACCATCTTTTACTTCTTTAATAATCCCCTTAACTATTGCGCTGACAATATAGAGTACGTTGCTGTCTAGACTGGATATAGGATCATCAATGACGACGACTCGGCTTTGTGCAACGGCATCCCGAGTTAAGGCTCCATTGGCTAACTGCACAAAATATAATAGTGTAATAAAGGTAACTTCTCCTTCACTTAGCGATTCGAAAGCCAATTCACCATTTTGACGCTGAATGACGTAATGATTTTCTAACTGCTGTGAAGGAACAATCTCAAAATTTACAAATCCATAAGCCATTAACAGCCTATTAATCTCATTTACTGCTGGTTGAACACTCGTTGTATGGCGACTTAATTCGGCAAGTTCTGTTTTCATTTTGCTGACTAGGTTTTTGAATTCATCAACTTTACCCCCTAAAGCATCAACAGCTTTTGTAATACCTTTTACTTTCTTGTGATAACTATTAAAATCTTGCTGGATTTCAGCAACTAAAAATATCCATACATCGGAGATAAAGCGTTTTTTTTCCCTGTCATAGTTTGTCGCAACTTCGTTGTGTTTGGCGATTTCCTTATTGGCTTGGATAATCAATAAAGATATTACCTTTACGACATCTTTCGTCACATTTACGTCAACTTTTGAGCTTGGTTTGTCTAGTTTGTTTTCAATTGCCATAATGTTGGCTCTAAATTGCCCTTCGGCACTTTTCAATGCTAATTCAAACTCTTCTATGTCCAGCTTAGAATTTTCGTTTTGCTTCTCTTGTTGCACTAACTGATTGGACACGTAAAAGAATTGTGATACACGCTCGTTGTAATGAGCTGTCATTCTTTTTATTTTTACGAGTAGTTGTTCAAATGATGTATCGAAAAAAAGTTCAATTTTTTTCCTGAACTCATCATCAATCGTTGGTTTTTGACAGAATGGACATATATCACTGGAATGTATGAATTGCCGACCGTGATTAACCCAATCTTGACAACCAAGCACTTCAATTAAACCAGATATATCAACGTCGCTTTGACCTGCTACAACCGTCTGCCAAATAGAATCAGATTCAAGTTCATGAAGCGAATCGAATTCAGGCACTGCTAATAAAGGAAAAGACTTTGGCCTTTGACCTAAGATTGTTGCACCACGAATTTTAAGTTCCTCGTACTTTAACTCTACTCCGTGATTTTCACCCTCAGTTACGGCAATACTTATAATCCTATCTTTAAACAATTCTCTCTTCAAAGAGCCCTTCAGTGCCTCTTTAAAACCAGAGCCATATTTTTTATAAAGGGACCAACATTTTTCAGTGAAGTCAGTATTTAAGGCTATTTGACCTTCTAACTTTTTCTTATGATCTTCAGTGTATTTGGTTAATTGATTTTTAGCATTATCTTGTTCTGATTTTTTACTTTTTATCTCTTCAACTTGCTCCGTAGTAGCTTCACCAAGTGTAAAAACACCTGCTATATCACTACTACCAAAATTTTTATCTCGAAACGCTTTATTGTAAACCAAGGTGGGAAGTGGTTGGTCATTTAACCATTTAATATTGCACTGCTGAAATCGCTCAATACTTGTATCAGTCAAATAGTTTGATGCAGTTGTTTTACCACAACCATTAGCGCCATAAAAAAAGTTAACTTCTTTTAGTCCATTTACTTGAATACCTTGTTCATTATAAGTTGCTATGTTGGCCAGCTTGAATGATTCGATCATACCCTTTCCTTGGTTTATAGTTTATGTTTTCAGTTTTGAGCACAACAATATTAAGTTAGGGAGTATAACTTAATTAATATCAGTGTGATTTTAAGTGTTTACCGAAGAAAGCACTGTGAGATAATCGCTATTGTGGTTAGAAGAATTTAGAACCTTTAGTCTTACATAAAGATAAGTACAAAATGAATAAAAATATATGGCTATTTTAGTTTGACTTGGATTTCAGATTGTTTCAGTTAACACATAACGGAGCATAAATGAGTTAAATACTTTACTTTCAAAGGGTGTGATTCAACTCTGGACTTGAGGACGTTGAAGACTCTTTATAAAAGAATACGTGAGCTGGCCATGGATGGTGAGCTTAACTTTCGCGGTACAGGATGTACCATCGGAAGCGTTAGCATTTTCATTCTTTACTATAAAGAGTTGACCGAAGAAGGATTCAAACGAGGCCAAAAGCTCGATTAATTTCCGTCGCGACATTTTCGCTGTTCAGAAAATGTTGCCGGAAGCTGAGGGTTTGCAAAGGGGTACAAGCGCTTTACCCATTTGCTCTGGTGTGGGTGAAGCGCCACGACGTTAGTGGCCGCAGGCCATAGCCTAAACAAGCTTTGGGGCATACATAAGTTAAAGATTTTACTTTCAAAAGGTGTGATTCAACTCTGAACTTGAGGCCGTTGAAAAATCTTTATACAAGAATGCGTGAAGCTCACATGGCCTTTCTCGCACCAAATTGCTGAAATGGACGTTGACGAGAACCTCAGTCAGCATGTGAATGAGGTTTCGTCGGATTTGTTCGGCTTCGCCTCATATCAATACCAAATATGTTGATTATCCTTAGCACGTCAGTAATAGCGCCTATGAATCTCGCAATTCTCGACGTAAGATCTTGCCAACATTTGATTTTGGCAATTCATCTCTAAATTCAATTATCCTTGGGTTTTTATAACCGGTAAGATATTTTCTACAATGTTTTTTTATTTCATCAACGGTCACATTACCTTTGCGTACAATAAATAATTTAACTATCTCTCCTGTGACGTCATCAGGAATGCCAATGGCCGCAGCTTCGATGATGTGAGGGTGAAGGGTTGCAACCTCTTCAATTTCAGTTGGAAAAACATTAAATCCCGACACTAGAATCATATCTTTTTTACGGTCTTCAATATAAAAAATCCCATCGTCATCCATTCTTCCTATATCGCCAGAGCTTAACCACCCTCCGACATGCATTACAGTATTGGTTTCGGCTTCTTGTTGCCAATAGCCTTTCATCACTTGGGGCCCTCTAATTTGAATTTCACCAATTTGGTTAGGACCTAAAGGTTCATGTTCATCATTAACGATACGGAGTTCAGTGCTGGGTAAAGGGACACCAATTGAAGAAATAAATGATTGTTGTTGATGAGTACCTGCAGCGACCACTGGGGAACATTCAGTTAAGCCATAACCTTCTATGACAGGCATTCCAGTGAGTTCTTGCCAACGATCAGCAATATGTTTCTGCGTCGGCATTCCACCTGCAATAGTAAAACGAGCGTGACTAAAATCTAATTCTTGAAAACCAGCATGATTGTTTAGACCATTAAAAAGTGTATTTAAACCAAAAACCATTGTGAATGGATATTTACTTAAATCTGCTACAAAACCATCTATATCTCTTGGGTTGGTAATGAGTAAATTCGTTGCACCGAGAAAGAGCATAAACATCATACTCACTGAGTTGGCAAAAATATGATAAAGCGGAAGTGGGGTTACTGCATATTCCTTATCATATAAGGTTCTTGGGCTAAAATGAGCATGAACCTGTAGAACGTTAGAAATAATATTACTATGAGTCAGCATTGCCCCTTTCGCAGGACCCGTCGTTCCACCTGTATATTGGAGGTATGCTAAATCATCTACTGTTATTTGGGGATCAATAAAGGGAAGTTTCTTGCCTTCGGTTAATGCTCTACGCAATGAAATAGCGTCGGGAATATGATATTTAGGCACTATTTTTTTGACATGTTTGATAAGAAAGTTAACCAATGTACGCTTATGAATCGCTAACTCATCGCCGATTTTGGTTAACATAACATGCTTAATGTTAGTCTCATGCAGTATTTGCTGAAGGTTATTACCAAAATTTGTTACAGCAACAATAGCACTGGCCCCTGAGTCTCGTAATTGATGTTTTAATTCTCGAGGGGTATAAAGTGGATTAACGTTGACAATTATGAGTCCTGCTTTTAATGCACCTAAAATAGTGATGGGATATTGCAATAAATTAGGCATCATCAAGGCGATTCGTTCGCCTTTTTTCATTTTTAGTTCGGATTGTAGATAAGCAGCAAAAGCGTTACTTTTACTTTCGAGATCTTGATAGGATAAGCTATGTCCCATATTAATATATGCTGCTTTTTTAGCATGCGTATTAAAAGGCTCTTTAAACAAATCATTGATATTGTTATACATACTTGAATCTATTTTTGTGGGCACATCCTCAGGATATTGTGTTAGCCACGGTTTATCATTTGTCATTATAGCCATCATTAATGTTGTTTAAACATCACTATTGTAAATTAACTTACCTAATCAGTATAAAAATAATAGACTGAATTCAATGAATTAACTACTGTTCTAGGGGGTTATCAGTAGCTAATCTCTCGGAGTGTGACTCATCCCTGCTTTTATCGCTTTTCCGCTTCACTCTACCTTTCTTCAACAATGGAAAAAGCATTCAGCTACTGCATTATCATGACAGTTTCTACTGTAGCAAATACATGTATCAGAGGTTGTTGTTAAAGTAAGCTTCGTTAGTCAGACACATTAACAAAAAAGCAGGATAAATCGCCATGGCGACTTTTTCATATCTGTTGTTTAAGTCAATAGAGAAAATGTTGCGGGGTGGCTGGGCCGTTTCTCTTGGTCTGGTGTGACGCGCCAGGACGTTAGTGGCCGCACCATATCGACAACAACAAACGCTATAATCAATATCCCCCTACTCCTCAACCTGCAACCTGCAACCTGCAACCTGCAACCAATATTCTCTCACTCACAAATAGTAAATCAATCACCCTACAGGCATTTTTTATATTTAATCGTTGTTTTCTGAATTGAATTAGCATTAGATGTAAGCAGGTTGTATTTGAAGGAAGAAATTACTGAATGAAAAATATTATTTGCGATATTGATGGTGTGCTACTGCATGACAACAAGCTAATCCCTGGAAGCGACAAGTTTATTCACCGCGTACTTGAACAAGGTAATCCGCTGGTTATCCTCACTAATTATCCCGTTCAAACTGGCAAAGACTTACAAAATCGACTCGGCGCTGCAGGTATTAATGTACCAGAAACCTGCTTTTATACCTCAGCCATGGCTACGGCAGACTTTCTAAAACACCAAACCGGCAATAAAGCCTATGTAATTGGCGAAGGTGCACTGACACACGAACTTTACAATGCCGGTTTCACCATAACGGATATTAATCCAGACTTTGTCATTGTCGGTGAAACCCGCTCTTACAACTGGGATATGATCCATAAAGCATCTCGTTTTGTTGCTGGCGGTGCACGCTTTATTGCCACCAATCCAGACACCCACGGCCCTGCATTTAGCCCAGCATGTGGCGCATTATGTGCAGCCATTGAGCGTATCACAGGTAAGATGCCATTTTATGTGGGTAAGCCTAGCTCGTGGATTATCCGCTCGGCGTTGAATCATATACAGGGACATTCTGAAAACACCGTTATTATTGGCGATAACATGCGCACCGATATTCTGGCTGGCTTCCAAGCGGGTCTAGAAACGATTCTGGTGACGACTGGCGTAAGCCAAATGAGTGATATAGACAAAGAACCTTTCAGACCAAATCATGTGTTTGCCTGCGCTGGCGATATCGACGTCGTTTAATTAGCACCAGTTAATGTCCGCCAGTTAATAAACTGAGCACCCAAGACACAATTTACATTAGGTAACACAATTCCAAGCCAGTGAACTTGTTTTCAAGCACTGGCTTGCTTCATTATGCTTGTCTGAAATAAAAACGAATAACAATAACAGGACATAGCATGAAACGATTGTTTCCTTTTTGCGCCATTGCCTTACTGTCAGCATGTAACGGCGATGATGCTAAACACGCTGCAACCGACGATATCATTCCGGCGAAAGTGACTGCGGTAACCTTTGACGAACAACGCTTTAGAACCGATATTGAAACATTATCGTCGGATAAGTTTGAAGGTCGCGCGCCAACAACCCAAGGCGAAAAGCTCACCATAGAGTATTTGTCTGCCGCCTTCAGCCAAATGGGGCTTAAAGGCGCTTATAAAGGCAGTTTTTTGCAACCAGTTCCAATGGTGAGCTACACCGCTAGCGAACAACAGCAGGTTACTTTAGCTGGGTTGGATTTACAGTACCGCCAAGATATCGTGTTAAGCAGTCGTCACGATAGTAGCCAGGTGAGTATTAAAGATGCGCCATTAGTGTTTGTAGGTTACGGTATTAATGCGCCTGAATATGGCTGGAATGATTACCAAGATCTCAACATGAAAGGCAAAATTGCCATCATTTTAGTCAATGACCCAGGCTTTGCACATCCTGAAGGTGCCAAGTTCAATGGTAAGGCGATGACTTACTATGGTCGTTGGAGCTATAAATTTGAAGAAGCCAGTCGCCAAGGCGCGTTAGGCGCAATTATTATTCATGATACCGAACCTGCCTCTTACCCTTGGTCGGTAGTTGAAAACAGCTGGACCGGTGCTCAACAAGATTTAGTTCAAAGCAAAGCAGAACAAGATCAGCGGGTCCAAGTTGAAGGTTGGTTAACCTTAGACAGTGCTACGGCCTTATTCGATAAAGCGGGCTTGTCATTAACGTCATTAATGGATCGCGCCGCTACCAATTCACTCAATGTCGATTTAGCCCAAACAGCCAGCATTGAATTTGCCAATAAAGCCGAATATGCCGACAGTTTTAATGTGGTTGCAACATTAGCTGGCAGAAAACAAGCTGATGAGCAGATTTTATTTACTGCCCATTGGGATCATATCGGTACCGATGAAACCAAAGACGGCGACCAAATTTATAATGGCGCGTTAGATAATGCCACTGGTACCGCCGGTATTTTAGAAATTGCCCGCCAGTTTGCCCAGCAAGCTAAACAAGGGCATGGCTTGGCCCGTTCATTAACCTTTATTGCCACTACGGGTGAAGAACAAGGCTTATTAGGCTCACGTTATTATGCTGCAAACCCAATTTATCCAATTGATAAAACCGTGGCAGTATTTAACCTCGACAGCACCAATATTTATGGTAAAACCAAAGATTACACGATTGTCGGTAAAGGCCAGTCTGAGTTAGAAAACTATTTAGACCGCGTTGTCGCTAAACAAAATCGTACCAGCCAAGGTGAGCTAAACCCTGCATCAGGCGGCTTTTTCCGTTCAGATCACTTCAGCTTTGCTAAATTAGGCGTGCCAGCAGTATTTGCCGGTGGTGGTAACGAACCGCTTGATGAAGCTACCGCACAATACAAAACGGCAATGCTGGTCAAAATGAAGGGTTGTTACCATAACGTTTGCGATCATTATCGTCCTGAATGGGATTTATCCGGTTCATTACAAGATTTAGGCGTGTATTACCAAGCTGCGGCAGAGTTAGGTAATAACCAAGATTGGCCAGGATACTTTGCCGGTTCTGAATTTAATCAATTACGTCCTGCAGATTAGTACAGTACTACCCTATTCCTTCCCCCCAAGGATTGGCCCATCACGTATTTGATGGGCTTTTTTATTGGTATTTGGCTATTAGCATTTATGTCATTAAGCTTTGTGTCATGAGTATCTGATTTAAGCCTTTAGATAACCTGACTTACACTTTATTAAATTCATTTAGCGCTTCGATGGCTAAAGCCGCCTTTTCTGTTTGCACAAAAATATGGTCATGATAATAAGCGGCAATAACATTAGCGCTAATGCCTTTTTCGGTAAGTTTATTGGCCACTGCAGCCGTTAAACCAACGGCATCCAGACTAGAGTGTACCGTTAAGGTAATGCCTTTAAATACCGATTCAAAAGACAAGCCGCCCTCTATAGCAGCCGCTTTGGTTAATACTAATGTCAGCCCTTCAGATTCGCGAAACATCGCGAGTGGCGATAAAGTTTGATAATCGCCATATTGGCCGCCCGGCACTGAGCAAAAAACGTATTCGTCATCTAATAATACCGGTGACATCGATGCAAGTAATGCCGTTAAATTTGTTTCACCTACCATACTTTTTTCCTTAAATATGTTTCCGTTATAAAGCGATTTTATGGATCACGCTCTTGTGTTGCAATAAAAAGCGCCAGCCTTAATAAAATGTGGCTTAACGTAAATGCAGCTTTGCTGCTTGTTACACATAAGTGACCCATATAAGTGACTAACAGAAGTGACTAACAGAAGTGACTAACAGAAGTGACTAACAGAAGTGATCAACATAACCCTATCCAGTATTAAAACACTTAACAAGTTTAGCGCTGCTTGGTTGACTATCACCGAGTGAATTGAAGCCCCATTATCGCGCATCAACATGCCACGTAGGCACGATTATGGCTACGTTAAAGGCGTTAAATGACCATTAAGCCCCACTTTTGTTCAAATAAACATCATACGCACAGCATTAGTGCAATTATGGCTTTTAGTGGTATTTGATTATGAAATCTTAAAAAAAATAGCCATAATCACGATAAAAATAAAGATATATCAATAAAAACGACATTTAACAAAACATTACTCAAACAAAAAGATATTTAAAAGAGATAAAATCATTAAAATAGCTATATTTATGATGTTATCTCAAAAAACAAGCTTGGCAGTTAACCAAAATGCTGGCAAAGTAGGAACCAGATAAAGATTAGCCAACGCTGCTGGAGCCGTATTATGTGTTCAATATTTTCAATTTTAGACATCAAAACTGATGCAAGCAAACTTCGCCAAGTGGCGTTAGAAATGTCAAAACTGCTGCGTCACCGCGGCCCAGATTGGTCTGGCATATATGCTGATGACAAAGCCATTTTAGCTCATGAACGTTTATCGATTGTTGACGTTGACCACGGAGCGCAGCCACTTATCAGCCTTGATGGCAACATAGTGTTAGCCGTAAACGGTGAAATTTATAACCACAAGCAGTTAAAAGCTCAGCTAGGTGACAAATACCAGTATCAAACTAACTCAGATTGCGAAGTGATCTTATCACTGTACCAAGAATACGGTTGTGACTTTTTAGACAAACTGAACGGTATCTTCGCATTCGTACTGTATGACAAAGCCAAAGGCACGTACTTAATCGGTCGCGACCACATGGGCATTATCCCACTTTATACAGGTCTAGATGCATCTGGTAACTTCTACGTTGCTTCTGAAATGAAAGCATTAATGCCTGTGTGTAAAACAGTTGCTGAGTTTTACCCAGGACAGTATTTATATTCAGCCGACGGTAAACCAACCCAGTATTATCATCGTGAATGGCGTGATTTTGATGCCGTTAAAGATAACCCAGCTAGCATTGAAGAATTACGTGAAGCATTAGAAGCTGCAGTAAAACGCCAGTTAATGTCTGATGTTCCTTACGGAGTATTATTGTCTGGTGGCCTAGATTCATCAGTGATTTCTGCCATTACACAAACATATGCAAAACACCGTATTGAAAACGACGGCGAAACCGGCGCATGGTGGCCACAACTGCATTCATTTGCCGTAGGGTTAGCTGAGTCTCCAGATTTAGTCGCAGCGCAAAAAGTGGCCGATGCCATTGGCACAATTCATCACCCTATTGTGTATACCTTCCAAGAAGGCTTAGATGCAATTAAAGAAGTGATTTATCACTTAGAAACGTACGACGTAACCACTATCCGTGCCGCTACGCCAATGTATTTAATGGCACGTAAAATTAAAGCCATGGGCATTAAAATGGTGTTGTCTGGCGAAGGTGCTGACGAACTATTTGGTGGCTACCTATATTTCCACAAAGCGCCAAACGCGCAGGCGTTCCATGAAGAATTAGTCCGTAAGCTTGATAAGCTGCATTTATTTGATTGCTTGCGTGCCAACAAAGCTATGGCAGCATGGGGACTTGAAGCACGTGTGCCTTTCTTAGATAAAGAGTTTATTGACGTAGCAATGCGCATTAACCCTGAAGCGAAGATGTCTAAAGATGGTCGTATCGAGAAGCACATTTTACGTCAAGCGTTTGAGCACAAATTACCAAAAGAGGTGGTATGGCGCCAAAAAGAGCAGTTCAGTGACGGCGTAGGTTACTCGTGGATTGATGGCTTAAAAGCTCATGCGGCAGAAAACGTAGATGACGTGCAATTTGCTAACGCAAAATTCCGTTTCCCATACAACACGCCAGAGTCGAAAGAAGCCTATTTTTACCGCAGCTTCTTTGAAGAGTTTTTCCCATTAGCCAGTGCCGCTGAAACAGTGCCAGGTGGAAAAACAGTTGCCTGTTCAACCCCTGAAGCACTATTGTGGGATGTAAGTTTACAAGGGCTTAACGACCCATCGGGCCGTGCAGTTAAAAACGTTCACGCTAGCGCGTATTAGCATTACGTGTCCTGTTCCTAAAATGTAAACGCATTTTAAGAACAGATGGCATTAACAGAAAAGCACACCCATTAATGGTGTGCTTTTTATTGTAAAAAATTACGATCTAAAATCATTCATATAAAACTAGTCATTTTCTGACATTTTTTTATTGAGATGAATAGTGCCAGTTTCTTTTCTCTTTTTGATTTTTATGTTGATAAGTTCCACCGTTAACGAGAATGCCATTGCAAAATAGATGTATCCCTTTGGTACATGGAAATCGAGTCCCTCAGCAACTAAAGTGAATCCGATTAACAATAAAAATGACAATGCGAGCATTTTAATCGTCGGATTTTCTTCAACAAATATACTGATTGGTTTGGCGGCGAACAACATCACAATGACAGATAAAACGATAGCAATAACCATAATCGATATATTGTCAACCAAGCCAACAGCAGTAATGACTGAATCTAATGAAAATACAATATCGAGAATCGCGATTTGAATTAACACTGAGTAAAAGCCAACTTGTGCAACACCATGAGTTGATTCGGTCGGAATATCAAAGCTCGTATGAATTTCATGAGTTGATTTGGCTAATAAAAATAAACCGCCAAAAATTAAAATCAAATCACGGCCTGAAATAGCATTATCTAACAAGGTGAAAATAGGCTCTACGAGTCCCATGATCCAAAATAAACTTAATAGTAGACCTAACCTAGCTACCATCGCTAAACCTATCCCGATAAGTCTTGCTTTATCTCTTTGATGAACAGGTAACTTTCCAACCACAATCGAGATAAAAATAATATTATCGATACCTAGTACAATCTCGAGTGCTATCAGGGTTAAAAGTGCCACCCATGCTTGCGGATCTGCTATCCATTCGAACATATACTACCTCTATAATTGAATTACATTGCCATAGGTTACTCTCGCAGAGAATCTACATTAGCCAAAAATTAACCACAATAGACAACATTTGTTTTGTGAAAATATATTTTTTCTAAGCATTTATTTTAAATTTGCTATGAATGATTTTAAAAGTTAGTTTTAAGAAATAAACTTTATTTATATTGAGATACCATGACAGACATCAGCATTTTTAATCTTGAGATGACCGACCGCAGTCAATTAAAACCTAAACATGATACCAACGGCTTAACCGTGGTTGAGGTGAAAATAAAACAATATCAATTCAATCGTTTTTTATATCAATTTGTGGGTGCTGCGTGGGAGTGGACAGATAAATTAGCCTTGTCCGATAGCCAATGGCAGGAATACAGCGAAGCGGATAATTTGCATTTGTTTGTCGCGTATAAAGACGGTGCACCAGCGGGTTACTTTGAGTTGCAGCAACAAGGTGACGCGACTGTCGAGATTATGTATTTTGGTTTAAGTGAACGCTTTATCGGTAAAGGCTTTGGCGGCTATTTACTGACTCAAGCTATTGAACAAGCGTGGTCGCTACCTAACACCCGCCGTGTTTGGGTGCATACTTGCTCATTAGATCACCCAAGCGCTTTACAAAACTACCAAGCTCGCGGGTTTAGCTTATTTAGAACCGATACCGAACCGAGAACCAACCCAACTGCGGTGTAGCTCAATACGATATTTGTAGTGCTCAACAATTATAGATTAGCGGCCTACTAGCGTTTTTTACGCGCGATAGCGCGTTGTTGTAACGTTTCCAGCAATGCGCTTTTTTGTTGTTGGTCCATTGTATGCCAAGCCAGAATCTCATCGAGCGAGCGATGGCAACCTAAACAGATATCCTGTTGATCTAAACAACATTGCCTCACACAAGGTGAGGCAATTTGATTGTCGTTATTCTGACCAGACGGCATATTCGTTACCATTAACGTCGGTAAAATGGAAACGTCTACCGCCAGGAAAACTGAATACAGCTTTGGTGATGAGTCCACCAGCCTGAATAATTTTAGCTTCTATGGCGGCTAAATCTTGGCTATAAAGCACAATTAACGGACTGCCGTTTGCTAAGGTGAATTGAGAGTCTGCTTGATAAAAGCCACCATCAATTCCGACCTGCAAAAAACAACTGTATTGAGGACCATAGTCTTGAAACTGCCAACCAAAAACCTGAGTAAAAAAGGCTTTGGTTGCGATGAGGTCTCTCACGGGTATTTCTAAATAATTAATACTATGATGTTGACTCATACTCACCTCTGTTACTCTGTTATTTGGCTGACAATATTATATGGCAGACAATATCATATGGCAGACAACGCCATGAAAATAATACGTTTTTGGGGTTAACTGTATTGCTGCAGCAATGCCGCTACGGCACCAATAATACCGCCGAACACACCACCCCACACAACTAACCAACCCAAATGGGTTTTAATCATGTCTTGAATGATTTGTTTCACTAATTCTGGCGTAAGTTCATTTAAACGCTGTTCAACAATATTGGCCACTTTAGCTTGCATATCTGCGATAACATCTGGCTTTTCAAGCTCATTGACTAAAATAGCATTGAACTCTTCACTTTGAGCCAGTTCAACTAACGACAGTTTCATTTTTTCAATAAATGGCTCTTTCAGTGGGATCAACGCCTCGGTTCCACCAAACATCGCTAACATGCCACCAAATGATGACTTTTCGATAGTCGACACTAATGCATCAAATGATGGCGCTAAATCAATTTTTTCAATCACAGGGGTTAAATCAATACTACTGGCACTACTGGTTGTCAAAAAGCGATCGATATTCTCTTGAGTAAAAAATTGCTGCATCATTAAATGTTTAATGCCCGCTTTAAACTCTTCAAATCGTGATGGAACCACACCGGAACCATACAAACCGGGGACTTTTTCAAACAACATATGGATTGCTAACCAGTTGGTTAATGCACCCGACAACGCAAATAACCCTATTGTCATGACAATTTGTTGTTGTAACACATACCCAACCAGCATAAAGACAGCCGCGATAAGGTTGGTTAATACGCTCTTATTCAATCTCTTTTCCTTAACATCTATGATGATAAAATAATAAAAAACCTCAGCTATTTTATCAGAAATAACTGAGGTCTACATAATTCATCGTTCATCTCATCACAGACTTAATTACCATGGTTAATGGTAAGCAAATAATACTGATCAATTTACGCCGTACAACTTAAGGATTCAGGTTCGATAGGCACTTGGGAATCATGGTGGTTAATCAATAATACCCCAGTACTTTGTGCCAACAACTGAGCCTTTTGGTACATTTGGCTAACAACATCCTGCTGCTGATATTGAGGTTTTACAAACACATCTTCCAAATACCACACAGGAGCAAGGCGCAATGAAGAAAACGACGGGTATAATTGAATAAAGCCCACCATTTCATCGTCTCTGATGGAGACAAAAATCATCGAATCATTTTCGGCCAAGCGATGCTTCAAAAAATGATGACACGCTGGATAGTCAGAGGGCTGTTGTAGTTGCTGCCGATATAGATCAAATAGCAGGCTCAATGGTTCTAAATCGATGCTCGAAGCTAGACGTATTTGCATTTCTCATCCTTGAAAAGAGGATTAAATACCGCGTATGAATATCGCAGATATCATGCCTATTAAGTAATGGCATCAAGCCATCAGGTTAAAACAATATGTCACTGTAAGTGTTTAACGCACAAAACAAAATGAACCTATATAAAAAAGACAAATAGAAAAATCTATTAATTACATAAGCTTAAATATAAAGTTAACATCAATAAACATAAATGTAAATTAATCTATTATCCTGACAAAATAATCATTCGTTACGATTGTTTTTTTGGTAAAATAGTCAGCTGTTGCCACTGTTTTGTATCAAGATTACCTCTTATGACCTCGTTTTTTGCGCAATTGCGCTCAGCGGTTACACCGCGCTCTCGTATTCTAAAATTTGCCCTTTATGGATTAACTGTTTATCTATTGGGTTGTGCTGTTCTCGGCGGATTGATTCCATATATTGCCAAACAACAAGCACCAACGATATTAACCGAGCAATTAGGCAGAAACGTTACCCTACAAGACATTAGTATCAACCCATTTACGTTAGAACTAGCGGTATCGGGTTTTGAAATCAACGAACTTGATAGCCCGAAAACGTTTGCGTCATTCGCCGCGGCCTATGGCAACATTCAATTATGGCAATCGATCTCATCTTGGGCGATAGTGATTGAAGATATCCGTCTACAACAACCCACCTTTAGAGTGGCGCGTACTGAAACGGCAAATCAACAAGTTGTATTTAACTTCAGTGACATTATTACTCGCCTAAGCCAAAATAGTCAGCCAACACCAATGAGTACTGAACCGAGTGTTATACCGGCGATAAACATTGCTAATATTCAGATCCAACAAGGCGTGTTTACCCTAGACGACAACGTCACAGATACCCACATTAATTATCCCAACATCAATGTGTCATTGGCACAATTCAATAGCTTGAGTAGTGCGTTAAACGACAAGCAAGACCAAGTAAATCGTTATAACTTACGCATAGAAGATCAATTCAAAGGCTCGGTCGCATTGCAAGGGCAATTCCAATTAGCGCCCCTGGCAATAAAAGGCGATGTTAAGGTGACTGGAATTGATTTATCACGTTACTGGTCTTTTATTGATCAACTGTTTGCGATTAACTTAGCTGAAGGCACGCTGAGCCTAAACGGACAGTATGACGTGATATTGCAAGACAAAAACTTAGCACCAATAAGCCATATCAATGTCACCAAAGCACAGATAGTGATTAAACGTTTTAAAGCGTTACATCAGCAAGATGAAAAAATCGCCATTGATGTCTTAGCATTAAATAATATCAATTTAGACAGCCACAAAAAACGCGTTAGCATTGGTGAGTTCCATACCGAAAAAGGTAATATCAAACTCAATATCACTCCTACTGGTGCTGATTTGGTTGCTTTATTGCTGCCTAAAGACACTGAGTTAACAACTACCGTAGATACCTCAGATTTATCTTCTACAGCCTCAACGACTACCGAGTCTGCTATTACCGAATCAGCTATTACCGAATCAGCTACTACAGACACGATAGATTCAGAGACTGCAGATTTAGGCAGTATAGATATAGAGAAAGCTAACTCAGATGAGCAAAAAGCTGACAGCACAAATGTGGCTGATACCATTACTGATAAAGCCATCGCGACCGTTAAACAAGTCACCACTGATCTCAACACAAAAGCAGCTAGCGATACAACTGCAAAAACAGATACAGAAACAGATGCAGAACCACTATTAGCGCAGCAATCACCACCATCAGCGACACAAGATGCTACGAAAGAAACGACAGTTGAGACAGACTCACAAACGACTCAACAAAAAACAGCAGTAACGTCTAACTCCATCGATGCTGACTCCCCTTGGTTAGTCACACTAGACAAAATCAGTATCGCGCAGTATCAAGTTAAACTGGGTGAAGGCATTGCCAGTGATAAGATTATTCTTTGGCAAATCGGCCCGATTGACCTCACTACTGGGGTAATAAAATCAGATCTATCCAGCCCGATTAATTATCAATTTTCGGCAGGAATTAATCAACAAAGCTTATTAACGTCAACAGGACAAGTTGATGCATTAGCGCAAACAGTGAATGCTGAAATCGACTTTAGTAATATGTTGCTGTCACGTTTACAACCTTATATTGCTCCTTACATCAATATCACTATTGAAGATGGCATGTTTTCCACTAAGGGCATTTTGCATGCAGACGCTAAAGACACGCTAACCTACTCTGGCAGTGCAAACATCAGTCAATTACACATTAACGATAACGTGTTAAAACAACCTTTGCTGACATGGCAAACCATGGACATCAACCAATTATCGTTTGATCGCCAACAAGCTAACATTGATATTGATGAAATAAACTTCGATAAGCTGTTTAGTCGCCTGATTATCTCACCCGACCGCAGCACCAATATTAGCGAGTTGATCAATACTCCTGCAGACGTAAAACAAACCACTGCTAGTGTCGAGACAGATAGTGTTGAGACAGATAGTGTTGAGACAGATAAAGTTGCTGTTAGTCCAAGTAAAGCTGAACAAGCGACCTTATCGACAGGCAATGAGCAATCCACCACCGATGCGCCACAAATGAAGCTCAACATTAATAAGATTGGCTTTAAAGACAGCTCGGCCTTCTTTGCGGATAATTCGTTAACGCCCAATTTTGCTTCGGGCATTGAAATGCTTAACGGCCAGATCACCAACTTATCATCAAATCCAGAAACCACTGCATCAGTTGATTTAGCGGGAAAAATAGACAAATACGCACCGGTGACGTTAAAAGGTGATGTTAACCCGTTATTAGCACAACCTTATCTTGACCTTAATTTGAACTTTGACAAAGTAGAGCTCACCTCGGTTAACCCTTACTCGGGCACTTATGCTGGTTATTATATTGATAAAGGTCAGTTGTCACTGGATCTAAACTATCAGCTTAAAAACAATGAATTAGTTGGCAGTAATCATGTAGTGATTGATCAACTCGAATTAGGTAAACGCAGTAACAGCAGTTTAGCAACCAGCCTACCGGTGACATTAGCGATAGCATTATTGCAAGACCGACATGGCGTAATTGATTTAGGCGTTGATGTGTCTGGGGATATTGATTCTCCTAGCTTTAGTTTTGGTAGCATCATCATTAATGCACTAGGCAATATCATAACCAAAGCGGTGACCTCACCGTTTTCATTCTTAGCTGGTCTTGTGGGCAGTGATGAACAAATAGATAAAATCAGTTTTGAGTATGGACGCAGCAACATCTCACTTAAACAAAAAAGCACCTTAGACAAACTGGCTAAAGCGTTAATAGACAGGCCGCTGCTTAATCTAAATATTAAAGGCAGTATCGACATAATTAACGATAAACAAGCATTAGCAGAAACCAAACTGCATAAGCAACTGGCTAACGCTGCGGGGATAAAATTCAAAGATTTCCCCAAAAGTGTCTCTGCCAGCAAATACCCTGTTACGGGGCCATTAGCAGATGCATTGTATCAATTGGTTGAGCAAGAGTTATCGCAGGATCCATTAGACATCAAGCAAAAATTACAGCAGAAAAAACCAAAACTGACTGAAGCAGAGCTGATCACGCGTTGGCACATTGGTTTGTACAATATGCTTAAAAATCACCAACAGTTTACTGCAGATGAATTTGGCCTTTTAGCCCAAGACCGCGCTAAAGCGGTTAAAGCCTATTTAATTGCTCAAGCAGGAATTGATGCAGGTAAAATATTTGTGCTTGAAAGCCGTATCAACACCGCAGAAGATGCCGCAGAAGCATTGCTTGAACTACAAGTAAAATAACCTGTCTGTGGCTGTTAACCGCTATCTACATCGGGTAGACTGCGCATACATTGCAAACGAGTAATCACAAACGTTTGTAATCATGATGTATCATTAATATTGTTAAGATTGAGGTTATCTATGTTTATCGTTCGCTGGATTTTAGGTCGAATTATTTTGTTGTTAAATTTTGTGTTTGCTCCTAAAAAGCGCCAACGTCCACAAGATCAACAAGCTATTGTCGATCAACAAACTCAATCATTGGCATTGTATCAATACGCCGCCTGCCCTTTTTGTGTCAAGGTTCGTCGTGATATGCGTCGCCAAAATTTAACCATTAACTTAGTCGACGCCAAACAAGATGACAACAAAAGCGTGTTAGTAAGCCAAGGTGGCAAGCTACAAGTGCCTTGTTTACGTATCGAACAAGACGGCAACACCCAATGGTTATATGAGTCAAAAGCCATTACCAGCTACCTCAACGAACGTTTCGCATAAAGCACTGGTTATGTCATGTCGCCACAGTTTATCTCAACACTGTGGCTAACATATTGCTGTAGAAATATTTTTACCCTGGCCATGCTTGTATCAATAAAGGTCATGATAATATATTGCAGCATTTATTCGAGTTTCATTTAACATAAGAACGAATGAGGTAATGAGTGTCAAAAATAAGCTTAATCATCTGCAGTCTCATACTGCTTAGCGCCTGTAGCGCAAGCGAACCTGATCCTATGGACTTTGCGGGGCAGTTTCGCGATGCATTCAGTACTCAAATTAAAGGTAATGGGATTAAGTTGTTTGTCTATAAAGCAAAATTAGCTACCGCCCTTGACCGCAGCATTCCTGGTGATTCCCCGCTAGAAAGAAGAATTCGCAGTAAACAAGATGCACAGAGTTATTTAATTGAACAACGTAACGCAGAGAATCGCCTCGAACTATGGCATCAACAAATTGATCTGGGTCTTAGAAAAACCATCGAAATGAATGGTTATTGTAAAGCCGGTTTTATTGAATTAAGTCGTTATGTTGAAACTGAGCGCGGTGAAATTCGTGGCGAATGTAATGATGGTGCTACCGCTGAAGATATTAAAAAATTCGGCGCCTAATTGCCAAGCCGATGCAGCTTTAACTGACTTAATAGGTTAATTATTGTCGCTGACGGATAAAACACTATATCCAGCTAAGCAATTAAGCTAAAATTAGCATCCAAATTTTCTCGTGATGTTGCCGTAGGCTCCAAGACCAGTGTCATCACGCTCCGATAAGCCGTGTATCGTCTAGAATGATATTAATAGTTTGTCGTTTACAAAGTAAGAAATCAGATGAATAGAAAGCAAGAGATGATCAAAAAATTGGCCAAACGTGCCAAGGCTCGCCAAAATAAAGTGGTGCCGGCTAACCCAAGTAACAAGCCTGTTGAGCGTTATATCTCTAAAGCTGAACGTGAGAAAATTGCGTTAGCGGAAGCGGCTGAACAAACAGTTGCCACAGAAGCCAGCACAGAAACTGACAAAGACTAACACCCATTTACAAGGTGTCAGTATCAAAAATCCCCTATTATTGGTCAAGGCCAAAAATAGGGGCTTTTTATTATCAGCTCTGTGGGCATTAGCCAGAGATTAAATATCTATCATAGCATCACGTCTCGATCCCAATCACATGTAAACTCTATCGCATATACACTAAGTCACATCTAAACTGAATCACATCTACACTAAGTCACATCTTCACTGAGTCTCATCTTCACTGAGTCTCATCTTCACTGAGTCTCATCTTCACTGAGTCTCATCTTCACTGAGTCTCATCTTCACTGAGTCTCATCTACACTGAGTCTCATCTACACTGAGTCTCATCTACACTGAGTCTCATCTACACTGAGTCTCATCTACACTGAATCACATCTAAACTAAGTCACATCTACATAGCATCTATCAGATCAATTGATTTTATCGCTGCTTTTCTCACTGCCAATGTTATCGGTACTAGCGCCATCAGCACCGGCTTTTTCAGTATCATTTGTGTCGCCATTGGCTGTATCGGCGTTGTCTTGTTGAGCAACTTGCTTACACAGTGGATCTTCATCTAATTGAGCCATCTGAGTGCGCCCTGGCATAGGTGAAGGAGCGGCCACCATATCAATGTTTATCGCATCGTCTTCTAGTAGTTGTCGATTAGCACCCGCTGAAAGCATACCTTGGCGGCTAATTTTGTCGACTAATCGATATGCACATAAAATACCTATCACACCAAATATAATTGCCCCAATCACCTGACCAATTAACACCCCAAATACACCGCCCCACTGGGCGCCAAAATACACAAATGGTATGGTGCCGATGGTTGCTTTACCGACATTAAAAAAGGTCGAGTATTTAGCCTTACCTAAATTATTAAATGAGGCATTGGCAATAAACAAAATGCCCGAAAAGATAAAGAACACCGCGATGTACTGACAGAAAAACAAAATAAGCTCTGCCGCATCGCCTTTCATATCAAAACTACTAATAATGACATTTCGTAATAAAAACAGTACCAGTGACACCACCAGAACATAAACAACACAAAATTGAATCGCTTTGTTTAAACTCAATCGAACTCGTTCAATTTCATTGGCACCAAAGTTTTGCCCCACTATCGGTCCGACTGCGCCAGACAGTGCAAAAATCATCCCGAACGAGACGGGGATCAAACGTCCTAACACCGCCCAGCCAGCTACATAACTATCACCAAAATCAGCTATGGCACGCGTTACCACCGCATTACCAATGGGAGTTGCCACATTGGTGAGCATTGCAGGTGCGGCTATGGCAAAAATCACCCCTAGGTCTTGCTTGAACTCAATCCACGAAAATTGACCTAACAGCTTATGCTTAACCACCACTCCGCGAGCTGAGATGACAAACACCGCAATACGGGCCAATACCGATGCAGCCGCAGCACCTTCAATACCCATTGATAAACTAAAGATAAAGATAGGGTCTAATACGGCGTTAACACCGCCACCAGCTAGTGTCGACATCATCGATAGTTTGGCATCACCCACTGCACGCAGCGCGCCGCCAAGCGCCATTGCTAAACAAATAAATGGTAAGGATGGCACCAGAATATACAAATAGCTTTCAGCCAATTCCGCAGTGCGCCCTGTTGCACCCACCAACGCTAACAATTCGGGAATAAACGCTATGACAACTGCAGCCACCAGCACACTGGTAATTAACGTCACGATGGCACTGTTTAAAAATAATCTCTTGGCTAACTTTATGTTTTTCGACCCCACCGCTTTTGACACCAAAGCGCCTAGAGCAATCGATAAGCCGATACCTATCGAAGTCGTAAAAAATGAAATCGTGCTAGCATAACCTGCTGCTGCGGCGAGCTCTATTTCACCAAGTAAGCTTAAAAAGAAAATATCGAGTAAGTCGACCACAAAAAGTGCCGAAATACCCACAGCAGCAGTAGAGCTCATCACCAGGATATGGCGTAAAATGGAACCCTCAACAAATTTAGCAGCGGTCATCAATATCCTTGTGTGTCTATAATAAAAATCAAATCTAAATCAGCTTTACAGGCTGTAACCCTAGAGTTTTTCAAGTTCGCTACCACAATGATTACAATATTCAGCATCTTTATCGTGGCCTTTTTTGCCACAATTGCTGCATTTACGTAAATCACGGGTTCTGACCATTTCATGTGAAATTTCAGCGGTTAAAATACCGGTGGGGATCGCAATAATCGAATAACCAATCAGCATAGTAAGTGCCGCAATCCCTTGGCCCAATGGCGTTTGCGGCGTAATATCTCCGTAGCCAACGGTGGTAATGGTCACCACGGTCCAATACATGGACTTAGGAATGGAAGTAAAGCCATTGTTAGGGCCTTCAACCACATACATAACCACACTTAACACCATAATAATCAGGCTTACCGAGAAGAAAAACATAAACACTTTTCGACCGGACTGCACCATGGCTTTGAGCAATATTTGGCCATCGCTTAGGTATCGAAGTAACTTTAATACTCTAAACACCCGGAATAAACGCAGTACTCTTAACGCTAACGCGACATTGGCACCAGGGAAAATCAACCCTAAATAACTGGGTAAAATTGACACTAAATCCACTACACCAAAAAAACTGCGTGCATAGTGTAACCGATTAAGCGAGCAATAGAGCCTTAATATGTACTCAACGGTAAACAATACCGTAAAGGTCCATTCGGCGATACTAATATAGTCACCGTAAAGGGAATTAACATATTCTGTGGTATCGATAAAAATCAATATCACACTCAGTACAATACAGACCATAAGGGCAATATCGAAACGTTTTCCTGCTGGGGTTTCGGTACCAAAAATCACACTTCTAAGCTGTTTTTTTAGTGGACTGTCGGATTTTTCTTCGATATTCATCTTATTATTCACTGTCTCGGGTAATAAATTGCAAATAAACTCGGTTAACTAATATCAATTAACCCTTGTTGTCGTTAAAATCTAACATTGACTGTCGAGTTTTAACATTCGAAATAGGGTCATTTTACAATAAAAATTAAAAAGGTCATTGGTTTACGGAGATTTCATGCGCGCGTTGTACATAATATTTATAGCCTTAATTTTCAGCCCGTCATTGGCGGTTGCCTCTTCAAGCCAAACTACAGCAAAAGTAGATTTAGTTGTCGTCAATAAATCTGAATCACGCTTATCTGTCATGCGTGACGGAAGAGTGATTAAAAGTTACCTTATTGCCATGGGCGATGTGCCAAGTGGTCATAAGCTTAAAGAAGGTGATCAACGTACTCCGCAAGGTCGTTATGTATTAGATTATAAAAAATCTGATAGTGCATTTTATAAATCGATTCATATCTCTTATCCCAATGAAGAAGATAAATTACGAGCTGATGCATTAGGCATTAGAGCCGGTGGCATGATTATGATCCACGGTGAAAACCCTCGTTCAACTTTACCGCCAGAAGAAGCACAAAAGTACAACTGGACCAATGGATGTATTGCCGTCACCAACAAAGAAATGGATGAATTGTGGCAAATGATTGATGCTGGTACACCGATTGAAATATGGCCATAAGCTTATTCAATCTCAACCATACCATTTTTTGCTTTGTTTCTTGGGTTATTAAATGAATTACCAACATCTACAACATACTTGGGCAGGCTTTAGCCAGCGCATTAGCGCGTTTATTCATCGGTTAGGTTTAGACAACTTAGCATTGAATTGTGATCATGCTGCTCTGCGGGTGAACGATAATCAAACAGCGCAGTTACTCGTCGATGAATTTAGTCAACACGGCAAAATCATCTCTAATAACATCATCAACGGTCGGCCGATTTTAATCATTAAATTAGCCGAACCATTAGTTATCGGTGCGATGAAAATTCAATGTGTTGAACTGCCCTTTCCATCTGACAAATCTTATCCGGTTGAAGGTTGGGAGCATATCGAATTAGTGTTCCCATCACAGGCACAAACCTGTGATGAACTCGTCGCAGAGCTTATTGAAAAAGTGCCACTACTGGCTGATGTTATTGCGGGTAATACTATTGCAGGTAATACTATTGCAGGTAGTACTATTGCAGGTAGTAACGAAAACAGTGATATTAAGGTTAAACAAAGTTCGCCAAAAGGTGATAAAGAGCGCCTTGCTAACCCAACTATCGCATTTAAGGCCAATGGCATTTGCGTTAAAGTACACCCGCACGATATTCAAAAAATTGTTGAGAGTGAACAAGCCTGCTAGGCATAGTACTAATAACGCTTTGTCTGGAAACTGCAGCACTAATATAAAACAAGCCAAACTCAGTTATGCCAATGCTATAACTGAGTTTGGCTTGTTTAGATCAATGATAGAAAGGTTGTAAATCATTAAGCTTTTCAAAACCCATTTAGAGGTCAGTTTTTATGCTTAATTAAAAATCTTAGCGCTAAGTAATGCAAAACAGGCAAAGCTGTGTGTGCCAGTAACAATGAATCAAACAAAAAAATCCACTTTACAATAACCCACTTATCTTTTCCTGTGCACAAGCTATGGCTAAAAAATGCTACACACTCACCTTCTGGGGTCATTAATATTACGATGGCAATGCCAAAAATAATGAAGAAGAGTAATAGTCGCTTACACATTTCATAAATTAGCGCTTTGCTAGGCTTTACCTTTATCACAAATCAATTTACTCAATTAATCTTGTCATAAACAAGCTATTAGGATCTAGTTCATAGTCCGCAAATGGGCCGCTGTAATCAAATTGATGTCGTTCATACAAACGCCTTGCTGGCGCAAAAAAATCCATCGATCCAGTTTCCAAACTCAACCGCTGATAACCACAAGACTTAGCTACGCCCAATATGTGCGATAACAATGCCGATGCTACTCCTTGGTTTCTCGCCATTGCAGCCGTTCGCATAGACTTAATTTCGCCGTGGGTTGGCGTTAACTGTTTTATCGCTACGCACCCAAGTACTATGTCACCTTGTTTGGCACACCAAAAAGTAATTGATGGATGTTTTAAGGCTTCAATATCTAATGCATGAACACTACCCGGTGGCGATGTTGCATACATGTCAGCCAAATGTGCTTGCAGTAACTCAACCACGCCAGAGCCCTGTAAATCATCAATCATAATATCCATGTGCCAAGGCTTCCTTTTGAACTATGACCGTTTATGAAATGCATTTTTATCGAGTAGTTTAATCACCAAATCGATACGTTTATGAGCTAAATAATCATCTCGATGGCTAAAGCCAATCGCGACAAATAACAGTAGCAACCACACAAAATTTTGTTCTACTAATAGGTCTACTTTTGCAATATATAAAATAGCGCCAATAGTCGCCAAACACATCAGCCATTGGATTAACCAAGTATATGGTTTGGGTCTCAGTTTATCTAAATCTGAACGTAAAGCGGTAATGCTATCCGTTTCATAAGATTGGATAATATTATCTGCTTGAGATTCATTCATTTTTACACTCCATTGTAAAAGCCACTCAGTTAATGAGCGAAACGTGGTTAATTAAACCGTTGCGACAATACCCTAAA
Organism: Shewanella sp. Arc9-LZ; assembly: GCF_010092445.1. Classification (NCBI taxonomy): domain Bacteria; kingdom Pseudomonadati; phylum Pseudomonadota; class Gammaproteobacteria; order Alteromonadales; family Shewanellaceae; genus Shewanella; species Shewanella sp. Arc9-LZ. The sequence goes on along the minus strand of NZ_CP048031.1, from coordinate 1,936,764 downwards.
AGTGAGTCGTGTCACCTAGATTTTATTGAAAACGATTTTACTGAAAACTATTTTGCTGAAAACGTCGATTTTATTGAGAACATGACTCATTTATTAACCACATAACTCCAGTATCATGGTTTGAGTCAGTAATGCACTACCCTCTCGTAGAGTCTGTGTTTCACCAACAGCAACAAAACCAATTGATTTATAGAGATTAACAGCGGCCTCGTTAGCAATAGTAACCTCTAAGCAAACGACTTTTCGATTAGATTTTTTGGCCCAATCAATAATGCTATTCAGTAATAACTTACTAAGTCCATATCCGCGCGCGCGTGGTGACATCCACATTTGATACACATGTGCAGCATCAGTATTCATAGGACTAGAACTAGAACTATGGATCTGTCCCCATGCTAAGCCTACAGCGACGCCATCAAGTTCAGCGATCAGTGGCAATGCATGCTTTGCTCGATTGCTTGCATTAAGACGAGAAATCCACTCTTCGTCGGTAAATTCAGCTTCTCGTTCATAAGTCGAGCCAAACGAATCTGGCGAGTCTTGTAATGCTAATAAACGTAACCTTCTATAGATTTCCCAATCACTCATCAGCAACACTCTGATTTGAACATTAGCCATATTTACAATTTTACACCTCACGTTTTAGTCTTTCTCGACGCCAGATAACTGACGAAACGACCCACTTAACACTCCTCAGTTTCAGCATTAAATTCTAGACTAAACTCATATTTTACAACAGATTAAACCTTAATGGTTCGTTTGTTGAAATTATCAATTTATTAAGCAATTATTGACAATAGCGGCATTTGCAGACCTATAATAAATAACCTGAGATTATTTTTGATATCTCCAGCATTGAGGCCTTACCAGTAAACTCAAACCTAACTTTGCCTATCGCTGAAAAGTATATTTCTAGTTCGGAATCGAGATCGAATGTCCCCGATGTTTCAATTGAGTAAGCGACAATATTTTTGTAAGGCAAAGATGTAAAATCTTTTTTACTTCCTGTAATGCCTTGAACATTAACAGCGATAATTCTTTTACTGGTAAAAATGACACCATCACGCATGGATTTATATGAATCAATGACTCGTTCATCATCGATAAGTAAATCGCGGGCTTTGTCTGCAAAATCAGAATTCTGCTTCAGTTTGAAAAAACCTTTATTATTAAAATCTATCATCTAACATCCTTTTTACATCTGACATCCAAAGGGATTGAATTAATACAAATTTTACGACATAAACAGCTCAGTAAATTTCGTGGTTATCGTATTCTAGTGAATAGCCTTAGCTTAATGTAATAACAATTACATTACAAAATGCAACTGAAGCAAGCATTTATCTCAGTTTGTATTAGCTGATAAATAGCGATAAAGCCTGTGATTGGCATTTCATCAATAATGTCGTTTTAGAACACAACAAGAAGTCAATATGACAACTTAGCGTCATATTGACAATATACAGCATGTCTTTATGACACCAATAAAATTCACTAAATATACATTACCTGCATATAATCAATAAGATAAACAGTTGGCATGCACTCTGCAATAACGAAGTTAACTTTTGAAATATCTCTATCAACTTTAACTTCTAATTTATTACAGGTGTACATATGACAATTCACATTAAAAATAACATCGATTGGGTTGGACAACGTGACTGGGAAATATTGGACTTCCATGGTACTGAATATAAAACCACCAAAGGCACCAGTTATAATAGTTACCTTATTCGTGAACAGAAAAATGTTTTAATCGATACTGTTGACCATCGTTTCAGCCTGCAATTTATCCAAAACCTTGAGATGGAAATTGATCTCGATAAGATTGATTACATCGTCATTAACCATGCGGAAGAAGATCACTCAGGTGCCTTAGCGGCTTTAATGGCTAAAATTCCCAATACCCCGATTTACTGTACCGAAAATGCTATCGACTCTATTACTGGCTTACATCACCATACAGAGTGGAATTTTAATATTGTTAAAACCGGCGATACCTTAGACATTGGTAACGGTAAGCAGCTGGTGTTCATTGAAACTCCTATGTTGCATTGGCCTGACAGCATGATGACCTATTTAACGGAAGATGCTGTGTTGTTTAGCAATGATGCGTTCGGTCAGCATTACTGCGATGAGCATTTGTTTAATGACGAAGTAGACCAAATTGAATTGATGGATCAATGTTTACGCTATTATTCCAATATTTTAACCCCGTTTAGCTCGCTGGTTACCGCCAAAATTAACGAGGTGCTAAGCTTTAACCTGCCCGTTGACATGATTGCTACCGCCCATGGCGTAGTGTGGCGCGACAACCCAGCACAGATTATTCATCAATATCTGCAATGGGCAGATAACTATCAGGAAGACAGAATCACCATTTTTTATGATTCGATGTCTAATAACACCCGCATGATGGCCGATGCCATTGCTCAAGGCATCCACGACGTTGACCCTGTTGTGTCGGTTAAAGTGTTTAACGTGGCCCGTCATGATAAAAATGACATATTAGCCAACGTGTTCCGCTCCAAAGGTATTTTGGTAGGCTCATCAACCATGAACAATGTCATGATGCCGAAAGTCGCGGGAATGCTAGAAGAGATCACAGGCCTGCGCTTTAAAGATAAAAAAGCCGGAGCATTTGGAAGTTATGGCTGGAACGGCGGCGCCGTTGACCGTATTCACACCCGTCTTACAGATGCCGGATTTGAAACCATTGTCGGCTTAAAAGCAAAATGGCGACCAGATGGTAAAGCGATGCGCGAATGCCGTGAGCACGGTCGCCAGATAGCTAAAAGCTGGGCATGGCATGATTTAAGTAATGTAAAATCCATTTCACCGGCATCGCTAGCTAAGAGCGCTCAAGCCACTGTAACCACTAAGCCAACTCAAGCAACTCAAGCAACCAAACCGACATGTACAACAGCGACGGCAATGAGTGATTCACAAAATATGCTCTGCACTGTGTGTAATTGGGTATATGAGCCAGTATTGGGTGAGCCTAATCAAGATGTAACACCAGGTACACCGTGGAGCGAAGTGCCAGACTTTTTCCTTTGCCCAGATTGCGGCCTTGGCAAAGATGTTTTTGTCCCTATCGCTGAGAGGAAAGCATCATGAGCGCACCCATCATTATCATCGGTAGCGGCTTTGGCTCATACCAACTAATCAAAACCATTAGACGCACAGATAAGCATTTACCGATAACCGTGTTCACCCTTGATGAAGGCCACGATTATAATAAACCGGACTTGAGCCATGTATTTAGTAACAAGCAAAACAGTGCGGACTTAATCCGCCTTACTGCACAAGAGTTTGCCTCCGAGAATAATATTACTCTGCATGCTTTTACCAAGGTTGATTGCATTGATAGTGAACAGCAAGCGGTGTTTGTTGAAGGTGTTGCTTACCCTTATACAAAACTGGTGCTAGCAACAGGAGCAAAAACCTTTGTGCCATCAATGCTTGGTAACGCAACAGACAGTGTGGTCACCTTAAACAGTCTTAGTGAGTTTAATAATGCGCAGCTGCAACTACAAAATGCACAACGTGTTTTGGTTATTGGAGCGGGTATTATCGGCACTGAAATAGCCATGGATCTTAATCGCAGCGGTAAAAACGTCGTGGTGGTTGATCCAAGTCACGGCGTGATGGCAACCATGCTGCCAGATTTAGTCGCCAGTGTTTTACAAAAGAAGATGGTCGATAACGGTGTTGTATTTGAGTTTGGCCGTACCATTAGTTCGCTAAACAAAATTGAATCAGGTATTTGTGCCACACTCAGTTGTGGTAATACCCATATTGTCGATTGTGTTATTTCAGCTGCGGGATTAAAGGCTAATGTTGGCTTAGCACGAAAGTCAGGATTCAAAGTCAATAATGGCTTAGTGGTTAATCTGCAACTGCAAACCTCAGCGAACAATGTTTATGCCTTAGGAGATTGCGCCGAAATCAATGGTAAGGTGATGTCCTACTTGCAGCCCATTATGTTAAGCGCCAATGCGTTAGCGAAAACCTTATTAGGCCAACCGACAGATTTGAAACTACCGGCTATGTTAGTCAAAGTTAAAACACCGCAAATGCCCATTCAATTAGGCGGGAATACCGTAATTGACGTTGCATCGTGGCAGGTTGATATTGATGCTCTGGGTTGCTCAGTAAAAGCGTACAATGAGCAAAAACAGATAATCGGTTTTGTGGTAACAGAAGGCCACATGAACAATACCTTCCCGCTACTCAGAGCCTTACCAGCAAGTCTTTAGTATTTTATCGAGTAGGCTTTACTCATAAAGCCTACTCATCAATCAACTTAACCTGAATTTGGGATAAGGGATGAACTTATGCTATTTAAAATCAGCATGTTAACCCTCCTCACTTTCAAGCTTGTCATTGGTTATGCGAACAAGGCGAATTGACGCGTCAATAGCTAGCCTATTGTAAGTCGATTCAACGCAGTTAGCAGGGCAAAGGGCTGTTTGAAAGGCGTTTATTATCCCGAGTTCAGGTTATTTAGGAGAACATTATGTCTCATCAACGTATCCCAGCAAACTGGACAATTCAACGCTCTACGCCATTTTTCACCACTAAAAATGTGCCTGATGCGCTACTGACTCACCACAATACCGCCGAAGGTGTATTCGGCCAGTTATGTGTAATGGAAGGTGTGGTCACGTATTTTGGTTTTGCAGACAGCGAAGCAACTGAACCAGAAGTAAAAGTGGTGATCAAAGCAGGCCAATTTGCCACTAGCCCACCAGAGTACTGGCATCGTATTGAATTAAGCCCTGATGCCCAGTTCAATCTTAATTTCTGGTCTGAAAAAGATAAAACCGGCCAAGCGATGTTTAATAAGAAATAATTAATTGAAGCTGTGGCAGATAAAAAAATCAATATTGAGAGACATATCAAGCTACTGATATAGTCGTTTAATCAGCGGGTTAATTAACGATAAGATCATAATGTATTATGCTCTTATCGTTTTAACTTGCACAAAACACACATTAAATCGTTAAAGGTTATTTTACTCGAATTGAAAAATGACTGTGAATCGATTTTAACATTGATGTGCCTGTCAGCCGCACCAATCAATTAATCTTGAGCGAGCCCATGCGGTCTTTATGACCTTTAACACAACTTTAATCAGTTAATAGCCGTCATAAACGATGAGCGTTAACTTTCGCCTAATCTAAATTGCGCTAACAAAGGATAATGGTCTGAGCTTTTAGTCATAATGACCCGAGATGACTCTAAAGTTAGTCCTCGATAATAAAGGTGATCAATTGGATAGCCCATCACGGTTGTGCGTTTGTCATCCGCGGGGATCACCGCTTTTAGCCCTAATTTCTTTGTCATCAAGGCTAACATTGATAATCTGGCTTGACGCCAAGTATTTAAATCCCCGCCGAAAATTATCGGTCCTTTATGAGCACTTAACGCTGGTAGTAGCTGCTGTAACTGCGCAGCATAACTGTCTAGATCATACTCAAAGTTAATACTGTGCAAGTTAGCCACCAGCAAAGTTTCACCATTCGATAAGGGGAAATAACTTAACAAACTCGACTTGGGAAACTGTATTAGGGGTTCAGCCGTCAAATAACCGCAACTTTCACTCGCAGCAACTTGAGACAAGCTCATCACCCCTAGTGGTATATGGTCTTGGCTAAATGCTTGCACCATCGCCAATTGTTGGTGATGTTGTTGGCGCCACAACTGAAACTCGTCAGATAACTTCACCTCTTGCAGCAACAATAATTGATGTTGTTTAGCTAACTGACTGAGCAGCGTTTGCCAGCCAGCATTTTGCTGTTTATAAACATTCCAGCTCGCGACCGCCAGTTGGCCATCAGTATCCAATTTAGCGATAGGTGTGGCTTTTACACATTGTGCAGCAAACGACTCTTGCTCATTATTAATCACTTGAGGCTCTGTGGCTAAATGCACAAATTTTGGCACAACCACAACTGTCATCATCAACAATATGACGATAACCAGACTTCCCCATCGAGCAAGCCCAAGCAGTTTACGCTTAGGCTGTAAGGTCGATGTTGGCTTTGAGCGAAAAATACCGATGGATGAATACCTCTATTCGTTTTGGGAGGGCTATCTGAAAATGACTTAAAGTGACTTAAAGTGATGCTAGCGTTTGGTTCGCTTTAAACTGAATAGCACCAGAGTCTTTATAATAAAACAAACTGTTTGATATACCCAGCCGTACAGACGGATGACTGTAGACCATACCGATTGAAAACCTGATATGATAAGTGCATGTTTTTCTACATGATTGATACACTGGCTAGCTATGGTTGAGCTTTATAAAATATTAACGATAATCAGCGTATTAGCTTATTGGCTGCTCATTGCTGGTATCACCACGCGTATTGTCTATAAACGGCGATCTATTGGTGTTTCCTTAGCTTGGATGATGCTTATTTTTGTTGTCCCCATCTTAGGTATTTTCCTTTATTTCCTCGTTGGCGAGATGAACCTTGGTAAAACCCGCGCAGTGAGAGCTAAAGAGATGTACGGCCCCTATCGGGAATGGTTTCGTCGACTGTTTGCCATTCAGCAATATCGTCCTCACAACTTAAGTGATTACGCGATTCCCATAAGCCATTTATGTGAAAAACGTCTGGGCATTCCTACGTTAGCCAATAATCAACTAACACTTAAATCATCCGCCGAAACGATTTTAACAACCCTGATTGAAGACATACAACAAGCGCAAACCTCGATTCATTTAGAGTTCTATATTTGGCATCCTGGTGGGCTTGCTGACCAAGTTGCCCAAGCACTTATTCAAGCTGCTCAACGCGATGTGGCAGTGAGAATATTATTAGATGCTGCAGGAAGTCGAACCTTTTTTAACAGTAAGTGGCCAAAAAAAATGCGTGAAGCTGGCATAAATTTGGTATCCGCACTGTCTGTTTCTCTTGTACGTATGATCTTCCGCCGTTTAGATCTTCGCCTTCATCGTAAAATAGTCGTGATAGACAACCAAATCGGTTATACCGGCTCAATGAATCTAGTCGATCCTAAATATTTTAAGCAAAGCGCTGGTGTTGGTGAGTGGGTTGATGTCATGGTGAGAATTACCGGCTCCAGTGTGCCAGTGCTTAACTGCATTCTCGCCTGGGATTGGGAAACCGAAACAGACCAGAGAATGTTACCCGAACCGCCACAATGCCATCCGCACGACGAGGAACCATCTGACATGGTTCAAGTTATTCCATCAGGACCCGGTATGCCTGAGGATATGATCCAACAAGTTTTATTGCTCAGTATTTATCAAGCAAAACACAGCATCACCATCACTAGCCCTTATTTTGTCCCCAGTGAAAACCTACTGTTTGCATTAACAGCAGCTGCATTACGGGGGGTGGAGGTCAATTTAATCATACCCGATAAAAACGACTCAATGATGGTGGAATGGGCCAGCAGATCTTTCTTTGGCGAGTTACTGAATGCAGGTGTCAATATTCATCGTTTTCGTGGCGGTTTACTGCACACAAAGTCAGTGGTCATTGACCTGCACCATAGTCTAATCGGCACAGTTAATCTTGATATGCGCAGCCTATGGCTTAACTTTGAAGTGACTCTTTCTGTTGAAAATTTAGAATTCACTCAATCGCTTAGTGAAGTCCAACATCAATATATGGCTAATTCAATAAAAATGGATGCGCGCCAGTGGCGTAAAAGACCGTTAGTTAAACGATTAGTCGAGCAGTTTTTTTACTTATTTAGCCCACTACTTTAACGATAAAGTAAAAATCAATGCGACTTTGCTAGGTCGCTAACCACCAGTAAATGCAGGTTGATCAGTTGCTATTTTTCAGTAAATATTATGTCGCCATAATACGTTTCTGCATCTTTGCCACTGTTGTCGGTATCGGTCATAATCGCAATCATATCGATGTATTGATACGCTTTGCGGTTAGCGTTTTCACTGCCTTTATCCCCAAATGTTTCAATCAAATCTTGATACACATTGCGTTTTTCTTCATACCACTGACTTTGCTGCGATTGCTGTCCTCGCACAGACATCATTTTAACACTTGAGCCAGCAAAAGCGTTGTTCCAAACCAAGCCTTTGGCTTGATTGCTCGACCAAACATAGTTTAATGATTTGGTGTTCCACACCATAAAACCACCATCAATAACCACGTAAACTCGCGCCACAAAATCATCACCAGCTTTACTTCGCTCGTCTAACTCCGGCAGCGTCTTTTCAACTAACCAACTCCAGTTTAGGTAAGGCGTTGCAATGAGGTCAATTTGCTTTTCTAGCACCAGGCCTGACGCGGAATGGTGACTAAGTGCTTTTAGCGCTAGGCGCCCTTTATAGTCTCCAACGCTGTAAATTGATTCACCAGAGAATACTTTGGTGGTCCAACTCTCAATCCCGTTATCACTCAATAAAGTCACATTGGTTGCAGCTTGCACGTTCACACAAACTGTTACGCTATAAAGAAATATAATCCATCGCAACATATGCACTTCCTATCGCCCTACTCGCTTGTATCACACTGAGTTCACCCGCTAGAGTGAGCTAAACTGGGTGATCGGTTTTACTATTTAATCATGAAGGTAAAGAATACAGCATGACATAGAGCAAGTACCATCAATAGATAATTTCATTTTAAGGTTAAATCACGTAAACTACGCGCTGTTTTTTAAGTCTCTTTTTAGGTAAATCATGATCCGTTTAAACCAAGTAAAATTGCCTCTCGACCATAATGAAGATGCGCTGCAACAACTCGTATTGCAAAGGCTCTCTATCTCAGCGGATCAGCTGGTTGATATACATGTGTTTAAGCGTGGCTACGATGCCCGTAAAAAGAATTTAATTTCGTTAATTTATACATTAGATGTGACATTAGCCAATGTAGACGAAGCCGCGTTATTGACATCACTTGCTGACGACCATAATATCCGCGTGTCGCCAGATACCGATTATAAATATGTCGCGACTGCTCCAGAAGGCTTAACGGAACGTCCATTGGTAATAGGCATGGGACCATGCGGCTTGTTTGTTGGGCTTATGTTGGCACAAATGGGCTTTAAACCGATTATTTTAGAGCGTGGAAAATCTGTCCACGAACGCGCTAAAGATACCTTCCGTTTTTGGCGTACCAGTGAGTTAAACACTGAATCAAACGTACAATTTGGTGAAGGTGGCGCTGGCACATTCTCTGATGGGAAGTTATATAGCCAAGTTAAAGACCCTGGCTTTAAAGGCTTAAAAGTCAAACAAGAATTTGTCGCTGCGGGTGCACCAGCTGAAATCATTTATGTTAGTAAACCACACATAGGTACCTTTAAGTTGGTCACCATGGTGGAAAAAATGCGCCGCGAAATAATCCGTTTAGGCGGTGAAATTCGCTTTGAAACCCGTGTTGATGAAATCAACATTACTGACCGTCAAGTGACTGGTGTCACCCTGAGAAATGGCGAAGTACTGCATTCTAAGCATGTTATTGCTGCGATTGGTCACAGTGCCCGTGATACTTTCCAAATGTTACATGATAAAGGCGTGTATATGCAGGCGCAGTCATTTTCGATTGGCTTTCGTATTGAACATAAGCAAGAGATGATTGATAAAGATCGCTTTGGCGTTAACGCGGGTCACCCAATGTTAGGTGCAGCAGATTATAAGTTAGTCCACCATTGCAAAAGTGGTCGCAGTGTTTACAGCTTTTGTATGTGCCCTGGTGGTGTGGTTGTGGCGGCGACGTCTGAAGAACATGCAGTAGTGACTAATGGCATGAGCCAATATTCGCGTAGTGAACGTAATGCCAACAGTGCCATTGTGGTTGGCATTGATCCGAGTGATTTTGACAACGATCCACTTCAAGGTATTGCGCTACAACGTAAATTGGAACGCCACGCCTATATCATGGGCGGCAGCAATTATGATGCTCCAGCGCAAATGGTCGGTGACTTTTTAGCTGCAGGTGTTGGTAAACCGTTTGAAAACGTTGAGCCGTCTTATAAACCCAACGTAAAAATGACCGATTTAAGCGATGCATTACCGCAATTCGCTATCGATGCTATTCGTGAAGCCATTCCAGCATTTGGTAAAAAAATTCGTGGTTTTGACAGTAAAGATGCCATGTTAACCGGCGTTGAAACTCGTACCTCTTCACCGGTACAAATTAAACGTGGTGCCGATTTTCAAAGCATTAACACCAAAGGTTTATATCCTGCAGGTGAAGGCGCCGGTTATGCTGGCGGGATTTTATCGGCGGGTATTGACGGTATCAGTATTGCAGAAGCCGTTGCATTAGACATGATTAAAGAAATGACAAACAGTTAAACCCATCTTTAATAAACAGAGCAATCATATTTGAATGCTCTGTTTATTGCTTCATCGCAACAATAACATTAGATTTATTTTCAAATTCAGAGCCATTCATGATGAGGTTTTCTATTAGATACTCAGAGATGGAAATACAATACCTAATGCCTTTTATTAACATGCCTTACCATTTGCTATACAACGTCTCGGTCTGATGGATGGTTTACCCCATCACTCGTTTGTACATCACCTAAATCAAATGGATTAACACCGTCTAAACAAGCTATGTTAAAACCGTATTCAGTCGGGTTTGAGCGACGTTGATGATGAGTATAAATACCACAATGAGAACAGAAATAATGTTTCGCGGTATTGGTGTTAAATTGATAAAGCGTTAACACATCTTGACCTTTTACCACCCTAATCCCGCCCAGTTTAACAGAGCCAGCAATCGCACCTTTTCTACGACAAATTGAACAATCACAGCGTCGTGGATTTTCGATACCATTGGGTAACGTGAGCTCGAGTTCAACGGCACCACAATGACATGTTGCTTTGTGCTTTAACTCAATAACGGTATTACCCACTTGCTTGATCATAACCAGAGCCCTTTGTGATGTCGACGATAAGCATTTAGTCGTTCGATATAAGTTTGTCGCTTAAAGTGAGAAAACGTTTCAACATAATCAGTTTAGTGAGGCAAATAGCGTTGACGTTGTGGTGAATTCAGGACGTATGAAGTGCAAGTTATCAAGCGAATAGCATTACCATTGAATAAAGGGTTCCGGTTCAATCGTCATACCGAAACCCTAACATATGGCTTAACACTATTTTGCCGCTTTTTCCGCTGCCAGTACTGTCGCCATTGACGGTACAATCGAAACGGGGTCTAAACGCATTTGGAACCAGTTTAAGCGCCAGTCTAAATGCGGGCCAGTCACTCGACCGGTGGCACCAATTTCAGCGACCTTATCACCCTGCACAACTTTATCACCAACGGTTAAATACAATTTACTCAGGTGCAAAAAGGTAGAGCTAACACCATAGCCGTGGTCGATAATCACTGTGCCACCAGAATAAAACATATCTGGCTCAGCTAACGTAATAACACCATCTGCTGGCGCAACCACTACCGTGCCTGTTGGACGGGCAACATCAACACCAAAATGCGGATTACCTGGTACGTCGTTGTATACCCGCTGGCTGCCATAAACACCTGAAATTCTGCCAGTAACCGGCCAAATAAATGTTTGCATAAATGCCTGTTGTTGACTAAATAAGTCTCTGGCAGCGCGAGTCTGTTTGGCATCTTTTGCCGCTCTGGCTTGGGCTATTGGATCCGGCTTCATTATTTTTTGGCTGATGCCTGTGACGCGATCAATTTGGTATTGTCGTGCGGCTATGGTTAACGGCTTAATTTCTGTTAATCCGTCTGGATAAATGACTTTAAACACTTGTTCTGACTTAGCGTCTCTATCAAATCCAATGGCAAACTGACCATTTGGGGTGACCTTTACCGATTGGCCATTAAGTAATACTTTACTGCCGACCGGCACTGCGCCGCGCACCAATGCACCTTGTTCAAACTGGCCTTGAAATGTCACAGCGGCAATCGCACTAGCACTTAAGCCACAAAAGCTGACCACCAGCATTGCAACTGTTGATATCGATTTTAAAACGGTATTTTTTAATAACATAATCGAAACGCATTCCTTGTTAATAACACCAAAAAACATAAAAAAAGGGCCACCTTAAGGCAGCCCATTAATAATACTTGATTAACCTCTTACCGCAATGGCCCCTTTGCCAATACCTTCATAAGCGATAACTTTAAAATGACTTTCAGGCGCTTGACTTGCCAATGTCTTTGCCATGTATTCAGCTAGCATCTCAACCGTGGTGTCGTGAGGAATTAAGTCACAACAATGCTTAGGCATCGCTAATTGAAAATCACCTTGAGGCGCAACATAGTGAAAACCAAAATGAGTTTCGTCGCTGATTTTAGTCTGCTTCGACAACTCTAGTGTTTTCACTGACACTAAGTCTTCTTCAGTGCCGAGGTAAATATCATGCCAACGTTCTGCCCAGTATTGGTCCCATTTCGGCTCTGCAATACCATTTTCAAATACGGTTACCGGGCTACGATGACCATGCGCAATACGCTGACAGTTACCGTCATGTTTACGTAATCCGTGGCTGTAATGGTAAAACGGGGTATCGAGCACTTCGCTGCGCAATGTGAGGCTGATGCCTTGGACATTTTCAGGTAACACTTCACGTAAGGCTTTTTTCAAAAAGTCATTAACGCTTTGGTAGTCAATCACTTCTGTAGGAATAAGCGCAAATGCTTGTGAAGGACATGCTAAATGTATGTCACCTTTTTCACTGCTAAAATCCATCCAAACTCGGTCGCTTTTTTGCTGCCAGCGCACTTCGCTACACGCAGTAGGGATTAACAAGCGATGATCGGCTACATCATCAATGGTGTTTTTGATGATGCGTTTAACCTTGCCAAAGTCGAGCACCATATTTTGCTCATCTAAGCCGCCATCTAATAGCACATCGACAATCCAGCTTTCACCAACCATGCCACGAACAGGACAAAGGTAAGAGAAATCGATAACGGTTAAATCTTTTACAAACAGTTGCATTAATGCTCCTAGGCAGAAAAACAGTCCACCTCAGTATAAATGTATTCCTAACGGCGCATGCCAGTGGAAGGTCTATCTTACGTGATCGGAATTTATCCGACTATCAACTCTTAGTCTAACATTCACGGGTTAATTGCCACGTTCTGCTAGTGATGATTAATAACGCGCCAGTATATTCAATGCCAGCACAAGACAACGTTGATACCCTAAATAATATCAACGACATTCTAAACAAAAGCCACGCTTTGAGCGAGTAAACATCGTAGATAAATGTAATAAATCGATAAAGCTGCTGCAATGCACCTGAATCGGATAATAATCTTGCTAGGGGGAACAGCAACAACGATATGCTGAGCATTTTATAAAACGCTTAGAAAAGGATTAACGTGTTTACTTGAAAGGTTAACGATATTAATAGCGTTAAGGTCAAATTATGACGGTTCCTGGTAACCACCAATAAATACTGCGACCAACGTAATGGTCAGAAAAATCTGACAGCACAGCAGTAATAATAAAATTAGTGACGGCATAAAACTATTCCTTGTTAATCCAGACAGCTAGGAGCATTAGGTATAGTGATGTTAGCAATCAAAAGCGCAAAAATAGTGCAGATTTAAAGGAGTTTTGCCGAAACTAAAGCTGATCAGTAATACACATTAATCGCCAGCTACTAAGCTTACCCATTACATTAGGATGCTTATTAAACGGCTTTAAAACGTAAAATAGACTTACCAATAAAATGCAGCATTACTCTACCTTATAACCCACACCATAAATGGAATGCAGTAACTCCTTTTGTTGGCTGGCTTGGGTTAACTTATGTCGTAGATTTTTCACATGACTGTCAATGGTACGTGAACTAACAATACGATCGTCGACATAACACACCTGCATGAGGCTATCTCGAGAGTGCACCACACCTGGCCGTTTTAGCAAAGTATGCAGTAATCTAAACTCAACAGGGGTTAATTCTACGTTTTGTTGGTCGACCTGACATTTAAAGCGTTCGATATTGATTTGTAGATGTTTATAACGAATAACCTGCTCGCTTTGACTGCCATGGGTATTCTCAACTCGTCTTAAAATCGTTTTTACCCGAGCAACGACTTCCCTAGCCGAAAATGGCTTACACACATAATCGTCTGCGCCGATGTCTAAGCCCATTAAGCGGTCAATTTCATCTACCCGCGCCGTTAACATTAACACTGGCAGCATTGAAAATTGTCTCAACTCACGACAAATGGTTAAACCATCTTTATAGGGCAACATCAAATCTAGAATCATAAAGTCAATTTGTTGAGACTTAATTGTTTCAATTACATCACGACCATCGTGTTGTACCAAGGTGTTAAAACCTTCGAGGGTTAAAAAGTCGACTAAAATCTGCGCTATTTTAGGCTCGTCTTCTACCACTAATATGGTCAATGGTTGTTGATGAACATGTCCACTCATAGTCATTCCCTGTGCATAGGTAATTGTACTTCAATACAAAGCCCACCCAATGGTGATGGGAAGGCCTTAATGGTGCCATCATGCGCTTCGACAATATTCTTACAGATGGTTAAACCAAGACCTGCACCACTACCACGGCGTGTGCGGGCACTGTCTTGGCGATACAATGGCTCAAACAGGTGTTCACACTCTTCAATGCTGGCACTGGGCTTAGTATCATTGATGGTTAATATCATCATTTTGGCTTGTTGTGACAATCGCACATCAATTACCCCAGGACTGTCTGTGTAAGCCATAGAATTCATTAGTAAATTAATAAATAGCTGTTCAAGCCGAAGCACGTCGGCAGATAAATACACCCCCGGCTGGAGCTGACTTTGTAGCGTTAGGCCTTTATCTTGTAGGCTGGTAGCCATACTATTAAGCGTGCTGTGTAGTGACTCACTGACGTTCACCCGCTGAAAATGATATCGGAGTCCACCAACATCAGATAAAGACAGTTCATACAAATCATCGACTAAGTGCTTCATGCGCAACACTTCTTGTTCGAGTGAGTTCAGCTGTGTGTTATCGAACGCTCTGATCCCTGCTTTAATCGCATCAATCTCACCACATAATATACTCAATGGCGTGCGCAGTTCATGAGAAATATCAGCTAACCAACGATTTTTAGCACTGCGGTTTTTCGATAGCGTCATGGCGAGATGATCAATATTGGTCATTAATTGACCCAGCTCATCTGCACGCTGAGGTGATAAGCGTTCATCATAATTACCTTGAGATAAATACGATACTCCCAGCATAACTTGTTTAACGGGGATCAGTAGAAAACGTGACAACCACCAAGCAATTGCACTGGCAAGCAGTAAACACAATAAACCGATTCCGATACTGGTCCAACGTTGTTGCTGAGAAAATGCGGTAGCTGAAGACGATTCAACTTCACGAATAGGGCTACTGTATAAATAGCCTACTATACGATCGTTGAATAACAAGGTTAAGCTAATCCGATTATCCACATTGCCAATATCAACGCCGCTAATAAACTGTTGTTCTGCTGAGTATAACCCCGTCGGTGGACCAGAAGGTGGTGAAAAAGGTGGCCGTTGCCTAGGAGGACCTAAACGTCGTTCAGGTCCCATTGGAGGACGATTATCACCTGCAGGTCTTGGCGGTCTTGCCCCGTCGCCTGGTCTATTTCTTTTTGGAAATGGAGCGTGAAGCGAAATGGCTTGTGTTAATGTTTTTTGATTAATCGACTGCCACACTTGTGTAGATTGTTGATCTGTCATTACTGATGGATCGGTTTGTGCTTCCGGATTAGCCGCATAAAGTGTCAATAGTTCATCCGATAAATGCTGTAAACGTTCTTGTTCTAATCCGTTGATATAGTCTAAAAAACCTTGGTCAAAACTCCACCTCGCTAACGATAACGTGGCGATAAGTACAATACTGGTTAGGCCAACGAAGGCCAAGAAAAGCTTTTGAGATATTTGCATAAAATACATTATAACCAGCTATATACGCATAAACTAGTCGCGATAAATAACTGATAAAAATCTCCTCCAATTCTGCACAATTACTCCACATTGTTAGGTTATATTACCTTTAGTTACCTAACCAAGGAGTGTCACTATGACTCTTAAGCCAATCAGTATTGGTCTACTTAGCTTTATGTTATTAGCATCTTTAGCTGCTAATGCTAACCCGCATGATAGAAAGCCACCTAAAGAAGCTGTTGAAGCGTGTGCTAACAGTGTTGAAAATGATCAGGTTAGTTTTGACACCCCGCGGGGCGACACCCTTGAAGCAAGTTGTCAAATTATCGATGGCGAGCTTGTCGCTGTACCTGCCAATGGTCCTGACGATATGAAACAACCACCAAAACAACGTAATTAACAATAATATGTTGCTAGGTAGTTTCATCAAAAATAGATTACAGAGAATATCTAAGGAGTAAATATGCAAGTGACGAGTGGTAATACTTCGATGCAAATGACATCGACCGAAAACACACAAAGACCTCCGCGTCCTGATGGCCCGCCGCCACCAAAAGGCGGTGTCCCGCCTGGGCTAGATACAGCGGTATCGACCTTGTCTGATGATCAACAGCAATTAACCACAGACATGTTGTCATCATTGACCGACGAGCAGCAAGAGTCGTTGAAGTCTATGTTAGATGAATTAAAACCACTTACAGATGGATTAACTGACGAGGACATCGGCAGTATTTTCTTTGAGGCATTGAGCAGTATTTATAATGGTGATAACACCGCAACGGCTAACAGTAATTCAACCTCTGTGAACGTAGATATTTACGCTTAATACAGCATTAAAAAGTCGTAATAGTGATATAAAAGCAGCTTACAAATTATGTAAGCTGCTATTTTATTTACTTTAATTCAATATCAGTGGCCAGGTTAATACGGTTATGGAATATCGGTAAAAACTCGTTAAGATCTTGTGGCAATCGCGGTTTACTGTACAAATACCCTTGAACCAAATCACAGCCATTGAGCCGCAGAAAATCTGCTTGATCGATAGTTTCCACACCTTCAGCAATAATCTGCAAATTCAATGCATGCCCCAGTGCAATAACCGCTTTAGCAATCGCAGTGTTATTTGCATCATGAGGGATATCACGTACAAAAGATTGATCGATTTTCAACTTATCAATTGGTAACTTTTTGAGATAATTGAGAGATGAGTATCCGGTACCAAAATCGTCAATACTCAAGGCAATGCCCATGGCGCCAAGCAATTTCAAATCACGAATAATCGCGTCTGGATCATTCATCATGCAAGACTCGGTGACTTCTAATTCCAAATGTTTGGCCGGTAATCCCGTTTCCAATAAAATCGAGCGCACTTTATCGACAAAATCATTTCTTTGCAGCTGTAAGCTGGCTACATTTACCGAAATGCGTTCAAACATTTTACCTTGGGTTAGCCATTCAACCCCTTGTAAACAAGCGGCCTTTAATACCCACAAACCTATATCCCAAATCAAACCAATCTTCTCTGCTAATGGAATAAACTCTGCTGGAGAGATATTGCCGTAGACAGGATCAGACCAACGAATTAACGCTTCAAAGCCACTAGGAGACAGATCAGACAGTTTCAACTTAGGTTGATAAACTAAATAAAAATCTTCATTCACCAGCGCTTGGTGCAATGCTGTTTGCAGTTTTAATTGCGCTACAGCCTGTTTGGTCATCGACTCAGTATAAAAGGCATAATTATTTCGCCCATCTAACTTGGCTCGGTGCATTGCAGCGTCGGCATTACGTAATAAGCTGTCGTGATCATCACCATCACTTGGGTATATCGCCACTCCCATACTGGCGGTAAGGCGTACAGATTGGGTATTGTCCAATATAAATGGGCGTTCAAATACACTGCGAATACGGTCAACCGATGACGTTACAGAATCAGTTCCCATAATGCTCGGCAACATGACCACAAACTCATCACCACTTAAACGTGCTAATACGTCAAAATCAGATAAAGCGTAAGATAAGCGTTTAGCCAATTCAACCAGAATTTCGTCGCCAATAACATGGCCTAAACTGTCGTTAATGTGCTTAAAGAAATCGATATCTAAAAACACAATAGCCAGCTGCTTTTTAGCCCGATGAGAGTGATTTACCTCTTGCTCTAGCAGTGACATAAATTGCATCCGATTAGGCAATTGTGTCAACGGATCAAAATAGGCTAAGTTTTTCAGCTTTTCTTCATTTTGTTTTTGCGCTGAAATATCGGCAAATACGGCAACATAATACTGAATGATATTGAGTTTATCGAATACAGCACTGATGGTTATCGCTTGCGGAAAAATAGCACCATGCTTACGGCGATTCCAAATTTCACCATGCCATTTGCCTTGGACTAATAAGGTATTCCACAATCGTTCAAAAAAGCTTTTAGGATGGCGACCTGAACTCAGCATTCTAGGGTTTTGGCCTATAACCTCTTCGCGGCTGTAACCGGTAATATCAGTAAACGCTTGGTTAATTTCGGTAATATTGCCATTACTGTCTGTTATCACTACCCCTTCGACTGCATTTTGAAACACATTGGCGGCTAATATGAGTTGATCCTGCGCCTCTTTGTGTTTGGCAATATTGCGAGTCATCCCTATTACCCCGGTCAATTGACCTTGGGTATTATAAATGGGCGCTTTAATGGTTTCGAGCCAAACCTTATTAAAATTAACATCAACTTCTTCACATTCAGACACCACTACAGTCGAACCATTACTGATGGCTAATTTATCACTCTCAATAAATTCATTTGCAGTGCGTTGATCAAAAAGGTCAAAGTCGGTTTTGCCAACAATTTGTTCTGTAGACTTTCGCCAAGCTCGCTCAACACTTTTATTGCACGCTACATAGTGTCCGTTAGCATCTTTAACCCACATATGTTCATCAAAAGCATCAATAAATGACTGTAAATCAACATCGAGCGACACAGACTCAGATGCATTAGAATCAACAGCTAAGGAATTGATATAATAACGAATGGCATTACTTAGCATATCCGCTATGCGTGTTTGCATTGCCGACAAGGGCTTAAATAATGTTTGCTGAGATGGTTCGATAGCTTTGTCACTAAAGGTGATCACACCGATGATATGACCTTTAGATGAACGAATAGGCTGATGATAAACGGTAACATGTTTGTCTACCGTTTGGACACTTTGAGCATCTGCCGCTTTAAGATGTTGTAACAAGCTATCTTGATGTTGTCGCTGGGTATTGTCATCAATACCTTGGCTGGTACAAATAGCTTCAATACTGTTTTCAGCATTAATTTGGTAAAACATGATGGTAAGACGAAACTCGGCAGAAATATCATTTATTTCTAGCTGCCATTCTCTTAATTGTACTTGAGAAATAGCTTTTTTAAGCATATTAAGATCCTGATAATGTTTAATAGACCATGTTAAACGAGCCATACTCAATATGTATGAATACTGTAACAAGTAGTGTTATGAATATAAGTGCCGAGTCTAACTATACATCAGAACCTATCCTATACGCTGTGATTAAACAACAAAATGCAATCGATTCGAGCGGTTAATACTATTAGTTAACTATAATTACCCGATTAATAGGGCATATTCAATCATAACCTAACCCAATAAATAAAAAAGGAGCCAAAAGGCTCCTTAGTTTAACTTTACTATAAATGATGATAAACGCATGAATACTAGCTGTTTTTTAATGCAGCTATACGCTTCTCTAATGGAGGATGGCTCATCATTAACTCAGCCATTGAACGTTTGCCATTAATACCAAAGGCTGACATTTGTGCTGGCATAGCGCCAGATTCAGGCCCTTGACGTAAACGTTCTAATGCGGCGATCATTTTATTTTTGCCTGCTAAACGTGCCGCGCCTTCATCAGCTTTAAACTCACGAATACGTGAAAAGTAAGCTACGATAATCGATGCCAAAATACCGAATAGCATATCAAGTACAAATACTACAGCCATGTAGGCGAACATACCTAGGCCTTCACCTTCTTCGTCATTACTGGAAACAAAATTGTTAATAATGCCAGCAACAACACGCGCAGCAAAAATAACAAAAGTATTCACCACACCTTGGATTAAGGTTAATGTCACCATGTCACCGTTCGCCACGTGGCTCACTTCATGTGCAAGTACACCTTCAATTTCATCTTGAGTCATACCGTAAAGCAAACCAGAACTCACAGCAACAAGCGCATTGTTTTTACTTGGACCCGTTGCAAATGCGTTCATTTCTGGCGACTGGTAAATAGCCACTTCAGGCATCTTAATACCAGACTTTTCAGCTTGGCGTGCAACCGTTTCAACTAACCAACGTTCCATACTGTCACGTGGTTGCGTAATAACTTCACAGCCCATGGTTTTCTTCGCCATCCATTTTGAAATGGCTAAACTGATAAACGAGCCACCAAAACCAAAAATGGCAGCAAATACTAACAGTCCACCCATCGTTGAGGTATTAACCCCAAGAATAGACATTACAATTGAGGCAACCAGTAAGATGGCAAAGTTGGTTGCAATCAACAAAAATATACGCTTCATTTAAGCTCCTGTATGGCAAAAGTGCCGATTTACGATTGTTACTACAGACATAATATGTCCATAAAATGAAAATTCAAGCTTAGTTATATTAAAAAAGATTTATGACTCTTTTTTTAACTTGATAAAACATCGTCTTGAAATTCACGCGAGCAGAGTCTAGGGAGAATTGATTAATTGAAACTGAAAAATAGACTACAAAAACAAACTCTGTGTCGGCAATGATTAATCTTTGATAAACTGTCAAAAACTGAAACCAAAAAGGACTTTTTATGCCCATTAATGCATTAATGTTGAGTGCCTCACGGGTCGGTAATTCGACATATCTAAGCCATACCGTTGAGCTTATTCGTCCACTCACTCAACCAGGACAACAATGGCTGTTTATTCCTTATGCTGGCGTCAGTGTAAGTTATGATGAGTATTTAACAAAAGTGCAAACGGCACTTGAACCCCTAACAATTACCATTAGTAGTATTCATCAGTTTGCAGACCCAAAACAAGCCATTCAAGATGCTGCAGGCATTTTTGTTGGTGGTGGCAATACATTCCAATTGCTCAACGAATTGTATCGCTACGACTTGCTGCACTTAATTCGTGAAAAAGTAGAAAATGGCATGCCGTATGTGGGCTGGAGTGCGGGATCAAACATTACTGGTGCCAGCATTCGTACCACCAATGATATGCCAATTGTCGAGCCGCCCTCGTTTACCGCATTGGGTATATTGCCATTCCAATTAAATCCGCATTACACCAACTACCAAATGCCAGGCCATAATGGTGAAACTCGTGCACAACGGCTGTTAGAATTTACCATGGTCGATCCACTGACACCGGTGATAGGAATCCAAGAAGGCAGCGCGCTATGGCGCCAAGGCGATAAATTACACCTTATTGGTAATGAGACGGCTTATTTATTCCATGGTAAACAACAAGAAGTTGAACTTACCGCTAACAGCGACTTGTCACACTACCTTTAGTCAGCTTACCTGCTCTTAACCTATTACGTTTGCTGATAATCGGTTTTGATCAAAACCATTGGGCTTACTCTATAAGCCCAATGGTGCATATTGATAAGCTACTCGCCATCGTATTGATTTCGCTCACTGGGAATATCCGTTGAGTATTCAACAAACTCAACTTCAAATCCGCTTGGGTCAATAAAGTAACGGCTTTTATAAAAAGGGTCATGTCCGCCCATAATCGCCACCTCAAAACCCACTTGTGACAATCTAGCAACTAATGCATCAATATTGTCCACAACGTAAGCGAAATGTGCCAAACCCAATGCATTACTTTTAAGATCGCGCACCTCGCCACTACCAGAATCATTTAACGATAAATAATGATAATCATCACCAAAGTGAAGCCATTTCCGCGGCGTACCATGCCAAACAGACTCGCCACCACCACGCACTCGCCAGTGTGGAAAGGCCGCTTTATAAAATACTAATGATTCATCTAAGTCATTAACTACTAAATTTAAATGTTCTAATCGCATCACTTATCTCCTTATGGTTAATGCAACACAGCTTAATACCTCAAGCTAACTTGAGGTAAAGCATTATTTTTGCAAAAATGATAAAAAAAATCGGAGGTTGAATGTCAATAGATGCAGAACTAAGTGTTGGCCAAGTCGCCAAACGTTGTGGAATAAACATCTCTGCGATTCACTTTTATGAGCAAAAAGGTCTTATCAGCAGTTGGCGCAATAATGGTAATCAACGTCGTTATACACGAGACGTTATCAGGCGAATATCACTCATCAAAGCTGCGCAACAATTAGGGATATCGTTGGATGATATCAAGCATGCTTTTGCTGCTTTACCCAATGAACGAACAGCGACTAAAGAAGACTGGGCAGAATTATCAAATGTTTGGAATAAATCACTTACGCTGCGGATAACCCAGATGCAAAAATTGAAAGATTCGCTCGAAGGTTGCATCGGTTGTGGTTGTTTATCGATGAAAAATTGCCCACTGTATAATCCTAACGATATTCTTGCAGATCAAGGCCCTGGCCCAGTGCTTTTGAATAAATGATGAATACAAAAAACCTAGTTTGATAACAAACTAGGTGTAAGCAATTGGCTAAATTGGGGGGAGATAAACTAGAAGGTTGAGAATATGGCTTAAATGCTATTAACACCTAAGCCATCAATCGTATTAATTCACAATAACGCCTTAACTAAGGGTGTTGGTAGCAACAATATCAATTTTACGAGGTTTCATTGCTTCTGGAATTTCACGTACTAAATCAATATTTAATAAACCGTGTTCTAATTCCGCACCGATTACTCGTACATGATCTGCTAATTGAAAAGTGCGCTCAAAACCACGCTCAGCAATCCCTTGATGCAAATATTTACGTTCATCACTTGTAGCTGTCTTATTACCTTTTACTAATAGTTTTTCACCTTCACTCATAATATCGAGTTCTGGCATAGAAAAACCCGCGACGGCCATCGTTATCCGATAACGATTCTCGCCTAAAAGTTCAATATTATAAGGAGGATAACCACTGTTGCTATTGTTAGCTGCAGCATGTTCAGCAAGTTGTGCTAAACGATCAAAACCAATAGCACTACGATAAAGAGGTGTTAAATCTGGAGAAATATTAAAATTACGCATGTTCATACCCTTGTCTAAAGCAATATGTAAAAATGACCACAGTCTGTTTGTGGTGTTTAGTTTTCACAGCCCTTACGGCACTGTGGTAGCAAGTTTACTGAAACCTCAATCGAGCATTTCATGATTCGCTCCTGCTACAGAATTAGATATATGGACCTCTGGCGCTATATCAAGTGCAATGGATAAAAAAGTGAGTTACTAATAACCTAAAATAAAAAATAGACTTTATAATCAATAGGTAAAATAATAATTAATTTATAACATAATGAATAAGTTGGTGTTCATTTCACAATGATGACTTTTGTCACTAGTATTTCTGCTTGAAAACGTCACAATAATAGACAATAAATAAAAACAATTAAGGACGCATTATGAACCCACCAACATTGGCATTATTAATTCCTATTCTGGCCATTTTAGGCAGCTTTATTGTCACTATAATGAAGCTCAAGCAACGGCAATCGCATACGACTGCAGAACAAGAAACTAACAATAAAGCACTGCATGATGAAATTAACGCCCTGCGTCAACGAATTGAAGTACTTGAACGTGTTGTTACCGACGATGCTTATGACCTAAAGCAAAAAATAAATAACGCGTAACACTGCCAGAGAGAATCTTAAACAACGCCACCTTATTGAGTGTATTGAGTGGTATTGTTGATTTCATAAAGTTGCTCATCTTAAATAGCCATTTAATTAATGCCATCGAAATAAGCGAGCTCTTTGATTGCGGTCATTATGGAGAGTTAAGGGCTACATATTGTTTTTTTGACACAAAACAGCCCGCTATATGATAGCGGGCTGTTTCGCGACTCTCTCAAGTCAATTAGGCGTCTGGAAATGACCTACTCTTTTATCCCCGAAGGGGACGCATGGGCATATTCGACAAACTGCTGTCATGTTTTGGCCAAAAACAAACTCTACACTATAAATTGCAGACGTAAAAAAGCCCGCTAGATAATAACGAGCTGTTTCGCGACTCTTGCAGCCAATTAGGCACCTGGAAATAACCTACTCTTTTATCCCCGAAGGGGATGCATGGACATATTCGACAAACTGCTGTCATGTTTTGGCCAATAACAAACTCTACACTATAAATTATAGACGTAAAAAAGCCCGTTACGTTAGTAACGGGCTTATCACTACTCTTTCGAGTCAATTAGGCGCCTGGAAATGACCTACTCTTTTATCCCCGAAGGGGACGCATGGGCATATTCGACAAACTGCTGTCATGTTTTGGCCAATAACAAACTCTACACTATAAATTATAGACGTAAAAAAGCCCGTTACGTTAGTAACGGGCTTATCACTACTCTTTCGAGTCAATTAGGCGCCTGGAAATGACCTACTCTCGCATGGGGAGACCCCACACTACCATCGGCGATACTGTGTTTCACTTCTGAGTTCGGAATGGGATCAGGTGGTGCCACAGCTCTATGGTTTCCAGACAAATTTGTTTATCTAACGCACTATTCTTGATGCATTAAATAATAATTCGGAAAGCTGATTGCTTTTACTCTTATTAAGAGTCTTGAGTTCGACAAGTACACGGATGTACTTGATGTCATAAACGCATGGAGCATTTTATGACCACTGTTTAAGCGCCTCATTCTAACACTAAGGTCAGTAAAACCCATCTGGGTTGTATGGTTAAGCCTCACGGGTCATTAGTACAAGTTAGCTCAACGCCTCACAACGCTTACACACCTTGCCTATCAACGTAGTAGTCTCCTACGGCCCTTTAGAGAGCTTAAAGCTCTAGGGATGACTCATCTTAGGGCTCGCTTCCCGCTTAGATGCTTTCAGCGGTTATCGATTCCGAACGTAGCTACCGGGCAATGCCATTGGCATGACAACCCGAACACCAGCGGTTCGTCCACTCCGGTCCTCTCGTACTAGGAGCAGCTCCCTTCAATCATCCAACGCCCACGGCAGATAGGGACCGAACTGTCTCACGACGTTCTGAACCCAGCTCGCGTACCACTTTAAATGGCGAACAGCCATACCCTTGGGACCGACTTCAGCCCCAGGATGTGATGAGCCGACATCGAGGTGCCAAACACCGCCGTCGATATGAACTCTTGGGCGGTATCAGCCTGTTATCCCCGGAGTACCTTTTATCCGTTGAGCGATGGCCCTTCCATTCAGAACCACCGGATCACTATGACCTACTTTCGTACCTGCTCGACGTGTATGTCTCGCAGTTAAGCTGGCTTATGCCATTGCACTAACCGTACGATGTCCGACCGTACTTAGCCAACCTTCGTGCTCCTCCGTTACTCTTTGGGAGGAGACCGCCCCAGTCAAACTACCCACCAGGCACTGTCCTCAACCCCGATAAGGGGCCAGAGTTAGAACATCAAAACTACAAGGGTGGTATTTCAAGATTGACTCCACTCAGACTAGCGTCCAAGCTTCAAAGTCTCCCACCTATCCTACACATGTAGGTTCAATGTTCAGTGCCAAGCTATAGTAAAGGTTCACGGGGTCTTTCCGTCTAGCCGCGGGTATACGGCATCTTCACCGCAATTTCAACTTCACTGAGTCTCGGCTGGAGACAGCGTGGCCATCATTACGCCATTCGTGCAGGTCGGAACTTACCCGACAAGGAATTTCGCTACCTTAGGACCGTTATAGTTACGGCCGCCGTTTACCGGGGCTTCGATCATGAGCTTCTCCGAAGATAACCCAATCAATTAACCTTCCGGCACCGGGCAGGCGTCACACCGTATACGTCATCTTGCGATTTTGCACAGTGCTGTGTTTTTGATAAACAGTTGCAGCCACCTGGTATCTGCGACTGCCGTCAGCTTAGGGAGCAAGTCCCATCACCAACAGCAGCGTACCTTCTCCCGAAGTTACGGTACCATTTTGCCTAGTTCCTTCAGCCGAGTTCTCTCAAGCGCCTTGGTATTCTCTACCCGACCACCTGTGTCGGTTTGGGGTACGATTCCCACTAACCTGAAGCTTAGAAGATTTTCCTGGAAGCATGGCATCAACTACTTCATCACCGTAGTGACTCGTCATCAGCTCTCAGCCTGTACATTAAAGTACGATTTCCCGGATTTGCCTAAGAAATCAACCTACCACCTTAAACGCGGACTACCAACGCCGCGCTAGCCTAGCCTTCTCCGTCTCTCCATCGCAGTTAGCGGAAGTACAGAAATATTAATCTGTTTCCCATCGATTACGCCTTTCGGCCTCACCTTAGGGGTCGACTCACCCTGCCCCGATTAACGTTGGACAGGAACCCTTGGTCTTCCGGCGAGGGAGTTTTTCACTCCCTTTATCGTTACTCATGTCAGCATTCGCACTTCTGATACGTCCAGTGTGGGTTACCCCTTCACCTTCAACCGCTTACAGAACGCTCCTCTACCGCGCACTTCCTAAGAAATGCACCCGTAGCTTCGGTGGTATGTTTAGCCCCGTTAAATCTTCCGCGCAGGCCGACTCGACTAGTGAGCTATTACGCTTTCTTTAAATGATGGCTGCTTCTAAGCCAACATCCTAGCTGTCTAAGCCTTCCCACATCGTTTCCCACTTAACATACACTTTGGGACCTTAGCTGACGGTCTGGGTTGTTTCCCTTTTGACAACGGACGTTAGCACCCGCTGTCTGTCTCCCGAGTAGTACTCATTGGTATTCGGAGTTTGCAAAGGGTTGGTAAGTCGGGATGACCCCCTAGCCTTAACAGTGCTCTACCCCCAATGGTATTCGCTCGAGGCGCTACCTAAATAGCTTTCGAGGAGAACCAGATATCTCCGAGTTTGATTGGCCTTTCACCCCCAGCCACAAGTCATCCGCTCATTTTTCAACATAAGTCGGTTCGGTCCTCCAGTTGATGTTACTCAACCTTCAACCTGCCCATGGCTAGATCACTCGGTTTCGGGTCTACACCTTGCAACTAAACGCGCAGTTAACACTCGGTTTCCCTACGGCTCCGCTATTCGCTTAACCTCGCTACAAAATGTAAGTCGCTGACCCATTATACAAAAGGTACGCAGTCACGGTCTCAAGAACCGCTCCCACTGCTTGTACGTATACGGTTTCAGGTTCTATTTCACTCCCCTCACAGGGGTTCTTTTCGCCTTTCCCTCACGGTACTGGTTCACTATCGGTCAGTCAGGAGTATTTAGCCTTGGAGGATGGTCCCCCCATATTCAAACAGGATGTCACGTGTCCCGCCTTACTCGTTTTCATCTATGGTTAGTTTTCATGTACGGGGCTATCACCCTGTGCCGCTGTGCTTTCCAACACATTCCACTAACACCCCATAGACTTAAGGGCTAATCCCCGTTCGCTCGCCGCTACTAGGGGAATCTCGGTTGATTTCTTTTCCTCCGGGTACTTAGATGTTTCAGTTCCCCGGGTTTGCCTCACTACACTATGTATTCATGTAGTGATAACAGCTTATGCTGCTGGGTTTCCCCATTCGGATATCGTTAGCTCAAATGCTTATTACTAGCTCGCCAACGCTTTTCGCAAGTTATTACGTCCTTCATCGCCTCTGACTGCCAAGGCATCCACCGTATACGCTTGGTCACTTAACCATACAACCCAAATGAGTTTCACTTGCGTGAACATCTGGGCCATATCATGACCAGCTGGTTTTTACTTGTCTCACCTCCGACCAGGAAGTGGACTCGCCTTAGTTTTTTAGAATATTCAAGACACTTAAACAGTGTTTTGAGAACTCAAGTGTTAATGCTTTCGCATTAACGTTTTTCGCACTAACATCATCACACCAATAACAACGAATCGTCATTCATGCGCCTTTAGTTAGTACTATCAGCTTTCCAAATTGTTAAAGAGCGGGCTTAAAAAAGCCAAAGATAAAATTTCGTTTATCTTTGGCATCTCTAACCTATGCATATGCTTATCGTCATGATAAGTGTAAATGGTGGAGCTATGCGGGATCGAACCGCAGACCTCCTGCGTGCAAGGCAGGCGCTCTCCCAGCTGAGCTATAGCCCCATTTACATGCAGTTGAGATTAATATCAAGTATCCAATCATAAGATTGGCGAAGCCAAATCGAATTTTAACAAGTTAATTCAATGCGACGTTTAGTTGACTAAACGAGTATTTAATTAACGCAGATAAAATGAAGATTTGGTGGGTCAGAGTGGACTTGAACCACCGACCTCACCCTTATCAGGGGTGCGCTCTAACCAGCTGAGCTACAGACCCATTCTTTTTGGTCTTTTAACCCTTACTCGGCGTTACTTTCTTCGTTTCTCAGTCATGTGCTAAACGCACACTCCCTGCGAGACTCATCAAGTGCCTTGATTAAGAATCAAAATCCTCAAAAATACCTTTCGATATCTTTCTCTTTCTTCTATCAAGTAATCTGTGTGAACACTCACATGCATCTCTGCACTTTAGGTATTGAGTTAGTCATATAGGTAAGGAGGTGATCCAGCCCCAGGTTCCCCTAGGGCTACCTTGTTACGACTTCACCCCAGTCATGAACCACAAAGTGGTGAGCGTTCTCCCGAAGGTTAAACTACCCACTTCTTTTGCAGCCCACTCCCATGGTGTGACGGGCGGTGTGTACAAGGCCCGGGAACGTATTCACCGTGGCATTCTGATCCACGATTACTAGCGATTCCGACTTCACGGAGTCGAGTTGCAGACTCCGATCCGGACTACGACGTACTTTGTGAGATTAGCTCCACCTCGCGGCTTTGCAACCCTCTGTATACGCCATTGTAGCACGTGTGTAGCCCTACTCGTAAGGGCCATGATGACTTGACGTCGTCCCCACCTTCCTCCGGTTTATCACCGGCAGTCTCCCTAGAGTTCCCACCATTACGTGCTGGCAAATAAGGATAGGGGTTGCGCTCGTTGCGGGACTTAACCCAACATTTCACAACACGAGCTGACGACAGCCATGCAGCACCTGTCTCACAGTTCCCGAAGGCACAAGTCCATCTCTGGTCTCTTCTGTGGATGTCAAGAGTAGGTAAGGTTCTTCGCGTTGCATCGAATTAAACCACATGCTCCACCGCTTGTGCGGGCCCCCGTCAATTCATTTGAGTTTTAACCTTGCGGCCGTACTCCCCAGGCGGTCTACTTAATGCGTTAGCTTGGGAGCCCAGTGACTAAGTCACCAAACTCCGAGTAGACATCGTTTACGGCGTGGACTACCAGGGTATCTAATCCTGTTTGCTCCCCACGCTTTCGTGCATGAGCGTCAGTCTTTGTCCAGGGGGCCGCCTTCGCCACCGGTATTCCTCCAGATATCTACGCATTTCACCGCTACACCTGGAATTCTACCCCCCTCTACAAGACTCTAGTTCGCCAGTTCCAAATGCAATTCCCAGGTTGAGCCCGGGGATTTCACATCTGGCTTAACAAACCGCCTGCGCACGCTTTACGCCCAGTAATTCCGATTAACGCTCGGACCCTCCGTATTACCGCGGCTGCTGGCACGGAGTTAGCCGGTCCTTCTTCTGTAGGTAACGTC
This sequence comes from Shewanella sp. Arc9-LZ, assembly GCF_010092445.1. Classification (NCBI taxonomy): domain Bacteria; kingdom Pseudomonadati; phylum Pseudomonadota; class Gammaproteobacteria; order Alteromonadales; family Shewanellaceae; genus Shewanella; species Shewanella sp. Arc9-LZ. The sequence continues at coordinate 1,907,191 of NZ_CP048031.1, read as the reverse complement.
ACAGTAATAGTTTATTAAACTATTACCTTTCCTCCCTACTGAAAGTGCTTTACAACCCGAAGGCCTTCTTCACACACGCGGCATGGCTGCATCAGGGTTTCCCCCATTGTGCAATATTCCCCACTGCTGCCTCCCGTAGGAGTCTGGGCCGTGTCTCAGTCCCAGTGTGGCTGATCATCCTCTCAGAACAGCTAGGGATCGTCGCCTTGGTGAGCCATTACCTCACCAACTAGCTAATCCCACCTAGGTTCATCCAATCGCGGAAGGCCCGAAGGTCCCCTCCTTTCCCCCGTAGGGCGTATGCGGTATTAGCAGTCGTTTCCAACTGTTATCCCCCTCGACTGGGCAGATCCCTAGGCATTACTCACCCGTCCGCCGCTCGTCACCTCAGGAGCAAGCTCCCTTGTGTTACCGCTCGACTTGCATGTGTTAGGCCTGCCGCCAGCGTTCAATCTGAGCCATGATCAAACTCTTCAATTAAAGTTCTTTTGAAAACCCCACTCTTATAAATAAGAACGACGCTTTCGGCTCAATGAATTCTGATTTCATTTAAAAGACTCGGAAGAATCAATTAAATGTTTGTACATATTACTATGAACACTCATCGTTGCATTGAGTTTAAATTTTTGATTGCCAACATTCCGAAGAACAGAAGACAATTTCGAATAACTCAATACCTGTGAATGTCCACACAGATTACTTGATAAATTATTAAAGAGCGGACCTGGTAACTAGCGTTAGACGCTGCGTTCCGTGTCAGTGGGGTGTATTATAGGGAAAACTTTTTATAGCGCAAGAGCTTTCTACGGTTTTTATGACTATTACGGCCCAACTGCATACTATTTGAACTTAAAGCCATATTTATTGAAGTTTTTGCTGACTTTATAACCATAAATGGCTCGCTACAACGAACAGCAAATTTATTTTATCTACCTATATAAGGCTTATTATGCGGCTCAGCGTGGTTTAAGTGGCTAATTTAGCTTGTTGAGACCAAAACATAACTGAAACGGCGTTAATTTCATGTTAACTTCGTAGCAACTTTTAGTAGCACGAACGATTTGGCGTTAATGGATGACATATCTTTATTTGGATTAGGGGTTTGTTAGCAACAAAAATATGCTGACTAGTATATAAAGGAAGAGAAAGTCTAAAACTAAGTAATTGTTACACTGAAAATCTCTGTTCATATAGAAGTCGGTGAAAGCTTATATATGAACAGTTGAAATGATAGCTTTGAATTGGCGATTCTATTATTTTGTGAGTAATTGACTTAGCAGACTCGGAACGTCAGCGATACTGTCAACCACTGCACTGGCAAGTTCAACTCCGGCTTCGTCTACTACTTTACCTGAACGAACCAAAATGGCAGTGTTAATGCCAGCCGCTTTTGCTGCGCGCATATCATCAGCTTTATCACCCACCATTACAGACTGGCTCATATCGATTTTCAAGAATTCTGCAGCATCGAGCATCATGCCGGGTTTTGGCTTTCTGCAATCGCAATCTTGCTTATATCCACCTAGGCCTTTTTGTGGATGATGCGGGCAATAGTAGATACCATCAAGTTCGACACCTTTATCGGCAAAGTTCCAATCCATCCATTCCGTTAAATGATGAAAATCATCTTCACTGTACATGCCACGAGCAATGCCGGATTGATTGGTCACCACTATTAATAGGTAACCCATTTGCTTTAATGCAAGGCACGCTTCAAATACACCGTCGATATATTCAAAGTCGTCCACTGTATGAACGTAACCATTGTCTTTATTGATCACACCATCACGATCGAGAAATACTGCTTTATTCAACCTAACACTCCTTAAACTCTTTCTTGTGTCGATTATCCCATTGAGATGAATTTGGGGCCAGATAATCTGAATATTTTTATTAATTTGTTTATTTACCGCCATTTTATGAGCTTAATCTGCATAATTGTATAGGTTTCACTTTATAAAGCGGCGGCTAAGCGTTACCCTTGCTCGAAGAAATTAGTGATTATTATAGAATACATGAGCAATATACCTCCTATTATTCATAAAACGCGTACGCAACTTGTTGTAGAGGCGCTCAGAGAACGGATCCTTTCTGGTGATATACAAGGAGGAGAACCGCTCAGGCAGTCTGCTATTGCAGAACAGTTAAATGTAAGTCGCATTCCCGTTCGTGAAGCGTTAGTTCAGTTAGAAGCTGAAGGCTTAATTAATTTCGAACCGCATAAAGGCGCGACGGCAACATTGTTATCTGTTGAGCAAGTCACTGAATTATTTGAATTGCGCGCTATGATCGAATCGGATTTGTTGGCTAAGGCCATCCCTAACCTATCTGACAATGATATTGCCGAAGCTGAAGCCGTACTGGTTAAACTTGAATTGGCATTTAAACTGAAAGAATCAGTAGCAAGTTGGAGTGAGCTTAATACTCGATTCCATACTCGTTTATACCAAGCGGCTAATCGACCTCATACAATGGAAGTGGTTAACGGTTTAAACACCAATTGCGATCGCTATATTCGTCTGCAGTTGTTATTTACTGGCGGGATCCCTATCGCCGAAAGAGAACATCGAGTGTTACTCGAATTATGTAAAAAACGTGACATCGCAAAAGCCACTACTTTGCTGCGTGAGCATATCTTGCATGCTTCGGCTTCAATCACGAAACTGGTAGAACAAAAGATTAAGTCATAATAACAAATCTTAGTCATGACCATTTAAGCATTTAATATCAACAGATTAATTTTAAGCTGTTGTTTTTGTATATAAATTCAATTAACTATTGAAACGTATTGAGAGAACTTCTTATGCAGTATGCACACATTACCGGTTGGGGGAAGTCAGTTCCGCCCGCAACATTGACCAATGAAGATTTAGCCACATTCATGGAAACGACGGATGAATGGATTAAAACACGTACTGGTATTAGTAAGCGTAACATCAGTCACGTCAATACTTCTGAAATGGCGTCGGTTGCAGCTAAGCATGCACTTGCCGCTGCAGGGATTGATGGCAGTGAATTAGATTTAATTATTCTAGCCACCGCCAGCCCTGATACCTTGATCCCAAATATTGCGTCTACGGTACAGGCCAATATTGGCGCTACCTGCGGTGCATTTGATATTAACGCTGCTTGCAGTGGATTTTTGTATGGCGTTGGCTTAGCTAGCTCAATGATAAAAAGCGGCCAAAGTAAGAAAATTCTCATTATTGGCGCTGAACGTTTATCTTTTTACCTTGATTGGTCTCGACGTGAAACCGCTGTGTTATTTGGTGATGGTGCTGGTGCTGTTGTGCTAGAAGCCAGTGACCAACCTGGTGGCGTATTAGGTTATGAATTAAATAACGATCCTGAAGGTCGCGATATTTTAAAGTCTAACTTTGGCACCCAGATGGATAGATTTGACAATGACTCATTGGATTTTTACATTCATATCAATGGTCAAGATGTGTTTAAACGTGCGATTCATGGCATGGGAAGTTTAAGTAATAAGGTATTAGACAAATGTGGTATCAACATCGATGATGTCGACTTTGTTATTCCGCATCAGGCAAACGAACGTATTATTGATACTTTAGTAAGCCGAATGAAAATTCCAAAAGAAAAAGCTTTCGTCAATATCGCTGATTATGGCAATACATCGGCTGCCACTATCCCGATTGCGATTTGTGATGCGTTATCTCAAGGTAGAATTGAAGCCAATCAAACGATTCTATCTTGCGCGTTTGGTGCTGGATTAACCTCGGCTGCCTTACTGCTAAAATGGGGCGAACGCACCACGCCAATTAACACCAGTGATGCAGCATTACCGCCTTGCGATAAAACCGCACTTGAATTGATTAAACCTGCGGTTGATTATTTTTTCAATAAAGCTAAAAACGCAGAATAAGCAGTATTGTGCGTTTAATAGAAAAGCCAGTCTCGATGACTGGCTTTTCTTTTCTAGCGAAATACATTAATTAAGTCTTTAACCGACAACTTTTTAATATCTCCCATCGCTGCCACTTGAGCCAACAATAACTCTGCACAAGATAATGCATCAATAAGCGCATTGTGAGCAGAATAAACGGGTAAACGGTAACGTTCACGGCTTGCATTCAAGCGTAACGAGCCTTCTTTCAATACCGATTGTTGCATTAAACAACGTTTTTTTTCTATGGCCAACGTATCGATAAATACCAACGGAATTGATTGACCAAAACAGCGTATCAACTGCTGCTGAATAAACTGTATGTCTAATGGTGCATGGTGCGCCACTAAAATATAACCCTTTGTTTGTGATAAAAACCAATCAATTGCCTCGGCTAACGTTAACGCCATATGCAATTGATTATCGACAATACCGTGAACCGTCGCGCTATGACCCACACTGCCACTAATGGATATCATCATATGTTGTGCTTTTTCAAGCGGAATGACACCGTTGATAATTGGTACCAAACCGATACTGATGACTTGATCATGGATTGGATCTAAGCCCGTCATTTCAAGATCAATCGCCATCAATGGAGCATCTAGAAATAGTGTTGTTAATGCCGGCGTGATTGCTTCTAAATATGTATTTAATGGCGACGGTAAAGTGGTCATTTTTTTACGCCACAACACCGTTTTTACCCACCAAAAATTGACCACTAGAAACTCCTCATGAACTTAAGCTTTATTCCTGCTTGTGCATCGTGCACCACTTTAAATGCATCACGAAGCTGATGACGCATTAATGAAGAAAGATGTTGTGGTTTAAGATAATTGTTCACTGGTAAATTATTGGTGGCTTGGTAACCTTGATTAGCTAGACGCATGTGCGCAATGAACTCATGGGCATCCGCCAAATTAAGTGCATCTTTACGATTAATAATATTAGCGTCCATTAACGCTCTGATCCGCTTAGCAGTATTAACCTCTTTGATACCTGCACTTAACGCATATACTCTGGCAATGTCATTAATTAATGCACTGCCCTTATGCTTTAAATCCATACCTTTCACTTCACTACCATCACGCTCAAGGACAAACTTCCTAAAAAAGCCCAATGGCGGTGATTCAGTTAACGAGTTCCCCGCCATTCCGGCAAGGAAAATATCGTTATTTTGTGTAGCGGCTAAAACATCATCTTGCAGTTCACTGAATAAACTCAATGGCCCAAACACTGGGCGCATGTCGAAAAATATACTGGCATGCATTAAAGCTTTTGGTTCCGGCGTGTTTACCCATCTAGAGAAAAGCCCCTTCCACTTCACCAGTGACAAGCGCCATTTGGGATTTTGCGCCATAATGTCACCAGGGCAATAAATATAACCACATTCATCTAAGCCCTTACATACCGCTTTTGTTAATGCTTCAAAATAAGCACCAGCAAATTCATCGGGTTCATGTGCCAGCAATAAGCCATTATCTTGGTCAGAACAAGCAACCTGATCTTGCCTGCCTTGGGAACCAAAAGCCAACCAACAAAACGCCATTGGTGCCTGACCTAAAATCTGTTGATTCAATTCAATCAGCCGACGCGTTAATGCATCAGTTACCGAGGTTAATACTCTACCTATCTCTTCAGCTCTAGCATCGGCACTGATTAAATTTTGTAATAGTAGCGGGATTTGCTTACTCACTTGAATAAGTTTCTCTATATTCGCTTGCCGTCCTATTTCGCCAATAAGCAGTAGAGGTTGTGAGCTTTGCGAACGCAAAATATCAGTACTAGTGATCATCCCTAACGCACGGCTTCCATCAACCACAGGTAAGTGGTGAATATTATGTTCACTCATCGCCAACATTGCTTCGAATACTAGCGCGTTGACATGAGTTGTCACGGGATTGATGGTCATGGCTTGACTCACCAGCGTATTGACATCTAAGCCTTCTGCGATAATTCGATTACGTAAATCTCGATCGGTCAAAATACCGGTTAATTTTTGATTATCGATAACGAGCACCGATGAGACCCGGTGTTCACGCATTAATTTAGCCGCATCCATAACACTGGCATGAGCGTCGATGATAATGGGCTGAGATGACATAATTGAAGTAATACGGCTAGTCGTGGTCAAGTCTTTAGCGGTAAATTTAGTTTCATTGCGTAAGCGTTTAGCAAAAGCACGAGCAAAAAATTGATCAAAGCTGCGATGTTCAGAACGTAATTGGGCAAAGACTGATTGTGGTAAATGATAAACCAAACCATCTTCTAAAATGGCCACTTTATTAATGACCTTTTCACCCGATAATAAGGTGGAAAAACCAAAACATTCTCCTTCGCCAACACGGTCAACCAATACACCTTCAGGATCGCGCACTTCAAATGCACCGCTGCGCACAATGTACAATTTCGGATTGTCTTTATCGAACTCAACAAAGGCAGACGCTTTACTGTAATAACCGACGCTAATCTTTCTCGCACAATATTGAATACTATCTTTAGGTAGCGTGTCGAAAGGCGAATGTGCTGCTAAAAACTGCTCTACGGGTTGTAACTCACTGGCATCCATTAATCATTTCCCTATTGTGCATGGGCGAACAATATCACTATAACAAAGCGTTTCGCTTATCTGCTATAGGACTAAAGCCCAACAAAAAGAGCGCCTAAGCGCTCTTTTTAAACAGTGTTGATTACAGCAGTTTAATGATCGTGTGCTTCGCCTGACCCTTTAGGGAAACGAATAGACTCAACCATTGCGACTATTTCGTCAGGAATTTTAGCAGTAACTTTACTGACAGCAAAAGCGACACCAAAGTTAACCATCATTCCCACCATACCAATACCTTCTGGTGAAATACCAAATAACCAGTTTTCAGATGTATTCGATGCAGGATTAATAAACTTGAAGTAGGCAATATAACTAGCAGTAAATAATAGCCCGATCACCATACCTGAAATAGCACCTTCTTTATTCATGGTTCTAGAGAAAATCCCCATGATAATAGCAGGGAATAACGAGGCTGCTGCGAGACCAAATGCAATGGCCACCACCGCGGCTACGAATCCAGGAGGATTAATACCAAAGTAACCCGCCATAACAACCCCGAAACCAGCAGCTATCCGTGCATACATTAACTCTTTCTGATCCGAAATATCCGGCATTAGATTTTTCTTGAGTAAATCGTGCGACACAGAGGTTGAAATTACCAGTAATAAACCCGCAGAGGTAGATAATGCTGCAGCTAAACCACCCGCGGCAACTAATGCAATAACCCATGCTGGAAGATTGGCAATTTCAGGCGTGGCAAGAACCATAATATCGCGGTCAATGTTCATCTCATTTTTTTCACCATTGGTGTAAAAAATCTTGCCATCGTTGTTCTTATCGTCCCATGTAATTAAACCCGTTTTTTCCCAGTTTTTAATCCAAGTTGGCGCAGTTTCATAAGGCACGCCAGTTGATTCTGGTCCATTGATGGTTTCAATCATATTAACGCGAGAGAAAGCAGACAATGCAGGAATAGTGGTGTACATAATAGCGATAAATACTAAAGCCCAGCCCGCAGAAATACGCGCGTCTTTTACTTTAGGAACAGTAAAGAAACGTACAATCACATGCGGTAAGCCTGCTGTACCAAACATTAATGCACCGGTAATAAAGAACACATCTATCATCGACTTGGAGCCTTCGGTATATTGGGAGAACCCGAGTTCTGCCGATAATCCATCGAGCTTATCGAGTAAATACACCCCCGTACCATTACCTGCGGCATCAATCATCTCAGCGCCAAAACCAATTTGCGGTAATATGTGACCTGTCATCATTACTGAGATAAAGATAGCAGGAACCATAAAGGCAAAAATAAGAACGCAGTATTGTGCTACCTGTGTGTAAGTAATCCCTTTCATGCCACCTAATACAGCATAAAAGAATACGACTGCCATACCAATGTACACCCCTGTTTCTACGTCAACTTCTAAGAAACGAGAGAACACTACGCCAACACCACGCATTTGGCCTGCAATGTAGGTAAAACAAATAAAGATGGCACAAATAACAGCGACAGTACGTGCCGTCTGAGAGTAGTAGCGATCACCAATAAAGTCCGGAACCGTAAATTTACCAAATTTACGTAAATAAGGCGCCATACATAATGCTAATAGCACATAACCGCCGGTCCAACCCATTAGATAAACTGAGCCATCATAACCAGTAAAAGATACAATACCGGCTAATGAAATAAACGATGCTGCTGACATCCAGTCGGCTGCAGTTGCCATACCATTTAGAACAGGGTGAACACCACCACCTGCAACATAAAACTCTTTAGTTGAACCAGCACGAGTCCAAATGGCGATCCCGATGTACAGCGCAAAAGTCGCGCCGACAATTAAATATGTTAGTGTTTGAACATCCATCTTAGTGCCCCTTAGTCTTCCTGAACATTGTATTTTTTGTCTAATGTATTAGCTTTCGCCACATAAACAAAAATCAGCGCCACGAATACATACATTGCACCCTGCTGCGCAAACCAGAAACCCAGTTTGAATCCCATAAAGGTAATTTCGTTTAACACATCTACTAATAGAATACCGCAGCCAAATGACACTGCAGCCCAAATTGCAAGCAAGCTAAGTACTAAACGTAAATTCTCACGCCAGTAACCCGCTGCCTTATCGTTATTTTCGAAACTCATTGCGACTCCCCTAAGTTATTTTTTGTAAAGCCATTGTTAATTTAGCAATTCAGGGGGCCATCACAATCAAGACCTTAGTCGTACTTGATTAACAAACGTTAACGTAAAATATTAAAATGCATATAAATCAGATGATTGAGAAATAATGAATTGAAATGAACTTCTTGTTTTTCAATTTAATTAGACCAAGGTCGAACAAGATTTCGCCATTAAAAGATTGAGATCTGCATCACAAAAGATAAAAAGGAATATTTGTGAGTAAAAAAAACTTCGTTTGCGTTGAAATCTGTTCTATTTCCTGAGATAAATGCTTAGATAGGAATAAATCTTTTTAGAATACAAATAATAAGGATATTTTTTTGACATTGCCTCGCATTAATCAACAACACCTTTTATTCTCGATTATCTTGGGAGTAATAGGATTGTTCATCAATTGTTACCCGATACAATTTTTTGCTAACGTGCAATTTGTATTAGGTAACACGGTGACTGTCATTGCTGCTGTTTTATTAGGGCCTTGGTATGCATTTTTGACCGCAATGATGGCATCAACAGGATTAATGTTGATATGGGATAGCCCGCATGTTTACTTATTTTTTGGGCTTGAAGCATTATTTTTAGGCTATGCCAGACGCCGTGATATCTATGCCTTATATGCCGATGCCGCTTATTGGTTATTTATAGGTGCACCAATGGTGTATTTATATGTGGTTCTATTGATGGATATACCGCCATCTCACTTAGGCTTTATTATTTCAAAGCAAGGCATCAACGGACTGATATATACCAGTATTGCATCATTACTTATTTTAGCTATTCCAAAGTTATGGTTTTTAAAAGACAAAGTTAAAGACCGCAACCGTAGACAATTAAGCGCGCAACTGACTTATTTCTTCACCTTAATGGTGACGTTAACATTATTGTTTTCAGCGTTAATCTTTAATTTTTATTTTTTAGAACGTCAACAAGTCATGTTAAAACAAAACATGACGGAAGCGGTCGCCCACCTATCGACCTCTGCACAAAATTATATCAAAAACCATCAAACCGTGATCCAAAATACAGCAAGTCAATTAGATTTAGTTGCCGATAAACCAGAGCAATGGCAAGGCATTTTATCAAGTTCACATCAAAACTATCCCGGTTTTATCAGTATGTTGATCGCCAATCCGGCAGCCAATATTGTGGCAGCCAGCCCAGTATCAAGACTATTAACACAGCAATTACCAGAACAAAGTATCAACATTAACGATAGAGATTATTTTATTGAGTCATTCTATAACCAACGCCTATTCGTATCATCTGCCTTTCTAGGCCGCGGTTTTGGTAATGACGCGATTATTGCCATGAGCGCTCCCTTTTATCTCGATGAGCAACGCACACAAGTAGCAGGAATAGTAGAAGGTTCGCTTGATTTAACTCATTTTTCACATATTGATCAAGTTAATGAATATACCGAAGATGAATCTGTAGTGATGGTTGATGAACAAAATCAAATTATTTATGCTTCCAAAAAACTCGGTTTAAAACCACTTTCACAATTTAATTTTGCAATAAATAAAGGAGTGTATCGTGCCAATCTTGAGTTAATCAATATTCACAATACTACCTCAATTGTGCCTGAATATATGTATGCTCACCGGGAGCTCGATAATGGTTGGACAGTGTATATTTTAAAAGAATTTTCGCCGCTACTAAAACTCGCTGAAGAACAAATGTTCAGTAGTTTTATCATGCTGTTGATTGCATTATTGGGTACCTTCTATATTTCAAAAAAGCTCAGCGCGTTGTTAACGGTGCCATTAGAAGCTGTCGCCAATCAATTCAGTCAGTCATATTCAAGTCCAGAAAAAACCTCGGCAATTGACGATAGTTCACCCAGAGAAGTATTCAACCTGTATCAACGATTAGCAGCCAGTAAGCAACAACTCATCGCGCATCAAGTCGAGTTAGAAGAGACTGTGGCTAATCGTACCGCGGAATTAGAAAAGGCCAACAAAAAACTCACCGAGCTGGTTGATAGAGATCCGTTAACTGGCTTATATAATCGCCGTTATGCTGAACGTAAATTTGGTGAGTTAGTGGATTTTTGTTTGCGAAGCGATCAGGCCATTACTGTTGTATTGCTTGATTTAGATTTCTTCAAAAAAGTAAATGACAATTATGGCCATTTAGCTGGAGATGAGTGCTTGCGGAACGTGTCGCATTTATTGCAGAAATACTTTAAACGCGACATTGATATTGTGGCCCGTTACGGCGGAGAAGAATTTTTGCTTATTCTGCCTTTGTCCAATACCTTACATATTGAACACCATCTCAATGGCTTTAGAGAAGCACTGTCGCAATTAGAAATCACCTCACCCGAAGATAAACAGTCATTCAACGTGACGGTCAGTATTGGTGCTATTACGGCCAGTGCTGATTATGAAGCTGAACTCGATAAGTGGATTAAAGTCGCTGATGATAATCTCTACCAAGCAAAACAACAGGGACGTAATCGAACAATCATTAACATCATTAATGACTAATATTTAGCGGTTTATTGCCTAATGGTGACTCAGGTTGATACCCTTGAGTAAACTCATCAATTCGAGTCATCATGTAAGGATAAAATGGATTCCATTTCTGACGTAACATGTCATCAGCAGTCACACTGAAAATGCCTCGTTCACCTTGATAAATTGCTCTGCCTATTTGGATTTTATCCGAATCAATGCCTGGTAGAGGCCCGTAAAGGGTATCTTCAATCGGAAAACTTAACGCCACATGAGATAAAGAATACACATCATTAGGCCAAGTTAAACTTAACGCTAACACATCATTGGTTATCGATTTATCAGCTAGCTCCCTGACTTGAACATGATTATCCCGTTGCGGATCATTTTCAACCAAACTTAAACGGTAAGGTAATTGCTTTGGTAGCCAAAATGGAGCAAAAGTCGCCAGTGGATCTTGAAACAGTAATTGGTTGTTACTCTTCGTCCTATTGACATCAAAGAGCACCAATTGATGGCCTTTGTTTAGCGGCAATTTTTGATATAGCAAATCAACCACAGCAAGTGAAGAGACCGTATCATCAACAACTGACTGAAACGTTAGTATTGCAGGAATAGCATCAAACTGTTGCGGCGATAATGACGCTAATAAGGTCTGGTTACGCTGAGTTAACTGATATACAACATCGCCAGCATTAACAGCAAAAGACCGATATTTAAAGGGATCATATTCCGTTTGAATGCTGTTCCAATACAGTTTATCTTGGCCGAGTAATTTACCCAGTTTAGCTTGCCAATAAGCGCCTGCTGCAATGGGAGCAAGACCAATGGCTGGTGATAACATGACCATACCGGCAAAGCTTGTAGGCTTATCTAAACTGATATTCTCAAGTTCATGGTTTAACGCTAAAGCAGCTCCTGTCGAAAAACCGACCACATAAATGGGTTTACCGGGTAATTGGGCAGACAAGCGGGCAACAGCTAGTGATACAGCCCCAGCAAGATCAGGCCAAGTAATGTCGGTTAATCCAGAAGGAATGGTACCGTGCCCTGGCAAGCGCAACCCTAAAACATAAGCCTGGTGCTGATAATGCTGCGCAAAATGCGACATCACATAAGGTGAGTCGGACATACCGTGCAGCAATAAAAGGCCAAACTCAGCCTGGGGATTTTTCCATTCGAAAGAACGATTCCAATTTTGTTGCCATAACCCAGGATCAGACAGGCTATTACGCTCATAACGATTAATTGGGGATGCTATTTCAGGTTGATATTGACGGTAAACTTGCTGTTCTACTTCAGCAAAAAGTTTATCTTCTAATTGTAAATATTGGCTAAAATCAGTTAAACCAGACTGTTGATGGTATTCAGAGGTTAGGTGTGTCGTGTGCCATAATGATAAATTAGGCCGCGCATTAAGCATCCAAACAGCAGTAATAATTAACGCTAACCCAATACCTAAAGCACCATAAAATGCGGCAAATAAAAAATGTTTTGTCGATCCAATCACAATTGCACGCATAATTACCTTAAAAAATAGATACCGAATACAAACAAAAATTTAGCGTAACATTTACTGCTGAACTGTCAGGCACTTACTATTCATAACAATACTGGAAATAATATGTCATCAGGTTTATATAGCCATATATGGGGACCGATGAATCCCGATATCATTTTTTATTTACCTACTCCTCCAGAGCTACCCGCGCACTGGCAAGCCACGCATCCCGATGCAATCACACAACTGGTCACATTAAATGGTAATCACTGGCGGAAAATTGTCACCATAATGGCGAAGATTTGCTGTTTAGAGCACGATATTAATGCTAATAAAGGGATTAATTGGAAACAGATCCGTGACCAATTATTTAATGAACATCATAATCCACAAACCGGAAAACACATCAACACTCCATCACGCTTGCATTGCCAATTACGTATTGTTAACCCCAATATTGAACATCACGACGAGGTAGTATTTCTTCCTGAATTTTGGCATATTTTATGTGGTAAAGAAGCCCAGCAACGTATGGGAATATCCGATCCTCGGCAGTATACATCACTAGATGAAAAGCAGAAAATACAGCACCAGCACACGGTGTTACTGACGCCATATTTAGATTATCGACAATATGCTAATGCGCTAATAGAACTCACCCGACAACACATCACCTTAAGCAAAGTGTAAGATATTAATCGTAAATCGTCGGAATAGGCTCACGTTTATGTTGGGTACGTTTATAGATACTCACCAATTTATCTTCCACAGACTTAGCAACATCTTTACCTTCTAAGAAGTCATCAATTTGATCATAGGTCAGCCCTAAAGCGACCTCATCTTCAAGTTGAGGCTTATTGTCTTCTAAGTCCGCCGTAGGGGCCTTTTTGACCAATATCTCTGGCGCGCCTAAATGGGCTGCTAATTGACGTACTTGACGTTTATTTAAGCCAAATAACGGCGCTAAATCGCAAGCCCCATCGCCCCATTTGGTATAGAAACCAGTAATATTTTCCGCACTATGATCAGTGCCCACAACAAGGCCGCCCATAGCACCTGCGATATCATATTGGACTATCATGCGCATTCGGGCTTTAACATTACCCTTGAGAAAGTCAGTCTTAGCAGCATCTGTTGATGCTAAACCCGCGGCGGTGAGACCCACTATAGTGGCATTATGGATGCCAACAACACCATCATGAACATTCACGGTCACCTGTTTTGAAGGCTGAATAAACTGACAGGCTAGCTGAGCTTCAGCTTCATCTTGCTGGACATGGTAAGGTAAGCGCACTGCAATAAACTGATACTCGTCACTGGTTTTTTCTTGATTAAGGCTATTCACTGCCAGTTGGCATAAACGTCCAGCAAGTGATGAATCAACACCGCCACTGATCCCCAAGACTAAAGTTTTGCTGTGAGCATCTGATAATTTTGCCTTAATAAAAGCAATTCTGCGTTGGATCTCAAACTCAGGCTCAATAGCCTTAAGTACATGCATCTCTCTTAAGATTTGTCCTTTCACGTGACGCTCCTGATTGCTTATTAATATTCTGACTTTCGGTGCCTATTCTATAAAAATCTACACAAAAAAAAACGATAATGATGCATCATTATCGTTTTATTTTTATCGATGACCAATCATCGTTCCCAATATGACTCTTCTAGACTGTCTTCTCGCTCTGGTAAACCACGAGATAAACGTGGACTATGCTGCGCTAACACCTCGTATGCAACGCGATTAGCGTATTTACACACTTGTGAAAACGACGAATAACATAAACCATCTCGTTTATGTTTACTCGAACCAGGCACATTGGTTTTATGGAACGTATTGGCTGATAAATCATGAAGCAACGCAGACAAAGCTCCATCACCAGCACCATTGGTATTACGAATTAATTCAGGTCCACCCATGTAAGGGGCAATGTGAGCGTACACTTTTATGGGCGTATCGCAATCCACTTGTAATTTAGGGCGAGAAAACTCATAACGGTTAAATTCAGGAATGGCGCCCGGTAATAAGGTATGGCTGGTTTCACGCTTTTCAGCATCTTCAGTATAACCCGCAGTATAAAGCCCTATCGCACCCGCCGTGGTTAGCACCATGTCACACCAATCTAGCGCCATTTCACTGGCAAGCAACGGGTCTTTAAAACCCGTTAACGCTTCACCTTCGTCTTCATTCATGGCTAAAATAGTGACATGCTCATTAATAAAATTTTGCCACCATTGCGGATCTTCTTGAATTAAAAAACGTGTCCCTAAGGTTAACACCACTGGTACATCGGCTTCTTTAGCGTAATTAATGGCCGTCATTGCCGCATCAGTAATGCCATCACCTTCGCTTGCTCGCATCAGGTATGCCGTTAATACTAACGCCGAACTGCCTTGTATCACCTCTTTATCGATATACTCAGGTGTTAGCTTATCCATCGCGCCTTTACTGATAGCAAACGTGCGTTCACCACAATCGGAAATTAACGTAAAGCAGCGACCGATAGGACCATCGACAGGTTGTAAAAAGTTAAGATCAACCTTTGAGGAAGTGTTACATAAATAGCGATATGCATAGCTACCCACCATAATATGTTGGCTCATAACCCCAAAAAGCACTGAGCGGTCATCGGCTAAAATCGAATAATTATGGACGGTGTTACCAATAGTGCCACCGGCAAATTCATCGCTGATCATCTCATTGGATTTAAGTTCATGGTACAAATTATGGGCTTGCTCATCATTAATGAGAGTAGAGTTGCCTTTAGGTAAGCCATATCGCTCAAGTAACTCGTCTTCTACTTTAGCCTCGATATCAACCAAGGTTTGATCGATACCGCAAATGTAAGTAGAAAAAGGTTGAGGCTGCTGCGTAAGTTGAGCCAATAACGGATCACGACTGTTTACAGGGAAATAGTGTTTGGACTTACGTTGACCAGGAAACTTCATATTGGGCTCTCATAGCTTGGCGTCCGTGCAAGTGTGAAATTAATTACCACTGACACTCATTCAATTTTATATGAGTCGTCATCCGCGAAAATGGCGGCAGATTTTATCATAGGTAAGCGTCAATCCTATATCACTTTTATCACATTCACGGCCTAAATATGTTCCGTTGAGGTCATCAGTCTTATTTTATTAGTTTTTGACCTACGCCGATATATTGCCTCTGGCTAAATCAACTGGACAATATTAGTCCGTTCAATCACACATTAGCCTCAATAGTGCTGTATTGAATAACTTAAGTTTGGGCTGATAGATTGGGTAAATCGAGTAAAAGGACTGTTCAACAGTCATGTGAAACTTGCCATTGTATGACTATCAAGGCGCATGAAGACTTCAATAGCGAGCCGATGCAATGGTGGCATTAGAATTTGATAATCGTGTTTACAATCTCGAGCGGAGGTTAAATAAACATTGATTCTATATGAGTGATTCAATATCAGTGATTCAATATTAGTGAAAAGTATTCCCACTAATATACAGCAACGGTTAGGTTATTCTTTAGGCATAAAAAAAGCCTGCAAAGCAGGCTTTTAATGGCGGAGCTAATCAGCGATTATTTTAATACGCTGGCTAGTTGCTCACTCACTTTAGCGACAGATTGAGTACCATCATACTTGTTGTACTGAGTCTTACCGGCAGCAGCAACTTTGCCATAATAATCAACTAATGGCTTAGTTTGCTCATGGTAAATGCTTAGACGCTTGCGTACGGTACTTTCTTCGTCATCTGGGCGGATAGATAAATCTTCGCCAGTGACATCGTCTTTACCTTCCACTTTCGGTGGATTGAACACCACGTGGTAAACACGACCAGAACCAGAATGAACACGACGTCCGCTCATACGCTTAACGATTTCTTCATCAGGCACATCGATTTCGATAACATGATCAATCTCAATACCATTTTCAGCCATAGCATCAGCTTGAGGAATTGTGCGAGGGAAACCGTCAAGTAAGAAGCCTTTTACGCAATCTTCTTGAGCAATACGCTCTTTCACTAACCCAATGATAAGATCGTCTGAAACTAATTGACCTGCATCCATTACTTTCTTAGCTTCTAAACCTAATGGCGTACCAGCTTTAACCGCGGCACGTAACATATCACCAGTTGAGATCTGTGGGATACCATACTGTTCCATAATGAACTGAGCTTGGGTACCTTTACCGGCACCTGGGGCACCCAATAAAATAATGCGCATCTCAAAAGTCCTCTTTTAAGTTTGTGTTCTTTTTAGGGCGGCGATTTTCGCACATCTGCCGCACTTTTAATAGCGCTTTTGTTATGACATTAGACCAAGATCTAATAAGGGTTGTAACAAAACAGCTTCAATTTGTTTAATACAACAAGGTATACAATTTACGGCGATATTGATTGGCTAACGTATTGCCCTGACCTATCGCGGTTAGAATTTCCATGAAGACTTGTTTAACTTTGCCATCAGCAGCACTCATATCTTTTTGTAAAATAACAAACAATAATTCAAGGGCTTCTTCGTTACGTTGAGCAACATTTAATGCTTTGGCTAATATAACAACTGCGTCTAGATTATCAGGTTGCTCTGCGACATTTTGTTGCAGCTGACGAATTTCTGGAGTATCTGCCGCATCTTCCGCTAACGCTAATTTAGCCACTAAATTATGATAGTAACTGTCTTGATCCGCTAAACCTATACGGGCAAGTAGCCCTTTGGCTTCTGCGAGTAAACCTTGCTGTAAAGCCACATCAGTCATCACCAATGCAACTTCAGGTGCTTGTTGTGAATCGATAAAAATTGTTTTTAACTGGTCAGAAATTTTAGCTAAATCTTCTGGCGATAACTCACCTTGGGCTAATTGCTGCTTAACATCATCAAACTCTTGTATCCACATTGGCGGTAAATGTTTGTCGAGCAAATCACTAATTTGTTCTTGGCTTTGCGCCCCAGAAAAACCATCAATGGGTCTACCTTTATCTAAAATCAATGTGGTCGGTACGTTCTGAATTTGGAAGTAATTCGCAATTTCTAACTCAGTTTCACAATCCACTTTAGCGAGAATAAATCGCCCACCTTGGCTATTGGCAAGATGCTCCAGCGTCTGCAACATTTGTACACTTTCGGGCTGTTGTTGCGCCCAAAATGCTAATACCACCATTTTTTGCATTGAGGTATCAACAACTTGTTGAATATTATCTTTAGTAAGATTAATGAGGTAGTCCATATTGCCTCCGCAGAATGACAAAAACAAAAGCGGACTTATTGTCCGCTTTTACTGCTTAAATCGAGTTTACTTTACACTCGCCAATAACATTTGATTGGTCAGTTTAATAAACGCTGAAGGGTCAGCCAAACTGCCTTTCTCGGATAACAATGCCTGTTGTAATAACAAGTTAGCCCAATCAGCAAACAATTGCTCGTCAGTTTCGTTATTCAAATGCTCAACCAAAGGATGCGTTGGGTTAATCTCAAATGTTGGCTTAGACTCTGGCACAGGCTGACCAGCAGCTTGCATCAGTTTAATCATTTGCGTCGACATTTCGCCTTCGCCCGCTACCACACACGCAGGAGTATCAGTTAGACGAGAAGTAACACGAACCTCAGAAACGCTGTCTGCTAACGCAGCTTTAACACGCTCAATTAAACCTTTAGACTCTTCGGCTACTTTGTCATGCGCTTCTTTATCAGCTGCATCTTCAAGTTCACCTAACTCTAAATCACCACGTGTCACTGAATGCAACTTCTTGTCTTTGAACTCAGTTAAGTGATTAACTAACCACTCATCGATACGCTCAGACAATAACAATACTTCGATGCCTTTTTTACGCAGTAACTCAAGATGAGGACTATTAGCAGCAGCTTCATGACTGTCAGCAACGATATAATATATTTTGTCTTGACCGGCTTTCATGCGCTCAATATAGGCCTCTAATGACACTGTTGTTGCGGCAGAGTTGTCATGAGTAGAAGCAAAACGCAATAAACCTGCAATGCGTTCTTTATTAGCAAAGTCTTCTGCAGGGCCTTCTTTTAATACTTGCCCAAATTCAGCCCAGAAAGACTGATACTGTTCTGGCTCATCTTTAGCCAGTTTTTCAAGCATGCCTAACACACGTTTGGTGATACCCACGCGCATTGCTGTTGTTACTTGATTATCTTGTAAAATTTCGCGAGATACGTTTAATGGCAAATCATTTGAATCGATTAATCCACGTACAAAGCGTAAGTATGTAGGTAAAAACTGTTCCGCTTCATCCATAATAAATACACGTTGAACAAACAATTTCAAGCCATGCTTATGGTCGCGGTTCCACATATCCCAAGGCGCTTTAGCTGGGATGTACAGTAAACTGGTGTATTCTTGCTTACCTTCAACACGATTGTGAGACCATTTTAATGCGTCGCTGTAATCGTGAGAAATGTGCTTGTAAAATTCTTGGTATTCTTCTTCCGTGATGTCTGACTTATTACGAGTCCAAAGCGCTGTCGCTTTGTTCATCACTTTCCACTCACCTTCCGTTGCCGCGACTTTCTCTCCATCAGGGCCGTCTGACTCAGGTGTACCTTCATTCCACATTTGTACTGGAACAGAGATATGATCAGAGTACTTAGTGATAATTGAGCGTAAACGGTAATCGTCTGCAAATTCAGTTTCTTCGTCACGTAAATGCAGCACAATTTCAGTACCACGTTCATTTTTAGTGATACTTTCTACATTGAATGAACCTTCGCCTTCAGATTCCCACAAGACACCTTCGTTAGCAGCATGGCCGGCAGCGCGAGTGCGTACAGTAACTTTTTTCGCCACGATAAAGGCCGAATAAAAACCCACACCAAACTGACCAATTAATTGTGAATCTTTTGACGCTTCGCCTGAAAGATTATTAAAAAATTCTTTAGTGCCAGACTTGGCGATAGTCCCTAAATGTTCGATGACGCTATCGCGGGTCATACCAATACCATTATCTGAAATGGTGACTGTGCCCTTTTCTTTATTCGCACTTACACGAACGCGTAAATCACCGTTACCTTCATATAAGGTATCGTCAGTTAATGCTAAATAGCGAAGCTTATCTGCTGCATCGGCCGCGTTTGAGACTAGCTCACGTAAGAAAATCTCTTTATTCGAATACAGAGAGTGGATCATCAATTGCAGAAGTTGTTTTACTTCGGTTTGAAAGCCATGAGTTTCTTGTTGTGACATGAGTATTTCCCTTGGTGTTACGTTTAAACAATCACGAGTCGAAAAATCCACTCGCCTAAAATTCTGTGTTAACCAAGAGATGGGGGACGTTACAATATTTTCAAGGGGCAACACCGCCTTGTTGAATAATAAATCATCAGATAAGACCAAATCGGCTCAATATGACACATTTTTGTAGCCTGTATTCCTCATGACTCATCCAAGATTGAATAAAAAAATGCCAACAAATCTAATTTTTGACTTGCTGGCATCTTGGTTTCTAATCAGCTACGGGGCTATTACAGCGGAATACGACCATTAAAAGATAATGCTAAAGTGGTGCTATCAACGTATTCAAGCTCACCACCCACGGGAACGCCATGTGCGATACGACTAATCACCACATTGTGTCTTCTGGCCATATCAGCAATAAAATGTGCAGTGGCATCACCCTCAACGGTCGGATTGGTAGCAAGAATAAGCTCGCTCACGTCATCTGATGTTAAATGGCGTTCAAGTAACGCTAAACCCAACTCTTCAGGACCAACACCGTCTAACGGCGACAAGTGCCCTAACAGCACAAAATAACGGCCATTAAAATGACCACCAGCTTCAATAGCAAGCACATCAGCAGGCGTTTCAACCACGCAAATGATCCCAGTATTGATGCGACGATGGCTACTGCATATAGGGCATAAATCTTGTTCGGTAAACGTACGACAACTTTGACAATGTCCCACCTCAGACATGGCTTTTTGCAACGAATCTGCGAGCTTAAGGCCCACTTTACGTTCACGCTCAAGTAATTGAAATGCCATACGCTGTGCAGACTTAGGGCCGACGCCAGGCAACGCACGTAAAGATTGAATTAATTCATCGACCAAAGGACTAAATTTCATAAAATTGCCAATACCTTAATAGCTAAACTCATTGTAATGTCATGGTGAAACCGTCTTGTGATCGGCTAAGCCAATATGCGGAAACACCAAAGCAGTGCGATTATTGTCTGTGCAGCGTTTGAATGCAAAGATTAAAACCTCTGTTGCAATAAATGAAGCCACAATCGACGAATTAACAGTGTTCTTATTGAATACTGTAACTCTATGGCCACAGCCATCATAGATAAGGGAATTGCTCAACGACTACTTTTTAGCAAAAAAGTTACGGCGATTACGGGAGCAGATTAATAACGAAACAACGTGTCGCTACACCAATTTAAAACCAAGCAAACCAAGCAAACCAAGCAAACCAAGCAAACCAAGCAAACCAAGCAAACCAAGCAAACCAAGCAAACCAGCTTAAAGATACTCTATTGACTCATCTTTGTTACTTTAGACACAACCGCAAATAAGGCGTTAATTAACTTTTGAAAGCCATCACTTTTTTTGTTCAATCCATCTGATATTCTACTATTCAGAACTTAATATTGCCTGTGAGGACCTAAGGAGGTCATTCACGATAATATTTAAAACACCACCAAAAATATGAGTTTTCAAATTAAAGTGTCACCTATACAAGGGCCCAATATGCAAGATACTTTACCATTATTAGCTAGTGGGTTGGTTATTTGCGGAGCGCTAATACTTGCAATGGCTATCAAACCGGTATGGACGATATTTAGCCGACTTCCAACCGGCGAATTGCGCCACAGTTGGGGATTTCTTATTCTGCTGATCCTGTTTTTCATCACAGGTTATGTCATTTACGCTAAATTTTGCGTGGTTACATTTTCTCAACCACTCGATTTAGTAGTGCCAGTGATATTTTTTTGCGGAGCTATTTTTGTATTTGTTGTGTGTAGCCTATCCCTCAAAACCACCAATGACATTATGCAGATACATGCCCTTAAACAAGAAAACATCACCGACTCACTAACAGGAATTTTTAACCGTCGATACTTAGATCGTCGCCTCAAAGAGGAAACACAAAGGGCGCAAAGTTATTCTAAACCACTATCCATCTTCCTTATCGATATTGACCATTTCAAAAACATTAATGATAAGTATGGCCATCAGATTGGTGACTTAGTTTTGAAAAATATCGCCCAGAACATTAAAATGTCGTTAAGAGAATCAGATATAGTGGCTCGTTATGGTGGTGAAGAGTTTATCGTCATCCTTCCTCTAACCCAAGTCTCCACATCTTATACACTTGCTGAACGACTCAGAACGATTATCGAAAACACTCAGTTAGTACTGCCTGAGATAGATATACTTCCCATTGGTGTCACTGTGAGTGTAGGTGGTGCTGGAATGACATCTGAATGTAAAGACTACCAGTGTCTGATTAAAAATGCAGACAGAGCACTCTATCAATCAAAACAAAATGGCCGTAATCAAGTGAGAGTAGCTTAGACAGGACGCAAATAACGTAACAAAAGGCTGTTTGAGGGGATTTTATTATCACGTGTTTAGGTTACTTACCTGAACGATAAGTAAAAACCTTATCCAACGGTAAATTAAACACCTCTGCAATTTTAAACGCCACTTCAAGTGTTGGAGAGTATTTATTTGACTCTATTGCCATCACCGTTTGACGCGTCACACCAATTTGTTCGGCCAGTTGCTTCTGCGTCATTTCGTTATGTAAAAAGCGTAACGTACGAATAGTATTTGAAATCCCTACTTTTACATCATCCCGATTATCCATAAATATCACCAGTGCGCCCCTTATACAATTGCACACCGTAATGTGCCAGTTCAGCAGTTAGAAAAGCCACAATTAAAATATGCAGTGGTAAATACGGCACAGTCCGTTGTTGCATAAAATCAAAATCTTGGGCGGCGATATTATACTGAAAAATGGCAAATACAACGCCCACTTGCAAAATGATAGCCGAATATTTATAACCGACTAAACTGATTTGTTTTTCTCTCACATCCATCGGTTGTGATAACTCATCGTCGCTAATTAACGCTAATAAAATATAACTGACAACCATCAGTACAATTGAGTAAATGATGATCTCAAGCAGTAAACTTGATAACCATTCAATAGATGCAAGTTGCTCTGGGGTTGCATTAAACAACTGGCTCAAATAAAGATAGAAAATATAACCTGTTACCAAAAAATCTATCGATAGCGTTAGCTCGCGAAAGCTGGTTTCTTGCAACCATTGGTGTACTTTTTGTTTATTACTCATGTTAACCCCAGCGAACTCAAAGTAAAAAATATTTAACTCACCTCATGATAGTTTGATGTCAATCAATGTCAAATATTTTTTACTTTGAGTTAATATTTAAATGCTTTACATAAGGGTAATAGCAAAGTATATGGCTGCATGAACCGACACAAGGTTGGTTAACTAAATAGATTGCTTAGATTGGTCAAACTCATAACTTAATGAGTAAAATAACTAAGTTACAGAATAGAGAACAAATAACTTATTGATTATATTTAGTTTTTATTTTGGCGTATAAATTGCTATAACTAGATGAGTTACTCATGGATTTATAGAATAATATTAAGGACATTATTGTGAAAAAAATCATCATTGTTATTGTTGCAGTTTTATTAGGTTACTTTATTAACCTCAAATTTGTTGAAATCGCATACTCATTAGGTTTCGCTGAATTAAAAAAAGAAACACTATTGATAAATGACCAAAAAATGAAAGTGAAATGTGATTCTTATGCCTTAGGTTTTTTTGATAAAGTTAAACTTGAAAATAAATTTCAGCAATGCATTAATGAGTACCAAGCACAAGGCTATGTAATTATTGACCAACAAGCTGCGATGAAAGCGGTTTAGCGCTGTAAATAAAAAAGCTCAAGCATTATGCTTGAGCTTTTTTATTAATTAACGACATGATTAAAATGGCATTTTCATTCCAGGAGGTAATTGCATACCACCAGTCACTTCGGCCATTTTAGTCTTTTGATTTTCTTCTATACGACGGGCTGCGTCATTACACGCTGCGGCGATAAGATCTTCTAGCATCTCTTTATCGTCTTCCATCAAACTTGGATCAATTTCAACTTTACGCACATTGTGGTTACCTGTCATGGTTACTTTAACCAAGCCAGCACCCGCTTCACCCGTCATTTCTGTGCGTGCAATTTCTTCCTGCACTTTAGCCATTTTGTCTTGCATCATTTGGGCTTGTTTCATTAAATTGCCCATACCGCCTTTTCCACCAAACATAGTCGTCTCTCTCTAATTAAGGTTGTTAGCAAGTCGTCATAATGGCGACAATCTTACTGAAATAAAATCGATTGGCAATATTACAGATACATTTTTGAGATGAAGATATATTCATTTTCTGTAAAACCCCCCTATTTGTGTACTTATGAAGCGCTGATGAGTGCAATATCCTGCGCTATTTGCCCTAGTTGCTCCGATGGATATTCAATCGTGTCACTGTCTAACTGAGCCGATAAGTGCTGGATCATCCACTGAACGTTGTCATCAAGCAAAATAGATTGTTGCGCTTGCGCAATAAGCTCCCGATGAAAACGTTTACGTAACTCAAGTGGTGTTTCTCGTTTTTGCACCACACCAATCTGTATCTCAACTTCAGTTGGTCGCTCAAGGTACTCAGATAACGCTACTTGTAATTGATCGATAGCAGTTTGCGCAGACAAATGTTTCTGGTCTGGTTTTAACACCAATACTATTGGGTTTGACAATGTTGGGCACACGGAGTTCACCCCTAATTGCCTAACCCTTCCGCCAACTGACACATTAGTCATTATTTTATACCAATGTAAATCAACTTCATCGCCTTGAATGCTGTGTGGTTCAAATTTGGCGAGCACATTAGATTGAATCACCGGCTCTGCATTAATGTTTTGCGGATCAGCAGCCAGTGAACGGGTTATTTGTGCGCTGGCCGGTTTTTGATGTTGATGACCAGCTTGCTGACTGACTGAACTCGATGGTTGAAATGTTGCTTCAACTGCTGGTTTAGTCTCTTGATTAATATCTGCAAACGCATTAACGATCTCACCCTCTTTGGGCGCGACCCAAGGAGGCCTATCATAATCGGCCACAACTTTAGACTTGTCTATTCCGTTGAGCGTTACAGATGATGCTTCGTTGGCTGTAGGTGCGCTAAACTCAGCCTGTTCTGACTTATCAGAAGACTCATTAGCGGCCGTTGTTGATGTTGATGCCGCAGCCGCTTTGCTCACTCTAGAACTGATTGTTTTTGTAGACTCTTTTTTGGCAAGTTCTTCTTGTTGCTGTAATACACCAACATCTGCAATGAGAGAATCTCGGCTGGCTAACACTTCATCTAAAAAGTCGTCTAAGTTATCATCTGCGCTAGTGAGGTTTTGACGAGCATTATCACTCATCAAGTCGCTGTTATTGTCAACAAGATGATTAACCGTTTTCGGTTCAGACATCGACTCCGAAGCTTCAGTAACATTGTTAGCTTCAGTTATCTCGTTTGAAACCGAAAACGCAACATATTCGTCATGATCCGAGGGTTGATATTCCATTGACGGATCGTCTGCTTCGTCATAATCCATAAAGGAATAGGCATCAAGTGAGCTCTTATCTGCACTATCACTCGATTGGCTATTTTCTACTGTATTGGTGTCTGCTTTACTCGGCACTAATGTAGGTTGCTCTGCAACCTCTTCAGACTCGGTAATATCATTAGCCAAATTTTCAGTATTGGATTCAACAGTTGCTTCAGTATCAGCATTATGAACAACATCATCAGATGAAGTTGCACTAACAACATCAGCTTCGGCAGCTTTATCGACATCATCATTAATAAGCTGGTCAGACTGCACATCGACACTTTTGGGCGGCAATGAGTTAAACCCTAAGCTTTGTGCTTGGTCCAACAATAAAGCTTGCTCAGCAACCAACGATGGCTCGACAGCGATATCATCGAGAACATCAATATCTTCAACTTCGGGGGTCGGCAACTCTTCAGCCTGAATAGCGGGTACTGCTATCGTTAAATCATTATGCGTTTGAGGCAGAACATCAGGCTTTGGGCCTGTTTCAATGACCTCTTGCGCTGAAGTTGATGAGTGATCAATAACACTTAAATCAATATTAGCCGGTGTCGTTGTTACCCAACGTTTTACTTGTTTCTCGGGCGTAAAGGCTACCGCACGAAGCAGTGCCATTTCCAAGCCCGATTTAGGATCGGGAGCAAAGGGTAAATCTTTACGGCCGTTAAGCAGCATTTGGTAATAAAGCTGTACTTGTTCAGGCGCTAATTGCTGCGCGAATGCCAAAATTTGCTCACTAAACAGCGATTGCTGTGCAGCAGCTGGGGCAAATTGAGTTAAGGTGATTTGATGTAATAATTCTAATAAGCTACGCAATACTTCTTCGGCATCTGCGCCAAATGCCAATACTTTTGCCACTGTTTGCATTAATGGCCCAACATCGGCATCACACAAGGCTTTCAATAACGCGAGCACATGTTGCTCATCAATACTGCCCAACATGGTTTGCACTTGTGTAAGCATCACTTGGCCACTGCCAAACGCTATCGCTTGATCCGTTAAACTGAGCGCATCACGCATACTGCCATTGGCCGCTTTGGCTAATAAACTCAGTGCTTGTAACTCAAATGGTAACTTTTCTTGAGTGATAACATACTCAAGTTGCTTGCTAATTTCGTCCTGCGATAAACTTTTCAAATTGAACTGTAAACAACGAGATAGCACAGTAACCGGCAGTTTGTGCGGATCGGTCGTCGCTAATAAAAACTTAACGTGCTCTGGAGGCTCTTCTAAGGTCTTTAGGAGTGCGTTAAAACTACTACGCGATAACATGTGGACTTCATCGATTAAGTAAACCTTAAAACGACCACGGGATGGGCGATACTGTACATTGTCGAGAAGTTCACGAGTATCATCAACTTTGGTGCGCGAAGCAGCATCGACTTCAATTAAATCGACAAATCGACCTTGGGCAATTTCAATACAACTAGAGCATTCACCGCACGGCGTAGCAGTAACGCCTGTTTCACAATTAAGACCTTTAGCAAACAAACGTGCCAAACTGGTTTTGCCCACGCCGCGCGTACCGGTAAACAGGTAAGCATGATGTAAGCGTTGTTGGCTCAGTGCATTGGTTAATGCCATTAATACATGGGATTGGCCGACCATTTGTTCAAATTTAGCTGGACGCCATTTGCGGGCGAGTACTTGGTAAGACATGAAATTCCCCACAGAGAGCTATCGGGAGTCAATCCCTTTAAAGGGGTTAACAATAACATGCCAAGGGCCGGCATGCTATTGTTGAGCAAGCATTTGATAGAGCAAAATCTAGTTAACTGCTTAATAAAATGGCAGTTTATTTTACTTTACTTACTCGCCGTCAAACTCGCATAAACTTAACACTTCTATTCCCATACCTTGTAAACGCTTCTCGCCACCAATTTCTGGTAATGAGATAACAAATGCAGCATGGCTCACTTCACCGCCTAATTGACGAATAAGTTTTACCGTAGCTTCAATCGTGCCACCGGTGGCTAATAGATCATCAATAACGAGCACTTTATCATTAGCATTAATTGCATCAACATGAATTTCTAAGGTGTCTTTACCGTATTCTAAGTCATAAGTTTGGCTTATGGTTTTACGGGGTAATTTACCCGGTTTACGTACAGGTACAAAACCAACGCCGAGCTCTAACGCAAGTGGGGCACCAAATAAAAAACCACGCGCTTCAGTACCAACCACTTTAGTGAAACCTTTTGATTGATAATGAGCGACTAGAATCGCAATCGTGGCTTTATAAGCTTCTGCATTTTCAAGCAAACTGGTGACGTCACGGAACATGATGCCTGGTATTGGATAATCAGGAATGGTTTTAATGCTCTGCTTAATAAGCGCTAAACTGTCTTGGTTCATCATAATGTAGTTAACTCTATCTGAAAGTGATTACGCAATAAAAAAGTCCACGTCAATGGTGGACTCTGGTAAAAATACTGGTGTGATCTTATGCCCGTTTAATCTCAGTTGCAACAGGCATGCATTAACCAGGCTATTTATTATTCTAACTCTGGGATCCGCCACAAGAAAAATAATAAAACAAGCATCATGCACAACAACATAATTTTCACCCATATTATCGGTACAATCATAATACTAATCGTAAAACTAAGGCCGCTCATTAACATGGCTTTTCGCTTGAGCGATCGGCTCAACGCACGTTTCGATTGCCACTGAGAGATACCTTCAGCAAACCAAGGGTGATTGATTAGCCAATGATGAAGGCGATCGCTAGAACGAGCAAAGCAAAACGCAGCCAATAAAATAAATGGCACTGTAGGTAAAAGAGGCAGTGCAATGCCAATAATGCCTAACACTAGACTGCACAAACCAATAATGAGAAAAAATCCGCGTTTCACTGCCATATGCGCCCTCATACAAACAAAAAAACCACTCTATCCGAGTGGTTTAATAAGACAATATCATGACAGGTTAACCTGAAGTAAGCGTTAAATTAATCCTGTTGCTTTCAACCATGAAAGACTCGCGGGTAATGTTGGAATTAATAAAACCAAAATAAAACCAATAAAATAAAAGATGTTAAACGGGTCTTTAAACGGCTGACTCATGATTATTCCTAGATTAAGGTGATGTTGTGACTGCGATAACTTACGTCTTTCATTTGTTATATTATGCCAACTGCTCAGTTAGCATAGCGGACAATAGACGTGAAGTGGATCACAAAAAGTGGCTTATTTTAGACCTATCTTCACAAAATAAAAACCTTAAATATAATAAGCCTATTATGACTCGATTGATGAAATAACGATGCCCTTTTGGGCGAGTTGTTGCAATAAAGGCAAGCAACCTGACAACAAGGTGTCATTTGGCATTTGTGGATAATGCTCACTTAACCAACTTATAATGGCATCGACTGTTACACCCTGTTGAGAATGAGTCATTTGTTCAATGTAAGCTAACACTTGCGCACTTAATGGTGTCAGCTGTAAAAATGCGACGTCATCATCAGCACCTCTAAATACACAAAAAAAGTTCGCTTGTGCTGTCGGCTCTATAGGCTGGTAGTCAACACTAATATGTTGAACGTCAAAGGCATATTGCGCCACTTTGGCACAAGCTGCTAGGCATAACCTATGTTGGTTTAGTTCGATAGTATTGATCGATTGAGCTGCGGGAGTATCTGGCGCGACAGCGACACATAATTCTAACCATTCATAATGTGCTAACGGCAACATAAAAACAGGATCATATTCTGTCATCTGGTATTCATGTTGTAAAAACGCTAAAAACTCACCGGCTATTTCAACAAATATTGGTGTCTTACTATCGTGGGTGACAAAAAATTGCTGCACTAAAGCCTGCCATTGTTCGTCCTGATATACACTTTTCAGCACCGGAAACGCACTCGACACAAAACCTGCAATATTATTAAAAAATAATTCTCGATAGATTTTCATGCGCCTAGGTTCAATCCCCTCGGGCAATGGCAAACTAGGATCGCGGATATAGTCCATAAATTGTTGTTGTACTTCAATGAAACCCATTATGCCTTCCTCAATATTGACTGCTGCGTTAAGGCATTTTGTTGATACTGATGAATTTGATTAATCTCATTAAGAAGTATGTCTGTTTTAGGAATATTAAAGTCACGCTCAAGCAAGGTCGGGTGCACGCCATGTAATTGGTAACACTGCTGCAATAAGGCCCATACAGGATCGATAATATCCGCACCGTGAGTATCAACCATTAAGTCGGCCTCTTCTTCATAGTGCCCTGCAATATGCAGATAAGCGATTCGTTTGGTAGGCATAGCCGCTAAGTAAGCTGCAGCATCGTATTGATGGTTAATTGAATTAACGTAAATGTTATTTACATCAAGCAGTAATTTGCAGTCGGCCTCTTGCAGCACCGCATTAACAAACTCTTGTTCGGTCATTTGTGCACCTGGCGCCGCATAAAATGACACATTCTCTAAAATAAATGGACGCTCGAGTATGTCTTCGACTTGCTTTATCCGCTTAGCGGTATGGATGACTGCATCATCAGTAAATGGGATTGGCATCAAATCATACATATGGCCAGTCCCTGAGCAATAACTTAAATGCTCTGAATACACTTCTATATTATGCTCATCTAAAAAGCGTTTTATATTTTGTACAAAGTGACTATCAAGCGGTTCAGGACTACCAATGGATAATGAAAGCCCGTGGCAGAAAAAAGCGTGTTGGTCAGTTAATGTTTTAAACTGACGCCCAAACTTGCCGCCTAATGTCATCCAATTTTCAGGCGCCACTTCGAAAAAATTAATGGCAGATGGCACCTGCTGACAAAATTCATCCAGCATTTCACGGCGAAGTCCTAAACCAACACTAGCCTGACCCTGTGCGTTGCGATGCTGAATAGACATAATGCGTCCTTAAAAATAAAAAACAGATAAAACTAAGGCCTGAATCTCAGGCCTTAATTGTGTCAGATAAGCCAAGGCATTATCAAATAGAAGTCATTAATTATTTCTGACCGCCACACTTACCTTCACCACACTTACCTTCTTTGGCTTTCTCAGCAGACTTTTTCATGTCGCCACCACATTTGCCTTCGCCGCACTTACCTTCAACCGCTTTCTCAGCGGATTTTTTCATGTCGCCGCCGCATTTGCCTTCGCCACACTTACCTTCAGCTGCTTTTTCAGCAGACTTCATTTTATCGCCGCCACACTTGCCTTCGCCACATTTACCTTCGGCCGCTTTCTCAGCAGACTTTTTCATGTTCTCGCCGCATTTGCCTTCACCACACTTGCCTTCTCCGCCATCAATTTGATAACCAGAAGTTAATTGTTGAAAACCAAATGGGTTAGCTTCTACTTGAGCAGAAAAGCCTGCAGTCATTACAACAGAACCTAATGCAACCGCTAAAGTAGTTTGTTTGATTGAATTCATAATAATTATCTTCCTATATCTTGATTGTGTATGGTGACCAACATCATTGCCGGCTTGGTTAAAGAGACCTGTAGTAAGTAAATTTTATTGCAAAAAAATTAAAAAAATGTGAAAAATGTCTATTTATTTAACACAAATAGTTGTTAGGCAAGCCTCAAAACTAATGCCATGTATAGTTAACATAAATACAACAAGATCGCTATCAATATGATTATTAGCAAGAATTTGTTTAGTTAATCGACAAAAAAACACGTGTAGCAATTTAGTACTGATATCAAATAATAAACACGCTAAAATAGCGCACTTTTGACTTCAGCAAGGTGTACTGTGCGCGTTATTTTAGCTCCAATGGAAGGTGTGGTTGATGACCATATGCGTGAAATATTATCTGCCATCAATCCATTTGACCTGGTTGTGACTGAATTTGTCAGGGTCGTCAATCAACTCATACCAGATAAAGTGTTCTATAAACTGTGTCCTGAGCTACTCCATCAAGGGCTAACCGCATCTGGAACACCTGTACGTGTTCAGTTATTAGGCCAAGAACCTGAGTGGATGGCACAAAATGCCATAAGAGCTGTAGAACTAGGTTCAAATGGCGTTGATGCTAATTTTGGTTGCCCAGCCAAAACCGTCAATAAAAGCAAAGGCGGCGCAGTATTACTCCAATATCCTGAGAATATTTACAGTATCGTCAAAGCCATGCGCGACGCAGTACCGTCTGAGCATCCTGTTACTGCTAAAATCCGTTTAGGCTACGAAGACAAGTCGTTATTTATGGAAAACGCTTTAGCGGTATATGAGGCTGGCGCTACAGAGCTTGCAATTCATGCTCGTAGTAAAACCGACGGTTATAAACCACCGGCATATTGGGAATACATTACTGAGGTGAGACAGCGCCTGCCTATTCCTGTTATCGCTAACGGAGAGATTTGGAATGCCGCTGATGCTCAGAGATGCATGGATGTCACCGGATGTGACAGTATAATGATTGGCCGAGGAGCTATTTCTTTGCCTAACTTAGGCGATACCATTAAAACCGGCGCGACCCCATTCAGTTGGCAACAAACCCTAAGCTTACTTATGGCCTATACCGATAAAGAACTCAATGGGCGTAAGTCCGATTACTACCCTTCACGGATTAAACAGTGGTTTAGTTACTTGAACCGTCAATATCCCGAAGCAGATACTTTGTTTAGAGAATTACGAATATTCAAAACTACTGAAGAAATCGTTAAGGTTCTACAGCATGCTCATAGATCGCTCATATAAGCTTGCAACAACGCACCAACTATACTATTTCGGATTAAATCAACCTTGGTGAAAATGTGTCATCAAGGTTATAAACCGTATTAATCCTAAGTCATCACAAAATAGCGAAATTATCTTTTTTTGTGTTCAATCAGCTGCGATTAATTAACCATATATATGCGACAATCAATCATAGCTTATCGCTAAGACAGACACATAACGTTGGCTGAGATGAATAAATGATAAATTATTATTCATGTTTTTATCACAGAAATCTTATCGAGAATTGATCTTCGTCATAACGCCTGCTTTATTTGTGCCTAAAATAGATTACCTACATTGGCATAGTCAGTTAAGGTTATCTCAGTTGCACAACACTCAGGACATACAGCAAAAACTTCAACAACTTGAACTTATTTTGAGGCGTGAGTTAATGCTGGTTATCAAGGATTCATTAAAAGCTACTGAAGTTGCTCATATTTCAATGGAAACCCCTCTGGTGAAAGTGATTGATTACCTACCACAAGTCAAACTAATCAATACTGATATTTTTACTAAGTTCATGAAGCTAGATGCTGCTTATTGTCAGCTTGAACTGGGTTTATATGGTCTTTGCTCTGATTGTGAAATGGACATAGAACCGCCCCGCTTAATCGCCGATCCAACAGAACAACGTTGTACCGGTTGTGAACAGAAATTCCGTCGAGAACATCGACATGAATTACGCTTAAATCACTAGATTTCTATATTATTGACATAAAAATCAACGTAATAAAAAGGCCTACAATAATGTAGGCCTTTTTATGTCAGACAATGTAACTGTCACATTGTCTGATGTTTAGCTCAATAACTAAACGGTTATTTAGAACTTAACCGTTACACCACCGTAGTACTGGCGACCAATAGTGTCATACACTTCTGGTACCGTACCACCATCACTACCATTTGATACGCCTGATGGCTCTTCATCAGTGATGTTTTTCACACCAGCGCTTAAGGTAATCATGTCAGTAACATAATAAGTACCGGCTAAGTTGTGATAAAGAATCGAATCAACTTTATCGCCTGTATTTAGATCGTCCATTTCACCAATGTAACGGTTGAAGTAGTTAACACTCCAGCTATCTTGACCGGCTTGAATGCTGAAGTTGTTACGAACTTCTGCATAAGCACCAAAGTTACCATCGATCTTGTTGGTGTAATCATTGTCTTCTTGTTCAAAGTTCAACAAGTAAGTTGTGTCATTGCTGATTTTCCAATCTAACGATAAGGCTTCAAAGTTATAGGCTAAGTTGAAATCTAAACCGCTAGTGTCTTGGCTACCTACGTTTGTTAACGAGTTAGTAAGATTAGACAAATCACCGTTTGCGCCAATGTTAAAGGTTTCACATGCAGCAGCTGAAGCATTAGCAAAACATTCTTCTAAACCAGCTTGAACATCTAAACGAGTGATTGCGTTGGTCACTTTAAAGCGCCAGTAATCAAGTGTTAACGATAGACCTTCAACATAGCTTGGTGAGTAAACTAAACCAGCGGTATAAGAGTCAGACTCTTCAGCTTTTAGATCATCATCAGACGTGTAACGAACTAGAATCTGTGGGTCCTGAGCATTGCCCCATGGATCATCCAAGTAGTCGTAAGAACCAGTGTCACCACCAAATAACTCGCTGATGCTTGGTGCACGGAAACCTGTTGCCGCTACAGTACGAAGCATCAAATCATCACTAGCTTCATAAGTTAGACCTACTTTCCAAGTAGACGCTTTACCGAATGTTGAGTAATCGTCATAACGCAGTGCAAACTCACCGGTTAATTTTTCAGTGAAAGGAACACTGACTTCTTGGAATACAGACAATACATTGTAATCGCCGTCTGTAGCATCTTGCTGTGCAGCAGTACTGTCACCAGCAACTGTTACAGGATCTGGATTGTAAAAACCGCTTTCATAACGGTATTCAGCACCAATAGCGAATGCAACTGCACCAGCACTTACATCAAACAACTCACCATTTAGGCCAGCAGAAACAACATGTTGCTCATTTCCGCCGTCAGCATTATCAGTAAAGCTAATGTCATTAACGATTTCACCTGTTAATGGAACACCTGTGAACCATGCATCTTGGTTAGCATAAACAGATTGCTTAAGATTGGTTGCATTGATTGAGTTCTCAACACTTGAATCAGCCTTGTTTTTGCCATACGTGTAAGCGATATCCCAGTTCATGCCTGTATTGATATCAAGCTCACCCGCTAATGCAGCAGAGATACGGAAAGTATCAGTGTCTTGAGAATAAATACGAGGACCGGCATCGGTAGTACGACGACGATAATTTACACGACCAGTATCATCAGCAGCAATTTCACCGTCTGTCATAGCTTGGTCAAGTGTTATACATGCTGCACCAGCAGCAACACCTGGAGCACCACATACGTTTAACATAACGTCAGCAGGTTGCGGAGCTAATTGCTGATCAGACTTACGCTTAGTGTAAAGAACGTCGCCTGTTAGCACTAAATTATTGTCTAATTCTTGAATCATGTTTGCAAACAAGCTGTAACGCTCGTTTGGTGTTTGGTAATAACTGCTAGTGGTGTAATCATAACCTGTAGAACGAGCTACCCATTCACCAGCGTCATTGCGAACTTTTCCGCCTAATGAACCGGTAGGTAAAAATGAACTTGCACCTGGCTCTGTCCAACTACGATCTGACTGAATAACACTTTCACGCTTTGAATACGCAGCACCAATAGTGTAGTTACCACCATCGGTGTTGAAACCGTATAAACCACTTAACTCGCCAGTTTCACCATCACTTTCACTGGTAGTACTACCGTTAAGATCTAGTTGGAAACCTTCGAAATCTTTCTTCGTGATGATGTTAACAACACCAGCGATAGCATCTGAACCGTATACTGCTGATGCACCATCTTTTAAGATTTCAACACGAGAGATCATCGATACAGGGATAGAGTTCAAATCGACAGAGCTGTCTGCACCTGAACCAGAGTTAACCATACGACGACCATTTAATAACACTAGCGTACGTTGTGAACCCATACCGCGTAAGTCAACTTGAGCAACACCGTCTGAACCGTTGTTTGAACTAGAACCTAGAGCAGCACCAGCCATTGACGTTTGAGCTTGAAGTAGTTGGTCAACTGAAGTGAAACCTTCTGCGCGAATAGCTTCAGCTGAAATGATGGTTACTGGAGAAGCAGTTTCCATGTCTTGACGTTGAATACGAGAACCGGTGACTTCGATTCTTTCAACTTTCTGTTCATCGGCAGCAAATGCTACTGAAGAAAATAAGCCTGTTGTCGCGACACTTGTTGCTGCTACAGCTAATAAACTGCGGCGAATTGCCTTAGCAGTTAATGTGACTGAACTCATGAATAAACTCCCTATAACTTGGAATGAAATAAAACAAGTCGTTATATTTTTAATTATGAATAATTGGTCAGTGCCAATTACTGAAAAACATTATTAATGAATAAAAAACCTTTAGTCAATAAGGGCAACATGTGAACAACATCACATTTAACATGTGGATTGATAATTAATTTGACTTAAACCGATTCATTTAAAATCAATCAGTTACTTAATTTAACGGTAATTATCAAGATTGTTAACATTTTAAATCGCAAATAAAAGCACAAACAAAACACCATTAAAAAACAAATAAATACACCAATAAAAACAAAAACAAAACATTATTAACAATTTAAAAACAATCGATCATTAAATGTATCAAAAATTAATTCTCAATATTTTAAATATAATTGACTATTTGTCGTAAAAATCGTCAGAATGACATTTCAATATTACTGAGTATTTATTCAGAAAATTAACTTGTTAGCATTTTTATAAGCTAATCTATTCAAAATAGCCCTAATATCGGTCCTGACAAGCCCTGTTTATTAAACGGCAAAAAAGCCTGTTTGGTGATATTTAGTATAAGATAAGGAACTTTCTGACGGAGTACAGATACCGTATTTAACACAACATCAACATACTAGGTCGCAATCTTATTGTTAATTAAATATAAAATAGACATGGTGTTTTGACATGGACTTATTAGCGCATTAAAGAAAAAGATTAACTAGCTAAAGTGATAAACCTCTGAAGAGCGAACACAAAAAAGGAGCCGAAGCTCCTTTTTTATCAACTTACAGCAACGATTAACGAGTGCGTGGGCACACTTCGTCAGCGCTGAAGAAGTAAGCAATTTCGCGTGCCGCTGATTCAACTGCATCAGAACCGTGAACTGCGTTTTCGTCGATGCTTGCAGCATAGTCAGCACGTAAGGTGCCACGAGCAGCTTCAGCTGGGTTAGTTGCACCCATGATTTCACGGTTAGCTAGAACAGCGTTTTCGCCTTCTAACACTTGAACCATTACTGGACCAGAAGTCATGAAAGAAACTAAAGCACCAAAGAAAGGACGTGCGCTATGTTCAGCGTAGAAACCTTCAGCTTGTTCTTTAGATAGTTGTACCATTTTAGAAGCAATGATCTTAAGACCAGCTGATTCAAAACGGTTATAAATAGCGCCAATGTGGTTTTTAGCAACTGCATCTGGCTTGATAATAGAAAATGTGCGTTCGATCGCCATAACTAGCTTCCTTAATGTGAGCAAGTTTAAAAAATTCGCGCGGATTATACGTAATTTAGTCATATATTCCTAGCCTTATCCGCTTTTACGGTGATATTTCATCACTAAATTGAGTCATTTTTATTAACATGACCCAATTTCTGCTCTTTGGTAATCGCTAAATCTTATTGTGCTGACTTGATGGACTTGTTGGCATTCTTTTCCATAAAGCCAATAATGGCGTCGGCAACGTCTTTTTGAGTCGCTTTTTCAATGCCTTCTAAACCAGGAGATGAGTTAACTTCCATCACAACCGGACCATGGTTAGAACGTAATAAATCAACCCCAGCAATATTTAACCCCATTGTTTTTGCAGCGCGAAGCGCGACTGATCGCTCCTCCGGAGTTAATTTAACCAAAGTAGCACTACCGCCACGATGTAAATTAGAACGAAACTCACCCGGCTTTGCTTGGCGCTTCATCGCAGCAATCACTTTATCGCCCAGCACAAAACAACGAATATCAGCGCCTTGTGCTTCAGCAATATATTCTTGCACCATAATATTGGCTTTGAGTCCCATAAAGGCCTCAAGCACGCTCTCTGCAGCTTTGCGGGTTTCAGCTAATACCACGCCAATGCCCTGAGTACCTTCTAACAATTTAACCACTAATGGCGCACCGCCGACCATATCAATCAAATCAGGGATATCGCTGGGTTTATTGGCAAAACCAGTGATCGGCAAGCCAATACCTTGACGTGATAACAGCTGCATTGAACGCAATTTATCTCGTGAACGCGCTATTCCAATTGAACCATTAACCGCATACACACCCATCATTTCAAATTGACGTAATACTGCAGAACCGTAGAAGGTCACTGAAGCACCAATACGAGGGATCACCGCATCAAAATGCCCCAGATCTTTACCCGCCATATGAATGCTAGGTTTGGTCATATTGATATTCATATAGCACTTTAATGGATTAATAACTTTGACTTCGTGTCCGCGGGCGACAGCAGCTTCAACTAAGCGTTTAGTAGAATATAATTGCGGGCCTTGAGACAGTATTGCGATGCGCACAGAGTGCTCCAAAATTGGAATTTTCGCGCATCATACGCTGAGTTTATTTAAAATCAATGACTGGAATGACCACAGATAAAAAAAGAGCCAATCTAGCAAGATTGGCTCTTTTTTTTTTGATCAATTACCCGCTATAAATGGGATTATTGATACGTTAATACTTCGGCAAACACTAACCTTCGCTGACCATATTGACTGTGTATTTAGGAATATCGATAATCATATCGCAATCCACCACTTTAGCTTGGCAAGATAAACGACTTTCAGGCTCAAGTCCCCATGCTTTATCTAGCATGTCGTCTTCTAGCTCATCACTTTCGTCAAGCTGTTCAAAACCTTCACGCACAATGACATGGCATGTAGTACAAGCACATGACTTTTCGCACGCATGTTCAATATGAATACCGTTACGCAGCGCAACGTTTAAAATGGTCTCACCCACTTCTGCTTCAAGTACTGCGCCATCTGGACAAAGTTCTTGATGGGGTAAAAATACTAACTGTGGCATCATTTCACCTATATGTTGTCGACCGACTGCCCTTTTAGCGCCGCTCTAATAGAATTATCCATACGTCTTGACGCAAAATCTTGGGTTTTATCATCGAGATTTGCAATCGCTTTTTCAATGGCATCAATATCATCTTGCTGTGCTACGGAATCAAGTTGGGCAATCGCAACGACTAACTCTTCGCGTTCTTGCTCATCTAGAAGCGCTGCATCTTTTGCCAAAGCAGCATTAAGCGATTCGATCACCCGCGCCGCTTCAACTTTTTGTTCAGCCAGCATACGACGAGTAATGTCATCTTTAGCATACTTCATCGAATCTTTTAACATGGTTGCTATTTCAGTATCAGATAAACCAAATGACGGTTTAACTTGAATCGATGTCTTAACCCCGGTGGACTTTTCCATCGCGGTAACACTAAGCAAGCCATCAGCATCCACTTGGAATGTCACCCGGATATGTGCAGCACCTGCCGCTAGAGGCGGAATACCGTGTAAGGTAAAACGGGCCAATGAGCGACAATCATCAACGAGTTCACGCTCACCTTGCACCACATGGAATGCCATGGCCGTTTGACCATCTTTAAACGTGGTAAACTCTTGTGCGCGAGCAACGGGAATAGTGGTATTACGAGTAACCACTTTTTCAACCAGGCCGCCCATGGTTTCAACACCTAGGGATAATGGAATCACATCTAATAGTAACAAATCCGATTCAGGCTTATTACCAACAAGAATATCTGCTTGAATCGCGGCACCAATAGCAACAACACGATCAGGATCGATTGATGTCAATGGTGTCTTTTTGAAAAAAGTTTCAACTTGTTCACGCACCAATGGCACGCGAGTTGAGCCACCGACCATGACGGTTTCAATAACCTCATCCACACTCACGCCAGCATCACGTAAAGTACGACGACAACTGCCGATGGTTTTTTTCACCAACGCGCCAATTAACTCGTTAAGTAAGCTTTTATCGACAATGCAGGTTAATGTCTTTTCAGCCATGACGACAGAAGCTTCAACGCTGTCATTGTCAGTCAACGCTTCTTTAATTCGGCGAGCTTCAATCAGTAATTGACGTGCTAATTGACTGCCTGGTTCTGTTATCTGCCATGCCTGTTGTAAATGGCTCACGAGTAAGTGATCGAAATCATCACCACCCAATGCAGAATCACCACCTGTGGCTAACACTTCAAATACGCCACGGTTTAATCGTAAAACCGAGATATCGAAAGTACCGCCGCCCAAGTCGTAAATGGCAATCACACCTTCTTGCTTTGAATCTAATCCATAAGCAATGGCTGCAGCAGTGGGTTCGTTCAATAAACGTAATACTTTAACACCCAATAATTCAGCAGCATCTTTGGTACCTTGACGTTGTGCATCATCAAAATACGCAGGTACGGTAATCACCACACCTTCTAATTCACCACCTAATGTGGTTTCAGCTCGCGCAATTAAAGGTTTTAAAATTTCGGCAGACACTTGAATAGGATTAACTTGTCCCATCGGCGTAGTAAACACTGGCAAGCCGTTTTCACTCGCGTGTAATGCGTAGGGTAAACGATGTACACCAGACTGAATATCAGTGAGGCTACGTCCCATAAAACGCTTCACAGAAACGATGGTGTTTTGTGGTTCTAAAGCTGATTTGTCTTGAGCTTCATAGCCCACTAACACATTGGTTTCGCCATAATGCACCACAGACGGCAATGAATGACGACCTTGCTCATCAGGCAAAGTTAATGCTTGAGCACTTCTTACCGCAGCAACAAGTGAGTTGGTGGTACCAAGATCAATTCCAACCGCAAGACGATGCTGGTGCGGTGCGGCGCTTTGGCCAGGTTCTGCAATTTGCAACAGTGCCATAGTGTTCCAACTTGTTGTGTTATCGATTAGCCAAGCTAATCATAAATAATAAGGTTTAGAATTTAGGGCCAATTAGTCGAGCAAGCCATCTTCAATACGGGCTAACTCATCATGTAATTTTGCCATAAATTTTAGCTTACGAATTTGATCTGCCGCTAATAAAGCATCTGAACTTTCATCACTAATCAATAGCGTCGCTAGCTTAGTGAATAATGTTGACTCAAATTCAGCAAACGAATCATACAGTTCATCAATTGATGACTGTGGTTCACTACTATCTTTGATGTCTTCAAGTGCTTCACGCCACTCCATTTGCTGCATCAAAAATGCACCATCTTTCAATGTTGTGGTTTCATGACTTAATTCAATTCCGCGCAAGCTCAACATATGTTCAGCACGGCGTAAGGGATTCTTTAACGTTTGATAGCCATCATTAACTTGTGCAGTACGCTGTACTGAAAGGAGCTTTTGTTGCTCGGTATCATTAGCGAATTTATCGGGATGAACCGCCCTTTGCAGGTCGCGATAGCGCTCTGCAAGTAAGGCGGTGTCGATATCAAAGGCAGGTACTACATTAAACAGGTCGAAATAATTCATGGGCAGATATCATGCTTACTGTTT
This sequence comes from Shewanella sp. Arc9-LZ, assembly GCF_010092445.1. NCBI lineage: Bacteria > Pseudomonadati > Pseudomonadota > Gammaproteobacteria > Alteromonadales > Shewanellaceae > Shewanella > Shewanella sp. Arc9-LZ. The sequence goes on along the minus strand of NZ_CP048031.1, from coordinate 1,866,644 downwards.
GATATAAAACGGCTTAATTAGGTGAACAATGATTAAACGGTGAAACTTTCACCACAACCACACTCACCCTTTGCGTTAGGGTTATTGAACTGAAAACCTTCGTTTAGGCCTTCTTTGACAAAATCAAGTTCAATACCTTGCAAATAAATGAAGCTTTTTGCATCGATGATGATATTCACACCTTCGATATTATAAAGTTCATCATCGTCATTGAGATCGTCAACGAACTCAATGACGTATGCCATTCCTGAACAACCTGATGTTCTCAACCCAAGGCGCAAGCCGAGGCCTTTCCCGCGATTAGCAAGAAACGATCTAACTCGATCAGCCGCAGCGGGGGTCATTGAAATTGCCATCTTAACTCCAGGTATTACTTAGCTTGTCTGCTTTTGTACTCTTCAATTGCTGCTTTAATGGCATCTTCAGCCAAAATTGAGCAATGAATTTTAACCGGCGGCAATGCTAACTCTTCGGCGATGTCTGCATTCTTAATCGTCGCTGCTTCATCAACGCTTTTGCCTTTGACCCATTCTGTTACTAATGAGCTAGATGCAATTGCGCTACCGCAACCATAGGTTTTGAATTTTGCATCTTCAATAATGCCGTCAGCATTAATTTTAAGTTGCAATTTCATTACATCACCACAGGCGGGTGCACCAACCATACCAGTTACTACTGATGGATCGTTCTTATCAAATGAACCTACGTTACGTGGGTTTTCATAATGATCGATTACTTTTTCGCTATAAGCCATGATACTGCTCCAAAATCTGTGTCGTTATCAGTTTACGATTTAATGGTATTACACTCATTTAATAAGATTAAATTAGTGATGTGCCCATTGGACTTGCTCTAAATCGATACCATCTTTGAACATCTCCCATAATGGAGACATTTCACGTAACTTATCGATAGATTCAGTTATCGTTTTGATAGCGTGGTCAATTTCTTCATCAGTCGTAAAGCGACCAATAGAGAAACGAATCGAGCTATGTGCCATTTCATCATTTAAACCCAAAGCACGTAATACGTAGCTTGGCTCTAAACTTGCTGAAGTACAGGCTGAACCTGAAGAAACCGCTAAGTCTTTCAAGGCCATCATTAACGACTCGCCTTCAACAAAGTTGAAGCTCACGTTAAAAATACCACTATAGCGTTGTTCCATATCACCGTTGATATAGGTTTCTTCAATGTGTTTAATACCGTTCCACAACTTATCGCGTAGATGAGTAATACGTGCGCTATCAGCTGCCATGTCTTGTTTTGCAACAACTGCAGCCTCACCTAAACCAACGATTTGATGTGTTGCTAGTGTGCCACTACGCATACCGCGTTCGTGTCCACCACCGTGCATTTGCGATTCAAGACGAATACGTGGCTTACGGCGAACATATAATGCGCCGATACCTTTTGGTCCATACATTTTATGGCCAGAAATCGAAATCAAATCAACTTTGGTGGTTTGAACGTCAATTGGTATTTTGCCAGCACTTTGTGCCGCATCCATGTGGAAAAAGATGCCTTTTGAACGACATAATTCACCAATTGCGTTGATGTCATGGATAACACCAATCTCGTTGTTAACGTGCATAATGCTGACTAAAATAGTGTCATCACGCATCGCCGCTTCTAAGCGTTCCATTGGGATAATGCCGTTAGCATCGGGAACAAGATAAGTGACTTCATAACCTTCACGTTCTAACTGACGGCACGTGTCTAACGTTGCTTTATGTTCAGTTTTACTGGTGATGATGTGCTTGCCCTTTTTATGATAAAAATGGGCAATACCTTTAATCGCAAGGTTACTTGACTCTGTCGCACCTGATGTGAAAACAATTTCACGGTGATCAGCATTAATTAAATCGGCAACTTGATTACGGGCGACATCAACCGCCTCTTCTGCTTGCCAACCATAACGATGTGAACGCGATGCTGGATTACCAAACACACCGTCCATTGTCATGTGTTGCATCATTTTTTCTGCGACACGCGGATCTACAGGGGTTGTTGCGGCATAATCTAAATAGATAGGAAGCTTCATAACACACTCCGTACTTAGCAGTCTCAGATGAGGCTACATACAACGTACAAATAATAATTATATATCAATCAACATAGCTGAGTTACAAACTCACTCTATGTTCCTTTTGTATTTCATCTTGCTTTAACGAGATAAATCTTACATCTCGCTTTTGCATTAAACCTGCAAGAGAAATACTGTTTAAAAAATCTGAAATTTGTTTACTTAAGTCACCCCATAAAGAATGGGTTAGGCAACGAGTACCGCTTTGGCAGTTACCTTTTCCTTGACAACGAGTGGCATCTACAGATTCATCAACAGCATGCACGACCATGCCAACTGAGATATCGACGGCTTCTAAACCTAATCGATAACCACCACCGGGTCCGCGGACACTCGACACTAGACCATGTTTACGTAACTTAGCGAAGAGTTGTTCAAGATAAGACAAAGAGATACCTTGTCTTTCAGAAATATCGGCTAAAGGTACAGGACCAGTAGCAGAGTGAATCGCAACATCCAGCATAGCTGTCACTGCATAGCGACCTTTTGATGTAAGTTTCATAACTTGTACTGCTCCCAAAAAGTATGCAGTAATTTCAACATACCCGAGTAATTTAGTCAAGTATTAATCCTACTAAAACACTCGGGTATTATGGCATTGCTTATAACCAAAAGGTCCATGTTTTCGCAGGGCGTATTTAACCTTTTTATCTTGTAAGATTCAATGCCGACAAGGAAATTAATCGTATTATCGGCCATTTCTTTGACTTGAATCTACAATGACTTACGGATTATTAAATACTCGGGTCGAACTTATCAATGTCATGTTTACGATTAGTGGCCGCTTCTCGAGAAGCTTCATCGAATGCATCAACGGTTAACTCTGGCAACTTTTTAGTACAGACTTCACCGCCCATTTGTTGAATGGCATTACACAGTTCTTGTACTTTAGAGTCCATCAAATGCATATGGTCAAGCATTTGCCCAATCGCATTAGCGACCGGATCTGGATTGTCTGGTGACACAGCGTACGCATCAAAACCGTACTTTTTGGCCATTTCGGTGCGACGTTCAGTTTTTTCTTTTGACTGGTTGGTCGGCGAAGCCACTACACGTCCAGGAATACCTACGACGGTATGATCGCTTGCGACATCTTTAACAACCACAGAATTAGAGCCAACACGTGCACCATCATGCATAGTGATAGGTCCAAGTACTTTGGCCCCTGCACCAATAACTACATTATTACCTAATGTAGGATGACGTTTGCCTGGCTGCCAGGTGGTCCCACCCAAAGTAACGCTATGATAAAGTGTGCAATCATCACCGATTTCAGCGGTTTCACCAATAACGACACCCATACCATGGTCAATAAAAAAACGTCGACCAATCGTCGCGCCAGGATGAATTTCAACACCCGTTAACCAACGCGAAAATGTTGATAAACAACGCGCAGTAAAGCGCCAGTTGGCAAGCCAGAGTTTATGACTAATACGGTGGATCCAAATCGCGTGCATACCGGGATAATTAAATATTATCTCTAAGGTACTGTTTGCGGCTGGATCTCGATGATATATCGATTCAATGTCTTCTTTTAGTCTATCGATGATGCCCATGGTATGTTCCTTTACTGCTTAATCTTGTTTATCCATTTTCTTATCAATGGAAGTCAAAATACCACGAAGAATATTCATCTCTGGTGCTTCAATACGTGCACGAGTGTATAAACGACGAAGTTTAGTCATCACTTGTCCAGGATGATTCTTAATCACAAACCCTGTTTTAGACAACGTCGACTCTAAATGGACAAAGAAACGTTCTAGCTCAGAGGTTAATGGATATTCATCCGTTACAGCGGGTGTTTCTGTTTGCGCTAGATGGGCAACTCGAGTTTCATAACAAATAATTTGTACTGCTTGAGCCAAGTTTAGCGAGCTATATTCTGGGTTTGCCGGAATAGCTACATGGTAAGTACATTTTTGTAACTCTTCATTACTTAAGCCATGATTCTCTCGACCAAAAACAATAGCAACTGGGCCATTTAAGCTTTCTTTAGTGAGTTTCAAACCCGCTTCACGAGGATCAAGCATCGGCCAATCAAGAGTACGGCTGCGTGCACTCGTGGCAATGACTAGACTACAATCGGCTATGGCTTCTTCTAACGAATCAACTCGCGTAAGGTTTTTCAGAATGTCTGACGCACCAGCAGCTAGTGCTATCGATTGCCCATCAGGCTCTGTTCTTGGCTCTGCAAGATATAAATTTGATAAGCCCATGGTTTTCATCGCTCTAGCAGTAGAGCCAATATTACCAGGGTGTGAGGTACCAACTAAAACAACACGAATATTACTGAGCATGTAGCACTTTCTTTTAGCTAAAAATATTATCCGTATATTATCACAATCGTTAAAAATTACGTTATATGAAAATCTGCATTTGATATAACTGTCAAATTAAGTATAATGCGGGCGCTATTTTACTCGTTCTTTAACATCCAGGGGATTGCAATGCATCCGATGCTGACTATTGCCACGCGCGCTGCTCGCGCCGCGGGCCAAACTATTATGCGCGCCTATACTGAACTTGACCGTGTTGAGGTAAGCAGTAAAGGTATTAATGATTTTGTGACTAGTGTAGACAAGGAAGTAGAAGCAACTATTACATATCAAATTCGTAAATCTTATCCAGACCACACCATTATTGGTGAAGAAAACGGTGAAAACCGTGGTACTGATAAAGACTACATTTGGATTGTTGATCCTTTGGATGGCACTAACAACTTCGTTCGTGGTATTCCTCACTTCGCGGTATCTATCGCATTACAATATAAAGGCAAAATTGAAGTTGCCGTTATTTACGATCCTGTCCGTGAAGAATTATTTTCAGCGATTCGCGGCAAAGGCGCTAAGCTCAATGATTTCCGTTTACGTGTAACCAACGTAAATGATTTGAGCAGCACCATGATTGGCACCGGTTTCCCATTCAAAGCACGTCAACACACTGAAAGCTATATGGCTATTTTGGGTGAAGTATTCCCATTATGTGCTGATATCCGTCGTGGTGGTTCTGCTGCATTAGATTTAGCTTACGTCGCTGCAGGCCGTTTAGATGGTTTCTTTGAAATTGGTCTTAAGCCGTGGGACATTGCTGCGGGCGACTTAATTTGTCGTGAAGCTGGCGGTACTGTTACTGACTTTATGGGCGGACACAACTATATGGTTTCAGGAAACATTGTGGCTGGTAGTCCAAAAGTGACCACGCAATTAGTTAAAACTATGCGTCCCCTACTAAATGAAGGTTTAAAACGTTAATCGTTTACCTTTATTTAGACAAACCGCTAGAGCATCGCTTTAGCGGTTTTTTTATGTCTATTGAATGGCATGACTCTAGCCTCGTGAAGGATTAATCTGAGCCTAGTAAAGATAAAACGCTAACTAATGACTCATAACGGCGTAAATCATACTATATCGATATTGAGTGGAGAGTATATTAACCACTTATTCTGCAAACCACAGTTTATCTCAAAAAATCGACCCAGATCACTGGGAAATTATGCGGAAGTCGTCAATAATAGTGTTTTGATTTTATTAATGAAGATGACTATGCCATTACTGCGAAAAGTAGGACTAAAATCCTTAAAAAATATCGAACATTTAGTATTATTAATTATCGCACTGGCAACGGTATTTGCTATTGGTGAAGAAATTCTCCACATGATTGCCATTCGAACCGTCGAGCTGGCCGATTTACTATTACTGTTTATTTATCTTGAAGTTTTAGCGATGGTCGTTAATTATATTGAGTCCGGTAAATTACCTATTCGTATGCCGCTTTATATTGCAATTGTTGCATTGGCTCGATACTTGATTTTAGACATGAAAGGCATGGAAGATTGGCGTATTTTAGCCATTTCACTGTCGACAATTTTACTGGCTGGCACGGTAATTGTGATTCGTTGGGGTCAGTTGAAAATGCCTTACCCTAAAAACCAAGACTACGATAATTAATCACCTTAACTGCCACTCAACATACCGAGTATCGATGACTCAGCATTATAATGATAATTTTGTCTTGCTTAACAAAGCAGTTATGCTAAAAATTACTAACAGCATAAAAAGGTAAATGTATAAGTCGATGTAAAACGTTAACACTCAGCACTGAATGTTAACGACAACAATAATGAGCTAAACAATAGAATGTTGTAAGGCTAGCGGTAATTAGGCATCTATAGTCTTGATGATGAATTATCGCCAAACAACAGTTCAAGATGCCGATAGACGGATCATTTCAAGGAGAAACAGGATGGGCCAAGAGCCAACAGGATTCGAAGAAAAACGCGGTTCGTTACGTGTAGATATGGAAGCTGAGCGGATCCGCCTAGATTGGATTAATACTCATGGTGAATCATGTGTCGACCATGGTATCTGCATCGATCTTGCTCGCAAAGGGGTATTATTTGACTTTAAAACCTCTTTTAAAGTGGGTGATTTGATAGCCTTAACGTTCAATGAAAACACCGATAAACAAAATACCATTAAAGGCCAAGTTTGCCGTTGCACCGAATGCTCACCTCATAGTTACCATATTGCTTTACAGCTAATTTAATTGATTATTTTCATGCAGTCCTTTATGGCTGCTCTATACTCAAGATAAAATACTAATCGATATTTTCGGTGCTACAAAGCGCCTAGCATCAAGGATCACAACATGATATTGCTGGTTGGTGGAGAAAAAGGTGGCAGTGGCAAAAGCTGTTTAGCACAAAATATTGCTGTACATATTAGCCAAAAACACGATGCAAATGTACTTATGGTTGACTGCGATCCGCAACGAACCACATCCGACTGGATCCAAGCTCGTAATAATGACCCCAGCCTAAAAGCCATCAATTGTATTCAGCTTTATGGAAAAATCCGTAATGATCTACTGAGTCTTAATGATCGGTTTGACTATGTCATTGTTGATTGTGGTGGCCAGGATAATCTAGCAATGCGAGCTGCCATGTCTGTCGCAACCTATGTTGTTATCCCACTTCGTCCTAAGCGACGCGATCTTAAAACCTTACCTCATATGGAAGACATGCTCAGTACTTGTAAAATGGTCAATCCTAAAATGATTGCCGCCATTGTGATAACACAATGCCCTGCACTGCCATCTCAAGGTAAACGGATTTTAGAAGCTAAGGAAGTGGTTGAGTCTTTTGGTTTACGCGCACTCAATTCAGTGACGTTTAGTCGTAACATCTATGATGACAGCGAAGAAAGCGGTTCTTCAGTGCTTGAAATCGATCCTAGCGGTAAAGCGGCAGATGAAATTAGAGCCATTGCCGATGAGCTTTTTGCCATTCCACCAGAAAATAGTTATGAGTTTAACTGATCTTAAGCGCAAGAAACCCAAAGATACCCGAGTAAAGGTATCTGTAGACGACTTTATCGAAGATGCTAATAATTATGCGTTAGGTCTTGGGGCATCGCATGGTCAACCCGATATCACTTCAACAACTCAAGAGTTCTTAAAAGGGCTCGATAAAAAAAGCACTAAAATTTATCGTCATGCCACTTTCACACTGACCGAAAAAAGCATTTCACAATTGGATGAGATAGCCAAAACCAGCAAAGTTGCCAAATCCAAAATTCTCAGAATACTCATTGATGAGTTTTATCAGCAAAGTAGTGTGAAACAATCTGATTTATTGCGTAAAACATCACGTTAACAGCAACAGTTTTTGGTTAATATCTTCAGAATATACTGGCATAGATGCGGTCCTGTGATGCACCAAATACCCAAGTTATAGCGTATTATCGATTGTGAGCAATGATATGTTTAGACAACTCATCATGGTCGACTCATCATGGTCGACTCATTAGTCGTGACAAAACGTGATAGTTCAGCGATGCATCGAAATACAATATCCCGGTTCTAAAACAACCTTAGTTGATAACCTATTATTACTGTTGATAGCTTTTTAACAATAGACTGAAATTGAAATAGTATGGTTTTATATTACACTCACATTTTGAAAACCAGATGCTGAGAACTAGACTTGACTAACCTGTTAATACACGCTCACAAGAGTCAATAATATATCCACCACAATTTGACTGCGTTTAATTAATCCAAAGAGAATATATGTCGTTAATAATACTGCTAACACAGCAAATGTGTGTTTACTTAGTTATCGTTTACTTAGTCAGTAAAACGCCATTGTTTAAACTTTTCGCAGAAACATCAAAAAGATTACCGCACAAAATTTTTATCTATCTGGTGTTCTCCAGCTTTTGCATTATGGCGACTTACTTTGGTGAGCAAACATCTGGAGCCATCGCCAATACTCGTGCTATGGGCGCTGTGTTGGGCGGATTATTAGGTGGACCAGTCACTGGTCTACTGGTTGGGTTAACAGGTGGATTACACCGTTATTCAATGGGTGGATTCACTGATATTGCTTGCGCCATATCCACCACCTTAGAAGGCTTATCCGCGGGTATGATCAGTTATTACTTCAAAAAAGCCGGTAAATCAGAAATGGTTTATCAGCCAATTGTGGTATTTGGTGTGACGTTTATGGCTGAAATAATGCAGATGTCGATAATTGTATTAATCGCAAAACCCTTTGACCAAGCCTGGGAATTAGTCAAACTCATCGCCCCGCCAATGCTACTGATTAACTCATTAGGCGCGGCGATGTTTATGAGTATTGTTCGCGACCAAAAGGCCATGTTTGATAAACTTTCTTCCAGCTTTTCGACTAAAGCACTCAAAATAGCTGAGCGCAGTGTCGGCTTACTGTCTAAAGGGTTTGATTTAGAGTCGAGCCAAAAAGTCGCCCAGATAGTAATAGAAGAAACCCAAGTCGGCGCAGTCGCCATTACCGACACCACTAAATTACTGGCATTTATTGGGCTTGGTGCCGATCACCATATACCTAATACGCCTATTTCCTCAAAAATCACTCTCGAAGCCATCGCACAAAATAGTGTGATGTTTGCTGATGGTGTCGATACCACTTATTCCTGTTCTATATCGCCCAATTGCAGTTTAGGCTCAAGCCTAGTTATTCCGCTGCGCAGTAACGACGAAGTCATTGGCACCATTAAATTATACGAGCCTAAAAACAAATTGTTTTTAAACATTAATCGTACTTTAGGCGAAGGTATTGCCAGGTTACTGTCTAACCAAATTCTTTATGGCCGCTTTGAACAACAACAAAACTTATTGATGCAAGCAGAGATAAAATTGCTACAAGCTCAAGTTAATCCACACTTTTTATTTAATGCACTCAATACAATCAGTGCAATTATTAAGCGTGACCCGCAAATGTCTAAACAATTATTGCAGCAGTTATCGCAATTTTTACGCATCAACTTAACCCGAACGACTGGACTTGTGACAATGGCTGATGAACTTGAGCACATAGACGCTTACCTAGCCATTGAACGCGCCCGTTTTATCGACAAACTGCACGTCAACATAGATATTGCTATGATTTATCATCACCAAAAAATGCCTGCATTTACCTTACAGCCTTTGATTGAAAATGCAGTTAAACACGGTACGTCGCGGATGCTTGATGCTGGTGTTATTGATGTTAAAGCCACTTTAGACGGCGATGACTTATTGCTCAACGTGACCGATAATGCCGGTTTATATCAACCCTCTAAAAACACAGATGGTTTAGGCATGAACTTAGTCCACAAACGAATTCAAAATTTATTTGGCAGCCAATACGGTATTGAAGTTGAGTGTGAACCCGATGTATTCACCCGCGTTAGTGTGCGTTTACCGTTAAAGGAAATTGACCAATGATCTCGTGCTTAATCATTGATGATGAACCCTTCGCCCGCCAAGAAGTGGCAGATTTACTCGACAAACATCCTGATATCAAAGTCCTTGGACAGTGTAGTAATGCCATTGAAGCACTACAACAAATTAACCTGTTAAAGCCCGATCTGATTTTTGTTGATATTCAAATGCCACGGATAAATGGCATGGAGTTAATCGCCATGCTTAATCCTGAAAAAATGCCACGAGCAGTATTTATTACCGCATTTGATGAATATGCGATCAAAGCATTTGATAACAATGCATTTGACTACTTACTTAAACCCATCGATGAAAAACGCTTTAACCAAACTTTAGACAAAGTACGCACCAACATGACGCCGCAACTAATGACACAGATACTGCCAACGCAATTAGCCCATTTACCCTGCTACAGTGGCAATAAACTCAAAGTTGTCGCTACCGCTGATGTAGAATTTATAGTCAGTGATGTAGGCGGTATTCATGTGTGCTCCAATAAAGGTTTCAGTCACACCCAATTAACCCTTAAGGTATTAGAGCAAAAAACTGCGCTATTTCGTTGCCATAAACAATACTTACTGGCCCCAAGTGCTATTTCAGAAATTGAAATCACCGACACGGGCGCAGAAGTCACCACCCATAGCGGAGCAAAAGTGCCGGTGTCACGTCGTTATCTTAAAGAGTTAAAGCAGTTGCTTGGATTTCAATAACCAGGTATACACCACATAAAGCGTGACATGCACCACATTTGCCCAACCACCAACACCGCTCAGGATGACTATTTACCGCTTACTCAGCCTTTTTAACCTGTCACTCAGTTAGTCCCAAATACCCTATTTTGATGTTTTAAAATGATGTCACTATAAAAATGGGGAGATAACAAAATGACGTGGTTTTTACTTTGTGTAGGCCTGCTAATTGGCGGCTATTTTATTTATGGGGCTTTTGTCGAAAAAGTGTTCGGCATTAACACCCAAAGACAAACGCCTGCTTTCACTCAGACAGACGGTGTCGACTTCGTACCGATGTCTAAAGGGAAAGTATATTTAATTCAGCTGTTAAACATTGCTGGTGTCGGTCCAATTTTTGGTCCGATCCTTGGTGCCCTTTATGGCCCGGCGGCGATGCTATGGATAGTATTTGGTTGTATTTTTGCCGGTGCGGTTCACGATTATTTTTCGGGGATGTTATCGGTACGCAATAACGGTCAATCAGTTCCTAACTTGGCTGGTAAATATTTAGGTAAAAATGCCAAACACTTTATGAACTTGTTTGCCATTATCTTATTGTTGCTAGTTGGCGTGGTGTTTATCTCTGCTCCTGCAGGATTACTAAGCAAACTTACCGGACTAGATGTCACCATCTTTGTTGGTATCATTTTTGTGTATTATTTAATTGCTACCATCGTGCCTATCGACAAGATTATTGGTCGCTTATATCCATTCTTTGGTGCATTACTGGTCTTTATGTCACTCGGACTGATTATAGCGTTAGCATTATCAACCGAACATACCATGTTACCTGGTTTTGAAATGGGTGACTTCTTTAGCAACTTAAACCCAAATGACATGCCATTATGGCCAGCCTTGTTCATCACGATTGCATGTGGTGCAGTATCGGGATTCCATGCAACACAATCACCTTTAATGGCGCGCTGCGTTGAAAATGAATCAAACGGCCGCTTTGTATTTTTTGGCGCCATGATTGGTGAAGGTGTTATTGCATTAATTTGGTGTGCAATTGCATTATCATTCTTTGGTGGTGTTGAAGGATTGAATGTCGGTATGGCTGGTAACCCAGCAAATGTTGTATACGAAGCATCTAATGGGCTATTGGGTACATTTGGTGGCTTCTTGGCTATCTTAGGTGTCATTGTATTGCCTATCACCTCTGGCGATACCGCATTTCGTTCAGCGAGATTAATTTTGGCAGAGTTCTTTAACATCAAGCAAATTGAGTTACCGAAGCGTTTAATGCTAGCACTACCATTATTTGTCGTCGGTGCCGTATTGACTCAAGTCGACTTTGGTATTATCTGGCGCTACTTTGGTGTCGCAAACCAAACTACTGCTGTATTAATGTTATGGACCGCTTCAGCTTACTTGCTGCGCTACAATAAATTCCATTGGATTTGTACTGTACCGGCTATGTTCATGACCTGTGTTGTGATTAGCTTTATGTTGAACTCATCAACATTAGGTGCAGGTCTACCGATGACGGTGTCAACCATTGCAGGTTTAGTCACTACCGCAATCATTGCGACAATGATTATTATTAAAACCAAAGGCAAAGGGGATATTGACACTGACGAAGATGACAAAGTTGAACTAGTCAACGAGCTATAGAGGTTAATATCATCAATAAACGGCAGCTTCGGCTGCCGTTCTTGTGTTGATATCACTTTGGCAACAATGTGGGTATAATATTGCCAAACTTAATTAGCTCGCACGGCTCATGACACAAGCAAACAATCCGCTTCACGGCATAAAACTAGAAACTATCGTGACTTCACTCGTTGAAAAGTACGGCTGGGAAGAGCTCGCATCTAGGATAAACATTCAGTGTTTCAAAGATAACCCGAGTGTAAAATCAACCTTGAAGTTTTTACGTAAAACGCCTTGGGCTCGTGACAAAGTTGAATACTTATATCGTAAAGCAAACAAGCTGCCATTACCGCCGCCTAAAGAAGATAGCCGTGGATCATTTTCCGCTAAATCTCGGCCAGCCAAAGCCAATGCGGCTAAACCTGCAGTAAATAAAGTCGTTTCTACTAAAGCTAGCTCAGAGACTGCATCGACAGAACCTGTGAATGCCAATATTTGGGGAACTAGCTCAAATTAATGTATTCACCTATTCACATTGGTAGGGCTTATAGCGGAAATTCAAAAATTAAGCGCCACACTTTAAGCCCACCACCGACTTGATAACTTAATCCAAAATGTTCAATTTCGACACTGTCTAAGCCTATCGCACTCAAGTTGATAGGTTTAGAGAATGCTAGCGTTGCGCCTATTTCATAGGTGTATGAGGTTAGAACATCTTTCCCAACTGGGGTAACAAATTTTAGTTTATCGAAATACCAGTGTCCGGCAATAAACAATCTCGGTTCAACCCGGACATCTTGCCACTGCCAATCATAATTAACCCCAAAATCTACACCTGTTTTAAAAACCGAATAGCCTTCTGTGCTGTCGTTTTGATTACTTTGGTAACCTGCATAATAAATCCGATTTACCCAAATAGGGGTAAACAAAGGCGCATCAAGTTTATAGAGTGCAGAAACGCCAGTGGAAAAAATACCCACATGACTGTAAGTTGAAAAATTATGTCCATAGCCTAAATCAACATAGCTCTCAAGCGTTAACGTGTCGTCCACCAGCCAGTGATATTCAAGCCCAGGGGTTAGAGTAATTGTGCCGACATTGTTAGGAATGCTGCCTTGAGGTAGGTCATTAAAGGAGTAATCAAAAAAACCAAATGATGCAGTAAAGCGTAACTTCAATAAATAGTCATCTGTTGAGTCAAGCACAAATCCCATAGGAATATTGGCGACAGCAGCGCTTTGGCCAGAAGTTCGATACACACCGCTGCCTAGGTAATTGGCAAATGCATAATGAGACGCGTCAGGTTCAGTGATCAGCTCTGGTGGTGTAGTCGGCGTTAATTCAGCAGCATGACTCATACTGCTACAAACAATAAGCAATATCATCAAAGATAAGCGGAAGGTTACATCTATAAAACGCAGGTAATCAAACAATGATGATTCAATAAGCGGTAAGTTCTGCCTTTGTTTCATCATCATTTAGACTATTATTGTTGCAGACTATTCATCGTGGAAATGGTATTCCGACATCATATGGCCCAACTCTGTTGATTTGGTCTTTAAGTATGATTCGTTATAGCGATTCTTTCCCACTTGTAACGGAATACGTTCTGCGACTTCGATACCCATATTTTGCATCGCCATCACTTTACGCGGGTTATTGGTCATCAACTTTACTTTAGTCACGCCAATTTGCGTTAACATCGGCAAAACCATGTCGTATTTACGCATATCAGCTTCAAAGCCTAAACGCTCATTCGCTTCAACCGTATTGGCACCAGCATCTTGCAGCTCGTAAGCTCTTATTTTATTAAGCAACCCAATACCACGGCCTTCCTGGCGCAAGTACAGAAGAAACCCCTGCCCTTGTTCAGCAATACTCTGCATTGCTGCTTGTAATTGAAAACCACAATCACAACGTAAACTAAATAATGCATCACCGGTCAAACATTCAGAATGAATACGACCTAACATGGGCTCTGTGGGATCCAGTTGACCAAATGTCAAAGCAACGTGTTCTTTACCTGTCGCGGTTTCTTCAAAACCGTGCATAGCAAAAACACCCCAAGGAGTGGGTAACTTAGATGTTGCGATATACTTTACCGACATGAATTAACCTTACGACAACTAACTGTAAAAGAAAATATTAGAACTTAGCAGGCGCAAAACCCGTCACATCTTTTATGCCCATTTCACGGCCTAATGCCGTTAAAGGATGCACAACGACTAAACCTTTAACCGACTTGTTTAACTTACCCATATCGGCTTGTTCGGCTTTAGTCAGCACGCGCTTAAATCCTAATGCTTTCAGCGCCACACCTTCTTTGCTGAACTCGCGAGTTTGCTGGCCTTTAATGCTGGCGATTCGCTTAGTCACTGTCGCCACTTCTTTCTTAAACTGCAGGACAATCGTGGCATCGCCACGTGCTTCAGCCGCAGCTAACTTGCGACGAAACTTGTCTAATTTATCATTCAATGTCTGCAGTTCTAGCTTTAAATTCATTTGATTACCTTAAGTGCTTTGGCGTGTTAGTGAATCGTTTACGCTTATACGTTTATCACAACACCGTTTCGGAGGCAGATTATATACCCAAAACCACCTAAGATGCGAATAGCAAACGCTTCATATATGAATGTACAGGCAAAGTTTTTCACCCTGTACAAACAATCTGGATATTATCGCATTACAATTAATCATCAGCGTGAGATGCGGTGCACTTATTGGATAACAAATACTAATGTGTGCTTAAGCCACTTAATACCTAAGCTTTACCATGATTTATGCCCTTTATTGGCAAGTTAACCATGCTCATTCCTCACTCAAATTGTGCAATTGATCAGCAATCAAATCACCAAAACCCATTCTTTGCCACATTTATCACAACACACCATTGCAATACTTATGATAATCATTATCATTCGCAACATTGTTAATAAAGAGCCTAACCCGTTATGACGCCATTACGTTTATCGCTACTCGCCCTTGCTTGTCAAAGTGTACTGTTTCCCGTTTATGCTCACGCACAAACGCCTACTTCCCAATCTGAGGTTACAACACAACCTGCAGATGATACGACCAATGCATCATCCTCTACCAATTATGAACGAATAACAGTTTATGGCAGACAAAACCAAGTAGTGATGAACTCCGGCTTAGCAACCAAATCTGATATGTCGCTGATGGAAACGCCTGCCGCGGTGGTGATTGTTGATGAAGCATTAATTGATGCCCAAGGCATCACCAACATGCAAGATTTGGTTCGTAACATCAGCGGCGTAACCCAAGCGGGTAATAATTATGGTATTGGCGACAATTTGGTCGTGCGCGGATTAGGCGCCAACTACACTTACGATGGTATGTATGGCGGTGCTGGATTAGGTAACACTTTTAATCCAACTCGTTCACTAACCAACGTGAGTTCCGTTGAAGTACTCAAGGGTCCTGCTACTGGTCTGTATGGTATGGGTAGCGCGGGTGGCGTGATTAACCTTATTGAGAAAAAACCTCAATTTGACAGTAAACAGTTGTTTGAAGCTGAAGTGGGTCAATGGGATAGTTATTCTCTCATGGCTGATTCTACGGGCGGAATAACTGACGATTTAGCCTATCGCCTCGTGGCAAAAACGGCTCGAAGTACAGGTTATCGAGATCTTGGTACCGACCGCGATGAAATATATGGCTCGATTAAATATGTATTGAATGAAAACCAAAATATTATGCTATCAACAGCATATATTAGCGATGCGATCCCCGTCGATTCAATCGGCCATCCTATCCGCATTTATAACGCAGCTTCAGTCGAGGGAAAAACCGCTGGTGAAGTCAGCTGGCAAGACTTAGTCAACGACCCTACCAGTAATGGTTTACAACTCACAGACGATCAGCGCCAACAATTAACCGACTCGTTAAGCGCAAATGATGGCCTAACACCGTATGAGTTTGGTCATAACGGTCTTATTTCACCAATGGCGAAAGACAATGAAGGCGAAGAGTTGCGCTTTAAACTAAGCCATAATGTGTACTTAACCGATGACTTATTTTTAAACCAACAACTGCAATACCGTAATTACGAAACCAGCTTTGCTCGTCAAACAGGGGCTTATAATTATGTTTATTGGCAACGTAGTGGCGTAATTAACGCTGACCCACGTGCGCCCTTGGTTGAAGATGGCACTCTATACCCTTATGCGGCACGCCGTCAGGAATACCGCAAAGTCTCGGCAGAAGAAAAGTCATGGCAGTATTTTGCCGACTTACGTTATGACTTCGACATTGGCAATATCAGTAACGAATTATTAGTTAATGCTAATTTTGAAGATCGCGATATTCGCTTTAAACAGTATTCAATTTACGACGCCGATTACACCTTGAAAGATGCCGATGGTAATTTGTCATATCAAGGTTCGCTACCGTATATTTATGATATCCGTAACCCCAATTGGGGCGAAGGTGAATTTGAAGACTACGATCCATTATTAACCAGTAACTACAATAAATCTGTCACAGCTTGGGGCTTGGGCTTACAACATGTGGGTTATTTAGGTGGCGGATTTACTAGCCGTATTGGTGTCGCATTCAATGAAATTAAACAAAGTTATGAACACTTGGGTGTCGATGCTCGTTACAGTAGTAGCTTAGCTGACCCTCAACCAGAAGCGGATACCACAGATAACGGTGTAACCTACAATTTAGGCCTAACTTATATGCCAACTGACGATATCTCTATTTTCGTTAATCATTCTAAAGGCCGTACAGCATACAGTGTGTTAGGCGATGTAAAAGGCAATGAAGCAGACCGTGAAGATTCTCAATCTATCAGTAATGATTTAGGTATTCGTGCCAAAGCATTTGATGATCAATTGCTTGCATCTTTGGTCTTTTTCAAAACATCACGTACTAATGTGGCTTATAGCAATCCAGAATACGAAAGCAGCGAAGCAACACCTGATATCTTCCCGTATTTTTACGACGGCAGCGAAGATACTAAAGGGGTGGAGCTAGATCTGAATGCATATTTAAGTGACCAATGGAAAGTCAACGTTAACGCGGTTTACCAAGATGCTAGAGACAATCAAAATCCAAATAGCAGTGATTATGGCCAACGCCAAAAAGGTGTACCTTACGTCACAGCGGGCGCTTGGGTAACTTATGCCGCAGAATTTGCCTTACCAGCACCGGTATCAATCAGTCTTGGGGCTAAATATGTCGATGAACGCAGCACACACTCTAGTTCTTTTGGTATTCCAGATGGTTATGTGCCAAGTTATACGGTAATCGATTCAGCGATTAGTTATGACGTTGAACGTTATAAAATTCAATTGAACATTAATAACTTATTTAATGAAACATATTACGATAAAGCCATGTTCTTAGGCGGATTACCCGGCGAAGAGCGTAATGCGAAGTTAACCCTAACTTATCGTATTTAAAAACATATCAATCTGGATTTTGTTTGCTCGAAATCTAGATCTCAATTTAGCGTTAAATCTAGCGCTAAATTGAGTAACGAGATGATGAAAGCACTGCCTGTGGCAGTGCTTTTTTTATCCCTTTCTAATAAGGACAATTGACTATCTAGGCTACTTGTAGGATAAACAACACATTAATTCAGCGGCTTACCTTAGGATATTATTTCATGGCTAATACCATTTTCACACCATACACCTTGAGCAATGGTGCCATCATCCCCAATAGATTGGTTAAAGCCGCAATGGAAGAAAACCTTGCTAACACCTTACAACAACCTGATGACGCATTGTTCAACTTGTATGAAGCATGGGCAAAAGGCGGCGTAGGATTAATGATCACCGGTAACGTGATGATTGATCCCTTAGCCATGACCGGCCCTGGCGGAGTGGTATTAGATCCCAACAGCGCACTTGAGCCGTTCATCCAATGGGCCAAAACAGCTAAGCAAAATAACGCCAGAATATGGATGCAAATCAATCATCCAGGCCGTCAGGTGTTTAAAGCGATGGGCGGTAAAAATCTAGCCCCTTCTGCCATCGCTCTCGATTTAGGCAAACACTCATCCATGTTCTCTCAACCAAAAGCGATGACAACAGCAGACATTGAAGAGGTTATCCAACGGTTTGCTACCACAGCACAATTGGCTCAACAAGCTGGGTTTGATGGAGTACAAATTCATGCTGCACACGGATACTTGCTGGCTCAATTTTTATCGCCGTTAACCAATCAACGTAATGATCAATGGGGCGGAAAGCTTGAAAATCGTGCCAAGTTATTACTCGAAGTGGTTAAGCAAGTAAGACTTAAATGTGGTGCCGATTTCGATGTAGCAGTAAAACTCAACTCTGCTGATTTCCAACGCGGTGGCTTTGATGTCGACGACGCCGAAAAGGTCATTAATATGTTGGCACAGTATCACGTTGAAATGGTGGAATTATCAGGTGGCAGCTACGAGGCACCAGCCATGCAAGGTCGCAGTGCTGATGAGCGAACGTTAGCTCGAGAGGCTTATTTTTTAAGTTTAACATCGCAGTTGGTCCAGCGTAGCCCTATTCCATTAATGTTAACCGGAGGTATTCATCGCCTACCTGTGGCTCAACAAGTTATTGATGCTGGTTTTGCATTGTGTGGTATCGCTAGCGCCCTCGCCTTCTATCCAGACTTAGCCAATAGATGGCTAATTCAGCCAGAGTTTGTCCCGTCTATTCCAACAGTGAATTGGCAAAGTAAACCTTTAGCTGGGCTGGCGACGATGGCCGTCATTAAACGCCAACTTCGTCGTGTAAGCCAAGGTAAGTCGCCACACACTAATGATTCACCATTGTGGAGTTTATTGATCGATCAATATAAAACCAAACAGCGCACTAAACGTTATCGCCATATTGTGGGTCTTTCTAATCATTAACGGGTTAACGATTAGCGGGTTAAACATTTATTTGCTAACGATTAACGTGCTAACGATTAGCGCGCTGACAGTTAAAGTGCTGACATTAAGCGACTCGTCTTAACGCCTTCATATAAAACGCTAGCGCATAAAACGATGGATCTGTTGATTCATACTGCCGCGCCATAATAGCGCGGGGTCGGCTTTGTCTTGCTCATACTTACCGTCAATCAACACATCCACAAAGTTCACCACAGCTTGTTGCTGCGGTGTAAGTTCAGCCCGTTGATAACCGGTCCACAGCCAAATATCTTTATCGGGACATTCCAGCTTTACCCGCGTAACCAATTTTAGTACGCCTTCAAAATTGGCGGGATGCAGCGGATCGCCACCACTTAACGACAAGCCTCGACGGTAAATACGAGTATCGGTTAAATCATCAATAATCTGATCTTCTAGTGCTTGGCTAAAAATATGGCCAGCATCTACACGCCAAGTACTTTGGTTATAGCAACCTTTACAACCATGCTCGCAACCGCTGACAAATAACGTACAGCGGGTGCCTTCACCGTTAATCACATCAACGCTATGATATGCACTGTAATGCATTATAAATGCTTCACTCTACGCTTAACTTCTTCTTGCTTACCGAAGTTAAATGGTCGTGCATCTGGGCTACCTAAATAACCACACACGCGACGAGTAACAGACACTCGGCTTGGCTCATGATTACCACATTTAGGACACACAAAGCCCTTACTAGTACAATTAAATTCACCAATAAAACCGCACTCGTAACACTCATCAATGGGAGTATTGGTGCCGTAATATGGCACTCGGCTATAACTGTAATCCCAAACGTTTTCGAGCGCTTCAATATTGTGCTGCATGTTGGGATATTCGCCGTAACAAATAAACCCACCATTAGCGATCGCTGGATAAGGTTGTTCAAAATCAATCTTATCAAAAGGATTTACTTTCTTTTCGACATCTAAGTGAAAACTATTGGTGTAATAGCCTTTGTCGGTCACACCTGCCACTACGCCAAACTGGGTAGTATCAAGCTGACAAAAACGGCTGCATAAATTTTCACTTGGGGTACTGTATAAACTAAAGCCATAACCTGTTTGTTGTTTCCAAGACTCAGTGGCTTGCTTTAAATGACTAATAATGGCGACAGCTTTATCACGTAATTGTGTGTTATCAAACACATGTTCAGCATTGCTATATAAAGCATTAATGGTTTCGTGAAGACCAATAAACCCTAACGAAATTGATGCCCGGCCATTTTTAAAGATTTCGCTCACATCATCATCCGCATTTAGGCGCACACCACAGGCGCCTTCCATATAAAGGATTGGTGCCACTCGTGCTTTGACTCCGGCTAAACGGGCAATACGCGTTTCTAAGGCTTTGCGGGCAATTAACAAACGCTCATCGAGTATTTGATAAAAACGCTGTTCATCTTTACCTGCTTCCAACGCTATACGCGGTAAATTAAGACTGACAACACCTAGATTATTGCGGCCTTCATGGACCAATTGACCATTTTCTTCATAGGCGCCCAAAAATGAGCGACATCCCATTGGGGTTTTAAACGAACCGGTGACTTTCACGACTTGATCATAATTGAGAATATCTGGGTACATGCGCATACTTGAACACGTTAAGGCCATCTTTTTGATATCGTAATTAACATCAGTCGCTTTATGATTCACGCCATCTTTAATGGCAAACACCAATTTTGGAAAGACTGCTGTTTTACGATTTTTACCTAAACCCGCCATACGTACAGTTAACATCGATTGCTGAATTAAACGCGACTCCCACGACACGCCTAAACCAAAACCAAATGTGACAAATGGCGTTTGGCCGTTGGCGGTATGCAGGGTATTCACTTCATATTCAAGTGACTGGAATGCGTCATGACACTCTTTTTCGGTTTGCGTCATGGCATAACCTTCTACGTCAGCCACTTGCCATTTTTTTGCGACGCTAAGGTGCTTTTGATAACTGATTTGCACAAACTCAGCTAACACTTCGTCGATACGGTTAATCGTGGTACCACCATAAATGTGGCTCGCGACCTGGGCAATAATTTGCGCCGTAACTGCGGTAGCAGTTGAGATAGACTTAGGCGGTTCTATTTCAGCATTACCCATTTTAAAACCATGCGTTAACATGCCGGCTAAATCAATTAGCATGCAGTTAAACATCGGGAAAAAAGGCGCATAATCTAAGTCGTGATAGTGAATTTCGCCTTTTTCATGGGCGGCTACCACATCTTTTGGCAGTAAATGCGTTTTGGCATAATGCTTGGCCACAATGCCCGCTAATAAATCTCGTTGGGTCGGGATGACTTTGGCATCTTTATTGGCATTTTCGTTTAAAATGGCACTATCAGATTGCTCAACCAAACCGCGAATAGCACAATTTAATTTACTCTGGGTTTCACGGTGTTTATCTCTATCGTGACGGTACTCAATGTAATGACGCGCCACCGACTTAAACGGGCCCGACATTAATAAATTTTCAACTGCATCTTGTAGTTCGTGAATATCAACTTCGGTCTTCACAGCCATTTGCTGCTCTACCGTCTGCGCTAACTGCTGTGCATATTGATGGTCGGCTATACCTGCAGACTCCATTGCTGCCACAACAGCCTCTTTGATTCGACATCCATCAAAAGCAGTTCGGCATCCATCCCTTTTCACTACTACAAGCATACAACCATCCTTTACAAGCACTATATATAGCGCTTTAATACACGTACAACACAAGATAGAGTGTATTAGACACATTTACGCGGAGTAA
This sequence comes from Shewanella sp. Arc9-LZ, assembly GCF_010092445.1. Taxonomy (NCBI): domain Bacteria; kingdom Pseudomonadati; phylum Pseudomonadota; class Gammaproteobacteria; order Alteromonadales; family Shewanellaceae; genus Shewanella; species Shewanella sp. Arc9-LZ. Next base: position 1,844,827 of record NZ_CP048031.1, on the reverse strand, counting down.
TACCTTGATCCAGATCATAATTGTCGGCAGTACTTAATATTGAAAAAACACTTGCTATCAGCGATAGATATTGTAGGAATAGCAACTAATTTTGACAGGCTAATACAAGGGGATAAAATCGACATAATTTAGCGATTTGGGATGCTTTGCTGAATCGATAATCTGATGTGAAAACGCCATAAGGGTTGTATTTGACAGCTTAAAATGGTGCTGAATGACGGTATTAAGTCATTGATCGAACCTTAAATGGCTAGATCAACAACACAAATAACTTACCCACTGTATCTAATGACTCGGTAGTTATCGTTAGATAGTTGCGGGTAGATCATTGCGGGCAAGTCACTACTAGATAATGACTAGATAATGACTAAATAACCATGAGTTAACTATGAGATAACTATGAGATAACTATGAGAGAGTGAATAATCTTATCAACCCATCAGACTGCGCAGGTTAGACAATGCCCTAGTTGAATAACAAACGCGGATTTAATGACAAATACCGATAAAATAGCAAATATTCACACAGCGGCAATCAACGGGTGTATTTATCATAAACACACCACTATATTCGATACTGCTTCAACATTTCTTTAAGGTCGCTTCGATTAAATGTTTAATATCACTTACAGCCTGCTCACCTGCTTTAATCGCTTCTTTAGCGCGATGAAACTCCATGGTGCCAATATCACCCACATCAGGTACGATGCAAATATCAGGTGGCTCGCCCATTAGGCGTGAACGTTTATGGCGTTGTTCTAAAATATCCATCGATTGTGACATCACCGCCAGCATACCCGGATGGGATTTTGAGCTTCCTAAAGAGAATTTATCGGTTAAGCCATTCATATAATCTTTGCCTTTACCCCATAGGTCCATAAAGCCAGATTCAAGCTCGCGCTTTTCATCAATAGGTTCAGACTTAGTGGCTTTGCGGCTTTTTACTTGCTCTGGGATTAAGTGCATTTGGCCACGACGATGGCCATTTAAATCCACCGCAATAACCACATCAACGCCCATAGAGCGAGCTAATGATACCGGCACAGGATTCACTACCGCACCGTCCACAACCCAGCGATGCCCTTGCTGTACTGGGGGTAAAAAGCCCGGCATTGAACATGAAGCCCTAACCGCATGGCGTAAGTCACCTTCTTTAAACCAAATCTCTTGCCCAGAATATAAATCTGTCGCGACTGCAGCAAAGGGACGATTCAGCTGTTCAATGTTAAGGTCGCCAATACGATTAGCCAATACATCAAATACTTTTTCACCACTGATAAGTCCGCCTTTTCGCCAGCCTAAATCCATTAACCCGAGTACATCCCAACTTGAAAATCCACTCACCCAGGTTTCAAGTTCACCCAAATGATTATTGGCATAGGCAGCACCCACTAATGCCCCTACCGAACAACCTGCCACTTTGTCAGGATAAATATCTAACTTGGCTAAACCATTCAATACCCCAATATGTGCCCAACCTTTAGCGGCTCCACTGCCTAGCGCTAATCCCACGGTGAGCTTTGTCATCTTTCGTTCCTTCCATGCTCGGTATTCAATTTTACGATACGCCCGCCTGAATCGTCCAATAGCGACGTAGAACTCAGGCCATAATATAAAGCTAAAAAATAGCATAACTAAAGCGACTCTTGTTGGCTATAGCAAGGTGAAACAGCTATAATCGTCGGCTATCATTTTTTAGGGGATTTACCTTTGCAATTTACCGATTTTTCGTTGGACAAGCGCCTGCTTGACAGTCTAAAGCACCTTGGCATTTCTACGCCTACCGATGTTCAAGCGCAAGCACTTCCCATTGCCTTATCAGGTAAAGATTTAATGGCATCGTCTAAAACCGGCTCAGGTAAAACCTTAGCGTTTTTATTGCCCGCAATGCAACGCGTGATATCCACTAGAGCATTGTCGAAAAAAGATCCTCGGGTACTTATCTTGTTACCGACTCGTGAATTAGCCCAGCAAGTTTATGGCCAATTACGTTTATTAGTCGCCAATACCCAATATAAAGCCATTAGCGTACTCGGCGGTGAGAACTTTAACGACCAAGCCAAAGCATTGGCCAGAGATCCACATTTCATTGTTGCCACACCGGGACGTATTGCGGATCACTTACAACAGCGCCACTTATATTTAAATGGCTTAGAATTACTGGTTCTTGACGAAGCTGACCGTATGCTCGATTTAGGTTTTGCGCCACAGCTAAAAGCCATTAATGATGCCGCTGATCATAAGCGTCGCCAAACGTTAATGTTTTCAGCTACGTTAGATCATGAAAGCATCGGTGACATTGCAACAACATTGCTCAAAACACCAAGCCATGTCTCTATCGGTGAGTCTTACACTGAACATAAAGATATTGAGCAACGAATTATTTTGGTTGACCATTTAGACCATAAACAAGCCTTGCTACAGCACATCTTAAGCCAAGAGCAACACAAGCAAGTGATTGTATTTACCGCTACGCGTTCAGATACCGACCGTTTAGCCACGCTATTGGCTGCGCAAGGTTTTGCCACCTCAGCACTCAGTGGTGATTTAAAGCAATCGGCTCGTAACCAAATTATGGATCAATTTGCTCGTGGCCAATCAAAAATATTAGTGACAACCGATGTGGCATCACGCGGCCTTGATTTAATCAACGTATCATTAGTGATTAACTTTGATATGCCAAAGTTTGCAGAAGAGTACGTCCACCGTATTGGTCGTACTGGCCGTGCAGGCGCTAAAGGTGATGCGGTTTCATTTGTAGGTCCTAAAGATTGGGACAGCTTTAAAAAAGTACAATTGTTTTTACGTAAAAATTTCGACCTCACGGTGATTGAAGGCTTAAAGGCCAAATTTAGCGGTCTAAAAGATAAGCCTCAGGCAGGCAAAGCCGGTACCAGTGCAAAAGCAGCTGTGATCAACAATAGAGTTAGCGCACCTAAAAAACCTAAAGCGGCACCAAAGAGTGATAAACGCTTTATCACTGGCGTCGATGTCGGTGATGCGCCAGTTCGCCGTAAAGTTAAGCCTATTGTCATTATCGAAGACGACGGCACAGCAGAAGACTAGATAGCCCATAAATCGCAGGTAATCTGCAAGTAGATGACCAACAAACTGCGATGACAGAATAATGAATGTAGGGCAGTACACTGCCCTGCAACAAATGAACGATAACGAGCATGCCAACGGCACACTCGTATGAATAAACCAGTAAGGATTAACATGAAAATTTGTGGTGTGGAATTAAAAGGCGGCGAAGCCATTATCTGTTTACTGACCTATGAAGGCGAAACCTATAACGTGCCAGCATGTCGTAAAGTTTCATTCAGTATTTCACAATCAGCTAGCACGGACTCAATTCGTGAGTTTGATTTTGCGTTTAAAAAACTAATGAGCGACTACAAAGTCGATGAAATAGCTATTATTGAACGTGAACAAAAAGGCAAGTTTGCCGGCAGTGCCACCAGCTTCAAACTTGAAGCGGTACTTCAATTAATGGACCTTCCAGTTTCGCTTATTTCTCCATTGATTATTAAAGAGCAATTAAAGCGTAACCCGCCACAAGTTGACTTTGAATCATTGGATCTAAAACGCGTGCAGCTTAATGCATTTGATGTTGCTTATGTTCAGCATAACCGACTCATCTTCGGTAAAGTGTAACCCACCGCTTTCACCGTTCTATATTGGCGTTATCGATACCGACTCAGATAACGGTAACGCCAAAAAATCAGTTGAACTACAACCATGTCAGATACTAAAACTAAAAAACCTAAAGCCCCACCTAAAATGCCAGTCAAGTCGGCAAGCCAATCATTAAAGCCAAAAACAGATCTCAGCCTGTTAGTCACCAGCGCCGACATTAAAAAGCAGCAAAGTGAACAAAGTGCATTGCGTTATTTGAATGGTTATCGTCCTGACGTGGTCGAGAAAATTCGCCAACTCGTTGACGCTAACGCCTTAGCTGCCCACTTTTTAACACGCTACCCAAAAATACACGACGTTCGCACAGACAAAGCCTTATACGATATGGCGCTGACATTAAAAAATACCTATATGCGTCAGTCAGACCCATTAGCCAAAGTCATTTTTGACGAAAAAATCAGCTTAAGCCACCATGCCCTGGGTTTGCATTCTTATGTTAATCGCCGCCAAGGTAATAAAGTGAAAGCCAAAAATGAAATTAGAATTGCAGCACACTTAAAACACGTTCCGTTTGAGCTATTACAAATGGTAGTGGTGCACGAATTGGCCCATCTGCGGGAAAAGGAACACAACAAAGCTTTTTATCAACTATGCAGCTTTATGTTAGCGGATTACCACCAATTAGAATTTGATATGCGAGTATGGTTAGTAGCTGAAGAAGTCGGACAATCGCCCTATACGAAGTAATCGATAAGCTATTGGCTCAATATTTTGTTTTAAAAAGACCCAGATACTGAGGGCTTGCAAACAGACCCCTCCATACTGAACAGAACAAATTAATCCATAAGTTAAGCACCGACATATTCAAGTTTGATTGTGTTGTAACTCATTTATGGACAAAAGTTAGTTTAAGATCTGGCCTGCAGCCACTAACGTCGCAAATAACCGGATATCAAAAGCCGCATAGCGCGAAGCGGCGCAGTTCTTGACAGTCCGAGTTAATTTGCCTTGTTAGATTTTTGCCTTGCCGGCTTCTGTTGCCTCTGGAACTTCTACAAGACTTCCAGATTTACAGTCATAAATATAGCCATAAATTGGAATATCACCTGGAACCATTGAGTTACTTCTGATTCGCTGAACATCCTCCAAAACACTTTTTTCTTGATCACTGATAGTTAACCAATTGATGTATTTACCATCGGTTGTACCACCACCAGCATTGCTATCGTGCCAACCCGAGGCATCAACACTTGCGGTTTTGAGACTACCAGACAACAAACCACCCATAATTTCATTGTTGAATGTTTCCATCCCACAATCCGTATGGTGAATTACAAACCATTCTTTCGTTCCAAGTAACTTATAAGAAATTACCAAGGAACGGATGGCATCATCACTTGCTCGGCCACCCGCATTACGAATCACATGGGCATCACCTTCAGCAAGACCTGCATATTTTGCAGGATCTAAACGAGCATCCATGCATGTAAGTATTGCAAACTGCCTTCCAGGAGGCATTGGTAGATTACCTTTATCTCCAAAGTCAGCCACGTAATTAGCATTTGCAGATGTTACTTCCTCTACTATTTTACTCATCATCATTCTCCTTTGTTTTGCCGCCAATTTTTCTCTATTGCTAGTTTCCACGACAGATTATGAAAACCTAACATTTTAGTCTTTATGCGTTGTGTTATTTGCGACGCATTAATCGCTTGTTGGACTTGGCCGATGCCTAGTCAAAGCTAATTGACATACTTAATGCTATTTTTGATGCGGGCTCTGGGCTACAGAGCCGTTTTTTGGTCAATTGATATCGAGTAGTGTGTAAGTTTTCATTGAAATCACTTTTCATAGTATTTTTCTATCATACATCTTTAAGCTTGGCTGATTCAATGAGGGTTATAAACTCAATTGAAACCGAGAATTTTTATGATTACATAACGAGAAACAAAACGGCTAATTTACAAAAGGCAAATTATAACTGTGCTTATACACAGCATTAGAGGTCTATGCCTTCTATGGTATTTGTTGAAAAAAATAGCATGAAGCTCACATGGTTGTGAGCTTAGTTTTCGCGGTACAGGTCGTTATTTGGCATCCATGCCACCACGACATTAGTGAATCCATTCACATCAGATTCCAATCGAAAGCGTTAGCATTTTCACTCTTTACAACAAAATGGGCCGAAGCCGTATTCAAATGAGGTTCAACGCTGAATTAATCCCTATGGCGACCTTTTCGCTCTGTTTTTTAAGTAAATAAGGAAAATATTGCGGGGCAGCGGGGCCAATTATGTTGTAAACTATAAGAGGGAACTACCGTTGGTTTACTCTTGGTCTGGTGTGGTCGAAGCGCCACGTTCGTAGTGGCCGCAGGCCAGAAAATTAACCATGCTCCCTATTTCTATAATGAATTAACATAACTACTTTTAGCTTTAATTACGATAGCTTTAATTACGATAGCTTTCAAGATGATACAACTGTATAAATTGAACAGGAATTACTCACAAACAGAGCGTTAGATAGAAAGTTCTGTCCAATTCAGTAGATTCAAAGCAGTGCTAGTGGTTAGATCCGCCTTGTGGCTTCATCACGGCCAATACTAGCCCTTTTATCACGAGTCCCTTATCACCAACCTAATGCCGCCATTTTATTATTCGCTATGCTTTTATTAGTAACATGCTCAAACATTAATAACTGAGTCACAATTTTCGCACCTAAGTCCAAGGCAAGATATATACAAACTGTAACCACTGTAACAACTGGTATATGCTGCAAACCATTGTTAAATCACTTCCTTATTCGATTTATTCTAAGAGAGTTTCATCATAATGACTCTTTTCAAATAAGCAGTTTGTTACAAAGGTTATGACTGGTAAACGTTTCAATTTATATCATCTTTATTGAAAGCATTTATCACAATATTTAGAGTAAATATTGTTCGATTTCAGTGCAATGCTGCTCAGCATTGTACCGCTGTAAAACTAATCTAAACTGCAAAACCAAAAGCCATACTCTCAACGTGCTGATTTATAAAATAAAAAAATAATAACCACACTTGGCATAAATCTTCCTTTCATATTGTGTGTCAGTGAAATGTGTAAAACGCAGGTTACATCAGCGTTAACCAACGTCGTTTCTTGCAACAACATCGCCCAGTTCTGTCCCAAATAGTACGATAAGCAGCGTCACACGCGGTATTAATAAACTAAAACACGCTTTAATACCTGGGCAAATTCGGAGTTCATTACAATCAATCTTGGTTATTAGCTGTGTGAATTGGTGACGTATCACACACAAAACCTATTGGAGTGACATGTTAAACGCGTTAATCCCACTTTCAGCATTACTCATATCTAATGCATTCTTAATTCTTGGCCATGGTTTATTACTGACTCTGCTCCCCATTGCGGCGAGTGAATCTGGTTTTAGCGATACTCAAGTCGCTTTAACCGGATCGGGGTACTTTTTAGGATTTGTTTCCGGCTGTTTAGCCACACCCTATATGTTAAAACGAGTTGGGCATATTCGTAGCTTTGCTGTATTGGCAACATGTTACTCGGTGGTCATCTTACTATTTCCATTATTATCCGAGTTTTATAGTTGGATGTTGTTAAGGTTTTTAATCGGGGTGATGATTTCTGGTTTATACATGATCATTGAAAGCTGGCTAAACGGCACGTCAACAGCGAATAATAGAGGAACAATACTGTCTATTTATACCACGCTAAATTTAATCATGGTGATGTGTGGCCAACAACTGTTCAATTTAGGCAGCGAGCACGAATCGATGCTATTCGGTCTAGCCGCTATATTTATCTCTATCGCAATCATTCCGGTGTCACTGACACGTTCATCAGCACCTGCGGTGGTAAAACACGTTAAGTTGAATATGGCCAAGGTATGGCGGCACTCTCACGTTGCACTGATTGGAGCCGTGGTTGCCGGTTTTGTCACAGGTGCATTTTGGGCATTAGCGCCTATTTACGCTAAAGATAATGGTTTTGACAGTATTCAACTCGGTGCATTTTTATCTGCTACCGTCCTTGGCGGAGCTTGTTTTCAAGTACCACTAGGTAAGTTATCCGATAGGTTTGATAGGCGCAGTGTTTTGATGTTTACTGCCTTAGGTGGCTCCTTGGTGTCATTACTCTTCGTCACTCTGCCTTACGTAGTCACTACTTTTGGCGGTTGGCCAGCAGCAATATCAGCCTTTTTTTGGGGAGGGACATGTATGACGCTATACGCAATATGCTTAGCCCATGCTAATGACAACGCCACCGCTGAAGATTTTGTTGAAATAAGCAGTGCCATGCTTATCACTCTTGGGTTATCGTCGGCTATTGGTGCGCCTATGGCTTCACTTGCGATGGGATTATTTGGCGCCAAGGGTTTATATGCCTTTACCAGTTCATGTTTGGCGATTTTCTTCGTGATAGTATTATTAAGACGCCGCAGCCATATTGCCCCCTCAACACTTGCAACAAAAGAAAGTTTTCGTGCCGTCACCGATATGGCAAGCCCAACAGCATATGAAATGGACCCCAGAACTGAGATAGATCCACAAGCGGAAGCACTGCAACGATAAGTAATAACAAGGGACAACCGTTACCGCTAGTATTGAGCACTCTTTAAGTACTGTGATTTAACAACAAAAAATGCAGCCTATATAGGCTGCATTTTTATCGATCAGAGTTCGCTTACACGCGTTGTGATTAGCCTAAATCCATCATCATGCTACGGCTATGCACCAAAGCTTGAAACGCTTGTAGTTGCTTTTTAGGTAATACAGTAGCTTCTGCAATATTGGCTTTCATTGCGTCGATAGGACGACCATTTACAATAAACTCATAATGTAAGTGAGGACCTGTTGAAGCACCAGTATTACCCGACAATCCAATCGGTTGACCACGAGTGACACGTTGGCCTCTTTTAACTAAAAACTTCGATAAATGCAGGTAGCGTGTGCTGACCTTATTGTCGTGTTGAATCACAATATAGTTGCCTGCATAAGGATGTTTAGTCACCATAGTGACTATGCCATCTCCCGGTGCTACGACTTGCGTACCTATTGGGGTAGCAAAATCAGTGCCGTTATGTGGACGAATACGACCAGTAATTGGGTGTTTACGGTTAGGGTTAAAGCGCGAACTTAAACGAACTTTTCGATTAAGCGGAATACGTTGAAAAGCAGGCGTTAAACTTTGACCTTCAATGTCGTAATAATTGCCATCGACATTTTGAAACGCGGTAATGTCGCGACGGCCGGTATTAATACGAATGCCTTCAATCGATGTTGTGCCTGTTGGTTCACCTTCAACAAATTGGTCGTTAACCAAAACCGAAAAAGTATCACCTGCGCGCAACTCACGAGAAAAGTTTAATTTCGTTTTTAACAGAGTTTCAACTTTTTGAATTTCAGCGGCACTTAAACCAGCGTTTTTAGCCGATACATAAAAAGAGCCGTTAATTTCTCCGCCAACGATGCGATTTTGCCAAATGCCATCGATGTTAATGTCATTAACACCGTAAGTTCCGTCTTTAAAACGGGAGAATACCACTTGGTGAGCAGGGCTAAAGTACAGTTCTAGCTTATCAAGCTCGCCATTAGCGTTGTCCCAAAATTGGATTCGGTTACCCGGCAGAAGTGTATCTAGTGCTAAGACTTCTAAATCAGCCTCAAGTACTTTATACATGGTTCGTTGGTCGATACCGGCTAATTCAAATAAATGACTTAAGGTATCACCACTTTCAATTACGCGATTTAAAATCGGTGAAATAGGCTTTACCAGCTTCAAAGCGCTATCTTGTTGAGCTATGTGTGGCAATAACGAATCGATATCGATTGCCACTGGAATACGTTGTGATGAAAACTCTTGTTGTGTTGGCCATAATAAAGCCGCCCCGACAACAAATACACTCGCTAGCAAGACTTTCTTGTGCAAGTTTGGCAAGTTCAATTGACTTACCGCTGGCCTTTGGAAGCCCATAATTTTACTCATTAGCAATGTCTAATCCACCCTAAAAGATGACGCTTTATATTTTTTATTTTTCTTTTACTGCAAATTGTTATTGCGATATTGGGCATAAATTCAGTTAACGCTATGCCTTCATGTCGTTTTTTATGGTGAATATGACCCAATATTTGATACTACGGCATCCGGTATAAACAGCTAAAAATACGGACTTTTGCACTCAAATTGCATATCAACGCTCTTTTATATCAAAAAATAATCATTTTACAAATATAAAATGATATTTAATTAATAATTAATTTGAACTCGATTACAGTAATCATGGGAGTTTGAGGCAGATCAAGACCCACTTACAGCAAACTCACCCTGCAATTTACTGATACCAAGACCGTTCATTTTAGTCACTTTTATCTGTACGTCGATCCGCTCTTTCATGGCTTCAATATGGCTAATGACACCAATCATTTTGCCCGAAGCATTTAAATTATCTAATGCGTCTAAAGCGGTATCTAACGTTTGACTATCCAACGTACCAAAGCCTTCATCTAAAAACAGTGAGTCAATGCTCGTTTTATGACTAACAAGGTCAGATAATGCGAGTGCAAGGGCCAGGCTCACTAAAAAGCTTTCACCGCCCGACAAGGTTCTGGTGTCTCGTACTGCATCACCTTGCCAGGTATCGAGTACTTGTAGCTCTAACGCATCGGACTCTTTGCGTTCAAGTAAGTAACGACCTTGCAAACGTTCCAGCTGTCTGTTCGCCAATGCCACTAAATGGTCTAAAGTAAGCCCTTGAGCAAACTTACGGAACTTATCGCCCTTTTGTGAGCCAATTAACGAATGCAGATACGCAAGATCGTCGTAATCTTGTTGCATTTGAGCTTGTTCCGCTAGCAGTTGCTGTTGCCCTGCCCGCTTATTGGTATCTTGCTCTAACTCATGACTTAAGCGCCACAGTGTTTGCTTGTCTTGTTGGTGCTTAGCTTCCATCGTTTGATATTGCAGCATTGTATCGCCGTGTTGAGTAATATCGTATCCGTGTTGCTCTGCCAGCTGCGCTAACTCCGTTTGTTTTGTTAAGGCTTGCTCAACTAACGTATTGGCTTTGACAATGTCGTTATCAAGTTGCAGTTTTAATTGCTGTAAGGTGTGACGCTCTTGTGGCGTCAATAAGGCTTGCTCAAATGATTGTTGATCTGCAAATGGACTTGATTGTAATGCCACTTGCCATTTTTCCTGCAACTGTTGTAACTCTTGAGTCGCCTTGGTTGTTTGCTGCGTTGTCGATTGCAGCTGTACTTGCAAACCAGCAAAATGTTTATCCGCCGCTTGCAGTTGTTGTTGAATTGAGACAAATACCTGCTGAGCTTGATCTACTGCGTGTTGGCTAAGCAGCTTTTCATCTTCAACCACTTTCTCTGCAAACACGACTTTACGCTTTGCGAGTACCGAATCGAGTTGCTCGTTAAGCGTAACTACTTGCGCAGTCACTTCCGCTAGCTTGGTTGCTATTTCAGTGGTGTGTAGATTGTTTGCGGTGAGTTTTTCTGCGGTGACACTGAGCTGCTGTTGGTTATCGATAGCCTGCTGCTGCGCTTCAATCCAACGCTCAAGTTGTTGTTGTAAATGATGCAGCCAAGTGTCGGCATCCTCAAGTCTCGGCGGCGTTAACCCTGTAGCAATAATGTGCGAATCCAGAGCGCTACTCAGTTGCTGCAGTTGCTTGTTAACAGATTCAATTTGCTGCTGATGACTCTCTAAACCTTGGGACAAATTATCGAGCTGCTGTTGCAATAACCCTTGCTGATTAATTAATACTGCCAACGCTTGTTCTGCTTGAGTAGCATTATGCTGATGTTGATGTAAGGTTTTTTGGCATTGATTAAGCTGGCTTATCGTTTGGGCAAGTTGCTGCTGTTTGGCTTCTGACTGGTCAATATAATCAGTTAGTTTATGTTGTTGCTCCTCATGTAATTCAAGCGTTACTGCAAGCACCTGAGTATGTTGTTGCCACTGTTGCTCAGTTAATTGTAATTCAGTTTGCGCTAGGCTCAATTGCTTGAGCGAATTGTCATAGTTAACTTGCAACGCCGTTTGTTGATTTTTAAGCTGCTCACCTTGCTGTTTAATCGCATCAAGTTCAATTTGTAGTTGCTGCATTCTTTGCTCGGTAACAGACACATTCAATGCTTCATAACGCTCAACTAACGGGTGCTCTGTCGAACCGCACAATGCACAAGGCTCACCGGCTTTAAGCTTGGCACGCTCTAAGGTTAAATTGGCTATTTGCTGTTCTTGCTGCAATATGGTTTGCAGATCTTTTACTTGCTGATTTTTTTCACTCCACTGGGTTCTTACCTGCGAAAGTGAATGCGCTAAAGCCTGTAAATCAGTGTTAAATTGCACCGATTGACTGCTTAATTGCTGGCATTGTTGCTGCTGACGCACATAGTGACTAAATAGCTGGGTTAACTGATAACGCCCAGCTTGCTGCTCGACCAGTTGTTGGTAGACATGATTAATCTGACTTTCGTCTTGGCCAGCCAATAATGCCGTTATTGCTTGCTGGCTGTCGGCTTGTTGAGCCAACGCTTGGGTGACCGTCGTTTTGGCCAGTTCTATTTGTGGCGAAAGCTCAGATAACGTTGTTTGAGTTTGCTCGATATTATGTTGTTGCTGAACTCGTTGAGTGTCAAGTTGGCTCAACTGCTGGTTTAATTGCAACACTTGGCTGTATTGTGTCTGCCAAGCCGCAAACTTTTTGGCCACTTCTTGGCCTTGTGGCAAACTATCAAGTTGTTGCTGTATGTCTTGCTTTGCCGACGTGAGTTGCTGTTGCAACGCCATCAACTGTTGCTGTTGCTCAATCGTTTTGTGTTGTTGCTCAGCCGTTTGCTGATGGCTTAATCTGACCTGAGACAACTGATAGTTCAATTGGCTAATGTGTTGGTCTAACGGCAACACCTGTTTGTCGATAAGCGTAAGCAAATCTTTGTGTGCTTGATTGGTTTTATCAACGCCTTGCTCAGCTTGCGTTTGCTTGTGGGTGTGCTGTTGCAGTGTTTGTTCAGCTACACCAACCTGTTCCGTTAACTGTTCAATCTGTTCCGATAATACTAGGGTGCTTAACTGGGCTTTTTGTTGCTGTTCAAATAGAGGCTGGATTTGCTGTGCTGGCTCACTATGTTCAAGTCGAGTTAGTTCATCGCTATGTTGCTGTACGCGAGACAGTGCTAGTTGCTGTTGAGCCTGAACGTTAACTAATGTCTGCTGCGATTGCTCAGTATTGTCCGCCCAGGTAATAAATTGGCTTAATTGAGCTAATTGCTGTTGATCGATCACAAGCGCCTGATTGAGTTGTTCAATCTGTAGTTGCTGCGCCACAACTTGTTGTTGATCAAATAACTCAACACTGCCAAGCTTAGCTTCAAGCACTTTTAGGTTAGTTTTGGCATCAGAAAAATGCTGATGCACTCGCGCTGAAATTAAGCTGTAAATTTCAGTACCCGTTAGCTCTTCCAATAGTTCTGCGCGCTCATTGGCTTCGGCATTTAAAAAAGCGGCAAACTGGCCTTGTGACAACATCATCGACTTAGTGAAACGAGCAAAGTCGAGTCCGGTGATTTCTTCAATTAATTCGGTTTTACGTTTTATCTGACTGGCAAGGATTTTACCGTCACTGAGTTTAGCCAATTCGACTTGCGCATCTTGTAAATTGCCATCGGCTTTGTCGCGCGAACGACGCTGACTCCAAAACGCTCGGTAAGCGACACCTTTAACTTCAAATTCAACTTCAGCTAAACATTCTGCAGTGCCACGAGTCATTAACTCGTTGGTGGTTTTAGAAATATTACTTAACCGCGGTGTACGATGGTAAAGCGCCAAACAAATCGCATCGAGAATGGTGGTTTTACCTGAGCCTGTAGGACCTGTAATAGCAAATAAACCGTTTTCAGCAAATGGCGATTGGGTGAAGTCGATTTTCCACTCATTTTTAAGTGAGTTAATATTTTTAAAGCGAAGGCTTAGAATTTTCATTATTGCTCACCCTCGGTAGCACTTTTTGTTGCAACGGCTTCTGTCGACGTTTCTTGTAACACATGGCTCGCAGCCGTTTCTTGACTGTTTCGCTCAGACTCCACTTCGGCATACACTTGGTTAAAGCGTTGCTTTATTCGTCCTAACTGTGCCTGTTGCGATTCACTCTCAAACTCTTCTTGCGACAAACGTCGCCCAAATACCTCGTCGACGCTGAGCTCAGATAAGGTTTCATTATCGAGCTGCTTAATGTGTTGCTGTCGTTGACTACGGGCACGCTTTAACTGCAATACTTCAACCGCTTTGTCTTGAGTCATGTCGGCAATGCGCGATTGCAAATCAGACAAATAATCTTGTTGTGACACCTCAATGCTCAACCAAGTCGTTTTTGCCGATTCTGCTTGCAAAGCAAATGTGCTTATCTGTTGCTCAATGCTATCTAAGTCGCCTTTTAACACCTGCATCGGCTGGAAAACTGGCACCATTAATGCTGTGATTTGAGATAATTTGGCATCACTAAATTCGACCAAAAACACCGACTTATTAGTGGCATTATCTGCCGCGAGTTCATCAAAACTTAACGCTATCGGTGAACCGCTGTAACGAATATGTTCAGATTTCGCCACCACTTGGGGGCGATGAATATGACCTAATGCAATGTAGTCTGCGGCAGGAAACAGCGCTGCATTAAAGGCATCTAAACTGCCAATATAGATATCACGCACGGATTCTGAAGTGCTTGCACCCACTGTGGTTAAATGACCTGTCGCAATAATGGGTACTGGTGTAGTAAATGTATTATTGAGTTGTTCAGCTTGCTCAAAACAGCGCTGATACAACTCGCTAATGGCATCACCCAATTTACGTTGTTTATCAATTGATGACTCACCTGATTCACTTAGCACCACATCACGCGGGCGTAAAAAGGGTAAACCACATAAAATAGCACCCACTTCACCTTGGCGATTTTTGAGGGCAAATACATGCTCTTCAACATGCTCTAACGCGCCTGGAATAACCACAGTATTTAGGCAAGCAAGGAGATTTTTAGATTCATTCAATGTCGACACAGAATCATGATTACCGCCCAATAAAATTAACTGGCAACCTGTTTGTTGAATTTGAACAATAAATTGATTGTATAGCGTACGGGCATAACTTGGCGGTGTGCCAGTATCGAAAATATCGCCCGCGACAATAAGCGCATCAACTTGGTGGATGTTGATTTGCTCAAGTAACCACTGCATAAAGGCCTGGTGCTCAGCTGCGCGACTTTTACCATAAAAATATTGGCCAAGATGCCAATCTGATGTGTGAATAATGCGCATAAAATCCCTTCAATAAAAACAAACACGTACACCACATAATGCTGGCGTTAATAAACCCAAATTATCGCTTCTATGATCACATGTACCGCGATCACATGCACTGCTATCACATGCACTGCTATCACATATATTGCGACCACAATAATTTGCCGCTCATGCCCAATGACATCACTACCACCAAAGGTTTAATGATTTTAACGCCTTTGGTCACCACTAAACGTGAACCTAACGTAGCACCAATTGCTTGGCCTACCAGCATAATTAATCCCAATACCACAGCGACTTGGCCACCGATTAAAAAGAAAATTAACGACGCAATGTTAGTGGCAAAATTGAGTAGCTTTGCATGCGCGGTTGCCTTGGCCAAACCAAAACCAGCCAATGACACAAATGCTAAAGCAAAGAAACTTCCAGTACCGGGGCCAAAGAAACCATCATATAAACCAACGCCCAATGCGGCAGTAAAGGCAAATACACTTGGGGTGAGGACTTGTTGGCGATCTTGTTCACTTATTTTTTTAGAGAATAAAAAATAACAACCAATGGCTAGAATTAAAAATGGCAGCACCACTTCCAATAATTTAGCGTCGATCATTTGTACTAATATTGTGCCAATTGATGCACCAATAAAAGCACATATCAACGACAGTTTGATACTGCGTAAATCAACCATCCCTTTACGTACAAAATATAAGCTCGCAAAAAAGCTGCCACCGCATGCTTGCAGTTTATTAGTACCCAATGCTGCTGCAGGAGGTAACCCTGCCCACATTAATGCGGGAATGGTCAGTAAACCTCCGCCACCAGCAATCGAGTCGATAAACCCCGCAACCAGAGCAACAAAAAATAAAATAACCGCGAGTTGGAGCGTGAGTTCAAGCATGGGGAGTCTCGTTATTAGGAATAGCGTGAAGTCGGCAGACATAATATAAGGCGTTATTAGACAATCTTTATCGTCAAAATACAAAGCGTTCTGTGTAATTTATTCCGCTTTACCCAACTAATTTCAGCTTGGGCTAATAAACACTGACCAAATAACGTATTACCCATTAATAAGCTTATATTGACTTAAACATCAGAATTGAAAATCGATTTGAGAAATGAACTACAACCGCTTTGCGCTTCACTTAGGCATTGTTATAGTAGTCGGCCTAGTAAATATTGAGCTGAAGGTTTTATTATGATTGTTATTACCGGCGCAAGTAGCGGCTTAGGTGCTGCACTAACACAACTGTATGCTGCAGAAAATCAACCGTTATTGGTGACAGGTCGCAGTGAGCAAAAATTAGCAGGTGTAATGGCTGATCTAACTCAACCAGAGCAAGCTAACGTACAAACTCACACAGCAGACTTGTGTGTGGCCGAAGATGTCAGTGCATTATTTTCGCGTTTATCAGCGCCGCCAAGCAAGGTTATTCATTGTGCTGGTAGTGGTTATTTTGGCCCTATCGAACAACAAGTACCTGAAGCGATTAATCAGTTAATACACAACAATCTCACTTCAAGCATTCTAGTGCTGCGTGAACTTATTAGTCGCTATCGTGATCACAACGTTACTGTAGTAGTCGTGATGTCGACCGCTGCGCAAGCTGGCAAAGCAAATGAGTCGACTTACTGTGCCGTAAAATGGGCCATAAAGGGATTGGTAAAATCGTTACGATTAGAATTGAAAGGCAGCCCGATGAAATTGATTGCGGTATATCCAGGAGGAATGGCAACGGACTTTTGGCAAACCAGTGGCAAAGACATTAATACATCAAGCTTTATGACGGCAACAGAAGCCGCCACCATGCTCAAGCAAGCCTTAATAGCGACAGAACATGGATATGTCTCTGATATCACCATTAACCGAGGTTAATATTCCATAAATTAGTTAACCTAAAATAGAACGAACAGTTTATTATCTCATCCTAGTTGTTTGTGATTTTCTTGAGTTCGTTTTTTTCTTGAGTTTGAATTTATTTGGATAAAAACGGTTTGGTTGACCAGTACCAGCAATATATCCACCCAGCAGGGGCAAAAATGAGATTTAACACAAGAGCGTAAAAACCCACCAAGGGTAAATTTGTGGTTTTCCCCTTGGCAAATCTTAAGGTGAAGAACACCACAACTAAGGTTAAAACGAAAATAATTTGGCCAATCAATGTGCCATTTAACTCCATGATTACACCCTTTAACCATCAAACCCGTTATGCTGAAATAGCAACGACGCTAAGCTGATGATACATCTCATATTAGATTATTGATAAGGCTACTACAATGTGTAAAAAAATCATCGTAATACTGATATCGTTTAGCTTTATTCTATCTTTGTCCGCCTGTGCTGAATTAAAACAGACTGGCAAAGAAATCGGTCACACCACAAAAAAAGTGACCACCGCTATCGGTCACGGGACGCGCGATACCGTTAAAGCTATTGGACATGAAACCAAAGAAGTCATTAATGAGATAAAAGAAGACTAAACCACGTCGCTTTGTATAATCAAAAAGCCGTTAATGCTGGGCATTAACGGCTTTTGTTCAATTGAATAATTCAATCTATAGTGAAGACTATGTTAGTTGCTGGCAATGTTAGTGCTTACAATGCTCAGTGTGAACATGGTCATCATCTGCAAATTCATTATCGCTGGCTTGGTTTTGCATCACGCCCCAACCATCAGAAATACCGTCAAACTCTTTGGCAAAGTTATTTAACTCAGTTTCTTTAGCCACAAGCGTTGCGTATTCAGGTACCATTTGTAGGCAAACAATCACTTCCCACTTGGTGCTTTCTTCATCAAAGTTAAGCTCAAGCTCACCTTGGAGGTCTTTTTGGCTTAATGCTTCTAAGGCTGACTCGGCATCACGTTGATCGTCAAACACCAAGAAGAAATCTACTTCTATTGATTGAGTAAGGTCAATACCGGCATCTGCCATTGCAGCCAACATTTGGCCATTATCATCTTCTGGGAATTGCATTTATCAATCCTTACTGTGCAGGAACAATTTCAATTGTAGCGCCATTGAACGAAACGACATCGCCAACAACACACTTTTTACGTTTACGAGTATCAACTTCACCGTTGACGGTAACTTGACCTTCGGTAATGACATGCTTTGCTTCGCCACCACCGTTCACTAGACCGAGTACTTTGAGTACTTTGTACAGTTCTACGAATTCATCACCTTGAAGTAATGCAAACGCTTGAGTTTGAGTCGTCACAATAATCGCCTTTTAATCAAAATATTCTGGCTATTATAGCCTATGCCAGTTTAGCAAGCATCAAGCATTTTGAATGGATTATTAAACGCATATGTAAACCCTAACTGATGACAGATTAACTGCCCATCGATAGTTTTATTGGGTTGTTGTTGTTGATTAAATTCTGGCGCACTTAACCCAAGATGTTCAGCGGCAGCAACATAAAACTCACCACGAGTAGGATGAGCGTTTGCAGCAAGATTATAAATAGCTAAAGTATCGTTGCGAGAAAGAATTAAGCTAACAGCAGCAACACAGTCATCTAAATGCACCAGATTAACCGCAACATTGGCGCCGCTGACATCCGTTTTTCCGGCAAAAAAACGTCCGGGATGTCGCTTAGGTCCAACCAAGCCTGAAAATCGTACAACACAGCTATTTTTCATAGCTGAAAACATCGCTTCTGCTTGTAATAATGTACCACTGGTATCATTAAAAGCAGCAGCATCTTGTTCGGTTACAGTTTGATCTAGCGAAGGATAAACCCCAGTCGTACTGATGAAAATAATTTTTTGATATTGGCGTTCACCCATCAAGTTTATTAACTGAGTTAAATAGCCAAGGTAATCAGTTTCGCCTCGTCTAAGTCCCGGTGGTATGTTAATCACGATAGCGTCTGCATCGAATAAAGACGAGTTTTTTGCTTGGTTAGTCACATTGGCCAAATCTAACTGATAAGCATCAATACCGGCTTGCTGTAATTGGACTAAATCCTCAGGGTGACGTTTTGAAGCCTTTACCTTAATACCTTGTTTAACTAATTGTGTCGCGAGCGGCAAACCGAACCAACCACATCCGATAATAGTAACTGTATTCATGTATTCTCGATATTACGACGTTAAATTTTAATGATTGAAGTTATTGAAGTAAAAACTAATTGGACTATTGGCTTGCAATGTTTTAATGGCACCCTCAGATAATTCGTCTAATTTCATCACTTCTTGAACTTGAACATCTTCGTTAATTAAAAAACGAAAACTAGGTTCCCCCCCACTGAGGTTACATGACCACACATGTGGCTGTTTTACATCGGCAGTTGTCATCATCACCTTAGCGATGCTTTCGTCGGTTAAGCGCACTATAGTGCCTGGAGGATAAATACCTAATATTTTAACTAAAACCGAAATTAAATTATCACTGTGTTTACTGCTGTGAGTTTTAAATAAAATACCCAGTGCAACTTGTGGCGTCTGGTATTGATGTAACAGGGTTTCATAGTCATTAGCTAATGACACTATTTGGGTGGTGGGTAAAATTTTAGCTTCGGTCAGATTATTAGGAAAACCGCTACCATCAATAAACTCATGATGATGCAACACTATGTCTAACATGGCTTCAGGAAATAATCCGGTGCGGTTAAGCATCTCGTGGCCAAAGTTAGGGTGCATTTTTAAAAAGTTAATTTCATGGTCAGTTAACTCACCACGTTTTTTACGCCGGATTGCCTCTGGGACTTTTAACTTACCAATGTCATGAAACAAGCTGCCTAATGCAATGTCACGAACATCTTTTTTAGACAGTGATAATGTGTGAGCAATCATCATAGAGATCACCGCAACTGAAATACCATGTTGAGTAACACTAACATCTGTTTCGCCACTGCCCACGAGCGTTAAATGAGGGGTTTCACTTTCATACAAATGATCGACTAAATCTTCAACTAAGGTGGCCGCTTCACGATAAGCACCTTCAGGATCACTGACTATTTTACCAAAAACGGTTCGACTATCGTTAACCGATTTTACAAAGCGCTGTTGGCTAACTCGCATACTTTTTTTAGCCAAAGGTCGATAATCAATTTCTTGTTCAACAACCTCTTCTGGTGGCTCAATTTCAACGGGCTCATCAACTTTAGGCAGCAAATCATGGCCATCAATCACGTAAACAAATGACACATCGAGACCTTTGATCATCTCGATTTGCACTTGTTGTTCAAGCTTTACTTTACTGCGAAAAAAAGGATGGCTTGTCCATGACAAAGGCAGCTTAACGGTTAACCCGATAACCATTTGCGAAACAGGTATTTGTGTTAATTCTGTTTTAGCCAAAGTACTGATCCTTTTTCACATTAGCCAAGTTATGGCCGAGATGATAATGTCATTTCTACGCTAACATTTTTGAAATAGAGCTATGTGTATCAAAGTCATACATTTTAATGTTTTTGGAAACCAATAAATAATAGTGCATTTATACCAAGTCGTACATTATTTCGTATCTGGCTTAATCTCATCATCAGATATGGTTTCGACTTGCACAGTACTATCATCAGGGGTCCAGTCGGTAAAATAGTAATATAGCCGCTTTGATTTGAAGACATAAATAACTGACCAAAACAGAAAAAGTGCATCAATCGAATAGCCAATTTTAAACAAATAGTCATCGTGCATCATACGTTGGAACAAAAATAGTCCATCAATAATGAGTAATCCCCACAAAAACCAAGCACTACGTCTAAACAAAGGTATTAATATCGGCCAGCTGCGTTTACGCTCGGCAATAATAAGTCCATAAATCAGTATCGCCCCGACACCAGCAATTAGCGCCGATACAAAATCGCTTTTTTCAGGATAAAATAACCTTACTAAACCAGCACGGTCATTAAACTGGGTTAAGGATGCAATAAAAATACACCAGCCACGGGCTAAAAAGACCAAAATCAAATACAAAAATAATGGCGGTTTTATATGACCACGATCATCTAACCAAGTAATATTACTAAAATTCACAATAAACTCTTATCGGCATGCACCAGCATAAATAAAGCAATACTAGTTTTTATGTTAGTTAGCCGCATTTAATAAATCCATTAGAGCTTGTTCATCTATCACCTTAACGCCCAACTCTTCAGCTTTGGCTAACTTAGAGCCAGCAGCCTCGCCAGCGACAAGGCAATCAGTATTTTTCGAGACACTGCCAGCCACTTTGGCGCCCAAAGCCTGTAATTGGGCTTTGGCATCGTTACGATTAAGTTGAGTTAGCGTACCAGTTAACACCCACGTTTGCCCTTTAAGACTAAGCTGCGATTCGTCAGCTTGTTCAATAACAGGCCAAGTAATGCCGGCTTCAAGCAATTGCTCTATTACTTCAATGTTATGTGGCTGTGCAAAAAATTGTCGAATGTGTTTTGCTACAATGTCACCAACATCAGCGACTTCGAGCAGTTGTTCAACGCTAGCTGTTCGAATACGCTCAAATTCGGCAAAGTGTTGGGCTAAATTAGCGGCGGTAGCTTCGCCGACTTCGCGTATCCCAAGACTATATAAAAAACGCGCCAATGTAGTGGCTTTAGCGTGTTTAATCGCCGCGACAATATTTGTGGCTGACTTCATCGCCATGCGATCTAACATCGTGATGCTAGAAGCGGTCAGGGAAAACAAGTCTGCTGGCGTTTTGACCAGTTCTTTATCAATTAATTGCTCAACGATTTTATCGCCCATGCCATCAATATTTAATGCTTTACGGGATGCAAAATGTTTAATCGCCTCTTTACGTTGCGCTTCACAAAAAAGTCCACCACTACAACGCGCTACAGCTTCACCTTCTAAACGCTCAACAATGCTTTGACACACCGGACAATGTTGCGGAAAGATAATATTTTGCGCATCATCTGGACGCTGTTCTGGCACGATAGCAACAATTTGTGGGATAACGTCACCTGCGCGGCGAATAATCACTGTATCGCCTATTTTCACCCCAAGACGGGCAATTTCATCAGCATTGTGCAAGGTCGCATTCGACACAGTCACGCCACCGACAAATATTGGTTTGAGGCGAGCGACAGGGGTAACAGCACCCGTTCGGCCAACCTGAAAGTCAACAGACTCTAACAAGGTCATTTCTTCCTGGGCTGGAAATTTATAGGCTATGGCCCATCGAGGAGCTTTAGCCACAAAACCAAGTGTTTGTTGCTTGGCAATGTCATTAACCTTTATGACGACACCGTCGATTTCATATTCAAGCGCACTTCGTCTGGCCATAATATCGGCGTAATATGCATAGACTTTTTCTAATGAATCAGTCACTTTCACTTCGCTACTGACGGGGACACCCCATTGTTGCAGCTGTGTTAGTTGGCCATAGTGGCTTGTTTGCATCGGTTGTGACTCGCCTTCGACTACACCTAATGCATAAGCATAAAACCCAAGAGCCCTTGAAGCGGTAATTTTACTGTCTAATTGGCGCAAACTGCCGGCAGCTGCGTTGCGAGGATTAACAAAGACTTTGTCACCTTTGCTTATTTGACGCTGGTTTAATGCCTCAAATGCCGCTTTAGGCATAAACACTTCGCCACGGACTTCAACTAAATCTGGAAATCCTTCACCGCGTAACTTGAGCGGAATAGAACGAATAGTACGCACATTAGCGGTAATATCTTCGCCGACACTTCCATCACCTCGCGTTGCGGCGCGTTCAAGAACGCCAAAACGATAAGTAATACTCACGGCCAAACCGTCTAGTTTTGGTTCGCAAACATAATCGACGCTATCGACTTTATCCGTTATACGCTTATTAAATGCTGCAAAATCGGCTTGTTCAAACGCATTGTCGAGACTTAACATCGGTTTAAGATGGGTAATTTGAGCAAATTTTTGTAATGCTATACCACCGACGCGTTGTGTCGGTGAATCTACCGATTTAAATTGCGGATAGTCACGTTCTAACTCAGTTAAGCGCTTAATTAATCTGTCGTATTCAGCATCGGGTATTGACGGAGCATCATCAACGTAATAACGAATATTATGTTGGTTAATGGTGTGAGTAAGTTGATCCATTTCAGTTTGAATAGCGTGCATTGTGGCATCCGTCATACAGGTTGTAACCGTGATTTGCTTGATAAAGTGTAAAGGTATAAAACAATTAAGGCCGCTGCTGCGGCCTTAATAAAAACATCAACCTACGCCGCATTGAGTCGTCGTAAATAATCTTTTTTGGTTGCATCTGACCAAGGTTGGCGTTGTCCATCCAATAATTCAGCACCGAGATCCTCGGCAATTTGATAAGCCGAGTTCAGCATAATGGTGAAGTTCATCAATGGATCGCCATAGCCAGGTAAGGTCATAAACAACACCACACCTTGGGTGACAAATTGTTCCATATTATCCGGGTCAAATATCCCAGGCTTTAACATGTTAGCGAGTGAAAATAGCACTTTGCCAGTACCAGCATTGTCGATGTGGCGATGAAAAATATCCATATCACCAAATTTGAAATTGAGCGACAACAAACTTGGCAATAATTCAGCGCCTTGGATTTGCTCGCCTGCTTTAGCAACAATGTGCAGTACTAATACATCGGTCGGCTCTAAAGGTTCATTTACTGGAGCATCTGCTTTAGGGGTAATAACCTCAGATTTAACCGCTACTTCAGCTTTAACCGCTACTTCAGGGCTAACATCCACTTTTGGCACCGCGGCTTGTACCGTTGGCTTAGTGGGTTCTGGTCTGGCGGCGACAGGTTTACCTGTGTAACTTTCTAATTTGGCTGTACTGGTTGAAGTATTGAATATCTTTTTAGGGGTATTCATTGACGTACTTGCCGTAGGAGCAGGTTTAACATCGTCTTCAACAAATAAGCTTTGTTGCGCAGGCTTTACTACTTTAGGTTGAATATGTTCTGGCTCAGTTTGGTGCGGACCAGGCTGACGCAGTGAGTCTTGTAAAGGAGTATCGGTGAGCTTAGTTGCACCTGAGTGTGGTTTTTGACTTAAATTGGTCTTTAATACAGGCTTAATGACTACATCTTCAACCTCACCAGGTTTACGTACACGCACTTTGCCAATGCCATCGGCGTCAAAACCTTCAGAGTCTCGACGTTTAGCTTGGTCTTTATAAAATCCTGCCATCGGACTTTGTTTCATAGATTTAGGTTGTTGTTTGCGAATCGACCAAAAACCGTGCACTAACACCGCAATAATTGCGATCGCGCCTAATACGAACAACACCAGTTGTAGATCTTTCATTAGATTCCCTGTCTTGCAAATTTATACCGCGTCTGCCATGGCGACGGCGGCTTCAATGTCCACTGCGACTATTCTTGAAACGCCAGGTTCATGCATAGTAACGCCAATAAGTTGATCAGCCATTTCCATTGTTATTTTATTATGACTGATATAAATAAATTGCACACTTTGTGACATTTCTTTCAGTAACCGACAAAAACGTTCGACGTTGGCGTCATCCAAAGGTGCATCTACTTCATCTAGCATACAAAAAGGTGCTGGATTCAGTCTAAAAATGGCAAAGACTAATGATAAAGCGGTTAACGCTTTTTCTCCACCACTAAGTAAATGTATGGTGCTATTCTTCTTACCTGGCGGTTGCGCCATAATAGTAACACCCGTTTCAAGCAGGTCATCACCGGTTAATGCCAAATAAGCTCTTCCCCCACCAAAAACTTTAGGAAATAGCAGCCCTAAATCATGGTTTACCGTTTCGAATGTGGCTTTAAAACGGCTTCGGGTTTCTTTATCTATCTTACGGATAGCATCTTCTAAAATCGCTAATCCTTTATTTAGGTCGTCATCTTGACTGTCTAAATAAGCTTTTCGCTCTCGTTGCGATTCAAATTCTTCAATGGCTGCAAGGTTGATAGCACCTAAACGTATAATGTTCTGTTTTACTTTTTCAAGCTGTTGCGACCAAACATCAACAGATGCATGTTCCGGTATGTCGGCAATGACCTGTTGTAACTGAATTTGCTGTTCTTGCAGCAATTGCAGCTGCCCATTAGCTTGCCCTTTTAAGCCCTCACGACGTAACTTTAACGTGCTTATCTTTTGAGTCAAGTCTTGTAACACTACAAGCTGTTGTTTTTGCATCAATACTAAACGGTCTAAACTGGTTTGAAGCTCTGCTTGTTGAGACCGATTTTGCTGTAATTGCTGCTGTAATGCTTGTTGCTGCTCGAGTGCTTGCGCCAGCTGTATTGATAATTGACTTAAATCATGTTGACCTTGTTGTTGCTGATTGTCGAGCAACATTTGTTGTAACTGAGTCAATTGACTGACTAATTCTGTCTGTTTTTCATGTTGTTGCTTTAATTTTTGTTCACTCAATGCTTGCTGGGTAGCATGTTGTTGCACTTGTGCTTGCAGCTGTTTAACGCTATTTGCAGCATCGGTGCGAGTAACTTTGGTTTCACGCAATTTAGCTTGGCTTGTTTGCCAAGCTTGTTGAGCAACATCGTGTTGGTTCATTGCTTGCAACAATACATCTTCTTGCGTTAGCACTTGTTCTTCAAGGGCATCGACATGCATTTGTTTATCACCAATTTGCTGTTCAAGCTTGGCGATTGATTGGCTGCATTGCTGTTGCTTATCGCGTTTCTCAACGGCTTGTTGAGTTAAACTCGTCACCAAAGAGTGCAGTTTTGTCTGCTCTATTTGCAACTGATGACAAGCCTGTTGGCATTGATTCAGCTCTACCTGAGTGGTCGCAGCCCGTTGAGTTAACGATGTCAGAGATTGCTGAGACAATAGCTGTTGTTGCTCAAGTTCTATTAATTGCTGGCTTAAGCTTGTTCGCTCTTGGCTCAGTACAATAGCGGATTGCCCTGCCTGAGTATGATTGAGCACAAAACCATTGCCTATCAAGTAACCTTCTTGAGTGGCAATATATTGCTCAGGAAGCAATGTTGGTAATAACTCCTTTGCTTCACTGAGACTGGACGCCCACACAACATGTTGTAACCATGGCGTTAAATTAACTGGGGTTGTTAAAGCAGGATACGTCACTTGATGCTGTGGCTCAAAACCCACTGTAGGCGGAGAAACGCTCAATGAAGATGTTTGCCCCAACCCTAGAACAGGTAATTGACTTAAGCCTTGTAACACTTTATCGACCGCTTTCTCCCAGCCAGGCACAACCTCAATAACTTGCCATAATTGTTGGCCATCATCTTGAGTATGATCGGCCAGTAACTCATCAATAAATTGCAATCGAGAATGATGACGAGTGACAGTTTGCTTAAGGGTTTGATAAGCATCACTCGCTTCAGTGACGGCTTGTTGCTGCTCAAGTAAGGAAAGCTCAAGTTGACTGTACTGCAGCTGTTTATCATTTAGTTGTTGTTCAACATTAGCTAATTCTGCCGTGCTGTTTTGCAACTGCTGTTGGTTGTTTTGCTGAGCTAAAACAGCTAACTCTGTTTGTAATTGAGCTAAGTACTGTTCGTTTTGAACCAAACTTTGCTGTTGATGGCTGAGCGTCGATTGGCTCAGTGCCAACTGCATTTTATGAGTCGCTAAGGTTTCAGCATATTGGGTTACTTGTTGCTGCTGATCATCACACGCTTCTTCGATAGCAAAAACTTGCTCATCGATTTGCTCAAGCACAATACTCGCCTGTTCATAAGCGGGTTGGTGAGTATCCAATTGCGCAACTAATTGCTGATGAGTATCGGTCATGCTGACAATATTATCGTCAGCTTGTTTGATTTGCTGTTGTAATACTTGAATTTGTTGCTGTAACTGAGAGTCTTGCTGTTGCTGATGAGCAAGCTGTTGCTCAAGCTTGGTCATGGTATTACCGGCTTGGTAATATTGCTCTACCAGCTTATGTTCAGCATCACTGAGCTCAGCCAATTGCTGTTTCAGCTGAATAACACTGGTGTCGCCCTGTTGTGCGGTTTTGGCTAACGCTTCAGATTTAAGCTCACCTTCGGCCGTTTCGGCATCAAGTCTGTCTGTTTGCTGCAACAATTGCTGATAGCGCATCACTAATAGTTGGCTATGCAACTCTCGTTCGCTATTTTTTAATTCGCGGTACTGCAGAGCAGCTTTTGCTTGTTGCGATAATTTGTCTAATTGAGCACCGAGTTCAACTCGAATATCGTTTAAACGTTCGAGGTTTTCACGGGTATGACGAATACGGTTTTCGGTTTCACGGCGACGTTCTTTATAACGCGAAATGCCTGCAGCTTCTTCAATAAAAACTCTTAATTCTTGAGGTTTAGATTCGATTAAGCGTGAAATAGTACCTTGCTCGATAATGGCATAACTACGCGGCCCAAGACCCGTACCCATGAATAAGTCGGTTATGTCTTTTCGACGACATTTTTGACCATTAAGGAAATAACTTGATTCACTGTCGCGGTTAACTTGTCGCTTTACCGAGATTTCTTGATAACTGGCATATTGTCCAGTGAGCCTTCCCTGAATGTTCTCGAATACCAGTTCGACACCCGCAACAGAAATGGGTTTGCGTGCCGATGAGCCGTTAAAAATAACGTCGGTCATCGAATCACCGCGCAAATGCTTTGCTGAACTTTCGCCCAGCACCCAGCGCACGGCATCGATCACATTGGATTTACCGCAGCCGTTAGGGCCAATAATCGCTGATAAGGCGTTATCAAATGGGATTTTAGTTGGGTCTACAAACGACTTAAATCCAGCAAGTTTTATTTGTTTTAATCTCATGTTGCCAGTTCAGGTACGCATTAAAAGGAAAAAGCAGCTCACTTTAGCAATTGAGCAGCTTTTTGTAACGATTTTTATCCTTTTGACACAGTTTATCACTTGTTTTATTGTGCTTGGCTCGTCAAAATCAACAATATAAGTCACAAAATAGGCAGTCTCAATGGTTACCAATTCAATAATCGCCAAGAAAAGTGGTGTGAATTATTTTATCCAAGGGTTTCAATTAATTAAACAACCGGGTTTGCGCTCATTTGTCTTTATACCGCTGATGATCAATTTAGTCTTATTCGCCTCAGCGATGTATTTTGCACTAGGACAATTAACAGCATTATTTACCTGGATGGATGGACAACTCCCAGAATATCTAAGCTGGTTGAATTTTTTATTATGGCCATTAGCCGTACTGACAATGCTAGTGGTAATGTCATTTTTATTCAGTTCCGTAATGAACTGGATTGCAGCGCCGTTTAATGGTTTGTTGGCCGAAAAAGTCGAGCAGCATCTCACCGGAAAAAGCTTAAACACCGGCGGTTCAGTCGATATGATCAAAGATTTGCCGCGAATTTTTGGTCGAGAATGGATTAAGCTAAAATACTATTTACCACGAGCATTATTGTTTTTAGTGTTATTTTGGTTGCCGATTATCGGCCAAACTGCAGCGCCCATTTTATGGTTTTTATTCACTGCGTGGATGATGGCAATTCAATATTGTGACTATCCATTTGATAATCATAAAGTGCCTTTTGATGATATGAAGTTCGCCCTCAAAAATACTAAAGGATCTAGTTTTAGCTTCGGTGCTACCGTGACAGTGTTTTCAATGATACCGATTGTAAACTTTATCGTTATGCCGGTAGCCATTTGTGGTGCAACCGCTATGTGGGTCGATAAATATCGTGACGCCTACAAAAATAGCAGTATTGCCCCAGATTAATCTGTAGAGAATTAATGCTTAGATGCATGGATGCTCCAACAGAGACCAGCTTAGATTACAGCGCCTCAAGACAAGCCCGATAGCGACTATCGGGCTTTTTTATTACATTCACGCAAGCTAATTTAACATTCAGTAACAATTTAGTGATGATTTTAGTACAAGTCGGACCTACGTTTTAAGGACTTTTTTGCGACAATAAGACAAATAACAAAAAATAAAAAAGAGTAAAAGTGATCAACGACTTAATGCCAACTAGCAGCTTAACCCCAATCAACCGATTAACCCGCACCTGTGACGTTATATTCACGTTAGCATTGGTAATATTAAGCAGTTTATTATCTTTTGCTGCGTTTGCGGGGTCGAGCCAGCAATTTCATCTCGACATCCCGACCATCAATGAAGATATTGAGCTTGATGGCGACTTTAACGAGCCTGCATGGCAACATGCTACCGAGGTAATACTGCGTTATGAAACCTCTCCTGGAGAGAATAC
The DNA here is from genome assembly GCF_010092445.1 of Shewanella sp. Arc9-LZ. Classification (NCBI taxonomy): domain Bacteria; kingdom Pseudomonadati; phylum Pseudomonadota; class Gammaproteobacteria; order Alteromonadales; family Shewanellaceae; genus Shewanella; species Shewanella sp. Arc9-LZ. The sequence goes on along the minus strand of NZ_CP048031.1, from coordinate 1,815,766 downwards.
CGCTGCACCAGTGACAACCACAGCTAAAGTCTATGCGTCGAACACCAGCCTATATTTTGCGTTTACTGCCCACGATCCTAATCCGGACAATATTAGGGCAAATCTACGTGATCGAGACAAATCCTGGGGCGATGACATGGTGGGTATTAAACTGGATACCTTCAATAATGCTCGTTTAGCCTACCAATTTTTTATTAACCCTTATGGCGTCCAAAGTGATTCCATAGAAAATGAACTCACAGGCCAAGAAAGTGATGCGTGGGACGGGATTTGGTATAGCAAAGGTAAACTGACCAAAAACGGTTTCCAAGTTGAGGTACAACTCCCCTTAAGACTGTTTAATTTTGATGACAGTAATCCAATTCAAACTTGGGGCATTGAGCTTATTCGCTTTTATCCTCGCAATGAAACCCATCGCTTATCCACTCATAAAATCGACCGTAACGTGTCATGTCAGTTATGCCAATTAGGTATCGCATCGGGTTTAGCCGGCGCAACTCAGGGTAAAGACTTACAACTCACGCCCTCTATTGTGGCAAATCAAAGCCAGCAACGAGACGTGACACAAGCCCAACCTTGGAGCGATGACAGTAATGTCGATGTTGGATTAGATTTACGTTGGGGGATCACACCGACTACCTTACTTAACGCCACCATTAACCCAGACTTCTCTCAAGTGGAAGCCGATGCGGGTCAGCTAGATGTTAACAACACATTTGCACTCTTCTTTCCTGAAAAGCGCGCCTTTTTCTTAGATAACAAAGATTACTTTGATACCCAATTAGATTTGCTACACACCCGCAATATTAGCTCGCCAGATTATGGTTTAAAATTGACCAGCAAAACCGACAACCATACTGTTGCAATATTGGCGGCTAATGACACTCAAACCCAGTTTTTAGTCCCTGGCAATTTAAGTTCTGATGTGGCGATATTAGATCAGCAAAGTCATAACATGGCGGCTCGTTATCGATTTGACCCCAGCAGAGAGTTTTCAATCGGTGGCCTAGTGACCTTAAAACAAGCGGATGATTATCATAACTATGTTGCCAGTGTTGATATAAAGTACCAACCGACGAAACAAGATACTTTTACCGCACAATATGCGCATTCACAAACAGCTTATCCGGACGATTTATTCACTAACTTTTGCAATACGGATGATTGTTTACAACCATCTGAACGATGCGAATTTGGTGATTGTAATATTAACGAACGCGTTTTACGCACCCATAAAGACGATAATTTTAACGACAACATGTACGCGGTTAGTTATCAACATGAACGCCGTAATTGGTATGCCAGTACTCACTACGAATCTACAGGTGATGATTTCCGTGCCGATCTTGGCTTTATCGACAAAATTGATGTCGCAAAATTTGTCGCTGGCGGTGGCTACATTTGGTATCCAGATAATCATTTCTTCAGCAAAATCAACCTCGGCGGCGATTGGGACATTACTCATAATCAAAACAACGAACGACTCGAGCAAGAAACAGAAATGTATATCGAGTTTGACGGCGGACTTCAAAGTTTTATCGCCACAGGGATAGTGCAACGACAACGAGTGGGCAGACGCCACAACCCGAGCATTATTGATATAGAGAATAACACTAGTGAATTTAATGAAACCTTAGGTTGGTTTTACACCAACTTCACTCCTATTGGATCGCTGAAATTAGAACTAGATGTGAACTATGGCGATGACATTGATTTCGCTAATGACAGGCCTGCAACTATCACTATGTTGAATCCGGGTATCGAATGGAAATTAACGGAATCATTAGTGCTTGATATATCACACCGCTACCAGACATTAGACGTCGATGATGGTCGTTTATTTACCGCTAATCTCAGTGATATGCGCCTCAATTGGCAGCTGACGCTAAACAGTTTTATCCGCTTAAGCAGTGTGTATACTCGCATAGAGCGCGACCCTGACTTATATCGTTACCAACGTCCAAATACACTGTATCAAGATATGGGTAATGAATTGCTCTATGGCTATAAACTTAATCCCCAAAGCGTGTTTTATCTGGGTTATTCAGACGCATTTATTGCTAATGATGACATCGACTCGTTAACCCAAGACGAAAAAACCTATTTCATGAAACTCAGTTACGCTTGGCTGCTTTAGGCATAACCAATAGGTTTACAATTAACCTTGTCGGGACAGCCATAGAGGCAAAAAAGCCGTTGATACTCAAGTATCAACGGCCTTATATTAGCTAACTCATCAGATGAAGTAACTTACTGAGAAACAACTTTATTGCGACCTGCATTTTTAGCTTTATACAGCAACTCATCGGCACGTTGCAGTGCATGGTCTAATGTTTCATTACTCAAGGTAGACACGCCGCAACTAAATGAAACAGACAAATCCCCTGCCGAGGTCATTATCGGGTTGCTTTCACATTGTTCCCGAAATTTATTCACTAGTAGGCTAGCTTTAATGGCATCTAAACCTTTAAAAGCAACAACAAATTCTTCTCCACCAAAACGCGCTACAGTAAAGTTAGCTCCAAAGGCGTTTTCTAAGCGTTGCACAAATTCAATTAACACTTCATCGCCGACATCATGGCCATAGGTATCATTGATTTTTTTAAAAAAATCAATGTCTAATAGTGCCACTGATAGCAGTTTCTGTTCCGAATCATTTTGTTGGTATTGACCAAAAAAATAACGCCGAGTGTAGGCTTTAGTTAAATAATCACGATTGGCTTTACGCCACAAATTACGCATCATATCGAGTGAATCAAGGGTGTTAAGCACTCGACAATGAAACTCTTCATGCACAAACGGTTTTTGTAAAAAATCATTAGCGCCGTTTTTAATAAACTTTGCCGACAAACTTTCATCATTGTCATTAGACAAACCAATGATAGCGATATCTTCACGGTTAAACTGCTCACGTACCCGCAAAACAAGTTCAACACCATCAACCTTTGGCATGTTGTAATCAGTAATAAGCAACTGAATATCAGGCTGCGCCTCTAATACGGCTAATGCTTCTTCACCGTCATTGGCTTCGATAACCTTGAACAAATGCTGTTCAAGCAGCATTTTTACAAACTTACGACTCACCAGCGAATCATCTGCAACCAATACTTTAACGTCTTGATTGCGATAAAGTCTGTCAATTAACTTGACCACATATTGATAACTGTGACGTTTATCTTTTGGGATATAGTCAACGATGCTGAGTTTCAAGATTTCTCGACGTTGAGCAGCGTCTAGATTACTAGTCAGTACGATACAAGGAGTCGAATACGATGCCACTAACTTGACAATATCGCCGTCAGAAGCATCGGGTAAATTTAAATCTGCAACCACTACAAAATATTGATTTTTTTCTAAAAAAACCAATGCACTCGACATATCAGGTGCGATATCCACATGGTATCCAAGATCCTGAACAATCATGTGTTTTAATATTTTCGATACCGTGGTGCTATCTTCTACAATCAACACTCGCAATATGGTCACCTTTATTATTGTCTCGTACTCGAGCTATCTAACACTTTTCAAGTACGATACTACCGATAGAGTAGCCTGCACCAAATGAGCACAACAAGCCTAAATCACCTGTTTTAAAATCGTGGTTAAATTTATGAAAAGCAATAACCGATCCCGCAGAAGCGGTATTGGCATACTCATCTAATACAATAGGCGCTTGAGTTGGTTCAACATTATCACCAAGAAGCTTCTTCACTACAAACAAATTCATGTTTATATTGGCTTGATGAAGCCATAAGCGCTTAAATTCTTCAGGCTTTATTTGTTCATCGGTAAATTGTGCGTCCAAATGCTGGTAAATCATCGGCAGTAGTTCTTTAAACACTTTACGGCCTTGCTGATGAAACAACTTATCTGCCGTGGTTGCATTTTCAGGGTCGCAGCGATTAACAAAGCCAAAGTTACTGCGAATATTACTAGAATATTCGGTTACACAGCGCGTAGACAACACGTTAAAGGCAAGTTTTGATGTAGATAACTCTTCGCGTTCAACCACGACTGCAGTAGCAACATCACCAAAAATAAAATGGCTATCGCGATCGCGAAAGTTGATTTGCGGCGAGGTTAACTCAGGATTAATGACCAACACTCTATTAGCTGTGCCGCCACGAATAGCGTTAACGGCATTCACAATTGCAAACGTAGCCGATGAACATGCCACTAACATGTCATAGGCAAAGCCCTTGGTGCCAATAGCTTGTTGGATTTCAATGGCAATAGCTGGGTAAGCTCGTTGGGTATAAGCACACGCCACAATAACCAAATCGATATCTTCAGCCGTTAAGTTTGCTTGTTGTAATGCTTGGTTCGCAGCTTCAATACCCATCTCGGCTTGCATAGACAAAGACTCAGAAGGTCTATCTGCAATTAATGGCATCATAATATTGGTATCAAGAATACCGTCTTTTACCATGACATAACGGCTTTTAATCCCAGAGGCTTTTTCGATAAACTCACTTGACGAATATGCCAACGCTAGCGTGGTCCCGGCCTCAATTTCGGCCGAATGCTGTTGATTAAACTGGTCAACATAACTATTGTAGCTATTAACTAATTCGTCGTTAGAGACACTGTAAGGTGGTGTATATAAACCACTGCCTGAAATCACAACTTTATTCATTTTACTCTACCATTTTTAGTGAATGAGTTAGCGAAAGTTCATTGAGCGCCAAATACATCGATATGGATCACTGAAGGTTTTAACATCGCTTATCGACGACCTTACTGATCAATTGCGTGGCACGACAGAGAAACATTTTGCTGATTAACGCTATTCTAGTATTTTATGATTTAATCTCGTCATACTAAATTAAATTTGTTTGATGGTCAGACCATTGAGTGATGACAATTGACTCCAAAAGCCTAATATAGCAGCATCTATAGGGTTTTTAGAATAAAAATAAACCCCTTAATAACTAAAAAGCATAAAGAAGAACAAACTTTCACTTCTAAATCCTGCTGAGCAGATTATGATTAGACGATGCAACCATAGGAGCAAATAATCCATGAGCAAAATTTTCGAAGATAATTCATATACTTTAGGCAACACACCGTTAGTTCGTTTAAACCGCGTTAGCAACGGTAAGGTGTTAGCAAAAATAGAAGCACGTAACCCAAGCTTTAGTGTTAAGTGTCGTATTGGCGCCAACATGATTTGGGATGCTGAAAAGAAAGGTATACTCACCAAAGATATCGAGTTAATTGAACCTACATCAGGTAACACCGGTATTGCACTTGCTTATGTTGCTGCAGCACGTGGTTATAAATTAACCTTAACCATGCCAAATACCATGAGCTTAGAGCGTCGTAAGCTACTGAAAGCATTAGGTGCAAACTTAGTGCTCACAGAAGGCGCTAAAGGTATGAAGGGTGCCATTGATAAGGCTGAAGAAATTCGCCAATCTGCGCCTGAAAAATACCTAGTGCTTGGCCAATTTGATAATCCTGCTAACCCTGAAATACACGAAAAAACCACTGGTCCAGAAATCTGGAATGATACCGATGGTGAAGTTGATGTATTTGTGGCCGGTGTTGGTACTGGCGGAACCTTAACAGGTGTAAGCCGTTATTTAAAAGCGCAAGGCAAAACCATTACCTCTGTTGCTGTTGAACCAGTTGATTCTCCGGTTATTGCGCAAGCATTAGCAGGCCAGCCAATTCAGCCTGGTCCACACAAAATCCAAGGTATTGGCGCAGGTTTCATCCCAGGCAACCTAGATTTATCTATTATTGACCGCGTTGAAGCGGTAACCAACGAAGAGTCTATTGAAATGGCTCGTCGTTTAATGAAAGAAGAAGGTATCTTAGTCGGTATTTCTTCTGGTGCCGCGGTTGTGGCTGCAAATCGTATTGCTGCATTACCAGAGTTTGCTGATAAAACTATCGTGGTAATATTGCCTTCAGCTGCTGAACGTTATTTATCAACGGCGTTATTTGCTGGTGAGTTTAGCGATAGCGAAAACGTACAGTAATAGATTGCTTGAATAGACTCTACATTTGTCTATTATAAAAACCAGCTTCGGCTGGTTTTTTGTTTCATCTCCATAATAAAGCCTAAACGTTGCTCAACTAAAAAGCATCATGCTCATCGCATATATTGCTAACTCCTTGTCTAATTTCGATAAATATTTATTTATTTGTACTAAAAACTAAACCTCAGTTGCAAAGTTGATATAAGTCGCTTGCCTATGCAACAGCCTTCCGTTTTACTTATTGAAGTAAACACTAGTAAACATCAATTTTATTGATACTTAAATGATTCATAAAACGGAGCTATTACGCTGATATGAAATACTCGCTTAAACAAATTACCGTTTTTGATGCTGTGGCCAGTCTTGAAAGTGTTAGCGCAGCTGCCAGAAAGCTATCGATGACCCAATCAGCTGTGAGTATGTCACTTTCTCAGCTAGAGAATTTACTAGACCGTCCGCTGTTTATTAGACAAGGCAACCGACTAACCCTAAGCCATTGGGGCAATTGGTTAAGGCCCAAAGCACGCCAATTACTTCAAGATGCACAACAAATTCAATTTGGCTTACACGAACAACACATAATTAGTGGTCAATTTAAGTTATGTTCGAGCCAAACTGCAGCAGAATATTTATTGCCAAACTTAATCAGCAAAATTGATAATGATTTTCCAGAATTAAGGATTGATCTTGAGGTTGAAAACACCGAACACGTTGTTGAAGGATTAATTAACTACGACTATGACCTTGGTATTATTGAGGGGCGTAACGACGATAGCCGCTTACATCAAGAAAAGTGGATTGATGATCATCTTGTGGTAGTTGCCGCGCCGCACCACCCTTATGCCAATGCTGAAAAAATTAGTTTAGCGCAATTGGAACAAGCAAAATGGGTGCTTAGAGAGCAAGGTGCTGGTACCAGACGCATTTTTGAAGGAGCTATCCACGGTGTGCTTGAAAAACTCAATGTGTGGAAAGAATACGAACATGTACTGCTGTTAAAGGCATTGGTCAGAAATGGGTCTTACTTAAGCTGCCTGCCCCATATTACCGTAGAGCAAGATGTTGCTGAAGGTAAGCTGGTTATTATTGATACACCACAGCTTAACCTACAGCGTCAATTGTCTTTTGTATGGCGCAATGATGCGGGTGATAATCCGCTTCGTGATTGCGTCCTAAATGAAGCAAGACGCATGAGTAAAACGCTTTAATGGTATTTGATAACGCCTTTACTTAACCATTAGATGGCTTGTGAAAGGCGTTATCGATTGAGTTGACTATCCCATCACCGAACAAATTTTAGTAGCTATCTGTTCTCGAGTAATAACTCCAAGCAATATTCCCTCATTTACAACAGGAAAACTACTCGGTTTATTCGCAGAAGCATGTCTTAAACGTTCTTCATAACTCATAAAGCGGCTACCGGTATACATTCCGCTAGCGGTAACAGGAAACAACTTCTCTCTGTCGACAACCATTAACTCAACAAGATCGGCAATTTTATCGTTGCCAGATACGGTCATCACTTGCGTCTGCATTAAATCAGCAACATGACTGTTAATGTGTTTGTTATATTCTTCTGACCATAAGCATCTTAATAAATCTTGTTGAGATACAAATCCTAATAAGCGATTTTGTTTGTCAACAACTGGTGCTCCTCGTTCTTGCGCAGCAGTGAGTTGCATCAGTCCTTCATGAATAGAGAGTTCTGGTGATAATGTAAAAGGTGTCGCTTGCATTAATTCACTGACAGTAAGATTAATAATTGATTTAGGCATAGCAGTTCTCCCATTCGTTTTTAGCGAAGGTGTAAGGTTAGATTCATGGTGAATTTGGGTTAATACTGAATGTGATTTGGAAAAATCTGTGGTCGATTGACTGACCATTGGTCGACTTGATATTGGTACGTTAGGTATTGGCTTATCTGAATTAGGCTGGTTAGAAGCTGACTTATTTGACATAGCCTGATTTGAAATAGCCTGGTTTGACATATGCGCGTCAATCGCCGGAATACATTCAGCTAATGCCAACGTGGCTAACGCCATAGGCGCTGTATGATTAGCATTAGAGTGCTTTAATCGTTCGATCATTAAATAAGCAAGACCGACAAATAACGCACCGCCGACGATGTTGCCTAACGTGACAGGAATAAGATTATTAAACAGAAAATGCATTATTGTGATATCAGCAAACTGGCTTGCGGGTACACCAATAGCGTTAAAGAAATCCGCCGATGCAAATTGTTGCAACATGATCCCCAGCGGCACCATAAACAAGTTAGCGATACTGTGTTCAAAACCACTGCTGACAAACATGGCAACGGGTAGCATCAGTAAGAAGGCTTTGGTTAGTACGTCTTTACTGGAAAACGTCATCCAGACACCTAGGCACACCAAAACATTACATAATATGCCCAAAATAAATGCTTGGCTCCAATCATGATGTATTTTGTGTTGCGCAATATTTAATGCATTCAAGCCCCATTGACCATCATTGAGCAGGTGCATTTTAGCCCCTAAAATCAACAACAACATCAACATAGCGCCAATGAAATTGCCAACATAGACCCGAGTCCAACACATCAATAAATCTCTAGTAGTAACCCGTTTTTGAGCCCATGCAACACTGCTTAAGACTGTGCTGGTAAAAAGTTCCCCCCCACAAATAACCACTAAAATTAACCCTAAGCTAAACGCTAAACCGCCAATAAAGCGCACTTGCCCCCAAGGACCAATTGTTCCGGTCGTTACCGTAATATAAAAAACAAAAGCCAACGCAATAAAAGCACCGGCAAAAATAGCTAAACCGAATGACTCAAGGTGCGACTTAATGACTTTAGATTGCCCGTATTGTTCAGCTTGCTGGCACATGTTGATAACTGCACTATTCGCAGCGTCTTGTGTGTAAGCACTCTGTATCGGCACTGTTGAAGTTTTTGTTGTTAAAGCAGTCATAAACTACATTCCAAATAAACTAATGGTTATTCTTTGGCTGCAGCATAAATATTGTAGGAACAGTGAGACATGTATTATCACTCTACTATTCATGGCGGCCTTCTTGTCGAAACATAAGACTACCTTTGAAATAATCAGAATAAAATTTGATAATAATGATGGCAACAATCAATAATATTGATTCACAATTCGTAATACCAACATCTGAAAAAATAGAATGATACCGATGGTAAAGTTGATGGAAGAGTTAATGGAAGAGTTGATGGATTGATCACTGATACTGGTATTGGTATTGGTATTGGGACTGATACTGATATTGATGTGAATGTAGATGTCAGCACTGATGTGCAGTAACGGTTATTCGTAGTTATCTCGCGATGCAATGTAAACCATTATGTTTGCGGCTGTTGAGTCTGTTAAATCAGTATCGTGTCAGCTTTTATACACTTAATCCGCAGTTACCCCAAAGTAATGTCGCAGGTTCATCGTTGTAATCTTAGACCTAACTATTATTGACTGAGCTAAAACGGTAACCCGTGCAAAGTCTATCTATACTGCTCACCGTTAATGAAGAGCAAGATATCATAATGGGTATTTACTCTGTTTCCGCTATTACAATAGATAATCATATGCCTACACTTGCCAATAAAAAACGGCAGTAGCCATAATTTATGTCGCAGCGTTCTATCTACATGAGGCTTTATCATCGATGTTATTTGCTGATTTATTTTGTGATTATAAAAACCTACGGTAGTGAATTAGGATTTTATTAGCCATTACAAATGATGGATAGTGTTCAATATTAATGGTGCTTGTGGATAGTACTTATGGATAGTACTTATGAATAGCGCTTATTGATAAAGTATCTGCAATGTTTCTTACTAGTCTTTTTTGTTTATAAAAAACTCATCTATGACAATCATCTATGACAATCAACATCATGCTAAACATAATAACGAAGCGCATAAAAAATCACTTAAAAATCATTAATATTCAAATAATGAATAATAATCTATTATCAACGAAGGTCAAAACCTAGATTTTTTTACGTAAAAACCACATTAATTAAACTCATGAAAAAAAGTTATAATATGTTAAATCGGTAATTTACCTAAAAAAAACGCTAGGTTATAATTTTTCATATAAAAATTAAAAATAATTTATGAACATTTTTTTAACAAATTAAATTTCGGCAGCCACAAATAACACAACAAACCAATATATTAAAAACCATTTATTAACAACGTAAGCTACTTGAAATAACATTGTAATCTTGATACTTACATTATTACAACTTATTGGCGCTTGTGATATCAAATTGTTAATCAAAATGAGCTTAATTGTATATACCCAGCTAATTACCAACCTGATGGCCTGATATTGTTTTTTTATTTAGGTGTGCTTATATCGATAGCTGTGTAACTTTGTTTCATTTTTATATTAAAAATGATCTGAATGATTACACCATAATAAAAAAACATTTTAGGGAGTTAAAATATGCAAGTTAATTCGCATTTAGCCAAAGCTATTCGCTTTGCGCTAATCAGTGGTGTCGCTGTTTCTGCAGCAACCACATTCAATACCTTTGCAGCAGAAGATCAAGCTAATCCAGCATCAACTGTTGAAAGAATATCGGTAACAGGCTCACGTATTATTCGTGAAGGTGCTGTTGCACCAACGCCGGTTACAGTAATTACTGGCGACGAGTTATTATCAACTGGTGTAACAAATATTGGTGAAGCGCTAAACCAATTACCTGCACTAGGTAACACCTACTCACTTGCCAACTCAGGCCGCTTTATTGGTACTTCGGGTCTTAACTTGCTCGATTTAAGAAGCATGGGTACAGCCAGAACACTCGTGTTAGTGGACGGTAAACGCCATGTATCAAGTTCTGCAGGTACTTCTTCAGTCGACGTCAATACCATTCCAAGTGTATGGATCGATAGAGTAGAAGTGATTACCGGCGGTGCATCTGCAATTTACGGTGCTGATGCGGTAACCGGTGTTGTAAACTTCATTTTAAAGAAAGATATTAATGGCTTAGATGTATCAGCAACCAAAGGTTGGGCTGACGATAGTGGCCACAATAAAGACCGTTTCTCATTATCTTATGGTTCTGATTTTGCACAAGGTGATGGTAATGTTGCCTTTGCGGTTGAATACAGCGCTCAAGAGCAATTAAGAGCATTTGATCGCGATCAGACTTCAACTGCTTTTTCGAGCCTAGCAAATAAAAACCGCACTGAAGATAACAATGACCCATCAGATCCAGACAAAATATGGACTCCTAACGCCGGTCACTACACGATTAGTAATGCCGGTACCTTCAATTTAGATGGTTGGAAAAGCTTTAATCCTGATGGCTCATTAAGCGATGTTTATAGCGGTCAAAATGTTGATGGTATTCGTTGTGCAAATTGTGATGTCACTAACTTAAACCAGTTTGTCGAATTACAACCAGAATTCGAACGTTACAATATTAACTTTAAAGCAAACTACCAGCTTAACGATAATCATAACGTTTATTTTGAAGCTAAATACGTTAACAGCCAATCAACAGATGAAGGCCAACCGGCATTTTTCTTTGGTAACCCGGTCAACGATATCAAAATTGATAATGCTTTTATCAATCCTGAGCTGGTTGCTTTAATGAAAGCAAACAAAGATAGCGACGGTAATTCAGCGCCATTAGATACACTTAATATTCGTCGTTTTATGACGGACTTGGGTGCGCGTATTGAAGATGATACTCGCGAAACTCAACGTTATGTTATCGGTCTTGAAGGTATAGTATTCCAAGATTGGGATTACGATGCCTATGCTATTTATGGTCAAACTGATTTAGAGCGCGTTAATAAAAATAACTTAATCTATGACAATTACACCAACGCCCTTGATTCTGTATTAGAAAACGGGATTGCAGTATGTCGTGATCAGTCAGCTAGAGATGCAGGCTGTGTGCCAGTCAACATTTTTGGTTTTGGCGCGCCAAGTCAAGATGCTATTAACTATATTAATACCGCTTCAACTGGTACATCGATTATTAAGCAAACCGTATTAGGTGGCTCACTAACTAACTCTAGTTTATTTGAATTACCTGCCGGTTATGCAGGCTTCTCTACTGGTGTTGAATACCGTAAAGAAGAAAGTGAGATATTTGAACCTTCAAATGCAGCAGGTACTTTCTTCAATGCATTGGGCGAAGATAAAGGCGATTTTGATGTAAGCGAAATTTTTGCTGAAATCACGCTTCCTTTGCTAGCCGATTTACCAATGGTACGTCAGCTAGACTTAGATCTTGCAATACGTTTTGCTGATTACAGCACCATTGGTAATGCAACAACATGGAAAACGGGCTTAAGCTGGGAAGTTGATGATCAGATCCGCGTTCGTACTACATACTCAGAAGCTATTCGTGCACCTAACATCAGTGAGCTTTATGGTGCTGCAAGCCAAACATTCTTCTCTGTAGATGACTCTTGTCGTGCTAAAAACTTAAATGATCTAGCTGATCCAACTCAACGCCAGGCTAACTGTGCGGCGCTAGGGATCCCTGCTGGTTTTGACGCTGATTACGACGATAAAACCCTTGAAGGATTAAGTGGTGGTAATCGCGAGCTAAAAGCAGAAGAATCGAAAAGTTTCACGTTAGGAATTGTTTATCAACCTGATTTTATTGATGGATTATCGATCACTACCGATTATTGGAATATCGAGATCGAAAATGCAATCAGTGCTGTTGGCGCCCAAGATATTATCGACCGTTGTGTTGATTCTCCATCTGGTGTGAATAACGAATACTGTAGTTTGATTACTCGTGATTCAACTAGCCACGAAATTACTCAAATTAGACAGTTCTCGTTAAACATTGCATCTCTTGAAGCTGCTGGTATCGACTTTGATATTGGTTATAACTTTGAAGCCTTTAGTGGTGATGTACGCACTAACCTTATTGCGACTCGTCTATTAAAACGTAAAGACTTTTCATTCCAGGATGAACCAGATACGTTTGAAGAACTTGCAGGCACGGCAGGCTATGCTGAATGGCAAGCAAACTGGAGCCTAAGTTACTCAATCGATAGCTGGGATGTTAGCTGGAGAACGCGCTATGTTGAGGGTGTAAGCCTTTATACTGATAAGGAATTAGCCTTAAACGCGAATCCTAATAGCAACATGGAATTTGACGATTACTTTATCAACGACATGGCAGTTGCATACAACTTCGATTCAGGTATTCGTTTGAAGTTTGGTATCGATAACGTGTTTAACCGTGAATTACCATACGGTTATACAGGTACTGATACTACAAGCTCAGCTTATGACAACGTAGGTCGCTTCTTCCATACTACAGCCTCTTATAAGTTCTAAACTATTCGTTATAAGCGATAGGTTTATTGATACAACGGCATCTTCGGATGCCGTTTTTTTTATCCATTCATGTTTATCAATTTCATGCTTCTCAAGTACTGACATTATCAACCACCAAAGCCAATCTTACTTTCCTTCAGCCAGCACTCGACCAATTTATTTTGTAACCACCATGGTAGCTACTGCAGCGGTCATTTCTCTATAATTCTTAATAATCCCGTAGACAAGTCTTAAATATAATTGAATAATAATTATACCCAGTATCAATTATATTGATGTGACACAATATTCTGAAATGAGTATTGCTTACGAGGTGAGTTATTAGGCAAATTTACTGATCTAATTTTGCTGTTAACTTGTTATCCAGCTCTCACTTCTAGTAAACAAAACATCAACTTTCTTGATACCAAGTGATGCAATCTCAACGCTATGCTAAAATCCACAAGGTAAATTGGTCTTACCAAAAAAGATCGTAATAAGGACATCACTGTAATGCTTCCCTAATAAAGGCATCGCAGCTGAGCAAAGTGATAAGAGCCATTGCGGCTCACCGGCAAGCTGCTCTTACGGACATAGCCATCACTTCAAAGGAACACACTCAAACTTCATCATTTGATGGATTAACCTGTTCTTTTCGGAGAATGAGAAATTATGTCAGACACAGTCAGTAATTCAGATACACAAGCTCAAGAAGCAAGCTACAGCGAGCTTCACCGTCCTGCTAGCGAGTTTGACACTCGCGATGCCTATCTAGAAAATGAACTCAAGATAATGAAGCCCAAACGTTGGGGACTCAACCTTCCTGGACGTGATTTTCGTTTTGAATGGGAAGACTTAGTCCCAGCCATCGCAGGAACTATTGGTATTACTGTGATGTATTCTGCAGTAATGGCAGCTTGGGCTGCAGGTTTAAGTGAAAAATGGGATCACGTCAATCTTGGGGCAGAATTTGCTATCCAGATTGTCCGTGTAGAAATGCTCATCCCAGCTTTACTCTTCTGTATTATTAGCTCTGGTTTTATTAATCCAAGAGCAAACCTTGGCGGCAACCATGGACCAATGATCCCGTTAATTGGTACCATCGCGCTCGCTGGTGCTCATCCATTAGCGTTAGCAATCCTCATTGGTATATTTGGCTTGATTTTAAGTTATTTCAAAGGGGGCTCGAAACTGGTTAACCTCACCAGTAGCGGTGTGGCCGGCGGTTTATTGGTGTTCTTAGGATTTATGGGAGCTAAAAGTCAGATAGGTTCGTTATTTGACTGGGCAGGAGGACTGCAAGCCAAGCACAGTCTTGACTATTCACTCGGTTATGTTGCATTTACCATCTTGTTAATCAATGTCATTATTTATGCAGCATTAGCCAAATACGGTAAACGCTGGTTAGCGATTCCATTGTGTTCTATTGCAGCAGTTACTCTGGCATTTGGCCTAGGCGCAGGCTTAGATTTACAATTTACTACCGCTCCAGGCATCCCAAATCTCAATCCGGTTTATTGGTGGGGTTCAACTGAACATGGTTGGCAGTTAGGCTTACCAAATGCAGCTCATTTTATTGCATCATTACCATTCGCAATTCTGGCTGTTGCCATGTGGTCACCAGACTTTCTTGGTCATCGTATTTTCCAAGAATTAAATTATCCAAAAGGCGCTGAAAAAGTACTGATGGATGTTGATGACACGATGACAACTTGCTCAGTAAGACAGATCGTTGGTACTGCAGTCGGTGGCGGTAATATTACCTCGTCGTGGGGAACTTACATGATCCCAGCGGCTATTGCCAAACGCCCTATTCCAGCTGGCGCTATCCTACTCGGTAGCTTGTGTATTATTGTGGCTATCATTGGTTATCCTATGGATATCACGGTGTGGCGCCCTGTTATGTCGATTGCGCTTTTAGTTGGCGTATTCCTGCCGTTATTAGAGGCAGGTTTACAGATGGTTAAAGACACGACGAGTAGCCAAGCCGCAGGTATCTGTATTTTCGCTGCATTTGTTGCCAACCCAGTATTAGCTTGGGCGTTAACCATGTTACTTGATAATAATGGTTTAATTGGTGATAAAGAGCGTCCTAAAACCTTGTCATTTGCAGACCGTATCGTTATCCCAAGCCTAGCCTTTGTGATTTGTTTGGCGGCGATGTTAGCAGTAGGCATGATCGAAGGGATTCCAGCGTTGCTATAATCTAGTCATGTTCGGTAATACCATCAATATAAAAGCGAGATCGGCAATGGTTTCGCTTTTTATTTGCCAAAAATTGCCGCGGGCTACTCCAAGTTATAAACAGATATGTTAGCCAGTTAACACTTTTGATAATCCGTTAGCGAAAGCTGCCGATATCGTCATTATGCTGTGCTATTATTAACCCATGGATAATTGGTCTTACCAATTAGTTCATTAACAGAAACAATATCGATTAGCGTCATTACACAAGCCAGGCGGAACATTTCTGCCATCAATGTCGCAGAAGATGTAAACGGCTCAGTCTAGCGAATCTACCTAGACGACAGAATGTAAACACTCAACGGATACCAACACTTTGTGTTAATTGTGATGACATCCGTAGAAAATCAACCAGAGGGTTAAGTAAATGACAGATAAAACCGAACTATTTGCCAACGCGTGGGAAGGTTTCGTAGCTGGCGATTGGAAAACTGAAGTTAACGTACGTGACTTTATCCAACAAAATTACACACCATATGAGGGTGATGAATCATTCTTAGCAGGTGCAACAGATGCAACATTAACTTTGTGGGACAAAGTAATGGAAGGCATCAAGCAAGAGAACCAAACTCATGCTCCAGTCGATTTCGACACTGAAATGGTTTCAACCATTACCTCTCATGATGCTGGCTATATCAATAAAGACCTTGAAACTATCGTTGGTTTACAAACTGAAGCGCCATTAAAACGTGCCATGCTGCCCAACGGTGGTATTCGTATGGTTGAAGGTTCATGTAAAGCTTATGGCCGTGAACTTAACAGCGATGTGAATTACGTTTACTCTGAGTTACGCAAAACCCATAACCAAGGCGTGTTTGATGTTTATACCCCAGAAATTATGGCTTGCCGTAAATCAGGTATATTAACAGGTTTACCTGATGCCTATGGTCGTGGTCGTATTATTGGTGACTACCGCCGTATTGCTTTGTACGGTATCGATTACCTAATGAAAGATAAGTTTGCCCAATTCAGCTCACTGCAAGCGCAATTTGAAGCTGGTGATGACTTATCAAGTGTGATCCAATTACGTGAAGAGATTTCTGAGCAACATCGTGCTTTAGGCCAAATGAAAGTGATGGCAGCTAAATACGGTTGTGATATTTCTGTACCCGCCAAAAATGCTAAAGAAGCCATTCAATGGACTTACTTTGGTTACCTTGCTGCAGTAAAAAGCCAAAATGGCGCAGCAATGTCACTGGGTCGTACCTCAACGTTCATTGATGCTTATATTGAACGTGACATTAAAAATGGTGTTCTTACTGAACAGCAAGCACAAGAAATGGTTGACCATTTCGTGATGAAACTACGTATGGTGCGTTTCCTGCGTACACCTGAATACGATGAACTATTCTCAGGCGATCCAATCTGGGCAACTGAATCTATCGCTGGTATGGGTCTTGATGGTCGCACATTGGTGACTAAATCAAGCTTCCGTTTCTTGCATACCTTGTACAACATGGGCCCAAGCCCAGAGCCAAACATTACCGTGTTATGGTCTACAAGATTGCCACAAGGTTTTAAAAGTTACTGTGCCAAAGTATCAATTGACACTAGCTCAATTCAATACGAAAACGATGACTTAATGCGCCCTGACTTCGAGTCAGACGATTACGCCATTGCTTGTTGTGTTAGCCCAATGATTTTGGGTAAGCATATGCAGTTCTTCGGTGCTCGCGCTAACTTAGCCAAAACCATGTTATACGCCATTAACGGTGGTGTTGACGAAAAGCTTAAAACCCAAATTGCACCAAAAGCGGACCCAATCACTGCTGATGTACTTGAGTTTGATGATGTTATGTCACGTCTTGATGGCTTAATGGACTGGCTTGCAACGCAGTATGTGTCTGCGCTTAACGCGATTCACTTTATGCATGACAAATACTCTTACGAGTCTGCGTTAATGGCATTACATGACCGCGATGTGCGCCGTACAATGGCGTGTGGTATTGCAGGTTTGTCAATTGCTGCCGATTCATTGTCAGCGATTAAGTTTGCTCAAGTTAAGCCTATTCGCGATGAAAATGGTATTGCGGTTGATTTTGACATTCAAGGTGACTATCCAAAATTTGGTAACAATGATGCTCGTGTCGATGACATTGCTTGCGATTTAGTTGAACGTTTTATGGCGAAAATTCGCACTAAAAAAATGTATCGTAATGCCATTCCAACACAATCAATCTTAACCATCACTTCAAACGTGGTTTATGGTAAGAAAACCGGTAACACTCCTGACGGTCGTCGTTCAGGCGCTCCGTTTGCGCCTGGCGCTAACCCAATGCATGGTCGTGATGAAAATGGTGCAATTGCTTCATTAACATCAGTGGCTAAACTGCCTTTTGCCCACGCACAAGATGGTGTTTCTTATACTTTCTCTATCGTGCCAAATGCATTAGGTAAAGATGATACGGGTCGTCGTACTAACTTAGCGTCATTGATGGATGGCTACTTCCTAAGCAAGCCTAACCGTGAAGGTGGTCAACACTTAAACGTTAACGTGATGAACCGTGAAATGTTAGAAGATGCGATTGTTAATCCGGATAAATATCCACAATTAACTATTCGTGTATCGGGTTATGCCGTTCGCTTTAATGCGCTCACCCCTGAGCAGCAGCAAGACGTGATTACTCGTACATTTACTAAAAGTATGTAGTCTCTGCTAAAATTGGCTGTATCGATGTGTAACATCTTATCGATACAGCCTTTTTTATACCCATTTTAAGGAACAACAATGACGTTAGGTCGCATACATTCAGTGGAATCATTCGGAACCGTTGACGGTCCAGGAATTCGCTACATCGCTTTTATGCAAGGTTGCCTTATGCGCTGCCAATATTGTCATAATCGTGATACATGGGATCTAGATGGCGGTAAGGAAGTTTCTGTTGATGAAATAATGAGCCAAGTCATTTCATATCAACCCTTTTTAGACGCCAGCGGTGGTGGCATTACAGCCAGTGGTGGTGAAGCAATTTTACAAGCTCAATTTGTCAGCGAACTGTTTAAAGCCTGCAAAAGTCAGGGTATACACACTTGCTTAGACACCAACGGCTTTGTGCGTAAATACGAACCCGTAATAGATGAGTTGCTCGACAATACCGACTTAGTGTTACTTGATATCAAACAAATGGACGATGCCAAACACATCGAACTGACTAAAGTCAGTAACCATCGAACACTTCAGTTTGCGCAATATCTTACCAAACGAAATATTAAAACCTGGATCCGTTATGTGGTTGTCGCTGGATTTACTGAAGATGTCGAATCAGCCATCGCATTAGCTGAGTTCATTAAACCGATGAGCAATGTTGAAAAAGTTGAATTATTGCCTTATCACCCGTTAGGGGAACATAAATGGCAAGCTTTTGGCGAAACGTATACTTTGGCGCATATTTCACCGCCAAGTACAGAAATCATGCAGAGAATTCAGCAGGTGTTTGTTGACCGAGGTATTAACGCTACATTTTAGTCACAATAACAATAAACAGATGTAAATTAGCATCGGCTTATGCATAAGATGAATTATAATTCGTCCCAGTAACTTTGATCTAAACGTTCAAAAGCCAGTTTCAAAATGGTGGCCATATCAGAATAGCAGGCTTTTGCGCCTAAAGGTTGGCAATAAATACCCATCTCAGTCAATGCTGAGCTGAGTTGGTTGCCCCAATCAAATAATGATAACGGTAACGGATGGCTCGCTCGCCAACCTAACCATAATAAGCCTTGTAGTGGCAAGCTGATAAAAAAGAGCAACATCGTTAATGCTTGCGGTAAATAATCCCAGCCAAATATATACAGCTGGCTAGCCGCAACGACTAATGCCAACACAGGCATTGCAATAATCGCTAATTGAGTCGCTTTGACGACACGGTACTCAGGGAAATAAAACCCAAGTTGCCTAACCATTGGCCAGGTCTTCATATAACGTTGACCATCGCCAAGTAATTTAACCAAATTCATGTTCAATATACGGCTACCTTTACAGCTTGGGACATGAGTATAACGATAACATAATACAGTGTCATGCCCAAAATGCACTGGAGAATTTACGCCTATACTGATTTAAATTTCAGTCGTAAATCACGGTAAGAACACCGAAGTGTGGCGTTTATGAATGAATAATCATAAACCTTAATCAAAATGGAATTTTACTATTTTATTTAGTTTCATTGACTTAAAAGGCGTTAACATGTCAGACAAATTAGTACTCGTGCTCAACTGCGGTAGCTCATCATTAAAATTTGCCATCATTGATGCTCAATCAGGCGATGATAAAGTTTCTGGATTAGCTGAATGTTTTGGTTTAGAAGATTCACGCATTAAGTGGAAATCTGATGGCAGCAAGAATGAAGCCAAATTAGGTGCCTTTACTGCGCATCGCGAAGCGGTAGAATTCATCGTTAATAACATTTTGGCAGACCATCCAGAACTTGCGGCACAAATTAAAGCCGTTGGTCATCGTATCGTCCATGGTGGTGAAAAGTTTACTCGCTCGGTTATTGTTACACCGGATGTCATTCAGGGTATTGAAGATTGTGCGTCATTAGCGCCTCTACATAATCCTGCGCATTTAATTGGTATTCGTGCCGCGCTCGCTTCATTCCCAGATTTGCCACAAGTTGCAGTATTTGACACCGCATTTCATCAAACCATGCCCGAAAAGGCATATATTTATGCCCTACCCTACAAATTGTATCGTGAACATAGTATTCGCCGTTATGGCATGCATGGTACTAGCAACATCTATATTTGTCGTGAAGCAGCCAAAGTATTAGGCAAAGAGACTAAAGACACCAATATTATTTGTGCACATTTAGGTAATGGTGCATCGGTAACGGCCATTAAAGGTGGCAAAAGTGTCGACACGTCAATGGGCTTAACTCCGCTTGAAGGTTTAGTTATGGGTACACGTTGCGGCGATTTAGACCCATCAATTATTTTCCATTTAGTTAAACAACTTGGCTATACCCTTGATGAAGTCAATAACCTACTGAATAAGCAAAGTGGTTTATTGGGTATTTCAGAACTTACCAACGATTGTCGTGGGATTGAAGAAGGTTATCAAGACGGTCACAAAGGTGCCACACTAGCCTTAGATATCTTCTGCTATCGTTTAGCCAAATATATCGCCTCTTACACTGTGCCATTAGGGCGTTTAGACGCCATTATATTTACTGGCGGTATTGGCGAAAACTCAGACCTTATTCGCGAGAAAGTCCTTAATTTATTGGCAATATTTAACTTCAAAGTCGATGATAATTTGAATAAAGCGGCTCGTTTTGGCCAGCAAGGCATCATTACCCAAGTAGGTAGCCCTATTGCTATGGTCATACCAACAAATGAAGAGTGGGTTATTGCCGAAGATGCTATTAAGCTGATCACAGCTAAATAAGCAGCTTATTCGGTCTTATATTCGGTTAATTAACATGAACAATACGCACACAAGAGGTCGTCATGTCTCGTAATATTATGCTTATTCCAATCGGTATTGGAGTGGGATTAACATCACTAAGCTTAGGTATGGTTCGTGCACTTGAACGCAAAGGCGTTAAAGTGCAATTTTTTAAACCTATTGCGCAAATTCGATCCGGTGATACTGGTCCAGAACGTTCAACCACTATTTTAAGCACGTCTCCAACTGTTAATCCGTTGGAACCTTATTCAATGGTCCATGCTGAAGCGTTAATCCGTTCAGAACAAACTGATGTCCTACTAGAACAGATTATTGCCCGCGCAGCAGAATGCGCCAGTAATACTGAAATCCTAGTGGTTGAAGGCTTAGTACCAACACGAAGCCATCCATTTGCTGATGACATTAACTATGAAATTGCCAAAGCATTAGACGCCGATGTTATTTTCATCGCAACCCCTGGAAACGATACGCCTAATGGATTAATGAATCGATTAGAAATCGCCTTTAACTCTTGGGGTGGACAGAAAAACAAACGTTTAATTGGCGCTATCATCAATAAAATTGGTGCTCCCGTTGACAACGAAGGTCGCACTCGTCCTGATTTATCTGAAGTATTTGATGATAAAAATATGAACGCGGTTGATAGCTCGGGAATGTTCCAACTTCCGGGTAAAAGTCCGCTGCGTATATTAGGCAGTGTGCCATACAATTTAGAGCTAATTGCCCCGCGCGCATCTGATTTAGCTAAGCACTTAAATGCCAAAATCATTAATGCCGGTGAAATGCATACTCGTCGTATGCGCCGTGTAACATTTTGTGCCCGTAGCCTGCCTAACATGGTTACTCACATCAAAACAAATTCATTGTTAGTGACTTCTGGCGATCGCTCCGACGTGATCGTGTCTGCATGTTTAGCAGCCATGAACGGCGTTAAAATTGGCGCGTTGTTGCTTACTGGGGGCTACCCGCCAGAACCAGAAATCATGAAGTTATGTGAACAAGCTTTTGAAACAGGCTTGCCAGTATTTTTAATTGATTCCAATACATGGCAGACCTCGCTCAATATTCAACGTTTTGATCATGAAGTACCTGTGGATGATGCGGTGCGCGTTGAAAAAGTGCAAGAATACGTGGCCAGCCATATCGACCAAACCTGGATTGAAAGTGTTACCCAGGATTCTCCACGTGAACACCGTCTATCTCCTCCGGCATTCCGTTACAAGTTAACTGAACTAGCCCGTGCAGCCCGTAAAACTATCGTGCTTCCTGAAGGTGAAGAGCCTAGAACCGTTAAGGCTGCATCAATTTGTGCAGAACGGGGTATTGCTCGTTGCGTGTTAATCGGTAACCGCGAAGAGATCTTACGCGTTGCATCGCAACAAGATGTTATTTTAGGTGAAGGCATCGAAATCATTGAGCCAGAAACTGTGCGTGAAAAGTACGTTGTGCCTATGCTCGAATTACGTCGCAGCAAAGGATTAACAGAAGTTGTTGCCCGTGAACAACTGGAAGATAACATGGTGCTTGGTACCATGATGCTGGCACAAGATGAAGTTGATGGAATTGTGTCTGGTGCTATTCATACTACGGCACACACTATTCGCCCACCATTGCAGTTGATCAAAACGGCACCGGGTTCTAGCTTAGTGTCATCGATTTTCTTCATGCTGATGCCAGATCAAGTATTAGTGTATGGTGATTGCGCGATTAACCCAGATCCAAGTCCTGAACAGCTAGCCGATATTGCGATTCAGTCAGCTGAATCAGCTAAAGCCTTTGGTATTGAGCCTCGCGTTGCGATGATCAGTTACTCAACGGGAACTTCTGGCACCGGTTCAGATGTGGATAAAGTACGTGAAGCCACACGAATCGCTAAAGAAAAACGTCCGGACTTGATTATCGATGGTCCATTGCAATACGATGCAGCAGTCATGCCTAACGTAGCGCTCTCTAAAGCACCTGACAGCCCTGTCGCAGGTAAAGCAACCGTATTTGTGTTCCCAGATTTAAACACGGGTAACACCACATACAAGGCGGTACAGCGTAGTGCTGATTTAATCAGCATCGGGCCAATGCTTCAAGGTATGCGTAAACCGGTTAACGATTTATCACGCGGCGCATTAGTCGATGATATTGTCTACACCATTGCGTTAACGGCGATTCAAGCAGCACAGAATAGTGAGAAAAAATAACGTCAGGCACTTCAGTGTAATATCGTTGTGAATTTACAATAAATGACCACTAAAAAAGCACTGATATTTATCGGTGCTTTTTTTGTGTCTGATGTCTTAGATTTTTTGTTTGATTGTCTGTTTGTCTGTTTGTCTGTTTGTCTGTTTGTCTGTTTGTCTGTTTGCAAAAGCATGTCCCTATGCGGTTCATGATACAAAAAATAATTAAGTCATTTATGGCACAAACAAAAACGCTACCCAATTGGGTAGCGTTTATAAAGAGCGTTATGTATCAATCAATACTAAAAATTATTTCTTAGCTTTTTTCTTAGTTGATTCACTAACCCATTTACCGCCGATAAACTTAGAAGACCAACCGGTAGCTTTGCCGTCAACTTCAGTAGCAACATACTGCTCTTTGGTTTTACGACTAAATTTAACCGAGGCTTTATTGCCTTCATCATCTTCGACTGGCGCATCGGCAAGATACGCATATTTAGGCCATAACAAATCGCGATACTGCACTAACTCTTCCACTAACGGCGCACGTGTTTCACGCGATTTAGGGAAAGTACTGGCGGCTAAAAATATACCAGCAGCACCATCACGAAGCACAAAGTGAGCATCCGATTTAGTACATTTTAATTCAGGTAGAAAGATAGGATCTTCTTTTGGTGGCGCCGCTTCACCGCTTCTCAGCAACTTACGGGTGTTTTTACACTCGCTATTGGTGCAACCAAAATACTTACCAAATCGACCGTTTTTAAGTTCCATATTATTGCCGCAACGATCGCACTCAATAATTGGACCTTCATAGCCTTTAATCTTAAATTGTCCGGCTTCAACTTCGTAACCATCACATGACGGGTTATTACCACAAACATGTAATTTACGTGTTTCGTCAATGAGATAACTGTCCATCGCGGTACCACACTTACCACATCGATGTTTAGCACGTAACGCTTCTGTTTCGCCATCTTCATTGTCGCTAACCGCTTCTTCACCTGGGGTTAAGTTTAGCGTGGTCTTACAACGTTCTTTAGGCGGCAACGCATAACCAGAACAACCTAAGAACACCCCTGTTGAACCAGTACGAATACCCATTGGACGGCCACAGGTTGGACACTTAATGTCGTCTGTTAATACCATCTCATTAGGGCGCATACCACCTTCATCAGGATCTAACTCGGCCAACAATAACTGCTTGGTAAAGTCGCCATAAAAACCGTCTAATACTTTTTTCCAGTCCAGCTTACCTTGAGCAACATCATCTAATGTTTGCTCCATGCTGGCGGTAAAGTCGTAGCTCATTAATTCTTTAAAACTGCCGACTAAGCGTTCGCTGACAATCTCACCCATTTTTTCAGCAAAGAAACGGCGGTTATCAACTTTAACGTAACCACGATCCTGAATGGTTGAAATAATCGTCGCATACGTTGAAGGACGACCAATACCACGCTTCTCAAGCTCTTTAACCAAAGACGCTTCACTGTAACGCGGTGCAGGCTTGGTAAAGTGTTGCTTAGGAGATAAGGTTTCAAGCACTAACTTGTCACCTTTTGCAACGACTGGTAGCGTCTTATCTTCTTCGTTTTTCTTACTCACTTGTGGCTGAACACGAGTCCAACCATCAAAACGTAAGGTACGGCCACTGGCTTTTAATTCGTAATCACCCGCGGTTACCGTTAAACGTGTTGCATCATATTGAGCAGGTGTCATTTGACATGACACAAATTGACGCCAGATAAGCTCATACAAGCGCTGAGCGTCTCTTTCCATATCGGTTAACGAAGCGGACTGCACAGCCACGTTCGACGGTCTAATAGCTTCATGCGCCTCTTGAGCGCCCTCTTTGCTACCATAACGAATAGGTTCTGCCGGTAAATACTTGTCACCGAACTCGGCACCAATCATTTCACGTAAGTTTTCAACCGCTTCTTTACTCAAATTGGTTGAATCGGTACGCATATACGTAATATGGCCAGCTTCGTACAAACGCTGCGCCATCATCATGGTTTTCTTAACACCAAAACTAAGACGAGTACTGGCAGCTTGCTGCAATGTCGACGTAATATAAGGTGCCGAAGGTTTGCTTGAGGTTGCTTTATCTTCACGCGCAGTAACAACATATGCTGCATCACGCAACGCATCGACAGCGACTTTAGCTTGCGCTTCATTAATCGGTTCAAATGCAGCAGATTGATACTTCATCACCTGCATTTTCAAGCTAGCGGCGGTAGGTGTATTTAACTCAGCATGGATATCCCAAAACTCTTCTGGAACAAACGCTTTAATTTCACTTTCACGCTCTACAACTAAGCGCACTGCTACCGACTGAACACGCCCAGCAGATAAACCACGAGCGACTTTTTTCCATAATAATGGTGATACCATAAAGCCAACAACACGGTCTAAAAAGCGACGAGCTTGCTGGGCATTAACCATATTGGTATCAAGTACCGACGGTTTACTAAACGCATCTTGAATCGCTGTTTTAGTAATTTCGTTGAACACAACTCGCTGATACCGTGAAGGATCACCACCAATAATTTCCTGTAAATGCCAGGCAATGGCTTCCCCTTCACGGTCCAAATCCGTTGCGAGATATATTTGGTCAGCAGTTTCTGCTAACGCTTTTAATTCTTTAACAACTTTTTCTTTACCAGGCAGAATTTGATACTTAGCCGCCCAGTCTTTATCTGGGTTAACACCCATTCGCGCCACAAGCGCTTGTTTGTCTCTGATCAGCTTGTATTTAGCTTTTTCTTCAGGAGATAATTTCTTAACTTCTGCTGCGGTTTTAGTCACAGTTGTACCGTCAGAAGTAGACGAAGTTGGTAAGTCACGAATATGACCTACACTCGACTTCACAATGAAGTCTTTACCAAGATATTTATTAATTGTCTTGGCTTTGGCCGGCGATTCGACAATAACTAGCGATTTACCCATAGTTTTATTTGCGCCAAAAAGTCTCGAAAAAAAGAAAATTGATTCCATATATAGAGGGTTGAGACAATAGTTTCAAGTTAATCCCTCTTTTACATGGCTAGTAAGTCATTTTTTAATCAGAATTGAATCAAAAATAAAAAATGTAAAAAATAATATGCGTTTTTTAAACGTAATTTTTCACTTAATGATACTTGCGAGCACCTTCAGTGCATTTTTAGTCATTTATACACATTTGTACAAATTAACCACACCTTGTTAACCCTTATAGCTTCAGTATACTGGGGTTAAATTAGCGTTAACTGACATGAACAATCACGTTCCTTTTTTATAAGTAACACAAATGAGTGTAACTACAATAATAATTATTCACTAAAATTCTCAAGGATCACGAATGAAGCATTTTGAAGCGAACTTTGATGGCTTGGTTGGACCAACCCATAACTATGCCGGATTATCATTTGGTAATGTGGCCTCATTTAGTAATGCGGCCCAGACATCAAATCCTAAAGCGGCAGCTAAACAAGGTTTGCAAAAAGCCAAGTCATTAGCAGATTTGGGGATGGTGCAAGGGGTATTAGCCCCACAGGAGCGCCCAGACCTATACACATTGCGTCGAATTGGTTTTTCTGGGTCTGACGCTGAGGTTTTACAAAAAGCTGCTCAGCAGGCTCCTGCGCTACTTAATGCTTGTTGCAGTGCATCAAGTATGTGGACAGCTAACGCGGCTACAGTGTCACCCAGTGCAGACACCTGTGACGGTAAAGTTCACTTCACCCCAGCTAATTTAGTTGATAAATTACACCGCAGTATTGAACCTGTCACTACCGGCAATATTTTGCAGGCGACATTTAATAACGACCGCTATTTTAAGCATCATCAACATTTGCCAGAACACGCAAGCTTTGGTGATGAAGGAGCAGCTAATCATACTCGCCTATGTTCTGAATACGGTCATGCTGGCGTTGAATTATTTGTCTATGGTCAAACAGCAACTAACCCTAACGCCCCTAAACCAACAAAATATCCAGCTCGCCAAACATTGGAAGCATCTCAAGCAGTAGCGCGGTTGCACCAACTTGAAGATGAAAGCTGCGTGTTTATGCAGCAAAATCCAGATGTGATTGATCAAGGTGTATTCCACAATGACGTTATTTCAGTGGGTAACAAAAATGTGTTGTTCTACCACGAACAAGCGTTTTTAAATACCGAAGCAAAGTTCGATGAAATTCGCCGTAAAATGAACTCTGACATGCATTTTGTCAAAGTCACCACAGAGCAAGTATCCATTGATAATGCCGTTCGTAGTTACTTATTTAATACCCAAATCATCACCCTACCTTCAGGTGAAATGGCCATTATTGCGCCAACAAATTGCCAGGAAAACCCTGCGGTATTTGCTTACTTAAATGAACTTGTTACCTTAGGCACGCCGATCAAACAAGTGCGCTATTATGATGTTAAGCAAAGTATGCAAAACGGTGGTGGTCCAGCTTGTTTACGTTTACGAGTCGCGATGAACGAACAAGAAGTCGCTGCAGTTAATCAAAACACATTGATGAATGACGGTTTATTTACGCGCTTAAATGCCTGGGTTGATAGACATTATCGTGACCAACTCACGGTAAGCGATCTAGCAGATCCACAATTAATTATTGAATCACGCACCGCGTTAGATGAACTCACACAAATATTAAAGTTAGGCAGCGTGTATCAGTTCCAAAGATAACGTTAACGGGTCGAATGAATAATTGAATAACATATTTTAAAAGCCAACAGCATCCGCTGTTGGCTTTTTGTTTTACATTGCTAAACCGAATCAATAAAAAAGGCGCTAAGTGCGCCTTTTTAACGATTGAAACTGTTACCCAGTCGATTATAGGATTGTTACACCAATGGATACCACTGGAGTAACCAGACCATTTGGCGACTCAACTTCAACGAGGAATACACCAGAGTTTGGTTCATCTTCGCCTTTAATGGTTGTAGTAAACTGACGACCACCATTGTAATTAGTACTTGGCCATGTATATTCGCTTGAACTCACCACCGAGCCCGCTGATGTGGTAAATCTTACGATCGAACCGGCTGGCATTTGTTGGTTATGTAAGTCAGAGATAGTAAATGTTGCAGAAGCAGCACCTTTGCCCACGATGATCATGTCACTAGCACCAGAGTGTGTTCCTGTGCTATCAACAACCACTATATTGGCAGGATTAGTAGCATACGCTGCACTACCAGACATCACTAAGGTTAAGCTTCTGCGGACAAACAATGACTTTGAATCACTGACGCCATCAGCACATGCACTGTGTACAGGGTCTGAACAAAGCACACCATTATATTTACCGTCTTTGACATCAAATGTACCGTTGGAGTTAAAATCGATTAACTCTTCCAATGTGCCACCAGCTTGGCCACCGGTTTGCTGCGGATTAAATAAACCGTCTTCATTGTAGTCGTTATAAGCATCATTTAAATCAAATGCTTGACCAGTGACATCTGTCCCAGTAAGAAACGTATTTGCTTCTGATGCATCAAAGCGACCATTACCATTTAAATCCGGGAAAGACTCTTCACCAATAGCAGTTGCGGTAACCGTTGCACGGCCACCATATTTTTGGTCATAAAAATTGCCATAAACAATATTGGCATTAAGACAAGTGATATCTTCGGAACCATCGCTTAGGTTGTAACATTTTAAGCTAGCTTGAGGGTTTTTCACTTGTACGCCTAACCCATCAAAAAGAACAACACCTTCAGGTCTTGGTAACTGGCTTATCCAAGATACCGAACATGCACCATCTACGGTTTGACATGCATCTTCAATAGAACCACCTTCAGTGGTAAAAGATACCGTTGTGCCATCGGGTACAGGGTTGTTAAACGCATCGGCCATACGAGCGGTAACCTTAACAACAGTACCATCTACATCCCAACCTTCTGCATTAAACAGTTCAGCCGATAAAGAAAAACTGTCTTGATCAGGAATACCCGTAGACACAATTAACTGGCTAGACTGACTCGATACTGCAGGAACTGCACCATTGTCTACCGTCGCAGTCACTCGTAAAGAAGTCGCGACTGTACCTGTGGTTACTACCGTTTGCACAATACCACTATTATCTGTAGTAGCTTGCAGGGGATCAATTTTAACCCCACCTACAGTAGTATTTAGTGCAAATTTAACATTTTGGTTAGCAACCACATTGCCATTTTTATCCAAAACTTTAAATTTAACCACTGATGATTCAGTACCACCAGTACCTAGAATACTTATGTTTTCAGGAATCGCTGATACAAACACAATACTGCCAACATCAGCCTGCAGTATATTGATGGTACCAACTGCAGATAAACTGATGCCACCGGCATTGGCTGTGACATTAATTTGATCTTCACCAACACAGCCCTCGGCACGATACGTTGAGGTTGCGACGCCATTACTTGACGACACAGGCGAGCTAATCACTGCTTGCGCAGGGCTTTTGGTCGCACAAGTAGATGAAAAGTTTACATCCACAGGTTGTGTAAAGGCATTACCTAAATCATCTTGAATAGACACGGTTACCGTTGCCGTTCCACCCGCAGATAAATCAGTAGCACTAATAGCTGCGACACCTTCAACAAATGGTGTACCACTGCCCATCACGACGTTGGTTGCTCCAACAACAACAATAGTTGAACCGGTTTCATTGGTTGATAATGTCGCAGTTGCTTCACCAGCACCTAACGAACTGCCAGCATAAATATCAACGGTAGCTTTACCTTGTGCATTAGTTACTGCAGTTTTAACGGGTAAATCACCAATTGGGCTAGCAAATGTAACAATTGAAGACTTTGTAATACCAGTGACTGTCGCAGTTAATTTACCTGGTGATAAAGTGCTAATCGATTGAACAGCGTTACCAGCGGCATCAGTTAACACCAATGACACTTGAGCCCCACCACCTGCAACACCGCCATCACCCGTCATAGTGACAAATAATGATGCACTTTCACCAGACGTGGTAGTCGCGGTTACTGTTGCTCCGGTATTAATCTCAGCCGTGTTGAGTTGGATAGTGGCGACACCGCTTGAATTGGTGACAACTTCACCGGTACTTGGCGCAAATGTACCGTAATCATCATTATTAAGCGTAAATGAAACAAGCGTACTGACAGCGGCACCTGTTGAGTCTTTTACGGTTGCAGTAATAACTGCAGGTTCTGCAACAGAAACTTGAGTGTTGTCGATACTTAACGAAATAGATATGGTTGGGTCTGGTGTAGTCCCACCTCCGGTTCCATCATCGGTTATACTGCCACCGCCGCCACATGCGACGAGAAAAAAAGAACATAAAAGCGCAAAATAAACTTTATATGCTGACCTCATTGTCAGGCTCCCTGTTACATTAAAATAAACTTAAGAATTATTATAGTTACTTATACATTAACAATACGCAAACATCTTATAACTTTAGCATAACTCTACTATTTTATTCGCTATTTATTGGCGAAAACTTTCACTTTTATGCCATTTCCTAAGTTGCCGATACCTGCTAATCTTTAGCGCATTCAATAAAGACATAAAATAATATGATGAGAAGGAACACTCTGTGAGTAATCAATACAAGCTCGGACTCACGAGCAAAATTTTAATTGGCATGGCATTAGGCATTATATTTGGCCTAGCATTGAGAAACTTTTTCCCTGGTAGTCAATTTATTCAAGAGTACATTACCGATGGATTCTTACATGTCATTGGTACTATCTTCATCTCAAGCTTAAAAATGCTTGTCGTACCTTTGGTATTTATCTCATTAGTATGCGGTACTTGCTCCCTTAGCGATCCATCTAAACTGGGACGTCTTGGTGGCAAGACCATATCCTTCTATTTATTCACTACCGCTATTGCGCTTACTATTGCGATTCTAGCAGCCGTGTTAATCCATCCAGGTAATGCAAGTTTGGCCGGTAACGTATTAGAATACTCGGCAAAAGACGCGCCTAGCCTGTCTGAAGTCATTATTAATATTGTACCGACAAACCCTATGCAAGCCATGAGTGAAGGCAATATGTTGCAGATTATCCTATTTGCAGTTGTTTTTGGCTTTGCCATCTCACATATTGGTGAAAGAGGTACGCGTATAGCGTCATTTTTTAACGACTTAAATGATGTGATTATGCGTGTGGTTACCTTAATTATGCAGTTAGCACCTTATGGTGTGTTTGCACTGATGGCGACCCTCAGCTTAACGTTGGGCTTAGAAACCTTCGGTAGTGTTGTCAAATACTTCCTCCTGGTGGTTGCCGTTTTATTTATCCAAGGCTTAGTGGTTTACCCTACTCTACTAAAACTGTTCTCGGGTCTCAGCCCGTTGATGTTTTTACGTAAAATCCGCGACGTACAGCTGTTTGCTTTTAGTACCGCAAGTTCCAACGCAACATTGCCGGTAACCATTGAAACCGCAGAGCACAGAATGGGCGTCGACAACAAAATCGCGTCATTCACCTTACCACTTGGTGCCACTCTCAACATGGATGGCACCGCCATTATGCAGGGTGTTGCAACGGTATTTATTGCCCAAGTATTTGGTATTGAACTGAGCATCATGGATTACGCGACTGTAGTGGTAACGGCCACACTGGCATCTATCGGTACTGCGGGTGTGCCTGGTGTCGGCCTTATTATGCTGGCAATGGTGTTAAACCAAGTAGGCTTACCGGTTGAAGGTATTGCCTTAATTATTGGTGTAGACAGAATGCTAGACATGATCCGCACTGCAGTAAACGTCACTGGTGATGCAGTGGCTACGGTGATCATTGCCAAATCAGAAGGCGAATTTAATGAAGAAGTCTTCAACGATTCGCAAGCAGGTAAAGCAGCCAAAAGTTTTGAAGAACAAGTGCTTAACGCCAAAAAATAACACTTAAGTTCACCTTATATAAAAAAGCGCTAATTTAGCGCTTTTTTATTATCTTTTTCCTACATAAATGTGCCATTATCATCAACTTACATTGAAATAAGCTCTCATAGATATCAACAAATGGATATCAACAAATGGATATCAACAAATGGATATCAACAAAATCTAGCCAGCTTTAACTTATAAAAAACGGAATAAATATGGACATGACTTTATTGGCGGGTTTAGCGGTTATTCACATTGTGGCATTAATGAGCCCAGGACCTGACTTTGCCATTATCGTTAAAATGGCTACGCAGCAAACACGCTTAACCGCACTTTATTGTGCCTTCGGCATTGCTGTCGCTATCTTAATTCACACTTTTTTGTCGTTGATGGGCATCAGTGTGATGATACAACAGTCTCATGTTGCCTTTATGACCGTACAACTAATTGGCAGTAGCTATTTAGCATGGATGGGATATGGGGCGCTCAAGTCAGCTATCACCAGTATGATTAGCAAACGTCGTAATTCAGATATTTCATCAACGCAACCTAATGTGGCAAAAGCGGCGCTGATATCGTCATTAAAGGGATTTAAAGTTGGACTATATACCAATCTACTGAATCCTAAAGCGCTGATCTTTTTTATTACTTTATTTTCTGTATTGATTACGCCACAAGTCAATTACTCAACTAAAATTGCCGCCACGGTATTGTTATTTGTGTTGTCATTGGCGTGGTTTAGTTTACTCGCACTGATCCTATCTAAACCTCGGGTACAACAAAAATTACTCGCGGCCAATACCATTATAGATCTACTCGTTGGGATTATTTTTATTGCCGTTGCAGTCACGATTGCCAATAATATAATTCATCAAATTATCGGTCAGTTTTAAACATGATTAAATTCGATTAAGTAAGCAGTTGAATAAGTTGACTATTTTTATCAAGCAGTTACCTGTTTGAGCCACGATGCTTACCCGTTTATAGCTTTAAACTAAGAGACTTTATTTAGCAAGCCTGAAACCAAGAGACTTTAGCAAGCCTGTAAACGGCTGCGAGGATAATGCAATAATCGACGTGCTAAATAATCTACAACCACATTCAAACCCGCAGTGAAAAACAACAGCAACAATGCCCCACTAAAGCGAATTTCAGAAAAATTACTGTCGACATAAAAACCCAACGTCATCACCCCAAGCATGCCCAAGATAGCCGTTTCACGGATAATCACTTCAAATCGATAAAACAGCAGTCCCATAAAATGTGGGTATATAGCAGGTAGCACTAGATAACTGTACTGATCAATCCTAGGCTTGTATGTCAACGGCACACTAATGCTGTCAGCTTGACGTGACATTAAAAAGACCATCAAGCCGCTATTGTGCAGCGCTAACGCGATAATCGCTGGCAACATCGAGGGCCCTAGTAGCATCATAAACACAAAAGCCAATAAATATTCAGGCAATGAACGTAATATTAAATTCACCGCCCTCATGATTAAAATAACCACTTTTGGCATCATCAAGTGGGTATTAAAAGGCAATAATACCAACGTCAACACATGAGTTAACCCCAAAGCACAAAAAGCCAGTACCAAGGTAGCAACCATCCCGGGAAACACTTGCTGGCTGATTAATGTATAACTCCAGTTAACGAGCTTCGACAGGTTATCTGTGTCAAACCAGCTCAAGAAGGGTTGTCCTTGAAGCATCGGTGGTAAAACATCAACACTGATAAAACGCCAAATAAGTTGCGAGTCGATAACAGGAATGGGAGGTAAGAAGTACACAGCAAGCGGTAAATACAGCCAAAGCATTATCGGTTTAGCCCAAAAACGTATGCTACCAATTAACAACACAAATAAGATTAATAGTGCACCGCCTTGTTGATAATGCCCCTGACGAAAAGCGGATTCTAAATAAAACCCTAATGTCGGCATACCAATAAAGCCCAACACAGCACTACTACGAAGCGCGCATTCAAAACGGTAACGAATATAATCGACAATCTGCGGATACATGTGCATCCATCGACCATATATAAATGCCGACAGTTTATCGGTGCCCTTAGGCAGTGAAAATAAGGTATGCATTGGCGCTTGCTGTAAAATATCAGCAAACACACGGGCAAAAGTAGCAGCATAAGGAAGCGCTATGGCTAAAATACCGGTAATGGCTGAAAGACCAAATATCTGTAAGAATATCAATGCCCAAAATATCTCATGGATAGCACGGATAAAGGCACACATTGCCGCCACTACAGGATGTTGATACCACAATGCTAATGGAAATCCCAATAGCAACCCAATCGTAATCCCAAGCAGCGCAAAACTAATGGTTTGCCACAGCGCATCAAGTAAATACTCTGTCGCGAAAAAGTCAGGGTGCACAAAGCCTTGCCACATGCGACCAAGCTCAGACCAAGGATCGAGTGCAATCACCTCGGTATCAGCAAAAAACCAACACACCGAGACCATGAGTAAAAGCAACAGAGTGATTTTCTGCCAATGCCCTACAAAAGAGTAGCGACTGTGAGTCATCATTTTAGGCATTATAAAAACGGGGATAGAATGAAGATAAATAGTTTAGCTGCATCGACATATTCATATTTATGCCACTGAATGGTTTGGTAAATCGGCTAATGCATAATGCTGTGATAAATGAGCCAGAGATAATTGGCTCGCTTTGTCATCCAGTACTACTTTGCCATCACTAATGACAATAATACGCTCAAAGTTTGCTAACGCTAGTTCGGCATCATGCAACACACAAATAACACTCTGATGCGTTTGCTTAATCAAGTTTAGTAATCGTAAGCCCATTAGCGGATCTAATGCAGAAAAGGGCTCGTCGCCCATAAACACCGCTTGTTGCTGAAATAACGCTCTGGCTAAAGCCACTCGTTGGCGCTGACCACCAGACAACTCATTGACTTTCTGTTGCAAAGGCACGGTCAGTTCTAGTTGCTGGCAAATAGCGGCGATTTGTTGTTGCGGCTTATTAAACGGCAACAACAAATTAGCCAAATTATACCAACGGGAATAACGCGCTAACCCACCAATAAACACATTGTGATATATCGACAGGTTATCAACTAACCCCTGTGCTTGTGAGCACAAACAGGTTTGCTCGGCCAATTGTTGATAAAGGTGATGCAACAGCGTGGTTTTACCCACGCCTGAAGGGCCTAAAATAGCCACATGCTCATTTGCCTTAAATGACAAATTCACTTTAGGTAATATAATTTGCTGGTTATAACCTAAATCAACATCAACCAACGACAACATTAATCGAGCATTCCAATTGTTTTTGCCACGCGCTCAATCGGTTCATAATCGCTATTTTTAGCCGGTACAAACGACTCACGTGGGAAGCTGGCTAACAAATCTTTATCCGTCATACCAATTAACGTTTTAGTCAGCTTTTCTTTAAAGCCTGCACCAAACGTCTCATCAACACCCGAATGCACCGTCCATTGATAATCAGGGTAAGTAGGGCTTTCCCAAATGACTTTCACTTTGCTGGTATCAACTTCACCTTTCTCAACGGCGGTGTCCCACACTTTGTAATTAACCGCGCCGACTTGATAAACACCTGCTTCAACTTGGCTGATAGTACGGCTATGGTCGCCAGAAAAACCAATGCGTTTAAAAATTTGTTCAATTGGCTTACCGGTATTTTTTTCAATAAAATACTGTGGCATCAAACGGCCTGAAGTTGAGTCTTTAGAACCAAAGGTAAAGGTATAATCATTCAATGAAGGAAAATTAGTTGAAGCAGCCATTTCAGTAGATTTATGAGCAATCAAATAACTCTTGAAAAACTGATCTTCAAAACCTTGGGCAATAGCCTCAGAACCTGGCACTAAACGACGCGCTTGCACACCAGATAAACCACCAAACCAAGCAAGTTGTACTTGGTTATTACGAAATGCTGTTACCGCTGCAGAATATGACTTTACCGGAATATATTTCACTTCCACGCCCAACTGCTCGGTTAAATAATCAGCCACTTTATCAAAGCGAGTCCGAAGCTGACTTTCATCTTCATCAGGGATAGCCGTAAAGGTAAACGTTGCACTTAATGCAACTGTCGAAAATAAACTTAAAAAGCTAGCCGATAATAAATGTGTTAGTTTCATCTCAATCTTAAAAGTTAGTCTGTCAATAACCCTATTCTAACTTACCTGATACCTGATTACACCGACAAAGCCCATTCAGTGTGAAATGTTAGCAAGAATAATTACTACGATGACCATAATGATAATAAGTTTTAATATAACCATCATAAAAAGTTTGGTTAATATTTAACCGTACCAACTTGTAGGGTAATATTGGCCAAGCACATTTCACATAAAGTGACGGCTTAACAAGGATGGATTATGCGCATATTGGTTATTGAAGACGACCCTCTGTTGTCACACCATTTACAGGTGCAGTTATCAGATCAAGGTAATCAAGTGCAAGTGGCATTAACCGCAAAAGAAGGATTTTATCAAGCCACTAATTATCCTATTGATGCTGCTATTATTGATTTAGGCTTACCCGATCAAGATGGAATAAGTCTAATCAAAATGCTGCGTAATGCAGATGTTAAAGCGCCGATTCTAATTTTAACCGCTCGACTAACGTGGCAAGATAAAGTCGAAGGGCTCAATGCTGGTGCAGACGACTACTTAGTTAAACCATTTCAAAAAGAAGAACTCATCGCCAGACTTGATGCCATAGTGCGCCGCAGCAGTGGTTTTGTTCGCTCAACCATCACCAGCGGTGCTCTGCAAATAGATGTCGCGGCAAAACATGTAACGCTAAACCAAACACCATTAGACATAACTGCCTTTGAATACCTTATTCTGGAATACTTGATGCGCCATTGCCATGAGGTTGTCGCTAAACAGCGTTTACTGGATGTGGTCTATGCCGACAAAGAAGGCGATCCCAACACTATTGAAGTGATGGTCAGCCGATTAAGAAAGAAACTTGCTCAAGGTGGAATAGAACAGTCCATCATTACCCTTCGCGGCCAAGGATATAAATTTAACCACCCATGCGACTAATTTTACGACCTAAAAAACGTCTGCTTACCAGGATGTTCTTAACCTCCTTGGGTATTATCGCGTTAGTAGGATTTGGTCTGGCCTGGTTAATTACCTTGCTCCATGCCCAAAATCGCTATAACCAAACCACCAGCGCCTTAATAGCTCAACTACCCATCATTGCCGCTGAGTTTCGCGAAAACAATCTAATCCCTATCACCCAGGCCCGTGAAGGTGACGACGTCGACACGCAATACATTATGGCTACCTGCAATAGCAGCTATAACACCTTATGGCGTTCTGACTTCGCTATCAGCTTAAACTTGAATAACATTTGTGAACAATATCTTGATATAAAAGATGATTTCCCACCGTTCTACCTCAATTTTAATGACCAACAAAGTTACTTTGCTTACTTGCTCAGCATTGACGTTGAAACCGAAATGTATCATCTATTGATTTTAAAAGACGCCACCGCATTGAAAACTGAACTCAGTCAATTTAATCGACTCACTTATTTTAGATTGGCAATGGTAATGGCTATTGCACTGTTACTGCTAGTAAGTGCAGCCTACTGGGGAATGCGGCCATTAACGAAGCTGAAACAAGAGTTGATACAGCTGCAACAAGGACATAAAAAAAGCCTATCACAAGATTACCCCGTTGAATTACAAGGCATCACCACGGCATTAAATCAACTTATGGACCAAACAGATCAACGTCAAACGCGCTATCAAAATGCCATGAACGACCTTGCTCACAGTTTAAAAACGCGTCTCGCCGCCAGTATTGCCATCATTGACGATGACTCATTAGATCGTCAGCAACAGCACAAAAAAATACTTGAACAAATAAATGACATGGATCATTTAGTACAGTATCAACTCAAGCGTGCCATGTTAGGCCAACAAGGCTTACGTCAACAACAAACCGCTATCGCACCGATTGCTCAACAACTTGCGCAAATGCTCGATAAAATATATCGAGACAAACATGTCATATTCACCCTAAACATATCAGCATCATTGCAACTACCACTCAGCAAAGGCGATGTAATGGAGCTATTGGGTAATTTACTGGAAAATGCATTTCGCTTATGTGGCAATAACGTCATGATCAGCGCCGCGAGCCTCGATAACAATATCATCCAACTCAGTGTTGAAGATGACGGCCCCGGCGTAGACCACGCCATTAAACAAAAAATAATCCAACGCGGTATGAGAGCCGACACTCAATCATCGGGACAAGGAATTGGTCTAGCAGTATGCCATGAGCTCGTTAGCAGTTATGGCGGCACAATGACCATTGGTACTAGCGAGCTTGGCGGAGCAGCTTTTGTCATTCAACTCCCCGCAACGGCATAAGCACGCAGCAACAAAGTCATCAATCAAATAAGCATATAAAGCCACAACTGGTTTTACCCAACAGTAATCACTAACTTAATGGCGCATAAAGTTGCTCGGCACGATTAAACATCGCCCAAGAAGTCGCAATATATTTATCGTTACTAATGGGCACATTGCCACGATGGCTGTGTGTAAAACCGGCTGGAGCAATCACCATAGTGCCTTTTTTAGGGCTTATTTTACGTTGTTGATAATAAAATTCTGTTTCGCCGCCCTCTTCAACATCATTCAGGTAAAACATGTATAACACCACCCGATGAAGCGCCTCATTATGGCCATTCTGTGGATACTGCTCTGAATGCCAATGCGGATATCCACCCACACCTTGCTGATAATGCTGCACATTAATCGTACCACTGCGATACAAATATTTAGTTAATGCCGCTGCCCTTGGCCGACCCAATACCTCAAAATTATCAGGCGTTAACGTTTGCGGTTGACCATTTTCATCTGCTACTTGTACAGAAACCGCTCCCATTAAGGTTAACGAGTATTGGGTAAAATAATCGCTAATATGGGTAAATGTCGCCGCTAAAAGTTCATTTTTTAATTCAGCTAAATCATCAAAAGCATCTAACATTAAATCACGACTGCGCTTTTTCTCGGTATCTACGCCAAAACCTGTATGGCCTGGCCCTACACTCGGATGCGTTTCAAATGCTGCAATTAAGCGATCACATAAATCATTACTTATCGCGTTGGGATATACTTCAATAAAATCCATAGGGAGTGACTATTGTTAATTTATTTATAGTAGTATGCTGCCACGCAATTAAAGTGCCTGTAAAGGGCAATACATAACATAGCTCATTGTTCTTCAAAGTAACTATCGATTGAATATGAAAAAAAACCAAAAAATCGCTGTAGAACAATTAGAAGTGGGTACCTTTATCCGCTTGCCAATTTCCTGGAAAGACCACCCTTTCCTGTTTAGCAGTTTTAAAATTAAAGACGCTGCACAAATTGAACTTATCAAAGGCTTAGGGCTAAAAGATGTTTTTTTTGATCCCGAAAAAAGCGATATTGAGCCTGTAACGTCCGAGAATGCCAACACCTCTAAACCCGACGAGCAGGCCCTCAACGCACTAAAAGAGCAAATGATTAACCAGAAGTCGGCCAAAATAGATGAGCAACAAAAGCTCAAACGAGATTTAAAGAAAACCGAACAACAATTTAATCGCTCAGTGTCGATGATGCGTTCAATGGTCTCTAAAATCAGTAGCCGACCACTCAATGCGGTCAGTGAAGCGAAAGACCTCATCAGCAACATGACCACCATGCTACTCAATAGCGATAATTTAGCCTTACATTTAATGGGCGATGCCAAAAATGATGAGCATATTTATCACCATTCACTCAACGTCGCCATGTTGTGTATGTTAATGGCAAAAGAGCTAGGTTGGAGCCGCGAAGAAGTTGAAACGATTGGTATTGGTGGGTTATTTCACGATATAGGTAAACTCAAAGTTCCGAGTAACATTATCAATAAGCGAGTGCCTCTTACCACACCAGAAGAAAACTTCATTAAACAACACCCATTAATGAGCATTAATTTTCTTAAACTCGCTGACAGCTTTCCAGACGAAGCCAAACCGTTAATTGCTAATCATCACGAATTTTTAGATGGCAGTGGCTACCCACAAGGGCTCAAAGCCGACAAATTAGACAAGCTGTCGCAGTTAATCGCCGTGGTTAACGAATACGACAATTTGAGTAATGGCACCAACCAAACCAAAGGAAAACCGCCAAGTATCGCCTTGGGGTTACTGTATAAAAACTATAAAAACAAACTCAATACTGAATATATTAGCATGTTAATCAAAATGTTAGGTATTTATCCGCCTGGCAGCATTATTGAATTATCCAGTGGCCAATTTGCCATGGTTATGTCGGTAAACTTGCAAAAGCTATTGTGCCCTAACATTGTGGTTTACGACCAACTGGTACCCAAAGATTTAGCCCCCATCATCAGTTTACAAGATGAAGGCTTAACTATTGTTCGCAGTCTACCTGCCGCAGCGTTGCCAGAAAAAATCCATAAATACCTCAATCCTAGAGAACAAATCAGCTTAGGTATTGGCCAAAACTAGTGTGCTGCAGATAACATAGACTATTTCATCTCTTTAATGAGTGACTTACATAACACCATTTCAGTTTATTTACCCTAGCCAACTCAAGTATTTGAGACATAAAAAAAACCATCAATCGGCAACAATTGATGGCATTATTTTGTCTAAAATAAATTGCGTTATAACCAACCTTTCCGTTTAAAGAAAAAGTAGGTTCCTGCTGCACTGGCTAGCATTAATGCCACTGCCATTGGGTAGCCAAACCGCCAGTCGAGTTCTGGCATAATATGAAAGTTCATCCCATAACTGCTGGCAATTAACGTAGGGGGTAAAAATACTACCGCCGACACCGAAAATATCTTAATGATTTTGTTTTGTTGCAAGCCACTGAATCCCATCGCTGCATCCAGTAAGAATTGTAACTTGTCGAAAATAAACTGGCTGTGTGGCATCAATGATTCAATGTCAGATAGCATCTCACGAATGTCTTTCAAGTTTTCATCTGACAATCGGTCACGATAATAACGTTGCATATAACGTAATGAACGCTGAGTATCCAACAAACTCAATCGAATTTTACCGTTCGAATCTTCTTGCAAGGTAATCAGTTTAAAAACACCGTCAAGCTCTTCGTCATTAAATACTTGCTCGCCAACATTTTCTAAAATACTATAAATATCTTCAATTAAGTCAGATAGATAATCAACTTTCAAAGTAAAGAGCTCTAACAATAAGCCTTGTGGAGTGGTAATATCCAAGCGCCCTAAACGTAGGTAATTACGCAGTAAACGAATAAGGCCGACATCTTCTTCACGTATTGTTAGCAAAAAACGTTCTCGCAAGTTAAACGACACGTTCACTGCGCGTACATCTGAAC
Organism: Shewanella sp. Arc9-LZ; assembly: GCF_010092445.1. NCBI lineage: Bacteria > Pseudomonadati > Pseudomonadota > Gammaproteobacteria > Alteromonadales > Shewanellaceae > Shewanella > Shewanella sp. Arc9-LZ. Next base: position 1,774,427 of record NZ_CP048031.1, on the reverse strand, counting down.
TCACCCGCTGTGGAAACAACGAGTTAATGTGTAAACCGTCTTGGTTTTGGTAAAAACGCGCCGAAGCCTCAATTTCTTTAATATCTTCTTCGTCAGGTACTTCTTCAGCAGAGAATAGCCTCAACCATTGACGCTCTTCGTCGTCGGGTTTTAATAAATCTAACCACAATGTCGACTCAGGCACTTTATCGCCCACACTCAATTCGGTGGTGATTAATTCTCTATTTTGATAGGCGTATGCAGTGATCATCGCTCCCCCAAAGTCCGTTAGGCTATTACAAGCATAACAAACAAAAACACTCAAAAAGTGGCGCTAGTTTACTCAACTACAAATGAATGAAAAGTAAAATATTCAACTGCGCCAAAAATCGTACCAGTTAGATAATTTGATCGGTAATTTGCTAAATAAGCCATGAGCTAAGCCGTTATATAAATCCAAATAAAACGTTGCAAAGTTCACCGCCATTGACACGATTTAAGCATCAGTAAATTGATATAAAAATCTGCGTAAATTAATGTCACTCTGCACGCTATTGAACCCAAAGTTCACACGCAACACTAGATCCAACAACATGTTAGCTCGCTTTACTCGCTAACCCACCAAAGCATAGCACGCGTTAAACCTAGACTCGCTATTATCTTCGCTCATAAAAAAGCGCCCAAATAGGACGCTGTTGTAACAACACCAAATAAGCTTAAGTTATTCGCCTTTTAAGCGACGGTCTAATTGGTCTTTCAAATTGGCTGGCACGCCTTTAATCAAAATAGTGTCAGATATCGGATCATAAATAACCCGTTCACCTAAATGGCCGCCATCAAAGCTCAAGGTAACTCCGCCGCCTGTGCCTGAAAACTTCTTCAAGCTGCGTAGACTGGCTTTATCGGCCGGAAACTCATCGTCTAACTCATAACTGCCGCCACACGCAAAATCATAAAATGAATCCATACCAGAATCAGCTAACTCATCGGCTAAATCTTTAACTTCAATCACATCACCGGAACCTGCGCGTTCAGAACAATAATCAAATACCTTGTTACGACAATCTTGGCGTTCATCTTTGGTAAGCTCACTACCTGCGACAAAATCTTCAACTGCATGGATCAGGGTTTTGTTTTGCGCTTTAATGTTAACGCCTTCAACACAGCCCATAAAGTCTAAAAAGAAATCGGCAACTTTACGGCCAGCACGACCACGAATAAACGAAATATACTTACGCGAGCTTTTATCGGCCTGCCATTCAGTTAAATCAATGCGCGCAGCTAATTGAATATTGTTTAAATCTAAATGGTTGTTTTGCGACAATTCCATGTCATCTAATACTGTCATCGACGACTTAGCGCTTAATAACGCCACAAATAAATAGTCGCTCGTCATGCTGGTATAGCAAGACATCAACAAAAAACCGCCTTGGCTAAAATCGTACTTGGCCAGTTCTTGTTGCAACAGTTGGCTCGCTTGACCACTAAACTCAACAAAACCTAAATCGCCTTTGCGATAACCGGTTAGTGCATCAGAAAATTCACTGTTGGCTTCGCCATCATCGCCATGGGCTCCAAAAAAGCCAAACCCCTTACCCGCTTTACCCGAATAGGTTTGATGTAACTCTTCTAACATGGTTTCAACGGCGTGAGTATTCAACAACGGTTGCGGGCGTAAACGACAACGCATTTGCCCCTGACTGTCTTGAGAAATTTCGTGAATAATTGCTTGCTCAATACTAATGCTCATAAACCTTGTTAATCCTAGTCTGTCGCAGATGATAATTTAAAAAAGAATGATATCAGACCAACCGTATAAATCGAACAAGGGTTTACAATATTCCTCACATGCAGCGAATAAAACTTGAGGCGAGCGTCGGCTAAATCCGTTATTATGTGCAGCTAATTCATTATTTATTGAAGTTTTCTGACTATGGCAATTCAATCTAAATACACAAACACTCAAGTTGAAGCACTTATCAGCGAGCTGCTTGCAGTACTAGCTAAGCATCAAGCACCTACCGATTTAAGCCTTATGGTATTGGGCAATTGCGTGACCCATTTACTCGACAAAAAAGTCCCTGGTGAATCACGCCAAAAAGTTGCTGAGCAATTTGCCAAAGCCTTAACACAGTCGGTTAAGTAATCGACTAAATAAAATTTATCACTAATGCTAACAATCAGTTACACTGAAAACAGCCTGTGATAATAACGTAGGAATACGAGTTAACATGATCGAGCGCAAAAAGCAGCAAATGACGCGTGATAAAGTGTCACGCTTAGTTAATTGGGGTCACTGGTTTGCCTTCTTTAATGGCATATTAGCGATGTTAATTGGCGCTCGATATATTGGCAGTGTCGGCTACCCAGAAACCATTATTGGTTGGGCTTACCTGTCAATCAGCACCATAGGTCATTTTACCTTTTTAGCCTTTATCGGTTACTTAATTTTTATTTTCCCGATTACCTTATTATTACCTTACTCCAAAATCTTACGTGGTTTTGCTGCATTTATTGCCTCTCTTGGTTTATATGCCCTACTGTATGACACCATTATTTATGACGACTACGGTATCCATTTAAGTCCTTTTGCGTTCGACTTAGCCTGGCAAGATCTCAATGCGCTATTACACAGCACTTCATACATAGTGACACCTATCGTCATTGTGATTGTTGAGCTTACCGCGGCCAATTATCTGTGGAAACGCATCGACAAAATTCAGAAAAAACAATGGGGCAACAAAGTAGTGCTGTTTGTCGGTATCTGTTTTGTCAGCAGCCATTTATTTCATATCTGGGCCGACGCGACCAATATGACTGAAGTCACCCGTTTTGACGACGCCTATCCAGTGTCATACCCTGCGACAGCACGCTCGTTCATGGAAAATCACGGCATTGACAGCAGCATGCAGTCAACAGAGTCTCGCAACACTAAATCACGTAAGCTGAGCTATCCCATCAGCCCGATGCAATGTACTGCAGACAGCCAACCCAATGTTATGGTTATCAGCATAGACAGCCTACGAGCAGACATGGTCGACAGTGTCACTATGCCGTTCTTAAGCCAGTATCGTATTCAAAATCAGCGCTTTATGAATCACTATAGCGGTGGCACCGACTTTGAAACCAGCATGTTTACCCTCATGTATGGCTTACAAGGCAACTACAGCGATCGCAAAGAGTTTGATAGCACCAGCCCAATATTAACCAACACGTTGTCACAGCAAGGCTATCAATTAGCCATGTTTGCGCCTGAAAATGATCAATACGCCGCTAATAGCGCCATGTTCAGCGGTATAAACATTCATATCAGCGAAGGCGATAATGGCAGCGCAGATGCCGATATCAACACCATTAATGCGGTGAATGCTTGGCAGCCAAAACAAACACAACCGTGGTTTGCCTTAGTGAATCTTACCGCACCAAAAGATTACGACACCCCAGTCGGATTTTTAGGCGTACAAACCATCAAACCGCACATGCCATTAAAGCCTGCGCAAAAGGTGCTGTTTAATCAATATCGTCAATCACTTAACTTTATCGACCAACAACTGGCAAGCCTATTCAATAACGTGAGTGATGATACCATTGTGCTCATCACTGGCACTTACGGCCAGGTCTTTACCAGTAATACCAGCGACGCCCGCAGCGATTTATCGCCAGGTAATGTTAAAGTGCCGCTAATAATCCATTGGCCCGACAGCCATGGTAATAAAGTGAATTACCGCACCAGCCATTACGGCATAGCGCCAACCTTGCTAAGCCATGTGTTAGGTTGCACCAATCCAAGTACAGATTACAGCTCAGGCCGCAGCTTGTTAGAACCTAATAATGAAACCTGGGTTTACATAGGCGACAGCCGCCGCTTTGCCATTTATCAAAAAGCTGAAATAACAGTATTGGATCGTTTCGGTAAATACCGCATTTACGATTTAGACTATAAAAAACGTTTAGATAAGAAAATGAGCGCACCAGAATTAATCCAAGTCATGCGTGAAGGTCGTAGACTTTATAATCAATAAGATATTTTATAAAGAATAAGATATTTAGTTTAAATATTGTAAACGAGCGAGCTTTTCATTAAGCGCTATCATGCTTGCTTATGCATAGATAAGGTCGAGTGTTTTATTGAATGGATAGTTTATAATCAATCGATAACCGACTGATAACTAACTACTTGCGTAAACAAATGGCAATTGATACAGTAATTATCAACTTAGTAACCCCCCAAGGCTCTCAGCCATGCTAAGTGATTGGCATTTATGATGATATTTTCATTATATCTAAAGTCAAACGAAGTAATTTCGGTATGTAGCGCAGCCCGGTAGCGCACTGTCATGGGGTGTCAGGGGTCGGAGGTTCGAATCCTCTCATACCGACCAAATTAAAAATAAAAAAGCCTGTACGCATCAACTGCTTACAGGCTTTTTTGTATCTAAAAACAAAACGTGAATTTTATAAATCCGATCAAAAACTAAACTCGATATCCTTTTCAATCTCAACATCCATCGGCGTTATATTTAGCTCCCTTTGTGCATAATAACGCTACAACATTTGCATGCCCTTGCTGCTTGGCGCGCATTAAAACGGTTCGGCCTTTATTATCGCGTAAATTGACATCTGCACCTTGGGCTAATAACAGCTGCATGATGTCGATGTGTTGCTTGTCGGCAGCGTAGAACAATGGCGTAAAATGCTTATTATCATATCGATTGACCTCAGCACCATGAAAGAGGAGTGTTTGCACTATCTTGAGCTGACCTTGCTCTGCCGCAGCCATTAATGGTGAAAAATCATCACTGTTTGTGCCATTAACATCAGCTCCGTTATCTAGTAAAAGACTAATAGATTCAATATCGTTATGCTCAATGGCCAGTAATAGTGGCGTCATCTTACTTTCAGCGCTTTGTAACTCAGTTTCAGCGCCATGTGAAAGCAATAAACTCACCATTGCCACATTGCTAGTGGCAACCGCATATAACAAAGGAGAGGTGCCGCCATTATCTTTGATATTTATATCAGCGCCATGGTTGAGTAATAACGTGACTATGTTTAGGTGCGATCGATTTGCCGCCCAGTTAAGTGCGGTATGGCCTGTTCTGTCTTTTAAATCCACACTGGCACCTTGTTTAAGCAGTGTATTAACCACGTTTTCATGACCACTCAATGCCGCTAGCATTAATGCTGTTCGCCCTATTCTGTCTTTTGCTCTGGCATTTGGGCTTGATCCTTGCTTGAGTAATGCTTTTACCGCTGGCTCGTCGCCAAATGCGGCTGCATGAAGTATTCCTTTGCGCTGTTGGTTAATGATCGCACGTGTTTTGACCTTATTTGCTGAAGCATCAACCGATGGTTTATTTGTCTGTACATCACTATTTTGTTCGGTTGGTTTAGTCTGTACTGGAGACGTATCAGCTGGAGTAGTCTCTATTGATTCAGCCGGAAAGCGTGGCGGATGTTGATATTGCTGATGTTGTGGGTAAGCCGAGTCTCCCTCACCGCGGTAGCCAGGAAAACCTACATCTGCACCACTTTTGCGCTGGTTATCTATGATTGATGGCGCTTTTGATTGACTCTCTTGGTTGTTGATTATGGGTTGAGCATCAGATACAACCTCCTTCTCACCACGATAATTGGGATCACCTTTGCCAAGCTTGGGCATATTTTTTTGGTAATCGTGACCCATTGCCGGTTTTTTCGCACTTTGCTTAGGCGCTGGCGGGGTTACTGCAGGGTTTGCTATTACTGGCGTGACTGGCACTGCCGGAGTTATGATGGCTGGCGTGACAGCTGGCGTAACTAGCTCCGGCGTGGTTGCAGTAGCCGGTGGAATGGTAGTTGCGGGTTGAGTTGGATCGCTGTTTTCTTCAGCGAATAACGAGGTAATCGCCGAAGATAAAATAATGGCCGAGACAAAGATTATTCGTATGATGCACATTTGCTATTCCTATCTTCTAAGTCCGTAAAGACCGTTAATAACAATATCAATTAGGTTAAGTTAAAAGGAGAGAAACAAAAGTTCTCCCCTTTGATTCACCTGCTAATCCTTAATTATCATCTACGGATTTTTGTTGTTGCGGTGGCAGTATCGTTATCACTATTAAGATCGCCTTCTGCTGTCACCGTCGCCGTCCAGCTAACAGCGGACGTTCTGATGATGTTGGCTGTCCAACTTGCATTTAATGAAATCGTATCTCCTTCAGCCAAGTCGCTGAAAGCCATCGGCGGCAGTTCAATAACCACGCCTTGGTTAGTGACTCCAGTAATGGTTACCTCACCACTGACACTACTGGGTTTAAGATTGCTCACATCGACAACCATTGCTACCGTTTGATTAAAGGACACTGTAGCTGATGCTGCAAAAGCAGTCAGTGCAACATCGACATCAGTATTCACCATAGGAACTTCGCCTTCATATTCGATAATGAGCTGTGCGTTATATAAGGCTGTTGATTTACTATCGCCCTTAATGTAAACCGCAAGGTCAAAATCTGACGTCATCGGTAAACCATTGCTGGTAACCGCCGGTTCGCCGTCCTCAGTGACAATAGTGACATACTCATTTGCCGTCACATCAACCCAACCTCTACTGGTTGCCAGCGGAGATATCTCTCCCTCTTCCCAATCCAGTAAATTGATCACTGTGGTCGTTGGCGTACCGACCTCATACTTAATATTTTCTTTGGCAAAAGGCGGCGCGCTACATTCAATCAACGGGATCTCAAGTCCAGGCAAGTCTTGACCAAACTTATTAGGTTTAAGTCTCCAGCGAGGGCCTGAGACAAGCTCACCGAGCGACGCATTTGGCAGTGCACTACCGATGAAATCCTGAATTTTTGGGTCAGGGTTAGCATCATAAGACCATTCAAAGGGGTCACGATTGATGGTGGTATAGTAAGCATTAGAATAGCCACCAGCGAGATCTGATGAGAATGCATAAGGGTGCTCTGCAGCGCTTTCACCTGTTGTAGCCAAAGGGTCCAGTGCTTTAGGGGTATTCTTTAATATTGTACCGACACCGATAAAGGATGGATCGAAAGCGCCACTTTCAGTATCGATTATATCGCTGTCGCCTTCATAACACGGAACAGTACTTTTCCATACGGCTGCGTCACCATCACCTTCAATTCTATAAGAAGGTTTACGCCCTGTTGCAGCTTCGTTTTCCAAGTCTTCTGGACGAAGTTGGTCATTAGGGTTATTGGTGATCCAGTGATTAACCACAAGCTCTGCACGAGTAACGACAAAGTTTTCTGTGGATGTTTTCCATTCTTCAGGAAGCGCCAACTGGGCATACATGCGGATATCGTTCGGCCGTTTATGTATTCCGCCCCAACCATAAAGTGGCTTACCATCATCTTTAAGCTGCACGGAATAATCACTGCTTAAGGCGATGTTATCGAGCATGTTGGTCTTGTCGTTAGGAAACATCTGGCACCCTTCAGGCTGACCATCTGTTTCACAGGGTATCGCATTGGTTAGGCGATAGGCTTGTTGTCCACCCACTAACACTTGAACATTATCATCTAGTGGCGCGCCAGCGCAGTCATACGACAGAGTGCCGTCTGGGGTTGATATAATGGCTTGGGTACCGTCTGGGCTGGCAAAAAAGTATGGAATGGTCTCATAACAACTAAGCGCATGTTCCATAACAGTATAATGCTCTGTTTCACATTTTACCGAGGTGCCACCGAGCCCTTGACACCATGTTCCTAATGGTGGTTTTACCTTGTATTTTTCGGTGGCGGCATTGGCAACTTGAATACCAATCACCCCTCCGCCTTCGTCAATATTACCAACGAATCCTTCGAGGTAATCGCCATTACGCGCTTTGGGCTGCGCGCCTAGAAAATCAACCACATAAAAGCCAAACTCGCTATCCACTGGATATAACATCACCCCCGACTTGTCGAGAAGCGCTGGATTATCATCAGGACAACTCACTGGGCCAAGGCCACAAATGATCGTTTGGTCGTCTGCGAAAGTCACTCCATTCAACCCTCCCAGTACGTCATTAACAGAAAACACATGCACTGGCGATTCATAAGCCACCGCACTTCCTATTGAGGCCAGCAATGCTAAAGAGATAGCAAGGGCAATCGGCCTTTTATTAAAGTATTTAACAAATAACATAACAACCTCCTGTAATTATTGTTGGGGTTAAACTAGTTAGACATAACGACCTCCTGGATTTATTTTTAACCAAAACACGTCAGCTCAGTGTCAACACCTACACGCACTGCAAATTAACAAACAGGTCGTCATTCGATGATGAAATGAATGACAAGTAAGTAATAAGTAGTAGGTTATTTTTACGGCTACATAATGCTATGTCTCACTTTTACAGCACTCGAGATATTTACTTATGCGCCTGCTATTAACCATAGAAAAATCATGGTTAAATTCAAGAGGCAAAAAATCATAAAAGTAACGCTAAACACGTTTTTGGCGGGGGAAACCCTTCAACATCAATCTATTAAAATAATACGGGGTCAGATCAATAAAAAGTCATATTTTCATCGTTATTACTCAATAGGTTAGCGTCGTAATTCTTTTGAATGACACCTAAATAAAAATAGCGAGATCGGACAAAATAGGCTGTATTGGCTAGTAACATCGAAATGAATCAGGCGATGATATTATGGAGACAAAAACCACGTTTTAGATACTACCAAAAGGTTATATTGAAGCGAAAACAGGGTGATTTTAACGAATAGATCATACTAAATAATTATTTATTTTTATAACTTATAACAATAAATACCTACAAAGTGATACTAAATCATTTTAAGTTTGGTGCGCATTGTTAATGGTCAAATACACACTTTAGATAACAAAAATTATAAGGGGAGTACAAGTTGCAGATTGAATAAAAACCACCGTTTTGGAACTGTCACTTCGATGTAAGCATCGATAGTAACTTCACCAATAGATGGGCTGGGAATAAAGCTGCGGTGATACGCATTTATAGTCAACAGTCGCATCGCGAATTAGACGGTAAGGTTAATACCAATGCGTCCTAAATGATTTTATTCATTTAAGACGCTAAAATGGCAATGCTAGGGTAACGTACATTAGACAGGCATAATATTATTGAGTAATGTTACTAATTTGTATCACGGGATGGGTATTTGTGAAATTAACTATATCTGCCGCTATCACAGCTTGATGTGGGCCAAATGATTGTTTAAATGTTTCTACAGATTCAAATGTAAGATGACCCATTGCGATGTACATAGGAGGCTCACCGGGTACAACACTAGCAAGGCCAAGGTCTGCACTGGCTGAAATAAGTGCTTCACCTACTAAATCTGCAACAAGTGGTAAATGGGTTTTACAGTAGTAATCCATATCGAAAGTAGCACTTTCACTATTTGGGTACAATACACTGACTTTAATCATGACATTCTCTCTTTTATTAATCGTTAAGTTCTACAGTATTCAAACATAGTGGCGACAGGTTAACACTTTGGCGAAAACCTTATCTACACAATGCCCAGTCACCATATCGTTTTTTAAAATTGTTGCCCATGCTCATTGCTTCGTTTGCAAAGTGTTAGTTACATTTAATGAGGCTAGTCTACGCAACAACTTGTATGGGTACTTATCAGAAAAGCTCAGTTGATGGTCACTTTAGTCCAAAACGAATTAACGCGACCTCCATTGCTACATATTAAGGAATTGCCGTTGCTACATACTAAGGGATTGCCGTTGGCGATACTCAGACGGCGAGCAACCGATATGTTTTTTAAACACACGATTAAAGGTTGATATAGATTCAAAGCCTGTTTGAAAAACAATGTCGGAAACCCGAGAGCTTGGTTCGTCTAGCAAACTAATGGCTTTATCAATTTTTAATTGGCTGATATGTTTTTTAGGGGACTGTCCATAAACCTCGTTGAATTTTCGTTTGAAGCTCGACACACTCATATGGCACAACGCGGCCAATTCTTCGATGCTTACATCACTGAATAAGTGATGCTGGATAACTTGTTCGAATTTGACAAAATTAGGCTTAAACATCGATGCTAAAAAATCTAATTCTGATGGGGCTGACACCTTTTGGGTCATCAACAACACAAATTCACGTAACTTGGTTTCTATCATCAAGGGCGTTGCCAAATCAGGTGTGTCGAGCAATATAGAAATACTGTCCCGAAAATGTGTCAACAATTGGTCCACTTCTACTTGCTTTAAGTCGTAATCGACTTGATAGTCCGATTGGGTGAAATCGAAATGAAATAAACGTTGAAAAATATCGGGAAACAAGAAAACACCAATCACCTCACCACGGCCTTGCTCTAACTGGCCACTTACGGTTTCATAGAAATAATTGACGCATTTGGCAAGTAAGCCAATCTCACGGTTTACCGTCAATACTCCTGTTGCAGTACGCACCTGGTACTCACCTTCGGTAAAAAAAGCAAAACATGCTTCGTTAGATGCAAATTCTCGAGCAAAACGCTTAAAAGCTGGAATAGTAAGTTTTTTAAAAACAACATGACCTTTGTATTCAAGTGTTTTCTCAATAGAGGAACCCTGCATGAATAAACAACCGCATAATTGAACAGTCGTTAAAGTATGTAATACAGCTGTCTTTTACGCCAGAGGTTTGTGGTTCAAGACCTAACGTTAAACGAAAAATCGCGCCATAAGTATTGGATAACAAGGCGCAGTTTCTTATATCTCGTAGCGTCATTCGTTACCTATATCAAGGTAATGAATACTCTATAAAAACTGATTTTTAATCGTTTAATACTCTTGTTCTGAAGTTAATCATTTAACACTTAACCTAGAAAAATGAGCTTCAAACAATACATTTGAATCTTCAAAAAAGACTCCCGTAATCAATATTTAAAGGGTTAGGTATTAGTGATAAAATGAACAGGATTATTTTGCTAACTGCATTACCTGACTGAGAGATAATAAACAACATCATGGTATTACCTGTACTCTATTCGTTGAGAAATTGTCCTTACGCAATGCGCGCTAGACTGGCTATTTATGCATCCAAACAGCAAGTAAACCTGCGCGACCTAGTGTTAAGCAACAAACCTGCAGAAATGCTTACGGTGTCGCCCAAAGGTACAGTGCCAGTTTTAGTCACCACAGATAATCAGGTCATCGATGAAAGTTTATCCATCATGCTATGGGCTTTTTCACAAACAGACCCTGACGATTATGTTAAAAAAGCAACGCCAAACGCGTTAACTGAAATGTTGGCGGTTATTGCGATATTTGATAATGAATTCAAAGGACATTTAGAGAAATACCGCTGCTCTAAACGTTACCATGAACCGTCGCTTATAGAAGATAGACAACAATGTGAGCGTTATCTTGCGGATCTGGAATCAAGGCTTTGCCAGCACTCATATTTAATGTCTGACCAACCAAGTTTGACAGATTTAGCATTAATGCCGTTTATTCGTCAGTTTGCCAGAGTTGAGCGACAATGGTATTTACAATCACCCTACCCAAAATTACGACAATGGCTTAATCACTATTTACAGAGTCGAATGTTCAGCAAGGTGATGGTACAAAACCCAATGTGGTTAGACTCAAAACAAGAAATTATTTTTGGGGCCAATGTATAAGGCTGGCTTGATAAGCCAGTCATCAAAACTCGCGGCGACAACATTAAAATATTTCGCCTCAGAATATGAACTAACAACCGTCTAAAATAAAAGACATCTAAGTTAAACGTCGTCGAAAATAAAAATCATCTAAGTTAAACGTCATCAAAGATAACAATCATCTAAGATAACAATCGATAGCCTATCAACCTTGTGCATCGCAGAGTAAGTTGGCGTAACGTTCCATCGGAATACTCATTTGCTCTTGTAACGCTTTGCCTTTCGCCAGTAGATCGTGTCTTTTTATCGCAGGAATGTCGCTTTTGAATGCGAGCACGATGGTATTGCCGCTTTCGACGTCAAAACTGAGTAATCGATTTTCAAATTCGAGCGCGAGTAATTCATCTAACTCTTGGCGTAATTCAGCTGACGTATGCCAGATATTGAGCACCAAAACCCCCTGTTGATTAAGCGCATTTTTACAATCGTGTAAGTAGGATGATTGTACTTGTTTCGGCTCCATACCTTGTGAGTTGTATAGATCTGAAAAGATAATATCGCTTTTTATGTCGGTATTTTTAATGTAATTCACCGCATCGTCTATATGAATAGCAAGACGATCAGTTTCAGGTAAGTAAAAAAACTCTTTCGCGGCCTTCGCGACGGCTTCACGGTATTCAACCGCGTGTACCTTCAAATCGGCGAAGCTACTGAGCAATATTTTAGTCATTGAACCTGCACCCAGCCCCATGATTGTGGCTGTTGTTACTGCGGGAATAAAAAATAAACCTGCCATCATGGCTTGGGTGTAGCCTAGATGTAATCCATTAATATCATTGATTTTCATGCAACTTTGATAGATTTTTCCATCAAAACTGAGAATGCGGCTGTTTCTTGTTTGATAAACATAAATGGGGCCGTGCTCATCTGCTGTAGATGAAATGCAGGTTCCTTTGATATCCATGGTATTTTTGATACCTCTTAAATATGGGGTTGTAGCGGGTAAGGCAGTATAACGGAAAATAAGCTTAGGTCTTTGTTATTGATTTTTATCGTTTAATAAATGAAAGTATTTAGTGAGTAGCCACTTTTATTTGCTACCGTTGTCTCGCAACAAAGTATGAAATTTCACGCTACAGAGTATGAGCTTTAGATCAAAAACCTCCGATTTACAAAAATGAACCTTGCACCGTTAATTTAACGTTAGTCGCTTTTTATCCGTCATCAAGCTTATGCGAAACATCTTATCTATCATTAATGTCTATCGTTAATATCTAACCTAGTCATCTCTAATCTAATAATCTCTAACTTAATAATATCTAGCCTAGTAATCTCTAATCTTATAGTGTTTAACTTTGCTATGCCTTACAGCAGAGTGAATCAATTCACTCTGCTCATGCGCTATTTTTTATCAAACTTGCTGAGACTGTTTTACGGGTTTGAATTAGGGTATATCCACCACTTAATACCACCAGCAGACTTCCAAGTAGGGTTGCTAAATCTGGCGATTCTCCAAATATAAATATCCCCAAACCTAAGGCAAATAATAAACGGGTATAACGAAAAGGAGAAATAACCGATACATCGCCCGCGCGCATAGCGATTGTGAGGGCATTATACGCCATCACCCCAAACACAATTGCACCGATAATTTGCGCTGCTGCAGTGGAACCAAGTTGTAATGGCTCGTTTTGGTATAATTGTATGGCAATGCCTGCTGGAATTAGCACAAAAAAACCATACACCCCAAGTTGCATATTAGACAACACTGGTGAAGCTGCGCGAGTTGCTAAATCACGACCCGCAAAACCTAAGGTCGCGACAACTGCAAATAAAGACGTTGCTTCAAAGCCATCAAGACCAGGGCGAATAATCATCAACACGCCACAAAAACCAATCAATACGGCAATCCAGCGTTTAAAACCAACCTGTTCACCAAACAATAAAGCGGCACCTATCATTGCGATTAATGGCGTGGCCTGCAAAATGGCCGATGCACTTGATAAAGGCGTTAGCGTGATAGCCAATGCAAAACAGAAACGACCAATAACTTCGCACACCGCACGGATGAGTATTGGCGTAGACAATATCGCTGGGTGTAAAATTGTTTGCCCTTTACGCCAAGTCAGCAGCATAAAAATCAACATTCCGCCCAATCCAAATAACGCTAAAATCAGACCAATAGAAGTGGTTTCGGCTGCCGATTTAATCAGCATGTCTTCAATAGAAAATGCTGCCATCGCGGCAACCATAAAAAGACTACCTTTAGTATTATTCAAAATAACTCCAACAATGGGTCGATTGTATCCAGCTGAAAAAGCGGAAAAGCTGACGAACTCAGCCGATAAAAATATAAGCCGGCAATGGTATCACTCACCAAATGCTATCGAGAAAACATCATTTGTTTACAATTGTGTTTAACTCAAACCTAAACTCAAACCTAAACTCAAACTGTTTATCGAAAGTAAGGCTGTTTCAATTATGCCAATGTTTATGACACAGCTATTTAATGCGTTACTTGTCTGTGCGTGTAATATCAACTTCACTTGCAAATAGATTGCCCATCAATATTAAAGCCCAGTGCGATAACTCAACACTGGGCTTTAATGACTACACGCAAAATATCAATTTATGGCTTCATGTAACTCTTGATACATCAACTCACGCATCTTAAATTTTTGAATTTTCCCCGTCACTGTCATTGGGTATTGGTCAACAAACTTGATGTAGCGCGGTACTTTAAAATAGGCAAACTTTTCGGTTAAAAAGTGACGAATATCGTCTTCGGTGATGTCGGCATTGGCACGGACCTTAATCCACGCGCATACCTCCTCGCCGTATTTGTCACTCTGCACGCCAAACACGGCAGCATCCTGCACGTCCTTATGGCTATAAAGTTTTTCTTCAATTTCACGCGGATATATATTCTCACCGCCGCGGATAATCATGTCTTTTATACGGCCAACAATTTGCACATAGCCTAATTCATCCATTTGGCCGATATCGCCCGAATGTAACCAGCCTGCGCTGTCGATGGTTGCAGCCGTTTTGACTGCATCATTCCAATACCCTTGCATGATGCAGTAACCTCGACTGCACACTTCACCGGGTTGACCAATAGCAACCACGTCGCCAAACTCATTGATGATTTTCACTTCGGTATGCGGCAATGCTCGGCCAACGGTGAGCACTTGTTTTTCGATTGGGGAGTCAATTTCAGTAATGTGATTTAACGGACTGCATTCGGTTTGTCCGTAACCAATTAGCACTTCTTTCATATACATTAACTCTTGTACTCGGCGCATGACTTCTTCGGGGCATGTGGCGCCCGCCATAATGCCTGTGCGCAATGAGCTAAGATCAAACTGGTTAAATTGTGGATGTTCTAATTCGGCAATAAACATGGTTGGTACGCCATGTAGAGCTGTGCAGCGCTCATTTGCGATTACTTGTAACGTGGTAAGAGGATCAAAAGACTCACCGGGATACACAGCTGCTGAAGCATGAATAACACAGGCTAAACTGCCTAACACCATGCCGAAGCAATGATATAAAGGAACCGGCATGCATAACTTGTCAGTTGAGGTAAAGCCCATGGCGTCAGCCACTAAATAAGCGTTATTTAAAATATTGTGATGTGATAACGTCGCGCCTTTAGGGCTACCTGTAGTACCTGAGGTAAATTGAATATTAATCGCATCATGAGTATTGAGAGAGTCAGCAATGGTGGCCAACACATGTTGAGCTTCGTCGTTAACCTCCAGCAGCAAATCATTAAAGTTGAGCATGCCGGGTGTACGGTCGGTGCCCATTCGAATAACATACTCGAGTTCAGGCAGTGCGAGTGTAGTGAGCTTACCTGCAGTGCTGGTGCTTAACTCTGGCAGCAACTCATTTAACATCTGTAAGTAATCACTGGACTTAAATTTATCGGCACAAATCACTGCTCGACAGCCCACATTACTTAAAGAGTATTCCAGCTCTTCAGGCCGATAAGCCGGATTAATACACACCATAATGGCACCAATTTTAGCCGTAGCAAATTGGGTTAAACACCACTCAATGTTGTTAGGAGACCAAATTCCGACTCTATCCCCGGGCTGAATACCTAGCGTTAATAAGCCGGTGGCAAGCGCATCAACCTTTGCTTGAAACTCACGGTAATTCCAGCGGATTTGTTGATGATGAACGACTACCGCAAGATTGTCTGGGTAAGCACTGGCAATATCATCAAAATATTGACCAATGGTTTTATCGGTAAGCGTCGTTGAAGTGACACCATGATATTCACTTTGAGTAAGCGGTAGTTGTGCTTGATGTTGATTGACCATTAAAGCCTCCTTGCATGTGCTTCGTCATGCTCAAGCTAACCAATTAACGGCCTGACTCACAAGTAAAAAAGCACTACATTAGACTAAAGAGGCATGGTGAGTAATGTTTACAGCAAAGGCTAATATTGACAGTAACGCATTCATTTTTGTCAGTAACGGTTTGATGATGATGTCTAAACAACCTTATTAAAACGACTTTTTAACGCCCCCTAAAAACAATAAACAAAAGTGAACGACGAACTGGAGTGATAACCGGAGCGATAATTGAAACGATAGACGAAATCGAAAAATTAACCATAGCCCAAACTAAATACCTAAATACCTAAATACCTAAATACCCAACACCTAAACACCTAAATACCTAAATACCACCGACTATTAACATTATTACAACAACATCATGTAAGTTAACTACAGAATGGAATTGAAAAACACAAAACTATTAACCACAACCCGCACTAAATCATTTAAACGTTGATCTAGCGCAAGCTTTAGTTAAAAATCGAACAAATACTGATGTTTTTTAATTCCAAGCCGATAGCTTCCTTATATTTATCTAAAAGTGACATTCATCTAATTATTATGCTTGAGACAATTCGCACACTATTTTCCGTTACAGATGAAAGCCTTTTAGTCGTTGGTGACTTTCAACCTATAGTCGTTTTCATCTCTATCGCTATCGCGGTTTTCGCCTCGTTTATGGCATTACAAGTCGCGTCGCAAGCGCTATTAACGCTCAATAAATATAAACGATACTTACTCACCAGCTGCGGCAGTATTGCACTTGGTGGCGGTGTGTGGTCGATGCATTTTATTGGCATGTTAGCGTTCAGTTTATGCACTCCGGTGAGCTACGATTTCGGCTTAACCGCGTTATCGTTTATTCCGAGTATTGCCGCATCTTGGGTAGCCTTAAATGTCATATCAACAGCCAAACCAAAACTAAGCCAATTTGTGGTGGGCGGTATATTGACCGGTGCAGGTATTGGTACCATGCATTATGTCGGCATGGCGGCTATGGAAATGGCTCCCCTACTACGTTACGACTTATTCTATTTTGGCTTATCAATAGTTATTGCCATTATTTTGGCCATTGTCGCACTGTGGATACGTTTTAGCTTGAACCATCTAGGTCGCTTTATCTTAAGCGACTTACATAAAAATGCGATTGCGGCGATGGTGATGGGTTGCGCTATTTCCGGCATGCATTACATCGGTATGGCTGCGGCTCGTTTTGTCCGCCCACCAGGATTTGAATTTTCTGAACAAACCACAAAGATGTCACTGTATTTAGGCATTGCCGTTGCCACGATTACGGTGGTGATTATTTTATTGGTGTTAGGCGTCAACATGCTGATTAAATACCAAACCTCGTTACACCAAGCCAAATTATCTGAAGCACGCTACCGCGCGACCATTAGTACCGCCGTTGACGGTATCATTACCTTTAACGCTAAAGGCCGTATTGAAAGCGGCAACCAAGCGGTAGAATTACTCCTGGGCTGGCGACTTGAAGATGTGTGTCACCAAAATATTCGTGACTTTATACCAGGCCCATTTATCGAAGAATTTAACGCCCGCTTAGACAGTTTTTTTAACCACAACATAGCGCAGCAAAAAAGTACTGGCCGCGATGTAGAAGCGCTACATGTTAACGGTACGGTCATTCCGGTTAGGGTATCTATTGGTCATGCATGTATTGAAGGTAAAAGCCTGTTTGTGATGTACATAAGCGACTTACGTCACCGTATTGAAATGCAACGTGCACTAATTAAAAGCGAAGCCCAGTTTCGCTCACTTATCGCCAATATTCCCGGTATCGCCTATCGCTGTTTAAATACTGAAAACTGGCCGATGGTATTTATTAGCGACGCGGTTGAAAAGATCACCGGTTATCCAGCAAGCGACTATATAGGCGCAACACCAAAACGTCATTTTTACCAACACGTACACCCAGATGACCTTGAGCAAATAGGTAATCAAGTCGTCACAGAGCAAGTGTTTAAGCTGGAATACCGTATCTATAATGCCAACGGCGATATTCGCTGGTTGCTCGGTTATGGTGCTCATGTTGACGGGATAGATGTACAAGATAAATGGCTCGACGGCTTTATTATGGACATCACCGATCGCAAAGAAATGGAGCAATCTTTATTAATTGCCAAAGACAAAGCGGAACAAGCAGCATCAGCTCGTTCGGCATTCCTAGCGAACATGAGCCACGAAATTCGCACCCCAATGAACGCCATTATTGGCTTTAGCGACATTTTACTCGACGATTCGCTACCCGCTGAACAGCAAAAGCATTTACGTACCATTAATCAGTCTGCTAAGTCTTTATTGCACCTATTAAACGATGTTCTCGATAGTGCTAAGTTAGATAAAGGCAAGTTCGATCTCGAATTACGCGATTTCTCTGTTATTGAAGAAATTGATTCGGTGGTATCGACTTTATGGTTACAAGCTAGCTCTAAAGGTCTGTTCTTAAATGTGAATGTATCAGCAGATGTGGCAATGTCCTATCATGGTGCTCCAGACCGAATTCGTCAGGTATTGACTAATTTAATTGGCAATGCGATTAAATTTACCGCCGAAGGGGGTGTCAGTATCGATGTGAGCGTTAAACCAAGCGGTTGCATTGAATTTGCCATTAACGATACCGGTATTGGCATGACGCCAGAACAATTAACCTTAGTGTTTGATGCCTTCGCTCAAGCAGATGCCAGCATGAATCGTCGTTTTGGTGGCACAGGTCTTGGTACGACCATCAGCAAACAATTGGTTGAATTAATGGGTGGCAAAATTACCGCCAAAAGCACATTTGGCCAAGGCAGTTGTTTTGGTTTTGCCTTGCCATTAACCGCGCCCAAACACATCAACAGCACGTTGACCCCGTTAACAAATAGTCACATTAAACCATTGGCCATTTTGATTGTTGATGACATTCAGCAAAATATTGATTTGCTCACCATTATGATGAAGCGCCAAGGTCATAGCATCATTACTGCCCGCGACGGTAAACAAGCCCTACTGCGGATGCGCAGCGACAAAATTGATATTGTATTGATGGACGTGCAAATGCCTATCATGGACGGATTAACCGCCTCGCGTACTCGTCGTGAACAAGAGCAAAATGAACAGTTACCGCATATGCCAATTATTGCATTAACGGCCAGCGTATTGCCTGAAGACAAAAAAGCAGCCTTGGATGCCGGCATGGATGGTTTTGCCAACAAACCTATCGATATGATGCTGCTTAATCATGAAATTGCCCATGTATTGAAACTTGAACAAAGCAATGTGGCCGTCGATAACCCCGCTGTTGATATCGACAACAGGCAAGTGGTTAATGAGAAAAAAGGCGCTTCGATGTGGGGAGATCAAATGACTCTCGTGAAAGAAATCAGCCTATTTATGACTAAACAACACGATAGCAACCAACAGCTTAAACAATTAATACAAACTGCCGACTGGCCAGCTATTAGTCAACAACTGCATGGACTCAAAGGGCTGTCTGGCAATTTAGCTCTAATGCAACTGACACGGTTATTTAGCGATGCTGAACGCTCAGCCATGACAAAATCCAGCACAGAATTACTGACCTTGTTGCCAAAGATTGAACAGGCTTTTGCGCGCATCGCAGCCTATCTTAGCACTCAAGATATCAGTCAACACCCAGATAAAGCCGCAGAAAAAGATCCTATGAGCGTCGATGAGTTCATCCAAATCATTAACCTTATTCGCTTAGCTGCAAAAGAAAATCAATACAATGAACACGATGTCGATACACTAATTGCAGCCACTCCGGCGGCATACCGACAGCAATGTATCAACATACAACATGCTCTAGACGACTTTGAATTCGAACAAGCAATAACACAACTCAATACTCTTGAGTCCGATGTTACTGCACAGTAAAAAGACTGAATTGAATGATATATAACAACCAAGACCGTATGCCGACAATTTTAGTTGTCGACGACGAGCCCGCTAACCTCAGAGTATTAAAGAAAATGCTTGAGGATCAGTACAGGCTGATATTTGCTAAAAGTGGCGAAGAAGCTCTGCGTTTAATTGAACGCGACCTGCCTGATTTGATTTTACTCGACGTGATGATGCCAGGTATGACTGGTTTTGAAGTCTGTCAGCAACTAAAAACAGAGCAACGCACCAAAGCAGTACCGGTCATTTTTGTTACGGCGTTAAGTGACGAAGTAGATGAAGCCAAAGGCTTTGATGTTGGCGCGGTAGACTACATCACTAAACCCGTGTCCCCAGCGGTGGTTAAAGCACGTGTTCGTACTCATTTGTCTTTAGTGCAGGCAGACGATTTGCGCCGTACTCGTTTACAAGTCATTCAACGCTTGGGCCGAGCATCAGAATACAAAGACAACGAAACCGGTATGCATGTGATGCGCATGAGCCATTTTTCTAAAATCATTGCCCTCGCCTATGGTTTATCAAAATCGGCCGCCGACAATTTACTCCATGCAGCACCAATGCACGATATTGGTAAAATTGGTATTCCCGACAGCATTATGCTTAAACCGGGTAAGCTCACCGATGAAGAATTTGCCATCATGAAAAAGCACCCTGAAATCGGCGCCGAAATTCTAGGTGAATCAGATTCAGATTTGATCGCCTTAGCCAAAGTCGTCGCCATGACTCACCACGAAAAGTGGGATGGCAGCGGCTACCCTCATGGACTTAAAGGTGAAAATATTCCTATTGAAGGACGTATTGTGGCAATTGCCGACGTATTTGATGCTCTCACCAGCAAACGCCCTTACAAAGAAGCATGGACTGTCGACAAAGCCATGGCATTTTTACATGACCAAAGCGGCATACATTTTGACCCACAGTTAGTGACACTATTTCAGCAATCTTTGCCCAGTATTTTATACATTAAGCAGCGCTGGCAAGACTAATATGCCGTAATTGGCACGTTAGTTTTTGTTATGCTCAAACGGGCTTAGCTCAGTGGTTTAGCCCGACATCAATTGTTAAATTCACCGTATTTTATTATCACCACTAGGATTTTTTATGACACCGGCTGCAGCATTACCAAGCCAACTGAATACTACCGCCATTTTGTTAGTGTTAGCCTTAGGCACATTTATATTGGGATTATCAGAGTTTTCGATGATGCCAATGCTGCCATTAATTAGTGAAACATTTTCCTCAACACCGTCACAAAGTGGTTATGCGATTAGTGCTTACGCGATAGGCGTTGTTGTCGGCGCCCCTATTTTAATGCTGACCACAGCCAACATGAAAAAACGCCATGCCTTGGCAATATTTCTGACCTTAATGTTTATCTCTAATGGCTTAAGTGCCATGGCAACCTCACTTGAACAGCTTATTGTATTTCGCTTTTTAAGTGGCCTACCCCATGGCGCTTATTTTGGTGCCGCTATTTTATTGGCTGCCGATATTGCTCCTCAAAATAAACGTGCAAGTTACATGTCTAAAGTGTTTATGGGCCTAACCATAGCCACCATTGTAGGGGTTCCCATTGTCACTTTAGTCGGCCAAAACTTAAGCTGGCGCTATTGTTTAGCGGGTGCATCTGTCCTCGCCTTAATTGCATTAGTGTGCGTATATGTGGTGATCCCTAAAATTGAAAATAACCAACCATCAAATTTAATCAATGAGTTTAGCGTATTAAAGAATAAGTTGGTCTGGTCAATTCTTGGCATTGTGATTATTGGTTTTGGTGGTGTATTTTGTATTTACACTTACATCGCCGATACCATTTTAGTGGTGACGGAAACGCCGGCATACACCATTTCAATCGCGATGGTAATGTTTGGCATTGGTTGTACCTTAGGCAATTACGTATTAGGCAAAGCAGCCGATCGCGCAGCCTTAAAAACCACTGGTATTGCCTTAGTGTGTACGATTATATTTTCGCTTGCTTACGTCAGTGCCAGCCATAATATTTGGCTATTGTATGCGGTAATTTTCTTTATTGGCTGCAGTGTGGGTTTAGCGACACTGATTCAAACCTTACTGATGGACGTATCGCCAAATGGTCACGCGATGATAGGGGCATTAGTACAATGTTCATTTAACACCGCCAATGCTATCGGCCCTTGGGTGGGCGGCATGTTTATCGCACAAGGCGCAATGCCTAACGAGACAGGCTATGTAGCGGCAGTGTTATTTGCCGGCGGCTTAATGATGTGGCTGTTAAGTTATCTGCAAATGAATAAGAAAAAGGCTCAACTGGAACAATGTTCTGCATAATCAGGCTTTCTAACTTATTCTTTAACGAATTTTATAACAAATAATCTAACTAATTATCTAACTAACTCCCTAACGAATTATCGAACAAATTGCCGGGCTCAATACCGATAACATTGTCGGTAACATTGTCGATAACCGTTAGGGCAAGTAGTTTGAACGTCTGAGAAACACCTATCTCGGCGACTTATCAAACCATTAAAAGCGTCATTTATATTACGTGATGAAAATGTATCAATATCAATAATGTAAATTAATTAACTATTATTTAATCTCAAATTTTTGCATCCATTTATCACAACGAGCGTCATCAAGGGTAATCTCCCCATTTTTAGCTGAGATCAAAAGTAGAGACTTAGGCCACTAGTGCCAGTTTTTGCTTTGGTGGGACACCACCAATTGCTGTATTGGGTCTTTCATTGTTATAAAACCATAGCCATTGTGTCGCATGTTCCTGTACCTCGGCAATACTATTCCAAAGATATTGGCTCAGCCATTCGTATCGCACAGTCCGATTATAGCGTTCTACATAGGCATTCTGCTGTGGATTGCCAGGCTGAATAAATTTCAGTTCTACATTGTGTTTTTCAGCCCAGGCAGCCAGTACCGCACTTATATACTCTGGACCATTATCACTGCGTATCTGTTTTGGTTTTCCACGCCATTCGATGATTTAATCCAATGTTCTCACCACACGCTCCGCAGGTAAGGAGAAGTCGACTTCTATCGCCAAGCCTTCACGGTTGTAATCATCAATCACGTTCAATAACCTAATGCTGCGACCATCTTCCAGTTGGTCGTGCATAAAGTCCATGGACCAACATTCATTGATTGCCTCTGGCACCGCCAATGCGTCCGGTTTATCACGCTTCAAGCGTTTCTTCGGCTTAATTCGTAGATTTAGCTCCAATTCTCGGTAAATCCTATACACCCGCTTATGGTTCCATCGGTAGCGTTTCACGTTACGTAAAAAGTAATAACATAGCCCAAAACCCCAACACCGATGGGTTGATGTCAGTTGCTGTAACCAGTCGGCTATTGCAGCGTTTTCATCACTGAGTTTTGCCTGATAGCGATAACAGCCCTCACTGAGTCCAAACAAGGCACACGCAAATGCGATCGAAATGGCTTTATCTTGCACCGCCTTTTGCGCCAGCTCCCGCCGCCGCGACGGCTTTACCACTTTTTTTCGATGGCCTCTTTGAGTATTTCAGCTTTGAGTCGCTCTTCGGCATACATTTTTTTGAGTCGTGAATTCTCAGCCTCTAACTCCTTCAATCGCGCCATCATAGAAGCGTCCATGCCACCGAATTTGGCGCGCCATTTGTAGAAGGTCGCAGAGCTCATGCCATGCTCACGGCAAAGCCCCGGAACTGGGGTGCCAGCTTCGGCTTGTTTAAGGATTGCTAGGATTTGGCTGTCGCTAAATTTTGATGTTTTCATGCAGAATCTCCCTGCGTATATATTACGAGAAAATTCTACTTTTGAAATCTACTATTTTTAGGGGGGATTACCCAAGCTCTTCATAAAGATGCAGTGCAGGTAATAATTCAAGCTCAAAACTTTCCTCGCTAGAATTAGCAATCGCGGTTAACAGCATGGTAAACCAAGCCGTTATTCCACCTTGAGGTGGCGCCTTGAATCGAGGAAAACTAGGGGCAGTTGCAGTGCCAATTAACCAGTCTTTCGCAAGTTCAGGGGCTATAACTAACGCACGCGCTAATTCAACAAAATCAACATCGCCACATTCTATTACTTTTAATGCCTGAGTATAGGTTTCAAAGGCCATCGAAAAATTCAAGGAGGACGACACCACGTTAGAACCGTTTTATACATGGCCATGATGTCAGCGATACAATCTAACCTCGTTTCCAAAGGGACTTATCAGCGATTAGTTGCTGCAGAAAAACCAAACAAAGTGGCTATTATTGCCTACATCAGAAAGATGGTTATTAGTTTAAATTCGATGCTAAGAGATGGTGTTTTATGGGAAGCGCCAAAATCTTAAATTAACTATTGACGCCATAGTCTCGTATTAATATTACTCTTTAATACGCCAACCTTTTGATTTTATACATGAAGCGTTTGCGCTAAAAAAAGATAAAAGTTGAATACTAGCAAAAGCGACTTCAAGCTCTTCTGAGTTTTCATTTAATGTTGCACTACTAACACCTTGCCTAGCTTCTAACGCACAATCACTCGCTTCTTTTCGAAACAGTTCGTTGTCAGCTGACATCTCACCGTATTCGTTATGAACAACAATTGGTGGAGTCGTAGAGCAAGAGCAAATCATAGACAATGTAAATGCCAAAGAAAGTATTCTTGTGTTTATAACCATAACTTTTCAACAAATCCTCGTAATGCTAACGTTTCACAGTAAAACATTTCTAGCTTTATCTCTTGCAATCTTACTCCCTCCCCTGAAAAAACTGCAATGCTATTCTTAATCAAAAAGATAATCCGAAACAAGACTCTCAAATCAGCTTTTTGAATGCTTAAAATTGATAACCAACTTATTTACTTTGACTATCAAACAATATAACATCGAGAATTACTTGATAATCAAACTATTTTCTTATGAATAAAATTGCCGAAAAATATATCCACCAACACAATTTCACCTCCGTTAACGAGCAAAATGTCAAACGTACTTGGTATGTGCTTGTTATCACAGTCATCACTATGGCCATCGAAGTGATAGCGGGGACGATATATGGCTCTATGGCTCTGCTCGCTGATGGTTGGCATATGGGGACTCACGCAGCCGCTTTTTGTATTACGCTATTCACCTATAGCTATGCAAAAAAGCATGCTAATAGTGACCGATTCTCTTTTGGCGTAGGAAAAGTCGGCGTTCTCGGTGGATATACAAGTGCAATCGCATTAGCCATTGTCGCTATTATTATGCTGGTTGAATCTCTACACCGTTTATGGTCACCTATTGAGATCCAATTTAACCAATCAATTCTTGTGGCTATCGTAGGCCTAGTCGTCAACATCGCCAGTATGTTTATATTGGGTCATGAACATCACGGCCATGACCACGGTGACCATAAACATCATAGTCATAAGCATGATGACCACAAACATCATAGCCATGAACATGATGACCACGAGCGTCATAGTATCGAGCATGATGACCACAAACATCATAGCCACGAGCATGATGACCACAAACATCATAGCCATGAGCATGATGACCACAAACTTCATAGCCATGAGCATGATGACCACAAACTTCATAGTATCGAGCATCATAGCCACGAGCATGATGACCACAAACTTCATAGCCATGAACATGATGGCCACGAGCATGATGACCACAAACATCATAGCCACGAGCATCATAGCCACGAGCATCATAGCCACGAGCATCATAGCCACGAACATCATAGTGGTAACGACCACAATCTGAAGGCAGCTTACTTCCACGTACTCGCTGACGCATTAACATCGGTGTTAGCAATTTGTGCACTTTTGGTAGGAAAATTCCTTGGATGGTATTGGTTAGATCCCATCATGGGAGTCGTTGGTGCGGTGGTGATTACTAAATGGGCTTTAGGTTTAATGAAGCAAACGAGTCCTATTCTATTAGATGAAAATATCGACGAAGATTACCAATTAGACATTGTTAACACCATTAATGATGAACAAACCAAGGTCACCGATATTCATATTTGGAGAATTAGTGCCGACCACTATTCTGCCTCTATCGCAATCTGCACATCCACAGATACCAACGTTGAATCATTTAAACACTTATTGAATAAGTTTGATAAGCTAAGCCACTTAACTATCGAAGTGAATTACTGCTGAGGCCCTTTATGCATTCTTTGAATAATTTAATCATAGAGTTTTACGACAAACTGTCTTCTTGGGAGCAGTCTGTCGTTAAAGATACCGGTTATTCACTGGCACAAGTGCACACCATTGAGGTGTTAGGCTCTCACGGTTCCATGAGAATGAAAGAGCTAGCAGATAGGCTTGCAATTACCACTGGCACCTTAACGGTTCAGGTAGAGAAACTGGTAAATTTTGGACTCATTACTCGCTCTCCACATGAAGACGATAGACGTTCAATATTAGTTGGATTAACAAGCGAAGGCATTGCGCTCCATAAGCACCACAATCGCATGCATATACAACTGACAGAAGATATTACTCGTCATTTAGATCAAAATTCGATAGATGTTCTGACCAAGAGTTTTGAAAAAATGAACCGAGAATTCTAATCTTCAGATTATAGAATATGATGTTACAACGTCAAATGAAGTGCGAATAAGAGAACAAGTAAATCGTTTTTATATCAGTATATTGGGCGTAAAAACAATTTAGCTAGTGCTTGTTTTGTTTTTGA
This sequence comes from Shewanella sp. Arc9-LZ, assembly GCF_010092445.1. NCBI lineage: Bacteria > Pseudomonadati > Pseudomonadota > Gammaproteobacteria > Alteromonadales > Shewanellaceae > Shewanella > Shewanella sp. Arc9-LZ. The sequence continues at coordinate 1,747,941 of NZ_CP048031.1, read as the reverse complement.
ATCAACGTTAGTTTTGGACACACAACGTTTGTGTCCAAAACTATTTATCAATTATTTAAAAGTGTTACTTTCAGATACTGCCATGACTTCACCATCGTCAGCAATTTGAAAATATAACGTCTTTTTATCTTCTGTATTAGTGGCACTCACAATATAAACGCCTCCTGTAACGCTAAAGACCGTTACATCAGCAACGGTAATATTTTTCCATGATACCGGAAGCTGACCAACCGCATAGCCGAAGTCCTTAAATGTCATTTGTTTTGCAGACTTGATGACAACACTGATGGCAGCATTATCATTCATATGGCCATGGCTTGAATGTGCCAGCGAATAACTGCTGATTAAACAGCTCAAAAGCACCATGGTAAAAAGTAATGTTCTCATAAATTTCTCCTTATTATTTTAAATCGATCATTTTAAACCGATCATTTTCAACCGATCATTTTAAACCGATGACTTTGTATTGTCCTTTTACCAATAACTGTACTGCTACCGGTTGATTAGACTTATTTTTCCAATACCATCCGTGGGAACCAGCAAAAGGTGCCGTAAAACTACCTTTCATATCAGCCGACGTCGCGATGACATAACTTTCGTAATATCCTGAGGTATCTCCCTTTGGCTCACCATGGAGGTCAACAAATAAAGCTGTCCCATCTGTTATCCATTCATAGGTCATTTTTTCAAATTTTTGCATGTCGAATTTATATTCTATTCCACGCCCTGCAGGCACCATCACTTCTATCGTTTGAAACTCATTAGAGCCTTCGGCAAGAGCGCTTTGTTGCACTTCTGGTTCTGCCGCTTGCGCTAATACTGTGACACCTATTTTTTGTCCAATTCCAGTCGGATCGAGGTTGTATTCGGCGGGTAAAATTAGCGTAACTAAAACAATGCCTGCTACGACAATCGCCGATAGAGCGGCTTTAATTAACGTGCTGCTGCTGACTGTATGTTGCATATTTATCTCTTTTTTATTTATTAATTACGTAGCCAGTCAGTTGATACACAATCAACATGACACCCGCGCTCATTAGTAGTGTGTTTGTAAGCGTAGAAAAACGCTGAAATGAAGGCCATTTTCGCCATACATTAATGACAATCAAAATAACCACTAGCGCAGCAAATTGACCAATTTCTACCCCAATATTAAAGGCCACTAAATTGGTAAAAAGGCCTTCTTTTGGTAAATTGAACTCCTGCAACTTAGTCGCTAAACCTAAACCATGAAACAATCCGAAAATTAATACTGCCCATTGGGTATTAGGCTGCCAATGAAAGCAACGCTTAAAGCCGCCTAAGTTATCAAATCCTTTGTACACGACAGATAAACCAATAATCGCATCAACGAGGTAGGCATTAACTTGAATATCACCTAAAACACCAAGTAGTAAGGTAGTGCTATGGCCAATAGTGAACATCGTGACATATAAGAAAACATCCCGGCTTCTATATAAGAAAAAGATAACACCAACCAGAAATAATAAGTGGTCATAGCCGGTAATCATGTGCTTAGCACCAATGTAGAGAAAAGGTACAAACTGCACGCCACTATTTTGTTCTAAAAAAGCTCGAGTGTTGTCATCAACCCCATGGGCAAATACTTCGATACTGATAAAAGCACAACCAATGAGGATTGCGAACAAGCAATAGCTTGATAATTTACTTAGCATTGGATGGCTCCAAAGTGTCTGTTTCAGTCAAAATAACTTCCTTATGGGTATGTAACATTCGATATAGTGGAGTGTGGTAAGCAAAACAAATAAATCTGTTGGTCATCGGTTTTTTTACTTTTACGGTTCTAACGAATTGATTGATTCATAGTCTGATTTAATGGATGAAATAAGTTTCAATTAGATGGTGAAAACCATCTACCATTAATACCGTAAACAGCATTGCAGTTAGAAAACACAGTCCCGTAAATACCAGAGTAAGTTCGGATATTTGGCTCTGTGGTGATAGAAGCTTTTGTACCCGCAAAGTAATTTGATCATGACTAAAATGACTAACCACACTCCCCTCACAACGATGAGGAAACTGACGTTGTTTCTTGGCGACTGAAATTAATGTTTGTGCCACATCAAGGTTATCGTGATAACCCGTTACGGCGGAGTCTGCTTGTTGTTCTGTGAGCAAAGTAAAATGCTGTTGTAAAATGCGCCGAATTGGCTTTGGATAAAGCAGACAGAAAAAAGAGTAAATACTTTTAAATAGAGGATCTCTTGCACGTACATGTGCTAATTCATGTTGGATAATGATATCCAGAGCCAATGGTTCAAGTTGTTGAAGTAATCCAGTGGTAAGATAAACCCTAGGCTTGAGCAAGCCAATTGTAAAAGCTGCTGGAATGCTTGATGCAATAGAAAAAATAGTCTGATTATTATCACAACTTATAGGTTGCACATCTGAAAATTTAAAAAGGTTGTGCATCGCGATTGAGTGTCGACGAATTTGAACAAACGCAAGGTTAACCATCACAGCCAATATGAGGGCTGCAACAACCAACGTTAAGCCATGCCAGCTTGTAAACTTGAACACATCAATATGGTGCCAATGAGCAATTTTTTCCATCAAAGCGATTACATTATTAGTATCTTGACGTGGAAAAAATATGACAACGCAACATAAAGCTATCCACCAAGGCGCGGTTGCTAATAGCCATAACGTTCGCTTTCGAGCAATAAAACCAAATGAATTGAGGTTATTTTTAATCAACGGGATAATGGCAGATATTAATATCGTCACGATAACGAAAGCCGTTATTGCAACACTCATTAAATTCAACAAAATAGCCTCGTTACCCTCTAGCATCTTATATTTTCCTGCTACGTAACTGGCGTTGCTGTTCGATAAGTTTTTCCAACGCTTCAAATTGAGCATCATCGAGATTGGCTGACGAGGAAGCAAAAGCAGCAATAAGACTATGCTCGCCATCTTCGATAAAATCGGCTGTAACATCTGTAATTAACGTGGCGATGAGCGATTCACGATCGACTATAGCGGTATACAAATGTGCATGCCCCTGCTTAGTTCGGCTTAACAGACTCTTCTTAAATAATCGATCTAATGTAGTTTGAATCGTGTTTAACGAGTTACCACGACTCATCCCAACTGCAATATGAACACGCTTCGCATCGGCTTCTTTTTCAGACCAAAGGAATTGAAGTACTAACTTTTCTAGATCGCCTAATTGCATTACAAAGTTCTCTTAACAAGGTACGCAATAGTATGTCAAACTAAAAACCTATCGGCAATAGGTTTTTGTAAGTGTGAGTGATAGAGAACCTATCGCATTGATAATTAATAATAATTTATCACTGAAACGATTTCTATTTTAACCTCAGAGTTAGTAATTCTAACGATAATTTAGCAGCACTAATCTTTCGATGCCGTTCATTGCCAGCACGGTAATGATTTGTTTTTATAGTGAAAATGAATCAATATCCATAAGGCCAACCACAGTATCCTTTGAGCAATAACTCGCTGTATCCTCAGTAATACGATGTGCATAACGAGGAACATAGTGGAAAAGAGCGTGAATGATATTGGGCTGAAATCCCACAGCACTCGTACCATATGCAAATAATCATCACTAAGGGTTACACAATGTTTTCATTTTTAAAGCCAGACCCAGTCAAAAAATTACGTAAAAGCTATGATTTAATACTCGAACAAGCCATGCAAGCCCAGCGTAAAGGCGATATTAAAACCTATTCATTACTCACGGCTGAATCAGAACAGGTTTGGGCTAAAATTGCCGCTTTAGAAGCTGCAAAATAAAGGTCATTTGTTTTGCTAACAAGGCGCAACGCCGTTAGCGGAACAAAGATCGGTTTGATAGTCGTTAATATTCTAAGCAGATGTAATTAAGTAATATGTGAACCACAATCAAGATTCGGCCCCCATTTAACGTTATGCTGCGTCAGTCAAGGTCAATTTATACGCTAGTAATACTGGCAATGATGTTATTGACTACGTTACTGATGACATTTGTTATCGCACGTTATTGAGGAGAATTGGTATGTGGTGGCGAGTAACCATTATTAGCTTGGCTTACCTATTATTGGGCGCACATTTCTTACGATTCGATCAGCATATAATGGCTATTATCGCCATTTGTTTACCATTGCTGATGTTCATTAGACATTCATTTGTGCGTACATTACTCAAACTGGGGTTACTGATCAGCGTGGTATTTGTGTGGGCGGTAACCACGTTCAATTTCATCGATATGCGCATTGCACTCGAACAGCCTTGGTTAAGATTGGCCATTATCATGATATCAGTGATGATATTTACCGTGTTTGCGGCATTTTCAACCAACGGCCTCAATCAAAGATTGAGGCGTTAGCCATAGCTTGGGTTATTTTTTCGGCTTCAACCATTTATAAATACTGCCTTTGCGGTAAAACAATAGCACCGCAAATAGCGCAATATAAATGCTAGGTTCAATAATTTCAGACTTTACCGACCAATAAAAGTGGATAGGTGCCAATATTGCAGCCAGATAAATCCAATTGTGCAATGATTGCCAGCGCTTACCCATACTGCGTTTAATCCGGTTCGGAGAGGTTATCGCCAGTAATAAAATGATAATCAAGGTCGCCGCGCCAACTAAAATATAAGGCCGCTTTATGACCTCTTCAAACAATAATCCCCACGCAAACAACAAATCTAAGCTAATAAATGCACTGATGTGCAACAACGCATAGGCGCACACATACAAGCCCACTAATCGACGAGTTTGTATCAGTGCTGCTATTTTAAAACGCTTGGCGATGGGCGAGATAAGCAATGTCGCTAACAGGCTATTGATCGCGCCCATGCCGGTATAGTGAATAATATACTGCACCGGATCGCCGCCCGCATTGTCTGTTAACACTAGCGCCACGAGATAAAAGGCTGGCAATAAAAAGCTAATATGCAACAACACCTTTAACCAAAACAGACCTCGAGGGCTTATCCGCATTAGTAAAACTTCCTCAAATCGATATTTTTGTATAAATCGGCCACTGAATCGCCATAACCATTGAACATTTGCGTAGGAATACGTTTAGCAGAAAATAAGCCGCCTTCACCAATACTACGTTCAGATGCTTGCGACCAACGAGGATGGTCAACTTCTGGGTTTACATTGGCGTAAAAACCATACTCACTCGAGGCCAATTGGTTCCAGCTTGTCGGAGGCTGTTTATCCATCACCCGAATACGCACAATAGACTTAATACTTTTAAAGCCATATTTCCAAGGCACGACTAAGCGGATTGGGGCACCATTTTGTGGCGGCAAGGTTTTACCGTATAAGCCAACGGCTAAAAACGATAAATCATTCATTGCCTCGGCAACCGTTAAGCCCTCAACATACGGGTAATGGATCCCACCACCCATTAAGCGACTCTTTTGACCAGGCATTTGGTCCGGGTCAAACAGGGTTTCAAAAGCAATGTGAGTCGCATTACTTTGCACGCCGGCTTGTTTAAGTAAGCTGGCTAACGAAAAACCGACCCACGGAACCACCATCGACCAAGCTTCAACACAGCGTAAGCGATAAGTGCGTTCTTCAAGGGCAAAACGGGTTGTCAGCTCATGTAAATCTAGGGTAATCGGTTTATCGACTAAACCATCGATGGTTAGCGTCCATGGATCAACCTTAAACCCTTGGGCATTATCAACTGGGTCCGATTTGTTGGTACCAAACTCATAGAAATTATTGTGACGAGTCACCTTGTCTTCTGGGGTTTTCGGATTAGGTAACACAAATTTGGCAGGTGTAGCGTATTGCAAGCCTTGAGTGACAAAAGGATTTTGTGCTTTTTGCTCGCCAAACAAATCAAAAATACCGGCTTGAACCTGACCAGGTAAACTCGCTCCTAAGGCACCTAACCCTAAGGCTTTAATAATGTTACGACGATCATTAAATACCGACTCAGGCGTAACTTGGTTATCAGGAATATGCCAAGAAGCACGTTTTTGTATGCCTTGAGTAAAACGTTTTTTACCGGTCATAAATCACCTCGTTAAAATATTTGTCGACAGCCAAGTGTCACTATAATCTGCCTTACGTCTCTCAATAGACAGGTAAAAAGCTATTTTTATTTCAGCTGATGGTTAAAAACAACTAAAAAACCGCTAACCTTTATCTATTCGCAAAATAGCACACTGAGCATGTCATCATAGTTGTCTGTACGCACCAATATTGCGAGTAGATTTAAATTTAATCATTAACAACAATATTTCATTAAATCCTTAGTTTACCCCTTGCAGCTGCTTATTAGCCGTGCGACCCTTAACCATTATTTTCTATCGGTTTTTGTTATGCCTTTTGCAGTGTCGTTAACTCCTCCTCAAATTGCAGCTGTGATTGCTGTCGCGTTTGTTGCCTTTTTAATTGGCGCCCTAATCAATCAACGATTAACTCGTAAACGATGGGAGCAACTTAAACTTCAACATGAACAACAAACACTTCAACAGCTCAACGAAGTTCAAATAGAAATGTCGAGATTACAAGATAATCTCGATGATAAAATCGATCACAGTAATCATCTGCAAAGCAAGATAGAAGATTTGATTGGCCAACTTTCCAGCGCAGAAACCAAAGCAGACAGGGTTAACCTCGTCGAGCAACAAATGGTCGACACCCAACATCGTTTAATGGAATCGCAGCTCAACTTAGCCAAGTCAAACGCGGTGCAACAAACGATTTTGGTCAAAGCAGAAACAGAGCAAAAGTCATTACAAGATAAAATCGTGCTACTCGAGTCTGCTGAAGAACGCCTTAAACTGCAATTTGAAAACCTGGCTAATCGGATTTTTGAAGAACGCAGTGAAAGCTTTAAACAACAAAATGTCTCGCAAATTGACGGTGTTCTCGGGCCACTGAAACAACAATTAGAAGGTTTCAGACGTCAAATTCAAGAGTCGTATACTCATGAGCAATCTGAACGTAGCGCATTGAAACATCAATTAGATAATTTGCGCGATCTCAACTTAAAAATGAGCCAAGACGCCATTAACCTGACAAAAGCGCTTAAAGGTGACAACAAGCAGCAAGGTAATTGGGGTGAAGTCATTTTAGAGCGCGTACTACAAGAAAGTGGTTTACGCGAAGGCCATGAGTACCAAACCCAACAAGATTTAAAAGACGATAACGGCAAGCGTTTTAAGCCCGATGTGATTGTGCATTTACCCGAGCAAAAAGACGTAGTAATCGATGCCAAAATGTCGTTAGTTAGCTATGAACGTTACTTTAATAGCGAAGACAAAGTTATTCGCGACCAAGCCATAAAAGAACATGCATTATCAATTAGGCAGCATATTAAAGGCCTTAGTCAAAAAGATTATCATAAGTTGCATGGCCTTAAGAGCTTGGACTATGTGCTAATGTTTATTCCCATTGAGCCGGCATTTTTACTGGCCATTGAATACGACCCAAGCTTAGTCAATTTCGCTTTAGAGCAAAATATTATGCTGGTCAGTCCGACTAACTTATTAGTGGCTTTGCGTACTATCAATAATATATGGCGTTATGAGTACCAAAATCAAAATGCCCAAAATATCGCCAAACAAGCAAGTCGTATTTACGACAAATTATGCGGCTATTTGGAAGATATGGAAAAACTCGGGCGCGCCTTAGATACGGCAGATAAAAGCTATCAAAGTGCCATGGCAAAATTGTCTTCGGGCAAAGGTAACGTCATTAGACAAGCGCATTACATGCAGCAATTAGGCGTAGACACCAGTAAGCAGTTAGATAAACAATTGCTCAACCGTGCACTTGATGAGTCAGTCGAAAAGCACGCCAGTAATAGTTAATCGATAAAATGAGTGATGATTAATCTTTATTTAAGCAACAAGGTTAATAGTCACTCAAGCCGTAACATATTTATTTACAGCAACACTTATTAGCAATCATTTATCAAACACATACTGATAGCAAACGAAATACAGAGGCGGAGATTGTCATTTAAATGCGTAAAACTTGGGCGAACACTTTAATTACAGGCGCATTATTACTTAGTACATCATTGGCCTTTATTAGCCAAGCTAATGCGCTGACTTCACAACAGCAACGCTATCTTGATGCTCGCCAAGCTCTGGATAAAAAACAGCTCGACAAGTATCAAGCCCTTCGCAACCAACTCGGCGACTATCCATTAACGGTTTACCTTGATTACCACGCAAAAATCGACAGCATAGTGCAATCTCCTGGCGACAAAGCGCTCAATGCCATCAACCAATTTGATACCACGCCACTTTATAACAATGCGCGTTATCGCTACCTGCTCAATGCCGGTAAAAAACAGCGTTGGCAAGACTTTCTAGTGATAGCGCCAGACACTCCTAACGATGTGCGCTTACAGTGTTATTACTACCAGGCTCAACTTGATGCTGGTAACGAAACCATGGCTTACAAAGGCATAGAACGTTTATGGGTTCATGGCTATTCACGTCCCAATGAATGCGATGCGGTGATAAACCAATGGACTAAAGCGGGCTATCGCACCCAGGAGCTCATTTGGGCGCGGATGTTGCTCAGCTTTAATGCTAGTCAATCCAGTTTGCTGAGTTATTTATCGCAAAAAGTCACCCAACACGATAATGAAGCCAAACTACTATTGTCGGTTTATCGCGACCCTAATATTTTACGTCACATGAACAAGTTTTCCAGCTCTAAACCCATAGTGGGCGATATTGTTGATGCCGGCTTACGTAAGCTAGCGCAAAAGGATTTACATCAAGCGATTAAATTGTATGTTAAATATCAAAAAGCCAACCGCTTCAGCGACCTTGAAGCGCGCCAGCTCAATCGCTATTTAGTCCGCCGAGCGCTGATTAAGCAAGACGCCAAACTGGTGGCGCATATTGATACCATGCTGCCATTACTGAAATCGGACGATTTATACGAAATGCGCTTACGTTGGGCTATTCGAGAGCAAGATTTCAGCACAGTAGAAAAGTATTTAGCGTTATTGAGCGATCAAGGTAAGGTCGATTCTCGCTGGCAATATTGGCAAGCTAAAATGACCTCGCGCCATGACAAAAACCGCGCAACCCAATTACAGTCAACCTTAAGTGGTGAGCGTAATTTTTACGGTTTTAATGCGGCTGAAGCGTTAGGCAAACCTCTGGCGATGAACGACGACAATTTAGCCCCTAATCCAGCGTTGCAAGCAACATTAAACCAAGACCCTGGTTTAGCGCGCGTAGTGGAATTAATGGCTTTAGATAAGCAAATTGATGCTCGCAACGAATGGCTGTATTTAATGCGCCGCCACAACAGTGAAATGACCGCCCAATATGGTCTATTTGCCTTAAGCAATGGCTGGCATGCGTTTAGTGTTGAATCCAGTATTCAGGGCAAATTATGGAATTCACTTGTACTGCGTTTTCCTGAGGCGGCTAACGATGAGTTCCTCAAAGCCAGTAAAAAGTTCTCGGTAGACATTGACGAAATCCGCGCTATTTCTCGTCGAGAAAGTGCGTTCTATCTGTATGCCACCTCTGGTGTGGGGGCTAGAGGTTTAATGCAATTAATGCCTGCTACCGCCAAACAAACGGCCAAAAAGAACAAAATACCTTTTAATAACGTAAAAGACCTGTACGACCCTAAAGTAAACATTATGTTAGGCAGCGCCTATTACAGTGAATTACTTAAACAGTTTGACCAAAACCGCGTGTTGGCAACAGCAGCGTATAATGCTGGTCCTGGTAGCGTGAGACGTTGGTTAAGACAGTCTAATGGCAGCTTAGATGTGATGAGTTTTATTGAAACGATTCCTTACACTGAAACTCGCGAATATGTTCAAGCGGTGTTGAGTTATCGAATGATATTCCAACAGCAAAAATCGTTAAGTGAAGGAATGTTTAGTTCAAAAGAACTCAGCTACCTTTATTAAGCACGATTAATTGTTAGTTACCTTTTTAGTTGCTAGCAGTTAGTTTTTGTTAGCAGTTGTTATTCGTTTTTATTCGCAATAGCCGCCACGCTGTGGCGGTGTATTTTGTTTCACACCCGTCAGCAAGATAACGTATGCTTTAAATATGGTACAGACTGGCTGATTATTGAAGTCCACTTGTGGGTAAATGCAATAGGCCATATGGATCAGGCAATGAGCAATCGTGGCAATATATCAAAGTTAGAAACCGAAGCGCTAAAACATAGCGAGAAATCATAGCGAGTAACCATAGCGAGTAACCATAGCGAGTAACCATAGCGAGAAATGGCTTTAGAATAAAACGACAAACCATCACTACAAACCGTCATTTACAATAAACCCACAACGGTTTATTACTAACAGTTGGAGTTTTCGTGTCGCAATCAACTATTCAAACATTACTTAACCAACTAAGCCAAGTATTGCTCGGTAAACCTGAGCAGATAAAACTTGCCGTCGCTTGTATCCTCGCCAAAGGTCATTTACTGATTGAAGATCTACCCGGCATGGGCAAAACCAGTTTGTCTCAAGGTATTGCCAGCAGTTTAGGCATGAGTTACCAGCGGATCCAATTTACCAGCGACATGCTACCAGCGGACATTCTTGGGGTGTCCATTTACAGCAAAGAACAACAACAATTTATCTTTCATAAAGGCCCAATATTTAATCAAATGTTGTTGGCCGATGAAATTAACCGTGCCAGCCCCAAGACCCAAAGTGCTTTGCTTGAAGCTATGGCTGAACAACAAATAACCATTGATGGCATCACCCATCCGCTGAGTTCACCTTTTTTTGTTATCGCCACCCAAAACCCAGTTGATCAAGCCGGCACCTTCCCCTTACCAGAATCGCAACTCGATCGATTTATGATGCGTATTTCTATCGGTTATCCCAGTGCAGAAGCCGAGTTAGCCATGTTAAAATCACGCACTCAAGCCAATAAACCAGCATCATTATCACAATGCTTAACGCCGCAAGAGCTAATGCTACTGCAACAACAAGTGGCGCAAGTGTCGGCATCTGATGCGGTACTGAATTATTTAATTGCCTTGGTTGATTTTTCTCGGCAACACAATGTCGCTAACGGTTTATCGCCACGAGCCAGTATTGCTTTGCTACAAGCAGCCAAAGCATGGGCTTTTATCAATCAACGCCAGTACGTGGTACCCGAAGATATTCAAGCGGTATTTGCCTCGGTTGCCGAACACCGCATTCGCAGCAGTAGTCAATTTCAAGGCCAAGCGTTGTCTGACACTATTCTCGCCAGCGTCAACCCAATACGTTAACGGCGCAGGCACATGGCTAAATCGACGACAGCAAACAAGCACTCTTCAACAACCTATGCCAATGGCGCTATTAAGCCGTCTCGGTTACGTCGGTTAATTCCAGCATCGTTAATCCAACGCTGGTCAAGGTGGATAAGTAAGCGCCTGCCACCGCAAAAGCAGATTACCCTCAGCCACAAAGGTATTTTTATTCTCCCCAGTGGTTTTGGATTAGTGTGGATTGGGTTGATCGTTTTACTGTATTTGTTTGGCACCAATTATCAAAATAACTTGGTGATTGGCTTAAGCTTATTGCTCGCCAGTGTGTTCCATACTTGCATAATTTACAGTTATAAAAATCTTGCAGGGTTAACATTTAATGCCGTCACGCCACCGCAAGGTTATGCCGAAGACAGCATGCCATTTCCTATCATGTTAACCGGCCATACTCGCCAAAATAATCCCGACACCACCCACCAACAAATTTGTTTGCAATTTAGTTACCAGCGCCATGTTCGGGTTAAACAAATGCACGAGCAAACTATTGCAATTGTGCCGTTTGAACAGCCTAAACGTGGCAAATTAAACCCTGGGCGAATCAAAGTCTCATCCTACTTTCCGTTAGGATTATGCCGCGCATGGTCCTATGTCGACTTAGATATTCATCATGTTATTTTCGCTAAACCAGAAATGTGTGATATCGAATTGGCAAGCCATATTAGCGATAATGATAACCACAATGAACACGGTAAATTGCGCCCAGGTGTTGACGACTACAAAGGCTTACGCAGCTATATTCCCGGTGAATCACTTAAACAAGTGGCGTGGAAAAAATGGGCTCAGGGCAAAGGCATGTTATCCAAAGAATTTGCTGAGCCAGAAGGATTACCCGTTTGGTTAACCTTGGCCAGCACATCGGGCAATGACATTGAACACAAGCTCAGCAAACTCGCATGGCAAGTCGATAAGTTAAGTCAATCGCAGCAAATATTTGGCTTAATTCTGGATGAGCATATTATCAATCAGCAAACAGGCGAAGCCCATCGAGTGGCTTGTCATACCGCCATTGCAACTTATCATGCACCCACACATATGAATCCCGATTTTAATCCAGGTAATGTGGCAACCTCATCCGTGGGTGAACCATCATGACCGATAACTTTGATACCATCATTAGCCGCAATACCTTGTTTTGGTTGTTAATCACCAATGTAGCCATCCTCAGCCCTTTACATCAACAAGCGACCCTGTGGAGCATTGGTATTTGTGCCATTTGTTTTGTTTGGCGCGTGGGGATTTTTCTCGGCAAAGTAGCCGCTCCACCTAAACTATTGGTAACCACTTTGGCCATTGGCGCCGCTACCACCCTCGCCTTAGTGTCGAGTGAAATCGGTTTGCTCAATGCGTTGGTGAACTTATTAATTTTAGGTTACGCGTTAAAATATATTGAAATGCGCGAACTGAGAGATGTTAAAGCCATTGTGTTAGTCGGCTATTTCCTTATCGGCCTGACCTTGCTTGATCAACAAAGCATGCTTAATACCCTGCACTTATTGGCGGTAGCGGTGCTCAATACCGGCGTATTAATCAGTGTTTACCAAGACAAATCGAACAAAGTCGCTAACCTCAGTTTTAGCCTTAAAATAATATTACAAAGTCTTCCGTTAGCCATATTACTGTTTGTGGTGTTCCCACGCCTTGGGCCATTATGGTTAGTGCCTAATATGAAAACGGCCAAGACAGGTTTGTCTGATGAAATGTCATTTGGTGACATTAGTAAGCTCACTCGCTCAGCAGAATTAGCCTTTAGAGTGGGTTTTGATAATCCAGATGGCAGCACCCTAGGACCTGCCAATCAGGATTTGTATTGGCGTACTCTGGTGATGGAAAATTATGACGGCAAAACCTGGCGTCAAGACCCCAGTATTCAACAAATTCAGCGACAGGCATACTTTAACAAGCCCATGCGCCAAGCCCCTAACAACGTTGCTAGTGCTAATGCTAATCCTAGCAGTAAAAAAATCGACTATGTGGTCATTAGCGAACCCAGTCATCAAAAATGGCTATATGGCTTAGATGAAGCGTTTAGCAGCAATGATCAAGTGGTTGAATTAGCAGATTATCGTTTGTATTCGTTAAGGCCTGTCGATCAGCGAATGAGCTATAGAGTGACCTCATATCCTGAGACGATCATGGGTCTCAAACTCGACTCAAATACCCAACAGCTAAACCTTGCGTTGCCAGCCAATAGCAATCCAAAAACCCGAAAACTCGGTTTGCAGTTCGCCAAAGATTATCCAGATCCACAAGCGCGTATTAATGCGATGATGAATTACTTTGCTGAACAAGCCTATTACTACACCTTGAGCCCGCCTAGTGTTGGCGAGCAACAAATTGATGATTTCCTGTTTGAAAACCGTGCAGGATTTTGTGCTCATTACGCCTCTGCGCTAGTGTTTATGGCACGCGCTAGCGGCATTCCGACTCGTATGGTGACCGGTTATCAGGGCGGCGATTATAATGCCAAAGCGGGTTATTACAGTGTTTATCAATACATGGCCCATGCATGGACCGAAGTGTGGTTTGAAGGCCAAGGTTGGCAGCGTTTTGACCCTACCGCAATGATTGCACCGCAGCGGGTATTAGATGGATTTGACGCCACCTTTGACAGCCAAAGCAGCTACTTACAAGACAGCCCTTTTAGCACGCTGCACATGAAACAATACCCATGGTTAAATGAATTGCGCCAACAATTTGCCAGTATCGATTACTACTGGAGTGTGTGGGTATTAGGTTTTGACGAGCAACGTAAACAGCAAGTGTTAGCAAAATTATTGGGTGATGTTAGCAGCACCAAAATCGCCTTACTGATGATTTTTAGCTTCATCATTATCGCACTGGTTATTGCCTATTACGCCGGTTTGTTCAATGTTGATCGCCACCAAGATCCGCTTAATAAACGCTATCAACTCATTTGCCAACGCTTAGCTAAAAAAGGCATCGCCCGTCAACAAGGTCAAGCAGCGTCTGATTACGCCGCAGCGGTTAACGCACATTTAAGCGCCCTTACCCCTCAAGTGGCAGCGGACTTTACTGCCCTAAGCAGTGCCTATGTAGCACTTAAATATCAACCACTGTCGGAATTACAAATCCAGCAACAGCAGCAACGCTTTAGGCAGTTATATCGCCGATTACGCTTACGGCTGTTACGCAATTGATCTTGCGCACAACATCAGCAATCATCCTGATTATTAACGGTTTTGATTGATGATTTAAGGCAGAGTCCATAGAATGAATTAATCTCAAATTAGCGGGTCGCCCATGCTTACTTTAATTCAATCTAATCAGATGGAAGTGTTATCTGAACAACTGGCCAAACTGTTGGCTATTCGTTTAGATAACGTTAGTTTATTAGCCAGTGAGCATGTGTTAGTTCAAAGCCCGGGGATGTCGACTTGGCTGCGTTTAGAAATCGCTAAACACAATGGTATCGCCGCCGCATTATCGTTCCCGTTACCCTCGAGTTTTACCTGGCAGTTATGCCATGATTTACTGCCCGATGTACCCAAAGATAACGCCTTTACCAAAGCGGCGATGACGTGGAAATTAATGGACTTATTACCAAGTCTGTTAGATAACCCTGACTTTAGCCCACTCAAACAGTACTTATCGCCTCAAGTTGATACCACAACTGATATCGCTGATACCGATGTTCTTGATACAGATGTAAACGCAAATACTGAAACTGATACCGATACTAATACTAATACTAATACTAATACAGCAAACACCCACGCCATATTGCAGCTCAATCAGTCACATGACGCAATTAAACTATTTCAACTGTGTGGCCGCATTGCCGATATTTTTGACCAATACTTAGTCTATCGCCCTGAGTGGATTTTAGCGTGGGAGCAAAACCAGCCATTATCGAGCCTAGACAACCGCTTGGCGTTAGATGAAAACCAGCTATGGCAACCGATCCTGTGGCGAGCATTAATCGATTATAACCAACATCATTTGCACGCCAGCCATTATCATCGCGCCAATTTACATGCCGATTTAATTGCAACCCTGGCTAATCCAGATACCGATTTATCGATGTTGCCCGCGCGGTTATACGTGTTTGGTATTTCATCCATGCCGCCACAAACCCTCGATGTGCTGTACCATTTAGCCAGTCGAATTGATGTCATTATGTTATCTCTCAGCCCTTGCCAGCATTATTGGGGCGATATTATTGAGCCGAAAACCCGCGCCCGCATGGCACTGCAATATGCCAATAAAAAACAACTCGACCAAGACTGGGAAGACAAGCTCGAAGTGGGTAACCCTATACTGGCCAATAATGGTCAAATGGGCCGCGAACTGCTGGATTTATTACTGTCTCTGCCGCCAGAACACACCGACTTTGGTTACGACTGTTATGTTGAGCCTGAGCCGAATAATCTGCTGCACGGGGTGCAATACGATATCTTACAAATGGAAACACTCGGCCAGCCATTAGGGCCAAACGCCAGTTTGTATCAAGACATTCATGCCCGCCGCACCTTATTGCCAAGTGATGACTCAATTACCTTACGCAGTTGCCACAGTGCCCTGCGCGAAGTTGAAACCTTACATGATCACCTTTTAGAATTGTTATCAAGCAACAGCGACTTAAGCCCTAAAGACATCGTGATCATGATGCCCGATGTCGCAGCGTATGCTCCGTATATTGATGCGGTATTTGGCACCGCCAACAGTCAGTATTTTGCCGACAAAAATCCGCAAAAAGGCGATTACTACATTCCCTACGCCATTGCCGACAGGGGCGCAGCGCAAGAGTCGCCGCTGATTAATAGTTTTTTAAGCCTGCTAAATATCAATCAAAGTCGCTTTGGCCTCACTGATATTATCGGTATTTTAGAAGTGCCTGCTATTTTGCGTCGCTTCCAACTCGATGATGACGAATTGTCATTAATCCGCCGCTGGCTAGACGATGCGAATGTCCGTTGGGGACGCAGTGAGCAAACTCGTAGCCAACTAGGTGTGCAGCCTTTTACGCAAAACTCATGGGCATTTGGCATTAAGCGTTTAATACTGGGCTACGCTTTTAACGACGATGCCGATATTTATCGCGATACTTTAATGGTGCAAGGCATTGAAGGTCAGTCATCGCAAGCATTAGGTAAGTTGCTCAACTTTTTAGAAACCATCGATACTTATTTCAACTTATTTGCCAATGACTACAGCACCGCAGAGCGCCTTAAACAATTACAACAGCTACTCGCCGATTACTACGACACCACAGATGATGAGCGTGAACAAATTCAAGCCATTCGAGATGCATTAGTTACCCTAGACACTGAGCTTGAAAGCGCCGGTCATCAAGGCCAAGTCGATATTGAAGTCCTAAAGCAGTGGTTTAATCAGCGCTTAACTGAATCTCGGGTCGGCCAGCGTTACCTTGCTGGTAGTGTGAATTTTTGTACCTTAATGCCAATGCGCTCAATCCCCTTTAAAGTGGTGTGCTTGCTGGGAATGAATGACGGCGTTTACCCGCGAGTTCAACATCCTGTCGGGTTTGATTTAATGGCGCATTTTGGCCCTAAAAAAGGCGATCGCTCGCGTCGATTAGACGACCGCTACTTATTTTTAGAAGCATTACTGTCGGCCAGGGAACAACTTTACATCAGTTATATTGGCCACAGTGAGCGCGATAATGCTGAGCGCATTGCCTCAATGCTAGTGTCTGAATTGGTCGAGTATTGCCAACTCAGCTACCTACCGCAATCCTTACAGCAACAGCTTGAACAACAAGCCGAAATCAACCTTGATGATGCCGATAAAACCGTACTGGCACAGCTTATTCAAGCACAACCTTTGCAGCCTTTTGACGCTAAACTATTTCGAGAAACACCACAATCTGCGCATACCGTGACTAAGCTGCAACACAGTTATAATGCCCAATGGTGCCCGCCACCAGCCAATGCGACCATTAACAATCACTTTTTTGAGCAAGCATTACCCTTGTCGGCTGAACAGGCGGATGAAGTATTTGCCCATACTCATATTAATAGCGAAGGCATTAAAGTGGTCGAACTCGAATTGTCGGCATTAATCCGTTTTTATCGTAATCCAGCGCAATTCTTTTTCAACCGCAGTTTAAAAGTCGATTTATCACTGGATATTCAAGCCGATGACAATGACGAACCGTTTAGCTTAAATGCACTCGAGCGTTATTTATTGCAATCACGCATGCTCGACAATGCTATTGAACATCAACTCGACAGCCCAGATCTCGAATTACTCAGCAAACTCAAAACCAGCGGTGAATTGCCAATGGCGCCGTTCGACAACTTGTTAATTAATCAATATTTACGCGATATATCGCCGTTGATTAATCGGGTGCAGTTTTTACAAGACCAACAAACCATGCACACGCTGAATGTTGATCTTAACTTTGATTTACCGATGCAGGATTTTCCAGCGCATGCTCTATCTGTGCAGGGTTTACCAGAACAAGCAGATACAACCCATTCGTCCACCGTGCGAGTCAATCTTGTCGGCCGTATTGACGACATTCTGCCTAAAGGCTTAGTCAATTACCGCCCCGGCACTGCCCACGGACGAGATTTTATTCGGGTGTACTTACGTCATTTATGCATCAACGCCATGGCCAATTCGTCCACCTCGGGCATGGGTAAAAATCAATTCAGTTACTTACTCGACATTGGCCATTTTCATGCATTTTCGCCTATTACTGCTGAACAAGCGCAGGCACAACTCATGCGCTTTATCAGTGGTTTTATTCAGGGGCAAACTCAACCCTTGTGCTTTATGCCTAAAACGGCTTTCGCCTATGTTGAAACCGATGGCGACCATGAAGAAAAGCTGCTTAAAGCCCAGCAAAAATGGGATGACGGCCAAAACCAATTCGGCGAAGGGCACGATCCACATAACCAGCGTTTATTCCATTTCCCAGAAGACTTTAGCGAAGCTCGGTTTGGGGCATTAGCCATCCATTTGCTGCAACCCATGTTAAGCCAGTATCACAAAGATAAATTGGCAGAATTAGACACTTTTGTCAGTGGCACCGCGGTCGATATTCAAGCGCAACTCATCGCCAACGCAGCTAAACTAGGAGCGCATTAATGGACGCTATTACCGTGACACCGCTTAATGCCCTCACCTTACCTTTTAGCGGTTCCAGCTTAATTGAAGCCAGTGCTGGTACAGGGAAAACCTATACTATTTCCGGTTTGTATTTACGTTTATTGTTAGGCCATGGTGGTAAAGCACCGTTAAGTTGTGAGCAAATTTTGGTGGTAACCTTCACCAACGCCGCCACCGAAGAACTCAGAGACCGAATTCGTAAACGGATTAACTTAGCGTTTAAACGCTTTTTAGGTTTAGCCGTAAACGATGAGTTTATTGAACAGCTTTACCAAGACATCTCGGAAGATGAACGTCCTATTGCGTTAAGACGCTTAGACTTAGCGTTAAAGTCGTTAGATGAAGCGGCCATTTTTACTATTCACGCCTTTTGCCAACGCGTGTTGTCAGACATGGCATTTGAGTCGTCATTGCTATTTGAGTCCGAATTTACCCTCGACGACAGTGAGTTTTTACACCATGCAGTGCGCGATTTCTGGCGTGAAGTCTGTTATCCATTACCGCCCTTTTTAGCCCAAGCCATTAGTGATGTGTTTGCCGAACCTGACGTGTTAGCGCAAAAGCTGCGACCGTTATTAGGTGCAAGCCAAGCGGTGTTGTCAAAGCAGCCTCTGGCCTTTGAAACCCTGCAACAACAGCTAAGCCAAAGTATCAGCCGCTTTACCTTATTGTGGCAAAGCCTGCACGACAGCACCCTTGAATTATTGCAATCGCTGCCATTAAACGGTCAACGATTTGGTAAAGGCGCCGACGGCT
The DNA here is from genome assembly GCF_010092445.1 of Shewanella sp. Arc9-LZ. Lineage (NCBI taxonomy): Bacteria > Pseudomonadati > Pseudomonadota > Gammaproteobacteria > Alteromonadales > Shewanellaceae > Shewanella > Shewanella sp. Arc9-LZ. Next base: position 1,728,824 of record NZ_CP048031.1, on the reverse strand, counting down.
ACCCTAAACTTAGCCAACTGTTTGATAGCATTAGTAACTGGGTGAAATTCGGTCAAGGATTACCGCCAATAAAAGCGCTGGAGCAATTGGCATTATCAGAGCTTAAACTCAATAAAGGGGGCGTTATCCCCAGTGCTGCTGAAGCGCCGTTACTTGAGCATATTGAGCGCTTACTTGAGTTGATTAATCAGCTTATTCCGTCATTTTTAGTGCGCGCCCGTGAGGGAATTCGCCAACGCTTTGCTGGCCAAAAACAGCAACGCAATTTAATGACACCCGATGACCTATTGCTCAGCTTAGCCATGGCGCTCAGCCAAAATCCAATCACCCTAGCCCATGCTATTGCTAAGCGTTTTCCGGTCGCATTAATTGATGAGTTCCAAGACACCGATCCACTGCAATTCACCATTTTTAATCAGGTGTATCAACAGCCGTTAGCATCACAGCTGGACTTAGCCGCTGATACCACTGTGCACAGCCAAAATGATGACAGTAAAAGTAATGACGACATTGGTAATGACAACAACGATGATGATGCTAACAAGGGGCGCTTAAGTTTATTAATGATTGGCGATCCTAAGCAGGCTATTTATGCTTTCCGTGGCGCCGATATTTACACTTATATTGCCGCGCGCCAACAAACACAGGCCCATTATAATCTTGACACCAATTACCGCTCATCGACTCAATTGGTCAATGGTGTTAATCAGCTTTTCAGCCAACACCAAGACCCGTTTATTAGCCAAGCTATCCCCTATGATATTGTTAAAACCCCATCATCGGCAGCCAATAAACACCTGAGTGAAGCCACAACCAATCCAGCGGCGTTGCGGATCCGCTTATTAGCCGAAGACGATGTAAATGGCTTAAACAAAACTACCGCAAGACAACGCCTAGCAGCTGATGCTGCCAGTGAAATAAAGCGCTTACTCACCGAAGCGCAACAGGGATTATGCCGAGTTAATACCAGCCTTGAACAGGAAGCTAAACCGCTCATTGCCAAAGACATTGCCATATTGGTGCGCGACCGTAACGAAGCGGCCGTGATGAAAGCGGAATTATCAGCACGTAAAATTGGTGCGGTATTTTTAAGCCGAGACAGTGTATTTAACACCATTGAAGCCCGTGAAATGGCTATTTTATTGTATGCCTTAGCCACGCCTAAAAATGAACGTGCTATCCGCGCCGCGCTGGCCACTGAGCTTGTTGGTTTTAATGCCCAGCGGATCCATCAATTTAACCAAGATGAAGAACAACGTCAGCAGGTATTAGATCAATTCACTCATTGGCATCAGTTGTGGCAACAACGCGGCGTTATGCCTGCGCTGCTTAACTTTGCCAGCGAAACTAAACTGATCCATCGTTATCTGTCGCAATCTGTCACGGCTGACATCAATAGTGTTGATAAACATAACGCTAATGCTCACCGTGATAGCAGCAATAATGACAACAGTTATAGCAGCAATAGTGACAACAGCTTTAATGATGCTGATGACGACAACGCAGCAGATCTTAAAGCCTCAGGAGAAAGACGCTTAACCGACTTTAGGCATTTAGCCGAATTACTGCAGCAAAAGGCCACTGAGCTAGATGGTAGCAGCGCCCTTATCAATTGGTACGAACAACAACTGATTGGTAACAATGGCGGTGATGAGCAGCAATTGCGCTTAGAAAGCGAACAGAACTTGGTGCAAATTGTCACTATTCATAAAAGTAAGGGCTTAGAATATCCGGTCTGTTTTGTGCCGTTTGTCAGCTTAGCCCGCGGCAATAAAAAACGCCCTGCGCCGATGATGTACCATAAAAATGAGCAGCTCATTTGGGATATCGACGCCACCGACGAAGGCTGGGAACAACTCAAACAAGAAACCCTCGCTGAAGATTTACGCTTACTGTATGTAGCGTTAACACGGCCGGTTTACGTGTGTTATTTGTATATTGCCAACCAAAGCCGCCAATTAAAGGCGGGGATCAGCAGTCAATTGCATGAAACAGGTATCGGTTATCTGTTGGGTATTACCGACAAGAAAACCGACTTTGCTCTTATTCAAGCCAAAGTGAATGCCATTGCCACCTTACCAGCGATGAGTGTGGAATGTTTAAGTAATGATGTTGACGATTCAGTGCTCGCCGATATTAACGACAATAATGACATTCTAGCGGCCAAAAAAGTCACTCGAGTACAGAGCCTTGCGTGGCGAGTGGGCAGTTATTCTGGCTTGGTGAAACATCTGCCTCACGAGAGAGTCGCACCCGGTGCCGACGATGAAGACTTCACCGATGAGTTAATCCAATTACAGTTACAAGATGAACTCACCAGCGAACCCGTACTTGATCGCTTTACCTTCGAGCGCGGTGCCAATGCCGGTAGTTTTATGCATTTAGTGTTAGAACTGTTTGATTTTACCCAAGCAGATACTGAACTGACGCCTGCGCTAACAAAAGCCATGAAACAATATGGGTTTGACGAAGCCCTATGGCAACAACCGCTAATGGACTGGTATCAGCAAATATTGGCCGCGCCGCTGTTTATCAAGCCATCGTCAGAGGACACATCACTGATATTAAGCCAATTAGGCATGAAGCAAAAAATGGTCGAAATGGAGTTTTACTTGCCTATTTCAACCTTACAAGCATCGCAATTAAATCATATTTTGCAGCAGCACGGTTATGTCGCCGGACTCGACTTTGATACCTTAAAAGGCATGTTAAAAGGCTTTATCGATTTAACCTTTGAGCACCAGGGCCAATTTTATATTGCCGATTATAAGTCTAACCATTTGGGCGATAACTATAGCGACTACACTCGCTCAGCCATGGCTAAAGCCATTGATGCTCATCGCTATAATTTACAATACATCTTGTATACCTTGGCGTTGCATCGTTACTTATCGCTTAGATTACCAAACTACAATTATCAGCAACATATTGGCGGCTGCTATTACCTGTTTTTACGCGGCATGCATCCTGAGCATCCTGGCGCGGGGGTGTTTTATGACAAACCACCGCAAGCATTAATCGAACAACTCGACCGCTTATTTTCAGGTAATACAGACAATCGTGCGCCGGAGACGTCATCATGCTAATACTCACCCATCCAATCACTGAGTTATTGCACCTTTGGCAAGAACAGCGGCTCATTACAGCACTCGATCGTCATTTTGCTTTAGAGCTGGCCAGTATTGAAACCATCAATAACGATCCCGCAATAAGCGAACAACAGCCGCAACTGTTCTTGCTTGTTTGCGCCATGCTTAGCCAGCAATTGTCGAATCAGCACAGTTGTTTAGTCATCGAGCAAATTGATTTAGCCAATCCCATGGCAGAAGACAACCGCGGCAACGCTGAAATCAATTGTCGGATTGAGCTTAACCATCAACAATTAATTGAACAAATCGCGCTATTTGATGCCGTCGGCCAGCCTGGTGACAATAAACCGATGATTTTTGAACATGGACGCTTATATTTAAATAAGTACCACTTCTTTGAAACTCAAGTGGCGGCTAAGTTGACCCAATTAGCCAATCAACAGATTGAAATCGACCTAGCTAACAGTAATCTGCCGCAACTCATTGAATGTTTATTTACCGCAGAAGACAGCAATAGCAGCCCGTTTAACTGGCAAAAAATAGCCACTGCAACAGCGTTGGCCAAAGCATTAGCGGTGATCACCGGCGGCCCAGGAACCGGTAAAACCACCACAGTAACTAAACTATTATTGTTACTGTTAACCCAATCGCCGCTAACCATCCGTTTAGTCGCGCCCACAGGTAAAGCTGCAGCAAGGCTGAGTGAATCGATCAAGGCGTCTAAACATCGTTTACTGCAACAGCTAACCCAAGTGAGCGACCCTGCATTGGCGAAAGTATTAACTGATTCGCTAAAACAAATACCTGAAGAAGCCTCAACATTGCATCGATTATTGGGGGTTATCCCAAACTCGTATCAATTTAGGCATCATCAGGATAATCCGTTGCGCTTAGATTTACTGGTGGTTGATGAAGCATCGATGGTCGACTTACCCATGATGTATAAATTACTCAGCGCCCTGCCGTCTCATGGCCGTTTGATATTGTTAGGCGACCAAGATCAACTCGCATCAGTAGAAGCTGGCGCAGTGCTGGCGGATATTTGTGTTGGCTTAAAACAAGCTAATCAGCATGAGGCATCGCCATGGTCAATGCGTTACAGCGCAGCACAGGCAAAGCTCATTGAGCAATTAACCCAACAAGATGTCAGTCAGTTTATTCATCAACAGCCTAAAATTGGTGACAGTTTGTGTATGTTGATGCACAGCCATCGTTTTAAAGGCGATGCCGGTATTGGGTTATTAGCCAATGCGGTTAATCAATCAAATGTGCATGCGATTCGTCAAGTATGGCAACATGATCATGCCGAATTGAATTGGTTTGAACATCAGCATAATGCCCAGGGAGATAACACAGGTAAACAAGCGTTACTGGTATTATCGGTACAGGCTTATGGTGAGTATCTAAGTTTGGTACAAGAAAATCAGCAAAGGATAAATCAACAGACCATTATCGATCAAGCGGATCGACAGGACAGCGCCATAACATTGCCGCATTCTGAACAAACCATCATCGACAGCTTTAACCAATATCGAGTCTTGTGTGCCATGCGTGCTGGAGAGTTTGGGGTTGAGGGCATGAACATCGCCATCACCGACAGCCTTAAACACGCCAAACTGATTAATCCTCAAAATGAGTTCTATTTAGGTCGACCCATCATTATTCAAAGTAACGATTACAACTTAGGCTTATTTAATGGCGACATTGGTTTAATCTTGCAAGACAGCACTAAGCCAAGTCGCTTAATGGCCCACTTTGTTATGGCCGATGGCAGCCTGCTTAAAGTATTACCCGCACGCTTACCAAGCCACGACACTTGCTACGCCATGACAGTACACAAAAGCCAAGGCAGCGAGTTTGATAAAGTCAGCTTTGTATTGCCACATAAACCCAGCTCCGCCCAATGGCAGCTACTCAGTAAAGAACTGCTTTACACCGCCATCACCCGCGCTAAAAACCATTTTTATTGTTTAGGCACGAGCATGATATTTGAAAAAGCCAGCAAACAAGCCACATCGCGCGCATCGGGGCTAGCTTGGAGATTGTGGGGCTGATTGTGAGAGAAGTAATATGAGCGCTATTTCAGGGTAAGCAAGTGCTCAATAACAAACAGATAATGACGACATAATATTGATGAAAACGGGAAACTCATAGTGCCGATGATTAAGCGAGACGCTGGCGGTTGATTTTCAAAATCAGCTTCCATGTGAGCTTAGCCAAAACATCCATGTTTTGGATACTCGCTAACTCATCGGCATCTATCATTTTATTATCTTCGATTTGGCTTTTTGTGACTAACTTAGGTAATTTGTTATGCTCCTTACAAGCTAGTGTAGCTATCATTAACTTCAACGTTGATATACCTCTGCTTATTATCCAATACAATTGAAATAGTAATAGCATGTAAGCTTGAGCTTTCATCTCGAATTATGCCCTGAAATCTATTGGTGTATTTGTCATAAGTGAAAAGGATATTTTGGGCGTTAAGATAATTCTCAATAGCTTTAGCATCACCTCCAACTTTCAAGCTTTGAACAATATTTCTCTCAACCTGTTCCGAAGTTGATTCAGCTTTTTGTCCACATCCAAATAAAGAAGCGATAAAGAATAAGACGATGTAATAATTACGCAAAACTTGAGCCTCTCTTTGGCACATAACGTTTTAGCATTTGTGCGATGCGCACTTTGCATGCCGCAAACAGCTTGGTAGACTTGCCCTATGCCGAGTCAAGGTTAATTGATAAGTTTTATACTAAAGGAGTTTTCTTTTTTGATATCGGCTCTGGGCTGAAGAGCAATTTTGAATTGATTACAAGGCTTGATTTGTACTTATTTCATTGAAATTCCCTTGCCATTGTGGTGTTCCAACACATCTTTTCTAAGTCTAGTTAATTCAATAACTGTAGTTCAATCTATTGAAGTATCATTTTGCTCCGCGCAACAGCTTAGTTCAACACCAAATTATGTTGCTAGTTTGAAGAAACATACATAGCCCAAGATCCAAGAGCAAAAATACTGCCAAAAATAGTTAGTATTGAACAAATTTTAGCTAAAAAAGACCATATTTTTTTCCCTTGATATGTACTCGCAGACTTCCAGACAGCAATACTAATCAAGATAAAATAAACGGACTTTAAACAATCTCCGATAATTAGCGACTCTACCGTTGTTAATTTTGAAACAATTAAACTAATAATTACACTTATTAAAACGAATCCAGCCCAAAAGACATCAACTAATCTAAAACTACCGGAAAATAGTTTTTTAACAAAATGTTGTTTTTCTTCTAATGCAACATCATTCATTTCGAATCTTCCTTTTGCAACAAGGCAAATCTATGCCATTCATTTTTAAGACAATTAACATAACTGCTTTTAGCGTTGATTGCGATAGCTTTCTGACTATTCAAATGTAAAAATTGAACGAAAATCATCAACAAACTGAAGAATAGTGGGAAATGGTGAGCAATGAGGTAAACCCAACGCAGCACTAGCTGTGCTTAATTGATATTAAGCGGGAAAAAATATTATTGTTTTAGTGCTAGATCCAACAATTATGAGTGGCCATTCTTTAGTACTCTTATGTCTAAATACACGACGAATTGACTGCTAACCAGCATACGAAGTAGGTGGATTTGTTGATTGATTTAAATTTGACTGCAAAAGCAGCCAAATAAGCTAAGCTCGCCTATTGAATGGCGGGAGGCTCATATATGTTATATTTTAATTTACTTTAGTTGCATTAATAACGATTGAACTACAATCACCAGTAACATATGGGCCAAGAACAAACTTTAACGATGAAAAATGATACTCTAAATCACAATATTCATATATTGATTCCAGCTGTGAATTTTTTGTATAAAACCGTGCAACAATAAGTTTTTCATTTTGTTGAAGAACTAAAGCTGAATTAGACAATAAAGAACTTTTCACATCTTCTTGTTGTGTCCCAACCTTAGGTTTTGGTGCTTTAACAAAAGTGGCAATTAAAGCATCTTTTACCTTTAAAGGGTTACTTTGCTCAGCTTTCATCACTTCTTTGACTTCAGGCTCGCTGATAGATGAACATGCACTGATTAACAATATCAATATCGTCGCCAATCCAACTCTACTTTTTTTCACTGAACGCTCCTTAAAATATAACGTTTTAGTATTTATGCGTTGCGCTGTTTGCAAGACATAAATCGCTTGTTGGACTTGGCCGATGACTAGTCCAAGTTAATGGGCATGCTTCATGCTATAGGAATTTGCTTTTTTTGATGCTAACTCTGGGCTACAGAGCAGTTTCGAGTCAATTGATATCGAGTAGTAGATAAGTTTTTCATTGAAATTCCTTTTCATCGTATTTTCATACATCTTTAAGCTTGGCTGGTTCAATGAGGGTTATACACTCAATTGAAGGCTCCGCGCAACGGCTTAGTTCAACAGTTTTTTGACAAAAATCAATCAAGCCACCCATTTTTATTGCAAATAATCGGGTGGCTTTTTTTGCTTCCATTCTTGATCTGTTATTTAGTGGATAAAGAGTAATATCCCAAGTATTAAGGCTGGTTCAACACTTGGGATAAGGACGCAGCTTAACGCAGCCGATCCCTATTTGTTAGGTTGTTAGGCTTTTAAAATAACCAACCAGTAGGGTTCTCAATTGGTTTTTCCAGTTCAAGTGCTTTCATGCCCTTGAGTGAGCGAATTATTAGCCAAACCGCCCAGAATAAGAGTACAAACCACCCAATGATAACTAAGGATAAAATTGAGCCTAAGAAGATATAAATAGCACCAATCCAAAAAGTCCTAATTTGAAACTGATAATGGGTTTTTAACCACTCAGGGGCATCACCTTTATTGATGTAAGCCATTACTACACCGATTATACCTGTAATACCAAACAGTAAACCTACCATGTAAAGTAAGTAAACTATTTTGGCTTGTTCCTTAGTCGTTGGAACATTTTCTACTACTTCACTCATCTATTTTATCCTTTAATTGTGATGAGTTTTATAATTGATTCTTCAATATTTGCTGAACAAGAAACTATGCCTCTCATTTTTAAGACAATTAACATAACTGCTTTTAGCGTTGATTGCGATAGCTTTCTGACTATTCAAATGTAAAAATTGAACGAAAATCATCAACAAACTGAGTGGCATATGGAAACTGATGAGCAATACGGTAGAGTTAAAGCATTCGCGGCTTGGTTGATATCAAGCACAAAATGAGGTTATTGTTTCAGTCTGAGCTCTAGTTTTAAAGGTTAAGTCTTAAGCACACAACCCGCGTTGGCAGTTCGATGATCCTTGTGCTCGCTTTCGCTCTAGATGTTCGAAATATTCTGTTAAAGCTGGTAATGCCTCGAAAAAAACTTTAAATAATGAGCCAAACTCAGTGGTGATTTTTAGCCCGTTTTAAGCGGAAATATTAAGTCTATTGAGAATGTCTTGGCTACCTGAGCTAATTGCACTGCGCTTATCCTCTCGAATGATTCGCCCTGTATTATCTACCTGCACAATATAATCGTTAACGCTGAGCACCAATCCTTTAGGCATATCCTGACGTTCATTACTGACACAAGCCAATAAGCCTGCTGGTTGTTTACCTTTTATCGCTGAGTTAATTCGGCGTTAAATACAGGTGTAATAAGATATTTCTACTATGGTAGTCATCTTGAGCCGGATGTGCCTTTCTGTTAGTGAATAGATCTCGACATAAGCCATAAAGCCCACCCTGCCGCTTCATCTAATAACGCTTGGTTTTTTATAAAGGAATAGGTAAATCTGCCCTCCCACAAATTAGTCGGGAACGAGTAAAATCTGCCAGTGCACTTATCTTATTTATTGGCCATTGGGGCAAGCGGCTCATTCAAGAAACGCATAAGCCAACTCATTCCAAGCCCACTCATTAAAGTGGGCTTCTATTATAAGTCTTTTGAACAAATTATAGGCAACTAGAGCGAATTGAGCTCAACTTATTCACTTAAAAAAGAAGCTAACTCATCAACATGAGATTGAGTTTCATTGATGAGTAGGCCAATTTGAACCGCGGCGTCATTTGACGTTTTCGCAAGATTACGAACTTCGTCCGCAACAACGGCAAATCCACGTCCGGCTTCACCCGCTCTTGCTGCTTCGATGGCTGCATTGAGGGCTAATAGGTTTGTTTGATCGGCGACCGCATTAATAGTCGTTACCGTATTTTGAATTTTACTCAACACAGTAGACATCGCATTGTGCGTTTCGGTCACTAACTTATTACGAGAAGAAACATTACTGCCAAAAACAATATACTTAGAAATATTTCCATTCAAATCCGTAATTGAAGAAATAACACAATCTAAAATCACTTCAGTGCCTTGATGAATCAGTTTCATCATGACTGCTGTCGGTTCGCCTCGTTGGATCATCTGCGTACGAGAATGGTCTAAGTGGTCTTTTAAATTTCCCACTACAGTTTGCATTTTTACATCGTCGTGTAAATTTAACTGCTTTTTAGTATAGTCATTAGCTGAAATAAACTGACCACTTTGGTTAAACTCTAACACAGCCGAATGACTGCTTATTGCATCTCTTTGATTAATCTGTTCTAACACAATACGTTTGATTTCACGCACATCAGAGCTCACACCAACAAAGCCTGTGTGCTCACCTTTTTCATTAAAAATCGGATTTACTGCCAATACAATCCAATATGGCACCCCATGTTTATCAAAATTCAATATCTCCTCATAGAAGGCTTGTTTTGCTTTGAGCTTTTGAGATATGCGCTTAATCGTCTCTTTGTCGGTTTGTTCACGTTGCAAAAGTATACCGGGCTTTTTTCCCTTAACCTCTGCAAGGGTCAAGCCTGACAGTTTTTCAAAACCCGGGTTTACATATTCGACTAAACCATATTTATCAGTGATCAATACACTAGTGCTAGTATTACTTACCACCTTTGATAACATTTCGAATTGCTTTATATGCTGGTTTTGCTCTTGATGGGATAATACATAGACTATAAGTTTTTGATTACCAGAATCAATTTTGTGGCGCGCCACACGAAAATAGACCTTATCTTGCTCAGATAAACAAAGTAGTTGATCTTTACTGTTAAGCCCGTTTTGTAACGTTTTCTGTAAATTTATATCTGCTTGATTTAAATAAATAAAATCAGTGTTTACGGGATCCAGATTAGCTGTTACTAACTTTTCATTGTTATCAAATACAACATAGGCCTTGCCACTAAAAGCTAATAACTCTTGCCACACACTTTCATTTAATAACGGTGTTAATACAGCATCAAACGTATAAAGTGAGCAAGACTCTAAGTTTTTATAAGTGAGTGAGATAACTTGCTGACTAATGTGTAAGTTTTCATCACAGCGAATAGTTTTGCTACTACTGTCATAACGAGTAAGTAACAAATTAAAGGTTTGATTATGACCAGCTTGTTTTAAGCGCTGGCTTAATTGGTTAAAAGCATCATTAACGGCAATAATATTCTGCTGAGCATCGACCACAACAGCAGCTGACTGATGCGTGGTAACTAGCTGCAATGCCAGCGCTTTCCTACTAATTTTTGAACTAAACCACATAATAGATCTCTAATAAAAAATTAACAGCGTCAATACGTTAGTCGAGCGCTAATCGATCACTATTTAGGACTCAGTAATTGGGATCATCGCAATAACTGGTTTGGTCTTTAAATTATTAGATTAAATATATAACGGGTAATAAATATTACTCCGCGTTGAGAAAAGAAACCAAGCCAGCCATTTTTATGATAGTTGAGCAGTACACTCTAACTGTAGTTGCCACTCACTACCGGATAACAAAATACCGCCGCACAAAGCAAATATCCGCTTACCTCCTATACTGATATCTAAGACACACAGTCGTGTGCCAGTAACCTTAGGTTTTATAAAAAACTGTCGCTTGAATAAGCGAGGAGGAAGCATGATTAATCACGTTTGGGGACTTGTACATCATCCTGATAAAGAATGGCGCGACATAAGTAATGGACATGAAACAGTCAGTCATTTGTACAAAAATCATGTACTGTGGTTGGCGGCGATTCCAGTGGTCAGTACCTTTATTGGTACCACACAATTTGGTTGGACTTTTGGTGGTGAAGACACAATCAAGGTCTCAATGGAGAGTGGTTTAGGCCTGGGGATTTTATTTTATGCGTTAATTTTAACGGCAGTGACAATAGTCGGTAGTTTGATCCATTGGTTGGCACGTAAATACCCTAACTGCCCAAGCAGAAATGAATGTATTGTCTTTGCTGGTTACATGGCTACACCGATGTTTTTAAGTGGCTTGTTTGCTATATACCCTATGATTTGGTTGTGCACACTCGCCTGTATTATGGGCATCTGTTATACCGGCTATTTACTCTATAGCGGTACACCAAGCTTTTTAGGCATCAGCAATCAACAAGGTTTTATTATATCAAGCACAACGCTAGCCATTGGTGTATTAGTTCTAGAGGTTTTACTGGCCGCCGTTGTGCTGCTGTGGAGTCTAGGTGCAGACAATACCATTATCTGGAACCTGTTCAGATAGGCCATATTTTTTGAGCCCATCGACGGAAAACGCCTTAACAACTTGACCAAAGATACGTGAGCCGTTCAGTATTAAGTCATCAGGAGATGAAAACCTGCTATTCATTTTTATGATGATATAGTTAATAGGGCGAAACAGCTGAGGTTTTAGGCTTGTGCAACACTTGAGATAGGACGCGACTTCGCGCGGCCTATCTTACTTAGCCAAGGAAAGCCCCAAAAAGTGGTTATTATTGCATGCGTCAGTAAAGATGGTAGTCATCCTTAATTAGATGCTAAGAGATGGTTTTATTTTTAGTTTAGAAGTTAAACCTTAAGTACACAACTAGCGCTGGCAGTTTGATGCACCTTGTAGTTGTTTCGCTCTAGATGCTCACAGTATTCTGTTAAGACAGGTAATGCACTGACAACACATTTGAATAATGATCCAAACTCAATTGTGATTTTTAGCCAGTTTTCAGCTGAGATGTTTAGTCTATTTAGAATATAATCTCTCAAAAATGAGCATAGTTTTTTTGATTGCTCAGCATTTATAGTAGATTTGATTTATATCTGGATGCTTGTACAGTCTGAGGTTTAAGGTGTTGAACCTATTCAGGCGCTAAACTCAACATATTGCTCAAAAGTAGTTGACCACTACAACATAGCCTCTAGCGCTTTAATATATAAACACCTATTGGGGTTTTTAGATGCAAATTCAAACTATCTAATGATTGTATTTTCCATTCAATAATTTCATCACCTGAAGTCACATAAAGGATATTATTATCCCTATAATAACTATAAGCTTTACGACTTTGATTTGAGAAAATTTCGATTATTCTAGTATCTTCAATGACGACAACATTACCACCGTCTAAAAAGTTAGAACTATCATCTTCGTACTGCACTTTGGTTAATTGCCATTTGCCATTAATTTCATCTTTATTTGCTGAAGACTTAGGTATACAGCCCAGAGTAAAAATTAAAAACAAAAAAGTAACACTTAACATTTTTAGGATATATTTCATTTTATAAAAAATCCGTTGAAGTTATTTTAGATGGGGCACTTGCAAGCATTCGACCTAAACCATCAGGCAGTTTGAACAATTGATACAATTAATCAGCCATCCATTTTTATGATACTAAGCTGACAATAGTTTGTCTTTATCTAGCCATCTTCATTTTTAGCATGAGCAATTAAAGCGTAGTGGAGTGCCCAATGTTCATTCAGTTAAGATAGTCATATTATTTTTTTCGTTTATGATCACATCTACCGTTACTAATGATTTTTTGTTGGTCCTTTAAAAACTTGTTCTCCGTGTTCATTGAAACCAAATATAATAGATTCATGAGAAGGTAAACGCAGTACGATTTTTTCGTTTGGCTTCTGCTCAATACGTAGTCGATCAAATGGTACAGCGTTCAATTCATTTTCCCTTCTGATTTCAATAATGCATGGATATTTATCTCTACACCATTTGCCTTCAAATGAGATTAAGTCGTAATTTTTAATATACCAATCTGGTCGAGTATTGGTGTATGTCGTTCTCGGCCAAATGACATCAACATCGTGCTGCCCTGGCATGGTTGACCATACGGCCCCCAAATTATCAGTTAAAATGGTTGGATTTATCGGGTTAAATTTGTTTAAAATTTTATTATAAATCGGATTTTCAAATTCTAACGTTTTCGATTCCATTAAATTAGTTTGACTAATGGTAAGCGGATTGACACCGGTAAGATTAGCCAATTCGTTTGCTAGCCAGATTCTTTTGTCTTTAAGATTTTTTTCTAAAATATGACTATAGCCGCAATGAATTATAACTTTGGCATTTTTATTAATAGAAAATGACGCGTTATATATTTTTTTAGCTGCTACCTTCTCTCTTTCATTACCCGAAGAATCATCATACGTTATAATTTGATAACCAAGTTTTTTAGCTGTTCTGATCATTTCGGCATATACGGGTTCGTTAGAATATGTGCCAGAGCGTTCGATAGCATACCCTCGAATATTGATGTCAACATCTCTCTTTGATAGAGTTTCAATTGCTAAGTAACGATACCCACTACTCCATAGCTTTTGCAGTAAAGATTTTGTTAAAGTACGATGAAGAGCGATGTGGTGCGCCTCATTTATCATGACAATTTGAGTTTCTTTGGACATTGTTAGTATTTTGTCTACTGCCGATATTGGAACAAGGCTTTCAATAAGATCTTCGGTAATAAGTGGATCATCAGTAGGAAAACTAATTGCCTTTTCATACTGTCCTACATATGAATATAACGTTGTTAACGGCTGATTTATGGCAAACTGGCTTTGTAGGTCGCCTTTATATTTATCTTTCACTTCAATGACTTTACTGATTGCATCATTATATGATTTATTTTTTGGCGCATCGATGACTTGCTTATACAAAAAACCTAACTCACTAGGTTCATTAGCATATAAGTGATTTGTATAAACCAGCAATACAAAGGCCGACAAGTAGATATTTCGCATTATAAGTAACTTATGTTTTATGCACATGTGAATATATCCTTCTAAAATTTTTAAGTGGTGGTAAAATTTAAAATATGTATATTTACACATGAATCAGTAAAAATTCAATGATAACATTCGAGCTTGGCCGGGATCATATTTTGTTAATGATAAGGGATTATAATCATGGCCATGTTATTGATATGAATGGCGTTGACTAATACCAGTATGAATACTATTTTTTCAATTTAAAAACATGACATCCTTGTACATAATGCAATAATTATCAAGCACTATAACATTTAACTAAAGATTGTAATAACAGAGCAAAGCCAAACATCTTGTAGACTTATTAAATACAATTGTTATCTCACGATTACGAGTGAACCTAAATAACACCTAGAACAAGCCCCACTACAAATATTATCCAGAAAGTAAATGTGTCTCTGAAGCGATCGAGTAACCAAAAATAAATAAATGCTAACACGCCTGAAACTGCCGTACCAATTATTACATCGATAAAACTAACATCAACTATTAAGCTGAAAATGAAAACAATTGCGGCATAAATACCAGCACACAAGCCTGGACGTTCCGTTTTGAGTAAAAGTTGCATCAAGCCAATTAACAACAAGATTTTAAATGCGATCATTTATACTTTCCTTAGTAATATAACGCACCGTTATATGCGTTTAATTCCAACATTCACTGCAGTTTCAGCCACAGATTTTAGTATTTAACAGTTTTCCAAAAATGGCTAAAGCAAATTTCCTGCATTTTAATAGTTAGTATTATATGAGTTAACAACATAAATCCAAACCAACTGTTTTTGTCCTTGTTTATTGATTCTTAGGTTTTTGTCAGTTCATATGCACGGGAGATAACTAAAGGAAAAAGATCTCCTTCCAAAATAACAGCCCATTGACCATCACCAAAACGTTCAACCCTATTAACATCCATTAATACATTACACAGATCATCAGCAGATGCTGTGGTTATGTTGGACATAATATTCTTTATTTGTCGAGGATCGTAATCAATTTTCCCCCATGGAGGGCAACAAAGAGCCCTCATAAATTTAGAGATAACTGCTGGATAGTTGGGATAACCACTAGATCTATCAATATCAGGTAATGCCTGTTTGGCTAGCATATAGCCCTCTTCAAGTTTTTCTACATCATTTTTTAAAAACATACTTACTCCATAAAACCTACACCACAGCAACTGGCTAAGTATTCATAGCTAAAATAGTGAGTAACGAATGCTCGCCAAATGTTACTTGTTAACAGTGTATTGATTAACATAAAATTCAGGTAAAAATGACGCTGTAGCAGCGTCAAATAAAAACGTCGGCATGGTGGATTAAACATATAAAAGCATATCTTTGCAACAAGAGCCGTTTACTGGCCATGAGGTTTTAAAAAGGCAAGTGATCCATTTTTATCACGCCCTAACAGACATTCACTACACTCACTCAATCAATAGGTTGAGTTGGGCGTACTCTCAGGGTTAACTTCACCATAAACTTCTTCAGGATCAACATCATTAATCAGTAATATTTCCCTAACGGTTTCTATGTGATCTAATATTTTTTGGTAGCTGTCGCCATACTCATATTTAGTCACTTCAATTGATTTAGGCATGTAGGTAAACGCGATTTTCAATGCGTTTAAAGCAGACTCACTCATTTTGTCACTGTTTACTTCACTATTTGCTTCACTCATCTCTTTACTCATAACTTCCCCCATACAAACAGTCCTGATTTAATAGTTTTAATTAATAACATCTTACTCAACTATTCTGCCATAAGGTAGGGCTGCGATTGATTGAGTCAATAAACACACGAGCAAGGTAGGAGTACAACGATGCCCCTCTGTTATAGCTAATCAACTTAACCTCTTTCAACTCAGATTACGGTAGGATTTATAATTATTTACTCATAAAATATAATTTAATCATAGTGTTGCTATTAATTACATTCCGAACATTGAGTAGTATAGCGACCAAACAAACTTATTATTCGGTAATAACACCAATACAGAGATCATTATTAAATAACAATAAAATCAGCAGCTTGATTATATACACATAAAACCCAAACGCTCTTGTAATCAAATTGTAATCGCAGTGTTACTTAACGTTCATTGTAAACCTCTATGTTATGGCCAGGTTCTCAAATAACTTAACTACAACATAGGTAATATGAATATGCTCAAACAAGGCTTATCAGTGGTTATCGCTAGTATATTGTCTTCGGCAACATACGCAGGTTCTGCAACCGCAGCGACAACGACTGACACACAACTCAATAATGCTTGGTATAAAGACGGCCAAGCAACCATCACAGAAAAATTACAACAATCAAGATCAACAAGGGCAAAAAATGTCATCTTGTTTGTTGGCGATGGCATGGGGATTTCCACACTTACCGCAGCTCGGATTTTAAAAGGCCAATTAGCCGGTAATTCTGGTGAAGAAGGTTACTTAAGCTTTGAAACATTTCCTTATTCAGCTCTGGTTAAAACTTACAATGTAGATGCACAAACACCAGATTCAGCAGGCACCATGACAGCCATGATGAGCGGCTTAAAATCAGACGCCGGGGTTCTGGGTGTTGATGAAGACGTCGTTCGTGGTACTTGTGCCTCAGTCAAAGGCAATGAAGTAGTAACCGCCTTAGAGTTAGCCGAAATAAAAGGCTTATCGACGGGTGTGCTATCAACCGCACGTATTACTCACGCAACGCCAGCCGCCACTTATGCAAAATCAGCAGACCGTAACTGGGAAGATATCTCAGACATGGATATTGACAATAATGCTGAACGTGCAGATTGCGAAGATATCGCATCACAACTGGTTAACTTTGAAAAAAATCTAGAACAACGTTACACCGGTGTTGATGTAGACGGCATTGATGTTGTGATGGGCGGTGGTCGTCGTCATTTTTTACCTAAAGATGCCGCATTTAATAGTGTCGATGCCGTTAGCGCTATTGAAGGCGACCGTACCGATGGCCGCGATTTGACCGCAGAATGGAGTGCTATGTATCCAAATGGTCAATACGTTATTGACCAAACTGGATTTGATGCCATTGATACAGAATCCACTGAACGTGTTTTTGCTTTATTCAATGAATCGCATATGCAATACGAAGCTGACCGAGCCAATGATATTGCAGGCGAACCCAGCCTGTCTCAAATGACAGAAAAAGCCATTAAAATACTTGATAACAATCCAAAAGGTTACTTCTTAACGGTTGAGTCTGGACGAATTGACCATGGCCACCATGCTGGCAGTGCAAGCACAGCGCTTAATGATGCCATTGAATTTTCAAATGCTGTTCAAGCGGCATTAGACGCAACAAATGATGAAGAAACACTAATCATTGTCACGGCTGATCACAGCCATGTATTTACCATTGCAGGCTATCCAAAACGTGGTAATCCTATTTTGGGTAAAGTGGTTGGTATTGGTGCGACTGAGCCTAGCGAAGATTCAGCTGGTAATCCTTACACCACATTAGGGTATAGCAATGGACTTGGTTTCAGAGACTTAGGGGCTGAAACAGATGGCGATGCATCTTATGCTGCTGCAGCTGTCGCTGGCCGTCAAGACATCACCGCAATCGATACAACAACCTCTGGTTATCACCAAGAAGTGACGGTGCCATTAGATAGCGAAACTCACGCGGGAGAAGATGTGGCTATTCATACATCAGGCCCAGGTGCGCACTTAGTTCAAGGTACAGTTGAACAAAGCGTTGTATTCCATTTAATCAATCGTGCTCTTGGTTTAGTTGGTCAATAGACCCTATAAGGTTTTTATGATGAATAAATTTATATTATCAACATTAACAGTTTCTTTGGTTTTGGCATTATCAGCTTGTGGCGATAACGGTGACAATGGCACCGATGGAACTAACGGCATCAATGGATCTGATGGCTCAAATGGTACTAATGGTACTAATGGTACTAACGGAACCAATGCATTAATTACCCAAACCCCCTTAGCGGTAGGTAATGCAAATTGTCTCAATGGTGGTGTGCAAATCGACTCGGGTATCGATGCAAATGCTGATACCGTTTTAGATGCGTCTGAAATAACATCAACTCAATATGTATGTTCACCTGCTGCGACGGCAGTAAACGATACCGAACTGCTAAGCAGTTTAAATAACTCATGGTTTAAACAAGGCGCTGCCGAAATAGAAACGGCAGACGATGTTTGGAATAAAATTGATAGCCAATTAGCAAACAATGCCAACGTATCGATTGCAACTGCATCTACCGCAGCAGAAATAACCGCACTTAAAGGCTCAGCTAAAAATGTGATTTTATTTGTTGGTGACGGTATGGGTGTTTCAACGGTAACCGCAGCGCGTATTTTAGATGGTCAGAATAAAGGCATGATGGGTGAAGAAAACCAATTAAGCTTTGATAAGTTTCCATTTTCTGGTTTAGCAAAAACCTACAACGTTGATGCACAAACACCAGATTCTGCAGGAACAATGACAGCGATGATGTCGGGCGTTAAAACAGATGCTGGCGTGTTAGGTGTTGACGAAGATGTGGTTCGTGGCAATTGTGCTAGCACTAAAGGTATTGAGATGATCACTGCCTTAGAATTAGCTGAGATTGCAGGTAAATCAACGGGTGTTATCTCTACCGCACGTATTACCCACGCGACACCTGCTGCAACTTATGCAAAGTCAGCAGATCGTAATTGGGAAGATATCTCAGATATGGACATTGCCAACAACCCTGAACGCGCTAATTGTGAAGATATTGCATTACAGTTAGTCAATTTTGAAGCCAACTTAGAAGCTCGATATGCCGGTGTAGATGTTGATGGTATTGAAGTGGTTATGGGTGGTGGTCGCCGTCATTTTTTACCTAAAGATGTAGCATATAACAGCAATGACGCAGTCAGTACCATTGAAGGTGACCGTACTGATGGCCGTGACTTGACCGCCGAATGGCAAGCTCAATACGCAACAAGTGCTTATGTATTTGACCAGACTTCATTTAATGCTATAGACACTGAAACAACACCGCGGGTATTTGGTTTATTTAACGAATCGCACATGCAATACGAAGCTGACCGTAAAAATGATATTGCCGGTGAACCTAGCTTGTCAGAAATGACCGCCACTGCCATTAAGGTGCTTGATAATAACGACAAAGGTTTCTTCTTAACGGTTGAATCTGGTCGAATTGACCATGCTCACCATGCCGGCAATGCTTATAACGCGCTAAATGACGCTATTGAGTTTGCTAAGGCTGTGCAAGTCGCGGTTGATGCAACAAGCCAAGAAGACACCTTAATTATTGTTACTGCTGATCACAGCCATGTATTTACCATTGCAGGCTACCCTAAACGCGGTAACCCAATCTTAGGTAAAGTGGTTGGTATTGGTGCGACTGAACCAAGTTTAGCCTCAGACGACATGCCTTATACCACAGTAGGTTATACCAACGGCCTTGGCTTTAGAGATTTAGGCACACAAACCGATGCCGATGCCAGTTATGCAGCTGCTGCAGTAACAGGCCGCGTTGACTTAACCGATATTGATACATCAACTGCAGGGTTCCACCAAGAGTCGCTAGTGCCACTCGATAGTGAAACGCATGCGGGTGAAGACGTTGGTGTTTTTGCTGTAGGACCTGGCGCTCACTTAATTACAGGAACTAACGAGCAAAGCTTAATATTCCATGTGATGGACTACGCTGGCAATCTTTCTGGTACCCCCCAGTAAAGTCAGCTAAATAACCTGAACGTGAGATAAATAAGTAAAAAGTCATCAATAAAGAATAGGGGCTTGCCCCTATTCTTTAACTTTTAGCTCGCGCCTTGATACTTGACCAGCCAATAAGACAAAACACATGAAAACTCTATTGTTACTAACCGCTATCACTTTCCCGTTATTTGCATCAGCAAGTGACACTTGCCAATCAACTGCTTTCATGGCGACCTATAACATTGAACAAACGACTCACGATGCAGCATCAAACAAACAAAACCAACTGGTATTATTAAGAGCCCAAAATTCTGTATTTCACATCAACAATCAACAAGTCGCAACACAATGGACCACACTGCCACATAATCACATGAAAAAAACCTCATACTTCATCGATGACAAACGCGCCATTGAATATGAAGCAACCAAAACGATATCTAATCAAGCATGGCAATATCATGCACAATTACTCCATCCATTATTTCAAAAGCAGTCAACACTCATTGAAACTACTGGACAAGGTTGCGATAAACTAGAACATTATCAACAACAAAAAAATACAAAAACGGTTGATATATGGTGGTTTCCAGCAAAAAAACTAGTACAACGCATTAGTACTACATTGTCAGATAAAACTGAATCTGCAGATAAAGCCGTAAATTGGCAATTAGCCGAAGTAACATACGACAACAAAATGATTCAACAACAGCTAGATACATTCTCTGCGTACCAATCTACTGACTTTGCTGATATTGGCGATAATGAATCTGACCCGTTTTTTAGAAAAATGATCAACTTAGGTTTTATTGAACACAGCGCTTCAGGATTTTATGACAGCGAAGGAAATTCATTATCGTCAGCACATCAGCATTAACATTGGCCATCGTACTGATGAACTTATGGGCTTCATTTATCTCCGATCTCCCCGCTTCTATATAAGATAAACAAAGCAATAGCCATGTTATTTTGTCTCGCCATCACAGGGAAGTGAAGCGTTACCCTTAATGAAGCTGATTAAGCGTGAGCCATGGCAAAGTGATGAGCTAAGGCTTACTCACTCACATGTTGACCACATTTTCTAGAAGTTGCGATGTTAATGAACAAGCAAATATGACCCCATCACTGTTTGTGTTTGTGCAATGTTTATCACTGCATAGACATTATTTTACCCCAAATATATCAACACACTTGATTGCATCTGCTAATACCTTATGGTTTCTACCCAACTTTATCACCTGCCGAAAAATTGAATATTTCTCATTGATAGGTGTAAAATCAGTGAGTTAATGTTATTTTGCTTCGCACAAAGGATTTTCACCGTAAAAGCCAAACCAATTAAAAGGATGTTTCTTAGTATGAAAAACAATAGTACGAAAAACAAAATCATCGCATTATCTCTGGCACTCGCTATTGCCCCTTCTGTTTCTTATGCCCGCGACGATGTCGGCAGTTATTCGGTAGCAGATGCGCTGAGTACAGAACACGCAAAAAATAAACTTGGCAGCAATGTAGCCTTTTATTTTGGTGATCAAGCTTATTCTGAGCCAGTAAAAATTATCGGTGAATTCAGTGCTAATAAAAAGACTAATGCTTTTAATAAATCTGATATCGAAGCTTGCCATTGGGTATTTCTATCGGCAATGATCGCGCTAAAAGAGCGAGCGATTAAAGAAGGCGGTAATGCTGTTGTTGAAATCAAATCAAATTATAAAAACAATCTTACTAGTAGCAATGACACTTTCCAGTGCGGTGCTGGCAATATTGTTGCAGGCGTTGCACTAACTGGTAAAGTGGTTGAATTGTAAACATCTATTTTTTCGTAAGTTTTTCATTCACAGAGCCAGATAGGGTTTAATACTATTAACTGGCACTCAAAGCCACTGAATTACAGTGGCTTTGATTAACTGTTTAAGATTATAAGGATGAAGCGATTTCACTTTGAGCAAAACTTTTCTGCATGAATTTATCAATACTATTGTATAGCGCTTGTTGTGTAATGATGTAGTTAAATCCATGTACTTCATTTTCAAAAAACATAGACTCATACGACTTGCCTAATTTATCTAACACATATTTCAATCGAAAATAATGTTCCGAATCGACTACGCGGTCCCTCCCGCCTTGAGCAATAAAAATTGGAATAGATAATTCATTCATTCTATACACCGGTGAATACTCAATTAAGGTATCCCAAGATTCATTTGGGTCACCAAGAATATCGATCAAAACTCGCCGAGAATCATCTTTTTCAGAAATATTATGATCAGAAAACAGTAATGGTATGTCTGTCACACCGGCATAAGAGATGGCACATTTATATAAATCTGGTCGTCTTATAGCACTGATTAATGCAGAGTACCCACCATAACTGATCCCAAACAGACACACTTTTTGGCCGTCAATATCATCTCGAGCAATGACTTTGGTAACGGCAGACTCAATGTCATCTTCTATTAGTCGGCCCCATTGACGCTTGCCACTATTAAGAAATTTTTTGCCAAAGCCTGATGATCCGCGATAATTTGGGGTTAATACTGCATAACCTTTTTGAACAAAATAATGTACATCAACTGAAAAGTGTCTCGTATCATTAACACCTAACGGTCCACCATGAGGCATCACAAGCAAGGGGACGTCTTTAGCGGCAGAATTGCTTGGCATCGTTAAATAAGATTCAATTTCAACACCATCGGAAGAAGTCGATTTAATCACTAAACTTTTGCCTAATGAGTATTGATTTAACCAAGGTCGCTCTTCACCTATAAGCTGGCTTTTACCTGTTTCGGCATCGAATAAATAATAAGCAGAAGGTGAATCGATCGATTGGCTAATCGTCACTATTTTTTGGTAATCTTGATCAAAGTGAATAACATAATTGTCTTCTTTATCTCCTTTACCCTCAGATGTACCAGTATATGTTGACAACTTATTGTCATAATTTTGAACTAACACTCCACCGAGCATATAGGTGTAACCTATGATGCTGCTGTCGTAAGGGTTTTGAATAATGCCGACAATATCACGCCCTGGCAGACTGTAAACTTCACCAGTAAAAGTCTTAGACTGAACATCATATCGAGATAAGCTTTGATAACCATTTTGCTGTTCGGATAACACTAATAATTCATTTTTAGCATCATCAAACCATACTGGTATAAATTTAGTTTGATCATCTTGCCGCCAAACTTGTTGCCACTTACGACTGTCAGCTTTTTTAACATGAACCTCTGTTACGCCCCCTTTGCTAATAAAATTAACGTTAGGTTCACCAAAAGGATTAAGTAACCATGCTCCTTCAGGAAATGGGCCTATTGATATACTCTTTTTACTGCGAAACTGCGCTTCAAAAGCATCATCAGTTACATTAATAGTAAATAAATGTGCTTTGCCATTTTTATAGCGCTGGGCGATAAAAATATCGTCAACCGCGAGTAATGGATCAAATAAGTAAGTTTGTTTTAGTAAAGCAACCTGAGTGACGCTATTGGCTGCATCAACTTTGTAAATCAATAACTGGATACCAGAATGGCGATCAAATGTCGTGACACTAAAATACTCTTTACCTAACCAGCCAAAATCACTAATGGACCTTCTAGATTGCTGGCTAAAACTAATCACCTTGGTATCCCAACTAAAATCTGTGCCAGCAAGTATCACTGTATAATTGTTATCGACCAGTTTTTTATATAGTAAATGTTGCCCCTGCGGACTTAACTTCGGTGCAACGACATCTGGATTTCTGAAGAAGTCGTCTTCAAGGCTTGCTGCGACGGTCATCGAGAAAAACGATAATGCAATAAGAATACATTTAATCAGCTTCATAATTGATTCCCTTCAATTGCTTTAGCATATTCAAAAAAGTGGTCTTTTTCTTTGCCGGTGTAGTTCAAATTATATTGAGCCAATACTTCAGGATAGCTAGATTCCATGTATTCCAGGGCTTGGCTGGCTTTGTTATTAAAATAGAACCTAGCACCACCAATCAAGTAATTTAAGCTGCCATTCATCTCGGTATACATTGAAAGATGGCCTGCATAATTGATTTTCCCGGCCTCAACATTAATCACGTACTTCTGATCCGCTAAGTCAATATAAGTCTGTTTTCCTAGGTACACGCGATTCCAAGTGTAGCTGCCTGCATCTACCACTACGAGCCAGTAATTATAGTTTGACTTAAGTTTTTCAAACCTTAAGTCCGACAACCATCCTTCACTGTCTAACGTAATATGACTCGGTACGTAACCTTGCTCAATTTTCATAGCAACAAGAATATATCCCTCATCTTTACTCAGTTCGGTTAGGCAATAACCCAATGTTGAAACGCAACATAAAACCACGCAAAATGCGCTTTGCAGCAATCGTCGATATCCTTTCACACAACAACTCCTTGTTGACTTGTTATTCTTATTAATGAAATGAGTAAACAGCTGATTTCACCATTACTTTCAACCTTTTCACCTCAAAAATATAACAAATAAACTATTGAAATAAAATATAAATTCTGACTACTGGAGTAATTTGGTTGTCATCACAAATTAAATATCACCTCTATTTGAAGTAAATTTATCTTTCATGAACAAATTTACGCTATCCTTAGCCCAAATGTTCAACTGCAGCCCTTAAATGCCCACCAATATCATTACCATGTTCCCTGAGTCGTCCGATAAATCATCGACTCCCGCAACAATAAACTCTGTAGAGCAACCGGCTGTGACCTGTTCAAATTGCCAAGCCTGTTGTTGCCGTTTAGAAGTGATGTTAATAACCGAAACCGGTGTGCCTAAAGTGTATATAGCCAAAGATAATTGGGGCGGAGAAGTCATGCGCCGACTTGATGATGGTTGGTGTGCAGCACTAGACCGAGACACGATGATGTGTTCGATTTATGAAGTTCGGCCACTGATTTGTCGTGAATTTGAAATGGCCGAATACGAATGTGTCTCTGAACGCGAAGCTTTCGGAATATAAACCCTAAGACATTGATGTTAACTGTAATGCCATTACAGTTAACATCAACAAACTGCTCAATGAAATTAAGCCGTCCCAAAAGCTACAATGCTTTAGTTTGATGACTGATAAAATGCATCAGGTAACTTCCAGCTAATGACTTGCTGTTGCCCCTGCCAATTTTCAATGGTTAACCAAGCCTTGTGTTCTGCGGTTAATACTTCTGGCGCAATAGCATGAACTTCTTGTCCATGCTGACTGCCATGCAAGATACCTGCATCGCCCATTTGCAGTGTTTCTAATGGTAGAGGCTCTGTGCCAATGTTTAAATATGCTTGACGGATTTTGTTTACCTGCCCCTGACTAAACAATAATAAAAAATCTTTAGTGTAGGTACCATCGTGAAGATATGGCGGATCAAGATTATACGGCATAGGTGTTATTTCAAAAGCGCCAACCGCTTGAGTTTCCCATGCATCAGGGAATTGCGGGAATAGAGACTGATATAGAAAATAACAAACTAGCACTAACATTAAGCCATTTATTTTATACTTGTAACGATTCCATATGGTATTTTTAATGCGGGCCATTAGTTACCTTCCTGCTCGACTAGCTGTAGATTATGCATTGCCAACGGATCATCCTGGTCGGTTCTGGCGGCTTTTACGGTTCGACTTCCCCACATTAAAAAACCTGTGATAGACATCCCCGTTAGAAAAATGCCGAAGATAAACCAAATCACTTTGGTCCACAAACCACCTATTGTGCCGTAATGCAGTGGATCAGCAATATGCGATAGGGTTTGTAAGGTTGTCATTGCCACTGGCGATCTTTCACTTTCAATGGTGCCACTCCATGGATTCACTGTCACACCATAAGCATACTGGTCGTAGAAAATATGATCTCCTTGGCCATACACTTTATAAGTGTCTCGATTGTGCTCTGGAAGCATAATGTAGGTACTTTTAAAGCCCGGGAATTTTTGCTCGGCTACTTGCAGCGCATTAGATAACGTATATGGTCTAATAGGAGCATCATTTGCTGATGTAGGCACTTGGCTTGCTTCAATTAATGGCGCATGTGGCTCCAAATCTATGTGGTTGTGCCACATAATCGCTTGGGTTAAATACCATAAACCGGTAATGCTCATCAGCATTAAAAACCACATTGACCACACACCGGCCAATCGATGTAAATCGGCTAGCAATGTTTTTTTACCTTGATTGAAACGTAATTTAGGCTGGATAAATGAACGCCAGAACTTTTTATAAATCACCAGTCCAGATATCAACGCCCCCAACATAACGATGGCCATAAAACAGACAATGTAATAGCCGACACTGTAATTAACATGCCATGGAAACAGTAACCAACCGTGTAATGAGCGCATAAAATTAGTGAAGGTCATGCCAAGATTAATTGCTTGTATTTGGCCGGTGTATTGATTGACATAAGCAATGGCAAAAGGCGCATCGCTATCGTTAAAAATAACCGCATTAACCAGATAAGATTCAAAGCTCATCACTGTGGTGATGTTAGCTGTTGGGTGCGCTTGTTGCACAATTTCAACGAGTTCTGACATCGGTTTTTCTGCCAGATTTTGCGGGTTACTTGCACGAGCGTCAGGATTAGTGAGCCAGGTTAATTCATGGCTTATCACTGAAATTGTCCCCGTTAGGCACACAAAACAAAAAATTATCCATACGGGTAATGAAAACCAGCCATGAAGCTTAAACCAAAATCGATTACTACGTTTTGCCATCTGATGTCCAAATTTGTCCGCTGTCTTTATAGATATTAATTTTCCACACATGCTAATACGATTGATAACCAATCTCAACAACTATTGAGTGATAATTATTATCAATTGTAAATTTTGCGTTAATGCTCACATTTTAATCAATCTAGCCTCGATCGTGGTTGCTAATGATAATCATTAGCAATAACATTAGCGTCTGATAAGCGCTATGGTTCGCCGTTAATAATATTCATCATTAGAAAAAGACACAGATAAGGCACAACATGAAACCTAAACATACCTTTGCACTTTCATCATTAGTTTTGGCAATGAGCTTTCTAGTACAGCCCATTGCCCTTGCAGCAGAACAACAACAAAATGCTGACAACAATGATCAAAACATAGAAAAAATTCAAATCTTGGGTGTTCGTTATAAACGCGTTAGCCAAGGCGCTACTGGGTTAACTATGGAGATTGATGAGACACCGCAGTCAATCAGTGTGGTTTCCAACGAGCAGATAACTAATTTTGGGGCCAATAACCTTAACGACGTACTTCGTCTTGCGACAGGTATTAATGTTGAAGAATGGGAAACAAACCGCACACAATATACTTCTCGCGGCTTTGAAATTAAAAGTACCCAAATTGATGGCGTCGGTTTGCCCAATGACTGGGGGATCGTCACTGGTGCAATGGAAGCTTATGGTTATGAAAAAATTGAAGTTATTCGTGGCGCTAACGGGCTACTAACCGGAATAGGTAATTCTGCTGGTACCATTAATTATGTGCGTAAACGCCCGACTAACGAAAATGAAGGTGAAGTAGGCATCTCATATGGCTCAGATGACTTTAAGCGCGTACAAGCTGATTACTCTGCCCTGTTAACAGAAAGCGGTAGTTGGGCTGGTAGAGTTGTTGCGGTAGTAGAAGACAAAGGATCATACTTAGATGGCCTAGAAAACGATCGTGGTTATATTTACGCTGTCGTTGATGGCCAATTAACAGATAACTCAACGCTAACATTAGGGTTTTCATACCAAGATGCCAACACAGACGGTAATACCTGGGGCGGATTAGTATTTAACTATACTGACGGCACCCAAGCAGAATGGGATACCAGCGCTAGCACCACACAAGAGTGGACTATGTGGGACACCATCAATACAACCGCATTTGTTGAGTATACTTACATAATGCCTAACGATTGGGACCTTAAAGTTGCCTATAATCATCAAGGATTAGAAGATGAAAGTAAGTTATTTTATGCTTCTGGAACCATTGATAAGGACACAGGCTTAGGATTAAATGGTTGGCCTGGTCGTTACGACACTGAGTTTTCAGCCGATATTTTGGACATCACCACAATTGGTCATTATGGCTTATTTGGTCAAGATCACGAACTGACCTTAGGGTTAAGCGGTTCTCAAAGTAAAAAATACATGTACCAACACCCATTTGATTTTGCAGCGACTCCTGCATATGGCCCAACCCCAGCCTTCCCTTACGATCTCAATGCGATCCCTGAGCCTGAATGGGGCGATAAAGTGGAGTACTCTGACATCGATGTAAGCTTACTTCGCGCCTATGGTTCGACTAAGTTCAATATTAATGACAGCCTATTCGTAGTTGCAGGCTTTAATGCGATTAAATATACCCGCGAAGGTATTAATAGCGGCGTTGATATCGACAACGACGAAAGCGAGTTTAGCCCTTATGCTGGTGTGGTTTACAGCATCACAGAGGATATCAACACTTACTTCAGTTATTCAGACATTTACCAACCGCAAGAGCAGTATGATTACGATGGGTATTTTTTAGACCCCACTAAAGGCGTCAATTACGAACTTGGGCTTAAAACCCTATGGCTTGATAATGATTTAATGGCTACCTTTGCACTATTTAGTGCTGAGCAAAATAACCTCGCTAGCTACGCCGGCCTTAATGCCAACGGAAATTACTATTATAAAGGTGCCAATGTCGAATCGAAAGGCTTTGAAGTTGAAGTCACTGGACACATAACAGACAACCTCAATGCCGTATTAGCTTACACGCTGCTAGATGTAGAAGATGAAGATGGCGCTGAGGCAAATGAATGGGCAGCCCGAAACGTTGTTAACTTTTCGATGGGTTATACCATCCCACAATTGCCAGAAGTAAGCGTTGGATTAGGCGGCAGATGGCAATCTGAAACCAAAAATGTTGATTCTAATGTAGAACAAGATGCCTATTTAGTCGTTAACGCTTTCGCAAGTTGGAATATTTCTGAAGACCTAAATCTGAGAGCTAACATTAATAACCTCACCGATGAAAAATACATTAACAGCTTGGCCACTATCGGTTATTACGGCGCGCCTGTGAATGGTTCGGTGAACTTAACTTATCGCTTCTAGGTAAGATTAAAATATTACACCGCAGAGACTAAGATTGAAGCAATAAGCTTAAGTATTCTACTGTCATACGTTTGTTAGTACATCAATATAATCAATGTAGTTGACCACGATAGCAGACATTATATTGATTGATTAAAAACCTCTTTTTTATGAAAATAAAAAGAGGTTTTTCTTTTTTACGGCTGATGCAGAAAAGATAACGCTGAGATTGTCGACAACAAAACGACAGAGTATGACTCCACCCAGCATATTATGGCCACTTAGAACGGATGTGACTAACCAAGACGGATGCCACTAACGCTTATGACATTGCCAATTAATACAATCGCTTCGTGAGGTAATGGAGATGTGATAACTGTTTATTATCTCGTTGAGGTTATTTAATCGCATTAACGTCGGAAATAGACATAAATAGCTGAAATATTATTAACTCTTACTTGCACTGTATGGCTGTGGGTCTTTATCATAAGCATTACTTTTTTAGGGCTAATCTAATTCAAATTTAGCCCACTTTTTGGGTCTTTCAGGAGCAACCATGCCAAAGATTAATCTGCTGTTATTGTGCGGCGGTGGCGGTGCAGAACACGATATTTCGTTAATGTCTGCACGTTTTTTTGAGTCATCACTGGCAAAGTCAGATAAATTTTCGGTACTTAAGTTAGTACTCGATAAACACGGTCATTATCACACTGAAGACGGTAAATTATGCGACCTGACTAATCGCCGTGAAATTCGTTTTGAAGATAACAATACGCCAGCATGGTCAGTTGATTATGTGATCCCGTGTATTCATGGATTTCCGGGTGAAACCGGTGATATTCAATCGTACTTTAACTTAATCCAACTGCCCTACTTTGGTTGTGAATCTGAAGCCTCAAGCAATTGCTTTAATAAAATCACCGCTAAAATGTGGTTTTCAGCTTTAGGCGTACCAAACACGCCTTACATCTTTTTGCACCAACTAGATGATGATGCAATCAAGCAAACTGAAACGGCATTTGATCATTGGGGATCTGTTTTTGTAAAAGCGGCATCACAAGGATCGTCTGTGGGATGCTATAAAGTCGATGTTAAAGCCAATATCGCTAACGTACTTAAAGATGCGTTTAGTTATGCTCCATATGTGGTTGTTGAGCAAACCATCCATGCGCGTGAATTAGAAGTCGCCGTATACCAATACCAAGGGGAAGTGGTAGCTACCTTACCGGGCGAAATTATTTGCGACAGCAATACCTTTTATTCATTTGATGAAAAGTACGCTAAAAATAGTAAGGCCCGTACCGACGTTGTTGCTGATAACCTCAGCCCTGAGATCAGTCAGCTGATCCGGGATTACGCAATAAAAGCCTTTAAAGGGATGAAATTACGTCACTTGTCGCGCATTGATTTCTTTTTAACTGATGATAATCAAATCCTCTTGAATGAAATCAATACCTTCCCTGGGTTAACGCCTATTTCAATGTTTCCGAAAATGTTGCAAAACCATGGCCATGATTTCACTAAATATTTAATTGATGTGATTGGGCAACAGGTTGATTTAACATAAACAACTTTAGTTCGAAATGCATAAAACAAAAGGCCAGCAAATTTGCTGGCCTTTTCTATACACTTACAATATTAACCGGTTTAGAACCCTTCTACACCCGCCATATCAGGTAATTGGTGTGCAATACCTTTATGACAATCGATACAGGTTTTTTCGCCGCTAGCCAGTGATGTTGAATGCATTTGTGATGCACGCTTAGACTGACGAGTGAAATCCATATAGTCGAAGTTATGACAGTTACGGCACTCTAACGAATCGTTAGCTTTAAGGCGTTCCCATTCATGTTCCGCCAGCTCGCGACGTTTACCTTCAAACTTTTCTCGCGTGCTAATAGTACCGAATATTTTGCCCCACACTTCCTTAGAAGCTTGCATTTTACGAGCAATTTTATCGGTCCAGTTATGTGGCACATGACAATCAGGACAGGTTGCACGCACACCACTTCGGTTAGTGAAGTGAATAGTCGTTTGCAGTTCCTGATAAACATTGTTTTCCATTTCATGGCAACCAATACAGAATTGCTCGCGGTTAGTCAGTTCCAAGGCGGTGTTAAATCCGCCCCAGAAAATCACCCCAGCGATAAATCCACCAATGGTTAAGAAGCCAAGACTGTAATGGACACTCGGACGACACAGCACTTTCCACACTATTTTTAGTTGCTCAAACAATTTTGCAATCATAGTGACTCCTAGTGCTTAACTGGGGCTTTCGCCTTCATTAAGTGATCAATATCGACAAAGTCATTTTCAACTAATAACTTGGCATCTAACTGCGGTGCATGGCACTGAGTACAAAAATAACGACGTGGTGATAAATCAGCCAAGAAATTATTATCACGGTCCATATAGTGAGTCACGCTCACCATTGGAGCCTGTGAATGACCAGTACTAGTACGGGCATGACACTGAATACACTTGTTCACTTTAAGATCGATTTGGTAACCATCAATCTTGTGCGGGATCACCGGTGGCTGCATTGGGTAATTACGTACCTGCTTAACATCGGTATTGATCACCGCTTGCATCGCAGGCGGTGTCGGTTCTACATTAATTGGCGCTAAACGTAATGTGTCGATTTTGTCTTCAGGTATGCTGGTAGCCATTACACTTACAGAGAAACCTAATAACGCGATAATCGATAATAATTTACCTGTTTTCATGGTCTGTCTCCTTAAGCCTTAACAATCTTTACAGCACATTTTTTATAGTCAGTTTGTTTTGACAAAGGATCTGTCGCATCTAACGTCACTTTATTAATGAGCTGGCTGGCATCAAACCAAGGCACAAACACTAAGCCAACAGGCGGCTTATTACGTCCTCGTGTTTCAACACGGGTTTTAATTTCACCACGACGAGAAACAATTCTAATTTCATCACCACGACGTAAACCACGCTTTTTAGCATCTTCAGGATGCATAAAACACACTGCATCAGGGAAGGCTTTATAAAGTTCAGGTACACGTTGTGTCATTGAACCAGAATGCCAATGTTCAAGCACACGACCTGTTGATAACCAAATATCAAACTCTTCATCTGGTGACTCTGCAGCAGGCTCGTAAGGCAATGCGAAAATAACTGCACGGCCATCTGGCTTACCGTAAAACTCAAATTCTGTACCCGCTTTAACGTAGGGGTCTGACCCTTCACGGAAACGCCATTTGGTTTCTTTGCCATTAACCACCGGCCAACGTAAACCGTGCTCTTTGTGGTATACATCAAAGTCAGCTAAATCATGACCATGACCACGTCCAAAGGTGGCATATTCTTCAAATAAACCTTTTTGAACGTAAAAACCAAAATGCTTAGCTTCATCATTTAAGTATTTTTGATCAGCATCTGCCAATGGAAATTTATCAACATTGCCATTGAGATAAAGCACTTCATATAAGGTTTTACCTTTAAACGAAGGGTTAGCAGCTAACACTTCTGCAGGCCAAACTTCGTCAGTAGTGAAACGCTTAGAGAATTCCATTAACTGCCATAAATCAGACTGTGACTCGCCTGGTGCTTTAACCATTTGATGCCAAAATTGAGTACGACGTTCAGCATTACCGTAGGCACCTTCTTTTTCGACCCACATTGCTGTTGGTAAAATTAAATCGGCGGCTTGGGTGGTAACAGTTGGATATGCATCAGACACTACGATGAAGTTTTCAGGATTACGGTAGCCCGGTAAACCTTCTTCGTTAATATTGGCGCCTGCTTGGATATTGTTGTTCACTTGTACCCAGTAACAATTTAAATCGCCATCTTTTAAGCGACGGTTTTGCTCTACTGCATGGTAACCAGGTTTTGGTGGAATAATACCACTCGGAATATGCCAAATCTCTTCGGCGCGCTTTCTGTGTTCAGGGTTAGTCACTACCATGTCCGCAGGTAAACGATGTGAGAATGTACCCACTTCACGTGCTGTACCACAAGCAGACGGTTGACCCGTTAATGAGAATGGACTGTTACCTGGAGTAGAGATTTTACCGACTAACAAGTGAATGTTATAAATCAGATTATTACACCACACACCACGAGTATGTTGGTTAAAGCCCATGGTCCAGAATGAAGTCACTTTACGATCTGGATCTGCATAAAGCTCTGCCAACTCAATAAGCTTATGTTCTGGTACACCAGACAACTTACTGACAGATTCAACATCATAGTCAGCCACAAATTTAGCAAATTCGTCAAAATCAATCGGGGTAGAGTCACCTGCAGTGGCAACGTTTTTGGCTTTCATTTCTAATGGATGCGTTGGACGTAAACCATAGCCAATGTCTGTGGTTCCCTTGCGGAAATTAACATGCTTTTTGATGAAATCTTTATTCACTTTGCCATTTTGGATAATGTAATTGGCAATAAAGTTAAGCATTGCTAAATCGGTTTGTGGCGTGAATACAATGGGCAAATCAGCAAGGTCGAATGAACGATGTTCAAAGGTAGACAACACGGCGACTTTAACGTGTGGCGCGCTTAAACGGCGATCGGTTACACGAGTCCATAAAATAGGGTGCATTTCTGCCATGTTTGAGCCCCAAAGCACAAACGCGTCAGCCGCTTCCATATCGTCATAACAACCCATTGGCTCATCAATGCCGAAGGTACGCATAAAGCCACCTACCGCAGATGCCATACAATGACGAGCGTTTGGATCGATGTTATTTGAACCAAAGCCAGCTTTCATTAACTTAACCGCTGCATAACCTTCCCATACGGTCCACTGACCAGAACCAAACATACCGACTGCTGTTGGACCTTTGGCTTTAATGGTCGCTTTCCAACGCTCGGCCATAGTGTCGAACGCTTTTTCCCATGTAATAGGAGTGAATTCGCCATGTTTGTCATATTTGCCATCAGTCATACGCAACATTGGCGTTTGCAGACGATCACGACCGTACATAATTTTAGAAAGGAAATAGCCTTTAATACAGTTTAAGCCACGGTTAACTTCGCTGTTGGCATCACCATGAGTCGCAACAACTTTACCGTCACGGGTGGCTACCATCACTGAACAACCTGTTCCGCAAAAACGACAAGGTGCTTTGTTCCATTCTAATTTGGTTTGTTCTGAGCTAGTGATCAGGTTGCTTGCACTTGTAGGTAGTGCTAATCCTGCAACACTTGCCGCTGCGATAGCGGCATTGGCCTTCATAAAATCGCGTCTATTCATTTTCATACTTCACCCTCTTCAAGCTCTTCACTTTGGTGATACACCATGGTGGCAGTCAACACACCCGGAATGGCATTAATAGTTGATATATCATCCATCAACGATCGTTGGCTCGGACCTTCAACGACAACAACTAACTTAACGTCATTATTAGCTGACAACTCAGCATTTTTGATGGCCATAATTTTTTGTCTTACTTCAGCCATTTGCTCAGGGTGTACTTGGACAATTAGGCTGGTTACGTGAAGTTCATTGCTCATACATCGTTCTCACATTGTTTATTATTTTTAGGATTAGCCCGCGCCTGGAGGCCCAGTTAAAATTTGGCTAAACCAGATAGTAAAACCTAGTGCGCTAACCAGTAATACAGATAAAATTGGGGCTAGAAAGACGGTCAAAAAAATAAAAATCTTTAGCTCTAAACCCTTTTTGCTTTCGGTTTCATTACTCATGGACCCTCCAAGAGTGGGGATAAAAACAATAAATCATCATCGCTTTATTGCTTCTTTATTACGACTCGGTGAATTTTATCGTTAATGCAGTAACAATCTATATACTCACAAATTGGTAAAACAAGGTTAATATGATCTAGATCATCAATTTTAATAAATCATTAGCTAGATCAGGGTTATCGGTCATAAATACCGATTAAAAGAAGGATTATTTAACGATTTTTTGAACAGGTATTTCCTTGGTTAGCATTAAGTATAAGCCACTAAAAACAACTTGCGCGGCTAAGATGTCATTAAGGGGTTAATCGTGAGGTATGTCTTGGCATTTTTTACAGGCATAAAAAAACCGACAGCCACATGACTGTCGGTTTATTTGTAACGCGTTAATAAATTAGCTCATGCAGTAACGTAATACTTTTAATGATTTCTGTTCATCTATATCGGCAAAAACGGACGGATTAACAATTCGCTCAACATAAGTTAATTGTGGCGCAGTATTAGCCACTTGTTGCATCAAAAAATCACAACCAAGCTCTGGGGCATTTAAGCACAGCAACACTTCACCTTGTGGTGCAAGTAAGTCAGGCAGACGTTTCAATAAGCGCTCATAATCTTTAGTGGCCACAAAACTGCCACGTTGATTACTCGGTGGATCGGCCACAATCAAATCATACGGTCCAAGCTTGGTTAATTTACCCCATGATTTAAAAATATCGTGGCCTAAATAACGCGCTCCTGCGGGTAAGTCATTTAATACATGGTTTTGCTTACCAATGCTTAACGCACCTTTACTCATGTCCATATTGACCACTTCATCTGCGCCGCCTTGCAAAGCCACTACCGAAAAGCCGCAAGTATAAGCAAATAAATTAAGTACCTTTTTATGTTTTGCGTGTTGTTTCACCCATGCTCGGCCGTTGGCCATATCTAAAAATAAACCGTGGTTTTGTCCGCGTAATAAATGGACTAAAAAGCGCGCACCATTTTCGGTCACAATATGCTGTTCTGGTACTTCACCATGCAATAACTCACTGAATGTTTGGCCACCTTGACGATATTGGTAAACCAAATTAAGTGTTTCAGTTGGTCGTTGTTGCTGCCAAAGTACCTTTACTGCAATCACTAATTCATTCAGTTGCTCGGTTTCAAGCATCTTAAAACTGGTGAGCAATAATACTGGTTTATACCAATCCAAACACAGGTGTTCATCGCCAGCGAATAAGCCGCCACGGCCATGAAATAAACGGCAAACATCATCACCGAACGTCAAATTTGGAACTATTTGTAAAAAACCTTTCATACACTCTCTTAACTCAATAAACTAAATACAATCAATAGGGTTATGCATTTGTGGTTGATGACTTAGCTTTAGTGTCACTGCCCACGCAATGATCATTATCTACGTCGCTACTGACTCCACTATTAACGTCATTATTAACCTGTTCGTCATCGTCGTCTCTGTGGCAATCTTCAGCTGCAATTTCGGCTTCTGCTTTAACATTATTGGCAGATTCATTGGGTGAGTCATCATTATCATCCGACAATAAAATTGCCAGCCAATTGCCCGAGTCGCTCGATTCAAGACCAATTTTAACAATCATGGTTAAGGGTACCGACAGCAACATGCCGACAGAGCCAAGCAGCCAACCCCAAAAAATCAATGATAAAAAAACGACTAAGGTAGACAAGCCTAAACCTCGGCCCATAAAACGCGGTTCAACCATATTACCCATCACCATATTGGTACCCACATACAATAAACCAGTAATACCTGCAGCCCCTGGGCCCATTTGGATAAAAGCCAATAACACAGCAGGAATAGCGGCAATAATAGAACCAATATTAGGAATATAATTAAACAGAAAAGCGATGACTGCCCATAACAAAGCATAATCAACGCCAATGATAGTCAAACCGATACCAACAACCACTGCAGTCGCTAAACTGACAAGGGTTTTAATCACCATATATTGATTAACCGACTGCAAAAATTTGTCGATTTGCTGTAAACGCTTATCTGGAGCATCAAGGGCTAAATGAAACTTTCTTGGCATTGATTGCGCTTCAAATAACATGAATACGATAGTCAAAATAATCAGGAATAAATTAGCCATCACATTACCAACACCAGACAACATATTAGTGGTCATGGATAACGCCATGCCGGGGTCAAAATAATCGAGCACCTTTTGTTTAGAAATCTGAATATTAAAGTCTTGCAGTTTTTCAAGGGTCCACGCAAATTGTTCAATCAATTGCTCCCGATACTTGGGCATTTCTTTCGAAAACTCAGTTACCGAACTGCCCACTAAACTGGCCAGCCATAAGCCCATTAACACAATAAATCCCATCAATAAGATGATCGATAACCATTTAGGAATGCGATAGCGCGTCATCAATACAATGGCTGGATTACAAATTACCGCTAAAAATGCAGATAATACAAAAGGCACCACAATTGGGCTGGCCGTTTTGATTCCCGCTAGAATGATCACCACACAGGCCATCACCACAAAACTACGGACAGCCATAGGCGATTGTTGTAATCCTTTCATAGAACTAAAAATCCTTATTATTGCTTATTAAAATGATTCTGTATGCTAAGCTAAACTCAGTAACATATTGCAAACTAAGTTAAATATTTTTGTCGATTCACATATAAGTTGATGACAATATTGGCTTACAACAACTTTTAGGGATCCACTCACTCAATATGAAACCAGAAACCGCTATTATACGCATTAAAAACTTACGTTTACGCACCTATATCGGCATTAAAGAAGATGAAATCAATAACCAACAAGATGTCATCGTCAATGTGGTGATCCATTATTGTGCCGACAAAGCGCGAAACAGCAACAATGTCACTGATGCGTTGAATTATCGCACCATTACTAAAAATATCATTGCTTTGATTGAAAATAATCGTTTTTCATTACTCGAAAACCTAACCAATCAAACTCTCGCCATTGCCAGCGAACATGATTGGGTTGAATTTGCCAGTGTCGAAATTGATAAACCCCATGCACTTCGCTTTGCAGACTCTGTGTCGATGGAATTATGCTATCAAAAGCCGTAATAACAAGTATGTTGCGTGCAGAATTTGTGATCATTTCTTAAGGTTACCATCGTATATTGTTCTACTGAGTAGAAGGGAGTTTAGATGAGAATATTAATCACTGGTGCAACGGGGTTTGTTGGCAAACGCTTAGTTAAATCGCTTAGCGAACACCAACTGATCATATTGACGCGAAATATTAATAACGCAAAAAATAATCTTGGCAGTCACCATCAATACTGGCAAACCCTTACTGATAAACCACACCTTAACGACATAGATGCCGTAATTAATCTTGCAGGCGAACCGATAGTCAGTAAACGTTGGAGCAACAAACAAAAAAAACTAATATGCGACAGCCGTTGGGACATCACCACGGAATTAACTCAGCTTATTAGTAAAAGTACTACGCCGCCACATACGTTTATTAGCGCCTCAGCGGTGGGTTACTATGGTCGACAAGACCAGAGTCCAGTCGATGAGACAAGTGGATTTCATACTGAATTTAGCCATGATATATGCCAGAAATGGGAAGACCTCGCACTTCAAGCCCAGTCACAACAGACCCGAGTGTGTATTACTCGAATAGGTATTGTGCTCGGGAAGAATGGCGGCGCATTAGCAAAAATGCTACCTCCATTCAAACTTGGTTTAGGCGGCCCAATAGGCAGTGGCGAGCAAGGTATGAGTTGGATTCATGTTGATGATTTAATTGAACTGATTAACTATTTGCTGAACAACACCAACTTACAAGGTATTTACAATGCTACTGCACCTCAGCCTGTTAGCAATGCAACATTTGCTAAAGCATTAGGCAGTGCGTTAAATCGTCCGGCCAAAATAACCACGCCACCATTAGCGCTAAGACTGGCAATGGGTGAAATGTCAGAGTTGCTCACTACCGGCCAATTTGTACTACCCACAAGGACTTTAGCGGCTGGCTTTGAGTTTCAATTCACTGATATCAACAGTGCATTACAACACATTATTAATTCTAAGAGCTAACTCAGAGCACTAAACCACCGAGAAAATTCACCGGGCTAACAGGCATCACTTCACCAACTGTTTAATTTTATTGATTATCGGTCCATAGCGACGCGCAAGTGGCCGATGTTTTTTGTAAATGATAAACAATGGCTCACTGACCACCACATTGTTGGCTTGCTCGGTGGCAAAAGATGCTATGCGGATATGCTGTTGTTGAGCAAAATTATCAACTGCAAATTGTGGTAGCACAGCAAATGCCAGCCCTTTAGCCACGGGAACAAGAATTTGGTTCAATTGGTTAACGTAACTGCGAATAGGCACCTGCAACGCTAACACCTGTTTTTCAATAAAATACTGGCCGACTATTTGCGACCAATAATGCATCGCATCTGGATGGCTCACCATTCCAAGTTCCATGAGTTGTTCAAATGTAACCGATTGATGTGGGTACGACTGCGGTAACACCAGACACAGAGACTGTGCAGCTAATGGGGTCACCACCAGCTCATCCATGTTAATCGGCTGCGTAATGATGCCCACATCAACGGTATTGGCCATAACACTATCAATAATGCGTTTATTAGGCGCCGCTTCCAGATGGATTTGTAATTGACTATATGGCAACTGATAGTCAATAAGGTGAGGATATAAAAGCAACGCCATCGATCCCGAACACGCTAAACGACAAACGCCTACATGCTCATCATCAACCGCTAATTGCGACAAAACTTGTTGCTGTTGCTGCTGCCAAACTAATGCTTGTTGATGTAACACAATTCCAGCTTCAGTTAGCTCAAAGCTTTTTCCTATTCGAATCAGTAAATCAACGCCCACTTGCAGCTCAAGCTTTTTAATGTGTTGACTCACGCCAGGTTGCGTCATAAAAAGCTGCTCTGCCGTGTGAGTAAAATGCCCTACTTCGACAAGTTTAATAAATGTGGTTAACCATTGTTGATTTAACATGCTGCGCCTCTATTATGCACTGAACACTTCATTGCATCGACAATGAACATCTCTTATACGACATCGATTATGGGGATACTAACGTCACCGCCGATAATGGCACAATGATAACAAAAAGTTATTGTTT
Source organism: Shewanella sp. Arc9-LZ (assembly GCF_010092445.1). NCBI lineage: Bacteria > Pseudomonadati > Pseudomonadota > Gammaproteobacteria > Alteromonadales > Shewanellaceae > Shewanella > Shewanella sp. Arc9-LZ. Next base: position 1,689,122 of record NZ_CP048031.1, on the reverse strand, counting down.
TATGTGTTTTTAATAACCTTACCCACTAACGTTAGCTAAAAGGACAATATAACCAGAACGGTGTCATTCCAGCTCAAACCCGTGGTTAATACGATTTACTTTTTGCCATCCTCATACACTCCCGTAGAACGGCCAGGTTAACATGCCGCATTGTAGAGTGACTTGACTCTACCTGATTCCTTATTATGATTAAATTGTACAAAAAACGAACAAAATAATTAATTATTAAAAAGGATAATAAAATGAAAAAATTATTAATTACATTAGCTTGCGTTGTATTTAGCTCCGCATTATTTGCCAAAGATAGATTGGAGATTTACCAAGATTACGATCTCGGTACTGAAATAATGGTAATGACTACCGTTAAAGTAGATCCTAATATGGCGGATATATATTTGGCAGGTTTGAGTAATAGCTGGGTTAAAGCGGTTAAAATTGAAAAGGAACTTGGTTATATCAAAGACTGGAAAATCTATGCAAGTGATTTACCAGTGAGTGGTGATTTTAACATGTTATTAGTCGTTACTATGGCTAATGGCGCAGACATGGAGCCTAACAAAAAGAAGTATGAAGCGTTCATGAAAAAGTGGAGCGAGGCTGATAAAAAAATGTCTAATGAAATTTCAGCCAAATACCCTGAAGTAAGGACATTAACGGGTGAATATCGCATGCGTGAGGTCATGATAAAATAATCAATAAAGCGCTTTTTACACAAATACTAAGGGGCGCTGAATTTAAAGCTTATTTAAAAGTATATGACTAAATGAACCAATTTCTACATCGGTTAAATAACGCCATTCACCTATTGCTACATCCAGTTTAACCGCACCAATACTTTCTCGATGCAGCGACACCACTTTATTACCTACGGCAGCAAACATGCGTTTAACTTGATGGAACTTACCTTCAGTTAAGGTCAGTAATACTTCTTGTGGTGTGATAATTTGCAACTGTGCCGGTAATGTCAGCTCTTGCTCCCCTTGCAAAGCAATGCCTTGTAAAAAAGACTCTCCGGCATCTGCTGCTATCGGCTTAGCTAATTTAACCCGGTAAACTTTATGGCATTGTCCAGACGGGGACGTGATAGCAAATGTCCAACGACCATCATCGGTAATAAGCACTAATCCGGTTGTGTCGGCATCTAATCGTCCGGCAATATGCAACTCAGATGGTCGTTCGGCGTCAATTAATGAGAATAGCGACGGATAGACACCATCGACATTCGAACAAAGGGTATTGGCAGGTTTATTGATTAACATATAACGAAACGCTCGAGCAGCAAGATTTTGACCGTTTAAGCTGATGTCATTATTTTCATGAACTTGAACAGCTTCATCCCTGACAACTACACCATTAACGAGCACAGCCCCGTTATGGATATGTTGAATAACCTCATACTTTAATAATTCAGTACTTTTACAAACAAATCGATCAAGACGCATAAATAACCTTAACTTGGGATAATCATTTATTATTGGCTACTTAAGCGGATATTATGCTTTGTCTCGTCAGATATGCAGTCAATGGTGGGGGGTATTATGCCACAGACGTAAAGTGCAGTTTGTATTATTAGAGAGAATAGCAAACACATTACTCAAGCAAAAAAGAGCAAAAAAACGTAGCACCGACACTTAATGCAAACCCCACAAACATCATCGCAATAAAAATCCATTTGTGAGAAAAATTGCTTCCTTTAAACATCAAGTACGATTTACTGATGGTGTTACCGAGTAAAATTAACAACAATAAATTTATTAAATCAATATCCTGTGGATTCATAGACCATTCGCTCATCACCGATACAAGAATGGCATGAGCTTCAAAAAATGATACCAGCAAAGTACTGATCCCTCGCGATAAACCAAGTTCACTGCCGATAAAATGCATGGCATATACAAGTCCGAGGATAAAAATAGATAGCTTAGCAACATTTTTCCAATTTATCGGGTGATCAATTAATAGCTCAATATCAACTGTTGGTTGCCCTGACTGGTTACTTAAAAAAAGTAAATTGGATTGCATCTGCACATATATTATCGCCGTAATAAAAAACAATAATTGCGTGACAAAGGGGATATAAAAAATAAAGGCTAATTGGTCTGCCAAAAAAAAGATAATAAATAGACATTCCAGTAACATAGAACATAAAGCAAACAACAATGTCAGTAGCAAGTCACGTTCACTTGTTGATGCAAATTTTTTATCATTTAATATTTGTAAAAAAACTGCCGTACTGGAAATAAATCCTCCCAGAAAGCCCTGTAACTGGAATCGACTGCGTTTTGCTAGTAAGTGAAAACTAAAAAAGCTGAATAACTCTAGACAGGCAACTAAAGGCACAATTTTTAATAGAGGAACGTAGGCTGCAACAACAAACAATGCTGCAAGCATGGTCATGTCAAACCATATATGTTTGTCTTTAAAATGATATGAGAGTGGTGTTTTATGCTCCATCGACAATATTTGCCTCTATAACTATGTATCCTGGTGGACTAAATCATAAATTATTCAGAACTAACACTTTTCATCACAACATTAACCACTACATTTATCGTGATCGGCACCGAGCACTTTTTAATATAGCTTAATTATACAGCAAGCCAACTTAAAACGATTTAGAGAGTAGACAAATGCTTGTCCAATCTCGTAATCGACAGCTAAGGTGGCTTGATAAATTTTATAGCACGACTTGGCAGGGGGAAATAATATTAAATGTACCGCACTCATCATTGGTAATGAGCACTCACCCTGTGGTGCCGGCATTTAACCGTCCGCCAATAGGATGATCAGATAATTGTTCAGCATCCACTAATGAAAAAAATATAGGCCAATAAAGCTTGTCTCTATATTTTAACGTATTCATCTGCCTTAAACACAAATCCTTAATACACTAATCTAAACGCAGATAACTAACGTATTAGAGCGCAAACCCAATAAACATTATCAAACTCAATGCTATCACCGCACGATACCTCAAGGATCATTGAAATGGCATGGGAAGACCGCACGCCATTTGAAGCTATTGAACACCTTTATGGCTTAAACGAATCAAATGTGATTAAACTCATGCGCTCATCACTCAAACCCAATAGCTTTAAGTCTTGGCGAGCCCGTGTTAGTGGCCGTAAAACCAAGCACCTTAAATTGCGACCTGAAGGTATTGATAGAGCGTATTGTCCAACCCAATATAAAATGCGTCAAAAGTAATCACATCAGTGATCAACTAAGGTAAAAAGGCAACATAAAAAAGGGAGATGACAATGCATCTCCCTTAATATTTGTAAGTACTTTAGCCCTCTTTTAACATGTCACTGCACGACTTATTGAGTAACTGACGACAACGCCAAATCCCTAAGATTGCAACAATTAGCGCGCCTGCGATTGGAGTGATGCCCCACCATGGCCAATGCATGTATACCACTAACTCAAACACTTGAGTTTTTAACATGTATAAAGCAAACTCAGCCACTATCACCGCTAATAAACCAGCAATTGCACCAAGCAAAGCAAACTCAATTCCAGTAGAAGCACGAAGTAACCAACCGGATGCGCCAAAAGTTCGCAACACTGCGAGTTCTCGTTGTCGAGTCGCCATGCCTGCCTCAGTTTGCGCAATCAACACCAAGGCACTGGCCAACAACACTAATGCCAACACTAGTGATAGTGATAATGACACTTGATCGATTATTTGCCGTAGCTGCTCAACCATCGCCCCAACATCAATAATCGATATCGTTGGAAATTGTTGGATCAGTTGCAATACCACTTGATTGGCGCTCAGCAAGCTACCATCCGCCGCTAATTGCGCATCATTAAGGTGAAAACTGGCCATCGAGGTATAGGCAAATGGCGCCAACGCTTCAGGGGTAAAAATCATGAAAAAGTTAGGTTGTAGGGTTTCCCACTGAACCTGTCTAATACTGGCAACCTTCACCGAAAAGGATTGATTATCGATGCTATAAGTGAGCTTGTCGCCAAGTATAACGCCTAGTCTATCTGCGACACCGGACTCAACCGAAACATCATCCGCAGCTTGATTAAACTTGCCCTCAAGCAGCTTATTATTTGGCGGTAAAGTATCTCGATAGGTTAAGTTTAATTCGCGAGAAATCCCCACTCGCCCTTCAGCTCCGTTTTCAGCTTGTTTGCCCGAAATCAACTCCTCGTCGTTAATATGAGTGAGTCGGCCACGCACCACAGGATAAATATCGGTAGCGTTAATATGATTTAGGCTTAAAAAGTCATTTAATGGCTTAGCATCCTCAGGGGCTATATTCACTAGAAAGTAGTTAGGTGCATTTTCAGGTAACTGCTTTTGCCATTCATTAAGTAAATCTTGACGCAAGGCCAAGATGGTGAGCAATAATACCAATGCACTGCTAAATCCAACCAATTGCACAGCATTTTGACGAGCACGACGGCGAAGCCCAGCTAATGCTAGTTGGAAAGGATTGGTGGTTTTCATGCCAATGCCATGACCGAAACGGATCATCACAAAGCCCAGCACACTGAGTAAAAAACCTAACAACAGCACCGCAAGTACCACTGTCATCGTCAATGCTAAACTTCTTGAATACAAATACCCCAACAAGGCCATCGCGGCCAAGCTTAATAGTAAATGGAGCCACATGCCCAGCTGCAGGCCTTCTAATTGGCGCTGCAATACTCTTAACGGCGGAATGGCTAACAGCCGCATTAACGGATAAGCAGAAAACATAAATGCACTGATTAGCCCCGTGCTTACACCTAATAAAATAGGGCGTAAATACGGTGGAGAATAAGCGGCTATCTCTGGTGGTAAAAATGCCGTAATGCCAATGTCGAGCAATAACCCGCCCAATAAACCCAGTGCAATACCCAATAAGGTCACTAACGACAAATGCAGTCCGAATAACACCCGAATTTGCTTGCCTGAAGCGCCAAAGGTTTTCAGCATGGCCACAACATCATAGTGGCGTTGACAGTAACGCTGCGCTGCAATACCAATCGCGGCGCACGCTAATGCAATACCGAGTAAACTGGCTAGCAGCAAAAAGCGCTCCGCACGTTGCACAGCTGAAGCTATCGGGGAATCTCCCGATTGCACATCTACCCAACGCTGGCTGTTATTGAGCAAAGGTTTAGCTTGCAGTTCAAAGGCCGTTAGCTGCTCTGCATCACCAGTAAATTGGTATAAATACGTCACCCGACTACCAGGTTGAATAATACCTGTCGCCGCCACATCATCTAAACGGATGAGTAATACTGGTGAGGACGCAAACGGATTAAACCCTGCATCCGGTAAACGACTAATCTCTTCGGTTAGCGATAACTCACTATTGCCCAACTCAATGCTTTTTGGGTAGCCAAGCAAACCACCTAAACGATTTTCAAACCATGCTTGCCCCTTGCTTGGTAATGCTCGAGTGACACCGTTACTCAGTTCTATATCGCCTTTTAACGGATAGCCATCACCTACCGCTTTAACGGTCACTAATTGAAATTTATCGCCCGAATACACCATCGAGTTAAATTGCATGTTAGTGACGTGGGCAAGGCCTAACTCATTGGCAACAGTAAGGACTTGTGCATCAAGTTCAACCGGTGAGTCGATAATACGGTCGGCGGCAATAAAGTTAGAGGCTTCGCCATTAATGGCCACTTGTAAACGCTCACTAACCCGCGCTAGCCCGGTCACGGATAACACCGCTAACGTAATAGCCAACACGATAAGAATTAATTGTCCTTGAGCGAGTTCACGTTTAAACAATCTCCACGCAATTTGCCACTCCATTAATTAACCTCCGCAACAGGTTCCGCGCTCACATGGGCAGCCTTAAGATTATCTGCGTATGGTTCTGATAAATGGCCATTTTCCATCACTAATTGGCGTGCGCAACGTTTTGCTAAATGTAAATCATGCGTCACTAACACCAACGTGGTGTCACTTTCTTGGTTTAACTCAAACAACATATCAGCAATTTTATCACCATTCACACTGTCTAAGTTGCCTGTTGGTTCATCTGCAAACAGCACTTTGGGTTCACAAATAAAAGCTCTGGCAATAGCCACACGTTGCTGTTCACCACCCGATAATTGTTTAGGCAAATGATTTAATCGATGAGATAAACCAACGCGATTGAGCATGGTTTGGGCTTTCTGCTTGGCATCTTTCACCCCTGCAAGCTCTGCGGGTAGCATAACGTTTTCAAGCGCTGTTAAGGTATCAACCAGCATAAATGACTGAAAGATAAAACTGACTTTTTGCTTACGAAGCGCTGCTTTTTGCTCTTCATTTAATCCGGATAATGCCACCCCATCCAACACTATCTCACCAGAGGTAGGTGTATCTAATGCTGCAAGTAAACCCAATAGTGTCGACTTACCTGAACCTGATGGTCCCAAAATGGCGATACTGTCTCCTTGCTTGACTTCTATATTAATGCCGTTGAGGATAGTCAACTCTCCCTCTTGGGTCACGACAGTTTTATTGAGGTTAGTTACAGTAATGGCACTGGTATTTCGATCGATATTATTAGACATACAATCCTTCTTATATTCGTCACTGAAACGCGTGCTTACCAGCGTGTTTATACTGATAGTTATGAGTGTACCGACCTATGCTGCCACGATTTTGATATTAGGTGATAGCTTAAGTGCAGGCTATGGCATGCCAGAAGATCAGGGATGGGTACAATTATTACGTAACCAGTTGCCTCAGCATCAGATAATTAATGGTTCTGTTAGTGGTGAAACAACGGCGGGAGGATTACGTAGACTCCCGAGTTTACTGGCTTCAAGCCAGCCAGACCTGATTGTCATTGAGCTAGGTGGTAATGATGGGTTGAGAGGTTTTCCACCAAATAAACTGAAATCAAATCTTACAAAAATCATTACCCTATCGCAGCAACAAGGCGCCAAGGTGTTATTAACTGAGATTATGGTACCACCGAATTACGGCCCGAGGTATGCCAAATCTTTTACTCAGATTTATCATCAGTTAGCCGAACAATATACTATTAAGTTAATCCCTTTTTTCATGCAAGATATTGCCACCGACAAAACGCTTATGCAGCGCGATGGCATTCATCCGAATGAACAAGCTCAAGACACTATTACGCAGTTAATGTTACCTTGGATCACACAAGTTTTATCCGAGTAAACACTTAAATTTGAACAATTTTTGTTCGACATGTTAAAAACATTTTAATAAAGTGATCGAAAGTCATTTTAATTTAAGCATCAATGTTTAAAATGGACACTCAGCAAGCGCATTAAATAAGCATAAACATATAACGATAAACTTTAGACAACAACTAAGGCAATAAGGAAATAATATGTCCGTCAGTCGTCAAAAAAAAGTATACTTGCCAACAGCAACACGTAAAAATCAATACATTACCATTGGTTTTCCGTTAACTGATGAATATCTTAATGCATACAGTGATTTAGAAACTTGTTACGATGAATTTAGCAAACTCGTCTATCAACTAGCCGAAAAGCAAGAATTGTACAACGTGCACGTTGTCACTACCGATAAATTGCCTATGGTACGCTTCCACAGTGAAGCTTATTGCTTAACCACAGATGAGCAATTACGTTTTTTCTATAACCCAGCCCACCATGAGGCTAACCGTTTACACAGCGTTGCAGGCTTTAGAGCTAGAAAACTTAGAATTGTATTTTTAGCCACTGGCAATGACCTTCGCAGTAATTCGGCTGAGTTTCACTCTCATGTACAAAAATTTATAGCTGAATTAAAACCATTATTACCCGTTAAAAATGTGCCAATTAAAGTCCGTGACCACCAGCATATTTCTTATGATTTCTTTGCTAAAGCAAAAGGACTAAAAGAAACCTACGGTTATAAATTACGCGCTGTTGATAGTCGCTATCACCGACGTCATTGCGAGCTACCAGAAAATGTCAGCACGCTCAATTATGTCACCATAAACATTCCAGTTGACCGCCGCATCAAAAAGCAGTTACTCGCAAATGATACCACCGACTTTACCAGTGTTTATCAAAAGGTATGTGACAAGTTTATCGAAGCGACTAAAAGCAAACAGCTTAATCGTGTTGCGGTGGTTGCCAACGGCAAAATACCACTTGTACGTAACAGTAAGTATGAGCAATTAACCAGTACTAACGAATTTCAGATGGTTGGGTTTGATCCTCATGCAGAATCACCAGAGCCGATTTGCCACTGGGATGCGAACAAGCTTGTAGACGTTTTCCGATTTGTGATTGTCGCAGGTAAAAGCGATGAAACAGACGAAGGCTATGGTCGTTTTATGAATCAAGTTGAAGAAGCTATACGTGTATTTACCAATGAGTTCGACATTGATAAAGAACACGCCGATGTCATTTTACGTTTCCATCAACACATCAGTTACAAAGCTTAGTCACTCATAAGCTTTACAGTATAAAAAACGACAGCCTAGGCTGTCGTTTTTGTTTTTAATCAATTGCGTTGTAGTGATGTTGCTGTACTACACCGATTGATTACGCTCCGCAAAACGATTCATCATAGTGGTCACTGATAGTGAAACGCCATGAGCAATTTTATCTGCTAGCTTTTTCTTCATTTGATATTGAATTTTAATCACTTGATGGGTGTTAACCAAGTCTAAAATTACATCATCGCTGGTAGAAACCGCATCGATAAGCCCTAAGTCAATTGCTTGCTGGCCATACCAATGTTCGCCAGTGGCAACTTTAGCAATGTCCATATTAGGACGATAACGGCCGACAAACTCTTTAAAAAGCACGTGAGTTTCTTCTAATTCCTGTTGGAACTTAGCTCTGCCTTCATCAGTGTTTTCACCAAAAACGGTTAAAGTACGTTTAAAGTTACCTGCGGTGTGCTGTTCATAATCAATATCATGATTTTTTAACAAACGATTAAAGTTTGGTATTTGCGCAATCACCCCAATTGAGCCCACTATAGCAAACGGTGCGGCGTAAACCTTATTAGCCACACACGCCATCATATAGCCACCACTTGCAGCCACTTTATCCACGCAAATCGATAATGGGATATTAGCTTGACGCAAACGATCTAACTGACTTGACGCTAGGCCATACCCATGAACCATACCGCCACCACTTTCAACATTGACCAATACTTGGTCATCTTTATCTGCGATGGTTATAATAGCAGTCACTTCTTCGCGTAATGACGCGACTTCATTGGCATCTATACTGCCTTTAAAATCAATAACGAATACTTTGCCTTTGGTTAAGTTTTGTTTCTCAGCCGCTTTTTCGGCTGCTTTCACTTGCTTTTCATAGGCTTTAAATTGCTTTTTAGGCAGTAACTCTTCTTTCAACTGATGCTTTAACTGCATAAGCTCATCTGAAATATCAGTCAGTCTTAGCTCACCTTTATCAGATTTGTTTTTCATGCTTGCTGCCAGCACAAATATTACTACCGCTAAAATAGCGACAACAATGGTTACCGCTTTTGCTAAAAACAGGCCGTATTCATATAAAAATTCCAAAACTCGCTCCATACAGGGATGACAATCTTGCGGTATTTTAACAGTAATAACCGACAAGTAGACAATAAAAAACCCAGCTAATTGCTGGGTTTCTTAAGATATTGCGTACTAAATAGTAAACATTAGTTACAGCTTTGGATCACATCGCTGTTACTCACAACAATCGTAGCTTGTCCTAAACCTGCTGTTTTTGCAAAACCAGCAACTTGAGACTGCATTTCAACAGTCGCAGCAAGAGCCATTCCGTCTGTTACACCATCTACTTCACCTGGGCTAACAATCGAACTGTGATGGCCTTTAGAGAAGCGTACAGCACCAGAACCTGGCGTTGTAGTATCAACACATCCTAGCGCTAGCGAGGTAATTAACGGTTCAGTACCCGATAATGGGAAACCTTCAACGCTGTTAGGTAATGTTTGGTCACCTAAGTTGCCTGCCCCATCGCCAACCACTTCAATTAAATGCACTGGTAAACCAGTAGCCGCTAATTTTTCGCCATGGTTAATTGGGTCAGCAGAATCGACAGCTGTTTGCACTGCAAAAGCAAATGTTGGTATAAACTCAGCATACACTGCTTGAACTAAAGCAGCATACTCGGCACTACCGTCCTCATAACCTGCAGTATTTGCAGCAGTAACGAGAGCGGCAAACGTACTAGACGCGGTGACATTGGCGAATAACTGTGGACCAAATGCAGCAGAACCCGCAAATGCACCAGCTAAACCACCAGCAGGCGCCACTAACGATGTTGCATTAATAGCATAAGCGTTAGGTAAAGCATCACCCGTCATAGGATTAACTAATCCAGTACTAGCATAAGTAGAGAATGTAGTGCCAACAATGCCACCTAAACTCAAACCTTGTGCACTGATTTTAGACACATCAAATACTTGAGGTTGATTTGCCGCAGCGAGTTGTTGCGCCATTCCAGTCAATAATAATCTTAACCCTAATTGGTCTAAGGTTGCTTGACGGAAATTGTCACGCACTGTCAATGTGCTGGCGATGTTAACAAACACTAATGGGTTACCATTGGTGAACGCATTAGGCTTACCGACTACAGGACCAAAAGCTGGGGCTGTTGCAGATATCTCATAAGTGCCGTCTTTGTCTAAATCAAATGAACGAGCACCGTGCAATGGCATATCAATCGCAATAGTGGCAACACCAGCTGCAGCGTATGTACCCGCATAAGCTAGTGCCATTTCTTTACCACCACCTAAACCATGCATTGCGATTGTGGTTGGCCAACCACTTGTTGGAGGCACAAAAGTTCCACCTTGAGCAGCGGTAAATGCGGCAAGCTTAGCCGCATTCGGTAAGGTAATTTGAACTGAAACAGTTTCATAACCTTTGATAGCCGGAATAGGGTTAAACTTGGTTAAATGTTTCGTTTTATCTGCAGCAGTACCGTCATCAAGTTTCCACTGTTTACCTGCAAGCAATGCTGGGTTACTTAATGCAGCTTGAGGGTCAACACCATTAACAGATGCTTGAGCAAAAAAGTTAGCTTGGCTTAATGTACCCGCCTGTAAAGCTAGCAATACCGACACAGGACTGTCACCTTGAGCAAACCAACGGCCATTAGGTGCTGTTGGAGCACCATCGACGATTGGGATCACACAGCCAGCTGATGAACAATCACCGTAGATTGGCAGTTTAATTTTGGCTGTATAAAGATCAGCCATATCGGCGACTACATAGGCTGCACCCGATGCTGGCGTTAACCCAGCAGCCTGAGCAACTGTCAATCCAGTTGGCGTAGGAGTTTGCACAAATGAAGGTGTGTAAGCAGGATTAGAAGCCATCAATAATTTAGTGGTTTCATACACATCAGCGACTGACTGAGTGGTGAATAAACCTGAAAAACTAATCGATTCAGGATCAACACCGTGTGTTTCAGCAACACCTTTTTCATAACTGTTGACCAGATACTGCAGCATTTTTTGTTGTTCTGTTTCAAGCTGCTGTGTTTCAAAATCTAACTTTAACAGACCATAAGTTGTTGACGGAGCAATAGCACGGCCTAGCGAGTCTTGAATAAGATCGGTAGTCACATAGATATAAGACTGACCAGCTTTTAATGGTTTAATCGGTACTATGGCAACTTTATTGCCTGATGCTTTTGATACAAAATCAACACCAAATTGAAGCTCTTCACCTACTTTACAAGCTGAAACTGAAGGTGCTGATTTACACTCAGCATCACTTGATAATGCTCCGCCCACCGTCGCTTCAAACATACGCACCGCACCAGGTTGAAACACAGAAGCTGCATCTAACGTTAATGCATTGCCCTGTAAATCATTAGCAAGTTCGACAGTAATTGAAATTGGTGAACTAGTTGACCATCCATCTAATGCACCTAATGCAATTTGAGGATCAGTATAGTTACCGCTGGCTTCGCCAGGGATAGATAATGTGCCATCAGTGGTTCCACTGAAGAGTAAGTCGTTTGGTAATGGTACTTTGCTATTAGCAGGATCAAACTGCATATGTGAAACAGGCACTAACGGCTCAGCATTATCTACTGCTTCGTTAAAACTGTCACCACCACATGCTGTCAAGCCAAGAGCAGATGTTATTGCAACACCCAAAATGAGTCTTTTCATCTTTTTTCCCCAAATCTTGTTTTAATAATTTTGTTTTCCCCAAGAATTGGTCACAATAGTCCTATCATGCGACCATAAGGACTTATGTTAGTCCTTAACTATTCTCAAGTTAACGTAAAATTATTGAGTTAGCTACAAGTTTGTTACATGCAAATGACCTATTCTCATACAATTATTAATCATTTGTTTCAAACGGTCGTTTATTTTTTATCCGGTACTAGATTTGACGGGCGATTGCGCTAAGAGGAAATAATCAATCATGTTGGAATATCAAGCTGCAAAAGATTTACTCAATAACAAAACAATCTTGGTTACGGGCGCTGGAGACGGTATTGGTCGTGCAGCATCAATCGAATTTGCCAAACACGGCGCTACGGTAATTTTGCTCGGTAAGACCGTTAAAAAACTCGAAAACGTATACGATGAAATTGTTAATGCCGGTTATCCAAAGCCAGCCATTGTACCGTTAGATATGAAAGGCGCGACCGAACAGAATTATATTGATATGGCAGACACCATTGCCGAGCAGTTTGGTCATTTAGATGGTTTATTGCATAACGCATCTCAGTTGGGGGCATTAGGTCCATTTGAGCATATCGATTTAACCTCGCTTGAAACCATTTTGAAGGTCAATGTCACGGCTCAAGCCATCATGACCAAGTCATTATTGCCTATTATGCGTAAAGCCGAGCATGCTTCAATTGTGTTTACTTCTAGCGGTGTTGGACGTAAAGGTCGTGCTTATTGGGGACCTTATGCATTTTCTAAATTTGCCACCGAAGGCATGATGCAAGTATTAGCTGATGAATGTGACAATACCTCTGTAAGGGTTAATAGTATTAACCCAGGCGCGACTCGTACAGAAATGCGTGCAAAAGCTTATCCTGCTGAAGATCCACAAACACTAAAAACAGCTGAACAAATTATGCCGACTTATTTATTCTTAATGGGTAATGAATCTATCGACACCAATGGCCAAGCACTTAATGCACAATAGTTAACCTGGATTAGTTAACCTGCATTTGGGTTCGCTGAAATAGAAAACGGAAGCAATTGCTTCCGTTTTTGTATTAATAAGCGTCTCAGTTAGAAACTCATATTCTCGGTATTCTGGCTGACTAACTTTTCACCAATTCCTGTCACCATGGTTAACTGTTTCAGATCGGTAAATTTGCCGTTTTTGGTTCGATAGTCAACAATCGCTTTTGCTTTGGCTTGCCCAATACCTTTCAGCGCTTGTAATTCTTCAGCGCTGGCTTTATTGATATTGACCTTTTGCATAGCCGTTGACTTTTTCTCCATCGATTTTGTGGCTTGTTTTGTGGGCTCTGCCATTGTCTTTACCGTTTCAGCGGCGTAAGAATGACTACTTAACAAACAACATAAACCCATTAATAATGCAGTTAATGACAATGATTTCATTAGATTCTCCTTTCCTTCCTTAGTTTGCTGGTATGCGTCCTTCTCCATTACCAAGCTCGAACGATTCAGAACGCTATACGTTTTCCGAATCGGAGGCTAACTGTAGTCAACAAAACTGAATTGTACAAAAAAAACACTAATTTATTCGCTATTATCAGCTGACTGAGTTTGTTTCTGTTTATTTTTAGACATCATTGACGAAGTAAACTGCTTTAATTCACCGAGTAAATGTTGATGAACGTGGGATAATTTAGGCTTGTTGTGTTTGTTAAATGCAATCGGCCGGCACAAGCTCATGGCTTGATAACCTAACCTTGCGGTAAGTAAACCACCACCAAGTCCTTGTGCAATCCGAGCAGACACCTTGCCGGTCATTTCTACTGATAATAATTGGGTACCTAAATCGGTAATCACCTCGGTACTGCCAGCATAAATAATATTCGTCACAATACTACGAATCAGTTTTATGCGGCTCCAGTAACCCAGCTCCACGGCATAAATGGCAGCGACTTCATTAATCATTTTTTGATTTCGCCACAAGATAATAGCCATATCCAGCGCAGCTAAAGGGCTTGCGGCTAATAATAATGCCGACTCAGCAGCAAAGCGGTTAACGCGTTTCTTGGCCAGTAAATCGCGCTCGGATAACACGATATCTTCGAATAACAACACGATTTCTGCATCATTATGTTCATGGCTACAGGCTTGTAAATATTGTTGTTTAGCCTGATTATTTGGGTATTTGGCTAATATTGGTGCCAAAAACGTTTTGGCTTCGCCCATTTGCATGCTTTGGGATAATCGTTCAGCTGTGCTTTGATGATCACTGACTTGTTTAAGATTAACCAACTTACGCCATTCTTTAATCGTAATGACCGTGGCCCATAAGCTAACAATGGATAACACAGAAGCATAAAAACCAAATAACCACGGACTTTGTTGAAAAGAGTCAAGTAACCCCATCACGGTTTGTACGATAACCAATAACACCAAACCAATTACCGATAATATAGCCAATAACGACCAACGCTTAGCCTTTGCAGGTTTAATGCTGTCTTCCATTGCTGCTGGCAATTCTGTTAGCGATTGCTCACAAATAAAGTCAACTTCTTCAAATGATTTAGTCGGCTTAATTGCTTCTTCAGCCGATTGAATCTCATCTGTCACAATAAGATCTGACTCGGTAAATATTTGCGATTTTTTTATCGGCGAATTACGTGTAGGTTCATTCATAACTAATGCTCACATTTATTCTCAAAATAAAACCATTAAGACAATTTATCGCCTAATAGAAACTCCAAGAGATGGTCGAGACGAATGTGTTCGAATTGCGGATTGTTATCGTGGATATGGCTCAAATTGGGCGGTAGAAAAGCACTAAAGCTAAACCCTTGTTGTTGCCAAAACTCTGCATCGGGTAATGATGTGGGCACATCTCCTGGGTATACGGTGACTTGCTTACCATCAAGCCCAGTGCCTTTTACCACTTCTTGTTGAACACCCTCTATATTAACCATCCCGTGTTGAGTAGCCTTAATCGCACTTATCGCCATGGTTTCAACTTCACTGCCTTCAAAGTTGGCATAATGCTGGCTTTGTTGCAGCATTGCGGTTAACAAACTAAGCACATGGCCTTGCTGATCACGGGTCACTCTGTCTACTTGGCTGGCAGCAAATAACACTTTGTCTATCCGCGGTGAAAATAAACGTTTAATTAAGCTCGACTGGCCAAACTGAAAACTTTCCATAATGCTGTTTAATGCGCGCCCCATGTCATTAAACTGTGCCTGACCATGATTAAGTGCGTTTAAACAATCAACCAACACTAGTTGGCGATCAAATCGAGAAAAGTAGTCGCGGTAAAATGGCTTAACAACTTGTGATACGTACTGCTCATAACGGCGCTTAAGGACATGATAATTTGAATCGCTTGGGCTTGCTGATAATTCTGAGTGCTGAATTGGGCTTAAGGTAAGCAATGGGAAAAATGTCAATAACGGGGTATTTTCGTATTCGCCCGGTAACAACATACGCCCTGGTTGAGCGTGATAAAATCCCTGTTGTCTAACCAAGTCGACCAATAAAGTTTGATACAAGTCAGCAATGTACTTAAGGTGCTGTTCATCAGCTAATTGGCTTAACTCTAATTTCTCTAAAGCTTGATTGAATGCGCTAAATAAGGGCGAGTGACGTAAACATGTCACATTAACCTGTTGTGATAAACACCATTGAGTAAAATCTTGTTTAAGCATCGGTAAATCAAGTAACCACTCACCAGGATAATCAACAATATCTACGTACAAGGTTGCGGTATCTGTTAATTTAGCTAACAAACCTTGTTGAGGCTGATACTTAATGGCTAAACGTAATTCGGTAATGTTTTTGGTTGAAGCAGGCCAATAAGGAGGCGACGAACATAATGCATTCATTGCACCTTGATAATCAAAACTGGCAATGTCTAAATCAGGTTGCATAGCGCGATTGACAGCAATTAACCGACCTTCGCGTGCCACTTGCCATAATGGTAAAGGATTGTGCTTGGCGCCTTTTCCTGCATGCAATAACTGATTTACTAAGCCACTAATAAAAGCGGTTTTACCTGCACCGGATAACCCAGTGACGGCTAATCTGACATGACGATCGGTACTGCGGTTAACAATAGACTGAGCGGTTTGGCTGACTTTAAACAAGGAACGATCTAAAAATCTCATGATGGCTGATGGCTCCCAAAAAAACACGGGCGGATAACCGCCCATTAGAAGGATTAAAGACTATTGATTTGGCGTTTAAGATCAAAGTTGTCTGAGGTGACATGTTCTTCGAGTCGTCTTAAACGGAGTTCTAATCCGTTAAATTGACGATTAACATCAAACAACGCTTGCTTTGCAGGTTCACCTGCTTGCCAAATTTTCTTTTTAATTTCAATATCTTTGTGATTTTCTTTGTTGTCTAAGTTTTGTGGTTTGATGTCTAATATCATCCATAAGGCAATATAAACAACAAACACAATCCCTGTTCCACCGAGTAAGAATATCGACACAGCAATGACTCGCACTAGCCATGTTTCAAAGTTAAAGTAATCTGCAATACCTGAACACACCCCAGCCACTTTACCATTTTTTGGGTTGCGGTATAGAGTACGACCATTAGATGGGACCATGTTTTGCTCTCCATTCTGGTGATTCAGTATCTAAAATCGCTTCTAATGTTTCAATGCGACCGCTCATTTTTTCAGCTTTCGAAATGAGACCATTAAGCTGGTTAAATTCTTCCTCGGTGAGCCCCTGGCTCACTTGTCGCTTACTGCGATAATGAAGAACCAACCAGATAGGTGCCACAACAACCATAAAGATGATAATTGGTGCAATAAGAAGATCCATATCCATAACTCACCTCTGAATAAATTTACGCTTTAGATTTAGGTTGTGCTTTCGCACTCATTTTTGCTTTTAATGCTGCTAATTCATCATTGACAGAATCTTCTGCTTCTAATGCTGCAAACTCGTCAGCTAGAACGTTCTTTTTACCTAAATCATATGATTCTACTTGTGCCTCAAGTCCTTCAACTCGGCGCTCGTATTGTTCAAACTTCATCATTGCATCATCGATTTTGCTTGAATCAAGCTGCTTTTTGACTTCTAAACGTGAAGTGGCAGTTTGCTTACGCATAATGATGGTTTTTTGACGAGCACGAGCATCATTCAATTTTTCTTGAAGTTGAGCGATTTCATCTTTTAAACGAGCGACATGCTCTTCAACAACTTGCAGTTCCATCTCAAGTGCTTGCAATAAACCAACCGTTTTTTGCTTTTCACTCAACGCGGCTTTGGCTAAGTCTTCACGATCTTTGGATAACGCTAACTCAGCTTTATTCTGCCAATCTTGAACTTGCTCTTGAACACGAGCAATCCGGCGAAGTAATTCTTTTTTCTCTGCCAATACTTTAGCGGAGGTTGAACGTACTTCAACAAGTGTGTCTTCCATTTCTTGAATGATAAGACGGACCATTTTTTCTGGATCTTCGGCTTTATCAAGTATTGCGCTGATATTTGAATTAACGATATCTGCGAAGCGAGAGAAAATTCCCATAATGTGTTCCTCAAAATTAACGTGGATGTCGCAGTAGGTATTACACATTACGTGCCAACATTTACAAATGCAACAACATCATATACTTAAACAAATATTTAACTTTTGCTTTCTTTTAACACTCAAGCCATTTATTATGATTTTCACCAATTATTAGTCTAATTCACTAACAATTTTGCGAGTAAGCTAACTGTGAGCAAACAATTCCAGCAAGACAATCTCATCGGCCAATCTAATGCACTGCTTGAAGTATTAGAACATGTGTCTAAAGTCGCGCCATTATCTAAGCCGGTGCTCATTATTGGTGAACGCGGTACGGGTAAAGAATTAATTGCCGAACGACTACATTACTTATCCCCTCGTTGGGATCAAAGCTTTATTAAACTCAATTGTTCTTCATTAAGTGAAAACTTACTCGAAAGTGAACTCTTTGGCCATGAATCTGGTGCATTTACGGGTGCGAAAGGACGACACGAAGGCCGTTTTGAACGCGCCGATGGCGGAACACTGTTTTTAGATGAATTAGCCAACACTTCTGGATTAATCCAAGAAAAGTTATTACGTGTCATCGAATATGGTGAATTTGAACGAGTCGGTGGCAGTAAAACGGTTCAATCTGATGTGCGACTGATTTGTGCCGCCAATGAAGATTTACCTACCTTGGCTGACAATGGTGAATTCCGAGCGGACTTACTCGATCGTTTAGCCTTTGATGTGATCACCTTGCCACCATTAAGACATAGAACCGAAGACATTATGCCATTGGCCGAACATTTTGCTATTAGCATGGCAAGGCAACTATCACTGGAATATTTTAGTGGTTTTAGTCCGTTGGCGGTAGAACAATTAATGATGCACAGCTGGCCAGGAAATATCCGAGAATTAAAGAATGTCGTCGAGCGAAGTGTTTACCGTGAAGGCGCTGATGGCCAAGAGATTGATCATATTATTTTAGATCCTTTTGCATCTCCCTATCGTCCTGTAAATCGTGTCAAAACCCGCGAACGTCAATTAAATCAAATAGAACATGCACCAACACCAGTGACGGAATCGGCTGAGTTAAATATTAAAACGGAAACATCTGTGGTGCTTAATAGCATCGAATTCCCGATAGATTTTAAAGAATACACCGAAAACAGCGAAATAGAACTATTGCAACGAGCATTAGCTGAAGGCCAATATAATCAGAAAAAAACCGCCGATTTATTGGGCTTAAGCTACCATCAGCTTCGAGGTATTTTGAAAAAGTACAATTTACTCGACAAGAGCTGAATCAAGCTTGGATATGCTCATTGCCCCAATGCAATGAACACTGTTAAAATACCCACTCAAAGTCGATAAAAAATGATCACACTATGCCTGTTATAGTAAAACGCTGGTATCAGCAGATGTCTTTATGTCTCTCCAGCATCATGCTGGCTGCATGCGGACAAGTGCAATTGCCTTCTGGCCTTGTGTATTGCAGTGAAGGTAACCCTGAAAGCTTTAACCCTCAGCTTGTTACATCAGGCACCACTATTGATGCAACTTCACATCAAATTTACAGTAGACTCGTCAATTACAGCCAAGAAAAAGCCGAAATCACACCTGGTTTGGCGACATCATGGCAGGTGTCCGATGATGGTTTAAATTATCTATTTACTTTACGTCAACATGTGAGTTTTCATAAGACCCGCCATTTTACTCCTGCAAGAGACTTTAATGCAGATGATGTGTTGTTTTCGTTTAATCGGATTATTGATCCACTGCATCCCTATCACTTAGTCAGTAGAACCGGTTACCCATTTTTTCAAAGCATTGGTTTTGCTGATTTAATTGGCTACATTGAAAAAGTAAACGACTACCAAGTTATGTTTCATTTAACTCGGAAAGACGCTTCTTTTTTATCTAATTTGGCCACTGATTTTGCCGTAGTGTTGTCGGCAGAATATGGTTATCAACTGTTAGCGCAAGGCACACCTGAAGATATCGATTATTACGCGGTAGGCACAGGACCTTTTCAGCTTAGCCAGTATGTGAAAAATGAATATATTCGCTACAAAAAGAATCCAGTTTATTGGGGCCCTAAGGTCGAGCTTGATCAATTAGTGTTTGATATCACCCCCAGAAGCACCGCACGTATTGCTAAATTAATTACCGGAGACTGCAGCGTTTCAGCATTACCTAAAGCTGGTGAACTGGCAGTGCTTGACCAACATAAAGATATTATTATCGATGCAAAACCTGGATTGAACGTCGCATTTTGGGCATTTAACACTCAAAAACCGCCATTAGATGATGTTCGTGTAAGACGCGCACTTGCGCATGCTATCGATAAAAATAATATTCTAGACGTGGTATATAACGATACCGCTGTCGAAGCGACAGGCGTTTTACCTCCGGCATCTTGGGCTTACAGCAAAAACTTATCTCCAAATGAATATAACCCTGAAAAAGCCAAAGTATTACTGCACCAAGCAGGTGTATCTAACTTATCCATTAATGTGTGGGCCATGCCAGTGGCGCGAATTTATAATCCGAGTGCATTGAAAACAGCGGAGCTCATTCAAGCCGATCTAGCCCGTATTGGCGTAAAACTGAATATCATTAGCTATGATTGGAGTGTATTCACTCAGAAGTTAGCCAGTTCCAATTATGATTCAGTGCTTATTGGTTGGAATGCGGATAATAGCGATCCTGATAACTTTTTCACTCCACTATTAAGCTGCGCCGCATTAGCTTCTAATAATAATCGCTCTCGTTGGTGCAACAAAGACTTTGAACATCTGTTAACCCAAGCTCAGAGCGTATCGACTCAACCTGAACGTAAAGCATTTTATCAATCAGCAGAAGCTATTATTAGCGATCAAGTTCCGCTAGTAACAATCGCACATGCCAAAAAAGTGGTATTGAAAAAGAGTAATATTACCGCCATGCAAATTAGGCCTTATGGCGGTATTTCCTTCGCCAAAACAACTCAAGCAATAGAGGGAACTGAATAAATGTGGCGTTATCTTTTTAGTCGCATAACCCTGTTTATGGCCACGTCGCTAGTCATGGTGGCCGTACTCTTTATGGCATCGGGACAGTTTCCTGTCAGTAAAGCATATTCTCTGTCTGGGGTTCAATATCCCACGCTTGAACAACAACAGCAAATAGAGCAAGACTATCAACTAAATGATAACCAATTACTGCAGTTTACCGCCTACTTGCGCCAGCGCTTATCGGGTAACTTTGGTATTTCCAGTAACTCACAGCAAGAGGTATTGGAGGAGCTTGAAGCAGTACTACCTGCGTCTTTTGAATTATCATTATTTTCTGGTTTTATTGCCGTGTTTTTTGGCGTGCCCATTGGCGTGCTAGCCGCATTAGGTAATAACAAAGCACTGCAACGCAGTATTTTAGCCATCACCTTAACAGGCTATTCTATCCCGGTATTTTGGCTCGGCTTGACCTTATCTATGTGGTTTGGGGTTAATCTCGGCTGGCTGCCTATTTCAGGGCAAATCAATTTACTTTATGAAATTGAACCTGTGACAGGTTTTATGCTGGTCGACACTTTATTATCCGATTCTAGTTATCGCATTCCGGCGTTTCATGATGCTTTATTACACTTGATTTTACCGGCGGTCACTTTAGCGGTACTTCCTTTTACATTGGTAGTGAGGATCACCCGGCAAGCCATTTTAAATGTGATGAATCAAACCTATATCCGCGCCGCTGAAGCTCGCGGTTTACACACGGCTAAAATTCTACTCCGTCATGTTTTGCCCAATGCCTTAATTCCGGTAATAAAAAGTATTGGTTTAATGCTGGGATCATTTGCCAGTTATGGCATTGTGGTTGAAGTGATATTTTCGTGGCCAGGGGTTGGCAGTTGGTTAGTGTCGGGCATTTACCAGCGTGACTATACTGTTATTCAAGCGGGTATCTTATCTGTTTCATTATTAATTATTTTCTTAAGCATTTTGATTGATTTACTGCATACCGCAATCAATCCAATGAGCAGAAAGGAATTGTATGCCTCGAATTAAAATATACCAAGAAGACCATATAGCCTCGCCTATGTGGCGAATGTGGCAAACATTTTCTGCTAACCCATTTGCGGTGATCGGTCTATGGGCAGTTATTTTTTTATTAATATTAACTATTTTCGCCCCGTTTATAGCGCCTTATTCAGCAGAGATGCAAGACCAACAAGTATTACTTTTACCGCCATCATGGGATCCAGCAGGTACTGTAGAACACTTCCTTGGAACTGACGATCTAGGACGAGATATTTTTAGTCGAATCTTACACGGGGTACAATTAACCTTTGGCATGTCATTATTAATTGTTACTGCATCGCTGATATTTGGTTTTATTATTGGTTCTCTTTCAGGAATGATGCACGGCATAAAGTCGAGTGTGTTAAGCCACTTGCTAGATGCATTATTGTCTATCCCATCGTTATTAATGGCTATTCTAGTGGTTGCTGTCATGGGACCTGGGCTTAATAATGTGTTTTGGGGCGTTGGGATTGCGATGGTTCCACAATTTGTGCGTGCTATCCATCTAGCGGTTCATGAAGAGCTTCAAAAAGAGTATGTTACCGCAGCCAAATTAGACGGTGCCAACTCGTTACAAGTTTTTTGGTATGTCATCATGCCCAATGTATGGGATGTGGTGATTATTCAGGTCACTATGGCAATATCTGCCGCAATACTCGATATTGCCGCTCTCGGTTTTTTAAACCTTGGTGCACAAGCACCGAGTCCAGAATGGGGTGCAATGGTCGCACAAGGGCTTGATAATTTACTGCTTGCGCCTTGGACCGTTACTATCCCAGGTGTCGCGATTTTGTTTACTGTATTATCGGTCAACTTAGTCGGCGATGGTTTACGTTCTGCGCTTGCACCGATAAGAAATTAACCTATGCCTTTACTCGATATTCGTAATCTCACCATTGAATTAGATACACCTGAGGGCACTGTGAAAGTGCTCGAAAAAGTCAGTTTGACTATTAATCCAGGTGAAATCCATGGACTTGTTGGCGAATCTGGCTCTGGGCGCAGTTTATTGGCCAAAGCGATTCTAGGCGTACTAGGTCCTAATTGGCATATTATTGCTGACCGTATGATGTGGGATGGAAAAAACTTATTAGAAATGAGTTCGAAGCAACGACGCTGCCTGATGGGCAGTGAAATGGCGATGATTTTCCAAGACCCTTCTGGCAGTTTAGATCCGGTTAAAACCATTGGCAGTCAATTGATTGAAGCTATGGTACCCAACAAAAATATTCCTTTTTGGCGACGTGGAAAGGCGACCTATTTAAACGCGCAGAAATGGCTCCACAAAGTCGGTATAAAAAAACCAAAACAACTGATGAAGTGCTATCCATGGGAATTGTCTGAGGGCGAATGCCAAAAAGTGATGATTGCGATGGCTGTGGCGAATCATCCTAAATTGCTGATTGCCGATGAGCCAACCAACTCAATGGAGCTCAACACCCAAGCGCAAATTTTCAGACTATTGTCGCAACTCAATCAACTGCAAAACGTGTCTATTTTATTGGTTAGCCATGAGTTAGAAACCATGGTGCACTGGTGTGATAACTTAACGATTTTGTACAGTGGTCAAGTTATGGAATCAGGCCCTGTTAGCGAAATGGTAGCAATGCCTTATCATCCTTACACACGGGCATTATTAAAAAATCTACCTGACCATACTGAAAAAATGCGTCATAAAGCTAACTTACCCACACTGCAAGGCTCTTCGCCGTCGATGCAGCATTTACCTGCCGGTTGTCGGCTTGGTCCACGTTGCCCAGAAGCCCAACGCCAATGTGTAAAACAGCCTAATCTTGAACATATTAAAGACCGCTATTTTGCCTGCCATTTCCCTTATAAAAGTGAGCAAGAAGATGACGATGCCATTGCTTAAAGTAACCGACTTAAGTAAACAATACTTAACCGGTTATAAGCATTTTAAACCTCAATATTATCAGGCTCTCTCTCCGGTTTCATTTGAACTCGGTCGTGGTGAAACCTTGGCTATTGTGGGGTCGGTTGGTTCGGGTAAAAGTACCCTCGCCCGAATTCTAGTGGGTGCTGAACAACGCAGTGGCGGCGACATATTTTTTGAAGGTGAAGCTTTAGAAACACGTAATTTAAAACAACGGTGTCGGTTGATCCGGATGATTTTCCAAGATCCGACAACCTCGCTTAATCCACGTTTATCGATTGGTAACTTACTTAAAGAACCGTTACGGTTTAATACCCAATTAAGTTCAACTGAACGAAAAACATTGGTGATTGAAACCTTAAGAAAAGTCGGCTTATTACCTGAACACGCAGAGTTTTATCCACACATGATTTCCGAAGGCCAAAAACAGCGTGTCGCGGTTGCACGTGCCTTAATGCTTAACCCTAAAATTATTATTGCAGATGAAGCACTAACGGCTTTAGATTTATCGGTCCGGTCTCAGATTATTAATTTGCTATTAAAGCTGCAAAAAGAGATGGGATTATCGTATATTTTTGTATCACATAATCTGAATATTATTCGTCATGTTAGCGATAAAATTATGGTGTTGCAAAATGGTCATATGGTCGAGAAATCTACTACTGAGGCCTTATTTACTTCACCACAACATGAATACACCCAACGACTCATTCAAGAGCAAAGTCAATTTATGCAAAAGCGCTAAACTGCTCCAACCACTGTGGTTTTGAGGGCGTTTTAGAAAAAATCAGTGCCAATTGGCCGTCGAACTATTTATCCTAGAGCCAATGTTAAAGGAAGAAGCTTAAATATGATTATTAAACCTAAAATTCGTGGCTTTATTTGTACCACTACTCATCCAGTAGGTTGTGAAGCCAACGTTAAAGAACAAATCGAACTCATTAAGGCCAAAGGCAAAATTGCTAATGGGCCTAAAAAAGTATTAGTGGTCGGTTCTTCAAGTGGCTATGGCCTTTCATCTCGTATCACCTCAGCATTTGGTAGCGACGCTGCCACTATTGGTGTGTTTTTCGAAAAACCAAGCTCTGAAACCAAACCCGGTACAGCGGGTTGGTACAACACCGCGGCATTTGATAAGTTTGCTAAAGCAGAAGGCTTGTATTCAAAAAGCATTAACTGTGATGCATTCAGCCATCAAGCAAAACAACAGGTGATTGAGCTTATCAAGCAAGATTTAGGTCAAATCGACATGGTGGTTTACTCACTGGCTTCTCCAGTACGTAAAATGCCTGACACCGGTGAAGTTATCCGTTCATCACTTAAGCCAATTGGCCAAACATATATTGCCACGGCTGTTGATACCAATAAAAACACCATTATCGACACTTCGGTAGAGCCTGCGACTGAGCAAGAAATTGCTGATACCGTCACTGTAATGGGCGGCCAAGATTGGGAATTATGGATGAGTGCGCTAAGCGACGCTGGCGTATTAGCTGACAATTGCAAAACGGTTGCTTATAGTTACATTGGTACCGAATTGACTTGGCCTATTTATTGGCATGGCGCTTTAGGCAAAGCCAAAATGGATTTAGATCGTGCAGCTCACGCCCTTGATAGCAAATTATCAGCTACTGGTGGCTCAGCTAACGTTGCAGTGTTAAAAAGTGTCGTGACTCAAGCGAGCTCAGCAATTCCAGTAATGCCACTTTACATCGCCATGGTATTTAAGAAAATGCGCCAAGAAGGCTTACATGAAGACTGTATTGAACAAATATACCGTTTATTCAGTGAACGCCTATACCGTGTTGATGGCCAAGCACCAGCTGTTGATGGCGAAAATCGCTTACGCCTTGATGACTGGGAACTTCGCGAAGAAATCCAGCAGCATTGTCGTGATTTATGGCCGTTAGTGACCACAGAAAATTTAAGCGAACTCACTGACTATGATGAATACAAACAAGAGTTTTTAAAGCTGTTCGGTTTTGGTATTGATGGTATCGATTACGAAGCAGACGTGAATCCTAGTGTAACGTTTGATGTTATTGAGCTATAAGCCTAATTTCAACAAGTGTTAACGTAAAACCATAATGCACTGCATTATGGTTTTTTTATGAGCGATACATTGTGAAGATTCATATTTATAACAGTAAAGTCTGTAAAAATGCGGCGAGATTAGCTAATTAACATACCGTTATTGCTAAGCCGTGCTAAAACAACCGTCTTATTATCTGAAATCGGGCCTGAAGTATTTCGAGTTGAATTCAGCGACATCATTTTATCATACAAATAAATGTAACTCAGCCATGAGTTCATCAAGGCTTAATAACTTAAGTTAAACAACGGGTAAATAAATGAGTACCTGTTGTGGAGATAACGCTTGTCTTGGCTCATGTTGCGCTAACTTATTATCATTAATGTCGAGTCGTTCTAAAAACAACGGGTAATTTCGTAGTGTAATATCATTTGCATTAACCCAATCGCGATACAGGTAATCTATTGCCGCTGTTAGACCATTGTCATCACCACTGTATTTAATCATCGCACATCGTCCCTGAGGGATTGATTTGAGCTTAATCTGGCTCGACTCAGACACTATAGCTTGTGTCTCGGCATTTAACGATACACCAATATCAATTCGATATTGCGTTTTAACAGATAACTCAGGGGTTGAGTAAAGCAGGTTAAAGGTTCTGCAACTTGTAGGAAATAAGCCAAACTGTCGACGTCATTCAATAAATCTCGCAATGGTTTGAG
This sequence comes from Shewanella sp. Arc9-LZ, assembly GCF_010092445.1. Lineage (NCBI taxonomy): Bacteria > Pseudomonadati > Pseudomonadota > Gammaproteobacteria > Alteromonadales > Shewanellaceae > Shewanella > Shewanella sp. Arc9-LZ. Next base: position 1,662,841 of record NZ_CP048031.1, on the reverse strand, counting down.
GTAATAAAGCCGGATCACCATGATGTTCCATCACCGCTAATGCCTGCGCATCAAACGATACAATATCAACAGAGTAAGATTGCTTATCTTGATGATTAGCATCTACTCGAAATGATTTAAGCGGTTGTTGCTTCGCAAAAAAATTGCCCCAATCAGGTGCTTGCTGAAACGATTCAGGGCTTTGACCTATACTGCGAGTAAACGATTCGATAAAGTGCTGTTCGTTACGATACGCTAATTTAGCCGCTATTGTGGCCAGAGAAACTTGCTTGCCAAAACCTAATAAATGGGCAGCTTCTAGGCTTTTGAGCAATTCAGCATAAGCGTCAATAGACATATGGTACAGCGCAGTAAATAATGGGTCGAAATGACATAACGGGATGTGGGCAATATCGGCCAACACTTGTCGATCAAAAGGCTCATTTAAGTGTTGATCTAAATAGGCTAATGCACGTTCAAATGCCTGATCAAGTCTGTGGCTCATGCCCTCTCCTTATGGATTAAATTATTAAAGCCAATTATTTATCATAACTAATATAAATTAACGGGTTATTTAAACACATGCAATAAAACACACTTTTTGCATTAAAAATGTGGCAATGTACGCTAGTCGACTAATTGAATATCCAAACCTTCTAGTAAACTTAAGGCTTCGAACCGACTGAATATGGCTTGCTTAACGTTATTAGCGGTAATATCAATTTGGTAATTCAATGCATCGGTAAAATTGGCACCCGTTAAATTGGTATGACTAAATTGGCTTAAATTAAAATCGGTCATACGCAAATCTGCTTTGCTTAAATTAGCTTCTCTAAAGTCGACATCATGGGCGCGGCAATCAACGAGTGAAAACTCGGGCAAATGCAGCGAATAAAAATTACTGCCATTGAGCATACATCGTTCAAACTTAATCGTGGTTTGAGTCATAAATTGCGGCCACTCAGCTTTAGTCCAATCAATACCTATGGCTTTACAGCCGCTAAAAGTCACATCATCAAACTCTGTAGCAACAACTGACATTACACTTAAATTACATTGACTAAAAACACATTCGATAAAATGGCAATGATAGAAATCACTTTGACTAAAATCACATTGGGTAAAATGGCATCGCTCAAAAGTAATATTTTTGAATTGTAAAGCCACGCCCTTAATCGATTCGAATAAGTCATCGCTGTAGTGCGATAACCCAAACAATTCACTAGATTGTGTATTAGAGATGGTCTTCATGGCTTAATACCTTATAAACAAAAAGACCTAGACGTGAGCCTAGGTCTTTTAGTATTTCATCTGTTGCGACGACTTAACTAGTCGGCAACTGGATACTCAATTTCAGCATCAGCTTTAAGTGAGGCAACCACTGCTCGATAATCAGCTTCGCTGTATTGAGGCGCAATACGTTGTTTAAGCGTATTTATGAGGTTGTCATTAATGCCTTCAGCTTTATTGACTTTATCAACCACAATAACCGCATAACCTGTCGCTAACGCTGCAGTATCAATTGTGACACTATTTTCAGCAGGAGCGGCAATTTTGAAGGCTTTATTGGTGATAGCTTGATCAATATCCTGATTAAAGCGACCTAGTTTAGCTAATGTCGTCAATGAAGCATCTGTTAGCGTGTTATTACCCGCTTTTAACTGTGCCATATATTCCGCAGCTTTGTCACGAGCACCATCATTCGCTTTATCTTGCTGTAAACGTTCAACAATACCAGCTTTTACTTCAGCAAATCCCATAACGCCAGCTGTCTGATGTTTTTTCATGCGAATAACCACTACATGGTTTGGCGCAAGTTCAATCACATCGCTGTTTAAACCACTTGCTAACACTTGGTCAGAAAATGCGGCTTTGATAAATTCAGGATTGTTAAATTTAGCCGGTACGTCATCACGCGAGAATAACTGCGTTGATTGTACTTTTGCATTAACCGCTTGCGCAGTTTCAGCTAAAGTATCAGGGATTTCGTAACTGGTATCAGCCAACTTAGTTTGTAAGCTATAAAACACATCTAAGGCTTTCTTTTCTTGTAGCTGAGCAACAATTTTCGCTTTAACGTTTTCAAAAGCGGTTGCTTGGCTAGCTTGTAAATCAAGCAGCTTAATAATGTGGTAACCAAATTCACTTTTCACAATTGACGAGACTTGATCTTTTTGTAATCCAAAAAGTGCTTCATCAAATGCAGGGTCCATTACGCCTTGTTCAAACCAATCTAACTTACCGCCCTGTTGAGCACTAAGCTGATCGTCAGAATCAGTTTTTGCTAACTCAGCAAAATCTTCACCCGCGGTTAACTTGGCTTCAATAGCATCAGCTTTGGCTTTATCTGCGCTGTCATCGTCAGTTGCGGCGACAAAAATATGCGCAGCAAGACGTTTTTCAGCCGTTTGATATTGCTTTTGATTCTCTTCGTAATAAGTTTTCACTTCTTCATCAGAGGTTTCGCTGTTTTTAGCCATGTCGGCAACATTCAATTCAACATACTCAAGGCTGACTTTTTCAGGGCTCATGTATTGCGAAACATTAGCATCGTAATAAGTTTGAGCTTCTTCATCAGCGACAGAAACAGTTGATAAAAACGGTGTTGAGTCGACGACTAAGTAGCGAATATCACGGGTTTGGCCTTGAACTTCTGCAAGCTGTTTAGCTTCACCGTCCAGCACAAACTCACTACCAACAAGCGCATTTAATAACTGACGACGGGTCATATCTACACGCATCATGTTTCTAAAGCTTGTGGTTTGATAACCTAGTTGACGCAATACTGCTAGGTAGCGTTCGTTATCAAATTGACCGTCGGTTTGAAATGCAGGCTCTTCGATAATCGCTTTCTTGATTTGCTCATCTGATACACGTAAGCCCAACTTGTTGGCAGCTTGATCAATGAGCTTATCGGCAATTAAACGATCCAATACACCTTGCTTAATTCCGTTCATGTAGGAGTCGTCAGCCGCTAATGCAGTAAACATTTCGCCTAGCTGTTGCTCAATACGCGAGCGTTCATTTTGAAAAGCCTGTTCAAGTTCGTTGGCGCCAATTTCGTCACCATTAACAACTGCAGCAGGTACACCCGTGTTTGAGCCTAAATAACTGCTCACACCGGCAAAAGCAAAAGAAAGTATCACAAGTACTAGAATTGTTTTAGCAACAATCCCCTGTGATCCTTCACGAATTTTTTCTAACATCTGAATTCTCGCTTGTTGCGATTAATAAAATAAAAAGGCGCATCACCTTGTGGATGCGCCTTATTGTAAATTATATGGAGTTATCAGACGCTACCACGGGTATGACCCAATACTCCCAATATGTATTATGCTTTGCATAACAATATTGCTTTTCGTAAAAAGCACCGCCTAAGCAGTGCTTGTATTACGAATGCCTTACAAAGGCCACGTTATTAACTATTTAGTTAACAGCGTCTTTTAGCGCTTTGCCAGCTTTGAACGCTGGAATGTTCGCAGCAGCAATTTTAATTTCTTTACCCGTTTGTGGGTTACGGCCAGTACGTTCAGCACGTTGACGTACTTCAAATGTACCAAAACCAACTAGAGAAATCTTATCGCCATCTTTAAGACCTTCCGTTACCGCAGCGATAAAAGAATCTAGTGCGCGGCCAGCAGCAGCTTTAGAAATATCAGCACCAGATGCGATTTTCTCGATTAGTTCAGATTTGTTCATGTCATCCCCTTGAATGTTATTGTCGCGCCGCAACCAAATCTATGTTTAGAGCGGTCTGCGGAGGCTTTATTTTATAAGCTTGATAACACACCAAACTTAGTACGAAAACCAAAAAATGAAATTGGATACTGCTCAACGCCAGATGCCCCAAGGGCTTGGTGCGTCTGACTATCCACAAACCTAGGCTACCACAGGTCAGCGTTTTGTTAAGCCCCTTTTTTCATTTTTTTCATGCTCTACAGCAATTTTTTAACTAACAAGCTATTTTTTAACCACTTCAAAGCCTTCAACTGGTCGCTCAAGCGCCAATTTCAACACTTCATCTATCCAACGCACTGGATGAATGATTAAATCAGCAATCACATTTGCAGGAATTTCTTCCAGATCGCGTTCATTTTCTTGAGGAATTAATACATGCTTAATTCCACCGCGATGGGCTGCTAATAGCTTTTCTTTTAAACCACCAATAGGCAATACTTCGCCACGTAGAGTAATTTCACCTGTCATAGCTACATCACTACGTACAGGGTTACCGGTTAAACTAGACACTAACGCTGTACACATTGCCGCACCCGCAGATGGACCATCTTTTGGCGTCGCACCTTCTGGTACATGCACATGAATATCTCGTTTTTCATAAAAATCATTGTTAATGCCAAGATTTTCAGCACGAGCACGTACTACGGTCATTGCCGCTTGAATCGACTCTTTCATCACATCACCCAGCGAACCGGTATAGGTTAATTTACCTTTACCTGCTACTGAGGTGGCTTCGATTGTTAATAAATCGCCACCAACTTGAGTCCATGCAAGACCGGTTACTTGACCGATTTGGTTATTCGATTCAGCTTTACCGAAGTCAAAACGTTGCACACCAAGGAATGACTTTAAATTTTCCTGGTTAACTTCAACCATTTTGACCGTTTTATCAAGCAAGATATGCTTAACCACTTTGCGACAAATCTTCGACAATTCACGTTCTAATGAACGCACACCCGCTTCACGAGTGTAATAGCGAATAATGCCTAAAATAGCGCTGTCATCAACCTTGATTTCTTTTTCTTTAAGGCCGTTACGCTCAATTTGCTTAGTCAGTAAATGCTTCTTAGCAATATTGAGCTTTTCATCTTCGGTGTAACCCGATAAACGAATAACTTCCATACGGTCAAGTAAAGGGCCAGGAATATCCATTGAGTTTGACGTAGCAACGAACATCACATCTGATAAGTCATAATCAACTTCAAGATAGTGATCGTTAAAGGTCGCATTCTGTTCAGGATCGAGCACTTCTAATAACGCTGACGATGGGTCGCCACGCATATCAGAACTCATCTTATCGATTTCATCGAGTAAGAATAATGGGTTTTTAACCCCTACTTTAGCCATCTTTTGAATGACTTTACCTGGCATAGAACCAATGTAGGTACGACGATGACCACGAATTTCCGCTTCATCACGTACGCCGCCTAAAGCAACACGAACATACTTACGGCCGGTTGCTTTGGCAATCGACTGGCCCAATGAGGTTTTACCCACACCTGGAGGTCCGACTAAACACAAAATAGGCCCTTTAAGCTGCTTAACTCGGCTTTGAACCGCTAAATACTCAAGAATACGTTCTTTGACTTTTTCAAGCCCATGGTGATCGGTATCGAGTACTTCTTGCGCCTTGGCTAAGTCACGCTTTATTTTTGAGCGCTGCTTCCAAGGTACCGCAGTCATCCAGTCAACATAGCTGCGCACAACTGTGGCTTCAGCTGACATAGGTGACATCATTTTGAGTTTGTTTAACTCAGCAGTGGCTTTTTCTTTGGCTTCAACTGGCATGCCAGCTTCTTCAATCTTACGCGCCAATACTTCAAATTCGTCGTGGCTTTCGTCAATATCGCCTAACTCTTTTTGAATGGCTTTCATTTGCTCATTCAAATAGTATTCGCGTTGACTTTTTTCCATCTGTTTTTTAACACGAGTACGGATTCGTTTTTCGACATGAAGCAAGTCAATTTCCGATTCCATCATCGCCATTAAATATTCCAGACGCTCACCGACATTGATCATCTCAAGGACAGATTGTTTGTCTTCAAGCTTCAATGGCATATGTGCAGCCATGGTATCTGCTAAACGAGCGGCTTCATCAATCCCCGACAATGAAGTTAATACTTCAGGTGGGATTTTTTTATTTAACTTGATGTAGCCTTCAAATTGACCGATAGCACTGCGAACTAACACCTCTTCTTCTTTATCACTTAATTCTTCAGACTCGAGGTATTCAGCTGTTGCGGCAAAGAATTCTTCTTCTTGGGTGTATTGCTTGATTTTGGCACGCTGGCCACCTTCAACTAATACTTTTACCGTGCCATCTGGTAATTTAAGCAACTGTAAAATAGAGGCAACAGTACCAATATCGAAAATATCGTCTTTGGTAGGCTCATCAAGATCTGCATCTCGCTGAGCGACTAATAAAATTTGCTTGTCTTGTTCCATTGCCGATTCTAGGCAACGAATAGATTTTTCCCGTCCCACGAATAGCGGAATTACCATATGCGGGTAAACTACCACGTCTCTAAGTGGTAACACGGGGAGTTCGATATGCGCTTCACGCTCTTTAGTCATGGCTCGATTCCGTTTAATGAAATTGACTTATTACTGAGTATATTGGGGTGATGTTATCAGTTTCAATGGCTAATACGAAAAAAGGAGCCCAATGGACTCCTTATTTTTCAACTTCCTGACTATCAGTGCAATTATTGCTCGCCTGAAGCAGCCTGTGTCTCAGTGTTTTCATAAATCAAAATAGGGGCTGACTCGCCTTTCACTACTGATTCATCAACAACGGCTTTAATCACGCCTTGTGTCGACGGAATATCATACATTGTATCGAGCAAGATGCTTTCAACAATAGAACGTAATCCACGTGCACCGGTTTTACGTGACATTGCTTTTTGAGCGATGGCTTGTAATGCATCATCACGGAATTCAAGTTCGACATTTTCCATCTCAAATAATGCACTATATTGTTTAGTTAATGCATTCTTTGGCTCAGACAGAATCTGTACTAATGCAGCTTCATCTAACTCAGTTAGCGTAGCAACAACAGGTAAACGACCAATAAACTCAGGAATTAAACCAAACTTCACTAAATCACCAGGCTCTACTTGGCTAAGGATTTGTGAAATAGTCGCTTTATCCGCTTCGCCTTTTACTTCGGCACCAAAGCCAATTCCGGTTCCGGTGTGTGCACGTTGCTCAATGACTTTTTCAAGTCCAGCAAACGCACCACCACAGATAAACAGAATTTTAGACGTATCCACTTGCAAGAATTCTTGTTGTGGATGCTTACGTCCGCCCTGTGGAGGAACAGAAGCAACGGTGCCTTCAATTAACTTAAGCAACGCTTGCTGAACACCTTCACCCGATACATCACGAGTAATTGAAGGATTGTCAGATTTACGACTGATTTTGTCAATTTCATCAATATAGACGATACCGCGTTCCGCTTTCTCAACGTCGTAATCACATTTTTGCAGTAGCTTCTGAATGATGTTTTCAACATCTTCACCCACATAACCAGCTTCGGTTAATGTGGTTGCATCTGCCATAGCAAAAGGGACATTAAGTGAGCGAGCTAACGTTTCAGCCAATAAAGTTTTACCGCTACCGGTTGGACCTAATAGTAAAATGTTACTTTTACCTAGTTCAACGCCATCTTTAATAGCGCCATTACGTAAACGCTTATAATGATTGTATACCGCTACGGCTAACACTTTCTTAGCCTGATCCTGACCGATTACGTAGTCATCAAGATGTTTGCGCAATTCATGCGGTGTCGGCAATTTGTCTTCATCACGTTTGGGTGAAATCTCTTTGATTTCTTCACGGATAATGTCATTACATAAATCAACACATTCGTCACATACATAAACTGATGGACCAGCAATGAGTTTTCTGACTTCATGCTGACTTTTTCCGCAAAAAGAGCAGTACAGCAGTTTGCCGCTGTCACCGTTATTTTTGTTATCGCCCATTATTCTACCTCTGTTTACAACTTAGGTTGAACCTAAGCTCTGCTTGTAGATACTTATCATAACCACATTGATGACTGAACGCCTTTCAATACAGAATACCTGAAAGTATCTAGAAAATCAGCTACCAGTTTTTAGCCGCGACTCGTGAGTAATGAATCGACAATACCATATTCAACAGCTTGAGTAGCACTCATGAAGTTATCACGGTCGGTATCACGTTCAACAACCTCTAACGGTTGACCAGTATGGTCCGCTAACATTTGGTTTAATTTATTCTTAATACCAAGAATTTCTTGTGCATGAATGGCGATGTCGGATGCTTGACCTTGGAAACCGCCTAATGGCTGATGGATCATCACTCGAGAGTTCGGTAAACAATGACGTTTACCTTTAGCGCCACCGGCTAACAAGAATGCGCCCATACTCGCGGCTTGTCCCATACATACGGTACTCACATTAGGCTTAATGAACTGCATAGTGTCATAAATAGCCATACCTGCTGTGACAGAGCCACCAGGAGAGTTAATGTACAAATAAATATCTTTATCTGGGCTTTCTGACTCAAGGAATAATAATTGAGCAACAATAAGGTTAGCCATGTGTTCTTCAACTTGACCAACTAGAAAGATGACTCGCTCTTTTAATAGACGAGAGTAGATATCATAAGAACGTTCACCTTTAGCTGTTTGTTCAACAACCATAGGTACAAGAGCATTGAGTACTGATTCTGGTGCTTTATGCATTATTCATTTCCCTAAAATAAAAATGGCCCGCATGAGAGGAACCTCATACGAGCCATTATAAATGGCGAACGGCTTGTTAAGTCAAGCTTAGCTTACGCTCGTCCGGTAGCCTTGTTCATAAATTCTTCAAAAGCGACGTCTTTAACGGTTACTTTTGATGATTTTAACAATGCTTCCACCGCTTGCTCTTCAAGCGCTACGTTGCGCATGTTTTGCATGAGTTCTTTGTTTGAGTTGTAGTATGAAACAACTTCAGATGGATCTTCATACGCTGAAGCCATAGATTCGATCAATGTATTAACACGATCATCTTCTGCTTTTAGTTCGTTTGTCTTGATCACTTCGCCTAATAGCAAACCGATTTTAACACGACGTTCAGCTTGTTCAGTGAAAAGTTCAGCCGGAAGTTCAGGCATATTTTCAGTTTGACCACCAAAACGCTGCATAGCTTGTTGACGAAGTACATTCACTTCACCCTCAATAAGCGCTTTAGGAATAGCGATGTCGTTTGCTGCAAGTAAACCAGTAATAACCTGTTCTTTCACATTCGCTTTTAACGCTTGCTCTAGTTCACGAGTCATGTTTTTACGGATTTCAGCTTTAAGTGCATCTAAGCCACCTTCAGCAATACCAAACAATGAAGCAAATTCATCATTCACTTCTGGCAGATTAGCCGCTTGAACTTCAGTTAAAGTAATAACGAACTTAGCCGCTTTACCTTTCAAGTTTTCAGCGTGGTAATCTTCAGGGAAAGTCACTTCGATTTCGAATTCATCACCTGCTTTATGGCCTACGATACCGGTTTCAAAACCAGGGATCATACGGTTGCTGCCTAATTGAAGTTCGAAATCATCAGCTTTTCCGCCTTCGAATTCTTCGCCGTCAATAGAACCGATAAAGTTCATTTTAACTTTATCGTCAGCAACTGCTGCACGTTCAACAGCGGCAAAAGTGGCATGTTGCTTACGTAATGTTTCAATCATAACATCAACGTCAGCATCATTAACTTCAGCTTTAGGCTGTTCAACTGCAATGCTATCTAAACCCGTTAGAACAACTTCTGGGTAGATTTCAAATGTTGCAACGAATTCAAAAGAATCACCTTCAGTTGAACCAGGAGTAAATACTGGTGCACCTGCAGGATTTAACTTTTCAGCTACGATTGCTTCAATAAAGTTGCGTTGCATCACTTCACCAGTGATGTCTTGACGAATGGCTTTGCCATAACGCTTGTTGATTTCGCCGATAGGCACTTTACCTGGGCGGAAACCTGGAAGACGCGCACGCTTAGCTTCGCGCAATACATTGTCTTTAACCAATTTCTCGATTTGCTCAGCAGGTACAGAAATAGTTAGGCGACGCTCTAGGCCTTGAGTTGTTTCAACAGAAACTTGCATTGTTTTACCTCGAAATATGTCTGACGTTCTTTGTAATGGTCGACAACTCAACCATTAGATATTCGTTTCTTGACCATGGATTTAGCTCTGAAACCCAGCACAGCGATATTATTGATGCTGAAGACGCTGTTGGTACAGGTAGCTTATTTTTGATATTTATCAAGACGCGACATTATAGCTACCGTTTTTAACAGAGTCGAGCCTGAAAAGGTCGATTTACATGATAAAAACGCTGACTTATGTTCAATTTTGACGTGTTTGCACGTTTAATGTGCGAAATGAGTTTTTGACTTACGCTCAAAAGGACTAGGAGCAAATAATTATCGTGACCAAATCAAACTTATCTGTACCCGTTAAAAGGGTTATACACGATAGTTTGATTTAATCAGAAAATGGGGTGACTGATGGGGCTCGAACCCACGACAACCGGAATCACAATCCGGGACTCTACCAACTGAGCTACAATCACCATTGAAATGGTACACCCGGCAGGATTCGAACCTGCGACCACCCGCTTAGAAGGCGGGTGCTCTATCCAACTGAGCTACGGGCGCATGGTTACAGTTAGATACTGCATCCTGTCTGGCTGAACAAGTTTACTTGTTCCGTTACTCACTGCAAGAGCAAATAACATTAATTTGGTCGGTGATAGAGGATTCGAACCTCTGACCCTCTCGTCCCAAACGAGATGCGCTACCGGGCTGCGCTAATCACCGAAAATATTGCTTTGTTTTCGAGGCAGAAATTATCTATAAACAATAACGATGTTGTCTCGAGAACGGAGCGCATATTAACGAGTCACCTAGCTATCGTCAACGATTTTTTTAACCCTTATTGCTATATGACGAATTTAGCAGCAAATATCGTGATTAGCATCATAGCGCGAATAGTTTATTCACTGTATTTTCCACGTCTAGCAAATGACACTCTTCAATACGCCTGCTAGAATAACGGCCGATCGACCATTGACTTCAACACCTGTGTCACTCAAAGGAAACTCTATAGCCATGACTGCTCAAATTATTGACGGTAAAGCCATTGCACAATCTATTCGCACCACACTAAAACAAAAAGTAACACAACGTAGACAAGCTGGATTCCGCGCACCAGGACTTGCTGTTATTTTAGTGGGCAGTGATGCCGCATCTCAAGTCTATGTTGGCAGTAAACGCAAAGCTTGTGAGGAAGTCGGTTTTGAATCTCAATCTTTTGACCTTGACACCAATACAACTGAAGCAGAGCTTTTAGCGTTAATCGATGAATGTAATGCCAATCCAAGCATTGATGGGATTCTAGTGCAGCTGCCTTTGCCCGCCCATATTGATGACTCCAAAGTCATTGAACGTATTCGCCCAGATAAAGATGTTGATGGATTTCATCCCTATAATGTCGGCCGTTTAGCTCAACGTATCCCAGTGCTTCGTTCTTGCACGCCGATGGGCATTATGACGTTAATAAAATCAACCGGTATAGATACCTATGGCCTGGATGCAACTGTGGTTGGTGCATCAAACATTGTTGGCCGACCAATGACACTAGAATTATTATTAGCAGGTTGCACAACGACAACCTGTCATCGTTTTACCAAAAACTTAGAACAAAAAGTGCGTCAAGCAGATTTATTAGTCGTTGCCGTTGGCAAACCTGGGTTTATTCCTGGTGACTGGATCAAGCCAGGCGCGATTGTTATTGATGTTGGTATCAATCGTTTGGAGAACGGCAGTTTAGTGGGTGATGTTGAATTTAATGTTGCCGCTGAAAAGGCTGCATTTATTACGCCGGTTCCTGGTGGAGTTGGCCCAATGACGATTGCAAGTTTATTAGAGAACACCCTATACGCATGCGAGCAATATCATAGTTAACTAAATCTCAGATAAGTAAATCTCAGATAAGTAAATTATGCTGATTAATAACAAAAAAGCCTGCTATTGCAGGCTTTTGTTTTTATGCGCTAAATAAACTACTTTTTACGCCATGTGGTGCCGCTTGGGCCGCCATCTTCTAACTCAACGCCTAACTCGTTTAAGCGATCGCGGGCCACATCCGCAGCAGGCCAATCTTTTTCAGTACGGGCGCGGGTACGCTCAACGATAAGCGCTTCAATTTCTGCCACTTCATCGTCACTGCCCTCCCCCTTAAAGAAAGCTTCTGGCGTTTGGCTGATAAGGCCAAGCACATCTGCTAATTGCTTCAAGCTGACACCTAATGCCGATGCCGCTGCCATATCGGTTGTTTTAAGACGATTGATTTCACGTACCATCTCAAATAACACGGAATAGGCTTCAGGAGTATTAAAGTCATCATCCATTGCCGACTTAAACTTGGCTACAAACGGTTCAGCAGGCGCAGCATCAACAGTTAAGTCTAAACCTTTAAGTGCTGTATATAAACGCTCTAGTGCTGCACGAGCTTGCTTTAAATTGTCTTCAGAATAATTTAACTGACTACGATAATGACCGGATAATAAGAAGTAACGTACCGTTTCAGCATCATAATGCTTAAGCACATCTCGGATGGTAAAAAAGTTGTCTAATGATTTAGACATTTTTTCACGGTCAACCATCACCATTCCGGTGTGCATCCAGTAATTCACATACGGAGTATCGTGAGCACAGCAAGACTGCGCAATTTCATTTTCATGATGTGGAAACTGTAAATCAGAGCCGCCACCATGAATATCAAAATGTAAGCCTAAATGCTTGCTGTTCATGGCAGAACATTCAATGTGCCAACCTGGACGACCAGGACCCCAAGGTGATTCCCAGGTTGGTTCACCCGGTTTTGACATTTTCCATAACACAAAGTCCATAGGATTGCGTTTAGCATTATCTATCTCAACGCGAGCACCGGCTTGAAGCTGGTCTAGGTTTTGACCTGACAACTGTCCATACTCAGGGAATGAGGCAACACTGAATAATACATCGCCATTGCTGGCTACATAGGCATGGTCGCGATCGAGTAAACGCTGAACCATATTAATAATTTCTTCAATATGTAACGTTGCTCGAGGCTCAAAATCTGGACGTTTCATGTTCAAGGCATCAAAGTCTTGGTGCATTTCGGCGATCAAACGCTCAGTAAGCGACTCACAAGATTCGTTGTTTTCAGCGGCCCGTTTGATAATTTTGTCATCAACATCGGTAATGTTACGCTGAAAATTCACCTCATAACCGATATAACGTAAATAACGCACTATCATGTCAAACGAAACAAAGGTACGCCCGTGACCAATATGACATAAATCGTAAATGGTCACGCCACAGACGTACATTCCGATTTTACCTGGATTTATTGGTTTAAATTCTTGTTTATCACGGCTAATACTATTGTAAATCTTTAACATCGATTGTTCTCTTTTACACTAATTTATAACGGGAAATGTTAATGCTGAGTTTAGCATGATGTCACCTGTTTTGAACACTGCACTTTATGCGGCAGTTAAGATAAGTTAGAATCGCGCAAATTATTATTTTCAAGTGAGACAACATGATTACTTTACATACCAATATGGGCGATATTACTTTACAGCTAAATGAAGAAAAAGCGCCAATTACCGCGGCTAACTTTATGCAGTATGTTGAAGATGGTTTTTTTGAAGGTACTATTTTTCACCGTGTTATTGACGGCTTTATGATCCAAGGTGGTGGTTTCACTGAAGATATGAGCCAAAAAAGTGTTAAAGCATCAATCAAAAATGAAGCCAACAATGGTTTATCTAACCGTAAAGGCACTGTTGCCATGGCACGTACTTCTGATCCGCATTCAGCGACAGCACAGTTTTTTGTTAACGTGAAAGACAATACTTTCCTTGATTTTAAATCAGAAACTTCACAGGGCTGGGGTTACTGTGTATTTGGTGAAGTGGTTGAAGGTTTAGACATTATTGAAACAATCAAAAATGTTGCCACTGGTAATAATGGTATGCATCAAGATGTACCATTAGAAGCCATTGTGATCAAAAGCGTTAGCGTTAAAGCGTAATTTTGAAGAAAACAATCTTCGTAGGCGATTTGCACTTAAGTGCAGATCGCCCAGATATTACACAAGCCTTCATCTATTTTCTAAACCATGGTTTAGACAATACTGAAGCGCTTTATATCATCGGTGATCTATTCGAAGTTTGGATGGGTGATGATATTGCAGAACCCTTTACCATTGCCATTGCTGAAGCAATCAAAACAGTATCGAACTCAATACCTGTATATTTTATTCATGGTAATCGTGATTTTATGGTTGGCAAACAATTTTGCCTACGAGCAGGCATGAAAATATTACCTGAAGTCTATTGTATCAACTTGTACGGTGTTAATACTGTGATTTTACACGGTGATAGCCTTTGTACCCTTGATATTGCTTACCAGCGATTCAGGCGCTTTAGAAGTCTTGATTTAGTTCGTTGGGTTTACTCTCACCTACCTAAAAAGACACGCTTAAACATTGCCGCAAAAATTCGTCAAAAAAGTGTTCAAGGTAATCAGCAAAAACATTATGAAATCATGGATGTTGAGTCAAGTGCGGTAACCGCGCTACTGGCTCGTACTGATTGTCAAAGAATGATCCATGGTCATACTCATCGCCCTGCTATACATCAACTCACTGCACAAGAACAACGTGTTGTGGTCGGTGATTGGTATACTCAAGGCAGCGTGCTAAACGTCAGCGAGAACGGTTGCGAGTTAGTAACATTACCCTTTTCCGAAACAAACTAGGCTCACTAAACAGTATCAAAGTTGATATCATCAGTGAGTCTTGGTTTATATCTCGCAATTGTTGGCTATTGTGGCGGTAAACCACTGTGAAAACGAAACTCGCTATCTTCTGTCAAAATTAATTCCATTTCTTTTTCGCGAAAATAATCAATGCGTTCACTGATATCTTCACCGGCAATATCCTCAGCAAGAGCCAAATAATCTTGAAAATGCCGCGCTTCTGATCGAAGTAATGAAGTATAAAACTTAGCGAGTTCATCATCTAAATGCGGCGCAAGTTTGGCAAATCGTTCACATGACCGCGCTTCAATAAACGCGCCAATTATTAACTTATCAATTAACGTAAGTGGCTCATGAGTCCGCATATGAATAATTAACTGTTTGGCGTAACGACCGGCACGAATATTACTGTAATCAATACCACGCGCAGTCATAATCTGTAAAACTTGTTCGAAATGATGAAACTCTTCTTTAATCAAACGAACCATTTTACTCATTAAATCAGTGCTGTTAGTGAGGTTTTTATTGGCTATTAATTCACTAGTGATGTCGTTCTTTTTACTGTCGCGGGCTAAAAACTCGAGGGCATTACGGTCTTGTTGATAAACAAAATCTTCATAAGGCTTGGCCCAGGTCTTCAATAGATGTGAACTACTCTTGTCAATCGCATATTTGCGGATTATTAACATTGCAGTTTGCGCAGCTTTAAGCTCACAGTTGCAATGGTCAATCAGCAACGCGGTGAGTTGTTCGGGTTGTTTAGCTTGTTCGACCCAACGGTTTGGTGTCTCACAACCTAAAAAGTCGTAAATAGGGACAAGTAATTGCTGCATAAAATGGATAATCCTCTCAAAAATCTATGTTCATTTTACCTTTAGAGCGATCTTTTCTGAAACCAAAAACGTAATACAACTTGACGAAAGTCTATTTATGTTCAATAAATAAGCTGAGCATCTAATTTAACGATTTAATAACAGATGCCATCGATCACCTTAACTGATGATTCTAAATTGGGATAGAGTCATAACTTAACAACATAGATGTTGGCAATAGAACGATCTCAGTGTTATGCCAACACCATTCCCCTGTTGATAAGTAGATGTGGACTGATTAAGGCGATTGGTAAAAAGCTGTAGTCAGTTCGTCGTTGTTTGGCGAGCTAGGTCAAAAATGCTAAACAAGGATAACTATAATGGTATTGAATCACTTAATGGGACTTTACACTCATCCAAAAAAAGAGTGGCACACAATTGAAAAGAATCACGAAGCGCTAAAGAGCAGCTTGAGTCATGTATTGCTTATCGCGCTGATCCCTGCAATTTGTGCTTATTTTGCAACCGCACACATTGGTTGGCATCCCGGAGCTGGAGAACTTCTATTCCTAACCTCAAAAAGCGCACTATTCATGTCAGTTGGGATGTATTTCGGCTTAATTATTGGTGTTATGGCTCTCGCGTATTTAGCATATTGGATGGGCAAAACATTTGATGCGGATCCAACTTATACTCAAGCTCTCGAATTAGCGTCTTATACTGCAACCCCATTATTTATGGTTGGTTTGGCAGCACTCTACCCCGTGTTATGGTTCATTATGATCGTCGGCTTGATTGGCTTGTCTTATTCGGTTTACCTGCTGTATGCCGGTGTCCCTATTATTATGAATATCCCGGAAGAAAAGGGTTTCATTTACGCTAGCTCAGTGGTTACTGCGGGACTTGTTTTATTAGTTGCGCTGATGGCCAGTAGTGTTATTTTATGGAGCATTGGTTTTGGGCCAATGATGCAATAATTTATTGATTATTGATTATTGATTATTGAAAAAATAAAACAAAAAAGGCGCATTCAGCGCCTTTTTGTTATTCATAATGCTGATTACGCAAAGGTATCTCTTAACGGTACCGTTAAGTTAAACACTAAATGTTCAGCGCTTGAATCTTTACTGTCTGCACAGAAATAACCTTCTCGCTCAAATTGAAACGCTTTCTCAGCCGGCGCATTGACTAAGCCAGGTTCAACGAGTCCCTTCACTACTGTGAGTGAATTGGGATTTAGCACTTCATCAACAGTTTCAAAAGCTGCAGGATTTTCACTGGTAAATAAACGATCGTACAAGCGAAACTCAGCAGGTTTCGCTGTTGAGGCTTCAACCCAATGAATCACCCCTTTAACTTTACGTCCATCTGCAGGGTTTTTACCTAATGTATCAGCATCGTAAGTACAATAGACGGTGGTAATATTACCATCTGCATCTTTGTCACAACGTTCAGCTTTGATGATATAGGCATTACGTAAACGGACTTCTTTACCTAAAACAAGTCGTTTAAAATGCTTATTAGCTTCTTCTTTAAAATCTTCAACATCAATGAATAACTCACGTCCAAATGTCAGCTCACGAGTGCCCATGGCTTCATTGTTTGGATGAGCTGCAGCAATAATGGTTTCGGTTTCAGTATCTGAATAGTTCTCAATGATAACTTTTATAGGTCTTAACACGGCCATCGCACGAGGTGCATGTTCGTTTAATTCTTCACGAATACACGCATCTAACATGCCGACTTCAATTAAGTTTTCTTGCTTGGTAACACCAATACGTAAGCAGAACTCGCGAATAGAAGCTGATGTGTAACCACGACGACGTAACCCAGCGATAGTTGGCATACGGGGATCGTCCCAGCCA
Organism: Shewanella sp. Arc9-LZ; assembly: GCF_010092445.1. Classification (NCBI taxonomy): domain Bacteria; kingdom Pseudomonadati; phylum Pseudomonadota; class Gammaproteobacteria; order Alteromonadales; family Shewanellaceae; genus Shewanella; species Shewanella sp. Arc9-LZ. The sequence goes on along the minus strand of NZ_CP048031.1, from coordinate 1,645,612 downwards.
TCAACCAGTTTGCGTGTGACTAAATCGTTTAGTTTACGCTTAGACATCAAGGTGTATTCAAGATTTAAGCGTGAAAACTCATATTGACGAGTGCGATTTGGTGCTTGGAAATCATTTAAATGATCTAATACCCAGTCATATAAACGACGGTTATCTTGAAACTCTAAAGTACAAATCGAATGAGTGATATTCTCAATAGCATCAGAGATACAATGAGTAAAATCGTACATTGGGTAAATGCACCACTTGTCGCCTGTTTGATGATGATGAGCAAATCGAATACGATAAATAATAGGATCGCGCATACACATGAAAGGTGATGCCATATCAATTTTGGCACGCAGTGCACACTCACCTTCTTTGAACTCACCTTTACGCATTTTCTCAAATAACGCGAGGTTTTCCTCAACACTGGTGTCACGGTATGGGCTGTTTTTACCTGGCTCTTTTAATGAACCTCGGTACTCTCTGGTTTGTTCGCCATTTAAGAAACAAACGTACGCCAACCCTTTGGTAATGAGCTCAACTGCATATTGATGTAGTTGATCAAAATAGTTTGATGAATAACGGATATCGCCAGACCATTCAAAGCCTAACCAACGCACGTCTTCCTGAATAGACTTAACATAATTGATGTCTTCTTTTTCAGGGTTTGTATCATCAAAACGTAAGTTACATTGACCTTGATAATCTTTTGCAATACCAAAATTTAAGCAAATAGATTTAGCATGGCCAATATGTAAATACCCGTTAGGTTCTGGTGGAAAACGTGTATGTACTTGGCTGTGCTTACCGCTTTTTAGGTCTTCGTCTATGATATTACGAATGAAGTTACTTGGACGTACTTCGGTGTCCACATGACTCATGGAATTCCTCTTGGCGCACAATGGCAATATGAATAAAAATAGATGATCCTACAGATCTTAAGTAGTTACAACTGCTAGCACTGAAAAAGTTAGCTTGTTAAAGCAAATAAACCCAGCAAAGCCGGGTTTATTGTTTAAATCAATCATCAATACGGTTAACTATTCCGTGACAATACGTATTCCAGGAATAATTTGTTGTGCTTTGCGACCTTTCTTATTCAACCAGAAATAAAACACAACCAAGGCCGCGGCAAAGAAACAGATCCAACCAGCAGACTGCACCGGATGCTGAGTAAATGTAGCCCCCTGATAAACCACCGTTGCAGAACCATAGGCTAATGAAAATGTCCAAATAGCAGCAAAACGGGCCCACTTAGCACCAAACTCATGTACCAAAGCTCCCATTGCTGCCACACAAGGCGTATAAAGCAAGATGAACAACAAGTATGAGAATGCGGCGATCTGGCTTTTAAAGCCTGTTTGAAGCGCACTGAAGGTAGAGGTATCAACAGATAACTCCATTGCTGCTTCATCTAAATCTGTGATACCTGCTATCGCAATTGATAATGGGTCACCAGGTTCAATACCTAATAAGTTTGTTGGAATTGTCGCTAAGCCGACTTTAACACTGTCCCAAATAGACAATAACTCTTCATCATCACCTGCTGAGGTGCTGTATAAACTGTTTAATGTACCGACTACGGCTTCTTTAGCAAAAATGCCGGTAATAATACCAACCGTTGCAGCCCAATTGTCTTGTTCTATTCCCATAGGAGAAAACAGCGGTGTGATTTGTTGGCTAGCAACACTGAGCAAAGACTCTTTACTGTCTTCATGACCGAAAGATCCATCTGTGCCAATAGCATTAACAAAGTTAAGCAGTGTCACCACAATAATGATGGTTTTACCGGCGCCCATAATAAAGCTTTTAGTTCGTTTAGTCGTACGAGACAACACAGCTTTAGACTTAGGCATTTCGTAGCTTGGCAATTCCATAACAACGGCACTGCTTGTGCCCGGCAATACCGTTTTGCGCAGTAGCAAACCGGTGCCAATAGCGGCAAAAATACCAATGATGTACAGTAAAAACACCAAATTCTGGCCTGATTGAGGGAAAAAGGCCGCTGCAAATAAGGCATAAACAGGCAATCGAGCACTACAAGACATGAAAGGCGCCATCATACCGGTAACGATACGTTCACGCTCACTGCCTAATGTTCTGGTTGCCATAATGGCAGGAACCGAACAACCAAAACCAACAATCATTGGCACAAAGGCTTTACCTGGTAAGCCAATACGGCGCATCAAGCCATCAACCACAAATGCTGCACGAGCCATGTATCCAGATGCTTCTAATACTGAAAGGGCCAGAAATAATGCAGCGACAACAGGAATAAAGGTCGCGACAGTTTGGATGCCCTGTCCAACACCGCCAGCTAAAATAGTCACCAGCCAATCAGGCGCTCCAATTGATGACAACAAGGCGCCAAAATGGTCAACAAAAATAGCTCCAGCGGTAATATCGAAGAAATCGATAAAAGAATTACCCACGTTAATACTGAATAAAAACATTAGGTACATAACAAATAAGAAAATAGGAATACCCAACACCGGGTGTAACACTACTTTATCAAGCCTATCTGTGGCGCTTATGTGTTTACCTTGATTTACTGATGCCTCAAACACCTTTTGCACAAAATCGTATCGGGTTGTGGCGATCATAATATCGATGTCTTCGCCGGCTTGCTCTACTCGTAAAGTGCACTGCTTTACTGTGTCGTGTAATTGTACTTCACTTGTTCCACAGCCATCTCCATGGCTATTGGCTAAAATAGCAAGTGCCTGCCCACGGCTCAGCTCAGTAAGACCTTGGCTATCATTTTGCATCTGCAGTGCAGTTACACTTGCTTCAATATCAGTGTGGTACTGCAACATTAATGATTGTACAGAGTCACCTTTTTCCAACAGTGACATTAATTCAGCTTGTAGTTGTTCTACATCGGCTTGATTTCGTGAGCAAATTGCAACAACAGGACAACCTAAACGTACTGACATGTCGTCAACATTAATGTTGATCCCCAGCTTTTTAGCTGCATCAATTTTATTAATAACAACAATAATCGGAATACCTAACTCACGTAATTGGGTGGTTAAATACAGATGACGTTCAACATTTGTGGCATCAACTAGGTTGATGATTGCATCGACTTGTTGATTAGAAAGATAAGCTTGAGCAATTTGTTCGTCTAATGAACAATCGCAGCTATTGCCTGCGGGAAGTAAATCGTAAATGCCAGGGAGATCGGTAAGAAAAATATCCGTCCCTGAATAATTTATCTTACCCGTTTTTTTTTCGACGGTAACACCCGACCAATTGCCAACCTGCTGGCTTGCACCAGTAAGTGCATTAAAAAGAGTCGATTTACCAGCATTGGGATTACCAACGGTGACACAATGAAATTGTTTAGTCATTTTTGAGCACTACCTCGATGATATCGGCTAAATCACAACGCATACATAATTTACTGCCACGTAAATCTAATTCAACACCCGAGCCCATAGGGGCTCTTCGTATAAAATGAAAACGAGTATTGGGTGTAATGCCCATGGATAACAATTTACGTTTAACAGTTTGCGGTAACGTTAATTGACCTATTTCAGAGATAATCGCCTGATCACCAGGCTTAAGTTCACTCAGCTTCATGTAACACTACCTTCAACAACATTAATAACGTTAAAAATTTTATCGGAACTAAACAAGTTAAACTCAAATCTAGATCAAAGTTTCACTTGTTAACGAGAATAGTTTTCAGTTGTATTACGTATTATGTGACAAATGCCCGTTAGAATATAGTGCGACAAAGATTTTATTTTGTTTTGAGGCTAAACGGACTAAAAATTGGTCACGTTCTCTGTGCGGTCAACAACCCCATGTAACAATCATCGGTCCATTTACCATCTATACAGTTATTCTGTTTTAGCACCCCTTCCAAAACAAACCCCACCTTCTCTAATACATTACGTGAAGCAATGTTTTCTTGAGCACAAAGGCCAATGTATTTATGCATACTGAATTGTAGAGCACCCCAATCAGTTACCGCGCGTAAGCTTTCACTAGCGAACCCTAATCCTTGCTGTTCTGGCGCAATGAGATAGCCTACTTCTGCCCGCCTTAGCTGTGCATCATCACATCTAAAACCAATAAGTCCCACGGCCTGACTATTATCAATTCGCTCAATAACAAGCGTTAACCAATCTCCTGACTCAAAAAGCCATACCGCTTTACGCTGTTCAAATTTAGCAACAATATCTGATTCAGATTCAATGTTTCTAATATGCTGATTAACACCTTTATCAAGATGTAAACGTAAAAAAAATGCCCAATCTCTACTGTGCAAATTTCGTAATTTCAGCCGATCACTATAAAGATTTATGTCCATATACCCTCTAGTTTTTTTCAATAAAAATGGCAGCCTAAGCTGCCATTATTTATCACGGACTCAATAATGACTAGCCGCGACTGGTCACTTCAAGTAAATGAAAACCAAATTGAGTTTTTACTGGGCCTTGAACAACATTTAATGGTGCACTAAATACCACTTCGTCAAATTCTTTAACCATCATGCCTGGTCCAAAAGAACCTAACTCGCCACCCTGCGCACCAGATGGGCAAGAAGAATTTGCCTTGGCTACGTCAGCAAAATCAGCACCAGCTTCGATCTGTTGCTTGAGTGATTCGCATTGTTCCTGAGTGCTTACGAGTAAGTGTCTAGCAGTTGCTTGTACCATAATTTGGCTCCTAAAATATAATATAAAATAAAAATGTAACACTAACATAATGACAGAACGATGACATACATAAGTCACCGTCCTTTTTACGGCATTTATTTGGCTAGTTCAGCTTTTATCCAATCAGCAATTTTGTTTTCCATCACCGCCATTGGTAATGATCCTGACGTGAGTAATTGATCATGAAAACCTTTTAAATCAAATTTTTCACCCAGGGCCTTTTCTGCATCCGCTCGTAAGCGCAAAATAGTTAACTGACCGACTTTGTAAGATAGTGCTTGGCCTGGTATGGCCATGTAACGCTCCACTTCTGCAACAATATCAGACTCCGCCATTGGAGAATTGTCTTTCATGTATTGAATAGCTTGTTCACGACTCCAGCCTTTCGCATGAAGTCCTGTATCTACGACTAAGCGCATTGCTCTTAACATTTCATCAGATAACTTGCCGAAATACTGATATGGGTCGTTAAATACGCCCATCTCAATCCCTAAGTACTCTGCATACAACGCCCAACCTTCTTCAAATGCAGTGTAACCCTGGAAGCGCTGAAACTGTGGAACATCAGTTAACTCTTGCTTAATGGCAATCTGAAAATGATGACCGGGAGCAGCTTCGTGCAATGACAAGGTTGTCATACCCCATTTGGGTTGTGCTTTTAAGTTGTAAGTATTGATATAAAAAACACCTGGGCGTGAACCGTCAACTGCTGGTGATTCATACGATGCGCCAGCGGCAGATTTCTCACGAAAACTCTCTACAGGCTTAACAATATAATCAGCTTTGGGCATCACATTAAAATACTGAGGCAATACTTGATTTATATGTTCTTTAATCGTCATATAGCCATCAATTAAATCTTGTCGGTCAGTAAAAAAGTACTGCGGCTCTGAAGATAAAGAAGCAAAAAATGCAGTTAAATCACCTTTAAAACCAACTTGTTCTCTGACCTTGTCCATCTCAGATAGAATGCGTGCAACCTCAGAAAGACCAATTTGATGAATTTCATCCACTGACAAAGTTGTTGTTGTATGGCTATTAGCTAAATGTTGATACCAATCTTTACCATTTGGCAGTCCCCACCAACCATCTGAAGCACGAGAATTGGGTAAATATACATCTTTTACATAGTCTCGTAACTGAGTCAATGCAGGTAATAGTTCAGAATCAATAAGTTGCGAGTATTCAGTGGTTAATTGTGTTTTTTGCTCAGCAGTAAAGCTTTCTGGCAGTAAATTAATTGGGGAATAAAACAAACTACTCTGTGCATCTGTAACAAGTTGAGCGTCTAACTGAGGAATAATCCGCTCGACAAGCACTCGAGGTAGTACAACTTTACTTGCTATACCTTCATCCATACGTTGCTGTGCAAGTTTAGTCCAGTTAATAAACCCACGTAAGCGGCCTAACCAATTTTGATAATCTTCAACAGTCTTAAATGGTTGAGCACTTTCACCACTGCCCAACTGGACCATAGTAAATACTGTGCTATAAAACTGATTAATAGGTAAGAAGTACTCTGGATAAGTTTCGCCAATAAGCTCCATATTACGATCATAAATAAACATGTCGTAACTCAACTTAAGTGATGCAGGAAGCTTATCAACATCAATCGTTTTTGCTTGACTAAAGTAACGGCTATTTAAATTATGACGAGCCTTTAAATACTCTTCAGTTAATGCTCCACCGAATTGGTCGTTATAGTCATTAACTCCCACAAAGGTGGCGTAAATCGGCTCAAGCTTTAATTGATCATTAAAAAAATTATCAACCATTGTCAAATACTGCTCTGAGGCAGATTGAGGCATAACGGCAGCACTAGGTTCGGCGGGGGTTTCAGGCGTAGATGAGACAGTAGTCGCTTCAGAACAACCTTGAGCGACCAATAATAAGGACACAGTCAATGCCAGCAATGTTTTATTCATTTTTATTATTCCTTAACACAATTTAACTCACGCCTTATTAGCGTGTCGATTTATCTCGATGTAACTCACCTGAGCTCAGGATAAAAAACAGTTATCAAACGCTCCTTGTCTGGCTAACTGTTTTATATCGACTTGCAATAGGCTAGCTATTGACGCGTCAATACGCCTTGTTAGCAAAACAAATGACCAGTTTGATATGACATAGGATAAATGTTGTCATTCTGCCTTACTTATCCAATCTCTTAACCCGAGTCGAGGTTAACTATTTAATCTCGATAAAAATATGATTTAGTTATTACGCTTAAAAAAACCAGGGTATGGGGGTTTCATTACCACGTATGAGTATCCTAATTAGAAGTGAATTTATCTCACGCCCAATCACCACTACTCTACACCTGAGAATATTATTAGATAGCACAACATAAGCTCTCACTAACAATGCACGACCTTGTCTACTTAAGTGTATAAAATACACTTACAATCAGGCTTACTCGTTCTGGATAACGTATTTCTAATATGTAATATCGTTACTATATGCCATACATGACTAAGCAGACATCATCATTTCACTTATTGTATCTTTGCATGGCGGTACATGAAACTAAACTTCATCAAATACACACTATCTAACAATTTATTGATTTCGAATATCAGTCAATACGTTAATTGAACAAGATTCGAGCCATTAATACAGCAAAATTAATAACCTAAATACAATAAGAATGATGAGAGCATTTTCATGAGAAAATAAAAAAGCCCCTAAAAAGGGGCTTTTTAAATCAAGCTTAGATTAAAGCGTTACGTTGTGAATCCGAGCTTTTTCTTTGATATAAGAAATATAGCTCTTAGCACTGCGTTCAGTCTTTTTATCATTAGCGGCAAGAACTGCACGGTTATAAGCAGACTTATACTTTTTAAGGCTCAAGTATGCTAAAGCTAGCTCAAATTGAGCTTCACCCGGGTTATCAATACCAGCATCAAGTGCTTTTTTAAGCACCGGAATAGCTTCATTGTATTTTTGTTCTAAAGCAAGAATACGACCTTGTTTTAAATACAGTTCACCCTTATTACTAACTGCAGCAGCTTTGCCATAATAGTAAGCAGCTTCTTTTAGCTCTTTAGCATTATGATAAAAACCAGCGAGTGTAGTTAAACTCTTCTCGCTTTCAACAACTAAACCAGACTTCATGTGCTTTTCAAAAATGGTAGCAGCTTTATAAGGCGAACCTTTTTGCGCTAACAATTGAGCCAAACGAGTAATATTACTGTCCGTCTCTAAAAAGCCATTTTTATATGCTAAATCATATGTTGCTAGTGATTTATCATAGTCTTCAGTCATCAAGTAAAACTGAGCTAACTGAACCCAGAGACGTTTATCGTCTTGGAACAAAGGCACCATAGTTTCTAACACTTTTACGGCTTCTTTGTACTTTTTCTGGTTGAAGAAAGCGGTTAACTTCATTTGATACAAGCCTTTATCAGGCGATTCAGCTAAAGTTAAACCTTTGTCAGCAACTTGCAGTACTTTATTCCAATCTTTTAACTCAGTGTAGGCAATACCAATTCGACGATACATTTGCGCATCAGCCTTACAGGTAAAATCCATCCACTTGTAATAATATGGAATCGCTTCTTTAAACTGTTTCTCTTGTAATAACAAATCAGCATACAAACGCATTGTTGCAGCATGATCTGTACCACCAAGAATGTCAGCATCAACAGCAGTCTTTAAATATTTGATTGCTGTCTTCATCTGACCTTTTTCAGCATAGAAGTTACCTAACATACGATCGACATACGCTTTGTCGAAATCGTTTTTAGCATTAGCCTCAAGCAAAATTGCAATCGCTTGGTCTAAATTCCCTTCGGTATATGCTTCAAAAGATTTTTGAACTTTTTTTGCAGCGCTTTCGCCAACAGCACGAGATTGACGTTTGTCAATCTCACACTTTTCCGCAGCAACTACAGAGCTAGACAATAATGCACTTCCGCAGACTGAAAGTAATAACGCTGTAGCGATACTAGTAACTTTACGCATTATCTACCTCCCTTCTCTAGTGTGAAGTCCAGTTGTACTGTCATACCACTTTGTCTTAATGGCTTGCCATCGACAATCTTTGGTTTGTATTTCCATTTTTTCAATGCGCGAATCGCTTCACGATCGAATAAACGCTTAGGTTCAGCTTTGATAACAGAAACGTCATCAACACCACCTAGTTCGTTAATTGTAAAGGTAAGTTGAACCCAACCCTCTTTACCATCACGAGCAGCAGCAATTGGATACTGGGGCTCAATACGAACGATAGGGGTAGCATCACCATCACGGGTCATCATGTTACCAAGCTTGAAACCAGTACTTGGTCCACCAGATTCGATTCCACCCATATTGAACGCCATATTAGTGTCAATATTAGATGATGAATCAGGCGGAGTAGTATCCGGCTTCGGTGGCTGCTCCGGTGGTGGAGGTGGCTTAGGTGTAACCCTTGGTTTTTTCTGTGCCTTCGAATCCTGTTTATCCATCGTAATTTCAATAACAGGGGATTCCACTGAGTCGCCGTTGCGTTGTGCGCCGCCGCCGACCAGGAAAGCCATGAAAGCAAACAGCCCAAAAGTCACTGCAGCACCAATGATTATTGATACGAGTGCTCTTAGCATATTACTCATTCCCCGCTGATACTGAAATTTTATCGATACCTGCAGCTTTAACGTTATCAAGCACTTTAACGACTAAACCATGTAAAGCGTCTTTGTCTGCTTGAATCAGTACGGCTGCTTCAGGTGCTTCCGCCAACATACGTTCTACGTTTGCAGTTACACGTTCGATATCAACCTGACGGTTTTCCATCATAATGACACCAGTTTTACTGATACCAATAAAGATGTTCGCCGAAGGTTTAGACGTAGCCTGTGACGCTTTAGGCTTGTTATAGTCTAAGCCTGATGGCTTAACAAACGATGTTGTTACAATAAAGAAGATCAGCATGATAAACACGATGTCTAGCATCGGGGTCATATCAATTTGCGCTTCCTCTTCCATAGTGGAATGCTTCTTACGTGCCATGTTCAATCTCTCTCTAGTGGTGAGGCATGCTGTCTTTTAGCTTTTCTAAACTGATTCTCATTTTTGAGTCTAAACGTGTGCTAAAGAAAACACCCGATAGAGCTGCAACCATTCCTGCCATTGTCGGCATTGTGGCCATAGAGATACCAGCGGCCATTAAACGAGCATTACTCGTCCCCTGAACTGCCATCACATCGAATACTGAAATCATACCGGTTACAGTACCTAATAGACCAATCATTGGACAAATGGCTACTAGGGTTTTGATTAACAGCATACGTGCATTCAAATCTTGCTTCGCTTGGGATACCCAAGCTTCACGGATACGGTGAGCATGCCAAGAAGTTGTTTCTTCTCTTGCTTCCCATGAGGCGATAACGGCTTGATGTTGTTTTGGAGATATCCAATTTAGATACCAATAACGTTCAAGCATTAACACCCACATTAGGAATAGCACAGCTGCAACCAGCCAGAGGACATCGCCTCCGGAGGCCATGAAGCCCCTGACGGAATCCCATACGTCCATCAGGATTAGCATCATTAGTCAGCCCTCTTCTCAGCATGTTCTGCAATGATACCGGCACTTTGTTCTTCAAGAACTTGAACAATAGACTTACTACGAGCAACTACGATTGCATGTAATAACATTAGAGGCAATGCAGCGATAAGACCTTGAACAGTCGTAATAAGCGCCATAGAAATACCGCCAGCCATCAATTTAGGGTCACCAGTACCGAATAATTGAATAGATTGGAAGGTTGCGATCATACCGGTAACCGTACCCAATAGACCCATCATAGGAGCGATAGCTGCAATAACTTTGATGATTGAAATACGAGCTTCTAAAGCTGGTGTTTCTTTTAAGATAGCTTCATCAAGTTTTAGCTCAAGCGTTTCAACATCAACATCTTTATTTGACTGGTATACTTTAAGAATACGACCTAAAGCGTTGTTACCAGGGTTTTCGATGTTTTTACGTTGGCTATTAACTTTAGTACCAATGATAGTCAGAGTCACTAAACGCTCAACCGCAATCAACATACCTAATGCTAACAATGCAAGAATGATGTAACCAATCGTTCCACCGGCTTCTAAACGATCTTCTAAACTAGCTTTGTTAGTAAAGATGTTTAGTAACACGCCACGAGCTGGATCGATATAGAAAGGAGCAACACCTGAAGTAGTATTTTCCCACGTATCAACGGCACTAACCTGGTAGCCTTCTGGTTGCTGTGATAATTGTTGAATTAAACCAAGTTCAGGTTTGTAAACAACATATTTACCTTCAGCAGTTAAGTTGAAAGGACCTACACGGTGAATTGCAGTATTTACTACATTGCCATCGATAGCAGTAACATCACCATCAAATTTAACAACTTTACCTGACTCAACCATTTCAAATAACTGTGCTTCCCAAAATTGTTCTAACTCTTCAATTTTAGGCAGTGATTTACGTGCACCCAATTCAGCAATAAAGGTGTCACGACCAGGAAACTGAGCACTGATGTTAGACGCAGCTAACTTACCAGCGAAATCACCGGCTTCACCTTTAACAACACCAAACATTTCACCCAAGTCACCTTGAGCAGTTTTTAAGTCTTCTTCTAACTGAGCAATTTTACGCTCGTTGTCCAAGAATGCTTGGTTCAAATCTTTGCCACGTTGCTTTTCAGCAGACAGGGCATTTTTTTCACGCTTAAGTAATTCAGCTTTATCGCCACGTTCCGCTTGAAACTCTCTTTCACGCTTAGCGTTTGTCTTACCTTCGTTAGCTCGGTCGGCTTTAACTTGCTGTAACAGTTGACCGATAGTTTTTGGTGCATCTGCAGCAGAAACCATACCAGCTGTTAAAGAGAAAGTTGCAGCTACTAGCACTGATGTAATTAACTTCTTCATTATTGTGCAGTCTCCGCAGCAGGAATTGGTAATGCGAATAGGTCTAGAGCGCCTTGCTTACGAGCAATGCGGATACCTTTAGTAATATCACGTAGGTAGCTATCGTCTAACTTATTCCAAGACTTCGCATCTGCGTCGTACATCCATGCTATTTTCTGATCCAAGCTCTGTGCATAAAGTGCAACGCGGCCTAAATTGAAGAAATCAACTAGCACTTCTTTACCGTCTAGATTTAACTTACCGGTATGAACTGCTACAAAGCTACCATACTCACGCTCAATGCTATAAGCATCAAGGATTAGACGGTATTTTTCTGCCAATGTAACTTCCGCAGTATCAAGGATATCTTTTAAATTCTTAACACGATTCTGACGAGTCTCAATGTTAAATGGTAAATCTAAATTTACGAACTGCTCTAAAGCGTCAACCATTTTAAACATTAATGGCACAACACCCTGACGAAGTTTATCCACGCCGTTGATATCAGTTTGAATTAAATCAAGTGAATTTTGTTGATCAGCTACCAAGCCTGCAACGTAATCATTATATGCTTTCAATGACTCACGCTCATCAGCTACGCTGCCATACTCAAAAAGCATGTCTTGTGCTTGGTCAAAATATTTGTCGACTTTCTGTTGTGACGCAGCTGAAGCAGCATTAAGGCTGCTATCTGCTTTTTGAACGTCAGCTAGAGGATCTGCAACAACGAAGTTGCTACCAGCTAAAGCCAGAGCGCCAACAAGTGCAGTAGCGATTTTTGTTCTATTGCTTACCTTGGACATAGTTCCCAACCAATTTGAAGTGAATTAAAAAGTTCAACTTTGCAAAATAACGATGATCTAAAATTGTTAATCAATGTTACTTCAACTAAGCACGTCTTTTTCTTGTGATTGTTAGTTTTTCTTCCCTTTTCTACACCTATTAAAGCGTAGACCCGTTGGCATCATTTCACAAAATGTTGACCTATGTCAACATTTGCAAAGTTTAAAAACTTGTGGAAAGAGCTGTTAGAGGCGTTAATGTTGTCGAAAGGTTAATAAATAAACGTCTTCAACATAAATGTGTCGTAATTTAATGCTAAGAGAAAAATATTACTTGTTTTTATTCAATTAGTTATAAAACGCTGTCAATTCAATAATACAATGTATTTAGCCTTTTCCTCATTACTAAATAAATTTTGAACCATGTAAATACCAGCCTAAGACTTCATTTTGTTCATTATTTAATACTTTGAGTTCATTTAATATCATATTATTTTGGTGAAATTTAGCTATAAATGTTGCCAATTTAGTTTCATCAAATGAAGCGTTCACTAACTCAGCTAACCGTAGTCTTAACGTATCCATTTGTATTGTAATAAATTCAATAAATTCTAACTTTTTTGCAACAGACCAAAATAATCCAGCTTTAAAAAACTGAGCCACGAAACGCATTAAATCACAATCCTGAGCGGCCGACTCATCAAACATGACTAATAATTTAATCAAGCGATTAATTTCTGCTCTAATTTGCTCACATTGAAGGTCTTTCTTAATTCGCTCAACATCTTCTTGATTGCTGATATTGCCCATGGCATTTGCCATTTTAGCTAAACAATTAATTAATAAATTGACTTCTTCTTTATCAATTAACGTCAAAATCCTTCTATTACGGTTAAGGATCATTGAACGTTTATGATGACAAACAATAACAAATTGGCCATCGTCCTTTAATACTCTAGCCGCTTCTTCAAGTGACTGCTCGACATTTGAATACTCAAAACCAAATTGAGATATATAAAGGTCAACAGAGTTGGGTTCAAAAGGAAGTTGTTCGCAGCGAGTATTAGACATTAAGGCTATGTCTATATTTTGATTGTTGTTACTTACTGAGTTGGCTAAAGTAACCTCTGCTAAATCAACACCAATAACCTTACCCGTTAACTCACCTTTTGATAACCCATCTCGTAATAACAGCGGTAACGAGCCATTACCCGTGCCAACATCAACTACCAAAAAGCCTTCTGTCAGAGCGCTAAATACCGGTTCCCATATACTTTTTAATACTCCTTCGTAATTACCAGATAAAGCCTCACCGAATGAAGTTGTGTGTCCTTGCTGCCAATATTCACTCCAGTGACTATTCATTTACACTCCCCTCTTAACCACAACATATTGCTACATAATATACCAAGTAAAAAGGCTCCCGAGGGAGCCTTTCTTATATCTAATTAATAACTAATCAGAATTTAGAACTTAAGTGTATAACTTGCACGATATTCACGACCGTAGTTGTTATACAACTCTGGATTCGTATAGTCACCAGAAGATGTTAACACTGGGTCTTCATCTGTCAAATTGTTAATGCCTAGTAATATTGAACCGAAATCACCTGCATCATAAACATAACTTAAGTTATGAATTAACCAAGAATCTAAATTACCAGTTTCTTTGTCTTCATATGTAGAGTCAGTGTAGTTCATGTTCCAAGAAAGTGAGTGGTCTGAAACACGATAAGTTGTTGTTAGGACTGATTTCAATTCAGGTTGACCATTCCAACCTGAAGTATCAACACCATTTCCACCACCTTCAACTTCTTCAATATAATCCAATACGAAACTGTTATTCCAGTTTATACCAAAATCACCAATTGAAGTTTCAAACTTAGCGTTTAAAGCAACGTCAATACCAGTAATTTCAAGTTTATCACCGTTACCATAGCCGGTACCTACTTCGTACGCTTGACCTAAAGAACCACCAGTACCAGGAGCACGCTTGACATAGAAAGTATTCGAAGTGGCTAAGCTGCCAGAAGCAATACCTTCCATTACGTTGCTAATAGTCCTACGAGAAATTACATTGTCAATGTTTAAGTTAAAGTAATCAACTTTAACACCGAAATCATCAGTAATATCCCATGCAACACCAAAGTTAAGATACTCGGAAGTTTCTGGACCTAAATCTTTGTTAGCAGTGATATATGTATCATATTGAGTTTCTAAACAGCTAACTTCATCAATTCCATTTGATGCACAGTAAGCATAGTCAGTACCATCGTCGGCACTAAATGTTGTTGCTGCGTATAACTGGTCTAAAGAAGGTGCGCGGAATGCTTCTGAGTATGATGCACGTACTACTACGTTCTCAAGTGCTTGCCAGCGAATAGAAGCTTTTGGCGCTACGTTGTCACCAAAATCACTGTAATCATCGTAACGAGCCGCAAGGTTTAATTCAATGTCATCTGTTAACGGTAAAACCGCTTCATAGAACATTGCCCATACTTGACGATCACCAGCTGCAGAGTTACCGGCACTACCACCAACTAAACCAGCTTCTGATTGTGCGTCATACACTTCGCTAAACTGTTGGTCGAAATATTCCATACCTACGTAATGCGCAACTGCACCACCTGGTAATTCGAATGCATCAAAACCAATACCTGCACTATATTGATCAAATGTTGCACGACCTTGAGTTAAGGTTGTGGCTTTCATGTTATTGATACCGGCTTCAGAGCCTAAATCAATACCATTTGCTTGGTTATAAGCAAGACCAGAATAGCTTAGGTAGTACTCACCGATAGACTTGTTATCGGCGATATTGTGATGGTAGTAAACTTCCCACTCAGCATCGTTCAGCGCGCTAATATTACCGCGTAAACCAGTTAAGTAATCTTGGTTGTAGTCATCAACGTTGCCGTCACGGGTACCAATACCAACCCAACGCATAAAGCCTGTCGCGCCATCTTCACCATATGGATTATGTGGGTTGTCCGCGCTCATATTTGACCAAGCAGCAGCAGGAGGTGCATAACGACCGAATGAATTGTTTTGTGTAATCATTGTACGGCCAAACCATACTAAATCTTCAGCAATTTCATAGTTAGCGTCAACATAGACAGTATTTCGATCTACTGAAGCTTTGTTGTATGAAACGTTAGCATATGCATAACCACAATATGTATGCCCTGCACCAGATACGTTATCAGCTTTGATTGTTTGAAAAACATCTGATCCATATTCAGCTTCTAAATCATCACACAACAATGATGCCATTTTTGTTGTTTTGTCTGGGCTGCGAATTGTTGCGCCATATTGACTCCAACCAATAGCCTCTTCGAACTGGATCTCGCCATCACCATTTTGGTCATTTAAACTAGCTGCAGTATAATCTCTATCTGCATCAGAAATACCTTTGCGGTCTTGGTGGTCAAATGCGAAGGTGATGTTACCTTTGTCCATTTGATAACCAGCGACAACCGAGAATTCTTTACTTGTTAAACCGCCATCACGGTCGCGAGAACCACCACCAACGTTAAATTGAATACCTTGATAGTTCTTCTTCATGATGATGTTAACAACACCAGCAATTGCATCAGAACCATAAGTAGAAGATGCGCCGTCAGTAAGAATGTCGATACGTTCTACTGCAGCCATAGGAATAGCGTTCAAGTTAGCAGATGCACCACCTAGTGTTGGTGAACCTGGGAAACGCTTACCATCAATAAGTACTAAAGTTCGGCTTGAGCCTGCACCACGTAAATTGATAGTCGCTTGAGATTGTGCAGAACTACCTGAACGCTCAGAGAATGAACCAAAAGAGTTCAAGTTACTGTTACGAAGTGCGTCAGCAACTGTAAAGTTACCTTCCATCTTCATGTCTTCAGTAGTAATAGTCGTAACAGGTGAAGCGCCTTCAAGGTCAGAACGCTTAATACGCGAACCAGTAACCTCAATACGTTCTACTTTTGCGCCATCTTCATCAGCAGCAAAAACTGCTGGCGAAGCAAATGCAGCTGCTGCTGCACCACTGATCAGTGCTAAACGCACCGACTTAGCTAATACGTTCTTATGCATTGTCTATCTCCCTGGACTTTTTTATGTCTTTCTTATAATGCTAACAACCTTTTTAGGTGTTAGTTCAATGAGGGGATGCAACAAAAAACAATCACAACCTCTCAACTACAGGTGCAATAAAATCACATTTGAAACAACTAATCAACATTTGAAGTGTCGTAAGCGCAAAAGTTAATCAAATGTAACAACTTTAACTGTTAAGAAATATGAACAGGTAATTTTTTTTAACTTTATAAACAATAAGTTAAAGTTGTTTAGTTATTGTCGAAATAACATACCAAGTCTAAAGTTAAAAAATTAACCTATTGTTTTAAATAACTATTAATCTGGAGAAGGTAGTTTTTTATTACTTCTGGTAAACATAAAAATGTTAAGTGTTAATAAATAAGGCTATGTAAGTAATTGCTTAACATTAATCGTCTGGATAAATCTTCGTAGATTGGGTTTGCGAGGTTTGTGCGTCATCAAATAATGCTTGATTGCCTTTACTGAATTAAGAACGTAAGGACACGAAGAAAAACAAGCAATGTTAATTAACATTGAAAACTTAAGATTGGGGTGTTGGTAAGTTAACTTATAACAATAGAAGTTGATTATTCACCAGTGAGTCAAAGCTATGGCCACACAGTTGCAGAATGGGCTCCGCGATAGGTTGAATTTGTTTACAAATATAGTATTCATAATCAATATTTTGTGGTTTTGCTTCTATGGCTTGTGCACCAGTGAGTGTCATTATATATCGAATCTGTTGTCCTTTTCGGGTAACACTTACGTCACCGAGTAGTTCGGCAAGCTGTTTTGCGGCTTTAACATGGGGTGACGACTTTGCGGTATAATCTTCAACATTGCGTCTTAATCGCTTTTTAAAAATAAGTTCATTATCTCGAGCACCGCACTTAATTGCTGCGATCTCATTACTCAAAAAATCAATAACATCCTCGCCCTTGAAAAACAATTCATATAAATGGTACTGCATCCTTCTTGCAATAGGGCTCCAGTCACTCCTCACCTGCTCCATACCTTTAAAGGTTAGAGTTAATTGTTGCTGATCATTTGACACCGCGCCGACATAACGCTTTTTACTGCCTTCATCCGACCCCCTCAAGGTAGGCATAATAAATTGTTCAAAGTGGGTTTCAAACTCCAGCTCAAGATAACTGTCTAATTGATATTCTTCTGCACACCATTGAAGCCAACGTTCGGTTATTGATACTGATAGTTGTTTACCAACCGCTTGAATATCTTTAATCCCATGATTATCTCCTAACCAGACAAAGGTAGAATCGGTGTCACCATAAATCACTTGATAACCGCACTCTTCTATCCATTGCTTAGTGAGTTTCATAATTTGATGACCGCGCATGGTAATCGAACTGGCTAACTTAGCATCATGAAATACACAACCTCGAGAGCCTAATACGCCATACAATGAGTTCATAATAATTTTTATCGCTTGCGATAACGGCGCATTTTTATCTCGTTTGGCCAGTTCTCTTTGCTCTGCAAGGCTGGCAACTAATGCAGGTAAAATAGGCGATTGCCGACTAAATTGAGCACCTAAATATCCAGCCACTGTCGTTGCATCATCTTTTACTTCACTCGCGTAGAGTCCTTCAACTAAGCCTTTAGGATCGATAAGAAATGTCCTAATAATCGACGGATATAGACTTTTAAAATCTAATACTAAAACATCTTTATAATAACCCGGTATAGAGGACATAACATATCCGCCTGGGCTTTCTAAACCTTGGCTCGCGGGTTGTGCGGGGGCGACAAAGCCACTTCGATGTAAGTGAGGTAAATACAAATGATAAAATGCCGCAATCGATGCACCCACGCGGCCGAACTCCAAGCCCGTTAACTTGGCGCGTTCAAGAGCAAAATCTAACAACTGTGTTTTTTCAAAAATATCCCACACTAGTCGGCAGTCGGTAATATTATAAAAAGCCAATGCATTTTTATCTTGTTCAAATAAATGAGTAATTTCTTGGCCACGATTTTCAACATGATCAATGGCTTTACCTTCGGCTAATAACTGTCGCGATACCGATTCTAACGAAAAACTATCAAACTGATAAAACGCCGCTTTAAGCCAATCAATACCATCCAAAACCACACGCCCAGGTAAAGATAATGTTTCCGGCCGATATTTGTCAGCCACTTTCCAGCTCAGTTCGCTATCACCTCTACCAATTAATAATGGAATTTGATGTAAAACACAGCGTTTGAACAACAAGGCTAAATCAAAGGTCACTACTGCCCAGCCAATAATAATATCGGGGTCATAGTCGCTAAACCACGCTATTAAATGATGTATCAGTTCAATCTCATTTTTTACCCAAACAATGAAGTCATGACATTCTGCTTGCGGTTCGCCCACCATATACACACATTGATAATCGGTACCATATAAACCAACCGAATAAAGTTCACCCGTAAAACTGCACTCAAAATCCAGTGAAACCATCTTCAAAGGGATATCAACAAGTTCGTTGGCGGGCATTTTTCTAGCCCGATTAATCGATAACAAAGGAATCGTTGAAGTTGAATTACGCTGTTGATAATGCCCTGAACACTCAATATCTAAGGCAATAAAACGTTCTATAAGGTAGCGTTGCTCAGACCTAATATCGGCTTCAAATAAAGTAATACCGATATCATTAGCTATGCGACTGAGTAATTTCAATTGGGTATTTGATTTAAGATACAAGGCACTGATAGGTTCATGTGCAAAGCTCATCAATGATATCGACTCAGCCTTAAGGGTAAAGCCGACTTTTTGACTTAATTGATTAACATCTTGCTGACGGCAGAAACAGATCACTTCACTGTGATACAGCTCTGCTAATACAGGTCCTTGAGCGGTTTTAATATAATATTGAAGGACTAATTGTCCATGCCGATAAATAGCATGACGAGTTAATACTCGTCCCTTTACATGATTATTGGTCGTTGGATTATCTGTCGGCGTCACAACGGGTTTGAATTCCGGCACAAGTTTACTCAATTTGATTTATTACTTCGTGGCATGCTAATTCACTGTTATTATGTACAGCATAATTCAGTCTATGTAGAAATCATACTTCCTATGCTACCGGATAACATAAAAAGTCAAATTCGCACCATTTATAAAGAAATTGCCGCATCTATGCCGCAATTTCGTTCTCGTCGCGAACAAAACTATATGGTAGCGGAAATATCAAAAACCTTAGCAGGCGAGTATGACAAAGACCGTCGTATCATTGTGGTTGAAGCGGGTACCGGCATTGGTAAATCTTTGTCTTATATCTTAGGGGCAATCCCTTTAGCCATCTCGAGTAAAAAGAAAGTCTGTATTGCCACCGCAACCGTGGCACTTCAAGAACAATTACTCCACAAAGATCTACCTCATTTTTTACAACAGTCTGGTATTGATTTTAAATTTGGTTTGGTAAAAGGTCGTCAGCGTTACGTATGTTTAGCCAAACTTGAAGCCATGATAGGGGCACAAGACAGCTCACAAATAGCCATATGGCAAACTAAACCCGACCAAAGTCAAATTAACGAATTACAAAAATTGCATCAAGATTTTCATCAAAAACGCTGGAATGGTGAAATTGATACTTTAAAACACCCTATTCCTGATTTCTTGTGGCAACAAATTTACTGTGATAAACACAGCTGTCATCGTCAAGTATCGGCACACCATAATTGCCCGTTTCATAAAGCTCGTGAAGATGTGGACACTTGGGATGTACTCATTGTTAACCACAGTCTGTTATTTGCCGATTTAGAACTTGGCGGCGGCGTCATTTTACCAGAACCAGAAGACATGTTTTATGTTATCGACGAAGCTCATCACTTACCGATAGTTGCCAGAGATTTCTCCAGTGCTCAAGCCACACTTCGAGGAGCATGTGATTGGTTAGAAAAAGCATCGAAAACCTGTTCTAAGTTACAAAATCAACTCAAAACCACTCATATCATTGCCCCTGTACAGGCAATGCTTGACCACACCACAGAGTTAACCAATTTACTGACCCAGGTTGCTCACTTTTGTGATACCCAACCACAGTTATTCGCTAACCCTGAATCCAGACTTCGTTTTGAACATGGCCAATTACCACAATCGTTATTAATACAGGCAGAAAATCTGGCCACTGCATCAGGTTCCGCGGTAAAGCAATTTAATAAAGTGGTATCAGTGTTAAATGAAGCAATCAAAGATGGTGAAGTGCCTAAACATCAGTCGGAAGGGTTGTTATCAGAAACAGGTTTTATTTTACAGCGGCTAGATAACTTACATAAGTTATGGAAGATGATGGCCAAAGAAGACAGTAAAAAAGGCGCACCCATGGCGCGTTGGGCTGAATTAATTACCGGTAAACAACAAGATTATTTATTTTGCTCATCGCCTATAGAAGTTGGCTTTATGCTTGAATCTATGTTGTGGCAAAAAGCCGCTGGCGTGGTGTTGTGCAGTGCAACGCTTCGAGCCTTAAACAGCTTCAACCATTTTGCTCATCAAGTAGGCCTG
The DNA here is from genome assembly GCF_010092445.1 of Shewanella sp. Arc9-LZ. NCBI lineage: Bacteria > Pseudomonadati > Pseudomonadota > Gammaproteobacteria > Alteromonadales > Shewanellaceae > Shewanella > Shewanella sp. Arc9-LZ. The sequence continues at coordinate 1,624,722 of NZ_CP048031.1, read as the reverse complement.
TCAATGAATGATGGCAGCCGATTTTTAGCATTATTATCCCCTTTCGATTACGAAAATAATGCGACCTTATTTATACCTCAAATGGTTTGCGAACCTACGGACGAAAATTACACCACCGAACTTGCACAACATATTGTGACACTTATCGATGGTGAAATGGCCACATTAGTGCTGTTTGCCTCATATTGGCAAATGGATAAAGTGGTTGAGCTCGTCGAAGGTAAAATTCCCAAAGACCAGCTTTTTGTTCAAGGCGCTATTCCACGTCAACAAATATTAGAACAGCACAAAAAACGCTGTGATGAAGGTCTACCCAGTGTCATTTTCGGTACTGGTAGCTTTTCTGAAGGCCTCGATTTACCGGGCGATTACTTAACAAACTTAATCATTACCAAACTTCCGTTTGCTGTCCCGACCTCACCAGTAGAACAAGCTCACGCGGAATACTTAAAAGTAAAAGGCGGTAATCCATTTTTACAGCTGACAATTCCTGATGCTTCACGTAAATTAGTCCAAAGTTGTGGCCGACTGTTACGAAAAGAGCAAGATTATGGCCGAGTGACCATTTTAGACCGTCGTTTGGTCACTAAACGTTATGGCAAATCATTAATTGATGCCCTTCCTCCTTTTAGACGTGTTATTGAATAGGTATTGAGTTGGATTTATTATTAGACCCTAGCCATTGGGCTATATTAGCGGTCATAGGTATATTTGCGGGTTTTATTGATGCCATAGTTGGCGGTGGTGGGCTTCTGTCTATTCCAGCATTACTCACCGTTGGTATTCCGCCACATTTAGCATTAGGAACCAATAAATTAGCAGCTTGTTTTGGTTCTCTTACTTCGAGTTACACCTTTTATAAACAGCATTTATTTAACCCTGCATTATGGAAAACGTGTTTTTTTGCCACCTTGGTTGGGTCGATTGCAGGTTGTGGTTTAGTATTTCTGATTGACCCACAATGGTTAGACAAAATATTACCACTACTCATAATTAGTATCGCTGTTTATACCTTATTTAGCCCCAAAGCGATGGGTGACAAAAATATAATGGCCCCAAAATATCGTTCACCAAAATACAAACAAATTAGCCAAGGATTTGTTTTAGGTGGATACGATGGTTTTGCAGGACCAGGTATTGGTGCTTTTTGGACGGTATCGTCTATCTCGCTGTATAAACTCCCTCTGTTGCACAGCTGTGGATTAGCGAGAGTCATGACCGCGGTGAGTAACATCACCGCACTCATTATCTTTGCATCCATGGGTCAAGTACAATGGATGCTCGGCTTGTGGATGGGGGTATGCATGATGGCAGGTTCATTTATCGGCGCCAGAAGTGCGATTCGATTTGGGATACCTTTTATTAAACCAATATTCATTATTATGGTATTGTCGATTGCAGTCCATCTTACGTGGAGTGCATGGGTATGAACACCCAACAATTGCTATCAATGTTAAAACAACAGCTCGCTAAACTGGAGCAAGACGCATTAATACACGACCAGAATTTGGCGCCTTCGCAACGACAGTCTTTACAAGAAATTGAACGATTTAACAGTCAGCTATTTGCCCAACAAGGAGCCCAACTAAGCCCTTGTATCACTCAGTTACGTCAAGATATTAAACAACTCGAAAAACAACTTTACCTTAAGTTGGGCAGTAACGTTATCCAACTCAGTTGCGATCGTATTCAAGACCGATTTAGTGCATTACGCAGAGCATTGCTAACCACTCACATCAACCTTAAATCCGAACAACAGCGCAAAGCCAGTAATCGAGCCCGATATGCAAAAAAACAACAACAAGCAATACAAGACAGCGGATTTGGTTGGATAGCCAGCAATGTGATGCAAAATAGCCATCAACTCTACGCTGAACTCAATAAACATTTAAATTGGGCAAAAAAAATAGAGCAAAAAATACAACAAATGGAAGCAACTCTTGAATTCTGTCATAGTGATGACAAAATAAAACTGCAAAATGATATTCTGTCTATGCATCGCCGTTTAGGAAAGTGCAAACAAGCAACCAGTTATATTGAAGAGCGTATTCAACTTTTTGAAAGACCTCGCCAAAGTTACCCACGTTAAGGAGCAACAATGAAATCTTTATTTACCACAAGTGCGCTTTTGGCATTTTTAACATCATCATCAGTCTTAGCAGCGAATTTAACCATTCCAATGTCTTTTGAGTACCTAGCGCTTGATGGTGCAGAAGTTGAAACCAGTATGTTCAATCATCAATCGGATTTAGCGTTAACCAATGGCACCCATAAAATTGCAGTCCGTTATCATGATGTGGTTGATGATTCCTTTAGTGACAGTCAATCTTTTGTAAAATCGACACCTTTAATTGTGACGTTAACGGTTGATGGCGATCATCAATATCTATTACAACCCGCTGACGGTGACGTTATCAAGAATCCAAAAGCATTCGCTAAAAAACCACAAATCAACATTAAACGCCAAGATAATGCAGCGGTAACTTACAGTGTAGAACAAACTAATTTTACTGAAGAGTCATTTATTACTAGCCTGTTTAACAATAAAAACCAACATGATATTGAAACCTTATCGGCTTCAGCTACAGGTAACGGCAGTCAACCAATACAAGCATTAGCAGTCAAATCAGATATTGAATCTGCTACGATGAGTGCACCAGTTATTGCAACTGTACCAGTAACGGTGCCAGCAACAACGGCGCAAAAACCGACTCCAGCACAAGCAGAACAAATGCTGCAATATTGGTGGTTACAAGCCGATGACAAAACGCGTAAAGAATTTATGGGTTGGGCAATAAAGCAACTTTAATGTCCGTGTCGATCCCTTTTGTTTACCACGCCAGCTATTCACAGCTGGCGTTACCTAGCACCCATCGTTTTCCAACCACTAAATATCACAATTTATACCAGCACGCGCTCAAACAACAATTGTTGTTTGAGCAATATCGCCATACGCCTACGCCAATATCGAAAGATTCGCTCTATACAGTGCATTGCCCGCAGTATGTCGAGCAATTTATCAATGGCACCTTAGACCATAAAGCCCAAAGACGTATTGGTTTCCCATGGAGCACAGCGCTAGTCACCCGCACCTTACACGCCGTAAATGGTACCCGTTTATGTGCTGAATTAGCGCTTAAACATGGAATTGCAGTTCACTTAACCGGTGGTTATCATCATGCGCACTATGATTTTGGCAGTGGTTTTTGCATTTTCAATGATTTAGTTATCGCGGCGAGATCAGCCATTGACTCAGGTAAAGCGGATAAGGTACTCATTTTTGATTGTGATGTTCATCAAGGTGATGGAACCGCGACACTCACTCAAGGCAGCCCAGATATTATTAGTTGCTCGATCCACTGTGCACAGAATTTCCCGTCCAGAAAGCAACAATCTGATCACGATATCGCTCTGGATAAAGGGTGTACCGATAAACAATATCTTGAATACATACAACAAATATTACCTTACTTGATACGCATCCATCAGCCAGATCTGATCATCTATGATGCTGGGGTCGATATTCATCAACATGATGACCTTGGATATTTCGCCATTTCGAATCAAGGTATTCTCGCTAGAGATAAACAGGTAATATCGATAGCACAAATGCATAGCATCCCACTTGCAGCAGTAATAGGGGGAGGCTATAGTCGTAATGAAGCAGAATTAACCATTCGACATAGCCAATTGTTAATTGCTGCCAATGAAATCTGGTCACCACAGTGTCAGGCAATGCAAAACCAATAACACTGCGTCACTAAATTAAACAAACATCTCGACATTGAAGCATATGTCGATAAAACAAACTGTCTCAATGGAGCGTAATAATGCAATTAGAGATCCGAAACTATTATGAAGTTCTATTAATGGAAATGCTGCGAGATGAAGGTCTAATGGAAGAGTTGCCAGAAGAATACTTAGCGGATTTATGCTGCGTCACGCTGAATCAGTTACCCGTCAGGTACATTCGCCATTTAGTTGATACGTATTTCTTCGAAAATTATCAAGAATTAAAACAGATGAAAACAGAGATAAGCGAAGCACTAGAACGTTCGAGACAATTCCTCAAAGCAAATTTGCAAAAACGCTTAAAAGAAGAAGCTGAAATCGCAGCAGAACAACAACAGTAATTTCACCGGCATTAGCTGATGCTTGCCATTAACTGATGTTTTGCCGGATATTGAATGAATATATTCTAGTAAGCACTGGTTATGGTAATTCCATGAATAATTTATTCATACAATACGGCTGTTTTTTGATTGGAATTTTTTGGTTAAAATATTTTGGTTGCAATACTTTGTTGGAATTAATGCGGTGAAAATCATACGGGGAATATTGGAGGTTCCCCTAGAGCCACACCCCGGCACACGAGTCACTTGCTGCGGTTGCTCCCTTCCAGGCCTGGCCGAGTTCACAAGTTATCGTTGCGGGGGGACCCTAGGGTCACCATTGACTTCTGAACCATATAATACAAAGCTTATGTCTCAGAACGGGGCGATTATCCCCTAACCCATTGGCTGGATCAAGCCTTTATCCTAATAAGTTTTCAATCCTCTACCTAACTGCGCAATACTTAACCTTAACAGGGAATACTAGATGGGATAAGGGATGGGTTAACCGACATAAATCGATCTATTCACAAGCCAAGTATGCCAAACACACTATTTATGTTGCCCATAATACGAATTCAGACGTGAATCATTAATCTATTGAACATAAATACATAGCCAGATGAAATAGAAAAACAGTGGTGAGATAATCGTTTATGACGTCGAGCACAAGTCACTGATGCAGGTTCACATCACTTAGCGTATTCAAGAATATGCTAATAACGGTATTAACACTTTGGAACTATCCTATTTATTTCAGTAATACCGGCAAATCTTCATCAAACAACGTTACCCATAAAGGAATAGTCAGATCTCAGTCACAACTCTAGACATAATTCAATGAGTAAGTGGCCAAGGTTAGCTAACATTAGATTTGAATAAAATCCGCACACTTATAACCAGTAGTGAATGCGAGATAACAAAAAATGCAGGGAATACATGATGAAGACAATAACAGTTAGTCCCGCTGCAAAAGCGGTATTGAGTGCAGGGCTTATTGCTCTAGCGCTATCGGGTTGTGGAGGCAGTGATGGTACTAATGGCGAAGATGGGCCAGATGGTATTATTGGTGTAAACATAGATGCGACATCAACCCTAAAAGCGACCTTTACCGATGCAACCGTAGTCGATGGAAAAGTCAGTGTTGACTTTATTCTTAAAAATGCCAATGGTGTTGCGGTATTGGGACTAACAAAAGATCATGACCTTCGTTTTGGTATCGCTCAATTAACCCCGGTTACTGAAATGGTCGGTGCCGATGGCGCTAAAGTCGAAGTCGACCGTGGTTATCAATGGCAGTCTTATATCAATACAACCAAGCAACCTAATGCAAGTTGGATCCCTGCTGATGAAACAAATATTGCTCCTTCAGCACAATTTCAGGCTGACGTTGAGGCTGCTTCAAAATGTACCGATTGCTTAGTTGATAATTTAGATGGCTCATACTCATACACATTTCAAACCAATATTGCTCAAGTCATAGAGCCGTTAAGCATCACTTACCAAGCTGATGACACCCAGCGCATTACATTGGAATTAAAACAGCCGTTAATTACAGCTAATGCTCATTACGATTTTCAACCGTCTACTGGCTTAACCGAAGATATTGCATCACGCGACGTTGTCTCGATTAATGCTTGTTATACCTGCCATCAACCAGAAAGCTTAGCATTGCACGGCGGTCGTCGAATCGATCTTGAAAACTGTGCATCATGTCATACCGCAACATCTGGCGATCCTGAAACCGGTAACAGTGTTGATTTCACCTACATGATCCATGCCATCCATAAAGGCCAAGACCGCGTAACCAGCACTGTTGATGGCGATGTAGCCGCACCTTATAAAGTGATTGGCTATGGTGGTGGAGTACATAATTACGGTAACGTGATGTATCCGCAAAAACCTGCTGCCGATTGTAGTGCATGTCACGTCGAGGGCACAAACGCTCCCAAAGATGCCGCGCTGTTTAATGCCAATAAAAGTGATACCGCTTGTATTGCGTGTCACACAGAGTTAGCGTCTCAACAACATGTTGGTGTCGGCACAAATTGTACGTCATGCCATGTTGAAGAAGGCTATGGTCGCAGTGCAAAAGAAGCGCATGGCGATGTGATGAAAGCCTATAACGAAACCCAAGCGATGAACGCCGTATTCAGCGACGTAATAGTTACTGCTGATGGGAAATTCAGTACTACGATTAAATTTACCGATGCTTCAGCTAATGTTATTGCAGCAGAATTTATCGACCAAGGTAGCCGTATCGTTATGGCATGGGACAGCGACAAAAACTACCCAACGTATCAAGATGCCAGTTACAGTAATCGTCGTCTTAAATTAAGTGAAGGTACCGCCAACGCAGATAATAGCTGGACCTTAGTTTGGGATAAGATCACCTTACCAACAGATTATGTGGGTAAAACATTTGAACTATGGTCAGCAGTCACAGCCTGTTTTAATCATGGTGGCTACGGCAGACCGGAAGTTAAACTAACGGCTTGTAGTACTGATGATGTCCAGAAAGTGGAAATTAAAAGTAGTCCATACCATTTTGTTATGGCTGCAAGTGCAATAGACACTAGCCAAACCACTGCTACACGTAGAAACATTATCAACACAGAAAGCTGTCAAGGTTGCCATAACCAAGAAGTGTATCACTATGACAATGGTGTCAATTGCCAAACCTGTCATACCGCTGATAAGACACTTAAAAATGACGATACTTACCCTGGTGGCAAAAAATCGACTAGCTTTGCCTTTAAAGCACACAGCGCTGAAGGTCATTACCTCAAATATGCCGGTGTTGAATCTGGAACCGTGTTGAAAACCGATTGTAAAACCTGTCATACCGCTGATGGGATCCAACTTGGTAGAGCCACTGACAGAGTATGGCGTTATGGCGATATCGATACTGGAGCCGATGTATGGATGTCATCAGATACTGGAGCATGTTTAAGCTGTCATCAAAAGTATCGTACTGATGCCACCGTGTCGCATATTGAATCTAATGGCGGTATTGTTGATGGGATCAGTGAGGACGATGCTCGTAATCGTGCATCAGAAATATGTTCTACCTGTCATACCGTAGACCGCGTCACTAAAACACATGGTTTTTAAACAGTAAAAAGAAACAACCTTGGCGTTTTATCCATCAAAGACCTTAGTTTATAACTAAGGTCTTTTTGTTATCCGAACAATCCTCCCCCGTTAAACTGCGCATTTTACATACCTCTTTATTAATAGGCTGATCATCATCACACAATTACGTTCGTTTTAAAGACGAGTTGCTGTTTGTAACGTAATCTTAGTGTTGGGAAAATTAATTCCAACATCAACTTAACTGAATAAGATAATTGCAGAACATACTGCCAGTGAGTTAGATGGATGACCTTTGCAGGGAAAATATGATGAATAAAAAATACACAAAAATGGCATTGTTACTTGCTATGTCAGCATCAATGACACTGGTCGGTTGTGGCGGAGGCGATGATGGTGAAGCTGGTAATCCAGGAAACCCTGGTGGCGAGCCTGCTGAAGCAATTAAAACGCTAAACTTAGATATCACTAAAGTCACTTATCAAGATAGCAAACCGACTATTGAAGTATTTGCGACCAATGAAAAAGATCTCCCTGTAGCGGGTCTTAAAGACTTTGAAATTAAAAAAGTCGTCCAACTCATTCCAGCTGGCGCAAGTGGTGCAGGTAATTCAGCCCAATGGCAATTTATTGGTTCCGAAAAAGCCTTTACCGACCATGGTAACGGTAATTACAGTTTTACCGTCAATGTTGAAGGCTTTAACCCAGAGCTAACCCAACGTTACAATGTGATTGCAAGTGCATCAACCTTGCAAGACGGCGTTACCGGAGTGCCGCGTACTGAAATTACCAAAGATTTTGACGGTGAAGGATTTGAAGCTAAATACACTAAAAACATCGTCAGTGGCGCTACTTGTAATACCTGCCATGCAAAGGGTGAAAGTATTTATCATAGCTACACTGATTTAGAAACCTGTACATCTTGCCATACCAACGAAATGGCCATTGAAAAAGACAAGGTTCAAGTTGAGTTCAGTCACTTAATTCATAATGTTCATAACAATGCCAAAATGTATGGCCGCAACTTGGACAAGAGTGCAGAAGCAGCGCATGCGATAGTGCAAGATAATTGCACCACTTGTCATGTTGATTCTGAACAACTGAGCGAATCGAACAACTGGTCTCGAATTCCAACCATGGAAGCCTGTTCAAGTTGCCATACCGATATTGACTTTAAAACGGGTCAAGGTCATCCGCAACAAGTGGATAATTCAAATTGTATAGCTTGTCATAATGCAAGTTGGACAGAAGAATTACACACAACTTCGTATACTCAGAAAAAAGCATTTATCGATTTATACGGCATGACAGCAACACTAACGGCTAATAAATCAAGCACTGAAGACAAGTCAGCTACCCTATCGGTAACGATTTTAGATGCTAATGGTACGGCCATTGATGCTGCAAGCTTAGTCAGCAAAATTCAACGAATTGAAACCATCACTAACGTCGGACCTAACTTCCCAATTATGGGATATAACCCTAGCCCAGGAAGCGGTTTAGCCAAAATCAGCAAGGACTTTATCAAAGCGGGTCTGTTACAAGCCGATGTAGTCATTGAATCAGGTAACTTAGTCTATAACATTGCATCACTGCCATTTGGCGCAGGCGACACAGATACCGCCTTTAGCTTTATTGGTCTTGAAATGTGTAACGATGGTATTCAAGCCATTGATTGTGTCGACGGCGTAGCAACTACCAGCATGAAAGCCGAGTTCACAGTAGGCACTTTCTCTGGTAATGCGCCTAGCTATCGTCACACTGACTCGGTCAATTTTGGTTCATGTGATAATTGCCATGGAGATACTTTTGAGTTGCATAAAGGCCACCATGCTGGTTTTGTGATGTCAGAACAATTAGCTCGTGAGCTTAATGGCGAAGTCACCATAGGTTTGGATGGTTGTGTAGCTTGTCATACGCCAGATGGCACTTATGCTTCTGGTGCTAATCAAGGCGCCATTGAAATGAAATTGCACAGTGTTCATAGTGAGCAAGGCATTATCAAAGACTGTACTCAGTGTCACAACGACTTTAATCTTGATACATTCAAAGTTAAAGGTGCACTTGCTACGTCGCAAGGCCTTTATACAACACCTATCACTGCAACGTGCGCATCTTGTCATGGCTTTGACACGATTTCGCAGCATGCACAAAGTCAAGGTGCGGTTGTTAATGGTAGCTATCAAGAAGCCAATGATGCTGCGCAGTTAGAAACCTGTTTCTTCTGCCATGCACCCACCATTGAAAACCACACACAAGTGAAGCTTTAATTTGTCCATTGAGAGAGAAGCCCTGCTTCTCTCTCATGCTATGGCTTACGTAATCAACTTGTTGATCATCAAAATGGACAAATTAGGAAGTCTACTTATGAAGACCACACATTCAATAAATACCTTATTTTTAGCCCTGCTCTGCCTTACTGCATCGACGCTGTTTATGTCGAGTCATGTACAGGCGGCAAAGTGGGATGCCAGCATGACACGGGCAGAAGTTGAAGCAACACTCGATAAAAAATTCGCCGAAGGAAAATACTCACCAAAGGGTGCCGACACTTGTTTGATGTGTCATAAAAAAACAGAAAAGGTCATGGATTTATTCAAAGGTGCTCATGGCGCAATTGATTCATCAAAAAGTCCAATGGCTGGATTACAGTGCGAAGCGTGTCACGGCCCACTAGGTTCACATAATCGTGGTGGTAAAGAGCCAATGATTACCTTTGGCCCAACTTCAACACTCGCTGCAGACAAGCAAAACAGTGTGTGTATGAGCTGTCATCTCGACGACAAACGCGTGGCATGGGACAGTAGTCATCACGCCAATGCCGATGTGGCATGTGCATCTTGTCATAGCATACATGCTGAACATGACCCAATACTGTCAAAGCAAACAGAAGTCGAAGTATGTACCACTTGTCACACCAGACAAAAAGCTGACATGAACAAGCGCACCAGTCATCCAATGAAATGGAATCAAATGACCTGTAGCGACTGTCATAATCCACATGGCAGTTTGAGCGATTCAGATCTTGTTCAGCCAACAGTCAATGAAACGTGTTATTCATGTCACGCTGAGAAACGCGGCCCAAAGCTGTGGGAGCATGCACCCGTCACCGAAAATTGCGTCAATTGCCATAATCCACACGGTTCTGTGAACGATGCAATGCTCAAAACTCGTGCGCCACAACTGTGTCAGCAATGTCATGCGAGTGACAATCACACAAGCAACGCTTATCTAGGTAACACTGATATGGGTTCAACAGTAAATGGTAATGCCTTTACTGGTGGTCGCAGCTGCTTAAATTGTCATAGTCAGGTGCATGGTTCAAACCATCCGTCTGGTAAGTTACTGCAGCGCTAAGGAGATTATATTATGAATACCAAATTGAACCTCATTACCTTAGCGTTACTCACTAGTACCAGCTTTAGCCTGATGGCTGATGGTTATGGCCTAGCCAATGCTAAAACCGACAAAATTAAATATGATGCTTGGAATTGTAAGGCTTGTGCTGTCGAAACAGGTACCACAGGAACTGTCGGGGTTGGTATTGGTTACAACAGCGAAGACGATATTCAATCAGCCAACGCATTTAATAGCAGTAATCAAACAGCGGGCAAAGTGGATGCCGATATAAAGTATCGAGGTGACAATGGCTACCAAGCAAAAGTCGTCGCAAATAATATGGGCATGGACAATGGCCGTATGGAAATAGATGTCGGTAAACTTGGATTGTATCGCCTCAATCTAGGTTATCGCTCCATCGCTACGTATCAGAGCAATAATGCCTTAAGTCCTTACCAGAATATCGGCAGCGATAATCTTACTTTAGCGGATAATTGGGTAACGGCAGGTTCAAGCTCAGACATGCCAATGCTTTATAGCAGTTTAACCCCATTTGAATTGTCGCTTAAACGTGAACGTGCCGGTCTAGGATTTGAATATCAAACAGAATCACTGTTCACAACCTACGTTAATTTTCAGCGTGAAGAGAAAACCGGAACCAAAGTTGCCTCTGGCAGTTTTTTCAACCAGTCAATGATGTTAGCGGAGCCGGTTGATTACACCACCGACATCTTAAACGCTGGGATTAAACTCCGTGGTGATCACTGGTTTACCAGCATAAACTACAATGGTTCAGTGTTTAGCAATAACCACCAGCAGCTTGGTTTTGACAGCGCCTTTAACCCTACGTTTGGGGCGCAAAGTCGTGGTTATATGGCGCTAGACCCAGATAACGAGGCCCATACTATTTCGCTAATGGGCCAATATAACGATTCCATTACCAGCTTAAGTGGCCGTTTACTCATGGGCCAAATGACCCAAGATCAGCAATTAACTAGCATAGGTTATGGCTATTCATTACCGGCAGATTCTATTGATGCAAAAGTTGATATCACCGGCATGACACTTAAAGCGGTGACTAAGCTCAGCCGAGCATGGCGTCTCACTGGCAGTTATGATTATAACGACAGAGAAAACAACACCCAAATCGAACAATGGACTCAAATTAGCATTAACGATGTTACCGGCAAAGTGCGGTATAACACGCCATACGATCTCACTACCCATAGCGCTAAATTATCCACTGACTATCGTATCAACCATGGTTTAAAACTAGATGCGGGTTATGATTTCAAACGAGATGAACGCAGTAATCAAGGCAGAGAAACCACTGACGATAATAACGTCTGGGCACGTTTACGCGTCAATAGTTTTGACATGTGGGATATGTGGCTTAAAGGTAGTTTGAGCAAGAGAGATGGTTCAGAATATAAAGCATCAGAATCGTCATCTGCAGAACAAAATCCGTTGCTACGTCGATACTATTTGGCCGACCGTGACCGCACTCAAATAGAGGCGCGTGTTAATCATAGCCCTATTGATAACTTAAACGTCGATTTTGGGGTTCGCTATGCATATGATGACTATACAAATACGCAAATAGGTTTAACTGAATCAAAAGACACAAACTACGATATTAATCTGAGCTACATGATTAATGACGATATGAATGTTAATACATTTTATAACCATCAAATCATCAAATCTGCTCAATCTGGCAGCGCCAATTTAAGTATAGCGACTTGGCAAGCCGATATTGAAGACACTGTCGATGTTGTTGGCGCAGGCTTAAGCTACAACAATTTAATGGACAGTCGTTTGCGCTTAGGTTTGGATTATACCTACTCAGACTCAGACAGTAACACCCAAGTAAGACAAGGTATTAGTGGCGATTACGGTGACTATTTTGCCAAAGTGCATAACATTAATGTGTATGCACAATATCAAGCCACCGAAAAAATGGCCTTGCGTATAGACTACAAAATGGAAAAATACCTTGATAATGATGACGCCAATGATATTGAGCCAGATACCATTTGGAATGTCATGAGTTTAGGTAATTTACAGCATGACTACACTGCACACATGATCATGCTCAACGTGAGTTATAGTCTGTAAGTGATATCACGGTAATATAACCAAGTCGATCACATTAAAAATGACGCCAACCTTATCTAGGTTGGCGTTTTTATATCATTTGATTTAATGACCTTTAGACACAAAAACGGTCGCTAGCATCCTATTGTATAAAAAACTTGCAATTACACCGGATTTAACATTATATTAACAAGGTGAATAGCTTGTGATTGAAGTTTGGGCAAATGGATGTGCCCCCCATTTTATGTTGCTCATCTTTCCTCCCCTATTGCTTGTTAAAGACCATTGCTTGTTTTTTAAATTTCCAATGCATTTAAGCACCAACCTCCTCCCAATACTTAGCTAACATCAGGTATCATTCAGTACCGATATTGATTGCCCAGAGAAATTCATGTTTCAAATTGATACACTAATTGCCACTAAAATTGTCGACCGAACCATGAAAATTATTGGTCATAATATCAATGTTATGAATGCTCAAGCAGTGATATTAGGTTCAGGCGATATAGATCGGATTGGCACTGTACATGAGGGGGCACTATTAGCTATCAGCCAAAATCGCAATGTTGAAATAAGCCAAGCCATCGCTTCAAATTTACATGGCGTCAAACCTGGGCTAAATTTGCCATTGCATTACCAAGGTCAAGTGGTTGGCGTTATCGGTATCACTGGCGAGCCAGACACATTAAGCCATTATGGTGAACTGCTTAAGATGACAGCAGAGATGATTGTCGAGCAAGCAAATTTGCAAGAGCAATTACAGTGGCAGAATCGTCAAAAAGAGGAGTTTATTTCGCAACTCATTCATGCCAATGAGCAAGACTTGCCTTCTTTACAACAATGGGCATTGCAATTAGGTGTCGATTTAAGCGTACCGCGAGTGGCCGCCATTATCGAACTTGATAACAAAAACCCATTATATCAACAAGACAATCAAGCATTAAAACAAGTACTGTATTTATTACAAAATCCTGTACGCGATAACTTAATTGCGATGACCTCACTAACTCAATTAGTTATTTTAAAGCCGGCTTTTTTAGATGGTAAGCAATTTGACCCTGAGCTTGAAAACCAACGCATCAACAAATTACTCAAACGCTTACCCGCCAATATGCAACTTAGCCTGCATATTTCATTGGGGCATTATTTCAGTGGTGAATTAGGCATTAGTTACTCCTATCGCACCGCCAAAGAAACGTTAGATATTGGAAAAAGATTACATCCAACAAAAACCAAATATTTATACCAAGACTACAGCTTACAAGTACTGTTATCAGGGTTACGGCACCACTGGCGAGGTAATGCGCTTGCTGGGCCTTACATGAAACTGATTGCAGTTGACAATAACCAACAATTGCAAAAAACACTTGCCGCTTATCTAGAACACATGGGAGACATCCAAGCCTGTGCTAACAGTTTGTTTATCCATCGAAACACACTGCGTTACCGATTAGATAAAATTCAAACTATCACCAATATTGATTTACACAGTTTTAATGGATTACTGAGTTTATATTTAGGTCAGTTAATCCACCAACCTAGCACTTAATTGTGCGTCAGCACAAAAATAGTATTAACTCGTAGATTTATTAGTGCAAGCGCACAAAGTAATTTATAGGTAATGGTTTACTATGATGAATACTAAACCACCCCCTACAATAATAAATAACGAGTACTCTATGGGACTAATATTGATCTTAATCGGCGTGATAGCCTTTATCGTCATCGCCACCTCTAAATTTAAACTGCACCCTTTTTTAACCCTCATTTTAGCCTCATTTCTCACCGCATTTGCCTATGGTTTACCCAGCAATGAAATTGCCAAAACCATCACTGGCGGTTTCGGTGGTATTTTAGGTTACATCGGCTTAGTCATTGTGCTCGGTACGATTATCGGCACCATTCTCGAAAAAAGTGGTGCAGCCATAACTATGGCAGATGTGGTCATTAAACTGTTTGGCCAACGATTCCCAACGTTAACTATGTCAATGATTGGCTACTTAGTGTCGATCCCTGTTTTTTGTGATTCAGGTTTTGTCATTTTAAATTCATTAAAACAGTCAATGGCAAACCGGATGAAAGTGTCTCAAGTTGCCATGAGCGTCGCCCTAGCAACTGGGTTATACGCAACTCATACCTTTGTGCCGCCAACCCCAGGCCCTATCGCTGCGGCGGGTAATCTTGGCCTTGAATCACAGCTTGGACTCGTGATAGCTGTCGGTGTGTTTGTTGCTGCCATTGCCGCTTTTGCCGGTATGTTGTGGGCCAATCGTTTTGCCAATGAGCAGCCAGACGGCGAAGGCGCCGAAGAACTGAATCTGCAGCAAGAAGATTTTGATGATCTAAAGAAAACCTATGGCGAATTACCTAGCCCTACCAAAGCATTTGCGCCTATTTTTGTACCTATCATTTTAATCTGCTTAGGCTCGGTGGCTAACTTCCCTTCAAAACCATTAGGTGAACAAGGCTTATTCGATTTATTAGTGTTCTTGGGCCAACCTGTTAACGCCTTAATGATCGGCCTATTTCTGTCGTTATCGCTGTTAAAAAGCAACCAAAAAATCAAAGAGTTTAGCGATCGTATCAGCCAAGGTTTAGTGGTATCAGCGCCTATTTTATTGATCACCGGTGCTGGCGGTGCATTTGGCGCGGTATTAAAAGCCACTGAGATTGGTGCATTTCTGGGTAGTAGCTTGTCCGCTTTAGGTGTGGGTATTTTTATGCCGTTTATCGTGGCCGCGGCACTCAAATCAGCACAAGGTTCATCTACGGTGGCATTAGTCGCTACCTCAGCATTAGTGGCACCATTACTAGGCGATATTGGTTTAGCCTCAGAAATGGGCCGAGTGTTAACCGTAATGGCAATTGGTGCGGGTGCGATGACAGTCTCACATGCAAACGATAGCTTCTTCTGGGTGGTGACTCAATTTAGCCGCATGAGCGTCAAACAAGCGTATCGGGCCCAAACAATGGCCACCTTAATCCAGGGAGTCACGGCGATGATTACCGTTTATCTACTAAGCTTATTTTTACTGTAAATTATTAATTAGAGTCTTATATGAAAATTGTTATTGCACCAGATTCATTTAAAGAAAGCCTAAGCGCCCTAGAAGTGGCTAATGCCATTGAGAATGGATTTAAACAGGTATTCCCAAACGCGCAATATTGTAAGGTGCCAATGGCCGACGGCGGTGAAGGTACAGTACAAGCGATGGTCGATGCCACCCAAGGACAGATTATTAATCTCACTGTCACAGGGCCTTTAGGTTTACCTGTTAACGCATTTTATGGCGTGCTTGGACAACTTGATGAGGATGGAAACCAAACGGCAATAATCGAAATGGCTGCCGCATCAGGTTTACATCTGGTGCCATCCACTCAACGTAATCCATTATTAACCACCAGTTTTGGTACTGGTGAGTTGATTGCCGATGCATTAGACAGAGGCATAAGACACATCATTTTAGGCCTAGGTGGCAGTGCAACTAATGATGCAGGCGCAGGCATGATGCAGGCCTTAGGAGTCCAACTAAGTGATATAAACAATACTCCATTACCTTTTGGTGGAGCTGCCCTCGCCGAATTACATTACATCGACATGCAATCATGCCATCCAGCCATTAAGGAGTGCGTAATTGAAGTTGCGTGCGATGTCGATAATCCATTATGCGGGCCACGAGGCGCCAGTGCTATTTTTGGTCCACAAAAAGGGGCTACTACTGAGATGGTTGAGCAACTTGATCTCGCTTTGGGGCATTTTGCTCATATCATTAACCAACACCTTAACCAGCCAATTGATGGACACTGGCAATTACACCCTGGGGCTGGGGCTGCTGGCGGTATGGGATTTGGCGTAATGACAATGTTAAATGCAACCTTAAAACCTGGGGTCGATATTGTCACTAAAAGCGTTAAGTTGGCACAACATTGTCTCAATGCTGATCTGGTTATTACCGGTGAAGGTCGAATAGACGGTCAAACCGTGTTTGGTAAAACCCCTATGGGAGTATTGAATGTCGCCAAACAACTTAATATTCCGGTTATCGGTATTTCAGGATGCCTTGGTGAAAATGCAGATGCTATTCTAGCCGAAGGCATGCATGCTATTTTCCCTATCATTCCTGCGTTGCAGCCCTTAGAGCAAGTATTGTCTGAAGCTCAGGTTAATCTAACCAATACCGCACGCAACATTGCGGCAATGATGTCACTTTCATTTGCAGACAAATAATCTAATCCAGCACAAATACCTTACCGCATTTGTGCTGGATTATTCATATCAACATCATTCATATTCTGAATTAACGCAGCTAATCCGCAGTAATAACACGATAAATACTTGAAGCGAAACCAGCCATACAGTAAAGTTAGCACCCTCATTTCATCCTGAAGGTGTAGCGTTAATCGTAAAGCACCCGTCAATGCTATCAGGATGAAGTTTTCATCATTACGGCAAGCAAAATGACCTCGAAAATCACCCGTCAAGCAAACGCTTCAGAAGACAGCTTACTGCGAATTTTTACCGCCCCTGAAGATTCAACCTCGACGTTGAGCATTATTGAGCAAAAGCTGTCTCAAGACCTCGCAGGTTTTTTAGGTAACAGCATCGCCGCACTGGAAAAACCACTGTCAGAAATAGAAACTGACTTTAGCACCTATCAGATACCGACCGATCCCAAGTTCGTTTCTGATTATGCCGACGAAATCATGCAAAACCTAGTCGCTCATTCAGTCCATACTTCAGCACCCAGTTTTATTGGACACATGACCTCGGCCTTGCCTTATTTTGTGTTACCACTGTCAAAAATGATGGTCGGGCTAAACCAAAATTTAGTCAAAATTGAAACATCGAAAGCTTTTACCCCATTAGAGCGCCAAGTGTTAGGCATGATGCATCATTTGGTGTATCAGCAATCTGATGATTTCTATCACCAATGGATGCACAGTGCTAACCACTCACTCGGGGCATTTTGCTCAGGTGGCACCGTTGCCAATATCACCGCGCTGTGGATTGCCCGAAACCGGCTGTTACAACCTTGCGGCGAATTTAAAGGCGTCACCCGCGAAGGAATGACGAAAGCATTGCGTTTTTATGGCTATGATGACCTTGCTATTTTAGTGTCCGATCGCGGTCATTACTCTTTGGGCAAAACCGCCGACTTGTTGGGTATTGGCCGAGATAACATCATTAGCATCCCAACAGATGAGCATCATAAAGTCGATGTTGCAGCCATGCGTGATGCAGCAGAAAAGCTGGCACAACAAAATATTAAAGTCATGGCCATTGTAGGTATCGCCGGTACAACTGAAACAGGCAATGTGGATCCCTTAACTGAATTAGCAGTGTTAGCCAGCGAGCTAAATTGTCATTTCCATGTCGATGCGGCATGGGGCGGCGCAAGTTTATTGTCCAAAAAATATAGCCATTTACTAAAAGGCATCGAGTTAGCTGACTCCGTTACTATCGATGCCCATAAGCAAATGTATGTTCCAATGGGCGCCGGTATGGTGTTATTTAAAGACCCTGAACTGGCGCAAGCCATAGTGCATCATGCTGAATATATTCTACGGGTGGGTTCAAAAGACCTAGGCAGTCAAACGCTGGAAGGTTCGCGACCTGGAATGGCAATGCTCGTGCATGCTTGTCTTCAAATTATTGGCCGTGATGGCTATGAAATCCTCATTAATAACAGCCTAGAAAAAGCCCGTTACTTTGCCTCAATCATCGACCAACATCCTGATTTTGAGTTAGTCACTGAGCCTGAGTTATGTTTGCTGACCTATCGTTATGTACCAAAAACGGTGCAAGCCATACTTACTACAGCTCTAGCCAACCAAGATAGCGTTTTAGTTGCATCAATCAATGAACTACTCGATGGACTGACGCAATTTATTCAAAAGCATCAACGCGAACAAGGCAAATCGTTTGTGTCACGCACACGTATTAAGCCAGCAAAATACTTACGTCAACAAACGACAGTATTTCGCGTGGTACTCGCCAATCCGTTGACCAGTCATCAAATATTGCATGATGTGCTCACCGAACAAATCGATATTGCAGCTTTAGACAGCGAATATTTACCGCAGCTGTTGGCGTTGTAGAGCACAGACTCATCAATAACTTCGATGTTTATAGCTTGTTAGCTACCTTCTCGTCATCCCGGCAGTGTTTTTAAGCCGGGATCCAGGTGTTTTCTTTGTACTTTTGTACTCATGGCCGTAGGCCATATCCACAAAAATGCCACGTCTGATGTTCAACAACAGCGTCAGGGATTTCATCTTTATTCTTTATCATTAAATTTCAGATATAAAAAAGCCCCAACTAATGTTGAGGCTTTTTTACACCATACTTACGTATGTAAATAATGGTACCCGAGGCCGGACTTGAACCGGCACGCTTATTCAGCGAGGGATTTTAAATCCCTTGTGTCTACCGATTCCACCACTCGGGCAAAGTGTTGTTTTAACCGTTACTTAACGTAACCATTAAACGCAATTTTGTGGAGGCGCGACCCGGAGTCGAACCGAGATAGACGGATTTGCAATCCGTAGCATAGCCATTCTGCCATCGCGCCATCTTTAACCAAATTCGAATCCATCGGATAAGATAAGAAATTGGAGCGACATATCGGGTTCGAACCGATGACCTATACCTTGGCAAGGTATCGCTCTACCAACTGAGCTAATGTCGCTTATTCAATCGTTTCAACGCTTTATTAAATCTGCGAGAAAGGTATCGTCTTTCAACCTATCCAACTGAGCTAATGTCGCGTATTCAATCATTTTAATGCTTTATTATATCAGCAAGAAAGGTATCGTCTTTCAACCTATCAAACTAAACTAATGTCACATTAATCGTGTTAGTTAACATAAAACCCTAAGGCTTGTTGTTGACTCATCACTTGTCTACGGGGAGGCATTCTACCGAATTAACCTCGTGTGTCAATTATTGATTTACGCAATTTTGACTGTTTGCGCACTAAATAATCTTATTGAACTATTATTACGCTATTCTGCCGTTAAATCTTTCCAAGCTGCTGAAATGTAACTCATCATCGACCAGAACGTCAGTGCAGCTGCAATATAAAACAAGCCGTAAGCGACATCAGTTAGCCAAGGTGTGGGTTTCCAAATCAATCCAATAATTGCGATCATTTGCGTGGCAGTTTTATATTTACCAATCCAAGACACGGCAACTACGCCACGTTTGCCTATTTCGGCCATCCATTCACGCAAAGCTGAAATAACAATTTCGCGACCAATCATAAATAACGCTGCTAAGGTTAAGTACACATTGTCATTTTGTTGAACCAACAGCACTAATGCGGTCGACACCATGACTTTATCTGCAACTGGATCCAAAAAAGCGCCAAATCGGGTTAGTTGACCAAGTTTACGCGCAGCATAACCGTCTAACCAATCGGTCAAAGCGGCCAACCAGAAAATAAATGCCGAAACAAATGGTGCCCATGGATATGGTAAATAAAATACCGCTATAAATACGGGTAACAAAGCAATACGGAATAATGTCAGTGCAATAGGTAAGTTAAACGGCATAAAAAGACCAATTTGTCAGAAGCAGCGCCAATCTTGCCTTAATTTTAGCCCCCTCGCAATGCATCATGAATTGTTTGTGCCATTTCTAAGCTAATTCCGGGTACTTTTGTCAATTCAGCCACGCTAGCGCCCTTCACTTCTTGAATTCCGCCTAAATGTTGCAACAAAGCCTTACGCCTTTTAGGGCCCACACCTGCGATGGATTCTAAGGTAGAAGTATTGCGAGTTTTCTGACGTTTATTACGGTGTCCGGTAATCGCAAAGCGATGTGACTCATCGCGAATGTGCAACATTAAGTGAAATGCAGGCGAATCACTGGGAATATCGAAAGCTTGTTCACTGCCACCAACAATAAAGGTTTCAAGGCCTGCTTTGCGACCCTCACCTTTAGTCACGCAAATGAGTAATGGTGGATTATCAATATTGACACACTTTTCATCGACAATCGTTTGCGCCACTCTTAACTGGCCAATACCACCATCAATGAAGACTAAATCAGGCACTTTGCCATTGTTGTCGATTTTATCAAATCGACGGCTTATTGCCTGTTCCATCGCGGCATAATCATCACCACCGGTAATACCGGTAATATTGTAACGGCGATAATCGGCTTTATGCGGCCCTTCTCGATTAAACACCACACACGATGCCACAGTGCTTTCGCCCATAGTGTGACTGATATCAAAACATTCCATCCGCTTAATCGGTTCATTAAGTTCAAGTGCTTCTTCAAGTAATTGAAAACGTTGTTCAACAGTATTCTTATGTGACAGTCTGGTCGCGACGGCATTACTGGCGTTAGTCATGGCAAGACGTAAAAAATTAGCTCTGTCGCCTCTTACTTGCGTTTTTAACTCAAACTTTTTATCTAATGCGTGTTCTATCGACGCTTCTAATTCTTTTATACCGTCAAAGTGATGGCTGAGAATGACTTCTTTTGGAATGGTGCGCTGAATATCGGCATTAAGGTAAAACTGGCCCAAGAATGATGACAACACTTCTTCAATTTCAGTTTCTGCGGGTACTGAAGGATAATAGCTGCGACTACCAAAAATTTTACCATCGCGAATAAACAATAGATGAAAACAGGCAATACCAGAGGCGTAATCGACGCCGATGACATCCATATCGCCTTTATGATTTGACACTTCCTGCTGTTCTGCCACGCGCCTTAATGCGGTAATTTGGTCACGATACTGTGCCGCACGCTCGTATTCCATATCAATTGCAGCGGTCTCCATTTTGGCCACCAGCTGTGATATGACTTGTTTGTCTTTGCCGCGTAAAAATAAACCGGCTAATTTGACCTGTTCGCTGTATTCCTCATCACTGACAATCCCCACACAAGGCGCACTACAACGATCTAATTGATACTGTAAACAAGGCCGAGATCTGGATTTATAATATAAGTCATCGCATTGGCGGATTGGAAACAGCTTTTGCATTAAATGCAAACTCTCACGGACTGCACCACCATTAGGGTATGGGCCAAAATAATGACCTTTTTCACGTTTTGGACCACGATGATAAGCAAGTCGAGGGTGCTTATGGCCGCTCAACAGAATATACGGATAAGATTTATCATCACGCAGCAGCACGTTGTATTTGGGCATGTACTGTTTGATGTAATCGTTTTCGAGCAATAGCGCATCTGTTTCGCTGTGCGTAACGGTCACGTCAATATGATCGATATGCGAAACCAGCGCCTGAGTTTTAACATTGGCGATATTGACTCTAAAATACGAGCTTAAGCGTTTTTTGAGATCTTTGGCTTTACCAACATAAATAACCTGTTGGTGTTTATCGTACATTCGATAAACACCAGGCGCTGAGGTGACATGTTTTAAAAAAGATTTGGCGTTAAAACCACTTGGCATGATTAAAGCTACTTAATGCGTTGCGAGGAATACATTATTCCTGACTAGAATGAACCTGTATCGAGCATTTTGTAACGGATAGCTAAACGGGTCAACTCAACGTCACCGCCGATCCCCAGTTTGGCAAATAGTCGATAACGATAGCTATTGACAGTTTTAGGGCTTAAATTTAATTTTTCAGAAATATCATTAACCTTTTCACCATTGGTTATCATCATCATAATTTGCAATTCTCGCTCAGACAAACTGCTAAATGGATTCTCGTCAGAGTGGTTGAATTGGCTTAGTGCCATTTGCTGGGCAATTTCTGGTGACAGATAACGTTGACCACGAGCCACTTGAGTAATGGCACGCAATACTTCTGGCGATGTGGAACCTTTAGTCAAGTAGCCAGAAGCACCAGCCTGCATCACTTTGGTCGGAAAAGGGTCTTCTGTTTGTACGGTTAACACAATAATTTTAGCGTCTGGCTGATAGCGTAAAATCTTACGGGTGGCTTCTAATCCCCCCATACCAGGCATATTCATGTCCATTAAAATGACATCCGCTTCATTTTGTCGAGACCACTGTACGGCTGTTTCTCCATCAGGTGCTTCACCGATGACTTTAATACCGCGTTCATCTTCCAAAATGCGACGAATACCCGTTCTCACGAGTTCATGGTCGTCAACCAAATATACAGATATCACGTAAACCCACCTATTATTATGCGTAATTCATTTTTGAATTTTAGGGCCGTTTTTATATATAAAACATTTATATGTAAAATCTTATCGTAAAAAAACACCAGTAACATTGCATATTTTACACATCTCATTTATCTGCTTGAATTTAGCATCTTTACATTTACTGACACAAGCAAAGTCAATTATTAACGTGAGAAATGAATGTAAAATAGGCAATTTTGTTACCTTAGTATTGCAATTTAACCTTTTTAAATCATTCACCCTGCAAGGTGATAATAATTGTGCGCGCCGAAGCATGGTCCCGATGCTCACATAAATATAAACCTTGCCAAATACCCAAGTTCAAACGCCCATGGGTAATCGGAATTGACTGACTAGAACCAATCAGGGTCGACTTGATATGCGCAGGCATATCATCGGCACCTTCATAAGTATGCTGGAAGTATGGCGCACCTTCTGGTGCGAGTACATTAAAATGCCGTTCCAAATCGCCACGAACAGTAGGATCAGCATTTTCGTTTATCGCCAGCGATGCTGAAGTATGCTGAATAAACACATGCAATAAGCCAACATTGATACCTCCTAGCTCTGGCAGCCGTGCTATCACTTCATCAGTAATTAAATGAAATCCTCGTCTTTTAGAGTTAAGTGTCATCTCTCGTTGTAACCACATCAAATAAATCCCTCTTCAAGCGACACGCACAGATGAATAAACCATTAAGCAACAACATGCAGAACGAAATACAAAGCATACATCAGAGCAGTGTTAAGACTGAAAAAAATGAGGCTATTGTCACACAATTTACTCACTATTTACCGAACAATTAACCGATTAATATCAATTTCACTGTTCATAGAGTAGTTACATCCTTAGCAATATAAGAACATCTAAAAGAATATCCAAAAGAACATCATTAGATTTAACAATTATTACTTTACAAACAATAATATAGGGAAATTTATTTTTGTATACTTTTGGATTGATTATGAAATGTAGATAATAAAGGCTAGGTTTGCAAAGATTTAAACGGTCTATATATATTCACCATTAATGCTAACTAAACAGAAAAATGATCATAAATTGGCATCTGCATAACTTTAAGCACTGTGCTTTAAGGGTAACGAAGCATACATCATCGTAACCAATACATTATTCTAAGGCTGGATAATTTCCGCCAGAAAGCAAAAAGGCACAACCTTAAGTTATAAGGTTGTGCCCGTTAACACTTTTGTCAGCAATCCGGCTGAAATTTGCTCCCTGCACCATCCATGTAAACATGCTTCCTGCAGTCCTTTTCCCTGTTCTCATTTCCTTGTCTATTTGTGTAACACAAACAAACGCATGAGTTTCATTCCGTTGAACAGCCTATCCGTTGACTGAGCGGTAAATCTATTCAATCCGTTGAATTATCCCAGCTGCATCCTGCAGCCCTATCCTTTTTTTCCTTGTGTCGACTATTTACTGTCTTCACCCATCCTTGATTCGGCTATCCATTTGCCGAGCTTATGCCCTAATCCGTGAGCGTGTCCTAGTATCATCCTTAATATTCTTAAGCATCATTAGTCTTATTTCTCATCCTAAGAAAACCAACTGATGACCCGCCTTCGATAACTACATTCTAGCCAAAATAAACGCCGATAAAAGTCACTCAACTCCATTTAAATACACATCCCACATGTCAGTAAATCGTTAGAAAAATGTAATTACCTGATTTTAAAAGATTAACAATAATTTATAACGTTAAACACTGACAACTTTAGATAAGATCCCTTACACACTTGTAGGATATTGCTTACAAAAGCGTGAGCAAGTTAATACTTCCAGGGTTATTTGCGCCATAAACGCCTTATCATTTGACCAAACATGACCCAATCTGCCCATAAGCTGTATAGCGGATAAGTGAATGTTGCGGGGCGATTTTTTTCAAATATAAAATGCCCTAACCATGCAAAACCATAACCGACTACCGGCAACCACAATAACTGCCACCAATGTTGGTTAATCAAAGTGTTAATAATGATCACTAAAATAATGCTACTGCCAATGTAATGCAGTCTTCGACAAACGGGATCTTGATGTTGCGACAGATAAAATGGATAAAACTCTGCAAATGAAGAATAACGCTTAGGTTCCATTACTCACTCCTTATTAACAACTCGCTAATGGTATGCTCTGTTAGTATTAGATTATTTTCATTTTAGACACTATGCCTTACTGTAAAACAATATTTCACCTTCAATATTGCCAATACTCACAGTGGCAATGCTGACAAATTCTTGTTTCACGAATGCTTGATGGTGCGAAGAGTTACTCACAAATACCCCAATGCCATCAAGCCCAGGTTGCTCATCACACCAACTCAATACCGCTTGAATTAACTTGGCACCATAACCTTTTTGCTGCTCATTGGGGGATAAGGCAATAAATTGCAAAACCCCGCATTTTTGCGAAGGAAGATGTTCTAAAATGCAGGTCTCTTTTTGCATTAACCCTTGAGTTGATTTCCATCCTGTACCCAACATCATTTTAAAACGCCAATGCCAATAACGCCCCTCACCCAAAGGTACTTGTTGCGTAATCACACAGGCAACTCCAATTAAACGGTCACCGTCAAATAAGCCAATTAAAGGTTGTTCTTGTTGCCACAGTTCATTTAACTCTTCACGAATCGCCGCGCGAAGTTTCTGTTCGTATTGTTGATTGTCATCTTGCCCAAGTACCTCGATAAAATAGGGATCATCATGATAAGCGTTATAAAGAATAGAAGCTGCGACTCGTAAGTCTTCTGCCGTCAAATATACTGCACGTAAAGTTTCCAAGGTGTTATTGTCCATTATTATTCCTTGTTGGTTAACTCGCTAAACTTAACTTAACAAGTTTGAAACATTGTACAAGTTTTGTTTACCCATTTTGCCTGTTAGCGATTGTGAGTGTCAGTTGTTTGCAATTTATCTCATCAAGACGGATACTAAAATTGTTTATCTAACCATCATAAGGAATGCGCCAAATGGACACTACATCAAATGATTTAAGTCACTTATTTAAGCAATTAGGTTTGCCTCACGATCAAGAGGGAATCGACGACTTTGTTATCCAAAACAAACTGGATAAACACACATTAATTACTGATGCCGATTGCTGGAATTCAGGTCAAAAAGCATTTTTAAAAGAGGCATTATTACAAGACGCCCAATGGTCAGAAGTGATTGACCAATTGGACGTGATGATGCGAGCTAAATTGTAATTAACACTTAATGTCGGATAACCTCACTCGGCAATTAGTGCTGTCTGTAGGCGGTATCACCCCAGCCCACTAAAACGTCATCTTTGAACACAATTGGCGTGCATTCATCTTTGGTTGTTTTACCATCGCCTTCTGCCCATTGGGTACGATAAAACAACACTTTGATGGATTGCTCTGCATTATTTTGAGCCGACTTGGTATAAGCTTCACTAAAATCAGCCGTTCCCATTAAGGTTGTGACTTGATCACTGCTCATTCCCATAGACAATTTGCTCAACAGATCACGATTTTTATCTTGTTGCACTTGCCAATAATCAGCACTTTTACCCGATTCATGGTCTCCGACACTAATAACACAACCACTTAATCCTAGTGATGTAGCGCCAATTAATGCCGCTGCGATAAGTTTTAATTTCATGTTGCATCCTTTTTGTTAAAATAAAATCCGCATTGTATTTACAGATCCTTTAAGCCAAAATCGTGCCATAAAATAATATACTGATTTATATAGCTTTATGTTTTAACTCAACAAGAAATTAGTTAATCTCACTATATGGAATTAAGGAATTAAACCAACAATGAGTCCAATTGAACAAGTACTTGCCGCAGCAAAATCAATTGCTAACAATGGGCATACGCCCAGCTTGGCCCTGATAAAAAGTCGTTTAGGCAATAGCATTCCGATGCCTACCCTTATCCAAGGTTTACAACAATTTAAGGCGCTGCCTAAATCTGAGTGGCAACATTTACCGGAATTAGCAGACATTCCATCAATAGCCGATGTCCCATCACATGATCAACCCGATCTTACTCAAGTGATTCAACAGGTTATGACCCTACAACAACATATTAGTCAGCTAACCCAACGAGTTACTGAGTTAGAAAACCAATTACAAAATAATATGGCTCAAAGCAACATAATCAATAATAAGGCTGACCAATAGATGTTTGTCACCGAACTACGCTTTGAATGTTTTGCCGATACGACTATTGAGACGGTAGAGAAAGCCATTAACGCTTTTCTTGAAGCCTTACGAGCTAATGGACAAATTTTAGGACGTGAATTTGCGGTCGCCTTTAATGATGGTGAATTTAGAGTTCGTCTGCTGCTACCTGAAAAAACCAGCTTAGCAAACCGTCACAGTAGCCCATGGGTAAAAGTGACCTTAGCAGGCTTAACCGCAGCCAAACTATTGGCCCCTAGAGAAAAGTTTATCGGCCAAGACATTAATTCAGAAGCTAGTAATACCGACACGCCTTCATGGCAACTGCTGTATACCAGTTATGTGCACATGTGTTCGCCACTGCGTAATGGCGATAACCTGTTACCAATACCTCTTTATCAACTGCCTGCTACTTTTAATGGCGATCACAAACGCATCATAAAATGGCAAACAGAGTGGCAAGCATGCGATGAACTGCAAATGGCCGCAGCCACTAAAGCAGAGTATGCAGCTTTGGATGAGATCACTCGAGCGGACAGTGACTTATTTAGACGCGGTTGGGATTTACGTGGCCGGATAGAATATTTAACTAATATCCCCACCTATTATTACTTATACCGTGTGGGCGGCGAATCATTGCAAGCAGAGCTAGCTCGCCCCTGCCCACGCTGTGGATCTAAAGATTGGAAGCTAGATGAGCCACTTTTAGACATGTTTCATTTTCGCTGCGAGCCTTGCCGTATTGTGTCTAATTTGTCTTGGGATCATCAATAAATGGAATTGTGCCATTGAGTTATCAGCAGATTATTTCCTATTACAAAGATTGTTATAAGGAAGATAGCGCCTCCATCAATCTTTGGAATGTGAACAAGTTTAAACAAGAAGATCGTCTCATTCTTGAAGGGCAAGATGAGCTAGGGACAGGTTTTTTACCTCGTTTTCCTATCCCGCAAGAATTTGCTGAGCCAATGCTTAAGCGAGTGGCAATGTACCAAAGAGAAAGAATACTGCTGTACGCACGATATCTATTTGTCGGTAAAGTCACTATAAAAGGTGAGCTCAAAACGGTTGTCTCACCGCTGCTGTTTAATGAAGCCACCATTGAACAACAAAACAATAATTTCTATTTTTCAGCCCAAACAGAAGACACTGAAATCAATGAAGCCCTGCTGCAACAATTGCTACCAGAAGATAATGAGCTTTCAGAAGATCTCATCAATGAAGATATACATTCACCATCTTTTTGGACCTCATACTTTAGCAGTAATCAAATTGACATAAACTCACTAGAGTTATTGCAATATCCCAAGCTTGCTGGGCACCAAGATATTAAAAAAGCATTAACCCAAGAAACACCCCGCTTATTACCTATTTCGATGCTACTTTTTGTCGAGAGGTCATCGAGCAGTCGCGGTGTACTTCACGAATTAGAAAGTATCATTAGCGCTAACGAACAATCAGCTCCTATTTGTAAACTGTTTAACCAAACGTTTGAAAAACGTGCTGTAAGACTCAGAGCCCCAACACTTAAATATGACTTTTTACCGGGGTTATTATCGACGCCACAAAAGAAAGTTATTCATATCTCTGCCAATGCCGATTTAGGCTGCGTATCTGGTCCGCCAGGAACGGGCAAGAGCTACACCATTGCTGCTGTTGCTGCCGAACATATGGCGCGCGGTGAGTCGGTGCTTATTGTGGCAAATAATGACGTAGCCCTTGATGTGATTGCAGATAAATTGGCGAGTAATTTTAACTTGGGCGACGTGTCTATTCGCGCAGGACAAAAAGCATTTTTAAAACAATTAAAAGACTATACCGCCGACTTACTCGCAGGATACTTTAGCGATGACTTAAGCCAAAACCCACAAGCATGTGAAGACGAACTGAATAAGCTGCAACGATTACTGATAAAACTGGAAAAACGTTTCCTGGCGTTCAGTCGCAGGTCTATTCGCCGTGGTTTGCACCTACATAAACTTCAAGCACAACAATCAACATGGCTAAAACGGGTTTATTTGTTTTTTACCCAAGGGTCAATAAACCAATGGCATCATCAATGGGATGCGTTAAACACCATTAATAAACACACTGTTACGCGGGAAACACTGGCAGCTGAATATCTTAATGCACTAAAAAAGAATAACTTAAACACATTAGTTAATCAGCACCGTAAATCGCTACAGGCTTTTAACCAAGCGATTCGCAGTAGAACGTCCAGTAAACAACTCGCGCTATTTGAAAAAATAGAATACGCCACATTATTTGCCGCATTTCCCATCTGGCTAGCAAGCTTAAACAGCCTACACAGGGTATTGCCACTTAATCGTGAAATGTTTGATTTAGTGATTATTGACGAGGCAACACAATGTAACATTAGCAGTTGCTTACCTGCGCTATACCGTGCAAAACGTGTATTGATTGTTGGCGACACGAAGCAATTAAAACATTATTCCTTTTTAGCCAGAAGCAAACAAACTCAATTGCTTGCCAAAAATAATGTGCCCGAAAACAGCCCAGGAGCCATCAGTTATCGAGATAACTCCATCTTAGATTTAGCGTTAAAAACATTAGCTAGCGGGCAAGAGTTGGCCTTTTTAGATGAACACTTTAGAAGTAAGCCTGAGCTTATTCATTTTAGTAACCAGTCTTTTTATCAATCTAAATTAAAAATCATGCAACACCGACCCTGCACCAGTTCAGGCCATTTGCACCTTCATCGTATCGCCGGTACTCGTGATACATCGGGCGTTAACCAGCAAGAAGCCCTAAGTCTATTAGCAGAGATCCAACATCAAATAACACAAGATGTCCAAACAGGCATCACTCATAGTATTGGGATTATCTCGCCTTTTAGCGCACAGGCTGAATATATCGCCACATTGATTGAGCAGAAGATCCCTCAAACAGATGTCATTAAACACAGCATACGTGCAGCCACGCCGTTTGGGTTTCAAGGCGAAGAGCGAGATATCATGCTGATTTCGTTTGCGATTGATAACGACAGTAAACGTGCGGCTGCTTATTTAAATAAAGCGGATGTGTTTAACGTCACCATTACCAGGGCACGTCAAAAGCAGTTGATATATTTGTCTATGGACGACTCGTTATTACCAGAACACAACCTGTTACGCCAATATGTTACTTCTATAACAACCTTTAATGCCAAACACAGCGTGACCTCAGAGATAGACACATTTCAGCAAGAGCTTATTGAGGCGTTAACACAGTACAATATTGATACTTGGCCTGGGTATACCATTGCCGGCACCGAAATAGACCTATTGTGTCGTTATGCAGACAAATACCTTGCGGTTGACCTTATTGGTTTTCCTGGGCCTTGGGCTAACTTTTTTGAGCTAACAACCTACAAATTATTTAAACGGGCTGGCGTTGAAGTATTACCCATAAGCTACGGATTGTGGATTGTTGATAAACAAGCGTGCATAGACAAAATAACTCAAACACTAAAGTGTAGGGTCAATAACCTAAGCGAAGCATAAAAGAGGCAGTTGTTACGAGGTAAATGAGTGTTTGAATGCTCGTGTTTGAATGCAATGAACGCATTAAAGCACCATAAAATGGCACTTCAATGCTTGATGCGGTTACTTTTTGCGTAACAAATAATCCCACATGGTTTTAATGCGTTGCCAAATACCTGGATGGTCTACCGTATGAGGTAATTCCTCGACGGGTTTTGATGGCGGTTTGATCATCGGCGATATTTGCTCTAAAAACGCCGTTAATGATTCGGCTAATTTAGTGCGCTGTTTTTCACCTGGAATTTCAATCCACACGCTGCCATCATCATTGTTTACCGTTAGCATTTCGTCGTCATCACCTAGCACACCGATAAACCAAGTTGCTGGTTGTTTGAGCTTTTTCTTCATGATCAAATGACCAATTACATTTTGTTGCAAATTTTCGAAGTCATCTTGATTCCATGCTTGGAGTAATTCACCGTCGCCAAATGATGCAGTAAACGGTAATGGCGCGGAAAAATACTGGCCATAAAATGCATGAATATCTTGGTGTAATTGAATATTTAATGCATGCTCCACGTTACTAAAGTCAGCGACATTGTCACGTTTAATGGGCTGCCAGAACACAGTATCATCAGTGTCCGCATTAAAGGTGCCTTGAATACATATTGAGTCTTCGCCCAAAGGATAATAGCGCGGAAATTCAGATAGCGTATCTTGATAAGATTTAAGATAGTTTTTTATAAAGCAATCTAATGCAGATGAACAAGACACTTAAGCCACTCGTAGTTTATAATAAAACCATATTTTGACACGGAAACCGATTAGATGACACACAATCACGACCCTTATAGTGATGCAGCAGCATTAAAAGGCCTAACATTAGGCCAAGCAACTGCTTATCAAGCTGAGTATGACGCGTCACTGCTGCAAGGGGTTCCACGTAAACTTAACCGAGATGCTATTGAATTAAGTGGTCAACTCCCTTTTCACGGTACCGATATTTGGACCGGATATGAATTGTCTTGGCTTAATGCTAAAGGCAAGCCTGTTGTTGCCATTTTGGAAGTTCAGTTAGATATCAACAGTGTCAATTTGATTGAATCTAAATCTTTTAAACTGTACTTAAATAGTTTTAACCAAACTAAGTTTGACAGTGTCGAAGCCGTACAAGAAACGTTAAGCCGCGATTTAATCGCTTGTGCCCAAGGTGACCTGACCGTCAAAGTCATCGAACCAAAGCATTTTAATCTTGAACGTATTATTGATTTACCGGGTACTTGTATTGATGACTTGGATATTGAAGTCGACGAATACGCATTTAATCCCGATCATTTAATCGGTGGTACAGATCCTGACAAAAACGTGGCTGAAACACTGAATTCAAATTTATTGAAGTCTAATTGTTTAATCACCTCTCAGCCAGACTGGGGCAGCGTGATGATCCGTTATCAAGGCCCTAAAATTGATCGTGAAAAACTGCTGCGCTATTTAATCTCTTTCCGCCAGCATAACGAGTTTCACGAACAGTGCGTTGAGCGTATTTTTGTCGACTTAAAAAAATACTGCCAGTGCACTAAGTTAACCGTTTACGCACGTTATACGCGTCGTGGTGGCTTAGACATCAACCCGTACCGCAGCGACTTTGAAAACCCACCGGAATCAAATCGCCTCGCGAGACAATAATTGCCATCACATATAGCGATATTAACAAAAAGCCAATCTCTCTAAGATTGGCTTTTTGATTAATGTTCCCTGCATTATGAACAACCATATGCATCATGCATCAGTTTTTCAATTATTTCCCTTAACCAAATACATGACTTATCTAATGCATGTTTTGTCGGCCAAATGCTGTATAAATTTATTGGCCGAGTCTTAAAAGGTAATTCAAGCAAGGTTAGTTTAAACAGTTGCGCATAGCTTTGGGTAAAAGTATATGGCGCTATGCCTATGGCATTCGACTTACTGATTAACGACAACATACTCAAAATAGACGACTGCTCACTGTATAAAGTGCGCTGCGGTAATGGATCATTAGAAATGATATCTGCAACACGCATATTATCGCGATGTAGACGATACATAACGTGCTCGGCGGCAAAAAAATCATCGCTGCTGACATGGTTTTTTATCACTGGATGATGTTGACGTACCACACAAATAATCCGCTCTTGGGCGACCTTTTTAAAACTAAACATTTTTAGTTTTGGCGGCATAATATCCACTACCAAATCTACTTTTTGCATTTGTAAGTCTTGAAACTGTTCCGCCTCTAATACTGGTGAATTACGTAGCACCACTCTGACAGACAAATTAGCTAATGCTGTATCTAATTGCGGTTGTAATAAATCGATAACTGCTTCATTGGCATAAATGGTAAAAACTCTTCTAGAGGTACTGGGATCGAACGCTTTAACTCCCATCAAAGTTTGTTCAATGGTATCTAGCATTGGCTGAACAGTATTAAATATATGTAACCCTGTTGCTGTAGGTTCAATACCACGACCAACACGAATAAATAATTCACAACCCAGTGTGTTTTTAAGACGGCTAATCGCATTGCTCACAGACGACTGCGTCAACCCTAACTGTTCTGCTGCGCGGGTGATTGATGATTGCTGGCATACAGTACAAAAAACTCGCAGTAAATTTAAATCCAATGCTGGCAATTTATTGGCAAACGCATCGCTCATACTCATTCCTTTTAGGTCAAATACATTCATAGAAAAAATGTTTTATCACCATTTCACTATAGTTATTTTTTGGTATTTAACCACTAAGATAGTTTCATCAACGTTAAAACATTTATCTTTAACTATATGAGGACTTACCATGAAAAAATCTATCATCGCACTATCAATGATTTCGACCCTGTCACTCAATGCTTTAGCCGCTCAGCATGAACACGACCACTTAAGTGTCGATTACCAGGGAAAAGAAGCGACTCCAGCAACGGCAGCCCACAATGCCGAGGTAGCCAAAACGCTTAACTTTAATGACAAAAATGCGTTCACCCGTTTCAACCAAAATAGAATTGCCGAGTTTGATCAAGCCACCGCAGATATTCTGCGTGCAGAATTTAGCTTTATCAGTGATAAATATCCTGACTCCGTTAACCCGTCGCTATACCGCCAAGCACAGCTTAATATGGTCTCGAACGGATTATATAAAGTCACTGATGGCATATATCAAATTCGTGGTACTGACTTGTCAAATATGACCTTAATTCGCGGTAAAACCGGTTGGATTGTTTATGATGTGTTATTAACCAAAGAAGCGGCGCAGCAATCTATCAAATTTGCTTTTGAACACCTTCCTGAAGGGAATACATTACCGATTGTTGCAATGATTTATTCACATAGCCATGCTGACCACTTTGGCGGAGCCCGAGGGATTCAAGAGCTATATCCTGATGTAAAAGTGTACGGGTCAAACAATATTACAACCGAAGTGGTTGCCGAAAACGTACTCGCAGGCAACGCTATGAGCCGTCGAGCCAGCTACCAATATGGAGCAACTTTGGGCAAACATGATCATGGTATCGTTGACGCTGCGCTTGCTAAAGGTTTATCCAAAGGTGAAATTACCTACGTAAAACCCGACTACGAACTTAATCAAAAAGATAAATGGGAAACCTTAACTGTCGATGGACTTGAAATGGTGTTTATGGATGCCTCAGGAACAGAAGCAGCCAGCGAAATGGTCACTTATATTCCTTCAATGAAAGCCTTATGGAGCGGGGAATTAACCTACGATGGTATGCACAATATCTATACTTTACGCGGCGCAAAAGTACGCGATGCATTAAAATGGTCAAAAGACATTAACCAGATGATCAATTCATTTGGTCAAGATGTTGAAGTGCTATTCGCATCGCATTCAGCACCCGTATGGGGTAACAATGAAGTTAATCAATACCTTAAAATGCAACGCGACAATTATGGTTTAGTTCATAACCAATCACTGCGATTAGCTAATCAAGGCGTAGTATTACAAGATATTGGTGACGCCATTATGGACACCATCCCACAGCAAGTAAAAGATCAATGGTACACCAATGGTTATCATGGCACTTACAGTCATAATGCTAAAGCTGTTTACAACATGTATTTAGGCTACTTTGACATGAACCCAGCTAACTTAAACCCATTGCCAACGCAACAAGAAGCGACAAAATTTGTCGAGTACATGGGCGGTGCCAACAACGTTGTCGCAAAGGCCAAAGCAGACTTTAGCCAAGGTGAATACCGTTTTGTAGCTACAGCGCTTAACAAAGTGGTTATGGCAGATCCAAGTAACCAAAGTGCTCGAGATCTACTAGCCGACACCTACGAGCAACTAGGTTATCAAGCTGAAGGGGCTGGTTGGAGAAACATCTATTTAACCGGTACTCAAGAGTTAAGAATAGGAATTCAGCCAGGTACACCTAAATCAGCCTCTGCAGATGTATTGAGCGAAATGGATATGCCGACTTTATTTGACTTTTTAGCCGTAAAAATAGATAGCATTGCCGCAGATAAACTGGGCGATATTAGTTTAAATGTGGTGACTAAAGCCGATAAGACGGAAGTTGAAAGCACCATATTTGTAGAGCTTAGTCATGGTAATTTGAACAATATTGTTGTTAATAAACTTCAAAAAGCTGATGCAACGTTAACCATTGCCAAAGCGGATGTTGTCAGTATTTTATTAGGTCAAACCACGTTAACGCAATTAATTGAACAAGGTGATGCCAGTATGACTGGCGACAAACAAGCCTTTGGGAAAATTGCCTCGACCTTAGTACAATTCAATGACAAATTTGAAATTGTACCGTTAAAATAATTACCAGATCGTACCATCTCTTGGTCTTGATCTTGGCTTTAGTCTTAGCCGAAGCATTGCTTCGGCTAAGTCATCAACGGTTCCATCAACCCAACAAATCATCAAAGCTTAATCGGGCACACGATAAGGTGTTGTAAATGGAATAAGGCTCAATTACCACGTTAGAAACAGCTGAGTTAGCCAACCCCAAAGTCACCGCAAAACGGTATTCATTATCGAGTCTTCCCATCACCGTTTGCCAACTAAAATCGGTTGCGACAGGCTGTTTGCTATCGGTAAAATTCAGTTTTACCGGCTTAAGTAACTCAATTGACTGACTGTGATTATCAGCCCGTTGCAACGGGGTATTGCATTGCTCTGCCTGGCTAAAATCAACACTAAATGACTTGAGTGATAACGCTAATCCCAGTCCGCGTGCTTTTATGTAGGATTCTTTTACAGCCCATAAATCAAAAAATCGTTGTCGTTGTAATGCCTCGGGCAATTGCAATAAGGTGTTGGTTTCTGTTTGAGTAAAATAGTGATTCAAAATGGGCACTATGTCGGTACTGCTTCGCTGTCGTTCAATATCGACACCAAAGCAAATATCTTGCTCAGGATTGTATACCCACTCGTTAATCGCTCCATCAATCGTTGGCTCATTTTTTTCTTCAGCATTGGGTGCTATCAATACTCCAATCATTAGCCATTGACCACTGTGGCTTAAATTGAAATGCAGCCCAGTTTGCGCCAACAAATCTTGTGTCAGTGCAGGCTTACCTTTAGCGCCGTAAATAAAACGCCATTGTTGAGGCGTTAATGCACTGTGCAGCGATAATACAGCCCGAAGCGCAATACGAACTTGCAACGCATTATGACGCGCCGACACGCTTATATAACGACCAACTTTGGCCAGTTCATCATCACTTAACCAACCTAAGGCTAAACCCACTTCATAATCAGCAGGTGATAACGCCCCATTAAGTGGCACAAAATAAACATAAGGCTGAGAAAGCCCAGTTGATCGAGTGGCTGGTCGAGTGGCTGGTCGAGTAGCTGAATGATTAGTGAGTTGAGTTATTGAAGACATGACCGACATAAAAAACACATAACACTCTGTTAAACGATAATACGGCTAAACTACCTCAATAAGCTCGATGCCGCGAGAATTTTGTCAAATATCACCCATGTAGCGAGTGATGCAAATAAGCATTTTCAGCATCAAAAAAGTTATTTTCGCTTTTACTGTTGATGATTGGCACTAATTCATCAACAATCACCGCTATCACCACAACATAGAAAGCTTATACATTCATGCGCACAGTCAGCCTAGTTATCATATTATTGTTATCGGTACTCAGTTCAAATGCTGCGTTTGCTCAATGGCACCAAAAGAGTTTTGATGTCATGGGAACGCTGGCACATGTTGAGTTTTGGCTACCTGACAATGCCGAAGCATCAACGGCAGATAGCTTAATTGCCGCGGTAGAGCAAGAAATGCAGCGCATTGATCAAACCATGAGTCCTTATATCGCCGCCAGCGAACTCAGTATCATTAACCGCGATGCAGCCAAAAAACCCGTGACCATCAGCCCAGAGCTATTTGATTTACTCGCCGACGCGCAAGACATTGCCAAATTAACCAATGGCATGTTTGATATCACCTACGCCTCAGTAGGTTACCAATACGATTATCGTAAGCATCAAAAGCCCGACCAAGCAGCCATTAACACCGCATTAAAAGCAATAAACTACCAAGCAGTAATACTCGATAAGTCCACCTCTTCAGTTCGTTTTGCTAATGCTGATGTCAAAATTGATTTAGGCGGCATAGCCAAAGGGCATGCGGTTAAAAATTGCATTGCTATATTGAAAGATTCAGGCATAGAACATGCTCTTATCAGCGCTGGCGGCGACACCACATTACTCGGCGATCGCATCGGACGCCCTTGGTTTGTCGGCATAAAACACCCTCGCGCAGACGATAAAACCGCGGTGCAATTACCACTTAGTAATGAGTCGATTTCAACCTCGGGCGATTACGAACGCTACTTTATCGAAGACGGCGTGCGCTATCATCACATTATTAATCCCAAAACCGGCGACTCAGCACGCAATGTTGTCAGCGTGTCAATTATCGGCAAAAATCCAACTTTTGTGGATGCCCTGTCCACCGCCATCTTTGTCATGGGATTACAACAAGGCATGTCGTTAATCAATGAGTTACCAGAATACGAAGCGATCATAATAGACAATCAACAAACGTTACATGTATCGACGGGATTACAGCAAGACTAAATTTATTGGTTCTTGGTTATTGGTTATTGGATTATTAGCTGCGAGACTTAGAGAGCTTAAAAAGTCTTTACGCTTCAGCATTTATAAAATATATACTGTTATGAATCATGAATTTTTTGATACAAAAATAGGATGTTAACGGATGAAAGATAAACTAATAGGCAGCTGTTTTTGTGGTGAAGTTACATTCGAAGTTGTTGATAGTTTTAAAGCCTTTTATCAATGCCATTGCCATCAATGTCAAAAACTAACAGGGACTGCTTTTGCGTCAAACTTAATTACCGATACTGTAAATATAAAATGGATTACAGGGCTCGATTTTATTTCGACTTACGAACATCCTCAAAGATCATTCTCTAAAGCATTTTGCAAATCTTGCGGCGCAGCAGTGCCATTTATTAATAAAAGCAAAACGTCATTGATTGTGCCCGCAGGCTCATTAGATACAAGCATAACGATGGCGCTTGAAGCCAATATTTTTGTATCTGAAAAAGCATGTTGGTCAACTGCAGAGTCTGCTATAAAACATTACTCGCACTACCCTGAGTAATCATTTATTAGTCTAGGCAGTTGTTTGCAAATAGATTCCCCCCTTTAAAGCAATTAGGTTTTCTCGTAAGCAACAAGAAAACCTAATTATCAACGCTAGCAACAACAAGATCTACACTATTGGTTGAAACGCAGTTAACGAATCAAGCATAGTGGCATTACCTAATCCTTGTTCTGGGGCAACTGAGGTAAATTGGCTTTGTTCGCCATGTAGAGCCATATAATTTAGCAATACGGTTTCTACCAACAAGTTAACGTTATTGGCCGACGGGGCTGACGCGGTATCAACGGATGCATCAGATCGCATAAAACCAATTTGTTGTTTTCTGGCCATTTGGTCGGCGCTGCCTCCCATTAATTGTGGTTTGCCAGACGGATTGTAAACCAAAAAGAATGACGCGCCTGTTGATGAGTTATCGCCAGTCCATTCGCCTTTACCACGCCCTTCCATGGAGTCATCGATACGGCCATTACTGGCAACAGAGCCATCACTGAATACGTATAACATTAACGGCATATTACGACGTGAAGCATATTCTAAACACGCGCCCATGCAGCGACCAGCTCGTAAGTCTCTTAACTCACCTGTGGCACGCTCGCCTGTGTGATAGTCAAACCCACCCATGGTGACCGTGCCCGCACCAGAAAAGCCATTAACCACTAACTTCATAATGGACGCGGTTTTTTGGAACTCAGACTCAGAGTCAAATTCATTAATCCCAAAAATGCCACCAGGACCGACAATATCAGGGTCTAACAATGGGTTTAATGTTGATGGGTCGCCAAAACGGTCGGCAAGGTCAGCACTTTTAACATAACCACAATTAACCAAATCTTTAATCACATCACCGCGGGTAACTTGCGTGTTCACTGCCGCCATTTTTTGCGCGCTAATACGTTGAATACTTTCCATCACGGCCACAGCATCACGTTGCGACAATAAACTGAATAAATCACCTACATCCACTAAACCCGTTACGTCTGAAGGGCGATCAATTTTAGTGGGACGTTTGCTTAAATCGATAAAGTTGGTGGGCGCCATTGAATTGCCGCCGGAATCTGAATTACGCGACCCCACTAACGGCATTAACGAACCGTTCGCCCCTGCTGCCGCGATGGCATACATAGGATTGTGTGGATTATTACCCGTGTCATTATCTGAGCGATTGGGGATCACAGCACCGTTGATACGTGATGCGGTATCAGATGATACTTTCTCTAAAATTCCGCGTAAAAAAGCCGAGTCAGAGTGAAATGCCAATCCTAAATCAGTATTAATAAAATCAGACATTCCCGCATTGGGATTAGCAATTGACGGAGCCATATCACCAGGTAAACCCAGCTTGTTATAACCGGCCGTAGATAAGAAATCTTGCTGGCCACCTGCGCCGCCAACCAACACATTAGAACCCGCAATATTGGCACCACCGG
This sequence comes from Shewanella sp. Arc9-LZ, assembly GCF_010092445.1. Lineage (NCBI taxonomy): Bacteria > Pseudomonadati > Pseudomonadota > Gammaproteobacteria > Alteromonadales > Shewanellaceae > Shewanella > Shewanella sp. Arc9-LZ. The sequence continues at coordinate 1,585,209 of NZ_CP048031.1, read as the reverse complement.
CTAAATCGAAACTAATAAACGGAATTTTGCCCGCCCCTTGTACGCTTATGCCGCAAGAGTCTCTTAGTGCTTCAAGAGCGGGTGATAGCGCCGCATGAGCATTGTTAGGGTTAGCAAACAGGCTAAATAACGATAAACCAGCAACTGCGGCGCCGCCTTTGTACAAGCCTGTCGAAATAAAATCTCGCCTAGTCATCGGCTTACTATGGTCAGCAAATAACAATGGACTGTCTGGATGAAGGTGCTTAGGTCTAGTCATTGTTGAATCCCTTTTGTGCCCGTATTACGGCTATATCAGTTGCATGGGTTAATCGCGAAATAGTCAGTCCAACAACCGTTTGCCTAAGCTGCTGCGCGGTTAATGCTATCAATCGCTGTAAATATCGTTTCATACTGTCGCCCCTATTGCACTAGCATCACGGCACTGGCCAATACGGCAGCACAACTAGACTTAGCGATAGTACGGGTGCGCTCTGCAGTACAGGTGCCACTACAAACCGACAGACCGCTCACTAAGCTATCAAGTTCATTGTAAACCGAACTTTGACTTGGCTGACTGGCTAACGATAACGGCATAAGTTGGTTAATTAACGGGTTCAATAAATTGGCGCGTTCAGTGGTATTTAACGCCACACTAGGTACGGCAGTAAAGTCCACATCTGGGAACCAATTACTGCGAATCGTGTTGTCTTCAATCGCAGTATCACAATAGGCAATGGCAAGCTGGGTAATGCCCATTTGCTGCGCAGAGATAAAGGTTTCGATATTTTCAAGACTCGGTAATTGACGTTTAACTAACTGATAGGTGTTAAATACTTTAGTCGATTGTTGGTCAACGCCCGTGAGCATACTCATACTGTGATTGATTTCAGCAAAGTTACGCACACCGACTTGAGCCGATTGAGTGGTTGCTGGCACCTCGGCAGGGGTAACAAATACCCCAGGTAACACTACATTGGTGTGTTCGCCTAATTGTTCAAAGGTTAAGAAAAACTCATCCAGATTAGCGCCTTTTTCAAGGGCGATAATAGTACCCAATGCTGAGATAGAAAACGGCTCTGCAATCGCTTGAGCTGCCGATACTGATAAATCGAGATTCGCGTATGACTGGCCTTGAGCACTTTCTTTACCGTTAATACCGATACGTAAGCCTTTTAACGCAAAGCTGTCTGCTACTGGCGTACCGTCAATGTTGACAATAGCAGCATTACTAAACAAATAGCTGTAGTTATCAAACTGACTGACTTCAAACATGACGTAGGTATTGGGAAGGTCAATTAAATGACTTATCGAGAATAGTAAAAAGAATTTTTCACCCACTCCAACATTATAATTTTGCTGTACTTGCTCAGGTGCGAGTACCCGATTATAAATGGCTAATAAGCGAATATCGCCTTGCCATACATGCTGGTTTGACGCTTCTCTACCCAAAATAAGCGCGAAGCTGTCGTCCCAATTGGCAAGTGGCGCAATGTCTTCATCGACCACATCAATCAATTGACCATTAACGTAAATACTGCGGCCAGTGGTGGCATTGTAAGTCATCACTACATGCTGCAATGTGGCTTGTAATACCTCATCCGCGTCTGGTGTACTTAATGCTGGCTCGCCATTGGTACTAGATGCTTGAGTGCGCAGCATAAAGTCATAGTTATATTGAGTTTGGCCTAAGGTAAAATTACGTGCGCTATCTCCCGCAGAATAGGTCACTATTCTGGCTGGACCTTCTTGAGTTACATTATTAGGTGTCACCCAAGCCTCAACAGAAAACTCACCTGTTGCGGTAATTAAATCATGCAGTTTTTTGCTGTTAGCGGTACTCGCCTGCGCTTTACCGTTAGTAAACGACAAGCCCCAACTGCCCAACCAATCTACATCACCGGTTAAGGTCAAATTAGCGGCTGGAGATATGCCTGAGGTGTCATAAGCAATGCTGCCCTCACCTGTTTTAAATTGATATAAAGCAATTACGTCAGTTTCAAAACGGCCACCACTTGAGGCGGTAATGCCATCGGTTAAACGTAATGACTTTGACACCACCATGTCTGGTGAAATCTCATCAAGTTCAATGCCATCACTGAGCGCCATAATGGCATCGCGCATTTCAATGCTGTCGTCTGCACAATTGCTCCAGCAGTTATGAAACTCCGAACCTAAACGCACCACAAGCCTTGATTGCGCTGGGTCGTCTAAGTTAATGACTCCTTTGGCGGCTTCATAAGCTTGGCTCACATCGGTGCTGGCAAAAAATGGCGACTGGGGAGATTGTGCTGCTTCATTATGGCAAGACACACAATATTGATTCACGATGGGATAAACGTGCTGACTGAATAAACTGCTGTCATCAGGGAAGTTTTTACTAGAACCTGGATCACGAATAACCGGTGCAGTCAGCTCAATAGTATTGACCGTACTAACACGCTCATCGGCCCATAACTTGATCCATTGGGTCATGGTTTCACCACAAGCTGAATCACTTGCGAGCCAACAATTGTGTCCACCAGCGACTTTACTGACTAAACGTGAAGCTTTAGGGTCGGTTAAGTCAACCAATGGATTCGTGGCAGCATAAGCATCGTTAACGTTATTTCGACTGGCAAAATAAGGCGCTTGATTACCTTCTGTATGGCATGCACCGCATTTGTCTTGGGTTGAGATGTTATCCCACAACGATGCTTTGTATTTTTGAATATCAGCCGTTGCTGCTGCAGGGCCGGTATACACGTCAGATTGTGGCGTTTGTTGCGCAGGCGGATTCTTTTCAACATCCCCGCCACCACAAGCAGAAAGCCCGATGATTAATGAGGCAATAACAAGGCCTTTAGCCATTAAATATTTCACGGTTATTCTCCCATACAGTAGTTGCCAACTTCAGCAAAAACGCGCTTAAGTTGGTAAGAGTGCTGTTTAAAAGAAGCCGTAGTAGCACTAATTTGTGCAATATCAGCTTGGCTTTCTGCATCTCGTAAACACACAGTTTTAAACACCTTTTTAACTTGGCATTGGGCGAAGGCATTACTGTTTGCCAGCTCTTGGCCTAAGGATTTAGCCCCACTACCTTGACCAGACAAACTGTTATCCCAACCCAATTTTTGATTAGGGCCTTCGCGCCAGTAATTGTTCCATCTATCGTTTGGTGTGGCATAGCCAAAAGGAAAACTGGTTGAATTGATATGATACTTACCTTGCACTCGTGTGCCGGTGGCGGGGTCGGTTTGACCGCTGGTGTTGTAAGCTATTGCTCCAGCTTCACCCGTTGGATCTTGGTCACGATTAAACTCATATTCATAAAAAGCAAACGCTTGCGCCAGTGGATCCATACCACTGTGACAACTTGAGCAGTTATTGATAAATAAACGGCTGTCTCCACCAGGGCTGCGGCTGACATCTTGTCGAATACGATCGGTTGGGCGGGTGTTGTCTTTTAATGGCTCTAAATCGGTACACAAATGATTCATTAAGGTAAAACGAAACATCGCGCGGTTAGTGCCTAAATAGAAAAACTCTTTCGCAGCGGCGCGGCTAGTTAACACCCCTGCAGTTGCATCTGCAGGTAATCCATTCACACTCGATTGAGTGGTGCGCTCTAAGCCATCTTTTAAATCAATAAATTGGTCTTCTAATGCCTGATAATGGTCATTATTGTTGCGATTGTAGCCGGGTAAATTTAAACTATTCTTACCCACATATACCATGTCTGCTTGCAGAATATCTCTAAAATCAACATCGTCTCTAACCGCACCAATCACAGTGGCTGAATAGTCATTTAACGGCGCAAAAATGTCTTGATCAATATTGGTCCACGGCGTGGCGAATAATTTCAACGTCGTAGAATAAAATGCCGGTGTTTCCATTGCGAGGTATGCCGCTTCGATGGGTTTGCCGTCATCAAGTAATGCTGCCATATTTTGCAATGTGGTTTCGGAAGCTGGAACCCCAGCTATACGGTCATGCAGTTGTTTTGCTTGCTCTAAGCTGGCAGCAACCACATTGGCCGATAAAAGGCTCAATACACCAAGTGCTAATACACTCATAAACGGCTTAAAATGCATCGTTTTTCCATAATAAGATAATAAGCTGAAGCTTTTTACCGTACGAAGTCGTTGCTTCATACTGTCTCCTTGTTAGCACTTGACTGCCTGGTATTGAGCTGAAATTGATATTTGGACATGATAAAAATCGAATGGTGCTGATTAAATCATTCAACGGCTCACATTAAAAGTTTTTATTTTGTTAATTTTTTTGACACTTGCAGCCAATAACTTGGCGCCAAAAAAGCGTCTTGCCGTGTCAAAATAAAGTATTCAAATATTTAATAAAAAATGTTGAAACACTGGGCCTAGAAAGCAATAATGTCAGCCGCAATAGGGTTTTTCTATGATACTCACAAAAATAATAAATCGTTAAGGAAAACAAATGAGGCCGACTTTGGGCTATAACATTATGATGTTTACGGTAATTACATTGTTATTGGGATGTAACACCGAAACAGCAATTAAAGATCAACAGCCTGATCCCGTTCTTGTTGAATATCCTGTGGCTTATATTGAGCGTAATTTAACTGCGGTCGATCAAAATCCTGCACAACCTGCACAATTTGAAGCTCTTAATCCAGGCCATTTTAATCCTGGCGCGCAACTGCTCATTAAACGCAATGCCTTCGCTGATTCACCTGCGACGAATTTAACAGCCTCCTTATTTGCTGAAGATCAGTTGATTGATATTCGCGATTTGTCGGTGTCAGATGATGGCCAACAACTGCTTATGGCCATTCGCGCACCTGAAATCGACGGTGTTGACGACGATGAACAACCTAAATGGAACATCTGGCGTTATACGGTAGCAAGCCAAATCTTAGAACGAATCATCAGCAGTGACATAACGGCAGAGCAAGGCGATGATTTAATGCCGGCGTTTTTGCCCGATGGCAGAATTATATTTGCCTCAACCAGGCAGCGTTTATCTCGGGCAATTTTGCTTGATGAAGGTAAACCACAATACACAGCATTAGATGAAAGCCGTGCTAATGAAACCTTTAACATCCATGTAATGGACCCAGACGGCAGCGCCATTAAGCAGTTAACCTTTAACTTAAGCCATGACTTTTACCCATTGGTTCTGCAAAGCGGAAAGATTTTATACAGCCGCTGGGATCGAATGGGCGGCGACCACGGAATTAACCTGTACCGTATGAATCCAGACGGAACAGAAAACGAATTAGTATTTGGCTGGCATTCGCATCAATTGACCCTTGACGGCCAAACCGAAGCGATTGATTTTATCAAGCCACAACAATTAGCTAGCGGCGAAATATTGATGTTGCTTTCATCACAGGACGACACCAGGATTCAAAAACGTCCGGTGCTGATTAATATTGACGACTACATTGATGCCCAGCAAGCCACTGCCAATTCTGGCGCGCAAGGAGTAGCGATTACAGACGCCACGTTATCAGAATTTAACTTCTCATTTTCTGCCGCATTATCAGAAACAGGTAGAATCAATCATTTATACCCACTACCCGATAACAGCCAGCGCTTTTTAATGAGTTGGGATTTGTGTCGTGTTGTTGTAAATGACATCGTCCGCGCCTGCGGTCAACTCACCGCGGAGCAACTCGCTGACGATAATCTGATTCAAGCCGATCCCTTATACGAGCTATGGCTACTCAACAATGCCAACAACACCCAACAATTGGTGGCCACAACAGCTCAAGGGACGGTGCTAACCGAATCGGTGGTGATGCAACCTAGCGCACAACCAAAAACCTTTATCGCGGACAAGGTCGTCGGCAACGAACTTGATTCACAGCTAAGTCAAGAATTGGCTGGTTCTATCCACATTCGCAGCGTATATGACTTTGATGGTATCGACACCACTGCCAACGTAGGTGGTATTAGCCGTTTAAGTGACCCATCGCAAACACCCGCAGCCAACTTACCGGCTCGCTTTTTACGGATTGTGCATGGTGTTCCCATGCCACCCGACGATGTTAGAGACATTGCCAATACCGATTTTGGCCGCAGTAATAACCAACTCATGCGCGAAATTGTCGGTTATAGCCCAATTCAACCCGATGGTTCAGTCAAAATAAAAGTGCCTGCTAATGTCCCATTGGCCATCAGTGTGTTAGATATCAATGGTCAGCGTATTGGCGGACGCCACAATCAATGGATCACCTTAACGCCGGGTGAAACCCTAGAATGTACCGGCTGTCATACTGCTAACAGTCAACTGCCTCATGGCCGACTCGACGCCCAAGCCCCTAGCATTAATACCGGAGCCGCGGGTGGTTCTGCCTACCCTAATGCCACGAGTAATATCATTCCTGCGCAAGGACAAACCATGGCCGAAGCCAATGAAATGGTCAATGGCCTTGCCGAGCTTAGCGACAGTATTAAATATCAAGATATTTGGACTAACCCAGTATTGTCTGCCGTTAATCCAAATGTTGAATACAGTTACAGTAATTTGGCCACACCGGCGCCTAATGGCAGCGAATGCTTTGACAATTGGACTCCCTATTGCCGCATTCAAATCAATTATGTTGAACATATTCAACCGCTGTGGGACTTAGCTCGACCCGTTATAGACGCAACAACTCAAATAATCGTTGCCGATAACACTTGTACCAATTGCCATAATATCGTCGATGCCGATGGCGCGGTGCAAGTGCCTGCGGGACAGTTGTCGTTAATCAATTCACCTTCAAGCGATCAAGCTGCACACTTAACCTCATACCGTGAACTGTTTTTTAACGATGTTGAGCAAGAAGAAGTCGATGGTATTTTAATCGACAAATTAGTTGAAGTGCTTGATGCCGATGGCAACGTAGTTTATCAAGTAGACAGTAATGGTGAGCTTATTCTTGACGCTGACGGTAACCCTATCCCGGTGTTAACCACAGTCAATGTGCCGGCAATTTTATCGACTAATGGCGCGCATTCAAGTAACACATTTTTTGAGGTGATGAATAACACCACCCATCAAAATATGCTGTCGGCCGATGAGCTCAAATTACTTAACGAATGGTTAGACATTGGCGCGCAATATTACAACACGCCATTTTACTCACAGGACTAACAAAGCATGCCACAAGCAAAACCATAGGTTTGCTTCATGACTTTGCGATAGGGAATTATGCAAACATATTTACGAAACACCTTTTTGCTACTGACAATACTGTGTTTAAGCCCCGTATTACAGGCCGACGACAACCCAAGTTTGCGGATCGATGTGCCCTTTATTGAGCTGCATTCAGGGCCAAGTGATGGCTATCCGGTGGTTTCAGTTATCGAGCAAAACGAAATGGTAACTGTGTTGCTTAAGCGAACGTCTTGGTTAAAAGTACTAAACAAACGTGGAGTTGAAGGCTGGTTTCATGAAGATAACCTAAAGGGTTTATCCCAAGATGGCCAAGCTATAAATGCTAACTTGATAACAGAACAAGACGTCATCAATCGCCAAATTGAAGCCGGTGTCATGTACGGCGATTTAGAAGGTGCCAACTTCTACAATATTTATGCGGGCTATGCATTTACCCCAGTATTTAGCGCTGAAATATCAGCAGGTAAAGCACTGGGGAGTATTTCAGACAGTGACGTATTTGAAGTCATGCTGTTTAGCCAACTTTTACCCGAGTTAATTGTCGTGCCATACATTGGCGTTGGCGCGGGGATCATTAATACCGAACCCCATAGTGTGTTAGCCGACACCGAAGCGCGCCGCAGCACCATAATGAGTGCGGCAGCTGGCATTAAATATCACCTTGCACGTAACTTTTTATTACGGGCCGAATATAAACTCTCGTTAGCCTTAACCGACCGAGATGAAAATGAAGAGATCCAAACATGGAAAATAGGATTCAGCGTATTTTTTTAGTGCCTTTGTTCACTGCTAGTACTTTAGCGTTGACCGCATTAATGCCAAGCTCAGCAGCATTTGCCGCAGACGATGCCCCTAATACCGTCAAAGCCGATGTAGAACGTCGCACTGTGCTTGATGATGTTATCGATACTGAAAACGTTGAAGTGGGTATTCAAGGCGGTATTTTGTCGATTGAAGATTTTGAATCAAACCCTTGGATAAGTGCGCATGTGGGTTACCACATCAGCGAACATTTTTATGTCAAAGCGCGTTATGCCCAAGCCAAAGCGGGTGAAACCAGTTTTGAAAAATTGTCTAATGCGGCGCCATTGTTAACTGATGCTGAGCGCGAGTTAACTTATTACGGCTTAAACATTGGTTATAACCTACTGCCTGGTGAGATCTTTTTCAGCAAAGACACAGTGTTTAACAGTGTCTTTTCGGTTGAATTAGGTGGCGGCAGTACCGAGTTTGCCGGTGACGAGCAATTTACCGTCAACCTCACAGCAAACTACCGAGTATTTTTAACCGACTGGATAGCATGGGATTTAAGCATGAGTGATTACCTGTTTAATACCGAGGTTACTGGCGCGTCTAAAACAACCCATAATCTGAATTTTGCCACGGGTGTGTCGTTCTATTTTTAATCCACCTCGATAGTGGTCGTTAAAAGAGACCATAGAATATTCGAGTAGCAAAAGTGAAAAACCAATAAGGAAATACAATGTTGTTCAGTCGATTTAGTGGTAAATGTCTTATTGCATTAGGTGCAATATTGTTATCGATGCAGGTACAGGCGCTCACGCTTGGCCAAGCTGCACCCGACTTCACCTTAAAAAACCAGCAAGGGACTAACCTCAATTTAGCCGAGCAACGTGGCGAGATTATCTTGATCAATTTTTGGGCATCTTGGTGTGGACCATGTCGTAAAGAAATGCCGGTTTTGCAAAAATTACAAGACAAGTATCAAGACCTCGGCGTTCAAGTCTGGGGCATAAATGTTGAACAAGAAAACCAAGCAGGCAAAGACTTTTTAGCCGACCTTGATTTACGTTTCCCAATATTTTTCGACCAAACCAATTCTTTGTCTAAGACCTATCAAGTTGAAGCCATGCCAACCACAGTGATTATTGATCGCGATGGTAATGTGCGCTTTGTATTTCAAGGCTATAAAGACGGCTTTGATAAAAAGTATGCTGCCGCTATTAAACAGCTGATTAGGGAGTAAATTGATGAAAAAAACCTTATCTCCTCGTATCACTGCTTTATCGCTTAATTGCATTGCGCTATTAAGCTTAATTAGTTTGAGTGGCTGCACGAGTATGGGCATTGAGCCTTGGGTTAAACCTTACGAGCGTCAAAATTTAGCCGACCCTATCATGCGCTTAAATCGCCATCCAAGTGCCAGCATGCATATGGCTCACGTACTTGAAGGTCGTGAATCGGCCCGTGGCGCTGAAGGAACCGGAGGTGGTGGTTGTGGCTGTAACTAATTTGCTCAATAAAAGCATTAAGCTATTCACGGCATTACTTGTCAGTATGACGTGCCTGTCTGCCCAAGCTGCAGTGCTCGATCCTGATCGCGCTGACGTGTTGTATCACAGCTACGAAGGCGGCGGCATGACCATTGATGGCCCGTCAGTATTACTCAGGAAAAAGACTTCTGAATCGGTCGCATTTACCGCATATTATTATTTAGACAGTATTTCATCCGCATCGGTAGATGTTATCAGCACTGCCAGTGCGTACACAGAAAAGCGTAACGAAGGACAATTGGGGGTTGAATACCTGCATGACAAAACCTTGATGTCGTTTAACCTGCGTCAAAGTGATGAAGACGATTATTTAGCCCAATCATTTAGCATCAATGTGTCACAAGACACCTTTGGCGATTTAACCAATTTAAATCTGGGTTTGTCTTATGGCGATAATGAGATTCGCCGCAATGGTGACGACCAGTTTGAAGAGCAAAGCGAGCAATATCGGATTCGCGCTGGCATCAATCAAGTGTTAACCCGCAACCTTACAGCCAGCTTTAACGTTGAAGCTATAGCAGACAGCGGCTATTTAAATAACCCATACCGCACAGTGAGATACATAGACAACAGCGTTCCATCTGGTGTGGCTTATCAGGCAGAAGTGTACCCAGAAACCCGCAACTCGTTTGCAGCAAAGTTCTCGGCCAGTTACTTTTTACCTTATCGCGCAGCCTTGTTTTTTCATTACCGCCACTTTAACGACAGCTGGGAAATCACCGCCAGTGATGTAGAGCTTGGATATCGACATCCACTAGGCGACAGTATCGAATTAGAATTTAAAGTGCGTTATTACCAGCAAACTCAAGCTGAATTTTACAGTGACTTGTTTCCTTATCGCGACGCGCAAAACTACCTTGCACGCGACAAAGAACTCAGTGACTTTAGCGACATCACTTACGGGATAGGCATTACCTATCAATTACCCGCCTCGGTATCGTTTGGCGACACGCGTTCAGAAGCATCGCTGCAATGGGATTATATTGACTTTCAATACAATAACTTTAGAGACCCTACCGCAGATGGCGGAGTGGGCAACGAACCGTTTTATGGGTTCTCTGCCAATGTCATCCGCGCTTTTGTCAGCGTATATTTTTAATTGATCGCCCTAAATATTGATACTTTTAACAACGTAATTGCCAAGGCCATAACTATGACTACCGACCGTAAATGGGGTTCTTTTTTAACGCGGTTATTCGCAGCAACGTTACTGATTGCTGGTTTATTTGCATTACCAGCCCAAGCTGAAGATACCAAACAAGGCAATGGTGCATTAGCCAGCGAGCTTGAAGACATTAAAAGCCAAGTACTAAAACTCAATCGCGATCTATTTATTTTAGAAGAAGATTTATTGTTTCCTGCCAGCACCCAAATCGCGGTTTTTGTGTCGGTTGATGTGGGCCGATTTCTCAAACTCGACAGTGTTGAGTTAAAAATTGACGACAATAATGTTAGCGGCTTTTTATATACCGAACGTCAACGTAAAGCATTAGAACAAGGCGGAATTCAGCGTATTTACCTGGGTAATCTTAAAATGGGCCCTCACCTGCTAACCGCAATATTTACTGGCAATGATGCCGAAGGTCGTACAGTGCAACGGGCCATTAGCCATAATTTTGATAAAACCGATGAAACAGTAATGATAGAACTCAAAGTCGAAGACAGTGAATCAAGCTATCGGGCTGATATCAAAGTCGAACAGTGGGTATTGTAAACAACAATGGCCGTTAACACTCAATCATTTAGCCTTATGCTAGCTCACATCGGTAACCAACTTACACGAGTTTTGGGCTGTGCAGCCATGCTATGCAGTTGCTTAACCCTCTTGCACACTACCGAGCTTCAAGCGGCAGAAAAATCAATAAAAAACTCTGTAAGTGTATCTGCGCCTAAAACCGATCTAGAAGATAAATTTTACCGCCAAGCATTGTACTTTTATTTTGCTGGCGATTATGGCGCAGCATTGAGGCAAATTAGCCTCAACCGTCAACGCAAAGAGATCTATTCTGATCGCAGCCAATTGTTCGAAGCCGGACTACAAGTGTCGATTGGCTTGCACGAGCAAGCCACCCAAACCTTGGCACAATTTGAACAACAACAAGCAAATACTTCGACCCAAACCACAGCGAATAACAGTACTAATACCAATAGCAGCAAAACAAAGTCAGCCACATCGCCAACTGAATTATTATTAATCGCTTTGTTACAGCTCAGCGAACAACAAATTGAACACGGCGACATTGATACAGCCAAACTTACGCTAGGCAGAATTACCACATTACTGACCGATTATGTCGAGCAGTATCATGTGTTAAATCAATTAGCTTATTGGCCAGATGCGCCGCCGTTAACCGCGCAAGTACAGCAACAATCAATATCAGAAGATGACCAGTCACCAACAAGTTCATCTGCCGCTTACATCGCATTAAACCAGGCGTTGTTGCACATGAAGCAGCAGCAATACAGTGCGGCACAACCTATATTAATTGAGCTTAAAAGCCAACAATGGCAGCCACCCAAAATTAATTTTTGGCAGCAATTGTTTAACCCTTTTGTAGAGCCCGACATTTTTGACGATAACGATGAGTTATTGCCAGAAGTTAAAGACGCCTTGTTGCAACAACAAGCCATCAATGATTATGCAAAGTTACTGTTGGCACAGTTGTATGTCGCCAATAAACAATACGATTTAGCCTATAACGAACTGAGCGATTTTCCTGAGCAAAGTCCTTATGCTGAATCCGCTTTGTTTTTATTTGCCTACTCGGCCCAGCAACAACAGCACTATGACATGTCGTTTAAGTTGCTATCGCTATTGCAGCAGCAATACCCCTACTCAAATTTAGCCTGGCAAGCCGCGTTGTTAACTGCAAAACAAGTCAGTGAGCAGCAATCTTTAGCACAAGGATTAACCTTGTATCAGCAAGCTGAACAACTGTATTTACAAAAAATTGTCGAGATAAAAGGATTTGCAGAAACAGTTAGCACCATTAGCAATGTTACCGACTTTGCCAGTAAGACAGTAGATCAACAAACACCTTCCTTGGCAACCAAGTCTGACGCGTTAGAGCTTATCCTTACCGAGCGTTTTAGCACTGATTCGCCTTGGCTAAAAAAAGCCTTAAATGACCCGCAATTAGCGACCGATTATCAAACCCTATTAAGCCTAGATTTACTTAGCGACAATGTGCAAAAACAACAGATTAACAGTCAATGGTTAAAGGACACTTTAGCCCTCAACACCCAGCGCCAAGCCCGCGTCATTGAACAACAAAAACAGCTCGCCTACACAGAGATGATTAACGCTCTCACAGAGCAAAAACAACGTATTGCCAAGATTATTGATCAAGCAGAAGCTGAACAAAATGCCCAAGTGTTTGCCGACCCAAGTCAGCAACAATGGATAGACCGTATTGATGCCAGCCAAGCCAGGTTAACTACATTGGCGACTCAACGTAATATCGACGACGAACAACAACGACTTGATAGGATTAAAGGGGTGTTGCAGTGGCAATTACAGCAAACATTGCCACAACGACTTTGGCAGCATAAAAAAAGCCTGAAGCAATTAACAACACAACTTGAACAGCTTGAACGACAAGCCAATCGATTTAGTGCATTGTCGAGTAACACCCGCTTGTTATCTGACTTTGAGTTACGTCAACAACAAACCCAAACCGACATTAACAGCACGAACGTTAATATTACCGGACTGCGTGATAAAACCGACCGAGATATTCGTGGCAAAATGAGCATTTTTATCCAGCAACAACAATATACGTTACAGCAACTACTGCTCACCACTCGCCACCAAATGGCCAATGTATTAGAACAAATGTCACAAGCAGACACTGCGCCAATCAATCCCTTCTCAGCAAACGAATCGGCGGTAAATGAATCGCCGGTAAACAAATCGGCTGAAAGTGATTCCACTGTAGTTGAGTCAGCTGCACAAGGAGCGCGCTAATGTCAGTATCGGCTTATTTATCAGGCGCATTAATCTTAATCAGTGGTATTGCATTATCGGGGTGCTTTAGCAGTGGGCAGGCTGATTATGCTCAACAAGCTAAACGCACTAGCTTAGGCGATTTGGCCAACAAACGCAGCAGCGAAACGGTAGCGAGTGTTGAAATGAGCCAAACTCAACGCAGTGCCAAGTTGGCTAATATTTATCAGCAATTGCTGACACTTGAACCCGATCCTGAAATCCGGACGCACGTTGAATATCGCTTAGCGCAAATCAATACCGAATCATTTGAAGCCCAGTCTTATGCAGACCTCGATGATGAGTCGCAACCAGACAGTCAAGTGCTAGCTCAGTTGACTCAAAACGATGCGGCACTGCAAAAATTAGTTAACGAATATCAACAATTATTGCAGCGTTATCCGCAACGACCTGAAAACGAACACATACAATATCAATTAGCTAAAGCGCTCGATTTACAGGGTAAATTGGATGCGAGTTTGGCTGAAGTTGAATCATTACTGCGACACTATCCGCAGACAATGTATCTTGCCGAGCTTAACTTTAGACGCGGTGAAATCTATTACAACTTACAGAATTACTCGGCAGCCATTACAGCATATCAGCAAGTATTAACCGCTAATGATAATCAAAAATACCAACTGAACAGTTTATATATGCTCGGCTGGTCCGAATTTAAACTCAATCGACTTGCCAATGCCGACAAAGCATTCTTGCAAGTGTTTGAAGCCTTAGTGGCCGGCCAGCAAAGTAATCGTGATATTGCAAACTTAACCTCCGACAACTTTGCTTTTGAAAAGCTCGGCAGCCGCGCGCAAAATTTGGCGATTGATACCCAAAGAGTCTTGAGTATTTCACTAAGCCAGCAGCTTCAATCTCAGTCGTTGGTGTCTTTGGTTAAAGACAATCAATCGCTGCCTTATCTTGATTTGTATCAGCATGTATTATTTGCCAATTTGGCCCAATTTTTACTCGACAAAAAACTCGACTACGATGCAGAACTAACTTATCAGGCATACATCGATTTGGCGCCAGACAATATCTGGGCAGCTCGCTATTCGCTAGATTTGCTCGACCTTTATCAGCGTCAAGGCAAGTTTGCAGCCATGCATCAGCTGAAAAATGACTATGTTAATCAATATGGTCTTAGCAGCACTTTTTGGGTAAATGCCAGCACAGCGCAGCAAGCAGAGTTATTACCACAACTGCTTAGCTTTAGTGACGAGCATAGCCGCCGTTTGTATGCCGATGCACAAACTCAGCAAGGTGCACAACGAATTAGCGCTTTCGCACAGGCTGCCAGCGCATTAAAGACCTATTTACAATTGGCCAAATTACCTCAAGCCAGCACGTTACTCACTAAAGATATTCTTAATGACGAGTACTTGTTTGCTGACGCCAATTTTGAAGCCAAACAATATCAGCAAGCGCTTGCCAGTTATTACGCCATTGCCTATGACACCACAGCAACGTCGGCAGCCTTGCGTAAGATACAACAGCAATCGGCTTACGCAACAACCGTCACCATACGCGAAATCATTTCGCAACATGATCAAAGCCAACAAGGTCAGAACCAACAAAAACAAAGTGGTCAAAGTAATACTGATGATTACAATAAACTCATTTCACAACGTAATCAGCTAGATAAAGACTTTATCAATCAGTATCCATCTGACGAGCGTGCCTTACAGCTCGCCAGTAACGCCGCCCAATATTCGTTTGATGCTAAAAACTACATCGACCTTAAATACTTTACTGATTTTGTATTACAAGCCCACGGCATTCACACGATCAATAATGCGGCAAGCTCAGTGCAAACCGCTACGCCGTTGTCAGACTCTGCCCGTAAGCAAGTGCAGTTTGTTAGCCAGCTTTATGCCAATAGCTTGTATCAGCAAGAGCAATACGCACAGGCTGAAGAGGGTTACATTTTAGCGCTGCAATACACAGACAAGAGCACAGACTCATGGTCTGAAATGCGTAATCTGTTAGCTTCTAGCATTTACTCCCAAGCTCAAGCGGTTAAACAAACACAACCAGAATTAGCCGTAAGCCAGTTATTACGCGTTGCTCAGGCAGTGCCTGAATCAAAATACGCGGTTAATGCCGAACTCGACGCTGCAAACTTATTGCTTGAACAACAACGCTGGCAAGAAGCGGTCGACGTATTAAAACCGTTTCAGCAACGTTATCCAAACCATGAGTTTAGCGCGGTCATTCCAGCTAAATTAGCTCAATCCTATGAAGCTCTAGCCCAATGGGATTTAGCCGCCGAGCAGCTTTTGATCATTGTCGCCAATGAAAAGCCCGGCGCATTAAAGCGTGAAGCTCAATACACTGCGGCGGAGTATTATTTAAAAGCAGGCGATAACAGTAGCGCACTCAGCACCTTTAGAACTTATGCTAAAACCTACCCACAACCGTTTGATGTAGCACAAGAGGTTCGCTTTAAAATGAGTGAGTTTTACCGCCAAAGCGGTGAAGCTAATAAGCAATATTACTGGTTTAGACAAATCCTTAGCTATGATCACGAACAATTACAGCAAGATGCAAATGCTATTCAAGCTCGCCAAATTGAACTCGCCTCTATCGCAGCATTTTCCTTGGGTGAAGCTGAACAACGCAGTTTTGCGGCAATTAAACTCAACGCACCTTTGCAAAAAAGCTTGAAGCGCAAACAAGATACGATGAAAAAAGCCATTGGTTATTATCAACAAGTGCTCGACTTTCAATTAGCCAAATACGTTCCCCATGCAACATACAACCTTGCAGAAATGTATCGCCAACTTGCGAGCGACATGATGAGTTCACAACGCCCTGGCGATTTAGATGAATTAGCCTTGGAAGAGTACGAGATTTTACTCGAAGAGCTGGCTTATCCATTTGAAGAGAAAGCCATCGAAATTCACATCAGCAATACCCAAAGAGCATGGGATGATATTGTTGATCAATGGATTGAAAAAAGCTTTGAACGCTTGGCACAAATGTCCCCTGCCCTTTATCAAAAACAAGAGTTAACGCATGAGGTTATCGATGCTATCCATTAAGTCATTATTTACCTCATCGACACCGAAACTGGCACTATTCGCGCTAGTAAGCCTTATGCTGTTACCCGGTTGTAGTACATCACCTAGCGGCACTAACGCCAACAAGCAAACCACTACGGACCCAAGCCTAAAGGGCATGGACAAAGACATTGTCGACTTAGTTAGCCTCAATACAAAAAGTGTCAATAACAGCACCAGTATCAGTGCTGGCTCAACAGATAACCGTAATATGTATCTTGAACAAGCCTCACAGCGGTTAGCCGATGTGCCCACATCGGTATTGAGTCAATATCAGCAAGCCATTAGCCAAATGAAAAACCAGCAATGGCAAGCGGCGAATAGTTTGTTTGATAAAGTGATTGTTGCAGAGCCTCAATTGTCGGGCGCCTATGTCAATAAAGCCATCATAGCGATAAATCAGCAGCAATTAGATCAAGCCGATGCACTGCTCGCAAAAGCTATTGCGGTTAATAACAGCAATCCTTATGCGCACCAAATTAAAGCTAATATAGCAAGGGTACAAGGCCAGTATGCTCAGGCTGAGCAAGGTTATTTAACGGCGCTAACTCTGTGGCCACAATACCCGCTAGCGCAATTAAATTTGGCGATATTATTAGAGTTATATCGCGGTAAGCTGTTGCAAGCCCGCCAATACTACCTGGCGTATTTGGCTAACCAGCCAAATGATGAACAAGCCAAGCGTTGGCTCGCTGGCGTAGAAATAAAAATTCAACGCGCAGGATTAACATTACCACCCGACAATGCTAATGGAGCAGGCTAAGATGACCATGCTAAAAGTGTTTCAAACAACGCGTTGTCTTGGCATATTGCCGCTGTTTTTAGCCACTTGTTTACTGAGTGTCTCAGCTCAGGCTACGGCCAATGATGACACTGAAAAGCAACAAGCGGTGAAACCTGCGAGCAACAAACCTGTCGTCATTCAAAGCCAAGTGACGGGCTCACAAGAGCAACCCAAAGTGCTTTATATTATGCCATGGCAAGGGATCAATAATCCGATAGACATTAACAACGAAGGCATGCGACTGACGCTGCCTGAGTTTAGGCCTATCAATCCAAAAGTATTTCGACAACAAGTCAGGGATTTTGCCAACGGCACACCAGAAAATAATCAATAAACACCCTGTAATAAGCTTTTAAATAAGCCATTAAATAAACAACATGCTAGCCAAAAACTGAGTAATACCTAACAAAAACAATTGAACACCTGTAGCCATTAACGCCAGTGTTCAATACGACAATAAGAGAAGGAACATCACATGAGTTTTACCGACCATATCATTGCGTTTTTACAAAATGGCGGCCCATTTATCTACCCTATCGCCTTAGTGTTAGTGGTCGGTTTGGCCATTACCATTGAGCGCTGGTTATATTTAAGCTCTGCACATCGTAGTAACCAGCAAGCTTTTGCGCTGATTAAAAATGCCTTAAAAACAGGTGACATCAATACCATTAGTCAGCATGCACAAAACCATAAAGCGCCTGTGTTTGACGTGTTGCAGTCTGGTATTGCCCGAATATCAAGTGCAAGTCGCCGTGAAGACGTAGAATACGCCATGGAAGAAACCGTGATGGAATACATGTTACGCCTTGAAAAACGCACCCCCTTTATTGCTACGCTCGCTAACATTGCCACCTTATTGGGTCTATTAGGTACCATTATGGGCTTAATAGCAGCATTCTCGGCAGTGGCTAGCGCCGATCCAGCTGAAAAAGCCAACTTATTGTCTTCTAGTATTTCGGTTGCGATGAACACCACCGCATTTGGTTTGATCACTGCCATTCCGCTGATTTTATTTCATTCAAGCCTACAAACTAAAACGGCAACCATCGTTGACTCTATTGAAATGGCAGGCATTAAACTGCTCAATTCATTGTCATTTAACAAGCAAACGGATAACAACCGAGGCTAATGAGTATGAGACGCCGTCGTCGCCCTAATACCCAAGACGCAGAACTGGATATCACCTCATTCATGAATTTGATGATTGTGTTAGTGCCAGTACTTCTGCTGAGCTTGGTGTTCTCACAAGTGCGTATTTTGAATCTGCAATTGCCAGTATTGTCTGAAGCAGAACAAGCACAAGATGATCAAGAGCCCAAAATACTCGAACTAGTGATTACCCCTGCGCGCTTAGCACTAAACTACCCAGCAGGCATGTCACTTAAACATTTTGAACTGACTGATAAAGGTTATGATTTCGCCGCGTTGTCTGTTTATCTACAAGACTTAAAGCTGACATTTCAACAACAAGGTATTGAAAAAAATGACATCGTATTGTTACTCGACCCAGCGGTTGACTATCAAACCATCGTGTCTGCCATGGACACGGTGCGATCATTTAAAGCGGTAGTGGCAGCCAATTTAGTTGATGCTGAATTGTTTCCGATGATCTCATTAGGTGATGCGCCTGCCGTTAATGATGCAGACATCGCCACACCGGCGCAGACCACTATTGGAAAACCAGTAGGAGCTAAGCCATGATGAAGCAATCGGCAAGAAGCCGCAGATTAGCTAAACACCACAAACGCTTAAAAGCTGGCAGTAAGCTCAACCTTGTTGCATTAATGGATATTTTTACCATTTTGGTGTTTTTCTTAATTGTGAATCAATCTGAAGTGCGAGTACTGCAAAATATCGAAAAAATCAGTTTGCCCGTGTCTGTTGCAGATGTACTGCCAGTTGAAAACCTGGTGATTACAGTGTTTACCGACACCGTATTAGTGCAAGAGCGCCCTATATGGCAAAAAGGTACTGATGAAATAGGCTTAACCGAACAACAAAATCCTGAGTTTATTAATGCCTTAACCAACGAACTGACCTATCAAGCCAGTAAACGCAGCGAGCTTAGCGAAACCGAGCAACAAAATGGCCGGGCAGTAACCATTATTGGTGATGCATCCACGCCTTATGTTGTTCTTAAGCAAATTATGGCTGCTTGTGCTGCAACCGGTTACCGAGATATTTCGTTGGCGGTTGAACAACAAGCAAAACAAGCTAATGGTGAGGGCTAATATGACAACAGCAACCTTACACCATCACCAAACCAATCAGAGCTTTAATGATTTAGGCGACTTATTTAAACCCAGTAAACAAGACAAACTGTTTAAACAGATTTTGTGGTTGTTGCTGTTAGTTTATGTCGTCTTTGCGGTCGTAGTGCCCATGCTTGAACAAATTGAACTTCCACGTGAAGTAAAAGAGCAAGTACCACCGCAATTAGCCAAAATCATCTTGCAAGAAAAGCAATTACCTCCACCAGTCAAACCTGAGGTGAAACCGCCTGAACCATTGCCTGAACCGGAGCCTGCACCACCAGAAGAAAAGGCACCCGAAAAACCTGTTGAACAAGCTGTAAAACCTCAAGTTGTTCAACCAGTAACACGTGACGCTGCAAAAGAGAAAGCCAGCACATCAGGCTTAGCGGCGATGAAAGATGAGCTTTTTTCAATGCGCGAAGCCTTTGATATTAAACCTACAGCGCAACGCAAACTTGACCAAACCACGTCTCAAGAAGTCAAAGTAAAACGTGATTTATTAGCTGGTGCGGCCAATAAACAAACTGACAGCTTGGCAAAATCAACTATCAGTAAAACTGTTGCTGCTGGGTCGTTAACAGGCAACGAAACCCAACAAATTCGCTTAGCAAAAGAGGAAGTATTGGCAAGCCAAGGGGCCGTTTCTGAAAAAGCCAGCCAAGCGAGCCAAAATGGACAACGTTCAGAAGCAGCATTAAGACGAACATTAGAGGCCAATAAATCGCGGCTTTATTCGTTATACAATCGTGCACTTCGAAAAGATCCGTTTTTAAAAGGCAAAGTGATGTTTGAAATTGTCATACTACCCAATGGCAATATCAGCAAGGTAACGATTAAATCAAGCGAACTCAATAACCCCAAGTTAGAGCGTCAATTAACCTTGGTATTACGTTCAATCAGCTTCCCAGCAGAAAAAGTCGCGCTAATGACTACTATCTGGGCTATCGACTTCTTCCCGAGTTGATGGGCATAAACCTTAGCATGTCGATTGATCAAAAAAAGCAGGTAATGAGAAAACTCGTTACCTGCTTTTTATTTGGGGGCAATATATCAAATGATTAACTGACAAAATAATCGCCAAAACAAGGTAAATTCAGTGCAATTTTAGATCTAGAGATGCCTTGACATATTTCTCAGATAATCATTTTTTACACCTCATATCTTGTTTTCAGTCTCGGGTGATTGTATCGGAGTGAAACCTCAGGTAATCTGCTTTGTGTTAAAAAAAGCATAAATGGATATTTAGACTAATTTTTTATCTTCTTTAAGTATGACTTAAGTAAGTATCGGTAAGTTTAAATGCGCTAAAGTCCCAATAGATTATTTGGAATCCCGGTCTAGATGACAAAAAAGATAACCACACATTTAGAATCTGGTCTATTTAAGGGTAAGCCTCGCCCAAAAACGGTCCAACACCGTAATGCGACGACAACACCTGAAATGCGTCAATTTATTCAGCAATCCGATTACAGCGTCAGTCAATTATCCAAAATCCTCAATATCAGCGAAGCTACAGTACGTAAGTGGCGTAAACGTGACTCAATCGATAACACCCCAAATACCCCGCACAAACTCAACACCACACTATCTCCGATGGAAGAGTACGTGATGCTGGGTTTGCGTTATCAATTAAAAATGCCTTTAGATAGGCTATTAAAAGTCACCCAAGAATTTATCAACCCCAATGTCTCTCGCTCCGGTCTTGCCCGCTGCTTAAAGCGTTTTGGGGTCTCTAAACTAGACGAATTTGACAGCCCTTTTGTGCCAGAAAAATTCTTCAATCAGCTGCCTATTACTCAAGGCGCCGATATTCAAACCTATACCGTTAACCCGCAGACATTAGCCGACACTTTAGCCCTGCCGAGTCCAGATCCAGACAACGTAGTGCAAGTAGTGTCGTTAAGTATTCCGCCTCAATTAACGAAGCAGCAAGCCTATTCTGTTTTGCTTGGAGTCGATTTTAAGTCTGACTGGGTTTACCTCGATATTTATCAAGACAGCCATACCCAAGCGAGTAATCGCTATATAACGCATGTCTTAAAGCACGGACCATTTCATTTACGTAAGTTATTGGTTCGCAATTATCACACTTTTCTTGCTCGATTTCCTGGAGCAGGTCAACCAGCCGCAGTATCCACTAGCACCATTGATGCAGCTGGATCCCAACACCAGATAACTGAACCTCAGTTATCAAACGGAGACTCATATGAGCCAATCCAGTAATAAAGATAAGCGTTTAAACAAACGCTTAAAAGACATGCCTGTCGCGATTGTCGGCATGGCGAGTATTTTTGCTAACTCACGTTACCTAAACAAGTTTTGGGATTTAATCAGCGAAAAAATTGATGCGATTATCGACGTTCCAGAAAGCCATTGGAATGCTGAAGATTACTACAATGCCGATAAATCAATGGCCGACAAAAGTTACTGTAAACGCGGTGGTTTTTTACCTGAAGTCGATTTCAATCCAATGGAATTTGGCTTGCCCCCTAATATCCTCGAACTAACAGACACCTCACAACTTTTATCGTTAGTGGTCGCCAAAGAAGTGCTAGCTGATGCAGGTATTGATGCACAGTACGATACCGATCGCATCGGTATTACACTAGGCGTCGGCGGTGGTCAAAAAATTAATCACAGTCTCAGCGGTCGCTTGCAGTACCCAATACTCAAAAAAGTATTTAAAAATAGTGGTCTAAGTGATGAAGACACTGAGATGTTGATCAAAAAGTTTCAGGATCAATATATTCACTGGGAAGAGAACTCATTTCCAGGTTCACTCGGCAATGTGATTGCTGGGCGTATCGCTAACCGCTTTGATCTAGGCGGCATGAATTGCGTGGTTGACGCAGCTTGTGCAGGTTCTTTAGCGGCAATGCGCATGGCGATTACAGAGTTAGTTGAAGGCCGCAGTGACATGATGCTCACTGGTGGTGTGTGTACCGATAACTCGCCATCTATGTACATGAGCTTTTCAAAAACACCGGCATTTACCACTAATGACACCATTCAACCTTTCGATATCGATTCTAAAGGTATGATGATTGGTGAAGGTATTGGCATGATGGCGCTTAAACGTCTTGATGATGCTGAGCGTGATGGTGACCGAATTTATGCTGTTATCAAAGGTATTGGCTCATCATCAGACGGTAAGTTTAAAAGTATCTACGCACCGCGCCCAGAAGGCCAGGCAAAAGCATTAAGACGCGCTTATGACGACGCAGGTTTTGCGCCGCACACTGTTGGCTTAATTGAAGCCCATGGTACTGGTACTGCAGCTGGTGATGTCGCAGAGTTCAATGGTTTAAAATCAGTGTTTGCCGACGGTAATGACACTCAACAGCACATTGCTCTTGGGTCAGTTAAATCACAAGTTGGCCACACTAAATCAACAGCAGGAACCGCTGGTGTGATTAAAGCAGCTCTGGCTTTGCATCATAAAGTGTTGCCACCGACCATTAACGTCAGTAAGCCGAATCCTAAATTAAACATTCAGGACTCGCCATTTTATTTAAATACCGAAACCCGTCCATGGTTGCCAAGAGCAGACAATACACCGCGCCGCGCGGGTATTAGTGCCTTTGGTTTTGGTGGCACCAACTTCCACATTGTGTTGGAAGAATATCGTCAAGAACATGTTCGAGGCGATAAGTATCGTCAACGTTCAGTGCCACAAAGTCTATTGATCTATGCTGAAAACAAAGCCGCATTACAGGCTCAATTAACCGCACTGCAAACTGAAATTAATGCTGTTGATACCACACAGCAAAATCGCCAAGAAATTGTATTAGCCGATTTTGGTAAACGTTTTGCCTTAAATACTATTGCCCCTAACGCGGCACGCATAGGCTTAGTCGTTGCTTCATTAGCAGACTTAACCATTCAGCTGACTCAGGCGCTGGCGCAGTTAAGCTCAAATACTGCCGACAGCTGGCAGTTGCCTTCTGGCACCAGTTATCGCGCGGCTGCATTGATTCATCCTGAAGCGGCAAGCCATAAAGTGGCAGCACTATTTGCCGGACAAGGGGCGCAATATCTGAACATGGGCGCCGATTTAGCCTGTTTGTATCCAGAAATGCGTCAGCAACTGATGCAAGCAGATAAGGTGTTTGCCCAACATAAACAAACACCACTATCGCAAATTATGTACCCAAATCCTGCTTTTGAAGCCGAAGATATTGCCGCGCAACAGGCAGCATTAACCAATACCGCCAATGCCCAAAGTGCTATTGGTGCGGTGAGCATGGGCCAATATGCATTATTGACTCAAGCAGGTTTTAAAGCTGATATGGTTGCCGGCCATAGTTTTGGTGAACTGTCAGCATTATGTGCGGCAGGCGTTATTAGCCAAGCTGATTATTATCAATTGGCCTTTGCTCGTGGCCAAGCAATGGCGGCGACACCTAAAGATCAAGACGCTGGGGTAATGTACGCCATTATTATCCCCGCTCAATCTGTTGACAACGGTGTTGAAAAGCTTGAACAGTGCATTAGTGCATTTGAAGGCGTCAAGGTGGCTAATTACAATGCACCAACCCAATTGGTTATTGCAGGGCCAACAGCGTCATGTACCTTAGCGGCACAAGCAATCACTACTGAACTTGGTTTTAAAGCAATCGCCCTGCCGGTTTCTGGCGCGTTCCACACTCTATTAGTAGCCCATGCTCAACAACCTTTTGCTGCGGCAATCAATAAGATTAAATTTGCTAAGCCAAAACTAAGCCTTTATGCCAATGGCACAGGTAAAGCACATCCTAATGATCCAAAAGCAATCCAAGCAGCATTTAGTGAACATATGTTGCAATCGGTTCGTTTTAGCGAGCAACTAAACGCCATGTATGATGCGGGTGCTCGAGTATTTGTTGAGTTTGGCCCTAAAAACATCCTCCAAAAATTGGTGGAGGCTACCCTAGGCAATAAAGCAGAATCAGTCAGTGTAGTGAGCTTGAACCCAAATCCTAAAGGCAATAGTGACACTCAACTGCGCCAAGCAGCGTGTCAGCTTGCGGTATTAGGGGTGGCATTAACTGAGGTTGATCCTTACCAAGCGCCTATCGCTGAGCTTGCCAAAGTGTCACCGATGAACGTTAAGTTAACCGCGAGTAATTATATTAGTCCGGCCACTCAAGCCAAAATGCAAAAGTCATTGCAAACCGGCACCGTTACCAGCCAGACAGTGGAAGTGCCTGTCGAGAAAGTTGTGGAAAGAATTGTGGAAAAAGAAGTCATTAAAACTGAATATATTGAAGTGCCAGCAACATCCGCACCAGCTCAAGCGCCAGCATCTGCAACAGCGGCACCTTTAACGGCAACAGCTCCTATCGCTAAAGCTCAACCGGTTAGCTCAAGTGTGTCAGCGTCGACCGATAGTATCGGTGCATTTTTTGCTGCGCAACAACAAACCGCTGAATTACATCAGCAGTTTTTAGCCATACCACAGCAATATGGCGACACGTTTGCTCACCTGATGACAGCCCAAGCGCAAATGGCGTCATCGGGATTAGCCATTCCAGAAAGCTTGCAACGTTCGATGGAGATGTTCCACCAGCATCAAGCACAAACATTGCAAAGTCATACTCAATTCTTAACGTTGCAAGCACAAGCAAGCCAAACTGCGTTAGCCATGTTGCAAGGGCAAACACCAATGCCAATGGCGGCTTCTGCACCTGTATCGCTACCTGCTGCATCAGTACAGCCTGCGTTTGTGCAGTCAAACCACATAACTCAAGCAGCAATACCTTCGCCAGTGGTAGCTCCCGTTGCTCCAGCTCAGGTTCAAACAGCTCAAACCGCTCAAACAGCTCAAGCGGTTCAACCTCAACCGACAGCCAGTATACCTGTTCAAGCTCCTGTGGCTCAGCAAGTTAGCTCAGCAGCGGTTTCTGCACCAACAGCCGGACTAACACAGCAACAAGTGTTAGACACTATGCTCAATGTGGTCGCAGACAAAACCGGTTACCCAACAGAAATGCTTGAACTTGGCATGGACATGGAAGCAGACCTTGGTATTGACTCAATCAAGCGGGTAGAAATTCTCGGCACAGTCCAAGATGAGCTTCCAGGTTTACCAGAACTGAGCCCAGAAGATTTAGCCGAGTGTCGCACCCTGGGCGAAATCGTTAGCTACATGCAAACTAAACTGCCTGCGGCAAACACAACTACTATAGCGTCAACAGGATCAACATCGGTAGTTACTGCAGCACCAGCATCAACGGGCTTAACCGCTGAAAACGTTCAGCGCACCATGCTCGCTGTGGTTGCCGACAAAACCGGTTACCCAACTGAAATGCTTGAACTTGGCATGGACATGGAAGCAGACCTTGGTATTGACTCAATCAAACGTGTAGAAATTTTAGGCACAGTACAAGATGAGCTTCCAGGCTTACCTGAACTGAGCCCTGAAGATTTAGCTGAGTGTCGCACCTTGGGCGAAATCGTTAGCTACATGCAAACCAAATTACCAGCGGCCAACTCGGTTGCTGTAGCGTCAACGGGATCAACATCGGCAAATGCTGCTGCACCGGCAGCAACGGGCTTAACCGCTGAAAACGTCCAACGCACCATGTTAGCTGTAGTTGCCGATAAAACTGGTTACCCAACGGAAATGCTTGAACTGGGCATGGACATGGAAGCAGACCTTGGTATCGACTCAATTAAACGCGTTGAAATTCTCGGCACAGTGCAAGACGAGCTACCAGGTTTACCTGAACTGAACCCAGAAGATTTAGCCGAGTGTCGTACCTTGGGCGAAATCGTCAGCTACATGCAGACTAAACTGCCAGCAGTCAGCACTGCGGCTCCAGTAGCAACTGTATCTGCAACGTCAACAACGGGCTTGAGTGCTGATACAGTATTAAGCACCATGATGTCAGTAGTAGCCGACAAAACCGGTTACCCTGCAGAAATGCTTGAACTGAGCATGGACATGGAAGCCGACCTTGGTATCGACTCAATCAAACGTGTTGAAATTCTAGGCACAGTGCAAGACGAACTACCCAGTTTGCCTGAACTGAACCCAGAAGATTTAGCCGAGTGTCGTACCTTGGGCGAAATCGTCAGTTATATGCAAACAAAATTGCCTGCAACTAACACTGTGGCTCCAGTATCTGCACCTGCAACAACTGGCTTAAGTGCTGATACCGTATTAAGCACCATGATGTCAGTGGTAGCCAACAAAACCGGTTACCCTGCTGAAATGCTTGAACTGAGCATGGACATGGAAGCCGATTTAGGTATCGACTCAATCAAACGCGTTGAAATTCTAGGTACAGTGCAAGACGAACTACCAGGCTTACCTGAGCTGAACCCAGAAGATTTAGCCGAATGTCGCACCTTAGGTGAAATCGTCAGCTACATGCAAACCAAATTGCCTGCAGCAACCGCTATTGCGTCGGTCGCACCAGCATCAACTGCAAACAAGGCTGACGTTAACACCGCGGCATTACCGCCACACAGCGAGGTAGCGCTAAAAAAGTTACCAGCGGCGGATAAACTCGTAGATTGCTTTTCAACAGACTCTTGTATTGTCATCACAGACGATGGCCACAATGCAGGTTTACTGGCTGAAAAGCTAAATGCAAAGGGATTAACCGTCGCCGTTATTCGTAACCCACAAACCATTAGCGTGGCACATTCACCATTAAGCAGCGATATTAAAAGCTATACGTTGAGCAGCATTGATGATGCCCAAATTGCACAAGTCATTGCCGATATTAAAGCCGATTTGGGCGCTGAACATGCCATTGCAGGCTTTATTCATTTACAGCCTCAAGCTACCGCTAACAGCAGCGAATTAATGTCGTGCACTGTTGCAGCAAAAGCCGCTGTCGACAACGCGTTTTTATGGGCTAAGCATCTTCATGCTGAATTTGCTAAACCAGCTCAAGGTTCGCGCTTATGCTACTTTACCGTGAGCCGTTTAGACGGCGGATTTGGTTATCTTGATAATACTCAGCTAGCAACAGCAGAGCTTAACCAAGCAGCCTTATCTGGTCTAAGCAAAACCCTAAGCCATGAATGGCCTCAGGTGTTTTGCCGCGCATTAGACATTGCCAACAACATTGATACAGCAAACTTTGCCGATGCCATCGTTGCTGAGTTATTTGATATCAATGGTGCCAATGCTAGCGCGGACCGCATTAATGAAGTGGGGATCAGTAATCAAGGTCGAGTAACCTTAGTTGCCGGCAACGCTAGCGAACAGTTTGCACCAGCAAGCCTAAACAAAAATGACACTATTTTGGTCACCGGCGGTGCAAAAGGCGTAACGTTTGAATGCGCCCTCACCTTAGCCAGTCAATGCCAATCACATTTTGTGTTAGCAGGTCGTAGCCAACATTTTGGTAGCGACTTACCGGCATGGGCACAAGGCAAACAAGCTTCAGAATTAAAAGTCGCCGCCATCGCTTATATTCAATCTCAAGGCAATAAACCAACGCCAAAACAGATTGATGCACTCGTGTGGCCAATCAGCAGTAGCCTAGAAATCGATGCTGCGTTAAGCGCTTTCAGTAAAGTTGGTGCCAGTGCTCAGTATGTCTCGATGGATGTCAGCGACGCCAAAGCAGTAGCTGCCAGTCTTAAAAGTCTGACTAATGCCAAGGGTGGCTCATTAACCATTAATGGGGTTATTCACGGTGCTGGCGTATTAGCCGATAAGCACATTCAAGATAAAACCTTGGATGAACTTAACCGCGTATACCACACTAAAGTAACTGGGCTTGCCAGCATTATTAATGCACTCGACCCACAACAGATTAAGCTGATTGCACTGTTTTCATCGGCGGCCGGTTTTTACGGTAATACCGGACAGAGTGATTACGCTATGTCGAATGAAATCCTTAATAAAACCGCACTGAAACTAGCGCACACCTTACCGCAAGCTAAAGTAATGAGTTTTAATTGGGGCCCTTGGGATGGCGGTATGGTCAGTTCAGCATTAAAGAAAATGTTTGTTGAACGTGGCGTTTACGTTATTCCGCTACAAGCGGGTGCCGAGCTATTTGCTCACAGTTTATTAAGCCCACAAGGAGCACAACTGCTTATTGGCTCTGATATGCAAGGTTCATCAGAGCAGGACAACGCTGTAAAAAAGCTTAATGCGGACGCTTTGCTTATTGCCAAGGGTTCGCTGACATTTGCTACTAATACACTTGTGACTAAAGCATTTACGGCTAACGCAGTTACGACTAAGACAGTTACGACTAAGACATCGGCTGCTGATATTATCAGTCAGACGGTGACTCGAGTATTAACCCCGGCTGAAATGCCTTTTGTCAGCGACCATTGCATTGCTGGTAATCCGGTATTACCGACGGTATGCGCCATGCAATGGATGCGTGATGCGGCAGAAACCTTATGTCATGTGCCTGTCAGTATTGCTGAATACAAATTGCTTAAAGGGGTTATTTTTGACACCAATGAGCCACATTTGTTGCAACTGGCACTAACGCAAACTGACGCAGGGCTCAGCGCGCTGATCTCCTCTCGTTTGGTAAACGATCCAAGCGCAGCCATGAAACCGCAATACCAAGCTCAATTGGTGATCAATCATGTGATATTGGCAGCTGATGTTGCTAAACCGACTGTTAGCGACAGTAGTTTGGCTCATTGGGCTAACATGACGCCATTGTTCTCAGGGGCCGAGCTATACCAAAACGGAACCTTATTTCATGGCCCACGTTTGCAAGGTATTGCTCAAGTGTTGGCATTTGATGATGCTCAGCTACTGTGCCGAGTGCAATTGCCGCAGATTAATGCCGCAGACTGCCAAGGTTTTATCCCGTCATCGGTATTAGGTGGTAGCCAAGTTTTCGCTGAAGATTTGCTACTACAAGCCATGCTGGTATGGGCAAGACTGAAATACGATGCCGCAAGTTTACCGGCATCAACCGGTGAGTGTGTTACTGCTTGGCCATTTGCAAATGGTGATAAAGGTTATATTCAACTTGATGTAGTTAAGCACAGCGGCAGAATGCTCGTGGCTAACGTGAGTTTATATCATCAAGACGGCCGCCTGAGTTGCCAAATGCTCAATGCTAAAGTAACCATTAGTAAGAGTTTGAATGGGGCATTTATTCCACATCAAGCTTCTGCAGAACTATCACACAAGGACACAGTGTGACAGCCACAGATAACATGCCGCTAAAATCCATTAGTGAGCGTATTTTGCAGCAACAAACCAAGCCAATGCGCTTGGCTTTGTTGCTCAGCAAACCCAATATC
This sequence comes from Shewanella sp. Arc9-LZ, assembly GCF_010092445.1. NCBI lineage: Bacteria > Pseudomonadati > Pseudomonadota > Gammaproteobacteria > Alteromonadales > Shewanellaceae > Shewanella > Shewanella sp. Arc9-LZ. The sequence goes on along the minus strand of NZ_CP048031.1, from coordinate 1,555,495 downwards.
AACTCGGTTAATGAGCACAAGGTTGCAATTGATACTCAGCATAGCGACGGTTTTGAACTGGCGTTATTACACAGCATAGAGCGGCTATCATCCACTGCAGATGAAATGATCAATCTTGCCGATCGGTTGTGGATAATGCCGGGGCTACTTGCTGCGAAACATGGCGTTCATGCGCACGCTTATCTCAATGGTGTTGCACTTGGTAGCAATCAGGCTGAAGCAATAACACTGGCGCTAAGCCATGCAAAACGTTTACATACTCAACCGCAGATTGTCGCGCTAGATAGCAATGCAAAAACCAATACGGCTAACAATGCACAAAACGCATTAGCAGCAATGGTTACCCTAGTAGAGTCTATCGCCAGTCGTTGTATACCAACACAGGACAAGGTCAACAGTCAGTATTGGTTTAGCCCACTTCACCAAAGTCGGGTTGCAGCCTTATGTTACCAAACTGGCGACGATGTTCAGGCAATGATCTTGACCCAAGGACGTGCATTAGTCGCCTCAAAGCAACTGGTTAATCCCCAACGTTTATGGCTGCCACTGTGTGCCACTTCATTGGCACAATTGCACACTAAGCTAATGGCTTTTTCTGCACAGGTCAATTCAGCGACAGACGATTTAAGCTTACTTACACTTATCAAAAGTACATTGGCCGATTATCAAACTGATGCACCCCTAGCCTTAGTGTTAATGGCGCAGGATCGTAGCGGATTAATCGTAGAAGTTAGTGCGATGTTGGCAATGATGTCGACTCATCTAGAGCCTGACGTTAGCGATAAGCCGCCGATAGAATATAAAACCCCAGCTGGCAGTTGCTTCTATTCTGCACCGCTTGGTGATCATGGCTTGAGTTTTGTCTATCCCGGCGTCGGTACTGTGTATCCAAACATGCTCAGTCAAATGGGATTAGTGTTCCCCAATGTGTATGCCGAACTCGAAAGCCAAGGTGACATGCAGTCGATGTTACAAACAGAGTTTATTTACGCGGCAGATAAAAACCGTGCCACACAGATGAGCTTAAGCCAATTAGCCATTGCCGGTGTTGGCGCCAGTTATATTTTAACCAAGCTGTTGCAGCAAGAGTTTGCCATTGAGCCCAGGTTTGCCTTAGGTTACTCCATGGGTGAGGCGGCCATGTGGGCGAGTTTAGATGTATGGCAAGCGCCACACACTATGATTGAAGCAACCCAAAACAGCAGTATCTTTACCCAAGATATTTCTGGAGAGCTTCGCTGTGTTCGCCAGCAATGGCAATTAACCGATGACGAACCCATTGTCTGGAACAGCTTTGTGACTCGAGCCAGTATTGATGAACTCACGCCCCATTTAACGGATTATCCACGCGTTTATATTGCCATTATTCAAGGTGATACCTGTGTTATCGCAGGTTGTGAATCCAGTTGTAAAGCATTGTTAAAGCAAGCAGGTAAACGTGGTATTACAGCCAATCGAATTACCGCAATGCATACGCCAGCCGCGCTAAATATTGTCGACGATGTACGCCAGTTTTATCAGCAACCGCTGCTGGAAAATTTACCCAAGCAATTGCAGTTTATCTCGGCGGCTCAAACAGCACCTGTCACGCTAGACTCGCACGCTATTGCACAATCGATTGCCGATACTTTCTGTCATCAGTTGGATTTTACTCAGTTAATCCACAATGCTCGAGAGCAAGGCTGCCGATTATTTGTAGAAGTCGGAGCCGATAGGCAAACCACCACCTTAATAGACAAAATCAATGCTCAGAGTGGTAACACGTCCCCAGCGATGGCGATTGCTGTTAATGCCAAGGGCGGCGACGATGTCAGCAGTTTACTCAAGTGTTTGGGACAATTAATGGCGCATCGCGTGCCGATGTCATTAACGCCCTTTTTTCGCAGCCTTGACGATGCAATTAACTCATTATCTCAGCAGACGGCAATAGCCGGCGGCTCACCACTGTCTCGTTGCAGTGAAACATCATTAGAAGGAGAACCTCATTGAGTTCTCAAGCCACCCCTAAAATCGCCATTGTCGGTTTAGCCAATCAGTATCCCGACGCGGATACTCCGGCTAAATTTTGGCAAAACTTATTAGACAAAAAAGATTCGCGCAGCCAAATCAGTGCGAGCAAACTCAATGCTTCACCGAGTGACTACTTGGGTGTACAAGGCGAATCAGACCGTTTTTATTGTGATAAAGGCGGCTACATTCAAGACTTTCAATTTAACCCTCAAGGGTATCGTATTGAGCCCGACGCATTTACTGGTTTGGATGACAGTTTCTTGTGGGCAACCGACACCGCGCGAAATGCGTTAACCGACGCGGGTATAGACCTTAGCAATAACGTGCTGCAACGCACCGGCATTGTCATGGGCACTTTATCGTTCCCTACAGCCAAGTCTAACGAGTTATTTGTACCGCTCTATCACAGCGCGGTCGAAAAAGCCTTACAGATTAAACTCCAGCAGCCAAACTTTAATCTGCAATCGTTTAATCAAGCATCGCAAAACAATACCGCAGAAAATGCCAATAACAATAATAATGTAGCGCCTAAAACGGTTAACTTACGTAATGGTGCCATTGCCCATAACGCCTCTAAAATTGTTGCAGATGCTTTGGGATTAGGTGGTACGCAGCTAAGTTTAGATGCCGCCTGTGCCAGTTCGGTTTACGCATTAAAATTGGCCTGCGACTACTTGCATACCGGCAAAGCAGACATGATGCTGGCTGGCGCGGTGTCGGGAGCAGATCCGTTTTTTATCAATATGGGCTTTTCGATATTTCATGCTTACCCAGACCACGGTATTTCCGCCCCATTTGATAGTAACAGTAAAGGTTTGTTCGCTGGTGAAGGTGCAGGGGTATTAGTGCTCAAACGCCTTGAAGATGCCGAGCGTGATGGCGACCATATTTACGCTTTGGTCAGTGGCATTGGCTTGTCGAACGATGGTAAAGGCCAGTTTGTGTTAAGCCCAAACAGCAAAGGCCAAGTGCAAGCATTCGAGCGCGCTTATCGTGATGCCGCCGCAATCGACCCAAGCATAACCCCTGCCAGCATTGAAGTGATTGAATGTCATGCTACGGGGACACCATTAGGCGACAAAGTTGAATTAACCTCGATGGAACGTTTTTTTGAAGATAAACTTCAAGGTAGCGCCACGCCATTAATTGGTTCCGCAAAATCCAATTTAGGCCATTTACTCACCGCAGCAGGCATGCCTGGGATCATGAAAATGATTTTTGCGATGCGTGAAGGCGTGTTGCCACCGAGTATTAATATCAGTGCCCCTATCGCCTCACCTAATGGCTTATTTGGCCAAGCGACTTTGCCAAATGCTGTGCTACCTTGGCCCGATAAAGTAGGCAATAAAGCCCGCCATGCTGGCGTATCAGTATTTGGTTTTGGCGGTTGTAACGCCCATTTATTACTCGAGTCGTACCAAGCTAAAGCTAAAACAGTGACACACAGCCCTCTGAATAATACTCAAAACAATAACGCCCAAACTCGCAGCACAGCGTTAGTTGATGCAGAAACGCCGATGCACATTACCGGCATGGCTGCGCATTTTGGTCAATGCAGCAGTATTGATGCACTGGCGAAAAAAATCATCGCCAAACAAGCCATCTTTAGCCCGCTACCCACTCAGCGCTGGAAAGGCTTAGACAAACATCCTGAACTATTAGCCCAATATGGCATCACTGAAGTACCACAAGGCGCGTATATCGATCAATTCGATTTTGATTTCTTGCGGTTTAAAGTGCCACCCAATGAAGATGATCGCTTAATATCGCAACAACTACTGTTGATCAAAGTTGCCGATGAAGCTATCGCCGATGCCAAGCTAACACCAGGCAGTAAAGTCGCGGTATTAGTCGCCATGGAAACCGAACTCGAACTTCATCAATTCCGCGGTCGAGTTAACTTACATAGCCAAATAGCTCAAAGCCTTAACGCTCAAGGTATTCAATTATCTACAGCGGAATATGACAGCCTTGAAACCATTGCGATGGACAGTGTGCTCGACGCCGCTAAGCTTAACCAGTACACCAGCTTTATTGGTAATATTATGGCGTCACGGATAGCCTCATTATGGGATTTCAACGGCCCGGCATTTACCATTTCTGCAGGCGAGCAATCAGTTAACCGCTGTATCGATGTGGCGCAAAACTTGTTTGCGTTAGGCTCGTTACAAGAGCCATTAGATGCAATCATTATTGCCGCTGTAGACCTGTCTGGCAGCATTGAAAATATGTTGTTCAATACCGCAAAACTTAACGCCAAAGGATTAAGTTCAACAGATTGGTTAGTGGGTGAAGGGGCTGGCGCACTCGTGCTGCAACAAACCAATGCAGCACACACTCAGCTTGACAGCTATGCCAGTATCGACAGCGTTAACTTTACGCCATTGTCACAATTACCAACACAATTACCAGCCGAATTATCAGCAGATGTTGTTGAGTTAAACCAATCACCTGAATGTATATTAACAACTCAAGGCCAACAGTTTGCCCAAGAATTAACTGATGCTGCAATCGCGGTCAGCTCAGCGCCGTTATTGAGTAAAGCTCATGATATTCTCGGTCATACATTTGCTGCTTCTGGCATGGCCAGTTTGCTGCACGGTTTAGTGCAAACTCGTCACATCGATAAACCGTCTATCAATGCCAGTGTATTCACCAGCAGCGACAATCAATACTCACAAGTTAATCTGTCTGTTTCTGCGGCGCAACAACACGCATTGCACGCTAGACTGGGCAATAATTTAACTCAACAACTGGCTACGGGCAGTAAGTTAAGCTTAATTAAACAAGTCAGTTTAGGTGGTCGCGATATTTACCAACACATTATCGACAGCCCACTTGATGCGCTCGACAGTATTATCAATCAATGTGCTGATATCGCCCCAACGGTGGTCAACACCATTGAAAGTAAGCAACCAACTATTCGTGATAATAGCCCTCTTAGCGTCAATAATAGCGAGAATATCGCCGAGCCTCTTATGTCAGAAAATATCCCCGATAAAACAATTCCAAAGCAACCAAGGGTTGCCAGTATGACAAATCATGCTATTCCACCTGCACATTTAACGGCATTTCAACAAAATCAGTGGTTAGCACAACAAGCGCATTTAGCTTATTTGGCCAGCCGAGATGCAGGCTTGAAAGTAGCCGACAGTTTATTACGATCTCAATTGGCTGGTTTTAGCCATCAGACAACTGCGACTCAAGTCGCGTCTCCGGCTGCTAATACTTATGCGGTTCATGCTGCAGTACAAACCGCGGTTAAGAGTGAAACCATTAGCCCTGCCAGGTTAATCCAACCTAATCATGCTTGTGTGCCCGCTTACACTGCACCTATTCCAGCGAATAAACCGTGTATTTGGAATTACGCTGATTTAGTTGAATATGCCGAAGGCGATATCGCTAAAGTATTTGGCTCAGATTACGCCATTATCGACAGTTACTCGCGCCGAGTTCGCTTACCGACCACAGATTATTTATTGGTGTCACGCGTCACTAAACTCGATGCCACCATGAATCAATACAAACCGTGTTCAATGACTACAGAATACGACATCCCCGTCGATGCCCCGTATTTAGTGGATGGTCAAATCCCTTGGGCTGTCGCGGTAGAATCGGGCCAGTGCGATTTAATGTTGATCAGTTATTTAGGTATCGATTTTGAAAACAAAGGCGAGCGGGTTTATCGCTTATTAGATTGTACTTTAACCTTCTTAGAAGATTTACCCCGTGGCGGCGACACTCTGCGTTACGACATTAAAATCAATAACTTTGCCAGCAATGGCGACACGTTATTATTCTTTTTCTCTTACGAATGTTTCGTAGGCGACAAGATGATCCTAAAAATGGATGGCGGTTGTGCAGGCTTCTTTACCGACCAAGAACTGGCCGATGGTAAAGGCGTTATTCAAACTGAAGATGAAATAAAACATCGTCAACAAGTGCTCAACAATCCGAATAAACCAACCTTTACCCCATTACTCCATTGCAGCCAAACGGCATTTGATTATGGTCAAATTCATCATTTACTGACCGGTGATATTGGCAGCTGTTTTGGTGGCGACCATGTCGCGCATCAGCTACAAACTGGGGTGCAAAAATCGCTTTGTTTTGCCTCTGAAAAGTTCTTAATGATTGAGCGAGTGAGTCAATTACAAACACAAGGTGGTACGTGGGGCTTAGGCTTACTCGAAGGTCATAAACACATTGCGCCAGACCATTGGTATTTCCCTTGTCATTTCCAAGGCGACCAAGTGATGGCAGGCTCGCTAATGGCAGAAGGTTGTGGCCAGCTATTACAGTTCTTTATGATCCACATTGGTATGCATACTCTAGTAGAAAATGGTCGATTCCAACCATTGGAAAATGCTTCGCAAAAAGTTCGCTGTCGTGGCCAAGTGTTACCACAAACGGCTGAGCTGACTTATCGCATGGAAGTGACTGAAATCGGTATTCATCCTCGCCCTTACGCTAAAGCCAATATTGATATTTTACTCAATGGTAAAGTCGTGGTCGATTTCCAAAACTTGGGTGTGATGATTAAAGAAGATGCCGAATGTGCTCGTTATCCGCTTATCTCGTTAAACACAGCCAACACTAGCCCTACCGTTGATTCAAACGCTAGCAGTAAAGTGATTACCAACAAAGCCCCGTTAATGGCGCAAGTTCCAGATTTAAACGCCCCGAGTAACAAGGGCGTTATTCCACTAAAACACGTTGAAGCGCCCATAGTCAGTGCCGATTCAAAGTACGCTAATCGCGTGCCTGATACCGTGCCATTTACCCCATACCATATGTTTGAATTTGCTACTGGCGATATCGAAAAATGCTTTGGTCCTGACTTTAGTATTTACCGCGGACTTATCCCACCGCGCACACCTTGTGGCGACTTACAGTTAACCACTCGCGTGGTTGAAATTAACGGTAAACGCGGCGAATTGAAAAAGCCATCATCATGTATAGCAGAATACGAAGTGCCAGCAGATGCTTGGTACTTTGCAAAAAACAGCCACCAAGCGGTAATGCCTTATTCGGTGTTAATGGAAATTTCATTACAACCCAATGGCTTTATTTCTGGCTACATGGGCACCACCTTAGGCTTTCCTGGGCAAGAGCTATTTTTCCGTAACTTAGACGGTGGCGGAAAATTATTACGTCATGTCGATTTACGCGGCAAAACTATCGTCAATGATTCAAAGCTATTATCAACCGTCATTGCTGGCAGTAACATTATTCAAAGCTTCACCTTTGAGTTAAGTGTCGATAACGAGCCGTTTTACACGGGTAGTGCGGTATTTGGTTACTTTAAAGGTGATGCGCTCAAAAACCAGCTCGGCATAGATAATGGCAAAATTACTCAGCCATGGCATATTGATAATAACGTCGCGGCAGACATCAGCGTTAATTTATTGGATAAACAGTCACGGGTGTTTAATCCGCCAACTAGCCAACCGCATTATTGTTTAGCGGGCGGCCAGCTTAACTTTATCGACCAAGCCGAAATTATTGAAGCAGGCGGCAAATACGGTAAAGGCTATCTTGCTGCGTCACGCACTATTGACCCAAGTGATTGGTTCTTCCAATTCCACTTCCATCAAGATCCGGTTATGCCCGGCTCATTAGGTGTTGAAGCCGTGATCGAGTTGATGCAAACTTACGCCATCAGTACAGACCTAGGTAAAGGTTTCACTAATCCAAAATTTGGCCAAATATTGTCGGATATTAAATGGAAATATCGCGGTCAAATTAACCCACTTAACAAACAAATGTCACTTGATGTACATATCAGTGCAGTAAAAGATGAAGACGGTAAACGCATCATAATAGGCGACGCAAACCTCAGTAAAGATGGTCTGCGCATTTATGAAGTCAAAGATATCGCCATCTGTATTGAAGAAGCTTAGGCCAAAAAGGAATAATAATGACAACTCAAGTGCATAACGAAAAGCTTTCTCCTTGGCCATGGCAAGTTAGCCAGCAACACGTCAGTTTTGACCCTGTAGGCATGGATAAGAAGCTTAAAGATTTATCACAAGCGTGTTATGTGGTTAACGACACACAACAAGGCTTAGGGGTTGCTCAGCAAGCCCAAGTCGTAACCGATGCTATTACTGCAGCAAATGCTCTGCCAGTCAGCGCATTTGCCCCTGCCCTTGGCACCCAAAGCTTAGGTGACAGTAATTTCCGCCGCGTGCATGGAGTAAAATTCGCCTATCATGCTGGCGCAATGGCCAATGGTATTTCTTCTGAAGAACTGGTTATTGCGTTAGGTCAGGCGGGTATTTTATGTTCATTTGGCGCAGCAGGGTTAATTCCATCTCGAGTTGAGCAAGCGATTAACCGCATTCAAGCCGCGCTGCCAAACGGGCCTTATGCGTTTAATTTAATCCACAGCCCAAGTGAACCCGCACTTGAACGTGGCAGTGTCGAGCTATTTTTAAAACACAAAGTGCGTACTGTTGAGGCATCTGCCTTTTTAGGCTTAACCCCACAAATTGTCTATTACCGCGCAGCAGGCTTAAGCCGTGATGCACACGGTGATGTGCAAATAGACAATAAAGTAATTGCGAAAATCAGCCGTACTGAAGTGGCGATTAAGTTTATGCAACCTGCGCCCGTTAAAATACTGCAACAGTTGGTGGATGAAGGACTTATTAGCGCAGAACAAATGGAACTGGCTCAATTAGTGCCTATGGCTGATGATATTACTGCTGAAGCAGACTCTGGCGGTCATACAGACAATCGACCATTAGTCACTTTACTGCCGACTATTTTGGCATTAAAAGATGAAGTACAAGCACAGTACAAGTATAAAACCCCTATTCGGGTTGGTGCCGGTGGTGGTGTTGGCACGCCTGACGCAGCACTGGCGACTTTTCATATGGGCGCAGCCTACATTGTTACCGGTTCAATCAACCAGGCTTGTGTAGAAGCGGGAGCCAGCGAGCATACTCGTAAATTACTGGCCACCACAGAAATGGCTGATGTGACGATGGCACCTGCTGCCGATATGTTCGAAATGGGCGTTAAGCTGCAAGTAGTAAAACGTGGCACCTTATTTCCAATGCGCGCCAACAAGTTATACGAAATTTATACCCGCTATGATTCGATTGAAGCCATTCCAAGCGACGAGCGTGAAAAACTTGAAAAACAAGTATTCCGCTCAAGCCTGGATGATATTTGGGCTGGCACGGTAGCGCATTTTAATGAGCGCGACCCAAAGCAAATCGAGCGTGCTAAAGATAATCCTAAACGTAAAATGGCGCTGATTTTCCGTTGGTATTTAGGTCTGTCTAGCCGTTGGTCAAACACTGGTGAGCTTGGTCGCGAGATGGATTATCAAATCTGGGCTGGTCCGGCACTCGGCGCATTTAACGCATGGGCTAAAGGCAGTTATTTAGATGACTACACCCAGCGTCATGCAGTAGACTTAGCCAAACACTTAATGCATGGCGCAGCTTATTTGGCCCGAGTTAATTTATTAACAGCACAAGGTGTTAGCCTTCCGGTAGCATTACAACGCTGGCGCCCAGTTGATCAAGTAAAGTGATCGACCAAGTGAATAGATTGATCTCGCTTTATTGCGAGCTCAACGAGATAGACAGGAACCGACATGAGCGATACACAGAAACTCGATTTTTCAGCGATTAATGAACCGACATTGGCATCCTTTAATCAACAAAAAAATCTGATAAAACGCATGCTCAAAGGCAACAGCGCAACTTGCAGCGACTGTAATAAACCACTAACACTGCAATTACCGCCTAATACTAAAAAGGCACCAAAAAACGCTAAAGCCCCAGGGATTTATTGCGCTAAAGGTTGCACTGATATCGAGCTAGACATGGAAGCCGTAGCGTTAATGCAATAGCATTAATACCCATTTAATGTCTTCATAAAAAAATGACCCTCTTTAGTAAGAGGGTCATTTTTTTCGAGTATTCTTTATTGCACGGCCTAACGTTATTTAGCCAGCCATTGCTTAACGATCTTTGGGTTACCACAAAGCTGTTCAATCGGTTTTTCCCCCGACAGCGCAGCCTCAAATACAGTAAATGGTACATTTGCCCATAAGCTCAACTCAAAGGTAGTATTTTCCGTCACCACGCCTACGCCTTTGGGTGTCCCTGTCATCACAATGTCACCATCATTTAAGCTCATAAACTCACTGACGGCGTTATAAATAGCGTGTGGCTGGTACATCATTAATTGCTGATGACCTAATTGCGTCACGGCATTATCAATGGTTAATTGAAAGCACCAATCTTTGATGTCTGGCGTTATAGCAATAAATTCGCTGAATAACGCCGAACCATCAAAAGCTTTAGAACGCTCCCACGGTAAGCCTTTAGTTTTTAAATTGGTTTGCAGCTCACGCTTAGTCATATCAAGCCCAACACCAACTGCACTAAACTGACCATTATTTACCATAAAGCATAATTCGGCTTCATAATGTAAAGGCTCACCTAAGTGACTACACAAAGTAGTGGTAATGGCTGAGTTTGGTTTAAGGAACACTACCATATCATCAGGAATTTCGTTACCGAGCTCGTCAATATGCTCAGCATAATTACGCCCAATACAAATGATTTTTGATGGCGAGACGAGGCGTACTTGGCCATTTGATTGCGTTAGCGAAACGGATTGTAAACTCACATTAACCTCGAATAATTGAAATAGTGATAAGAGTAATCCTTCTAACAATAAAGCGAATTATTTCAAAATAGAACAACGACTCTTTTTAAATCATACCCAAAGCATTATCGTTTGCCTATTAGATTGTGAATGGTTCAATGATATTGCTCATTAATCATAATCAATTGGCACACATGCTCAATACCTATTTGGATTGAAAAAGTAAAATATAACTATAAAAACAAAGGTATATTTCTATTTTCACACAATGCCATTTACATTATTTTAACAACCAACTACTCTAGAGTTTGTCACTATTAGACAAAAATCATGCTTGATTAAGTATTAATACAGTAAGAATGACGTCAAAAAAATAACAATATGAGAGACTAAATGACAATATTCGAATTGACAATCAAACAAAAAATAGCATTAGGATTTGCCTCAATTGGCTTATTACTGCTTGCTGGAAGTAGTTTTTTTTATCATTCCTTGAGTAAAATTCAAACAGCCAATATTAATATCGAAACGTTAGCAGTACCGGTACAAAACCAGTCAAATGCCTTACAAATTACCTTATTAAAAATGGCTAAAACCGGCAGTTTAGCTTATTCACAAATCGATAATGACAATATTGACCTCAGTTATAAGCAGTTCAAGCAATTGCAACTAGAGTTCAGAGAGGTATTAAAGACATTATCTGCAAAAGTTGCTGATCAACCCACAATGCTTCAGTCATTAACGCAAGCTCAAAAATCATACCAGCAGTACGAACAGCAATCGCACATCATGTTCAGCGCTAAACTTGAAATAGGACAAAACCGCGACAGCTTCAGCGCGTTAAAACAACAATTTGATAATGTTCGAATTAATGCCAGTAACAATATGATTGATTTAGAACTGATAGAAGCCCCGTCGGGCGAGCAGCAGTTATTAAACGAAGTCATTGGCGGCGGAGTACGCATCGACGACATGCTGTTTACTCTGGGCAATACCATGACAGAACTTGGCCGATTAACCTCTGTTGATGCCGTTAATATTCATAAACAAGATGTGGCCATGTTATTAGGTAATATTACGGTTAATGGCAACTACTTAACCCAACAAGCAGAGCCATTGGGTGCAACTACGCTTTTTGTCGACTTTGGCACTAACTTGCAAGCCATTAAACAGTTCACCGACACCCCTGGGACCTTATACCTCGCACAAGCAAATGTCGTCAATCAGCAGCGCTTAGCCGAAAATAGTAACCAGCAAGCTAACACCTTTTTTGATGCCACCAACACTCAGTTAGATCAATTGGTCAAACTTGCCAATGAAAGATTCCATCAATTACAAATGGTTGCGATTGATGAAGTAAGTACCGCACAAACTTTTGCTATTACAATGGCAGTGGTGTTTGTGTTAATGGCGATGTTTATCTATTACTTTACCTCAAAAGCCATGTTAGGCCCTCTACAAGCCATTAACAGTGCATTATCGCGCATTGCCAGCGGTGATTTATCTCGGAGATTAACCAAACGAAATAATGATGAGTTTGGCGAGCTGATGGATAACATCAATAAACTGTCTGACGATCTAACTAATTTATTGCAAGCCATTAGTCGTGATGCACACTTGCTAGATGAATCCGCTCTTCGCTCGCAAGCGCAAAGCGAGACAATATCTCATTCGGCCGCCGGACAAATTAACAATATTAATCAAGCTAAGCAGCTTGCAGAGCAAATACATCACAGTTCAAATCAAGTCAATGAGCAAGCTTCAGAATCTGAACAACATGTTAAATTAGCCTCTTCGCAAGGAGTACAAATAAAAACCATTGCTAATGATAACCGTTTCCGTATTGAAGCCTTATCAACCAGCTTGCGCGACTCAGTCGAGACCATGGCAAAGCTCAGTCAACACAGTGATAATATTGGTGGGATTTTAACCACCATCAGTGCGATTGCCGATCAAACTAATTTGTTGGCCTTAAATGCTGCTATTGAAGCCGCTAGGGCCGGTGAGCATGGGCGTGGATTTGCCGTTGTTGCTGATGAGGTGCGTTCATTAGCCTCTAGAACGCAATTAGCAACCGCCGAAATTCAAACCATGATTAGTGCCTTACAACAAGAAACAACCTATGCCGTGACAGCCATCTCACAAGGGCAAAGACAAGCCAGTGAATGTGTAGAACAAAGCCAGTCGTTGCATGATGCAATCGAACAAATAGAGGCGGCGCTTAGCACCATTAATGGCATGAGCCAAAGCATTACTCATGCAGCCAATGAACAAGTAAGCCATAGCCAACAAATAGAGCAAACGATGACTCAAACAGCCGATTCAGCAGAACAAAATGCCCATGAGTCAGCTTCAATGACACAGCAAAGCCAGCAATTAAATCAATTAGCTCACTCACTTACCACCTCTGTTGAACGCTTTAAACTCTAATCAGTAGCGTAATAAAATCTTTAATAAGAGACACAATAAAATAGGCCAGTAATCGCAATGATTTCTGGCCTATTTTGACGCTGAAAAAGATGCTGTGGTATATCGTCTATTTCTTACCTAAGGTCCCTACAGCAAAGCGCCTGATAATAGATCGAACCATTAACACTGACTGGCCCAATTCACTACTGTTATGTAGCGATTTTTCTGATGAAGCTTTAGTAATTTCTGCAGAATCAGCAATATCAATAATTTGCTGATTAATATGCTCAGCAACAGCACTCTGCTGCTCTACCGCCGCGGACATATCTAAAGTAAGTTGGGTGATTTGTTCAACGGATTGGTTAATCGACGCTAATGCATTACGTGTTTTATCAACAATTTCAACACCTTTACTGGCCGCTTGTTCACCACTAACCGACACTTGAACGGCATTACTGGCTCGCTTCGTTAATACGCTCACAATGCTGTGAATTCTGTCGGTGGATTCGCGGGTTTTCAGTGCTAGGGAGCGCACTTCATCTGCAACAACGCTAAAGCCACGACCTTGTTCTCCCGCCCTTGCTGCTTCAATCGCGGCATTTAAGGCCAACAAATTGGTTTGGTCGGCAATACTCGAAATCAGGCTGGCGGCTTGTCCTATCTCACTTGTAGATTCAGATAACTCGCGTACTGTTTTGGCGATATCCGCGACAGAGAGATTTAACTCATCAATAGATTGCTTAGCTTCATTAGCCAGTTGAGCCCCTGCATTAACATTGTCTAACGCTTCTTTTGCGCTATAAGCATTACGTTCAACGTTCGCGGACACTTCTTGGATAGCAGTGGACATTTGGGTAATTGCCGAGGCAATTTGTTGTGTTGCTCCACTTTGTAAGCTCACCGCTTTAGCCGTTGACTCAGCCTCTATTTGGGTGTGTTCGACAATGCCATCTAATGATTTTGCAGCATCTTCAATCCGCGTCATCGCAGTACGACAACGGGCAACTTCGCAACCCAACGCTAATTTTGCCTGCGCTTTGGCGCCAAAGTCAGCAAAATAGGTTTCTGCAACAATGAGATCTGTAAACGAATTAGGATTTAGTTGGACCACTTCATACCAATCTTGTTGCTGTTTATAGCCCAACCATGCCGTTGATACTACAAGCGTGAATAACCCTATTGCACCAGGGAGAACACCCCAAAATTCAGTTAATACAAGGGACAAAATAAACATGGGTAACCAAGCCGGTAATAATTTAATGACTTGATGTTTTATTTTTGCATGAAGTGGTCTTGGTGACTTTTTAGCTTTTATTCTGGCATAAGCCGCTTCAGCACGGGCAATTTCGCTTGATAATGCAGTCACCCTAACGGACTCGTAACCGGCGACTTTATTATTATCAAATACTGGCGTAACAAATGCACTAACCCAATAATAATCACCATTTTTACGGCGATTCTTAACCAGCCCCATCCACACTTTACCACTAGAGATACATGCCCACATATCCTTAAATACTTCACCTGGCATATCAGGATGACGCACAAGATTATGTGGCTTACCAATCAATTCATTTTTGTCGAAGCCGCTGACGTCAACAAAAGCATCATTGCAGTAGATAATATGACCGCGCAGATCGGTTCCTGAAATTAAACGAACATCATCATCGAAGTGGTATTGATTAAGGGTAATGGGTTGATTATTGCGCATAGGCACTGACATCCTTGTCTCGGTATAGTGAATAAGAACACTCATTAATGCTATCTGTTACACCAAAGGTGCATAGACAGAACTTCCATTTAATAAGGGGGTGGAGAAATGTCATCACTATTGTGAGTGTGCCATATCCCTATTTATTATAAGTCATTATAGTTTGATATGTATTTGAAAATTGTCAATTAAATAATTAATTTTACCCTAATACTTACCACTCGCACAGTGATATAGATAAATTCTGCTAAGACGTTTCTATCGATTTACCCAAGCGACTACCCAGGGCAGAACTTAACAGGTTAACTGCAAAAGTGAGTTATTTCTTAAGGGGATATAGTGGTGAAGGCTTAATATGTGAGGCAATGTATTGCCCCACATATTAATTTGACGCTCAAATGATCCAAGTTGTGCTCTCAATCAGCTAACAATATTCAATTTGAGCAGCAACAGGGCCATTTACACAAAACAAACATCAATGTACAAATGTATTAAGCGTATTCTTGCATAAAATCGTCAAGGTTATCGTTGATGATTTCTATCTCGTCACCGCTAAATTGCGCAATATGAAACAAGGCTTCGCCTTCATTGGTCACGGGAATATTACTGTTGCCAATAATAATTCCGTCTGTCGGCGCTAGCAATGGCAATGGTTCACCACCCAAAGGGTTAACGATATTGGCTAACACCTGCCCTTTAGAGACGCGCTCACCCAATTTAAGCTTAATATTTACTAATCCATCAGACTCACTACGGACCCAATAACTGCGGCTGGCATTGACGCTGGTACTTTTAGTTTTAATTTTGCCTTTAGTCATACTTAAACAGCGCATCACATTGATAACACCATTAACGCCAGATTTAATCGACATATCACTAAAGCGCAGTGCTTCACCTGCTTCATATAAAATACAAGGAATATTCAGGCTGTTGGCATAACCACGCATTGAACCCTCACGTGCTTTTGATGACATTATCACCGGAGCACCAAAGGCATTTGCCATGTCGAGCATCACTTCATCGTCGGTGTCACAACGGATCTGCGGTAAATTATCGCGATGGATAGCACCAGTATGCAAATCGACAATGTGGGTTGCACGTTTCACTAAAATACTGCTGAATAAATGGGCTAAACGACTCGCTAGCGCACCTTTAGCAGAGCCCGGAAAACAGCGATTTAAATCGCGACGATCCGGTAAATAACGAGATTGTTGAATAAAACCAAACACGTTAACGATGGGAACAATTAATAGGGTTCCCGTTAAGGTTTTAGCATTAACACGACCGAGCAAACGTCGACATATTTCAATGCCATTTAACTCATCACCATGGATTGCTGCACAAACCAATAAAACAGGTCCCGCTTTAGTGCCGTGAAACACTTCAACGTGCAAATCCATCGGTGTATCGTTATACAGTTTTGCTGCGGGCAATTTGACACTTTGTTGAGTGCCTGCCGCTACGCTAACATCACCGATAACAAACGGTTCATGCTTTTTTACCATTAACCAACACCTTTCGTTTTTGAACTTGTGGATTTAACGTTTTTCTCAATAAACTGAATGATTTTTTCAGCAACATCAATGCCGGTAGCTTTTTCGATACCTTCAAGACCAGGAGATGAGTTAACTTCCATCACTAATGGACCGTGTTTAGAACGTAAAATATCTACGCCAGCAACATTTAAACCCATTGTTTTAGCGGCACGTAACGCGGTTGAGCGCTCTTCAGGCGTTAATTTAACAATGCTAGCAGAACCACCACGGTGTAAATTAGAACGGAACTCGCCAGGTAATGCTTGGCGTTTCATCGCGGCAATCACTTTATCACCAATAACAAAACAACGAATATCTGCACCACCGGCTTCTGCGATATATTCTTGCACCATGATATTAGCTTTTAGGCCCATAAAGGCTTCAATAACAGATTCAGCCGCTTTGCGAGTTTCAGCTAAGACAACACCAATACCTTGGGTTCCTTCAAGTAGCTTAATCACACAAGGGGCGCCACCGACCATGTCTAATAAATCGGGGATGTCTGCCGGTTTATTGGCAAAACCTGTTACTGGTAAACCAATATTTTTACGTGATAATAGTTGCAATGAACGTAACTTGTCACGTGAGCGAGTAATCGCGACCGACTCATTTAATGGATGTGTTCCCATCATCTCAAACTGGCGCAATACCGCGGTGCCATAAAAGGTGACAGATGCGCCAATACGCGGAATAACCGCATCAAATTTTGGCAGTTCTTCACCGCGAACATGGATGCTAGGCGCATTCATGTTGATGTTCATATAACACTTTAATGGGTCAACAATATTGACAATATGACCACGAGCTTCAGCAGCTTCTTTTAACCGACTTGTCGAGTATAAATTCTTATTTCTCGACATTATTGCAATATGCATTTGTTATTCTCCTGCTAGAAATGATTCTGCTGAATTAACCAAAAAACGCCCTTCTAATGCGCGGCGTCCCAATAACATTCTAAATTTCATGTGATCTCTATTGGTTAACGTCAGTTCGATGTCAAAAAGTTGATCACCGATTAAGATCGGCGTTTTTATCACGTAGCGTTTCGTTACATGACCACCAGAGTCACTAACATCTCGGCGATCAAATACATGAAATTCACAGACGACTTCACGATCTGAACCTTGGTCAGGATGAAGCCAGACTCGAACCCATTTTTGGTTTTCTTTTTGAAACGGTTTTATTTTGAACGCATGTAAACAAGATGTTTTTGCGCCAGTATCCACTTTGATTTTGACTCTTTCGTTGCCAATATCAGGAAAAGTGCCCCATTCACGCCAACCCACAATACCGAGGGAATGTTCAGTCATGGTCAATCCTTTCTTGTAGAGGAATTATTCATTCCAAAGTGTTATCTTTCTATAAATTCAATATTTGAGCAGACGCCACAATTAAGTTTTTGATTGCACTGCTCAACGTATACGCTTTGTTAACCAAACGTTAACCGACAAAGTTTTTGTCAAAAATATAGCCTTCAAAACAATTTTAACACCAACACTTTATTTATATCAAACTAACATTAACAACATATCTAAAAAAAATTTCTATGTCAGTAAGTTACAACAACAACACGACCATACCTAAAGCGCCAAAAACTAACGTTTACCTTGTTTTTTAATACAAAAAATACAGAGTTAACATTTAAATGTTCAAATAACGTGCACAATATTAATGGCTTAAATCAACCCTAGCTATTTCACTCAGAGTAGACATTGTTTAACATGATAGCCAAATTATAACATTAATATCTGCATCGCTATTGTAAAAAAAAGGTACCGTCATGTTCAGTCAGCATAGTTTCGATTTTTTAAACAGTCTAGCAGTTAACAACGATAGAGAATGGTTTAAAGCCAACCAACAGCAATACGAAGATCAAGTGAGAACGCCAGCTTTACAGTTTATAGAAGCCATGCAAGGGCCTATTTTAGGTTTGTCGCCACGATTCATCGCCGTGGCTAAAAAAGTTGGCGGCAGTCTAATGCGCCCACAACGCGACAGTCGCTTTAGCAAAGATAAAACGCCTTATAAAACCAATGTCGGCATTCAGTTTAAACACTTTCAAGCCAAAGATGTCCATGCTCCGGGGTTTTATGTTCACATCGCTAATGATGAATGCTTCATTGCCGCGGGTATTTGGCACCCAGAATCAAAAGATCTCAATGCCATTCGTCATTGTATTGATGAAAACCCTAATGCTTATCAAAAAGCATTAACTCAACTATCACAAGCAGGATTTGAATTAACGGGAGATAGTTTAATTAGACCTCCACGAGGATTTGATAAACATCACCCAATGATTGCCGAGCTCAGGCGAAAAGACTTTATTGCCATCAAACCAATTAGTTCAGAACAAGTATGTCAGGCTGATTTTGTTGAATTTTGTGCACAAGAATATCAACATACCCGCGCGCTAATGGCCTATCTATGTTTTGCATTAGATTTAGACTTTTAGTGAGAGTGAATCATAACATCATCATAGAAGCGTCGTTTCGACGACGTGAATAAGCGTATTGAACCTGAACTCGGGATAAGGAATTAACTTAGCTATTTAAAATCAGCATGTTAACCAAGCTCACTTTCAAGCTTGTCATTTGTTATGCTAACAAGGCGAATTGACGCGTCAATAGCTAGCCTATAGTAAGTCGATTCAACACAGTTAGCAGGACAAAGGGCTGCTTGAAAGGCGTTTATTATCCCGAGCTCAGGTTATTTAACACAGAACGCGGGTGATAACCTTTGAGAATTATTTATTATTACAAGATTGTCGCTAAGGTATGATGTCATTTTGGCCAACATAGTTTTAGCTCATCATTTAGATAAGCCGTGTTAAACTAGCAAGAAATAGTCCCCTGTACAGCATCGGTTATGTGCTGTGCGGCAATATCAGGTCAATTCATGAGTCATAATATTCCCGCCATGTCTAACGCAACCACATCAGACGAGACACATGCGCAAGAAATAGCTGCGACGACACCAGCACAAAAGCGAGCCCTAAGTTATTCAACCACTATTGAGACACTGTTTAATCAGGTTATGAGTACCAACATGCCTGCCGATCGAATCATTGGCCAATATTTTCGTGAACATAAAAAACATGGGTCAAAAGATAGGCGAGTGATCCGCGAAAGTTTGTTTGGTCTATTTCGCTGGTGGGGCTGGTTAAAGCAATTAAATTCAAGCCAAAAACACACTACATGGTTTCAACAGCTAAGCACATGCGCGATGTTGGAACAACATGAATGGAATGACGTTACTACTGCCTGGAATGACTTCGCAAGTTGGCCTCAAACCCGCCCGGACCAGGTTGAACTGATAAATACCCCTTCATTAAATGACAAATTAACCGCCTTTATTAATGTAAGTGGCATTGATACCTGTCAACTAACCCAGTTGTTACCACAATGGTTTTGGCAACTTTGCCCTATTGATGATGTTAATCAATATGCTGTTGTTAATGCAATGAGCAGTCGACCTCCGATCTGGGCTCGTGCACAAACATTATCAACAGAAAAAGTGATCGAATCTCTTCGACAAGCGGGCGTTGAAGCAAAAGCGAATAGTTACTTTTCTGATGCCATAAATTTAGGTCATAAAAGCATTAATCTAAATGAAATAAATGTTTATAAACAAGGTTATCTTGAAATCCAAGATTTAGCCTCGCAAGTAATTGGTCAAATTTGTCAACCAAGTAACCATGAAAAATGGTGGGATGCTTGTAGTGGTGCTGGCGGCAAAACACTGCAATTATATTCATTAATGTTGCAGCAAAGCTCTGCCTTAACGGGCAGTATTATTGCATCTGATATTCGAACTAAACCGTTGGAAGAGCTACGCAAACGTGCCAAACGTGCAGGTTTTGATAATATTAGTGTTGCACCTTGGAAAGGCGAGGTATTGCCCGTAGATGCGAATACCTTTGACGGAGTGTTAGTCGATGCACCCTGTAGCTGCACAGGTACTTGGCGTAGAAATCCAGATATGCGATGGCTTGATGATGCCAGTGCAGTAACAGATAAACCGATGCTACAGCTAGCCATTTTACGACGCAGCGCAGTGGCAGTAAAAGTAGGCGGTAAATTGGTTTATGCTACGTGCTCTTTATCACCTAGTGAAAATGAACAAATTGTAAAAGACTTTTTATCAGAAACAGCCGAGTTTGAACTTGAACCGGTCATCCATCCTTTTACTGGGCAACCGTGTAATATGCTGACAATTTGGCCTCAGCAAGCCAATAGTGATGGCATGTTTGTCGCAAAAATGCGCCGCAAATAGTACGCCTAGCCGAAAGAGAATTAAAATTCCCCACTAAAAAGCCATCATATCGATGGCTTTTATTATTGCGAGCTTATGGGTAACGGGCTATTTTCGATGTAGGCGTAATATTAATTCAGCTTCTGCTTTAGGTAACTCACACTCTTGCATTAACTCTTCAATACCGGCCCCCAAACCCACCATTTTTACTGCCCTAGAATATAATTTGGCTTGAGGGTCTTGCTGGCTAGCTTCTTCCAACATGTCAAATTGCTTGGAGAGTTTTTTCTCTAATTCGACAACTCGCCTTCCTACACCAATAGTACCACTGCGCAATTCGTGTAGTTCACGTTTAACAGCTTCCCGCTGACGGTCGCTTTCTTTTACTAGCACTGTTAGGGCATTAACTTTAGTTTTTAATTTACTCGACTGTTTTTGTAAGTAAAGTACCAAACCAAGACATGCAATAACGTACACTAAAGCTGCAATTAGAAATTCATCACCCATTAACATACCTTTGTTGCTTCAACCAAAAAAACAAAATTAAAGCCAAAACAAAAAGCCAACAGTAATTCGGTTGGCTTTTTTCATCAGATTACGATTAAATTTGTGTTAACTCTACCCACTCATCATCAGATAATAATTTATCCAAGTCGACTAGAATCAATAATTCGTTATCGCGGTTGCTCACGCCTTGAATATATTTAGCGCTTTCTTCAGTGCCCACATTCGGCGCGTTATCAATTTCTGAGCGACGTAAATAAACCACTTCAGCTACACTATCAACTAAAATCCCGATCACTTGTTTTTCAGCTTCAATAATAACCACTCGAGTAGAATCATCCAGTTCGGCTGATGGCAAACCAAAACGTGAACGAGTATCGATAACCGTTACCACGTTTCCGCGTAAGTTAATAATACCTAAAACATAATCTGGTGCACCTGGTACAGGAGCAATTTCGGTGTAACGTAATATTTCTTGAACTTGCATTACGTTAATACCGTAGGTTTCATTATCTAGCTTAAATATAACCCATTGTAATACTAAATCGTCTTTAGCTGCAGTAGCCGCTGCTACACTTCTAGAATTGCTCATAGTTAACCTCGGTCAATCGAATCCTGACAACCTAAACCTGCATCAAGCATTTTGATTAATGCTTGAACATGTAAAATGCCACACATTTGTTGTTTTACTACCCCAGCAAGCCAAGGACGCTTACCCGGTTTCTCACGCCAATTGACGTGTGATTTATCTATTTTAACGGCGTTAACTAACGATTCGCACGTTAATCCCCACTGACTATCTTCAAGCATAACAAGATATTGATAATTTACTGTCTGTGCTAATTCTGGAGTATATTTTTCAGGCATCACCCACGCGCACGTATCAACCACATTTATTTTAGTATCTCGGTGGGTTTGCACCCCTTTAAACCAAGATGGCCTACCGATAAGATGGCTTATCTTCTCTATTTTTATAATCCCACCCAAACTCACTAATGGCACAGCGAGTGTTAACCCTGCTACATTGAAGAATAACACCTGAAATTCATCTTCAAGTAACTCTTGCAAATCATGAGTAATACTGGGCGGTTGGTGTCCAATCTGAGTCTGTGGCGCATTGTGCTCTTGCGTCGGCGAATTCTCTACCAACTGTTCATGCTTAATAATAGCGTCTTTTATATCAGCATGTGAACTTTCGTTATTGTTTATATCGACTAACGGCTTGATTTCTTTATTCGTTAATTCTGTTTGTTGTATTTTTGCACGACTAATGCCAACTTCAGGCTCAATATGAGTGATAGCCTGACGAACTCGTTCTGCACTGGCTTTAATCTGTTGCGTTAAATCGGTTTCTACTCTGGGTTTAGACACAGCAGATAATAATTTTTCAAGTGCCTGTTTATCGACACTGGTAGTTGGCTCTGCATATTGCCTAGCAATGACAGGAGAGGCTTTAGATGATGTTAGTTGTGAATAATGTGCCGATAACGTCATTTCAGCCGACATACGAGTCGGTTTGTCGTCGTTAATAATGGACACTTTATCGGTGATGTCATTAACGGAATTAACAGAAAGACTTGGTTTTACCTCAAGGCTTTGCTCAGTAATCGGTTTAGGCGATTCCTGTAATAAAAGACTGAAATAATCAAAAACAGTTTCATCAACCGATTTTGACATGAGTAAACTCCTGAGAAAATAAAAAATCCAGCAAACGATTATATGCTTTTACACCCCGGCTACTGGCTGAATAATGTGATGCGGGTAAATGAGCCAAACTTGCATCTCTAAATTTTGTATCTACAGGTATTACATCATTGGGCCACAGTGTTGAAGCATATTTATCCTGCAAAAATTGTAACGCTATTGGGGACGCTTTAGTGCGCTTGTCATACATTGTAGGTAATACGGTATAGCTATAACGGGTTTTCTTAGAACGCCCCATTATTTCCATGGTTTTCACCATACGTTCGAGTCCTTTTATCGCCAAAAACTCAGTCTGAACAGGAATAATAATGTGATGACTTGCTGCTAATGCATTAACCATTAACACCCCTAATACTGGCGGACAATCGATAATAGCAACATCATATTTATCTTCAAGCAATGACAATAAGTTACGTAACACCAACCCCATTCCTTCTTGATGACCTAGTGACCTATCAAGTGTCGCTAACGCCATATTAGCCGGAATGATATCAAGCCCTTCAATTTGAGTTGGAAGCACATTTTGTAAAATAAAATCTTGGGTCAGTGTTTGATGATTCAAAAAAACATCATAAAGCGAGCAAGGCACTTCGTCTGAATCAATACCTAAGTAATAGCCCAATGAAGCATGAGGATCGGTATCGATTATCAACACTCGTTGTCCACGTTTAACCAATGCTCCGGCTAAACTGGCTACTGTGGTGGTTTTACCTACCCCACCTTTTTGGTTAGCTACCGTCCATACTTTCAAAGAAGCCTCTCAACTCATTATAATGATATTGTTATGGTAAATTGACTACTGCTTGTGTTGTTTATCATCGCGGGTTGTTACACGGATGCCACCATTAGGTAAACGGATCACTTTAACCCCCTGAGCATCTTCTGACACTATGACTTCTTGATCATTTTGTTCAGCAGAAACATCAGTATCGTGCTCTACCTTATCAATATCAGTAAGCGGTGCATCATCTAAAGAACCCGGACCAAACAGCACACTTTGTGCTTGTTTTTTTCCTGCTGACGCTATGATTGCTTGAGTTTGTTCAGGATGTTGAGTTAACCAATTAGCAATATTAGCGGCCTGATCATCGGGTACCATCAATAACACTTGAGACGCCGTTAATCGTGCTACATCCTGCTCTAATAAAGTCACTTTTTGATCAGCGTCAATATACAAACCCGCTAATACTACTATGGCAATAAAGGACAAAAAAAATCCCAGTTTTTGCTTGGTCTGCAATGAGTATTCTGGCTTAGCCACGACTAGACTCTTTTAAAATAGCTTCAGCCATATTATCTAATGAAATAGAGTGAGTTGCGATACCGGTTGATGCTACAGCTTGAGGCATACCATATACCACGCAGCTTGCTTCATCCTGCGCCCAAATAGTGGCACCGACAGACTTTAACATTCTGGCACCTTCTCTACCGTCTGCGCCCATTCCCGTTAATACAACCGCTAAAACATCACCGCCAAAAGCTTTGGATGCTGATGCAAAAGTAATATCAACACACGGCTTATAGTTCATTTCTTGGGTTCCGGAAATGACTTTAAGTCTTCCAGAAATACCGCTTCGCTCAATCATGAGCTGCATGCCTCCGGGCGCCAAATAGGCACAACCAGGGCGCATGGCATCACCATTTTCGGCTTCTTTTACCTCAATTTTACACAAGGTATTTAAACGAGCTGCAAAGGCTGGAGTAAACGCCGCAGGCATATGCTGTATCAACACTATGGGATGAGGATAATTTGCAGGAAATGCAGTTAATACTTTCTGTAATGCTACTGGCCCACCGGTTGAAGTCCCGATGAGTAACAATTTATAGTGCTTACCACTGGCCCGAATAGACGATATTGTAGACGTTGTCGGATTAGCGCTCTGACGATCTGCTAAGGTTGTGGATAAACTGGAACGAGTCGCTACAGGCGTTGTTGTGGAAGCTAAACGACTGCTTAGCGGACGACGAGGCGTGTTGATATCTGGAGCCGCAATCGTTGAACGACGAGATTCTGGTAATGAAGTAGGTGTTAACGAACTTGGCCGATATATCCTACGTCGACCTAATGCTTTAATTCGTTGCTGTAACAAAAGAATCGCATCGTCTTTATTGGTTGCTATATCTTCAAAACGTTTTGGCAAAAAATCTAATGCACCTGCTTCTAACGCATCAAGTGTCGCTTTAGCACCATCATGAGTTAACGATGAAAACATTAAAATGGGAGTAGGATTATTAGCCATAATTTCACGGACAGCAGTTATACCGTCCATCACAGGCATTTCAATATCCATCGTAATGACTTGAGGCTTTAACTTTGCAGCCATATCAACAGCTTCTTTGCCATTAACAGCAACGGCAACGACTTCGAGATCAGGATCTTGATTGACAATCTCACTGACTCGACGTCGAAAAAAGCTAGAATCATCTACAACTAGTACTTTTATGGCCATTTAATTCCTTAAATAATGGAACTTTTATTCTTATTTTATTTTTTTGCTTTTAGCGTAATGTTTTAGCAGTCCTGGCACATCTAAAATCAGTGCAATACCACCATCGGATGTAATTGTCGCACCCGCCATACCTGGAGTACCTTGTAACATACTGCCAAGCGGTTTAATTACCACTTCTTCTTGTCCAATCAATGCATCTACAACAAAACCAATTTGCATAGTGCCAAGCTGAACAATAACCACATGACCATGCTTCTTATCACCATGTTTAAATGTTGATTTTTTACTGTGCAGCCAATGTTCTAGGTAAAATAATGGCACGGCCTTATTACGGAAAATCACCGTCAATTGACCATCGACTATATTGGTTTTTGTTAAATCTAAATTAAAGATTTCATTCACACTTGATAATGGTAGTGCAAAAACTTGATTAGACACATCAACCATCAATGTCGGCATAATAGCCAAGGTTAATGGCACTTTAATTTCGAGAACAGTACCCTTACCTTTCATTGAGTCAATATAAACAGTACCGTTAAGTTGGTTGATGCGGGTTTTCACCACATCCATGCCCACTCCACGGCCTGAAATATCTGAAATTTCAACTTTGGTTGAAAACCCTGGGGCAAAAATCAAATTGTAAGCTTCGTTATCGGTCATTCTCGAGGCGGTATCTTCATCAAGCACACCACGACTTATCGCAATTTGTTTTAGCTTCTCAGGGTCCATTCCCGCGCCATCATCCTCAATTTTAAGCAGGATGTGGTCACCTTCTTGGCTAGCCGATAAGGTAATGGTACCGGTTCGAGATTTACCGCTAGCTTCACGAGTTATCGGCATTTCGATACCGTGATCGACTGAGTTTCGAACCAAATGGACTAAAGGATCGGCTAACGCTTCGACTAAGTTTTTGTCAAGATCGGTTTCTTCACCAATCATGATTAAATCAATTTCTTTATTTAAGGTACGTGCTAAATCACGAACAACACGCGGGAAGCGACCAAAAACTTTCTTAATCGGTTGCATGCGGGTTTTCATCACCGCACCTTGTAAATCAGCCGTAACCAAATCCAGGTTTGCTAGCGCTTTGGACATCTCCTCGTCTTCACGATTAATGCCTAAACTAACCAATCGGTTACGCACTAACACTAACTCACCAACCATATTCATGATTTGATCTAAACGAGCAGTATCAACACGAACCGTTGTTTCACCTTGTGGGACAGACGCCGCTTTAGCAGGTGTTTTGTCTTTTACAGGTTCAACCTTTGGAGCAACTACAGGGACTGATGTCGCTACTGGTTTAACAACAGGAGCTGGGCTAACTTTTGCTGCTTGCGGAGGGGCAACGGCTTTAGTAGGTTGAGCTGGAGGAGGCGTTTGCGATTTAGCAACTGGCGCAGTACCTTTTCCGTGTAATTCATCTAAAAGACGCTCAAATTCATCGTCAGTTATTTCATCAGAATCAACAAGGGGTTCAACAATAGGCGTTGCAGCAGGCTTAGTTGGAGCTGCAGGTTTGGTTTTAGCTTCAAATGAACCTGAGCCATGTAACTCATCTAATAATGCTTCAAACTCATCATCAGTGATTTCATCGCTACTACTTGCGGCAGGCTTTGAATCAATATTGTCTTTTTTTACTTCAGAAGGTTTAGCTGCAACAGGACTTTTACCCGGACCATGTAAGGCATCAAGCAACGCCTCAAATTCTGACTCATCAATGTCATCAATACTGCCAGTGTCAGATACTTCCGCTGAGGGAATGCTAATATCTTCGACATATTCAGGATCACTGAATTCAACAATATTTTCAATTGGTTCTGGCTCATCTGCCGACATTTCTGAAGGTAATGGCGCTCCTGAACTTAATAATTTGAGTTTAGCAAGTAATGCAGAATCAGCAGGGTCTTGTGATTCTCCCTGTTGAGTTTGAGCAAACATGGAATTAATCGCGTCGACCGCTTGCAAAATAATATCCATTAATTCTGCATTTACGCCACGTTTACCGGTGCGTAATAAATCGAACGTGTTTTCAGCTTCATGACACACGTCAACCATCGGTTTTAGACTTAAAAAACCAGCCCCACCTTTAACAGTATGGAATCCACGGAAAATAGCATTGAGTAAATCACTGTCATCAGGATTATTTTCAAGAGCAACTAGCTGCTCCTGTAGAAGCTCTAAAATCTCGCCAGCTTCAATTAAAAAGTCCTGGAGTATCTCTTCATCAACATCAAAAGACATTAAATTGACTCCTAATTAGAAACCCAGACTTGATAGCAGATCGTCTACTTCATCTTGACCTGTCACCACATCTTCACGCAGTTCAGCATGCATGATGGGACCTTCTGCTTCTATTTTATTTTCGTTTATAGTTGGCAATGATTCGGTAGTATGATCTCCGAATACCGTTAGCATTGAGACCAGATTACTTTCTACTTCACGAACTAAATCAATCACTCGACGGATCATTTGCCCCGTCAAATCTTGGAAGTCTTGCGCCATCAAAATTTCATTTAATAACTCGCGAAGACGATTAGAATCATTTTCACTATGTAACATAAACTGCTGAACATCATGACAAAGTGACTTAAACTCACCCATTTCTATGTCACGACGCATCAATTTATCCCACATTGGCGTCACTGATTGTATATTGCTAATGATGGTATCGGCCAAAGGTAGACATTCTTCAACTGCATCCATGGTTTTATTTGCAGCTTGTTCTGTCATGTCGATAACATAGTTCAATCTTTCTTTAGCATCTGGTATTTCGGTATTGGCTAATTCAGATAAACGGTTATCAACTTGAAAATCTTTTAGTGCACTATGGAGTTGTCGAGTTAGCTTACCGACTTCTTCAAAAAGCTCACGCTGCAATGGCGTTGCAAGCTCTCTGATCATTTCATCGGCTTTATCTTGTTGACCCAAGGTAAGCAATTCAACAAGTTCTTGGGCCTGTTCGAGAGTGATTAACCCCGATATTGATGCCTGCATGACTTATCCTTGCTTATGCGAGTCGTTCAAAGATTTTGTCTAACTTTTCTTTTAACGTAGCTGCGGTAAAAGGTTTTACGACATAACCATTTACACCGGCTTGCGCTGCAGCAATAATCTGTTCACGCTTAGCTTCTGCAGTTACCATTAGCACAGGTAAATGCTTTAACGAATCATCTGCACGGATTGCTCTAAGTAAATCAATACCTTGCATTCCAGGCATATTCCAGTCTGTTACCACAAAATCAAAATCGCCTTTTTGTAACATAGGTAGGGCTGTTGAGCCATCATCTGCTTCTTGGGTATTATTAAATCCCAAATCTCGCAACAAGTTCTTAATGATACGCCTCATTGTTGAAAAATCGTCAACAATAAGAATCTTCATATTCTTGTCCAAGGTTTCCTCCGGTGAGCTGACACTCGTTTGCTCTAGATAAGTTATTATTCTTGTGTCCAATGCTTGAGTTTCGCTTTTAATCTGAGCATTGCCTGACTTAATATCTGGCTTACTCGCGATTCGCTAACTTCAAGGATGGCACCGATTTCTTTTAAATTTAATGCTTCGTCGTAATACAACGACAACACTAATGCATCTCTTTCTGGCAATGTCTTAATTGCTTCAACCAATGCAGATTGGAATTGAATTTCAGCAAGCGAGTCAAAGGTTTCATCTGGCGTTTCGTTGTCTGTGATTAACACATCTTGCGACACGCCAAGGTCTTCTATGCCTATGATTTTACCAACAGAAACATCATTTAAGATATGATGGTATTCATCGAGAGACATATCAAGTTTTTCAGCAATTTCTGTATCATTGGCATCTCTTCCAAGCAGTTGCCCCAATTCATCAATTGCATGTGCTACTAGACGATTATTACGATGAACTGAGCGCGGAACCCAGTCACCACGTCGAATTTCATCTATCATTGCACCACGAATTCTGATGCCTGCAAAGGTTTCAAACTTAGCCCCTTTACTGTTATCAAATTTAGATGAGGCCTCAAGTAACCCCATCATCCCAGCTTGTAATAAATCATCAAGTTGCACCGATGCTGGTAATCTTGCCAGCATATGATGAGCAATTCTTTTTACCAACGGTGCATACTGTTCAACAATAGACGTTTTGTTATCGAACTGAGTATACGCGGCGGCTTTATTCACTCGTTCTTCCTTCTTGTATCGGCTTACGTTGTACAAGACGTTCAACAAAAAACTCTAAATGACCACCTGGCTGTTGTGGAACTGGCCAAGTCATAATTTTATTGGCTAATCCATGATAAGCAATAGCTGAAGGCGACTTAGGATACGCTTCAACAACTAACTTTTGCTTACGAACAGCTTTACGTAAATTTTCATCGAATGGTATTGTTGCCACTAATTCTAAAGCAACATCTAAAAATCTATCCGTCACTTTACTGAGTTTAGCAAATAATTCCATACCTTCTCGTAAACTACGTACCATATTTGCCACAATTTTGAAGTGGAACACACCATGTTCACGACTTAAAATTTTAATCAGCGCATAAGCATCAGTAATTGATGTTGGTTCGTCGCAAACGACTATCAATACATCCTGTGATGCACGAGAAAAACTCAGCACCATGTCTGATATACCAGCAGCAGTATCCACAATTAAAATATCGAATTGAGTTCGCATTTCACTAAATGCACGGATAAGTCCAGCATGTTGTGCTGGCGACAACTCAACCATCGCTTGAGAACCCGATGTGGCAGGAACAATACCAATACCTTTAGGTCCACGAACAATGATGTCATCTAATTCGGCATCTCCGGACAAAACATGAGATAAATTTTTCTCAGCACGTATCCCAAGCATGACATCGACGTTGGCTAAACCTAAATCGGCATCAAGCACTAATACGCGTTTGCCTTTTTCAGCTAGTGCTACCGCAGTATTAATTGACACACTGGTTTTACCCACTCCGCCTTTACCACCGGATACGGCAATTACTTTAACTTTATCGTTATTTGGTTGATTCATCATACGTAAACCACTTGCTTGATCCCGAGTCATATCTTTACTCAAATGCATAGGCTGTGTCATTAGACCACACTGTGTCTTGTGACGATTGTTGTTCTGTTTCATTTAACGCCGCGAGAGCCTTTTTAGCCAACTCTAACGTATCTGCTACTTTCATGTCCTCAGGAACACGTTGACCGTCAGTAACATAGCTTAATGGTAACTCATTTTGAATCAATACGCTCAATGCACCTGCAATTGATATCGATTCATCTAACTTTGTTAAAATCGCACCCGCTAATGGAATTCGTTTAAAATGTTCTACAGCATCTTGTAACACACGACGTTGACCAGTCGCAGATAAGACTAAGTAGCTCCGAATTGGGATTCTACTATTTGCTGTTAAATTATCCAGTTGCTGATATAAGCGCATATCTCGCTGTCCCATACCTGCGGTATCAATTAATACTAACTTACGATTTCTAAATTGATATAGAATTTGTTCTAATTCGGTTAAATCATGTGCTTGCTTAACCGGACAGCCCATTATTTTGCCATAAGTCGCTAATTGCTCATAGGCACCAATACGATAATGGTCGGTGGTAATTAATGCTACCTGCTCTGGGCCATGATGGGCTGCAAAGCGAGCGGCTATTTTAGCTAAAGAAGTTGTCTTACCTACACCGGTTGGACCAACAAACGCCACAACACCACCACGTTTAACTATATCGTCGCCTTGATTGTCGAGTAAATTGGCTAAACTTTGTGGTAATGCTCTCACTAAATCGGCTGGGGTGTAGTGTTGACTTAGCCCCGCTAGTTTAGCAGCAACGGCTGGAGAAAACTCTGCTGCAATCAATTTACTTTCTAGCATTGCGCCAACAGGATCGGTACGCTTTTTTTGATCTTTCATCAACGATGAAACTTGATGGGTCAATAAGTTACGCAATGAAGCCATTTCTTCGCGCAGAGCATCCATATCAGCAGATTGATTTTTATTGGTTTTTTTAGCTTGCTCTGGTGCCGCTTGCGATTGAAAAGTTGATGCTGGTTTAGCAGACTTTGCCCCTTGTAATTGGCGGGCCCATTCTGGTAAATCCGGTTCATCTTGGCTGACAGACATTTGTTGTGTCATGCGATTATGTTGTTTTTGAAGTAAGGCTTGTAAAGAGTCGGCCTCAGGAGGTGGGTTCACCTTTGATTGAGCTTTCATCACAGGCTTAGCGCCTAATGACACCCTATCGTCACTAACATCCATAAAACCGGTAGTCGGCGCTTGTGATGCGATGGCGGCTTTAGGTTCATCATAATCTACAGCAGCGACAATTTCGATTCCGCCAGTGACTTTTTTATTTGACATAATGACAGCGTCAGAACCTAAGGTTTCTTTTACTTGAGCCAATGCAGCGCGCATATCTTTGGCAAAAAATCGTTTAATTTTCACTTATGCACCTCTATAAACAGACGTTATCACTATTGGCCTACTGCAGAAACAATTCTAATTTGTTTCTCGTCCGGGATTTCCTGATATGAAATCACTCGTAAATTTGGAATAGTGTATTTAACAAATCTTGACAGCGTTGACCTAAGCATACCCGATGTCAATAAAATGGCTGGTTGTCCTACCATTTCTTGCTTCTGTGCAGCGTCTAATAATGACTGCTGCATACGCTCTGCAAGACCAGGTTCAATATTAGGTCCTTCACCGCCAGTCGCCTGCATAGACTTATGCAACATCTGTTCCAACTCTGGCGCCAATGTTATGACAGGGATTTCGAGTTCTGGTCCAGAGATTTCTTGTACGATCATACGTTTTAACGCTATACGCACTGC
This sequence comes from Shewanella sp. Arc9-LZ, assembly GCF_010092445.1. Taxonomy (NCBI): domain Bacteria; kingdom Pseudomonadati; phylum Pseudomonadota; class Gammaproteobacteria; order Alteromonadales; family Shewanellaceae; genus Shewanella; species Shewanella sp. Arc9-LZ. The sequence continues at coordinate 1,523,476 of NZ_CP048031.1, read as the reverse complement.
TGCCGTTAATACTTCAGTGTCATTGCTCTTAGTACCGTACTCTAATAGTGTCTGCACTATGGTGCGTAAATCTCGTACCGATACCCCTTCGTTAAGTAAGTTCTGCATCACTTTAACAACTGATCCCAGAGGCATGACATCTGGTACAAAACCATCCACTAATTTAGGAGAGTTCTTAGCAAGCATATCCATTAACTGCTGGACTTCTTCGTAACCTAATAACTTAGCAGCATTATTACTCAGTAACTGGCTTATGTGAGTCGCTACAACCGTTGCAGTATCAACGACGGTATAACCTAAAGTTTGTGCATGTTCACGTTGCTCTGGCGCTATCCAAACTGCCTCTAAACCAAAAGCTGGGTCGCGAGTTTCAATACCGTCTAGTTTACCGTAAACTTGGCCAGGATTAATGGCTAATTCACAATCATGCCTAACTTCAGCCTCACCCACTACGACACCCATTAACGAAATTCGATACGCATTGGGTGATAAGTCTAGATTGTCACGAATATGCACCGCTGGCACTAAAAAACCTAATTCTTGTGACAGTTTTTTACGTACGCCTTTGATCCTGCCTAATAATTCACCACCTTGAGACTTATCAACCAGCGGAATTAAGCGATATCCGACTTCAAGACCAATAGTATCAACATGGCGCACATCGTCCCAGCTTAAATCTTTAGGTTCTTTATCCTTGCTCTCAACAGGCCCTTTAGTTGCTAACGTTAGTGCAGCTTGCTTTTTGTCAACGTTACGCTTGTAAATAAAGTACGCAGCACCAGCGGTAATAAATGCAAATGTCAAAAACGCAACATGAGGCATACCAGGCACAATACCCATAATAAAGAGTAACCCAGCTGCAATGGCTAATGATTTATGACTGTCAAACATCTGACTGAACATCATTTGGCCCATATCGCCTGACTCGTTTTGACGCGTCACCATTAAGGCCGCGGCAATAGACAGCAATAAACCGGGAATTTGCGCAACTAAACCATCACCGATGGTCAGTAAGGTATAAATTTCAACCGCGCTAGAAAAGTCTAATCCATGCTGGATCATACCAATCACAAATCCACCAATCATATTGATGACTAGGATCATGATCCCTGCAATGGCATCACCTTTAACAAACTTTGAAGCACCGTCCATCGCACCGTAGAAATCGGCTTCACGAGTTACTTCAGCACGGCGGATCCGCGCCTGATCTTGGGTTAATGTGCCAGCATTTAAATCAGCATCAATGGCCATTTGCTTACCCGGCATTGCATCTAAGGTAAAACGAGCACTCACCTCAGCAATACGCCCCGCACCTTTAGTTACCACTGCAAAGTTAATGATAATAAGGATAATAAACACCACTAAACCAACGGCATAATTGCCGCCAATAACCACAGAACCAAAAGCCTCAATGACTTTACCCGCAGCGGCACCACCATTATGACCTTCAAGCAATACAATACGGGTAGAGGCGACGTTTAGAGCGAGTCTTAGTAACGTTGCAATTAATAATACGGTAGGGAAAGCAGCAAAATCGAGTGGTCTGTCAGCATAAATAGCAACTAAGAGTACAACTAAAGCCAACGCAATATTGAATGAAAACAGAATATCTAGCAAAAAAGCAGGAATAGGTAAAACCACCATTCCTAACGCAGCAAGTACTAATAAAGGCGTTCCGATCCCTTTAAAAGTAGATACTTTCATTTGTTTCATTTGGCCAAAAGCTGCTTTTGCATCCATATTAAGATGAACCCTTTATGTCAGATCACGGCGTCAATGGACTGTTATTTGACGCGAATAAACATACAAAGCAAAAATTAAGCCATAAATGTTATCTATCTAAAATAGATTAATTATTAGTGCTTTAAATCATCTGGTATGGGTTGTTTAAGCGGGATAGGTTTTGGCCTACGACCTTTACCTTTTTGATATTGCCTAAGCTGGAATACATAAGCCAAGACCTGCGCAACAGCAGTAAATAAACCTTCTGGCACTTGTTGATCCACTTTAGTCGTGTGGTAAATAGCACGAGCCAACGGCGGGGCCGATACAATAGCAACGTTATGCTCTCGAGCTATTTCACGTATTCTAAAGGCTACGTCATCGACACCTTTAGCGATTAGAAAAGGGGCTGATGATCGGCTTACATCGTATTTAACTGCTACTGCATAATGTTCTGGGTTAACCACAATAACATCCGCATTAGGCACCTCGGTCATCATGCGTCGTTGCGCCATCTCCTGCTGCATTTGTCTTATGCGGCCTTTAACCTCAGGTTTACCTTCAGTATCTTTATACTCGTCTTTGACTTCCTGCTTGGTCATTTTTAACTGTTTATTGTGATTCCAAATTTGAAATGGCACATCAATAATAACGATTAATAACATCGAGCTGCAAAGTAAGATGAACATCCAAATAAGTAAATCTAGAGCATGGTATACATTACCCGGGAGATGATCACTGGACAGAGTCAAAATATCGTAGAAATAAAATTTTAATAAAAAATAAGCCGATAATGCTACCACCGAAAACTTAGCAATACCCTTAGTAAGCTCAACCAATGCCTGGGTGCCAAACATACGCTTAAAACCGTTCATGGGATTTAACTTACTGCCTTTAGGCATAAACGCTTTGACTGAAAAAGACATGCCACCTAACACAATATTGCCTAGGAAAGACACAAACGCCAGCAAAGCAATAAAGCTAATTAATGGCCCTGCAAGCTCATTGCCGACGACCCCCCATACTCGGAACATGGAGTTAGTATCAAAAATCTGATCGCGCTCCATGGAAAGTATCTGCTCCATAATGGTATAGAGGCTTTTGGCAATAGCCGGACCTGTCATCGAAAACCCAACAGATGCAGCAAGCAAAACCGCTGCGGTACCTAACTCTTTAGAGCGGGCGACTTGACCTTTTTCTCGAGCTTGTTCAAGTCGCCTTCCTGTGGGTTCTTCAGTGCGTTCTTGACCGCTGTCACTTTCTGCCATATGTGCCCCTTAAAATACCACTGAGCCATTAAGTTGACATTGAAGTTGCAAAACGTCACACATAAGTAATTGCGCAGCCATCCATACTTCATCAAAATGCGCCATGATAGGTGCTAACGTTAACCACAAAATCAACAAACCACTAACCATAGTGACAGGGAAGCCAATAGAGAAAATATTCAACTGAGGCGAGGCTCGAGTCATTACACCAAAGGATAAATTGATTAATAACAACGCCACAATGGCCGAAATCGACATTGTTAATGCCGAACCAAACATAAAGCTACCCCAATCAGCAAGCGCACGATAATTGGCGATTGATATACCTTGATTTGAAATGGGAATAGTTTCAAAACTGGCCACCAGCATACGTAACATTAACAAATGGCCATCAACAGCTAAAAAGATAAGTGTTGCCAATAATAGAAAAAAGTTACCCACAACAGGCGTTTGTTCACCAGAACCGGGGTCGACCATGGAGGCAAAACCTAAACTGGTTTGCATACCAATTATTTGCCCTGTTAATACAAAAGTTTGCATCACCATTAAGGTCACAAATCCCATGGTGACGCCAATTAAAATTTGCTGAGCAATGACAAAAACTGAACTCAATGCCAGTAACTCGACATTTTCAATAGGAGGTAAAATAGGCGCAACGGCCATCGTTATCGCCACGGATAACATCAATCGAACTCGAGCGGGAGTCGTATTGGCGCCAAATACTGCCATCACCATGAGCATGGATGAAATACGGAAAAACGGCAAAAGATATGCGGCAATTGTTTGACTGATTTCATCAAACAAAATATCCATGGCTTAACCTATAACCTGTGGGATGAGATTAACCATCTCAAAGAAAAAATCCATCATGGTTTGTACTAGCCAATGGCCTAAAAACATCAACGCGAATAACGTCACCAATAAACGTGGTAAAAAGCTTAAGGTTTGTTCGTTAATAGATGTCGCGGCCTGAAATACCGCCACAATTAAACCGATGAATAAGCCTGGTAAAATAATCGCTGACACAATCAGTACGATAACTGACAGTGCTTCTCGAAAGATATCAATGAGCGATTCTGGAGACATAAATACGCGGCCTTATATTCCGAAACTATTCGCTAATGTGCCCATCACTAAGCCCCAACCATCGACGAGTACAAACAACATAATTTTAAATGGCAGTGACACAATCATCGGTGACAACATCATCATACCCATGGCCATTAGAATACTGGCAACGACCAAATCGAGTACTAAAAAAGGCACAAACAGCATAAAGCCAATTTGGAACGCCGTTTTAAGTTCACTGGTAATAAACGCTGGGATCACCACGCTCATTGGTGCTTGCTCAGGAGATTGAATGTCTTTGTAACCAGAAATTTCAATAAATGTTTGTAAGTCTGTGGTACGCACTTGCGATAGCATAAATGTTTTAATGGGTTCTTTACCAACATCATAAGCTTGCGTTAAGGTCATGGTTTCATTGATATAAGGCTCTACAGCTTCAGCATAAATCTTATCAAAAACCGGTGCCATAATAAAAAACGTCATGAACAAACTGATGCCAATTAATACTTGGTTAGAGGGTGTTTGTTGTAAACCTAACGCTTGTCTTAATATCGATAGCACCACAATGATGCGGGTAAATGAAGTGAGCATTATGACCATTGCAGGAATAAAACTCATTGCTGTCATCAGCAATAAAATCTGCATTGTTACCGAATATTCAGTTGTTCCGTCTGCAGCTGTTGTAACCGTTAACGCAGGTAACACCCCATCTTGAGCCAGTGCTGAAGGCGATAAAACCATTGCCACTAGCGCCATCATCGCCAATACTAATGCTGTTGTGTACTTATTCATTATTGCTGTTCCTTGGCTTGTTTTAGACGGCTAGCAAACGAAGAAATGGGAACGTCGACGGGGGTGGCTAACTTATCAATCAGATTAATCTGTTGCGAGGTTACACCAAGTAGATATTGCTGGCCATTGACCTCCACCAATACCACTTTTTCACGTTGACCGATGGGAGTTACTGCAATCGTTTTAATCACACCGCCATTAGATGGCACTAACTTAAGACGTTTTACAATATAAGCTAACAAAAAAATAAGCGCTAATACGACAATTAATCCACCAACCATGTTGGCTAATGTTGCCACATTAGACACTTCAGCGGGATGAGCAGAGGTATTTTTAGCCAGAGTACTAGACACTTCAGGGACGCTTAACGCCTCACTCATAATGCTCAGCATTAGTATCATATTCGCCACTGCTATTCCTTGTTTGTGCAACCAACTTAGCAAAGCTCAACACACGCCAATCTTTGCTATATTATTGTTTATTATATTTTTTAGTTATTTAAGTTTTTTGATACGTTCTGTTTGGCTAATAACATCCGTTAAGCGGATACCAAATTTGTCATTCACTACCACAACTTCACCATGAGCAATCAGGGTTCCATTAACCATAACGTCTAAAGGCTCACCGGCTACACGATCAAGTTCGACCACCGAACCTTGGTTGAGCTGGAGTAAATTACGGATACTAATAAAACTGCGACCCACTTCCATGGAAATCGTTACCGGAATATCTAGAATACCGTCTAACTTGGCAGCTTCTTCTTTCGTGATAGGTCTGGAATCATCGACTAATTCATCAAGCTCTACTTGTTCTGCTTCTTCTAAAGCCTGCTCCGCCATTGCTGCAGCCCAGTCATCGCCTGTATCTTCTGTGCTCATTCTACTTCACCTTATAAATCTGAAATATCACGCGACTTGCCTTTGCGAGTCACTAATTGCATCTCTGTTTTAACCGTTTCTGGCCGCGGAATTTTCTCACTGATTTTTAATGCTAAATTATCGCGCGATTTACCCATTTTACAACGATAAGTCGGTAAACCTTCAATTCGCATCATAATGTGTTCAGGTAAATCTATCGGGATAATATCCCCAGCTTTAAACCCCATCACATCACGTAATGTCACTTCATGTTCAACAACATTGACATCAAAACCGACCTGCACGTCCATGATTTCATCACGTAATGCTTGCGACCAGCGCATATCAGTATCTTGTTTATCACTTTGAACACCGGCATCGAGTAATTCACGAATGGGCTCAATCATCGAATACGGCATGGTAATGTGGAAATCACCACCGCCGCCATCAACTTCGATATGGAACGAATTAATCACGACCACTTCTGTCGGGCTGACAATATTCGCCATTGCAGGATTCACTTCAGAGTCGAGGTACTCAAACTCCACATCCATTACTGGTGCCCATGCTTCTTTATAATCTTCAAAAATAATTTTAAGCAACAACTGTACAATACGGCGTTCTGTTGGTGTAAATTCACGGCCTTCAATTTTGGCATGAAAACGACCATCACCACCAAAGAAATTGTCTACCAGAATAAAGACTAAACGTGCTTCCATGGTGATTAATGCAGTGCCTTTAAGTGGACTGAAACGCACCATATTTAAACTGGTTGGCACAAATAAAGTATGTACATACTCGCCAAACTTCAGCATTTGTACGCCATTGATCGACACTTCGGCTGCGCGACGCATCATGTTAAACATACTGATGCGTAAATGCCGTGCAAATCGCTCATTTACGATTTCAAGCGTGGGCATACGGCCACGCACAATTCGATCTTGAGAAGAGAAATCATAAGAACGCGCATCAGCGCTGTCCTCTTCTATCTCATCATCATCAACATCATCAACACCATGCAAAAGCGCATCAATTTCATCTTGGCTTAATAAATCACTCACATCATCGCCTTAGCAGTTAATGCTTTTGGTTATTGCATTACAAAACCAGTAAACAAGACTTTTTCAACAACTTTCTTACCTGTTATTGGTTGCAGCGTATTTTGAACATTGAGTAACGCTAACTGACGTAGCTCATCTTTACCGGCTTGGGTACTGAGTTTTTGTACGTCAGCAGCACTAAAAGTAGTTAGTAATGCATCTTCAATCAATGGAATATGTTTTTGTGTAAGCACACTATCATCACCACGCACCATTAATTGAACTTTAATTTCAACCAGTCGAGCTCGGTCAACGCCGGGCAAATTAAATAGGAAAGGTCTCGGCATACCGACATAATTAGCTTCTTCCATCGACATAGGTTTGGCATCTGTAGATGTCTCTGTTTCTGTCTGAGAGTCAGTATTTTCAGGTTCATCAGAGCCCATAAAAAACCACACGCCGCCCCCAATAAGCAAAGCCAACACTAAACCAATGCCACCAAAGATGACTAATTTTTTGCTTTTTTTTCCGCCTTCAGCGGCTTCATTCAATTCTAATTCTTGTTCAGGCATTCTGGTTCCTAATCAACATTGTGATTAATATTGAAACTTAGTTAAGTAGTCAGCTTTTATTGAAAAGTCATATTATTGCTATAGGTTACCTGCTTAAGCATAATAATCTATAGCTGAATGTAAACTCCTTGATGGATTTGTCATCAAGCTGACCTCTTGTGCTGAAATTTCATCCAACTGACTGTCTCCCCCACCTTGATTAGATGATTGTTCATGCGGTTGTTCACTACCACCATCACCTTGGGACACTTGGCTGTCTGTCAGTTGCAATCCTTCTTGAGCCAGCATATCGCGTAATCGAGGCATAGCTTGTTCAACTATATCGCGGGTTTGCGACTGCGCTACATGAAACTGTACTTGAGTTTGATCGCCCTGGATTTGAATTTTAACCGTTAAATGTCCAAGTTCTGGTGGATCAAGACGAATTTCAGCTTGTTGAATACCATTACTGACCATGGTTATTAACTGCTGTTTCATTACAGGAGAAAAACGCTGGATCATCTCTTGCATCTGAGCACCAGGCTCTCCCTGTGGTCTTAACGATAGCTGAAATTGTGGAACATCACTTTTATGAACCGAGGTAAAGCTACTCTGATTTTGTAACGCCTTACTGTCAGTGTCACCGATGTCAGCCAGAGTATCTAATCCAAAACTAGTTTGATTTACAGCGGTTGAAGGATCACCGGAGGCGCGTTTTGCCGCTAAGGAATCTAGGACCACCGAAAAATCAGCTTTTGCGAGTACTTTGGCATTGTCAGTGTCTAATTGGATGTTGCCATCAATACGAGTTTTGTCACCTAAAATGGTCTCAGGGTCAATTGTCATCGCTGATGTAGCTGCAGTTAACGCTGCAGAACTGCTAACGCCAGAAGCAACAGTTTTATCGACTTTAGCGGTTGCTGAACTCTGGTTTGTCGCACTGACTTGGCCTTGAACAGCTACACTTGTGGCAACTGATTTATCAATTTGGCTCTGTTCTTCACTATTAAGCACACTATCAGGCGATTCATTACTGCTAGTCATAACCTGTGCTTGTAAATTGAAGTCACTAAGTAATTTGCTTAAATCTTGATTGTCTAGAGCTTGTAAATCTTGTGCAGATAAATCAGCAAATGCCATTAAGTTGTCGAGTTCTTCTGGACTAAGCTGAGAAAGAACATCTTTAATAGAAGAAACATCAGCTTCAAGCTCAAGAAGATCTACATCTACGGTATTGCTTTTAGATTCTGTGGAAACTGCTGCGTCCAAATAAACGTCGGATTTATCGACATGCGGCAATTCATTTCCGCCAGAGGAATGACGTTTATTAAATGAATCTGCCATATTAAGTTGAGCAAAAATCAATTCCGCATCAGCATTTTCTTCGGTAGACAACTCGTTTGCTAAGGCAACACTGGTTTTGTCCACTTCAGCATCCATTGACACCTGCGCTGTATTACCACTGCGCCGTATAACAAGATCGGATTCACTCGCCTGATTGAAAGCAGATAAGAATGATGTATTTTCAACATCTTGTACATTCCCCTTCGTACTCACATCGGCAGATTTACTGCTATTGCCAAGTAAGATATTGCTCATCTGCTGCATAATCTACTCCACTCAATCAAACAAGGTTAAGTTATTGGTCATCTAAAAAATTGCTCAGTATTCAAACCTTATGCGTCATATAACGGTTTATTTCGCTATATCAATAAGGTCATCATGAAAACCTTATAAATAGGAATTCACTGTCGCTTCGCTGACGATTTTCATTTCAATTATTGATATTAAGCAATTTAAATGCCAACACTCATTAACTGGTTAATTTTTCGGTGGATTAAATAAACAAAAAGAGTAATGAGAAAAGTTAACCGTAAAACGATATTAGGACTAGAGAGTCATTTGGCAGGTAGTGTTATTTAAGATTTCGGCGAAAATATTGCTGCATAGCAAATTCATCCGACATTTTTTGTTCGCGCTTAGCTTCTATCACCATAGCTTTAGTTGCTTTTTGGCTTAATAGCATCTCTACCGCTTTGCGTTTTTGTTGTTTTTCTTGCCAATGAATTTGACGATAACCGACTTGTTTTTCAGCATCTTTAACCGCGGCAACTTGCTGGGTAATAGCGCTATCGACTTGGCGAATAAATTGATGAAATTGATGGTATTGGTTAGCACGTAATGTAGTCCCTGTGTGCCCTTCCATCTGCTTCATATAATCTAAACGATAGTTGTTTAGCGCGTCCAACTGCCCCTGGCGTTTTTGTTTTTCAAATTGCGCAGACTTAAGCTGTAATGCCGCTTGGTCTTCTGCTGCGGTAGCTAACTTCAATACCGTCAGTAGTGGGTCAGTTCGAGTCATTGATATTATCCCTGACACTGTGCGGCAATTTGAGTCAACATGACTCGGCTTTCTTCAAACGTCACCGGGTCTTTAAACCCCTGCCGCAAAAAGGCATTCATTGCAGGTTGTAAGCGTATGGCATTATCAATCCTAGGATCGCTGCCTTGTGAGTAGGCCCCAATTGAAATCAGATCGCGATTTTGCTGATACAGCGAATACATCTGTTTAACTTTACGCATCGCTTCTAAATGTTCTTCACTTATCACCATTGGCGCGACACGGCTAATCGATGCTTCTACATCAATAGCGGGATAATGGCCCGAATCAGCAAGCTGACGAGATAATACAATATGACCATCTAAAATTGCTCGAGAAGCATCGGCGATAGGATCTTGTTGGTCGTCACCTTCGGTTAATACCGTATAAAAAGCGGTAATTGAACCTTGTCCGGCTCCGCCATTACCCGCTCGCTCGACCAGACGAGGTAACTTAGCGAATACTGAAGGTGGATAGCCTTTGGTTGCAGGTGGCTCGCCGACAGCAAGAGCGACTTCTCGTTGTGCTTGTGCGTAACGCGTTAAACTGTCCATCAGCAATAATACATCGTAACCTAAATCTCTAAAATACTCGGCGATACGCGTGGAAGTTTCACAGGCTCGTAAACGCATTAACGGGGACGTATCCGCTGGTGCCGCCACAACGACTGAGCGCGCACGGCCTTCTTTACATAAAATTTCTTCGATAAACTCTTTAACTTCACGACCACGCTCGCCCACTAACCCCACCACAATAATGTCGGCTTTCGATCCTCGTGTCATCATGCCAAGCAGGACACTTTTACCCACACCAGAACCAGCAAACAAGCCCATTCGCTGCCCTTTACCAACCGTTAACATCGAGTTGATGGCACGAACGCCGACATCTAACGGTTCAGTAATCGCTCGTCGAGATAATGGATTAATATAAGGACCATGACGCGATGCATGTTGATCTGTATTAAGCGGGCCTAAACCATCTAACGGCACGCCGCTACCGTCTAATACTCTGCCTAATAATGATAAGCCTACATTTAATCCTGATTGTTCACCTAAAGGCTTTACACGGGCACCTGGTAAAACGCCTCTGAGCTCTTCAATAGGCATTAAATACAGTAATTTGTCATCAAAGCCGACAACCTCAGCAACCAACTCGCCAACCATGGTTTCAATAGAGCATAAACTACCAACAGGCGCGCGGCATCCAGTCGCTTCAAGCGTTAAACCAACTACCCTAACTAACTGGCCGCTTGCAACTGGTCGCAGCGGTAACACGTGTTTATGATGTACCGCGAATTTGTTCAGTAGTTTATGTTGACGAGTGCTCATCGGTATTTCCTTGAGATAGGTCTTTCGTCTGTTGCTGAGCATCAACCATTTTACCAGCTGTTGAGGTATCGGCTTGTGCATTTGAATTAAGAGGCGCACTTGTATTGAACGTCGTGCTTGTATCGAGAGTTACACCGGCATCAGAATCAACAACATCAGAGTCTTCAGCATCGATTGACGCAGCCGAAGAAGTATCAATTTGTTGAACTAACGGTTCAGTAACCGCATCAGCACCCAGCTCTGACTGATGATCTGTAAAATGATCTTGGCCAATATCTGCTTTATCAGCTCGACTAGTACTATCGGTTCTACCAGCAAGTTCAGCTGCTTGCTGATGTTCATTGAAATTATCGACTGCTGTGGTTTGATATTGTGGATGAGTTGATTTTTGCTGCTGCACATTTTTTGCTAACTGATTTGATTGAGCGTCTAATTCACTAAACACTTGGTTAATACGCTGTTCTACACGTAAATCGACAGCAGAACGAACGCTTTCAATCATACAGTCACCATTAGATAACGTCGGATCGATATCGATTTGCCACTGATTTTTTTGCAGTTGCTCGGCACTGTAACATTGGTTTACGAGTTCAGCATCAGCCTGGTTAAAGCGTAGTTTAACTAACTGTTCTTTTAATGGAAGTGCGTCAACGCCTTGGCGTAGCGCCGATAATATATGCTCTGGATGAGTCTTAAGCTCATGGCCGATAACCGATTTGGCTAAACTGATTGTCATGGCCAACAATTCCGCTTCAATTTCATTATCTAAGATGGATAATGGCAACTCGAATTGGGAAATAATGTGGTTAAGTTGTGCTATAAGCTCATTGGCTTTAATTTGCCCAGCGTCTAATCCTTGTTGCTCGCCTTGAGTAAAACCTTGTTGATGACCTTGCTCTAGTCCTTCTAAACGCCCTTGCTCTAATCCTTGTTGATGACCGTTTTGCTTACCCTGTTCAAACCCTTCTTGCTCAGCTGCAGCACGAATCTCTTCAATTTGCGCCATCGTCGGTGGCGCCATAGACTTCTCAGCCCCAGTAACAGGACTAGGTGTGTGAGCTTCAGCGAAATGTCCAAAAAAATTTGAAGGTTCTAGACTGCTATCTTTGGTAATATCAGGTAGCTGCCAATGACTAAATTCAGCCTCGCTATCGGTAGTGAGTGCATCTTTAGGCGGTTTTGATTCAGGCATAATTCATCACTTGTGTTGTTAAAAACATTGGCTCAAAACAAAAATATTAACAGTAGTACACAATATTAAGAGTACTACTAACAACCTAATAATACAGATAGCTGACAGATATCCAAATAGAAATACCCGCCAGTACTGTCACACTAATGAATATGCGCATGGTTACAAGAACTCGTCACCACCGCCGCCGCCTAGCATAATCTCACCACTGTCACTGAGTCGACGGGCAATAGACAGAATTTCTTTTTGTGCCACTTCAACTTCACTAATACGGATGGGTCCCATAGCTTCTAAGTCGTCACGGAGCAATTCAGCTGCACGTTTAGACATATTACCCAAAATTTTCTCTTTCAACGCTTCGTCCGCACCTTTGAGTGCTTTCATCAGCACATCTTGCTGTACTTCTCGTAACAATGCCTGAATACCGCGGTCGTCAACGTCAATGAGGTTTTCAAACACAAACATCATGTCTTGTATTTGCTGCGCCATTTCTTCATCTGACTCACGCATGGTTTCCATGATTTGACTCTCAACACCGGTATCGAGGTAGTTCATGATATTAGCAGCCGCTTTTAGGCCACCCATTTTAGCCGCTTGCGCACCGCCTTGACCCGCAAATTGTTTTTCCATAATGTCGTTTAATTCTTGCAATGCAGCAGGCTGAACTTCTTCAAGATTGGCAATACGCATCATCAAATCTAAACGGGTATTTTCAGGGAACTGACTAAAAATCTCAGCAGCTTGATCGGGTTCTAAATACGATAATACAATTGTTTGAATCTGCGGATGTTCATTTTGAATAATGGTGGCCACTTGACGTGCATCCATCCATTTTAATGAATCCAGACCTTTAGCTCCGCTGCCCATGATAATTTGTTCAATTAAATTACCGGCTTTATCTTCACCCAATGCTGCAGTTAACGCTTTACGGACGAATTCTTCACTGTTAAAACCAATAGAAGAAAACTTTTGAATATCGTCTAAAAATAATTGGTGAACGCCAATGACCTTTTCTTGACCAAAGTCATCCATTGCTGCCATCGCCATACCCACTTTTTGCACTTGCTTAGGCTCTAAGTGTTTTAAAATTGACGCCGCATCTGCTTCACTCAAGCTGAGCAGCAAAATAGCCGTTTTTTCAACACCAGTAATTAACTCAGGGTCAAATGCTGTTGATTTCTCTGCTTTAGCTGCTTTATCTTTTTTTTCATTAGCCATTGTCTTGTAACCAGTTTTTAATCACTTGAGTGGAAAGCTCAGGCTCATTTGCCACTAACGCTCTAATTGCTTTAATCATATCATCATCTTTATGCAAATTAGGTATTTGAATTGACCCATCATCGGCATAACTGTATTCCGCCTCTTTGGTATTAAGCATACCTAAGGTATCTGCGGCATACTGATCTTCAATTTCAGCTAACTCATGTCCTGGACGAATATCGTCAGGCATGTTGATGCCATTGGGATTGGTTAGCTTCTTAAGCATAGGTCGAACTACGGCCAGAATGAGTACTAAAATAACAATTGCACCTAATGCCAATTTAATCGCGCGCCAGAACCAAGGCTGCTCCCACATATCTGGCTCAGGTAACACTTCAATTAACTGGTCCATAAACGGAACCGTTACCACTTCTAGCGCATCACCACGCTGGGTACTAAAACCTACCGCGCCTTCTAATAAGCGGCGAATATTAGTTAATTCTTGTTCTGTTCTCGGCACGCGAGTGACTTGGCCGTTCTCATCGACTTGGCCAGGTTTAAAATTAATCGCAACAGACACACTAACACGACGAACGACCCCAATTTGTTGACGGGTATGGCTAATGGTAGTGTCTAATTCATAATTACGCGTGGCTTCTTTTGATGAGTCACCAGACATGGTTGAGGTTGTTGCTTCACCTGCCACTTGCGGAATATCAGATTCCATCGGCGGTTGATTACTTAGCGCACCTGGAATACCGCCAGAGTTTTGACCAGACGAATTTCTCTCAATGATCATTTCACTGCGAATCGCCGGTAAATCAGGAGAGAAACGCTTCGCGGTTTGCTCTACTGCGGTAAAGTTCATATTCACATCGACTTGAGAAGTAAAATTCTCAGGTCCTAAAATTGGCATTAAGATTGATTCGATTTTTTTACGGTATTCAGCCTCTTGCTGTTGTACGAGCTCTTGCTCGCGACGTGCTCTAGAAGACGCGCCATCTTGACTACCTGAATTGAGTAAGCGCCCATTTGAATCGGTTACCGTCACACGAGTAGGTTCAAGCCCTTGAACAGCAGAGCCTACGATATCAACAATGGCATCAATCTCTTCCTGGCCCAAACCACCACGACGCACATTAACGACCACTGTGGCACTGGGTTTAGATGCATTTCGGGCAAAAACATTTTCTTTTGGTAATGCTAATATCACTTTCGCACGACTAATGCTTTTTAACTCTTCAATGGCTCTGGCTAGGTTTTGTTCTTGGCTTTGTTTTAAGCGTGCTTGTTCCATACGCTGACTGACACCAAAACCACTATCTTGGTTTAAGTAATCATTTGCTTGAGTACTACTTTGAATACCGGCACGGCTGAGCAGTAATTTAACTTCTTGATACTTATCTTCAGGCACTTTAACCACATCGACGTTAATTTGATAATCGATTTGGTTTTTATCAAGCACGTCTAAGACTAGGATCATCTCAGCGGTTTCCATTTTACCAAGTGGGCGATAATCAGGCTCTTGAGCCCACATCATCACAAAAACAGCCATAGCAAGGCATATTGCTAATGCCAGAATCATGATGACTTGACGCATCATATCTGCACCACCAACGCCACCAAGAAGTCCAGATTTGTTCTCTTGTTGGACACCGCCATCGGCTGTTGAACCCGAACCTACCATAATGTCTGTGCTCACAATACGTACCTGCTATATCTAATGTTGTTATGTTATTTAGTGCTCAAAACCGTCTGCGACTAAACAGGCATACTCATAATTTCTTTATAAGCATCGACGAGCTTATTACGTACTTGCACCGTTGCTTCAAAGGCAACGCCGGCTTTCTCTCGCGCAATAACGGTATCAGACAACGTCACCGTGGTGTCGCCCATGTCTAAACGAGTGGCTAAGCTTGATGATGCTTGTTGCAGCTCATTGACGCTACCCACCGCTTGAGACAATAGCTGACTGAAATCAGCTCCAGTGGTGTTATTGACTTGCTGGGTAAGGTTAGGACGAATAGATGAACCAATAGAAGGGGCTATTTCGCCGCGAAGCGATTGCATTTCTTGCATTAATTGATTTGCGCTAATCTGCATGGTGTAACTCCCTTTCGTCGACTTTTTGACGACAACAATAACTGATAAGGAGTTAAAGCAATTTAGGTGCCAGTATTACAATTAGTGGACGATTAGTAGATAACAGGAGAAATAACCTACGCAAAAGTAACCGCTCCATTAAATGAAACAGGTTACTTTTGCGTAGGTTAACAATAAAAAAATAGACTTAATTAAACTATTAAATCATAACGTTAACTAACGAATTGCTGACAACATTTGCTCTAAGCAGGTAATTGAATACCCATATCACGCATTTTGGCCATTTTATAACGTAGCGTACGGGCGCTTATACCAAGCTTTTCAGCGACCATTTTTCGACTGCCCTGACATTGATTTAGAGTTTCTAAAATAATGACATGTTCCTGGGCTTTTAGTTCGTCACCTAAACCGTCAACTTCGGCTGGCTTATCCGCATCAACACATTCAGTTGCAACTAACTTCACATCGGCACAATCTAAAATAATGTCATTGACACCAATATCATCATTAACCCGTAATATTAGCGCTCGTTGAATAACATTATCTAACTCACGCACGTTACCCGGCCAACGATGAGTTAATAAACGCCGAGTGGCAGCATCATCAAGCTTAGGCACAGAAGCCATATTAAATGCTTTAGCATGTTTAATCAGCAAATGGCGCGCTAGCGGTAATATATCTGCAGGACGCTGATGCAATGCAGGCCACGTTAACGGAAACACATTAATTCGATAGTATAAATCTTCCCTAAACTCACCTGATGTTGCCATCGCTTTTAAATCTCTGTTTGAGGTTGCCAACACTCGAACATCAAGTTTAATGGTTTTACGGCCACCTAAACGCTCTACTTCACGCTCTTGTAATACCCTGAGCAATTTAGCTTGTAAGCCAAGTTCCATCTCAGATATTTCATCAAGTAATATAGTGCCGCCTTGAGCCTGTTCAAACTTGCCTGGACATGCTTGATAAGCGCCAGTAAATGCACCCTTTTCGTAACCAAATAAAGTGGCTTCTAACATATTTTCAGGTATTGCTGCGCAGTTAATCGCAATAAAAGGCTGATCATGGCGTTGACTATGTTGATGAATATAACGCGCTAACACTTCTTTACCTGAGCCACTAGGACCCATGATCATTACCGATGCATCTGAAACAGCTACCCGTTGAGCCAGCGACAACAGTGCTAAACTTTTCTCATCTGCTACCACGGGTTTATCATGATTTTGTTTTAAAGGTAAATAGCGTGACACCTGATTCAATAACACTTCAGGCGCAAACGGTTTAGCAAGATAATCCACCGCGCCTAATTTCATCGCACTCACGGCACTGTTAATAGTGGCATAAGCGGTCATTAACAATACTGGCAATTTAGGTTGGTTTTGTTGTAAATAGCTTAACAAGCCCATGCCACCAATACCGTCCATTTGCACATCGCTAATCACCAAATCAAATTGGTTGGCTTTTAGGACCAAAATGGCCTCTTCAGCGCTACCTACATCAATACAGTCGTAATGGGCAAGCATGAGGGTATCAAGCAATGCCTCACGTAAATCAGCATCATCTTCAACTAATAGAATATTTGCTTCAGCCACGCTTCACCTCCTGATGACTTGCTTTGTTCATGTGTGGAAAGCTCAATCTAATATGGCAACCCATACCCGGCTTACACGACAATTGAATTTGTCCACCATGGTTACGCACTACCGACTGCACAACCGCTAAACCTAACCCTGTACCCTGGCTTTTAGTGGTAAAAAAGGGTTCAAGGATTTGTTGTTGCATTGACGGCTCGAGCCCTTTGCCATTGTCGATGACATCTAACAATAGCCCATCAGGTGTCTCGCTGGCACTGACCTTTATTTTTGTGGCGCCCGCTTCAATACTATTCATCACTAGATTATTAACGGCAGAACTAAGTGCATTAGCATTGGCAAGCATCAATGAATGTGAAGTATCTTCAACAACAAGCTGGCAATGTTTTTTATCGGCAATCGGTTCGCAGCTAGCCATCACTTGGTTAATGATTTCATCCATTGAGACTGATTCAGCCATCCCATCTTGACGTCCCCTTGCCATTAGCAACATGTCATTAACTTGACGTTCTAGCTCATTAAGCCGGTCGACCAATTTAGATTGAAACTTAGACCTGGCAGAATCAGATAATTTAGGGCTAGCAAGATTAGAGGCATACAGCAAAGCGGCAGACAATGGGGTGCGCACTTGATGTGCTAATGTCGCCACCATTTTGCCTAATGCCGATAAACGTTGTAAATGAGACAAGTTTTTCTGCAATAAACGGGTTTCAGTGAGATCGGTTAACACAATCAACTGCCCTGGTTCAGGCGCTAATGGCGTAATAGCCAATTTTACCCGTCGACCATTTTTAAGCGACACTTCATGGCCGTCATCATCTTGTGGGGCAAAAGCGCGATGAATAATATCAAACCAACGAGCCCCCTGCAGAGGTCGTCCTAATAGTTCGGTTGCAACTGGATTGGCTAACGTAACCACACCGTCACCATCAAGGATCACCACACCAGATGGCATGGCTTGAAGAATATGCGCCATTTGATTTGACATATTGGCGGCCTTACTAGAATAAGTACTGATAACGGGAGTGGCAGAATTAGTGGCTAAGTTAGTGACTGAGTTAGTAGCTAAGCTGGTAGCAAAGCTGGTAGCAAAGCTGGTAGCAAAGCTGGTAGCAAAGCTGGTAGCAAAGCTGGTAGCAAAGCTGGTAGCAAAATTCACATTACGCTGCTGTACTGAATTAGCCCCAGTAGATGGCGACTTAGCCGCTGTATCAGTTGTAGTGATAGACGAAGCTGACGCAGGTAACTCATAGTCTGAATGATCTGTATGTGTTAACGCTCGTGCTAAATACATGGTCGCTCCGTCAAAAAAATAACATTTGACTAGCTTTATGCATTTACTGTGCCAAGCAATTTCTTATAGTAATAGAAGCGTCGGCAGACCGTTTTTAAGCCAATGATAAAGCAACATACTTATGAGTTTAGTTCATTGGACCTACCACATTTTACAAAACCAATATTTCGGCCAGTTTTCAATAAAACGACTTAATCACACTCCTTAATCACAATATTATCTAGTGGTAACAATATATTACTTCTCAAGTTAAAAACATTTGCTGTGCTAAGCTATTATCTGAAGCACTAGAAACATGAGATCATTAATTTTTCAGTTACTGATAAAACGAAAAAACACACCTGAGGGTGTGTTTTTATAAAATCCAAAATTCAGATAATGGTCTAGTCTTTACTCAAACCATATTTACGCATTTTTTCGACTAATGTTGTACGACGAATACCCAACATTTCAGCGGCTCTTGCTACAACACTATCTTGCTGCTCAAGTGCTTGACGGATCATGTCAATTTCTAATTCAGCGAGTAAATCTTTTAAATTAACCCCTTCTGGCGGCAATTCACTAGGGAAACGCGTTTCAGGTATTTCTACAGGCTCTTCATCACTGAATATTGAAGCTAAAGCATCGCGCTCTAATTGTTCTTCACTGATTTCAACGCAATATTCAGGTACCTCTATATAACGGTACTTATGCGGTAAATCATTAACGTCGACTAATCCACCAGGGAATAAGATGGTTAAACGCTCGACCAAGTTTGATAACTCACGCACATTACCAGACCAAGGGTGTTCTTTTAACGATTCAATCGCGCGTTGAGTGAAACGGACCTTACCGCGGCCTTCATTAAACACTCGGCTAACTAATTCGTGCAACAGTAGCGGCACATCGTCACGACGCTCACTTAAACCTGGCATCTCAATTGGGAACACATTGAGTCGATAATATAAATCTTCACGAAATGTGTTATCCACAATCATGGTTTCAAGGTCACGATGCGTTGCGGCAACAATACGCACATCGGTAGCAATTGTTTTGCTGCCACCGACACGTTCAAATACCTTTTCTTGCAACACACGTAACAACTTAACTTGCATTTGCAGCGGCATATCGCCAATTTCATCTAAAAATAGCGTGCCACCTTCTGCCAATTCAAAACGGCCTTTACGAGATGATATCGCCCCAGTGAAAGAGCCTTTTTCATGGCCAAACAATTCACTTTCAAGTAATTCAGCAGGAATCGCACCACAATTGACCGGAATAAAAGGTCCATCACGTCGTTCAGATAAATAATGAATATTACGCGCTACAACTTCTTTACCGGTACCCGATTGACCCAATACTAATACTGTCGCATCAGAGCTTGATACTTGGTTAATCAAATGGCGGACTTTAGCAATGCCTTCACTGCGCCCGACTAAGCTTCGGAATAGTTTGGTTTGGTTGCCACTGGTTAAAGTGTGTTCTCGCTTGGCCTGGCCAAAAACTTGGCAAAAATGCAGCAGCTCTGTCAATTGCGGATAATTTATCGGCTCTTCAATTGTTCCGAGCATATTGGATAAATTGATATCGGTATCGCCTAATAACAACATCGGTTGCCAAGGCACTATAGCAGCTATGTTTTTGATACTCTCGACGCTAATGTTTTCATCAACAATGACAACAGCGCGATACCGAGATTGCTCGATCAGGGCTAAAAAAGATTCATTAGAGACAATTTCGCACTGCTCGCCTAGGAATTCGAAAATGCAGCACAAACGAGTCACGCGCTCTGATGGGGTACCGACAATTAAAATTCTTTGTTCTATTTGCATCATTCAGAAGGCCAAAAGCTCTTGTTATAGGTATTGATTCGGGATGATTATGCCGCATATCGCCACATAAACCAAAGTACATTGCCGTCATAAAAACTAACAGCACTGCCATTATTCTAGCATTATTCCTAAAACAGGATCGTTAATCCGCTAAATACAGTGAAGAAAAACGAACTCAATGGTAAATAACCTCAGCTAGGGATAATAAATGGTTATCAAACAGCCCTTTGTCTCGCTAACTGTGTTGCATTGACTTGCAATAGGCTAGCTATTGACGCAACTAGTAATAAGAGACTGCGCCTTGTTAGCAAAACAAATGACAAGTTTGATATGAAATAGGCCGCATGCTGTCATTTTGCCTTACATAACCCACATCTTAACCCGAGTTGAGGTTAAATATTGTATTATCAGCCCACTATAAGCAAGCATCAGTTACATTTTATCTACAACAGATAGCATTTTATGTTGAAAATGGTGATTTTTCATTCAAAAATTCTAATGGAGCAAGTTTTGTTTTGATGGTGAGGTTAAATATAGACTTGACCAGGTCAACTCTCAAGAAACTCTCTCACGGAAAATAGATGATGCTAATAAATTAGCTTAAATTAGGTATTTAACATTGATACATGAATTGCAGGTAATAAAATTATTTACAGGCTCAAAAACTAAGCCAGACAGCAAAAAAGACGCTAAGCGTCTTTTTAGTTTAAATACAGTATGCTATAACGATTAATTTACTTCAGATGTTAAATGATGTTTATCTTGCGGAATAGCATCCCATCCTTCTTTGAGTGTTCTTAAAACAGCAACAGCATCATCGATAGCTTGAGTATCATTTTTCAAATTTGCTTCGGTTACTTTCATAATAATAAAATCATACAATTGACTAAGGTTCCCAGCGATTTCACCGCCTTCATCCATATTTAAACTATTATTCAGGCCGTTGACAATGCCTATCGCTTTACCAATAAACAGACCTTTATTATTCATATCTCGGTTCTCAATGGCATAGCGACTTTGAGCAAGCCTCTCGAGACCACCAGCAAACATCATTTGAATAATACGGTGCGGCGAAGCGACTGATATTTCGCTGTCAAGCGAAACCTTACGATATGACTGTAAAGAACTTCTCATAATAACCTACCTGTTAGCATCAATGTTTTGATAAACCTTAATTTGTCGTTGATGAGCGCGCTTTATATTTAATAAATTTTGTCGATGAAACATTACTTTTGAAGCCCTATCTTTAAAACTATTCGTCAATATTAACTGTTCGGATAGTAAAGTAGCGAATGTGTCATCGACAGCACTATTAATCAGTGAAACGATATATAATTGACGCGCGCCTATAGAATCAAGCAATAATGAGACCAACTTGTCTGATTGTTCATTTTCTGCAGGAATTTTCTCAATTTGATTTAACGTATCTTCAATAGTTTCGTTAATCAGTTTAAGTTCAGCATTCAATCAAAGTTTTCCTTTTACTCTCTAACCACGCCAGGTAAGGAAGCCAGACTATTTGTCAGACTAGAGCTTTGTGTATTTAGCTGGGCGACAATTAAATCCATCGCATTAAATTGCTTCAATAAACGAGCCTCCAACTTCTCCATTTTCAAAGTAAATGCTTCTCTTTGATCAGTTATTCGACTAGTTGCTGAAGTATAGGAATTATTACGACTATCAATCACACCACCAGACTTAGTATAACTCTTAACTAAATCATCAAATTGGTAAGCTAACCCTGTGTCGCTTGTTGAAAATATACCTTCAACGAGAGACATATTATTAGTAACAGCTTCACTTAGCTTAGTATCGTCTATTGAAAGTTTTCCTGAACTATCAGTCGAGATGCCAAGTTCATATAAAGCGGACTCAATACCATCAACGCTAACCCTTTCGCTGACCGTTTTTCGAAGTTGCGACTCTAAGGAACGGATAATCGAATCGCCTTGTAAAGCCGATGCAGTCTTTTTATCAACATCAAAAGAGGATAACTTGTCCATTGAAGTTAATAAGGCATTATAAGCACTGACAAAATTCTCAATATTACTCTTTACTGTGTCAGTGTCCTGAGCAATTGTGAGTGTAGACGTGGAGCCAATATCTGCTTTTGTTAGAGATAATGTAACCCCGGTAATCGCGTCATCAATATTATTACTTTGTGATGTTAGTTTTTGCCCATCGACATAAATAATAGAATTTGCAGCACTTTGAAGGGTTTCGATATTCCCTCCGTTAAACATGTCAGATAAACCAGTACCACTAGAATCTGTTGCCGTCATAGTAATTTGGTTATCTGTTCCTGGATTTTTTGCGGTAAAAACGAGTCTGCTCCCAGCATCACTTTTAATGATAGTTGCTGTAACACCAGAGTTGTCTGATGAACTATTAATTTTAGTTGCTATAGCTGAAAGACTATCAGTAGATTCGATGGCAACAGAAAAACTATCACCATCAATAGAGAAATCTAAACTTCCTTGCCCAACGCCTTGTGAAGGGTCAACCACATTTGCCCCAGCTAACTTTTGTGATTGAGCAAGCTGCTCGACCTTGATAACATAACTACCAGGCTGAGCATACTGATCTGCTTTAGCATTAAAAAAAGCACTATCTCCTGTGGTAACCGTACGTAAATTTAATAACTCACCACTTTGGAGTTTTTTGGAAGCATCTTGAAATGTTGATAAACTACTTTTTAATGTTCCGATAGCAGAGACTTTGGCATTTATTTTGGTTTCTTGTTGAGTAAACAGAGCCTCTTTAGGGTTTTTTTCTGCGGCTACTAGCACGCTGACGATATTTGAAATATCTAGCCCAGAACCTATTCCCGTTGCTGTTAATGCCATAACCTTGCTCCTGTATACTAGTAACAATAATCAAAGCAAATATTATGCCGATTAAGTTAATATTAGAATCAAACTTCTATTTTCATTAAAATCCCTGACACTTCACTTAACTTTTCTGCCAACTTTAGTGCTTCTTCACTAGGAATTTGTCTAATTATATCACCAGAACTCACATCTTGAACTTTAATTACCTGCTTACCTGACTCTTCATCAACTGAAAATTTAAGTCCCTTTTGCATGACCGCCATCATTTCAGTAAGTTCATTGGCAACTTGTATTAAATTTTCATTTTTTTTCTGTGTAGCTTGTTGTGTTTCTTCAGCATCTTGAGCGACTTGAATTGAAGACTCTTTATCAAGTACTAACTGATTCGTCTCTGATATATTGTCTGTTACCTGACTCTTGTTCAAATCAACGTTTGTTGATTCAACTTTATTAATAAAGTTAGTACTGCTGGTAATAGTTTGAATGTCCATGATGCACCTCAACTTACCTAATTAGATAGCAATAACAACACGACTATCCACTTTTAATACGATTATCTTTACAACAAAGGGAGATCCGTGCCCGAATCTCCCTTTGTCTAACTCAAAAATAATTCTATAATAATGACAAAGCAATCTGAGGTAACTGGTTCGCCTGAGCTAACATCGCTGAACCCGTTTGTTGTAAAACCTGGTTCTTAGTCATTGTTGCGGTTTCTGAGGCAAAATCAACATCAACAATACGACTTTTCGCATCTGCAACGTTTGCTTGAGTATTGGCGCTGTTGCTTATGTTATAAGCTAAACGATTTTGTTTGGCACCTAAGTCTGCACGTTGACCATCAATTGTTTTTATTGCCTCATCAATAGCGGCTAAAGACGTAGTACGGTCCCCTGCAGAGGCATTTAATAATGCCGCCACGGATAATGAGGTTGCATCTGATTTTTGTACAGAAATGGTAATGTCTTCACCATCTTGATGGCCCACTTGGAAATTTTTCCCAGTAGCAAAAGTACCATCTAATAGCTTCGTGTCACCAAAAGCGGTATTGGTACCAATCTCAGTAATTTCTAATGCTAACTCATCCATTTCAGCTTTAATTGCTATATTGTCTTCAGCACTGTTTGCACCGTTTGCAGATTGTACGGTCAAATCACGCATACGCTGAAGCATATTAGTTTGCTCTTGCATGGCGCCTTCTGAGATTTGTGCGATAGATATCGCATCATTTGCATTGCGCATTCCCACAGCTAAACCATTAACCTGTGAGCTCAAACGGTTAGAGATAGCCAAACCTGCTGCATCATCTTTGGCACTGTTAATACGCAAACCACTTGATAGACGCTCCATAGAAGTTGCAAGAGCACCACTTGACGAATTTAAATTTTTCTGTGCTTTCATTGATGTTACGTTAGTGTTTACTGTGATAGCCATGATTGCTTCCTCATATTGATTCTGACTTGAGATATGCCTGTTTGCTTTATGTCAAGTCAGACAGGTTTTGCTCGTTACAATATATTTAACGGCTGCAATATTCCTAACTTTAGCTTTTTTTATCTTTTTTTATCTTGTATTAAGAAAGTCATCTTTTGTTAGTATATTAAAGAAAACTAAAACGGCTTCTAAATAGAAGCCGTTTTTCATTATAATACGTTGAGTTAGCCTAAAAGTGACAGTGCGACTTGAGGTAACTGATTAGCTTGAGCTAACATCGCTGAACCCGTTTGTTGTAAAACTTGGTTCTTAGTCATTGTTGCGGTTTCTGAGGCAAAATCAACATCAACAATACGACTTTTCGCATCTGCAACGTTTGCTTGAGTATTTGCGCTGTTGCTTATGTTATAAGCTAAACGATTTTGTTTGGCACCTAAGTCTGCACGTTGACCATCAATTGTTTTTATTGCCTCATCAATAGCGGCTAAAGAGGTAGTACGTTGCGTTGCAGTAGAGTTTTCTAATGCTGCCACGGATAATGAGGTTGCATCTGATTTTTGTACAGAAATTGTAATGTCTTCACCATCTTGATGGCCCACTTGGAAACTTTTCCCAGTAGCAAAATCTCCTGTTAATAATTTTGTATCACCAAAAGCGGTATTGGTACCAATCTCGGTAATTTCTAATGCTAACTCATCCATTTCAGCTTTAATCGCTTTATTATCGTCAACACTGTTTGCACCGTTTGCAGATTGGATAGTCAAATCACGCATTCGCTGCAACATGTTGGTTTGCTCTTGCATAGCACCTTCAGAAATTTGTGCGATAGATATCGCATCATTTGCATTTCGCATACCCACTGCTAAACCACCAATTTGCGAGTTCAAGCGGTTTGAAATAGCTAAACCTGCGGCATCGTCTTTAGCACTGTTAATACGTAGACCACTCGATAAGCGCTCCATCGACGTCGATAATGCTTGGCTCGATGTATTTAAATTCTTTTGCGCTTTCATTGACGTAACGTTGGTATTTACTGTAATAGCCATAAATAATTCCTCATTCCTAGTTTTGTTGCCAAGACTGTGGAGCTTGGCTAAATTTTACAATTTAACGAGATTGCTTTTTGTTAGATGTAATCAAACAATGAAAGCGAACCCACTTTACTAAACACACTCGATACAGCATTAAGTGCAAGTTGTTGCTTTTCAAATTCTGTAATAGCTTCGGCATAATCTAAATCTTCGAGAATAGATAGCGTACTGGTATTGATAATTTTTTCTTCCAAATGGTTTGTCGAAATGCTCTCTAAACCTTTCAAATTGTTACCCGCGATTCCTCTTGCCGTACTGACTTGATTTTGACCACTATCGATATCATTCAATAGTTGTGCCAACTGCGACTTTCCTTGAGAGGTATTTGTTCCTTCCGGCGTTTCCAATAAAGCAAGTGCTTTGCTAAATGAATCGAAAATACTAATTGTTTCAATAGGCTCGATAGTAAATGAGTCACCTGCTGTCGGAGTTCCGCTTAATTTAACATCTATGCCGTTAAAGGAAACCGCATTAGTAGGATCAAAGTTAGCAACTGTTTTGACTGTTGCCCCACCCGAACTTAATACTTCAAGATCAACACCAGTGCCATTTGCAACAAAATTAAATCTATATGTATCAGATATATGAGGTATAGAACCTGTTATTTTGGCGCTGGCAACGGTAAAGTCACCTTGCTGACTAGACAAATAATTGACGCCATAATCACCTAAAGGATTAGCAGCATTCATAAAGGCTGTATCACCGGGAATGTTTGTTGCCATAGCAATTCCTGAAGCCACAACACTTTTTCTAACGCCAGAATCACCGCTGTAAACAATTTCACCATTAGTATTAAAAGCAAAGGGTTGAGAATTGGTTTTATTACCCGCAAACATATAATTGCCAGATTCATCCTGGCTATTGGCAATAGACTGTAGCTCTTCTAAACTCGATCTCATTTCATCGGCAATCATTTGCCGTTCAACAGAACTAAGACTGCCGTTTGCCCCTCTAAGCAGTTGTTCACGCATTGATGAAATCAATGTCTCAGCACTGCCAATTTTGCTTTCACTAATGGCTAAACGGTTTGTCGCATAATCAATGTTTTTTACAAATTGGTCCACCAAAGCATTTTTTTGCTTTAAGTTATCAATACCAATAGCAGCAACAGGGTCGTCACCAGCGGTATTAACCCTTTTGCCGCTAGATATTTGCGCCATGATAGTGTTAGTGGCAGATTGCTTTTCTAATATGCTATTAGTGTTTTGCTGAAACATCTGTCCGGTAGAAATTCTCATGATGTATCTCCTAGCGAACCGAGCTTAATAAAGTATCGAAAATGGTTTGCGCTGTAGTCATAATTCTGGCGGCTGCTTGATAAGATTGTTGAAAACGCAATAAGTTTGCAGCTTCTTCATCAAGGTTGACGCCAGATTCGCTTTGCACCCGGGTACTCGCTTGTTGATATATTGCCGTCGCTGAGCCCACGCGCACTTCAGCAGACTTAGTTTGGCTACCGATATCCAATTTAGTATTTTCAAATACGCTGGTTAAGGTACCGGTACCGTTATTCATTAATTTAGTGTCTGATAACTTGGCCATTTCAACTGCGTTGCTGTTGTTGCCTTCGGCAAATGCTAAATCAAACGTGAAGCTATTAGAGGTACCAGAACCAGTAATATCAAAGTCCATACCAAAAGCATTAATATTATTACCTGTGTATGTGGCGCTTGGGCCTAATGAAACACCTGCACTAGTAAATGCTTGATAAGTATTTAATGTAGTGTCGAGCTTGAAAGTAATCGTTGAACCAACCTGGAAACCCGCTACAGTTGAATCCATGCTGTTTAAGCTAACTGAAGTGTTGCCTAAATTAGTTGAGGCCGATGTTAACGTTGGCCCTGCAGCGGCAATGCCTTTAGGGTCGGTCATCACTACTTTTAAACCTGCAGCAGCACCAGCCGTTGGACGAATTTCAAACTTATCACCATCCGCTATTGGGCCGCCGGCAACATTAATGCTAAAACCTGCACTACTTGTTAATTGAGTACCCGATAATGTTAAGTTTGATACTTTTCCGGTTTGATTATCTGTTAATTGATAACCATTCGCTGTGGTAAAACTCAGTTGGTAGGTGCTTCCTGACAATGCGCCAACATCGTCAATATTGACCGACATGGCTGCCGTACCGCTATTAGTAGAATTACTTCCCGCACGGCCAGATGCCATTAATGGGTCGTTAATATCACGAAAAATATCGCTACCAACGTCACCGTTTAAATCAAAACCTTTGGATTGCATATCATTAAAGGTGTCTGCTATGCCTAACGCTAATTGGCCGAGTTCAGTACTGGCCGGTAATAAGGTGTCGTCCCTAAATGAAAATAATGCGCCAAGTTGACCGCCCAATTTAGACGGATCAATGTTAAGGGTTTTATCGCCAATAGAGGCATTAATGCGTGGTTCATTTGGGTAAGGATCGCCGGTACTCATGCCCATCGACATCGACACTTCACCTGACACCAACATTACTGAGCCGCCCAGCATTATTGACTTTGCGCCGGTATCTAACGGAATAACATTAACCTGCGCATACTGGCTGAGCTCTAAAATAAGTGCGTCTTGCTTGTCTAATACTTGGCTATCTTGGTCTTGAGATTTCATCAACTCTAAATTGATGTTGCCTAATTCTTTGCTTATCTCATTTATACGAGTGGTAATGGATTCTATTTGGCTATTGGTTTGTTTCACCTGGCCATCTAGTTGTGATTGCATTTGATTCAGACCAGCGGCTAACTGTTGCGCAGAACTTAAGCTGTTAGTGCGAATACCAAGATCTGTTGGTAAATCGGCCACACTATTGATGCTTGCAAAAAAGTTGTTTAGATTTTCTGGCACCATTTTACCAATTTGAGAATAAATCTGGTCTAGCTCACTTAACTTACTGTAAGACGTTTCAGCCGCACTCATGCTTGTTTGACCGATGCGTAACTCACGCGCAGCAAATTCGTTATAAACACGTTTAACATCGGACACATACGTGCCGGTGCCATAAAAATTATTGCCCAAGCGTTGTGATTCTAATGATGACTGGGTAGCAACTTGTCTGTTGTAACCTTCAGTATTGGCATTGGCAATGTTATTACTGGTCACACCTAACTGAGCTTGAGATGCTTGAACGCCTGTGCGAGCGATATTGAGTAAGTCAATCGACATTATTTAGTCTCCACAGGTAATATAGATTTAAGGCCTTCTTTTACCGACTTCATCACATTGATGACTTTATTGGCATATTGAGGGTCGGTGGCGTAGCCGGCTTTTTGCAATGCTTTAATAAACTGAGTTGGCTCGCTGGCAACTTTACGTGCATCCTGATAACGATCGCCTTGGCTAATAAACGACACAAAGTCATTAAAGCTCTGTTCAAGGTTGTCATACATTCTGAAATCCGCTTTTTGTTGCACCGCAATGCCCTTTTCAAATTCCAATGTATTGACTGAGGTTTTATCACCTTGCCAACGCTTGTCTGCTTTAATATTAAACAGATTATGACTCATAGTACCGTCGTTACGGCGTACCACTTTTTGGCCCCAACCGGTTTCTAATGCCGACTGGGCAATTAATACCTCAGCTGAGGTTCCTAACGATTTAGCCGCTTTTTCAGCATGGGGATACAAGACTGAAATAAAATGTTCTGGGCTAGTAAATTGACTCACTGCAATGCCTTTAGCTTTAGGAACTGCAAAATCTGTTTGCGGCAATACCTTGCCTACTTGTACTGCTTGACTGGCTAATTGCTCACCGCGTAATACGCTGTTTAACTGTTCACCGTCTAGCACATTAGTAAGTTGGGCTGACATTGGTCGCATCGATTCGGCGCTATCTATAACAGAATGTCCGATAATAGAATGCGATGCGGCTATTTGATCTTTTGGCGCAATAATATCGAGAGTGTCTTTATCTAATTCTGTTGCTGGAGCAACAAACATACTTGGGTTAACTTTATAATCACTATTGCCACGCAATACTGAAGCTGGCGTAATGGGGCTATCATCTGGGTCTAGTTGCTGCACCATCATCTCAGCCAAGCCCAACATGCCTTTATTAGATAAATCGACTGACATTTGCTGATCGCGCATTTGTTCAAAAAACGCAGTAGTTTCACTGTTCATTGGATTGTCTGACTTAAACGCAGCATTAGCATCTCGCATGCTTTTCATCAGCATTTGAATAAAAATACCTTCAAATTGCTTTGCTGCTTCTTTAAGTGCCCCCTTCTCGTCTTTCTGGGCTTGGACACGAAGTGAATCTAGTCCTCCTAGATCCAGAAAGTTCGATGAAGCTGACAACTTTTCCATAGTCATTCCGACAATTATTAGATAATGATAAGTTCACCATGCAAAGCGCCTGCCATTTTTAACGCTTCGAGTATGGCAAGTACGTCTGATGGTGCTGCACCCACTAAATTCACGGCTCTTACAAGCTCATCAAGTGTGGTACCAGGATTAAACATAAACATACGACGATCTTTTTCTGACACATCAATCGTACTATTTGTGGTAACAACCGTATCACCACCGGCTAATGCGTTGGGTTGTGATACTTGGGTGGCTTCAGCAATGGTGACGGTTAATCCGCCATGAGTGACAGCAGCGGGTAATAACTTGACGTTTTGGCCAACGACAATGGTGCCAGTACGTGAGTTAACAATCACCTTGGCTGATTCTTCCGCCGGTATGACTTCAATGTTTTCTAATACCGATAAAAACGACACCCGCTGTGATGCATCGCGTGGCGCGCTCACTTGAATAGAAGTGGCATCAATAGCCTTTGCCATATCCGGACCCAGTAAATCGTTAATCGCATCTGCGGTGCGTTTGGCGGTTGAAAAATCTGAGCGACGTAAATTAAACGTAAGGTAATCACCGCTAGCAAACGGACTAATAACACTGCGCTCAACAATGGCACCACCTGGAATGCGGCCAACGGTTGGGGTATTTTGGATCACCAATGAGCCATCAAGTCCTTCGGCACTAAAACCACTGACAATTAAACTGCCTTGAGCAATGGCGTACACATTGCCATCGACCCCTTTTAGGAAGGTTTGCAATAAAGTACCGCCACGTAAACTTTTTGCTTCGCCTAAACTGGACACGGTAATGTCAAGATTTTGACCCGGTTTAATAAAGGCAGGCATTTCGGCATGCACCGCAACGACAGCGACGTTCTTTGAATTAGGACGAACAGAGTCTGGTAAATTAATGCCGAAATTTTTGAGCATGGTTCTGAAGGTTTGTTCGGTATAACGGGTTTTCTCCCCAGTACCTGGCAAACCGACCACCAAGCCATAACCGATTAATTGGTTACTTCGCACCCCTTGAATACTGGCGATGTCTTTAATCCGTTCTGCATGTGCAGGTGCGGTTAGCATTAGTATTGATGCGACTATAGATACAGCCGACGTAATCAGTTTAATTTTCATGCATTACTCCTTAAAAAGGCCACCAGTCACTCATAAAGAATGAACTCAGCCAACCGACTTTTTGGGAGTCAGCAAACGTACCGGTACCGCTATACTGAATACGAGCGTTAGCCACTCGTGTCGAATCGATTGTATTGTCTGGATTAATGTCTTCGCTGCGGATCATTCCGGTGACACGAATAAACTCATCACCGTTGTTAATAGAAATCCATTTTTCACCGCGGATCACCAAGTTACCGTTACTGAGCACTTGGATGATATTGGCCGAAATACTGCCATCTAAACTGTTAGATTGATCGGCGTCAGATTCGCGCTTGGTGTTCATGCTGTCGGAGTAACCCAAATCAATTGGGACACCACTGATGGAAATATTTTTACCGCCGGCATAAATGGGCTCTACACTTAAATCTGAGCCTTTTTTGATTTCGTTATTGGCACTTTTCGACGCTTGAGTAGACTCTTTTAAGGTCACGGTAATAATGTCGCCGACGCGATGCGCACGAATATCGGAATACAAGCTTGATGCTTGGCTATCAAGATAAATAGATCCCGTTGGCGCCACCTGCGTCGGAACGGTATCTGGGTATACCGGCGCATAAAATGGGTCATCAGCAATCGGTTTCTTGGCAGTAGAACTACAGCCAGCCAATAACACTACTGAGGCTAACGCAATGTATTTAATCATGTTAGCTCCTTAGAGATTCTGATTAATATAAGACAACATCTGATCAACTGCTGAGATAACTTTAGAGTTCATCTCGTAAATACGTTGACCTTGAATAAGGTTGACCAACTCTTCTGTTACATTCACGTTAGAGGTTTCTAGTGCTCCTTGGCGAATAGAACCTAAGCCGTCTTGCGACGCAGTACCTTGAATAGGTGTGCCACTTGCACCCGTTTCGGTATACAAGTTTTGTCCTAACGGATCTAAACCTGCCGGATTAATAAAATCGGTCATGGTTAACTGGCCAATAACTTGACTGGCTGCGGTACCAGGGGTTTGCACTGACACTTCGCCCGATGCCGATACCGTAATACTGGTGGAATCATCCGGGATGGTAATTGGCGGTTGCACCACATAACCTGAACCCGGGGTTACAATCTGACCAGTATCATCTAAGCTGAACTGGCCATTACGCGTGTAGGCTGCTGTGCCATCTGGCATTTGCACTTCAAAAAAGCCCGAACCTTCAATCATTAAATCTAATGAGTTATCGGTAGTCAGCATGTTGCCTTGGGTAAACATTTTTTGGGTAGCAACAACTTTAGTACCCGCACCAATGTTTAAACCATTGGGTAACTTGCTGTTGTCTGAGCTAATACCACCGGCTTGATTAACCGTTTGATAAAGTAAGTCTTCAAATACCGCACGACTTTTCTTAAATCCGACAGTACTGGCGTTGGCCACGTTATTTGAAATAACGGCAATGTTAGTTTGCTGGGCATCGACACCGGTTTTACTTATCCATAACGCTGGATGCATAATAATTACTCCTAACTAATTCTCATCAAGGAAGTGGACGCCCGATCAATTTCTTCAGCGTTCTTCATCATTTTGACTTGCATTTCGTATTGACGTTGAATATCAATCATGGCGACCATTTCATGCACTGAGTTCACATTACTGCCTTCAACCGCGCCGCTTTCAACTTGAACGCCGGGGTCGTTTGGTGCATTGCCACCCGCAGTTAAGCGAAACAACCCATCTTCACCGCGCATTAGGTTTTCGTTACCAGGATTAACTAATTTAATCCTCGCGACCTCTTCTATCACTTCAGCGGTTGCTCCTTGCGGACGTACTGAAATAATACCGTTGGCGGAAATTTCTATTTTCTCAACCGGAATGGGTAACACAATAGGACCCGAAGCTCCCATTACCGGACGGTTACTGCTATTTAACAACAAACCTGTACTGTCAATTTTTAAACTGCCCGCACGGGTGTATCCTTCAGAACCATCTGCCGCTTGCACTGCAAGCCAACCATCACCCTTAACCGCAATATCAAGGTCACGACCAGTGGTTTTAATCGGACCACCGTTAAAATTACTGCCAGGGCTTTCCATCATCGAAAATACCCGTGTAGGCAAGCCTTCACCAAATGCCTGCATTGAACGGGCTTGGACCATGTCAGCTTTAAATCCATCAGTATTGGCGTTAGCAAGATTGTTCGCACTCACTGCTAGGGCATTCATCCCCTGCTTTGCGCCACTCATGGCAATATAAAGAAATTTGTCCATTTTTTGCTCCGTCAAACTTTCTGCAAAAACACTATATACACAGAACAAGCAAGCATCATGCCAATGAGATTTAAGTTGTGTTGTAAGGAGGTAACTACATGAATCGGTTAATCAATAAAATTAACGAATAACGCGTGAGTGTCAAAAAAGCATCTATCAACACTAGTGAGGTAATAACAAGGAGTAGCGAGGAGTAACAATAACAAGGATAAAGGCAAGGTGTTGCCGTAAACGGCAACACCTATTATCACGTAAACATAAATTGATAAGGTAAAGGTAAACTTAACGGATTTGTAATATGGTTTGATTTAAGGTGTTGTTGACTTCAAGCGTACGCGAGTTAGCCTGGAAGTTACGCTGAGCCGAGATTAAATCAACCAGCTCTGTGGTTAAATCAACGTTTGATTGCTCAAGGGCAGATGAACGAATACTACCAAATGTACCGCTATTGGCTTCTCCCGCTAATGCAGCACCTGAATCGATACTGGCTTTCCAAGATGTATTACCCACCTGTGTAAGGCCTTGTTCATTAGCAAAGCGTACTAATGCCACGCGCGCTAACGGAACCGTTGAGCCATTACTGTAACTAGCGGTAATTAAACCATCGGAACCAATACCAACATTGGTTAATCGACCGACGGTAATACCATCTTGAGTCAATTCAGTCACTTCAAACGGAGATGCATATTGAGTCGGATTATTAAATTTTATCGTAAGCGCTTGAGTACCATCGGCCCCAGGACCTAAAGCACCTGCACCAGCAGCACCTAAAGCCTCAGTGGTAATAGTGGTAGGGTCACTGATAGTATAAGCACCAACAGAGTTAAACTTAAGCACCGCACCTGACCATGTGCCAACACCACTAGGGTTGGCAGCTGATGCGAGCCCTGTTGCATCCACGAGACCATCACCATCAGTGTCAGTATCGGTATCAGTAATATATTTTCCAGCAGTTGTTACATCGACAGGATCACCATCAACAGCATAAAAAGCCACCCAATTACTTTCGCCAGTATGCGAACCACCAGTGGGTTTAACAAAGTAAGTGGTCATAATATGCGATTCACCTAACGAATCATAAATCGTCACCGAGGTGGAATTATTAAATGTATCAGAATCTGCAGGATTAAAATTAATTGGATCTAGGGCTATTTCACTCACATTGAGATTCATCTGCAAACCAACATTTTCAGTTTGCACTGGGCTACCCGCCGTGTCAGGAATCTTAATCGGTTGGGTTGTGGTTAAACTCACCGAGGTTGAGTTACCGTCTTCATCCACCGGGAAACCTTGTAAAAAATTCCCTGCTGAGTCAACCATATAATTGGCCGAATCAACTTTAAACGCACCCGCACGGGTATATGACTGATCTTGCGAACCTAATTCAGAAGAGGTAACAAAGAAACCACCACCACTGATCGCCATATCCAATGAGTTACTGGTAAATTGCAAGCTACCTTGATGAAACTGCTGCGCAACTTGTGTAGTAGTTGTACCGCCACCCACAGCCGTTTTACTGTTAGAAAAAATTGAATTGGCGTAAACGTCAGCAAATTCAGCTCGAGACTCTTTAAAACCAATAGTATTGACGTTAGCGATGTTATTCGCGGTTGTATTTAAATCTTTTTGCGCGGCAGCGATACCACTCAATGCGATGTTAAATGACATATTACACCTCTCACAATTAATTCATTTATGATGACAACTAACGATTCGTTGTTAGCCGTACTATGTTTCAGATACTGCGAGTACGTCAGATAACTTAATTCCACCTACTCCACGCAAATTCAAAATTGCTCCTGTTGCTACAGTGCCTAATGACACACTGGTAACATGAGCGTAAGTCGATACGGCTAAATCTTGTGACGTTCCATCGACTTTACCACTGGCCTTAATGGCATAATTACCCGCTTTAGCTGGGTTACCACTTTTATCTAGACCATCCCAAGTCACATCAACATTGCCGCCTTTACTGCCGTCAACATTAAAGCTCTTAATAAGCTGACCCGACTCGTCTTCAACCCTTACCGTAATCGTTTCAATTGCTGACGGCGTACTGATCACCCCTTTTATCTCAGAGCTTTCGGTAGAGATAGCGCCGGTATCAGAAGGAATGAGCACTTTGCGGCCAACCAAGCCTGAAGCTTGTAACGCCTGGCTAGAACTCATCACAGTATTAAGGTTAAGGATTTCATCATTAAGATTTGAAATACCATCGACTGTAGAAAACGATGCCATTTGGGCAATCATTTGATCGTTATCAACCGGTTTAAACGGATCTTGCATCGACAATTGCTGACTGAGTAAAGCAAAAAAATCTTCTTGCTTTAACATCTGATCTTTTGATTCAGGGATAGCGCTTTCTTCAGGCAAACGAATTCCGTCAAGGAAAGGATTACCCGTAGTCGTGCTGGTCGTATTTGTCTGTACAGAACTTTTCGTTGTAGCGCTAGTATTAGATGCACTACTGGATTGTTGCGGTAAAGACTGACTGTAAGAATTAACGAGGCTCATTGTTACCTCCTTGAATAATCATACTATTTACCCATCCTTAATGTCTGTTGCAACATAGACTTTGTTGCATCAGCCACCTGAACGTTCATTTGATAAGAACGCGATGCAGAAATCATATCCGCCATTTCTTCCATCACATTGACATTAGGTTTATAGATAAAACCATCACCATCCGCCATGGGATGGTCTGGCGAGTATTCTTTTAATAATGGCTTATTACTTTCGACAATGCCTTTAACGGTTACGCCAGGCGAACTGTTTTGCTGGCTATTGGCTTTTAGCATTTCGGCTTCAAAAACAGGATGACGCGCGCGATAGGTTTTATCGACACTGCTAGACACAGAATCAGCATTGGCAATATTACTGGCGGTGGTATTCAAACGCACTGACTGCGCAGACATACCTGAACCAGAAACATTAAAAATATTAAATAAACTCATAATTAATCACCTCGCAATGCTTTACGCATGCCACTAAATTTACTTTCAAGAAAGCCTAATGACATTTGATATTCGAGCGCATTTTGCATAAATGCTGCTTGCTCTTTCTGCGTATCGACAGTATTACCATCGCCAGTATCAGCTTGATTTGGCATACGATATTGAACATGCTGTTGACTTAACGCCGTTAAATCAAAATGTTTCTCTGTGGTTTGGCTCATACTCAAGCCTTTCTGATGCGAGCTTGCCGCTTGCATAGCAGAAGCAAAATTGACATCTTGAGCTTTATAATGAGGAGTATTGGCATTGGCGATATTACTTGAAATCACTTCTGCTCTTTGAGCTCGAATGCCCAAAGAGTATTGGTGAACACCTAATGCATTATCGAAATTAATCGCCATAAAATTGCCTCCATCAGCTAACTGGTAGAAATAAAGCAAAGGTTATGCCAACAATTTAATTTATGAGGGAATAAAAGATAAAAACAAACATGCCGACGAATGCCGGCATGATAAATAGATTAAGCTATTATATTATCTAGGTTTTCTTTTGATAATAAATTCCAGGATTACAGCGAACCATATTAAATTCTTCGGTTAATCCCGCAAGAGATTCTGACGCACCCAAAAATAAAATACCTTTAGGATTAAGTGCGGCAGCAAATTGCCGCAAAATTTTAGCCTTTGCCTCAGGAGCAAAGTAAATCAACACATTGCGGCAAAAAATAATATCGTATTTACCTAATAGGCTATAACTTTCAAGTAGATTATGGGCTCTAAAGTTAACTAATCGCTTCACATTATCTTTAACTTTCATGTTACCCGAAGGTAAAGCATCAAAAAACTGACGTTTACGTTCTTCAGACAAACCACGAGCAAGTGCTAAACCATCATATTCAGCATTTTTACAACGATCTAGCATAGAAGGTGATAAATCTGTTGCCTGAATTGTCGCGCCTCCTGGTAAAGCACCAGGTTTACGTTGTTGATATTCCAACACCGTCATGGCCAACGAATAAGGTTCTTGACCTGAAGAGCACGCAGCCGACCAAATTTTTAATGGTCTGCCAAGCTTACTGTATTCAGGCAATAGAGTATTGTGCAGTAATTCAAA
This sequence comes from Shewanella sp. Arc9-LZ, assembly GCF_010092445.1. Taxonomy (NCBI): domain Bacteria; kingdom Pseudomonadati; phylum Pseudomonadota; class Gammaproteobacteria; order Alteromonadales; family Shewanellaceae; genus Shewanella; species Shewanella sp. Arc9-LZ. The sequence goes on along the minus strand of NZ_CP048031.1, from coordinate 1,486,195 downwards.
TGGGTAACGGTCTCGAAACCATAACGTTTCATTGGTGGTCATCGCATCTATCACTTCAGCGCGCAGTTGTCGTTCTATCGGTTTCATCGACTTTTTAACTACCTCAGACAAAGAAGGCAAATTATGCTTCCCCATCAAAGGCGCTAAACGACTGCGGACTAAATATTGTTTGTTCTCACCTAACACAATACCGCTATGCTGTTCTAAAAACAGCCTAAATTGATTGTACTCTGCTTCAGCAAGTGATTTATCTGTCACATTATCTTCCTAATAGGTAAGCCTATGAACTCAACCTCCAATATTTTGCAATCTTTTGCAATAATAAAAGGTTTATAAACTTAAATGTTTGTTAACCGCTGCGGCTAACTCATCGGGGTTAAACTTAGCAATAAAGTCGTTAGCCCCTACTTTTTGTACCATCGCTTGGTTAAATACACCACTTAATGATGTGTGCAATACTACTTTGATATTCTTTAATTTTGGATCATTACGAATTTCAGCCGTTAAGGTATAACCATCCATTTCAGGCATTTCAATATCAGAAATGATTAACGGAATTTCAACTGAAACATCATCCATTTCTGCGGCAATACTTTTCAGTTTTTCCAGCGCCTCTCTACCATCTTTAGCGGTATCGATTTGCAGATTTAATGACTCTAACGAACGAATAATTTGTTTACGTGCTACAGCAGAATCATCAATAACCATAATATGATAATGCTGTTCTCTATCAATAGTTAATGCTTCATTAAGCTCTTTACTGATAGAAGTCTTAACCGGTGAAATTTCATCAAGAATTTTTTCAACATCTAGAATCTCTACCAACTCACCTTCAATCTCTGTCACCGCAGTTAAATAAGAAGAGCGGCCAGAACCTTGCGGTGGAGGCATAATCGCTTCCCAATTCATGTTGATAATACGTTCAACTGAACTGACTAAAAAGCCTTGAATACTACGGTTATATTCAGAAATGATAATAAAGCAATTTTCTGTTGATGTCAGTGGGCGTCCACCCGTTGCGGCACTTAAATCGATAACGGAAATGGTTGAGCCACGAATATGAGCAACACCTTTAACAAAACGGTTTAATTTAGGCAATGTAGTCAGTGGTGGGCATTGCAAAACCTCTTTCACTTTAAACACGTTAATGCCAAACCGTTGACGGCCGCTAAGCCTAAACAATAGCAGCTCGAGTCTGTTTTGCCCGACAAGTTGGGTACGTTTATTTACTGAATCTAAAATGCTCGACATAACAAGGCCTTGTAGTTAACTGTCACCCAAAAGGATAAAAATTGTTCTTTGAAATTATAGTAAACCTTGGTTTAGCATAATACGGTTAGTACATATTTTACTGATGGTCACTCAATTTGAGTGTAAACCATCACCAATGTAACAAATACATCTCAATTTAATGAATCAAAAAGTGGGCATGCAACTTGCTTTAATTTTGTATAAATTAGCTCGCACTGTGAACTGACACTTTTTTGACGAAGGGATAATGTTATTCTTATGTCCCCTAGCCCATTTATTTTAGCTTATTGTGTATGCAGAGATTACTCGCATATTTTTCGTTTTTCAAAGTATAGGTGCATTCTGGCAAAACAAGCTAGTATCTTCATTATGAAAGTATTTTTTTTATGTTTTTTGTGTTCAATAACATTTTCTTTGCCTGCAATTGCTAGCGAAGAAATTATCACACCTTCACTATCGACCATTTATGCGTTAGCTAAAGAGGCGGTAGCCAAAAAAATTGATGCTGACTCAAAAGCTAAAGTGCAAATAACCCCACAAAACCTTGAGGGCAGAATCAGTCCACCAGCCTGTTACCCACCGATTAATGTCGAACTTGCCAGTGAACGGGCTATTAGTCGAAATAACATGGTAAAACTCAGTTGTAATAGCCCTGACTATGACTATCCATGGCAAATGTATCTCTCTGTTCGAGTCGAAATCCAATACCCTGTTGTGGTGGCCAACCAACTATTGTCCCCTGACCAAATTATTGGCGAACATCATTTACAAGTCATGTATGTTGACCAATATAGCTTAAAAGGTCAGTTTTTTTCCGACACCACGACATTAATCGGCTCGCGGGTGAAACGTCGGGTAGCGAAAGACTCTCCAGTATTAAGTAATAACCTGTGCTTTGTTTGCAAAGGTGACACTGTTTCTATTTATGCTAAAACCACTAATGTAGAAATAAAAACCCTTGGGGAAGCATTGCGTGATGGCAATATCGATGAGGTTATCAGAGTAAAAAACAGTAACACTAGCAAACAATTCGATGCGGTTGTAATTGGCGTTGGCGAAGTTGAAGTAAGAATGTAAAATAGCGTTAAAGTTTTTTCCTGGGGTGCCGATAGCCTAATTGGAAAACCTGATTCATTACGCTGGAGCCTCCCATGGCAATTGATATTAAGCATAACACTGCTACCAATACACAAATGCGCACTGCACGTGACACGCAGTCTGCTACGCAATCTACAACTACTGCAGCCCCAAAATCAGCTGCACCGGTTAAAACAGATTCCGTTAGCATTACCTCTCAAGCTCACCAGCTTCAGAGCGCGCAAACAAAAATGGCATCGTTACCAGAAGTAGACCAAAAAAAGGTCGCTGAAATTAAGCAAGCAATCTCTGAGGGACGATATAAAGTCGATCCAGAAAAGCTTGCAGCGAATATTGCCAGCTTTGAAGCAGAGCTAGGCGGTTTATCGTTTGACAGAGAGTAACCGTTAAACGTTACTCTTTAACTTGTTTTAACGACACACAGATAATAGGTGCAAACTTGCACCATAGATAAGTGTTAGTTAAAAAAACCTAAGAGTAATTTATGACAGAGTTAAACCAGCCATTACACAAGCAAGCAAGCGAAGATCAACGCAAAGAGCTACACCAACTGCTTGATAGTCAAAATCAGACATTAACGCAGCTGAAATCGCTTATTGTTGAAGAGAAAGCGGCATTATCCAAACAAGATGCCGACAAACTGCTGGCGCTTTCCAAAGATAAAACCCAGTGCTTATTCAATATGAAAGCCACTGACGAAAAACTGGCAAGCCACCCACAACACAATCTGCTCACCACCGATACTGAACTGGCACAACAAGTCTCACGAGCTAAAACTATTCTCGCCGAGTGCAAAGACATCAACAGTCAGAATGCCAGCTTGATTGAGCTCAATATCGCCAGCCTCAATCGATTTGCCCAGGCATTACAAGCCAGCCGCAATGCCTCAAGCTTGACCTACAATGACAAAGGTAAAACCTCTACCATTTCAACACTGGGTAATGACTTTTCAGCCTAATAAAACTTAGCAACAGCCTAGAGCGCTGCGCTGCTAGATCGCTTCGCGGCTAGAGACTATAAAATCTTAGCGACAGCCTAGAGCGCTACGCTGCTAGGACGCTTCGCGGCTAGAGGCTATAAATCTTAGCAGCGAAGCTGTCCCTAGAAGCAAAGCGACCCTAGCAGGACGTAGTCCGCCCTAGAACCTAGTAGTCTGCCCTAGAACCTAGCAGGTGATTTATTGAGCTAGCATAGCTTGGCGTAAACTTTGTTGTACCGGAGTTTCACCTAACCAAATCTTAAGTAAAGCCTGACGAAATGCCTCTCCAGCAATATCTCCCTGAGCATTACCATTTTTGATACTGCTCACGCCCTTGCCTTTTTGGGTGACAAAAGTAAATTGATCACCGTCGACAATTTCATCTGCAAACAATTGGGTAAAATGTTCAATATCTTTGGCAATTGAGTGCGTGTCATTGTCGGTAGCAGCTTCAAAACCTTCAGTAATGGCATCACGCATTTTGTTTGAAGTGATCATCCCAGAAGTAATCGTTAGCTGGATCACCGCTATCGGCTGAGTAAGCACATCTTCTAGAGTGTGCACTTTTGTCGGCAGATATAAACTACCCACATATAAATCCATAAAAAACTTACTGCGTACACCAGCGCCATTCAATATCAATGGCTGCTCTGCTACTGTAATTTGCTCTGCTACTTCAACATCTGCAATCATGCTAGCTTGCGCCAACAACGGCATCATTAACGATAAGCTCAATCCAATTGAAGCTAATAATTTCATATAAACTCTCTAAAAAACTGCAATATCAACGACTACACCATCAGCCGTTTAACCAACAACCGCAACTCAAGTCGGGTAATTTAACCGCGAACGCCTAATTTATATTGGCCATTCTGTAGAAACATCAATGCTTGCTTGTGCTTTGGCGAGATTAAAATTGGACCATCATCAAAAAATAAAAAGCACTTCCAATTACGCACAAACACATCCCAGCGAGTTTCAACTATTTGGTATTTTTCATAGCAAAAGTACACCACCGCATCATCAGGCCATTGAATATGCGCAATAATTGCTTCAGGCATTGCATTATCATTAGAATCCCATGCCGACTGCCAATGCTCCGTTGCCGCCCAAGCATCTTGCTTTATTGGCCAATCACCTTTTTCAAACAGCTCTGCACGACTGCTCTTATTGCTTATCCACTTATCCCACACTTCCATGGCACTTTTATCGGTCAGCGGTTTAATAAAGGCCTTATCATCATCTGATACAGGCAAATCTTTATGGTTAAAAATCCACTTACGGCGGTATGTTTCTAAAGATATATAGGTGTGCGCCAAAAAAATCTCCTAGGATATGTAGATGAGCAATACTGAAACGAGGCTAATTATACGGTCTAAAGGGTAATAGTGAAATCACCGAACATAAATCTTCGAGTTCAGTGATCTTGAGCCAGCTATTGTGGGATATTCATTAATCTTGTAAGTTCAGACAAGTGATCATGTGCCACCTTATTATTAGGTTCAGCATTAATTGCATTAGAAAATGCAGTATACGAAGCTTCTACTTGATTGATTTCAAACATGAATAAGCCAAGCTTAATCCACGTCTTAGTATCTAATGGATACTTTTCTAGGTAATCGAGATAGACATTAACTGATTCTTGAATCTTACCTTGGAGTTTTAAAATATTAGCATACTGAGGTATATACTCATCACTATGAACCAACATTTTGACCAGAGTAGATGAAGCTAGAGAAAGGTCCCCTAGTTTAAGAGCTAGTAAAATAATATGTTTCAACTCAATTTCTGTACTTAGATCTTCAGGCAGAGCAAGTAAAGCATCTAATGCCTGCTGTGGCTCTTGTTCAAGACTGAGTTGGAATGATAATGCGAGGTGATATAGTCTTTTAGCTTCATTGTCAGATTCAATTAAAGGAAGTAAATTTTGGACTGTAAGTGATAATCCATAACTATTTTTATTAGAGTTTAGTACCATAATTTTTTTATAGACGTTTTCCATTTTAGAAGCTTTATTTAGCACATCAATATAAGCTTTTCGTACTTGAGTAATATCTTCTTTAAATTTTTCATTCAACTGTTCAAAGATTTCATTCTCATGCGAGTCCGATAATGGAGCTTTATGGTTTTTACACCATAAGAAAACTCTACCTGGCTGACTATTTTCTAACCACGTAGGTGCAAGCGGTATTAATGAGTTAGCATTAACTTCTAGTATTCTAAATACTATTTTTTCATAGGACTTTATCACTAATTTAAGAATGTTGTAGCAAGTTTGATTAAATGCATCATAGTAACTTATTGTCATTTCATTAATATGTGACTGAGTCCAGCTTTCTGTTTCTCTTGTTGTTAAAAATTTTGAAAACTCAAAATATCCATACATTTTAATTAATCTTGTTAGCTCTGGATACTTTGAATTTATACTTTTTTCGATCTTATTGACTTCGTTAAGTATTACATCAGAACTCAATGAGTTTAAATTTAGTTTCTTAGATAAAGTTAACGCATTTTTTGTTAGCTTTAATAGTTTAGTGAGATCATCTTTAGCTTTTTGACATTCATTTAATGATTGTTCTAAATCTAGCTTTTTATTTTCAGTGTTACACATATCTAAACTAGAGATTATTTTACTACCAAATTCATCAAGAATAATTTTTTCAGTAGAAAAATGAGATACTCCTTCTATTTTTGCAGCACTGTTTGACAAATTTATAAAATCAACATTTGGATATTCTTTCACCTCAGATGCAAGTGATGCCATTGCATGGACAAGCTGTATTGGAGCTTCAGCTTGGTAGCCAGCATAGGTTTCAACCCATTTGTTACTATGTCCTAAACTTGGACCAAGATTGGCTTCAACCGTTCCGTTAGCGTGGGAGTATCCAGTTCTGGAGTAACAATAATCAACACCACTTAATAGTATTCTGTTGAATCCCATTTCAATAGCTAAGCGAACCGAGCTATTAGTAACTGTCGGTCCGATAGTAATAATGTTATCGTGATCATTCTTGCTACTCCATGGATATCGTTGACCTAGATATACACTTTGTCCTTGCCATTGTGAAAGTACTTTTGGACTAATATGGTAAGAGTTTACTAGAAGTGTATTTTCACTCAATGCAAAAATTTCTCGGCTAACATCAAAACTAAACTCTTGTGGATCAACACAAGTGATAATATCAACTGAAATAGACTTTTTAGCTAACTTACCTGCAATACGCGACACTGCGATAATGAAAAGATTGTCATTATTCTTTACTATCCAATCAATTTGCTCATCTAATGAAGGACCACCAGCAACGACCAAGCAAGTCTTTCCTTTAAATTGATTTCTTAAATACTTTGCAGGTGTATGATTATCTGGAACATTCTCTAGCTGAGTCTGAAAGAATACTTTTTGATTCAATGAACTTCTATGGTTAAAGTGTTCATCTTGCACCTTGTCCTCTATTCGGCTAAATAGTGAGCTATAGGCTTCTAGGTGTTGGGATGTGACACCTAGAGAAGCGTAGATTTCATACGCTCCTTTAGCGATATATATTCTTATTTCCTCTTGTTCTAACAGATCTAAAAAATCAGTTTCATTTACAATTTTAAAGTTTTTTTTCTTAGCTAACGGGACATCTATTATTAGTAATGACAGCACTTCATCTAATTCAATAAAAATAAATTTAGACCCTAAAGCAATTTCCTGCTCTAATGCATAACTAGCTAGCAGACCAGAATCCATTCCAATAACAATATTAAGCTTATCTTTAAACGAAAAATCCTTTTTAAACTTATGATTATAAATTGTTTTTGAGTCAATATTTTCAAAAGTATAGCGATTTACGCTAGGTAAATAGTATTCATTAAATCGACTTATTGCGAAGTTATTCAATATATTATTCATTAGTTATACATTCCTATTCGTCGGCAAGTAAGTCAATACAAGCTTTTATCTTACATTACAAAGTAAAGATTTACTCAGGTAGAATGCAATAAATGCACCATGTTATTTTTTGACAGTTTATATTTACATTTAGCTACATGATGTTGCAGGGCGAGATCGTGAACATTTTTCATACAGATTAAGTATTTTTTTAGAACTATATTTGTTCAGTACGTTATCACTTCATGAATGATTGGAAGTGATTCAGTATTGAAATTATTCATAGTGCTCAAAAAACGCACACTCATGCGGTCGCCCTGATGGGATAGCTAGAAAAAGCCGGTTTGATGCAATAAAGCCGAAATTAGTCTATATAATAATATAAACTTTACTAGTAACCACATATACTAATAGAGCTTTATTGTTGAGTAAACTACGTTCAAGCATTGATTTTACGCCTTATTGGCTCAATTTTTGCCTTAAATGATCAATATTACAAGTTGCTAGGTTACATTATATAGATGCAAAGCTAAATTGAGCCACTGGGGAGGCCCTATGTTTGATAACAAAACAATTTTAATTACTGGTGGTACAGGCTCATTCGGTCAAAAATATACTAAGACAATTTTAGCGCGTTATAAACCCAAGCGGTTGATTATTCTCTCTCGTGATGAGTTAAAACAATACGAAATGCAGCAGATATTTAATGCTCCCTGCATGCGTTATTTCATTGGAGATGTTCGTGATGCAGACCGCTTAATGCAAGCATTTCAAGATGTCGATTATGTTATTCATGCTGCGGCTTTAAAACAAGTGCCTGCTGCAGAGTATAATCCAATGGAATGTATCAAGACGAACATTTATGGTGCAGAGAATGTTATCAAGGCCGCTATTGCCAACAAAGTAAAAAAGGTGATCGCCTTATCGACAGATAAAGCTGCGAGTCCTATTAATCTTTATGGCGCGACAAAGTTGGCTTCTGATAAGTTATTTGTTGCAGCAAATAACATCGTTGGCTCAGGAAAAACACGCTTTGCTGCCGTCAGATATGGGAATGTGGTGGGTTCTCGTGGTTCCGTCGTACCTTATTTTAAACAGTTGATTGCTAATGGTGCTTCATCTCTTCCCATTACCCATCCTGATATGACACGCTTTTGGATTACACTCCAAGATGGTGTAGATTTTGTCCTTAAAAATTTCTCTAGAATGCAAGGTGGAGAAATTTTCGTACCTAAAATCCCTTCAATACACATTACTGAACTAGCGGATGCTTATGGTAAAGGCTTACCACACGAAATCGTGGGTATTCGTCCTGGAGAAAAAATGCATGAAGTTATGTGTCCAGGTGATGATTCTCATCATACGATAGAATTCGATGATCATTTTGTTATCACACCATCAATAAAGTTTTTTGGTCGTGAAAGCGATTTTACTGTTAATGCTTTAAATGAAACTGGCACTTTAGTTAATTCGGGCTTCGAATATAACTCCGGTAGCAATTCTCATTTTTTAACAGTTGAAGAAATATTAAAACTAGATGAGGAATCATGTTTATGATCCCATATGGAAAGCATGATATTGTCGCTGATGATATTGCAGCCGTTGTTGAAGTGTTACAATCCGACTTTTTAACTCAAGGCCCTAAAGTTCCAGAGTTTGAAAAGGCCATTTGTGATTATACGGGAGCCGCATTCTCTGTAGTTGTTAATAGTGCAACTTCTGCCCTACATATTGCTTGCCTTGCTTTGGGTGTTGGTCCTAGAGATTTAGTATGGACATCACCTATTACCTTTGTTGCATCGGCAAATTGTGCTTTGTATTGCGGTGCTGAAATTGACTTTGTCGATGTCAACTCAGAAACTGGTAATATGTGTCCTATTGCCCTTGCCGATAAATTACGTAATGCTAAGCATTTACCTAAAGTAATTATTCCTGTTCATTTAGCTGGCCATAGCTGCGATATGCAAGCAATTGGTGATTTAGCTAAACAATATGCTGTGAGTGTTATAGAGGATGCTTCTCATGCTATAGGAGGAAGCTATCAAGACCAAAAGATAGGCGCATGTCAGCATTCCGATATTTGTGTATTTAGTTTTCATCCGGTAAAAATAATCACTAGTGCAGAAGGAGGTGTTGTTACTACACAACAATTCGACTTAGCTAAACGTATGGCTCAATTTCGTAGCCATGGAATAGTTAAAGATCCTGCTGTCATGCTCAGGACGGATGAAGGTGATTGGTATTATGAACAACACGAATTGGGATTTAACTATCGCATGACAGATCTGCATGCGGCGCTGGGATTATCACAGTTAAATAGGCTCGACCAATTTGTTGCAGAGCGTAATCGTTTAGCTGTCATCTATGATAAGCAGTTAAATGGTCTATCGTTAACTCCTGTAGATCCATTAACTAAGTCTGTCAGCGCTCGCCATCTTTACATGATACGTTTACACCAGAGTGATCAGCGGCGTAGGATATTCGATTGCATGCGCGCTAAGGGGATTCAAGTGCATGTGCATTATTTTCCGGTGCATTTGCAGCCTTATTATCTTGACCTTGGCTTTAAAAAGGGTGACTTTGTTAATGCTGAGTCATTTTATCAACATATTTTAACCCTCCCTCTTTATCCTTCCTTAAGTGATAATGGCCAACAACAGGTTATCGACGAGCTATATTCTTACCTTGCCTAGCTTAACTCGGTATCGTTAGGCGCAGGCCAATTAGATCGTTATATTGACTTTTTATTGGATATAAATTTAGCTATAAAGATTAAATTTGACTATCTTTCATCAGTTGTGTGATGTCGTCAATAAGCTGTGTTATCCCTTTATGATCCGCAAATACCTTTTTAGCCTTTTTTTTCAAAGTGTTTCTTGCTGTTTCGCTAGCAACTAGATCAACCAATTGAGTGCAGGCATCGGCTAGAGACTTACTTATTAGGCAACATTTCTCTTCCGAAAGATTTTGTAATTCTTCATCATCACAAAGATGCTGTGGCGGTAATAATAAAGTGGCAGCGTTAGAAAAGATCGATTCAAATAGGGATAGACCATAACAAGATAAAACTATTTCTGATTCAGCGATGAGTCCGTAAAGGTTTTGTGGATCTTTTAAAACCTTTATGTTTGCACCCTGTCGGATTATTGGAGGCTTAGCCAAGGGGCCTTGAATCCAGATTATAGGCCAATTTAACTGCAAATTTTCCAGCATGGAGGGGAATTCATCGCCATAGTGTAAAGCGTCACTGCCACCAGTTAGTACCAAAATTTGATGTTGTTTATCTCGTTTAGGCATGGTCTTAAATAAGTAGTTTTTCCAGCCTGTAGATATTTTTTCACCTCTTAAGGTTGTATTAAAACTTGGAATGAATAACCAATCTAGCGTAGGAAGCAATGAAGCTAATTTATCTATGCCAATAAGCTTTGCTCCTCTTTGTTTAGGGGGTAATAAGGCCTGAGTGAGTTCGACAAGAGATATAAACTTTGGATGAAAGTCGAGGAGTAATAGTGGATTACTATCTGATGTAATGACTTTTAGCAGTTGAGCTTCAGTTTGATACCATTTTATCTTAGAATCGCCATTTGCCAATGACTTACCATCGTGTAGAACATGAATAGTGCAACCGATGCTAAGATATTCCTGCAGTGCATCGGCGATTAATTTTATACGTCTAAAATGTCCTAAGCCAATATTTTCGCCTAGGTGGCAATATAGGCTAGCTTTAGCATATTGCTTATCGGCGGCTTTTTGAGCGACATGAGTGTTGATATTGGCCAGTAGAGAATCAGTAATAAGCTGTTGTTGTACCCAGGCTAAACTCACAATGGAATTGGTAGGATGGCAATCATACCAACGTTGATATACCTCAGCCATAAAGAGATAGTCGGCTTGGGTATCTACCGATATTCTGTGGTCAATTTTAGAAAAATCGCTACTGTCATTGATGCTCTCTTTATTTAACACTGGTGTCAGTGTGTCAGCGTATCCTACGTGTTCGCGCGACATTATACACTGGCTTGCCGTCATCAATTTTTCCCATCCATGGCGGCTATAAAAAGATATTCCTTCATGCAGTGTCTTAACCCCCTCCCGCAATGTGATGCTATCCTTACCTGAAGCCTTTAAGGTGCTGAGGCCGTGGTCGATAAAGCCCGGATCAATCAAGGGGCAATCACCGCATATATAGAGAATATAGGCCGGTGCTTCTCTTTGAATGATCTTATCTAGTCTAGCCATAAGGTCGTTAACATCACCATAGAAGGGATGACAGTTTATCTGATGAATGTTAGCCCAATCGATCAGCGGTTGGTTAAAACTGTCGGCTGTGGTGGCAAGCTCCGTGCTGTCTACTTGGCTACACAATTTTAGACGACGCCAAATATGCCCAATCATGGGTTCGTCGGCAAGTGAAAGCAGGTGCTTCTTCGCGAGACGGCTTGAATTAAGCCGTGCACCCACAATAGCAAGCGTCTTAGTCATACTAGAGACTCCCTTGGGGTAATACAAAATTCAAAATCAAGCAGGCTACCGCCAGATTTTAAGGTCTCATCGGCTTCGGCGAGTGAGAACCAGAGACGATTTAAATACTGAGAGCCTATTTGTTTAGAAGATATCATAGGTAAGGCAGCACAGAGGGCTGGATCCCAGCTAACTTGTACGCCCCTATTTTTATTACCAAAACTGATTGAACCGTCTGTAGCCCCAAGTGCACTAGTACTAGATACGATAGAGGAAATTGGTGCTCCTTGGTCCATATCTTGACTAATTTGAAAAGATTCCGCGTCTATACCGCCCAAATGTGTCTGATACCAAGCTCTTGCTTCACAATCTAGCAGCGTTAAGAAACCTAGCCTTATTGAGGCCTCTGGTCTAAGCGTATCTTCAAAATGGAATCCAGTGTGCAAAATTTCACCATTGAGACGATACCATTTTAGTAACAATCCACTTTTAAGCGACTGACGACAGTAGATGATTAGTCCACCATCTTGCTGTGCAAGTTCATAATTTACTCTGTTGAGATCGGTAACTCTATCGCGGTTTAGAAATCGCTCAATTAATAGGTGGTTAGTATAAAAGTCGACGCCATGATTAATATGATCAAAGTATCCCTGAGGTAAAGTGCCAGTTATTGGAACAAAATCATGGCTAGAAAAAGCCAGTGAGTCAATCGCCAAACCCCGGTTACAGTTGAGAGTCAATGCTATCTCTTGGGTATTTATCTGTAGCCTTCGGCGCTCATTGTCATATTGAATCCTAATCTCGGCTTTATGCTCCCATGGTGTAAAGATTGGCTCATTACTCCTATGTGATTTTATATGTAGTGCTTCATATCGGATTTGTGTTAAATGCGTCCTTAAATCGCTAGCCCAAAGACGGCACAGGTTGCGCCATTCTTCATCGCCACTTTTCTGGTCATTTAGTTCCTTGAATCTTTGATAGCATAGGGTGTTGAGTAATAAGTCATTGCGACCACTTAGCCCCCAGCGACATATATTATACTTTGCCTGCTTTTTTACTGCTACAGGGTGTTCAGCATTGGTTAGCTTTAGAGGGGAATCTTGACGCCACAAAGATAAAAGTTTGGATATTTTTATCCAATTATATTTCTTGTTTGTCTCTAGTGCTTTAAACAACTGCGTTATGCGTTCCCACTCGCCTCTTATTTGAACCTCTTCTGTATGGTAACGCCCAGGACGAAAATCAAAGACTTCAGCGTCGCTACCATACACTGGAAATGCAAGGGTATCAGGTTGTATAGCCTGTTCTAAATAGTCGCTATAGTCACCTATAGTAAGCTCACTGTGAACATAACGCTGAAACCTCTGGAAGGCAGTAGCATGGTTCCAAATCACCTTAATTTGTCTGCCACTCGCACTCAATAAAGATTGCGGTCTATTAAGCATCTTTAGTTGCCAGTCAGGACTGTTCGAGTATGGGTTATCCCACTCAATTACAACTGCTTCAAATCCTGCATCGATATAAATATCTAAAATGCTCGCTGAAACAGTTTGTTCATTCAGATAGGCAATCCGAGGGGTCGCACCTAGGAGATTTTGGTAAGATTGTTGTCCTAGTCTGAGATTCTCTTGATTAACTGTAGCTGGAATTAGTGGGCCAATGATCTGACTATAGCCACTAGCAATAAGATCGCAGCGATCATCTTTCAGTAAAAACTTAAGCTTGCTAACCCAATTAGGGTCTATAGCTTGAATACATTCTAAAGTATAACCAGTTAACTCAATACCTATAGGTATACCTTCGTTTACGATGGTTTGCAGTATAGGCCAATAGCAATCCTCTATGACTCTTCTATGATCGCTACTATCTATAGAGGAAAAAGCGAGATTTAAATGAAAAATAGCATAAATATTATGGCTTTGGGTATAAATAGGCATAAGCACTCTTAGCGAGAATTAACTTTGTGTTGTTATGAAAGCATCTGTCAATCTGCTTTAAATATTTAAGTTTAAGTATAAATCAAGGGATACTCAATCAATAGTCTATTTAATATATTAAGATGGAGTTTATTGAGAGTTATCGTATCTCAGATATGTGCATAATAATGAACAAAATTAGGTTTACGCACGTAGCAGCAACTCAATTGTATAGAAAGTTTAATTAATCAATTGGTCTTTCGCAAAAGGTTATCAACATGCCATAATCACATGTGTTCATCCATTTATTTGTTCAGTCCGATGCTTTTACTCATATTATTATAATTAACTGAAGTAAAACTATTTATTTTAAGAGTATCCTTAACGTCAAAAATATAACGGCATATATTTTGCTTTACATTTGCGAGTTATGTATAGGAGAAGTTAATATGGCTGACATAAACAGCGGATTCCATTTGCACAGTGGTAAAGTCATCGATTCTCGTCATGGTTATGATGTTATCGATTGCAAAGAGTGTGGTTTTAAACATGTGATGCCTATGCCGACTCCAGAAGAGTTAGAGCAAGTTTATCGCGAAGAGTATTATACTAAAGATAAACCACTATTTTTGAGCCAAAGTAATGAAGATGCAGCATGGTGGGAACGAGTTTTCTCCGACCGATTCGACACTTTTGAAGCCAATTTGCCTCAGAAAAGTAGAAGAGTATTTGATGTCGGCGCAGGCCCTGGTTTTTTCCTTCACCATGGGTTGCAGCGTGGTTGGACAACACAAGGCATTGAGCCATCAAAGCAAGCAAGTGAGCATGCTAAAGAACTTGGCGTTGATGTCGTCACCGACTTTTTAAGCCCAACCAGCGTTGCTAATTTTGAGCCCTTCGATGTGGTTCATGCTTGTAATGTATTGGAGCATATCCCCAATCCTATTGAGCTATTAGGTTGTATAAGCGAGCTGATAAAGGATGAAGGGCTTTTGTGTATTTCGGTACCCAATGATTATAACCCTTTTCAAAAGACAGTAAGAGAGCTTGATGGCCTTGAGCCATGGTGGTTAGCGCCGCCACATCATCTTAATTACTTTGATGTAAGTTCATTGACACAATTGCTCAATAATTCTGGATTCGACGTCTTTTTAAAGGAATCTAGCTTTCCTATCGATATGTTTTTATTGATGGGGGATAACTACGTCGGTAATGACGAGTTAGGCAGAGCTTGCCATAAGAAAAGAATGAAGTTTGAAATGAGCCTAATTGAATCTGGCCAAAACGATTTAAAAAGGGCGTGGTATCAATCGATGGCTGAAGTAGGGATTGGTCGAGAGATCTGCCTATATGCTCGTAAGCGCAGCAAATAAAGCAAAGTAAACCCGCTCTAATAGGAATAGAAAATGATAAAAACAAAAGTACTAGTACAAGCCAGTTCGCGTTCATGGGCGGGTGGTGTCGATATCTGCATGGGCATGGTTGAAGACGAAATAGCCGTTGTTCGTACTATTCGACGCGTTTTGTGCCACTTTGCTGGTTTTGATGTAGTGTTAGTTGCGCCTGAATTTGATCGTGGCGGCGAGCTGGATGATATAGTTAAACTTATTGATGACCAACGTTTGTCTCTTTATTACGGTCATAATGCCAGTCCGCTTAACCGAATGATCGAAGCGAGCCATGACCTAAGTGACACCGACTTCGTGGTCCGCGTTGATGGTATTCATTTTTGCTTCGACCCACAAGCGAGCTTGAGTATGCTCGATATAGCCATCAGTAAGCAGCTAGACTGCATAAAACTACCGGATGATTTTCCGGTGCATTTCACTTCAGAAATCTTCCGTGTGGGCGCGCTTAAAGCGATAGACGCTGAACTAACACAAGCTGAAGATGCAAAGTATCGTGTGCACCCTAAGTACTATTTCTCAATGAATGCCCAGCGTTTTAGCGTCGAGTTTTTAGCTGACTTACCTTGCTATAGTGATGAATACCTAGCCGAGTGTCGCCGCTTGGCAACACAAATTTATGCTATTCCGCGCCAAGAGGTAAACGAGCATCGAATCGTTTCAGGTGACAGGCTTGGATTCCATTACGAGCTCGCACTGCAACACCTTAAGCCTGATATGAAGATTATCGACATTGCCTGCGCCGATGGCTACGGCGTGAATATAATGTCTAGTCACCTGAAAGAGGTGCACGGAGCCGATTTAGACGAACTCAGTGTTGAATTTGCAAAGCAGAACAACAGTGCGGCTAATACCGAATATTTTGTCGAAGACATTACTAAGTTGTCATTTAGCGATGAGTCTTACGATGCGGTCACCAGCTTTGAAACCTTAGAGCATGTGCCTGAACATGAGTGCTTAAGTGAAATTAAGCGCGTACTGAAACCCGGCGGTGTATTAGTGCTAAGCACTCCTCAAAACAGCATTGGTCATATCCCTGTTAACTCATGTCATTTAATCGAATACTCACTAAACGAGTTACTGGCATTAGTGAATCAATACTTTATTGTCGTTAAAGTGATCGGTATTAAAGCTGGCATTATTTATGATGAAACAGACCCTTACGGCACCAATACTGTGCTTATCTGCGTAAAGCCTAATAACAAGGATTGATTATGAATACCCATCAATTAATTGTGCCGACCCTTGATGCGCTCAAGCAACAATCTAGCGCACAATTAACGCAACTAGCCGAAGATATTAGACAATTTTTGATCTGTAATATTTCGGCGACAGGTGGCCATATTGGCGCTAACTTATCAGTGGTTGAACTTACCATAGCGATTCATGCAGTGTTTAATTCACCTACAGATAAGATTATTTTCGACACTGGCCATCAAGGCTATACCCATAAGATTTTAACCGGCCGAGTTGATAACTTTGCTACTTTGAATCAATACC
Source organism: Shewanella sp. Arc9-LZ (assembly GCF_010092445.1). Lineage (NCBI taxonomy): Bacteria > Pseudomonadati > Pseudomonadota > Gammaproteobacteria > Alteromonadales > Shewanellaceae > Shewanella > Shewanella sp. Arc9-LZ. The sequence continues at coordinate 1,469,710 of NZ_CP048031.1, read as the reverse complement.
GCGGCATGAATCGTTTTGTGGCCCGTAATGAAAGTGAGCACGATGCTATTGACGCCTCACATGCAGGTACTTCTTTATCTATCGCATCGGGTTACGCTAAAGCACTTAAGCTCACATCGCCCGCTAACTATGTGGTATCAATGATTGGTGATGGTTCACTGGTTGAAGGTATGGCATTTGAAGGGCTGAACTATTGCGCCGAAGATAAAGACAACAAACTTATTATTGTGATTAATGATAACGAGATGGCGATTGCTAAATCTGTTGGCGGTATGCGTAACCTGACTTCAGGTGAAAACTGGCAGCAAAATAGCCGCGCATTTTTTGAAGGCATGGGGTTTGGTTATTTACTCGTAGAAGATGGTCACGATATCGCCTGCTTACTTAAGCAGTTGGCAACAGCTAAACAGTTAGCTCGCCCTGTTATTGTGCATGTTAAAACAGAGAAAGGTAAAGGCTTAGCTTGCGCTAAAGATCATCCATACAAGATGCACTTTTCTATGCCTTTTGATGCTCAAACTGGTAAAGGAGCCGCCGCAACTGTTGTTGGCCGCACTTATGCTGTGGTTGCGGCAGAAGCATTAAAGCAAAAGATGGCGACCGATGAGGATGTGTTTGCCATGACACCTGCAACGCCTTATGCATCATCAATGGATGAATGTCTAGCACTGTATCCAGATCGTGCTCTTGATGTGGGCATGGCCGAGCAACAAGCGGTTGGCATGGCTTGCGGTTTAGCATTAGGCGGTAAAAAACCCGTAGTATGCATGCAAACTACGTTTATGCAGCGCGCATATGATCAGCTTATTCATGATGCTTGTTACATGGACTTACCTGTAACGATATTTGGTGTCAGAGCTGGTTTTTCAGGCTATGACGGTGCCACTCATCACGGTATTTATGATATCCCTTACTTACGCTCATTCCCTAACATGCAAGTGATGTATCCCGTCAGTTCTGACGACTTAACGGCATTAATTGAGAAACGCCTTGCTAACCCGCAAGGGCCGATGGTGATTTTGTATCCGTATGAGCCTATCCCAAGCCCAGAACCTGACGCTGGTGTTGTTGAGCCTTGTGGCTTATCTGTGGCGGCAAAGGGAAGTGATGGCTACTTGGTGTGTTTGGGTAATCGTTTAGCGGCAGCATATGAGCTTAAAGCATTACTCAAAGTACAGGGAAAAGACTGCGGTATCATCTGTGTTCAGTCGATAAAGCCATTCCCAGCAGCACGATTTATTGAGCTAATTGAACACACTAAGCATCTAATCACACTAGAAGAAAGCGTGCTTAATGGCGGCTTTGGCTCTCTGATCCTTGAAACACTGGCTGACGCAAACATGTCAATCCAAGTACTTAGAAGTGGCGTCAATGATAAGTTTGTGCTCCCAGGAAACAAAGATGAGTGCAGCACTGAATGCGATATGATGCCCGTGCAGATCATTGAGCGATTAGCACTGCAATGGCCAGATTACTTAGGAGTAAACAAGTGATGCGTTTAGCGGGGAAAGTTGCCGTTATTACGGGGTCTTCCAGAGGTATTGGGGCTGCGATTGCACAAGAATATTGCGCTCAAGGGGCCAAAGTCGTAATTAACTATGTTCATAGCACTGAGCAAGCTCAGGCGTTAACCGATAAGCTTAACCTCCATGGGAAAAATGCTATAGCGGTCAAAGCCGACGTATCAGTGCGTTCAGAAATAAAGCAGCTGTTTGAGCAAGCTGTTTCGGCCTTTGGCAAAATAGATATCTTGGTTAATAATGCGGGGATCAACAAACGCGGCTGGTTTGATGAAGTCACCGATGAAGCTTGGGATGAAATAATGGGGGTTAATCTGAAAGGTCCCTTTATTTGCTGCCAAGAAGTTTTTCCGTATATGCAAGCGCAACAAGGCGGCCGCATTATTAATATTTCATCGGTGGCGGGACAATATCATGGGCCTAAAACTGTTCACTATGCAGTGTCTAAAGCAGGACTAAACAGCTTAACAAAAGTGATTGCAAGATACGGTGCAGAACACAATATTTTAGTCAATGCCGTTGCTCCAGGCATAGTACGTACTGACCAAACTGCCGACGAGATAGATAGCCCAGCCGGTCAAAAGGTGATTGATATGACGTTACTAAAAAAAGCAGCTCGCATGGAGGATATTACCAGTGCCTGCGTCATGCTGGCCTCTGAAGAGCAGCAATATATGACAGCTCAAGTATTAGCTGTGAGCGGCGGCGCCATTTTAGGAACTTAATGCATGTCGGTAATACAAAATCAAAAAACGGTATTGTTACTCGGTGGCAGTCGCGATCAGTTATTTCTGATTAAAACGGCCAATCAAATGGGCTTATACACAGTCGTTGTGGATGGCAATCCAGCATCAGCTGGGTTTGACCTTGCAGACGATTATAGGGTTGTCAGCACCATGGATCTCGATGCGCTAAAGGCCTTTGTCGATGAGTATCGAAGCCAGCAGCGTAAAATTGATGCGGTATGCGTGATGGGCAGTGATATATCGCAATATGTGGCGCAACTGGCAGCCTATATCAACGTGCCACACATACCGATTGAAGCTGCAAATATTGCCACCAATAAGCTTAAAATGAAGCAATGCTTTCAACAAAGTGGGGTTGCTATTCCATGGTTTAGCTTATTAGCATCAGCCAACCATTTGGCTGATATCGTTGCACAAAGGGGCCTGCCACTCATCATCAAGCCTCTTGATCGTTCTGGGGCTAGAGGCGTGTTTCTACTAACTGAAACGTCAGATTTAAACGCCTTATATAATAAAGCCAAATCGGAGTCTTTTTGTGGCGAGGTGATGGTAGAAGAGTATTTAGCGGGGCCACAAATTAGTACTGAAACTATCATGTATCAAGGGTGCGCTTATACTCCTGGGTATGTCGATCGCAATTATGAAATGCTCAGCCGCTTTGCACCGAATATTATTGAGAACGGTGGTTGGCAGCCTAGCTTAATCCAAGGTGAACAGAGGAAAAAAGTCGAAACCTTAATTAAACAAGCGGCACTCGCGTTAGGGGTAACCAATGGCGTGATTAAAGGCGATATTGTTTACACGAAATCGGGCCCTAAGGTTATTGAGGTTGCAACCCGCTTAAGTGGCGGTGACTTTTCAGAAAGCCTAGTGCCACTAGGTTTGGGCATTAACTACGTGGAGGCAGCACTAAAAATAGCCCTTGGTGAGCAGCCTGAACTCGATAAATTAACCCCTGTTATTAATACCGCTGTCGCCAATCGCTACTTTTTCCCTGCACCAGGTAAGATTATTTCAATCTCTGGTATTGAGACGGTTCGCGCAATGGATTTTGTTAAAAAGCTCGACATTTGGTATCAAGTGGGTGATATCGTGCCAGAGACCACAAGTCATGCTAATAGATTCGGCGTGTTTATTGTCACGGCGGATAATCGACAACAGCTAGAGCAAAGAGTGAAATGGGTATACGATACGCTTAAGATTGAAACTAGCGTTTAATTAGTTTTGAGCGGCCTAAAGTGAAAGCCCTTTAAAATGAATTAAAAGGGCTTTTTTGTTTGTGTCGAATGATGGCAATTAATACTAAGACTATCCTTGAAAGCTTGCTCTAATCTTCTTTAAAGGTCGAAGGCCATCAATCGGATCAGCTCGCCACTCTCTATCTGACGTTTCACAGGGTACAAACTGTTTAATCGGATTACCATCGATAGACTCAATTATCTTAGCACCACGGATCACTGGCGCAATCTGTTGTGGCAACCAACAATGTCCAGAAGCATATTCATCGCCCTTCTCATCTAAATCTAAATGAAACTCTATAACATCGGCTTGCCATTTGTGGACAGCTCGGTTGAGTACGGCACTCGAAACGGTATGATCAGACCAGCCAACATTAACTTGATAGCGATTTCTAAAGCTTTCTAATACCGCAAGATTACATTCATTCTCAGGTGTTGGGTATGCAGATACACAATGGAGTAAGGTTATATCTTTAGCACCATTTTCTTTTAATGTGAGTACTGCTTTATCTATCTCTTCTAAAGTGGCCATGCCAGTTGAAAGAACAACCGGCAATCCAGTTTTTGCACAGGCTACCAGTAGATCAGTCCATAGCAATTCGTAGGAGGCTATCTTATAAAAATCAACATATGGAGCAAGTTCTGCCACTGCATCTAAATAGAAGGGGGTGCAAGAAAACTGAATACTATACTCATCACAACTTTGTTTTAATTCAGGCAAAAAACTGACAGGGAGTTCCCAATCTTTGCGCTTTCGATGCGTTTCACTTTTAGCCAGAATCTCGGGAGCGAAAAGTTGCTCTATTTGAAAAAGCTGAAACTTTACGGCATCACAACCAATGTCTGCAGCGGTTTTAATAAACTCAATACAACGCTGTAAGTCTCTATGATGGTTACTAGAGACTTCAGCGATAAAAATAGGTGAATGTGTAGTCATAGTTACTCGCAAATGGCTGTGTATAATCTATTAACGGCAAGTTCCTAGGAACCTTGATGCTCTAGTATTTTTGCCTTGTTCAGACTAATTCTATTAGTTCATATTCTAAATAATTGGCAAGGCTTAACCAATCGTGTTGCTCTTGTGCCTGCAGCATAGAAGGTAATATTTGCTGAAAAGTCGTATTAAGGACAAGTTCTGGGCAGTTTTATCTATTGTATCAAGACATAACCGTAAATCAACTGAGGCCTTTGCTTCTTTAGCAAGTCTAAATAAAGATGCCGTTATTCGCAGTGAATCTTGTAGACTTATACTCATTATATAAGGTCCTTATACTGAGAACCGCGAATTTTAGCGCCTGATAAACTCGCTTGGTAAAACTTTACTTCTGGATGCTTAGCCATGTAAAGTTCTAAGTGTCTGAGATATGCTCTTAGGTTGAGATCCGTCGCAACCCTCTGACTGTAGTGGCATAGTTATTTTGGCCACCTAAATAGAGGTGATATTATTACCTCGTAAATTACTTTAGGTGAACACATGAGATCGACAACCCGAAAAACATTTAGTGCTGAATTCAAACTTGAAGCAGCCCAATTAGTTCTAGATAAAAACCATAGCATCATCGAAGCTGCAAAGGCGATGAACGTGGGTAAATCAACCATGGATAAATGGGTGAGACAGTTAAAACTAGAACGCCAGGGTGGCACGCCAAAAGCCTCTCCCATTACCCCTGAACAAATTGAAATCCGTGAACTGAAGAAACAGGTAGCCCGTCTTGAGGAGCATAATCTTATTCTAAAAAAGGCTACCGCTCTCTTGATGTCAGACTCGATGAACAATTTACGCTGATCAGCGCACTCAAGCAGAGCCACTCTATTCTCACAATTTGTAATGCATTCAAAGTGCATCGAAGTAGCTATAAATATTGGCTAAAAAGAAAAGAACATATCGATGCTGATTTTACAATTTTATGCAGTGAAGTGAAGGCCGCGCATCGTATTAGTAATGGCTCTGCCGGTGCTCGAACGATAGCGCAATTAGTGACTAACAAAGGGATTAATCTCAGTCGTTATCGAGCCCGTAATCTAATGAGAAAGCTTGGATTATTAAGCTGTCAGCAACCTAAGCATTCTTATAGGAAAGCTGCACAAGAGCATGTAGCGATCCCAAACACGCTTAATCGACAGTTTGCAGTAACTCAACCAGATCAAGTGTGGTGTGGTGATGTGACGTATGTTTGGGTCGGTAATCGTTGGGCATATTTAGCCGTTGTTTTAGACTTATTTTCCCGCAAACCTGTTGGGTGGGCTTTGTCATTATCGCCTGACAGCGAGCTGACCTCTAAAGCCTTGAAAATGGCATTTGAGTTAAGGGGGAAACCTGAGAATGTGATATATCACAGCGACCAAGGTTCACATTACACAAGCTTGAAATTCAGACAGTTATTATGGCGTCTTCAGATTGAGCAAAGCATGAGTCGTCGCGGGAATTGTTGGGATAATGCACCAATGGAGCGTTTCTTTAGAAGTTTGAAATCTGAATGGGTACCCGCAAGTGGCTATGGGAATTTTACAGAAGCAGACAAAGCGATCACAAATTACATCACTGGATATTACAGTGAAACTAGACCCCATCAATATAATGGTGGGTTAACGCCAAATGAGTCAGAACGTTTATATTGGAATGACTCTAAAACCGTGGCCAATATTACTTGACCACCACAATTGGTAGGGGAAAAGATGGATTTTCTTGGCTCATTACAGACGACGTCTATTTAATCTATAAATATGGAAATCTATTATAAATAGAGCGAAAAGTCTACAACTGAGGTTAACTGAGTGAAATGGGCATTATTCGAAATGGTTATAACAAAAAGTGCTAAAAAAGCACATTCCTGTGGTGGCACAGGGGCGGCACAGGATTTCAGCAAACCCGTAACCCATTGAATTAAAATCACAAATAGCTCTATTGGTCTCCCCACAGGGACTCGAACCCCGATCGGCCGCTTAGGAGGCGGCTGCTCTATCCTGTTGAGCTATAGAGAGACCCAGTGATTATACTGAGTTTATAATCGAATTAAACCTTTTATATTTAATTGCTTGATTAACAACCAACTAATTCATAATCGACTTACTCTTATCGACTTACTCTTATCGATTAGCACTTAGCTCTTAGCTCTTAGCTCTTGAGTCTGAATTATTAATTTCTTAGAGCTAATCATTAGTTCTTAATCGCAATATCATTTACTTGAATATTATCTGCACTGTCGATGCCGTCAAATATTGCGGTTGAGCTGTCTTCGGTAACTTGTTCGATAACCACATTGGCACGACTTTTAGTGGCGATGGCACGCATGGAATTAAATCTGTCTGGGATATTTTTTTGTAATACGATTTGAAACTTATCACCCATTTTAACGCCATTTTTACGGCCTAAATTGATGATAATACGATCCCCTTGCCTGGCAACAATTTGGCCTAGTAATGGACGACAGTTTAACTGCTTATCCAGCGACATAACGCTTTGCTGTAAAATATCGCTGATCGCCTGACCATAAGATGATCGCCAAAACCGCTGGTTAGCAGGTGAGACGATTTCTTGTCTTTCAAATTCCCAAGGCGCTGAGGTGGCGAACGATTCTGACCACACCACTTCACCGCTGATCCCGTGGTAAAGGGTTAATTTAAATATAAACTGTCTTAACGGATCATCCTCGACAAAGCCCATATAACTACTTTGAGCAGGTTCGGTCGAAATATCAATGATTTCAGGTTGCAGCAGATATTGGCTGTCGGTAATTTCGCCTAACCAACTGGGAATACGATATCCTTTAAAGTTGACCAGTTGATTGGTGTTATCAATTTTTTCATCTGCATGTAGTCGTGCAAAACTGTATCGCGACTGCGCATTGATAGCTTTACCTAATTGCTCGGTGATTCGCTCTTCAAAGTGAGCTAATTGGCCATAACGCAACTGTTCGCGTTCTTGTAAATAGGCTTGTGGCAACATAATCGCGGCCTTGAGAGACTGGCTTTTACATTGAGCGTTAGGTTCTTGTTCGCTGAGTTCAAGCTGTAACACCACGGTAATGGTGTGTTGGCTGATCATTTCACTCATTAATTCAACGTTATTGGCCGATCCCATCCGCTGAATTTGAAAGGTATCTTGAGTAAGCCGACCTTGGTTGATTTGTTGTTCGCTGGAAAAGTTAACCCCGGCTTTTAAGCTGGCATAATTTAACGCTTGGCTTATGGCGTCTTCACGGGCTTTATCTATATCGCCATTAACGATTTTAGCCTTACCAGTCACTTCAATTTGTTCAGCCAATACCGACGGAGTAACACACCATGCACTTACACATAGCATTGCCATTACAGCAAGGTGATTGAAGGTTTTAGTTCGGTTAGCAGGGCTGTGTCGGATCAACATACAATGTCCTAATGTCAAAAAATCGTCTATTTTTCACAATTTTGTAAATTCAATTTACTCTATTTTAATCAAAGCAAAAATTGTGCCGACTCACTATATTAGTGGTTATTTTCTATGTTGCACTATTACAGTAAAGCTTTTAACGCATTTGCCGATATAAAGACACCAACAATAAAGAGTACATAATTGGCCTTAGTTATCGATGTACATGGCGATTAAATGACTCATTTATACCAAGACTAGCGGCATTATATGTTAGAGGAATTATTATGATTAACAGGCTTTTTATCTCCACGGTCATGCTTGCGTCGTTATCGCTAGCTGCATGCACCCAAACGCCTAATGCTGCTAATAACCTTGCCTTTAGTAATAACGGTAAATTTGTCAAAATCGTCGACGAAGATGAGGTTTATCACGATAAGCTGGCTTATGATATTCAGGCTGCGGGAATATCACCTAAAGGCCAAGTGAATGTGTGGGCAGAAAAGTTAGTCAACGAGTTAGTGTTACAAAATGACGCCTTGCGCCCAGATCAACCACTGCTAATTTCTACGCCAGTGATGACCAGCAATTTTAATGCGACCAATGAATTAGCATTGCAGTTACAACAAGGGTTACTCGCAGCGTTCCACGCTCATGAATTTAATTTAGTCGATTTAAATGTGGCGACAAATTTGCGCGCCACAGAACAAGGCGAGTTTATGTTGAGCCGCAACTGGGAACTGTTGCGTGCAGATTTGCCGGTATCGCATGTATTAGTGTCAACCATGACCCTCACCCCTGAAGGTATTGTGTTTAACGGCCGAGTGATTAATGTGACCAATAATCGCGTCCTTTCAGCGGTGCAATCATTTGTGGCAGCATCGAGCTTATCAGGTTATTTACAGCATTCTGAAATGGTTGAGTCACGCAATGGTTTACTGTATCGCCACGAGAATAAGGGCGACAGTCGTTACACCGTATTAGGAGATAAGCTATGAAGTCGTTGATGTTAATTATGCTATTGTTGCTCACTGGCTGTGTGAGCAAAGATAAATATGTTCAGTGGGAAACCGAAGCGCCAGCCTCGTTCCCAACGCTAACGGCAATTGGTTATGCCCCGTTGGCGACCCAGCCCAGTAAAGAGCCATCACATCGTATTTTAATGGCGATGCAAGCTTCAAAAATTGCCGCTTACCGTGAGTTGGCTGAACAGGTATATGGACAAAAAATTTCGGCTAATAGCGACGTAAGTGAATGGTTACTAACTGACGACAACGTTAAATCTAGCGTGAGTGGTATTATTCGCGGCGCTAAAGTGGTTAAGACCTATCCTTCTGGTGAATTTTATGTCACGGAGCTAGCTCTGGACTTTAAACAAGTATGGCAGTTGTACGAACAACAAAATCGCCCTAAACGAGTAAAAGAAGTTACTTACTTTTAATTGAACGTTTACGAGATCTTGTGGCTAAATTGGAACATGTCGATTGATCGTTATTAATTACCGATTATTGATTGCTGGTTAACAGTTAACGCTACCTTGTTGATATAAAAAATGCCGCTGACATCAGCGGCATTTTTTATTGTATGACATTAACTCTTATCATTAAAACGTCAATTTGAACACTAAACCGAATGCGGCTTGGTTTTCCATGTCTTCAGTAACGTCTGGATAACTTAACTCCATTTCGCCACCAAAATAATAACCAGCATATGCATTAAGACTAACATTAGTCGTTGCTTGCCAGCCTGCGCGAGCAAAGCCTACCCATTCTTCTACTTCAATGGTTTTGTCATCGTCTGCAATTAAAAAACGTTCAGTTCGCTTTGAACTCCCCACACCGAAACTCCAGTCACGGTTATACTGATAACTTAACTCTAATCCTGCAGGACCACTAAAACCAGCTTGGAACGGGTTAGCAAGTACCCACTTATCGTTTATCTGCCAACGTACGGCTAAATAAGGTACGGTGCGCACTTCTGAAATATCATTTAAGTATGCAACACCAAAGCCCAGCATATTGCCGGAATCAAAGCGGTACATGCCCGAGGCAACTACACCATAACTTTGCGCATTTGAAGATGATGCTGTATCGGCATAGGCGTATTGCAGTTTGGGGGCTATAAGAAACATCCAATGATTATCAAGACGGTAAGACAACGATAAACCAGCACTGTACTGATGTATGGTTGACCAAGGTTCAGTACTGCTGCGTAACAGGGTGTTTTGGTTCATATCCCAGTCGTAATCGAGATTATCGTAGCCTAGATTTGCCCCAATTGACCACTGACGATTGAGTGGCATGCTGGCCGAAAAACTGGTCTTCCAAGCATCACGCTGTAACTGATTAGGATTATTGCTATCAGCCCCAACATTAGCGGTACCCGTTGATGTACGAGCCACAGTGAGCGAAAATGGTGAACGTTCTGGCGCTGCTAAAGCATGCTGACTTAACAACAGTCCCGATGCTAGCAAAATTGAAAAAGCTGATGTACTCAATGATTTTGGCTGAATTACGTTAACGTTATAAAGCGTCATATCAATCTGCTTCCCTTCAAATAATGAGATAAGTTAGCTATTATCTTGGCTTAACTGCACCTTGGCTTAATAGCACGTTGGGTTAATAGCACCTTAGTTTAATTACGATAATACTGTTATCGCGCCAATTAAGTTCAAGTTTTATTGGTTTATTTTACGTCAACTTGATGAGCTCGCAAAAACATCTCGGCAGTATCTTGCAAGTATTGTTGTCTGGTTGTCAGTAAATCACCTATCTCTAAGCCTAACTCTAGGCGTAATTTTAGTTCGCCAAATAACATTAAACACAATCTAACTGCGCTTTCGTGCGGATTTTCAAAAAAGTATTCGCCATGCTCATTAACCTTTTTTAAGTAATTTCTAATCAGTCCGAGCACATGCTTGGGGCCTGCGTCATAAAACAATCTAGACACTTCTGGGTGAGTGTCGGCTTGAGCTACGCAAGTTTTAAATACTGTCATGGTTTCTTTGCTAACAATCATTTCACCAAATTGCAGAGCAAACTGCAAAATAACCCGTTGTGGATTTGCAGCATCAATTAAAGCTTCGCCAGTGAGTTGATGCACCACACATTTAGACTCAATCGCAGAAACAAACAAATCATCTTTGGAACCAAAGTGAGAGTAAACGGTTTGTTTTGATACACCGGCATGTTTTGCCACTTCGTCCATGCTGGTATTAGGAAAACCCTGATGGCAAAAAAGGTCAATCGCAGACTCAAGTACTTGAGCCCGCTTTTGCTCACTGCGGCTCAAACTAACCTGTTCAATGTTATTAAGCGATGTGTGTGTTTTTGTCATGTTGGTTCCGTAAATTAACCCATTAAGCACAATCGAGTGTCAGCGTTACTACTCATTATTTAGCGTTATAGTAACTAAAAATAGACTGGACAGTCTAGTTTTATAAAACTAGACTACTGAGTCTAGTTAACATCTAATTTACAAGTCACAATTTGCGGTTAATGAGTTCGCTTATTGTTATTAACACTGGTTTTTAAGATAAATCAACATTGGCACAATATATTGCTTTGCAAGGAATAAACTTATGTACGCGTCAAAGACATTCACCCCAATCATTCGATACTGGGCGCTAGGTTTAAGCTTAATCTCATTAGGCGGTTGTGGCTCTGAGGTAAAAGAGCATTCACAAACAACTGAGTATCAAACGGTATTGTCACAGCCTTTATCATTAAGCGACCGTTATCAACACATGCAAACTTATACGGGTACGATTCGCTCGGCCAATACCACCGGAATTGGCTTTGAGCTTGCGGGTAAACTCAATAATATCCTGGTTGATAGTGGCGATACGGTGAGTAAAGGACAAATATTAGCGCAGCTGGATACCGATTTATTAACTGCAGAAAAGCAGCAATTACAAGCCAGTTTATTACAAACTCAAGCGGATATAGATTTAGCAAAAAGCACCTTAGTTCGTACTCAGAAATTGAAAAAACAAAACTATGTGTCTGAACAGCAACTCGATGAAACCCAACAACAAGTTATCAGCTTACAAGCTAACCAAAAGCGTATAGAAGCCAGCTTAAGTGCGACTAATTTGAAAATTGAAAAATCAACCTTACTGGCCCCATTCAATGGAAAAATCAGTCAACGTTTTCATAATGTCGGTGAAGTGATTGCGCTAGGAAGTCCGGTTTTCACCTTAGTTGGTAACAGTCAGCCTGTGGCTTATATCGGTGTACCCATAGACATCGCACGGCAGTTAACCGCCGAGCAGATGGTAGATGTCCGTGTAGGTAAGCAAACCTTTATCGCTAAAATTGCCGGTATTAGTGCCGAGGTCAATACCATTAGTCGCACGGTTCAGTTGCGTATTCATTTGCCCGACTCAGCCAGAGTGATCAATGGCGAAATAGCTTATTTGGCGTATCAACAAGACGTGCAAGCACCTGGTTATTGGGTGCCTATGTCGGCATTAACCGATGGAGTGCGCGGATTATGGAACGTGTTTGCCTTAGTTGAGGCTGAGCAAGGTTTTTATACCATTGAGCGCCGCGATGTAGAGATTATCTATACCAATGAACAACAAGCGTATATTCAAGGTGCCATAAAACCAAGCGATTTAATTGTATCGCAAGGATTACATAAATTGGTCGTTAACCAGAAAGTCACTCTCGCTCAAGCTGAGAAAGCGGGGGCATTATGATTAAAGCATTTTTAGAAAATGGCCGCTTAACCAGTTTATTTATCGCATTATTAATTGTTGCCGGATTAGGGGCGATTTCAAGCCTACCGCGCACCGAAGATCCACATATTACGAACCGATTTTCATCTGTTATCACTCAATATCCTGGTGCATCTGCAGAGCGGGTTGAAGCACTCGTGACCGAGGTGTTAGAGAATCAATTACGCCGTTTAGAAGATTTAAAGCTAGTCCAGTCGACTTCTCGCCCCGGGATTTCGGTTATCCAGCTAGAATTAAAAGACACAGTCACAGAGACGGATCCGGTGTGGTCACGCGCTCGCGATCTTATCGCCGACAGTAAATCATTGTTGCCAGTAGAAGCACAAAATAGTGTATTAGATGATCAACTAGGTTATGCCAATACCGCCATTTTAGGACTTGTTTGGGCTGACGATAGCCCTGTAAGAACCGATATTCTTAATCGTTATGCCAAAGAATTACAAAGCCGTCTAAGACTGCTCAATGGTACTGATTTTGTTAAACTTTATGGCGCACCACAAGAAGAGATTTTAGTTGAGCTAGATGGCAATAAAATCAGTCAATTGCATTTAACCCCCGCCAGTATTGCTGCTATTTTAAATAATGCCGACAGCAAAATTTCAGCCGGTGAAGTTAATAACAGCCAATTTAGAGCCTTAGTTGAAGTCTCTGGTGAATTAGATTCGCAGAATCGTATCCGCCAAGTGCCGTTAAAAGTAGACGACTATGGTCAAATTATTCGCTTAGGGGATGTGGCCAATATTAGCCGCCAAGCCAAGACTCCGGCATCGAGTATCGCTTTAATCGACAGTCAGCAAGGCGTATTAGTCTCTGCACGCATGCTCAACAATAATCGAGTAGATGTGTGGCAACAGCATGTAAGCAGCGCCATAGATGATTTTTCAGTTAATTTACCGACCAATATTAAGGTGCAATGGTTATTCGACCAACAAAGCTATACCAGTGACCGATTAGGTGACTTGGTGATTAATCTGCTACAAGGATTTGTGATTATTTTAGTGGTTCTGATGCTGACATTAGGACTGAGAAATGCAGTGATTGTGGCGATATCATTACCATTAACCGCATTATTTACCCTCACCTGCATGAAATATACTGGACTACCGATCCACCAAATGTCAGTAACAGGTTTAGTGGTTGCGCTGGGGATTATGGTCGATAACGCGATTGTGATTGTTGATGCCATTGCGCAACGCCGTCAACAAGGTATGAGCAAACTTGAGGCAGTTTCAAAAACCTTACACCATTTATGGCTACCACTAGCAGGGTCGACTATTACTACCATGCTAGCCTTTGCACCTATTGTATTAATGCCTGGAGCTGCGGGTGAGTTTGTGGGTGGCATTGCCATTTCGGTCATGTTCGCCTTACTTGGCTCATATATTATTTCTCATACCATTATTGCTGGCCTTGCGGGTCGATTCAGTCGTAGTGAAAAACCAACGGCTTGGTATCAACAAGGGATGGCATTCCCAAGAATTAGCCAAGCATTTACCGCCAGTTTACAGTTTGCGTTATCTCGGCCAATACTGACCGCCATCGTAATTGGAATATTACCGATAGCTGGCTTTTTTGCCGCGGGCAAAATGACTGAACAATTTTTCCCTCCGTCTGATCGCGACATGTTCCAAATTGAAGTCTACCTGGCACCTCATGTCAGTATCGATAACACTCTCGAGCAGGTCAAACTGATTGATAAAAAGCTGCAACAGATTGACGATATTATCGCAGCTACATGGGTTGTTGGCGGTAATACGCCCTCTTTCTATTACAACTTAACTCAACGGCAACAAGGGGCAACCAATTACGCCCAAGCGATGATTAAAGTGACCGATTATGCCGCCGCCAATCGGTTAATTTTACAATTACAAAAAGAGTTTGATGCCCAATTTCCACAAGCACAGATTTTAGTGCGAAAACTGGAACAAGGGCCTCCCTTTAACGCTCCGGTTGAGCTGCGAATTTATGGCCCTAATCTTGATACTCTGAAAACATTAGGTGAGCAAGTACGCGGCATTTTAGTCGCCACACCAGATGTGATTCATACTCGTGCAACCCTCAGTTCTGGCGCTCCAAAAGTGTGGTTACAGGTGAATGAAGACGCCAGCTTAATGAGCGGCCTAAGTTTGAGCGACATTGCTAATCAAATTCAAATGGCGACTACCGGGATCATTGGTGGCAGTATTTTAGAGCAAACAGAATCACTGCCAATACGGGTTCGCTTAGGCGACAACAGCCGCGAACAAGCCACTCGTTTAGCCGAGATTAATCTGGTGTCACCATCGGGGTCAGGCATTCCACTATCGGCATTATCTTATAACGAAATAAACGTAAGTCGTGGTGCAATACCGCGCAGAAATGGCGAACGCGTTAATACTATCGAAGCTTATATCACCAGTGGAGTATTACCAGCACAAGTACTCAACGAGGTTAAAGATACTATTGCTAATTTGTCTATTCCTGCGGGATATCATCTCGAAATAGGTGGTGAAAGCGCAAAGCGTAATGAAGCAGTAGGGAATTTACTGTCTAATATTGTGTTGGTTGTAACCTTACTATTAGCAACGGTAGTGCTGTCTTTCAACTCGTTTAGATTAACCGCCATCATTTTACTCAGTGCTTTTCAATCGGCCGGTTTAGGCTTGTTATCCGTGTATGTATTTGGCTATCCGTTTGGGTTTACCGTCATCATCGGTTTATTGGGGTTAATGGGTTTAGCCATTAATGCAGCCATTGTTATTTTGGCAGAACTTGAGGATATTCCCGAGGCGCGCGATGGCAATTTAGCACTCATTATTAGCACGGTGAGCTGTTGCGGGCGTCATATTGGCTCAACCACTATTACCACAATAGGTGGCTTTTTACCGCTAATTATCGCCGGTGGTGGCTTTTGGCCGCCCTTTGCTATCGCTATTGCCGGCGGTACGCTATTAGCCACCATGTTGTCACTGATTTGGGTGCCGGTAATGTATACCTTGTTGATGAAGCCGAAAGGTATACTGGCTAATCACTCAGTCGCGTAAAGATATAAATTTCATCAGAATTTATCATTACTTATCACTTTTTCGTACTAAATAACGGGTAATTAATAGTCCTTAGATGTACATTTAAACTCGTATACCTACCTATTGAAAATTAATTGTCATAATAATTATGGAATAGTGCATATGAATTATAAAAATTGGCCTATAGCAAAACAAATTGGCTCACTTGCCATATTGTCTTCTATCGTTATCTTTACCGCTATGTCTTGGTTTTCCTATCAATCGGCATCCACTGTATTGCATGACAAAGCAATTCAAGCGATTAAATCACAAATGCACAGTAATACTCATTTAATTGAACTGCAGTTCAACAGTATGCTGGACTTAGCTAAACGAAATGCCGATGTTCTGCGTACCTTATATCCAGGACAATTCTTGATAGAAGATCGCACCGTTGAGGTGTTAGGAATTAAGACCCCTGTACTAGTCCATGATAATGAGCAAATTAACAATTCAAATAATAACGTAGATCACTTTTCGAAGCTTACAGGCGGAGTCGCTACGATATTTGCTCGCGATAATGATGATTTTGTTCGTGTATCAACATCACTTAAAAAAGCAGATGGTAATCGTGCATTAGGGACGTATTTAGGTATTACACATCCCGGTTATCAGCGTTTGGTTAAAGGCGAAGAGTATGAAGGCTACGCCAAGCTTTTTGGTAAAGACTACATGACAATTTATCGCCCAGTAAAAGATCCCAATGGCAAAGTTATCGCTATTCTTTTTATCGGTTTTGATATCACCCGATCTGTTGCACAAATCCAAAACTCACTTAAACAACTGACTCTTGAAGAATCAGGTTCGTATGTCATCATCCGAAACTCTGATCAACAGATTATCTCTCATCGTGAGTTAACATCAGAAGAACCATATAATGAAACATTGCTCGATGGCCTATCGCTTGAACAGGCACTCACAGATAAAGGGAGTTGGGTTTACAGGTCCTTGTCTAATCAAGAAATGTATTCCTATTCCGTATATATTCCCGGTTGGAATTGGACTTTGGTCGGTTTCGTTCCTGAAAAGGAATTGAGTGATGAAAGCTTAGGCATGTTAAAAATTAACGCCATATTGGCATTGCTAGGCGTAGTTATTATTTCCGTTTTACTTTTTAATGTCATTAATCGTGCAATTAAGCCATTAAAGAACCTACAGAGGCAAATAGCTAAATTAGGCCAAGGGGATCTTTCACAAACTTTCGAACAATGCCCTCAAGACAGCCACAATGAAGTTGATCACATCACCATAAGTGTGGCCCAAACGGCTGCAAGTTTAGCAGGATTAATTGAGTCGTTAAAACAATCTGTCAGCAGCTTAGAAAGCCAAGCAATTCTTAGCCAACAAACATCAAAATTGAATGGTAATGAGGCAAAATCACTGTTAAACCAAACAGAACAGATTGCGACAGCTATCGAAGAAATGTCTTCTTCTATTAAAGATGTAGCGCAGAATTCGAGTCAAGTTGCCCAGCAGGCGCAAGAAATTGATGGCGCATCAAACCAAGGACATACACAGTTAACTCAGGCGGTTACAGAACTACAATCCTTGCGTGAACAACTTATTCAAAGTCAAAAAAATATTGAAAGCGTCAACAATGAAACTCAAGCCATCAGTCAGGTTACTGAAGTCATTAACGGCATTGCAGACCAAACTAATTTACTCGCCTTAAATGCCGCAATTGAAGCAGCCAGAGCGGGTGACCAAGGTCGTGGCTTTGCTGTTGTTGCTGATGAAGTTCGCTCATTAGCACAAAGAACACAACGTTCAATTAGTGAGATAGGTACGACTATTAACAAATTACAACAGCAGGTAGAACACACAGCAACACAAATGATCCAGTGTCAGCAACTGGGTGAGTCCTCAGCGGTACAAGCTGATACAGTTAATAATCAACTCACACTGATTAATCATAATATCGGCGAAATGGCAATATTCTCATCTAGTATTGCCAGTGCCACCAAACAGCAAAGTACAGTCGCAGATGAAGTGTCACGCAGCTTACATACTATTTCTACACTTGCACAAAATAGTGATGAACGGGCAACAAAAGCGGTAAGTGATTCAGAGCAATTAACCAAACTTGCGCACAGTATCAAACAACAAATAGGTGTATTTAAAGTGGTTTAACTAAGTGGGATTTTAGCAGACCAGTACTCAATCTACTGAGTGCTGGTTAATTATCTTAATCGCTTAGTTGAGCAACGATAATCGTCACAACGAGGATTTGCGACTTAGGTAATACAGGTTCATGCTTAATGTTATTTCACGACAGTAGTTTACGACAAAAAAACAAAAATACCCCATTAAGCTGCCGACATACGAGTAATGATGATGACAGCTTAATAAACGAACCTAATTATCTAAATTTCAGCTTATGTGGCTAAGCTAGGTAAGATAATTGGCAGCTGACCTCTAATCGAGTCGATGTCCTGCTTTACAATATCTTTGTCTATTTCCAGCGTAACAACTTTAGTGACGTTAGTGCTCATTTCTTTGCGTAAGTTACCTAGAAAATGAGGCGCGGCAACAACAATCAATTGGCTAAATTTGTGCGCATTATATTCAGTCTCAAGGTATCGACAAATCTCCCTGGCAAATTCGACAGCCTCATTCTTTTTAGGCTCTGTTTTCCCCCCGACAGAATGATGACTATTGGTTGCTCCTCCAGCCTGACGGCCTGGTAGATCTGAGGTTAGTTCCTGTTCATGCTGCTGTGCTTCGGGATGGATCATGCTCTTAATCTCAATTAATGTAGATTTTGCTGTTTCTGCATTAAATAGACGTGCATGTGCGCTATCCGCGACTAAAATCCAACTGCTCATTATATATCTCCCGTTAAGTGCATTATTAACAAATTACCATGTTCAAAAAACAAACAATTAGCGTTAATTAATTATAGACAATATTTCTGTTAACACTTGGGAATTGAGCTGTATTTCCTGGTATCTTTGAATAAAAATCTTACTTAGCAGTGGCGAGTGTACTACATATTTTTTGGGCTTTTTAAAAGGCGGCGACTGAGCATAAAATTGGCTTTGTTAACAGCCACTAAGTAACAAGCTAATGAGTGCTAGATTGAGTCATAAGTTAAAACCGGTCGATTTTAGTTTTGTAAACAAGATGAGTAGCCAATAAAAAACCGCTTTATTACTAAAGCGGTTTTTTTATATCAAACGATATAACGTTTATAGTTCGTTGTTACGATCCATATTTTCAGTATTCTCAAGCCATAACGCGTTGATGATACCGAATGAACACGCTAACAATACCCCTAAAATCCACGCAAAATACCACATAGACGTTGCTCCTTAATTTAGTAAAGTGAGCTTTTGTTGTTTTCAACATACTCACGATTTAAGCGGCCGTACATCTTGTAGTAAGTCCAAATGGTGTAACTTAATACTGTAGGTACGAAGATAATAGCAGCAAAGGTCATCACTTTAAGTGACATTTGGCTGGCTGTAGCATCCCACATTGTTAAGCTGACATTAGGTTCTAATGATGAAGGCATAACAAATGGGAACATTGCTGCACCACAGGTTAAAATGACACTAGCAACCGCAAGCGAACTGAAAAAGAACGCAAATCCACTACGATTTAAACGACTGGCAAAAATCACCAATATTGGCATTAATAATCCTAACACCGGGAATAACATGGTAAGAGGATATTTATCATAGTTGGTTAACCAAGCACCCGCTTCAACCGCCACTGTCTTAGTAGTTGGATTTGACGGGCCAGCAAGGTCGAGGGCTGAGGTAATAACATAACCATCAATACCGTTTACAAGCCAAACCCCAGCAGCACCAAACAGAACCACTAATAGACCACCACAAATTTGCGATGCTTTAGCGCTTCTAACGCGCAGCTCTCCGTCGGTCTTCATTTGTAACCATGTAGAGCCTTGCATTATCACCATAGTGACACTCACAAGACCGGCTAATAAGCCAAACGGATTCAATAAACCCAACAGACCGCCATGATAAGTGGCC
Organism: Shewanella sp. Arc9-LZ; assembly: GCF_010092445.1. Lineage (NCBI taxonomy): Bacteria > Pseudomonadati > Pseudomonadota > Gammaproteobacteria > Alteromonadales > Shewanellaceae > Shewanella > Shewanella sp. Arc9-LZ. The sequence goes on along the minus strand of NZ_CP048031.1, from coordinate 1,450,078 downwards.
CGTAAATATTCATCAAAGTTAAATGGTACGCCTTGAAGCAAGTTACCAAATGCCACACCAATGATTAACGGTGGTACAAAACTGCCGACAAATAATGCTCTATCCCATGACTTACGCCATCTTGGATCTTCAATTTTAGAGCGATAATCAAAACCGACTGGACGTAAAAACAATGCAAATAGTACTAGCATCATTGCCACATAAAAGCCCGAAAACGATACCGCGTAGACCATAGGCCAAGCAGCAAATAATGCACCACCCGCCGTCACTAGCCATACTTGGTTACCGTCCCAATGTGGTGCGATAGTGTTAATCATAATACGGCGTTCAGTATCATCTTTACCAATAACGGGTAACAATATACCTACGCCCATATCAAAGCCATCTGTCACGGTAAAACCAATAAACAGCACGCCGATTAACGCCCACCAAATAAATCTTAATACTTCATAATCAAACATAATCAGGTCCTCAGATTAAGCATCTTGGGTTTCGAAATGGTAACGGCCGGTCTTTAAGCTGCTTGGACCAAGACGAGCAAACTTATACATCAAGTAAGCCTCTATCACCAACAGGATGGTATAGAACACCGTAATCGAAATAATACTGAACCAAAGATCCGCCGTCGTTAAACTAGACGCCGACATGAATGTTGGCAGCACTTCAGAAATGGTCCAAGGTTGGCGACCAAACTCTGACACAAACCAACCAGCTTCAATGGCTACCCATGGAAGTGGCAAACTGTAAAGAGCAGCACGAAGTACCCACTTTTTCTCGGCGATTTGATGACGAGTGCTTTGCCAGAAGGCCGCAGCAAACACCAATAGCATTATCATCCCAGAGCCAACCATTAAGCGGAAACTCCAGAACATAGGCGCCACGGTAGGAATTGAGTCATAAGACGCTGCAATAATTTGCTCTTCAGTCGCATCCACCACTTTGTCGGTATAACGCTTAAGCAAGAAACCATAACCTAGATCGATTTTAGTTGCTTCAAATTGCTCTCTAACCTCAACCGATTTATCACCAGCACGTAATTTTTCAAGTAAAGCATACGCAACCATACCGTTACGAATTCGTACTTCGTGATCTTTAATAAGATCCTTAATACCGGTTACTTCTCCATCTAAAGAACGTGTCGCAATGATACCCATCGCATATGGGATCTTAACGGCGTAATCCGTGTGCATAGTTTCTTGGTTAGGGAAACCAAATGCAGTAAAGGCTGCTGGTGCAGGTTCCGTGTGCCATTCAGCTTCAATTGCGGCTAATTTAACACGTTGGACTTCACCGACTTCATAACCTGATTCATCGCCTAACACGATGACCGATAAAATAGATGCCATACCAAAACTTGCTGCAATAGCAAATGAACGACGAGCAAAAGGTAAATCTCGGCCTTTCAATATGTAATATGAGCTAATGGCAAGTACAAACATGGCACCGGCAACATAACCAGATGCGACGGTATGAACAAACTTAACTTGCGCGACGGGGTTAAATACCACTTCGGCAAAATTGGTCATTTCCATACGCATGGTTTCGTAGTTAAACACCGAGCCCACTGGATTTTGCATCCAACCATTGGCGATCAAAATCCATAAAGCTGACATATTAGAGCCAAGAGCGACAAGCCAAGTGACGACTAAATGTTGGCGTTTGCTGAAGCGATCCCAACCAAAAAAGAACATCCCGACTAACGTAGACTCAAGGAAGAACGCCATTAAGCCTTCAATCGCCAGAGGCGCGCCAAAAATGTCACCTACGTAATGAGAATAGTAGGACCAGTTAGTACCAAACTGGAACTCCATCGCTAAACCCGTTGTTACGCCTAAGGCAAAGTTAATCCCAAACAACTTACCCCAAAATTTAGTCATGTCTTTATAAACTTGCTTATTGGTCATCACATACAGTGATTCCATAATCGCAAGAATAAAGGCTAAACCTAGGGTGAGTGGAACAAATAAAAAATGATACATGGCTGTCAGCGCAAATTGAAAACGCGATAGCTCAACGACCTCTTCGATAATCATTGGCGACTCCTTACTTCAGTACAACCAAATACGACATAGCAACACTCGGTTACCATAATGATGATGTTATACCTGAAAACGGTAATATTGAAGCAGTGGACAACTCACCAAAGAGTGAAAAATGATAAATTAACCTGTTTGCCTATGTTTTCAAGCCCAATCCTAAACGCCCTATATCTTACGGCAAATTCACTTTGTAGATCATATTTTTTAGTCAATTATGTGACCAGTATTAGATTTGGTGCATGAAGAATGTTTTATTTCTGTGAATCAGTTCTTTAGCGTAAAAGGTGTCACATATCTCTGTGTATATTTGCCGTCAGGTTGATCACAATCATAAATGAACTTGCGATATTCAGAGAGATAACATTTGAACTCTAATTTGCAACCCTCTTGAGGTATTGACAAAAAATGGATAATTGCTAGGAATAAAGAGCAAGTATGTATTATTTTTGACAAAACACCCTACTCATTCAGATTGTTAATAAAAAGTAGTTAAATACACAAAAAATTAATATTAGATAAATATTTCTATAATTAACAATGTAACACGAAATAGATAAGACACTGTTTATATTTATTATATTTAAATTTATTTAAATAATTAAATTTAAATAACACAATGATTCATTAAATAAACTAATGTCAAACATCATTTTTTCTCGTTTGAGCATACATTAGTTCAATTGTATAATTTGCGCACAATTAAGAAGGCGAACACTAAGTAGTGCAATGAGTCGTTGTCTTAATACCAGTGACCTAACCTAGAGAGAATGTGCTATGACTCAATTATTCGAACATATTGCCAACTTGTACAAACGTGTTTTTACTGAAATGTTTACTGCTAAAGAAGTGAAATAAGCAAGCTCACGTTTTTATCTATACCGTGTTTAGTGAATGTTTTTGTTAGCGCAGAAATAATATTAAGCGGTAATCGTTATGATCCAAGGATAACGAATCAGAAAACCCCATAGAATAAATCTATGGGGTTTTTCTTTATCACGACAACATGAAATCAGCAGCGCTAAACAAATTGAAACCAGTAAAAAAGGCGACTCAAAGGAGTCGCCTTTTGCTTTATAAATTAAGTGTTTTAGCTAAATCAAGTGCTTTAGCTAAACTAAAAATTTAATTTGCGATTAGCCGATTTTCACTCGTGCATTACGGAACATGCGCATCCATGGGCTATCTTCACCCCAGTTATCTGGATGCCATGAATTAGCAACAGTTCTAAATACTCGTTCAGGATGCGGCATCATAATGGTTACGCGACCATCAGTGGTACAAATACCCGTTAAGCCATTGGCTGAACCATTTGGATTTTCTGGGTACTGGGTCGCAATTTGACCATGGCCATCAACATAGCGCAGTGCAATAGTGCCCGATGCTTCTGCATTTGCTAACGCTTGAGCATTAGCAAATTCCACTAAGCCTTCACCATGCGATACAGCTATAGGCATACGAGAGCCAACCATACCGTCAAAAAATACCGATGGATTTTGCTGCACTTCAACCAAACTGAATCGAGCTTCAAAACGCTCTGAGCGGTTACGCACAAAACGCGGCCAATGCTCACTTCCTGGAATAATTTCTTTCAGATTAGATAACATCTGACAACCATTACACACGCCAAGGGCAATGCTTGAATCACGTTCGAAGAAACGGCTAAACTCATCGCGAGCACGGTCATTAAACAGAATCGACTTAGCCCAACCTTCACCAGCACCTAACACGTCACCATATGAGAATCCGCCACAAGCCACTAGGCCTTGGAATTCTTCAAGGCTAATACGGCCAGATAAAATGTCCGACATGTGCACGTCGCGGCTTTCAAAACCGGCACGATCGAAAGCGGCTGCCATCTCAACATGAGAGTTAACGCCTTGCTCACGTAAAATAGCCATTTTAGGGGCGGCGCCTTTAAGAATATAAGGTGCAGCCACATCTTCACTTGGATTAAAGCCTAATTTAACCGTTAATCCTGGCGCATCAGCTTGTTGTTTAAGATCATACTCTTCACGCGCGCATTCTGGGTTGTCACGTAGCGCTTGCATGCGATAGGTCGTTTCTGACCACAAAGTGCGCAGTGCTGTACGACTATCAGCAAATATCACTCGCTCGCCATCGTTAATGCTAATCTTGTCTGCCGCTTGTAAGCCACCAATGTGATGACACGTGACACCTTTAGCCTCAAATTGTGCGGCAATGGCTTTGGCATCAACAGCACTGACTTGAATTACAGCACCAATTTCTTCGTTAAATAAACGTTCTAAATCAGTACCATTCAAGCTGGCTAAATCAATCATTAACCCGGTATTACCGGCAAAGGCCATTTCCACTAAGGTGGTAAATAAACCGCCGTCGCTACGGTCGTGATAAGCCATAACCGCTTGCTCGGCGACTAACTGCTGCATCACTTCAAAAAAGCCCGCTAAGTTGGCGGTTTTATCTAATGTGGGTGCAATATCGCCTAACTCACTGTAAACCTGCGCTAAACAAGAACCGCCTAAACGATTTTGGCCATTGCTTAAATCCAGCATTAATAATGCACTGTCACCTTTATCATCACGAAGTTGTGGGGTTACCGTTTTACGAATATCTTGCACCACACCAAAAGCGGTGATGACTAACGACATAGGCGATGTGACAGTTTTCTGAGTACCATTTTCTTCCCACGCGGTTTTCATCGACATGGAGTCTTTGCCAACAGGAATCGTGATACCGAGTTCAGGACAAAGGTCTTCACCAATCGCTTTAACCGCTTGGTATAAACCCGCATCTTCACCAGGGTGACCCGCTGGAGACATCCAGTTAGCAGAAAGTTTAATACGCTTGAACGAGCCAATGTCAGTACCAGCAATGTTCATAATCGATTCGGCAACCGCCATACGGGCTGAGGCGTCAAAATCGAGTAATGCTAACGGAGTACGCTCACCCATCGACATCGCTTCACCGCAGTAGCTGTCATAACTTGATGCGGTTACTGCACAGTCGGCAACAGGAACCTGCCATGGACCCACCATTTGGTCGCGATTAACTAAACCAGTGACGGAGCGATCACCTATGGTGATAAGGAAGGTTTTGTCAGCCACGGTTGGCAAGGTTAAAATGCGCTTAACTGCATCGTTTAGCTCAATTTTAGTTTGATCTAACGCTGGCGATACTGCTTTGGCTGTCACCACATCACGGCTCATTTTAGGCGCTTTACCTAATAAAACTTCAAGCGGTAAATCAATCGGCTTGTTATTAAAGTGACTGTCGGCAAGCGTTAAATGCATCTCTGCAGTCGCTTCACCAACCACCGAAAATGGTGCACGTTCACGGGCACAAATATCAGCAAATTGTTGTAAGTTCTCTGGTGCAACCGATAACACATAACGCTCTTGAGATTCATTACACCAAATTTCAAGCGGGCTCATGCCTGGCTCGTCAGAAGGAACATTACGTAAATTGAATACCCCACCGCGATCAGCATCATTCACTAACTCAGGGAACGCATTAGATAATCCACCTGCGCCCACATCGTGAATAAATTGAATTGGGTTGGTGTCACCTAACTGCCAGCAGCGGTCGATAACTTCCTGACAACGACGTTCCATTTCTGGGTTTTCACGTTGTACAGAGGCAAAATCTAAATCTTCGCTAGACTGACCAGACGCCATAGAAGATGCGGCGCCGCCACCTAAGCCAATGTTCATTGCCGGTCCACCAAGCACAATAAGCTTAGCGCCAACGGTAATCTCACCTTTTTGAACGTGTTCTTCTCGGATATTGCCTAAGCCACCGGCAATCATAATCGGCTTATGATAACCACGCACTTCAACGCCATTGTGGCTAGAGACTAATTGCTCGTAGGTGCGGAAATAACCGGTAATGGCAGGACGACCAAATTCATTGTTAAATGCTGCGCCGCCTAGAGGGCCTTCGAGCATGATTTCTAACGGAGTGACGATACGATCAGGCTTACCGTAATCCCCTTCCCATGGTTGTACAAAACCAGGAATTTTCAAGTTAGAAACAGTAAAACCAGATAAACCCGCTTTAGGTTTAGAACCTCGGCCAGTAGCACCCTCATCGCGAATTTCACCACCAGAACCAGTAGCAGCGCCAGGATATGGGCTAATAGCGGTAGGATGATTGTGAGTTTCTACTTTCATCAATATATGCATTGGTTCGGTGTGATAGTTATAAACACCATCGGGATCAGGGAAAAAACGACCCGCTACCGGACCCGTCATCACTGCGGCATTATCTTTGTAGGCTGATAACACGTAATCTGGCGTGACTTCAAAAGTGTTTTTAATCATTTTGAACAATGATTTTGGCTGTACTTCGCCATCGATTGTCCAATCTGCATTGAAAATTTTGTGGCGACAATGTTCCGAGTTTGCTTGAGCAAACATCATTAGTTCGATGTCGTTAGGGTTACGCTTCAAACGAACAAAATTTTCAATTAAATAGTCAATTTCATCATCGGCAAGGGCCAAGCCTAGCTTAATATTGGCCACTTCTAAGGCGCGGCGGCCTTCAGCAAGAATATTCACACTGCTAAATTTTGCTGGTTCTGTACGAGCAAATAATATTTCAGCAGCTTCAAACGCCGGCAGCATGACTTCGACCATGCGGTCATGCAATAAACCTTGCAGTAGTTTTTGCTGCTCGGCTGTTAATACTGACGCTTCAACATAATAAGCAATACCACGCTCAAGACGGTTAACTTTGCCTAAGCCACAGTTGTGGGCAATATCAGTTGCTTTAGAAGACCAAGGAGAAATAGTGCCAGGACGAGGAGTAACAAACAGTAAAGTGCCTTGTGGGGCATGAGACTCAATAGCTGGGCCATAAGTAAGAATAGTTTCTAACTGTAGACGTTCATTATCATCTAGTGGTTCACTCAAATTGGCTAAATGTACATATTCAGCATAAATTTGCGATACAGGAAGCGCTGCGTTTTCGCAAGCCTCCATGAGTTTTTGAACTCTAAATGCAGATAGTGCTGGGGCTCCGCGAATGATTTCCATCACGTCTATTCACCTTTATAATATAGGAGGATCAGAATTGGCGCTATTATAGGGAATTGCACACTACAAATCACCTTCAAGCGCAGGTGAAAACAGTGTTTCCTGATAGGGAAAATATCCCATTCAAGTAATGCTAAAATGAATAACATAAACACTTTACCTTTTAACAAAAAACAACCACTAAATGCTGCTTATTTACTCAACTATAGGCGTTTAGGAAAACTACTGATAAAGTAAGCAAAAAATAAGCTAACTCCCCTACATATTTAAAGGCTATTCAACCGGTATTTCATTCGTTTTTACACATCACTCTGATGACATTAACGAAACAACTTAAGATAACCAATTAATAAATATGATCAAAACCTTATTCATAATCTTACTTTGCGGGATATTATCCGCCTGTCAACCTGTTGATATTCAAAATGTTGATATTGCTGCCCCCGCACCTAAGCGTACCGTATTAAAGGTAGGGACATTATATGGCCCGCAGATTTATCTTAATTCAGAACAGGGTGAAAGCGGATTCGACTTCGAAATGGCGCAGCGCTTTGCTGACTATTTAGCCGTTCCTTTAGAAATGATCCCGTACACCAATCGCAAGCAATTATTCGCGGCATTAAAAGAAAACAAGATTGATATTATTGCGGCTGGCATCGCTAAAACCCCTAACCGTAGTCAACAATTTAAGCTCGGACCCACCTTATATAAAGTCAACCAAGTGTTGGTCTATAAGGAGGGTACTCCGGAACCCAAAGATATTAGTACTCTGTCAGGTGAAATTACTGTCATGGCTAACTCATCTTCAGTCAATACCTTAACCAAATTACAAAAAGACTATCCTGAGTTGATGTGGAATCAAGTCAACGACAAAGACAATGAAGAACTGTTTGCATTAATTGCCAACGGTGAATTGAACTACACCATTTCAGATTCAAATAGTTTATTGATCAATCAGCGTTTTTTACCTGAACTACGCGCGGGGATGATTTTAGAAGAAAAGGTCGAAGTGGTGTGGCTATTACCGCCGAATAACAGCGACCGTTTAATGAGTAAACTATTGGCTTTTTGGCATAAAGAAAGACGTGCGGGTACGCTGGAGCATTTAAACGAGAAGTATTTTGGCCATGTTAAGCGTTTTGATTACGTTGATACTCGTGCCTTTATCCGCGCAATTGATAACATTCTGCCCGAATATCGTAGTTTTTTCGAGCAGTATTCTGGAGAGTTAGATTGGCGTAAATTAGCGGCTGCTAGTTATCAAGAATCACACTGGAACCCGAGTGCTCGCTCACCTACTGGGGTGAGAGGTATGATGATGCTAACCCAACCTACAGCGGCTTATGTTGGTGTAGATGATCGCTTAGATGCAGAACAAAGCATACGTGGTGGGGCATTTTATTTAAAAGACATGATGGAGAGATTGCCTGACACCATCTCTGAAGCTCAACGGATCTGGTTCGCACTGGCTTCCTATAATATCGGTTTAGGTCATGTTGAAGATGCACGACGATTAACTGAATCAATGGGAATGGATCCTAGCGCATGGCGTGATGTCAAAAAAGTATTACCTTTGCTGCAACAATCTAAATATTATAAACAAACTCGATATGGTTATGCCCGTGGTAGCGAAGCTGTTCATTATGTTGACAGTATTCGTCGTTATTACGACACCTTAGTGTGGATCGATAATCAAACCCAAAAGTTGGAGATTATTGAAGAACCTCAACAAATTGAAATCATTGCTGAAGACGCTTCAAAAAATATCCATGAAGCAGCACACTAATTTTTGTGCTGACACGATTATCGTCATAAACCTGACCGATAATTGTCACGAATATAAGGTACTATGGTGCTGAATTTATCGTAAGAAAGCATTCTGCTAAAGTATGCGGTTTATCAGTAACCTCGATGAGGTTAGCCAATATTAAGGGATCACGGTATGAGAAGAAGAGCTATAAGCAACACCATGTCACGTCGTCGCGTCATGCTTAAAGTACATAAAAGCCGCATTCAAAATCGTCAACGAGCTCATTTTTTATTGGTACAAACTGAAAATTAATCTTCCGTTAACCACATAAAAACCAGTCACTCAATCAGTCTATTTTATAGCTAACTGTTTGAGTGCTTTTTTTTCTGCTCTACGTCGTTGAAAAAATGCACTTAGCTGCGCACCACACTCTGCTGCCAACACACCTGAACTGACTTCAAGCTGATGATTAAAAACTGGATGTTGTAATAAATTAATCACGCTACCTGCCGCGCCAGTTTTTAAATCATCTGCACCATAAACAACCCGCGCAATACGACTGTGCACCATGGCACCTGCGCACATAGTGCAGGGTTCTAACGTGACATATAAAGTCGTGTCGAGCATACGATAATTCTCTAACACCTTGCCGGCTTGACGAATACATTCCATCTCGGCATGAGCGGTTGGATCGTGATTCACAATACTTAAATTACAACCACTAGCAATCAATACATCGTCTTTAACCAATACGGCACCCACTGGCACTTCGCCTTTTAGCTCGGCTTGCTCGGCAAGTTGCATCGCTAATCGCATCCACTTTTCATCAATGGCGCGCTGAAGCTGATTCGATTTCTCATTGTGCGCATTAGAAAGTGAGCAAGTATCGCTGGAAACGTGTTTTTGTGTGGTATCTGTCACTCTATAAAACCTAGGTAATTGTCATACGCGGCTATTCTAGCAAATAAAAAAGACGCCGCAGCGTCTTTTTATTTAAAGTAAGGAGTCACGCTACAGCGTTATTCCCATTCAATTGTTGCAGGTGGCTTACCTGAAATATCATAAACCACACGTGAAATACCATCGACTTCATTGATAATACGGTTTGAAACGCGACCCAAGAAATCATACGGTAAATGTGCCCAATGCGCAGTCATAAAGTCGATAGTTTCTACCGCGCGTAACGATACAACCCAATCATACTTACGACCATCACCCATTACGCCTACCGAACGAACAGGTAAGAAAACGGTAAATGCTTGGCTGACTTTATTATACAAATCAGCTTTATGCAGTTCTTCAATAAAGATAGCATCGGCACTGCGCAATAAATCACAATACTCTTTTTTGACTTCGCCAAGTACACGAACACCTAGACCAGGTCCTGGAAACGGATGACGATAAAGCATGTTGTAAGGCAAGCCTAACTCTAAACCGATTTTACGCACTTCATCTTTAAATAATTCACGTAATGGCTCAACTAAACCCATCTTCATATTGGCAGGTAAACCGCCAACATTGTGATGCGATTTAATCACATGCGCTTTACCTGTAGCACTGCCCGCTGATTCAATTACGTCAGGATAAATGGTGCCTTGAGCTAACCATTTAGCATTAGCGCATTTCTTTGATTCTTCGTCGAAAATCTCAACAAACACACGGCCAATGATTTTACGTTTGGCTTCTGGTTCTGCTTCGCCAGCCATCGCATCTAAGAAACGGTTTTCAGCATCGACGTGAACAATTTTGAGTCCAAAATGATCGCCAAACATTTCTAATACTTGATCCGCTTCATTCAAACGCAGCAAACCGTTATCAACAAACACACACGTTAGTTTATCGCCAATCGCACGATGTAATAACATCGCCACAACCGATGAATCTACCCCGCCAGATAAACCCAGAATAACTTCGTCATCACCAATTTGCTTTTTTAAACGCTCAATAGCATCTTCAATAATTGATGATGGCTTCCAATTGGCTTTACAGCCACAAATGTCTAGCGCGAAATGCTCTAGCATACGCTGACCTTGGCGAGTATGCGTCACTTCTGGGTGAAACTGTACGCCGTAAAAACCTTTCTCTTCATTGGCCATAGCGGCAAACGGACAAGTTGCCGTTTTCGCTACGGTCACAAAACCTTCAGGGATAGCAGACACTTTATCGCCGTGGCTCATCCACACATCAAGCAAAGGTTTGCCTTCTTCGCTAACGGCATCTTCAATGCTTTTAAACAAAGCTGATGTGGTTTGCAATTCAATTTGTGCGTAACCAAACTCACCTTCGCCAACGCCTTGAATCACTTTGCCACCCAGCTGCTCTGACATGGTTTGCATGCCGTAACAAATACCCAATACCGGTACACCAGCAGTAAACACATATTCAGGGGCACGCGGTGAATTGTCTGCTGTGACACTTTCAGGGCCACCGGCTAAAATAATACCATTTGGGGCAAACTCACGAATTTGCGCTTCGCTCACATCCCACGCCCATAACTCACAATACACACCAATTTCACGGATACGACGCGCAATAAGTTGAGTGTACTGAGAACCAAAATCGAGGATTAGAATCTTATGATCGTGAATATTACTCATGAATAACCTTTACATATTAATTAAGTGTAATAACTCGCATCCAATTGATGCGGTCAAATTAACGCTAATAAAACGAGGGCGACATAACGTCGCCCTTATCATAATTATGAACGATAGTTTGGTGCTTCTTTGGTAATGGTCACGTCATGAACGTGTGACTCACCCATACCTGCTGAAGTCACTCTTACAAACTGTGCTTTTTCATTTAACTCTTTAATCGTGGCACAACCGGTTAAGCCCATGCATGAACGCAAGCCGCCCATGTGTTGGTGAATGATCTCTTTCAACTTACCTTTGTACGGCACGCGACCTTCAACACCTTCAGGTACGAGTTTGTCTGCTGCGTTGTCACTTTGGAAGTAACGGTCAGATGAACCTTGAGTTTGGCCCATAGCGCCCAGAGATCCCATACCACGGTATGACTTATAAGCACGACCTTGGTAAAGTTCAGTTTCACCCGGCGCTTCTTCAGTACCAGCAAACATAGAACCCGCCATGATGCATGATGCACCTGCAGCTAATGCTTTAGCTAAGTCGCCAGAAAAACGAATACCGCCATCAGCAATAACAGGAATGCCTAAGGCGAGTACTGCTTCAGCAGCATCAGATACCGCAGTGATTTGTGGTACACCGACACCCGTTACAATACGAGTGGTACAAATTGAACCAGGGCCAATACCGACTTTAACGGCGTTAACGCCCGCTTCAACTAGCGCAATTGCACCAGATGCGGTGGCAACGTTGCCGCCAACAATTTGTAAATCAGGGTATTTGGCTCTAGTGTCACGAATACGCTGCAATACGCCTTCTGAGTGACCATGTGATGAGTCAATCAATAACACGTCAACACCGGCTTTTACGAGCGCGTCAACACGCTCTTCATTGCCAGGACCCGCGCCAACTGCAGCGCCCACACGTAAACGACCTAATTCGTCTTTACATGCGTTTGGTTTGCGTTCAGCTTTTTCGAAATCTTTAACGGTGACTAAGCCTTTAAGTTTAAAGTTTTTATCAACCACTAAGACTTTCTCAATACGATGAGAATGCATTAGTTTTTGTACTTCATCTAACTTAGTACCTTCAGTTACTGTGACTAGACGATCTTTAGGGGTCATCATGTCGGCAACGGTTTTGCTCCAATCAGTCACAAAACGCACGTCACGACCTGTAATAATGCCCACTAGTTCGTGTGCATCATTGACTACAGGGTAACCAGCAAAACCATTATGTTCAGTTAATAAACGTAAATCAGTTAAGCTTGTGGTAGGTGTAACAGTAACGGGATCTTGAACAATACCGGCTTCATAACTTTTAACTTTACGGACTTCTTCGGCTTGTTGCTCAATACTCATGTTTTTATGAATAAATCCTAAACCACCTTCTTGCGCCATCGCGATCGCAAGACGAGATTCAGTCACAGTGTCCATAGCAGCAGACACAAGTGGAATATTTAATTCGATTTTAGTCGTTAAACGAGTTTTAAGAACAGCGGTATTAGGGAGTACGGTCGAGTGGGCAGGAACCAACAACACATCATCAAAGGTTAGTGCATCTTTCAGTAAACGTAGCATGGCAACATCTCCCTAGTAAGTAGGATTTGAGGTGAAATATTGCGGCGAGATTATACCTTGCATATTGCAGTTGGTAAATGGAAAATGGATTTTTATTAACGTTAGAATGAGAACTCTCATGAGTGCCACAAAAAACAATGTTTATAGTGTTTCGCAATTAAATAGCGAAGTGAGGCATATTCTTGAAGGTCAAATCGGCAAAATTTGGCTAAATGGTGAAATATCAAACTTTTCGGCCCCAAGTTCAGGGCACTGGTATCTCACCTTAAAAGACGCTCATTCACAAGTTCGCTGTGCCATGTTTAAGGGCCGTAATCAATCTGTGCGCTTTAAACCCGTCAATGGTCAACAAGTGTTGATTAAAGGCGCCATCAGTGTTTACGAGCCTCGTGGCGATTATCAGCTGCTACTTGAGTCAATGTTGCCAGCAGGTGATGGACTACTCGCACAAGAATTTGAAGCATTAAAACTAAAATTGGCCGCTGAAGGCCTATTTTCCCTAGAAACCAAACGCCCTATTCCAACTAATATCCAACGAATTGGTGTCATCACATCGGCAACGGGAGCGGCGTTGCGAGACATCTTGCATGTATTAGCACGCCGAGATCCCTCAATCGAAGTGGTTGTGTACCCCACTCAAGTTCAAGGTGCTACAGCCAGTCAATTAATCTGCCAAGCCATTGTTACTGCCAATCAACGCATGGAAGTTGATGTACTGTTGCTTACACGTGGTGGTGGCTCGTTAGAAGATTTATGGTGCTTCAACAGCGAACATTTAGCCCATGCGATTTACAACAGTGCACTGCCTGTTGTGAGCGCTGTTGGCCATGAAATAGATACCACTATCAGTGATTATGTTGCCGATGTACGCGCCCCTACGCCGTCAGCCGGTGCTGAATTATTATCGAAAGACAAAGGCAATAAAGCTGAAAAGTTGGCGCTATTGCTATCGCGTTTACAGCAAGGGATGAAACATTACCAATTGCAGCAGTATGGACGATTAACTCAGTTATCTCACCAACTCCAACGCCATGAGCCGCAACATAAACTGCAGCAATTTGAACAACGATTTGACGAAATGCAAATGCGCTTAGAAAATGCCTTACAGCATAAACTCAGTCGCCTAACCTTACGCCACCAGCAATTACATAATCGCTTGCAACAACGTTCACCAATTAATACCTTAACCATAGAAAAACAACGGCTTGGGTATTTAATTGAACGCTTTAACGACGCCAGTAAAGATTATTTTAAACAGGCTGAATCACGAGTTTCACAGGCCGCCCATAAACTTGATACCGTCAGCCCGCTGGCAACCTTGAGCCGAGGTTACTCAATCACAAGTACCAATGAGCATGTTATCGAAAATGCCAATCAATTAAGCAATGGTGATGTAATTCATACTCGGTTAAAGCAAGGAAGTGTCACCTCCACCGTGACAGATGTTTCAACTAAATAACAAGCATGATTTCGATGATAGAAATGTGGCAAAAGGACGTAACGTGAAACGGATAGATTATCGATTATATATGCTTGTTATTTAGATCACTTACCATCCATATATACCAAATTATCTGTGCCAAATACATGTAGTCATCTAGATTATTGTTCACTAACTCCGTTATCGGTTAAGCAAAAAAAGCCATCTTTCGATGGCTTTTTTATTTACAGATCAACAAGCATTGCTTGTTAACCACACTCACGGCTAAAACTATTTACCCATTGGTGTTAATACAATTTCTACACGACGATTTTGCGAACGACCTTGCTCGGTAGAGTTGCTGGCAATTGGGCTTGACTCGCCCATACCAGTTGAAGATACCCGTGAACCGCTAACCTTCTGGCTCGTCATATATTGCGCAACTTCACTCGCTCGTACTTGTGACAAACGCAGGTTATAAGAATCTGAACCCGAACTGTCGGTATAACCAATCACATTTAAGCGAGTGTCATCATATTCTTTAGCCACTAATACAACACTGTTTAACACTGATTTAGCGCGTGAACTTAAGACAGTTTGATCAACCGCAAAAGTCACTTCATTAGGCATGTTCAGTACAATATTGTCACCGTTGCGCGTCACACTCACGCCAGTTGATTTTAACTGTTTACGCAATTCTGCTTCTTGCACATCCATGTAATAACCAATACCACCACCAAGAGCCGCACCAGATGCTGCACCAATTAATGCACCTTTACCGCGGTCGCTTTTGCTTGATGAAAGTACACCAATGGCTGCGCCTGAAAGACCACCGATAATAGCGCCATTTGTGGCTTTAGCATTTTCTGATTCGCCCGTATAAGGATTAGGTAATTGGCAACCAGACAACAACAGCGCCGAACCGATTAATGAACTGCATAACAATGATGCATTTAACTTTACTGACATACACACTCCTAACTACTTATCCCATATGGATAAGTAAAAACTGACAAAATCAAAAATCGTCATTCTAACGTAGATCTAAGGTACATAAGCATAAATTTTACGTTATATTTTATTAATCAAACGTCGACGAAACCCAATCACTCCGGCGAGTAAGCCAATACTTAACCAAGATAACGCCCCGCCTGAATGTTCAGTTTCAATATAAATTTCTTCCACATAAACCGCATCACGGTCGCTACTTTCAAGTGGCAACGCGTACAAGGCATTCGACTCATCACTACTTATTGTCGCAACCGGATCGGCATAACCTAGCTCATATAAATCGATCAACACATCATAGTGATCGGCTTGATAACCACTGGCTAACGTAGTGAGCACTTCGTAATCATCATTACTAGAATCTGCGTGGAGGGTGAATACGTCTGTTGAGTAATAATGGATCCACGGCCCACCATCTTGGCTTAAATATAACTCGGCAAATACATCAGCCTGAATGTCGCCCGCACTGCTGGTAATATCAGCATCAAAGGTCACACTAAAGGTTTGATAAAAACCATCATAATCATAGTCATCAAATAAACTTGAATCTGCACCGTAGAAAGAAAAGTCGTAATAAACAACTTGATTTTGCTGCGCCAACGCTCGTTGTTGCTGGTTGGCCGTTGTCGCAGCAGCTTTTTGATTTTTAGCCATCACTTGTTCACGGGTGACTTTTTTATTCAGGGTTGCTACAGTACTTTGCAACTTAGCTTGCTCATGTAAAGCGATCACCCTAGCCTGCTTATTCGCTTCAGTTTCTGGCGTTTGCGGATTGATGACTCTTGCTTGACTGTATGTACCAAAAGCTTGTTCAGAGATCCGCTCGGCGCCTTGTACTGTTGGCGAACTTAACCAGAGTGCACTGGCAACACATAAACTTACGCCCCATTTTAGCTGGGTATTAATTGTCGATAGATTGGCTGTCTTGGCAGTATTATGTTTCATGTTAGTTCCTCACAGTCTTGATATTGAGGCCATTTAACCCTAATCAAAATGAACGTAAGCTGAACATAGTAATAAGGTAGACTTCCGATATCGCTAACCTTTAGTGCCACTGTTATAAATCAATACCGCGAAAACGTCCCATAGACGTAAACCATTCAGTTAATGTTCATCTGCTACCCCTTATACTGCCAAGTCAAATCATCGATACATTGGCATTTACTGATATCTTACGGGCGTTTATGTTTCGCTTACGGCAATTTACTCAATAAGATTAAGTAGATGTTTCTATATAGAAAGGGATCTTTTACACTGGCAATAATGAGGTTATTAGGGAACACAATATGCAGCGTATGCTCAACGTAAATGCCACCATGTTAGGCCTGATGTTAGCGGTACTTTCACTAGCGTGCTCGGTGCCGTCCTATGCTACTGCATTACATTCATCAGCAGGTGCTCAGTTCTCCCCTGGCCCCAATAATAATCGTCAAAACAATAACCAGCAGAACAGTAATCTGGTGGTTAATAGCGCTCAACAAGCTGTACAAATGGCACAACGAAGTTATTCAGGTAAAGTATTAAAAGTGCAATCAGCTAACGTCAATGGACATCCTGGTTATCGAATTAAATTACTCACCAATGATGGAGTCATTTTTTATGTGTTAGTCGATGCCACCAATGGCTCGGTTACAAGGAACTAGCTCATGAGATTATTACTGGTCGAAGACGATTTAGCCCTACAAGCAAACATCAAACAGCACCTTATCGACGCGCAATATACTGTTGATGTCGCCAGCGATGGTGAAGAAGGCTTATTTCAAGCTCAAGAATATCAATACGATGTCGCCATTATCGACGTCGGTTTGCCTAAGCTTGATGGCTTATCATTAATCAGTAAGTTACGTGAGCAAGACATTAGCTACCCGATCATTATTTTAACCGCTCGAGACAGTTGGCAAGATAAAGTGGTCGGTTTAGATGCCGGCGCAGACGATTACTTGAGTAAGCCGTTTCAGCTTGAAGAACTTGTCGCACGAATTAATGCATTAATTCGCCGCTCCGCAGGTAAAGCCAGTCCAGTGATTCAAAATGGTCCCTTTAGCATTAATACCCGCAGTTTAGAAATTAAAAAGAGCCTGCAAATAATTAACCTTAGTGGTTCTGAGTACAAACTATTTGAATACCTGATGCTGCACCCAGGGTCGGTACATTCCAAAAGCAGTTTAATTGAACACATTTATGATCAGGATTTTGATTTAGACTCCAACGTGATTGAAGTGTTTATCCGTCGTTTACGTAAAAAACTCGACCCCGACAATCAATATCAATTAATTGAAACACTGCGTGGTCAGGGCTACCGACTGCGTCAATTAGACCCTGATGCGTAAACTACTCAGCTCGCTTAAAGTCCGCATTGTGATCAGTGCGTTATTACTGATTTTGGTATTATTGCCCATTATCGGCATAACCGTTAATAACGCCTTTGAAACCCAAATTAATGTCGCGGCAAAAAACCAGTTAAAAGCCTATGTTTACTCTGTTTTAGCCATGGCAGAAGTGGAAGATAACCAATTACAAATGCCGTCTCATTTACTTGAAAACCAATTCAATGTGATTGGTTCAGGGCTTTATGCGTTAATCACCACCAAAGATAATCAGCTACTGTGGACCTCAAACTCATTTCTCGGCCTCAACACCCCGATTAACTTACCCAAGCCCGTAACCGGTAGAAGTACCTTCGACTCGATATTGATTAATGACAAGCCACAGTTGATATACAGTTTTAGCGTGAGTTTTGCCACCAGCGAACAGCCTTTTACCATGACGCTGCACATTATAAAAAACCAACAAGAATACCTACAACAAATCCAAAAGTTTTCTAACACCTTATGGACTTGGTTGCTAGTGTTAACCGCCTTATTGGTTATTGTACAGCTCAGCTGGTTGCTATGGACCCTAAAACCTTTAGGCCAATTTAGCCAAGAACTCAGTGCGGTAGAACAAGGCACATCAATGCAACTCAGTACCCGCTACCCTGTGGAATTGCAAAAAGTAGCGCAACAGTTAAACACCTTATTACAAACCGAACAAAATCAACGTAAACGCTACCGTAATGCGTTAGCCGATTTAGCCCACAGTTTAAAAACACCTTTAGCGGTAATCCAAACTCAAGCTGATTTAAGCGACGCCTCGATGGAACAAATTAACCGTATAAACCAAATTATTGCTTACCAACTAAAGCGGGCACAAAGCGCGGCTGGCAGTGCTTGGCACTTAGGGGTTAATGTTGACAGTATTGCCGTTAAATTAGTCAGAACCTTAAGTAAGATATACCAACATCAAAACCTCACCATTGAGTATCACCCCAACGAACAAGCCCGCTTTAAAGGCGATGAAGCAGACTTAACAGAAATGCTTGGTAATGTGCTCGACAATGCCTGCAAAGCCGCGAAAACAAAAGTGACATTAACCCTTACACAGCAAGATAGTCAGCTGTGCATGACAATTGAAGATGATGGAGAAGGTATTCCGAAAGATAAACAGCAACATATTTTTGAACGGGGGATCCGTGCAGACACTTACACTCAAGGCCACGGGATCGGACTGGCAATCGTTAGA
Source organism: Shewanella sp. Arc9-LZ (assembly GCF_010092445.1). Lineage (NCBI taxonomy): Bacteria > Pseudomonadati > Pseudomonadota > Gammaproteobacteria > Alteromonadales > Shewanellaceae > Shewanella > Shewanella sp. Arc9-LZ. Next base: position 1,431,117 of record NZ_CP048031.1, on the reverse strand, counting down.
GACCTTGTCGACAGTTATCACGGTAAACTTACTGTTGGCCAATCGGCATCATTGGGTGGCGCTCAATTTGAGTTTACTTTCCAACAATAAACGCCTGCTTTAGATTGCCGTTATATACTATTTGTTTAGTTTATCTATCTAGCTTATTGCTCTTGCTTACTCCTCTCGCATAGTTCTAGCTTATTAACTTCCGTTATGAGCTTTCAGCTTATGTTCATCTTCGGCCCGTTATGATGAACCTAACAGTCATCAATGACGCTGGAGATAACATGAAAAAAGCCATTCACGTACCCGCTAAGGCATTGCTCGCCTTAGCCTTGGTCTGTATGCCATTAACCAATGTACACGCGGCGCAACCAACTAATTCATACACTTATACAGCAGAAGATGATGTGGTGAGTGATGCTGAGTTGGCACAAATGCTCGCGCCAATAGCGCTATATCCAGACAGTTTATTAACCCACATATTAATTGCGTCAACGTACCCATTAGAAATTGTCCAAGCCAAACGCTGGTTATCAAACCAAGGTAACCGCGACACCAACCAAATTATGACCGAGGTAGAGTCGCAAGACTGGGACCCAAGCGTGAAAGCATTGGTAGCATTTCCCAATGTATTGCAGCGTTTAAATGATGATTTAGCGTGGACTCAAAGCGTAGGCGATGCCTTTTTGCAAGATGAAGGCCGCATGCTAGACACCATTCAATCATTAAGACAACAAGCTGATGAAGCCAACAACTTAGCCGACCTTGAGCAAGTAAAAGTGTCGCGGGTTGAGCGCCGGATTATTATTGAATCAGTTCGCCCAGAAATTGTTTACGTGCCTTATTACGACAGCCGTATCGTTTATGGCAACTGGCGCTGGAATCGTTATCCACCGGTTTATTGGAATGCACCTGCTTATGTACATTATCGCCCTAACCACAGTGCTATTTACTGGGATAGCGGAGTACGTATTAGCTTTAACTTCTTTTTTAGTGGTTTTCATTGGCATGATCGCCGTGTAATTGCGGTACCAGTACGTCAAAACTACCGTTACTACACACCACGAAAAATAAGCTACAGCCATGGTGCCCAACATTGGCAACATAAACCTAAGCATCGCAAAGGTGTGGCTTACCACAGCCAAGTGATCAGCAAACGTTATAATGGCCATTATGAGAAACGTAACAAGCAGGTAAGTTATTCACGCGAAGCCAAACGCCAGCAAGCCAATGAACCTCGTCATTATTCCACCAAGGTGAATGATCAGCGTAAAGACATAAACCATAGCAGCAAGCAGGATAAGCGTAGTGACAAATCAACGTTAAGAAGTGTAGGCCGCAATGAGCCGATTGAGCACAAAAGTAGCCAGCTAAAACGCGAGTTAAGCCAGCAACGTCAACCAGCAGCACAAGTAAAATCATTTGAGCGCAAAGGTGAGCCGATGAAGTCAAACTACAGTCGCCAACGCGATGTGGCCCAAACTAAGCCTAAGTATGAGACAAAACCAGTGGCGAACATAACAAGCAAGCCGCGCAATCAAGAATTACAACAAGCTCAACGTAACACTCGAGTTGAAACATCGCGCCAGCCGCAAGTTAACGCGATGCGCAATCCACAACAGCAAGTGAAACAAATACGCAGGAGTGAACCACAAAAGCAGCAAGTTCGCGAAACAACTCGATCCACGCCTCAGCAAGCTTCGCGATCAATGAGTCAGCAACGTGATAATGCATCATCACGCCGTGCAAGCCAATCGAGAGACACCGGGCCTTCAAGAGAAAAACCGTCAAGAGAAAGACAGTAAACAGTAAAAAAAAGCCGCGAACTACAACAAAAAACAACATGAGTAGGTCTTGTCTCTCATGTTGTTTTTTGTCTATATAAAATCAATAAAATTGCCAGTATTCACGCTAAACCTGAGCATGGGGTAATACAATACAGACATTTAAGCCATGAGGTTCTACTCGGCTAAAAGTCAATTCACCATGATGTAAACTGATAATATGCTGACAAATTGATAAGCCTAAACCCGCACCATGTGAAGCGTTTTCATCAACACGATAAAAGCGGTTTTTGGCTAAGCTGATTTCCTCATCTGACATACCCCGGCCTTGATCAAGCACATAAATTTTTGTCTGTTGCTCGTCCTGAGTAACCTTAATGGTTATTAAGGATTCTTTAGGACTGTATTTACAGGCATTTTCGATAATATTTTTCAGTACTAATTCGATGTAAAACGGATCGGCATTAATGTTCATATCTTTAGGAACAACGATATACCACTCGTAATCGGCAATGACGTGTACTAGCTGATTTATCACATTCTCAATAATATCTTGTAGCTTACAATCGGTTTTATTTAACGCCTCTATCGCATCCACTCGTGATAACAACAACAGCTGCTCCACTGTATGGCTAATGCGGTTTACACCCTCGCCTATGGCTTCTATATATGGCAACGTTGCCTGCTGAATTTGTGGCATTTGGCTAGACAATACATCGCTTAAGCCATCGCTGTGTAACTTAATAATCGCTAATGGCGTTTTAAGTTCATGGGCGGCATCGGCACTAAAACGACGTTCACGGATCATCGTCTCGCTAATGCGCAGCAAGAAGCCGTTAAGGGCTTTTTGCGTTGATGCTAACTCCTTCGGTAAAGTGAAATTGATAGGAGTTAGGTCTTGGGCTGAGCGGTTATCTAAATGACGTTCTAATAACTTAACCGGTTTAAATAAGTAATAAGTTAACAACAACATGAAAAACATCATAATGGGAGTAATGATTAACGGCGAGCGCCAAGTGTTGCTGATAATTAATGACACGATCTCTCGTCGAACATCATCACGCTGTGCGGTTACAATCCATACCTGATGCGACGATGAGAAAAAGCTGTACACATGCCATAACTCATTATCGATGCTACGAGTGTCATAGCCTTGGATGAAATTGGTTAGTTGTTGCTCGCCAGAACTATCAGAATACGCGAGTAACTGCCCCGAGCGGGACAGTAATTGAAATGATAATTTATGCTCATAAGACAAGGTGACAGGATTAGATTGATCAGCAAAGGTTTCTATTTTTGAATCCGCAACATGGAACAAACTTGGCTGCTGGAGCAATTGTGCCAGTTGAGCTTCTGTTAAATGTTCGACATAAAACTGTTCCAACATTTTGGCGGTTTGCACCATCTGCGCATCAAACAATTCTTCGACTTCATGCATAGCATCACGCGTACTGAGTATGCTCGAAAAAGTTACCGTAAGAACAATCCCCACCAGCATAATCAAACTTAATAATAATCGTAATGAAAACATAATATCCTTATTGTATTAAGTGTAATTAAGTCGCTGTTTGGCTGCCCAGCATTTACTTCATCTACCCTATCTAGCTCATAATAAAGCTATACCGTTTCAGTTAAAATATAGCCTATACCGCGCACGGTTTTGATCAGCTCAGTGGCCGTTTTTTTACGTAGATGATGAATATGCACTTCAATCGAGTTGCTGCCCACTTCATCCCAGCCATAAGTTAGCTGTTCAAGTTGATTACGGGTTAATACGCGACCTGCTGATTGAGCAAATTCGAGTAACAATTGATATTCACGGCGTGAAAGCGACACTAACACATCGCGAAAATGCACTTCACAACGGGCAAAGTCGATGTTGAGAGCACCATAGCTAAATTGGTTATTATCTAGGCCATGTTGGCGTCGAATAATCGCCTTAAGCCTAGCAATTAATTCCCTCACATCAAAAGGCTTACTTAAATAATCATCGGCACCAATATCTAAACACATTAAGCGGGTGTCGAAATCAGTGTTGGCTGTTAATACAATAATAGGTAATGAGATACCATTTTTACGCCACTGTTTTAATAAGTCTGCACCATTGCCGTCGGGTAAACTTAAATCGAGAATAATGGCGCTAAAATCTTCATTTCCTAAGGCGATTTGGGCTTGATTATATGATGCTAAATGATCGACCTGAATACCTGATTTAGCTAAGCTCATTACGATGCCTTGTGCTAACAACTTATTATCTTCTACTAATAACACCCGCATTCAGTACCCTTATTCATTAACGAAACACCTTAAAATCGACACCTTGTTGCTGTAAAAAACCTTCAGCATCAGCTCCTTTTAGCATCGACATTGTGGCCAACATTCCTGCCATAACACAATTGGGCGCCAGCACAGTGACCGATAATGGCGCTTGCTCTACAGGGTAACCCTTTTTAGGATTAATAATATGCCCATAACGTTTACCGTCCACCTCTATATAGCGCCGAGTAGTGCCGCTAGTGGCTAACGCCCCCTGGCGAATGGTTAACAGTGCCGCAGCGTTATCAAGCTTATGAGGGTTTTCAATCCCCACCTGCCAGCCATCGCTTTTGGTGATCGGGCAAGCAATATCACCACCAAAGTTGACTAATACCGATTGCTTTGGCCAACGACTCGCTAATATTTGTGCAGTGCGATCCACCGCATATTCCTTACCGATACCGCCAAAGTCGACACTCATGTCTGCAGGCATACAGACGGTCTTATCCGTCAATGCAATGCGATCAAAACCCACCTTAAGCAAAGCGGCATCAATATCCGTTTGTAACGGCACACGATGGTTACCATCAAAACGCCATAACGCCATTAATGGACAGGCACTGATATCAAATGCTGATTCACTTAATTGAAAACATTGTTGAGCAAATTGCAATAAATGCACTGTCTCGGCATCAATTGGGGTCGTTTCACCTTGGGCATGATTTAACTGCCACACCACGTTAGCTTCAATAAAACGGCTGAATTTATGTTCTATACGCTTTGCTTCGTCATAAGCAATAGTCAGCATTTGCCTCGCAATATACTCGTCATCAACTGCCATTAATAATTCACATGGGCTAGCCATAGCATTAAATGAACCTAAAAAGCCCCAAGGACGAGGCTGTAAGCTCATCACTTTTGGGGCTTTTGACATTGTTGTTAGTGGTTCAAGCAAGTTAAACTACTCTGTTTATTGATGATACATTCATCTTAAAACGAATAACTCACTTGAGCTACTATCGCTTTCACCGCTGGGAATAAATCGTAGTTTTGTAGCTGACCAGGTATCTCAGTACCATTATTTTCAGGATTTTGCTGATAATACTCAATACGATAACTTAATTCATGGCCACCCGATAAACGCTGGCCAAATTTAAGTCCTATGGTGTAAGCCGTCATATCACCAATGCGATAATCGGCGCTGGCATACTCAGGTATTGCATCGCCACTCATCAAGAATGGTTGATAAAACTCAGCGGCTTGCTGCTGGTAATAACGTAAGTGCAATTGTGCGTACATAGTTGGACTGAAATTATATCGGTAATGCGTTTCTAAAGTATGCGATTGAATATCCCAATCATCAGTACTATAGCGATATGAAAAATCGACTACGCCAGAATCCAATGCACCTTTGGTGAGTAAAAACACACTGTGCTTAAGGCGTGAGTCTGGACGATTTTCGTAACGGTAAGCTTGTGTTTGACCGTTAACATCGACCTCACTAAGGATCTTATACGGGTCGGTCATGTAACCTGACACACTTGATAAACCATAGTTAGCTTGCATCAACCAATTACGATTAATAATCTGAGTCACACCAAACATGATATCACTGGTTTGTTTAGTATCATCACCCGCTAAACGCGTTTGATCAAAGGCTGCTTGATAATCGGCATCACTGGCATAATCGCCACGAAACACCATTTCTGACATTGCCACAGGACGACCGCCAACAGGGTCAACCACATCATTGGTAAATGCCCCCGATAACGACAACGTAGTGTTATTTTTATTAAAACTACGTTCAAGACCCGCGTTAATGCCCATCGAAAGATAATCAAACTCTTTTGAACCGTACACACCTACGTTACCGGTCCAATCTTGATTAAGCACTTCTTGCCAGTTAGCGCTAAGCTGAACACGAGTATCATGAAAGGTATCATCCAGCGGTGTTTCGCCAGCACTGACAGTATATTGGCCATCACCTGACGGACGCGTGAAAGTTTGACTGTCACTTTGTGCCACTGCACCAGAAGCTGATGCACCGGTTAAACTGTCGACCACAATTTTAAGGTCCAATAACGAACTGTCACCAAAGGCTTTTTGTACATTACCAATCGCTTCTGCAGCTTGAACACGGTCTTGCTCGCCATAATACATAATGGCAGCATCGACCTTCCAATCATCATTGGCAGGAATCGGTTCTGCTGCACTGGCCTGTTGGCTTAATAAACTACAGCTTGCTAATGCCAACGCACTGGCAATACTTTGCTTAGATGTTAGTTGCATCCACAACCTCCGCCCGCTAATGAGCGACCACCACTAGTACCTTCTTTACTAAAATAAATATGGTCATCTAACGCGAGATCAAGTTTTTCGCTGTTCAACGCCATATCAGCACGAGCTAATTGATCTTTTTCCCAAGGTTGTACACCTAAGTTCGAACAGCCAACCAAACTACTGACAATGGCTAATGCCACCACAGCTTTGGCAAAGGGTTGATAAAATGCTTTTGTCATCAATTTACTCCTGTAACAACATTTGGATTTCTTGTTCATAGGCGGGAATGTTTTCGGTAAAAAAACCCATGTGAGTTTGCACTAATTCACCTTTACGATTGAACAAAAAGCTACTTGGCATACCTTGTAACTCAAAGGCTTGGGCAATATCACCTTCAGGGTCAAAACGAAGATTAAATTTTGCCGGCAGTTTGCTCAAAAACTCATGGGCTAATGCGGTATCAACATCAAGGTTAATTGCGACTACCTCTAAACCTTGTTGTTGATATTTAGCCTGGATGGCATTCATCCACGGAAATGATTTACGGCATGGAGCACACCAAGACGCCCAAAAATCGACATAAACCACTTTGCCAGCAAATTGTTGCAGACTGACACTTGCACCTTGTTGATCTAACACATCATGTTCTAATGACGGAGCAGCTTGAGCTTGGGCATTAACACCTAACCCTATCGCTAAACTTAACGCTATAAACTTAATGTTACGAAAATGACCAAATAACCCAATTGACATCATATTTTCACCTAATAAACATATTGCAAACAACATAGTCCACCAATCTTAAGATTCACTTAAGCATTGTAAAGATATCGTAAAGACAATTTATGCCATTAAAAAAAAAGAAAATAACATTAGCCTCCAATCATTTTCGACACGATGCCTTTATCGTTACCAGACTCGGCCACTAAAATCCCTGCTAAATGTAAACTTATAAAAGGGATGAAATACCACAGTGCCAACTTATGAATTGTTTCAGCCTGTTCTTCTATTGCCTCTGGACCAAACTTGAGTAACAAACCTGTTATTACAGAGAACGCTATGCCAGCATAAAATACCCAATACACCCATGCCTGAAACTTTTGCTTTGTCGTAGCTTGGCGCGAAAAAGGCGACGGATAATGCAGACCAAATTTAGCCATATAAACAAACCGAGCAAAAACAAATACGCCTACCGCATAGCCAAAATAAATATGCCACTGGAACATAACGCCACGAATACTTTTAGCAATGCTCACCGCTTGTTTATCGGTAATAATGACATCTAATTTCGCTAAGCCTTGGTGAATTATGGCGGCCATATGGTTTTTTTCCATCCACCCAAGCCTTAGTAATACGGTTAATAACATCACCATCATGGTCAAGGCCAACCCCCAATGAATAAGACGATGGAATAATGGATAAGTTGTCTGTGTTTGCATATAAACCTCGGTAGGATTGCGATGATGGGGCCATTATCACGCCGGAATCTTAACAATCACTTATGGATAACAATAATCGAAAAAGAATCTAAAACATGACACTATGGCGATAAAATAACTTTGAACGAACTCACACATGACTCATTTTCTGCACAATACCCGACAAATGGCGTTATTCCTTGCAGGTTTAGGAACTTCATTGGGCGGACTTTATACTTTATTCCCACAGTGGGCTGTCGAAAACCTTAACCAGTTAACCTATCACTCCAGTGACACAATATTTATTCAGCATTGGGGATTTATGGTATTAATGGTTGGATGCAGTTTTTTTATTGCGATGGTCCGTTCAACTTGGATACAACCACTGTTTTGCATTGCGCTAATTGAAAAGCTATTTTTTATTAGCCTAGTATTGAGCAATGCCAATCAATCTTTTGTCGATGGCTTTTGGCTATCAATGGTAATGGACAGTATTATATGTGCTTACATCGCCGTTTATTTATGGTTTTGTCGAACCACTTCAGATTTAACGTCTTGAGCTAAGCAAACGTAATCTAGCCAAGACTATCTGGCAGTGCCGCGACATCGCATTTTTTACAAATAAGGATCATCCCTAATTGCTGTTGCCGACCTTCTACTGTTATTACCCAAGGGCGAACAGTCCAAGGTGGATTATGCCGAACATGTTGAAAATGGCCGCAACCTAATTCTGCCACCCAATGATGTTCTTCATCCAAATGATAACCGGTAATTTTTTGCTGCATCCTAGTTCACCCAATCTTTAATACCAATTCTAATAGACGGTAAACACCTACAAAAAAGCCTGAACAAGTCAGGCTTTTTGAGTAATAAGTAACTTAAATAACAACGAGGTTACTTAGTACGATCGCGAATGTGGCTCATTGCACGCTTACGACGACGCTCTTGACCCACGGTCAACTTCTCAGTTCTACCTTCAAACGGGTTAGAACCTTCATGAAAACGTAACTGAATTGGCGTACCGACTACTTTTAATGAACGACGGAAATAGTTCATCATATAGCGCTTATACGAATCAGGTAGTTTCTTAACTTGGTTACCATGAATAACCACGATTGGTGGATTATAACCGCCAGCGTGAGCATATTTAAGCTTCACACGACGACCATTCACCAATGGTGGTTGGTGATCATCTTGCGACATTTGCATAACGCGCGTTAGCATTGATGTACTTACGCGACGTGTCGCACTGTCGTAGGCTTCTTCAATTGACTCATATAAATGACCAACGCCAGTGCCATGTAATGCCGAAATAAAGTGAATACGAGCAAAATCGATAAAGCCTAAACGGCGATCAAGTTCGCTTTTAACACGGTCTTTGACTTTTTGATCAATACCGTCCCACTTGTTTATCGCAATCACCAATGCACGGCCTGCGTTTAAGGTAAAACCTAATAAACCAAGATCTTGCTCTGCAATACCTTCGCGTGCATCGATAACTAATAATACTACGTTAGCATCTTCAACCGCTTTCAAGGTTTTAATTACCGAGAATTTCTCGATAACTTCATTTACTTTACTGCGACGTCGAACACCAGCAGTATCAATTAACACGTACTCTCTACCTTCGCGTGACATTGGAATGTAAATACTGTCACGAGTGGTACCTGGCTCGTCATAAACGACGACACGTTCTTCGCCGAGGATACGGTTAATCAGTGTTGATTTACCCACGTTAGGCTTACCAATAATGGCGAGCTTAATCGGTAAGTTTTGTAGGCGTTCTTGTTCTGCTTCCGCTTCTTCTTCAGTATATTCACGTTCAACTTGCTCGCCTTCTTCGTCGAGTTCGCGAACAATACCCATAGCTTCGGCATAAGGCGTTAGTGCGTAGTCAATCATGTTGGTTACACCACGACCTTGCGCGGCAGCCATTTGATAGACTTCACCTAAACCTAGAGACCAAAATTCACCACAAGCTGAATCGGCATCAATACCATCAACTTTGTTGGCAACCACAAAAGTGACTTTATCACGGCTACGTAAATGCTGAGCAATCGCTAAATCGGCAGCGGTCATACCAGCACGAGCATCGGTCATAAATAATACGACGTCAGCTTCTTCAATCGCGGCCAATGACTGTTCAGCCATTTTGGTTTCGATCCCTTCTTCGCTGCCATCAATACCGCCAGTATCAACAACGATAAACTCGTAGCCAGCTAAAAATGCACGGCCGTACTTACGGTCACGTGTTAAACCTGGGAAATCAGCGACTAACGCATCACGAGTACGAGTAAGACGGTTAAATAATGTCGATTTGCCGACATTCGGTCGCCCTACAAGGGCCACAACAGGGATCATGATTTTGCCTCTAAAAAACTTTTCAATAAAAAGCCCCCGGAACGCTTCCAGGGGCTCTAGTAAGGACATTATACCTTAATTAACGCAAAAATAGTGCTATGACTTATTCCGCATCAGTTTCAGTATCTTCCTCAACATTCATTTGCTCTTCTTTGTTCAACGTAACAATCGCGACTTTGCCGCTACGGCCTTGAACATAGATTTTGTCACCCACCACTAAAGGTTGGGCATATAATCCATCACTATCAACTTGAACTCGGCCAACTATATCGCCGCTGTTACGGTCAATAAAATGCAAGTAACCTTCAAAGTCACCGACAACAATATAATTATCAATTACTGCAGGGGCTGTTAACTCACGGTTTTTAAGGACTGAAGTGCTCCATAACTCTAAACCATTACGGCGATCGACAGAGTAAATACGGCTATGATCATCGACCAAATACAGGCTAATACCTGCAGCGGCTAAATCATTAAAGCTTGAATATTTACGCGACCAAACTACGCGACCGCTACGAAGTTCCATAGAGACTAAGTTACCATTGTAACTAGCAACATACAGATTTTCGCCCAGTATTAATGGCGTCATATCAATATCAGCCATCCGGGTAAACTCATTTGCACCGGTTGGACTAAAAACGGCTTGTTCCCAAGCAGCTTGGCCATTACTTTTAACGACAACTGCGACTTTACCGTCAGCTGTTCCCAAAAAGAAACCGCCCGCTTCATACGCAGCAGAACCTGTACCTCTTAAGGTAAGATTTGGCAGTTGCATTTCATAGGTCCATAACTTTTTACCGTTATCGATATCAAATGCTTCAAATGCGCCTTTACTGGTATTTACCGCGACAACATCTTCTGCCACTGTTGGTGCCGATAATAACTCGCCATTTGCTTGCGCAGACCACACAACGTCACCCGTTGCTTCGTCAAGCGCAACCAATAAACCGGTTTCGCCACCAACAAACACTTTATTACGTGCAGCGGTAACACCTGCAGCTAAAAGAATACCCTTGGTTTTGGTTTCAAGCTTATCTTCAAAGACATCATTGAAGTCTTTTTTCCAAAGCTCATCACCGGTTGTTTCATCAAAGGCAACCACAATACCGCTACGATCGGCGACAAACACCTTGCCGTAACGAACAGTAGGACGAAGTTGAGAGTAATAATCCCCTACACCGTCGCCGACACTGGTATCCCAAGTAATCTCAGGAAACACGGTTGCTTGTATATCAACTAATTCACTCACTGGCTCTTCTTCAACATCACTTGAAGAACAAGCAGACATAAGAGCAACACTTAACCCAACGGCAAGTAGATTTTTACACCACGACTTCATCGGCTAAATTCCTTATGCCTTGTTTAGATTGTCTAATTTCATGGTCAGCGCTGGACTGGCTAATGCGCCACCATTATCCACTGCTGTTTGATAAGCTGATTTGGCTTTATCCAAATCACCTTGACGCACTAAAAAGTCGCCTTTCAATTCTTCACGTTGTGAAGCAAATGCTTTATCAGTCACTTGATCTAACGTCGCTAACGCCATGCCTATATTGTTTTGTTCTGCTTGAATACGTGCTAAACGAATCATCGCTACCATACCCAAACCAGAACCTGGTTGGGCAGCAATTATCTTAGTAAATGAGGCTTCAGCTTTAGCTAAATCACCCGCTTCAACCGCTGACTTTGCTACCATCAATTCAAGCAATGCTTGATAACCTTGCTGATCATGTTCTGATGCAAAGCTTTCTGCCTGAACCAATAACGCAGCAGGGTTAGCCGACTGTGTCACGATAGACTGAAACGACTCTGAAGCTTCTTCAGCCGCCGTCACTTTCATGTCTGAATATTCGTTCCAACCATATAGACCGCCAAGGCCTACTACGGCACCCACAATAATTGAGGTACCATAATCTTTCCAGAACTGCTTGATAGCATCTACTTGTTGTTCTTCTGTGCTATAAATTTCCACTTGCACTTCCCCTTTAAAATCTGTTCTTAAATCAGTTCTGCAATTTTAGCTACGAGTTCACTACGCGTAACCAATTGTTGTTCATCGTTTGTTCTTAGCGGTTTAATAGCGACTTGGCTATTAGCCATTTCGTTTTCACCAATAATTAACGCAAACTGAGCACCACTTTTATCGGCACGTTTCATTTGCTTTTTAAAGTTGCCACCACCGCAATGGCTCATGACTTTAAGTGTTGGTAACTGTTGACGCAACTCTTGAGCCACTTTAATGGCTTCAACGACGCAATTTTCACCCATTGCAGTGACATAAACGTCAACTTCTGGGGCAATATCACTGGTTAACTCAAGTGTTTCAAGCAATAGTACAATACGCTCAAGGCCCATTGCAAAACCAACAGCTGGGGTATCTTTACCACCAAGTTGGCCGACTAAGCCGTCATAGCGCCCACCCGCCAATACTGTACCTTGAGAGCCCAGGCTAGTGGTAACCCATTCAAATACAGTGCGGTTATAATAATCTAAACCACGGACTAAACGCGGATTAATGGTGTATTGGATACCAACAGCGTCTAAGAGTTCACATAAAGTTGAAAAATGTGTCTTGGTCTCTTCACCAAGATAGTCCATCAATGCGGGAGCATCAGCTAAAAGAGCCTGCACTTGCTGATCTTTACTGTCTAGCACTCGCAATGGATTGGAATACATGCGACGTTGACTATCTTCATCTAACTTGTCTTTGTGCTGCTCTAAGAATGCAATTAAGGCATCACGGTAAGCTGCACGTTCAGCCGGATCGCCTAAAGTATTAAGCTCAAGTGCCACGTGTTCTTTAATGCCTAACAAGTCCCATAAACGGGCAGATAACATTAATACTTCAGCATCAATATCGGCGCTAGCAATGCCGTAAACTTCAACGCCAAACTGGTGGAATTGACGGTAACGACCTTTTTGCGGGCGCTCATGGCGAAACATGGGTCCCATATACCATAAACGTTGTTCTTGATTGTAAAGCAGACCATGTTCGTTACCCGCACGCACTGTTGAGGCTGTGCCTTCAGGGCGTAAGGTTAAGCTGTCACTGTTACGATCTTCAAAGGTGTACATTTCCTTTTCAACAATATCGGTCACTTCACCAATAGAGCGTTTAAAAAGATCGGTACTTTCTACAATAGGAGTACGAATTTCACTGTATCCAAATGCACTAACTGATGAGCGCAATACAGCTTCGACTTTTTGCCATAAAGGACTTTGAGTAGGCAGAATATCATTCATTCCACGAATAGCTTGGATTTGCTTTGCCACTGTTAACGTGTCCACTTCTTGATTAGCTTGCGCTAATAAAATGTAAATATACCCTCAACATCGGCAACTCTTGGTTGCCATGCACAGGATTAAGATTATTCAGTTTTATCGATTATCGCGATGCGATTAGCCATCATGCTGGCTTTAGCGCGGATTTTTGCTTCTAAACCATCGACAATATTTTTATTGTCAAAGCGCTCTTTTTGACGCACTCCGTCATCATAATAACCGCTCTTAGCATGGCCGCCAGTTAAGCCGATATCAGCCACTAACGCTTCACCTGGACCGTTGACTACGCAACCAATAATAGACACATCCATTGCAGTGGTAATGTCCTCAAGACGACGTTCGAGTTCATTGACGGTACTAATCACATCAAACTCTTGGCGCGAACAAGAAGGACAAGCAATAAAGTTAATGCCACGGCTACGAATACGTAGCGACTTTAAAATATCAAAACCAACTTTAATTTCTTCAACCGGATCGGCCGCTAACGAAATACGTAAAGTATCACCAATGCCTTCAGCTAATAACATGCCTAAACCGACAGCTGATTTAACTGAACCCGCACGCATCCCACCGGCTTCGGTAATACCTAAATGTAACGGTTGACGAATTTGTTTAGCCAGCAGACGGTATGATGCGACAGCCAGGAATACATCTGACGCTTTAACGCTGACTTTAAATTGATCAAAATTCAAACGGTCCAAAATATCCACATGACGCATCGCTGATTCAAATAATGCTTCAGGCGTTGGTTCACGATATTTGTCCATTAAGTCTTTTTCAAGCGAGCCACCATTCACTCCGATACGGATGGGAATGTTTTTATCGCGGGCGCACTCAACCACACTGCGAATGCGTTCTTCATTACCAATATTACCTGGGTTAATACGCAGGCAATCTGCACCGTATTCGGCCACTTTAAGCGCGATACGATAATCGAAATGAATATCGGCCACTAATGGCACATTGACAGACTGTTTGATAATTTTAAAGGCTTCAGCATCATCCATTGTCGGTACTGAAATACGTACAATATCAGCGCCCACTTTTTCTAATGCTAGAATTTGCGCCACGGTGGCCGCAACATCGGTAGTTTTAGTATTCGTCATCGATTGAACAGCAATCGGTGCACCATCACCAATAGGGACATTGCCCACATAGATACGTGTTGATGGTCTGCGAATAATTGGGGATTCGTTATACATGCAAATATGCTCTACTGCTGTTGCTAAAGCATTATGACGCTTTAGGCAGGGTTAATCTTGCAACTCGACCGTTGGCAAACTCAGCTAAACTGACATTATTGCCATCGAGGCTGATGCTGGCTACTTGAGGAGCACCCAGAATCACTTTAAAAGGTTTTATTCCACGAACTTCAATTCGTTGTGCCGAATTCTTCACGCCATCAACCATCACTTTGCCGTTTGCATCAGTCACGTTAACCCAGCAATCACCGGTAAGCTCAATGGTTAACACACTTTCGCCACTGGCTAAACTGGTGTCGGTTGTTGATGAAGATTCAGTACTAGCAGTTGTAACACTGCTGCTAGCCGCTAATTGTTGTGCAGTACTGGCTGCATCTTGTGCCGTTTGAATCAGCTTATCTTCGGCTTCTATTGCTGCCTTGTTAGCCGAATCTGTTGCACTATCATTGCCTTCGTTACCTACATCATTAGCAGTAGATTGCACTGAGCCACTTCGAATGATCTGTTGCGGTTCAGGCATGTTGCTTTCAGCAGCAATCTCTTCAACGGTAGGCTGCGATAAATCAACATTGGTTAGTAACGATGATTTCTGTACCCACCACAACACTAACATGGCAATCAATACGGCAACGATAAGATAAGTCACTAAATTAAGACGACTATTACGAGCTTGATGAGTCGTTTTACGTGAAAAACTTTGCATTGCAGGCGCAACAATTTCAGGCAACTGATGGCTTAAGCATTGTTGAATTTGGTTAATGTCAGCACTCACAACACGGGCATAATTTTTAATATAACCTCTAACATATGTGGTGGAGGCAATATTAACAAAAATGTCATTTTCAAGATCATTGATAATCTTGGGACGTAAATGCAATTGGGTTGCTACGGTCTCAATTGAGAGTCCCTTTGCTTCGCGAGCCGCTTTTAAAATGGCGCCAGCAGTAACAACATCCTTTAACAATGACGTTTCTTCTACGTCTTGTTCTACTTCGAATTCTTTAGTCATTAATTCAAGTTAGCTCTATAATTTTTGGCTTGTGGAGATGCAGGAAACTTAGCAATAAGTAAAATGCCAAATCGTTTTACGGCTTCTATATCATTCGCCGCCCGCTCAATCTTAATCCCTAAGGCTAAACTTTCTGCTGATTCGCTAGCAACTCGATGGTATCTTGCGAGTTGTTCGCGCGCATTGCCGTAGTCAGCATCTTCCATGGCTAACTCGGTTAATTCTAATAACGTTACTTTACGTCTTTGATCATACTTTAACGCCATATTAAAATACTGTCGCGCTTTTTCTTTATCACCGGCTTTACGGCTGCATACGCCTAAGTTTTCATAACTCGATGCGGTACGGGTATATTTAGGTGTTTCAATCGCCGCAAGAAACATTTTCTCAGACTCAACAAAATTATTTTGCTGACACAAAAACACCCCAAAGTTATTCCGTGCATCACCAGTAACATCACTCAAGCTAATGGCTTTTTTATATGACTCTTCTGTTCGCTCTATATCACCAACTGTTTGATAATAATAAGCCATTGCCATATGAACTTCACTGATATTCGGTGCATATTCAACAGCTTTATTTAAATTGTACTTGGCTTGTTCACTATTTCCACGATTTAGATAAGTTAACCCAAGTTGCATTCGTTCTCTAGCGGCCCCCTGCTTATCAAACCGACGCTCTGCTACAGGGGTATCAGTACCACTGTAAGTACGCTCAGTAACACAAGCAGTGACGGACAAAGCCACTAAAGTAATCAGAACAACCTTTTGCATTCCGTGCTTCATTTATAAGCCTATTATCTATGCAAACAACGAGTTATTCCATTGTGACTGAAATCTGATTCTGTTGCATTTGTTTTTTTGCTAAACGCTTTGTTCTATCACGAATATCGCCAGCTAGTTGGCCACAAGCAGCATCAATATCATCACCACGAGTTTTACGAACAATCACAGTTAGGCCGTGTTCCATCAACACTTTAGAAAAACGATCTATGCGTGAGTTAGATGAACGACCGTAAGGAGAACCAGGGTACGGGTTAAACGGAATTAAGTTAATCTTACATGGAGTATCTTTCATTAGAATCGCAAGTTCATGCGCTTGGTCTGTGCTGTCATTAATATGATCAAGCATGACATATTCAACCGTCACGCGGCCGCGATTTGCATTAGACTTTTCTAAATAACGACGAATACCCGCTAAAAATTCTTGTAATGGATATTTTTTATTAACTGGAACCAACACATCGCGCAGTTCATCATTTGGTGCGTGAATACTTACCGCTAATGCGACATCAATGGCGTCACCTAATTTATCAAGTGCAGGTACTACACCAGAGGTTGATAACGTCACTCGACGTTTAGATAAACTAAAGCCAAAATCATCCAGCATAATATCCATCGCAGGGATCACGTTAGCAAGGTTCAGCAAAGGCTCACCCATCCCCATCATCACTACGTTAGAAATTGGTCGATCGCCAGTGTCTTTATGGAAACCTAAAAATTGCGATACACGCCAAACTTGGCCAATAATTTCAGATACCGTTAAATTACGGTTAAAACCTTGTTGGCCCGTTGAGCAGAAGGTACATTCTAAAGCGCAGCCGACTTGTGACGATACACACAAGGTCGCGCGGTCTTCTTCAGGAATATATACGGTTTCAACTTCTTGGCCTTGGCCAACATTGATAGCAAATTTAATAGTGCCATCATTCGACTTTTGAAAACTCGCAATTTCAGGCGCAACAATTTCACACTTCGCTGCAAGTTTGGTACGCAACACTTTGTTTATGTTGTTCATTTCTTCAAAGTCAGTAACACCAAAGTGATAAACCCACTTCATTAACTGATCGGCACGAAACGGTTTTTCGCCCATCTCACTGAACAACGCCCGTAGTCCTTTACGATCAAGATCTAATAAATTGATTTTCTTTACACTCATTCGCCTAACCTCAAAACACCAAAACCTGTAACAGGGCGGCGAATTATACAGTTAGCATCACGTTTTAGCCAGTATATCTGCATCTAGTGATATGTTAGTATTACTGCAGGCTATATGGCCTTCTACGAGGAAGTTTTTACTCACACTATGTTAACCCTTTTATTGATTGTTTCTTTTGCTATTTTGATTTCCTTTTTGTGTAGTATTTTTGAAGCAGTTCTCTTATCTGTCACTCCAAGTTATATCGCAACCCTAAAAGAAACTAACCCCTTTATTGCTGCGCAGCTCGATAAGCAAAAGCAAAATATTGACTCTCCTTTAGTGTCTATCCTAACGCTAAATACCATCTCACATACCATGGGTGCTTCTATTGCTGGCGCACAGGCGGCTATTGTGTTTGGTAGTCAAATGCTTGGGGTATTCTCTGCTGTTCTAACTTTTTTAATTTTGTTCCTCTCAGAAATCATACCTAAAACATTAGGGGCTAATCATTGGCGTAAATTGGCGCCATCGGTATCGGTATGCCTATTCTGGATGGAAAAAATGACCATGCCTTTAATTTGGATGTCTCAAAAAGTCACCAATCTGTTAGGCAAAGGTAATAACGGTCAATACATTCGTCAAGAGCTCGGCGCGATGAGTAAAATGGGTAAAGACAGTGGTGAGTTAAGTGAACAAGAATCACAAATTTTAACCCAAATGTTATCGATGAAAGACATGCACGTCAGCGACATCATGACCCCCAGAACGGTAATATTTAAATTATCGACTCACATCACTCATGCGCAATTTATCGACCAATATTTGTCGAGCCCGTTTACTCGTTTTCCGATTTACCAAGGTGACCGAGATAATGTGATTGGTTATGTCAATCGTAATGACATTATCCTTCAGTCTCGACAAGCACCAGATACCGAAATTGGTACTCATTTAAAAACGTTACTTGTAGTCCCCTCTTCCGTAAGAGTATTGCCACTGTTTCAATTAATGATAAAACGTAATGCTAAAATGGCATTAGTAGTTGATGAATATGGCTCAAGTGAAGGGATAGTGACAATTGAAGATATCATCGAAACCTTAATTGGTTTAGAAATCGTTGATTCAAAGGATTTAGCTCCCAACATGCAAGCTCTGGCGCGTAAGCTGTGGCAACGACGAATCAAGAATAAAGGGTTAGTTATATACGATGATAATTAACTTGGTTAATTAAGCCACTTGCGCACGGATACATAATCAAAAAATCAATTATTAACATTCTGTTGGTCGCATTTTTTAATACAAACTGTATTGGCTATATCCAGCCAATTAGTACCATCATTTCCGTTGTTTGAGCTGCAATATAAAGATCACAACAACGCGCAGTGATGACATGTTTAGCTAAATTAGTATAAGATGGTGACATTATATTGAGGAAAAAAATGTCACATATTTATCGTTTATCTATAGCTCATATTAATGACACTCATTCTAACTTCGAACCTAGTCCAGTCCAGTTTAGCCTGACAGCCCAGCAACGCACTTATACACTTGAAGGCCATTCAGGTGGCTATGCGCGTTTAGGTTACCAAATTGAACAAACAAGGCAGCAAGCCGCAGCCGAGCAAACTCCATTTCTATTTTTACATGGCGGCGATAGCTTTCAGGGCACTTTATATTTTAGAGAGTTTCAAGGTGCCGCCAATGCACACCTTCTTAACTTACTCAAACCTGATGCCATGGTGTTGGGTAATCACGAAATCGATGCAGGTAATAGCCCTGTGCAGGCCTTTTTAAACCGTATCGACTTTCCGGTATTAGCCGGAAATATGGATTTAAGCGCAGAAGATAGGCAGAAAACAGGTCGATTATACGGCCACCCGATGTTGTACGACTTTGATGACAGTACCGGGACAGCAAAAGTATTGATAAAGCCATTTCACGATATTCAAATGGCTATTATTGGTATTACCTTAGATCAAATGCATTTAATTGCTAGGCCGGATCCCGATACCCACTTTGTTAATGCTATCGACACTACCCGTAAAACAGTTCAAAAACTGAAACAGCAAGGCATTAATCATATTATTGTACTAAGCCACCTAGGTTTAGACCAAGACCAAGAACTTGCTGCCTGTGTCGACGGCATAAGTCTAATTGTCGGCGGACATTCTCATACTCTCCAAGGTAATATGAGCAACATTGGCTTAAGCGATATTCCTTACGCAGAAACCATAAACTCAACGCCTATTTTGCATGCCGGAAAATATGCAGAAACGCTGGGTATTGCTCAAATCAATTTTGATTCAAATGGCAAAGTAACCGAACTTATCGGTAATAACTATTTTATGCTTGATGACAATATTCATGTCAGCACTAAAGACGGACAGCCTGCCGATAGTGCTATTGCCGCAGATTTAATCGAGCAGTTGTTCAATCACCCAAGCATAAAAGACGCTAAGCATGATGATGCTATTCATCAGGTGATTCACAGCCAATACCGCCCATCATTAGATGCGCTAGAAAACCAAATACTGGCTCATATACCTCGAAACTTTGTCCACACTAGGTTGCCCAGCAAACAGCTGCCTCATGGCAGTGAAATAGCCCCTTGGGTGAGTCGTAGCATGTATAAAGCGGCTAAATATATTGAGCCAAATATCGATTTTGCACTCCATAATGCGGGAGGTGTAAGGCAATCACTCAATAAAGGGCAATTATCACTTGCCGATGTTATTGGCCGCATTTTGCCATTCGAATTACCCCTAACCTTGTATCAAATTATGGGTAAACATATTATTGAAGCTTTAGAATCGTCCATCAATAGCGCGACCAATAATGGTATTGTCGGCACAGGTGCGGGCAGTTTCCCCTACCCCTATGGATTACGCTACTTCTATGATGGTAAGCGAGTTAAAGGCCAGCGGATCACTCAAATTGATATCTACAAGCAGGATCAATGGCAAACTCTTGAATCTAATAAGTTGTATATTGGCGTATCAAGTTCTTATACCGCAGCGGGTAAGGAAGGTTATGATGCGTTATTGCATGCCCACTGGCAGCAACCGATGAGCAATCAAACGCTGCCAGAAGCCTTCATCGATTTTGTTAGTCAACATGGCCATCTCATTACGGGACAACTGTTTACAAATGTACATTACATTAGCCATCGCGATTAAACGGCAACTTCATATATTTAGAAGACAATACCTAAAAGAAACCACCTAACAGCAGATAGAAGACAATAATTCGCGGTAGATCACAGACCATAATGAGCAGAGATGGTTAAATAGTTCAAAGGTTGAATTAAAATCCTCATTAATTATCATTTTTGGCAAAATAGGAATACATACATGAAAGCTAAATTAATTGCATTTGCTGCCGCTGCCACTTTGGCTATGGGTGTTTCTTCTGTATGGGCACAAGGTGCTTTGCATCAAGGCGAAGTACTCGACACCATGAATGGTGGCGGTTATACCTACGTTCAACTAAAAGAAGCTGACAAAACATATTGGGCTGCGGGTCCGCAAACTGAAGTGGCTAAAGGCGATAAGGTAGAAGTGTCTGAACAAATGTGGATGAGCGACTTTAAAAGCTCAAGCCTAAACAGAACCTTTGATAAAATCATGTTTGTTGGCAATATTAATAAAAAATAGTACGTTTTATCGTAAAAAACTTACATAATTGGCCAATCTTATCGATTGGTCTTTTTTATGAAAAACTCAATAAATCAACCTCATCAAATCGTTGATTTTTCTGCATCCTATGCAACTCAAATAAGTGAATTATACCATACGGCTGTACAAGGCATTATTCATCCAAGATACCCGACCTTAAAACTCAATGCGTGGTCATCAGCGCCCCGTTCGGCTAAATTTTGGCAACTACGATACAAACGAAATAAAGCCTGGTTAGCACTTGATAACCAACAGGTCACTGGTTTTATTAGTCTAGAAACTCATTTTAAACACCAGGGGTATATTGACTGCTTATACGTTCACCCCGACTATCAGCAGCAAGGCATCGCCCGCGCACTCTATAAACACTTACAACATTGGGCTCTTCAGCAACCATATCCTTATCTCAGTGTTGATGCGTCATACTTATCTAAACCGTTGTTTGAAGCTATGGGATTTGTTTTGCAACAAACAAGCTATCAACAAAAGTGTGGCCAAACGTTTACCGGCTTTTACATGAAAAAACGGTTAATAGACTCGCTACTAGGGCGGGCTTAGTCCTGCGAGAACGCTATAAAAGCGATAACGAGCGTTAAAAGCCTAGGTGCTAGGACGATAACGAGCGAACGCTTTGACCGCTTTATTTAACAGCGTAGCGATCTAGCAGGACGCAGTCCGCGCTAGCCTCTAGGCTGTTACGTTCGTCACCGCTTGTCATCGCTTGTTACCAGCTTCATCGCTTGTTACCAGCTTCATCGCTTGTTACCAGCTTCATCGCTTACTACCTAGCTTCACCGCTTTAACAGAGGTTGTAGCATTTCTTCCAATCCATTGAGCTTCACTTCATACATTAATGCTAGTTGCTCACCAAGTTTGCCTTCAGGAAAACCTTTAGAGTGAAACCAAACCAAGTAAGGTTCTGGTAACTGCAGTAATTTACGACCAGCATATTTACCAAATGGCATGGTTTGATTAATCGCTTCTAACAATTGCTGCTCATTCATCACTTATGGCTCCACGCCTTTGTTTATCGATTAGGTTAATGTAATACCGATTACATTAACTATTTTATCAGTTCAAAGCCTTTATCAAAACTGCTTTAAGTTAAGCAAAGTGAACTGACAATGCACGCGATTGACATTACGGGCCATCAAAAAAGTACAACGAGTGAAATGCACAATGAATTGATACTGGGTTAATTAATGAGAGGTTAGCTACTCATTAATCAACCAACCCTGAGTAAACTCATGCTGAATGAATCGTCGCCTCGATTCAAAATCGCCCCAGGCTCAGTTCAAAAGCGATTGTAACTGACTATATCGGACAATAATAAGACCACTGGTTAGCGTAAAATAACCGATTGAATCAAATTTAAGCTTAAAATAACTCGTTTTGCTGCATCCCTAAAATATATCAATTAGCTATATCAAAATAGATTTATAGTCATTTAATGCATATGAAACACGTATTCATATTTTATATACATTGAAAACACCTCATAAAACAATGATGTTATTTGCACATAACAGCTGCAAGTCATTATTAAATTTAACCTTTCACTAACATTGGCGGATGCAAACCTTTGCTGTCAATTTTCCGCCTTTATGGTCAAAACAGTCAAATTATCGCCTCAAAGACATTAATAAAAAACCGTCAAAAATCAGCTAATTGACTAAATCTATAACCATAATTACAGTGTAGTATCAATTACATTTAACGGTGTAAGTTAGTCATATTGAGAGGGCAATATCCATGATCATATTAGTTGGTGGTGAAAAAGGGGGGAGTGGTAAAAGCTGCCTTGCGCAAAATATTGCAGTCTTCCTAACCAATGAAGTTCAAGCCAGCGTGATTATGGTCGACTGCGATCCGCAAAGAACCACATCAGACTGGATCCAAGCTCGGAACAACAACCCAAAACTGCCGGCCATTAACTGCGTGCAACTGTATGGCAAAATTCGTAATGACTTGCTCAGCTTAGAGCAACATTATGACTATGTTATTGTCGATTGTGGTGGCCAAGATAATCTAGCGCTTAGAGCAACCATGTCAGTTGCATCCTATGTATTAATGCCATTGCGCCCAAAACGACGAGATTTAAAAACCGTCAGCCATATGGACGATATCGTCTCAACTTGTTTGATGATAAACCCAAAAATGAAAGCATCATTTGTGATCACTCAATGCCCAAGTTTACCGAACCAGGCAAGCAGAATTACTGAAGCAAAAGATGTCTGTCGTACCTATGACATTAATGTATTAGATGCCGTTAACTACAGTCGCAATATTTACGACGACAGTGAAGAATCTGGCTTATCAGTATTTGAGTTAGAACCCCAAGGTAAAGCTGCAGAAGAAATGCGCAGTATTGCCTGTGAATTACTCGACATTACTGATGCAAAGCAACTCATTGAACAGCGCAATACTGCATCGAACGTGACCACGATGAGAGGAAATTATGGGACTAGCCGATCTCAAGAAAAACGCTTCGTTATGTAAAAGCACCAATAACATTGCAGTATCAATTGATGACTTTATTGCAGCAGCCGATTTATATGCTGCTGGCCAAGACCGCCCTCAACATGAGGAAAAGCAAACGCTAATGACAAGCGATGCAGGTAAGCAAAACAATATAATCGATTTTTTACAACGAAAATATCCACAGCATGTAGAGCCAATAAAATCGGTCAACAAAAGTAAACAGCAACCTTTTAGACGTTGTACCTATACCTTAAGTGAAACGGCAATAAGCCAGCTCGCATTACTCAGTCAGCAAGGAGGAATAGCAAAATCAAAACTTATCAGGCAGTTGATTTCACAATATTTTAGTCTATCTCCACAACAACAAAAACGGTTAGATGTTAACTTTACAGACCAATAGTTAATTTTGCAGACAAATAGTTAATTGAACATAAATTTAACCAAACACAACGACGACCACTTTATCCCCGCCCTTTCACTGGCAGTAAATATGAGACTAATATTTGCTAGCCAGTGCTTTTATTTAACCAAAATCCCAACCTACACGTTAAGCAAACTACGTTATCACTTATGGCTCCCACTGCTATTTAGTTTTTCCTAAAGCTTGAATTTGCTAACAAACTGCCCCATTAAATACTCATGGAATTAAACAGCGACTAGCGAATGAAATAAATGAGCCATGCTAAAAATTGCAAGCTCAGATAATACATAAGCTTAAGATAACAATCTTAACGCCCTCTTCGACTACCAGGACACTTCTATGATCGCGATTGTAATATTACTCGTTATATCAATAACAGCTGTGGCATGGATTGTCAGTAGCCAATGGCGCCTCAACCGTCAACGTAGCATTGTCGCCAGCAAACCATTTCCCACTCAATGGCGTCATATATTAAAAAAGCGTTTTCCTTATTTCAAAGCCATGCCGACGGATTTGCAACTTCAACTCAAAAAGCATATTCAGATATTTATTGATGAGAAACAATTTATCGGTTGTGACGGATTCGAAATCAATGACGAAGTAAAAGTGACGATTGCAGCCCAAGCGTGTTTATTATTACTCAACCGTAAAACTGACTATTACCCAAAACTTAAACAAATCTTAGTCTATCCAAGCGCGTTTATCGTTGAGAAAAACCGCACGGATCTCGCAGGGGTACAATCAAGCCAACGCAATGTGTTGCTGGGAGAGTCTTGGGAATATGGCAAAGTCGTATTGTCATGGAACAGCACTATAGAAGGCGCTGCCGATCCGTTTGATGGTAGCAATGTTGTTATACACGAATTCGCTCACCAGCTTGATCAAGAAGATGGAACAGCTAATGGTGCACCACCACTGCGCGATATCACTTCATATCGCTCATGGTCTAGCACATTGGGGCAAGAATTTAAGCAACTTCAGTATTGCGCTCAACACCATATCCCGTCATTATTTAACTATTACGGCGCGACCAACCCGGCGGAGTTTTTTGCGGTGATAAGTGAAACGTTTTTTGAACGACCCGTGGAGTTTTACCAACAGCATCAACAATTGTATAAAGAATTGAGCCAGTTTTATCAACTAGATCCAATAAATTGGCATTAAAAAAGTATTAAAACACATAATAATAATTTACTAGGTTAACAGGAATACTATGCAATCAATCATTCACCGACTCGGTTTTATTGCCGTGTTAATGACGACAGTGGCAGCCTTCGATTTACATGCAACTGAAGCCGAAGAATCAACACTTGAACAGAGCCAAACTGAGCCTAAAAACAAACAAGTTAGTCAGCAAGTGAGCTCCGAAAGTGAAGCTGTTATAAAAGACATTAGCCAAAAAAATGAGTTAATTGATAGCCAAGGCTTATCAGAAAAAGACAACCAAGAAGTCAGCGCCTTGTTAAATTTATTACATGAAAGTGCAGCTGCTGCTGACTGGACCACTTATTTTAGTCTTTATCATCCACAAGCGGTGTTTATTGGTACCGATGATTCAGAGCGTTGGAATATGGTTGAATTTGAGCATTATGCCAAACCCACTAAAGGCTGGCGTTACGATTTAAAGTCACGTCACTTGTTACAAATTGACGATACCATTGTATTTGACGAGCAGCTCTATAGCCCGGCGTATGGTATCAGCCGGGGTACAGGTGCGTTGGTACAAACTTCTGAAGGATGGAAGATAGCGCAATATCATTTGAGTTTTCCAATTCCAAACGATAAAGCCAAACGTATTACCAGCTTAATTATGCAATAGCCATTAAACAATATGGTGGCCATTGTCGAGTATGATGACCGCCATAATAGTGAATAGTTAACGCTTCACTATTCACTATTCACTATTCACTATTCACTAGACACTAGACACTAGACACTAGACACTAGACACTAGACAGATTGTAGCTAATTGGAAACTATTCAATAGCCACCTTATGTCATCGACACCCCAAAACACACGTTAGCGAGTTCACTAAAGTGAGTAAAACTGTCGAAATCCTCTTGCTCAAAACAACGTCCAGATCCCTGCCTATCCGCATAAAATAATCCCAACACTTTATGGCCAACAAAGAGTGGTGCTAATAAAAAGCCATTTTGAGAAAAGCGTTCAACTAGCACATCATCAATTTGTACTTTGCATTCTTTACTGGTGGGAGCATTGACCCACACACTCTTTTTTTGCCCAATACATTGAGTGAAAACCGATCGAGGATCGTCTAGTTCAATCACAAAGGCTTGTTTCAACAATTCAGCGCCATCCCCCATCATCACCCTAGGTTGTAATAATTTACGGCTTGGAGAGAGTAACAGTACACCACAACGGTCTAGGCCAACTCCGGTTAACATCCCTTCTAATGTGGTTTGCATTATTTGATTAAAATCAGTTTTAACCACTGCATAGTGGGTTAATTGTCTCAATTTACTTAACTGATAACCTTGATTGGTTAGCCGAATTTCAGTGGGCTCAACAGGAGAATCGACATGTTCTAATACGTCTGCGGTATTCGGTAAATAAGACACTATGGCTTTGGCACCATATTCAATGGCTAATTTATGGGTTATTTTACTGCAATCGATAAATTTTTCAGTAAATTCATCCACACTGATGTCTAACATTTCTGCGGCTTGAGATAGGCGCTTATGCAGTTCTTCAGGGTTAACTTTAGGCTGCGACACAATTTCTGATAACTTATCGGCTAAAAAAATACAACGGATCTCAGGCATGCGCTCATCGGGTTGTGCTAAAGACTTAATCAGCACTTCACCTAAGCCCCAGCTTCTGGCAATACTTTGGGTCAGCTGGGTAAAAGAGGTGCCTAGTTCAGCTCGAATCAATGAGTTTTGTTCAATTTTATTGTCAATGGCTAACAACTTATTATCAAGCTGTTCGGTCAATTCACCGCCCATACTCCAAAAAGCGCTTTCGCCTATTCGATACAATAACGAGGCAATAAACACCTCTTCACGTAGCGATTCTCCACGGTCGCTCATCATCATTCTGGCGAGCATCGCCGCTTGAAAAGATTGCGCCATCAGTTTTAATAAACGTTGATAGACACCTTCACTCAGGTGCTTATTTTCAAGTAAACTGGTGAGTAGTTTTGCGGTAATGCATATATTGCGGATAGTATCAAAACCTAATACTACCGCTGCACGGCTAACGGTCGAAACAGGATTAATACCTTTATTGTAAGTGGCGCTGTTTGCCACTCGTAAAATACGCGAGGTGAGTGCATTGTCGTGCATGACACTTCGACCTAACAAAGATAACGAAGACACATCGTCTTTTGCCAACTTTTCTAAATCACGCACAGTTGAACATAATGCAGGCATTTCTTGATCACTAATCCGCTTGGTCCAGTAATCTGCCCCTTTTTGCTGAGTCATCGCCTTCAAAAATTAACCTAAATATAACAAACATTGTTTTCAGTATACTCAATTTCATCACAGTGTCTTGTAGATATTGCTATTCGCTCAAGCTAGCTCACGTATCAAAGCAAAACAACAATACTCATATCCTAGCGCCTACTGGTTAATGAATTAATCTCACTGATGCTAGTACAATAAGTAAGCGACATGTTACATCGCTATTACATCACTTTATTCAGGAATAGCGATTTTTGAGCAAGTGTGGTTCGAGATAAATGGGATTCATCTGGGCGCAAAAGTGACATCTACATAAACGATAAATATTGGGCAAAAAAAAACGGCTCACAAGAGCCGCAATCACAATAATGTGGTTGGAAAAAACTTACGGGTAGGAAGTATCCAAACAATCAGGTTTAACAACTAAGCATTCGCTTATAAACCATCATATGAGGATAAAAATCCCGTACGACCTGTAGGTGAGCCGCACGGGGTTACAACAGTCACAAAGTGACCAAACTTGTAAAACGGTTGGGACTAACGATTAAAACTGTTCTTCTTCAGTAGAGCCCGTTAGCGCTGTTACTGACGATTTACCGCCTTGAATACACGTTGTCACTTGATCAAAGTAACCTGTACCCACTTCTTGCTGGTGCGATACGAAGGTATAACCTTTCTTAGCAGCAGCAAATTCAAGCTCTTGTACTTTTTCAACATAATGCTTCATGCCTTCACCACGTGCATAGTCATAGGCTAAATCGAACATGTTGTACCACATGTTATGAATGCCTGCTAACGTGATGAACTGGTACTTGTAGCCCATGTTAGACAACTCTTGCTGGAACTTAGCAATAGTGACGTCATCTAAATTCTTCTTCCAGTTGAACGAAGGTGAACAGTTATAAGCAAGTAGTTGATCTGGGTACTGTGCATGAATGGCATCAGCAAATTTCTTCGCTTCTTCAAGACAAGGTTTAGCTGTTTCACACCAAATTAAATCAGCATAAGGAGCATAAGCAAGACCACGTGAAATAGCTTGGTCTAAACCAGCTCTAACGCGGTAAAAACCTTCGTTAGTACGTTCACCAGTAACAAACTCACGGTCATATTCATCACAATCTGAAGTCATCAAATCTGCAGCATTGGCATCAGTGCGTGCAATAACCAAAGTATCAACACCACTAACATCTGCCGCTAAACGTGCAGCAACTAACTTTTGCACCGCTTCTTGGGTTGGCACTAAAACTTTACCGCCCATGTGACCACACTTCTTAACAGACGCTAATTGGTCTTCAAAGTGAACACCTGCAGCACCAGCATCAATCATCGACTTCATTAGTTCAAATGCATTCAATACACCACCAAAACCGGCTTCTGCATCAGCAACAATAGGTAGGAAATAGTCAGTGTAATTGTCATCACCAGGATTTACTTCTTTGCCCCATTGAATCTGGTCAGCACGGCGAAATGAGTTATTAATACGGCTCACAACAGCAGGTACTGAGTTTGCTGGGTAAAGTGATTGGTCTGGATACATAGTGCCCGCTAAGTTAGCGTCAGCAGCAACTTGCCAGCCTGATAAGTAAATCGCTTCTATTCCCGCTTTTGCTTGCTGTACCGCTTGACCACCAGTAAGTGCGCCCAGTGAGTTTACGTAGCCTTTTTTAGCGCCGCCGTTAACCAGTTCCCACAATTTTGCAGCACCCATTTTAGCAATGGTATTTTCTGGCACAACAGAGCCACGTAATGCAACAACTTCTTCAGCAGTGAAAGGACGCTTAACCGATTTCCAACGTGGATTTTCAGCCCAATCTTTCTTAATTGCATCAACCTGTTGCTGACGAGTTAGTTGTGTAGTCATAGTGTCGCCCCTTCCTGTATGAGGGTGGCAAAGTGAATCATTCAACTTTGCCTAATTCAGTAGTGTTGTAATTAATATCGTTATCCGACATTACGCCGTTAACAGTTCATATCCTGGTAATGTTAAGAAATCGACTAGCTCATCAGAGGTAGTAATTTGTTCAAATAATGTTGCCGCTTTGACGAACTCACCTGCTTTAAAGCGCTCTGCACCAAGTTCCTCTTTCACGTTGGCCATTTCTTCTTTCAACATGTCTTTAAACAATGCTTTAGTGACCAGTTTGCCGTTGGATAAACTTTTACCATGCTGGATCCATTGCCAAATAGAAGTGCGCGATATTTCAGCCGTGGCAGCATCTTCCATCAAACCGTAAATCGGTACGCAACCATTGCCCTGGATCCACGCTTCGATGTACTGCAACGCAATACGAATGTTCAAACGCATGCCTGCTTCAGTTCGCTCGCCTTGACAAGGCTCAAGTAACTCGCTGGCTAAAATGGGTGCATCGACATCACGAGTAATGTGTAATTGATTGGTTCTATCGCCACCGATGTAATCATTGAAAATTTTCATTGCGGTGTCGGCTAAACCAGGATGTGCGACCCAAGTACCGTCATGGCCATTGCGAGCCTCTAACTCTTTATCGCCACGCACTTTTTGCAGTACCAGTTCGTTAGTCGCTTCATCTTTAGCAGGAATAAATGCTGCCATACCGCCCATGGCTAATGCGCCACGTTTATGGCAAGTTTTTATCAATAGACGTGAATAAGCACTTAAAAATTTAGTATCCATCGTTACCGCTTGACGGTCGGGTAGTACACGGTCCGGATAGTTCTTTAAGGTTTTGATGTAGCTGAATATATAATCCCAACGACCACAATTCAGCGCGACAATGTTTGAACGAAGTTCATAAAGAATCTCCTCCATTTCAAATACCGCAGGTAATGTTTCAATTAAACAAGTACATTTAATCGTGCCAGGCTGTAAGCAAAAACGCTCTTCTACAAAGGCAAACATTTTTGCCCACCAACGCGCTTCTATATGGCTTTCTAACTTAGGAATATAAAAGTAAGGTCCAGAGTTTTTAGCTAACAGCTGACGATAATTATGATAAAAGTACATAGCAAAATCGACTAACCCACCAGGAATAGGTTTGCCTTTGTATTCAATGTGCTTTTCAATAAGATGCAAACCACGTACACGAGCAATTAACACTGCAGGGTCAGGGTTTAACGAATAATGCTTACCGGTTTCAGGAACGGTTAGTTCAATATCGCCACGAACGGCATCACGAAGGTTAATTTGTCCTTCGACAATTTTTTGCCAACTCGGTGCTAATGAATCCTCAAAGTCGGCCAT
This sequence comes from Shewanella sp. Arc9-LZ, assembly GCF_010092445.1. Classification (NCBI taxonomy): domain Bacteria; kingdom Pseudomonadati; phylum Pseudomonadota; class Gammaproteobacteria; order Alteromonadales; family Shewanellaceae; genus Shewanella; species Shewanella sp. Arc9-LZ. The sequence goes on along the minus strand of NZ_CP048031.1, from coordinate 1,400,401 downwards.
AAACACTTTTACATTGGCGTTTAAAGCATTGATGATCATTTTACGGTCAACGGGGCCAGTAATTTCAACACGTCTGTCGGTGAGATCATCAGGCATGCCACGGATAGTCCAATCACCACCACGTATTGCACGAGTTTCAGGTAAAAAATCAGGCAACTCACCATTATCAATACGAGCTTGTTTTTGTTTACGCTTAGCTAATAGCTCAGGTACTTCATCAACAAATTTTGCACATAACGAATCAAGGAAAGCCACAGCGCCAGAGTTAAAAACGTCTTCTTGACCGTTGACAGTGGGACCAATAAACGTGAGATCGGTTTTAATCGAATCATCAGCATTTGCTGTGGACTTACTGTATTGAGCTACTAATTGTTCTGCCGTCATAATAATGGCTCCCTAAATGCTGTCTGTTTTGATATCGGTTGTCATGCTTCACTGTGTAGTGACGTTATCTACTGTCTACTTATCACGCTTATCTATACCAACTCATCGGCGTATATATTCGCGTTCAAATAAACCATTTCTAATAACATTTAACTGAAGCTGACTGTTTACCAAAAACTTTCAAATGTCTGTTTCGTACTAAAAACTAACCAAAAACGTTTGTAATTGCAACAGTCTTCACTTTACCAAAACGACTTAAAAACCAGTGTTACAGATCATATAAAATGGTCTTACCAACCGAGAAAAACAGACTTAAACAATTGATATTAAACGCAATAATAAGATAGAGCTTATACTTTAAATTGGCCATCTGAAATTCATCTTACCAATTTACCGGTAAATGATTATGGTAAAAAAGGATGTAATATAATTACTTGATGTAAAATTATGTTTACTAAACTTTAGTCTATGCCATTGAATTAAACAATTTTGTAACGTTTCTAGCTTACCTACACGTAACAAGGTTTTAATCTTTAAAAACAGATAGTTAAAACTAGGTAATCAACTACCAAATTTAAACAACTGTTTTAAATTTACGTTTACGTAAACGAAATAAAATAAGCCGCCGCAACGGCTTAAAATGTGAGTTACGTCACCCGATCAACAAGCTCAAGTAGATTGGTTTTTTTTAAATAAAATTCAATTTTTTTAAAAATAATTGAAAGAACTTCATAAATGGGGCAATAGAGAACCAAAATGGTGCAGCAACAAGTAACAAACGGTGATCTGCTCTGGGCGGAATATGCCAATAATAACCAAGCTTCGCTCACAGTATGTTAATTGTCGTTTATTGATAAATAGTTAATGATTCAGCTCTAGCTCAAATAGAGTGGCCAACAAGGTAACGCAAACGGTGATGAGTATATGGAGTTAACACATGTTGTAAGTGATAAATGAGACGGACATAGCGTTAGCATTTGTAGCGGAGGATTTTACCTTGAAGCAATTTGGTACAGACCATAAATGCATAATATTAACTCAGAATAAAAGATGGGGTTGCGCGATAAAAAGAGATTGTTTCAAATCTGCACTATCCAACTTACTCGTTGCTCGACTAACAAGGCGCACTTATAGCGTGTCTGTGATAAATTAATAGCGCAAATTACGCTGATAAAAAAGCTTTGATTAACTTTCCTTGTCCAGTGCACTGTAACGTTCACAACTGCCGTAGTGTCAGCGTTTAGCTGCTATCACAAGCTGGTTTAGCATATGTTGATTTACTTTACTCAAGGTAATACACGGGAGGGATATACAGTCAGCTAGAGGGTTATCGTTATTTGATGGCGTCGTTATAACAGATGACGCAATTTCGACCGTTATGTTTAGCCTTATAAAGCGCTAAATCGGCACGGCGAATTAACGGGTCGAGGCTTAGGTCATCCTTATCGACGCTACTCACACCACAACTCACTGTGACAGTAAAATCGTGCCCTGAGAAACGGGTGTTAATATTGGCAACGGCATGGCGAACCTGTTCGGCAAATTCAACCGCGATATCTTCAGTTTGCTTTGGCATAAAAATAGCAAACTCTTCCCCACCCATTCGGGTAAATATATGGGTCGGCTTTAACATTTCACCAATCACATGTGTGACCTTTTTTAATACCCAATCGCCCGTAGCATGACCATATTGATCATTAATATTTTTAAATAAGTCTAAATCCATCAACAGCACAGAAAATGACTCGCCAAGCATTTGAGCTTGAATAAATTCATTTTCTGCCATTTCTTGCCCTGTACGGCGATTAAAGATACCTGTTAATCCATCTCGCTGCGCTTGCTTCATAAATTGATTACGCTGCATCCAAGCAGATATTAATAACAATAATAAACCAACAGAAAGCCCAACTAATAATGTTGAAAACATAATCGATGAACTTTTCTCTTTCATGAATAAATCTTTTTGTTTCATCAAAAGTTCATGGTCTTGAATTAAGCTGGTATTCTCACGATTTTTTTCAACGCTATCAAAGCGGGCCATTTGGTAGGCATTTTCTTTTACTTTCTGTTCATCAAGTAATTGCTGACCAAGTGCAGAAGCAACAACTTGATATTGGTATGCTTTATCGAACTGACCACGTTTACCCGCAATTAAAGACAGTATTTCGCTAACACGTTTTTTTACCTGCATATTACTGGGCTTATTGGGTAAAGCATTAACTAACTGCGCAAACATATCGGCTTGCTGATAATCACCCAAATGGAAATATATCGAGCTCAAATAAGACTGTATTTCGTTAATCTCAATTTGAAATTTAAACTTCTGGTAGCGCTCTAAAGCCACTAGATAAAATGGTTCTGCTTCAGCATATAAGCCCTTATCAAACAAAACATTACCTTGCCCCTTAATTGACATAATCTCAATCAATGGAAAACCATGATTTTTACAATAAAGTTGAGTGTCTTTAAAGAACGTCTCGGCTTGATCAAAGTGGGCTAGCTTTAAATGAGCAACTGAGTGATATAACATCGAAAAACATTCACTTTTTGGGTCTTTACCTTGGTTTAGACTCAGTGCTAATTGCGCGATACGTAGCATTTCCTCATAAGCGTTAAGCTGTAAATACACATTCATCAAGCGAATATAGGACATTATTTTGATACTTTGATCTTGATAACTGTCGATACGAGAAAGGTTATCCTCTAAAAGAGCAAAAGCTTTTTGATAATTACTCAAGCCGATATTTGCAGTGATTTTCAATAAATAAATATTGGTGAGTTCTTCACCAAGTGGTCCGTATGTCAGTGCTTTATCGAAAGCTTTATCTGCTTCGACAAAATGACCTAAATAAAGATCTTTTGTACCTAGCAACATATACAGACGGCTATGCTGTGGTGAGGTGAGTAACGATTCAGAGGATAACGCGGTATCAATCTTTTCAATGGCATAACCAATATCAGTCTTCAAAGATTGTTCAATAGTGTCGAGTTCTTTATCATAATCGATGTTGTCAGCTATCGCCGCGCGGCTAAAAAGCAACACGATGATAATAAAAAAATACATCAATATTTGAGGCAAAAAATAATTACTCTGTCGGATTACTTATAATCATATACATGGCCATTTCTTTATCACCAGACAACTGACTAACACGTGCTTTATCTCCTGACATCACAGCTTCAATCTCTTCTTGTGTTAATCCATTTGATTTCATTACACCACGTGGATCAAGCTTATATGCTTCCAATAAAGCGGCGTCCGTTCCAAGCTTAGTAAAAAATGTATTCATGTTAGACATATCGTAACCTTATATTCTAGATTATATTTGTAATTAGCGACTTAAATTTACATCTATGTGATTATCATTTGTAACAACTTTAACTTTACTGGGTCGTTCCGTCGACAAAAAACGTCGTAACCAATTGTTTTATTGCAAATCTCTACACAAAATTGCCCATTAACATCTTTTTATCAATAAAAACTATATCAATTTCGCTAAGATTGAATCATTTACATCCAATAATCACCATTAATAGCTTGTCGATAAAAGTACGGCGGTTTAAAACATACTATTACTTTATTACCTCATTTGTGAACAGCCATAAAAATACTTAGCCAATATCTGCTTCGGCGATACCTAATTTGGCTAACATCTCATGGTTAAGCGTCATTGGACGCGCTGGAGGAATTAACAATGTGCTAATCGTCGTTAGTTTAGCCTCTGGCAATACATATAACGGCATGCGCTCTATAACAGGTGATTGAAATGGCAAATTTGCTGCTTCATATATAATCACTTCATGATTCAGCGGATACCACTGATTTAAGTGTTCAACCAAAATCTGTAATTTATCTTTAGTGCTACTAAATTGAGTTAAGGTATGTTCACCCGCAAGAGCAATCTGCCAAAGTAAAAGATGCGTTGTAGGATCCGGAACGTGGTGATAAAGCATGAACTGAGTCGCTTCAAAGCTTTGATGACCACTATTGCCTGGGTCAATGCCTAAATCAGCCCACAAACAAGCTTCAGCTGAAATACCCGGTAACATGCTAGCGTCCAAACCTTCACTACGGGCCTGTTTAATCGACCAATGCGCTACGCAAGCAAATACCCCAGGATGGCCATATAAGGCACATACAACTAACTTGCCTAAGCGAACTTCGTCTAAGATAGCATCAACCATTTCGGCATAAGTATCACGACGATTTTTTACCTCATCGTGTTGAGCATAATAAGGTTGAAGCGAGCGAACATCTGAATTAAGCGACATTAACCAACGTTCAGAAAAACCATCGGGCACTAACGAAAAGACCACATCAGCATGCTCTATATAACTCAAACTTAATGCACCTATTTGCCCTGCAAGCTGTAATCCCGTGCCAACACAAACAAGGTTACCTTTCTTTGCACTGGTTAATGTTGCTATCGGTGATTGTTGTCTCGTCATCGTGGTTTCTTATTTTGAAATAATTACAACGCAAAATAAAAGCATAAAATAAAATTATCAATAACTTATGCATTAATAGCACTTGACATTATTAAACGTTAACTAGGGCATCTAAATCATAAATTGAGCAACATCCTACCAACATTTTTTGTACAATGTTAAATAAAAATGAAAATTTACTCTAAATTTATTTATCGAAGAAAATGGAACTTCAACCGCTAAATTGACTCAAAACCACAACATCTTCTAATAGACCCTTGTCAGCATAGGGACTGCTTGGGTATGATGACCGACAGAATTTAGGAAGTAGCGCAGACAATGATAAACAAAAAACAAAGTCTTACCCTTGTAAGCGCAGTAGCGCTTTCATTATCTCTTAGCGGATGCAGTGTGTTTGATTGGTTGATTTACAAGCCAGATGTGCCACAAGGCAACTACATGGAAACACAGCAAGTTGAAAAACTTCGTGTCGACATGACTAAAGAGCAAGCAGAATATATTTTAGGTCGTCCAGTATTGCGCGACAGCTTCTCCGATGACACTTGGTATTATGTGTACCATTTTAAAAGTGGTCGAGATGCTAGTATTACTCATAAAGAGTTGATCATTCACTTTAATGGCGACAAGATTTCAAGTGTTGCTGGTGATTATGACCTAAGTGCAGAATTTAATACTCCACTTGATGAAAGCTCGTTGCCGTCAGTTAACGAACAGGATCTTAAGCCTTTATTACCAGAAGTTCGTCCAGATGCGAAACCTTTAGTTGAAGAGCTACGTCCTGCGTTAAAAAACCAGGCCGAAAATGATAATGATAATGCACCAACATAAGCCACACGATAACATGTGATTTATGCCAATAAAAAAGCAGGACCTCTAACGAGAGTCCTGCTTTTTTATTATATAACCACCTAAAAACTTAATCCATCACCTTACTAATGGTAAGTTAATTGACTTTAGCACCGGTGATTTTATTAATACGACCTTCATCTTTGGCTTTTTCGGCACGTTTGCGACGAACATCTTTAGGATCTGCAATTAACGGGCGATATATTTCAACACGTTGCCCAGGAACGAGTACCTCATCATGTTTGGCCTGGCGACTAAACACCCCAAGCTTAACCTCTTCAAGGTTAATCTCCGGAAAAAATTTAACAATATCACTTTGCTTAACGGCTTCAATGAATGTAGTGCCTGGCGACACCATCACCGAAATAATTTTCTGCTGTTTTGGCAATGCATAAATAACATCTACCGAGAACTTTTCTGTTTCATTAATCACGATAAATCACCTTTGCCCTGTCAGTAAATGCCATTACCATCGACGACATCAAATCTTTAAACACTTTGCCAAACGCCATATCAACCAGCATGTTTGAAAATTCGAAGTCTAAATCAAATTCAACTTTACAGGCATCTTCGGTAAGCTCAGTAAATTTCCACAAGCCATGCATATACTTAAACGGGCCATTTTCCAATTCAAGTGAAATCGATTTAGCTTGGATCACTTGATTGCGGGTGGTAAATGTTTTACTGATCCCCGCCTTACTAACATCAACCGACGCCACCATGGTTTGACCATCAAACTCAAGCACCTTACCACCGACACATCCCGGTAGAAAAGCATGATACGATTCAACATCATTGACTAAATCATACATCTGTAAGGCACTAAATCTAACCAGCATACTTTTGGAAATCTTGGGCATCTGACATCACTATCGTTAATACAATAGTGCGATTTTATCACGTTAAATAAAAAAGGCATCTCCGAGAGCGTTAAATCACGTTGGAAATAACACAATCACCAAGAAACTGGGTATAATCGTTGAAATATCAAAAATCTCCCCCATATCTATTAGTTAATAGTATTAGCATAATAGAGTTTATCAAATGGGCTCACTGCGGGTTGTCCAGCACCATCCTTCAGGTCAATAACGGCAATCAGAACGGTAATAATAATGGTAAAAAAGAAATCAGCAAACGCCTCAGCGAGCATCGCACGCAATAAACGCGCGACCTTTGAATACCGCATAGAAGACAAAATCGAAGCGGGATTACAACTTATGGGCTGGGAAGTTAAGTCCATTCGCATGGGTAAAGTAAATTTATCTGATTGTTATGTCTATATTAAAGAGGGTGAAGCCTTTATGCATGGTTGTACTATTCAACCACTTAATACCGCTTCAACCCATGTAATATGTGATCCAATCAGAACCAAAAAACTGCTATTAAAGCGCAGTGAAATTGATAAACTTGCCGGCCTAATTGAGCGTCAAGGCTACACCCTGGTACCATTATCAATGTACTGGCGCAAAGGTGCCTGGGTAAAAGTCGAAATTGGCTTAGGTAAAGGTAAAAAAGATCACGATAAACGTGAAGATACCAAAGAACGTGAGTGGAAAATTGAAAAAGCTCGCGTAATGAAAAAAGACAAAGAAAACGCTTAATCTCGTTAGTAGGCCACTGAAACGATTAAAATTGATAAGTTGTTATTGAACATAGGCCTATAACGAACAGATAGTGAACAAACGATTATATTTTGTTAATGGATACTAGGTATTCATCTAACAAAGCGTTATAGTTAACTCAATTGGGGGCGATTCTGGATTCGACAGGATTCACGAAACCCAAGGAGCATGTCGAGGGGCGGTTGGCCTCGTAAAAAGCCGCACCGTTATAGTTGCAAACGACTCTAACTACTCTCTAGCAGCTTAGGCTAGCTAGCCATCAACCACACGTTTCGCACGTGGACAGTGGATCCTGATGGTCATATTACAGTGTGCTAGCGAGGGAACTCCGTCCGGGGGTGAACCGCGAAACAGTACCGGACTCACCAAGTAGCATCCTGTCTTTCGGAGACTGCTTGGTTAAATAAAAGAGAGACTAAACATGTAGTGCCGAGGATGTAGGCTTTCTGGACGCGGGTTCAAGTCCCGCCGCCTCCACCAATTAAAGGAACGAAGACGTCTTAGGACGTCTTTTTTTCTGTCTGTAAAATACATAAATCAATGACTTACGTTAAATCCAGCTCCATTTGTGTACGATAACGTTTGTTGAAAACCGGAACTTTTAGTAACATCAGAAGTAACATCGGCAAATACATAGCCGTTTCGATGTTACTAAAACCACAATTTAGGCCTATAACTGTCAATAATTTATAGGTTTACATTTATTTAGTAACATCGCTTTAATCACTCAGGTCAGTGTTACTAAGGATGGTGTTACTATGGCAAGACTCGCAAAGCCCCTTTCAGATACAGAAATCAAAAGTGCTAAAGCAAAAGACAAAGAATATAACCTGGCAGACGGTGCGGGGTTGCAGTTAAGGGTAAAGCCTAACGGTTCTAAGCTTTGGCTTCTCAATTACGTCAATCCAATTACCAAGAAAAGACAAAACCTAAGTTTTGGCTCATATCCTGATATTTCTCTTGCTGATGCACGTAAACTCGCACAAGAAGCTAGAACGCTCATCGCGTTAGATACTGACCCCAAGCAACATAAAGCTGATGAGCTAGCTGCAAAAGCGGCACTCACTGAACATACTTTTGAGATAGTCGCTCTGCAATGGTTTGAAGCTAAGAAAGAATCCATAACTCTGGACCATGCTGATTCAACATGGCGCTCTTTCAAGCTGCACTTACTCCCTGCTTTAGCTAAAACGCCAATCAGCCATATCACTGCGCCGATGGTTATTAAAGTATTAAGGCCTGTTGAAGCAAAAGGTAATCTCGAAACTGTTAAGCGATTAAGCCAACGCATAAACGAAGTCATGATATACGCCGTCAATACGGGCCTTATTCATGCAAATCCTTTATCCGGTATTAAGTCGGTATTCAAAAAACCACGCAAAGAACACCTTGCAGCATTAAAACCAAATGAATTGCCTGAGTTAATGCAGGCTATCGCGAACGCCAGTATAAAAAAAGTCACCCGCTTTTTAATTGAATGGCAATTGCATACCATGACTCGGCCAAATGAAGCCGCAGCAGCACGATGGGATGAAATTAATTTTGATGACCGGTTATGGTCAATTCCGGCAGATAAAATGAAAATGCGCCGTGATCATGTTATCCCCCTTACCGAGCAAACGATTGTGCTACTTGAAACGATTAAGCATTTCAGCGGTCACAGAGAGTACATTTTCCCTGCAGAAAGAAACCCTAAAACACATTGCAATGTGCAAACAGCAAACGCTGCATTAAATCGAATGGGGTTAAAGGGCCGTACCACCGCACATGGCCTCCGTTCGCTAGCAAGTACAACACTCAATGAGCAAGGGTTTGATGCAGATCTTATTGAAACAGCATTAGCACATATTGATAAAAATCAGATACGTAGTGCTTATAACAGAACCGACTACTTAGAACGCCGTAGAGTAATGATGATCTGGTGGAGTGACTACATTATCCAAGCTGCTAATGGTAACGTTAGCTTAATTGGTATGAAAAATCTCAGAGTAGTTTAGGAATTAATATGATTCTAGATAATAAAAAGTGGCTGAACTCAAAAGGTTTTAGCGATACTGACATCGATTCAATAATTAAATATTGCCAGAACTATCCAGCAGGTGAGAAAACATATAACGAACAACTTAAACGTCTCAGAACAGCAAAAAAACACTTTCAAGATGGCCTTACTCAAATTAAGGCTGTTGCAAACTCATTTCCAATCATAATGTCTGATATTGATGTGATTTATACTCAATTAGCTAACGGTAATAATAAAAATAATCTCAGAGTAAACGCCCCATTAATACTTGATGACACTAAAAATGATGAATTACAAAGCTTGATTGTTAAATTAGAGCAAGTCATACAATCCATATCTATTGCAGCAACGCCACCGAAGAGTGCTTTAATCGGCAACTGTACTGAGCCACCAATAGAGCTAAAACTAACAACAGGAAAAGGCCAACTAATTAATCAATTACACAATGTATGGCTTCAAAAAAATAATAAGATAACCATTAGTGATACATCAGATTTTGTGACTTTTCTGGCCATAGTTTTTGACGACAAGATGGAAAATGCATCAAAATGGAAAAGTGCCTTCGACAGAATATGCTTAAATAAATTTCCAAAGTTAGAATAACTCAAGTTTGAATTGACTAGATAAAAGCGATCAATTCAAACCTCTAATTTACCACTAGAACTTCCAATATAGCCCTGTAATAACCAATTAACACTTTTACAGGAATCTATATTATGAACACATCAAAAAATATGCGTATCATTCGCAAACCGGAAGCCCTCTCTATCTTAGCAATCAGCAAAAGTACGCTTCATGAAAGGATCAATGAAGGGCTACTTCCACCACCAATCAAGCTCGGGAGTAGAGCTGTTGGATGGTTTGAGTACGAAATACATCAAACTCTCAAAGCAATGGCTGCTGGTATACAAGATGATTTACTTGCTGACTATATTGACACACTAGTAAAGGCTCGAAAAGAGGCTTGGGATGAGCTGAGAAGATAGATAATAGGTATCTATTTAAGTGGTGAGGGTGCTCCCCTCAACCACTTGAATATATTACTAAAAAATTATAACAGACAATACTGGAAAATATTGATAGGTTTTTAACCCCCTAAAATGAAAATAATATGAGCAGAAAAGTCAGGCCGCATATGTTGTTGCAGCTAAACTGGCCCTGAATATTAGGGGGGGATCTTAATAATATCTGTCTTTCTTTTTAATTAAGAAATTGAATCAAGCCTCTGGTAAAAACATATGCACATATCTATAGCAGACTTTTACTCATACAAAGGAAATCAATGGAAAGTAAATAATCGACCATCAGGCTGTTATACACCAATACTTAAATCATCATTTGAACAAATCTTTAACTTTCAAAGTCATCATTTAAAATTAATGGCCATTCGCTATGATCTTCACCAACCAAGCTATGTCCTGCTTAATAAACAAATTACTGTTTTCTTCAGACGATTATCAAAGCAACTCAAAGCAAAGTACAAAATACACCGTTTAGGTTATATATGGGTACGCGAGCAAGAAAAAGCAAAGTCACCTCACTATCACATCGTGCTACTTTTAGATGGTAAAAACATCATGTACCCAGGCTGGGTTAATATTATCAGCAAACGTATTTGGTCTGAACTTGGTGGTTTTATTTATTATCCAAGACATCAATATTACAAAATACAACGTGGTGATAATAAAAATATGGCAAAACTATTGTATAGGGTTAGCTATTTCGCAAAAGCGAGAGGAAAAGGAAAAAAGCCCGCACAAACCAAAAACTATGCGGCAAGCCGCATAGTTTTTAATCCTAAACCCACCAGCAAAGAGTTTACAGGCTATTACTAGACTTTCACTAAGGTGTACTAGCTCATTACCTGTACCATCTAAAACTGACTCTTCGTCAAGTGCCATCCAAAACCATACTTACATTTATAGACTCGTAAGCTAATACCTTGTTCATCATAGATAATATCAGCTCTTAAACGTGCCTCGAGTTTGGAGCGATATGATTCTTTTTCAACGCCATAGCCCCCAGTGCAACGATTACATTTTTGACTGGGAGTTTGTCTACTCTTAGGTGACAAATGCCATAAATCACATTTACTGCAATGATACGGACTTAAATCATCACCATAAAATTCTTTGGAGTAATCAGCGGCTCCTTGAGCCTCTTCTTCATCATAATATTGTGTTAATGGTTTACCTGAGGTTTTTCCAAAACAAGTTTCACTTTTCATCATTTCCCCCTAAGACTCGATAACATCGATATCAATTTGACGATATCTTGATAAAAATGTTTTAGGGTTAAACGCTATCTGAGCAAGTGCGCTTTCCACACCACACTGATTGATACTGTCACTGTACTTGTAACCAATAGAACTTACAGAGTTTTGATAGAAGCGGCCTAACGGGTCAATCATCAAATATGACTCTGTCATCGTTGAGTTCGACTCAGAAAATAGTGGGAGTCCTAAGCCACTATGACGCACTACAAACTGGTTAAACTTTTCTTTTGAGATCAGTAAATCATCAGCACCATACGGCATTACTTGTAAGACTTTCCATTTATAAGGCTTTAACTCACAAATCAGTGATGAAAAGTCCTCTTCATTATTTAAGCTATTCACAACTGTATTGATCTTGGTTTTGATGCCTTTTTGAGTTTCTATTAACCCCTCTAATGCGATTTTTAAATCCTCAGCGCTCAGCGAATTGCCTTTACGATCAACTCTGCCTATTTTTTCTCGAGTACTTAAATCTTGGCTATCAAAGCTAATACCAACCATATCCAACACATTCTTAGGGAAATCCAAGCGGCTATTTACTAGGTAATGCCCATTAGTAATGATTGAGGTTTTAAAGCCTTTTTGTTTCGCCAGCATCAGTACGATAAAAAATGTACTGCCAAGCATCATTGGTTCTCCGCCAGCTAAATTAAGACGAACGGTTTCGTAACCGAGCTCACTCTTTAACGTTGAATTACCTTTGATAAAATATGAAGCTAAGTAATCAAGCAACTTTTCAATTTCCTCAAGAGAACGATGTAGTTCTTTAGGTCGTCCCCATTTTGCAAAGCAGTACTTGCAGTCATAATTGCACACTTCAGTGATGTGCCAGTTGATGACTAATTCTTTAATATTTTTATGTTCTACATGGATAAATTTCATGACTCAGCCTCCTTAACATTCAACAGTTAATGAACTGAACTTTTTATTAAAGTTTCGCTCATAATTTTGACGGTTAAATAGTTGAAAAACGAAATTCGTTGAAGTGCGGTTCAAGATAAGCCGATGATTTCGGCCTATGCGAAAACGAACAAGGGAGTTGTTACATTTGACTTTTCGACCGCCTAAAAACGGATAAGGTTTACCTGATGTAATCTCATTTATCAGGTTTATAGTTTGGATCTGTTGATTGGAAGATAGACTTTGCCAAACTCTAGAGTTAATACGACACATTAGCGATGAAATCGTATTCGCTTGTGTAGACTGATCTGTGAAGGGGAAAACATATTGTAATGTTGACATTTTGAAGCACCTTTTTTGTTATTGGTGCTTCTATACGCTGGTGAATTTACTTTTTTTCGCTTTTTATTTATGAAGGTAGCAGTACAACACTCCCAACTGATTTGGCATGGTTTAAAATAGATTCAAAATCATTGCTTAAACACTCACCTTCAACAAAAGTGAGCAATACAGCACCTTCGTCAAGCTTAAAGGCCCACGAGTCATCTATACCAATGACCCCATCACCACCAATAAAAGAATAATAAACATTAATATCTCTGTCCGCATTGAAGTTAATGAGAATATCTTTATCTAGCTCCACTATCTGGTGTTTCCCCCATTTAACCTCAATTAAAAAGGCTTGTTCTTCATCTGATATACTACTCAAAGCAGCACTAAATGGTTGGTGGCTAGGACTAAAAAGATTAATTTGTGGGGCGTTGATACTTTTTTTAGTAAAAGATTTTAATTTTTTATATTGAAGAACTATCGCAGGCCATCTTGCCGCTAGACGGCAAAACGCATTCAAACTTTCCCGACGCTTAACGGCTTCAGACCAAACCCTTTCAGCGTCAGGATGCTGTAACAGCTGAACCCAGTTTTCATCAGCACTCTCTACACCTTGGACCATTTCATCAAGCAATAACTTATCAAGTGTCATGATACTTGCTCCAATAATGTAGATGGTTTAGCTTTTAGTTGTATTATTTTTTGAGTGTAATCAGAATAATATGGCTCATTTTTGCTTATCTCATACACATCAAGCACTGCTTTTTTGGCAATAGATTTAAACAATGCACGAATAAGAACATCATTATCACCAGTCTCTGTAAAAATTGCATGAAATCGATTGATTATTTGTTTAATTGTCTGCCTAACTTGATGCTTAGTTTGATGAGTTTCTGAATTACCTGCGACATATTGAGGACGATTAAGGCCTTTCACAAAATATTTATTTTCATAACGTTCAACAGTATCTATGTGTTCTGCAATATTGAGGAACAGATACAAGTACCTAAAAGAAGCATCCACCTTATAGCGAGTTTTTTGAGTATCAGACACATCATTTTCTATTTCGACAACCTGCGAGAAATCTTCAAATGTAGGTAATTCATTTAGCAGTTTTTTATTAGCTTGCAACCAATATCCAATCAAATCAGGTGCAACATGTTGATTGAGTTTTTTTAGATTCTTTGATAATACTTGCAAATCCAAATCGATATTTGCCACTTTAGATTCGGACAGGCCCTGCTCACTTTCAACTAAAGCCTGCTTACGGGACTCACTCCCGACATGTACATGTCCAGCGGTTTTATACCTAACCCAGAATGCCAGCTGACTGAAAAGTTTGATATCTTTGGGTATAGCTGTAGGCAAGCGATCAACACAAAAATGACTAAGCAAAAATAGGTCTATAATCTTGGCGACCGAGCTAGCTTGACGACCAAATGCTACAGATATGGTTTTCTCATCAAAATCCTCAAGCGCTTGCTCAATGACCAATTCAATAACTAATCGATTTTTATCAACATACTTTTGCCTTCCAATAAAAGACCAATCGGTAATGGGTAAGTAGTTATCTCGCATTTTTTACAAAGCCTGCCTGTAAATCCATTTGTAAAATTAAAGTACTCAATTGCTGTAGTTGAGCTGATGACAACTCGACTCTAGGAATAAAAATATTTTGCTGTTCGCTTATACCGCAAAAACGCATGCCTGACCATGCTGAAGGGTGCTTAAATGAACTCTCCAATACACTTACATCAAACTTGGATTTATTAGCACTACTTGCAAGTACAGGCCCCATCAGTGATTCCATCGCTTGATTTTTTGTATAATGGCAACCAAGCGTCCTTAGGTACTCTTTTTCACCAATGGTAGTGATTTTACTTAACTCCTCATCAGCACCTCTTTCAACCCACCAACGTTGAGCACTAAGCAGTGCTTCAGATGCCCCTAAACCGCTTGTAACAAGCTTATCGTATTTTGCTTTTATATGTGCCGTAACTAACTCAGGAACAGCCCACAGAGAACCTATAGCGGTTTTAGCACCGTACTCTAGCATTCTCATATCCATACCGAAGGCTTCATTCACCTGGCTAGGCAAAAAATGTAGAGGAATATTCGAACCACTTTGACACGCCCACAATTCGATGCGTTCAGCTCCTCGTACGCCAAGACGCATCTCAACATCTCGAATAACATAATCTTTAAATAATAATGAAGGTCTGTCTGGATGTTTATGTTCACAATGACCATAAAAACTAAAAACGCTAGAGTGGGTTAACTGATTAACAACTTCATCCATAGATTGAGTAACACTAGCTTCTGTACAGGCTTGTACCGCGAGTTTTTCAAATAAAGTATCACCACCACATAGGCTAGTCAGCTGGCTTTTTTCATCTGAGTATTTAACTTGTTCGTATAAATACATTAGTGAAGGTAGCCAATTTATCTCGCTGACTAATTGATACAGCTTTTCTCCCGCTTTACCGGTTGCAGTCCAAGGTATATGCGAAGCAAAAAATGAAGGTAGTATCGAAATTTTACCTAAGTGACTTGGAAGCATCCTTTTCCAATCGATAAAATCAAAATCCCACTCGGTAGTGGCCTCTTTGTTGTTAGCCACAAATGCTGCAACATCGTTGATAAGATTTTTAGGTAAGTTGAAAGAATAACCGTTAGCAATTATTTCGTTATTTTGCAGATAAGCAACGATAATCAAAGCATCATCATAGTGATCTTCAATGTCTATCTTAACGAGTACTTGCTCGGGATGAGCATGAACGGCCTCGGTTAAATTATCAAAAGTAATTTGTTGAGTTCGGAACCTAGCCTTAAGGTAATCAGGGTCTAATCTGTCTGTATATTCACCTAGGGTTTTGAAATCATCTAAACATAGGTTTGCCTGTTCGTGTAAATAACTGATAGGGTCTCTGGCTCGACTCGCCATTTCGACAATTTTGGCATATTGATTATCATTGAATATATTTTCATCAAAATTGGTTATTTTTAAGGGAGCTTGTGACTTAAGTAACTTAGCACTCTCAGCAAGAGATTGATCTAATTTACTCTTATCCACAACTGTTAACATCAATGCAAGTTCATTCAACCCATAATATGCACCACCTAACTTTCTTTTAGTCTCGAATATCATTTGTACCACTGGATTTTTAGCATAAAACCAGCACAAACTCGCATTCTCACAAAAACGCATTCCACTGGTATTTTCAAGCGTGATGAATGCTTGTAGATATTCTTCTTTCTTCACTAATATACGAGCTAAGCCTGAACTTGCCTGTTGAATTAGCACACTGACCCTATCAGACTCTTGGTCCGTCTCTGTAGACTGTCTACTCACCATTAATGAGTGAACTTTAGCTGATAACTTTTCAATATTAGCAGCAGTGCTGTTTCTCTCAGCCCCATTTACAAGTTGCTTAATTTCATCAATAGGGTTTGATATATCTGCGAATGGATTAACTCTCATAAAATCTAAAGGGTCGAGGCCAAACGACGGTGCTATTTCTCCAATAAAATTACAAAGCTGTTTGTGCTCTTTATTATTGGAAAAGTGGCTCAATCGAGCAACAGTAAGAGGCAATATTTGATCTGGTTTCAAGGACATATAGCCCTCTAAACCTTTGTTAGGAAAATTAGACTGAGCCCACTCAATAGCATCAATAAAACACTGAAACGCTTTCGCTTGAGCATCGCAAGCTTCAACAATTTTGTTAGCGTCGAGCAGAGTAGCAGCTAAATTAAAAGATATGATGGATTGGCTGTTTAAACGAATAAAAATAGGAATATCGCCATCTAACACTCTTAACGCCGCCTCGTGCAGCTGCTGAGACTTTGATAGACAATCCTGCCGACTTAAGGGAAATAAATGCTCATTGGCTGCCCTTCGATATGTTGCCCCTAACTGCGACAAACTTGATGCATGTTTATCTGGAAATTGTTGTCGTTGCTTGCTTTCAATTGCACGAGAAAAGAATGAAACCGCTTTATTCAAATTTGATTGTGGCGCACCAAGTAGGTGAGCAAAGTGAGTAAAATAAAACACCCCTAACTCATGGTATGCAGAAGCTCTGGTATATTCATTTTTAGATGCTAACGCCAAAGCCTTTTCAAAGCACCGTAACGCTTTTTTCAATGAATCCTTGTCATCATAATCCGTAAGCCTTCTGCCTTCGGTATTGTATTTGTGATAATTTGGTTTTACATTTTTGGTAGTTACTTCGTTTTGTAATCGAGCATAATTAGCAAAATCCATTTGAGCTTTAACATCCATTTTTAATTTACCTTAACAACATAAACAACATAAACAACACTCACTTTGCCATGGGCTTCTATATCACCTAATCCAACCATGGATAATTATCCTCTCTAAATATTTAAAGCTGTTTAACAGGCCTTATTTGGGAGTGAATAACTCAAATCAAACTCAGGCAAATAACAAAGGTCAGTTTCAAGATCATAAGGCACCACATTCAGCCTTAACCCTGGTTTAAATTCGAAGTTTGCCAGAGGTTCAATAAAGCCAATATGTTTGGGATAAATCAAATAAAGCTCACCTTTGCCTTGCAGGTATTTTTCACCGTAAGCAAACAACTGGTACAAATCTGACTGACTCAAGTTGTACTTATGCTTTGTCGTATTAAGTGAAGCATCAAGAAGCTTCCACTTGGTATCCATCACAGTAACCACTTTTGATTTATCATAAACCACAATGTCAGGTTTTAGCCTAAACCAATCATTGCCGTTATGGTGGGTTAAGCAGTGGCTAGACACCTGCTCTCTTAACTTTAAATGTGTAGGTAACTGACGTTTTAGCTGCTTGGCTACATAGCGTTCAAACAATTGTTCCATCGGAAATAAAAAAGATAAACCATTATTATTTCCAACCATAGCCACTGGTGATTGATAGCTCAAAATAAGCTCGCACCATGGTTTAAGGGGCCGATAATGTGCAAGGCTTCTGTTATCTGTCCAAAGCCTAAAGTCATGAACAAAATCTGCAGACTCTTTAATGTCGCTAAATACCAATAGTAATTCTCTTGCTAGACGTTGATTTGTACTCGTTCTGGCCCACTTAAAAACTTGTTTCAAAGATGAGTGTAATAAACGGTTTTCTGCGCGATTAGCGTGATATATGTCGTGAGATACTTGAAAGTAATGCTGACGCCCTGGTCGCTGTCTTAGTTGCTTAGCAACAAGTAACTGGCCTTTTAAAAATGAGGACTCGCGTTCTATACGCTGGTACTCACTTCTTATACCTTGCTTTACCAACTTAGCGACAGACTTTAAAAAGTAAGCAATCAACACTTCATAGAGAGGTTGTTTTAATAACTGTAAATGTGACTGTTGAAAATCCTCTAATTTAAGTTTATCTACGCTAGCCAGCATTTTAAGCAAAATTTTACGCGCTATTTCAGGATTGCATTCATCTGTCGTTGTCTTAGGTAAAATCTCTATGCGAGTTCTACATGGCGTTTCAAGCACACCAACAAAGTTAACTACCTGCAACGCAATTGATTTACCGTAACGTTTAACCTTAACTAGCTCCCGCTGCTTTTCACCACTGCTTACTCCATTAGCAAGCAGCCACTCAAACGCAGACTTGGGTATTGAGTGACAATCAATACTCCTGTCATCACCCTCATTAGTTAAAAGAGCAAACTCTCTAACGGTAACATCACTACTTTTGAGGCGAGTCATAAATACCTATGTACGCTTCTGAGTTCGTAAATACAGCAATATTGCGCTTATATGGGCGAATACCATCTTGCGCCCAGTCTTTCCCCATCAGCTCTGATACTGAAGGTTCAGTATCAGTACCAGTAAACTTCTCTTTAATAAACTTTAACTCTGGATTAGCCTTCTTAAAATGATCCCCAAGCACTTGGCCAACACGCTCCCAATCTTCGAAGAAGTACTCCTCTAGCAAAGGTAATATTTCTAGCTCAAAGATACGTGCCAAACGTCCAATGGATTTATCATCTTTTAACGGTAAAAAGAAGCTATGACCAATAGTATGTTCACGGTCATATAGCAGCTCAATGCGCTGATTGATGGTTTTAAGCATCTTCGCAACATCAATGCCATCGATCACAATACCTTCAAGCAACTCATGTTTAGGCATCATTTCTACAAATTCAAAACGACGACGCAGCGCAATATCCACTTGAGCCAATGATTTATCCGCAGTATTCATAGTGCCAATAATATGCAGATTAGAAGGAACGGAAAACGGTTCTTTCGAGTAAGGTAATTTGACTGTCAGCGACTCAATACCACCAGCACGCTTACTTCGTTCAATCAGCGTAATCAACTCACCGAAAATGTTTGAAATATTGCCACGATTAATTTCATCAATAATAAGTACGAACGGCTTAACGGGTGAATGGGGTGATTGAGATAGATAATTTTTTAAACCACAATCGCTTTTTAAATAACGAAGAACACCATCAACATAAGATGGATTATATATCCCTTTCTTACTGCCTGTTCGATATAACTGTCTTACAAGAGTCAGACTGGCAGAATAGCCCTGTTTTAGTAATTTATTGCTTTTGGGATAAACTAATAGCGTGCTTCCACCACTATACTCCACCTCAAATTCTTTTCCTGTAATCGTCTTTAATGTCATTAAGCCATCGTGACTGGCTAAAGCATCTGTAAAAATAGTTAGCGCTTGATCAAAAGGATCATCGGTCTCGGTTACGCCTTCATTGGCACGTTCACATATCTGTTTAAAAATCCCAGACTCGACCTTATAATTTAACTGGCCATTTTCAGATTCTGCCCTCAATCCCTCAACAAAATCTTCATAGCTAAAGCTTTGATGAAAAGTTGTAAAAACGATCTGTCCTGATAACACAAATAGGTCAAATTTAGATTTCAATTCGGCTCTAGACAAATTACCCTGCAACGATTCTGGATCTACAATTGCCAACGCTTCGTTAATGGTGTGGTAAGTTTTACCAGTACCTGGTGGGCCATAAAGGATTTGATTTAAGCTGATGGCTGATTGTTTGCTCACAATGTAATCCTCTTTAGACTCCTTTACATGACTAACAGCATCAGTGCCTGCATTCTTCCAAATTGTGCTTAATGGTTCCGCATAGTAATCAATTTCAGCAGTATCAAACTTCTGCTCAAACTTTTGACGCAACGTTAACAGCGCGGCATCTCTTTCACGGCATTTCATTTTGTTATATTGGCTTTTGGTGATGTCAGTAAGGCTAACTAAAATTGAGCATCTGTCTGTATTGCCAAAAATACGTTCGTTAAAATCAGGGAAGAATAAAAATAGGAGCATATGGCGCAATTGGCGACTTTCATTTTCAGGCAATTGTTCTAGCCATTCTGAAAAACGAAGATGATCACTCAGTAAATCTATTTTTTCTTGTTTATTTAACTTCAAGAATGCTGCTGTGAAACGCATTAAATAAACTAACTCACGCCAACGACCAGTATTATAAGCCGTTCCTGCACTACCAATACCTGTTAATGAATGATCTGAGAGATATTCATCTTTTAATGCTGGAGTCATTTGTAACCCACTCCAAGCAAATACTCTCTCGATACTTACTCGTTTTGATTCTGGTCCAGTGTTACTAGGACATAGGAACATCAACCACAGCATTTCTGCCGCGAGTACTTTAGCATTAGCTGATGTGGTAACTAGCTGAGTTTCTAATTTTTCAAAAAAATCACCATTACCAGCATCAGGCTTATTAACAAAATTAATGATAAGTTCATTACAGTTTTCACCGGTCCAAACCACCTCGTTCGTAAATAGTGATTTACCTTGAACTAAGCACGTTTCTTTAAACCTTCTTGCATTTGCAATAAGTAATTCTGAGTTTCTGTCACCACAATACCTAGCCATTAGTACCTCATTAACCCACATCAAACCTAAAGGACTTTAAAATCTTAAACTTTAAGTTAGAGCAGATTTAAACTTCCTGTGTTTAATTAGATTCTAAGATTTCTTGTTTTTGAGCTTCGAATTCAAGAATAAACAATTGGTTTATCATTAAAAACTCTCTGATAGCATCATCGATCGTTGTTAAGTTTTCTTTGTGTGCACGGCTATTTCGATAGGCCATATAAACACCAGTAAAAAGCGCGGCTCGACCTTTTGCCTCTGCTTCAGGTAACTCAGGCCAATACAGTGGTGCATTACTGCTAAGAAATGCCTGAGAAAATAACTTGGAGCCACTTTCACCATCCAAACCTGTCCTCTTTCTGATAATGTCTTCTAAGCGTCGATAGCATGTCATTAGATTGGCATCTGGATTGTTTTGCAGATCAATGGCCAGATCCATGATGCGGTTATCAATAAGCGAGAATGGGACGTTTTTTACAAAGAGCGATTTGACCAAATTGTCATCGTACGAACGTAAATCATCTCTAAGCAAAATGTAATCGTAATAACGAATGGGCCTAATTGGTCGCAGTTTCTCGATAAACACCAGATCGGATTGTGTCAAACATGAGCTATCTGCTCTTTGGATAAAACTTGCATCGACAGCATATTCTTCAATATCGATATTGTGACGAATAAGGATCTGCATCGCACTGGATAGTCCTCTTGGACCTTCACCAGGATAACCTGAAGCAAAACCAGATTTAATAACTATTGGGTCGCTAGATTCTGGCCACAGTAAAAAACAATGCGTTCCGCACTTCGAGCTGCTATCAACGTCTGAAAGCAAAAAGGCTCTTAATATGGCGTCATCACCAGCTTGAATCGCCATTGTCAACGCAGTTAAACAACGGGCAGTAATCCCTGCGCTTCCGTAGTATTCAATTCCGGCGAGGTCTGCTATTTTCAGTTTTTTTATATTAATAACCATACTCCTTTAAAGGCCTGCGTTGAATGGAAGCATGTACTTACCGATGAATGCATCATCTGCATAGCGGGCAACAAATACAAAAAAAGAGGTTTTCAAAAATGACTTAGGAGCAAGTTTTTTTTCAAAAAGCTTTTTGTGCACACGAGCTCTTGATATCATGAAGCGTCTAAAGCCATTTGTGTCTACAAATACGGTCCCCCTTTCTAACAATTCTGTCATTATCCAATTATCATGTTCCGCCGCGATCTCATTTTTATATCTCCGAGTTATCCCATAGATCCGAACCCAGTTTTCGACCTGTTTTAATTCTGCCGCAATTTTAGGAGTAATATGAATATTCCAGGCATCTGGCGTTTTATTATCAAAACCAATATTCAAATTAACCTTTAAATTAACTCCTCCAATCTTCCTATAAGGGTAATAAGCCTCGGTTCTTACTCCAGCATCAAACAAGACATCTTTAGTTTTCTTGTAATCCTGATTACATTCAGAGCAAGTAGGTACTAAATTCCACATGTTTGCTGCAGCAAATGGATATTTCCCTTTGAACAAGTAATGATCCAAATCCTCACGCCTTGACCCGAATACATTTTTATAAGCATTTAGGCCACAAAAAGGGCATATACCGCCATTCTTTATTATAAATTCCTGATAAAAACTATGCGTAGGTTTGAGACTACTGTCAGGCCTTTTGAAAGGTGAAAGATCTAGCTTTGTCTCGTAACAATTTAATAAAAAACCATTGAGTCTTACGCCTATAATATCAGTCCATCGAATATAGCTTTCTGGTATAAATCCTTTTTCTAAGCATAAAGCTTCGATTGAGTTATTGTTTACGAATTGGCTATATAGTTTTTGCTTCTTAGCTTTATTAGTTGGCAGGCTGTGAACCAAGTCATCCAATGACTTTTTAAATGCCTTCCCATGTCCATTAATATATTTTTTGGAAAAAATGTTACGAAAAACAACATCAGAGAAATCTTTATCTGATACATATTCAAAGAACAAATTCTCCAACAAATCGTGCATCTTGAAGCATGGATGGTCTTCAATAGCTTTTAGTCCATACAGCATTCTAGGCGTCCTTTCGAAGTTCTAAACTTTCACCTTGACGTAGAATTGCTTCGTATAAATCTCTTTTATCTGGCGATTCTGCAAAAAAAGCCAAAGCTAGCTTCATTTTCTCAACATCATCAGATTTTATAATTTTTTCTATTGACGCTTTTGAGTGTTCTGAGATTGGGGTGATTACCTCAAATAATTCTTTAAGCAAGCTATCGAATGTGCCACCATATGTTTCTTTTTTGGGTTGAGAGCATAATATTTTTCCATTGTCTCTTTTGAATATCGTTACGTTTTTACTTTTACATGCTGAGACAAGGTATGGCGAATGGGTTGATATTAAAAACTCGGAACTCTTTTGCTTGGCAGTAAGCAAATCCTCCATTACGAGGACAAATTTGGCTCTCCAAGCAGGGTTGAAATGGCTTTCAGGCTCATCTAATAAGAAAATAGAATCTTGCTTTGCAAAATATGCTAATGATGTAAACACTTGAATAAATTGATGTTCGCCATCACTTAGATTCAAATATTCCGTTTCTGCATCAGGGCTCTTAATTAATACTTTCAATTCACGTTCAGGGATACTAAACACTTGGTGAGTTTTGTTCTTGCTACTAGAAATTAGATTTAAACTATAAAGCTCATAAAGTTGCTCAAAGAAATCTTGAGCCGTCCCAAACTCTTTAACAAATGCCTTTTTGCTTTGCTCACACAGTAAGAAATCCATTTCGTAAATTCGATCTTTCCCTTTTTCATTACTATTAATCATTAACGCGCATCGCTTCAGCCTTTCTAACACTTGTTCCATAGGCTGTGAAAGAATTATTCGTCCTGAATCTGTATCAATAACTATTTGGAACGACGTCAATTGCTTTAATCGGATAAAATCGGCAAAAGTTTTTAATAATTTATTTGATGACTGAACACTCGGAAGACCATCGCGACCATTTTTACCAGAAAAAATATACGCTGTAAGTAAAAGTAGCTTGGTCGAATCGCGGTCAAGAAACAATGTGCGAGAAAGCTTCCTGCGGCCTTTATCCCCCTCATTAACTTCCTTAAGCACTCGGCCAAACTCCCGTTCGCGAAGTTCGTGAAACAGTGTGCTAATCGTCTCGTTATGACCTGATGAGTAGCCAACAATATTTGATGGCATCACAGACTCCAGAGCTTCCGATTCTAATACATTACCATCTGCCCTAACTATCAGAGGTTTACCAACACGCCCTTCGATTATTACCTCTTTGTATTTTCGTGATGGTAATAGATGATACTCAAAACGGAAATTTGCACTTACCGTAGGCTTCGTTTTGTTGGTGTTGCGCCACAGTTTATCCAGCTCAAAAAAAATCTTTGCTAATATTTCCAGCAACTTGGACTTACCAGAACCGTTTAACCCAACAAAACACAGAGGCTCGAGCGCATTTGATTCGTGACGATCATTGTCAAAATTAAAATCATAAGCCTGCAATGAATTTGCTGGGTCACTGTACTGTAGGCTGATTAGCTTCATTTTTGATCAACCAAGCGCATCAAATAATCACCACTTTTTTCGTCCCAACTCTCAATCTCTAGGATAGGTTCACTTATACCTGAGATACCTTTTAACAAATTCATGATCAACGCCTTTAAAGCCTCGTAGTCACCCTTAAATTCAGTCACTGAGCGAAATTGCTCAACACTGAACTTTGCATCAAGTAGTGAATCTTGTGCTTTTCTAATCTCAGACTGATAACGGGTTCGCAAACTATCGGTTGCTTCATGCTTTTCAGCATCCAAATCAACATTAAAAGTTTCTTCAAACTGTTCGGATAACTTAGTAGCAACTTGTTTAGTGATTTTGGGTTCAGTTGTTGTAGCGGCTATTCGTTTTGGTGAAGCTTTTTTCTTTGGTTTACTCTCAACTTCTGAAAACTTAATACGTTTCAGTAATTCACTCGCTGGTTCATCATTTGAATCTTGTGGCACCAATTCGCCTCGAAAAGCTTTCGCCAGTACCGATTGGGTTAAGCGATCAACCCTTGATTTCATTTCTTGATAGTTTTTTTCAACATTTGCCGCATAAGAAAATAACACCTCAACACGGCGTACAATTTCTTTTTGTTCATCTAAAGGTGGTAGTGGAACAGGCAAAGTATTTATTCTTTTTAATGCAAGTTTTCCTTGAGCGCCGGATTTAATCTCTAATTGAATTAATTGTTGCAACTTTTCACTTCTAAGCCAAAGTGATAAAAAACTAGTGTTAATCAAGCTTTTTAAATCAGTAATTTTCGCAGCATTTTCTGTCAAATTAGCTAAGTGTAGAGCTTTAGGTATAATGCCCGCATCGCCAATAGATGCACCGACAATGGTCAAATACGCATCACCTTCATTTACTGTATATCTTTTTATCTGCGCCTGAGTTTCGGGCTGTAGGAACATTTGTTTGTTCCTGGCATTATCGCCTTGGATAACGGTTCCATTTTTTAATTGCCCTGCTCTTATATATGGAAGGCCGGTATCAACTTCTGTTAGCACTTCTCCCTTTGGGAGTCTCTTGCCTCCCTTAACAACACCAATCTCTTCAATATTTGAATATTTCCATTCAATTGGGATGAAAAAATCTGGTATCTCCGTTTCAAAACTCTCATCTTTCCCACGCCACTCTCTAGTTAACTCACCCGACGTGGCGGCGGCGAGGACGGATTGGCGGAAACGTTTTAGGATATGGGGGATTTTTTCAAGGCGCGCTTGGGCTTGATCGACTTTGGCTAAAATCGAATCGAGTTTGTCAGCAATGCGAATTTGTTCGTTTAAAGGAGGTATAGGAAAATTGAATAAAGCCAGTTTCTTTCTGGTTATTCTACGACGTGTAGAACCAGATGCCTGCATATCAATTAAATTACGTATCTGGGGCGAATTCACCCAGTACATAAATAATTTATTTATCAATGCTGACTGTTCTGTAAAGCGAACTAAACATACATCAACGACTGTGACAGCGTCATTTGCTAAACAGGGGAAAAGACAAGCACGTCCAAGTGGATCTGGCATTCGTGCGATTAGCACATCTCCCTCCCTTAAAAAGGTACAACGAAGCCTCGTAGTCTGTTCATCATTCATAAAACGATCAGATTTATTTAGGAAAATACCGTCGCCAATATCAGCAAGCTGTATTAATCTCACCTCACCGTTAGTGTCCTGATCTTTTGATTCGACCCAATCACCATCAGATATAATTCCATCTTCAGAAAGAATTTCAGACAAATTAGCTAAAGACCATCCCTTAGGAAGCTCACTCACAGCATCACCTCATCTGATTCATCAGCAGAACCAAGCTCAACCAAAATGGCTTGCAGCTCGCGCATGGCACCAGCCATCTCTTCTAAGGCTTGGTTAATCAGCACATCAGGCTCAGGAAGGTTAGCGCTATCCTCTGAACTGTCGTCACGGATCCAGGCTAAATCAAGCGAGTCATCTTTTTTGGCAATTTCTTCACGGCTAAAGCAACGCAAGCGGCAGGTATCTACATTGCCAATTTCACTGCCATGTTTATGATTTTTAATAAAGGCATGGCGTGCTGCGTCATCGACTTGAGTCAGGTCGCTACCCACGGCTTGATAAAACTCATCAAAATGGGCTTTGGTTAATACCGTACGTTTACCAAATTGCGGCATGTTCGAGCGTAAGTCATACACCCATACATTTTTGGTTTGGCCTTTATCTTTCTTTAGGTCCTTTGATTTGGAGAAAAACAGCACATTGGTTTTAACCCCTGCGGCGTAAAAAATCCCTGTTGGCAAGCGCAGAATAGTGTGCAAGTTACACTTTTCCATTAAGTCTTTGCGGATAGTTTGTCCGGTAGAGCCTTCAAATAATACGTTGTCTGGCAACACGACAGCGGCACGTCCACCTGGTTCAAGCATTCGAAGATACATTAAGTGCAAAAAGGCTAATTGCTTGTTACTGGTGTAAGTGATTAAGTCGTCGCGGGTTGGGATACCACCGCCCTGCTTAGTACCAAAAGGTGGGTTCGCTAAAATCAGGCTTGCAGGTGGTAGCACTTTACCTTCGTTAGATAGGGTATCACCAAATAAAATGCCGGAGTTTACATCATCAACCGCTAAGTCGTGCAGCATCAAGTTCATCATTGCTAAGCGACGAGTGTCTGGCACTAACTCCATGCCGAAAAAAGTTTCATGTTGATACTTGTCGTAGGCGCCTGGCTCTAAAGCTTGTACGTCGTGATGCTCTTTTAGGTAATGATGCGCACTAATTAAGAAACCGCCAGTGCCTGCTGTTGGGTCAACAATCACGTCATCAAGGTTTGGCTTCATTAATTCGACCATGGCATTGATGAGCACACGCGGCGTAAAATACTGGCCTGCACCAGACTTTTTCTCACCTGCGTTGATTTCTAGTAAACCTTCATACATATCGCCCAAACCTTCGGTTTTAGCGCTGTACCAATCAAGTTTATCTATCTCGCTGACTAGCTTGCTTAAAGTGGCAGGTTTACGGATAACGGTGCTGGCATTAGCATAAATTGCATTGGTGATTTGTGAACCATGCGTACCTAAATGAATGAGCAGCTTTTTATATTCTTCAAGGCGAGTGGCCGAATCGTACTTTTCTAAATCAGCCCAACGGTAACCAACGGGAATATGCTCTTCTCGGCCAGTTTCTTCTACCATTTTAAGAAAGACCAAATAGGTCAACTCATTTATGTATTCATGGTAAGTGACGCCGTCATCACGAAGAAGGTTACACAGGTTCCATAGTTTGGCGACCAGATCTTGAGTGCTCATGTTTTTACCTAATTTTGCTCATTGTTTAAAATGAATTGCTTATAAAAATATACTTATGCAGATTTACTCATATCAGCTTGCCAAAGGGCCTTATTAAACATGAGTAGTACATTGGATACGGGTTGTTCAAATAATTTGTTCGCGCGCTTTGTTCCGCCTTGGTGTAAAAATATACCCTGGTCTAGCGCGGCTTCGTCAACAATGGTGGTAGCCTTCATTTGTTTGGCTATAGTATTGAGCCACTGTATTTGCGGTGTTTTCCAGTCTTGACTTGCTAGTATTCGCTTAAGAGCTTGATCAACTCTTTGTTCAAATGGAATTAACGCTTCACCAATAGCGGCTTGTCGAATAAAGCCGATGATACGCGCAGCAATGTCTTCACTTTTAACTTCTTTCCAAGCGACCTGCAGATCTTGTTCTCTAAACTTGTTTTGTTCAAGCACTAATGCCAGTTCTTTTAAGCTTTGACGGGTTAATTCCCATGGCGCTTGCACGACTGTTTGAATTGCGAGCATACGATTGCTGTTGGCATTAACAAAGTCGTTAAAAGAGCTTAAATAATCCTCAGGTTTTTGGCCATCGCCATAACCTGTGGTGGTTTTAGTAAATTCATCTTCATGGTCTGAAATATATTGTGTGTTACCGCCACCAGCACCTTTAACTTTTTCGTCTAGCAGCTCACCTAGACCAGGGTGCCGAGTAAACCATTCGGCTATCTTTTCAACAGGCATTGCTTTCAAGTCTTTAATAAATTCAGCTGGTGGCTGACCAGTCAGCGTTTCAAACTTATCTTGTTGTTCTGGTGAAAGGTGACGTCGTTTTACTTGTAACTTAGCGATAAACTGATTTTTAGCCAGAGATTGTAGATCTTCGTTCGCAGCATCTGCCATTTCACGCTCTAACTCTGTAAAGCTGATATCAACATTAGTGACTACCGGCTTCATGGTATTGACGTTTTCTAGCTGCTTATAAATATCAACCGCATCGTAGATTTTAAATGGCCCTTTACCAATTTCAGGGCATAACCTAGTTGCACGCCCTAACATTTGCTCGAATAAGATTCGGCTGTTCACTCGACGTAAAAAGACTAAATTACAAATTTTGGGCACATCAATACCCGTTGTAAGTAAATCAACGGTAACAGCAACATTTGGAAGGCGGTCATTTTTGTATAAGCGAATTTTTTCTAGCGGTTTATCTGTAGCGCCTGTGATTTTTTGAATAGCATCGTCTTCAACTTCACCGTGATAATCTTCACAGGCTTGTTTTAGCGCTTCCACTACTTCATCAGCATGCTTATCCGTTACGCAAAAAATGAGTGTTTTAGCTTCTGAATAAGGATTAATTGAATCGCTTTCGATTAACCACTTAGTGACGACTTTGGTAAAGCTAGGAGCAATAACTTTTTTGTTAAACTCTGATACATCAAAATCGAGCTCATCTGGGGTGTTATAAATTTTGATGTCATTATTCTCGACATCATATACTTTCACTTCCTCATTCACTTCGTAATGTATGCCTTGCTCTGAAAGTTTGGTATGAATACGAACAGGCGGCAGATGATCATTTAAATAACCATCAAGCACGGCTTCAGTGTAGCTATAGCTATATACGGGCTCTCCAAAAATATCAACGGTGTGAAGTGCTGGCGTTGCGGTTAGACCTATTTTAAATGCATCAAAGTAATCTATTACTGACCGGTACTTTGATTGGTAATCCTTTTGGTCGCGAAATAGGATTTCAGTATCGCTAAGCTCTCTATCCAGCAAATAACCGCGATGACATTCGTCAACCACAATACAATCATACTGGCCAACACCAGGTTTAATATCGTTATCACTCGGATATAAAATACGTTGCACGAGCCCTTGAACCGTTGCCACATGGACCTTGGTACTGTCATCAGGTCTTTTATCATCTAAATCCATTAGGTCAAAGGTATCGGCAAAGGTTTGCAAATTCTCTAACCGCACTTCTTTAAAGTCGTTAGCCGCTTGCTCACCTAGCGCTGAGCGGTCAACTAAAAAGAGTATTCGCCTAAAACGTTCAGATTTAAGTAAACGATATACTAACGCGATACAGGTTTTTGTTTTACCTGTGCCTGTTGCCATAGCGACTAAAGCTCGGTCTTTGCCATCTTTAATGGTTTGCTCTACGGCCTTAATTGCATCAACTTGGTAGTCACGCAATTTGAGGTCGTAATTAAAATCCATTGCATCGAGTTTTTGTTCTGCTTGCTGTGGAGTTTGCTTCAGCAATAATTTTATTTCAGTTGGCGTATACCAACCTTTTAATGCTTTACGCCTATTTGCGTTATCTCTTACATCAAGAAACCAAATGCCACTTTCTTGCTCGAGTTGCTTAAGATATGGGCGGCCATTAGTTGCAAATGTTAACGGAACTTTGTACTCGCCCCATACGGTATCAATAGTAAATGAATTTTTGGGTTTGAGTCCTTTTGCATACCGCTTTGCTTGATCTATTGAGCTATAAACGTTCTTGGCAGTCTTTTTAGCTTCAACAACAGCAACAGGTATAAGGCCCATAAATAATACATAATCTGCTGGGCCTGATTCTGTTGGCCATTCAGCTATAGCACGATTTTCATTGGGTACTGGGCGAACATTCTTGGAGAATCTGAGGTTAACACTATCGGCTTTCCAACCAGCGTCATTCAGTTGCTTATCAATAATGATGCGTGTTTCAGCCTCATCCATATGAAATGGCAGTTTCTCAATACGTTTGATTTCTGTCGTTTTGCTTTTCTGATCTTTAGCCTGGAAGTTAATCAGTAATTCTTGATTAGCCGCTTCCATCTTCGCTCTATATTCGTTTAGCTGCGCTTCTTGTTCAATTGCAACCTCTTCCCATACTTTGCTTTCGGCAAGCATTTTTTCAGAGCGTTTTCGCTCGGCTTCAGCTTTTTCGGTGGCTAATTGATTAATAGATTCAGCAACAGCTAATCGTTCTGTCGTCCGTTGCTGTTTGCGTTCAAGCTCAAGCATTTTCTCTTCGAGCATTCGAACTTCATCAGAAGGGTCTTTGGGTTTGATATAGGGCCCAGGCTTAAATCCTTTTGCTTTTTCTCCACCATAAAGCTGGTGGTACCAAACACTTAGAGCATAACCAATTTGCAGAGACTGCAAGGCATCTCTATGACTATTGGAAGTAATATCGTGGTTAGCGTTATTGCCTAGTTTTCTAATGGTATGAAATGCATCTTTGATTCGTTGATCAAGCCTTAAGGAGTAATCAAGATTTTTGAGTAAATCGATCTGCTTAATATCTTTGCCGGAATCAACACCTACACGAGCCGCAATGTTCTTGGCTAACTCTTCACCTAACTGACGCATCTTTAAAAGCGTAGTGTTAGGATCTGGCGCAAAGCATGACTCAGCTGTTAGCGCTAAACGAAATAACAACTCGTCGTGGTGCTTAAGAAAATCGAAGTTATTAAAACTGCTTCCCATCAGTGATCCCTTCCATAGATAACTATCAACTTCTAACCCAAACAATTAAATCATAAAAGTTTAAACTCGAGTTTGCCACAAAGTCTTTAACTAGCATAGAGTTAAGAACTAGAATGTAGATAAACGTTTATGATTATTAACTCTAGCCCTTTGAAGCCCCTTTGAAGCCCCTTTGAAGCCTCTTTGAAGCCTCTTTGAAGCCTCTTTGAAGCCTCTTTGAAGCCTCTTTGAAGCCTAGTAAGTAAAAACCAAGCTCTATTAATGGCAAGATAATTTTATCACTGAGCACTCAAGACATACCGGTCGATGTAGTAATGCGCATACATTGAGTGATCACTGTTGATTCAGTGAATGCTCAGTGAAAGCTCAGTGAGTAATCATTGTTTATGACACCCAGGGTTAGTTAACTTAGTTACTGGTTTACAATAAGCTTCAAGCGAGCTTAAAATTATGATGAACTCGATTCACAAAAAACAGTGCTGGTTTACGCTGGATTAGCGCGGATATGGTCGGAGCTTATTTTGTAAATATTTCAACTAGAGATAACTTTAGTTGTAGGCGTGGAAATTATTTTTAGTAACACCAGAAGTAACATCGATAACAATCAACTTAACAATAATCATTTATAAACAAGATATTGAAGCACCAATTCAGGTGACGCCGCCACATCTGAACCGGTTATTGTTGTTCCAAAAGTATATTTTTTAGTAATGCCCGAACGCATGCTTACCCAGTTGTGCTCCCCAAGTGCAATCACTTCCGCGACACGCTGTTAACCCATCAATCCATGCTATTGATTTTATAGCCTCCAGTCTCCAGTCTCAGAGCGTCTTAGCAACGCAGCGCTCTAGGCTCTTAGTTTGTCATCGCTGGTATAGGGGCAGCTTCGCTGCTAAGATTTTATAGCCTCTAGCCGCGTAGCGTCCTAGCAGCGCAGCGTTCTAGGCTATTGATTTTATAGCCTTCTAGCAGCGCAGCGTTCTAGGCTATTGATTTTATAGCCTTCTAGCAGCAAATAACAAATCAAACGAATAAGGATTCAAAATGAGTAGTAATGTAGATATTAACAATCGTCCCGATTACGACCATGTCATCCAAGATATCGCTGATTATGTATTAACGTTTGAAGTCTGCAGCGAAGAAGCTCTCGACACCGCTCGTAACTGTTTAATGGACACAATAGGTTGTGGGCTGCTCGCGCTGCGCTTTCCTGAGTGCACCAAACACCTCGGACCTATCGTACAAGGCACATTGGTGCCAAATGGCGCCCGAGTGCCAGGAACATCGCTGACTCTCGATCCGGTAAAAGCCGCGTGGGACATTGGTTGTATCATTCGCTGGCTCGATTACAACGACACTTGGTTAGCAGCTGAATGGGGGCATCCATCGGATAATTTAGGCGCCATTCTGGCCGTGGCGGATCATTTATCTCAAGTTAGACTGTCAAATGGCGAGCCGCCTCTCATGATGCGAGAAGTACTTGAAGCGATGGTCATGGCACATGAAATTCAAGGCGTGATTGCGCTAGAAAACTCGTTTAATCGGGTTGGTTTATGCCACGTATTATTAGTACGAGTGGCCTCCACTGCGGTTGTTACTAAAATGATGGGCGGCAACAGAGAGCAAATCATGGCGGCAATATCTCAAGCTTGGGCCGACGGTGGTGCACTGCGCACCTATCGTCACGCACCAAATGCTGGCTCTCGTAAATCTTGGGCTGCGGGCGATGCCACCTCACGAGCGGTTTGTTTGGCCAACATGTCAATGCGCGGTGAAATGGGTATACCAAGCGTGTTAACCGCGCCACAATGGGGATTTTACGATGTCTCCTTCTCGAAAACCAATAAAGACCAAGCGCTCAAACCCCAGGCTGAACGTCAGTTTTCATTTTCCCAAGATTATGGCTCTTATGTGATGGAAAACATCTTGTTTAAGATTTCCTTTCCTGCCGAGTTTCACGCGCAAACCGCCGCAGAAGCGTCGGTTATACTACATCCTCAGGTAAAATCTCGTTTGGCGGAGATTAACAAGATTGTGATCCGCACCCACGAGTCAGCCATTCGAATTATTTCAAAAACGGGTTCGCTTGCCAACGCTGCGGACCGCGACCATTGCTTGCAATACATGATTGCGGTTCCGTTGGTGTTCGGCAGTTTGACCGCCGACCATTATGAAGACGAATTTCACGGCGCACATCCCATCATCGATGAGCTGCGTGACAAAATGGAGATTGTCGAAGATAAGCGCTTTACGGCAGAGTATTTAGAAGCGGATAAACGCTCTATCGCCAATGCGATTAAGGTTTTCTTTAACGATGGCAGCAGTACAGAAGAAGTGGTTGTAGAATACCCAGTGGGTCATCGCCGCCGTCGTAAGGAAGGAATGCCGCTATTGGAGCTGAAATTCAAAGCGAACTTAGCATCACGTTTCCCAAACCAGCAGTGCCAAACGATCTTCACTGTGTGTAAAGATCAAACCACGCTAGAGGCCACGCCAGTAAACCGCTTTATGGACTTATTTGTTATCGGGTTCTAGGTGCTAGATTCTAGGAAATCGCAGGCTCGCCAGAGGGCGTGACTTCGTCACTGCTAGAGCGGACTTCGTCCTGCTAGGATCGCTGCGCGACTAGGCTGTTGCTATTGATTGTATAGCATCTAGTCGCGTAGAGTCCTAGGCTCTTAGATTGTCATCGCTTGATATCGCCCGCCACCGCTTGCCATCTAGCCGAAATTAACCATGCCACCCATTTTATGATAATTAACATAACTGCTTTTAGCTTTAGTTGCGATAACCTTCTGGACTATTCAAATGTATAAATTATATGGGAATTATCAATAAACTGAGCGCTAGATGGAGAATGGTGAGCAATGCGGTAGATCAAACACAGCACTAGTGGCTTGATTGATATCAAGCTGGAAATCAGGTTTTAGTTTTAGTTTTAGTTTTAGTTTTAGTTTTAGAGATTAAGCCTTAAGCGCACAGTGATGTGGTCAACTAAATCTGTACACCAACAGGAGTTGCGTCTTTACGCTGCCATTTCGGCTGCTGTTGGCGTCATATAATTGTTATAACTATGACCCCGTTTTATATTGTAGTGCTTCAATATATAATTCAGCACATCATGCTTTGCTTCATCAAAACTGTTGTAGCCATACTTAGGCATCCATTCTGTTTTAAAGCTTCTAAAAAAACGTTCCATTACCGCATTATCCCAGCAGTTTCCTCGTCGGCTCATGCTTTGAGTTATCTGATATTTCCAAAGCATTTGTCGATACTGAAGGCTACTGTAGTGACAACCCTGATCAGAGTGAAACACTACGTTTCTTGGACGCCCACGGCTTTCAAATGCCATTCTTAATGCTGCACAAGTCAAATCAGTATTCGGACTGTCAGAGCATGCCCAACCCACAATCTTTCTCGCGTATAAATCCATTACCACCGCTAAATAGAGCCATTTGGTTCCAGACCAAACATAGGTCACGTCACCACACCAAACCTGATTTATTGCTTCAACGTTAAACTGCCGCTTTAACAAATTAGGGGCTATTTTAGATTCATCATTTGCTATCTTGTAACGATGCTTTCTGGGTTGGTTACTGATTAGCCCTGCATCTCTCATTAAACTCGCGGCCTTATAACGGCCAACATTTTCACCTAATTGATTAAGCTGGCCTGCTATCGTTCTTGCCCCTGCAGAGCCACGACTATCACGGTGGATTGCAATCGCTTGCTGGCGCAGTTTTCCTAGTTCAGGCTTCACTAATCCACGATGTTTGAGATGATAATGGTAGCTGCTTCGCGGTATTTCAAAT
This sequence comes from Shewanella sp. Arc9-LZ, assembly GCF_010092445.1. NCBI lineage: Bacteria > Pseudomonadati > Pseudomonadota > Gammaproteobacteria > Alteromonadales > Shewanellaceae > Shewanella > Shewanella sp. Arc9-LZ. The sequence continues at coordinate 1,365,586 of NZ_CP048031.1, read as the reverse complement.
AAATGGCAAAGCTGTTTGACGATGTTCTGCTCTCTCGATAACGATTCAATTAACGCTATCGTTTGATGTTGTCTTGCATTAAGAGAGCGGTAGCCTTTTTTAGGATGTCTTTCTCCCATTCAATCTTCTTAATTTGCGCTTCAAGCTCTTGAATTCGTTTTTGCTCAGGAGTGATGGCATGAGATGATGGGGTAATACCTTCAAATTCTTGCCTAAGTTGAGTCACCCAACGTCTAATCGCTGTTGGACCTGCCCCCGTAGCCTTGGAAGCTTCACTCGTAGTGTAACCTTGTTTAATAACGAGGTTTGCAGCATCTATTTTAAATTCTGTTGAGTAAGTTGGTTGAGTTTTCATTACTTTTTTACACCGTTTTATCTTAAAGGAAGTTTACCTCAATCGGTGTACAGATTCATTAAGCCACAATACAGCCAGCGCTGGCAGTTTGAAGCGCTTTGCGTCGTTTTCGCTCTTGATGCTCACAATCTTCTGTTAAGGCAGGTAACGCCCCGACTGCACCTTTAAATAAGGCACCAAACTCTGTGGTGATTTTTAACCAGTTTTCAGCGGGTATATTCAGTCTATTGAGAATATCTTGGTTACTTTAACTCATTGCCCATCGCTTATCTTGACGAATAATTCGCCCGGTATCTTTAACCAGCACTATGTAGTCTTTTACACAGAACATTAAACCATTAGGTATGTTTACACCTGTCTTGGACTAGCCATCATTCATTACCTGCAAGTAAATATAGATAACTAAAGACTAGAGTGATGGTTAAATATTCGCCAATAATTTGGAGTGGCCTTGTTATTAAGGTTCAATCTCGCCGTAAATAATTCAAAGGTTTACGGCAGGAAATCCGATATTGCAGCCATTAACCTTTTAGATAATTTAAATGAAATAGAATCTTATTCTTAACTAAAAGCAGTCTAGTGAAGTGGATGAAATGCATGATTTTTAGGCTACTGACCACTTAATTTAGCCTAAAAAAGTTATGAATTTACTTCTTTAATATGTGCGTGTTATTTATTACATTCACGAAATTTATCGATGAACCATCTTATTGCCCTGCCTTTGTTATTTGTTCTCCAGCCAATGAACAGAGGAGTTAATGGTGCATCTTTAGCGATCTTAAGGGAAACCAGCTCCCCAGTTTCAAGGTGATTAGTAATACGATGCGTTGGTAAAAAACCAACTCCTAGCCCTCTAATTTGAGCTGATATCTTTTGCTCCATCGAGGCAACTCGTAACACTGTTTGCTTCTCAAATATCCTATGAGTCATGGCGGGGGACCTTTTTGAAGAATCTTTAATGATAATTGAATGAAATGGCTTGATATCATCTTCTGATAAAGGGAGATCGTATTCGAGTAAAGGGTGATTTCTCCCTACCACAAATTGCCAATCTGCTACTTTAATTTCTTCAAACTTAATTCCTTGAGTGTTTATTTCTGGGTGGGGTGCACCGATGACTAAGTCAGCTCTATTTTCAATAATTGCATCCCAACTCCCTGCTAATACTTCTTCAGTGATATTAACTTCAACACGGGTTTGAAGTTTATAAAACTCTTCAACGACATTATATAACTCTTCAATATCATAAATAGTATCGAGTGCTATAGTGATATGAGATTCCCAGCCACTGTCTACTTGTTTTGCTGTTTCTACAATACTTTGAGCTGCTTTTAGTAACTCTCGACCTTGATCAAGTAGCACTTTACCCGCAGGCGTTAAGATTGATCTTCGACCTTCTCGTCGATAAATCATAATCCCTAAATCTTCTTCTAATTTCTGTACCGTATAAGTAATTGTGGACGGTACGCGATATAGAGCGGCTGCGGCTGCGGCAAAGCTGCCTTTTCTGTCTATCGCATCCAACACCTCACAAGCTTCTAAAGATAATTTCACTAGCCACCTATTGATACTTTGATACTGATATTAATGTACAGTCAATTCGAACATATTTGTCAGTATTACTTTATTTTAATCAAATATTTTAAATATATAATAGCTTTACAGTTCGAAAAGACCAAACAGTAAGTTGATTTTTGTTATCAGCTAGTAATGAAAGAGGAAATTAAAATGCAGTTATTAAGTAAAGATTCATTACACAGAGGTGGATTTGCAGGATTAAAAGAAACCCGTCTTGTTGTTGATAACAAAATTGGCGGACAAAACGATACATGGAATGGACTTGGCAACTTTATATATTTAGCTGATGCGCGTTTTACGCCTAAAGGTCAAACGGGCATGCACCCACATAAAGAATTGGATGTCATTTCGGTTATGCTTGAAGGAAGTATAGAGCACCAAGGCTCTATGGAAAACGGCAAGTCAATGCAAGCCAATCAAGTGCAAGCACAACGTGCTGGTGGTGAAGGTTTTGTACACAATGAAATTAACCCTGATAATGTAGAAAACAGAATGCTCCAATTATGGGTCTTACCTGAAGCGGCCGGTGAGCCTGCAAGTTATAAATTTCATGATCTTAAAAAAGACCAAATGATACGTGTTTATGGTGGCAATAAATCACAAAGTGTCACACTTGATAGCGAAACTGTTATTGAAGTTGGTTTGCTCAGCAAAAATAAGAATGTCACCCAGGAGGGCGAGTTTATTGCTTATGTCACTGGTGGTGAAGGTGTTCTTAATGGTGTTGAAGTAAAAGATGGTGATTTGGTACGTGATGAAAAATTAGATTTTACTGCGCTCAGCGAACAAGTTCATCTAACACTTATTTATTTAAATAAGGCGAATTAAATATGTTATTACTTAAGGTTATCACTGCTGAGAGAACGGCTGGAGATTACGCTTTATTAGTACTAAATTAGCTATAACTAAAAAATTAATTTAAAAACCAAAAGGATTAATTGTTAATTCAACAATCAATCTTTCATAATATAGGAAATTTAATCTTGACAAAAATACTCACCGTATCAGCAAGTAACAGTAAAAACTCTATCAATAGAATGCTACTAGAGTTAGCGTCGAGCAAAATTGAAGGGCATGACGTTGCCATGCTAGATATTCGAGATTATCCAATGCCTTTCTTTAGTTTAGATAGAGAAGAAAGCGAAGGCCATCCTGAAACGGCTCAACAAGTACGTGCGTTATTTGCTGAATATGATGCTTTCATCATTGCTTCTCCAGAGCACAATGGTGGAATACCTGCAGAATTTAAAAATTTAATCGACTGGGTTTCTCGTTTAGGCGATTTACAAAATCCAATGTTTGCAACGAAGAAACCAGTATTGTTACTTAGCACTTCTCCAGGCCCTAATGGTGGTGCTACTAACCTTCAAACATTATCGCAATTAATGCCGTGGTGGGGAGCCGATATTAAAGGTACGTATAGCTTAGGTCGTTTTTATGATTACTTTGTTGATGGTAAATTAAATGCTGAAAAAGATCAGGAGCTTACAAACGTTGTAACAGCTTTTGTCAGCGCAGTTTAATATCCTTTCAGGTCTAGGCATTATTTTGTGATACTCAACTCTTTTTTGTAGTCCAAACGTCAACAATAAGGGGTTCTGGTAAGGCCTGGGAACGCTAGAAACATTTGGATTAGAGTTAAGTAGGTCATTCCATCTTCAATTCCTCGAAACTGGCGAGTCTAAGCAAAATGAAATGGGGAGAAAATGATTTGCATACCTTGCTTGCAATTGGCGTGATTCAACTCTGAACTTGATGACGTTGAAGACTCTTTACAACAGAATGCATGAGCTGATCCATAGTTTCAGGCTTAATAACAATTGAGGCCGTTGAAGACTCTTTACAACAGAATTCGTGAGTCTGACAGGCCTTTCTCGCACATCTGATCTATATGGATATTGGAAATGTCATTATGATGTCGGGAACATCATTGACCATGTGCTATAAGGCATCCTACCTATTAGATGCCTATCGGAAACGTTAGCATTTTCACTTTTTACTGCAAGATGGGCCGAAGCAAGATTCAAACGAAGTTAAAAGCTGGATCTATCCCCATGACGACCTTTTCGCAGCTGTTGTTTAATCCATTTGGAAAATGTTGTGGGACGGCTTGTAATGGCCAATTCTTGAGCAAAGAGCAAAGAGCAAAGAGCCAAGAGGGAATAGCCGTTGATTTCCTCTTGGCCGGGTGTGGGCAAAGCGCCACGACGTTGATGTTAGTTTAAAAATGAAGTTAATGTATAAAGTTACCATGCAAAAATGGACAAAGAAAAAGGGCTTAGCATTGCTGCTAAGCCCTTCTATAAATTGGTGGAGGCGGCGGGACTTGAACCGGTGACCATAAAAAAATCCCCGCTGGCATTGCTGCCTGCGGGGATTTTTTGTTAATCAGCCTAAAGCTGATTAATGGTCACTTATAACGACTAGTTCAATCGTTATTAGCTTTGTTTTTTAACAAACTTCGATTTCAGCATCATTTGGCCGTTGCCATCGACTTTACAATCGATGTCGTGGTCGCCGTCGACAAAGTGGTTGATCACTGCTTTAGTGCCGACTTTAAGCACGAGTGATGAACCTTTTACTTTAAGGTCTTTGATTAAGGTGACTTTGTCGCCTTCTGCTAATAAGTTGCCGTTGGCATCTTTTAAAATGATGGCGTCTGGATCAACCACTTCTTCATTTGGGTTCCATTCATTGGCGCATTCTGGGCAAATTAACAATGTGCCGTCTGAATAAGCGTACGGAGACTCACATTTTGGGCATGGCGGGATTACATCACTCATATCTTTACTCTCTGTGTTCTTGGCAGTTGTCGAACACGTTAACAGCGCTAATACGCAGTTCGACAGGCTTTATCGATTGGCGTGAGATAGAAAAGTATCTATCCTGCCGAATATTGTAATGACATTATAATGCCATTATCACAAATTGACTACCCTAGGGTGGTAAACCAGTTGATCCACTTGCCCGCTAATGTAACGGCTAGCGTAACGACTAACGTAACAATTTGCATAGCCACTAGGTGACTAATAGTGTCACCAATAGCCTAACAATTGGTGAATTAAAGCTTAGCTTTTTACCTGTGGATTAGGGCGACTTTGATTGTCACCAAAACTCACATCATGCTTTTCGAGGTATTCGCGAATAAGCTGACGGGTGACTTGTGATGGGGTGAGATCTTGCGCAGCACACAGTTGTTCAAATGCCTGCTTTTTTAGCGGGTCCATTAATACAGTAAAACGTGCAGTTTTATTTTCCACAGTGGCTAGCCTTTCATTACAACATGATAATTTGATTATAATCCAGTGTGTGGCTAAAGACCATATTCTGGATTTTTTATTCGCCGTACTATTATTGCTAGCCTTTCACTCGAACTATTCACTCAGGTCATTAAATAGAGCTATTCACTCGAGCTAAACAACTAGGCTGGTTAAACCTAATGATGCCTTAGCCCGAGTGTGTTTATCTGTTAAGCAATGCTCGCTAAACGTGGTAACAGCGCTTTAAAACTCGGTCTTGTTGATGAACTATGCTGCAAGCAATCTTGCACTAACTGGCGCAACATTGCCGCTTGTGGTGTGTTTGGGTTATCGATGAGGTTTAGCATGTCATCGACCAAATAACCAAACGCCCTAACCTCAATCGCTTGCATTAATTGCAAATGCTGTGGGGTAAACTGCTTTAAATTTGAGGCGGCACCAAAGTCACCAAACAACACGTTATCGTGGGTATTTATCATGATGTTGTGGGCATAAATATCACCATGGCTAATCCCATTTTGGTGTAAATGAGCCAAAATATCAGCCATTTGGCTGGCAATATGAGTAATGCGCGCCCAGGTAAATACCGTTTGTGCTTCAAAAGTGTCACGGCTACAGGTTTGCAACGACGGCGGTAAACCTAAATTACCGTAGCTTGGTGGAATAAGTTGCATCACTAAACCCAGTTGTTCTGGTTTATTAATTTGTGCCACCACATTAATCAGATTAGGGTGCTCGCCAGCGGTTAAGCAACAATCAAGCTCATCTGCTGGATAACCATCACTGGTCACCATGCCCTTAAACAACTTAATTGCGACATCAGCGTCGCAGCTAAAGTTTGCCTCAACTGAGTTTTCTGTATGGTGAGTCGCTTGATAAATCAATCCTGATGCACCCTGCCCGAGTAACTGACCTAAGGTAAACTGGGTTAATGGCACGATAGGTACGCGAGTATTATCGCAATGTTCTACATGACTAAACGCGTTACCTGCAAAAGCCAACCAGGCTAAGTTAGGTAGCTCAAATAACCAATGTGGTAAGGCGGTAAGCTGGTTAGCCGATAAACGGATAAGAGCCAATTGATGACAATTAGCCATGCTATTAGGCAGTGCGGTTAATCGGTTACCCGCTAACGCGAGTTTTTCCAGACGATGACATTGGCCTAAACTGTCTGGCAACTGCTCAATGTGGTTATCGGTTAATATTAACCAACGAGTTTGCTTTGGAATGGATGCTTCGGGTACGGTGCGAATTTGATTAGCTTTAAAACCTATCATTTCGAGCTTTGGACACTGGCCTAATACTGCTGGCAGATGATCAAATAGGTTATTCGACACAAACAAGATTTTAAGTTGATGCAAGTCAGCAAAGTTATCGGGCAATGACGATAATTGGTTATTGCCAAGATCGAGCACTTCTAGGGTATCGGCTAACTCAAACAGTTTTACAGGAAATTCCGTGAGTTGTTCTGCGATACTGACCCGTTGATAACCCAGTAACAAACCATCATTTAATTGTTGCAGTGTTTGCATCATGTTTCTCTTTGCCGAAAATTGTCGACATAGTAATAGAGTGCACTCACTGAGACAAATTTCTGCCAAAAAAAAGACCACAGCAAAAGCTGTGGCCAAGACGGATGCTAAAAAATACAAATTGGGGTTGATAGTTTTAGCGCCATTTCTAGCATAGAAAATACTGCTTAGAAATGGATTCCTACAAACTACGTTTTACTAACCTCTGCTGAAATCAGTAACGTAAAACAACAAACTAGGTTAAATCAATTCCGTTAACATGGTGTCGGCGTATGCCACTAATTCGCCGCCATCACGCACTTTTGCCACATAATCTGGATTAGCAATAAATGGACGGCCAATCGCCAACAAATCAAACTTATTGTCGCTAATGGCTGCACTGCCCGTTTCGGCGGTATAGCTACCCACACCCACTAACGTGCCAGTGTAAACACTGCGTAGGTAGGTCGATATGCTGCCACCTAAGTAATCAAACTGCATTGAGTCGTCAAAAATACCGCCATGTAAAAATGCTAAATTGCGTTTAGCCAACTCAGGTAATAAATAGTCAAACACGCCACGGTCGCGAGGATCGGCTGCCATATTAAAATAGGCACCAGGAGATACTCGAATAGCGGTGCGATCTGCGCCAATTCTAGCCACAATAGCGTCAACCACTTCTAAGGCAAAGCGTGACATATTTTCAGGAGTTTGGCCGTATTCGTCTTCACGACGGTTACTGTCATGATGTAAGAATTGGTCAATCAAATAACCATTTGCAGCATGAATTTCGACGCCATCAAAACCAGCATCAATCGCATTTGCAGCGGCTTGAGCATAGTCAATCACTAACTGCTTGATATCATCTAACGTGGCAGCCTTTGGCGTTTGGTAAACTAATTCGCGCATTCTAGGCACAGTACCTTCTACAGCTTGAGCAGAAGCAGATAACACGTCGCCACCATCAAAAAAGTGTGAGTGTGCTACACGGCCAGTGTGCCAAAGCTGAGAAAAAATTTTGCCATCATTTTTGTGCACTGCATCGGTCACTACGCGCCAGCCGTCGATTTGAGCTGGAGTAAATAAACCAGGGGTATTTGGGTAGCCTTGCGCATCTGGACGGATAATTGTCGCTTCACTGATTATTAAGCCTGCTTCAGCACGGCGAGCATAATAGTCTGCAATAGCTTGAGTAGGAACAAGATCATCATCCGCCATACAACGCGTTAATGGTGCCATTAAAATCTTGTTTGATAATGTTAGGGTGTCATTGAGTTTGTATGGTGTAAATAAACTTGCCGTCATGTGACGATCTCCTTTCTTGAATATACATTCAAGATTAATCTTAATTGAATACACATTCAAGTATTTTTTGAATAATCGATCAAATTTAGTTAGACTCGAGCGTTATGAGTTATCACGCTTTGATGTTGACCAGAAGTGACCAGATATGAGACACGCTGAATTTAATAGAGAAACGGTTTTACGTGCTGCCATGAGCACCTTTTTAGTGAATGGATACGCTAAAACCAGCATGCAAGATCTCACTAAAGCAACGGGGCTACATCCGGGGTCAATTTATTGCGCTTTTGACAATAAAAAAGGCTTGTATATTGCGGCTATTGAGCAGTACCAACAAGATCGCAATGAACAGTTTCAGCAATTGTTTGCTAATGACCGTTCAGCAGTAGACAACTTAGGGGCTTATTTAGCCTTAATTGTACAAGAATGCTTAAGTTGTGATGCTACTCAGGCGTGTTTACTGACCAAGTCACTCAGTGAGATGGGCGAGCAAGATGAGCAAATTAAACAAATGACTTGTCAGTTTTTGCAGCTATGGCAGCAGTCATTAGTAATGGTGTTCGATACAGCAAAAGCGCAGAAGCTAATAGCTCAAGACTGTGACAGCCAATTTTTAGCACAGTATTTAGTGATGGGAATTTACGGTTTACGAACGGTAGCTCACACCCAGCCTCATGAGCAAGTATTACAGCCTTTAGCAGATAAACTGTTGGCCGACTTATTACGCTGCGAGTCGCTAAACTAGCATGCCTAACTCTTGCCGTTAGCTCATGCGTGAAAGGCAACACATACAAAAATTACAAAAAAAAAGACACTTTACGTGTCTTTTTTTTACATAAGGTTCATTTAATTGTCTATTTTGCTCATAACTCGTTGCGAATACACTCGCTCACCCAGTGAGTTAAGTATTTTGCACTCGCCTTCTAATACCGCAATAATAGATTTACCTCGACGAAATGATTCAGGGATCATTACACGCCCAGTTTGGCTGATTTGCAGATCGGTCATCACAGCATTATGCATTTCTAAACCCACAGGGGCTTCGTAATACAAAATAGTCACCGTCGCATTTGACGTTTGACCTTCAGCAGATTCAGATTTCATATTTGGACTCTCATTTCTAGCATACTAATTAAGTGTAGAAATGATATTGATCATCTAACTCATCAATTCATCTCAGGATAAAATGGATCAAACTATGGACTTTCAATATTGAGTTAACCCAATATTGAAATCCTTTTTCTTATTTTTATATTTAGGCTTTATACGCTAATACTCTACTAAATTGTATTATCGATTGAAGCTTCATGATACATAAACTTAACACATCTGATGTGTAAATATGAATACTTATGTCCTGTAAGTGCGAAGCACTAGCGCTTTATTTTACCGTATTTACAATGTAAACAAACCGACTAAACCTCATCTCGGGATGATAAATAGGCCCGTTCAAAAAGTCAGATGATTTCAAGTAGATCATCGACATCGTTTTTGTTGTCTTACAAACAGTGCAAATTTACTTGGCAAAGGCAGGTCTATGGTAAGTGAATCCAACTAGTGACTAGGGCAAAGGACTGTTTGATAACCTTTTATTATTTTGCTAAAAGATTATTTATGCAAAATTTAGAACCAGCACCTAAACAGCACAACTTATTCCTGCTAGAATCGATGACAATTTTTAGCCTTAAACATTTAATAAAACGAGATTAAGATGGGCAGAGCATATCAAAATAAAAAAGAGTCCATGGCGAAAACCGCTGGCCAAAAGACACGAATTTACTCACGTTACGGTAAAGAGATTTATATTTGCGCTAAAGGTGGCGTCGACCCAGACGGCAACCTAGCACTACGTAGCTTGATTGCCCGCGCGAAGAAAGATCAAGTTCCGGCACACGTTATTGAACGTGCCATTGAAAAAGCTCGTGGTGGTGGTGGTGAAGATTATGATACCGCCCGCTATGAAGGTTTTGGTCCTGGCGGCTGCATGGTGATTGTTGACTGCTTAACAGACAACGGTAACCGTACCTTTACTCAGGTTCGCCAAGCATTTGTTAAAAATGATGCCAAGTTAGGTAGCCCTGGTACTGTTGGCCATATGTTCGAACATCAAGCCGTTTTTGTGTTTGAAGGCGAAGACGATGAAGCTATTCTTGAATTGCTTATGATGGCTGATGTCGACGTTGCCGATGTAGAGCTAGAAGATGGCATCATCAGTGTATTTGCACCCGTATCAGAGTTTAACAATGCGCGCACTGTGTTAACTGAAGCCTTTCCAGAGATTGATTTTAAGGTAGAGAATTTAGCATTTGTGCCTCAAACCATGACTGAACTTACTGGTGAAGATATTGAAAGTTTTGAAAAGTTCTTAGCCGCTCTTGATGATTGTGATGACGTTCAGAACGTTTACCACAATGCAGATATTAACGACGACGAATAACTCAAACTTAGGCTGTTAAAGTGTTCTAAGCCTACGTACTAGAACACTTTTCAGCTTGTTTCTATTAAAGCCGTCACGTCTTTTTTTCACTCTCAAGATCCACAACCTAAACGCCTCAATGTTAAAATGCCAAGACGCTTCGCTGATAAATTCTATAAAAACGATAATGCTGAAACGCTAAAAGTTCAACAGTCTAAAACAATCCCCTTCCCGCTTTATGTTGCTATAGCTTTATGTTGCTATAACTTTTTAGTGATCGACGTATAAGTGAAGCATGCGCTTTTCATCGTTGTTATCTGCCTAATAATGCACCGAACACTTTATTAGCAATGCATTAGGGGTTATCACCCTTACCGATGTTACCGCTTTGATTACTTTAAGCATGATCAAAAAAGATCATTGGATAATAGCTCATTTCATGTCACTCTAAATAATACTCTTTATACATGTTATTTTTGAATAGCTAACATCGCTAAAATCAATTCAAATGTCATATCGGCACCAAACATTTAAAGGATGACCCATTGCTAACATTCATTAAAAATGAAAGTAAAAGTAACGGAGAACTTCAGCAAACTCACGTTATATCCCTGTTTTCATTGGTCGGAATGTTGATGACTTTTGTGATGGGAGTAATAAGCTTATTTAACAGTAATTATGTATTAACCATCACTCTATTTGTCTCCAGCATTATTTATTGTTTGGCTTACGTGGCGCTAAAAAAATACAACAAGCTTAACCTGAGCTCTTTTATTATCATTTACTCGTTATATTTACTGATGTTCTATTTGGTCTTTACTGGCGGGGTGGAACAAACCGGTCCACTGTGGATATTTATTGTGGCGCCAGTTTCCGTTTATGTACTGGGGTTAAGTTATGGTCTGATTAACCTGCTATTTTTCATAAGTGTTGTCGCTATTATTATGTTTTCACCGATAGAGATGCCTCAATATGCAACCTATTCAACTGAGTTTAAAGTCCGGTTACTATTGTCATTTTTAACCACCACCTTTCTCTCTGCGTTATATGAATACTCAAGAATGTTATCCTACAATAGTGCGCTGAAGCTCAGTAAAAAATATCAACAACTCGCGTTATCAGATCCATTAACGACACTGGCTAACCGACGTAATGCGTTAACTATTTTACAGCAGGAAAAATCAAGAGTATCAAGAAACAACGAATCATTATCCGTTTTGCTGTGCGATCTTGATCATTTTAAAATGGTCAATGACAAATACGGTCATAATTGCGGAGATATCGTGCTTACCGAGCTAGCGCAAGTGTTTAAACAAAGTGTGAGGCAACAAGATTGCGTTGCACGCTGGGGTGGCGAAGAGTTTCTGTTTATTCTGCCGCAAACCTCGGCGGAACAAGCTTTTATCATTGCTGAAAAAATTCGTACTAATGTACAACATCATAAGGTGCTTTTTCATAAGCAAGAGATTAGCCTAACCATCAGTATGGGTATTTCACAGTTAACCGATAACCAAACTATTGATGAGCTTATCAACAATGCCGACAGATATTTGTATCAAGCGAAAAAGAATGGCAGAAACCAAGTATATCCTCAGTAAGCAGGCTCTATCGACCTATGAGCCGATTGGAGTGTTTTCCATCACATAAATGTTGTACTGTTTTATATCCAACAATAAATGCTAAATGCTAGAACGCTTCGCGGCTAGATTCTATAAAAGCGATAGCGCAGATGCTTTACAAACTTAACAAGCTGCAACGAATGTATTGATACTTTACTGCGCTTAGCTTTTTAGCAATGCAGCGTTCTAGCAAGTTGAAGTTAGCTTTAGTTGCTAGGTTGTTATGACTGGACAAGGTTAGTTTTTATGATGCTTTAACAAAAAACGCAGCCTAGGCTGCGTTTTGGATATCGTTGAATAAACGACTAGGGTTAACGTAAGTCCATTTCTTGAACTTTTTCGTAAGCGATTTCAGGTGCAGTTACATCTGGTTTTTCATGTAAATCTGCTTTTAATTGGCCTTTACGATGCTTTAGTGCCGCATCTAATTTTTTAGCGGCGCTCGTGATAGCGGGATACATGACTAAGTCAGTACCTTTGGCAGCAATGCGAGTTCCTTCATAGTTAGTTCTAATTTCAACATCATATTCACCATGCTCTTTAGCTATGATGATATCTAGCGAGATAAGCGTCGGGAAATGGCTAGCTATTTTAGCGAATTTTTCATCTACGTGTTGTTTGACAGTATCAGTAACATCAACATGGTGACCAGAAAGATTTATTTTCATAGATTATCCTTAAAAGAATTTACTTGCCAAATGTATTGCGTATTACAATTGCATGCTGACATAAATAGTGTTGTTGTACAAATGCAGGCTGACATATTTAGACATGGAACGTGTGCTTTGTATCACAAGTACTCAAGCCTATAATGTGTTTTATATCTACTTGTATACTTTAACAGCGACAACATTGATAAACGTGCATGGGGTATATCTAATTGACCTAACCCTTACATTGATTAAACATCAGATTACTGATTAAGTATAGACACAATTTAGTCCCAAAGGTTGCAACTTTTGTGTTGTTTACACAAGTGATGGTAAACCAATCAATTAACCGCTAAAAACAGTTAATTTATAAGCAACTATACTCATTTTATTTTTGTAGACTTAGCTAAATTAAGTCGAATTAATCATTAACAGGAACATTTATGACGACTAATCAGCTCCAAATTGACATTATTTCCGACGTAATGTGTCCGTGGTGCATTGTCGGTTATCGCCGACTTGAACAAGCATTGAGCAAATTTGATGATTTAGAAGTTACATTGCAGTGGCATCCGTTTGAGTTAAATCCAGCAATGGGGCCTGAAGGGCAACATTTAGGCGAGCACATTGCTGAAAAATACGGTTCAACACCTGAGCAAAGTGCTCAAAATCGTCAACGGTTAACCCAAATGGGTGCCGATTTAGGCTTTGAGTTTAACTTTTCCGACTCATCACGTATTTACAACACGTTACTGGCCCACCAGCTACTGTATTGGGCTGCCGAGTCTGGTAAGCAAACTGACTTGAAATTGGCGCTGTTTAGCAGCTATTTTACTGAGCAGAAAAACCCAGATGACATTGAAGTACTCATTGAAGCTGCAACAAAGGTAGGGTTAAATGCTGATGAGGCTCGTGCTGTGCTCACCGACAAACGCTTTGAAGCTGCTGTAAAAGAGGAAGAGCAACTGTGGATCAGCCGCGGAATTCAAGCCGTACCTGCCATTGTGTTTAATCAACAATATTTAGTCTCTGGCGCACAAGATCCCGACACTATTGCTGAGTTGATTACCAAACTGACTACAGAAGAAGCTTAAGCCGTTTTCATTAAACAAACAAAACCCAGCTTTAGCTGGGTTTTGTTTTTTACGAGGCAATCACTTAAGCCTAGTTCAACTTGGTAACTAATAAGGTTGGCGATTCAGTGCTTGAACCTGTCACCGTATAGCAATAGGTACCGGCGCTTGTGGCATTAAAGCATGTTGGCGCCTTTTTCCACTAAGGTTTTCAACACCCCTTCAGTCACAGCGTCATCACCAACTATTGCGCCAAAGTCAATTGTCGACCAATCTGCTGTCGCTATTTTAAATTCATTATCATCGGTAGCTAACGCAATATCGACGTGGTAGATGGCATAACACAGCGCATATGCATTGATTACCAATAGATAGTCTTTCGTTGTTTTAAAACAGATAGTTAAATAGCAATAAATCCATCTAAAAAGCTGATTTAAATGGTATTTAAATCGCTTCAATGGAAAAGGCTTTATCAATTTTGTTTGTATCGATTTCGCCACATGTAGTGGTCGTTTCGGTTTGACTATTTAGCTCAAATTAATGGACATTAAGGTACGCCTAGTGTTGAATCAATAGAGATGTGTTACCGTTTGGTGAGTGACCGCTTTTCAGGGTAATACACGCTAAATTAAGTTGTTATAAACACCACTTTCATGTGGTTTGGGGAGTACAAAATGGGCTTTAAATTAACGGTAAATTGGCAGTCCTCACCAAGTGAGGAAGGTGAGTTTAATCGCGACCATGAGGTTAAGTTTGGTACAGGGCAAACGATTCAAGCGTCATCAGCCCCTGAATACAAAGGCAATGCCGATAAAGTGAATCCAGAAGAAAGCTTACTGGCTGCTTTGTCTTCTTGCCACATGTTGACCTTTTTAGCGATTGCCCATTTAAAGCGACTGCCTGTTGCCAATTATGTTGATAATGCTACTGCTGATTTAGGTAAAAATGAAGCAGGTAAAGTCGCCGTGGTTAAAATGACATTAGTGCCTAAAGTGACGTTTGCAGAAGGGATTGAAGTTGACGCAGAAACGTTAGCGAAGATACATGAAAAAGCCCATGCAAATTGCTTTATTGCTAACTCGTTAGCATGCGAAGTTGAAATAAAGCACTAAGCTGTTTTACTGTTTTACTGTTTTACTGTTTTAAAGTATTAAAATTTTTAAGTTTTAATAATAACCCTCTCAACATGACGCTGAGAGGGTTATTTTTTATTGGTTTACTGAAGCCAATTTAAAGTTATTTGGCTTTTATGTCAGCTGCTTTACCTATTTTTGGCATTGGCAAGCCTTGTAATGGCGCAATAGGTTGTTGTACTAGTTCATCTTTCAAATAACTGATAGCAGCATCAAGTTGTGCATCTTTACCGCTAAAAGTGGCATAAGGTAAGTTATCGACTTCAATGTCTGGCTCAACCCCGTGACCTTCAACAACCCAACGCCCATCGATGGCATATTGTGGGTATTCTGCCACTCGTGCCATGCCTTTATCGGTCACCGAATTGCGACCCGATAACCACACTCCAGCGCCCGCAGTTTGCTTACCGATAATAGGCGCAATGTTTAGCGCTCTAATTCCGGCAGAAAAAGTCTCACCATCTGAGTAGGTCATTTGATCGGCTAATATCACTAAATGGCCTCTAAAGGTTTGCTGCATGTTTGCGTTGGTGCTGCCATGAGTTGGCTGCCAAAATGCCCATGCACGGCGTAACAGTTTTTCGATAATCCAACTGTCGATATTGCCACCACGATTGCGACGAACATCGATGATTAAGCCATCTTTGTCGTAATTGGTATAAAACTCGCGAGCAAAGCTTTCGACATCACCGCTGCCCATGGCATACAAGTGTAAATAACCAATATTCCCTTTAGAGGCTTTGGCCACTTTGTCGCCGTTATGCTCAACCCAATCAAGGTAACGTAGCTTGGCATCGGTACCAATATCATGGGGAGTGACTATGGTATTGATGACTGTTTTACCACGGACTAAACCGAGCAACACCTGCTTGTTGCCTTGGTTTCGCAGTAGTTGAGTCACATCGGCAATGTTAGTGATTTTCTTACCATTGATACTCGCAATCACATCACCTTCTTTCGCATCAACCTCAATGCGTGCCAATGGGGATGCCGACAACGGCAACTCAGGGTCGGTTTGATAAATATGGCTTATCACCACACCTCTATCGGTTTGTGTCAGCCTTGCCCCTAATGCAGCGGCTTTGGCTGCATCGGCATCTTGGGCAATATCGCCACCTCGTACTTGTGAATGTAATGAGTTCAGTTCACCCATCATTTGGGTGAAAATATCATTCAGCTCATTACGATCGGTCAGTCTGTCTACCAAAGGTTGATATTTAGCTTTAGCTGCTTGCCAATCTACGCCGCGCATTTTTGGATCAAAAAACGAATCGCGATGCATTAACCACGCATCTTCAAAAATTTGTTGCCATTCTTGCTGCGGAGAAATACTTAATTGCCATTGGTCGGTGCTGACTTTGGCGCGCGATACATCGCTGGGCAGTTTGTCACCGGCATCGACAATCATAAGGCTTTTAGGATCAGACTGTTTGCGCAGCATGATTTTACTGCCATCTTTTGATAACGAATATTGGCCGACATCTTCACCAAAGGTGTCGACTTTAATATTGAGCGGGTCAAACTTAATCAGTTTTAGCTCGCTTTTATCTTGGCTGCCATCTAATAAATACAGCTTATCTTTGGTTGCGGTTAAGCTATTGTAGTTACCTGCATCAACTGGCACTTGCCATAAGCGTTGGTTTAATCCGTCCCACTCTACTTTGACTTTTGCTGGGGTGTCTTGGTCTTTACTGTCAGCTTTTTTAGCGTCTTTGTTAACGGTAAGCTCGGTTGGTTTGGCAAACGGAAATGATGCTTTAGCATCTAATGCTAAGGCAAACACTTGAGTGCGTTTATCAAATATCGGCCCCATGTTACGGTCGCCCCAAGGCGAACCAGGGTTGGCTTTAAATTCGCGGTTAGACAAGAAATACAACCATTTACCGTCGTGGCTAAAACTAGGCGAAAAAGACTCGTATTTGTCTGTAGTCAAGGTTTGTGATTTTGACTCGTTAATGGAATACAACACAATTTGCGGACGTTGTTTGCCAATCTCAGCCTTGGTTAGCGCAATAAATTGACTGTCGCCAGACCATTTTATGTCTTGGTAAGGGCCTAAACCTTCGCCATTTTTAATGATTTTTTGGTTATTGTTGCGGCTTAAATCAAGTAACCACACATTACCCATGTAATCGTCATGCACTAAATAACGGCCATTTGGTGATAACGATAAACTGGTGCGTAAAGTGCTGCCATCTTTAGTAAGTTGCTTAGCACCGGCAGAACCGTCGGCAGGATATTGCCAAATTTCTTGTTCGCCAGACGCATCGCTAATGCCATAAACCCATTTGCCGTCATCACTTAATAGTGCATCACGTACACGACTATCGGCGGGTGAATCTATTTGCACTAAACGACGACCGTCTTTGCTGGCAATAGCTACATGGCTACGGGCCGTTATGACGACGTTATCGCCTTGATGAGAAAATACTGTCGAGGTGGCGTAATCCATTGGGTCGTTAACCCACTGCTCGCGGCGATGAGTAAAGTCGCTGGTAAGCTCTATGGCTACTGTTGATTCCGCAAGATCGGCTAGATTAAGTAACTTAATGTCGGCGCCCTGCTGAAACACAATACGGCCATTATTAAGCTGGGCGTCACGCACTTGCCAGTCGGAATATTGAGTGTGTTGCTTAATGTCTTTGCCATCTAGGGTCATTGACCAAATGTTGTCATTGCCTGATTGGTCACTGACAAAGTAAACACGTTGGTTCCATAGCATTGGCTGTTTAACCGAGCCTTCGTGGGCGTTGGTTAACTGTTGTGCTTCTTGTTTACTGCCTAACTTATAACGCCAAATTTCGCCTTTAGCGCCGCCGCGATACACTTTGACATTGTCGCCGCTAACTTGCAGACCAAATTGGGTAAAATAAACATATTCACCTTTATCATCAATGGTGCCTTCGACTGCGTCAGCTAACGGTAAATCGGTAATGGTTAAGGATTGTGGGTCAACGGTTTTAAGCACCCAAAAGTTAGCCGGACCAAAGGCGTTGTCGGTTGAATACAATACTTCGCCAGATGCCGTCCAACCTTGCAGACGTACTCGGCTGTTTTCAAAGCTCACCCGTTTAGCTACGCCGCCTTGAATCGGCATAACATACACTTCGGTAGCGCCTTCATAATTGGCAGTATATGCCACCCATTTACCGTCTTTAGAAATGGTTGCGTCCAACTCTTCAGCAGCTAAACTGGTTAAGCGGCTGGCTTTAGTTTGGTTATTGTTTTGACTGAGTTCAGTGGTCCAAAGATCGCCTTCGGCAGTAAACACTAAGGTTTGATCGTGTAATGCAGGAGCGCGGTAATAGCCTTGATTAGAGGCGTTGGCGAATATCAATGATGAACACGCTAAAGTGCCTAGTGCCAACATACAATGCGCAACGGAGCGACGAAGTTTCATGGTGAGGAGCTTCCTTATAAAGTCGATAATTAGAGATAACGCGTTATCGAGTAGGCTATTTTTATTGATTGATTCACGTTATCAGAGTTATGCCAATTGTTGCAGTACAAAAATGTAACGAACCTCTACAGGGAACAAAAAACGGCTAAGCAATAATTGCTTAGCCGTGGGTATTTTACCGTCTTAGTATTCTGGTATTTTGCTTACTGCGAAGTCAGTTGCAGTACAATTTTATGGTATTGCTCATAAAGTGGATGCGACGGATCTGATAACTCAGGAAAGCGTTGATCTATGGTGATCATATAACGCTCAGCTTGAATCAGTTTATTGTCGACCATTAATACTTTTAAACGAGCCAAGGCAACATCAGCAGTATCTAACTCAATGTCCCCTTTTAACGAACCATTAAATGACTGTTTCACTTGCTGTACCTCCTTGGCATTACTGCGTGATTGCAGCTCTAATGCTTTCTTTTGTGCTTCTGTATTTACTTTGGCAGGTGCTGGCGCGGCACTCATTACCGCGGACGATGTATCTGCCATTTGAGATTCAATAGATCCATTGCTATCAGACCGATTGTTATCAGATGCTTCACTGACTACATCGCGATTTCTTGACTGATTATTTACAGGTGCCGATTTCATCGACAATCCCTGCACTGCAACGGATTCTGCTGCTGCGGCATCTTCAACTGGTGATTCAGTTAGTTTAGGTACATCCGATGTCGATTTGGCCTGCTTAAATGGTGGCTGCTGAGCAGGTACGCTTTGCTCCGAGTCAGTACCAAGGTTTTTTTGCAAACTTGGATTTAATATAAATAATCCCGCCACCAGCAACACTGAGGCAGCACTTGAGTACACCCATGCATTGCGTTGCCAGATTGATTTTTTAGCTGAACTGCCTTTAGATACATTAGCCTCCGAACGCGCCTTGGTTAATATGGCTTCATCAAGTTCTGCAGAAGGTTGCTCTAATGGTTGTTGATGATAAGCATCTTTGATTTCAGTTTGTAATGCAGTGAACTCTGCATCATGATCTTGTTGCTGACTCATAATGTTGTCTCCTGCCTTTGATTAGCAACACATTGCTTAATACTATGATATGCATAACGAATACGACTTTTAGTTGCTTCTAAAGTCACATTAGCAATGTCGCTTATCATGGCGGCGGTCATGCCCATTTCAATGTTGAGCAAAAAAGCTTCTTTTTGCACTGGCGGCAACTTGGCAATGCAGCTTTTCATCATATCGGCTTGTTGCTGTTGCTCAACTTGTGGCTCGGGCGAAGCTTGATCGTCGGCTTGTAAGCAGTCCATGGTTTGATCTTCGCCAAGCGGGGTCACTTTATCGAGAGGCTTAACGGCTCGCACATGGTCAATCAATAAGTTATGGGCAATTTTATATAACCAAGTGGTGAATTTGGCGGTGACTTGATATTGCCTCGCCGCATTAATCACCTTACCCCAGGTGTCTTGATACAAATCTTCGGCGAGCTGCTGGTCATGTAATTGACGCACAAAATAACGATATAAAGGGCCTTTGTGTTTAAGGTATAAGGCCTCGAACGCGCGGACGTCGCCCGCTTGGTAGTCGAGCATCAGTTGCTCGTCACTTCCCACTTGGGGAATTAACGACTCATCCTTAGGGTATATTGATGTTTGCACCATTTTATCCTTTTTGTGACGCATTTATTGGCTAACCCAACGAGTATCAGGTTCAGTCATCAAAACCTGCTTATCAAGTACACTTGCAGTTTTTAACATTTGCACAAACTCATGACGATAGCCAAATCGGTCATGACCCATTGCAGACTCAGCAAGTGTAATTAACTTAGCATAATCAGTATCGTGGACATAATTATTCTGGTTAAGCAGCTGACCAAATCCAGCGACTGCCGCGGCAAACCTAAAGTCATCGCTGGCTTGATGCAAATGAGTCAGCTGCTGCTCACGACTAATAGGATAGGCGATTAATTGACTGGTTTGTTCGCCAATCGCTTTATAACGCAGCTTTAAATAAGCCACTTCATTTACAGTGTGTTGATGAACTTTAGCATCATCTATTTGCGTTGATTCCGTGGCGGTATAACGCAGCGGATCAACTAGGCGATTATGGCTGTCGTTATAACGGATTTCGTACAGTGCAGTCACAGTATGACCCGCACCAATCTCGCCTGCATCAACGGCGTCGTTATTAAAGTCACTACGATTTAACAAGCGATTTTCGTAACCAATCAATCGATACTCAGACACCACTGCGGGGTTAAATTCAATTTGCACTTTAACATCGTGGGCAATAGTTAACAGTGTGGCACTGAGTTGATCAACTAGCACTTTTCGTGCTTCATTTAAGGTGTCGATAAAGGCATATTGACCGTTAGCTTTATTCGATAATTGCTCCAACAAATGGTCGTTGTAACTTGCAGTACCCGAACCTAGACCAAAACCAAGCGTTGATAAGCCAATACCCTTTTTGCTTTGACTGGCAACGAAATCGACCAATTGCTGATGATCTGTTATTCCCAAGTTAAAGTCACCGTCGGTAGCTAATATGACTCGGTTACTGCCGTTTTCGATAAAGTGTTTTTGCGCTAATTGATACGCTAACTGAATACCTTGGCTGCCGTTAGTGCCACCTTGCGCATTTAACTGACTTAGGGCTGTTTTAATGGCAGTAAAGTCATTACCTGCGACACCGTCAAGCACTACACCGCTGGCACCGGCGTACACCACAATCGATACTTTATCTTGCGCCGATAACTGCTGACTCAACATCAGCATGGCTTGTTTCAATAATGGCAATTTATCAGCAGATGACATAGAGCCTGACACATCAAGCAGTAACACCAAATTACTCGCACCAAGCTTATCAGGCGCAACATCAAAGCCTTTAATACCAATGCGTAATAACTGAGTATCAGCATTATACGGTGATGGTGCTAATTCAGTATTAACCCTAAATGGCTGCTCAGTGGTTGTCGGTGCTGGGTAGTCATAACTAAAGTAGTTCACTAACTCCTCTACCCTAACGCTATTCTTTGCCGGCAGTTGGCCTTGACTGATTAATCTGCGCGTAGTGCTGTAACTGCCAGTATCAACATCAATTGAAAACGTCGATACCGGTGTTTCGCCTGCTACCATATTGCCGTTTTGTACTAGCGACTCAAATTTGTCATTAACATTAGGTGCTAATAACAAGCTGCGATCGCTTGCGCTGACATGCTGAGGACTCACAATACGCTGCGCCATTGACGATGCCATGACTTTAGCGCTGAGATGCACCTCCTTTGAGCCTTGGTATAAATCAGCTTGTGGCTCAGATGCCATCACTAAACCTGCTACCTCATGCAACTCGGGATTTTGTTGTCGAGTTGAATGAGTTTCACTAGTGGATTGAGTTTTAGAAGTGGACTGAATTGTAGAGATAGATTGTGGCTGACTTTGTTTCGCACTGTCTTTGGATTCTTGCGCACAACCACCGATAATAATCGCACTAATCACGATGGCTAATACACTGCGAGTGAGTTGCTTATGGGTATTGTTCATGGTTATTTTCCTCATCTATCGACTGATTCTTCATTTTGGTCACGTCAACAAAGTGACTTTGCATACAGCTAATAACGAGCGCGATGAGCAAAAGGGTTATTGATATAAAATGTGTTTAAGTAGTTTTCGTATTTAGAAACTGAGTGTTAGCCTCAAGAAACACTGAAATGAAGCCAACAGAGCATGGCTTATGCTATTATCTAGCACCTTTTTTATCGCCTTAATATTGACGTTAACCGCCGCTGTACTCTAGTGAGCAAATTAACTAAATATACTAATAGAATAAGTACGTTAAGGAGTTAACATGCAAGCCCTAGTTGCTGTTGTAATGGGTTCGAAAAGTGATTGGCCTACAATGGAAGCCGCCGCTGAAATTATGGATAAGTTACAAGTGCCTTATCATGTTGAAGTTGTTTCAGCTCACAGAACACCAGACAAGCTAATGGAATTTGCAAGTTCTGCTGCAGATAAAGGCTATAAAGTCATTATTGGTGGCGCAGGCGGAGCAGCCCATTTACCAGGCATGATCGCCTCTAAAACGCGTTTACCAGTGTTGGGTGTCCCAGTACAAAGCAAGGCGCTATCTGGTATGGACAGTCTATTGTCTATTGTACAAATGCCTAAAGGGATTGCTGTTGGCACCTTAGCCATTGGTACTGCCGGCGCGTTTAACGCAGGTTTATTAGCCAGCCAAATTTTGGCGATTAGCGATGCCGCTTTGGCTGAGCGTTTAGAAGCATTTCGTGATGAGCAAACTCGCTCGATCCTTGATAATCCCGATCCGAGAGAAGACTAATGACGTTGCCAAAAAATCTTTGGGTATTGGGTGACGGTCAATTAGGTGCCATGCTCAGTCATGCTGGTCAGCCGTTAGGCATTAATGTGCGCCCAGTCGATATTATGACGCCATCAGATGCACAATTACCGCTAGAAGCTGACGACATCATTACCGCTGAACGTGAACAATGGCCTGAGTCGCAGTTAAGTTTACAACTCAGCCAACACCCACATTTTATTAATGGTCCTGTGTTTGGCCGTTTAGCGGATCGTTTTAGCCAAAAAAGTCTACTCGATGAATTAGCGGTCGCCACATCACCATGGCAATTAGTTGATGACAATACCAGCACTGAAGCGTTACATAAGGCTTATGGTGAACGGGTATTGTTAAAACGTCGCACCGGTGGTTATGACGGTAAAGGTCAACACTGGCTTAAACAGGCTGAAGCAACAACCATCCCTGCCGATTGGCGCAACGAAGCCATTGCAGAACAAGCGATTAACTTTGATGAAGAAGTGTCGTTAGTCGGCGTGCGCACCCAAAATGGCCGCTGCTTATTTTACCCACTAGCACTTAACCTGCATCAAGACGGTATTTTAATGGCCTCTATCGCGCCATTAAGCCGCTTGGCACCTTTGCAAGCTGAAGCTGAAGACATGTTAAGCAAGGTCATGCATGGCCTTGAATACGTGGGTGTGATGGCAATGGAATGTTTCCGTGTTGGTGAACACTTAATGGTAAATGAGTTAGCGCCACGGGTGCATAATTCTGGCCATTGGACTCAAGCAGGTTGCCACATTAACCAGTTTGAATTGCACTTACGTGCCTTATGCAATTTACCTTTGCATCAACCACAAGTGAACTTTCAATGTGTGATGGTTAACCTAATTGGTGTTGATAAAGACGACCGTTGGTTAAGCCTGCCAAATGCTGAACTGTTTTGGTACAACAAAGACGTTCGTGTTGGTCGCAAAGTGGGTCACTTGAACCTGTCAGTGCATAATAAAACGATGTTAGATGACAGTATTAGCCAACTAAAAGCGTGGATGCCACAGCAATATCAAGCACCATTAGATTGGATTTTGGCAGAGTTTGCCCAATAGCTGGGTTAAACAGGCTGATTAAATTAGTTTGTAAAATCAATTAAACAAGTCATCAAATCTGTTTATTCGGACGTTACCTAAAGACACACGAAAAAAGGAGCCTAGGCTCCTTTTTTGTTATTGAGTTTTTGTGATTTATTTTTTGTGATTGAATACTTTCTTGTGACTGAATACTTTCTTGTCATTGAATAGCTAGGGCTTTCGCTTAAAAATCGCTAACCACGTCAAATGTGTTCGCAGTGGTCAGTAAGCCGCTGCACAAAGCGACTTATACTTAAGCTTAATCAAAGAATACTCGCCATAACCAAGACGAATCTAAATCTTCTTTACATTGATGATATTGCGCAGCGTAGCGTTTTGAACGTTTGTCGACTTTATTGGCTACAGGCGTTAACCATTTTTTGGCTTTATAGCTGCCACGTTTATAACCGCCCCAGCCTTCGTGATAATTTAAGTATTGGTTTTTAGCATCCCACTTAGACACACCATTAATTTTATGGGTTTTGTAAATAAACCAGCCCATAAAGTCCATCGCATCATCAAAATCACTGCGGCTAGACCAATTGTTACCGGTTTCGCGAACGTAATCGTCCCACGTCATGGTTTTAGCTTGTGCGTAGCCATAAGCATCGCTGGCTCGTCCGGTGGGGATAAAACCTAAAAAGTATTCCATTGGTGGTGCGGCATTGTGTTTGAATGAACTTTCTTGGTACATCATCGCTAAAGGGACATGTACTGGAACGCCCCATTTTTCACGGGTATCTACTGCGGCTTCATACCAAGAACGGTGTTCTTTAAAAATAGCACACAGATTATCAGGCTCTTTCGGAGGCGAGGTGGCACAACCTGCTAATGACAGTAATACAATTGCGCTAACGACACCTAAAAAAAACTTCATAACACCTCTACCAGCACCTAAGATATTGATTCTGGGCTCAGTTTTACATCAATTAAAAACCAATGCAATTATCGTTACATTTTTTATTGCATTGTTTTATAAAGGAACACCCATTATTTCAACAATGCGCCTCAAACTGAAAAGACTGAGTGACTCTGATTGAGCACATAATGAATGGAGTTGGTATTATCGTTTCATTTCACATTGATGAGATTCTGTTTGCCAAATGATTGGCTGCCAGTAGTCCTGATTCTGACCAATATAGATTTTATCGGTGTTGAATTGAGCTGCTATATGATAACGCTGATCGAGTTCAACATTAACAGTCAACACTTTCACTTTACGGGCCGATAATGACACTTTTAATTCTGGTGAGTTAATCAGTTCTGCCACTGTAAATGCATGCTCACCTGGCGATAATAGGTAATTGGGTCTTGAAATAACCGCCACGCCATCTAAGTGAGTGACCACGACACGGTATAAGTTGGCACTGTTATCAGGTGCTAAATAACTCGACACAGTACCGCACTCTACCATTTCATCTGGCGATGAAGCACAGCCATGTAAAGCTAATGCCGCTACCGCTACAAGCAGTGCTCGCCAAGATGAATAAGCTTGCATGATTACTTCGCCTCGAAAGTGCCTGCAGGAACAAGATCATTAAAATAGTGAGCGAGGAAAGTCGCAAAATTATCTTGTGGTTGAGCCTCTAAACTGTACTGCTCAAGCAAAGATTTTTTAGCCTCGTTTTCATAGCTTTGCTCGACTTCATCACTTAATGGGTAATGGCTTAAAAATTCATGATAATCATTTGCCAGTTGTTTAACCCACACGCTATGGTCGGTGCCTTTAACCACGACTTCGTTGATCACTCGCCCTGATAAGGTTTTATCTGGATCATCGATAGCTTCAGACCAAGTGCTTAAGGCTGTTTGGTAAGCATGGCTGTCATCACCGTCGAGTAGCTTCGCGATTGTGTTTAATTGTCCAAATAACTCGTGCATCCATTGCGTTAAGCTAATGGTCTTACCGTTACGTTGTAATTCAAGCCCAGGTTTACGGCCTTCTAATACGACGGCTTTCAAGTTAGCGGCAATCTCTGCGTCGCCGACGGCATCGGTATCTTCAGATGGCGATAATAAGCAGTACAATAAAAATAGGTCTAGGAAACGTACTTGAGTTGCATCTATCCCAACAGGGCTAAATGGATTAACGTCTAAGGCACGTACTTCAATATACTCAACACCTGCACGTGCTAAAGCTTGTGAAGGTTTCTCGCCTTTTTGGGTGACACGTTTTGCACGGATTGGCGCGTAAAATTCATTTTCAATTTGCAAAATATTACTATTGAGTTGGCGGTATTCACCGTCCACATTGATACCAATTTCTTCAAACTTTTTCGATGGCATTTTAATTGCCGCGCCAACGCCTTCAAGATAATCAGGCAATGAGTTATAGCTAATATTAAGCGTGTCTTGTTCTTTGTTGGTATAGCCTAGATCACTCATGCGCAATGAGGTTGCATAAGGAAGGTATAAGGTCCCTTTACCGGTTTTTTTAAATTCGAAATCAACGTCTTGATCTTTTATAAATGAACTGCATAATGCTGGCGTTGAACCAAATAAATACGGTAACACCCACACTAAACGACGGTAGTTACGGATCAGTCCAAAATAAGATTCTGAGATAAAGTCTTCAAAGCTGATATTTTTACTGCAACAAGCGGCACCGTTGGTCATCTTGTCATCATACAAACGTTGCCATAAATCTTGCGACACCGAAAAGTTAAAATGAACCCCAGAAATGATCTGCATTAATGCACCATAACGATGGGTTAACCCTTTACGATATAAGGTTTTCATTTTACCGTTATTGGAGCTGCCATATCGTGCGACAGGAATATCACTGACTTCACCTACGTAACATGGCATGCTGACAGGCCACAATTTTTGGCCGTTAAGGTTACGCACACTGTAAGCGTGGGTTTGCGTTAACCCCTCGAGCAAATCATCAATACTGTGACAGACTGGCGTAATAAATTCTAATAAGGCTTCGCTGTAATCAGTGGTAATGCGCGAATGGGTCAGAGCAGAACCGAGCGCTTCTGGGTGTCCGTCTTGTGCTAAATGGCCGTTTTCATCAATACGCAATGCTTCACGTTCAATACCACGTAACATGCCCAATAAAGCCTCACGGCCTTGAGTGTCGCTTAAGTGTTCGACTTTTTCATTGAAAGACTTCAATTTACTACTCTCTTTTATGGATTCGCATTGCGAGTAAACAGCTAGACCTGATAATAAACGAGATTATTACTGAAAACGCGAAAAAAAATGTAACTCAGTATAATTAGCGTGTTTATGGGTGTTAAATTAAAAAACGGCAACACAAGTTGTCACCGTTGATAGAGCCTTAAACATTATCTTTTATTTGCAAAAATAACCAACACCGTATGGTATTACGATTAAAGCACATAATTTAGCTCAACCTATATTTATAATAGACTGAGCTAAGTATACATCTCATGTATATGAGGTTAACACTAGCTTATTTCAAGGCTAGTGTTAACCCTTGTAGTAACAAGTGTTCAACTAGTCGGCAAGTGTCATCATTTCAATCTGATACCCAAGGGCTTTTAATTGAGGTACAACGGTGGTTTTATCACCCACCACCAGCATTACCATATCATTGATATTTAATAACTTACTGGCAAGTTTATTTAACTCATCTGTCGAAATGTTTTTCACAATTTTGTCTTGCTTAGCCGTAAAGTTTTTATCGAGCTGATAACGTTGGATCATTCTTAGAAAACCGGCTTTTTGATACGGGGTTTCATATTCTAATGCCTGGCTTTGCGCAATCGAACTGCGCATAAAGGCACTTTCTTCGTCGGTCATACCCGACGCTTGGTATGCATTAATTTCGTTAACAAACTCAGCTAATGCTAACCCTGTTACATCGCTTCTTACGCTAGCATACGCCATAAACTGACCGGTATCTTCTGCGCCACCAAACTGAGTACGCGCACCATAGGTGTAACCTTTATCTTCACGCAGATTAAGATTAATACGGCTATTAAACGCATCTCCTAATGGGTAGTTCATCAAATAAGCTTTAAAGTAATCGCCTGTTGCATCATACGGTAACGACACTTGGCCGATATTAATCACCGACTGTGCTGCACCAGGTTTATCAATCAAATAAATGGTGTTTTTAAGGTGTGTTGGTAATGCAGGCAGTGCTGCAAACTGAGTCGCCTCACCTTGCCATTCATTAAATATCGACAACTTAGGCATTATTTGTTGTTGATTTAAGTCTGATACCACAACCATCTGAGCATTACCTGCACGGTATTGCTGTTGGTAAAATTGCTTTACGTCATCTAGCGTTAATGCCGATATTGATTTAATCGTACCATCACTGCTGATCCCTAATGGACTATTGTTGCCATATAACAAGGCAGCAAAACCACTACGGGCTAGATAGTTAGCATCGGACATTTGATGTTGCAAACCTTGCAACTGCTGTTGCTTGACTCGTTCAAAGTCTGCAGCAACAAAACCGGGACTGAATAAACGCTCTTTAACGATAGCAAGCGTGGCATCTAGGTTTGCCGTTAAACTGGACACTTTAAGGTAGCTTTGTGAATCGCTGGCGCCAAAACTAATCGACGAGCCCAGCATATCAAGCGCTCCAGCTAAATCTTCGCTGCTGCGTTGCGCACTCGACTCATTAAGCATAGATGCGGTTAACTCAGCAAGACCCGCCTTATTATTGGGCGTTAAACGATGGCCGCCATCCAAATAAATAAGCAATTCAACCGTTGGTGTTTCGTCACTTTCAGTGCCCATCACTTTAATGCCATTTACCAGCTTGCTGTCCCATAATTGCGGCACTGTCAGTATCGGCGCCGCGGCTGATGCCGGTATTTTATTGCGATCAAATGAAGATTTAGCGAAAGTGATATCAGATAATCCGGTTACCGCTTCTTGCGCGATAGGCAAAGTAGTCGGTTCAAAATTATCCGCATGGGCGATTAACTGTGTTTGTCCTTCTGGCACAATACTCATCACCACCATTGGCTTATTTTTAATGTAGGTATTAAATACCCGCATTACATCGGCTTTGGTGACATTAGCATAACGGGCTAAATCCGCTGCCACCATGTCTGGCTTACCAAAAAAGGTTTGATTAGCGGCAAGTGTAGAGACTTTACCGGCGACACTTTGCATGCCAAAAATAGTGTTGGCTTCGAACTGTACTTTGACTTTTTGCAAGTCATCGTCGGTTACGCCACGTTGTTCAAACTCACTGATAGTTTGATTTATTTTAGTTTCAAGATCAGCAAGACTGCCACCTTTACTCGGGTTCGCGACAGCGTAAAGAGATAACTGACAAGTAAGCTCTTGGCATGGATGACTCACCGCAGCTTGGACCGCATAACCATCTTTGACCAAATTTTTATAGATAAGTGACGTTTTACCGCCACCGAGAATATTAGCGAGCAAATCGAGTGCAGCTTCGTCTTTATGTTGCGCGTAAACAGTGGGGAATCCCATGTAAATTAGCGGTAAATGTACTTTGTCTTCCATCGATATATAACGGGTTTTATCCAATGTCACCATGGTTTTAGCTTCAGGCTTAACCGTAGGCCCGGCTGGAATTTCACCAAAGTATTTATTTACCCATGCCAGCGTTTGCATCTCATCAAAGTCGCCACCAATGGTTAAGGTCGCATTATTAGGCCCATACCAACGTTGAAAGAAATGTTTCACATCATCAACTGTGGCGCGGTTTAAATCATCTGGCCAACCAATAACAGGCCAAGAATATGGATGACCCGCTGGATAAAATGCTTGGTTAAAACGTTCATTTAAACGGCCATAAGGACGATTATCAATCCGTTGTGCACGTTCATTTTTAACGGTTTCACGTTGTACTTCGAATTTTTCACTCGTGAGGGCGGGCAGTAAAAAGCCCATACGGTCAGACTCTAACCAGAGCATCTTCTCTAATTGATTACTTGGCACGGTTTCAAAATAATTGGTTCTGTCGGTATTGGTGGTGCCGTTTAATGTTCCGCCCGCTTCAGTAACCACTTTAAAATGCTGTTCATCACCAACGTGTTGTGAGCCTTGGAACATCATGTGTTCAAATAAATGTGCAAAGCCACTGCGACCGGCTAATTCACGGGCTGAACCGACATGATAGGTCACATCGACATGAGCTAATGGATCTGACTTATCTTGATGCAAAATCACGGTTAAGCCGTTGGCTAACTGATATTTTTTATAAGGAATGCTAACTTGATTTTCTGTCGGGGCCGCGGTTTCAATTAAGGTAACGCCTTGGGGCAAACTCGACGACTGATACGCGTCATAGGCGCAACCACTTAATACAGCACTGATGGCCGCTGCTAACATCCATTTATTCAAATTTAGTTTCAAAATCGACTCCTTCCTTAAAACAAAAATAACCATCGTTGCAAGAGCAACGCGGTATCAATACTCAAACGTATACGTCATCAGCAATACAATGACGCTATAACGTAATAATTTACCCATAAACATAAATAATGAGGCTGGTAAGATAGGTATTTTTAACCATCCAGCCAGTAAACATAGCAAATCACCGATTATCGGTAACCAAGATAATAATAGGGCCCACATACCATATTTTTCTATCCATGCGAGTGCATAGCGGTATTGTCGACGTTGAATATCTTGTGGATTTTTGGCTAACCGCCCTGCTCGACCAAGACCATAACTGGTTATCGCACCAAGCGTATTACCAATAGTGGCCAGTATCAATAATTCGAACCATAAAGATGGCGTTTGATTAAGTAATGCCACCAGTAACACTTCTGAGCCGCCAGGCAACAGTGTTGCAGCGAAAAAGGCGCCGCTGAACATTAACCATAAACTCGTCATCGATAGATCTTAATGTGCACTAGCATATTCATTCCAATGACTATTCATTTTATTTTTATCGTACCTTCACAATGAATATCTGCACAGCACAATATGAAGATATTGAACGCGGTAACCCCTAAAGACCACTCACGATTATCTCAATCGCAACTTAGACATAATGTCGATACAGTTCATTGTTACGTAAATATGCAAGGTTACCCCAACTCAATATACAAAAATTGAGCAACAACAGCGCGAATTCGTTAATAAATAGTAAAAAAATTTAAAGTTATAATAACAAACTCAGTTATTCATATAAGTTATAATAAAATAACGTTGTTTGTCATTCGCTCACTTCATACAATGCGATTAATATTTATTAACCTCAGCGGGTTTATTAAGGCATTATTTAGCGTAAATACCACGCATAGCCATAAGAAACTAAACCGAAATACCGCAACACATCGCCATTGTAGGGTTTAGCTTTTAAGTAATTAATCACTCATTAATGAACATAATGAGTTACGTACAACGATGTTGCCTAATCAGATTTAGCGACGTCACAATGACATAATTTGGAACTTTCATGATATTGCAAACGCTCAAACGCATCCCTTTTTGGCAGAAAGTCATTGCAGGTTTTGTTTTAGGAACGCTCACCGGCGTCGGATTAGGCGAGTCAGCCGTGATGTTAAAGCCTCTTGGCGATCTGTTTATCAGTGCCATTAAAATGCTGGTTGCCCCTTTGGTATTTTGTGCCATTGTGGTGAGCATTACCTCGCTGGGCTCACAAGGTAATTTAAAGCGCTTAAGTTTTAAAACTTTAGCCATGTTTATGTTTACCGGCACCATTGCTTCATTTATTGGTTTAACTGTCGGCAGCCTTATCGACATGGGCGGTAACCTAGCCTTAGCCACATCGGAAGTTCGCGAACGTGATATTCCAGGCTTTGCTCAGGTATTACTCAATATGATCCCGGTGAATCCGTTTGCCTCATTAGCCGACGGCAATGTGCTTCAAATTATTGTCTTTGCCGCGTTAATTGGCATTGCCATTAATGCTGTGGGCGAGAAAGCAGCACCGCTTAAAAACGTGATTGAAGCTGGCGCTGAAGTGATGTTTCAACTAACGCGTATGGTATTAAAACTGACACCTATTGGTGTATTTGGTTTAATGGCTTGGGTTGTGGGCGAGTATGGCTTAAGTACATTATTACCATTGGGTAAGTTTATTATTGCGATTTATATTGCCGCGTTAATTCATATTATCTTTGTGTATGGCGGTTTAGTTAAATTTGCTGCGGGTTTAAGTCCACTGCAATTTTTCCGTAAAGCCATGCCGGCTCAAATTGTGGCCTTTAGTACCGCATCAAGCTTTGGTACTTTACCTGCCAGCACACGTAGTACTGAAGCAATGGGCGTATCGAAACGTTACAGTGCTTTTGTACTGCCACTCGGCGCAACTATGAACATGGACGGTTGTGGCGGTATTTATCCTGCTATTGCGGCCATTTTTATTGCGCAAATTTACGGTATTCCGCTTGATATGACGGACTACATGTTGATTGCGGTAACGGCAACGGTAGCGTCTGTCGGCACAGCAGGAGTTCCTGGTAGTGCGATGGTGATGTTAACCGTGACTTTGGGCGTGATAGGCTTACCACTAGAAGGTATTGCCTTTATCGCAGCCATTGACCGTATTATTGATATGATCCGCACGGCAACTAACGTGACTGGCGATATGATGACTGCGGTTGTGATTGGAAAATCGGAAGGCCAATTGGACGTAGAGCAATTTTACTCAGATGAAAAACCGGTTGAGCAAACCGCTTAACAATATTTTCATTGTATGGTTTGACCTAAAATACCTTGATCATTTTTAAACAAGCCAGCACTTTTTAGTGCTGGCTTTTTAGTGTCAATCGTCAAAAAAGATAAACGCCCATAAATGAGTGAAGGCTATTGAGCTAACGCTGGAATGACTTAAATTGGAAAAGTGTTCCACATCCAAAAATCTAGGTCAACAGTCGTCTACATCAGAAACGATCTACGTTGAACCCGACAGTTTCAATCCGATAATGCCAATAACAATTAACAGTAGACTCACTAATCGAATCAATGTGACTGACTCATTAAACAATACCATTCCTAGTATTGCAGTCCCTACCATTCCCACTCCAACCCAAATAGCATAAGCCGTTCCAACGGGCAACGATTTCATCGCAATGCCCAGTAGCCCAACACTAATCAACATGGCGACAATAGTACCGACGCTTGGCCATAAACGAGTAAAACCTTCGCTATATTTAAGTCCTATCGCCCATACAATTTCAAATAATCCCGCTACCACCAAAATAAACCAAGACATACACACCTCTGTGTTACGGGGCCGTCCCCGGATGAAATAGAGAGGTAAGGTCGTCCTCACGTCACATAAACAGATATCAGTATCACAAAAACAACCTAAGCCATTATCTTGTGATTAGGGCATTCACTGAGTAGGTTGCGATCTACTATTGGTACGTTTTACCCTGATGCATCAACCAACCATTAAGGTGGCGGCCATTAGGATCGTCATGAGTCCAATGCACTACGCCGCCTTTGTTATTCCATTCATACACACCGTAAAATTGTATCTCATCACCGACCGATATCGCATCAATCCGTGGCGCCAAATCAATATTATGTGCAATTAATACGGTGATCGAAGAAGATATCTTAACAATTAATCTTTGATGTCTAGCGCCTTTATTGTCATCTGGTAGCAGTTTAACCACGGTTCCCAGACCTTGTACCTGAACATTTTCCTGTTGGTGATCAAATGCTTGCTGGATGAGTGCATTGTTATTTTGGGCTACAGAATATTGCACTGTGGAGTTAGATTTGAGTGCGGTGGTTGATGTATCGGTGAATGATTCAGCCACACTATATTGCGGTAAAACGAACCATTGATATGACGAAAAAATTATAACGAGTAACGCGAGCCATTTTTTCATGTGTTGTGCTTTCCTTAGCCTAATTAACAAGATAGTTAAACAGATATTATACGATAACAACCCAAAAGGAACACAAGATAATGATGATGACGAGTATACAGGATGACTACAAATCTTTAGATTACAAATTGATTATGCAGGCAGTGAATTTTATCTAATCCAGTCTAATTTAGCACCGTTAGAGACCACGGATTAGCAGCAATTTTAGGCTCTACATAAGATAGTAGCAGGAATAGTTAACTGACTTGGTTGAGCTTAGGAGGGTAAATAGATTTCAAAACTGGACACAAAAACGCAATGTAAAAAAAGATTAAAGCGAGTATCAATTGATACTCGCTTTTTTCACTAGCTTGCCAAATTAGAACTTCGCGTTTGCCCAAAGCCACACTTTATCAGTATCAACTTTACCGGCTCCAGCATCGCCTGCTGAATAAGCGGCGTATTTAACACCTACGGTATAATTTTTATCAATTGGTAAACTGAATACGGCGTCAATTTCGTCGCCTAAATCGTTTACCGTAGCGCTAGATTCGTCAGCTTCAAAATCATGGTAAACCAACGCCCAATTACCACCAACAATACTACCACCAATAGACACATAGGTATCGGCTAGCCCTTGGGCTGGCGTCCCTAAAAATTGATCAGACCAACCATTAAATGCGTGTAAAGTGGCAAGCGGTGTTGCAAAACCATATTCACCATTATCAGACCCAAGCAGCTCGTATCCTAACTTGACGGTCAGCCCGCTAAAACCTACGCCAACTTCGCCCAATAAATAATCAGCAGAATAAGATGTGGTTGCGGTATCGGCATCTTGTGTGGCGTATTCTACCGTATAAAGTAGTTTGATTTTGTCGATATCTTTAGCACCAGCAAAGCGCACGCCATAAGTGTCAACGCCGTTATCAAGGTTGGTATCTTCCTCAAGCAGATAGCCGTAAGCACTTAGCTTACCCAAGCCTAAATTATATGATGCATTGATGATGTGATCTTTTGAATCTATGTCTTTTATTTCTGCAAAAATACGGTTGCGCTTGTAGATATAGCCATAGTCAACGCTAAAGTCATTCATTGCATATTGCATAGTAACGGCATCGAATGTTTGGCGATCTTGACGCCAGCCAACATGGCCGATAAAACGTTGGTTATCGATAGCAATAACTTGACGCCCAGCTTTAGCAGTAAAACCATTACGCTTGTATTGTAAGAAAGCCTGGTCTAATTCAGTTGTTTCAGGGTCTGCAATCACAGAGTAATCAGCATTGTTGCCAATCGCGTCATTATAATCATTAACCCCTGCTAAGCTGCGTGAATCCTCAAACTCAACTAAAGCTGTTAAGCCGTAATATTCAGCGGTAGCAAAGGTTAAACGAGTCCGAAGTGTCAATGCATCAGCATCTTTTAACGCATTGTCTTGATCGACAGATTCATAACGCAAATTCAAATCTACATTTGCTGTTCCCTGAGTCACTGCATCAGCGATTGATGTGACTTTAACATCCGCTGCAGAAGCATTTCCCATAGCCAGTAATAGTGAACAACTAAGTACCGATAAGGCACATTTTTTTGTAAAGGCAGAATTTAGGCAAGCCTTATCCGCAACTTGACTCGCAAGCAGTTTTTTATTCATCTTACATCCCAAATAGTTATTTTAAGTTAAGTTATCAACACGCTGTAAAGCGTAACAGTGCGACTAGCAAACTAACTGTTGCTTACTTTAACGGCTTCATTAATTGGTGTCTGTGATTTATCTTGCATTTTAAATACTTGTTTTGTTGCTGACAGTGATTCTATCTTGCGTTGTTTTTCATACAGGAATTTAAGTACCTCAGAACGCAGTCGGTTGTACTCAGTATCTTGAGCTAACGCTAGGCGGTTTCTTGGCCTTTGAAGGTCGACTGTTAAAATTTCACCCACTGTGGCTTCTGGACCATTGGTCATCATGACAATTTTGTCAGACAACAACACCGCTTCGTCTACATCGTGGGTAATCATAATCACGGTATTATTTAACTGACTTTGGATCTCCATTAACGAGTCCTGCATGTGTCCTCGTGTTAACGCATCTAATGCTCCAAATGGCTCATCCATCAGCAACACTTCCGGTTGCATAGCAAGCGCCCTTGCAATACCGACTCGTTGTTTCATTCCACCAGAAATCTCTCCTGGACGTTTATGCATAGCATGATCCATCTGCACTAATTGCAGGTTATGTTCAATCCACTGTTTCATTTCTGTTTTGCTCATCTTGCCAGCAAACACTTGTTTTACAGCAAGCTCAACGTTTTGATAGGCACTTAACCAAGGGAGTAACGAATGATTTTGAAATACCACCGCCCGTTCAGGTCCTGGCGCTTTAACTTCAGTACTTTTTAAAATGACCCCACCAGAGCTGGCTTGGTATAAACCTGCAACAATATTCAGTACGGTCGATTTGCCACAACCAGAGTGACCAATCAAAGAGATAAACTCGCCTCTATTTATCTTCAAATTCACGTCTTTAAGCGCTGTAAAAGATCCTGTAGGCGTGGGAAAAACCATATCAACGCCGCTAATCTCTAAAAATGTGCTCATGTTGTTACCCTCATTGATCCCAAGATACCCAATGCTGTAAGGCCAGAATGCCTCGGTCTAATAAAAAGCCAATAAAGCCAATAACAACCACCGCGGCCATAATTCGCGCTAATGAATCAGAACTACCATTTTGAAATTCATCCCAAACAAATTTTCCAAGCCCCGGATTTTGCGCCAGCATTTCCGCGGCAATCAATACCATCCACGCGACCCCTAGGGATAAGCGCATACCGGTAAAAATCATTGGGATAGATGCTGGTAAGACGATTTTTTGCACATGGGTTATTGCCGATAACCGCAATACTTTGCTGACATTGATGAGGTCGCTGTCGATACTCGTCACGCCGATTGTAGTGTTGATAATCATTGGCCAAACACTGCACAAGGTGACCGTGAGCATGGAGTTAATAAATGATTTAGACACTAGCGGATCCGGCGAGACATACAGCGCACTGACCACCATGGTAACTAAAGGCAACCAAGCGAGTGGCGATACGGGTTTAAAAATTTGAATAATGGGGTTAATTGCTGCCTGCAAACTGCGACTTAACCCCATCCAAATCCCCAATGGAATAGCAATAATGGCCGCTAAGATAAAACCACTCATGACGGTAATTAGACTAGTGACAATTTGATCCCAAAAAGTTTCTTTACCTGTGTAAGCACGTACTTTGGCGACATAACTTGGATCGTTAGCAACACGCGCCTCATTTCGTGTTTCTTGACGTTGATAAAAAGCCTCGGCCTTTTCGCGCTCAGTTATATGCTCCTGATACAAATTGTCAAATTGCGACACGACAGCAACCGGTCCCGGAAACTTACCTAGAGAGGTTTCAATACTATTAGCTGTCACCGCCCACAGAGCTAAAAATATCGCAATGCCGATAAACGGTAATAGTATCGCCCTACTTAACTCGGCTATTTTCAGCATAACAACTGCCATGTTGCCTCGTTCAATTAAGCGATTTTGTGCAATAGAATAAAGACTGTTCATCCAAGACTCCTTAACGGGTTGTTACAGCTTGTCGCCTTGCTTTAATCCAATTACAAATGAATTAATGTAAGCATTAGGCTTGCTGCCGTCATAAACTAAGTTATCAATAAAGTGAGTTTGCGGTGCTTTGAAACCGGTTTCTTTACTGAAATCTGGAAAGTCAGCTGCGGGGATGAGCTTATCGTCGATGAGTGATTGCGCGGCTTTAGCATAAATATCTGGACGATAGACTTTTGCGGCGATGTCTTTATACCAATCGTCAGATTTATCTTGTTCAATTTGGCCCCAACGGCGCATTTGAGTTAAATACCAAATCGCATCTGAGTAATATGGATAAGTTGCGTGATGCCTAAAAAATACATTGAAGTCTGGAACCGCGCGCTTATCGCCTTTTTCATATTCGAACGTACCCGTCATACTATTAGCAATCACCTCATAGTCAGCACCAACATAATTAGATTGAGACAGTATTTTTACCGCTTCTGGGCGGTTAGCATTGTTATTGTCGTCTAACCATTTAGCGGCGCGGATCAACGCACGAGTAAGGCGTATAGTGGTATTTGG
This sequence comes from Shewanella sp. Arc9-LZ, assembly GCF_010092445.1. Taxonomy (NCBI): domain Bacteria; kingdom Pseudomonadati; phylum Pseudomonadota; class Gammaproteobacteria; order Alteromonadales; family Shewanellaceae; genus Shewanella; species Shewanella sp. Arc9-LZ. The sequence continues at coordinate 1,327,929 of NZ_CP048031.1, read as the reverse complement.
ATATTTTTCGGCAAACTCGGCTGTAATACCAAACACTTTTTCAGGATTATCTTTCCAAATTTCATAATCGGTCACCACAGGTACACCAATGCCTTTAAACACAGCTTGCTGATTCCAGGGCTCACCAACGCAATAGCCATTAATTGTGCCCGCTTCCAGTGTCGAGGGCATTTGTGGGGGCGGAGTTACCGACAGCAAAGCTTGTGCATCAATCTGCCCTGATGTATCTCCTTTATGAGGTGCGTAAAACCCAGGATGAATCCCACCAGCGGCTAACCAGTAACGCAATTCATAGTTATGTGTAGAAACCGGAAACACCATACCCATATTAAATGGCTTACCAGCCGCTTTAAATTCTTCTACTACGGGCTTTAATGCATCAGCTTTAATGGGATGAACGGGAAAACCGTCTGCCTGTTTAGCAATGTGCGGCTTCATTTTGGCCCAAACGTCGTTTGATACCGTAATTGCGTTACCATTTAAATCCATCGAAAATGGGGTAATAATGTGCGCTTTAGTACCGTAACCAATTGTTGCAGCAATAGGTTGACCCGCTAACATGTGGGCCCCATCTAATCGACCATCAATCACACCATCGAGTAACACTTTCCAATTTGCCTGCGCTTCAATCGTGACGTATAAACCTTCTTCTTCGAAATAACCTTTTTCATAAGCAACCGCAATAGGTGCCATATCAGTTAATTTGATAAAACCAAACCTGAGCTCTTCTTTTTCAGGAAAGCCCACTTCGGCACTTACAGTGTTGATACACAAACTTGCCCCAATACTGACCCCCAGTAATAAAGACTTAATCTGCTGAGTTAACGATATTTTCCAGTTCATATTTTTCCCCATTATGAAAATTGACAATAAAAAAAGGCGCTTCGGATATCCATTTAGGAATATCTCGATAGCGCCTTTGCTAAAATTGAATTTATTAAATATTATTTATCAGTCAGTTAGTTGTAAAATTGATAACCTGTACTGTCTAAAAAGACTTGATATGGCTCATCAAATATACAACCTTTGCTATCCATTTTTCATGCCAAAACATTAACAGGTTGATTTTAAATAACTTTAATTTTAACAATTAAGTAACGTAATGCTACGACAGTGCAATAAAACAGTTTAAGTGCACCAATATGCATCAAAAGAGGTATAAGTAATTTTGTACCAGTAGATAAAAACAAAAAAGCCAACGCAAAGGCATTGGCTTTTGAATCATCTGGTAAGTTTTAGCCTAGTACTGCCAGCAAAACACCTGCAGCAACAGCACTGCCTAGCACACCTGCTACGTTAGGTCCCATAGCATGCATGAGTAAGAAGTTTTGGTTGTTAGCCTCTAAACCTACCTTATTCACTACTCGTGCAGCCATTGGCACAGCAGAAACGCCTGCTGCACCGATAAGTGGGTTAATTTTTCCGCCAGAGAGCTTACTCATTAATTTAGCCATCAATACCCCAGAAGCAGTACCAATACTAAACGCAACCGCGCCAAGGATTAAAATACCTAGCGTTTCGATACGCAGAAATTGATCTGCTGATAGCTTAGACCCAACAGCAAGACCTAAAAAGATAGTCACTATGTTGATTAACTCGTTTTGCGCCGTTTTCGATAAACGATCCACTACGCCCGATTCGCGCATTAAATTGCCCAAACAGAACATGCCAATTAATGGGGTTGCTGCAGGTAAAAATAAAATGGTTAATCCTAGCACCATCAGTGGAAAGATAATCTTCTCTTTCTTACTGACTTCACGCAATTGTTCCATTTTAATTTCACGTTCGGCTTTAGTGGTTAGCAGTTTCATGATCGGCGGCTGAATTAATGGCACTAACGCCATGTATGAATATGCAGCAACAGCAATCGCCCCTAACAATTCAGGCGCTAGTTTAGAGGCTAAGAAAATTGCCGTTGGACCATCTGCTCCACCAATAATGGCAATAGCTGCAGCATCTTGCATACTAAACTCAAACCCAGGTACCCAATTTAAGGCAATAGCACCAAGTAAAGTGGCAAAAATCCCAAATTGCGCCGCAGCCCCTAACAATAGTGTTTTAGGGTTAGCAATTAGCGCACCAAAATCAGTTAATGCACCCACCCCCATGAAGATGAGCAATGGGAATACCCCAGTCTCAATCCCGACATGGTAAGCGTAATACAGTAAGCCACCTTCATCGGTAAAACCTGCATTAGGAATGTTGGCTAATATGGCGCCAAATCCGATAGGTAATAACAATAACGGTTCAAATCCTTTAATTACCGCTAGAAATAACAATAAACAACCAACAGCCATCATTAGCAGTTGGCCACCAGTAAAGTTAGCGACACCCGTTTCAGCCCAAAAAGCCAATAATCCTTCCATTTCGACCTCTTATGCTAATGACAACAATGTTGAACCTACAGTTACACTGTCACCCTGCTTAACCGCTAACTGAGTTACAACACCATCTTGTTGAGCACGAATTTCGGTTTCCATTTTCATCGCCTCCAGGATAATGATCACTTCACCGGTTTTAACCGCTTGACCATTACTGACTAACACTTTGAAAATATTTCCCGATAACGGCGCGGCCATGGTGCACTTAATCTCACCCGTAGGCGCTGAGGCGACCGTTGCAGACGCTGCCGTAATAGGTGCAGCTGATGCTGGCGCGATGTGACCAATCTCACCACCTTCACTCACTTCGACCACAAAATGTTGACCATCGACATCGACGGTATAGGTTTGTGGGCCTTTATCGGCTTTCACTTGTAAATCATCTGCACTTGGGACAGGTTCAAACGCATCCGGATTGCCGCGATTTTTAAGAAACTTAAGACCAATTTGATTGAACAACGCATAAGTCATTACATCGTCATCTGATTCTGCAGCTAAACTAAAGCCCTGCTCTTTGGCGGCTTCGGCAAGCTCGACACGTAATTTATCTAATTCTGGTGCAATTAAATCGGCTGGGCGACACGTAATTGGCTGTTCGCCTTTTAGCACTCTGGCTTGTAGTTCTGCATTAACTGGCGCTGGCGTCGCACCATATTCACCTTTTAGTACACCTTCGGTCTCTTTGGTCATCGACTTGTAACGCTCACCCATCAGCACATTGATCACCGACTGTGAGCCAACAATTTGCGATGTTGGGGTAACGAGAGGTAAGAAACCAAGATCTTCACGTACCCGCGGGATCTCTTCAAGCACGGCATCCATTTTGTCTGCTGCGCCCTGCTCTTTTAATTGATTTTCCATATTGGTTAGCATGCCGCCAGGTACTTGAGCACGTAAAATACGTGAATCAATGCCTTTTAGTGCACCTTCAAAACGGACGTATTTTTTACGCACTTCACGAAAATAGGCTGCTATCTCTTCTAGCAACACCATATCGTAACCGGTTGCCCTGTCGGTATCTTCAACCATTGCCACTAACGTTTCGGTAGCGCTGTGGCCGTAGGTTTGGCTCATTGAAGATATTGCGGTATCAAGCACATCAACGCCCGCTTCAATCGCTTTTTGATATGTAGCGCTGCTTAGGCCCGTTGTAGCATGACAATGCATCGACACCATTAAGTCCGTTTGTGATTTTAAGCGGCTAATGAGGTCATAAGCTTGCATTGGCTTAAGTAAACCCGCCATATCTTTAATACATAAAGAATCTGCGCCCATGTCTTCTAGGCGTTTAGCCATATCAACCCAAGTATCAATGTTGTGAACAGGGCTAGTGGTAAATGAAATGGTGCCTTGGGCATGGCCGCCCACGTTTTTAACCGCTTTAACCGCGGTTTCAAGATTACGGACATCATTCATTGCGTCGAAGATACGAAATACATCAACGCCATTGGTATGAGCTCGTTCTACAAAACGCGTAACGACATCATCAGCATAATGTCGATAACCTAATAAATTTTGGCCTCGAAGCAACATTTGTTGCGGGGTATTAGGCATGGATTTTTTCAATTCGCGAATACGATCCCATGGATCTTCGCCTAAATAACGAATGCATGAATCAAAAGTTGCGCCGCCCCAAGACTCAAGTGACCAGAAGCCTACTTTATCTAATAACGGTGCTATAGGTAACATATCGTCAATACGTAAACGTGTTGCCAATAATGATTGGTGTGCGTCACGCAGGACGACATCGGTTAATGCTAATGGCTTGCTCATAATGACTCCAAATTTATTTCGCGCGGTATTGATGTATCGCAGAGGTAATAGCGGCAACCAACTTAGGGTCTAAGACGGTATGTTTAGGCACATTAGCACTTACCGTTGCTAGCGTAGGAACCTCTACTGGGGCCGGAAAAAGCTTGGCAACAATGCCAATACCGATGATTAAGATACTCAAAAAAATAAATACTAAGCCCATGCCCATTACCATAATGCCTAGCGCATCGGATAACTGCTCAGATATCGATGTCATGTGTCCTCACTTTATCTGTTAAACATCAAACCAATACGTTGACTATTCTGTACCGTCCCTCAATGTGCTATCACGGTGCAATGTCACAAAACGTGCACCAAGACAACAACATCCTTAACGACTACAGACATAACTTGACTACTCAAGAAGCATAAATATTCAAACTCAACACTTATTCAATGAAGTTGTATTTCATGGTAAAAACCGCAAACTGAGTTTGTAAACCTAAAATCCTGTCACAAAATATAAACAATTTACACCAACAATGCTATCTTTTTGTAAATTGGTCTTACCAAAATAGAGAGAGCCAATTAAAAAAAATCAATAAAATATAAAAAAAATGATAATAACCTGATGAATCATCAATAAAATCACTATATTCACTTTAAAATTAACAAATTCATAATTCAATGATAAAAATCACTCACACTTTATTGGTTTAACAAATTGATGAAATAGATGATTAAACATGACATGAGTAATAAGTGAATAAAGATGTGAAAATCAAATTTTTATGAGATAAAGCGGTTGCAGTAAGATGAGAAAGACAATGAAAATTAAGCAAAAAAAAAGCCCTGCATTGATGCAGGGCCTTTTTATTATGGTGCGCGTGGGAGGAGTCGAACCTCCGACCGCCTGGTTCGTAGCCAGGTACTCTATCCAGCTGAGCTACACGCGCAAAATCGGTAAAACAAGCCATTCATAAATAATGCTATCGTCTGCACTTCATGTGCGTGACGTTATTTAATGAATGGCGGAGAAGGAGGGATTCGAACCCTCGATGGGATTTAAAGCCCATACTCCCTTAGCAGGGGAGCGCCTTCGGCCACTCGGCCACCTCTCCGCAATATATGGTGCGCGTGGGAGGAGTCGAACCTCCGACCGCCTGGTTCGTAGCCAGGTACTCTATCCAGCTGAGCTACACGCGCATAAATTGGGTTTTTAGTGAAACATGAAATGGTGCGCGTGGGAGGATTCGAACCTCCGACCGCCTGGTTCGTAGCCAGGTACTCTATCCAGCTGAGCTACACGCGCATTCATGTTTAACACTTTAATAAATAATGGTGCGGATGGGAGGAGTCGAACCTCCGACCGCCTGGTTCGTAGCCAGGTACTCTATCCAGCTGAGCTACATCCGCATCGTATATCTATTGTAAGAAATGGCGGAGAAGGAGGGATTCGAACCCTCGATGGGATTTAAAGCCCATACTCCCTTAGCAGGGGAGCGCCTTCGGCCACTCGGCCACCTCTCCGTTTCTTGGCGCACATATTACTGTTTGATGAAAATAAGTCAAACCCTTTTTAGGAAACCTAACTTCATTTGGAGTGTTTTTAAGCACATTGGAGATAATAGACTCAAATCCTGATGAAAACAGTCGTTTTTTGATGAATATTCTTTTTAATTTACAGACATAATCTCATTAAACCTCTGTTCGTCCGACAAGCATTTTAAGGTTTTTAACCAAAGATATAATTAAACACATCGTTGATTTAAACAACCTAGCCTAGTCATTGGGTGATTTATACTCACTATTACAATTCAACATCATATTAACCAATATCGACAATAGCCGCATAATGCCATTTAGGAAGGTTAATTTGCTATAGCTTGCACGAGATTACGATGGGATTTGTATTGATCAACGATTCCCATTACAACGCTATAATCAAGATGAATTAAGCACATTTAAATAATGACTCGTTAAAAAAAATGGTTTGATACCAATTGTTAGCTACAAATAGCATCCAGTGATAATTCAACACGAGTAAAATAAATACGTTAGTCAGATGGTAAATAAATGACGACTCATTTATGGATGCGTTTAACAAACTGAATCAGTGTGTTAAAAAGTGCTTTGTGAGAGCCTCATTCATTCCACTTCAGTCTTGTATCAACTTAAGGGGAAATTGTCCTGCTTACACCAACAACCTTAAATTGGAGCTGTGAGGTACTCTACGCTAGAGCTAATGTAACCTCAACGCAGAATAACAGATGGGTAAATTGATAAGCGTAGAATGTTTACTGGTCACTCATATTTAAATTGACTCGTTATTATTTGAATTTGGTTCTAAATTTAGCTCTGTATTTGGGTTAACCCAGCGAAATGACACGTAACTAGCGGGTCTTTTAATTGAAGCAATCGCATAAACAAATGACCGTTTGATGACAGTGAAAATTCCGAGCAGAGGTTAACGAATAAGGGCTGATTAAACTAAAGCGGTAATGCCACTGCAATACAAAAACAAAAAAGCCAGCAAATGCTGGCTTTAATGATATCGACATCATCTGTCGAAATTAGTAATTACCACCTTCAGAAGGGGTACCTGACTTCTCAGACTGAATACGTTGGTAGATCTCTTCACGGTGAACAGATACTTCTTTAGGTGCGTTAACACCAATACGTACCTGATTACCTTTAACACCTAACACAGTAACGGTGACTTCATCACCAATCATTAATGTTTCGCCTACTCGACGAGTCAAAATTAGCATTCGATTGCTCCTTTAAGTTCAATCTGCATAACACGCTTTGTCCGTAATATGCGCTCATTATAAGGTCTGCTTTACATAAAATCATAGTATCAATTGGTGAATACATCAGTTTATAAAGCAAATTCTCTTAGGAAATCATAAAACTTGACGATTAGTCGTCTTTTAAAAACGAGATCAACCGTAAATTATTCATATTCACGATATAAGACTCCGTTACTAAACAATCCAATACGGCAAACCAATAACAAAAACGATAGGAATTGAAAACCAATACAACATTAGAGTACTACATATAAGTACAATAATAAGCATTGCCCAACGCTAGCAACCCTTTTAAACGCTTTTACTGTTAGCAAGTTAGTTCACTATGCCAAATCTATTCATAGCACTCAAGTCATAAAGTCGCATATCTTAGACTTTATGACTCAATTGCCAAAAAAACGCTAATCTACAGATTTTATTAACTTAAACGTTCGTTTACCCAGGGCTCTACAAGGGCTAATGCTGCGGCTAGATTCTCAGGTTGAGTACCGCCAGCTTGTGCCATATCAGGACGACCACCGCCCTTACCGCCAACATGCTGTGCAACCATTGCGACTAACTCACCCGCTTTGACCTTCTTGGTTAAATCGTTGCTGACTCCAGCAATTAAATTAACTTTACCGTCTTTAGCAGTACCTAGCACAATAATCGCAGACTTTAGCTTTTGCTTCAGCTCATCCTGTAAACCACGAAGTGAACCTGGGTCAATACCATCAAGTTGTTTAACTAAAAGTTTAACGCCATTGATTTCTACTGCATCACCGGCCATATCAGCACTGGCCGCAGCAGCTAACTTATCTTTTAATTGAGATAAATCTTTTTCTAATTGCTTCACTTTATCTAGCTGAGCTTTTAACTTAGCGACTACCGAAGCACTATCTGATTTTAGTAGTTGTGCAGCCTCATCTAACATGGCTTGTTGATCAGCAATATAAGCCATTGCAGCAATACCTGTTACAGCTTCAATACGACGCACACCGGCAGCAATACCATTCTCAGAAGTGATTTTAAATAAACCGATATCTCCAGTGCGGCCAACGTGAGTACCACCACACAGTTCGATAGAGAAATCACCCATAGTGACAACACGTACTTGGTCATCGTATTTCTCACCAAATAGTGCCATTGCACCTTTTTCTTTGGCTTCATCAATGCCCATTTCAGTGGTACAAAGTTCATGGTTACGACGAATTTGGGTATTAACTAAATCTTCGACAGCCTTCAATTCTGATGGCTTAACCGCTTCAAAATGAGCAAAGTCAAAACGTAAACGTTCAGGATTAACAAGTGAACCTTTTTGAGACACATGTGAGCCTAACACTTGACGTAATGCAGCATGCAATAAGTGAGTAACAGAATGATTTAATTGCGTACGATGACGTAAGTTTTTATCCACTTTTGCGGTTAACTGCTGGCCTATGACTAACTGACCTTGAGCTAATTGACCTTGGTGACCGGTAGCTGGACCAAACTTTTGAGTATCGGCAACGGCAAATACTACGCCTTCAGCTGTCAACTGGCCTTTATCACCAACCTGCCCACCAGATTCAGCATAAAATGGTGTGTTGTCTAATACTACGACAGCATCCTGACCCGCTATCACGGTATCAACCGCTTTACCGTCAACATATAAAGCAATCACGTTTGGCTGACCAGTTAACTCGGTATAACCGCTAAATGAGGTTTCTGCATCGATAATTAATTGGCTATTATAATCAGCGCCAAAGTTGCCTGCAGCTTGTGCACGGCTTCTTTGTTCAGCCATTGCTGACTCAAAGCCAGCTTCATCAACGTTAATATCACGTTCACGACAAACATCTGCAGTTAAATCGACAGGAAAACCATAGGTGTCATACAGTTTAAATAAGGTGTCACCATCTAAAGTATCACCTTGCAAGCTATTCAACGCGCCGTCTAAAATAACTAAACCGCGCTCAAGAGTGCGAGCAAACTGCTCTTCTTCCGCTTTTAAGGCTTTTTCAACAATAGCTTGAGTTTGTTTTAAACCAATGGCGGCATCGCCCATTACGCTTATAAGCGTTGGCACAAGTTTGTAGAAGAATGCGTCATTAGCACCCAGCTTGTTACCATGACGAACTGCACGACGAATAATACGACGCAACACATAACCACGACCTTCATTTGATGGCATAACACCATCAGCAATTAAAAATGCACATGAACGAATATGGTCAGCAATAACACGCAGAGATTTATTTTCTAAATCGGTTACACCGATAATTTCAGCTGTTTTGGCAATAAGTTGTTTAAAAATATCGATTTCGTAGTTTGAATGCACGCCTTGCATAATCGCAGCAATACGCTCAATACCCATACCAGTATCAACAGAAGGTTTTGGCAATGGCAACATTTCACCGTCGGCCTGACGGTTGTACTGCATAAATACAATGTTCCAAATTTCAATAAAGCGGTCACCGTCTTCTTCAGGCGTGCCAGGACGGCCACCCCAAATATGATCACCATGATCGTAGAAAATTTCACTACAAGGACCACAAGGACCAGTGTCACCCATCTGCCAGAAGTTATCTGACGCAAAATCCCCGCCTTTGTTATCACCTATGCGGATCATATTTTCCGCTGGCACGCCTATTTTTTGAGTCCAAAGATCATATGCTTCATCATCGGTTTCATAAATAGTGACACATAAGCGTTCTTTTGGCAGTTTGAGTGTTTCGGTTAGGAAGGTCCATGCAAAACGAATTGCATCTTCTTTGAAATAATCGCCGAAACTAAAGTTGCCTAACATTTCAAAAAAAGTATGGTGACGAGCGGTATAACCCACGTTATCTAAATCGTTATGTTTGCCACCTGCGCGCACACAACGTTGTGAAGTTGTCGCTCGGGTGTAATTGCGTTTATCCATGCCGAGAAACACATCTTTAAACTGGTTCATACCCGCATTGGTGAATAACAGTGTTGGGTCATTTGTGGGAACAAGCGAGCTGCTATCAACAACCTGATGTCCGTTATCTTCAAAGTACTTTAAAAAAGCGCTTCTTAACTCTGCTGTAGTCTGAAACATGAAATGGCCCTGAATATAGAAAATACGAAAGTAACGAGCTTGGCATGCAAGCCTGTAAATGTAAGCATTATATACTGAATTTAGGTCAACATGCGAGATGAGTGGCTCGATTATCCTCTGAGCATAAACCGATAATAATAGTTATTGATAAGCGATCTCACCGACTAAGGTTAACTAAGCTCAACTCGAGGTAATAAACACCTCCCGAACAGCCCGTTACCCAACTAACGACGTTAAATTCACAGGCAATTGGCTCGTTGCTGGCGGTAAGACTGCCTTGTGAGTAAGCAAATGGTCAGCTTGAGATTGCAGATTAATAACAAACCTTTGTTGTCGAGTGTTCGGTCTGTTATCCACATTTGAAGTGAGCTCAATGCCCTCTAATTTAACCAGATAAACCTCCGCTATCACGATAAAAAGAGCGTGGTTAGGAGTAACACATTAGCTTTTAAACCAATTGAAGAAGGTAACTGCAGAACTAATAGATTTTTTGGCAAATAGTGTGATTTAAAATGCTAAATAATTCAGAACTAAATCATTAAAAGTATGGGCATTAAAGCTATGTGGGATTATTCAAAGTAACGCAGAGTAGCGGATATGACTCAATAACCCTGAGATTGACAATAATCGAGTACTTGAGATTTTTCACATATCAACGTTTTTAACGTTGCAGTTTTTAGAGTTATAATTTTTAGCGTTATCGTTTTTAGGGTTATCGTTTTTAGGGTATAACAACAGGGGCTTTTAGCGGGGGAATATTCGCGGCGCGCAAGATGCGCTACCGCGATAGATGTAACTGACTGACTAGCTTAGAATACTTCACCCGTTTCAAGGTCAATATTCTCATCACTTTCTGTTTTAGAATCTGATGCATTAGCACCACCATTCAATAACATCGCACGTAAAGTGGTATTAATTTCACTGGCAATGACGGGGTTTTCAGTCAAGAATTTACCTGCATTAGCACGGCCTTGACCAATTTTCTCGCCTTTGTAGCTATACCAAGCACCCGCTTTATCAACTAACTTGTGCGCAACACCTAGATCGACTAACTCACCAGTACGGTTAATACCTTGTCCATAAAGGATTTGGAATTCAGCTTGCTTAAATGGAGCCGCAATTTTGTTTTTAACCACTTTAACGCGGGTTTCATTACCGACAACTTCGTCGCCGTCTTTAATGGCACCGGTACGACGAATATCTAAACGTACTGAAGCGTAGAACTTTAGTGCATTACCACCGGTAGTTGTTTCTGGGCTACCAAACATCACACCAATTTTCATACGAATTTGGTTAATAAAAATAAGCAAAGTATTTGATTGCTTAAGATTACCAGCCAGCTTACGCATAGCTTGGCTCATCATACGAGCGGCAAGGCCCATATGTGAATCACCAATTTCACCTTCAATTTCAGCTTTTGGCGTTAACGCTGCAACAGAATCGACCACAATAACGTCTACAGCACCAGAACGAGTTAACGCATCACAAATTTCTAGCGCTTGTTCGCCAGTATCTGGCTGTGAACAAAGTAAGTTATCAATATCTACGCCTAACTTTTTCGCATAAATTGGGTCAAGAGCATGTTCAGCATCAATAAACGCACAAGTTTTACCTTCGCGTTGCGCTGCGGCAATCACTTCAAGAGTTAACGTCGTTTTACCTGATGATTCTGGACCGTAAATTTCAACGATACGTCCCATTGGCAAACCGCCCGCACCGAGTGCGATATCCAATGAAAGCGAACCGGTAGAGATAGTTTCAACATCCATTGTGCGATCTTCGCCCAACTTCATAATTGAGCCTTTACCAAATTGCTTTTCAATTTGGCTTAAAACGGCGGCTAGTGCTTTCTCTTTATTTGGATCAACCTTCATTATAAAACCCTCTTAAGGCATTCAATACGTTTAGTAAAATGCTATTTCGACTTAGGTGAAGTGACGTGAATCATTTCAATATGTTCATCAGTATACTGTATAGTCATACAGTATCAAGTGCTGAGCTGATTTTTTTTTAAACCTTTGAGAATTGATCATTTACATCAATATTTTATCCTCATAAAATTTTTTGTTTGAATCTATTTATACGCTGGGGGCAAATATTGTTAAGATTAGCCTCATAAGATTTACGTCCTACGATTGATTAATAGTGAAGTGTTCATAATGACAGTGATTGATACCAGCGATTTAGAAAAACACACCCCGATGATGCGCCAGTATTTGGGCTTAAAAGCGGCCCATCCTGATATGTTATTGTTTTATCGAATGGGTGATTTTTATGAGCTGTTTTACGATGATGCTAAACGCGCTTCTGAAATGCTGGGTATTTCACTGACGGCTCGTGGAAAAAGCGGCGGTGACCCGATTCCCATGGCAGGCATTCCATATCACGCTGTCGAAGGCTATTTAGCAAAATTAGTTAACATTGGTCAGTCTGTAGCCATTTGTGAGCAAATTGGTGATCCAGCCACATCAAAAGGCCCTGTTGAGCGCCAAGTGGTGCGCATTGTTACCCCTGGCACCTTAACTGACGAAGCTCTACTGCAAGAAAAACAAGACAATTTATTGGCAGCACTGTATCAGGGTAAAAGCGGTTTTGGTTACGCGACTTTAGACATTTCGTCTGGTCGTTTTGTTGTTGCAGAATTACCCACTCGTGAAGCTTTAGAAGCCGAATTACAGCGGACTAATCCAGCAGAGTTACTTTACAGTGAAGATTTTGCTGACATGTTATTAATCAATAACATGAAAGGCATCCGTCGTCGCCCAGAGTGGGAGTTTGATTACGACACGTGTATTAATTTACTGCTCAATCAATTTGGTACCAAAGATTTGCACGGTTTTGGTATTACTGATGCACGATTGGCGTTACAAGCTGCAGGTTGTTTAATGCAGTATGTAAAAGATACCCAAAAGATGGCGTTACCACATATCAACTCGATTGTGCGCTTTAATCAATCTGAATCTATTATTTTAGATGCCGCAACTAGACGTAATTTAGAGTTAACTCAAAATTTATCTGGCGGGCGAGAAAATACCCTCTCATGGGTGTTAGATAATACCGCAACCCCTATGGGTAGCCGTATGTTACAACGCTGGATCCATGAACCATTACGCAATCGTCAAACTATTCAATATCGCCATAGCGCAGTCAGTGAACTCATTGAACAAGACTTATATCAAACCTTACATGAGCAACTAAAAAGCTTAGGTGATATCGAACGTATTATGGCTCGTTTAGCACTACGCAGTGCCAGACCACGTGACTTTTCACGTTTAAAGCAAGCACTAACGCTTCTGCCTGAAATCCAACAAACATTAGCAACATGCCAACAACCTCGATTAAATACGTTAGTGCAATTACTGGGTGAATTCCCTGAACAACATGATTTATTAGAACGCGCTATTGTAGACAACCCTCCCATGTTAATTCGTGATGGTGGCGTTATCCGTACTGGCTATAATAATGAGTTAGATGAATGGCGTAAGTTGAGTGAAGGCGCCAGTGATTATTTAGTCGAACTTGAAGCTCGTGAGAAACAACAAACGGGGATTAACACCTTAAAAGTCGGCTATAACCGAGTTCATGGTTACTATATTGAAGTTAGCCGTTTACAGTCAGATAGAGTGCCACTGAGCTATCAGCGTCGTCAAACACTCAAAGGCACCGAACGATATATCACCCCAGAATTGAAAGAATACGAAGAGAAAGTACTGTCTAGCCAGGGCAAAGCACTCGCGCTTGAAAAACAACTGTGGGAGCAACTGTTTGACTTGTTGTTACCTAAACTACAAGAATTACAGCAGTTTGCAACGGCTGCTGCCGAGTTAGATATATTAAGTAACTTTGCCGAACGAGCACAATTATTTAATTATCAATGCCCACAAATGACCCACGACATTGGCATTAATATTGAAGCGGGCCGCCATCCTGTCGTTGAGCGAGTTAGCCAAGCAGCGTTTATTGCTAACCCAGTTGCATTAACGCCACAGCGCCAAATGCTTATTGTCACAGGCCCAAATATGGGCGGTAAATCAACCTATATGCGCCAAGTAGCATTGATTACATTAATGGCACATATCGGCTGTTTCGTTCCAGCAGACCATGCTCAAATTGGTGAAATCGACCGGATTTTTACCCGTATTGGTGCATCAGATGATTTGGCATCAGGCCGGTCAACTTTCATGGTTGAAATGACCGAAACAGCTAATATTTTACATAATGCTACTGCAAACAGTTTAGTGTTAATGGACGAAATAGGTCGCGGCACCTCAACCTATGATGGTTTAGCACTCGCTTGGTCTGCTGCTGAATATCTAGCCAAAAACGTCAGTGCCCTGACATTATTTGCTACTCATTATTTTGAATTAACTCAATTGCCCGAGCTGTTACCGTCAGTGATTAATGTGCATTTAGATGCAATAGAACACGACGACACAATTGCCTTTATGCATTCGGTACAAGAAGGTGCGGCAAGTAAAAGTTATGGTCTACAAGTTGCGGCCCTAGCGGGTGTGCCGGCCTCCGTCATTAAAGCGGCAAAACATAAGCTTCATCAACTAGAAAACCGAGATATGACATTATCTCAACAGAATCCAACTCAAGTGAGTATGAACTTATTACCTCCAATTCCAGAGCCATCACTAGCACTGAAAAAGTTAGCCCAAATTAATCCAGACGAATTGACACCTAAACAGGCGTTAGATTATTTATATGAGTTGAAGCGATTAAGTCACACGAACACCGAGCTACGAAAATAACTGGCCAAGTGAATTTTTGAACTGTGGAAGCCTGCAAAGGCTTCCATTTCAATGACGTATTAGGTGTTACATCAAACGAGTAACGCCCCTGAAATACGATGAAATGAACCAACAGTATTAAAACACCAGCAGTAATACCTAGGTTATATCGTCAAGTTGCCACTACACAACGCTTAAATTAAGTTGGCGATTAGTAGGATAAACCTAAGCGCATGAGCAAAATTAAAATGCTCATATAGGTCTTAACCCTAATATCGCAATACCTTAATTGACCTTATTGACACATTAATGATGACATATCATTTGTGTGTTGATCATAGTCAACCGCCTAATATTCACAATAAACGTTCACTGTCCATTAATCTCTGAATAATGCTTCAACCGACAGTCCTTGCGCCCCAAGTAAGTCTTTTAAGCGTTTAAGCGCTTCGACTTGAATTTGACGTACACGCTCACGTGTTAAACCAATTTCGGCACCGACATTCTCTAATGTTGAAGGTTCATATCCGAGTAAACCAAAACGTCTTGCTAACACTTCGCGTTGTTTAGTGTTTAATTCGTTTAACCAGCCCACTATCGAATTAGATAAATCTTCATTTTGTACCCGATAATCAGGGCCAACGGAATCATCATCAGCAATAACATCTAATAATGCCTTCTCATTATCGCCACTCAGAGGCGAGTCTACCGAAGTAATTCTTTCGTTTAACTTCAGCATACGGCTAACATCACCGGTCGACACATCTAACTTTTCGGCGATTTCTTCTGCGGTCGGTTCGTGATCAAGTTTTTGGGCAAGCTGTCTTGCTGTACGCAAGTACACATTTAATTCTTTTACAATATGAATTGGTAGACGGATAGTGCGAGTCTGGTTCATGATCGCCCGTTCAATGGTTTGTCTGATCCACCACGTTGCATAAGTGGAAAAACGGAAACCACGCTCAGGATCAAACTTTTCAACCGCTCGAATTAAGCCTAAATTGCCTTCTTCGATCAGATCGAGCAGCGCTAAACCACGATTGTTATATCTTCTGGAAATTTTAACAACAAGACGGAGGTTACTTTCTATCATGCGGTTGCGAGACTTTTCGCAGCCTTTGAGGGATTTACGTGAAAAAAACACTTCTTCCTCTGCTGTCAGTAGCGGAGAAAAACCTATTTCACCTAAATATAATTGAGTAGCGTCTAAATTTTTTTGTAAGTCATCTTGGACTTTTTCTTCAATATCAAGTTGTTGCACCAAATCGCGTTTACCGGTTGCAACTTCTGGTGGTTGTTTAGCTAGATCGACAAGATATTCTGCTGAAGCAGTATTATTTTTGCGGCTCATAATTGCTCTCCCAAACCTAATTTGTGGTATTTAATCTACTTCACTTGCTTATCCTCCGTTATTTATGTTGCTAAACAATTACTGTTTAGGTAGATATCGTAATGGGTTGACAGACTTACCATGAAATCGTACTTCAAAGTGAAGCATAACTTGGTGTGTCCCGGTACTGCCCATTTTTGCAACTGTTTGTCCTGCACTCACATATTGCTTTTCTTTAACCAATATCGTGTCGGCATGCGCATAAGCACTTAAAAAATCATCATTGTGTTTGATAATAACTAAGTTGCCATACCCGCGCAGTGCATTACCGGCATACACGACTCTCCCATCTGCTGCGGCTTTAATAATATCGCCGCGATTACCAGCAATCTTTATACCTTGATTGCCTTGTTCTGATGCCGAAAAATATCCAACTATTCGGCCTCTAACTGGCCAGTGCCATTGCTGAACTTGCTGTGGCAAATTAGCGACAGAACCACTCGCACTTTGGTTAATTGTTTGTTGGGTAGTTGTTACAGAATACGCAGGCTTCACTTTGTGATCAAGATCTTTTTTCGTTCTGACTGAAACGACTGCTGGGACTGGGTTTGGCGCAACCGTAGGTTTGATTGTTTTTAATATAGAACTATTCGAACTCGAAATATAGGGTTTAGTAACGGCTTGGGTTTGTACTGAATTAACAGAAGGTTGGGATGCTCGAGCAGGTGCCGATTGACTATTATTTGTAGTGGCTAAATTAAGCGTTTGCCCAGGATAAATAGTATAAGGAGCCGATAAACGATTCAAACGGGCAACTTCGACAAAATTACGTCCAGCCCCCCAAGCTATTGAATAAAGTGTGTCACCTTTCTGTACTTTATATTTATCGGTTTTTAATGAGCCTTTATGATACCGAGGACCATGATTTTTTGACGATAAGCTGTCTACCGGTGCGGGACGATCAGCTTGAAAGCTGCATCCAGTGAGCATGATTGCTAAGACCACAAAGTTGGGCCAACCGGTATTCATCAAACAAAGTCCTTAACGGGGAAATAGGTGATTGTTAAGCTAAATAAGCTTACTCCAAACGAAAATATCAATAATGGATAAAAATCATTTGTATCGTGTTAACTAAGCCAAATCTCCATTAATGAGAGGAACAAATTTAACGGCCTCTATTATCTCAGATTTGAATGTCTGTCCGATGCGGGTAATTTTGAGTAATTGCTGGGTGTCTTCTCCTACCGGAATAATCAATACTCCATGTTCGGATAATTGTTCAAGCAATGCTTGAGGTACTGTCGCAGCAGCAGCGGTCACCATTATGCCATCAAATGGTCCACGGTTTGACCACCCTTGCCAACCATCACCATATTTGAATGCGACATTATGTAAATCTAGACGTTTTAGTCTTTGACGAGCTTGTATTTGTAATGCTTTTATACGCTCAATTGTGAATAACTCTGGAATTAACGATGCTAAAACAGCGGCTTGGTAACCTGAACCAGTGCCAATTTCTAACACTTTTTGAGGATTATGTTGCAGCAACAGTTCAGTCATTCGAGCCACAATATAAGGCTGCGAAATTGTCTGTCCCTGCCCGATAGGTAATGCCGTATTCTCATACGCCTTATGAGCTAATGCACCATCAAGGAACAATTCACGTGGTGTTGTTGCTACAGCATGCAATACCGCAGGATGTCGAATCCCTGCCTCGGCCAGTTTTTTGGCCAAATTCATTGCTGATGTAGAAGCTACACGAGTCATATTTTTATTATCCAATCGGCTAATCCATCAAGTTGATTGTATGCCGTTAAGTCTACCGTGAGTGGCGTTATAGATACATATCCCGCAGCTACAGCACCAAAGTCAGTCCCTTCACCGGAATCTTGTTCACTGCCAACAGGACCAAGCCAGTATATATCTTTACCCGCTGGATCTTGGGTTTTTATCATACCTTCGGCTTTATGTCGCGCTCCTAAACGGGTAACTTTAATCCCTTTAATTTGTGCTAAAGGTAAATCTGGAACATTAACATTCAAAATTTGATCACGACTAATAGGATGTTGCAGCAACCCTTTTACAATTTTGGCTGCGTAAACAGCTGCTGTATCGTAATGGATTAATGATTTTCCAACCAGTGACACAGCAATGGCAGGTAAACCTAAAAAACGTCCCTCCATTGCCGCTGCAACAGTGCCTGAATATAAAGTGTCATCCCCCATATTCGCCCCGGCATTAATACCAGAAACGACAATATCAGGTTCGGTTTGACACAATTGCCTAATCGCGAGATGCACACAATCTGTCGGTGTACCATTAACCGAAACATAGCCATTTTCTAAGTTATTAATTCTTAATGGATTAGTCAAGGTTAATGAATTGCTCGCACCAGAGCAATTACGATCCGGTGCGACAGTTAATACTTGCGCAAACTCACTCAATGCGTGGGTTAATGCAATGATGCCGGGGGCTCTCACGCCATCATCATTACTGACTAAAATATTAATCATTAATTAACACTCTTCATTTTTTTGTGCTTGTTGCTCGGCAACCATGACTTTTCGTTGCGACTCTTGGACATCTTGGTAATCAGCGAGCTCGCGTAGCACCGAGGTGGCATAACTCCCTGCAGGCAACACAAATTCAAGTGTGAGCGTATCAGCATCAAACTGCCATTTCATTCCTTGAGGCTCAAGTAATAATGGCCGTCTCTCTTGCGATAAACCCGCTTCTTCGAGTCCCTGTAAATCGGCCGATAATTCAGCTAATGGCGTTAACTCTAAAGCTAATGCCTCACCTTGTGCTAATGGTGTTCCCCGTCCCCAAAGAGGAGCTGAAAGTTGAATATCTTTTTCAGCTAAGCGGCTGTTGAGAACATCATCCCATACTTCGGCGGTAAAATAGCTTTTACTGCCAGCTAACATCACGCAATCGCCAGCGACGGTATCGACCTGATGATTAGCTAAACGAAATGACACTACCTGATTGAATATATTGGAACGCACGGCCGATAAATACATGCTGCGCTTATGGCGATCTTTTATGTTTCGACCACCACTGAGCATTTGTCGACCTAAGATCAGGTTTTTACCATCATGGCCAAAGCGTTGCTCACCAAAATAATTGGGGACACCGAGTTTGGCTATCTGCTGTAAACGAGATTCGACATCGGCAGTATCATTGATATTACGCAATGTCAGTACAAATCGATTTCCAAGTAAAGCGCCAATACGCAATTTTTTACTGTGACGACTGCTCGACAGAATGGTTAATTTATCGTCATTTAGCTCTGTCCACTCTGGCGTTTCTTTACCAGGAATACGTATGCCGAACCATTGTTCAGTAATAGCATTTTTGTCTTTCTGACCGGCATAGGTCACTTCTTTGGGATGCACTTTAGCAAATTTAGCTAATATTTCAGCAACATATACGGTATTCATGCCATTTTTACGTACATGAAGCATATGATGCTCGCCTTCCCCTGTTGGGGTAAAAGGCAAAATTTCTTTAACAATAAAGTCGCTGTTATTGGTACGTAAATCAGCTTGGCTTATTGGTTTACCAAATAGATAATGTAATTCTTTCATGTGACAGAACTCTCTATATTTTGTAGGTTATTGGCTCTTCATCAACACAACAGCTTCAACAGCAATGCCTTCTTTACGTCCAGTAAAACCGAGATTTTCGGTAGTCGTCGCTTTAACATTAATATTATCGATATCTGTTTGTAAGTCAGCACTTAAGCACTGACGTATGGCTTCAATATGGGGTGCCATCTTAGGTGCTTGAGCAATAATGGTGACATCTAGATTACCTAAAACAAACTGCTTTTGCAGTGCAAGTTGATAACAGTGTCTTAATAGCACTCGACTATCAGCACCAGCAAAATTAGCATCAGTATCAGGGAAATGTTTACCTATATCACCTAACGCCATCGCCCCTAATATCGCATCACTAATGGCATGCAGTACAACATCACCGTCAGAATGGGCAATCAGTCCACAGTCATAAGGAACAGTAACACCACCTAAAATCAATGGGCTATCACCGCCAAATTTATGTACATCAAAACCATGACCGATACGAATATTCATTTAAAAACCTTATCTTAACTTGCTTTGAACTAATATTAACGAGTGTGGTTATTTCAGTTAATTATTGTTGCGCCAGAAACAGAGTTGCCAACTGTAAATCATCTGGATGAGTCACTTTGATATTATCCATTCGGCCATTAACCAATCCCGGCATAATACCAGCCCATTCCATGGCACTGGCTTCATCAGTAATAGGTACCTGCGCCGCTAATGCTGCCGATAAGTGGGTTCGTAAAATCGAGACCGGGAAATACTGCGGCGTTAATGCATGCCATAGCAACGAGCGGTCGACAGTATGAACAATATGACCACTGGCGTTACTGCGCTTCATGGTGTCGCGAACGGGTGCAGCAAGAATGGCACCCTGAGGATGAATAGCTACCGACTCAATCAATTGGGTAATATCTTGGTGGGTTACACAAGGTCTTGCCGCGTCATGAACAAGAGCCCACGCATCTGGATTATGACTATGCGCATAGTCTAACGCAGCTAAAACAGAATCAGCACGCTCTCCACCACCAACAACTTGGGTTAACTTAGGATGTTTAGATTGTGGCAATTGGCTAAAATAATTATCTTGTGGATGCAATGCAACAATAACCTGAGCTATATCAGGGTGAGCTAACAATGTATCTAATGTATGGCCGAGAATGCTTTGTTGGCCAAGCATTAAATATTGCTTAGGTTTGTCAGCCCCCATGCGACTGCCAACACCTGCAGCAGGCACAATTGCAATAATGGAACGAGGATTGTTTGACATATATGCAGTACCAATATTTAAAGTAATATGACTGAGGGTTAAACCTGCTGTGCAACCTGCGTTAACGATTAAATGGGTTCCGTTCACGTAGTTCGCTACCCACGACCCGATAAAACGTTTCGCCGTCTTTCACCATACCTAATTCGTTACGGGCACGTTCTTCAATGGCTTCTGTGCCACTTTTCAAATCGATAATTTCTTCTTTAAGAATTTGATTTCGAGCGACAAGCTTGCCATTACTTTGTTCTTGGCCTGCTATTTGGGTTTGCAATAAGACATATTCTGACAAATTGTTATCGCCCAACCAAAGCCGGTACTGTAAAAGTGACAATAAACAAATCAGTAAAAATATTAGTTGCTTCATAATATTAACTTATGTCGAAGTAATCCTTAGAAAATATGTCCGTTATAGTACAACAAAAAAGGCCACCGAGTGGTGGCCTTTTTAAGCTAAAGCAAAAATATTATCCTTGGCCTTTCACTTCTTTAAGACCGTTGTATGGTGCTTTTGAACCTAGAGCTTCTTCGATACGTAGCAATTGGTTATATTTGGCAACACGGTCACTACGGCTTAGTGAACCCGTTTTGATTTGGCCAGCCGCGGTACCAACAGCTAAATCAGCAATCGTTGAATCTTCTGTCTCGCCACTACGATGAGAGATAACAACAGTAAAACCTGCATCTTTAGCCATTTTAATTGCAGCCAATGTTTCGGTTAAAGTACCGATTTGGTTGAATTTAATCAAAATAGAGTTAGCGATGCCGTTGTCGATACCACGCTTAAGGATTTTAGTGTTTGTTACGAATAGATCGTCACCCACTAATTGGATTTTATCGCCCATTAGTTTAGTTTGGTGAGCAAAACCATCCCAGTCAGACTCGTCCAGACCATCTTCGATAGAAACAATTGGGTAGCGTTCAGTAAGACCTTGTAAGAAGAAGTTAAATTCTTCAGAAGTAAACTTCTTGCCTTCACCTTTAAGATCGTAGATGTTGGCTTCTTTGTCGTAAAATTCAGAAGCAGCACAATCCATCGCTAACGTGATGTCTTTACCTAGCTCGTAACCGGCGTTGGCAACAGCAACTTTGATTGCAGCAAGTGCAGCTTCGTTAGATGCTAAGTTTGGAGCAAAACCACCTTCATCACCAACCGCAGTTGAGTGACCGTCAGCTTTAAGTACTTTAGCAAGGCTGTGGAATACTTCCGCGCCCATACGTAGGCCTTCACGGAAAGTTTTAGCGCCAACAGGTTGGATCATAAACTCTTGAATATCAACGCTGTTATCGGCGTGCTCGCCACCATTGATGATGTTCATCATTGGAAGAGGCATAGAGTAAACACCTGGTGTACCGTTTAGATCAGCAATATGAGCATATAAAGGGACGTGTTTAGCAGCAGCGGCAGCTTTTGCAACTGCTAGAGAAACAGCAAGAATGGCGTTAGCGCCAAATTTTGCTTTGTTTTCGGTACCGTCTAAGTCAATCATGATTTGGTCAAGTTCAGCTTGAGCCAATGCATCTTTACCTTTAAGTGCTTCAGCAATTGGGCCATTAACAGCAGCAACCGCTTTAAGAACCCCTTTACCTAAGTAACGTGCTTTGTCGCCATCACGCAGTTCTAATGCTTCGCGACTACCGGTTGATGCGCCAGATGGTGCCGCAGCCATACCAATAAAACCGCCTTCTAAATGCACTTCTGCTTCTACAGTTGGGTTACCGCGCGAATCCATAATCTCGCGACCAATCACTTTAATGATGTTAGCCATAATTCCCTCGTACTTTGTGTAAGTAAATTAAAAAATTAAAAGAAATAAAAAGTTAATACCAATAAAAATACATAACAGACTTAAAAAAGCAGATTTATTGGTATATAACTTTCAATTTAGTAATTTTAAATCGGTTAGTGCTTAGGATAAATCGAATTAGACTTTGCATCAACTTAGTTTTCACTGCAGTTACACGCCATCAATGCGATTATATGATCTAACGCAAGTATCTTGAATAAAAAAGCCGCTAATGGATACATTAGCGGCTGATTCATTAATCGATATCGCGTTTTTGATACGCATAAGAAGCGGCTATGAACCCTTCAAATAATGCATGACCGTCGCGCGGTGTTGAGGTGAATTCCGGGTGGAATTGACTCGCAACGAACCATGGGTGATTAGGCAATTCAATCATCTCAATCAGTTTACGATCAGATGATAAACCACTAAACACTAAGCCGGCCTTTTCTAGGCGATCGATGTAGTTGTTATTCACTTCGTAACGGTGACGATGACGTTCAACACAGGTTGCAGAATCATAGGCTAATGCCGCTTTTGTGCCTTCTTTTAAATGACATAGCTGAGCGCCTAAACGCATAGTGCCACCTAAATCTGAAGACTCATGACGCGTTTCGACATCCCCTTCTTCATTAATCCACTCAGTAATTAAACCCACTACCGGATAAGGTGTCTGTGGATTAAACTCAGTTGAGTGCGCACCTTCTAAACCTGCTACATGGCGAGCAAATTCAATTAATGCTACTTGCATACCTAAACAGATACCAAAGTACGGAAGATTGTTTTCACGAGCAAATTTGGCAGCAAAAATCTTGCCTTCTACGCCACGTTCGCCAAAGCCGCCTGGTACTAAAATACCGTCTAGGCCTTGCAATACTTCTTCGCCTTTAGCTTCAACTGTTTGTGAATCAATGTACTTAATGTTCACTGTTACACGGTTTTTTAAGCCTGCATGCTTTAATGCTTCATTCACCGACTTGTATGCATCAGGGAGTTCAATGTACTTACCTACCATACCAATAGTGACTTCACCATTTGGATTGGCTTCTTGATAAATAACGTTTTCCCACTCAGACAAATCAGCTTCGTTACACGCTAAATTAAAACGTTTGATGACTAAATCATCTAATCCTTGCGAGCGTAATAACGCTGGGATTTTGTAGATGCTATCAACGTCTTTTAATGAAATAACCGCACGTTCTTCTACGTTGCAGAATAACGAAATTTTAGCTTTTTCATTGGCAGGAATTGCACGGTCGCCACGACAAACCAGTACATCCGGTGCAATACCAATTGAACGCAACTCTTTAACAGAGTGTTGCGTCGGCTTGGTTTTAATTTCGCCTGCAGCGCCTAAGAACGGCACTAAGGTTAAATGCATAAATAGTGTACGTTCGCGTCCTAATTCAGAACCTAACTGACGAATAGATTCAAGAAACGGCAATGATTCAATGTCACCTACCGTGCCACCGATTTCTACAATCGCGACATCATGGCCTTCACCACCAGCTAACACTTTTTCTTTAATCGCGTTAGTAATGTGTGGAATAACCTGAATGGTTGCGCCTAAATAATCACCACGACGTTCTTTACTAATCACTTCTTCGTAAATACGACCAGTAGTAAAGTTATTGCGACGATTCATTTTAGTACGAATGAAACGTTCGTAATGACCTAAATCGAGATCGGTTTCAGCACCATCTTCAGTCACGAAAACTTCACCGTGCTGAGTTGGGCTCATGGTACCCGGATCGACGTTAATATAGGGGTCAAGTTTCATAATGGTTACATTGAGGCCACGCGCCTCTAAAATTGCCGCGAGCGAAGCTGCTGCAATGCCTTTACCTAGTGATGAAACAACGCCACCAGTAACGAAGATATACCTTGTAGTCATGCTGAACCTGAGAAAATGTGTTGGAAAAAACGTGCTTGTAAGAAAGCACTAGGACGGGGCGATATTATAGCAAAGCCACCTCGTTTCGACAAACTTAAACGCGCTAATTTTAGCTTAATTTATGTTTTCGTGTTGTTTTACCACATTCCAGTAGTGGTCTAATTCTTCCAAGCTATGCTGTTGTATCGGTTTTCCACTATTGTCTACACATTGCTCAACCCCTCTAAATCTACGTTCAAATTTATGATTGGCTTGACGTAGTGCTTGTTCAGGATCAACGTTTAAATGACGAGCAAGGTTCACTACAGCAAACAATAAATCGCCCATTTCATCAACAATTCTCGGTTGATAAAATTCAGGGTCTTGATGTCGTAGATTAACTTCTACCAGTACTTCATTCATTTCTTCATGTATTTTGGCAACAATAGGCTCAAGCTCGGCCCAATCAAAGCCAACTTTAGCCACTCGATGTTGAATTTTTCGTGCTCTAGATAACGCGGGTAATGCTTGAGGGATATCATCTAACGCTGAGTGCAATTTTTTTTGCTGACGTTCATTGGCTTTTAACACATCCCACGCTTGGCTTAAATCGCGTGTATTGGTGATGGCACCAACAACGTTGTTTTCTGACTGAGCAAATACATGTGGATGACGGCGAATAAGCTTATCGCTAATTCGCGCCACTACCGTCGAAAAATCGAACTTACCTTGCTCTTGCCCTAATTGGCAATAAAACACTATCTGAAACAATAAGTCGCCCAGTTCATCAGGTAACTCTTCCCATGCTTGTCGCTCAATAGTATCAACAACCTCATAAGCTTCTTCTAAGGTAAAGGGCACAATACTGGCAAAATCTTGCGCTTGATCCCAAGGACAACCAGACTCGGGGTTGCGCAATTGCTGCATGATGGTCAGTAACGATTGAATATCTGCCACAGAAACGGTCCTCTATTGTAAAGATAAAATCTAATGAAAAAGGCACCTAACAAGTAGATGCCTTCAAGATAAGTCCATGATGTTAATTACGTTATAATCGACGCGACTCAATCACACCATCAACAAGCGACAGTTTACCGAGAATCCGTGATAAACCATCTAAATTATACAATTCAAGTTCAAGCTCTACGGTGGCCGTTTGGCTTTTAACATCAGAAGATGAACTCATGGCCATCACATTGGATTTCTCTGCCGCTAGCACTGTGGTTAAATCTCGTAATAAGCCACTGCGATCATGGGCAAGTACTCTAACGCGAATACGATAACCACCAGAGTAGTTTTCACCCCAAATCACATCGACACTGCGTTCTGGGTGGGCACGCATTAATTCTTTCACTTGCTCGCAATCACTACGGTGCACAGAAATACCCCGTCCCATAGTAATATAACCAAAAATTTCATCGCCGGGAACGGGTTGGCAACAACGCGCAATGTGGCTCATTAAATTACCAACACCATTAACTTCGACTTGGCCTTTACTCGACTTTTTAGGCTTATGCGACGCTTTCTTTATAATGTCTTCAAGTAAGTTTTCGTCAGTGTCTTCTACTTTGCGAATTTTGGTATCGGTAAAATTAACCACTTGATTTAAGCGTAAATCGCCGCCACCGATAGCCGCCAGCATGTCATCCATAGAGTTTAAATTAAAGCGCTCTACCGCCACTGCCGCATCTTTAACTTTAAGACCCACTCGGGCTAATTCAGACTCAAGCATTTCTTTACCCGCGGCAATATTTTTATCGCGGTCTTGTTGCTTAAACCAATGTTGAATTTTTGAACGCGAACGTGACGACTTGATATAACCTAAATTAAGATTGAGCCAGTCACGTTTTGGATTGGGTGTTTTTGACGTGATAATTTCAATGCGCTCACCCGTTTCAACTTGGTAAGTGAATGGCACAATGCGGCCGTCGACTTTTGCACCAATACACTTATGACCCACTTGAGAGTGAATATAATAAGCAAAGTCGAGTACGGTAGAACCTAAAGGTAAGTCAACGACCTCACCACTTGGGGTAAATACATAGACTCGGTCTTCAAATACTTGGCTACGGACTTCGTCAACCAAATTACCACTTTCAGCGACATCTTCTTGCCACTGTAAAATTTTACGCAACCAGTTAATTTTTTCTTCGTAACCGGTTTGTTTGGTATTGCTGGCACCTTCTTTGTATTTCCAGTGCGCGGCAACCCCAAGTTCAGAATCTTGATGCATCGCCTCGGTACGAATTTGAATTTCTACGGTTTTGCCTTCAGGACCAACAACTACGGTATGAATAGATTGATAGCCGTTCGGTTTTGGATTTGCAACGTAATCGTCAAACTCACGCGGAATGTGGTGCCAAAGGTCATGCACAACCCCTAACGCACCATAGCAATCTTGTAATCTTTCGGTGACAATACGTACAGCTCGGACGTCAAAAAGCTCATCAAACTTGAGATCTTTGCCCTTCATTTTTCGCCAAATACTGTAAATGTGCTTAGGTCGGCCGTACACTTTGGCGCGAATATCATCGCTATCTAAACGCTGCTGCAACTGAGTCACAAACTTGTCGATAAACACTTCGCGGTCGACACGTTTACCATCAAGCTGTTTGGCAATGTCTTTGTAAACAGTTGGATGCAAGTAGCGAAAAGAAATATCTTCAAGCTCCCACTTTAATTGACCAATGCCTAAGCGATTTGCTAATGGCGCATAAATATCAGCAATTTCTCGTGCTAATAATACCCGAGTTTCTTCATCGGCGTTTTTTACCGCACGCAGTAAGCATACGCGTTCGGCTAATTTGATCACTACGGCACGAACATCTTCAACCATGGCCAATAACATTTTTCGGATGTTATCTATTTGAGGTTCGGCATCGCGCGAATTTTGACTGACTTTTAATGCGCCAATGGCATTCATGGTCACAACGCTGGCAACTAACCTTGCAAGGTTTTCACCGTATTGCTCTAGGATTTGTTCGTCATTGAGAACGCCAGCATCGAATAGCAAAAATAATACTGCGGCTTGTAGCGTTTCGATGTCCATATTCAGCGGCGCTAAGATTTCGATCATTTCGCGAGCACGCGCAAGCAGCTCAGTATGGGCCAGTTTGTTTTTAACCGGTAAGGCCTCAACTTGCTGGATCAATACCAATAACTTCTGAGCATCATCTTTGTCGTCGAGATAACGAGCGACCCACTCATCTAATTGGAATACTTGCGTATTAAAATGTGCTTCGCGAACAGATACCATGAACCCTTCCTTAGCCGCATGACCGACTGACATCCAACCATATGCACATGGCATAGTGTGCATATATGGTGTTAACACCAACTGAACAACCTATCTTGAAGCGCAATATTATTTTGTCAATTCAATAGCGTTCAGTTGGCCAAATTTTTAGCATACCTATCGTAAGCGGCTAAAAAATCGTTGTTTAAATATTTAATTCAAATAACACCATGGCTTCAATATGATGCGTCTGCGGAAACATATCGACTAATCCTACTTGGGCAATTCGATATCCACTGGCTAATAATACACTACTGTCACGCGCTAAACTTGCCGGATTACATGAAACATACACCACTTTTTTAGGTTGCATTTTCTGTAACCATTGTAAACTTTCAAAAGCACCTGCTCGAGCAGGGTCCAGCAACAGTTTATCAATTTTGCCTAACCATGTTTGTGTCGATAGATCAGCACTTAAATCCGCATGATAGAAAGTCACATTATCCAATTGGTTGTCGACAGCGTTTTGCTTGGCTTGTTGCACCATTTCAGGCACACCTTCAACACCAATGACTTCTGCTGCCTTTAATGCCAACGGTAAACTGAAATTACCCACACCGCAGAATAGGTCTAAAATACGCTCACCTGGTTGAGGGTCTAACCATTGGATGGCTTGATCGACCATGGCCTGATTAATAGCACCATTAACTTGGACAAAATTACCAGGAGTGAATGAACAACGAACAACCTCCTGTGCAAGATGATAATAAGGTAACGCGACAGCTTCATCACCCGCGGCATCAACAACAGGCAGCAAGGGGAACAATTGGGTTAATTGACCAGCATCATCTTGCAATAATAAGTTAAGCTGGTGTTTTTCGGCAAAGCCCGTTAACCAGCGAATATCGGAAGCCGGTAATACTTTAGTCACTCTTAGTACCGCAAAATTACCGTTATCAGCTTGGGTGAGTTCAACGTGCCCTAAACTGGCCTTAGCTTTAAGTTGATTTAAATTAGCCGCTAATGGAGTAATCAAAGCAGACAATGACTCAGATAACACTGGGCACTGCTGAATGGAAACAATTTTATTGCTATTTCCGGCGCGAAACCCAAGTTGTAACCGCTGAGTATTTTTATCAAATAATGTGGCCAATCTTGCTCTTCGGCGATAATGCCAGGCCTCACCCACTATAGGGTCAGCGATAATATCAGCATCAATGGCTTTAGCAGTCGACAGCTTGCTGATTAAATCAACCAAGGCGGTTTGCTTATGCTCGCGTTGCGCATTAGTGTCCATGTGCTGCAAATCACAACCGCCACATTGTTGATAATGTGGACAATGAGGTTTGATTCGATTAGCCGATGCAGACTCAATAGTGATGAGCTTGGCTTTAGCGTAGCTTTTCTTTTGTTCGACAAATTGCACCGTAGCGGTCTCTCCCGGTAACACTCCCGGAATAAACACTATTTTGCCTTGATGTTGCGCTATGCCTGCACCTAAATGGTCAAGTTGAGTGACACTGAGGCTTAACTTTGCTGATAATTGCTTAGATTTGTTCGGTTTTGCTTGGAAAAATTGTGCCATTTCGGCCTCAGGTATTGAATAAAAAACTAGTCAAGAGTGCGCCATATCTGGCAGTCTAGACGGAATAACAGCGATTTAGTAACAGGGATATACCTAACAGCCATGAAAAGTGCCAACAATATGACCAAATACAGCCTACGCTCTTGGGTTCTGGTACTTGCGTTAGCGCCCACTATTGTAGTGGGTATTCTACTTGGAAGTTATTTCACGATAAACCGCTTTTATGAATTGGAACAAACCTTAATTGAAAAGGGCAGCAACATTGTTGAGCCATTAGCCATTGCCAGTGAATTTGGTATTATCACTCAAGACCGTGAATCAACTAAACTTTTACTCGCCGCCTCACAGATAAACAATGCATCGCTAATCTTATCTATTGCTGTTTTTGATGCCGAAAACCAACTCTTTGTCACTTCGCACTACCACAAAGATTTTGAAACGATGCGTTACAAACAAACGCTGGCAAACTTAATCGGTACAGAACATGAAACGATTGGCGATACCTTAGTCATTCGTGTGCCAATAATATCCCATACTGGGTTAGAACAAAAACATGTTGCCAGTATAAATCGTCAAAGTAACAGCGACATCGATAATAATGCCTCTACCAATGGTGTCGTTGCGCCAATTTACAATAATCAACAAGAGCGAATATTAGGCTACATATCAGTATTACTAAATAAAGAGAACGCCTTGCTCGAACAACATCGAGCGGCTATAGCGGCGTTTATTATCGTATTAATCGGCGTGCAATTTAACCTATTTTTTACCTTCCGCTTAGTCAAACACGTGAACTACCCCATTACCGAAATGGTGCGAGTGGTAGCCAAAATTCGTGAAGGTAAACTCGACACTCGCCTAGAAGGCAACTTGATTGGGGAACTGGATCTACTCAAACGAGGGATCAACGCAATGGCAAGTTCATTGTCAGAATATCACGATGAAATGCAGCAAAATATTGATCAAGCAACCTCTGATTTACGCGAAACCCTCGAGCAGATTGAAATTCAAAACGTTGAGCTCGATATCGCCAAAAAACGCGCGCTTGAAGCGAGTCGGATAAAATCAGAATTCTTAGCCAACATGTCACACGAGTTACGTACGCCACTCAATGGTGTCATAGGATTTGCAAGACAGTTATTAAAAACACCACTGCATACTAGCCAGCTCGACTACATAAAAACCATTGAACGCAGTGCCAGTAACCTACTGGGTATTATTAACGATATTCTCGACTTCTCTAAACTGGAAGCCGGTAAAATGATATTAGAAAAAATGCCATTTGCACTGCGAGAAACGCTGACTGAAACCCTGACTATTATAGCCGGTAGTGCGCAAGAGAAAGGCCTAGAACTGGTTATCGACATTGATGCTAATGTGCCAGAAAGTGTCAGTGGCGACGCGATGAGAGTCAGCCAGATTATTACTAACTTAGTTGGTAACGCTATTAAATTTACCGACAAAGGCAGTGTCATACTTAAAATACACTTAGTGGGTCAGGACGAAGATAACATTACCCTGCGCTGCGAAGTTATTGATACCGGTATTGGTATTGATGAGAGTCAGCAAGAATATTTATTCCAAGCATTTGGTCAAGCCGACTCATCCATTTCACGTCGCTTTGGAGGCACAGGATTGGGCTTAGTGATTACTAAACGCTTAATCAACCAGATGGGTGGCCAGATAGGCTTTACCTCGGCCCCCAATAAAGGCTCAAATTTCTGGTTTATTCTGCCACTTGGGATCAGTCAATTTGAAATTGGCGAAGTGTTGCCGGTTGATGCATTGCAACATAAATCAGTCTTATTATATGAACCACGGGAATTAACCCGCGATACATTAAATCGCCGCTTAGTGTCGTGGCAATTAATTATCACTAATGTGGCCAATCCAGAAAATCTCACCTCCGTGTTACAAACTAAAAACAGCAAATTTGATTACATCATCATGAGCTGCCATGGTTTTGCCGACAATGCGTCTTTTATCCATTTATTACAGCAAGCCAAACAACATACCGACTGTCTGATTTTATTACATGACTGTCTAGACCAAGACATGATAATCAATGTGCTAAAAGTCAACGCAGATGTATTGCTCAGCACCCCAGTGAGCGATTTTACCCTAGCGCATCATTTAATATATCCACCAGTACCTTCTACTTTTGTCAGTTTACCTGAGCAAATAAATCTTGATGTAACACAACGCCTCAATGCATCAGTATTAGCCGTTGACGACAACATGGCCAATCTAAAGTTAATTGATACTTTGCTCAAAGAACTAGTCGACAATGTGGTGACCGTTAATAATGGCGCGGATGCGATTCAACAAGCTAAAAAACAAGCATTTGATCTAATCTTCATGGATATTCAAATGCCAGGAACCGACGGCATAACCGCAACCCAGCAAATACGTTCAGAATCACTCAACCGTAATACGCCGATTATTGCAGTAACGGCACATGCTATAGCAGAAGAGCGTGAGAATATTTTAGCTAGCGGTATGGATGGTTTCCTACCTAAACCGATTGATGAATTATCACTAAAAAGCGTTATCAGCCGCTGGATAATTAAACCTCAATTTACTCATTTCGACACCCATGTTCTCAATTGGGATTTATGTTTAACCCAAGCAAACCAGAAAACCGATTTAGCCTTAGACATGTTAAAGATGTTAGTTAATTCATTACCTGAAACAACCGCAACTATCGATAAAGCATTAATAGCCAGAGATGCTGAGACACTGTTGCAGGCAGTGCATAAACTGCATGGTGCAACATGTTATTGCGGTGTACCGACAACACAAAAGCTCTGCCGGGATATTGAGTCAGCATTAAAGCATAAAATTGACATCGATGACCTAGAACCTGAAATACTAGAGTTACTTGATGAGTTAACTAAGGTAGAATCAGCTGCAAATCAAGTGATAAACCAGCTATCAGTGGATGTTCCCAATGACCAGTAAAACCGGTTTTTTTAAACGCCTAAAGGCATTGTCGTTACCTCAGAAGCAACTTTTTGCACTCGCACTGTGTCAAAGAATGCTCCCAAACTATCAATTATTTTCTGAAGTATGTGAATTTGGCCAACCGCAGGTATTAAGTACTGCGCTAGAGTTATTATGGCAAAGCCAATATGACAAAAAGCTTAAGTTCAATATTGATGTGCATTTACAGCGCCTCGATGAAAACACCCCTGATCCTAGCGAGTTTGAAGCCTATGGTGCTTATCCCGCCATGGATGCGGCTGTAGCCATTGCCACCTTAATGGGTGCGATAGATGGAAAAATTGAAGAAGATATTACTAACATCAGTAAGTTATCATCAAGTACTGTCGCCAATTATATTGAAGCTATTAGCGATGAGTCATTAATGGATGAAGAACTCGATGAGTTTGTTTTTTCGCATCCAGTAATGGAACAAGAAAAAGAATTACAAGGCATGTTACTCGACATTGTCGAAGCTAATCCAGACATAACCAGCGAACTGGTTAAAGGTTTACGTAAAGATATTATCGAAGCCGGTGTGTCTAATATTGGTATTAGCCTGTAGCAAAAACTTGTAGCACGGATCGGTTACTGCCAATAAACGTCATTTAGCCTGAAATTATTCAGGCTTTTTATTAGGTGTCGCGCCATGAGAAGAATTTTTTATCAAGGTTTCACTTTCAGTAACACCAATGGTAAAACTGATAACTGGACGCTAGTGATTGGCAATCAAGTACGAGTGGGTTCGTTATTTGAGTTAAGGCGGCAAGTGCATTTTTTTTCTGAACTTGGAATATTACCTCCACCGAAAATATCAAAAGCAAATTTAGCCTTAAAATCTGACAAATAATCACTCGTTTAACTTTAGCCTAATTGCATCCGCCTATCGAAAAGCAGTAAAGTGACCTTATTATCATTTTGCTAAGGAATTGCGAGGGATGTCCAGTATTCTTACCCCGCTAATCGCTGTATTTATTATTATGCTGCTCGGCAGTATTGTTCAAAAAATGCGACTGTTGCCAGCAGACACCGATTTGATCCTCAATCAGTTTGTTTATTACATTGCTTTCCCCGCTATATTACTGATTGTGCTAGCTGAAACGCGCATTGAAGACATTATTCAATGGGGCTTTATCGGTGGGTTTAGTCTGGCGATGATCATCACTTATGCTTTAGTGATTGTTGTATCACTAATTCGCACACCTAAAAAACAAGCAGTTGCCGCCATGCGCGCATTAAATGCTACGTTTGGTAATACCGCATTTATTGGCATTCCATTGCTGAGTTTATTATTCCCAGGTCATAAAATGGCATTAGTCGCTGCAGCGATTGCCAGCTTGTTGTCGGTGTTCATGTTTGCTTTTGCTTTAGTATCAATTGAGCTAGCCAGCCGTGATAAACAATCAACTGACCATGCCATCGTCATCATGGCTAATGCCCTGTATAAAAACCCAATCGTGGTTGGCAGTGTTATTGGCATCGGTTTATCAGCACTGCATATTACCTTACCGGATAGTTTGGCCTTAATGCTACATCAGGTGGGAAATACCTCTAGCCCATGTGCACTGTTTGCTATAGGAATGGTACTTGCCAAAGCATTAAGACATCAATCTGGCACAAAAATGTTCAGTGTTGGTTTGATTGCGGAACTGAATTTAATCAATTTACTCAAGCTAATTATTCAACCTTTAATTGCCTTTGGTTTACTCAAACTGTTCGGCGTAGAAAAGGAATTACTGACCATGGGAGTCATTTTGGCAGCGTTACCGACAGCAGCAAGTGTGTACCTTTTGGCCGACCGCTACCAAATTAACGCCAATGTCAGCGCCCAAGGTATTTTATATGGCACATTAATCACTTTTATCAGTTTGCCGATAATAGAAACACTTTTAAAATCCATTGCTTAATGATCAATCAAATCTAGATGATAAAATAGTCAGCGATAATTATTCCTCAACCACTTTACTGTATATAAAATCAGTATATACTGTTTATCAATACAGTGGTTTGGTAGTTTCATTGACAGGAATTTATTATGCTTTGCCAACTCAGCATCAACAATTTTGCTATCGTGCGTTTTTTAGAGCTCGACTTTAAAGCCGGTATGACAAGCATCACCGGCGAAACAGGTGCAGGCAAATCGATTGCTATCGATGCGCTTGGGTTATGCCTTGGTAATCGAAGTGATGCCAACACTGTCAGGCCTGGAGCCTCCAAAACCGAAGTGAGTGCAAGGTTTACCCTTCATGATGTACCTTTAGCCAAACGCTGGCTTGAAGATAGCGATCTTGATGCTGAAGATGAGTGCATATTACGTCGAACCATTAACAGTGATGGCCGCTCAAGAGCCTACATTAATGGTAATCCTGTGCCCGTGACGCAATTAAAAGCCATCGGTCACTTATTGATTGGTATTCACGGCCAGCATGCTCATCACGCAATGCTTAAAAGCGAGCATCAATTAAACCTACTCGACCACTATGCTAACCACAAAATACTGCTCGATAGCGTTAGCGCTAGCTATCAACGCTGCAAACAAGTGGAAAACGAGCTAAAGCATCTTGAACAAGCTCAGCACGAACGTATTTCGCGTCAACAGCTACTGCAATATCAAGTAGAAGAGCTTAATGAGTTCAACTTAGGCTTGGAAGAATTTGATGAAATAGAACAAGAACACAAACGCTTAGCCAATGGCACAGATTTAATTGAACGTTGCCAAGCAGGTTTGCATTTATTGACCGAAAGTGATGAAGGCAATATAGAATCTCTGCTTAATAAAGTGGCCAGTATTGCTGATACGCTTCAAGGCTATGATGAATCCCTTGCTCCTATCAGCACTATGATCAGCGATGCGTTAATTCAAGTACAAGAAAGCGCTAGCGAAATTGAAAGTTATTTAAGCAGTTTAGAGCTTGATCCAGAACATTTTGCCTATTTAGAAAAACGTCTTTCAACGGCAATGCAATTGGCGCGCAAACATCATGTGAGTGCTGATAAGCTGGCGCTACATCATCAAGCATTGATGAGTGAATTAGCCGAACTTGCTGACGACGAAACTAAATTAGATGGTATAAGACAACAACTTGAAGCCACCAGAAATGCCTACTTAACCAATGCACAAAAACTGAGTCAAAGTCGTAGCCGTTATGCTAAAGAATTGGACAAGCTAGTCACCCAGTCTATCCATGAGCTCAATATGCCTAAGGGTAAATTTACCATTCAGATTAATCATAATCCGGACAACATTTCAGTTAATGGCTGCGATAGCATTGAATTTATGGTGACCACAAACCCTGGGCAACCATTACAACCGATTTCTAAAGTTGCCTCTGGCGGTGAGTTATCGCGTATTGGATTAGGGATTCAAGTGATCACGGCTAAAAAAGTCGCCACTCCGACACTGATATTTGATGAAGTTGATGTGGGTATTTCTGGACCAACAGCATCGGTAGTCGGTCGTATGTTACGCTGCCTTGGCGAATCAACTCAAGTATTGTGTGTCACCCATTTGCCGCAAGTTGCAGGTAATGGTCATCAACATATGTTTGTGAATAAATTTAATAAAGGTGGCAACACCGAAACGACCATGCAGACGTTGGATAAAGATCAACGGGTGAATGAACTTGCGCGCTTATTAGGTGGTGATGTCATTACCGAAAATACCTTGGCGAATGCCCGTGAGTTGTTGCAATAATCGTTATGCACTTATAAAAAGCAAATCAATATGTTAACGTAAAGTTAAAATAGATTTACGGATAAATCATAATGATGAAAGTAATAAAGGGCTTGGGTATTTTTGTCGGGCTAATATGTAGCTTACTGGTATTTACCGTTGTCTGTTTAGTGGCCATTAATGCAACAGACAGAACAAAGTCACCTAACACTCTTTTAGTTGAAAACTGGCTAAAACAGCAACCTATCGACCCTAGCGAAAATGGCTATGAGTATGCAATTACTATCGTAGGCACAATAGGAGACGATAAAACAAATGATAAAAAGCCATTAATCAGCTTCAGCGAGCAAGAAGTTGAGTTAACTGACAACTTTAAAACGGCTTGTTATCAAACGGATTTGATAATATGCAGTCAATTTATTAGCGATAATAGCGATAGTATTAGAAATGTCATTGGCGCTCATAATGCCAATATACAACAATATAATACATTATTAGATATGCCTTATTGGCAAGAAGAACCACAGTCTTTAACCCCAAACAATCAAGCTCATTGGGGTCTGCTTTTTAAGTTAAGAGATGTTCGTCAGCTTGCTGCGATAATAAGTGTAGATACATCTGACAACAAACTTGACCAACAAGCTACAGTGGCATTTTTAAACAAAGATGCACATTTTTGGAATATGGTTTATCACTCATCTCGCACAACACTCAATCATATGATTGCCGTTAACATGATCAAATATCAGCTTAATTTAGCTAGCACCTTAGCTAAAACCACTGATGCAGCTGTTGCAACCAAAGTCACAGCTTGGCAAACATCTTTCGAATTAACTGATAGTGATTTTGAACGGATATTTTCTGGAGAATGGCTTTTTGCCCATAACGTTACAGAACAAATGTTAATTGAAGTGCAGTCTGATAGCGTGGCTTTTTATGAGAAATGGTTAGCCTATGCGTTGCTTAAGCCAACAGACAGTGACAATCTTATGGCTGAGTATATTGTCAGCTTAGTAAAGGAACCAGTTTCAACGACCTCGATGCACACGCTCAAAGAACCAAATTATTGTGCTAACGACAATTATTTTCAGCAATTATGGATGTTACGCTACAATCCGATTGGTAAACTATTTAATTGCACTGTTTATGGAACAGATTACAAACAACGTTTAACCAATATGAATACAGAGTTAGAGCAATTGCGGACGAATCTACTTACCGCAAAATCATCCTAGTAAGTAGCTGCAACTGATTTAGTATGAGTATTATCGACAAAAAAGAGCACAAATGTGCTCTTTTTATGTATTTAGGTACCATTTATAAGTGCATTTATAATTCTTTGCTAATCGTTGATTATGATCAGCTACTTATAATCAGGTATTGATAATCAGTTATAGATAATCAGTTATAGATAATAGACCACAAGCTGCACACCTATTAACGAGAAGATTCCCGCCAATACATCATCAATCATAATCCCAAAACCGCCATGCACTTTGGCATCAAGCCAGCGAATAGGCCATGGTTTGACGATATCAAAAAAGCGAAATAGTACAAAACCAAGTGCTAACCACATAAAACCTAAAGGCGCTGCAATCATGGTGATCATCAACCCAACCACTTCATCCCACACAATAGCACCATGATCATGTACGCCCATATCTTTAGCTGCTTTGCCACAAATATAAAAGCCAGCGAGCATGCAAATACAGGTAATGGTCAGGTAATGAGTTAAGCTTAACTGTTGCATGAGTAACACTATGGGCACCGCGGCTAAGGTACCAAAGGTACCCGGTGCTTTTGCCGCTTTACCGCTGCCAAAGCCTAATGCCAAAAAATGAATTGGATGGGCTAAAGACAGCTTTTTTACGAATTTATCTTGGGTTAATAATCTCATAGTACTTCAATTAAAAATGCACAAAGCCACGTGAAATCGGGTTAAATTCCAACCCATTTTCGACTAGTTTTAATTTATCACCTGCACAGATTTGACCAATTTTTACAAATTTGACACCAGCATGAATTAACGCGGTATCAATTGCGCCGCGTTGTGATTCTGGAACCGTAAACAATAACTCGTAGTCTTCACCACCCGTGAGTGCATAGCTTAATGCATCTTCATGACTAAGATTGGCTTTAATTGAGTTTGATAACGGAATTTGATTCACATCGATGATGGCACCCACTTTCGATGCCGTTAATATATGTCCAATATCAGACATTAAGCCATCAGATAAATCGATAGCACTGGTGGCAAGTGTACGCAGAGCTTGGCCAGCTAAAACACGAGGCGTTGGATAATAATGACGATTAATCAGATATTCTTTATCTTCAGTGTTAACCGTTTTAACGCCTCTGAGGATATCAAGACCTAAAGCTGAGTCACCTAAAGTGCCGGTGACATAGACCCAATCACCAATTTTTGCACCATCACGAGTTAATGCAGTACCTTTAGGAACTTGGCCATTAATCGTAATACTGATACTGCGAGGTCCACGGGTAGTATCACCACCAATTAAGGCAATACCATAATATTCTGCAATCTCGAACAGGCCTTCACTAAAATGTGCTAACCAAGGCTGGTCAACATTGGGGAGCGTCAGTGCTAAGGTAAACCAGGCTGGTTCAGCTCCCATGGCGGCGAGGTCAGAAAGGTTAACCGCTAACGATTTATAACCTAAAGCATGAGCAGGAATGCTTGCTAAAAAGTGGACATTTTCAACGAGGGTATCACAAGAAATCGCTATCGATTTATTGTCGGCAGGATTCACTAACGCACAGTCATCGCCGATGCTTAACTCTACATCGCGCCTTTTTAGGCCTTTATTGCGGAAGTAATGTTCAATGAGTTGGAATTCTTTCACATTCAGTCTGGTACGGTAAACCGTCCACCTCAATTTTGAAACAATTAATAACAAATGAAAACGGTATCCGAAGATACCGTTCTGGTGTTACTTATGCTTCACTAACTTATCAAGCAAGCCGTTGACAAATTTGTGACTATCTTCAGCACCAAACGCTTTCGCTAACTCGATACCTTCGTTAATCGCCACTTTAAACGGCACATCTTTACGGAAGGTCAACTCATAAGTTGCCAGACGCACAATGGCTTTTTCTACTGGTGACACTTCTTCAAAATTACGATCAAGATGCGGCTTTAACAGCTCATCAATTTGCGATGTTTTTGATGCTACACCAGTTAACAACTCACGAAAATAAGCGACATCAACACCGTCAGTGTTCTGTTCAGTTAAAAACTCATGTTCTACGTCAGCAACTTTGTTTTTACTTAACTGCCATGAATAAATGGCTTGAACGGCTAAACGGCGGGCCTTACGGCGCTCTGAAGGTTTCATACTTTTCCTACTATTACAGCTGTTGTTCTAGTTGTTGCAGTACATTAACCATTTCAAGCAAACTAAGGGCTGCTTCGCCACCTTTATTGCCTGCTTTAGTACCCGAGCGCTCAATAGCTTGCTCAATGGTATCAGTAGTTAATACACCGAATGAAACAGGAAGATCATACTCTAATGCAACTTGTGCAAGACCTTTGTTACATTCACCAGCAACAAATTCAAAATGAGGTGTACCGCCACGAATGACAGCACCTAATGCAATGATACCGTCAAACTTTCCACTTGCTGCAACACGTTTTGCTGCAAGCGGTAATTCAACTGCACCAGGTACGCGAACAACAGTAATGTTGTCGTCACTGACCTGGCCGAAACGCTTTAATGTGTCTATTGCACCATCAAGCAGACTTTCAACTAAAAAGCTATTGAATCGCGATATTACGATCGCCACTTTGGCATTTTTCGCTTCGATATTACCTTGAACTACGTTCATTCTATCTTACCTAAATTAGCTAAAGCACCCAGCTCGGGGCAAAAAGAGGCGTTATGATATCACAGCCAAAAGCCCTGAGCGCTATGCAATTAATGAATTTGTTAAATTTACCACAAGCCAAAATTATTCAGCTATATAATCAGTCACTTCTAAACCAAAACCAGACAGTGAATGATAACGTTTTGGCGAACTGAGTAAACGCATAGTGCTGACACCTAAACTCGACAGAATTTGTGAGCCTACGCCAACACGACGAGATGTTCCTTGCCACATTGCTGGCGCAGGAGATTGACCATTATCTTCAGCTTCAAAGGCTTTTACTTTGGCCAATAAATTACTTGTATGTTCATCATTACCCAGTAGTACTAAAACGCCACCTTCGGAAGCAATCCGCTCCATGGCTTTTTCTAATGGCCAACTGCGCTTTTGATCACGTTCAGAATGCAGCAAATCATTAAAGGTGTTTTGCAAATGCACACGCACCAAACAATTCGGTTTTACTTCATCTTTAACCAAGGCGTAGTGTAATTGATTATCGATAGTGTCTCTAAACGTCACCATAGTAAATTCACCAAAACGAGTGGGTAATTTACACTGAGCTTCACGTACAACAGTAGTTTCGTTAGTGTTACGGTATTCGATTAAATCGGCAATAGTACCGATTTTAATCCCATGTTTTTCACTGAATTTTTCTAAGTCTGGACAGCGCGCCATGGTGCCATCTTCGTTTAAAATCTCAACAATGACGCCTGAAGGTTCACAGCCAGCTAAGCGCGCTAAATCGCAACCCGCTTCAGTGTGGCCAGCGCGGGTTAATACTCCGCCCTCTTGTGCCATCAACGGAAAAATATGTCCAGGTTGCACTAAATCAGAGGCTTTGGCGTCTTTGGCAACGGCAGCTTGTACGGTCACTGCACGGTCATGAGCAGAAATACCTGTTGTGACTCCGGTCGCTGCTTCAATTGATACGGTAAAATTAGTCGAAAACTGGGCATTATTATTGGTAACCATTAAAGGCAAATTAAGCTGCTGACAACGCTCTTTGGTCATTGTTTGGCAAATTAATCCACGGCCATAGGTTGCCATGAAATTGATTGCTGCTGGCGTCACTTTATCAGCGGCCATGATCAAATCACCTTCATTCTCTCTGTCTTCATCATCCATCAAGATAACCATCTTACCTTGACGAATATCTTCAATGATTTCTTCTATGCTATGTAGCGCCATTGTCAGACCTTTATTTAGTAAGTGTTTGATTTAAAC
This sequence comes from Shewanella sp. Arc9-LZ, assembly GCF_010092445.1. Lineage (NCBI taxonomy): Bacteria > Pseudomonadati > Pseudomonadota > Gammaproteobacteria > Alteromonadales > Shewanellaceae > Shewanella > Shewanella sp. Arc9-LZ. Next base: position 1,286,776 of record NZ_CP048031.1, on the reverse strand, counting down.
CTTAGGCATTAAATCTATTGGTATTGCATATTATGTATAGGGTACAAATGGTATTTTACTGTCGCGATTAACGTAAAAAACCTGATTTAGCGAGTAACTCCATGGTCACGCCCGATGCAGGCTGCACATGGTTAGTTTCCGGTTGCATTAAACGTTCTAAATAACGCGCGATTAAATCGACTTCGATATTGACACTATCGCCTACTTTTAAATCCACCAGCGTGGTTTCACCTGCAGTGTGAGGTACAATCGTTAATCTAAAACGAGCACCATCGACTTCATTAACAGTCAGGCTCACACCATCGATGGTGATCGAACCTTTGTGAGCAATATAGCGACTTAATTGGGCCGGTACCGATAACCAAAACTCTAGTGATTTACCTCTGTAAGCGCATTGCTCAACTTTTGCAATGCCGTCGACGTGTCCACTTACCATGTGTCCACCTAATCGAGTGGTTGCCGTAACCGCTTTCTCAAGATTAACCTTTTGACCGACCTGATAACGACTAAAGCCAGTTAAGTCAACGGTTTCAGCTGATATATCAGCAACGTAACCATCACCTAAACGCTCAACAACGGTCAAACACACGCCATTGGTTGCTATACTGTCACCTAGCTTTACATCCGTTAAATCCAGCTTACCGCTGGCAACTGTTAAGCGGATATCGTTACCTTTGCGATCAATTTTACGTAATGTGCCAAGGGCTTCGATTATTCCAGTAAACATAATACTCACTTTTTGCAGTTAAACTTTGCTGTTGTTCAGGTTTTGGACTGAACAACACGCACATTAATAGGGTTGATTATATCTGAGGATATAACGCTTATCTTGTCCAACGTTGCGTTCATCAATTAATTGCAGTGCCGGCGTTTGCTCCATTGTACTGTAATTAGGTAACTGCAACATATTACGTCCGTGGCTACCTAATAGTTTAGGCGCCTGGTAAAGCACAATATCATCAACGAGCCCTTGGGCGACAAATGCTCCGGCTAAGGTAGCACCGGCTTCAACTAAAACAGAATTAGTATGCTGACCTAAATATGTTAGCAAAGCTAACAATGGGATTCTGCCTGACGAGTCACACGTTAACTGAAGAAATGATACGTGATCTGGAAATGCAGCTTTGGTGCTTTCGGGATAATGACAGCCAGAAACCAGTAAAATAGGACTTTGAATTGAAAATAATTGCTGTGTTGCTGTTAATCTTGCGCGACTGTCGAGCACAACCCTTAGAGGTTGGAAGATTTCATCTTTTGTATGGCGAGTGGTTAACTCACCTAACGCCTCATAGCGCACATTAAGGCTTGGGTCATCGACAAGAATGGTTTCAACACCAGTGATTAATGCACAATGGCTAGCGCGGTATTTTTGCACATCAGCTCTTGCTGCACTGCCAGTAATCCACTTCGACACGCCATTAGACAGAGCCGTTTTACCATCTAAACTGGCTGCTATCTTTACCGTTATCCAAGGAAGTCCTGTTTTCATCCGCTTCATAAAACCCAGATTAAGGTCATAGGCTTGTTCGCTGAGCAATCCAACATCAACGTTAATACCAGCCTCACGTAACAGGGTTATACCGCGACCAGACACTTGTGGATTTGCATCGGTCACCGATACCACAACTCTGGCAACTTTGGCATTAATTAAGCCTAAAGCACAAGGTGGTGTGCGGCCATAATGACTGCAAGGTTCAAGAGTGACATACGCCGTGGCACCTTCAGCAGACAAGCCATTATCATGCACCATTTTCAGCGCATTAACTTCGGCATGTCCTTGGCCAGCACGTTGATGATAACCCTCACCAATAATCTTATTCTGATAAACAATGACACAACCGACACAAGGATTTGGCCGAGTGGTATAACGGCCTTTCTCGGCAAGCGCGATGGCACGGCTCATCATTTGGGTGTCAAAGGTGGACCAGTTAGACATGGGAGATAATCTCTTATTGCTTAAATGCCATTAAAACCATTAAAACCATTAAAACAGATATTATTAAGCAGCATTACTTTTGCAATTTAGCAATGGCTTCACCAAATTGGGATACATCTTCAAATGCGCGATAAACCGATGCAAAGCGGATATATGCCACTTTATCAAGGCTCATCAATTGTTCCATCATCAGATTACCAATCATTTCAGAATTCACCTCACGCTCACCTGTCGCGCGCAGTGTTGATTTGATTTTAGTCAATGCTTGTTCAATTTCATCAATTGAGACCGGGCGTTTTTCGACCGCACGTAGCATGCCGCCACGCAATTTTTCTTCATCGAATGGTTGTCGAGTGCCGTCACGTTTGATGACTCTAGGCATGACTAACTCTGCGCCTTCAAACGTGGTGAAACGTTCATGACATTCGGTACATTCCCGGCGGCGACGTACTTGGTGACCATCAGCCACTAATCGAGAATCTATAACTTTGGTATCGGTCGCGCTACAAAAAGGGCAATGCATTGAACCTCCTGCAGAAAAAAACAAAATGGCCGCTAACAATTAGCGGCCATTAAAGTTTATCCTATTTGTTGAGCAAGGTTAACCTAAACCTTTTCAACAGGCATCAAGTGACGATTAACCGTATACAGGGAATCGGGCACATAATGCCAACACTTGACCTTTCACTCGTTCAGCCACTTCGGCGTTAGATGCATCATCAAGAATGTCACAAATCCAACCGGTCAATTCTTTCGCTTCTGCTTCTTTAAAACCACGACGAGTAATTGCTGGCGTTCCAATACGAACACCAGAGGTGACAAACGGTGAACGTGGATCATCAGGTACTGAGTTTTTGTTGACGGTAATGTTGGCATTGCCCAATGCAGCATCAGCTTCTTTACCGGTTAAATCACGACCAATTAAATCAACCAACATTAAATGGTTTTCTGTACCGCCAGAAACAATTTTGTAACCGCGAGCTAAAAACACTTCAACCATAGCTTTAGCGTTTTTAACAACTTGCTGCTGGTATACCTTAAACTCTGGCTCTAATGCCTCTTTAAATGCAACCGCTTTACCTGCGATTACATGCATTAAAGGGCCACCTTGGCCACCAGGGAATACCGCTGAGTTCAACTTTTTATACAACACTTCATCATCGGCAGCAGAGATAATAATCCCGCCACGTGGACCCGCTAATGTTTTATGAGTTGTTGAGGTGACCACATGTGCATGTGGGACAGGGGTTGGATAAACACCTGCAGCCACTAAGCCTGCAACGTGAGCCATATCAACAAGCAAATAAGCACCAACTTTATCGGCAATCTCACGCATTTTAGCCCAATCGACTATGCCTGAAAATGCCGAAAAACCGCCGATCATCATCTTAGGCTTGTGCTCAATGGCTAAACGTTCCATTTCGTCATAATCAATTTTGCCAGCTTCATCGATACCGTAAGGAATGATGTTGTAAAGCTTGCCTGAAAAATTCACTGGTGAACCATGGGTCAAATGACCACCATGAGCAAGGTTCATCCCTAAAACAGTATCACCAGGTTGTAACAACGCCATAAACACTGCGCTGTTTGCTTGTGAGCCTGAATGAGGCTGTACGTTGGCATAAGTTGCACCAAATAATTCTTTTGCGCGTTCAATAGCCAATGTTTCAACAACATCAACGTATTCGCACCCACCATAATAACGCTTGCCTGGATAACCTTCAGCATACTTGTTAGTTAACTGAGAACCTTGCGCTTCCATCACACGTGGACTGGTATAGTTTTCAGATGCAATCAATTCAATGTGTTCTTCTTGACGACAAGTTTCATCTTCAATGGCTTTAAATAATTCTGGATCATAATCCGCAATATTCATCGCTTTCTTCAACATGGTAGCTCCAACATCATTATCTATATAGTAGGGTTGCGCGGTATTCTACTCTGCAACGATAATGATTTACAGTACAAACAACATGAAATTCACTGTGTTCTGAATACAAAACGATTCATGTTGATAACACCAAGCTAGCAGATTGTTTAGCGAATTGAGTCTAAAAAGCACGCTAGATAAAATCACACAATTGCCTGTTGAGTTCAGCACATAATACAGTAGAATTATCACCATCTTTGTTGACAATTAGACAGTATAATTATGGCTCAATTTGTATACAGCATGCTTCGTGTGGGTAAAATTGTCCCACCCAAAAAGCAAATATTAAAAGACATTTCATTAAGCTTCTTTCCTGGCGCTAAGATTGGTGTGCTCGGGTTAAACGGTTCGGGTAAATCAACATTGCTGCGCATCATGGCGGGAATAGATACCGAAATTGAAGGTGAAGCACGCCCAATGCCTGGGTTAAAAATTGGCTACTTACCGCAGGAGCCGCGCTTAAACGAACAACAAACTGTGCGCGAAGCCGTCGAAGAAGCCCTAAGCGAAGCTAAAAATGCACTAATACGCTTAGACGAGGTCTATTCTGCTTATGCTGAGCCCGATGCAGACTTCGACGCACTTGCAAAAGAGCAAGGCGAATTAGAAGCCATCATCCAATCTCAAGATGCGCATAATCTTGATCATATTCTTGAACGTGCAGCTAACGCATTACGTCTGCCCGATTGGGATGAGAAAATTGCCGTACTCTCTGGTGGTGAACGACGCCGAGTGGCCATTTGTCGCTTATTGCTTGAAAAACCGGAAATGCTATTACTCGACGAACCAACCAACCATTTGGATGCAGAGTCAGTGGCGTGGTTAGAGCACTTTTTACAAGAATATAACGGCACCGTGGTGGCGATTACCCACGATCGTTACTTCTTAGATAATGCTGCTGGCTGGATTTTAGAACTTGACCGCGGTGAAGGTATTCCATGGGAAGGTAACTATTCATCTTGGCTTGAACAAAAAGATGCGCGCTTGTCCCAAGAATCGTCCACAGAAAGCGCCCGCCAAAAAACCATTGCTAAAGAATTAGAGTGGGTACGCCAAGGTGCTAAAGGTCGTCAATCAAAAGGTAAAGCCCGTATGGCTCGCTTTGAAGAATTGAACACCAACGATTACCAAAAGCGTAACGAGACCAATGAACTGTTTATTCCACCAGGGCCTCGTTTAGGCGACAAAGTCATTGAAGTGACTAATTTAACCAAGTCATATGGTGACCGCGTACTGATTGATGATTTGACATTCACGGTTCCTAAGGGCGCTATCGTCGGCATTATTGGTGCTAACGGTGCGGGTAAGTCAACCTTATTCAAAATGATCTCAGGCGAGGAACAACCAGACAGTGGCTCTATTTCTGTCGGTGATTCGGTTCAAATTGCGTCGGTTGATCAGTTCCGTGATTCGATGAATGACAAAAACACCGTGTGGCAAGAAATTTCAGGCGGCCAAGATATTATGCGCATCAACAACACTGAAATTTCTAGCCGTGCTTACGTAGGCCGCTTTAACTTCCGTGGTGGCGATCAGCAGAAAATAATTGGTTCATTATCGGGGGGTGAGCGCAACCGAGTTCACTTAGCTAAGTTATTACAAGCCGGTGGCAACGTATTATTACTCGACGAACCCACCAACGACTTGGACGTTGAAACTTTACGAGCGTTAGAGGAAGCGTTATTAGAGTTCCCTGGTTGTGCAATGGTTATTTCCCATGACCGTTGGTTCCTTGACCGTATTGCGACCCATATTTTGGATTACCGTGATGAAGGTAAAGTGAGCTTCTATGAAGGTAACTATACTGAGTACTCAACTTGGTTAAAAGCCACCTTAGGCACCGATGTAGTAGAACCGCATCGATTAAAATACAAGCGTTTAAATAAATAATTCGTCTGCAATAAAGTGTTGAATAATAAAGCAGAGCCTCAGCGCTCTGCTTTATTATATTAGCCATTATTTAAAAGGTTATTACAAAACTAACGATCGAAATCTCGACAAGTGTCAAAAATTTGTCAATTTATTGTGAGCAATGCACCACAATCTGTTTGTAAAGCCAAAATAACTTCAGTATTATAAATTATTAACGGATTATTTTACTCTTTGCTGATTACACTCAGCGCAATACAGAGTGTCGATGGTTCCAGCTTGTAGAGAAATTTAATGGAGATATCAGTGAGATACGGTTCAATTAGCCTTGCTTTATTGTGCTTATACGCAAGCAACTCATTTGCGGCACTCGAAGTCATTACCACATCAGAAAAGCAGACTCTCAATAAAATTGAAAATCAATACGATATCGATTCTCTGCTAATCACTGTTAATGACAAATTCTCACAGCTTAATAAAAAAGCCTATGACGTTGAAGGTCTGAAAAAAACAATTGTTTCAGAACAGCAGCGCTACGATGAGCTTATTACAGAATTACCTAAGGTTATTCGGGCTAAAACAGGGCTTCCAGAAACCTATAAACAAATTGAAGAGTCTGTCAATTTAGTCGATGAATTAACCCTAAAGGCAGAAGAAGACAGTAAACGCCTTGAAACTGAAAAAGTTGAAATATTAACTGAATATGAGGCGATAAATAAAAAACGTGCCGCTAAAAGTCAGCAACTATTTAAACTCAAAACTGATATTACTAATCGTTTAATTGCAGATTTATCTAAATCAAGCAGCACACTGCCAGTCAATATTAATGGTTCGACTGAGTGTTCAAAATATCAAACTATCGCAGATTGTTTGAAAGAGTCTAAAAGCAGCATTTTATCCAATACTCGTAATGAGTCGCCGTTTTTAAATGACAAAAGTGTTTTATTGTCATATGAAGTTATCGACGCCAATATGAATATGAGAGGCGATTTGCATTATAAAGTGGCAATGAACTTTAAGCCTTCTTATAACGATAAAATTGACTCAATGTTAAATGAAGAATTAGGCCTTAAGTCGGCGATGGTTACCTTAATCAGTAACGTACCAGCAGATTGGTATATCAATGGCACCAAAGTAGGCACGGGTAAAAAACTTTTTCACGAGATCCCTTTAGGGAAACACGGCATTTTAGCGTCTTACCAAAATCAAGATAAATCAAGCGTCGAAAATGTTGAAGGCAATGGTGTATTTAATTATAAATTTGCCAATGTTGCTTCGTCTAACAAAGCCAGCAACCAAGCTAAAGCAGTGACAGCAGAAGTCCCAAAAGGCATTCTTAAACCATCAGCTAAACCGCAGCCTGTAGTCCAAAAAACTAAGGCTAAATACACCTTATTTTCAGACCAAACCAGTATTAAGTTAAGTGATGATGATGCCAAAAAGAAATCATCAGATAAAGGTTATGAATACTTTATGGGTGTTACACCTGTCAATAAAAAGCAAAACATTGAATTTACTAACGAGCCTATCGAGAAGTAATGTTTCAACCAGTGTTTTAACATAACTATTTGTTCAGCCTGGCTGACATAAATCAAAGCCATATCTTCGGATATGGCTTTTTTGTTGCTATAGCATCATCAAAACCCACTATTGATATGCGCCTTGTTACAAAGAAAATTAAAAGATTTACATTACTTTACGCTTGGTTAAGCAAATATAATTACAATAAGCTTGCATCAATCACGGGCTAGTCGTTAGCCAATGTCGTCTTGTAACGACATCATCAATTATTGCTTATAGAGATGTGTACTTAAATGATCAAAAAACTTAGCCAATGTCTTTTTTCGACTACCGTATTGATGATGGGATATGTTGGGTTTATTTCCAATGGTGTTGCCGCGCCCACACCTCCTCGCGCTGAAAAAGTGGTTCCTGTCGTCACCGCCACCGTTGAACAACATGAGCTTTCGCAATCAATTACCTTAATAGGAAAACTGGCGGCAACTCACTCGGTAATGATCGCGCCACAAGTCGCAGGAAAAATAGACAGCATAGCAGTCACATCTAACCAATACGTCAATAAAGGCCAAGCACTACTGACACTTGATAACCGCAAAGCAAAAGCCAGCGTAACCGAAGCGCAAGCCTATTATCAAGATGAAGTGCGTAAGCTTAATGAGTTTAACAAGTTGATTCACGTTAACGCCATCACTCAAACAGAAATAGAAGCTCAAAAGTCCAGTGTTGATATTGCTTTCGCTCGCCTTGAATCAGCCAAAACAGATCTGGATTACCATACTCTAGCCGCGCCATTTTCCGGAAACACTGGTTTGGTTAACTTCAGTCGCGGCAAGATGGTCAGTATCAATGAGTCACTATTATCACTTGATGATTTATCCGTGTTACAGCTCGATTTACAAGTGCCGGAGCATTATCTCTCTTTGTTAAGTACAGGAATGTCGGTAAACGCTTCCAGCAGAGCATGGAATAAAACCATTTTTACTGGCAAGATTATCGCTATTGATCCACGCGTCAATTCACAAACACTCAATCTCAATATTCGCAGTCAGTTTGATAATCAAAAGGGTCAATTAAAGCCCGGTATGATGATGTCAGCGACACTGGTATTTCCAAGCGTGTCTTCCCCTATTGTTCCGGTACAAGCACTTGAATATTCTGGTACCAAACGTTATGTCTACGTAATCAACCAGGACAATATCGCCACACGCACCGAAGTGATGTTAGGCGCCAGAATTGACGATCAAGTGTTACTGGAATCTGGCATAAACATCGGCGACCACATCGTCGTTCAAGGGCTGGTAAATATGCGTGATGGTGTCAAAGTAAAAGACTTAGCTAAGCAAGCTCAAACAAGCCCTGTTAAACAGGAGCAACAATAATGTGGCTAAGTGATACGGCGGTAAAGCGCCCTGTAGTTGCGATTGTATTAAGTTTATTACTGTGTGTTTTTGGCTTAGTGTCGTTCTCTAAACTGTCGGTTAGAGAAATGCCCGACGTACAAAATCCGGTAGTGACCGTCATGACCACTTATAGCGGTGCATCTGCCACTATTATGGAAAGTAAAATCACTAAGAGCCTTGAAGATGAATTAACTGGCATCAGCGGTATTGATGAAATTACCTCAACCACTCGAAATGGCATGTCACGTATTTCAATCGAATTCGAACTAGGTTGGGACTTAACCGAAGGCGTCAGTGACGTACGAGATGCCGTTGCCAAAGCACAACGTCGCTTACCCGATGAAGCTGATGATCCGATTGTATCTAAAGATAATGGTACTGGTGAGCCGTCGATTTACGTCAACTTAAGCTCTGAAAATATGGATCGTACTCAACTCACTGATTACGCCCAGCGGGTATTAGAGGACAGATTTAGCTTAATTACTGGGGTGAGCTCAGTCAATATTTCTGGTGGCTTATACAAAGTCATGTATGTACAACTAAAACCGCAATTAATGGCCGGTAGAAATGTAACTACCAACGACATTATTAGTGCGTTAAATACCGAAAATCTTGAAACACCCGGTGGCGAAGTCCGTAACGACACCACCGTCATGTCAGTCAGAACAAAACGGCTATATTACAGCCCAGAAGACTTCAACTATTTAGTTGTCCACACTGCTGACGATGGCACGCCTATTTATCTTAAAGATGTCGCTAGCGTGTTCATTGGGGCAGAAAATGAAAACTCGACCTTTAAAAGTAACGGCATCGTTAACCTAAGCCTAGGCATAGTGCCGCAATCTGATGCCAATCCATTAGACATATCACTGCAAGTACAACAAGAAGTCGACAAAGTGCAGAGTTTTCTGCCAAAAGGAACGCAGTTGGTTGTCGATTATGATGCCAATGTGTTTATTGCGCGCTCGATTAATGAGGTTTACAACACCCTATTCATTACTGGGGTATTGGTTATTCTTGTGCTGTACATTTTTATCGGTCAAGTACGGGCAACACTCATTCCTGCAGTCACAGTACCAGTATCATTAATTGCCGCATTTATGGCGGCATACAGCTTAGGTTACTCCATTAACTTATTAACCCTAATGGCGCTTATTCTCGCCATTGGTCTAGTGGTTGATGACGCCATCGTTGTGGTTGAGAATATCTTCCACCATATTGAACAAGGTGAAAAACCGATACTTGCGGCCTACAAAGGGACTCGCGAAGTCGGTTTTGCTGTGATATCAACTACCCTAGTACTGGTGATGGTATTTTTACCTATTTCATTTATGGATGGCATGGTCGGGTTATTGTTTACTGAGTTCTCCGTGATGCTGGCAATGTCGGTGCTGTTTTCATCCCTTATCGCCCTTACCCTTACCCCAGTGATGAGCAGTAAACTATTAAAAGCCAATGTGAAGAAAAATCGTTTTAACATTGCGATCGATAATGGCTTTAATCGTTTAGAGCAACGGTATCGTAGTATGGTCAAATGGGCATTGCACTGGCGCATGGCAGCACCATTCATTATTATCGCCTGCATCGGTGGTAGCTATTTACTCTTGCAACAAGTCCCTTCTCAACTCTCACCACAAGAAGACCGCGGGGTATTATTTGCGTTTATTAAAGGCGCCGAAGGCACCAGTTATAATCGCATGGTTGCCAATATGGACATTGTTGAAAACCGATTAATGCCACTATTGGGTCAAGGAGTAGTGAAATCATTTAGCGTTGAAGCGCCAGCATTTGGCGGTCGAGCGGGAGATCAAACCGGATTTGCGATTATCCAGTTAGAAGACTGGCAAGATCGTGATACCGATATTAAACAAGCGTTAGCGTTAATCAGCCAAACGTTAAAAGACATTCCCGATGTAATGGTACGGCCAATGTTGCCAGGATTTAGAGGCCAATCAAGTGAACCGGTTCAATTTGTACTGGGCGGCTCTGACTATGCTGAGTTATTTAAATGGGCTCAAGTACTACAACAAGAAGCCGATGCAAGCCCTATGCTGGACGGGGCTGATTTAGATTACGCAGAGACCACACCAGAACTTGTTGTGACGGTAGACAAGCAACGAGCTGCAGAGTTAGGCATTAGCGTTGCAGAAATAGCGACAACCTTAGAAATCATGTTGGGCGGCCGCAGTGAAACAACCTTTGTTGAACGTGGCGAAGAATATGATGTGTACCTTCGCGGTGATGAAAACAGCTTTAACAGCGTCACAGACCTCAGTAAGATTTACTTTAGAAGCAGCAAAGGCGAATTAATCACCCTTGATACCGTCACTAAAGTTGAAGAAGTTGCCTCGCCGCAACGATTAAGTCATACCAATAAGCAAAAATCGATCACCATCAAGGCAAATTTAGGCGAAGGTTATACCCTTGGCGAAGCCCTCGACTTTTTAGAACAACGCGCAATAACATTACTGCCAAACGATATTTCAATTGCCTACACGGGTGAGTCAAAAGACTTTAAAGAGAACCAAGCTGGGGTGCTCATTGTATTTGCTTTAGCACTGCTGATTGCTTATCTGGTATTGGCGGCTCAATTTGAAAGTTTTATCAACCCTGCAGTGGTGATGTTTACCGTTCCCATGGGGATTTTTGGTGGCTTTATTGGCTTAGTGCTCACTCATCAAGGGATGAATATTTACAGCCAAATTGGCATGATCATGTTAATTGGTATGGTAACTAAAAATGGTATTTTAATCGTTGAGTTTGCTAATCAGCTACGCGACAGAGGCTTATCGCTCGACAATGCCATTATTGACGCATCGGCTCGTCGCTTAAGACCCATTTTAATGACAGCCTTTACCACGCTTATTGGTGCCATTCCATTAATCGTATCAACCGGCGCGGGGAGTGAAAGCCGTATTGCGGTAGGAACTGTGATATTCTTCGGCATGGCATTTGCGACCGTTGTCACCCTATTGGTGATACCCGCAATGTACCGACTTATTTCTTCGTCAACTCACTCTCCAGGGTTTGTTGAAGCACAACTTAATGACGCCATTGCCGCTCAAAAAGCGCAACAGCCTTAATCTTCACAGGTGTAATAATGACAACGCTTGCCGTATTTGTAGATGTGCAAAATATTTATTACACCTGTAAGCAAGGTTTTGGCCGTTCATTCAATTACCGAGCTTTATACAAACATTTGTCGGCACAGGGCACTATTAGCCACGCAATAGCTTACGCTATAGCACCAGCCGATGACGGTCAGGTTAAATTTCAAGATGCACTAAAACATATTGGTTTTACGGTTAAAACCAAACCTTATATCCAGCGCAGTGATGGTTCCGCCAAGGGAGATTGGGATGTTGGGATTACCATCGACATGCTAGAGATAGCGCCCACGGTAGATGAGGTTATTTTACTGTCTGGTGATGGTGATTTCGATTTATTACTCAAAAAAATCAACCAAACGACCACATGCTATACCCATGTACTAAGTGTTGAGCGCCTCACTGCAAAATCATTAACCGATCAAGCCCAGCAATTCACTGCCATCGATACTTCTCTTCTTATTTAAATACAAACAATGACAATAATCACCCACTTTAAGCACAAGCGACAAAGCTAACACATACGACAAAAACATCGCTAAGATAGATACCAACAGAAATTAGTTTGATTTATTCCTCAGCCATTCAGCCTTCATTTACACAAGTTTCTTCTCATCAATACGGTTTAAATTTGATGAGAGGAAGATGAGTAGATCCCAAATTCACAAACAATGTTATTATTTTGTTGTGTAAAATAGTGACTGTATTTACAATATATCATCCTGTTATTATAGGTATCAAAATCAGTTTTTTATAAAAATAATAATAAGGTCTCTGATGGTGTTCTTTTTCCAAAGATGGTTATGCTCGCTGTTATGCTTACTTCTTTCAGTTGCCTTTATTTCAGCCACAAACGCAGAACAGTTTCAAATAGATAGGCTCAATATTGCTGACGGTTTACCGTCAACCATGATCACCTCTATCTATCAGCAAAAAAATGGATTTTTATGGTTTGCAACCGATGCTGGTGTGAGCCGCTATGATGGCCAAGAGTTTATAAATTTTCAGTTTTCACCGGGATCCAAAAGACATATATCGAATAACTTTGTGACAGATATTATCGAAGACGCTCAAGGCAATATCTGGTTTGCTACTGAAGACGGTCTTAATCAACTCACCGTCGATGATGAACTTAACACCTACCCCACCTCACAACAGCCTTTCGCTCAAAACACCAATTGGATAATGCGTTTATACTTGGATTCAAAACGCCAGCTATGGATAGGTACTGGCAGTGGGTTACAATATAAAACAGAGCATGGAACCGATTTCATCTCGGTTCCATTATATTTAAACCAACAAGATACTCCTGTAGAAACATCTATTTACAGCATAGTAGAAGACACTCAACACCGTATTTGGGTAGGGACCGACCATGGTCTCGCATTATTAGAACCCAACAGTACAACAATGCAGCTATATCAATCAGATAAAGCACAAGCAATATCCACTACAGGTTCAGCCGTTACTACGGCAGATTTATTTAATGATTACATTCTGACGAGTCAAATAGATAATCATGGTCAACTTTGGTTTGGTAGCCAACATTTTGGCTTAATTAAATTTATGCCTAACGACAACACATTCCAGCATTTTTTTAGTCCAAAACAACCAAAGGTTGGACAAATTCCCAGTAACTACATCTCCAGCATAGCGATTGAAGACGATCAACATATCTGGATTAGTACCGATAAAGGTGCGGCAAATTTAACTGTCGCATCCGAACATTTTGACTGGTTAACCTCACAAACGTTTAATCAACAATCATTACCGACCAATGATGTTGATGATGTATTTATCGACCATTCAGGAGTCATTTGGTTTGCGACTAACCAAGGTGTGGCCTTTTACACGCCATTGAAAAAATCAAGTCGACTGTATAAACCCCTTGCCAGCCAATCAGAGCTATCAGGAGGCAATGTTTACGCAATAGCCTTAACGCAATCAGGTGATGCCTGGGTAGCAACAAATAAGGGTATCGATAAGATAAACATCGATAATAAAACGGTTGAATTAGGACCTTTAAAAGATAAAACCACTCCATCATTAATAAACAATATTTGGAACGTAACAACAGACAAAGATAATAATCTGTGGTTTTCTGACGCTGAAGGCCTGAGTTTTTATGATCAACGCTCCGACACTGTGCAACACTTTAGTAATAAAGTGAATAATCCCTATGGCTTTCCTAATACTGATTTCTATACTGTTAACCCAGACCAAGAAGGCAATGTGTGGATCACTGGCTATTTAGACGCTGGCGTAATGCTATTTAACCCGCAAAAAGGTTTAATAAAACATTATTTTAACGATGCGGATAATCTTTATACTTCAGGTGGGAATTTCACCTTCGACAGTTTAATCGCTACCCAAGGTGAGTTATGGTTAGCCACTACCAATGGTATTTTCATTATCGATCCTAAAACGGATATCACCTCACACTTAAGCTTAGGTAATGAAAGAGAGAACATCCGAATAGGCGGTATTTACCAAGATAAACAAGGCATTATATGGGCAGCAACCCAAGGTCTCGGGTTAGCAAAAATAATTCCAACATCAAATGTACCTCAGGGATTTACCATTGAATACATTACACGTCAGCAAGGCCTACCAGATAACCGTTTAAAAGCCGTCATTGGTGATGACCAAGGTAATTTATGGCTAACGAGCCAGCATACGTTGATCAAATATACCCCCCAAACCGCTAAAATAAGTGTTTATCCCAGCGTGATTAACACCGACAACTTAACCTTTAATGAAGCCGCAATAGCCATTTATCAACACCAGTTACTATTAGGTACTAATAAAGGGGTGATACAGATAGATATCGACACTATTAGCCAAAATGATTTTGCGCCTCCGGTGCATATCACTTCGGCAAAAATAGCCAATAAATCGTATATTAATATTAACAGCCATAACCCTCCCCCGAAGCCGATACTTGATTACGACAACAACATGATCCAGTTTTCATTTGCATCATTAGACTATACCGCCCCTGAACGGAATCAATATCGATATATGTTAGCCGGGTTCGATCAGGATTGGCTGACCACATTACTACCTCGGGCGATGTACACTAATTTAGCCGCTGGTGATTATGTGTTTAAAGTACAAAGCACCAATAGCGACGGTATATGGAGCAACCAACAGGCAGAATTTGCATTTAACATTAAAAAAGCCTGGTGGTATTACGCATTAATTGCTTCGGGCACCATGATTATATTGATTATGATTTTGTTTGCGTTATCTCGAATCAAACAAATGAGAGAGCTCAGTCGCCGGGCTAACTTTGACAGCTTAACGGGATTGGCAAACCGGTTTCATTTTAATCAACAACTGTCATTACTTATGTCTAATCCATACAACACCGCCGCTGTGGTGTTTATCGATTTAGATCACTTTAAAGAAGTTAACGATTCTATGGGCCATGACGTAGGCGATGAGCTCATTATCCAAGTTGGTAAACGGCTTCAGCATTGTTTAAGCCAACAAGATGTATTGGCTCGACTCGGCGGAGATGAATTTGCCTTAATCATTCCATACGAGCAAGTTGCGGCCGACGTGAACCGAGATTTAGTTAATATCATTGAACGAGTTCGTCAAACGCTCAACAAAGGCTATCAAATTAATCAATATTGGCTAAACAGTTCTGCCAGTATTGGTGTGGCATGCTTCCCGGAAGATGGTAAAGATGCCAAAACATTATTAAAACATGCTGATACCGCCATGTACGCAGCTAAACAGAATGGGCGAAACGGAAGTTACTTTTTTAACGAAACATTATCCACGGCACTATTAGAAAGATTATTGATTAAAGATCAGCTAAATAATGCCATGTCAGATGCGCAACTTGAAGTGCATTACCAGCCAAAATGTTGCGTTGATACACATGAGATTGTCGGTTTAGAGGCGTTGCTTCGTTGGAATCACCCTCAACACGGGATGATTTCTCCTAGCCGCTTTATTGATCAAGCTGAAGACAGTGGCTTAATTATCGATATTGGATTATGGGTACTTGAACAAGCCTGTCAGCAAGGATATCGCTGGCTTCAACAAGGGATACTGAGAGGTAATATTTCGGTTAATATTTCACCGGTACAATTATCACAACCGACTATTGTTGATGACATTGCTGCCATTTTAGAACGAACCGCCTTCCCGGCTCATTATCTTGAACTTGAAATAACCGAGTCATTACTCATTAAAGATTTAAAAACAGCACAAGACGTTCTATTAGCACTCAAACAATTACGCGTACGTATTGCCCTAGATGATTTTGGCAAAGGTTATTCGTCATTAAACTATTTGACCCAGTTCCCCATTGATACTTTAAAAATTGA
This sequence comes from Shewanella sp. Arc9-LZ, assembly GCF_010092445.1. Taxonomy (NCBI): domain Bacteria; kingdom Pseudomonadati; phylum Pseudomonadota; class Gammaproteobacteria; order Alteromonadales; family Shewanellaceae; genus Shewanella; species Shewanella sp. Arc9-LZ. Next base: position 1,270,670 of record NZ_CP048031.1, on the reverse strand, counting down.
TAAGGGGTTTTTAAGCAGTATTTTGCCTGAAGAAACCAGCAATATAGTATTACGAAACATCATTACCTTAGGTAATGAGCTGAAATTAGATGTCATTGCAGAAGGCGTCGAAACTCATGCTCAGCTGCTTAAATTGAAACAGTATAATTGTAAAATAGTTCAAGGTTTTTTATTCAGTCATGCCCTTGATGTCACTCAATTAGAAGTATGTCTTCTACATAACAAGTTAACCTTATGTGAATATGTTGAAGTTGAAAACGAATAATGAGAGCGGCAACTTATTAGCGATTCATGCATAAGCAGCACCCAAACTGTTAACGACTTACTGCGACGTCTGCAAACACACATAACCTTCACTAACGATGCTGTTACCTATCAATCTGTATTCTAAACTAACCCTAATAAGGTGCCTTAAACTCTCGTTATTGATGCGAAGACACATTCATTTCAAGGCAGATAATTACCTGTGAAATGCTTATTCATATCGCATTACATTGTTATTATTTAAATCAATAATGAGAGGGCTCACATGATTGGGAATATCACTTTATTTGCAAAAGTGTTATTCTTGCTGGGCCGTAGCAGGACACTTCTATAAAGGATTATATGTCGTTAATACGTTACAAAAAACTAATTTTTGATTACATTCCCATGCCCAAACGAGCTCGTTTATTCATCCAATTGATATTCATATCAGTGGGAGTTTTATATACATTTAACTCGACCATCGCCGTGGCGGAACCACTAAAAATCACTTTAGCGGCAGAAGATAGTTGGCCTCCTTTTGCCGATGAAGTGGGTAATGGTATTTCCCATAACCTTATTAGACAGGCTTTTAAGCAAGTTGATGTTGACGTTTCTACTATTGTCGTACCCTATACTCGTGGTTTGATTATGACCGAGCGAGGTTCGGTTGATGGCGTTTTTAATGTGACAAAAGAGCAAAGCACTATTAACCGATTTATATTCGGTAATGAACCTTTGTTTACAGTAACAGCTTCTTTTTTCTTTGCCAAAGAACACCCTACCATTGCGGATAATAAATGGCAGATCCCAATAAAAAGCACGATTGGTATTGTGAGTGGTTATGAGTACGGCGACGAATTTACGACGCTTGTTGAACAGCTGCAGTTACACGTCATCACGGTAAATAGCCAGCGCCAATTAATCAATTTATTATTAGTAGGCAGAATTGATACCGCCATTATGTATGACCTTGTTGCTGATGTTTACATCGAACAGATGGGTGTTAGCCGTAATATAAAAGCTAAGTTTAATAATCATACCAGTAAAATTTTCGTCGCATTTTCTAAACTTAACCCTCAAGCAGAGCACATTAGCCAATTACTCGACAAAGGGCTGCTAACGTTACAAAGACAAGGTAAGTACCAACAGCTGCTTCTGCCTTCAAATGATTAACGACATAACCACAATATCAATAACATAAGGTCATAGTGTAATGAGTCACCCCTCTGTAGAGCACAAGTACAGCCCAGTTCACTCTTTTTCTGTACAAATTTATTATGAGGACACCGACTTTTCTGGTGTGGTATATCATCCTAACTTCTTAAAATATTTCGAGCGTGCGCGTGAACATGTCATCGGCGCAGATGTACTCAGCCAACTTTGGCAGCAACAACAATTGGGTTTTGCCGTTTATCGCAGCGATATGTTATGTCACGATGGGGTTGAGTTTGCAGATATTATTGATGTGCGCACACAATTTTATTTTGAAAGTAAATATCGTACCGTATGGAAACAACAAATATGGCGGCCTAATGCTAAAAAACCTGCAGTAACCGCTACAATTGAAATGGTCTGCATGAACCAGAAGCGTCAACTTGCACCTATGCCTGTAGAATTAATCGCTCATTTATCAGCAGGATTTAAGTAATTAACCACCAGACACAACGACATTTAACGTTGAAGAGAGTTAACTTTTAGGATCACTAAAGTGTGGATTATTAATTTTTTGATAATTAAGTTGCGGATAAAGATGTTCAAACTCACTGGCAGTCAATGGTTTAGCAAAGTAATCACCTTGAATAGTGTCTACTCCAAAAAGATGTAATGCATCTAAAACAGACTTAGATTCAACCCCTTCAACCGTCACTTCAAAACCTAAATTTTTAGCCAGCTCGATACTGGTCTTAACAATTTGTTTCGCCGCTTGAGATGTTTCAAATTCATCTAAAAAGGCTTTATCAATTTTCACTTCATCAACGGGTAAATGACGCAAATAAGCTAAAGAAGAATGACCAGTACCAAAATCGTCAATCGCAAGTTTGACTCCAATATCACGTAATTGATTTAAGGTAACAATCGTTTGCTCGAGCGATTTCATTAACACACTTTCAGTAATTTCAATGGTAATGGTTTCGGCAGGAACCAGATACTGGGATAGTTTGGTGGCGACATCGGCAGCAAGGTTTGGATTATCTAAATCAGTAGATGACAAATTAATGGCTACATTAACGTAAACCCCCATATTTCGCCATTTGGCTTGTTGAGCCAATACGTTATCTAACACCCAACTACTCAGAATATCGATCATTCCGGTCTGTTCCGCTAATGGAATAAATTCATTTGGAGAAATTAATCCTAAGCCTTCATGTTGCCAACGAATTAACGCTTCAACCTGCTTACATCGGCCGCTTTTTATGTCTAGCTTTGGTTGAAATACCATAAATAATTGACCTTGCTTTAACCCTTTAGGCAAGCCATTAATAATCAACAATTCTCGGTATTGTGCTTTATCATCATCTTGATCGTAAAAAGCAATCGGCTGTTTTAATGCTTTGGCTTTCTTCAGTGCTAAATCTAAACGGCGCAGCATCAAACTGACATCGGCATGATGCTCATTGAGCGACAATACTCCGAGCTGCATTTTGATACTGATTGGCTGTTGTTCTATTTCAAATGGACTTTGTAAATCATTTTTTATCGTTTGCAACTGCTCGACAGTCAACGGTTGCTGGAAAAACAACAAAAATTCATTACCGTTCATACGTGCGATGAACTGTGCTTTACAGTTCAGGTTATCTATCCGCTTGGCAAAAGCTTTCAGCAATTTGTCACCAAATAAAAAACCAAATAAATCATTCACAAAACGAAATTGTCGAATATCCACCAGCACTAACATACCTTCTGAAATAGGCATTTTTGACAACATTTTACGTTTAAAGCCGACACGATTAGCTAATCCGGTTAACTTATCTCGTTCGGTGCTAAATAAGCTTGATTGATGTAAATGATGAAGGACATTAATGAGCGGTTTTAACGATTTGGCAGGAGAATCTATGTTAAATGAATCTTGATTGAGTAATTGTAATTCTAACGAGTGAGTTAATTGTTTAATAAAACGATGCTGACGCCAATGGAGAAATGCAATGGTGCACAGCATAATCACAATCATAAATAACACTGTTATTAGCAAATAATTCATTAAGTATTCATCATGTTACAGTTTTAGTCATCGGTTATTTAAACATCAAAAAAATCTCACTTAGATATTAATCATTTAATGTTAACTCATTGATTAATATCCGTGAAACTCACTTAACATAGCATTATTCGTAACTTTGCTTAATTGAATGGTACATATCAATAAACTCATCACTAGCAAGATCTTCTGGTGTTACAGGTAAACCTCGTAGGACAAAGACACCTAACCTTTCTTCTAACTCTTCACCGGCTCTAAGTTCACCAGTATAAAATGCCGCAGAACGAATAAAGTCGAGATAAGTCACTTTTTCAGGCATATAATGAAGATCAGCCCAACGCTCAACCACTTCCATAACTTCTGGGGCAAAGTCCCAGGTTTTTAATACCGCACGACCAATCGGCCCCTGCATTTTACGTACGAGACTTCGTAAGTCATCAATTCGGCTAAACAATTCTGGGTGAACTTCTGCTTCGGTTAATACTGGTAATGCACCAATATTATGTACCAATCCCGCAAGGGTAAGCGTATCACGGTCTAGTTTTTTAGTGGGATGACGTTTGTTATACATTTCAAGCATCGCACAAGATGAAGCTGTCACTTCAATAGAGGTCTTCCATACCTCATCCATCACCTCCCACACCATTTCGTTGGTTGAGATAAAGAGCTGTTCCATGGCAACTGACGTGGTAATGGATTTAATTTGCACTAAACCAATACGATTAACGGCGGCATTGATGCTTTCTGCTTTATTACCACGAGAATATAAAGCGCTGTTTGCCACTTTAATAATACGGGCTGAAATAGCCGCATCTTGTCCAATAATATCTGCTACTTGTTTAAGGCTCGAATCTTGACGAGATACCACTTCTTGAACACGCATGGCCACTTCAGGTAATGTTGGTAAAACTAAAGCATCATCTTTGAGCTTTTTTAATAGTCCAACCAAGAGTTGATGTTCCGTAGACATGGGTTCTCCATAAATAAATAGTCTCTAATGTTGGATTATATACCCAAAACGATAACGTTTGCGATTACTCAACTGACGACAACTCAATTATTTATATCTTTCTGTGCTGATTTAACAGTTATAAATTCCTTCGATACAATAAAAATACAACCAACCTCACAAATACCAAGGCTATATTTGTCCTCGCTAATATCCTTAAGTAAGCTTCGACCCTTTCATCACACAATGTTCAATTAGGTCAAAAAACATGTTTAAACCTGAATTATTATCTCCTGCTGGTACGCTTAAAAATATGCGTTACGCCTTTGCTTATGGTGCTGATGCTGTTTACGCAGGCCAACCTCGTTATAGCTTACGAGTTAGAAATAATGATTTCAAAATGGAGACACTTGCCAGCGGTATTGAAGAGGCTCACGCCCTCGGTAAAAAATTGTATGTGGTGAGTAATATTGCCCCACATAATGCCAAGCTAAAAACCTATATTAAAGACATGCAACCGGTGATCGCGATGAAACCTGATGCGGTGATCATGTCTGACCCTGGGCTTATCATGATGGTCCGCGAAGCGTTTCCTGAACAAGTGGTTCACTTATCGGTTCAAGCAAATGCGATTAACTGGGCATCGGTTAAATTCTGGCAACAACAAGGCATCAAGCGAGTAATTTTATCGCGTGAATTATCATTGGATGAAATTGAAGAAATTCGCCAACGTTGTCCAGATATTGAATTAGAAGTGTTTGTGCATGGCGCACTTTGCATGGCGTACTCTGGCCGTTGCTTGCTCTCTGGTTACATGAATAAACGCGATCCTAATCAAGGAACCTGTACCAACTCATGCCGTTGGAAATACGATGTGCACCCAGCACAGCAAACAGAGACTGGCGATATCATCCCTGTGGCTCCAACCGTACAGTTTGAGAGCCCTACATTAGGTTCGGGCCAACCTAGTAGCGACATAGTGCTACTGCAAGAAGCTGGTCGTCCTGGCGAGTATATGCCTGCGTTTGAAGATGAACATGGCACCTACATTATGAACTCAAAAGATTTACGGGCTATTCAACATGTGGATCGTTTAACCAGAATGGGGATTGATTCATTAAAAATTGAAGGTCGTACCAAATCTTTTTACTATGTCGCGCGCACCGCACAATTATATCGCCAAGCAATTGAAGATGCCGCTACAGGCAAAGACTTTGATCGCACATTAATGAACAACCTTGAAGGTTTGGCGCATCGTGGCTATACCGAAGGGTTTTTACGTCGTCACGTTCATGACGAATATCAAAACTATCAATATGGCCATTCTGTGAGTGATAGCCAGCAATTTGTTGGTGAATTCACCGGTAAACGAAATGCTGAGGGTTTGGCTGAAATTGATGTAAAAAATAAATTTTCAGTCGGTGACAGTGTTGAAATAATGACAACTGAAGGTAATTTTGTTATCACTATTGAATGGTTAATAAATCGCAAAGGCGAATCGATTGACTCTGCTTTAGGCTCAGGCCATTTTGTGTTTCTAGCGCTTCCAGCAGCTATTAATATCGACAAAGCCATGTTAATGCGTAATTTACCTGAGGGAATGGATACCCGAAACCCTCATCAACCAGCTTAAATTAAGGTTTTTATGGCACTAATCATCGACGATAGCTGTATCAATTGTGATATGTGCGAACCCGAATGTCCTAATGAGGCCATTACTATGGGTGAAGAGGTGTATGAAATCGATCCCGCGTTGTGCACCGAATGTGTCGGTCATTACGACAAGCCAACTTGCGTGTCTGTTTGTCCTATAGATTGTATCGATCCCGACCCAAAAAATGTCGAGTCACATGATGCGCTATTACTAAAATACGCTGCTCTCACGGGCAATGTGTAACCTCAGGATTGAGCAACTAAGAGCTAATATATAGTGCCTAGGTACCTAGTATCTAGTATCTAGTATCTAGTATCTAGTATCTAGTATCTAGTATCTAGTATCTAGCATCTAGTATCTGCAAAAACGGCGCTTAATGCGCCGATTTTTATAGTCAAATAACACCATCACTATTCACTGGCTGTTAATGTTTGTAATACTTTTGCCAGTTGCTCAATGCCGATCCGAGCGGGTTTGGGTAAGTTATCTAACTCTATAGACAACAATAAATTTTTAACCTCTAACCCCAACTCTGTATCCCCTTCTATACGTAATTTACGCTGAAAAAATAGCGTGTCGGGATCTTCTTTGCCTGCTGCAACCAAAATTAACTCAGGCACATTGGCACTTAATGTCACATCAGGCTGAGTAAAAGCACGCACTCGTAGTTGTTGTTCGACACCCACCTCAAAACGCAAACCAATATCATCAACACAAATGCCTACCCACTTTTGTTTGAGAAAATGGAGTTCATCTGCCTTCAATTGTTCCGCTAACACTAAATTAAGCAGCTTATTAATGACGATTATTTTTAACGCTTCAGGCATCAAGTTCAGCGAGCGACGGCTTACTTGAGGCGCGAAATGTAACAAGTGCGCCGATAATTGTTGTGTAAATGCTTGAGCCATCGAGAGTACCTACTTGTAAATTGAACCAATAATCAAGTCAGTTTACTGGCAATTTATCTAACGAAACCTGTTTTAAATCAAATCATGTTAACTCAATCACATTTACACTCCTGTTCTTTGAAAAAAATGAGAACACCAACATGGAACTCTTATGCCCTGCAGGTAATTTAGCGTCGCTCAAAGCCGCTCTGAACGCTGGCGCTGATGCGGTTTACCTCGGACTAAAAGATGACACTAATGCGCGCTCGTTTGCAGGTCTAAACTTTTCTGCAGTACAACTGGCACAAGCGACAAAACTGGCCCAAAGCCAAGGGCGAAAGGTATTTTTAACCCTAAACACTTTTCCGAAACCCGGCGAAGAACAGCGCTGGTATCAGGCCGTTGATTTAGCCGCACAATTAGAAATGGATGCCCTCATCGTAGCTGACTTATCATTACTCGATTATGCCCACCAGCATTATCCGCACCTTCCGCTACATTTATCGGTACAAGCCAGCGCCACAAACTTAGGGGCTCTGTCATTTTATCAACAAGCTTTTAATATCGAACGAGCAGTATTGCCACGAGTGTTGTCGATTAAACAGGTTAGAGATTTAGCTAAAGTGAGCCCTGTTGAGCTTGAAGTATTTGCTTTTGGTAGTTTATGTATCATGGCTGAAGGACGCTGCCATTTATCATCATATGTAACAGGACAATCACCTAATACCGGCGGCTCATGTTCCCCGGCTAATCATGTGCGCTGGCAAGATTCTGGCAGCGATAAATTGACCCGACTCAATAATGTATTAATCGATAAAGCTGATGCGAACCAACAACTGGGTTATCCAGTGGTCTGTAAAGGCCGTTATGTTGCTGAGTACGATCATGATGCAAAGTATTTACTGGAGTCACCTACCAGTTTAAACACCTTAAGCTTGTTACCCGAGCTCGCCCAAGCGGGAATTAAATCACTTAAAATAGAAGGACGTCAGCGAAGCCCTGCTTACGTCAGCCAAGTCACCCACGTTTGGCGTAGCGCTATCGACACTTATTTAGCCAACCCCGAGTCTTTTTGCGAGCAACCACAATGGTCGCAAGCGTTAGCAAAAGTATCCGAAGGACAAATCACTACATTGGGCGCTTATGAGCGTCAATGGCAATAAGGTTTTACAATGAAAATATCTCTCGCTCCAATTAGTTACTGCTGGTCAAAATCTGACGTTGAGCACTTTTATCAGCAAGTAGCATTGAGTAACATCGATACCGTTTATTTAGGTGAAACCGTATGTAGCCGCCGCCGTGAACTGAAGTTTAACGACTACCTAGATCTCGCCAATATGCTTAAGTCTCATGGCAAACATGTGGTGTTATCAACCATGGCTTTGATAGAAGCGCAATCTGAGCTTAATGAACTGAAACGAGCTATTAATAATGGTGATTTTAGTATCGAAGCGAATGATATGGCTGCAGTACATTATGCGCACCAAGCGAAAGTCCCCTTTGTGTGTGGGCCAACAATCAATAATTACAATCGGACCAGTCTTGATTTATTGCACCAAAAAGGGATGTACCGTTTTGTCATGCCTTGTGAATTATCACAGCAGTGGTTAAACACCGTCATTAATCAAGGCGATAAACCCGCTTTTGAAATAGAGGTGCTCGGTCACGGCTATTTACCCTTGGCACATTCTGCACGCTGTTTTACCGCCAAACATTACCAATTGCCAAAAGATAAGTGTCAAACTATTTGCCAACGCCATAGCAAAGGCTTACTGGCTCAAACTCAAGAGTCACAACCGTTACTCCGCTTAAATGGCATTCAAACTCAATCTGCGGCGCAGGTAAACCTGATTAACCAAATTCCACAAATGATAGACATGGGGATTGATTATTGGCGTATATCCCCCAATAAATTAGCCGATATAACGATGGGTTCAGAACTTGCTGATGTATTAACACAAATAACAGAAGAGCCGCTTAATAGTAAATCGCTAATTAATAAACAGTTTAACGACAATAAACAGGCATCGATTATCAATCATCATTGCAATGGCTATTGGTTAGGGTTACCGGGCATGGACTATTCCCTTGAGCCCAATACTCCAGCGCGTTAACCTTATAAACGCTACTTGATAGCCATTAATAAAAGTGGTCATGAACCGTCATCATATCCATGTTTATTAATGGCATACAAACCATAAAAAAGTGCTAGATCCAAAGATAACACACACCCGCAACAAAGTTTCAACAGGCTGATTAAATTAGATTTTAACCATATACCCCGACACTTTCTTAAAGTAAATATCTACTCACATTTAACTAATATCTATTCGATTAAGTTATCATTTTACATAAAGCAAATAAGGGGGTAACCTTGCCTACCCAAAAAAACAACTGAATGGACATTCAATTTTGGTCCATAATAAACAGTTGGGTAGCACAGCTGGCCAACTTAGAACACATAAGTAAGGTGTATTTAACGTGACACATAAAAAACATAACATTAAAACAATTCTCACCTTTATTATTCCGTCACTGATTGGCTTGTTACTGTTTATGACGCCTATCAATGTCGAAGGTTCGATTACCATTCCGATTGCAATCATCTCAAAAGCGTTGCAAAGCCAAATGGGCAGTTCGATTCAGCTTATTGTTACCTGCATTGTAGTATTAATGGCATTGGCCTCGTTACTCACACAGCTCATTAATCCTAAATTCGTGCGTAAAAGTACTTTTTTACGCACTTTACTGAAAGTGAATTTATTTTGGTTAGCGGTGCGCATTCTAGGCGCAATTTTTATCGTCATGGTTTATTTGCAAGTGGGTCCCGAAGCGATTATTTCATCGGCCACGGGTGGCTTAGTTCTGAATGATTTAGTACCTGTACTATTTTCAGTATTTATTTTTGCTGGCATGTTATTACCGCTATTGCTCAATTTTGGTTTATTGGAGTTTTTTGGCACATTATTAACCAAAGTAATGCGCCCAATATTCAATTTACCTGGTCGCAGTGCTATTGACTGCATGGCATCTTGGTTAGGCGATGGCAGTGTGGGCATTTTAATGACCACTAAACAATACGAAACCCGTTTCTATACTGCACGCGAAGCTGCTGTTATTGGTACAACCTTTTCTGCCGTGTCGATAACCTTTAGCTTAGTGGTGATATCACAGGTCAAACTTGAGCACTTGTTTGTGCCGTTCTATCTGACAGTGTGCTTAGCTGGTTTTGTTGCTGCAATAATAGTCCCTAAATTACCGCCGCTATCATGGAAGAAAGATCTGTATATTGATAATACCCCTCGCCATGAAGATGACGAAACGATCCCAGCCAATCATGGTGTGTTTTCGTGGGGATTTGATCAAGCAATGCAACGCGCATCTTCTGCAGGCGGCATTAAGCATGTGCTAACTGAAGGGATTAAAAACGTTGTCGATATGATATTCGGGGTTATCCCTGTTGTTATGGCTATTGGTACCGTTGCATTAGTGTTGGCTGAGCATACGCCTATTTTTAATTACTTAGGTATGCCATTTATTCCGCTGTTAGAACTGCTGCATATTCCCGAAGCTACCGAAGCCTCGAAAACGATTGTGGTAGGGTTTGCCGATATGTTTATCCCATCCATTTTGGCCAGCTCTATAGAATCAGATTTGACCCGTTTTGTTATTGCTGCTTTATCGGTTACTCAGCTTATTTATATGAGCGAGGTAGGTGCTCTTTTAATTGGTAGTAAAATACCGGTTAACTTTTTTGAGCTATTCGTTATCTTTATTCTACGAACCTTAGTAACACTACCGATTATTGCATTAATGGGTCATTTACTCATTTAGTTAAAGTCAGTATATATAACCACTCAAAATAACCAGGGAGCGCAATGCGCTCCTTTTTTAAACTAAATATTCTCAGCGTAATCGAGATAAATCGAGTATGCTTAAACAATAAACACTGACTATGTGTCTTTGCGATATTGATTACTAAGGGCAAACTATGGACGACAGACGTAAATTTTCTCGTATTTTTTTTGCAGCCAGTGCTCATCTCGCGCAAACAGAACAAACTTGGCGCACTAAAATTTTAGATTTAAGTCTTAACGGTGCATTAGTAGAATTACCATCTGGGTATACAGGTCAACTCAATAGCATTTTAACCTTAGAGTTTGTGTTACCCGACTCTGATATTGAACTCAAAATGGAAGCGGCAATTGTCCATAAAACCCCAGAACACCTGGGCTTAAAGTGTACTCACATTGACGTTGACAGCATTACCCACCTGCGCCGAATTATTGAACTCAACATAGGCGATGCTGAGTTATTAGATCGTGAGCTTACGTCGTTAATCACTCCAGCGCCTTAAGCTTTCAGATATACCGAAAAATGCAAAAAAGGTAAGTCAATGACTTACCTTTTTTATGCTCAAGTTTTGCTTTTAGCAACCGAGGGTTAATTAATTAACTCAAGCAGCTCATGGATAGTTTTCACTGGAATAATTTTTGCCCCAAGCCCTTCCATGGTTTTGTGATAATTACGAAATGGGATAAAAATCTCTGTAAAACCATGTTGTGCAGCTTCTTTGACTCTCGGCACACCACTATCAATTGGGCGCACATCGCCATTCAAACTCAACTCGCCCATAATACAAGTGGTTCTTGGCACGACAAAGTCATTTAAACTGCTCAGTAATGCCGTAACAAGCGCTAGATCGATGCAGGTTTCTGACTCATCAATTTTTAAACCGCCCACTATATTAAAAAATGTATCATGAAAAATTTTGGTTTTAGTATGCTTACGTAAAATACCGGTTAACATTTTAATCCGATTCATGTTTAAGCCCACACACACTCGTTGTGGAAACTCAGATTCAGTCTCGGTGGTTAAACATTGTATTTCCAATAGTAAATTACGGTTACCTTTACGAATACAAGTGATGGTCGAGCCCGGCGATTCGGTGGTTGAACCCGATAAAAATATTTCACTTGGGTTATCAACACTGATCATACCGCGTTCACTCATGCGGAATATCCCCACGGTATCAACATCACCAAAACGGTTTTTATTGGCGCGCAAGGTACGAATTTGCCCGTCGTTGGTGTCGATATGTAGCAATGAATCTACGATATGAACCAAGGTTTGCGGGCCTGCTATTTCGTTATTTTTATTTACGTGAGCAATAATGAACATGGTGACATTATTTTTTTTACAATATTGAGTAAATGCTTGAGCCGCCGTTTTAACTTGTGAAGGCGACCCCGGACTGCCATTGGCCGCATCAGTGACAACCGCTTGAATAGAGTCAATGACAGCAAACTTGATTTGCTTGGCTTCTAATTCTTCAATAATGGCTTCTACACTGGTTTCAGACAGCAGAAACAAGTTATCTTCGTTATAATTAAGCTTTAAACGATTAACACGGTTTTTGAACTGAGATAATGATTCTTCTGCAGTACAGTACAGTGAAGCCATAGATTGTGACATCCGAGCGACCAAATCAGACAGTAATGTTGTTTTACCAGCTCCTGGGTCACCGGAAATAATATTCACCGATCCCGTCGTTAAACCACCACTGAGCACTCTATCTAATTCACCGATTTCAGTCAGTCTTTTTTCGGCATCTTGTGATTCAACTTCACTGAGTTTTTTAGAGCCCCCCCCCACAGCACCAGCGTATCCCAATACCGATGAACGTGAAGTTGAACTCTTTGAGGCCGACAGTTTCATTTCCACCAAAGAATTCCACGCACCACAACGACACTGTCCCTGCCAACGCGGATAATCCAGGCCACAATCGTCACAAACAAATGCCATTTTTGGAGCTTTCGCCATGTTAGTTCCTAGGTTGCAAATCAATTAGTACTTTTATGACCCATGTCACTCAGTCTACGAATCAATAAAGCATCATTGTTAGAAATTTCTTTACTGCCTAAACCTCACATCGAACGAATCAAATATGACGGTTTAGGCAACTCATAAGTATAATAATAACAACGATCTTTAGTCAGAGTCTTGCCAATGATTAAAATATTGTCCACACTCATGTAAACAAACTGTAAAAATCAATAAACAAACGTTACATCAATACAGCATTACCATTAATACGCTATGTTAGTCTTCGTTTCAGAGTAATTAACAACGATATCATTTGTGCATACCTATCGAACAACATTGAAATGTATATTACTATAAAGATCAGCACTTTCTTGCCGATAAAATTATCAGCCAGGCTCACAATAAGCATTTAAAACGATAAAATAATGAGTTTAGATAACCACAGGGCATTAATCGAACAACTAAAACCACTGATCATGGAACCTGATTTTCAGGACGTATTTGAACAGTTAACTGTTGACGAATCTAATTCAACCCGTTTTCTATTGAAAATGGAGCTAAACCGTATCTCATCTTTATGTACACGAATTATAGATTTACGAGATAAAACGGAACTGCCATGCGAAGAAGTTGTCATCGCTAACCAAAGATATTTTCTAGACGAACCCGCTAAAGAAGCACTGCTACAAGCACTACCATTATACCGCAACAAATATACCTTAGGTGTATACGAGCACGTTATAAAAGCGCATAAACTGCGACGCCTGAAACTCAGAGAAAATGTTTCAATTGAGGTTGTCGACGAGGAAAATCCATTTTTAGTGCCTGGTGTTGTACTTGGCAGCTACTTTAATCGCTGTGAAGAACGAATGAATTATAGCATTCGAATTATGGTTTCTCAGCAAGGCATAACCGAAGTCAATGGCGCAACGCTAGATTTATCTGTCGGCGGCGCTCGCATTAAGTTGCCATTAAAACATCATTTAGACCAAGATAAACCTTTGCGAGTAAAACTACTTGAACTCAGCGATGAATTTTATCTAGATGATCTAAAGCATGGTGTTGAATATCAAATAGTGGATATTCAAAACAAAGATGATAGTGCTATTTTTAGATTGAAAAGATTGGGTGGTGGAGAAGCATTAGACACTTTGTTATCACAGCTTATCCGAGGTTATAAGTTCCGTTATAAAGTCGATGTCAACGACGTCATCGTTACTGCTACCGGATTAGGTTATGAACGTCATTACTTACCACTATTAACGCATCTTCCTTTATTTGTTTCGATTGTCGATGGTAAACCACTCGTAAACTACGAATTATTGGGTAGAGGCAACAAACCAATCCAACATTACTTTCAAGATGAAAATGAAATAAGTCAGTTACCGAGTTTTATTAATACCCGTCGCTTAACCCAAATGATTAAAAACACAGATAATAATGAACATTGTTATTTATTCAGTTTTACACACAATGCTAATGGTAAATTACATTTTTATTCTGCTACCTTAGCAGAGCTTAAAGCAACCAAAAATATACATCTCTTTTTAGGTTTTGCGTCGACAAAAACCAGCTGGCGCGTATTTAAAATTGTAATGCAGCCTATTGATCATAGCAAAAACTATAAAACATCCACCTTACCGGGGGATGATGCACGTTATGCGGCCCTCACTGAGCAACAATTAGCTCAATTTAGTCATACTTTACAACTTATTGATTTAACCAACGAGGAAGCTCGTAAAGACTATCAATGCTGGTTTGATCAATCTGATGTGAATGGCTTAAAGATTTTCTCTCAAGCAAAAATAAAACAACACAGCATCAAAAAAGTATCAATGCCATTTAGTGAGCGGCGCCATGAGGCTCGATTCGTCTTTAAAACCTTAGTCACAATTCAACAAGGTGATAAACAGGCCACTGGTATTACTCATGATATATCGAGTCGAGGTTTACAACTGACTCTAGATAAATCAGCTAATTTCAACGAACCGGGTCCGGTTACATTATCATTTCCACGCCTGCAAGCCGCTGCTGGAAAAACTAATTTATCGAATTTACCTTATCAGCTAATTCGCAGCCGGATGAATGGTGCAACTTTGCATTTGAGTGCCATCATTGGCCACTCCCCGCATGAAGGCGTTGAGTTTTTAAGTAAATTAATTGCTCACAATAAACAAAAACTCGAGCAATTATCAGATAATGAAGGCCAGAAAAAAGAACTGGCTGATGGTATGAAAAATCTCGTGATGCGCCAATTGCCAGGAGTGCCATATTTTATCGAAAAAACAGTAAAAGCGGCACAAATGGCTTACATAGGTATTGGTACCACGACTGATGAAATAAGCCATTTATTTGCTCAAGACAGCGATAAGGTACTGCAATACAATTTAAAGCCACTACTAGACAACAATGTATTAAAACAACATATTATAGACCCTATCAAGTTAATGAAACCCACTCATGATATGGCCTTTTTTGAAGTGTTTATGCAACTCACCCGCCACCCTAGAGGTACAGTACAGATCCAATGTAAACTTAAATCAGAACTGGGTAATAGAGAACAACAAATTCAATTTATTACCCAAAGTAAAAAAGTGGGTCGCTTCATGGCGTTAAGGGTGTATATAGGAGCAACTGAAAAGCCCGATATGAGTTATATTCGACGCGAGCTAGAATATATCCACATTCATGCTAATCACCGTGCAAAGCAATTAGAAGAACAATTATGGAGAGTTATCGGTTCGGGTGAGCTATTAGATATTACTACTGAAGTTGAAATCCGTTTTCCAAGCTTAATGATACTAGCCTAAGCAATCTTTCAGAAACCGCTACTCGTAATAAGCTATGGCATAAATCGATAAGAAGGATTTAGTTCAAATCTGCATTTTTTGCTAGTCAAAGATTAAATAACCAGAGAATAGGTTAATAACCACTTACTATTCCCATACAGCTAACTTGGCTCACATTGATAAATACCACTGTTTAATTTGTACAAAGTGATCTTGCTCGGCTTGTCGTTCAGTCAACATACCAGCATGATTATAATCCAGTAAATTGCCCTTTTCTTTGGCGAGTAAAGTGTACTTAACCTGGCTAAAACCACATTCATCAATCATATCGCGTACATCTGACGGATTGCCTAATACGTGATCATTTTTACCAGCGATAAACCATGCCGGTGGCCATACCGCTTTAGTTGCGGCTTCTGCATAGTGAAAATTATCATCATGATCAACCCAATCACCTCGCACCCAATCAATCGTTTGTAATAATGATGCACTGCTCTCATTATCCATACCAACACGGAGTCGACAGGCATCAAAGTAGCCTTGTCTGCCAATATAAAAAGGCGCAAAACGATTCCAGAAAAAATCGACCATAAGCCATTTTTTAAATGACTTCACTTTGATAGTACGTTTGGAACCAAAGGTTAATAACGATGCAACACTAGACTGTAAATGACTATAACGAGCCAAACTACTGGCCATTAACACCCCGCCCCATGAATGGGCACACCAATGTACTTTATTAACCAAAGGATGACGCTGTAGAATAAACTGCTGCACTAGTGGCAATTGTTCACGGATGACTTCTCCTTGTCCCAACGTAAAGTCACGGTGAATTTTAGGCTCGCTTAAGCCTCGTCCTGCGGTATCCATCACATAAACATCAAAACCAGCGTTAGCTAAAAAACAGCCTAAACCACGGCCAGAACTGCTATAAAACACTCTTCCATTAGACATAGCCCCATGCAACATCAAAATAGGAATACCTAGGGCTGTCGGCAATGAAGGACGAATATGCCGAAGGTGCAATTGACCATCTCTGTATGGTATAAAAAGTGAATCTTGGAGGAGTTCGATAGTCAAAATAGGCAGTTATGTTAGTGATTATAAATATAAAACTAACATTACTACCATGAAATACAACTAGAATAGAGTAATAATTCTATATTTAGCCTTGTTCATAAAGGTAAACATCAAAACGTTATAGTTGTAGGCAAAACACTAATGCTCGTAAATCGACATTTTGTATCGATGCATCAGCAGCAGCAATTAATTTAGGTTTAGCATGAAATGCCACACCTAAATCTGCAGCTTGGATCATCGGAATATCATTAGCGCCGTCACCAATTGCCACTCGCTGACCTGATGGAATGCCCCACTGTTCAGCACATTGACTAATCACATTAGCTTTGTATTGAGCATCTACTACTTCACCTGTCACTTCGCCACTTAGCTTACCATCAACAATAACCAGCTCATTGGCAAACGCCGCATCAAGATTAAGTAATGTTTTTAAATGGCCCACAAATGGTGTGAATCCACCAGAAGCGACAACCAGTTTCCATTGATGCGTTTTTAACTCGGCTAACATCACTTCAAGACCAGGCATTAAAGGCAAGGTATCGCACAACTGCTGAATAATAGAGGCATCAGCACCAGCAAGTTTACTGACTCGTTGTCTTAAAGACTGTTCAAAATCCAATTCACCACGCATAGCACTTGCCGTAACTGCTGCGACCTCCTCACCCACGCCAGCCATAGCGGCGAGTTCGTCGATACATTCAATTTGAATGGCAGTAGAATCCATATCCATCACTAATAAACCGGGTTGGTTTAACCGTGCTAATGGCTGTTGAATGAGTACAATTTCTGCGGGTATATTTTGAGGAAATGACGCGACCCACCCATCATTAGCAGTTTGAGCCGACAGTTCAAAACCAAATAAATCGTTTTGCCTGTCAAGCCTTGCGATATGAGTATCACTTGATATTGAAGATAACCAGGCTTCTATCTCTGTTGAGCATTGCGCACTAAAAATAACTCGACAACGATACGGTAAGTGAGATTGTAAGTTACGTAAATAATCTGACTCTTGATAACGATATAACACACAGCCTAAATGTTGATATGTCTCACAAGTATCTGAAAATAAAAAATTTAGTAAAACATTATCACGTTGTTCAAGCATCAATACGGCCTCTTAGTATGTTACGACTATCTACTGACAAATTTTTCGATTAGTATAGCTTTTTGATAATTCTCTGTAATTGGGTTAGCACAGAATGGTTGCTCGGTAAAAGAACTCCCTAAAACAGCCTCCAATTAAATAGAAAAAACACTGAGGATTAAAGTGATTTTTGTTAAAGGTCTTAAGAAAAGGCAAAAAATTAGCAGAATTGTGCAAATCATTGTGGCAATAGCACTGATCTTCGGCCTAATGTACTTGTGGCAATCAAGTTTACGTAATGGTCAAAAATTATTAAATTCACAAACAAAAGTGATGGCAAGGCTATTAGCACAGCAAGCCGCTAATGGTGCGGCTCCAGCAATGTTTTTACAAAATGATGAGCAACTGCAATGGTTAGCATCAGCACTTGCTGCTGATCCTAAAGTGATGTCGGTGAATATCTATAATTCACAAGGTGTAAGGCTAGCCTTTGCCCAAAGTGTGTCTTATGAAAACTTAGAAGCCGACTCTGAAATATTAAAAGGCTTATTAAAACCATATCCCCCCCTGATTGAGAACGTTGTTCAAGACGACAACAATTTAGGTTACGTTGAAGTACGTTTAAATCTTGATATATTTTTCGACGAAATAAAAATATTGCATGAACAGAACATGCAATTACAGCAGATGATGTTAATTGTAGCTGGCTTTATTGGTTTACTATTATCACGGGCACTTTCATTTAAACGTGCCGATTTTGACCGCCGAAAAGCCCAAGCTAAATTACGTAAAAAACCTAAAAAATCGGCCTTGCTCGCTTCAAACGAAACGCAAGCAGACGAGTCAGAAGATGTAAAACAAGATCCTCCTGCCTAGAGAGATTGCTGACAGAAATGACAAACATAAAAAATGGGCACTCAATGAGTGCCCATTTTTATGACTAACGATTAAATTACAGTGTTAACGCTGCATCTAAAGTCATGATGATCATGTCGCTGAATGTTGTTTGACGCTCATCAGAGGTCGTCTTCTCACCGGTACGAATGTGGTCTGATACCGTTACAACACATAACGCTTTGGCGCCTAATTCATGTGCTACACCGTATAAACCAGCTGCTTCCATTTCGACGCCAAGAATACCCATTTTTTCCATAACATCAAACATTTGAGGATCTGGAGTATAAAATAGGTCGGCAGAGAAAACGTTACCTACACGGATTTTAGTGCCGTGCGCTTTCGCTGAATCAACAACAGCACTTAGCAAGCTGTAGTCTGCAATTGCAGCAAAATCGTTATCTTTAAAACGTAAACGGTTCACTTTAGAATCAGTACATGCACCCATACCGATAATCACATCACGTACTTTTACGTCAGTGCTGATTGCGCCACAAGTACCAACACGGATTAAGTTCTTAACACCGTAGTCTTTGATAAGTTCGTGTGCATAGATTGAACAAGATGGGATACCCATACCTGAACCCATAACAGAAATACGCTTACCTTTATATGTACCGGTAAAACCTAGCATGTTACGTACATCAGTCACTTGCTCAACATTTTCTAAAAATGTCTCAGCAATATATTTTGCACGTAACGGATCGCCTGGAAAAAGTACCGTTTCAGCAAAAGCACCTTCAACAGCATTAATATGTGGTGTAGCCATGTTATAACCCCTATGTTTCTATTTTATTTTGTATTGCTTAGTCATGTTTACAGTTTAGCAAAGCCATTAAACTTTATATAGAACCGTCGTTTGAAAATGTGACTAATTAATAAAAGATTCACCATAATTCATCGGTTCTAACTCAAAATAACTCGCAATAGACTGGCCAATATCAGCAAAAGACTTACGACGGCCTAGCGAGCCTGCAGATAAACCTGCACCATAAGCGAGTACCGGCACACGTTCACGAGTATGTTCAGTGCCAACCCAAGTAGGATCACAACCATGATCAGCAGTGAAAACCACTAAATCTTCAGGCTGTAAAATCGCTAATAATTCCGGTAAACGAGAATCAAAGTACTCAAGTGCTTTAGCATAACCGGCAGTGTCACGGCGATGACCATAATGAGAGTCAAAATCAACAAAATTGGTAAACACAATCGTGTTATCGCCAGCACGTTTAATTTGCGCTAAGGTTTCGTCAAATAACTCTTCAAGACCAGTCGCTTTAAATTGTTGAGTAATACCGCTGTGCGCATATATATCAGAAATTTTACCGATACTAACCACTTCACCGCCAGCATCTTTAAGCTTATCTAATACCGTAGGCGCTGGTGGTAATACCGCATAATCATGACGGTTACCAGTACGAGCGAAATCAGCAGCGCCAGTGCCAACAAACGGACGAGCAATTACGCGACCAATGTTATAAGGCTCTAACTCTTCACGCGCTATTTTGCACAAGTTGTATAGATTTTCTACACCAAAACTTTCTTCATGACATGCTATTTGGAATACAGAGTCAGCAGAGGTATAGAAAATAGGCTTGCCTGTTTTCATGTGCTCTTCGCCTAACTCTTCAAGAATTTGAGTCCCTGACGCATGGCAGTTACCTAAAAACCCATCTAAACCAGCGCGTTCAAGGATTTTATCTGTGAGTTCTTTCGGAAATGAATTGGTTAGGTCACTAAAATAACCCCACTCATAAAGGACAGGAACACCCGCCATTTCCCAGTGACCACTTGGAGTGTCTTTGCCTGAACTTAATTCGTCAGCATGGCCATAAGCACCGATGAGTTCGACATTATCAGCAAATCCAGCAGCAAATTTACCCGTACTTTCAAAACCAGCATGGCCTAGACCAAAGCGAGCAAGATTAGGTAATTTCAATGGACCTTGACGGCCGATATCCGCTTTGCCGTCAGCACAAGCTTGCGCGATGTGACCAAAAGTATCAGAGCCAACGTCACCAAACTTATCGGCGTCGGTAGCAGCACCAACACCAAAAGAGTCGAGCATTAAGATAAAAGTACGTTTCATTATTTGTTTCCTTTATAAATCTGAAGCGCGAATATAACGATATATTTCAGGCGTTTTCTCAGGCGCGCTATCACCAATAATAATGGCTTGCTGAATAGCAGCGGCAGCTTCGGCGAAAGCATCTTCAGATTGAGCATGGATCATCGCTAACGGAACATCTTTGTTAACTTCCTGACCCAATGCGCATACTTGAGTTAATCCAACACTGTAATCCAGTGCATCACCTGGTTTGCGACGTCCACCACCTAAGGTCACTACGGCTAAACCAAGTTCTCGTGTATCCATTTTGTAAGCAAAGCCAGATGTATTGGCATATACAGGTCGTACAATTTTCGCATGAGGTAAATACTTATCATATGCCTCAACAAAATCTGTTGGGCCACCTAAGCCAGACACCATTTTAGCAAATGCCTCTGCTGCTTTACCATTATCTAATACAGTATTTAGTTTATGACGAGCTTCTGCTTCATTCTGTGCAATACCACCCAAAATTAGCATTTCTGCACATAATCCCATGGTGACAGCATATAAACGTGGATTACGATATTGACCAGTCAAAAAGTTTATCGCCTCACGAACCTCAACCGCATTACCTGCACACGAAGCCAATACTTGGTTCATGTCAGTTAACAATGCCGTTGTTTTAGTTCCTGCGCCATTAGCAACAGCAGTAATGCTGCGAGCTAATTCTTCAGATGCTTCGTAAGTAGGCATAAATGCACCGCTGCCGACTTTGACATCCATTGCAAGAGCATCAAGCCCCGCGGCTAACTTTTTAGATAAAATAGATGCGGTGATAAGTGAGATAGATTCAACGGTGGCGGTATTATCACGAATCGAATAGAAACGCTTATCAGCAGGGACTAAGTCACCGGTTTGACCAATAATGGCAACACCAGCATCTTTAACCACTTTGCGGAATAATTCACTTGAAGGCTCAGTTTGATAGCCAGGAATAGCATCAAATTTATCTAACGTACCACCGGTGTGACCTAAGCCACGACCTGAAATCATTGGTACATAACCGCCACAAGCTGCAGCCATAGGGCCAAGCATTAGGCTGATTACATCGCCAACACCACCAGTGCTATGCTTATCGATAATCGGGCCATTGAGGCCGAGAGAATCCCAATTTAGTACGGTTCCGGAATCGCGCATTGCAATCGTTAATGCAATCCGTTCGTCCATATTCATATCTTTGAAATACACTGCCATGCCGAACGCAGCAATTTGGCCTTCTGAAACCGTGTTATGAGTAATGCCATCAACAAAGAATTGAATTTCTGCAGTGCTTAATACATCGCCATTACGTTTTTTGCGTATAATTTCTTGAGCTAAAAACATGTTACGTCTCCCTTTAGGCAACCCATCACCTTTAGGGTCGCCTTTAATAATAGGATGCTATCAAGTGATAGCGCCTCAGTACGACAATGATCCAAGGCCATACTGAGATTTTTGACTATCTATGCGATTAGTAACCTGAAGTAGGCTTAGGGGTATCAACTAATTCTAATGTATGTAATAAGCTATTTAATAAGCTAGATGCACCAAAACGGAAAGTTTGTGGGGTAACCCAATCAGCACCCAAAATGCGCGCAGCCAAGTCTAAAAACTCTGCTGTTTGTGCTGCATCACGAACACCGCCGGCAGGCTTAAAGCCTACATTGCGATTTTTCTCACTGATTACAGTTAGCATAATTTCAGCCGCTTCAAGTGTGGCGTTCACCGGTACTTTACCCGTTGATGTTTTAATAAAATCAGCACCGGCATCGATAGCTAATTCTGATGCTTTACGGATCAAAGCTGGATCTTTCAACACACCAGATTCGATGATAACTTTTAAAATCGCATCATCGCCGCACTCTTCCTTACAGGCTTTAACCAATTCAAAACCGACGGTTTCGTTACCTTCCATTAATGCACGGTATGGAAACACAACATCGACTTCATCAGCACCATAGGCAACTGCGGCACGAGTTTCTAGTACTGCGATGGCAATATCATCATTACCGTGTGGAAAATTAGTTACGGTTGCAATTTTAATGTCTTCACAATCAAGTTCATTTAGTGTTTTACGTGCAATAGGAATAAAACGAGGATAAATACAAATTGCGGCAGTATTACCTGCTGGAGACTTGGCTTTATGGCACAAATCGATGACCTTTTGATCAGTATCATCGTCATTTAAAGTGGTTAAATCCATTAATTCAATACCACGTTGTGCCGCTTTTTTTAAATCAGTCATAATTGCTCTCCGAAACGATAAATCAAAGTTGATAAATTTTTTTCAGGCAACACTATGTAGCTGGCATATGATTATAATTATGGCCGGGCCTTCAGTATTGCCAGTAAATCTTACTACTATTTACTAACCTAAGTATTCAATCTGATAACGAGTACCACGACTTGAATCCTTGAAGACCGGAAAAGATAAAACAAAGATAATTGTTTCAACTGTTCCGCGAAAAATCCATTTTAGCGCGTAAAAATAAAACTTTGTAGGGTACAAACTTTTATATAAAAACACTCTTATTAGACAATGATTTTAAATGAAAGTTCGATATTTTTTTATTGTAAAATTTGGAGCCGCTAATGCGGCTCCAACAACTCATATACAAAAAAACTAGATTTTGTAAGTTGCGGTTAGGAAGTGAGTCCAACCTGTTGTATTCAAACCATCAAAGAACTGATTCTTAAATGCATTGTCATTTAAGCCGTATGAGTGGTAGAAGTATTTAGCACCATAACCTAAAGCAAAACGGTCTGTATGGTAGTAAAGACCTAAGAAACCAGCGCCACCGTGTTCAGTGTTGTTATAGTTACCATCACTGTTTTGGCCTGAATATTCTTCGTCCATGTCAAATTGGTAATCAACATAACCTTGGAAAGATAAAAAGCTCTTGTCATCGAAGAAAACAAATGGCTTGAACCAGTTAGCTGAGAATTGGTAACCATTCCAGTCTTTACGGTTAATATCATAACTAGCGAACATGTTCATGCCAGTTTTACCTAACCATGGAACCATTACATCCGCACCAACACCCCAGAAAGACATGTTAACATCGCCAGCACCATTACCATCGGTATTGATAGCGCCGCCACCCCAGTTAAATAGAGTAGATAAATATACTTCTTGAACTGGGCCGAAAGATAAATCTTTACCAGTAATAGCATCAAGAGAAAAACGAGGAGCTAACTTCATGAACATTTTGCTCGCGCCGTCAGCTTTATCGCCTGAATCACTGTTGCCTAAGTTGAAAACATCAACATAACCATATAGGTCAACAAAACCAGAACGTCCACCAAACTCCATCTCTAAATAGTTATGGGTAGCTTCATCTTCGTTTGCAATTGGATGCTCATCGATTGCGTACATAATGTTAAACTGCATCCACTTATAATCATTAGCGTGAATGTCACCAGTTTGTTCAGCAGCAGAAACAGTAAATGCAGAGCCCGCTAGTGCAACGGTACTTGCTAATACTAAAGTATTTAATTTTTTCATCATCAACCCCATGTATATTATTTAACTATCTTCTTGGATAGCACTTCTTTTTAATCATTCGTATTTTACCGTTACTGATATAAATCTCAATATTTAATCGATAAAAAACGAATACAAAATTCTTTTTTGTGAACAATGTCGCGACTTTTTGTCCACACATCATTAACAATTTGACATTTCAATCTTGACTAGAGAATTTAATGCATCCTCTTTTGCAATCACTAAAACAGCATAACTTCGTATTGGGAAACGGTGGATTAACACAAAAATCAATAACAACTTTATTACAAAACTGGGTCTCTAATAATTATTAAAGTAAAGACCCAGCTGTAGGAGGTATTCCCCCTGGAATTACTCTTAACTTAGATAGCTAAGAATAAACCGGCTAATGTCGCGCTCATTAAGTTAGCTAATGAACCAGCGATAACAGCACGGATACCTAGTTTTGCAAGGTCATGGCGACGTGAAGGAGCCATAGCACCTAAACCACCAAGTAAGATTGCAATAGAAGATAAGTTAGCGAATCCACACAATGCGAAAGAGATAATCGCTTTAGTACGGTCTGACATCATTGCGCCAGTTTCAGCTACTACTTTAAAGCCTTCAGCAGATGCATCAAGTAGATACGGAGCGAAGTTTAAGTAAGCAACAAATTCGTTAACAACAATCTTTTGACCGATGAAAGAACCAGCAACAAGCGCTTCGTTCCAAGGTACACCGATTAAGAAAGCTAGAGGCATAAAGATATAACCAAGGATAAGTTCTAGCGTAATACCCTCTAAACCGAACCAACCTGTTACGCCACCGATAATACCGTTGACCATTGCAATTAATCCAACGAATGCGATCAACATAGCACCAACGTTCAATGCAAGGTGCATACCTGATGCAGCACCTGAAGCAGCAGCATCTAACACGTTTGCTGGCTTATCAGGATCATCTGGTAAATCGTCCATTTCATTGATAGCCGCTTCTGTTTCTGGGTGCATCAGTTTAGCCATTAATAGGCCACCTGGTGCCGCCATGAATGACGCTGCAACTAAGTATGCAATTGGAACACCCATTTGCGCGTAACCCGCTAATACAGAACCAGCGATTGATGCTAAACCACCCACCATGATGGCGAATAACTCTGATTGAGTCATAGTAGCAATAAACGGACGCACAACTAGCGGTGCTTCAGTTTGACCAACGAAAATGTTCGCTGTTGCTGACATTGATTCAGTGCGGCTTGTGCCTAATGCTTTTTGTAGACCGCCACCAATAATGCGGATGATCCACTGCATAATGCCTAAATAGTAAAGCACTGCAATTAAAGAAGAGAAGAATATAATGACAGGTAATACGTTGATGGCGAAAATAAAACCAACTTTAAAGTTAGCTAAATCACCAAATAAGAAGCTAGTACCTGCTTGTGCATAACTAATCACACTTGATACTGCGTCAGAAACACCTTTCAGAATATCTTTACCGATTGGAACATATAATACGAAACCAGCGAAGAATGCTTGAATTGCTAAAGCACCACCAACGGTACGTACACTAATTGCTTTTCTATTATTTGATAGTGCAAAACCTATCAATAGTAAGGTGACCACCCCTACTAAACTCATTACTATATCCATTAATCATCACCCTTTTGTTAACAGTTTTTTTGAATGTTGTTAACTCACCTAATTTCCGCTGATGATTATAACTGAGCGTGAAACGAAAAGCGTCGTTTTGATCAAGTTTTTAAAGTTTAATTTCAAACCCTTACGACATTAAAAACAATTTATGTCTCTATGTTCATTAAAAAACAATTAAAGCTCAAACAGTTGCAATGCATTTTTATTCAACTGTTCTAATATACAAACAGTCGGCTTTTTCTTTAAAAATGCGATTTCGGACACAATTCGAGGAATAATAAGAGGGGTATTACGTGATTTAGGATGATCAAAAGGAGGCATACTTGGTGAATCAGTTTCCAATAAAAAGTGTTCCAAAGGTAAATTAACCACTGTTTCTCGAAGCTTTTTCGCACTTGGATTGAGTATTAAAGCACCAACACCTAATTTAAAACCGAGTGAAATATAACGTTTCGCAATTTCACTATTGCCATAGAACCCATGCACTACGCCGCCTTTAGGCAGTCTAATATGTGCCAACATTGACAATAATTCTTGGTGAGCTTTAACGGCATGTAAAATGACGGGTAATTGGTAAACTTGAGCAAGCGATAACTGTTTCTCAAGTAACAACAATTGTTTATCCGACCAATGGTGCAATTTATCCAGCCCACACTCCCCAACAGCAACCAAACGCCTATTCTTGCTATATTGTTGTATCGTTGCTTCAAGCTTAATAATGGCAGCATCAATGTCCTCAGGCACGTACCACGGATGAATACCAAGGGAGAAATAACAATTAAACTGCTGTGCTATTAGAATTTGCTTTTGCCATTTATCAACCGACACACCAGGTAAAATAGCAGAGCTAATACCATGGCGATGCATGGCATCAAATAATTGTGTTCTATCATCATCGAACTCTGACATGTCGAGATGGGCATGAGTATCAATCATAAGGTTGCTCTTTTTTATTGCCATTCTGATTTATGACGGGCTCAGATGTCGATGCCTCATTTGTAGGTTCGCTCAATCGTGGTACACAGCTGCGTTTATTTTCTAGGGTTAACCCCATCTCATCACACCATAAAATGTACCTTTGCCAGGGTTTTACAATAAATAGCCTAAAAATAGCCTTAATCATCTTAATTCCCTGTTAAAAATAATAATAAAAAAGGCGGCACAGCCACCTTTTTTAACATATCTGTAAAAAACTTCTTAACATTTAATGTTCGCGTGTTTTGGCAAACTCAACATCAGGGTAGCGTTCCATCGATAAGTTTAGATTCACCATAGTAGGAGCAATATAGGTCAAGTTATTACCGCCATCTAGGGCTAAATTTTGACTACATTTACGTCGAAACTCTTCTAATTTACGCTCATCTTTGCAATACACCCAACGTGCGGTACTCACACTGATACCTTCGTAAATAGCTTCTACGTTATATTCACTTTTTAAGCGTCCAACAACTACTTCAAACTGTAGCACACCAACCGCACCTACGATTAAATCGTTAGAATCAATTGGTCTGAAGACCTGAACAGCTCCCTCTTCAGATAATTGCACTAACCCTTTAAGCAGCTGCTTTTGTTTTAGTGGATCTTTTAAACGAATACGACGGAACATTTCAGGTGCAAAGTTTGGCACCCCAGTAAAGCGAAGTTTTTCGCCTTGAGTAAATGTATCACCAATTCGCATGGTGCCATGATTATGCAATCCAATAATATCGCCTGGGTACGCCACTTCAGCACGACTTCGATCACCAGCCATAAAGGTCAAAGCATCACTGACATTGACATCTTTACCGATGCGAACATGGTGCATTTTCATACCTTGTTCATATCTACCCGAGCAAACACGCATAAAAGCAACACGGTCTCGATGTTTTGGATCCATATTGGCTTGTATCTTAAAAATAAAACCAGAAAACTTTTCTTCATCAGGCGTGACATTTCGTACATCACTTTCACGGGGAAGCGGCTTTGGAGCCCATTCCACGATACCATCCAAAATATGATCCACACCAAAGTTACCTAAGGCTGTACCAAAATATACTGGCGTAAGCTCGCCATTTAGAAAAGCTTCTTGATTGAATTCATTTGAAGCGCCAGCGACCAGTTCCATTTCATCACGTATTTCAGAGGCATACGATCCAAGAACTTTATCTAATTCAGGATTATGTAATCCTTTGATAATACGCTCATCTTGAATTGTATGACCCATACCGCTCTGGTATAAAATGATTTCATCACGCAGAATATGATACACACCTTTAAATTCCTTACCTGAACCAATTGGCCAAGTAATCGGTGCACAAGCTATTTTTAAGATGTCTTCTACTTCATCCATCAATTCAATGGGATCACGAATATCGCGGTCACATTTGTTCATGAATGTCACAATAGGTGTGTCACGCAAGCGCGTCACTTCCATAAGCTTAATAGTACGATCTTCGACACCTTTAGCGGAGTCGATAACCATTAAACATGAATCTACTGCGGTTAGTGTACGGTAGGTGTCTTCCGAAAAGTCTTCGTGACCAGGCGTATCAAGTAAATTGATGAGCGCGCCACCGTAAGGGAATTGCATCACAGAGGTGGTAATCGAAATACCACGATCTTTTTCCATTTCCATCCAATCAGATTTAGCATGTTGACCAGACTTTTTGCCTTTTACCGTGCCAGCCTTTTGTAAGGCATTTCCGAATAAAAGCACTTTTTCGGTGATGGTGGTTTTACCCGCATCGGGGTGCGAAATGATGGCGAAGGTACGACGCTTGTCGACCTCAACTTTATTGCCTGACATGTTAACCTTGCACTAGCCGCTAAAAAAGGCGCAAATTATAGCGCCTATCGATAGAATTGGCTAGGCAAAGTGTTTTTTAGCTCTTAGATGACAATTCGTTAGATTGTTGAATCATATTTTTCATTCTGGCTAATTCAATTCTCGCATAACGATGCTCAACAAAATCATAAATATTGGTGGCTAACGTTAAACGATAGAAATTAGCCGCTTGCTGATATTGACCATTTTCAGCAGCATGTTTCGCTAAGTAAAAATAGGCTTCACATAAACGTTCTGCATATTCTTTAGGCTGAGACAAACCTTCTTTTGCGGCAGCAAATACTTGTTCTTGATTTATCTTACCTAAGTAAAAATCGACTAACACACTAGACCAGTCTTTATCCTTTAACTGCTGACGCTGTATCGCAAGGTCTGCCAAAGCAGGCTTACTATCGATTGAGGAAGACATCAAATACAACCATAAAGCTCGATAACCGTCACTTGGGTCACGATCATAGAATGCTTTCATATCATCAACGGCTAATTCGTAACGTTCGCCATAATATAATGCAATACCACGATTTAAAAAGGCATAGTCATAGTTTGGTGACAGTTCGAGTACACCATCAAATGCTTCATAAGCACTATCAAACTCGCCTTCTTGAGTGTAATAAATACCAAGAAAGTTATATGCATCGGCTAGATCAGGTTGTAATTTTAATGCTTGATGAAAATCGATTCTGCCAAGTAGACGTAATCCGACACTGTCATAAATGACCCCTCGATCGTAATGAAAACGTGCACGTTGTTCGTCAGTTAACTCCATGGTAGCTAAAATTTCATTTAGCTTTGCGAGTGTCACTTCTAATTTATAATCAGGCATAACCGGCGCGACAATCATCTGCCCTGCAATATTATCATTTGAACCTAACGTTGCAGCACACCCTGACAACAACATACTTGCACCGACAACAACGGCAACGATTGTGGTGCGTAGTTTACATTCCATCCGCTTTACCTTATCAGGTTCTATTAATATTCAATATCATAGCAATCTGGCAATCTAAGAGCCATGCACATTACAGATTATTTTTTTATAGATAAAAAAAAGGAGATCAAATGATCTCCTTTTGTGTCGTTAAGCCTTTAAATTACATTACTCAGCAGTTTCTTTCGCTTGAGCTTCTTTAATTGATAGTCTTACACGACCTTGACGATCCACTTCCATTACTTTAACAGCAACTTCTTGGTTCATCTCTAAATGGTCTGACACGTTAGCAACACGCTCATCGCTAATTTGCGAGATGTGAACTAAACCGTCTTTACCAGGAAGAATGTTAACGAACGCACCAAAATCAACGATACGAATAACTTTACCGTTGTAGATACGGCCCACTTCAACTTCTGCAGTGATTTCTTCAATACGACGGATTGCTTCTTTAGTCGCTTCACCGTTTGAAGAGGCAATCTTCACAGTACCATTATCATCAAGCTCAATCGTAGTACCCGTTTCTTCGGTAAGCGCACGAATTACCGCACCGCCTTTACCAATAACGTCACGGATCTTCTCAGGGTTAATCTTGATGGTAGTGATTCGTGGAGCATGGGCAGAAATATCGTCACGATGTGAACCAATAGCTTGATCCATAACGTTTAGAATATGAACACGAGCACCATAAGCCTGTTGCAGTGCGATATCCATGATTTCTTTAGTGATACCTTCGATTTTGATATCCATCTGCAATGCAGTAATACCATCACGAGTACCGGCTACTTTAAAGTCCATATCGCCTAAGTGATCTTCATCGCCTAAGATGTCAGAAAGCACAACGAAATCGTCGCCTTCTTTAACTAGACCCATTGCAATACCCGCAACAGAAGTCTTGATTGGTACACCTGCATCCATCAATGCTAATGAAGTACCACATACTGAAGCCATTGAGCTTGAACCGTTAGATTCAGTAATTTCAGATACAACACGAATGCTGTACGGGAATTCTTCAGCTGAAGGCATCACGGCATTCATACCACGCCATGCTAACTTACCATGACCGATTTCGCGGCGCTTAGGTGAGCCAACCATACCTGTTTCACCAACAGAATACGGAGGGAAGTTATAATGAAGCATAAAGCGATTAGTACGTTCGCCCATGATGCTATCAATCTTCTGCGCATCACGTTCAGTACCTAAAGTACAGGTTACTAATGCTTGAGTTTCACCACGTGTAAATAATGAACTACCGTGAGTACGTGGAAGTACACCCGCTAAAACACTTAACGCGCGGATCATATCTGGTTCACGACCATCGATACGAGGCTTACCACTGATAATACGGCCGCGAACAACGCTTTTCTCTAAACTACCGAGTAAGTTGTCTACTTCACGAGTATCAACATCTGGATTCTCTGCAACTAGTGCAGCTTTAGCAGTAGATTTAACAATACCGACTTGTACATAGCGGTCTTGTTTAACTTCAATTTGGTAAGCTTCTGTCATGCCAGCTTCTGCAAGATCTTTGATTTTAGCAACTAACACTTGATCTTGAACTGGTGCAATCCAATCCCATGTTGGTTTGCCAGCTTCAGCCTTGAACTCGGCAATAGCATCAACAACAACTTGTTGTTGATCATGTCCGTAAGTTACCGCACCTAACATGATTTCTTCTGCAAGCGCTTTAGCTTCAGATTCAACCATAAGTACAGCAGCTTTAGTACCCGCAACCACTAGGTTTAGTGAACTTGTTGCAAGCTGATCAACTGTTGGGTTAAGTACATATTCATCGTTGATATAACCAACACGCGCAGCACCTAGTGGGCCACTGAAAGGAATACCAGAAATAGCTAACGCTGCTGAGGTACCAATCATCGAAACAATATCTGGCTCGATTTGTGGATCAACAGAAACCACAGTGATGATAACTTGAACTTCGTTTTTAAAACCGTTAGGGAATAAAGGACGAATAGGACGGTCAATTAGACGCGCAATCAGAGTTTCATCTTCTGATGGACGGCCTTCACGCTTGAAGAAACCACCAGGAATTTTACCTGCAGCATAGGTTTTTTCTTGATAGTTAACAGTTAGCGGGAAGAAGTCACGGCTTAAATCCGCTACTTTTTTACCAACTACAGTAACTAATACTGTGGTATCGCCCATGCTTGCTAAAACTGCAGCATCAGCTTGACGTGCAATAACACCTGTTTCTAAGGTGACTGTATGTTGACCATACTCAAAACTCTTTACAATTGGATTCACGTGACCCATTCCTTAATTTAATGACCTTTAATTACGCGCACAAGTATACTTCAATTAGACCGAATAGTTAAATAGACGCGAGTTACAGAATGTGAAAATCTTTAAAATAATCATTTTCCTACATGAGATCATCGTATTAACAAATGATTTAGACGTTATTAAGCAAAAAACTTTACGATTAAGTGACCTGAGGTTTGCTATTTGATTTGATTATTGATGACAAGACAGATGAATTTGACTAAAGTTGTAGCTAATAGTGTCAATTTTTGTAAGGGTTAACTAATTAATTAGCCACGTTAAGATTGATTTAATAGAACCTATAAATCATGAGTAACTTTAGCATTTTAAAATGCTAAAACCAACGTAGAATTAGTCACTTATATGACATGGAATAATACATGACTGCCCGTTTTAAGTCTCTTACATGGAAACAAACTAACTTAGTGGTATTTACTGCTTTG
The DNA here is from genome assembly GCF_010092445.1 of Shewanella sp. Arc9-LZ. NCBI lineage: Bacteria > Pseudomonadati > Pseudomonadota > Gammaproteobacteria > Alteromonadales > Shewanellaceae > Shewanella > Shewanella sp. Arc9-LZ. The sequence goes on along the minus strand of NZ_CP048031.1, from coordinate 1,238,365 downwards.
TTTTTTGCAATTGCCATCTTTATCGTAGAAATTGCGTTAGTTGTTATAACGACTAAACAACAGCTTACAGCAGCACAGCAAGAACTACTCAATTCCGTCGAGCAAACCACTACGAATGCGGTATGGTCGTTAGATGACAAACTTGCTAGTCAAACACTCGAAGGCATCATCAAAGTAGATAACGTCGGTTCAGCGGTCATTGAGCTTGATGATGGTTCGCTATTTGTATCTGTGGCCAATGAATCTGATGAGTTTTCCAATAACTACATATCGTTAAGTAATCGTCTTTTTGGTAATTTGAAAGAAATTTCCCGTTCGCTGTATCGTCCGTTCTACTTTGAAGGCAACAAACAACAGCAACTCATTGGCACATTGACCATTTTTTACGACACCCAAAAACTGACGACTAAACTCTTCAGTCAGCTACAACTTGGGCTAATAGCGACATTGGCTCGCGCACTATTGCTCACTTTAGTATTAACAGTGGTGTTTCATCGTTTTTTAACACAACCCATCGCACGTATTAGTGAAGCTATTGATAAAATTGATCCAGACTATCCTGATGAAAACTTGTTGCCGATGTCTCAAGCCCATAAAGATGATGAATTAGGCCTAGTGACCAGTAAATTTAATCAAATCTTATTACAATTCAGCCAAACTCAAAATAAACTGCGAAAAATGGCGACACGTGACCCATTAACAGGGCTACCGAATCGAACCTTATTGTTAGAAACACTCAATGTGACAATTCAACGTTCACGTGTTCATAAGCGAAATTTTGCACTACTTTTTATAGACTTAGATCGTTTTAAAAACGTCAATGACTCTTTAGGTCATGCATTAGGAGATCAATTCCTCGCCCGAATCGCACGTATTTTAGAAAGAGTGGTAGGTGATCGAGGTAGCGTAGCGCGCTTAGGCGGCGATGAATTTGTAATTTTAGCCGATGAAATTCAAACCCCATCACAAGCAGCTGATTTTGTTGATAAGTTGCTGATCCAATTAAATACTCCAATTCAGCTAAACGAACATGCTATTCACCCAGCGGCGTCTATCGGTATATCGATATATCCCGAAGATGGTAACACCGCAGAGGATTTAATTCGTCATGCAGATATTGCCATGTACAGCGCTAAAGCCGCTGGTTCTAATCAATGGTCGTTCTTTAAACAACAAATGACCGAACGTGCTGCAGTGAGATTACGTACAGAAGCCTCGTTACACGATGCTTTGAAAAACAACGAGTTTTTATTATATTTTCAACCTAAATTTGACTTAAATACCAATAAAGTCGTCGGATGTGAAGCTCTTATTCGCTGGCAAAAAGACGGCCGATTAATAAGTCCTATGTCATTTATCCCTGTAGCCGAAGAAACCGGTATTATCATCCCTATTGGACGTTGGGTTATCGAGCAAAGCTGTAAAGTCATCAGGGAATGGCAACGTAAATATAATTATGCTATCCCTATTGCTGTGAATGTGGCCTCGCAACAATTTGCAGATGCCAGTTTAGTACCTGATATTAAGCAACTGGCGATCCGTTATCAAATACGTCCGGAATTACTTGAAATAGAAATTACAGAAACGTCACTGATGAATGATGTTGAACAAGCAATTACCAAATTAGAACAACTCAAATCAGCGGGTTTTGGTATTGCGGTCGATGATTTTGGCACAGGATATTCTTCATTATCATATCTACGTCATTTGCCGATTACCACAATGAAAATTGACCGTGCATTTGTTAGCGATCTTCCAGAAGATAGCGCAATTGCGTCAACTATTTTAATGCTCGGGCGCCAGCTTGATTTGACCATTGTTGCTGAAGGTATTGAAAACATTCAACAACTTGAATGGTTAAAAGAAAATCAATGTGAAATCGGTCAAGGTTTTTACTTCAGCCAGCCATTACCCATAGAAGAATTTGAAGAAAAATATATTGCCTGCAATACCGCGAAAATAATGCATGTTTAACGGCAACAAACGCAAGCCTAAATCAGACATGCCAAAGAATTCATTAGCGGCCAATTATGAATAAAGCTTGATCGTAAGAGTTGGGTTGGTCTGTGGCGAGTTCGTCACAATAAAGCGGTATTATCTAAAGGTGGCTGTCTTAACCTTCGGCAGGTTATATATTACCTCATCTAAAGAGCTTAATTGTTTCGGCAAAATTGTAAGCATTCTCTATTCTCTATTCTCTATTCTCTATTCTCTATTCTCTAAACAATCCTAGCAGCACTCTATTGCAATATGGTCATCAAACTTAGTACATTGCCGTAATTGTTTGAGACAAATGTAGGGTTCAAATTGTTGTTTTATTTACTCACTCACTAGAAGTTGCCGATGGCAGGATATTATGTTGTCAAAGCCCATGCATTGACTATTAAGTCCCTGAGCAAGTGATTAGCACTTTCTTGGCTACTGCATAATTGTTGGTGTGATTGTACTAGATAACGACTCCTGCGAGCCCTAACGCCTTTAATCCTGCAATCTCTAGTCTACATTCAATGTTAAATCATATAAGAGTGCTCACACCTATGTTTATGGAACAACTTAAGTATTCAATTTACTGTGTTGGGTATGATGTTAAAAGATGTTGCAGATGAATAATAACCTGAAGATTATGCTGAAACATAAATGCTTAGACAAATAAATAGCTTATATCTTTAATCAAATGGCCATATAGTTTCTGAATCAAGATCTTCTGAAATAATGAAATAAAATATTCAGAAATCATGATGACTATGAAAGATCGAACCGTAAATTAGTCATAGTCAATTAAACGATAAATATCGATGAAATTAGCTAGCAGGGTGGGATTAAGCGAGTATAAACAATGCAAGAACAAAAACAGCGGTTCTTGTCCAGCAAAACATCGTACAACAACTTAGATTGGGATATTTAGCCATTAGAATAGCCTGAAGATATAAAAGACTACCAAGATGATACTCCCATATATTGGGGAGATAACGCCAAGACAACTGGTAGGTACGAGATTGGCAATATTTTGAGGCGAGTTCATTATTTTAGGCAATAAAAAAAGGAGGCTTATGGCCTCCCTCTTTACGGTTAAACTACTTACAAAAGTAAGCAGATGTCGAATTAACGACGTAAACCTAACTTCTGGATCATAGCAGTATAACGAGCTACGTCAGTACGCTTTAAGTAAGCTGAAAGCTTACGGCGTGCACTAACCATACGTAATAAACCACGACGAGAGTGGTGATCATGGATGTGCTCTTTAAAGTGACCTTGAAGGTGATTAATTTGAGCAGTTAACAAAGCTACTTGAACTTCAGTTGAACCAGTATCGTTTTCGCAGCGACCAAAATCAGCCAAAATTTTTGCTTTTGTTTCAGCACTTAGTGACATGTGTATCTCCAAAAAAAGTAAATGTATCTCTAGCCGATCACTAACTCAGCCAGAGTGAGCGCGATATTCTAACCAGATTGTTAGTTAACCGCAATAAAATTCGATTATTTATCTGAAAAAGCCAACGACGAAACCGACTCGACTACTCAGCAGTATCATTATCGTGGATTACAATCAAACGTTTTGGCGCTAATAAACCATCATCATTCATGATACCCATACCAACAAATCGACGTTCATCGCCAATAGTGATACGAACTAACTCATCAGGCTTAAGTCCCGCAGCTTGAATTGCTTGTCCTTGCATGACGTAATATAACATCGCCTCAGGCAAGTTAATTTCAGCGAATTTAGCCACTGCAGTGTCCATTGGTAACAATAACGGATCCATTAGGGTCTGAGGAGCAACATCTTGTCTATGAGCTTGTTCAAGTAGTGCTTCTAATTGCGCTAAGGTAACCATTTTTTCATAAGGATATTCGGCAACTTGAGTACGACGCAACATAATAACATGTGCTCCACATCCAAGCATTTCACCTAAATCATCAATAATGGTACGTATGTAAGTCCCTTTAGAACAATGAATGTCTAGGGTTAGTTCATCACCTTCAAGCTTAATAAAATTTAGCTCAAATACGGTAATTGGGCGTGACTCACGTGGAACTTCAATCCCCTCACGGGCATATTTATACAAAGGTTGACCTTGGTATTTTAATGCCGAATACATTGACGGTATTTGCTGAGTGGTTCCTCGAAAAAACGCGAGCTTTTCATCTAGTAATGCTTGAGTCACATTCACAGGGCGCGTTTGCACGACTTCCCCATCAGAGTCACTCGTATCAGTACGTTGACCCAATTTAGCGGTCACCAGGTAGCGTTTATCCGAATCTAATAGATGCTGAGAGAACTTAGTCGCTTCTCCGAGGCAAATAGGCAACATACCTGTTGCTAACGGGTCTAAAGCACCTGTATGGCCAGCTTTATTGGCATTAAAAAAACGCTTCACTCTTTGCAGGGCAAAATTAGAGCTCATGCCAGTATCTTTATCGAGTAATACGATTCCGTCGATGAAGCGACCTTTAGGGCGACGAGCCATTAATCTTGCTCCTTTTCACCATCAACAGACTCGCTGTTATCAGGTGCGTCAGGCGTAAATTGCTGCTGTTTGGCTTTATCTTTATTTATGACTTGTGTGACTAGGTTAGACATACGCATGCCTTCTACTAGCGAACTATCATAAATAAAACGTAATTCAGGCATAACACGTAATTTCATACGTCCAGCAACTAAAGTACGTACATAAGGCGCGGCTACAGTCAGCGCATCAATTTTTTGTTGAACAAGTTCAGTGTCTTCTTCAAAAAAAGTCACATAAACTTTTGCATAACTTAAATCACGAGAGACGTCGACGTCATTTACTGTGACAAAACCAATGCGAGGATCTTTCATATCGCGTTGCAACACCATTGCCAGTTCTTGCTGGAGTTGTTGTGCAATACGGCGGGTACGACTAAATTCTTTTGCCATGATGATATGCCATATCGTTAGGTCTACAATCAAAAAGGGCGGCTAAAGCCGCCCTTCCATTGGTACTTATAAGCTGCGAGCAATTTCGACTATTTCGAAGACTTCAATTTGATCGCCCACTCGGACGTCATTGTAATTCTTCACACCGATACCACATTCCATACCATTACGGACTTCTTGTGCATCGTCTTTAAAGCGGCGTAATGACTCAAGTTCACCTTCGAAGATAACCACGTTATCACGTAGTACACGAATTGGTGCGCTACGTTTAACAATACCTTCGGTAACCATACAACCAGCGATAGCGCCGATTTTAGGTGACTTAAACACATCACGAACTTCTGCAAGGCCGATAATTTCTTGTCTAAATTCAGGCGCTAACATACCTGTCATTGCAGCACGAACTTCATCAATTAGATTGTAGATGATGCTGTAATAACGTAAATCAACACTTTCTGAATCAATGGTCTTACGAGCCTGTGCATCAGCACGGACGTTGAAACCAACAAGAATCGCATTTGAAGCTGCTGCTAATGTTGCGTCGGTTTCGGTTAATGCACCTACACCACGAGCAATAATATTCACTTTAACTTCATCTGTAGACAGTTTAGCTAAAGATTCGCAAATCGCTTCAAGAGAACCTTGAACATCAGCTTTAAGTACGATATTCAGCTCTTGTACTTCGCCTTCTTCCATGTTCGCAAACATGTTTTCTAGCTTAGACTTCTGCTGACGCGCTAACTTAATGTCACGGAATTTACCTTGGCGATACAATGCAACTTCTCGAGCTTTACGTTCATCACGTACAACTGTCGCTTCATCACCAGCTAAAGGCACACCAGAAAGACCTAAAATCTCTACTGGAATAGATGGACCAGCTTCGGTAATAGCGTGACCGTTTTCGTCTTTCATCGCACGGATTTTACCGTACTCTAAACCACATAAAACGATATCACCTTGGCGTAACGTACCTTCTTGAACCAAGACAGTAGCCACTGGGCCACGACCTTTATCAAGTTTTGATTCGATAACAACACCCGCTGCCATACCATCACGTATTGCTTTAAGTTCTAATACTTCAGATTGAAGTAAGATACCTTCTAACAATTCGTCAACGCCCATACCAGTTTTGGCTGAAACGTGAACGAACATGTTATCTCCGCCCCAATCATCTGACATGATGCCATGTTGAGACAGTTCGCTCTTAACGCGCTCTGGATCAGCATCTGGCTTATCCATTTTGTTAACAGCTACGATTAACGGTACGTTACCCGCTTTAGCATGTTGAATCGCTTCAATCGTTTGTGGCATTACGCCATCATCGGCAGCAACAACCAAAATAACAATATCAGTCGCCTTAGCACCACGAGCACGCATTGACGTAAACGCCGCGTGACCAGGAGTATCAAGGAAAGTGATCATGCCGTTTTCAGTTTCAACGTGGTATGCACCAATATGCTGAGTAATACCACCGGCTTCGCCAGCAGCAACTTTCGCACGACGGATATAATCAAGTAATGACGTTTTACCATGGTCAACGTGACCCATGATAGTCACAACTGGAGCACGAGACTCTAGTTGGATATTGTCATCGCGATCTTTCAGTACTTGATGCTCAAGTTCGTTTTCACGAATAAGCACCACTTTATGACCTAATTCTTCAGCAACCATTTGGGCTGTTTCTTGGTCAAGTACTTGGTTAATCGTTACCATAGTGCCCATTTTCATCATTTGCTTGATGATAACAGTGGCTTTAATTGCCATTAAATGCGCTAATTCTGATACGGTTACGGTTTCACCGATACGCACATCACGACTAACAGCTGCAGCAGGTTTATTAAAACCGTGTGCCATAGATTCAGGTGCTGTACTGCGGTTACGCATGTGTTTTTCACGACCGTCACGAGCATCTTTTCCGCCACGTTTTTTATTGGCGTTTTTGTTGCGCGCACGACGACCACGTTTTTCATCATCAGCATCTGAACTGTCTTCTGCTGCACGAGCAACTTTAGAGGTTGTGATGTGGTGATCGCCATTCTTTTCAGCATCTAAACGTTGGCGTTCTTCTTCAGCCCAACGCTTTGAGTTTACTTCAGCAAGGAGACGTGCAGTTTCAGCTGCTTTAGCGGCTTCATCTTTTTGCTTTTGAGTAAGCACTGCTTCTTGAGTCGCTTTTAAACGATCTGCTTCAACTTTTGCTGCTGCAGTTTCTGGGTCAGCAACTTTAGTTACTTTAGGTTCAGACTTTACTTTTTCTGATTTCAATTTGGCTTCTGCTTCCGCTTTTTTCTTCGCTTCTGCATTAGCTTTCGCTTCTGCAGCTGCTTTTGCTTCAGCTTCCACTTTTGCTTGGGCTTCAGCTTCTGCTTTGGCTTTTGCTTGAGTTTCTAATTCAGCTTGTTTTGCTAATTCTGCATCATCGCGCTTAACAAAAGTACGTTTTTTACGTACTTCTACCTTCACGTCTTTCGACTGACCGCCAGTGCTTGCAACACTTAACGTAGACACCGTTTTACGTTGCAATGTCATTTTAGTCGGAACTGAATCTGCACCATGCTGTTTTTTTAGATAATCAAGAAGTTGTTGCTTCTCTTTTTCTGAAACAGTATCGAGTTGTTTTTTGTTCATACCAGCTTGTGAGAATTGCTCGATTAATCGATCAACCGATTTACCCACTTCCGCTGCTAATTTTTCTACGCTTGTATCTGCCATCAATTAGATCCCCCTGTTGATCGACTTATGCTTCTTCGCCAAACCAACAGATATTGCGGGCAGCCATGATGAGCTCGCCTGCTTTTTCTTCTGTTAATTCTTCAATATCAATTAAATCGTCAATACCTTGCTCGGCCAAGTCTTCTAAAGTCACTACGCCTTTGCTCGCAAGAACATAAGCTAAATGTCTTTCTAATCCTTCCAATGCTAGTAAATCATCACTTGGCTCTGCACCATCTAACGCTTCTTCCGACGCTAATGCTCTTGTAGAGATTGCCGCCTTTGCACGTTCACGTAATGCTTCAACGATTCCTTCGTCGAAACCTTCTACTGCTAATAGTTCAGATTCTGGGACATAAGCAATCTCTTCTAGCGAAGTGAATCCCTCATCAGCCAATACGGCTGCAAAATCTTTATCTACATCCAGATAAGCTACAAACAAATCAATCACTTTTGCACTTTCGGCTTGGTGTTTTTTGTTCATGTCTTCAACTGTCATTACGTTTAGTTCCCAACCAGTAAGTTGAGTGGCTAAACGTACGTTTTGGCCATTACGACCAATAGCCTGTGCCAAACTGTCAGCTTCTACAGCAATATCCATCGAGTGGTTGTCTTCATCCACAATGATAGATGCAACATCAGCTGGCGCCATGGCATTGATCACATATTGTGCAGGATTATCATCCCACAACACGATATCGACTCGCTCGCCACCTAATTCGTTTGATACGGCTTGTACACGTGCGCCACGCATACCAACACAAGCACCAATAGGGTCAATGCGACGATCATTTGATTTCACAGCGATTTTAGCACGAGCGCCTGGATCACGAGCGGCACCCATTACTTCGATTAATTCGTCGTAAATTTCTGGTACTTCAACCCGAAACAGTTCAATTAACATTTCAGATTTACTGCGGGTTAAAAATAACTGCGCACCACGTGCCTCTGGACGTACAGAGTACAATAATGCACGCACACGGTCACCAGGACGGAAAGATTCACGGCTGATTAAATCTTCTTTAAATAACACGCCATCAGCATTGTTACCTAAATCAACAACTACGCTTTCACGGGTGCTTTTCTTAACAACACCAGTAACAATCTCACCTTCACGTTCAATAAATTGTTCAACAATTTGTGCACGTTCAGCTTCACGTACTTTTTGTACGATAACTTGTTTCGCGGTTTGTGTGGTGATACGGTCAAATGCAACTGAGTCGATTTGATCTTCAATAAACTCACCCACTTGAATCTCTGGTTCTTCATAACGAGCGGCTTCAAACGTAATTTCGCTGTATGGATTTTCCAAAGCTTCGCCTTTATCGTCAACTACCATCCAACGACGGAAAGTGTCGTAATGGCCTGTTTTACGATCAATAGCAACGCGAACTTCGATATCGCCTTCATATTTTTTCTTTGTTGCGGTAGCCAGTGCAATTTCTAGCGCTTCGAAAATTTTCTCGCGCGGAAGGCCTTTCTCATTGGAAACCGCTTCTGCGACTAGCAGGATCTCTTTATTCATTTGGTCTTGCCTCGTTCTTCACCTGAAACTATCAAAACTTAGCTATAACGTTGCCTTTACGGATATTATCCAAAGCAACAATCAAGTCTTTACCATCAACGGTGATAGTGAGCATTTGCCCATCAACACTACTGATGACGCCTTTTAAATTACGACTACCGGCAACAGGCATAGTCAATTGTACTTTTGTTTCTTCACCTATATAAGCTCTATATTGCTCGGCGGTAAATAACGGTCTATCTACGCCAGGTGAAGATACTTCTAATGTGTATTCTGTAGAAATAGGGTCTTCAACATCCATAACTGCGCTAACTTGACGACTGGCTTCTGCACAATCTTCAATATTGATGCCATTCTCGTGATCAATAAACACACGAAGAATTGAGTGACGACCAGCTTGAATATACTCAATGCCCCATAGTTTAAAGCCTAGAGCTTCAACAGGTACTGTTAACATTTCAACTAGCTTGGATTCTATTGTTGCCAAAAATGACCCCCAAAAAAACAAAAAAAGGGCTAATAGCCCCATTGCAACCCGCCTCTAACACGGATATTTAAAAGTTCATATAACAAAAAACCCCGTAATCACGAGGTTATTTTATTATAAAACCTGTAAATTGTGATTTATTTTCTTACGAAATTAAATCACAAGGAGCTGGTTGCGGGGGCCGGATTTGAACCGACGACCTTCGGGTTATGAGCCCGACGAGCTACCAACTGCTCCACCCCGCGTCAACTGATGCAAGTATATTGATTTACACTATATCTTGCAATAACTAATCAAACTCAATCCATGATTTGTTAGTTTAAATCTGGTGCCGAGAGCGGGACTTGAACCCGCACGTCCGTTAAGACACAGCCACCTCAAGGCTGCGCGTCTACCAATTCCACCACCTCGGCGACACCTGGTATACTAGTCAGGAATTTTCGTTTCTGACTGTTCGATCTGAACAGGCGCATCATCAATGATTTGCTCTGCTGCTGGACCTAAATCTTTCCACTGATCATTTTGCTCAGTGTGATTAGCACTTAAATTACCAATCACTAAACTTAATGCAAAAAAGCCAATGGCTAATACTGCAGTACTGCGAGTCAGGAAATTACCTGATCCACTTGAGCCAAATAAAGTGCCTGAGGCACCGGCTCCGAAAGATGCGCCCATATCGGCACCCTTTCCTTGTTGAATTAAAATTAAGCCAATAAGACCTAAAGCTACCACCAAGTATACAACTATCAGAACTTCGTACATATAATTACGCGCTCATTGCTATGGTACATAAACTTAAAAACTCACTTGAGTTCAAACTTGCACCGCCAATCAGACCACCATCAACATCAGGCTGGGCAAATATATCTGCCGCATTGCTTGGGGTGACGCTACCACCGTATAGAATTCTGATATTCTCACCAATAAAGGGAGATACTTCAGAGAGGCGACTGCGAATAAACGCATGTACTTCTTGTGCCTGTTCTGGTGTTGCGCTTTTACCTGTCCCTACAGCCCATAAAGGTTCGTAGGCGATAATTGCGTTATCAAAAGCCATGGTACCGTTTTTTTCAATTACTATATCAAGCTCTTCCGCAATCACCTCAAAGGTACGTCTTGCTTCACGAGCTGGCCCTGATTCACCTACGCATAAAATCGGTGTCAGACCATATTTTTGTGCTGCGGCAAACTTCTCTGCCACGATATTACTCGTCTCTCCGTACATACGGCGACGTTCGGAATGGCCGATAATAACATATCGACATCCAGAATCTTTTAGCATCTGCCCGGATATTTCGCCGGTATATGCACCAAAATCATGTTGACTAAGATTTTGTGCACCCATTCTAACAAGCGCACCATCTAAGGTTTGCTTATTGGCTTCAAGCAGCTGCCTAACACTTTCAAGATAAATTGAAGGCGGGCATAAAACCACTTCAGCGGAATCATTTTGGAGCTTTGTAGCAAACTTCTTAAATAGTTCTTCTGCTAGTGCTGAATTACCATTCATTTTCCAGTTGCCAGCGACCATAGGACGTCTGAGTGCCATTCACTGTCTCCTCTGAAAGCGGCGTGAATAATAGCGAACCACTTATCAAGTTACAAGAGCTAAAAGGGGAATATTTCACATAAAGTGTCGAAGCGTCTACTTTTTAAGCGAGCAACAACATATCTGAATATTCAAATGATTAACATGCTGCCTTTACCGCGTCAGCAATACGATTTGCATGTGCAAGCACTTGCGGATGATCATCACCTTCAACCATCACTCTGATTAACGGTTCGGTACCCGACTTTCGTAATAAAACCCGTCCGCGAGCACCTAATTGCAACTCAACATCGGCTTGCGCAGATTTCACCGCATCGGTATCTAACGGATTAGAGTCCCCTTCAAAGCGGACATTAACCAATACTTGAGGCAACATCTTCATCGGCTCTGTTAATTGTTCAAGCGACGCATTTTGACGACGCATCGCTGCTAACACTAAAATACCTGCAACAATACCATCACCGGTAGTACCATGATCTAGGTTGAGAATATGACCAGAGTTTTCACCACCTATACGCCATTCATTCTCCCTCAGCATTTCCATGACATATCTGTCACCGACTTTAGAGCGAACAAAAGGAATATCAAGTGCTTGCAACGCTAAATCTAAACCTAAATTAGACATTAAGGTGCCGACCACTCCACCTTTTAAAATACCACGTTTTTGAGCATCTACCGCTAAAATATACAGGATCTGATCGCCATCGACTACTTCACCATGACGATTAACCATCATAATACGATCACCGTCACCATCTAATGCAATCCCTAAATCAGCTTTTTCAGCCAATACAGTCTCACAAATCTTAGCCATTGACGTTGCGCCAACTTTATCATTGATATTGAGTCCATCGGGTTTATCGCCAATAGCAATCACGTCAGCACCTAATTCACGGAATACATTAGGGGCAATATGATACGTTGCACCATGAGCACAATCGACGACAATTTTTAAGCCCTCAAGAGTTTGGTCGGCAGGAAAGTTCCCTTTACAATATTCGATGTAACGCCCTGCAGCATCTTCAATTCGACGAGCTTTGCCTAATAAGTGGGACTCTACACACACTAACGGCTTTTCAAGTTCAGCCTCAATTTCTAATTCAATTGCATCATCAAGCTTACTGCCATCGGTAGAGAAGAACTTGATACCGTTGTCATAGTAAGGATTATGCGAAGCACTAATTACCACACCAGCTTCTGCACGAAAAGTACGAGTTAAATAAGCCACTGCAGGGGTCGGCATTGGGCCAAGTAATAACACGTTTAATCCAGCAGCTGATAATCCAGCTTCTAACGCCGATTCAAATAGGTAACCTGAAATACGGGTATCCTTACCAATAATCACTTTTTGAGTGCCATTTCGAGACAATACTCGTCCAGCAGCCCAACCGAGCTTCAATGCCAGTTCAGGGGTCATTTTACCCGCCCCGACTCTGCCGCGAATACCATCGGTTCCAAAAAATTTTCTTTGTTTCACAGATCCCTACTTAAGTGATTTCACTGTACTTATAACGTTATTGTGCCGCTGCCACTACAAGTAGGCCATTGTTTCTGACATCACTTTAAGTACATCGACAGTTTCGGGTACATCATGGACACGTATAATATGCGCACCTTGCTGAGCAGCAATCAATGCCCCTGCGAGACTACCCGCAAGACGTTGATCGGTATCACGCGCTAACAGGTCACCCATCATGCTTTTACGTGATAAGCCCACCAGTAAAGGTAAGTGAAACTCATGCAATTTTGGCAACGCAGCTAACAGGCGGTAATTATGCGCTAAAGTTTTGCCAAAGCCAAAACCTGGATCAAGAATTAAACGTTCGCGCTCAATTCCGGCTGCTTCGCAGTAAGCAATACGCAATTCAAAAAAAGCGGCAACCTCATCAATCACATCCTGATACTCAGGTTTATTTTGCATTGTTTTTGGCTCGCCCTGCATGTGCATCAAGCAAATTGGCACATCTAACGTCGCAGCCATTGCTAAAGCCCCAGGCATTTGTAATGCGCGCACATCATTAATCAAATTAGCACCGGCATTTACCGCCAGTTCCATCACTTCAGGTTTGCTAGTGTCTATCGAAATCCATACGTCGTGTGTTTTTGCAGTATATTCAATAATAGGAATAACCCGTGCGAGCTCTTGCTCAACAGAAACCTCTGCTGCCCCAGGGCGAGTAGACTCACCGCCGACGTCTATAATTAATGCACCTTGTTCAACCATATAATCAACATGTCGACAAGCTTGTTCGAAATCGATGTATTCGCCACCATCAGAAAACGAATCTGGTGTCACGTTTACAATTCCCATTACTACAGGGGCTGACAAGTCGAGCGTTTTATTGGCATGAGTTAATTGAAACAATGGTATTTTCCTACAGTAGATTAAAAACAAGAAAACCCCTTGCGGGGTTTTCTTTATTCACTAAATTATTTATTTAGCTGGTGATTCATCCGCATCATTAGTATCGGCTTTATTATCGACTTTAGCGTCGGTTTTAGCGTCATCCACTGGCGTTTCAATTTCAGATTTAGGCGTGGTATTGCCATTATCTTTATCGTCAGATGATTCATCTTTTTGCCATTCAGCTGGCATACGCACTTCACGGCGATGCATTAAATCGTCAATTTGCAACGAATCAATCGTTTCGTACTTCATCAGTGCGTCTTTCATCGCATGTAAGATATCCATATTTTCTGTCAACATGGTTTGTGCACGTTGATAGTTTTTATCGATAAACATTTTGATTTCTGAATCAATTAATGACGCTGTATCACCTGACATAGCCTTTGATTTACCCATACTGCGACCTAAGAAAACTTCGTTTTCTTCTTCTGCATAGAGTAAAGGACCCAACTTGTCAGAGAAACCCCATTGCGTAACCATGTTACGTGCAATTGATGTCGCGTATTTAATGTCTTGCGAAGCGCCGGTAGAGACTTGTTCGCTTCCGTAAATAAGCTCTTCGGCTAAACGTCCACCGTAAGCAACTGAAATCTGTGATTCTAATTTGCGACGGCTTTGACTAACAGCATCAGCTTCAGGTAAGAAGAACGTCACACCTAATGCACGACCGCGCGGAATAATGGTCACTTTATGTACAGGGTCATGTTCTGGCACTAAGCAACCAACAATAGCATGTCCGGCTTCATGATAAGCCGTCATCTCTTTGTCCGATTCAGACATCACCATAGAACGGCGCTCAGCACCCATCATGATTTTGTCTTTAGCACGCTCGAACTCTTCCATACCGACTACACGACGATTACCACGAGCAGCAAACAACGCAGCTTCGTTAACAAGGTTTGCTAAGTCTGCACCAGAAAATCCTGGGGTACCACGGGCAATAACACTTGCTTTAACATCGTCTGACAAAGGTACTTTACGCATGTGTACTTTAAGGATTTGTTCACGACCACGCACGTCTGGTAAACCGACGACGACTTGGCGGTCAAATCGACCTGGACGAAGTAATGCAGAATCGAGTACGTCTGGACGGTTAGTTGCCGCAATGACAATAACGCCTTCATTACCTTCGAAACCATCCATCTCAACCAGTAACTGGTTTAATGTTTGCTCACGCTCATCGTGACCACCACCAACACCAGCGCCACGTTGGCGGCCTACAGCATCAATTTCATCGATAAAGATGATACAAGGAGAAGATTTTTTAGCTTGTTCAAACATGTCACGCACACGAGATGCACCAACACCGACAAACATTTCGACAAAATCAGAACCTGAAATAGTAAAGAATGGCACCTTAGATTCACCAGCAATAGCCTTCGCTAGCAAGGTTTTACCTGTACCTGGTTGCCCAACCATTAACACGCCCGTAGGAATACGGCCGCCTAATTTTTGGAACTTAGTTGGGTCACGCAAATAATCAACCAGTTCTTTCACTTCTTCTTTTGCTTCATCACAACCAGCGACGTCTGCAAAAGTGGTTTTAATTTGATCTTCGCTCATCAATTTGGCTTTACTCTTACCAAATGACATTGCGCCCTTACCGCCACCACCTTGCATTTGACGCATGAAGAATATCCATACTCCAATTAGCAGTAACATTGGGAACCATGAAATAAAGATTTGAGTTAAGAAACCAGATTCTTCAGCTTCTTGGCCTTTATAGTCAATACCTTTAGTTTGAAGATCATTGATTAAATCTTGATCATATATAGGCATAATTGTGGTGAACTTCTCGCCGGTACGTTTAGTCCCTTCAATAGTTCGTTGATCGCTTTTTATTTCGACCTTGTTAACTTGACCATTTCGAACATTGTCCAAAAAGGCGGAATAATCCATCTTCTGCGAATTCGAAGAAGAGGGGGAATAACCCTGGAAAACTGACATCAGCACAACAGCGATGACAACCCAGAGTATTAAATTTTTAGCCATGTCACTCAAATTACTCGACCTCTTAACAGTCCTGCGATTATTAACTTTAGACTACTACAACTTGTAACCAGTCGCCACTAGATAGACTTCTCGAGAGCGCGCTCTAGAGGAGTCTGGTTTACGGGTTTTTACTACTTTGAATGCCTGTTTGACTGTTTTTATGTAGTCGTCAAAGCCCTCCCCCTGAAAGACTTTAACAGCAAAACAGCCGTTAGGCGTCAACACTTGATGACACATATCTAGCGCCAATTCAACTAAATACATAGCTCTTGGCTGATCTACAGCACCCGAACCACTCATGTTCGGAGCCATATCTGATAGTACCACATCCACTTTATCTTGACCTACTCGCTCAAGCAATGCCTGCAGTACTTTATCCTCTCTAAAATCACCTTGAAGAAAATCAACGCCAACAATAGGATCCATCGGTAAAATGTCACAAGCAATCACTTTACCTTTGTCGCCAGTAAGTTTAACAGCCACTTGTGACCAACCACCGGGAGCAGCACCTAAGTCAACTACTGTCATACCCTGTTTTATTAAGTGATCTTTTTGTTGGATCTCTTCTAACTTGAATGCTGCTCGTGAACGTAAGCCTCGTTTTTGGGCTAATTTCACATAGTGATCATCAAAGTGTTCTTGCATCCAGCGAGTTGAGCTCGCCGTACGTTTTTTGGTTGTCATTTAAATTCCGCAACGATTCAGAGTTACATAAGCTCTATATAAGGGTAGAATACCCGTTTTTCAACAGTAACTCAGCAAAAGTTGGTACAAATGAACTTAACAACCAAACAAAAACAGCATTTAAAAGGTCTGGCGCACAGTCTAAAACCAGTGGTGCTGCTTGGTGGCAATGGACTAACTGAAGGTGTTCTGGCTGAAATTGATAGCGCTCTTACACATCATGAATTGATTAAAGTGAAAGTAGCCTCTGCAGACAGAGAGCTAAAAAATGCCATCGTTGACGCCATTGTACGTGAAACCCAGTCTACGAAAGTGCAACTTATCGGTCATGTGTTAGTTATTTTCCGTCATTCGGCTGAAATGAAAATTGCTTTGCCTAAAGCCAAATAATTTCGCACCCTTTTATAAAAAGCCGCTGAATACAGCGGCTTTTTTATTGGAGATGAATTATCGTTAATCAGGGATGATCAGGTATTGGGATAACTTGATAATGCTCTGCCTTTAAGCCTAGAAACTCAGGCAAGGTAGCACCAATTGAAATCGATGACCAAGTACCGGTTAAAATACCAATAAACATCGCGATAGAAAAACCTTCAAGCGGTGCCCCACCCAGAATCCATAAAGCCACAACCGTTATCAATGTAGTTCCTGAAGTGACCATAGTTCTGGAAAAGGTTGATTTAATTGCTAAGTTGTTAATGTCAGTTATATTCCACTGTGGTTTAGCCACTAACTGCTCCCGGATCCTGTCCGCAATAATAATTGAATCATTGAGTGAATACCCCAAAATCGCCATTATTGCGGCTAATACAGTTAAATTAAATTCCATTTGGCTTAACGCAAAAAAAGCCAACACAAATACCACATCATGTACCAAAGCAAACAGTGCACCTGACGCTAAACGCCATTCAAAGCGAAAACTTAGATACCCCATAATACATAGCATGGCGACTAATAAAGCTAAACTGCCTTGTTCAACCAACTCTTGGCCTACTTGTGGTCCGACGATACTGCTATTTAACACGTTGATGTCAGTCTTTAATGGCGCCAATACTTCACCCAGTTCTGGGCGTTGATTCTCATCAGGTATATTGGCATATCGTAATACCCAACGGCCTGGTTCACTGGCTGAAATAACACTGACCTCTTGTTGATATGCTGCAGTCATTAATGGCTGTATTTCACTGGCAGTGATGTGATGATCCACTTGAATCTCTGTGACCACACCGCCGGTAAAATCTAAGCCCCAATTAAACCCTTTTATTCCTATCGCGGTTAACGATAACAGCATTAATACAATCGAAATCAGACTCGATGCATAACGCCACTTAGTTAAGTATTTGAGCTTGTCTGTTGAATAATTTGTTTGAGTTGAGTTCATAAAATTACACCTTAATAGCGCGACGAGTGTCACGACCATAAACTAAGTTGATTAATGCGCGTGAAGCAAAAATACCGGTAAACATACTGGTTAATAACCCCAAACCTAAGGTCAACGCAAAGCCTTGAATAGGGCCATTACCAATCGAAAATAACACCACTGCGGTGATCATCGTGGTGAAGTTAGCATCAAAAATGGTTGAAAACGCACTATCAAATCCCACATCAATCGCATTGGCAAAGCTACGACCTTCCGCAAGCTTTTCTTTTATTCGCTCAAAAATAAGTACGTTAGTATCGACTGCCATACCGACAGTAAGCACTAACCCGGCAATACCTGGTAAGGTCAATACCGCTCCAGGAATGAGCGCTAACAATCCAAATAACATCACCAAATTGGCGATTAATGCCACATTTGCAACCCAACCTAAACGGCGATACCAACAAGCCATAAACAGTAATGTAGCCGATAAACCTAAGGCTAGAGCAGCAAAACCATTAACAATATTCTCGGCCCCTAAACTAGGCCCAATAGTACGTTCTTCCACTATGGTTACAGGTGCAGTCATAGAGCCAGCTCTTAATAACAAAGCTAATTGCTGCGCCTCTTGATGGCTACCTGCTCCAGTGATTTCAAAGCGGTTACCGAGTTGACTCTGAATGGTTGCAACACTGATAATTTTAGTGGTTTGTTTGGCTTTACCTTGTTCATCACGGCTGTATTCGCTATAAGCTGTTGCCATAGGTTTACCGATATTATCTCGCGAAAAATCTGACATTAACTTGCCACCTGCCGCATCAAGACTGATATTGACTTTCGCCATACCAAAATCGCCAGTAGTGGCTCGAGCATCAATAATGTGATCACCACCAAGTACTGGTTTTTTTGACACATAGACAGGCTTATTCTGCTCATCATTCATCACAACAGCATAAAGAGAGTCAGCTTGCACCACTGGATAAAATGCCAAACTAGCGGTTGCACCGATAACATTTTTAGCGGTGGCAGGATCTTGCACTCCTGGTAACTCAATCCTAATCCGGTTCTCTCCTTGACGTTGAACTAGCGCTTCGGTAATACCAAGTTCTTCAATACGGCTGCGCATAATTTGCAAGTTTTGCTGTACAGTTAAGTTGGTTAATTTGAGCTGTTCACTTTGGGAAAGATTGATACTCAAAGTTTGTTGATGGCCTGTGACTTGCCATTGAGGGTACTGCTGACCAATAAATTGTCTTATTTGACCACGAGCATCATCACTGGCGCTGTTAACCGTCAGTTCCGCTCCAGTGCCAAAACGCACCATTACACCACTGATATGTTGTTCTCTGACAAATTGCTTTACAGCATCACTCACTAATACTGCTTGGTTTTGAAACACTAAATCAAGATCCACATCCAGTAGAAACTGCACTCCACCGCGTAAATCTAAACCAAGTTTAATCGGTTTAACGCCTAAATTTAATAACCAATCTGGGGCCGCTGGAGCTAACGCTAAGGTCACTTGAGCCTGATGTTCAAACTCTTGTACTAAGGTCTTTTTAGCTTGGGTTTGCATATCGGGATCATCTAACACCACAAGTAAATTATCTTGTTGCTGCTCGATACGCTTACTATTTATGCCCGCTTGTTGTAGCACATGGTGAATTTGTTCCACTGTTAGTGATTGAGTCGGTTTAACGGCAAGTTGTACGGCAGGGTCTTCACCATACCAAGATGGCAAAGCACTCATAAATAAGATTATGAGTGTGCTAATTAATAGCCAGTATTTCCACTGAGCATATTGATTTAACGGTTTGGTATTCGATTTTGATTTCATAACACTTGATCTCACTACATCGGGGTAAAACCTCGATAAAAATGTACGTGAGTGATGATAGGTATTGACCCCATTCATCTACCCACAGCAAAACTCATTAGCAAGGCTAATGACATTTTTAATCAATATAATGTAGTTAACAGGTGTGAGTGTGAACGAAAAGTAGATTAGAGTCTTTCCAAGCGGAAAGTCTTGAAGGGGCTGAAGCCGTTGATAATACCCAGTCCAATTGCGGACTAAAGTTAATTTGATAGCCTATGGTTAAACTTGGTACTGGCGGAGAAACAAATTCATAGGCCAATAGATAATTAGGTTTTGATTCATCCGATTGATATTGAACAATACTGAGGTAACGCGCTGAATAGGTAGGAACAAAATGAATATCGTTTGAACTAGAATTCTCAGAAACAGAACGTTCAGAGACAGATTTTTCAGAGACTGGGTTTGTTGATGAAGGTTCGCCGACGTAGCCCAACAATGTGCTATTAACATCAATAAGCGTATTGGTTAACGCAGTTAGTTGATTTGAATCTACTGGACTGTTAACTAATGTGTCTTTTGAGCTGTCTACTGATTTAACTGACGCCAAGGTGATATCAATAGGGGTTGAACTTATTGGTTGTTCACAAATTCGATCATCTGTCAGCGAATCCACATTATATGAACAAGAATAAGAAGTAGACGCAGCAAATGGCATCGATGCTAAAACTAACACACGGCTATTGAGGAGGAAGATTGAACACAACCCCACAATTACCAGCATTAGTAGTATACGAGCCCATGGAAACGTCATAATGACCTTATTTAATCAAGCTACACAATTTCTAAAATTCAAAATTCTAAAATTAACATGTCAAAAACACTATCTAATAAAATCATCTAACAACACTGTCTAATAAAGTAATCTAACAAATTAGTTTTTAAACGATTTTCTAACAGATTGTTCAAAGAATATTGTTGCTCATACGGTAAAATGTAACAACAATGTAAACTTAAACGATAATATCTATTGCACCTTTAATCTGCAAATGAATTTTTTTACATGTTCTATCATATCTAGCACATGCATTAACTCTACGATGGATATAAAAAAGCACTAAACAGTATTCTATTTAGTGCTATATCTGGCTAGTGGCCATCATATCGGTATTGGGTTGTGCATAAAAGTATGATAAATGCTTAAGCAGTTAGTTTAATACAATAACTAAAACAAATGGTTAAGAAAAAGGCACACTCGATTATTCACAATACTTAAAGATATTTAACCGTTATGATTTCATAATCAGTCAATCCACCTGGAGTGGTAATCGATACTTCATCGCCCTCACTTTTACCAATTAATCCACGTGCAATAGGTGAATTAACAGAAATTAAATTTTGCTTAATATCCGCCTCGTCATCACCGACTATGCGATACGTTACTTCAGCATCTGTATCTATGTTCAAAATAGTTACTGTTGTACCAAAAATGACTCGGCCAGTATTTTCTAACTTTGTGACGTCAATAATTTGAGCGTTAGATAACTTGCCTTCGATGTCACGAATACGTGCTTCACAAATGCCTTGATCTTCACGGGCTGCATGATATTCAGCATTTTCTTTTAAATCGCCTAATTCGCGTGCTGAAGCAATTGCTTCAGTAATTTTTGGACGGCGATCGAACTTTAACAATTCAAGTTCTTTACGTAATTGATCAGCGCCAACTACAGTCATTGGGACCTTACTCATAATGTCTTTGTCTCCTTTAAAAACAAAAGCATCCCGTGCTGACGATAAGTCAACACAGTAAAAATTCAGTTGGAAGTACGCAATCGACTTAGCGTGCGTATCTAGGATGCATCTTTTCGATGATGGCAGACAGCTTACCTAAGCTTTTACAGACTTGCTAGTCATCCATCATCAAAATGTCATAAAAAAGGTCGCCAAAAGGCGACCTTAATCGTTAACGCACCATAAAAATTAGCTTTTGATACGTTTGTGTAACTCTTGTAAAGACGTCACCTTGATACGATCATCTGCAGAATGCGCTAAACACGTCGCAAAGGCAGCATTTAATGTCGTAGTGTAATTCACTTTATAGCGCAATGCTCCACGACGGATCTGACGTGAGTCTTCAATTGCTTGACGACCTTCAGTGGTGTTAACAATGTAGGTATATTCACCATTTTTAATACGATCAAGAATGTGTGGACGACCTTCATGTACTTTGTTAACTAAGCGAGGATTAATCCCTGCTTCACCTAAAATAATCGCGGTACCATGAGTGGCATCAATTTCATAACCTAGCTCAATCAACTTAGAAGCTAAATCGGCAACGCGTTTTTTATCACTGTTACGCACAGATAATAACGCACGGCCCGATTTAGGCACTTCAGATGTAGCACCAAGCTGTGCTTTGGCATAGGCTTCAGCAAAAGTATCACCCACGCCCATGACTTCACCGGTTGAGCGCATTTCTGGGCCTAATAGCGGGTCAACACCTGGGAACTTATTAAACGGTAATACCACTTCTTTTACCGAGAAATATGGTGGAATCACTTCTTTAGTAAAGTTTTGCGAAATTAAGCTTTGGCCAGCCATCACTCGAGCTGCAATTTTAGCTAACGGCACGCCTGTCGCTTTAGACACAAATGGTACTGTACGAGCGGCACGCGGGTTAACTTCAATCATATAGATTTCGTTATCTTTTACCGCAAACTGCACGTTCATTAAACCGATCACGCCTAATTCAAAAGCCAGTTTAGACACTTGGTCACGCATTCTGGCCTGAATATCAGCACTCAAGGTGTAAGGTGGTAATGAACAACCTGAGTCACCAGAGTGAACTCCTGCTTGTTCAATATGCTCCATAATGGCGCCAACCACCACAGTTTCACCGTCACACACTGCATCGATATCCACTTCAATCGCATCATCTAAGAAGTGATCAAGTAATACTGGTGATGCATTAGATACTTTAACCGCTTCATTGAAGTAGCGTAGTAAATCTTGCTTGTCGTATACGATTTCCATCGCACGTCCACCCAACACATAAGACGGGCGTACAACCAACGGATAACCTATTTTTTCAGCTTCTATCACAGCACTTTCAACTGTTGTCACTGTCGCATTTTCTGGCTGCTTCATGTTCAAACGTTGAATGGCTTGTTGGAAACGTTCGCGGTCTTCTGCACGGTCAATCGCATCAGGGCTGGTACCAATAATCGGTACGCCTGCGGCTTCTAATTCGCGCGCGAGTTTAAGCGGAGTTTGGCCACCGTATTGGACGATTACACCTTTTGGCTTTTCGATACGCACAATCTCGAGTACGTCTTCTAGCGTTACAGGTTCAAAGTATAAGCGGTCAGATGTATCGTAGTCGGTTGATACCGTTTCAGGGTTACAGTTAACCATGATGGTTTCATAACCGTCTTCACGTAATGCTAATGCAGCATGGACACAGCAATAATCGAACTCAATACCCTGGCCAATTCGGTTAGGGCCACCACCCAAAATCATGATTTTGTCACGGTTCGATGGGTTAGATTCACATTCTTCTTCGTACGTTGAGTACATGTAAGCCGTGTCAGTTGAGAATTCAGCAGCACATGTATCTACACGCTTGTATACCGGATGAATTTCATGGCGATGACGTAGTTTACGAATTTCGCCTTCACTCACACCTAACACATCAGCTAAACGTAAATCAGAGAAACCTTTACGCTTTAATTGGCGTAAGTAGTTTTGCTCTAAACCTGACATACCAAGCTCAGCGACTTTCGCTTCTTGGGTAACCAAATCTTCGATTTGAACGAGGAACCAGTGATCAACGTTAGTCAGAGTGAAGATATCATCACGACTTAAACCAGCACGGAATGCATCGGCTATATACCAAATACGGTCACAACCTGGCTCTTTTAATTCATGACGGATACGTTGCATCGCTTCTGGTGATTGTAAATCAACCAGAGAATCAAAACCGTTACGACCCACTTCAAGGCCACGTAACGCTTTTTGTAATGACTCTTGGAAAGTACGGCCAATGGCCATTACTTCACCCACAGATTTCATTTGGGTTGTTAGACGGTCATTTGCACCGGCAAACTTTTCAAAGTTAAAACGAGGGATTTTAGTCACAACGTAATCGATTGCAGGCTCGAACGACGCTGGTGTTTTACCGCCAGTAATGTCGTTGCTAAGCTCATCAAGCGTAAAACCAACCGCTAACTTAGCAGCAATTTTAGCTATCGGGAAACCGGTTGCTTTAGAGGCTAAAGCAGATGAACGTGATACACGTGGGTTCATCTCAATAATAACCATACGGCCAGTATTAGGACAAATACCAAATTGTACGTTTGAGCCACCGGTTTCAACGCCAATTTCACGCAGTACCGCTAAAGAAGCGTTACGCATTAATTGATATTCTTTATCGGTTAGCGTTTGTGCCGGTGCAACGGTAATTGAGTCACCGGTGTGAACACCCATCGCATCGAAGTTTTCGATAGTACACACGATAATACAGTTATCGTTGCGATCACGAACCACTTCCATTTCATATTCTTTCCAACCAATTAATGATTCATCGATCAATAATTCGTTAGTTGGCGACAAGTCCAAGCCTTGAGAACAAATCTCTTCAAACTCTTCTTTGTTGTAGGCAATACCACCGCCGCTGCCACCCATGGTGAAAGACGGACGAATGATACAGGGAAAGCCCACCATATCTAATACGCCATACGCTTCATCCATGTTATGAGCAATACCCGCACGCGGGCAGTCTAAACCAATGGATTTCATCGCTTTGTCGAAACGACTACGGTCTTCAGCTTTATCAATCGCATCCGCTGTCGCACCAATCATTTCAACATTAAACTCTTTTAGTACGCCTTGTGCTTCAAGCTGAAGCGCGCAGTTCAGTGCAGTTTGTCCACCCATCGTCGGTAGAATGGCATCTGGACGTTCTTTGGCGATGATGTTGCGTACCACTTCCCAATGAATAGGCTCGATATAGGTTGCATCGGCCATTTCAGGGTCGGTCATAATCGTTGCTGGATTAGAGTTGACCAGAATAACGCGATAGCCTTCTTCACGAAGTGCTTTACAAGCTTGCGCACCTGAATAATCAAACTCACACGCCTGACCAATAACAATTGGACCGGCACCTAGGATAAGAATACTTTTTATATCTGTACGTTTTGGCATTGCTTCTGTCTTCTCCCAGATAACTACTTGGCGTGCTGACGGTATTGTTCAATTAGCTCGATGAAATGATCGAACAGCGGTGCGGCATCGGTTGGCCCAGGACTCGCTTCAGGGTGTCCCTGGAAGCTAAATGCTGGCTTATCCGTTAGGTGAATACCTTGTAACGAACCATCAAATAACGACTTATGCGTCACCTTGATGTTTGCTGGCAATGTGGTTTCATCAGCAGCAAAACCGTGGTTTTGACTGGTGATCATCACGCGACCATTTTCAACATTGCTCACTGGATGGTTTGCACCATGGTGACCAAACTTCATTTTTAAGGTTTTCGCACCAGAGGCTAATGCAAGTAACTGGTGGCCTAAACAAATACCAAACACTGGAATATCAGTTGTTAATATTTGCTGGATAGCAGTAATAGCATAATCACATGGCTCAGGGTCGCCAGGACCATTTGATAGGAAGACCCCATCAGGGTTCATGGCAAGGACATCTGCAGCAGATGTTTGAGCAGGCACTACCGTCACATCACAACCACGGTCAACCAACATACGTAAAATATTACGTTTCACACCGTAATCGTACGCGACAATTTTATATTTGAGTTCCGCTGCTGGTGTTTCAGACGGTAAACCACCGACTAATTTCCAGCTACCGTTACGCCATGTATAAGCTTTATCGGTGGTCACTTCTTTGGCTAAATCCATGCCTTTTAGACCTGGGAACGCTTTCGCAGCTGCCAGAGCTTTCGCTTCATCTAGGTCGCCGACCATAATACAACCGGCTTGGGCGCCTTTTTCACGCAAAATTCGAGTTAGTTTGCGGGTATCAATATCAGCAATACCAACCACATTATTCGCTTTTAAATAATCGCTTAATGATTGTTGGTTGCGGAAATTACTCGCCATAAGCGGTAAGTCACGAATAATTAAGCCACATGCATGAACCGAATCCGATTCTGTGTCTTCATCATTAGTACCTGTGTTACCGATGTGAGGATAGGTTAATGTTACTATTTGGCGTGAATATGAAGGATCTGTAAGGATCTCTTGATAACCTGTCATTGAAGTATTAAATACCACTTCACCAACAGAGATACCGGTAGCACCAATTGCGGTGCCAGAGAATACTGATCCATCTTCGAGTACGAGTAAGGCAGACTGTGTCAACGCGACCTCCAGAAAAGAGCCAAGCCACTTAAAATTATGTGTTTTTATTTTGCACTAAAATACCAATTTTCGATAAATTACGAAATTTTGACAAATTCCAGCGATTGTATAAGAAATTCGTTTTTACGTCTATATTTTGTAGGATTGTTTTCAAAAAAAAACACCAACGAATGGTGTTTTTATTATCTAGTTCAATCCTAATACTTGTTGCATGTCATACAGACCTGCATTTTGATCGGAGAGCCAAAAAGCCGCCCTCATAGCTCCATTAGCAAAGGTCATTCTACTCGATGCTTTATGGGTTATTTCCAGCCGTTCGCCTATGTCAGCGAACATTGCGGTGTGTTCACCGACAATGTCACCAGCACGAACCGTTGCAAAACCTATGGTATTAGGATCACGCTCACCGGTAATGCCTTCACGCCCAAATACCGCACATTGGTCTAAATCACGACCTAATGTTTGGGCTATAATTTCACCCATTTTAAGTGCAGTACCTGACGGTGCATCCTTTTTATGCCGATGATGCGCTTCGATTATTTCGATATCGGTATAATCACCCATCACCTCTGTAGCCAGTGCGAGCAACTTCCACATCACGTTAACACCGACAGACATATTAGGCGCTAATACCACTGGCACTTGTTCTGAATAGGCACCAATTTGCTCTTTTTGAGCATGATTAAAACCTGTGGTACCAATGACAATAGCTTTGTGATTTTTTGCGCACCAATCGAGATGAATAATGGAAGATTCAGGTGACGTAAAATCAATTAATACGTCAAAGTCGTCAACCACTTTATCCAGTGAATCGGTAATGGCAACATTCATCGCGCCAACACCAGCAAGTACACCAGCATCAATACCGATTAAACTTGAACCTGTACGTTCAATAGCTGCGCCAAGTATTATAACTTGTTGCTGTTTAGCAGATTCAATCAGTGTACGGCCCATACGGCCACTGGCACCAACTACAGCAATTCTCACTTTTGCAGTCATTTATTTCTCCCAGTGTTAACTAAAGGTAAACACACAAACAGCATATACAAAAACGCCTAAGTTAACTTAGGCGTTTTTAACAACTAGATAATTTCTAACAATTCAACTTCGAAGACCAAAGCTGAATAAGGCGGGATTGAAGCACCCGCGCCACGCTCACCGTAAGCCAAGTGATGCGGGACATATAATTTTAGCTTAGTGCCAACTGGCATTAACTGTAATGCTTCAGTCCAACCGGCGATAACACCAGATACTGGGAATTCAGCAGGTTGGCCACGAGCAACAGAGCTGTCGAACACATCACCACTGATGAAAGTACCATGGTAATGAGTACGTACAGTTGAATCATACGTTGGTGTTTCACCGTCGCCTTGTACAAGCACTTCGTATTGAAGACCAGACTCAGTTATCGTAATACCGTCACGCTTAGCATTTTCAGCTAGGAATGTATCACCTTCAGCGGCAGCAGCTTCTGCAGCAGCTTCTTGTGCTTCTTGTAAACGACGACTAATTTCAGTAAATGCAACTTGAAGCTCTTCCATTGATACTGCGCTTTCTTTACCGGCAAATGCATCAGCAAGACCAGCTTGAACAGCAGGGATATCAATACCTTCAAAAGAGTTTGCTGCTAGTTGCTCGCCCATTTGACGACCTACACCGTAGCTAGCATGCTGTTCCATAGTGCTGAACAAATCTGACATAATAATTTTCTCTCAATAAACATAAAAAATTCGCACAAGAGTTTATCACAATAAACCCCGTAAATGTTGGCAAAAAACGCTATTTAACTTGAGCAATTTTACACTCAGCCAAAGACTGTTTTCTTGCCTGTGTATAAAGCGGCATCACTTGATTCTGTGCCGCTTGCAAGTCTTCAATTCGGTGACTGTGTGACGGGTGAGTCGATAGCAGTTCAGGGCCTTGGGCTCCGCCCGCTTTAGCCATGTTTTGCCACAAATTAACACTTTGAGCTGGATTAAAACCTGCTTTGGCCATTAGCTCAAGACCAACAATATCAGCTTCAGATTCCTGACTGCGGCCAAAAGGTAAAATAATGCCCACATTCGCCCCTAGCCCCAGTCCGGCCATGTACAAATCTTTATTGGCAATACCCGATGCTCCTAATGCGGCATCCGCAGCTTGCATGCCAAGACCCGTTATCTGCGCTCGAGATACTTGCTCGTTTCCATGTTGTGCTAAAACGTGCGCCACTTCATGTCCCATAACTGTAGCCAACTGATCTTGATTCGTCGCCACATTTAGTAAACCGGTATAAACACCAATATGGCCACCAGGTAGCGCAAACGCATTGACTTGATCTGATTCAAACAACACGACATCCCATTGCTGCGATTGGTCGGGTAACACCGCAGTGATACGTTTGGCAACACAGTTCACATATTGAGTTTGCGCTTGGTTTTGACTTATTTTTTCACTTTGCTTCATGGTCTCAAACGACTGAGCACCCATTTGCTGCATCTGGGTATCAGAAAACAACAAGGTTTGCCCTCGCCCTGTTGGCGATTGACTATTAACACAGCCAACTAATAAAGCAGAAACGAGTAGGGTTAGCGCGAGAGGTTTCATGTTGTCATCCCTTAAAATTCATTTAGCCAAAAAGCTAATCGATCATTCATTTATTTTATACCAATAAACTGGACCAATGCACCATTTGCGATATTAAACATCAGCCAGCATTCATGTGTTAATTAACGTGTTGATTTACGTTTAGCGAAATCACTAATACTGCGTTTATTGGCGGTACGACGATTGGCTTGCTTATCACGCGGCGCTCGCTTACTGTTTTCGCTAATCGGTTTGTCTGTTACCGCAAAACCAGCTAATTCATCTAATGGTAATGTCTGTCCGGTTAATTCTCGAATAGCCTCTAAACTGAGTAATTCAGAATGACCGACTAATGATAATGCCACGCCGCTTAATCCCGCCCGTGCAGTACGTCCAATACGATGAACATATACTGCTGCTTGGGCAGGCAAATCAACATTAATGACTACTGGCAATGCGTCGACATGAATACCGCGCGCTAATACATCGGTTGCGACTAATACAGTAAGTTGTGCCGTTTTGAATTGCTCTAAGGTCTTACTTCGCAGCGCTTGTTCTTTATCGCCATGAAGCGCCGCAGCGTTAATACCCGCTTTAATTAACTTTTTACACAATGCATCAGCATCATCTTTAGCATTCACAAACACCAATACTTGCGACCATTGATGTAAAGCAATTAAATGAATCAGCGCTTTGGCTTTGCTGCCTTTATTGACGTGATAGAGAGTTTGATCAATATCAGCCACGGTACTATTTAAAGCATGCGCTTCAATTCGTACGCAAGATGCAGACTGTACTTTTTGAGCTAATGCGACCAAAGATTCGGGTAACGTCGCCGAAAATAATAACCGTTGGCCACCTGGCATTAATGTAATCAACGCATTAATATCGGCGATAAATCCCATGTCCAGTAATCGGTCTGCTTCATCAAGGACCAAACTCTGCAGATGTTCAAAATCAATAACACCTTGTTGTGCTAATGCGAGTAAGCGGCCCGGTGTAGCAACGACGATGTTAACCGGTTGAGCTAAGCGCTCAATTTGAAGCTCTATTGCTTCACCGCCACACAGTACCTCTACGCGCAAATTAAGCGATTGTGCCAGCGGCACTAAGTTTTGCGATACTTGTGATGCTAACTCTCTGGTCGGTACGATGATCACGGCAGACAAATGAGCCGTTGGAAGCAGACTAATGCGTTGCAATACAGGCAAACCATAAGCATAGGTTTTACCGCTGCCGGTTTGGGCTAATGCCAACACATCTTGCCCCGCCAATATAGTTGGAATAGCCAGTTGCTGAATACGACTCGGCTGATTCACTGTCGGCGGTAATGCGGCTAATAAACTTGAATCGAGTGATAACGCTGAAAATGACATGTTAACGCCTAATGTTAATAGGATAAATTGACGATATTCGCCAATAAAAAAGGCTGCTTACCCAAAGTAAACAGCCTTTAACGAGGTCGCTAGATCATCGCGATTAACTGTTTAAATCCTGAAAGAACTTTTTAACGCCATCAAAGAAGCCTTCAGCTTTAGGGCTGTGCTTTTTTGATTCGCCAGTTAACGTTGCTTCAAACTCACGCAATAACTCTTTTTGTTTTTCATTCAAGTTAACCGGTGTTTCCATTACCACTTTACACAGTAAGTCACCTACTGCATGGCTACGGACCGACTTAACCCCTTTGCCGCGTAGGCGGAACATGCGCCCTGTTTGGGTTTCTGTTGGGATTTTAAGGCTAACTTTACCGTCTAATGTCGGTACTTCAATCTCGCCGCCTAATGCTGCTTTACTGAATGAAATAGGTACTTCACAGTAAAGGTTATTGGCGTCACGGGTAAAGATAGCGTGTTCTCGCACACTAACTTGAACGTATAAATCACCTGGTGGAGCACCAAACTCGCCCGCTTCACCTTCGCCAGTAAGACGAATACGATCGCCTGTATCGACACCGGCAGGAATTTTAACTGATAAGGTTTTGCTTTTCTCAACTCGACCTTCACCATGGCACTTGCCGCAAGGATCTTTAATGATTTTACCGCGACCATGACAAGTAGGACACGCTTGCTGAACAGCAAAGAAACCTTGGCGCATTTGCACTTGGCCTTGGCCATGACACGTACCACATGTGGTTGCAGATGTGCCTTTTTTAGCGCCACTCCCGTCACATAAATCACAGGCAGCTAAAGTAGGAATTCGCAGTTCTTTGGTTAAGCCGCGTACGGCTTCTTCTAAAGACAATTCAAGGTTGTATCGTAAGTCACTACCGCGCGCAGCTTGACGTTGACCACCACCACGGCGACCACCACCAAAAATATCACCGAATACATCACCAAAGATATCGCCAAAATCACCTTGGCCACCACCGTGCCCACCACGATTAGGGTCGACGCCAGCATGACCAAATTGATCGTAAGCCGCTTTTTTGTCGCTGTCGGTTAAAATTTCGTACGCTTCTTTAATTTCTTTAAAGCTAGCTTCTGCGGCTTTGTCACCCGGATTACGGTCTGGGTGAAACTTCATCGCTAAGCGTTTGTACGCTTTTTTAATTTCGCGTTCACTGGTGTCACGTCCAACACCGAGAACTTCGTAATAATCACGCTTTGACATAGTGTTCTGTTTCTCGAAGGTGTGAGTAAATTGTTAAACTTAAATTATACAAACGGGCGTTTGAGGATAACCCCAACGCCCGCTTTAACGGTAACTAGCTGAAATTGCTAATTACTTTTTGTCGTCTTTAACTTCTTCGAACTCAGCATCAACAACATCATCAGCAGGCTTTTCTTGGCCAGCATCGTGCGCTTGACCTTCTGCTTCACCTTGAGCTTTAGCTTGAGCAATTTCCATTAACTTAGCAGACGCTTCGATTAGCGCTTGAGTTGCTGTATCAATGGCTTCTTTATCTTTGCCTTTTATGGCAGTTTCTAAAGTTGCGATTGCTGCTTCAATCTTTTCTTTTTCGTCACTAGCTAGTGCATCGCCAGCTTCTTCAACTTGTTTTTTAGTTGAATGAGCTAAACCATCTGCTTGATTACGCGCTTTAACTAACTCTTCAAATTTAGCATCTTCATCAGCATGAGCTTCAGCATCACGTACCATTTGTTCAACTTCTTCATCAGATAAACCTGAAGAGGCTTTGATAGTAATGTTTTGTTTCTTACCTGTTTTCTTGTCTGTTGCAGACACATGTAAGATACCATCAGCATCAATGTCGAACATCACTTCAACCTGTGGTTGGCCACGTGGTGCTGGCTCAATACCTTCAAGGTTAAATTGACCTAATGACTTGTTAGCACTCGCTTGCTTACGTTCACCCTGAAGTACGTGAATAGTCACGGCACTTTGGTTGTCGTCAGCTGTTGAGAATACTTGCTGAGCTTTAGTCGGGATAGTGGTGTTCTTCTCGATAAGCTTTGTCATCACACTGCCCATGGTTTCAATACCAAGAGATAGTGGGGTAACGTCAAGTAGAAGTACGTCTTTCACTTCACCAGAAAGTACGCCAGCCTGAATCGCCGCGCCAACAGCAACCGCTTCATCAGGGTTAACATCTTTACGAGGCTCTTTGCCAAAGAAGTTAGTGACTGCTTCTTGTACTTTAGGCATACGAGTCTGGCCACCCACAAGAATCACTTCATTGATATCTGATATTGATAAATCAGCATCAGCTAGTGCAACTTTAAGCGGCTCTAGAGTACGTTGAATTAAATCTTCAACTAATGACTCTAACTTAGCACGAGTAATTTTAACCACTAAATGCTTAGGACCTGATGCATCAGCAGTGATGTAAGGCAAGTTAACTTCAGTGTGGTTAGTGCTTGAAAGCTCGATTTTTGCTTTTTCAGCGGCTTCTTTCAAACGTTGCATTGCTAAAGGATCTCTACGAAGATCTAAGCCTTGGTCTTTTTTGAATTCATCAGCTAAATAGTTAATCATACGGTTATCAAAGTCTTCACCACCTAAGTGAGTATCACCATTGGTTGCTAGTACTTCAAATGTTTGGTCGCCATCGTTGCTGTCAATTTCGATGATAGAGATATCGAATGTACCACCACCTAAATCGTATACAGCAACAATGTTGTCGCCTTGTTTCTTGTCGATACCGTATGCAAGTGCAGCAGCAGTAGGTTCGTTGATAATACGCTTAACATCAAGACCTGCGATACGACCAGCATCTTTAGTGGCTTGACGTTGTGAATCGTTAAAGTAAGCAGGAACGGTAATAACCGCTTCAGTCACTTCTTCACCTAAAAAGTCTTCAGCAGTCTTTTTCATCTTTTTCAAGATTTCAGCTGAAACTTGTGGTGGTGCCATTTTGTTACCACGTGACTCAACCCATGCATCACCATTATCAGCTGCGATAATTTTGAATGGCATGATGTTCACATCACGTTGAACTTCGTCATCTTTAAAACGACGACCGATTAAACGCTTGATGGCAAAGAATGTGTTTGTTGGGTTGGTTACAGCCTGACGCTTTGCTGGCTGGCCTACAATAATTTCATCATCGGTATAAGCGATAATTGATGGGGTTGTGCGATCACCCTCTGCGTTTTCAATTACGCGTGCTTTGCCGCCATCAAGGACTGCTACACACGAGTTTGTTGTGCCTAAATCGATACCAATAATTTTGCCCATGGGGTCCTCCGAAATTGACGTTAGTCGTCACAAATATGTTATTTGATGTTGATATGGGGATGAATAACAAGTATTTCAAGCATTTTGTTGCTTAACTTGAGATTCAAAATTAACCACTCATATCAGCCTTGATACCTATATTGGGACAACAAAGTGAATTACAAGGGGATAAGTAAATATTTATCCTGTTTTATGGGTTTTTTTATGCGGGCCATACCAATAAGGTAAGATGGATGAACAATAAATCACAACCACTGCCGAAATAAGCGAAATAGTGAAAAAAACAGTAAAACCAGCCGGAATAGTGCAGTAACAAAGCGTAGACACGTTAATACTTTACCGAAAGTCACCCACTCTAATGATGAGTTAGATTGTAATAGCGATATAATCGTTACTCATACCAGTATTGAACTTATTAAGCACATCGTTCATTTTCAATCGACATTGGTTTATATCATATTAACCTGCTTGGCATTTCAGCGGTGTTAGTCGTATTTTGCTGTCACACTGCAAACAAAAGCATTAAATAACGCTAATCATTTGATAAAAAATACAACTAGCGTTATAAAAGTATATATAGATGTTTAAAAAAGTACTAAAAATTCAAATGATTGTAGAGGAAGTAAGGCAATGGGACTGCCAAGATGGAATTTCAGTGATAATACCGAACGTAAGATACGCATTGTTACCTTAGCAATTGTTATGGTAATTCTAGTTTATGAAAAGTTTTATGGCGTAAGTACCACACAATATCCAGCTATGTATTTGTGTGTATTTTCACTTATCGCCACTTTTATGACCAATGCAGTACAGCGTCGATATTTCACTTATGTGATGGAATACGCGCAAGCATTTAGAATTGTGGCGATATTAATGACTTGTGCCTTTTTTGCAATTTGGTTATTAACCACCTATGAACGTTTGGTTGAGCCAGTAACGCCCAGTCATCTTATTTATAATTTATAGCGCTCTGTTATAGCGTCTCTCAGCACAAACAATAAAGGGCGCTTATTTGCGCCCTTTATTATTATAAGTACAACAAAATGCATTATTGCCTACAGGTGTAATCACCCCAAGCTAGCCACTTGTATGTGGTCAGTGCATCTAACGCCATTGGACCACGGGCATGTAATTTCTGGGTGCTCACGGCAACTTCAGCGCCAAGACCAAATTGTGAACCATCGGTGAAACGAGTACTGGCATTCACATACACTGCGGCGGAATCAACTTGATTCATAAAGTCACTCGCTGTGTGAATGTTATCCGTTAAAATGGCTTCAGAATGTCCTGTAGAATAATGACGGATATGCTCCACGGCTTCGTCAATATCGTTAACCACTTTGATCCCTAACGTGAGCGATAACCACTCTGTTGAAAACGA
This sequence comes from Shewanella sp. Arc9-LZ, assembly GCF_010092445.1. NCBI lineage: Bacteria > Pseudomonadati > Pseudomonadota > Gammaproteobacteria > Alteromonadales > Shewanellaceae > Shewanella > Shewanella sp. Arc9-LZ. The sequence goes on along the minus strand of NZ_CP048031.1, from coordinate 1,203,979 downwards.
TTCATCATGTGCAGGTGTAACATCAAAACCTAACCCATCAAGATAAGGTAAAGTCATTGCACAAGCATGGAAATGAACCCCAAGTGAGTGTAAATGTGAGGCAATATTAGGAATAAATTCGGCAGCAACCTGTTGATGTATTAATAATGTATCTAAGGCATTACACACAGTCGGGCGTTGAACTTTAGCGTTGGCAATCACATCGATTGCACGCACTAAATCGGCTTGTTTATCGACAAATAAATGACAGATGCCAATGCCGCCTAAAATGACAGGAATACTCGATTGCTCAGCACACAATCGCTGCAGGTTTTGTCCACCACGAGGGATAATCATATCAACATATTTGTCGAGTCTTAGTAAGCCACTGACAAGACTCCTCTCTGGTGAATCAATCAGCTGCACGGCATCTTTAGGTAAATCTAAACTCACCAGTGCATCACGGATAACTTCACTTAGCACTTTATTTGAGGTTAGGGTTTCTTTACCTCCACGCAAAATCACTGCATTACCGGTCTTTAACGCCAACACGGCAATATCAACGGTGACATTTGGCCGAGCCTCATAAATAACCCCCACCACACCTAATGGGACACTGCGACGAGTTAAGCGTAAGCCGTTATCCAATACCCGACTGTCAGCTTCTTTGCCGACAGGGTCGGCTAGTGCGATGACATTATCAATGTCAGCTATAATTCCGCCTAGCCGCCCTTCGTCCAGCATCAACCTATCTATCATGGCTTCGGTTAAACCACTTTGCTTCGCTGCAATGATATCTTGTGCATTCGCTTGTAAAATATCATTTTTCCGCTGCGCTAAGTGGTCTGCAATCGTAGCTAACAATACGTTTTTTTGTTTCGCTGTTAAACTCGCTAAAATAAAACTTGCAGCCTTAGCACGTTGCCCTAATTGAGTTAAATATTCTGTTTCTGTGGCTGACATATGTTTATCCTTAATTATCAAGTACGACCATATCATTGCGATGAACCACGGCATCGCCGTAGTTATAGCCCAGTAGACTTTCTATATCATCAGAATGTTTACCGCTAATTTTGGTTAAATCATTGGCGCAATATCGGCTAATGCCTTTAGCCAAAATCTTACCGGTTTGATTCACAATCAGTAAGGTCGCCCCGCGCTCAAAATTGCCTTCAACATCGACAATGCCTTTAGATAATAAACTACGACCATTAGCAACAACGGCAACCGATGCTCCAGCATCTACAACTAATTTACCTTGTGAAGCAGGACCAGCCAAGATCCATTGTTTGCGACTTTCTAATGGATTTTCGATTGCACTAAAATGAGTGCCGACAGACTCCCTCGCCGCCACTTTGGCAATAACATCAGGGTGATGACCGGAAGCGATGACAACTTCTATGCCCGCTCGTCGAGCCACATCCGCCGCTTCAAGTTTAGTCGCCATTCCGCCCGTTCCAAGTCCTGACACTGAACCGCCAGCCAATAAACGTAAACTGTCGTCAATATTGACAACTTGTTTAATTAACTGTGCGTCGGGATGGGTGCGTGGGTCGGCATCAAATAAGCCTTTTTGGTCGGTCAGTAAGATAAGTAAATCAGCATCGCAAAGTAAGGCTGCACGGGCTGATAAATTATCATTATCACCCACTTTAATCTCATTGGTTGCAACTGCATCATTTTCATTAATTATCGGGATAATATTATGAGCTAATAATGCATTTAAGGTGTCGCGCGCATTAAGGTAACGTTCACGATCTTGTAAATCAGCACGAGTTAACAATAACTGGCCAACATGCAACCCGTAAATACTGAACAATTGTGACCAAGCCAAAATTAACTGACTTTGACCCACAGCTGCAAGTAACTGTTTATTGGCCATAGTGTCTGGCAACACTGGATATTGTAAATGCTCTCGCCCAGCAGCTATAGCGCCTGATGTACACAATACGACTTCAACGCCTGAACGCATAAGCGAGGCCATTTGCCTGGCTAATTCAACCATATGTGCTTTATCAAGCTTTTTACTGCCCGATGTCAGCACGCTGGTGCCTAACTTAACTACTACGCGGCGATAACCCATTTGTATTACTCAGCTTACAAAAAATATTCAGTTCATTTTTATACCCAATTCACTCGATAATTCATAGTGAAAGCCGCTAATACTGGAATATTTGTCTAGATTAACCATTTTCAGGTTAATAAATAGTTATCAAACAGTCCTTAATTCTGCTAGCTCAGTTGCATTGAGCTGCAATAGGGTAGTTATTGGCGCCTTATTAGAAAAACAAAAAAAGGGCTAATAGCCCTTTTTTATATTGGCTTTAGCCAATTTATTAACTCACTGTACTCATGGACAGCTAATTAACCGTAAATAAACTTGGCAATAAACAATGCGGCCACCACTAAAATACCTGGATTTAAATCTTTAAAACGCCCTGTCATCAATTTGATCGCAGCATAAGAAATAAACCCAAGCCCAATAGCATTGGCAATAGAAAAGGTTAACGGCATTAATAAGCAAGTCACGACAACAGGAGCGGCTTCAGTTAAGTCTTCCCAATCAACATTGACTAGGCCAGACATCATTAAAATAGCAACATAAAACAAGGTTCCAGTTGTGGCATACGCTGGCACCATACCCGCTAATGGCGACACAAATAACGCCGCTAAAAACAGTAATCCAACTACAACGGCAGTTAAACCTGTGCGACCACCTGCACTCACCCCTGCGATACTTTCAATATAGCTAGTGGTAGTTGATGTACCCAATGCAGCACCAGTGATCGTGGCGACGCTGTCTGCGGTTAAGGCACGTTTTACTCGAGGTAAACGGCCTTTTTCATCAAGCAGTCCGCCACGTTGAGCAACAGCGACTAAGGTACCTGATGTATCAAATAAATCGACAAACAAGAAGGCAAAAACCACCGATAACATGCTCACTTCTAATACACTAGACAAGTCCATCTTCATAAATGTCGGTGCAATAGACGGTGGCATTGAAATTAAGCCTTGGTATTGCACATCGCCAAATATCATTCCCAGAACGGTCACAATTAGGATACTGAAAATAACAGCACCCTTTAAGCCACGTTGAACCATAGCAATAATTAAGAAGAAACCTAACGCAGCCATCAATGCAGGAAATGAGGTGATATCGCCCATAGTCACTAATGTTGCAGGGCTAGCCACTACAATACCGGCATTTTTTAAGCCAATTAAGGCTAAAAATAATCCAATACCAGCTGCGATACCAAAACGTAACGACATTGGAATACTGTTGACTATCCACTCGCGGATCCTAACTAAGGATAAAATTAAGAAGCACACTCCTGACATAAAGACCGCGCCAAGTGCTGTTTCCCAGCTGTAACCCATTTCACCAACAACGGTGTAAGTAAAAAAAGCATTCAGTCCCATACCCGGAGCCAATGCAATCGGGTAATTAGCTAATAACCCCATAACTAAGCAACCGATGGCAGCAGCTAAACATGTGGCAACAAATACTGCACCATGATCCATCCCTGCATCAGCAAGCATCATAGGGTTAACAAAAATGATGTAGGCCATCGTTAAAAAAGTAGTCAGACCGGCCACAGCCTCTTGCTTAAGACTGGTGTTGTTCTGTTTAAGTTTAAATAGTTTTTCTAACATGGAACGGGGTTCCTTGGGCAAAGGTTAACATTGGATTAATGGTTAAATTGCTACAGATGAGGATGCGGTAAGCCTTGTGCTACTGACCATACTCGCTGAGTCGACATCATTACAGAGGGCTTACTTTATTGCGGGGAATTATAAATACTTACGACCTTGATAGCTATCAATAGCCTTTTTGTTGAAAGATTTCAGTTTTTTATATAGCGCACTAATCAATTAGCGACTAACCAATTAGCTACTAACCAATTAGCTTGAATCTAACTAAAAGCTAGCTGAATTTAAGACAAAAAAAAGCCTACTCAATAGAGTAGGCAGACATGTTACAAGCATCCCATATGGGGAAAGGAAAGCTAGCACCACTTAACGTGATGTGGCGATAAATTAATTAATTTACCACCCTGTCTAAAACCGTCAAACGAGACGAACAAAAGGTTGATGGATATTAAAACTACGTAAAGAGGGTCAATTCTTAACGTTTCATGGCGAATATACCGCCACGTAAAACTGTTACGTCGGCAAACCAAGTGTTCTGCCAATAAAATTTGCTGTTACCTGTATAAGACATAGTCATGCTCCTGATTAAAGTAAAGTTGTATAAACCTAGTAAAGCTTGGCTCGGTTCCCTGGAACGTACATTTCTCAAATCCATTGAGACAACTTGTCACTCAGATCCTTGGAGGTTATATCCATCCTGGATTAACTAGAGTCGACAAACACATTGCTTGTCGACGAAGTGAATTATACAAAACTGTAATTTAATTACAAGTATTATTTGCTTTAATTCACAAAAACATCATTAAAAGTGATTTAATTACAATTACTTCGTATTAAAACTATGTATAACTATTGTTATCAACATGTAAACTACAAATAAAATCATTATAAAACAAATAATTAGATATGATATGACTACAACCTTGAAAACTGTAATAAAGCAACCAAAGGGCTTGCAGTTGGCTTTCCATACAGAGGATCGCCCTCCACCGCACTACCTGCAATATCAATATGGGTAAATGCCAGCTCTGTTTGAGCTAATCCAGAGGCTTTTATCAAGAAAGCGGCAGGATATTGATGCCCACGAGCCGTAATTGAAGACGGACCATTATTCGATGACACCACATCTGCAGCGCCATTTTTATCGGCAACTTTATCAAAGTCTTCTGGACGTAATCGTGAAACCTCAAATGGTTCACCCCATAACTGACCCACTTCAGCGAGTGTTGCTGCAACCCCTTGTTTTTTAGCCGCGCTATTTTCAACTAATGCAGGGTAACCACCGTAGGCTCGCACAACATGACCGGTTAACGTCGCCACCGAAAATAATTGTGGATTCACTGCGGTTTGAGCCTGTATTCGCAAATGCGATAATAAGTCAGCCAATACTAAGCGACCTTCTGCATCAGTATTACCAATACGGACTCGCACACCTGCGTGGCTAGTAATGATCTCATCGGTGACAAATGCATCACTGCCAATACTGTTTCTTACTAATCCGAGTTCAGCAATGACTTTAATACCTTTAGGTTTCAGTATTGATAGTGCTTTCATTAAACCGGCAACTGCTGCCGCGCCACCTTTATCACGGCTCATACCAGCCATAGAACCTGCAACTTTAATATCAGCGCCGCCTGTGTCGTAAACAACACCTTTGCCAGCAAAGAATAAGGTTTTTGTAATAGGGCCTTCACCAACATATTCAAGCTTTACCACTCGAGGATGATGACGTGCAACATCAAAAGAGCTTCTGCCCACCGCACTGAGTAATGGGTATTGCGCTTTTAACTGCTCGACTTGATCAACCACAGATACAGCCAAACCGCTATCAGCAAAAGCATCAACACAATATTGTGCAAACCCAATAGCCGACATACGCTCAGGTTCTGTACCACAAAGATCGCGCGCCAATACTCGTCCAGATTCTGCCGCATTAATTAACCTATTGTGCGCGGCGGTATTCAATAATCCAATAGCCTCTAAACTCGGTTGCAAAGACTTTGCTTCTCGCGCCTCTAACGGTTGCCAAAGCTCTTGTCCACACGCCAGTGCGGCAACTTGTTCTGCATTGGCAAAGCGATTGTCAGTTACCCTTGGAACAACAAGTAAAGGTTTAGTGGCACCTGCGGCTTTAGCAATGGCAATACCTTCTCGAGCGGCTTTGGCAAAAATCCTGACATCGCTATACTGATTGTCGCTATCTGTCACTGGGGAGATAATCAAACGACCACCGGCTAACCCTGGCGCAAAAAGGAGCGTGGCACTTTTACCGACACGGAAATCTATTTGACTAGCGTGTGCAGCAAGCAAACTCACTTCATCTTGTTTGATCTCAGCTAAACTCGTCGCTATCACAACAACAGCGTCCCAACCTTCGCCTTCAAAAATAGCCTCATCACTTGAGACATCAATAATTGGCACTTGGTACGCGGTAACCGCTTTATTCACTTGGGTCATACAAGATCCTTACTCTTTAGGAATATAGATAAATTAGTGGGTTCATAATTATTTACAGATTTGTGGACTAAACCTTGGCAAATCGCTATCGCAATATCAAGTAACTGCGCAGAATATGTTAAAATAATGGCAGTAATATTTTGTGTCGTATATCGACTTGATTTCATCTTAGAGGGCGTTTCGTGACTGCATTAACTCAATTATATCCTCAGCCTCTATGGCAATGGTTTGAACAAATTTGTGCTATTCCACATCCATCAAAACATGAACATGCGTTATCACAACATATTCAACAATGGGCAAAAGCTCAAGGCCTTGCGGTTGTTGAAGACAAAGTGGGTAATTTAATCATCCGTAAGCCTGCTACTGCAGGAATGGAAAACTGCAAAATAGTGGTGTTACAAGCGCACATTGATATGGTGCCGCAAAAAAATGCCGACAAAGTACATAACTTTGAAACCGATCCGATAGAAGCCTATGTAGACGGTGATTGGGTTAAAGCCAAAGGCACAACCTTAGGTTCAGATAACGGTATTGGTATGTCTTCGGCGCTGGCCGTTTTAGGCAGTAAAGACATTAAGCACGGGCCACTCGAAGTGCTGCTCACCATTGATGAAGAAGCCGGCATGACTGGCGCCTTTGGTTTAGAAGCCGGTTACCTTGATGCTGAAATTTTAATTAATACTGATTCAGAGCAAGAAGGTGAAATCTACATGGGTTGCGCCGGCGGTGTTGATGCACAGATAAGTATACCAATGTCTTGGCAAGCACCAGAACAAAGCAACGCCAGCTTTTCACTGACTATGTCGGGTTTAAAAGGCGGCCATTCTGGTGTCAATATTCATCTTGGTCGTGGTAACGCTAACAAGTTATTAGCGCGATTTTTGTTTAAATACAGTGACGAATTAGCCCTAGAGCTGGTCAGCTTTAGTGGTGGTTCGCTGCGTAATGCGATTCCACGTGAAGCTAACGTTCAATTGATGTTGCCAGCTGAAAATGTTGAAGCATTAAAACAAGCTATTGAGTCATTCCAAGCGTTAGTGCGTGAAGAGTTAGCCGTAGCTGACCCATCGATGTTACTCACATTGGCCGCTATTGATGCACCAACAAAAGTCATGGGCGAAGAAGCGCAAAATACCTTAATCGACTTATTACATGCTTGCCCTAACGGCGTAATGCGCATGAGTGATGAAGTGGAGGGTGTGACTGAAACATCACTAAATATAGGCGTGATCAGTACTGAAGATGAAAGCGTAGAAATATTATGCCTTATTCGTTCATTAATCGATTCGGGGCGTGAAGAAGTCACCGGTATGCTAACCGCACTATCAAATCTATCGGGTGCTAGCATTGATTTAAGCGGTGCTTATCCAGGTTGGAAACCAGACACTAGCTCATCTGTTATGGCAATTGTGCGTGACACCTATAACGATATTTATAAAAAAGATCCTACTGTGATGGTTATTCATGCGGGTCTTGAATGTGGTTTATTTAAAGAACCTTATCCACATATGGACATGGTATCGATTGGGCCGACGATTCGCTATCCGCACAGCCCAGATGAAATGGTTAACATCACCACTGTTGGTCAATATTGGGAATTACTGCTTGCTGTATTAGAGCGTATTCCTGCTAAAGAGGCGTAATCAATCAAGTGATTATGGCCAAGATTATAATTGGCGGATAAGCTATAAATCAAAGGCGACAGCAATGTCGCCTTTTTGCTCTCTATGATTTCCGTTATAAAATGGGCGCCTAAAATTGTAAATCGAGTTGAGTAATTTGAGCGGCACTATTCTCGGAAGAAACCAACGTCACATCCGCTAGGCCAACGCTCACACCGAGTAACCGAATCCCTCGCCCTTGGCTTCGTTGTAATGCTTGCAGCAATAATTCATGAAACAGGTTAATTGAAATCTCATCACTGCGATGCTCGATGGTGGTCTGCTTAAAATCATTAAATTTCAGTTTCACAACCTGCTTATGGATCTGTCTATCTTTCGCACTCCGATGAACCCGAGCACTCAGCTCTTGAATAAGCTGTGGTAATACTTGATGACATTGCTCTAACGTAAAAATGTCTTTAGCTAACGTGGTTTCAACCCCTACTGACTTACGCACTCGGTGCGGGCTAATTTGCCTTGAATCGATACCTTGTGCACGCTCAGACAACACATGGCCAAACTTACCAAAGGCCTCAATTAATTGCACTTTAGGGTATTGTTGCACGTCATAACAAGTGGTTAAGCCAATATCGGCTAACTTTTTTGAAGTGACTTTACCGACGCCAGGAATTTTACTCAGAGGTAGGTCTTTTACAAAATCAGCAATTTGATTTGGGGTGATAACATATTGTCCATTAGGCTTATTTAAATCGGATGCAATTTTGGCTAAAAACTTAATGGGTGCAATACCTGCTGAAGCCGTTAATCCAGTGACCTCATAAATGTCATCACGTATCGCTTTGGCAATTAATGTCGCACTGCCTTGATGAGCATCGCAATCTGTGACATCAAGATAAGCTTCGTCTAAAGACAATGGTTCGACAAGATCAGTGTATCGATGAAAAATCTCACGTATTTGGAGTGACACAGATTTATACACCTCCATGCGTCCAGGCACTAAAATCAACTGCGGACATAACTGCAACGCATGATAACTGGACATAGCACTTCGCACCCCAAATTTGCGGGCTTCATAACTGCAAGTACTTATCACACCACGGCGATCACTTCTACCGCCAACAGCAATGGGCTTTCCTCTTAACTCAGGAAAATCACGCATTTCTACCGCAGCAAAATAACAATCCATATCGATGTGAATGATTTTACGCATTCTATAACCATCATCATTATCTCAATTAAAACTATGATACTGTACATATAAACAGTATTCAATCATTCTCTTAAGGATACAAAAAAGCCCAAACGCAGTTGGGCTTTATTAACATGTAACATAGCAATTAAGACATTACATTTTGGTCTGTAAATAGTTTTGTAAACCAATACGTTCGATTAGACCGAGTTGCTTTTCTAACCAGTACATGTGGTCAGATTCAGTGTCATCTAATAACACTTCTAAAATTTCACGGCTTTGGTAATCAGCTTTTTCTTCACATAGCGCGATAACTTTACGCAAATGATCAGCTACATGATATTCGTATGCAAGATCATTTCTCAGCATTTCTTGCACATCTTTACCAATATTCAGCGCTTCACGGCTGCCAACATCTGGAGTGCCTTCTAAAAACAAAATGCGTTGAACTAATTTAGCTGCATGCAACTTCTCGTCGTCTGACTCATGCAGAATACGGGTATACAGTTCATTGAACCCCCAGTCTTCATACATGTGAGCATGGACAAAATATTGATCCATGGCAGACAATTCGCCGGTTAATAAACTATTTAAAGCGTCGATGACTTCTGGATGGCCTTTCATGATAATTTCCTATTAGTCGTTAATTTGTGATTGAAGATAATTTTGAATACCGGTTTGATTGATTAGCTCTTGCTGCGACTCAATCCAATCTAGATGTTCTTCTTCGTCTTCGAGTAAATCTTCAAATAAATCGCGGCTAACATAATCTTGCTGAGTTTCGCATACCTTAATGGCTTCACGCAAAATGGCAATTTGTTCCGTAATTGCAGTTAGATCACAGCTAAGCATTTCTTCAGCATGTTCACCAATGCGCAATTTATCTAACTGTTGTAGGTTAGGTAAACCTTCAAGAAACAATACACGTTCAATCAGCTTGTCAGCATGCTTCATGTCTTCAATCGATTTTTTATACTCTTTCTCATTAAGCTTTTCCAATCCCCAATGCTTAAACATGCGAGCATGTAAAAAGTATTGGTTAATGGCGGTCAGCTCACAGGTAAGTACACGATTGAGTTGGCTGATGACTTTAGGATGACCTTTCATAGTAATGTCCCTCGATAAATAATGTGATCTCGATCAATTACAAACAGGATAAAACACTATAGGGGCAATTGCAAATTTTCCTTTATTTTCACACACTTACAATTGATAACCATTATCATTATAACTAAGCTTTGTAACTCGTTAGCAATACATAAACATAAAAAAAGCCTTCAAAATGAAGGCTCTTTACAAAGCATCAGTTTATTAACTTAAGCTTTAGGCAATTAACGGTGTTAAATAATTCGATTTTGATTTAGCAACTCATTGCGAGCTTGCTCTTTTTCCATACGGCGTTTACGTTTGTCACATGGATCATCACAGTCACACGCTTTTTCAATTCCTAAAACACCTAAACCACCACAACTACCTTCTACCGCTTTCTTCTTTACGATATAGCCGATAGACATTAACAAAAAGAACAATAATAACACTACAAATGCTGCTATAAATGTACTCATTACAAACTCCAATTACTCATTCAGATAAGGGTATAATACTTTTTTAATCAATCAGTTTAAAATAAAGAACCTACTTAACATACGATTTAAACGCATCGCTGTAATAGACCTGATAACCCTGTTCTTGCTTCTCAATCAACATTATTGCTAAATTTTTCTCTTTAGCAAGTGCCAATGAAGCCTCAGTACCTAACACCATCATAGCGGTGGCATATCCATCTGCGGTCATACAACTAGAGTGTAACACGGTTGCAGAGGCAAGTTGATGCTTAATAGGATAACCGTTACGAGGATCGATTAAATGTGAAAAACGTTCGCCATTCTCTTGATAAAAGTTACGGTAATCACCCGATGTTGCTAATGACATGGTGCCGGGTTCAATCACTTGCTGAACGGCTTGTCCTTCACTCGTAGGTTGCTCAACAGCCACTCGCCATGGAGTTTTATCGGCTTTAGTACCTTTAACATTAAGCTCACCACCTATTTCGACTAAATAACCAGACACATGATATTTGTCTAATAGCGCGGCAATTTTATCGACACCAAAACCTTTTGCTATTGAAGATAAATCAACATACAGGTCTGCATTATGCTTAGTTAATGTTAAGCCTTTTATCGACAGTTCCTTGATGCCCATTTTAGCTTTAGCGTTATCGATTTGAGCTTGCGTCGGGATGGTTGTAGGTCGTTTATCGGGACCAAAGCCCCACAAATTAACTACTGGTCCTAAGGTGATATCTAACGCCCCATCAGTCTCTTGATAAAGACGCATACCTTCTTCGATAACCTTAATGGTATCAGCGGATACTTTAACGCTTTGTTGAACTTGTAATTGATTGAACTTAGACAGTTCTGAGTCCGAACGATAAGTCGACATTTGATCGTTTACCACTTCCAATGCCATATCAATTTCAGCTTGCAGTAACTGCGGTTCTGGCAAGCGGTCATTGTTGACTACTTTAATATGATAAGTGGTCCCCATCGTACTACCAGATAATGAAATAATGGGCTCTGGTGAACTGCAAGCACTCACCAATAGCAATAACGCCGGCAATAGCAATAACTTGATTGAATTTACAGTCATGTCAAATTTACACTTGTAATAAATAAACAAAAAAAATTGCAGCGTGCAAGACCAGTGTTTAACCACCCTGTCTGCACTGCTGCAATCTCATGACTTACATGTCGATGTTATGGATTAACTCATTAACCACCGAAATCATCTAGTAAGATGTTTTCGTCTTCGACACCTAAATCTTTTAGCATACCAATAACTGCTGCGTTCATCATTGGAGGTCCACACATGTAGAACTCACAATCTTCTGGCGCATCATGGTCACGTAAGTAGTTTTCATACAATACGTTATGAATGAAACCGGTATAACCAGTCCAGTTATCTTCAGCTTGCGGATCTGATAACGCCACGTGCCATTTGAAGTTTTCATTTTCAGCCGCTAAGCCGTCAAAATCTTCAACATAGAACATTTCACGTTGCGAACGCGCACCGTACCAGAAGCTCATTTTACGCTTAGATTTAAGACGTTTTAATTGGTCAAAAATGTGTGAGCGCATTGGAGCCATACCAGCACCACCACCAATGAATACCATTTCTGCTTCAGTGTCTTTAGCAAAAAACTCACCAAATGGACCAGAAATCGTCACTTTATCACCGGCTTTTAAGCTCCAAATGTACGAAGACATTTTACCGCAAGGCAAGGTTAAATTACGTGGCGGTGGCGTAGCAATACGCACATTCAACATAATAATGCCGAACTCTTCTGGGTAGTTAGCCATTGAGTAGGCACGAATGGTTTCTTCGTCTACTTTTGACTCTAACTTGAAGAAACCAAAGTGTTCCCAGTCGCCACGGTATTTATCAGGCACTTCAAACTCAGCATATTTAACATGATGAGCAGGAGCTTCAATCTGAATATAACCACCAGCACGGAAAGGCACAGATTCGCCGTCAGGAATTTGCAGCTTAAGTTCTTTAATGAACGTCGCTTTGTTATCGTTAGATAGAACCGCACATTCCCATTTCTTGATGCCGAAAATTTCTTCATCAAGTTCGATTTCCATGTCAGTTTTTACATTTACCTGACAAGATAAACGACAACCCTGACGTGCTTCGCCTTTACTAATGTGATCAAGCTCAGTAGGTAGAATATCACCACCACCAGACTTAATGTGTACACGACACTGGCCACATGAGCCACCACCGCCACACGCACTCGATACAAAGATACCGTTGTCAGCTAAAACACTAAGTAGTTTGCCACCAGCACCTGTTTTAATTGCTTTATCTGCGTCGCCGTTAATACCAATCATGATATCACCGCTTGCCACTAGTTTTGATTTAGCAAATAAAATCACTAACACCAAAACCAAGACAATCACAGTAAACATACTCACACCTAGATAGACATCTAGCGGAGTAGATTCAAGAATACCCATTCACTTATCCTTAAAGGTTCAAATTAATGCGTCTTCTCAAGGTCTCTTAAAGAGAAACACCTGAGAATGACATGAAACCTAGAGCCATAAGACCTGCAGAAACAAAGGTAATACCTAAGCCACGTAAGCCATTTGGCACGTCAGAATACTTCATCTTTTCGCGGATACCGGCTAACAATACAATTGCTAACGCCCAACCAATACCAGAGCCAATACCAAATACTACGCTCTCGCCAAGGTTATAATCACGCTCAACCATGAAAGATACTGCACCAAAAATCGCACAGTTCACAGTAATCAAAGGTAAGAAAATACCCAACGCGTTGTACAAAGGTGGAAAGTACTTGTCTAAAGCCATTTCCAAAATTTGTACAAGTGCTGCAATCACACCGATAAAGGTGATGAACTTCAAGAAGCTCAAATCAGCATCAGGAAAACCAGCCCAAGCTAATGCGCCTGGAGCTAATAAACCTTGATAAATAATTTGGTTAGCAGGAACCGAAATAGCCAGTACCACGATAACTGCAACACCTAGGCCCATTGCAGTAGTGATTTTCTTTGATACAGCTAAGAAAGTACACATACCCAAGAAGAACGCTAGCGCCATGTTTTCAATGAAAACGGAGCGAATTAATAAACTAATATAATGTTCCATTGCGTTTACCCTTTTGCTTCAACTTGCTCTGGCTTATACGTACGGATCAACCAGATCAGACCACCGATCAAGAAGAATGCACTCGGTGGCAGTAGTAATAAACCGTTAGGCTGATACCAACCGCCGTCAGAGATTTTGCTGAGGATTTCTACGCCAAATAATGAACCATTACCAAATAGTTCACGCACAACGCCAACAGACAATAGAATTGCACCGTAACCTAAACCGTTACCGATACCATCCATAAAGCTCATCATTGGAGGGGTTTTCATTGCGTAAGCTTCAGCACGACCCATTACAATACAGTTAGTAATAATCAAGCCTACGAATACCGATAACTGTTTAGAAATGGCATAAGCATAAGCTTGTAATACTTGGTCAACTACAATCACTAATGAAGCGATAATAGTCATCTGTACAATAATACGCACACTGCTTGGAATGTGGTTACGAATAAGTGAGATAAACAGGTTAGAAAACGCTGTTACCGCAGTTAATGCAATCGTCATTACTAATGCTGTTTCTAATTTACTAGTAACAGCAAGAGCACTACACACACCCAAAATTTGCAATGCAATTGGGTTATTATTGATAATCGGTCCGGTCAGAACCTGTTTAAGTTCTTTAACGTCAGCCATTAGCTTAACCCTCCGTTGCGTGCTTTAGCGATAAAGTTTGCGAAGCCTTCTTTACCTAACCAAAACGTCAATGAGTGTTGCACACCGTTACTGGTAAGTGTTGCACCTGAAAGAGCATCGACACCATGAACAGAACTAGCCACTGTAGGGTTTTTAGTTACACTAATGGCCAAGTTACCTTGCTCATCAAATAACTTTTTACCTTTCCACAATGCTTTCCATTTTGGATTTTCAACTTCGCCACCCAAACCAGGTGTTTCACCTTGGTCATAGTAAACAAGTCCTTGAACTGTGTTTAAGTCAGCCTCAAGTGCCAAAAGTGCATACATCGTTGACCACAAACCATAGCCGTGAATAGGAAGAATGACGCTAGTCAGTTTACCTTCATCATTATGAACAAGGTATACAACGGCGGTATCTGCAACACGTTTGATCGAAGCAATATCGTTTTCTGGCACTGACGAAGTGTCAGTATCACGAGACGCTTTGCGTTGATCGTAGAGGTTAGCATTACCCTCAACAAACTCACCGGTTTTAAGGTCAACTAAGCGAGCATCAACATATTGCTCATACTTGCTTAGAATTTCTTTCTTTGTGACTTTGCCTTCTTTGGTGTTTATCAGGCTCGCCGCTTCAAGAATATACTTTTGCTTATCGAGTAACTTATTTTCTTGCTGAATAGGCTTTAACACCACGGCAGCAGTCGAAACCAGTACTGAACAAACAAGACATAAGCCGACAACAACAAATAGCGTTCTACCGAACGAATCTTTATTACTAGCCACGAGCAATCCTCCGCTTGATATTTGACTGTACGACAAAGTGGTCAAATAATGGAGCAAATAGGTTAGCAAACAAAATAGCTAACATAATACCTTCTGGGAATGCAGGGTTAACCACACGGATAAACACCACCATTGCACCAATGAGGAAACCGTATGCCCACTTTGCAGTATTGGTAAACGACGCAGAAACCGGGTCTGTCGCCATAAACATCATACCGAATGCAAATCCACCTAACACTAAGTGCCAATACCAAGGCATTGCAAACATCGGGTTGGTGTCGCTACCTATCATATTAAGCAACGTCGCAATAGCGACCATACCTAAGAAAACACCACTAACGATTCGCCAAGAGGCAATACGGGCGTAAATGATAACTAGACCACCTAGCAAGATAGCAAAGGTAGACACTTCACCAACAGAACCTGGAATGAAGCCCATAAATGAGTCAATCCAGTTAGCCGTTGAGGCGTAGTCAAATGTACCTTGCGCTGCTTGGCTTAAGGCCGTTGCCCCAGAATAACCGTCAGCAACAACCCACGTGGTATCGCCAGACATGCTTAATGGGTAAGCAAAGTACAAGAAAGCTCGACCAGCTAATGCAGGGTTTAAGAAGTTACGCCCTGTGCCACCGAAGATTTCTTTTGCTACAACCACACCAAAGGTAATACCTAAAGCGACCATCCATAAAGGAATTGTTGGCGGTAGAGTTAATGCAAATAGCACTGAAGTAACGAAGAAACCTTCGTTAATTTCATGGCCACGCACTGACGCAAAGAGTACTTCCCAAAAACCACCAACAATGAAAGTCACTGCATAGATAGGTAAGAAGAAACACGCACCATAGAACATCAGAGACGTAATGCCAGAGTCTGCAGAGAGTTGAGCACCAAATAATTCAAATAAGCCTACTTGCCAAACATCTGGTGTACCGAAACCACCGGCCACCATCGCTATTTGAGCCTGTAAACCTACGTTGTACATACCAAAAAACATTGCTGGGAATGTACATGCCCAAACCGTAATCATAATACGTTTTAGGTCGACATTATCGCGAACGTGGGTTGCCCCTTTGTTCACTTTACCTGGAGTATAAAATACTGTGGCTGCCGCTTCGTAAAGGGCATACCACTTTTCGTACTTGCCGCCTTTTTCAAATTGCGGCTCAATACGTTCGATAAAATCTTTCAAACTCATTAGCCTTCCCTCTCGATCGTATCTAAACAATCACGTAAATATGAACCATAGTCATACTTACCTGGACATACGAACGTACACAATGCCAAATCTTCTTCATCTAACTCTAATGCGCCTAAACGGACTGCGCCATCAAAGTCGCCAGAGAGTAAATCACGAAGTAGCATAGTAGGTAGAATGTCTAGAGGCATCACGCGTTCATAGTTACCAATAGGTACCATTGCACGGTCTGAACCGCCAGTACTAGTGGTCATATTAAATAGGCGCGATGGGCTTAAATGGCCTAGGAATGCACGTGTAATAGAGAATTTGTCAGCACCAGGCATAGCCCAACCAAATAATTCTTTTTCATCACCTTCTTCCAGTACACTCACCTGCTGATGATAACGCCCCAAATAAGCTTGAGGTCCTACCGCAGTACGGCCGCTTAACACTGAACCTGAAATCACACGAACACCATCACCAACTGTTTCATCAGCAGTCAGTTCAGTCATGCTAGCACCTAAAACGGTACGAACTAGACGAGGGTTTTTCGCTTTAGGACCACCAATAGCAACCACACGTTCAGTGTTTAACACACCTTGAGTGAACAGTTGACCAAAAGCAATCACATCCTGATAGCCAATATGCCAAACAGTACGTGTTGCAGAAGCTGGTAGAACGTTGTGAATATGCGTACCTGCAAGACCTGCTGGGTGTTTACCCGCAAACTCTTGAACTTGGGCATTAGCTGCAGGGATATCGGCACCTTGAGCTTTACATAGGTAAACTTTACCTTCAGTTAATCGTGCTAGGACCTTTAGGCCATTTGCAAAATCTTCTTTATGTTGAGCTATGACTACCACAGGATCGGCAGCAAGAGGTTGAGTATCAATTGCAGTCACAAAAATACCCGCAGCAGTAGCATCTACAGCTGGCACTTTACTGAAAGGGCGTGTACGCAAAGCAGTCCATAAACCTGAATCAATCAGATTATCACGAACAACTTGTGCGTCTAACGTGTCTAACTTATCAGCATCGTATTGAGCAAAAGCAACGCTATCGTCACCTTCCACAGCAATAACAACTGACTGAAGTACACGTCTTGCACCTCGGTTGATTTCTAAAATAGTACCACTGGCTAAAGCCGTATATTTAACGCCTAAATTCTTTTTATCTTCAAAAAGAACTTGGCCTTTTTGTACTTTGTCGCCCACTTTGATTTTCATCGTTGGACGTAAGCCAATATACTCTTCACCCAAAGTCGCTACGTGTCTAATGGCTGGGCCATTATGGATAACTTGCTCTGGTCCGCCTGCTATAGGCAGTTCCAATCCTTTCTTAATTGTAATCATATCCACAAGCACTACGTTTGAAGGAAAGACAATGCGCCACGTTCCGCTACAAAAACAAAGTGTTAACAAACACTTGCCATTTGAGCTAGCGCAGATTTAACTCGAAAATGCGATCATAATCACGCTGGTCGCGCGCATTTTACCGCAAATATGAGACTATCGCCACGAAAATTATAGGTGTTTTCAAACCAATACCTAACACAATCGGTGGCTTTTAGATCAGACTAATTAAATTAGAACCTAGGAGTGAATGTTATCTGCTGAATTCTGATTTAAAAAAAATATAGCATTAATTTTTAAAGAAATAATTTTAGTTGTTTGTTTACAAGAACAGTTGCGCCTCAAATAACACCGCCCAAATGAGTCATCACTTGAGCAGTATTAGTATTTGGGAATAAAAGGCACAGCAAGCAGCGTTCAAATTGTGTTCAACACTGCCTATGTCTGGAAAAAACCACTTAGAAATGGCCTTGATAACCAAAGTACGTAGTCATTTCAGACTGTCCTTGAAATCCCATTGCGGTGCTATTTGCCACTAACTCTTCGTCTAACAAATTCTCTACACGTAAATACAACTCGTGCTGCTCAGTCAAGCGGTAAGTTGCAGCGATATCCACCTTCCACTGACTATCAATAGCACGTTCATTGGTGAACCCACCTTGATAACCTAACTCAGATTGATACAAAGCTTGCGCCATAACGGACATATCACCATAAACAACACCAGAACTTAACGCCAGTTGCTGTTCTGGCACCCAAGGTAGTTGGCTATTGGCAGCAAAACATGCCATCAATTCATTGCAATTAGCACTGTCTGTTTCAGCTTGGGTATATTGGTATTTGGCTTTGAATGGAATTGAAAAGTGATCAAATGTTAGTCCATACGCTATGCTCAAATCTGCGCCGACAACAGAGACATCCTTAATATTCTCTTGTAATGATATTTGTTCATAATCACATATCATGCCCTGCATACAGCTTACATGTTGGTTATCGTAATCATGCATATAAGCCGTCATGGCAATCGATAAAGCATCTTGTTGGTAGCTTAATGCTAATTGATATTGCAGCGCTTCTTGCGCCGTTTGCTCAATATTGCCGGCTGAAGCGGCTGTCCAAGCTTGCTTAGCTTGTAACGCGGCTAACCACGGCCCACTCTGATAAGCTACTTCAATAGAAGGCGACCAGCCATCATCAGAAAAGTCTGCCGCATTAAGGCTCGTATTTACATCACCAAGCTCACGAGAAACGCTGACATGCTCATAACCTAAACCGAGATTAATAGACCACTGACCATAATTTAATTTAGTGTCTACCGCTGATGAAAATGCCGAAGCATCATCAGTATACGTCAGTGCATATTCATCATCTGTTGTCGGCGTCAGTGATAAATCATTGTTCCAAGACCAATCACGTTGACCTAAACGCATTTCAGCTTTATCTGTATGGTAGCGCGCACTATAAGTCACCTGATGCTGACCGTACATGCTGACACCTTTAGTTTGCATACCAAACCCAGCAAAATCGTTATTTTGGGTTAACGATCCTAAGTTCATCCCATTGGCGGTAGGTGTTGCTTCAAACATGGCAATACGAGACAGCAACGCACTATTAATTTGTTCGCCATCAACAAATCGCATTGCTTGAGATTGTTGTGAATAGGTTTGATAATAAAAGTCGGTAGCCATCGTCGAAGTGGATGACATGATTAGCTTATGTGCTAACACGTAGCGTTGACGCTCGCCTTCAGTATTGTCGGTGCTGGCTGCTGAATATAATTGAGTCGGATTTACCGAAAAATCAACACTGGTTAACCCCAACGTTCCGCGGTCAGCTTCTTGCGATGAGTACTGATAACTAAATTCGGTCATTTGTTCATTGCGCGCTCCGGGTAAACTATCGGCAGCGATTTTGAACAGAATATCTTTTTGTGTCGTGTCGGCATCTCGAGCGACACGATAACCCACATCGTCAGCTGCAGATTGATAATCCACGGCTAATAACATGCCATTTTGCTTCGAAGTACCACTTAGCACAACCCCACCATTGATGGCATTATTGTTACTGCCTTCAACGTTGATATCGGTTGCATATTTTTGCGGACTAATTTGTACAGACTGATAATCAAGCTTACCAAAAGCAGCTTGTGAACTTTCAGTCACACTGGTCATGCTTGAAAAAGACACTTTTTGCTGGTGCAATAAATTGGGCTGCAATACTAAATGTTGTCCAGAATACGGCGCTGGAGAAAAGAATATACCATCTTGTAAAATGGCAACACCGTCAGTGGCACCTGCATGTGTGATCGTCACATCCTGATGTGGTCCGGTAGGTAACACTGTCGCGCCCGTCAACCCTAGTGCAATATCACTTTGGCGATAATGAAATTGGCTTATCGATAACTGTTGTAAATCGAGTTGATTATTAAGGTTATCAATAGACTCGGTCACCGTTTCTGCAACGGCATTGGTAGAATGGCAAACATAAAGCACTGCGGCTGCTATCACTGACAGGCTAAATGGGTGGTTAGACATATTAATCTCCGTATATGTGTCTGTTCACGCAAAAAATCGCTAAAATGGCGAATCACTTAGTAAAAATAGTTCATTACAATAACGGTTTCAGTTACATAAAAATAGCGTACTGTTAACGTTTACTCGACATATTAATCGTTGCTTCGCAAAAAAAAGCGGCTAAAGCCGCTTTTTTATCAAGATATCAGTTAATCGATTAGATTAAAGATTCCCTAAAATTTCGTCACTCAGTTTCAAATCATCGTTTTGGTTGACGCTCACGCCTGCAGCAATGATCATCCGAGCAATATCTTGCGCTTGTTCTAATGAATGCATTTCGTAAGTACCACATTGATATTCATTTAACTCAGGAATATCTTTCTGATCAATCACATTGGTTACATCAACCATTGCCGCTAGCCAGGAATCTGCAACTTTACTTTCTGTCGGTTGACCAATTAAGCTCATGTAAAAACCGGTACGGCATCCCATCGGAGAAATATCAATAATCTCTATACCATCACCGTTTAGATGTTCACGCATAAAACCTGCAAACAAATGTTCAAGTGTATGGATGCCACGTTCGCTGAGGATATCTTTATTGGGTGCACAGAAACGTAAATCGAATACCGTAATGGCATCGCCACTAGGGGTGCTCATGTGCTTGGCAACGCGAACCGCTGGAGCATTCATACGTGTATGATCTACGGTAAAACTGTCTAATAAAGGCATTGCTTTCTCCAAAGTAAATAATAATCTGATAATATAAAGCCTAATAACACGATAATATCACTATTTATGCATGGTCACAGTGAGAGTTTACGGTTGATGTTTGCCATCTAACTCAAAGCGACTTAAGGCGTCTTCTGTGTAACTAAAGTAGCGCTTTACTGACTTCTCGTTTGCCATGTAAGACTTCAGTACTTTATTAAATAACGGGTCTTTAGCCGCTTCACTGTTAAGCACATCATCTTTTGCATATTTTAATGCGCGTATCACAGTGTCGGGAAAAGGTTTAACTTGCACATTATGCTCGTTAAGCAATACGTCCATTGCAGCAATATGGCCTTGAGTATAATCATCTAACATATCTTGATTAATGGCTCTGGCTGCAACTTTAACAATCATTTTCAAATCATTGGGCAGAGTGGAAAATGCCTGTTTGTTAATCAAAAATTCCATCGTCGAACCCGGCTCGTGCCAGCCAGGGTAATAATAATATTTAGCCACCTGATCCAACCCGAGCGGCAAATCATTATAAGGCCCTACCCACTCAGCAGCATCAATCGCACCAGTTTGCAGTGCGCCATATAATTCTCTGCCAGCGAGTGCATCAACGGGAACGCCGCCGAGCTTCTTGAGCACTTCACCTCCTATGCCTGGTAAGCGCATCTTGAGGCCTTTAAAATCTTCTGGGGTTGCAATGATTTTATTAAACCAGCCGCCCATTTGCATGCCAGTATTTCCACCAGCAAGCGGCAATACGCCAAAAGGCTGATAAACTTCCTCCCATAATTCCATGCCACCGCCATAATGAAGCCACGCATTCATTTGCTGTGCATTTAATCCAAATGGTATAGATGAAAAAAACTGAGCGGCAGGCGCTTTACCTTTCCAATAATATGACGCGCTATGAGCCATTTCAATCGTGCCATTACTCACACCGTCAAAAACCGACAACGCTGGCATTAATTCGCCGGCACCATAAACGGAAATCACTAAGCGACCGTTAGACATTTGCTCGACCAATTGAGCAAATCTTTCTGGAGCCATGCCTAAACCGGGCAAGTTTTTTGGCCATGAGGTGGCTAAACGCCATTCAATCACTTGATGAGGAATATAATCATTTTGCGCAACAGAACTTGTCTTCGAAGGCGTATCTTGTTGACAGCCTAACAATAACGTTAAGCCCAGCAACCAGCAGGTTTGTATCACCTTGCTCATGTAAATATCCTATCTCAATCGCACGCTTATTTTCATAACTGTAACATAATCATAACCAGTGACAAACATCACCTCACTACAATACAAAATAAAAAACCTCACAGGACATGTGAGGTTTTTTGTATAGTTCTGTCAGCAAGTTAATAACAATTAACCTTTATCGTTATCCCTTACAATTAGGAGTCCTAGGCACTTCATCCAAAGCTTGCCATTCTGGCTGGCTATAAGCATTTATGGAAAGCGCATGAACGCCATTGGCTAATTCATCTGCTAGCGCTTGGTTTACCAACCGGTGACGGGCAAGTAAGCGCTGTTCGCTAAATTGATCGCTAACTACAACCACTTTAAAATGGGTTTCTGAGTTAGGCGGCACATGATGACGATTACTCTCATTAATCACTTCAAGATGCAAAGGCGAAAAGGCGTGATTCAATTTATCGGTAATGATTTGTTCGACAGACATAGTGGTACTCTTATTAATCCATATCGATTAAATCAAAGGGTACTGGTTTGCCGAATAAAGGTCAAACAAGCAGGGTAAAAGTTAACGTTTGAGCACAACTTTCTCAAGTCGATCTGAAATTAACTCCTTGGCCAATCGGTTATATCAACACTATCGATACAATATGACGCATGACTCTCATTGTGTTGCTGTAATGCCTCACGTCCCAACCATGCATTAATAAATAATCCTTGTGGGTCGTATGTCTGCTGCTGTTTTTGCAGATTAAAACGTCTCGAACCGCGTGGATCAGCACCAACACCGGCTAGATACTGCCAATTACCCCAATTCACAGCTGAATCATAATCAATTAATTGCTGTTGAAAATACGCCGCCCCATAACGCCAATCACATTGCAGTTCATTGACCAAGCAACTTGCTACAATTTGCCTGCCGCGGTTTGACATATAGCCAGTGTCATTTAACTGCTTCATCAATGCATTCACAAACGGATAAGGTGTAGTGGCGGTTTTCCAAGCTCGAATGCGTTGGGCGTAAAAACTGGTTAATGGTTTACGTCCATTAATGCCTGAAAATCTAAACACCAACGTATTGAATTTATGCGCGTAAAAATGGAAATACTCACGCCAAAGCAGCTCATACAAAATACACTCGGTCGATTCGTTAGCACCTTGTTGTAACTCAAATTGCTTTAATGCTGCGACGACTTGCCTTGCCGATAGACAACCATTGGCTAACCAAGGCGAAAACTTTGTTGAACATTCCCAGCCATCAAGTTCGTTTCGTACAGCTTTATAGTTATGGGCTAAATTTGACGAAAAGTAACTGTCTAGTTGCAATTTCCCTTGTGCTTCACCACCGCAAAAGACATTACTCATCGTTTGAGTTTGTGGCAACCAGCTAGGATAAGCCAGCCAAGACTGAAGTTGTTTGTCTTGTGGCTTAAGTGCGACCATAGACGGGAGCCAAGATACTGCATCAATGGCAGGGCTGATATTAACGTTGTCGACCTTTTTACGGAACTGACTAAATGTCGGAGCTAGATCGGCTAATTCAAAAGGCAGTTGCTGCAGATCAAACAGAGTTTGGGTGGTAATAGTCGAATATTCAACATTGGGGCACTGCTGCTGAATGACTTGCCAAGCCGATTGCTCATCAGCACCACTATGGTTACTACGATATACCCTTGAAATATTATGGGCTTGGATTATATAGGGTAACGATTTTTGCGCTGAGGCATAAACAATATGCACTTGTTGACCATATTGATTAAGCGTTTCATCTAAAGCCCGCAATGATTCTAATAAAAACCGCAGTCGGTACTTACCGACATACTCAGCCTGATATTGAGCTTGGCGAAACCAGTTAGGGTCGATGCAGTACACCACCATCAACTGTTGTGCATGCAGGGCTATATCTGCAAAGATGGCATTATCTGCTACCCGCAGATCATCACCTAACCAATAAAGTGCATTGACAGTAGAGTGTGATGTCGATTGTAAATTCGTTTCTTCGAAAGTTTGCCCATCAGCATTATTCATCTATTCATTACCACAGCTTGTACTAATGCTAATGAGTACGTATACATAGCGGTTAACGGTTCAATAATGATCCATTTTAGCGATATCCCCAAACTAGCTAGACCTTCGGTCTTCGAGGTCCTAGAGTCGCTTCGCTGCTAGTTCGCTACGCGGATAGAGCGCTTCGCTTCTAGGAACAGCTTCGCTGCTAAGATTTTATAGCACCTAATCGCGCAGCATCCTAGGTGCTTAGCTTTTCGCTTATTATCGCTTGTCATTTATAGGATAGGAACCGCTTGGCTGCTAAGGTTTTATAGCATCTAGCCGCGCAGCGTCCTAGCCTCTAGGCCTTTCGCTTTTAGCTTTTAGCTTTTAGCTATGGCCATTAACGAGATTTGTTAACCATAGTAATTAGGGATAATGTGTCGAAAAGTAAAATTAATACGCGGTTCAGTTACCTTAAGACGCTTAGGTAACGCATGTTGCCAGTGTTGCTGCATACCGGGATGCATAATCAGTAAGTCGCCGGATGCCAAGGGAAAAGTAACTTTGGTTTGCGTCGGTTTATGGCGCACAACAAAATCTCTACAGGCGCCTAACGTGATAGACGCAATCGCCGAACCCGTGACGATTTCAGGTTCATCGTCACTGTGCCAGCCCATACAGTCACGGCCATCGGCATAGCGATTAACTAACACTGAATTACTGTCTATTTGATGATCGTTACGTAATTTTGCACGTAATCGACTTAATACTTTTGGCCAAGCTAGCGCGGTGATGTGCAATTTGGAATAGTGATAATCGCAACCCAGATCGCCAAACCAAGCTTGGGTGCGAGGAATAAAATGCTGCTTGCCATAGACTTCAATCGCCACGCGATCTAATGGGTATTGTTCTACTTCCATCATTAACAACTGTTGCTGCTTGGGTGACAAAAAACCTTTAATCCAAGTAACTGGTGGACTGATTTGGTTCATCGCTGTTGGCACAACAACGGTATCTTGAGTGAAGCCGCTTTGTGGCTCACCAAAATCTAATCCATGTTGAAATCCTGTCACCCGATCACCCTTTTATCTCGTTTACCTTAATTAATACCAACGTTTGATTCTCGCAATCCATAAACCTGAAACCACAATGACTGCCATTAAGATTAATACCGAAAAATAGCCAAAATGCCATTTTAACTCAGGCATATTGTCAAAGTTCATTCCGTAAATGCCGGCGACTAATGTTAATGGTAAAAAAATCGCGGTGACCATTGTTAATGTCATCATCACCCGGTTAGTTTTATGGGCACTCACCGAAATATAACCATTGATTAAACTGTCCACTAAACCTTGGTAAAGGCTGGCGCGACTCGATAGGCGTTCAAACTGATTATATAAATAGCTCAACTGTTCATAGTCCATCTTAATATGCAGATGGGTGTCATCGCCTAATAATTGTTGCAAGATTTCTTCGTGGTAACTAAACGAACGTTTGGCTTTTTGTAGCTTACTGCTATAAGCGATTAGCTCTGCTAATAAATCATCTGTAGACACATCAAAAATTTCATCTTCTATTTCCCCTAAACGCTCTTCTAATGCCAACATCACCGCCAGATAATCAATCACAATTTGGCGCATCAATTCAAAACTGACTCGGCTCATCTCTGAACTTTCGAGGCTACCTTGTGCACTAATGCGTTGGATAACTTTGTTCACACTGATAGAAGGTTTCAGGTGCTGAGTGACTAAAAAACGGTCATTTACATGCAATAACAACTGGCTGCGCTCGAGCAGAAGATACTCATCTCTAGCCATAAGCTCGTGGGTTAACAAATATGAATGTGAATCATATTCTTCAAACTGAGGGGGATGACGCTCCCGTTGTGCTTCTTCAAAATCGAGGTGGTCAATCCCAAACAAAGGATATTGCTTGAAAAACGCTTGGCTGTGCTGGCCTGAAATATCGACCCATATTAGCTGCTGTTGCGGGTCATACTGGCTCATGAGAGTCTCATCACCTTGTGATATCAACTGACCTTGCCCATTAAATAATAGTATTTGTATCGCCATTAAAACCCTTTCAACAACCCATTATTACTCTATATGGCCTAACTGATCATCTCTGACTCGCCAGCCGTTTCAATGTGTTGTTTAATCTGCTCAAAATGACTATTGACCCAAGCACTACTGATTGGGCCCCAAGTTGAAATGCGATAATAACCTTCATTATGACGCTGACCTTGCTGCACAAAATCCACTTCAATACCAATATCAGCAAATGCAGCTATCGCATCTTGCAATGTCCTTCTTGGCATAAGAGTCAGTTTATGTAAGCTTAATAAGTTGTGTTGTTCTTCATCCAGCAGGTGCGCTAAATACAATTTTCGTAAAAATGCTTTTTGCGATTTATTGATCACGTAATTATTCGAAAACATCCTTCACACGCCCTATTACCTCTTCATCACTTAATAGAAATTACTGCATCTGTAGCCAATCACGCAAGCACTATTGCCAGTGTCAGTTGATTGTGACTGAATTAATCGCAGCATTGCGACTGAATTAATCATGGTTCAAAGGATAATTGATTGATTTATCAATAACCCATTATGATTAACGCTACCTAAGTAGAGACAATCTGGTTATAGTTTTTAACAATCGATAGCATCAAAGATGGAAAACCAATAGACATGGATACCCCGCCGCAGTCAAAGAGCCCAATAGCACAACCGCAATCAACTGATCCGTCAGCGGTAAGTGATACCAACTCAGCTACGTCCTCTGCAGGAGACACATTAGCGCACGTTTATGACCATGGGCCACGTTTATCCCAAGATGAGTATATTCAACTTACCGAGTTACCACTGAGCAATATTGATCCTAATTACCCTAAACTATTATTGATCATTAGCAGTGTCGTGGCGGTGATAATCATAACGGTTTTAAGCGCATTTCTATTAATCACTAAACCGTTGCCATTGATAATCGCCTCAGTTGGTTTGGTTTCAGCCATGTTATTGGCCGTTGTGATGATTAAACTTATCCACCTTAAAGCACATAAAATTGCTTACGGATTGTTTAAACATGAAATGGTGTTTCGTGAAGGTTTATTTTGGGTATCAACAACGGCACTACCTTACACTCGGCTGCAACATGTTAATTTGTCTCAAGGGCCGCTCGAGCGAAAATACAACTTAGTCACCTTAAAATGCTTCAGTGCCGGCAGCGGATTAGCTGAGATAGATCTGCCAGGTCTTAATGCCGATTTAGCTGAACATTTACGTCAACATTTATTGAGCCAAGCAGCAGCAAGTCATCAATTAATCCGCACCGAAACAGAAATTGTTGATCCAACGCCATCTGACGCTGAAACGGATCCGTTATCCATTCAACCTCCTCAACAGGATAATCACAATGGATAAGTCATCAACATCATCAGATGATGCCCAGCCTGTTGATACCAATGGCATCGCAACGAATAGTTCATCCGATGCCAATATTGCCGAGGTGGCCAATACCCTTGATACGACAATAGAAAACAATAGCGCCGATACAAGGGAGCAGAACAGCAATTCAATAAGTGATTTACAACAATGGCAAGCACTGTCGGCTTGGTCCATTGTCAGCAATATTTTCAGTACCTTGAAAAACATTCTTAGTAATGGTTTCGCTATCGTGCCAATTGCCTATACCGGATGGCAGCAAGGTTTTGATATGCAGTGGGGCATATTGGCGTCGAGTGTTTTATTATTACTGGTGACAATTTTCGCGATAATAGAATGGCGTAAATTTCGTTTTCGTCTTCATAACCATCAGCTTGAAGTTAAACGTGGTTTAATATTTATCAAAAAGGATGAAATACCGCTAAGCCGAATACAAAATATTCGTTATGAACAGCCGTTTTACTTTAAGCCGCTGTCACTCGGCACTCTAGTGATTGAAACCGCTGGTTCTAAAAAAGACGAAGCTCATTTAGCAGCCTTAGATACATTACAGGCACAAACGTTAAAACGTTTACTGTTAAATTTAAGCCATACAAAAGCAACCTCGACAGATGAGCTTCCAAACGTAAACAGTCAACAAAACGTTGATAACACCCAACCCATTGTGCGTAAAAGTTTAGCTGATTTAGTCTTATTTGGTTTTTATCAAAACAATTTTATTTGGTTTGCGGTTATCGCTGGTCCCATTGCTGGCCAAATAGATTGGGATAAAATATTCGACTCACCGCTCGCGCAGCAGTTTTGGTTATGGGTCCAGCAGCAAACCCATCAAAACATTGGTTTACAAACCATCATGGTCATCGTGGGGTTATTTGCGATTTACAGCTTGTTTTCGTTAATTTCAATTGTGGCAGCCATTTTAAAATATCATCCATATCAGCTCGACAAACATGATGAAACCCTACAGCGAAGTGGCGGTGTCATTTCACATCAACAAGATGCGTTGGCCATAAAACGCATTCAACTAATCCAGGTTCAACAACCTGCTATTGCACGTTTATTTAACCGCTGGACCTTATACTTTAAACAAGTCAAAGGCCATGAGGTTGAACAAAAAACCAAGCAGCACATGCTAGTTCCTAGTGTAAAGTCAGCTGAAATAGCATCACTATTGGCTAGCATTCCAAATATTAGTGGCGGTGCAAGTGCATTACCCAGTAGTTATAAGCCTATCCATATTAATTGGCTCACAAAGCGAATCGTTTTACCGCTGTTTGTAGCCATCGTACTTACCATTGTGGGTTACAGTGGTCATCATAGCCATGAGTTTTTTGAGTTTACTTGGTTTGCTACAACAATGATGATGTTAGCGATTTATATTCGTTATAAACAATGGGGATATGTATTAGCAGATAAGGTTATTTGGCAGCATAGCGGCTTTTTCGGTCAACAATGGAAACGGGTCGCATTTGACAAAGTTCAACATGTTAAAATTACCCAAACTAAAGGCCAAAAACATGCTCAGCTAGCCTATGTTGAAATCGGATTAGCCAGTGGCAGTGTGATATTCCCGTATATTCCCATATCGGTTGCACAACAAATAGTGGCCCAGTCGCTCAATGTCACGGTCCATAATAATCACAATTGGATTTAATATAATGAATGAAATACACACAACAAATGTCAGCGTCGACGACATTATCGATTTTTGGTTTGTTCAAATATCCCCTAAACAATGGTGGGTAAAAGATATCGAGTTAGATTTGCACATAAAAAACACATATGGCGCCACGCTACAGGCGGCCATCAAGGGTGAGTTACAACATTGGCGTAAAGATGCCCAAGGTCGATTGGCCGAAATAATCGTATTAGACCAATTTTCGCGAAACATTTATCGCGATACTCCAACCGCGTTTGCCGCTGACAATATCGCGTTAGAGCTTGCGCAACAAGCCGTTGCACTAGGTTGTTTAGCAGAGTTACCCATTCAACAGGCTGCATTTTTAATCATGCCCTACATGCATAGCGAATCAATAGTGATCCACCAGCAAGCGTTGCCTTTATTTGAACAATATGCACCCGACAATTTACGCAGCCAGCGACAACACCAAGCGATTATTGCTCAATTTAATCGCTATCCACACCACAATGCCTTATTAGGCCGCGAGTCTACGGCTGCCGAACTCACATTTTTAACTCAACCCGGTTCTCGCTTTTAAGCAGACGAAAATCACCACGACATAAACGATAAATGTCGATTTTATTTAACCACTAACACCGGGCAATCAGCTTTATTGGCAATCGCTTCAGCCACATTATCATGCAAAAAATGAGACAGTCCGCTTCGACCATGGCTGGCAATAACCACCATACCAATGTCACCGCTGTTGGCCTCGGCCAAAATTTCATCAATGGCATCACCACGTCGAATAACCGTTTCAATCTTTAAATTAGTATTCAACTGACCTAATAACTCGTGCATTTTACTCGCCGCTGCATCCTCCATACTTTTAGCCAATTCTTCGGGCGTTATCGCAAGAATCATGTAATTCTCATCACCGAAAGGTTGATCTACAACGTGTAAAATACGAATGCCCACTTGATATAAATTCGCCATTTCAATGGCATATCGTAAAGCATGTGCCGCTGTATCAGAAAAATCGGTAGGCCATAAAATATTACGTGTTCGCATATTATTCTCCTCCACAATGCAAAGTGTGCTTTTGCAACGACATGACACCCTTTACTAGAACACACTCGGATCCATCTCAACAAATTAAGTATAGTCAGTATTAAAAACTTACTTAGTGATCAAAATCAAATCAAATGCGAAAACTTGCTTTGGATCATAAACAAGCATAATATCAGACCGACTAATCAGTCGGTTTGTTAGCTCGATTCATGTAGGGTTTATCAAATCAACATCGTTATTTTTGCTGGAGCTTTAATATGAATATGGCCGTTGATAATAATCAAACTCAATTACGACAGTTACTGACTGATCAACGAGTACGTTTTCAGTCCAATCCGGCACCTGATTACCAATCACGGGTAGATAAATTAACCAAGCTAAAACAAGCTTTACTTGATTACCAACAACCCATCATCGATGCATTAATTAGTGATTACGGTCACCGATCGCCAAACGACACCATCATTTCGGATATTATGCCTTGTGTAAATAACATCAATTACACTATCAAGCATCTTAAAACATGGATGAAACCCAGTCGTCGTCATGCCGGTTTATTACTCTCCCCTGCCAAAGTGTCGGTGCAATATCAGCCCCTGGGCGTAATCGGTATTATTGTGCCGTGGAACTTCCCGGTAATGTTATCTATGGGTCCGTTAACCACCGCCATTGCTGCTGGTAACGGGGCAATGTTGAAAATGTCAGAATTTACGCCGGCGACCAACACCGTATTACGCAAAATGTTAACAACTATTTTTGCCCCTACTGAAGTCGAGCTAGTGGAAGGTGAAGCTGATGTAGCCGCTGCATTTTCAGCATTACCGTTTGACCATATTCTGTTTACCGGCTCAACCGTTGTTGGCCGCCATGTTATGCGTGCAGCAGCTGATAACCTGACACCTGTAACATTAGAATTAGGTGGTAAATCTCCAGCCATCATCGCTCCCGACATGCCAATCGACACCGCTGTAGAACGACTTATTTTTGGTAAATGTTTAAATGCTGGCCAAATTTGTGTCGCGCCTGACTATGTGTTGTGCCCTGCGGAAAAAGTTGACGCGTTTATTGCTGCTTATCAACGTCGCTTTAATAAAATGTACCCTAAATTCGACACCAACCAAGATTACGGCAATATCATTAATGATCGCCAATACCAGCGTCTGCTAGCGGTGCTAGAAGATGCCAAAGCCAAAGGTGCAACAGTCACCTCCGCAATTGATGGTCCAATATCGACAACTCAGCGAAAAATAGCCACTCAACTAGTCACACATACCACAGACGATATGCTCATTATGCAGGATGAAATTTTTGGCCCTTTATTACCCATTATTAGCTATCAGTCGATAGATGAAGCAATAGGTTATATCAACCGAAATGACCGACCATTAGCCTTGTATCTCATGAGTTTTGAACAACAAACGCAGCAACAAGTATTGCAGCAAACTCATTCTGGTGGCGTTTGTATTAATGACACAGTATTCCATGTGGCCGCGGATGACGCGCCCTTTGGCGGTATTGGTCCGTCTGGCATGGGGCACTATCATGGCAAGGAAGGTTTCTTAACCTTTAGTCATGCTAAGACCATATTGAACAGTGGCAAAATCAATACCGGCATTTTTGTTCACCCTCCTTATGGCGGCGTGATTCAAAAATTATTGATGAAGTTTTTCTTACGTTAACTCTCTCATAGTCGCGACTGCAAGTATTGCTGTTGTTAGCGATACTTGCTGAGCAAAGTTTGTCATAAAATATGACTAGATAAATTATCCATAGCCTAATAGATCCATAGATAAATAGATAAATAGATAAATAGACCAAAGATTAATAGCTCCATAGATAAAGTAGGTATGTTGACTCCATGAGCAGTAAATCGATTGTGAACACCGATAAAAAACAAGCCATTTTAAACGCGGCTTTACAGCTGTTTGTTAACAAAGGCTTCAATGCGACATCGACGGCATCGATAGCAAAAGCAGCTGGCGTGGCAACAGGCACGTTGTTTCATCATTTCCCGACAAAAAAAGACATCATGAATCAGCTTTTTTTATCGATTAAACAAGAGTTTGCTACCAACATGGTGAGCAGTACCGATTTTAGTGGCGATATCGAACAAGATGCCAATACGTTATGGCAAAAAGCCATCGACTGGGCCATTGCACAACCCTTAAAGCAACTTTTTTTTCTACAATACTCGATGTCAGCAGACATTGATGCTGAGGTCAGAAAGCAAGCAATGAACAGCATTCTTGGATTTGTCGTCGAATTGATTACTCAAGGTAAACAACAGCAAATTATCGCTGACATTCCCAACGCCTTATTGCTCGAAAATTGCCATGGTCAATACCTAGCTGCCATCCGCTTTTTTACTGACAACCCGCATTTAGGTGATGACGAAATATACAGACACGCCAGTTTCAGACTATTTTGGCAGGCAATGAAAGCGTGATAGAAAGTATTAATCTAAACTAAAGTTGGTTAAATCAACATCATCAGCAGGTGTTGACGCACTATCAAAATCTAATTGTGAAGTGTGTGACGTTTGCTGGGTTTGTAACTCCAGCTGCTTAGCTTTATGTAAGGCATATTGACGGCGACGTTTGCGCTGTGTGCACAAACGGATCACATCTTGTTTTTGCAATTCGCTGTAACTCATCCAGTTAAAACGTTCATCACGGCTTCGAAGACAGCCCATACAATACCCACGACTGTCTGACTGACAAACGCCGATACATGGACTGGGCACCGCAAAAAAACTTAACTGTTCCATCATTAGAATACTTAACCTCAGCTAATATTGAATTTGGTACTTAACATTTAAATACACGATATAGTTATTTGTAACTGAGATAGAAAGCAATCGCTTGCCATATCAACCAAAGCCAGCATTAAACATTGTTATATTAAGGTTATACTAATTGAGCTAATTTTGTACATTATTGCAAGTTAATAAGGAGGGTCTCATGATAAATTTAAGACGTTCAGGGCAAGATTCAACACGTAAACCAATGTGGATTAAAACTATTTTACTGTTAAGTGGCTTAGTACTACTTGCATCTTGTGCAACAAAACCAAAGCAAGATTATGATGTTAATTATGATTTTTCAACACTCAAAACATTCAACCAACTCACTGTAAAGCAAACAGATGATCCGTTAACTGCAGATCGCATTAATGATGATATTAAACAATCATTACTTAGCCAAGGTTATGTATTTAAAGCCGATAATGCCGACTTTGTAGTGAACTATGCTTTTGTGACTGAAAACAAAGAAAAAGATTCAGGATTATCTATTGGCTTAGGTTCGGGTACTTGGGGGTCTGGTGGCGGTATTAGTCTTGGCACCAGTATTGGTATCCCGCTAGGCAGTGACACCGCTAAAACTCAAACCATTCAAATTGATATTATCGATCCCACAGATAAACGCCTCATTTGGCGTGGTAATGGTCAGTACCACTTTGACGAGGGCGGTGAAGATAAAGCCAAAGGTATTAATCAAACGGTTGCTGCTATTTTGGCGCAATTTCCACCCAAAAAATAATCTACCATCGATTTAGCCGCAACTTACTCATAAGTGAATTGCGGCTTATTCAAATAGAGACTACCGCTCAGCTAAGCGACTAAACACAAATATCTATTTAGCAATTTGCCACTACACGGTAAACTAGCCATCACACTACTTTATTGACCCAGTTGAAATGACGACAGAAACATATAACCAAGCTTTATTAACACTTGCACTAGCTGGAATAGAAGCCATAAACACCTCCGCGTCACAGCACAAAGCGGTCAGAACGCCAGCACAAGAAAGCCATTTTTTATGTAACTGGATGGTTGAGTCGTTAAAAACAAAACGTTTTTCAAAACTAATGGCCGACGACTTAACGGCCTGGATCCGTCAAGCGCGTAGTCAAGGAGCTGGGGCTCAACTAAAACGATTATTAATCTGTATTGCCGATCAATACCAACAGGCTAACAACAGTGACATCGCTACAGGTGTTGGTCTTAAGGACATGTTAGCGGGGCTCACAGCACAAGAATGGGTAGTGATCACCGATACCGATATTGATGCAAAACTGAAACTCGACAGTGATGGTAAATCCAGTTTAATTATCTCAGTAAAAGATTTTAATCAACACATTGTAGATGACAAAATAGTAAAACCCATCTCAATGTACATTCGGGGAGATGAAAAGCTGGTGGCTCGTTTAGCGCTTGAGCAAGGTATATTACTCAGTCCAGGCAATAAAAAAACCTCATTAATCAAACACCATAAAACTTATGTATTAATGCCAAGCAATTTACACCAGAGTTTATGCTTACTGTGTCTTGATCTATATTAAGTATTAAAAGTTGGTGTAGTATTCATACAACGGTAAGAATAAGGAAACACCATGAAAAAATGCTTTATTGCACTCACCTGCCTTGTGATGTTTTTTTGTGGTCCCACCGTTCAAGCGAACACAGCGCTGAAGTACAACGTCAACGCTTCAAGCAGTTGGGTGCCCTACTACATTACAGAATCGCCAAAAGAGCCTGGAATATTAGGGGAGTTGGTTCCGTTATTGCTTGCCAAAGCTAATATTGAAATTGAAAAACACAATTTTCCGCCGAAAAGAACAAACTATGCACTCGATAATGGCTTATTAGACTTTGACTTTGTGAGCCCTGGTTGGTTTCCTAATCAAGAATTAGGCACACTTTTTGTCCAGTCAAACCCAATTATCGCTATCCAAGAAAACATTATTACCTTAGAAGAAAAAGCCAACGATTGGCAAAGTATTGATAACATTAAAGGTAAAGAAATAGGCACAGTACGTGGTTATTTGTACCATGATGATGCTGAATTTATTCGAGTCGATTTTACTTCTGAACGCGACCTCATAAGAGCACTTTATAAAAATCGCGTTGGTGCTGCTATATCTGGTGATTTACCGGCGTTGTATTGGGCCAAAAAACTCAACAACCCAATTACCCTCGCTGCTATTCATTCAAAAGGCCACTTAGTTATGCGCCTTCGTAAAGAGCATGCGGCCTTACTGCCACAAATTAATGCCGCTATAGCAGAACTTGAACTAAATGGTACAACTCAAAGCATTATCGACAAATACACCAAGCAAGATATATTTAATCGATAATTCAATAAGACAATT
This sequence comes from Shewanella sp. Arc9-LZ, assembly GCF_010092445.1. Classification (NCBI taxonomy): domain Bacteria; kingdom Pseudomonadati; phylum Pseudomonadota; class Gammaproteobacteria; order Alteromonadales; family Shewanellaceae; genus Shewanella; species Shewanella sp. Arc9-LZ. The sequence continues at coordinate 1,168,742 of NZ_CP048031.1, read as the reverse complement.
ACGCTAAAACGGGTTTACGCTGTAGCCTTCGTGGGCTAATACTGCATGTGCAGTTAACGCGGATAATGCCATGGTAACGCCTGGTAATAAGTCTTGTGGTGTAATGCCGTAATATGCAGCTGTTTGACCACACACATAAAACCTAACTTGATTATTAATCAGCTGCGCAATTAAATCTTTATTAGCATTCTTTTGCCCTGCATTAAGTTGCTGATAAAAACTGTCCTTAGTCATATCATTAGCCGCTTTACCGTGCACCACCATCGCAACAGAAATGTCCTCAAGCTTAACCCCAGCAGCGACGTGCATATTAATAAAGCGCGCCAGGGTATCGATACCACGGTTTAATTCTGCTGGTTTAGATGCACTACTTAAATCAAAAGCGACTTTAAACTTCATACCGGCTGGTATGACTAAGCCGCTATTTACGTCAGCCACTTTGCCATAGTCTTTAATCACAGAACCCGATTTAAATGCATCAATACCCGCTGTTGCCGTAAATGATGAACATGCAATTAACGTCACTATTGTCGATGTAAACAGGTTTTTACTCATTGAACGTAAACCGAGTTTCATTATGTTGATATTCCTTATATCTATTTTTTATACTTACTCTAGCACAGATTAACGCTTAGGTTTTAGGCTGTTTCTGAGTATAATTGTCACTTAAATAATATGAACACTGAGTGATATGTCAATCCGCCCAATTACCGCTACAGACTGGCCCGCTATTATGGCGATACAAGCACAATGCTATGTCGAACTCACGCCAGAATCGCTATCTGTCATGCAGAGTAAATGGCGATCTTCGCCCGCTAGCTGTGTGGTGTTTGAACAACAAGGTAACATGCTAGCCTACGCGCTTGTTCATCCTTGGTTGCAAGGCGATGCCCCATCGCTGGATACCGAGATCAGTGGCCAGATTAATGCCGATAGCTGGTATTTACATGACATGGCAATCTCACCCAACGCTCAAGGCTTAGGCATAGGTAAAAAGCTGTTTAATCATATGGTCAATCAGGCTAAATCAGCGGCGGTTAATGGCATTGGGCTAGTGGCTGTGCAAGGTGCACAAACTTATTGGCAGCAACAAGGGTTTACACCAAGCACCACCTCAGCAAAACTGACAAAATCACTCGACAGTTATCCTGCTGGTGCATGTTACCTGTATTTATCCTTATCATAAGGTCTATCTCATGCCCATCTGTCATCACCATTGGTTTATTGTGTTATACCAATCCTATTAAATATGTGCTCTTTCAGCGGGAGTTCAAAGTGTTGTAGGCAAGGCAGATGATTGAAGCGAATAGTGATTCTATTTTGAAAACATCTAACGCAGCATAAAGTACTTTGAAACCCGCCAGAATGGAGTCTCTCAGGTATTCCACTTCTGTGTTGCATCGATTTAAAAGGGAACAACCATTTCTACATCAATGCGCCTTGAATTGAAAAACCTGAGAGACTCTGAACTGAGCAGATATTTAATGAGATTGGTATTAGTTATATCTTCATGACTTTTGCTTGATATGGTCATTTAAAAACCTTAAATAGCAAACTCTGGATTATCGCGGCTTTAGTGAGCAGAGGTATCGTCTTATTCGAATATTTATTGCAAGTTCCTGCGAATCGTCTTGGTTATACCGTGATTAACGTGGGACAATTAAAGATTGTGCAAGAGGTCATCACCTTATGTGTATTTATCCCTTTTGCCGTTAGGTATCTCAAACACCCCTTAAAGCTTAACTGTTTATTGGCTGGGTTATGCCTTTTAGGTGCCGTATTATTTATATTTAAAAGTGAATTACATTAATTTCAGGAGTTCTCCATGGCGCGCCAAGTGATCTATACCTTTAAAGGCCAAACCAAAACTATCGCCTTTAGCTATGACGTACATCATGATCTTTATGAAGCAGCAGCTGAAGCTGAAGGGATTGATTTAAAAAAGTTTCTAATCTTAGAAAAGCAAATTGCGTTAACGTCCAAAAAAGGCGCTAAAGCAGAGAAAGAATTTCGTAAAACCGAGTTTGCACGTTTTGGTTTTACGAGTATCAAATTTGTTCGTGAAGATGATGAGATTTAATCATTTTGGTTTACGTAAGGGCTAACTATGTTGAATTCAGATCATGCTAATTTCCCACGAGCGAGTTTTGTTCGACGTTTAGGTGCAATGGCGTATGACTCAATGCTTGCTATTGCCGTTTATATGTTTGCTGGTGCGTTAGGTTTTGGGTTTTTCTTTGGTCTGCAGAGCACCGGACTTATCGCGATGGGTGAGTACGAGCATGTGTCAGACTTGCTCAACAACACCCCGCTTTACCATGGTATTTATCAATTTTGGATAGCCATTTGTGTTGGTGGGTTTTACGCCATGTTTTGGAGCAGAGGTGGACAAACTTTAGGTATGCGAGCTTGGCGACTTAAGGTTCAGCACCCTAATGGTCAGAACTTAAGTTTTATTACGGCCTGTGCTCGCGTCATTTGGTCTTTATTAGGTGTTGGTAATCTGTGGATTATCATCAATGCTGATAAGTTAGCACTACAAGACATGATGACTCGTTCTGAGGTTGTCGTGTTATCAGTAGAAGCCAATCAAATGCGTAACTGGCGTGGTGCATAAATAAGTCACATACCAAACTAACTTACCTGCAAAACGAATAAACACGCATCAAACAAGTAATAAAAATGGCAACCCTTGGGTTGCCATTTTTATATACATTTTCACTTTCACTTTCACTTTCAATATAGACTAAACAACCAATTGATTATTTACGAATATAATACAAAGCTAAGCCAGTAAATAACATGCTAGGCGCAATTGCACCCACCGCCGCTGGCAATTCATATACTATGCTCATCGGGCCAAATATCTCATTACTGATATAAAAGCTAAATCCTGCCACAACACCCAGTAGTACACGAGCTCCCATGGTCACCGTGCGTAACGGTCCAAACACAAACGATAATGCCACCAGCATCATCACAGCTACCGTTACCGGCTGCATAACCTTGCGCCATAAAGCCAGTTCATAACGACTAGGATCTTGTTGGTTAACCTTCAAATAATCGAGGTAGTCAATTAAGCCGCTAATGGATAATGCCTCAGGCTTAACCGACACTACACTCAACTTATCTGGTGTTAACGAAGATTGCCACACATCGGTATCAAGGTGATCACGAATAACCCGATCATCTTTAACCGTGGTATTTTCAACCACAGATAACTGCCAAGCATCGTCAATAAATACCGCGGTATTCGCATGGGTCACTCGGGTTAATTCTTGTTGATCGTTAAACTCATATAAACTGATGTTACTGAGCGTATTAACGTCTTGAACCTCACCAATATTAACGAATAAATCACCATCTTTTGCCCAAATACCACGATGAGACTTAATCAAACTGCCACCGGATATTTTAGTCGCTTGAAGCTCTTTTGCGCTTTTCTCCGCAATGGGTGCGCCCCACTCTCCCAGCGCCATGACCATAATCATCAACGGAATAGCCGTTTTCATCGCAGATTGAGTGATTTGTAAACGTGACATGCCAGAAACTTGCATCACCACTAATTCAGAGTTTGATGCCAGCATGCCCATACCAATTAACGCACCAAGCAGTACCGCCATTGGGAAAAACATTTCAATATCACGTGGCACTAAAAACAGCACGTAAATACCGGCATCTAGCATGGTATAAGCACCGCGCCCGACCAAACGTAATTGATCAACCCACTTAATGATGCCTGATAGCCCAGTCAAAATAAGTAAACACAAGCCTGATGTACTCACGATCATACGTGCGATATAAAGGTCTAATATTTTCATGCCGTCACCTGCTTACGTTTAAATAAGCCTAAGAACTTCATCCCTGTCGGGCGCTCTTTAATAAGTAACAACAATCCTAATAACAGCGCAAAGCCATGGATCCACCACATGCCTAAATACTGCGGCACCACCTCATCTTGCAGGGCTTTTCGGCCTGCAATCATTAATCCAAAGTAACCTAAATACAGCAAAATAGCGGGACCCATTTTAGCAAACTTACCCTGGCGAACATTAACACGCGCTAACGGCACCGCAATCAAGGTCAATAATGGGATCGCGATAGGGATAGCTAAGCGCCATTGAAATTCAGCTGCAGCTTCAGGTCCTGGAGTATCCAATAATTGATCAACTGGCATTGCAGATAATTTACGTCGCCGCTCATCCACTTCCTGTTCTTTAATCTCCATTTTATAACCACCAAACTCAATCACTTGCAGTTCGAGTGATTTAGGACTGCCCTGATAACGGAAGCCTTTTTCAAGTTGTAACTGCTGACTGCCAATATTATCTTCAATCACACGACCTTTATTGGCAACTACAATATTTGTAAGGCCATTTTCGTCTTCCGGATCAGGGAGTTGCGCTACAAAGACTTTATCTAAGGTATTGTCTTTATTTATTTTTTCAACAAACAAAACGGCTCGACCATTTGGGCTAGCTTGAAAACGGCCTTGCGTTAAGGCTGCTAATCCAGCTTCGGATTGCGCTTTCTCTAATACCTGATTCTGACGTTCTTCTGCCCACGGTCCGACATAAACCGACAAATAAGCCGTGAATAATAAATTGGCAAAAGCAAGCAATAACGTTACGCGAGTGACATACCATTCACTCACACCGACGCCATGCAATACCACCATTTCATTTTCAGCATACATTCGCCCATGAGCCAACAATATTGCTAAAAAGAAACTCAGCGGTAACACTAATACCGTCAATTGAGGCAGGTTTAACCCTAATAATGTCATCACTAAAGAAGCGGGGAATTCGCCATCAGATGCATCGGCTAACACGCGCACGAATTGTTGACTAATAAAAATAGTTAGCAGCACCAAAAGTACCGCAAATTGTGCTTTTAAAACTTCACTAATAAGATATCTAAATACAATCACAAGTAGGATCCGGTGGCTAAACTTATCTTTTTACTGGTATCAGAGCAACTTTCATGTAAACTGTCTACTTTCAGCAGTTTTGCTAGTTTTCTGACCAGCGCGGAAGGTGCTTTGGGGTCATGGTTAACATCTATTTTGGCTGTCAATTTACGCCTCTTTTTCGTTAATAATCCCAAACAGTTATCACCTTTTCGTTGATTATATGCCAGATGGCCTAATGCAAACATTATCTAATAAATATAAAAATTTGTCTTTAAGAATCTAGGAGTGCTCATGGAGTTTAGCGTAAAGAGCGGCAGCCCCGAAAAGCAACGTTCAGCCTGTATCGTTGTCGGCGTGTACGAACCTCGCCGTCTGTCTGGTATCGCAGAGCAATTGGATAAAATCAGTGAAGGTTACATTAGTAACCTACTTCGTCGTGGTGACCTAGAAGGTAAACCAGGACAAATGTTGCTATTGCATCATGTACCAAACGTACTAAGCGAACGTGTTTTACTGGTTGGTTGTGGCAAAGAGCGTGAGTTAGACGAGCGCCAATACAAACAAATTATCACAAAAACCATCAGTACCCTAAATGAAACCGGTTCAATGGAAGCAGTGTGCTTCTTAACTGAACTGCATGTCAAAGGCCGCGACACCTATTGGAAAGTTCGCCAAGCCATTGAGAGCACTCAAAATAGCCTGTATTCATTTGATGCATTAAAAACCCGTAAAGGCGAAACTCGTCGTCCATTACGTAAAATGGTATTCAACGTGCCTACACGCCGTGAACTCACCATTGGTGAGCGCGCAATTGAACACGGAACAGCCGTATCTGCAGGTATGCATTTATGTCGTGACGTGGCCAACATGCCGCCTAACATTTGTAACCCTGCGTATTTGGCATCTCAAGCGCGTCAAATGGCTGAAGTGTACGAAAACCTTAACGTTACGACTATTGGCGAAGAGCAAATGGCCAAATTGGGCATGAACTCTTATCTTGCTGTAGGTCGTGCTAGTGCCAATGAATCTATTATGACTGTGATGGAATATCAGGGCGCCGTTGACAGTACTGAAAAGCCAATTGTCCTTGTCGGTAAAGGGTTAACCTTTGACTCTGGCGGGATTTCATTAAAACCTGGCGAAGCCATGGATGAAATGAAATATGACATGGGTGGCGCTGCTGGTGTTATTGGTACCATGAAAGCATTGTGTGAAATGAAATTACCTATCAACGTTATTGGTATATTAGCTGGCTGTGAAAACATGCCTGCTGGTAACGCATATCGTCCAGGCGACATTTTAACCACTATGTCAGGCCAAACGGTTGAAGTGCTAAATACCGATGCCGAAGGTCGTTTAGTGTTATGTGATGTATTAACCTACGTTGAACGCTTTGACCCTGAATTAGTGATTGATACCGCTACCTTAACTGGTGCTTGTGTTATTGCATTAGGTAAGCATGCTTCTGGTTTATTCAGTTCGCATAACCCGCTTGCACACGAAATGCTAAATGCTGGTGAGCAAAGTGGTGACCGCGCATGGCGCATGCCGTTATGGGATGAATACCAAGACATGCTAGACAGCCCATTTGCCGACATGACTAACTTAGGTGGTCGTCCGGCTGGTTCGATTACTGCAGCGTGTTTCTTGTCTCGTTTTACTAAGAAGTATAACTGGGCACATTTAGATGTCGCAGGTACGGCTTGGAACAGTGGTGCAAACAAAGGTTCTACCGGTCGTCCGGTACCGATTTTAAGCCAGTTCTTAATTAATCGTGCTGGTGTTGAAATCAGCGAATAAGTATTATCTTTAACGTATATTAAAGGGTAAAGCCTAAGGCTTTACCCTTTTTTTATTGTCGAAGACGTCAATACATTAACCTGTAAAGTAAACCCTCAAAACCATCTGTACTAGGCTAACCATTGACGATGTAACTGCTCTTCATCGCCTAAATAATCCAATACCCAAGCTAGTGCGGGTGACATTTGTTCATCATTCCACGCCAAACAGCAGGCGCTAGGTTGTTTAACTCTATGGAGCGTTTTACAGACTAACTTACCTGACTCAATTAACGGTCCAGCCAAATGCTGCGGCATGTAGCCTATCCCTAAACCTTCGACAAAACAGTTAATAGCACTGTGCCAGTCGGGCACCACTAAGCGTCGTTGACTGTTTAACAACCACGTAATCCGTTTAGGAATATCACGAGAGGTATCTTCAAGACAAATAGACGGAAAAACACGCAACTCATCATCATGAAGTGGACCCATAATATTTGCCAATGGATGATCAGGGCTGACCACAAACAGCCAATCAATATTGCCCATATTAGTGAATTTAAATGCCCCACCGACTGGATTTGCGGTTGTCGCACCAATGGCAATATCACTTCTTCCTGTGGCAAGCGCTTCCCATACGCCATTAAATACTTCAATCCGAATAATCAGCTCAACATCTTGAAACTGTCTATAAAAATCTGCAATTAACGCATGAACGCTATCCGTTCTCACAATATTATCCAATGCAATAGAGAGCATAGGCTTCCAGCCATTAGCCACTCGTTGAGTGTCTCGTTTCATTAACTCCATTTCGTTAAGAAACTGACGAGCTTTGACAGCGAAATGCCTTCCTGCTGGGGTTAAGCTGACACTGCGATGATGGCGAGTAAATAACTCGACCCCCAGTTCAGTTTCAATTTGTTTGACTGAATAACTTATCGCTGACGGTACTTTGTGCAATTTTTTCGCAGCTGCGGTAAAACTGCCCGTTTGGGCGACAACGTCTATTAGCTCAAAAACTTGCTGTGAAAGCATATCAATTTAACTCGTTAGAAAATGTACGGTAACAGCACAAGATGAATAACGCATTCGAGGTTTCATATTGAACTTAAGCCATACCCCCTAGGATCCTTTAATTACATCTTGGTATCAATACTTTTGATAGCAGCTGTCAAAAATAAACGTTTCCAGCTAATTTAGTAAACCATTAAGCTAGCGGCCTTTATTGAACTGACGAAAATAGATATGCCTAATTTGAACAATAACAATATATTAATCAACACAAAACAAACAAATATAACATTCTATTTGTTTCTGTTTTATTTAGCCTTACTGAGTATGTTAGGTTTTGTAGCTACCGACATGTACCTGCCATCATTCAAATCTATTGAAGGGACTTTTAATGCAAGTACCTCAGAAGTGGCCATCTCGTTAACCAGCTTTTTGGCTGGCCTCGCTATCGGACAGTTATTGTATGGGCCGTTAGTGCATAAAATAGGTAAACGGAATTCACTGTTTGCGGGTCTAAGCCTGTTTATGCTGGCAAGTGCACTCATTGCGTTCAGTGACAGCATGTTGATGATGAATATTGCCCGCTTCTTCCAAGCCATTGGCGCTTGCAGTGCAGCCGTTATTTGGCAAGCGATTGTGATAGAACAATACCCAGCCGATAAAGCTCAAAATATTTTCTCTAATATCATGCCTTTAGTTGCATTATCTCCAGCATTAGCGCCCATTGCTGGCGCACTAATACTGAATAGTTTTGGTTGGCGTGCGGTGTTTATTAGCTTATGTATCATTGCAGTATTACTCATTGCCATGACGTATTTTTTTGTGCCAAAAGAAAAAGCTAGCGTACACAAAAGCAAAACTCATATCCGCTATAAGCAACTACTGGCCAATACCCTATATCTAGGTAATGTAGTAATTTTTGGTGCGTGTTCTGGGGCTTTTTTTGCTTACTTAACGTTGTGGCCTGCAGTGATGGAGCAGTATGGTTACGCCGCGACAGAAATTGGCTTAAGTTTTATTCCCCAAACCATCATGTTTATTGTCGGTGGCTACTCAAGTAAATTACTGATCCGCAAATTTGGCACCAAAGTCAGCCTAAACTGTTTACTGATATTGTTTGGTTTGTGTGTTGCGGCCATTTTCACCTCCAGTGTGATCCTCGATACAGAAACAATATTGCCACTGCTCATTGCATTCTCTTTGCTAGCAGGAAGCAATGGCGCAATTTATCCTATTGTGGTCAATAATGCTCTGCAAGAGTTCAGCAATAACGCGGCTAAAGCTGCAGGATTACAAAACTTTTTGCAGATTACTATCTCTTTTGGGGCATCAAGTCTGGTGGCAATTTGGGCAAGTGCGGGTGATAACGCTATTGGTTGGGGAATTCTGGCCTGTTCAGTATTGGTTGCCGTTGGCCACATAATTAAAAGCCATGATTCATGGGCAAAAATACATCAGAATTTTACCTTTCCTGATCCAGCAAGATTATCTCAAGCCTCAACTAAAAAAGACCAGTAACTGAGGTCTGGCGATAAAATAACGCCTTATATGATGAGGTTATAAATTTGTCTATAACTTCATCATATGCTAGGTTATTTATTGAACAATTTAATGTTCCAATTAATCATAAAATTAACAATCATAAGGAATGGGTTGAATGACGCAACACAACCGCTTGGTAATGTCATTAGCGTTGGCAAACCAATAAATGAAACGCTTGCCTTTAACGCTTTATATCATCTTCCTCAGCGTTTGCTTTGCACTCACGCCAACGGGCGATCTATTTGCAAAAGACCATCCGCAAGTTCGATTTATCACCCATCCTTTACCCCCCATTTAGTTATCTTGACAATGATCTTTTAAGCGGTTTTTCTATCGATATTGTTCAAGCGATGATGCAACATACCCAGCACACAGCCAACATTGAAATGTATCCCTTTAATAGAGCATTTCAGATATTGAAATCACAACCAAACACTGCGTTGTTTGTCATTGCTAAAAGGCCAGAAAGAGAAGTAAACATGAAATGGGTAGGTCCCATTATTAGCAGCGGAGTGTATTTTTACCAAAAACGTAATTCCGGACTCTCATTAGCATATTTAGAAGACTTAAAACGTGTCCGAAATGTTGGTGTAGTACTGGGTAATGCTGATCACACCTATTTGGATTCCCAAGGATTCACTAACCTCAGTACTGATAAATCCCAATTACAATCGCTCAAAATGCTCAGTTATGGCCGAGTTGATGTTGCGCCAATGAGCGAACTAGTGATGCCATTTTTGGCAAAAGCAGCCGATATCGATATCAACTCAATAGAACGTACCCCGATTAAGTTATACGACTCTACCTTGTATATCGCATTTTCAAACGACACTTCTGATGAGGTTATTGCACTATGGCAGCAAGCATTTGATGAGTTAAAATCATCAGGTATGTACCAGACCATTTATCAAGATTATTTTCCAACTGATACCGATATTGCTAAGCGATAACGGATCATTAATTTCCAATACATAACAACTGCAATAGATAATTTTTACTATCGAATTTTCGTTATCCGCTAAATATGCTTAATGCAATATCCCCAAAAGATCCTCTCTAAACCAAACTGACTAAGAATAAACAATGATTAACTTGTTACATGTAAGTAACAAATTTAATATAAAACCCAAAATAGCTTAAATGTCTAATTTAATGAAATAAAACTCACTGAAAGGAATGTTCAGATGAAGGCGATGAAAGTCATACTCATTTCAATAGTCAGCGCGTTGGCGCTTTTTGGGTTAATGGCTATTTTATTGGGCTGGCTACTCAGTTCCATGTGCGGTAATAATGTTTACACCGAATCACTTTCATTAGATAAAATGTACAAGGCTGTTATCTTTGAAAGAAGTTGCGGCGGCGCTTCTGGCTACTCAACTCAAATATCAATCATAAAAGCTGACGAGCAACTGTGTGACAATTGTGCTGGCGACGTGTTCGTTGCCAATGACCATCCTAACGATAATAAACTCAACTTAGTCTGGTTAGGACAACAAGATTCTGACGACCAACAACTGCAAATTCATATTCCAGCTGATATCCTCATTGAGACTCAAGAAACGACTTGGTCCTCTTGGTTTGACAGTATCGATATTTCCTACCCTGTATTTGACCATTACCCATTAGCCTGTGAACAAACGCCGCAACCTAAAGCGTGTCAGTTTGTGACAAATGATCAGAAACTTATTGATGTGTTAATCAAGTATGAAGGCTTTAAAAACCATAAAGCACTGGCTGTATCGGTTAACGATATGGGTAATGTTAGATATGGATACGGTTATGGTTATGACTCAATGTTAAAAGCACAACGCAGAGCTTTAAAAGAGTGCACCAAAGGGACTAATCCTACTCATGTAAAATGTGAGTTAATCCGTTAAGGCAAACCAATGCGATTTGAACTCAAACAACACAAAACACATTTAATTGATAATCAGAAAATAGATGTCTATTACAACCGTGTCACCACCCGTTTTAGCTTATCCATAAATCAGCAACAGGTTTATAGTCGACTACTAGTGTTAAGCCCATGGCGAAAGCAACAAATCCTTATAAACAACACGCCATACAACTTAACCATCATTTGTTTTTTATTGTGGCGATCCAGTTTAACCCCAACTCAGCAGTCAGACCGCCATCCTACAATTATAGAACTGCTGCCTGAACGGCGCAGAAAATCCATTATGATCGCGATATATTTCGGATTAATTAGTAGTATAAAACTGACGCTAGGGATATTAATCTATTCCAACATCATATGAATATCGCATCACGAGGCCATTAACCCGCAGACGATTTTAGTGTAAACTCGAGCCCAACTTATTAACCTGTTAAAAGCATCACCACATGACTCAAGCCTTGTTTTACCTTATGCCTGATAATCATAATCAAATGAGTGCATTAGATGCGCTCTATTTAGCTGCTTGCAGGTTAGCTGAACAACAATATCGTCAACAAAAAACCGTTTACATTCACTGCAAAGACAAACAGCAAGCTTATGCCATTGACGAATTACTGTGGCAATTTGAGCCAAACGCCTTTGTACCACACAACTTAAAAGGTGAAGGCCCAGTAACAGGTGCACCTTTGGAAATAGGTTTTGATACCTTAGGGCCAAATAAAAGTCGCCAAGTTCTGATTAATCTTGCAGACCAAATGCCCAGTTTTGCGGTAAACTTGCCCCATATTATCGATTTTGTCGCTAATGATGACGAACTCAAGCGCATTGCTCGCAATCGCTACCGTCAATATCAGAATGTAGGCATTACGCCCAGCACTCAAGCATTAGCTGAATAAACACTTAATTTAGATAGAGAACATAACGCTCCTATGGAAAAAACATACAACCCAAAGTCTATCGAACAAGCCCTTTACCAAAACTGGGAAGAGCAAGGTTACTTCAAGCCGCATGGTGATGAATCAAAAGGCAATTACTGCATCATGATCCCGCCACCGAATGTAACCGGTAGCTTGCACATGGGTCATGCCTTCCAAGACACCATCATGGATACCCTTACCCGCTTTGAGCGCATGAAAGGTAAAAATACCTTATGGCAAGTCGGCACCGACCACGCGGGTATTGCGACTCAAATGTTGGTTGAGCGGAAGCTTGAAGCCGAAGAAGGTAAAACTCGCCATGATTTAGGCCGTGACGCCTTTATTGATAAAGTGTGGGACTGGAAAGAACAGTCTGGTGGCACGATTACCAAACAGCTTCGCCGTATGGGCGCATCGGTTGATTGGGATCGCGAACGTTTCACTATGGATGAAGGCTTATCAAAAGCGGTTCAAGAAGTGTTTGTTCGTCTATACGATGATGAACTTATTTATCGTGGTAAGCGCCTAGTTAACTGGGATCCAAAGCTACACACCGCCATTTCAGATTTAGAAGTTGAAAACAAAGAGAAGCAAGGCCACATGTGGCACTTCCGCTATCCTTTGGCCCAAGGCGCATTAACAGCCGACGGTAAAGATTACCTAGAAGTGGCCACTACGCGCCCAGAAACCATGTTGGGTGACAGCGCAGTAGCCGTACATCCAGATGATGAACGTTACCAGTCATTAATTGGTAAATTCATTCTATTGCCTATCGTTAACCGTTTAGTGCCGATTGTTGCCGACGATTATGTCGACATGGAATTTGGAACCGGTTGTGTAAAAATCACTCCAGCCCATGACTTTAACGACTATGAAGTCGGTAAACGTCATCAACTGCCTATGTACAACATCTTCACCTTAGATGCCGCCGTACGCAGTTTTGTTGAAGTGATTAATACTGATGGCACCCCAAACAAAGGCGTCGAGATGGCCTTGCCAGAGCGTTATGTTGGCCTCGATCGCTTTAAAGCCCGTGATGCTATCGTGGCTGAATTTGACAGCTTAGGTCTACTTGAAAAGGTCGCTCCGCACGGCTTAAAAGTACCTTATGGCGATCGCTCTGGTGTGGTGATTGAACCATTACTAACCGACCAATGGTACGTGGCTGTGCAGTCAATGGCTAAAACAGCCATTGAAGCAGTAGAAACTGGCGAAATTAAGTTTGTGCCGCAACAATACGAGAACATGTACTTCTCATGGATGCGCGATATTAAAGACTGGTGTATTTCACGCCAGTTATGGTGGGGACACCGTATTCCAGCTTGGTACGACGAAAACGGTAAAGTCTACGTTGGCCGTAACGAAGCAGAAGTGCGCGCTAAACATCAATTTGCTGACTCTGTGGTATTACGTCAAGACGACGACGTATTAGACACCTGGTTCAGTTCAGCATTATGGACATTCTCAACCTTAGGTTGGCCAGACAATTTAGAAGATTTAAAAACCTTCCACCCAACCGACGTGTTGGTTACCGGTTTTGACATCATCTTCTTCTGGGTTGCCCGCATGATCATGATGACCATGCACTTTATTAAAGATGAAGATGGCAAGCCACAAGTGCCTTTTAAAACCGTTTACGTTACCGGTCTTATCCGTGACGAAGTCGGCAATAAAATGTCAAAGTCTAAAGGTAACGTCCTTGATCCATTAGACATGATTGACGGTATCGAGCTTGAAACCTTAGTTGAAAAGCGCACTGGCAACATGATGCAACCGCAACTTGCCGCGAAGATTGAAAAGAGTACCCGTAAAGAATTTGCCGACGGCATTGAAGCTCATGGTACTGATGCACTGCGCTTTACCTTAGCAGCAATGGCATCAACTGGCCGCGACATCAACTGGGACATGAAACGTCTTGATGGTTACCGCAGTTTCTGTAACAAGTTATGGAATGCGTCACGTTACGTGTTAATGAACACTGAAGTGCAGACGGATCCTGATAGCGATGAAGCGGGCGAGCCTTTAGATTGCGGTCAACTGTTAGTAGATGGCAAACCGGGTGAGATGGAATTGTCGTTAGCCGATCGTTGGATCATTGGTTTGTTTAATCAAACCGTGAAAACCGTTGAAGACCACATGGCCGCTTTCCGTTTCGACTTAGCCGCTAACACCTTATACGAGTTCACTTGGAATCAATTCTGTGACTGGTATTTGGAATTAACCAAGCCTGTTATGCAAAATGGCACTGAAGCGCAAATGCGCGGCACTCGCCACACTTTAGTCAATGTGCTTGAAAAAATGCAGCGTCTAATGCATCCATTTATGCCGTACATTACTGAAACGATTTGGCAACGTGTCAAACCGTTAGCAGGCGTAACTGGCGATACCATCATGCTAGCATCATTCCCAACTTATCAAGCAGATCAAGTTGATGCGACCGCGATGGCCGATCTTGAATGGGTTAAGCAAGTGATTGTGGCTGTACGTAATATTCGTGCTGAACTTAATATTGCCCCATCAAAGCCGCTTAATGCGTTACTGCGTGGTGTGAGCTACGAAGATCGTATTCGTCTTGAAGCAAACCAAACATTCTTTGCAAGTTTGGCTAAACTCGAAACGATGACCATTTTATCTGAAGGTGAAACGGCGCCAATGTCGAGCACTCAGTTAGTTGGCAATATGGAGCTATTAATCCCAATGGCAGGTTTGATCGATGTAGGCGCAGAAATGGCCCGTATCGATAAACAGTTAGAAAAGCTTGCTCAAGAGATTGCCCGTATTGAAGGTAAATTATCTAATCAAGGTTTTGTGGCTAAAGCCCCTGCTGCGGTAATTGATAAAGAACGCGCTAAAATGACCGATTTAACTCGTGACATTGAAAAGTTAAACGAACAAAAAGTCGAATTAGCTAAGATTTAACGGCAACCATAAGTTGTTGTCTTAAGGTTTACTTTGTTTAACAAAGCACTCTTCAAAAAAACCAGCGAATAACTCGCTGGTTTTTTATATTCGTTGATGTGACCCATGGCGATAATATTAGGTTTATTTGGTTCAAAATTGAAACTTTGATATCTCAACTTACATTTTTGGTGTATAAGCTTCGGCCAATATCATCATTCTATCTAATGGGTCAAAACCATGTCTGATAAATACTTTTTTAAAGGTCGTAGAACCCCTAAGCCAGCTTATGGTGAAAGTGGTTATAACACCAAACGTGCCGCCAAACTGGGCACGGAAGCGTTACCGTTAATATTGTCAGTTCAAACCGAAGCTCGCCAACATGAAGTGGCTGCTATGGTCGCTGAACAGCAACTCTTTGCTAATATCACTATTGATGCAGATAAGCCTGAAAACATTGTTGATTTAACTGGTTTATTGAATAAACCCAAAGCGGTTACTTCTGAAGCTAAGCCAAACCGCAATGATGCTTGCCCTTGCGGCAGTGGTAAAAAGTACAAAAAGTGTTGCGGTGCTTAAACCAAAATACCAACGTTAGGCTCGTTGGTCACTAACGGACCAATGATTAAATATTGAAGCGGATCTTACGATCCGCTTTTTTATTGCCTTTAGATTGTTAACGTTAACGTTGTATACACTTAACAATCGAGGCTTACCTATGTAACCACATCACAAATTCACAAATGAGCGGCACTCTTGGCGGATCACTTATGGATAGGGTTTGGTATTAATCACGAACTTAGGTAAAGTGTCAGCCTTTGTTATAAAAATGAAACAGACCATAAAATAAAAGGGTGACTTATGAGCACTAATTCGCACTCAGACAATGATTTGAGTGAAGTAAAACAGTTAGGCATGTGGGCCGCGATCACCAGTTTAGGCTATATATTTTGGCTTGTCGGTGGTATGGAGCTAATAGAACGCATTGCCTATTATGGTGTCAAAGCCAGTGCTGGCTTATACGCTAAAGCGCCAGTATCACAAGGCGGACTGGGCATTAATTTAAGCGATTACGGTATTATTATATCCGTGTGGGCGTTGCTACAAACCTTCGTACCAGTGCTAACTGGCGGAATTTCTGACCGTGTCGGTTACAAAGAAACCATTTTCGTTTCTACCATCATCAAAATCTGTGGCTATTTAACCATGGCATTCTTCCCTAGCTTCTGGGGTTTTCTCGCTGGCGCCATGTTGCTAGCCATGGGTACAGGGGTATTCAAACCTGGTATTCAAGGCACTTTAGTACTGTCAACCAACCGAAATAATACTTCAATGGCTTGGGGCATTTTTTACCAAGTGGTTAACATCGGTGGATTTTTAGGTCCATTGGTGGCGGTACATATGCGTCAATTATCTTGGGATAACGTGTTTTACGCCTGTGCAGCCATTATTTCGTTTAACTTTTTATTCTTATTGGCTTACAAAGAGCCCGGCAAAGCTGAGCGCTTAGAGCGCGCACGCCAAGTGAAAAATGGTGAAATCACACAAGAAGCACTGTGGAAGGATGCCTTAAGAGAACTAAAGAAACCTGTGGTGATTTACTACATGCTGGTGTTTGCCGGTTTTTGGTTTTTATACAACTCATTATTTGATGTATTGCCTATTCACATTGCGGAATGGGTTGATACCAGCGTCATTGTCACCTCTTTATTTGGCCCAGAAGGCACCAGCAGCGGCATATTGCAGTTCTGGCTAGGGTTGAATAATGACGGCACCAAAGTGATGCCAGAGGGTATGCTTAACCTCAACGCGGGGATGATCATGACCACTTGCTTTATTGTTGCTGCGCTTACGGCTAAATATCGCATTACCACCACCATGTTTGTCGGTTGCTTATTGAGTATTTTAGCCATTGCCTTGGTCGGTGCATTTAATGCGGCTTGGATGATTGTATTGGCTATTGCCATGTTCTCTGTCGGCGAAATGATGATCAGCCCAAAGAAAAACGAGTTTATGGGTAACATCGCACCTGAAGGTAAAAAAGCCATGTATTTAGGCTTTGTCATGCTTCCTCAAGGCATAGGTTGGACGTTAGAAGGTTATTTCGGCCCTAAGCTTTATGACATGTACGCGTCAAAAGAACGCATCGCCCGTGAAGCGCTATCTGAACATGGTATGAACTTAACCGATATTGCTAACATCCCTCAAGGTGAAGCATTTAGTCGCTTAGTCAGTACCACAGGTCAAGACCCACAGGCATTAACCCAAGCTTTATATCAAGCCAACAATATCGGCATGGCTTGGTATATTATAGCCGCCATTGGGATTATTTCTGCAGTAGGTATTTTCATCTACGGAAAATGGCTATTAAGGATGCAGCGCCAACAAGTGGCTTAGTTGAGCTGACTGTAGAGTACTTTCCATATTTGATATAAGGGAAGCAGCAATGCTTCCCTTTTGTTTTTCTCGCCCAAAATAGGTTGATAGATTATTAATGAAGCAATAATACAGTCCCTCGTTAACGTCCCTCTCGTCAACTTACTTCCCATTAACTTATAACGCATTAACTCCGTTGTTATTACCGACTATGGTTTATTACCTACTCTATTTATTACCTACTCTATTTATTACCTACTCTATTTATTACCTACTCTATTTATTACCTACTCTATTTATTACCTACTCTATTTATTATCTACACAGTCCACTGCCAATTGGTAGCCCATATACATCAAATGACGCACATCAAATAACAGACGTAATGTGTCAATAATCTCAACGATTTACATGCCGAACTGTCTGGCCCATTAAGTCATTATCAGTTTAGATAAAGCGCCACTAGGTTAGATGATTCAGTTGACGTTGAAATGTCATTAACCTCTTCAATGGTCGATTAAATAGCGATAACTAAAGCTATTGGCATTGGTTGGATTGAGCAGATTTGATTAGGTTGGTTTGGTTTAAGTCGGATTAGATTGGGTAATAAATGATACTGAACGATATCTTCTTGAGAAGAAATATTAATACCGGCTGGCCATTAAGTGCTTATACACTGATGGATAAAATGAATAAAAAAAGGGAGGCATTGCTGCCTCCCTCTTACTTACTTTCTTAAGTGATGATTAAGAAGTTATCTAGATATTTAGTGCGCTGCACCAGAGTGAACTTTATCAAGACCGTAAGTTTTACCTTCAGCATGACAAGTTGCGCAAGACTCAATTGGTACACCGGCAGCAGACATTACGCTATCACCAGCAACTGTCGCACCATTACTCTTGAAGTGAGCTAGAGCAGCAGCACCAGAGTGAGCGTGACAACTACGACATGCTTCAGCGACAGGAGAAATAAATTCGCCACCACTGATTGCAATTGCAGTTCTGCCAGATGTTAACGTACCAGTGCCAGAGAAGAATGGCATAGCATCCCCTGCAGCATTCGCATCTTTATGACAAGCTTGGCAATTTGTTTTAGTTGCAGGATAGTTAACCCAAGTTTCACCATCTGTACCTAAGTAAATGCCAGCACCTGTGCTACCTGCAAACAAACCACTGTGGAAGCGATGTGCTACGGTCACTAGATCACGGTTGTTATAAGTTAACCCTTCAACAACTTCAAACGTAGGTTCGCCATCAGCATCTACACCAGCTTGCTTGTAAACATCTGCATGGTAAGAACCTGCATAGTTGTTGTTATGACAATCAGCACATTGTGTAAAGTTAGTCACACCATGGTTAGGTGATTTAACGTGAGACAAGTTGTCATGACAAGCATTACATTTAGCTTCGTCAGCTGTTGTACGGTCGTTACCAGCCTGTGTAGGTGAGGTATAGGCTGTCAACTCAGGACTAACAAAACGTAGATTGTCCTCAGTTAATACGCCTTTAGCCGCAACTGCATCAAACATAAAGTACTTAGTGACGATGTTAGCTGGAACAGGTACATCACAAGCACCAGTATCGGTTCCTGCACCTTCAGCTAGTTTGGTATTAACAACAACCATATCGGTCGTTGTATTACCACACATGTTCATTTCAGAAGTAACTGAAAGTATTTGGCCGTCTAACTGATTAGGTGTAAGTGCTTTAGTTAAGGTTAACTTGCCACTTTGAACCACAAACATTTCTGGATTAGAAGCTGTATTGATACTTAAACCACGCACATAATCGCCATTGCCATCAAGTGTACCGATTAAAATATCATCACCTGATTTAGCTTTGTTTAAGTACTGAGTTAAATCAGTACCATCAGCCGCAACCACACCATTTAATTTAACATCAATGATGACAGTTAATACGTCTGACGCGACTTCAGCAGAAGCAACCTCTAGTACCAAACCATTTTCAAAGGCGGCACGGCGATCAACACTGTGAGCTTCGATTGGGCTTAAACTACCTGCGCCATGACAACCAGAACAAACAGCGTCACTAGCAGGAACGATACCTCTATGGTTAACACCCGTCGTTAAATCAACATCAACGTGACATGATAAACAGGCTTCAGCATAGACATTGTCGTTCCACTGTGTGCCATTATCATGACAAACAGTACATTCATTTAACTCAGCAGGAAATCCAACTCCACCAAACATTTCTTTGGCTTCACCAGTCAACTTGTCAGCAATATGATGACCAGCATGAATGGTATGGATCATGGCATTGAAGTTAACGTTAAAACCAACTTCAGGATCGTCTTGTCCACCAGCATAAGCAGGATTATGACAAGCTACACAATTTTCAACTTTTTGGTAATTATGATGAGCACCAATGTTGGCAATACGCATATCAGTATCAGCGTAACCTTCCATTGGGCTATGACATCTAATACATGCTGCACTAGACACAGCATCTTTTGCAGAAACAGCAAGTTCGCCAGTAGCAGGAATAAAATCTACTGGAGTTGATAAAATCTTATCACTTACTGCTGTACCATCAGCCATCGTAACGTCATAGGCACGAATAAACACACGGACTAAATCGTTTGCATCACCACTTGCTAATACCACAGGCGCATTACCATCATGTGCCCAAGAACCAGTATAAGTACCAGGATTAGCTTCATCTTCAACTAATGTACAAGCATCGACTACAGCGCCGCCTCGAGCTGCGGCAGTACCGGTTAAGGTACAATACATGCTGCTACCAAAATCATTGGCAAGTGCATGGTTTGTCCACAACATTGGTGCGCCAGTGTCAGTAGCATTAGCTGATTGACTGGTCACGTATAACGCAACTTTATCAAGCCCAGTGTATGGAACGTCCGCTCCGCCACTTCCTTTACCTGTTACAGTAAATTTAACGTTAAATGGATCAGCACCTACTACGACGATATCCGTAGGAGCCAGTGTTAAGGTAAAGTCATAGGCATTTTCAACTGTTGTAACAACCGAACCAGCTGGAGTACCAGGCGTGCCAGGTGTTCCATCTGTACCCGCGGCACCAGCAGCTCCGTCAGCACCATCACTGCCGTCAGAACCACAACCGGTCACACCTAACGCTGCAATAAACGCTGCAGCAAGTAATGTTCTATTATATTTCTTCATTTTAAATCCCCCGATTTAAATTTGTAGGTTTTACGCATCTAAAATATAAGGAAATAGAACAAAACACCCGTCTGCAGTGGTAAACCTGTGAGGTTTGGTTACAAATTCGTTAACAGTAATCGATAGTTTTAGTTTTAGGTATACGCAAAAATGAAACCGTCAGTTTCAGATTAAGTAACCCTAAAGAGGTATTAAATGTATTTTGATAATGTAAAAAATAGTGGGTGACCAATAAAAAACCATAAAATCAGCGATTTACATAAATAATGGCTATAAAAAAGATTCAGACCACAAACTTAAGTGTTCTGAATCTCATCAAAAAATGTTACCAATCTTCACACTAGCAATGACTTAATGATATTGATTATCACTTCCTTAACATTTGACGAATAACGGCGGTAGTGTTCTGCTCGCTCAATTAAACAATAACTTGGCATAGCCATCACGCTATTGAGCTTATTAAATTCATCATGTGGAAGTTTTTCTACTCGTAATTGAGGAATTTGTTGCGCAAACGAACCTTCATTACAAATCGTAATGGCTAAGCTGTCCATGGTCAGTATGTGCCAATACCAATCTTCGAGTTTTCTTGCGCACTCAATATCTTCTAGTAGCAAACCATGGGTTTGACAATATAACTCTAAAGGATCAATACGATTGTTAAAGCCTTTACAGCGTAAATACACCACAGGGTGTTGAATAATATCTTCTAACTTGATGTTCTCAACACTACCCCAAAATGAATGGTTAATATTACCTACAACGCATAAAGACGTCACATTGGCAATAGGATAAGCCTCTAAACCATGAGCATCTTGAGTTTCAAAGCCAATACCAAAATCGAGTTCGCCATTGTAAATCAACTCTTCCGTGTCAGCTTGCCAACTGTGAAGTTTAACTTTGCCGATAACATCACGCGGAAGCTTACTTAACGCAATGGCTACACTGGTAATAATGCTCGGCGATACTGCAATATGTAAAATCGGTGTTTGATGGTGATTTAAGCGGTCGTCTGCCACTCGCTCAATTTGGCTCACCATGTCACACAATTGGCATACAGGCTGATATAAACGTTCAGCTAATGGGGTCGGTTTTAGCCCTTGTTGGCGACGAAAAAATAATTCGTCATTAAAAATAGCCCTTAATGATGTTAAACATCGACTAATTTTTGGCGCGGATACAGCAAGCTCTTTGGCTGCAAAATTAGCAAAGCCGGTTTCGTAAATGAGCTTAAACACCAACAAACTAAATACATCTAATTCGCTGACTTTTTTCAGTGCTTGAATATCCACATATCACCTAATCTGCTGTAATGAGGCGATTAAATTAACATGTATCCAAATAAAAAAAATTGATCTAGTGCTGAAAAATGCTATCAACTTCAGCTTTTGTTAATGAACGAAATTCACCCAACGCTAACTGGCTATCAAGCACGATTTCACCAATAGATTCACGATGCAGCGCCACCACCGGATTTCTAAAACGACCAAACATTCGCTTAATTTGATGGTACTTACCTTCACGCAACACCACCCGAGCTTGATGACTTGATAATACCGTGAGTTGTGCCGGTAATGTGGTGATGTCTTCAAATTCAAAATACATCCCTTTGGCGAATGCCTCTACATACCCTTGTTCTAGCGGATTAGCTAAGGTTACCAGATACTGTTTGTCGACTTTATGCTGCGGCGACATTAATGCTTCGGACCATTTAGCGTCGTTGGTTAATAATAATAACCCGGTAGAATGTAAATCTAATCTACCGGCAATATGCAACATTTCAGTGTTAACCCCGGTCATTAATCCTAATGCTGTTGCATGTTTATCATCAATGGTTGCACTTACTACCCCATCAGGTTTATTAAGCATATAGTACTGTTTTTGATATTGACGCAGCACCACACCATTACATTCAATATGAGTAAACTCATCAATTTGTAAGTCTGGTGACTTAGCAAACTGGCCATCAACAAGCACTTTATTGGTGACTAACAATAGCCGAACCGCTTTTTTGGGGATTTGTAACGTACCAGCAATAAATTGGTCCAGTCGACCTCGTTTAGACACCATAAAACTTCACCAATATAGAATGATACCAATTTGTTTAAGAATACCTTATTCTGTTAAAAGGCAAAAACATTAAGGAGTAACATGCTTTCGCAACCTGCTAGTACAGATTTGCGCCCAGATATGACCAGCGCTGAATTAAAACAGGCGATTAAGTCACTGGATCAATATTTACAAGATAACATTTTTCAAAGTGCAATTAATGACACCTTGAATAAGCGATCACATTTTTTCGATGCGCTATTATGCCAACTTTGGCAACCCTTCGAATTAGATCCCGCGCGTATCTCGCTCAATGCAGTTGGGGGTTACGGCCGGCAAACCTTACATCCTTTCTCTGATATCGACATCTGCGTTATTCACGATGGTCCATTAACGCCTACGGAAGCTGCTTCTGTAAGCCAATTTCTGACTCAACTTTGGGATCTTAATCTCGATTTAGGTCACGCTGTACGCAGTTTAACTGACACATTCCAAGCGTGTAAGGATGACGTAACCATTGCAACCAGTTTACTGGAAATTCGTCATTTATTCGGTAATAGTCAGCACCAACAGCAAGTGTTGAATGCACTGTACGGCCAGGATTTATGGCAAAGCCAAGCGTTTTTTAATGCCAAACTCAGCGAACAACAAGAACGCCATGCCAAAGCACAAGGCACCTCATACAGTATTGAACCCAATCTTAAAACCAGCCCAGGTGGTATGCGTGATATTCAAACCCTTACCTGGGTTGCTCGCAAACATTTCGGCGTTGCCAATATGCAATCACTACGTCGCTTTGGTTTTTTAACTAATGACGAATATGCTGAATTAATGGAGTGCCAACACTTTTTATTTAGAGTGCGCTTTGCCTTACATCAAGCAGCCCAACGTTCTGAAAATCGTTTATTACTGCAATACCAAGCTGAAGTGGCTAAATTAATGGGTTTTGGTGATGGTATGCCCATCGGTGAAAGCGGCAATATTGCTATTGAAAAAATGATGCGCCAATTATTTCGCGCCATGAAGCGCATCAGCGAGTTAAACAAAATTTTAATGGCGTATTTCCAACGAGAAATTATTCCAGAGCTCAATCCACAAATAATCGCGATTAACGATAATTTTGAAATTGTTGATAAGTACATTCACGTTCGCGACGAAACCGTATTTATCGATCGCACCCAAATTATGGCGTTATTTGAGTTTATCGCGATTCATCACGACAAAATAATCGGTATTACCGCAGAAACCTTACGATCTTTACGCCAAGTAAGACGTCGTTTAATGGGTGATTTACAAGATTTTCAGCGTTGTCGAGAGCAATTTAAAGCGATATTTGTTCACCCTCAAGGCATGGGACTCGCCATCACCTTGATGCATCAACACGGTATTTTAGCCTCTTATTTACCGCAATGGCGTGAAGTTGTTGGCCAGATGCAGTTTGACTTATTCCATGCCTATACAGTCGATGAGCACACCCACAAGGTGCTTAAAAATATATATCTCTACGGAAACGACATCAAAACGTTGGATAAAGATCTGGCATTAGCCGCTGATATTTATCAAAAAATGTCTAATAAGTCGACGCTGTTATTTGCTGCATTGTTTCATGATTTAGCCAAAGGCCGTGGCGGTGACCATAGTAAACTCGGTGCTGTTGATGCCAATTTATTTGCTAAGTTTCATGGCTTAAAAGTGTCACAAGAGAAACTGATTTGCTGGCTAGTAGAAAATCATTTGTTAATGTCTATTACCTCACAACGCATGGATATTTATGATCCTGATGTCGTGAATGCTTTTGCCAAAAAAGTAGGTACCTTAACCCGTTTAGACGCCCTGTACTGCCTGACCATTGCCGACATTCAGGCAACCAATGATGATCTGTGGAATGACTGGAAAGCGTCACTATTAAAAGATTTGTATTTTGTTACTCGTAAAGCACTGCGCAATGGTTTTGAAAATATTCTGCAACTGCGTACTTTGGTACGGGAACACAAGCAAGAAGCACTGAATTTATTAGCCACAGATGACGATCGCAGTGACGATATCAAAAAATTATGGCGTCGTTTACCTATCGCCTTTTTCAGTAATGCCGAAGCGGATGATATCGCCAGATACACCCAAGCGATGATTAACCACGATCTTACGCCTGTAACAGACAATCAATACAACACGCTAATTTTACTCGACGATGTCGTGGTAAAAGGTTGCAGTGACGTGTTTGTTTACACCAAAGACAGACACGGATTGTTTGTAAAATTATTCAATACATTAGCGACATTACGTATTTCGGTGAAACAGGCACAAATAGCCCGAACTAAAGACGGTTATGTGGTTGAGTCATTTAAAGTACTCGATTTTGATGAAAAGCCAATTACCAGTGCACAGCGTCGTGAACAAGTCATCAACAAGTTACATCAGGTGCTGGATAAAGGTATTAATTTACCGAAAAAACGCCAGTCGAGGCGACATCAGAGTTTCGATAATCAGCCCAATATCGAATTTTTGCATTCACGTAAATCGACCCGTAGCTTAGTCAATGTATCAGCATTAGACACCAGTGAGTTTATGGAACAAATTGCCAGTGCATTCAGGGAATTGGATTTGAATATTCATTCGGCCACCATCAGTACGGTCGGCGAACGCGCAGACAATGTATTTTTATTATCCAATAAAGACGATCAGCAGTTAACCCCTGAACAACAGCAGCAATTGTCGGCAACATTAATGCAAGCTATCACCACAGACGAATAACGACCTTAATCAGTCAGTGTTGTTGATACAAATGAGCCATGTGTGAATGAATCACCATGGCGCTTTTATTTCACCACTAAGCAGGCTTTGAGCAAACTGATGACTATGCGATAATCATGCCCATCAACTGCCGTAAATTAGGTCATCATGTCACAAGCCTTTAGTTATACTGCTGAATATGTACTAGACAAGTCGTACTTTGAAGAATGCTATCTGCAATCAATTCATCCCAGCACATCACCAAAACGTTTTATTAAAACCGCCATTTTTGCACTGGTTGGTTTGGCTATTTTAATGCTCGACACTCTAAGCCCAACATCAATGAGCACCAAAGAAACCTACTATTTAGGTTACTTTTTTATTGGCTTAGCCGTGGTAGAGTTTTTGAGTATTCGTTTTAATAAAACCTGGTGGTTATGGCGTCAAATGATGAGTAAAGCGGCAGGTGAGCATGTCAATCTTACAATAGATGATAATGGTATCAGTAGTCAGTCGCTGCATGTTAATCAACAGATTTTGTGGACTGATATTTATCGAATTACTGAAACCGATGCGGGCTTGTTAATTAAACTGCAAAAAACCACGACTTATTTGTCTAAACGCTGCTTAGATAAAAGCGCTATCGACTTTATTAATCAAAAACAATAACTTAAAAATAACTGAGTACTAATTCAAGACAGTATTTAAATATAGTAGTTCAAGACAGTAGATAAATACAGTAGATCAAAAAACACCACGTTTAGGCTAACGCATTCGCAATGCGTGGACGAATGTCGCTAAGTAACTCATCTTCAAACCATGGATTACGACTAAGCCAAATATTATTGCGCGGACTGGGGTGTGGGATTGGGATATAACGAGGCCCAAACCTGCGCCATTGCTGCACTGTTTCGGTTAATGTTTTCGGCTTATCGGTTAAATAATACTGTTGTGCATATTGCCCCACCAGCAAGACCAACTTGACGTTAACTAACTGCTGCAGCAATAAACCATGCCATTTAGGCGCGCATTCTGGCCGAGGAGGTAAGTCGCCAGACTTTCCTTTACCAGAACCGGCATAACTGCCCGGATAACAAAAGCCCATCGGCATAATAGCAATCTGTTTGGCATCGTAAAAAACGTCTCTCGTTACCCCTAACCACAGACGCAATCGGTCGCCACTGGCGTCATCAAATGGAATACCCGACAAATGTACTTTACGTCCAGGGGCCTGACCGATGATCAACACTTTTGCTTGCGGATCAATTTGCACTACTGGGCGTACACCATCTACCAGGCTTGATACGCAAAGTTGACAACTTTTTACTTGAGTGAGCAACGAAACCATATTCAATACCTTACTTTTTGTATATAAAATCATAAAAAGCGCGTTAATCGCTATATCTAACGGAACTAAGCTGCAGTAGTATTTGTCAAAATAACAAAGTTCTCCCAAGAAGGAACAACCATGCAACATTCACGTTTAGCCCTTACGACTTTAGCTGCTATGTTAATTAGCGGTACAGCGATGAGTTTTAGTGCTGCTGCACTTCCCCAAGCACCCGTTAGCGATGTAGTTTCATTAAAAGAAGCCTGCCAGCAAATTGCACTTGAAGACCAACTGCCAGAAAGTGAAGTCGGCGCATTTTTGCTTGATTGCGTTAACGACCAATTAACCGAAATGGGCTACGAACGTGTTGCGAGTCTAGATTAAGCCAATACTAAACCCAATGCGAAGCCAATACTAAACCAATACTAAGCCTAGACTACCCTCATGATGACGAGTATCAACTGACTCCCATAAAAAAACGCCATTAAGGCGTTTTTTTATGGGAGTCACCGTTGTTTGAGTAACATAAGCTTAAAACGCTTGGCAAAATATTCCAATCGATGCACCGATGGCAACAAACCAAGACAATGAACGTAATGTTCCAAAATTCAATAAATACAGCGCATGGTAAACCAGCCGTGCGACCACATGTACTATGGCTAAAAGCGCAACAATATCGGTAACATTATTGGTCAGTAATGCTGTTAATACTGCAATCCCAAATACGATTAGCGATTCAAATGCATTTTGATGCCCTGCTAATGCTCGCGCCCCAAAACCGGTTAATTGAGCTTGCTGGGCTCTTGGATGGTCATTGTCATATCGGCCTAATTTAGCCATTGCCATCGCTAATGGAACTTTTGCCGCATACGGCAACAGCATGGCAATCAATAAACATATCAGTATCGTCTGCATAATCTATCCTTAGTTATTAATATTCTTATTATGTATAGCTGTGTTTTAGTTGTATTCGTTGTATTCGTTACGATTGAACGCGTTGTGTTAACCACTAGTGTAATCAGAACAAAATAACATAATCTACCGGCCTTAATAACAACCTAATTCATATAATGCTTAAGCACTCATCTGCAAAATCGTAAATTATTGTTTCACCTTATAAATCAATCACAAGTTAACACATCAACAACATTTTAGTGACTAGTCTACACTTTAACTTGAAAGATCTTTCGCAGCACCACGGTCATTACTAATACCTCCTAACAAGAATAATGGCTGTACCCAGTCAATCTTGTCATGGGTAAACATGAATAGCAGTAAACATAATAACCACAAATGCAAGGAATACATCATGAATATGAAAGCACAAAGCAGCTTAACCGGCGCAGCATTAGCACTCGCAATGGCAAGCTTATCAGGTCAGGCTATGGCCGCTGAAACAAGCACGGCACCTTTGGCAGCAGGCGAAACAGATTTAGTCCATTGTTACGGCGTTAACACCTGCAAAGGCCATAACGATTGTAAAACAGCCGACAATGCCTGTGGCGGTCAAGCAAGTTGTAAAGGCACTGGTTTTGTTGGCATGCCTTCAAAAGCCTGTGCTGATGTAGGCGGCACGCAAAAAGATGATTGGGTTGGTAAAGTCACTAAAGCAGACCTAGTGCATTGTTACGGTGTTAACGTCTGTAAAGGCCATAACGATTGTAAAGGTGCTGATAACGCTTGTGGCGGTATGGCAAGTTGTAAAGGCACTGGTTTTGTTAGCACTACAGCAAAATCTTGTGCTGATATTGGCGGTAAAACAAGCTAATTAAGCTTCGTTTGATGACGCTGTCACCTACTATTGTGACAGGGTCATCAGCTTACTATCTCAATGATTAACGCAAGTTTTGCCTAAATCAAGCTAGAACATTTGCATTAAAATAGGATTCACCATGCCAGATACGCGCATTACAGAAGACTTTCTCGGATTTGGCTTGGGCTTACGAACCGACCATTTTGAATACATTTTGCAACACCAGCCAGATATTGACTGGTTTGAAGTGCTATCTGAAAACTACTTAGTCGCTGGTGGTAAACCCCGATATTATTTAGAAGCCATTGCCGAACAATATCCTGTAGTGATGCATGGCGTATCGATGTCGATAGGCAGTACCGATCCTTTAGACATGGATTACTTAAAAGCCCTTAAAAAGCTCAGTAACGACATTCAACCTAAATGGATATCTGATCATATTTGCTGGACCTCAATTCACGGCGTCAATAGCCATGACTTACTACCATTGCCTTATACCGAAGAAACCGTTAATCATGTCGCGCAGCGAGTTCGGCAAGTACAAGACGTACTCGGTCGTCGAATTTTACTGGAAAACGTATCGAGCTATTTGTCATACCAAGACTCGACCATGGATGAATGGGATTTTTTAAGCCAAGTAGCAGAAGCCGCAGATTGCTTAATATTACTCGACATCAATAATATTTATGTCAGCGCCCGTAATCATCATTTTAATCCACTCGATTACCTTAAAAAAATCGACCCACGCCGGGTACAAC
Source organism: Shewanella sp. Arc9-LZ (assembly GCF_010092445.1). Classification (NCBI taxonomy): domain Bacteria; kingdom Pseudomonadati; phylum Pseudomonadota; class Gammaproteobacteria; order Alteromonadales; family Shewanellaceae; genus Shewanella; species Shewanella sp. Arc9-LZ. The sequence goes on along the minus strand of NZ_CP048031.1, from coordinate 1,139,628 downwards.
AGTTTCACTTAGCTGGCCACAGCGATTTTGGTGATTATGTCATTGATACCCACGACCACGATATTCCGCCGTCAGTGTGGACCTTATACCAAGCGGCACTAGAGCGCTTTGGCGCGGTTAGCACCATGATTGAGCGCGACGCTAATATTCCCGAGTTCCCAGCGTTATACCAAGAATTACTCGAAGCGAAAAACATTGCTCAGTTAACCTTGCCCGACGACCCTGCCCTAGCACGCTCACAGTTTGGCACTCGTTCACTTGATGACGTCAGCAAATTCATCAGCGCTAATCATGCTTCATCGCAAAAAGTCAGGGCATAAACATGAGTCGTTTAGCTGAAATTCAACAACAATTTATGCAATATTTACTGTCTGATGGTTCGGATACACAGCACGGACAGGTTCAGTCGGTGATGAAAGCAAACGTGTCTGAACAAGCGGGGATCAGCGCCGATGATCGCCTACAAATTTATGCAAATGCTTACCGAATTCGATTAAAAGAAACCATTGAAACCGACCACCAGCTGCTAGGTTTGTATTTGGGTGACGATTTATTCGATAAAATGGCAGCCGACTATACTCGTCAATATCCATCAAGTAATAAGTCATTGCGCCAGTTTTGTGATGGTTTACCGGAGTTTTTACAGCAAGATGCATTTTTTAAACAGCATCCGATTATCGCCGATTTAGCCCGATTCGAGCGCCGGTTACTCAATGCATTTGATGCTGCAGACTGCGCCCGTGCAAGCTTTAGTGACTTACAGGCCATATCACCAGAATTGTGGCCCGATTGCTGTTTACGCTTTCATCCCAGTGTACAAATATTCACTTGTAACAGTAATGCAGTCGAAGCTTGGCAAGCCTTGAAAATAGATACCGCACCACCGACGCCAGACTATGAGTCGCCTAGAGCGTGGTTATTATGGCGGGGAGAGTCTCGCTTAACCGAGTTTGTGTCGTTATCGACAGAGCAACATGCGTTGTTACTTGGGTTTATTCAGGGCAACAACTTTGCCGACCAGTGCGAACAAATGTTGCAATGGCACGACGAGCAATCTGCGCCAATGATGGTACTGCAAACCATGCAAACCTGGTTTCAACGCGGCTTAATTCGAGCAGTTGTGAGTAGTTAGATGATGATGTCAAAAGCGTTATAAGAACAAGAGTTAACTCATTTATCAGGACTGATATTGAGTAAAGCTGAAACTCTGCCATACAGGTTAACCATGGCATTTACTCACCGACACGCGCAAGTATATCCCTATAGCTCTACCGCCCCGTCCATGGGGCGGACGGTCGTCTCGCAAACACTCATGGCTTGCCTTTAAAGTATTTACGTAACCTGCGGGCTTTAAAAAGCCAAACAAATATTTAGCGTTCAAGACCTCATTGACATGCCGAGTTTCACATTTTCTGTGTCAAAGTTATATAAGTATAAGAGATAACTTATTTCTGGACATTTCCGAGTTAGAACATTAATTCTAATTCGTGAGTTTCAGGTTAAAATTTCTATGGGTAACGCTCCCATAAGGGGCGACTGAACGCTGGCTAAACTTAGGAACGCAGTGACGCCAGCCAGCGAGAAGGCGTCCCAGTGAGCCTGCGAACGAATTCATGGGCTTGTTATGTTTACTCTAACTCTTCTATTTGCCAGTTACTATTTTCCAAATAAGCTGAATGGTTAGGCTTAAGGTCTTTAAATTTAGAAATCCAAGGAAACTTTTTATATAAACACCCCATGCAAACAACCAATCCATCATCGGCGTCGTCAGTTGTATTACACATAAATTGCCAACCACCATCATCCCAATGTAACACCTCGACGATTGGTTGTTCACCATTCATAACAAATTTAGTTGTGACGGCACCTGTATTGGCTGGAAATGGAAAAGGCCAATTATTTGGAGAAGCACAATGTTCGGAACATTCAATAGTATTCATTGTAAACATAACGCCCCCTCTAATAAGTGAACCATGTGCTGGCGGGCGATTTGCTCAGCAAATAGCATGACAGACATGGTAAATCTTAATTTAGAGTCTTGTTATGCATTTTAAGTGCAACCCACTTTATGGGGGTTCGAATAAATACCCAGCAGAGCGGTGCTAATAGTAGGCCAGAAAAGTAAGCACTAAGTGCTAACTGCTCATGATAGCTAGCACCATCGACCTCAATCTTTTTCAACAGGTTATTACCTTTAAGGTACTCCCCCTTTATTGATTTACCACGTATTTCATCTCTGTACAATTCGCAAAAATTGTATTTTTTAGTCATGAAATAGTCTGTGCCATTTTTTGAAAATCGAACTGAATAGGTACTAAACTTTCCATTTAGTTCACATGAGATAGCGCTATTACTTAAATCTATTTCTTCGATATTTTCATCTGACCAGACATGAAAAATCCAAACCGATATACTTAAAAGTATTACAGCTAAAATGACAATATCGATTTTATGATTAATCCAAAATTTGGTCATTTACCCACTTTGCATAACAGCGTATTAGCGAGAATTCCGATAAACATCCTGAGAAGCTCACCAAAACTCAACATCCATACTGCTTTAATTATTAATAATTTTAGTAACTTATCAGCTTAAATAACCCAAATCAATAACCTTTTAGTCTAGGCAAAAGCGAGAATTTAGATAATCGAGAATAATACAAACTCGTTATGTAGAGCAGATATATTAACAAAAATAAGCTAATTCAATTGGATAGCATTGTCTTTTAGGTGAAACCGAGAATTTTCGCAATTACATAACGAGAAACAACACTGTTGTTCTAACACAAATGAATTATAACTGTGTAAAAACACAGTATGCTGTCGCAAAGATTTTATGATGTTAATCGTAGATAAATTTATATCAAAATGGTGCTTTCATAAATTAGCGATAACTAAGTTCAAGCAAAGTTTAAATTGGATGTTTTCTAACAAGGAACGGGGCGTGCGACGTGAGGTCGTATGAAGCGCTGTTCACCGCTTTTGAGTGAACCATCTGTATCACCAGATGAACCTAGGAGCCTGAATAAAGTAGCGGCTCTGACAATGTAATGAAGATTGGTTATAGACCAATCGGGATCTGAATCGTGAGAGAACGATCCTCCTGATAACCACAAATTGGGTGAGTGCTAGGTAGTCAGTATGATGAACATATGTAAATCCGCGTAAGGTGCGTTATACGATGAAACAGCGGAAGTGGTTTATACGCTGTGGCCAAAAGGCAATGAGAGTTGGAAAGAGATTGCCCCATGCTCTTTCGTGGTCAATATAACTCTTCGCACTATAGCGGGCATCTACCCTGACATTGCGCGACATACGGAACACGGTAAGCCTGTATTGCTCCCTTTGGGAAAGCCGATATGGCCGATAGCGGTGCAGGTATAGGAGGTTGGAAAAAGCAAAGGCTGCATTGTAACGATGCAGATACAGACTTGTGTCTGGTCACGAAAGTGAGCCCACTTCCGACTGGTCTCCCGTTGCAAGATAATTTGAAGAACTTTATTCAAGGAGAAACGCAAATGATGATTTCAACAGAGATTAGTGCCTCTCCTGACGGCGAACAATGGCAGTCCATAGACTGGAAATCCGTTGAACCGCATGTATTAAAGCTTCAGATGCGTATTGCAAAGGCAACACGAGAAGGTAAACACGGTAAGGCGAAAGCGTTGCAATGGATACTGACTCACTCGCGTTCAGCAAAACTTCTTGCTGTTAAACGAGTATCAAAAAACAAAGGCAGTAGAACGCCTGGAATAGATGGTGTCATCTGGAACACGGATGCACGCCGCATGAAAGCAGTAAATCAATTGAGCAGGAAGGCATATCAAGCCAAACCACTCAAGCGTATCTATATCCCCAAAAAGAATGGCAAACTTAGACCTCTTGGTATCCCATGCATGATAGACAGAGCACAACAAGCGCTCCACCTTCTTGCATTAGAGCCTATATCGGAGACGCTTGCTGACCCAAACAGCTATGGATTTAGACCAAATCGTAGCACTGCCGACGCAGTCGATCAGTGCTTCAAATGCTTGGCTCTAAAGAGATCAGCGCAATGGGTTCTTGAGGGAGATATCAAATCCTGCTTCGACAAAATCGGGCATCAATGGCTTGTTGATAACATCGCCATAGATAAACGAATGTTGGAACAATGGTTAAAGTCTGGTTTTATGGATAAAGGGTTGTTTTATCGTACTGATGAGGGCACGCCACAAGGAGGGGTTATATCCCCAACCTTGATGCTAATGACTCTTGCTGGACTTGAACAGCGCATAAAGTCTACAGCACTCAAAAAGGGTGCTAGAGCCAACTTTATTGGATACGCCGACGATTTCGTCGTCACCTGCGCTTCAAAGGAAGTGCTCGAGAACGATATCAAACCGTTGATCGCTGACTTCTTGGCGGAAAGAGGCTTAACACTCTCCGAAGAGAAAACGCACATTACCCACATCAACAAGGGTTTTGACTTCTTAGGGTTCAATCATAGGAAGTACAAAGGAAAATTGCTCATCAAACCGAGCAAGTCCAATACCTTGTTGTTCTTGAGTAACCTGCGCGAACTCATCAAAAAGCACGCAACCATCCCTGTTAACGATCTTATCAAACTGATAAATCCAAAACTAAGGGGTTGGGCGAATTATTATCGTCATTGCGTTGCTAAGCAAGTATTCGGGTATGTTGGGCACAAACTATTCTATACGTTATGGCACTGGGCAGTAAGGCGCCATCCAACAAAATCTAAGACTTGGATAGCCCTTAAATACTTCATCAACCGAAAAGGCCAATGGCAATTTCACGGTTGGCAGAAGGTCAAGGATATGGATTGCCAATTTAATCTATTCCAAATAGCCAAGGTGCCTATTGAGAGACACGTGAAAATCCGAAGTGCGGCTATACCATTCGACCCTCAGTACCTAGAATACTTGGTTAGGAGAAAATCGAAAAGGCAAGCTCGTAACTCTTGGAATGAATCAGCTCTCACTGCTTTATAAGTTGCTGGGTATCTAACGATACCTTTGTGGAGGCTTGAGCCTAGTGCAGTGAAAGTTGCACGCTGGGTTCTTAGGAGGGCGGCACTTGGTAACAAGTGTCGTCTATCCGACATAAACGTGTCAGATATACTGACTTTAAAAGGGACAAATTCAACTCTGAACTTGAGGACGTTGAAGAAAATAGCGTGAATCCTGACATGGATGTCAGGCTAGCTTTCGGGGTACAGGATGTACCATCGGAAGCGTTAGCATTTTCGAATAAGTCCGAGGCGGAATAACAATAAAGTCAAAAGCTGGATCAACCCCATGGCGACCTTTTCGCTGTTTGAAAATGTTGCGGGGCGGCTGGGTGATCCAAGAGGGAACAGCCGTTGGTTTCCTTTTGGTCTGGTGTGGGTGAAGCGCCACGACGTTAGTGGCCGCAGGCCATAATCTAAAAACATAATGGGGCATAAATGAGTTACGTATATTGCTTGCAACGGTCCAAATTCAACTCTGAACTTGAAGCCGTTGAAGAAAATGACGTGAGCCCAGACATGGATGTCTGGTTAGCTTTAGAGGGGAAGGGACGCCCCATCTGAAGCGTTAGCATTTTCGAATAAGGCCGAAGCAGGCTTCAAATTATTGTGGCTTAATGAATCTGTACACCGATTGAGGTAAAATCCCCTTAAGATAAAACGGTGTAAAAAGTAATGAAGACTCAACCAACTTACTCAACAGAATTTAGAATAGATACCGCTAACCTTGTGATTAAACAAGGTTACACCATCCGAGAAGCTTGTGATGCAACCGGCGTAGGCCCGACAGCGATTAGACGTTGGGTAACCCAGCTAAGACAAGAATTTGAAGGTATTACTCCATCAGCTAATGCCATCACTCCCGAACAAAAACGAATTCAAGAGCTTGAAGCGCAAATTAAGAAAATTGAATGGGAGAAAGATATCTTAAAAAAGGCTACCGCTCTCTTAATGCAAGACAACATCAAACGATAGCATTAATTGAATTGTTATCGAGAGAGCAGAACATCGTCAAACAGCTTTGTCATTTGTTTAAAATACCGCGTAGCAGCTACCATTATCATCTCAAACATCGTGGATTAGTGAAGCCTGAACGTGAGAAACTGCGCCAGCAAGCGATTGCAATCCACCGTGATAGTCGTGGCTCTGCAGGGGCAAGAACGATAGCAGGCCAGCTTAATCAACTGGGTGAAAATGTTGGCCGTTATAAGGCCGCGAGTTTAATGAGAGATGCAGGGCTAATCAGTAACCAACCCAGAAAGCATCGTTACAAGATAGCAAATGATGAATCTAAAATAGCCCCTAATTTGTTAAAGCGGCAGTTTAACGTTGAAGCAATAAATCAGGTTTGGTGTGGTGACGTGACCTATGTTTGGTCAGGAACCAAATGGCTCTATTTAGCCGTGGTAATGGATTTGTATGCGAGAAAAGTGGTGGGTTGGGCTTGCTCTGACAGCCCGAATACCGATTTGACTTGTGCAGCATTAAGAATGGCATTTGAAAGTCGTGGACGGCCCCAAAACCTGATGTTTCATTCTGACCAGGGTTGCCATTACAGTAGTCTTCAATATCGACAAATGCTGTGGAAATATCAAATAACGCAGAGTATGAGTCGACGAGGAAACTGCTGGGATAACGCGGTAATGGAACGTTTTTTTAGAAGTTTTAAAACAGAATGGATGCCGAAGTATGGTTACAACAATTTTGATGAAGCGAAGCTGGATGCGTTGAATTACATACTAAATCACTACAATACAAAACGTGGTCATAGTTATAACAATTATATGACGCCAGCGGCTGCCGAAATGGCTGCATAAAACACCCCCTGTTTGTGTACAGTTTTACTTGACCACATCAAATGCAGTCAAAAGCTGGATTGATCCACGTCGCGAAATTATCGCTTTTCAGATAATTTTGATGTGGCGGCTGGGAGTTCCAAGAGGGAACAGCCGTTGGTTTCCTCTTGGTCTGGTGTGGGTGAAGCGCCACGACGTTAGTGGCCGCAGGCCATATTTCTAAACAAACCTTGGGGCAAAAACGTTTTACGGCTTCAACTCACTTGGAAAACATTGATCGAAATGATCAAACGTTATTATCAATAATCAGACATTATTATTTATTAAACGCTGATATCAACGCACAATTAATAGCCTTAGTTAGGGCTAAAAATCACATATTAACCCTCCTGTGAAGGCAACCATACTTTGACGCTTAAGCCGCCTTCTGGGCGGTTTTGCATACTAATACGGCCACCATGCGCTTCAATAATCTCGCGACATAATGGCAAACCAATCCCTGTACCAGATTGTTTAGTTGAGTAAAACGGTAACAAGGCTTGCGACAATACCTCGCTAGACATCCCGCAACCTTGGTCATCTACTTTGATTAATAACCCGTTAATTGGATGAGTCACTTCCTCAAACGTTATCGACACAGTGTCTGCCTCCGCGCCAGACTCGTGAGCGTTTTTAAGCAGATTAATAAAGACTTGTTCTAATTGCACTGCATCGAGTTTTATCGGCTTAATCGGTAAAGGTGACAACAATTTAAATGGGTATTGCTGCGCTAATTGCTGGGTCATCTTAGCCCAATCAATTGAGGCTTTTTGTGGCAGTGGTAACTTAGCAAACTGAGCATAATGGGAAATAAATTGGCTCAGGTGTGTGGTGCGATTTTCGATGGTATCAAAAATTAATTGCAACTTGCTGTCGTCTAAATGCTGGGTTAAAAACTTACCGGAGTTGACCATAGAAGCAATGGGCGCGACCGAGTTATTAAGCTCGTGGCTAATAATTCGAATCACCTTTTTCCACACAGCCACTTCTTGGCGGTTAAGTTCTTTGGTGAGCTGTTTAAGCAAAATTAAATGGTGCTGCTGATTGTTTTGAGTGAAGCGGCCACGAGAGATATGCCAGGTTTCAACGTCGCTACTGTCAGCATCAGTATTAGAATGACTATCAACACCATCGGCCCCGCTACCGCCCATCGAAAACAGTCCTTCTTGCTCACTGCTTAACGCCGCTTTAAGCGTGTCGGGTAACATCACCACAAGATCAGGTAACAACATGCCTTCTACTTTGACACCCTGATTAAACAAATGTCTTGCTGCGCCATTGGCGTAAATGACTCGCTGGGAATTATCGATTAATAGCATGACATTAGGTGAGTTCTGAATCACTTTATCGAGCATTAACTCGCGCTGATAAATAAACTGTCGCTCACTACGCAATTTTGCCGATGCTTGGTTATATAAGCTCACTAGCGCATCTAATTGTGGTTCGCCGTAGGGATGCAGCGACACACTAAAATCATTATCTTTAAAGTTAAGTAGACCGATTTCCAATGCTTGCAGACTTTCACTTAATCGTCTTGTTAGCCACATACTGCAAAAATAACACACCGCCAGCATCACAATAATAGCCAACCATAAGGTGTCATCACCCAATGTAAGCCACACTAAAGCGCCTGACATCGCTCCCAAAAGGCAGCTCAACATGTTACTGATCAGCAATTTAGTGCGCAGTGATAACATCATTATCTAGTCACCCTAAGGCCATATTTCTCCATACGGCGATAAAGGGCTTGTCTACTCAAGCCAAACGATTTTGCTACTCTGGCAATGACGCCATTATATTGCGCTAAAGCGTCTTCTAGCTGTTGCTTATCGGGTTCGCAAATCGACTGTGTGTCATCAATGCCCTGATCTTGTTGGCCAAGATGATGTTCAACAACAAGCGCATGCTGGGTAGCTGCACCGCCATTAGCTATCGCCATCAAGCCAAAGTCATCAATCGTTAATTGTGGTGACTTAGCTAACAGCGCCGCCCTTTTGCAGGCATTTTCTAATTCACGCACATTACCCGACCAACTGTGATTAATTAACGCCTGCTGGGTCGACTTATCAAGGCTATAATGAGCACCAATAAAGTGTTTCACTAACGGTAAAATATCATCCTGGCGTTGATTCAATGGTGATATGGCTAGCTCAATGACATTTAAACGATAAAATAAATCTTCACGAAAACGCCCATGAGCAATGTCGTCGGCTAAATCCGCGTTGGTTGCGCTAATCACTCGCACATTCACTTTACGGGTTTGATGACTGCCTAAACGTTCAAACTCACCGGTTTGCAACACGCGCAATAGTTTCACTTGGCCAGATAATGGCAAATTACCAATTTCATCTAAAAATAATGTGCCACCATCGGCAGCTTCAAAACGGCCCATACGGGTTTTATTGGCGCCCGTAAAAGCACCCGCTTCGGCGCCAAACAATTCGGCCTCTAATAAATCCATTGGTAAAGCACCAATATTGACCTTAATAAACGGTTTATCTTTTAATGGCGAGTTGGCCTGTAAAATATCGGCTATTTTGTCTTTGCCCGCACCATTGGGGCCAGTGATCATCACCGACACATCGGATCGCGCAACTTGCAATGCCAAATCAACACAGCGCTGCATGGCACCACTACCAAAAATTAAGCCACATAAATCGGCGCCATTAATGGCCGACATGCGTTCACTGTCTATCCGGGTTAATTGGCTATTTTGCTGAGACAGTCGATAAATTGATAATAGGTTGCTAATACTATTAAGCAGCTTAGCGTCATCCCACGGTTTCCCCATGTAATCAGCTGCCCCCGCTTTAACCAACTCGACAGCGGTTTCTAATTGGGTCCACGCAGTCATTAAAATAATCGGTAAATTAGGCTGTAACTGACGCAATGCGTAAAACAGTTGCTTGCCTTCTTCACCCGAGGTGGTATCACGGCTAAAGTTCATGTCTTGAATGACTAAGCTGATCTCTTTATTAGTCACAATCTCAATAGCCGCTTCTGGTGAATGACAAAAAATTGCCTGATAGCCATGCAGTTCAATCATTAACGCAAGCGCTTGGCAAATGGCGTGATTGTCATCAACAATTAAAATATTATCCATTACGATGATGTTGTTCTCATTGAGTTATATCCAAATATCTGTATTTATTAGTCACGTTTATAAGCCTAGCACGCTAGGGCAAAATTCAATACATTAGCAATGACTGTCTCGCATAGAGTCTCAAGCTGAGTACCAAGCTGAGTACCAAGCTGAGTACCAAGCTGAGCCTCTAATGGTATGCGGTCTACACACTGCGCGTTGCCATGGCGGGTGAAATATTAGCCGCCTTAGCTGCGGGCACTATTACCGCTAGCGTAGTTACAACCAGCAAACCAATAACAGAGATAATCGGATAAATCACCGGTACCATAGGTAAGCTATACAGTGACATTAATTGCTGCCCAAGTACCAACGATAGCATGCCACCGATGACCCCACCGACAATACAAATTAGGTAATTTTCCACCATAAAGTATTCAATAATGTCACGTTTACGTGCACCCAGCGCGCGGCGAGTGCCTATTTGTTTGGTGCGGCGTTGAATATTAAACATCACCATACCGGTTAATCCCAACGCTGTAATTAATAACAATAACACCACCATAATACTTAACACTGTCGCCATTAAACGGTGGTTACTGTAAGTTAAATTTTTAATCGTGGTGAGTGTTTGGAAGTTTTCCACTACACGGTTTGGGTTTTCTGCATACAAGGCTTTACTAATGGCTTCTTCTAACGCTGGAATATGTTCAGGTAATGCCCGCACCATGTATGATTTATTACTACTACTGCCACCAAAATCGATATTCTGGATCACGCTGTATTCAAAGTTTTCGTGGTCAACCCAAGCACCTTGCAGCTTATCCACTACGCCTATAATGGTCACGGCTTGCTCACCTTGATACATGGTTTTACCTAAAGGTGACTCATCGCCCCAAAAGGCTTTGGCTAACGGTTGCGACACTAACGCCATCATGCCGCTGTCATCTAAGCTGGTATTAATTTCATCGGCGGTAAAATTTCGCCCGGCAATTAACTTCGCTCCCATCACATTGAGTAAGTGCTCATTACCCAAATAAAAGGCAAACCCAGGGGTGCTTTTAGCGGTATCGGCATCTGGGCCGTCAACATAGCGATCCATCCATCCGCTGCCGCTTAACGGCAACATATTGCTGTAACTGGCATCAATTACATTGGGCAGCGAACGCAAAATTTGTTGGTCAACTTGGTTTTGTTTCATGTTGTCGATAGCAGGATCGAAATTATACAGGTTAAAGGTCAGGATCTGATCTTCGGCATAGCCAGATTCTCGCTGCATTAGCGACAAACGTTCGTTAATAATAAAGCTCGCATTGGCGACTATCGCAACCGACAAAATAATCTGCAATAGCAATAAAACCGGCGCACTTTTACTGCGCATTAAACTGGATAAAATCGGTTTGATATGTAACATGGTGATGTCCTTTCTTAAGCTTAACTGGAGTTATTGGGCTTTTAAATACACACTGGGTTTAGTGCGGCACACCACCCAAGCAGGGTAAACCCCAGCCAATACCGCGGTAGAGATAGCAATTAATGGCGTGATAATCCACATACTGGCATCAAGCCCAGTAACACTTTGGTCCATTGAAAAATAGCTATGCAGCGCCGTTAACGACCCCCAAGCCCATAACAAACCCACTACGCCACCGATAAAACCAATCATACCCACTTCGACCATATACTGACTAAAAATCTGTCCACGACTGGCACCAATAGCACGACGAACACCCACCTCTGGCGCACGCTTTAAAAACTTGGTTAGCAACAGCCCGAGAATATTCACCAAGCACACGCTTAAAAACAGCAAGCTTAAACCGACGAGTATTTTGTTATCTTTGGGCACCACATCGTTATCTTCAAGCCATTTCGCGATGTCGCTAATTTGCACTGACTCGCTAGGGATTTTAGCGGTATCAGTAAAGCGGCCGAGCGCTCTTTGCTGCTCAACATAACGCGTTAACCAGCCTAAAAAGCTTTGTTTCTGCTCATCGGTGTTCAGTTCAGTCCAAAATTGAATCCATACTTTTTCTGACGCTAAGCGGTCGCTGTATGTGATCATGGGTTCGAACTTCCAACCGCTGGTGTTACCCCATACATCAAATTCTTCTTGGCCTGTTAACGAAAACGGAATGAATATCTCTTCAGCATCATTAAACGCACCATTTAGTGGATCGTAGTATTTAGGTTGCGGATTCCAGTCATCAATCACCCCAACAATTTGATAAGGTTTACGGTCTAAAAAGAGTGTTTTGCCTACGCTATTTTTACCTTCAAAAAAGCGTAAATTTAATTTTTGACTAATCACTACTTGGTAAGCTGGGCGTAAATCAACACTGGTATCCCAGTAACTGCCATAAATAAAGGGTACCGAAAAAATCCTAAAAAAGTCTCTGTCGGTTAACCGAACGCTGTTCAACACGGGTTCAATTTTAGGATTGTCAGATTGTAATGCTAAGCCGGTTCGATAAGTCGCTGCTTTGAGGCTTAATTCTTTGTTATTGCGCAAGTTCATCGCATCCATATAGGTGATGCTTGGAATAAACTCATCCCAGGTATCCAAGCCTTGGCTCCACAACTGCACTGAATTAATCACCTCACTGCGATCGCCCGCCGGATTATAAGACATAGTTTTATAGACATTGAGCGTAGTGATAGTAATGCCGATACCAATCGAAATCGCTAATACCATCAACATCGATAACATCGGTGTTTTACGGATACTTCGCCACGCTAAATCACAATAGTAAAAAAACATAGTGTTCCCCTTAGCGAGTGCCGGTAGCAGCTGGTTGGTACATCGAAAAATCACACACTTGACCATCAACAATTTGAATATTGCGCTGGGCACGACGCGCAAGCTCTGAGTCATGGGTCACCATAATAATAGTGGTGCCTTGTTGATTGATATTTTCAAGTAATTCCATCACCTGGCGCGCCATTAAGCTGTCTAAATTACCGGTTGGTTCATCGGCTAATAAAAACCGTGGTTCGCCTGCTAATGCACGCGCAATAGCGACACGTTGTTGTTGTCCGCCAGACAATTGCGTCGGTAAGTGTTTCATCCGCGCACCTAAGCCGACTTGTTCTAATGCGGACTCGACTCGGCGCTTACGCTCACTGGCATTCATACCGCGATAACGCAGCGGCACTTCAACATTTTCGGCCAGATTAAGATCGGGAATAAGGTTGAACCCCTGAAAGATAAAGCCAATTTTTTCATTACGGACTTTAGCGCTTTTGTTGTCACTTAAATTCGACACATTAACGCCATCAAGGCTGAACTCGCCAGAGGTAAAGCCTTCGAGCAAACCCGCAATATTCAAAAAGGTGGTTTTACCTGAACCAGACGGGCCTGTCACCGCAACAAACTCACCTTCTTTCACTTCAAGGTTAAAGTCGCGTAGCGCATGGGTTTCAACTAAGTCAGTTTTGAATACTTTACTGATATTTTTCATGGATAACATAATGGCTTCCTTGGTTAATTCGGTTGTCGCATCCCAGCGCCTAGGGCTGATAATGTCAATCTTGCAAATCTGAATACGGCTTTGTTAAATACTTTTGTTTTTAATGCTATTGGCGTCAGTGCCGTTAGTATTAGTCATGGCTAAAACAGCAGCTTAATCTTGACCATGTCGCTAATATCAATATGCAAACTAACGGTAGGACTAATATCTCTTAATCGATTCGAAACCTGGCTACTCATGTCAATTAATTGCAAACTAACCGATAACCAATCTGTATGATTATCAATGCGATAACTCACCGCTATTGCGAGAATAAATAACGCCAGTAGCGCGATAAGCTGTCTACGTTGAATAAAAGTCATAGAATGTCCTTACTCAGTTGAGTGTTTGGTTATTTGATTCGTTATTGATTTAGCTATCGACTTAATTATCAACTTAGCTATCGGATTTGAATTGTTGGATCATTTTTAAAGGTTTCGGTACCGGATATCACCCATACATCACCGGCTTCACCGCCTTCAAGCACTTCAACCTGGCTCATACTGCGTGCGCCCAATTTAACGACTTTCTTATGAGCAACAGCGTCACTCACTTGATACGCCACTTCGCCGCCCATATTGAGAAAATCACCGCGTTTCACTATCAATACATTGGGCCTGTTTTCCAGTAAGACTCGGGCAGACAAACGCTGATTTTGACGTAACGATAAGGTGTTACTGTCAGCAAAACGCACTCGGGCGGTCACTTCACGATTACGTACTTCGGGTGAAATTGACGATAATTGGCCTACCACATTAACGTTACCAAAACTCAGCTCGACATCCATCCCTAAACCCAGTTCATCGGCATAAGACTCTGGCACAGCTAACTCAGCTTCAAAGGCAGTTAAATCGACCACAGTTAATATTGGTTGGCTGGCGGCAATACGGGCTTTTTGTTCCACCAGCCAGTTACCAATAATGCCGCTAACCGGCGCGATAATACTCAAGGCGTTGGCTTGACGAGTTAACTCTCTCACGACTAAAGCCTGGCGTTGTACTTCAAGGGTGCGGTTTTTAATTTCAAAACTGAGGGTATCGCGCATAAGCTCGACTTCTTGCTGGGCATGCTTATGTAATAATTTGGCTTTGTGTAAATCATCTTTGCTTTTTTCAAAATCGATTTTGCTGATCAAACTCGACTCAATCAATTGATCGCCACGACGACTTTCACGATCTGCGGCTTCTAAATCCACTTTCGCCATGTCTAAAATCTGGCTAACACGCAATTGCTCACGGCGGGCATCTAACTTGGCGCGCTCTAAACTGCCCTGCATGCCTTCAAGCATCGACTGCTGTTGTTGCAATTCACTTTGTAAACGCGGACTTTCAATCTTGGCTACCACTTGCCCCAGCTCAACTTCATCACCAGGCTGACTTAATAGCGTCACCACACCTTCTTCCGTGCTATATAAAATGGGCGCATTGGCCGCCACAATTTTACCGGTAGTGGCAATATCACGCACCAAAGTGCCACGGGTTAAGGTTGCCAAACGTAAATCAGCACCATCAACCGAACGTTGATTACTGTCATGACTTAAACTCGCCCACACCAACGCGCTCATCAAAATTGCACCGCAACCTATCATCAAGGGTAAGCGCAATTTACGGCCTAACTTAGGCGCAATAACAGTATCTTGGCTACTTGTGTCTTTAATCATCTCAGGTCCTTAGGTAACGCGCTGACCGCACCCACCTCTTCACATTTATACCAAGATAAAGCACAAGCCATGCCAATAGTTATTTATTGTTATTTTTCAGAATGATAATGATTTATAAAGATAACCGAACACCCTAAAAGTGTCCGCGGACAGGTGTGAAAACTGTCCGGTCATAGAGAAAGTGTCCGAGCGGACACTTATGGTTTGCTTTGTACTTATGGCCTACGGCCACGAATGAATAAGATAGTCAGATTGCCCTACACAGGCCAAATACCGCGTCATTCCGGCAATGTTTTTGAGCCGGAATCCAGGTGTTATTTTTGCTTTGCACTTTTGTGCTTTTGTACTTTATGGCCTGCGGCCACTAACGCTTAAGATCGCAAGGTTCCACCTGCACGGGCCAAATACTACGTCATTCCGACAATGATTTTGAGCCGGAATCCAGGTGTTTGTTTATGCTTTGTACTTATGGCCTACGGCCACTAACGTCGTGGCGCTTCACCCACACCAGACCAAGAGGAAATTAACGGCTATTCCCTCTTGGAACTCCCAGCCACCACATCAAAATTATCTGAAAAGCGATAATTTCGCGACGTGGTTGAATCCAGCTTTTAACTTCGTCTGTGTGTTCTTCGGCCTTATTCAAAAATGCTAACGCTTCCGATGGGGCGTCCCTTCCCCTCGAAAGCTAGCTGGCCGTCCATGGCCAGCTCACGTCATTTTCTTCAACGGCCTCAAGTTCAGAGTTGAATTTGCACATTTCTAACCTAGGCATCTAACTAATTTAGGTACGAAAATTGGTTAGAGCAAAATAAAAATGGGTATCTTAGTTATTCTAAATGTGCAGATGATTAAGCGAGACGCCGCGAGCACATCCATGTGGGCTTAACCAAAACATCCCTGTTTTGGATACTCGCTGACTCATCTACACCAGTAATTTAATTCTCTTCGATATAGCCTTTTGTGTATCTAGTAGTAAGACTTAAACAAAAATTAAAACTATTTCAGCTAGTTAAGTAAAGCGAGGATGTTGATAACCGGGGGATGTTTCCTTTTCATCATGACGTAAATTAAACAGCAATATTTTCAAAAACTTATGTTTTGCAGAAATTTAAACCATGAATGACTATGAATGATCTTTTTGGCTGGCTTGTATTTTATTTAACTCTTGAGACAAAACACTTTCCACTGTGTCGTGTTGCGGTAGTTGTTTTTCAAGTATATCAACTAGTTCATTATATTTAGGTGAAGCACCAAGTTGTGGCAACAATATCGTTAAAATAACTAAGGGAATAGCCAAATAGGCAAACTGTTCTTCAGGTAAAACGCCAAACAACATGGCGATTAAAAGGCCAACTAATATCGCAAATAACACTGGCTGGAACAGTTTACTTTTGTTTCGTGATTTAATGGCAGCTTTAACAACTGCAACTTCTTTTTGAGTCATATCCATTATCAAATATCCATAAAAAATAATGTTTTAGTATTTGTGCTTAACACGGTTTACAAAGCATAAATCACTTGTTGGACTTGGTCGATACCATATATACATTTTAGGTAACTTTTACTTAACATGATGCTGTAAGCATTTTCTTCAACAGATCCAAGTTCAAGGTTGAATTTATACATTTGTAAGCTGAGGCTAACTCGTTTTTTAGACAAACGTTGGTTTAAGATATGGCCTGCGGCCACTAACGCTTAAGATCGCAAGGTTCCACCCTGCACGGGCCAAAAGGGGATCAACAGCAATCCCCTCTTGGATCACCCCTGCCGTTCCGGCAACATTTTCGCTATTTAACCAAACAACAGCAGCGAAAAAATTGCGACGGAAATTGAGCCAGCTTTAAACCGTATTTGAATCCTGCCTCGGCCCTTTTTACAATAAAGAGTGAAAATGCTAACGCTTCCGATGGGGCGTCCCTTCCCCTCGAAAGCTAGCCAGACATCCATGTCTGGACTCACGCTATTTTCTTCAACGGCCTCAAGTTCAGAGTTGAATTTGTACATTTTTAAACAAGACTTCTAAGTCATTTATGAACAAAATCTTGATATGGGCTTAGCTAAATTAGAAGTTCGAGAATCAGTTAGGATATGAAAAAGTTGCATACTCATGCGACCAGCATTAATGCTTTACTAGTTTCGAAATTTACACATTCTGTCTTTATTTAATTCACTGATACTTGCAATTTTATCAAGGGCTTCATTAACCTTAGTGGCCAAATCTTGGCTGCTCCCTGAAAGTAGCATAAAGACTCGAATATAATCCGTTAGCTCTTCACCTTCAAAGCTCATGAATAAATCATAAATCTCTTCTGTCTTGAGCCTTGCTAATATTTCAGCTTCAGACGAGTTGTAAGAATTTGAACCACTCCTCAAGTCCAATATATCTTTCACTGTCGGCTCTGGCTTTAACTCTAAGTAAGCTTTACGCAATCTTTCAATAAACCGCTCGTCTTTAATCTCAAATGAGAAAACACTATCTACATCAAAATCTTCGGGACTCCCACGCTTCGAGTCAATGAAAAACTCAATCAACTCATCCGCTTTTTCATCCTTTCCAATCGTACGTAACACCTTCAAACCAGAGCTATATTGAGAAGCAGAAGTACTAGACGCTATATCTCGCATTCCCTCTTCAAATGCTAAAGTAATATCTTTTTCGTTACTATTAAATGATCCATGGAAAAGCTTCCAAGCCTCATCCCATTTAGCACTAGCATTTTGAATTTCAAACTCTTTCTGTTTATGTATACATAGAGGAATTAACTTTTCTTTATCAAGAAACCCCTGCTCAATACCACGAGCAACAGCCAAATCTATCTCATCGGTATATCCGTAACCATATCGATTTAACGTAATATTCCAACGAACGGTTATTTCTTTCGTCCATCCCACCTGTTCATTTTCCTTCCTAATCCCAGATTGGTTTACAAACGCAAATTCTGGAATGCATTTTTCATCAGCACCATGGCAGTAGTAACACCAACTAAGCACTATAGTAGAGTGAATCACTTGCCTCTTGATGCTTTCATCGAAGCCGTTGACCAACTCTAAGAATTCCTTCGTGTGCTCAACTATCTTTCTGATTACTCGTTTATTTTTAATATCTAGTCCAACACAGCAATCACGAACGTAATGCCTGAACTCGAAGTCTTCAGCAAACATAGTGTCAAAGCACTGTCCTGCGGTAGGTTCGAAGTGGAGTTGTCTATCGACTATTTTCTCTTTGTACTTCCTGTAATCTTCGAAAGTTGCGTCCCCAGCTTGCTCATTAAGCAATAAGACAACCTTGCACCCTTTTTGCTCCTTGAAGAAAGAA
This sequence comes from Shewanella sp. Arc9-LZ, assembly GCF_010092445.1. Taxonomy (NCBI): domain Bacteria; kingdom Pseudomonadati; phylum Pseudomonadota; class Gammaproteobacteria; order Alteromonadales; family Shewanellaceae; genus Shewanella; species Shewanella sp. Arc9-LZ. Next base: position 1,121,219 of record NZ_CP048031.1, on the reverse strand, counting down.
ACTAATCCCATAAAGTCTTTGATACTGATACCGTTACTATGGCGCTCTAAGTCATCAAAACAGACTATCGTTTTGTTCATTGCTAATTGAGAAAGTGAATTAATAAGGCTACCGATACCTCCGACATACTTACTCACATAGGGTATTTTTGTATCCTTAATCAGATCAGCAACTTTTTTTGAATAGCCTTTGATGTTAGGCGATTCTCCAATTTGCTTGGTATCAATCGTGTTTAGGAACGTAGTTTGTTTTAGCTCAGCAATAGAATTAATCCCAAACAGTGAAACGTAGGAGTATGATTTCAAAACGCATTCATGTTTGAATTCTTCTATGTACCGCTCCCAGCTATAAGTCTTACCGACCCCCCAATCACCTTTAATAGCCAGCACTTCAGGAGTATCTGAGGAAAGGAACCTTCGAATTTGTTCTTTAACTAATTCAATTGACATATTTGTAAATTCCCTACAGAACAGAATGGTATCGAGACCAATATAAACTAATTAATCAATATGTTGTACAAAATAAAGCACCTGTGTAAGCATCCATAAAAAAGCCAATGGCTTTGCTTTTGTCATGACTATTTGTATGAGGCACGTTATAATTCTAAATCACTTTGGGTCAAAAACGAGTTAGTTCTCTTGTCTTTAAAAAGGACAGATTCAACTCTGAACTTGAGGCCGTTGAAGAAAATAGCGTGATGCTCACATGGATGTGAGCTTAGCTTTCGCGGTACAGGATGTACCATCGGAAGCGTTAGCATTTTCGAATAAGGCCGAAGAAGATTTCAAACGAAGTCAAAAGCTGGATCTATCCCCATGGCGACCTTTTCGCTGTTTGAAAATGTTGCGGGGCGGCTGGGAGTTCCAAGAGGGAACAGCCGTTGGTTTCCTCTTGGTCTGGTGTGGGTGAAGCGCCACGACGTTAGTGGCCACAGGCCATAATTACATATTATTTGGCCCGTGCAGGGTGGAACCTTGCGATGTTAATTCAAACGAAGTTTGAAAAATCCGGTGTGGGTGAAGCGCCACGACGTTAGTGGCCGCAGGCCATAAAAGCAACAAGCAAACACCTGGATTCCGGCTCAAAAGCATTACCGGAATGACAAAGTATTTGGCCCGTGCAGGGTGGAACCTTGCGATGTTAATTAAAACGAAGTTTGAACAAAAAAGCTGGATCCCGGCTCACAATCATTACCGGGATGACGGAATAAGTAATCGAATATACCGCCACGACGAAATAAGAAATCGATTATGCTGCACGACGAAATAAAGTCTTACTTTCTTACTTTATCCAACGCCTCACAAACCGCATTAACGCCTTGAATTGCCCTTGGGGTTGCCCGATGCAGTAAATCGGCATCAAACTGATATATATGCTGGTTTTTTACCGCGGGTAGCTCAGGCCAGTCAGACCAATTAATACCTAAAATATTGCCTTCATCTTGGCTTTGTAAAATCACTTGTGCGCCAGTTAGTAACACATTTTCGATGCTAATTTGTGGATACTCACTTGCTGCATCATAAAACACATTTTCACCATGGCACACTTCAATAAGGTTTTGGATCCAACTGCCCTTAGCAACTGTCATCAACGGTGTTGACCATAATTGATAAAACACTTTTACCGCAGGCTTCGTTTGGTTTTGCAACGTAATATCAGCCAATTGCTGACGATAGTCATCGGCCACTTGCTTGGCTTTAACCGAATGTCCGGTGAGTTTACCCAGCAGTTCAATATCCGTCGCAACATCAGCTAAGCTTTTAGGATCACTATTCACAACGGTAAAACCTAAATCACGTAACTGATTAATGTCTTCCATTTTATTACCGCTTTGCCACACCAGCACCAAATCGGGATTCAGTTCAATCACTCGCTCGATTTGAATACCGTAATAACCACCAATACTCGGAATATTCTTAGCTGCTGCAGGGAAATCGGCATAATCGGTGGTGGCAACAATTGAGTCGCCGGCACCAATAGCAAACAGCATTTCAACTCCATGAGGCGATAAAGCAATAATCCGTTTTGCCGGCGGCTTATCTTGTAAATCATCTGAAGCCGTCGATTCAGCCGCGGGTAAAATGAGTGATATAGACGAGAGCCCAATCACTGTGATGAGCGATAAAAATACACGTAGCAAAATACTGTCCTTAATCGAAATGTTTTTAGTAATGAATAGTAATAGTGGTGACTATTAGTGGTGACTATTAGTGGTGACTATTAGTGGTGACTATTAGTTGTGACTATTAGTTGTGACTATTAGTAGTACTAATGGTTGCTATTAGTGGTTGCTATTAGTGATTGCTAGCACTCGTTATTTAATGATGGTGTTAACACAGATTATTGCACCAGTTTATCGGGCCAACCATGGTTATCAATGTAATTTACCAAATTTTTCGGTCGATAATTACTGTCATTCAGCCAGCGCGTTTTAACCGACTGATGCAATAATATCGTCGCTTGCTCGGGGTCAAGCTCGCGTATAAAGCGTTTTTTAACCCGATAAAAGCTGCGATATGAATCTTGAATATCCGCCATAGGATTAGGCAATAAAGCATCGGCTAAATGTAACTCGACCGTTAAGTTAACTGCTCGCGCTTGGCTTATCATCCACTGCAACGCTATATCAGACAAGGTGCTACCGTCATCATTGGGGGCAACGCTACCACCAATATTACTGTGGGCGCCAATAAACCAAACCTGCTGTATGTCTATGCTGGTACGAGGTGCCCAAATGGTTGGTTCAAAATCGCTGCGATGCTCATCTAACGCGAGTGCATGGCGAGCCACTTTGACATTTCGGCCTAACTTGGCGTCATAAAACTCATCTTTATCTTCAAACATGCCTAAAAAAGACAGCGGGATCCCCATCGCCCCTACGGTGTCCCACACGCCAACAAAAGCCACTTCACGTGAAGGATGCGAATGTTGCTGACGAAACGCCACAGAGCGATCACCATCTGGTGAAAAAGGTTGAGTTTTCATTTTATAGTGGTCAAACGCTTGCTGAATAAGCTTGGCATCTGGCCGAGTGACAATACCGCAATTATTGATGAGGCCACACAAACAACGCACTGTGTATGCACCACGGCTAAAACCAAACAGGTATATCTCGTCGCCAGGAGAGTAGTTTTGCACTATGTAGCGATAAGCATCCATAATGTTTTTATGTAAGCCGCGCCCAGTTGCCCCACCAATCATGGAGTCATAGTACGAACCAATTCCCCAATCGTAAAACACCTGTTGCGGTACACCATCATCAGTAATGGGTTTGATGGCTCTGGCGAGTTTAAGTACATTAGTGGCGTGATCTTTTTCAAGATCTTTTTCTGGCCGATTCCAGGTTCCATCGGCACAAATGACAATACGTTTATTCATATCAATCCCTGACATTCTCTGAGCGAACATTCATAAAAATTATCATAGCCATAATAGACTAAATGCTTATTTGCACCACGGTAAAAATAACCAATACTCGACAGCTCACTTAATCATTCGAGTAACTGACCATGATAACAGCAGAACAAAGTGTATTAATGATTGTAGACGTACAAGGCAAGCTAGCCCAGGTTATGCAGCAATCAGCTCAACTACACCAAAAACTTGCAGTATTAATTCAAGGTGCACAACTATTTGATATTCCGATTATTTGGTTAGAACAATTACCCAATAAATTAGGCCATACCAGCGACGAACTCGCACAAATATTATCGCAAACAACTAAACCTATCGCTAAAGAGCACTTTAGTGGCTGGCATTGTGAAGAAGCAAAACAACAACTTAAAGCATTAAACCGCAATAATGTCATTCTTGCGGGTATCGAAACCCATGTTTGCGTTTACCAAACGTGCAAAGATTTACTGGCCAACGACTATCAAGTGCATCTTGTTGCCGATGCTGTTGCATCAAGGGGTACAGACAATAAAGTACTTGGGGTGCAAATGATGCTTAATGATGGTGCCAATCTCACCAATGTTGAATCACTACTGTTTGAGCTACAACATGTTGCCCAAGGTGACCGCTTTAAGGCTCTACTGAAATTGATAAAGTAGCCATATGATATCGGTGTGGGTATGATGTTAAAAAATATAACAATAACATCATACCGCTATGCATCAATTTGATCGGCCCATTATTATTTTATCCGCGCCTCGTTCAGGCAGCACTTTGTTGTTCGAAGTTCTATCAAAAAGCCAGTCTATATGGACCATTGGCGGCGAAAGTCATGCGCTAATTGAAACCATACCCAAGCTGAATATCGCCTATCGTCAATTTAGTTCTAATGCGTTAACGGAACAAGATATCGATGACGAATTACACCAGCAATTACTGCTACGTTTTAGCGATGCGCTGCAAGATAATCAGGGTAATAAACCCGATAGTATTGATACGACTAATATCCGCTTTTTAGAAAAAACCCCAAAAAACAGTTTGCGGGTCGACTTTTTTAATGCGCTGTTTCCCGACGCTTTATTTATCTATTTAGTGAGGGAGCCTAAAGAAAACATCAGCAGTATTATGCAAGCGTGGCGGTCGAATAAGTTTGTCACTTACCCAAATCTACCGGGATGGGATAAGCGTAATTGGTCGCTACTGCTACCAGAAAAATGGCAGCAACTTAATCGCCAGCCATTACAGGCTATTGCCGCGTTTCAATGGCAATCTGCTAATGAAGCGATTATGGATTCATTGCAAAAGATCGACAGTAATCGCTGGTGCATGGTGTCTTATGATCAATTAATTGCAGATCCTGCGAAAACCGTTAAGCAACTATGCCAATTTACCGGTACGGATTTTGACCCTGCTTTAGCGCAATTATGCAGTAAGCCATTAGCGCATTCTCGCTACACCATCTCGACACCTAAAGCCAATAAGTGGCTCGAAAATTATCATGACATCGCCAAAATTTGGCCGAGTACGGCTGCAACACTGAACAAAATCAATCGTCATTTACGCCAGCGCGGTCATCCAATCTATGACACTCAATGGCAGCAACACGACATTGCAGAGCCTGTAGCACTGACACCCGAACCAACTGAAAAACTCGCTACGCCAAGCGAGCAAAATGTATCTCGTAACAGTCCCTGCCCTTGTGGGTCTGGCAAACGATTTAAGCAATGCCATGGCCAGTTGCGTTAGCCGTTTGATTTAGTCATTTGAGTAAGTCATTTGTAAATAGTCAGTAGAACGGGTAAAAATACCGGTTCAGAAAATCATAACGTTAAGCGCCGCATTACAGAGAGCCCAATTATGAAGTTACCCCATGAGTTTTATCAGTTACCTTTTCGCTTTGATGTTGGTCAATTAACCAAAGAGATCGGACAATTTACCGAAGCAGATTGGGTAACTCATCATGAAGGTTTTCAGGGTAATTCGGCTATTCCGTTAATATCAGTCAATGGCGAATTTAATAATGATTTTAAAGGGCCAATGTTGCCCACTGCGGCGTTAGCAAAAAGCCCTTACATCAAGCAAATACTCGCCTCATTTGGTGAGGTGCTCAGCCGATCAAGGTTAATGCGCTTAGCGCCAGGTGCACAAGTGCCACTGCATTCAGACATTAATTATCATTGGTATAAACGGGTTCGAGTGCATATTCCGATTACTACCACCGAACAAGTACAGTTTTTTTGCCATGACAAACAAGTGCATATGGGCGCCGGAGAGTGTTGGATTTTCGACTCGTGGAAGTTTCACAAAGTGGAGAATAACAGCGACCAATACCGAGTTCATTTAGTGGTTGATTTAGCAGGTTCTAGTCAATTTTGGCGCACGGTGTTTCAACACTCGCGTTCAATCGCAGATGATCAATCAACAGCATTAAACAGTCAGTTAATCGGCTTTAACCCAAGCTCATCTACAACCTTCATCACCGAGCAATTTAATGCCCCAGTGATCATGCCTGTTGCTGAGGTTGAATACTTAACTAATGAGTTGTTAGCTGAGGTTAAACACAACCCTGTAAATCAGATTGCCGAAGTGAATGCATTTTCAGTAGTCATCGCAGAGTTTGTGGCCGATTGGCGGATGTTATGGCTGCAATATGAGTGCACTAAAGCAGGTTGGCCACATTATCATGCGCTACGTGAACAAACCATGATAAAAGCACTACAGTGCGCTAAATCACTGCAACTGACCCATTCTGGTTCAGCGGTAAAGGCGTTCGAACAATTGGTTATCGTGGCGTGTATGAATGTTGAACTTAGTGAGCAATTAGCAACACGCAAACAGGTTATTACTTCGCCAAAAAACTCACCAAAAAGTGCAAATTTAGCATCCGTAAAATCTGCATCAGCAACATCAACATCAACATCAACATCAACAATAATACCAAAAACAGCAGCTAAAAATAACGCCCGCACTATTGCTGCACCGCCATCTCGCAATAGTCCTTGCCCCTGCGGCAGTGGCGAGCGCTATAAAGCCTGTCACGGTAAAGTGAATTAGTGAGAAGAATACCTGCATAGGTTTATCTGAGAATATATACAAAAATGGCGCCCTGAGGCGCCATTTCTATAAAGTCAGCCAAACTAGGTTGTTTTGGCTTATAGCAAATTCTTATTCCAAGTTCTGCTTAACTAAAGAATTGCAGTGCTGCTTTTTTCGCAATGGCATCCAACTCGGCTATTTGCTCAGGTATAAAAGCTTGATATTTGTCTGCCTGACCAATTGCCTTAGGATTCATAGGCTGCCTAACTTGACTAGCGCTAGGCGTTAATACGGCTCGGTCAGACTCATAAAAGGTAAAACATTGCGCTTGAGTCGTTAACTCACAGTAATCTAATATGCGTTGAATTTGTGACTCTGGTTCACGCACTAATTGCTCAAAACAAACATGTAAAATCTCATTAGGGTACAACCTATCCCAATGTTGCATGATGTCTAAATAATGTTGCCAGTAACTTGAAATACCCGTAAACGAATACGAATAGTCATGGCCAAAACTGAAAAACTGCTTAAATACACTCAAGCCATTGTCGACGGTATTACGTACCACATTAATGATTTTTGCTTGAGGAAATAAGGTTTTAATTAGCCCTATGTGTAAAAAGTTATTTGGGTTTTTATCGATTACATAGGTTGGTGCATCGCTAAAGTAATGATTCACTTCAGCTAAATACCGTTGGCGGAATTGATCGATATGACTGGCAGAAAGCTGGCTTAGTCTTGCATTATAGCCACCCGACATGTCCATTTGCAGCGCAAAGCGTTCCATAAACGGTAACTCATCGGTAGCACCAACGTCGCTGTGACAAGCCAAAATCTGCTCTACTAATGTGGTACCAGAACGAGGCATACCAACAATAAAAATTGGTGTTTGACTCGCGGTCGGCAAGCTATCAATATGTGGCGATGGTGTATGCCCAAGTAGTGACAACACAATATTGGCAAACTGGGCTTGTTTAAACGGTCTGTGCTGCGCCATTATTTGATTGGCTAATAACATCGACTCACAGGCTTTATCGATTTGCTGTGTTTGCTCGTAAGCTTTACACAAAGCAAAATACACCAATGCCTGATTTTGTTTGCTTAACGACTCATCGGTTGCAAAACCTTGCAATAAGGTTACATCAGCCGTGCTGAATCGATACTGCTTTAAATCTGCCAAACTCCAATAGCCTACACCCACTTGCTTTGGGCTTAATTGAATATATTGCTGATAAAAATCTGCCGCTCGTAACGTGTCGCCTTTGGCTTTATATATATGACCTAAATTAAGCTGCACAGCGGGTTCAGAAAAATCATTTGCTACACACCATTCAAAACATTGTTCAGCTAAGGCCATATCACCGACTTTAGTGGCGACTAATCCGAGTTTGTATTGATTTTTCCCTAGGTTACTTTGGGTATTAATTAATTGTAATAAATACGTTTTCGCCAAGAAAAAGTCTTGTTTCACTTCAGCAATAGCCAATAAGCCAGTCAACACTGAAACCGCATGGGGATCAATAGTTGCTGCACTGACAAAATAGTTTTCGGCCTCATTATATTGTTGTTGCTGTAAATGAATCTGACCTAATAAGCTCAATGCCCCAAGGTGTTTATCATCACGCTTAACCACTTTTCGTGCGTACATTCTGGCCGATGAATAGTTTTTAGACTGAAACAGCGCTTCAGCTTGACTTAAATATTGTTCAATAATACTCAAACTAGGGTCCTTATTATTGTTTTGCTCACCCAAAGAATGGCTTAAATGCCTCTAAAATCAGAGTAACATAGAAAATAGTAAATTTTGACCACGCTATTGGCTCATATTGAACGAAATAATCAACTTCAGCGTACAATTATTTATATTCGCTACGAGTTCATGCGACACAAGTGAGATCTGATGAAAAATAATGAAGCTAAAGTGCCAACCAGTCGATTGTCCCGATTATCAAAAATGGGCGGACTGGCTTCTCGCCTTGCGGGTAATGTGCTGTTAGAAGGGGCAAAGCAGCTTAGCCAGGGTAAATCGCCGTCAATGCAACAACTGATGATGACCCCTAAAAACATTGGTCATGTGGCAGATAAGCTGTCGCAACTGCGCGGCGCTGCCATGAAAGTGGGCCAAATGTTGTCAATGGATGCCGGTGACTTAGTGCCTCCTGAATTGGCTGAAATATTGGCGAAGCTGCGTTCTGACGCTAAAGCCATGCCGCACAAACAATTAACTCAATTATTAGTTCAGCACTGGGGCCATGACTGGCTAGCACCTTTTGCCCAATTTGAACTGCGCCCGTTTGCCGCAGCATCTATCGGCCAAGTACATTTAGCCTATTTGGATACTGGCGAAAAGCTGGCGATAAAGATTCAATATCCAGGGATCCGCGACAGCATCGACAGCGACATAGATAACGTTGCCAGCCTATTAAAAGTCTCGCGGTTAATCCCCGCTAACGTAAAACTCGATACTTTATTGGCCGAAGCTAAAGCGCAGTTACATAACGAAGCAGACTATCACTTTGAAGCACAGCAAATCGCACTCTATCAGCAACAGTTAGGCGACAGTCCTCACTTCGTCGTGCCTAAGGTGTATCCGAAATTGAGCAACGACAGCATTTTGTGTATGCAATATGTTGAAGGCTCCGCAATTGAATCGGTCGAACAGTATCCGCAAGACATTCGTGACAAGGTTGCAAGTGCCTTGATGGAGCTGTGTTTTAAAGAGCTGTTTTGTTTTCAACTGGTGCAAAGCGATCCTAATTTTGCCAATTTCCAGTATCAAGCCGACAGCCAGAAAATTGTATTACTCGACTTTGGCGCCACTCGCACCATTAGCGACACATTATCGCAAGGTTATATGCAATTGATGCAAGGTGCGATTGCCGATGATAAACAACAAATGATACAAGCGGCACAACAGATCGGCTTTTTTCAAGACGCCATCGACCCACAACAAAAACAACTGATTATTGATATTTTTTACCAAGCTTGTGAGCCATTACGTACTCAAGGAACGTATGATTTTGGTGCAAGTAATTTGGCTAAAAGGATCACTCAGGCAGGTAAAGCCATGAGCACTCAACAAAATGAATGGCACACACCACCAACCGATGCTATTTTCATACATCGCAAGTTAGCAGGCATGTATTTATTAGCCGCTAAACTTAACGCCAATATTAATGTACACGCCCTGTTTAATCAGGTAGTTAATAGTAAAAACGAATAAGTTAACAAATAAGTAAAATAGATAAATAAAATTGGTGTTTATTCACCCCAACAAGGAGAGTCACAATGTTCAGCCACATCATGCTTGGTGCTAATGATATCGACAAATCAAAAACCTTTTACGACGCCACACTTGGCGCACTAGGCATTAAACCTGGGATGATTGATCCTAAAGGCCGTTGTTTTTATGTTACTAGCGCAGGTGTATTTGCCCTCACTAAACCACTTAATGGTGAACCCGCTTGTAATGGTAATGGCAGCACCATAGGTTTTCATGCCGATAGCGCAGAGCAAGCCAATGCTTGGCATGCTGCTGGTGTGGCAAGTGGTGGCGAAGCTTGCGAAGATGCTCCTGGTGTTCGCGACAGTCCAAATGGTCCATTATATCTAGCTTACTTGCGCGACCCTTCTGGTAACAAAGTCTGTGTATTGCACAGACCAAAGGCATAATCGTCGTTATTTATAGTAACGTCTCTTATCAATAACTATGTCCAAATATAGATGAAACCAGTACGGTTTCATCTATTATTGATAGCTTAAGAATTCATAGCTTAAGACTATTGCCCATCGATTCGTTCAACACTATCCGCTTCAAACAACCAATGTCATCAGGCATGACTTCCCTCTATGTTATCCATTACTCACAAATTCAGTGATACACTTTGACGCCTATTCTTTTCGACTGAACTTTGACTGAACGTTAATTGAGTACCATTATGTTTTCACGAATATTGATATTACTAGTTGGTTTTATTTGCTGTGTACCGCTTGCGATGAGCGCTGAGTCATCAGGCCAACTGACTATTACACCGCTCAGTAGCAATGCTTTGGTTACGGCTAACCAAGCTCAAGCGACACAAATCCAACTATTTGAATATCAGTCATATTTCAAAACTGAAAACTTTGGTTTGGTCGATGCTAATGGCTTAGTGGTTGTTGAAGGCAAAGAGGCTTATTTAATCGATACTCCATGGAGCGAGAAAGACACTATTGCGTTAGTCGAGTGGATAAAGCAGCAAGGGTTTGTACTCAAAGCCAGTATTTCGACTCATTCTCATGCCGACCGCACGGCTGGGATAGGTTATTTAAACAGTATTGGGGTTAGCACTCATGTGTCTGCAATGACTCAGAAAATATTGACCACACAACATCAAACTCTCGCAAACCAGCCGTTTGATGGTGACTCATTTATCCTAGCTAATGGTTTACTCGAAGCTCGCTATTTAGGCGCTGGCCATACGCTAGATAACATTGTGGTATGGCTCCCTAAGGCGCAATTACTGTTTGGCGGCTGCCTGGTAAAAAGCGCTCACAGTAAGAGTATGGGCTACATTGCAGAGGCATCGTTAACCGATTGGCCAGTAACGATTAGTAAGGTTAAAGCGACATATCCTGACGCTGAGGTTATTGTGCCAGGGCATGGCGCCATTGGTAATGCTCAGTTGCTTGATCATACTCAAGGGTTGGTTAACGATTTCCTTGCCAAACTACGTTTAGATTAACATTCCAAAACAACCGAGCTCAGTAAATAATGCATCTGCTAGTTTGAAAGGGTAAAATAGCCGCCCTTTAGTGTAGTGAGTGTGTTTTTGATGTCTGTTAACGACCCGTGCTTTATTCCTTTTAATGATGCGATAGCTTTCAATAACACGCTTGCCGAACAAGGGTTACCTGAATCTTTTACCTTCCCGTTTTATTATCAACCTCATCCATTGACGATACTGGCAGCACAGCAGTTGCAGCAGGTGTTACTTGAGACGAATCCCTGGGGACATAATTTTGGCTTAGACAGCGAACATGACCTTGGCATGGTGATTGGTAAGATGTTTGGTGTGTTGGTGGTTAAAGACACGCACGGGCAACTTGGTTTTTTAGCCGCATTTTCAGGTAAGTTAGCCGACCAAAATATCTTGCCGCCGTTTGTGCCGCCGGTGTTTGATATGCTGACCCAAGACAGTTTTTTCAGTCATGAAAATAAACAGATTAACCAAATTAATCTGTCGATTAGTCAGCAAGAAGCCAATCCAGTACTGGCAACATTAACCGCGACGTTAACTGCGCAACAACACCAAGCGGAAAGTGAACTTGAGCAGCAACGTAACGCAATAGTTGAAGGTCGTAAAATGCGTAAGCTGCAACGTGAGCAAGCAGATGATGCATTAGCGCAAGCAAGCCTTAACGACGATAGCCATAAAACATTGTCTATCGAGTTAAGCCGTCAAAGTGTGCAACAAAAGCATCAGCTGAACGCGTTAAAGCAACAGTGGCAGACTCAAATTGAAGTCACTAAACTGGCCTTAGATGCACTTGCGCAGCAAATCAAACAGCTTAAACGTCAGCGCAAACAACTTTCAAATGGATTACAAAACAAACTTTTTGCTCAATATCAGTTTTTGAATGTCTTGGGTGAAGCGCGAGATTTAAACGATATATTCAATGACGCACCTAACCATTTGCCACCTGCAGGTGCGGGTGAATGTGCTGCACCTAAGTTATTACAATACGCGTTTACACATCAATTGACCCCGATTGCCATGGCAGAGTTTTGGTGGGGTTCATCGCCTAAATCTGAGATAAAACAGCACAAAAACTTCTACCCCGCTTGTCACGGAAAATGCCGACCTATTTTGACCCACATGCTAAAAGGCATGCAAGTTGATAACGATCCACTGTTGATTAATCCGGGTAAAGATCAGCACATTGATATTATTTATCAAGATGATGCGATGGTAATTATTAATAAACCTGCGGAACTATTATCGGTACCTGGCAAAAATATCACCGACTCGGTGTTTAGCCGTATGCAGCAGCTGTTCCCCAATGCGACGGGGCCGCTGATAGTCCATCGCCTAGACATGTCGACATCAGGCTTAATGGTGATTGCTCTCACCAAAGAAGCCAACAAAGCCCTACAACAACAGTTTATTCAACGCAGCGTGACCAAACGTTATATCGCGTTAATTGAGGGGGTGCCTAGCCAAGATGAGGGTGATATTAGTTTGCCATTGCGGGTAGATTTAGACGACCGTCCTAAGCAGCTAGTGTGTTATGAACATGGCAAGCATGCCGAAACGCATTGGCAAGTGTATCAACGTCAACAACATCAAACCTTAGTTCACTTGTATCCTAAAACGGGGCGAACCCATCAGTTACGCATGCATTGTGCTCATCATGACGGATTGCACATGCCAATAGTAGGTGATGATTTATACGGTGTTGCGACCAACAGATTGCATTTACACGCCCAATATTTAGGCTTAAATCATCCAGTGACCGGCGAAGATATGGTGTTTGAAATCAAAGCCGATTTTGAATAGAGCTGTCGTATAATATAATCGCTTTTTGCTGAAAGTAGATCCGCTAGAAACGATAAAACCGATATTGAATTAACAATATCGGTTTATTTGATTAGTCTCAGTTCTATTGATTAGAAGTTACTAGGTTGCTCTTCTAAATGCATTTGCTCGACTAAACCTTTACCAGTACGTTGTTGGTAGGTAGATTCCGCTTGTTGCATTCTACTACGGCCGCTCGTCACCATGTTTTGGCCTTGTTCAATTGAACTCTCGCCTTCAGCAACATTGGTATTGCCGTCTTCAATCAGCTCTTTACCATCTGCATACTTATCTTCAGCATCTTCCCAAGCATCGGCTACATCATCTAACCTGTCGACTAACACTACTGCACGGGCACCATTTTGAGCGCCGTTTAATGTATTCGCCATCGACTGAAATAGTTGACGTTGTTGCTGCGCAGCTTGTTTGGCTTGTGCTATTAACGCTTCACCTTCACGAATTTGGTTTTTACCTTTACCGATTAACTCACGCCCATCGATTAATAAACTGTTACCTTTTCTGAGGTCTTTTTGTCCTTGTTCCCACTGTTGAGACAAGTCGAGGTGTTGCTCACCTTCGGCTTTCACTTTAGACGCGAAATTATTCTGCGGTGCAGCACATCCAGATAGGCTAATAACACTGACAACAAACAAACTACACAGTACTGATTTCATGTAAACGTCTCTATATATGTGGTTAGGAAAGCGGCGCAATTAGATAGTTTAGTCAGTCAAATAGCAAGTACTGCGGCACATTAAATCGCGTTAATGAATATAGTGTACTCGGGGGGCAATAGTGCCGATTGATAAACTCAATAGTAAAAAACTCATCGACTTTTTATCTGTTTACTTAATTGATTTATTGCACCGTATCACCTCTGGCTATCAGTATGTTTTTGTCACTGCTAATGGGTAAAAATACTAGCCATATCATTGGCTATTTACGCTGATAATTTTATTTGACGAGCATTCGCCATCATAATAGTGCCCTCGAAGAGTAAGCTTATTTGATCAGCTTTATAGCAGTTTATTCTTGAAAGAGATAAGCGAGTAAATTTGATAGCAGCGTGCTTATATGGAGCAGAAAATACATGGCGGATTACCAACATCGACTTAATTCACGAGGATTAAGCAAGGAGGAAAAGTACAACAACGGCTCTAAAAAAGCGAACCTGGTGCTTTATTTAGTTAAAAAATACAGTGATTAACTAATGGGTTAGCTTATCAATAAGCTAACCCATATTGATGAATAATGTTACAACTCAAACAACACATCGGTGCGGATAATGTATTTAACCCCAGAGAAAATAGGCTCTGAGCTATGAATACAATGCAGCGGATGCATGCCATGTGGGAAACACAACACACTCCCCGCAGGCGTTCGCACATCAACTTGGCGCATATTATCGCCGTGTTTTGCTGGTAAGCTTGGGTTGTCGGCATTGACTAAAAAGCGCGTTGCACCGCCTTCAAAGTCTTCTGTCAGTAAGATTAAAAATGTCAGCAGACTGTAGCGATCACCAAAGGCATCTCGCACTAACTGACCATCTACAACTTGGCTTCCAGGCCACGAACCATCTGAATGTGGCTTAAAGAAATCGCCTTCGTTATAGCGATAAAAACGAAAACGATTATTTAATCCTAAAGCAGCTTTACCACCAAAAATGCCCAAGTTATAATCCATAAGATGCTTAACTCTACTCCAAATCACTTGCTCTGTGGTGTTATCAACCACCCAGGTTAAGCTGTCGTTATGGCGTACATTGCGTGGTAATGACACCGCGGCGTCGGGTAAAAAGCCCATCGACTCACTGACCGAAATTAACCGTTTGCACTCATCTGGCGTCAATACATTCATTAATTGGAACGCACCTGGTACTTCGGCTAACATTTTTTTACTCACGTTAGCCCGCTCAGCATCCGTCAGCTCTGCTTCATTAAGCTCAGCCACATTAGCTTGATGATTAGCCCATGTTGGCAAAGCCGGATGTTCAGCGCCGGGTTCTAGTGCCACCACAAAATAATCTGAATTTACACTTGTTGTGTTCATTTGTTTATACCTTTAACCATAAAATGGGCTAGCAATGCTTTACTAAAAAGTGTGCTAATGACTGTTTACTAATGATGTTCTACAAATAAAAGCTTACTAATGACGGCTTACTCATCAATATGGGTTAAACCCAGAAATTAATAACTCATCACTCGCACTTGGGCAAATTGGCGATGCCCTGCAGCAGTACCATGAAAACCAAAACCACTATGCTTTGCTCCTACCCATGGAGCATTGCCCGCACCAGCACCTTGATTAACCCCAACCATGCCAGCTTCAAGTTGTTCAGCAACGGCTTTGGCACCTTGACCACCAAACACGACTGCAGCTAAGCCATAGTGACTGTTATTAGCACGACGAATGGCTTCATCAATATCACTAAAACGGCTGATAGCCACCACAGGGCCAAAGGTTTCTTCACGTTCTAGGAGCATGTCAGGGGTAATACCTGAGATCACAGTAGGCTGAATAAACGGTAATGGATACTCATCACTACCGAGTAAAAAGCTCGCTCCTTTGGCTTTGGCATCTTGCAACTGTTCAAGCACTTTTTGGTGTTGGGTTGGATTCACTATAGGGCCAATATTCACATTAGCGTCGTCCCATTTACCGACACGGTAACGACTGGCTAAAGCCAACACCTTTTGTTCAAACTCATCAGCAATACGTTCATCCACGTAAACGCGCTCTGTTGAAGTGCACATCTGTCCGGCATTTTCAAACGAACTAGCGACTGCAAATCTAACCGCGGAATCGATATTAGCGCTAGCCATCACAATCAAGGGGTCATTACCGCCAAGCTCCATCACTAACCTTTTTAAGCCAGACGCAGCATTGGCCATAATGTGTTTACCTGCGGCCATCGACCCAGTAAACGCCACCATATTAATGTCTGCTGCCACTAATGCTTGGCCAAGGGCTTTATCACCTTGAACCACTTGCAACACATGTTCTGGCAGCACCTTATTAAGGGTATTAATGAATAACTCGGCCACCAGCGGAGTTTGTTCAGACGGCTTTAATATCACACTGTTACCCGCAATTAAGGCAGGCATTAGTAAGTTGTTAGCCATGGCTATCGGATAGTTCCACGGCGAAATCACTGCCACTACACCTAATGGTCGATATTGTAATTCGGTGCGATTATCAACTTGTTCAGTGGTTAGTGCATCGCTTATTTCACCTGCAAAATAAGGTGCATTTTGCACTGTACCGCCAACTTCATAGGTGGCACGGCGATAATCTTTACCCATTTCTTGGCCAATTAATGTTGCCAGTTCATCTTGCACTGCCACAAGCTGCTGATATGCTTTAACCACATATTGTTGGCGTTCAATTAATGACAAACGAGCCCACGCCTTTTGTGCAACTTGAGCGTTGGCGACAACTTGTGGTAACTGAGATATCGCTAAGGTTTCAACACTGCCAACCGCAGTGGCTTCAATATGCTCTCCGCCATCGACTTTGTGATAACTAGCGGGATCGTAAGAGGTTAATACTGCCATGGAGAAACATTCCTTAATGGTACTAGTCTAATTAATGTCTATTTTGCTACAATGGAATACAAAAGCAACCAGTATACTTTTAGTAACCTAGAATAACTTAAGTTAAATTAATGAAAACTAAAATTGAAACAATGACTAACGGTCAAAAAAAAGTTATTAATGCTTGTGCTGAACCCTGCTCGGTCGAGCGTGGAATGCGGGTATTAGGCGGTAAATGGAAAGCATCGATATTATGGCACTTGCAAGATGGTCCAGTGCGATTTAATGATTTATCGCGCATGTTAGGCGGGGCGAGTAAAAAAATGGTCGATCAGCGCCTTAAAGAATTAGAAGCCCAAGGACTGGTGACTCGACATGTGATTAGTGACCGTCCTATTGCTGTGTCTTATAGCATTACCGAACTTGGCCGAACTGCATTGGATATTTTAGAACGTTTAAAAGATTGGGCTGATGAATATATTGTTTAACAAGGTACGATGGCCTGTTGATCATCACAGATGACTAATTATCTGACAACACAACGGGTTAATGATCACAAAATAATAACACTATGTTAGACTTGTTATAAAACGGATATGAAGTGCATGGAAGCCTTAAATTAAGGTGTTGTTATTTATGTTCCGCTACTTATCTGTGGTGATTTTCATCATTACATTTTTCAGTTCGCCAGTTTCAAATGCTAGACCTGCAGTCACTTTTTACACAGAAAGCTATCCTCCATTTCAGTCGCTAAATTCTCAAGGAGAATTGGTAGGCTTTTCGATCGATATTTTACATGCTACCCAGCAATATCTTGATTTTGATATCAATATTAAAATCATGCCTTGGAGCCGCGCTTATTATAATGCGCAGAAGTACCCGAATACGTTCATTTTTTCAATTGCCAATACCAACAAACGCTTAGCCTATTTCAAATGGATAGGCGACTTTTATACTGTGCAAGATATGATCTATCGAAAAAGTAATCGTCCCGACATTCAGCTTAAAACCATAGATGATATTAATCGTTACTCTATGGCATTATCGCGAAACGATGCCTCACTAGATCGGCTTAAACTCGATGGAATACATCCCAATGTATACCTAGTAAGAAGCCAACTAGCGGCGCTAAGAATGCTTAATTTTGACCGCGTAGATTTGATTTACAATAACGAAGTGGGTTTTCGCGAAGACGTTAAAAAAATGGGCTTTAAACTAAGCGATTTTACCGCTGTATTGCCTGTGGTAAACATGCCCATTGGTATTGCCACCCATAAAGATACAGATGAAGCATTAGCCAAAAGCATGCGCCAAGCATTAAACACCCTAACTCAAAGTGGCCAACTTGAAAGTATAACTGCTCGCTGGTTCACCCCAACAAACATCCTCCCTACGGCAACAGAGTAATAATCGGCGTAAGTATCCGAAATATGCCTTGCGAGCAGAGCAAGTGAGTTGATTAACTTGTTAAGTGTGAGTAGCTTAAAACCGTTATGTTTAAAGCATTCAGCAGCATCAACAAACATCGTAGTCGCAGGCCATAATTAAAAATAAAAAATAACTTTAATAATCAAAGCCTAACTGGGCTTTAATACCTTCGTTAAACGCATGTTTAATCGGCTGTACTTCGCTGACCGTATCGGCCAACTCAATGATATCACGGTGACAAGCGCGGCCAGTAATAATCACATGCTGCATCGCTGGGCGATTTCTCAAAGCGGTTAATACTCGCTCAAGTTCGATATAGTGGTAACTGACCATGTAAGTCAGCTCATCAAGCAGCACCATATTTATCGATTCGTCTTTAAGCAGTTTTTCTGCCTCAAGCCAGGCTTCCATTGCTGCTTGGGTGTCTTTTTCTTTGTCTTGAGTTTCCCAGGTAAAGCCGGTACCCATTACATGGAATGGCACTCCAGCACCTTCGAGTAAATTACGTTCACCACAAGCCCAAGTGCCTTTAATAAATTGCACCACTGCGGCTTTATGACCATGGCCCACAGCGCGGGTAATCGAACCAAAACCAGATGTCGATTTGCCTTTTCCGTTACCGGTTAGTACCAGCAAAATACCTTTTTCGTCTTGCGCTGCGGCAATTTTGGCATCAACGCCCACTTTGACTTTCTGCTGGCGGGCTTTATGACGTTCAGCTTTGCTTGCATCAATAGTGTTAGCTTGTTCATTTTCGTGGTTATCAGTTGTCATGAGATTATTCCTTTCAATGTATTCATGTCCAAATGCGCTTCTAATACGCCGGCAAGACGATTTAGTTGCTGCTCGCGAATTTGGTTAATATCGATAGTATGGCGACTGTCTAAGCCAGCCCATTGCAAAATAAGTTGGCATGCAGCGGGATGGTCAAATAATCCATGCACATAGGTCGCTAAAATTTGTTGATCATTACTCACCATGCCATCAAGCTTGGCCATCGCCATTGGCTGCTGGGCGTATTGTTCAATCGATAGCGGCTGGATAACGTCGCTTTGAGTGAGTGAAGACTCACCACAATGGATCTCGTAACCACTAAACTCTGCCTGCTGGTCTTGTAAGCGTAAGTGACCCCTTACTTGAGTTAAGGTTTTGCTTGCAGTTAATACGGTCGTAATCGGTAATAAGCCCAATCCGTCACTGCAACCAGCATTATCTTCAATACCTAAAGGATCATCAATAAGCTCACCGAGCATTTGGTAACCGCCACAAATGCCGATGACTTTACCGCCATAACGTAAATGTTTTGTTAAGGCGATGTCCCAACCTTGCTCACGCACAAAAGCTAAATCTGCACGAACATTCTTACTGCCAGGTAATATGACTAAATCTGCAGCGGGCCAATGGGATGATTGAGCTATGCTCTGCATACTCACATAATGAAAATCAATATGCGGGTGTAAACGCAGCGGATCAAAGTCGGTATGATTACTGATCCTTGGGTACACTAACACCAAAACAGACATACGCTGGTTGGCAGATAATGCTGTCGGTAATGAGCTTTGAGGGGTATCAATTAACGCATCTTCAGCGTCTAGATGTAGATCGTGCAAATATGGTAATACGCCTAATACAGGTTTGTTGGTATAGGCTTCAAGCCAATCAATTCCTGGCTGCAACAAGCTGATATCACCGCGAAAACGATTTATCACAAAGCCTTTTACTCGCGCTTGCTCAGACGGGCTTAATAATGCCAACGTACCAACTAAATGGGCGAACACACCGCCTTTATCAATATCAGCAATAATGATCACTGGGCAATCTGCCTCTTCGGCAAAGCCCATATTGGCAATATCACCTTCACGTAAATTGATTTCTGCCGGACTGCCCGCCCCTTCAATCACCACTAACGAGTATTGTTGCTGCAAGCGCCTGTAAGATTGCATCACTGCCGCTAAGGCTAAGGTTTTATAACCATAACTCTCGGGTCCGAAAAAGGCCTTGGCTTCTAATGTAGTTAACGCTTTACCGTGAATAATGACTTGGGCGCCAGTGTCTGAACTTGGCTTTAACAACACCGGATTAAAATCTGTATGGGGCGCTAAACCACAAGCAATAGCTTGCAATGCTTGGGCTCGGCCAATTTCACCACCATCAATAGTCACGGCACTGTTTAGCGCCATATTTTGTGGTTTAAAAGGCGCGACATTAATGTTTTGACGGGAAAATAAACGACATAAACCTGCTACAAGCGTACTTTTACCTGCATCAGAGGTGGTACCTTGCACCATTAATGCGCCACGTAATGTTGGAGCTTTTGGAGATTGATCGTCAACCAATGACATTATGCTTTTAAGGCCAACGGTAGGCCTGCGACCACCAAAGTGACTTGATCAGATATTGCGGCTATTTCTTGGTTGAGCCAGCCCGCTTCATCAACAAAACGACGATTTAACTCACCCATGGGAACTATGCCCGAGCCCACTTCATTACTGACTAACACCACATCGCTTTGCAAAGCAGACAAACTGTCGATGAGTAATGACTTTTGCGTGGCCCACGAGGCGCCGTCATTTAACAATAAGTGATTGGTTAATAATAACGTCAGGCAATCGAGCAATATGACTTGTTGTGGTTTATCTATCGCCAACAATGTTTGGCCAACGTCATAAGCTTGCTCGTGCAATGTCCAGCTATGGACGCTGGACATACGGTCTTGTTGGTGTTGATTAATGCGCGCAGACATTTCATGGTCTAACGCTGTGGCTGTGGCTAAGTAAACACATGAATAACCAATAGCAGCGTATTCCGCCACACATTGCTCTGCATATCGACTTTTACCGCTACGCGCACCGCCTAACACCAAATGAATCATTAGCTTAATCCAACCGCTAAAATAACTAAGTAACAACACACTTCGCTGATTTGCTGCGCAGCGCCTAGTGTGTCACCGGTGTAGCCACCAATTTGTTTACGGAAAAAGCCGCCTAACAAAATGCGAACTAGCCACAAGGTAATAAACAGCACAAATGCCGCGACACCATTAAGCCATAACAACACAAAAATACCGCTGGCGATTAAAATAAATAAATCATTTAATTGCTGATCTTGGGCAATCGGCTTTGACTTGCTGGTGTCGTCATCACGGACATATTGCTCACTAAAAATCAAGCTTGATGCCACAACGCGGCTGAGTGTATGGCCTGCTACAAGCGCACTTACCGCCGCCATTGGGCTATATAAAGCCAGCTCAACTAGCAATTGCCATTTTAGCAATAACACTAATCCCAACGACAAGGCACCATAACTGCCCAAACGCGAATCTTTCATGATACGCAGCTTGTCTTCTACCGTCCAACCACCACCAAAACCATCTGCGGTATCGGCTAAGCCGTCTTCATGGAAGGCGCCGGTCACTAATACACCCGCGACCATGGCTAATAAAATGGCAATGCTTGCCGGTAAAATCAGCTGTGCAAGCCAAAATACCAACGCACAAATTAAGCCAATGAGTAAGCCCACTAAACCAAAATAACGGCTAGCTTTGTTGAGTTTATCGCTATCAATCACCACCCACGATGGAACGGGGATCCGAGTAAAAAAACTCATCGCCACAAAAAATAAATTTAACTGCCGCAACCATTTTATCTCGCCAGACATGTTGTTCCCTTAAACCACATTATTAACGCCAGCATCATCGAAACTGGCCATTTGATTGTAAAAATTCACCGCAGCTTGAATTAACGGTAACGCTAACGCAGCGCCAGTGCCTTCTCCAAGTCTTAATCCCAGCGACAACAATGGTGTTGCTTGTAGCTGTTGTAACAGAAGCTTATGTCCTTGCTCTTGCGACTCATGAGCAAAAACTAAATAGTCTCTTGATTGTGGAGATAATTTTACCGCAACTAATGCTGCAGCAGTAGCGATAAAACCATCAATCACCACTAATATTTTTTGTTCCGCAGCTGTAAGTATCGCCCCGGTCATTTGCACTATTTCAAAACCGCCAACGTGAGCCAAAATAGCTTCAGGAGAAACTAACTCATGTTGATGTAAATCAAGTGCTTGGTTAATGAGTTTTGTTTTAATAACTAAGGTAGCATCATCAATTCCCGTGCCTCTACCAACACATTGCTCAACATCAATATTGAGCATAGCTGACATTACCGCAGTCGCAGCAGAAGTATTGCCGATACCCATTTCACCTAAAGCAATTAAATTACAACCGGCATCAACATGGCGAGCAACCAACTGTCGAGCAAATTCAAACCCTTGGGCGACTTTTTCAAGTGGCATAGCCGCAGCTAAATGCATAGCCTTAGTGCCTGCGCCTAAGCGTTGGTCGATAACATTGGCTTGGCCTGTAAGCGGTTGTAATATTCCGCAATCGATAATTTCAAGCTCAAACCCGACTTGGCGACAAAACACATTAATTGCCGCGCCGCCTTGGACAAAATTATGTACCATTTGAGTGGTCACTTCGCTTGGCGCAATCGACACGCCGTAAGCGGCAATACCATGGTCGGCAGCAAACACTAACATCGTTGGTTTAGTGATTTGCAGCGGTGTGCTTAACGACTGTTTATCGCCGCGGTACTGCACCCGAGCAATCTGTAGCGCCAAGGTTTCTAGCTGCCCTAACGCCCCTAATGGTTTGGTTTTTTGATTAATCTTATGTTGAATA
The DNA here is from genome assembly GCF_010092445.1 of Shewanella sp. Arc9-LZ. Taxonomy (NCBI): domain Bacteria; kingdom Pseudomonadati; phylum Pseudomonadota; class Gammaproteobacteria; order Alteromonadales; family Shewanellaceae; genus Shewanella; species Shewanella sp. Arc9-LZ. The sequence continues at coordinate 1,098,591 of NZ_CP048031.1, read as the reverse complement.
TTGGCATCAACATCTGACTTAACGGCTTCTATAACAAACATGGCGACTCCAACAATTCGGGCAGATAAAATTCAATATGATGTATTGCAGCACTCATCCAGTGCTTATCAAAGAGCTTATCTATGTGCTTATCTAATTCTTAGCTATGTGCTTAGCTATGTGCTTATAAAAAGAGCTCAGCGTTTAACGGCGTTGACGCAAAATAAACAAGAAAAACACGCTGCCCAGTGCAGCAGTAATAATGCCGACTGGCAATTCTTGGTTAAATAAAATGCATCGTGCTATCACGTCAATCCACACCATAAATAAGCCACCTAACATCGCGGTTAAGATCATCGGCTGACGTCCGGAAAATAATAGCCTAACCGTATGCGGGATCATCAAACCAACAAATCCAATGCCACCACAAGTTGCCACCAACATTGCCGTAATAAGCGAACACAGTAACAGCATACTTAAGCGCAATTTAGCGACATTTATTCCTAACGTATGAGCCGTTTCATCACCCGCTTGCAGCGCCATAATTTGCCGTCTAAATGCCAACATAATCAATAAACTCACCCCTACCGTCACACTGGGTAAGAGTAGATTAGACCAACTGGCTTTAGCAAAACTGCCTAAACTCCAAAACAGTACTGACGCCGCAGCTTGAGGGGTTGAAAAATACAACAGCAAGCTAGTCAATGCCCCAAACAGAAACGACGTTGCTACACCAGACAGCAACATACGTTCAACTTGGCTACTTCGACCAGGTCCCGACAAAATAAACACCACCAACACCGATAAACTGGCGCCGATGAATGCTCCTATCGGTATGCTTAATGTCGACCAAGACCACCAAGGTTGCGCGGTAAAGCTTGGCGCTATAGTCAATACACCAGAAAACATTTCGGCAAACAAACCGGTTTGACTGAATAACGACACCACCAGCACTGCACCAAATGACGCCCCGGAGCTAATGCCAAACAAATACGGGTCGGCCAACGGGTTGCGGGTCACGGTTTGTAATACACTGCCTGCTATAGACAACCCTGCGCCAGCCACAAAGGCCAACAAAATTCTCGGTAAGCGTAATTCAAGCACAATACGTTGGGTTATCGTCACCGCATGTTCACTGCCTTCAATCGCACTCGGCATGTTGCCGCCTAATAAGGTATTAAATATCATTAATACGTCATTAAGATGAATGTTAGCCGCCCCAAAACTGGCGGCAAATATCGGGGTAAGCAGTGTAGCCAATACCAACAGACTGAAACAAACGTAATACCGACGTTGCGATGCATCAATCATGATCGGGGCATCCTTTATGGCTGGGTTGGTAACCATAAAAATAACTGATCAGCGGCTTACCGTGTTGTGGGTGAAGATTAATGTCGCAGCACACACCAAACACGTCACTAATTTGTCGCTCGGTTAGCACTTCTGTTGGGGTACCTTTAGCAATTAATCGTCCTTGGTCGAGTAGCAGTAATTTATCGCACATTGCACTGGCTAAATTCAGATCGTGTATAGAAGCAATAACACTGATGCCTAAAGATGCAACAAGTTCAAGAATTTGAATTTGATAACGAATATCTAAGTGATTGGTCGGTTCATCTAAAATAAGAATATGCGGCTGTTGCACAATGGCGCGGGCAATTAGGGCACGTTGTTTTTCACCGCCAGATAACAGTTCATATTGTTGCTGAGCTTTTTGCTGTAATCCAACTTTGGTTAAGGCACTCACCACACGTTCACGGTCTTGGGCTGTGTTAGAGTCAAACAAGCCTTTATGCGGAGTAAGCCCCATCAACACTAATTGCTCGGTGGTCATGTCAAAATAATGCGGGGTATCTTGTTGCACCACAGCAATATTCTGCGCTAACAACTTAGAGGAATACTCACTGATGGGTTTAGAAAATATCTCAATATCGCCGCTGGTCGGCACAATATAGCGATATAAGCAGCGTAACAGGCTCGACTTGCCTGCGCCATTGGGACCAATTAGTCCTAGCATCTGGCCTTTAGGCAAACTGAAATGAATGTCCGCCAGAATCGTTTTATTATCGACTTGCCAAAAAAGATGATTTACATCTAATACAGATTCAGACATGAACGTTAGCCCGCCATGTCCAATTAATTAACACAAACATCTATTTAATAACTCCCCTAAGTCACCCGCTTAGGCATGGATATTGAGGCGATTCAAAGCTGGTATCTGACTTATGTCCCCATATTCGATGGGTACATCTACAGTTGCGGGTACAGTTTGGGCTTATCCCAATTCCCAATACCTTGAAAGGCACTATGGTTTCGACGCAGATTATTACGACAATTATGACGCAAATAACTATTCAAATTACGGCGCTGATAACTTTGCAAATAACTATGCAAATTGTGACACTAATGACTACGCAAATTACGACGAACATTATTACGCAAATTATGGCGCAAAAATAATGACACTATGGTTATAACGCTCAGCCAATGAAGTGTTACGGCCAATGTAATGTAAAGCTCACTTCAGCGGTATTGCTATTCATTGCTGTCGCTTGAAAAGCGTCAACCTTATCAACATCATCAGGCCAATAGACATCGAGCACCATAATAGCAGCATAGGGGATCGCTAGGTTAGCGAATAATCCGCTAGATTGGCCAACCTTAAGCACATAGCCCATTAAACAGCGCATCACCCCACCGTGAGTAACCACTAACGCATGGGGACAATCGACAGCTTGAGCAGTTTGCGGCAAGCTTTGCCCTTGTTGTTCGTCGATAGACAGTAAACAAGAGTGCTGCTGATGACGTGAGCGCCACAGTTCATTAACCACGCTCATAAGCCCGGCTTCTACTCGCGCAGCAAAATCGCTTACCGACTCGGCTTTATCAGGCGTGCTATCAGCCAACCATGGGTTATGCCAGTAAGCATCAAATTTACCTGGATTTTGCTGATAAATTGCATCAAACGATTGCCCATCCCAGACACCAAAATCAATTTCTTGCAGTGCTGGTATCGTGGTTAATGGCAGCGTTAATCGCTGTGCTAAAGGGCGACTGAATTGCTGGCACCGTTGCAATGGCGAACTAAACACATGGCTAATTGGATATTGCAGTTCAGCAAACGCTTGCTGCATTTGGGTCATCCCAGTGTCGGTGAGCTTTACATCGGTTTGGCCGCGAAATATTGCCCCACCTTCGCATTCTCCATGGCGCATTAATATTATCTTGGCTTGTTTCATTTAATTCAGCCTTGCTCTAGTGATAAAAATTCGCGTACTATGGACGTCTATACGTTTATATGTCTAAAATACTATCTTAAAAGATAATCATTTAGAAGATAATCATTGTACGCAGTAATTGTCCAAGGCAATTGCCTGCAACGGTTAATGCAACCGTTGTGTATAACTGTTATTTACAACACTTGTGCACAGCAATGATGTTATCGCCCTACTATTGTAAAAATAAGGGTATGCTTATCTCAATCAAGGTATCAAGCAACATAGTGATAAAAAGGTAACTGTTATGGCGAAATCGACTTCTTACAGTCAAACACTTAAACAACTTAATGCATTGTTAGCGCAGCGTATTGTGATTTTAGATGGCGCCATGGGCACCATGATCCAAGACTATAAGTTGGAAGAAGAAGATTATCGTGGCGAGCGTTTTAAAGATTGGCATTGCGATGTTAAAGGCAACAACGACTTATTAGTACTCAGCCAACCGCAAATCATTAAAGATATTCATACTCAGTACCTGCTAAACGGTGCCGACATTATTGAAACTAACACCTTTAACGCCACCACCATTGCCATGGCCGACTACGACATGCAGTCGCTGGCCGCTGAAATTAACCTTGCTGGCGCCCGAGTCGCCCGCCAAGCTGCCGACGAAGTGGCAGCGCAAACTGGTTCGCCACGTTATGTTGCTGGTGTATTAGGCCCAACCAACCGTACCTGTTCTATCAGTCCAGACGTTAACGACCCAGCGTTTCGTAATGTCAGTTTCGATCAATTAGTCGACGCTTATGTCGAATCAACCACGGCTTTAATTGAAGGTGGCGCCGATATCATTATGGTTGAAACCATTTTTGATACTTTAAACGCCAAAGCTGCCCTATTTGCGATTGAAAAAGTATTCGACCAACTTGGCGATCGCCTACCCGTTATGATCTCTGGCACTATTACTGACGCCTCTGGTCGTACATTAACCGGCCAAACCACCGAAGCCTTTTATAACTCTTTACGCCACATCAAGCCGTTATCGATTGGCCTTAACTGCGCCCTCGGACCAAAAGAGCTGCGCCCGTACGTTGAAGAATTGTCACGTATTGCCGAATGTTATGTCTCTGCCCACCCAAATGCTGGCTTACCCAACGAATTTGGTGGCTACGATGAAACCCCAGAAGAAATGGCCGAAGTCATTAATCAATGGGCGCAAGAAGGCATGCTCAATATTGTCGGCGGTTGTTGTGGTAGTACACCCGCACACATTAGTGCTATTCGTGAAGCGGTACTCAGACACGAACCAAGACAGATACCAGATATACCTGTGGCGTGTCGTTTATCGGGCCTAGAGCCACTCACCATCGACAAAAACTCGTTATTTGTTAACGTCGGTGAGCGCGCTAACGTGACCGGTTCGGCTAAGTTTTTACGCTTAATTAAAGAAGAAAAGTTTGAAGAAGCCTTAGATGTCGTGCGCGAGCAGGTTGAAAATGGCGCACAAATTATCGACGTCAACATGGACGAAGGTATGCTTGATGGCGTGGCGTCAATGGCGAAGTTTTTAAACTTAATCGCCTCTGAGCCCGACATCTCCCGCGTGCCCATCATGATTGACTCATCAAAATGGGAAGTGATTGAAGCTGGGCTTAAATGCGTTCAAGGCAAGTCGATTGTTAACTCTATTTCGATGAAAGAAGGCGAAGCCAAATTTATTGAACAAGCGACCTTAGTAAAACGCTATGGTGCGGCAGCCATTATAATGGCCTTTGACGAAAACGGCCAAGCCGATACACGTGAGCGTAAAACCCAAATCTGTACCCGTGCTTATCGCATTTTGGTTGATGTTGTTGGCTTTCCACCAGAAGACATTATTTTTGACCCTAACATTTTCGCCATTGCCACCGGTATTGATGAACACGACAACTATGCAGTCGACTTTATCGAATCGATAAAAGACATCAAAGCCACCTTGCCACACGCAATGATCTCAGGCGGCGTGTCTAACGTGTCATTCTCGTTCCGCGGTAACAACCCAGTACGCGAAGCTATTCACGCGGTGTTTTTATACCATGCCATTCAAGCCGGCATGGACATGGGTATTGTTAACGCTGGTCAGTTAGCCATATACGATGATATTGAACCAGAGCTGAAAAAACGGGTTGAAAACGTAGTTCAAAACTTACCATGTCCGGTAGCCGACTCAAACAACACCGAGCAGCTACTCGACATCGCAGAAAGCTTTAGAGGCGATGGCTCACAAGTGGCCAAAAAAGAAGATTTAGCTTGGCGCAGCTGGCCGGTATCCAAACGTTTATCGCACGCATTGGTTAAAGGCATTACCGAATTTATTGATGAAGACACCGAAGCTGCTCGTCAAGAAGCCGTGCGCCCGCTCGATGTTATTGAAGGACCGCTGATGGACGGCATGAACGTGGTCGGCGACTTATTTGGTGCTGGCAAAATGTTCTTACCGCAAGTGGTCAAATCGGCACGAGTAATGAAAAAAGCCGTCGCTTACCTAAACCCATATATTGAGCTTGAAAAGGTTGCTGGCCAGTCAAACGGCCGAATTTTAATGGTCACCGTAAAAGGTGATGTGCATGACATCGGTAAAAATATTGTTGGAGTAGTACTTGCCTGTAACGGCTACGAAGTGGTCGATCTTGGGGTCATGGTATCTGTCGATAAAATTCTCGATGCAGTAAAAGAGCATAATATCGACATCATCGGCATGTCAGGTTTAATCACGCCAAGCTTGGATGAAATGGTTCACAACGTGAAAACCTTCCACCGTGAAGGCTTAACCATCCCTGCTATTATCGGTGGTGCAACCTGCTCTAAAATTCATACTGCAGTAAAAATAGCACCGCATTACCCACACGGCGCAATTTACATTGCCGATGCATCTCGCGCTGTACCTATGGTGTCTAAGCTGATTAATAACGCCACTCGCCAAGCAACCATCGACGAAGCCTACGCAGAATACGACATGATGCGTGAAAAACGTTTGTCGCAAACCAAGCGTAAAACCATCGTGTCGATTGAAGCCGCGCGTGACAATCGCTGTAAACACGACTGGGAAAACTACACCCCATTCACGCCTAATGTATTAGGTCGCCAGGTGTTTGATGACTATCCATTAGAAGACCTAGTCGAACGTATCGATTGGACACCGTTCTTTAGAAGCTGGGAACTGCACGGTCATTACCCTGAAATTTTAAAAGACAAAGTCGTTGGTGAAGAAGCGGTTAAATTGTTTGCCGATGGCCAAGCCATGCTGAAACAAATTATTGCTGAAAAATGGCTTACCGCCAAAGCCGTAATCGGTTTATTCCCAGCCAATACCGTCAACCATGACGACATTGAACTGTATACCGATGAAAGCCGCACCACATTGGAAATGACCACTCATCATCTTCGTATGCAGCTTGAACGCGTCGGTAACGACAACTTCTGTTTATCAGACTTTGTTGCTCCAAAAGATTCAGGCGTTGCTGATTATATGGGCGGTTTTGCGGTAACGACGGGACACGGGATTGATGAACATGTTGCCCGTTTTGAAGCCAATCACGATGACTACAACGCGATTATGCTTAAATGCTTAGCAGACCGTTTAGCCGAAGCTTTTGCCGAGCGCATGCACGAACGTGTTCGTAAAGAGTTTTGGGGTTATGCCGCAGATGAAGTGCTCGATAACGAAGCGCTAATTCGCGAACGTTATAAAGGCATTCGCCCAGCGCCAGGTTATCCAGCATGCCCAGACCACACAGAAAAAGGCTTGTTATGGGATTTACTCAAACCCGATGAAACGATTGATTTGAATATCACCGAAAGCTTTGCCATGTACCCAACGGCTGCTGTTTCAGGCTGGTACTTTGCCCATCCAAAATCTCGCTATTTTGGCGTGACCAATATTGGTAAAGATCAGGTAGAAGATTATGCCCAGCGTAAAGGCATGACGTTGGCAGAAGCAGAGAAGTGGTTGTCACCGATATTGGACTATGATCCCGAATAGATTTATTTCGAATAGAATGAGATCAAGAGTAGAAAGAGATCCTGAATAGAGAGAGACCCAGAGTAGATAGTGCTTCTGAATAAAGAGTGCTTCTGAATAAAAAGTGAACCTGAAAAAAGAGTAACCTTGAGTCATCACGGTTACTCTTTTTTATGTCCAAACTTGGTTTGGATTTTGGTCAAAAGGCTCCATACTGCACGGGTCAAATCAAGCGTTATTCCGGCAATGCTTTTTAGCCGCGATCCAGCTTCGTCGTTTTTACAATAAATAACTTAAAACGTCTTTGATCTTCTCAATTTAATTTACTGCTGGATAAAATAAAAATATCTCAATTGGACATACCCTTTTCATCATTACACTATAAAAAATAGTCATTTATAATAATAGATACCCTTAAAGAATCACTCTACAATAACTTCGTTTAAAAAATAATCATCTGAATTACAAAGCAGGGAGTTGCTTCATCTATGGCCTATAGAGCATATATTGGGATTTTTGCATTCCTGTGTCTGATTGTCGCCGTTAGTTGCTACTCGGAGGAGTCAATGTTTAGCATGTTTAAAAAAGTCGATGTCGAAGTATTTCCTGAAGTGATAGGTAGCTTAACCCATGAGGGAAAACCTCTAGCCGGTATTAAGCTAAAAAGAGGTTATCAATACTCTGGTGTCATGGAAGAAAAAGAATGGGACTACACCACTACAGACGCTGATGGAAAATTTAGCTTTCCTGAAATCATTTACAGCACAGCACATCCAAATAAGCCTTTTGCAGAAACACGTGTATCTCAAACTATTAAAGTGGATGAAAATGAAGAGTCAGACATCATTGAAGCTGCTAAAGATGAGTATTCTGAAGTAATACTTTGGGCATCGATATCTAGGGGCGAGAAACATATATCTTATCTCTCTGAGAGGCTAGCCAAATTAGATTGCGACTTATCGAATGAAGCCATCAGGAATGAAATCATTGATGAAGGGTTCCCTAGTGGGGTAGTGCGCTATAAGGTATTTAGTATTTGTCGCTGGCCAGAATTAGAACGATTGGAAGTACAGAAAAGAGTTTAGATAACGTTAAGGTTGATCAATCAAGTGAATCTTTGTTGGTGAGCTATCCAATCAAATGCAATAACGAATGCACGCCTATCGGCTAAATAGAACATACCCATTTTCATTATTACACTATAAAAAATAGTCATTTATAATAATAGATACCCTTAAAGAATCACTCTACAATAACTTCGTTTAAAAAATAATCATCTGAATTAAAAAGCAGGGAGTTGCTTCATCTATGGCCTATAGAGCATATATTAGGATTTTTGCATTCCTGTGTCTGATTGTCGCCGTTAGTTGCTATGTAGTGGCATAGTTATTTTGGCCACCTAAATAGAGGTGATATTATTACCTCGTAAATTACTTTAGGTGAACACATGAGATCGACAACCCGAAAAACATTTAGTGCTGAATTCAAACTTGAAGCAGCCCAATTAGTTCTAGATAAAAACCATAGCATCATCGAAGCTGCAAAGGCGATGAACGTGGGTAAATCAACCATGGATAAATGGGTGAGACAGTTAAAACTAGAACGCCAGGGTGGCACGCCAAAAGCCTCTCCCATTACCCCTGAACAAATTGAAATCCGTGAACTGAAGAAACAGGTAGCCCGTCTTGAGGAGCATAATCTTATTCTAAAAAAGGCTACCGCTCTCTTGATGTCAGACTCGATGAACAATTTACGCTGATCAGCGCACTCAAGCAGAGCCACTCTATTCTCACAATTTGTAATGCATTCAAAGTGCATCGAAGTAGCTATAAATATTGGCTAAAAAGAAAAGAACATATCGATGCTGATTTTACAATTTTATGCAGTGAAGTGAAGGCCGCGCATCGTATTAGTAATGGCTCTGCCGGTGCTCGAACGATAGCGCAATTAGTGACTAACAAAGGGATTAATCTCAGTCGTTATCGAGCCCGTAATCTAATGAGAAAGCTTGGATTATTAAGCTGTCAGCAACCTAAGCATTCTTATAGGAAAGCTGCACAAGAGCATGTAGCGATCCCAAACACGCTTAATCGACAGTTTGCAGTAACTCAACCAGATCAAGTGTGGTGTGGTGATGTGACGTATGTTTGGGTCGGTAATCGTTGGGCATATTTAGCCGTTGTTTTAGACTTATTTTCCCGCAAACCTGTTGGGTGGGCTTTGTCATTATCGCCTGACAGCGAGCTGACCTCTAAAGCCTTGAAAATGGCATTTGAGTTAAGGGGGAAACCTGAGAATGTGATATATCACAGCGACCAAGGTTCACATTACACAAGCTTGAAATTCAGACAGTTATTATGGCGTCTTCAGATTGAGCAAAGCATGAGTCGTCGCGGGAATTGTTGGGATAATGCACCAATGGAGCGTTTCTTTAGAAGTTTGAAATCTGAATGGGTACCCGCAAGTGGCTATGGGAATTTTACAGAAGCAGACAAAGCGATCACAAATTACATCACTGGATATTACAGTGAAACTAGACCCCATCAATATAATGGTGGGTTAACGCCAAATGAGTCAGAACGTTTATATTGGAATGACTCTAAAACCGTGGCCAATATTACTTGACCACCACAAGTATCGCCGCTAAAAAGCACATAAATGCAAACTTATTTGCAAAATACATAAGTGGTATCTCAAATGCGCCAAGTGTTTTTTTCTTCTTAAGAAATTCAAGTGGGAGTACGAAATAAAAATTAACCGAAAGCAATGTCACAAAGCCTATTATAATCCCACTAGGAAAAAAGGAATAATAGCTAAAAACATCATACCCAATGGATAATGAATAGATTCCAACTAAAATCCAAAATAATATCAATGGCCCTACAATTAATCCCATACTCTCCCCCCAGCTAAATACAACTATTCAGATTAATTGTTGATATGTGCTAAAATCATTAAAGGCATATTACACATTTTTCATTGCATTTCTTGCTTGGTTATTAAGACGATCAAGAGTAATGTTAAAAACCCATTTTATGAATGAAAAAGTATACTTAATCACGGTAATAGCAGGTTTTCCTGCAAAAACAATCATATGCCCTAACAAGCCTTTTAACTGTTCTTCAAAGCCAACTGTATTGGCAAGATCACAAACAAATCTTGCCATAAGATCATAAGCAGTGGCAATTGTTGTCCCACCAGCTTGTATTGCCGCAATCAAACCGGTACCACCACCATCAATGATAAGTGTCATTAAAGCAGCTGCAATTTTATCAGCCCAATGTGAAGAATATGTCGTTTGTAATCTATTTTCGTAATTAAGAACGACTCGCTGATACATAGAACCAGCAACTTGGCTGTACATATCATCCCATTGTTCATAGTTAGTAGTATGAACATAACCGGGTGCTGTTTCCATACTATGGGCTTTAGGGCTTAAGCCCTGCTCTCTCACAGGCACATACTCACTGCCATTAATATGTACATGGCAGAAAGGCCAAACAGGAACTTTAGGGACAGGGTCAGAGCCATGAACACAGCGATATACTTTGTCAATGCGAGCGCTACTTTTAATCGCAAAGTCTTTATACCCAACTCGAGGACAGCCAAAAGTGTATAAGTAAACGGTTTTGTTATATGTAGTTTTTACCCAATTCGCGACTAAAGTTGCTAATGCACCGCCTAAACTATGACCAACACAATGGATAATACCTGTACTATTTAACACTTCAGGTTTATCTAAATAGTCAGCTAACCCATCTCTAAAAGATTCAAATGTTGTTTGAAAACCGGTATGAACTAAGCTACCTGAATCATTACTTTTTGAGTGGGCGGTTATATCGGTTACCGCATCAGCTAAAGTATTTGTTCCTCGTATTGCGATTACGTGGTCGCCTTTATGTTGCTGACTATGTCCTTGGCCAATAAGCAAAAAGCCTGTCGTTTCACGCCAAAAGAAACCACCTGACGATGCTTGCTGAACATCATCTGTACTAAATTTGAAATGCTTCTTGACTCTTCTATCTGGAAGTATTTTTCCAGAGGGATTCTTAATATCATAAGCTAGCAACGCTAGCAAAGAAGCTATATTTGGGGCTATAACACTCATATTTCATCCTTAAAATAAGTAGGCGAGACTAAATTAATAAATTTAGTCTTTTAAATCATCAAAACTCTTAATTTCTTCTAAATTTTCCCCATAATAAACAGAAAACAATTCACCTTCCCAATAACAAATAGAAGCTATCGGTTGGCTTGACCTCAAACCAAACTGAGTTAAATCGACTTCATATTGTAATTCTTTGTTTTGTAAGTCTGCATTTAATTGCATTAAATACTGATTTAAATAAGGTACTGAAGTCCAATTTTTACTTATAAACCAAAGCCAGTAATACTTATCTTCCCCATCTTTTATCTCGTCAAGATCTTTCTTAATGTAAATTTCTTGCCTAAGACGAGCATCTTGCCCAAAAATATTACCTGGGGCATTTGATTTAACTTTAACCTCTTTAAATGAAAACTCACCATTTGTATCGGTTAATGCATAGTCAATAACCGGTTCGCCTTTATCATAGCCACCATAGGAGAGCTCTCTAACAATCTCCATACCCGAAATTGGAATGCCATTCTTGATAATACGCCCTTTCACAGGAGCCGATAACTCAACCTCATATCGCTTCAAAAATCCAAACACAGCTTCATCTCCTTCGGGGTAAGCATATGAAATAAAAACGACCACAAATAAAAATAATGAAACAGTAAGCAATAGAAGATAACGATATTTATCAATAATATTTTTTAACATCCTCCCAACCTCTTGCTCAGCGATACATATCCATATCCATATCCATATCCATATCCGTTAGTAAAATAGAGATAGAACTGGTCTTTACTACTTATTGAGAACCTAATTTTAGCCAAAAAACCTTTCGTGATCTATAGCCCTATATGGTGTAACAAACGCACCAAAAACATCAAATTTACTAATCCATCATTCTATTTTTACATATGAATTAACAATATAAAAAGTATGCACTAATAAAAATTTACTTAATCGATTCAAGCCATTGGTTGAATGATGATGCAGGCAAGGCACCTGATTGCTGAGCGATAACCTTGCCTTGCTTAAATACCATCAGGGTTGGAATTGATCGAATATTAAATTGGGCAGCCAGGGCTTGCTGCTCTTCGGTGTTGAGCTTGCCAAAACGGAATTTGGGCTCCCACTTTTTAGCTGCTTGAGTAAATACTGGAGCAAAGTTTTTACACGGACCGCACCAGCTAGCCCAAAAGTCGACCACCAGCGGTAATTCTGATTTATTAGCATGGTGGCTAAAATTCGCTACAGTTAACTCTATCGATTCACCAACAAATAGGCTTTGTTTACACTTTCCACAGGTTGGTTGTTGTTCAAGACGTTCTTCAGGTACGCGATTTAAGGTATCGCAATGGGGGCAAGCTATTATCATGATGAGACCTCATCAACTTCATTATCGAGACTCTTTAATCATAAACCTTGTTGATGTGTTAAACGAATAATCGTTTTAATTTTTTATCATATTATGGCCTGCGGCCACCAACGTCGTGGCCGCTGGCCATAAAAACGGATTCAATTGAGGTTTAAAGCTGGATTAATTTCAACGGCAAGCTTTTCGCTGCGCGCTGACAATTGTGTATGATCCGCCCACTGGATATATAGAAAATAAGTTAAAGATGTATCTACATTTGAGTTAAAAAAACGGGATTGGCGCGCAGTAACCAATCCCGTTTTTCAATTTATAGTGCTTAGTGCTTATCAGCTAAGCGCTGGTGTGCGTGTAGGGATCAGGCGCTTGCTGCCTGTCGCTTCAAATGCACCCGCAAACTTGAGTAGGTTGTTGTCGTCATAAGCACGGCCTGCGAAAGTTAACCCTACTGGCATGCCAATATCGGCCATTGTCCCCATCGGCACAGTAACCGTTGGTACACCTAAGTGGCGAATAGCAAGATTGCCGTTAGCGACCCAAATACCATTGCTCCAAGCGATATCAGCAGAAGCTGGATTTAAATGCGCATCAGCTGGGCCAACATCAGCCATGGTTGGGAACAGCACGGCATCAAGTTTGAGCTCGTCCATCCAGTCTTCCAGATCCAATTTTCGCGTTTTTTCTAAACCACGCAGACCATCCGGTATGCTATCGATTTGGTTATACGACTTGAGACCTCTTTTGGCCATATTGACGTACTCATCCATGCCAGCTGCGAGGTCACCCTCACGGTTTGGCAAAGTGCCTAAGTCATGCGGGAAAATCAAATGCCCATTAACGTCAGCTAATTTGTTGAGTTTAGGGTCATTGTTAGCACGTAAAAATTCATCTAAAGCCCAGCCCGATAGTGCCCACAGCTCATCCTCGAGAAACTCAGGCGTGACGATGCCGCGATTGAACACGGTCGGCGCACCAGGTCGGTCACCTTCACAGTTGGAAACCAGCGGGAAGTCCACTTCAATGACCTCAGCTCCGGCAGATTCCAGCGCTTTGCGTGCAGCTTGCCAAAGGTCGATAACCGACGCTCGAGTATTAATGCGCTGACCAGTCGGGCCGCCAATGCCCGGGTTTTCGCTGGTGCCAGCCAATTCGTCTTTATTAATGTACATGCGCGGCACCCCAAAACGCTTGCCTTTAAGCGTGTCGGCTTGAGCTGCAAGATCCAGATACGATGCTGGACGCACGGTTGATGCTTTTGGGATATCAACCCAAGGTTGTAGACGCCATAAATCTCCGCGAGTGATAGGGTCGTCTGCCACAATAACGTCAAGTACTTCAAGCATATCCGCCATAGTACGAGTATAAGGCACCACAACATCCATCGTCGGTGTTAACGGCCAGTTACCGCGCACAGAAATAACACCGCGTGATGGAGTATATGCACACAGGCCGTTGTTTGATGCAGGACCACGACCGCTCGACCATGTCTCCTCAGCTAGGCCGAAAGCAGAATAACTTGCGGCGGTACCAGTACCCGCGCCATTGGAAGAACCTGAGGCAAAGGGAGCTGTAAGATAATTAGCATTGTATGGACTTTCGGCACGGCCATAATGACCGCGCTGCATACCACCATTGGCCATAGGTGGCATGTTGGTTTTGCCCAAGCAAATGGCACCCGCTTCGCGCAGGCGCTCAACGGCAAATGCATCGTATTGAGCAATTAAGTCCTTAAACGCTGGACTACCAGAAGCCGCAGTGAGCCCTTTAACTAAGTAGCTGTCCTTCGTAGTGTAAGGAATACCATCGAGTGGACTCAGCGTTTCACCACGCGCTCGGCGTGCATCAGAAGCTTCAGCTTCCTTAATCGCATCTTGATTGTGAACCACCAGCGCATTTAGCTTGGTCTGTGTCGCTGGGCCGTCGTAAACCTCAACCCGAGCTAAATAAGACTTCACTAACTCAACCGCTGTGGTGCGACCGGATTCGAGGGCTGCACGCAGCTCGGCAATAGAAACCTCAGTGACTTCGAACATGTTACGACCTCTTCTTAAAAGCCAAAAGTATTGACAGTCAATTTTATTAAAACAATAGTGACATTAATGGTCATTGTGTTCTCGTTGGTTTTTACTTACTGTCCAGAGGGGATCTGTTGGGTGATGCAATGGATGTTACCGCCACCTAATAAAATCTCACGGGCAGGCACACCGACAATGTCATACTCAGGGAAAATTTCTTGCAATTTTTGAGCTGCAATATCGTCAGTTGCTGGGTCGAGTAGTGGGAACACAATGCGATTGTTGGTAATCAAAAAGTTCGCATAAGAACCCGCTAAGCGTTCACCCGCGGTGCGTGGAACACCTGTACCCTCCACTACGCCTTGCGCTTCTTCTTCAGTGCAATACAAAGGACCAGGCTGTGGTATTAGATGAACGGTTAACTTACGGCCTTGTGCATCAACGGTATTTTGCAAAATATCCAAAGCGGCTTTTGAGCGAGGATACTGCGGATCACTTTGATCATCAGTCCAGTGTAAAACCACTTCGCCTGGACGAGCAAAACAGCATATATTATCAATGTGTCCGTCGGTCTCATCCATGAATACGCCGTCTGGCAACCAGATAAACTGCTGCACATTTAAATATTCAGCCAGTAATGCTTCTATCTGTTCACGAGTCAAATCTGGGTTGCGGTTGCTGTTAAGTAAACATTCAGCCGTGGTCATGCAGGTGCCTTCACCATCGACATGAATTGAACCACCTTCAAGAATAAGCGGAGCCTGATAACGCTCAAAACCATGCTGAGTTAGCATCTTTTGCGCGACTTTCTCGTCCTTATCCCATGGTGAATACAAACCACCGTTATCGCCGCCCCAGGCATTAAAGCCCCAGTCAACACCACGGCATTCGCCCTTAGCATTGACCACTACAGTAGGACCGGTATCACGAGCCCAGCAATCGTTGCTATCTATTTCGACCAACGTAACGTGAGAAGGCATAACCGTTTTGGCCTCTGCCAAAAACGCCTTAGGTACCCCCATATAAACAGGGGTAACAGCACCAATGGCATCGGCCACTTTAGCAAAGGTTGCCTGAGCATAAGCCCCTGCAGAGCGCCAGTTGTCAGGACGATATGGCCAAATCATCCACACAGCTTGCTGCGCCGCCCATTCGGCGGGCATGCTAAAACCATCTTGAGATGGTTTAGTGGTTAACTGCGTGGCATCCACATTCACGTTTGTCATGAATTTTATCTCCAGTAATGCTTAAAAACGATAAGGGTGAGCGCCCTAACATAGGACGACAGAATAGAAATACACCTAACATTAATCAAATAAACAAATAAACAAATAAACAAATCGAAATAGCGTATTCATCACGCGGATAGCTAGGCCGAAATTGCCACGTCCTACTAGGTGAGTTTTAGCTTCGTTGAAATATGACTGTATATCATATCATTTAAGACTGCTTGCGCTAAATAGTTGTATGCATAGGATAAGAATTTATATGATAAAATGCTTGTAAGTTTATTGCACATTAGATGAGTGAAATTACTTTAGGGCAGAAACGGAGTTAGTTTTCTCGACCAGGAAATGGACAAATTCAACTTTGAACTTTGAACTTTGAACTTTGAACTTGAGGACGTTGAAGACTCTTTAAAAAGAATCCATCAACCTGACAGGCCTTTCATGCATATCTGACCTATATGGATATTGGAAATGTCATAGTGATGTCGGCAACATCATTGACCATGTGCTTCAAGGCATCCTGCCTATCAAATTACTAATTCTTTTATAAACAGTAAAGAAGGGATGGCTGTTGATCCCCTCTTGGCCAGTGCAGGGTGGAACCTTGCGATCGACTCTTGTTTCTAAAATTGATGTGGCCGCAGGCCATAAAATCTAAACAATAAAAGAAGAACTGGATTCCGGCTGATAAGCATTACCGGAATGACAAGATTCATAAATCAACAATGATTAAACCTTAAGTCGCCACATATCAAAAGCTTCTTGGCAAAGCTGTTCTCTAAACTTAGGGTGGGCAATGTCGATAAGCGCACGGGCTCGTTCTCGTAACGATTTACCGCGTAAATAAGCGGTTCCATACTCAGTAACAATATAGTGTACATGCGCACGGGTGGTTACCACGCCAGCGCCTGGCGATAAAACGGTGGCAATCCGCGACACGGTGCCATTAGCCGCAGTACTGGGTAATGCGATAACAGAACGACCACCTTCAGAAAGCCCCGCGCCGCGTATAAAGTCCATCTGACCGCCTACACCGGAATATATTTGAGTACCCAATGAATCAGCACAAACTTGCCCTGAAATATCGACCTGCAGTGCTGAGTTTATCGACATCACATTAGGGTTTTTACGGATAATAGCCGTGTCATTAACCTGCTCAATATCCATGAATATTACCGATGGGTTGTCATCAACAAAATCATAAAGTCGTTGGCTACCTAATGCAAAGCCTGTCACTGTCTTGCCG
The DNA here is from genome assembly GCF_010092445.1 of Shewanella sp. Arc9-LZ. Lineage (NCBI taxonomy): Bacteria > Pseudomonadati > Pseudomonadota > Gammaproteobacteria > Alteromonadales > Shewanellaceae > Shewanella > Shewanella sp. Arc9-LZ. The sequence continues at coordinate 1,081,439 of NZ_CP048031.1, read as the reverse complement.
GGATGGACTTTCTTACGGCTATTATTGATCACGCCAAGCTCGACCAAATTAAGCACGCCATCAGAAAATAACTCAGTGTGAACGCCTAAATCTTTATGTTCGGTTAAGCACGCCAGCACGGCATCTGGAATAGCGCCAATGCCCATTTGTAAGCAAGCGCCATCAAGTACCAATTTGGCCACATTCTGGCCGATAGCCAAGCTTATCGCATCACTTGGGGCGAATAGGTGTTGTGGTAGCGGCATGCTCTGCTCATACACTGCAGCGAACTTATTGTAATGAATAAAACCGTCACCATGGGTGCGAGGCATCATGGGGTTAATGTGAGCAATGATTTTTCCCGCCATTTGGCAGGCTGCTAAGGTTGCCTCTACCGATATGCCTAAAGAACAGATACCATGTTTATCTGGCGGGGAAACTTGAACGATGGCGGTGTCGATATGCTGTTCGCCGGAACGAAACAACTTGGGCACCTCAGAGAGAAAAATTGGCACATAATCGGCATCACCTTGTTGTAGCAGTGACCTTGTGGGTGAACCAGTAAAAAAGCAACGATGGCGAAGATGATCCCTTAAACGGGGATCACTTAGCGACTCAGCGCCCTCGGTATGCAACTGCAATAATGTTAAACCATGCTTTGTTAACGCATGTTGGGCTAATGCATCTAGCAGTAATTTTGGCGTTGCCCCCATCGAATGAGTCCACAAGGTTTCACCGTTTTCAATTAAGGATACGGCCTCTAAAGCACTGCTACAAATAATTGGTTTCATTAATATTACTCAAGGTAATTAAGCTATTTGTAGTGTAAGCGGTAAATTACCCCTTTAATAGTGTTGACGATGGTAACGTTGAACTAGCACAAAATAGTGGAGAAATTGAGACATATAGGACGTTAATTGATAATAAGTGATGTCTAACTTACGGCAGCTTCAGTTAATCAAAACGACTCTTTAACGCCAATCACAATATCGCCGCCGTTATGCTCAAAAGGATAAAAAACCAACATAATTAAAGGGAATTATATAACACTGCCCTCGCTAGCTTTTTAGCCATACAGGTTGTACGGATAAATTAACTGAGAGATTGCGAGGAAGGGCTGAAGTTTAACTCAGCCCTCATCAATAAAAACGTTAGGCTATTTTAAATGTCGCCACTTGACGTTGCATTGAACGAGCCAGTGATTGTAAGTCGTTGACAGAATGGGTGAGTTTTTCAGTCGCCGCTGATGAGGCTTTAGTAATATCATTTATTGCGATGATACTTTTATTGATGCTCTCTGCCACATAGGATTGTTCTTCTGCAGCGGTAGCTATTTGGGTATTAAGCTCATTGATACTGTCGACCGAAGTGACAATTTCACTTAGCACAACACCTGCACTACTCGTTTTATCGTTGGCATTATTAACTAGAACCAAGCCCTCATCCATTGAAGAAACCGCAAGCACGACACTTTTTTGTAACCCACCAATCATGGTTTCAATTTGCAGTGTTGAGTCTTGAGTACGCTTAGCTAAAGTACGAACTTCATCAGCAACAACAGCAAATCCTCGCCCTTGTTCACCGGCTCTTGCTGCTTCAATGGCGGCGTTTAGGGCTAAAAGGTTAGTCTGCTCGGCAATACCTTTAATGACACTTAACACTTGACCAATGTTTTGACTTTCTTTAGCGAGATGAGATATCACTTCCGCCGTGGTGCCAATTTGATTAGATAACTGCGATATACTGTCGATTGAATTTCGAACAATAACATTACCATTTTCAGCATGATCATTAGCTTGTTTCGCCTGTTCAGCAGCAAAATTGGTACTTTGAACGACTTCAGCCACTGTTGCGGTCATTTCATTCATAGCCGTTGCGGTTTGTTCTGACTCATCTTGCTGCTGTATCATTCTATGGTTAGTGTCTTCTGTAAAACGCTGCAACTCTTCTGATGAAATGTTGATGGTATTAGCGGCATCTGAAATTGATTCGATAATGCTTCTTAGATGAGTGATAACGCCTGTAAGGCTCGTTGAAATCATGCCTAATTCATCATCATTATAAGGAGTAAACACTTGGGTTAAATCTGAGTTTTGCTTGATGAGCTTTAGTTTCATCAAAATATCAGTCACAGGCCTCATCACACTGCGCAGCACCCAAATGGTTAACACGACACTGATAATGACGGCGCAAAACGTAAAGAAAATAAATAACTGAACTGATGATTGGTATATATCTTGAGTTAATCGCCATTCATCGCCTGCTACTTTTATTTGCAATGACACTAATTCGGCTATTTTACCGCTAATGGGATCAATTACGCCGTATAAAGGCATAATATCATCGGTCAGTTGACCTGAAATATTCCCCGACATGTTTTGCAGTTTACTGATTAAAAAATCAATTCTCTCATCCGCGGGACCAAACATATCATTGGCTTCAATACTAAGTTGGCTCTCTTTGGGTGTTAACGTAGTGGCTAAATATTTTTTCCACAGGGTATCAATATTACTTTTTGCACTCATTAATGTCTCAGCAGCATCTTGAGCGGTTGAGCCGCCAGCATTGGCTTTGTTTATTGCATCAATGACTAAGACAGCATAGTCATCACCAATGATTTTTAAATCTTCTAATGGCACCACCCGATCAGAATAGATCCTCATCACTCCATCTTCGATTTTCCCCATCATATTCACCGCAATTCCACAAATTATGATGAGAATGGCTAATGGAATTAACGAACTAATGAGCATTTTTTGTTTAATTTTAAAATTCAGCATAAATCTACCACCAAGTAAAAATGAACTAACTACAAAAGCTCGATCAATCCTTGGAGGAACTTTACGATGAAAAACAATAATCAATGCAAATGTTACAGCTATGTTACTCTAGGTGTTAATGTAATATAAAATATAACTCCAATCAAATATATAAATCACATTTTTATGCCTATCCTCATCGATATATATGATTTTTTTTCAGGGTATTAAAAATCTGTAAACTAAATCTTTTAAATAATGATAAAACGATTCAACACGACAAAAATAAGTTGGAGAACTTAGAATCTTGGTCTTATAAAAAACACTTTGCAGATATGTGCAGCTAAATCAGCAACAAGCAGTTTACGTTAAAGTTAACTAGCAACCAAAAGCAACGATAAACACAAACAACTCGATAACTTTAAGCTTACAATTCAATATATTAGCTAAAATAAATAAAAAATATAATTATCGTGATCGAGAATTTACTTTAACTGACTAAAATTAAATAATTACTTTGGATCGAGTCCAAGATATACAGTTAACGAGATCACCGATCGTTTACTATATAATTGATTAAATAGTAAAAATATATCAGCACCTCTAAATGAATAAAATATTACTCGTGATGACTTTTTAATAATTTAAGTATAAACGAAACGGTTTTTATGAGACGTTCAATTACTCAATCATTTTATTCGCAGATTAAATCATCAAAAAGATGAATAATTCAACTTCACGGCAAGCAACCGAGAAACCCTATCACAATCGTAAATATGCATTCCTAAATCAGTATGTTACCGTACATACTGCTAATTTAGATTCAGCGCAATCAAAAATTATACAATGACAATCAAGTGAATAAGCCTAAATCGGGCGACAATGAATAGGCCGTCTGATTTTCCCCTTTAGAATAACTGAGGTGAGATATGGATGTATCTAACGCGTCGAGACGGACCTTTATAAAACAATGTGTTATTGGCGGGGTCGCGGTATATTCCGCGCCTTTACTGTGGGAAATGAGTCGGGCCAATGCGTCCATCATTTCGCCTGAACTGGCTGCACAATGGCAAACTCAGGTTAGCGGCCAATCTAAACCCAAATTTCGTAACGACGGTATTGCTAAAGTCACCGGTCAAAAAGTTTATGGTCGTGACTACCGGGCAATGGACATGGCAGGCTGGCCAAAACAACAAGGCTACGCGTTTATCTTACGCGCTGCAGATGCATCCCATGTCTATCAAGGGTTCTCCCTCGACCACCTCCCAGCTTCAGCTAAGCCTTATAAAGTCATTACTGCAGCAGACCTTGCCCGCGACAAAGTTAAATTGCCTGAGTTTTACGGTGACAATATGTTATTGCCCGAGGGACAAACCGCAGATTATCTTGGTCATGCGGTAGCCATATTATTATTTGATAGTTTTCCTGCATTTAAACAAGCTAAGTCATTGTTGCAGTTCGACAATACCTTATTGCGCTTTGGTGAAAAAACGCCCTTTGTGTCAGACACTAAAGACCCTTATGCCAGCTGGCGTCTTATTCGGGTTGAAGGCGAAAATGGTGCTCGTGAAGATACTTATAGCCCACTACACGATGGACTATTTTTCCCCAGCGTTAAGCACCACAAACCGGTATGGTCAGGTGATGCTAATGCTCAAGGCTCGGTTTCTGAGCGCGGGCTGTATTATGCTGGCGAGATAGAAAAACAGATTGCGAGTGCCAAAGCAGATCAACAGTGGCAAGTATTAGAGCGCGAATATCGCACTCAAATCATCGATCCTATGATGATGGAGCCTGAGGCCTTTAATGGCTGGTTTGATGCCAGCAGCCAAACCTTTCATACCGTTATTACTTCTCAGTCGCCGCAAGACTTTCAAGAGATGGCCGTACACATGCTGTCATCTGGGCCATTGGCTGACAAAGTCAAAAATCTAGTAGTGCATTCTCCTTATATTGGTGGCGGTTTTGGCGCTAAAGATCACTCAATATTCCCGTATTATGGCGTGTTGGCAACCATTTACGCCAACGGTCCGGTTCGGTTAGCTAACGACCGCTTCGAGCAATTTCAATCCGGTCTTAAGCGTCATCCTTTCATCATGAAAAGTCGTTTAGCCGTTGATAAAGCAACCTTGAAAATTCAAGCGTTAACCTCACAGATGACAGTTGATGGCGGTGGTCGAGTTAATTTCAGCCCATCGGTCACCTCTGTTGGGGCGACGGCAATGCAAAGCATTTACTACACCCCACGTAACGATATTATCGCCACATCTTATGCGTCACGTAACCCTGATGCAGGCTCGATGCGCGGTTACGGTACATTGCAATCGATGACCGCAATGGAAGGCATGATCCACGAGATGGCCGCTGAGTTAAAGGTTGATCCCTTTAAGTTACGCGCGGCTAACGTGATGGAATCAGGACAGCGTAATACTCAAGGTGCTATCCCTAATGGCACGCTTAGATACCGTGAAATGCTCGACATGGCCGAACTAGACCCTGTGTGGCAAAACCGTGCAGATAATAAAGCGCGTTATGAGGCTAAAAACCCAGGCATGCTTTACGGCGTTGGTTTTGGTATTGCGACGAAAGATTATGGTACCGGTGCTGCAGCACCAAGTGCGGCGGTTAGATTATCTAAAGACGGTAAAATAACCTTAGAAATTGGTTTTATCGAAATGGGTACTGGTACTCAAACGTCACAAGCCGTGGTAGTCAGCGAGTCATTAGGTAGTTTTGCTCATGAAGTGAAACTTGCTGAGATAGATATTTGGGATGCAATGCAATTAGTGCAAACCGACAATCCATACATTATTTCGCAACAGCGCCAAGATGAAATGACGGCAAATCCACGTTGGACACCGGTTAAAGCCATGGCATCGTCGGCATCTATGTCGGCATATTATCAAAGCCATGTCACTCGTATTGCCGCCGATATTATTTATCGTCACGGACTCTGGCCTGCTGCGGTGTCGATTTGGAACGAGTTGTATTTCAACACCCCAATGGGCAAAACTAATCTCAATCACTCTCGTGACGGCCGCTGGACTGATGGCAAGCTTACCGCTATGGGATTCCCGCCGCTTTCAATCGACATTCTCGCTAAACGAGCCCACGATTTAGGCTTAGTGGTTGGCGTAATGGGTCATGCCTTTAACCGTTGGGCTTGGGCCGAAGCTGATTTTGAGATTTTCGGTACCAAAGAACGCATTGCACTGGATGCATTGGCACTGCAATACGGCGAGGGTGACAAGTATCATGGCAGCGCGGATCGCAAAGCCCGCATGAGTTCAAACGGCTATCACTTAATCGATCGTCAAGCGATGAGCTATCCTAAAGCCGAGCTGAATAACGCCATGGTGACTTACTACGCTCCATGCGCCACTTTAGTAGAAGTAGCCGTTAATGAAGGTAATGGCGAAGTCAGTTTATTGAGCTCTCATACCTGGTTAGAAGCCGGTAAAGTGATTGTGAATGAGTTAGTTGAAGGCCAAATTCAAGGCGGTCTTGCTATGGGAATTGGCCATGCATTGCATGAAGAATTACCCCCATTTGAAGCCGGAGCTGGTAATGGCACCTGGAATATCAATCGTTATAAGGTGCCGTTAGCGCGACATGTTAGTGTTTGGAGCCAGCGACATACTATTTTACCGCAGTTGTCCGAAACCGATCCTAGCCGCGGCATCGCCGAAGTGGTGATGATACCTGTTGTTTCCGCGCTGGTTGAAGCCGTTTACCAAGCTACCGCAGTGCGTTTTTACGAATTACCAATGACAGCGAAAAAAATCAAGGAGGCCATGGCATGAGCCAGTCAATTAAGTTAACCATAAATAACCAAGCTGTGGGCCCGATTGACGTTGGCGATGGCATCATGATGATTGAGTTTTTGCATGAGTATTTAAATCTCACCGGGACTAAATTTGGTTGCGGCGCGGGTGTATGTCATGCCTGCACGGTAATCGTCGATGACGAACAAGGTATGAGCGAATCGGTTCGTACTTGCATCAATGGCGTCGAGCGTTTCAATGGCAAATCGATTCGCACTATTGAAGGTCATGCTAAGCAAAATGCCCAAGGTGAAATCACTGCACTTAGCCCTGTACAGCAAACATTTTTAGAACATTTCTCGTTTCAATGTGGTTGGTGTACTTCAGGCTTTGTCAATGAATCGACTGCACTGATTGAACGACTAGAGCGTAAACCTATAGCCAAAGATCAAGTTGAGCAAGTCATTGAAGATGCTTTGGGCGAACACGTCTGTCGTTGTACGGGTTATGTAAAATACTATGCGGCGATCAAAGATTTGATCCTCAAGACAGAGGGGCTAACCCTGTCATGAAGCCATTATATCAATGTAACTTAAGCCGTTTAATAAAGGCGCAAAAACATCTCCGCCAAAATATTTTACTCAGCTTAGGCCTAAGTTTAGGTTTGGGTTTGTTCGCCTGTTCCAGCAGCGCGGCTGATAAGGCGAGCAATAACAGTAGCGATATCGAACGTGGGGCTTATCTGATGAAGATAGGCGACTGTGTGGCTTGTCATACCGCGGTAGGCGGACGAGAGTTAACCGGTGGACTGCCGTTCGAAACCCCGTTTGGGGCGGTATTCTCAACCAATATCACCTCAGATAAAGATACCGGAATTGGCAAATACAGTTATGACGAATTTTTTGATGCCATGCATCACGGTGTCGGTATTAACGGTAATTTGTACCCCGCTATGCCCTACACGTCTTATAGCCTATTGACCGATGAAGATACCAAAGCGATTTATGCCTACTTGATGAGCACCAAACCCATCAAGCAAGCTAATCTCGACAATGATGTCTCCTTCCCTTTTAACGTTCGATTTGGTCTCAAGGCGTGGAACTTAATCGCTCATGATGCTGAAAAGTTTGCCCCCAAGAAAGACAAAAGTGAGCCTTGGAACCGAGGTAATTACTTAGTCAATGCGCTAGGCCATTGTGGTGAATGCCATACTCCTAGAGACAGCTTATTTGCCATGGAGCAGGATAAGCATTTTCAAGGCGCCGTTATCGAGGGCTTAGAAGCATCAGATATTACCCCTGCTGAACTTAACCGACAAAACTGGACTCATGACGATTTAAAGTCTCTGTTTACTGAAGGTTATTCTCGTAAAGGTACAGTATTTGGTGGCATGTATCCTGTGGTATACCACAGCTTTAGTCACTTAACCGATGCCGACATGCATGCAGTAAGCAGTTACTTACTTGATACTGACGAGACTGTAGAAGCCAAACCACTGACCTTTAACGGCCACCAGCGTGAATTACCAGGATATAACCTATACATGGGATATTGCGCTGGATGTCATGGTCAAAATGGTGAAGGTCGACCTAATGTTGCTCCGGCAATGGCCGGTAACGCCACATTAGATAAAGCCAGCCCGCACAATATTGTTGCGGTAATGCTTAAAGGTATAAAGAGCCAACATTACAATACCACCACCAGCTTTTATGCCATGCCTGGTTATGCCGATGAGTTAAGTGATGAACAGCTTAAAGACTTAAGCAATTATCTGCGCGTCACATGGAGTAATCAGCCAGGTGATGTAGATTTGAATACAATTAATGATTTAAAAGAAGTGATATTCGAACGCGATTAACCATTGTAGTCCGTTGTAGAATATCCGTTTATGTAAAAGCCGACATTTGGTCGGCTTTTTCGTTTCACTAACAATTAATGGCAAAACTAACGCCATAACAAGGTTTACCCAACGAGGTTACAACACATCGTTAAGGTCTTGTATTGCATCAATCACCATACCCGTACCAATGCTAATCAACAGCAAATCAGTACCAACACGGACAATCTTTTGTCCTTCTGGCGTACGACCTAGCTGAACAGTAAGCGCTGATGGTACATCGTAGTAAACAACATCAGCAGGTAACGAGTAGCCTTTTCGCCATTGCTTAGCACTGCCCGGTGGTTGGCAACGATTGTGTTTTTTGGCTAATCCTGGTGGACAATGCTTAGCATCACGGTTGGTATAATAGTAATTATTAACGATGACTTGGCGATCGTTACTAAAATAGGTCTGATAAGTTTCTTCCTGTTCGTGATCATGCTTCTTGTCATGCTTTTTTTCATGTTTTTCAGATTTATGTTTACCGCTATTACCATGCGAGTCGTTGTCTTTAGCAACGCTGTAACCGGAAGCACACACCATTAAGGTGCTGATAATGATGAGAGGTAGTATATGTCGATTCATAAAATGGATTCCTTTGCGATTAAATAGGCGCTTGTCATAATAGTTAACCAGCAATATGCCTGACCGTTAAAAAAACCAATACTATTAATATTACGGTTGATATGGGTGCAAAGGTAGTTGTATTGCGCTCTAATGTCGACACTAATCTATATTATTGTTAATTAATGTTCGCGTAGAATCGTTACTTTTGTTTCAATACCAATTGTGAAAACAACACCTTATTCGTTCCGCATAACCCCAGCAATATTTGATGTTTTAATCCTTATGACGTTACTCGTTAAGACTTTTTTATCGATGATAAAGGGACACAGAAAAGCAGCGAATATACAAAAAATTGATAAACAAGAGTGCGTTTGCCCCTTTAGATTTTAATAATACCGTTAACACCCAACGATTACCGTTGTGATGACAGGCTCTCCAGTACTCTGCCAGTGATACTGAAAGTAACAACTGGTTGCAATAACTTCGGCTGCAGTCGGCTCTGCAAGGGCAAGTGCACTTTTGGGGGCTGCAACAACAGCATAGCTGCTATTAGATGTAAAAATGCGATATGACCAATCATTCATTTCTAACCCAGCCGCTTTAAAGATTTCTGACGACGTTGTATAACCGGCATTAAAACCGCTACCACTAGTATTGGCCGCTGCGGCCCAAGGTTGGTAATGACTGCCTTTAACACCCGAGAATTCAACCGTATCTGTAAGCGCATTGCCAGAGGTTAATGTTTTTGTTTTAAATAACATCACTGCTGTTTTAATTGAGCCTGTGGCACCTTTGATTGCTGCAATATGTGCATCTGTTTTTAAATTAATAAACTTAGGCGCTGCGACAACAGCCAATACGCCAAGAATAATAATGACAACGACAAGCTCTATAAGGGTGAAACCGGATTGACGAGAGGAAACGATACTGCGGTTAAGTTTGATCATATGATGAATGCCTCCTGATACAGTAAACAAACTGCTCAGCTAGAAAGAGTTTACTTAAAACAATTACATGAGACGTTATTTTAACCTAAACACGAGCGTAAGTTATAGAGGCTTTCATCATAGTTTTGCGTATTGAGCCTTGTTGTATTAAGCCTTGTTTAGCACCTAGGTTATTTAGCCTTTAATGCCTGTTGCGAAAATAAAATACCATCCCAGCCATGTTGCATAAACTGACGAATATTTTGATGATCCGTCCCTTGCGGCGTCGCCACAACATCTCGGTAATGTTGGCCAAACATAGCCAAGGTTTGTTGCACCGTTAACTGATGAATTTGCCCAAACGCAAACACCTTACAAGAACCAGAATTTTCTCCAGCTTCATTAAGCTGATCACCATTTTTAAATGCACTTATCGTGAAGTCATACTGGCCATCAATGACAGCCATAGTCTCTTCAAAACGGATAGTATCTGCTTGCGATGTTAGCGATGAAATAAACGGGTTAATAGCCGTTGATGGCATAAAATTGGCCCTGCCTTAATTTAAAGTTAAAGTTAAAGTTAAAGTTAAAATAAAATTGAATTAAAAGAAAAATAAACAGTAAAACTCCCGACACTATAGTTCGAGACCTTATCAAAATGATCACATTTACTATAGTGAAAAAGACTCAAGCAAACGATTAAAAAGTTCAAAAGCAAAACGAGGCCCAGACCCTCTGTAACTGCCTACTACAATGTTAAATTCAATAAAGTTTGCAAGCATAGACCATCGACACTTAATCCAACTTTAGTGCAGTAAAATCTGGCCGTGGTAACCTTTCCAACTTACTGTATAAATACATCACCACCAACGACAATAATGCGCCGATGATAAACAACCAATATCCACCAAGATGATCCAGTATAATCCCGCCGCCCAGCGGCGCAAATGCAAACCCCAAATCATAAAATGAAGCTGCGCCAAAGTACGCTCCACGTAAATGTTTAGGGGCTAGCCTGTCAATGTGCACGTTCATCGTTGGGAATAAAATGGTTTCTGCTAGGCTCATAACAACAACAGCGCCAATCCAGCCCCAAAAAAAATCAATGGGGTTATACGCTAACCAAACTTGTGAACAAACCAACAGCATCAATCCAAACTGAATCCGATGCACCAAACTGTAACCAGCCATTAATCTTAACAATAAAAATTGGGTCGAGATAATGACTAAGGCATTGGTAAAAATCATTGCCGAAATCAGTGTTAATAAATCGGGGGCATTTGAACGAGTAAGATATTGGATCAGCGAACTGTCCATTTGCGCGTAAATAAACATACACAAAATGTTTGCAAAAATAAGACCTTGCAGTAATTTATCTTGCCATAAAATCGACATTATTTGCTTTCGATTCATCATAGCAGGTTTACGCTTAACAGCAGCTGTTGCATCGCCCATAACTGGAATGAGTCCATCTGCAACCAGCTCTGGAGCCGATGAATGAGTCTGGCGAGCTTGATGCCTAAAACCCCAAAATAATAACCCCAATAAAGCAGCAAAAGCCGCAGCGGTAATGTAAAAACTCGATTGTTTTCCGGTTAAGCCCAACCATATTCCTAACATTGGCCCTACGGCGCAACCTACGTTAACGATAAAATACAGTGATTGCATCGCCAACTCACGGGTTTTAGGATCGTCAATAATGTCGCCAATGGTGGCAGACGTTAGTGGCCGCCATATTGCAGTCGCAATAGAACACAGTGTCATGACGACCACATAGCCTTTGACGGAATCGACTTGCGCCAGTAATGAAAACGAGATGATATAAAGCACACCGGTAAAGTACATTAGCTTGTGGCGGCCGATTCGGTCTGACAGTGCACTACCAATAAAGCTGGTAAATACCGATATAATCGCCGCACTCGACAGTACTAAACCCACTTCTGTGGCGCTTAAAGCAAATTTTTCATACAAAATGACAGCCAAAAATGGCCACACCATGTAATAACTACCGCGAGTAATAAACGAGCCAAATAACAGTATCCACATTAATCGTGGAAATTGCTTAAACCGCGCTACAGAAATATCGCTATGCACTTTTTATCCTTAAAGAGTGATGCTGAAATAGATTATGACAGACTAAATTGATGGGGTTGTTATAGAGCTAATCCTAACGGCATTTGCGCGGATGAACCACTATTTATTGCCTAATCCTATGTTATTACTGATCATATAAGCTAATAGCTGTTTTTCATCAGCTCTATTTGACAGCGATAATCCTTGAACCACACCTTGTTGATCACTTTGGTTACGGTGCTGCCCTAATTTTTGCTTACCTTGTAACTCATCGATGACAATCTTAAAACCAACAATGCCCTTGGCTAGTTGTTGTTGGTAATCATCGGCAATAAAGCCACCACTTTGTAGTAATGAAGGTTCATATTGTTGGATGGTAGATTCGAGTACTTGTGCGGTGGTCGCATCATCAGTTAATTCAATAATGCCTTTTGCATGTACTACGCTGTAATTCCAAGTCGGAACCGCTGGATAGGAGTCATACCAAGATAGGCATGTGGACCACTGAAAACACAAAGGACTCTAGTACCCGCAACACTTTTCCAATGCGGATTATTACGAGCAAAATGGCCATACAAGGTACCATTTTCGCCCTCTGAGGCAATGAGTAATAACGGTAAGTGCGAGCCCTCTAAATCAATAGACACAACAGTCGCAAAACCATATCGGTTGATAAACAGATGTATTAACTCTCTGGCTCCCATATCCCACTTATCAGGCACTTGCATCATTCACTCTTTACTAAAATAGTCTATAAAGTCTTTATAGTGAATCTGACGAATAAATGCCATCGTTTTATGGGTTTGTAGCGATTATTACAAATGGCCTACTTTGACCAAAATCACCGTGTCTTGCTCCACATACGGATTATGCTGACTTAAATGCGGACTGCGGATCCACGTACCTGCAGGATAGCGACCCAGTTCATCGATAAACTCTCCGCTAATGACATAGATTTCTTCGCCGCCAAAATGACGGTGTGGTTGAAAATGTGTCCCCGCAGGCCACTTCACTAATGCAGTCGACTCAGTACCATGTTGGTGTAGCGGCATAACCTGCAACTGACCATGACCCGGCAACCATTCTGTCTCATTGGTATTAATGGCCACTTGTTGTGAGTCTGTAGGTTGAAACTGGTGCAGCTTAACCAACAACGTACAACCTTCAACGCTAAATGGCGCATGGACAAAACCTTCAGGATTACGCAAATACGTGCCTGCAGGATAGTCACCGGTTTCATCAGAAAACACCCCGTCGAGCACTAAAATCTCTTCGCCTAACGGATGAGGGTGTGAGTTAAATTTAGCACCAGCTTGATAGTTTACAATGCTGGTCGCATGGCCACGCTCAGCCTCTTCGCGCGCTAGGCGTTTACGTAATACGCCCGCTGCGGGGCTATTTTGCCATTCAAGATCGGCAGTGTTAATCACCACTCGTTGGCTAAAATCCATGTTTAACATATTGCTACCTTACAACCGTTTAATTGCCATTAGTGTAAGGCTTTAACAATCGATAAAACAGCAGGTACTTTATGGTACCTATAGATATTAATAAGCCAATATTAAAAGTGTATTGATAAAAAAAGCCCATTCAACAAAGTGAATGGGCGTTAATTGTGGTCATTCAGCAGTTAAATACTGTTATTCAGAATCGCTTGGCGTTGTTTTTTATAGGCTTTAGCCGATGCAGGGATCGGTGTTGTACGCCCGGTTTCTAGCCAGTTCTTTAATCGGTTGGCATCTGCCATGTGGGTGTATTTACCAAATGAGTCCAGTACCACAAATGCCACTTTACGCTTGTTCATTTCAGTTAACATCACTAAACAATGGCCCGCTTTATTGGTAAAGCCCGTTTTGGTTAATGCAATATTCCAATTGTTTTTAAATACCAGTTTATTGGTGTTTTGAAAATCTAAGGCATAACGTGGTGATTCAAAGTTAACGTGCTTTTTAGTGGTCGAGCTCAGCTTGCCTAATAACGGATACGTTTGACTGGCTTTAAGCAATAATATGAGATCGTTAGCGCTAGATACATTGTCAGGTGACAAGCCTGTTGGTTCAACATAACGGGTTTGGCTCATGCCCAGTGCGGTCGCTTTGTCGTTCATTGCACGCACAAAAGCCTTAAATCCACCTGGATAATTATGTGCAAGTGAGGTCGCAGCACGATTTTCTGACGACATTAATGTTAATAACAACATTGTTTCACGAGTCACCACGCTGCCTAAACGCACTCGTGAATAAATATTGCGCATCACAGGTGAGTCAGTAATTTTTACTGAGATTTTTTCATCTAATGCAAGCTTGGCATCCAATGTCACCATGGCAGCCATTAACTTGGTAACTGACGCAATAGGCACAGGTTGATTTGGATTACTTGAATATAAAACTTCATTGGTGGCTAAGTCGACCAACATAGCACTACCAGAGGCTAACTCTTGTTGAGGTTTGATTTGCACAACTTGTGCTGCAAAAGACATTGGGCTGCTCAACGAAGTTGAACATAATAAAGCGCAGGCAAAAAAGAAACGAAGTTTCATTAACATCACTTGAAAAATAAACCTAATAAGTCCACTGAGTATACGATAAAGGATTAGACCGACAATAGATAAATAATCACTATTAGTAAGTTTTTAGTGTATTTGGCGCAGTTTGAGTCAAAAGCATTCGCAATGACTCATCTCAATCCGGCTCAAGTTAAGTGATAAACAGCTAAACGGTAACCCTGCATTCGCCAAGCGAGCTATTTTAGTCATAGTGTTGGCAATCGATTAGTGAGGTCTTTGTTATTGAATAAAGGGCACAAGAAGATGAGCTTCTGCACAGATAACGCTTTTTGTTGTCTTCATGTTAAGATTGAATAAGTCGTTTAAAAAGAGAGTATAGATGGACATTAACTTGCGTTTTTTTAGTCGATTAAACCCATGGCTCAATAGCTTATTGACCTCGAAAGCTACCCTAAAAACAGAGGCTGATGAAGCGCAAAAAGGGCAGATGTCGCTCAAGACTATCGCCAACCAATATCCGCTTCAAGCTCGTCGGGGTCCAATTACTCAGGTGATGCTATATCAGTCACTTTATGCCAGTGATGATTTCGTTGGCCGAGAAAAACAACTCAAGCAAATTACCGATGTGATAAACCAATGGCGTAATCATCACGGCGAAATCAGTGCCATTGTCTCGCCTGCTGGAGCTGGAGGATCATCTTTTTTAGGCCAACTGCCGCCTTTACTGCAAACCATTATCGCCGAAGACACTAAAAAAGCACCGATGCCTGACGTAAAACCGTTGCCGTCCAAGTGGCTATTGATGAGTTTTTATCAAGCGCCATTAGGCGCAAATGACGCGATAGCCCATGTTTGTTATTGTTTTGGTATTACGCCACCAAACACCATCACCGAAACGATTGCCGCCATCAACCAGCAACCACCACAGCTAATTATGATAGATGATATGCACAAGCTGATGTTGAGAGTGATGGGAAATAATCGAGCCTTGGTAACCTTTGCAACTATCGTGATGGAAACGCGTAAACATCATTGTTGGATCATAAGCTGTGAAATATTTGCATGGCAACGATTAAGCGCACAGTACCAAATTCATCACTTTATTAAGCATGTTTTTCAGCTCGATTATTTCAGTGAAACCGAATTAGCCACAATACAAACAAAGCATCTGCTTGATTTAGGGTTAATCAGTAACGACGTGATGACCAAAGAAACCGCTACTGCAGCCGATAAAAACACCAAAAAAAGCACTGCACAGCAAGCTGAGCAAACCAATAATAATCAAGCGGATATTGTTAATCCTTATAAAGACCAGCTAAAACAGCTGTACACTATCAGCCAAGGGCACCCCAAATTAGCATCATTGTTGCTACAGTATTCTCTCGCGCACCAAGTCGATATCGGTTCGGATAATAGTTCAAATAGTCGTTCAAATAGTCGTTCAAATAATGGCATTGATATTTGCCGCATTAACTCATCTGTATTGCAACAATGCCAAGACAATGACCTATTTTCATTAGCAGAGATTTATGTTCATGGTGGCTTACGAGTGAGTCAGCATGCACATATTTTTGTCATTACGATTGAACAAAGCAGCTTGCAGTTAGAATATTTAGCTCGCCAAGGACTTATTATTGCGCAATATTCACAACAAGATTTTGCCGAGCATTTCTACTTTATTACTCCAACACTCAGTAAAATTGTCGCCAGCCATTTGGTGAATCACAATAAGTTGTTTAATTAAACGAGGCGACTATGGAAGATTCCCGTAAAGCATTACAAGCATTTTTAGAGATCATTTCGTTTGACCGAATAATCAGTATTTTACTGCTGTGTCTAATGGCGTGGCTGTTATTGGTACTGATCCAATTTTGCTTAAATCAACTGAATAAAGCCTTGCCTAAATACCGCTTAATTTGGAATCGGTCATACCCTTTTGTGCGTTTATTTGTGTGGCTGAGTGTGATTGTTTATTCGATCGTTGGCATTATCGATCCACATGAGAACTTAATCCTTGCAGTGGTAGGTTCAATCAGTATTGTGGTGGGTTTAGCTACCCAAGAACCGGCCAAAAACATGATTGCTGGGTTTATTATTATGATCAACCCGCCTTATCGCGTTGGTGATATGGTAACGTTATCTGGACATTATGGTGAAGTCATTAAACTGGAATGGAGCGTAACTTGGCTGCGTACCTTTGATGATAATACCGTGATGGTGCCTAATGCTGAGGCGTTAAAAACTGCAGTATCCAATGCAAATAGCGGCGCTTTAGATGAAATGGTGGTAGTGAGTTTTACCATTCCAATGAATGCCGATCACAACAAAGCCATCGCGCTGGCCAGAGAAGCGACGCAATGCTCACCATATACCTTTTTAAATAAGCCCATTATTGTCAACTTAGGTAACGAGCACGACTTTGGCCAGTTTTTACAAACCATCACAGTCAAAGCGTATGTGATGGACGTAAGATTAGAGAAAAAGTTTATCAGTGACATCAATATCAGGGTATTAAGCGCATTTAAAAATGCCCAATTTTATGATGTACAACAAACGGTATTTCAGTAATTTACGCTATAATCGACTCAATTGTTAGATAACACTTTTTGATTGTTAAAATGGAGAATTTGCTATGACTCAAGATGAAATGAAGAAAGCGGCAGGTTGGGCAGCGCTGCAGTATGTCAAAAAAGACACCATCGTCGGTGTAGGTACAGGCTCTACAGTCAATCACTTCATTGATGCACTTGCCACCATGAAAGATGATATTGAAGGTGCGGTATCAAGCTCTGAAGCATCAACGAAAAAACTCATCGAACTCGGAATTGAAGTATTTGATTTAAACAGTGTTGATTTGATTGATGTCTATGTTGATGGCGCGGATGAGATTAACGACCGCATGGATATGATTAAAGGTGGCGGAGCTGCATTAACGCGCGAGAAGATTGTCGCGGCGGTAGCTAAACGGTTTATTTGTATTGTAGATAATACTAAACAAGTGCCCATTTTAGGTGAGTTTCCGTTGCCTGTTGAAGTCATCCCGATGGCACGATCTTATGTGGCGCGTGAGCTGGTAAAATTAGGTGGCGACCCCGTTTACCGTCAAGGCGTAATAACCGATAACGGCAACGTTATTTTAGATGTCTACAATATGAAAATTTTAGACCCTAAAGTAATGGAAACTAAAATCAACGCCATTGTCGGCGTAGTGACTAACGGTTTATTTGCTAACCGCGGTGCCGATGTACTACTCGTAGGCACCCCTGATGGCGTTAACACCATCACACTATAAAAACTAAACCATTCGCTTGATTAACTTGAATGTTTAGCAACAGCACAAAAAAATGGCCTAGCATTACTGCTAGGCCATTTTTTTATCTGTTTTAGTATCTATTTTAGTATCTATTTTAGTACCTGTTTTAGTACCTGTTTTAGTACCTGTTCTGCAATGACAACGACTTACACTCTAAACTGGCTCACCGCTTCATGCAGTGCTTTGGCTCGTACTCTCACATCTTCAGAAGCCGCGGCATTCTCTTCCGCTGCTTGCGATGATTCATCGGCAATATCACGGATAACCACCACGTTTTTACCCACTTCTGCGGCAACCATGCTTTGCTCCTCAATTGCCGCAGCAATTTGAGTACTCATGTCCATAATATTGGTCACGTCATTGGTAATGGTTCGTAAAACATCACCCGCGATGGCGGCTTGTTCAGCACTCTCTCGCCCTTGCTGCTGGCTTTCTTGCATAAGCTCAACAATAGAATGAGTACGCGCTTGTAAGGTTGAAATAATGCTAGTAATTTCTTGGGTCGACGTTTGTGTTCGCAGGGCTAGCGTGCGCACCTCATCGGCAACAACCGCAAAACCACGACCTTGTTCACCTGCTCTTGCTGCTTCAATCGCCGCGTTTAATGCCAATAAGTTTGTTTGATCAGCAATGCCTCTAATCACATCAAGCACACTGCCAATAGTGACACTGTCTCGCTCAAGTTCGGTAACTACAGCGGCTGAATCGGCTAATTGCTTCGCTAGCAAGGTGATTTTTTGAACGGTGAGTTCTACGCCCTGTTGACCAGATTGAGCATTCTCATGAGTTTGGCTGGCTTTACTGGCCGCCAATTCAGTATTCTTGGCAATTTCGTCAATGGTAGCCCCCATTTCGGTAACGGCTGTAGCGACCATGTCGGTTTCATTAAGCTGGCGTAATACGCCTTTAGAAGCTGTCATAGCATTTCGAGACAGCTCTTGGCACGACTCATTCATTGCAGTAACCGACTCGTCCACTTGTTGAATCAATTCTTGAAAAGTCATGACCATTTGGTTGAAGTGATAGGCGATTTTCGATATTTCATCATTACCAGACTCATCACAACGCATTGATAAATCTTTACTTTTTTCAATTGAAGAAATTACATAGGTAATATCTTGCACCGGCTTAATAATGCTACGAATAATTAAATAGGTGAAAATACACAGTACTGCAGCGATTAACAAAAATATGCTTAAGCCAATAATGAAAGCCTGATTTTTACCATGTTCAATTTCGGCCAAGGTTTCCTCTCGCAGGGTAACGGTATCATTATCGGTTTGATGAATTTTATCCCGCAACTCAGCCATTTTACCGTCTTGCTCCGACAAACCAAATAGCACTTCTTTATTGACTAAATTGTTAAAATTCACTCGATAATCTTTAATATCTGCGCTCAATTGCTCCTTGTCAGAGAAAGACAAAGTAGACTGTTGTACTTGAGCTAAAAAACGGCCAATTCCGTCATCAAAAGCTTGTACATATTTAGGATCACGACGGAGCATGAAGTCTTTCTCACTGCGACGCAGTTGTAGCATTGCCACTAGCAGAGCATCCTCAGCATTATCACTCAGCACAGTTTCAACTTTTTTAACTGCCGAACGCAAATCGCCATATAAACCTGACTCGGGAGTTAGGCCTATCTCAATTTTTAGTGCAGTAATTTCATTGAATATTGTTTTATAATCATTGAGGTTGTTTTCAAAATCATCTAAAGCATCAACATCCATTCCTTGGTGCTCTAGCGCAACACGTACTTCAGCCATATAAGCCAAAATATCATTCATGCTATGTTTAAATTTTTCAATATAAACAGTATCTGCACGATGGAGAAAATCCTTTTCTTCAGTACGTAATTCAAGCACTTTTTTTTCAATTTCAACAATACTGCTCGATGCGGTTGATAATTCCAACAGGACTGATTCAGAATAATTTTGTAACCCGAACATCGCGAGTACTGAGGAGATTGAAATGATCGAACTTAAAATAAGTTTCGAACGAATAAGCATATTTTCTACCACCTAAAAGTAAGATTTAACGTTACTGTTATTATTGTATGATCTGATAAGGATTTTTAGATCAATCTAGCAACATAAGTATAGCAACTAGTTATCGGCTAATATAAAAAAATCTTAAACATATTACAGAAAAGTGATTATTTATAACCACTCATATAAACCTTTTGCCGACTTGAGGCTGTCAAATAACTACACCATCATATTGGACATGTTGTGACATTAAGGATGCCACTATTAATCAGTCAGAAACCGAGCAATTAAGCCACTTAGCGGCACTTGACGACAGTCAGTTGGTCGCAATAGCGGTTACTGGTTGCAAACAGGCATTCCAGCAACTCTATCGGCGCCATCATAAGCGGGTTTACGCCATTTGCTTTAGATTGAGTGGCCAAGCTCATCTTGCTGACGATATGACCCAAGCTTGTTTTATACGCTTATGGAATAAATTGGACCAATTCAGAGGCGACAGCCAATTTACCACCTGGTTGCATCGCTTGTGCGTCCGCCAAGCGATTAACGAACTAAAGGTACAACAATCGTGGTGGCGACGCTTTATACCGACAGAGCAACTTGAGCCGCAGGACATACCCACGGTTGCCTTTGATGAATATCACCAATTGGATAAGTGTATTGCCAAATTACCTCAACGGACTCGTATGGTATTTGTACTGTGTGCAATTGAAGGTTATCAACATAAAGAAATTGCCGCCCTACTCAACATTGCCGAGGGCACGAGTAAAGCGCAGTACCATAATGCTAAACAATTTTTACAGGAGATGCTTGCATGAACCCGTCACCGCAAGACCTCGATAGCCTAATCAAGTCATTGCCGCTAGAGATGCAACCGACAACCGATTTGTGGCCAGCGATTGCAGCTAAGTTACCACTTCAATCTCAGCAAAAAAAACATCTGACTCGGCCTTGGCTTATCGCCGCTAGCGTTGCAGTTTTTTGTATGCTGACCATCCTGCTTTGGCAACGCCCAGAGGGTAATTCATTGCTGCCGCAAACTGCCGCACTAACGACAACCACCCCACAAGCCACAGTGAATACCGAGGTAAGCCTAACGACATCTTCAACCCAAACCGAGGCAACATTAGCTGAGCTAGTCGATCAAATAGCCATGACTCATCAGACCCAACTGGATGTTTTTAATCAAAACCAATACACCGTGAGTTGGCAATTATCATCAACTGATGCTCCACAACAGATACAGAGCGATATTAGCCAAGCATTAGCCGAGCTGGATACCGCCTCAAAACAAGTACAAGCCGCATTGAAACAACAACCGACTAATCAACAAATGTGGCAATTATGGCGCTGGATCATGCAACGTCAAATCACCTTATTACAGCAAGGCCAAAAGCTCCCATTTACGTCTAAACAGACACAACAAGGAAATACAATATGAGCATTCTTAAATACGTGTTAATCGTGCCGTTAATCGGTATCAGTTTTATCTCAATGGCCAAAGAAGCCGTTGACCAACAATTAACGGTCACAGATAACCCTTCGGTCAGCATGAAAATACAACGGGGTAACGTTGAGCTAGTCAGTTGGGATAAAAATAGCATTCAGATTAAAGGTGAACTTGATGAGTTAAGCCAAGGCTTAATATTTGAGGTTAAAGGCAATAGCGTTATTGTAGAAGATAAATTACCCCGCAGTTATCAGGGCAGTAATAAACAAGGGTCACAACTGACCATTTACCTGCCTAAACAGCTAGGTTTAGATGCCGAGGGAGTATCAGCCAGTTATCAATTATCACAGCTAAATGGCCAAATATCGTTAGCGTTAGTCAGCGGCAACATTAACGCCCAACAACTTAGTGGCAATACTAAACTCACCACGGTGTCAGGCAATATTAATACCTCTGAGCTAGCAGGAAAAATTAACCTCGAAACAGTATCGGGCGATATCACTGATAGCAATAGCCAAGGCGAGGCTGAGCTGCGCTTAGTCAGTGGCGAACTAAAAAGCCAAAGCGCTTTTACACATTTGTCTGTCGACCAAGTGTCTGGTGACATAACCGCAATCGTTAACCAAGTCACTGAGTTGAATATTGTTACCATCAGTGGCGATGCACAATTAACCTTAGGAGCCGATTTAAACAAAGCTCAACTCGAAACCATAAGTGGAGATATGGCACTAACGTTTGCTGGTATGCCTAACATCAATTTTATGATTGATGGCGGCCCTGGTGGAAAAATCGACAATCAATTAACCGATGATAAACCGCTAAAACAAAAGTACTCACCAGCCAAAACGTTGCAGTTCAAAACTCAAGCTGGCACAGGTCAAGTCAACATCAATACCATTAGTGGCAAAATTAGCCTGACTCAATAAGTGTAAAATAACATTAGCTCGGGGTAAGCGATGCTTATAAAAGAGCGCTTTGCTCGCAATTGATTCTGTATTGAAAAAGTGATTTTGTATTGAGTAGAAATTGATTTGCAATGAGCAGATAAAGAAATGCCCGGTAATCATTATATGGTGACAACCGGGCACTTTTATATATTCAAATAATGACTACACAGATTTCATTTCAGCATCGGTTAAAAAGCGCCATTCACCTGCGGCTAAGTCCGTGTTTAACTCGATATCACCTACCGCTTCACGGTGTAAATTAACCACTCTATTACCCACCGCGGCAAACATACGCTTAACTTGATGGTACTTACCTTCGCTAATCGTCAATCGCACATGAGTTGAGTCAATAATATCGAGCAAAGCAGGCTTGGTCAGCTCATCTTCATTGCGCAGCTCAACACCATCGGCAAATACCTGGATTAAACTGTCATCAATAGGTTCGGCTAATTCAACCAAATAGCGTTTACCACAATCTTTCTTTGGCGAAGTGATTTTATGCGACCACTGACCATCGCTGGTAATTAACACTAAGCCTGTGGTGTCGACATCTAATCGACCAGCAATGTGCAAAGTGTCCATTTTCTCAATATCAATCAAACTCAATACGGATGGATATTCTTCATCAATGGTTGAACAAATGGTGTCTACCGGTTTGTTTAACATGATGTAACGCTCGCCAATCACGCTAATTAATATGCCGTCTAAATGCACCGACATTTGTGGTAGTACTTTAAAACCTGAGTTTTTGACCACAACACCATCACAGGTAACGTCACCACGATGCAAGGCTCTCTTGGCCAATGACCGAGTCAGTTCGGTACTTTCACAGATAAATTTGTCTAAACGCACAATGATTACTCAATCTAAAAATATTGACGCTATTATGCTGCTTACACGCTTAAATAGAAATCAATCACCGATATTTTTCACCGCTAAGGTAATTTTTGGTTACACATCCTCACAAAAAACACGCTAAAAAGGCCTCCTTGCGGCTTGTTTTATAGGCGGATAAGGCCTTAACATACAATTCACAATAAAAAGTAATAGCTTTTCCCTTTGGATAAAGGGGTTATTACTGAATTAAGCGACACTGATCGCAATGCCCCATTGAAGGGCTTTTTACATCAAGCAAAGGAAACAACATGAGAAAATTGGTTATTGGCGGTCTATGCGCCTCATTAATTGCAGGCTTGAGTGCTTGTAGTGATGACAAGGCAGTCGTTACGCCTGCTGCAGATGTCGCAAAAACAGCTACTGCTGCTGCAGTAGAAAAAGCACTTACGTCTGGCATCACGTTTGACAACATCGACAAGTCAGTGCGCCCACAAGACGATTTTTATATGTATGTTAACGGCGCATGGATGAAAAATGCAGAAATCCCTAGCGACCGTACCAACATTGGCGCATTTTACGACTTACGTGAAAATGCACGTGATGACGTTAAAGCCATTATTGAAGATTTAAGCGCGACGCCAAATCTAGCCGATGGCACAGATGAACAGAAAGTGGCTGATTTATATCGCTCATTCATGGATGTTGAAACGCTTGATAAATTAGGTATTGCACCAATCCAAGCTGATTTGGATAAAATTGCAGCCCTGAAAGATAAAAAAGAATTAACCGCATTTTTTGGTGAAAACCAAGCAAACGGTGGCGGTACACCGCTAGCATTCTATGTTGAAATTGATGCTAAAGATTCAAGCCGTTATGCCACACACATTTGGCAATATGGTTTAAGCCTGCCAGAGAAAGATTACTACTTTAATCAAGAAGAACGCTTCGTCAACATCCGTAAAGCCTACGTTGAACATATTGAGAAAATGTACAACCTTGCTGGCTTACCAAATGCAAAAGCCAACGCTGAAGCCATTCTTGCACTTGAAACTCAAATTGCAGAAAAGCATTGGGACGTAGTTGAGACGCGTGACAGTACTAAAACATACAACCTATACCAAGTTAAGAATTTGCCAGAATTGGCTTCAGAAATTAACTGGGATGGTTATTTAGCGGCGCTTGGCGGCGACAAGCAAACAGATATCATTATCAACCAACCAAGTTATATCCAAGGCTTAAACGAGGTGCTTAAAAATAACGACCTTGATACTTGGAAAAACTACATGACTTGGATGGCATTAACTCATAATGCCAGCAATTTATCTGAAGCATTAGATAACGAAAACTTTGAGTTTTTCTCTAAGACGCTTAATGGTCAAGAAGAACAAGAACCTCGTTGGAAGCGTGGCGTGAGCACTGTGAGTGACACGCTAGGCGAGGTAGTGGGTAAAGTGTATGTGAAACGTCACTTTGCACCAGAAGCTAAAACCCGCATGGAACAGTTAGTTGAAAACCTACGTGGCGCTTATAGTTCAAGCATTGATTCATTAGATTGGATGAGTGCTGATACTAAAGTTGCTGCAAAAGATAAATTGGCTAAGTTTAATCCTAAAATTGGTTACCCGAACAAGTGGGATGACTACAGCAAACTAACCATTAAAGCAGATGATTTAGTCGGTAACGCCAAGCGTGCAGCGATTGTTGAGCATAACAAAAGTCTTGCTAAGTTAGGCCAACCAATTGACAAAGACGAGTGGCACATGACGCCACAAACCGTTAACGCTTACTACAACCCAACCATGAACGAAATCGTGTTCCCTGCTGCGATTTTACAACCGCCTTTCTTCAACTTAGAAGCTGATGATGCGGTTAACTATGGTGGTATTGGTGCTGTTATTGGCCACGAAATGGGCCATGGCTTTGATGACCAAGGTGCTAAATTTGATGGCGAAGGTAACATGCGTGACTGGTGGACCGAAGCTGACTTAAAAGCATTCGAGTCAAAAGGCAATGCATTAATCGCTCAGTACAATGGTTATCAAGTGTTTGACGACCTACACGTGAATGGCAGCTTAACATTAGGCGAGAACATTGGTGACTTATCAGGTGTGACTATCGCCTATAAAGCTTACAAAATGTCACTTGACGGTAAAGAAGCACCAGTTATTGATGGCTTAACAGGCGATCAACGTTTCTTCATGGGCTTCACTCAAATTTGGCGTGTGAAGATGAAAGAAGAAGCCATGCGTAACCGCGTAGCAACTGATCCGCATTCACCTGGTCATTTCCGTGCATTAGGTGCGTTATCTAACATGCCTGAGTTCTACAGCACTTATGACGTGAAAGAAGGCGACAAAATGTACATTGAGCCTGCTAGTCGCGTAAAAATTTGGTAATCACCAAGACGAATGACTGACTTAGGTCACATTTACACACAAAAAAGGGCATCGAAAGATGCCCTTTTTTTATAAAAAAAACTAACCAATTGATAATAAAAACAAATACAACACAAAGCCACGTTAATATATATCATTAAACCTTGTTCATTCAGCCCCTATTCAGCCAAAAAGCGGTACATTGGGTTAACAGACATTATGCTGGAGCTATTCAATGAATAAGCTGTTTCGTACCTTCTTTATATTCTTAATTTTACTGTCTACACGTGGTGCTATTGCCCAGCCTAACGAGCTTAAATACACCAAGCTAGCTCAGCCATCTGACTTCAGCCAAAAATCATCTAATGATATTGAGCAGCTAATGGCGCTTTATGATCACAACAGCGACTTGGTGACACAAGATACCGATAACTTACATACTCTGATGTCTCGGGCACCGGCGGCGCAGCAAGAACTGATTGACCTACTTCACTTCATTGACCAATCAAGTAATACTAAAACCATTATTCCTGCGACCAAAAGTTATCAGCGTGCCTCTCAAAAAGTGCAAACAAAATTTAATGGCGACGCCAGCCAACTAACCGACATAGCACGGGCAAGTGTGGTGGCCTATGACGTAAAAAGCTTGCTATCAAGTTACCAACAGTTGAGCCAATACACCGAAATTGTGCAATTAAAAAATCGTTTTTCTCATCCTAAAGTGTCAGGTTATCGTGATTTAAATGTATTAGTGAAATTACCCGTTAGCCAAATGGTGGTTGAAGTACAATTTCATTTAAATGATATTGCCGACATAAAAAGTGGCCCTGAACATCATGTTTATGAGCAAATCCAACAGATAGAGTCTCAGGCGAAAGCCACATCTAGACACTTAAATGACATTGAGCAAGCCATGATAGCCAAGCTTCGTCAAGACTCGCACAAGCAGTATCATAAAGCGTGGTTAAGCTATAAACGTCAAAGTTTATATAGTTCACAACAACAAGTAGCATAAATACTGATAACTATCTTTATTATGAATAACTCACAACCCCTAACGTTTTTCTAATCACAGTAAGTTTCCACCCTTTTAGCGCTCATATGAGCGCTTTTTTTTTGCCAAACAAGATCCGCAACAATCACTTCTGCTATACTCGCGCCCATTACAAAACGATCTGCTGGACAATGCGATGAATGACATTATTGAACAACTACAAGAATTAAGCGAAACCGTACCGGTGCCGTTAGAATTGCCAACTTTTGAGCAACTTGTAGAAGTTGAAGAACAGATCTTAATTGGTTTACCCAACGATCTAAAAGAATTCTTACTGTATGGCAGCGATGTTATTTATGGCACGCTTGAACCTGTTACCGCTGCCGATCCATCTTCACATACCTACTTACCTGAAGTGGCTTGTTATGCTTGGTCTATTGGATTACCTCGCGAACAAATTGCCATTTGCCAAATCGGTGATAGCTTTTATTGTATTGATGAAGAAAGCCAAGTGTTGTTTTGGAAAAAAGGCCGATTTAGCGACAAAGTATGGGAATCATTTTGGCATTGGGCCGAAGACGTATGGCTTAATCGATAATCTTATTTATTAGCCTCGGTTGGAGTTAACTAACCCAACGCGAGATAATAAACGGTTATCAAACAAATTATCACTAACAATGAGAACGATCATGTCGAAAAATACCGGTTTAAATGCAATTGAAATTCAATGTTTACGTCAGTCTTTAGGCCTAACAACTGAACAGGTTGCTAGCATCACTAAAGCCAGTAATGAAGACGTGATGGCATGGGAATCTGGCGAGAAAGAAGCACCGATTCCGGCTCAAAAAAAGTTACTAGAAATCGATGATATTATCGAAATGCAAGTGCTCAACACCTCTGACGGTATTGAAGAGCTATTTAAAAAAGAGCCTAAGCGTCGGTTAGCCTTTGTGGTGTATCCGACTCAAGCGCTATATACCCAATACAATCCAGAATTTTTAAGCACTTTACCATTAACTGAATTGTACAATGCCGCAGCTTGGCGTATTAAAAAAGAATGTAAACTCGTACTTGAAGTGGATGTAAGCTTAGTCGCGCTCGATGCCGAAGCCTATAAAGCTTATCGTGCTGATAACGGCATGAGCGAAAGCCGAGAAAGCCGTGCAAAATGGGCCGCTACTCAGTTATAAAAAACCTCTATTTTGACAGTCAATCACTAAAAGGAAGCTTCGGGCTTCCTTTTTAATAACGGTTATTTAGCGACATCGGCAAGTGCTACTGTTTTGGCGAGCGCAGCAGCCAAAGCAGGACGTTGCTTTAGCCTATCACGATACGCTGACAACTTTGGCGGAATGTCTTGCTTGAATCCCAAAGCCCACCCTAATGTTTGGCTTAATAGTATATCGGCGACCATTGGCTCGCTGCCACATACAAACCCAGACTCCGGTATCCAAGTTTCAGCAATAGCTGTCGCCTGATCAAACTCCCATTTAGCTACAGTAAACATAGTGTCTACACGCAGTTCTTTTGGCAACGCAAAACGATGCTTTGCAATACTCCAAATCGGTTGTTCAAGCTCACTAATGACAAAACTCATCCAGCGTTCATGGATAGCAGACTCTTGAGTACCCGGTTTTGGCAACCATTTACCTTGGCCGTACTTTTCCG
Organism: Shewanella sp. Arc9-LZ; assembly: GCF_010092445.1. NCBI lineage: Bacteria > Pseudomonadati > Pseudomonadota > Gammaproteobacteria > Alteromonadales > Shewanellaceae > Shewanella > Shewanella sp. Arc9-LZ. The sequence goes on along the minus strand of NZ_CP048031.1, from coordinate 1,053,414 downwards.
CTAAATAACGCATAATGGCCGCAGATTCGCTTAACACAAAATCACCCTCTGTGAGTACTGGCATTTTGCCACTAGGGTTAAGGGCTAAAAATGCGTCACTTTTATGTTCACCATTAGCAAAATCGATAGCATAAAACTGCCATGCAATACCTAACTCTTCTAAAAGCCAAGATACGCGTAGCGCACGACTTTTTTGGGTTCCGTATAACGTAATCATTTTGGCTCCATTTTGTATGATGAGGTTAATGAGAATAAAAAAAGCCACATTGCACCTTAAGTGAATGTGGCTGTTGTTATCTTATGACGTTGTCATTAGAACTTCATTGTGACTTTAGTATAAATATAACGGCCTAATGGGTTATGTACACCCATTGCGTAACCATATAGGTCAGCATCACCATCACCAATCGCAAATGATGGCTCTTCATCAAACACGTTATTAACACCTACAGATAGCTTAACCGTGTCATTGAAACGATATGAACCAGACATATCAACTAACAGCTGTGCATCAACGGTACGGGTTTCGTTGAAATCTTCAAACTCGCCGATGTAACTTAAGTTAACGTTAGCGGCAAAGTCATCCATGTTCCAGTTAGTTGTAGCTAACCAGCGGTGTTGTGGATACTCATACTCACCAGTGTAATCAATGATCTCGCCATCAATTTCTTTTTCAAAGCTAATTAAGTAACTGTATTCTAGACCAAACTTAACGTCACCATAGCGGTTTAATTCAAGACCATAATGAGTTGATAAATCCACACCTTGAACTTCTTGTGAACCAATATTGACGAATCCAGATTTAATCACATCAAGCGGACCAAATGTCTGACCTGCTTGCGGTGCATTTCGCAAACAGACCGTACTGTTTTGATCATTACAATTTTCATTATAAAGAACCTGGTTTTGCAGTGAATCAATCTTGTGATCTTGGAGGATATTGTACATATCAACACCAATATCAAACTGCTGACTTGGAGCCCAAATCATACCGACGTTCCAAGTCTCTGACTCTTCAGCTTTAAGGTTAGGGTTACCGGCAAATATAAAGTTGTAATCCAATAACTCACAATCTACGTTATCAGCTTCACAACGATAGCTATCAATTAAAAAGTCACTTTTTTCAGATGGGCCTAAGCCTATTTGCGCTAACGATGGTGCACGGAAACCAGTTGACCAAGAACCACGTGCAGTTATCTCGTCACTAATGCCCCATTGGAAGGCAATTTTAGGGTTAGTGGTTGAACCAAAGTCACTGTAGCTGTCATAACGACCCGCTAACTGCAGTTCAAAGTTATCTGCAATAGGAATTGATAATTCTACATAGGCAGCATGTTGATCACGTGAACCAAATGCAGACACCGCTTCAGTACCAAAAATCAGACCGCGCTGGAACTGCTCATCTGGCACGTCACTAACGCTTTCTTCGCGATACTCTGCACCTGCAGCCATCATGATATCGCGATCTGCGATGGTAAATGCATGGCCCGAAATACTCGCATCATAAGCTGTGATGCTCGACTTACCTTGTCTTACTAGACTTGTGGTGATGCGATCTATTACATCTGCTGAGTTAATCGTGCCGCCAAAAGGATTGTAGTTACCGGCATCAATTTCGGCTTGTAAGTAATCGGTTCTTACCCAACCTTGTGAACGATCGCCTGTTTGAGTTGATTCACTGCGACCACGTTGCGCTGACACTTCCCAGTCCCAATCGTTTATTACACCGCGAAGACCGGCAACAATACGCATAGTATCTGATTCGATATCCCAACGACGAGCGCCAGCATCAACTGTACGGTAACGGCCGATATCAATGTCTTGTCCAAATGGGTTGTTAGGATGAGAACCAGGCACGGTTAAACCAGCATCTTCATCTAATGGCGTTGGTGCACCACCCGCTTCAGAGGTGTTATGTTGTACAGATAACTCTAAAAATGCAGTTAAATCTTCACCGAGCATGTAATCAAATTGGCCAATAGCACCAACACGCTCAGACGTTGGAATGGTTAAATTGTATGGACCGTAATCAAACAAACAACTGCCACTTGCTGTGGCATTCTCAGCGGGGCAATCAGGATCGATAGTTTTCACACCATTAACATAAAAATACCCTGGAAAGCCTCGTGATGAACGGTAATCTTCACCGCCGTAAGGTGATTGGTTAGCGGTGCCAAAACGCCCCATATCGCTTGCTGACAAGGTGCCATTGGTAAAGTAATCAAGAATAATTGACGCACTGCCTTTGTCGGCTTTTACGCCCCACACTAAGCTGGCTGTGGTTTCGTCATAACCCGTACCGCTGTCATCACCATAACCTAGGTTAATTTCAAGCCCTTCGATATCTTTTCTTAATATGATGTTAACCACACCAGCGATAGCATCAGAACCATAAATGGCTGAAGCACCGTCTTTAAGAATATCAATGCGCTCAATCGCTGATACTGGGATATTGTTGATATCAACAAATGAATTCGAAATACCTTCAGCAAAGGCACTCGATCCCACTCGGCGACCATTGATAAGTACCAAAGTGGCATCTGGCCCTAAGCCACGTAAACTGATTGATGCACCACCGTTAGCGGTAGAGTCTTGGCTGTTTCCACGAGTAGAAAATGCACCAGAACCGTTTGCAGGCATACGCTCAAGCAATTGTTGTAGGTTATCGAAACCCATGTTGGCGATATCGTCTTTATTCAACGATTGTACTGGCGAAGGTCCTTCAATATCAGTTCGTTTGATACGAGAACCGGTCACTTCAATTCGTTCAACTTTTGATTCAGCACCGGCTTCGGCAGCTTGAGAAACGAATGCGATAGGGGCAAGGGACAGTGATATAGCGATAGCGCAAGCACTACGCAGTAGGTTAGTTTTTTTCATGATCATCCTTAACGTTAATTTATTGTTTTACATCCTTGACTGTTGCACACTGCCGTTAAAGCTATAACGACGCGCAACTCGTGCGGATTTATACTTACGCAACTAAGTTAAGTCATTTCTTAACAAAGTCAACACAAGCCCGTAATGTAAATGTAACCAGCTACTTAAACAAGAATAAATACTTAAAAAAAGTGAATTTAAATGCTTTTGATATGGAGGTCAGATGAGTGAAAAAACGCTAGTTAGTGCCCACTTTCATGCAAACCTAGGTCTGTACTGGTTATTGTCTGGCGGCTTAGTCTTTTGCCTAAGTGTTGTTGGTATTCCATTGTTATTATTATGGTTTCCCCTAGGATTACTGGCGACAAAGCGTTACATCAATAACATGAGTGCTGAATTAACCGAGCAAAAACTCATCGTCCGCAAAGGGTTGTTTACTCGAACAGAAAATACCGTTCCATTGGATAAAATCACCGATATGGCGCTTATCCAAGGCCCCATCATGCGCATGTTTAGCATACATAAACTTACCGTAGAAACCGCCGGGCAATCTGGTGCTGGGGCGTTAATTAACTTAACGGGCGTCATAAATGTAGTCGATTTTAGAGCACAAGTACTGGCACAAAAAACACAACTCACTGAACGGAAAGACCACACATCGGCCCGCTCCAATACCGATGCATTAATCCTCGACAATCTACAACAAATGAACGCTACTCTTTTGCGTATTGAACAATCATTAACCGCTAAACAATCAAACTAGGTCTTTTTTAACATGCTTAATCAACAAACTGCATCAGCCTTACCGTGGGTATCTCGTGTTAACACACTGTTTAAAGCCACAGGACCTGGGATCTTAATGGCCGCCGCCGCGATTGGTGCTTCTCACTTAGTCGCCTCAACTCGAGCGGGTGCCGAATTTGGTTGGCAACTGGCGTGGCTCATTTTATTAGTCAATATCGTTAAGTATCCTTTCTTCGCCGCTGGCGCTCGCTACACAGCAGCAACTGATGAGAGTTTATTGCACGGTTATCAAAAGCAAGGCCGCGGGTATTTGATGCTGTTTACGGGGCTTAATGTTATTGCCGCCATTGCCAGTACGGCGGGGGTATGTATGTTAACGGCGGCCATGCTAACCCAGTTTATTCCGCTATCGATTGATGTATTAGCGCTAATTGTATTGGTCAGCTCATTAGCATTATTAATTTTCGGCCACTACAAACTACTTGATAAAATGACCAAAATTATCATGTTGGCTCTTACGTTAACCACCTTAGTCGCCGTGGCATTGGCTTTTAATCGTCATAGCGGATTCGGCATTCCAGTGGTTGGCGAATCTCCTTGGCAATGGGCGTATGTCGGTTTTTTAGTGGCGATGATGGGTTGGATGCCTGCTCCGATAGAGGTCAGTACTTGGAACTCATTATGGTTAATAGAAAAACGTAAAACTCAAACGGTAACCGCCAAGCAGGCTATTTTTGATTTTAATCTAGGCTATGTCACCACGGCATTACTGGCGATTATATTTTTAGCGTTAGGCGCATTAGTGATGCACGGCAGTGGCGAGCGTTTTTCTGACTCTGGCGCGGTATTTGCGTCGCAATTGATCACCCTCTATAGCCAAGTTATGGGCAATGAAAGCCGCTATCTCATTGGGATAGTCGCGTTTTTATGTATTTTTAGCACCACAGTGACGGTAATTGATGGTTATAGCCGCACACTTGATATGGGCTGGCGATTACTGTCTAACAACACGTCCACACGCAGTTATTTAACCCAGGTGATGCTCGGGATCAGCGCGCTGGGTTTATTACTCATTTTATTCTTTAAAGGCGCCTTATTACCGCTGCTTGAATTTGTGATGATCCTTGCCTTTATGACTACCGTTATTTTTGCTTGGCTTAACTTCCGTTTAATGACCAGTGACACCTTGGCTAAAAAACATCGTTATGGCCGGGTGATGGTTGGATTGTCTTGGATTGGTTTATTGTATTTAGTTAGCTTCGCTATTTTGTTTATTTATTGGTATCTCACAAAATAATCTCACTAAAAGCCTAGGTGCTAGACCCTTCTATCCGTAAGCGCAGCGTTCGCTTGTTATCATTTTTTAAGCTGTTCCTGAGATGACAAGCGGTGACGAGCGATGACAAGCAAGAGCCTAGAGGCTAGACCCTTCTATCCGTAAGCGCTGCCTTCGCTTGTTATCATGTCTTAAGCTGTTCCTGAGATGACAAGCGGTGACGAGCGATATCAAGCGATGACAAGCAGAGCCTAGAGGCTAGACCCTTCTATCCGTAAGCGCAGCGTTCGCTTGTTATCGCTTGTTATCATTTTTTAAGCAGTCCCTAGCAGTGTTAGAAATCGATTGCAGCTCAAGCAGGATTAATCTGACTAATCAATGATTACCCGTTATACTAGTGTTTCGTCAATTGACCTAAACCATTTATGCGCATCCGCGCCAGAGAACCTTATGATTAACAATGATATTCTTCGCCGTATTCGCTTTGTGTTTGACTATTCAAATGCCAAAATGATTAACATTTTCAGCCAAGCCAAAGTAGACATGTCTTCAGAGCAAATTATTGCGCTGTTGAAAAAAGAGGAAGAAGAAGGTTATCAAGCGTGTAATGACACATTAATGTGTCAATTCTTAGATGGTTTGATCATTCAAAATCGTGGATTAAAGCCAGGAGCTGAAGTACCAGCACCTTTAAAGCAATTGACTAACAACCTTATGTTCAAAAAATTACGCGTTGCGCTTGAAATGCGTGAAGAAGATATTATTGCCGCATTAGCTTTAGCAGATTTTTCAATGACTAAATCTGAGCTAGGTGCGCTATTCCGTAACCCTGATCATAAAAACTATAAACCTTGTGGCGACCAGGTATTAAGAAATTTCGTTAAAGGTTTATCAATCAAACATCGCGGTAAGTAAAACCTGCCAAGTTGTTGAGATAATGCTTTATAAATGCGTAGCTTAGGCTGCGCATTTTTGTTTGTGAGATTTACATTTAAACAATAATAATTTTGCATTTACACCATACGATTGTTCACATAGCAATGACACAATAGTGAGAGGTGAGTAAAAGTACCTAACAATTATGTGATTTTACTCACTTAACAGACCACAAAAAAGATCAGACGTGATAATCTACAAGCACAAAAAACCAGCCCAATTCTAATAACGATCTAACTGGATCTCACACATTAAGGTTCCCCATGGACGATAACAAACGCCCCCTCTATCTTCCTTTTGCCGGCCCAGCGATTCTTGAATCACCCCTGCTTAATAAAGGCAGTGCATTTAGTGAAGAAGAACGAATTTATTTCAACCTCGAAGGCCTCATTCCTTGGGTCATTGAAACCATTGATGAGCAAGCCGCTCGTGCTTACGCACAGTTTAAAAACTTCACCAATGATCTCGATAAGCACATTTATTTGCGCAACATTCAAGATACTAACGAAACCTTATTTTATCGTTTAGTGCGTAATAACATCAGTGAAATGATGCCAATTATCTACACGCCTACGGTTGGTTTAGCCTGTGAACGTTTCTCAAAAAACTATCGTCGTAACCGCGGTTTATTTATTTCGTATCCTAACAAAGATCGCATTGATGATATTTTAAATAACTCAACCCGCCATAAAGTCAAAGTCATCGTGGTGACGGACGGAGAACGTATTCTCGGTTTAGGCGACCAAGGCATAGGCGGTATGGGGATCCCAATTGGTAAATTATCGCTATACACCAGTTGTGGCGGCATAAGCCCGGCGTATTGTCTTGCGGTGACCTTAGATGTTGGTACTGATAACCCACAACTTCTTGAAGACCCTATGTATATGGGCTGGCGTCATCAACGTATTGGCGGTGATGAATATGCTGAATTTGTTGAAGAGTTTATGCAAGCTGTCAGCCGTCGCTGGCCAGATGCCTTAATTCAGTTCGAAGATTTTGCACAAAAAAATGCCATGCCATTACTTGAACGATATAAAGATCAATATTGCAGTTTCAATGATGATATTCAAGGCACTGCAGCCGTTACGGTAGGCTCACTACTGGCAGCTTGTAAAGCCGCTAACAGTAAACTTAGCGAACAACGTATTACCTTCTTGGGTGCGGGTAGCGCTGGTTGTGGTATTGCCGAAGCGATTGTGGCGACAATGGTGTCTGAGGGCATTAGCGATCAACAAGCTCGCTCACAAGTGTTTATGGTCGATCGTTGGGGCTTATTACTCGATAACATGCCTAACCTACTTCCATTCCAACAGAAGCTAGCGCAACCCTGTGCCACGATAGAAGCATGGGACAATTACAGTGACAATATTTCGTTACTTGATGTGGTTAACAATGCCAAACCAACGGTACTTATTGGAGTATCAGGCTCTCCTGGTTTATTTACTGAAGAAATCATTAGAGCAATGCACAGCCATTGTAAACGCCCAATTGTATTCCCATTATCGAATCCAACGAGCCGTGTAGAAGCGACCCCGAAGGACATTCTTAATTGGACATCGGGCCAAGCACTCGTGGCAACGGGTAGCCCATTTGAACCTGTGGTCGTCAATGGCGAAACTTTTGAGATAGCACAATGTAATAATAGCTTTATCTTCCCAGGTATTGGCTTAGGCGTATTATCTTGTGGTGCAAGGCGTGTATCGGATGAAATGTTAATGGCTTCAAGTCGTGCTTTAGCGGAGTGTTCGCCATTAGGCAAAGAGGGTGTTGGCTCGCTATTACCTCGTCTAGAAGATATTCAAGCTGTCAGTAAATATATTGCTTTTGCTGTTGCTAAAGCTGCCATTGATCAAGGTTTAGCATTACCTTGTACCGATGAATTATTGCAACAATCAATTGAAGCTAACTTCTGGGAACCTGAATATCGTCGTTACAAACGTACCTCATTCTAACAATGATTAAGTACGACTCAGCGCTTTAGAATTGTAAAGCGCTGATTGTCATTAGTGTGATAGTGAAACTCATTGATTGAAAAGGTTATGCGCTTTTTAACCATAAAAAAATCCCAACCTAAGTTGGGATTTTTTATGTCTGTAATAACAGTAAATTTATGCCGACATCACTAGCTTAAAACTATTCAACAATGGGCGGTCGGTGCGCGCTTTTTTAAGCTTACGTAAACACTCTTTCAACGACTGCTCAGCTAAGCGTCCGAAGACACCATCATATTCGTTATTATTCATCTCTTCTTCAGAGTCAGCACTATCAGCAATTTCTTGCGCAACACGGCTTAACTGCATCCACGCATTGGCAATATAAAAGCCATGAAACTCTGCTTTGGTCATTAACTTTTGCGCACTCGCAGGTAATGCATCCCAAGCATGAGTAAATGTATTGGCTTTATCTTCAATAAGTTCGCTAAACAAGCCTTCATAGGCCTCAAGTAATGTTTCAGGTAACTTGTCCATCGGCAGTACTTTGTTTGCTACGTTATACGAAATTTGTTTTGCTACGTCTTGATACTGCGGGTCAACTTTGGTCATGGTTATCTCTCAATTAACATTCTCCACATGGATTGGCATCAGAATGTTTGATGGCATAATAATCAAATTATTTATTGAAATTAGGCCAGAACAAACGCACTCTTAATGCCATATCTATGCAGTGATATGTCTTTTACTCATGTAAATGAAAACAAGCTAATCCAATTATGACATGATTTTTTACTGTTTGTATTATCAGTTTTTAAAGTAATACTCCGCCGATATATTAACTTAATGAGCAGATCAGCCTCTAAATATGGACTTTAATCTGCAGGTCACATCAATTTATCATTGATAAAACACCCATTGTGCACAATAATTGCTCATCGATAGTAAAGATGTATATAAAAGTGCTATAACTACGCCTACACAATGATTATTGTTGCCAACAAAAACTATAAATAAAAAAGCAGCTTATTATTTTGAATAAATCACTAAATTTTCACTTTTTTATTGCCATTTTTATCGCAATATATTTTTTACCTACTTCAGTCTTTGCCGCTTATTACGACAACGACAAAGCTGATGCTATCTATAAAAAAATAGATTTAGCTGATTATATTGATCAGATCGCTGGCGAAAAGCTACTCAACGAATATAAGCGGATCATTGCCTCTGACGATGAGATCCGTCAAAAACTCTATGTCCGTTTAAACTGCTGGAACCAGCCTTCTACTACAGAGAGTGAACTTACCAACGCCATTAAATATGCAGAGCAGCAACTGCTGATATATTCAGAACCCTATCCATCCGCAATTCATACCGATTTATTATTATGTTTGGGCTATTACAAACAGTTTTCAGGGCAATTAGACGAAGCTCTGGACGATCTTTCTAATGCAATAAATAATGCATACGAACTTGAAGATCCTCGACTTATCGCTGACGGCCGCAGCATTCGAGGGGCAATGCTGTCCTATCAAGGCAACTATTCATCTGCATTAGAAGATTTAATTACATCGCAACAATTGTATGAAAATCTTAATTTAACTTATTGGGCAAATGATAACTTGAGTGAACTTGCTGCAAGTTATCGGCGTTTTGGTGATGCTGAAACCGCTCTTAAATACCAAATAAAACTAGAACAAGTTTACCTTAAGGCCAATCAACAAATAGAAGCTGATAACATCAATAATCAGATCGCATTTTCACTTTTAGAGCTTGGACGTATCGATGAGTCTACAGCTCGATTTAAGCAGTCGCTCACCTTCTGGAAAACCCAAAAAGATAACGTTGCGATTGCAGATGCCAAAACTAATGTTGCAGGAAATCTGATTAAACTAGATAAAATAGATGAAGCATTAGTGCTGTTAAAGGAAGCAGAAAAAGAAATCCCAGTCAGTCATGATGGGCCGCATAGTTCATTAATGTTATACCTAGCACAAGCATATTTAGCGACAAATGAATTAGATAAGGCACTTGAATATAGTCAGCTTGCATCTATTGATTTTAACCGTGGTGGCAATCAACGCGGTGAAAGTGAAAACATCTATCTCAAAAGCGATATCTACCAAGCTAAAGGTGATATTGAAAATGCATTAAAAACTTTGCAAAAATTTATCAAAATGCATATGGCTCTTGATAAGCAGAATATGTCTGATCGCAACTCAGAAATGCAAGCGCGCTTTAATACCAACAAAATTCAAACCGAAAACGAATGGTTAATACAACGCGACAAAGATAAAGAGCAACAGTTACAAATTTTACAGCGTAACGAAAGCATGCAAATCATCATTATTATCTTAGTTGCGATTATTTTAATTATCGTATCAATGTTTGCTTATAAACAAGTCATTCGAAAACAACTCTTTAGGCGTTTAGCCCTAACCGATGAGCTGACTAAATTGGCCAATAGACGTGACACCTATTCTCAGGGGCATTACTTCTTAAAATCATCCAAACTATCAGGCAAGCCGTTTTCCATTATCTCTTTTGATGCTGATCATTTTAAAATAGTAAATGATACATTAGGCCACGACATGGGCGATAAAGTACTGATAAAACTAGCATCAATTAGCACAAGCATGATGCGTGATACCGATGTTGTTGGACGTGTTGGCGGTGAAGAATTTTTGATTTTACTGCCTAATATCGACAAAACTAAAGCCATTGAAATCGCTAATCGGTTAATTGAGACCATTGCTGATTATGACTGGACTCAGATTGCGCCGAACTTACATCAAACCGTCAGTGCCGGGGTTGCCAGCTATAGTAATGAAGAAGACTTGTCACCATTGTTACTAAAAGCGGACAAAGCGCTCTATTCTGCCAAAGCTGCTGGTCGAAATTGTGTCAAAGCTGAGTAAAACGCGTATAATTTTAGCGTGTTTACTCAATGATAGTGTTATGACAACAACGACCGCAGCATTAACTCCAAATCCTACTCCTGATCTAGGAACCGATCTAACAACTGAGCCCTGTCCATTGACCGCGGTTCAACTTGATGTGCTCAATAGGCAAATCAAGCTTTGGGGTAAAGAACTTGGCTTTGCTCATATTGGTGTTGCTGATGTCGACTTAACTCAGCATGAGGCAGCATTACAAGACTGGTTAGATAAAGGTTATCACGGTGAGATGGCTTACATGGCTAATCACGGAATGATGCGTGCTAGACCCGCTGAGTTACATCCCGGAACCATTAGAGTGATTTGTGCTCGGATGGACTATTTACCGCCTGACGCTGGCTTTGCCAGTAATTTAACCGACCCAAATCTTGGTTATATCTCTCGTTATGCGGGTGGACGTGATTACCATAAACTCATCCGACAACGGCTTAAAAAGCTCGGCGATAAAATTAACCAGTATTGCCAACAGCTCGACTTTGATACGACTGATTTTAGACCTTTTGTGGATTCTGCACCTATTTTAGAACGTCCATTAGCCGATAAAGCCGGACTAGGCTGGACAGGCAAACACTCGTTAATTTTACACCCAGATGCAGGCAGCTGGTTTTTTCTTGGCGAGTTACTCATTAACTTACCGTTACCGTTAGATATCCCGATTGAAGAAGGCTGCAACACTTGCGTAGCCTGCATAAAGTCATGCCCAACTGATGCGATTGTCGAGCCCTATGTTGTCGATGCAAGACGTTGTATTTCTTACTTGACCATTGAATTACAGGGCGCTATCCCAGAAGAGTTTCGCCCGCTTATAGGCAATCGTATTTATGGCTGTGATGACTGCCAGCTAGTGTGCCCAGTCAATGCTAAAGCACCACTGACAAAAGAAACTGATTTTCATACTCGCAGTGCGCTTATTCAACCCGATTTACTGACTCTATTTGCTTGGTCTGAAACTTATTTTCTCAGCCAAACAGAAGGCAGTGCGATTCGACGAATTGGTCATAAACGTTGGTTACGTAATATCGCGATTGCATTAGGTAATGCCCCTGCTAATCCGGCCATTATTAATGCGTTAGAGCAACGTAAACACAGTGAAGAAGTGGATGATATGGTACTTGAGCATATTGAATGGGCATTAGTTCAACAAATACAAAAAGCGCCACAGTCGGCGCTTTCACGTAAAACTCAACGAGTGATCAGATCAATACAAAAGGGTTTACCAAGAGACGCATAAACAAAATAAGCATTAGGCATTAGAGTCTAAGGTAAAACCCACTTTAATGGTCACTTGCCAATGAGCAATTAGGCCTTCTTCTAAATGACCACGAGTTTCGATAACTTGAAACCAACGCAAATGTAGTAAACTTTTATTGGCTTCTGCAATCGCATTTTTGACCGCCTCATCTGAACTTATTGGTGATGATCCCACGAGTTCAATGACTTTATAAGTGTGACTCATAATAGCTCCTATTGTTAACTGCACATCTTTAGTTTCAGTGTAGTAAACAATAGCGCTATTCACCGCAGTATCGTTGAATAATAAACAGATAACGGTCAGCCGTTGAATCCGGGGGGGGCTCACACCGTTTTTCCCTAAGATAAGTTTTTTTCAACTACTCTCAACAGAGAACAACCAAATTCAACTTCATACAACTACATACAATTGCCAAGTCTACATTTGGCTTCGCCATGTCTGCGAGCTAATATAGATAAATTATTTTCATTTAAATCAATGTTATCTATAACGAGTTCATCCCAATTAGAACCGACGTCGAAGCACTTTAGTCGCTTCAATCATATTCCGCAGCGCGGGCTCAACTTCATCCCAGGTACGGGTTTTTAAACCACAATCAGGATTAACCCATAACTGTTTCACCGGCACTTTTTGCGACGCTTTAGTTATTAAGTCGACCATTTCATCAACGGTTGGAATATTTGGCGAATGAATGTCATACACACCGGGACCAATTTCATTAGGATAATGAAAATCTTCAAAGGCACTCAGTAGCTCCATACGCGAACGTGACGTCTCAATGGTGATAACATCAGCATCCATGGCCGCTATGGCATTAATGGTGTCATTGAACTCGCTGTAACACATGTGTGTATGGATTTGAGTTGCATCTTCAACACCTGCAGCCGATAACTTAAACGCATCCACCGCCCAGGTTAAATAATCTGCCCATTGGCTTTGTTTAATCGGTAAACCTTCACGAAATGCAGGTTCATCAATTTGAATAATGCCAATACCTGCACTTTCTAAATCGACCACTTCGTCACGTACTGCTAATGCAAGTTGGTTAGCAATATCTTTACGTGGAATATCTTCACGAGCGAACGACCAATGTAAAATGGTCACCGGACCCGTTAGCATGCCCTTAACAGGCTTGTCGGTTAAGCTTTGCGCATAGGTAGCCCAGTCGACCGTCATTGGTTTGGGGCGAGACACATCGCCATAAATTAACGGCGGCTTAACGCAACGAGAACCATAACTTTGCACCCAACCAAATTGAGTAAACCCAACGCCCTCTAATTGTTCACCAAAATACTCCACCATGTCATTACGCTCAGCTTCGCCGTGAACTAGCACGTCGATACCCAATTTAAGTTGACGAGAAATGGTGTCTTGAGTGACTTGCTCAAGCTGTGAACGGTAATCATTGTCATTGATTTCGCCTTTACGCCAGCGACTGCGTAACCCCCGAATAGCTGGCGTTTGCGGGAATGAACCTATGGTGGTTGTGGGTAATAATGGCAGCGCTAACTTTTGTTGTTGGGCAATGATACGGCGGGCAAATGGACTGTTACGTTCAAAATCATCAGCGGTTAGCTGCGACACACGTTCTACAACCTGTTGATTAGCTGCGGCAGCTTTTGCCAAGCGGCGTTGCTGGCAACGATCAATAATCGCTCGGCTAGTTGCTGAACCTTGCTCAACGATTAATTGATGAATTTCGTTAAGTTCAAATAATTTTTGTTTCGCAAAAGCTAATTGGCCAAGTAATGGCGTAATTAATTGGCTTTCAACCTCGACATCCACAGGACAATGCAACAATGAACATGAAGGTGCAATCCATAAACAATCGCCTAACGTGGTCGCTAACTCGGTTACCTTCTGTGCAATCACATCAACATCAGCAGCCCACACATTACGGCCATTAACCACCCCAACAGAAAGTACCTGCTGAACGCCTAAAGCATTAACAAACACATCAAGCTGTTCTGGCGCGGTGACTAAATCAAGATGTAGCCCCTCAACCGGTAATGCACTCACCAATGCTTGATGATGGGCAATAGAACCGTAATAACTGGCGAGTAAAACCTTTAATGATGCTGGCTTTTGTTGCGCTAACGTTTGATAACTGTGGCTAATGGCTTGCTGCCACTCATCGGTTAAGTCTGCCGCTAATACCGGTTCATCAAGCTGTACCCAACTCACACCTTGGGCAGCAAAACGAGACAAAATTTGTTGATAGGCAACCAATAACGGCGGTAACAACGTCAACTTATTAAACTCAGAAAGGCTTTTAGATAAGTATAAATACGTCACCGGACCGAGCAGCACAGGTTTTGCTTGATGACCTAATTGCTGTGCTTCTGTGACTTCATCAAACAATTGTTCAAAGGCAATCTCAAATGTTTGATCAGCGCTTAGTTCTGGCACTTGGTAATGGTAGTTAGTATTAAAAAACTTGGTCATTTCTGCCGCACACGCATGTTGGCCGCTTTGCGAACGGCCACGAGCCACGCGAAATAAGGTGTCAATATCGACAGCGGCTGGGCTGCCATCAGCTTGAGTGGCCCGATGACGATCGGGGATCACATTTAAGGTCGCGCTCAGGGTTAGCACCTGGTCATAATAAGCAAAATCCCCTACTGGCAGTAATTCAACACCCGCATCTGCTTGCCACTGCCAATGAGTGCGCTTTAATTCACTGGCAACGTTTTTCAGCTCCGTTAATGTTGCTTCACCACGCCAATAACGTTCTAAAACAAACTTCAATTCACGCTGACGTCCTATGCGGGGAAATCCTAAACTTGAAATTTTCATACTGCTTTCCTTTTCGTTGAGCAAAAATTTATAGCCATTTATGTAGAAAAGCTACATAGGCGTCTGGACGTCTAGAAGTTTATTGTGTTACTCTGCTGTCAAGCAATCGAATTGATTTCATCAGCTAGTTGAGCAAGATTCATGTGGAGAGAAAATGATAGAGCTTAGACACCTTCGCACCTTGATGGCGTTAAAGGAAAGTGGCAGTTTAGCGGGTGCAGCTAAAAAACGGTTTGTAACCCAGTCGGCGCTTTCTCATCAAATAAAAGAGTTAGAGACACGAATTAACTCAACTATTTTTGTTCGTAAAAGTAAACCGTTAACGTTTACTCACGAAGGTTCACGTCTGCTGAATTTAGCGGAAGAAATCTTACCGAAAGTGATTGCAACCGAGTCAGATCTTAAACGCGGTTTAGAAGGTGAAAGCCAACAGCTTAAGCTCGGCATTGAATGCCACAGTTGTTTTCGTTGGTTAATGCCCGTTATTGAGCAATTTAAACAGCATGCGCCAGCAGCTCAAATTGACATTTCGAGCCGTCATTTATTTGATTCACTCAATGCGTTGGAGACAGGGAGTTTAGATATAGTGCTAACATCTGATCCTGTGCCAGGACATAGCGTCGCATATCAGCATCTATTTGATTTTGAAGTAAAGTTAGTCGTTGCTAGTGATCACGCATTAGCGGCACAAGCGTTTGTCACGCCAGCGCAATTGGCAAAGCAAACCTTAATTAGTTACCCCGTGCCTTTAGCGCGTTTAGACATATACAAACACTTTTTAGAGCCCGCGGGTATTGAACCTGGCGAGCAAAAGCAATGCGATTTAACCTCTATGCTGTTACAAAGAGTAGCCTGTAATGATGGCGTAGCAACCCTACCAACTTGGTCTATCCGAGAGAGTCAGGGGCTAAGCCTTACTGCGGTAAAATTAGGAGCAGAAGGACTAAAACGTCCTTTGTTTGGGGCCTATCGTCGCGATGCCACTAATGCAAATTTAATCCAAAAGTGGCTCGAACTGGTAGCAAGTGAAGGCATAAATCTACAACGGGTTGATTAATAAACCTCGTTTAGACAGTACGCGTCGAAGCACAAGTCCTGGAGAATCAGGGTTTTGTGTTTGGCGTAAGTTATGTGCAATCAAAAATTCTTCGCGTAAATCATCATCTAGCCCTAATGACGCAAATGCTTCGAGCGATAACTGCTGTTGTTGTTTATCAATAAGCGACTTCAATACTTTTAACGATACTGGTCGAGACAACTCAGCATTTAAATAAGCAAAAGCGGTTAACGCAATCACCTGCCCAAACACACTAAACAACGCTAATGTTTGCATTTCATCCGCATCGATTTTAGTGCCTACACCAATGTCGTTGTCTTCACGTAACAGTTGTATGCAATCCACCGCAATGGTTTCATTTAATGCCCAATAGCCTTGAACCAGTTTTTTGTAAGGCTCAGAAAGTTCATCAAGCCTTTCTTTAAGGTAAAACGAAAACGCGTAGCGATAAATGTTCACTTGGCCCAAACGGATTAAGGCATCTTTTACACTACGGCTTTTTGTTGATATGACACCTGCTGTTTGCGCGGTATTACTGCGTAACAATAAATGTGCTGCCAAAGCAGGATCCGCTGAAATGATATCGATAACGACTCGAATATCTGCTTCGTTAATCAGAGATTTTTTTAATGGAATTAATATGCCACGACGACCAATGACTTGCTCTTCATTGCCAATAATAGCTTGAACTTGAGTAAGGACTTGTTGCTCAAGATTAGTCATATTCATCAATTACCTTTTCTTAGAATAAATCACTTTATTCATTAATTTAACGATATATTAAAACGAAAGCCAGTAATAGTTTACTGGCTTTCGAAAGGTTATTCGCTAAAAAAAGATAATCTAGAAACGATAACCCGCAGTCAGTCTAATTGAGCGACCAGTACCAGAATAATAACCACTGCCATAAGCCGAGTAATAACCAGTGCCAACATAATCTTCATCAAGCAAGTTATCTACACGTAAGCTACCATTCCAACCTGAATAGGTATAGTTAAGCGCAAGGTTTGTTAGCACGTAACTGTCTAACTTATCACCGGTATTGCTGTTGTCGCCTTCCATGTAACGCTCACCAGTGTAAACACCTTCAACAAACGCTTGCCAATTATCAGCAAAATCATAGCTTACGAAGGCTTTACCTGAATGTTTTGCCACCCAAGATAACGCTTTACCGTCGTTCTCACCTTGAGTGAACTCTGCATCAATATAGTCGTACGAAGCACCTAGCAGCCAGTCATTTGATAACTGCACATCATAAGCAGTGCTCACACCAAAGCGGCGAGATTCATCGGCGTTTACGTTAGCACCACCTCCATAAGGCCCATCTGTACGACCGCCTTCGTAAACAATCTCATCTTCTAACTCAAGTTGATAAGCATTGATTTTTAATGTTTGAGTTGTAGTGGTAAAGTCCCAACCTGCTTCGTAAGAACGGCCTGTTTGTGGATTTAAACCTTGTACATCAAGCGGGGTGTAAGCTTGTTCATCGACTTTGGCAAAACGGAAGTTATCATTTGCACGGACATAAAAACGATGTTCACTGCTTGGGCGAAAATTTAACCCTAACTCCAACGCATGGGCGTCATTATCGATTTCAATACGGTTCGGATAAAGTAATTGGTCATATAAATCGTCAGTCACTTCAGAATAACGACCACCAACAACATAAGATAACGTCGGCGTTATCGGTACCGATGCTTGCACATAAGCGCTCTTTTGTGTTTGTTCATTATTTCGTTGCGTATAAAGTGTATCGAAATCAGCTTCACCTTTACTCACATCAATACCAGCAACAAAATTTAAATCACCATGTTCTAAATGATAGTTAGCAGTAGCTTTAGGTGAGAAACTTAATAAGTCGCGCTCAATACGCCCTGCTCCACCAAATAACAGACTCGTGGTTGATGTATCCGAGTAGGTTAAATCAGCACCTAAGGCCCAAATATTATTCAGCTGGTATTGATAACCGCTGCGCAATGCTGTGGTTATTTCATGAGAGAATTCACCTTCAGAAAATGATGCTACTTGGCGAGGATCTGCTTCGTACTGCGCCAGCGTTAGCGCGCCTGGTGCTTGGCGATCGTTATCAAAATGATTAACTTCAACATAGAAGTCTTCGGTATCTGTTTGATATTGTAAGCGACCTAGAATAGAACTAGTTTCATTGTCATTATTATCGCGGTAATTATCACTTTCGTTATAGCTGGCCGCTAAAAAGTAACGCCATGCATCGTTGATAGCCCCTGAAATATCGCCCTTAGCTTCATAGGTATCAAAACTGCCACCACTAACCTGTAAACCACCACCCGTTTCTGTCGGTGCTTTGGTAATGATATTGATCACGCCGCCAACAGCTTGGTCACCATATAGTACCCCTGCACTGCCTGATAAAATCTCAATACGCTCAACTAAGTTAATCGGGATCGACTCAATGCTCGGTGCCGCAATATCAATATTATTCAGTCTGCGTCCATCGACTAAGATCAGCGTGTTATTAGCGGCTTGTGATGCAGAAAACCCACGCATAGAAAATACACTGCCCGAGTTATTATCCGACACCTGAATACCAGATTGTCCACGTAATAAATCGGTTAAATTGGTGGCGCCGCTCATTTGAATATCAGCAGCATCAATGACATTAACATTGGCAGCAATATTTAATGGCTTGGCAGCATTACGGCCAATAACCACAATGGTTTCATCCATGCTGATAGCCGAAGACGAGGGGGATGTAACAACTGATTCAATCGCAACAGCATTAACACTTGCGACACTGAAGACAGCACTTAATAACAATGCAATTTTTGTTGGTTTAGTACCCATTTACCTTTAACTCCTGAAAGGAAAAATGGGGCAATAACGCCGCAATATAAAACTCCTCTTGGGCCTTATTCTACAGAAAGGTTCTATAAATAAGCACACAAGCGGTATCACATTACATTTCGAGATCTGCCCACCGAAATCATCGAAATCACCTTTAAGGCCGGTCTCCGGACTAAGGTTATGGCGTTACACTAAAGGTAAACGCACGCGAGTCGAGATGATTAACGCAAGGTTATTGCGCACCTGACTCTCACCAATCACCGTTGCGGGGGCAGTACCAGATTTACACTGGTTTCCCGATTATCCTGCTTTGGTCTATCGTTTCAAAGCAAGCACCGTAAAGATTGACTATTAAATTATCATAAGTTGATATTCAACTCATGATTGAAAAATATCTGTTGTTATGTCTGCGTTAACATTGAGTACCATAGTACTGTCTGACTAATGAGTGACATCCCAAAATATTAGCGCGGCGATTATAACGGATCCTAAGGTGAACTTGATACTAACAAAAGCTTAACTCACAGATTATTCAACTTGTCGGGCATTCAACATGTTACGAGAGTGACACTAGAAATAGCCAACAACGCTATCAACACGGCACTAATTATATCAACACAGCGCTAATATATGAATATGTCGTCAATGTTAGCGATAAATGTCGACGTTAAGGTTGGCTCATGAAGTTACGATAATTATCGATAGTGATAGGAGCTGTCTCTGTGGTAAAAATGGCTGTACGAATGGATTTATGGATTAAGTAGACATTTTCGTCATCACTTATCACCGTAAAATAGCCCATCTCACCTTGCGGGCTGGAAACATAAGACGCTTCAACCACTGTGGAAGAATGATGAATATTAGGCATACTGGTGCAGCCTAATAAACCATGTACAGCCTCGAGCCCATCGACTTTAGAACTGCCTAGCTGTTGATAAACAATTTTGCCTTCACAATGTTCTTGATATGTCGCCGCCATCGAATCTAAAAACTGGTCGGGTTCAACGTCATTTGCTAAGCCTTTAAACCCCTGCATACAGACTAAACGAGACCAATCATTTAATGATTCATTGGATGGAATAAACTCAGCCATTGTCATATCGCCACGTTTATCGCTGAATGCAAGCTTCCAATCTAATGGCGGTAAAAAGCCAAATTTTTCAGATAGAGCCGTGAGTTTTTGAACATCCTCAGACATCACCATAGCACCTGATGAGTTGTCATCTTCGCCAAATGCCATCAGTGCTGGAAGTGTCGCAGATGCACTACTCGGGAACAGGAACATAATTCCTAGACAGCCCGAGCAGCCGATAATTGCAGCAATCTTGTTCATCCAAATGAATCCTTATTTGGTCAAGAAAGAGATAAGTTGACTAAAAATCATTCTAATTAGGTATATCCTATCCTGAACATACAAAAATTGACACTTATCGATAACATTTACATCGTTGGTAAGATGTTAGTTTAGTTCTTCGTCATCTTCGTCTTCAGCATCGTCTTCATCTTCAGCATCGAATAACTCTTCTTCATCGACGGCAGATTCTGCAGCTATAGCCGCTGCTAAACTTTTAGCTTTAAGGTGCTTTTCAGTTTTACGCTTGTTACGATCAACTTGCTTAGATAAAAAACCTTGCAGTGATTGCTCGCCCCATGCAGTAGCTTCTGCTTCTGACGCAAAACCATCTTGGCTTTTTGATACTATGGTTTTAGTCGATGTCATACGACGAGTGATTTCGGTTTTCCACGTGTTTTCAATTTGAATAACACGTAAAGCATACTTTTTGCTATCGCTCATAATCTATTCTTTCCTACTTAAGGTATCACAGGCTAAAACCCATGAAATTTCAGCCGCGCAGTGTACTCGAAACGCACGAGTTTGGGCAGCTATTTAATGGTTATTTTTGCAGCTTATTTGAAAAATTAACTCAGTGGCAAGCGTAATGCTGCCACTGGAGAAAATATGATGAATAAAATCTCGCTGCGATGCGGTTATTGTTTCACTAATTGGTTAGAACCAACAATCATCATTTCACATTTATGGCAGTCAAACACCAACTTCAATTTATCTTTACCGACATCTAAAAACATTGGGTCGGCTTTAATACCTTCAACTTCTTTCGGGCATAAGTTAAAGCTGTAACGCAAACAATGTTTGGTCACCATTAACGGTGCATCATGCAACACGTTATTTTTCTCATAGGTATCTTCAATTTGAATCACCCCATGCTGATGATAAAACGATTTCGCTTTTTCGTTAGCCACGTTAGATAAAAAGCTCAATGCTTTTTGTGGAAAACGCGCCGTTTTATCGTGCACCCAACGCTCTGGTCGTTGGTAACTCGTCACCCTTGTGGCCATTAATGCACTCACAGCATCGCGGCGTAGCTCGTTTACCACCGAGGCAGGTAAAAACCACATTTGCTCAGTCAGTAAATTAACCTTATTCAATACAAAATCACTGCTGCCAAGTTTGCTAAGTTGCTTTTTCAGATTTTCTGCCGTTTTAGCTTGATCATTCGCAGGAGCTTTATCACAGGCTAAGGTAACGGTTGCACTTATACCGTGTACATCGGTGATGGTTAATCCGACGCCGTCATCGGTATCAAAAAATTGCATATCAACAGCTATTTTACGGGTGGCAGAATCTTTATTTAAGATAGCTTCAAACTTATGATCGAAGTTACGGAACATCATCACGCCAATTTTAAGATCTTTAGGCACCTCAGTTAAATACAAGGTATTACCGTCGGCGCGGTTAATGCGCACACCGGAGAGCTTATCGTCAGACAACCGCTGGGTTTCATAATGTTCAACAAAGAAACATAAGCCATCACCATTGTTAAAATGAATGTCTTTGCCACTTTCACTGGTATCGATTTTAATAAAGTCTTTACCTACTTGGGTGATACGGCCCACTTTTTCACCGATAAACTTAGGCGAACTAAAATGTTCAATTGCCTCAGTGCGTTCATTGACAAAATAATCTGTTTTACCGCGGTTAAAACTTTTATCAGGATCGGGGGTAAAATTAAACTCACAACGACCATGAGAAATAGATTCTACATCATTGCGTTTAGCAATAATGGCATCCAGTTGTTGACGGTAATGTGCGGTAACATTCTTGAGGTAAGTAATGTCTTTTAAGCGGCCTTCAATTTTAAATGAGCTAATGCCCGCATCAATTAAGGCTTCTAAATTATCCGTTTGGTTATTATCTTTTAGTGATAATAAATGCTTATTTTCAGCTAATACTTCACCTTCACGCGTAGTTAAATTACACGGCAATCGACACATCTGTGAACATTCACCGCGATTAGCACTGCGATTAGAATACGCATGGCTTAAATTACATAAACCGCTATAACTGACACATAACGCACCATGAATAAAGAACTCTAACTTCATCTTTGTGCTAGCAGCAATGTCGCGAATTTGTGGAATATTCAACTCACGAGCTAACACGACTTGTGAAAAACCGACTTGTTCGAAAAAAACCGTTTTTTCTGGGCTACGGTTATCAGTTTGGGTACTCGCATGTAACGCGATAGGTGGAAGATCTAATTGTAAAACCCCCATATCTTGAACAATCAAGGCATCGACACCGGCTTCATAAAGTTGCCAAATAAGCTTTTGCGCTTTATCAATCTCGTCATCCATTAAAATGGTATTGAGCGCCACAAACACTTGGGCATGGTAACGATGAGCAAATTCAGCTAAGCGAGCGATGTCTTTAACGCTGTTGCCAGCATTATGACGCGCGCCAAATGCAGGGCCGCCAATATAAACCGCATCAGCACCATGACGAATAGCTTCAATGCCATAATCAGCATTTTTAGCCGGTGCTAACAGTTCAAGTTGGCGCTTTACAGGCGCCTCAGGGGTGAACAATTCTACAGAAACCATAATGTTAATTAAATTTCGCATTGATTCGGATAAAAAAGTGCGCCAGCATACTAATATTGTCGCATTGACATAAGTATGTTGACGCACTCACATAGCTTTATACTTTAGCAAACTTTGAACAAAGTTCTAAGTAAATTCGTTGCTAATTACCGCTTAAACAACTGCTGAATATAGCTTATAAAAACAACTCTTGGATGTTTTTAAAGTCAGCTTTGCCTTCAGCAATTTCTTGCGGATTAAGCCCAGACACTTCATGGGGAAACACTAACCAATCTTCAGATGAATGAATAAAATATTCAGGTTTTAAGTCTACTTTAGTGTTTTTTGGCTTGTAATAAGGGCATGCGATACGGATATCGGTTGGCATGTTCAAACGCATGAACTTTCTTAATTTACCAATAAGTGCATCAATACTGCGGCCAGAGTCAAATACGTCATCAACGATCAACAAACCATCGCTAGCATTGGCATTTTCAATAATGTAATGCAAACCGTGTACTTTGATATTCTTATCTTGTTTGTCAGTGCCAATACCATAATAAGAAGACGTTCTAACGGCTATATGGTCAGTTTCAACTTTCTTGAAATCAAAATACTCTTGGACTGCAATACCAATTGGAGCACCACCGCGCCAAATACCCACGATAAACTGAGGTCGAAAGCCACTATCATATACTTGTGCAGCGAGTCTAAATGAATCTTCCAGTAGTTGTTGCGCACTAATAAAGTGTTTATCTGTCATTGGTTAAGCCCCCGATTATTTTATTGCGGAGAATTTTATACCAAATAAAGCTTTCTTGCCTGTAAGAATAGGAATTAATTGATCAAACCCATAAAAATAAAAATGTTGATCAAATCATAATATGACTCAATATTGATTGTTACCTATTTGAAGCATGCTCGTATCGGCTATCATGTCACGCGGAACCAATCTGTCATCAGTAAGCATACTATCAAGTTAACGTATTCGCTGAGTGGCCAAATAGGCTTATTGGTGGAGATAAATCTACTTGTCATTAAAAACGACTATGGCATAGTGGGTTTTAATGACAAGTAGATTAATCGCCAATTCAGGATGAATACGCCACTATGCTGCTCAATAAAACCTTACACAATACTGACGGTACTGGACTGGCAAACACCACGGACAGCAACGAACTCAATGTGCCCAAAGGTGACAACCCGCTCATATGGCCTGTGCTGAGTTTATTGCAATCATCAAATCAAAGTTGGAAAGTGCATCATTTAGCCAGTGAATTACAAACTAAAGGTTTAATGCATAACCTTGACCCATTACCCGAAAAAGACCTATTCAAACGCAATTTTCTCCTGATGAACGCCTTGTATGAATTACAAGACATACTGATGCCCAAGCAGTGGTTGCAAGTGAAGGCGATGGAAATCCAAATATTTCGGATCATTCCAGCCAGTGCTGATATACAACATATTCGCGATGGTGCATTACGTGACTATTATCTCGATTGGAACAATTATGATTCCAGCGTAAACGTTGTACGGGAAATGCTTGAGTCATTCTGGTCTAGCTTTCAAGAGTATATTGGCGTTAACACACAGTTGATGCACAAAGGTCATGCGTTAAAAGTGTTTGAACTTGATGAAACTGCAACCGACAGGGACATTCGTAAACAGTGGCGTAAGTTAGCATTAAAATGGCATCCCGATCGTGAACAAGGTAATGCTGAACGCTTTCGAGAAGTGTGCGAAGCATGGCAAACACTCAGAGATTAGCGTTGATCGGTAAACTACCGTGGTTGAACACTCTTCATCCACAGCCGTTATCGTTGTCAGCACTAAAATGTTCAGGGTGACTGTTCTACATTCATCCTTCCACATCAGCCCTGCTAATTCAGCATGCCATATCGGCCTTGCCACATAACCCAACAACAATGAACCGCTTATGACCACTCTTCATCCACAGCCATTATCGTTGTCAGCATTTAGATTACTGTTCTACATCCATCCTTCTATATTATCCCTGCTAATTCAGCATGCCATATCGGCCTTGCCACATAACCCATCAACAATGAACCGCTCATGACCACGCAATAGTGACATTGGCACAGATCATTAACCTCACAGCAATATCTGAACTTTATTAAAGGATTATCCTCATAAAGCACGCATCGATCACGAAATTAGCGTCTTTTTGATTGATGATTTAAGCCATAATTCAGCTAACAAACTTACCCTAATTAGCTCAAGCAGATTAATCGAATCCTAGTGACTATTTACTACTAACATCGATTTACTACTTACATTGATTCGCTATTAACATAGATTTGAGGTTTACATGATTAAATATTTTGCCATAGTACTAACGCTCATCACCGCCTCGTTTAGCACATTTGCTACGCCATTTGTTGAGGGCAAACATTACACCCAAATATCAAACAACATGGTTCCGAGTGAACCTAAAGTCACTGAATTCTTCTCGTTCTATTGCCATAACTGTTTCAATATGGAAAGCCAGTATCTACCTGAAATCAAGGCGGGTTTAGACAAAAAAATCGCTTTCGACAGCAAACATGTCGACTTTATGAATAGCGACTTGGGCACTGAAGTCATGCGCGCATTAGCGGTTATTCATGAACTAGATAATAAAGAAGCGTTAAAAATAGCCATGTTTGGCGCGATCCAAGGCAAAGATAATACCGGCGGTCACGACCACGCTGCAGCTGGACATGAACACCAATCACAAATTAATAATCGTGATGATATTAAAAATGTTTTTGCTCAGTTTGGTGTCGATGCAGAGCAATATGACACGGTAGCAGACAGTGCAGACACCAATAAAAAGTTAACCATGTGGCGTCAACAGCAAGTGTCGTATGCAGTACAAAGTGTACCGGCATTTATTGTTAACGATAAATACGCTATCAATTTAAATGAAATGCGTAGCTTGGACGATATCATTGGGGTCATTAACTACTTAGCATTAAAGCAGTAGTGGTTAACCGATACAAAAATGGCTATCCACTGGATAGCAATTTTTTTATCTTTATTGCTTAACTTGCTGTGGTATAAATTGCATAACTTAATCGCGGTAAGGTCACCGTTAACTCTGCTGATACGGCCTGTGCGGCATCTTCAATTGGTGGCACTACAACATCTGGCCATGTGGTCATTAAGCGATAACGCTTGCCCTCTTGGGTGACATTAATCGTCTGCGCTTGCTCACCGCTATTAAACACCATCAAAAACTCTGCCCCTGTTTCAGGGTCTACCCGAGCAAATGCAAACATGTCTTTGTCTGCTTGATAAAAGCGGTCTTGATATTGACCACGACGCAAAATAGGATATTGCTTACGCAGTTCACTCAGTTTTGCTATTGCTTGATACAAAGGGTGTTTAGGGTCAAAGTTATCATCTGCGGTCGTCGCGTTCGTGCCCAGTAAAATATTGTCATTGTAGCTAGCAACGTGAGATGCAAACATATCTTCTCGTGCGTCAATGTCATTGCCATCGCCCGTAAATCCTTGCTCATCACCATAATAAATCACTGGAATACCGCGAGATAAAAACATAAACGCATGCGACAAAATACTGCGTTGCAGTTTATCGGCTGAGCTTACATCAGGATTGGCTTGATTGACGAAATAGCCAGTGCGGCCCATGTCATGATTACCTAAAAAAGTCATCAATAAATCAGCCTGGCTGTCGTCATCTTGATATAACGAATCTTGGGCAAATAATTGCTGGGCTAATACAGGACTCTTGCCGCGATAAAAAATATCTGCCGCAGTTTGTTGAAACGCAAAGTCCAATACCGAAGGTAACTTGCCTTGGGTAGTAAAAACGCTGAGGTTGTTAGGGTTGGTATCGTACACTTCACCAAACACATGAAACTGAGGAATGCCTTGCGCCTTGGCAAAGTTAACGATTTCAGGGCTAAACGTTTGCCAAAATGACAAGTCCACATGTTTAACCGTGTCGATCCTAAATCCATCTGGCTTAAATTCTTTAATCAGGTTTTGGTAAATATCAACCATGCCAGATACCACTTGAGGATCTGCGGTATTAAGATCATCTAAGCCACTAAAGTCGCCATTTAATGAGCTCTCACCTTTGAATGTGCTATCACCTTGGTTGTGATAAAAACGCGGGTCATTTAACCAATCAGGCACTTTTACACTCGCTTGATCTTGCGGCACAAACGGCGTGTAACTGTCGCCCTTTTCAACTTGAGCTAACGACTTGTATTCGCAATGGGTTTGCGGCGCAATAAACTCTCCCGACGATTGATGACACTCTTGGTACTTGATGACATCGGCCGTGTGGTTAGTAATAATATCAAAAAAGACTTTTATACCGCGTTGGTGTGCCGAGTCTATTAGCTGTTTTAAGTCTGCGTTAGATCCAAAATGCGGGTCTATTTCGGTAAAGTCGACAATCCAATAACCATGATGCGCAATGCCATCTGATTGAATGGCCTTATTTCGCAATAATGGCGTCATCCAAATCGCGGTAATACCAAGGTTTTGGAGATAATCTAACTTTTGTTCAATGCCTAAAATATCACCGCCATGAAAACCGCGACTGCTGCTAGTATCAAAACCACCCGCTGAAATTGGTTTAGAGATTGAGCCGTTATCATTACTGCTATCGCCGTTATAAAAACGGTCTGGTAATAAAAAATAGAAAATATCGTCCCGAACATCACGATGTAAGTAATCTTGGTATATATCAGCTTGTACGCTTGGTTGTGGCAAAGGCTGAACCGCCGACGCGACCACTTCTGTTTCTGCTTGCTGACATCCACTTAACACCAATGCTGCACTCAATAGTGCCCATGTTGTCTTGTTCATATTGTCTTAGAATCCTTTAATTGAATGGCATGGATAAATGCTCGGGTATTGCTCAAACATGCTGTAGTGATGATTAAGGTAACTCATGTCCTTTAGCGTTGACATACAATGCATACCAACACCAATGCTGCACTCAATAGTGCCCATGTTGTCTTGTTCATATTGTCTTAGAATCCTTTAATTGAATGGCATCGAGAAATGCTCGGGTATTGCTCAAACATGCTGTAGTGATGATTAAGGTAACTCATGTCCTTTAGCGCTGACATACAATGCATACCAGTGCTCGCGACTTAACGAGACGTTAGTGGCTTTTGCACAAGCCTTAATACGCTCAAGGTTGGTGGTGCCAATAACAGGTTGAATTTGGCTAGGATGCTGCATTAACCAACTTAATAACACGGCTTCTGGGCTAGTGTGATATTCAGCGGCTAACGTAGCAACAAGCTGGCTGGTTTGCTGCACGGCTGTCGACAGCTCCGCTGTTGCTATGCCACTGTAAATCCCTTGACATAAGCTGCCCCACGCCTGAATTTGTATATTATGTTGATTGCAGTACTCTAACGTACCAGGGGTAAAGTTGATGTCTTTGCCGTCTTGATTACCCGCATAAATGGTTTCGTCTACCCATGCGTGTTTTTGCAAACTCATTTCAATTTGGTTTACCACTAATGGCTCACCAAGCATACGCTGCAGCGCGCTAATTTGATGTTGCTGCATATTCGAAACACCCAGAAAGCGTACCTTACCAGCAGACTTTAGCTGTTGAAACGTTTCGGCAATTTCTGCTGGTCGCATTAACGGGTCTGGGCGATGAAGCACTAATACATCAAGGTATTCGGCATTGAGCTGCTTGAGGCTGTTATCAACAGAATACTTAATCCACTCAGCTGATAAGTCGTAACGCTTAGGGCCCTTGCTGTCTTCAAATCGAATACCGCACTTGGTTTGCAGGTATATTTTTTCACGCAACTCAGGACGCTGAGCTAATATCTTGCCAAAAACGGACTCTGCTTTACCAAAAGTATAAATATCAGCGTGATCAAAATAGTTTATTTGGTTATCCAGCGCAGTATCAATAACTTCATGGGCTTGCTGAATATCCGCTCGAGTAATGGCATTGTTATTCCAACCGCCACCCAGCCCCATACAGCCATACACGATAGGGCTAACATTGGGTAAAAATTCTGTTAAGGGTAAAGCTGTCATATTGATACTCTTTTTATAATTATGATGAATATGAGTGTATGGGATTCAGCGTAAAAATGAACCGCAAAAACCAAAATCATTATTTGGTATATCTACCAATAAAAGATTACAGTTCTCTATAAAATATTATTGATGGTGATAATCATGAGCCGTGAACACAAAAAATTTGAGCGATTATTCTTATTCAGTGAAGTCGCCAAACAACTTAGCTTTACCGAAGCGGCGGCCTCATTAGGGATATCGAGAGGCTATTTATCTGAGCAGATTAGGCAACTCGAAAAAGAAGTAGGCCGACCATTACTCATACGTACAACACGCAGTGTAAGGCTAACGCCACAAGGTGAGATGATTTTATCGAGCATGGGACAAGTAAAAGCCGACTTACTCATGCTAGACAAAAGAATTCGTCACGACAACGACGATATCTCAGGGCGGATCCGCATTACAGCGCCCAGCCAACTCACTCAACGCCATTTGCTTAATATTTGCCATGAGTTTACGCAATTGCATCCGCAGGTACATTTTAGTATTGATTGCAGCTATACCCTGCACGACTTAACCCGTAACGATTTTGATCTCGCATTTAGGGCTACCGCAACACCACCGCAAAACATGGTCGCTAAAAAATTATTTGATTATCAGCAAATCTGTTGTGCGGCCCCAGCTTATCTTCAACAACACGGAACGCCCAATTCGATTGAGGATTTGCAACATCACCAATGCCTAACGGCAACAGAACAAACTCACTGGACCTTCAATGCTCAGCCGATATTAATCAATAGCTGCTTGAGTGTTAACGATAATCATATGCTTAAACAGTTGGCATTATTGGGTCGAGGGATTATTGTCGGGCCAGAGTATTTAGTCGATAAAGAAATACAAGCAGGCACATTACAAGCCATCTTAACCACAGAAACCATGAACGCATCGACCGCCTATTTAATTCACCCACAGTTGGTACAACAATCCGCAAGGTTAAGCAGTTTTATTCAGTTTACGTTAAATTGGTTTCAGCAATTGAATACCCAATAATGAGTCGATTTGAACTAAGCCATTCTTCTGGTGGCAATGTTGATGACAATGCTGATGACAATGCCGATTTGCCAGCGACTCAGACACAGTTAATTAAAAAAATCGCGAAGATGTAAAAGAGCCAATAAACAATGAAGCACAATAAAGCCAATAAAACCCTGAGCAAACACAATATGATAACCGCGCCATGCTAAAGCATTACTAGGATCTGCTATGTACCAACCAGCTCCGCTACACACCACCAGCAGTAACAAAATAACCCCAATGCCTTCAATGACACTGATTAGGCCTTTGCCACCAGAATGTGGCAATTGACCGTGCACTAACCCTCGCACATCTGCAAGCAATGGCGTTAACTCAAAGGTAAGCCAAGGAAAAAACTGCCGCCACTGCCCGGCCGCACACACTTTATAAGTAAACATCAATGCTAACAATGCGGTAAACAAGCCACCATAAACATGAAATACATCCCAAACACTGGCGCGAGGACTTAATTGGCGTCCAATTAATATCCATGGGCTGGTGCAAACTAATAACAACGACATCAATATCATCAATGGATGCAATACTGCTTCAATACGCTGCCATAACGGCTTTAATACCATTAATTATGCCTCTATTATTTGCTGAGCAAACTCATCAACTTTTTGCCAATTGGTAAACTCAACTTTGGTATTAGGGTCTGTCGGCCCTTTGGTTAGCCACATAATAAACCGAATAATATTCCGGTCCATGGCACCATAACCTTGGTAATCTAAATTACCGCCAAACACCTGTAATAACCTTGGCTGCCAAGGGCTTTGACTTAAAAACTGTTGCATATAGCTGTTAGTTTGCGGCGTATTTTTATTGGGTTTGCGCGCCACTAAACTCACCGAGAAAAAACCACTGGGTTTGCTGTCCAATTCCGCACGATGATCTTCAATAAATTGATACAGGGCTGGGCGATGTTTGCCATGACGAATACTGGCGCCAATGTACACTTTATCAAATAGGGCTAAATCGGGAGCTTCCGCTAAGGATGCGACCGTGACCAGCTCGCCTTGCTCAACCAGTTGACGCTGTAAATATTCACATATTTTTTGAGTGTAACCATGGACACTTGAATGGATCAGTAAAATTTGGCTCATGCTGACCTCGAATGAAATCATTTAAAAGTAATACAGTATCTTAGACCACTGGCGCGAAAATTTACATGAAACAGATCACGTCATCATCATCCACAATTACCTCAATATGAACTACCGTAATGCAATGTGAACTGCCGCGCAAAAAAATACCCTAGGCATAAATGTCTAGGGTCTGCTGAACGTTTCTGGTTAAATTTTGTTCGAGATAAAAACATTTTAATCGAGGCGAGTGGATTGCTGCCTAGCAATCTAAGCAAAATTCGCTCAACAAAGAGTAAAACGTTTTTAGCCGAACCCTTCGGGCAGCGTTTGTTGGTCATTTCTACTGCGTTATCAGCTCTTAATGTAGAATAACTACAAAGCCTCTGCCTTGTAGTTCATGTTTAAGTAATGACCAACAATTCGCTGCAAAAAAAACCTTGAAAGATCTACAGACCCTAAGGTATTTGAGCTTTACAGCAAATTTACAACGACTGTAAAAAGGCGATAACCTGATCACGCTCTGCTTGCGTTAAGGCCATAAAGTCTTGTTTAGACGTTTTAGATTCTCCGTCATGCCACAAAATGGCTTCTTCCAAGGTTGCTGCGCGGCCGTCATGTAAAAATCCGGCTTGTGGATTAACCGTTTGGGTTAAGCCTATGCCCCACAATGGTCGAGTACGCCATTCATTACCGTCGGCTAAAAAGTCTGGACGACCATCTGCCAATCCCTCACCCATATCGTGCAACAACAGGTCACTAAAGGGATAAATAGTTTGGCCTTTTAAGCTGTCGCTCATCGGTAATCCGCCAATATCACCTGAGGTTTTGGTCACAAACGACGGCGTATGACAACTGCTGCAATTAAGTTGCTCAAATAACCTAGCGCCTTCGCGCACTGCCGTTTTATCAACGTTACGTCTTGCTGGCACCGCTAAAGTTTCGGCATAAAACACCACTGAATCACTGAACTCTGCACTGGCCTCAGGCGCACCGTTAACATCTTCACCAGTATCAACAAACCCAGTTCGTGTTAAATATGAATCATGTAAACTAGTGCCAACAATGCTTTCATCAGGAAATAACGGATTAGTAATACCAATATCACCACGTAATGCACCTAACGATTGTACTCGCACACTTGGAGTGTTGGCTTTCCAACCAAAGCGACCTAAAGACACGGGAGTACTGTCACCATTTTGTGCTTTTATGGCATCAAATACCCAATTAGCCCGTCCAGAAATGTCATCCTTATTGCTGTCATCAGCATCAACATTGGCGAGAATGCTTGCCTCAGGTATTGCTTCTAGCAACCCTAAACCAAACACAGGCATGCCGTTACGCCAACCCATTAACACATCATCTTGTAATAGATTTGAAGTTACATTAGCACTTTGTTTGGTTTCGCCTGGTGCATCATATGGATTTTCGACCGCAAAAATAGGCTTCTTCAAACTAATGGTGCGTCCATCGGCATACACTTCATCATGTCGCTCATAAGACAAATACACATCTGCTTGACCAACAAATGCATTGTCTTGCCAATCAGGGCGCGCTTTTAATACTCCGCGATGAAATAGCTGGTCACCAAAATCTGGCACTTTAATCGGCGCACAGTAATTATTATCTGCAGTTCCTACACTACAAGGCTCAGCGGGAGCTTTACTGATACGTAAGAAAATACCCGCTGCCGAACCCAGTTTTACCCGAGTTTCATCTGCGGCCAAAAAGGGAGTGGAATTTCGACCGTCGCGTTGATGGCAAGAATTACAGTCAGCATTATTAAATACAGGGCCTAAACCATCAAGCTCAGGGTGTTGATCATTCGGCGCTGTAGTAAACGAAACTTCAAAGTTGGTATCACCTTGTAAATGTAATGCGAGTTCATCTGCCGTTAAATTTAACGATGGCGTTGAAAAACCATGGCCAGAGTTACTGGCATCGAATGTTGTGGTGTCACCGCCTAAAGCAACAATTGAGGTATAGCTAGGATAAGTCACTACCGGATCAATGGGGTCTGGCGAGATTTCATCGTCGCCGCTGCCACCACAAGCACTTAGGCTAAGCCCCAGTAATGCTACAAACCAATAAGGTTGTCGTAATAATTTGTTCATCTTTGTCTCACACATTCACACTAAAATTGAGTTTATGTAGCAGTAATGCGACCTTGTTATGAGTTGAGTCTCTATTTTTTTGGTCACACTTACCCTCTCAATAAGGTCGTTCCATGGCCTTATTGAGACGGTAACAGCTAAATTATGAGTTCCAATCAGATAATAAAGGCAGCACATCTGACTGCAGCGTCGCTTGTAACTTTGTTAATGCATCCACAGCGACCTGGGTTCTAGCTCGGCCATCAGCATCGAGAATCGCTTGGCGGAACGGCATGCTAGTGCTACCCGAAATGGCTTGAATTTTTAAAATGGCATCATCAATTTCGCTGGCGACACGCGTAGCTAAAGTCGCATCAGCTGCTGTTACAAAATCAATTAAACCTTGCTTATCGGCACCACCCGTAAACTCACCTTGATAAACGTTACGTACACCAATGATGTTATTTGAAAAGTCAGTTAGTGAGTTCCATGAATACTGCGACTCCACCTTAGAGGTGTCTGCCGTAGTTAATGACTCTCCGAATGGATCGGCAATTTTACCGTTACCGACTTCATCGACAATACCAATCATGCCGTTGATCAATTCTTCAATAACTGCCAACTGCGATGAGTAAATAGTGTTAGTGGCATCGCCAGGAGTTTTAAGCAACTCGGCATAAGGTTTGGCGTTAGCATCTTGTGGGTTATGGCTCACTTGCCAAGCATCGTCTAATTGCGCGGTGTAATCGCGGAACACTTCCGCTAAGGCGATTAAATACTCACGTTCTTTGGTGCTAAGATCTGCAATCAACTTTGTGTTGCTGTTAACACCATCGCCAAACAACAGATATTCCATGGTATGAAAACCTTGAACATCATCATTCCAACCTTTAATGGTGTCGGCATCAAAACCATTACTGTTGGCTAACTGGGTTTGTAAGTCAGTGGTGTTTAACGGCCAGCTGTCTAAATGCGGGTCGATACTCAATGAGTCGACTGGGCCAAAGATATGCGACTCCCCTTGCTCCCAAGGTTGACGAGCCGACTTCCACGCATTTTGTGCAGCCACTAAATCGGCTTGTACCGTTGAGGTAAGTAAGGTTTGGGTTGCCAATAATAAGGCATCCCCTTTTGCCGCTAAATCAGCATAACCAGCCACAATCACATCATCGGTTAAGTTAGTGATCATTTCTGTCGCGACAAAACTAAAACCGGTTGTAGGTGTAGTTGGGGTTGTCGGGGTGCTAGTGTCATCCGAGCCTGAACCGCCACACGCGGATAATGTTGCCACGAGTGCTAGTGAGATTGCAGTGTAGTTAAAACGCATAATAAAACTCCATGTAAAAAAACAGATCAAAAAATAGGTCGAAAAATTAAATTTGCTTATAGCGAGAACTGATATCCCACACCTAAAGCAAAGAAATTGGTGTCAGGAATACTGGCAACAGCCACTTGATGAAGACCACCTTCGGCTTTAATCACAATTTCAGGTATCGGGAAATAGTTAATACCCACACTGCTCCAAGTATTTTCATAACGCTTGGTTGCGGTGCCCGTTTCAACGGCCATAAGTGGATTGGAATAATCGATATTGGCAAACACGGTCATCGGAATATCAAACCATTCATCAAGTTTGACGCCCGCCTCAACAAAGAACGACTGCGACTCTGAACCCAGTTGGGCAAAATTACCTGGACGTAAACCTGGGGTGGTTTTGTTAGCTTGGGTAATAGCGTCAGCATTGTCTAACGAGCCATATAAATATTGACCGCGGAGGATCCATGGACCTTCAACAAAGGCTCCGGCAACAGACACAATGCTAAGAGCACCATCAACATCGAGTTTGTTACTCTTATGGCGATTACCACTGGTATTACCGTAGTAATAAGCCACGCCGACTGCACTGCCTGTTTTGAAATTGCCATAATCAATACGGCCAGCAAATGCCAAGTCGTCAGCATTCACCTCTTCAAAGCGTTTTTGATGCCCTGATGCCACCCAATCATAAGTGCGAAAATACTCAGAGTTTAACCCACTGACAACTTGTGCCTGATAATGAAAATCGGCAAC
The DNA here is from genome assembly GCF_010092445.1 of Shewanella sp. Arc9-LZ. NCBI lineage: Bacteria > Pseudomonadati > Pseudomonadota > Gammaproteobacteria > Alteromonadales > Shewanellaceae > Shewanella > Shewanella sp. Arc9-LZ. The sequence goes on along the minus strand of NZ_CP048031.1, from coordinate 1,018,523 downwards.
CTCTCCGTAAACACCAATACCATTTTCGTTCCAAACGGTTGGCATCATCGCAGCTTCACTCTTGTGACGTTGCACTGTAAGATATTGATTAGGTTTGTGTAACATGCTCGATAAGCCAATAGGCAAGTGAATGTTACCGAATTTCACCCCAAAGGCTTTTGATGTACGGTAACGAATTTCCGCTTTTTCAACGACAACTTCGCCACCCGCTTCAACTTCGGATTCAAACTCACCAAATTCATCAAAGCCGTCATATTCTAGTGAGGTGCCAGTGCCACCATGCTCATATTCAATTTCAACTTCCATACTCCAATCATCAGTGAACTGATAACCAAACTCGGTCACAATCCGCTCTAAATCAGTACGACTACGTCGCTCTGCGGATGTATCTTGTACGTTATCGAAATATTCATCACTGGTGTAAACAGCGCTGCCATATGAGTTAAAGCTAAAACGGCTCAATCGGTCTTGCGCTTTAGTGGCCTGTTGCACCACAGTGTCAACTTGAGTCGCCACTTGTTTGTTTTGCTGCTGTTGTTGTTTTTGTTCGGCTGCTAATGTAGCAAGCTGCTGTTTCAATATCGTAATTTCAGCTTCTTGCTTGGCAATGGCTTTGGCTAATGTTTCGGTATTCGTTGCAGCTTGAGCATTAGGCATCCCACTCAAACCCAATACACTTGCCACAGATACTGCCAACAAGGTTAACTTTTTATTCATCTGTTTCTCCGACACGTCACGTTAATACTCCCTCAAAAAACGCAACAACCATACATCAAACGATAACCATTCGCATTATAATTTACATTAAGATTAGCAATTTTATTTACACTAAATTACATTTCACTTAACAAACTGTTTTATGTCACTATGGAAAACAACAATCAAAAAACCTCCTATAAACCGAGTACTTTCAATGTCAAACATCAGTAATACTGCCCTCTTTAGTGGTAAATCGGCCCGTATTGAGCGCACTAATCCACAACATTTGCTGCTATGGATGACCTTTGTAATGTCCATGGTGTTTGCAGTTTGGCAGGCTTTGTTAAATAACTTTGTTATTGAACGCGCCGCATTCACTGGCGCTGAGATTGGATTACTGCAGAGTTTAAGAGAGGTACCTGGATTTTTAGCTTTTACCGCGGTGTTTGTATTGCTGCTGATCAAAGAGCAAACTTTTGCCTTATCATCCTTGGCACTATTGTGCATTGGAGTGGGAATTACCGGCTGGTTTCCTGATGTCATCGGGTTGTATTTAACAACGATACTCATGTCGATTGGATTTCATTATTTTGAGACAATAAATCAATCGCTTACGTTACAGTGGGTAGATAAAGCCGATGCACCTGGCTTTATGGGCAAAGCGTTAGCGTGGCGCTCCGCTGCAGCACTTGTCGGCTATGGGTCAATTTGGTTAATAATGAACTGGCTGAGTCTAGATTACATCTGGATGTATAGCATTATTGGCGGATGTGGATTAGTTATGGTGTTCATTATGGCAGTGTATTTTCCTCGTTTTGCCATAGGCTCCATTCAACACAAACACTTAATACTGAGAAAACGCTACTGGCTTTATTACTTACTAACCTTTTTCTCTGGAGCGCGCAGGCAAATTTTTATGGTGTTTGCTGGCTTCATGATGGTTGAAAAATTTGGCTATTCTGTGTCTGAAATCACCGCTTTATTCTTAATTAACTATGTCGTTAACTTACTCTTTGCCCCCACCATTGGTCGCTTTATTGGAAAAATGGGTGAACGTAACGCGTTAATTATCGAATACGTTGGCTTAGTGATTATTTTCAGTAGTTACGCTTATGTCAGCGATGCCAATATTGCGGCTGGATTGTATGTGATTGATCACCTGCTTTTTGCTATGGCGATTGCGATGAAAACCTATTTTCAAAAAATTGCCGATAAACAAGATATTGCTTCAACCATGTCGGTCAGCTTTACCATTAACCATATTGCCGCGGTAATTATCCCTGTTTTATTAGGCATTTTATGGCTCAGTTCGCCTAAAGCAGTATTCTTCATAGGCACTGGGTTTGCCGTATGCTCACTCGCACTAGCATTCAATGTGCCGCGTCATCCGGAGCCTGGTAAAGAAGCCTTATGGTCACCGTTAATGACAAAACACTAAAAGATTTAGCACAGATGTCATACCATACAAACATGGCGAAAGTGTAATGCATAAAGGGAGTTAATGATGACTGATATTGATGTGACGGCAACACAAGATGACAATACTCAAGTGTCCGCACGCAAAAAAACCTTATTACTCGGGCGCATTATCGGCTTAGCCAGCGAGGAAGATTATCGCCCTTCAACAGCCTCCGTTGCCGAGCGTGCTGAGCACCGTCAACGCAAGCAACTCAGCCAGCATCAGACCAACCTTGAAAGCATTTTTGCCTTAGCACTCAATTACACACCATCCGATGTAACAGGAGTCGAATTAGATCCAGATTGGCGCTATCAATTTTTTCAAATGGCTGAACAAATTCATAACCGTAAAATGCAGGATTTGTGGGCCAGAATTTTAGCCAGTGAAGTCGTTAACCCAGGTAACTTTAGCCTTAGAACTTTAGCGGTATTACTGCAACTGACGTTTCGAGAAGCACTGATATTTGAAAAAGCCTTAGGCATGTCAGTTAAAATTAATACCGAGCCCAGATTTAAATTACTCAGTAGTTATCGTATTAATGGTGGGATGAAACAATATTTTCGTAAGCATACTCACACTAACTTCGGCCTGTCCCAATTCGGCTTACCTTATTCGAGTATTCTTACCTTAGTCGATGCGGGAATTTTACATAAAAGCGAGTTTGAAACCGGACTATTAAGCAGTAGTGAACATATTCAGTTAACTATGTGTAATGCCACTTTGTCGCTCAAACCTAAGCATCAGCACTTACTATTTACGTATTATCGATTTACCACTGTAGGTGATGAGTTGTGCCAATTAATTCAGGCAAAAAGTGATGATGAATTTATCAATGCCGTTAAAACCATGTTAGCCAAAGATTTTATGGTTAGCGGTTAATATTTTTGTAAAGGTGCGAATACTTAGCCTTATGTTCGCTAAACAAAAATTGACGCAATATTTCACGGGATTCACCTTCAGCACTAATTTTTGCTGCCATTACCCCATTTTCAGTTCGTACCGGTTCAAACACCATATCGAGGTGCACACCATTAGGTAAAATTAGCTGTGTTAAGCGTGGCACTTTATCGTTAAGCTCTTGCGGCACTTTAATGGTCATGCCTGAACTCGATAAAGAGAGTACCTCAACAAATTTAGCCGTATCGTTATCAATGACTTTTATATTTTTGACATTATTGAGCCGCCAGCTACGTTCACCGCCGCGCATATCAATCACTTCAGGAATACCCAACTCAGGCAAAAATTGCCCAAGCTCATCTTGCTTTAAGGTTAATGGAAACCATAAACGGTAATAACTAATTTCTGCCAATAAGGTTAATTTGGCATTCCCCAAAATATGAGCAAGCACTTGCGGTATTTCAGTCGCAACACTTAATGAATGTCTCGATAAAGCATTATCGGTACTGTCATCTTCCGGCGAAAATACACCGCTAAAATAAGCGAGCTCTTCATCAGATAAAGTCGACATAATCTAGCCTTTTTTTACACACGAACACGACCCCTATACTAACACCTTAGTATGATAGCGAACAAACTTTAACCAAAATATGCCACCACTTATAATGCACAAGGCTTGCCTGACAGCGCAAAAAACATCACAAAGGATAAGACGATGTGAATGAACAGTACTCACACCTAAATGAAAAAAGACGAACTCAGTTCGTCTTTTTAGTGCCGATACAATCTAATCATTATCGATCGTGTTCAGCTTCTATTTGCATCGCTTTTTTAAACGATGCATGGCTCATTAGTTGTTGATAGTACTTAGCAATATTAGGATACTTGTCAAACTCACCGTTTTGGCCAACAAGCTCTGCAATAAACGACATCATAATATCTGCACCGCTAAGACGGTTACCGACTAGGTATGACTTACCTTCTAAGCGGTCGTTAACATAGCTGATGACTTTTGCCGTTTCTGCATCGGCATAGCCACCGATAAAACGGGTTTCTGCGCCATCCATTTTAACAAAAATTCTCAGCAATAGTGGCAAAGCAGCCGAGCTTTCAGCAAAATGCATCCATTGTAAGTAATCGATATAATCTGCTGTGCCGAGTGCTGGCATCAGTTTATCAGCGCCATAGGTTTGAATTAAATACTCGGTAATCGCGCCCGACTCAGCAATGGTATAACCGCTCGCTTCTAATACTGGTGATTTACCTAATGGATGAACCGCTTTTAACGACTCTGGCGCTAAAAATGTGGTTGCATCACGCTGGTAAGCAACCAGCTCATAGTCCACTCCCAATTCTTCTAATAACCAAATAATGCGTTTTGAACGTGATTTATTTAAATGATGTAGTTTAATCATTAAGCCATCCTTGTATTGTTAGTGATAAAAAATAAACCCAATGAACAACTCACTGGATTTGCTTCTATCAATCTACGTATTCTGTTATTTCGAGTTACAGTTAACTGTAACCACTAAACTAAACAGCAGATTAGCTTAGTAAAGCTAACATTTTCTCTGCCACTAGTTCAGACGATGCAGGGTTCTGACCGGTAACGAGTTTACCGTCAACTACTGCATATGGATGCCAGTCGTCACCCTTAGAATAAGTCGCGCCATTTTGCTGCAACATATCTTCAACTAAAAACGGTACAACGTTAGTTAACTGTACAGCTTCTTCTTCACCATTAGTAAAACCAGTGACATTTTTACCGGCAACGAGTGGCGTTCCGTCTGGCTTTTTAGGGTACTTAAGTGCAGCCGGTGCATGACATACTAAACCTAAAAGTTTATCTGTTTTGTAGCACTGTTCAATTAATGCAATAGAGTCTTTGTCATTGGTTAAATCCCATAATGGACCATGACCGCCTGGATAAAATACCGCGTCATAATCTGCTACGTCAATTGATGCCAATGTGAGTGTATTGGCTAGTAATGCTTGCGCTTTAGTATCGGCTGTAAAACGACGCGTAGAGTCAGTTTGAAAATCAACTTTATCACTTGTAGGATCCAATGGCGGTAAACCACCTTTAGGAGATGTTAGCACTACCTCAACACCTTTATCGGTAAATGCGTAGTATGGAGCCGCTAATTCTTCTAACCAAAAACCGGTTTTCTCGCCAGTGTCGCCTAATTTATCGTGCGAAGTTAATACCATTAATACTTTCATAGTGATTCCTTAAATACTGTATGTTTAGTTGTAATCACTTAGATTACAGAGGATTGTTTACTTTAATGACAACCTTGCCGAAGTTTTCGCCTTTTAATAGCCCGATAAAGGCTGTAGTCATATTTTCAAGACCATCGACAATTTGTTCACGATATTGAATCTTACCTTCACCAAGCCATTGGCCCATATCTTTGGCAAACTCTGGATAGCGGTCGCCATAATCGTCAAAAATAATAAAGCCTTGCATCTTAATGCGCTTAACCAGCAATGTGCCCATCAGTAATGACAAACGATCAGGTCCCTCGGGTAATGAAGTTGCGTTGTACTGAGAAATTAAGCCACACACTGGCACTCGAGCACCAGTGTTGAGTAATGGCATTACCGCATCAAACACCTTGCCGCCAACGTTTTCAAAATACACATCAATGCCGTTATCACAATGGGCTGTCAGTTGCTGCGCAAAATCAGCCGCTTTATGGTCAATACATTCATCAAAGCCTAATACTTCTTTTGCGTAGCGACATTTTTCTGCGCCACCGGCGATACCAACAACTCGACAGCCTTTCAACTTAGCAATTTGGCCAACCGTTGCGCCAACAGGCCCAGTAGCTGCGGCAACCACAACGGTTTCGCCCGCTTTAGGCGCGCCAATGTCTAATAGCCCCATATACGCAGTAAAGCCTGGCATGCCCATAATACCCAACGCATAAGAAGGATGGCTTGGGTTATCGCCCAATTTCATCAGTCCTTCACCATTAGAGACTAAATAATCTTGCCAACCACCAAACGCTAACACCCACTCACCCACTTTATAATCAGGATGATTAGACTCTTCCACTTGTGATACCGCAGCGCCCACCATCACATCGTCAATTGCTACTGGATCTGCATATGATTTGGCGTCATTCATACGGCCACGCATGTAAGGATCAAGCGATAAATACACCGCGCGCAATAACACCTCACCTTCTGCTGGTACAGGTTTGTTGACGGTTTCTAAACGGAAATTATTAGCCACTGGCTCACCTTGTGGACGGCTGGCAAGTACTATACGACGATTTTGAGTGTTCATCTTGTGTCCTTTAAATAACATAAGCACCATAAAGTGGTACTTGAGAAGACAATATGACCTCGGTTGCTAAAAGTTGATTACCGCTGTAATACTGATATCAACTAAACACTGGTACAATAAACAACCGAGGCCAAATAATACGATCTTTTACTTAAGTTGATCAATTCAAATATGGTCAACAACTTTGCGAGCTAAGCGATTGATATGAATAAAAACAAACATCTATTACTCGAAAATCAGTTGTGTTTTGCTGTTTATTCAACGTCATTGGCTATTACCCAACTGTACAAACCGTTACTAGACTCTATTGGGCTAACTTACACTCAATATTTGGTGATGTTAGTCCTCTGGGAGCAAGATGGTCTAAGTTTAAAAACCTTGGCCAGCAAACTCGGGCAGCAATCGGGTGCATTAACACCGGTCATAAAACGTCTCGAAACTGATGGCCTGCTAAAGCGCATTCGCGAGCCCTTAGATGAACGGACCTTGTGCATGCAATTAACTGAAAAAGGTCATCAACTGCAGCCCCAAGCAGAACAAATCCACCTATGTATTCTTGAACAATGCGGTATCGAAATGTCTGAAATCACCGATCTAAAACGACAACTGGATCAATTTAGGCTAAAACTGCCTAGTCATATTGAGTTCTAACGCACAAAATGACTCAAAATTTTGAGTTTAATTTGTTTTGCTTAGCTATATGATAATCACGATAACTAATTGCGCGCAACTTAAATTAACAATTTTTAAGGTCTATAAACGATTACGTGATGCCGCCGCATTGTTTGAAGAGAATAAAACGCGATTAAATCTCACTTTGCCATCTGACTGAAATGGTTATCAAGCACTTGCCATTACGCGACATTGACACTATTGCGACCGATATTTTTTGATGAGTACAACGCTTTATCTGCCCGCTTAAATATCTCTAAAAATGCTTTATCCTGAGAACGTAAGGTTGCAACGCCAATACTAATGGTTATCGAAGGAGCTTTTTGTTCGTCGTACTGTTGTTGAGCTTCTCTTAACCGTTCAGCCAAGATATAAGCAGAGTCAATATCAGTATCGGGTAATAAAATAGCAAACTCTTCACCGCCAATTCGAGCCAATACATCGGCCTCCCTAATATATTCATTGCATATATTGGCAACGCGCTTAATCACTTCATCACCCACTAAATGGCCATAGGTATCATTCACATTTTTGAATAAATCAATATCAATGATCATTAACGAGAATGGTTGAAAATAGCGAGTAGCACGAAAAAACTCATGTTCGCAAAAAGACGTAAATGAACGACGATTAAACAAACCCGTTAACGGATCGGTATTAGCAAGTCGCTCTAGTTTTGAACGTAAATGATAAGCAGCGGTAATATCGGTAGAAATACCGATGAGGCCAATTAATGTGCCTTTATGGTTATATAAGGGTTGTTTAACTTCGTGATATACAATGAGCGAGGCTGGGGTATCAACAATAATATCGTCAGAGAGTTTACTTTGCGAGTTAAGCACTTTAGTGTCATTCACGTGCAAAATATCTACAACATTCGCGGGAAAGTAATCGCTATCGGAAGTGCCCTTTAGCTTTTCAAGCGTCACACCAAAGTAGTCAAGCGTCAGTTGATTCGCATAAACATATTTGCATTGAGTGTCTTTTAAATAAATATAAGCATCAACTTGATCAAGGATAAGCTCATAGGTATCTAATATCATCTTTTTGGCTTGTTGCTGACGGTATCGGTTTAGGTTAAAAAACAGTAAAAAAGCAATGATTAACAATAAGATGAAAATCAATAATCCAACGATTTCAAGCGACATGAGCATTCCTTAGCTACCATCTATATCCATATACGTCATTGATGATGTTAATGACGCAGATCCAACAATATACTCTTATTACTTACGGTTAACCATACCGTATAGTAAACAGGGTCAAGTATAAAAAGATCTATTGTGACAATCAAATAATGAATGCCTGGATTCAACGCCGAAATGCGTTGCATATTATTGAAATATCGCAATATAGATTCTGATTATCGTGTTGAAATCGACAATATTGGGGCTCAAGTCAAGTTAACCTTAGCTCCCGCTAATAAACGGTGATTAAACTGTCTACTGTTTTGCTAACTAACCTCAACTCAACTCAAAACAAGCGTTAAGGTTAGTTATTGTCGATACTACTGACCTACAATAATAAATAACATTAACGCTTATAAATAACTCCGCTCTTCATCACAAATGACACATCTAATAACGCTTCAATTTGCTCAAGAGGACTTTTATGCGTTGCGATGATGTCGGCATATTTGCCAACCTCCAAAGTGCCAAGTTTATCTGACATATCAATCAGTTTTGCCGAATTAATCGTCGCACTAATTATAATATCCTCATTACTCATACCCGCTTTGCTCATCAATACAGCTTCTTTAGCATTATCACCATGATGTGACACCCCACTGTCGGTGCCATAAGCAATATTAACCCCAGCTTTATAAGCCGCACTAAAGTTTTGCATCATGTCGCCACCAACACGTATTGCCTTGGCTTTTATGGCAGGAGACATAAAGTCAGCCCCTGCGGTATTGGCCATTTTGACTACCGTGTCGCCCGCCAACAATGTTGGCACTAAAAACGCGCCGCTTTTTTTCATTAATTTAATACTTTCTTTATCGGCGTAACTGCCATGTTCAATACTGTCGACACCGGCGCGCAACGCTGCATTAATACCTTGAGCAGCATGGGCATGGCTGGCCACTTTACGACCTAAGGCATGCGCAGTATCAATCACCTCTTTAAGCTCATCATCATCCATTTGCTGACCCGTACCAGTGTTAGTGTCCGATAACACCCCTCCGGTAGAGGTGATTTTAATCACATCAGCGCCAAACTTTATCGCCCGACGAGTGGCGCGGCGGCAATCATAAGGCCCATCACAAATGGTTTTAGAGGTAAACTTATCAAGTAAATCAGGGCTCATACCATCAACATCACCATGGCCTCCCGTTACCGACACGCCACCAGATGCAATAATTCTCGGGCCATCAACCCAGCCTTTATTAATGCCGTCGCGTAAGGCATAAATCTGTTCCGGTTTCGCGCCTAAGTCTCGTACCGTTGTGAAGCCTGCCAACAAGGTTTTCTTGGCAAAATAAGCACTGTGCATCGCCACGTCAGCATCCGACATTCGCAAAGCGTCACGATCATTATTCGGCCCTAACTCACCCTGTAAATGAACATGCATATCCATCATCCCAGGCATAACAAAGCTGTTTTTTAAATCAATCATCTCAACATTGTCATTATCGTCCACCACCGGTGCAGACTGATAACCTGAAGTGATAGAAGTGATTACCCCATCTTTTATCACCACAGTTTGCTGAGTTAAAGGTGACTCGCCTGGCGTAGTTAATAATGTGCCAGCATAAATAACGTTAATATCGGCAGCCTCAACCACCGTCGATGCCATCGTTAATCCGAACACCGCTAAGGCGATGGTGGTAATAGTATTATTATTCATGAACGCTCACTGTTGATAACGAGAAAGAGGTTAAGTTTCTACACTGCCAAAAATGCTGTTATGTTACAAGAGAGTAAAATATTGTATTAGAAAAATCGTTTCGTCATTAACAAACAGTGAATGAATAAAAAATGAATATTGCAATTTTTGGCGCGGGTTCAACAGGCTGTTATTTAGCGGGTCAGTTGTGTATCTCAGGGTTACAGGCCAGCTTAATTTGTCGCCCAGCAATTAAGCAAAAAATCATCGCCAATAACGGCATTACATTGACCGATTATAACGGCTTAAAACAAACGATTATGCCGCAAGCGTTGATCACCGATATCAACCAAGAGTCGTCAATCAATGGCAAATTTGATGTAGTATTTGTCACCTTAAAATGTCATCAAGTTAGCAGTATTGCCAATCAATTAATGGCGATTACTCACGACAACAGCAGCATTATATTTATGCAAAATGGCTTAGGCAGTTTTGACAGCATTAAAGACTCGCTCGATCATTACCGCTTACTCCAAGGGATCACGCCATTTAATGTGCTGCAACTGCCCAATGCTGTGTTTCACAAAGGCACAGAGGGTGTGTTTACCTTGCAAGCAAACCCTCATACCATCGCAATTCAATCCGCACTGGTTAGCCACGGATTTGGTTGCGACATTGAAGCAGACTTTACCCCAATGATTTACGGTAAATTATTATTAAATCTCAATAATGCGTTAAATGCGGTCACCGACCTACCGATTAAACAGCAATTAAGTGACTACAAAAATCGCCGAGTTTTAGCCAAAGCAATGAAAGAATGGCTAGCAGTATGCGAAGCGGCAAACATTACATTGCATCAATACACCAAGGTCAAACCCGCTTGGTTACCCACCATTTTATCGCTACCAAATGGGTTGTTTAATCTGGTCGCTAAACAAATGCTCGACATCGATCCCAAAGCACGCTCATCAATGTGGGAAGACATTCAAGCAAAACGAAAAACAGAAGTCGATTACATCAATGGCGCGGTGGTCAGTATGGGGAAAAAATACGGTATAAAAACACCGGTGAATCAATCGATAGTAGAAAAAATAAAGCAACTAGAACAACGACATTAACCAAATGCCGTACGCGATATCGTTGTCGAGAAAAAAGTAAATTTATTTTAAAATATTGCAAAAAAATACCATTAACGTAGTCGCACGATACAATCAAACAAGCAGAAGTAGTACGCCTAAAGATGACTCTCAATAAGAGTCATCGTGACGTAATCTTTATTGCTTATAACTTAACGCGATTAACCAATCGGAAATTAATTACAGATGAATGACAGCACTTTCTTTTTTGGCGATTGGCAAATTAATCCTCACAGCAATAGCATTCAGTCTGGCGATGTTATTCGCAGTCTTGAACCCAAAGCCATGGATGTATTGCGTTTACTGTGCCAACACCAAGGGGAAGTACTGGCAGCAGACGATATTATTAATCACTGCTGGAACAACATCGCCATTGGCGATAATCCGCTGCATAAAGTCATTACCCAGCTGCGTAAAGCATTAGGCGATCAAGCATCTAATCCGCAGTACATAGAAACCATCCGCAAACGCGGTTATCGCACCATCGCCAGTGTTGAATTCCCTATTGGTCATCATGCCAAAGTCACTACCCAACAATGGCAAGGCGCCTCGCCGTTTCCGGGGTTACGCGCATTTGACACCAACGACTCCAATGTATTTTTTGGCCGAAGTGAGCAAGTTGACACCTTATTAAATCGCATCACTAAACAAGTTGAATTTGGCCGAGCCTTCTGTTTAATCCTCGGCCCCAGCGGTACAGGTAAATCATCGTTAATTAATGCCGGTATCATGCCGAATTTAATGTCAAAAAATGGCTTTAACGGGGTTGGCGTAATCGATAATGCCAACCTAGATTTAGCCGATGTCACTAAAGGCAGGTTAATTATCGATATCGCCAGTGCTATGCTCGACTGGGAAATCAATGACCAAGCGGTGTTTACCGACTGTAGTGCCGATATGTTGGCAAACAAACTGCAAAACGACATCAAAACCGTTATTGAATATTGTCAGCTAGCTTTAGCCAAATACTCATCAATCGATGATGACAATGCCCCAAAATACAGTCGGCCCCATTTTTCATTGTTTATCGACCGTTTAGAAATCTTATTAGCGTCGCCATTATTTACCGAATCCGAACGCAACAATGTATTAGATATCCTCGAAACCCTTGCGGTTTCAGGGGTAGTATTAATTATCAGTGCTTGCCGCAATGACTTTTACCCTCAGGTCGTTAGCCACCCAAGCCTAATGGCAGGCAAAGCCAATGGCTCACATTTCGATTTATCGGCCCCAACCCGATCAGAGCTGATGCAAATGATCCGCTTGCCGGCCAATGCAGCTAACCTCACATGGACACTCGATCCCGATACGGCAATGCCGTTGGACGAAATACTTTGCAGTGAAGCCGCCTCAAACCCCGATGCTCTGCCCATGTTGCAATACACCTTGCAATCACTGTATTTAAACAAAGATGACAACAACCAATTATTGGTGTCGGTATACCATTCGCTTGGGGGGATTGAAGGCGCCATCGGTAAAAATGCCGAAGAAGTGCTCAACCAATTAAACAACAGCGAACGCGCCGCACTGCCTAAAATACTGTCGATGTTAGTCACCCTAACCGAAGATGAAAAATCGATCACCAGCAGCACCGCCCGCTGGAGCGATCTCAGTAGTGATGCCGAAATAAACCTCGTCAAAGCCATGGTCGATAACCGTTTGTTTGTTTCCCATCTGCAACAAGATCAAGCCTGCTTTAGTATTGCCCACGAAGCGCTATTAAGGCGCTGGCCCCGCGCGACCCAATGGATAACCGAACACAAGGACAGTTTAGCTATTAAAAGCCGTTTACAGCATCAATCTAACCGCTGGCTGGCGGAGTCAAAAAGTAGTGCTTATTTACTAGCAGAAGGTAAACCATTGGCAGAAGCAAGCACATTGCTCAATAACCAATTGTTTAACCTGGAGCCTCAAGAGCTCGCACTCATTCAAGCGTCTAGCAAACAAGCCAACATCGGACGCTGGCGCCGCCGTGCAGTCATGCTAGCCCTTGTGACACTGACATTGATTTCTGTCGCCATGAGTGTTCGCAGCATTGAGGCCGAAACCCAGGCACAACAAAAACGCCTAGCGGCAGAAAACTTACTCGGTTTTATGGTGGGTGAATTCGCCGACAAAATGCGCGGTATTGGCCGCATGGACTTGCTCGATGGTATCAGCAATAAAGCATTGGAATATTTCAGCGATTTTTCTGCCGACGATGCCAGCTATTTAAGCTTTGAAGCCCAGTTTCAACACAGCCAAACCTTAGAGGCCATGGGCGAAGTGGCCTATTCTCGCGGCAATACCGACGAAGCCCGCAGCGCCTTAATCGCCGCCCGTGAGCGCATGCAGCCGTTACTCGAAATACAACCTCAAAACCTTAGTTTACTTAAAACCTTAGGCGCTAATGCCTATTGGATCGGTCTGCTTGAGTACGATAAAAGTGATTGGCTTGCCACTCAACCTTGGTTTGAACAATATTTAACATACAGCCAAGCCATGTATCAATACGCGCCAGACGATGACGATGCGTTAATGGAGTTGTCGTACGCGCAAAACTCTCTTGGCTCGATACATATGAAGCAGCAAAACTTTGCTGCTGCACGAGAGGCATTTGAGCAATCATTACAGTTAAAACAAAAAGTACTAGTTCAAGACCCAAGTAATAGCAAAATGATTGCTGATGTGGCCAATGCACAATCATGGATTGCCAGTGCAGCCACCGCCCAAGGCGACATTACCGCTGCGATACAAATACACCAACAAATTCAACAGCAGTTGGCCAATCAAGCTTTAGAAAAGCAGCCTTATTTACTTGAACGATTATCGAGTAGTTATGGTCTGCTGGCTAAATTATTAAACTATCAAGGCAAACATCAGGAAGTATTTTCAACTGCCGAACTCCGTTTAGCTACTATTACCAAGGCCTTTAAACAAGACCCTCAAAATGATATTTTGAAAATCCAACAATATTATGCTTACTTTGATATGTTGACATATAGTTCGATACCTATTGAAAACACTATGGGTCAGAGTATTAACTCTTTGGCGGCTATGCTTGAAACCGATGCGACTTTAACAACTTCTAGTAAAAAGAACGAGTTATGGGCTAAATATCAGCTGGCAGCTGCAAATTATTTAGCATCACAAGGACAGTTACAAAAAAGCCTACTTTTTGCGCGTCAGGCAATAACCTCGTTTAATCAATTAATCACCGAGTTTCACCAAAATACGGCTTACACTGCCGATTTAGCTGAAAGTACCATTCTTACAGCCATTTTGATGAAATCTATAGAACCATCACAGCAAGTTAATGTTCAGTGTAAACAGACTAAAAACCAACTGGCACTGATTATAGATAACAACAGCGACCCTAAGTATACGATTCCCTATGCTAAAGCACTCGACTGCTTAGGCGAATTGAATAAGTATCCTGACTTGTTACAACTGTTAGATAAATCGGCAATAACCAATTATAGATTTACCCCTAAACCCTAAACCAACAAAAAATGGAAAATATAATGTCAACAACTCAAGATACAACATTTTTTAATCTCACCGTCACCCTAGAAAACGGCGAGCCGTTTTTCAGTTATACCAATCACGATGGCACCCCTAAAAGCGGTGATGTTATTATTACTAAAAACTGTACCATCACGTACCAACTTATTGATCAAACGGGCAAAGGACTTAGATTTGTTGGCGCGGCTTTTATTACCCCATTTGACGGCATTATTGATGCCGTAAGCATCTGCAACAATGGCAGCTTGATACACTTAACCGATTTAGATGAAGTAGCAGGCAATACCAGTTTTCAGTTTGTGTTGTCGAACACCAGCAATACCTTATTGGTACTCAGCCCAGATCCTGAAGTTGTTAATCACCCAGACTAAATATTCGATGAGTTGAATATGACGAAAGCTCAGGCTTGCCCTGAGCTTTTATGCTGAACCACAGAGCAACTTAATCAATAACATAACCATTGCTAAAACGACTTGTGTTATCCAGTAGCATAACCCGAGGTTGGAGTTACCTTTTACCCGTTAACCGAACTCAAAAACCAATCATTTCTCAATAGACCGATGAACAAACGCCTGTCAAATAGCGGTCTCGCTACCTCCCTGTAACGGCTTACTATCTGTCAAAGATGCAATCAAATATAGCCGCAAAAAAGGCTATTTAAGCTAAGAACACTATCGATTTTAGTGAGACAAATCCTAAAAACCAGCAACAAAATCAGCTTGTATCCAAGGTACATGCAATAGAGTCAACTCAATCACAACAAATTCACACAATAAATAGCAACTTTAAACAGTTTAAAATCAACAACTTAAAAGCAGAAGGTTACCGAAAGGTAAATAAGCCTTATTCCTAATAAAGTGTTTGACATCAACAAGGGGTTACCAATACCAAACGCTTAAGGGAATGCACCATGTTTACCAATGATAAATTAACTGAACTCAATGACACTATTTCTCGTGTGACTAAATTAACAAACTCATTCGCTAAATTTCCCAGCGCGATAAAAATACCATTGCGAGTTGAGGCTGAACCACAATCCAACTCATCAGCAACAGATGTCATTTTTGATACCACTTTTAATGCAACTTTTGATGCCACCTCAGCAAGCCATAATGGCAAAATGGCAGTAGCAGATAACCTACAAATTAGCACCTTGCTCAATGTGATCACCGCGATTTCAGAAGCGATTTTTGTGATTAATTCTGCTGGCGTCATTGAGATGATCAATCCGTTAGGCGCTAAATTATTCGGTGCCCCAGCCGAAATGTTAATCGGTCAAACCTGGACCGATTATCTACAAAGCCCTTTTAAAGATGAGTATCTATCTTTATTTACCTTGTGGAACAGCGCCAGCGATCAAAGCAACAAAGTAACTCAGTTTAATCATGGCCCTAAAGAAATTATCATTAATCGCGCCGACAGCACGTTACTCGAAGCAGACTTATCATTGTCATGTTTACCGTCGATGCAGATAGGTTCTGAGCCGTTATTTATTGGCATTATGCATAACCTGACTTCGCATAAAGCCGAATACAATAAACTGCGCCACTTAGCCCATACTGACAAATTAACCGGTCTTGCCAATCGACATGCTTTTGATGATGCCCTGCAAACCAACTGGAACGACAGCATTAACCACGATCAACCGCTGTGTTTAATCATTATCGATGTCGATTATTTTAAAATGTTTAATGACCAGTATGGTCATGTTAACGGTGATAAATGTTTGCAAAAAATTGCCCAAGTACTGGCAGAGGTGCTCCCGTCTAACAATGCGATGGCTGCCCGTTATGGTGGTGAAGAGTTTGTGGTCATTTTGCCCAACAGTAATCCGTTAACTGCAGAATACATTGCCAAAAATATTCAACGTCGTATTAACCAGTTAAGCTTTACCGATATAGGGTTACCTGCACAAACCAAAATCAGTGTCAGCCAGGGCATTGCCTGTGAACGCAGTGGTCAATACCGCACGCCAACCGCACTGGTTTGCGCCGCAGACACAGCACTTTACCGCGCCAAATCAACAGGCCGTAACCGCATTAATATGAGTAGCTAATATCTATTAGCTACTAAACAATCAAACAATCAAACAATCAAACAATCAAAGGGTTAACAACACGCTTGATAAGTTGCAATGCCACTTTGTTGATTTGCCTGCTGGGCCATATTATATTCAGCTGGCGTGGCAAAATGTGCATCCCAATGTTGTAATTTGGGCAGCATAAGTCGATGCCATAAAGGCGGAATGAGGGTCAATACAAAGGTACTAAGGTAACCGCCAATCATTTGCGGTGCATCGGGATAAGGCGATAACTGATGGTAAGGTAACTGCCCTTGAGCGTGATGATGTGAATGTCGGGTTAAGTTAAACATTGCCCACGAGCTTACCCGCTTATTGGTATTCCAAGAATGATGAGGTTTTACTGGCGAGTTAAGTTCGCGAACCAAACCATAATGCTCCATGTAATTGACTATCTCTAAAGTCGCTTTAGCCCATAACGCCATTAATACAAAAAAGCTTAACCCCTGCCAACCAGCAAGCCAAAATACCCACACCATAATAGCGACACTCATAGCGTAACCTCGTAACGCTTTATTGTGCCAACTCCATACCGCTAACTGTTTACGCACCAGCCTTTGTTGCTCAATGTGCCACGCACTAATATTGCCCTTAATGGTCGAAATAATAATGTGTGCATAAACACCACGACCACGAGGGGCGGTAGCAGGATCGTTCAAGGTACTAACGTATTTATGGTGGCCATATACATGTTCAATGGCAAAGTTAGCATCAAAGCTAAATGCCAATAACCAGCGTCCAATCAATAATGACACCGGCTGCCAAGTACGATGCGTTAGCTCATGGCCTGTAATCGTCGCCATTACGCCAACCACTAAGCCCAAATAAATCACCATCACCCCATATTGAATCATGCTGGTGTTTTGCCTTGCTAACAGAGTGTCATACCCCGTAAAACGAGTGACCCATGCGCCATATTGGCCAATATCTTGGCTGGCAAATTGCCAGCAACACACAAACACTAATATCACAGTCAATGGCAGCGCCAACCACAATTGCCACGTAAGCAAAGCCGGATAGCGATATTGTGGCGTCGCGGTATCATCACCAAACACGATGTCACCCCCCAAATACACCGCAACCCAAATAGCAAAGCCAATGCTGATATAGGTTCCACCCAAAGTGATGCTGATAATAGCGAGCACCGCCATAAGATGAAACGACATAAATTTAAGGTATTTAAACATGGCCACGTCCTTATGCTTGCGGTTCGTCAGCTAAAGGACGCTGGCGTAAATTAACGTGAATGTTCACATCAGTTTTAGGCAGACTCTGACAGGCCAAAATCATTCCTTGAGCGATGGCTTCAGCCGATAAAACATATGCGCTGTCGGTTAATTGTTTCACTTCGCCAGCAATCAACTTGCATCGACAAGCACCGCAACTGCCTACTCGGCAATGATGCGGAAAGGCAATGTTGGCGGCCAACGCGGCGGTTAAAATAGAGTGTTTAACGCTAGTTTTCGCTATCACTATTTCATCATTAATGGTTAGGCTAACCGGTTTGGCAGTAAACATAGACAACATACACATTCCTTGGTGATTAAAGGTTTACTGTACGCCAACCAGAAATATAACAAAGAGGGAAGAATGGACATTAAGGGGTCATTAATAGACAAGCACAGCAAAATCCGTTACAACTAACTCAAAGCCATTAATAAGATTGCTATGCAGCTGCTTCCTGTATTTTACTTAAACCAAGTGTATCAACAGCTGCGCCTGTGGGAATGCAATGTCGATATATGGCTAGCCCATAACGGCCTTATGCTTGAACAACTACAAGACCCACACTTTCAAGTGAGTTTTGATGATTATCAACGACTGATAACGTCTGCAATTCATCTATCGGCACGGCCAGACTTAGGTTTACATGTCGGCAGCCGAATAGGCATTAACACCCATGGCATGATGGGATTTGCCATCCTTAATAGCAGTACCCTTAAACAAGCTATTGATACATTGAAGCAATTTATCAATACACGCACACCATTAGTTAATGTTAATACCCATGAAACCGCCAGCAGTATGGTTATCACACTGCAAGCGATACAACCATTGGGCGTGATTCAACAACCGTTTATGGATGCTTTGCTCGTCACCATTGCCAACTTGTTACAACAAACCACCCCGTTATCACCTGCAATAAGCCAGGTTAATTTGGGGTTCGCAGCACCAGCCTATTGGCAACAATACTCTGCATTACTCAAAGTCCCAGTGCATTTTAACCAAGCCAGTACCCAGCTAATATTAACTCAAGCATCATTAAATCAACGCTTGGATATGGCCGATCCCAGCTCGTTTGTTCAAGCTAAACAATGGTGTATTAACGAACTGAAAAAACTTAATTTACAGCAAAGCCTTAGCGATAGGTTGTATCAGTATTTACTACAAAGTCCGATGCCACTGCCAAGCTTAAGCGATACAGCCACGCATTTTAATATGACCCCACGGACTCTTCATCGCCATTTAACCCAACAACAAACAAGCTATAAAAACATTGTCGCGTCGGTGAATCACCATATTGCGAAGCAATACTTATCGCAATCTAATGGCAGTATTAAGCAATTGGCATATCAATTAGGTTATGTAGATGTGGCTAACTTTCGGCGGGCTTTTAAACGCTGGCAAGGCACCACACCCAGTGAATACCGCCAGCAAAAAAGAGTAACATAACATTCGATTTAGGAACATAAGTGTCTAAGCACTAACTAACGAAGTAACTAAACACTATGTAACTAAAGACTAAGTGATTAACTAAGCCCTAAGTAAATAACTAAGCTATTAACTAACCGACAAAATCCGTTGATTAATAGCACTTATGTAATTAGCTAGATTGAACTGTATGTTTTTGGTTTCTAGCATAACGGGCATACGCGATTAACAAGCCAGCCCCTAAATACATCGTTAAACTATACACTCCAGCTACCACAGCATAACTGGGCATATGCAGTAAACTGATGCAAATAAGCATTGCCATAGTGGAGTTTTGCAAACCTATTTCAATGGCCAACGTTAGACTATCTTTATGGCTTAATTTGAATAGTTTGGCAGTAATTACGCCCACCATCATGGCAAGCAAATTTAACAACATGCACGCAATAAACACCTCGTTAAAAGCATCGCTGATAATGTCACTTTCTTGAATCACCACCCCAGTAATCATCAACAATAAAAACACTAACGCAAAGCGCCTAAAATACACCTCAACCTTCACAGCCCAATCGCGATAATAACGCCGCACAATCATGCCAAACATAATCGGTAGCAAGGTAATCACCAATAACCCTAATGAAATACTACTTAATGACACTTCAATATCATGGCTATCACTAAAATAGCTAACCGCAAATTGGATGATAAACGGCGCGGTAAAAACACATACAATGCTACTCAGTGCAGTCAAACTCACCGACAAAGCCAAATTAGCCTTAGCAAGATGACTTACAACATTTGAGGTTGTGCCACCGGGGCAGGCAGCCAAAATCATTAACCCTATCGACATCGCTGGCGATAAGTCCATCAACAAACAAAGCGTAAAAGCCAACAAAGGCAACACGATAATTTGGCCAATAAAGCCGCCAATAATCGGCATTGGAGTTTGCCATAAACGTAAAAAATCAAATTGAGTTAAACTTAAGCCCATGCCAAACATAATGAAGGCGAGCGACAATGGCAGCAGTATTTCGGTAATAATCGAACCTGTCATAGGGAATTGCATCCTTGCTCGCTAAGCAGACTTAGCGAGTATCATAAGCATCAGTACAGAATACGTTCTTGCGAAATATAGCTGCATGAATACGGTTTTATCAAAATCAAACCGCCCTTTGGCGTCGTTAACAGGCTTAATCTAAAAAGCTGTTATCTTGCGCCAACATGACCTGATACAAAGGTTGAAAATTACCCCATGTCACTAAGTCTGAGCCATTAATTTGGCGAGTTTTAGTCGCAATTTCATGGCCAATCAATTTAAGTTCACCCGCCGCCTGTGCCAATAACTGGCTGTGGCAGCAACTGTCTAACATGACAAAATTAGCCGTTGCCGCATCAACAGACTTGCCTACGGTAAGCAAACCATGATTTTGCAATATCACCGCAGCATGGCCTTGTAGCGCCTCTGCGATCATGTCGCCTTCAGATAAATCGGCGACCACGCCGGTAAAAGTGTCAAACACACTGTGGTTTTCATAAAACATGCATGCGTCTTGAGAAATAGGTTTAAGTAACTCACCTAGTGATGAAAATGCACGCCCATAAGTAGTATGGGCGTGAGCCACTGCGTTGACATCGGGGCGAGCATGGTGAATACGCGAATGAATCGCAAATGCGGCATTATTGATTGGATGCTTACCCTCCAAAATATTGCCTTTATGGTCAACTCGCACTAAATCAGAAGCCCTAATTTTAGAAAAATGCACCGCTAATGGATTAACCCAAAACGACTCAGGATCAATACAATCACGCAAGGTGATATGCCCTGCTAAACCCTCATCAAATCGGTAATGGGAAAATACTCTAAATGCCGCCGCTAGACGCTGTTTTTCATATTGTTGTTGCTGCTGTTTATTATCAAATTTTGGCGGTAACGGCATTGGATATTTATCTGTGCCAATGGTCATCTTTTGAATTTGCTGTGCTTGAGTGTCATTTATAGCGGTCATGTTGAGTCTACTTTTATTGGTTTAGTTTGACTTTAATTTAACCAAGCCTAAAATAAATTCAAATGATACTAAATCATAGATAACTATTAATATGCTGCATAGTAAGATTGATTTGAACCTATTCCTCATTATGAGCACTGTATATCAGCAAGGCAGTATTACTGCTGCGGCCAGTAAGCTACACCTAACACAACCGGCTGTGAGCCATGCTATTGCTCGGTTGCGCGACAAATTTAACGATCCTTTATTTGTCCGTCATGGTCGTAAAATGGTGCCAACCGCCTTATGCCAAAAAATGATTCCCGACGTGCAACAAGCGCTGCTGTTACTCAATAATACTGTTAGCCAGCCCGCTACATTTGACATACAGCAACACAAACGCGAGATAAAACTGGGCTTAAGAGACATATTAGAGTCAATGTTCTTTCCTATTCTTATGCCCGATTTACTCAATAACACCCCCAACATCACCTTAAACAGTCGTCAAATTAAACGCACTGAACTTGAGCCGTCACTGGCGCAGCAAAGTTTAGATATTGTTATCGATGTACTGATGCCAACCCATAAAGATATTTGCAACACTCTAATATGCAGCGAACGATTTTCATTAGTGTGTCGCCAAAACCATCCGATTTTACAGCAGCTCACCCTCGCTAATTATGCCGCCGCATCTCATGCATTAGTGAGCTTAAAAGACTTCAGCATCGACACCGTCGACATGGCACTCGCCCATCAAGGCGTTAACCGCAATATTGCATTACGCTGCGAGCATTACTTTGCCGCCATCAGCGTCATCTGCCAATCAGATTTGATCATGACCATGCCAAACACCTACGCCATGTTGTTACAACAAACCATGCCAATTGTAGTGTCGCCACTCCCCTTTGAGGTGCCAGAACTGGCGGTACACATGTATTGGCATCAACAAGCCCAAGACGATCCGGTAAATCAATGGATCAGAAATAAATTGCTTAATATCTCGGCCCAGTTGTTTTAGTTTCTGTTAAGTAGTTAGTAAGTCATAAATAAACCGTAAGAAATAAATCGCAGAAAATAGTCAAAAATAAAAACCCTTTTTTATATTTGCACCGTTTACACTCATAACAGACCCACTTTACCTGTGTGAAAACAGTATTTAGCTAACCATTAGCGGAGTTATCAATGAACAAAATATTACTCACAAGCATCATTTCTGCTTCATTATTTACCTTAACCGCCACCAGCAGTTTATCGCCAGTGCAAGCAGCCGAGCTCAGTTTTGCTCATATTGAAACAGTGGGAACAAGCACCATTGAAGCTGCAGCAGACATGGCTATTATCAATGTTCAAGTATCTATAGAAGCCGATAGCGCTAAAGCGGCTAAAGACAAAGCCGACGAAGCCGTTAGCCAATTTATGCAACGATTACTCAAAGCTGGAGTCGACAAAAAACACATCCAAAGTGCTAACTTACAACTTAATCCGCAATATATGTATGTGCAAAATGAACCGCGTAAACTCACGGGTTATAACGCTAGCCGTCAAATGACCATTACCGTAATTGACCTTAACAGCTTAAATGAATTACTCGACAGCGCTTTGGTTGAAGGGATTAATAACGTTAATAATATCGAACTAAAGTCGAGCCAAGAAGCCAAAATCATTGCGCAAGCTCGCCAAGCCGCGATTGATGATGCCAAGCAAAAAGCTCAATCTTTAGCCAAAGGCTTTGGTGAACAAATTGCAGGGGTTTGGCAAGTAAGATACTTTCCGCAACAAGCTAATCAGCCAGAAATGTACCGCGCCAGCATGAAAATGAATGCCGATGTAGCGCAAACCTATCAACAAGGCCAAGTCGCGATTAGCGACAGAGTTGAAGTGGTTTTTAGATTGAAGTAACAATAAACAAGCGGGTTGAATATCATTTACTCAACCTGCTTTCTTGTGACAGCCATTGTTGTAACAGCAATGGCTATAACTGCAATGGTTGCAACAGCGATGAATCCTCTCATCACAACCAACTGTCCACAATTGTGAACAATGACAACAAATCATCACTCTCCTAGCAATAATTACGACGTAAAACCACAAGTAGTTAATTGTTTATTATAACATTAATATAAAATACATATTTAATCGCAATAAAAATGATCTAAGTCACATCTGAAAATCACTCCTCAAATTAAACTTGATGCATAGACTGTAGATGCGAGCGCAAGGTTATCAGCTTAATCTGCCATTGCTGACATTAATCCCATTTTAGGTTTAGTTTTTTATCCCTATTGACGCCCTACTCGTCCCATCCTCAAAGGCATTAGACTTTGCCCGTGACTCAAAAAATGAAAAGGCTTTGCAATGATTGATATCACTATCGACGGAACAACACTTTCGCTTCCTAAAGCAGACAGCTTGTTACAGGCAGCAAAAAACGCCGGTATTAACATCCCTAGCTTATGTGATTATTCTCATCGCCAAGAGAGACAACACTGCAATTTGTGCCAAGTACAAATCAAAAACCAAGATGGCAGTTTACGATGTGTTCGCGCCTGTGAAACACCGCTAGAAACGGGTTTAGAGGTCATTACTCAGTCGAGCCACTTAAGCCATCTTCGTCAACAAGCACTCAAAGATATTCTGAGTGATCACTTTGCTGATTGTGAAGCACCTTGCCAAACCGCCTGTCCTGCCGGCGTTGACGTGCAGTCGTACCTGTATCATATCGGCAGAGGTGATCATAAAGAAGCCGTCAAAGTCATCAAGCAAACCTTACCTTTACCCTTGTCTATTGGCCGTGTTTGCCCGGCTTTTTGTGAAGCCCAGTGTCGCCGCGGACTGGTAGATGAACCTGTGGCAATTCGCCAATTAAAACGTCATGCAGCAGACTTAGATTTACACGATGCAGAGTCTTATGTTCCGCCAAAAGCACCCACTACCAACAAGCGCATTGCGATTATCGGCAGTGGCCCAGCAGGACTCACCGCGGGTTATTATTTGTCTAATAATGGTCACGATGTCACCATTATGGAGTCGGCCCCTAAAGCAGGTGGCTGGTTACGTTACGGCATCCCAGAGTACCGCTTACCTAAAGATATACTGGATAAAGAGATTGAACTGCTCACCCGCAATGGACTTAAGATTGAAACTGGAGTTGAACTGGGTCGTGATACCAATTTAACCGAGTTAGTGGCCAATTATGATGCGGTTTGCCTCGCGATTGGTGCGCAAAAAGCCGTGCCAATGAATTACCCTGGCAGTGATTTAATCGGTTGTTATTTAGGTGTGGACTATTTACGCGATTATTGCACCGACAAAAAATTCATTACAGGCAAAAAAGTGGCCGTCATTGGTGGCGGTAACACTGCGATTGATTGCGCCCGTACCGCTGTGCGCGATGGCGCTGATGTGACCTTAATCTATCGCCGTAGCCGTGATGAAATGCCAGCGGAGCCCTATGAAATACATGAAGCAGAAGAGGAAGGGGTTAAATTTCATTTCCTCACCAATCCTCTGGAAAACCACAGCGATGACCAAGGCCGGGTTAAATCCGTCACCTTTGCTAAAATGGCGCTCGGCGAGCCCGATGAATCTGGTCGCCGCTCTCCCAAAGCGACTGGAGAAACCTTTGAAGAAGCATTCGACACCGTAATTCCTGCGGTATCTCAACAAGTGGATTTAGCCTTTTTAGACCAGCCAGAAAATCAAATAGACACTGGTCATATTGCCCTCACCCGCTGGCATACCTTCCTTGGCTGCGAGCAAACCATGTCTGCAGGGGTAGAAAAACTATTTGTTATCGGTGACTCCCGCACTGGCCCTGGTACTGCTGTTGGTGCGGTAGCAGATGGCCGAAAAGCCGCTGAAGCCATTGAAGGATTGTTAACTGAAGGCTTAACTTGTCATTTAGAACCTGGACTGTTTAACTCACGAAAGGCCAACAAAACAGCCTCGTTATCTGCAGCGCTATATCCCAACGCTTACCCTAACTTATACCCAGAGACAGCCAAGCGTCGCCGCTTAAAAATGCCAGAGCTAAACCAGCTCAATCGAGCGCTTAACTTTGCCGAGGTAGAACTAGGATTCATTCCCGATGAGGCAATGAAAGAAGCGATGCGCTGTTTGGAGTGCGCTTGCCAAGCCAATACCGATTGTAAATTACGCGATTATGCCACCGAATATAAAGTCGACGGAAAAACACTGGATCAAACTCAGGCGCGTAAATTTAAAGTCGATAACAGTGCGCCTTTTATTACTTTCGATGCTAATCGCTGTATCAGTTGCGCCGCTTGTATTGATGCTTGCCATCAACAAAGTGGTCATAACGTTATCAGCTTTGAAGCCAATAGTTATCAAGCACTACCCGATGCTACAACAGCAGGCATTAGCCGCAACGCCCCTCGAGTTGGCTTTACTGCGTCGATGAATGACAGCGATTGTGTGCAATGCGGTAACTGTGTTCAAGTTTGCCCTACTGGCGCTTTGGTTGATGCCCGCGATAAAACCCAAGGTAGCGACAGAGCGTTAATCAAAACCTCAACCGTGTGCACATATTGTGGCGTTGGTTGCCGGGTTGAACTGCATGTCGACCAGGACAAAAATCATGTAATGCGAGTATCTGGCGATACTCAATCAGTGGTCAATGAAGGCATGTTATGTGTTAAAGGGCGCTCTGGTTTTGACTTTTTAAACAGTCCTAAACGCCTTACAACGCCATTAATTCGCAAAAATGGTCAGCTGCAACCCGCCTCTTGGTCTGAAGCCATTAATTATATAGCACAGCAACTGCAACCGATTAAAGATGCTGCTGGGCCAAGCAAGTTTGCTGCATTGTCTTCTGCTAAATGCACCAATGAAGAAAACTATTTAATGCAAAAGTTCACCCGTAGCATTATGGGCACCAACAGCATTGATCACTGCGCACGATTATGTCATTCATCGTCTGTCGCAGGGCTATCCGATACCATTGGCGGCGGGGCCATGACCAATGATATTCCCAGCATTAAAGACTCAGATGTAATTTTTATCATTGGCTCCGATACCACCAGCGCCCACCCTATTATCGCCTCTCACATTAAAAGAGCGGTCAGCCAACACGGCGCGCGCTTAATTGTCGCGGACCCAAAGAGAACGGCTATTGCAGACAGTGCCCATTTATATGTGTCACATAAACCGGGCACAGATGTGATGTTACTCAATGCCATCATGCAGCAAATTATCATCAATAACTGGCAAGACATGCACTACATCAATAGCCGTATTGAAGACTATGAATTGCTCAAGCAAGAAGTGATGAAGCCAGATTACAACTTAGCCAATGCAGCGTTAATAACTGGCGTGAGTGCCGAAGATATTGCCACTATGGCAAAAATGATCGGCACCGCCAGCAAAACCGCCTTGTATTATGCCATGGGGATTACTCAACATACCTCAGGTTACGACAACGTTGTGTCCACCTCCAACTTGCAATTGCTGTGTGGCAATATTGGCGTAACAGGCGCCGGACTAAACCCACTGCGCGGCCAAAGTAATGTTCAAGGCGCTTGTGATATGGGCGCGTTACCCAATTATTATCCCGGTTACCAAAAAATCAATCCGACTAATAACGCTAAATTTGCCAAAGCTTGGGGCAATACATCGCTAAATTCAGAGATAGGATTAGCAGCAACTGAAATCATGCAGGCGATTGTGAAAGGTAAACTCGATGCTCTGTATGTTTTGGGAGAAAACCCAGTGCTAAGCGATCCGGACCAAGCTCACGTCATCGCTGCACTATCTAAAATTAAATTTATGCTGGTGCAAGATATCTTTTTAACCGAAACCGCACAGATGGCTCATGTGGTATTACCCGCAACCGCCTTTGCCGAAAAAGATGGCCATTTCACCAATACAGAACGTCGGGTACAACAATTACGTGTCGCGTTAACCCCTCCGGGGGATGCGATTGTAGACTGGAAAATTATCCAAATGATTGCCAACAGCCTTGATGCTAATTGGCATTACCACAGCACCAAAGATATTTGGCAAGAAATTAACCACGTCACCCCGCAATATCAAGGCCTTACCTGGCAACGACTTGAACACAAGGTAGATGGTATACAGTGGCCATGCTTTGATGAAAACCATCCTGGCACACCGATTTTGCATACCGAAACATTTTTACGCGGTAAAGGCAGAATGATGCCAGTGAGTTATCGACTACCTGCCGAAATGCCCGATAGCGAATATCCATTAACCCTTTCAACAGGCCGTTTACTGGAACAATTCCATACTGGCACTATGACGCGTAAAACCCCGGAATTGGATATTAAAGGCGCGCCCAGAGTAATGATTTCAGTTTTTGATGCCGAGCAATTGGGAGTCAATAACGGTGATATGTTGAAACTGAGTACTCGCCGCGGAGAAATAGACATAGCCGCCTTTGTGACTAAGCGGGCTCAGGTAGGAGTATTATTTTTACCGTTCCACTTTGCCGAAGCCGCAGCCAATAAACTGACCATTAATGCATTGGATCCCATTGCAAAAATTCCAGAATATAAGGTGTGTGCCGTTAAAGCAGAAAAGTCACTGCTGCCAAGTGTTGAATGACAAGCGGTAACGAGCGATATCAAGCGATGACAAGCGATGACAAGCGATGACAAGCGATGACAAGCCTAGCGCCTAGGTGATAGAACCTTCTATCCGTAAGCGCAGCGTTCGCTTGTCATCGTTTGTTGTCATTTTTTAAACTATCCCTATCCCAGAGATAATGAGCGGTATTATGTAATGGTCTAATGAAACTGTAGAGATTTATAGCTTAAAATAAGCAAAATCTTAAAGGTATTTATCATGATTAGAAAAACGAAAATCACTGTTAGCCCTCTTCAAAAATTAGAATATGCCAAGCTGATGGTCGAACAGGGTTACACGAACAAGCAAATTGAAGATATGTCAGGTGCGGGTAAATCTGCTGTGTCTCGATGGAAAGTGCAGTACCAAGCTGAATTAGCCGGTAAAACACCAGAAAATGCCAAAGCATTAACTGAAGACCAACGAAGAATTCAACTCCTAGAAGCCCAACTAAAACAAGCAATGAGGGATAATGATATCTTAAAAAAGGCTGCAGCTTTCTTCATTCGAGACAATCAAAACTTAAAATGATGCGCGAAGTAAAGAAAGCAAACCCAGGCTTTAGAATGAGTGAGTTGTGCCGCGTATTCGAGGTCAGTTGCAGTAGTTTTTATTACAAACCGATACCACAAAGCGTTGAAAAACAGACTCTGATACAATTTGTAGAGCAAGCCTTCTCTGATTCAAATGCGACGTATGGCAAACGTCGAATACAGGCCGACTTATTAGATTTAGAGTGTAAAGTCGGGGTTTACGCCATTGCTACAGTAATGAAAAATTTGGGATTAAAAGCGATTAGGCCAAAGAAAAAGCATTACTATCCTAACACTGGTGACGAACATGTTTACGCACCCAATTTGCTTAAACGGCAGTTTAACCCTACGACTTATAACACTCATTGGGTGGGTGACATTACCTACATAAAATCACATCAAGGATGGAGTTATTTAGCCTGTGTACTTGATTTAGGAACGAAAGAAATCGTTGGGTATGCCTTATCAAGCCAACCCAATACCGCGTTAGCGACAGCGGCATTAAATAACGCGATACAACGTCAGAGGCCAAATACACAGGAGTTGATGTTTCACTCAGACCAGGGTTGCCAGTACTCTGCTAACGTGTTCAGAGAAAAGCTAAAGCACTTAAGCATTAAACAAAGTATGAGTCGTAGAGGAAATTGTTGGGATAATGCCGTGATGGAACGATTCTTTAGGAGTTTAAAGACTGAAAGATTGAACCATTTAGCCTTTATCAATCACAGTTCTGTAGTCAGTGTGGTTGAGCAATATATCCAGTTCTACAATTACAAACGCAGACATTCAGCAATAGATTATAAGACGCCACATCAAAAATATAATGAGTTAAAAAAAGCGGCTTAAAATCTCTCCAGAAATACTTGACCATTACAAAGCGCAGCGTTCGCGTGTTATCGTTTGTTATCATTTCTTAAACTATCCCTATCCCAGAGATAATGAGCGGTATCAAGCGATAACAAGCCAAGCGCCTAGGTGCTAGATCCTTCTATCCGTAAGCGCAGCGTTCGCTTGTCATCGCTTGTTATCATTTTTTTAAGCTATCCCTAGCAGCGAAGCGACGCTAGTCTTTTTTGCTTAGCGCAACAATAACAACGGGATGTGGCTTTTACTGATCATCCGTGTCGTATTACTACCAACAAAAAATTCACGAATACGTGAATGACCGTAAGCACCCATTACCATTAAATCAATTTGGTGTGCTAGCTGGTAAGCCTCTAGAGCCGTTTGCACCTCGCCCTGACAAACCGCAGTTGTTACCTCAAAACCAGCCTCGGTAAGAGAGTCTGCAACTGAAGTCAATTCGGTCAGCGCTTGAGACTGATTGTCAGACACCATCACTAAATGGCATGCGAGCCCTTTAAGTAGTGGGCTGTTTATCACTCGTTCAAGCACGGTTTTCGAGGTGGCGCTGCCATCATAAGCGATCATAAAACGGCTTGGCATTGTAAAATCAGCCATCACCACTAAAATCGGCTGTTTAAGCGTGCGTATAACACTTTCTAAATGACTGCCAATCGCTTGCGCTTGATCTTGATGTTGCTCACCTTGACGACCAATAACCACCAGTCTGGCATCAGCTTCCTGCTCAAGTAGCGTTTCAACTAAATCGCCATGGCGCTGCAGTGTTTGCACAGTCACAGAAGGTTGCGCCGCCACAATGCTCGTTTGCGCATCTTGTAGCATATATTTACCTTCTTCGAGCGCGAGTTTGCTCATGCGCCCTTCAAGTTCAACCATTTCAGCAAGCAGATGCTCTCGGCTACCAAGGCCAATATTTCCCGACAGATTTAACTCTGTAGGATAGGCAGACTTATCCAATACATGTAGTAACGTCACAGGGGCATTCAACTGCATAGCCGCCCAGCCACTAGCATCAGATACCGCGCGTGTTGCTTTTGAACCATCGATACAGGCAATCACATTTGTCATCATTATTATCCTTTTATAGTGTGGCTATGGGCTTAGTGACCTGACATCATTTTTTCAACGTCTTCGGGTTTATCATGCACACCAAATTTATCCACAATGGTAGCGCTGGCTTCATTAAGACCAATTAACTCAACTTCAGTGCCCTCACGGCGGAATTTAATCACCACTTTATCGAGCGCCGATACCGCAGTAATATCCCAAAAATGTGCCAAAGATAAATCAATAGTCACCTTATCAACCACTTCTCTGAAATCAAATGAGTTGCTGAACTTATCTGCTGAGGCAAAAAAGACTTGGCCAATAATTTGATAATGACGGCCAGTGTCTGCTGAAGTGTCGGTGTTTTTAACCACCATAAAACGGCCCACTTTATTGGCAAAAAATAACGAGGCAAGTAACACACCTACAAATACCCCAATCGCTAAATTATGGGTAGCGACAACCACAACAACTGTGGCAACCATCACAAGATTGGTCGATAAAGGATGATGTTTAAGATTACGAATAGAATCCCAAGAGAAGGTTCCAATAGACACCATGATCATCACGGCAACGAGTGCAGCCATAGGGATCATTTTTAACCAATCACCTAAAAACACGATCAAGATTAGCAAAAACAAACCGGCAGAAAATGTCGACAAACGCCCACGCCCGCCTGATTTAACGTTGATAATTGATTGACCAATCATGGCACAACCTGCCATGCCGCCCAATAAACCAGCACCGATATTCGCAATACCTTGGCCCTTGCATTCGCGGTTTTTATCGCTTGGCGTATCGGTTAAATCATCAACAATGGTCGCTGTCATCATCGATTCCAATAAACCCACAACAGCAAGACCAGCAGAGTAAGGGAAGATAATCATTAACGTTTCAAGGGTTAATGGCACTTCTGGCCAAAGGAAGATTGGTAACGTATCAGGAAGTTGTCCCATATCGCCTACGGTACGGATATCTAATCCCATGTAAACCGCAAAAATGGTTAAGCCGACAATACAGATCAAAGGTGACGGCAACGATTTACCAATAACTGGGATGAGTGGGAATAAGTAAATAATACCCAGTCCAGCGGCGGTCATAGCGTATACATGCCACGTCACATCAGTGAGCTCTGGCAACTGCGCCATAAAGATCAGAATGGCGAGTGCGTTCACAAAGCCGGTCACCACCGAACGCGAGACAAAACGCATCAAACTACCAAGCTTTAAGTAACCTGCTGCAATTTGAAATATGCCGGTCAATAACGTTGCTGCTAATAAATACTCAAGACCATGTTCTTTAACTAAGGTCACCATCAATAGCGCCATAGCACCAGTAGCCGCAGAGATCATTCCAGGACGTCCACCCGTAAACGCGATAACCACAGCGATACAGAATGAAGCGTACAAACCCACTTTTGGATCAACCCCAGCAATAATAGAAAAGGCAATCGCCTCAGGAATTAACGCTAGCGCGACGACTATACCTGCTAACAGATCTCCACGGATGTTGGAAAACCATTCTTTTTTCATGTTTTGTATCATGTATTTTACTCTGTTTTAATGTTAGCCAATATGCCAATAACATATGTTAACGCCTGAGATATCAGCGTGCGTCAGCGGTGAAATTAACTCATTAATGCGACAAAATGATATTGGATAGTGATATACAACAAAAACTACCAACATGGCAGCAATTACGGACGGATCTTAACGATCCAAATAGGGAGGGAAAACTAATGCGGCTTAATATTCATTATGGAAAAACGACCTCGGCAATATGTGTAAATTAGGCTTAAAATTTATTAAACGCGCAGTGCATAAAAATGCAGCGGCAAGTATAAAGGGTTGCATAAGTAAAATCAAAGCGTTTAAACAGTAACACCGCGGACACGTTTACTGGTTTAGAGCCTTGTCAGAGCAGTTAAAGTGGATACAACACTCAGCTATCCCCTTTTAATGCTCAACTGAACAAAGCCCAACGTTATGATGAAGAGATAACCGCAATTTTTTCTGAGGTAAATTTGTTGTACGCAACGATTAAGCCGTAAGCCATTAATACTGAAACACACTCTGAAATAGAACCCAATAACCGGAATGCTTCATAAGCAGAGCGAGGAATTAACGTTGCATAAGTTGACCCGAAACTTATTATCACTAGCAGAAAA
The DNA here is from genome assembly GCF_010092445.1 of Shewanella sp. Arc9-LZ. Lineage (NCBI taxonomy): Bacteria > Pseudomonadati > Pseudomonadota > Gammaproteobacteria > Alteromonadales > Shewanellaceae > Shewanella > Shewanella sp. Arc9-LZ. The sequence continues at coordinate 986,104 of NZ_CP048031.1, read as the reverse complement.
AATGGTAACTGCATCAAAACAGCAGCCTTAACATTAAAAGGAGACCTAGGAACAACCTTTAATTGCTTGCGGTTTCAGCGCCTAAATTAACATCATTTTTGAGCATCAACACCACTAAATAGATCAAACCAAATAGCGGTACAATTGATAATACAGCGCCAAGCACGCCCGCCATAATCGGTGATTTTGTTTTACGACGACCAAGAAAATAACTGATAACACCCACTAGCAATGCGAAAATAACAATTAACTGGCCAACCAGCGTTGCATTAATATTCATCAAAACTCTCCTTGTTGTTTTATACATAATACAGCCTAAAATACCTCTACCAAACGGTCGCAAGGCATTTATTAACAAGCATGCTACATTTGCTAGCAATTTGATGCAAAGCAATTAATGTCAGCTCTTAACAATAAACCATGCACTATGAAGCTTGAAATTCATTACAGCGTTTACATTTAGCGACATTATCGTCGTTATAATCACAGTTTAATCCCTATACAAACACCCCAGTAAACTTGCCATTTTGCACAATTATCGGTAGTTTTACTGCATTGAAAGACGTAAAAATAATAACAAAGGATTACGGATGGGAAACATACTTTGGGTGGCCTCTTACCCTAAATCGGGTAACACTTGGGTACGCGCATTTTTAGAAAACTATATTCAAAATCAAGATCAACCGATTGATATTAATACCATGCACACAATTTCGACGGCAGAGTCGGCCGCGCATCGTTACCAGCATTATTTACCAAAAGACAAAGCTGCCACCACTGAGCTGACGTTAGAAGAGGTGAGTGTATTGCGGCCACAGGTTCAGGCTGATATTGCGCATCAAGCTAATGGCACCACATTTGTAAAAACCCACAACTACCTAGGCGAATACAACGGTCATCCACTGCATAATTCCTCAGTCACATCTGGGGCAATTTATGTGGTTCGTAACCCGCTAGATGTGGCAATCTCAATGGCCAATTACTTTGGTTACAGCATCGATGAAGCCATAGCTTATATGGCAGAAGAAATGACTGGCACGCCAAATGAAGCACCGCATGTGCCACAAATTATTACCTCTTGGTCTATGCATGTGTCTAGCTGGACTGCCGATGATGCCTCAAAGCTGATTTTACGCTATGAGGATATGCTAGATGATCCTAAAAAGATCTTCCGTAAAGTAGAATCCTTTTTAGGTTTGAAAAAAGATCCTGTCCGCCTGAAAAATGCCATTAAGCACTCTTCTTTTGCTCAATTGAAAGCCCAAGAAACTAAACTCGGCTTTGTTGAAAAACATGAAAATGCTAATGCCTTCTTTAGAAATGGTGGCAAGCATCAGTGGAAAACCAAACTGACACCAGAACAAGTACAAAAAATTGTTGATACCCATTACGAACAAATGAAGCGATTTAAGTATTTACCAGCAGGTATGTAATGCCAAGTAAAAGGCATTAAATCCTGACTCAGATTACTCATAAAAAAACGTCCTATCGCATTAGCCATAGGACGTTTTTATTGGATATCACTTTCAGTTTGTAAGCATATTAGCTGCGTTTACGGTAAGCCATAACCAGCAACACAATACCCGCGAATAGAAACGGTAAACTTAACCACTGGCCGGCACTGAGCATTGACTCATGATATGCCGCCTGGCTGACTTTCACGCTTTCAATCGCGATACGCGCAGTAAAGACCAATACCAAAAACAAACCAAAGATAGCGCCGTGTTTTTGCTTCATATTGGTGTATTTATAAATGGCGAATAAGCCGATAAATATTAATAAATAGGCAAACGATTCATACAACTGCGCAGGATGGCGCGGCAACATATCAATACGTTTAAAAATAATGCCCCATGGCTGATTAGTGGGTTCGCCCAAAATTTCTGAATTAGCAAAGTTCGCCATACGCACAAAAAATCCAAATATGGCTGTCGCAATAGCTAAACGATCGAGTAAAAACAAAAACGGTAACTTCACTTTACGTTGGTAAAAATACAGACCCAATATCGCTCCTAACCCGCCGCCATGGCTAGCAAGGCCGCCTTCCCAGATCGCAAATATTTTCAGCGGATGAGCAAAGTAATACCCAGGGTCATAAAAAATACAATGAGCTAAACGAGCCCCAACAATAATGCCAATAACGCAATACACTAATAGGTTATCAAGAGACTCAACATCTAAGCCTTCTTTTTTGTAAAAGTGCTTCATCACCTGAAAACCAGTGGCTATAGCCAACGCAAAAAGCGCGCCGTACCAATGTACGGTTAATCCCATAAACGAGACTAATATAGGATCAAAATCCCAAACGATGTGTTCCAAGTTACCTACTCCAGATTGATATGGTGTTTTGTCGCGTTATGCTAAAACAACTTTACGACAGATGATACATAGATACTTAAGCGAAGAGAAAGTTTCATTAACTAATCAACATTGAAGCGCTAAATAAGGTAACATTTAGCGTTATTTACTGCTGATAAACTGCATTGTTAGAGTTAACCAAATGATGGCCGATAAAACCGAATACCATATTGATATTACCGAGCACAGTACTGACGCTATTGAGCTTTTGGCGCAAGCCAGTAGCCTGAGCAAGCAAGTATTGAAAGATGCTATGCAAAAAGGTGCTATCTGGCACAGCCATGGTAAACAAACTAATCGTATTCGCCGTGCAAAAAAGCCTTTGCAACCTGGTGACAAACTGCATCTCTATTACAATCAATACATTTTAGACGAACAAGTCACACCGGCAGAGTTATTGTTTGATGAAGGCGACTACAGCATTTGGTACAAGCCCTATGGTATGCGTTGCCAGGGCTCAAAGTGGAGCGATCACACCACCATTAATCGCTACGCTGAATTAAATATGCAGCCGCAGCGCAATGCCTTTATTATTCATCGTCTAGATCGTGCTGCTACCGGTTTATTAGTATTGGGACACAGTAAAAAAGCCGCTGCCGCTATTGCTAAGCTGTTTGAAACTCGCGAATTGGAAAAGTACTATCAAGTGATTGTTGAAGGTGAGTTTCCGAGCAATCCCGTTACCATTAATACTCCAGTCGATAATAAGCCAGCACTATCCCACGCCACCTTACTGACCTACAACTCAGAACTGAATCAATCCAAAGTACAGGTGAAAATAGACACCGGCCGTAAACATCAAATTAGGATTCATATGGCTAGCCTAGGCCACCCCGTTGTAGGCGATCGTTTGCATGGCAATGGCAACGAGCACTCGCCCGACCTTGCACTGACATCGTGTTTTTTCCGTTTTGTTTGCCCATTAAGCAACATGCTAAAAACCTTTGAACTGCCAGAGCATTACCGACCAGCATTTATCACCACTTAAGCTATTAGGAAATTAAGCAATTAAGCAATTAAGCAATTATTGTGCTTACACATAACAAGCAATATTGTTTATCAACAACAATGGAACCACACACTATGCGTCATATCATCGCGTTACTTTGTCTTACTCTTAGCCCTATGGGAATCGCCGCCAGTTTACAACTGCCAGACAGAGTCGAAACGGTATTAGTTAACGGTAAAGCATCACAACAGCAATCTAGTGTAAAACTGGACTTAAGCATGCCCGATAACATGCAACAAATCGCTTTTCGCTATCAAGCCCGTTATCGCGATAATGGCAGCCAAAATAATTTTGTTTCTGATGTTGTTATCTTGCGTTTTCAAGCCAGCGAGCAAAACTACCAACTCACATTGCCGACCATTAACTCTGCCTCACGCGCCAATCAATTTAATGATCAACCCACTATAACGTTAACCGACCATGCAGGTAAAAGCATTGTATTTACTCAAGATAAACTGATGAAATCAGGCTTACAAATTGGCCGTGATTTTGCTCAAGAGATCGCACAATATAATGAATCTGGCGCCATAGCTGCAATGGCATCAGCTAAACCTATCAACAAAAAAACAGCTACTGCAGCGCCAGTAGCGCCAGTAACAATTATGCCAGTAGCCATAGTACCAGTCACAAAAACGGCAGAGGTTACAGCAAGTAACAATACCGCTAACACTCAGGTTAATAAAACTGAAGATATCACCCAAGCAGAAATCAGTAGAATGCTCGATTATTGGTATCAAAAAGCTAATCTCAATACCCAAGCAGAGTTTAAAGCCAAAATAAATTGATAATGAAGGGTGTTATTGAACGAAGGTAAAACCTAGAGTTTGAACTTGAATAGTTCAACACTCATTCTTTTGAAACTAATGATTTGAGACTCACTCTTTTGAGACGAACTTGTTTAAGAGCAGATATTTTACGATAAAATGTTTGAGATGAATTGTTTGAGGTGAATTGTTTACGGCAAATGTTTACGGCAAATGTTTACGGCGATCTCTTTATAGCTAACCTTTTATAGCAAACTCTTTGTAGAAAATTATTGGCTGCGAAATGTTGGCTGCGTATTGCTTGCTGACAATGGTCATTAAGCTAACAATCTCATCGGCCAGTTAACGGCAAATAGACATTAACGTTGGGCACAAATATCAGCAAACGTGGCGTTCAATAACCGTTGTAAATCAGCAGGGCTTAACGAAATATCTACGCCTCTTTTGCCGGCGCTAATGTAGATACGTTGATGCTGCTGTGCAGAAATATCGATAACTGTCGGCAGAGGTTTTTTTTGCCCTAATGGGCTCACTCCACCCAGTACATAACCGCTAGAACGCTCAACGACTAATGCCTCTGCCATGCGGGCTTTTTTTGCGCCTGCGGCTTTCGCGATTAACTTCATACTCAACATCGACGACACTGGCACAACCCCAACCACCAGCGCTTGATTATCTAAACTCACCACCAAGGTTTTAAACACTTGTTCCGTTGGCACGCCCAGTTTTTGCGCTGCTTCTAAACCATAAGATTCACTATTAGTATCATGGTGGTATTCATGTACTTCAAAATCTATTTTATGCTTTTTTGCTATCTCAATTGCTGGGGTCATATACGCTCATTTATGGATTAGCCACCAAGACTCTATTCGGTTGATAAAAATGCAGATATCGCAGACAAACATAACTGACAACCACGGTAGCGACAAGCAATTCAAACTCAGCTAATGCATTAATTTGCTGTACATATTCCGCAGCCATGCCAACACTTTCCATCCAAACAGACATCTTAAATAATGCCGTTGCCCCAATCACCATCGGAAACGTAAACGCGGCATAACCAGGACTAAAAGGTAAACGCATCAGTTTGAAAAAACACAAATAGATAATTGAGGTCATTAACACCCCAATACCAAATAATAGCCCAACAATAACCGGCGATGGCTGTTCAATTACCGTTAAATAGCCCGCCAAAGATAAACTGGCTGGCGCCGCTAAAATCGCTAAAGTAGGTTTGGCTGCATCTGGGATTTGTTCTGTAAATATAAGACGATAAATCATCATCGGTAACATTATGGCATAACTCAACATGCCAAAGATTAGCGCAGCATGAGCAACCCACGCTAAATGAATATTGCCTGAAAACGACACATCGGCCACCACAATACCAATAGGCGGTATAAACCAGCTAGGCACCATATGATGCAGTGAAAATTGTTTACTGCGATGATAAATAAACCCGACCAAAAAGCTGATGTGCAGCAATACTGCAAATGACCATAATAAATCACCTGCGAGTGCAGAGGCATAACTCAGCGAATTCGACACCACCATTAACGCCATTGCAAAAGTAGGTACCACGCTGCCGACCACTGGATGAGCAAGATCCTGGCGTAATAAATCCGAATGTAATAAAAATTTAGCACTTAAAATCAGCAATAATACACTTGCGATGGCAGCCCCAACCCACTGACTATAATGATGTAAATCAACGAGGGTTTCCCAACTCCAACCTAAACTTGCAATTCCCAACGCTAATCCAGCCATAGGGGTTGGAACTGCCGTTAGTGTTTGTTTTACTGCTCGAATCATTACAACCTCAAAACAACCCATCAGAGAATAAGCTTATATTACGCTTGCACTTTGTTTATATATATCCAATTATATGAAACATACGTTCATAAAAATTGAACGAAATATTAATCATACCAATAACGATGAAAATAAAAATGAAACAGTTCACATTAACTTTATAACCATCAAACTAATGCTATTTCAAACTCACTCTATATCAAACTAAGCGGCGCTATGCACATTTCATTAAAGCAGCTCAACGTGTTTACCAGTGTTACCCAACATAAAACCTTAACCGCTGCAGCCGAGGCACTGTATTTGTCTAAAGCCGCGGTGAGCATGGCACTGGCAGAACTCGAAAAACAATTGGGTCACCCGCTATTTGATCGGGTCAATAATCGCTTGGTACTTAATCAAGAAGGACACAAGTTATTACCTCTGGCCGATGAGCTGCTTAGTAGAGCAAATAATATCAGTCAATTGTTTGATGCAGACCACGCTTTTACGGGTCAATTGAAAATAGGTGCCAGTGACACCTTAGGTAATCATGTTGTACCGGGGTTATTGAGCCAATTTAGGCAGCAACATCAACATTTCTCACAAAGCGTGGTGATTTCAAATTCACGCTTAATCTGCCAAAAACTGCTGGATTACGAGTTAGACATTGGCTTGATAGAGGGTAAAAGTCATCACCCAGAACTCATCGCCACTCAGTTTAGCCATGATGAAATGTGTATTATCGCTGCGCCTCATTCACCCATAAGTCAGCAGACACAATGGACGTTTAACGATTTAGAGCAAAGTGAGTGAATATTACGTGAAGCAGGTTCTGGCTCGAGAGAGTTTTTTTTGCGTACTATTGCGCCGCAAATAGAGGCGTGGCATGAAGTGTTTGAACTGAATACCACTGAGGCATTAATTAACAGTGTCGCCGCCGGACTTGGCTTAGGGTGTTTATCTGCTTTGGCGGCACAATATGCGATTAATGATGGCCGTGTGACTCAGCTCGACTCCCAAATTAAGGGGAATCATATTAATATGCAACGACCGTTTTGGTTGGTGGTTCACAAAGATAAGTATCACAGCCCGCTGTTGAAAAGCTTTATTGAGTTTTGTCATCAATGGGATAATTCATAAAGCGATTCTTGGTTGAGTATGGCCTTCGGCCACTAACGTCGTGGCGCTTCACCATACCTATTTTTCAAACTTCGTTTGAATTAAGATTGCAAGGTTCCACCCTGCACGGGCTAATACATTATGGCCTGCGGCCACCAACGTCGTGGCGCTTCACCCACACCAGACCAAGAGGAAATCAACGGCTATTCCCTCTTGGAACTCCCAGCCGCCCCGCAACATTTTCGCTATTTACAAAACAAGAGCTGCGAAAAGTCGCCATGGGGATTGATCCAGCTTTTAACTTCATCTGTAACCGTCTTCGGCCCATCTTATTGTAAAGAGAGAAAATGCTAACGCTTCCGATGGTACATCCTGTACCGCGAAAGCTAGCCTGACGTCCTGTCAGGCTCACGCTATTTTCTTCAACGACCTCAAGTTCAGGGTTGACGCTGACCCATTACAAGCAAGGCATGTAACTTACTTATACTCCTTTCGGTGTTAGAGTTGATACTTTTAGCGTTAATTCAACTCTTTCTTTCACCTAATTAACCTAATAACAACATGGCCATCTGCAATATTTTTTATACAAAACAACTACTTTTACAAATCAAATAGCTATAGTATTCTGTTAACAAGTGCGCCTGCATGAACATAGATGGGAGCCTAATAGTAGCTGTTTACATGAGTGTGACATTGGACCTGCAAGCCGTGCGTCATTTAAAGCTTTGCAAACAAAACCTCAAGAAAAAATGAACTATGGAACAAATAATATAAGGATGTATTGATGTTCAACGCGATTGAAATTGTCTTAATACTCATTATGTCACCAGTACTATGCTCTGCTACTGAGCATCTAGGTGATTCAACAACACAAAGCGAACGTTTAGATAAAGCCTATGACGATGTAATTAATTTACTAGCTAACACGCAAAAAAAGACACTTAAAAAAGCGCAGTTGAATTGGCTAGCGTACCGAGACATGACTTGTGCGTTTGAGGGCGGATTTTTAAGTCACAACCACTGGTTTGAAGATGATCCAGCTCAAACTTCATTACAGCAATGTTTATCAAGATTGATTGACGCTAGAATCATTGAGCTAACCCAATATACGACGTTAATAAAAAGGAGTAATGCACAGCAAACGATTGAATATACCAACGCAATTCAGCTCATTGATCAAATTGAACTCGAGGTAAAAAAGGCAGCTTATGGTCAAGCTGGATTTAAAGGCTCATTCACGTTTCTAATTAATAAAAGTGAAAGACGCAGTGATGGGTCCGTCACGTTTCATACTCAAGCCAATCCTAATGACGAAAGAAATATTCAAATTGATTTATTAACCAAGGCCGCGAGTGATTTTAAAGCGACATATGGTACATCAGCAGAATACTATTTACTGGGTAAAACAGTGGTACTCAAAGCGACAGCGAGTCGGGTAGAGAGCATAAAACGAGATCAAATAGGGCGACAAAGCTCAAAAACTATAACAAGAGTGCCGATAGGCTCGTTGTCTGAACTGACGATTCACGATTAAATAATACTTTACACAGTACTATTTAATTATGTCCGTTCAAGTTAAATTGTTATCTCTCAACCTGGCTCTTAACATTTTATTTTGAAATCGAAAATAAAGAAATAGCCAACGGATTTACTTAAGAGTTTTAGCGTGATTTTTACAAGGATGTCAGTGTGTATTTGTCTAAAAATATGGTTGGTTTACTACTGTTAGTACCGTTTTTTTGCTCAGCAAATGAATTGCTAGAAAATACGATTGAGTATGATGAAAAGTTGAATATCGCATACCATAAAGTGGTAAAACGATTATATGAACCCCACAAATCAGCTATCCAAAAAGCGCAACGGTTATGGGTAAAATACAGAAATACCACTTGTGAGTTTGAAGTCGATTTGCCCCGCAAAGGGCATTGGATTGAGCAAGGTTATTCTAACTCACAGTCATTAACATGTATATCTAAGCTCACCCTAGCTAGAACAAATGAGCTGAATGCCTATCTAGAGTCCACTCAAAAGCAACAGGTTTTAGGTTATCAACTCACTATCAATCAAGATGCGCAACAAAACAAAGCTGAAGACCCGGCAGCAGAGGTTTTGAGCAGTAGCATCCAAAAACTGAACCTAAAGGGTGAGTCGTTATATGCGAACAAACAATATTATAAGGCTTTTGATGTGTTTGAGGCGGCAATCGAGCTAGCACCAGATAATATTAGAGCCTTAAATAACTTATCCATCGTGTCAATAAAGTTAGCCACAGCCAACGAAGTAATAAATGCCTTATCAATTGCACCATTAAAGGTTAATTATACCAATGAAGCTGTAATAGCCGCTGGTCGCGTTATTTTCTCATTACCTGCAACAGCACAGCAAAAATCCGCTGCGTTATTCAACATGGGATTAGCTTGTGAGGGTAAACAGCGCCGATGGATAGCCACTGAGCGTAAGGCGTTTTGCAGCCAACATTCGATCGAGTTCTATGCACATTCATTTATTACTTATCCAACTAAGCATCGGGCTGAATTTTTGGTCGATAAACTCACTAATGCCAAAGCTACCGGGGACAATTGTATATTCAAAAACGGATTGTATAAGAGTCACTTTAAGCGAAAAAACCAATATGTTTTCATCCATGAACTCGCAAATATGGATAAATTAAGCGGCACAGTTGTAGGTAATGCGAACGTTAAAATCAACTTAACAAGAACGGCGACGGCTAGACTAAACAATAAGATTAATATATCCACCTATTGGGCTAATACCAGTCAGGACATCGTGCTTAATGAATTATCGTGCGAACGAATGACAGGCACAATTAATTGAGTTTACAATTGTAGTGGCTCACGAATTAGGCCACTTACTTGATTAGAGGTCAACGACTACCTAGTTCCCGTTTTTCACCATACTTAATCATCATGCGAATATTAAGTTTAACTGCGATTCGATTAATCATGCCACCCATTTTTATAATAAGCTTTCGCGATACAGGATGTACCATCGAAAGCGTTAGGATTTTCGAATAAGGCCGAGGCTGACTAAAAATAAAGTTAAAAGCTGGATCTACCCCATGGCGACCTTTTCACATCTGTTGTTTAAGTAGATAGGAAAATGTCGCGGGGCGGCTGGGCTAATTTTTTTAAAAAGAGGAAGAGGGAACAGCCGTTGGTTTCCTTTTGCTCTGGTGTGGGCGAAGCGCCACGACGTTAGTGGCCGCAGGCCATATCTTAAATTCACTTTTAGCCAAAAACGTTTTAAAACAGACTCAAATCACATAGCCTGTAACTGATAACCCAATATAATTTTTTGAGTAAAATGCGCTCAAATCTTACCGAGTGACGGCTATGGCCTAATACAAATTCAACCATTGTTTGCCTAATCGATATAACTACTTATACACCGGATAAAGCATAAAAAAACAGGCCATTTAGGCCTGTTTCGATTAATCACCTACCTAATATGACTTAGTAAGCAACGCTAATACGTTGATTAATATGCTGAGCATTTTCGGCTTCATCAAGCATAGCTTTGGCATAATCCACTACTGATACTCGGCTTTGGCCTAGTGCATCGGTAAAAAATTCGTTGCCGCCTAAACGGTATTGGCCTTCTGACTCACCAGGGAAAATAATCGCTGCAGGGCTAACGTAAGTCCACTCGATAGCAGAATCTGTATCACGGAACACGGCTAGTGCTTCACTTTGGGCGATGGCTTCGGCTTTATAATCTTCAGGAAACTCTGGTGCTGACACTAACGTCACGCCTGGTGCGACTTCTAAACTACCTGCACCGCCAACCCATAACAAACGCGGTGTGCCAGCTTTAGGCAAGTGTTGCAGTAATTGCTTAGCGGTTTGCGCTACTACTTGATGGTTTTGTGCGGCACGGCCACCGATTGACGCTATAACAACATCAACATCGGCAAATGCGCTAGCTATGGCATCGCTTGTCATAGTGGTTAAATCAAGCGTACGTACGGCCACATCTTGAGTGACTTTGCTGGCGTCGCGCACTACGGCAACCACTTCATGGCCTCGGCTTATCGCTTGTTGCATGATAGTGCCACCAATCCAACCTGTTGCGCCTAATACTGCTAATTTCATTTTGTGTCTCGCTCTATTAATTATCAATAGAGCTAGTGTAGTGGGTAATCTTTTAGAGATAAATATCGATAATTGCGCTTAATTGTTTCATTTAAAGATACAAAGTAAGATGTAAAATCATTACGTAATTGTGTCCTTAAAAGCAATCTAAACCGCAGGCTAGTGCGTATCTAATGGCTCATTCATCATGAGATTTTGGCGCCATGCCCGACACAATCAAACAAGCTATTAATATTGTCTGGTTTAAACGCGACTTGCGCTTGTCTGATCATCAACCGCTCGTCGATGCATTTAACCACAATTTACCCTGCTTGCTCATTTACACCTTTGAGCCATTTATGCTGGCTGACTCGCATTATAATGAACGCCATTGGCGCTTTGTGTGGCAGTCGCTGCAAGATATGAATCAACAACTGCTCCGATTTAACGGACAGGTGTATATGTTCAGTATGCCGATGATTGACTTACTGGATGAGATATCCCAAACATTTGAAATTAAAAATATTTATAGTCATCAAGAGATAGGTTTACACAACAGCTTTGAACGCGATAAAACGGTTGCTCGCTGGTGTAATCAACAGCAAGTTAATTGGCAGCAGTCGCCTACTGGAGCTGTAGTTCGTGGCCGAAAAAATCGTCAGTCATGGGATCTGCACTGGCAACAAGTAATGAACAGCCCTATTGCCATCCCCAACTGGCAACAATGTCAGTTGCAAAAACTCGATAATCATCAAGACCCGACTCTTGATCATGCCATCATGGCACACAATGATCAGTTTCAAATAGGTGGCCCCAAAGCAGCCAGAACAATACTGAGCAGTTTTTTAACCCATCGGGGTAAAGACTATCAACGCAGTATTTCTAGCCCGAGCTTAAGTCGGACCCATTGTTCACGCTTATCGCCTTATTTAGCGTGGGGAAACATCAGTCTAAAGCAGGTATATCAAGCAACATTAACACGTTATAACGAGGTGCAAACCAGCAATAAAGCGTGGAAAAAACCGTTATTGGCGATGATGTCTCGTTTACATTGGCATTGCCATTTTATGCAAAAATTTGAAAGCCAATGCAGCATGGAATTTACCCCGGTTAACCCTGGGTATGTTGATTATCCCTACCGTACCGACGACAAAGTGCAGCAAGATATTCAACGCTGGGCTGACGGCCAAACGGGGATCCCCATTATCGATGCCTGTATGCGTTGTTTAAAAAAAACCGGCTATATCAACTTTAGAATGCGCGCCATGCTAGTCAGCTTTGTGACTCACCATCTCAATATTGCCTGGCAGCATGCCAGCTTACCGCTAGCCAATTATTTTCTCGATTTCGAACCCGGGATCCATTATCCGCAACTGCAAATGCAAGCCTCGGTCACAGGTATTAACACCATAAGGTTATATAACCCCGTAAAGCAGTCACAGGACCAAGACCCACGCGGTGAGTTTATTCGATTGTGGTGCCCAGAGCTCACCAATTTACCCAATGAGTATATTCATCAACCTTGGCAACAACCGCCTATGGAAGCGATTTTTAACGACATTATTTTAGGTCGTGACTATCCAGAGCCAATGATTGATTTAACTCAAGCATCACAAACTGCCCGCGATCGTTTATGGTCGTATCGCGAACAACCTCAAGTTAAACAGCATATTGTTGCGGTATTAACTCGTCATGTACGCCCAAAGCCCAAACAGAATAAGGCTCGCCATGACACATAAAAAACCACATTTAGCCCATAAAATCTGTTTGGTATGCCAACGCCCTTTTGCATGGCGTAAAAAATGGGCCAAAGATTGGGACAACGTTAAATATTGTTCTGAACGCTGTCGCCGACATAAATCTGAATAAAGGTAATCACCATGACGACGCTTTACACCCATGCTTCACCGACACTATTGCCAGAAACCAGCACATTGAGACTCATCTTGGGCGATCAACTTAATGCGTCACACTCCTGGTTTAAACAAGTCGATCCTAATGTGGTGTATTTGATTGCCGAGTTGGGACAAGAAGCAAACTACGTCACTCATCATGTGCAAAAGGTCTGCGCCTTTTTTGCCTCTATGGCGCAATTTGCACAGGCCTTAGCCAAGAGTGGTCATCAAGTGATGTACCTAACATTAGATGACACCCAGCACTATGCAGATCTCCCTGCATTACTTGAAAATATCACCACAACCCAGCAACTGACGATATTTGAATATCAACAGCCTGATGAATATCGCTTAGCGCAACAATTGAGTGAACTCGCACTGCCAAAGGTAAGTAAAAACAGCTATGACACAGAACATTTCTTACTGCCATTTGACGATATTCAGCGCGAATTTACACCGAATAAACATGTGAAAATGGAGTTTTTTTATCGACGCATGCGCAAACGCTTTAATGTATTAATGCAAGAGGGTGAACCATTAGGTGGCCAATGGAATTTTGACCAGCAAAACCGTGCGAGCTTTAAAAAGAATGACCTTGCTGATGTTCCTGCGCCCTTGGTATTTGCTAACGATGTCAGTGATATTTTAGCCCGCCTTAAGCGCCATAACATCAACACCATAGGTAAGGCAGAAAGCCAATTATTATGGCCAGTAAATCGACGCCAATCGCGTGAGTTACTCGACTTTTTTTGCCAGCATTTATTGATCCGCTTTGGTCATTTCCAAGATGCGATGACCGAAAATAGCCGTGCGGATTGGAGCTTATATCATTCAAGGCTATCGTTTGCGCTTAACGCTAAAATTATTTCCCCCAGTGAAGTGATTAATAAAGTCATCGCGCATTGGCAAGCGCATCAACATGATATTTCACTGGCTCAAGTTGAAGGTTTTGTTAGGCAAATACTTGGCTGGCGTGAATATGTCCGCGGTATTTATTGGTGCAATATGCCCAACTACGCCACTAAAAATGCCTTACAAGCACAGCGGCCGCTGCCAGGGTATTTTTGGACCGCCAACACCAAGATGAATTGCATGCACCACGCCATAAAACAGTCGCTCGATTATGCCTATGCCCACCATATTCAAAGATTGATGGTGACTGGCTGCTTTAGTTTACTCGCGGGTATCAATCCAGATGAAGTCGACCACTGGTATTTAGGCATTTACATTGATGCCATCGAGTGGGTCGAAATGCCCAATACGCGCGGAATGACCCAATTTGCCGACGGCGGAATTGTGGCCACAAAACCCTATGCCGCCAGCGGTAACTATTTGAATAAAATGAGCGACTATTGCAAAACCTGCCATTACAATGTCAAACTTAAGACAGAACATAACGCCTGCCCATTCAACAGTTTATATTGGCATTTTATTCAACGCCATCAAGACCAATTTAAACGTAACCCTCGCATGGCAATGGTATATAAAAACTGGCAAAAAATGGACAGTCAAACGCAACAAGCCATTATTAACAAAGCCGATAATTTATTGGAAAATATAGAAAGCTTATAACCTTTAACTGTCGCGATAGGATAATCTTATGGACAAAATATCTGCTATGCGCAGCTTTGTTGAAGTGGCCAGTTGTGGCAGCTTTACCCAAGCCGCTGAGCAACTCGGTTTAAGCCGTTTACAAGTATCACGGCACATTAAAGAAGTTGAACAGTGGTTAGCGTTACGATTATTACACCGCACCACTCGCCGAGTAAGCCTAACCTTACAGGGCGAAGAAGCACTTAATTACTGCCAGCGTATTTTAAGTGAAGTCACCGCCATGGAAAGCCGTGCAATTAGTCATAATAACGAACTAGTGGGCACTATCCGTATCGCTTCGCCCATTGGCCTTGGGCAACAAAAACTGTATGACGTGGTTGAGGCTTTTTGCCAACAACATCCGCAAGTGAATATTCAATTGTTACTGTCGGATAATGTCTCGCAACTGGTGAATGACAGAGTCGATATCGCCCTGCGTTACACCCACCAGCCTGATGAAAGCTTAATCGCCAGACGCTTAATGCATATCGACAGTGTCATTTGCGCCTCCCCTGACTATCTCGCCAAAAATACGGCCATTGTGTCGGCTAACGACTTATTGCAACACAACTGTTTGCGCCACTCTAGTCAGCAACACTGGGAAATTATTGCCGATTCACAGCCTTATTTATTGGATGTGAGCGGCAATTTACAAGCCAACGACATGGGCGTATTGATCAATGCGGCACTTCGTGGCAACGGTATAGTGTGTTTGCCAACCGATTTAGCCAACCATTATCTTAAACGAGGTGAGTTAACCGAAGTGCTGCCCAATACTACCGCGCCAGGAAAAACCTTATGGGCGGTCTATTTGTCACGCAGTTATCAGCAAACGGTCGTCAGAGCCTTTATCGACTTTACCGCCAATGCTTGGCAGCAAGACATTAAAAAATGGCAAGCAAGCTAGAGTGACGGAATCAATGAATGACTAATCGCTACTAAGTAATTTCTATTTTGCACTCTCAATTTAGTACTCTCGACTCAGTACTTTCTATTCGAGAAGCAATATTCTATGACCCCTGATGGAACCGTCCTAATGAATAAGCTCTAGCGAATAAGCTCTAATGAATATGCCCTAATGAATAATCCCTAACGAATAATCCCTAACGAATAATATCCAGCAATAGTTGTTGTAATTGTTGTGGTTGATCAAGGCTGGCATCGTGGCCGCAATCATCTATTTTATGTAGTTGTGTTTGATAAAATACCGCTAACTGTTCGCTACATTTTGGATGAGCTAACTTATCTTGATTAGCGACAATCACGCTAACCGGTATGTCATTCAATATAGGACTGTGAAAACGGGCTGAGGCGTACAATTGGCGTAATCCATTAATAAATGATGTATGGCATTGCAATCTCAGTATGCTCCAGGCATTAATCACTTCAAGACTTTGACCCAAATGCCTGCTGGTAAAATCTAATACTGTTGCCTCGAGCCAATAGCTTTTGTCATTATCCACTTGATTCGACAAGCTGGCGCGTAAAGCCCTAGCGAACACAACGACCAATGACGTCATTAACCCAAAACATTGGAACCGTTTATACCAAGCTGACAAGTTGGCCGCACTGCTGTTAATTAACACCACATGCTGCACTCGCGAGCGACACTGCGCCGCCATCGCTAGCGCCAGCATACCTCCCATAGACAACCCCACTAATACCAATTTAACTTGGCTTGGCAGCATGCCCTGCTTTAGTAATGCGGCATCGATTTGTTGCCACACAGCATCACAATAGTCTTGCATTTTATCTGGGCTAGGCTGATTGACTAACAGACCATTACCCGGTAAATCGACGCTAATAACATTGACCGAGTGTTGAGCTAAACGCTGATCAAAACCATACCAATGGCGGCTGTCGCGCATTAATCCTCTAAGCAAAACTAAGGTGGTCATTGCTTATCCTCATTTATCCTCATTTATCCTCACATAATCTCGTTTAGCCTTTTTTAGACCAAAAGCGATTGGCTTGTTGAGTTAATTGTGTCAGCTGTTTAGGTTTGATTTGTTCAATAATTTGCGCATAAGCCGCATCGATAAGGAACTGCATTAATACCACGTGACGTCGTAAAATGCGTTGATGTCGGTGTGTTTTCTGGGGATTAAAATAACCGGGAAAATTAAATAGCTGACGCGGATTTTTACGCACCCAAGCCCACGAGCCCATTTCTAACGTTAATGGAATAAACGGTTTTTCGCTGATATTACTCGCCACTAAGTAATCCCAAATATCGCCATGAGTCCGATAAAAATGACTTTGTGGCGCTAACCGATAATGGCCGTGGTGAGGGTAACCCTTTTCGAATAATTGCATTAAATGATAAATATAACCTATGCCGGAAAACGGTTGCCGAGTATGCGCATGAGGAAACCACAGATGGTCTAGCAAACCAAAACCAGAATGAGCATCTAAGGCAATAACACTGCTACTTTGTTGCTGTAATTGTTGCACATAGTTTACTAATGCTTGGGTTTCTAGCTCCATGCCATTTTGACCACGGTACCAAGGCAAGCGCGGCGAGAGTCGATGACCGCCAACAAGAAAGGTCACGTCTTCGTCTGAATCAATCGGTGCATTACGCATTAAATCAACATTGTTGCCATTGCCTCGGCTACCACGCAAAAAGCCTACCGGATTCACCACAGGTACAAAAGCTAGACGCACGTGTTTGAGTAATTGCTGTAAATGAGTATCCCAAGGTAGTCGATTGAGTAAGCTGTCTAAAAAGGCCAACACCACTTGTGCACCAATACGCTCCACACCATGCACCCCACCAACAAATAACACCGTAGGGCAAGGTTGCTGTTGTTGCCCAAGCTCAATGGCGGTTACCGATAATTTTTCACCACGATAATATAAATTCGCCAGGGACTTATGCCTAAATTGATGCTGATGCTGGGCAATTAAGCGCTTTAAGGTGTCGATCTCGAAAGAATGCTCAAAAGAAAACTTAGCCATTAGCCACTTTTTACGGTCACAAAAATGATCTTAATAAGGTAACCAGTAATTAAGACAAGTTAATGACAACAGAGTGAAAACACTTAGTTCACACACTGCTTAACAATGTTTACATAAAGTAAACAAATCAATGTAGATCATATATTTAGAAATCAATTATTGGCTTTGGTGACTCCTCTCACATTAGCCCTTAAGCAGAACTTTTATCATTATTGATAGAAAATAAAACACTGTAGGCATCCTCTATGAGTACAATTGAATCAATCACTTTAATGCTAGCCTTGGTATATAGCACCAGCTTACTGTATTGGGGTGGCAAAAAATGGGGCGCATTGGTCAGCGGGGCATTATTGCTCGGCGCGACTCTTGCTAGCTTTTTCTGGCCACTTTTACTTATATTGTTGGGCGCGGTATTAGTTGTTACCGCAATAGGGCAATATCAACCTGCGTTTGCCAATGCAGAAGGCAGACCCAATGCTGTACGTGAGATTTGCCAACATTTCTTTGCCCTTTCGATGTTATTGGTTGGCGTGCAATATGCCATCAATGCAGGATTATTGTATGCCGGAGAAACCCCCTGGTTAATGAGACCGGATGTCGGTGATGCATTTTTACCTATTGCGGGCGGCATAGAGCTCAAAGCTATTTTAACTCTCGGACTGTGGGATCAAAACCACCCTGCTGCGGTAGTGATGTTATGTGTCGTATTGATCACTGGTGTAGTGTGTAAACGAGCATTTTGTGGTTGGGCTTGTCCGTTAGGATTAGCCGGTGAGTATCTTTATAAACTGAGAAAACGTGTTATTCACGCAGAGTTATTACCGCCTGCGTGGGTAGACTGGCCACTCAGAATGGTTAAATACCTATTATTAGCGGCACTGCTTTATTTGGTTATTTCTATGCCATCTGCAAGCATTCCACACTACCTATCAGGTAATTACCACAAAGTGGCTGACTTAAAAATGGCAGTATTTTTTATGATGCCATCAATGGTTGCCTTAATCGGTTTTGGAATGATCTTTGCCTTAGCAGCATGGCGTCGCCAAGGTTTTTGCCGTTACATTTGCCCTTATGGCGCATTGCTAGGTATTGTAAGTTTTCTAAGTCCGTTTAAAATTCGCCGTAATACTCAGCATTGTTTAATTGAAACTAAAGGCATGAGTTGTGATAAGTGCACCCGTGCTTGTCCTGCCAATATATCGGTGCATACTCAAAAAAATATCCACTCAGACGAATGCCAAGCTTGCATGCGTTGTGTGTCTGCTTGCCCTAAAAAACAGGCGTTGCAATTTAGCACTCGTAATGGCATTCCGCTTTCTGCCAGAGGGTTACTCATTGTGTTACTGACTATTATGTTTATGTTACCGCTGTTTGCTTACGTAAGTGGCTACTGGCACAGTCAAACACCTAACGATATAAAAATAGAACTGATTCAGAAACTGGACCGTATTGGTCATTAGTTTACGGTTTCAAATAGGCAACAAAAAGGGCTGCACAATGCAGCCCTTTAATTAACTAACAATTACCACAATCATTAACTTACTGAGTAGTAATCACTTTGCGTTTATTGTGCGCAATAATCAGCGCAATAAGACATATTACACCTACAACAATACCCACTGGCTGGCTCAGCTGTTGCGGCAAACCAAAACCAATACCTGCGGTCATGATGTACGACACAGTCACACAAGTACCAATAATCGCTGGAATGCTGACAATCCAATGGAAGGTACCACGATCAAACAAATACTTAGTCGCAAGCCACAATACGCTAGTTGAGAGCAACATATTTGAGAATGCGAAATAACGCCAGATTAGGGTGAAGTCAATCTTAGTCATAAAATAAGCAATAATCAGAATCGGAATGGCAACCAGTAAACGGTTTCTGACACTTTGCGGAATTTTAAACGCATCGATAATAGTTAAACGTAATGCTCTAAACGCAGTGTCACCAGAGGTAATAGGGAAAACCGCAACCGCGATAATCGCCATAACACCACCTGCTACACCTAGGTAAGTGGTCGCCACTTGGTTAACAACCATACCAGGACCGCCTATATCGAGAACACTCTTAAGTTCGATATAACCACCAGGGAAAGCTGCGATACCTGCAGTAGCCCACACACATGCCACGACACCTTCTGCTACCATGGCACCATAGTAAACTGGACGAATGTATTTTTCGTTAGTTAAACAACGCGCCATAATCGGTGCTTGAGTTGAATGGAATCCACTGATTGCGCCACAGGTAATAGTGACAAACAATAATGGCCATACAGGTAGCCCACTTGGGTTCGGCTCTAATAAGTCATTGTTATAATGGCTATGATCAAAATAAGCAAAGATACTGTCAATAGTCGGTAGTTGCGGCGCATGGATTAGCAATGCAACAGCAATAGAGGTTGTCATCACAATCATTAATAAACCAAATGCTGGATACAGTTTGGTAATGATTTTATCGATTGGTAACAAAGTCGCGAGAAAGTAATAACCCAAAATCAGTAATACCCAAAAGGTATTATTACTCAAAAAAGTGTCTTTAAAATAATCTAAGTTACTTAACAACCCTGCTGGGCTCATGATAAATACTACACCAACGAAGAAGAGTAGCATGGCAGTAAATATCAACATGGCACCTTTAAAGTACACATTGAAATAATGGCCAGCAATTTCAGGTAAACTTTTACCGTCTTCTTTTATACTCATTACACCAGAGAAGTAATCGTGAACTGCGCCACCGAGTACATTACCAATCACAATCCAAACCAGTGCTATCGGGCCATATAATGCACCTAAAATTGGCCCAAATATCGGTCCGACACCGGCGATATTAAGAAATTGAATTAAGAACGCTTTAACTGGATGAACGGGTACATAGTCAACGCCATCATTAAATCGTTCTTGAGGGGTTTTAACTTTAGGGTCAATACCTGCTTGTCGCTCAACGAACGGGCTGTAAAACTTGTACCCGAGCAATAGTAGCCCGATACAAATGAGGAAAATCAGCATATTATTGTCATCCAATTATTTATAGGAATATATTCAATGTCGAGTTTGTTTCAGTTAGCTTTCTAGGTCAAGCAACCGGGTGTTATACCAAAGTAGGGATTGCTACCAGTTACTTTCCGTGCATATATACTCACTTTAGCGATAAACTATAACCCTGTTAATGGCTTACCCCAACTTCACTATAATTAGCTATTTAATTACCCATATCCACACATCAAAAAAATTCAAACATAATCACTTTTAACTCACCAGTGGCTTGTAAACTTACACATCCCTATATACTAAAAATGGTTAATTACCCTTTGTAACACCTAAGATAATTACACCGTCACCAATATATCACCTCAAACACATCTTTATAGGTGGGAAGTTAAGTAGCCTGAAATTGAGGTAACAAACACGATTGAATCACCATGTGAACAACCCAAACATCCGCTTACTGGTTCATCTGTTTATTCGTCTATTCGTCTATTCGTCTATTCGTCTATTCGTCTATTCGTCTATTCGTCTATTCGTCTATTCGTCTATAAAATGATAAAACCTCACCGATAAATATCAGTGAGGTTTTAGTTTCATTCACTCAAACAGAATAAACCATTAGTTTATTTTTGCAGCGTTAGCTCGATGCTAGATTCAACTGATGCTTGGATTTCTGCCTCAGTAAATAGCAATGGACGTAATTGTTTTGCCGAGGAATACAATTCACTTTGATCGGAAAAACTTGGACTCAACACATTGCTAGATTCTGAATAAGTCAAAATACCCTTTGCCTTAGGACCGTCATCAGTAAAGCTCACGGTCATCATCCAACTTGAACCATAACGCACTTGGTAACCTTCAGAAGTTAATCCTGATGCTGTAGCATTACCAGAAACAACATCCATAACAGGGCTATATTGATGCTGAGGTATTAAGGTGTCATCGCCCGATAAACTGGTCGAGAATACGTTGAATCCACCTTCCGCATTATGACTCCCAGGCCAAGGTAACTTCACCCCAGATGCAGAGCCATCAGCAAGTGACTTTTCAACAAACTGCACATCCCCCAACGCAACATCAACCGCAAAACCTGCCGCTTCAAGATTCAAAGCTGCATGAGCTAAAGCCACTAATGCACTGCCGTCAGTATTGAGCTTATTGGGCGTAGTTGCTGCACTCATATAATCAAATGCTTCGGTTAGCATGGTGTTTTGATTGAACTGATGGGCAAACTCACGAAGTAACGCCCCACCTTTACTGTCGTTATCTTGTTTACCGTTCCACGATTTTAGCGCGGCACATGATGCCGAGACATCTTTAGACAATGTTGCGCTAACCATCACCGGCGTAGACCCTTGTTGCTCGCACTGGCTGATTAAGTCGGGTAACACCAATTCAGCAAGATAAGCCCGATTGGATAATAAAGCCGCCTCTAGCTCCTCAATAGTAAATTTACCGTCATCACCCGCGGCGTCATCCATTAAGGTTAAGCCCATACGAGTACGTAACGATAATTGGCCTCGCTCTGGACCGTATAAAGGAGAGTAGTTTTCGAGCGGTGCCGCTAAGTTAGTTGACCAAAAGGAGTTGTTGGAGTTTTGTACAAAGTCAGTACGTTCAAGCTTAGGTGCACGGTCGTAAGGCATTGGCGAGTCATAACTAAATACCGAGGTATTACCGGGTAAAATAGTAAATCCAGCTTGAGCTCTAGCCGCTTGTATCGCTGGGGTCGTCTTAATAATATCGACCACTAAGTCAGAAAATCCCGGTACGGTTGAGTCGTCAATATAAAACGCATTACCTTCTTTATCCGCATACATGGTGTTATTAAAAATAACCCCATCATAATTTTTAAACGCTTGTTGAAACTCATCTTTATTGGATGCAAGATTCATGGCTAACCAATGATCGAGCGGATCTTTATTGGCCATATTGGCATCTTGAATAAAGAAAGCCTGGCCATCGTCCCATCCAAATGGTGCTAATGCCGGTGGTGCTTCAACCATCGGACCTTTGGCTGTAGTGTAAATATCCTTCTCCGCCACCAACATGCCAGCGGGGCCTGCATTAACTAATACCGAAACCGTTTCTTTGGTGATTGGCATCGGCGAATTATCGTACATATATTGCAATCTATCACCGGCAACTAACTCAAGGTTATACATTACAAAATGTTCTGCGGTTGAAAAGGTATGCGTCCAAGCAACATCTTTGTTAAAACCAATGTTAACCAATCCAGGCATACCAACCAACGAGCCGCCCATCACATCCATTTGTCCTGGTATGGTCAAATGCGACTGCCAAAAGCGTAAATTACCGGTATGCGGAAAATGTGGATTACCCAATACCATACCTTTACCATTTTCAGTTTTATCCTTACCTAAACCCCAACCATTAGAACCCAAATTTCGCGGATTAGTTTCCGGTGTGGTAATGGTTGCAGACCGTGCGATTAATTTGTTGTTCATATCCTGCACAAACGCGGTTTGTGCAGTGGATGGTGCAGGCCCAATAATTCGCGGTAAATACTCTTGAGCATCGCCAGGGTTGGCGTAAAAAATTAAATCTAAAAAGTTTGCCGCCCCAGGTAATAGCGCGATGGAAAATAGATAGCTTGCTACATCGACACCGCTAATAGGTTTAACCCACGGTTGACCAGCACAAAATGGCTCGCCTGTTTGAGTTCCAGCTTCTACATCGGCAAGATATTGATTATAACCCGCACTGAAACCCTCCATTAATGCACGCGAATTATAACTAAACTGTGGGTATTGGTTTTCAGCAAGCTGCCTGATTTTCAATGCTTTGTAGGCAAAGTCAGAAATTAAGTTACCGTTATCTTCACTGGTTGGAAGGCCAGTAGTAAAGTCAATCGAAGCATGGGGACCAAAATACATCGACCGTTCAGAATTGGCTTTAATAAAGCCATCTGCAATTACACATAAATTATCTTGTGCTTGGGCATAACCATTACCGAAACCAAGACTCTCTAAATTGTCGGCGGTAATGTGTGGTACACCATATTGAGTTCGGCGAATTTGGACTTTTAAGCTGCCATTAGGGGCAAAGGCTTGTAATAGAGGAGTAACGACTTCGGGTTCTGGATCTGGTTGAGGGGTTTTACCGTATTGGGTGTCATCACCGCAACCTACTATCGCAACGCTAGAAGCCATGCCGATAGCGAGCAAAATTTTATTCAGTTTCATTATTATTATCCTTGTTGTATCCCAATGCTAAGCAGCAAAATGGATGAGGTACTTAATCCTTTACGCCTCAATTTAAGCTAACAGCACCGCCAAAGTAATCCCAGTTACCTTGAAACGAATGCGCTGTTGTTAAATACAACAAAGACATGCATTACTATTTAAGCAATCATTCTCTCGTGTGTCTACATCTTGATAAAAATAGCCAAAACGTGCTTAACAAAAACAATTAACCTTATTCAGCTAACCTCAGTCCTGGATAATAAACGATTATAAAATAGCGACGTCTTTGGATATTTGTTAGGGCGGACTGCGTCCTGCGAGTATCGCTTCGCTGCTAGGGCGGACTGCGTCCTGCGAGTATCGCTTCGCTGCTAGGGCGGACTGCGTCCTGCGATATCGCTTCGCTGCTAAGATTGTATAGCATCTAGCAGCGTAGCGTCCTAGCATCTAGGCTTTTGGCCTGTATAGCATCTAGCAGCGCAGCGTCCTAGCATCTAGGCTTTTCCCTTTTATAGCGTCCTTTGACATGAGATCAGTCTAGTGGTTATTTATTCCACGGATTGTTTGGATCAAATGTAGGCTGCGGCTTATTTTGATTACTACGCTGTGTCGCTGCATCGCTGTCATTTGAACGACTCGATGAGGAATATGAAGGTGATGACGAAGAAGCATATGAACGACTTTGATTATGTTTCATTTGTTCATAATCAGCCGTTGCTTTGGCTTTCATTTCGGCAACTAACTCAACCGTTAAAGGCTGCGGCTTACGCGGTAAAATACCGTCAGCAAAACCACGTTCACGAGGTTTTAATTCAAATTGTGCAGAGTTACCTTTTGGCATACGCTTGAAACGGTACAAATAAAAATTTTCAACACGCTCTCTCGCCCATTCCGTCTTTTTTAGGAACTTAACACAAGCGTCCATATTGGGGTTGGTATTGAAGCACTCTAAACGCAAAGCTGCGTAGAGAATTTTCCAATCATAAAATGCCACTAACTCAGATATCATCGTTTCTGATTTTAAACCGTGAAGTGGATTATTTTGCTGCAGTTCTACCATGCTATCTCATGACCTCAAAAAGCTGTCTCTATAATGTGTATAGTTTACCGTTAAAATGCCCCATCGTCTTTATGCATATTTCACACGAGAGGTAATGAGTTAACTAAAACTCATTACCTCTAGTGTGGCGGTTAACATCGTTTTCTGATTTATTTATGACGATACTCACAGATGTGAACCAAAAAATAACGACTTAGTCGTTAACAGAAGGTAAATTAATCCGTATATTGAAAGGGATGCACTGATATTTAGTTAATAGCGTGTGTTAAAATAGTTCCATTATAGTTGACCATCATCAAAGATTATCGAGGACATTGGTTTGAAGTTATCACCAAAATGCTTGTACTTATTTATTTTAATTTCGCCTCATGTCATAGCAGAAGAAATCTTAAACAATCTCGATTTAGATTTAGATTCGCTGATGGCGATGGATGTACAAGTGACTTCGGCGATGAAAAGAACCCAATCAGCCTTTGAAACCGCTTCATCTATATACGTATTAACCAAAGAACAAATCACTCGTTCAGGCGTGACTTCTGTTCCAGAAGCCCTGAAAATGGTACCTGGATTAGCCGTTAGACAACTTGATAATAATCAATGGGCAATTTCTTCTCGTGGTGTTGCATCGCGATTTTCAAGCAAATTACTCGTTATGGTAGACGGTCAAAGTTTGTATACCCCTAAATTTGCCGCCGTGTATTGGGAAACCCTAAACGTACCGTTATACGATATAGAACGTATCGAAATTATCCGCGGTCAAGGTGGGTTACTGTGGGGCAGCAATGCCACTAATGGCGTCATTAATATCATTACTAAAAACAGCATTGATACTCGGGGCCTATATGCTGATGTCAGCAGTGGTAGCCAGCTTAATGTCGATACCAATCTTCGTTATGGTGGCGATATTGGTAATAATGGCAGTTTCAGAATATATGGCCACGTTAAAGATGGCCAGAAGTCTGACAAAGGGATTGAAATGGAGCCGGCTGACTTTTCAGAGCAACAATCTGTAGGCACCCGGTTTGACTTTACCCCAAACGATCAATGGTCAGGACTTATTCAAGGTGATATGACTCAATCTACATTAGGCCAAAATTTTCGCGGCGTCGTGGATGAAAGCAACCGTAATATCTCATTTACTGACAGCTTAGATCGTACCGATGTTCGAGTCATGGCGAGGTTGGAAAATCGTATTTCACCCAAAGCTAACCAAATGCTGCAAACATCTTGGTTAAAACAAAGTGGTAGCCAAACCCATTTACAAGAAAATTTTGAATCTTTTGATGTTGATTATCAGATGAATTTCCTGCACCAAGACTTACAGTTCGATTGGGGGCTAAACTACCGTTACAATTCTATTTCTTTTGCAGACAGTACCTTTGTGCAAAGCGATGGAGGTTTTGAAAGCCTACATCAATATGGTGGATTAGCGCAGGCTCAATATAACGTGATTGCGGACAAATTAGACTTAATTGTGGGTGTCAAAGTTGATCATAACGATTTGACTGGTTGGGAAAACCAACCACTAGCAAGGCTGGTATGGAAACCACTAAATAATCAAGTCTTGTGGGCCTCTGTATCAAAAAGTGTTCGGGTTCCCTCTTTACTTGAATTTAACGACAACTTTCTTATCGATGGACAAAGAGTCGAAGAAGTATCGCCTATCACCACCGGAATACCCGAGATTGATCGTTATTATATCCGCACTTACCTCAATGGTAATGACAACGTAAAGTCAGAAAAATCTGTATCTTATGAAATGGGCTATCGTTTATCTGATACCACATGGGCACTTGACCTATCGGTTTATCATACTGATACCGATGATGTAGCCGTGATCCAAATCGATCCGAATATCGATCAGTTCCTCCCCGTGTTTGCATTGTTACAGGCTGGACAGATTGATGCCGCAGTACAAGCATTGACGACAACATCGATTAATTTTGACTTAGTCTCTAATGCAGGGCTGACCACTGAAGGTGGTGATGTGGTGTTGTCATGGCAACCGTCTGACAACTTTACTGCCGAGGTAGGTTACAGCTATAACACCTTTAATTACGACTTAGCAGACAACACGTTCCCAGCGATTGGCTTTGACTCAACGAGTCGTCAACTGTTTACTAAAGCTGATATACATTTTTTTGAACAGCATAATATTTTTGCCTCACTCAGAGTTGAAAATAGTGATGCCTATCAAACAGAAAATTATACCGCACTCGATTTAACTTGGAATTGGGCTTTTCACCCTAACTGGGCATTCGCCATTATGGGTAAAAACCTGTTTGCAGGTTCACATCTTGAGTATGGCAATGATAGTGAAACGTATACACGATCAAATTATATAGACGAAAGTGTCACTTTTAAAATTACGGCGAAATTCTAACTGACTTAATGTTAACTATTAAACGTATTCTGTTTGGATCATTTATAACGCTTTTGCTTACTATAAGCCAAGGCGCGATTGCTGACGAAAAAGAGTATGCACTTAAAGCTGGTTTTTTATTTAACTTTGCCCGTTACGGCGAATGGAGTCATCACACGAATACAGCCAGCTCTTTTACACTGTGCAGCCCTGATACTAGCTTTATTAGTGTCTCGCGCTCAATCCTCAATGGTCGTAAAGTCAATAATTTACCAATAGAAAATGTCGAAGTGAGTCTCACAGAAAAAAACTTAGAACAATGTAATATCTTGTTTATCACAACCGACACCCTTGAATCTTGGCAACAATTGGATAATAAACATCTTGCTGATGTCATGATCGTGGGTGAAACAGACAACTTTATAGAGCAAGGTGGGCATATTCGTTTCTTTTTATCCGGTGGTAAAATTCGTTTTGAAGTCTCACCCGAAAAATTAAAATTATCGGGGATAACAATGAGTTCAAAAGTATTACGCCTAGGTCGAGTAGTGAATAATTAATGCTATGAAACAATTTTTCGTGCTAAATACTATCAGTAAAAAATTGCAATTCATTTTAATGAGCGTTGCGCTCATTTCGACACTCACTGTGACATCAATATTCAGCGCCTTCGAGCTGTCTTCCGCTAAAAGAGAACAAGTTGAAAGCCTACACAGCTTGTCGCAAATGTTGTCGCCCAATATCACTGCGGCCTTATTATTTGATGATCAAGACGCCATTCAAGAACTGATTAATCCTATCTTGTTAAGATCAGATGTATTATCTGTCAGCGTCACTAATATTGAAGGTGTTGTGTTAGCTCAGGCATTATCAAAGCGCCCTTCTATGACCCAGATTGATGACGACCTTAATGACATCACTCAAGTGATGACACCATTGACACTCGACAAGCAACAATATGGTGATTTACACATATCAGTAGATGACAGCATTATCACTGATAGAATTACATTTTACGGCCAATTTATTGTGCTATTACTATTATCATCTCTTTGTGCCAGCTTTTTTCTCTCATTATTCTTACGTCGTAAATTTTTAAGTCCAATGTTATATCTCGCTAAAATT
The DNA here is from genome assembly GCF_010092445.1 of Shewanella sp. Arc9-LZ. Taxonomy (NCBI): domain Bacteria; kingdom Pseudomonadati; phylum Pseudomonadota; class Gammaproteobacteria; order Alteromonadales; family Shewanellaceae; genus Shewanella; species Shewanella sp. Arc9-LZ. Next base: position 957,782 of record NZ_CP048031.1, on the reverse strand, counting down.
TCGCAAAAAATCACCGTGTCACAAGATTACAGCTTGCGTGCTCAAGTACAGTCTGAAGATGAAATTGGTCAGTTAACCACTTGTTTTAATAGTATGTTAGATAATATTGAACAGCGTGAAAGCTCGCTTGAAAGTGAAGTACAACTGCGTACTAGAGAACTAGAGAATGCCAATATTCAATTGCACGAATATGCTTATCAAGATGGCTTAACCCTGCTACCCAATCGACGTTTTTTCTATGAAAAACTGCAGTCGCTTATTGATACAGATGACATGTTTTTTGCGTTAATTTTTATCGATCTCGATGGCTTTAAAGAGATCAACGATTCCTTAGGCCATGAATATGGTGATCTGTTACTGCATCAAGTGGCTAAACGTTTACGTGGATGTGTTCGAGATCATGATACGGTTGCGCGTCTAGGCGGAGACGAGTTCACCTTAATTCTTGAAGATGTGAGTGACTTAGAACACGCTGCAACCATTGCTGAAAAAGTGAAAAATAGCCTGATGCAATGTATTAGCATTAAAGAAGTGCAAGTGAACGTGACAGGTAGCATCGGGCTTACTTTCTACCCTGCCGATGGTCAAAATGTTGAAGCGTTAGTCAAACATGCTGATCAAGCCATGTACTTGTCTAAAAGCAAAGGGCGTAATCGTTATGAATTTTTCTCTCATGCTATCGAAGAACAAGCAATTGAGAAACGTCGTCTTATCGAAGAAATCCGCATAGCACTTAAACTCGGTCAATTTGTATTGTTTTACCAACCCATTTTTGACCAATCTGGCGTTAATGCTACCAAGGCAGAAGCACTCATCCGTTGGAATCATCCACAGCGCGGCCTTATTGGTCCAAATGAATTTATTCCGGTGGCTGAACAAAATGGTTTAATAGAAGAAATTGGTAACTGGGTAAGAGACCAAGCGATTGAAGATGCTGCTCATTTTTATCAATTGTCGGGCAACAAAATGCAAGTGAGCGTCAACACCTCACCGTTGCAAATTGATCAGGAGGGTTTGTGGGTCGATGAATGGATATTAGCGTGTAATAAATTCAATTTACCTCGCGATACCATGATTATCGAAGTGACAGAAAACACCTTGATGGACCCAGACTCTCCCATTCAACAGCAAATGCTACGACTCAATAATTATGGTATTGATATCGCCATTGATGATTTTGGAGTCGGGTATTCATCATTAGCCTATTTGCAACGACTCGATATTGATATTCTAAAAATTGACCGATCGTTTATTCAGCACATGGAAACCAATGAAAGTAGCATTGCGTTGGTACGAGCTATTATCACCATGGCACATCATTTGAAAGTTAAAGTCGTAGCCGAGGGTGTTGAAACTGAGGGACAACACCAGTTACTTCAACAACTGTCATGCGATTACTTACAAGGTTATTTATTTGCCAGACCTATGCCAACACAACATTTTATTGACCGTTATATCTTACCGTTCCCACTTGCCGCAGAGTAATAAAAAACTCATACATCGTCATGTAAAAATAGTATGTTGAGTCTTTGATATTGGCGTTAAATCTTCGAATTAAGGCATTCACAAACACTTGTAGCGGTAGAATATTTTCATAACAGTTTGCTGTCATGAAAGTAAGAGGGAGCGGTAAAACAGCTAACAAATTCATCGACCTGCTACACAGGCCGACAACATTATCCAACTAAAAACTATCCAAATTAATTCATTAACGATTTACATCAACAACCACACGGCCACGAACCTTACCAGCTAACAAATCACTTGCCACATCAATCGCTTCAGTCAAGCTGATTTCATGAACAATGTCATCGAACACACCAACATCCAAGATTTCGCCTAGACGTTGCCATGCCTCAATACGGTCAGCTAAAGGTCGCATTACACTGTCGACGCCCGCTAGGGTCACGCAACGTAAAATAAATGGCGCTACGCTGGCAGGAAAATCCATTCCCTGTGCCAAACCACAAGCAGCAACCGTTCCGCCATACTTGGTACTAGCACACACATTGGCTAAGGTATGGCTGCCGACAGAATCAACAGCACCAGCCCAACGCTCTTTAGCCAATGGACGACCAGCTTCTGACAATGTTGCGCGATCGATAATGTCTTTGGCACCTAACTTTCTTAGGTAGTCACTTTCATCCATTCGGCCAGTCGAGGCGACGACGTGATAGCCTAACTTGGCTAAAATAGCGATAGCAAAACTGCCGACTCCGCCATTAGCACCAGTAACTAGCACCTCACCTTTGTCTGGCGTTACGCCATTTTTCTCAAGAGCCATCACACATAACATTGCGGTATAACCTGCAGTGCCAATCGCCATAGCTTGTTGTGGTGAAAATGCCTTTGGTAATGGAATAAGCCATTCACTTTTTAAACGCGCTTTTGTAGCCAAGCCACCACAATGATTTTCACCTACCCCAAAACCATTCAATAATACTGTATCACCTGTGGCAAATTTATCATTATCGCTATGTTCCACAATGCCTACTAGATCAATGCCTGGCACCATAGGGAAAGTTCTCACTACAGGTGCTTTACCGGTAATCGCTAGCGCATCTTTGTAATTAAGCGTGCTATAGAGCACTTTTACCGTCACATCACCTTCAGGCAACACGCTTTCATCGATGCTTTTTACTGTGGTGCGGTAACCTTGGTCGTCTTTTTCGATCAACATGCCATTAAACATTTCGCTCTCCTAATTTAGACTGATCGTCTATTAATGGTTAAAAATTTTATTTTGCTAACGCTGCCATAAAATGATCATAGTAGTTATCAAGTGGGCGTTCATCTTGAACTAACTTTGCACGGCTTACCGCTCCTTCCCAGCCAACCCAAAAACTTTCAGCTAGGGCATCACAATCTGCCGTTGCAGCTATTTGTCCGAGTGATTGTGCAGCTTTGAGGCAACGAGCTAAACAATCTTGCCAACTCAGAAAAATCGCAATAATTTGCGGTCTAAAGCTGTCTGGCAAAACGCCAATTTCTTGACCCAAATTACCCACTAAACAACCGCGTTTAAATTGGTATCGAATCATTCCGGCCTTAGCATCATCAACGAAGTGCCTAATCCGCGTTAATGGTAAATAAGCTTCATCAAGCAAATGAATTTCAAGTTTATGTAAAAAATATTCAGCATAGTTCTGCAATACCGCTTGGCCAAAGACTTCTTTACTCGCAAAATAATGATAAAAAGAGCCTTTCGGAACGCCCACCTTTTTCAAAATGGGTTCAATACCCGATGAGGCAAAACCTTGCTCTGTCAGTTGCTCAAGACCACTACGAATAAGCTCTGCCCGAGTATCTGGATTATCTCGCGATACTTTGGGAGGTCTGCCTCTACGAGGTTTAGGGCTTGGGCTAGTATGCGGACTTGTCATTATATCTACACTTAAATTATTCATACCCCTATATTAGACCGAGCGTCTAATTAAATGCAATAACATTATATTAAATCCTAATTGAAGCCAGTTACCCAGTAATATCAAGGTCGCGACAACATTAACATGAGCTAGTAAAGCTCTATCTCACAGCAATGTTGCCACCGAATAGCATGCCGACTTAATCCACTGCTACTCCTGAATCCGACAATAGATAACCCACTACATCCATGGATTTATGTATAAGTAATTTGAAATAGTTAGCTTAGCAATGGCAGAAAACGCAGTGGCCATTCAACACATATCACGCGATAAAACCAAATCTTTTGACATAGCGACTCGAACCAAAACCATTTGAATTCAAATCATTCGATCTGTAACCACTTATTTAAAAACACCTTATTAATAGCTAAAAAGTGCACCAAATCCACTTGCGAATAGCATCATATCTGTAACGTTTATACTGCATAATAAACAATCTATAGCATCAACATTAGGCAAATACCCAGTGAAACCGATGACGTTCACACTCAACTTTAAATATATAAAACTTTAAATACAGCAACTTAAGACAATCTCCGTCGAAAATCAAAAAGATGAACAGCACATAGCTAAAAAGTACTCACAACTTAATCAGCCAGTGTGACATCGTTATATTTCATGCCGCTGACAGCATATCGATATAAAGTTAAATAGTTGTTAAAAAACATTTATTGCTGCCGTAAATGAGATTGGATTGGAAATTTTACCTAAAATGATGTTAATATAGTTAGACCACTAACTAGTTTGGTGGTTTTTTATTGTTGAATGAAAAATGAATTAACAATAATCCGATTAGCCCGCACCCAGGAGGACATTATGTCAACGGACACGTCAAACGAAGAAAATCTCACTACCACTATCTTGAACACCGCTAAATTAAAGCTGAAAGAGGCTTCACAATTATTTTGTTTATGTGCCCTTTTAAGTACCTATCTCTTTGTTATGTTGAAACCTAGCGGGATTCAAAATCACAAAGCGTTAGGAGGAAAATAATTCATGCATTACTTAACCTATGTCTCATTAGCAATATATTTCCTGGTAATGCTAGGCATTGGATTGTTCGCGTATAAACAATCAACAAGCGATGTATCTGGTTACATTTTGGGTGGCCGTAAAGTCAGCCCGCAAGTTACTGCACTGTCAGCTGGAGCCTCCGATATGAGTGGCTGGATGCTAATGGGCTTACCTGGCGCCATGTTCTTAGTAGGCTTCGAAACCATCTACATTGCGATCGGCCTATTAGCAGGGGCATTGATTAATTATCTGATCGTGGCACCTAAATTACGGGTTTATACTGAAGTCGCGGGTGACTCCCTAACAATCCCTGAGTTTTTTGCTAAACGCTTCCACGCACCTAACAGTAATGTGCGGATTATCGCGGCAGTGATCATTGTGATCTTCTTTACCTTATATACCTCGGCAGGATTAGTCGCTGGCGGGAAATTATTTGTCTCTGCATTTGATTTAAATTATGAGCTCGGGCTCGTGATCACCCTAGGTGTAGTAGTGTCTTATACCCTACTCGGTGGCTTTTTAGCCGTCAGTATGACTGACTTTGTACAAGGCTGTATCATGTTTGTTGCCTTGATTCTGGTACCCGTTGTGGCATATCAAGAGTTTAGCAGTGCTGATAAAATGATGGGCTTTGCTTATGAGTCGATCCCACATTTTTCTGATGCGATGCAAAATGTCACTATGCTCGGGTTAATTTCCAGTCTTTCTTGGGGATTAGGTTATTTTGGTCAGCCACATATTATTGTGCGCTTTATGGCTATTCGCTCGGTTTCTGATATCAAAGCGGCACGAAGAATTGGCATGAGTTGGATGACGGTCACCATTACTGGTGCGCTGGCAACAGGTCTAGTGGGTATTGCCTACGCCAATAAATTCGATATGACAATAAGCGATCCTGAAACCATCTTTATTGTATTTTCTGAATTGTTGTTCCATCCACTGATCAGTGGTTTCCTCTTAGCAGCCATTTTAGCCGCTATTATGAGCACGATTTCTTCACAGTTATTAGTGTCGTCAAGTTCATTGACCGAAGACATTTATCGAGTCATTTCGAAAAAAGAGTCAACTGAGAAAGAAATGGTCAGAATGGGACGTTATGGTGTAGCCGGTGTCGGTATTGTCGCCAGCTTACTGGCGCTCGATCGCTCAAATAGCATCTTATCGATAGTCAGCAATGCATGGGCTGGATTTGGTGCGGCCTTTGGTCCACTGGTACTGTGTTGCCTATATAAAAAGAACCTGACCCATAAAGCCGCTGTTGCGGGTATTATTTCGGGTGCAGTGACCGTATTGTTTTGGATTTACGCGCCAGTTCTGGCAGATGGAAAAGCGTTAACCACCGTAATGTACGAAATGATCCCCGGCTTTATTGTTAGTAGTGTAGTGATTTGGATTACCAGCGCTCTTGACTCGGATCCTTGTAATAAAACAGTTGATACCTTCCATGAAGCGAATCGTGTTTTAACCGAGCAACAGTAATGGAGAACAAAACTATGTCAACTTCACATTGGAAACGGATTGTCGTTAAAGTGGGAAGCGCATTAATTGCGCCCCATCAACAAGGTTGTAGCAGCCATTATTTATTAGGTATTGCACAGTTTATCGCTACCTGTCGCGCTCAAGGATGCCAAGTTGTATTGGTATCTTCAGGGTCAGTCGCCGCGGGTAAACATAGATTCCCAGATACGGCAGAACCAAGTATTTCGCTTAAAAAAGCCATGGCAGCTGCAGGCCAGGCCGATATGATGGCCACCTGGGATAAATTGTTCGATTTCCCATCGGCGCAGCTATTACTTACCCATGGTGATTTACGCGATCGTGACCGTTATATCAGTATTAAAAATACTATTTTTACCCTGTTAGACAATGGCTTACTTCCCATTATCAACGAAAATGATGCTGTTACCGCAGCCAAGTTACGTGTTGGGGATAATGACAATTTATCAGCTATGGTTGCCGCAGCAGCGGATGCAGATGCGTTAATTATCTGCTCTGACGTAAAAGGGCTTTATACTAAAAACCCTAATTTACATGAAGATGCCACGCTAATTAAGCAAGTCAGTGAAATCAATGCTGAGATTTATGCTATGGCTGGCGGTGCTACGAGCAGCGTAGGTACTGGCGGCATGTTAACCAAGATTGAAGCCGCTGAGAAAGCAATTTCACACGGAATTGAAACCATGATTGTCGATGGTTTTGACGCGGACACATTCAATCAACTTTTAAAGGGCCAAAATCCAGGCACTTTATTCACCCCGTATGATGTACCGATGCAAGAACACTTGCATTGGATGATGCATACCTCACAAGTTCAGGGTGAGTTAATTGTCGAAAATGACTTTAGCGCTGACCTTGAAGAGCATGATACCCAACTAACCACTGACGATGTAGTGGCCGTAAGAGGCAACTTTTCCGTCGGCGATACTGTTTTAGTGCGCAAAGGCGATGGCACTAAATTGGCAAAAGCCAAATCAAACTACAGTAGTTGTTTATTACATTTTATTGCAGACCAAGAAGATCGTGAATTTGCCAACAATGCCCAGCAAAAAACGGGCCCACTGATCTCTGACAAAAACATCGCCATTTTGGAGCAACTATGAGTTTAATTAAAGATTTATCGCAAGCAGCAGCCACAGCGGCACAAACTCTAGCCCTATTAGATGAGAAAGTTAAAAACACTATTTTACTTGATATGGCCCGTGCACTTAGAGCACACAGCGACGATATTATTAAAGCGAATTTATTGGATCTTAACCATGCCGAAAAAGCCGATTTAGGCGCGGCAATGATAGATCGATTGACACTGACACCTGAACGTATTGAATCTATGGCTGCGGGCATTGAAACCGTTGCATCATTACCCGATCCTGTCGGCATGGTACGTGAAATATGTGAGCGACCAAATGGTCTAAACATTCAAAAAATGCGCGTACCTTTAGGCGTTGTTTGTATGATTTATGAAGCACGCCCTAATGTTACCGCTGATGCAGGTGCATTGTGCTTTAAATCAGGTAATGCAGTGATATTGCGTGGCGGTAAAGAAGCAATACATTCAAGCAAAATCATTGCTTCTATTTTACAAAATGTATTGCAAGCATATCAATTACCACCAGCACTGATCACCGTAATACCCGATCCAGATCGCGCTTTATTACTAGAGCTTATGCAGCAACGTGACTTTATTGATGTCATTATTCCACGCGGTGGCGAAGGCTTAATCAATTTTGTTACAGATAACAGTAAAATACCTGTTATTCAACATTTTAAAGGTGTTTGTCATTTGTATGTTGATAAAGATGCCGATCTTGATATTGCGATGTCTTTATTGCTCAATGGTAAAACCCAACGTACTGGAGTATGTAATGCTCTAGAGGGATTACTGGTACATCAAGACGTAGCGGCAGCCTTTTTACCTAAAGTGGCAGCCCAACTTGCTGCACATAAAGTACGTATAAATGTCAGCAAAAATGCCCAACAATACTTTGAGCATGCCAACGTTATTAGCGATGATGATTTCGGCCAAGAATATTTAGATTTAGAAATTGCCATTCGCCAAGTCACTGATTTTGATCATGCTATTAATCATATTCGCCGCTTTGGTAGCCATCATACTGAAGTGATTTGTACCCAAAATGAATTAACGGCTACGCGTTTTCAACGCACCGTGGATGCCTCGGTAGTGATGGTTAATGCATCGTCACGTTTTTCTGATGGTAGCGAGCTCGGTCTAGGTGCTGAAATTGGTATTGCCACCAGTAAATTGCATGCCTACGGACCTATGGGCCTTGAGTCACTTACCACTGAGAAATACTTAGTCAGCGGTGTAGGTCAAGTTCGCGCATAATCAAATAGGCTCCACAATTCAAAGGCCAAGCGAAAGCGTGGCCTTTTCTTTTTAGCGACATTTTCGGAGGTTGTCATCTCTCAACATGAATCATTAGACCCCAATACCTGTATCGCCTTTATTGGTGGTGGCAACATGGCAAGAGCCATAATCAGCGGCCTACTTAAACAAGGTCATAACAGTGCCAATATTCTAGTGTGCACCCCCAGCCAAACTACTCGACACGACTTAATCGATAAGTTCAATGTTAAAGTACATCAAGACAATACCGCCGCAGTTGCGTTTGCTGATGTCATCATTGTTGCCGTTAAGCCTTTTGTAGTACCTGTAGTGTGTGAGCAGTTGAGTGAAGTTATGCAGTACGATAACCGAAAACTCGTTATCTCGATTGCCGCGGGAGTCAAACATGCCACACTCCGCCAAAAACTACATTTCTCACCCAAAGTCATTTGCGCCATGCCAAACTTGCCTACCGCCATTGGTGAAGGGTTAACGGGTTTATATGCGGGACCAGACACTCACGCTAATGACATTGCGCTAGCAGAAAGACTCATGCGTGCTGTGGGTGAAACAGTATGGCTAAAAGAAGAAAGCCAAATGTCGACCATCGTGGCTGCAGCAGGCAGCTCGCCGGCGTATTTATTCTTATTTTTAGAAGCCATGGAGAAAGCTGCCATTGAACAAGGGCTGCCGCAAGAAACAGCCACTAAAGCTGTGTTGCAGAGTGCTATGGGAGCAATATCAATGGCGATGAATAGTCAGCATAACTTGGCGAGTCTACGTCACCAGGTGACCTCACCTAAAGGCACAACGGAACAGGCAATATTGGCATTTCAGGATGGTGATCTTGACGAGCTAGTTGCCAGCGCAATGGCGTGTGCAGCGACAAGAGCAAAAGAACTGTCTATAGGCTAACGGGGCTATGAACCTGAGCTGACGGTTAATACCATCCGCTTGGCTATGTGATAGCCATATAGCGCTTTGCTAAGCCACAATGGCTTAAGCTTAGCGCAGTAACTCTTGTTTAATCAATTTCAGTAGAAAGGTTTCTCGTTCAATCGATAAGCCTTTTTTGCTGCTGTTGGCGATAGTGTCAAGGTTATGCCTAATAGCCTCATCGATATCAATCCATACTGGTATCATGCCGTTATTAATTTCGTGAGCTTCAAATTGGGTTTCCCCCAGCTGGCTGTCAATATCACAAGTGAAACAATAAGACAGCATATTAACCGACGTATAACCATCTCGTTGCCAAGGACGATATTCTTCATATAAGCCAAATGGATTAATATTGCGAATTTGTTGGGCGCCAGTTTCTTCTTGTAACTCACGGATAAGCCCTTGCTCTATCTCCTCGCCAGCATCAACGCCACCACCAGGCAATGAATAGTCATGATAACGTTGGGTGTAAAGCATTAATATTTGATTATTACGCATGACAATTGCGCGAGCAGCAAGCCGCGTTAGCATTGTTTGGTGATTCGCAGCAATAAAATCTGCTGGAGTGTCGGAATGATAACGAGTGGTTAAGTGGCGCATTATAGAAGGGCTCATCGCAATAAAAAGCGCATGATACGTTGCCAAACTATATGCTTCAAGTTTGCCTATAAGTTAAAACTACTTGCAGGGCGGCATATCAGTGCTTGTAATGACAACTTGAGTGCAAATAATAACAATCAATTATGAAGCTGATTATTCACAACAAGCGACTTTGGTACTCTTACCTCAATACTTATAGCCCAATACTTATAGCGCAAAACGTCTCATTCAATACTGCTAGCTCAATGCTTCCAGTCAAATACTCTTTGCTAGGTACTTTCAGTTAAATAACCAACGTTAGAAAACCACATTTTAAAAGCCACAGTTAAATACCCATTTGACCAAATTGGGCACTGCTCATGGCAACACATGGTCGCTCATCAATACGGTGCTGGGTTTAGCATGTGAACTCAAGACAACCAAAAGATAGATGACCAAAAAAGTCCTATCGGCAAAACCGATTATCACACTATGGGCGCCTGTTTTGACATTCTTAAGCTAATTGAAACAAAACCATAAATTTTAATCGTCCTTTAATACCAATATCTTAAAATAACCGCCTAAATAGACGGTTATTTTTTAAATTTTACCTATGCTTAGTTATCACTTATCAAGGATTGAATGATACGGTTATCAAGATACAAAGATTAACGTTCACTGAATGTCACCTCGGAAGTTGCTTATGATTAAATTTTGGTACAAACAATTCCCTCAGTATCCGCCTGATCACCCAGATTATTGGCGCATTCGCTTAATCGAACATTCGTTGCTCATTACCACGAGTTACTTTCTCATTCTTACCCTGATCAACCTATTCTATTTTGAAGGTTATCAATATGCCTTGCTCGACGGTTCAGGCTTAGTTATCTCATTGGGTATTTACTGTCGTTTTCGTCGCACGGGTCATGTAAAGATAACCGCATGGGCTGTCACTCTCATGGTAGCCAGTTTAATTATGCTATTTGTGATATCAGCCAAAGGGTATTCTCATTCACTGTTTTGGGCGACGCTTATTCCGCCTTTTTCATTTTTTCTTATCGGTCGAACATGGGGCACATTTATTTCATGCATCTGCTTTAGTGTGTGTGCTTTTATTGTTTACCTGCAAACGCAAGACCCTCAGCCAGTGGCCTTTAGCACCGGCTCATTATTTAACGTTATTGAAGTGTGTATTGCACAAATTTTACTGTTTAGATTTTACGAAAAAACCCGTTTTTCAGCTTATAAAAAACTGGCTCTGCGTAATTTAGAAATCCAAAAAATGGCTGAAACAGATAAACTCACCGGACTGTATAACCGTGAAAAACTCGATTTTGCGCTTGATACTCTACTGACCACACCAGCAGCCAATGCGCCCATGGCAACAGAAAGCGCTAACGCGACAAAACGAACAGACGAAGCACCGATTATTTACCAACCTTATGCGGATGACCATCCGCTGAAAAACCATCAAACAACTCAAGATTTACTCAGTAAACAAGCTGCCACTCAATACCCTATTTCGGTAGCAATTATCGACATCGATCATTTTAAACAAATTAATGATAATCACGGCCATTTATTCGGAGACAAAGTGCTATGCCAACTCGCGCAATTATTACAAAACCAAATGCGTAGCGACGATTTATTAGCACGCTGGGGCGGCGAAGAATTTGTGGTGGTTTTACCCAACACGACATTGGCAGATGCTGTTGAGTTAACCGAAAGGTTAAGGCTGTATATTGCCATGCAAAATATTCAAGCAATGGAACTGACAATTAGCTTAGGTGTCGCCCAGTATAGAGTAGAAGACACGGCTCACAGCTTGCTTGACCGCGCAGACAAAGCCTTATATTCAGCAAAATCTGGCGGGCGAAACTGTGTAGCAGCGGCTTAGTAGGATAAAGAACAATTAACAATTAACAGAATATTGAATCTTACTCTTGTAAGCGACTCGCTGGCGCATCCACAATATAATGCTTACCATTAATGCGCTCAATAATTTGCGTTGCGGTTAAATCATGTACCACATTAACCACCGTTGAAGCCGCATCGGTAATGGCCCCTATGACCACTAAAATAGGGATCACTTCCATCGGTAAACCTAAGGTGGTCACAATAAAGATTTCACCTAAAAATGCCCCGCCCGGTACTCCGCCAATGATAAATGCCGATAATACCGAAATCAAAATCGTCAGCATAAATACATCGGTCGTAAAATCGAGACCTAATAACGAATAAATAAACACGATTTTTAGTGCGGTAATAGCCGCTGCACCGCCTTTATTGAGATTCACTAGTAACGGTAAGCTAATCTCGGCAATTTGCTCATTTAGGCCCATTTTAGCCGCACTGCGAATAGTCACAGGTAACGTTGCTAACGACGAGCTAGTGCCTAATGCCGTCACAGCAGGTTCAAGCATATGTTGCCAAAAACGTTTCACACCTTGTGCACCACCGCCAATCCACGCATATAACGTCGAACCTAACGTTAGGTAAATAGCCATCGCCACAAAAAACAACCCCACCGCTCGAGCAAATGTCCCCATTAATTCAGTATCTTGACTAGCCATAGTCGCGGCAAAATAAGCACCTAGCCCAATTGGAGCCACATACATTAATATCGAAATCACTTTCATGATCACGGTATTTAAACTGTCGAGCATGCGCCCCACTCTCTGGCCATCTTCACCGGATTGACCAATGGCCACACCGCCAATCACCGACATAATAATCAATGCTAATATGTTTGATTTAGAGAGTAGTCCGACAAAATCGTTAGTTGTGAGTAAGCTGACAAAGTCCATGCTACCCGAGGCAGAATCAACGGTATTGGCTAAGTCTAATGTCACCCCTTGCGCGGGATCATATGCTAATGCCAACAACACCACGCCCACTGACGGAATAATCGCCATGACAATCGACACAGCCATAATAGACACCAGTATCGCGCCTAATTTCTTTAAATCGGTCATGTGAGCAATAGATGACATCACACTCACAGCAACCAAAGGTACGATGATCATAAACAGTAGATTGAGAAATATTTGTCCAATAGGCTTAAGCTTGATAGCCCATTCAGGAAATAACCCACCAAACAATCCGCCCAGCAGTAAGGCACTCAGTAAAATAATGGACGAACGATAAGCACGTAAGCTACTCAGCATATTGGATCCTAAGAACAATTAAACAAAGATGGAATAGGCAGCAGACTCGGCCCAAAGAACAGTTAACGCGTTAACAACTAACAGAAAATGCAGATGTACAATTAACCCTATCAAGACGCTAGCAATTTTCACTATCGACAATGATTATCAACAATCAATATCGATTTTCACTGTCGATCATCACTCTCTACAATGACGTACTAACAACATAACTTAATGATAAATATGACACAAAACCAATACTATACACAACTACAAACCGCACTCGCCGTTCGGCAAGGCTTGGATTTCAATAATGAGCCCTTCAGGGCCGCGAACAAAAATTTGTTTAACCGACGTTCCCGGCACTTCACTCATAGAATAACGCAGGCCCAGTTTGGCAATTCTTGCCATGACATCTTGATAGTCATCACTGAAAAAACTCACATGATGAACAATATTTTGCTGTTGCTCATTTTGCGACAGTTGATAGCTTACCTCTGCCTGCTGGTTAGCAAAAATATGTATCACATCTTTGTCACCGGCAAATAAAAAATAACCAGAAAACTCAAGATTAGGCCGATCACCAACGGTTAAATCTAATAGCTCCACCAGAAAATCGCTCATTTTTTGCGGATTTCTAGCACTTAGTGACAAATGATCAAAGCGAATATTCATACCACGCCCTTTTAGAATATAGCCGACTTTAACGATCTTTATCAGCAAAGCCTTATATTACTGGGATTATGACTACCAATGAACCACCACAAAAGGTAAACATTATCAAAAATCATTTGATAATCCATAACCGAGTCGTTTCATCAGTGGACGTTAATACCATTGGCTCCACACTATCCACACCTCTGTATCGATCGGATAGCAGAAGATGCACTCACATATGTTGTGCTATATGAATAAGTTAACCATTAAGTCAGTGTTGAATAGGGAGGTAACAGTATTTGTAACAAATGCAATATGAAATGATTGAGTTGAAAAAAGTAATTTTAAATAGGTATTAGATAGGATTAAAACGTTGTTAACTCAAAGCAGAGTATAAATATAATGTACAACATCACGGTAACGAGAGATTTTATGGTGCTGCGCAATAGGGAAGTAAATAATGGCAGACATAATCAGTAAATGAAGGAAGCTTGCTCACTCGCAAGCTTCCTAAAGCTAAACTACATGTCGATATAGATTGGCCAACCAAGTAGACCAATTAAGCCTTCTTTGTATTCCAGGCGCTCCAATCGTTCAGGAGAGGCATTTTGAATGGCCAACTCTTGATAACTTCGAGAGAAATGCAGGGTCCGCAACAATGCTGCGTTAAAATGCTTACCTAAATCTAAACGAATTGCATCAGCAAGCTCGTTAGGTAACTCGGCCAAAGCCACCTTAGTTTGTAGCTCGATAAATTCGAGGTTAAACCATTCATCTTTAAGTTCTATACGAGCCATGCGGCGTTTAAGATCTTGACGGACTTTTTTACCGTCAAAAAATATCCGATATAACACGGCTTCTGCCAGAGTACTTTCTAGATTGATATAATCCATTGGATCAAAAGTGCCGACAATGTAGAACTGAGCCAATAAGGCATTAATAGATTGCTGGCGATTATGCTCAGCTAATGCTTCTTGGTAGTAAGCCCAGCCTTGCCATTCGTCACAATCAGGTGGACTCGACACTTGATCAAGCAACACTTTATCTACGTCACCATAAACAGATTTACCATGAAGCCTGTGTTGGCTAACTTTAGTTAGCATTCCCCAGCCCTTCTGGAACGACTTAACTACGCCGTCATCAGTCAGTAGCAACCGTATAGCATTAGCCTGACTTTGGTCCGATAATGCCATTAAGCCAATGCTAACAATGCCGATAACATCTTGCGCAGCTTCTTCAAGCAAATGCATTTTATACTTGTTATAAAACTTATCAGCGAACTTAAGGCTCATCAAAATGGCTTTCGCTTTGATCTGTCCCAATTGCTCATTACTGAGCAATTCTTCGGTTCGGCCATAAGCCAACACCCGACTCAGATAGGGACCCTGATTTTCGTCACGTAATACCAATTGCATTTGCAGAACCCTTAATCAAGAAAGCTAAACATGTCATCAACTTCAGCATACTCGTCGGTGACTTGGTTCTTTTCTTTCGCCTGTATCACTAACTCACTGGCAAACTGGCTAATAATTAACTGCCAATCAGAGCCGGTGTTACGCAGCATGTTCTTAATCGCCTTTTCAACATTAGGCGCTCGATCGCGGATCAATGCTAATAAACTGCGCGGGTCATCGATGCTAAGACTGTGTGCCTCTTCGTCGGCTTGCCAATCGGAGTAACCCACGGTTTCTTCATCCGCTTCATCATCAAAAGTGTCGTTGATCTCATCGTCATCACTGCTGGTACCGCCTAAAATAAGCTCGATAAACGGAATCGATAGATAAAACAGCGCAGCAGGATCTTCAGCCAAACACTCTAAAATAGCAGTTTGTTTCTCTTCATTGTCTTGGATTCGAATCAGATAAGTCATAAAGTCAAAAGTATGCTGCATTAACTCTTCGGCATTACTCTTGATTTTTTCTTCCCAATAAAGTGGCTGCTGGCAGACAATGTCGCGGATCTGTTCTGGGGTCATTAACTCAGACATAATCGATGGACACGAAATATCATGCTGACTGTTAATTTGTGTCAACGTAACGATATCCATTTTCTCGATAACTTCAACCAACTGATCATCTGACATCGACGATGCAATCAATTCAAATCTCTTGCTGGCCTGTTTAGGCTCAACATTAGCCAGCTCTTGTATTTCAGCTGCGGTTATTTCAATGAGACTGTTCATTCGATATCCTCGTCATATTGGTCATAATAACCTTCTTCATCGCTATCATAGTCCGTGTCGTCATCATCGTTTTCATCACGTTCATGCTCATGAAGACCATCAGAATCATCTTCCTCAGGCTTGGGCGCTGTATCTCCCTGAGTCTCTAACAGATACACCACGGCACAACTTTCAATGAGCAAATCTTCGTTATATTTGCGTACCGCAAGCGCCAGAGGTAGATCGGCGTTGTTAAACGCAATCGTCGTTTTAAATTCATCCCAGCTTGGGTGAATATTCAAGCTAATCCAATGTGCCCATTGGCGCTTTGACTCAGGCGAGAACTTAACTCTTTCATAAAGTGCAACAGGTAAATATTCAGGGACTGAATCTAGCATCCCAGGATCGGCCAACAATATCTCTCTGATTTGGCTGGTAAACTTTGCCAGTGCATTTGGCGTATCAGGGTCGTTGTAAGATTCTATATTGTCATTGGCATTATTTTTTAGCTCATTAATGCGTGAGATATTAAGATGTTTAGCCATGGGATACTCAGGAATAATATTCGTCCCACAACTCGCGCATAGCGGCTGTGGGATCGGTAACAATTACGTTGTTAAAATCATTGATAAAAGCATTTCTCTGCTTTTTATCTGACAACACTTCGTAAGCTTTTTTGACTCGTTGGAGCTGGACAGATGCTTGTTGCTTTTCATCATCAGACGCCCCAAGTAATTTGTCAGGATGGTACTTATTCGATAAACGTTTATAGGCTTTTTTTATGTCATCTTCTTTGGCATTGGCTCTGACGCCCAGTACGCTAAAGTGGTTAATCATAGTTATTCCTGCAGGCGATGTGGCAGTGATTGCGAGATAAAAAAGTCTGTAAATAGATAAATTTTTTAGCCCGCTATTATATCAACAATCACAGGCTTGCAGCAAACATAAACCCAAGTTAAGTTGCAATCATTTAAGACATCAATTTTAGGACATCAATTTCAGGACAGTAATTTTAGGACAGCTATGACACCCAAAAAGCAGCGTTGTCATTAACAGGTGTTATCTTTGCTGCCGTTAAGATGCCACCAGCCAAGTTGAATGATGCGATATTAACAATATCCACGCCTATCTGAGTTTGCTAGCATGATGCTTTAACGGCAAAACACCTGCAAAAATTACCCCATTTCAATCAGACTCACAAATTCGCGCATCGCAGGTGAAACACTGTATTTGCGGGTAATAAACACCGTATTACCCGATTCAATACCTTGCAGTTGTCGGTAATGCAGATTGAATAACTGCTGAGCTGATTTTGCAATACCGCTGCTGACAATCGCGTAGCCAATATTGTGTTTTACCGCGCTGACTAGATGAAATAACGAATCGGTTTCTAACACCACATTAAAGCGTAAATCCGTTTCTGCCATCGCATTATCAATGTATTGCCTAAACTGCATATTTTGGCTCAACAACACCAATGGTAAACGTTGCAAATTATTAAGGGTTAATCGGTTATCACTTAGCGCAGTAGTGTCGAGTTGATTAACAAGTGCTTGGGTTGATAATACCGCCATATCATTATCAATCTGCGGATAAAAATGAAACGTGCGACGATTCGCCTCAGTAAGGTTTTCATCAAACCCTAAACCGATATCAATTTGATGCAAAGTCAGTTGCTCAATCAGCTTTTCATTGGTGGTCACCAAGAGCGTTACGGCAATATTAGAATGCAGCTCGTTGAATGCTTTAATTATCGGCATAATATCGACACTCGACTGCGGCACAATGCCAATCCGTAAAGAGCCGATTAATGGCCCACTAAACACACTCAATTCTTGTTTTAGCGCCGCTTGATCTAACAGCATTTTTTCTGCATAGCGCAATACAATCTGTCCAGCATCGGTTAACGCAACAAACTGACTGCCGCGCACCACTAGCTCGGTACCAAAGCTTTTTTCCAACGCAGTAATACTGGCTGACAAAGTCGGCTGGGTAATATGGCAAGCTTTGGCTGCTTTAGCAAAATGCTTAAACTGCGCTAATTCATAAAAATAATGTAACTGTCTCAGGTTCATACGCCCTTCAAAGTCTGCCTATCAATTTCACTATATTAATAGATAAAAACTATCACCGCATAAATTTGTTTGATTGGCTTTGTGTATTAGCGCCCCCTAAACTGTGATCCACGTCCGGTTTTGAGTCTGTACACATGAATGCTTCATATAAATGGTTGCCCCCCATTGAACATCTGGTAGAGGAAGCGGCTGCCGCCATTAATATTAACGGGATTAACTATGCTGTGATGATGGTCACCCCTGATGATATTGAAGATTTTGCGATTGGTTTTTTATTTGCCGAAGCCATTATCCAACACGATCATGACATACATGACATTCAAATAACGCCATCAGATAGCGGCTTTATGGTTGAAGTGACTATCGCCAATCGTTGTCTGTCGGCCTTAAACAGTAAAAAACGTCGGCTCGTGGGTGCAACAGGTTGCGGTATCTGCGGTGTTGAAGCAATAGAACATGCACTGCCTCAATTAGCTATTCTTCCGGTCACACGCCCCATTGACATTAATAACCTTGAAACCTTAAAACAACGTATTGCCGACAGCCAAATAAAAGCTCAACAAAGTGGTGCGATACATGCGGCTTTAGCGTTAACAGCACAAGGCGACATTATCGCCTGTCGTGAAGACATCGGCCGTCATAATGCACTCGATAAACTTATCGGCATGTTAATAAGGCAAACAACCGCGACGCAAAAAACATCATGTAATACCTTATTAATCACCAGTCGTTGTAGCAGTGAATTGATCCATAAAGCGGTTCTTTTTGGCGCTAACAATCTTATTAGTCTAGCTTCGCCAAGCCAACTGGCAGTCAAGCTGGCACTAAAATACAACCTCAATATTATTCACATACCCAAGTTTTCAGCGCCTATTTATTATTCCAGTTACGATTGTCATTTTAATGTTAACCGTCTATCGCTGAGCCCTATCGGAGAAATTCATGTCTAGTCATCACCAAAAACCAACCAAAGCCGGCGGATTTCCTTCACTGCAAGCCACATTTACTCATGTACTTCGCAGCCAGCACACCAAGCAAAACCTTAAAAACTTACTCCGTGTTAATCAAACTGATGGCTTCGATTGCCCGGGTTGTGCATGGGGCGATAACAAACAAGGTGCATTTCAGTTTTGCGAAAATGGTGCTAAAGCCGTGGCATGGGAATCAACAGGTAAAGGCGTTGGTCGCGATTTTTTTGCTCAGCATTCGGTACGCCAACTAACAAAACAGACCGACTACTGGTTAGAGTATCAGGGGCGTTTAACCGAACCAATGCGCTTTAATGCGATAACAGATCACTATGAACCAGTAAGCTGGTCTGAGGCATTTTCGATTATCGCCACCAAGCTCAACAGTTTAAGTAGCCCTGACCAAGTTGAATTTTACACTTCTGGACGCGCCAGTAACGAAGCCTCCTATCTCTACCAACTGTTTGGCCGGCTTTATGGCACCAATAACTTTCCCGATTGCTCTAACATGTGCCACGAAGCTAGTGGTGTCGCATTAATTAGCGCCATTGGAATAGGTAAAGGCACGGTAGTATTAGAAGATTTTGATGCCGCCGAAGCCATTTTTGTGTTTGGCCAAAACCCTGGCACCAACCATCCAAGAATGATGAATACTCTGCGCAAAGCCGCCAAACAAGGGGGTAAAATTGTCACTTTCAATAACCTTAAAGAAGTTGCCTTAGAAAAGTTCGCCAGTCCACAAAGCCCTATAGAATTGCTCACTCCAGCAGCCACTACCATCAGCCATTTGTATTTAACCCCTAAATTAGGCGGCGATATGGCCGCTGCGCGAGGCATGGCTAAATTTATTATTGAACAACGTCCAGATAAAATAGACCATGAGTTTATACAGCAGCACAGTGCATTTTTTGAAGATTATCAACACAGTGTTACACACACTAGCTGGGATAAAATAGAACAACAATCTGGACTGACAAAAGCAGAGATTATTCAAGCTGCGACCGTGTTCAGTGACAGCAAAACCGTGATCAGTTGCTGGGCAATGGGCTTAACTCAACATAAGCATTCGGTCGACATTATTCGTGAAGTCGTTAATCTGCATCTGCTATGTGGTCAAATAGGTAAAAAAGGCGCCGGATTATGCCCTGTTCGCGGCCACAGTAATGTGCAAGGCAACCGCACTATGGGCATTAATGAAAAGCCGTCTGCCGCTTTTATTACCCGCTTAGAACAGCATTTATCTACCACCTTACCGCGGCAAGCGGGCCACAATGTGGTCGAAGCCCTTAAAGCCCTACACCGTAAACAGAGTAAGGTGCTAATTTGTTTAGGTGGAAACCTTGCGGCTGCGGCGCCCGATACTGATTTTACATATCAAGCAATGCGCAATGCTGAACTGAATGTTCAAATCAGCACTAAGCTTAATCGCAGCCACTTACAAGTAACACACGACGCTTTAATTTTACCTTGTTTAGGCCGCACTGAATTAGACAAGCAGCAAAGCGGCATTCAAAAAATCACCGTTGAAGATACCTTTAGCATGGTTCATGCTTCAACAGGCATGACCGAACCCGCCTCAGAACAATGTTTATCTGAAATTGATATTGTCGCTCAAATGGCTCATGCAACATTTAACCATTCCGGCTCGACTCTGCTCAACTCAACAAACCATGCCGCAAATAAACTAGATTGGCTGGCATTACGTGATGACTATGCACTAATCCGTCAGCTTATCGAAAGAACCATCGACGGCTTTAGTGACTTTAATCAACGTATCGAGCAACCTGCCGGGTTTTATCTGGGGAATAGCGCTGCTGAGCTTATTTGGAATACCACTAACCAGTTAGCTCAATTTAATCCTAGTCAGTTGCCAAATTCAGTTATTGCAGATTGTTCAAGCAACGCACAAACAACTGCGTCATCCGCCGAACAACAAGCTATTTTTTTACTGCAAAGTTTGCGATCTCACGACCAATACAACACCACTATTTATGGCATGGACGACCGGTACCGCGGTATTAAAGGCAAGCGGAATGTATTGTTTATGAACCAACAAGATGCTGTTCAACTTAATCTGCTTGAAGACCAACTTGTTGATATACAGTCTATTGCCAACGATAATATCGTCCGCAAAGTCTGTGGTTTTAGCGTGGTTTATTACGATATTCCACGCGGTAACATTGCCGCATATTACCCAGAGACGAATCCACTGGTGTCAATCAACAGCGTCGGAATTGGCTCTTACACCCCAACCTCAAAATCAATCCCAGTGGTTATTACTGCATCAACCAAACAGGTGATTAGCGTGGCTCAGGTATAAGTAACCTAAACTCGGAATAACAATACTCAAACGATGTTGCCCTAGCGCATTAGCGCTGGGCGACTAAATCAGCCAAAACTTGTTTATACGCTTCAACTGGATGCGCGCCAGTTAATGCACTCGATTGGTTAAAAATGACCGTGGGTACACCCGAAATACCAAGTTGCTGCCAATGAGCCTCTTTGGCGCGAACCTGTTCTGCCACTGCAGCGTTATCAAGTAAACTCATGGCTTCTGCGGCATTAATACCCACTGCGGTGAGCTCAGCGGTCAACACCTCACGGTTTGAAATATCTTTATGTTCGCTAAAAAAGGCGCTGAATAAACGCAATTTAAGCTCCGTTTGCTTACCGACCTCTTTCGCGTATTCCAACAACACATGAGCGTCTAAAGTGTTAACCATTTTCATCTGTTCAAAATAGTCAAAAATAAAGCCATGTTCAGCCCCCTGTTGAGCAATATTGGCCCGTGCACGAACGCTACCTTCTGGGGTTGTGCCGTATTTTCTGGCTGAATGCTCACGCAGATTTTCACCTTCAGCAGGCATGTTAGGGTTAAGTTCAAATGGTTGCCACTCAATCTCAACTTGATCTTGCAGCCCAAGTTCATTTATCGCTGCTTCTAAGTGTTTATAACCGACGATGCACCAAGGGCACACTACATCTGAAATAATATCGAGCTTAATCTTTGCTGTCATTTGGCTGTCCTCATCTCTTCAAGTACGCTTTTTCACTGTAACGTGATAAAAAAATACCAATGCCATTTGCGATAACGCGGCATTGGTATTATGAAGTCATACATGAATCGACTTATCGTGAATGATAATCTTTGATAAAAATGTCGGTAACAATGTTAGTAAAGAATTACCAAGTAAACTTTTTGAATGCATCATCAACCGGTGTTTTTGCTACATGGTTGGTGTAATTACTGATCACTTTTTGTGACAGACCTAAAATGATTTCTAATACCTGCTGTTGGCCATAACCTGCGGCATAGAATGCTGCTAGTTCTGCTTCAGAAATATTGCCGCGGTTACGTACAATACTTAGTGTAGCATCTTGTAACGCTTGTAATTTAGCGTTTGGCATCGCCGCTTTATTACGTAGTGCTTCAGTTAACGCTGGGTCTACTTTCATTGAATGTGCAATACCTGTATGTGCTGGTACACAATAGCCACATTCGTGTTCAACGTTAATAGTTTGCCATACAACCGTTAGCTCTTCAGGGTTAAATGATGTGTCTAAAAAGGCCTGATGTAACTGTTGGTAAGCTTGCAACGTGCTTGGAGACTCTGCTAAAACGCCAAATAGATTGGGAACCATACCCATTTGTTTTTTAGCACCCTCTAACATAGCTTTGCTGCCTTCTGGTGCGGTGTCTACTGTATGAATAGTAAATGCAGTCATAATATTCTCTCTTCTAGATAAATAAATTTAGGAGCGTTTCGAATTGAGTCCACTATAAACCAATTTGAACAATCGCTCAAGTTTATTTTGAGTGATTGCTCAAATTGATTGTTGTTATTCACATTTACACTAGAGAATATTGCTTATTATCAAAATAGTATGAGTTTTAAAAAATATAAAATAATCACTAAACTCAGTCGTTAATGCTAATTCTACTAGCCACTTGAACATTTAGATTGTCAATTATTGAGGCATCTAGAAATGCGTAGCGACAGCTCTAATAGGGTGAAGTACGATCTAATTAATAACAATCCCAGAATAAAGCACTTACGCCAAAACGATATTTAGACGATAAATGGGTTTATCCCCCACATCTTTACACTTCTTTAATTGAACAAATAATTGAGATTAATTATCATTACCGCAAGTTTGTGGATTTGTATTAACGTTTATAAAAAATAATAAAATCAGCAGGTTTAACACTCTATTGCAATACTGCATGGCATAATTTGAGCAAACAAAAATGAACATGGTTTCGACATTAAAATGGTTTCACAACTGGGTAGGTTTTTTTATTAGCATCACCATGTTAATAGTACTTACCACTGGGGTATATCTCGGTAGCGTTGATTTGCTCAAACGCCTAGACAGTAAAGATCAAACATACTCTCCAATCACACTTGAACAAAAAGCCGATACTGTTGCGAGTGTATTTGAGCGCTATCCCGACATGAGTACTGTTCGCTTTCCAACAGAACATACGCCATATATTCAAGCTAGCACTCGTGGTAAATCAATTGCATTGGACAAAGAGTTAAATGAACTGTCGAGTAGCTCCTCTTTCGATTTACCTGGATATAGCACGGTATTTTGGTTGCATCGAAATTTTCTCATCGACAATGGTGGTAAATACATTAATGCATGGGCATCGCTTGCGGGGGGCATCGTAACCTTAATTGGCATTTACCTGTGGTGGCGAGTGCGTAATGGATTTAGATTAAAACAAAGTATTCCTAAAAATACCCGCTCAAGCAGTTTACTTAAAAGCCACATTCAACTGGGATTATTTATTTCAGTACCATTGTTTATATTGTGTATCAGCGGATTTTTAATCACTTACAACAGCTTATGGACAGGTGTTCTTAAGCAAGATTCCACCAACGAACAGACACTAACTTATTCTGTCAGCCAACCAAGTCATTGGTTGAGCCAGCTAAGCAATGCACAACAAATTTGGCCAGACGCAGAGCTTGTATCAGTAAGTAAACCACGCTCTAAACCCAATAAAGACCTGCAAGCAGAAACAGATAAACCACAAGACCTTGTGTACAGTATTCAATTCGATGAACATCAGGGCGTGTGGTTAAGAGAAGCTGATCGCATCAACATGAATTATCAACAAGGAACGATTGAGTCAGTAATCAAACACAGTGACCGACCTTTATTAGCTAAAATTGCCAGTTTTGTTCGGCCTCTACACGATGGACTGTACATGCCAGCAAGCTATGTAATGTTGATTACCTTGGTGTCACTCATTGGCACATTGATTTTATCATTCAGTGTGGTGACCTTTTACCGACGTACTTTTAGTCGCAAAAAAGCCAGTTAACGAACAGCCCACCTTGTTGCGCTACATTGCCTTCATACATCGACGACACTGTAGCGCAGCATGAAATCAAACCGTTAGCTAAACGCCATATAACGTCACCACCACCGCGCCACCTAAACCTACATTATGTTGCAGCGCTAATGTGGCATTGTCGACTTGCCGGTTGCCAGCTTGACCACGTAAGTGCCATGTCAGCTCGGTACATTGTGCCAGCCCAGTGGCACCAATTGGATGTCCTTTCGACATTAATCCACCCGATGGCCCAATAACAAATTTGCCACCATAAGTGTTGTCACCATTGGCAATCAATTCAGCTGCGCCGCCTTCAGGACATAAGCCTAATGCTTCATAAGTGATCACCTCATTTGGGGTAAAACAATCATGCAGTTCTATTACATCGATATCGTTGGGGTCGATACCAGCATCATCATAAACCTGCTGCGCCGCTTGTTGGCTCATTCCCTTACCGACGGCATAAATTGGGTCTTGCCACGACTGCTCGGTATCAGTTGCCATTGCCTGCGCAATAATCTTTACCTTGGATGTAATGCCGTTTTGACGGGCAAACTGTTCGCTGCAAACGATGGTCGCTGCGGCACCACAAGTGGGAGGACAAGCCATAAGCCGAGTTAAATAATTATCGTAAATTAACTTATCATCAAGCACTTGCTGATACGTTAATGGCGTTGAAAACATCGAGTATGGATTTTGTAGCGCATGACGACGTGACTTTTCGGCCACCTTGGCAAAAATATCGGCACCGACATGATACTTATCCATATAATAACGACCTGCAGCACCAAAAGCCCGTAATGCAATTGGACCTTGCGGGGCATTAAACTGCTTTAATACTGGCTCAACCCGCTCAAAAGGGCTTTCTCTGTCGGTCCAATGCGATCCCAATGCACCTGGTTGCATTTCTTCAAACCCAAACGCTAACGCACAATCTACTTGTCCAGATAACACCGCCTGACGCGCAAGAAATAACGCAGTCGAGCCACTAGAACAATTATTATTAACATTGATAATTGGAATGCCGCTTTGGATTACATCGTAGAATGCATGCTGAGCGCAGGTGCTGTCGCCATAAATATAGGCACCATATGCTTGGCCAACTGACTTGGCGTCAAGCCCTGCATCGGTTAATGCTAACTTAATCGCTTTAGCCGCCATGACACGATAGGGTTCATGCTTACCTGGTTTGCAAAATGGGATCATTCCCACTCCTGCCACTCTTACTGCTGTCATATTGCTCCCGTAATGCTGTTTCTAGTGAGATGTTATTGGGGATCAGTTATTGATAATTTGGAATAGGGATCTTTACAACCGATGTATTTAAGCCCTCGTTATTGGACAATATTAGCTTAATGACAACTGTTAACATAAAGTTAATTCACCTGTAGTACAACGCACCAAATGAAAGCGATAGCGCACCAAAATGAAACATTACCAGTCCAAGCATCAATCATTACTGACACTATTGAGCATTGAACCGACATAAAAACGCACCGAAGTAGAACATTTAACGGATCATTTCAGCAACATTTTCAGCCATTTGCACCATATGGGTTCATGAATATGCCAGTCAAGTAACGGTTTAGGAATGACTTTTGCTTTATAAAATTATGAATTTCAACAGAGAATCGTTTTGTGGGAACTGAAATGAATAATATTAGTGATGCTATTGGCGTCATTGCACAAAGTGCAGACACCTTGTTTATCTTACTTGGTGCAATTATGGTGTTAGCCATGCACGCAGGCTTTGCATTTTTAGAAATGGGCACAGTGAGACATAAAAACCAAGTCAATGCCTTGGTGAAAATTCTAACTGACTTTGCTTTTTCCGCTATTGCCTACTTTGTCATTGGTTATCAAATTGCTTACGGCAATCACTTTTTTGTCAGCGCAGAAAGCTTAACCACTGATAATGGTTACCAACTGGTTAAATTTTTCTTCTTACTCACATTTGCAGCAGCCATTCCCGCGATTGTATCTGGCGGTATTGCTGAACGCGGCAGTTTTAGGCCTTTTTTACTGGCTTCAGCTTTGATTGTTGCCTTCGTATACCCGTTATTTGAAGGGATTATGTGGAACGGTAATTATGGCTTCCAAGCTTGGTTAGAAAGCCAATTCGGCGCCCAATTCCATGACTTTGCAGGTTCCGTTGTGGTACATGCCATGGGCGGTTGGTTAGCCTTAGTCGCCATCTATTTATTAGGTGCCCGACGCGGCCGCAAACCCGGTATCGCTTTTGCACCATCAAATATTCCCTTCTTAGCGCTAGGCTCTTGGGTGCTGATTGTCGGTTGGTTTGGCTTTAACGTTATGTCAGCGCAAACCCTCGATGGAATTAGTGGCTTAGTAGCGGTAAACAGTTTAATGGCTATGGTTGGCGGTACGGTTGTGGCACTTGTGGTGGGTAAGAATGACCCTGGTTTTATTCATAACGGACCACTAGCAGGCTTAGTGGCTGTGTGTGCCGGTTCTGACTTAATGCATCCTGTTGGCGCATTTGTGGTTGGCGGTGTCGCTGGCGGCTTGTTTGTTCTCGTATACACCAAATTACAACGCAGCAACAGAATAGACGACGTTCTAGGTGTATGGCCACTACACGGTTTATGCGGTGTGTGGGGCGGTATTGCAGCGGGTATTTTTGGCCAGCAAGCTTTCGGAGGCCTTGGCGGAGTCAGCTTTATGTCACAACTTATCGGTAGTATTGCTGGCGTTGTGGTGGCAATTGTTGGCGGTATGATTGTGTATGGCGTAGTTAACAAGCTATCGAGTTTACGCTTAAGCCAAGAAGATGAATTTATTGGGGCGGATTTAGCGATTCACAAAATTGGTTCAACCAATTCAGATAAGTGATGATGCTAAGTCACTAATAGTAAAAAGGGGCAGAAATGAATTTCTGCCCCTTTTAATCAAAATAGAGTCTACAATCAGTGCTTAGATTTAAGCCCATTTTTAACCATATCTTGACCACTTTCGAAGATTTCTGCGGTAATCCAACGGCCAAGTAATAGCTTGTGGTTATCACCAAATACCGCAACAAAATGACGACCGTCGGCATGACTAGTTGCCATACCCACACCAGCAACACCTTCCAAACCTAAACCGCCCTTTTCCACCGACAGTAAAAAGCGTTCTAATTCGGCTAAATTATCAATCACATCATTTTCAATATTCATTTGTATTCCCAACAACTTTAGATCAAAACTTGGGTGCTACTTTACCCCATTGAACCTCAATAAGGTATATTGTATGCCATCTGTGCCTATAGCGCTGGTAACTGTACCACTCACTCAGGTCTAGTCGCTAAGATGATTAAAAACGTAACGTAAAATCAATCAGCTGCGCATCGTCATCGTATGAATCAAAATTAATCGACAACATCACCGTCCCTTTTGTCAGCATAATGTTATCAAAATTATCTTCTGCGTTTGGGTATCGCTCCAACAATTGAGATTTGATAGTAGGCAACTGATAATTAGCAAGCACAGCATTAAATTCACTCATCGTTTGCGTGCCAAACATCGACTCGGTAATTTTAATTGAATTAACGACTCCTTGGCGATCAAAACCCAATAATACATTGCTATTCACCAGCACTTTTGGACCGTTGTCTGTCAATTGGATTTGGTTGATGAGCTGTTGTGGTTGCAAGGTATAAGCTTGCTTAAATGCTAATGTCAACAATGTTGCGATGTCGATATTATCAAAGTTACCGAACTTAACGTGATGATCATCAGTGACTGTTAATGGCATAATTGCAAAGCTGTTAAGTCGAGAAACAGCAGCATTATCTAGACTTTCATTATAGTCTTCAAAAGTTAATATCAATCGGCTATTTTTATCTCCCACACTGTAAACATCACCTTGCTTTTTAAGCGCTAAATGCGCTTTCACGCTAGCAAGCCCATCACCTTGACGCACTTGGTTAGCAATCACCCAATGATCACCATCATAGTTTTCACTTAAGGCAATTTGGTTTTGACCATGGCCATTTAACAATCCTAAATCCTGGGTAATCATTTCGATACGATTGTCTTTAACAACAAACCATAGACTGCGCCCATAACCATAAACGGTTGCACCATTGTCGAGTTGCAACTGAATACTGTGAGGACCTAATGCTTGTTGTAAAACATCAACCGAGTCACCAATGTGTATGCCATAGGCGCTGTCGGTTGTAATAAGCGCATCAGGTGCTTGGTGTTTTTGCGCTTGCTTTAATACATTCCTCTCGTTTGGCATCGTCAACTTTACTGTGGTTTGGGTATACGAAACCGATTTACCTTCACTGTTATAAGGTGTGGGATCTTTGCTCAGTTGTGTATCGTCACAAAAGGTAACGTATTGCGCAGTGGTAATCACATGGATTTGCTTGGTGATCGATTTAACTCGGCTACTGTCATCTTGCAAGTCAATACTTCGCTCAATTCCGCCAACACTTAATTTATCAATAATAATCGCATCCGCTCCTGCTGCTGCAGCTTTGCGCTGTATTTCCACAAAGGCTTGTTGTATATAAGCATCACGATGGGACAACACGCCATCACTAGACGATTCCGGCATGTCTGAGTCAATATCGTAGACGATTTTATCATTGGCTGTATCGATAGTGTGTGGACTACAAAGTGGGTGAAAATCTAAAATTGGCGGTAATTCATTGGCGTTTATAGCAGGGCTTAACATTGCACAGCTGAGCAAAAAAAGTGAAGGTTTCATTTATCGTCCTTGAATATTAATTATTAAGAATGTGTTTTTTTACAAGACGTTAACATTATCATTGTTCACTAACCTAAAGATAAACCTCTTCACTGTAAACTTATTTATCTTATCGAATACCGGTGGCGACGGCTATTAGCACGCAAATATATCACAGTGAACAAGATCGCACTTTTATCGACTTGCTATTTTGTTCCACACTCACTGTGCAGTTTCTGCACTTTTACTCTCTAACATACGTGTAACGACTTCATATAAATAATCTTACCCAAGTACTAGGAGAGCCCGATGTTTTCCCTTAATAACTTACACCTCAAAAAGCGGTTAATTAACCAGCCAATGACACTATTACTTATCATGACACTCAGTTGTGCTTTTATACTCACAGGTTGTGGTAGCGACAGTGATAGCAACAGCGAAATAGCCGAAACGGTCATTAGCGCTGATACTGACACAAGCACTGATACTGAAACAGAGGTCACTGACGCAGATTTTGAAGCGAGCGATTGGACAGACGAAACCCACAGCAAAAATGTCGACCCTAACTTTGATGAAGTGTTTAGTGATACCGAAGTTAAACGGCTTGATATCGTTGTCACACAAGCGCGCTGGCAAAGCATGTTAGATGACATGACGACACTCTATGGTGAATTTGGTAGAAGCTCATCAAATAGCTTAAGTGATACCGATGAAGATCCTATTTTTGTTCCAGCTGAAGTATTTTATAACGGCACGCAATGGTATCGCGTCGGCATCCGCTTTAAAGGTAATTCATCACTGCAAACTAGCTGGCAACAAGGCATTCTTAAACTGGCACTTAAACTTGATTTCGACGAGTATGAAGACGATTACCCGCAAATTAAAAACCAACGTTTTTATGGCTTTAAAAAGTTTAGTTTAAAAAATAACTTTGATGATGAGTCAATGTTACGTGAAAAAGTCGCAGCGGATGTGTTTAAAGACGCTGGGCTTGCTGTATCTCACACAGGGTTTTACACCTTATACGTTGACCATGGAGACGGCCCAGAATATTTTGGTTTATATACTCTTGTAGAAGAAATTGATGACACTGTAATCGACACGCAATTTTCTAGCGACAAAGGTAACTTGTACAAACCCGAAGATGATGGCGCAATGTTTGTTGATGGGTCATTTAATCAAGAAGACTTTGAGAAAAAAACTAACGAAGACGACGAAGATTGGTCTGACATACAAGCCCTGTTTACCGCCCTACACGACGACACTCGCAGCACAGATCCTGAAACATGGCGAGCCAATCTAGAAACGGTATTTGATGTTGATGTATTTTTAAAATACTTAGCCGTTAATGGCATCATTCAAAACTGGGACACTTACGGCTTAATGCCACACAACTACTATTTATATAACAATCCAGACAATTCAAAACTGACCTGGATACCTTGGGACAACAACGAAGCATTGCAAGACGGGAAACAAGGTGGCGCATTGTCGTTAGACTTCTCAGACCTCAACTCAAGCAGCTGGCCACTCATATCAAAACTGTACGCAGATGATGTATACCGTGACCGCTACAACCAGTTTTTACTTGAGGTTATCAGCGATGCATTCGAAACCAATAAAATGCAAGCAAGCTACAATGCTTACTCTGCACTTGTTGCCCCTTATGCGACCACTGAAGTCTCTGGGTATAGCTT
This sequence comes from Shewanella sp. Arc9-LZ, assembly GCF_010092445.1. Classification (NCBI taxonomy): domain Bacteria; kingdom Pseudomonadati; phylum Pseudomonadota; class Gammaproteobacteria; order Alteromonadales; family Shewanellaceae; genus Shewanella; species Shewanella sp. Arc9-LZ. The sequence continues at coordinate 927,232 of NZ_CP048031.1, read as the reverse complement.
TTTAGAAAGTAGCAGCGATTTTTACCGTGCTATCGATGAGCTAATAGAGCATGCAGAAGATAGAGCCACTGCTGTAGAAAGCTATTTAGACAAACAGTAAGCAGACCACTCCTTCACAATATAGCGCAACAAAAAAGCCCGCCACATAAATGGCGGGCTTTTTGCTATGCAAAACAGAACCAATAAACTAGATACTAAGGTTTGCTTTACGCGCTTGATGCAGTTTTTTGTAGCTTTCGATCAAACGTAAATGCGGTTCAATGCCTTCGAGATTCATGCTGGTTTTGCTCAGGCCATAAAAGCGTACTGTGCCATTAACCGAACCGACGACATTGTCCATCACTTCTTTACCGAACATGCGGTTAAAGTTACCGATAAAGTGCTCAAGTTCTAAGTCTTCATCTAAGGTCACTTCCAATACTGCATTCACAGCTTGATAAAACAGACTTCGTTGGACGGTATTGTCGTTAAACTGTAAGAACTCACCTACCAATTCAATCGCATCTTCGTGCGAGCCTAATGCAAGATAAATCAAAATCTTCAGTTCGATAATGGTTAACTGGCCCCAAACCGTATTTTCATCAAACACAATACCAATTAAGGTACGAATATCGGTATGGTTATCTAGCTGGCTTTCTTCTAAGCGATTAACTAACTTACCTAACGCTTTAGTGCTTAATGAATGCAGATTTAAGATATCTTCACGGTAGTTTAAAGACTTATTGGTGTTGTCCCAAATCAAGTCATCTACTGGATACACTTCTGAATATTCCGGCACTAAAATACGACACGCAGATGCGCCTAAATCTGTAAACTCGGCAATATACACTTCTTTGCCCATGGCCTCTAAAATACCGAATAAACCGCTGGCTTCTTCTTCACTAGTACCGCTAAAGTCCCATTCACAGAATTCGTAATCAAACTTACTGCTAAAGAAACGCCAAGAGATAACCCCTGTTGAATCAATAAAGTGTTCAACAAAGTTTTCTGGCTCAGTCACTGCCATGCTATTAAAAGTAGGCTTTGGCACATCGTTTAAGCCTTCAAAGCTGCGACCTTGTAATAACTCGGTTAAGCTGCGCTCTAATGCCACTTCAAAGCTAGGGTGTGCACCAAACGAGGCAAATACACCACCAGTACGTGGGTTCATTAAGGTCACGCACATAACAGGAAATTGACCGCCTAAAGAAGCGTCTTTCACAACAATAGGGAAGCCTTGCTCTTCAAGCCCTTTAATGCCCGCTAAAATACTTGGGAATTTCTCTAGTACTGCCATTGGCACATCGGGTAGTACAATTTCTTGTTCGATAATTTGACGTTTAACTGCACGTTCAAAAATTTCAGATAAACACTGCACATGGGCTTCTTGCAGGTTATTACCCGCACTCATGCCATTGCTTAAAAATAAGTTTTCAATAAGGTTAGACGGGAAATAGACCGTTTCCCCATCTGACTGACGCGTGTATGGAATAGCACAAATGCCACGATCTTTATTGCCTGAGTTAGTATCAATTAAATGTGAGCCACATAACTCTTCATCGGGGTTATAAATGTCTAAACAGTACTCATCTAAAATGCCAGTAGGCAGAGCATCATCGTCTTCTAGTGCAAACCATTTCTCATTTGGGTAATGCACAAATTCGCTATTGGCGATTTCAGTACCAAAGAATTGATCGTTATAAAAAAAGTTATTATTAAGACGCTCTATAAACTCGCCTAAAGCAGAACATAACGCGCTCTCTTTAGTGGCACCTTTTCCGTTGGTGAAACACATAGGTGATGCTGCATCACGAATATGTAAAGACCACACATTAGGCACAATGTTACGCCATGACGAAATCTCAATCTTCATCCCAAGGTCGGCTAACAACCCCGTCATGTTTTTAATAGTCTGCTCAAGCGGTAAGTCTTTACCTAAGATAAAAGTACTCGCATCGGCTTCAGTTTGGCCCATCAGCATCGCATTGGCGTCGGCGTCTAAGTTTTCAACGGTTTCGATTTTAAACTCTGGCCCAGTCTGAACCACTTTTTTAACGGTACAACGATCGATTGAACGTAAAATACCTTGACGATCTTTATCCGAAATATCATCCGGTAACTCAACTTGAATTTGGAAAATTTGGTTATAACGATCTTCCGGGTCAACGATATTGTTTTGCGACAATTTGATATTTTCAGTCGAAATATCACGAGCTTTACAATACACCTTAATGAAGTAAGCGGCGCAAAGTGCTGAAGATGCTAAGAAATAATCAAAAGGACTAGGAGCAGAACCATCACCTTTGTAACGGATCGGCTGATCGGCGGTGACGGTAAAGTCGTCAAACTTAGCTTCGAGTCTCAAATTATCGAGAAAATTTACTTTGATTTCCATTGAATATATCCACAGTCTTGCGCAACCAAACGGCCAGCTTGTCTAAATTAGGGTGAATTATCGGTGTTTTTGACCCAATAGTCTTGGGTTAATTGCCAAAATGATAGCTTTAAGGTGATTTTGCAGGATAAACACTATTGATTCGCTAGCAGCAGAACAGTGCTAGCTAATCAATAGTGTTTATAAAAATGACTAAATTGATGAACACGCTCATTTCAATAAAAATAAACAGATATCACTGTAGAGCCAATCGTCACAGATCGTATTATGAATGTATTAACGGCAAAGGTTAAAGCCAGTCTTGGTAAAGGCAAAACCCAATGTATAAATGATGAAAGGTTATCCCCCTCATTCATCTGCCACTAAGTCCGGTAAGACCTAGAAACACTAGGTCCTGTTGATCTTTCAAGGTTGTTTTTGCAGCGAATTGCTGGCCATTACTTAAACATGAGCTACAAGGCAGAGACTTTGCGGTGTAGTTATTCTACATAAAAAGTCGATAACACAGTAAAAATGACCTACAAACGCTGCCCGAAAGGTTCGGCTAAAAACGTTTTACTCTTTGTTGAATGCATTTTGCTTAGATGACTAGGCAGCAATTCATTAGCCTCGATTAAAACGTTTTCACTCGAACAAAATTCAACCAACAAAGATCAACAGACACTAATCATCTGTAAAATATAAACAGCAAGTTCAATGTTAAATAGATCGACTAGCGAATAGTTACGTTTCGGCCAAAATATTCTTCAGACTCATACTTTGCGATTACTTTTTCAAGTGTATCGCCGTGATTATCCATCACCAATTTATGCGAAATTGCACTAAGTGAAATCAAAATATCTTTACACTCAATTCTGGCTTTCATCACCGATCCCGAAGCGGTTCTCAAGACTTGAGAAATTAGCTCATGATTTTTACCAATTAAGGCTAAAATAAAATGAACCATTACTTCAGAGCAAAGCTCTTTATCTTCAATTTTACTTGGTCTGACAACCTTTTCTAAATAATCTTCTTCTCTTCCTGCAGGAACAAAACGTTGTACCCAATAGAAATAATCTTCATCGTAAATGATAGATTGTATTGGTTTCATAAACGTTTCATCTGTCGATATCTTTTGAAAAAGCTCTTTTTTGACTTCATCAGATACGTCAATAAGCTCATCACCAAACTGTTTGTTGAGCATTGAAATAACGGCTTCCAGCTCTTTTAACAGAGATACATTTCCTGATGTCACTTGGTTATAAGCATCACCGACTTCGTCGATGTTTTGTTGGAATACACCAATATACTTATCACCTTCTTCAATAGCATCAAGTAAAGGTATCAAGCTATAACGTCTAACCTGAATCAATTCATAAAATTGGCCTAATTCTTCGCGAATCGCTTGGAGACGATCAATCGCTTTAATCAGAAATTGATCATCTCGTTTTATCGCTAAATTCAACCGAGAAAAATCGAGTTGATCATTTACTTTGCGAACACGATTATCGATCATATTTTCATAGGTCTGTGTCTCATTGATCAACACTGAAAATTTATCTTCCATCTCAAAAAGTACATCTTGTACTTTTTTTAGACTTGTAGATCGAACTTGTTGATTAATTCCGCGCACTTTTTCAGCTTCAGCCTGCTTCTTTTCACGAATAACCCAAGTCACTGCGGCACCAACAATTGTCAGACTTGTCGCCATATCAAAACCAAGCTGAACATTATCAAACCATGAAGGCATTATTTTTCCTTAAATGTTATTTTCCTGTTTGTATAAATAGTAATAACTGATCCAACTACTAATGTCACCACGAAAAAGGCTAAAAGATAATAAAAGTCACACATATACCCTCAAATTAAATCATTTTTTAGCGATTAAACAATTTATTTCAATATACTTAATAGCTCTAAAATCAATGTAATAAGTATTTTTAACCTCAAATATGCTATCACTCAATATAAAATGAACCAACAGCGTTATAGCCACAATAAACTAACCATCATTCGGCTCTGAATTTATATATAATCTTTAATAATCAACCACTAAAAAACATCATCATTAAGTATTAAATTGTTATTGAAACCGCGAAAAATTTCTTTTTATGCCCGTTAATTTATGTATTATGACAACCGATTTTCTAATAGAAAATGAAGAGAATTAGACTGTTTTAGTCATTAAAAAGCGACTTGCTGTAGTGTTCTAGGAGGGAATAACATTCTATGTGAAATGAAATATCGTTAGTGTAAACATTAACGCTCATCTTGTAACGAACTGACCACGATGAGATTATGACGCTTTATCTGCTTCACGCTTAACCAGCATAAAAGTCAGGTACATTTTTGTCGGTAGCGACAATGCCATGCCAAAGGCCACGCACATCGAACTAATAATAATTCCATTAACTCCCATCATCTCAATCGTATCACTGAAATTATGACAATAAATGCCTAACAAAATTAGGCTGAACCCTATCGAGATACAGATTTTTAAGATCAATATGAGTTTGTTATCCGGCATTATGGCCTCGCTATCATCAACATGATGTACAGCTAATATAATGAAACTATTTGCGATCAATAGCCTTGATTCAGATCAAAGTAGAAATAGGATTATGGAGAAATAAGAAAATTAGATCACAGTTAGATTCCGCTCATATTGAGGATGGTGATTAACAAGCAGAGGAGACATAGTTAAAATAATAATTTGAAATGATGACACTACAAAAATAAACCGTTTATACCCGTTACGAATACAAGTTGTTAAATCGCAGACATAAAAAAACGCAAACAGTCGTTAAACCGTTTGCGTTATTCTTATAACGTCGAGTTACACAGCTACTACGTTAGCAGCTTGTGGGCCTTTTTGGCCTTGCTCAACATCAAAAGAAACTTTCTGGCCTTCAGCAAGAGTCTTGAAACCCTCTGAAGTGATTGAACGGAAATGAACGAACACGTCAGCGCCGCCGTTATCAGGAGTGATAAAACCAAAACCTTTATCTTCGTTAAACCATTTTACTAAACCAGTTGTTTTGTTAGACATGATGTGTCCCTTATATATTAAAATTAATCAATCTGTCGCGAAAATGCGATGCGCTCAAGCTTGAATTATTGAATGTCACGATGAAGCTAAGGGAAACACAGAGGATAACAACGATAACGAAGAGATTCTAAGGCTTTTCTTTTACTTGATGTTCATTAATAACTCTGAATGTCAGAGCAAGACATATAATACACGAATATCTAAGCTTGTAAATATTTTTATTGAATAAATATAAACAACACCTAAAACCACTTGATTAGCAGCATTGCCACTTGCAACCTTAATCCACTAGATTAGCCACTAGATTAGCCACTAAGCCTGCCATAGCGCCTGCCATAGCCGTTAACCAAAAACAGATATGAAATTAGCTTCATAATTCAATTAGGCAAGTCATCCAACCCAATTTACAATCTAGGTTTTCGATCCTACCGTGTTGATAATCCGGTTATTCGGCTTATGACTGTATAGTCATTATCTTTCTTTAATGGTTGTACTTTAACGCTATCGGACAAGCCTACACTTTAAACGCTAAATCAACATAGCAAGTTTATGACTAAGATTTTATCTTTTCTAGAAAATAGGCAACAACAAATAAAACCACAACATCTTGATAACATTATGTTTTAAAGATGAAAAAATTACAATTCAATCAGAAAAAAATACCGTTTTACATTATTACTGGCTCATTGAGCGGGTGAAAAAATAAGCCATTTCGCTTGAGATATCATCACCTACACCTTCCCTTACCAAAAACACTAAACATAAGCTGTTGATATTAATTGTTAAATTTAAATATCGATAATTAACTCTCTGTTACTTTTATAAAGTTGGCATCTGTTTTGTATTTAGTTAGATGTATTTACGTAATTAACTAGGAGTACCTTATGAAAAATACGATTCTTACTTTAGCTGGACTTATTTCGTTAGCCTCTTTTAGTACTTATTCTCACGCTGATGACTTCAAGAAAGACGCAGCAGAAAATGGCGTTTATGTCGGCGCTAATTATGGTTACCTAAAAGTCGATGGCGAAGATGACTTTGACGACGACAATGATGTACTCCAGGGCCTAGTAGGTTATCGCTTCAACAAATACTTAGCTCTAGAAGGTAGCTATATTGATTTTGGTAGTTACGGCAACAACTTATCTAGCGCTGAAACAGATGGTTATACCGCTGGTCTAAAAGTGACTTTGCCCATTGCTGAGCGAATAGAGTTGTATGCCAAAGGTGGTCAGTTATGGTACTCAACAGATTATGACGTGGTTGGGTTTTCTGGCAATAAAGATGATGAAGGTGTATTTGCCGGTGCTGGTGTCGCGTTTAAAGTAACAGATCGTTTTTTAATTAATGCGGAGTACACTTGGTATGATGCAGAAATTAACTTAGATAATGTCTCTAACGGTTCCGACACAGAAACAGACTTTAAGCAGGCTAGTATCGGTGTTGAATATCGTTTCTAGAGATTCTAGTGATTAAGTAGAGTGCTTAAATTAACTACTTAATAATAAAATTCAGAAGGGTGTAATGCAAATTGTGTTACACCTTTATTTTATACCTATCATTCTAAGATCCGCATTAAAGCGATTAACCTTCTACCCAAAACAAGTTATATGAGCATCGCTCTTGTGTCTGCGATTTACGTCAATAAAACAATTGATGATTTAGGTTGCTTATCTTTAACTCTGTTTATTCACTGCGATGCAAAATTTACATACTGAGCTTGGGGCTCAAAACAACAAGCGCTGTATTTTTATCGCCACGGAGTATTGCGATCCTGCAGCATAAAAAAGTAAGAATCACACGTTGAAATAATCAAAAATCGACTTTAAAACGAGCCACTCGCGCCTCAGTTAATGTACATTGGGTAAGCTGCATAAGTTCCCCCAAGGTGATACCTGGAGTTTGTTTAATTAAGCGGACAAGTTTTGCATCTAATGGCTCTAACTTATCTGCATGGCCAAGAAGCGCGGTCTCAATCTTTTGAATAAGATAACGAAAATTATCATCATTTTGTGCTTTTAACTGTTCAGTAAACGACTGAATATTAACCGCCTCACCGATAACGCCCCAATTCCGAGACCGACGTACACGCTTCAGCTCGCAGTTAAATTGCAGCGCAATGACTTTGGCTTGCTTGGCTTTCTCCCCACCAATTCGATGAATAAGTGATGGAAGTGGGATGGTAATATCTTCAATCATAATATTTTGTGGCAAACCTACTTTGTTGAAATGAGTTCTGGCTAAAACACTTTTATCGGTAAAAACTACTAACTTCAACGTTATCTATAACTTACTAGCATATCTTTAAAATCAACATAGTAATAAAAATCAGAATTATGTAGTAACCAATCTCTTGTCACGATTGATGACGTTTTAGCGTTCGCATTTTAACGCTATAATGCCACTCGAAATAATCACCTGCTATCAATATTAACCGCTTACCAGCGCATTTAGCGCCCTTTCTGTTGAAAGCTAATGTTAAAATATGTTGAATAAAATTAAGTAGAAATACCTCATGAGTCCAGAACGTTTTGCCCGAATAAATCAAATGCTTGATAACCGCCAAGTCGACTTAACGGTTTGCCTTGATAAAGTGCATATGACCAATAATATTGCTGCGGTTCTTCGCTCTGCTGACTGTGTGGGCATACATCAAATTCATGCTGTGTGGCCCGATGATGATATGCGGGTATCGGGTAATACCGCTTCTGGCAGCCAACAATGGGTTGATACCGTTAAACATTACACTTTTGAAGAAGCTCACCAGGCCTTTAAAAAACAGAAAATGCAGATATTAACCACTACGTTTTCGGACTCTGCGGTTGATTTTCGTGAGATTGATTATACTCAACCCACTGCCATTGTAATGGGTAATGAGCGTGACGGCGTCAGCGCAGAAGCCATTGCTGCAGCAGACCAACATATCATTATTCCCATGCGTGGCATGGTGCAATCGCTTAACGTGTCGGTTGCCGCAGCACTAGTGATGTATGAAGCTCAGCGCCAGCGCGAAGTAGCCAAGATGTACGGCACACGTAGACTGGATCACAGCTACTGCCAGACTATGTTATTTGAACAAGGTCATCCGGTTTATGCCAAAGCGTGTCGCCGCAAACAGATCCCCTACCCCGCCATTGATGATCAAGGCCAAATTGTAGCTGACAAAGAGTGGTGGGATAGAATGCGCGCACCAAATCCACAAACGTTGGTGGATTGATGCATCAACTCAGTACATCTACTAATAACTAAGAACTAAGAACTCATAATTGAGGCCAGTATTCGGCCTCAATTATTCTGCACCACTGTTTGATAAGTATTCTGAACGACTTAATAGAGTTTTGATTCATTTGAAATAACCGCTGAGTTATAAGAAAACTACGAGGTTTATCAACCTGCCATCTACACTCCCTTGCCTACCATCAAATGATTGAACACTTACAGCTTACTGTCAGCATATTTCATCAAGTTGATGTATGAATCAACATAATAAGCATCCCGGTTTCTGGCTAAAAACGTTAATAATTCAGCGTGTGCCTCAGATGACACCGATAAATAATCTCCTCCAACCCCATGAAATATTACGTTTACCAGTAAAGTATCTGCGGGAATATGGCGAATATAATCGATAAGCTCTTTGCCACTTTGGCCTTCTGGATATAATATTAGTGAAAATCGAGAATCTTTCCCTTGCCCTTTCACCGCGGTAAATAACTCATTGAGCTGACTCAGGTATTGTTGGTGACTCAACACATCAGCGCCAATCACCATATCGCCACAAGGCACCGTATAAGTCCGTTCTGATTGACCATCAATGGCCTTTAAAAAAGTATTGGCTACTTTTAGCTCTTCAATCATCTGCGCCACGCTGTAATGATCAAGATCATGATGCGCCTCTACCCAATCTTTGTTCGGCAAAGAGGCTCGACAAGGATGATAAACACTGTGATTGCCAAGCTCATGGCCACGGTTAGCTGCTGCACGCCATTCATCTAGTCGGACATTCATAACCGGAGAGTTTACTACCACATAAAAAGACGCCTTGAAATTATGTTTATCCAGCGCGGGTATCACATTATCTAACTGACTATTAAGCGCATCATCATAAGACAGACTAACGGCTAACTTGCTCCCGCCTGGCCAAGTGAACGTATCACCTAGTGTGTTAACCGTACTTGGCGTTTCTGCATAACTTGATAATGAAAGTAGTAGTGCAGCAAAAAAACAAATTGGTTTAATCATAATAATCTAGTGTCCATAAAGTCACTTGAACTAATTCCTTGTCATTAATCCACATGCGCTTAATCTACATCAGCATGGTTGAGTGTTATGTAATCAAAAGCTCAATCGTCTATTGGACTTGGCCGACGCCATGCATATTAGTCGCTAGTGTTAATCCTATAGGCAATTGCTTTTATACGGTAGCCGTTTTTTATACAGTATTGAAAGCTATCGTTTATTCAACGCCTCTGGCAACTTCAGCTCAATTGGTGCAGATTCAATGATTGTATAATACTCATAAACTATTTAGGATCAGCACATCTGACTCGCAAACAAGAATTCACTTAATGACCACTGAGCTTTATTTTATCTACGACTCACATTGCCCTTGGAGCTATGCCACCACACCGTTGGTGAATGCATTGCAGCAAGCCTATCCCGAAATGAATGTACATTTACTGCATAGCGCACATTACATTGGCAAAGACAGTGCTGGCGAAGAGCAAATGGAAGCGGCTGCAAAAATGAGTGGACTGAAATTTGGCCGCGATCATATTCGTTACGTAAACAGTCCTAAAAGCTCAATCAAAACCGCAAACTTTATGGCCTGGTTGCAGGGCAAACAAGCTGACAAGCAATTAGATGTGCTCAATGCGCTACAAAGAGCCCATTTTATTGAAGGCAACCCGCTTAGCAACAAGCACGACTTTAATGACATTGTAGAAAAATTTAAGCTGTCACCATCAAATAAAGTGTTTAAAGATGAGCTCAGTATGGACGCAGAATACGTACTGGAAGGCATAGAGGAGATTCAACAAGTCATTGGTACTACCGGCTTTCCCGCTTTAGTCATGACCGTTAATGATAACGCCATTTTTATCGATCACTCACAATACCTGAGCAGCCCTCATGCTGTGGTTGCTGCGGTTGAAAAAGAGATAACAGCGATTAAACTCGCTAAAACTGAAGCATAACGATAACTCGTCACTCGCCAAATACATCATCGATGTGAATGCGCCAGCAGTAAGATCAAAAAAACCACGGCTAATGACCGTGGTTTTTAGTTAACCGCCTCTTTCAACCTTAAAGGTTAAGCAATGCTTTGAACTTGCGATGCGAGTAACCAAATGGCTAATGCAAAAAATATTACACCCATAAATTTATGTTGATATGTGCGGAATTTTTCGTTTTTGAGCAAAGATTTACCCAAACTACCCACTAATGCTACCAACAGCAAATTGAACGTCAATCCCATCACATTCAGCAACAAACCTAGCGCCAGCATTTGTTCACCTGAACTGGCACTCAACTGAGTAGACACAAACTGAGGCAAAAATAACACAAAAAAGATCAACGCTTTAGGATTCAGTAAATTGCTCAGTACCGCACGACGATAGAGTAATTTTGCAACATTACCTTGTTGGGTAATCTCGGGCGCGTCGCTTGTACCACTGCGCATGCAATCCCAACCCATTTTCAATAAATACGCCCCGCCCAATACCCGTAATAGCTCTAACGCCATTGGATTCATTGCCACAAGTGCAGAAACACCCATAGCAGCAAGCAAGGTTAACACCAGTCCAGAGGTAGCATTACCAAAACAGGCATACACACCCACTTTGCGGCCATAACTCAAGCTGGAACTGGCGATCAACAGCATGTCAGGTCCAGGAATTAATAATAACGCGACAACAGTGGTTAAATATAAAGGAAGTAAAGCCAGATCAATCATCATAAATACACAAACAACAGCTATTAAGACGGGAAAATAAGGCGCGGATTCTACAGCTATTCAACATGAATGAAAGTCATGTTGGCCTTCATGTTGTGTTTAAGCAGGATGACGACTGGCAGAGTTTGTTTACGGAAGAAGTGATGAAATAAGAGGTGAACAAACTTTACCCTCAAACTAGCTATTCTGGTTACTACAGACTAGTTATTTATAATAACAAAATATCAATAAACTATTATATTTCATATATATATAGTTAATAATTATTCAGTTAAGTCAATATCAGTTATAGTATGAGAAATGGTAAGGCAATGATTCAAATAGAATAAATTAAAAGGAATTAAATATGACATCTGGCGATTTGGCGATTACCGCTCAAGAACGAACAAATGTGCTTAATGGCAACTTAGAAGCTTTCTGGAGAAGTCGACTAAGCAAAAAAGATCCTGTAGCTCGGATTGGATATGCTCTATGGGTAACCGATACCGCAAAATTAAAACATGCTATTCAAAGCGGTGATACTAATTTTTGGAATAACAAAGGGTTTACTTACTGGGAGTTTATGGCTCGTTCGACTGTTGTTAATTTGGCAACCGGACTTGAACGTGGCGGTTTTCGGGGTACATTTTCACAAATGAGAGCGAAAATTAAAGACGTCGGTATTGAAGTAGCAAATCAACATATATCCTTCGTTACACATGACTATGACAATGGCAATATTGGCGAAGTAAAAGGTTTGCTTAGCCTTAAGCAAATGGCTGACTACCATCACATCGCATTTAAATTGTTCAATATCCCTAACCATTTTTATGGTGGTACTTGGCTTAATAATGTTCCTGATGAAGCGGAATTTACATTGTATGGTGAACTTTACTGCCATGACTGTGATTCTGCTGTTGGATATAAAGGAGCTAACCAATGAATCAATTAATCATATTCACTCCACTATTATTAATCGCGGCATGCAGCCCGAGTACCAGTACAATAAAATGGAATAAATACTGTTTACCGAAGGCATATTTAACGCCAGCGTCACTATCTACCGCACCAAGTAACGATTCAAATTTTGATAAAAATACAGGTTATGGACCTTCAATTTTTTTTGAAGGTAAAGAGCTACACAAACATATTTCTTCTTTTAAAGTAACATCACCTAGCCATTCAACAGGTCATATCTATCACCATATTCAAGTTAACCTTTCTAACAATAAAATTATTAAACATGTTTTGAATATTGAAAATTTAAGACGTTCTGATATGGAAAACATCAAATTTGAAGATCAAAGCCCATATCATTGGGTGGCATATGATAAGGCTGGAAGCGATTACCTATATTGGGGGGATTGTATGTTAGATGGTCATGGCGAAACAGATCCGAGTTATCGATGTACACATCAATTCAACATCGGAGACACTGTTGGAACTTATACTATTAAAGATGAAAATATACTTTTACATCAAAAAATTGATGAATTCATACTCAATAAACTTAATACATGGCAATGCAAGTAAACTCATACCAGATTGGGACTAATAATATGTGCTCACTTAAGCACATGAATTAACATAAATCGTTGAACTTGAACTACCTAATACTTCTGAATTCCGTTGTAGTATCAATTTTAATACAAGACCAGACTAAATAGGATCATAAATAAATGGAATTAACAGAAATAATAGGAAGTTATATATTAATTTTTTTTCTAAGTATTGTCTTTTCTTCATCTAAAGATAATGAGGTAGCATACATCTTAGGACCGGCATTATGCTACATACTCCCTTTTTTTACAGGTGATTTTTGGTCTCAGTTACTCGTGAGTATAATAGTTGCATTCCTAACATCTATATCGATAGGACAAGCAAAACTAGCAGGCGATGTAACAGGTACTGGAGCAGTCATGCTTATCTGTATAATAAGTCATTTTGTTTTATTCGTTATCAGTATCGCCGCATATTTCATTTTGACATTTTCAGGCTTCGTGATCGATTAATAACAAGTCCACAAGGGCGAGTGTAGCATTGCTAAGAATTAGTATAATCAATTTATATATATTGTTTTCAATATTATTATGGATTTTTTAACTGCAATAAAACATCACATGCGCTGCCATGAGCGAAACTTAATGAGTAATGCTTGATAAGTAAATTTAGCGTTAATTGTTTATCTAAACTCTCACAAAAGCAAAAGGCCAGCGCTGACGGCTAGCCTTTCGTTTTAACAATAAATAACCGGTAATCAGTCTTACTTATAGAACGCTTCAACCTTGCCTTTTACTGTCATCGTAAGCGGTTGGCCACGACGATCTAATGCTTTGTGCGAGGCGACTTTTACCCAACCTTCACTGATGCAATATTCTTCAACATCAGCACGCTCTTTGCCATTAAACAAAATGCCAATCTCGTGTTCGAAAATTGCAGCCACATGGTGTGGGCTACGTGGATTAACGCTAAGGCGATCTGGTAAAGCGGGTTTAGCAGTAGTGTCGTTCATTGTCGTATGCTGTAGTTAATAAAACGTGCGCTATTGTAGGCAATACCGGCCTGATGCTCAATAGCGGCTGTCATAAATGTGAGTCGCACCGAAAAGATACTGTCAGCCAGGGAAGAAGTACTAATAATAAACGCTAAGCATCAGTGTTAAGCTGAGTGTTAAGCTGAGTGTTAAGCTAAGTGTCTGTATTTAAAATCCCGTATGACATTTTCAATGCATTTTAATTGCATATGATTTTTAATTGCATATCGGTAGCGTTAGTTTACATTTAGCGTAGTGAGCGAAAGAGTATTGACTGCCACGGGTTTAATCAAAGGGATAATGGGCAAGGGATGATGACGCAAAAACGATCAACTATATGGCATTGGTTTTTAGACGGCAAGATTGCCCCCGCTAACCTTAAAGCCGCAATGTTAGAGGTCTATCCCCATCCAAACGCAAAAAATTGGCAATTATTAATCGCCAATATCTTACTGTATCTCGGAGTGTTGTTATTTGGCGCTGGGGTGATTTTTTTCATGGCCTTCAACTGGGATGCGCTATCACACCTCAATAAATTTGCCATAGTCGAAACCATATTTGCGTTGTTTATTGGCGGATTCTATCTCACTAACCGCGCGCAAAAAAAGCAATATTTACAGCAAAAATCCCAACATGATCAATATCATTTGCAAGCTCAACACAACCAACAGACTTATGGCTGGAGCTTAGCCAATGCAATGTTACTCGGGGCCAGTATTATGCTCGGGGCATTGCTGGCGTTAGTTGGGCAAACCTATCAAACTGGCGCCGATCCATGGCAACTATTCGCCATTTGGGCAGTATTAATTTTACCTTTTGCTTACATCGCAGGTTTTGATCTGTTGTGGTTACTGGTAGTGGTATTACTCAACGTCAGCCTAGGGTTATATCTTCAATCCTTTGCTTCTGTATTTAGTTTTCTACTCGAAGACATTCAACAAATTGCTATTTTTGGCTTAGTTAACTTAGCCATTCACCTACTATTTACCCTTGCGAAAAGCTGTCAGTGGCGCGGACAATTACGCTTTAACTGCCCCATGGTAGAAGCAACCAGTTTACTGGCTAGTCTGAGTGCATTTACCTGGCTAATAGTGTGGATCATTTTTGACTTCAGCTATGACTTCGACTCGAGCGAACATATTACCTATTATGCGCTGCTTTACCTCGCCATCCTGACTAGCTTATTTGTTTGGTATCGTTATCGTTCGCCCGCTTTGTATCCGCTCACACTGGTGTTAACCAGCATAAGTACCGCGATTGTTTCGCTACTTTCAAAGGAGCTATTTGATAGCCACTACACCATTGGAGGCTTTTTTCTGATAGCGATGGTGGTCATAGGCTTAACCAGTGGCAGTTTATATTGGTTAAAAAAATTACAAACAGAGTTTGATCAAACGGCAATGCTTAACAGTGAGGAAGCCGCTCATGAGTAACATTAAATCATACAACGCATTATGGCTGTCACTGCAAAATAAAGGCTGGGTAAATACTGATACCGCACCAGAATCCTTGTTAGCCAGCCCTTGGTATATCATTGCTGCACAAATGCTTGGTGGTTGGGTTGCTGCGCTATTTTTATTAGCGTTTGTGATGCTGGGGCTGTCATCTGCGAGTGATATAACAGAATCGTTTATCGGCTTTGGTGGCGTACTGAGTCTAGGATGCTTAGCGTATTACCGACTGGGTGAGAATCGCCAAGAATTTATTCTACAAATGGTATTTGCGTTTAGTTTATGTGGACAAACAATGCTGCTTTTTGGCACCTTCGAAAGCCTAGAATCTAGCAACGAAACACTCATCGCAGTCATTTATGTGGTCACGTTTGCCATACACTGGATAGCCATCCCCCACAAAGCCAACCAATTTGTCGCGGCATTAGCCATGGTTCCCAGCTTATTAGCCATCTTAGTGATTAACCATTTATCGCTACTCATATTGCCATTATTGGTGCTGAGTTTAGTGGTTATATGGACTCAGCTTTACCGATGGCCACAACATTATCAACGCATCAGAATGCTAGGTTACGCCGTTGCTATCAGTTTACTACTCGCCAATTTAATGTTGTCAGAAATTAGCGACACCATGGAACTGCCAAACGTACTCATGGCATTAAGCTCTAGCCTCAGTGACTACTTAGCTATCATAATCAGCCTATTATCTGCGCTATGGCTGATTAATCACATTTTTAACCAGTGCAATTCTAATATCAATCAATTTGTTACAGTGCGTCCTCGCAACAAGTTGATGGTGATTCTTGCAGCAATATTAATCGGCCTACTTTCTATCGTCATGAGCGGATTAAGCGCCGCACTACTAATGCTACTGCTAGGCTATTTTTATAACGAGCGTAAATTAGTCATCATTTCGGTATGCGCCCTGCTCGCCTTTATCGGCATGTATTATTACTCACTCCACATCGACTTGTTTGATAAATCACTGTGGTTAATGGCCAGCGGCATAGTGCTACTACTGCTCAGATTTGCCATGAGCATAAATACGAACAAGACAGCTGAAGCAGAAATGACAATGAATACCGCGACAACGGCACACAATAAGGAGCAACCATAATGCAATTAAATACTATGGCGGCGCTCAACTCACGCCAACTCAGTAAGCGGTCGCTTTGGGCTATTATCGCGGCAGTATTGATACTTGCTGGTATTAACTACAAGATTTATCAACAAGAACACTTGTTGGCTAATGGCGAAATCATCCTGTTTGAACTGGCTCCCGTCGACCCTCGCTCGTTAATGCAAGGTGATTACATGGCGTTAAATTACGATATCGCGAGAACAGTTAGCCGGTCAGTCGATCAACTATCAAACACGTCAAATAACCATGATGGCTTTTTTATTGTCACACTCGACCAAAATCGTATTGCCCAATTTGACAGTCTCTACAACGGTGTCGCGCTAACACCAGCACAGCGACTGATCCAGTACCGCGTTCGTGACGGCAGAGTCAAACTGGCCAGCAACGCTTTTTTCTTTCAAGAAGGCCGAGCTGAAGAGTTTGAACACGCAAGATATGGCGAGTTTAGAGTTAACCAGGCAGGACAATTGTTACTCAGTAACATGATAAACAAAGATTTTAAGCGGATCTAAGCAGATTACTGAAGAAATAGATTAATAATGAGGTATGTTAAAAGTTAATACAACCTTAATGGAACGAAACAAATTAACCTACATCTTTAAGTGATTCGATCTGACATTGATCAATTGTTTTATTGACGATATCGATTGCTATGTCAGTGGGTAATCGAGCATATTGATCAGAATTTAGTGCCAACGGTGATACTAGTAATGTAATAGTGAATAATTCTTCATCGGTCGCCATTGACCAAAAACCGACTAAAGCCTGACTATTGGGTACACTTGGAAATTCTGCCGTCCAAAAGGTTAATTTGGTATTATTTTGGTTCCAAGAGCCATTTTGAGCATGTATTAACCTAACATCGTAGAAAAGCTCTTCTTCCCATATTATTCCGTATTCGATATGAGCATTTTCCATAACTTCAGATCTGGAGATTTCTTTTGCAGGTTTATTTAGCAATAGGGAGTTATGTTCGGGTCTAATCACACCAACCGTAGCACTTATAATCTGGTTTTTATGTTCAAATTGAAAATCATACTTAATATCTTGACCGTACTTTGATTGATTACTGATAATTTCAGTCTCTGCAATCGCCGTTATCTGGCAAGTCATCGTAGATAGGTTACTAGCATAAGCATTGGCCGAAACCAATGAGACCATAAAATAAATAAATTTATATTTCAAAATATTATGTACCAAAACCTATCCCTTACCGCTCTTCTGAAAGCGACATTGCAAACAACATTACCATGAATAGAGGTATCCCACTCAAGGTGACTATAGCAACTTTGAATATAGAACCAATATTCAGAAAATCTAAAGATATTATCGAAAAGACTGAAATGGAAAAAAGATTCAAACACAAGGTGAAGCAAAAAATAGATTTATCAAAAAAATTAATTTTCAGTTTCAATTTTAATTTCTTTATTATAGAAATAGAATGAACACAAACTAAAAATAAAGAAAATAAATAAGCTATTATCCAAAATATCAATTAAAGATCCTCAACATTCAGTAAACCTCTACGTAAGAGCTCTTTTTTAGCTAACTTCATATCACTATCACTTAGCATTTTCATTGTACTTGATAGAATCATTACAATGATTGTGCTTCTGCCAACTGCTCTAACAGAGCTTTTTGTAATATTTAAACCTGTTTTTTTAGATAACGACGATACCATAGATTCAGTAACTGCACCTCCAGAAGCCTCTAGAGCAAAACCGCTTACGCCCAATGCCGCCACGGAAAAAATACTACTAGCTAAAAAGCTCACCTCTAGTTTAGGTTCAACGGTGAAGAACCAATGAATTAGATTATTAAATGCCATGAATGCTTTTCAAAATTTTATCTATTTTATCTATTTTATTATTTTTGTTTTTCTTTTTATGATGATTCGTCAGGAGCGGATTCAAATAAATCCCATTTTTATCTACTCTTCATGTTTCTCACAATAACGACTTAGCTGAGTCACAACTTGATTGAAACATAATTCAAGCTCGATGATAGACTCATTCTTGACAATACGCCTCTCCGCAAGTGTTTCAACTTGCTGACAAATATCGGCTAACGTTAATGCCGAAACCGATTTTGATG
Source organism: Shewanella sp. Arc9-LZ (assembly GCF_010092445.1). Classification (NCBI taxonomy): domain Bacteria; kingdom Pseudomonadati; phylum Pseudomonadota; class Gammaproteobacteria; order Alteromonadales; family Shewanellaceae; genus Shewanella; species Shewanella sp. Arc9-LZ. Next base: position 908,682 of record NZ_CP048031.1, on the reverse strand, counting down.
ACGATTTTAAGCCATGGGCTTGAAACGATAAATCGGCGTAGTTTGCGCTAGTCGCATAAGCACTGATTAACTTAACTTGCTCACCTGCCGTTTGTAAAAAGGCATTAAACACCATGCAATGCACCGTGGGATCATCACCTAACATCGCATTTAACAATGCTATATCTAATTGATCGAATGAATCAGTCTCAACCTCTGACACTTTATTACCGTCAATATGAGTATTAACCATGGTTGTTGAGTACTCCATTAAAAGCGATTTAAGCTTAGCCAACTCAACCGGTTTAGTTAAAAAATCATTCATACCGGCATCGTAACAAGCATCGATATTGTCTTTAATAATGTTAGCTGTAATCGCAACAATGGCTAAATCTTTAAAGCGGTTATCTGCTCGAATCCTTTTCGCCAGGCCTAAACCATCTAAAATTGGCATTTGAATATCGGTTAACAGTATATCAAAACGTTTATCTTGCAGAGTTTGCCAGGCTTGCTCGCCATTACTCACAAACATTGAATGTACCCCAAGCAAGGTTAATTGTTGCTTTAACACTAGCTGATTAGTCACTTGATCTTCAGCAACCAGTACTTCTAATATAGGAAAAGTCTCTGCTGAAACGAGTTGTTCGTTGATGTCTGCTATATCAGATTGAGTTGTAAAGTCTGTTTTAGCCAGTATGTCAGTTTTAGTGGATACATCGGCTTGCTTAAAAGCATTAAAAATTAAACTAAAACACGAACCCTTGTTTAGTTCACTTTGTACTCTTATCTCGCCTTGCATTCGCTCAACTAACTCTCGGGTAATAACCAATCCAATACCCGTGCCATTAATGTTGCTGGTTTCGGCACCTAAGCGATCAAATGGCTTAAACAACCGCGAAACGTCATCAGCAGCAAAGCCATAACCGGTATCTGCTACGCTAATTGTGCATTGGTTATTGCTCGATACGCTGCAGCTAATAAAAATATCGCCATGGGGTTTATTATATTTAATGGCATTAGAGAGTAAATTTAACATTACCTGTTTAAAGCGGCGCTCATCGACATAAAAGCACAGCCCTTCGAGTTCATTAAATCCCTCGATATGAATCGTCATCGACTGTGCATTGATAAGTTCACTTACAAACTCAACTGAATCCTCAACAACATGCTTGATTGGCACATAATCAAAACTGAACTGCATATTACCTGACTCAATCGCCGTTAAATCAAGCACATCATTTATTAATAACAGTAAATGTTCACCAGCCCGATATATGCCCTTGGCATTGTCTTTTTGGACTTTATTAGCAAGATCATCATATTCATATAACTGTGCTAATCCTAAAATAGCATTTAATGGCGTACGCAATTCGTGGCTCATGCTGGCCATAAAATCTGACTTTGCTTTACTTGCCGACTCAGCCTGTATTCGCAGGGTATTTAATTTTTGATGATTACTCGCGACCTCGGTTGCCATGTGATTAAACGCATTAATCACACTGCCCACTTCGTTATTTTGGTGCTTATCGACATGACAATCAAAATCACCTTTTGCCAGCCGTGCAAATGCAAATTCCAATGAGCGTAATGGTTTAGTAATTCTATAATCGACCAACCAAGCTAGCGCCATAAAAAATAAAACTAAAATCATAAATTGAATGTATATCAGCGTGTAATGCAGCTTTGATGATTCATTAATTTCATTGGTAAAGTTAACCACTAGCGTAATGCTTGCTAATGGTTTTTCTAAAAACATAATTTGTTGGCTAAGCAGCATGTCACCGCTTTGGGTTGCCCCGTTCCACACATCAAGCGGATACAATTGGTTACCGGTTGCCGTATCAACTATTTTAATGGCCTTCCAATTAGGCTGAATGTCTAATTGGTTATCTATTTGCTCGTAAAGCTCAGCGTATTGGCGGGTAAGCAAAGGCGTTGTGACAGAGGTTGAGAGTTGTTGTAATGATCGCTGTGCCGTTTTAGACAATCCATCATTAACCCAACGGGCTTGCTCTGGTAGCGCATAAAAAATAAATAAACAGGCAAGTAAAAAACCAAACGCCATTACGGCAATAAAACTCTGTGCCCGTAAACTACGCCAGCCATTAATTTTCAACATAAAATGAACGTAACCCCCATTGAGTTAATTGCTGATATTCAGCTAAAGTCGCAATACTGGGTTTAATAATGGGAATACCTGCAAGCAAGTGCTTGTGCTCTTCGCTTTGGCCTATATCTAAAATAGCTTGTTGCACTTTTTGCTGAATGGCAGGATCAACTCTTGGATGAGCCACAATAGGATGACGGCTTATTTTACGGGTTTTATAAATAATTTTAAGCTTGTCTTGTAGGTTTTGCGGTTGCTGTTTTAACGTGCCTAACACGCCACCGCCAGCCTTAGTAGAGTTTAATGCCACATTTAAATAAACCGAAGAGTGGGTTTGCACATAAACCGGCTTTATTGTTAGCCCATACAACTGCGCTAAATCAGCACGCATTAATAATGACGCCCCCAATGCATTAGGCGCCGGAAAAGCAATTTCGGCACCTTCTAACTGGCTAATATCGTCTATGCCGCTGTTTTTATTCACTACTAGCACACCTTGCAGCTGGCGCCCTGCATCTTTTATTAACGGCAAATAACCTTGTTTCTCGTTAGCGATGACACTGTGCCAAGGGTTCATGTAAGCAAAATCATACTCGCCATTAGCAAAGGCTTGTTCAAATACAGGTATAGACTCAACAGTGACTAACTTAATCGTCACCCCCGTCTGTTCACTGACCTGATCAAGTAAAGGCTGCCAAATTGCATTCAACTTTTGCGGCTCGTATTGCGGCACAACCCCAAACGTATACTCTTGAGCCAATAACCACGAGCTTTGAATTAAACATAATATTGCCACTACATACTTCATTAGCGCTCCAGAAAATAGCGTGTCATTTTTACTAGCTTAGTTAAATACAGCTCAAGTCACCATAAAAATATTATTTGAATTCAGGTCTATTGCATAATAAATGCTTTGATTTGCTACTACTTGCCAATAAATATAATGCGATATAAGTCAGCAAATAATCAGTGTGTCCCCCCACTTATTTATGATCTTCCCTCTTATTTTTATTCTTCATTAGCATCAGCTTTTCAGATTAGAACAATCGTTTTTATTCGCACCTACCATTTAGATACTTTCCTATACTCTGTTTTCGCTTAGTCATTTAAGCCCTGATTTTAATCCTCGAGTACATCAAGTAGATAGTTAATAGCTTGAGTGGTTAATTAGGTTTTGTATTTTAGCGTAACCATACATCTTCACATGAAGCGGAGATGCGTTAACTTTAAGGAAGCTAACAATGAAACATCCATTATTTAATCAGAAAGTACTCGCGGGTTTTGTCAGCATGCTGCTTATATCCGGCTCAGCTTTCGCCAACAACCACGAAAAGTCAGAAATGACTAAGCCCAAAGGAGCGGTTGGAACTGGGATAGCATTAGAAAACCAGGCTAAAACAAATCAATTTTGGTGGCCTGATCAACTCAATCTATCTGCGCTACGAGATCACGATAAGCGCTCTAATCCTTATGGCGAAAACTTTGATTACGCCAAGGCATTTAACAGCCTTGACCTTGATAAAGTAAAACTAGACATTAATGCGTTACTGACCACATCTCAAGATTGGTGGCCGTCAGACTATGGCAACTATGGTCCCTTTTTTATCCGCATGACATGGCACAGCGCAGGTACTTATCGCACCCTTGATGGCCGCGGCGGCGCAGGTGGTGGCCAGCAACGTTTTGAACCACTCAACAGTTGGCCCGATAATGCGAGTTTAGACAAAGCACGACGTTTACTCTGGCCAATCAAAATGAAGTATGGAGAAGCCATTTCTTGGTCTGATTTGATAGTGTTAGCGGGTAATGTGTCACTTGAAAATATGGGCTTTAAAACCTACGGTTTTGCCGGTGGACGTAATGATGATTGGGAACCAGACATGGTGTACTGGGGACCAGAAGTTGAAATGCTTGCTAGCGACCGTGAAGATAGCAGCGGCAAGTTACAGCGCCCGCTTGGTGCCACTCACATGGGCTTAATATACGTAAACCCAGAGGGCCCAAAAGGCGTACCAGACCCATTGGGCTCAGCCAAAAATATTCGTGTGGCCTTTGAACGTATGGCGATGAACGATGAAGAAACCCTAGCCCTAATTGCGGGTGGACACACATTTGGTAAAATGCACGGTGCACACAAGTCTAAAGATTGTTTAGGTGCTGAACCTGCTGCAGCGGGTATCGAAGAGCAAGGCCTTGGCTGGAAAAACAAATGCGGTAAAGGCCACTCAGAAGACACTATCACCAGTGGTTTAGAAGGTGCTTGGACTCAAGCCCCAACACAATGGACCTCTTTGTATCTAAGCAATTTACTTACCTTTGAGTGGAAACAAACTCATAGCCCTGCTGGCGCTATTCAATGGATCCCAACAGACGAGTCTTTGCATAAAGCCGTTCCTGATGCGCATGTTAAAGGCAAGTTTCACGCTCCTGTCATGACAACAGCTGACTTAGCATTAAAGTATGATCCTGAGTATCGAAAAATTGCTGAACGCTTTTTAGCCGATCCAGAAGAATACCGCTTAGCTTTCGCTAAAGCTTGGTACAAACTGACGCACAGAGATATGGGCCCATCACGTAATTTCTTAGGCAAAGAAGTCCCTAAAGAAAGTCTAATTTGGCAAGATCCTATAGATGATAAAACACAATCAAATATAGATGCCGATGGCGTGCAAGCACTTAAAGCACAAATTCTAAAGTCTGACTTAACCGTGTCAGAGTTAGTGCGTGTAGCTTGGGCATCTGCGGCAAGTTACCGTCATTCAGACATGCGCGGTGGTGCAAACGGTGCTCGTATTGCACTAGCACCTCAAAAAGACTGGTCAGTAAATAATCCGGCTGAAACCGCTAAAGTGATTAAAACACTAAAAGCGATTCAAGCGGACTACAACGACAGCTTGTTTAGTAAAAGCAAAGTATCACTGGCCGACTTAATCGTTCTAGGGGGCACGGCTGCAATAGAAAAGGCCGCTAAAAATGCAGGTTTTACTATATCGGTGCCATTTAATGCCGGTCGTGGTGATGCCACACAAGCGATGACCGATATCAATGCCTTTAGTTTACTTGAGCTAACATCTGATGGTTTTAGAAATTACTTTGACGCAGAGCAAAGCTACAAGTCGCCGGTGGACATGTTAGTTGATAAAGCAGACCAACTTGACCTATCAGTGCCAGAAATGACCGTTTTAGTGGGTGGGTTACGCGCACTTGATGCTAATTACAAAGGTCTGAAACATGGGGTACTCACAAGCACTCCGGGCACCTTAAGTAATGACTTTTTCGTCAATTTACTTGATATGTCTACGGTTTGGAAAAAATCGTCAACCGATGGTATTTATGAAGGATTTGATCGTCAGTCAGGTCACAAAAAATGGACTGCCACCTCAGTCGATTTAGTCTTTGGTTCAAACTCGGAGCTTCGTGCAGTGTCTGAAGTGTATGCGTTTGATACATCGAAGCAAAAGTTTGTCGAAGACTTTACTACAGCCTGGACTAAGGTAATGAACTTAGACCGTTAAGATTAAGCCTCGTGACCAAGCGCAGCAACACTTAACAGCTGAAGCGCAACAGACACAACAGGACTTGAATCTTTAACATTCAAAAGCGAATCAATCGATTCGCTTTTTTTTATCTATAACACTCAAATAACCTTCGCTAAGCACACGACTATCAGATAATTACGTCTTATTCCAAGTGTGTAAGTAGAAGCTTTAGCCACCAAGTTGGCTACTAAAAACGGTTAATGTCGAGCAGTGCATGCAGTGATTTACACGGTAACGTTTCAGACGATATTTATAACTGAATTATTTTGCCACTATTACAGACACAATATGGATACACAGACAAAAAAGGAGCCTGGTTAAGGCTCCTTTTTTTGGGGTAAATGATCGATATCAATAAGCTTTAGATAAGCTACTCTTGATAGCTTTTAGCTTAGAAACGGCCAACAACACCAATTGCAGCACCGAAACCGTCTACGTCTGAATCAAGATCTTTAGACAATTCAAATGTTGCAGAAAAAGCGTCAGAGATGCGTAACCAGTAAGCTGTTTTAGCAATGAAAAAATCATCAGAACCGATGTCTGCGTAACCTAAACCCACAGACCATGCTTTAGTCACGTACCAGTCAGCGTTTACATTAAAGAGATCGTCAGCATCAGTATGAGTCCACATAGCGCCTAAATCGATACCAGTAGTGCTTTTAAGATCGATAAAGCTACGAGCTTCAAGACCATAGCTTGAGTCAATATCACTACCATCAACATAGAATGCCGCTACTTTTGAGCTGTCGTTGAAGTAATAACCTACATCAAGTTGGTAAATATCAGTATCGAAAACACCAGCGTCAAAACGCTCTACTTTAGCGCCAACAAACCACTTTGAATCAAAAACATAAGTGCCATCAACAGAGAAAACATCAATGTCAGCATCATCAATCATTGAATAGCTAGCGCCAACATTGGTAGCTTGTGCTAAAAAGCCATTTAATGCATATGGGCCTTTTTCTTGTGACACAGAATCGAAATAGAAACGGTAGTTTAGATCCCATTGACCATCACCGAACTCTTCAGTATTAGCAGAGTATTGCAAACCCGCTTCGTGTTGAAATGGTGCATCTTGTGCAGCTACAGCTGGTAGTGCAGCAAAACCTAATACTAGTGCTAATGCAGTAACGTTTTTCATCAATCATTCCTTTATTTGATTATTTTACGCTAGGAGATTCAAGCAGATATAAAGAATGGATAAATCATAAAAAGGGGGTTTATCCATTAACTCAAATGTAGCCTAACCTTACCGTCGGGCTAACGCGCTTTCCTAGCGGCGCATACTCTAAAGTAATGAAATGCTAAAATAAACCAAAAATGTAAAATTAATGATATTTTTCAATGCAATACATTAGATGTAATGTGTAGCGCATCACTATTACCTACTTTAGCAATAGATAAACCTGTAACCACCCAGTTAAATAAATGTTAATTAAAACAACTGATATAACAGATTAGCCAATGGCAGCAAGGTGAATAACAGTAAACATAAACACTACCGCGGTGTTTGCATTCACAAAAGTGACCACATATAAGCGGTAAATCTAACGGCGATGTTTGAATAAAACCAGCTTTATCGCATGGGGATATTGTGAGTATTTCAACACAAGGTGCATAACGTCCAAGGTCGGCAATAACAAGCAGGTTAACTATTTGATTTATGTTGATGATGACTATAGGTTATTGTCATTACATCAATTTTATCTACCTGGAAACGTCAATGTCGACTTTGTTTAAGTTCATCAAAGCTGCCTTACTCAGCATCTTTATTATTGTCATCGTTCTTGTTGCGTTTAATTGGCAAAGCGTTAATCGCTTATACAGCGTAGTCACCTTATTTGATGAATCCCTCGTGGTAAATAATTTCTCCAATATGAAGGATGTCTTTTTTAACAAAAAAATCGTTAAACAAGGCGAGCCTTATGTGTTCGACGTCGCCTTAACGCCTTTGCCTGAATCGTTTACCTATCGAAACAGCTCAACTAATACCGAAGCGTTTCTTAAACGCAGAGCAACAACCGCATTACTGGTGCTTAAAAATGACAAAGTAACCTACGAGCAATATTTTCTAGGCACTAAAAGTGATGACAAACGTATCTCGTGGTCAATGGCCAAATCATTTGTGTCGATATTGTTCGGCATGCAGGTGGATGCTGGCAACATTGATATTGAAAAAACCGTCGGCTTCTATTTGCCAGAGCTTGCCAAGTCTGGTTATGGCGACGTCAAAGTAAAACACGTATTGCAAATGTCGTCTGGGGTTAAGTGGAACGAAGACTATCTAGATTTTTATTCTGACATTAACAAAATGGGCCGTGTACTGGCCATTGGCGGCTCGTTAGATCAAATGACCAGTGAACTGGTTAATGAGTCAGCCCCAGGCAAAGCATTTCATTATGTCAGCATGGACACCCACGTTATTGGCATGATTCTAAGACGAGTAACTAATAAATCATTAGTCGAACTTTTACAGCAAAACATTTGGAACACCATCGGTATGGAAAGTGATGCCTACTGGCTTACTGACTCCCAAGGTAGCGCATTTGCATTAGGCGGCTTAAATGTTACTACCCGCGACTACGCCCGCTTTGGCCGCTTATTACTCAATAATGGCGCATTTAATGGCAAACAAATCGTGTCAGCCGCTTGGATAAAAGCCGCCACTACACCGCAAGCAGATTACCTACAACCGCAAGTCGGAAAATTAGGATATGGCTATCAAATTTGGTTACCGCCAGAAGCACAGCAAGGTGAATTTTTCTGTGTCGGTGTATACGGACAATATATTTATGTAAACCAAAAAAACAATGTGGTGATCGTTAAAAACAGTGCCGATTTAGGCTTTCTTGATGAACTGAATTCAAAACAAGAAACCATCGAATTTTTCCGTGAAATTGTGGTGTCATTACAATAAACATCATCATTGATTTAACGACTGGTGATTTGTGTCGTTAACGCTAACCCTGCATTTTTCAGCCAATAAAAAGCGACCTTCAGGTCGCTTTTTTTGTTTTACATTGATTTAAATTTTCTAGGCCGTCAGAGGGTAAATACTCTGGCTGGACTTATTAATGCCCCACTTCATCCGAATACCATAAAGACTAAGTCAATGGTTACTTTTGCGTTAGTAGTAGGCGCTGGCAAAGTTTGACAAAATCTGACGATGTCACAATTCCTAGTACCTTATTGTGTTCATCAACCACAGGTAAACAACCCAGTTTATTGTCGATAAAATATTGCACTACAACCGTCAGCGGCTCGTCCAAACCGAGCTTCTGCACTTGGGTATCCATAACCTCGGCAATAGGCGTAAAGCGCTCCTTTCTATCTAACGCCCCTTGGCCATATTTATTGAGCATGGTTAATACAACAGCGATCATCTTTTTATGGGTTAGCATGCCAATAAACTGCCCTGTTGATTCACTGAGCACCGGTAAATGACGCACATTACGGCTTTGCATTAATTGATGCGCATCTTTAAGGCTAGCCTCATGGCTAATACACACCGGATTAGGGGTCATAATATCGCGCACATTCATGGTCTATCTCCTTAACTGAAATAAGCTAAATAACCTGATCTCGGGATTAGAAATGGAAACAAAATGCTTAATATCAAAGTATTATTGTTCAACTATTTCAAACTTGTCATTTGTTTTGCTAACAAGGCGAATGAACGCCTCAATAGCTAGCCTATTGCAAGTTCATTCAACGCAGTTAGCAGGGCAAAGGACTGCTTGAAAGGCGTTTATTATCCCGAGTTGAGGTTATTTAGTCACTCAGTGCCAGTATTAACGGTAAAGATTAACCTGCTTTAGCTTGAATTCGATAAGCATGTAGCAAAGGCTCTGTGTAACCAGATGGTTGAGATTTGCCTTTAAAAATCAGATCGCATGCCGCTTTAAAGGCGATGCCGTCAAAGTGAGGCGCCATATTAGTGTACAACGGATCACCTGCATTTTGAGTATCGACCACAGCGGCCATTTTTTTCAACGCGGCCATCACTTGTGCTTCACTGCATATGCCATGCTCAAGCCAATTGGTTAAATATTGCGATGAAATTCGCAAGGTTGCTCTGTCTTCCATCAAGCCGACATTATTAATATCTGGCACTTTTGAACAACCCACACCTTGATCAATCCAGCGCACAACATAGCCCAAAATACCCTGGGCATTATTTTCTAGTTCAAAAGCAATTTGCTCATTGGTGAGTGTAACCCCTTCAGCAAGTAAAGGAATGGTTAACAAACTGTCAATGCTAGCACGTGGGCGTTGCTTAATGTGTTGCTGAACGTCTGCCACATTAATTTGGTGATAATGAGTAGAATGCAGCACAGCACCATTTGGCGACGGCACCCACGCTGTATTTGCGCCCGCTTTAGGATGAGCCACTTTTTGCTCAAGCATCGCTGCCATTTCATCTGGCATTGGCCACATGCCTTTACCGATTTGAGCGCGACCTTGTAAGCCACATTCAAGCCCAATATCGACATTCCAATCTTCGTAAGCACTAATCCACTTTTGCTGCTTCATCACCGATTTAGGCACAAACGCGCCCGCTAGCATTGAGGTATGCAACTCATCACCCGTACGGTCAAGAAAGCCGGTATTAATAAACACGACGCGATCTTTCGCAGCCCTAATGCACTCTTTTAAATTCAGTGTCGTTCTGCGCTCTTCATCCATAATGCCTACCTTAATAGTATTACGCGGAAGCTTGAGCGCATCTTCTATCTTAGTAAACAGATCACAGGTAAATTGCACTTCTTCAGGACCATGCATTTTAGGTTTTACAATATTCACCGAACCTTTGCGGCTATTACTACGACCATTATTGTTACCTTTAAGGTCGTGCATCGCAGCAAGCACAGTGATCATGCCATCAAGTATCCCTTCAGGCACTTCGTTGCCATTTTTATCCAGCACAGCATCAATGGTCATCAAGTGACCCACATTACGCACAAATAGCAAACTTCTGCCGGGTAAAGTGACTGTTTTTACTTCTGCACTCTGGTTGGTACTCTGGTTGACATTAGCTGCGGTATAGACGCGATCGTCATTGAGCTCTCTTACAATCTCTTTGCCATTTTTAGTCAGCGAAGCAGATAAATTACCTTGCATCAAACCTAACCAATTACGATAAATTTCAACCTTGTCTTCAGCATCCACTGCGGCGACAGAGTCCTCACAGTCCATAATGGTGGTAACAGCGGCTTCAACCAGTAAGTCTTTAACACCAGCGCGATCACTGCCACCAATAACACTGCTTGGATCGATTTGAATTTCGATATGCAGACCATTATTAACTAACAAAATAGCACTTGGTGCATCGGCACTACCTTGGTAACCCACACATTTATCGGTTTGGGCTAAGGTTGTGGTAGAGCCGTCAGTTAATTGCACCCGTAACACACCCGCGTCGAGGTAATAACGGGTCACATCGGCATGGCTGCCTTGTGCTAAGGGCGAAGCGGTATCTAAGTGTTGTTTGGCAAAAGCGATAACTTTGTTGCCGCGTACCGGGTTGTATTGTTTAGTGAGCTCCGCGCCACCTTCTTCAGATATCGCGTCAGTGCCATATAGCGCATCATACAAGCTGCCCCAGCGAGCATTGGCAGCGTTAAGCGCAAAGCGAGCATTTTTAACCGGCACTACAAGTTGTGGTCCCGCTTGCGCGGCAATTTCATGGTCGACATTTTCAGTGCTAATTTGAAAAGCTTCACCCTCAGGCACCAGGTAACCTATTTCAAATAGAAAAGCTTTATATTTTGCAGGGTCAAAATCTTTGGTGGGATGGTCAATATGCCATTGATCAATTTGCTGTTGTAGTTGTTGTCTTTTTTCTAACAGCTTCACATTAATGGGCGAAAATTCGCTAATAATGTCCTCAAATTTTGCCCAAAAGGTTGCTGAATCAATGCCAGTACCTGGGCAAATGTCACTGTCGACCAATTGCCACAATGCTTGCGCTATGTGTAATCCACCTACTTGAATACGTGCTGTCATTTTATATCCCTACCTTAATTCCTGTGCGTTGACTGTAAACTCAGTACTAAATCATATGCCTTAAATCATTGGCCCTAAATCATTAGCCACAAACCATCAGTCATAAACATTAGCCATAAATAACTCGCGCAAACTCATTCCACTGTTAACAGCTTACTGTTCATACGCAGTAATACTTTACTCTATATCAAAGCTATCTTATTTATCCAATTTATACTTACTATCACCACTATTCACCAAAGATATGGCAAAATGGTGTTTCTTGGTTAATTTGCAACATATACGTAACTAAAAATCACAATAACAATAAGGTTAAACATCCCCTCTATTTATCTCTTCTGCGGTTTTAGTGATAAGTTGACGCATCCACTGATGCGCGGGATTATGCTGAAGCAAAGGGCTCCAGGCCATAGTCAAGGCGATGGGTTGAATAATAAAAGGCGGCGGAACAATGCTCACCCGTTCATTATTGATGTGATGACGTGCCATCTTACTTGGTATGGTTGCGATCAAATCTTGTTGCTCAGCCAACAAACAGGCGGTTTGATAATGGCGTGTAAAAACGGTGATCTGGCGTTTCACACCAATTCGCGTTAATGCTTCATCTACCCAGCCCAAACGCTGAACATCATCTGGGTTCATCCCTACCCCAACACCCATCCCTGTTTTACTCACCCACACATGCTTAGCTTTTAAATAACTGTCTAAAGAAAACTTCTTTAAAACGGGATTACCCTTACTAATCAGGCAGCTAAAATCATCACTCCACAATATTTTTTGATGGAATGATTGCGGAATACTGTCAAAACGGTTGATCACCATATCGACTCTTCCTTGTTCTACATCAGGGAAACTGACATCACTTGGGGTCATGATATCTAAAATAATGTTGGGTGCTTGAGTACGAAGCTTAGCAATGAGCGGTGGAATTAACGTCGCTTCAGCATAATCACTTGCCATAACACGGAAGACTTTATCACTTTCCAGTGGATCAAAATTGGCACGCGGTTGTACGGCTTTTTCCAGCCCAATAATCAGCTCACTGATAATGGGTTGTAATTCATTTGCACGTTCGGTCGGTGTCATGCCCTGACTCGTGCGAATAAGTAAGGGATCATCAAACAAGTTTCGTAAGCGTTTTAAGCCGTTACTCATTGCAGGCTGGCTGATCCCAAGCTGGTCTGCCGCTTTAGTAACATTTCTTTCACGTAGTAAAACATCTAAATAAACAAGGAGGTTCAAGTCAATACGAGATACATTCATATGGTGAATACCGAAGATAGTAAGCATAAATTAGGTTTATTTAACCAAATCTAGCTATTATTTTCAACGTAATCAATTGCCGCTAATCTATTTGTTAAGGAATAAACACATGACTCACTACAAAAATAATATCGATGAAGCTGCCACCTTGATTAATTCTGAAGGTAGTGCATGGAATGCCATCAATCCAGAGTCAGTCGCTCGTATGCGTCTACAAAATCGTTTTAAGACTGGGTTAGACATCGCAAAGTACACTGCCAAGATCATGCGTGAAGACATGGACAACTACGACAAGGACTCATCGCAGTACACTCAGTCTTTAGGTTGCTGGCATGGTTTTATCGCCCAACAAAAAATGATTTCGATTAAAAAACACCTTTTAACCACCAAGCGTCGTTACTTATATCTTTCAGGTTGGATGGTCGCTGCACTGCGTAGTGAGTTTGGTCCATTACCTGACCAATCTATGCATGAAAAAACCTCTGTTGCTGCGTTGATTAAAGAGTTATACACCTTTCTACGTCAAGCTGATGCTCGTGAACTAGGTGGTCTTTTCCGCGAATTAGATAGTGCCAAAGAGTCAGATAAAGCCGCTATTCAACACAAAATTGAAAACTTCGAAACCCACGTTGTACCTATTATTGCCGACATTGATGCCGGTTTTGGTAACGAAGAAGCCACTTACTTGATGGCAAAACAAATGATTGAAGCCGGTGCTTGTTGTATTCAATTAGAAAACCAAGTGTCAGACGTAAAACAGTGTGGCCACCAAGACGGTAAAGTCACCGTGCCACATGTTGAGTTTTTAGCAAAAATTAATGCGGTTCGTTATGCATTTTTAGAACTCGGTATCGATGACGGCGTAATTGTTGCGCGTACCGATTCATTAGGTGCAGGCTTAACTCAAAAAATTGCTGTCACTAAAGAAGCTGGCGATCTAGGCGATTTATACAATAGCTTCCTTGAAGTTGAAGCCGTTGATGCTGCAAAACTTGAAAATGGTGATGTGGTATTCAAGCAAGGTGGCAAACTGGTCAAACCGGCTCGTCTACCAAATGGCTTATTTAAGTTCCGTGCTGGTACGGGTGAAGAACGTTGTGTACTTGACTGTATTACCTCATTGCAAAATGGCGCTGATTTATTGTGGATTGAAACTGAAAAGCCTCATGTATCTCAAATCGGTGGCATGGTTAACGAAATCCGTAAAGTTGTTCCTAATGCCAAGCTTGTGTATAACAACTCGCCATCGTTTAACTGGACGCTTAACTTCCGTCAGCAAATATTTGATGCGATGCAAAAAGCAGGACAAGACGTGTCAGCTTACGACCGCCCTCAATTAATGAGTGTTGATTACGATGGCACTGAGCTTGCAATCCAAGCTGATGAAAAGATTCGTACTTTCCAATCTGACTCGGCCCGTGAAGCAGGTATTTTCCATCACCTTATTACACTACCGACTTACCATACAGCAGCATTATCTACCGATAACTTGGCTAAAGAATACTTCGGTGACCAAGGCATGTTGGGTTATGTTGCCAATGTTCAACGTAAGGAAATCCGTCAAGGTATCGCCTGTGTTAAACATCAAAACATGGCTGGTTCAGATATGGGTGATGCACATAAAGAGTACTTCTCTGGTGACCAAGCGCTTAAAGCGTCTGGTAAAGACAACACAATGAACCAGTTCTAAGACCGATTTTATAGTCTGATTTTATAGCCTGCTTTTATAACTGCTTTTATAAACAGATTTATAGACTGATTTTGTAAACTGCTTGTGTAGAAAGTGACTTACCCAAATAGTGACTAGCTTAAGCGATGTTTTTGAAGTGAACATGACTAACAGCGAAAACTAAACCCAAAAGGCCTGCTTAAAATAAGCAGGCCTTTTTATGTGTCACACTCAGGTAAACGTTAGGGTAAATTGGTCACAGTGGCGCTAACTCACTAACGAAGCAGACTCTGCGCCTCCTTTACGGCTACCCATTAAGATACACACTGATACAAGTCATTATTCTGCAATGATATTTTTGACTACTGCAACAGCCCATTTCGCCAAGTGCGACGCATAACGATTGATGAAAATTTCCACTTACAATATTGCCAAACTCGGAGTATATTAATCCAGCAGATTCATGGATTTAGAATTGCGACCAATTACTTAGGTCACACCACGCGCAAGGACGACAATGACAAGCTTCATCTCCAGTTTATTATCAGTAGGCATTCTTCTTTCTAGTATGTTTGTCACCCTTGGGGTGATGTTTGTATTGCTCAAACATCGCGACAGAACTGTTAAATTACCCGTCGATCGCGACCAACTTCAACGAATTCCCGCTTTTGGCTTACAGCAAGAGATACAAGACCTCCAAATCAATTTAATCGCCAGTATGCTAATGGGCGTATTGGTTGTGTGTCTGCCATTTGCCGTTAACAGCATTCAAGCACACATTACCGTCGGCAAATTCCCTTGGATGTTTGCCATAACCTCAATGATCGGATTATCTTATTGTGGTTATAAAACGTGGAAAAACTTTTCCAAACTCACCAAATTACGCCTAGGCCACACCGCAGAAATTGCCACTGCCAATGAGCTAATCGGCTTACAAGCTTTGGGCTATCAAGTGTTTCACGACATACAAGCCGACGGCTTTAACATTGACCATTTAGCCATAGGTAAAAATGGCGTATTCGCCATCGAAACCAAAGGCCGCCACAAGCGCAAACGCGACAGTAAATCGACTAGCGCAACCCAAGGTAAAGACTACCAACTATTTTATAAAGACGGCCGCTTATGCTTTCCATCGTGGACTGAAACCAAGCCAATAGAACAAGCAACTCGACAAGCAACGTGGGTCAGCCAGTGGCTCACCAAAGCTACCGGCCAACAGGTCTTCTCCAGCCCAGTACTGGTATTCCCCGGCTGGTATGTCACCAGCCAAACTAGGCCACCGTTCCCCATCTTAAATCACAAACAGCTGGTCAAAACCATACCAGCCGTCCGCACTCAAACACTCAGCCAACAACAAGTCGACGCGATTGTGTATCAAGTGGCACAGCGTTGTTTGAGTAAGAGTGAGGTAGGGAAATGATGAGGAAAGATGAAAAAGTCTAACCTGCTCGCATCTATCAAGGCTAATAAAAGTTATTTCGAAATTTTTATAAATCGTTGATAAAAAATTTATTTTTATATCAACCAACTAATTTTATAGGGAAATAATAAAGTTATGAGTATTCAATTTTCTCCAGAAATTGAGGCGTTTATAAAGACGTATGTTAAAGATCTTGAAGAAGGCGCGGCTGCCGTTTTTGCTGGTGCGGGCCTATCTAGGACCTGCGGCTTCGTTAATTGGAGCGAGTTACTACGTGAGATCGCAGAAGAGTTGGGGCTATCTGTTGAGGTAGAGCACGATCTGATTTCGGTTGCTCAATACCATGTCAACAAGAAGAACAGTGCAACTGGTCTAGCTCGAAAAATCTTAGAAGAGTTTTCGGAACAAGCAGAACCCTCCGAAGCCCATAGAATTCTCGCACGCCTTCCCATCAGAACGTATTGGACAACCAACTATGACACTCTCATTGAGGATAGTCTCAAAGAGAATTATCGTGTCGCAGATATCAAGCGTAAAACTGACGATCTTATTATGACCCGCCCTAAACGAGATGCTGTCGTTTACAAAATGCACGGCGACGTGGATTCGCCAGGTGCCGCGGTGCTCTACAAAGCACAATATGAACAGTACTACAAGACCCACGAAGGATTTATAACCGCACTGAGTGGAGATCTGATTTCCAAAACATTCCTCTTTATTGGCTTCAGTTTCACGGATCCAAATCTTGATTACATACTGAGTCGATTACATGTGCCAGACATGCATAGACGCACTCACTACTGCTTTCTTCGCAAGGAGCCTGCTATGCAGCAAGGGAAGGAAGATGAAGCCAGCGCAATGTATCGGCAGCGCCGGCAAGAGCACCATATTCGCGACCTACTAAGGTTTGGCATCCAGGCGGTACTCGTCAATGACTACGAAGATATTCCGATCATCTTGAAGGAGATCGAGAGCCGCTTCCGCAAGAAGACCATCTTTATATCCGGTAGTGCAGAAGAGTATGGTGCTTGGGACAAGCAGGAGGCGTTAAGCTTTGTACACACACTCTCTGCGTCCTTAATAAAAGCTGGCTATCGAGTTGTCAATGGTTTCGGATGGGGCATTGGCAGCGCAGTCATCAATGGTGCTCTCGATGCCATCTACGCCAAGCCTGATAAATACTCCGAGGATCAACTTATCATGCGGCCATTCCCACAACATCCATCAAACGGTAAAGAACTGGCCGAGTTGTGGAATGAGTATCGGCACCGCATGATTGGCCTTTCTGGTATATCTCTGTTTCTCTTTGGTAACAAGCTCAATGATGGACACATCGTCAATGCTGGCGGAGTGCGCAAAGAATTCCAAATTGCTCAGGATACAGGGGTTGCTGTACTTCCACTTGGTATCACTGGCTACATGGCCAAGGAGCTGGCAGACGAGATGCTGAGTGAGCCGAGTAAGCATTTTGCTCAGTACCCTTGGTTGGAAACTGAAGTAGCCCAACTTGCAGATCTCTCACTTGACCGGACAAAGGTCGAGGAGAAAGTTCTATTCGTTTTAAAAAAACTTGGGGGTTAGATATGAAACGTAAAGTCTTTTACAGCTTTCACTTTGATAACGATGTTATGCGAATACAGCAGATCCGCAATATGGGGTTGCTGGAGGGTGACGAACCAGTCAGTCCTAATACTTGGGAACAAATTAAGCGCACAGAGCAGGGAGTGAAGAATTGGATCGACCAGAATCTAAATGGTAAATCCTGCCTAGTAGTACTGATCGGCAGTCATACAGCTAACCGTCCATGGGTCAACTACGAGATCCAGAGAGCTTGGCAGCAGGGAAAGGCCGTGGTAGGTGTTCATATACATCGACTGAATTGTCCACGTCACGGCTTTGGAACAAAGGGAGCAAATCCTTTCGCCCAATTCACCTTTAAGCGAGGTGATAAAGTCATTGTGCCGCTCGTATATGAACCCAGCACTAATAATGCGTATAACGACATCAAAAATAATTTGTCGACTTGGATTGAAAACGCTATCAATCAATAACTTAAATAGGAGAATCTAATTGGCATTTTTTACCAAAAGCGAAGCACGTGCAGCTGCCGCAGGGGCGCGCGGCTCTCGTACTGCTCAAACTGTTCTAAGGGAAGGGATGGAGAATTATAAGCAACATGAAAAGTTCGATATATTTCTTTCTCACTCGATTGATGATTCAGACCTTGTATTGGGGGTAATGACTCTATTGCAAAAGCAAGGTTTGTAATGGTCAAGTATTTCTGGAGAGATTTTAAGCCGCTTTTTTTAACTCATTATATTTTTGATGTGGCGTCTTATAATCTATTGCTGAATGTCTGCGTTTGTAATTGTAGAACTGGATATATTGCTCAACCACACTGACTACAGAACTGTGATTGATAAAGGCTAAATGGTTCAATCTTTCAGTCTTTAAACTCCTAAAGAATCGTTCCATCACGGCATTATCCCAACAATTTCCTCTACGACTCATACTTTGTTTAATGCTTAAGTGCTTTAGCTTTTCTCTGAACACGTTAGCAGAGTACTGGCAACCCTGGTCTGAGTGAAACATCAACTCCTGTGTATTTGGCCTCTGACGTTGTATCGCGTTATTTAATGCCGCTGTCGCTAACGCGGTATTGGGTTGGCTTGATAAGGCATACCCAACGATTTCTTTCGTTCCTAAATCAAGTACACAGGCTAAATAACTCCATCCTTGATGTGATTTTATGTAGGTAATGTCACCCACCCAATGAGTGTTATAAGTCGTAGGGTTAAACTGCCGTTTAAGCAAATTGGGTGCGTAAACATGTTCGTCACCAGTGTTAGGATAGTAATGCTTTTTCTTTGGCCTAATCGCTTTTAATCCCAAATTTTTCATTACTGTAGCAATGGCGTAAACCCCGACTTTACACTCTAAATCTAATAAGTCGGCCTGTATTCGACGTTTGCCATACGTCGCATTTGAATCAGAGAAGGCTTGCTCTACAAATTGTATCAGAGTCTGTTTTTCAACACTTTGTGGTATCGGTTTGTAATAAAAACTACTGCAACTGATCTCGAATACGCGGCACAACTCACTCATTCTAAAGCCTGGGTTTGCTTTCTTTACTTCGCGCATCATTTTAAGTTTTGATTGTCTCGAATGAAGAAAGCTGCAGCCTTTTTTAAGATATCATTATCCCTCATTGCTTGTTTTAGTTGGGCTTCTAGGAGTTGAATTCTTCGTTGGTCTTCAGTTAATGCTTTGGTATTTTCTGGTGTTTTACCGGCTAATTCAGCTTGGTACTGCACTTTCCATCGAGACACAGCAGATTTACCCGCACCTGACATATCTTCAATTTGCTTGTTCGTGTAACCCTGTTCGACCATCAGCTTGGCATATTCTAATTTTTGAAGAGGGCTGACAGTGATTTTCGTTTTTCTAATCATGATAAATACCTTTAAGATTTTGCTTATTTTAAGCTATAAATCTCTACAGTTTCATTAGACCATTACAGTTTGCGTGTCTATGTTGATTGGGTTGTCGATCGCCAACTAAATCGCAATTCGGTGGACAAGGAGACTGCAGCAGTCCTCCGGGCACGAATGAAATCCTCTAGTTCTATGATGTATATCGCCACCGACAATTCGACTAACTCGAAATGGATGCCATGGGAGCTAGGCTTCTTTGATGGACACAAACCTAACCAAGTCGCTATTCTCCCACTGCTGGATTCAGACAATCAAAGTTTCGAAGGACAAGAATATCTTGGTCTTTATCCGCTAGTAACCAAGTACCTCCAGAACAATTCTATGAACTATTACGTCGAAGAACGTGGCCACAGCTGGAGTAATCTTAAGCACTTTGCTAATGGAACGCCATCGTGGAATAACTATAAGTCATGAAAAAAGTGAACCAATTGGTTCGCTTTTTGCGTGATCATAATTGCGTTGTTGGCGAAGCTAATCCGAGGTGGATTGAAAGCCTTCACGTAGCTTACTCACCCCGAGTCAAAGTAAGGACTGGCATATCTCTTCTAGGGACTAGTATTGAGAAGCCTGATCAGTTGATCTCAAAAATAGTAAATATAATAGACCTAATGTCTAAGGAGTAAGAAATGGCTAGACGAGTTTTTTTCAGTTTCCACTATAAGCATGTTTGGAAAGTTAATCAGATCAGAAGTATGCCTAACATTACAGGTACAGCAGCTGCAGGCTTTCAAGATGCTTCTCTTTGGGAGGAGTCTAAAAAGAAAAGTGACAAGGCAATTAAAGCTTTGATTGATGAGGGATTAAAAAATACCTCAGTAACTGTAGTTTGTGTTACTTATGGTACGGTGAATCGTGATTATATCAATTATGAAATAGATCAATCTCTTGCGAAAGGGAACGGTCTTGTGGCAGTACAAATTCATCATTTAAAAGATTCGAATGATGAAGAAGGAGCCCCTGGTGCTATACCTGCAAAAATCGAAGCTAATGGCTTTAAAGCTTATAAATATTCTAATAAAGAAGACTTAGCCAAGTGGATTGAGGAAGCGGCAGAGCTGGCTGGAAAATAACATAATTCCACTTTCAACTGTTACACCAGAACTGGCATTGTTGCACCAGTGACCTTCTAAAACATGGTTGTTTTAGAAGAGCCTACAAGGATGTATCCACGGCGTGTCACTGGGAGGGTATTCATGATTCTGTGACAGGTTAGTTTCACAGATCGATATATTCATCCAAACGGCCTTCGAAGTGGATTGATAACTGCGATAGCGTCAAATTCCAATTCTGTACGGGGGAGTCCAGCGCTCGGAGGCCTTCAATATACCCGCATAGAGCAGCTTAAGTAAACTGTTCTCGTTGGCAAATCCACCCTTGGTTTTCAATAAGTGGGGTCACAATAAGTGGCTGACGAATCCCCACTTATCACAACTCCGCAATCACATCATCAGCACTTGCCACCTTGGCATAAGCAAAACTCAACGCCGACATAAACGCGGCATGAACCTGGGCTGCTGGCACCGTCATCCCGTTAAATTCTAAATCCAACGTTGCGCACGCATCATGAGCTACCGCGCACTCATAACCAAAATCTTCCGCTGCACGGGTTACTGCATCGATGCACATGTGCGTCATAGCACCAACGATCACCAATTTTGTAATGCCCGCATCATCCAATACTTTTTTCAGATCGGTATCACGAAAACTATTGATCTGATGCTTCAATATAATCGCTTCACCAGCTTGTGCAGCAACCGATGAATGAATCTGAGCGCCATCAGAACCTGGCAAAAAGAACGGCGCTTCATCAGTCGGAAATTCATGACGCACATGCACAACCGGCAAACCTAGCTGGCGAAATGCTGCCAACAACTTCGCACCTTGCTCGGCTGCTGCTTCAGTACCGACTAACGGATTTTTAGCACCGCTATACGTTGGGAAATAATCGTTTTGAAAATCGATTAATAATAGGGCTGTCGTATTTTCAGTGTTCATAATTTTGCCTTACTTATATTTTAAAGAGATCGGTTTATTACCGTGACGCTATTATTGCTAATCATCACGCAATACACTAAAGTCAAAACGGGCATAAAACAGGCAAAAACAGACAAGTTCAAGAAAGAGCTAAAAATGACAACCAGAGAGATGAAAATACAAATAATTAACTACCCAGGCGCAATGCAAACTGCAACGCTGGGCCTGTATGAAATGTTTTTGCTCGCCAACCGCTTCGCAGAAGAGCACGCGCTCGCAGCCCGCTTCGAAGTAGAAATAACCGACGTCGCAAAATTAGCCGCCCAAAAACGCAAAAACAACATCGTCATCTTGCCGCCCAACATCGTCGACGAATACTTTCTTGCGCCCGAAACCGTGCTCAGCCAATGGATAATAAAACAACATAAGCAAGGCGCAGTAATTTGCGCGGTGTGTGCAGGCACCTTCATTTTAGCGGAAACCGGATTACTCAATAACCGCCCAGCAACAACCCACTGGGGACTGGCGGCACAACTCGAAACGCTCTACTCCGAAGTCAACATAAACAGCGAAAAAATCATTATCAACGACGGCGATCTAATTACCGCGGGTGGCTTAATGTCTTGGATGGACTTAGGCCTAGAGCTGGTAGCGCAGTTTTTTAACCCCGCGATCATGCGCCAATTAGGCAAGCACTTAATTATCGACACCGCACCGCGAGAGCAGCGTTACTACCAAAGCTTCAACCCAAGATTCGATCATGGTGACGACGTAATACATAAAATTCAAACACACATACAAGCGAAGTTTCATACGCGCCTAACCGTGGCATCGCTGGCAGAAAAGAGTCATCTATCGGAACGGACTTTTGCACGCCACTTTATACAAGCAACAGGGTTTAACACGAATGAATACCTACAGCGCCTTAGAATCCAAAAAGCGTGTGAGTTATTAGAATCAACCAAGAAAACCTTTAAAGTGATTGCTTATGACGTGGGTTATGAAGACGTGAGCGCGTGTCGTAAAGCGTTTGTGAAGATAATTGGCTTAACGCCGAAGGAGTTTCGGAGGCGGTTTGTGTGAATGTTGTCTGGGCTGTGTTTCGGGTTATTCGGCAATAAATGGGGGCTGAGTTGGACCCCATTTATCAAGGTTTAATCAAAGATCCACAAGCATGATATTAAATCAGTGGGGATCCCTCAGACTCAGCTCCCACTTCTCTTTATACGTCAGTGGTAAGAGAACTTTTCAATTGAGTATCGAATGTGCCACCTAATGCTTTACAGTCAATATCATTTGGTGAATCCCATGTCACAGCCGTGCCACGCACAACAGGTCTGATAAATTGCCATGGCCAGAAACCGAAACGATGGCCACCGTTGTAGTCAATGATTGCATCAGCACCTAAGGATTGTGCTTGTTTCACTATTATTGGCAGGACGCTATTAATATTTCCATACCCATTTTTTGCATACTTTAACTGAGTAATAACGGTGTATTTTATATCTGATGAAGGCACTCCTGATATCAGGCAGATGGGATTGCTGTGGGATGTAGATTGATTGGCAACGATACTTGTGTTCGAAGCACATGATGTCAGCAGCGCCAGACCGATTAAAAGTATTAGCTTATGCATTAATTGAAATCCTTTCATTTAATTTAATTTGAAGCGCGCTAGTCTATCTGTTTTTCGTATGAATGACATCATAGACAGAGGTCAATGAAATAAGTGGGGTAGAGTTTGAGGGATCTCCCACGAATTTAATAATGCTTTACACACGAGCTGAAGATAGCCAGTTCGTGCACCTTGCTGCGGCTATACTACAACTTGATATTTTAGCACTTGCCTTTTTTGGCTTGGCCAGGAGGACAATGGGTTCCATTGCTATTTGAGCTGTCATCAACGATAACTTTAGGTCCAGATACTCTTACTGAAGGTCCTATTAATTCGCACCCAGCGAGAAAAACGAGTAATACTAGAGGGAGTAATTTAACTATTTTCATTATTTGTTCCAATTTGAATATGCTGCTTGGGGGGGGATGAGCGACTTCATTTAAAGTCCATTCGTCTTTTAGTTCGCCTTTTAGTTTGGCACACTCTTTGTCGCTGCCAACTTCCGAATCACAATCAGTTCAAAGTCGCAGATGTGGTAATGCTAAAAGTATACCTGCTAAAACCAAGCAGCTTATGCTAAGAATTAAAATCAAGCCAGCCATTTTGAATAAATGGGGGTTAGAGTCTGAGGGGTCTCCACGAATTTAATAGCATGCTTGCGGCTCCTTGGTTAACGACTTTAGCATCTTAATTCCTGCTAGCCAGTGAGACTTCAGTAATAAGTGAGGGCTGAGTCTGACCGAGTAATTCCCCCCCAAAAACTTATAACAATCAATGCCAACGGCCTGAAGTTTGCATCCTTTCTATTAATGCAAACTCCCAAGCACAGTATTCCATGCTTAAACTTGTCATATAGTCAGTCAAATCTTGGACAGCTTTTTGCTGACCGTCATACTTAGCATATAAAAGTAAACTCAGAGTTAACGAGCATTGCTCTTCAGGATATTCTATCGATGATAAATAAGGAATAACGGTTGATAGTTCTTTGTCCTGCTTAATAACCTCCAACACTTGCTTTTCGCTATCCTCGGCCATTAACTTAATAGCTAAATCGAGTGTTGCGATATTGTCTTCAGATAAGCGATGTTGCAATACGAAGTCTCTCGCGTAGTGAACACCTAACTGGCAAATATTTTCATCGTGGCCTTTGTTAATTAGATCGTCAAGTAACAAGTCTCTTTTCTCAAGCCATTGTGTCCAATTACCTCCAGTATCTAGCTCTGAATAAAAATGGGCGAGTTCTCCTAGAGCAATAGCTGAAAATACCCCAGCACAAATATATTCTGTACCCGTTTTATACACTTGTTGATGCCAATAAATAGACTGTTCGACATCCACTGCTAAGCCATTTTCTCCGGTAAATCGATGGGCTGCTAAAATATTCATGCAACCGGCATGTCCCGATTCTGCACATTGCTGCCAGTACTGATATGCTTGAACCGGATAATCAAGTAAATGCATCGAAATATGACCAGCAGCATAAAGCAAATCCACCGAGTCGCTCTTCTTGCTAACAAAATCGATATCAGCTATCGCTAATTCAGCTTGAGCAAGATCGACTTTTTGTAGCGAATTTAACCTCAGCATATTGATGTTTTTTAAACTTAAAGCACGGACAGTACGAAGTAATATTTGGTCATGTAGCTCAAGCTCATAGCCATCCAAAACTTGGCTCAACTCACCAATAACTCGTTCAGAAGCAGGAATGTCAATAAGTCCTTTTTCGGGTTGATTAATCACCTGTTGTCTTAAATAATCCAAATTACTATTTGTTCTTTCAAGAAGGTCATCGGCGTAAGTAGGCGCAGAAAGCAAAAGCAACAAGCCTAGATGAAAGCCTTTTTTACTAATTAAAAACTGGTCCCTAAACCTTAAAAAAACTGCCATAAACGTGTTACCAACATCATTCCCTAATATCATTTTATCCTTCTCCATAAAAATTCAACTTAACTTTCTATTCCGAGTCTAAAGTACTTAGCGATTAGACATTAACAATGCCAGCCATTGTTACCCCTTCACTTTTACATTAGTGAAGCCAGAAACTGAGTAAAAGGCACAACATTCTGTTTGACGCTGGCTTCTTCCAATGCCTGCATATATTCAGTGCGTCGTTCGACCGGCACAACCGTCCAAGGGTAACTACCTGAGGCCATCATCAAATTCATAACGAACCTCCCCATTCTGCCGTTACCATCAAAATATGGATGAATATACACAAAGATAAAGTGCCCCAGCACAACCCTTACTGCCGCATTATCCTCTGCTGCCAATAATTCAAACAATGTCGGCATCATATCCCTAACAGCATCTCGGCTAGGAGGCGTATGCATAGACTGACGAATATAAACTGGCCCCGTTCGATAACCCGCTAGGTCCGATTGCTTAACAATACCTGCTGCAACGCTTGGGCTGAATAAAGCCAAATACCAATCACTGTGTGAGTGCTCTAACACATCACCCGAATTATTGTCCTCTAACACCACCCGAACGGCTTTTTTCACTTCTTGAAATGCATCCCAGTAACCTTTAGCGGCCATTGCATCTAGGTGTTTTTTACTATCGACAGAGTCTTCAGTCTGCCAATGGCCAAACCGAACAAGTTCTATAAGCTCATGAGTGACACGATAGCCTTCGATGGATAATGAGTGATAGGCGTCTGTGACATATTTATCTTCCACTTCGGCCATATAATTGTCGATAGTCATTGTCTGGTGACTTGGCTGAGGAAAATGGGCTATAACGTCATCGCGCATCTGTGCCCACATCAGTCGTATTCGATTAACATAAGGCGAGACATCACGGCGACCGAAGCTTATCTGCACCTTTTCTTTAAAGGGGTCTTCTTCTTGCACGACTAAGTCGGCGGCGATCATGCCTTTAAGTATGTTGCTTGCAATAAGATCGCGGCCAATGTTTCTAAAAGCCCCCACTAACCTGCCTGCAATAACACTGTGATTACCCGCCAGCAAAATGGATAACACATCAGATGCATCAGTCACCATTGATAAGGCCGTGCGCATTTGAACAGGTGCATTAACAAACTGGCTCGCAGAACAATACACTAACGCTGCGGGTAAACTATACACATTAAGCCCATCAAGACTTTCAATATGTTTTACATCAGGCAAATTTAGTCTGACATCAAAAATAGAAGTGTTATGCAAGAAGGCGGTAGGCTTATTATTTCCCTTTGGAGAACGCACAAGTAGCTGCTGACAAACGGTCCTGTCACCAATATGTAGATTTATCGACTGCTCAGGTGATAAGCACCAAGATTGATCGAATCGCGCTGACAAATAGGCTCCGCAGAAGTCCCAAAAAGAAGTATACCAAGACGTGCTGTCACCTGGTTTTTCATCAGGCATTGCAGGAATATACCAACCTCGGATGACTTCCCGAATAAAGCCATACTTAATTAAACGCTCACGATGCACCCGGCTTAATTGATTCGATTGTATCGCAACGAAACCAGACTCTTGGAGCGTCTTTAATTGCGCGAGAGAATCCGCTAATTTTTGTGACACATCATTCATTTGAGTTCCTAATAACTACACAAGATGTTTATTAAACCAAGGTTTTGTCGCCATGCCTTTTATAGGTTTTAACGCTTTTGGTTTATAGGTTTTACTGTTGTATCATTTATAGGTTTTAATGTCATACCATTTATAGGTTTTAATGCTTTTCAATTTATAGGTTTTAGTGTTTATCTCAAGTATCGTAGTAGCTGTTAACTATAGTTAAATAAACTGTATGACACTAAATACATAGGCCAACACCTGGATTCCGGCTCAAAAGCATTGCCGGAATGACAGACATAAAAAAGCGACCTTCCGGTCGCTTTTAAATTCTAAAACTTCAAACGAAGCCTACTACTATCATAATTGCGTCGCTGGCGAAGCTAGTACAAGGCGAACCGAAGGCTCTAGCGCGGAGTTGACTGGTGTCAATGAGCACTGGAGCCGAGGTTCAACGCCGTAATAGCGAGACTAAGCAGTAATTATTCGTAGTCTGATAGTGGTACGCAACTACACATCAAATTGCGATCCCCATAAACATCATCAATACGGTTAACCGTTGGCCAGAACTTATTCGCCTTAACCGCTGCCGTTGGGAACACGGCCACTTCACGACTGTACGGACGTGAATCGAACTCTGGGTCCATAATATCCGCTAGGGTGTGAGGTGCATTATGCAGCGGGTTATTGTCCACTGGCCACTCGCCTGCTTCTACCTTGGTAATTTCACCGCGAATAGAAATCATCGCTTCGATGAAACGGTCTAGCTCAACCTTAGACTCTGATTCAGTTGGCTCAATCATCAAGGTTCCCGCTACCGGGAAGCTCATGGTTGGTGAATGGAAACCATAGTCGTTTAGACGCTTAGCGATATCCATTTCGGTCACGCCAGAGGTTTCTTTTAATGGGCGTAAATCGATAATACATTCATGGGCAACACGGTCGTTACGGCCAGTAAATAATACTGGGTAATGAGGCAGTAGCTTTTTCATGATGTAGTTAGCGTTTAAAAGCGCCGTTTGGGTTGATTGCTTAACCCCTTTAGTGCCCAACAACTTAATGTACATCCAGCTGATTGGCAAAATGCTGGCGCTGCCATAAGGTGCAGCAGATACGGCGCCATTATGGTCGCTTTCGCGGCCTGGCTTAATCACTACGTGGCCTGCTACAAATGGCGCAAGGTGTGCTTTAACACCAATTGGGCCCATACCAGGACCACCACCGCCGTGCGGGATAGCAAAGGTTTTGTGTAAGTTAAGGTGCGATACGTCTGCGCCGATAAAGCCTGGTGATGTTAAACCAACCTGTGCGTTCATGTTTGCGCCGTCTAGGTAAACTTGACCGCCATATTGATGGACGATTTCACATACTTCGCGGATTGATTCTTCGTACACACCGTGAGTCGATGGGTACGTGATCATGATGCACGATAGGCTGTCTGCAAGCTCCGCAGCTTTAGTGCGTAAGTCTTCTAAATCAACGTTACCTTGCTTGTCGCAAGCAGTAACCACTACCTTCATACCAGCAAGTTGTGCCGATGCTGGGTTGGTGCCGTGAGCCGATTGTGGAATTAAGCAAATGTTACGGTGCGCGTCGCCGCGAGACTCGTGGTATTTCTTAATCGCTAATAAGCCAGCGTACTCGCCTTGTGCACCAGAGTTTGGCTGAATACACACCGCATCGTAACCGGTGATTTTAACTAAAAACTCAGACAGTTCGTTAATTAACTGGGTATAACCTTGTGCCTGATCTAGCGGGCAGAATGGGTGCATGTTAGCAAATTCTGGCCAGCTTACTGGTAGCATTTCCACTGCGGCGTTGAGTTTCATGGTGCATGAACCTAACGAGATCATTGAGTGGTTTAAGGCTAAATCTTTGTTTTCGAGACGCTTGATGTAACGCATCATCTCGGTTTCGCTTTGGTAGCGATTAAACGTTGGATGAGTTAATACCGCATCTTGACGTACTAGCGCATCTGGAATTGACTGGCTGCCATTAGCAACGATGTCGGCATCAAGTGCTGCAACATCTAAGCCGTGGCCTGCGCCTAGGATAACGTCAAATAAGTCTGCGATGTCTGTACGGATAGTGGTTTCATCTAAGCTGATACCAAACACGCCGTCTACATCTATACGTAAGTTCACTTGCGCAGCTATGGCGCGGGCATTAATGGCGGCAACGTCGGCACCTTTAACACTGATGGTGTCGAACCAAGTGGTGTTAGCTAAGGTTAAGCCTTTTGCTGTTAAGCCTGCCGCTAAAATGTCGGCTAAACGGTTAATGCGTGATGCTATGGTTTTTAAGCCTTGTGGGCCGTGGAATACCGCATAAAACGACGCCATGTTGGCTAATAAAATTTGCGCGGTACAAATGTTTGAGTTGGCTTTTTCGCGGCGAATATGTTGCTCGCGCGTTTGCATGGCCATACGTAATGCACTGTTGCCGCGGGTGTCTTTTGACACACCAATGATACGGCCTGGCATTGAACGCTTGTGTTCGTCACGGGCAACAAAGAATGCTGCGTGTGGTCCGCCGTATCCCATTGGTACGCCAAAACGTTGCGCGCTACCAAATACGACATCTGCGCCCATGGCGCCCGGTGATTTAAGTAACATTAACGACATGATGTCGGCTGCTACTGTAACAATAACTTTGTTGTCGCGAAGCGTAGCAAATAGCTCAGTGTAATCGGTAATTTGGCCAATACGGTTGGTGTACTGGAACAAGGCACCAAATAATTCGTAATTTACCGCTTCACTTGCTGGGCCAACGACTACTTCAAAACCAAAACATTCTGCGCGGGTTTTAACGACGTCTAATGTTTGTGGGAATACGTCGTCGGCAACAAAGAAGATGTTGGCTTTTTTGGCTTTAGATACGCGCTTGGCAAGGGCCATGGCTTCTGCCGCGGCGGTTGCTTCGTCCAGCAATGAGGCTGATGCAAGGTCAAGACCGGTTAGGTCCATTGACACTTGTTGGAAGTTTAAGATTGCTTCTAAACGGCCCTGGGCGATTTCTGGCTGATATGGAGTATAAGCAGTGTACCAACCTGGATTTTCGAACACGTTACGCAAAATAACATTTGGCACTTGCACGCCGTAGTAACCCATACCGATATAGCTTTTAAAGACTTTGTTTTTGTCTGCTATGTTGCGGATATAGGCGATACCTTCGGCTTCGCCACACGAGTCACCGATGGTGAGGTCTTGTGGTAAACGGATTTTGCCAGGAACGGTTTGCGCGGTTAAGTCTTCTAACGACTCTGCACCAATGAAGTTGAGCATTTCTTGTTGCTGCTCAGCACTTGGGCCAATGTGGCGTGTTAAAAATAACTCGTGTTGTTCTAGTTGTGTCAGGGTTTGCTTGGTCATGTTAAACCTTGTTCCAAATCGACCAGTTATGGCGGTAGGGCACAGAACTGGATTAGGGTGAAAATGGGTAATACGTGAATAACCTGTTTAGGGTTTATTATGTTGCGCGCTCGTCATTTTTTTTAGCTGCACATAACAAAGAAGCTCCCGAGGGAGCTTCCTGCGTCATTGGCGCTTATTCTTGGTCAATCACTTCTTGGTAACCGTCTGCATCTAATAATGCATCAACTTCTGATTCGTCAGAAGGCATAACACGGAAGAACCAACCGTCACCAAATGCGTCGCTGTTAACACGCTCTGGCGAATCTTCTAAAGATTCGTTTACGGCAATCACTTCACCAGAAATAGGTGCATAGATGTCTGATGCCGCTTTAACTGATTCAGCCACTGCGCAGTCTTCACCGGCTGTGACTGTGTCGCCAACTTCTGGCAATTCTACGAATACCATGTCGCCTAATAGCTCTTGAGCATGCTCAGTGATACCTACTGTGTAGCTACCGTCTGATTCTTTACGGATCCATTCGTGTGAAGATGCATATTTCAAGTCTGCTGGAATAGTGCTCATTATCGTTGTTCCTTAATCTGATGTTCTAATACTTAACAAATAAATTCTTTTTAGGTAAAGCACAACTCATTTTATTGAGTCGTTAGAAAGCTTGCTTACCGTTACGTACAAAACTTGGAGCGATGACTTTTACGTTAACACGCTTTTTACGCATTTCAACTTCAGCTACAGCACCAATACCATTAGGCACACGGGCCATGGCAATAGAATAGCCTAATGTTGGCGAAAACGAACCGCTAGTGATCACACCTTGATGCTCAACACCGTTTGCGTCGGTAAAAAATACTGCCATATCGTGGCGTAATACGCCCTTTTCTTCCATGACTAAGCCGACTAATTTGTCTGTGCCAGCCACTTTAATGGCGGTAAGTACATCACGGCCAATAAAGTCACGTTCGCTTGGCTCCCACGCTACAGTCCAGCCCATATTAGCGGCTAATGGATTAATTGACTCGTCCATGTCTTGACCGTATAGGTTCATGCCCGCTTCTAAGCGTAATGTGTCACGTGCACCTAAACCACATGGCTTAACGCCTGCATCTAGTAGTGCTTGCCATAAGGCTTCGGCTTCGGCTTCTGGAACAATAATTTCGTAGCCCGCTTCGCCGGTGTAACCGGTTGTAGCAATAAATAAGCTGGCTGATTGCACACCAAAGAATGGCTTCATGCCTTCAACGGCAGCATTTTGCTCGGTGCTAAATACTGTAGCCGCTTTGGCTTTAGCATTAGGACCTTGCACGGCAATCATCGCAAGCTCTGGACGTTCAGTCACAACAACATCAAATGCTGCGGCTTGTTTGTTGATCCAGGCGAGGTCTTTGTCGCGAGTAGCGGAGTTAACCACCACGCGGTAATGGGTGTCGGTTAAGTAGTAGGTAATAAGGTCGTCGATGATGCCAGCGTTTTCGTCTAGCATTCCGCCGTAAAGGGCTTTACCAGGTACGGTAAGTTTGGCGACATCGTTAGCAAGTAACTTACGTAAGAAGGCACAAGCATCGCTGCCGGTAACGTCAACTACGGTCATGTGCGACACGTCGAACATGCCTGCGTCTTGACGTACTGCGTGATGTTCTTCGATTTGAGAGCCGTAGTTAATCGGCATTTCCCAACCGTGGAAATCAACCATTTTGGCTTTAGATTCTAAATGCTTGTTAAAAAGTACAGTCTTGCTAGCCATTATTATCCCTTTTTTTGGGCCTTTAATTAGGTCTTAATCTAATGTAGGTATTTGATAAAATGCGAACAAAATTATACTCCGCAGACCTAATTTGTATACAAAAAATTTTTCTAATCCGAGCCCGGTCGCATTAGTTTAGCTAATCTATTGTTGTAATTTTTTTACATAATCTTTTACAATAAAAACGCCGATTTAGCTGTGTAGACTGATATTAAACAAGTTTCTACATTAGCTATTATGAAATTGGCTCACGACAAAGTTTAGGTAATGTCATTTTGTTACCCATAGCCTGTTTGATGAACACTGTTTTCAGCCCAGCGACATTATCAACTAGGGTTAGGCCTATGTCGCGCATGGCTTTTTTAAGCGGATTGCTGCCGGCAAACAGTCTTTTAAAGCCTTCCATGGTGGCAATCATCTCCATAGCCTCTGCTTTACGCCAACGTTCAAGGGCTCGTAAGTGGCTATATTCGCCTAAATCTTTGCCTTGCTCATGCAGTTCGGTAAAGGTTTCGATGATACTGGCGGCGTCTAAAAAGCCTAAGTTAACCCCTTGGCCAGCTAACGGATGAATAGTGTGAGCTGCATCACCTGCCAGTACTAATCGATGGCGGGCAAAGTGGCGCGCATAGCGCATACGTAGCGGAAATGATTGACGCTCGCTGATCACCTGGCACATGCCTAAACGGCCATCTAGCGCGGCAGTTAACGCTTTGCCAAATTCTATATCGTCTAATGCTAACAATTGTTCGGCTTGGTCGGGCGGTACCGACCAGACGATGGAACATAAATTGTCGTCATACAATGGCAACATGGCTAATGGACCACCGGGTAAAAAGGCTTGTCTGGCGGTGGCGTCGTGAGCGAGTTCGGTGCGCACGGTCGCGACAATAGCATGGTGGCCGTAGTCCCAAAATGTTAGCGGAATACTGCATTGTTGGCGCACCCAAGAGTTGGCTCCGTCGGCGGCAACCACTACGGCGGCACTGACATTGTCGCCATTGGCTAGGGTTAGCCAAGCTTCGCGCTCGCCAAAGGCTACGCGCTCAAGACGTTGGTTTTCAATATAGGTAATGTTGCTTATTTCGCTGGCACGTTTGGCAAGGGCATAACTGATGGCATCGTTTTCTATGATCGAGCCTAAATAGGCTTCGCTGATGCTGTGAGCGTCGAACTCAATTTTGCCTAGGCCGTCTTTGTCCCACACCGACATTTTTTGGTAAGGGCTAACACGGCTGTCGTCGAGGTATTGCCACGCGCCGAGGTTTTCAAGTAATTGCTGACTGGCTTTGTTAATCGCACTAACGCGTAATTTAGGATCGCCACTGACCGCTTGGGTTGTGCCAGCATCGATAACCACCACATTAAGGTCGGCATTGGCTAAACCGATTGCGGTTGCAAGCCCAACCATACCACCGCCGACGATGGCAACATCATAAGTTTTAGTTGAAAACATGGTCAATCCTTACCTTAAAATGAGTTAACGCCAGCCCATGGCGGTTTGCACTACGGGGCGTTTTAACGGCGGTAGCCAAGACAATAAACGCAAACCGATATTGCGTCCGGCAACTAACGGCCAATATTGATTGGAAAAGCCACGCACTAAAAATTCGATGTTGTTGAGTGTGCTGTCGCGATCGGCTTGGCGAGCGGCTAAATATTGATGCACGATAGCGCTGCTGCCGAGGTCGACTTCGGTTGCGGTGTTGCTGCTAAAGGCGTGTTCAAGCACCTTGAGTAGCCCGACTACATCACGTAAACCTAGGTTAAAGCCTTGTCCAGCGATAGGGTGTAGCGTTTGCGCGGCGTTACCGATAAATATACAACGATGGTAAATCGGCCTTGGCATGTACGATAACGAGAGTGGATAACTGACCCGCTGCCCCACATCGATAAAGCGGCCGACACGATGGCCAAATGCTTGTTGCAATTCCACTAAAAACTCAGCTTTATCTGCATTTTTTAATGCATCAGCTTTGGCTGGCGGTAATGCCCATACCAGTGAATATCGCGCTTGAGTGGAAGGTGTTGATGGCACTGACGTCATCGGTAACAGTGCTAATGGGCCGGTTTGGGTAAAGCGCTCATAAGCCCAGTGTTGATGCGGTTGGTCGGTAATGACATTGGCAACGACCGCCGTTTGATCAAAATTAACTTGCTCAGTAGGCTGCTGTAAATGTTGACGCACAACCGAGTTAGCGCCATCTGCGGCCACCAGCAACTGACAATGCAGCTGAGTGCCATTATCTAATGTTAATAAGTGACCGTCTGTTTGGGCTTGTAAATCAGTGACTTTGGCAGGACAAAACACGCTGACAGATGATTTAGCCAGTTCGTCGAATAACACGTTACCCACTCGAGCTAATTCAACCACCTGCCCTAATGCATCTAAGCCTAATGGTTTAGCGTTAAGTTCGGTCATGCCAAAGTGGCCGCGATCAGACACATGAATATTTTCGATCGCGGTGCCAAGATGCTGCAACTTAGGCCAAATGCCTAAACGAGTCAGTTCGAAAATAGAACCGTGCGCAATGGCGATAGAGCGGGCATCAAAACCGGGGTGATTGTTGTTGGCAACATGGGCTTCGATTAATGCAATACGCAGCGGACGCGCTAAAGTGGCAGATGATAACGTAGCAGATAATGTGGCAGATAACTGAGCTAACCCTAAAGCTAACGTGGCACCTGCCATGGCGCCACCCACTATGGCAATATCAACGACGAGTGGCTCGGTAGAAGTGTGTGCTGTGGTCATACGCTGCGTTGCTGCCTATACCAAAATGTTAGTGAAAAGTAGAATGCTCATCGGTGTCATTCAAAGGCATGTCTAAGCCAAACTCTGAATAACATAAAATAGCTGACATTCTGACAAACTCTTGCAGTTCTTCGTAGGCAACTTCTGATTCTTCGTCATCACCGACATCAAATTCTACTTGAGCGATATCGGCAAGGTCTTTAATTACCTCACGCACATCGGTTGACGCTTTGTTTAGCTCTGGTTGAATAATGGCAATGCCCGTTAAAAAACTTTGGGTCCACAAGGCTAACGCTTCAACGCGATCGCTCAGTGGCGCTTCTTCTTCTGGTAATAAAAGAGTAAAGCCAAATTCGAAATCGACTAAGCGGGTCACGGTGTCTTGATACAAATCGCTGATCAGCTGTTGTAAGTTTGGTTCTAGCGGTTGACCGTCGTTCATTAACTCAACTAACGGCTTGAGCCAGGCTAAATTTTCTTGCTTTACACCACCACAAATAATCCCAACAAGCGCCCCGTGCACTTCTACTGGATGCTGGCCGACTTCAGCGTAATCTAAGGCCTGTTTTAGTTTTTCGATACATAATGAAGGTGGGATTGCCATGGTAAATTCCTAAAAGCGCTATATCTGCTTCAATGCTAGCAGAGTTACTATGATGCTCCAAATGCTAGTGTGTATTGTGCCCAAATAATGCCTAGACTGAAGCGGATTTGTTCACACAAACAGCAAATAGTTAAAAAGGGATGCTGTTGCCTTGCTCTTTTAAATTCAGCCCTATATAGTTCGCGAACTGACTAAGGATCTGAGGCAACATTATGAGTAACAGTGCTGTTGACATTACCCTATTAGGGCGCACCTACTCTATCGCATGTCCAAAAGGACGCGAAGATGCATTGCGGACTGTTGCCAGAGAAGTTGAAAACCAACTGACAACCTTAAAGTCGCGTACTAATAATTTAAGCCGTGAAGAGTTAGCCATTATGGCGGCGCTGAACATTGGCAATGAATTGTATGAAGAAAAACAAAAAAACAAACAATATATGGCGCAAATGGATGAGCGTATTTCTTTGTTACAGTCAACGTTGGAAACATCGTTGGTTGAACGAAGCCGCTAGGAAGGCTAAACTAAGATTTCAGAACTAAGCATTGCTTAATTCTACCCTGTTTTGCTCCCTGGGATATTTGCTCGTTGGTTAAGTCCCTGTGCCGATAATTACAAACCCAGGGTGAATGCTTTCGTTAACATTGTGCATGCTCGGATTATACCGAGAAGCCTTAGGAGATGAACATTTACCCGCCTTGAACCTACGGTTCAAGGGCTGCGCCGGCAGCGGTATTTTGGGGAGCATTCTAATTTTATGATGAACACTCTTTAAGAAGTGTTCATCATACCTCTGTAATATTCCATTATTTGTTACCTTGATTTAGCCATAAACATTTATGTCTGCTCATATATCAGTCTCATTGATATAAAAGATAACAACCATTTGCTGCGTTAATGAGCCTTAAATTGAAAAATCTGAATGGTGCTGGACTGAATCTGAAACTAATCAGGTTTTGATAAGTCATCCTCGTTCACATTTTGATGTTTGAATTAAGTTTACTTTAATCCATAAGGTTGTTTTACCGGGTTCATTAATGTATAAAACATTAAATATTAATAACTTGTAAATATGGATTATGACAAGTCGTGTCGTCGCCCCCTATTTTTACAGCATCATTATGGCTGTACTACTGCTGATTTTAGCAGGCTGTAAATCCATCCCAACGCCTTCACCTAAGCCTGTTAATATTGTTCCCACTGAGTTATCTCATTTACCAACTGATGCAGCTACCCAAGGCTTGAATATTATTGATACTCAGCTGAGCCTGGGCGACCGTAATTTATATCTGGCCAATAATGGCAATATCAAAATGCTGTCTACTGCCGAATGTCGATTAGACATATCAGCTCATCGGGGCGATTTTCGGCAGCCAGAAAGCAGTGCCAATGCCATTGCAGCGGCGTTAAATGATAATTTTAACAGTGTTGAAATTGACGTAATGCTACTCAAAGATGGTACTTGGGTTAATCATCACGATAGTCAGACCGGTCGCGCGACGGTGTATTACACCGGTGAACGCTTCAAACTAAACCGTATGAACTTTCAAGAGTTTGCTAATCTCAAACTGCGAGACAAGCAAAGTAACCATTTACTGGATCAACGCCCTATTGCTGCGGTTGAAGCCTTTAAAACCTTTGCGGCATATCGCAATCACAATCAACAACTGAATGTAGAAGTTAAGTCTGACACCAACGGCCAAAAACTCGTTGAACTCGATAATATGCTCAGAAAATATATTGGTTTAGGTGGCTTTTATTACTCTGCAACAAGTCAAGACACACTCTATAAACTCCGAGGTATTAACCCTTCAGTTTATTTAGGCTTTATTCAAGGTGGACACCCAACAAGCATTGAAAAATTAACGGCTGATTTGCGTAAAGGCGTAAAAAACGATACTTATTATTTAGATAATAAAAATAAGCTTGAGCTAGTGGGTCGATACGGTACTAAGCGTTATCGTTCACGTTATAAAGATTATACGGCAAAATCCTCACTTTCTGAATTACAGAGAAAACTGGGTAAAAACTCTGGGCTCCACCTAGATATCCGTAGCTTTATGCAACATACCAACGTTAAATATCATGCACATCAACTCGGAATGAAAGTGTATACCTATTCGCTCAATGGTAGCGAGTATCATCAATCACAGCTCATCAAATTAACCACAGATCAACTTCCTGATGGCGCCATTGTCGATGCGACACCTTACAAAATTTGCCAACGTCTATTCAATGCTGCTTTGCCAGTTAAACGTTATCAGCCATTGAGCCATCTTGGTCGCTATATTGCGTCTTTACCGCAAGATGCTGACTTTGATCGTTTTGCCGAAATGCGTGGCTATCAAAACGAAGGTTACTATCTATCATTAGACTCTGGCCTTGCTGCCATCAACGCGACTCCCGTTAAAGTAGTGCCAAACACTATTCCTACTCCGTTGTTAGAACATGGTTTTCCTACTATCACTGATGAAAAAATTGATAACAATACAG
Source organism: Shewanella sp. Arc9-LZ (assembly GCF_010092445.1). NCBI lineage: Bacteria > Pseudomonadati > Pseudomonadota > Gammaproteobacteria > Alteromonadales > Shewanellaceae > Shewanella > Shewanella sp. Arc9-LZ. The sequence goes on along the minus strand of NZ_CP048031.1, from coordinate 871,138 downwards.
GTGATACAATCATTTTAAGGTTGCCTGCACGCCAAGCTAAATAGCGATTAAATAACGACATAAAGATAAAAAGACGATGGTTGATAAAGATTAATATGACTGAAAATAACAAAAGTCCATTTGCAACAAATCTGCTTAACAGCGCTCCTACACAAAAAAAAATGCAATCCGCGGTAAAAGAGCTGGAAAAAGTACAAAAAAGTCAGCAATCAACCGCTAAAAAAGTAGAAAAGCAGCAAGCAGTTGAAGCCCAGATAAATAAAACGGGTACCCCCTTCTGGTGGATGTTGTTGATGTTCATTTGCTCACTAGTGTATTTGTTCCCTGAAGCGGTATTTAATGCAGCGTTGACCGATGTTGCTGGAGGACGAAACTCCAGCATAGAAGACTTACGAACAGTAGAGCTATTTGGCCGAACAATCAGTGGAATAGGCGTTACGTTACTGTTAGCTGATTTATTATTAAAGGGTAAAAAAGTCGCTAACGTTACGCGCGCTTTAGGTTACTTTGCACTCATTGCGGTACTTGTGTGGCCAACGGTATTTTTTGGACAAAAATGGTTAGTCGATCATTTTATTATTGACGCTTCAACGCCTGAAGAACGCCAGCAAGCTTATTTATCGCAGTTACTCCGTAGTGCGTTAATTGAAAACTCAATCACATTCGAAGGTATTGAGTATGATCCCAATAAAGAACACAGTGCTATCGAAAAAACCTTTTTATCGGTATTTGGTGGATTAGTTTACGCTGACGACAAATTAGTCGACGATTTAAAGGACAAAAAGCGTTTGATAATGGAAAAGTTTGTTCGCGATCGAGCCATGTCTCGGTTTGACGAACACTATGGCCATTATGATAATTTCCGCCAAACACTGCGCAATAAATACACTGAGTATGCCTCGGGTTCAAATCAATATAACCAAGCCTTAGCCAGTGTACAAACTCGGTCGGATTCGTACTGGTTAGACACCCAAAATCAAGTTAAGCAAGGGTGGGAACAATACCAAAAAGGCACCAAAGCTTATGAAGCTAGGGTGGAATCGCGAGCTCAAAAAATTGCTCCAAAACTATATGACTATTTTGAACGTCGTAATAAATGCGCAGAAAAGAAAAGTGGTAGTAGTAAGGATAGATGTTTTGAGCGATTACAAAATGGCTATGACAAAGAAATAGCCAAGTACGGTATTCCTTATATTCCTCCAGATGATTGGTTAATTCGCGAAGAGATCTCAACCTCAGAAAACGTCGGCAATTCTATTATTTCAGGCATTATGAGCTTAGGCTTATTCACGGCGATGCAGGCTGCAGATGCTATCACTGGTGGCGATGCTGGCTTTAAAGATCATCGAATGGTGTACACCAACGATGTAAATCATTATAAAAAAGTATTGATGATAAAAATGGCACCTGATTTTGTTAAGGAGTCGGGGGGCTACTCTCTAGGCATTAACTCAATCCATCAATTTAGAGTTCATGAACTTACCAGTATAAAAGTTAATAAGAAGCTAAAGCAAAAAGGCTTAACCTTATCCCCTTCTTGGTCAATCACCGATCGCAACAGCTTTGATATCGCTGTCGCTAAAAAAGTGCGTCAACAGGCTGATGCCGAGTGGCGTTCAAAAATGAAAGCTAAGGGTAGCGATATGCCACCGAATTTGAGCTGGCAAACCTTTCAACAGCAAAGCGATATTCAACAGCGTATAAAACAAGAAATGAAAGAGTTGTACGTTAATCCTACGCTAGCCGATTGGAATAATCGCGAGTTTAAGCAACATATTATTGAGCCCAATATAAAACGTAAAACCACTGAATACCTCAATGTGCTCGAAGCTCAACTAGTTGAGTTTGCCGATGGTGGTGCGTTTGAATCAACAGGTAAATCGGCATTACGTTCAACTATTATTCCGCCAATTTCTATGGCGATTAGCTTAGCATTAGTGTTACTTACCGTATTAAAGCTACCGATGAAAGCGGTCGAACTAGTACAAGCTAAACGTGCGTCCTCTGCGCCAAGAGTTAAGCCTAATCGCTTGATAAAACCGGTGATATCAACGGTGTTATTAGCGTCAATATTTGTGGTTCCGTTATCGATGGGCGGCAACCAATACACTATGCCAGGCTCATCACTGCATTACTTTTTTGATCAAATGGAAAAGAACGATTCTGCCACGGTGTCATATACGCTTAAATGGTTACTTGTGACCTTGCCGATTGTACAACCTGTCGGCTCTTCAATAGACCAGCGCTTACTAATTACCCAAGGCTTTAATGCCATTAGCGACCCCATTAATCGCTTTGATTTAGCGGTAATGCCAGCACATAAGGCCACTCAACCGGCTAAATCATCACCTACCAATACCGCCCTATTACCCCTAACGATTAAGAGTAATATCGCAAATGCCAACGTGTCTGTGATGAATATTAAGCCCAAATATCAAGCCGGCATGATGCTACCTGCTGGCAATTATGACATTAAAGTCTCTGCTTCAGGACAAGAGCCCATTAGACAATGGATATATTTGAAAGCTGGCCAAACGAGTTTCGACATTAATTTTTAATGAGCTGATGCTGTTCGCTGGTGACAGAAACAGCAAAATGAATCACGCATTGTTTATAGGAAGTATTACGTGAGTAAATTAGAACAATTCCAACGATTTATCCGCAGCAACGGTAAAGATCTAACTGGTGTAGACGTACCAGTAATATTAAGCAACGAACAAACAAAACTGCCTCAACTTAAGTTTACTTTTGGGTGGACGATTGAAGTTGGGGTCAGTCAACACGAACATGGCGCCTATTGTCCGAATGGCATTAAATCTGGCAGTGCATCGAATGCGAGGGATTACGCCCACGACAAAGCAAAAGAGTATGCTAGCGGACAAAACTCGTTATTTAACGATCGCTTTTTAAACATTCTTGGGCCTGATATTTCTAGTAATTTTTTGATCCGAAATAGAGACTTAAAATCTGCACCAGAAACCTATGTAGGCAGCAAAGTGTGTTACAACTGCAGTGGTTCGGGGTCACAAAGCTGTTCTAATTGCCATGGCTCTGGCAAGAATTCTTGTACCGGTTGTAGTGGCAGCGGCCGCATTAGTGTGTCGCGTTACGACAGCCACAATAATCGCACTGTTTATACGACAGAATCATGCACATCCTGCTGGGGAAGTGGTAAAAAAACCTGTAATACCTGCAGCGGCTCAGGTTCTGTAACCTGTAATACTTGTAATGGTGGTGGTTATCTCTATTACAGTTACACCATTGATGGTGATGCCAAACGTAGCACTAAATGGGCTTATAATAGTAACGACTATCACGAATGGACCTCTGAATTCGTTAAAAATAATGGTTTAGACTTAGTTTATCATTTGACCGAGATAACTGAAGTTGACGTTGAGGGTACCCTTGATGGTTGTACTTTTATTTATGCTTTTACCGCTAAACTGCCGACGTTACAATTTACTGCTACGGTAGATAAAGTCGATACAACAATGTGTTTTGCAGGTAAGAATGACACTACCCATAATGCCGGTGGTGTTTACGATCCTGCAGTATGGCTTGTGGCGCAGAAATTGACAGGCAATGACCAAGAAACCGACAAAGATGTATTAGCAACACCTGCCATAAAAGACATTATTGAAGCGAACACCACCAATACTCAAATTGCGTTATTAACAGAAAATTGGGTATCAAATGAGATTAACGATGCTGTTATCTCTAACTATCAACACTTAGTCACTACGTTAAAAAAGCAGAGCGTTAAGGGCATTGCCCCAAACATGTTTTTAAGCTTAGTGAAGTACACTTATTTGTTCTTCACGTTAGGGATGTTGATCGCGCTGTTATTTCCTTTATTTGCCGCTGAAACGGGTCACCGCATGAGTGTGACACAAGTGCCAGAATGGATAATGGCATTATTGATGATGAAATTTGGTTTATTTGGACTCCCCGCTTATGTGAATTATGCGTTTGTCTTTGGACTGCTGTGGTTAAGCTATAAGAGCGTAAAGAAGTGGTATTGGAAAAATATCGGTAAAACCAAAATCTGGTTATTGGCGATTAGCATCACACTATTATTACCACACATCGGCCTTTCATCTTATTACAATACGTTAGAGCTACTTAGACACTCACCCACCATCGCTAGCACCTTAGTGAGTGGCTCGCTATTAGTCGGTGTTTACTTACTTATTTTTGGGGTGAAAAAACCTAAAAGATGGTACGGCAAACTGTTTGGTTTATTGGCTGGGCTGGGTATTTACTGCGCCATTCAATATGGGCTTTACGTGATAAATCCAACGTATGGTTTTGTGGTAGATCATACTCATTATGCCCGTGAGGTGACGAAACTATTAACATCGGCCTTGGATTTTATGAAGCACAATGTATTTGAGTGGGGCTTGTTATCGATTAGCTTTACTTACTTTTTAACCCGTAGACGTTTTTGGTTAAAAGCAAAAACAATGGTGGCGGATTACGATAGCCCAGTGCTACTAAAATCAATGAATATGGATAAATAGTGTTACGTATTTAGGTTCGATATGCAGAGCATAGGCTAAATTTTGTAGCAACATTAGCAGAAGATTAACCTGTGCTTTCATATCGACTCAGAAAGCGATAATCTACTTTCATACTGTGTTTTGGTGTTTTTAATTTGTAAGTGATGGAGTACTCCTAATATATGAGTATCACGCGTTTTATGGCTAACAAGGACAATCGTCCTGTTACGTCAACCTCTTCGGCACGCATCAGCTATTTTGCCACGCCAACCGAACTCGAAGACCCCGTATTTGAAAGTGTCGACATGAGTCGCGATAATATTCGTCGCCATGTAAGACAAGAACGTAATAGCCTCAGCGCTGAAGAACAAAATCAATTAGCCTTAATTGCCAGCCGTCATATGTTAGCTGAAATTCAGGCACAGTCGGCTCAGCATGTTGCCTTGTATGTCACTCACGATGGTGAACTTGCTACTCAAAAACTGATTGAAGCGTTATGGGATGTCGACATTAATCTCTATTTGCCGCGTATTCATCCGTTTAGTAAGGGCAATTTGTTGTTTGTGCGCTACGATCGCGACTCGGTGATGGTTAACAACCAATATGGTATCAGCGAGCCACAGCTCAATGTGCAGCATGTCATTACCGTTGATAAGCTCGATATGATCATTACTCCGCTAGTCGCCTTTGATGAACACGGCAATCGCATGGGCATGGGCGGCGGATATTATGACCGCACCTTGGCACAAGTGGTCGATAACAAGCCGTTAGCCGTAGGCTTTGCCCACGACTGTCAGCAAGTCAGCCAAGTGCCTACTGATTTTTGGGATATCCCTTTGCCCGTGATTATTACCCCAACGAGAAAATTGGCTATTTAAAATAGCTTAATACTATTAAGGTCGTGGCGCTTCGCCCACACCAGACCAAGAAGGGGAAAACGGCTTCCCCCTCTTGGATCACCCCGGCAGCTCCGGCAAAGTGTTCGTCCTCATAGCATAATAAAAATCACCTAACGACTCAGATGGTACATCTGATGTGAATGGACTGACGAATGTCGTGATGACATGGATGTCAAAAAACGACCATGTACCCCCGAGCCTGTTACATATCTGCAAGACAGGAGTCTACATGCCTTGAAACACAGGGATGTGTGATAAAGGCCATGATGTCACTACGGCATTTTCATCACGCTATTTCGGACACTTTGGACGGAGACACGTTGATACTGCTGATTCCTCTTACATACCAACTAGACTTTGTAGAAGGTCAAAATCAAACATAACAGAATGGAAAAAGCCCCATCAATAAACGCTATTGATGGGGCTTTTTAGTTAACTGATTAGACTAAAAATGGACTTACACAATTGCTTTCTCTAATGCTTGGCTGACATCGGCAATGATGTCGTCGATGTGCTCAATTCCCACCGATATGCGTACTAGATCTTCTGATACACCGGCTTTGGCTAATTCGGCACTGTCTAACTGGCGATGGGTGGTACTGGCGGGATGACAAGCTAACGATTTAGCGTCACCAATATTGACCAAACGTAGCACCATTTGCAGCGCATCAATAAACTTACCACCAGCTACTTTACCCGCTTCTGCATTAGCAGCTTTAATGCCAAAACTAATAATACCAGAGGCTTTACCACCAGTGATTTTTTGACAAGTTGCATGGTGTGGGCTGTCTGGTAGTGCTGCGTAATTAACCCAGCTAATACTAGGGTGTTGCTGGAGATATTCGGCTAGCGTAAGCGCATTACTGCAGTGACGTTCCATGCGTAAACTTAAGGTTTCTAAGCCTTGTAGTAATAAGAATGAACTGTGCGGTGATAACGCTGCACCAGTATTACGCAGTGGTACTACTCGGCAACGGCCAATATAAGCGGCTGGACCAAAGGCGTCGGTATACACCACGCCGTGATAAGACGGATCTGGCTGATTAAGTATCGCAAAACGTTTTTTGTTGGCGACCCAGTCAAATTTACCCGAGTCAATAATCACCCCGCCAATGGTTGTGCCGTGGCCGCCAATGTATTTAGTGAGCGAATGGATAACAATGTCGGCACCATGATCAAATGCGCGGCACAATACTGGCGTCGCTACAGTGTTATCGACAATTAATGGTACCCCATGTTTGTGAGCAATATCAGCTAACCGCTGTAAGTCGACAATATTACCGGCCGGGTTACCAATTGATTCGCAAAATAGGGCTTTGGTGTTGTCGTCAATTAACGCGTCGAGGCCATCAAAGTCATCAAACGCCGACATACGGACTTCAACGCCCTGGCGTGGCAGCGTATGGGCAAATAAGTTATACGTGCCGCCGTACAACTGGCTGGTACTGACAATATTGTCGCCCACTTGGGTTAACGCTTGGATAGCATAAGTAATGGCGGCCATGCCTGATGCCACTGCAAGCGCACCGATGCCGCCTTCAATGGCGGCTAAGCGTTGCTCTAACACACTAGTAGTAGGATTCATTATGCGGGTGTATATATTGCCAGCCACTTTTAAATCGAACAGGTCCGCACCGTGCTGGGTATCATCGAAGGTATATGAGGTGGTTTGGTATATCGGCACCGCGGCGGCTTTGGTGGTAGCTTCAGACTCGTAGCCATAATGTAACGCCAATGATTCCAGCTTCATGTTTTCTGCAGACATAGTGACTTCCTTTCGATAATAGCGAGTGTGGATACTGATTAATATCCACACTACCAATTAGCCATCTAGAAGTCTATAACAAATTGACGTCAACATTGCAGCGCACATTAGCGCTTGGCGTTTTATGGATTATTTTAAATGCCTGCCGCCATCAACAGCATAGCTGCGGCCGGTAACATAATGGCTGGCCTGCAAATAATCGACTAAGGAAATGATTTCTGCATTACCGGCTTCTTTAGGCAATATGGCTTTAGCCAATGCTTTGACTTTATAGGCATCATCGTCATCTTGGTTAAATAAAATCATCGCGGGAGCAATGGCGTTTACTTTAACATGCGGTGCTAACAAGCTAGCAAATGACAGTGTCATGTTATGCAGTGCTGCTTTACTGGCGGCATAGGCGATGTGCTTTTTACTGCCCTTTTCGGCGACGTAATCTGTCATGTGAATAATGTTGCTGGCACCAATGCTGTCGTCATTAGTTTTAGCTGCGCTAATCAGTAATGGCGCTAAGGCAAGATTGATTTGATACGGCGCTGATACGTGAATTTGCATCATTCGCGTCATAGTGTCTGCCGGGCTTAAGCCGTTGTTGTCGGGTAACCAGTCTGACGCATTATGAATAATGGTATCGAGGCGATCATGATGCTCATTGATGTGAGTAATTAATCCATCAATAGATGCCGCATCGGTTAAGTCGCATGAATGTAAACTCGCGCCCAACTTACCGAGCTGTTCAATGCTGTCATAATGAGTACGATAAGTGCCAATGACATGATGACCTTGTGCCAAATAATATTTGGCCAGTGCATAACCTATGCGTTTACCTACGCCAGTGATCAGTATTGTACGTTCCATAATGCTCTCTTAATTTTAGCTCTGATACATTGAGCCTTTATCATAATTAAATTAGATGGTTATCTAAGAATAAACCATCCTAGCGCGTAATAATGACAATCGATAGTGTAATGGGTGATAAAAAAATGACTTCATTATGTGAAGTCATTTTTTAAAAGGCATGCTGTGGCGCAAGCGATTCCGAGTTCAGGCTGGTTATGTCTAAACATTATGCTAGCTGGTTATGTCTAAACGTTATGCTAGCTGGTTATATGTCTAAACGTTACGCTAAAAGCTATGCTAGAAACTCTGCTCGGCTAGCGGGATTGGCCTTAAAGCAACCACCAAGTGCAGTGGTTTGCGTGCTTGATGAGGTATCCATAATGCCACGAGATTTTACGCAGTAGTGGGTAGCGTTAATGCTCACAGCGACATCATCGGTCGCCAATAACGTTTGCAGCGCCACTAGAATCTGCTGAGTTAAGCGCTCTTGTACTTGTGGGCGCTGGGCAAAAAATCGCACGATGCGGTTAATTTTCGATAAGCCGATAATGTTATCTTTAGGAATATAAGCCACTTTGGCGAAACCATCGATGGTAATAAAGTGATGTTCGCAAGTACTCACCACACTGATATTGCTAATTTTTACCATTTCTTCTACACCCATCTTATTATCGATTTGAGTGATTTTTGGGAAATTAGCATAATCGAGGCCCGAGAAAATCTCATTAACGTACATTTTGGCAATGCGGTGCGGTGTTTCAGCTAAGCTGTCGTCGGTTAAATCCAGCCCTAAGGTTGACACAACTTCGGTCATTAAGCCTTTAATACGCTGATATTTTTGCTCGCTGGTCATATCATTTGGCACTAATGGCGTTTCAAGGCCATGAGCAACCAATGCTTGTTGTACTTTTAATGCTTCTGCAGACAACTCTGCGCGCGTTATGTCATTAATGGTCGTCATAATAACATCCTTAAATAGTGGTTAGGCTTGATACTCTAAAGATAACGATACTGAATCGGCGAAGCGCAGTGCATGGGGCTTATCAATAGTGACTCTGGCCAGGGTAACAGTTGGGTGCTCCCGACAAATATCTAATACGTCGGCAACCAATTTTTCCAGTAATAAAAAACGGCCTTCTTCTACATGCTGGATCACTTTTTTGGTGATCACTTTGTAGTTTAGCGCATCAGCAACGTCGTCGGTTTGAAACGATCGATCGGCTGGATAATGGATCTCGATATTGATCACCACGTCTTGCTGCTTTTCGCGTTCGTCTTGGTTAAATCCAATAAACGTACGTAAGCGTAAATTGGTGACCTTAATAATGGCTTGGCTTAATGGCATTATTGAGCCCTTGTGAATTGTTTTGGATATATACGCCGAAGTGAAATAGAAAGATCATAAACCTCGGTAATTTGTGTGTAATCTCGATCATGGAAACAAATGTAATCTGGCTTGATGTTTGAGGCGTACAATAGTCAGTATAGGTGTTCAAGCAAGCAATAACATAAATGAGGTAAATGATGGAACTGACTATTTTTTACGATGGCACTTGCCCGCTGTGCCTCAATGAAATGAAGCAATTAAAGCGATATGACCGTTTAAACCACATCGGCCTTGAAGACATTAACGCCGATGATATTAATCTGCGTTTCCCTGATTTAGATGTATTAAAAGCCAATACCGTGCTTCATGGGTTACAAGCTGATGGCAGCTGGCTATATGGTTTAGATGTAACAGCCAAAGCATGGGGCTTAACTGGTAAGCATGGTTGGATAAAATTATTACGGTTACCGCTGATTAAACCTGTTGCTGACCTTGCGTATTTGGCCTTTGCCCGTAATCGCTACCGTATATCTTATTTGCTTACAGGTCAAAAACGCTGTGATAACGGTAACTGTAAAATAAAGTAAAGTAAGGGTAAACAGCATGAGCGATTCAACGACAACAGAAACCATTATTGTGATTGGCGCTTCATCGCTTATAGCACAAGCTTTTATTAGCCAAGCCATCGCGGAAAAAGAGCCTGATTTAGCGTTAACCATTATCTCCGTGAGCCGTCAATCTTCACTGACACTGCCTGTAATGACACTGCCTGCCCTGGCCAATAATGTCACTCACCATCATGTTAGCTGCGATTATCAACAAGCCTCAATTTCTCGTTGTATTGCAGACATGTCATCGATGGTTGGCACCATTAAAAAAATCATCATCTGTAATGGTATTTTGCACTCTAAAACGACTAATGAACGCACAGATAATGAAACCACAGACAAAACTCATTTAATGCCTGAAAAACGCATTGAAGACATTAACAGTGATGCCTTACAGCAACTGTTTTACGCTAACAGTATTGTGCCGATGTTGTGGTTAAGCGCCTTAACCGAGTTACTGCTACAGCAACCTCATAAGATAGACAGCCCAAAGTGTGTGATCAGTTTATTGAGTGCCCGAGTTGGCAGTATTTCAGATAACCGTTTAGGCGGCTGGTATGGCTATCGCGCTTCAAAAGCCGCGTTAAACATGCTGATTAAAACCACTGCAGTGGAATATGCAAGGCGGCTTAAACGAGTCAAACTCATCGCGTTTCATCCTGGCACTACTGACACACCATTATCAAAACCTTTTCAGGCTAATGTGCCTGCAGGCAAGCTTTTTACCCCAGAATTTGTTGCCAGCCAGCTGTATAACATCATGGCCGATATTGAGCCCAACGGCCAAGCCAGTTACTTAGATTGGCAAGGCAAAGAGATTAGTTGGTAATGTTCCCGCCTATTCACTAAGAATTTTTTGACCAAGAACTCAATAATCAAAAAATGTAGACCCTGTTGATGACCCTGTCGATGTTGTTTAATAAACCATCGACTCCCCTTCAATGTATCGACAACTATTTCCCTGTTCTTATGGTACTAAGGTGCCAATTAAATAGTGCTGTAATTGCTTTATTCTGAAAGTACTAAATCAGATGTTAGTGAGAATATGCACTAGACATGATCTCGCAATGAAACATGACACATAGGTTGATGGCATACCTTGTCATTGCCGCTATTGAATTAAGGGAACCGATACTATGTCGACGTTACAAACTGGACTCAAAGGGAAAGTGGCACTTATTACCGGCTCCACTAGCGGCATTGGCCTGGCGACCGCGCATGTACTTGCCGAACAAGGTTGTCATATCGTATTGCATGGCTTAATGGCGCAAGATGAAGGGCAGACTTTAGCGGCTGAGTTTGCAACCCAATACCAAATAAAGACCTTTTTCAGCAATGCAGACTTGAGAGACGCTAACTGCATACATGCGTTTATGGACAGTGCGATGAGTGCATTAGGCAGTATTGATATTTTGGTTAACAATGCTGGGATTCAGCACACCCAGGATGTAGCGAACTTTCCGGTCGAAAAGTGGAATGACATCATTGCGATTAACTTGTCTTCCGCTTTCCATACGATTCAACAAGTCGTGCCTGCAATGGCTGAAAAAAAGTGGGGACGAATTATCAATATTGCCTCAGTACATGGCTTAGTCGCCTCGGCCAATAAGGTAGCCTATTGTGCAGCAAAACATGGAATTATTGGCTTAACCAAGGTGGTCGCGATTGAATGCGCTGAACAAGGAATTACCGTCAACGCAATTTGCCCTGGATGGGTGGATACGCCGCTTATCGGCAAACAAATTGACAGCATAGCAAGCGATAAAAATTTGAGTTATGAAGACGCTAAATATCAACTCGTGACAGCCAAGCAGCCGTTACCAGAAATGCTGGCACCGAGACAAATCGGTGAGTTTGTTTTATTTCTTTGTGGTGGTGCCGCAAGAGGCATTACCGGTGCAGCTTTACCAATGGATGGTGCGTGGACAGCGCAATAAGCTTGGCGTTATTGTTCTATAAAATGGTAGCGTTATATTCAATGTTAGCCCTTATTCACATCGATAAGGGCTTTTTAATGCCTAACAGGCAAGGCTTCAATTAATGATGACAAACTAGGCCATGAATTTAGCAATGTGTTGATAGGTTGCCATGCATTCATCTTTCACTACATCGTGCAGCAACATATAGGCGTGGATCATGCCGTCGAACGAATGATGTTCAACATCAACACCAGCAGCAGTTAAGGCCTTCGCATAGGCTATGCCCTCATCCCGAAGCGGATCGCAGCCTGCAGTAAAAATAAGGGTTTTAGGCAATTTAACAGACATAGCCCCAAACAAAGGTGAAGCCTGTTTAATGACATCTACATCGGTAGATTGAAAGTACTGCTCGAAATACCACTTTATACGGGTTGTTTCGAGTAAGAACCCAGTGCCATTACTGTCTAATGATGGGCTGTTTAAGGTGTAATCGACACTCGGGTAAATAAGAATTTGTTGGTCGATGTTAATCCGCTTATCGGTCAAACTTTTCATGCTTAAACTGGTGCAAATGGCGCCACCAGCACTGTCACCAATAATAGTGACATTGTGTTGATGGTTAACATCACCCAGTAACTCAGCGTAACGTATTAATACCTGTTCGCAGTCATCAATCCCTGCAGGATATGGATATTCAGGCGCGAGCCGGTATTCGACAGATATCACTACACACTGCGCTACGCTAGCAAGATGACGACAAATAGGATCGTAAAGCACCACACTGCCACACATGTGCCCACCACCATGAAAATGCAATAACACTGGCAAAGGTTTATCTGGCGCAGGGCTATAAATCCTAACGGGAATAGTACGGTCGGGTAACGTTAGCATTTTATCTGCAATGTAGCTCATCGCTGGCGAATCACTCATTAGTGCGCCGAGTTTATCTAGATTTTGGCGCAAAATGGTCGGTGTAAATTGGACATTATTCTGTTTAGCCAAGGCGATATTGCTGTTGGCTAACGCCAGAAAATCAGTGAGTTTTGGGGAAACGGTTCCTCGCATTAGGTTAACTCCTTTGGTTTTCCTGTTTCAGGTAGAAAATAGCTGCCAACAAACACTGTGCCGCTGAGTATCGTGATCATCACAAATGAACTGACATAACTGCCATCGTTTAAATCAACCAATTTACCAAACACCCACAACACAATAGTCGAAACCAGATAGCTGATTGACCAAAACAGGCTAAACACCACGGTGATTTTTTGCCCCGTCATGTCAGGGAGTTCGTGAGGAATAGACACTAATGCAGTCACAGGGAAAAAGATAAAAAAGCCCAATACAATAGCGCATGTTATCTGCAACCAAGGCTCGGTACTAAAAGATAAGCCTAAAACGGTAATAAAAATAATCAAACCACTTAAGCGAAGAATAGGAAGACGTAACGGATTTTTGCGGCTATACAACATTCCCGCAATCGTACCGACAATACCAAAACCAATCACCCATTTGCTTTGGCTTATGCCCGCTTGAGGATAGAAAGTAAATAGACAAATATAAAACGAAAGCAGCCCAGAGTAGGTAAAAGCATAAGCCCAATTAAATGTATCTTTTAAGCCCTCAAGATAACCATAAATGGCAGGCTCTACCCCAGAGGCATTATTTGCAGATTGTGGAGCATCAAACTTAACCAGTAACCACACAATGGCCAGTATCAAGCTCGCGCCTGAAAACAACACTAAGCTATTTTGCCAGCTACCGGTGAGGGTGTTAATACTGGTCATGCCCCATAAAATAATCGCTGTGCCTACGTTAAATGCCACCGCATTCAAACCATTAACTACCGGACGGTCTTCAGGTGCAAACCACAGCATCACAATAGGGTTAAAGTACACAATCATAAAGGCTCCGCCCAAGCCCATTAAAAATCGGCTCACCAGTAGTAACTCATAACTCGTCGCTAAAGGCGTTACTATCCCGACAACAATTAATAACGCGGCTAACAAAAAGGCGTACTTTATTCCAAACTTTACCGCCACATATGCAGCACTAAACGTACCGACTATTTTAGCGAGCGTGACTGCACCACTGATAAAACTTGCCGACGCTAAACTCTCAATGTGCATCGATGCCATAATGTTGTTCATGCTGGCAGTGCCGCCAACCCATGCCATGGCAAAAAGCACATAACTCGTAAAGACTAAACCTTCGACCAAATATCTATGGGTTATTTTCATAGGCGTTATCGGAACCTTAAATGACACTAATGGAGTTAAATCATGTTATCTGATGGGTATGGATAAATAAGTACTACCTTAGTGCACCGCATCGTTAAAAATCTTTATCAAACAGGGCGTCTAGTGTAGTTTCGCAAGGATAAACAATAAAAATAATTGGGGAATAACTTGCAGGCTTGGTTATCTATTGATACTTGGTTAATTAGTTCAATTTCGATTGCTTATCTTGCAATGCTGTTTGTGGTTGCACAGTGGGGGCAAAATCGTTCCATAAAAAAATTAACCCAAAAGCCGTGGGTCTATAGCCTGTCGTTAGGGGTATGCTGCACATCATGGGCGTTTTATGGCACCGTTGGACAAGCAGCAACAACTGGCGCATGGCTGGCCCCCATTTATATTGGTTCGATCATTTGTTTGGTGCTTGCTTGGCCTATGCTAATGCGCACGCTGCAAATAATTAAAAGCCAAAACTTGACCTCTATTGCCGACTTTATTGCGTGCCGTTTTGACCGTTCGCCTAAAATTGCTGCCAGCGTTGCCATCGTGTCACTACTTGGCACCATTCCTTATATCGCATTGCAGCTAAGAGCGATTAGTACCAGCTTTGATTTACTAACCGGTACGTTTCAGTCCGGTATTAGCACCGCATTTGTGGTAACGATTGTATTAATTATCTTTAGTATTTTATTCGGCACCCGCCAGCTGTCTGCCAGTAAACATAATCAAGGCTTAGTGCTGGCCATTGCGTTTAGCTCTATCGTGAAGTTATTTGCCCTGACCGCCGTGGGTATTTTTGCCACCTTCTTTATATTCGATGGCTTTGGTGATTTACTGACTCAAGGCCAACATATTAAACAAACCAGCCAATCAGACTCGACTTACCTTGTGGTTTCTCAGGTTATTTTGGGTGCGATTACTATCTATGCGTTACCGCAACAATTTCATATGATGATGATTGAAAACAATCATGACAAAGAGCTCAAATCAGCACGTTGGATGGTGCCGTTATACCTGCTATTAATTAATATTTTTGTGTTGCCGATTGCATTAGCCGGACAGCTTAGCTTCCCGGGTGGCAGTGTTGGTGCAGATACCTATGTGCTGACATTACCGCTTTTTTATCAACAAGCATGGTTAGGAATATTGGTTTATGTCGGTGGACTGGCTGCCGCAACCGCAATGGTGATTGTGGCAGCTATTGTACTAAGCACGATGATTTCGACAGAAGTGTTAACGCCATTGCTATTACGATTACCGAAATTTGGTTCTCAGCAAACCCCGCAATTATCCGGCATTTTATTAAATTTACGCAGATTCTCAATCGCAGTCATTCTTTTGTCAGCTTTCGCCTTTGAACGTTTCATCGATCAGCAAAATCATCTAGCCAGTATTGGCTTGCTGTCATTTGTACTGTTATCTCAATTTGCCCCCGCCGCAGTAGGCGCCTTATATTGGAGAAGTGCCACCACTCAAGGCGCGTTTGTGGGGCTAATAATGGGCAGTGTTGTCTGGCTTTATACCTTACTGTTACCGGTTACCTTTCCCGATGCTCATTGGGTTAAATTTGGCTTATTTGATATCACATGGCTAACGCCGACAGCCTTGTTTGGCTTAACCGGTTTGGACAATATTAGCCACGGCGTATTTTACAGTTTAGTGGCTAACATTGGTTGCTTTGTGATGATATCTCTGCTTAAAGAGCAAAGCGTTGGCGAGGTTTTACAAGCTGATTTATTTGTAAATAGAAAACATGTGCAACTAGAACGGCACTTATCTATAGAAGATTTAGCCAGTTTATTAAATCGTTTTATCAACAAAGATGAAGCCGATGCTCTTATTGCAGAGTCAAAAAAACTCGCAGGCAAAAATCAGCAACAACTGCTTGTTGATTATACTCGCTTAAAACTGTCTGGCGTACTCGGTTCAGCCTCTACCCGAATGGTGATGAATGCCGCATCACGCAGCCAGCAGGTGCCACTAGAAGATGTAGTTAGCATTGTCGATGAAGCCAGCCAAATCTTTGAATTTAACCGAGAACTGCTGCAATCTGGCGTGGAGAATATTGAGCAAGGCATCAGTGTTGTCGATGCCGATATGCGCTTAGTGGCTTGGAATCAACGCTATATTGAACTGCTTGATTACCCTAAAGATTACGTCAAAGCAGGACTGCAAATTGAACAGCTGATTAGATTTAATATCGACAGAGGTATTATTGTCGGTGACGAGGCTCACCAGCTAGTTGAAAAGCGCTTAGCTCATATGCGCAGTGGTAGCCCTCATCATTTCCAACGCACGATGTTAGATGGAAAAGTACTGGAGATTCGCGGCCAAGCCATGCCAGGCGGCGGCTTTGTGAGTACTTTTGCTGATATTACTGCCCACATTGAAGCAGAAAAAGCCTTACAACTGGCCAATGAAACACTCGAAAAACGGGTTGAAAGCCGCACTCAGGAACTTGAAAAAGCCAAAGCTGAAGCGGAAGCTGCTAATAGCAGTAAAACCCGCTTTTTGGCCGCGGCCAGCCATGACTTAATGCAACCGTTTAATGCCTTAACCTTATTCACTGAAATGTTGAAGCAAAGGGTTAAATCAACGGAACTGTATGACTTGGCAACCAATATTGAAGACTCCTTAAACGTGGTGGAAAGCTTACTATCAGATCTGGTTGAGATATCTCGCTTAGACAGTAACTCGCTAAAAACTGAAACAAGCCAATTTGCGATTGATGATTTACTGTCAACGTTAGTTAATGAATTTAAAGCGTTATCGGTTCAACAAGGTATTGATTTTAATTACCAAGTCTCTTCTTGTTTTGTAGAAAGCGACCAAAGGCTACTGCGGCGTATTATTCAGAACTTTTTGTCTAATGCGTTTCATTATTCACCTTCAGGCAAACGCAATCAGCAAGTAATATCCCAAACCTCTACGCCTGACAATAAAGTAAACGGGCAGACTAACAATACTGAGTTTGTCCCTAAAGTGTTATTAGGCGTCAGGCGACTTGAGCACGCTTTATTAATCCAAGTTTGGGACAATGGCCCAGGTATTCCGCTGGATAAACAGCAAGCCATTTTTTGTGAATTTGAACGCTTAGAGCTCACTCGTGAAATTCCGGGATTAGGGCTAGGTTTGGCGATATGTGAACGAATTTCCAAGTTGTTGGATATCAACATATCGCTGTATTCTGAAGTAGGCAAAGGGACGTGTTTTAGTGTTGAAATACCCCGAGTATTACAGCAGAAAAAGCCGCTTAAAGTGATTGAAACAGCCGAAGATGACATAAGCAGTGACAGCGCTAATATCACTGTAATGGTGATCGACAATGACGACCTGATGCTAAAAGCGATTTCTACATTACTCAGCGATTGGGGATGTAATGTCATTACCGCAAAAGACCAACCCAGTGCCATACTGCAATTGGCCAATAACCCACAACCCAAACTGATTATTGCTGACTATCACTTAGAAGATGATAAAAATGGTGTGGACTTAGTACAGTATTTATTAGCCAATCACCTGACGATAAGCCGTAACCAACCCACCTGTGTTATCTGCTCTGCGGACCCTTCGGAAGCCGTTAGGCAACACACCAGCAGTGCTCAATTTAGCTTTGTGCGTAAACCACTTAAGGCAATAGCCTTAAAGCGGATCATTAAACAACTGACGCCTGAATAACTAATATTTTCAATAGATTAATGACCACAAAAATGCCTCACATGGAGGCATTTGGGTTAACTCTTTTTATCGCTATTCTTATTATCGATCAGTAACCGCAATCAATGGCGATAACTATTCATTGCGACAATAACCGTTCGTTAGGGCAATCGATTTATGCTTGTACATCCACCTGCTGGTTTTCAGTTGAAGTAATCATTAATTGTTGAAACACCAGCCCAGCTTGCGTGCGATTATTGATTTCGAGTTTGAGTAAAATCGCTGAGACATGTTTTTTTACTGTGGTTTCTTTAATGTTTAAATCATACGCTATTTGTTTGTTGAGCCTACCATTGGCAATATTGGCCAGCACAGTGTACTGCTGCGGTGTGAGTTGAGCTAATTGCTTTGCTAAACGTTGATGTTCTGCGGCGGTGTGTTGATCGGCACTGATATTGGTGTGCTCTGGAAGCCAAACACCTCCTTCAAGCACAGTATCAATCGCCGTCGATATTTGGGTTAGATTGGCTGATTTTGGAATGAAAGCACTGGCGCCAAAATTGATCGCCTTACGGATAATCTCCGGCTGGTCGTCAGAGGACACCATGATAACCACAATGTCGGGAAAATGATTTTGCAATAACGTCAGTCCAGTAAAACCATCGTTTCCCGGCATATGCAAATCAATAAAGATAAGCTCAATATCTGAGTGCTGCTCCACAATAGCGATTAACTCCTGAAAGTTTTCCGCCTCTAGCACTTGTGCATTGTTAACACTTTTAAGCACGGCTTGGGTTAACGCCGCACGAAATAGTGGATGGTCATCTGCAATGGCCACTTTAATTTGAGACATCATTGGCTCCCTAACATTGCGTTGATATTGTTATGGTTCACTCTTTATAAGCAATAAAAAGAATAACCGGTTCTAAAGAGACCGGCTATCCTTATCTACATCAATTAAACAAGGTTTTAGAAGACATAGCCAACGGTTAATGAAATGGTCTCTGGGTCGCCATAATATCCAATTAAGGTGTTATCGCCGCCTAGCCCTGGCGTAAAATCGCCATTGCCTGTTGGCGTGACAAAGGCGTAGTTACCCACTAAATACTCTTCATCAGTGACGTTTTTCCAATGTAATCCAGCATTCCAATGGCCATCATTGCTATACCAATTCACACCAAAATTCAGCAATCCGTATCCATCTTGACTCAATAGATTGTCCACTACCGCTAAGTCATAATCGCTGCGGTAGTAGTAATTACCATTAATGATAAAGCTGCCTACATCAGCTTCAATGCTGTAACTAAACCCTAGGTTTGCAGTGGTATCTGGGGTATTGGTAATGGTATAAGTGTCGCTAATATCAATTTTATTACCCAGCTCGTCATATGAAATCACCTCGTCAAAAGTGGCGTCAATTAAGCCAAGATTAGCAAATAAGTTAAGTGAATCCGTCGCAGCGTATTCAACTTCAAGCTCTAGGCCTGTCGCTGTAGACTTACCGATGTTTCCTAAACGCTGATTAAGGTCTGAACTGTCCTCTCCTGGTAACACCGTGACAAACTGCCTGTCTTTATGATCGAGGTAAAATAGCGTGGCATTGACGCGAAGATTATCGTTCCATTCGCTCTTCATACCAATTTCATATGAATTAACCGTTTCTGGATCAACCGCGGGTTCAGCACCTGTTGCTCGTGGATTAAACGTACCCGATTTGAAGCCTTGTGAGTAGCTGGTAAACACCATCATGTCATCACTCACTTGGTATTCTAAACCGACTCGCGGATTGAATTTAGACCATGTTTCTTCATCATCGAGCACTTTAGGTATTTGAGATTCAATTAACGCGTCATCGCGCACAAATCCAGGATACCAGCCCGTTTCAGGATAAATACTATCGAATATCACGCCATTATAAACCGTGGCTTCTTTTGATTCGCGGGTGTAACGGCCGCCTAATGTCATCGATAGCTTTTCAGTAAAGTCGTATGAACCTTGCACATAAGCAGCGTAGCTTTCGCTATTATTACAACCACTCACCTCACGAGTTAGCCCACCATATGCTTTAAAGGCTTCTTCTAAAATAGCATCGAAAACACCACAAGAATCACCGTCAAAATAGTAAATCCCCGACACTAAGTTGAGATTGTCACCAACATAGTTCACCTGAAACTCTTGGCTAAATTGCTCATCTTCGTAGATAGCTGGCACGTCGAAAATACGTAAGCTGGTATTATCAAAGTCGATGTTGGTTAGCGACTCGCCTTCACGCTTGGCTGTGACCGACTTTACGCTCCAGTTTTCATTGAGGTTATATTCGACCGTCGCGCTCCACCCTTCTGTTTCTACTTTGTTCCATGTAGGCATACTGGTGTAAGAATCATATTTGCTATCAGGTACTGGTGCATCAGTTAATAAGCTAGGAAGTAGGCGATAGCCGCCTTTTGAGTTGGAGTCATCCTGGGTTTTATCATACGTAAAACGCATAAACAGATCGTCGTTAGGTGTGTATTCAACGCTTAAGCGACCCGCCATTACATCTTTATTATAGTTTTCGGTATCTTGGCCATCTAATGCCGAGGTTTTAAATTCACCAAAACCGTCACGGTTTAAACTCGCAAAGGCAAAACCGACATAGAGCTTGTCATCAACAATAGGTAACTGCCCTGCCACTTTGACATCTTTTTGGCCATAACTGCCGACGGTACCTTTAAGACTTAATTCACTATCGCCAGACATCTTTTTGGTAACATACTTAATTGCGCCACCAATGGTATTTTTGCCGTACAACGTGCCTTGTGGCCCCCGAAGTACCTCAATACGTTGTACATCAAGAATGTCTAACACTGCACCTTGCGGACGCGCAATATAGACGTCATCAATGTAAATGCCAACCCCAGGCTCGTAACCCCAAAGTGGATCTTCTTGACCCACACCACGAATAAAAGCGGTAAGCGTAGAGTTAGTGCCTCGGCTAGATTGTAATGTGGTATTGGGCGAAAACTGCTGAATTTCAGTCATCACACTGATGCCGTTTTCTGCCAACTCGGTAGCACTGACCGATGTCACTGCCACAGGTACATTTTGCAAGCTTTCAACTGTTTTGCGTGCTGTCACTTCAATACGCTCTAACACAGGTTGTTTGTCGCCGCTGTTATTTTGTTCTTCTGCGGCAACGGCATATTGCGCGCTTAACACTGACGAAATGGCTAAGGCAATACAGCTCATTTTAATAGTATTCTGTTTCATACAGATCCCCGTTGTAATATTTATTATTAATGGTTTTACTTACTACTAATTCTGATTTACGACTGATTTCGATTTATTACTATCTGTTCACATATTGACTGTATAGCATTTTTAACAACATTGAATCGGTACTATAGTAGTATGTGTTTTGGTCTAGATATTAAAAAAACAAACGATTAATTAATAACAAAAACATAATGTTATAAATTTAACCTTGATTAAAGCCCCCAAAGCTTAATCACTTCAGTCACACTGCTTATGGGTGCCCTAAGCAGATAGTCACTTTCTTCACCTCCATGTTTTATGTCTGGATTGACGGCAATGCCGTGACCAAAATCGTTAATAGTGACGAGTTCGATTGACGCGTTATTTTGAGCATCTTTCCAGCGTGAAATACTGTATCCAGATTCATTTGACACCGTTGGCTTAGCGTTAGATTGAGTTAACACTTGCCATTGAGATGCGAGCATTTGCGCATTGTTAGCATTGACCACATTGTCGCTGTCACCCGTCCAGATACTCAACGAAGGCCAACGAGTTTGTTGAGGGTGTATTGCTTTGGCAAATTGAGCTAATTCTTCAACCGATAGCGCTGGTCCTTGCTTCATACAAGAGATGGCTTTGATCAAATTATCGGCACAGGGATATGGCAAGCCAGCGATGATCGCACCGCTTTGAAATAGATTTGGATAATTGACGATTGCCGCACTCGCCATGGCGCCACCAGCAGATAACCCGATGATATAAACATGCTTGGCAGCTAGTTTTTCTTGAGTAGTTACTATCATGTTTTTTATCGATAACATTTCACCACTGTCTATCTGCGTATCTTGACTTGCAAACCAGTTGAAACAACCCTTTACGTTATTGTCATAGCTTTGTTGTGGCACTAAAACCGCAAAATGATGCTCTAACGCCAATGACGTTAGGCCACTTTTGTTAGCCAATTCGACACCGTCTTGAATACAACCATGCAGTAACACCACCAAAGATAAATCCCCAGCAGGAGAAGCATTTGAGCCTTGCGTCACAGGAAGATAAAAGCTTGTCAGCGCACCAGGATTATCACCAAAATCGGTGAGTGGGATATAAGGCGTATCGGTTGCTTGAGCCGGTAGCATCGAAAAAATCCAACCCAGTAAAAGCAGCGGCATGGTTAAGCTGTATTTTTTATTTCTCATTTCAGCGGTTTCCAAATTTAACATATTAGTAACTTGCAGAATTTTGCTCCAAACAGCAATGGCACTTTAGATCCACATGGAAAACTAATGTCGGTAAGGCGATGAAAGATTAGATGATGAGCCTGTAGCAATGAAGAATTGTGGGTGTAAACAATGTGAATAATCGAATAGCAATAAACCGAGATGCTAGATGCTAGATGCTAGATGCTAGATGCTAGGCATTTTAAACCAAAAAAAACGCGAAGCCTTGGCTTCGCGTTTTTTAGACCATCGACTTGTTAATTACTTAACAAATTCAACGCCTAATTTAATGTCACCTTTAAGGGTGTCTAACATTGCATCGCGAGCGTTAGCTTCGAATGCGCTGATTTCACCGTAAGGTAATACTTTTTCTACGCCGTTTTTGCCAAGTAGGATTGGCTGTGCGAAGAATGTAGCGTGCTCACTGCCGCCGTCAACATAGGCACATTCAACAACGTTAGCTTCGCCTTGTAGACCACGTACCAATGATAAACCAAAGCGACATGCTGCTTGGCCCATTGATAATGTTGCGCTACCGCCACCGGCTTTAGCTTCAACAACTTCAGTACCTGCGTTTTGAATGCGAGTTGTCATTGCTGCTACTTCTTCATCAGTGAAAGTAACACCTTCAACTTGAGAAAGTAGTGGAAGAATAGTCACACCGCTGTGTCCGCCGATCACGTTAACTTTAACGTCAGCAACGTTTAAGCCTTTAAGCTCAGCGATGAAGGTTTCGCTACGGATAACGTCAAGTGTTGTGATACCGAATAAACGGTTTTTGTCATAAACACCGGCATTTTTTAATACTTCAGCAGCAATCGCTACAGTCGTGTTAACTGGGTTAGTAATAATACCCACTAATGCTTTAGGGCAAGTTACAGCCACTTTTTCCATTAGGTTACGCACGATACCAGCGTTGATGTTGAATAGATCTGAACGATCCATACCAGGCTTACGCGCAACACCAGCAGACATTAACACTACGTCTGCGCCAACTAATGCATCTGTAGGATCTTGACCAGCAAAACCTTTTACTTCTACATCTGTTGGGATGTGACTTAAGTCAACCGCAACACCAGGAGTAACAGGAGCGATGTCATATAGAGACAACTTTGAGCCCGCAGGCAGTTGAGTTTTTAACAGTAAAGCTAGAGCCTGGCCAATACCACCAGCAGCACCCAATACAGCAACTTTCATAATTATCTCCATCAATTTATGCAGTTTGTGACATAGATCTAAATCGTCGTGGCGTCACATTACTGCATCGTCACAATAATTTCAATTATACGTTAGTGGAGGACCGTAAATAAGTAAGCCCTGATCCACGCACAGACTGGCGTAACGCCGAGTATTAGCAGCATGAATCCGTGTAAAAATACGGCAAAAAACATCGATAATATGATTATTTTTCATCTTCGTTATACCGAAAAAAACCAACATTTGAGAGTTTTTATATTGAACAAATATAACTCAGCTGTTTTATTGTCAAGTTGTAATCACCCTATCAAGCGGGTTAAGCAATATCGATATGTTTGTTTTAGGCATTAAAATGTTGATTTTGTATTGATGAGTTTTACCGTTATTGAACTGGGTCTTTCATCCTGTTTAAAGCCATAAATATTGGAGCCTTAACTCATTTCGTACACATTTTCTGACGCAACAAGCCAATACTTTTATTGAGTGTCACGTTATGATGGCTGCAGATCATCCTATAAAAACGAGAAAAACATGACAATAAGAATAGGCCAACATGCCGACCTGCACGCCCTAGTTCAGTTTAACCAAGCCATGGCAATGGAAACCGAAAACCTATCATTAGACACTGAACAATTGACTCGCGGTGTTGAAGGACTGCTTACCCATCCTGAACGTGGGGTATATTTAGTCGCCGAAGTTGACGGCGAAATTACCGGATCGTTAATGGTCACCTATGAGTGGAGTGACTGGCGCGCAAGTAATTATTACTGGATCCAGAGTGTGTATATACGTCCACAGAATCGTCGTCAGGGTATTTATGGCAAGCTTTATCAAGCGGTAAAAGACTTAGCAGCAGAAAACGGTGGCACCGCCAGTTTCCGTTTGTATGTTGAGCATGACAATAAAGTAGCCCAAAAAACCTATGAATCATTAGGGATGGAGCAAAGCCATTATTTAATGTACGAAGAAAATACTAAGTAATCGTAAGTCACACATGCAAAAGCCGGAATAATCCGGCTCTTTTGTGTTTATCGTTTAAAGAATTTAACGCGTTCAGCAGAGATTACGACAATAACTAGCCTGTTCGCAACGCGAGAATTTTACTGATATCCAGTGGCGCAGTAAATTGACTAAACCCTTTGTGCTGTTGATCAATCGCATGAATCGACATTCTGTCTGCCAACTCATTACCTTCAATACCAATATGGGCAGCGACATGCTGAAGTACTAAATCGGCTTTCATTGCATCATATAGCCCATGTGCTTGCTTGATAATCTCCAGATTGGCGATTTCACCGGTTTTTCGGGTCCAGCTTTTGGCTTTCCAACCATATGCCCACTCACAAACACATTTAATCGAATACTGTGAGTCACTCATGATTTGCACGGTTTCGCCCGCGTCTAGGACCTTTTTAGCCACAATTAATGCTTGGTGCAGCGCATTGAGCTCGGCAGTATTATTGGTGCCATTAGGATTAAACAAACCAAACCATAATTCGGCTAACTCGCCTTTGCGGTATATCGCCATCCCAGAACCCGCTTTACCAGGGTTGGGTTCGCAACCTCCGTCGGTGTAAATAACCACATCAAATTGGCTTAACACTGCTTGATTAGCGCTAAGAGTTTTGGTTGATGTTCCAGCCCCTGCAGCCTCTGTCGATGAACGACCTGCCGCTTTTACTGGCACACTTTTGCCTATACTGCTTGCAGGAGATTTAGCAAATGCAGCTTTGGCTTCTGCTTCTGTAGCAAAGGATTTGTACTTGGCTTGTGGATATTTATCTACTGAGCGCTTAGTCACATCCCAACTGGTAAAAATGCCCGTTTCTCGACCGGCCCATACTACGTAAAACTTCTTTGCCATGATTAACTCTTACTTCAACAATGCTAACTTCACTAATAACGTGCTTGCATCATGCCATGATTAAACTTGGCTTTGAAACAAAAATACATGATGCGTGCCGCAGTTGCAGTTAACTTGAACATCTTGACCAAATAAGCTTAAGTTTGATTTACCTGAGCTTAATGTGGCAGAGCATCAGTCTAGGGTTAGTGGGCCATCGATATTTTGATAATCGACACTACCAGAACCCGAATTAACAATGGTCAAACCTTTGGTGTTAGCCACATCAATGCCACCGGAACCATCATTTATCTTAACTAATCCGGAGACTTGATTAACCTTGATTGAACCCGAACCATCTTCAATACTCACATCACCAATAACATGGTTAATGCGAATAGATCCCGAGCCATCTTGCAACTCAATCGCGCCTTTCGCCTCGGAAATATTAATAGAGCCTGAGCCATCAACTAAAACCAATTTGCCAATGTGGTTCATCACAATACTGCCAGAACCATCTATTAACTCAATATCCGCACTGACATCATCTATTTGGATGGGCCCGGAACCGTCTTTAATATTCAATGCGAGCACAGTTGGCACTTCTACCAATAAATCAATATAAGGCGACTCACCGAAATATTGGTCACTGTGTATTTCTGATAATAAATAGCCCTTATCACCTTTTCGGGTCAAGCTGAGCTTAATTTCGATGTCATCTTGATCCAATGACTGGGTGTAGATATCAGCATGTACGGTGACTTCTTTTAGGCCTTCAACGCCGACAATCGTTAACTTGCCGGCGCCAGTATTAGCGACTAACTCAGTTAATGATCCAGCATCAAGATTCAATTGCTGCTGTACTAAGTTAAGATTTGTATGGTTTTGCTCTGATGATGACGAAAATACTGACTCTGCTTCACTTTGCGAAGCACCAAATAGGGTGGCGCCCAGAATAAGCCCGACTGTGACACTAATGGTTGCGATACGAATAGACATAAGATTAATTCCCTTTATGAGGATAACAATAAGCTTAGGCCGCCAAACAAATACTCTTAATATGAGTAAACTGTGGTTAGTGCGCGTTAGCGGCAATTAACAGTCATTTAGCAGGTTTCATACCAACTAAACAAAAGTAATATTTACAACAAGTTACAATTAACGGTAATAAAAGTAACTTCGTCATCAAACCCAAAATGGTTAAAATCCCATACAATGTGGTTAACTTCACCACTGTGATCATCATGGTTAACTCAAACAAAAAAGAACATAACCCTATGCCGACTTCTCCTGCGATACCACAAACGCTAACTATCATTGTTGGTTCAACCAACCCAGTTAAAATCAATGCAGCAAAACAAGCTATTGGACAATATTTCCCTGATGTTCATATTGATTGCACTGGCATGCATGCGCCATCACTGGTCGCAGACCAACCAATGACCGAAGCAGAAACTAAATTAGGTGCCATCAACCGTGCTCAATTTTGCCAAGCCAATGCAAAAATAGTCGATCAACATGCTGACTTTTATGTGGCAATGGAAGGCGGAGTAGATCAGTTTGATCAAAGCCCTGCCACCTTTGCTTACATGGCCATTATCCATAACGACACATTATCTGTTGGTCGAAGCGCTAATTTGCCGTTGCCACTATCAATTTTTAACGCTTTACAAGCAGGTGAAGAACTTGGCAAAGTAATGGACCGAGTATTTAACACTCATAATATTAAACAAAAAGGTGGCGCGATTGGCTTGCTAACTCGAGGTTTAGCCACCCGCGAAAGCATTTATACCCAAGCATTAGTGCTGGCAATGGCTCCCTTTATCAATGCGGAATTATTTAATGACTGAAAATCAGCAAGCAAATACAACCAAGGACGGCTTGCAAGCGCCCTTGATTAGAATGTTACAACCCCATGACGATGCTGCATTGGCCGCGGTGATCCGTGAAGTGTCTGCAGAATATGGTTTAACCCCAGATAAAGGTTTTAGCGTGGCCGATAAAACCCTCGACTGTTTAAGTGAGGTGTATCAAGCTGAAGGTTCACAATACTGGGTGATTGAATATCAAGGCAAAGTGGTTGGCGGCGCAGGTATTGCGCCATTAGTAAAAAATGGCGGCGTATGTGAATTACAAAAAATGTACTTTTCTCGCGCTATACGTGGTCAAGGTATGGCAAAGCCATTAACCCGTCAGTGTATTGAGTTCGCCAAACAACAAGGCTATCAATCGATGTATTTAGAAACCACGGCAGTGCTAGTTGAAGCACTAGCACTCTATGAAAAACTGGGCTTTAGCCACTGCCAGCATTTAGGCGAAACCGGCCATGATGCCTGTGAAATTGCGATGATAATGAGCTTATAACGTGTAAAACACTCCATTATTATCAGATATCAGCGGTATTAGATTGTTTTTTAAACAGTTTTACTACGACTTTATTATAGCGCTTTGCAATCACCCAAAAGCTTGGTAGCCTCAGATTAAGCACATTCCATAGGAGGATGATCATGGAATATCAACGTATCGCGCATTCTAACCTTGAGGTGAGTAAAATCTGCCTCGGCACCATGACTTGGGGAGAACAAAATACTCAAGCAGAAGCTTTTGCTCAACTCGATTATGCTATTGGTCAAGGCATTAACTTTATCGATACCGCTGAAATGTACCCTGTACCACCTAAAGCCGAAACCCAGGGCGAAACCGAACGCATTATTGGTAACTACCTTAAAGCACAAGGTAATCGCGACAATTTAGTGATTGCCACTAAAGTTGCTGCGCCTGGTGGTAAAGGTGATTACATCCGTAAAGATATGGCTCTTGACTGGCGCAACATTCATCAAGCCGTTGATGACTCATTAGCACGCTTACAAATCGACACTATCGATTTGTATCAAGTGCATTGGCCGGATAGAAATACTAATTTCTTCGGCGAAATGATGTATGAACACGACGAAGAAGAGCACTACACCCCTATTTTGGACACGCTTGAAGCCTTAGCGGAAATCATTAAGCAAGGTAAAGTGCGTTATATCGGCATTTCTAATGAAACCCCTTGGGGCTTTATGAAATACCTAAAATTAGCCGAAAAGCACGATTTGCCACGTATTATCAGTGTGCAAAATCCTTACAACTTGCTTAATCGCAGCTACGAAATCGCCATGTCTGAAATCAGTTATCGTGAAGATGTGCCGTTATTAGCTTATTCGCCGTTAGCCTTTGGTGCCTTAACCGGTAAATACGAAAATAATCAGTGGCCTGAAGGCGCACGTTTAACGGTATTTAAACGCTTTGCCCGCTACAACAGTACACCAATGGCACTGCAAGCGACGCAAGCTTATATCGATTTGGCCCGCGAGTTTAGTTTGTCACCCACCGAAATGGCCTTAGCCTTTGTCAATAGCCGCAAATTTGTTGCCGCTAACATTATAGGCGCCACTAACTTGCATCAGCTAAAGCAAAATATCGACAGCCACAAGGTCAGCTTATCTGACGAACTGATGATAAGAATTAACGAGCTATCAGCGCTATATCGTTTCCCTTGTCCGTAGGAAAACAATAACCGCCAGACAAATTGAGCTTATCGCCACAAAACCTTGCAATGGGCATCAAGATCACTGAAGATCTTGATGCCTTTTCTTTTCAATACAGAAACCCTTATTTATGAAGCCTGCATCGTCATCATCGTCTGCCGTTTTATTTGATCATCAAGCATTGCGCGATCAATTCCCGGCACTTAAACAGACTATTGGCGATCATCCTTTGTGCTACTTAGACACCGCAGCCACTAGCCAAAAACCGCAAGCGGTGATTGATGCGATGACCGAGTACTACCAACTCAACAACGCCAATGTGCACCGTGCGGCGCATCAATTGTCTGCGCGGGCAACTCAGCAATATGAAGCTGTTCGGCAACAAGTGGCTGAATTTATTCATGCCCCGCGTCAAGACGAAATCATTTTTACCCATGGCACCACAGAGTCGATCAATATGGTGGCCTACGGACTGACTTCGCAGATTAAAGCGAATGATGTGATATTAATCGATACCGCAGCCCACCACGCCAATATTGTTCCTTGGCAGGAACTGGCAAAGCGCACTGGCGCTGTGATCAAACCGATCCCGCTGACAATAGATGCGCAACTGGATATAGCCGCTTTTGATCAACTATTAAAGCTTAAGCCTAAACTAGTTGCCCTATGCCATGTGTCAAATGCACTAGGCACATTAAACCCAGTCAATGAGCTAGTCGCAAAAGCCAAAGCAGTGGGCGCGTTAACCTTAGTTGATGGCGCTCAGGCCATTGCCCATTTACCTGTTGATGTACAACAAATTGATTGTGACTTTTATGCGTTTTCAGGTCATAAAATGTATGGGCCAACGGGCGTGGGAATTTTATATGGTCGATATACTGAGCTCGATCAATTAACCCCAATGCTCACTGGCGGCGAGATGATCAAAACCGTGAGTTTTGAGCATACTGAGTTTGGTGCGCTACCAAATCGCCTTGAAGCTGGCACGCCCGCTATCGCAGAAGTCATTGGCCTAGGGGCTGCCATTCGTTTTTTACAACAATTGCCTCGCGAACAAATACTCGCACATGAACAACAATTGCTGCACTACTTACAGCAACAACTGCAACAGCTTGGCGCTATTGAGTTGTATGGTATTGCCAATAATAGTCACCCTGGTGATAGCCGATCTGATGATAAGCACTGCGCTGATGGTCAACGCCATAATATTGGTGCGGTGGCGTTTAATCTGCAAGGTGAACATCACCAAGATGTGGGGATTTTACTCGACCAACAAGCTGTGGCTGTTCGCTGTGGTCATCATTGCGCTATGCCATTGATGGCCAGCCTTAATTTAAGTGGCTGTTGCCGTGCTTCTATTGGCATCTATACTAATAAGCAAGATGTTGATCAATTTATTCATGCACTTAATACTGTAAAAGAGTTATTGTTATAGTATTAAGGTACAACACGCGGCTCCTGATGTATCTTTTCTCTACAACCGAGGTTATTTGAATTACCATGTTAAGTCCAAGCACCACACCTTCACCGCAGTTATTTTCGCCTTTATCGGATGAATTAGTTGAAGCCGTTAACCTCATTGAGCAAGCCAATAACTGGCAAGATAAATACCGTCAGATAATGTTATTGGGAAAATTATTACCACCACTCGCGCCGAAATTTAAACAGGCAGACGCACAAGTTAAAGGCTGTGAAAGCCAAGCATGGCTGTACCATTACACGCTAAATGGCCAGCATTTTTATCTAGCCGATAGTGACGCCCGTATTGTAAAAGGCTTAATTGGATTGTTACTGGTCGCCTGCCAAGGTAAAACCACCGGGCAAATACAGCAATTTGATGTAAAACAGTATTTTGATCGTCTCGGATTAAGCGGCCAATTAAGTCCATCTCGTACCAATGGTTTAACTGCGTTAGCGCAAGCCATCGGTGCCTATACACAAGATGTTGGTACCTGAAACACCTGCCAACCCTAAGGAATAATAATGACCCAAAAAGTCTGTAACCAAGCTCGCCGTCATATCTTAAAAGGCCTTGGAGCAGCCACATTATTAAGCCCTTTAAGCTCATTTCCTGCATGGGCAGCTAAACCACGTCGTTTATACATTGATGGTTTATCATTTTTACCGACCGACATCAATGACGTTAAAGCCTCAAAACTCGACGCTTTTATCGCCGATATCTCGGCGATTGAAACCATTGAACAAGCTGATGGCACTAAAAATTACAAACGCACTTATGAAGCCTGCATCAACAGTATTACCCAAGCGGCTAATTCAGTAAAAGCCAATCCAGACGTGTATCTGCAAGGGCTTACAGGAACTGACATTAGTAAAGCTAAAACGCAGCAACAAACCGCAGTGTTTTTTCAAATTCAAGGCGCTGATTGTGTTGAAAATGACGGTTTAAGTAATGAATGGCAACAACTAGATAATTTGCATCAACAGGGTTTACGGGTACTGCAGCTGACACACCATTATGGTAATCGTTATGCCGGTGGTGCATTCGATAATAATGGCTTAAATAGTTTAAATACCCCATTAACCGCCGCTGGGCGAGAGCTCATAACAGAGCTTAATCGGAAAAACATTCTTATCGATGTGAGTCACTCAAGCGCCCAAACGGCCCTTGATGCAGTAAAAGCCAGCCAGTCTCCGGTAGTGCTAAGTCATGGTGCTGCGCGCGCTATTGTCAACAATGCCCGTTGTTCACCCGATGAAGTTATCCGTGCCATTGCCGATAACGGCGGAGTATTTGGGGTGTTCATGATGAGTTTTTGGCTCACCAACAAGCCAATTCCAACGATAGAAGACTACATAAAGCAACTTGCTTATATTTCTAAAGTGGGCGGCTTTGATTGCGTAGCCATCGCCAATGATTTCCCACTTCGTGGTCAAGAAAACCTATTAGCGTTAGATAACAATAATAGCGAAGGGATAAAAGAATATCTCCAATGGTGGCACACCTTAGAAGACAAAAATGTATTAGGTTTTGACGTTGAACCCAAGCATGTAGTGATCCCAGAATTAAACAGTATCGACCGCATGAGCCGCATCGACGATGCCTTGAAAAAAGCCCGTTTCAAATCTACCGATCGCGATCGTTTTATGGGTGAAAACTGGCAAAGAGTGCTCAAACAGGTGTTAGTTTAATGCACCATATGCCCAAACGACCTTCGGTCTGCTAAAGAAAAGATAACAAGCAAACGCTGGCTTGTTATCTCAGGGATAGGGGAAGCTTCGCTGCTAAGATTTTATAGCATCTAGCCGCGAAGCGTCCTAGTACCTGGCTGCGCAGCGATCTAGTATCTAGAAGGAGCGAAGCACCGCCCTCTGGCGAGCTTGCGAGTTCCTAGAACCTATCTCTTAATCTGGCTAAGGTATTGATAAAATAATCAACCCTTTTTATGTAGTCGACTTAGGGAAGTTTAAATCCCTGCACCAGCAATTTCTCTTGGCGGATTAAGCACATCAATCGCTTTTAAGTAAGCTAATAAACCATGTACCTGAGTATCAAGATCGCCTTTGCTGGTATCAATGGTTAACTCTGCTGATTCTGGCACTTCGTAAGGTGATGAAATACCGGTAAAGTTAGTAATCTCTCCCTTGCGGGCTTTAGCGTACAAGCCTTTCGGGTCTCGCGATTCACACACACTCAATGGTGTAGACACATGGACTTCAACAAACTGACCTTGTGGGAATAATGCCCGGACGCGATCACGTTCTTCACGGGTTGGCGAGATAAATGCCGACAGCACCACTAAGCCAGAATCAACCATTAACTTAGCCACTTCGCCAACACGACGTAAGTTCTCATCGCGATCGTCAAGGCTAAAGCCTAAGTCTTTACATAGACCATGTCGAACGTTATCACCATCAAGTAAATAGGTATGAAAACCATGCTCAAATAACGCCCGTTCTAATGCACCGGCAAGGGTTGATTTACCCGAGCCTGATAATCCCGTAAACCATAACAATACTGGGTTTTGGCCTTTTTGGGCGCCACGGGCAGCTTGGTCAATGGCATGTTGATGCCAAACAATATTACTCATCACTACTCCTATCGAATGGTTATTACACCACACTAAAATTCTTTGTTAAAACGGGAAGAAATACGGGATCGAAAAAATAACCACTAATGAATATACGATGGATAACGGTAAACCTAAGCGGATAAAATCGCTTAATTTATAGTTACCTGCATTAAATACCATGAGATTAGTTTGATAGCCGTAAGGCGAAATAAAACTCGCGCTTGCGCCAAATACCACCGCCATAATAAACGGCCGAGGATCGACGCCAAAACTGGTCGCGACCGCATAAGCGACCGGGAAGGCAAGTGCTGCAGCGGCGTTGTTGGTTATCAGCTCAGTGACAATTAACGTAATCAGGTAAATTCCAACAAAGGCGGCAAACACACCATAACCATTAAACACACTCAATAAAGTTTGTGCCATGACGTCTGCTAAGCCGGTTGCGACCATTAAGTTAGCTAAGCCTAAGGCACTGCCTACAATCACCACTAGTTCTAGCGGGAAGCGACGTTTAAGCTCACTTAAGGTTATCGCGCCAATCGCCACGTAGCTGAGTAATAATAAAACTAAGCCTTTGGCTAATGGTAATAGCTCAAAAATGCTCGCCAAAATGGTTAGTGCAAACCCAACAAGTACCCAGTTACCGCGTTTTTCATCTAAACGCACGCTTAAGTCTAAGCCGCTAACGGCAGCAAAGTCGCTGGTTAAATTAGGGCACTTAGAAAAACGATCGCCTGGCGTGAGCAGTAACACATCACCGGGTTGTAAAACCACATCGCCGAGTCCACCTTTTAACGGTATATGACCACGACGAATAGCCATCACGGCTGCATCAAAGACTTCACGAAAGCGCGAATCTTTTAAGGTTGTGCCAACCAAACTTGATGATGGCGCTAATACCGCTTCAACCAAATTTTGGCCTTTAGCATGCTGCTTACCAAACCACTCTAAACCATCAAACTGATGCAATAGCTCAACCGACTCAACAGCGCCACTAAAACGCAAAACGTCATCGGCTTGCAGTACCATTTGTGGTGGCACAGGGCAAATACGTATACCGCTGCGTTCTAATTCAACCAAGTAGAGTTTTTTAAGTGCGCGCAAACGGTTATCAATGACACTTTTACCCACTAAAGTAGAGGTTTTAGCAACATGAGCTTCCAATAGATAAGGCAATGCTTCATCTTCGGACTCTTCACGCCTATCGGGTAAAAAATTAGCCATAATGGTCAACACCACTAGACCACTTATGACAACTAATGCACCAACTTGTGAGAACTCAAAAAATCCCAGAGGTTCAAGGCCAGCATTTTCAACAAATGAGTTAACAATCAAATTGGTAGAAGTACCAATGAGCGTAAGCGTGCCACCGAGGATTGCAGCATAGTTTAATGGCAGTAATAACTTAGAAGGAGCATGCGCTTGATTACGGCGCACAACACCAATTAACGATGCTACAACAGCTGTATTATTGGTAAACGACGACAACAGTGCCGTTGATATACCTAATTTAGCCAGGGTAGAAAATAACGAGCCTTTCCCTATCACTTGGCTTAATTTGCCCAGTAATGAGGTTTTCTCGAGTGCTGTGGCAGCCAGCACCAACAGCACTAAAGTAATTAGTCCGTTATTAGTAAAGCTGCCAAGCGCTACATTTAAGTCAACTAGTCCGAGGATATAACAAAGTAATGAAGCGAAAAAAAACATGGCGGCCGGTTTTGCAAGCCCAGCAAGAAGCCCACCGACCAGTGCTAACAAGATAATCGCTAACAACCATATTTCGCTCATTATTTATTTTCCAAGTACGCTAATATCACGAGCATTCCAATGCGGAAAATGCTTACGCACTAACGTATTAAACTCGACTTCAAATGCACTAAACTCAGTATTGGTTTGCTTATCGCCTTGATGTCCACTGACAACCATAGCCGCTGCTACGGTAGCATTAGATAATCTGTCGATTAAAATCATGCCGCCAGTATCACGCACCAAGCTGTAAGCGTCTAACACAATCGATTCAGTTAAATCTAACTTAACTCGGGCAATGGTATTTAAACTTAATGAGCTTGCTGCACTGCGCTCAAGCGTGTTCACGTCAGTAATGTATTCAATTTCGCTCACGACGGCTTGAGTTTTCTTACCCGCGACTTTCACATCATATAATTGACCGATCTGTAATGGCTTTTCATCCATCCACACCATATCGGCAACAATATGGTTAGCAACTTCTGGTGCAGTTATAGGGTGAGCCAATAAATCACCACGTGAAATATCAATCTCATCTTCAAGGGTAATCGTAATAGCTTGGCCTGCTACAGCTTCTTGCAAATCACCATCAAATGTCACAATACGCTCGATTTTACTGCGTTTGCCTGATGGCAATGCAACTAATTCATCGCCCACTTTAATGATACCTGACGCTAATGTGCCAGAGAAACCACGAAAATCTAAGTTAGGACGTAATACGTATTGCACTGGGAAACGAACGGGTAGATCGCTCAGTTCACGCTGGGTATCGATAGTTTCAAGTAACTCAAGTAATGTGCCACCTTGATACCAATCACACTGCGTACTGCGGTTAACCACGTTGTCGCCATTTAAAGCAGATAACGGTACATAGTGAATATCTAAATCACCAAAATCTTTAACAAATTCAGTGAAGTCAGCTTGAATTTTTTCAAATACAGTTTGATCAAAACCGACCAAATCCATTTTATTCACAGCAACAACAAAGTGACGTAAACCTAGTAACGATGCGATAAAGGCATGGCGTTTAGTTTGGGTTTGGACACCATAACGTGCATCAACCAAAATAACCGCTAAGTCACAGGTAGATGCGCCAGTTGCCATGTTACGAGTATATTGTTCATGACCTGGAGTATCAGCAATGATGAACTTACGTTTTTCACTGGAGAAATAACGATACGCCACGTCGATAGTAATACCTTGCTCACGTTCAGCTTGTAAACCATCGACCAATAACGCGAGATCAATGGCTTCACCAGTAGTGCCCATCTTCGCGCTGTCACTTTTTAGACTCGCTAACTGATCTTCATAAATTTGCGCACTGTCATGCAGTAAACGACCAATTAAGGTACTTTTACCATCATCAACACTGCCACAAGTTAAAAAACGCAGTAAGCCTTTGTTTTGTTGTAAGGCTAAATATTCTTTTACACCGTGCAGCTGGATCTCTGCTGCCATACGGTCGGTATTGATTTTTGCTTGGTCCATAATCTTTCTCACTCAAATTCATTCGCATGCTGGGTTGATAAAACAACCATGTTCAATTGTTTAGAAATAGCCTTGACGCTTTTTCTGCTCCATTGACGCACTTTGGTCAGAATCAATTAAGCGACCTTGACGTTCACTTGAACGAGTTAATAGCATCTCTTCAATAATTTTTTCTAAGGTGTCAGCTTCTGAAGGCATCGCCGCAGTTAGCGGATAACAACCTAAGGTTCTGAAACGAACCCGTTCAACCGATTCAACATCACCTTCTTCAATAGGCATACGGTCATCATCTTTCATGATGAGCTGACCACCTTTGTTTACTACGGTGCGTTGTGCAGCAAAATATAACGGCACAATCTCAATACTTTCTTGATAGATGTACTGCCAAATATCGAGCTCAGTCCAGTTAGATAAAGGGAACACTCGAATGCTCTCGCCTTTATTGACCGCGCCATTATAAGTGCGCCACAACTCTGGACGTTGGTTTTTAGGATCCCAACGGTGGTGTTTATCACGGAACGAATATACCCGTTCTTTGGCACGAGACTTTTCTTCGTCACGTCGCGCACCACCAAAAGCAGCATCAAAACCATATTGATTTAAGGCTTGCTTTAAACTTTGTGTTTTCATAATGTCAGTGTGCTTGGCACTGCCATGAGTGAATGGGCCAACACCTTGTTCAACACCTTCCTGATTGGTATGAGTCAGTAACTCAAAACCAAACGCTTTAGCTTGCGCATCACGAAAGGCTATCATCTCTTTAAATTTCCAACCCGTATCGACATGTAATAACGGAAATGGAATTTTACCCGGGTAAAAAGCTTTGCGCGCTAGATGCAGCATCACCGATGAATCTTTACCTATCGAATACATCATGACAGGATTACCAAACTCAGCTGCTACTTCACGGATAATCTGGATGCTTTCGGCTTCCAGTTGTTGTAAATGGCTTAACGAACGGCCTGCCATGATGATTCTCCATTACCTAATATTGCTGCAGAGCAGCGGGTTAAATTATTCGACTACAGCGCTTTCGCGACTGTGTCTAAATCTGTTTTTTGTTGCGCAGTTTTTTGTTGCGCAGTGACGGGATCAAACCAATTTAAGCTGTCAGCTAATTCAACAACCTCACCAATAATCATCAGCGCAGGCATCTGTAAAGCAGGATCTGCGGCTAATTGAGCCAGCTCACCTAACTTACCCATAAACCGCTGTTGTGATGAGGTAGTCGCGTTAGACACAATGGCCACTGGCGTATCAGCACTTCGGCCGGCGTTGATTAAACCATCACTAATAATATTGGCATTTAATATGCCCATATACACCACTAAAGTATTGTTGGAATTAGCATAACCCTGCCAATCCATAGGGCGACTCGCTAACTGGCAATGACCAGTAATAAACGTGACACCTTGAGCATAATCACGATGCGTTAGCGGGATACCAGCATAAGCGGAAGTGCCACTGGCAGCGGTAATGCCTGGTACTACTTCAAAAGCAATACCGGCAGCAACTAAGGTTTGTAGCTCTTCGCCGCCGCGGCCAAAAATAAACGGATCGCCGCCTTTTAAACGCACCACATTTTTACGGGTAAATGCTTTAGTCACTAATAGCTGATTAATTTCATCTTGAGCAGCGCTGTGTTTACCTGCGCGCTTACCCACAGCAATTTTTTCAGCGTTGCTGGGGATCAAATCTAAAATATCTTGGCTGACTAATGCGTCATATAACACCGCATCAGCATGCTTAAGAATGCGATAGGCTTTTAGTGTTAGCAGCTCAACGTCGCCTGGACCGGCGCCGACTAACCACACTTTGCCTTTGGCTTTTTGCCCTGGCATAGAGACTAACTCCATCACATTTACCTCAAGATATTTGACCATGTTCAAATATAGCGTTTTCTATATTCCATATACAATAGTTAATAGTTAGTTTTTATAACTAAATAGAATATGAGGCGGTTTGTTCGCAATTTAATCTATTTGACATGCTAATACGTATAGAATCCGCCGTTGAAATGAAAAGAATTGTTAACTTAATTCGACAAAGCTCTGCCAATTGATAACAATGAGCACTGAAAAATACTGAAACTAAGAATTACACTAAAATTAAACCTATAATTATGCTTATGGATGATGCAATGATAAAAAGCACTCAATATCTTGGACTCTCGTTATTATTACTTGGCTATAGTACCCTCGCCCTTGCAGAAGACTCCTTAGTCGATGAACGTGTAAAAGGAGAACTCGCAACATCTGAAAAGCCGTTTGTGATCACGCCACACAAAGCTAATTATCTGCTTCCAGTAACCTATCAAACCAGAACCAACGCATTACCCTTTGAAGTTAAATACCCAGACGAAGATTTCGCAATCGATAATCTAGAAGCAAAATTCCAAATCAGTTTTAAGTTTCCAGTTTGGTACAATGTTTTTGGTGATAATGGCCATTTGTTCTTTGCCTACACCAACCAATCGTATTGGCAAGTCTACAACGAAGAAGCTTCATCTCCTTTTCGTGA
Source organism: Shewanella sp. Arc9-LZ (assembly GCF_010092445.1). Lineage (NCBI taxonomy): Bacteria > Pseudomonadati > Pseudomonadota > Gammaproteobacteria > Alteromonadales > Shewanellaceae > Shewanella > Shewanella sp. Arc9-LZ. Next base: position 832,584 of record NZ_CP048031.1, on the reverse strand, counting down.
AACCACTCATGAACCTGAAGTGTTTATGTTATTCAATAATGATTGGAAAATTGGTGGTTTTACCAACTCATTTTTAGGGTTTGGTGCTGTGCATCAGTCTAATGGTCAAACCAACCAATTATCACGCAGTTGGAACCGAATATACGGCAGTGCAGTATTCGACCGAGGCCCTTTCGCACTCGGACTTAGAGTGTGGTGGCGTATCCCTGAAGATGAAAAAGAAGATATTAATTCAGCTAAAGGCGATGACAATCCAGATATCGACAGTTACATGGGTAACTTCGAACTGACTGGAGTGTACGGTTTAAATGAGCATCGCTTTACTATGCTACTGCGTAACAACTTACGCGATACCAATCGCGGTGCAGTTGAATTTACCTGGAGCTACCCGATTATTGGTACTTTACGTGTTTATACTCAATATTTTAATGGTTACGGTGAAAGCTTAATTGATTATGACCATCATAATCAGCGTATTGGTATTGGTATTGCGTTAAATGACATTCTGTAAGCTAGATAATTAATGTCTTTAATTCATTAACATCTACAATTAGCTGTAATCGATTAACGCAACAATAGAATGTACGAGACATAAAAAAGGTGACCATTTGGTCACCTTTTTAGTTTCATTAATGTCGTATTAGCACAGTAACGTTAATGAAATTATTTAGCACTCGCTTTAGAATTTACTTTAGAACCAATTACTAAGCCCTTATCTGTAAAGTCTACCGACATCTGTAAACGCATGTCGTAGTCTTTTAACATCAGCAATTCTTCTGGCATTGGTTCGCCACTCATTTCTGCCATATCGACTAATGGAGCAAACATTTTTTGGTAATCAACAGACAAGTCAAAGAAACCATTAGATTCAAGTGGTTGCTTATACATCAAATCAGCTAACTCAGTACCCCTGTCGCCAGTATAAGCAACTAAATGACTACCTTTGATGGCTAATTTTGCACTAACCCCAAATTCAGGTGGCAACATTAACATTGGAGTTATATCGACTGGATCGCCATTATCTTTCAAGTCCACTTCTGCAAGCGGTGGATAAAACGGCTTCATCATATCCACTAACATCATCGGTTTTTCAGCCGACACGCTTATTAATGCATCTAGTTTTTCGAAACTAGCTTGGCCATTCTTCTCTGTTAACTTGTAATCCGCTAGTGTCACGCTAATGCCTTTAACGCCATTAGCCATCCCCGTCATCATGCCAAGCATTGCTGGATTTAACTCGCTTAATTCTGATTGCATTTGAGCCAATGCAGCACATTGATATTGCGGTGTTTGTAAATCTTTCCACACTTCGTTCAATGCTGGTGCGAGTTGATTAACATCAATACCGAGTGAAAGTGATAAAATATTATCATGACCATTACTGGCAAATGATGGCACAAAGCCACGCATTTTATTCAATGCAGACAAAATCACCTGGTTATTACTTTCAAGCACAACAGCAGCATCAATGGTACTTTCTTCACGAGTGATAGAGTATGAATTTAACCCCATTACACTGCGCGGCCAGTTAGCAGCAATGGCACTTAATTCAGTTTGACACACGGGTGTTTTCATTTCAGCAAAAGGATCTTCACCCTGAATCTCAATCATTTTGGTCATTTGCTTGGCCAGCATATTACCGTCAGTCGACGTTAACCCTTTAACCAATTCAACATGATTAATAAAGCTAATACTGTCTTGCATAAAACCATGAGTATTAGCGATGTCTTGCAACAGGGTGGTTTCGCTAATTGGATGCTCAACTTTCTTTTCACCCAAGGCGGTTTCAAGCAATTCAGGTTGATTAAATGACGTATTCAAGGTCACAGTTAACCAGCCATCTTTAACAGAAAATACGATCTCAGCGTGTTCTTTCTCATCAACATCAGTCAATGTATAACCGCGATATTCAACAGATCCAGATTTGCCCATTGTATGAGTTAAGCCACTTTCCTGCTCGGCGCGATCTAATTCCGCCCAAAATGCTGCAGGATTGCTGATCTCAACTTTCATGACCGGCAATGCACCCAAGGTATAAAAATAACTCTTGATTGAATCAGGTAAGCCGTAGGTGGATAGTAAGGTTTCAGGCTCAGGCAACACGGTCATGTATTGCTTGTATAAACTGATAAAAAAGCGCTCTTGAGCTGATGAACTATCATCTAGCGACAGCATTTTATCCAGATCATAAGCTTGATAATTACCTGCAATGCTATACAGATAATCTTTTAACGGAAATGGAACTAACTGCCCAGAAAATGCTAATGTATCAGCTGGAATATAGTCCAACATAGGATCATTTTTAACGACTGACGTCCCTTGTTGCGACAGAAAATATCCACCAGCACCAACAGCTAATACCACAGCAGCAATTGCCATCTTATTCATCTATAAACTCCAATTTATATTATTGTTAACTCTTCCTTGAAATGAGTTAGCGTTTAAACATTTATCATCTTTTTGGGATAAGCATTATCGATTACACCGATAAACTGCGGATTAATTTAGCATTAAATGTTAATAAGCGCATTAGATGTTACCTTTTGGGGGGATATTTATCCTGAAAACTGCACTTGTAAAAAACCAATACGCCAAAAAGACAGCTTATTATCTAACGAATTTTGAGAGGGAATTTGACGAGAATAAAGTGAAAATCAAAAAGCATTAAGCTGGAAATAATTCAAACATCTGATCTCCCGATAACTCAAACCGCTGAGTTATCGGGAACAATCAAACAGATTGCTTATACGCTAACAAGTCAATCAATGTGCTCGAGGATGCGAGCGAAGCTTTTGAAGGTACGTGGATTGCAAAAACAATCCCAAAACGTCAACAAAAACCGTCTACGGGAACTTCTAAATCTAGACTATTATCGGCACTGATGCATGAAAATTTAAATAAAATTTAATTATTTTCAATTTACACATAAAACCAGTAGCTCAATTCAATGCACAACTAATTATTTAGGAGGACAAACCAACCTCAACCTGCCCTTGTTAATTATAACGTTGCAATGTCTGACAACATGCTAACAAACAGGCTTAGTGATAATTTGGCTGCATGATATTACAAACCGATGAGATAAAAGCAGTTTATCTCATCATTCAAACTTATGAATGACAAGAATAAAACAAATTAATGAAAAAGAACAACGTCGAATTTAAGACAAAATAGAGGCTGATACGGTAGATAATGAAAGCCTTAAAATGCATTCATCCGCAATAAATTGCGGATGAATGGAGTACATTATCTAACACCACTTCACAACTAGATATCGAAGTGCAAACCACATTCTCGTTGTAAGCCATTAAAACGGGTTTCTTCTTCAGACATACCTAACTCAAGTGGTTTGCTTGAGTGAGTATCACCTACCGACACATAACCTTGTTCCCATAATGGGTGATAGGGCAAGTCATGTTCCGTTAAGTACATGTGCACGTCTTTGTTGCTCCACTCAATGATGGGTAACAATTTAAAACGTTTGCCACTAATGGCTAAAATCGGCAATGCTTCACGGGTACTAGACTGACTGCGACGCAAGCCTGCAAACCAAGTACCGACATTCAATTCAGCTAATGCACGCTGCATAGGCTCAACTTTATTGATGCGGTTATACTTTTCTAAGCCATCAATCCCCTGCTCCCACAGCTTACCAAAACGGGCTTCTTGCCACGCTTGGGTTTGACCCGCTTGGTACACTTTAAGATTCAGGCTTAAACGCTCGGTTAACTGATCAATAAATTGATAGGTCTCAGCAAACAAATAGCCAGTGTCGGTTAAAATAACCGGAATATCGCTTTGCGCTTGAGTCACCATGTGCAACATCACCGCACCTTGAATACCAAAGCTAGACGATAACGCATGATCGCCCGGTAAATATGCTAGACCCCATGCCACTCGTTGTTGCGCCGTTAAGCCTGCTAAAAACAGGTTAATGTTTTCAAGCGCTGCGATTTGCTCAGCTTTAGGCGCTAATAATAACGCCTGCAGTTGAGCCGGAGTAACTGAATGATCGACGGCCGCGTCAGTTGACGCAGTCGTTACCACTTCATTAGGCATGAAAATCCTTAGCGGCGTCTATAACCGCCTTCACTACGCCAATGCGTACAGTGAAGTTACCAAAGGTTTCGCCCGCATCGCGCTCTGTGGCGTAGCGACCAAATAAGGTATCCAATTCAGCTAAAATTTCAGCTTCTTGAATGTTTTCTTTATGCATTTTATTTAAACGCGTGCCTTCAAAGCTGGCGCCTAAATACAAGTTATAACGCCCAGGTGCTTTACCCACTAAACCAATTTCAGCTGCAAATGGACGAGCGCAACCGTTTGGACAACCGGTCATACGCACTACAATTGATTGCTCGCTAATGCCGTGTTTAGCCTGTAATGCATCGATGTGATCAATAAACTCAGGGAAGTAACGCTCAGCTTCAGCCATCGCTAATGGGCACGTTGGTAATGCCACACAGGCAATTGAATGACCGCGAGTACCGCTTAGCACTTGGCCTAATAAGCCGTGCTTACGGGCTAAACCTTCGATCTCAGCTTTATCTTGTGCAGCAACACCGGCAATAATCATATTCTGATTAGATGTCATACGGAAATCGCCTTTATGGATTTTGGCAATTTCACGTAGACCAGTTTGCAAGGTTTGACCTGGCATATCTTTAATACGGCCACTTTCAATAAATAGCGTTAAGTGGAACTTATTGTCGATACCTTCAACCCAACCATAACGGTCGCCGCGATCGCCAATGATCACCTCACGCTTAGGTGCAAATTTAACCCCAGCACGTTTTTCAACTTCGGCTTTAAATGCATCAAGACCATGGTCAACAATGGTGTACTTTAAACGCGCACGTTTACGCACAACACGATTACCCCAGTCACGTTGAACCGTCATTACCGCTTCGGCAAACTTGGTGACGTCATCCGTTTTAATAAAGCCCAAGTCGTCAGCTAAACGTGGGAAAGTTTCAACTTCACCGTGGGTAGAACCCATACCGCCACCAGCAACCAGGTTAAAGCCAATTAACTCGCCAGCTTCTGCTACCGCAATAAAACCAAGGTCGTTGGTATACACGTCTACATCGTTATGTGGCGGAACCGCAACAGCCATTTTAAATTTACGTGGCAAATAGGTTTTGCCGTAAACAGGTTCAACCGTTTCGGTGCCTAATAGCTTTTCTTCATCTAACCAAATCTCAGCATAAGCGCGAGTGTGTGGTAATAGATGATCAGATAAATGCTTTGCTACCGCATAAGCCTGCGCATGTAACTTAGATTCAACCGGGTTTGGATTACACATCACGTTACGGTTTACGTCACCACAAGCGGCAATAGAATCAAGGGCGGCGCGATCAAGACCTTGGATCAAGGTTTTTAGATTACGCTTAGGAATGCCGTGGTACTGAAACGTTTGACGCGTGGTTAAACGAATGCTGTTTGATGTGGTCAGCGTAGATGAAATTTTATCCACTTCTAACCACTGCTCAGGAGTACAAATACCACCAGGTACACGGGCTCGTAGCATGAAGCTATGCAGTGGCTCTAGCTTTTGCTCTTTACGCTCATTACGTAAATCACGATCGTCTTGCTGATAAAAACCGTGGAACTTGATCAACTGCTGATCGCCATCGCTAAACGATCCTGTCACTTGGGTATCTAAACCCTCTTTGATATCGCCGCGCAAATAATCACTGTCGATTTTTAAGTATTCGTTTAACGCTAACTTTTGCTCACTCATGGCCTGGGCCTCTCTTAATTCTGTTCAATTCATTAGTGCGATTGGGTTGCTAGATTTGGCCTAACAACCGAGGTCGAATTTAGTACACGTCTTTTTGGTAGCGTTTTTCACTACGTAGTGTTTCAAAGTAAGCTTCTGCGTCATCAGCGCTTAAGCCACCTTGTTCAACCGCAATATTCACTAATGCTTGGTGTACATCTTTTGCCATGCGTTCTGCATCACCACAGATATACACATGTGCGCCATTTTGTAGCCACTGCCACAACGCTTCGGCTTGCTCTGCAATGCGATGCTGAACATACACTTTATGAGCTTGATCGCGCGAGAAAGCTACATCTAAACGCGATAAATCGCCATTTTTAAGATATTGCTGCCACTCAACTTGGTATAAGAAATCTTGTTCAAAATGCGGGTTACCAAAGAATAACCAGCTGTCACCTGACACTCCGTCAACAACACGTTGCTGCATAAAGGCACGGAAAGGCGCAACACCTGTACCAGGACCCACCATAATGACCGGTGTGTTTGGATTTTCGGGTAAACGGAAATGGTTATTAGACTCAACATACACATTAACTTGTTGGCCTTCTTCAGCCGAGGCTAAGAAATGCGATGCCCCACCAAAACGTGCTTGGCCTTGACGTTCATCTTCAACTAACGCCACCGTCAAGTGTACTTCAGCTTCCACTTCGGCCTGGCTAGAGGCTATTGAATATAAGCGTGGCGTCAATGGACGTAACATATCAACCAATTGCACCGCGCTAACCTTGGCTGGATATGCTGCGACTAAATCAGCTAACTGATGCTTAAGAATAAATTGTCTGGTTTGTTCTTTGTCTTCACAAATGGCTGCAAGTTCAGCACTTCCACTTAACTCAGCCCATGTTTTCACTAGGCCTGGGTATAACTGAGTTAATTCTTTCTTGTCAGTTAACGCCGCTTTTAATGATAGTGACTGTTTCGACACGGTGACGTTGTCGTCTGCAGCTAAACCGAGCGCGGCGATAACTTCATCAACAAGCACTTCATTATTACTAAACCACACACCTAGCGCATCACCGACCTGATAAGTTAATCCTGACTCGCCTAAATCAATTTCAACATGGCGGACGTCACGATCAGAACCTCGACCAGTAATTTTTTGGCTTACCAGTACTTCTGCTGTATAGGGGTTTTGCTTGGTATATTCACTTTCACCCGCAACAGATGCCGTACCAATAGAGACCACACTGGCGCTTGAGGCTTGAATGTACGGCTTAACAGCCTCTACAACACTGTCCTGCCATTGTTGTGAAATATCTTCATAGTCAACATCACATTCTACCAACGGTAATAATGATGTTGCCCCTAATGCACTTAAACGCGCATCAAAGTCTTTACCTGTTTGGCAGAAGAACTCATAACTTGAATCACCTAGTGCTAGCACAGAATAATGTAGCTTATCTAATTTAGGTGCACGCTTTGAGGCTAAAAACTTGTGTAGTTCAATCGCATCATCAGGCGCTTCGCCTTCACCATGAGTACTAACAAGCAATAACAAGATGGTTTCTTGTTTTAACTGGCGGACATTATATTCGCCCATAGAAGCTAAATTTACTGCGTAACCTTGCGCCTGCGCCTTAGCGGCTAGCTCTTTGGCTACGCCACGGCCATTGCCCGTTTGGCTACCGTATAAAATCGTAACTGTTGGTGCGGCACTTGTCTCTGCTGTCGTCTCGACACCGCTTTGACCTTGGTTAGCACTCGCAGCGAGATAACCACTGACCCATGCAAGTTGAACTGAAGATAATTCTGATGTGAGTTGCTTTAACTTATCGACTTGTCCTTGAGACAATGGTGATGCTAAAGCTGAAAGTTCTTTTAACAACATAAGACGGCCTTATAACAGTGTAATGTGGACTAGCTTACTCCTACGGACAAAAACCAAAAAAGAATAAAAGATGATTTTTTATTCCATTTAGGAATATGCAAAGATGTTTTTTTAAGCTACAAAAGTGTGGCGCAGTTAAAAGTTTTTAAATTACCTTAATTTAAAACCCTTTAATTAGCCTAAAGGCACTTGTACCGAACATGCCTCATGTCGCAAGCTAGGAGCGCCAATTAACTGATGAATAATTATCAGGTTGATTGTTCTCTGAGTAAAACGACATGCAAATATAATGTAACTGTGTCAACGTAATGCCATTGGCTAAATAGTTTACCCGACTTCAATGGTCATATGCTGCTCTTTTTCTATCTTCAAAGTGCAGCATGTGAGGCAGAAATACTCAAACGGAATGGTCTATTGATGGGGAACAACAATAGACGGTCTTTTTATTAACCATCAGGAAACAGTCATGCAGATTGGAATACCGAGAGAAAGTATCGAAGGTGAAACTCGAGTCGCCGCGACTCCAGCCACTGTGGTACAGCTAATAAAACTCGGCTTTAGTGTGGCAATTGAAGCACAGGCAGGTGTGAAGTCGAGCTTTGATAATGCTGCATTTGAAGCCGCTGGGGCGGATGTGGTCGACAATGTGTACGACGCTGACTTTATTTTTAAAGTGAATGCACCGTCCGATGACGAAATTGCCAAAATGAAACCAGGCACAACGTTGGTGAGTTTTATTTGGCCAGCCCAAAACCCTGAGCTTGTTGAAAAGCTATCAAGTCACAATATTACCGTGATGGCGATGGACATGGTGCCACGCATCTCACGCGCCCAATCACTCGATGCCTTATCATCGATGGCCAACATTGGTGGTTATCGCGCAGTGATCGAAGCCGCCCACGAATTTGGTCGTTTCTTTACCGGGCAAATTACTGCAGCAGGTAAAGTGCCACCAGCCAAAGTGTTGGTTATTGGCGCAGGTGTAGCCGGACTTGCCGCTATTGGCACTGCGGGCTCGCTAGGGGCCATAGTGCGCGCATTTGATACTCGCCTTGAAGTGGCTGAGCAAATTGAGTCAATGGGCGGTAGCTTCTTAAAGCTTGAATTTGAAAACAATGAAGGCGGATCGTCTGACGGCTACGCTAAAACCATGAGCGATGAGTTTATTGCCGCTGAAATGGCACTCTTTGCTGAACAAGCCAAAGACGTCGATATCATCATTACCACCGCATTAATTCCTGGTCGTCCTGCGCCAAAGCTGATCACCAAAGACATGGTCGATACCATGAAACCGGGCTCTGTGATTGTCGATTTAGCAGCGGCAACTGGCGGTAACTGTGAATACACCGTCACTGGCGAACGCTTTATTACCGATAACGGCGTCAAAGTGTTGGGTTATACCGACTTACCAGGTCGTTTACCGGCGCAATCGTCACAACTTTATGGCACCAACTTAGTCAACTTGATGAAGTTAATGTGTAAAGCCAAAGACGGCAATGCAGTGCTCGATTTTGATGATGTGGTTATGCGCAACATGACCGTGACTCGTGGCGGCGAAATTACTTTCCCACCACCGGCAATTTCAGTGTCTGCGGCACCGCAAAAACCAGCAGCGAGTATCGAGCCTAAAGCAGCCAAAGTTGACAAAGTGCCGTCAAAACTTAAATACATTTTAGCTGTGTTAGGTCTAGCCGGTTTTGCTGCAGTGGCGTCAGTTGCGCCCGCTGAGTTCTTATCGCATTTCACCGTGTTCATCCTATCGTGTGTGGTGGGTTATTACGTGGTGTGGAATGTGTCGCACTCATTGCATACGCCGTTAATGTCGGTCACTAATGCTATTTCAGGCATTATTGTGGTCGGGGCGTTATTGCAAATAGGCCAGGGTTCAGCATTAGTCACGGCGCTTGCGTTTGTCGCGGTGCTTATTGCCAGTATTAACATCTTTGGCGGGTTTACCGTCACTCAGCGCATGCTGAAGATGTTCCGTAAAGATTAAGGAGTCATATCGTGTCTCAAGGACTGGTTACAGCATCTTATATCATTGCCGCGGTGTTTTTTATTCTCAGTTTAGCTGGGTTATCAAAACAAGAAACTGCTAAAAATGGTAATTTATTTGGCATTATTGGTATGGCGATTGCGCTTATTGCAACCATACTCAATCCTGCTACAAGCGGCGTAGAATGGATTATTCTCGCCATGGTCATTGGTGGATCGATTGGTATTCGCTTAGCATTAAAAGTCGAAATGACTGAAATGCCAGAGCTCGTCGCGATTTTGCACAGCTTTGTGGGTCTAGCTGCGGTATTAGTGGGCTTTAATAGCTTTATTGATATACAACCACACGAAGTGTCTGAAATTGTCGTGGTCATGGGGCAAGACCTCAACACCACCCTAGAAACCGCAAAAGCTGCATTTGCTGAAGCAAGCAAAGCCCAACAAACTGAGCATCTAACCGGTGCCATGCTTAACATTCACTTAGTGGAAGTATTTTTAGGCATCTTTATTGGTGCAGTCACCTTCACAGGCTCTATTGTGGCGTTTGCTAAGCTACGTGGTTTGGTTTCATCAAAAGCATTAATGCTACCTCATCGTCATAAATTAAATTTATTGGCCGTTGTGGTGTCGTTTATTCTAATGGTGATATTCGTTCAGGCGGGTGGTGCAGTGACACCAATCATCTTGATGACCTTAATCGCGTTTGCATTTGGTTGGCATTTAGTCGCATCAATTGGCGGCGCAGACATGCCAGTTGTGGTTTCAATGCTGAACTCATATTCAGGCTGGGCAGCGGCAGCAGCAGGTTTCATGTTATCTAATGACCTTCTAATTGTTGTTGGTGCGCTTGTGGGCTCATCGGGTGCGATTCTGTCTTACATTATGTGTAAAGCCATGAACCGCTCGTTCATTTCTGTTATTGCCGGTGGTTTTGGTAACGATGCTGCAGTATCAACTGGCGATGACACTGTGGGCGAATACCGCGAAACAACCGCAGAAGATGTCGCTGATATGCTAAAAGCATCAGACTCAGTCATCATCACCCCAGGTTATGGTATGGCGGTTGCTCAAGCGCAATATCCAGTAGCTGAAATCACTAAAAAGCTGCGCGCGTTGGGGATAAAAGTTCGCTTTGGTATTCACCCTGTTGCAGGGCGTTTACCTGGCCACATGAACGTACTATTGGCAGAAGCTAAAGTGCCTTACGATATCGTGTTAGAAATGGACGAAATCAACGAAGACTTTAGCAGTACTGATACCGTGCTCGTCATTGGCGCTAACGATACGGTTAACCCAGCGGCGATGGAAGATCCAACGAGCCCTATTGCTGGCATGCCGGTGTTAGAAGTGTGGAAAGCGCAAAACGTGATTGGCTTTAAACGTTCAATGAACACAGGTTATGCCGGTGTACAAAATCCATTGTTCTTTAAAGACAATACCCAAATGTTGTTTGGCGATGCGAAGGACAGTGTAGAAGCAATCCTTAAAGCCTTATAAATCAACTTGTGGCAAACAAAACACCAGCAATCAATGCTGGTGTTTTTTTGTTTAATAACCCGCTAAACTGGGTCCATTGGACTTAAAGGATTATCAGTTATTCATGGAACAGCAGGATATTATTGCTCAATTACAGCTTGAACTAGAGCAGCATAAGCAGAAAATCAAGCGACTAGAATACGAGAATAATCGGCTTACATTGCTCAATAAACGAGTAAACGAGCAACTCAACGCTACGCTTGATGGCACTGGTTTATGTCTATGGGAGCAACATATTCCCAGCGGAAACCTGACTATTTTTAATCAACAGTGGGGCCATCTGCTCGGTTTTACCCGTGAAGAATTACCGGCCCATATCAGCAGCTGGAAAAATAATCTCCACCCGGAAGATAAAGACTGGGTGATACAAGCCTTTGAAAGTCATGTAGCCGGTAATGCTGAAATTTATCAAGCCGTGCATCGCATGGTGCACAAAGATGGCACTGTTGCATGGGTGTCTGACCGTGGGCGTATTATTGAATATGGTATTAACGGTGAACCGCTTCGTATTATGGGCACTCATATTGATGTCACCCAAGAAAAGCGCTACGAACAAGATTTAGCCAAACTCGCTCATCGTGATCCGTTAACTAATTTACTCAATCGAAATGCACTCATTGCTGCCTTTGAACAAGGAAAAAGCACTCACAGTACACATCAAGGCGCGCTGTGCTTTATCGATTTGGACGGTTTTAAGATAATTAATGACCACTTAGGCCATCGATATGGCGATAGTTTATTAATCCATATTGCCAACGATATTGCGCAAATATGCGATCAACTGTTTAGCACTGCAGACTCAACACAAAACCCACTTCATCATGTGGCACGTTTTGGTGGTGATGAGTTTGTCATTTTAGTTCATTGCAATGATGTGGAACGATTAACCGCATTGGCTAAAACCTTGCTGTCACACTATCAACATCCTATCGAATTGGAGGGTGAAAGCATTAAAGTAGGCCTCAGTATTGGCATCAGCTTATTTGATGAATTAGACGAGTTCACTAATGTTTGTGAGCAAGCCGATAAAGCCATGTACAGCATTAAAAAACACGGTAAACATAATTTCTTATTTTGGTAAAATTTGCCTTGCCCCCTCAGATAAGACGATATTAATAATCGACAAATCATTCCCGCCGACAGAATTTGACATAATCAAATTGATGTTAATTTACTGTTCGACCTTACTGTTGTCAGCTTGAATTTTAATTAACGTTATCAAAGTCAAAATCCAACTCAACAGTTTGTATTCACGATAAATTCAATAACACACCCTGAATGTTCAAAACATATAATTCGTTTTCAATACAAAATTAAGCAATTATTTTTGTTTCAACTACTTAATCATCGTAATTTTTTTGTTAAAAACACGTTAGGTTATAGTTAACGAAAATTAGAAAGCGATAATAATATTACAGGGGAAAGGTATGAGCAGAAGTAAGCTTTTTTTTCAGACGACACTCGCACTCGCCATTGCAAATTCATTGGTTGTCACAAACCATGCTTATGCGCAGGAGGCAGAGAATGCCGAAATGGAAAAGATCGTTGTGACTTCTCGCGGGCGAGTGGAAACACTGCAACAAATCCCAGACTCAGTCACTGTCATAAATGCTTCTGAAGTTGCCCAAGCAAGAATAGAAACAATCAAAGACTTTGCCGCCCTGACACCTAATCTTGATGTATCTAAAAACTTTCGATCTGGTTTAAATTTCATCACCGTTCGTGGCCTAATAACTCCTCAAGTAGGCGAAGCTCCAATTGCCTATGTGGTTGATGGAGTGACCGTACCCAATTTAGAATTTATAAACCAGGGATTGCATAACATTGAACGCATTGAAGTCTTAAGAGGCCCTCAAGGGGCACTCTATGGAAAAAATGCTATCGGTGGAGCGGTTAATATCATCACTAAAGCCCCAACCGATGAAACTGAAGGTTCAGTACAGGCATCATATGCCGAAGGGAATGAAGTTAAGCTAAATTCAGCCTTGAGTGGCGCTGTCATTGAAGACAAACTTTATTACCGTATATCTGCAAACTATCGCGACAGTGATGGGCAAATAGATAATGCTCACTTCAACGAAGATGTCGACTTTGTTGACAGCGCATATGGCTTCCAAGGAATGCTTCACTATTTGATGACTGACGATACAGATATCACTTTTCGAGGTAACTACTCCAACAGTAGACAGGGTAGTAATTATATGGCGAGGATTTCCGCCGACGAGTTAGAAGATTTTAGTATTGAAAACGATAGCAATGCAATCGGTGAAGATATTTCAGAAATGTGGTTTTTATCCTCTAAACTGGAAAGTCAATTTGACCTAGGTAAATTGGTAGTAGTGCTTTCTGCAAATGATTCAGATATTGAGTTTTTTGCTGATGGTGATTTTACTCACTCCGACGCAAGCGAGGAAAACTTTTATTTCCCAATAACACAAATCAACCCGATAAAAGAAAGTTCAGAGAATCTCGAAGTGAGATTTGTCTCAGAGAGCAACGATGGATTTAGTTGGGCCTTAGGCAGTTTTGCAGAAACAAAAGACAGGTATGTTTCATATGACCAGGTTATTGATGTCACACCAACAGAACTTGTGACCTACAATGATGTAAAAGCACTAATGGCTTCAGATCCTTCTCTGGTATTAGAAGGTGAAAAAACAGTCCTAGACAGTTACGCCTATGCCTTTTTTGGGCAAGGTAATTATGATATTACCGATGATTTAGAGTTAACATTTGCATTAAGGTATGACTCAGAAACACGCGAAGCATATGATGAACGCGATAAAGCGGCATCAAAAGCCGAACAAACCTATAGCCAACTCCAACCTAAAGCCTCACTTGCTTGGCAATATACGCCCGATGTTTTACTTTACACCACCTATTCAAAAGGCTTCAGAAGTGGTGGTTTTAATGAATACTCACCTACCGTCAATCGTCAATATGATAAAGAAGTGTCCGACACAATTGAAATTGGCTCTAAAACAACTTGGCTTGATGACACCATTTGGTTAAATCTAGCGGCCTTTAGAATTGTTCAGCAAGATGCTCAGTTTACGCGTTTAAACCCGTCTACTTTCACCCTAGAAAACTTAAATATCGATGAAGTGATCATTAATGGATTAGAACTAGAGTTATCTGCCAATGTGACTGAAGACATTAAAGTGTCTTTTGGGGCTGGTTATATTGATAACGAAATAACTGAAAATAAAGGAACTGACATCTTATCAGGGCGTGATTTACAAGAAACTGAAGGTGGTACAATGCCTTACGTCTCTAAGTTTAACTTTAATGGCTCTATTACTCATTACACTGAATTACATAAAGACTGGTTACTAAGCTCACGCTTAGCATTTAACACTGTCGGGCCAAGAAGCTTTGATATCTACAATGATGATACCGGAGAAACAGACTCTCACACCTACCTCAACGCTAATTTCACCGTCAATAATGAGTCGTGGTCAGTTTCATTGTTTGCCAACAATATCTTAGATGAGCAATCTCCAGAAACAGTATTCCTATACAACCCATTAATTCGCATGCAAAACAGCCCTCGACAAGTTGGGGTTCAAGCTAAGTATTCATTCTAGGTTTTAGGGTCGCCCATGTATATGGCGACCCTTTCTGATTTATTTAAAGAGATTATTATGACGATTAGAGTTGCGACTGATGTCGGTGGTACGTTTACTGATCTTGTTTACATTGAACAAGGCACAGTAAAAGCGGTTAAAAGTGATACTACCCCACCTAATTTTGAGCAAGGGGTGATCAATACTGTTGATAAAGCAAATATATCGTTAGCCGATGTCGACTTTTTTGCACACGGTTCAACCGTGGTTATCAACGCGATTACCGAGCGTAAAGGCGTGAAAACAGCGTTAATTACCACTCAAGGATTTCGCGATGTGTTAGAAATAGCCCGGGGTAACACCCCTGATATTTTTAACAATTGCTATCAAAAACCAACGCCTTTTGTTGAGCGCCATTTACGCAGAGAACTCCCCGGACGCTTAGACCATTTAGGCCGAGAAATAACGCCGCTTGATCTCTCATTATTACCAGAGATCTTAACGTACTTTAAATCCCTAGATATTCAGGCTATTGCGGTGTGTTTTTTACATTCTTATTTGAATAATGAGCATGAAAAAGCAGCCGTAATAGCGATCCAAAAATACTGGCCTGAAGTGGATGTTATTGCCTCTTATGAAATTTCATCGGAGTGGAGAGAATATGAGCGAACGAACACCACAGTATTATCAGCATATGTGCTCCCACCCGCTCAGCAATACTTAAATAAACTGAATGAAAAACTCGCCGAAAAGGGATTAAAAAATGCACCTTACATCATGCAGTCAAATGGCGGTATTGCAACCTTAAAGGCCGCCTGTAAAAACCCTATTACACTTGTAGAGTCAGGCCCTGTAGGCGGGATTTTAGGCGCGGTAGCATACGGTAAAGTTATCGGTGACGAAAACCTGCTAGCTTTAGATATTGGAGGTACAACAGCAAAATGCTCACTCATTAACCAAGGTGAGACGCGGATCACCACCGAATATATGCTCGAGAAAACACAGAGCACAGCAGGTTATCCCATAAAAACCCCCGTAATTGATATCGTTGAAATAGGTAATGGTGGGGGCAGTATTGCCTGGATAGATGCTGCAGGTAGTTTACATGTAGGGCCAAAAAGTGCCGGTTCAACGCCAGGACCTGTGGCTTATGGTCGTAATGGTACAGAACCTACGACAACAGATGCCAATCTTTATACGGGACGAATTAATCCCGAAAACTTTGCGGGTGGCGAAATCAAACCTGCTCAACAAGCTGTGCATAACGCCTTCAAAAAGCTCGGTGATACGCTTGGTGTCACCGCCATGGAAATTGCACATGGTGTATTGAAAATTGCAAATTCAAACATGGTTAATGCTCTTAAGCTTATTTCGGTAAACAGAGGTTTTGATCCACGCGACTTTTCACTGATGGCATTCGGCGGCGGCGGGGCTTTACACGCCACTGCGCTAGCAAAAGAACTTAATGTTCGAAAGGTCATTATTCCGCCCTTTGCTGGGGTGTTTTCAGCATGGGGAATGCTGATGCTTGATTTACGTCGAGATTATATTCACACCCATAAAATCAGTATTACCCATGATAGCAAAACAGACATTGGTAAAGCTTTTGATGGCGTGATAACCAATGCATTAGCAGACTACAAAGAAGATGGTTTTAGTGAAGATAAAGTGATGTTAGAGCTTTATGTTGATGCTCGTTATCATGGCCAAGAACATACCGTAAAAATACCTGTTCCAGGGTTAACGCTCGAAAATAAAGAATTTATTGATACTTTATCCCAACGTTTCCATCAAGCTCACGAGCAAGAATATACCTTCAATCTTGAAGATTCAGCGATAGAAATTGTCAACATTCATTTGGTTGCATTTGGTCTATTAGATAAAGCTGAAATTACCCCAGTAGCAAAAAGCGAAAGTGCAGATGCCTCTACTGCGATTATTGGCCAACGCGATGTCGATTTCGATGAATTGGGAACCCACAACACCCCTCTTTATAATCGTGAATTATTGACTCACGGTATGAAATTCTCAGGGCCAGCCATTATTGAAGAACCAACGACTACGACAGTCATTCTGCCCGACAACAAAGTAGAAATAGATGCTTTTGGTGGCATACATATCCACTTAACGTATTAAGTTAAAGGACTTTAAACATGACAATAATTCAAGCCAACAAGGAACCTCAGCAGCTTAAATCTGTTGATATTTTTACTATAGAAATCATTAAAAATGCCTTAATAGCGATTGGCGAAGAAATGTTTTTAGCGTTGAAGCGCAGCAGTAAAAGTCCCATTATTTATGAATCATTAGATTATGGTATTGGGGTAACAGATGCCCAAGGGCGATTAATATCACAAGGTAACGGTATTCCGGGTTTTATAGGAACACTCGACGCTGCAGTGCAGCGCATCATTGAAAAGTTTGATGCCAATAATATTTATGCCGATGATGTATTCATCTTAAATGACCCATACTCAGGCGGAGGCACTCATTTATCCGATGTGTGTATGATCCGTCCTATATTTTATCAGCATACATTGGTTGCATGGACGGCAAATAAAGCGCATTGGACTGAGGTTGGCGGCAAAGACCCTGGAAGCTACAGTGCTGATGCAACCTCTATTTACCAAGAAGGCCTTCAGTTCCCGGGTATCAAAGTGTATGAAAAAGGCATTGCAAATCAATCGCTGTTAGATTTGATTGAAGCAAATGTGCGCTTACCGGAAATGACCTTGGGTGATTTAAAAGCCTGTGCGGCATCATTAAAAGTAGGTGAGCAGCGCTTTTTATCTTTGATAGAAAAATATGGACAAGAAACAACATTAACAGCAATTGATAAACTATTAGATCACGGCGATACCATGGTGTTTGAAAAGTTTAAAACGTTACCCAAAGGCGACTTTTATGCTGAAGACATTATCGACGAAGATGGTATGGGACACGGCCCCTTTGTCATTAAAGTCAAAGTCACTATCACTGATGAAGAGTTTATTTGTGATTTTACAGGTTCGTCAAAACAAGCACTTGGGCCAATTAATTGCACTATGGGTGTGCTTGTTTCGGCAGCGAGAGAAGTATTTATGGGCGTTGTAAAGCCCAATGCAGCGGCTACTGACGGTTGCTTTAGACGTCTTAGAGTAGAGTGTCCAGAGGGCACAATATTAACAGCCCAGCGCCCTGCTCCTGTTTCATCCTATTTTGAGTCAATGGTTTGTGCGGCGGATGTGATCCGTAAAGCACTCTCCTCTGCCATTCCAGAAGTATTAACTGCTGGTCAATTTGGCTCTGTGTGCACAATAAGCTTATCGGGAATTAATCCTCTGACAAAAGAACCATTTTTGTTGGTTGAACCATTAGTCGGTGGTTGGGGAGCAAATATCATCAAAGATGGTGAGTCTGGTCAGTTCTGTGTTGGCAATGGCGAAACGAGCAATATACCCATAGAGATCACTGAAGAGCGTTATGGTGTTCGCGTTGAGCGCTATGAATTTAATCCAGATAGTGCTGGTTGTGGTGAATTTCGCGGTGGTAAAGGGGTTATTCTCGAGTATCGCATATTAGGTGATGGAGCTGATATTTCGAGCTTTTTTGGTCGAGGGATCACACCAACATGGGGAACCAATGGTGGCCAGAACGGTTCTTGTAACTATATCGCGATTATTGATAGTGATGGCAATGAAAAAGCTAGATTCAGTCGAAAAAGCCGATATCCTTTAGAGAAAGGTGACTTAATACGCTTAGTCACTGGCAATGGTGGCGGTTGGGGAGACCCATTAAAACGTTCAGCACAATCTATCACTAAAGATATTGTTAATGGATTTATTTCCGAACAGGAAGCTATAGAAATATACCAATATAATCAGTAACTTTATTGAATGTTAAGACTTCTAAAAACAAAAGGATTATATGTCTACATTACCAATTCATAAAACCAAAGATTTTGCATTTGGTTTAGCAGGCTTATTAACCGCTCCAATTGGTTACTTAGTACTATTATTTTTGCCTGTATATTTAGAAGTTATTGCATTAACAATGAAGCTGACAAATGTGCAAGTGGGGTATTTAGCCGCTACCGATGCGATGGGCATCGTGGTGGCTACCCTCGTATTTTCAACATTTGTTGCAAAGCTTAATTTCAGGAATATCGTCATTGCCGGAGTATTACTGAGTTGCTGTGCAAATTTGGCATCAGCCTATACCGGTGATTTTTTGGTGTTGTGCCTCATTCGAGTTATAGCAGGCATTGGTGAAGGTTTACTCGTGGCCGTTGGCATCACTTCAATCGGGATGACGACTAACCCGAATCGTTGGTTTGGGTTTTATACCGCGGTGGTCGTTGCCGTTCAAGCACTCGGTCTGGTAGCTGTTACACCTATTTATCAATTTGCTGGGCTACAGGGGGTATTTGTCGCCATGGCAATATTTTATTTAACACCATTATTTGTCATCAATAATTTACCCAAAAACAGCCAAAGCTACAAAGATAAGCTTACAAATGATGACGTTATAAACACAATTCCCACGCGATACTTTCTTATCGCACTTGCTGGTTTATTTTGTTTTTACATCGGTATAGGCGGTACGTGGAGTTACATTTCCTTTGTAGGTACGGATGCAGGATTGTCGTTAGATTATGTTTCTCAAGCACTCGCCCTTGCTATGATAGCGGGCTTATTGGGGGCGCTATTTTTTGCTTGGTTAAATATTAAAGGCAAGAGCACCTTGTTGTTACTGCTCTCTATTGTGTTGATGAGTGCTTGTTTGATTGTTGTGTCTTTTGACGTCAGTGAATTTAAATATTTAGCTTTGTTAAGTATATTCAGCTTCTTTTGGAGTATTGTTGGCGCAAGAACTTTTGCGATTATTTCAGATGCCGACCACTCAGGAAAATATATTACTGCAGCCCAAACCTGGGTTGGTGTTGGTTACATTGTTGGTCCGATTGTGGCAAGTAAAATTATGTTAGACTTTAGCTACTTAGGGGTAAATGTAATGGGATCTATCTGTTTTGTTGCGTGTTTTATATTAATGATCCCTCTAGCTTACCAATCAAAATAAGGCTATCCCATAAACGAAATAGCCTTGAAATCAAATCAAGGCTATTGATTTTATAGTGATTTCATTCTTAAGATACTCTTGTGGCTCTGCCTGTTCAAAAATACTTGTTAACGCGTCTATCCCGTCAGTAATTCGGCCAAAAGCAGCGAAACCAAGGCCGTCACTATAACGTTTACCACCATAATCAAGTTCTAATTGATCGCCAATACAGAAAAAGAAGCTACCATCAGCACTACCCGGTTCAAATCTCGCCATCGAGATGGTGCCATGAGTGTGTGAAAGCCCAGAATCTTTTGTTGACTCATGGATTATCGGCGGTAAAAGTAAGGGATGTTCGGGCGGTAATCCTGCTTGGATCACTTGAATTTTTGTATTGGCATCTTCAGGCTGCTCAGCATTACTTTCAGTGACAATTCGAAATATCGTCGAGTCATTAAATCGTTTTTGCTGGACATAATTTAAGAAGTTACTGACTGTTACTGGTGCTTTATCAGCGTATAGAGTAACGATGAGGTCGCCAATGTCAGTGTGTATTTTTACTTTTGGGTTATGTATCACCTATACTCTCCAGAAAATCATAATTTAATAATTATCATATATTTATTAAAAATTTTAATCGGAAATATGTTAACTATTTTGAGTTATTTGGTGAATAATGCCTACAAATCAGGTTATTCTTTTGCAAGGCATAAAAGGACAAGATGAATGATAAAAAAACCTGTCAAACTGGATAAAATAAATCGAAATATTCTTATTGAACTACAGAATAACTCTCGAATTAGTAATAACGAATTATCTGAACGGGTAGGTTTGTCACCCAGCGCATGCCTGCAACGAGTAAAAGCGATGGAAGATTGTGGCTATATATTACAGTATGTTATGGCGTTAGATATCAATAAACTCTGCGTTAATGTAAAAGCCTATATCAATATCAAGCTAAAGAGTAACACCTACCAAAACTGCTCAATTTTCGAGCGTTCTGCAAAAAAATACCCTCAAATAGTCGACTGCTTAAGAGTGAATGGTGGAATTGATTATATCGCTTTTGTCATTTGCACTTCTATTGAAGAATTTAATGACTTTTGTGATGAGCTTTTACAAGCAGATTTAGGCATCGAAAATATCACCTCTCATTTCGTACTCGATGAGCCAAAGTGGTTTGGTGGATACCCCTTGAATAATTTGCAATGGAAAGGTATGTAATTAGAGTCTAGGTCTGTTGTTCTTTACTGATTAATTTTCGTTCAAGTCAAATACGTTTTAATTGAAGCGAAAGATGTACAGCCTAGTCATCGGGTGAGTTTAATTGATGTTTTAAAGTACACTCTGGCTCAATTAACTATTTTATTAATATATTGTTGTCCAAAAGCATGTTTATTGCTGCATAATCAGTAACAAACCGCTGCTGTGCGATAGCAGACAACTGACTAATAAGAATTATTCTTTATGTTTTTATCACCTTATTTTACTAAGCAAGATCAAAGCGTGTTTATTTCGGCTCAACAAGCCAGTGACTTCGCCAAAAAAATCGCTGGAGATTTCAACCCTATACACGATGTGGGCGCTAAACGCTTTTGTGTCCCTGGCGATTTATTATTTGCACTAGTGCTGACCCAATACGGCTTAAGCCAAAACATGCAGTTTAAGTTTGCCGGCATGGTCGGTGATAACGTTGAGCTGCACATCGATAAAAATGTGGTCAATAAATTCAGCATTAGCGACACCAAAGGCAAAGAATATCTGCATATTGAGCGTCAAGGTGAAGTGTGCCAATGTGATATTCAAACAGCGGCATTTATTAAAAGTTATGTTGCTTTTTCAGGATTGAACTTTATCCACGTACTTGTGCCGATGATGAAGCAATACAAGGTCATGATTAACCCTGATCGCCCATTAGTGATTTATGAAAGCATGTCATTTCATTTAGACCATTTTGATTTCAGCACCATCAGTTTGCACCTTATCAAACAAGACTTAGCGATTGATGGTAAGCGTGGCGATGTCACCCTCACCTTTGAACTGCAAAGCGAAGGAAAAGTGATTGGTAGCGGAGTCAAAACATTAGTATTAAGCGGCTTACGTGCTTTTGATGACGAGCAAGCGCAGCAAATGTGCGACAGATATGAAAGTAGAAAGCTGGCGTAAACCAAGATACGTGAGCGATGTTCATCGTTCACGAAATACCATTCCATAACGATACCTGCGTAATTCAACTTATTGAATGCTCAGATACCAATATGGAATAGTCTCTTCGATATCGTATTGATCATAATGTCAATTTTAATACCGATTTGTTACTTACAGGGTAAAACTTAAATAGCCAAAATTTTTAGTGCTTACAACAAATTGGTACATGTAACAAACTCGTGAATTTTGATCAGTTACTTTGGCACGTCTTGTAATAATGCCAAGGCACTATTACCGATAAGTTGCTCAACACATTTACGCCCAGCATCAGCAAAATGACTAACCGCAGCCTCGATGACAATATTAAGCGATTTGAGTATTTTCATGCTTTCGTCACTACTGCCACATAAACTAAAAAACAGTTGTAATACTGCTTTACGTTCAGGTTGTTTCATAACTTCAGCCCATGATTGCTCTAGTGCCGATATTGAAGAAAAATCTAATCCTTCAATAAAAAACTGTCCGATACGCTGATCTAAACGCACTAAAAATTCTGTTTTACGCGGAAAGTGATGACTGATACCCGTTCGGCTGACTCCAGTGGCGGCAGACAGCGTGGTATAAGACATCGCCTCAAAACCAATCGTGAGGATCTGTTTAAAGGCTTCATCTAAAATTTGGTTAACGGTTAACTCAGTTTCAACTCGTGAACGCTTGGCCATAAACTTGGTCTCTCTAATTATTTTGGTGCCAGAGCTTACCAGACCAAACTAGAAAATTCTGCTAAGAATTAGCAAATTTACAACATTTTTAACCGTACAATATCCAGAAAGACAGGATAAAACAGAACATTATCGCGATAACTATTTATTTACCCTTTAAAATCAAAGGTTATAAAAAATCACCATTTAATGAGCAGTAAGAAGTGATAAAAACACGTAACAAAAATTTACATATTATTTTCGGTTAAGAATTGATTCTTCAGCCAACGTTGTGTTTCAGCCTTACCCATTAACCTTTCTAATGTCGGCGACAACACTTGAATTAGCTCCGATTGACGCCAAAACATGTACCCTGGCAAAGATTGAACCGCACTAAAAGTACGCTGCACTAAGCTAGAAAATTCTCCCATGTCACGCGGCGACCACGTCGGCATTAATGGATAAACTGCGGATAGAAAATCCTCATAGTGAGTAAAATGCTGCAATTGTTGGGCATTATAATGATTGAGCACAATTTGAAGTTGAGGCGCGCTCCAATGCGACAAATTACCACTGTCGTTAATAAGGGCCAGATTTCGGCGATGAAATTGTTGCCACGCTAAATCGAGCTGCTGATAATGCTGCGCAATACGCCATAACAGATACAAATCCGCTAGCCACTCATGCTGATACTCAGTTAAAGATGAGGGTAAAATACTGCCTTGTAGTGCAATGTTATATAAATGGCCTATTTCATGCCACAAGGTTAATTGTATTTGGTTGGCTAATGGCAACTGATAAGTTTTTAAACCAATTGCGCCACTCTGTTCAGCCATATTGTTAGCAGGATTGACAACAATAACCCCTGCTATTATGTGATGTTCAGCAACCAGCACCATCGCACTTTTACGCCCAACGGCGCGGCGAATATTGGCAACAGAAAAAGCGGTTTGTTGTTGTAATGAAGCAGGGAGTAACGCAATACACCTTTCCAGTGAAGATAAAGAACATACTAGCGCTTGTTTGGTTGCTATTGGGATAAAATAAGCTTGGCGAATGTCATCACTCGCCAAACCATTTTCAACCATAACTGTTGTGGTTTTTAGTTGATTTGTGGTCATAGATTGAGGCGTAATAAGCTGGCCGGCATTAACAAAGTGACCAACCAATAACGGCGCGCAAGCAACGCTACAGCTTAATAACTTGAGTAATGACCGTTGCCAGTATCTAAGCATCAACTATTTTTGTGACATAATATTTTGAATAATAGCGGTAGTGGATACACCATCTTCAAATCCAAGCACTTCAACCTTGCCACCTGCAGCCATCACTTCAGCACCACCAGCAATATCTTCCACTTTGTAATCGCCGCCTTTGACTAAAGAATCTGGCAATAATCGCGTAATAATACGTTGTGGGGTGTCTTCAGTGAAAGGGACTACCCAGTCTACCGATGCTAGACCCGCTAAAACTGCCATACGGCGATCAACAGGATTAACCGGACGTCCAGGGCCTTTTAAGCGCGTCACCGAGCTATCATCATTTACAGCAACAATAAGGCGATCACCTAAGGCTTTAGCTTGCTGTAAATAGCTCACATGGCCAGCATGTAAAATATCAAAACAACCGTTGGTCATGACAATGCGCTCACCGCGTAAACGGGCCTGATCCATTGCATAAGCTAATTGATCTTCGGTCATTACGCCAAAACCAGACTCGCCATGGTTAAGGGCTAATGCTTGAATCAGCTCAATGCGGCTAACCGTTGAAGTGCCAAGTTTACCTACAACCACGCCCGCGGCGGTATTGGCTATCGCACAAGCTTGCGCTAACGAAGCACCGGCAGCAATTGAGGTCGCCAAAGCAGAAATCACCGTATCACCTGCTCCCGTAACATCGTGAACTTCACGTGCAACCGTTGGAATGTGCAGTTCGGGTTGGCTTTGCGACACTAACGTCATGCCCTTTTCTGAACGGGTCACTAAAATGGCGTCAAAGTCGTGCAACTTAATCAGTTTCTGTGCTTTTTCGATTAAATCATCTTCGCTGGTTACCGTACCGACAACCGCTTCAAATTCGCTCATGTTTGGCGTGATTAATGAAGCTCCGTGATAACGAGCAAAATCATGCCCTTTCGGATCAACTAATACCTTTACCCCTTTAGCTCGTGCTTTAGCAATAAAGTCCTTAGGTTCATCAATGGCGCCTTTGGCATAATCAGACAATACCAATACATCGACATTGTCTAAAATGGCTTCGCTTTGCGCGAATAATGCTTGGCTAGTCGCTTTATCAAATTGCTCTTCAAAATCTAAGCGGATTAACTGTTGATTACGCGACAATACTCGTAATTTAGTAATTGTCGGCTTGTCTGCTACCGTTAACCATTGCGGCTCAACGCCAAACACTTTTACCCCTTGGGTTAATGCTTGTGCGGTTTCATCTTGGCCTACTATGCCCGCTAACTGGACATGTCCACCTAATGTTGCAATGTTTAATGCCACGTTGGCGGCGCCGCCGGGTCTATCTTCAATTTGATTAATTTTAACAACAGGTACAGGGGCTTCGGGTGAAATGCGTCCCGTAGGGCCTACCCAATAGCGATCTAACATCACATCGCCAATCACTAAAACGCGCGCATTTTCAAAAGCTGGGAGAGAAACCTTCATAGTGTATTCGCTGTCTTGTAAAAATTTAACCGTGATTGTACCTAATTTTCATCTAAATATGAGTTAGAATAACAAATAATTTTTTGTGAACTAGACGAGTTGTCCGTGGTCGAGAAAGCCGAATTTTCTTCTGATTTATATCATCCTAAACATTGGCCTATATGGTTTGGCGTCGGTTTGATGCGTTTAACCTTACTATTACCTCTGTCTTGGCAAATGAAAATTGGCCGTGGCATTGGTCGATTAGTCATGAAAGTTGCGAGCGGAAGAACCCATACCGCTAAGCGTAATATCAATTTATGCTTTCCTGATATGAGTGATGCAGACAAGCAACAACTGCTTGAGCGTACTTTTGAAGAAACCGGTAAAGCGGTATTTGACACCATTAACGCATGGTGGTGGTCAAACGAGCGCGTGCAACAGCACATGACCATTAAAGGCACTGAGCATGTTAGTCAGAGTTTAGACAATGGCAAAGGGGTGATTTTATTTGCGGTACATTGTTTACCACTTGAAATGGGCGCGCGTATATTTGGCCAGTTTGCCCCGGGAATTGGCGTATATCGTCCCCATAACAATCCGGTGATGGAATACTTACAAGTCAAAGGTCGCTTACGTTCAAACAAAGGCTTAGTGCCTAAGCGTGATGTGCGCCAGATGATCCGCAGTCTGCGCAGTCCTGATGTCATTTGGTATACCGCCGATCAAGATTTTGGCCGTTCAAGCGCGGTGTTTATTCCCTTTTTTGGCGTGCCAGACGCTGCCACCATTACTGGCGCAACCTCACTGGCAAGATTAGGTAAAGCCAATGTAGTGCCTTTTTTTGTTGAACGTAATAGCGATGACAAAGGCTACACCCTTGAAATAATGCCGCCTTTAGAGAATTTTCCTGGCGACAATGAAACAGACGACGCCATTCGTGGTAACCAGATTGTAGAACAACTGATTAGCCGCAACAAAGCTCAATACATGTGGCTTCATCGTCGTTTTAAAACCCGTCCCACTGAAGACACGCCATCGTTATATGACTGATTTAAGTTAAACGCGTCGGGGTATATAAATGATGACTGTTGCTACCAACTAATAGCTACTGATGAGCAATACATAATTAACCCGCTATAGCAGTATTAAAGCCATAGCGGGTTAGTTATGTATTCAGAAAAATGTAAAAATCGAGACAAAAAAAGAAGCTATTAAGTTTTCTTATGAGTAAATTCAAACTCTTGCGAAATATTGACCGCCTTAAATCCTGATGGGTCCGCCATCAAGGTTTTCGCCATAAAATCGGCTGCCATCCCAAAAGGCTTTTCATTAACTTGGCGATTAAACTCAATACCTTCGCCCGTTTGGCTGATTAAATATTGATAAGCCAAACGGTTACACTCAATCACCCAATCAGCGGTTTCGCCAGCGGCTTCAGTTCTTGGCAAGCAACTTAACCCAATAGCGTTATCATTGTGTGTTATCGATAATTCGACTAAGTGGCCTAATTGAGCATCATCAGCTTCTGCTAGCATGGAGACAATCCCGCCTAGAGAGCAAACCAACAACGAACTTAACAATTTCATATTAACTCCTTTTAATACGTATCTAACGACGATCATTGAGATCAATAATATTCTTACCAACAATCATTTTACAAGCAGTCATTTTACAAGCTGTCGTTTTACAAGCTGTCGTTTTGTAAATACAGCTAGACTAACAGTGAACACCATTAAATAAAATCACAAATCTCCGCAAGCGACTTTTTCTCAATAGCATGCTGTGGAATGGTCGCTCCATCGGCCGGGTATCCCGCTATAATAAGCATATACGGACGCTCATTATCATTGTCGCGCCCACACACTTTACTTAAAAAACTCATCGGTTTTGGCGTATGCGTTAATGTGCCAAGACCTGCATGATGCAATGCTTGAATTAAAAAACCGGTCGCAATCCCCACAGACTCATGCACATAATAATTACTTTTCTGTTCACCCGATTCTTCAGTACGTTTTTTGCTAAACACTGCAATCAGCCAAGGCGCGTGTTCTAAATACGGTTTATCAGCATTAGTGCCTAAAGGTTTTAATGCATCTAACCATTCTTCACCGGCGCGACCTGCATAAAATGCTTGCTCTAACGCCTCAGCTTGTTGACGAATTTGCGCTTTTATCTGTGGGCTATTTATCGCCACAAAATGCCATGGTTGATGGTTAGCACCATTGGGCGCCGTGCCCGCTGCCAATATGCACTGCTCAATAATGGCTTGGGGTACCGCGCGATCAGAGAATGCCCGTATTGAATGACGTCGCTTAACTTGCTGGTAATTATCTTGTGCCCGCTTGAGCATTTCATCTGGAGAATATTCAATAAAATCTGTTAGTGGTAAATGCGCTTGGCTCATAATCCATCCTAATTGTTGTTCTTATGATTGCTATTCTTATGATTGTTATTCTTATGATGGTTATATTTTTATAAAGTGAAAACTCATTTTCAATAACCGGTAGTTTTTGTAATAGTCCTAAGCTAACAAACAGGATAATAATTGCTATTAAAATATTCTTATTGAAACCATTAAGGCGACAGATTAGAGTCTAGCGAGTCGGTTTAGCTTTCTAAAGGATTATATGATTGCAGCAATAATAGGTGCGACGGGTTTAGTGGGGAATACCTTACTTACTCGCATCATTGAAAGTGAACATTATAGTAAAGTATTGGTTATTGGCCGTTCGGCACCTAATTTGGTCGAACATCAATTTGGGGCTGAGAAAGTGCAATTTATTTGCTGCCAACTGGACGAAGTACATGAGCTGGCATTGGCAGAAAAAGTTGATCATGCGTTTTGCTGTTTAGGCACCACAATTAAACAAGCGGGCAGCGAAGAAGCCTTTATTCAAGTCGATAAATTAGCCGTATTGGCTTTCGCTAAACTTATCCAAGTTCAAGAAAATCCTTCACTTAAATTTATGGTGGTGACCGCATTGGGCGCGGATGCTAAATCAACCGTGTTTTATAATCGAGTCAAAGGCGAAGTAGAGCAAGCCCTTAAGGCACTATCTTTACCGGTACTCAATATTTTTCAACCGAGCTTATTATTAGGACCACGAGATAATGGTCGTTTTATGGAAGATATTGGCCAAAGCCTTTTTGGTGGTTTATCGTTTCTATTTATCGGTCCGCTGCGTAAATATCAGCCCATTAATGCGCACACGGTAGCGGAGTCGATGTACCAAGTGGCTTTGAAGCCTCAGGTCGCTCCCACGCATCAAATTATCACTAATGCCATGATGCATCGCTGTCATTATTAATACCAATCGTATTAGTTATCTGCTCATGCTGTGGGAATTCAAATGACGTTAATCAAGTCGAAGACTTGAAGGCATAGTCATTTTACGTCAAAGGCTTCAACGCAGAATAATGTGATTGGTTTAATACTAAGCTCGACAAAAACACGCGAATATGACAAGTTAATGCACATGTGATGTTTAATACTAACAAGGCAACACGAGTAACTATAACCATAACGTAAGGAGAACGAGAATGAGTGATGATAACGATTTATCTTTAAATGAAGTCTGTGAAATACTCGACAAAAGCCCTACTACGATTAAGCGTTATGCTCGCGAAAATTTACTGTTCACTGAACAAAACGGTAATGTGCTAAGTTTCAACAAAGCCGAAGTAATGCGTTATCTGGCGTTTTCTGAACGTTAATATCGACTTAACTCCTATTTGCTAAAAAATCCCCAAACCGTCAATGACAGTATGGGGATTTTTTATTGATACGCTCAGTTCATATTCTTATTTACAGCTTCTAAGCTACACTTGGACGAGTAAATATGAATGACCGAACATAGGCTAGCAAACATAAACCCAACGCTCAACACAGCATTAGTCACCAAAATCATCTAGCAAGATGTTTTCAGACTCGACACCTAAGCTTTCTAGCATGGCTATCACTGACGCGTTCATGATTGGAGGACCACACATATAAAACTCACAGTCTTCTGGCGCTTTATGTTGTTTCAAGTAATTCTCATACAGCACGTTATGAATAAAGCCGGTATAACCCGTCCAATTATCTTCAGATAATGGATCAGACAAAGCAACATGCCAAACAAAGTTGTCATTTTCGGCGGCTAGTTGATCAAAATCTTGCTGATAGAACACTTCACGAGTTGAGCGAGCACCATACCAAAAGCTCATTTTACGTTTGGTTTTAACACTTTTTAATTGGTTAAATATGTGCGATCGCATCGGTGCCATACCCGCACCACCACCAACAAACACCATTTCAGCATCGGTTTCTTTGACGAAAAACTCACCAAAGGGACCAGAAATAGTTACCTTATCACCGGCTTTTAAATTAAAAATATATGACGACATTTTGCCTGGTGGTAAACCTGCTTTAGGCGGCGTTGCAATACGTACATTTAGCATAATCGTCCCCTTTTCATCAGGGTAATTTGCCATTGAATAAGCACGTAATACGTCTTCATCAACGGTAGACACTAAATCGAACAAACCGTATTTAACCCAGTCACCACGATACTCTTCAGGAATATCAAAATCGGCATAACGTACTTCATGCGCAGGCGCTTCAATTTGAATGTAACCACCGGCTTTAAATAATACATCTTCACCGTCGGGGATTTTTAATAACAGCTCTTTAATAAACGTCGCTTGGTTATTATTTGAAACAACCTCACATTGCCATTTTTTAACCCCAAAAATTTCTTCATCAATCTCAAGTTCCATGTCAGTTCGCACCGTCACTTGGCACGCTAAACGACAGCCGTCTTTGGCTTCTTTTTTCGAAATATGATCAAGTTCGGTCGCTAAAATATCACCGCCACCCGCTTTTACTTTTACGCGACATTGGCCACATGTTCCACCACCGCCACACGCTGATGGTATAAAAATATGTTGTCCAGACAGTGCGCCCAATAACTTATCACCAGCAGGAGTTTGCACGCTTTTGCTGGCGTCACCATTAATACTAATAGTGATATCATTGGTGTTCACTAACTTACGTTTGGCAGCTAAAATCACCACCACTAGCAAACTTACCACTATGGTAAACATGCCAATACCTATTGCCATTTCCATTAAATAACCCTTCTCTTCAATGCGTTATAACGTAATTCCCGCAAATGACATAAAGCCCAGAGCCATTAAGCCGGTGGTAATAAAGGTAATCCCAATGCCTTGTAACCCATCAGGAATAGCATGAAACTTCATCCGCTCACGCAATCCCGCTAATAACACAATGGCCATCGCCCACCCCACACCAGAACCCGCAGCAAAAACCACTGACTCAGTAAAGTTATAGTCACGGTTAGCCATAAAGATAACCCCAGCAAAAATGGCACAATTCACCGTTAATAGCGGTAAGAAGATCCCTAATGACTGATATAAGGTCGGAATATAACGGTCTAAAAACATTTCTAAGATTTGCACTAATGCAGCAATGACCCCTATAAAGGTAATCAACTGTAAATAGCTTAAATTCAGCTCAGGAAACCCAGCCCAAGCTAATGCGCCTGGCGCTAAGATATTAACGTAGATAATTTGGTTTAATGGCACAGCCAGCATCATGACCACAATCACCGCAATGCCTAAACCAAATGCAGTAGAGACCTTTTTCGACACGGCTAAAAAGGTGCACATACCCAAGAAAAATGACAGCGCCATGTTGTCGATAAACGCCGCTTGGATAAATAAATTAATATAGTGTTCCATGCTGTTTCCTTATCCGCGCTTACGCTGAATGATTTTAATGACCCAAATCATCACGCCAATTAAAAAGAACGCACTGGGTGGTAAAGTGAACATTTCATTTGCAAGATACCAACCGCCATTTTCAACAGTGGTAAATATGTTGTGACCAAACAAACTGCCACGCCCCAGTAGCTCACGAATAAACGCTACGCCCATTAAAATTAAGCCATAACCCAAGGCATTGCCTAAGGCATCAAATACGGCTAAATGAGGCGGATGTTTCATCGCAAAGGCTTCAGCTCGGCCCATAATGATACAGTTAGTGATGATCAAACTAACAAACACAGACAACTGTTTTGACAATTCATACGCCACGTCTTGTAGCACCATGTCGACAATAATCACCAACGAGGCAATCACCGTCATTTGCGCAATAATCCGCACACTATTAGGAATAAAATTGCGGATACTTGAGATAATCAAGTTAGAAAATACCAACACAAAGGTCACAGCAAGTGTCATGACGAATGCAGTTTGCATCGAATTACTGACCGCTAAAGCCGAACACACACCTAATACCTGTATTGCCACAGGGTTATTAGCCATAATTGGCGATGTTAGGATCTCACGAGTTGAAATAGCACGACTCATTTACTTACCCTCCGCAGCTAACGTGTGTAGATAGGTTTGGTATCCTTCTACGCCAAACCAAAACTCGACTAAGCGCTGAATACCTACACCGGAACGAGTAGCCCCACTTACGCCATCAATACCGTGAATGTCACCGTCTTTGGCGCCGCCCTTAACCACTTTAATGGCAATGTTACCTTTGGCATCAAATAACGTTTTGCCTTGCCACAAGGCTAACCATTGTGGGTCAGTAATAAAGTCAGCAATACCTGGGGTTTCGCCATGTTCATAAAACACGATATTTTCGATAGTGTTTAAGTCTGGTTTTATCGCCATGTAACCGTAAATAATCGACCATAAACCTTTGCCATAGATCGGCATCACAATGCTGGCAAGTTGGCCATTGGTGTCATACACCTCAAAAATACGAATGTCGGTCGCCATGGTTTTAATTTTAGCGATATCTTTTTTCGGTTTGGTCGAGGTTTCAGGATTGATCGATGCCATGCGCTCATCAAAATCAAGTAGATTGGCTTTTTCAGTCACCTTGCCTGTCGCCAAGTTAACCATCTTAGGCTTCACTCGTTGAGCAAATAACTCACTAAAGTCACCTTGGCTGATGTCGATGTCCGCAGCCTTTAACACAAACTGCTGCACTTCTTCACGCTTTTTAGCCAACTTACGTTCTTTTAAAATCTCCACGGTACCGGTGATCATAAATGAGCACACTAGGCTTAAAATGATGATAAAAATCATTGTTCCAGCGACGCTATCTTTCTTAAAGGCCATGACGTTTTAGTCTCCGTTTAATATTGGCGCGTGCGACTAAGTAGTCGAATAACGGTGCCCATAAATTAGCAAACAAAATAGCCAACATAATGCCCTCTGGCATTTTGGCATTCAGTAAACGAATAATAATGGTCATAAAACCAATCATAAAACCAAAGGCAAATTTAGCCTTGCGGGTATATGACGCCGTTACCGGATCGGTGGCCATAAACATCATCCCCAGTGCAAAACCACCAGTGACTAAATGCCATGTCCACGGCATTGCCGACATAGGATTTCTGCTAGAACCAAAGTAGTTAAACAACAAAACGGTTATGATCATTCCTAGCATCACGCCGGCTACCACACGCCAATCAGCTACGCGGGTAAGCAGTAAAATACCACCACCGATAAGGATAGCTAAGGTACTGGTTTCACCCACTGCACCTGGGGTAAAACCTAAAAAGGCATCCCACCAAGTGCTGTCGCTTAATACGCTGAACCAACTCACATCAATAAAGCTTAATTTTTTAGCCACGGTAAGGGTTAACGTCGTTGCACCAGAAAAGCCATCAACGGCCACAAACTGGCTTAATGACACCACTTCTGTTGGGTATGCAAAATAAATAAACGCATAACCCGCCAGTGCAGGGTTTAAAAAGTTGTAACCCATACCACCAAACATCTCTTTGGCCACGACCACACCAAAGCTAAGGCCCAAAGCCACAATCCATAACGGCGTAGAGATAGGTAATATGAGTGAGAATAATAACGCGGTGATAAAGAAGCCTTCGTGCAGTTCTTGGTGGCGTACTTTGGCAAACACCACTTCCCACACCAAACTGACCACCAACGCAGTTAAGTAAAATGGCACATAAAAACTGGCACCATAGGCGAACAAACTGATTAAACCTGCGCTTTGCGTAAGTGGGCCAAACAGTAAGTCATAAAAGGTAAGTTGCCATACATCCGGCTGTGTTGCCCCGGCAATAATGGCTATTTGAGCCTGCAGGCCAATGTTGTACATGCCCAATAACATTGCAGGAAATAAGCACATGCCCACAATATGCATGGTGCGCTTAACATCAATCGCATCACGAATATGCACATCACCTTTGGTGCTACGACCATTGGCTATCCACAACGAACGTAAATAGCTGCGCATCGAGTTGCCATGAGCGTAATAGCTGTCTTGTTTGCTAGGCTTTTTCTGTTGCTGACTCATTAACCTTCCCTCTCGATAATATCTAGGCAAGCACGAAGTTCTTTACCAAAGTCATACTTTCCTGGGCACACAAAAGTGCACAACGCTAAATCTTCTTCATCTAGCTCTAATGCGCCGAGCAGTTGTGCCTCATCGGTATCTCGCACCACTAAATCACGTACTAACAAGATGGGTAAAATATCAAGCGGCATAACGCGGGCCAGTTGGCCAAACGCCATCATGGCTCGTGGAGAACCACCAGCAGTAGTGGTGAAATCGAACAGTTTTTTGGTGCGACTAAAACCTGACATCATGATGCCGGTAAGTGAAAATTTACTGCTGTCATGACGCACCCAAGGCAACAACTCTTGACGTTCATTTTCAGTCAATACGCTAATTTGATTATGGAATCGACCTAGGTAATCGTACACATCAGCAGCGGTATGGCCTGACAATAATGACCCAGACACAATGCGCGACTGTCGCTGGTCAATTTCACCATTTACCCATTCGCTTAAGTTTGCGCCTAACTGGGTACGCACTAAACGAGGCTTTAATACATTAGGCCCTCCTAGCGCGACGATGCGATCAGTATACAGTTCACCGGTTAAAAACAGTTTGCCGAAGGCAATCACGTCTTGGTAACCCACATGCCACACCTGGCGTTCAATACTGGCTGGTAACAGGTAATGAATGTGAGTGCCGACTAATCCTGCTGGGTGCACGCCGTTAAAGCGTTGCACACTGACTTGCGATAAGTCGTACTCGCTGCTGGCATCTGCCAATAACGAAACGCCATCGTCTTGGCATAAATACACTTTTTCGGTGGTCAAAAACGTTAGGGCAAATAATCCGGCTTGGAAAGCTTGTGGTTGAGTGGCAATAATGACACGCGGATCGGGCGCGAGAGGATTTGTGTCAATAGCAGTAACAAATATCCCTGCAGGACTGACATCTAATTGGGGAACTCGAGAAAAAGGACGCGTACGCAGCGCTGTCCATAAGCCACTGCGGACTAAACCGTCTTTAACGACTTGATGTGATAACGCATGAATATCCACTGATTGGAGAATAATGGCAGGCTCTTGCGTGGCATCACAATCAATCACTACCGACTGCAGTACCCTACGCTCTCCGCGATTAATCGCGCAAACAACTCCGCTGGCTGGCGCAGTAAATAACACGCCAGGGGTTTTCTTGTCCTCAAACAGCACTTGGCCTTTGGCGACATGATCACCCACTTCAACCGACATTGTAGGCTTTAAGCCAACGTATTCTTCACCAATCAACGCCACTTGGGTCGTTTTAGGTGCGCCATCTATTTGCTGCAGTGGTTCTCCAGCAATCGGGATATCAAGTCCGCGCTTAATAGTTATTACTGGATTGGTAACACCAGCCATCACATTCACCATCTAAAAATATTCGATAGCTCATGTTATATGTTTGCAACTACTAATATAGTAACTAAGATCACACTCCGAGCGAGGACTGTAATTTTGGAACATAACCGAATGCCAGATTTGTGAAGCAGGTCAATTTATGGTCTCGAGATAAAACTATTTATGTAATTTATGTGTCAAAAGGGTTGTTACATTCCGGCAGTATTAGCGGTACATGTTATAACCGATAATCCATAAAAAACCCACGACTAGATTGATTAACATCCACAAATTAGACTTGATTACTCCGCACCAAAACAGCCATAACGTATGTTCTATTGCGCTAGGCTAAGAGTTTAATCCGCTAATGGCTTATTTTAATCCGCTATCTGTTGAATTAGTCGACCTTGTTGAAAAAGGTACACGCAATCCATTTGTTCTAACGCAGTCAAACGATGACTAATCATTAACAGGGTTTTATACTCCGCAAAATCGAGCAACACGTTAAGGATTTCACGCTCGGTACGTTTATCTAATCCTTCAGTCGGTTCATCAAGCAATAACAAAGGAGCGTCACGCAATAATGCCCTTGCGACTCCGATTCTGCGCTGCTCACCACCCGATAATTGTCGGCCGCCCTCACCTATCCAGCAATCTAATGGTTTATCGCCCTGCAACAAGGTTTGTAAACCAACGCGCTGTAATACCTCTATAAAACGAGGATCATGAGCTTTTTGGGTTTCGCTTTGCACAAAGGGCAACGCCAAGGCTAAATTGTCACGTAAGGTGCCAGAAAACAGATAAACTCGCTGACTCACCACGGTCATCGCAGCACGAAGATTGGCATCGCTGTAGGCACTTATGGGCTCGCCATCAAGCGAAATAGACCCTTGTTGCGGCGCCCAATCACGAGTAATCAGCCCCAACAAACTGGATTTACCACAACCTGTGGGACCTAAAATAGCCACTTTTTCACCGGCTTTAAGAGTCAAATCTACACCTTGTAACACCGGTGAATGGCTGTGATAACCAAAGTGGATGCCACTGAGCTGCAAGGCGCCGTGTTTTGCTTGCAAGTGACTGTTAGCATTAAATTTAACACTCGGTATTTGTTCGGTTATTTCGGTCACCCGCCGCGCAGCAAGTACTGTACTAGATAAATGTTGAAATGCACCGGCTATTGGCATCATCATTTCAAGACTGGCCATGGTGGCAAACACCATTAAGGCCATTAACGGCCCCGGAGGCGTGGCATCTCCGACGCTTTGACCCGCTAAATACAACATAAACACTACTGCAATGCCATTGATTAATATCAATAATGCTTGGCTCAACCCAGTAATATTAGCCATGGTAGTTTGCTGACTAAATAAAGCCTGCTGTGATTTATCAAGTTGGGCTAAAAAACGCTTATTGGCGCCAAATAAACTTAATTCAGCTTGCCCCTGAATAACATCAAACAACTCGACTCGATATTGCCTTTGCGCTTGCATCAATGCTTGCCCAGGTGCCTTACCTAAGTAATAAAATACCAGCGGTAAGATAAACCAAGCCGCTAATAACAAAGCACATAAACTCAAGGCTAAATGGTTATCAAACCACCCGAGAAACACCAACAATACCCCAATCATCATCAAAGATGCGGTCATTGGCGTGAGTAAGCGTAAGTAGAGATGATCTAACGTATCAATGTCGGCAACTAAACGATTGAGTAAGTCGCCTCTGCGCAGACCTTGTAAGTTAGCAGCACTCAACGGTAGCAACTTATTCCATGCCCAAACACGCAGTTGAGTCAGCAATTTAAAGGTCGCTTCATGCGTTGCTAAACGCTCGCCGTAACGACTTGCTGTTCTGGCGATGGAGAAAAATCGAACGCCTCCTGCCGGGGTAAAAAAGTTGAATGTTTGGGCCGTCAACACTGCTAAGCCTGCTACCGCACTGGCTGATAAGAACCAACCAGATAAAGACAACAGACCAATACCGGTGAGTAACGTGGTAAACGTAAGCAATAAGCCGACTAACATCATCAGCCACTGGCGGCGGAACAAAGCAATAAACGGCCGTAACACCTGAATAA
Organism: Shewanella sp. Arc9-LZ; assembly: GCF_010092445.1. Lineage (NCBI taxonomy): Bacteria > Pseudomonadati > Pseudomonadota > Gammaproteobacteria > Alteromonadales > Shewanellaceae > Shewanella > Shewanella sp. Arc9-LZ. The sequence goes on along the minus strand of NZ_CP048031.1, from coordinate 795,558 downwards.
TGTTACGCGGCGCGGCATCAACGGGTTGCGACATCAGCACACCTCCGGTTGTTGATTCTGTTGCTGATTGAGCATTTGTGCTAATAATCCATCAGCCTGCTGTAAATCATTGACATGGCCTTGCTGCACTACCATTCCGTTGTCCATCACCAATACGTAATTCATGTTGTGTAAATCATCTAATTTGTGGGTAACGGTTAATGCTGTTGTCGACTGCATCGCGCGGTGCAACGAGGCCAGCACTGACTGCTCGCTTTGGGCATCTAAGCTGGCAGTGGGTTCATCTAATAAAAACAATTTAGCGGGTTGTGCCAACGCACGTGCTAATGCAAAACGCTGGGCCTGGCCCACTGACACTCCTGCACTTTGGTCGCTTATGACTAAATCGAGGCCTAATGGTTGCTGCTTTACAAACTCACTGATATCAGCTTGTTCTAGCAACGTCATAATTTGTTCATCGTTTAATTGCGGATTGGCCAATGCAACATTTTCTCTTACCGTGCCATGAAACAATTGCGGATCTTGCCCTAACCAAGCCAAATGTTGCCGCCACTGAGCCACATTAAGTTGTGAAAATTCCTGACCATTAATCAGTAACGATCCCTGATAAGGCAAAAAACCCAGCAACGCATTAAGCAAGCTGGTTTTACCCGCACCACTTGGGCCCACAATAGCCCAGTGTTCACCTGCGGGTAATGTAAATGATATTGGCCCAGCTAAACGCTGACCATCTAAACTAAACACTTCAACCCCAATCGCTTGAATGTCTATGCTGTCGGCTGTGAACGCCATATCTGGTGATGCTGAATGGATTTTAGCAGGGGTATTAACGTGATAATCAAGTAGCTCAACCAACGCTTCTGCAGCGCCTATCGCTTGAGCTTTGGCGTGATAATGAGTGCCTAAGTCTCGTAGGGGTTGATAAAATTCTGGCGCTAAAATCAACACAAACATGCCAGTAAACAAACTTACCTGTACGCCATAGTGACCAAAATCTAAATGGCCTAAATAACTAAAGCCAAAGTACACCGCCAACACGGCAATCGATACCGCGGCAAAGAACTCTAATACCGCGGAGCTAAGAAAGGCTAAGCGTAATACCGACATCGTCCGGGCACGAAAATCTTCCGAAGCATGTTCAATGTTAACTAACTCGGCTTCACCGCGATTAAACAGCTTTAACGTTTGTAGGCCTTTTAGGCGATCCATAAAGTGACCGCTTAAACGTGATAACGCCTGCATATTTTTACGATTAGCATCTGCGGCGCCCATACCCACTAAAATCATAAATAGCGGAATCAATGGTGCCGTGGCCATCAAAATGATCCCAGCGGCCCAATTAAGCGGAAACACACAGGCTAATATAAGCAAAGGAATAAACCCTGCCAGCATCATCTGCGGTAGGTATTTAGCATAATAGTCATGCAAATCTTCAACTTGCTCAAATACTAAGGTTGCCCATGACCCAGCAGGTTTGCCTTTAATAAATACCGGCCCTAATGCGACTAATTTATTGAGCACCGCCTGGCGTATGTCGGTGCGTAAACGTTTGCCCGCCTCAAAGCTTATCCGTTCACGCACCTGCGCTAACAATGCTCGGGTGAATAGCAAACCAATAAGGGCAAAAAATTGAATGTTTAATGTGGCGGGAACAAGGCTATCAATAATGACACCCTGTAAAATCTGAGCAATAAAATAGGCCTGTGCCACCATGGCAATGCCATTTAGCACACCACATAGCACCGATAGTTTGAGGAAAATACCACAAGAAGATTGTTGGCTTTTAAGCCATTTGGCTAATGACTTTTCTAACGACTTGTCCATGAAGCTCCGGCAGAGTTATCGATGACCACTTTAATCACGCAGTATCGCAGTACTGGCATCGAGTTAACACCTAAAACAGTGTAAATGTTATCTGATTCACATTTTGCTAATAAAGCCTTATTTAAAGATTAAATTTAACCACTATCAGCTTGAAACTTATCAAATTCAATAAAGTGCATCTTTTACAAATAAAATGGTTAATCACAAACAATATCACAGTGTTAAACACAGTTTTTAACACAAACACGTTGAGCGACAAAACCAAGCTAATTTGCAAAAAGAACCAAAGGGGAAGCAATGCGAGTAAAATAATTTATTGTTGGTAATAACATTTATTGACCAGTACTCTCCCCGTATTTTACCAATACGTGCCAGAGTAACTTTAAGTCTTGTCGTTTTTTAGAATGTGCACCACGCTCACTCCATGAAGCCGGTTTTTTTTGCAATTGATACGCCGCACGGCCAATAATCTCAGCATTAATCAACTCATTTTCAGCAAGGCTTTGCGCCAAAATAGGCATCGCAGCACCACGAAAATCATCGGGTATTTGTGCCACATTAATCTGCCGCCCTTGATGCCAATGCAACTCAATTCCATACTCATGACACAAGGCGACTAATGAATCGCCAATGGCAGTGCCTACATATGACGGATCGGCCACTAATATGGCAATATCTTGATCCAGCGACACATCGCCGTGAATTTGGGCTTCAATATAATGATCTAAATTACCGCTAGGGGCCACATCGAAACGGCTACTGATATCATCGGTTAAATGCTGACTAAAATGTTCAATCAACTTACTCGGTTTAAGCCCAGAAATACCCAAAGCATATTGACGCTCAAAACTCTCACTGAGTAATGCCGCTAAAATCGCATCAAAACACTTTATAGTGCCCTTTTCTTTGGGCAACCGATAAGAGTCCATGTAACTAAAGGTACATCGAGACAATATTTGAGGATGAGTCACTAAATAACAACTGCCAAAGCGAGGCGCCGGACCTAATGGGCACAAACCAAAATCTAACGCACCATATTTAGGCCGATGCTTAATCCCAGAATAGCTGTGACCAAATAATTGGTTTTCCCAATGGTCGCGAGAACCGCCTAATTCTGGTGATAAATGACCATTAGAGACATGGGTTTCAAACTGGCTTTTATACACCCCGTCACGCAATAAACCATCAACGACAGTGAGGCCTCGATTATCAATTTGATCGGGATGAAAATGCAACGCGACTCGGCTATGTTGAGCGAGCTCGCGCATAGCAAGTTGAAGAGATAAGGTTGAAATATTAGACATTAACAGCACATTTTTGATCACGGCATGAGCATGATCTCGCAGCTCATACGCCATTTTCTCAATATGTATTTGTGCCGTTAATTTCATCAGTTAGAGACACCTTAAGTTAAGTAACCTCAGCTAAGTCGCTGAATATTTAGATAGAAAACGAGTTACCATTTTATTGTATGCAATAAGTCGACTTTTAGCACTGATTCTGGTCTTAAGATTAACACGATTTCATTAAATCGCTGTATTTGGCAATCATAAGCGAGACATTTTCACCATTAAATAGTCCATTATTAATTGTGATTTCAGAGTATATATCGTTGCCCACACAGGGATTTGATAGCACTCAAAGAGGTTTTCAGGTAAGCTTCACGGCCGCCGTTACTGGCTACCTTTTATTCAAAGCAACAATGCGTTGCCCAAAGAGATTTTTCTATGAGTTTTTCCTCACTTGGTCTGAATGCTGCTATTTTAAAAGCGGTTGAAAAACAAGGTTATGACACCCCCTCTCCAATTCAAGCACAAGCAATTCCAGCTGTTTTAGCCGGTCAAGATGTAATGGCAGCAGCACAAACAGGGACAGGAAAAACAGCTGGTTTTACCTTACCAATTTTAGAATTATTATCTAAAGGTGAACGAGCGCAACGTGGTCAAGTCCGTGCGCTAGTATTAACACCAACACGCGAACTTGCCGCGCAAGTACAAGAAAGCGTCGCCACTTACGGCATCAACTTACCGTTAAAATCAGCCGTAGTCTTTGGTGGCGTGTCCATCGTGCCACAATTAGCTGCGCTCAGAAATGGTGTCGACATTCTGGTCGCAACGCCAGGCCGTTTACTCGACTTATGTCAGCAAAAAGCCATTAGCTTTAACAAATTAGAAATTCTAGTGTTAGACGAAGCAGACCGCATGCTAGACATGGGCTTTATTCGCGACATTAAAAAAGTATTAGCATTATTACCCGCTAAGCGTCAAAACTTGATGTTTTCAGCAACATTCTCGAATGAAATTCGTGAACTTGCTAAAGGCCTGGTTAACAATCCGGTAGAGATTTCAGTTACGCCGCGTAACGCAACAGCAAACACCGTGACCCAATGTGTGTATCCAGTGGATAAAACCCGTAAATCAATGGCGCTAATCGAACTGATTAAAACCAATGATTGGAAACAGGTGTTAGTGTTTTCTCGTACCAAACATGGTGCTAACCGTTTAGCGAAAAGCCTAGAAGCTGCTGGCATCAAAGCCGCTGCCATTCATGGCAATAAAAGCCAAACAGCACGCACTAAAGCATTGGCAGATTTTAAAGCCGGTGCCGTACAAGTTATGGTCGCAACAGATATTGCCGCGCGTGGCATCGACATCGATCAACTGCCATTTGTGGTTAACTTTGACTTACCTAACGTACCTGAAGATTATGTGCATCGTATTGGCCGTACCGGCCGTGCTGGTTCAACAGGTCAAGCTGTATCATTAGTGGGTCTTGAAGAAGTTAAATTACTGCATGATATCGAGCGTTTAATCAATCGTGTTATTGAGCGTAAGCAACTTGCTGGTTTTGAAGCACCATTCACTATCCCTGAAGCGAGTAGCAGATCTGGCGGTAATAGCGCTAAAAAGCCAAACCCGAATCGCAGTAAACATGCTCAACAGCATGCAAATGATGGCGCTCAAGGTGATAAACCAGCGCGTAAACCTGACTCTCGCCAACCATCACGCAGTCACGATAAGCCTGCAGATCCTAAAGCGGAAGCTAGAGCGAATGGTAATAAACCACCACAGCGTAATCGTCCACCACGTCGCAGTGGTACTGCACCAGTAGTGTCAGCCAATAGCAATAATCCTTATGCCAACGCTAAAGTTAAAAGCTAACTTGCGATAGAGCATAAAAAAGCCGGTGAACATTGTTCACCGGCTTTTTTATTATTCAGGCATAACCCAATCGACTAACTATCAATCAACTGCAAATCAATCAACTGCAAATCAATCAACTGCAACCCTACAGGCTGCAAAAGGCTCAGTTACATGAACCACGCACGATAGCTACGGCCTTTTAACTTACCTTTACTGATGATATTCATCGCTTGTTTAGACACATTGCTTTTTACGGCAAAGTAAGCGCGAAAATCAGTCACTTTAATTTTGCCAATATCGTTAAAATCTAAACCATTGCCACCCGTTAATGCACCAACAATGTCACCAGGACGGATTTTTTGCTTTTTACCCGCCTCAATCTGAATGGTGATCATTTCAGCAGCAAGCGGTTGCTTGTTGAGCGCACTCATTGGCGGTAAAGGCTCACTGACGACATCTTTGTTCATGGCTTCTTCAATCATCGCCATTTTGTAACCGTCTTCTTCACCAAAGAAAGTATATGCGGCTCCAGAACTGCCAGCACGGCCAGTACGGCCGATACGGTGAATATGCACTTCAGTATCGTAAGCAATATGATAGTTAAATACTGCGTCTAACTCATCAATATCCAAACCACGTGCAGCTACGTCGGTAGCAACTAAAATACGCGCACTACGGTTAGCAAACTGCAATAACATTTGATCGCGATCGCGCTGCTCTAAATCGCCATGTAATGCTAGTACGCTAAAGCCAAACTCATGTAATGAGTCAGCCACTTGTTGGGTTTCACGCTTGGTATTACAAAACACGACTGCGCTTCCAGGCTGCTTATCTAATAACAATAAACGCAATGCCTCAAGACGGCCCTGGTTATCTTCAATACGATAAAAGTGCTGATCGATAGTGAGGTTATCGTGTTTAGCTTCAACTTTAACCATTACCGGTTTATACAGAATTTGATCGGCAATCGCTTGGATTTGATCTGGGAACGTGGCACTAAACAGCAATGTTTGACGTTCACGAGGGGCCGCTGCAATGATTTGGTCAATGTGCTGTTGGAAGCCCATTTCTAACATGCGATCAGCTTCATCTAAAATCAGCATGTTCATGTTACTTAAATCTAAACGGTTGCGATCTAAATGATCAACAATACGACCCGGTGTACCGACAATAATGTGTGCTCCGTGTTCCAATGAGCCAACTTGTGGCCCCATAGGTACGCCGCCACATAGCGTTAGTACTTTAACGTTATGGATACCACGGGCCAAGGTACGAATGTCTTTCGCTACTTGGTCGGCTAACTCACGCGTTGGACAAAGCACCATGGTTTGGATGCGAAAACGTTTTACATCCAGTTTATTAAGCAATCCTAAACCAAAGGCAGCTGTTTTACCTGAACCTGTCATCGCTTGGCCGATAACATCTTCACCGGCCAAAATAGGCGGTAAGCTCTCAGCTTGGATCTGAGTCATCGATTCAAAACCCATAGTTTGGAGGTTTTCAAGCAATTCAGGTTTTAATTTAAGTGATGCAAAAGCCGTGTTAACGACTTGTTCTGTAGACTGACTCAAGGCAAATATCCTCTGATATCGAAAGGTAAAAAGCAGGCAAAAGCTGCAAAAAAATATACCAATACCATTACATAAATGAGCCAATAACGCGCAAAACTATCATTAAACAGCGGAACAAAATTAGCATATACAATGATGTTATATGAAAAATGCTTACCGCTATTTGCGAACGATTTATCTTGCCAGAAGGAACAGATAATAAATAAGATTGGTGTGAGCAAAGGTCTTAAAACAAACCTAAGCCAGATGTCAGCTATTGTAGCAATTTTATTCGCAGTTCGCTGACAAATATTTATCGATAATTCAGCTTATTTTGAGGGTAATGCTAGGTAATTTGGCCAAAGTGGCCTTGCTGATAATCACGAACAGCTTGCTCTATCTCAGCCTGGGTATTCATCACAAACGGCCCCATGTGGACAATTTTTTCGTTAATCGGCTTGCCCGCTAATATTAACAACCCAGCACCTGTGGCCTCGGTTTGAAAATGACAGACTTCAAGCGCATTTAAAACTAAAAACTGCCCTGCTCCTGCAGTTTCTCGCAAACCTTGTGCATCAATATAGTTAAGCTCGCCTTGATACACATAAGCGCACACCGTTTGGTGCTCTGCAAGGTTCAGCGTGCAGTGACCATATTCAGTTAACGTTAAATCAGCAATTGCCCCATGGCCAGCTAACCCCTGAAGAGTTGAAGTAATCTTATGTGGCTCATGATTAAAACCCCAACTCCCCGCCAAGGCAACAAGCGTTGCGCCGTGTTCGTTATTTATACGGGGATTAGTCTGTTTGCTGCTGTCTTGATAAATCGGCGGACGCATTTTGTGTTTTGCTGGCATATTGATCCAAATTTGAAACCCATGCAGCCCTTCTTTGGCATCTGCTAATGGCATTTCAGAATGCAGCACGCCACTGCCAGTACTCATCCACTGCACATCTCCGGCACGAATAGGTTTAACATTGCCCATTTGATCGCGATGTTCAAAGCCGCCTTTACGAATATAAGTAAAGGTTTCTACACCTCTATGTGGATGCGGCGGAAAACCACCAATAAAATCTTGTTCATCATCAGACTTAATCTCATCGATCATTAAATATGGATCAAAACGAAGCTTATCAAAGTCGGCAATACGATTAATGTTTACACCATCACCGTCCATTGCGGGCAAAGCGCTAAAACGCTGTAATACTTTCATGAAAACCTCGGTGATGAAAAATAACTATTTAATAATAGCAGGCTGTTAACTGAATAAATATTGCATAATAGTGTGATTTTCTTTCGATAAAATAGACCAATTAACAAGGATGATGTCTTTTGCTCAAGCAAGATAAATTTATCCACATCAATTTATGAACTTTACCTTCTGTTAACAATCAAAAAAGGACTGATAATACTGCGATAAAGTGATTGATATAAATGGAAGTAATAACGGTTGGCTGGGAGCCACATCACTCTCGATCTTCAACACACTCCTCTAAAGAAGCATATTGGCTTAAGCCTGTACTCACGGCATTCATCATCCATGTTTTATTGATTTATGTGTTGATTGCGTTTTGGTACCAAGACACGACGCAACGAGTGTCAGCTTTAGTGGTTAAGCCTTCGCCCACCGCAATAAAAAGCTATCTCATGACTTCAACGCAATACCAATCAATAACCCAAACAAGTTTGCCACCCAAGCTTTATGACCTAGAAAAAGCCCAACACATAAAGAATTTTCCGCCCATTATTGATACGAATGTTGATGTTAGCCAATCAACGTCTATATACACGAAAGAGACACCAACCTCCTTAGATGAAGACAACACCCTCGATAAAGTGATGCCATCAAGCAATAAGCCCAACAACATACAACCACATGTAATAACCAAAAAAAATAATGTACTTCCGAGCCAAATAAAACCAAACACGACCACTAACGTAAACAAGTCCACGCCATCATTAGCATCAATACAACAAGCCACTAGCCATTTTATACAACAAAATAATATTGCAGCATTAGACACACTCATAGGATCGCAAACTGCATTACAAAACAAACCCACTGGCACTATGAGTGAAATGGACCCTAACCTTGATTTTATAGAGTTAGCAGCAGAAATTGATATCAGCCAACCGCATACCTTTAACCATAGGCTAGACCCTAACAGAATTGTAAAACAGGGCGATTATTGTTACCGGGTGGTTGAATTAGCAACTCAAGTGAATCCTCATGGATGGGGACTAGGATTTGCAACATTTTGTGGCGAGGACCAAGTCAAAAAGCAATTAACAGAAGCAATTAACAATAGAGTTAATCGCATAAAATAACAGCGCTAACTCAATAGAGAATAATACTTATTGATTGGCTCATTATGTTAATGATGACACGCTTGAAGATTTGTATTTCCTCATCACGACACTATTTTGAATGGCTACAGTACAAAATGAGCAACATTACCTTTGTTAGAACCATAGTGAATGATTCACTTTTACTGCGATGGCGATTCGAAAAGGCTAATTAAATTGATTTACCAACTCTGTTTGACGTATACCCTGACCACTAATTTCTTGGCTATGTATTGCTGCATTATGACAATTTTGTTCAAATTGATTAATGCCATCTTGTAGTATCATCGCGTTGTTATAAATTTGATTAACAACAGCAGCTTGCTCTTCTGCCGCCACTGAAATCTGCTCGCCATTACTTTCGATAATACTCATCACTTCACTAACCGAAACCAGGCTTTTCTCGAGTATTTGACTAGAATCAATACTCTTATCTATTAACAAATGGCTTTGTTCCATCTGTGCAACGGCTTCTGCAGTTGTGCGACTAAGTGAATTTATAATAGCGTGTATTTCATGAGCAGAAGTTGCCGAGCGACTGGCCAAGTTACGCACTTCATCCGCGACCACCGCAAACCCTCTCCCAGCCTCTCCAGCCCTCGCAGCTTCAATGGCGGCATTGAGCGAAAGCAAGTTTGTTTGCTGTGCAATACTCTCGATCACCTCGACAACTTGGTTTACATTTTGACATTGCTTATTCAGCGAAGAAATAGCAATACGAGATTCTTCCAATAAGTTATTAATTTCCGTAGTCGCGATTTGACTGCTGGCTAATGCCACCTTAGTTGACTCTATTTGTTCAACTAAGTGATGAATTTCTGTGGTTGAATTTGTCGTATTTTTAGCTATATCAGTAACAGACGAGCTCATTTGGCCGATGGCTGTGACAACTTGCTCAAGGTTTTGTGATTGCGTAACCAACTGATTTTGATTGGCTTGATTTTGTTGTTGATGCTCTTCTAAACCTTGCTGTAATTCCTCACCACTGTCTTTTATACGTCCAACCACCGCCAGCGTTTCAGCTTTTTGCATCCGTAGACTTAATTCGATGTGAGAAAGCTCATCGGTATAACCTGTATAAACAAATTGATTTAGTGGATTGTTATGTATTTTTTCACTTAATATCAATATTTTAGTGAAACGCTGTTTAAGAACATAAAGCGGCCGACAAAAACAGATAATGGCAACAATAAATGCGACGACGGTGAAAAAACCACTTGAGTAAGGCAAGGACATCAACAACCCAACAGATAGCAACCAAGCCAAAAAAAGTTTGGTAATAATACTGGCGCCAAGCTTAGGCTTAGCAGCTTTACCAGCATTAATGGCATCGTAACAGGCTTGAGCACGTTCAGTCAGCTCTGCTTCAGGCTGAGTTCTTACCGACTGATACTCGCAAATAATACCGTTACGTTTAATCGGGGTCACATAAGCGTTAACCCAATAATACTGACCATTCTTGCAGCGATTCTTCACCAATCCCATCCAGCTTTTCCCTTGCTTTATGGTGTCCCATAGGTCACTAAATGCAGCTTTAGGCATATCTGGGTGGCGTACTATATTGTGGGGTTTATTAATTAGCTCATCTTCTTTATAACCACTGACCGTCATAAAGTCATCGTTAACATGAGTAATAACACTGTCTAAATCGGTTGTTGAAAGGATCATATAATCCGACGGATAAGTGACTTCTTCATCGATGATATCTTTTGTGGTCATGTTGATATATTAAACGTCATTGAGTTAAATAATTAAGCTGATTATTAAACAATCAGCATTATTTGTATGTGATGACTCACGACTTTAATCAGTAAATAATTAACATCTTTGAAATATTTGCGATTGGTCACACTGACAGTTATCCAGACTCACAACAGTTCAAAGTATTGACTCGATCATATAATGGGCAAGAAAATGGCTATCATCATGATTGATTGGTTTTTATTCTTAAGGTTTTGAATTGCGATGTTGTTTCGCATAATTAAAGCTTAGAGAAGCAATAGGATAAAGAGATTTAATACTTTTCCTATACCGAGCAAAGACAATCGTGGCGATGGTGACACCAACTGTGACCCCAAAAGGATGCTTTCGAGTCTGCTTTTTGACAGAATGGAGTAATAAATTAAGCGTTAACTCGCACTGCCTAACAGAGTCTTTCCCCTGCATACGTGTTAACTTAATCGAATGATTTAGATGCTTTAGAGATGACATCGATACCCTCCTTTAATTGGGAGACAGTGTCTTTGAAGCCAAAAAAACGAATAAGCCGTTTTTGCCAATACAGCAAGCCAACTAAAACCAACATCATTGTGAGTAGAAATACCCCTAAGCCAATAAATATGCTGTGAGTGAGGCTGTAGATCACGATCCCGGAACAAACACATAAACTGAAGATAAAGAGAACTAACAATGGAATAAATAAAAGCTGGCAAACAAGAAACTGTTTTGCTGCGGCAACATTTCGTAATATTTCCATAAAGAAAAGTTGGACTGTAGACTCTGACCACTGTCCAACCTCTTGAGCTAATTTCGATGCCTTATTAAAAATATCTTTAATTTCTTCAACGTTTACGTCATCGGAGTTTACGTCCACCTCATCTGAGTTAACGTGAGGATCGGTCTGCGTGCCATCGGAGATTTTATCTTTACTGTACACTTTCTCAGTGTTTTCCATAATAAAACCCCTCCGGCCGCTTTGCTATTTTATAAGTTTCGAAATCGCCCATCCCGCTAAAAAAGCACACCCGACACTTAATAAAGGGTGTTCCTTAATAAGATTTTCAGTTTGAGCTGTTGCCGATTTAACTTTTTCAGTGCCTTCACCCAATGATTCTTTCGCTTTATCTTTCAAGGAATGAACAGCCTCTGAAGTCGCTTCTTCAGCTAAGTGATAAGCATCTTCAATTTTCTGTTGTGGATCTTGATTTTTTGCCTTTGTTGTAGCCATTTCTAATCTCCTTAAATACAAAATTTATAGAGTGATATTACGTTGAAATAAATAGGGGCAATAAAAACTGTCCAATTAACACACTATTACGATAAATAGATTGGGTCAATTTATATAACATTAATAAAAAAACATGCCTAAATATTAGCGACTCTATTTTAATAAAGCGAAAGGCATGCCACATTTAAACCGAAGCAACAAAAAAATAAACAACTGATAAATATAACATTTATATTTGATGATAAAAAATGAAATATTGTAATATAATTATTTTGTAGTTTTTACAAATTATTACTTTTTACCATGTAAAAGTTACTCATGAAAATAAAAATAACCATCAATAGTTGTTTCAGAATAATATGGGGATTGTATCCAACTGGTAATAACAAAATATAACCAAACTAGAAATTAGATAGCTATTGCTCGACTAATTTCTGGCTAGGTGATTTGGGTGATGCTTATATCAATCTAACACTTAAAAAAATAACTGCGAGCCTAGTAAACAAAAGCCTACCGAATAAGTCAGCTAAAATTTACAGCAGACTAAGCAATAAGCTTGAGGCCATGCATTTTTTACTCTACTAGTGATACCTCATTCTTATCTATCTGTAACGCAGATAATTTATCAAGTAGTGCTTCAATGTTTTTTCTTCCAGCACCTTCATTGGCTAATCTAAGCCTTTTTACCGCAACAAAGGCATCCTTAAATGTTGCTGTGTGCGGTGCAATGATGGTTTCGTCAAACACAATGGATTGGGTTGCCGAATCGGTCAGTAAATATTGAACATGAGTAGTAACTTCAAAATCTAACCCAAAAATAGGTTGATCCACTTTAAGCATATTCACAACCAGTTTATATCGACCATCATCAGACAATAATCCCTGTGCTTGCAGGCTTCCCCTGACAGCACCAGAAAAGGCTTCACTGCTAATTTCTGATGTCCACAGTGGATTTGTTTTTTGACCACCAGAGACATTTGATAACTCTATGTTGTCATTTAATACATCAAAGTAGGATTTTTGTTCACCCTGAAACGTCATATTTTTCATTTTTGCACCAGATGCGCATCCAGATAAATATATGGCCGCTACAAAAATTAAAGCCAATTTGAACAACTTCATCTATCACTCCGTTGAGTTAATAAGTTTATCTATGACAGCGTATTTGTGAAAAGAGTCAGAGTTTCGGTAAATACCCGGAACACATTTAACTGCGCAATAGTAACACGTGTTTAATTATTAATATTTTTAATAACTTACCAGCATACATTGGTTAAATCAATCCTCCTTACAACAGGAAAATAGATGAATTAATCCGTATATAAAAATATTGCCAAGTTCTCATTATTAGCGGTATCAATCATCCGCTTAATAATGAGTTGATTTGGTCGACTCTTTTAATTAACTCATTACTTGCAGTTACCAAGACAAGAGCGGGAATGTTTTTTCGTACCATTAGATAACCTATCTAACTCGCTAATGTTGTTGTGACATTACAACTCTTTTTAAGGAGTATTGTATGAGTCTTGCTGGTGAATCAACTCACTTTAATGCATCGATGTTCCTCGTCAGGCAAGTAAATTAAACCCATTTTTTGACGGGTTATTTGTTACCATTGCAGCTTTCATCCTAGGCTGTGAGGCATAGTAAGAATTGAAGACTTAAGCTATTGTCATTTAGAGTGGTCATCACAGCTTAATAAACGATCACGATATTATCCTCGTCGGAAGTGTCCCTATGCGGCTATATTTACAACTGAGTAATCAATATTAATTAGCACGATTGATGTGTGCTAGATAACGTTAAATTATTCAATAAACTGTATAATTGTGGTTAATTATTAATTGGTGGAAGATGACGTGCTAACAAAAATTCTAGTGACAATATTGGTAATCCTTGGCGCTATTGTCTACTTGCGCCGTGGACGAGGGCATAAAGTTAATCGCATCGCAGATATGGCAGATGCACAAAAATCACCCCTTCTTAGTCGAGTAATTATTTACACTATGATTGCGGTGTCGATGTTAGCCTCTGCAGGCTATTGGGGCTGGAGTTGGTATGACGATAATACCGTCGTTGAAGTTACAATTACATCACCTATTGAAGCGATGACAAACAGTTACAAGGTGCGTAAAAAAGATATTGAAGCTCAGCGGATTACCACAGTCGATGGGATTCAAATTCGGTTATCTAATCAAGAGAGATTAACGATTAAAACGACTAATTCACCTCAATGACACGAAATAAAAACGACTAAATTCTAGACCAAAATAGCACTGCCCAGTTCCCGCCTATTATCTTAATCTAGATCATTATGCTCATCACCTCGACTAGGATAACAAAACTAAGTACTGAAATTAAAGTGACCAGTTTAAACCACCTTATATCCCCACTCTCTTGTTAGGTCTTTTTAGTCGCCACACCACAGCTAATATACGATGCAAACTTTGGCACTCCCTTTATATAATCACTTTCAAACCAATCGATACTAAAGCCGCTGCTTTGTATATTGTCAATCATAGGTCTATTCAAATTACAGCCACCAAAAGCGTTACCCCATAAGCGATTTAAACGATGTTGCCATTTTTTAATTGAATCGTCAGGTGCTTCTCCATGCTCACAGAAAAATATTTTACCATCAGGCTTCAACACTCTATGTATTTGCTGCATAGCGGCACGCCAATCAGCAATAGTGCAAAGAGTATAAGTTAACACAACTGAGTCAACACATTGATCATCTAAAGGAATCTGTTCACTAGGGAGACTTAGCCATTCAACCTGAATAGGCGATTTCGCTAAATTTTTCCGCGCTTTTTTACGCATCCCAGGAGAAGGTTCAAGGCCCCATATCATATTAACGTTCATAGGATTATACAAAACCATATTAACAGCAGAGCCCATACCAATCTCTAAAACATTGCCATAAGCTAAAGGCACAACTTTCTGCCTAAGCTCCATGATGACACTTGAAGAACAAGCACAATTTATAATGTGTGGAAGAATGTTGTTTTCATAAAAACTCAAAGGTAAATCCTCTGTAATAATTAACATTTGCATTCCGAAAGCTCAATATAAACCATGGCTAACATCTGCAAGCATTGGGTGTTAATTTACGATTATGATTACAGCCTAATCTAACAGCCATCGTCTATTTGCTGTTTTATATGACTCTATATGTATCTATATTAGCAGTTTCGTCAATTTAACCTTAATCACGATCTTCATATGGTTGGCACTCCAAGCACTTTTGAGTGCCAATAGGCTGATTAATATTAAACAGCCAGTCATAAAGATAAGCATTAAAAGAGTCTTAAGCTCTTTCTTGGTCAGTAACATTAACGGATAACAGCGTATACCAATAGCAAGAGGGCCGGATGATAAAAGGCATCGCTAACTTTAGCCTAACCCGGCACTTTTCATTACAATAGGCTAAAGCACTTTACAGACTTTAGAGTAAACGATACATGGCCCAACCCAACAAGAAAGGTCCTTCGCGCACCGTCGATGTTTTCTGCGCTAAGTGTAAAGCACCATTGTTTAAGTATCGTAAGGGAGGTAAAGGCGCCTTAATCAAATGCTTTAAGGAGCGTATTGTCGAAGACAACACCAAGGTTCCTTGCACATGCCCTGAATGCAGCCAGATATTTGCCAGAGATACCTTAGTGAGAGGCGCACCAGCCTTTAAAATGGTGGGAGGCAAAGTTACCTTTAAATAATGACATCCTATAACGAGAAATGCAGGCCAAATAACTAAGGAAGCTAATAACTTGTTTAATAGGTACTTAGCAGCCCTAGTTTACGTTAATTATCTACACTTTATTGGCTAACGGTGCAAGTTGCTGTAAACAACGAGACTGTTCCATCCAACGATCTTCTAAAGGTATTTTGTTAATACACTTAATAGATGAATTAACGCGGCGCAAACGTTCTTCAGTCAAATTGACCTCACAACGATTAGCATAAGTCGATGGCCATGAGCCACCCGCTCCGGTCAGCGAACCAATTAATTCACATTCGTCAGATCTATAAGTACTCCAGGACAGTTGCTGTGCGGTTAAAGCCGAGATAACACGAGAGTCAGGCTGTTTTTCACCATCATAATTAGGGGCATCAGACAACAGAGCGATGAGCTCATCATGCTTTATTTTCAATTGAGCAGATGCCTTGTTCAAACTGTTAACTAATGTCAAACCAGTATGCATAGCGCTGCCTTCTGGCCAACACTCGGGACGATCGGTACAGTTTTCTAGCGCTTTATCTTTTTTAGCCTCTGTTTCAGGCCAAGCATTTAACGCCAACGCTCTAGATTGGTATTTATCTAAAATACAAACATCAGTCTCACATGCATTTCGTTGTGTTAACCAAGCACGCTGACCATTAATTAAATCATTAACATATTTAGCTTGGCTTTTAATATTGCTATAAAGCGTTGCTAACGCCTCATCTGCCTTTGAAATATCAGGGTTAGCACATATGTTCTTTTCTATCGCGCTTCTGGCCAGCGAGCAATCAAAACTGGCACCTTGCACTGAAAATACGGATATCAATCCTAAGATATAAATGATTTTTCTCAACTGAGTTCCTTGTTAATGTTTGACCAAAATTAAATCATGCTAGTTCGAAATAGCGTAGATTAAGTTCATTTGCTCAATTTTTCGTTTTTATTAAAAAAATAAAACCTGACATCACTATCTTTGAAAGCTGACTTCATTTTCAAAAAATTACCCATAGTAAAGACGTGAAGTCGTGAAGTCGTGAAGTCGTGAAGTTTACAGCAGACTTTCAACACCAAAAAAATCTAACGCCAACAGCAGGCTAACGCCAATAATCATAAAAACAACCAGACTTATCAAGCTGACAAAAAGTACTCGCCAGTTAGAATGAAAATCTAAATCATCGTTATTGGAGATGACTTCTTTTGTAAATTGAAACTTTTCAACTAACAGTCTCGTAGAAATAATCGTGATTATAGGAATGATCATATTTGGAAAGTTTTCTGGCAAAAAAGGCAAAATTGAGATGAAAAAAGTAATAACCAAAGCACCATAGCGATTCGTTTTTTTAACGGCTTCATCATCATTCAAGACGACAAAGTTCTGTTTTATGAAAAAAACTGAAGCTATTGGCCCTCCTAAAAATGCGCCTAGACTAGCTTGAACGGGTGAGTAGACTTTGCTTCCTGACATATACAACTTCCTTGTTTGCTTTACGCTGTTTTAAGCGATGAATCATAACGTACTAAAATGTGGAACGAAATAGAACCTAAAGAATGAGTAACTTGGTTCGTTGAATACACCTAACAGGAGACCTTGCCCCCAACACTCGCACACCATTGTTGTATAAAAGAGTAACTATTTTTCCCAAACAAGTTTTAATCTATAAAGCTCAGCGAGACTGAGATTTAATCAGTAAAAAAGCTGTTTGTCTGCCATTTAAATACCACACTCCCGATCCGTCAAAAATGGCATCTTCTTCTAACATAATTCTGATTTCTTTTTTCCACGGCTCAATATAAACGGCATTGTTAAGCTCAATTGAATAGGCCGTATTGAGGTGTAATGGGTAGTCACCATCACCAGGAACCCCGTCTTGCGAATCCCACATTCCCAGTGTCGTACCTGCGGCATGGCCATGATAACCCAGCGGGTGAGTATAAATTGTGGGCGTTAATCCTTGTGAAATTGCACGTTCACGAGAGCGTTTTAATACTTGGTTACCAGTAAGACCTTCAGCAAATTGTCCGGTAAATACATCTTGTAGTTTATTGCCTGATAACAGCGCCTGTTGTAAATATTGTGGTGCTTCGCTTTCGCCTGGCTTGAGTACATAAGCATGCTGCTGCGTATCCGTATTTAAACGTAAATAGGTTATGCCAAAATCAACATGCAGTAGATCGCCCGGTAAAATAATTTGCTTATCATTGTCATGGGTAACACTCGACTCGCGCGCTAAGGCAACATCATCACTACGCTGAATTGATACACTTGGATGAAACCAAGTTTGTAACTTGAGCTCAACGATACGCTCTCGTAGCCACCAAACCACATCATCAGTCGTTGTTTCCCCAGGGATAATGACTTGGTTAGAAAATGCTTCAGCAATGATTGCATGAGCCAATTTTACGATATCTTTATAAACGGCAATTTCTTCAGGTATTCGTTGCTCCAACCATCCTACGGCGACGGGTTCAGCTGAAACTATTTTTGTTTTATATTTTTCGGGTAAATGCGCTAACAGATTTTCTTTATCTGTTGCGACTAGTCCATCGGCGTGAGCCCAATGTTTCGATTGATTAACACCTATGGTATTGGGTTGATAGCTTTCAATTAACTCATTAAGAGCCAACCATTGATTGGGTTGTTTTGATTTATCCCACGCTTTTTCGAAAACATTACCAACGTTATAAGGCGCGATTGCATAAGCATCAACACTGCCGTCACCTTTACGAGCAAATACCAGTATTGTTGTGCGGCGAGCAGATATCCATGTAGCAGGTAATAGCGTTTTAATAACAGGGTCTTCATTGTATTCACGACTAATGATTACCCACATATCGAGCTTATGTTCATTCATCAACTTGGGTAATAATAGCTCGACCCGCTTAGCCAGTATGCTGTCAATAAACTCAGCTCTGTCGCGCATAGGCAATATCTCAACTGCAACTGTGGCAGATGAACTTGCCGAAAAAGTTGCAACTATAACAATTGTTAAGTAAATCCAATGAATCAAGCGCAAAATAAACTCCTTTTATCTGCCATAAGGCGTAAAACAGATGTACGATTTTGATATTAATTTCACATCGTCCCACAACTGAAAAAATACGATGCCGTTATCACTCTTTAATATTTCGAATACCAACAAACCAAAACGAAAATACCACGGCTAATGAATAATATGTGACCATTAACGAAAACAAAATATCGGTCGTAATGATCGCCGTTATCGCACAAGGAATAACAACAGCTAATAATAATGAGCCCAACGACAGCACGTTATAACGCCAAAGCGCATACCAAACTAAGCTGCCATATGTCGCGGTAATAACATAAGCAACGCAAATGCCCCACAAACTGATAAATATTACATTAAAAATCGCATCAATTAAGTTTTGAACAGTAAATTGATTAACCAAGGCAATTAAAGCCCAAATAAGTGTTGCAGGCAGTACCGCAAGCGGAGCAATTAGCACGCCTCGCCAAAAGGCAATTTTAATAGCACTATTTTGCGTCATAAGTTTCTAACGTCCGACTTGCAATAAGTGCCCCAAGGGGCGCGAGTGGTTAACCAAGCGGATTAACCAAATTAATCAATCCATTTCTCGCTTATTGGTGGCGTTTAAGAGCTGTTTACACTTTGCTCTATGTACTTAATGTATTATCAATAGGACGTTGAACGGCATAATTAACACGTTTGGTTTTTAGTAAATATAATTGTGCTACTAATACATTTGGAACCCAGGCAACCCAAGAGATTGCAATGTAAGACGTTATAAAGTCTACATTAAATAACCACGGGAATGATGGTAGATACAATCTAAGGGTAATGGCTGAACAAGTTAAAGAGTAGTTTATTATCATCCAATAGCGATGTGCATTCACGTTACCTTTCTTGATTTGCACAAATGCCATACTTACAGTAAAAAGCCATAAAACAGCCATAGTACCAAAACCGAAATGAGCAACAATCCCCCCCATAGAATTGGTAGCTAAGTATAAACCAGCAGAACCGGAGAGTAATACAGCGGTAACATAGACCTTACCAAGAGCTCGGTGAAGTTTGATGCTTTTAGCTCTTAAGCGACTGTTTAACTGGAATGCACCAATAGTTAACGCTATTGAGCCTCCGACCATGTGCAGATACATTGCCAAAGGTGTTAATGAAAATTTTTCTTTTAAATATTCTGAGCCAACCCAATCAACAGTTACAAACAGAATGGCATAAATGCTAACACCAAGCGCTAAAAAATAGAAAATACCGTATCCACATTTTTTAAATACTTCCATATAAAACGAATCCTTTTTAAAAATCTAACGCGACACTCATAAGTGAACCCTGTGCTGGCTAGGACCCATATACGCTAGCATCGAACGCTATGACTTGTGCTTATAAGCTCCCATAATGCCAAATCCAATAGCGGCAACAAGTATAATAATATCTATGTAGTAAACAGGCTTTTGGGTAGAAAGCACAGTCCCTATCGTCGTTAGCACAAGGCTTGTGTTGGCATAAGTGTTACTTTTAATACTTTTTTCCATGTTTTAAATTCTCCATATTATGAATTGTGTAGATATATTTTATATGCATGCTGATGAGCCTGTAGAATGCCACCGCTAAAATTTAACAATACCATAACACCAACCGACTTTGGAGAGGGATTTAAATGAAACTGCTGTTTTTGTTGATTATTTATTGAACACGATTTGGGGGTGTGAGAAAAGATACAATCAGGAGTTTAGATAAATATTGCTATGATTTATTACTCATTCAGACCTTATTATTAATCGCCATCAACTTCACCAATAATATAAAACAAATTAGATGCGCGTATATGGCATGTAAGCTTACTTTTCTAGGTTATATTTAGAAGATGTGTTTTTGCATAGTGATTAATCACTACAGAATTTGGTAATGCCGCAAAAGATTCATTTTATTCACTATCACTTGCTATCACTGACTTGCTACGAGCTAAAAACAGCTTCGCTACACAAACCAATTCTGTCCGATATCAAATAGTAAGCTAGTGTCCATCAACACTCTTGGGTGGCCTATTGATTTTGGCCAAGTTTATAAATGCACTAATTAATAGACCGAATAATAGAAAGCGGAAAAGCCAAATGCTAACTCAATCAATAAATGAAACGTTAATGCAGGCCATAAACTGCGCGTCTTAATGGTTAAATAAGACAATAATGGCGAGGCAAAAATCATACCTATAGCTTCGTAAATCGGTTTTTTTATGTGGAATAATACTTCAAAGATGCAGACAATAACGGTCATTATCACAGCCGCCGCCGTCGGGTTGATTTTGTAATGCTGAGTTAAACAATATTGGCCACCACCCAATAAAAATCCTCGGTGAAGCACCTCCCAGCCAATGATAGTCGATACGGTAAAAATTAAAAAACGTTGAAACTTCCCTGCCTCTCTTAGCCCCTCTAAAGAACTGCCATGACGATAATGAGATAAATAATCTGCGGCAAAAAATTGTAGATAAACGAATAAACAAAGCAAAAGACCCAAAAACACAGCCATAAGTAGCAGGTTTTCACGATTAATTGTTGGTTTAGAGAAGTACAATTGTTTTAACGGTATGGCCAGCAATAAAATAAGAACAAATGGAAAGATTAATCGACTTATAATCCAATAACCTTTAACCCCTCCAGAAGCTAAAAAGTTATTGCTGACATACACACCAACAACCTGTGTCAGTAATATCACTATTAATAATATACAAAAAGGAGCCGCCATTTTAATGGTAAGGCTCTGATCTTGGTGTGGCATACTCATTCTTCCATTCAGGCTTTTTATAAGATTGGAGTGTAATTGAACCACCTTTCATATGTGAGATCGATTATTATCAGCAACACACATTATTTACAACTAATCTTGCTATCAAAATTTTGGTCTAACAAATAGCGTGCTTAATAAGCAGAAAATCAGTATAAAAATATGTGAATAACCCCATTCTCGGCGATGCTCAACGCTCTCACCTGTCGAATTATCAATCCCGCAAAGAAAAGCATTACGTACTAAACGCGAGCAACAGTGGCAACTTTCTATATACAGGGAAAAGGCGTGTCATTTAAGCTAACAATGGTTTGTTTTGGCCTGATCTGGCCATCTTTAATTACCCTTTTAAAAGGGTAATTAAAGCGTTTTTTCATTGTTAATTGCTAATTGTTTAGCCGACAACTTTGGCTGGTTATGTTAATTCGGGCGAAATCAAATATGATTACAATCCCGCACTCTTGTTACAGGTATCAACATTCTCTGGTGTGCAAACTGTGATAGGAGTGTAAATTGTTTTCTCATATTTTTGTTCTGTTACAATCTTATAAAGTGTCAAAATGGCTTGTCTTCCCATTTCATATGGGTTTTGACCAATATTGATATGAGCAAGTTGATCTTCCAGCATAGTTAATTGTTCAGAGGATGTATCAGTAATAATAATGATGACCTTGTTGTTATTAATTTTTGCCTGGTACGGGGCAATCATTTTACGGTAAAGTGCTTGATCATTTTGTGCCCAACCACCAACAGTAATAAAGGAGTCTGCTTTTACAGGTTTACCTTTCATTACAGACTCCATTTGATTAACAGATTGATCCAGCTGATCAAAATTAAAAAAAGGTTCTCTAACTTCAGTCCAGCCCGAGTCGTTATTAAGCAATTCGCCAGGAGGCGTATCGTATTTTTTCCCCGATAATGCGGAACGAACACCCATAAGTCTTAAATTCAGATTGGGAGAATCTGGTCGCCCAGATTGCATTATTAGCGTCCCCCCATTAGGCCGAAGTTTTTTTAACTCTTCACCTAATGATTTACCCAATTCAAAATTATCAGTGCCTATATAGGCTAGACGTATATTATTAGGGTCTTCGTTGATTGAAGCATCAAAATCAGAGTCATAGGTAATAATCGGTATGCCTGCTTCTTTAGCTCTCTTCAGGCTATTGTTAACGAGATATTTAGACTGTGTAACGGCTACCGCGATACCATCGACACCTTCATCAATCAATTGATTTATTACCTGATTTTGCATCCTAACATTACTTATATCTGGTCCTCGATATATGCATTTCACGCCTTTTATTTGAGCGGCGGCATCTATACAACCAGCTTTACTTTGCTCAAAAAAAACACTATTAAATTTAGGTACCACAGCAAGTTTCAATTCTTTTCCATAGACTGAAAATATGGGTATTAGACTAAAGACAATAAACAGTACAAGTGATCTCGCCATACCCCCTCCAGAAATAAATCAAAGCGCTACTTTACTTACAATAAAATATAGCAAAGGAATTCATTTAAAGATACGAGCTGAAACGGTATTACCGAACATATCAGTGTAGGCTAATCGATATTGTTGTGTTTTGAACTCCCCCATGCGTCAGGATAGCAACACCATATCAGTAACCAATTGGTTCTAATTTTTGAATGCCTGTCTTAATAATGAAGCGATGACTTCCCTCCCATCATAAAAAAATTCCACCCATCATTTAAATAAGTAACATATCTCGTTTTCATTGCTTTGGAGAGAGTTCTTTTTCCTTCGATTCACTGTGTGTCACATCCAATTAATGGGTATCTGTGTCGACACCACATTGATCCAACAACATTTAGAAAGGCATTAAAAAAAGCAGTTCAGAAAGCGACTATCACTAAACGCATTACCGCCCATACTTTTAGGCATTCTTTTGCGACAAACTTACTTAGGCGTGGGCACGACATTAGAACGGTACAGGAGCTATTAGGCCATACCGATGTAAAAACGACCCAAATTTATACTCATGTAGCTGGTTTACACCAAACCGGTGTACAAAGCCCAATGGATTATAATTAGCAGTAATAATTACTTAGTCCGAGGTCAAGCCTATTGAGTAAACCCCTGTTAAATATCGCCCACAAAAAAGGACTCTTGCGAGCCCTTTTATACTTAGATTGTGACAACTGGTTTGTGAGCGGTTTATCTATTGCAAGACTAGGCTATGCAAGACTTAGCTACGCAAACCAATTCCACGCGATATTAAATAGTAAGCCAGTGTCCATAAGCTGACACAAAAACCAACCATTATGGCAATCGATAACGGTACACTTAAGTCAGCAAAACCTAAAAAGCCATAGCGGAATACGTTGATCATATACACAACTGGGTTTAAGCCCGATACACCTTGCCAAAAAGGTGGCAATAACGATAACGAGTAAAATACCCCACCTAAGTAGGTT
The DNA here is from genome assembly GCF_010092445.1 of Shewanella sp. Arc9-LZ. NCBI lineage: Bacteria > Pseudomonadati > Pseudomonadota > Gammaproteobacteria > Alteromonadales > Shewanellaceae > Shewanella > Shewanella sp. Arc9-LZ. Next base: position 771,802 of record NZ_CP048031.1, on the reverse strand, counting down.
AATGGTGTGAGAATGAATGTTGGAATAATACTGATGTCGTCAAAGCTTTTGGCAAATACCGCATTAATTAACCCGCCAAGTGAAAATAACACAGAGGTTAAAAACATGGTTAGCACGACCAAGCCAACATGATGTAACGAGATATCAACAAACAACATCGCCACTGTGGTAACAATTAAACCAACACTTAGACCACGGGCGACGCCGCCACCGACGTAACCGGCTATCATCACGTAATGTGGCACTGGGGCCACCATGATTTCTTCAATGTTGCGTTGAAACTTGGCGCTGTAAAACGATGAGGCTACATTAGAATATGAGCTGGTTATCACCGACATCATGATTAAACCTGGCGCGATAAACTCCATGTAGGTAACGCCGCCCATTTCTCCGATACGGCTACCAACTAAATTACCAAAAATTAAAAAGTATAACGTCATGGTAATGGCTGGCGGCACCAGTGTTTGGATCCAAATACGGGTGAAGCGATTAATTTCTTTGGTTAAAATACTTTTAAAAGCCACAAAATACAGACTGTTCATTATTTTGACTCCTTGGCTTTTTCTACCAGCTCTACAAATAATTCTTCTAAGCGGTTAGCTTTGTTGCGCATCGACAATACTTCGATATTGGCTGCTGTTAACTGAGTAAATAATTCATTGATATTGTTCGATTTGGCCACATCGACTTCTAAGGTATGTGCGTCAGTTAAGCGGCAATTCATATTGGTGAGCATTGGTGCTACGTCGAGATCGTGTCGTAAATCGAAAATAAAGGTTTCAACATCTAGCTTACTCAATAATGCCTTCATGGTGGTGCATTCCACCAGCAAACCGGTATCGATAATACCAATGGTGCGACACAACATCTCAGCTTCTTCAAGGTAGTGGGTGGTTAAAATAATGGTCACACCTTGCTTGTTGATTTGCTTTAAAAATTCCCACATTGAACGGCGCAGTTCAATGTCGACCCCAGCTGTTGGCTCATCTAAAATCAATAATTTAGGTTCGTGCATTAACGCACGGGCAATCATTAAACGGCGTTTCATACCGCCAGACAGTTCGCGGGCTTGGGCGTGACGCTTTTGCCATAAATCAAGTTGGGTGAGGTACTTTTCAGCACGCTCTAATGCAACCGCTTTTGGTACCCCATAGTAACCTGCTTGGTTAACCACTATTTGTTGCACGGTTTCAAACTGGTTAAAGTTAAATTCTTGCGGCACTAACCCGATGCATAACTTGGCATGTTCGAGCTGCTTATCAATATCAAAACCAAATACCGACACTGTACCTGCGGTTTTCTGTACCAATGAGCTGATAATGCCGATGGTGGTAGATTTACCCGCACCATTAGGGCCAAGCAGGGCAAAAAAGTCACCTTGCTTTACCGTCAAACTGATCGACTTAACGGCTTCTACGCCACCTTTATAGGTTTTTTTAAGGTTTTCGATCACCAATGCATTGTTGGTGTTACTCATTGTCATACCTCTAATCCATGAATTGCGAATTAAACACTTTTTATTACGTGCTGCTTATGACGTAATGTAGATGAGAAAGACGCTGAAATATTCTGACGCCCAAAACAAAACTCCCGCCTGTGTAGCGGGAGTGTATACAAATCTCATTAATCTAATGGAACAACTTTAGCGATGTAAGGCAAGTTGCGATACTGCTCTGCGTAGTCGATACCGTAACCCACAATAAACTCGTCTGGGATGGTAATACCAATAAAGTCGACATAAACATCGACTTCACGGCGCTCTGGTTTATCTAATAATGTACAAAGCGCTAAGCTTTTTGGCTCACGGAGTAATAACATCTCGCGCACTTTGTTTAAGGTGTTACCTGAGTCGATTAAGTCTTCAACGATTAATACGTCACGGCCGGCGATGTCAGATTGTACATCTTTAAGCACTTTCACATCACGCGAGCTGTTCATGGTATTACCATAGCTTGATACTGACATAAAATCGATTTCAACATGGCCTTTGATACGGCGACACAAATCGGCCATAAACACGACAGAACCTTTTAATAAGCCAACCATTAATAAGCGTTCACTGTCGGCGTAATGAGCATTAATACGTTCTGCTAGCTGGTCTAGGGTTTTATTGATTTCTTGTTCTGAAATCATCATTTCAATGGTGTGCTTCATAAATCTCTCAATTGTCGATGTCGTGTGACTGAGTACGTCCGTATCCCCAGCGACTCGTTAAGTCGTGTTCAATGCCCAAATGATCAAGTATTCGGGAAACCATGAAGTTTACCAGATCTTCAACCGATTTGGGATTATGATAAAAGCCTGGGGCTGCTGGCATGATGGTCGCACCGTTGCGCGTAAGGCTTAACATATGTTCTAAGTGTATGGCACTAAACGGAGTTTCACGCGGAACAAGGATTAACTGCCCGCGCTCTTTTAATACTACGTCTGCTGCTCTTTCGAGCAAATTATTACTCATGCCTGTCGCGATAGCGGCTAATGTGCCAGTTGAGCACGGACAAACCACCATTTGCTTAGGCGCAGCACTGCCTGATGCTGGCGGCGAAAACCATTCATCTTTGCCTAATACGACTAGCTCACCTTTTAATGGCTCATCGGAATTATGCAGCTGTTCAATTAATTGCTCTTTGGCTTTTTGTGGATTTGCGCTCAGTTGCAAGCCATGTTCGGTGGCTAATACCACCCGCGCTGCACTGGATATCATTAAAAAAACTTGGAAATCGGCCGCTAACAAACATTCCAGCAGCTTAATGCCATAAGGAGCGCCAGATGCCCCCGTCCAGGCAAGACTAATTGCTTTAGCTTTTTTGGCGTAGGCCATGTTGTACCCTCTGTCGGCGAAAGCCTTACGCTAAAGCCTTAATAATTTTCTGGTGAATCCCATTAAAGCCACCATTACTCATGATGACCACGGTATCACCTTGGTTTGCTGTGGCGACGACAGTGCTAATAATATCTTCAATGTTGTTAAACACAGTCACAGGAATTGGCGCGTTAGCCATACTGGCATGAATGTCCCAACCAATATTATCCGCTTGATATAGATAACCTACATCGGCTAATGCCATCGAGTTGGCGAGAGTATCTTTATGTACTCCACTTTTCATGGTGTTTGAGCGCGGCTCTAGCACCACAATAATGTTGCCATTAGGATTGTCACTAGATGCAACTTTAGCCCGTAACCCTTGTAATGTAGTGGCTATAGCGGTTGGATGATGAGCAAAATCGTCATACACCGCCACACCGTTTACTGTGGCTAATAGCTCTAAACGACGCTTTGGTGGACTAAATTGTGCCAACGCCTCAATAGCATGACCTGGCGCTACGCCCACATGACGAGCAGCCGCTATTGCCATTATGGCATTTTCAATATTATGCTGACCTATTAATGCCCAGTTTAATACTCCTTGCGACTCGCCCTTAAACAGCACTTCAAATTCATGGCCATCGTCGGCAATAGTACGCGACTGCCAAGCACTTGGTTCACCTTGTTGAGCTGAATCGCTGGCTAAGCTTGTGGCTTTAGAATAAATTTCTTGCTCGCTCCAACAGCCCATAGCAATCACTTGTTGTACGGCTTCAACGTCGCTAGGCCAAATCACTTTACCCTCGCCCGGCACTGTACGAATAACATGATTAAACTGGCGTTGGATCGCCGCTAAATCGGCAAAAATATCGGCATGATCAAATTCAAGGTTATTGATCACTAAAGTGCGAGGATGGTAATGAACAAACTTAGAGCGTTTATCAAAAAAGGCACTGTCGTATTCGTCGGCTTCGACAACAAAAAACACTGAGTTACCTAAACGTGCTGACACACCGAAATTTTGCGGTACGCCGCCAATTAAAAAACCCGGCTCGTAGCCGCAGTACTCTAAAACCCACGCAAGCATGCTTGAAGTAGAAGTTTTACCGTGTGTACCCGCTACCGCCAATACCCAACGGTCTTGCAAAATATATTCAGCCAAAAACTGCGGCCCAGAAGTGTATTTTATGCCGCGATTTAATACTGCTTCTACACACGGATTACCGCGGCTCATGGCGTTACCAATAACCACTAAGTCTGGTTGGTTGTCGCCTTCTTTGCCTAATTGAGCCGGATCAAACCCCTGGATTAGCTCAATACCTTGTTGCTCAAGCTGGGTGCTCATCGGCGGGTAAACGTTGGCATCGCTGCCGGTAACTTTGTGGCCCATTGCGCGGGCAAGTAGGGCTAAACCGCCCATAAAAGTGCCACAAATACCTAAAATGTGTACGTGCATACTCAACTCTAATTGGTCCGTAATATGGCGGTTATTCTAATCTATTGCGCCACAGAATGTCAGTTAACAATGATTGAAATTAATCTAGGGTATGTTGTTAATACAAAATAAAAAACAGCCCCATACTGAGCACGGTTGTGAGCAAGGTATTACGGGTGACGTAAGCCAGCACAGTGGCCACTAGCGCACAGGTTAAATAAGGATTATGCACACTAATAGCCAGCTGGCCTTCGGGCACAAATACGATAGGGGCTAATATGGCGGTTAATACCGCAGGTGCTGAATAGCTTAAAAACGTTAAGGTATTTTTACTTAACCGAATAGGCAATTTAGGTTCTAGCAGTAAGTGCCGACTAACAAATACCACTGCTGCCATTGATAAAATAATCAGCCAGGTCATGCGTTATCTTCCTTAGCGTTAGGAGTTGAATCGACATCGGTTGCCACTGCACTTCCTTCATTAGTCAGTTTGGCGTAGGTCATGCCTGCAGCCATACCCGATATAGCGGCAATTAACAGCCCTGCTTGGATCGCGAATACTGCGCACACCACAGCTAACGTAAGCGACACTAAAACGCACACTAATATTGACGGCTTCTTTACTGTCGGTACCACTATGGCAATAAAGGTGGCTGCAATGGCAAAGTCGAGCCCGAGTTCGCCTAGGTTGTCGATAGACTGCCCTGCGACAATGCCGAGCAATGTAGCAATATTCCAGCCGACATAAAAAGTTAACCCGCCGCCCAAAGCGTACCAACGATCAAACTGATGTTGGCCTGGTTTATCACCACTGTGAGTTTGATTAGCGATAGCAAAGAGTTCGTCGGTGAGTAAAAACCCTAGCCCTAAACGCCATTTAAGCGGCAACGGGCTAATATGAGTACGCATGGCCATGGCATACAATAAATGCCTTGAAGTAATTAGTAAGGTGGTTATCAGAATACTGCCGATACCAATACCGGCTTTTATCATGCCAAGCGCAACTAACTGGGCGCTGCCAGCAAAGATAATGGCCGACATTGCTTGGCTTTCAACGGCTGTAAGGCCAACTTCAAGGGCAAACGAGCCCGCTAAAATCCCCCAAGGGATCACCGCTATCGTTAGCGGCATAACGGCAAGCGCGCCAGCTAAAAATGATTTGGTTTTAGTGGTAGTGATACTGATAGATTCGGTTGCGCTCACATCATCTCCTTATGCTGCACTGATTACGCTAACGCGCTAAGTGACAAGAAGATTAGCTTAACGTGAATAAATGAATAAAGCCCCTGAAAACTGATCATTATGGAGAATTTTCAAACTATGCTGTGGGTTAAGATCTTGAGGGGCTTCATTATTATGTATAAAATCTATTAGTGAAATATAAAAAAATTGATACATTAACTTAATATCAATAGGCACAAACAATGATAACGTGAACCTTGCAAATTGTATAACCAACATTCTAATTTAATAAATTAGATATCAAAACCCCTCTTTCAAGATGCAAAAATGACATTTTACATCTTTAAAAATAAGCAATAACTAAATATTAAGGAACTAAATATTAATAACTAAATACCAGCGAGCTAAACTCCCGATCCCTTACCCCCTATTTTCTATTTCTATTTCTATTTCTATTTCTATTTCTATTTCTATTTCTATTAAATATACAGGAATTATTATAATTTCACTCATTAGGCAATAATGCGAACCTTCATATTAACTCGTTTTATATTAAATTAGCTCATGGGTTAATTCACGAATTTGCTTTTTTAACCATGCTGCATCTTCATTGTCAACACTAGGATGAGTGACTAAAACCAATTTTAATGGCTCTACAACCTCAAATAGACGATTGCATTCGTACTCAGATAACTGGCAAGCATGTAAACCAGAGTCATCATCTAACATGTCATACACTGCTTTGTAGGGTGTTATTGCCAATGACTGACAGTCTGAGAGGTAATCAAATAAAGAAGACACGCTGGTAATGGTCATTTCGGTATTCAGAGATAAATCCTTAGCCTGACAATACTCCTGGAATGGGTTGAGTATGGGGGCCTGGATACCAATAAGCGTATTGATATATGGGTATTTAGCAATGGTTTCTAGAGAGATGTCTTGCTTTAATATAGGGTGCTTTCTGCAGCTGAGTAAGTATTGTCGGTTCATTGTCGCAAGCACTTCAACCTGTAATTTTTGGTCAAAACAGAGGATCTCTTCAGGGCCTTTGCAGCAACACATCACAATACTGTGTGGATCGCTAATCACGCTTTCCAGAGAATGACTATTCCAGCTACTCACATTAATATGGATATTTTTATTATGTTCTTTAATGGATTTCATCAATGCTCGCGGATAGGCATAAGCAATCATTCCAGGAATGACTAATTCAAAGTATCGATTATGCGATTGTTCAGCACTATTAACTCGATTGAAATTTTTAGCACAGTCCACTATTTCTTTAGCAATGGGATAAATTTTTCCCGCATAATCATTTGGGACTAATCCGTATTTCCGTCTAATAAACAGCTCATCACCAAATATTAGTCTTGCTGTGTGTAAACAACGACTTATCTTCGAAGCTGGCACATCTAATATTCTAGAAACATGCGTCGCTGATTTATTTTCATAAAGACTCACTAATATAGATAGTGTTAATAAATCTAATTTATCTAAGTCAATTGGCTTCATCTTAGATACTCCATTTTAGGTATATAACCTAGCATTCTAACGCTTTTCAAAAGAGTTCATAATGTTATTTTAAGTATTCAATGATTACTTATTCCAGATCATAAAAATAATTTTCTAACACTACTTATTTCACATAGAATGCTTCCATCGATTGGAGCAATGTTTAGTAAAAGCTAATTTCATGTATTGTAATATCCAATTAAACAACTAGAATTTCGAGAAAACAGATATTCACATATTGATTTATTAAATTTCAACATATCAATATTTTAAAAATTCAAATTCAAACTTAATAACTTTCAAATCAACTTTGTTTATTTCAAATATATATCAACTTAAAATGCAGAAAAAAACAATAAGACCTAAATCATAACTACGATCGAATAAATTAAAAGCACATCATTTAATTGATTACGATCAATTAAAAACCAAAATATAAGGATAATATTGATCGTACGTCAATGACGTATGTTTAATTCATAAAACAATAAATTAAAAACGATTTTTTGGAGGATAATATGATTACTTCAGTCTTTTTAAGTTATGCATTTGTGTACTCTGTGCTGTTTATTGTGGTTCCCTTTATATTAGTAATTTTCATTATGACTTGTATAAAGTTCTTCAAAACTGACACTGAAGAGCACTCAATTAAGTTCAAAAAAATGCTTTTTGATACTCAGAGCTTTAACTTTTTAAAATCACTAAAAACAATGGTGGGCGGCAAATATGATGTTTGTTGCAACGTTCCAATCGATACCGTGTTCGAAATGGATGCCCAAACCGCAGCCGAAAACCATACACGATTCGATTATGTCGTGATAGATCATGACTCGTCGGAAGTGAAATTGGTTATCTCTGATTTCAGTCAACAAGATGATGCTAACGCAAAAAGTTTGTTTGAAAAATTCAACGTTAAATTAGTTGAAATCGTTCGAGGCAAACCTTACGACATGCAAATGTTAAAGCTATCCCTACCGGTATGAAGACCCTGTCGGGTGAAGACAATCTGTTTTCACCCGATATTTTTTGATAATCCATGATTGTAGAGAGGACTGATTATGTCCCGGAATAACTGGCTACTGATGTTAAGTGTAGGCGTATTGTCGTTTGCCCTTATTAGTCAGGGAGCAAATAGCGCTGACTCTACTGAGAAAATTAACAATGACTCATGTATGAGATGCCATAAACGCAATGGTGCAATGCTAGGCCACCATGCCCAAGCACAGCTAAAAATGAGCTGTAGTTCATGCCATGGTGAGCAAGGAAATCACCCTAAAAAACCCAATGACCTGATGGTATTTTCCGCGGGAAACGACATTACAATAGACGCTAAAAATGACGTTTGTTTGAAATGCCATTCGCCTAAAAAGATATCCCAAGCAGAGTGGACTCACAACGTACATGCTCAAAAAGTGAGTTGTACATCTTGCCATAAACTGCATCCTGAATCTGACCCCATAATGGGCTTAGGATCAAAAGATCGCAGTAATGTGTGCCGAAATTGTCACACGGTACAGAGGTAAGTAATCATGGAAAACTCAAGAAGGCATTTCCTTAAAAGCACCTGCGCATTGGTTGCAGGCGTGTCGGTATATCCATTCAGTGGTAATCATGCCAATGCCGAAATGGAACCCGCTATAAACAACATAAAGTACGCTTTGTTAAATGATGAAACTAAATGCATTGGCTGTAATGCCTGTGTTGAAGCATGTCGAGAAGTGAATCATGTACCTGAAGGTGTCACACGACTAAGCATTGAAAGAACTGGGCCGTTTGGAGAATACCCTAATCAGTTTTATCATTTTTCTCGACATTCTTGTGAACATTGCGAGAACGCACCTTGCGTTTCTGTTTGTCCAACCGGGGCCGCCTTTATTAATAAAGAAACCGGTATTGTTGCAGTAAATGCAGATAAATGTGTCGGTTGCCAATACTGTATTGCGGCCTGCCCTTATGAAGTGCGTTTTATTAATCCTGTTACTAAAGCTGCCGACAAATGTGACTTCTGCCGTGAAACTAATCTCAAACAGGGTAAACAACCTGCCTGTGTAGAAATATGTCCGACAAAAGCATTAGTGTTTGGCAATCTTAAAGATCCCGAGTCTGAACTGGTTGCGCTATTAAAGGCGAATCCGACTGAGCGCTTTAAGCAAGATTTAGGTACCCGACCTAAAATATTTCGTATCAAAGCGAAACAAGGGGAGATTATATTATGAGTGCTTTTCATTTTGATACATTGGTTTGGCACTGGCCCATTGCAGTATACCTATTTTTAGCCGGGGCATCCGCAGGCGCCATGTTCTTCGCTGTTTTATTGAAACATTTTTGCTTAAAAGAGAAAGCATATCAGTCTGGATTTATTATAGCTGCTTGTATTATTGCGGCAATTTCCGTTTTAGCTGGCTTAGGAGTGTTGGTATTAGATTTAACAAAACCTTGGGACTTTTGGAAGATTCTAGTGTTTTACAATCCTACGTCGGTGATGTCGATGGGTGTGATTATCTTAATGCTATATCAAGTATTTATGTATGCTTGGATTGCAGTAACATTCAGACAACCCATTGATAAATTTTGTGAAAAACATTTACCAATCGCCTGTACGTTAACCAGGCTGCTAGCGCGATATGAAGCAGGTATAACCGGTTTACTAGTGATTTTCTCAGTGTCGCTAGGTGCCTATACCGGATTTTTATTATCGGCTCAGCCTCACTTCCCAATGTGGAATACCGGAGTATTACCCTTACTATTTTTAGCTTCTGGCTTGTCTTCAGGTGCCGCTGCATCACTATTAGGTGGTGTGTTACTCAAAGGCAATCCCAATGGTGCTGAAGTACGTTTTATTCATAAAATAGAGATCCCATTGATTTTAGGCGAGATACTCCTTATGTTCACCTTCTTCCTAGGATTGGTCTTCAGTGGTGGCCAAAGCAAGGTTGCGGCATTCAATGCTATCGGAGTAGGCTTTTGGGGATTTGTATTCTGGTTCGGCATTATGGGACTAGGATTGTCGGCCCCATTAGCGATGAACTTATTTATGACCGCCACTTCAAAACGCAAGTTTTCCTATGTTGCCGGAACAGCATGTCTAAGTTTATTGGGCGTCATATTATTACGTAACTTTATACTTTATACCGGTCAAATGGTGGTAAGTTAATAAAATTAACGGTGATAGCACGCGTTAGCAACCGTACTGTCACCGTCTATTCGACAGAAGATACCGCTGTTTGTAACCTCGTCCCTTTATTGAGTCTCATTTTTTTGAGTCACCATTTTTTGAGTCACCTTCGCTTAACTATTTTTACCAATTGATTTTAATTGGTATTAGGACAAGCTAACAATTCAAAACCAACCATTATTACCCCGTCATTCAAAGCCCACTAGAGCGATTACAGCTGGGTAAACTGCCTGATCAAATTGTGATACACATTATGCAGGTTATCTAACTCGGCGCGATCTGTGTTATTGGTTTTGATCAAGTTTTGAATGCTTTGATCGAGCTGATACAAGGTTTGGCGTAATGTGACATCGGCCACCATACTTTGCATCCACGTAATAGCTGCTACGCGTTGCCCTCGGGTTACCGCGGTCACTTTATGCAAACTACTCGACGGGTATACTACGGCGTATCCTGCAGGTAATTTAATTTGCTGCTGGCCAAATTCAGTGGCAATAACTAACTCACCACCGTCATACTCTTCGGGTTCACTCAAAAATACCGTCATGGATACATCACTGCGGATCACTTCTGCGGTATTAGGGATCCGCATGATGGCTGCATCGACATGGTAACCATACTCTTCAGTTTCGCTATAACGATTAAAGCACGGCGGAAATATCTTATGCGGTAACGCCGCTGATACAATTTTAGGCGTTTCGCCAATACGCGCCAGTAGTTGATTAGCCAGTTGGCGCACATTAGCGTGTTGCGCATCTGCTTGATTGTTATTTTTAACCGACGCCGCTATCCCCATTGCGGTTTTACGGCCGTCGCCCCACGGACATTCAGCCAGTTGCTGACGATAAGCACCGACATCCTGTTTCGAGAGAATTTGTTCAATAACAATCATGCAAATACCTTTAATTAAAACTCATATGTCATCGACAATTTAGCATTACGGGCGTCACCTAAGTACATAAATGAGCCAGAACGATAAGCTGCCGTCCAGTATTCTTCGTTCAATATGTTACCTACGTTGACACGGAAAGTTAAATCTTCGGTGGCATTGTAACTGGCAAATAAATCAACTACTTGATAGTTAGGCACCACAATGCTGTAACGGCTATTGTCGCTATCATAACCTGCTGCAGTGTCTGGTTGTCCACCATACATTTCACTTTGATAAGTGTAACTACCACCAAATACGAATGACTCTGTTAGCTCATAACGCAGTTGCAAATAAGCGCTTTCATCAGCAAAGTTACTCAGTACTAAACCAATATTAGCTGGATTGTAAGATTCTAAAATTTCGGAATCCATTTTGGCAGCCGAGAATTGTATGCTGAGTTTGTCAGTAATATTGCCGACCATACCAAACTCAATACCTTTAACGCGGTTTTTACCGGTATTAAGTGTCCCCAAAGTTGAGTAACTGTCGCCAACACTTTCCATTACATCACTTTTAGTGATTTGGAAGATTGATGCTGAAAACATCATTTTGTCGTCAAACAACATCCACTTGGTGCCAAGCTCTAGGTTTTCAACGATTTCGGCATCGGCTTCAGCAGCTTGCTCTTGTGTACCACAAATACCACCGTAACCACAGTTAGCACCTAAGTCAGACTCACCGCCGTTGATGTTGGTTGCAGTACTGTAATTGGCGTAGATATTAGCATCTTCAGATAAGTCGTAAACTAAGCCAATATTGCCGTTATACATGGTATCGGAATAGGCATAATCCACTTCAACAGCACGACTCGTGGTGTTATTACTGTAATCAAAGCTGTCTTGTCTAAAACCAAAAAACAATGCTAATTGATCGGTTAATTCGACCGTATCCATCATGTATACCGACACAGTCTCGATGTCGTATATCGCATCTGATCCACCATCAACATAGCTGCGATCCATTAACTGGCCGATGTTATCGACAGTATTGCCGTCACCATCAATAATACAATAAGACTCTGATACGCCACCGCGACCATTGGTCAAACAATTTCCATCATTGTTGTTGGTGATGCTATATACGCCGTTATCAACATTTTCATCTGTGTATTCAAGGCCAAATACTAACTTGTGATTAAAACCCAGTGCTTGAGTGTTCCAAAATAAGTTGAATTGAGTGCTGACATAATCAACATCTTGGTTACCTTGGTGAGTACTAAGCGTTAAGGTGCTGGCACCAGGCGCTGTTGGGTCGGTATCGGCCCGCGTTGTGCCGCCCATACCGGTTGTAATATAGCCATTTTCGGTATGTCCAACGCGTGTGGCGTTGTACAACGTAATGCTGTCATTTAACTCATATTCGGTACGTAAAGTAAACGTGGTGACCTTAGAATTTAGAAAGTCACCATCTTGAGCATAAACAGGAATATCTTCTAGCGGCTTACGAGTATCTCGATCAAAATAACTGCCTAAATCTGGCACATCTTTCGCGTCTAGGTAGTAACCATCGGCGGTAAATGACAATGCATCGGTGGCTTCATACACACCCGATAACTGAACACCTTGGCGTTCACTCGTAATGCCTTCGCGGCCCGGCTTGTCTTCTTCAGCCGCTAAACCATTAAGGCGTACTGCCACTTTGTCTGATATCGGTAAGTTATAGTCCACCGTTAGACGAGTGTGATCGTCAGTACCAATACCCAGATCGACACGGCCAAAATCGTAAGCTACTGAGGCTTTTTTAGTCACACTGTTAATGGCACCACCTGATGAACCACGGCCAGCAAATGTTGAACTTGGACCTTTGGTAATTTCAACTCGCTCGGTGGCAAAACTTTCACGAGTGGTCATGCCAGGGTCGCGAAGTCCATCTACAAACACGTCGCTACGTGCTTCGTGACCACGGATAATATAACGATCACCGAATGCATTACCGTTTTCACCCGTACCAAGGGTGACACCCGCTTGAGCTGACAAAATGTCTTTTAAGTCGGTATTTCCTGACTCTTGAATTTGGTCTTGAGTTAACACGGTAATCACTTGAGGCGTATCGACAAGTGCAGCCATTCGGCGTTTGTCGGCTGAGTTATTAAACATGTAAACCGAGTTTTGCACACCATGAACACGAATTCGCTCTATTGATTCGTCCGTTTGCGCGGGTTTACATTTCGCCAATATATCCTTATCGCAAGTTTCATTTTTGGTGTCTGCAGCATATAGCGCTGGGCTACTGAATACTAATGCTGCAGCAACGGCTTGAGCACCTAACGATAACTTACTGTAATTACTCGACTTCATGCTTAACATCATCCTGTTATTAATAAGCGTTAACTAAATTTCATTTATGTGATGCACTTTACATAAATGAAACAAAGATCGCAAATGCAAATCATTATCATTTGTGTAAAGATTTATTAAATAAGAGATTTAGCTAACAAAGGAGGCAATAAGCAGATAGGTAGCCGTTATTAATAACCGCGGTTATTGATAAAAACCGTCATTGATAACAGTTTGAATACCGCTCAAAAACAGCGGCCTGGTCGATATCGATTAACTGACTTGATAAAGCTCTAACGGTAAACCGTCTGGATCGCTAAAAAAGGTATATTGTTTACCGGTATATTCGTCAATACGAACGGGTTCGACTGAGATGTTGTTCTGCTGCAAATGGGCCACTACCACATCGAGATCATCAACTTTAAACGCTAAATGACGTAAGCCTTGGGCTTCGGGATAACTGGGTCTTGGCGGCGCACCATTAAATGAAAATAGCTCAATTTGGCTACCATCGGGCAAAGCTAAGTCAAGCTTGTAAGAATCCCGTGCTTCGCGGTAATGCTCAGCAATAACTTTTAACCCTAAAACTTGCGTATAAAATGCTTTTGAACGTGGGTAATCGGCACAGATAATCGCGACGTGATGAATTCCATTTAGCATGGCTGTCCTTGTAAATAGACTATTAATAATTAAAGCTGGTAATTAGAACTGGTAATTAGAACTGATCATTAGATTTTGTACACAGAAAAAAGTAAAACCCTGATAGAACAAGTCTATCAGGGTTGATATACGCTTTTAAAGCCATAAACAAGACTAAAGCAAGGTTAATGACTTCCAGAGAAAGTGGCTTACATTAAACGCCGATTTCACCGCCGTCATCTTTAATAAACATCACTGTAGCTGCACGTGGACGAACCGTTGTGCCTGCGGGCGTTTCTTCATCTGCTCTATCAGAGTATGGCCAGTTGCCAGGATGCTGAATATTGGCAAACATTGCGGTGTAGTCTGGTGACATGGCAAAACCAGTCACTTCACAGCCGTTAGGGCCAACAAAGAAACGCTTAAGCTGAGTTTGGTTTTCAGCCGTTACCACTTGTTGGTTACCGTCTGCATCTACCATCGTTGATGGCACAATCGCTAACATTTGATCGTTGGTTTCTTCGGTAACTTCAGAGGCACCATTGTCGGTTTGCACCCACAAAATACCACGTTGATCGAACGCCAAACCGTCTGGACTAGCAAACTGGTTTAAGTCAGTTAAGCCAGATAAGTTAGTCTCAGCATCACCATCTGCAGGTGAACCAAATATAAAGATATCCCAGCTAAATTCCGTTGCTGCATCACCTTCATCCCAACGGATAATATGACCAAAGTTGTTATTTAAACGCGGGTTAGCAGGGTTGGTGCTGTCGGTACGCTTACTGTTGTTGGTTAACGTTAGGTATACCGTACCTGTAAATGGATCGACAGTTGTCCATTCTGGGCGATCCATTGGTGTAGCACCCACTAAATCAGCAGCGCCAGCGGTATTTAATATAATCGCGGCTTGTGAGTCAAAGCTGCTCGCAAGCGTGCTTCCGTCGGCAGTCACCCCATCTAACGTTAGCGGTAACCATTCACCGACACCGTCTTCGGTAAACTTAGCCGCATATAAGGTTCCGGCATTCATGTACTTATCGCCAACTGTTAAGCGGTTAGTACTGTTAGCATCTGCTGGATCCCATGCTGCGTCAGAAACAAACTTATACAGATATTCAAAACGTGAATCGTGGCCTGAATAAAATGTGATTGGTTTGCCTTCTTCAAGTTTACCAAAGGCACAACCCTCGTGGCGGAAGCGACCTAATGCAGTACGCTTAATGGCGCGCGAGTTGGGATTGTATGGATCAATTTCAACAATATAACCATGGCCATTAGCTTCGTTACGGTAATCATTAGTCGCACTTGAGCCCGTTGGCGTCACATCAAAACGAGCAAATTCGTCTAAACGTTCATCGTCATCACCCGCTAAGTGGCTCCAGCCATAACGAGTGTCAGAAGTCGAAATACCAATGCGCGTTTGCTCTTGCGTTAAGGTGCCTTTATTAACAAAGTAACCAGGCCAGTTTTCTTCACATGTTAAATAAGTGCCCCAAGGCGTATAACCATTACCACAGTTATTTAAAGTACCGCGCGCTTGGCTGCCATCGGGCGAATAACGCGTTTCAAGGTATGAGCTGTACGCTAGTGGGCCAGCAATATCCATCACGGTTGCACCAGTAAAACGACGGTTATGGCTGTCGTTTTCGACCACTTGCCATCGTCCAGAAACTAATTTAATACGTACAACTGAAATACCATGGGCGTTGATTTCTTTGCGAATTTCATCAATTAATGTGCGCTTACCATCAGCATCAAACGTTGGGCCTGTTGGATGTAAAGCATCCTGGTCAATGTATTCGTGGTTAATACACAATAAACCGTCATCTGCCGAATCATTCAACGGGAAGAAATGCATACCATCATGATGCATACCTACTGAGTTTTCCTGATCGATAGCAGTATTACTGCCATCGGCTTTCCACGCTGCAGCTTTCGAATTTAAGGGTGTTCCCCAAGGTGCTAACACATAAGCTGAATAACCAGCAGCTACCGCAACTGCATCGGTTTTAGAACCGGCAATAGACTCAAAACCTAATACTGCAGAACTTTTTGTTGGTGCTGTTGGCGTGGTCGGCGTTGTTGGCGTTTCTGCAACGGTGTCATTGTCAGAGCCACAAGCACTTAATCCGAAGCCACCAAACGCCGTCATAGCACTAAGGCCTAAACCACGCTTAACAAAATTACGACGTGATAGATGATTATCCATCACTTCATTGAAGGGGGTATTTTTACTGTTGTTAAAACGAGTTGGATCAAATGTCGCCTTGCTCATAAATTGTCCTTAGATATGCTCTGAAAATAACGGATCAAATATAGGTATAATTATTTGTCAGTTAAGATAAGCGTCTAATGTGACAACTCGGTTCAAACTAGATGACATTAATGTGGCAGTAAAAAGACACTCACCACACTGTCATGTGTGATGGAATCAATATAAAACTCATGTTAGCGTTTTTTACCGCGTGAAGATGCCGCTAATGCCTTTTTACGGGCTTGTTTTTTTAATGCAGATTTGGTTGTTTTACGGGTAACTGGAGCAATTAAATCAAGGTCTGGCTCAAAACCTGCCAGCCATTGCTGTGGTAAACGTCGGTCTAAAAAGGCTTCTAGTTTAGTTAATAATGGCTCGTCATCGATGCTTAATAATGTAATAGCTTGCCCTGCTTTACCTGCTCTGCCTGTGCGGCCTATTCGGTGTACGTAGTCTTCAACTTGAAACGGTAACTCCATATTAACGACATAATTCAACTCGTTAATATCTAACCCTCTAGCAGCCACATCGGTGGCGACTAACGCGGCCACATCACCGGCTTTAAATGCTGCTAATACTTGTTCACGTGCTGCTTGAGTTAGGTCAGCATGAAATGCTTCAGCCGCTACACCAGCTTGATTCATCTGCTTTACCAGTGCATCAGCACCTTGTTTGGTGCGGCTAAATATTAAGCTTTGCTGCCAACCTTCTTGGCTGATTAAATGACACAGCATGGCGCATTTTCGGTTAGCGTCGACATTAAACACTCGCTCAACAATACTGCTGGCGGTGGTATTTCGCTGAGCCACTTCAATCACTTGTGGTGAGCGTAATAAGCGTCGGCTAAAACTGAGCATACGGTCATCTAAGGTGGCTGAAAATAATAATGTTTGTCGTGTACTTGGTAAACGCTTAAGCACCTCGACAATTTCATCTTTAAAGCCCATGTCCAGCATGCGATCGGCTTCATCAAATACCAAATGAGTTAATTGCGACAATGACAACGCACGCTTACGCAGCAAGTCTAATAACCGCCCTGGAGTCGCCACCAAAATATTAGTGCCATTGGCTAACAGGCGGATTTGTTCACCAATGCTAACCCCACCATAAACCATCACGCTAGTGACTGAACTGCCATAAGCATATTGCTCAATACTACTGTGCACTTGCTGGGCTAACTCTCGAGTTGGGACTAATACAAGCGCGGTAATAGGGGTTAAATGAATATATTGAGTATCTGGCTGAGCGACTAAAGCATCTTTATGAGTCAATAGTTGATGCAGTAACGGTAATGCAAAAGCAGCCGTTTTCCCGGTGCCCGTTTGCGCCCCCGCCATCACGTCTTTACCGCTTAAAATAACCGGAATAGCCTGTAGTTGGATCGGCGTAGGTTGCTGATATTTTAATTCAGCTAGGCGGTTAATCAATATGGGATGTAACGATAAATCTGCAAAAGACATAAAAACTCCAAACATGTGGATGCGCAGTTTATCACGCTCATTCAGATTAAAACAAAGGCTCTAGGCAGTGCTTGCTTGGATTATCGTTAATTAACACGGCAGTTAAATGTGATGCTCAACACATCTTAAGCAGGTCGAGCTTATTGCGGCAGATAACACTTGACTAAAAAAGTAAGCCTTATACAATTTAAACATGCAAATAAAAAACATGTTTAAATTTGGCCACTAGATTTCATCACAACATTACACAATCAGCTCCCATAACGAGGTATCACCATGAGTTTTTCAATTAGCGGTATTTTCAAGCCTGCCAAGCAAGCTGAACCAGTTAGCAATGTGGCACCTACAGCCCAGGACACTGCTGTAACAGACTCGAACTCTGCAACAGAAAAAGTATCTCAGGCTGAAAATACTACCAAAAAACAAGCTAATGGTGGCAGTTGTTGCGGTGGATGTGGCGGCGGCAATCATTAATCCACGAGAATATTAAACGTTACCACGTCTGAATAAACGTAAATTGTCTTTACTGATTAATTGCGGATACTGCGCTGTAACGTCGAAAAAGCCATTGGCATACGCCACTGCCACTGAGCCTTGATTCTGTTTCTCGATATAAGCAAAAACTGGGCTCGAAATAAATTGCTTTAAAAACATTTCCACTGCTTTGGTGGCAATGCCCTTGCCCCAATGTTCACGTCCAATCCAATACCCAACTAAACGCATTTGTGGGTCGGACTTTGCTGCTGCGTCGGTATTAATCCACGATAAAACATTACCCACTAAAACATCATCGATCCAAATCCCTTGCGCTATCGCCTTTTCATTAGCCAATACTTTTTGCTGCCAATGCAGGTTAAAAGCCTTACGTTTACGCGGCACAAAATCTGCCATTTTATTAGCAATAGGGTCGTTTTCAAATTCAAACAATATATCTAAATCTGCTTCAGTAATGGGATGAAGAGAAATATTCATTTCGGGTTCGCCTTTTCTATGTTGTGTCACCAAGATCATTTATATTATAGATAACCTCAGCTCTAAAAAGAGATGGGATAAATCGTTAAAAACGGGTTTAATTCAAGTCTGCAATATCAAACTTGCCATGTGTTTTGCTAACAAGGCATATTGGACGTATCAATAGCTCGCCTATTGTAAGTCGATTCAACACTGATAGCGGAAATGCCTGTTTGATGACCGTTTATTATCCATAATTGAGGTTATATATTCTCATTCATCGACACGCTTGACGATGAATAACCGTATCAACATGCATTAAAGGACTACAGGATGAAAAGCATTAAAACATGGCAATGGTTGGGCTTTGCTGGCCTTTTACCTTTTATTATTCTCAGTGTATTAGCCTTCAATCATAGCCTATTAGCACCCGAACATACTATGCTAGGGTTTGTTAGCTATAGCGCAGTGATTTTAAGTTTTGTTGCCGGTACTCTGTGGGGCAAAGCGGTTATATTAACCTTAGATGACAACATCGCTAAGTTACTTATCATTAGTAATATCATCGCTCTCGCTTGTTGGATTGCACTGTTAACACCATTTGCATTATCCGCGCTTATCCTACTCGCCAGTGGTTATCTGTATCTATTGTATATTGAATTTAAAGCCAAACAATTATCAACCACCACCAGCTACCTCACATTACGCACAATATTAACCAGTGCTGCTGTAGTATGCCACATTATTGTTATGCTCAGTCTTTTTAGCGTTTAACAACATGTTAATTCGAACAAAAAGCCCATACTTTACAGCATGGGCTTTTTTGTTGATCGCAGCAAGCTGGATTCATCATTTATAAACCAGTTTGACACTGTTCTTGCTGGTTTATCATCGGTGATAAAATCGGCATCATGCCTTTAAGTACTTGTAATGGCAGTGCTGAAGTAAAGCTAAAGTCGTCAGCCTTCTCCCCTGGCACAAACGCCGTTAAGGTACCAAAATGACGATCGCCTAAATAGAACACAAACGTTGCGGTACGGTTTATAGCGGTTGAAGACACTTTACGGCCATTACGAATTTCAGTCGCAATACGGTTATCACCAGTACCCGTTTTACCACCCATAACAACAGCCTGGCCATTGCTATCAACCAAGCTGCCTTTGAGCCTTCTCGCTGTGCCATTTTCGACCACATTTGCCAGTGCTTTTTTCAACGCTCGCGCAACTTCTTGATGCATTACTCGTGTAACAGTTTGCTTATTATTGGCCAATGTCACCTCATAAGGTGTGTCTTTGGCAAACTGCAGCTCATCAATTCTCACGGTAGGGAAACGATAGCCATCATTTTGAATAATACCCATTAACTCAGCCAATGCTGCAGGTCTGTCGCCCGAGCTGCCTAAAGCAGAGCCTAATGAAGGCACCATGTATTCAAACGGATAACCCATTCTCACCCAACGTTGATGAATACTTAAAAATGCTTCCACTTCTAACATCACCTGAATACGCACATCACGAGCATTTTGATGACGCGTTCTAAACAGCCAGCGATATACTTCTTGTAGCTGCGGCTGCGCATCCTCTAATACTTGAGTAAGACCCGTTTCTGGATAGTCATTTAAATAACGTAATACCCACAGCTCTAACGGGTGCACCCGCGCAATATAGCCTTGATCAGCCAAATTGAACTTTTCTTCGCCATACTTGTTGTACAACACATTAATTTGTTTATCAGTAAAGGTTTTTGCTGGTAAACGCCCTGCAAGAAAAATCTTTAACTCACGGGCACCATCGTAAGGTTTTAAATAACGATAAACCGCCGTTAACTTGTGCTCTTGTTGTTGAATACCATCAAATAACACCTCAAGACGCTGCTCTGGTGCAAGCTGACGATACTTGCGATAAAAACGTTTTACAAACGAACTGCCCTCACGCTTAGCAAATGCTTTTAGGTATTCTTCACGGCGCGGATCTTTGTCGTTACGCAATAGCTGCGACACACTGCCTTCACTGTTATAACTACTGCTGTAATTAACAATGTCTTGCATTAAGCGCACAAAAGGCAAGTTTATTGACTCTTGCAATGCTTGATATAATGTTGGTACGCGGCTGTTTTCTTTTTTATTAAAATTGTTAAATACATGCAAACCACCACCGGTGAAGAAACGTTCTTCTGGTGAAGCCGAATATTCGCGCTGCAGTGCTGCATCTAACATTCGGGTTAAATTACGGTCTCGGGTAGTAATTAAATAATCAACTACCCAGCGTGTAATATGGTCTTTACGTTCCACATCCACTTGGCGTAAATCAGCCACCGTCATTGCCGAAAAACGCTGTTGTAATTCGGCAATAATGTCTAAATATGTCGCTAATACACGTAACTTAGCCGTTGAACCAAGCTCCAACTTACTGCCTTCGTTAATATCAAACGGCTGATCAATACTGTCGGTTTGAATCCGTACCCGATTGGCGCTGTCGGTGCTTTCATATAAGGTAAAGCTGTACAACACTTTATCTAACTGCTGCACTGACAGTAAACGCTCACCTAGTAGTCCGATACGTTCAGCCGAACTGGGCTGAGCTAAACTACGTAAGTAATCACTAACTTGTTGTTGCAAGTCACCATGAAAGGTACTGTTAATCGATAAATCGTAGCGATCGAGATCAAATAAACTTAATCCCAACATACCCGCAGTACGAATACGTACCGCATTAACCCCTTTATTGTTAGCGAGGTTAGTCGTCGCTAACTTACTAGAATTAAATTGTAATGTTTGCTCAAGTGCCGACACCATCAATTGCGTTTCAATCAGACCATCACCGCCCAGTAAACGTAAATAGCTGTCTACTAACGATTCTAAATCCTCATGACCTTGGCGTAAGTAATACGACGGCCGACGCTGAGCAATCATTAAGGCCACGATTTGACGAAACACCTTGCCACGCTCAGCAGCATTTTGCTGAGTATGACGGCTCAATAGTATTTGGTTAGCTTGATTAAAATCTGTTTTAAACCAGGCCCATAAGCCATCACCAATACCATGAACTTCACCAAACCCTGGCGCCGATGATAATGGCACTGTGTTGAGATAATCTTGTACGATACGTTGGCGAGCGCCAACGGTGCTTTCACCCTGCTGATACACTCGCACAATTGCCGAACCAATTTGTAATAATTTATCCTTAATACTCAAGGTTAAGCCGTGGTTAGAATGCCTAAATTTTTCAATTTGGGTGGCCAAGGTACTGCCACCTGCTTTAGACATATCAGCCCCAAAAATACCCGCTACTTGGCTGGCGGCAGCCAACACAAATCGAGGCCAGTCAACCACAGGATTGTATTTAGCTTCTGGACTCAACATTTCACGGTTTTCGATAAACAATAAGGTATTAATGATTTGGTCGGGGATTTTATCTTGGTCTTGATACACTCGTTTAGGATAGGAGAAATCGAATACCGTCATGTCACGGCAATCTTTTATCATTAAGCCTGATTGGGCTTTTTCATGATACGGTGGGAAAAAACCAATATTGGTATAATCCATCAACATTGGTGAAAATGCCACTTGCTGAGTGATTTGATAATTACGCTCAATTAAACGCGCTATTTTCTGCGGTAATTGGCTATAACCATGGCGATCATCAAAAGGACCATACTTAGGATAAATCACTGCATCGCTGCGATAATCACGTACTTTATAGGTTAATTTAGTCGCATATTGATGCAAAAAATAAGATTGATAATACGATGTCCGCACCTCAAACTCGATCAGATAGGCTGTTGCTAACAATAATACGATGAATAACCAACCCGCTTTACTGCGACGAACCGGAGCCGGTTTGGCGGAAGATGTATTAGGTCGATAATTATCAAACTGACTGTCTGTATGTGGACTAGACACAAACTCTCCATCTAACGCATAAAATCACAATAACGCACCATTTAACTTTTGGTTGAGATGTTCAATACATCGCGTAACTAATTGTGATAATTTTATCAGATGGGTAAAGCCATTAGATATAGACAAAAATAACTAAATGTTGTTTTTTAGCCCATTAAAGACCTTATTAGCACAATATCGATATTTTTATATAAAACACTTACCCAAGTCTAAGGATTGTTTTGGACAATAGCACTTCAACAGCGACTATTTATACGCCATTAAGATTAGGTTTAGCCATGTGGTCACAAAACCAATGGCAACAAACCGTCTACGGCAATAGCCAAGCACATCGGCTCGCGCGCTATGCCGAAATATTTAATACCGTTGAAGGTAACACTACTTTCTATGCCACGCCGTCGTTACAGAATGTACAAAATTGGTACGCCGCAACCCATGACGATTTTAAATTTACCTTTAAACTGCCCAAGCACATCACTCATGAATTACAGCTACAACATGCAGAGCCGGCCCTACAACAATTCTTTAGCGTAATGGAACCGCTAATTAACCGAACCGGGGTGTGGAAAATTCAACTTCCGGCCAGTTTTGGGCCACAATCGTTGCCACAGTTAGCGCAATTTTTAACTCAAGTACCACAAGGCCTAACCTATGGCGTCGAAGTACGTAATAGCGCCTTTTTTGCTAAAGGTGAAGCAGAGCAAGCATTAAACCGCTTACTCATCGACAATAACTGCAATCGTATCATTATGGATACGAGGCCTGTTTTTGCGGCCGCGCCAACCACAGCCGCAGTGATAGATGCCCACCAAAAAAAGCCTAAAGTGCCAGTACACGCCATTGCAACCGCAAACAATCCTGTGGTGCGCTTTATTGGTCATCCGCAAGCGGAAGCCAATATACATTTTTTCCAAAACTGGCTTAAACAGCTGCCTTTATGGATCGCGCAAAACAAACAACCCTATTTGTTTATCCACACCCCAGACAATCACAATGCACCGCAATTAGCGGTCGATTTGTACCGTTTACTGCAACAACAGTTGGCACACAGTGCATCAGTATTAGCCGACATTAACCTATTACCTCAACAACAGCACACCACAACGCAACTGGGTTTTGATTTGTGATACTCACCTATATGACATAGGAAACCTCAACGACTGATAATAAACGTTTATCAAACAGCTCTTTGTCCGGTTATTTTATGATATTATCTGCGCCGATCCAGCCTGCCTTTGCAGTGCGTTTATGTTGAAAAAGGAACCACCATGAGTGAATCTGCAACCCGTCTAAATAAGTACATTAGTGAGAGTGGTATTTGCTCACGCCGTGAAGCAGACCGCTACATTGAGCAAGGTAATGTTTTTATCAACGGTAAACGCGCCAAAATTGGTGACAGCGTCGAATTTGGCGATAAAGTCAAAGTGAATGGTCACGATATCGCCCCTCGAGACGAAGCCGATCTTGTTTTCATCGCCCTTAATAAACCAGTAGGTATTGTGAGTACCACCGAAAATACCGAACGCGATAATATTGTCGATTTTGTAAACCACAGCGAACGCGTATTTCCGATTGGTCGTTTAGACAAAGATTCACAAGGGTTAATATTTCTCACCAGCAATGGTGACTTAGTCAATAAAATTCTCCGCGCAGGCAACAATCACGACAAAGAATATGTGGTCACGGTTAATAAGCCGATCACCGAAGCATTTTTACAAGGTATGCGAGCAGGCGTGCCGATGTTAGGTGTCATCACTAAAAAATGTAAAGTTGAACAAGTTTCAACGTTCGTATTTAAAATAGTTCTAGTTCAAGGGCTTAATCGTCAAATTCGTCGAATGTGCGAACATTTCAACTTTGAAGTGACCAAGCTAGAACGTCAGTCAATTATGAATGTGTCGCTTAAAGGGCTGCCTGTAGGAGAATGGCGCGATTTGGATGAGCAAGAACTCAGCACGTTAATGAAGTTAATTGAACATTCATCTTCAGAAGTCAAAAACGCGCCCAAAAAAGCCAAGAAAAAGCCGACTCAAAGTTTACGAGATAAAATTGAAGGTCCAGAGCACTTTATGCAAGGTCGAGGCGCGAAACCTAAAAAGCCGGCGGCGAATAAAGGTAAACCAAGTCATTCAAGAAAACCTAAACGTTGATCCAAAAAAACAGCATAAGTGATACACCGCTTAGGATAAGCTTACGGGTTAAAAATAATCATTTTACCGTATGCAATAGTCTTTTTATGTTGTAGGATACTGCACTGAGCATTATTTAAACAATCAATATTGCTCAAATGTAAATAAAACATCGGTTTACAGTAAACATTGTATAATCACTAATGCTAATAGATTACACAAAATGCATTTTTTATTGATTTGATACATGCTAGTGTTGCTGCAAGATTTCAATAAATAGCACAAACAAACATCGAAAAAGTATAAAACAACAGCAAACGGACGCTGGTTTTTTAAACAAGGAATGTGACATGTTCAGCAATAACCTTATAATCGTAGATTTCCCTGTCCACCTTCATGGACAATTTCAAAATCTCGCTAGTTTGATTGAATTTAACTTAATTCCAACCAATGCGAACTGCGCGTTATCAGAATTGTCTGCTGCATCAAATGCCGAAAATGGCAGCGCCATTATGGTTCATTATCTTGATAATCCATTACAAGAAATTGGTTACTTATCTGCTGAATTATTTAAAAGCGACCTGCACATTGCATTTTGTCCTGCTTTGAATGTAGAACTAGAAGTTATCCTTATTTCATCTGGATTTCATGGCGCCATTAGTGTCTCTGACTCTATCGCTCATCAAATACAAAGCATTAAACAAGTGCAAGATGGCGACATTAGCTTTAACCCTAAAGCCGTTTCTAAATACATCCTCCAAAGAAAGCGTATTCCATCATCAGGTAATCGCGCCAAAATACTTGCCGTCACCACAAAAAAAGAACAACAAGTCTTATCACTTATACTGCATGGATTAACCAACGAAGAAATGGCCAAAGAGCTCAACATCTCTGTTAATACCGTCAAAATGCACGTACAGAATATTTATAAAAAAACCAAGATTAAAAACCGTGGCCAATTATTTGCTTTCGCTGCCGGTTAATCCTCTAGCAAATACTCCAGTTAGCACTTAAAAAGTGAGCCTAACAATGTATCCAGTAAACGATACATTATTAGGCTCGCTTAATATTTCACACTCGATATTTTCATTGTTTTAAAAACACTTTACCCCATAATGTAAGGACACATTAATGCACCATAAAAGCATATTAGCCATATTAATCTCTGGCACACTCTTAGTCGGTTGCGGTTCATCTGACGACGACTCTAATACCGAAATCACGCAACCAGATTCAGGTACACCTCCCCCGATTACTACGCCGCCAGTAGCATCAGAATACACTCACCAGGTAAACGGCCTTGCGGTATACCAGGGCGCATTATCTGGCGCTACAGTATGTGCAGATTTAAATAAAAACTTAAGCTGTGATAGCGATGAGCCATTCGCAATTACCGATGTTGATGGTAACTATCAAATAGACTGGAAGAGCGAAGTTGAAACGCCAGACTATTACTTAGTGGCTAACTGGCAAGCAGCAACAGCAACACAAGCAATCCAGGCCCGCTCTTTAGCACTTAAGGTTAAAAACCCGACTAACCGAGCAGCACCAAAAGCTATCGTTAATGATGCAGGACAAGGGACATTAATCGCAAGCCCACAATACAATGGCGCGATTAACAACCTGACTCATATTAAACAGTCTCGCATTATAGAAATGATGAATCAAAACCTGTCTGACAGTGACATTAGTCAACTATCAACCGAGTTAGACACGCTATTAGCTATTTTGTATCAATTAGATGCAAATACCCTGTACTCAGTTTCTGCTGAAATGTCAGCCACCGCGAGTTTTACCCGCATAGAATATGTCATTGCCTATTTACAACAAGTCATCGCGACTCAAATTCCAAACATAATCGCAGCAGAAAAAATACTTGCTGCGACTTATGCAGAGCTTTGGCAAATATTAAGTGATAGCGGCCTTTCTATCGAAGAGTTCTTGTCAGATGACGCCTTTACCTTAGCCATTAATATACTCTTTAGCGACTCAGCCATCGCATTAGGATTTACAGAATTACCTATCGATTCTCGTATTTTGTCACAAAATGATTGGGATGTTGTGCTAGGTAATATCATTAATGAAAGCGGTTTTGCTAACACCTTATCACTGACTTTATCTTCTGATCTAAGTGGGTTTTCTATGCAAAATGCCGACAACACAAAAGTGTTGGTCTGGGTCTCCGCTCTAACCGGCCAAGGCCTAGCATTTGAAGCACCATTAGATGAAGACGATGACGAGCTTACAGAATGTTGGCACACAACAGACAAGCGCTGGTATACAGAAGACAATGGCCCAGTGACTGAACCTAGCATTACAGGAAATACCTACAATACGGTTTATACAGGCACGAATGTTCCTATTACTATCGATATCAATAAGATCACTAACGCCAACACCAGCGACTTTTGGCAATCAGTGTTAAATACATCTCCAGAAATGTTAAAATTAGACGCATTAACCTGGCCAGATACGCTGTATAGTTTAACGGTCACTCAAGCCGATGATGTGATGTGCCGTGTAGTTGAAGATTATGAAACATATGCGCTATCAAGCTTTGTCACTGAAGAAACACTTTCTACAACAATGGTAGCCGAAGTCTTATTTGATTTTTATTTCCCGCTCGACATCATTATCGATGAAGAAAACCAAACCATTGCCTTGCTTGATAGCGATGGCAATATTGAACAACGTTATCAAATGACTAAAAGCAATAGTCCAAGTGATCAGTTATTAATTAAAGTGGCTGAAATCGTCGAAGGCACCGCACAGGAATATGTGTATCCAGACTACTTCTTATTTGATGAGCAGCGGTTGATCAGAGTTGAACTCAATGAAAAAATGCAAACGTCTGCTTCTAACAATGTGTCAGTCACCTTTGATAACAACACAGGGTTTACTCAAACGTTATACCAACACTTATATGATCAGGTAAATCCACTGGTATTTTAACCCTAGTCATATAGTAATTTGTGTCGCTTAATTTAAGGCGTTTTCACATATAAAAATAAACCCCATGAGCAAAAGCGAATGGGGTTTATTTTTGATACAACATTAATATTTTGCTCGCTTTTGTAAACTTTACTGATCTTCTTCCGCTTCCATACGCTCAACATCTTGCTTGGTGTAACCCATGGCTTCGGTTATATAACACATCTTCACCAGCTGAAACATTTGCACAAAAGAGCTAACCCGTCCTGCATGCATTTGTACATTTAATAATGCCATGGTGGCACCTGTATCATCGCCGGGTGATACTGTAGCGCTCAATTCAGATAACGACTGGTTATTAGCAGAGACCTCATCAATCAAGCTGTTATATTCTGTGACGTTTTCTGGCGTATAACAGGTAGATGTTTCAGGTAATTGCGATAAAAACTGCTGATACTCTTTTACAAACAACCTAGCTTGCACCAACGTCTGCTCACCGAGTGCTTGTAATTCTTGCACCTTGCCACTTTGGAATACAGCCGACGCATTGCCAGAATCCATAAGCTGATTAAACTCTTGCATCAAGACTAGCTGCTTATCGGATAGCACTTTTGCATCTTGCGCTATGGGTTTGGTTTTAGCTTCAAATGCATCAATAGCAGCTTGGTTACTCGCCAATGCAGCAAAACTCATTGTGGTAATGGCAGTAGTAATGGCCACCAGTAAGCTGGCTTTTTTCATCATGTTCATCGATAACATCCTGTTAGTTGAATACTTGAAAACAATCAAGCCATATATGTTCATGTTAATTTTGCCATAGTCGACAATTTGGGGTGGCCATGTTTATTCTTAAACCAAATAACGAATATACAGCGAGAACAAGCCAAAGCCTGTCATACCTAGTAGCGCTATAGCCATCGGTATGAGTATGTAAAAACGCCATACCGCTGCTATTTTTGGGATTTGCGTCAAGGTTGCACTGTAGACGAGTTGAGACAGTGCAATAACAAATTTATTACTATCAAATGTTTGCCCGGCTAACGTAATGCTTTCACCGTTACTCACATCAATGTTTACTCTAAATACAAAAGGTCGCCTGTATTGCCTCCAGGTACCGTCACCATCGCCAGCTTTATACCAATTCCACACAATATTGATTGATTTAATTGCTGACTTTTCTATCTGTCTAACTTGCTTGTCCTCAAAATACACTCTTGGAATAACAAGTGAATTTTCGCTGATAACAATCTCATTAGGAGTCGATATACCCTGTGTATAATGCTTATCGCAAATGAGCTTTCGCCTTACAGCAGACACAGCTACCCCAAATAATGCAACCACTATGCCCGCTACGATATTATGGCTGGAATAAAGGATAAACAGGGCGGCCATAAAACTAATATAACTTGAAGCCCAGACTTGATGAAAGTATTGCCGAGGTAAAGGCAGCATAAACAGTGTGACGGGGTATTGTAATTTTATCGGGTCGTTAAATAGCTTAATCCCAATAAAGGCTTTTACGGTATCTTGGTCGAGCGGAACTGAACTAAAGGTTGGCCAATCTTTACGGCTAACGCTATCAAATTGACCGACAACATTAATCCCCTGCGACATTAACTCTTTTCGACATTGTTGCACCAATGTGGGCAACTTATGTTGCTTCACTTTTAACAATATCGATATCGGTTAAGGAAATGGAGCTTGTTGACTCTCTTTAACATGCAAAATCACTTTATAAGTATTATGCACTTCTTTTAACTCAATATTTTTTATTATTGAGTAATCAACATCTTGTTGTTGAAGGGAATAAATGGATTTCCTCCCTAACTTGAAACCATGGAACTGTATTAACACATTGCGTGAGGCATCAAAACACCATCGACATTGATAACTAAACGCTACCAACATCGACAATATACTGAGCATTAAACGCCCGACAGTTTCAGCCGAAAAAGAAAAAACACTTACCGCCAACACCACATAAATCAGATTAAAGCATATAAAAATCCACTTTATTTTTTCAACGGCTGACACGATTGTAAATGATGACGCTGTAATCAATAACGTCCCTGTTAACTTGTTAAACATCCTGTTCCTTAATCGAATTTACACTTTTTAAGATTATTGTTAGTGTCTACCAACTATATAAAGAGCTTCGTTATCGACTATTTTTAGCCATATAATTCTATTACGTCATTAACATGCCGATAATGAACAAAAAGGATAAGCAGGTACCATATAATGGCCTACAATAACGTAACAACCTTCCACTGGTTTTCTAAATAGGCCAGCTTGCAAGTCCCATAGCCTTGAATCGCTTCATTAGTCTTTGGTGATATCGTGTCGAAACGGTATGGAACCCACAACTCTAAGTCATGCCCACGCTGCTTAGCGTTGTCACTAACTAAACTGCTGCTAGAATTTTTAGCATCTTCAAACACTAACGCCTCATTTTCATCTATTTGATAATTATCGATACCTAAATATGATGTTTTAAAATATTTATCATGTAGCTCAGATAAATATACTTTTACTTGCTCATCCGTTGCTGGTATTGCAGCAAACACCTTTCTGAATAAGTTCACATCTTGATGTCTAACGACATCGACTGACGCTTTACACAGTGCATTCGGCTCTGATCGATCAATTTTTTTAGCAGCTGCCAACCTCTGAGTTAGATTTTCTTCATCAGAAGACCCCATTGAAGGCGTCGATATAAATAGTAATAAAATAATAGCGATCAATTTGTACATAAAAACATCCTTTTAATTTTACGTTATTGCTTTACTAACGCTTAAAAACTCACAATCAATAATGTATATAATCAATTGAATATACACTACAAAAAATAGTGTTTCACTAGCATGCCTGTGACAACGACATTGACTAAAACAGGGAATATTACGGCTATAATATTAGGCAAAAAAGCCCATGACCAATTGCCGTGCAGCGTTGTTAATGGGTAGTCGAAAAAACACAGCATGTAAACAATGTGTTTAAGCGGGAAATACATCGCATTAAGGGTAATGACTTCACCGCTTTTTAGCTTAATATCACACGCGGTAATATGATTACGCACATGTAAACGATGCATTTGTGATTTATATTTTACCGTGACGCGCTCAATGTCATCACGTTGTAACTCCAACTGCCCCACAGGCTTATTAATTATTGCATTCGCAGGAATGGCAATACGCTGCTGGCTCACATAGCAACGTAATGTCCCGCTAATACCGTAACGTCGCCTAACCAGCCAATACCGCCCTATTAAATAGACAGGTAATAATCCCACGTTGATTAATACTAATGCACGAGCAAGCTCAGTATTAGGAACACTAAGAGGTAGCACAGCCAAACCGACCATCAAAATAAGCAGTAACAACGAAACACCTAAAGACAGAGGGTAACCTATATTAGCCACATATAAACCCACGTCACTCTGTGCGTTAAAGTTACGCATCCCTTTAATATGCAGATTAAAAAATAACGATTTATCATCTAACTCAATTTTCTTAGCCAAAACAATAATGCCACCCAATTTAATAATGAAATAACTTACTGCCTTATCACTTGAATTACGATAGCCTTTTGTGACTATAAAAAACCTAAAACACATTATTTTAAACGATTAATTACTTTATAAGTTTGATATCCAACTGCGATGAGTGGCGATGTTAATTTTATATGAATCGCGAATTTAGTGGCTGTTAATGGATATTGTCTGACTGACATTGGTAGTCAAACTTGGGCATTGACCAATGGTAGCGAATTGCGAGCATTCTAAAGCTAAAACCAAAGGTCAGCGCAACAGAAAGGTTTATCCATTCAACAACACCATTTAGCTTCATCACCACATATAAAGCTGACGTTAGCAAAGCAACTAACGCATATAGCTCTTTCTTAAAAATAAGTGGCACTTGATTGCATAAAACATCACGAATAACGCCGCCAAAAACACCAGTCACGACCCCCATGGCAATAGCTATCTCAATGCTATAACCCAGCATTAAGGTTTTTTGCGCTCCAACAACAGAAAATACCGCCAGACCAAGAGCGTCAATAGCCAGAAATAATCGTGATAAGTATCGCATTAACGGTGCAATCATCACTGTTAGTAGTGAGGCCGCTGCAATAGCTAACAAATAATGTGCATTTTCAACCCATATTAGGGGATAGTTACCCAGGAGCATGTCACGCAGAGTGCCACCACCAATCGCGGTGACACAACCAATAATCACCACACCAAAAAGGTCCATCTGTTTTTTACCTGCGGCCAGGGCGCCCGTCATCGCTTCAGCTAATACACCGATGAACCACAAAATACTGATTACTTTTACTTCTAACATAAGATAATTCTAGCTAACCAAAAGGAAGCTGATTCTGCCCGTACTTCAACATAAAATACAGCGATAAATATTATTTTTCACATTACTTAATCTAATGCATATATTATTGCCTTTTGACTGTAACTCATTTGATTTAGGCTATTTTGAAAATTAATGAATAGTTTTAATAATTTATAAAATCAGTAATACCTCTTTATATCGGCTTGACTGAAAAATAACTGATAATGAAATGGACAATCTCTAATACGGTGTCAATGCACCAAACTGATGTTGAACCATACCGTTACTTAAGGAGCATTCACCATGAAAATTATCACTATTTGGATTGATTTGATAAAAATGCATTTCAAATCCTTGGAATGAATTGTCATGTAAAGCAAGTCTTCAAGAAGCGTTAAAATCGCACTTAACAGACCGAGCTTATGCTGTAACAATCCCATTACAATGTCATATTCGAGGCCTGTTATTCATCTTATTGCTGGGAATGTAAGTTTATCGCTATGAGATACAACGTTAAGCCCATTTCTGCCTAGCAGGTCACTCTGTTCGTGCAAAGCAGTAAAATGACAGTGAAACACTTAAAGATAGGAGGACCTAAATTCGCGGCATATAAACCCATGTCATTTTGTGCGTTAAAATCATGCACTATTTTTATGTACAGATTAAACAAAACAAGATTTATTATCTAATTCAACTTTCTTAACCCTATTCATCACTAATTCACGATTGTGAATACCTGAACAAGTATTTGATCACGTCGTGACCATTCATAATGTATTTCCCACTGCCGCCCAAATATTCATACAGATATATTGCCTACCAACAACCACATACCTTTAGGTGTGCCGAGAGAACAAAAAGCATCAAAAGTAATAATCATTCTGTAATTCTAATAGCTATTCATTTACACCTTATTGATGTTTGAATATCTTATGATCACTTAATGTTATTTCACAAAATATTGGATACCACACAACAGGGAGTTGAAATGTTAAAACCCGTACTTATGTCATTGGCCGTTACTATTGCAGTGATGCCAGCGATGAATGCCTATTCGGCAACATCACAAGAATTATTTTCTGAGCCTAAAGAGGTAAAAGAAACAAAAAATGAATTAAGGCACTTCACGCCTGTGCAATTGATCACGGCAATTGACGATAAAAATATTCAATCAAAAGAAGTGAAAGGTAAACTGATTAGGACCAACTATGAATTGCCGCCGTCTTATACGCCGGCTCATTTAATCAATAACTATAAAAAACAGCTTAACGCGCTCAATGCCGAGATCATTTTTGAATGTGAACAAGCAAGTTGTGGTCATGAACGTAAGCTATCTTCATTTATCTCGCCTTTGACAAATATTTCCAGTAGCTTGCCATCATTAATAACAGCACATATTACCCTGCCTAAAAAACAAGTTTATGTGTCGATATATGCGATTAGCTGGCAGAATGCTACCAATTTAGAATTGGATATTATAGAAGTCATCGCTGAGCCATTAGATTTGGTGGCCACTAATCAAAGTTATTTATCACAAGCTGTGAGTGAAATAACGGTTAAAGACAATAGCGATAAAGATACTAAAAACTCGGCTGACCACCCAATGCTAAGCAGAATTCCAGGTGCTTATATACAAAAATATATTACACATGGTTTTAACCAAGCCTCAGTACTTGTGGGTGATAACTATAAAACCATAGAACTGGAAGGAAAAATTACTGATATTGCTTACCTATTACCACGTACTTACTCAGAATTTGAGATTGACGCAAATTATCAACATGCGTTAACTAAACTCGGTTTTACAGAGGTTTATGCCTGCTTAGGAAACTCTTGCGGTGATAATTCAAAATTAGAAAGAAAGATAGCATTACTAGCAACGATTGGCTTTGACGAAAACCAATTTTATAGACTATACAAGTTAGATAGAGCTGAAGGTAATGTGTACGCTATGGTATACGTCATTGGTTTTCCAGGCCAATTGTCAGCAGAAGTCCGAATCATTGAAGAAACCACGTTAAACAATAATCGTGTGGGAATTGATTTGCAGGGCTTAACCGACGAGATAGCCAAAACAGGCCATGTGGCGCTGGACGGTTTGTTGTTTAAATATGATAGCGACGAATTACTGCCAGAAGCTTATCCGATTGTTGAAGTTGTCGCTCAATACCTACAAACACACCCTAAACAACTGTTTTATGTGGTAGGGCATTCAGACGATCGAGGTTCGCAAGCTTATAACCAAACCTTGTCAGAAAAACGCGCGACTGCAATTAAAACCCGTTTGATCAAACAGTTCTCTATTTCTGCACAACAAGTTGAAGCCAAAGGGGTTGGTGAGTACTCGCCTATTGCCAATAATCTTGATGAAGCGGGCCAGAAACAAAACCGCCGCGTTGAGTTAGTGATACGTTCAGATAATAAATAACCTCTGCTACGGATAATAGATAATTATCTCACTGGAGAAGTAATCATAGAAAGGCAGCCTAGGCTACCTTTCTATTCACTAAGAATATTTTACTTACCAGACACAAGGTTAATACGTAGTCTGTATTTAGTCCTGAATTTAGTTCTTAACTCAATCCTTAACTCTTAACTCTTAACTCTTAACTCATTATTGTGATTAACGCTGAAGCGTTAATCACAATAATATCCATCAGATTGACAATAAAACTCCGGTAATAAACCGGCAATATTCCAGTAGTACCAATGATAATATTTCGTCATTGGTACTACTGAGTCCAAGCCTGAATTAACAGGTAACTACGCCATAAGTTAGCCAGTGTTACTCGGCTCGGCAGGTGGTTATTTGCAATATTTTACGTTGGCCGCTTTTGGCGTGCTCAAGCAAGCATGTATCGCCTTGAATAAGCAATTGCACACTCTCTGGCATCTCGGTAGAGCGCCCCATTAATAAACGACCATTAGTGTCTTTGTGCATTGCAGGTTCAATAGACAAGACGCTGGTGTCTGTAAACGCGCTTTGAGCAATCATCACATGGTCTGTATCCAACAAACTGGCAATAGCCGCTTGTAGTTCATCCACACTGGCACTATTTGGCGACGTGATTAGCGCAGGAACCGCTCTATCGTTTCCGGCCGTTGAAGTACCACATCCCATAAAAGCCGTGGAAAACATCACTACAGCGATAAGTAAACCAGAAGGTAAACGGGACATTACATGGCTCCTGTCGACATTATCCGATTATTTTTAAGCAATGTTGAGTGACGGTCATCTTTCAACATAAAGCCTTTATCCATCATTGTTGGAGCCGCTGACACTTTAGCCGCTGATGACGTCAGCGCTGGACACTGGTTATTATCACGGTAAAACAATGCGGCGCTTAAGAGTCGCTCATTGGTATCACCAAGCGCATGGTTTAAATCATCGTTTAGCGCACAACCTTTAATTTCACTGTCGAGTGTTGGACTTGTAGTGGGCACAAAACCATCTGAATAATCACCAAAACCTTTATCGTTCACACCTTTAAATTGAATGCTAAAGTAAGTGGTGCCGCAGTTTGGTGTTGGGTAAAACCCATAAGGCTTTCCGCACGTTGTGCCACCAATTTGAATCACTTCAATATCAATACCACGCAGGCTATTCATCAATGCTTCACTGGCCGAGCAAGTATCTGCTGTCGTTAATACATAAAGCCGCTTGAGGTTTAGTGAAGGCAGTGTAATCCCTGCACGCAGCAACCCAGTATTAAAGCCTATTGTTTCTGGAATAAACGGCGTTGGTTCGAGTATTGCTCTAGTTACGGGATCGATAGTTCGATATTTATCATTAAAACTGGTGCGTTCAAAAATGCGATTATTGGTCGCAGTATCACCTGCTATCATGTAACCCAACTGACTCGCTAAGGCGAGTAAACCACCACCGTTGTAGCGTAAATCTAGGACTAAATCTTCTACATCCG
Source organism: Shewanella sp. Arc9-LZ (assembly GCF_010092445.1). Lineage (NCBI taxonomy): Bacteria > Pseudomonadati > Pseudomonadota > Gammaproteobacteria > Alteromonadales > Shewanellaceae > Shewanella > Shewanella sp. Arc9-LZ. Next base: position 735,951 of record NZ_CP048031.1, on the reverse strand, counting down.
CTTCGCTTAACGTCGTTATAGCATCAAACAACCCTCGCTCAGCAGTCGCTATATGAGAATTAAATTGTAAGTATCCAATCTTGCCGCTTGCGGTTTGGATCACTTGGGTATTTTGTACCGGGGTAGAGATAACGGTGGTGGCCGACAATATGACATTGCGATCAACACTGGCATTGAGATCTCGCACGGTAAATGTCGTTTGTTTGCCACTTTGAGTTGGGAACAACCCTGCATTTAATGTATCTATACTTGCACTATCGTCGGCATTAGCCACATTGACGCCATCTACAGCAACAATAATAGCGCCGCGATTTATTCCCGCGGCCACTGCCGGTGAATTAGGTTCGCTATAAGTAATGGTGACCTGACGTGTTACCCCCGCAGATGCATTGCGAAGTGACAGGTTAAATCCGTAACCGAATGATGCGCCAGATTGATTTAATTGCTCCCATTCATCAGTCGGCATTGAGAAATGAAACTTATCTTTTACATTACCGGTTTCAGACAGCTCATCTGTGATTAATAAATCAAAGTATTGCGCTACGGTATAAGGAGCTGGATCGCGATCGAAAATTTCATCATACCAAAGGTAAGTGTCGTTACTCCATGAGCGAAGCCAAAGCTTTTCGGTGAGTTCAGATCCAGTTTGATCGGCCTTGCACTGTAATGCGACATCCGCGTATGGAGTAAACTGGCCTTTGGTCCAAGTGATGCTACTGCTGTCTGTCACCGGAGGTGTGACATTATTACTGGCTGACTCGCTTCCCCCACCACTGCAACCTGCAACGGTTAAACTGGCGGTAACCAATAACGGAGTGATAGCTTTCCTAAAAAGTAACTGCATTAATATTCCTTTATTTTACTTTATGTTAGCCATTTGTATTACAAATAACTGCTCTAGAATGCAACAGTATATTAACGCAAATGATTTACTAAAATACAGAGAATGATCAATAAATGAATTGATTATCGCGCCGCGAGTTCATCTTACAAGAACCAATGCTTTGCTTACCAACGATATTGTTTAAGGACTGCTTTGGTAAGTTGTGTTCATCGTAGGATGAACACAAAAAAATCAACTCCATTTTTAGATGCCATAATAGCCCATATTTATCAATAATTTACGATATAATCCATTGATAAAAGTCATTGACTCGGTATCTATTATTTAAAGCAAACACTCATGAGCAATAAGCGTTGGGCAGCTGTATTCTACAACTCAATACCCCAGAAAAATGGCAAATATGTTCGACAACATAGTATAAAAGCTAGTTGGCGTGTTGAAAATTTGAATGGAGGAAACTAAATACACATTAATGATGAAACTGAATCTACTATTTTCAATAAATATCTAAAAACACGAAAAAAACTATAAATCAACCTATAGATATCATTAACAAAATAATCCAAAAAAACATTAATCGACAACATTAATCGACAATATCAACGCAATAATATCAACTCAATAAAATTACTGAGCTGAAGTTATCAAAAAAAACAAATAAATTAACAAATAAACTAACAATTAGAAATATTATTACTTAAATTAATATTTACACAATAACAAGTTATAGAATCGGCGATATAGAATCCGTATTACGAAAGTAGCAGTGTCTTAAAATAATTTTTAGCAAGCCGCTTCTGATGATAAGACTTGCTAACCACTTTTAAACTTACCTCAACACTAATTGAGTTAATAACTGCGACTGAGTCAATAATGCGACACTTTTGTGTTGTTGACCATTAATACTCAGCGTGACTTGTGGGTTATCTAAAAAATCACGAGCAGCTTCTGCACTATAAATATCAGGTGTAGCAAGCTCATAACGTTGATTTTCAGCAACTTCTAATGTGAGGTACAAGGATTCAGAACGTACCCAATGGCCTGAATCATCAGCATTATCTTGAAATAAGTCGCGATAGTTAATTTCAACCAATTGTTGCCCGCGGCTGAGTCCAATCGTATTTTTTATACTGACGTTCTGACCATTCACGGTTTCAACTATCATTGAGTCCGGTACTGTAATACTCGATGCTTGAGCTGGCATGCCAAATAATAGCGTTAAGCCTACGGTGGTTGAGGTGAGTAACATTTTTACAGAAAATGAAGTCGTCATAATAATATTCATCCATATTTCATACTTAACGATTAAGTATGTTGGTATTAATGTAAAAGACCTCGATATATACAAATAAATTTCAACTTTTTATATTAAAGATGACTTAATACAAATTAGTGTCACTCGTTAAGCTTTATCTTATTGTATTATTGATAGTTAGCATTTAAAAATATAATCGGCTTTATAATGCATAGCCCCGAAATGAATTAACACACGCCAATGACAGATCATTCAACACCCTGTCATTCGACAGAAACTCAAGCTATTGAATAGCTGAATAATCGTTCAATATTCAGCCATTCATCCTTAGATAAGTCATCACCCTATCGTTTTAGCTAGATTGCGTTTTTTGCCCTACATTTACAGCCGATAAAAATGAAGCGCGGTGTTTCACAGAACTCGTCAACGGATGAAGATTTAGTACACAAAAATACCGTTTAACGACTAAACTTGATCATGCCATTTATTTGAACCTTTGCTCAGATTTCAATGGTCACAGGCGTTAGATATTAATGGTCACAGGCGTTAGATAATAATGGTAAAAATCTTATTAACGTAATGATAAAAATAGTTTATTTTTTTATTATTATCAGATTTGAACTACAGTAAAAGAAGGCAATGCTCTTTTTATGCGGGGAAAGAATGGATAGTTTTTTCAGTTTGATGAGCAACACCGTATTGTTACTGGCACTTGTCGTTATTTATGATGCCATAAAATTACAAAAGATAGCCCCCAAGAAATATGGAAATGTCTTGAGTGGGGTTTTTATCGGAATGATTGCAATTTGTGTCATGAATAATCCTTGGGAGTTAAGGCCGGGGATATTTTTTGATACTCGTTGGGTACTGTTAAGTTTAAGTGGGCTATTTTTTGGTTTTATCCCGACATTGATTGCCGCGTTACTCGCTGCTTGTTTCCGTATTTATCAAGGCGGCGCCGGTTTATATGTTGGAACCTTAATTATTATTATCAGCTCTGCCATTGGGTTAGGCTGGCGATACTGGATGAAGTCTGCAAACAAACAACCCAATTGGCAAAACTTACTGGCCATGGGGTTTGTGGTGGAGATTGGCATTTTGCTGTGTTTATTACTCATGCCGGTGGTAGATAAATACGACATTATTCTTACAATTGGTCCGACATTATTAACGGTATATACATGTGGCACCATGCTAGTGGGGTTATTGCTAAAACAGCATCAACAAAGGCAACAAATATATCAAGAGTTACATCATCACAAAAGCCTCCTCGAAACCGAGAAAAACCTGTTACAAAGCATTATTGATGGCATTCCCGATATCATTTTTTACAAATCGGTCGACGGGATTTATTTAGGTTGTAACAAGGCATTCTCTGAAGCGTTAAACCTTAAACCCGAGGATATTAAGCATCAGACAGACTATGACTTATTTGATCGTCAGCAGGCAAACAGCTTTATCAAAGCCGATCGCTTTGTATTACGAGAAAACCAGCCATGGATGAATGAAGAATGGGTCACAACCCCCGATGGAATCGCCCATATTTTTAAAACCCATAAAACGCCTTTTACTAATTTGTCAGGGGAAATTGAGGGGATTGTGGGCGTAAGTCGAGATATGGCCGACCGAAAACTCATTGAAGAACAGTTACGCCGCAGTGAAAGTACTTATCGTAATATTATCAGTACCGCGCAAGATGGCTTTGTTATTGTGTCGGTGGACGGCAAAATAATTGAGTCGAATCAGAGTTTCGCTAATATGACCGGTTATACTCTCGACGAGCTGAGCAATAAACCGATTGGAGAGATCGAAACCAGTGAAAAACACCAGTATTCTACTCAAAATGTCATTAAAGTTAAGCAAACAAAGTCTATTAATTACACCTCTCAACACCGACATAAGTTAGGTCATTTGTTTCATGTTGAGGTGAGCATCAGCTTTTGGGATGGTGATGATGGGATGTTATTCTGCTTTGTTAAAGATATTTCACAGCGCATTAATGCCGAACAAAAACTGCTTCTGAGTGAATCTAAGTTTAGACATATTTTTGAACAAATACCCTCAATTTCGGTCCAAGGTTATGATAAAAACCGTTCGGTCATTTTTTGGAACCAGGCCAGTGAAAAGCTTTATGGATATACCAAAGAGCAAGCATTAGGGAAGCAATTAGAAGACCTCATTATTCCCCCTCCTTACCGAGAACATGTGATCAATAACGTCAATGCATGGATTAATGAAGGGGTTCCTATTCTCGCTGAAGAATTACTCCTGCAACGTGCAGATGGTAGTAATGTAGCGGTTTATTCATCCCATACGTTAATCAACAATACCGATAATGAAGCAGAAATGTACTGTATCGATATCGATTTAAGCGCCCAAAAAAAGGCTGAAGAACAAGCTCTTACATTGTCACAAGCAATAGAACAAAGCCCAATATCAATGATATTAACTAATATCGACAGCAAAATTGAATATGTGAATAGTGCCTTTGAAAAAATTTCTGGCTACGCCGCGAGTGAAGTCATTGGCCAATCGGCCAGCATGCTAAAGTCGGGATTAACCCCAAAATCACTTTATAAAGAATTATGGAATGCTATTTCTACCGGACATGCATGGCAAGGCGAGCTGCAAAACAAAAAGAAAAATGGCGATATTTTTTGGGAACATGCTCATATTGCACCTATTTTTGATAACGCTGGCGTCACTAAACACTATCTAGCCCTAAAACAAGATGTCACTCAATACAAACAACAAGAAGAAAAAATTCTTCATCAAGCCCATTACGATAGCTTAACAGGCCTGCCTAATAGACTACTGTCACTTGATAGATTGTCGCAAATGCTTAAAGACGCCCATCGAGCCAAAAATAATGTGGCAGTATTGTTTATTGATTTAGACGATTTTAAAAAGGTTAATGACACCATGGGTCACTCTGTTGGTGATGAACTGTTGATCCAAGCGGCGGTTCGGTTAAAAAATACCATTAGAGAAAGTGATGTTGTGGGTAGGTTGGGAGGTGATGAATTTATCATTATATTGAGCAATATTAATGAACCCACTGAAGTTGAAATTATTGCCCGTAAGCTACTCGAGCAATTTTACCAGCCTTTTAGGCTCGAAAATCGTGAGCTAGTGTCAACCATCAGTATTGGTATTGCCCTTTACCCGCTAGATAGTGAAGACCCCAAAGAATTGCTAAGACAAGCAGATTCAGCCATGTACCATTCAAAGGATCGCGGCAGAAATACCTATAATTTCTATACACATCAAATGAACCACGATATGAATCGGCGCTTGAAAGTTGAAGAGCAATTACGCAGTGCATTAAAGCAAAAAGAACTCGAGGTTTACTTTCAACCTTTTGTAGATATCAAGAGCCGCAAAATTATCGGCGCGGAAGCCCTTTTACGCTGGAATAATGCTTTGCTCGGTCAAGTCACTCCTGATGAGTTTATCCCTATTGCTGAACAAACGGGACTCATTGTCACAATCGGTCAATATGTTATCGAGGTTGCATTTGCTACAGCCAAAAAATGGCAACAAACCTATAATCCTCATTTTAAAATTGCCATTAACGTGTCCCCAAAACAATTCAGGGAAAATACCTTTGTTGATATGCTTAATATCCAGCTAGATAAACATCAGATTAATCCTAGCACTATTGAACTGGAAATCACCGAAGGAGTATTACTCAGTGGCGACGCCGTCATCGACAGTAACTTGATATCCATTAACGATATTGGTGTCAGTATCTCAATGGACGATTTTGGTACCGGATATTCGTCGCTCAGTTACCTGCGCAGTTACCCATTCAATACCTTAAAAGTAGATAAAAGCTTTATTAACGATATAACCGTCGATCCGGGCGATCTAGAACTTGTTGGTGCGGCAATCGCTATGGGGCATGGGCTCAATTTAACGGTCGTGGCAGAAGGCGTTGAAACAGAAGAGCAGTATCATCTGCTTAATGCATTGAAATGTGATTACGGCCAAGGTTACTTATTTAGTAAACCATTACCCCAAGCAGCATTTGAAGCACTTTTACAGGCGCAGGCAACAAATGAAACAGCCAATAAGAGATCTTTAATAAGACGCTGATCAAAAATGCCTGTCAGCAAACTGACAGGCATTAATAAATCTATTTAGTTATTAAACTATTTCTACTTAGCTACCCGTGATAAAAACAGCATGCTGCGTTAATTACCTAGATAACTTAGTGATTAACTTAAGCCGTTTTCACTTTCCAATTCACTTTTTGTCCTGCAAAAAATGGCACGATAGGATTACCGTTTGGCAGAATAATCTCTTCTGGTACCGTCCATTCTTGCTTCACTAGCGTCACAGTGCCGCTGTTGCGTGGTAAGCCATAAAAGTCTGCGCCATGTAAGCTGGCAAAACCTTCTAACTTATCTAATGCCCCTAAGTTATCAAATACTTGTGCATAGAGTTCTAATGCACTCCAGGCACTGTAACAACCTGCGCAGCCACAGGCTGACTCTTTGCGGTATTTTTCATGCGGGGCAGAATCAGTACCTAAAAAGAATTTACTTGAGCCTGTCGCCACAGCAGCTTGCAATGCATGCTGGTGAATGTTGCGTTTTAATACGGGTAAGCAAAAGTTATGCGGACGCACACCACCGACGAGTAAATCATTACGATTTAACAATAAATGCTGTGGGGTAATGGTTGCAGCAACATTAGCTGAAGCCTCTGCGACAAACTCAGCCGCTTCTTTAGTGGTGATATGTTCAAACACCACTTTAAGGCTAGGAATGGCTTCGACAATGCGCGATAAATAGCGATCGATAAACATCTTTTCGCGATCAAAAATATCAATATGCGATTCTGTTACTTCACCATGTACTAATAACAACATGCCTTGTTGCGCCATAACCTCAAATATCGGAAACAACTCATCCAAGGCTTTAACTGCTGCATCTGAATTTGTGGTCGCACCTGCTGGGTATAACTTTCCAGCCACTACCCCTGCCGCTTTGGCATCGATAATATCTTGAGCGCTGGTGTTATTAGTTAAAAATAGCGTCATTAACGGCTGAAAACTACTTCCGGCTGGGCGCGCCGCCAAGATACGATCTCGATAAGCTAAAGCCATTGTAGCGGTCGTTACTGGTGGGACTAAATTAGGCATCACAATCGCGCGTTGAAACAATCGAGCCGTTGCAGGAACCGTTTCACCTAGCATATCCCCATCTCGAAAATGAAGATGCCAATCATCGGGAGTGGTTAAGGTAATTTGCGTCATGTGGGTTCCTTGGCTTAAATAACAGATTGTTAGCCGTTATTGTGCCAGAATTCACTTTTTCTTAATAGATGCATAATTTGAACGCTGACTTTGCTATAGCAAAAAGTCATGTCATTTACAGTAAATATTTCACGATTCATGGAGTTGCAAGCCCATAAAACCGGCGGTAACGCTCTATGCTATTATGTTGAAAGCATCTTTTTATAGGGGAATTAAATTGTTAGCTAATGCCGGATTTAGATTACAGATAAGTGTGCACCTTATTAGCGTCATCACGATAATGATAGCTGTCTCTGGCTGCAATCAAGCTGAGGTGATGAAAACCCCCGATAATATTCAACCACTCGTACAAGAAACGCTAATTGATGGCTTACTGTCTAACGATGCCAGTATGGCTGTCACATTAGGCAGAAGCCGTACATTATCGATTTGGGATGTGGCAACAAGCCAACTATTACGCCAATGGTCTGACGATGACTTTGATGAAACCAATTATCTGCTGGCGTTGTCTGGTAACAAACAATTCCTTGCGACAGCTGGCAAACAAAAAATATCCGTTTTTAACCTTGAGACAGGCAAATTAGATATACGTTGGCCCGCCCACGGATTTAATCCCGATGCCAGCATTTCGAGCCTTTTTCTGAGCCAAACAGGCAGCACTATTTTGGTGGGGATGAATGATGGTTCAATCACAGTGATACAACGAAGTAGCATGACAATGTCATTGTTTAAACAACACAGCGCCGCCGTTAATCATGTTGAGCTATCAGGCTTTGAACAACAGGTTTTATCGACAGGACTTGATGGTGATGTCCATATTTGGGCTGCTTATAGCGGTGAGTTGATCAGCAGTTTCTCACGTCCTCAACAAATCACCAGCGTGAGTTTTGATGACGCTAATCGGCGCTTATTTATTGCCGATGCACTCGATAACAATGTCATTATCGATACCCAAACAACGCAGCCAGTAAGTCATCTAGATTACCTTGAGCGCTATCGCTATTTTCGGCAGGCGTTATTCGTCAATCACGGCAAAAACTTAATTACCGCAACGTCAAAACAAAGTGTTATCTATTGGGATGCTTCATCAGGAAAAGAGCTTTCTCATTGGGATATCACCGCCTATAACACTGGCACTACGGTATTTTCAATGGTGATCAAACCTAATGGTAAGCTATTGACCTTAAGCTCAGATGGCGCACTTGAGACCTGGAGCTTATAAGTTTATCTCCACCAGAGATAATAAAAAATCATAACAGCGTTATTTGATTTGCATTGTTCGTGTGATTGACTGGCAATTGGCACCTCATAGATACTGGCACTGTTGGGCGTATCACTGGTAATCAATAATCTCTCGGATAGTAACCGTATGAATCAATAGCATCACTAAACAGTCACTAACAATTCCAAAACCGGCTGGATTTAGCACGGTGATAAATCAGTATCGTTGAATAGTCAGTTTTATGGGCTAGATCAAAGATCTGTTTGTATCTCATACTCAATAAAGAATAGAGCTTGCATGTGTGAACTACATTCAGTATATATGGCATATGCTACAAACGAGGTGTTACATGGCAAGACCTAAAATCCCCCGAACCATATGCGGCCAAGCTGCCAACATCTGTTTTAAGCCCAATGGTATTCCGATGACGCAGTTAGAACAGGTACCACTTGCAGAGGATGAAATGGAGGCTTTACGCTTAGTTGATTTACTGGGGATGCAACAACAAGAAGCAGCTAAATCAATGAATATTTCTCGTCAAACGTTGGCGAACTTGGTTAAAGGAGCTAGGCATAAGGTGGTTGATAGTCTTATTAATGGCAAAGCGTTGATGACAAATAATATCAGCTGAAGATTAAACACAGTTAACACGTATCGACGTGTTTAGGTCAATCTAATGCAAGCAGTATTGAAAGAATCTGGTCTCAAAATAACCACTCAAAGGTGTAAGTTACTTGAGTTTCTTACTCAAACCGATGAACAGCATTTAACGGTAGAAAATATCTATCAAGGGTTAAATGCACAGGGAGAGACCATTAGCCTTCATACTGTAGACCGAATTATGGCGCATTTTGAACAAGCAGGCCTCGTCGTAGGCCGATTATTTGAATCTAAAAATACTGTTTATGAGCTCAGTAATAAACCACGTCATGATCATCTAATTTGTTTAACCTGTGGCAAGTTAATCGATTTTATCGACCCCTTGATTGAGCTTCGCTTAGGATTAGCGGCAGAACATCACGGCATGAGTATTCACCACCACAGCCTCAATATGTACGGTCAATGCTTTGCTTGCCAAAAAGCACTTAATAGCAAATCAGAAAACAAAAAGTCTGATTGATAGTCGCTAGGTTAATCGTTAATTTTATTGGAGAATAGCATGACCAAAATAGTCATTATTGGTGGTGTTGCTGGTGGTGCATCGGCAGCAGCAAGAGCAAGACGCGTATCTGAAACCGCTGAAATAATCATCCTTGAAAGGGGCGAATTTGTTTCATTTGCCAACTGTGGTTTGCCTTACCATATTAGTGGTGAAATTGAATCCCGAGACGCACTATTACTGCAAACACCCGAAAGCTTTAAGTCGCGTTTTAATGTCGATGTAAGGGTACATAATGAAGTCGTCGCGATTGATAGACAAGCCAAGCAATTAACCGTACGTAACCTTATGACCAATGAAATGTATCAAGAGTCATATGAAAAGCTATTACTCAGCCCTGGTGCATCACCAATCAAACCACCCATTAGCGGCATCAATAACCATTTCGTCCATAGCCTGCGTAATATTCCTGATATGGATAAAATCCTGTCGAATCTTCTACTGCATAAACCTAAACATGCCACGGTAGTAGGCGGTGGGTTTATTGGCTTAGAAATGGTAGAAGCGCTGCGCCACCTTGGGTTAGACGTCACCTTACTCGAACTAGCAGACCAAGTGATGGGGCCTGTTGATCTTGAAATGGCCAATATGCTGCATCAAAAGCTCGTCGATAATGGGGTTGATTTACGCTTAAAAACCGGCTTAACCGCTGTTGATGAATACCCGATACAACTGGCTGAAGCCGATAATACCGGTGATTATGATAAGCCAATATTACCTCACTACCATCTGCAACTAGCATTGAGTGATAACAACACCTTAGCAACCGATTTAGTCATCCTCGCCATTGGTGTTAAACCTGAGACCAGCTTGGCGTCTAAGTGCGGTTTAGTATTAGGCCCACTCGGTGGTATTCGGGTTGACGAAGGCATGCGAACCTCCGATGCAGATATTTATGCTGTGGGCGATGCCATCGAAACTACAGATTTTGTTACTGGTAATCCGACACTCATCCCCCTTGCGGGCCCTGCCAACCGCCAAGGACGATTAGCTGCCGATAACATGCTTGGTGGTGATAAAAAATATCGTGCCACTCAAGGCACAGCTATTTGTAAGTTGTTTGATATGGCCATTGCTTCAACAGGATTAAATGAGAAAAGTTTACTCAAGCAAAATATCCCATTTGAAAAAATCTATGTCCACACAGCAAGCCACGCCAGCTATTATCCTGGGGCTCACCCTATTAGCTTAAAGCTATTGTTCTGCCCTAGTTCAGGCCGTATTTTAGGCGCGCAGGCAGCAGGGATTGACGGCGTTGATAAACGTATGGACGTATTAGCCGTGGCGCAACGCGCTGGTATGACGGTGCATGACTTAGCCGATCTTGAACTCACATACGCGCCTCCATTTGGTTCTGCAAGAGATGTGGTCAATCAAGCAGGTATGGTCGCAGCCAATGTATTATTAGGTGATGAAGCCATATGTCACAGTCAAGATTTACACGCTTTGACCGCAGAACAAATCATTGTCGATGTTCGAAACCCAGGGGAACTCACGGCCGTGGGTTCAATTGCAGGCGCAATGAATATTCCACTGCCAGAGCTTCGAGACCGACTAAACGAACTCCCTAAAGACAAAGAGTTACTGGTATTTTGCCAGGTGGGTTTACGCGGTCATGTCGCTTATCGCATGTTAATCCAGCATGGTTTTAAAGTGCGTAACCTCACTGGTGGTTATAAAACCTACCAAATGGTTAATGCGCGCTTTTAGTCTATAACAGGCTTTAGGGGAACCTTAAAGCCATCTATAACAATGAACAAACAAGGTCTTGTGTGAACCATTATCAAGATTGTAAACAAAGCCACAGTCAATGTGTTGTCTGTGGCGACGCTAAACAAAATCCATTGTCGTTACAGTGTAAATTTTTTGCTGACGGTGATAACCAAGTGGTTGGTTATCATAAAGTGAGTCCGCAGCTTCAAGGCTACAACAGCTTCTTGCATGGCGGCGTTGCCAGTGCCTTAGTCGATGCGGCGATGACTCATTGTTTGCTGATGCAAGGTATTAAGGCCTTAACCGCCGAAATGACCATCCGCTTTATTGCCCCCATAAAGGTTGGTGATGCCATCAAAATTGTCGGTCGATTGGTGAGCCAACGTTTAGGGATGTACCAATTAGAAGCTGCGCTCTTTGTTAACAATAAAGCTTTCGTGACAGCATCGGCAAAGTTTATCCAACCTAAAAGTGGCGTCATCGACTAGCGTTTTTTGCAAGCAGCAAATTAACCAGTACGAGACAAATTTCCAGTTAATTTTAGTCAAAAAAACCAGCCCGAAAGCTGGTTTTGATTATTCCTCAGTGTTAGCTACTGCCAACCTATGTCATTACGCTTGTGGGCGCATCGCTGGGAATAAAATCACGTCGCGAATGGTATGCGTGTTAGTGAATAGCATCACTAAACGGTCGATACCAATACCTTGACCTGCTGTTGGTGGTAAACCGTGCTCTAGTGCTGTGATGTAGTCAGCGTCATAGAACATTGCTTCGTCATCGCCTGCATCTTTAGCATCAACTTGCGCTTTAAAGCGGTTGTCTTGATCTTCAGCATCGTTGAGCTCACTAAAGCCGTTAGCCACTTCGCGGCCACCGATAAAGAACTCAAAACGATCGGTAATGAAGTCATTGTTATCATTACGACGTGCCAAAGGTGAAATATCCGCTGGGTAGCCAGTAATGAACGTAGGTTGCATTAACTTAGTTTCAGCCGTTTCACCGAATATTTCTTCAAGTAACTGACCACAAGTCCAGAATTTTTCTAGCTTGATGCCTAAGCTCGATGCTAAATCGCGCATAAACTCTACGTCTTTAACTTGCTCGTAGGTCATAGCTTGAATAGTCGCATTGTCAGGATTATATTTCTGAATCGCTTCTAACATGCTTAAACGTGCATAAGCGCCACCAAACTCAACAGTTTCTTCACCATAAGGCATGCTAGTACTGCCTAATAATTCTTGAGCAATTGACCCCAGCATTTCTTCGGTTAAGTCCATTAGGTCTTTGTAATCAGCATATGCCATATAGAATTCCATCATGGTGAATTCTGGGTTATGACGTGGTGACAAACCTTCGTTACGGAAGTTACGGTTAATTTCGAACACACGCTCAAAACCACCAACCACTAAACGCTTAAGGTATAGCTCTGGCGCGATACGTAAGTACATCGCCATGTCTAATGCATTATGATGAGTCACAAATGGACGTGCTGAAGCGCCACCAGGAATAACGTGCATCATTGGGGTTTCAACTTCCATGAACTCTTTTTTGATCATGAAGTTACGAATAGCAGAAACCACTTTAGAACGCATAATAAAGGCATTGCGCGAATCTTCGTTAACGATCAAATCAACGTAACGCTGACGATAACGCGTTTCTTGGTCTGTTAAACCATGGAATTTTTCAGGTAATGGACGCAATGCTTTGGTCAGTAACTGGTATTCTTCCATATTAACGTACAAGTCGCCTTTGCCAGATAAATGCAGCTGACCTTTAACACCGATAATGTCACCGATGTCTAAACCTTGATAACGCTCTTTCAAGTCGCCTTGTACTGGCTTACCAGCATAAGCTTGAATACGGCCAGACACGTCTTGAATTACTAAAAACGGACCACGCTTGGCCATAACACGGCCAGCAATACTGGTTTGAAAAGCTAACTCTTCTAGCGCTTCTTTGGTTTGCTCGCCATATTGAGCCTGTAACTCAGCCGCTTTATGACTACGCTGCCATGTATTTGGATGAGCATTCGCAGGACAGTTGGTGCGGATGTAGTCTAATTTAGCGCGACGTTCAGCAATCAGTTTGTTTTCATCTTGTACGTGTTCAGTCATATTATATTCTCGCGTTTACTCGCCACACTTACATGGCGGAAAAAGTTAATTTAATTAAAGTCCTGATTTTAGGCTGGCTTCAATAAACTTATCTAAATCACCATCCAGCACAGTTTGAGTGTTGCGGTTCTCAACCCCTGTACGTAAATCTTTGATACGGGCGTCATCTAATACGTATGAACGAATTTGACTGCCCCAGCCGATATCTGATTTTGCATCTTCAGCAGCTTGTTTATCGGCATTTTGTTTATGCATTTCTAACTCGTACAACTTCGCCTTTAATTGCTTAAAAGCAGAGTCACGGTTTTTATGTTGCGAGCGATCGTTTTGACATTGCACCACAGTGTTTGTTGGTAAATGTGTAATACGTATCGCAGAATCGGTTTTGTTGACGTGCTGACCACCCGCGCCAGAAGCACGATAAGTGTCGATACGTAAATCTGATGGATTGATATCGATTTCAATATCATCATCAATTTCAGGGTAAACGAAAACAGAACAGAAAGAAGTATGACGTTTACCTGATGAATCAAATGGCGATTTACGTACTAAACGGTGCACACCCGTCTCTGTTCGCATCCAACCAAAAGCGTACTCACCAGTGAACTTAATCGTAGCACCTTTAATACCTGCCACATCGCCGTCGGTCACTTCCATTAACTCTGGGCTATAACCATGCGCATCACCCCAGCGTAAATACATGCGCAGAACCATGTTGGCCCAGTCTTGTGCTTCGGTGCCGCCTGAACCAGATTGAATATCAAGATAACAGTTTGAAGCATCACTCTTACCAGAAAACATGCGGCGGAATTCGAGATCAGCCAGACGAGTGTCTAACTCCTCAAGTTCTGCGGCAGCATCATTAAAGGTTTCTTCGTCATCTTCTTCAATGGCAAGCTCAAGTAACCCTTGGATGTCTTCTAGACCCGTGTCCATATCATCAATGGTTTTGACCACAACCACTAACGCAGCACGCTCTTTACCTAATGCTTGAGCACGTTCAGGCTCATTCCACACTTCAGGGCTTTCAAGCTCGCGACTGACTTCTTCTAAACGCTCACTTTTGGCAGCGTAGTCAAAGATACCCCCGAAGTAACTCAGTACGTTCGGCTAGCTCTTTAATTTTGAATTTTACCGGATTAACTTCAAACATGAATATTCAACTTAAATTTGGCGGTTAACAAAAGGTGCAACGGCGCATTTTACCCCATGATAGGCACTAAACCTAGACCGGAAGGCCGATTATTAATAAACAAATGACGAATATATTTCATCAAATCAACATCTGGAAAAACACTTACCCACGAATGAATAGAATAAATGGACCGCTTATAATGTGAAAGTTTGCTTCAACAAATATAGGTTTAAATTTAGGCTCTGGTGTAGATTAAAAATTGGACTAAAAAAAATGAACCGCTTCGGGTTCATTTTTAATTACCTACCAAGTAAACATTATATTTTAAATTGACCCACTAATTCCGCTAACGTCTGACCATCATCAGCAACGGTTTTACTCATACCGGACGCATCTTGACTGGCCACCAATAACGTATTAACAATCTCTTGCACTGAATTGATATTGCGATTGATTTCTTCGGTCACTGAGCTTTGTTCAGTAGCCGCGGTGGCAATTTGAGTACTCATGTCATTAATGCTGGTTACTGATGATGTCACGGCACCTAAACTTTCAGAAATCGCTCTAGAAGACTCCACCGAACTCAAACAACTCACCTGACTTTCTTCCATAGTTTGTACCGTTTGAGTCACTAGCTTATTCAGTTCTGCCAGCATTTCATTAATTTCAACCGTACTGGCTTGGGTTCGACTAGCCAAGTTTCTCACTTCATCAGCAACAACCGCAAAACCCCGACCTTGCTCGCCCGCTCGGGCTGCTTCGATTGCCGCATTGAGTGCCAGTAAATTAGTTTGGTCAGCAATCCCACCTATCACACTCAGCACTGAATTAATTTTCTTAGATTGTTCACTTAATGATTTGACGTTGGCCGCAGCGTTGTCAATTTGGTTCATTAAATTAGACACTTCCGTTAATGAAGTATCGACACAATCTTGCGCTTTCGTGACGTTATCAGAGGCAGCATGCGTGGCTTCAGCTACCATATTAGTATTGTGGGCTACGTCATGCGCCGTCGCCGACATTTCGGTGATTGCGGTGACAATTTGGTCAATTTCATTATTGTGATTGTAGAGTTGCTCTGTCATTGACACTGTTTGGCCACTGATACTTTGAGCCGCATGCTTAACCCTGTCGGTCGCACCAGCCACATCACCCATAATATGTTGTAATTTGTCGATGAACAGATTAAATGCGCTGCCTAATTGGCCAATCTCATCCTCACTGGTGATATCTAAACGTTTGGTTAAATCACCTTCACCTTTAGCGATATCATTAAGCGATGACGCCATATTTTGAATTGGCACCACCATTTTATGGGCCATCAGCACCACACCAAAAGCAGTTATCCCCGTAAGACCTAAAGCAATTAATAGAAACATGAATGCTTTTTGATTCATCTCTTCAGTTTTATAAGTTTCATAACCGCCAATAGACTCTTCAATATCATCAATATAAGCGCCCGAGCCTAACATCCAATTGGTATTAGGGATCATTACCGCGAAACCGAGTTTTTCTACAAGCTGTTCGCTACCGGGCTTTTTATAATAATAAGAAAAATTACCAGTACCCGATTTAGCCGCATCTAATAAACCAACAATAATTTTGGTACCATTAGGGTCGGCCATATCAATTTTGTTTTGGCCTTCAAGTTCAGGCATAGTCGGATGAAAAATATTGACGCCGGCATCATCATACATAAAGAAATACCCTGCACTGCCAAAGCGTAAATCTCGTAAGGCTCCATTGACATTACCATTGCTCCCCAAAGCAAGTTGATACTCAACGACTCCTTGTGCAATCTGAACAGCTTCTTTTAGTTGGTTTTTACGCTCTGAAATTAATTCACTGCGAAAGTTATCAATATCCTTGGTTAAAGACGATTTTTCATTAACATAAAAAATACTCAGTAGTACGATGAGGATCAACGAAAGCGGGATTAGCGATAACCCCAGTAGTTTATTGCGTAGGGAAGATCTCAGCATAGTGGCCAGCCTTTTGAAGGTCTTTTAGGTAATAGTCTATCAATATAATAGTCTATTTATTATAGATGGTTAATCTAACAAACTATTACAACTCAATAAAGTGAGACCTATCGCAAAATCATCCAATATAATAACCGTTTTACAACATTGTCAATCCACTGCCCATTGCTGCAAATCCTATTACCAACCATACAAGACCGGGCTTAAAGACTTTTAATACACTAAAACCAATGATCACTAATGCCATGTCTAGCGGCATGATCACCGCACTAGTAAACACAGGTTGATATAGCGCCGAAAGCAATAAACCAACAACGGCTGCATTTACCCCCGCTAACGCACCGGCTATGGCAGGATGCTGGCTAATAGAATGCCAACTTTTTAAGCCCACCAGCATCAATAAAAAACCTGGAAGGAAAATAGCTAACGTCGCCACTAACGCGCCCAAAATAGGAGATTCTAACCATAAATCTGCCCCTAAAAAGGTTGCTAAGGTAAACATAGGGCCAGGAATGGCTTGCGCAAGTGCATAGCCAGTTAAAAATCGATCAGGGGTAATGTATTCACCGACACTGGTTTCAAGCAAGGGTAATACCACATGCCCACCGCCAAATACTAAACTGCCCACTTGGAAGAATTGCGCAAAAATCTGTCCAAGACTGTCAGGTTGATTGATCAAATATAAAGATGCTGCGATGCCTATAATAAATAACGCTAACCAAGCATAATTAAGCTCGATAGCAGGTGTGTCTGGCGTAATACGCTCACCCCGAGTCATCAACATGACTCCAACAATAGCGGCCACAACTAGTACGCCAATTTGCATTAATAATGAAGGCATTAATATGACAGCAACGGCGGTGGCAGCCATGAGTATTTTAGCGGTTTTTCGTTGACAGAATTGATTGAACATTGACAAAGTCGCATCCGCTACGACCACTACTGCCAGTAGCTTTAAGCCATGAATAGCCCCCTCTACGGCCGTTATCTCCAACCATTGAGCACTGGTCACAGCAAATAAAAACATCAGTAAAAAAGACGGCAAGGTAAAACCTAAAAAGGCGGCTAATCCGCCCAATAAACCACCTCGATGATACCCAATTGCAAACCCTATCTGGCTTGAGCCTGGCCCAGGCATAAACTGACTCAGGGCGATAAAACTTGAATATTGTTTACCGTCTAGCCATTGTAAGTCGTCAACAAATGCTTTTCTAAAATAGCCTATGTGAGCCGCTGGGCCACCGAAACTGATTAACCCTAACGCTAAAAAGCGACTGAAAATTTGCCACATCGTCCTAGTACCTTTTTTATGTTAATAAACAATGTTATGACATTGAGATGACATTTTTATGATGACATTTTTATGATGACAACATATACCACAACCTAACAGCTACCTTTGTTCGATATAACCTATAATTTAGCGACACCAAACGAGTACTTAATTTCGATTATAAAACACCTTAATTGATAGCAAAGACTATTACAGCTGTTCTAGCATAACCAGTACTTCAAAATGATCGGTATGAGGAAACATATCAAACATTTGAACTTTGGTGATTTGATAACCCGTAATGCACTCTAAATCGCTCATTAAGGTGTGTGGATTACAACTAGAGTACACGATTGCTTTAGGCGCAAACTCACTCAATAAATCGCATAATGATTTGCCTAATCCACGCCTAGGTGGATTGACAATAATAAGATCCGGTTTATCTTGAGCAGATTGTCCTTTAGCAAAATGAGTTGAATCGAGTGCACTAAAATCCACTTGTGTAAGCCCTAGTTTGGTTGCTGACAAGATGGCACATTCTATTGCTTCAGATTCGATCTCAATTCCAGTTAAACGGGTATTGCTGTTAGCGCAATGAAGCCCAAATCCACCGACACCACAAAATAAGTCCCAAATATAGTTCGGTTTGAATTCAGTAACCCACTCCCTCGCTATTTGATACAACTGGGCGGCAACCTCCGGATTAGTTTGAAAAAAGCTTTTTGGCCGTATGAACAACGGTACATTATTAAGTTGTTCTTCTAATCGTGTTGTTTCCGTTAAAAATATTTCCCTTTCGCCTTCTAGAATAGCCATGTGGATTGGCTGAATATTGGCCGAGACTAAGGTGATTTCGGGAAACTCTTGTAATAATTGGGGTAATTCTCGTTCAATTCTCACGATGGCTTGGTCACTACGTAATACAAAACGCAGCATAAACTGGCCACTACTTTGGCTGCGAGTCAGTAAAATAAATTTTAGCTCGCCTTTGCTTTTATCGACCCGATAAGGCGGTATACCAGCTTGCTGCACAAATCGCTCTAAACGGTGTAGCAATAATTGCATATCTTTAGGGTATAACGAGCAGTCACATAAACTGACCGGATCCCCTTTAGGATTAACCAAACCTAAAATAGGTTTGTGAGCTGCACCTAAAACGACCATTTTGGCTTTATTACGAAAACCTGATTCTGCGCTTAATATTGGCGCTAACCATTGTTTAACTGAGATACCGCGAAACAAATCGGTTAATTGTTGTTGCTTTACACTCACTTGCTCAACCATAGGTAGTTGAATATTGCGGCATGACAGACAATCGCCACGCTCAAAATAATCACATTTCACAGCTGCTCGCCTCTCCGGAATTTAACATGGTAAATGCTTGATCACACAGTTGCTTTAATTGTTGTAAGTTTTCAATAGTGCCACCTACTTTACAACGCATCTGTTCAGGAATACTCAACGCTTGCTGATGTAATTGCTGGCCTTGCTCAGTAACATGTAACACTCGCACGCGTTCATCTAACTCACTGCGACCACGGCTCACTAAGCCCTTGCCTTCTAAACGCTTTAGCAAGGGCGTTAACGTTCCAGAATCTAGATGTAATTTTTCACCTAAGGTTTTAACACTAATCCCCGGCTCTTTCCAAAGTACCATCATCACTAAATACTGAGGATAAGTCAGCGATAACTCATCTAATAATGGTCGATATGCGCGGATCATCGCATTAGTCGCACTATACAATGAAAAACACACTTGATTTTCAAGTGCTAGCGGGTTTTGCGCTGAAGGTAATTGAGACTCAGTAAGCGCTTTACTAGACATAGGCTTCACTCCACTAACCAATAATATGAGTTAATTATAACATTGGTTGTGCGCAACCTATAATCAAAAAAAGCTCAACGAATGCTTTTTAGCAAAAATGTGTCAAGCACTTCGATTTTCAGCCGATATACTATTACCATCCGACTTTATATTAAGGTTAACCATGTCAATTAGTGTTAATTCACCGTCTTCAATGCCAACAACGATTGATTCTGGCAGCAGCTTAAAAGTGGCCGTAATGGCTAAAGAACAGCAAAAGATTGAAGGTCAAATGGCATTGCAGCTCATTGAAGCAGCACAACCACCTGCGCCGCAGCCCGTTGGCAACAGTGGTCACAATGTTAATACCACGGCGTAAATGCTTATAGCCCTAGAGAATCTGTTCCTAGGGTTAATCATGCCATCACAACGGTAAAGATCTAGGCATC
Source organism: Shewanella sp. Arc9-LZ (assembly GCF_010092445.1). Lineage (NCBI taxonomy): Bacteria > Pseudomonadati > Pseudomonadota > Gammaproteobacteria > Alteromonadales > Shewanellaceae > Shewanella > Shewanella sp. Arc9-LZ. Next base: position 715,738 of record NZ_CP048031.1, on the reverse strand, counting down.
ATTCGAGATAAACATACCTTGAACATCGTATTAGTATCGAAGCCATTTCAACGCATCATCTTCATCGTCGAAATATTTTATCTCGCCTGCAATAAACCAACTACCGACTTTGGCCGCCCATTCTTGCCAATCTCTATTGCCCCAAATGGCCACTCTTTCAAACTCAGATTTGTGCTTTAACCCCAGCTTTAAATCATCCCACGCGGCGCGTAAATCCCAGCCGTCGAGCTCGGTAGCATCGAGAAATAAACTCACTTTAGGTTGATCAACTTGGCTTAATGCCCCCTCTAGCATAGGGGTAATGACGAGATAGTCTTCGTGGGTTAATGTGCCAATGGCTTTTAATGTCACAAAAAACACATTTTCAATTCGGTTTATGCCTATCGATAAACCATGTTTCTTCATATCCATATCGTGACTCCTTTAACTATCAGCTTACTATCCGTTTACCATCCGCTTACACATTTACATGCACACGGCTATCCATAAAGCTTATGCATGCTTATATTTTAACCAATCATACAATGAAGTGTGTGCAGGATTGCACAAAAAACTAATGGGAAATTAAAATTGAGGTTTATCTGCATCATATTCAGAGCATCATTTTGGTAAAAAATACCGCGTTATAAATAATCGCAAAATACTTTTTTTATCCGAAATCGGCGAAATGATGCACTGTTATGAATGGGTTATCCGACGGCCATCGTCTTTAGATAATTGCGAAAATATCACTGCGGCTAACATTGTCATAAGACCAACGGTAACGAACGTCAGTTGGAAAGCGCCAAGTACCGTTCCCGCTGTACCGCTGCCGACATCGGTACTGAAGCCACCGAGCAAAGCACCTGCACACGCAACCCCTAAACTTAATGATAATTGACCTACTACCGACAATAGACTGTTACCGCTACTGGCATTAACATCATCAAGATCTATTAAGGTCACGGCATTCATGGCCGTAAATTGTAACGAGTTAATCGCGCCAAGAATCGCCAACAGAGCTAATAGCAACCAGTAAGGAGTTTGTTCGCTAACCAAGCCCATGGTCGCCAGCATAACGCCAAGCGCCAAAGTATTCGCGGTAAGCACTACTCGATAACCTAAGCGTTCGATAATCGGTCGAGCCACTGATTTGGCCATTATTGCTGCAGCGGCCAGCGGCAGCATACTCATTCCAGCCTGAGATGGTGAATAACCCAGTGCAACTTGCAGCAACAACGGCACCAAGAATGGCAATGCACCACTGCCCAAACGCGCAAACAGATTACCAAAAAGACCAATAGCAAATGTTTTGGTGTTGAATAGCGATGGCGAAAACAGTGGATTACTAATACGACCAGCCCGCAGCCAATATGCTATCAAACACGCCATACCACCAAATAACAGCAACATCACCCGTAAGTGTGGCAAGTGCAGTTCGCCGAGTCCTTCCATAGCGATGGTGATCAATAACATCGCAGCCCCAAACAACAAAAATCCGAAGCTATCGAAACGTGATTTTTCCTTACCACGCAGATCTGGAATGAACTTCCACACCGCATAACAACCGACTACACCGACAGGCAGATTGATTAAAAAGATCCAATGCCATGTCAAGTATTGCACCATCCAACCGCCCATCGTTGGACCAAGCAGTGGCCCCAGTAAACCGGGGATGGTGATAAAGCCCATAATCCGTACCAATTCCGAACGTGGATATGCCCGCAGCACTACAAGTCGGCCGACTGGCAACATTAAAGCACCACCTAACCCTTGTACCACCCGAGCACCAATCAGCATGTCTAATGAATTGGACAATGCACAAAGCAATGATCCAAAGCTGAACAATAAGATCGCACCAAAGAAGATTTTTTTGGTGCCAAAGCGATCAGCGATCCAGCCAGAAGCAGGGATCAGCAATGCTACGGTGAGCATGTAAGCGATAATCACGCCTTGCATACGCAGCGGGTCTTCATTTAAATCACTGGCCATAGCGGGTAATGCAGTATTAAGGATCGTTCCATCGAGTGACTGCATGAAAAAAGCAATGGCAACAACCCAGGGCAGCCCGCGGGCAGTATCTGCATCAAGAACTTGGTTATCGGACATGGAACCTCCTTTTACCACAGCAGTGTAGCGACCCCAAGTAGCGCAAACAACACAGCACAACCGCGATGAATCAGTTTCATGGGCAATTTGTTAGCACTAAAATGCCCAGCCAACACAACTGGGACATTAGCAATTAACATTCCCAATGTCGTGCCGATGACAACCCATGTCAGTGCTTGGTATTTTGCCGCTAAGACTACTGTCGCAATTTGAGTTTTATCCCCTATTTCAGCAATAAAAAACAAAATAAACGTCGCAGTAAAAGCACCGAGTTTATAGAAGCGATTATCATCATCATCCATTTTATCGGGTATCAGCACCCATAGTGCAATAGCAAAAAATGACCCGGCCACCAGATAGGTCGCCCATTGTGGATCAATCCACGCTATGGCCCATTGACCTAACCATGCAGCAAGAAAATGATTTAATAATGTGGCAAGCAAAATGCCTGAGATTATAGCGGTTTTATTGCTAAATCTCACCGCGAGCAGTAAGGCTAATAATTGAGTTTTGTCGCCTATTTCAGCGATGGCAACAGTAAGAGTTGAGGCGAATAAAGCTTCCAATGTGATATTCCTAGGGGTAAATGACAACTAAGCACGAGCCACCGCATACCCCTTGATGCAGTTACTGTGCTTAGGTCTCGCTTGGTAAAATCACTGATTAACAGTGTGTTACTGTCTGCACCATGGCGTGAGGCCAATTATGTTGATACAGACATCTTGTGTGCCATAACAGCAAGACAAGATTAGCTACTCCCCTAAAACAAGTCGCATTATAACGATTAAATAATTTTATTCAACGCACTCATTTTACATTGTAAATTCGACATATAAATAACCTTACCCTACTCGTAACGCCGTAATGCTACGCTATTGCAATAATCACGTGTAAAAAAGTTTGGTCTATTGTTGTGTAATTGTTTATAAACATAGCTGTTAGCCTTTAACAGTCAAAGATCCTTGCCTGCTCTGTCACCCTTCTGCTAATGTCCGACACAAATAAAATAATAATTAAACAGGACGTTTTCTGTGAATTTTAAAACTTTAGGTTCTATTTCGATTGTCGCGGGAACGGCAATTGGCGGAGGCATGCTAGCGCTACCATTAGCAACAGCAGCTTTGGGGATGATCCCCGCATTAATCTTATTAGTGGTTATTTGGGGTTTATCGGCTTACACCTCGTTACTGATGTTAGAAATTAATCTTCATAGTGGTGTCGGCGATAACGTCCATGCCATTACCGGTAAAACACTGGGCAAAGTCGGCCAGCTCATTCAAGGTGGCTCATTCCTTAGCTTATTATTCGCCTTAACCATGGTGTATCTAATGGGAGGGTCATCGCTATTAGAAACCCGTTTACAACCCATCGGCATTAACATGAGCAACCAAGTCGCCGTCATACTGTTTACGGTTATTTTTGGTGGCTTGATTGCCATTGGTGTTAAATGGATTGATAAAGTATCACGTATTTTATTTACTTCTATGGTGGTGCTGCTGGTCATTGTGGTGGCATTTCTATTACCAGACGTTAATTTAATCAGTGCATTAAACAATTATTCAACCGATGTGGCTTCGGGCACCGCCCTGCAACAATTATGGTTAGCAGCCATCCCAGTGGTATTCACTTCATTTGGTTTCCATGTGTGTATTGCCACCATTGTGCGCTACTTAGAAGGTGATGCTGCATCACTTAGAAAAGTGTTATTAATAGGATCGACCATTCCACTGGTTTGTTACATCCTGTGGTTGCTCGTAACGCTAGGTTCTTTAGGCGGCGAAACAGTTCATAGCTTTGGTGGTTCACTGCCTAAACTGGTTGCTGCTTTGCAAGGCTTAGCCCAGTCACACATTATCAGCCAAGCAATTGATCTGTTTGCCAACCTTGCATTGGTGACCTCATTTTTAGGTGTCACCATGAGCCTATTTGATTATGTCGCCGAACTGACCCGAGCTAAAGATGACGCTGTTGGTCGTGCTAAAACATGGTTGATAACCTTTATACCGCCGCTGTTATGTGCGCTTTACTACCCAGACGGATTTTTCAAAGTGCTTGGTTTTGCAGCCATTCCATTAGTGGTGATGATTATCTATTTACCCATTGCGATGGCATTAAAGCAACGCGCGCAGAAAATGGGCGGATATCAAGTGTCTGGTGGCACATTGGGGCTTATCGCCGCAGGATTGCTCGGCACATTAATTGTTGTGGCGCAGTTGATGGTGGCATTAGCCTAAATCGGATGACTGATAAAGTGGATTTGTAAGCGAGTTTTTCAAACGCTGTTAAGATAGTAAAACATTTGTTAAAGTCAGGCTTAGCCTGACTTTTTTGTTTTTATGGTCCGACGTTTTTATAGTCCGCCAACATTGACCTAGATGATTAAACAAGAAATCGACACGACTTACGGCAATATTGATTACCCGTGAACACCCCAAATGGAATTATTATAATGAAAAAATGGTTATTAACTGTCGCTATGGCAGCCAGCTTTGGCGCTGCGGCAGATGAAGGTATGTGGCAACCACATCAACTTCCCGCTATGGCTGATGAACTTAAAGCAAAAGGCTTAGAAATAAGCGCTGATTCAATTTCAAAATTAACCGAATTCCCAATGAATGCCGTTATCAGCCTGGGTGGTTGTACCGCATCATTTGTGTCGCCAAAAGGCTTAGTGGTTACCAACCATCACTGTGCCTATGGCTCAATTCAGTACAACTCAACCCCAGAAAAAAACCTCCTTAAAGACGGATTTTTAGCCAAAACTTACGCAGAAGAATTACCTGCGACGCCTGGTTCACGTATTTTTGTAACTGAAGCGGTAACCAATGTTACTGATAAAGTTAAAGCAAACCAGATGGATAAAGTGGGTAATGAGTTTTATAAAGGTATAGAACTACAAGAAAAAACCTTAGTTGCTGAATGTGAAAAAGAAGATGGTTACCGTTGCCAAGTGTATAGTTTCCATGGCGGCCTAGAATATTATCTTGTTAAGCAGTTAGAAATTCGTGACGTACGTTTAGCCTATAACCCAGCTGCTAGCGTGGGCAAATACGGCGGTGATATCGATAACTGGATGTGGCCTCGTCATACTGGAGACTTCTCATTTTATCGTGCTTACGTATCTAAAGACGGCAAGCCTGCCGATTTTAGTAAAGACAATGTACCGTACGAGCCAAAAAGCTTTTTAAAAGTATCAGCTAAAGGCGTTAGCGATGGCGACTTTGTGATGGTTGCTGGTTATCCTGGCCGTACCAACCGTTACCGCACAGCCGATGAAGTTAACAATCAGTTTAATTGGGCTTATCCAGAAGGCAAAGTCCTACAAGAGCGCATGATTAGCATCATCAAAGAAACAGCCTCTGAAGGCAGCGACGAACGGATTAAATACGAAAGCTTGATTGCTGGTTTAGCTAATTATGCTAAAAACTTTACCTCGATGATTGAGTATTATGGAAAATCAACCATGCTCGCTGATCGTGAGAAAATAGAAAGCGATTTAGCAAACTGGATTGGTAAAGATAAAAAACGCCAGCTGCAGTATGGCGAAACACTATCAAGCTTAGAAAAGTTAGTGGCTAAGAGTCAGCAAAATCAGCAACGTGACATTTTATTAGGTTACATCGGTTACACCACTATGGTCACTACCGCACGTGATTTGTATCGCTTAGCTAATGAGAAAACCTTAGCTGATATGGCACGTGAACCAGGCTACCAACAACGTGACATGACCAACTTCACTTCAAGCATGGAACGTATTGATCGCCGTTATGCTGCCAGTGTCGATAAAGCCCTGCTAGCCGATTTACTGACACGTTATGCTGCACTACCTGCAGAGCAGCATTTAGCCGCTTTAGATAAAGCCTTTGGTATTAGCAGCAAGTTCGATGCTAAAGCATTAGCTAAAACACTCGATAAAATGTACGCCAACACCAAGCTAAATAACAAAGAAACTCGCTTAGCATGGATGAACAAATCGGTTGCCGACTTTAAAGCATCTAACGACCCATTCATTCAATTTGCAGTACAAACTTATGATGCTGACATGGCGCGTGAGAAAGAGAAAAAGCAATTAGAAGGTGACTTAATGAAAGTACGTCCACAATATATGGACGCTATCATTGCCTACAATCGCGAGTTAGGAAAACCTGTTTATGCTGATGCAAACTCAAGCCTGCGTGTAACGGTCGGAAACGTGAAAGGTTATTCTCCACAGGATGGTTTAGTGGCGGTGCCTTTTACCCGCTTAGAAGGCATTTTAGCCAAAGACACTGGTGTTGATCCTTTCGATGCGCCAGCTAAACAACTTGAGCTGATTAAACAAAAGCAATACGGCGATTACTACGTCAAAGCGGTTGACTCTGTACCGGTTAACTTCTTATCTACCCTAGACACAACGGGTGGTAACTCAGGCTCACCAACCTTAAACGGTCGTGCTGAACTAGTGGGTTTACTGTTTGATGGTGTGTACGAAAGTATCATTGGAGACTGGGGATACGACGCGCAAAGCAACCGTTCTATCCAAGTAGACAGCCGCTACATGCTATGGGTAATGCAGTATTTAGATAATGCTGACAACTTATTAGCTGAAATGGAAATCGTTAGATAACGTTCAGTTTACTGCACGTTTAAGACTCAATAACTCTGCGGCCGTTAATGGCCGCATTGTTTTTTCTGCAAGCTCATCAATACGCATATCTAATAATTGTGTTCGCATTAAATCAATCACCTTGTAACCTAATGCTTTGCACATACGGCGTATTTGCCGATTTAATCCTTGGGTTAATACAATCTCAAACCTGTCTTCTGCACTCGCCAGGCTCAATGGCCGAACTTCGCATGGTCGAGTTTGCACATCGCCATAACTAACACCCTTTGTCATCATCAATAGAAAACTAGCGCTAATAGGTTTATCAACTTGGACTACGTATGTCTTAGGATGATAATAATCGGGATGCATGAGCGCTTGCGTTAATTGACCATCATTAGTGAGTAGTAGCAAACCACGAGAATCTTTATCCAAACGCCCTGCAGGATACAACCTTGGTAACTCAGGTAATACATGCAGTAAGCTGTGAGGATCATCAACTAATAAACGGCAATCAATTCCAACAGGCTTATGATATAGCCAATACTGTTTATCTTGCACAGCAAGGATCGGTTTATCGTCTACTAGAATTGTCTCGATTTCGCAAAGGTTAACTCGATCAGTGTGTTTAGCTAATTGATGATTAATACTCACTCGACCACTGTCGATAAGCCGTGCAGCCTGGCGTCTTGACGCCACACCACACACCGCCAAATAATGACTTAATCGCATTGATGTCATAGATTTAATCGCATTGATGTCATAGACTTAATCGCATTGATGTCATAGATAGTACTCAAGCAAGAATAAATAGACGTTAACGGGTTTCGAGAAATTGATACACACTATGTTGTTGAGTTTTAATGGTTGTCAGTAGGCTTAACCCAAGGCAAATACACCATAGAATATTCGCTTGCGTTAATGTCCACATGGCTGAAGACACAATACAATACTGAGGTAAATCCGTTGAGCACTCGGTAAAATCCAGCTGACTCCAATCGAACAACGTTAATAATAATAACCCACTACACAGTGAAATAATGCTCAAACTAAGCATTCGCTTGGTCATCGTGCTGCCAGGTTTAAAGTAATCAAGTAGGCAAATACAATGCAAAAAAATAGTACTGAATAAATAAAGCGTCGACGCTTTACGGTGTAAGTCTAGAAAGTTAATCGGAAACACACCCATTAGCACAATACTCACACCCACTACGCCACCAATAATGGCGATGTAGCGGCTCAATAAATCAGGGAAAGTATTAAACACCGCCACCATGGCGAGTAAGAAGCATGAGCCACCTGCTAATAGTGATAAATTAAACACGATTGCAAACGACGAATGCATATAATCGCCAAGCGTATCGGGGCGGATCGTCAACATGTCCAAATTGATGCCGTCGGCTTGCACGATTAACGCACTTCCTACACCAAAAGAGCAGATTACAGCCGCAGCCAATGACATAAATACAATCACTAGGTGTAAATCATAATTACGGACTCTATCTGTCACTGAACGATACTTATGTCAAAAATGGGATGAGAATGTTAACGCGGAAAGCCAAAAAGTAAAAGCCGATAATCACATAACCAAAAAACTAAACCTAAGCCGAAACTTAAACCAAAATTTAAACAAAAACTTAAACCAAAAACTTAAACCAAAAATAAAAATGCCCAATCGTTACTGACTGGGCATTGGTTGCAATAGCGGCTAAATCGTCACCTTAACCTTAATATTGTTAACCTTAGCAACAGTGTAATTTACCCTGTAGCCAATTTAATTACGTTGACGAAATATTACAATTATCACCGCTACAACGGCCAAAATCATACAGTACCAAGCATTAGACACTGCAGTTAATGGGCTGATGGTAAACACCGAGGCAATTAATAATGCTTGGGCACCATGTGGAATTAATCCCTGAATAATACATGCAAAGATATCTAAAATACTCGCAGCTCGTTTTGGCGATACCCCATGTTTTTCAGCAAGCTCTTTAGCAATGTCACCGGTGACCACTATCGATACTGTATTGTTAGCAACACAGGTATTAGTGGCGGCAACAATCGCTGCCATGCCTAACTCTGCCGCACGACTTGATGCTTCGCCATTGGCTTTTGAAAAGCGACTGATTAAACCTTCAATTTGCTTACTGACAAAGGTTAATCCGCCTTGTTGCTGCATTAACGCCGCTAAACCACCGACTAACATCGACAGAATAAAAATTTCCTGCATATTAGTAAAACCAGTATAAATATCATTACCAAATTGAATAACGCTATAACCCGAGCTCAGCACGCCTGTCATGCCAGCAAGTACAATCCCTAACGACAACACTACAAAGACGTTTAAACCGATCACAGCTAGCACCAGAATGGTTAAATACGGTAATACTTTTAATATTTCGATGTCCTGAGCTGCAATATCCGCTTGTCCTTGACCGACAATCGAAAAAGCAATCAAGGTGAGGATCGCCGCCGGTATCGAAAATACTAAGTTTTCACGGAACTTGTCTTTCATTTCACAACCTTGAGTACGTGTTGCCGCAATCGTGGTATCAGAAATAATCGATAAGTTGTCTCCAAATAATGCACCAGACATCACCGCACCCGCCATTAAGGCATAATCAATTTGTGCTTGGTCTGCGACACCTAGTGCCACTGGTGCTACCGCCGCGATGGTGCCCATAGATGTACCCATTGAGGTCGCGATAAAAGCGGCAATAACAAAGAAACCTGGCAATAATAAATTTGATGGGATAAACGATAAGCCAAGCGCAACGGTGGCATCAACGCCACCAGTGGCTTTAGCCACTGCAGCAAATGCGCCTGCCAATAAATAAATTAAGCACATGGCTATAATATTGCTATGGCCAATACCTTCAATAAAGGTTTCTATCGCACTATTTATTTTCTGTTTCGACAACAAAACTGCCAACACGATGGCAGGGAGAATCGCAATCACACTGGGTAATTGATAGAACGCATAATCAACACCTTGGCTTTGAAAATATAAGCCTGCGCCAATAAATAATCCTAAAAACAAAAATAACGGTAATAACGCCACAAACGATGCCGGGCTGTTTCCTGCTGTGGTAACTGATGAAGTAGCTTTGGTCAAAATGATCTCTCTTTATCTTAACGAATAGGGATTGTTGGATGAGAAAAGCGAGTACGACACAATCTCGGTCATCGGTGATTATTTAACAACAGATTCAAAGGTGCTAAATATTGCAGTCACATCATAACAAGTTGTGCCAAGAATAAGAGAACTGTTCGCCGCTGTCAATCTAGACGTCTAGACTTCTTTGCTTCCAAAGCATTTTTTATTCTAAAACCTGAGAACTGCTACAAATATTTTACATAACCATAATCAATTTATCTATTTAGGTCTCTTTATTCACTAAAAAATTGATGTACGTTAATCATAACCTAATGCCGATTTGTTACGCTGACAAGGATTCTCTAACTTATATAGAGGTGAGGCTATGGAACGTAAACCAGACAGAGTGAGTGCAATGAAGCGACTCCTTGAGCAAGTAAAAAATACCTTACCATTTGATCAACCCGGTATATTTAGCTGTGGCCCCAACAACAACTGTGTTGGCTGCCCTAAAAAGTTACTCGATTTGGTTGATGCTGAAGTTAATTACTGGGACGCAGCCATTGTCCAGGGCGTTATACCTTCACTTGGCGATATCAGCCGCTTTGGAAAACTGTGTAAAAATGTCAGTCGTGGCTTACAACGCAATGATATCCAAAGTCATCATTAATTTGCCTCATAATTAAATAGCCTTATACCCATTAGGGTCACATAACCTAAACTCGAGATAACAAAAAGCCCACTAAAAAGTGGGCTTAATGCAACTACTTCAGGTTTATTCTTCAGCATCGCCTAGTGACAATAACGTCGCATTGCCACCAATAGCGGTAATGTTATTGGTACGAGTCTTTTCAGTCACAAAACGAGTTAAGTAGTGTGGGCCACCCGCTTTAGGACCTGTACCCGATAATCCTTGGCCACCAAATGGTTGTACACCTACAACTGCACCAATTTGGTTACGGTTAATGTATACGTTACCCACGTTAACCTTGTCTGCTAGGCTAAGCGCATGACCTTCATTACGGCTGTGAATACCTAAGGTTAACCCAAACCCTGTACTGTTGATTTCATCAACCACTTTTGCCAAATCTGCCGCTTTATAACGGATAACATGCAAAATAGGTCCGAAATGCTCTTTTTCGAGTAGCTTAATTGAACTAATTTCAACGGCTGTAGGTGCTACAAAATGGCCATTTTCAGTACCCGCAGGTAATTCAAGTTTATTAATTAACTTGCCGACCTGGCTGATATGATCAATGTGGGCATTCAAGTTAGCTTTAGCAGTAGCATCAATCACGGGACCCACATCGGTTTTCACTGAACTTGGGTTGCCAATCACTAATTGCTCCATGGCGCCTTTCATGACTTCAATTACGCGATCTGCAATATCTTCTTGTAAAAATAAGACTCGCAATGCCGAACAACGCTGGCCAGCACTGGTGAACGATGAAGACACCACGTCATTTACCACTTGCTCGGGTTGTGATGTTGAGTCAACCACCATGGCATTTTGACCACCGGTTTCAGCAATTAATGGAATAATTGCACCATCACGGTTTGCCAAGGTGCGGTTAATTAATTTAGCAGTACCAGTCGAGCCGGTAAAACACACACCGCCAATACGTTCATCTGCAGTGATTGCAGAACCAACAACTGCGCCAGTACCTGGTAAAAACTGCAATACGTCGGTAGGAATACCGGCTTCATGCGCAAGTTGCACAGCACGATAACCGATCAAACAGGTTTGCTCTGCAGGCTTGGCAATAACCGTGTTACCCGCAGCAAGTGCTGCAGAAACTTGACCAAGGAAAATCGCCAACGGGAAGTTCCATGGGCTAATACACACAAAAATTCCGCGACCTTGTAGAAACAGCTCGTTTAACTCGCCTGTTGGGCCAGGAAGCAATTCAGGCTGAGCCATCATCTTCTTAGCTTGTACGGCGTAATAACGACAAAAATCTACTGCTTCGCGAACTTCATCAATACCATCTTGAATACTCTTACCCGCTTCACGAGTACATAATACAATCAGCTCTTCACGGTTTTCTTCCAATAAATCAGCTAATTTCTGTAGTGCATTAGCACGAGTTTCAACAGGTGTACGTGCCCAACCACCAAAAGCAGCATCTGCACCAGCAATGGCTTGTTCAATTGCGTTAGCATCAGCAAAAGCCACTTTACCTACCGTTAATGAAGTATCGTATGGGCTAACAACGGTTTGCACTTCACCCGTTAAGGTTTTACCGTTTACCAATGGACCTGCTGTCCATTGAGTATCGCTATATTTGTCCAGTGCAGCAAAAAATGGCTCTGACTCAGAAATAATGTTCATGTTTAATCCTTTAGAGTTCTTACGTTCTGCACCGAAAATATCAGCAGGCTTAACAATTTTTTGATTCGCTAACGACTTGTAACCCAATAGCGTCACCAATGGATGAACCACTAAGCTTTCTATTGGGGTATTAGGGTCAACCAGTTTATGTACGAATGAGGTATTGGCTCCGTTTTCCAGTAAGCGACGAACTAAATACGGCAGTAAGTCTTTATGCGCGCCAATGGGTGCATAGATACGTACCGCTTTAGCACCGCTTTCTGCAAGCATGGTGTCGTAAAGCTCTTGGCCCATACCGTGCAAACGTTGGAATTCATATAAACGATCAGCGGCCATCGCATCAATACTAGCAACGGTTTGCGCGTTGTGGGTAGCAAACTGGGGATAAATAGCACCACGGGTGGCATCAGACAATAAATAACGCGCACACGCTAAATAAGACACATCCGTGCCGGCTTTACGGGTATAAAGTGGGTAGCCAGCTTCGCCTGCTTGTTGCGCCCATTTTAGCTCGCTGTCCCAATAAGCACCTTTGACTAAACGCAGCGGAATTTCATCGCCTTGATCTTTAGCAAGACGCGTCAACCAACACAAAACGGGTAAACAACGCTTAGAATAAGCTTGTACTACAATACCTAACAAACCCCAGCCTTTAGCAGCTTCTGATTGATAAAGCTGCTTAAATAACTTCAATGACAATTCAAGACGGTCAACTTCTTCAGCATCGATAGAAATACCAATATCGAGTTCACGCGCTTGTATAATAAGTTTAATAACCGTGTCGTATAATTCGCTTAATACACGATCTTCGTTAGCGACTTCATAACGAGGGTGTAATGCAGATAATTTGATCGAAATAGTCGGTCTTGGTGAGTCAGACTCTTCATATTGCTGCGCGCCTAAATCGCGAATAGCATTGCTGTAATCGTTAAAATACTTTTGCGCATCATTGGCGGTTAATGCTGCTTCACCTAACATGTCATAGCTATGGGTATAACCTAACTTACGTTTAGCTTCGCTATTTTTAAGCGCTTCTTTAACGTCCTGACCTAACACAAATTGCTTACCCATGATCTTCATCGCCGCTAACATAGCTTGACGGATCATCGGCTCACCGACACGATTAACCAGACGTTTAAGTATATTGCTTGGCGAACCGTCAGTATTACGATCTAACTTAACCAGTTTACCGGTTAACATTAACCCCCACGTTGAGGCATTAACCAGCAATGAACCACTCATATTTAGGTGTTCATCCCACTTGGCACCAGACAATTTATCTTTAATTAGTGCATCAGCGGTTTCAGCATCAGGAATACGCAGCAAGGCTTCAGCCAAACACATTAAAATAATGCCTTCTTTCGTTTCTAAGCTGTATTGTTGCAAAAATGCATCAATACCAACCATCAGACCTTTTTTCTCAAACTGACGAACTTTGCTCACGAGCTCATGGGCACGACGAGTCACTTGCTCAATGTCTTGTTCAGACGAAGGCACAAGCTTAATTAATTCAGACAGGTATTGCTCTTCATCGACAATGTAGTTGTTGGTCACTGCAGTAAACAGTTCCTCAAGAGTGGCATTGTCATAGCGGCCGTCCAGTACTTCACTCGCTTTGAACATAGTATTCGCTTCCATCTAGGTCAGGTTAAGGATGGTTATTATCGTTGTTGAATGGACACTGTATTCACGAATATTTTATTTTGTATACAATGTACGATCTGATTTTCGGCGATTATACATTCAAAATGTGAACTTGGACACTCAAGTTGAAAACTTGCTAATAATTGTTTGATTTTGGTCACTGAAACAGACAGAAACAATGTGCTAGTTAATTAACGTCACAACAAAAATAAACGTTTAAGTTAATGTTAATTAGTAACTTTTTTAATAATTACACCAACATGGAATATGAATATATTTCATCAATAAAAAGATTAAAAAAAAGGCCAACGTTTGAATAGTTGGCCTTTATACAATCAAATGAGAGACATTAGTCGTATCACTTTATCCGCGAAAATCTCATCGTTATTGGAGATGTTACATCCAACGGCTTTTCTTACGACGTTGTGGACGAGGTAAATACACCAATACAATACCAATCAACGCACCAATACCTGCAATTAACCCACCTTGCTGCCACATTTCATAACGTTGGTTATCCGCGGCTTGCTGTACTTTTGACTTAGCATCATCTCGTTCTTTAATCGCTTTGGTAAGAGCGGCTTTTAACTCAGACACTTTTTCGTTAGACAGTGTTAAAGATTCTTCAGTATTGTCAGTATTTTGCGTAATGTTATTTAATTGCTCATTAGCCTGTTTTAATTGTGCTTCCATTTCAGGAAAACGCTCACGAAAACTAGGCTGATCTGAAACTAAACTGGTTAATACCCAGCCTTCACGACCTTTATGATCAATGATTTGAGTAAAATCACCTTCGGTATTATCCAATAAAGTGATCGGCTGACCCGCTTCAACACTACCGATAATACGAAACTCTTTACCCGGTCCACCGTGGATATAGGTGAACACATCATCAGAAATAAATCGCGTTGGTGCTTGGGCTGCAAATACGCCACTTGGCGCAAGTAAAAATATAAGGATTGAAAGTACTCTTAACACGGTATTTATCCAAACTCAGAAAACTTATTGTCATGCTATTTATTAAATGCTCTGAATGCAAGAAGGAAGTCATATGACTTCCTTCTTAAATACATTCAGCGTTCACATTTCTGCTAATACTTCATTGCGTCTTAGTCAAATTAACTAAAGATGTTCTTGATAATGAAGAAGAACAAAATAGACAGTGCAGCACCGGCTGGCAGAGTAATAACCCAAGACACAACAATGTTACGTACTACACCAATATTAATTGCTGCAATACCACGCGCCATGCCCACACCCAACACAGCACCCACTAACGTTTGCGTTGTTGAAATAGGTAAACCAGTACCAGAAGCAATAACCACAGTCGATGCGGCAGCTAATTCAGCAGCAAAACCACGACTTGGGGTTAAATGCGTAATGTTTTTACCAATGGTTTGCATCACACGCTGTCCAAAAATGGCCAAGCCCATAACAATACCAACAGCACCAAGTGGTAAAATCCACCATGCTAGAACCGCTTTAGCACCAATAATACCGCCGCTTTCTACGACAGAAACCACAGCAGCTAAAGGACCAATCGCATTAGCAACGTCGTTTGAGCCATGGGCAAATGCCATACAACATGCAGTCACAACCATTAATATGGCAAATACTTTTTCAACATTCCCATACTGGGTTTTTAGATCGGCTTTATCGCTCATTTTTAAACGACTAATAGCAATTTTACCTGCAAGACCGACTACGGCTGCAACCACAGCTGCTAATGCATATGCTTCAACTGTTGAAAAGTTTATGCCTACATGTGATAAGCCTTTAGTAATGGTCACAAGTGACATCACAAAACCGGCCAATGCCATGTAGAAAGGCACATAACGCTTAGCACTTGCTAATGGATCATCGGTATTAAAAATCAGCTTTTGCACACTTTGGAAAATGATATAAGCAATAAAACCCGAAATAGCAGGTGTCACTACCCAAGAGCCTACAATACCGCCAACCTTACCCCATTCAACTGCATCTGCACTGACACCCACTGCGGCAAAGCCAACAATAGCGCCAATAATTGAATGCGTTGTCGAAACTGGCCAGCCTAACGCTGACGCTACAACTAACCAAATACCCGCAGCAAGTAATGAGGCAATCATGCCATATACCAACAATTCTGGGACATCAGTAAAGTAACTCGCGTCGATAATACCTTTACGAATTGTACTCGTGACTTCACCACCAGCTAAAAAAGCACCGGCGAATTCAAAGATCATTGCAATAATAATCGCTTGTTTAATGGTAATGGCATTAGAACCTACAGAGGTTCCCATTGCATTGGCTACGTCGTTTGCACCAATGCCCCATGCCATCAAAAATCCAAATGCAGCCGCTATCATAATGAGCATAGGGCCGTTGGTGACTAATACATCAACCATGTTGTTTCCTTGATAACCTTTGTGATTAGTTACGAGCTAGCATTAGCTCTAGGCGGGAACCGACACGCTCAGCAATATCTGCTAAACCTCCAACCCATTCGATAATTTTGTACGTGAACATCACATCAATCGGATTCAATTCAGATTCTAATGCATACAACTGACGACGCACTTGAATTTGTAAATCATCAGAATCTTCTTCGATAAGATCTAATTCATTAATCATTTTGGCAACTAACTCAACTTCACGACCACGGAAACCGGTTTCGAGTAAATCATCGAGTTCGTTAATAGCCCGTTTCGCAAGTGATACGGCATCTAAACAACGTTTTAGATAAGCACCAAAGGCATCTTGCATAGGCTGAGGAAGGACTAACTGACGGCCAATAATACGGCCAGAGATATCTTTTGCCTTGTTAGCGATTTTGTCCTGTTGAGTTAATAACTCAAGCAAGTCAGTTCGCTCAACAGGCATAAATAATCCACCAGGAAGAGTCAGGCGAATTTCACGCTTGAGTGAGTCCGCTTCTTTTTCAAGCAAACTAATTTGTTTGCGGATCTTTATCGCTTCATCCCAGTCGCCTGAGTTGGTTGCGTCAAAGAAAGGAACAAGAAGTGATGCACACTCATGTACTTTGTCGATATGTAGTTCTAAAGGCTTAAGAGGTGATTTTGCAAACACACCTAAAATAGAGTTTACTGGCATTGCCGTTTACCTATTTAATAAATTCCAGTTTGGAAAAAGCGGGCGCATGTTAACCCAAGCGTCCGCATAATGAAACTGTGTTTTTTAATTTCGTACGACAGTTTCTCTGTTATCGTTGCTCAGTATATATGATGCGAGCAATGCTATCCTAAGAGATTTTTATTACAACAATATGACATTATGAAGATAATGTGACGCATTAGTGAATATTTGATGACAAGGCAAACATAAAGTCAATGGACGCAGAAATAGAGTTAAAACTATTCATTCAATCACAACATCATGATTTGTTAAAAAATATATTGAATGACTACCCTAATTCAAGCCCTCAAGGGCAGAAAAAACTCACCAACGGATATTTCGATACCGACGACTTACAACTGCGTCGTTGGGATATGGGCTTACGCGTAAGAGGTTTTGACAATCAACTCGAACAGACCATAAAAACAGCAGGCAGGGTCGTAGGAGGGATCCATTCCCGTCCTGAATATAATGTCAGCATTGATCAAAAAACACCGATCTTGTCACGTTTCCCAAAAGAAATTTGGCCAGAGGGAAATGATCTCGACAAGGTGTCAACATCGCTAAAATGTATTTTTGAAACCAACTTTGAGCGTCAAACTTGGCATATATACCTTAATGATAGCCTTGTTGAGGTTGCACTAGATGTAGGTGAAATAATTGCTGATGATAAAGTTGACCCTATATGCGAACTCGAATTTGAATTACTCGCAGGAGAGACGTCTGCATTATTAATACTCGCAACAGAAGTCGCTAAGTCAGTACCATTTCGCTTAGGTAAAGCCAGTAAAGCTCAACGCGGTTATCAACTTGCAGGCAAATCAAAGCCGTTCACCATTGAGCATATTGATTATGTCTCATTACCAAAAAACAATAATATGCAGCAAGCCTTGAGCACATTATTAGAAACAGGTCTTGAGCGCTGGCAATTGATTGAGAATATATTAACGCTGCCAACTGGTGATGTTCATCAACAATCAGCCTTGTGGGGCGAATTACGCCGCTGTGTGCGCTTACTCAGGCTCACCTTAAATCAATTTGGTTTATTAGATCAGCACACCAGCCCATTATTCGATCATCTTGAGCAGGCTCTGGCATTTGTTAGCCCACTGCAAAGTTGTTGTTTATTATTACAAGACGATGCTAAACCACTTGCCAACATCAACAATAAAACCCTTGTTTGCCTACAACTAGAAAACTATATCGACTCAATGTCGATATCAACTCAATTAGGCTCAATATGGCAACATCCTGAGTATGGTCAATTACAATTGGCATTGGTCGATTTGCTATTAACCGCTGAAAGCGGCAAAAATGAAAGCCGTCATTATCCCGAATTAGGTTTATTTGCCAACCAGCTACAGCAAGCCTCATGGAAACGTATTGGAAAATCAATGCCGATAACCGCTGAAATGAACAGTATTGATTACCAACACGTTGCTGATGCTTTGGATGAAAGTATCTTAGTTGGGTTTGCTTATGGAGAAATGTATCCCGCTAAAAAGCGCGAGGCTTTTCGGGCACCATGGCAAGACTTAGCGTTAGGCATTAGTACGTTATCTGCATATAAAATATTAAGGCATTTGAGTGCACAGCATCAGCTTAATATTGAAGCTTGGTTAGATAATAAAGAAACCAGTTTATTGTTTGCCATGGAGCATTCGCGAAAAAGTGCCTTAAAAGTCCCTATTTACTGGTAAGCGTGCATATTCCCCATAATTGGTTACACGCCCACATATATTAGTGATGAATAGTAAAACAGGAAGATAATGATTATCTTCCTGTTTTACTAAACAACTAATCTGTTAGCGTTAAGACCTTAATCGTCGCTTATTCTTTGGTAAAATACAGGTTACTTTGCCAAAGCCTGCTTAACACGTTGACCGTAATCAACATCCGCTTTAGTAAAATGATCGACCATTTTTTGTTGCACATCTAAGGTTGTTTGACTGAGTGTGCCCGCAATCGTTTCCACTAAACGATTTTTCTCTGCTTCACTGAAGATACGATATAGATTACCCGCTTGGGTAAAGTCATCTTGGTTATAACGACTAAAGCGTGCAGCCTCTCCTTCTAAACGTAACGGTGGTTCTTCAAAACTTGCATTTTCAGTGAGTGGTGCAACACTGTTAGGACCATAATTAACACTGGCATCACCACCGGTTTGGCTACCTTGATAAGGACACTGTGTTCCTGCCATAGCACCAGCACGTTGATGATGGTTGGCTTTAGCGGCATGCGGACAGTTAACGGGTAATTGATTGTAATTAGTCCCTATACGGTAGCGCTGCGCATCTGCATATGAAAACAAACGGGCTTGCAGCATTTTGTCTGGCGACGCCCCCACTCCTGGCACTAAGTTACTTGGTGCTAATGCCACTTGTTCAACTTCAGCAAAGTAGTTTTGTGGTAAACGGTTTAGCTCAAGTTCACCCACTTCAATCAACGGATAATCACTGTGCGGCCATACTTTAGTCAAATCAAATGGATTAATGGCGTAAGTATTGGCATCAGCTTCTGGCATAATTTGCACATTCACAGTCCAACGCGGGAAGTTAGCATCATTAATTGCTGCCACCATGTCGCGTTGTGATGAATCAGGATCTATCCCTTTTAGTATATCTGCTTGTTCGCCGGTTAAATTTACCACGCCTTGCTGTGATTTAAAGTGGAACTTAACCCAAAAACGTTCACCCTTAGCATTCCAAAACGAGAACGTGTGCGAACCATAACCATGCATTTGTCTGTAGTTAGCCGGAATACCACGGTCTGACATTAATATGGTCACCTGATGCATCGACTCTGGATTGAGCGCCCAAAAGTCCCACATTGCTTGGGGATCTTTTAAATTAGTTTGTGGGTGACGTTTCTGAGTGTGAATAAAGTCAGGGAATTTAATACCGTCACGAATAAAGAATGTCGGGGTATTATTACCGACAATATCGTGGTTACCACGAGCAGTATAAAAACGTAGTCCAAAACCGCGTGGATCACGCTCTGCATCTGCTGACCCCATTTCTCCGCCTACCGTAGAGAAGCGCATAAATGTTTCAGTCTGCTTGCCGACACCATTAAAATGATCCGCTATGGTAAATTCACTTAAATCTTTAGTTAATGTAAACGTCCCATATACACCAGTCCCTTTAGCATGTACCACACGCTCAGGAATACGTTCACGGTTAAAATGAGCCAGCTTCTCTATTAAATGCCAATCTTGTAAAAGCAGTGGACCACGTTCACCAGCCGAGATTGAATTTTGATCATCTGCTACCGGGGCGCCATTTTGGCTGGTTAAATAATTACCTTGATTCATTTTTTTGCTCCTATGTGCGGTCTACTAACCACTGCTCAATTAAGTCATAAACTGTTGCCATGATGATTTTCCTCACTCAACTCATCATTCGATGGACACATAATAGAAGCACTTCATAATTACATAAAACGATTAAAATAGATTATTGCAAACTAAAAAAACGATTATGTAATTTATTAAGGATAGGAAAAACAGATTAAAACTAAAATGCAGGCAATAAAAAAGCCAAACTGATTATTTGGCTTTATCGAGACACAATGTGACTATTCAGTGGGTGGAGTAGGCTCACGGTATAACTTCACTAAATAATAGAGATCAATTAATACAATAAAAAAGTTAACCAGCGCCACAGGGATCGCATCAATCGCGAGGCCATAAGCCACAAACAACCCTGCACCAATTAAGTTCCACCAGCGTAGTTTTTTAATGTCTGACATCATCAGCGAAATAGCCACAACGACAGAGGCTAAATATCCTACCCATTCCCAGATGTTAATACTGTCCATGGATTTTCCTTATATTAATATGCCTACACCAATGCAAGCGAGTAACAACATTAAGCTAACGTGAGTCAGTGAAAAACGTTATTGCTTAACGCATCTGTTTTTACATTCAAACAAGCAAAACGCCTTATATGCATAATACCGAATCAACAAAATTAAAACGTTGGTCTATCGCTGATTATAAGGCCTATTTATTACTAGAATTCTAGTATCTATAATAGCTTATCGCTCTACAACCGCAGCCGTCATTCGTGAAATACAACAAAGTTCACCCGCACTGTTACGAATAAGGACTTCCCAAACCGAACTGCGTTTACCTAAATGCACAGGTTTAGCCGTTGCCGTTAATTCACCATTACGTGATGCTTTCAAATGATTGGCGTTGATTTCTTGGCCGACACAATAATAACGGGTAAAGTCGACCACAAAGTTGGCGGCATAACTGGCTACTGTTTCTGCTAGTGCGACGTTCGCACCACCATGAACAATCCCTAATGGATTATGTACGGCTGGATTAGCTGGCATTGTGGCAACCATATAATCGTCGCCGATTTCAGTAATTTTAATGCCCAATGTTTGCATTAAGGTGCCCTTTCCCTGCATCCCTGCATCTAAACGAGCACAATCTTCTAAAGTGACAATGTTAAACCAAATACTCATTCTTAATATCCATCATTATTATTATTAGAAAACTCAGTGTACTGATTAGCTTACCTTTTTGAAAGAAAAACGCGATCAATAACATTAACCCATTAAAAAGGAGCCTAAGCTCCTTTTATAGTTATTCACTAAATCTATATGTACGTTAACTCACTAATTCGCAATGGCTTTGGTAGGTCTGTGCCCAACGCAATAACTCAACTCGGTTACGAGACTCCGTTTTACGGAAAATAGATGAGATATGCGCTTTTACAGTATGTTCACTAATACACAAGCGCTGGGCAATTTCTTTATTACGCGCACCGCTAGAAACAAGCTGAATAATGGTTCTTTCTCGACTGGTTAATCTTTGGAGGATGGCCACGGTATCGGCAGGGATTTCAACGTTGGTATCGAGTTGCTGAACTAAACGTCTAAAAATCTTACTGATCAGTGGACGGTCGTACCACAATTCATCAGAAACCATTTTACGCAGACCCGTCAGCATTAAGTCCATGCGTTGATCACTGTATAACAAACCCCGTACGCCTAAGAGTAATGCTGACTCTTGATCAAGTGATCCACGTTCAACTTGGTACAATGCTACAGGGACATGCTCCACTAAACGCGATACCAGTAACGGGATGCCCTTACTGTCTAAGGCCGCACCTTTTTGTGAAACAAGATAAAAGTTGTTGGATTTTTTTTCTAACTCAAGCTCAGCCGCATGTTTTACAATTCGAGTTTTCAACCCGATAGATTCTGCCAAAATAGCTAAATGGCAAGGTGCTGCGATTTGGTGCAAAAACACCAACTCATCAATATTTGAACTCATCACTCTTCTCCCTGAAAAGTACATTATTGCTCAACATACCTTGAGCACATCCTGAGGCTATATACTATACGTAAATGAAATACGTTTACTAGCCTTCAAAACTAGGCTGAGCAGATAGTTTACTTTTTGTCGTTATATTAGAGCATGTTCTTTCTTCATTCGTTAATCGCGTTACGAGATAAATCGACTCACCAAAAAAGTGGCTATTAGGTTAAGTCGGTCATTATCAATCACGATTCTTATAATAAAAAACCTTCCTATACAGCAAGCATAGTAAAAATTTGTTAGTTGATATGACTATTATGTAAGTCTAAAGTATGAATAGTAAATTTGACTGACTTTGCGTAGACTTTATCACTAACCCAAGACTGATAAGCTCATACTTTCAATTCGCTCAACATCATCAATCTCTCATCAATGCTAGCAGCCAAATTTACTCATTTTATGACAAAATAAGCTAACTAAATAAGTTAAGTGAGCCTTATGATAAAGACTGCTGGTTAAGCGCCATTTTGGTCGCTATTTGTTTATTATGAAGAGACGATAACAACAGTAAGCCACATACCCCACCAATTAATGCTAGAAACATGTCAGATTGAGTATCCCAAACATATCCTTGAGTGCCTAAAAATGCCTCGGCATTTTCACCGGTAGCAATGGCAACCCACCATTCAACTAATTCGTAAAAAGCTGAAAACGCCAACACAAAACATACTGCTAAAAACTGACACCAAGCACCTATTTGCATGACATGTTTACGAATAAATATTTCGCGAGCTAATATTACCGGAATAAAACCCTGAGCAAAATGGCCGACTTTATCGTAATTATTGCGCTCGCCGCCCATCACTTGCGCTAGCCAGTCAAATAACGGCACTTCAGCATAGGTATAACGTGCACCGACAAATAACACACAGCAATGCACTAAAATAAGTGCATAAGCTAACGTAGTCAGAGGAAAGCTTTTACGACTAAAAAATAAAATAGGTAATGCGATTAACGCAGGTATAGCTTCTAACCACCAAGTGAACATATCTTTAGGTGCGCTAACTGACCACAACAGTACTAATAGATAAATCCCTATCCATATAACCTTACTCTTCATCTTAATTCTCTCCATGAGATATTGTTCTCAAATTAGAATATAAACTTTAGCCATCTAGCCCTCTACAAGCGCTTAAAAAAGTGCTACTTTGATAATGCGCCGGAAGTCCGCATTTATATCATAACTATTAGTATAAGCATTAGTATAACCATTAGCTTAAGCACCATTTAATGATAAGAGGGTACCCATATCATGGCGAAACACTCGCTTGACAAGGATAAGATCAAAATCCTGCTGTTGGAGGGCGTCCACCAAACTGCGGTCGATGTACTAGAACGTGCAGGTTATACCAACATTGAATACCATAAAGCCTCGTTAGGCGAAGAGGCTTTGATTGCATCAATTAAAGATGCTCACTTTGTTGGATTACGCTCCCGCACCCAGCTTACTGCGGAAGTATTGCACCGTGCAGAAAAGTTGGTTGCGATTGGTTGTTTTTGTATTGGCACCAACCAAGTCGATTTAGCCACGGCCGAGAAACTGGGTATTCCTGTTTTCAACGCCCCTTTCTCCAACACCCGCAGTGTTGCTGAATTGGTGATTGGTGAAATCATCATGCTGATGCGTGGCATTCCACAGCGCAATGCCATGTCACATCGTGGCGGTTGGTTGAAGAGTGCTAATGGCAGTGTTGAAGTCCGTGGTAAAACCTTAGGTGTGATTGGTTATGGCCATATTGGTACTCAACTGGGTATTTTGGCTGAAACCTTGGGCATGAGAGTGATTTTCTTTGATATTGAAGATAAGTTACCGTTAGGCAATGCCTCTCAAGTTCACTCTATGGACAAGTTATTGGCCCAAGCAGACGTTGTTAGCCTGCATGTACCAGAAACACCGCAAACTAAAGACATGTTCGCTAAAGCTGAATTTGCTCAAATGCGTCAAGGCAGTTTCTTTATCAATGCCTCTCGCGGAACTGTTGTTGATATCGAAGACTTAGCCGATGCCCTGAAGTCAGAACATCTTGCGGGTGCTGCGATTGACGTATTCCCGGTAGAACCTAAGTCGAATGATGATGAATTCATCTCTCCACTGCGTGGCTTAGACAATGTATTACTCACACCGCATATTGGTGGTAGTACTGCTGAAGCACAGGAAAATATCGGCGTAGAAGTGGCTGGCAAACTGGTGAAATACTCAGATAACGGTTCTACCCTGTCTGCGGTCAATTTCCCTGAAGTGTCTTTAGCGCAACATAGCGGTACCTCACGCTTATTGCACATTCATCAAAACCGTCCTGGTGTATTGATTAAAATTAACCAAGCGTTTTCTGAAAAAGGCATTAACATTGCTGCTCAGTACTTACAAACCACTGCTGAAATTGGTTACGTGGTAATGGAAGTCGATTCTGATCAAGCTGAAGAAGCATTGGTTGAATTAAAATCTATTGAAGGCACTATCCGTGCGCGGGTATTGTTTTAAACTGACTTTTATAAGCAATTAACTTGAGTTAATTGTCTTCCTAAAAAAGCTACCTTGTGCACAAGGTAGCTTTTTTATTGGCTTTAAAACCATAGCCCCCTGTTGAGCATTCTATTAATCCGTTACACTCCAACCATACCGTCTTATTCACACGTTAGGGATAGTTATGACCATTTCAGTAAACCAACCAGATTGGGATTTTATCGCCACGTCTCCTGAATTAATGTTATCAAGTTTGACGCATATGGGGTTAATCGAAATCACTGGTGAGCAAGGGCGCAGTTTCATTCATGGCCAAGTCACCACAGATATTACCTCCCTTGGCACAAACGAGTGGAAATGGGGTGCTCATTGCGACCCTAAAGGTAAAATGCTCGCCAGTTTCCGTGGGTTTTCAATCGGCGATAGCTTATTCATGTTACTGCCAAAAAGTACTTTAAGCTTGGATTTACCTCAGTTACAAAAATACGCTGTATTCAGTAAAGCCGAACTCGCCGATGTCAGCAATGATTATCAAATAATGGGTATTGCTGGCCCAAAAGCACAAGCCTTTGCAACTGAACATTTTGGCGATGTATCGCAACCACTTAACCTTGTTGAGCAAGGTGTGATTATTCGTGATGGTGAACGTTTTATTGCCATTATTAACAATGCAGCAGCACAAACCATTATCAGCCAATCGGGACAAACATTGTTTGCTGCAAGTGCATGGCAAGCATTGGAAATTAAAGCCGGTTATCCAAACATAGATGCCGCTCATTCCGGCCAGTACGTTGCGCAAATGTGCAACCTGCAAGCCATTAATGGCATTAGCTTTACCAAAGGCTGTTACATGGGCCAGGAAACCATTGCCAGGATGAAATATCGCGGTGGCAATAAACGTGCATTGTATATTTTGTCTGGTACTACCAAGCAAACCATCAGCACTGACACTCAATTAGAAATTGCCCTTGAAGGCGGCTTCCGTCGTGGTGGCAATATCATTGAATGCGTCCAATATGGTGACAAGGTACTGCTTACCGCGGTGTTGCCAAATGATACCGAAAACAACGCTCAACTTCGTATTACCGGAGATGAAAGCTCACAGCTAACTATTATCGAGTTGCCATATTCTTTAGCAGATGCTTAATTAATTGATGTTGTATCTTCATTAAGCGAGCCATTGGCTCGCTTTTTTATTTTTTGAACATTAATGATCTATATCACGTATATTATTGATAATATTACTCTGTTTATTCAGAACTTCAATTAAGCTAATTCGTTATGGAGCGACTATGACTACTATCGTCACCTTAGAAAATATTAGTAAAGGGTTCCGCGATGGCGAGTCATTTCATTCGGTGCTTAATCACGTCAACCTGACTTTGCAGCAAGGTCAAACTATCGCATTAACCGGGCCTAGCGGCAGCGGTAAAAGTACCTTACTGAATATCATTGGTGGCTTTGAAACCATAGACAACGGTGACATGTTAATCCGTCAGGCTGATAACATGCGATCGGTGACAAAGTGGCAAGATAAGCAATGGAGCCAATATCGACGTCAGTCGCTCGGGGTTATATTCCAACAATTTAACTTACTCACACCATTAAATGTGCGCGACAACATTCAATTTTCACTGGCGCTAAATCAGTTAGCATGGAGCCCTTGGTGTGATGAACTTTGCCACCAGCTAGGATTAACGCCATTGTTAGACCGCAACGTTGAAAACTTATCCGGTGGGCAACAACAGCGAGTGGCTATCGCGCGGGCATTAGCTCACAAACCACAACTCATATTAGCCGACGAACCGACAGGTAATCTTGATCAACACGCCGGATTACAAGTCATGCAACTACTTACCGAACTCGCTCAACAAGCCAACTGTTGTATTTTAATGGTGACTCACAGCGAACAATGTGCCGCATTTATGCAGCATCGCTGGCACGTCGAAAATCAGCAGATTGTGATTAACCCTGCTGACATGACGTTGCAAGGTTAAGCCCATGACAACTAACTCTTCATCATACTTATTCTCAATTAAGCGCTTAAGGTTATGCTTGCACCTGTTTGCCAGCCATTATCGTCATGCCCCCCTGCAAGCCAGTGCTATTTTACTGGGCATCATGCTCGCGGTAACGTTACTGATTGGCGTATACGCCACCAACGAAAACGCCAAACAAAGCTATGGCAATGTATCCGAACTAATGAGCCAACAAGCTCGCTTATCGATTAGCCACCGTACAGAAAGCAGTATTGATGAGGCAGTTTATTTTGCATTAGCCAATGCAGGATTCAATACCATTGCCAGCATTGAAGGCATCGCAACCGATGAACAAGGCCGATTATGGCGGGTTAATAGTAGTGATGTAGTTGCCGCTATGACCAGCAACATGCAACAGCAAAAATCAGGTGCTAGCTCATCGATAACAGCGACGCATATTCCGCTAGCAGAATTACTGGCAGGCAAACCCAAAGTGCTAATGTCGGCAAGCCAGCGCGAACGTATGAATAAAGTGACCAACAACACTGACCGCATAATACTGAACGACACTGCTGTTGAACTCGTTGCCATTGATGATTCGTGGGGGCTTGGTTCGGCAATTTTGGCCGATATCTCACTCGCTCAGCCCTTGCTGAATATGCAGGGTAAGTTAAGTTACGTTGCCGTATTTGATTCACCCTCTTCAAATGCAAATATCTCAGACCCAAACGAATCAGAAACAGATGAGCAATTGATAGCTCGATTAACGAACACCCTAACCCAAGCAGGTATTGATACCAGTAAGCTAAATTTCACCACCCAAACGAGTGAAGGCGAATCGCTTACCGCCCTCACTGCCAGCTTTCATCTTAATCTTGATGCCATGAGCATGTTGGCCTTTGTTGTCGGCTTATTTATTGCCTACAACGGGGTTCGTTATAGCTTAATGAAGCGTCAAAAATTGCTGGTGCAAATCATGCAGCAAGGGCTCGATAGGCGCACCATCATGCTTGCCCTAAGCATTGAAATAGTCTGTTTAGTGTTTATTGGCTGTGTATTAGGTTTTATTGTCGGACTGCAATTATCGCAATGGCTACAACCTATGGTCGCCATCACTCTTGAACAGCTTTATGGCGCCAAATTATTACCCGGAAACTGGCAATGGCAATGGTTTGCACAAGCACTCATATTAACCTTGTCAGCGGCATTTGCTGCTTGTATTCCCATGCTGATAAACCTGATTAACACCCCACTTGCGCAAGGGGCTCAAAAACAACCACAAAGCCAACAATTCGGCATTATTCATTGGCGACAATTTATCATCGCAGCATTGCTAATCTTAGTGTGTACTATCGCCTTCGCCTTTACCGAACAGTATCGCCATAGCCTAGTATTACTGGGTATTCTCTCGGTTGCGATTCCGTTATTGTTACCTCAATTTTTACATTGGGGAGTTAACTTACTCAGTCCATTTATGCCTAAAGGACTGTGGCAATACGTGATTGCCGAAACCAAAGAGATTATTGCTCCTCTCGCGCTGGCGATGATGGCAATGCTGCTAGCTCTGTGCGCCAATATTGCCATGAACACCTTAGTGGGCAGTTTTGAAATTACCTTAAAAAAATGGCTCGATGCCCGTTTGCATGCAGATTTATACATTAGACCCAATCCGAACCAAATCGATACATTAACGATATTATTGGAACAAGATCCCAAGGTTGAAGCGATTTATGAGCAATGGACTGTCGACAGCAACCTTAATCGAATTGAAACGCCGCAAACACAGGTTGCTATCCACCTTGTCAGTCGTGACCATTTGTCTTTAACCGAAACAACTGTATTTAAAACCACAGCCGATGACTTTTGGACAACATTCACAGCAGGTGAAAGCCTGATGATAAGTGAACCATTATCGATAAAATACCAACTCAATATAGGCGATAAAGTTCAGCTATCGCAACTTGGTCAAGCTAGCTTGAACATTGGCGGAATTTATTACGATTACGGTAATCCCCAAGGCGAAGCGATTATTACTCAGTCCTTATGGCAGCAATCTCAATTACCCGCCAAACCCATTAGCCTAGCCGTGTCTTATCAAGGTGATATTACTCCACTACAAGACAATATTAGCCAGCAAATCAATCTGTCTTCTGCTTACATGTATAGCCAGCAGCGAATTAAAACTGAAGCGATTAACATATTTAATAAAACATTCTCAATCACTGTAGTGCTTAATAGCTTAACCTTACTGGTAGCTGCCATTGGCTTATTCAGTGCCTGTATGATGCTAACGCAAGCGAGGCAAGCACCATTAGCCCGCTTGTATGCTCTAGGTGTTAGTCGTAATCAATTACGGATGATGGTGTTAGTGCAAATGCTATTTATCGTGTTATTAACCTGCTTGGTCGCGTTACCGACAGGCGCGTTACTGGGTTATTTATTAATTCATAAAGTCACGTTACAAGCATTTGGCTGGAGCATCGCCATGGTGTGGGATTGGGCGGCATATGCTCAAGTGGTGATCATTGCTGTGGTCAGTTGTTTACTTGCAGTGTGTTTACCTTTGTATTGGCAAACCAGAAAACCCTTGATATCCAGCTTGCAACAGGAAGCACTATGACCTCTTTCACTTTCAAGAGCGTACTCAACGTCGCGTTCAAAACTGTTAGCTACAGAGTGCAGAAGCAATGGTTGATGGTCATTGTCTTTCCTCTTAGCGCATTGCTAGTGGCTTGCTCTCCTCAGCAAAATGTTGCAGTAAAACAGTCTACCATTAGCAGTATGTCGTCAGCTTCTGCTGAAGGTTATAGCGAAGTAATTCAAGGTAAAACCTTACTCTTTCCGCAAGACCACTTAGCTCACGATGACTTTAAAATTGAGTGGTGGTATTTAACCGCAAACTTGACCACCGCTGCAGGTGAAGATGTAGGCGTGCAATGGACTCAATTTCGTATCGGAATGACACCACCAGTAAGCCTTCAAGCGACAACAACGAATAATTGGGTGACCAATCAGCTTTACATGGCACATGCCGCGGTAACCACAAATACTGAACATTTAATGGCCGAAAAATGGTCACGAGGCCACCCACAACTTGCAAGCGTTAAACCACAACCATTTGAAGTACATTTACAAAACTGGCAATGGTTAAGTCAGTCTGACAGTCTGTTTCCGGCCACATTAAATGTCGCTAGTGATAAGTTTAGTTATCAATTACAGCTAAACAGTCAGCAACCTCTGCAATTACAAGGCGATAAAGGTTATAGCAGCAAAAGTGCAGACCAAAGCGTGGCATCTTATTATTACAGCCAACCCTTTATTGATGTAACGGGTCTAGTTACCCGTCATGGTGTTACTGAAAAAGTCAGCGGTAAAGCTTGGCTTGACCGCGAATGGAGTTCACAATTTTTAACCAAGGCCCAGCAAGGTTGGGATTGGTTTTCACTGCGTTTAGACGACAACTCAACGTTAATGGCATTTAGACTGCGCGGCGAAAATGACCAAGCACATTTTTACAGTGCTAGAAGGATGTTCGCTGATGGTAGTGGTCACAATATTAATAGCCGAGACAACCCTAATGATATCGATATGCAACCCACTCAGTGGCAACAAACGGCATTAGGCAATCATCCTATTGCATGGCGAATTAACATTAACAGTGAAGCCATCGACGTCACAACTCAAGCCGTTAACCCCAACAGCGACATGCCAGTATCAACCTCATATTGGGAAGGCCCCATTACGATTAAAGGCAGCCACCAAGGTCAAGGTTATATGGAGCTTACGGGTTACTAGGCTTGTTTACCATTCGAGTGGAATGCGCTCTCGAAGATAAGCAAGCCTTGGCCTACCTACAAAGATCATACCTCTCAAAATCTCAATTTCCCATTCCTTGATACCATGTTAGCAACAGAGTACCAATGGGCTTTTAATCCGCAAAAAATCTGCATCTCAAGCACAATACGCTTTACAAGCAATCTCTAAAACAGCATTTACCTAATTGTTAAAATGAGATTTACATCACGCTGAAAAATGTGACCTTGCACAACTATTAACCACTATACCCATTCTGAGGTATACCCATGTTATTAGTAAGGTCTAGACTCACTCTATCACGTCACCTCCAATGACTATCACGTACCAAGTACAACATTCTAAGAGTGAGGAACACCATGAGCATCAGTCGTCGCGAGTTTTTAAAAGCCAACGCCGCTGCCGCAGCAGCGTCGGCCGTGGGTATCGCTATTCCAATTAATATCGTTCAAGCTGCAGAAGGTAAAAGTGAAATAAAATGGGATAAAGCCCCATGTCGCTTTTGCGGTGTAGGTTGTAGTGTTTTAGTGGGTACTCGAAATGGTAAAATTGTTGCCACTCAAGGCGACCCTGAAAGCCCTGTTAACAAAGGCTTAAATTGTATTAAAGGTTATTTCTTATCTAAAATCATGTATGGCAAGGACCGATTAACCTCGCCATTACTCAGAATGAAAGATGGAAAATATGATAAAGAAGGTGATTTTACGCCAGTAAGTTGGGACGTTGCCTTTGATACCATGGCCGAAAAATGGAAAGCCAGCATAGCCAAAAAAGGCCCAACTTCTGTAGGGATGTTTGGTTCTGGTCAATGGACCATTTGGGAAGGCTACGCCGCATCTAAGCTTCATAAAGCAGGTTTTCTGACCAACAATATCGACCCTAATGCTCGCCATTGTATGGCATCAGCTGTTGGCGGATTCATGCGTACCTTCGGGATTGATGAACCCATGGGTTGTTATGATGACTTAGAAGCCGCTGACCACTTTGTATTGTGGGGCGCCAACATGGCAGAAATGCATCCCATCTTATGGGCACGTTTAACAGACCGTCGCTTAAGCCATAAAGATGCCCGCGTACACGTACTCTCTACTTACGAAAACCGTAGCTTTGACTTAGCAGATAATGCCATGGTGTTTAAGCCTCAAACAGACTTAGTCATCTTAAATTATATTGCCAATTACATTATTCAAAACAAAGCCGTAAACAAAGACTTTGTTAGCAAGCACACTAAATTTGCCCTAGGTACCACTGACATTGGTTATGGCTTGCGCCCTGAACATCCATTGGAAAAGAAAGCTAAAAACCCAGGTAGCGGTGATGCCAAACCGATTAGCTTTGACGAGTATGCTAAATTCGTTAGCACTTACACTGTAGAATACGCAGCTAAAATGAGCGGCGTACCGGCTGACAAACTTGAAATTATGGCAAAAGCTTACGCCGACCCTAACATCAAAGTGATGAGCTTATGGACCATGGGTATAAACCAGCATACTCGTGGTGTGTGGGCAAATAACATGCTCTATAACATCCACTTACTCACCGGTAAAATAGCCACTCCAGGCAACAGCCCATTCTCGTTGACGGGCCAACCTTCAGCTTGTGGTACTGCTCGTGAAGTAGGCACATTCTCACATCGTTTACCTGCTGACATGGTGGTGAACAATGATAAACATCGTGAAATTACTGAAAAACTTTGGCAAGTCCCTGCCGGCACTATTCCAGCCAAACCTGGATACCATGCCGTACTGCAAAGCCGTATGCTTAAAGATGGTAAATTAAACTGTTATTGGACTATGTGTACTAACAATATGCAGGCTGGTCCTAATATCAATGATGAAGTTTATCCAGGTTTCCGTAATCCAGAAAACTTTATTGTGGTCTCGGATCCTTACCCAACTATCACGGCAATGGCCGCAGACTTAATTCTTCCAACCGCAATGTGGGTTGAAAAAGAAGGCTCTTATGGTAACGCGGAACGCCGTACCCATTTCTGGCATCAGCTTGTTCCAACACCTGAAGGGTCTAAGTCTGATTTATGGCAGTTAGTTGAATTTTCTAAACGTTTTAAAGTGAGTGAAGTCTGGCCTGCTGAATTAATCGCTAAACAACCTGAGCTAGCCGATAAAACGTTATATGAAGTGTTATTTGCTAACGGCGTAATCAATAAGTTCCCTACCAGCGATTGTAAAGGTGCTTATAACGATGAAAACGAACACTTTGGTTTTTACCTGCAGAAAGGTATTTTCGAAGAATATGCTCAATTTGGTCGCGGCCATGCACACGATTTAGCAGACTTTGACACTTACCATCAAACGCGAGGATTACGCTGGCCTGTCGTTAATGGCAAAGAAACTACCCGCCGCTTCGTTGAAGGCAGTGACCCTTATGTCAAAGCAGGTGAAGGCTTCAATTTTTACGGTAAACCAGATGGTAAAGCCGTCATATTTGCACTGCCTTATGAACCCGCTGCAGAAGAGCCTAATGAAGAATTTGATCTGTGGATGTCAACAGGACGAGTACTGGAACATTGGCACACAGGGTCAATGACCGCTCGCGTACCTGAATTGCATAAAGCAATGCCAAGTGCTCAAGTCTTTATGCATCCTGCTGACGCTAAAGCACGTGGGTTAGCCCAAGGGGACGAGGTTACCGTGGCATCACCACGTGGAGAAATCAACACCCGAGTGGAAACCAAAGGTCGCAACAAGCCACCTAGAGGGGTGGTCTTTATGCCATTCTTCGACGCTAAACAATTAGTCAACAAGCTGCTTTTAGATGCAACTGACCCATTATCAAAAGAAACTGATTTCAAAAAGTGTCCCGTAAAAATATTTAAAGCCTAATACTGCTTTTATATTAATTGCTGCAGCTGTCACTGGATTATTACACCATGACAGCTGCGACACTCGATTTCTACATTCATTAGGATGTAACGGAGATGAAAATGAAAAAATTACTTAGCGTCGTGGCCATACTATTAAGCCTTAGCGCATATTCTGGACAACAAGCCGTAGCAGACAATACTCCTGTAAAAGTAGAGTCTCGTGTAGGTAACGTCGCCATAACCGACAACTCACCTGCTGATGCTATCGCCACCTACCCTACAAGAGGAAAAGCTATCGCGCGCAGCTTTGCAGAACAACCGCCGTTAATCCCTCACAAAGATAGCTATAGCATCACTACAGATAAAAATGGCTGTCTAACATGCCATAGCTGGGATAAAGCAAAAAGAATGAAAGCAACGCCAGTGGCGAAGTCACACGTTATAGATGACAAAGGCACATTAAATGGCATGAACTACTTCTGCGTACAGTGCCATGTTGCACAAGCAGATAATAAACAGGAGTTAGTGGAAAACACATTTACGACAAAGTAATTAGTGAAGATATAAATTCCCCCCATTCCTCAATTTGAGCAATGCCACTTCAATCGAAGTGGCATTTTTTTATCAGTGTCAGTGTTAAAACGGTACAAGTCCGAACAACAAAAGGGCTAAAAACAAACCCAGCCTAAGCTGGGTTTGTTGGTTTAGATGTCTGCTGTGTAACTGGCGAACTCGGTTCTGCTGATGTTTGTGATGTATTAGGTGATTGTATCTCATGCTTCACAGGCATCGCCGCTTGCCATAATGCACCGACCCATAAACTTGATGTTGACTTCATAACCATTGCTCCGTTTTTGTTAACGAGTTCAAAGTAATCGTTTAGGGTTCATAGGTAAAATGAATAATTACCATAGAGAGGATTCCATTTAAGCATGAACACCCCAATCAAGACCTTACAGACCTTTCTCACCATAGTTGAAACCAAAAACTTTACCCGGGCAGCACAAAAATGTTTTATGACCCAACCGACACTGACAAAAACCATTCAACGTTTAGAAGACAACATTGGTGAGCAATTGCTTATCAGGAATAATCAAACAGTAGAATTAACCCAAGCAGGACAATTGTTTGAGCAAAGTGCACGGGAAATTTTAGGCCATTGGCATCGACTACAAGAAGGTATTAACAACCTCAGTGGCTTGAAGTCAGGACGATTACGACTTGGTGTCTGTCCTATGATGAGTAGTTTAATCACTCCTTTGCTGACCGATTATCGACGAAAATATCCCGGAATCGAATTACAGATGTACGAGTATGGCGGATTTGGTTGCGAGCAAGCACTATTGAGCAACAGTCTAGATATAGCCTTTACTGCACTTCCGACAACGCATAAAACAGAGTTAGCAAGTCAACTTCTGACTAAATATCCCTTACTGGCTTGCTTACCAGAAGGCCACCCACTTGCTAACAATGCAGACATACGCTGGCAAGACTTTGAATCTTATCCCTTCATTCTTTACAACGAAGACTTTTCATTAGCAAAGTTAATTAATTATTTAAGCCGTAAAGTTGGCGTACACCTCAACATCGCCTTTCGAACAGGTCAGTGGGACTTTTTAGCCGCAATGGTTGAAGCTAACTTAGGCGTCGCGATTTTACCCGAACCCATTTGCCAACGGTTAACCAATAGCAAACTGGTATTTAAACCTATGCAACCGGCAATGACCTGGGATCTGGCATTAATATGGCGAGAGAACCTACCGTTAACCCCACCAGCCCAAGCGCTATTAACGCTCAGCAGAAACAGTCATGAATAATATCAATACTGTGTCATAACCATTTAATATCGTAGAAATCACATAAAAAAGACATAAAAAAACCGCTGCCTAGGCAACGGTTTTTATGGGCAAGTCGAAACTAGAATTACTTCTTAGCTTCAGCAGCCTTACGTTCTTTAACTTGAGCAACAACTTTCTCAGAAACGCTGTTTGGACAAGGGCTGTAATGAGCAAATTCCATAGAGAATTGACCACGGCCTGAAGTCATTGTACGTAGTGAACCGATATAACCGAACATTTCTGATAACGGTACGTCAGCTTTAATACGAACACCTGTAACACCAGCGTTTTGATCTTTGATCATACCGCGACGACGGTTAAGGTCACCAATTACGTCACCAACGTTGTCATCTGGGCTGAATACGTCAACGTTCATGATAGGCTCAAGAAGTTGTGCACCGGCTTTAGGCATAGATTGACGGAAAGCACCTTTAGCAGCGATTTCGAACGCGATAGCTGACGAGTCAACTGCGTGGAAAGCACCGTCTTGAAGCACAAGTTCAACGTCTAACACAGGGAAACCTGCGATAGTACCTGTGTTCATCATGCTCTTGAAACCTTTCTCAACAGCAGGCCAGAATTCTTTAGGTACGTTACCACCAACCACTTTAGAAGTGAAAGTGAAACCAGTGTTTTGCTCGCCAGGGCGAATAGTGTAGTCAATTTTACCAAACTGACCAGAACCACCAGACTGTTTCTTGTGCGTGTAGCTATCTTCAATTTCTTTAGTGATAGTTTCACGGTAAGCAACTTGAGGTTCGCCTACAATTAGGTCAACGCCGTAAGTACGCTTAAGAATATCAACCTTAATGTCTAAGTGAAGTTCACCCATACCTTTAAGGATGGTTTCACCAGAATCAATGTCAGTCTCTACACGGAAAGATGGATCTTCTGCAATCATTTTACCGATAGCGATACCCATTTTCTCAGAACCGCCTTTATCTTTTGGCGTTACAGAGATAGAGATAACTGGCTCAGGGAATACCATGGCTTCTAGTGTACAAGGGTGCTTAGGATCACATAAAGTGTGACCAGTTTGCACGTTCTTCATACCAACGATAGCGATAATGTCACCAGCTTGTGCTGATTCAAGTTCGTTACGTTCGTTAGCTTGCATCTCAACCATACGGCCAATACGTTCTGTTTTGCCAGTGAATGAGTTAAGGATGGTGTCACCCTTCTTCAAACGGCCAGAGTAGATACGTACGAAAGTTAACGCACCAAAACGGTCATCCATAATCTTGAACGCTAATGCTTTAAAAGGTGCATCAACATCAACGATTGCGAATTCGCCATTTTCGTTACCTTCTTCGTCAGTTAGAGGTTGTGGATCAACTTCAACTGGATCAGGTAAATAATCAACAACGGCATCTAGCAATAACTGCATACCTTTGTTTTTGAATGCTGAACCACAGTATGTTGGGAACACAGCCATTGTACGAGTACCCGCACGGATACAACGCTTAACGTCTTCAATAGATGGTTGAACACCTTCCATGTAAGCTTCTAATAAAGCATCGTCTTGCTCAAGAGCAGTTTCGATCAGCAATTCACGGTATTCTTCAACGATGTCAACCATGTCAGCTGGTACAGGCTTAATTTCGAAGTTTTCTGGTAAACCAGTATCATCCCAAATGTGAGCTTCACGAGTTAGTAGGTCAACAACACCACAGAATTCGTCTTCGATACCGATTGGTAAAACCATAACCAATGGGTTAGCCGCTAATACGTCTTTAGTTTGCTTAACAACACGTAAGAAGTCAGCACCCATACGGTCTAACTTGTTTACGAAGATGATACGCGCAACTTCAGAATCGTTAGCATAACGCCAGTTTGTTTCTGACTGAGGCTCAACGCCGCCTGAACCACAGAATACACCGATACCGCCGTCAAGCACTTTTAGCGAACGATAAACTTCAACTGTAAAGTCAACGTGGCCAGGAGTGTCAATAACGTTAAAACGGTGATCTTTCCAGAAACAGCTTACCGCTGCAGACTGAATGGTAATACCGCGCTCAGCTTCCTGTTCCATGAAGTCTGTGGTTGATTCACCATCATGTACTTCACCGATCTTATGGATCTTACCGGTTAGCTTAAGGATACGCTCGGTGGTCGTGGTTTTACCCGCGTCAACGTGAGCGAAGATACCAATGTTTCTGTATTTGGATAATTCGGTCATGATTCAACTTTAATGATTAGTTTAAGAAGTAGACGGAGCATGCGAAAAAGAACCGACACACCGCACATCAGGTTATTAAGGCGCATATTGTAAATTGGAACCTTGCTGGGCGCAAATAGCTGTTGCAATATTTATTTGTTTTTAGCATAAAAAAGCTCAATTAATGCTATAAATTGCATATAAAACAATTGACTAAAATATAGTAGATTATTTTTTAGTCTTAGGGGTAATTTGACCGAAAAATGTTAAATTTTAGATGAAATACCTAAATCGGCATTTTTAGAGCCACATAATGTCGCGAAACAACATCACACCACAACAAATATGCATTTATTCACATAAAGATCGATTTTTGCTAATGGCACAAACATCCAGCAAGATGTGGTTTTTATCTACGCACTACAATATTGATTACGCCCAGACTGCTTAGCTTTGTATAACGCGGCATCAGCTCGTTCAAAGCAAGCTTGTATAGGTTCATTCTCGCCCAATAAGGCAATCCCGAAACTACAAGTCACGTTAATATTGTGATAAAAATGAAAATAACTAAGTTCATCAGTAATTCGTTGGCAAAGCTCAGTGGCATCGTGTAACTGTACATGCTGACAAACCACCACAAACTCTTCACCGCCCCACCGGGCTACAACGTCAAGCTCCCTTACTGATGCTTGTAATACTTGTGCGACTTGAACTAATATTTTGTCTCCAATTGCATGTCCATGCAGGTCATTTATTGCTTTAAATAAATCAATATCCATGATGATCAAACTCATCTTGTTGTTCTGACCCATTTTTTTCAGAGGCTGCCTTGCATCATCTAAAAAGGTTTGATTAAAATATTGGCGGTTATACAATTTTGTCAGCGGATCATGTTGAGCCAAAAAATCGAGGTCGCAATTTTTCTTCTCCAGCTCTAACTGTAATTTTTGCAACTGCTTGTTGTTGGTTTCTAAATGAAGGTTGTACTTGCTCACACACATTGTTCGGTAAAGCAGAAATAAGATAAACATTCCTAGAGCAGTCACCACTTGGATCACTAGGCTGTAATCAATGTCTTCAATAACAGTAATATTATGCCATTTTTTATAAATTGAAATATGGTCTGCCTTAGTGATTTTTGCCAATCCAGCATTAATCTGTGGCAGCAAACCTTGCTTTGCATGAGTAACGCCAATACGTAACTCATCTTCAGGACCACCCCAACCCGCTATTTTTAGCGAGGTTAACCCGTGTTGTTGAATATACGCGTTAACAGAAAACATCGACCCTACGAAGACATCCGCGTCACCGTTAGCCACCTTTTCCAATCCTTGTCGCTCATTATCAGTCAACACGGTATTGATAGTCGGGTAAAATTGTTGGATATATTCCACTAGACGATAATCTTTGGGTATAGCCAATAAGCGATCACCGATGTTTTCAAAGCCTTGTAAAAAAGGTTGGGATTTTAATGACACCAAGACGTTTGGAGATTTAAAAAAAATATCGCTAAAAGAGAGATAGGCGTCGCGTTTGGGGGTTTGATTTAAAATGGGGGTTAACTCGCATGTACCTTGTTTGAGTAATTCTAAACTCTGTCGCCAAGACGAGGTGGGCACTAACACAAAAGTCAAATCGGTATAGTCGGTTAATAATGCTAAATAATCAGATGAAATACCAGTATGACGGCCATCGACAATGGCTTCATAAGGTAACCAATCGGGATCAACACAATAACGGATGATATTACGGTTTTTTGAATTGATGGCAGACTGACTCTCAACCACCGAAGCACTGGCATGCTTAGCGTTAATCAAATAAATGAATATCAACAGCGTAATCAATAATACGCTAGAGAACTCAAGTCGACTCAATGTTCGCATCATTTTTCAAAATAGTATGCTCCAACAATATGGTTCAACAAATTAGTTGAACCAAAAGTGTATATACTCTTAAGTGTATTACAACATACGAAAGTATGACAAAAAAATACCCGCTAAATAGCGGGTATTTTATTCAACAATCAATCGTAGGTATTACGCTTCGATGGGTAATATCACAAACAGTAAGTCGCCTTGTGAAACTTGCTGTCCATTGCTATTAAGAATACGTTCAATACGATACTTTTGGTCTTCAGGATATAACACACCTGTTTGACGATTAAAGCCCGCTAACGTTAGTTGAGAGAACATCTTCATTGCTTCCATCAATGCCAATGTTTGTTCAACCGTGACAATGTCACCTTCTTTAACAAAGTCTGCTTCACCTGGTGCTGGAGAGGTATAGAAAATACCTGCACCTTGAGCCAATACTTTCAACTCGTTGCTTTCGCCAACCCGTAATGATTCAGTATCAACCTCAATCGCTTCTGCTGCCGCTTCCATTTCAGCAATCAGTGCTGGAATGTCTAACTCAGCCATTAAGCGTGGCAAGTAGTTTGTGTCATACACCCCTTCGTTGAAGGTTGGATCTTTAAGGATAAGCTTCAACAATGGAATGTTAGTCGCAATACCTTTAATCACTACGCTATCTAAGTAGGCATACATTTTAGACACAACGTCGGCACGGTCAGTACCTCGTATAATGATCTGTGCGATCAAGCTGTCATAGTATGGCGATACTTCCTTGCCCGCTGCTGCAATCGAAATAATTTCTACATCGTCACGCTGAGGCAATACACATTCAGTGATTTTACCAGGATTAGGAATAAGCTGAAGAATACCGTGGCTATCAAGCGCCGCTTTTTCCGCCGTCACACGCACTTCCATGGCGTAACCTTGGTCTACTGGCTGTAGATTTTCAATTGAACGACCCGCTGCAATATCAAACTGCGCGCTAACAATATCAATACCCGATGTCGCTTCAGTCACCGGATGCTCTACTTGAAGACGTGTGTTCATCTCCATGAAGTACACTTCGTTAGCATCTAAGTTATAAATAAACTCAACGGTACCTGCGCCCATGTAATCGGTCGCTTCACCTAACGCACGAGTGTATTCCATCACGCGCTGCTTGAGCTCTTCAGGCAACATAGTCGAACCAGACTCTTCAATCACTTTCTGGTTATTACGTTGCACTGAACAGTCGCGAATACCCAATACTTTGGTATTACCAAATTTATCACGCAGTAACTGCACTTCAATATGACGCAATGATGTAACGTATTTTTCTAAATACAAATCGCCATTACCAAACGCAGCGGCGGCTTCTGTCGCAGTTTTCTGGAAGAAACCAATCATGTCCTCAGGGCGTTTAACAACCTGAATACCTTTACCACCACCACCTTGCACCGCTTTTAACAGCACAGGATAACCAATTTCAGACGCTACGTTCACGGCTTGCTCTGCGTTTGTCAAAATACCATGACTACCAGGAACAACCGGCACATTTTGCTTTTGAGAAGTATGGATAGCATTAGATTTGTTACCCATAGTGGTCATTGAATGCACACTCGGACCAACAAAGTTGACCCCATTGTTAACACATAATGCCGCAAACTGTGGGCTTTCTGACAAGAAACCAATACCTGGGTGCAACGCATCGACGTTTTCATACTCAGCGACTTTCAATACTGAGTAAGCATTGAGATAACTTTCATCTGAAGTATTACCACCAATACACACAAGCTTATCAGTATCTTTCAGCATATCTGCAGGAACAGATGTCATGTCTGGGTCTGAGGCCACCAACACCACATTAATGTTGTTGTCGTGTGCTTTACGAATCAGTTTAACTGCCGTACAACCACGAGCATGCACTAGTACTTTATGGATAGGCTTCATTAATGCACGAGGATCGTCCTGTACAATAACATCTTCTAGCTCAATCACTTCAGGCACTAAAGTCGACAACGCTTTGCTAATCACTTCTTCAATTTTAATTGTCGGTAATGGCATCAGTGGATCAATACCCGACAACTGGGTGTCTAAGGTGTCACTAAATGGATTATGAACTAACCCCGTCATTGCCCCTGGCACTTTAGATAAGTAGTTAGACAATGTGGCTGTAGATGGTAAGTACGCAGGTACCACCATTTGACCAGCAAACGGCATATTGGTGCCAGAAAGATAGTAAGTCTGCACTAAAGGATGGGTTACAAAACTGGCTTGAGCACCACCAGTACAATCACCAAAACCAAACATCAATACCGGTAATTCGTTATCACGAATAAAGCGCGTAATACGGTCGTTCACGACCGCCATTGAAAACAATGCCGCTGCACCTTCTTTAGTTTGCATACCACCAGAGCTGATAAAACAAATAACCGGTAATTTACGCTTAGCACATTCAATTAATAGCGAACTGAATTTTTCAGCACTGGCCATATCAAATGCACCCGCTTGGAATGCCGTATTTGAAATGGCAACACCAACACGTAACTTACTGCCATTATTATTAAAGTCAGCCAGACCGGTAATTAAACCACAAGGGCGGATCTTTTTATCAATAGCATCTTCAATCGATAAACGGAAACCAGGGAAGTTAAGCATGTTAGCTGACATTTTGTCGGCATCAATTTCATCAAACTTAGTAAAGAACTGTTTGATAATATTTTCCCAGCCCATCTTGCCTTGTTTTTTCTCTTCGCGAAGAATTTTTTGGATCAGTAAGTCTTGGTAACCCATTGTTAAACGGTTCCAAAAATCCTTACGACGACCAATACGTACAGGGTTAATTGTCCCCGTGTATTTATCGTGTTCATCTTCACTATCAAAGTACTCTGGTAATAGACGCTCGAAGAAATAAGTTAAGATTACAAACAGCGAATCGTTTAACTGCGGGAAACCCACACTCTTCCATTGCTCTACACGAGTAAGCAATTCAGCACGATTCGATTGATCCATAAAGTATTTAAGCCACTTATAGAACTTGCTCTTGTCGTTAGCTTTGTCGCTTGTCGATAATGCGTTATCAATCGATTTGTGGAGTAATTTATCCACTGATTCACGAGATAAACTTTTTGACATCATGGCTTCTTTCGAAATTGACGCCAAGCTGCCTACGACATTGTCATATAGCGCATTGAAGATAAGCACGTTATGACACTGCCAAATAAAATCAGCACGTAATTCATCGTTAACCACAATATCCAACACAGTAAGCTGACTTAGCTCAGGCCATGGAGCTTGCGTTGTAGATTTAGGCAGTGACTCTAAATGCTTAATTAAGCCATTGAAATTGTTAGCGGCGTTACTTTTCCAGCGATGGTATAACGACCAACCAATGTTAAATAACAATGCTTTACGTGCTTTTTTATAGTTCTCTTTTGGTTCACCCAAAATAAAACGTGTAATCACGTTACGTTCGGCAGAAATGTCTTTACGTTTAGCGCTGAATGTACCCCAAAGTTTATTCAGTTCTTCATCGTAAACAAGCTTATCTGGGTTGGTTAACCACGCCTGGAACACGCGTTCCTGTTCTTGCTTAATGCGCGCTAACAAATCACCTTCTGGCACGCTCACTTTTGATAAGCGACCATACTGTTCTTGTGAGATTGAATGAATACGGCTACGCAAGGTCAAATAACGCAAATAACGATATGCACTACCAAAAATATTGTGGTACATCGTTGGGTTATTGGCGACCGATAAGCGGGTATTATTTTCAAGTGTGAGCAGATTAGCCGACGGCGCTAAATAACGCTGTAAACTGCGATCATAATGCTCTTTTAAATCGGTAGATTCGCGCACAAAGTTCATTGCTGCACGTTCAACGGCTTCAATAGAACTGATAATCGCACGACGGAAATTATGCTGACGCTCATCTTTATCTGATGGAGTAAAATCGATAATGCCGTCAATACACCCAGCGGTATATAACTCTTCTGGTGACACGCCTACCGATTTAGCACATTCCTGCCATGACAAGTTGTACTTACGCGCAATGCTCTGTAAACCTTGTGGCTGAATTGTGTTAAAAATACCATCTCGTACAGATAGTAAAATGTTCGCTGCAGCTAATGGAATTGCACCACCTGAATAGCCTGCACCAATCACAATACCGACAGTCGGTACATCAACATTAGCACTTTCAGCAATCGCTTTAGAAATGGTATGCGCTTGATTTTGGCTATTGGCAATTTCGCCAGCATCTGCACCAGGAGTATCAATTAAATATACTATTGGCATCGACAATTCTGCGAAGTG
Source organism: Shewanella sp. Arc9-LZ (assembly GCF_010092445.1). Lineage (NCBI taxonomy): Bacteria > Pseudomonadati > Pseudomonadota > Gammaproteobacteria > Alteromonadales > Shewanellaceae > Shewanella > Shewanella sp. Arc9-LZ. Next base: position 672,318 of record NZ_CP048031.1, on the reverse strand, counting down.
ACGGATCGCCTTACATGCTGCAAGATGGTGTTCTGGCATCCATGCACCGTTTGCGGTCGTGCGCTCTTGCGCAATAAAACCGATACGGCGAGTACGAGTACCAAAGTTAAGTTCCACTTCAGCACGGTAAAACGGTCCGATATGACTTTCGGCAATAATCTTGCCTTTTAAGTCAGCGATCATACGCTTCGCGCCTGGGCGGTTTTTATCCAAAGTCGGTTGAATAACTTTATTGACATAACCGTCAACGTCTAAAGATGCCAAACTCTTCAAGTTTGATTGAATGGAATCTTCTGTTAATAATCCTTTCACTTCTTCAGATAAACTCTGCTTGTTATGAGCAGGAAATAATGAAAAGTCTTTAGCCAAGTGTTCAGCTTGTAAGAAAAGTGGGTCAGCCGATAGTGCTTGAGTCTTGTTAGCGGGCTGCTTTTTGCTGGTCATCCTTAGATCCTCTGCTTATATAGCCTCTGAAAAATTTTTTTAGCCCGTAAATATAACTTTGTTAATGGGTAAATTACCATATAAACTAGCTTGGACGCTTTGTTCCATAATTGAGACAGTGAGGTTTGAATGCCCGATTTGAACGGTATGATGCTGTTTGCAGCCGTTGTTAGAGCAAAAGGATTCTCTCAAGCAGCACGAGAGATCGGACAACCTAAATCAACAATTAGTCGTAAAGTTGCTCAATTAGAAGAACAACTCGGGGTACGATTACTGCAACGAGACACCAGAAATTTAAGTCTGACTCAAGTAGGCGCATTATTTTTTCAACATTGTGATTCTATTAGTCATGAAATTGAAGCGGCCAAAGCCACCATAGAAAACACCCATAATGATATTTCTGGTGCGTTACGTATCGCCATTCCGGTATCATTTTCACAAGATGTTATCGGCCATTTATGTTCTAGTTTTATGCGCCTTTATCCCAATATAGAACTCGATATTCAATTTACCGATAACGATGTCGGGCTTGTGGGTGAAGGTTACGATATCGCAATTAAGTATGGTCCACTACAGTCATCTGATCTTGTCGCCAGGTTATTATTTGAACGCCAGCCTATTTTGGTTGCAAGCCCTGGTTACATTAAAAAATTCAGCAGCCCTGCAACACCACAAGAATTAACTCAGCATAACGGCATTTTACTCGGCACTACACTGTCGGCACCCATTTGGGCATTAGGTAAAGGTAACCGTAAAATAATGGCGACCTTTAAACGTAAAGTGCGAGTTAATAGCGCCAGTATGGTGAAACGTTTAGCGTTGGATGATTATGGTATTGCCATGCTTTCTAATACTAGTTGCAAGCAAGAACTTGCAACCGGAAGCTTGGTGCCCATTTTACAAGAATGGCCAATGGAACCGTTTAAAGTGTATGGGGTGTATTCAAGTCGCCGTCAACTAGCCAGTAATATAAGTGCTTTTTTAGACTTTTTCACCAAACGATATACCAGCCAAGAATCACTGAATTCGATGATGAGTTAAACTATACACCGGCAAACGGGTCACCATCGGGTCTTTGTTATGCATATGGTCTCGCATCAACCCCAGAATCATTAGCTCAAATAATAACCTCAAATGGCCTAAATAAGCCGTTTGAGGTTATCTCGATTGAGAAACATATAACGCGAAGCTTTCTGAACAGCACTAAAATCGATACGGAAATCGCAGACTGATTTGGTAGTCTGGTGAATCTTCTGTTAGTCCAGCACCCATTGATGTCACCATAGACAGATTGGGCGATAAGGCTAACGTAGCACCAATGCCTAAGCTTGCAGTGTTGGTGTCAGTACGAGGGATTTTCTCCCACTCTCCACCTTCCGGTCTTTGTTTGGTCTTACTGTAAAATCGCTGATTAAAGCTCATACTCAAACTCATTCGTTCGGAAACCGCAAAGGCCAATCCCACGCTGTAATCCAGATAATTGCCTAAATCAATTTCACCGGGGCTTAACCCTGGTGCGCCAGATAAGTCATCAAAGCTTTCTTTAAAACTAGCACCGTAATTTAAATTAAAAAACACAATCGCAGGATCAAACGTTTTTGCTAAGCTAAACCCTGTCGATACCCCCCAAACACCTGAACCCGTTGCCATTTCTGTAGGATAGGTTAAATTGCCGGTATCAGATGTTTCAAGCGAGATCCCAAAAGGATCTTTTCCCGTTGGCGCGCGAACTCTGAAGTTCCATACCCAATCGGGCCAATCTACAGATTCAGTATTAATGCGGTAATAAACTGCACCACTGACATCACCCATTTGACCACCACTAATTTTAGCCGTTTCATATCGTTGACTAGAGTTGCCTTCCCCCACAGAGTCATACTGAGTCCAACGATATAGATACGGCAAACCGAGCTCAAACTGCCAGTTTTCATTTAATGTATAGCGGGTAGTGAGATCCAATCGTGTTGTATTAGTGCGAATACGATCTAGGTTTAAGTTACCCAAAAAAATAGCATCAAGTGCTAAAAAGCCTCTAAGAATGAGATCTTTACGGCTGTAGTAACTATAGGTAAATGAGGGTTCTACGGTAAATTTCCGAGAGAAGACATTATGTGCTTCTTGTAATACATCATCAGTACTTCTTGCTCTGTCTGGCGCTTTTTTTCGTTCTGTTGTGTTGCTAGCGATTGCGCCTTGCTGGCTTGATTGAACATCTTGTCGCTCGGCTGACGATGTTGCAGATGATGGTGCAGATGATGGAGTTGATGGTTGCTTAGTCGTTGAGGCGAGATCTTTCGTGCTGGCTTGTCTGTTTAATACCTCTTGCTTGAGCACCTGTTGAGCCATCTGATTAATGGTCTGTTGCTGTAATTTAATTTGTTGATTCAACTGAATCAGTTTCTGTTTAAGTACTGCGATATCTTGTTCAGATAAGGTTGTTTCTAAGGCTGGTTGAGGATCAGTATCTGCAGCATACGCAGGTACTGCCAATATTCCAGGCAGGATCACTGCGACAGCTGAGGTCCATTTCTTATTCATAAATACATCCTTGGCTTGTACAAAATGAATTAAAATCCTAGTGCGGTTAAATCGCTGATTTGCCTACCAAGTATATTTGACTCAATTGGTCCAACAGGCATACCGTCATACCTTAGTGTAGACTGGTTTATCACTCCATGACTGAGTCCATCAATAAAAATGCTTTGAACTAACTGACCATTGCCATTTTGATAACTAATACCTTGACTGGCTCTGCCTGAGGCCAGTTCGACCTGATAGCCAACTGTATTACCGTTAGCCGAAAACGTGGTGTTGCCATTATTACTCACAAGCGTTGTGCCGACGGCAACATTAATCCCTTGCAGTAGCGGGGTTAATCGCCCTTGAGCCATATCTAATTCATTGACGGCTAAGTTTTTACTCCCAGCGATTTGAATTCGTTGTTGTAATCCTGCTGTTTGACCCAAAGCATCTAACTGAAACCCATTGTTACTACTAATGGCATTGGGATCGCTGATAGTAATATTCACTGAGGGCTGATTGTCGACTTGAGAAAACTCAATTTGCATTCCAACTTGTTGCTGGACACCATTATCTTGAATAAACTGCGTTTGCATCTGCAAGCCAAAGTAATAATCTTGGCCATTATTAGTGTATTTACCTTTCATTGATTCCAATTCAAAGTCTGTCAGCACTTGGCTATGTTGGAATACCGTCAATGAAGGCGAGCTGGCCATAACAGGTGCTGCAATCGTCAGTAATAGCATCATGCTTAGTTTCATAACTTCCTCCTTAAAGCATATCTGAATAAGAAAAACCAAACTCAAGTAACTCAGCATCCGTCATAGGTGAGAGCGGATCGAGTGCCTTAAACGTTAGTTTTGCTCTTGGATGTAGTAATGGATTATCACGTCGATACTCTTGCCCAATAACCACAAATACAACCCCATTCCACTTTTGAGTAAACTCATCCATTGTCATGATCCTATTACCTAATGCGGGATCGCCTAAATAGACTTCTCCGCGATCATGACGACGAAAAACCACAAAGTGGCTATAGCCACCATCATTAAGTAATACAATGGCAGGTATCTTGAGCAACAACATTTCAGCTTCACCGACTTTATATCCCCGCCCCCTTAATCCTTGAGATTGCAGATACCGTTTCATATTAAGCAGTGAAAATCCTTGCTCTTGTACCAATGTCAGATCGGCATGCTCTAACATGCCAATTAACACTTTCTGCTCATTTATATCTTGACGGTCATAGGCATATTTCAACAGGCTAGCTAGACTAGCGGCACCGCATGAAAAGTCGGTTTTTTGCTCTATAACATGCTCAAATTTTCGCTCACGTATACTCTGAATAGATTTAGAATAGGTTCCCATACCCGGCACGACACCCGTTAATGGGATATCTGCTGCGTAACTGTAATAAGTGAGACTAAAGCTGGACATGATCAACAGTGCAATCATTAAATTAGTTATGTCGCGCATAAGATGAATCAGGGGGTTACCCCCCTGCCTTATTCATAACGTATCATGAGGTCTTTACTCGCCAGAAATGATCTCTGCAGGACCCGTAATGCTTGTTAAAGCAAGGTTATTTGACTGAAGGTTACCCGTACCACTGGCCAAGTTAACCCCAATGTTACCCGATGCATTCTGGAAGGCTGTTCCAGCTAATAATGAAGAATTATTAGACTTCTGAAGCACAGTTTGAACAAAGAAAGGTAATTGACCACTCACGGTACCATTAAGCGCTAAATCACCTTCTTCATCAAAGGTCATCACTTCAGCACCAGATGGGTTTTCTGTATCAAAATCAACATGACCCACTACAGTTCCTGTTCCTGAATTATGTTCTCCGTCACCTTCTAAAATAATTTCTGGATAATAGGCATCATTTAAAGCGGACGTACCTTCATAGGTTCCTCCGGCATCAAGAACAAGATCCACATCGACATATTCCACGCTATCCTGAACAACCCCTATATTCATCGTGCCGTTATGCCCAGTACTTTGCACATTAGACACACTGGCTTCACCTAAACGACCATTGTATGAAGACGCGGCCATATTGTTAGCCTGAATATTGTTGTTACCTGCAGCAACATTGACACCAATATTACCTGAGGCATTCATGAACGACGCACCATTGATGGTTGATGTATTAGTTGAGGCTTCGTTCCACACACCATTAAAACCACCCATTTGAGTACTGAAGATTTCAGCATCACCAGAGCCAAAAGCAAAACCGGCATCAATAGAAGCTAATGCAGCGGAGTTACTTTGCGCATTAAAATCACCTGCCGCTTGGTTAACACCAATATTACCGCTTGAGTTTTCAAACGCATTACCAGATATTTTAGCGTCATTATCGTGATAATAATTTTCAACTAAATTTGCGCTAGTTTCCTGTACATTTTCAACTACAGCCATGCCTAAACCATTAGCCGTGATAGTGCCTTCAATGGTCACTTTACCTTTATATTTAAGCTCTTTAGATACATCTATTTTTTTATCTAATTCAACACTACTGTCTGAATCTGTCATTCCATTTGCATATGCAGAACTACTCATTATTGCTGCAATACTTAGCACTAGAGTGAGTTTTTTCATCTTCCATTCCTCCGATCGATGATTATTAATTCCCGCTTGGTAACTGCAACGAGAACTGGTTAATGGCAACATTATTGTCACCAGAAATTTGATTAATCTGCATCACGCCCTGCGCATCCAAAAAACTGTCTGGAGCGATGTCGGCCTGATAGTGTGATAATTGATAAGATGACGGTGCCAATTGGCTCGACACTTGAGTTAAGGCTTCATCATTCAACCCTTGCCCTATGATGGTTTCTAGGGTCGAGTCCATGGCAATGCTGCCTATGTTAGCTTGTATGTTTTGCTCACCGCTGACTTGATTAATACTGGCTAAGCCTTGAAATTGAGCAAAGGCTTGGCTGTCTATTACTGCAGTAAGTTGCTTATTAAATTCTGATAATGATGTTGGTTGCGGTAATTGGTTGTAATTAATCGTTTGGATAGACGTGCGTTGGCCTAATGCATGGCTGTTAGACTGAATATTAAAATCGCCAGCAGCTTGGTTGATACTTGCCCGACCTGCGCCTTGCATCACATGTGAACCAATCACCGTTGAATCATCAGCGTATGAATGAGCAACCAGCAATAGCGCACTGAGCTGTATTGCTCGCTTCAATGATAATTGCAACAATTTGCAATGTACCTGGCTAATGATTTCCATAAGATGTTCCTTCCATATTTGATAAAAGGATATAGCAACCCTTATGCCAAATATGAAAGTTATTAAATTTCATATAGATAGCGGTTTTTAGATCAAGAGGAATTCTTAAAGTTAAGAATAAAAATAGCTAGGTTATTGATATAAAGCTTAATTCTATTTTTAGGTACAATCTTAATATTAAGACTGAATAAGCAACTAAATAGTGTCTCAATTAAACCAATTACATCAGCGGTAAACGATGTTTGTCCATGAGTCGATAAAAGGTTGCCCTTGAAATATCTAAATAACTTGCTGCAAGCTCAACTTGACCGTCTGCAATCAAAATAGCCTGTTGTAAGGCTTGTTTTTCAGCATTGTCTTTTAAGGTTTTAAGCGATAGCGCAATGTGGCGTTTTTTATCGATATTAGCTAACTCTAGATTTTGTGCACTTATCTGCGGCGTGTCGCACAATACCACCGCTCGGCGAACACGATTAATTAACTCGCGGACATTTCCTGGCCATGGGTAGTTTAATAGTGCATGGCAAGCTGATTGCGATAATGGCTTTGTCACAAGTCCATATTCATTCGAATACACCCGAATAAATCGATTGGCTAAACCGATAATATCATCACGCCTTTCTTTTAACCTTGGGGTAATAATAGTTATGCCATTCAAACGGTAATAAAGGTCTAACCTAAAACGGCCTTGATCAATGGCGCTTTCTAAATCAACATGAGTCGCCGCTAAAATACGCACGTCAGCCGATTGCGGTATGCCGCCGCCCACTGAGTCGTACAACCCCTCCTGTAAAAAACGCAATAAATTGACTTGCAACTCAGCGGGTAAATCACCAATTTCATCTAAAAATAATGTACCACCGTCAGCCAATGCAATTTTGCCTTTCCTGTTACTTGTTGCTCCCGTAAAGGCACCTTTTTCATGACCAAATAAGTCCGATTGAATTAAGCCAGCAGCCATAGCACCACAGTTAACCGTAATAAAAGGTCCATCTTTCCTAGAAGATAATTGATGTAGTTTGGTCGCCACTAATTCTTTACCAGTGCCAGATTCACCTCGAATGAGCACAGGAATATCTGTCGGTGCAACTCGCTCAACTTGACGAAATAACTGTTGCATGACGTCCGATGGATACACCGATGGATCGGTTTCTTTGCCAGCTAATTCAGGCTGTGGAACATGATGCTGTTGCTTTAATTTAGATAAACCAATGCCATGACCCAAGCATTTCGCTAATCTTTCAGGATCAATAGGGCTAGTACAAAAATCCCAAGCATATTGCGCAATAAAAGTTGTGATCGCTGCAATGTCGAGTTGTGATTTATTGATGAGTACAATGATATGGACCCTAGGGTCTAACTCTCTGACCAGATAATTGATTTCATTTATGAGATTTTCTTTTCGAAGATCGATTAAACACAGGGCACAATTGATGGGAATTTTATTTTGATCATACTTATCAATGTAGTGAAGCTGAAAGTCTAATCGAGAAAGTACTTCATTTAGCTCATTACACTGAAAACCTGCCATTAGTAATGGTTCCATGTTGATATCCTTTCGATACAGTGAGCACCAAAGTGCTAACACAAGGTTAGCCTGTGCATCTTATCTATAGATATAACCGGATAATATTATTGAAATATAAACTCTGATCATTGGCTAATCGTTTATATCTTCGGTAATTTAATACATCAATAATGTAGTCACTCATAGCTAGTATCATTATTTGATTCAATATTAATACATAGTCAGAACCACACTTGGTACATTTTTAATCATCTTTTTATCGACTTATCACCCCAGATTAACCGTAACGATGACTAACTTTAGTGTATCTGTTATCTCAGCTACATCTTTCTTATTATCTTAGTATGGTATAGAAGCGCTAATAGTATATAAAAAGCAGCAATTAAATCGCCATATCTGCAACATTTAACGACCTCCAAAGAGGTTAACTTCAATCCATAATTTAAAAACGATTTACTGACACGAGTCTTAAAGTCCTATTAAACCCTCTAAACAACTGTGTTATAACTATAACGTAGACCGCCTCACGGGCAGTAAAGTCGTTAAATGCAACCCAAAGATAGACATCTAGGGTCCTAAAGGAACCATCATGATTAAACACAGTGCTTTTATAATGTTAAGTACATTGGCATTAACCTTATCTACTGCAGTTAATGCTGGGCCGCTCTCAAAAGATGTTGAAGAGATGCGTGTATCAAAAGCGGGGCAAACTATGCCTAATGTGGTTAATCGTTATCAAGCGATCAGTGATACTTTAGAGGTCAAGTTAGCCCAATCTACTGATGAGTTAGCCGTTACCGAAATGGCAGCGCATCAAGGGCATAGGTTATGGCAGCAAGCTGTACGAGATGTACAATCGGGACACAGTGATGATCGCTCCTTGTACTGGAGTCGTTTAAGCATGCGTAACGTCCTAAAGCAAGAAAAAGCCGGATTCAATATGGCCGATTGGCAACGTGATATTTTAGTCAAAGCAGTTGAAAAGTCCTCTCGCGGCTTTAGCGATATTACGTTTTCTCCCGATACACAAATTAATATTTTAGTGACCGGTTTTGACCCCTTTTTCCTTGATAGAAATATTGGCCAAAGCAATCCATCAGGTTTAGCTGCATTAGCACTCGATGGTTATCGTTTTGAGGTTAATGGTAAAAAAGCCCAAATCGAAACCGTAATGATTCCAGTAAGATTTAGCGATTTCGACAATGGTATTATCGAATCGTTACTCACGCCGTTTTATCGTGAAGACAGTGTCGACATGGTGTTTACCATTAGTATGGGTCGTGAAAACTTCGACATTGAACGCTTTCCTGGACGTAATCGCAGCGCAGAAGCTCCAGACAATTTAAATGTATTAACGGGTGCCAGTCAGCGCAATCCTAAAGCGCCATTATTTAACGGTGGAACCTCTGCCAATGGCAAATTAAATGGCCCTGAGTTTGTGCAATTCTCTTTGCCCGTTGAAGCAATGGCGGCAGTGAAAGGGCATTGGAGTGTTAATGACAATAATCAAATTAGCACCTTATCTCGGGGACAATTTAAGGCATCATCACTGGCTGAACTACAAAAAGAAATTTCTGTAGAAGGCTCTGGTGGCGGCTATTTATCCAATGAAATTTCCTATCGCAGTATTTTACTTCGAGATCAATTTAACTTGAATTTACCGGTAGGACACATTCATACTCCACGTATTAAAGGTTACGACTCGCAAGTAGAGTCAGACATTGTCGAGCAAATACGCGCCATGATAACTGCAGCGGCGAGCACACTGTAATGTCTACCAACTAACTTAACAGGCCGATACTTTACTTGCCTGAACCTTTCATTAATCATTCAGGCAAGTGAAGCTATTCAACATGTTTAAAAGTATTTTTAATCTCACTCAGCGCGCACATCAAGTATTAACGCAAGATATCCACGAAAAGGAGTCTTCGTTATCAGTGGGCTCTCGAACCCACCCATCGCTGAACACTTCCGTTAGTGATCCTTTACAACAGCAGATCTTGGCCAAAGTCGAAACGGACTACCTATTAGCCGAACAACATTTTAAACGTCAATTCCCACGCCCTAGTGTGCATTTTAGCTTACGTGGAAAAAGCGCCGGCACAGCACATTTACAAACCAATAAATTACGCTTTAACCCGGTGTTACTGGCTGAAAATCCGGATATTTTTATTAACGAAGTGGTACCACATGAAATTAGCCATTTAGTCTGTTTCCATCTCTTTGGTAAAGTAAGACCTCATGGTAAAGAATGGCAGAGCGTAATGCTGACGACATTTAATATTACTCCCAAGACCACTCACCAACTCAATACTCAGTCTGTCAGTGGCCAACAATTCGAATATTTTTGTGGCTGTGGCAGTATCAACTTAACCATAAGACGTCACAACAGAATTGTCCGTGGCCAAACTCAATATCGCTGTCGCCGCTGCCAACAAACATTAACCCCTTTTAACCCTAAATAACCTTTGCTCGGAATAATAAACGGTATCAATTGCGTCATCGCATCTGATGGCTTAACATCAGCCAAAATGACAGGCTAAGCCTGCGCTGTAATGATGTTTTTGTTAATTTTAGGGTTTAATTTTGCGCTTATCATCCACACACTCTTGGTTATTTTGGGTGTCGCTTCTGTGCGGCATTTTTTCATCCACACTTATCGCTGCAGAACATCCAAGTAGTTTTGGTAAAGCGAAAAAAGTGGCTAAAAAGATTTACCAACAACACCTCCCCCTCAGTACTTTTTATTGCGGCTGCGACATCGCCATAGCAGGCAAATTATGGCAAGCAGATCATGCTAGCTGTGGCTATCAGGTTAGAAAACAAATTATTAGATCCAACCGTATCGAATGGGAGCACGTGGTTCCCGCTTGGGAATTTGGTCATCAACTGCAATGTTGGCAAGACGGCGGCCGTAAGAATTGTGGTAAAAACAACAAGCAATTCAAAAAAATGGAAGCAGATTTACATAATCTCGTTCCTGCTGTTGGTGAGGTCAATGGCGATCGCAGCAACTTTAGGTTTAGTGATTGGGGTGGAAAAGCGAATCAATACGGACAATGTGAAATGATTGTCGACTTTAAAGGCCGCAAAGCACAACCGCCTGAACGAGCAAGAGGTCCTATCGCTCGCACTTACCTCTATATGCAACAAACCTATGGTCTACAGATTAGCAGTAGCCAACAAAAACTGTTTAATGCATGGGACAAAATGCAGCCAGTGACGGCAACTGAGTGCAAGCGTGATACCTTAATCGCTGCTAACCAAGGTAATCATAATGATTTTGTATTCAAACAATGCCAAAATAACGGCTTAGTTCGTTAATTGACGATCAAGCTTCCCTTGAACAATTGGTTAAATAAGGTCAACACTGATGAGAGTCCCACGCATTTTTCAGCCCCTAGACAATTTACAACAAGGGCAAACTCTTCAATTAGATGAGGATGGTGTCGCCCACATTGGCCGAGTATTGCGCATGGGAATGGGTGATCGCATCAGCTTGTTTAACGGTGACGGCAATGATTACTTAACTGAAATTATTGAAACCAGTAAGAAATCGATTGCTGTCACGGTCTTAAGTTGTGAGGCTAACAACAGTGAATCGCCGTTAGACTTACATTTAGGCCAGGTGATTTCACGCGGAGACCGGATGGAGTTTACGGTTCAGAAGTCAGTAGAGTTGGGTGTAACAACCATTACTCCGTTATTTTCTGATCGTTGTGGTGTCAAACTGAGTGGTGAGCGCTTAGACAAAAAACTGCAACAATGGCAAAAAATTGTTATCAGTGCCTGTGAACAATCTGGCCGCAGTATTGTTCCGGTTGTTCGTCCTGCAATGACATTGGCACAATGGTGTGAAGAATCCACAGAAGCCTTAAGACTGAATTTGCACCCGAGAGCCTCACACGGTATTAATGGTTTGCAGTTATCCGGTCAACACCACAAAGTAAGATTATTAATTGGCCCAGAAGGCGGTTTATCTGACGAAGAAATTGCCATGACCGAAACCCAACATTTTACCGACATTTTATTGGGGCCAAGGGTACTTAGAACTGAAACAGCGTCATTAACTGCCATTACCGCATTACAAGTTAAATTTGGCGATATTGGGTAAACCGATATCTTCCCTGCACATGATTAAAGGATACACACATGATTAAGCTCGGTATTGTTATGGACCCGATTAGCGACATAAACATCAAAAAAGATTCGAGCTTTGCGATGTTATTGGACGCACAAGCACGCGGCTACCAATTGTTTTATATGGAAATGCATGACCTTGCGATGGTCAACGGCAAAGCCATGGCCACGATGCGTGAATTGTCGGTTAAGCAAGATGCTGATCAATGGTTTACCTTAGGCGAGTCAGTTGATACTCCCTTAGCCGAACTTGATGTGATCTTAATGCGTAAAGATCCACCATTTGATACCGAATTCATCTACGCGACTTATATGCTCGAACGTGCGGAAGAAGAAGGCGTATTGATTGTTAACAAGCCACAAAGCTTACGTGATGCCAATGAAAAACTGTTTACGGCATGGTTTTCTGAATTTACCCCAGACACTATTGTCACCCGCGATGCTAAACGCATCAGAGCATTCCACCAGCTAAAACAAGACATCATTTTAAAACCGCTAGATGGTATGGGCGGTACGTCTATTTTTAGAGTGAAAAAAGATGACCCTAACGTTGGCGTGATTATCGAAACATTAACCAGTTATGGTCAACAATACGCGATGGCGCAAGCCTTTATTCCAGAAATCACTCAAGGTGATAAGCGTATTTTAGTGGTGGACGGTGAACCGGTACCTTATGCATTAGCCCGTATCCCGATGAAAGGTGAAACCCGTGGCAACTTAGCTGCTGGCGGTAGTGGTGTAGCCCAACCATTATCGGAAAGTGATTGGAAAATTGCTCGTGCTATTGGTCCAGAATTGAAAAAGCGTGGCCTTATTTTTGTCGGCTTAGACGTTATTGGCGATAAGTTAACTGAAATAAATGTGACTAGTCCAACCTGCATTAAAGAAATTGAAGCAGCGTTCGACGTTAATATTACCGGCATGCTTATGGATGCCATCGAAGCCCGTATTAGTCAGCAAAAATAGGATTAATCATGCATTTTTTATCTACCTACCAACGGATAATCGGTAGATTATTATTGGTATCTAGCTTGATCGTAACGGGTGCAATGGCTGATGAAGTCGTTATGTCACCTGTAGTCGCTAATACAGCAAGCAATAATGTGCCAACCGTCGGTCCATCAAGACCCAAAAATATTATCATTATGATTGGTGATGGTATGGGACCGGCTTACACCACAGCTTATCGTTACTATAAAGATAATCCTGAAACGGAAGAGATTGAACAAACGGTTTTTGATCGCTTACTCGTTGGTATGGCAAGCACTTACCCAGCTTCTATCAGTGGTTATGTCACCGACTCTGCCGCATCTGCCACTGCATTATCAACTGGAGTTAAAAGTTATAATGGTGCCATTGCCGTTGATACCGAAAAACGCCCACTCACAACCTTAATGGAAAAAGCCAAAGCATTAGGCTTATCTACTGGCGTAGCGGTTACCTCCCAAGTAAACCATGCTACACCGGCAGCATTTTTGGCTCATAACGAAAGCCGTAGTAATTACATAGACATTGCAGAAGCTTATTTAGCGTCTGATGCTGATGTGATTCTTGGTGGTGGCCAGCAATATTTCACCCCAACATTACTTGAGCAGTTTAGCGCGAAAGGCTACCAACACATCACTGAATTCTCTGAGCTAGAATCAGTGACTACGCCAAAAGTATTGGGGCTGTTTGCTGATGTACAATTGCCTTGGGTGATTAATGATAAACAAGCGCATAAACTCAGCCATATGACCCAAAAGGCATTAGATTTACTATCACAAAATGAACAAGGTTTTGTGTTATTGGTAGAAGGCAGCTTAATTGACTGGGCAGGTCACAGTAACGATATTGCTACCGCGATGGGTGAAATGGATGAATTTGCATCCGCTATCGAAGTGGTTGAACAATTTGTTCGCCAAAGTAAAGACACCCTTATGGTTGTGACAGCAGATCATAATACCGGTGGATTATCAGTTGGTGCACATGACAAATACGAATGGCACCCTGAAGTACTGCATAAGGTTCAAGCCAGCCCTGATGTCATTGCTACCCGTGCCATTGCCGAAGATAACTGGCAACCTTTAACGGCGACGCTACTTGGTTTTACACCAAATGAAGCGCAATACAGTCAATTACAAAGCGCACGCATGCAAGGTAATGAGCCATTATCAATCGCACTGCGTAAACTCATTGATATTAAATCGAATACCGGTTGGACAAGTGGCGGTCATACCGCGATGGATGTTCAAGTCTTTGCAGAAGGCCCAGGTGCGAGATTATTTAGCGGTCATCAAGACAATATTGATATTGCGATTAAGATGTTTAGCTTACTACCGCAATCGGTGCAAACACCTTAATCACTGACTGACTGACGACTATGTCTAACACAATCCCCGTTATCGAAGTGGGGGTTGTGTTAATATCAGCGTGTTTATCTTATCACTAGCATTATGAGCAACCGACGTGTTAACAAATCCTTCTCAAGCGTTAATTAGAAACAGCAAATACTTTCAGCAACACAATGTGTTAGTGCTCAATTATGAAGCTGATACCTTTGCACATCAATGTCTTGAGTTTGCCGATAATGTCACCGCCCTAGCGCTAGACTTTAATCATCACCTCACATTATCCTCTTGCGCTAATGAAAAATTACAATGCTATTTTGGCCATCAACTGCCTGAGTCATTAGCTGATGCAAAATTTGATAGCGTCATTATTTACTTTCCAAAAGCTAAACCGTTAATGGGTTATTTACTGCAACTGGCTGCACAACATTTAAATATCGATGGCCAATTGATGATTGTGGGTGAAAATAAAGGTGGAGTTAAATCAATTGATAAACTCACACCTGATTATTACTCAACCCCAATCAAGCAAGATAATGCCCGCCATTGTCTAGTGTATGTCAGTTATTTAACCCAAGCAGCACCAACGCTATCCATAAGCGATTGGGTAAGCCAATATTCACTAGAAACCCCACAGGGAACACTGCAAATTTGTAATACTGTCGGTGTTTTCAGCGAGAAACGTCTCGATCAGGGTACCGAATTACTGCTGTCACATTTACCGGATAACTTACGCGGCAGAGTACTCGATTTTGGTTGTGGTGCAGGGGTCATTACAGCTGCATTGCTAAAAGCCAATCCAGAGTTAACCATTGAGTGCATTGATATCAATGCAATGGCGTTACTCTCATGTGAATTAACCCTAGCAGCCAATAGTATGCAGGCAAAGGTCTATCCTTCAGATGGGTTTAATCAAATCTCAGGCAAGTTCGATGGTATTATCTCCAACCCGCCGTTTCATGATGGGTTAACCAGCACGACTGATATTGCCACACAATTTGTCCAACAAAGTGCTATTAGGCTGACATCACAAGGTGTATGGCAGATTGTCGCTAATCGCCATTTACCTTATTCAGAGACGATAGCGACGCATTTTGGCAAAGTGAATGTGGTAGCGGAAAACAATAAGTATAAATTGTATTTCCATCAACACTCATACCAATAATACTCCGCACCTCAAACCGCTTCACTTATAAGCGACAAAGCAAGCTTACTGCTGGAAATGCAGATTAATATCAGCTAAATTGGCTTAAAGGCAAAATAACGCACATTTTGTAATTCATTTCGTTGGTATTCTATTTGCCTGTTATGACCTGATATAAAAATAAAAACAAAGGATGTTATGTTAGAGCCCTCAATCGTCGCACTAAGTGCTGATAAAAATAAAGTGGAATTACGTATAATTCCCAATACTCACGGCCCAGTGTCAGCAGAGGATATTAACGCCTTACTCACACAGGCGGCTTTTGCTATGCTGTTTCCTATTGCCCCTGCAATTGCTAAAGCGGTAGCGGAAGTTAATGCTCTATGCGGTCAAAACTCCGGAACTCACGAACTCTTTTTTGCCATTGCCGAACGTAAAGACGGTATCGTTAATATCAGTGTCAGTGACGATAAAATGCAAGCCAGTATGAAAATCACTTCAGCTTGGGGCGGCAAAGATATTACCCTGCCAGATGTACTTAATACCCTTAAAACTCAAAAAATTAAAATGGGATTGAGTAAACCTAAAATCATGGCATTAATGCAGCGTTTGTCGATATTGCCACCAGGAGAAACCTGTGAAGGCGTCATAGCTTGCGGTAAAGCAGCCGTTAACGGCGACAATGCGATATTAACCCGAAAAGTCGCCTTAGCTCGTGAGCGCTTATTACAACCACAAGAACGCGAAGACGGCTCGGTCGACATGCGTAATTTAGGCGCACTAATTACCGTTAAGCCCAATGATTTACTGATGGTTAAAAACCCTTCAACCATCGGCACCCCTGGTTTTAATGTTCACGGCGATATACTGCAACAAATTCCTGGTAAAGATAAACCAATGGAACCTGGCACAGGCACCAGCTTACACCCTAAAGATCAACATAAACTCATCGCCACAGTGTCTGGTCAGCCAGTTGAAAATCGCAGCGGTATGCAAGTTGACGATATGCTGCAAATTAAAGATGTAGACGTTCGCTATGGCCACGTTAATTTTAAAGGCAGTGTTTTAATCACTGGCGATGTGCACGAAGGTATGGAAGTAAAAGCTAGCGGTGACGTAACGGTAATGGGCTTTGTTGAGTCCGCGTCTATTGAAGCTCAAGGTGATGTCATTGTCAGTAAAGGTGTTATTGGCCGTTTAATTAAAGAGCACGATCTCAGCACTAAAATAAAAGCTACCGGACAAATTTGTGCCCAGTTTGTGCAGTATTCCCATTTAGAGGCCCTAGGCAATATTCTAGTCACCAAGCAGTTACTTCACAGTCACTCAACCTCAGGTGACACTATTACCGTCAGTGATGCCCAAGCAAGACGAGGTGACTTAATCGGCGGCATTGCTACTGCAGCAAAAGGCATTAGAGCCATTGCATTTGGTGCTACCGCCGGCACTAAAACGGAATTGTTTTGTGCCATGCATCATGGTGAATTAAAGCAAGAACTTAAAGAGTTAGATGACAGTATTAAAGGCATGGTTGTTGCGGGCTTAGAAATAGAAGCAAGATTACGTAAATTACCGCCCAAAACGGAATGGCAAAGCGATGCCGGCATGATTGAGCAAGTCAAAATGATGCTCGAGCAAAAAAATCAAATGGCAGCAGAACGTATGAAAGAAGAACTAGAATACACTCAACATCTTAACGAAGTTGAAGGCTACTATAATAATTACGTCATCAAAGCTGAAAAACACATTTTCACCAACGTCGAAATTCATATAGGTGCGGCATTCAATCGCAGCCAACGTGAACATGGGCCGTGTATTGTAAAAAACGTCAATCAAGAAGTATCATTCGATTACAGTAATCGATAACAATCAGTTGGTAAGACAATAAAAAGTGGACAAACAGATAACTATGCAACAGATACATTGGCCGGCCATACTGCAGTTTGATCAAGATGATGAGCTAATGTATCTGGTTAACTATCAAGATTGGTTGGGCTTTATTTGCGCCAACCAATTTACCGTCCACGCTGAAGATAAACTCATCGACAATGCCGGCCATGTGTATAGCATCCAGAAACATCCGCCACAGGATCCCAGCGTGGCTGAACTGCCTGTACTGGTTAAGCTAAGCCAGGATATGAGCGTGTTACAGTTACTGCCACTGGTACGCCAGTATGGTCAGTTTCAAGGACATTGCTGCAGTGCAAAAATTGTCTTTACCACCATAGAGCAAGGTATTGCGACCGTGGCTGAATTAGAACATCTGTATTAACAACGTATTCAGACTGAAGATTAACAGCACATAACACCTCCTTTTTAGCATTACTAACCTTCAATTTACCAACAACAGACTCATGTTACTTACCTTAATCACTCAATCATAAATCTAAGCTAATGATTAACGAATATAATGGTAAAACCCATTGAGCAACACACACAGCTCTGGCAAAATGCCTCTATGCTCACTGTCCATAAACCCTGAGAATCCTTAATGGAATTACTAAATATTGAATGTCTAGGTAAACGTCTGCGACTAGAAGGCTCGATTGCGGGCTGGCAGCAACTTTATTGGGACAATCAACTGGTATCACAAAAGTCTGCAAGCGCTAGCGACCAAGCCTTTCATATTCATTCATTTGAACTGACCACTCAAACGTCGGTACCGACTGAAACAAATATCAACCACGACGAACCCGTTAAACCCAATATTGGTTCACTACCGGTACGATTAGAAATCGATGTTAACTGGCAACCGTTTCAACTGGATTATTGTTTATTAATAGATGATGAATCCATAACCCAAGGTCAACGAACCGTTGAAGATATTGAGCGTCAAACACCTGAAATTGCAGCAGTAAAAAACCAAAAGCTCAGTGTTGTTGGACTGGCATCATTAGGTTTTAAGCTACTAAAAAGTGCCAAGGTGGTTAAAGTCCTTTTTGCGGGAGCCAGTGTTGCGGCCTATTCATGGTTATTTTCATTTGAATTTGCCTTAGCCCTCATCGGCTGCTTAGTGTTTCATGAATATGGCCATATTCGAGCGATGAAACATTTCGGCATGAAAACCAAAGGGATCTATTTAATCCCTTTTGTGGGCGGCTTAGCGCTAAGTGATGAACGTATCAACACCCGCTGGCAAGATGTGTATATTTCGATTATGGGCCCGACTTTTGGACTCATTTTATCGATTATCTCACTTGGACTTTATTGGCTAACAGGCAACATATTCTTTGCCGGATTAGCAACATTCAATGCGCTGCTAAATTTGTTTAATTTACTGCCCATTTTACCTCTCGATGGCGGTCATATTTTAAAAAGCATCAGCTTTTCAATGAATAGTGTTGTCGGTCTAGTGGCTTGTATTGCTGGTGCCGCTATCGGTGTGTTCATTAGCTATAGCTTAGGGCTCGCCTTGCTGGGCTTTTTGTTACTGATCGGCAGTGTAGAAATTGTATTTGAATGGCGCGGTCGCCATCAAAGTCATTTATTGCCGTTAGATCGTTACGGGCAAATTTTCTCTACCGTATGGTATTTACTCACGGTAGCAAGTTTAGTGGGCATTATTTGGTATTTTGCTGCTTCTGGTAACGAAATGTTAGCGATTCCGCTACAGATTTTAGGCAGTTAATTGCAATTTACGCATCGACAAAAACGCCTGCAATTGCAGGCGTTTTTGTTTTACTTAGCCAAAGCAGTTAATCAACTAGGCTGTAATGGAAACACATTAGTCATCACCTTATACAACTCTGTGCCTTGGAGTACCGACGCAGAAGCAAAATGCAAAATAGGCACACAATCCATGGGTAAACTAATGGCTTGGTAAGCCTGTTCAGTACCATACAAATCTATGCGTAAAATGTTCGCTAAAGATTTGCCTGCGGTTAATGGTTCACCGACACTGGCACAATATTCAATTAAGCCAGCTTTAGGTGCATGAAACTTCTTATAATCCTTCAAGTAACACCCAAACCTTTCCATACTGGCTGGATAAACTTTTTCAGCAATCACGCCACGGTGACTTAAATAAGCCAGTATGCCTTTGGCATCCTCTAACGCGTCAGCTAAATCAATCCGTTCTTGGCTTGCAAGCTCTAAGGTAAATGCTGACACAGGTACCGAAAATTCACGGCCTTGACTGGCTGCATACTCGGTTAACTGCCACCAAGGACAAAAGGTAGCTTCATCCATCGCGCCACCGAAACTATTGGGGATAAACAAGGTATACGGGATCGAGAAAAATCTCGCCGCATCAATATCATACTCAGGGCAGTACAAGTGTTTGCACGACTTAGGGCCGGTATGCAAATCAAGCACTATGTCTGCTTGATGTGCCATAGCCTGTAAATTTACTGCTAACCGATGACCTGTTGAAATCCCAAAAGAATGAGTTAGGCGCGCCAGGCAAGTTTCTACCAACATTGAACGATAGGCGCAAAACAGCTCACTATTGGTTAAACGTTGGTGCTCGGCATACCAAGTTTGAATATCGACTTGATGATCAAAGTACTCGCGGTTCCAATTAACCCCTGTAATGGGATCAAAACGCCCTAGAGTAAACTCACCACTCTTTTGATTAATCCCTAAAGGATTGGCTAAGGGGGCAAGCGTAATATCACCTAAAACCTGGTAACCTTCCAATAAGGTCATCAGTTGATAAATCACCGCATTACCTTGCACTTCAGCACCATGAACATTGGCCTGAATATACACGCTAGGCGCAACACTCTCGCGACCAATGAATGAATATACTGGAACGGTCAATGCGTGTCCTGTCGCCAGTTCTCCAACTTGAACTGACGATTGTATTGCTTTAGTCATATGATTACTCAAACAGGTTTTGGTGCAAGGCATTAACCACTTGCGCCGCTTCCGACTCTGCAACCAACACACATAAATTATGTGGGCTTGCGCCTTGGCAAATCATCCGAACATTATGGTTTTCAAGCACTTTAAACACCCTACTACAAATGCCAGCCGTTGATGCAATGCGATTACCGATGATGGCGATTAACGCTAAATCTTCCTCGACTCTTACACGACAATGTTGCGATAACTCTTGTAATAACGACTCACTGAGTAAGCCCTGGCCACTTGAATCTGAACCGGTTTTATCTAGGGTTAACGATACGTTAACCTCTGAGGTAGTGATTAAATCGACGGATATTTTGTGTCGCGCTAAGGTCGCGAACGTTTCAGCCAAAAATCCCTGAGCATGTAACATTTGCAAGCTATGCAAGTTAAGTAAAGTTTGATCGCGGCGCAACGCCACCGCTCTAAACACTGGGGTATCTTCAACTTGATGACGGATCCAAGTTCCGCCCATTTCAGGCGCTTTACTTGAACCTACAAACACCTGAATTTTTTGTCTTACTGCCGGTAAGATGGTGGCGGGATGCAATACTTTAGCGCCAAAGGTCGCCATCTCAGCCGCTTCATTAAAGCTAATTTCAGCAATCGGGCGGGCATTGGGGGCAAGGCGTGGGTCAGTGGTATAAATACCGGCCACATCGGTCCAAATCTCAACCGCTGTAGCACGAAGCGCTTCGGCAAGTAATGCCGCCGAATAGTCACTACCACCACGGCCTAATGTTGTTGTTCGTCCCTCTTCATCCGCACCAATAAAGCCTTGGGTAACGATAACGTAACGCGCAAGTAATGGCTGTAAAAAGTCACCTGCTAACATTGAAATAGCTTCAATTTGTGGCTCTGCGCGACCAAAGTGACTGTCGGTACGTAATACTTGGCGCACATCAAAATGATTTGAAGCAGTGCCCTTTTCCCGAATAACCGCAGAAAATAAAATCGATGAACATTGCTCTCCCGTCGACAGTAACTCGTCCATAACCGCTTTGCTGCGATTCAGCTCTAACGATTCACTGAGTACTGACATCCGGCTGAGTATTTTATCAATACTGGCTGCCACGTCTTGCGGACGACCGAGTTCATCTAATATCGCATATTGAATTTGAGCAATTTGCTTAAGCAATATCAAGCGACGCTCGTCATTAACATTAGCTTGGGTTAACTCAACTAATAAATTGGTCACTCCGCTGGAGGCGCTTACTACCACAAGACGAGTAGCTTGATTAGCCAACACAATATCTGCACAACGGCTCATAGAGGCGTAATCAGCAACTGACGTGCCGCCAAATTTGGCAACGACTAATTCTGGGGTATCTATTTCAGACTGAACAAAGCTCATACTGATGCCTCCGCTGTTTGCGAAAGACTCAAAAATAAGATGTGATTTACTAACATGATATACGCTCCGAACACACTACGTTCGAAGAGCCTGGTGCTAAGATAACGCACCCTTATAGAAGGGAAACAGCAATCATCACCAGAAGCTCTCCACCAAAAAAATAGGTGACAATCGTTAGGATTCAGCCTAATCGACCGATATCAATGTTTGCCAAACAAACTGATACCTCGGCGCTAATCTCCATCATAAGTGGTCATCGGATTGGCATCCTCTCACTTACTACCTAGTTAACGCTCCTCTTCTGTTCCTCCCGAAGGAGGGAGTTGAAAATAGCAAAAAATACCCTATCAAGTCAATCAGCAAACACAGTAAAAATACACTGTTTTGATAAAAAATATCGCTGTAGTGAAATATTATGCGGCTGCGACTTCAGAGCAATGATTGTTCTCTATTACGAAAAAATGCCCATAAATATCCAAAAAACATACTTAACCGCAAATTACCGAGACAATCTAGTAAGCATTGTCTCAAAATAATGTATTAATTATTTTATCGCAGCTGTGCAGTTTTAATTACGTCATTATTTACCCAGTTATACGAACCTATCTCTGGCAACTCACTCACCATCCTTAATCGGTGATTAAAAATTCCCATATCAACTTCAGGTTTGATGCTATCAAGGCATGCAATCAAAGATAGCAAACCTTGATTAACGTAGTAAATTGCATGTTGATTAAATTCTCGACCAAGCTCAACAGCTTGTTCTTTATCAATAAAAATAGCCCAGCTCTTTTCCATATGCGACAAATCAGGTGCTGCACCGATTAACGCACGATAGGGACGATTATATTGTTGAATTTTAAATTGAAGCTGACGATCGAGTAAGCGATTTTGACTAGGAGAGAGTCTTGAACCACGGGGGTTATGGGCAGTAACAATAGCAAATGGGAAATCATGAGAAAGGCGTTGAGTAAACAAAAAATGAGTACTTTGATACTCATTCCACAATGTATCTATAACATTTTCCATAATAAATTTTCGTCAATTAAGCCAGAATTAGTCTAGCAGATAGGTTTGATTTCTAAAAGGTTTACGATCTAAATCAGCAGTACTATATTAGAAAATCATTAATTATTATCATCTTAGCAAGGTTAATCTTTCATATACTCGAGTGTTATATTAATTTTTTAACATTTAATTTGTTAACAAATGCCTAAAACGAGTACAATAACCATTACGCACTATTAAATCACTGTAGCAAAGTTAGCTACATACACCTCAAAAACTCAGCAAATGTTGTTGTGAGTGTGACGATTTTTTGATGTAAAGTTTACAGTCGTACTAAATTTGTTCTACATTTGATAAAACATTAATACGATTAAATAAGTTTGCAATAGAAGGAACTATCTTTCTAAATGGCATTCATAGTAAGTAAGCTTAAGTGCAACAAATTTTACACCATCATGAATAAGTGCAAACGCGTGCCTTGGCGTAGTGGTAATTAATCGACGTAAGCAGACTCAGTAACCAGTATTAAGTGTTACATAATAGAGTTTATAGAGAGTGTTTAATTCAGGGTAGACATAGATAAACACCAAAAAATATCGGAATCTTAGCGCATTAGCTAAAGCGCTATTGCAATCTATTAGCACACAGTTCGCAAACAGTGGCTAGAATCGAATTTTATAAAATCAGGTAAATATCATGCAAAATCCGCACATTTTAATTGTTGAAGATGAAGCTGTAACTCGTAATACATTACGCAGTATTTTTGAAGCTGAAGGTTATGTTGTCACTGAAGCTAACGACGGCGCAGAAATGCATAAAGCCATGCAAGACAATAAGATTAATCTTGTTGTTATGGATATTAATTTACCAGGCAAAAACGGCTTATTATTAGCTCGTGAGCTACGTGAAATTAATAACATCGGTCTTATTTTCTTGACTGGCCGTGATAACGAAGTTGATAAGATTCTAGGTCTTGAAATTGGTGCAGATGATTACATCACTAAACCATTCAACCCTCGCGAATTAACGATCCGTGCTCGTAACCTATTAACTCGCGTTAATAATGCTGCCGCAGAAACTGAAGAAAAAGGTTCTGTTGAGTATTACCGTTTTAACGGTTGGAGCTTAGAAATCAATAGCCGTTCTTTGGTGAACCCACAAGGTGAAGCTTATAAGCTACCACGTAGCGAGTTCCGTGCGATGCTTCACTTTGTTGAAAACCCAGGTAAGATTTTAACACGTGCTGACTTGTTGTTAAAAATGACTGGCCGTGAATTAAAGCCTCATGACCGCACCGTTGATGTGACAATACGTCGCATCCGTAAGCACTTTGAAAGCTTGCCTGATACGCCAGAAATCATCGCGACAATTCACGGTGAAGGCTATCGTTTTTGTGGTGACCTAGAAGCGTAATCTTTTAAGGTTAACCGCAATAAAAAACCAGGTGAATCACCTGGTTTTTTTATATCTGCTTTTTCGTTAATCCTTTAACACAATAGTGATTACTTCAGCTGTTGATCTAAAAATGCCGCTAATGATTTATATAAATGATTACGCACTTTCTCGCCACGCATTGAATGCTTAGACCCTGGGTAATCCATCATTTGGAATAACTTACCCTCATCTTGCAACGCTTTATATACTCTAGTGCTGTTTTCAAACAGAACGTTATCATCAGCCATACCGTGATACATCAATAAGCCCGATTGATAATTTTTGACATAAGGTAAAATGCTGCTGGCGTCGTAACCTTTTTTATTGGTTTGCGGGTTCCCCATATAACGCTCAGTATAATGAGTGTCGTACAAACGCCAATCCGTTACTGGCGCACCCGATATTGCCGCTTTAAAATAACCCGGCGCCTTAAACTGACTCATCAACGCCATATAACCACCATAACTGTGACCATAAATAGCAACATTGTCACCATCAATAAACGGCAAGCTACGTAAGTAATCAACGCCAACTTTTTGATCGTTTACTTCGGCATCACCCATGTTTTGATAAATGACATGTTCAAATTGCGTGCCTCGATGCGCTGAGCCACGATTATCTAATTGAAATACCGCATAGCCTTGCTGCAGTAAATATTGAGTAAAATAATCTGCCTCGCTCCAGCTGTTGACTACTAACTGAGCATGCGGTCCACCATATACGCGCACCACAACCGGATACTGTTTAGCGGCATCAAAAGGCACCGGTTTAAACAGTCTGTATTGTAATGCTTGACCATCTTCAGCTGTTAATTGACCAAAATCAGGCATTTGCCATAAACCAGCATAATCATAAAGCGGATGATTTTTATCAATGTTATTTTGCTCAACCCAAGCTAACTGCTTGCCAGAATCATTGTGTAAACTTATCTGCGGCGGCTGCTGTAAACTACTAAAGTAATCTAAATAAACGGGCTTTTTATCCGCAAATACAGCCTCATGCATACCCGATGCTTGGCTAATTCGCTCAATGGAGTCCATGCCTTTATTAAGATTAACCCGATACAAATGACGTTCAACAACACTGTCTTTACGACCGCTAAAATATACCCAACCCGTTGCTTCATCGACATACTCAAGCGCATCAACCGCCCAATCACCTTGGGTTAATTGCTTAAGTTGTTTGCCCTGTAAGTCAAATAAATACAGATGATTAAATCCATCACGCTCAGAGCCCCAAATAAAGGCCGCTTGTTGCTTTAGGAAGTGTAAATCATTGTTTAAATTTACCCATGCTTTGCTGCGCTCTTCAATCACCGTTGTAACTTGTGTCGGCTGAGAGATTGCAGCAATGCGTAAATCCAACGTTTGTTGATCGCGGCTTTGCCATTGGAACGACACATGCTGGCTGTCGGGTAGCCAATCTACGCGAGGTAAATACATGTCTTTTTGTTTGCCCAAATCAATCCAGCTAATAGTGCGATCTTTTAAGGTCACGACACCCAGTGCGATCTCTACATTGGCTTTGCCTGCATAAGGGTAACGCTGCTCGGTTAATTTAATCCCCTCGGCGTAAATTTCATTACGAGTCACTAACTCCACACCCGTTTCATCAATACGAGTAAAGGCGATAGCAGACTCATCGGGCGCCCACCAATAACCTGTCATACGGTCCATTTCTTCTTGGGCGACAAACTCTGCCATAGCATTTTTAATCGGCCCTTTACCGTCTGTGGTGAGTGCTGTTACTTTTTGGTTATCCAATGACAATACAAATAAGTTTTGATCGCGTACAAACGATACAAAGTGACCTTTCGGAGACAAACGCGCATCGGTTGCAAAACCGTCACCGGTTGCAAGCTCAGCCACTTTATTACTGGCAACGTCATATAAATACAACTTACCCGCTGCAGGGATTAAAATATGTTGGCTGTCTTCAGACCAGAAATACTCCATGATCCCTTGGCCGTAAATACGTTGACGCTCTCGTCGAGCTTTTTCTTCATCAGACAGTTCTCCTGCCTCTAATTGATCAGCATTAATCAGTACACTGCGCTTACCAGTCGCGATATCCATTTGCCATAAATCATACAAATGTTGATTATCAGCACGGCTTGATAAATAAGTTACACGTTTTCCGTTAGGCGATAAGGCCAACCCGCGGGGGCTAGAACCCGCTAAGGCTGGTGACGCATGAATACGTTCGATGGTCAGTGGTGTAGTGCTACCGTTGATCGCAGTCAGTGTTGCGGTGGTTGATGAGTTCATGATGCTGCCTTTAGCGGTTGCTGAAAAAACCGGGCTAGTAAAAAGGAGTGGCACGGCAGACACTGCCGCTAAAGCATGATGCTTCCATGTTATTGTCATTATTAATCCTTGGGGCAATTCAATCCGCCCACATTTTGCCTCAATTTACAGTAAAACCAAAACCCCAGATAACAATCGCTGAAATTAGCGCCATTGTGGGGTATGATTTGCACATAACTGATAAGAATTAACAACATCGACCTTAACCTCGCAAAATCTCATAGGAAAAATCATGCAGACTTTGGCACAAACCCTTAGCGCACAAGCCGTAAACGCGTCTTTAACACAACTACTATTAACCTTAGCTGACACCTCAAAAGCCATTAGTGGTGCGGTTCGTCACGGTGCATTAGCGGGTGTTTTGGGTGCAACAGAGCAAGAAAACATTCAAGGCGAAACCCAGAAAAAACTGGATGTGATCACCAATGACATGCTTAAAGATGCCCTTAAAACCGATGGCAATGTACGTGGTTTAGCGTCTGAAGAAGAAGATTATGTGGTTGAGGTGAACGCTAAAGGTGAATACTTAGTGTGTTTTGATCCACTCGATGGCTCATCAAATATCGATATCAACTCATTAGTGGGCACTATTTTTTCGGTATTACCAGCACCTACCGGAGAGTTAAACGAACAAAGCTTTTTACAAGCTGGCCGCAAACAAGTTGCTGCGGGTTATGTGTTGTATGGCCCATCAACCATGATGGCGCTAACCACTGGTCAAGGCACTCAGTTTTATACTCTTGCTCCAGACAGCCAAGAGTTTCTTCTGACCGACAATAACGTGCAAATAACCCCGGACACCGCCGAGTTTGCCATTAATATGTCAAACCAGCGTTTTTGGGAAGCACCAATGCAAACCTATATTGCCGATTTATTACTCGGAGAAATAGGACCACGAGCGCAATCATTTAACATGCGTTGGATTGCTGCAATGGTAGGTGATGTGCATCGGGTATTGTGTCGTGGTGGGATTTTCTCTTACCCGACAGACAATAAAAACCCAGCCAAACCGTTTAAGTTACGCTTAATGTATGAAGCCAACCCAATGGCATTGTTAGTGGAACAAGCTGGCGGTAAAGCATCAACAGGTTATGAAACTATTTTGGACATTCAGCCAACCGAAATCCATCAGCGCGTTGCGGTAATTTTAGGTAGCGCAAACGAAGTTGATACTTGCTTGAGCTATCACGGTATTGATTACAGCGAAGAGCCATCAATTGATTAATTGATTATGCTGTAAAAAAACCGCCTTTTGGCGGTTTTTTCATTTATGCGCTGCAGTTGAGCTCATTGATGATCTCACTGACGCGAATAAACACAGTTAACCAAAATACAAATTTGAATCATTAGGCACCAGTAAAGAATCATTTCTTTACAATAACTTAAATACCCACTAAGTTATTTTCAGGATATTAATTAAGGACTATAACGATGCCGCCCGCCAAACCATCGAATAAAAAAATATATATTGCGGCTATTTTACTCTTACTGCTTATTAGCATGAGTACTTATGCTTATCTGATGTCCACTAAAGCCCCTGCAATAGAAATTGGCACTATTTTAGTACTTCCGGTGCAACTCGCGACAGACAACACAGACTCGCAATGGAATCGCTATGCCGCAATGGATGTGCTTATCCATCAGCTAAATGTCGGTGTTAGTTACCCATTACTGCAAACCGAAGATATTATAAATATCATCTCGCTTATCGCTAATGACCACTTGAGCCAAGCTGCCGATATTAAGCAATTAATGGCCATCTCCGGTGCGGGATTAGTGATTGAATCCAACATTACCGGCGCCAATAATCAATATCAATTAGCGTTTACATTACATCAGCAGCATCATACAGAAGCAGGAGTCGTTAACGCTTCAAGCATCGAGCAAGTATTATCCGCTGCAGCAAAGATGATTACTCAGCGGCTCAATCCACAACACAATTTACAAAATAATTTACAACAGAATCAACAGTATAACAAGACAGAAACTCAATACCATTCACGTCTTAGTTCCCCCCTGTTGTTCAATGCAATGACACAACTACAACTTGGCGACATTAGAGCTGCTGAGCAGCACTTATCCAAGCTCATAAAATCCACACCCGATAACTTAGTTGCCATGCGTCTGCTAGCCAGCATCCAATTGCAGCAACATCAATATCAACAGCTTAATACCACATTGATAGCAGCAATCGATCTAGCTACACATCAGCAAGATGAGCGAGAGCTAGCCAGACTAAGATTGTTATTAGCGCAAAGCTATACCGAAACCGACAGGATAGAACAAGCATTAGGTGTACTTACCATTGCCAAAACCAATGCTGCTAAAGTGAAAGACTGGCTAACATTGGGTTATATTTCACAGCTTGCCGGCATGATAAACCAGCGCATAAGTCGCAATGATGAAGCCAGAGAGCAGTTTAAAAAAGCCATTGAATATCATCAAATGATGAACTATCCCATCGGGCAAACACAGGCGCTGAATGAATTGGCTGAACTTGAGGTGATTGAGTTTAACTACCCACAAGCTTATCGCTATATTAATCGCTCTTATGAACAGGTCGCTCATCGCGGTTTAGATGATTTAGAAAAAACGACATTCAAGCTGATGACTAAGATAGAAAATAAAATGCAGCATAGATAGCATCTACTATATTCGACACAACAGATTCGTCAATTTAAAGCCTTAAGCATATGACCTTAAACATAAGGCCTTAGACATAAGATCTTAGACAGAAGGCCTTAAAAAAAACACCTTAGACATAAAAATGGCCTGCTATGCAGGCCATTTTATTCATACTGCTAAACGGATCTTACACTTCCTCAGCGGTAGTTTTTGCAGCCTCAAGCTGATGCGCTTGTTCAGTTTGATCAACAATGGTTAATACCGCAGTATCACCGACCACATTACATGAGGTTAACACCATATCAATAATACGGTCTAATGCAGCAACAATCACAAATGCTTCTGCTGGTAAGCCTAATTGGTAAATCAATACCCCAATCATCACCATTCCACCACCAGGAACACCACCAGCACCCACCGAAAGTAAAAATACGCTAAACAATAACGATGGAATTTGATCATTACTGATTGGCATACCAAAGGCGTTCGCAACGAAGAAAATCGCAATAGTAATATAAATCGACACCCCGCCCATGTTCATGGTTGCACCCAGTGGCACACCAAAACCAGCCACCGCTTTGCTCACACCTAGCTTGTCAGTAAGGGTACGCATGGTTACCGGAATAGTGGCGTTTGAGCTAGCGGTAGACAATGAAAAGAGAATTTGTTCTTGAGTTTTTTCTCTGAAAGTCTTCGCTGAAATAGGAGTGAACAGGCTGACCGAATATGGATATACGATAAAAATCCAAATCAATAACAGAGCCAAAATAAGCACTAAATATTCAACAACACTGACAAAAATTTCAGGTTCTAAGGTTGCGCCTAATTTAAACATTAAGGCGAATACACCGTATGGCGCTAAACTCATTACTACTGAAATTAAGCGCATCATTATTTTATTGGCGGTTTGAAATCCTTTAACTGCTCCCTCAACCGATTGCCCCATTGATTTAATGACACCACCCATTAATAGCGCCATAAAAATCACTTGCAACATATTGCCAGAGGTAAAAGCTGAAAACGGATTGTTTGGTACGATACTCACAATTAACGACATTAAATCAGGCAGTTCTGTCGCGGTAATATCCAGTGAACCGTTGCTCGACATATCCACGCCTTTACCGGGCTCAAATATCATTGCGACGGTAAAAGCAGCTAAAATCGCGACCATGGTATTAATGATATAAAACCCAAAGGTTTTACCCCCTAAACGACCAAAGCTTTTTAAATCTTGTAACTCACACACACCACACACAATACTCACAAACACCAGTGGAACTACTAGCATCATAATCATATTGACGAACATGGTGCCAATACCACTTGCTAGGCTAACTAACGTGCCACCAAAAAAAGCATTATCGGCCAGTAAAAACTGTACCATGCTACCAAGCAGAACCCCAAAAAATAGACCGATAAAGATCCGTGCTGAAAGTGATTTTGTCATCTATAAATTTCCCTTCGAAATGGCAACTTCTGTTGCTAATTATTGTTATACCAATCCTGGTGCTTATTCTTTTCGAGCGCTGAAATACTGAGACATAGCGCAATATATTTCAATCACCTTATGAACAAAAGTGATGACTTAATCGTCGCTTAACAAGCATGCAATATAAAAGCTAAAAATAACAATAGATTATAGACTTAGTTAATCACTAACGATGGTATAACCAGTAATAGATTTAGGACGGAAACGGCTAAAATCTGTGCGTATAGCCATAAAAATCAAGCAGACAGCGAGAGTAACAATCAATTTGAAGGTTTTACTTGGCGGTTGAGTGAGCTCAACTCTGTTTAATAAATGGGGTTAGCTGGCTCAATCAGTGTAGTGTTTTTTTTATTCTGCACAGTGGTTTTATTATGAAGAGTGGTTTTATTCTGAACAGTGGATATTAAGCAACGTCAGTGACATCGATTTAGCTAACATGTGCTGCTGTTTAATGCTCACGCAATGTTGTCCGAGCCATTGCACTAACGCTAACCATTGCGGATTATATATTACTGATGAAGCGGAAAATTGAGAATCTGATTTATCGCCAGAATGTGCATCTCGATACAAATTATTAAGATAAGCCCATTGCTTGTGTTGTTTATGAAAATCATCCGTCGAATTTATCTGGGCTAACGCTAATAACTTATCTGGCGACGCTAGTGCAAGTTGCGGCACTATTATGCTGCAGCAAGACTCAAGGGTATTGGCAATCATTAACCCTGCTGGATCAAGGTCAGTAAAGCCAATGACATTGATATTGAGTGATTCAAGTAAGTGTAAAAAACGCTTTCGGCCTGCTGGCGAATAGTCATGGCTACCTCGATACAACACCATGCAGTTATTGATGAAGGCCTGTAACTCTGAGGTAAATAAGTTGGCAAAAAAGTGATCAAAACTGTCGAGGTTTTCAACCACGATGAGGTTCGTTAGATTGAGTCGTTGGCAAAGCGCGATTGCACTATCGACCTTTAACCGCAGTGAACAATTATGTACAGATAATAAATCGACCACTGCGTCTGGCGCTAAATCAGTCACTTGGTCTTGAGATAAGTTAGGTGCCAGCTTAATTAATACATAGTCAGCTTCAGGGCTGATATTAGCGTATTTCTCATTAGTACTGAGTTGTGACATCTGCTGGCGGGGCACATCAAAATCAAGGGCCAGAATATCTAAACCCGAATCAATTTGGGCCATGTTACGCAGTAAAACATAATCGTTTGCGGTCAAATACAGGTATTTGTCAGTACCATCGGTCTCACCTATTTGCCACAATTGATACAATTTTTTCCAATCGGCAGTGAACTTCACCCGCGGCAAGCGCTGCTTTGCCGCGTGTTCCATTAGCTGTAACTGTCTTTTGCTTAGGCTAGCCATAACTCAACATCGTTAATGATAAAGTTACCGCTATAAACCGGATCGGGTTTTCCTATCGGTTCAAGCTCAAAATAATTTTTATGCTCATCGGCTAGGCCTTCATAACCGCCAATGACTTGATAAAGCCAACTTTCAGCATCCCATGTTAATTGCTTCTCTTGCAAATAGCTTAATGCCGATTGACGTAAACCAGAATCAATCACTTCACAAAAATATTCATCCACGGCTATTTTAAGGGGGTTTTCAGGGATATCAAAATCCTCACTGTCACCCATTTCAAAGGTCACATTATGCTCACGCAATGCCGCTGGTAATAAGTCGCGACTAATGGCTTTAACTTGTGCCACTAACCCCATCAGTTCTAGTTCGTGATGAGGGTTAGACACATCAACACTTGCAGGGGCTATAAGCGCCTCAGCACAATTAAATAATACCGGTACTGCTTTATGCACTACATGGTTTTCAGGTTGATAGTCAGGATGCATGCTGGTGTGCAGTAACCAACCTTTTAGTAATCGGGTGCGCCCTTGTATTTGCCTAAATCGCCCAAGTAACTCATACAATCTCGCTTGGACAATACTCAACTCTTGGGTACATTGACTTAAGGTTTCTTGCAAACTGGTCATCAACAAACGGCGCAGTTCACGAATATCGCCAGCAATTTCACCTAACTCGCTAAATTGAAACATCTCTAAGCCGTTTAGCAGCTCTGACACCTGGCTTTGGGCTAATTCGTTTTCACGAATTTTGGCACTTATAGTCCCAACATAACCAAATTCGTTGTTAATTCGGCTCCATAACACCCGGATTGAATAACGTAAACTGTCGGTAAAACTGTACACATGCTCATTTAAATCGGCTAAATAGGCTTCTGCAGCACTAAAATCCACATCACGGCGCGCTTCTTTATAATGGTCGGCTAAGGTTTTTATTGTCGCTAGCGCCGAACCGACGTTGGCATCAATCTGTCGATTACGTTCGTCGCTTAATGCTTCTTCCAATAATGCCCGCACCGAACGCTTTAAGCGCAGTTCTTGATCCGGTTCTGGTCGCCATAAAATGCCACTTTTTTTCAGCTTTTCGATAACGCCAGCATCATGAGCAGTGTCGTTAACCGATCCTGCCAAATATGCATCCATGACAACATCGGCATGACGCCCAAGTTGTTTGAGCAGCTTTACCCCGGCTTGGTGTAAGTTACTGCTCATATCAAGTCCCTTTGGGTCGCGGTTTCTGCCTGAGCCTCAAGACTTAAGCCTTCGGTCTCATCAATAAAGCGGATCACTTCGTATAGATAATCTAACTTACCCGTGGCGATATAAATCTGTTTCTCACTATTGGGTTTGGTTAAATAACCCAGTTCCACTAAGCGCTTAAACACCAACTTAATTTGGCCGTCAACATTAGTACTGCTTGAGCCGAATAATCGGTAATGGCTCAACTTGGTGAGTTGCTCTCTAAAGGCTGGCGTATCTTCAATACGCGCTTGTAAATCGGTTAAGCGGATCGGCGCGCCTTCGCTCAGCGGTGCATCTTGGCCACTGGCTTCTTGCACTAATACCAGCCATTCCACTAATGGAATAAGGCCTGAGCAAATATCTTTAAATTGCGATGAAATAACTTTGCGCTCAACTTCGCCGAGCTGCAAATAACCACAAAAAAAGACTTCACCCTCACCTGCACTGGCAATGGTGCGATTAATTTGGTTAAGGTAGGTTTCAACTCTGTCGCGAGTGCTATTATTTTTTAATGCCCGCCAACCGTCTTCATTGGTCACTCGGCAAATAAACTCACCACGCAACAATTGCTCTATTAATGCGCCAGTACCTACTAAGATAGTTTCAGTCGATTCAGACATTAGATGTGCTCCTTAGCAGTTTCAGCGCGAGTCATTTCCGCCGTAGGCATTTCGGTTTTAGTATTACGTTGCGATAAACGGGCCGCTAACGGATTGGCTTTAGGTTTAACGACCTGCAGCTTTTTCGTTTGCTTATTAATGATGTAACGGTTAGCAAATAGACTTAGCACTTCAGATTCAGGATTTGGGAAAGCCCCTAATACACTGATATTGTTGTTCTCACAGGCATCGAAGATTTTCTTCACGTTAGTGTGATGCAGCGTACCTAACTCATCAATTGGCCAATGGATAGTGACATTGGCTTTGCCGCGCAATAAACGGGTGAAGGCCAATAAAAACTTACATAAAATAAGGTACGCCATACCATGACTTGAAGACTCGTTTAACTGACGGTCGGTACGAATAATTAAGTCGCTGTTACCTTCTTTTAAACGCAGTTCTATTTCTAACAGTTTCGCAATACCGCCGGTTAATGCTGCGCGGCCAATAATGTCTAATGCTCGGCGCATTGAGTTAGTGTAATGCTCGTCCGGTAGTTGGCTGAAACCATCTGCTTTCCACGCTTTAAAGGCTTTAACAAACACTTCAAGTTCAGGCCAAAACTCCAGTTCGCTAATACGTGAACGAATTCGCACTGCCGACTCTGATACTCCTTCGAGGAATAGCTCTTCACCCACTTCACGGGTAATACGCGCACTTTGACTGGCAATACGGCGGTCAATATCGGTTAATACATCATAGAATGCGGTTAAGTCGATACCAAAAATACGCCCTTGTTCGCGAATCGCCATTAACGATTGCGGCACCATCACATTGAGTAACTGCTCAAGCTGTGGGACTAACTTGCGATAGTCGAGAAGGCGAATACCTTTGTCGTTCACAAAGCTCGACTCATCACGGGCCCGCTCCCAAAATTCGGCCAAACTTGAACCAGATTTACTGGCAATGACCGAGTCAAAGTGTTCAACATATTGTTTAACAGAACCCATTAAGTAGTCACGCTTTAGCAATAAATCTTCACCTTGGCGCAAACGCTCGCCAATGCTGCCCATCGCTTCATCGTTATTAGCCGGCAATTTGAGTTCAGCTAACTTGCGCATCACGGCGCGCAGCTTTGTGAGGTTTTCAGACGCCTCTACTTGGGCTGCATCACAGGCTTTACGTTCGGTTTCTAAGCTGTCTCTTCGGTGTTTTATTTCTGCCGTTTTCGCTTTTAGCAGTTGCTCCAATTCCAGCGTAGCGCGCTTAACATCAGTTAATTGAGTTTGCACTTTAGGCTTTCGAACAAGCCAGGTATGTTGATACCAATCATCAAAACGCAGCACTTCACTGCGGCGTTGTTCTGCATTACTGATGCAGGCTTCAAGATCGCGGATCTGTTTTTTAAGCGCCAAAATGGTGCCTTCATCAACACCACGCGACTTAAGCTCATTTTTGTACCAGGTTTCACCTGCTTTTTGCTCGGTTTTTGCATTTGTACGGCGTTGTTCGATATTGGCTTTAATCTGGCCTAATTGATTATCAATGGCGCCGACCACTTCTTGCCAATAGGCATTTTTTTCCATGCGTGCTTCAAGCGCCTGCTCTTTTTGCTCGCTTAACCAACCAAGGTGCTGATTGCTAAGCAGCTTAAGTTCATTATCAAGTTGTACTAATCGCTTGCTCGAATCGGCTTTACGATCTGCCACAGCTTGATTGATTTTTTGTTGTTCGTTACGCTTCTCGTCAAACAGACGGCGTAAGTCTTCACGGCTATTTTTGTACGCTGTACGGGCAAATGTCAGTTCGCGGGTGATGCTATCGAGCGCCGTATTCATAGCAACCAGTTGATCTTCCGCTTCGGCATGCATTTCTTGCGCACTTTTTAGTGCTTCTTCTGCTTTAGCTAAACGAATACGTAAATCTTGCTCTGTGGCAGCATACTCTGGAACATCAATGGCTTTAAGATCGAGGTTAACCCCAAATAATGCTTCACT
The DNA here is from genome assembly GCF_010092445.1 of Shewanella sp. Arc9-LZ. NCBI lineage: Bacteria > Pseudomonadati > Pseudomonadota > Gammaproteobacteria > Alteromonadales > Shewanellaceae > Shewanella > Shewanella sp. Arc9-LZ. Next base: position 636,693 of record NZ_CP048031.1, on the reverse strand, counting down.
GCTGTTTTTGGTTAGGCTTGGGTGTAGATCGCTGCGATGCAACAACTCTGGCGCGATAACTTTACCAAAGGTGTGCTCCCAACCGTGGGCTTCTTTACGCAAAAACTCCAACAAGGTATGCGACTGTGGGAACAACATATGGTGCAGTTCTTCTTTGGCATTTTCTCTATCACTAACGCGAATACTGGATATACGCAGCGCTTCGTTAGCTTGGTCGCGCTTGGCCCGTTGTTTACGCTCTTCTGTGGTTAAACGATCGACCTTTTGATTACAGGTTTCTTGCTCTTCATCAGCTAGGCTTATGCGTTCATCGAAAATCGCTAAGCGCATTTTTTCATCTTCAGTGTAAGTCACACCATCAACTTGATGCTTAAGCTCGGCAGCGGTTAATTTAAGTTGATATTCTTGTTCGCTAAATTTAGCTTTACCAGCATCAGTTTGCTCGCGCCATTGCAGCTCTAGTTTAGCAATGTCGTCATTGGCAAGCTCACGTTGCTTATCACGCGCTTCACGTTGGGTGTCTTGCTCAAGATGTAGCGTTTCAAGTTCGCGATGTAATTGCTCAGCAATTTTGCTACGGCGGGCATTAAAGGCGGCTTCAATATCTTGGTGTTTTTCGGTTTGTAATTTATGACGCTCGTTAAGGTTTTCAACATCACTGCGCCAATTAGGCAAATTATCTAAATCAGCTTTGGCTTGTTCAATGTCGGCATCTAAAAAAGCAGCATGCTGGTCTTCAATGGCATTGAGTTCATCTTCAAACTTGCCTGCGTCACCTTTAGCGGCAGATAATTCCTGGTTTAACTCATCACGAACATCTTTCCACTCATCATCTAATAAGCGCAACTTGAGGTTTAGTTCTTTACCATGAGTTTGGTTACGATCTTGGCGATCAGCTTCTAAGGTTTCGTCAGCGCGATAACCGCGCGATAAACTGGCTAAGCGTAACTCGACGCTTAATAGCTGATTAAATTCTTGTTCGAGCTTTTCGTATTCGGGGCGGATTTGTTCAAAACCTTGCACCAGCTGGCTTTCACGGATCCACGTTTCTACTCGTTGTGGATTCAGTCTAGACGTCGGTGGGTTTACCCCATCTTCTTCTAAAATGGCTGCGATCATTGATTTAACCGTTTCCATTTTGCCCTCTTTCGAGTGCACGGCTTTAGCGAGTTTTTCGATATGACGCAAGCTATGTTCGCCGTCACACAACGAGAACTGACGCGCGTAAGTCCGCAGCTCATTGCGGTTACTGCCGGTATTTAATAAGCTACGATCGTTCTGAATTATCGCTCGAAACTCGCGAGTGTTTAACAAGTTTGTATGGGCTACGCCATCACGTTTTACTTCACGGCCCAACTCTGCCATTGAATGACAAATGATGGTGTCGCCATTACGCGACTTAATATAATGCTCTAACTCAAAAGCACGGCCAATAAAGCGGTAATTTACCCCTTTACCGTCACCCGCAGATGCTAAAACCGCTTGATAAAGTAAACCATCATCTTTTTGATATTCATAGATAATGTAGCTTGAGTCATGGGGTAAATACCAACGTTCGAAACTGTCACGCGTTGACGGCACCACACGGCTAGGGTACTCGCCATAAAATACCGGCACTAACCGTTGTAAGGTTGTTTTACCAGAGGCATTGGTACCACAAATATTAGTGTGACCATTTAATAACAGTTCGACCACACCGGGTAGGTGGGTATTAATTAACACGATTCTAATCAAGCTTGGCATGATAATCCTTTTCCAAACAGCTCACATTGCAGTGACAAAGAAGCAAAATACGGATGAAAAAATAACGTCTATTTATTCAATTTAAATAAAGTAAAACAAACGCAGGCTGGAGGCAATTTTCCCCCACAAAAATTGGCTTTATAATACGCTAAATAATTCAAAAATGGCGGCTAACAATGCAGCAAACAGCCAGAAACTGTTTATGTGCAACATATGTCGTCAGGCAGAGAGGATAAACACTGCGGAGCAGAAGGCTTTTTGGTGCTGGATAAAATAAAAAACGCACAGATTTCTCTGTGCGTTTTTTTATCGTGTACCACTCACATTTGGATCTGAATTGTCAGCAATATTACAATTTAAACTGTGAGGTCGCGTGGTTAAGCTCATTAGCAAAACCGTCTAACCCTTCTGAAATGCCCTGCACTTCGGCAAGAATCCCCAGTGTTTGTTCAAATGATGCATTCATTTCAATCACATTATTCGCCACATGTGCAGCTACCAAAGATTGTTGTTCAGTCGCTGAAGCAATATGAGTATTCATACTATTAATACTGACAATTTTAGATTGAATTGAGCTTAAGACTTCACCGGTGTCTTTAGCATAACGCTCGTTTTCTGATGACTTAGTAATCGCCACATCCATAGTGCTCACCGATGATTCAGCTGCGATTTTAAGCTTTTCTAATACGCCACGGATTTCTTTAGTCGCGTCTGCCGTTTTAGACGCCAGTGCGCGAACTTCATCAGCAACAACAGCAAAACCACGTCCATGCTCACCCGCTCTAGCGGCTTCAATGGCGGCATTTAACGCCAATAAGTTTGTTTGATCTGCAATAGAGGTAATCACGTTCAAAATTGAGCCGACACTTTCGGTGTCTTTAGCTAACTCATGAATTGAGTTCGATGCCAACTCAATACCTGAGTTGAGTTCTTGAGAAATTCTCACTGTACGTTGTACTACAGCTAAGCCCTCTGTCGCTTCTCGCTCAGCAACTTGTGCCGCTTCTGCCGCTTGCTGTGCACTGTGTGAAATGTCATTCACCGAGTGGCGCATTTCTTCCATCGACATATGCACGGCTTTAGCATCGTGGCTTTGTTGCTTGGTTGCCTTAGTCGCAACAGCCATACGTTCTTTTAACGATGACGCACTGTCTAATAATGGACTGGTAACACTGACGACTTGTTGTATAGAGTCCGCCAATAAACGTAAAAAACGGTTAAAATTGCTTGATACTTGTCCTAGTTCATCAGTACCTGCAACCGTCAATTGATGACGCAAGTTACCTTTACCATCTGCTAACTCACCCAATGAACTTGCCACATCACCAGCAGAACCACTGATGGAACGAGCAATCGAAATAGTAGCAAGCGCCATAAACACCAATAATGCGATACCGATACTAAATGAAAGATATAAACTTTGTTCTGAACGGTCGCCAGCCTCTTTAATGGTAGAGCTAAACTCATCCACTTTGTCGGCTTTATAAACAGTAATTCCGTTGGTCAGTTTATCGAAAATTTTAGCTTTTTTCTGACTGATTTGTCCCACATCTGCCATATCGATCGTGCCATCAAGCATGCCTCTTGCCAATGACAGTGTCATGGTATTGTATTCATTGAGGCTGTTAGATAATTGCGATAAAGCGGCAGTCTCTTGCTTATCGGTAGTTGATAAGTCGGTTAAATTCTCGTTAAGTGAAACAAACGTTTTATTGGCGTTTTCGAGCAAATCTTCATCTGCAAACGATACCGCTTGGGTATATAACTCATCTAAGCGTTGTACATAAATGACGTTTTGGTTTGCAAGTTCAACCCGGTTTGCCACCTTGGTTTCCATGAAAGACAAGGTGTCGCGATTTTTATTAATCGCAACGGTGCTAATACCAAGGTTAACGGCAAAAATAATAACCGATAAAACAAAAATCAATCCAACCTTTTTGAAGATTGACATGTTACTAAACCAATTCATATTCCGCCCCCAAGCGATAATCAAATGAAGATAAAACAAATGTAGAGCTTATCAATACAACTACAGAGATATTGCTATTGAGAACCGTGATACCGAGTCTCAATCCTTGAGGCTATTATTGTGTTGCGACGGATACCGTTTAACATCAACCCTTAGTCAATTCACTACAGCTGATAGTATTTTATTGTTATAAAAATACTATCTAACGAGATAAAGCTCATGTGTAAATGACTATCTATTTTTATATTTACGTAAAGGTGTACGTAAAGGCTATCGACCTAAGTTCAATATACTTGAAAATTTTCTAATATATCAATTTCTTTATCAGTTATTGATAAACAACCAATCCATACAATGTAAGATTGTAAATGAAAATACAAAAAAATAGCCTGCAAAATGCAGGCTATTTTTATTCGGTGGTTGATATAAAACCACATATAACAAATCTTACAATCTGCTATGCAGCTTTTACATCCTCTTCTTCTGAATGTCTGATGAGATAATCAAATGCACCCAGTGATGCTGTTGCGCCGCTGCCCATAGCAATAATGATTTGCTTAAACGGGGTATTGGTTACATCACCTGCGGCGAATACACCAGGGATAGATGTTTGGCCACGCTCATCGACTATAATTTCGCCGCGAGGGGTCATATCAACCACACCTTTTAGCCATTCAGTATTAGGAACTAAACCAATTTGGACAAAGATACCGGCTAAGACAACGGTATTGCTTTCACCTGTTGCACGATCGGTGTAGATCAAACTGGTTACACGGGTACCATCACCTTTAACTTCAGTGGTCATCGCTTGGGTAATAATGGTGATGTTACCCATTGATTTAGCTTTACGCTGCAGCACTTCATCGGCACGTAACTTACTGTCAAACTCAAGTACGGTGACGTGTTCAACGATATTGGCTAAATCGATAGCCGCTTCAATACCAGAGTTACCGCCACCAATAACCGCAACACGCTTACCTTTAAATAATGGGCCGTCACAGTGTGGGCAATACGCTACGCCTTTATTACGGTACTCTTGTTCACCAGGAACGTTCATTTCTCTCCAACGTGCACCCGTTGCCAAAATTATCGTTTTACTACGCAGCGTTGCACCACTTTCTAAGGTCACATCAAGTAGGCCATTTTTAGCTAGACTCAACGCTCGTTGGTTTTGCATAATGTCGACGTCATAATCCTTAACGTGGGCTTCAAGGTTAGCAACTAGTTTAGGCCCTTCGGTTTTAGACACTGAAATAAAATTCTCAATACCTACGGTTTCGGCAACTTGGCCGCCAAATTTCTCCGCTACGATACCGGTGTTTAACCCTTTACGAGCAGAATAAATTGCCGCTGCAGCACCTGCTGGACCGCCACCAATCACTAACATATCAAAAACTGATTTTTGGTTTAACTGCTCAGCTTGTCTGCCTGCAGCATTTTTATCTAACTTATTCAGTACTTCAACAACGCTAATAGCACCTACAGAGAAGGCTTCGCCGTTTAAAAATACTGATGGCACTGACATGATATTGCGATCGCTCACTTCCTGTTGGAAAAGCGCACCGTCAATCATCACGTTAGTAATATTTGGGTTAATTGCCGCCATCATATTCAGTGCTTGGATCACTTCAGGACAGGTTTGGCAACTTAACGAAATATAGGTTTCAAAATGGAATTCACCAGGCAATTGGCGGATTTGTTCAATGATGTCCGCATCCAACTTAATCGGATGTCCGCCGCTGTGTAATAGCGCTAACACCAGTGAGGTAAATTCATGACCCATTGGCAATCCAGCAAAGGTAATGTTGGTTGCAGCTTGTGGGTTGATCACACTCATACTTGGTGTACGCTGACCTTGTTGATATGTGACTGAAACTAAGTCTGATGAGTCAATAATGTCTTGGGCTAGGCTGGTTAATTCTTTGCCTTTGTTTGAGTCATCTGCAGATACGACAAGTTCAACTGGGCGCTTGAGGTTTTGCAGATAGGTTTTCAGTTGATTTTTTACATTCGCATCTAACATAACAACTCCTAAAAAATGGGTAATAATCGATAATTTTAAAAGTGCTAGTCAGTGTCGGGGGGAACACCGACTAGCTGGAGATGATATTACTAACCTAAGGGTAAACTTAGTGGTTAGATTTTACCCACTAGGTCAATTGAAGGAGCCAATGTTTCTTCACCTGGCTGCCATTTAGCTGGACATACTTCGCCATCGTGAGTTGCAACATATTGTGCAGCTTGAATTTTACGAACTAGTTCAGAAGCGCTACGGCCAATACCTAGGTCATGAATTTCAGCGACTTTAACTTGGCCTTCAGGGTTGATAACGAAACTACCACGAAGTGCTAAACCATCTTCTTCAATCATTACACCAAAGTTGCGAGTGATAACACCAGTTGGGTCACCAATCATTGGGTAAGTAATTTTGCCGATTGTGTCTGAACTTGAATGCCAAGCTTTGTGGGTAAAGTGAGTGTCAGTTGATACTGAGTAAACTTCAACGCCCATTGCTTGTAACTTTTCATAATGGTCAGCCATGTCGCCCAATTCAGTTGGACATACAAAAGTAAAGTCAGCTGGGTAGAAAAATACTACTGCCCACTTGCCTAATAAATCTTGCTCGGTAACTTCAACGAAAGCACCATTGTGGAATGCAGTTGCTTTGAAAGGTTTGATAGTGCTATTGATGATAGATTGTGTCATGTCATGCTCCATTTAGATTTACATTAAACCCGATACCAATATGGTTTCGGTGATGGCAAACAAACTGTGCTCGTCATCTGATGTAGTCATAATAGCGATCGACACTAATTAAGTATAACGGATAAAAACTATCACCTTAATCGGTTTTTCATATTGAACTATCTGGTTAGATAAATCCTAGAGCGTAAAAAACAAATACCGACATAGGTCGGTATTCGCTTAATGATACTTACAGGCGGGAATTATTCCCAAGGACCAAATCTTGTCAGTACGCGACTGACATTAATTTCAAGTTTTTGTGAAAGCGTTTGGAGCTCCTGCTTATTATTAGCAGCAGAAAAACAATTCGCTTTATTAGTGGCAAACACCACCCAATTTCCGCCGCCAGTTAAACATGCAAAGACTTGGTTAAAATGTGCATGAAGTGTGTCACGTAACTGTAAATCACGGCTGTGTTCTTTCCAGCAATTTAACACTAAAAAACCATCGGTTTTGAGCAGCTGTTTTGTTTGTTCAATAAATTGAGTAGACAGTTGTTGTTTATCTACGCCTTTGTCACTGTAGATATCGGCAAAAATGACATCCACTTTTTTGTGCTCTGCTTGGGCTAAAAACTCATACGCATCTTGATGTAATACAGTGAGCTTTTTACTCAAGGGTAATTGAAAAAAGCGCTTAGCGACTTCAATAACTTGTTGGCGCAATTCAACGGCGGTAATCTTAATTGCCGCATCAAAATGCCTCAGAGAATGCACTAATGCCCCGCCTCCTAAGCCTAAAATAATGACACTTTTCGGTTGCGAAAATAACAACACAGCCAACATGGCTTGAACATAGGTATGTTGCGGTACATGTGGTTGGCTCTTATCCATTTTACTTTGTTCATCATTATCACCAAATGATAAAACCCGATAATCGCCATCGTCGAGTACACAAAAATCACCAAATCTATCACCGTCGACGTGCAATACTTTATAATCGGACATACTTCACTCAGTGAGGAGTCTTGCTTAATATACGACAGCAAGATTTTTCTACTTTAAAACTCTATTATACCCCAGAATGCTGGCCGAAGTTCGCGTCAAATAGCGTATGTAACACAATGTTTTATTATCATTACGAGATAGGGAATTGACATGTTTAACCATTTATTGATGATCTTTATTTATTTGGCGGTGTTCTTTTTTGCCCAACGTCAGGTTAATAAATGGATCCATTTGCAAGCTGAAAAGAAACAAGTCAGTGAAGTACGTAGCCGTTTAATTACCCGTTTGATTTCTTATTTGTTGTTTTTTGTGACGATATCCGTCATGGCGGTGTCATTAGGGTTAGGCTATCAAGAGGTGTCGCTATTTGTGTCTTCAGCCTTTGCGGTATTAGGCGTGGCGCTATTTGCTCAATGGTCGATATTGAGCAACATCACTGCTGGTGTATTAATCTTTTTTGCATTTCCGTATCGTATTGGCGATCGAATAAAAATTGTTGATAAAGAAGAAGATATGAGTGGCATTATTGTTGAAATCAGTTTGTTTCACGTATTGATCAAACGAGATATCGGCGATGTAATGACTTACCCTAATAGCTTAATGCTACAAAAAGCGGTGATTAAATTACCCGAACCACGAACATCAAGCGCGCTTTCAACAAGCAACAAAACTAAAGCGAAGATTAATGCAAACCGAGCGCGGTGGTTAAAGTAAACCCCAGGCAGCCACTTGATGGTTTATACCCAAACGACCTCGAAATACAAGATTGTGCATGCCCAGAAGTGACAGAGTTCAAGGGTCTAGGAATAGCGCGCCTACGGGCTGTTTCAGACACGATAGCAAGAGATAACAAGCGAACGCTGCGCTCAGGGATGGGACCGCTTCGCTGCTAAGATTTTATAGGATCTAGCCGCGAAGCGTCCTAGCAGCGCAGCGATCTAGGCTCTTGCTATAAGATTTTATCGCATCTAGCCGCGAAGCGTCCTAGCAGCGCAGCGATCTAGGCTCTTGCTATAGATTTTATAGGATCTAGCCGCGAAGCGACCTAGAACCTAGAAATAGTGATCTTAAACAGAGCATCACCATTCTGTTCAATCACTGCCTTGTTCCGTTATCCTACGGGAGCTCTGAAGCGAGCATGTTGGAGTGGCTTGGGTATATGTGTACTTAAGCTCAACGCAGACATGCAATAAGACTAGTTTAATACTCGATGAAAAAATGCCACCGCTTGTAGGTACATTTGCAAAGCCAAAGCAGCATCGTAACGCTCGCCTTCATCACGCATAAAGGCATGCTGTGCATTGACCTCTTGCCAAGTAAAGTTTGCATTTACCTGTTCAAGCTTTTGGTAAATAAGCTTTCGCCCTTCTTTACTAACATGCGGATCTTGCTTACCAAACACCATCACTAACTCGCCTTTTATATCACCAGTACGGGTTAATGAATCATTGCCTTCTTGGCAAGGTAATGTGTTTGAATGAATGTCGGTTGGATATAAACAAAAAGCACCGCTGATGTCTGGATTAAGTGCGGTGCGGTAAGCTAAGTGACCACCGATACAAACACCCATAGCGCCGACTTTATCACTGCAAAATGACTGTGCCCGTGCAAAGTCAACTAACGCACAAGTGTCACTGTCATGATGTTCCAAAGGCTTGGCCCACTTGTCTGCATTACCTTTATCTTTACCGACTTCATCATAAGCCAACACGGTTCCGATAGGATTTAGCTCATGAAACACTTCTGGTACTAATACAACAAAACCATGACCGGCTAAGATTGCCGCTGAGCGAGCAATAGGCGCGGTTTGCTGAAATATTTCTGAGTAGAAAATAATGGTCGCAAATTGGCCTTTAGTGTCTGGACGATAAAGCGTGGTACGCATTAAGCCCGTAGCCGTTTTAATGTCGTGAATTTCAGTTGTTGTAATCATAATGTTCCATTTATTTTGCACTACGCCTAAGATTTATCAAGCTGGGCAGAGTGTGATTATAGTCTATGTACTCGTAAATATTCCGGTTAACCCGTACGAATTAAAATAGCTCATTATTACAGGTTTGCCCTGTGGTCAACTGAGTCACATTCGTTAATGTTGTTGAGGCTATCGCATTTAATGCCTCTTCAGTTAAAAAGGCTTGGTGACCGGTAAAAATCACATTATGACAAGCAGACAAACGACGGAAGATATCATCTTGAATAATCTCATTTGATTTATCTTCGAAAAATAATCCTTTTTCATTTTCATATACATCAAGCCCTAACGAGCCAATTTGGCCATCTTTTAACGCTTCCATCGCATCAAAAGCGTCTAATAGTCCGCCGCGGCTGGTGTTAATCACCATCACACCTTGCTTCATTTGGCTAAAACTGACCTTGTTGAGTAAATGATGGTTATCTTTGGTCAACGGACAATGCAAACTAATGATATCGCATTGAGGATACAGGCTTTCTAATGAGACATATTCGACGCCAAGATCAATTACCGCTTGGTTTGGATAAGGATCGTGGGCGATCACTTTACAGCCAAAACCTAATAAAATTTTAATGGTGGCCAAACCAATTTTACCTGTACCAATCACCCCAACGGTTTTGCCAAACATGTTAAATCCGACTAAACCCGACAACGCAAAATTGGCATCACGAGTGCGTTGATAAGCTTTATGAATTTTACGATTTAAGGTCAACATTAAGGCCACTGAATGCTCGGCGACTGACTCAGGTGAATATGCTGGTACGTTAACGACTCTCATCCCTAATCGCTCGGCAGCAATCAGATCGACATTATTAAAGCCAGCACAACGCATGGCGATTATTTTTGTACCGCCTTTTTCCAACTCAACTAACACTTCTTCACATAAAGAGTCGTTGACGAACGCGCACACGACTTCATAGCCTTCTGCTAATTTTACGTTTTGCATGCAAAGTCGGTAATCAAAGAATTCAATATCAACCTTAAAGGTTTCGTTAATACTATTGAAATGGCGAATGTCGTAAGGCTTTGCGCTAAAAAATCCAATTCTCATAAGGCTCCAAATGCGTTAATGGCGCTATCGCGATCGTTTACTACTATTGAATGCAATAGTCACGCTCAAAACAGAGGCTAATTGTATGTGAATTAACAGTTATTGTCGTCAATATCACACGGGATAAAGATGAAATTGTGATCCAGACTCTCCCTTGTTAATAGCAACGACAACAATAATCACTCTGCAGTATAGTTTGCTTGTAACGCCCACAAAAAACATCCTTTTAGCGTTATAAACCTCATCCATTTCTTGCCCATATCAACACGGATTTAGCCAAGTTCTCTGGAGCCACATTCGTGACGCCTTGATACAGCCGAAAACTAAACATAGCGAATGTCGATTTCATTTGTTCATCAACATATTCTCATTTCACTCTACTTCAAATAATCTAGAGTAGAGACGCTCTTAAGGGATACCTAGTAAGCTAGAACACATGATAAAAAACATCTACTTAAGGCATTCATTTATTAAATTGAATAATCACATTGAAAATAAAAAAAACTGCTGTACCCATCACTGTTTTAACGGGGTAAAATTGCTAATGTTATTGCTATGTTAACCTAGCAACGACACTATGAATCAGAAAAAGAATTTGCCAGTATCAAACCGCCGATTTTGGATTGAACGGATAAGCAAAACTGCACTCAGAGCACTGCACATTATTGGTGTAGTGGGCAGTGGTGGTGGCATTATCTTTAATCTTGAGTTATCTCTGTGGTTTAATTATTGGCTTATTGCAATCGTATCCGGTGTATTACTAATGAGTTGGGAGATCATTAGAGATTGGCGCTGGCTAATACAACTCAAAGGAGTGTTAACCTTACTAAAAGTCATCCTACTAGGATTTTTTATTCAAATAAGTCAGTGTCATTCTGAATTAGTCATCTTTATTATTTTATTATCTGTTATTGTATCTCATGGACCCGCTGGATTACGCCATTACTCGATAGTTCATCGAAAAGTGATCCAGAGCAAAAAAGAAATAAAAGGTTAATACACCACAACAGAGATGACTCTAAGGACACGGGATGTTCCCTTACCCAGACCAATATCGCATTGCTATGCCGCCATTGACTACCGCTTTTATGGTGGCTTGGGCGTTGATGAGTCACGCCATTTTCACCGATGCTAGCCCATTTTCACTTTATCCATTATTAGTACTCTTTCCGACTGTCATTGGTGCGCACCTTTTTTTAATTTGGCAAGCAAAAGGTATGAGTCGTCTTGATCAATGCTTTTATGCATTGGTACATATCCCACTTGCGTTTGTAGTGTGGACATTCACCATCATGCACGTCAACGGCAATGCATTCTCTTAAATCGTCGTTTTAGTCTTTCAGCAATACCATTCTATACTTGCACATCATAAGCCCTAGCGGTATCTTTGCCGCGAATTGACTCACGAGAGCAACTATGGCTGATTTCATTTACAACCCACCCACCACTCCTTGGCTAGATATTGTGTATCAAGACAAGGATATTCTGGTCGCAAACAAGCCCTCTGGACTACTATCGGTTCCAGGAAGAGAGGCTATTTATCATGACAGTATTTATTCTCGGGTTTTAGCTGAACATCCAAATGCGCAAATTGTACACCGATTAGACATGGCTACCTCAGGGGTTATTGTCGTCGCACTACGACGCAGTGCTGAACGAGAATTAAAACGTCAATTTCGTGATAGAGAAACAGCCAAAACCTATTTTGCTCGAGTGGCTGGTCATATGAAAACCAGTATCACTAAAGTCGATTTACCGCTAATTTGTGATTGGCCTAAAAGACCCAAACAAAAAGTAGACCACACTGTTGGAAAACCTTCGGTGACGTTAGTTGAAGTCGTAAGCTATGGTGCTAAGTCAACATTAGTCAAACTCACTCCTATTACTGGACGCTCGCATCAGCTTCGAGTCCATATGATGGCATTAGGCCACCCTATCCTTGGTGATGGATTTTATGCCGATGCTTTAGCAAAAAGCTTATCACCTAGGTTACTCCTTCATGCCGCGGCATTATCGATAACTCACCCCTACTCTCAACAAGTAATGCATTTTGAGTCTCCCGTCACGTTCATGGCCCCTACGGCGGATCAATAACAAAATTAAACATTGTTAATAACCATGCTAATTTTAGTAGCTATTATGCAATGAAAGTCGTAGATTTATGACCAATTAATGGTTTATTAGGCTTTATACCGTGGATAGCTCATTTCAACGTGATGAATTAGACAATCATATACTTACCGCACTTATGCAAGACGCCAGAACACCTTTTGCGGAACTGGCGAAACGTTTTAACGTCAGTGCTGGGACGATCCATGTTCGCGTTGAAAAAATGAAACAAGCTGGCATTATTACTGGTGCGCAAATTACCGTAAATCCCAAAGCGCTCGGTTATGATGTTTGCTGTTTTATCGGCATCAATTTAAAAAGTGCAGGCGATTATCCGGCTGCTATTGCCAAGCTAAATGAATTAGAAGAAGTAGTAGAAGCGTATTACACCACCGGAAATTACTCGGTATTTGTAAAGGTAATGTGCCAATCTATCGATGGATTGCAGCATGTGCTAATTAACCGTATTCAATCTATTGATGAAATCCAGTCTACTGAAACACTTATCAGCCTACAAAATCCCATCGTAAGATCGGTAAAGCCCTAGGCCATGGAGGGCTAAGTAGCCCTCAAGCCCTGCATTAACTCCAAAATTGTCAACTCCCACTCGTGAATAACACAACTTCAATCACAAACCTGCACATACTTATTAACAATTGATTGCCGTTTTTTTAAGTTACAGTGTTACTTTTGTTAAACCTTTGTGCTACAAATGCTACTGATGTGCCATAGAGTGCAGCAAAAAACTGAAAATATTATAAACACCATCACTTAATATTCATCGTGTTACAGCGATATCCCCCTCAAATTGAGTGGTGTCTAAAAACAAGGAAGAAGTTGTGAAGACAAAATTAGCCCTAGCCATTTCGGCAGCACTAATATCAAGTGCTACTTATGCAAATACTCAATATAGCTCTAACCATGCAGGCATTGAACTGCTTTCTACTGACCATAACAAAAAACCTGCGGTTAAAATTAACGATGTCAAAGCTCCTCAGCGTTATATTATTGAACTAGAATCACCTGCTATTGCAAAATATCAAGGTGGTATTTCAACTTATGCCTCTACCGCGATTAAAGATAAAAATAGCAAATTAGACATTCAATCAGCTCCAGTTAAAAGCTATGTGTCTCATCTGCAGGCCGAGCAAGCTGCATTTACAAAGGCCCTTTCAAAGGTTGCTTCAAATGCTAAAGTTGAGCGTCAATTTACAACATTATTTAACGGTGTCACTATTGTTGGCCAAGGGTTAACTGTTGAACAAATAATGGCTATTCCAGGAGTTATCTCTGTATATCCTGAAGCTATGTACGAAACAAACATGGATGCTTCACATGAAATAATCAACAGTGAAGCTATGTGGAATGCAGTAGATGGCATGGAAAACGCTGGTAAAGGTATCCGTGTTGCCATTATTGATGGTGGTATTCGTCCTGAAAACCCAATGTTCTCAGGCGAAGGTTTTGAAGCGCCTACAGGGATGATGCCAACAGATGACTACTGTTCAACGGTGGATAGCTCATTCTGTAACGATAAACTGATTGTTGCACGTTGGTCACAACCTACATTCCAAGTCTGTCCAGATGAATACATGAGCCCATTAGGATTTGGTGGTCATGGTACTCACGTTGCCGGTACTGCTGTTGGCAACAAGGTAGAAACAACATTCCAAGGTGTTGACGTTACATTATCAGGTGTTGCTCCAGCAGCATATTTAATGGCTTATAAAGCACTTTATTCTAAAGCTGACTGTACTGGTGGTAGTGGTTCGAACATCATGCTCATGGAAGCATTAGAGCATGCCGTTAATGATGGTGCCGATGTCATTAACAACTCATGGGGTGGTGGCGCTGGCTCAGATCCTTCAAGTAGCCCATACAAAACGATGTTTGAAGCTGCCGAAGCTGCTGGTATTGTTGTAGTAAGTGCTGCTGGTAATGATGGTAATGCAGCAAAAACAGTTGGCTGTCCTGGTTGTATCGAGTCTGGTATCACTGTGGCTAACAGCACGACTGGTCGTTACTTCGCTAACAGCTTCAATACTGGTGGTGATGATTTGTTAGCGATTCCAGGTTCAGATACTGAAATTGATATGGACATCACAGGAACTGTTATTTCAGCACTCAATATTGATGCCGAAAACTTTGAAGGTTGTGATCCATTCGCTGCAGATTCATTTAAAGATGGTATCGCACTGATTTCACGTGGTACTTGTAACTTTAGCGATAAAGTGACTAACGCTGAAGCTGCTGGCGCAACTGCTGTTGTTGTTTATAACAACCGTGTTGGTGCACCAATCACTATGTCAGTGCCGGGTATTACCTTCCCTTCAGTTATGATTGCCCAAGATGACGGCATGGCAATTTTAGATTCAATGGGTGATACAGCGACTCAAGGTACTATTGGCGCTGACATTAAACGTATCATGGCCAGTGGTCTTGCAGATTCTATCAATGAATCTAGCTCTCGTGGTCCAAATGGTAATGAGAACATCCTTAAGCCTGATCTCGCAGCCCCAGGAACAAACATCTTATCGGCTTTCTCACCAGATGACGGTGGAGAAGACTTTAGTATGATTTCTGGTACTAGTATGGCTAGTCCACATGTTGCAGGTGCTGCAGCGCTTTTAAGTCAGCTACATCCTACATGGTCAGCAACTGATATTAAAACTGCACTAACATCTACATCTAAAATAGATGGCATTCTAGATGACGACTCATCAACACCAGCAACGCCTTTTGCTATGGGTGCGGGTCGTATGGATTTAGATGCTGCAGCAAAAGCAGTGTTAACATTTGATAAGCCTTCTATAGCTGCAGACTCATGTGTTGGTATCTGTACCTTTACTCGTACGGTTTACAACAAGAGTGATGAAAAATCATCTTGGACGCTTTCTGCAAGTTCTGGTACTGCTGGTCTAATGATTTCACCATCAACACTTGAACTTGAAGCGGGTGCATCAGCAACCTTCACTGTCACTGTTGATTCAACATTTAGTGAATATGGTGATTGGATATTCGGTAATGTGATGATTAGCAGCACTGAAGGAAAGCAAAATGCTCACCTTCCACTGGCTGTACTCGCTAAAGAGTCAAGTGATTCATCATTAATATCAGCTTTTACAACTGACACTGATATTTCTGTTGCTGATCCTTTCACAATAAAATCTGTTGTGAATAACACTATGTTTGAAAACACGGTAACTCTGACGGCTACGACTCCTAAAGGCACTAAGCTTACATCAAAAGATGATGTATCTGTGGTCCTGAACGGCGCCTCGCAAAATGGTCTATCTGTTGATGAAAAAACTGGCGTAGTCACTTGGGTTGGTTCAATGGATTTACCTGAAATGGTCACGACTAGTGGCACAGGTACATATCCTAATATTACCGCTCTTGGCTTAAGTCAAACACCTGCTTGTTTAGACGGTTGTGATGAAACTACATTTGTATTTACAGTTCCAGCTTATAAGTACAATGGACAAACTTATACAGCAATCACTATTTCGGATAACGGCATAGTCATTCCTGGTAATAGTTCAACTGCAGGCACTTATGCTAATAAAGAACTACCTGATAGCTCAAATCCAAATAATATCCTTGCACCATTCTGGTCAGATTTTGATTTAAGTGATGGTACAGTTGGCGATACTGGTGGTGGAGCAATCTCTCTTGGTGTCGTGAGCACTGGAACAGCTTCATTCTTAGTTGTTGAATGGAATGATGCGCAACTTTGGGGCGATCCTTCAGGTGATCAGTATAGCTTTAGCGTGTGGTTAAAAACTGGCGATACTGAAGAAGTCACATTCAATTATTATGATATTCCTGGTATGCCAGCTAACGTAACGATTGGCGCTGAAAACATCAGTGGTAGCATAGGTACAACTCATTACTTTAACGGTGCAGGCACATCTGTTACTAATGATGACTGGGTTGAAGTAAAATCAACAACTGCAGGTAGTGTTGAACTTGCCTATAAAGCAATGGTTACTGAGTTTAGCTTCGGCCAAACTGACACCCCTTCACTTGATGAAGATACTTCTATGGAAGGTAATGTATTAGATAATGATACTAAGCCAGACCAAAAAGTAGCTCGTACTCAAGTAACGGGTGATGGCATGACGGCTAAGGCTCAACGCTTAATCGATGTGTCTCCTGCTGGAAAATTAGACACTGTTGTTCTTGTTGATAAAGTGACTAATGGCGAACTGACGTTAGCAGCAGATGGTGCATTTACTTATACACCAACAGCTGACTTCACTGGCACGGATACATTCTCTTATACATCAACTGATGAAGAAGGGAATTTGAGCACGCCTACACAAGTCGTTATTACTGTTAATAACGTTAATGATGCTCCAACTGTTGCGCCTTCAGGAATGAATAGCGCTGGTGGATTTGTAGTAACAGCAAAAGCAAACGGTAAAGACATCGATGGTGATGCTTTAACTTATAATTGGGTTCAAACTGGTGGTAAGAGTGTTAGCTTTACCAACGGTGGTCCATCAATTCTGTTTACTGCTCCAGTAGGTGATGACACCTTCACTTTCACAGTAACTGCATCTGACGGTGAGCTGACAAGTGCACCAGGTACAGCAACCATTAATGTTACCGAGGAAGTAGAGCAATCTTCTGGTGGTTCTATGGGTTGGTTAACTGCACTATTACTACCATTAGCTGCATTACGTCGTCGTAAGCACTCATAATAGTAATCATTAATTTGGCATAGCCTAAATGATGTAAAAAAACCAGCTGTTATCAGCTGGTTTTTTTATTGGTTAAAAATATCAAACTAGATAACCTTAGTTATTCATCTTCATCCGATTCATCAGCATGAGCAGAAGCTTCAAACTGCTCTACATTCGCCAATTGTCCAAACCAGAAGTCTGAACTCACCATCTTAAACTGACGAGATAAACCTTCATTTGATACTAATTCTAGCTTCCACAATATCCCTAAGGCTTCTGGAAATTGTGTCCCGGTAATTTGGTCTTCATATAATCGATGCAATAGTGCATCAGGAGATAACCCAGATGCGAGAAGACGTACCATCGAGGCATGTAATGACGCATCAAAAATAGTTAACTCTGCAGCGTCAGTTGCTGTGACATTAACCATAAACTCAACACCGGTAGGCTCGGCAAAAACACCATTAAATGCTTCTCTCAATAAGGCATAAGCGCTAAAAAAACCTTCATGGAGCAAGCAATCAGAATATTCTTCCCACATTCTGTCACCGATCATGTCATTACTTAACTGATCAATTTTACCTTCAGTTAATTCACTGAATAAATGCGTCAAGATGATTTTAGCTGCTTCATTGGCCTCTAAATCATTTAGAGACATCATGCACATTTCTCTAAGTTCAGTCGCCTCCATTCCTTCTAGGCCATCATCTAAGCCCATAATAGCCATCAAATGAAGGTAGTCTTCATTTGACCAAGCATTCGGGATCTTATTGATTTTACGAAAAGAACCAATTTGAACATTAAATTGTGCTTGCATGGAAACTCCTTCTTATAAGCGTCAAAAAGTGACGAAGATAGGTCAAACTAATACCCAACATGTGCAATCGCAATACTGTATAAGAGCAAAAACAAAAAATGTCATACCGATAGACCACCGAACAAACATAACAATCTGATTTATAATGCTTTATTAAAAATTAAATATATTAACAATTATATTAAACTTTGTTTATATGATATTAATTTAGCTTATAAATGAATCAACTCACATTTTTAAGCCATTTTATCTTAAACAGAAATGGAATGAGATAATGCGAAGAAACCCTATAATGATTCATCATTATAGTTCAAATTGAGTTAAAGACAGAAAAGGAGAAGTCACCCTGACAAGTGAACTTTAAACAGTTAAAAGTGGCGTAAAGAATAGTATTGAGTCAGCATAAAAACTCTCACAGCCAAAATATCCTTGCTAAAGAAACAGTAAAGAACGATAAGCCTATTTCAACCTCAAAGCCGCTAATCATCAAGTCATTTGTACTAATCAAATGTATTCGAGAATGTCTATCAAAGATACTTGAATACGTTCTGTTGGGGGAATGGCAATACAGATACAAACAAAAATCTAACGGCTTGCCGATTCACAGATGAGACTTAGTGCTGTTGATCCAAAGCAGCTTAATTTGTATCTGTTATCTTTGAATTTAAAGCATTAAAAAGCCCTGTTCAATTAAGAACAGGGCTCTAAATAATGGTACCTGAGGTCGGACTCGAACCGACACGCCGCGAAGCAGGGGATTTTGAATCCCCCATGTATACCAATTTCATCACTCAGGCAAAGGCTTTCAAGCTACATTTAGCTTTGCAAAGAAATCTAAAACACTAAATATCTTTGCAAAACCAAACCAATTCCATCTTACTTTAATTATGTAATTTTAGCCTGTTTATAACCCATATTCGTTGGGAGGCATAAAATCTTATAATTCAAAAACTTTGCAAATCTTTGCAAGGATTTTGCATGTTAATTATTTAGCATTAACGTTTTACTTCAACAGCTTACTTATACCAAGCTAGTACACACTGTGATTTTTGAATCCCCCATGTATACCAATTTCATCACTCAGGCAAAGACTTAGTAGCTATGTTAGCTTTGCAAAGTAATCTGAGAAATCCAAATATCTTTGCAAAACAACACTCGTAATTTAATCCTAACCAAACAATACTTTTCGTAACAATCATTGTCACGATTAAGTGCTGGCGATTATACCGTTGCATTTAATAATGGCAAGCCCTTTACCTATTATTTTCTATAAAAAACACTCAATTGGTCAAAAGTCATTCATCACCCTCTATTGAGATGGATTGTGTTTTTTTGTGAGCTAATTGGCAATTTTACACTAAGTTAACATCATGACGGCTGAAGATTGATCAAGATCAGTATAACGACGTTATTTTGACTTTATGATGATCACGTCTTCACAACCTAAAGGATAAATATCATGGCATTTTGGTTAGATTTAATGTTTGGTAACGCAATAGGATTACTTTCTATGATGGTAATTTTTTGTACCTTTGGAATAATGTCTTATCTAATGTGGATGTTTATTGTGAAGTCTGCACCTACTAAGTGAGTCTCTTAATAGGTTAAGTTTTTTACTGCTTATTATTCATATCCAATATGGATACTTCCTTGTGAATGATACATTGGCGACAAAACACATGATGTGTTTTTATGCCAGAATGGGGGCTTTATACGCCCCCATCTTTTTTATTCATCTACAGCACTATTTTCCGCGCTATTATACCAATCCTATTAAATATGTGATCTTTCAGCGGGAGTTCAAAGTGCTGTAGGCAAGGCAGATGATTGAAGCGAATAGTGATTCTATTTTGAAAACATCTAACGAAGCATAAAGGACTTTGAAACCCGCCAGAATGGAGTCTCTCAGGTATTCCACTTCTGTGTTGTATCGATTAAAAAGGGAACAACCATTTCTACATCAATACGCCTTGAATTGAAAAACCTGAGAGACTCTGAATTGAACAGATATTTAATGAGATTGGTATTACACTGCATGCTTACGTGATTGAATCAATCCATTAATAAAATGTGGTCGCGTTTTAATCAGGTAACTCATTTCTTCTGCACTGGGTTCACCCGCTGGTAAACGGAGTACATCACGATTTAAATAATTACGTGCTTGCATCGAAATTTTGTATTCAGCCGTTGGCCCTTGAATCGCATAGTGACGCTCGTTTCCAAGCATTTCAAGTATGCTAGTATTAACTAAATTTTTAACCGCTAATTCATTTTGTGGCAAGGTTAAAATAGTTTGTCCTTGTAAAAAGAACTCCCGTAGCAAGGCTCTTTCAGCAGGGTCCAGTAGTTTCACTTTTGCGTCAATAGTTTCTACGGTACGTTTTTGACGTAAATATACGATGGCCTCATCGACGACAAAGGCAAAAATCTGGCTTAAAAAATATGCCACTCCCATAATCAACCCTAAGCCAATAAACTGACCATATTGATTAACGAGTTGGTCTAACGATAAAAACGCCAATAAATCTTTAGGCGCAAACAATAAACTAGCACATGTTACAATAAGCCATGACATAGAACTTACGAACAAACGCTTACTATTCAATAACTTTATTGAACCTACTTTCATTTTCATCATAGCTTACCCGCAGTGTCAGATTTTTGAGCTTACTAAGGCAAAGCAAAATATATGCCAGAAAAAATAATTGATTAGCTGATATTTATTTATTTTTTCATACTATATATGGCCTATCAGGCTATGCTTGAAGCAAGGTATGAAATCCGAACTAACACTGGCGAAATACATTGTAGAATAAATACTTTCATCGGTAGATCCTCCCTATTTATAAATCACAATGAAGAAACTATGCTGATATCCATAAAACAGTTACTGCGAAGTCCAATAGCTCGAAAACTGACGCTTTCTATCGTGATCTTTAGTTCTTTAATTACCCTCGTGACGACGGCTTATCAGCTCGTAAGTGATTATCAAAGTGATGTAAGTAGAATTGATCGCGTTTTTTCGAATATAGAAGCGGTAAATTTAGAAGTGCTGGCAGCCAGTATATGGGTAATAGATGAACATTTAATCGACACGCAGCTCCGTGGTTTAAGTCAATTACCTGACATAAACTATATTTCTATCCGTGATGACACTAATCAAGAATGGCACTTTGGTGAATATAAGAAAACGGCTGTTATTGAGAAACAATACCCATTAATTTATACCAATAATGAACATATTCCTGTTGGGACACTCATCGTACAAGCTGATCTAAATGTCATATATGATCGTTTGTATGATAAAGCAATACTGATTTTATTATCCAACGCGATCAAAACCTTCTTAGTGACTGGCTTTATCTTGCTTCTGGTGTGGTTCAATGTGACCAAACATCTTCGTCAACTAAGCCAATATTGCGATGATATTAGCTTAGACCACGACTTTACTCCTTTGGATTTTAATCGTAAGCCGCAACATGATGAATTCAGTTTGGTAGCCGATGCGGTTAATACCATGCAACGGCAAATAAGAGGCTCTTATCGAGCATTGCACCAATCAAAAATCGATCTTCAGCACGCACTTGAAGATCGCGATCGCTTACTGCTATTAGAACGCAGCTATAAAGATGAGCTCGCGCGCCAGGTAAAAGAACAAACCAGAGAACTTGAACAATCATTGCAAATGTTAAAACGAACACAACAAGTTCTGGTTGAAAAAGAAAAAATGGCGGCACTAGGTGGGTTAGTTTCCGGCGTAGCTCATGAAATTAATACCCCTATCGGTATTTGCTTAACGGCTGCCAGCTCGCAATTGTCTCACATAGAAGAGTTAATCAAATTAATCCATAGCGATGATGCCACTTTAGAACAAATTAATGGGATTTTAGAGCAATACCAACAAAGCAGTCAGTTAATCGTCAGTAATATCACTCGTGCCAGTTATTTGATCCAACAATTTAAATCTATTGCCGCAGAACAAAGCCACGAGAAAAACACCGTCTTTAATTTGAGCAATCTATTACGCGATATTACTGATTCAACATTAATGATATTTTCACCGCAAGACGTCGAAATAACCACCAGTTTGGATAAGCAGTTGCAACTTAATAATAATGCCAGTTTATTAAGCCAAGCTATCACTAATGTGGTATCAAATGCCTTTTTGCATGCGTTTAAGGATGTTTCGCAAGCGAAAATCCACATCAATGTCGTTGCTGAGCCAGACAGTATTCAAATCGAAATTCAAAATAATGGCGCGGTTATTCCTAATGACATCGTCGAACATATTTTCGAACCCTTCTTCACCACAGCTCGTCACAAAGGAGGAGTAGGTTTAGGGCTAGCGGCAGCGTTTAACGCGGTGACTCAGCTCAAGGGTAATATCTGTTATGTTGCTACGTCACCACTAGGTGGGCCAATGTTCGTGATTAGTGTGCCGAGATAACCGACAAATTTACACAACAATGTTAAGCGGGTTTAGCGGCTAATTTAGTCAGCACACGACTAACCGCAACAAACGCAAACGTTCCCGTCACCATAGTAATGGCACCAAAACCGGAGGCGCAATCCATTCGCATACTACCTTCTGCATTTTCTTTAGTGTTGCATACACTGCCATCAGCTTGAGGATAGACGAGATGTTGGGTCGAAAACACCGCATCTACAGCAAAACGGCGCTGAATATTTTTAGTGAAATTGTAATCTTTGCGTAATATGTTGCGCACTTTTGCCAATAATGGATCTTGTACTGTTTTAGCCAAATCAGTCACTTGAATTAAAGTCGGATCGGTTTGTCCGCCCGCACCGCCTATGGTCACTAGTGGAATTTTATTACGCTTGCACCAAGCGATTAAACCTGCTTTAGGCTTTACAGCATCAATACAGTCAACCACATAATCAATATTGCCACCTTGTGAGGCCGGCTTAAAATACTCAGCAAGATTATCTAAGGTAATAAAATCTTCTACTTCATTAACCACACACTCTGGGTTAATTTCGCCAATGCGTTTTGCCATAACCTCAACTTTTGATTGGCCAATAGTCGAAATTAATGCATGTATTTGGCGATTGGTGTTGGTAACACAAATATCATCTAAATCAATTAGCGTAATCTGCCCTATCCCACTTCTTGCTAATGCTTCGGCAACCCATGTGCCTACACCGCCAATACCAACAACCACAACATGGGCTTGCGAAAAAGTCGTTAGTGCGGCTTGACCATACAAACGGCCAACACCAGCAAAACGATGAGTATAAGATTCTGACAACATGGGTTACGCCCTAATTAACGACTATTTTCGCGGCCAATTTTATATGATTTATCCTCAAAGCTAAACGTTTGTCACGATTCACTCTAGATGAATTTGGTTAAGGGTGCATTTTGGTTTAATAACAAGCACCACATGCTCGTATTTATAGCGAGTAATTCTGCTCACTCGTTTTGGTATATGAGATATGAAACATGGGATGTGGGATAAAGTAATAAAAGCGGTTTATTGCAGCTTAACAGATCAAGCTGGCCGGAGGGTTAACACGTCAATAGTGTACCTATATCTATGGTAAACCATACCATCTAGATAGCAGGATAAAGAGCCGTTTGATAGCAATCTATTACTCAGCAGAGGCAGATTGAGCTAAATGTCTTTATGTCCTAGCGTCAATGTGTCCTATCACAACAAACATTAAAATATGCTTAATTTATAACCTTATTAGACTAAAGATATAAAAATTAACATCGAATATTCACAATGATTAAATTAACATGGGCTAACATACAATTTTGCAACTTTTTATGGTTGTGCGCTAGCCTATTTTTAATCGAATAGGAATATCCCTAAAGAGGTAGATCCACGCCATATGGTGATTTTTTTATACAAATGGTCGCAGTTATCACAGATTTATACACAAAATTTCAAGTAGGCCTTGTTTATTTGATCTAGGCCACACTCTGAAGGTATCAAATCTGTAAAAATCTGCACCAGATTGTTACAGAATTGAATCTGCGACAAACTTCACTAACTAAAACCATGAAAAATGGAATATAGAACATAACGTTCTAGGGAGCATGAAAGATGAAAAAAACCTTAATCTCTGCATCGGTAGCATCTGTACTTACATTAGTTTCTTTCGCTACACTTGCTGAAGGCCCAAGTTTCTATGGTCGTTTAGATTTAGCCGTGACTAATTCTGATAAAGGCGCAACAACTCAAAATCACAAAGAAGGCACAGTATTAGAAAACAACTTTTCTAACTTAGGCGTAAAAGGTAGCGAAAAATTTGGTAACGGTATTGAACTGTTATACCAAATGGAATTCCAAGTTGAAAATACCACTCAAACTGAAGGCAAAAATGGCAGTGACGAAGTTGTATTTAAAGCGCGTAACACGTTCTTAGGTTTAAAAAGTGACGCAGGTACAGTGTTAATCGGCCGTAACGATACTGTATTTAAACAGTCTGAAGGTGGCATTGATTTATTTGGTAACTTCAACGCAGATATCGATCGTATGATTGGTGGCCAGTTACGTAAAGCTGACGGTATTTGGTACTATTCACCAGTGATTGGTGGCTTAGTTACATTAAACGCAACTTATTTAATGGAAGACAACTACACAGATGATGCTGGTAAAGAATCATATGATGATCAATATGCATTAAGTGCAACTATTGGTGATAAAGGCCTTAAAGCACACCCTTACTATGTCGCTGCAGCTTATAACACTATTGGTGGCATTGATGCTTATCGTGGTGTGGCACAAGTTAAGCTAGGTGAGTTCAAGCTTGGTGGTTTATACCAAAACACTGAAAGCCAAACATCTGATCAAGAAGGTGATTCTTTCTTCCTTAACGTATCTTACAACCTAAACGGCGTAAACTTAAAAGCTGAATACGGTCAAGATGAAGCTGGTTTTGGTAGCTACTACAAAAATATTAAAGAAGCGACTGGTACTGACGTAAACATCACTCAAATTACTGTGGGTGCTGATTACCGTATCTCTAAGTCAACCTTAGTTTATGGTCACTATGCTATGTATGAAGGCGACCATAAAGTGGGTACAGCTACTGTTGATTTAGAAGATGACAACATCTTCACTGTCGGTGCTCGTTACGACTTCTAATCATTCTGATATAAAAGCTTCGGCTTAACAGTATAAATGATTAAAAATGCCAATCTGTTTAGATTGGCATTTTTGTATCTGTAATCTAATGTTGAGCTCTAACGCTTCAAATCTAATCGTGACATCCAGCTCTTGAAATTACAGCACTTGAAATTACAGCTATCGAAATTGCCGCACTTAACAGCAACCGCCAATTAAGCAATCACTTGATTAAACACTTCAACATGATGTGATTCAACCAACTCAGGCATCACATGGTGAAAATAATGTTGAATAGCCTCTTTGGCGCAATGTTGATCAAATGCTGCACGATCAACAAACTTTTCCACAAAGGCAACTTTGTTGTCGTCATCAATACTGACATTCAATTCATAACGAATACAGCCAGATTCACGACGAGTATCAGGGATCAAGCTTGCCAATACCGCCACTAACTCATCACGTTTTCCTGCTTTCGCCACAAATTGAGCGACACACACAATTTGCTGGGTATTAATTACATAATCTGACATCGTTTTTCCTTAATAAAATCTACCCAAATCCAAAGAAATAGCGGCTTAACGCAGAGTTGATTATATTATCTCTGAATCCAACGCTACTCATACCAATTAGCTATTAGCTATTAGCTATTATAGATTAACAACATATCAAGATGCTCAATGCCGTCTTCAAGGTACACATCTGAATTGACAATAAAGCCAAGTTGTTGATAAAAATGACGTAAATAATCTTGTGCCCCAATCTGAATATTGTCTGTTGGCCAATGCCGTTTTGCAATGGCTATGGCACTTAGCATTAATTGATTGGCCACGCCCTGACCACGGGCAGATTTTGCAACAGCAACACGGCCAATACTCGCTTGAGGGTAACTAATATCGGGCGCTAACACGCGGCTATAAGCCTCTATATCACCCTGTTCATTCACTCCCAATAAGTGCCTGGTTTGCGGATGTTTATCTTTTCCATCTAATTCAGGATAAGGACAATTTTGTTCAACCACAAAGACATCTACACGCAATTGCAATAAGCCATAAAGCTGCTCTAAAGACAGCTCAGTAAAACCAACATCTAGCCACGTTAATGTCATCTCTCACCTTAATTTATTGCTATCAATTAAGATAATACTAACATGATTAATGCATTTCATTAGGCTGATCTGAATCACTTTTCGCCACGGGTTTACGGATCAATAAAACCGCAACAACTGCAATCAATAGAAAACATGCCATTATAAGAAACACATCATTATAGGCTTGAATATATGCCTGCTGTGACATGTTTTTAGCAAGTAAAGCATAGGCTTGTGAGTTAGCACTCACCGCATCAGAACCCGCAATTTGCAGTATCGAACTGGTATGCTGAATATAGTTATAAGCTTGGGCACTGATTGCTGGCAACGTCTCTTTAATATGGGCCAAATGAACTCGAGCCAAATTATCGGTTAACGTTGCCACCAGCGCGATACCAAAAGCCCCACCTAAATTACGCATCACATTGAGCACTGTCGATGCAGAGGCATTTTCATGTGCTTGAAGATGCATTGTCGCCAAAATACCAATAGGCACTAAAATAAACGGCTGTCCTAACGCTCGTACTATTTGCGAAGCAATCATTTGATCGCCAGCGTAATCCATGGTCATATGGCTATTCATATAATAACTGGTCGCAAATAAAGCAAACCCAAGTGCAGCCAAATATCGCGGATCAAACTTCTGCATTAATTTAGGCACTAATGGCAGTACCAGCAACTGCGGAAAGCCCATCCACATAATCACTTCACCAATTTCTAACGGGGTATAATCATGAATTTGTGATAAATACAGCGGGATCATATAAATCGCCCCAAACAACGCCATTCCCAGTAAAAAATACGCCACCGTAGATAAGGCAAAATCTCGCTGCGCAAGCAGACGAATATTCACTAATGGCTGAGCTTTACGTAACTGGATCCAAATAAACAAGCTGATATTGATCGCGGCAACAATGGCGAGGTTACGAATAAGATCAGAGCCAAACCAGTCTTTACGGTTGCCCTCTTCTAGCACAACTTCTAAACAGCCCATACCCAACGCCATGGTGACAATGCCTGAATAATCAGCGTCTTTTAATTTATCCCAAATGATTGGTTTGCGCTCTAAACCATAAGCCAACATCGCCATCACTAATAAGCCTGGTGGAACATTGATATAGAATAAATAATGCCAGCTAAATTGTTCGGTTAGCCAACCACCTAGCGTCGGTCCAATGGAAGGTGCAAATGTTGCGGTTACCCCAAACAGAGCCATACCCATGGCGCGTTTATTGTCGGGTAAAAACTCAAGAATTAATCGAAATGCTAACGGAATTAATGCCCCGCCAAAAAATCCCTGCAAGGCACGAAAAGCGATCATTGACTCAAGGTTCCAAGACATTGAGCACAATATAGAGGCCACAATAAAGGCAGCGGTAGTCCACAGTAAATAACGGCGAGTCGATAACCCAGTACTTAACCAACCAGATAAAGGAATGGCAATCATTTCAGCCACTAAATAAGCGGTAGCAATCCAACTGCCTTCTTCTAAAGTGGCGCCTAAACTACCTTGAATTTCTTTCATCGACGCATTGGTGATTTGAATATCCAAAATAGCCATAAAGGCACCGATTAAGCCGCCCGCAACAGCTATCCAAGAACGTTTGCTACCGCGCTGATACCCCGTCGGTTTATCACTCACAGTACTCATAGGGCCGACTGGTGATACATCTGCCTCAGTGGCTGACTGGCTCATATTAATGCCCTGCAGTCACAGACATTGCTTGACCAGCTGTTGCCTTAGCGAGTTCGTGAGATTGGGTTGCAGACTCAGTATCGACTTCAACCACAGCGCTTAATCCTGGTAAAATACGCCCAATAGCAGATGAGGGTTGATCACGTTCAAGACGAATACGCACCGGAATACGTTGAACAATTTTGGTAAAGTTACCGGTCGCATTCTCTGCGGGTAACAAGCTAAATTTAGAACCCGATGCAGGTGCTAAACTGTCGATAAATCCGCTAAACACATCATCAGGATAAGCATCTAAACTCACCTTAACGGCTTGTCCGGCTTGCATGTGCTCAATTTGAGTTTCTTTAAAGTTAGCCGTAATCCACACTTGTGCATCTGGCACTAAGCTAAACAATGCTTGCCCTGGTTGAACATACTGGCCCACCATTGCACCACGCTTACCTATAATCCCTGCAAAAGGTGCAGTAACACGTGTATCCACCAATTGAATATTAGCCAACTCGACACTGGCCATTGCCTGATCGACATCCGCTTGTACTTGTAATAATTGCGCATTAAATACCGACAATTCACGCTGTTTAGCCACTAATGCAGCTTGCGCCTCATCGACATGAGCCGATGCTGAATCGAAACCTGCCTGAAGTTGGTCAACATCATTTTGTGAACTGTAATTACTGATTTTTAATTTCTGTGAACGCTTCAATTGTTGTTGCGCAATTAACTGCTCTGACTGTGAAGCCACAACGGTAGCCTTCGCTTGATTAATTAATGCCTGTTGTAAATCAACCTTTGCCGCTAGAGTTTGCAAGTTTGCTTGGGTACTCGCTAACACAGCTTTGCTTTGAGCTAGCTTGGCAACAAATTGGCTGTCTTCCAATTGAGCCAGCAGTTCACCTTTGTTGACGTGTTGATTATCAACCACAGCAGATTGCACAATATAGCCGGGAACTTTTACACTGATATTGGAAATATCAGCCTCAACATAAGCATTGTCCGTTGACTCGATATATCGAACTTGTGACCACCAATAAACGCCTGCAACAACTAACACAACGATAATACCTGGCACTAACACTAACCGCTTATTGATAGACATATTTGACTCCTAATTTATTCTGCTCTAGTTTACTACTGTTTCCTTAAATTTATTAGATAGTAAAAATTCAACCCACTGTTTCACAGGTGTAACAATATGGATCTCAATCGCGTTCAAATATTCTCGCAAGTCGTAGAACAAGGTAGTTTTACCGGTGCAGCCAGAGCACTGGGAATAACCAAAGCCACTGTGAGTCGTAAAATCGCAGATCTAGAAGCCGATGCCGGTGTGCAATTACTGTTTCGCACCACAAGGTCATTGAAACTGACTGAAGCGGGTTCAAGTTATTACCATCGCATTAGTAAAATTCTACAAGATTTACAAAATGCCGAAGATCTTCTCAGTGCGAGCCAGCAAGACATCAAAGGCAATTTAAAAGTGATTTGCCCTATCGAGCTAGGACAATTATTTTTAGGTCGTATTCTTGCGCGGTTTCTGGCGGCTTACCCTAATATCACCATCGATGCAGAACTGACTAACCGTAAAATTGATGTGATTGAAGAAGGGGTCGATTTTCTATTTCAAATTACCGAACAACGTGATCCTAAGCTGCAAAGCTACTCGTTAGTCACCGCTAGCCGGTTGTTAATGGCAAGTCCAAATTACCTTAAGCGTCATGGCACACCACAAATACCGCAAGATTTAATGTTCCACACCGCAATTAAGTTACAGTCGGCCCACATTGATGGTGGCTGGCGTATTTTTGATGGCAGCCAATGGCTTGATCTCGATCCCCCTGCACAGCTAAAAGTCAATAATGTCACCTTTGCCCGAGAGGCTGCTATTGAAGGTCTAGGCATTACTGCGGTACCGGTTTTTATTGCACAAGAAGCCATCGACAGTAAGCAACTGATACCGATATTAGAAGACTTTCCAATGATGCAAACCAAGGTCACCCTGAGTTTTCCACAGCGCGTATATTTACCCCGTAAATACCGAGTGTTTGTAGAGTTTTTATACGCCGCCTTGTTTGAGCATTGGGGCGAAGGTGTACTTGAGATCCCCGATTTTGTCCAACAAAGCAATCATAATTAAAGATGAGTTTTTAAGCACAAAATAATCTATAGAATAAATAGATATTTTTAACTGACTAGGTGCTAGTATCAACTTAATAAGGTGATTAATTTAGATCATAGAGGTAAGTTCTCGCACATCATTAATTCGCAATATCAATGATAAGTTTGGTTCAGTAAATTGTTCAAAGGCTAAGTAAGTACTAAGTGGCTGATTCATTAGCACCTTCGATACTAACAACAAAAATTACCATTTATTAGTTACGCATTATGCGTGCTAGGAGTCATACAAATGAGCAAAGAACGTAATAATTCAAAAGAAGCGAAGAAAAAGCCGGCATTATCTTTAAAAGAGAAACGTGCGGTTAAGCAGTCGAAAAATTCACCTGAAAATTTTGCCAGTAAAATCAAATAATTTATACGTCGTTTAGCGAATAAATAGCTTGATGTAACCATATTGAGCACATAAAAATACCGAGCTAATTGCTCGGTATTTTTGTTTGGAACCTATTGATTAGCACTCTAGATACAGCACCAGCACTCTACTTAACAAAGTATTAGAACTTGTACTTCACGCCCACTTTAAGCTGCCAAGCTGATTTGTTGATGTCATAAGTATCGTAATTGTTAGTCTCAATACCATCTTGGCCAAATGGAACAGAATAAGTATAAACTCCCGTCGCCGCATTGTAGTCATGATCAACCAACTTAGCGCTGTTAAAGCTTTGGTATTCAACCACGCCCCAATCTTCATTAACTAGGTTAAGTACGTTTTTGATATCGAAGTATAAAATACCTTTATGCTCGTCAGTAAACCCTGGTAATTCTTGCGTAAAGCGGAAGTCTAGCTGATGTATCCATGGTTGGTTGTCGGTGCCTTTTGGTGCTATACCACCGGCATATTGGCCTAAAC
Source organism: Shewanella sp. Arc9-LZ (assembly GCF_010092445.1). Lineage (NCBI taxonomy): Bacteria > Pseudomonadati > Pseudomonadota > Gammaproteobacteria > Alteromonadales > Shewanellaceae > Shewanella > Shewanella sp. Arc9-LZ. Next base: position 605,747 of record NZ_CP048031.1, on the reverse strand, counting down.
CTATTTCATCAATTGCCGCTTTAAACTCCTCATAAGTTAATCCACCAGCATACTCAACATTAGCATCATCAGCACCTGTTGGAATGTAAGGTAGATAATATGATGCGCCAGCAAACTTGCTTTGGTCACCTAAATTGCCATCACGATATGAACCTAGTGTCCACGTTAATGGGTTACCTTCACGCGCTTCGTAGAATAAGTTAAAGCTAGAGTTGTAGCCTGCAACAAACTCTACGTCATAACCCAAGCTAAAGGTGAAGCGATGCGGTGTTTCATAATAGCCAGTGCCCATAGTGGTGCCATTACGATCATATTGTACTGGGGTATATTGATAGTTAGACGTTGCAGTAGACGACGAGCCTTGGTTGCCTTCTTCAACTGAGTTATAAGCATAACCTGCACGCATGCTAAGGCCCATATCCCACTCTTTGGCAATCGACAAACTTAACGTCTTACTGGAGCCATCATCTTCAGCATTGGTTAACATGAGGTCATAACGCTCGGTATTACCACCAGCACCATTATTAGCTAATGGGTCCCAGGTTTCATAAACCACACGGCCAGTGGCATCGGTTTTCACTTGGCGACGGGCTAAATCAACCCATGCTAAGTCGTTTTCTTTTTGAATGTATAAAAACTCACCACCCACAAACCAATTATCACCTAAGGCACCTAAATCCCACGTACTGTCAAAACCAATACTTGCACGCCAGTCTGAAGGTAACTCAAAGTTAGGGTCGATGGCATTAACATTACCGTCGCCACCCACTAAACCCGCTTGAGCATCTGCTGGAACATTGCCAAAATCTGGAGTGCCCCATACTGGGTTCCAACCTTCGTTATAGCTTAATAAGCTGTTGCCATCATTTGAAAAGCTATTTGAAATCCAAACAGATGGTGAGCCACCACTGTAACGGCCTACACCACCGTATAAGGTCACATCATCACTTAATAAGTATTTAAGCCCTACACGAGGTAACCAAATATCTTGGCCATCTAAGGTTTCGTTGTTAGCAAACCCATATCGATTAACAAAGTTTTCATTAATGGCTGGAGTATCTGACATGCTAATGGTTTCATAACGCATACCGAACGTGAGCTCTAAATCGGCCGTAATATCCCATGAGTCTTCAACAAATAATGCCAAGGTGTCCATGTTAAAACTGGCACTCACATCATTTGGATTACCCGAAGCCGCATTTTGATAACGGAAACTATCGACGGCGCCTGCCGCTAAGTTATCAATAGAATCAAACTCCCAATTGCCCAACACATCTTGAGCAAATAAGTTGAATATTTCAACGCTATTGTACTGAGCACCAAAGCCAATATCGTGGTCGCCTAGGTAATAATCACCCACAAAACGTAGCTCAAGATTTTGGTTATTTAATTCATTTGCTTGGCGAGAACTGTCAGTGCCAAAAATGACTTTGTCACCTGACTTTTCGAAGGTTTGTACCGACACCATACCTATGCCTAAATCATCAATGGTTTTCGATTTAGTGGTGGTATCTTTGTAAGCGATTTTGATTTCAGTACTAAAATCGTCAGTCCAATCGCTGTATAAGTTGGCCGCGTAGGTTTCTAAAGTTTCTTCTTTGTCATACCAAGTGCTTGATAATTTTAATAACGAATCACCTGATGACATGTTGTTGGTTACATTACCTATGGTCGATTGATAAGTAAAACTGGCACGGTGTTGGTCGTTAATATTCCAATCCACTTTAGCTAAGATTTTTTCATCTTTTTCTTGTGGTGAGGTGGTGTAACCGCCAATGCTATCAAGACCATATATAGACTGAGCAATTTGTTCTATTCGAATTAGATCTTCTGAGGTCACATCTGACTCATTGGCAAAACCAGCGCCCTTTGGCCCCCACTCTGCCGACGTTGGTGCATCAAAGTTTTCATATGAGCCAAAGAAAAACAAAGTGTCTTTAATCAGAGGAAAACCAACCGTGCCGCCGAATGTGGTCTCTTCAAAATCTTGGGTTAAGGTGTCACCAGAGTCCTGGTCTTTACCATCACCCGCCATGCTGTCGTTGGTGGTTTCCCAAAAAACAGTCCCGGATAAATCATTGGTGCCCGACTTAGTTACTGCATTAATTTGTGCGCCGGTAAAACCACCACTACGAGCAGAGTAAGGCGATACGTTAAGCGCTACACTCTCCACTGCATCGATAGAAATAGGTGAACGCTGAGTTGGGTAGCCATTTGAATTAAGTCCAAAATCATCGTTTTGAGAAATACCGTCTACCACAAAAGTGTTAAAACGTGGGTTCATGCCCGCCACGCTCATTGAAATACCGTCGGTACCCACAACAGCCATTGGGTTTTGGCGCAACACATCTTTTAAATCACGGCTAATACCGGGTGCGTTAGCGATATCTTGCTCACCAAAGTCACTGTTACCGCCGGCGCTGCGATGAAAGCTTGCACTGCCAACGACACCAACACGCTCCATCGTAGAAGTGGCTTCTAGTGTGCGGTTAAAACGGAATGTTTCGCCTAATCCTAAGTAGACATTGTCTTCAACTGTGTCAGCAAACACATCAGAATCGACTTTAATAATGTAAGGACCACCGACACGTAAACCGCGGGCAGTAAATTGCCCATTAGCAGAAACAGGAACTTCGGTAACGGTACCGGTAGGCTGATGGATAATAGTAATTTTTGCATCAGTAACAGCATTACCAGCAGGACCTATAATCTGACCACGAATATCAGATGCGGTATCTGCCGCTATTGCAGGTAAAGCAATTCCCATAGCAAAACATGTCGCGAGCGCGAGACGACTGATTTTATGATTAAGCAACATTTCAAACCCCTGAATATTTTTATATTTTAATGTTTAGTTACCCGTTTATCGGGCTTAGTAAATCAATAGAGCAAAAACTTCAGGGCGAAGTCTAAGGACGATATGTTGCATTTTAATGTCATTTTTAAACGAAAAAATTAACCGCAAAACAACTTTGGAGTAACACATAAATGTCATATTGTTGCTATATAGTCGCGACTCAAGTCTGTGTCACGTAACAATAATTTCATACGCTGGCACATTAAAGACGCTGTTATTGCCTTAACAACAATGAATTGGAAGTTTTATGAAATCGTCTGTTTTACTGAATAACATGTTATTGCTAGTGGGCAGTGTATTGTTCACCTTAACGTTCAGCCTACCTGCCAAAGCATTTGGTCAATTAGGCCACAGAATTGTAGGCCAAATCGCTCAAGCCAATTTATCCCCGACAGCTCAACAGAAAATAAACCAACTGACAGGTGGCGAAAGCCTAGCGCAAATGTCAACTTGGGCAGATGAAATCCGCTCCGACAACACTTGGGATCGCGCTGCGCCATGGCATTACATTTCAATTGAAGACGATGAGTCGTGGAAAACGGTTAAGCGCAATGCTGATGGCGATATCATCGAAAGTTTGCAACGATTTGAAAAAATATTAGTAAACCCTAAAGCCAGCCAACAAGAGAAATGGCAAGCATTGGCATTTTACGTACATTTTGTCGGCGACATTCATCAACCACTACATGTGGGTCACAGCCATGATAAAGGTGGAAATACAATTAAACTCAAGTGGTTTGGTGAGCACACAAATTTGCATACTGTGTGGGACAGCAAACTAATTGAACAGCAGCAGTTAAGCTTTACAGAGTACAGTGATTTTTTAACGCGTATTAGCGAACAACAACGCAAAATGTGGAGTGGTCAAAGCTATTATCAATGGGCTGATGAGTCGAAAGCATTAAGGCAAAGGGCTTACCAGCTCGAACAGAATTATCAAGGTGAAGACGATTTACGTTTTAACTATGTATTTACCCATAAACCCATTATCGAGCAGCGATTGCAGCAAGCTGGCATTAGATTGGCTGAAAAACTCAACGCTATTTTTAACTAGCACTTTTCTGACTAGCGTTATTGCTTACCAGTACTCGTTTCGACTGACACTATATTGTGAATTAATAATGTTTTAGCCTAATAAAAAGCCAGTGATATTTATCACTGGCTTTTTATGTGCTTAATTCGCGATGGTTAACAAGCTTTAGCTAACACGCTTTAGTTAACTCGCTATGGTTAACATTTGGTTTCACTTATTACGAGCAACAACCTTTCTCTTTATTGCCTTTTGGGATCATGTCCCACAATACTTTGGCCATTAACACCGCTAGCACGATACCAGAAACCGCCACTACACCTTGAGGTAATAAGGCATGCTCTTCACCAATCTGCGGCATCACTTCAAAACCAAAGGTATCAACTAGATAATTGACCAATACACCAAATACTAACGCCACACCGATAACACCACCTAGATAGCCATATAATGCACGCTTACCTAGCTCTTTAGTTACCACACCTAAAGTTGCAATGTTGGTCGCAGGGCCTGCCATCATAAAGACTAGTACAGCACCTGGTGATACTCCAGCTAATAGCAATCCTGCAGCAATGGGGGTTGAAGCGGTGGCACAGATATACATTGGGATCGACACGAGGACCATCACTAACATCGCCAGAATGCCATCACCCCACTTAACCAAAAAGTCAGCCGGCACATAAGTCTGCACGATGGCGGCAAAAAATAACCCGACTAATAACCACAAGGTGGTGTCTTTGACTAAATCTGTGGCTGCGTAATGCAAACCCGATAACACACGGCTAAATACACTGTTGTGTTTCAACTCTGTTGCCATATCTTGAGTCGATGCGCAGCAACTGGCTTCATCACTACTTTCACTTGGTACCTGGCTTAGCGATTTCGAGGCGCAACAACTGCTTGTTGCTGCCACTTCAGCTTGCACCTCAGGTTTGCTACTGCAACAGCTTGATGCAACCGTTTTAGCTTTTGTCTCATCTTTTACATCGTCTTTTACATCGTCTTTTAATGTAGTACTGCAACACGCTGAGGATGTAGATTCAATTGGTTTATCTGCAGTTTTACTGCCACAACAACTCTGCTTTGCTTCTGTAGTATTAGCTGAAAATGTACGCGCTGGCGTCATCGGGCTTAATACAGACTCATGCTTAACGGGTTCCGACTTAATCGCAGTCATTTTTACGCTAGCATTTTGCATTGTACCAGCAGTTGTTTTACATGTTGATGTCGCTTCAGAGCTGGCGTCTGAGCTAGCAGTTGATTTAGCTGCGCAGCATGATACCGGCTTGGCACTCGCTGATGAATCAGTGGCTGTTTTTACTTTAGTAGATGCTGACGCAGGAATACCATCATCGTCATCTCGGCCCACTAATAAACCCGCCACTATCGCACTGGTAATCGCCGCAATCGGGCGCACAATCGCCATAAAAGGCCCGAGTAAAACATAGGATACGGTAATTGAGTCAACGCCAGTTTCTGGGGTAGACACTAAAAAAGAGGTTGTCGCGGCTTTTGAGGCGCCAGCTCGACGCAAACCTACTGCTGCCGGAATAACGCCACACGAACACAAAGGTAAAGGCGCACCTAATAATGCCGCCTTCACCACCGTTTTCATTCCATGACCGCCGAGTTGCTTTTGCATCCATGCCATCGGCACAAATACTTTTAACAAACCTGCCAGCACTAAGCCCAATAACAACCAAGGGGCAGACTCTAAAAATAAATGAAGGAAATTGGTCAATAACATACTTAATCCTTATGACCCAAATTAGCAAAATGATGATGTTCTTTTTTAGCAATAATATGCTTGTCTGACGACTCTAACGCTTCGAGTATCGAGCAATGCTCGGCGCTATCTGGGCCACCACAACAGGTATTTGATAAACTTTTTAGCGATGTCGCAAAATGTTGTAGCTCAGCTAATTTCGTTTCTACTTGCTCAAGCTTAGTATCGACTAAACCTTTAACATCGGCACAGGCTCGATTAGACTTATCAACCTCAATAGATAGCAAATCGGCGATATCCTTAAGTGAGAAACCCACCGCTTTGGCACGTAAAATAAATTTAAGTCGTTCGGAGTCGCTGTGGTTATACAACCGATATCCGGCATCAGATCGGCTTGATGGCGACAGCAAACCATGTTTTTCGTAAAATCGTAATGTGTCAGCTTTGATGTCATACAAGGCTGAAAGTTCGCCTATTCGATACATATGTTAATTCACCATCGTCATCTGAATTTTACCTGAGTATAAACCTTGGAGTTTAATCTAAGGTCAAGGGTTGTTGGGTGATTATTTTTGCGTACCTTTGTTCTTATTTCAATATTGTGAAATCACACAGAAAAAACACCCAATAGAAGCGGTTTACGATAAAATACGCCCGCCTGATCACAACACAGTAAGCCTCGACGGTGTTAAGCAATCTAAAAAACACTATGAGGGACTTTGGTAAAGCAGACTTTAATTGACTCTGTTTTACTAAAGCTCCTTAAAATCAAACTAGCGGACCTGTACCTACATGAATAATGTCAGACCAATTCGTCGCGCGCTATTAAGCGTATCAGATAAAACTGGAATCCTTGAGTTTGCACAAGCGCTGCATGCACAAGGTGTTGAACTCTTGTCTACGGGCGGTACTGCAAAGTTACTTGCAGACAATAATATCCCGGTAATGGAAGTGTCTGACTACACGGGTCACCCAGAAATTATGGATGGTCGTGTTAAAACCCTGCACCCAAAAATTCACGGTGGCATTCTTGCTCGCCGCGGCATTGACGAAATCGTCATGGAACAAAACGCCATTAAGCCAATCGATTTGGTTGCGGTTAACTTGTATCCATTTGCTGAAACCGTTGCCAAACCAGGCTGCACCTTAGCGGATGCTGTTGAGAACATCGACATCGGCGGCCCAACGATGGTGCGTTCAACCGCTAAAAACCACAAAGACACTACGATTGTGGTTAATTCAAAAGATTACAGCCGCGTGATTGCAGAAATGCAAGCCAACAACGGCAGCACCACCTTAGAAACGCGTTTTGACTTAGCCATTGCAGCCTTTGAACATACCGCTGCTTATGACGGCATGATCGCCAACTACTTCGGTACTATGGTGCCTGCGCACAGTAACGACGAATGTCATGACGATTCAACGTTCCCACGTACTTTCAACAGTCAGTTTGTCAAAAAACAAGACTTACGTTACGGTGAAAACAGCCACCAAAAAGCGGCGTTTTATGTCGACACGCAAATTGATGAAGCGTCTGTTGCCAGCGCGATTCAGCTACAAGGTAAGGCGTTGTCTTACAACAATATCGCCGACACAGATTCAGCACTTGAATGCGTTAAAGAATTTGAAGGCCCTGCCTGCGTTATCGTTAAGCACGCCAACCCTTGCGGTGTGGCATTAGGCGCTAACTTATTAGAAGCTTACGACCGCGCATTTAAAACCGACCCAACATCAGCGTTTGGGGGCATCATTGCCTTTAACCAAGAGTTAGATGCACAAACGGCGCAAGCCATTGTTGACCGCCAGTTTGTTGAAGTCATCATTGCCCCTAAAGTGAGCCAAGCCGCACGCGCCATCATTGCCGCTAAAGCAAACGTGCGTTTACTAGAATGTGGTGAGTGGAATACAAAAACAACTTCACTTGATTACAAACGCGTTAATGGTGGCTTGTTAATACAAGATCGCGATCAAGGCATGGTGAACCTAGAAGACGTTAAAGTCGTGTCTAAGCGTCAACCAACGGCTGAACAGTTAAAAGACTTAATGTTCTGCTGGAAAGTGGCTAAGTTTGTTAAATCTAACGCCATTGTTTACGCCAAAGACGGCATGACTATCGGTGTCGGTGCTGGCCAAATGAGCCGCGTATATTCAGCTAAAATAGCGGGAATAAAAGCTGCCGATGAAGGCCTAGTGGTTGAAAATTCAGTAATGGCATCTGACGCTTTCTTCCCATTCCGTGATGGTATCGACGCCGCTGCAGCTGCAGGTATTAGCTGCATCATTCAACCGGGCGGTTCAATTCGCGATGAAGAAATCATCGCCGCAGCAGACGAGCACGGTATGGCAATGGTGTTTACTGGCATGCGTCACTTCCGCCACTAATAAACGCTAATATCAAATATGGGTATCGCTTATCAATCATGCTTTTGCTAAATGCTTTTGCAAAAATAGATAACAAGCGATACTTTTTAAATTTTGTTTAAAAGAATTAGAGCATAGCTATTTTTTCTAGTTCAATGAAAGCACGCGCAGCTTATAAGTATAAGTGAGCATGCTTGAAGCAGAAATAGAGAACATAGCGCAGCTACAAAAGGATTAAAGATGCAGGTACTTATAATTGGTGGTGGCGGTCGTGAACATGCTCTAGCTTGGAAAGCGGCTCAGTCTGCTCAAGTAACAAAAGTGTTTGTTGCACCCGGTAATGCTGGTACGTCTTTAGAACCTAAGTTAGAAAACGTTGCTATTGATGTCGAACAAATTGACGCACTTGTCGCCTTTGCCAAAGATAACGCCATAGCGATAACCATCGTCGGCCCAGAAGTGCCATTATCGCTAGGCGTAGTTGATGCCTTTAATGCAGCTGGTTTAGCCATTTTTGGCCCAACCAAAGGCGCGGCACAGCTTGAATCTTCAAAAGCTTTTACTAAAGACTTTTTAGCGCGCCACAACATTCCTACTGCTGACTACTCAAACTTCACTGAGATTGCACCGGCTAAAGCTTATGCGGCAATATTAACCGCTAAAACGGGTTTCCCTGTCGTGATTAAAGCCGATGGCTTAGCAGCGGGTAAAGGTGTAATCATCGCAGCAGACCAGGCAGAAGCCGATGCAGCCATTGATGACATGCTAGCGGGCAATAAGTTTGGTGATGCCGGTTCACGCGTAGTGATTGAAGAGTTTTTAAAAGGCGAAGAAGCCAGCTTTATCGTGATGGTAGACGGCAAAAACATTCTTGCTATGGCCACCAGCCAAGACCATAAAGCTCGTGACAATGCTGACCAAGGTCCTAACACCGGCGGAATGGGTGCATACTCACCAGCTCCTGTGGTAACACAAGCAGTACACGACTGGACTATCGCCAATGTTATTCGCCCAACGGTTGATGGTATGGCAGCTGAAGGTAATGTTTATACTGGATTTTTATACGCAGGCCTGATGATTTCACCAGACGGTAGCGCCAAAGTGCTTGAATACAACTGCCGTTTTGGTGATCCTGAAACCCAACCGATTATGATGCGCTTGCAGTCAGATATTGTTGAGCTTTGCTTAGCTGCGACTCGTGGTGAGTTAGATAAAGTCACTGCAGAATTTGATCCTCGTGCAGCTGTCGGAGTCGTCATGGCAGCTGGCGGTTATCCTGACGCGTACAACAAAGGCGACGTTATTGACGGCTTAACCCTTGGCGACACTAACGGTAAAGTGTTCCATGCGGGTACTAGCATGAAAGACGGCCATGTTGTCACTAACGGCGGCCGCGTATTGTGCGCCACCGCATTAGGCAACACAGTGACTGAAGCACAACAATCAGCTTATGCATTAGTAGATGCCATTCATTGGGATGACGTTTATTTCCGTACTGATATTGCTTATCGCGCTATTGCTCGTGAACAAGCTAAAAGCTAATAGTACATTGGGTTTAGTTCGTTGAAAAATCCCTGTGATGGCAACAACATCACAGGGGTTTTTTATATCCGCTTGTAATGCTGAAGATTAATTACTGTTTACATTATCCATAACCCGCAATTTTTATGATTTAGATCACAAAAACGACTCTGTTCAAGGCGCAAGCTAGTAACTGAAAGGGAGTGTGATTACCTTTGCTGTTATTCAAACTCCTGCACTTTAGCTAACGTACTCGTAATGATTATTGGAGGATTAAATGAGAGTTAATACCAGCGACCTAATTTATCAAGGTGAAAAATCAGGCGTGCATAATTGGAATACCTTCTCGGGCAACTCTTTCTATTGGCATCCAGATTGGTTACATATTGCAGAAGATATGACAGGCCATAAAGCCCTAGAAAAAATTGATATTGCTGAAGGTGAAGCCACTAAAACTGATGCCGAAAATGCCATCTTAAAACATTTAAATAAATAACTTGCTTAATATTGCCATTAATAGCCATAAACTGCGTATCTAAATCTATCAAATCTGCACGTTTTCATGAGGATACTTCTGGTCCCACCAGATATCCTCAGCGGCTATTTATTCACATTAACCGACCTATTTGACATATATAACCACGCAAAGTAATTAACCAAGCATACTACTCAAAAGCTGCAGCAATCTGCCCATCTATAAATTATTACTCAAGCCTAACAATGTTCGACTTAACAGGCATTTTTATGTCAGGATGTGCTTCTGTTACAAATAAGTTACTAACTTATTATAATAACACTTAGCCAACTCACACGAATGAGATATTGGTCAAAAATAATAACAACAAAGGAAGTAGTATGTCTCAATCGGCGTCGTTCAAACCGTCTTCATCGGAGCACAAGCAACCCAGCTTACTTGATGCACTAATCCCCGTTTTTGCCCTTATTCTTATGCTCGCGGCAGCGGTTTATCTGTTTTCATCGGATAGCTCATCAGGCGCCAATCAAATCGCATTAGTGTTAGCGGCATGTATTGCAATGATTATCGGTTATAAAAATGGCTATAGCTGGAATCAAATGGAACGCGGTATCGTCAAAAGTATTGGGGTTGCGACGGGCGCATTATTAATTTTATTTAGTGTGGGTTCACTGATTGGTACGTGGATTTTAGCCGGTACAGTGCCGACGATGATTTATTATGGTATGCAAATCCTTAACCCAGACTACTTTTATACTGCCTGCTGTTTGTTGTGTGCGGTGGTTGCACTGAGTATTGGTAGCTCGTGGACCGTTGCAGGCACCTTAGGTATTGCCTTAGTGGGTATTTCGTCAGCAATGGGGCTAGACGTTAACATTACTGCCGGCGCTATTATTAGTGGCGCGTATTTTGGCGACAAAATGTCACCAATGTCTGATACAACAAACCTTGCCCCTGCGGTTGCGGGTACTGATATTTTCAGCCATATCCGCCACATGACATGGACCACTGTACCCAGCATTATCATCGCCCTGATTGGTTTTACTTTTTTAGGCCTTACAGCAGATGCGGTGCCGATTGAAAATCAACTCGTAGATACTTTGGCTTTATTGGATAAGACCTACAGCCCAGGAATACATTTATTAATCCCGTTATTAGTGGTGTTGTATTTAGCTAACCGCAAAATGCCAGCGTTTCCAACGGTCATATTAGGTACGTTAGCTGGCGCGGTGTGCGCAGCATTATTTCAGTTTGATAACGTGATTGCCTTTGTACACGACGACACATTATTGCCAATGGTCGCGCTAGTGAAAGGTTTATGGATAGCCATGTTTGACGGCTATGTCGCCAACACAGGCGATGAAGTATTAGATAATTTATTAAGCCGTGGTGGCATGAGCAGCATGGTAACAACCGTTTGGCTTATTCTTTGTGCGATGGCATTTGGCGGCGTGATGGAAGTCACCGGATTATTAAACCGTATTTTAGAAAGTATTCTTACCGTCGTCACCGGCACGGCCAGCTTGATTATTACCACCCTGGGCGTGTGTATTGGCGCGAACATTATTACTGCCGATCAATACATTGCCATAGTACTGCCAGGCAGAATGTTAAAGGTGGAATACACCCGCCGTAAATTAGCAGCTGTTAATTTAAGCCGCGCGCTAGAAGACTCAGCAACCGTAACCAGTCCGTTAGTACCCTGGAATACCTGTGGTGCCTTTATGGCAAGTACACTTGGCGTAGCCACTATCGCTTACTTGCCCTACGCCTTCTTTAACTTAGTCTGTCCGTTTATTAGTGCATCTTATGCTTATTTCAATTTCAAAATTGAGCCATTAGACGAAACTAGGATCAGCACTGGCGAAGTCGTTGGTTAACTAAAAAGTCGTCTATTAACCTAGAAATGGGCGATTAACCAAAACGGTCTTTTAACCAACCATAATGATAATAACCCCATTGCCCAAGCCGTCTTGCTTGGGTGAAGGGGAATTTAGGCAAGGGTTGCTGATACAAAGGCAAATTGGGTAAGGTTTCACCGGCAATACTTTGTGCTAAGCGATACGCAGCTTGGCTACTAAAAGACACTCCAGCACCGCAATATCCTAAGCTGTAACCCACGCCACCTTTACTGTACACATGGGGCATGTCATCCATGGCAGCAGCAATCCACCCGGTCCAATTATAGGCCACGGCTTTATTGGTTAAGCTTGGAAAGCACTTATTGAGCGCCATTTTTAAACGCTCACCGTAAACAGGGTTTGCAGCATCTTTGCCCCACACCGCGCCGCGGCCACCAAACAATAAACGGTTGTCGGGTAATAAACGGTAATAGTATTTTAAAATACGGGTGTCCATGGTCACTTGATGAGTATGCAAACCTGCCTGTGCAAGCTCTTGAGCGGTAAGCGGCTCGGTGACAATCACATTGCTTAATATCGGCAAAAACTTATCGTCTATGCGCGGGTTAAACCGTTTAGGCGTATAAGCATTGCCCGCCATAATGACTTTATTGGCAATCAGCTCACCTTTATCGGTAATTAAACGATGTTTACCGCCCTCTTCAATCCACTCTAATACGCAAGATTGCTCAGAAATAGTCACGCCTTGGTTTTGTACCATCGACTTATAACCTAATAACAATTTAAGCGGATTAAGACCAAAACCGTCTTTTAAACGCAGCGCGCCAAAAGCTTGATGATGATCTAAATACTGGGATCTAAAATCTTGGCTTGAAATAAACTCGGCACCTGAGTCTTGGCTGTCGGCTAAATGTTGTTGAATATAATTAGCGGCATTTTGCAGCGAGACCAATGCTTTGGGATTATGGGCCACCTTTAAGTAGCCCGCTTCTTGCGGTTCACAGGCGATATTATGTTGTTTGATTAACCCATCGACTCTAGCCACCGCTTGGGTGAATTCATCGTATATGCCCTTGGTCGTTGCTAAGTCCCAACGCTTGGTCATGGCGGCATAACCTAATCGACCCGAGCCTTTTAATACAAAACCGGCATTACGGGCACTGGCACCAAAACCGACTTGGTTGGCCTCAAGCACATGGCACTCAATATTGAATTCGGTTGCCAAATAATACGCTGTTAATAAGCCTGTGTAGCCCCCCCCCACAATAGCCACATCGGTTTGTTGGCAGCCAGACAATGCTGCGGTTGGTGCGGGTAAGACTTGAGTGCTTGCCCAATAGCTAGGAGCAAACGTTTGATTATTAGGGTGCGAGTTAATCAGCGGATCGTACATATTAGTCTTCTTTTTTATTATTGATTTAGACAGTAGACATTAAAATAGCAGTAGCATTTCACAGGCTACGCAATGACAATCTTCACCGCATAATACACAGATATAATCATCACCCATATAACGTTGATGCCAGCGCTGCGGATGCTGTTTAATTAACTTACCACCTGCCTTAGTAAAATAACGCACTGCAGCATTATTAGGGCTTTGCTGCCATAAATGACTTACCCCCGCCTTAGCCCCTTGTGCCATTACTGCAGCCTTGGAGGCCGCTAATAGCTTGCCACCAAGCCCTTGTCCTCGGCCAGATTCAGCAATAGTGTTTGATTTGAAATAACACACATCGTTAAAATCAACGCCCCACTGATTAACCGTGCACCATTGATCTTGCGGCCATTGCCCCGCGGCATACGTTAACCGAAAGCCAATAAGTTGTTCATTTTCAAGCGCGACAAAATTGGCATTAATGCCATTTTTAATGCCTTTGTGATAAATCGCTGTGAGTTCTTCAATGTCCATATAACCACTGCCGTGGACTATTTCACCTAGGGTTATCACTGCATCAAAGTCAGCGGGAGTCAGTTGTCTAATCATTATTAACCTATTTTCTTCACACCTTAATTCAACTTGAGGTGAGCTCTTATTGTTGGTTTTAGCACACCATATCACACGTCATTATCGGTAAGTTAACGATGTTAATCTTTTGTGATAATTTGGCGATAAGTAGGTGAGATCCATTGTTCATACTGGTTGCAATTAAACAAAGGAGCTCGGTTATGAAACGTACACTAGTGACTGCAAGTCTTATGGCTGCTGGATTATTCAGCCTTCCAACTTTCGCTGCTGATATTGAAGTTAGCGTGACAAACTTAACTCACGGAAATCACTTCACCCCTATTTTGATCGCAGCCCACGACGCTGACAGCCACCTGTTTCAAGTCGGTACCGAAGCTTCTGCAGCGTTACAAAAAATGGCTGAAGGCGGTGACATTGCCGACTTAGATACAGCTGTAACCGGTAATGCAGGCGTAACATCAGCAAATCCGGCAATGGGTTTGCTTGCTGCGGGTGCCAATGTAAGTGGAGTAATGCTTGATACTGGCGACAACACCCATTTATCTATCGTAGCGATGGTGTTACCCACTAATGATGCCTTTATGGGCTTAGACGCTTGGGAAATCCCTACCGAAGCAGGCACGTATACTATGTACGTCAATGCATATGATGCAGGCACAGAAGCCAATGATGAAATCATTAATGGCGGCGGCATGTCTGGCGTACCGGGTATTCCTGCAGCCCCTGGTGGTGACGGTGGAGCCAATGGCACAGGCGTGATGGACAATTCTGACAACAGTAATGTACATACTCACCCTGGTGTTTTAGGTGACATGGACCCTGCTGGTGGTATGAGTGACTTAGACAGTCGCGTACATCGCTGGTTGAACCCTGTAGCCAAAGTTGTGGTGACAGTAAAATAAGGAGGTAGCCCATGAAACGCACTGACTTTACACTTAAGCCCAGCTTAATCGCCATGCTGGCTGCTGCAACACTGCTTACTGCCTGTGGTGATGACGATGACGATACCGTTGTTGTTACCCCACCAGCTCCAGTGATGCAAACCTTCACGGTAACCGTGACTAACTTGACGGCTAACCAACCAATGTCGCCCGTTATCTTAGCCTCTCATGCTAGTGATGCCATGTTATGGAACGCCGGTGAAATGGCCAGCGAAGCACTCGAGAAAATGGCTGAAGGTGGTGATACTGCCGACATAGCAGCACTAAGCGTGATCAATAGCAGCGTTAACGGCACAGGCTTATTAATGCCTGGTATGTCAGAAACATTGACCTTGACCTTAGATGAAGCCGACGTAGCTAGCATTAGTTTGGCCACCATGTTGGTTAACACTAACGATGCCTTTACTGGTATTAACAGTTACACCATTGCCGGCATGGAAGTGGATGCAACAACCGCGATGAAGTTTATGGCTTATGATGCTGGCACTGAAGCCAACAGCGAAGCCAAAGGTACTATGCCAGGACCTGCTGATGGCGGCGAAGGTTTTAACGCTAGCCGTGATGATGTCGACTTTGTGCATATTCATCCTGGTGTTATTTCAATGTACGACGGCTTAGCCGATTCAGTATTGGGTGCGTCGCACCGTTTTGATAACCCGGTGTTAGCTGTCACTATTATGCGTACTGAATAATCTTAATCGGTCGTGTCGACTGAATGAATTTCAACCCGATTGAAATTTATTCTCCTCAAAGCGGGTCTAAGTATTAATGCAATTACTGGATTTGCTTTGAGGAAGTCACCATGAATGGAAACGCGAAACATAATGGCCATGTTTGTCCGCAACATATTTTGTTAGTAGAAGACGAACAAGACTTGGCTAAGTTAATCATACTTAACCTCAAAGCACTCAACTACAGCGTCGACCACGCCACCACCTTGAAGCAAGCCATGCACATAATCGAGCATAAAAAGCTCGACCTCATATTAATGGACCGCATGCTCCCCGATGGTGATGGCATTATGTTGTGTGAGCAACTACGCCAAGACGGTAAGGAAGTCCCGTTGATGCTATTAACCGCCAAAGATTCAGAAGCAGATGTGGTACTAGGCCTTGAAGCAGGGGCAGATGATTACCTCGTCAAACCCTTTAGCGTATTAGAGCTGCGCGCACGAGTAAAAGCACTATTAAGACGCGGCAAAGCCCAACATGAACAAACCCAACAAATTGAATTTAACAGCGTAACCATTAACTCCAGTACGCGTGAAGTTACCGCGTTTAATAAAGCGTTAACCCTCACCGCCCGTGAATTTGATTTACTGCTATTTTTAGCCAAACACCCGCAACAAGTCTTTAGCCGCATGCAACTGTTAGAAGCAGTATGGGGCTATAACTACGACGGCTATGAGCACACAGTAAACAGTCACATCAACCGTTTACGTAACAAGCTTTCTTTGTGCTCACCTGAACATGATCTTGTCAAAACAGTGTGGGGCGTAGGCTACAAATTTTCACCACCAGAGGTGCAAACCAACTAATGAATCGCTTATTTAATCGGTTGTTTTTAGCATCCACAATCATCGTGTTATTACTGTTTGTGGCGTTATGGCAATGGTTGCAACTTAACCATGAATTCAGCCGTAATCAAATTCAGCAATCACTGCACCTACAACTTGCTGAACACATGGCACATATCAACCCTTTGTTATCGCAAGGGATCACGTCAGACGCCGCGCTTAAAGAAGCCTTTCACGACTTTATGCTGTTAGGGCCAAGCTTTGAAATTTACACCTTAGATCCAGATGGCAAAGTGATTGCTTATGACGCCAAAGAAGAAAAAATTAAAACTCATCGAGTCGATACCACAATCATTCAGCAGTTTCTAAATGGCGACAACCTCCCAGTGCTTGGCACAGATCCGCGCAGCGAAGATACCCACAAGATTTTTTCCGCTAGTAAACTCATCACCGAAGATGGACTGCACAGTGGTTATTTGTATGTGATCATTGGCGGTGAAGATTACGACAGCTGGCAAGCACTGATTAACGCCGAAAACCAACCTAAAATCTGGGGCGCTACAATCGGTTTTTGGATTATTTTTGCTTTAGTGCTATTCGTGATTTTACTGCGCTATTTTACCCGTCCAATCCAAAAGCTCGCACAAGACTTAACCGAACTTAAAAACATCCCGATGTCAGACAAACTGATGTTACCCCAGCGTTATCGTGGCAGCTTAGAAATAAGCCAACTGAGTCATCATATCAATCATTTATTGCAAGAAATCCAATTGCAGCAACAACAAGTTAAACGCCAACAACAAGCTAAGCATGACTTTTTACTGCATTTGTCTCATGACTTAAAAACCCCGCTTACTGCATTGTTAGGTTATATCGATACTTGGTTAATATTACCCGAGCACGAACGGGACGAAGCGCTAATCCAATATGCTGCAAACTCAGGCCAAACCTTACAACAGCTACTGGCACAGTTATTAGAATTGGCCGCCCTAGAAAATGGTCAAATCGATGCACAACTGCAACAAGTCAACCTAAGCGAACTGCTTAGCGATATTGAACAAACCTTTACTCCTCGAGCAAAAAAGCTCGGGGTTCAATTAGATTTCGACATCAATCATGCCAGCCAAATCTATACCGACCCCGCACTAATGCGCCGCATACTCAACAACTTGGTCGATAACGCCCTGCGCTACACCCCCGCCGGTGGCAAGATTCAAATCATCAACGCACAACACAATGGCCAACAATGGTTAACCGTGCGTGACACAGGTGCAGGCATGCACAAGCATGAAGTTGATGCCCTTAAACAATTGTCGATGACGACATTGTCGTTTGAAGCGAATCAAAGTCTGCCACAACTCGGCGTCGGACTCGCCATTGTCAGGCAATTATTAGGCTTATTGAAATGCAGAATTGAAATAGACAGCCAACCAGGCGTAGGCAGCGAATTTAAGATAGAGCTTGTAACGCAGAGTTAATCTCATTTTTTGAATCGCAAATAATCAGCGATTTCATCGTATCTTCAATTGGTACTGACTCAGGTTTGTTTATCATTAAGCTTCAAAGTAAACAAAATCAATTATATCTAAACAGAAGAATTAGAACTAAGTCCTAACAAAAATTAGAGCTACTGTGAGTTAAAAACATGGCCTGCGGCCACTAACGTCGTGGCGCGTCGCCCACACCAGATTAACATCGCAAGGTTCCACCCTGCACGCGCCAAAAGGGGATCAACAGCAATCCCCTCTTGGATCACCCCTGCCGTTCCGGCAACATTTTCGCTATTTAACCAAACAACAGCAGCGAAAAAATTGCGACGGAAATAGATCCAGCTTTTGGCCTCTTTTGAATCTTGCCTCGGCCCATCTTATTAATAAAGAGTGAAAATGCTAACGCTTCCGATGGTACATCCTGTACCGCGAAAGCTAAGCTCACATCTGATAGGCAGGATGCCTGAATGCCTTGTAGCACATGGATGTGCGAGAAAGGCCATGTGAGCTTCACGCTATTTTCTTCAACGGCCTTAAGTTCAGAGTTGAATTGGTCCCTTTTAACGTCAATATACCAACACGTTTATGCCCCATTGTGAGCTACGATCGGTTAATCACTCAGTGCACCGAGGAATAATTTGATTTACATTTAATAATTCCAAAATATGGAAGTAAAGTCAGATTACACCGCTATCTAAGTGACCAAATTCAGCGACCACTACAAAACTATTTAATACCTTATCAGTAAGTTAAAGACTGATAGACGTGGACTTTTATCAAAGTGAATCAACCGAAGTGAGTTAGAGTAATTTCCCAGTGGTAGTTCGTACCACTGGATTAGCACCATACTACCTTATGACGTGAAAGGTGGAATTTAGGCTTTTATTGATAATGTCGCTCCAAAAGCAATTAGACCCAAACCACACGCCTGATTAATTCTATGACCAAACTTTTGAAGTATGTGACTCGCGTGTACAGATGTGACTAGGTAAGCGACTATACAAAACCAAGCCATATGTAGAAGTGCAATGTAAACGCCATAGCTAATGACGAAAGGCATACCTTCATTATTGGATGAAATAAGTTGGCTAAAAATACTTAGAAAGAAAAGCATTGTTTTAGGGTTCAATACATTACACAAAAAACCTTGAAAGATGTATTTTCTAGTATGTATGGGTTGATCTGTTGAGTTTTTATAGTCTAATTTCAACTGAGAACTGACTAACCCTGTCACACCGAGATAAATTAAATACGCCGCACCAATGTACTTCACTATGCTAAATAAAAGCGCATTCTGAGAAACTAAGTGACTGATCCCGATTACAGAATAGGTAATATGCACACAAACACCAATCCCTATCCCAAGAGCCGTTAATATACCCGCTTTTCTGCTAAATATTGCACTGTTTTTAAATACTAAAACAAAGTCAGCACCGGGGCTTACTACGATTAAAAGCCCAAATACTGCAAAACTTAATAACTCCATTTTCTATCCTAACTGTTCATGATTTTAAAATAATTGTATAGATTTATTTGTAAGTTATAATCGAAAAAAAGGCATCCTAAATGTGAGAAAAATTCACAGATGAGACATTTAAAAGCATTCTATGTATTTCATATTGCAGCAGAGTCATCGAGTTACAGTAAGGCAGCAGAAAAACTTCATATCACTCACGGAGCAGTGAGTAAGCAAATTAAATTGCTAGAGAGCCATTTGTCGCAGTTACTGTTTTACAAACAAGGTAGAGGAATGTGTCTCACGCAAGAAGGTGAGTTACTCAAGCTGTACACTGATATTGCGTTTAATGCTCTAGATAATGGAGTTAAGAAGCTAACTAGGGAAAGCAATAAACATCTTGAAGTTTCCTGTGAGCCCACATTAACTATGCGCTGGCTGATGCCTAGGCTGGCCAGCTTTTTCCAGCTTACGGGTATTGATGTTCGACTATCAACAGCAGGAGGGCCTGTGGATTTAGATGAAACAGGATTATCTTTAGCCATCCGGCGTGATGACTTCGATATTAGCCCAGAATTTACGACACAAAACTTAGTCAATGAGTGGGTTGGCCCTGTTTTTTCCCCTGAATATTGGAACAAAGCTCAGCACAACTTGGATGATATTGTTCTGCTTCATAGTGAAACGAGACCTTCTGCATGGTCAGATTGGTCATTACGCTCAACACAAGCCTTTAATATAAATAAGTCCAAATCCTTTGAGCATTTCTATTTCTGCTTACAGGCAGCAGTTGACGGTTTAGGGGCTGCTATAGGGTCATATCCTCTAATAGTCGATGACTTGAAAAACGTGAGACTGGTGGCTCCATTTGGATTTACTCAATCTGGTCATCGTTATGTACTGCTCAGCCACGCAGAAAGACTGGGAAGCAATGAATTGGAGTTCTTAAACTGGTTAGAAAAGACAATGTCCTTATGCCAGCCTGAAACTCTAGGTTTGTAATTGTAGTGGGTTAGTGAATTTGATCTGCTATTTGTAGGCGACTCGCGTGGTTTGGAATAGAAAACGTTATCTGAAAGAGAAGGCTCTCCATCTCGTAGTAACACGGAAATGTCCAACAATTTTTTGCCTCTTAATGAGGCGTAATACAAGCAGCCGTTGGTTTCCTCTTGGTCTGGTGTGGGTGAAGCGCCACGACTTTAGTGGCCGCAGGCCATAAAACCTAAATCAAAATCATAAAAAACAGCTGGATTCCGGCTCACAAGCATTACCGGAAAGACGTAAAATAGAAAAACTAACTGCTCGCATTCAAAAACTAAAAAACAAAAAACGATCAACAAAAAAGCGAATCCGAAGATTCGCTTTTTTAGCCAATACCACTGAATTACTTGTGGTATTTACCTGACAACTCATGCACAGAATTGATAAATGCACCAGCATGCTCAGGATCAACATGTTGGTGAATACCATGGCCTAAGTTAAATACATGGCCAGTACCTTCACCATAACTTGCTAGAATTTGATCAACTTCTTGATGAATACGCTCTGGCGTAGCATACAACATTGATGGGTCCATGTTGCCTTGTAACGCCACTTTATGACCTACGCGACGACGAGCATCACCAATATCAACAGTCCAATCTAAACCTAATGCATCACAGCCTGTTTCAGCCATAGACTCTAACCATAATCCGCCGCCCTTAGTGAACAAGGTAACTGGCACTTTACGGCCATCAGCAAAACGAGTTAAGCCATCAACAATTTTTTGCATATAACGTAATGAAAACTCACGGTAAGCGTGGTGTGATAACGCACCGCCCCACGAGTCAAATATCATTAACGATTGTGCACCGTTAGCCACCTGAGCGTTAAGATATAACACTACTGAGTCTGCTAACTTATCTAATAACATGTGTAATGCAGCAGGTTCTGCATACGCCATACGCTTGATTTTTTCGAAGGTTTTGCTTGAGCCGCCTTCAACCATGTAAGTGGCCAAAGTCCAAGGAGAACCCGAAAAACCAATTAACGGCACAGAGCCATTCAATTCACGACGAATCGTACTCACTGCACGCATTACATAACCCAATTCATCTTCTGGATCTGGAATACATAATTTTTTGATTGCATCGATAGTATCCGTTGGACGTTCAAAACGCGGACCTTCACCTGCTTCAAAATACAAACCTAAGCCCATTGCGTCTGGCACGGTCAGGATATCTGAGAATAAAATCGCAGCATCTAAGTCATAACGACGTAACGGCTGTAAAGTGACTTCGCAAGCCAATTCGGCATTACGGCATAAAGACATAAAGTCACCCGCTTGAGCACGAACTTCTTTATACTCAGGTAAATAACGTCCTGCTTGACGCATCATCCATACTGGAGTGACATCAACAGGCTGCTTTAGCAACGCACGTAAATAACGATCATTCTTTAATTCTGCCATGTGGACTTTGTTCCTAGACTGTTATGATTTTTGCTGGGCGTTAGTTTAGCACTTACGCGATTAATGTAACCACTCATGCAGAATTTATGTGAGCTATTCCTAAATCTATGGTCGATTTTATTAACACAACCGCCACTATGCTCACAAAACACACAATACTGATGTGTAAATCGCAATTTATTGGATTAAAAGTTGCGTCGCGTTAAGTGGTTTGGTATAAAAAGTGTGCGCTAGCAAGAACAATCAAGAAGCCCGACAAATCGAGCCTTTGAAAACTTCGTTACCCCGTGATGGCATGCCATCACGGGGTTTTTTATTATCCCACTCCAAGACCCCTGTCCTTTTCATCCCCAAAGCAAGCTCGTCGATAAGCAAATAAAAATAAAACAGTTGATCGCAATACACTTTGTCCAATACATTAGTTGTAACAGAATGGCTGCCAATTAGAGAGAAGACATGCTAACAAAACTAGAAAAAGCAGAAAAACGCTGGGGCGGTTCTCATAATTTAATCGATCAATGGCTTAATCATCGCCGCAAATTATTAATCCAATATTTTATCGTTGCCGGATTAGCACCCTATTCTCGTAGCGAAAAATCACTTCCGAGCATGGATCAAGTGAAACAATTTTGTGCCCAATTAGTTGATTATGTCTCAGAAGGTCACTTTGAGGTTTACAACAACGTTATTAAAGCTTGTGAGAAGTTTGGTGAAACGAGTATCGAAACAGCCAACGCCTTATTACCGCTGATTAGCGAAAGTACTGACACGGCATTGGATTTTAATGATAAATATACCGACGCATCTGACGAACAAGTGCTGTATCAACTCGACAACGATTTATCACATTTAGCACAAGCGATGGAGTCGCGTTTCGAATTAGAAGATCAGCTGCTAGAATTGCTATATCAACGCCTTCCTTAATTGAGCCAGCCCATTAAAAAGTGCGATGAATTGACGCACTTTTTAATACGGTTAACTTGATTGCAGCAAACATTATTGCCGTTTATGCCAGTTTTCAGGCAACTCAACTTGTGACCACAAATGTTGACATAAATCTTGCGGCTGATGCCAATCGCCCATTTTTAACCACTCCACTAATGCATCGCCTACCTGTGGATACGCAATAGGCTTAGGTGACGGGCTTTTTAACCAACGCTTAAGCACAGCAGGATCTAAAGTTTGCATACTTTCTGCCGCGGCAAGTAATTCTAACGCCGCAACGTTAGCAGATTGCTCAAACTGACCCTGTAACGGTTTCACCAATAACTTTTTACCTAACGTCATCGCCTCACTGGCCAACTCAAAGCCAGCATTGCCAATCACCCCACCACATTGAGCCATGTGTTGTTTAAAGCCTTCACGATTAAAACCATGCCAATGAATATGCTCTGCTAATGGTTTCAATGGTTTAGTGCTGTGGTAAACAGAAAAGTGATATTGATCAAATGGGGCTAAAAAGGCAGCTATACGATCAGGCTCTTCAAAGGGTAAATAGACTAAAATTTGGTGGCTATGATCACCACCATTGGGCCACACCTCCACAAATGGAGGTAAAATAGGAAAGCCAAAATGATGCCAATGACAACCTAAAGCGATGTCAACGGGTGCAAAATGGTTGAGCAGAAATTCATTAAACCAGCTGTTACCTTGTTTAGGGACTGGATACTGTAATGCTGCTTGATGACTAATGGCGATTGACGGCACATTTTGTTGTTTGGCCGCCCAAGCACTCACAGGTTCAAAATCGTTTAAAACTAAATCATAACCCGTTAAATCGAGCTGCTTAATTTCAGATAAAATGGGAGTGGTTAAATTGTATTTGGCGGTTTTAACACAATTAACACGACCATTTTCGGTTACGAAAGTCATACCATTACGGGTCTGATAATCGCCAAAGCATTGCATATCAAAGTAGTGCTGTGGTGTTCGGCCTGAAAAAAGAAAATCGACATCGATATTATGTTGCTTAAGCGCAGTAGACATGACGCGTGCGCGGCTGATATGGCCATTCCCTGTGCCTTGAACTCCGTACAAGATTTTCATATTGCCTTACATCCCTCAACGGCTTAATGATCAAGATTAAAACGCTGTGCTTCTTTCTACATGAACAGTTACTACATGAACTGCTAGTACATGAACTGCTAATACATTAACAGCTAATACATGAACAACTAATACATCAGTTATCATAAAATAAGCTTTACAGCATCAGTTGATCGACCAGAAATACCGAGCCGATCCCCAACCCAGCGCCAGCCATAATATCCACAGGATAATGAACTCCCAGAGCGATACGCGATGAGCCAACAAAACAAGCCCAAGCAAACGCAATCGGTGCTAAGGCAGGAAACACCAGATTCACCACGCTAGCAAACACAAAGGCGCCAGCAGTGTGCCCTGAAGGTAAGCTAAATTTATCCGACGGTTCAAAACCAGACTCAAACCCAGCTAACGCATGGCAAGGACGATGACGTCGAATGCTATTTTTCAGCAGTAAATACAACGGAAACTCAACCAAGAAACTCCCCAACATTAAATTAAAAAAGTGCTGGCCGTTGGGATGAAAAAACAATAGCGCAACAGATAAATAAGCATAATAGTGGCCATCACCGGTTGCGGATACACGTTTAGCAGCCTGACTTAGGCCGTTATCTCGACTAAATTGCACTATCCAATAAAACCAATATTTATCTAACTGGCTGATACTCTTCATGCCTGACTCCATGTCAAACGTCGGCAATATCATTTAGCTAATATTGATCCGACTAAAGTTATGTATTTGTTAACAGTTTAGATAATAGACAGAGGTAATGAACACGAGGTGACAGTTAGCCTAAAGTTTTATGACACTGCCCAGAGTTGAGTTTCACGTTGGAAATAACCATAAATTCGAGAATAAGCATAAATTAGCGAATAACCATAAAGAAGCTTAACGGCTGATGTTTACCCGCGAGGTCACTTCAACTGAGAATAAGAGATGGGATAAATCGATAACAACGGTTTTATTTAAAATCGGTACTATGTGCTTGCCATTGATGTTACTCACAAGATGTATTGACTCGTCAATAGAGAGCTTATTGTGGGCCATTAAAACGCAGACAGGGGAATACAGAGCGGTTTGATAGCCATTTATTGCTTTAAATCAAAGCGATTTAAAGCAATAACCCCTCAAGTTTGGCTTGAGGGGTTATTAATCGCGACCGTGTTATCGTCATTCATTAACACGATAACTTAATATGACTCGTGCAATTATGCAGTTTGTGGCTGTGCACCTTTATTACGATAAATCTTAATTAAGTGAAAAATGTTAATGCATGCAACAAAGGCATTCATGCCCGCTACTGGCCATGCTTCGATTGCATATCCGTAGGCGACAAAAAAAGAACAGCCAATAAAGTTTAACCATCTTAGTAAAACGATGTCTTTCATCATTAGTGAAATGGCAACCATAACGGATGCGGCATAGCCTAATACTTCAATAATATTGATATTTTCCATAAGAACCTCTGTTTCAGGCTCTCTGCCTTCCGTATGCGTAACGGGGGTTCCGTGCCCCTAAAGCTAGTATTATTTTGTAAACTAACATTAATAAATCTAGCAATATGCTAACAAACTGTAGAGCAAAAATGTAATTAAAAAACGTATTAGGATGACCTAAATCAACATATATCGACTAATTGGTTCAATTTGAAAGAAAATTACTTACAAATTTGATCCCTGTTCTCTATTTAGGCCAATGCGTCATCTGCGCATAAGTCACACCATAAGTTGATTTATAACAATCCAGTGATTGATAAGGCTTTTATTTTCATAAAAAGCTCATATAATTCATTTAACTTTGCTTTACCCAGCAATTTACCTTTGCTGTCCAACAGGAGTGAAATATGGAATACAACACCTCAGAACTCTGCGACATGTATATAGATGTAGTCGATGTCGTCGAACCAATGTTCAGTAACTACGGTGGTTGCAGCTCCTTCGGTGGCTCAATCAGTACAATTAAGTGTTTTGAAGATAATGGCTTGATTGCTGATGCTTTAGAAGAAGACGGTGAAGGTAAAGTCCTATTAGTCGATGGTGGTGGATCGTTAAGACGTGCGCTACTCGATGCTAGAATTGCTGAAATTGCTGTAGCCAATAATTGGGAAGGTATTCTCATTTACGGTTCAGTACGTGACGTTGACGCTCTTGAAGAACTTGATATTGGTATCCAAGCGCTTGCTTCGATTCCTGTCGGTGCTGAAAGTAACGGTGTGGGCGAAATCGAAATTCCAGTTAATTTTGGTGGCGTGACCTTCTTACCGGGTGATCATATCTATGCTGATAACACGGGCGTTATTCTGTCTCCAGAACCATTAGATATTGAATAACCCCGTCATAGCCAATTTAGCTTTGTAAAAAGCTGGCAGACAATTCCTTTAAAAACCAGCTATGCTGGTTTTTTTGTGGCTGTAATTCGGAGAATCACCATGTTTAGCGCATTTACTCAGCAGCATTGCGATGCATTATTAAGTTTACGCCCTAATGAAACCAAAATAGGCCAACAGGTTTATCTGGCATCTGCTGAACTGTCATTAGCACAAAATGCACAACAGGCTAAATCCAGTGGCGCCCAGTTTGCCATTATTGCCATTGCAGAAGATGTGGGACCACGAGCTAACCTCGGCCGAGGCGGCGCTGATGATGCCTTTATCGCTAGCATGAAACAGTTGATTAATTTACACTCCAATCGATTTCTTAATGGTAACGAATGTGCCATTTTAGGCCAAATCAGTCTTGATACATCAGTATCCACAACCGCTACCGTTGAACAATTACGCCAAGCAACCGCACAATTGGATGACATCGTCATTGCTGCAGTAAGTGAAATCATGCAAGCAGGATTAGAACCCATCGTTATCGGCGGCGGCCACAATAATGCTTATGGTTTATTAATGGCAACAAAAGCCACTACAGGCCTACCTGTCGCAGCCGTCAACCTCGATCCACACAGTGATTTTAGACCACGAGAAGGTCGCCACAGCGGTAATGGATTTAGTTATGCCGCCGCCAATGGCGCACTCGACCATTATCATATTCTCGGCTTGCATGAATTAAAAAATAGTGAAGAAACCCTAGAACAACTGAGCCTGTTTGGCGCTACATGGAACAGTTTTCAACAAATTTGGATCCGGCGTGAACTGTCGCTAGAAACTGCATTAAAACAAATCGCTAAAGCATTAAATCAAACCCAACTGCCCGTCGCATTAGAGCTCGATGTCGATGCGATTGCCAATATGCCCAGCAGTGCAGCGACTTTTGCCGGTATATCGATACTCGATGCCTGCCATTATGTGCATTATATTGCTAAGCATTGTCCATGCCATTACGCTCATTTTGCAGAAACTGCCCCAGCATGTCATCACGCGGGTTTAGAAGCGGGTTACCGCGATGCAGGTCAAGGTCTCAGTGAGTTAATTTATGCTTATCTTCAGGGTCGATTAACCGGTCTGAATTAGAATCAGCTACGGCTATTCATTAAAGGCTAATTTTATGCTCTAATGCAGGCAATTTTTTAGCCTTAACTGCTGCTTTTTATTGGGGCTAATCGACGCGAAGCTCATTGCTGCGTTCAAGTTGAAGTGAAATGTATATTAGGTGCAAGGTAAGACAACTAATTGATTGTTGTCACACTCTCGCACCACAGCATTTCAGCAATCATTCGCAATGGCATACACTCGCTATTAATTATCGCACATTATAGGAATAGACCGATGTCTGAAGGCGAACCGAAAAACACTCATTTTGGATATAAAACTGTCGAAGCCGATAAAAAAGCAGACTTAGTCGCTGACGTGTTTCATTCCGTCGCGGCAAAATACGACATTATGAATGACGTGATGTCTTTTGGAGTTCACCGCTTTTGGAAGCGCCACACCATTGAAGTCGCGGCTGCAAGACCGGGGATGAAAGTGCTTGATTTAGCCGGTGGTACTGGCGATCTCACGGCTAAGTTTTCACATTTAGTCGGCGATAGAGGTCAAGTCGTTCTTGCTGACATTAATGATTCAATGCTCAAGGTCGGTCGCACTAAATTACGTGACAAAGGTATCGTCAATAACGTCAGCTATGTTCAAGCTAACGCTGAAGCACTGCCGTTTCCTGATAACCATTTTGATATCATCACTATCGCGTTTGGTTTACGTAATGTTACCGATAAAGATGCGGCGTTACGTTCAATGCAACGAGTATTAAAGCCCGGTGGAAAACTACTCGTGCTTGAGTTTTCAACACCTAAACATGAATTAATGCGTAAAGTTTACGACATGTATAGCTTTAAGGTGTTACCTAAAATGGGCGCATTAATCACTAAAGATGCTGACAGCTACGAATACCTTGCCGAATCAATTCGGATGCATCCTGATCAAGAAACGCTTAAACAAATGATGGTAGATGCAGGTTTTGAACAAGTCGACTACACCAACATGACAGACGGCGTTGTCGCATTACATAGAGGTTATAAGTTCTAATGACCCCTAATCACTTTGCTTTGTTAACTTGTGCTGCCATTGAAACCGCCTTTAACCAACTGCCAGCACAGGCTAAAAGTGACTATGCTCGCCAAAAGTCATTGCACGGCAAAGTATTTTGTATCCAGCTGAGTCAGTTAAATTGGCCCATTTATTTGGTGTTTGCCAAACAAATTCAAGTACTCAGCCATTACGAAGGTGATGTAGCAGTAACCGTACGTGCTGATGTATCAACATTATATCAGCTGACTGAAGGCGCTAATTTAACTGAGCTTATCAAACAAGATAAACTCAGTTTGGAAGGCGATATTCAATTACTGCAATCGTTAAGCCATTATTTACAGAATATTCATGTTGATTTTGCCGAACCATTATCACGTTATATTGGTGATGCTCCGACGCATAAACTCGTTGCTACAGCAAAACAATTTAACCATGATATCAAGCTAGTCTTACAAAAAACTCGCTCACACATCAGCCAGTTAACCACTGAAGAATATCGCCTAGCGCCGCATAAAATCGAATGGCTACATTTTCGTGATAATCTGGACGAACTGGTGAGTCAAACCGAACGTATCGAAGCCAAAATAGCCCAAATAAGAGATCAAATAACGCAATGACAACTGCAAGTATCAGGCGTGGTTACCATGTCATTAAAACCATTCTGCATTTTGGCTTAGATGACTTAATACCTAAACACAAAAAGCCCTGGTATTTCGCCATTGTGCGCAACAGCTTATTTTGGATCCGTAATAAGCATAAAACTAAATCGCCTGCAGAGCGCTTAAAATTAGCGATGCAAGATTTAGGGCCGGTATACATCAAATTAGGGCAAATGCTGTCGACTCGCCGTGATTTACTTGACGACGAATGGGCGTATCAGTTGGCCATGTTGCAAGACAGAGTGCCACCGTTTGATTCTGCTTTAGCACGAGAAGCCATTGAAGCTGAGCTTGGTGCTCCTATCGCAACCTATTTTGATGACTTTAATGACACGCCATTAGCCTCCGCCTCAATATCGCAAGTACACACCGCTACCTTAAAATCTAACGGTAAAGCCGTGGTGCTTAAAGTGCTGCGACCTAATGTTGAGCAGCAGATATTAGCTGACTTACAGTTAATGACTCAAACGGCTAACTTACTCGAAACCTTATTAGGTGACGGTAATCGTTTACGCCCAGCAGAAGTGATTGAAGATTACCGCACCACCATTTTAGGCGAGCTAAACTTAAAGCTAGAAGCGCTTAACGCCATCAAGCTGCGCAATAATTTTCTGGATTCTAATTCGCTGTATGTGCCTTTTGTTTACGAAGAACACAGTTATCAACGCCTTATGGTCATGGAACGCATTTACGGTATTCCAGTCTCTGACACCGAAGCGTTACGAGCTCAAGGTACCAACTTTAAACTGCTTGCTGAACGCGGTGTGGAATTGTTTTTCACCCAAGTGTTTCGCGACAATTTTTTCCACGCAGATATGCATCCAGGCAATATTTTTATCAGTCGTGAACATCCAGACGACCCATTTTATATCGGCCTAGACTGCGGCATTATGGGCACATTAACCGAAGTGGATAAACGTTACCTAGCAGAAAACTTTTTAGCCTTTTTTAATCGCGATTATCACCGTATTGCCCAGCTGTATATTGAGTCAGGTTGGGTATCTGAACACACAGATATTATTGCGTTTGAACAAGCTGTAAAAGTAGTTTGCGAACCCATGTTTAATAAACCATTGGATGAAATTTCATTCGGTCATGTTCTGTTAGAGCTGTTTAGAACTGCGCGTCATTTTGATATTGTGGTGCAGCCACAATTGGTGTTACTCGAAAAAACCTTACTGTATATTGAAGGTTTAGGCCGTCAGTTATATCCACAATTAGATTTATGGCAAACCGCCAAACCCTTCCTAGAAAATTGGATGTCAGAACAAGTTGGCCCTAAAGCCATGTTCAATAAAGTAAAATCAAATGCGCCATTTTGGGCCGATAAACTCCCTGAGTTTCCTGAATTGATTTACGACAATTTAAAACTAGGCCGTAAATTACTCGGCACTCAACAGCAAATGTTAGATAAGTACTTGCGCTACCAACAGAAATCGCACAAGAGTAATTATCTACTTATCACTTCGGCTGTATTATTGATCTGTGGCACAATTTTATTTACTCAAATAGCTACACTATGGCCTGCATATACCTGTATAGGTGCAGGTATATTGATTTGGGCAATAGGATGGCGATCTAGGCCAAAGAATCGTAAGTTTTAGCTAGCACTAATTTATTAGAGGTTCATAATACTTAAAGAATTGGGTGTTATTATGGATTTTGAAATAACTTTTTTACAAAAACCATTTTTACTTTAAAGAGGAAAATCTTCATGGGCGGCATCAGTATTTGGCAGCTTCTAATCGTAGCGTTAATTGTCATTCTATTATTTGGGACTAAAAAATTGCGTTCTTTGGGCGGTGATTTAGGTGGAGCAGTAAAAGGCTTTAAAAACGCCATGACTCCAGAAGATGAAAGTAAATCACTAGAAGACAAAGACCAAACGGCAGCGACTTCGCAACAGGCTGCAGAAAAGCAACCTGAAACAGAATCTAAAGATAAACAGGCGTAATTTATTATGTTTGACGGTATCGGCTTTATGGAGCTGCTGCTGATCGGTATTTTGGGGCTAGTAGTACTAGGCCCCGAAAGACTACCGGTTGCAGTACGTTCGTTAACAGGTTGGATCCGTGCGCTTAAGCGCATGGCTAACTCTGTCAAAGATGAACTTGAGCAAGAGCTTAAAATTGATCAGTTACATGCTGATTTAAAAAAAGCTGAAAGCAAAGGTTTAGCCAATTTGTCGCCAGAGTTACAAGAGTCGATTGATCAGCTGAAAAAAGCCGCTGAATCAGTGAATCGTCCTTATAAGGTTGAAGACACATCACCTGTCGAGCCAAAAAAATCAGCTGACGAGTCTCCTTCAGTCAAAGAAGCTAAGTCATCTGAAGTGACTAGCGAAAACAGTTCAAACCCTAAATCAAACGGATAATCCATGTCGCAACAGCAACCGCTTATTAGCCATTTGCTTGAATTACGTAACAAATTGCTTAAAGCCATTGGCAGCGTGTTATTGGTATTCATTACTATTGTGTATTGGGCTAACGATATTTATCACTACATAGCTCTGCCTTTAATGCGCTCGCTTCCAGAAACGGGCAGTATGATTGCAACCGACGTAGCCGCGCCTTTTTTTGCACCCTTTAAATTAACACTAGTATTAGCATTCTTCATCGCCATTCCCTATGTGCTTTATCAAGTATGGTCTTTTGTAGCGCCTGGGTTATATAAACATGAAAAACGCTTAGTTGTTCCCTTGTTAGCCAGCAGCACTCTGTTGTTTTATCTTGGAATAGCCTTTGCCTACTATATTGTTTTCCCAGTTGTATTTGGGTTTTTCACCAGTGTCGTTCCAGAAGGCGTGCAAGTTGCTACTGATATCAGCAGTTATTTGAGTTTTATTCTAAAATTATTTTTTGCCTTTGGTTTAGCTTTTGAAATACCTGTAGCAGTCGTTTTGCTTTGCTGGGCTGGTGTTACAACACCCGATGAGTTACGCCAAAAACGCCCTTATATTGTAGTAGGAGCTTTTGTTGTTGGCATGGTACTCACACCGCCCGATATTATCTCGCAGACTATGCTAGCCGTACCAATGCTGTTATTGTTTGAAGGTGGACTAATCGCCGCACGTTTCTACAGCAAAAAAGTAGATGAGCCAGAGAACGAAGAAGCTGAAAATTAAGCGATAAAGAAAGGCTCTACAGACTAAAATAATAAGGAAGAATCAATGCGTTTAAGTTTAATTGCCGTCGGGATCGTATTGATCTCGGCTAATGCATATGCCAATACCAATCTTGGCCAGCAACTGTCTATATGTGCCGCTAAAACGGACAAAACTGTGCGATTAACTTGTTATGACGAATTAGCGGCTAATGCTAAACCCAGTGCTCACATAATGACGACGGCAAATACAACTAAGATTGCCCCATCTGAGGCTCCAAGGCCACCCGCTACACCAAACGTTGTGTTACCTTTGGTTGCAACAAGTCCTCAAGTACTCAGCGTTGATGATTTTGGTTTACAAAAGAAAGTCATAGAAGATGAAGTCGATAAGATTTACTCTGAAGTCATTAGTGTTAAGAAAGATGCGTTAGGCGCATTTGTGATAACACTCAGCAATGGTCAAGTCTGGAAGCAAAGTAGCTCAAAGTATTATAAAATCAAAAAAGGTCAACGCATCTTTATTGAAACAGGTGCATTGAATTCATTTTTATTGGGTAGCGATGATCGCAATGCTACTACCCGAGTTAGACGATTAAAGTAACTACAGTACTTTTATTACATGACTCAATACATCGACATTGCTGTTAATCTGCTTAGCGACAGGCTGAAGCACGATATTGACACTATTATCAATGACGCGGCGAAACATCATGTTTCGCCGTTAATTGTTATTGGCAGCGATCTCGATGAAAGCTCCGACTCAATATCTCTCTGCCAACAATACCCGCAACAACTATACTGCACGACAGGTGTACATCCGCATCATGCATCATCTTGGGATCAACATAGCAAAGCACGTTTAACTCAGCTGGCCAAACAAGACACCGTGGTAGCTATTGGTGAATGTGGGCTTGACTACAATCGTGACTTTTCACCACGCCCGGTACAAAGAAAGGCATTTGCAGCGCAATTAGAGCTAGCTTGCGAACTCAATATGCCAGTGCTGATGCATTGTCGTGAAGCTCATAGCGATTTTATCGCCATTGTAAATGAGTATCGAGCTCATCTCCCTAATGCCTTACTACACTGCTTTACTGGTAGTAAAGATGAGTTAATTGAATGCTTAGCCGCTGATTTATACATTGGCATTACTGGGTGGATTTGCGATGAACGTCGAGGGCAAGACCTTGCTCAATTAGTACCATTAATTCCTAATCATCGCATTA
Organism: Shewanella sp. Arc9-LZ; assembly: GCF_010092445.1. NCBI lineage: Bacteria > Pseudomonadati > Pseudomonadota > Gammaproteobacteria > Alteromonadales > Shewanellaceae > Shewanella > Shewanella sp. Arc9-LZ. The sequence goes on along the minus strand of NZ_CP048031.1, from coordinate 572,592 downwards.
TGGCAGAAACCGATAGTCCTTACTTATTACCTCGCAGTATGCGACCTAAACCTAAATCGAGTAAAAACTTACCCCAATACTTACCTTATATTGTCGAATACATGGCCAATTTACGCCAACAATCAGTACAATCATTAGCGCAAGAATGTTATAAAAACAGTTGTGACTTTTTCCAACTGCCAGTTCATCTAAACGTGAATAATAACTCATGATGCCCCTCATAACTCATCAGTTACAACAGCAATGTAAATATCACTTTAGGGTGTTAATTGGATTGTTTTTGCTGTTGATTAGCCAAAACTGTTGGGCTAATACACTCTCTGGAGTACCGCTTAGACTGACATCAGACTCCATAACAAAAATTGAATTACACGACTGGGTTTATGCCAATCAAAGTAATGATATTGAAACTCTAAGCACATTATTACAACGGCCAGAAAACAGCTGGAAAAAACTTGATACCAATCAACCATATCAAATAGGCATTAAAAACTATTGGGTGAGTTTTAGTATATTTAATCCCAACGACCATCTATCACGCATTATTGCCTTAGATAACCCATTACTCGACAGTGTTAAAATATACCACCTGATCAATGGGGAACTGGTCAGTACTGAAATAATGGGCGACTCCTTACCGTTTAAGCAACGACCATTACAAAGCAATATCTTTTTATACCCAGTTAATTTTGAACCTGGTGATACACATACTTTTTATTTAAAAATAGACAGCAAAGGTAGCATCAGTTTGCCATTAGTGTTGTGGTCATCAAACGACCTAACACGGCTAACCGAAACTAAGAATTTGTTTAATGGCATGCAAATAGGATTATTACTCGCTATTTGCTTGTTCAGTTTATTTATTGCCCTTGCGTCAGCATCTTATAGTTACAGTTATTACAGCGGCTATGTATTAGGGCTTACGTTACTCACGGCGACAATTCATGGCGTATCATTTCGCTATTTGTGGCCTCAATGGCCCATTATACAACAGTATATTTTCATTATTATTATCCCATTAACATTGGGTTTTTCATTGATGTTTACTGAAAAAGTATTGCAACTAAAATATCATAATCTAAAAATGCTGCGTATTTGTCGCATCATGGCAGTGCTCTGTTTTGGCTTAACGATCATCATGCCATTTATTAACTACAGTTTTGCGCTGTATGTTTTAGCATTTGTGGTGTTAACTATCAGCACAATCCTAATGGCTTTCTCATTAATCCAAGCTTTTAGCGGCCAACGCAATGCCCCTTTATATGCCATTGGCCGTATGGGCTTAATGATTGGGTGCATCATTACAGGGCTAATTTATCTCGGTCTAATCACCCTAAGCATATCGCCACAGATCCCCGTAATGATAGGACTCACTTTTGAAGTCATCACCATGGCGGCAGTGCTCGCCTTACGTTATAACGATGAACGAAAGGCTAAATTTGAGATCCAGCAACAGACATTAGAGCAAGAACAACGGCTGCGAGAAATCCGTGAAGAAGCACTGCGTAGTGAGGCTGGAAATAGTGAAAAACTTGAGCAAATGGTTCAAGAACGGACACTTGAATTAGAAATGGCCTTACGTGAACTCAATGAGGTGAATCAAAAGCTGACAGAACAAAACACCATAGACAGCCTTACTGGGGTGAAGAATCGTAGTGCTTTTGATCGTCGCCTCATTGCAGAAGGCCGTATTAGCCGACGCCAACAGACACCGATGTCTTTGTTAATGATTGATATCGATAAATTTAAAAATATCAATGACCAATATGGTCACCTTAGTGGCGACTACACCATAAAGATGATTGCAAATACATTATGTGAATACATTAAACGTCCAACGGATCTCGTATCACGTTTTGGTGGTGAAGAATTTGCTATTATATTACCGAGTACAGATATAGAAGGTGCTCTGCTAGTTGCGGAGCAAATTCGCCAAGCAATCAGCGAGCTTACCATTGCCCATAATGGTTACACGATACCCTTAACGGTCAGTATCGGTGTGAGTGAGACAATTATCGACAGTGATGAGCATCCAATGCTATTACTAGAACAAGCAGATAAAGCCCTGTATAATGCCAAACGCAGTGGCCGTAACAAAGTCTGCTATTACCCGCTCGAAACAGACGAGATCTAAACCAGGAGTCGAAATTGAATATTATTACTAGTGCCTTTCCACTGCGCAGAATGCGCCGCATGCGTAAACATGAATTTAGCCGTCGTTTAATGTCTGAAAATACCTTAACAGTTAACGATCTCATTTATCCAATGTTTGTGTTAGAAGGTTTTCAACGCTCAGAAAAAATTGCTTCAATGCCAGGAATTGAACGATTTTCAGTTGATCTATTGTTAAAAGAAGCCGCTGAGCTGGTTGAGCTTGGCATTCCGCTTATTGCATTATTCCCCGTGACGCCAGCGGATAAAAAGAGTTTACTGGCAGAGGAATCTTACAATCCTGATGGATTAGTGCAGCGTGCCGTGCGTGAATTAAAGCAAGCATTCCCACAGCTTGGTATCATGACTGATGTAGCTTTAGATCCCTACACGACTCATGGTCAAGACGGTATTATCGATGACACTGGTTATATCATGAATGACATCACCACCGAGATCCTAGTCAAGCAGGCTTTATCTCATGCCGCTGCGGGGGCAGATATTGTCGCGCCATCAGACATGATGGACGGTCGTATAGGTGCAATTCGCCAAGCCCTTGAAGAAAATGGCTTTGTGAATACTCAGATCATGGCTTATTCCGCTAAGTATTCCTCAAGTTATTATGGTCCTTTTCGTGATGCTGTCGGATCGGCTAGTAATTTAAAAGGTGGCAATAAACACAGCTACCAAATGGATCCGGCCAATAGCGACGAAGCATTACACGAAGTGGCATTAGATATCCAAGAAGGTGCTGACATGGTCATGGTTAAACCAGGGATGCCTTATTTAGACATAGTACGCCGTGTCAAAACTGAATTAGCAGTGCCAACATTTGCTTACCAAGTCAGTGGTGAGTACGCCATGCACATGGCTGCTATTCAAAACGGTTGGTTAGCAGAAAAAGCCATTGTGATGGAATCATTACTTTGCTTTAAGCGCGCTGGCGCTGATGGTATTTTAACCTACTTTGCTAAACGTGCTGCTCAGTGGCTTAAAGAACAAAACTCATAAACCTCCGATATTAAGTGGTTATAAAGCCAATCCATCTCGGGTTGGCTTTGTTAATTTAACACTGCCTACTTTGCATCGGTTTTAATTCGATTACCTCGTGGGACAAGTCACATACACCTCATTATCGTGATCAGCTCTACATCATAGCTCATAGTCTCTTAACAGCCCTGTTTAAGCATGCTTGAATACACTCAAGAACAGTATTTTCTTCTTAAGCGAGACATTATCATGCACAATAACGTTAGAACATTATTGGCCACCACGGCACTCTTTTTCAGTGCCCAAATGCTGCCTATGGCCGCATCTGCGAATTCAGGTTGCGCATTTGAAAAAGATCAACAAGGCTTTATGGCAACATGCAGCGAGGAGAAACAAGAAGTGATTTTAACTGGCGTAATCCAACCACAAACTCTAACGACTGAATTACCAGGCTATACAGAAGGGTTTACCAATTACCAAGTTGATGCGCAAGCAATCGATGTACTCAAAGCCATTAAAGAACCGACGCAAATAGTCGTGATTATTGGCACTTGGTGCCCTGACTGCCATCGCGAAACACCGCACTTTATGCGAATTATTGAAGCGGCAGCCAATCCCAACATTGAAGTTGAATACATTGGTGTCGACCGAAGCAAGCAGGACCCTGAAGGTTTAGCGGCAAAATATGCGTTCAGCCGCATTCCAACGTTTATCGTTAAACAGCAAGGCAATGAGCTAGGTCGTATCGTTGAACGCCCTCAAGCCACACTGGAAGCCGATTTAGTTGAGATTTTAAAATAGTTATGTAAGAAGTTATTGAAAATGTTTGTTTAAACAACTAAAAGTAATAACTTAATAATCAAAAAAATAGGTCGCCAATGGCGACCTATTTTTTATTACGCTTATGTCAGTAACTACAACGAGACTTTAGCGGCTATGCGATCGGCTAACAGTTGTAATACGCCTTCGCGAAGTGCGCCACCAGCAAGATGTAAACGACTCATTGATAGACTTTCAAACAACGCGATTAAAATCGCAACTCCCGCAGCAAATGTGGGAGCTTGTTCGGCATTTAAGCCGTTAATACCACTAAGCCTGGCATCTGCTTGCGATAATATTTCATCACGAAAAGCATACAAAATCTTAAGGGTAATCACTTCCGAGCGTTGTCGATGCTGTAACACCGATACCACTGATTGAACCGCACCAGAAGCCCCTACAACACTTTGCCACCCTAAATTGAGTAAGTGAGGACGATGTTCTGCCAAAATCATATTAACGTAATCTACGGCCTGTTCAAAATCGATGCTTTGAAGCGGCGCATGACTAAAAAATCGTTGATTAAATAGCACGCACCCCATTGGCAAACTGGTTTTAAACAACACCTGACTGCCGTCACCAATAATAAACTCGGTACTAGCGCCGCCAATATCAATCACTAACCGGCGTCCCTCACCTTTAGTGGTGGCCACCATACCTTGATAAATCAGTTCAGCTTCGCGCAATCCCGAAATGACCTCGATTGGATGCAACAATATTGGCATCGCTCGCTGGTGAAATTCATCGGCATTACGGATAACACGCAAAGTAGCGGTAGCAAATACAGCCACATTAGCGCTATCGATATGGTGCTGCGCTAACATGTCGGCAAACATGGCTAAGCATTCTAAACCACGCAGCATAACAGGTTCAGACAACATACCGTCATCACCTATACCTTCGGCAAGGCGTACTTTGCGTTTATATTTAGCGATAACAATCGGCTTATTACCCACCGAATTAGCCACTAACATATTGAAACTGTTAGAACCTAATGTTATCGCCGCATACGGCTGAGATACAGTTAACAATGGCATTGACTATGGTCTACGAGTCCTATGGCGTGGCGGACGCGAAGTATTTCCACCACTACGATGCGCACCTTTACTTCCACCATCACGAGTCCGAGATGTAGGAGGCTTACGATGAATACGCGCCGGAGGCGGAATATCATCTAGTAACGCATCTTTATCGTAATTAGATACTGGAATTGAATGATTAATATAAGTTTCAATTTCAGGTAAATTCAGTGCATATTCTTCACAAGCAAAACTGACTGAAATACCTTTCTGTCCCGCACGACCTGTTCGGCCAATACGATGCACATAATCTTCACAATCATCAGGTAAATCATAGTTATATACATGTGACACATCAGAAATATGTAACCCACGAGCGGCCACATCTGTTGCCACTAAAACATCGATATCACCTGAGGTAAATTGCTCAAGAATGCGAATACGCTTCTTTTGCGGAACATCGCCGGTTAACAAACCCACACGATGACCATCACCTTCTAAATAAGACCACAACTTTTCACAGCTGTGTTTTGTGTTCGAAAACACAATCGCTTTATCTGGCCAATCTTCTTCGATTAGACTCAGTAATAAACGCATCTTGTCTTCCATCGACGGATAGAAAATTTCTTCTTTGATATTTTTAGAAGTTTTTTCTAATGGTTCGATTTCAACTTTTTCAGGATCATTCATATGATCGTATGCTAATTCCTGCACTTTCATTGAAAGCGTGGCAGAAAACAACATATTCAAACGTGACTTAGCATCAGGCATTCTGCGGAACAAAAAGCGAATGTCTTTAATAAAACCAAGATCAAACATACGGTCGGCTTCATCAAGCACAACGGCTTGAATGTGGCTTAGACTAATGACACCCTGACGTACATAATCAATAATACGTCCGGTGGTACCAATCAGAATATCAACGCCTTTGTCTAATACAGCGCGTTGGGTTTCATAGCTTTCGCCACCGTAAACAATACCAACTTTCAAGCCTGTATGTGCCGCTAATAACTTGGCATCTTTAGCAATCTGAATTGCTAATTCTCGCGTTGGCGCCATAATAATAGCGCGGGGTTCGGTTGCTTTGCGACTCTCAGGTGCAGCAACATTGAGTAAGTGGTTAAATGTGGCCACTAAAAATGCCATAGTTTTACCGGTGCCGGTTTGGGCTTGTCCGGCAATATCTTTTGCATTAAGTAAAATAGGTAAAGATAACGCCTGTATTGGCGTGCAAAACTCAAAGCCGTTCTCGTTCAATGCCGCGAGTATTTCGGGCTTTAAAGGGAAGTCGGCGAATTTCTGGGTCGATAAATGTGTTTGGCTCATAGCACAAGCATACCTGTAGGGGTTGCAAAAAAAGATTCGATCGTTTGAAATAGCTACATTACTAAAACGGTCTCTTGAAAAGCTATTTAACTGACCCAATATACATGGTAAGCCATTAATAAACTAGCAATGGAACCAAATCTGGAGAACTACATGAGCGATAAAATTGTATACCTAAGCGATGACAGCTTTGAAAACGACGTATTAAAGTCTGAAACACCAGTATTAGTCGACTTCTGGGCTGAGTGGTGTGGTCCTTGTAAAATGATTGCCCCAATCCTAAACGATGTTGCCGAAGAGTACGCAGGCAAACTAACCGTCGCAAAACTAAACGTTGACCAAAACAACGTTTCACCTGCGAAATACGGCGTACGCGGTATTCCAACATTGTTAATGTTCAAAGGTGGCGAGCTAGTGGCAACTAAAGTTGGTGCACTATCAAAGACGCAACTAAAAGAATTCATTGACGCTAAAATCTAACTAGAAATAGCCTAGAAATGTTAAACGGCACAAGTTTTGAACAATTTGTGCCGTTTTTAGATTTTATTTACGCTAAATTTCTGGACGGCCAACATATAAAGTGCTAATTTATTCATCAGATTTTTTCAATTAACCTCTTCTCGTTTATCAATCATAAAATATCTTTTCAAACTTGCTGATTGATTGCGGTAAGCTTCGTCGCGCAAAACAAGACTCCCATACATGAATTTAACAGAATTAAAAGACACGCCAATTTCAGATCTAGTTTCGCTTGCTGAAAGCATGAATCTGGAAAATATGGCTCGTACCCGTAAACAAGATATCATCTTCTCAATTTTGAAAGCTCACGCTAAAAGCGGAGAAGACATCTTCGGTGGCGGTGTATTAGAAATCCTCCAAGACGGATTTGGATTTTTAAGAAGTTCAGATGGCTCATACCTTGCGGGTCCTGACGATATTTATGTTTCTCCAAGTCAAATTCGTCGATTTAACATGCGTACTGGTGACAGTATTTTTGGTAAAATTCGACCGCCGAAAGAAGGCGAAAGATATTTTGCACTGTTGAAAGTCAGTGAAGTCAACTTTGATAAACCAGAAAGCTCTCGCAACAAAATCCTGTTTGAAAACTTAACCCCATTACATGCAGAAGAACGCCTTCGCATGGAGCGCGGTAATGGTTCAACAGAAGACATCACCTCGCGTATTCTTGATCTTTGTTCTCCAATCGGTAAAGGCCAACGTGGTTTGATTGTTGCGCCGCCAAAAGCCGGTAAAACATTATTACTGCAAAACATTGCTCAAAGTATTACTTACAACAACCCAGATGTGGTGTTAATGGTATTACTTATCGATGAACGTCCTGAAGAAGTGACCGAAATGCAGCGCATGGTAAAAGGCGAAGTGATTGCTTCTACCTTTGATGAACCAGCCAGCCGTCACGTTCAAGTAGCCGAAATGGTTATCGAGAAAGCAAAACGTTTAGTTGAACACAAAAAAGACGTCGTCATTTTGTTAGATTCGATTACCCGTTTAGCCCGTGCTTATAACACCGTCATCCCTTCATCGGGTAAAGTGTTAACCGGTGGTGTTGATGCTAACGCACTGCATCGTCCAAAGCGTTTCTTTGGTGCTGCACGTAACATTGAACACGGTGGCAGCTTAACCATTATCGCCACAGCCTTGGTTGATACAGGCTCGAAAATGGACGAAGTAATCTACGAAGAATTTAAAGGTACTGGTAACCAAGAGTTACACCTTTCTCGTAAAGCTGCTGAAAAACGCGTATTCCCTGCGATTGATTTCAATCGCTCTGGTACTCGTCGTGAAGAAAAGCTAACGACAACTGAAGAACTTCAAAAAATGTGGATTTTACGTAAAATCTTACATCCAATGGATGAAGTTTCTGCAATGGAATTCTTAATCGATAAATTGGCCATGACCAAAACTAACGAAGAATTCTTCACAGCAATGAAACGCGCTAAGTAATTAATTACCTAAACGCAAAATAATCGCAAAAATGCCGCTAATTTAGCGGCATTTTTTATGTCTCAATATCGATAATCTATGATTAAAATCTAGAGCGGACTAGGTTCTGCTAGTTCGCTTCACGGCGATAAATGCAGTAGCATCTAGTCTTTGTGCTTGCTATCGCTTTACCGCCTGTCACCGCTCTTCCGCCTTTCAGCATTAGCTCGTATAGTTTCTAGCAGCGAAGCGTCTAGCATCTAGTATTTGTACATCTCCCGCTTACCATCGCTTGTCACCGCTCTTCCGCCTTTGCAGCATTAGCTCGTATAGTTTCTAGCAGCGCAGCGCTCTAGCATCTAGTCTTTCCACTTGCCATCGCCTGTTATCGTTTTACCGTTCGTTATCGATCCCCCCGCTTTTAAAGCTTTAGCTTGTATAGCATCTAGCAGCGAAGCGCTCTAGCATCTAGTCTTTGTACTTCTATCGCTTGCTATCGCCTGTTATCGTTTTACCGTTCGCTACCGCTCTTTCCACCTAAACAGATGCCATTTTCCGACGTAAATACGCAATTTGCTGCATATGCGGTAAATCTTTCGGGCAAGTATCTTGGCAGCCGAGTAACGTCATGCAACCAAACACGCCATCTTGATTACCTATGACATGGTAAAAATCATCAGCGGTTCGAGTATCACGGCTGTCTAATTCAAAACGGGCAATTTTCATCATACCGACTGCGCCAACAAAAGTGTCACGCATTTGTTTAGTCGCACAAGCAGAAACACATACACCACATTCTACGCATCGCTCTAACTCATAAAGCTTGGTTGCTTCTTCCGGTGACATCGGCGTTTCGATACGATGAATATCATTATCTGCACTATTTGGATGCAACCACAACGATAAACGCTCAGATAATTCGCGCATAAATTTACCGGTATTCACAGACAGATCGCCAATTAAATCAAAGCCAGGTAATGGCATCAATTTAATATGTCCATCTGGATAATTAGCGGTTAAGGTTCGACAAGCTAACGTCGGAAAACCATTGATCACCATGGCACAACTGCCGCAAATCCCCGCACGACAAACAAAATCAAATTGTAGTGATGGGTCTTGTGTTTCACGTAGCTGATTCAACGCAATAAACACCGTCATTCCGGGTGCCTCTGTTAAGCTGTAACTCACCATTTTAGGTTTGTCGCCAGGCTCTTGCGGGTCATATCGAAAAATTGAAAAAGTTAACGTGCGTGCTTGGCTCATATTACTTTTCTCCAGACTCAGCATTGGTTTTGGCTACAGTATCAGTGAAGCGCTGATTACGTGGTTGATATTCTTCAGGTAACTCATAAGGCATTAATGCCGCTTGCTTGGCATACCTATCTGCATCGTCACCGAGTTCAGCTAAAATAGCTTCAACCTGTTGCTGACGTTTTTGGGTATCAGGATGAGCAATCGCATTATCAACACCATAACCTCGATAACCAGGCGGTAATTCCATTCGCATCACATCAAGGGCTTCATAACTCATTTCTGGTCGTAAACTATTAGCATCTGGCCAACGGGTTAATGTACGATTCAACCAGTCTTGGTCATTACGCTGTGGAAAATCTTCACGAGAATGCGCGCCCCGACTTTCGGTACGAGCAAGCGCCCCGCATGCAACGGTCACAGCCACTTTCAACATCCGTTTGACGCGTAACGCTTCAACAAGCTCAGGGTTAGCGTGACGTTTTTTGCACTTTAACCCGAGGTTTTTTGAACGTTCAAGTAATTCGGTTAATTGGTTAACAGCCAGTTCAAGTTCAGGCCCATTGCGGAAAATACCGACGTAATCCATCATAATTTTTTGCATTGCAGCTTTAAGTTTAAATGGATCTTCTGTTCCTTCGCCCTCAATAAGCTGATCAACTTCTGTTTGTAACTGCTTACCAAACTGGGCGATTAAATCGGTATCAACGACCAAACTATTTTGCTCACCAAAGTCAGCAACATACTTACCGATAATCATTCCGCCAACCACAGTTTCTGCTAGGGAGTTGCCACCGAGTCGATTAAAGCCATGCATATCCCAACAAGCAGCTTCTCCAACACTAAACAACCCTGATAATTGTGGACTTTCGCCATTGGCTTTAGTACGAATACCGCCCATAGAATAATGTTGTGTAGGCCGAACAGGGATCCAATCTTTAACCGGATCAATACCTAAAAAGTTCTCACAAATCTCTTTAACTTCACGCAAATTGGTATCAATGTGCTTTTGACCTAATAAGGTAATATCCAGCCATAAATGCGGCCCATAAGGGCTATTTACGCCTTTTCCTTTGCGCATATGCTCAGTCATTCTACGAGACACAACATCTCGCGAAGCCAGTTCTTTTTTCTCTGGTTCATAGTCGGGCATAAAGCGGTAACCGTCTTTATCACGCAGCACACCACCATCACCACGGCAACCTTCCGTCGTTAAAATACCCACTGGAACAATAGCCGTAGGATGAAACTGTACCGCTTCCATATTGCCCAGCGTCGCGACGCCAGTGTCTAGCGCCAATGCTTGACCAATCCCCTCACAAATAATGGCATTGGTCGACACCGCATAAATCCGCCCATAGCCACCTGTGGCAATAGTGGTAGATTTAGCGATGTAAGCGCGTAACTCACCCGTAATTAAACAGCGAGCGATGACACCGTGGCAACGTTCACCATCATGAATAAGCGATAATGCTTCCATCCGTTCATGCACTGGAATGCCTAACGAAATAGCCTTATTATCGACGGCATACAATAAAGAATGACCTGCACCGTCTGCGGTATAGCAAGTACGCCACTTTTTGGTACCACCAAAATCACGCGCGTTAATGAGTCCATGAGCAGCTTCTGCTTCAGTGATAGTCACTTTTTCCGCATTAACAATAACTTGTCTATCGCCTTTAGTTACTCGAGTCCAAGGAACGCCCCACTGAGCTAACTCTCTTACCGCTTTGGGTGCACAGTGAGCAAACATTCGAGCAACATCTTGATCGCAGCCCCAATCGGAACCTTTTACCGTATCTTGAAAATGGATGTCTTCATCATCACCTTCACCTTTTATGGTATTGGCTAAACTGGCTTGCATGCCACCTTGGGCAGCGACAGAGTGCGATCTTTTAGCGGGAACAAGCGATAACACCAAGGTATCGAGGCCACGTTCTTTTGAGGCTATCGCGACTCTTAACCCTGCCAGTCCAGCGCCTACTACCAAGGTGTCGGTATAAATAATTTTCATTTTAATTCCTTATAACATCGACACATATGGCACCACAGGTAACGCCAAAGAACGGCCAATAAAAATATACGTCAGCAAACTCGCTACTCCTAGCACCATTAAATACGCTAACAGCACCTTAGCAAATTTGAGCATGGCAAAGCGTTGCTCAACCAAGCCCCATTTCACCACTACTCGATATAAACCAAATACGGCATGCACTGCTACAACAGGTAATAGCAGGATATATAAAACCCAAGCATTGAGGTGGTACACACGCTCGGCCGAAAGATGTGGGCCTATTTCAGGATTGGTTATCATGGTGAATAAGTGCGTTGGCACGAGGAAGAACAATAAAAAACCAGTGATCATTTGCCAAAACCAGATTTTGGTATCTTCATGAGGTAAAAAACGCATTTGATTTCGTAAGGCGCGCCATTGGCCTAATTGAGTCGGAAAACGCCGTAATGCAAATACCGCATGGATCAGCACAATCAATAACATAAAGCAGGAAAAAATTTTTGTTACCAGAGGATAGCCATGGCCAGTTTCACTGAATATGCCGCCTTCTAGAAACTGCGCTACTTGGTAGAAGGCTTCTTTGCCAAACAAAATACTCGACTCAAAATGCAAATGCATCACTAGAAAAAGTCCCAGTATTACACCGGACAAACTTTGTAGTTTATCCGCTCGAGCAGCCCAAAGAGGGTGAGCAAAACCTTTGTCGGTATTTACCGCACTGTCGACTTTCGTTTGCAAAGAATTCGCAGCCATAAAGCATCATATCCTGTTAAGCACAATAACAAGTATTGACCATATCAAGAGTTTTTGAATAGCGGCAATGAACAATGATCAAACCGTGATAGTGTTCACCTATTATTAAGCGGGAGTTAGAAGCATGTCACACAAACTAGCAAATAAAAACTTAAACAATACTGATAGTTAACTAAATATCGAAACGAGTATTCGGTAGATAAAACAATCTAACGTGTATCTAAAAAGGTGTCGTTACGCTAATAATTACGGGCAATATTGACGTAACTTATCGCGTAATAGCAACATGACCTGAGTGATATTTTCGCGACCAGGACAGATCAAATTTAACGCAACTGACTCACCAACACATTCAGTAAGTTTCGGGACTAACTTACCTGTTTTCTTATCATCAGCAATATCCTGGGCGATTTTTAATATAAACGTGACCGAAAATGGTCCATCTTCATCTAGTAAACAACCAATAAACTCTCACCTAAACGAGCATCTTAAAATAACTTGGGTATAATAAGCGCCAATTTGATATTACTTTTACCACAGTTAGGAAAATCCCATGGCTTGGATCCAATTACGCATTCACACTCATCGCGATAACGCCGACTTGCTTGGCGACTTATTAATGGATCACGGTTCACTTTCCATCACCTACGAAGATGGCCAAGACGAGCCTATTTTCGAACCTAAGTTAGGTGAAACACCGCTGTGGCAAGATACCGTAATGATTGCATTGTTTGATGCAGGTACTAACTTAGCACCCACAATCGAATTTTTAGAATCGATGCCATTTTTAGGCAAAGGCTTTAATCATAAAATTGAACAAGTCGAAGATAAAGACTGGATCCGCGAATGGATGGACAGCTTTCACCCAATCCAATTTGGTACACGTTTATGGATTTGCCCTAGCTGGCGTGAAATTCCTGATCCGACTGCGGTTAACGTCATTCTCGATCCAGGTTTAGCCTTTGGTACAGGTACTCACCCTACCACCGCCTTATGTTTAGAATGGTTAGACAGCCTAGATTTATCAAACCAAGAAGTCATCGATTTTGGTTGTGGATCGGGTATTTTGGCTATTGCCGCAATCAAACTCGGCGCCAAGAAAGTAACAGGTGTTGATATTGACTATCAGGCTATTGACGCTTCAAAAGCCAATGCTGAACGTAACGACGTAGTGGATAAATTGGCCTTATATTTACCAGAAGATCAACCAGCCAACTTACAAGCAGACGTATTAGTCGCCAATATTCTTGCCGGTCCGTTAAAAGAGCTAGCGCCGCTGATAGCTGAAAAAGTCAAAATTGGTGGCAAACTGGCGCTATCGGGTTTATTGCAAGAACAAGCACAAGAAGTATCCGACTTCTACAGCCAATGGTTCATCATGGATCCAGTATGTAACAAAGAAGACTGGAGTCGCTTAACAGGAATACGTAAGTAGCCTGCCCACAAGCCTAAAACGCACTCAATTATGGGCTATATTATGAACGAATTGCGTGCGTAAATTCTCGTTTACAGGTTGTTAACATCAATAATTGACACTGGTATATATGAAAACGTCTCTCTGCAACACGCACCAGTGCTCAAAAATGGCCGAAAAACGCCAATTATTAGTCAAAGATGTGACGGCTAATAAAAGTCAAGCAAAAAAGTTGCATTTAGGTCATTTATTGACCTTTTCACGGCCGTAAAAAAGGGCTACTATAGCGCCCCTTTGGAGAGCAAGGTGAAGTCCGAAATGCAAATTGGCCCGTATCAACTGTCTAATCAGCTGATTGTGGCACCAATGGCAGGTGTCACCGATCAGGCCTTCCGAAATCTCTGTTTACGCTATGGCGCAGCTTTAGCCGTATCAGAAATGCTTTCATCGAATCCCGACGTTTGGGACAGCGACAAAAGCCGCCAGCGCATGATGCATTCTGGTGAAGAAGGAATACGCTCCGTACAAATAGCAGGTGCAGATCCTGATTTAATGGCCAATGCCGCTAAGTTCAACGTTGAACAAGGTGCACACATCATTGATATCAATATGGGCTGTCCAGCAAAGAAAGTGAATAAAAAATTTGCTGGTTCTGCGTTAATGCAAAGCCCCAGCTTAGTAAAAGAGATTTTACAAGCCGTGGTTGCTGCAGTAGACGTGCCAGTAACGTTAAAGATACGCACGGGTTGGGAGCCTGAACATCGTAATGGTGTTGAAATAGCCCAAATTGCTGAAGATTGTGGCATTGTCTCGCTCGCCGTTCACGGCCGAACCAGACAATGCATGTACAAAGGCTTTGCCGAGTACGACACCATAAAAGCAATTAAACAGAATGTCTCAATTCCTGTTGTCGCTAACGGGGACATCGACACACCAGAAAAAGCCAAGTTTGTACTTGACTACACTGGCGCCGATGCCCTGATGATTGGAAGAGGTGCACAAGGACGGCCTTGGATTTTTAAAGAAATCCTACATTATCTGGAAACAGGTAAAAAGTTAGCGCCAATTAAGGCAGAAGAGCAACGCAGTGTGATGCTTGAACACCTTAAGAAACTTTATGACTTATATGGCGAATACAAAGGTGTCCGATTTGCTAGAAAGCATGTCGGGTGGTACCTAAACCATGAGGAACAGCGCCAATTTCGTGCTGACTTCAATCGGCTTGAAACCGCTGCCCAGCAACATTCCCTCGTAGAATGTTATTTTGATGAATTAGTTTAGAATTTAATAAAGAGCAGAATAGAATGTTTGATCAGACAACTAACACAGAAGTTCACCAGCTTACCGTAGGCAAAATCGAAACAGCAAACGGCACTATCAAGCCGCAGTTATTACGTGACGCAGTAAAACGTGCCGTGACTAACTTCTTCTCTCAGTTAGACGGTCAGGAAGCTTCTGAAGTATATGAAATGGTATTGTGCGAAGTTGAAGCACCTTTACTAGACATCATCATGCAACACACTCGTGGCAACCAAACGCGCGCTGCTAATATGTTAGGTATCAACCGTGGTACTTTACGTAAAAAATTAAAGAAATACGGCATGAACTAAGACCTAGCGTCTAAGTGATTGCAATGAAACGGGCTTATCAGCAATGATAAGCCCGTTTTGTTTTATCAGTTACACTCGTAGTAACACATCACTTATCAGCAAGTGTTATATACGAGTAGAAACAGTCATCCATTTCTAATAACTACTGCACCTGTTGCGGAGAGATTTTGGCTTTATCAATGGTATTGCTACAACTAGGCACGCGGTTACCTCGATAATTTTTACAGCCCCAAAAAGCACCTCTAGCACTTTCTCTTAAGTTCATATCACCGCCACAGACGTTACATATCGGCGCCATATGGCCACAACTGTCATTGAGGCATACCTTGAAACCGATAAAACGTTTGCGTGTCATCGGACTGCCGCATTCGTCACAGCCTGCTTCTTTGTGATCGCATAATGGAAAGTGTGAGCAAGAAAAGAATGATGTGAACTTGCCCACTCGTGGTTTCAATATCCCAGTGGTACATCGGACACAATTAATTTGTTCGAACAAGGATTGCACTAAAGACGTACTAAATTCTTGTTGTTCAACGGCATAATCTTGTTGGATCAGTTCCACAATAAATGGGCTCACATTGGTCATATCGGCGATAACGTAAACTCGGTGCTTTGCACGAGTTAGCGCGACATAAAATAAACGCCGTTCTTCTGCAAACTCAAAATTTTCAGCTTTAGGTAAAAATGCATCAAGTAAAGGTGGCGTTATTTTTTTCGACGGAAATCCATGTATGTCTTGGGTCATTCCCATAATCACCACATAGTCGGCCTCTTTACCTTTGGAAGCATGAAACGATAAACACTCAATCACGAACATCGGGTATTTAGCCGTTAACTGACGCAACATGTCTTTATCTGGCAACTGAAACCAGAAACGGGCCAGCAAATATACTGTCGGTTTAGCTTTAAGCTTATCACCAGCTTGAGTAACGCGGACGGCCAGAGCATTTAAGGCTTGCTCTAATGCGTTGTTACTCAGCTCATCTTTAGTTGCGCCCTCATTGGTACCACGACGAAGTATTGATACTGCAGGCTTGGCAACTTGTACTAATGAATGGATATCTTTGTTGAGTTGATGCGGGTTTTTACTCACAAAAGCGCTAGCCACTTCACCGATACGGTTATTAAATCTAAAAGTAAGATCCAAATGCGTTTCGCTGGCATGGCCAAAATAACGTTTAAATTGAGTCGTTAAACGGACATCTGCACCACTAAAGCGATAAATAGCCTGCCAATCGTCGCCAACACAAAATAATGAAGTATCGCTGTTACCTTTTTTCGTGCGCGAATCTCGCAAGGCTCGCACTAAACGCGCTCTGGGTTCTGAAATATCTTGAAACTCATCGACCATGATATATCGCCATGGGCTGACATATTGACCACTTTGCAGGTATGCGAGCGCTTTGGCTATCATGTCCTCAAAGTCGATATCACCGTGAGCTGATAAGTACTGTTGGTACTGCTGTAAAATGGGTTCGAGTAATTCAAATGCTTTACGCGTTTGGGCCGCATCAGCAGCATTGGCAAATACCTTTTCCAGCCCAGCCTCGTCAATACAAGCTGCTTTGTATAAGCCAATGAGCTGACTAAACAATTTTGCCAGCTCAGTCACTCGCCCAAGCTCATAAAGAGTTGCCAATATCGCGTCATCGGGTAAAGGTGAGTAGTTAACTTTAAATACCGTTAAAGCTTGCTCAAGCTTGTTGATTAACTGACTTTTCTTGTGCTGATAATAAAACAATTCGATGCAGTTGGTTTGGCGCTGATGATGTAACTGCCGTTTCCATTCCATTGATGCTAAATAGGCAGTTTGATCGATATAAGGAGCCGTATTATTGGCTTCATCAATGCCATAATATTCAATATAAACCTCATATTCAGGTAGATAAAAATCAGCTTGATACTGGCGAAAATCAACCGTGCTGACATCAAATTCATACTTAGCTTCATATTGATACTCTATGCCATTGGTAAACAGCCAATTGGCGATATACAACTCACCAAAACTTTTGACCCTCTCACCTTTCAATGAGCGAATGTCGTTATCATTTAAATATTCAAAATACTCACCTTGTGTTGAAAATTCGAATGGGCTTTTCTCAACGTAATAATAACGGCTAAAATAGTCGAAAAGTTGTTTACGATAAGCCTCATTGTCAATCAAAGCTTCTAATCTATCGTGCACCCATTTGTCTTTGGCGGGTTCATCATTTACCCACGCTGATAAGCTTGGTTTTACACCTTCAACATCGGCAATAATTTTCAGGCCTAAACTGTGAAAAGTACTGGCCTTAATATCATCACTGCCCAGTTTGTGTTTAATTCGCAGATCCATTTCTTTAGCGGCTTTTTTGCCATAAGCCAGTAATAGAATGTCATTAGCTTGAGCTTGACCACTATTTAGTAAATAGCCTGCACGGCCTACCATTACACTGGTTTTCCCCGTGCCAGCGCCCGCGAGCAGTAGATTATTATCATCATCGATAATACATGCTCGGCGCTGCTTATCGGTTAATGGCTGTGACTCCACATGATCAAAAAAGTCTGCAAATGCGAGTAACTGCGATTGAATATAGCCTTCACGTAGGCGATCTATATCCGCTTTATTCCAGTGGTAAAAACCGTGTAGTTGAATTAATGCGGTACGTATATTGGCGGGTAACTCGACCCCTTCACTCCAGGGAAACCAGCGAAAATACTCACGCTCGATTCTAGCGCGCATTTTTTCTAGTAATGACTGGCGTAAATACCGGCTTGATATGGCTTTTTCAACTCGTAATATCAAATCGCACAGCGATTTTTGATGAGATAAAGCCCAGAGTATTTCGACCTGTTGCTTAAAATGAGATTTAGCCAAATAACTTAAAAATGGAATTTGATAATGAGCACCAGCTGCCTTAAAACTCAGTAAGTTACCGAGTAAACTGGCACTAAATAGTGGCGGATGATCTAATTGCTGCCATGATAATTGCCCCATAATAAGCGGTTTATTGGTATGCCGAAATCTTGCTAAAAATCGGCCTTGGCTAGGCATAAAAGTCATACCCTCTTGCGTCAATTTGATCGCATTTACGTCACGCTGATACAAATGCCCAAACCAACTATGAGGGATAAAGTTAACTGAATTTTCTAATGACAAAGTAAAACCTACGACTCAATGGTTTCAGGGGTAACCGGCTTATATTTAAGATAACTATATCGTAATTAAGCATTCATTACGGACAATACTGGGTGTGCGAATGACTCAATGGGCTTTCGCGCTGATACCAATGATAATTGATTTACATTAACCATAAAAGTAAACATATACACAGCATTTAACATACTGAGCATGACATTTGTCCGCGGCTCAATCGCTAGTTCTGCCGACGAATCCCAGCGGGCGACAAAACCACTATTTATTTTCAAGCAACAACGCTAAACGATGGTTATATTTCAGTAGAGATGTCTATCTAAGCATCATTTAGTCTTTTTACATCAATAAAGATAAAAATAAAATAACAATATTAAACAATTACTTATTGATTTCATATTCACCTCGCAAGACAATAATGCCAATTAAGAAAAAATAAATGGAATAGAATCGACGACCGCCTCGTTATCACAGTGTCAATCACGACATTACGAGGGAATTAAAAATGAAAACATTACTTAAACCAACGATTATTGCTCTTGCTTGTTTCTCAACCATGGCAATAAGTGCCGAAATGTCAGCATCGACAACCGTATCAGCCCAAGCTGATGTTCAATTAAGCCAAAACCAACAGAATAGCCCAAATGCTAACGCTGAAACACAAAGCAATAATGAGCCAACAATGGCCTCACGCGAGCCGACCAACAGCGCCTCAGATCAAACGGCTTCAAATGAAGCAGAGTCAGGCGGCTCGAGTGACTCCACGCAAACTTCATCAACTGAAATGGCAGCCACAACTGACAACCAAGTTGCGATAACCATACCCACAACAGAAATGCTCACTACGGTAACGTCAGCACTTGATACATCAATCACCAACGCTGACTCAGCAACAACACTTGCTAATAACCAATTAGCCAACACCACAACTGTTGGTGCTGGCATAGCTAATAGCCTGATTAATAACGCCTCGACGGCTGCGCAATTGGTGTCAACTCAAGTAATAGCATCTGGTTCTGCCGGATTATCTGCAGCAACAGAGTTATCGGTTAATCAAGCAGAGACATCACTCAACACCGTAGCAGCGACAGTAAACGCAGCACAACTTGGTGCGAACACCGCCGCAGAAGAGATTCAATCACGTATGAGTGCCGATACACTGTTTGCCACTAGCACAGCAGTATCTGATTCAGTAAGCGCGGCAGTTTCTGGGACAACATCATCGGCCATCAATGCCGCAGCAACCAGCGCAGTGCAACAACAGTTACAGGCAAGTGCAAGTGAACTCATGCAGCAGAACACTCGCGAACAAGTGACGCAAGCGGTGAGCCAAACAGTGAATGCAGAAGTCACTAACACCATTCAAAATACCATTCGCTTATCAAGCGGTCTTTAAGTCGAATACTCCATATGCCGGCAATACTGCCGGCCTATCTTTATTGTTAGGAGTCCTTATGATGACTTTACACTCTCGCGTTACCTGTACATTATTTCTGCTGGCTTGCGCTCATATGGGAGTAGCGGCAGAAACCCTATCCGTTAACGGTAAGCTAAAAGCAGGTATGGAATACCAGTCTAACGTCAACATCAGTGAACTTGAACAAGCCAGTGGTGAGTCGGATACGGCGACGGTTTTAGAGGGAGAAATCAATGCAGCTTGGCAAGTTAGCGACAATTTCCGCCTAGACAGTGGCTATAGTATTAATGACAAACGCTATCGAAATGCCAGTGCTTATGACAGTCGCTTACAGCTGGCTTTTATCGATGTGAGCTATGCCTTTGATAATCTAAAACTGGGCAGCAGTGTCTATCTGGCTCAAGCTGATTTAGATGGCAGCGATTTTTTAGCGCTCAACCAATTTAGCGTGTATGCCATGCATAATCTTAGCGACAGCTGGTTCATTCGTCCCAGCGTAGTGTATGCCGACAAAGATTTTGCTCAGTTTGAATCGCGTGATGCTAGCAATAAAAGTGCTAATATCGATTCATTTTGGTTTTTTCAACAGGGCCAACGCTTTATCTCATTAGGCGCAACTTATGAGGATGAAGATACACTTGATAAAGCCTTTAGCTATCGCGCTAAAAGTATGAATATCCGCTTGTCTAATCAATTTGATTTATGGCACGTTGTACAAAAAATTCAACTAGGAATGAAATTAACTCAAAGAGATTATGCTTTGGCCATTGACGATAATAAACGTAACGATATACATCAACACATTGATGCTAAGTGGGAGTTAAATATTAATTCCACTTTTGCGCTGCTGACATCCGTTGAATATGGTGACTATCAGTCAATCTTGACCAGTGCGGATTATGATGAAACACGAGCAGGACTGATGTTACAAGCCAGTTTTTAAGGGCGTGTTACTACCCCATAACCAAATTGTGGATCTTTACCTGGTGCGCCTAAATCAATCACCTGCTGCTGTAATTGCAGCAACACCTGCTCCAATAGCAGCTCTGGTGTTGCAGTCAGCATACAGGCCACTTTGGCCGATACAACGGGCGTGGCCATTGAAGTGCCACTTTCAATACCCACGCTTCCATCTGCTCGGGTAGTCAACACCTTTACTCCTTGCGCCGCAAAATCAATGTAATCCCCCTGATTAGCCCAACGATATAATCCCAGCTGTTTATCTACCGCAGTGACGGCAATAACGTCTGAATATGCAGCTGGATATAATGGCTTAGCGGCTGGCCCACCGTTACCTGCTGCAGCCACTAAAATGGTCTTTGTTTCAGCTAAACGAGATACAACTTCATGTAATATTGGATTATCTGGTCCAGTCAAACTCATATTGATCACCCGCACCTGTTGACCTACTAACCAATTTAACGCCTGCAAGATACTGTCGAGTGTAGCCCCTTGTTGATACGCATTTTGGGCATAAAAGGCTCCTGCGCTGTATAAGGTTAATGACGGTAACAACGGCTTAAGTTGATCATTGTTACCCGCTAATACGCCTGCCACTGCGGTTCCGTGACTATATGAAGATGGGATGTCATCAGTAAGAAAATTTTGTTGGATCAATACTAAGCGATCTTCGGCTATATGCAGCGCTTTATGCCGGGGCACAATCGCGGTATCTATCATGCCTAATCTTATCGGTCTATCACACATCGCTGTCGTTTCACTTGAAACCACTTGCTGCACTGCCGTTATCTGATCCGTTGTCGCTCTGTCTGCTTGGATAGCAGTTTCAGTACTCGCCTGCGCATCCGTAACTGTGCTTGCTTGATTAGCCGCTTGCGACTGGTATATATAATTTCGGCTTAAATAAGGTGCCAGTAGTGTAGGTAAGGTATTGCGTAATGCATCTACGCTATCAAGCTCGATCGGTACTTGTATTTTAACCAACTGTAAGCCTAACATTGCCAGTTCAGTGCGGCTTTGCACATACATTTCCAGCTCAGGAATCGTCGTTAACAGCTGTTGCCATTGTGCTATGGATATTAACAATAGCCATTCACGCTCAACGGCGCGTAAACCATGTTCAACTTCAATATCGTTCCATACAGGCTGACCTGCGCTATTTAGCACAGGCACTACAGCAGGCAACTGTAATAAGGGGTCTAACAATGTCGCCTTTAGCGCTAATGTTTGCTGTAATTGCTGCTCCAGCAAACGTTGTTGCTTCAGTGCTTGTAAGCGCTCGGCGCTTCGGCTTACGCTTTGATCGAGTTTATCTATCACTGCAGCAGGAAGTGCTGGCACAGACAATAATTGCCCGTAAGACACTAAAGGTATGAGGGTTAAACTCAGTAATGCGAGTGAATATGCTGTCATTGTTCTCATTGATTTATCTACCTGCGCTAATAGTGTGTAAGATAAAAACGTCTGACAACAAAAAAAATTCCCTCCATGTTGGAATAACTTTGCCCATTGAACCGTTATCAGGGTAAAGAGGAGTATACCCTAAATATGAAACCCGAATTAATCCTACTACTACCAGCATTAAGACGCTTTGCCTACTCATTAACGGGCTCAATGCATGATGCCGATGACTTGGTGCAAAATACCTTATTACGGATACTTAAATCGCCGCCACCGGAAGATGTTCTGTTAGCTAAATGGGCCTTTAAGATATGTCGAAATCAATGGATTGATGATTATCGCTCACAAAAAGTACGCACCTTAGCCACCAGTAAACCAGAACTGCAGGCAGAAAATTACACCGACGGTGAAGCGGACATCATTAACGATATCACCTTAGGTGAGGTGAATAGCGCGATGAACAATTTGTCTGATGATCAGCGTGAAGTATTATCGTTAATTGCTGTACAAGGCATGAGCTACAGCGAAGCGGCTGAGATACTCGCCATTCCAACAGGAACAATCATGAGCCGCCTAGCAAGAGCTCGATCCAACATGGTCAGCTTTTTTAAACAACCTAACGGGAGCATGGCATGAACCTCAGCGATGAAACCTTATCAGCCTTTTTAGATGCAGAACTACCAGAGCAAGACATGGAGCAAGTCAGGCAAGCGATTGCCGATAATGAAGCGGTTGCCGAACGTTTAGCAGAACTGGCAATGGTTGATCCTATGGTACAAACATTCTATCAAGCCATTGACCAACAGCCCGTTCCAAAAGCCATTAGCACACTACTTGAAACGCCTAGTGCACCGTTTGAAGAGCCTAGCGCTACAGAGAGTAACATTGTAGCCTTTCCTTGGTGGCGCCAAGCACAGCAACAGGTGCAACAATATGCTGCAGCAGTTGCGGTTATCGCGCTAATAGCGGGTTATGGCGTGTATCAACTAGACACGCCACTACAGACCAATACCACAACGGCAGGCATAGACCCAACCATAACAGAACAACTAACGCATTTGCCAAGCGGTGTTATTGCATTGTTAGATGATGACAGCATCATGTCTATTCAACTCAGTTTTTATAATCAACAGGGAGATTTTTGTCGCCAGTATGGTTTGCAAGACCTAAGCCTGCGTAGCGAAAATATTGCCTGTCAGCAGCAGGGGCAATGGCAACAAGTCGCTAATATTGAATATACTATTAGCCAAGATCAGCAAGCTGAATACCAAACGGCTAGCGGCGGTTCTGCACTTGATAGCTTACTCGACAATATTATGGTTGGCGCGCCATTAACAACAGCACAAGAACAGCAAATACTTAGCAAGTTAACAGACTAATTCGCTATGAATTTTTACCTAAAAGGTTATGGACATGTATAAACTTGGCGCCATTGTCGCGGTATTACTCGTTACGCTAGTGGGCGGTTGTGTAAATACAACACCTAGAGTCAAATATACTCAAGCAGATGGCTATCGCTATATTGAGCATAAAATAACTGACAATTATTTTATGCTCAATATTATCAGTAAAAATAAAACCAATATCGATGCTTACGCATTAACACAAGCATCAATGTTAACTGAGCAACAAGGTTACGATTGGTTTATTATTGTCGAACAAAGCGGGCTAATAACCACGCCATCGCGCGTTGAAAAGGTCATCGAAATACGCATGGGCACAGGAGTAAAACCATAAATTGGTTTACACTCTATTGCTATCCATAAAGCACATAAAGGATTTCACACACAATGTCTCGCCTAATCGAGCAACTCTCTTTGCGCATTCGTATCTCCGTTAAACGACCAAAATCGACTAACCACAATATCGCTATGATTAACTCAACATTGGGTAGGTTAGCAGGATCATTAATAGGATTAATAGTTGTTGCTACACCAGCTTATGCAGCAGCAACCGATATAACACCATTGCCACAAGCGGTAACCAACAACGCAATAGCGTTGGTGCAAAGCGATAAACACACTTACTTGTTGAGCTTTATGGGGCTAGGTAAAGCTAAAGATTATCAAGCTGTACATAACAAGGCATGGGCACTAAATTTAAACACCCCTAATGCCCAATGGCAAACTATTAAGCCGGTACCTCATATTGCGCCTTTAGCGGGCAGGCTGGCATCGATTGCGATTGGCATTAACGATAAGGCGTATGTGTTTGGCGGTTATACCGTGGCCGACAATCATGACGAAATTAGCACAATTGATAATTACCAATACTCGATTAAGACCAATCAATATACTCGTATTGCCGACATGCCAGTGGCTGTTGATGACACCACTGCAGTAGCATATCAACAGCGTTACATCTATTTATTTGGCGGCTGGCACAACGACGGCAACGTCAATTTAGTCCAAGTGTATGACACCCAGACCAACACTTGGGCTCAAGCGAGCCCAATACCAGCACCGGCTGTATTTGGTCAAGCAGTAGGAATGGTAGGCCATCAGCTGGTGTTATGCGACGGCGTAAAAGTACAAGCTAATATCAACGCGCGCCGCAGTTACCAAGCATCACCCGTGTGTTTGTATGGTGAGGTCAATCCAGATAATCATTTGCGAATTGATTGGCAATTACTGCCGCATTACTCTGTCGCGGCTAATATCAACGTAAGTAAATCTACAATAACTGAATCAAACGTCAGCCCATCAATAGCAAACACAGCTGAATCAAACACAGCCAAACCAAACGCAGCTGCTACTGCACATTACCGCATGGCAGCTACCGGGATTAAAACAACAACTGGTGGCCAAATTGTATTTTTAGGCGGAAGTGATAATCCGTACAACTATTCAGGTATTGGTTATAACGGTGAACCTAGCGAACCAAACGCCTATGGTTATCGATTCGACCTAGCTACTAAGCAATGGCTCACACTGCAGACACTATCGCAGCCAAGCATGGATCACCGAGGGTTAGTGTGTTGGCAAGGTAGCTTATTAAGAGTCGGCGGTATGCTACAGCAACAAAAAGTCAGTTCAAAAGTACTGCTAAGCACTTTGGCGCAAGGCGAGTCTTGTACTCAATAACGTATCAATTTTCAATTAATGTGTGAGTTAGCTAACAGATTAGTGGTGAATAAATTGAGCATTGTTAAAGATGCACATAAAATACATGTAAATTGTGTGCACCTTTGGAATTGCCATGTTAACCGAACAAGCAGCACCCGCATTACAGCACTTATCATTAATTGATTTGATAGATCATATTGAAGCGACGCATCATCAATACATTCGTGAAACCGCCCCATTATTAGTGGAATACACAGATAAAATGGTTCGCGCACATGGTGATGATCACAGCGAAATAAAGCCTCTGGCACATGCGGTTAATGAGTTAATTGCCGAATTAATGCCGCATTTAATGAAAGAAGAACGCATTTTATTTCCGGCGATTAAATCGATCAGCTTAGGCAAAACTGTTGATGGATGCTTTGGTCATATTAGTAATCCTATCAACATGATGTTGCATGAACACGATAACGCAGACCACATGTTGCAAACCATTCGAAACTTAACCAATAACTACACGCCACCTGCAGGTGTTTGCCATACGTGGCAAGCGTGTTATCGCACCTTGGCTGAATTTGATGCCGATTTGCAAATCCATATAGAGATTGAAAACACTTTATTATTCCCAAAAGCTTTAGCACTATAATCCTCCTAGGTTCCCCATTTTGAAGCAACTTCGAGATCATCCTTACGGATTTGCTTCCTTTTTTTTGCGAAACTTCATACAGTACATAATGAGTTTACCGTACTTCAATATGGAGCCTAAATGTCACCTCATCATTACCCAACCTTTGCCCTAGACGACATAGCAAACTTACATGAATCTGCCCAAGTTGAATTTAAGTTAGCAGGTGGAAGAGATGGTAATGGAATGTTGCCCGAAGGCATGTGGGAAAGCTATAGTGCTTTTGCCAACACCTTAGGCGGGGAAATTATTTTAGGGGTAAAAGAACAGCAAGGTGAGTTTACGATTGAGGGCATTATTAATCCGATGCCAATGCTCAGTGAAGTTTGGGCCATTTTACATGACCCGAAAAAAATCAGTCACAATATTTTAGCGCCTACCGACGTACAAATAATCGAAATTATGGCTAAAAAGCTGATCAGAATTCATGTGCCCTGCGTGGATGTAAAACTCCGACCTATTTATGTTGGCACCGATCCTTACAGTGGTACCTATTTTCGAGTTGGCGATGCCGATATGCATGCTAGCCGTGAGCAAGTTGAACAAATGAGCCTAAAAGCCGGAATCGATCTCAAGCTAAAGCAACTGAAGCAGTAAATCCAATTGGTTAATCTCGATATGCGGTAATACCGGTTGCGCCTTTTTATGCCGTTGCTGCATACAGGGGTTTAGCCACACACTTTGACACCCCGCCATTTTCGCTCCAGCGATATCAGACAACGGATGATCGCCCACATGCAATAACGCCGACGGCTTAATATCTAATTGACGACAAGCAAGGCTAAACATGTCGGCGGCAGGTTTCATTTTAACCCCATGGCCAGGATGTAGCACAAACTGCATCACCTTACCTAACCCAATGCGCTGGGTGTCGACATTACCATTAGTGATGCCGATTAGTCGGTACCGTTGGCTTAGGCGTTCTAGTAATCCCAGCACGTTATCATCAATAGTAAAATCACTGCGATGATGATGAAAACATGTCATGCCATCTTGTGCACCTTGGCTGGCTTCAGTCTCACTATAACCAAAGTGCAAAAGACCTTGATGCAACATGGCATAGCGTGCTGCACTGGTATCATGAGCTAACTCTGGGTGTAGTTTGAACAGTTCATGTTTGAGTTGCTGCCATTGAGCGGTATCCCATGCAGTGGTGGCAGGATAGGCTTGATTAATTAACGAGAACAGCTGCTCACTGGCATGTATTACATAAGGAAGATTATTGTAAAGTGTATCGTCTAAATCAAAACTAATCGCGCTAAAAGGTTGTAGGCGCTGATATTGAATCATCGAAGCTTTAGGCAATTGCAAAGTCATTATTTCCCCCTGTCTTTTTTCGCTCTTGGATGCGCGTTATCGTACACTTTAGCAAGGTGTTGAAAATCTAAACTGGTGTAAATTTGTGTAGTCGATAAGTTCGCATGACCAAGTAATTCTTGTACTGCACGTAAATCTTGGCTTGATTCAAGCATATGGGTTGCAAACGAATGACGCAACTTATGTGGGTGAACTTTTACCGCCATGGCCTGTTCTTGGCCCCACTTAGCCATGCGCGCTTGAATACTGCGATGTGACAATCGTTTACCTTGGCTGCTAACAAATAACGCATCACCAGCTTCTGCACAAGGTAACTGGTTACGGCAATCCAACCACGTTTTGATCGCGGTTAATGCCACTTGGCCAATGGGCACAACACGCTGTTTACTGCCCTTACCCATCACTTTAACTTCGCTTTGATCAAACTTAATGTCAACGCAATCTAAGCTGGCTAACTCCGCTAAACGTAAGCCACTTGAATAAAATAATTCCATAATGGCTTTATCACGCAAGCTCAAAGGATCATCACCTTCTATGGACAATAAATGGCTGACAGCATCCACATCCATATTTTTCGGTAAGGGTTTATTTTGTTTAGGTGCGCTTAACGTCTGTGCCGGGTTTACGGTGACAGCATCTTCGCGCAGCAAAAAATCAAAAAATTGTTTTAAGGCAGATAAACACAAAGATAATGAACGGGGACTCAGCCCTTTACGGTGTAATGTAGCCAGTACTGCTTGCAGCTGATCACGGCTAACGTCAATCAGCTGAGTTGATTCAGCTAACATGTCTTCGACACGACGTAATTCAAACAGGTAGTTGCGTACGGTATAAGCAGAGAGCTGTCTTTCTGAAGACAAATGTTGGCTAAATATCGCTTGCCAGTCAGTTGGCTTCATCAAGATACTCCCAGATTGTAACGACTAAGACCGTCGTCATTTGAGCCTATTTCATCGCTCAAGAATACTCGTTTAAAACAGCTACAAACGATTGACGTAATCCGTGTATTCTCAACAATACTCTTAGCTTAACGATTACATTTTCGGCAACATATGATCTAATAAACGACGCAACTGACTGAATAACAATGAGTCCATATCAGGATGGAAATGCGTTGGGTCTTTACTGGCTATAGCAAATATCACTTGGCCATTTTCATCAGATAATTTAGTTAATGCCACAGAACCAACTTCACTACCAAACAAACGTTTAGATTCTGATTGAGTTAACCGGCCAAAATAATAACCGCTTTGAACCCGATGACGCCAAATTTTAGCTAATTCGCTGTCGATATCGTGCACAGTAATTAATCTGACATGACTAAAGCCAAACTCGTTTTTTAATCCTTCTGACAACACTAAACGCAGCTCACCCAAATCTTGGCTCGCAAGCATTTTAAACGACAACTCAGTATTATATTTGAATATTCTCTCATTATGAGTGGCGATATTCATTAACGAGGTAATTTCTTCTTCTAGCTGGCTAACACGTTGACGCAACAATTCTTGTCGACGTTCAACTAATGATACCGCGCCACGTTCCGCATGCGGTACACGCATGGCCACTAATAACTCAGGATAACGATTAAAAAAGTCAGGATTATCCAATAAGTATTCGCGGATCAACATTTCATCAAACGGAGCTTGTTGTAGGCTAGCCATCATGTCGATGCCAAGATCTTGTCCAATTGAATTAATATCTTTTGCTTGTTCGCTGCTAACCGTATTGTCAGAGGCCACATTAGTCACACTGGCTTTTGAGGTAATGTCACTCATAGTTGTATTTGTCCATCATATACATGTTCTGCCGGTCCGGTCATCCATAACGGCTTACCCTCGCCTTCCCAATTTATGATTAAGCTGCCACCTGGTAAATCGACTCTCACCTGTTTATCGAGCTTATCTTGCAATTGCCCAACCGCTGCCGCGGCACATGCACCTGTACCGCATGCTAAGGTTTCTGCGGCGCCGCGCTCATACACACGTAACTTAATGTGCCCAGGATTAATCACTTGCATAAAGCCAACATTCACGCCTTTAGGAAAGCGCTCATGACGAGTCAAGCTACTGCCAATTTCATCTACGTTAACGGCTTGTACGTCTTCCACTTCAATCACACAATGTGGATTACCCATTGAAATTGCACCGCATAAATAAGTTTGCATCGGCGTTTGCAATAAATAGGTTTTTTCGCTTTTTTTAGCTTTAAATGGAATTTGGCTTGGCTCGATAACGGGAACGCCCATATTAACGGTCACGTTACCATCGCGCTCAATGCGTAAAGTTATTTTACCCGAATTAGTGCTCACGCGAATTTTATTCTTTTGCGTTAAACCTTTATTTCGAACAAAACGAGCAAAACAGCGAGCACCATTGCCACACTGTTCAACTTCACTGCCATCGGCATTAAAAATACGATAATGGAAATCTAAATCTGGATCATAAGGCGGCTCAACCAACAAAAGTTGATCAAAACCAATCCCAAAATTCCGATCGGCAAGACGGCGAATTTGTTCAGGCGAAAAAAACACATTTTGTGTTACGCCATCAACGACCATAAAGTCATTACCCAGTCCGTGCATCTTAGTGAAATGGATCACAAAAGTTTCCTTATAAAACGTTATGCCGCTAGCTTACTGCCTATGGCAATAAATGTTCGCCTTGCCAAAGTTGCTCTAGCGTTTCACGCTGACGAACAACAAAATCATTACCACCATCAACCATAATTTCAGCCACTCTTGGGCGAGAATTATAATTTGAGGCCATCGCAAAACCGTAAGCGCCACTTGAGCGTATCGCTAATAAGTCGCCTGATTTAACCGCTAACTGTCTGTCTTTACCCAGAAAGTCACCCGTTTCGCATACTGGACCTACAATATCATAAGCAAAGGTTGGCGCATCATTTTGTTGTACCGGAATAATATTTTGCCATGCGCTATACAGCGATGGGCGAATAAGATCATTCATTGCACCATCAACAATGGCAAAACGCTTATCACTATTTTCTTTCAGATAAAGCACTTGAGTGACGAAAATCCCTGCATTGGCAGCAATGGCACGACCTGGTTCAAAAATTAACTTCAATTTACGGCCATTTAAGCGATCAAGTAATGCTGCAGCATATACGTCTGGATGTGGCGGAGTTTCATTGTTATATGTTACCCCTAAGCCGCCACCCACATCAAAATGTTCAATTTGAATGCCTAACTCGCCTAAGCGATCGATCAATGCAAGCATGCGGTCCATAGCATCTAAAAATGGCTTTATTTCGGTGAGCTGTGAACCAATATGGCAATCCACACCTTTAACATGTAAATGGACTAATTCTGCTGCACGGGCAAACACCACTTCGGCTTCTTCCATGGCAATGCCAAATTTATTTTCTTTAAGACCTGTTGAAATATATGGATGCGTACCGGCATCAACATCTGGATTAATGCGCAATGAAACTGGTGCCACTTTACCCAAGCGCCTCGCGACGTCATTAAGTTGTTCAAGTTCGGCACTCGACTCGACATTAAAACAGTAAATGCCAATATTCAGAGCTTGCTCCATTTCGGCAACGGTTTTACCCACACCAGAGAAAACCACTTTTTTAGGATCGCCGCCAGCTTGCAGCACACGCGAGAGTTCACCGCCAGAGACAATATCAAAACCACTGCCTAAGCGAGCCAATACATTTAATACCGCAAGGTTTGAATTCGCCTTCACTGCATAACAAATAAGATGCGGATGGTCAGCAACGGCATTATTAAAAGCATGCCAATGGCGCTCTAATGTGGCACGAGAATAAATGTACAACGGCGTACCGTGAGTGTTGGCCAGTTTTGCTACATCGCAGTCTTCTGCGAATAGTGAATTATTTTGATATGAAAAGTAATCCAAAATGCGGTCCCTTATAAATGCTATTCTTGTTGTGAAGTTGAAGGTTGAGAGTCGAGTTCCTCAGTTTGCTTTAGCACATCAGTGCTAGCAGGTTTTGGGGCGACTTTATTGGCCACCGGCTCGGGAGTTTTGTATAAAACGCCTTTTTGACCACATGCGGTTACGAATAGGCTAGCAAGCATAATAAATAAAAGCAGTCTCATTTTTTTCAACATCTGTGCATCTAGTGAATAATGGTCTTATAATCGCATTCATAACGCAGAAAGCAAAGGATAGAAATACATGGCTATTACAGATACTGAGTTTCATCGATTAGCCGATGAAATGTTTGGCGAAATAGAGAACGCGGTAGAAAAAGCGATTGACGAGCAAGATGCCGATGTTGATATCAACGCCAGTGGCAATGTTTTACAGCTGGCTTTTGAAGACAGTTCGCAAATCGTCATCAATAAACAAGAGCCTCTTCATGAAATTTGGCTGGCGACAAAATCAGGTGGTTATCACTTTAATTACAAAGATGGTAAATGGTTAGATACCCGTAATGGCTTGGAATTTATGTCTTTTGTGATTGATGCCATCAATAAACAAAGTGGCATTTTGCTCGAGATAAACGCATAAACCTCGTAAGAACTTAGTGTGTGATAGCACTAAGTGAGTCATTTAATTGTCATTGAGATTGGGCTTTTGCTTAAAATGCTGAGCCCATCTCATCTACTGACAAACCAAAAGGTATTACCGTTAACTTGCCTTCAATATCCACAAGCTGAAAAAACTGCGGCATATTAAACACAGGGGATCGTTGCTTTTGCTCGTCGAATACATACAAATGACTTTCTTTGGCAACAAAATCATTAATACTAGTGTGTTGGTATTGTAAATGCTCAAGCTGATTATGCTCGTCTGCAATGAACACATCGAGCGTTTGAAGACGTTCGCGTAAAAAATACTGCTTCGCCCCCATGGCGATGAACTTTTGGATCACCGATGGCGCATTCAAATGGGAATGGTCAGCTAAATCAGCATACGGCAACACAGACGAATTAAGATTTTCTGTACCTGTTGTGGAATCAATTTTACGATACATCATACCTAATGAATTGAAATGCATACTATAATGTTGATCGCCTATCGTTATCGGATGCATCAATGTATTTGTCTGATTGACCTTTTTCATTAAACCATAACAACGTAACAGTAAGGTTTTCAGTTGATTAAAAATCGGTTGTTTTAATTTTGCCGAGCAGCTAATAATTGATAAATCAACTTGCTCATTTGAACGTTTTAGTCCCAAAATAATAAATGAAATCGCTTCAAGCAATGCGGTTTTCCCATTAAAACGATGACTCTGCCACTCACCCCAACTGTTTAAACAAACAACCGCCACCGATGACAACATACTGATTTTTGTCTGGCCGAAGGATAGAATATTGGCATTAACATGTTCCAACATCAGTTCTTGTTCATTCAATTGAGTGGTCGGATCTTTATCCATATTGGTAATCAACACAATTTTTTTATAGCACCATGGTTCGCATAAATCACGTTTATAAACCGTTGGTACATTGTGCATAACAGGGATAAGTTTACGCGTTAGGTAACTTAATTTATCTGTCCGCCTTTTACCTCGTCCAACTTGAAACCATTTAGTCTCTACCGTTGCGAGTCCATTCAACACTGACCAGGCAACTAAACTGCATATATTATCCGCATCGTGAATAGGATGATTATCGAACTCATTTCCTTGATTGTGCACAACAGCTTGAGACGGATCCTGTTCAATATAAGCTTGACGATATAGATAAAAACGTGATGCTTGCTTGCAATGAAAGATAGTCAACGATTTTTCAGCAGTCGATAAACTCCACAAGCGGTTCAGAGGCTGTAATAAATGTTCATCCTCACTAAAATAAGTGTGTAATTTACGCGCCAACAAGCCTAATTCTTCAACCCGCATACGTTCGCTTAGCGTTTGTTTTGAAGCAAATTTTAATAGATTCTTATAACTGACTAATAACAGTTCACTAAGTTGCTGATTGAACCATTTTAACTGACCTGCATGCCAATGAGGGCTATTATCCAATGTGGCCACCAACTCATGACTCCATGTCCACTGCTTAACCAGAGAGCTAATTTTTTCTACCCGCCAGTCCGCTGCACTATGAGGTGATAAACACGATAACGTGACACCAGATTTTAAGTAAAAACAACGCCTGACAATTTCTAAACGATTGTCATCACCTTGAGCAATCAAGTAGGCTTCAATACGCTGATAAAGCAGTAAGTAAGCATCGTTAACAACACTAAAATCTTGTTGTTCACAATATTGCCAAAGTTGTTGGGTAATCAGTGTTGTATGGGGGTATTCCGAGGCATAAGTTTCCAGCAACAACACTTTTAATAATGCTTTATGAGGCTTATTAAGCCCCTTATACAGTTGCCATAATGAGGCGCCAAAATATTCTGCCGCTGGCAAAGAATTGATATCGCCAAGATAAAGTAAATTGGCATCAGACTCTGTATTTTGACTGTCGGCATCGGGCCACCAAGCAACAACTTTACCTGTGAGCCGAATGTGAGAACGGTAAAACTCTTCTAATAATAGCCAGTGCTGACTACTGCCACTATGCTCTAATCCTACTGGCTGACAATTATCAAATGCGCTGCATTCTCTAAATTGCATCGGATGCACCAGATAAAAGTTCACTTCAAACTCAAAACCTGCAAACCAGTCACTGATGAGTTTATTCTTATATTCAATTAATTTAAGCTGCTCTTGAGTCAATTGACTATTGTAAACCAACCATATATCGACATCACTTTGGGGGTTCTGCCCAAAACTAGCGGTGCTTCCCATGGCATATACGCCTTCAAAAACACAATCACTTGTCTGGTTCGTCTCAGGAATAGATAAAGATAAGAAATCACATGCTGAAATTATCGCATCTGATAAAATAAAACCGTGGACACCACACGGTGTGTCAGGATCAATAATACCGGGAACATCAATTTGATTATGGTGTATTAGGAAGGGAATAAGATGAAATAAATGTTGCTGCAAATTAGTAAGTACATTAAGTGCTCGAGCTAATCTGGTGCAATTTAGTTTTTCAGCTAAATCCTTTTGATAATGTGCCGTTTTATCGGTCAAGGCTGACTTCCTTTTTCTTTCTCTAATGCAACTATCTGGTAACTACTCATTATAAAAGACTAACCGTTAATGGCCATTATTGCCAATCAAGATCACACTTTTGCTTAAATAGTGATCGTCGCAACATTTGTTTTTGTTTAACTCGTCACTAACAAACAATAGTAATCAAAAATAAGCCCTACACACTTCAAACAATTACCATCGATTTGTTACATCAAAGCTTGAGCGATGATAGCATTACCTTAATGAGGCTATCTGATGGATCTACTACCATGTCTGAAAATATAATTCGTATCGCAACACGTAAAAGTCCACTTGCAATGTGGCAAGCTGAATTTGTTAAAGCTGAGCTTGAGCGTATTCACCCTGGACTAACCGTTGAGTTATTACCAATGAGTACTAAAGGTGATGTCATTTTAGATACTCCTTTAGCTAAAATCGGTGGCAAAGGCCTGTTTGTTAAAGAGCTGGAAGTTGCCATGCTTGAAAATCGTGCCGATATTGCAGTGCACTCCATGAAAGACTTACCGGTAGAGTTTCCAGAAGGTTTAGGTTTACAAGTTATATGTGAACGTGAAGAC
Organism: Shewanella sp. Arc9-LZ; assembly: GCF_010092445.1. Classification (NCBI taxonomy): domain Bacteria; kingdom Pseudomonadati; phylum Pseudomonadota; class Gammaproteobacteria; order Alteromonadales; family Shewanellaceae; genus Shewanella; species Shewanella sp. Arc9-LZ. Next base: position 537,710 of record NZ_CP048031.1, on the reverse strand, counting down.
CCGCGTGATGCATTTGTGTCTAACAGTTATAAATCTATCAGCGAATTGCCACAAGGCGCGGTGGTAGGTACATCCAGTTTACGCCGTCAGTGCCAAATTAGAGCTGCTCGTCCTGATTTAGTTATCAAAGATTTACGCGGAAATGTCGGCACCCGTTTAGCCAAGCTAGACAGCGGTGATTATGATGCAATTATTCTAGCAGCCGCCGGATTAATTCGTTTAAAGCTAAAGGAACGTATCGCTAACTTTATTTCTGCCGAAGAATCACTGCCTGCTAATGGCCAAGGTGCCGTAGGAATTGAGTGCCGTACTGATGATGTGCGCGTTAAAACGTTATTAGCACCACTTGAACATTTAGAAACCCGTTATAGAGTACTTGCTGAGCGAGCAATGAATACTCGTTTAGAAGGCGGATGCCAAGTCCCTATCGGTGCTTTTGCTGAAATAAACGGTGATAACTTAACTCTACGAGGTTTAGTTGGTAATCCTGATGGCAGCCAAATAATTGTAGGTACTGTCTCCGGCTCTAAAACCGATGCGGTTGCACTTGGGGAGTCACTTGCAGAGGATTTACTGAGTCGCGGTGCTAAAACTATTTTAGATGCCGTGTATGCCAGTTAATCTTGTGTCATCAAGATAACAGACCATGAAAGTCTTGTTAACGCGCCCACAAGGGCGCAATCAAGCAATGGAAGAGCAACTCTCGCTGCGAGACGTTGCTTATCTTGTTACTCCGCTATTATCGGTTGTAGAAACCACAGAACAACTCGATCCTATCCACTTAAATAACACTGACAACTTACTATTTATTAGCACTAATTCAGTGGACTTTGCTGCGCAAAAATTACAACAACAATTTCCGACTCATTGTCGTTATTTTGCAGTAGGTCAAGCTACGGCAGATAGCCTAGCTCAATACAATATCAATGCTTTTACCTCACCTGAAGACAATCAAGATAGTGAAGGTTTATTATCGCTAGCTCAATTACAGAATGTCGATAAACAGTCATTTATCATTGTTCGGGGTTTAGGCGGACGAGAAACACTTGCGGAGCAGTTACGACTGCGAGGCGCCAATGTTAACTATTGGCAAGTCTATCAACGAGCCATACCAAAACTTGACGCTAAAGCGATAACTCAGCAGTGGGAATCGTTTGGAATTGACACCATCGTTGTCACCAGCGGTGAAATATTATCCAACTTAGTTGAGCTTGTACCAAAAGAATTATTTGCATGGCTACGTGCATGTCATATTATAGTCCCCAGTAATCGCGTCGAATTACAAGCAAAAGCAATGGGCTTAAGCCACATTACCAATGCAAATGGAGCAAATACTCAAGCTATACTAGCGAGTCTTGCGTTATAATTTGTTATTGTATTGTTATCTTGCATCGACACGCATTTATTAATATTGCTTTTATTGGTTGTATTTTTGCTTTCAAGGACTGTTCATGGAAAACAATAAAAAAGATCCAAACTCGCCAGCTCACAAGGATGAGAAAGTTATTTCTCCAGCACCAACTCCTGTAGAAAAGCCGACACAGACCAAAAAAGGCAATGCAACCAGCCAAAAATCTGCTGACAGCAAAACCAATAATAACCAGGCAAACTCCTCTGCTAATTCACCTGTAAATAATAGTCGACGCAAAGCGAAACCTAGTTCTTGGTGGATCCGTCTTGGAGTACTGTTCAGTTTACTCGTAGCAATAGTGGCTATTGCAGCTTGTTATTGGCTGTATTTGCAACTGGATCAACAAAGTAATGGCCAAACTCAGTTAGGGCAAAATATCTCTGAGCAAGTAACCCAAAATAAATCGTTAAAATATGAATTACAGCAAACGGCAATGGCAACAAATAAACGCATTGGCACGTTAGAGCAACAACAACTGAATGATACCAAAGCTTATGCGAAATTAGCCCAACTGCAGCAGTCGAATAAACAATTGCAAGAGCGTGTTGCGGTGATTGCACAGCGCAGCCCTAACCATTGGATGGCATCAGAAGCTGAATACCTTGTACGCATGGCGGGTAGAAAACTGTGGTTAGAAAACGATCCACAAACCGCTATTGGTTTATTACAATCGGCAGATGAACGCATTAGTGCGATGAAAGATCCTGCATTAACAGTATTACGCAAAGCGTTAGCAGCTGACATCACCAAAGTTAAAGCATTAAAAACGACTGACATCACCAATACTATCTTTGACTTAGATACCCTTATTGATGGCTTAACACAATTACCATTAAATCGTGTTGATGAAAATTTTGCTGACAATAAAAGCACTCAACAAGTAACTGATTCAATTGATGACTGGCAACAGAATTTGGCCCGAACTTGGCACGATTTAACTGATGGATTCATCACTATCCGTAAACGGACTACTGATCTAGAACCACTATTATCACCTGAGCAGCAATGGTATTTAGTCGAAAATATTCGCAACAAATTATTGCAAGCACAATTAGCATTGTACCGATTTGATCAACTGAATTATCAACAATCTATTTTATTAGCAGACAAGTGGTTACAACAGTATTTTGACTTAAGTGATCCAAAGACCAAAACAATGATTGCGTCTTTAGATAAGCTTGCCAAAGTTAGCATTGAGAAGATTACCCTCAATAAATTTCAAGCATCGCCACTACTGCAGCAACTGGTTATCTATGGTGAAATTATGCCTACTGGGGAGCCTACGCAATGATTAAGACGCTAGTTTATGTTGTTCTCATTTTAATTGGACTGTGTCTTAGTCCACTCATTATTGGGCAAAGCGGTTACATTTACATCGCGATGGGTGACTATCAGATAGAAACCAGCTTAGTGACAGGTGTTGTTGGCTTAATTGTGTTTTATTTTGCGCTGCAATTACTCGAATGGTTAATCATCTTGTTATTAAATATCGTATTAAGTAGCCGATATCTTCCTGAGCAATGGCGAAGAAAAGCCGCTAAAAAACATACGTTAATCGGCGCTTTAGCGTTGGCAAAAGAAGATTGGTCAGCGGCAGAAAAAGCCATGGCAAAAGGGGCTGAAAAAGGTGAAATTCCGGTATTAAATCTATTTGCAGCAGCTAGAGCGGCACACTATCAAGGTGATATTACAGCTCGCGATCATTATTTAACTCAAGCTGAGAAAAACCCAATTGCAAAAACAGCGGTTTATACTTCGCGTACCCGTTATTTAATGAAACAAGGTGAACTGATTAAGGCCCGTGCAATATTAGATAAGCTGAACCCTACAAGCAAAAGTAGCTCCCCAGTGCTTAAATTGGCACAAGAATTATATCAACAACAACACGATTGGCAGGCATTGAAGTTGTTGTTACCAATTCTTAAAAAGCGTCAATTATTAGCTGAAACAGAGTTCAACCAATTAAATACTAAGACCAACAGTATTTTAATGATCAATGCAGCAAAAGTATCTGAAGCTGAGTTAACTAAATGTTGGCATTGGTTAAATAAGTCAGAACGTAAAGAGGATGAACTTATATTAGCTTATGCTCATGGACTTATTCAGTATGGTCATAAAGATCAAGCGCTAAAGTTAATTAATAAACAACTCAATGCTTCGCCATCAGCAGCGTTATTTACAGCAATACCTGATTTAATTACCGCTCAAGATCAAGATATACGTAAATTACTCAGTAAATTAGAAACCACTCATGAAAATGATGCTGACTATCAAATGTGCCTTGCAAGACTAGCGATTCAGAGTCGGGATACTAAACAAGCCAAAATTCATTGGCAAAATGTATGTCGCATAGCACCAACCCATCAATCATGGCTGGCTTTAGCCCAAGCACAAGAACAGTTAGGCGAAAATTCGACAGCGGCTCATAGCTATCGCAATGCAGCTAATATTCTGTAAACAATAAGTATTATTTTTGTACACATCCAAAGCCTGCAATCTTGCAGGCTTTTTTGTCATCAATTTGTTCATTTTATGTTATATCTGCCGATATAATGGTGGTAGAGCTAATCCGTAATTGTGAACTTTTTATGACGGAGAAACGTGTGGTATCAGTTTATGCTCTATGGTATTTATCTATTTTATAACTCTATTTTCAATAATATATTTAACGTTGGTACAACGTCAAAAAATTGACTACTTTAGCAGCGGATGATATTATTAACATATTGTGTCTAAATTAATTTTAATGTTAATACTAGTATTTAATTAAGCATATATTATGCATATTAATGTATTGGTATTATAAGTGTATTAAAGCTGTTGGGAGCTTCAAATGGGATCAATGACTACGTCAAAAAATGGAATACTTTCTGCTTCGGAAGGTTCAGTAACAATAACGATTAACAATGAAACTAAGGAACTACAACTCGGTCAAGTTGTGCCGACTGGTGCAATAGTTGCCAGCAGTAATAACCTTGGTTTCGTGATTACGTTTGATGACGGCACTATTTTTAATAGTGCTAACATTCCTAATGACGAATCGATTAATACATTAGCCGATAACATCGATGATACCATTGTTGAACAAGTAGCAGATCAACAAGCTTTAGATGAAATCGAAGCTTTACAGGCATTGATTGCGTCTGGAGAAGACCCAACTGCAGATTTACCAGAAACCGCGGCTGGCACCCCAACGGCCAACCAAGGTGATTTTGGTTATGTTGCTGTAACAAGAGATGGTGACGAAACACTTGCGGATTCTGGCTACGACACAACCGGACAAGCTGCTGCCCCAACAGCAGTCATTCAAGAAGAAGCTCTTACTGAAAATGATTCCCCATCAGTATTATTCAATGACACTATTACAGTCGGCGAAGATCAAGTTGCTTCTGGCAATGTGTTAGCTAATGACACCGATGCCGACACAGATTTAAGCGTCGTGACATTTGAAGTTGACGGCCAGACCTATCCTGCAGGCACTGAAGTCACGCTTGAGGGTGGTGTGCTAATCATCAATGAAGATGGCTCTTATACCTTCACTCCGAATGAAAACTGGAACGGTACAGTTCCTGTTATTACTTACACCACCAATACTGGTGTTACCGCTACATTAACTATTGAAATCACGCCTGTTGATGATGCGTCCGTTTTGGTCAACGACACCAATACTGTTGCTGAAGACAGTGTAGCAACGGGTAACGTATTAGATAACGACGGTGATGTTGATTCAGATTTAAGCGTGGTGACATTTGAAGTTGACGGCCAAACCTATCCTGCCGGCACTGAAGTCACACTAGATGGCGGTGTGCTGATCATCAATGAAGATGGCTCTTATACCTTCACTCCAAATGAAAACTGGAACGGTACAGTTCCTGTTATTACTTACACTACTAACACTGGTGAAACAGCAACATTAACCATTGAAATCACCCCTGTTGAAGACCCTACGGTAACAGTTAATGATGTTGTCACTGTATCAGAGGACACACCCGCATCAGGCAATGTATTAGATAATGATAGCGATCCAGATTCAGATTTAAGCGTGGTGACATTTGAAGTTGACGGCCAAACCTATCCTGCCGGCACTGAAGTCACGCTTGAGGGCGGTGTGCTGATCATCAATGAAGATGGCTCTTATACCTTCACCCCAAATGAAAACTGGAACGGTACCGTTCCTGTTATTACTTACACTACTAACACTGGTGAAACAGCGACATTAACTATTAATGTAACTCCAGTCGCTGATGGCGCACCTACCGTTGTAATTAATACAGATCTTAATGATGACGGTTTTATTAGTAATGAAGAGCTGAATGGCGCTACAGAAATAAACGTTACTATCGGCCTGGACAACACTGGTGCTCAAGCCGGTGACACACTTATTGTTAATGGCATTGAAATAGTATTAACACAAGAAGATATTGATACTGGTAGCGTAAATCTCAATTTACCAGCTCCTGGTGAAGGTGAAGAAATTGAAGTTGTTGCTGTAGTCGTTGATTCTAATGGTAATACAACGCCTGAAGGAAGTGACTCTGCAATTTTAGATACCACACCACCGGTTATTACAGTCGATGCACCAGCTCTTACAAACGACACTACACCAACTATCACGGGTACGACTGACGCACCTGTAGGCAGTACTGTTACGTTAATTATTACTGATAGTGAAGGTAACGAACAGACCATTACAACGATAGTGAATCCTGATGGAACATATGAAGTCGATGTAGTTGACCCATTGTCAGAAGGAGACTATACCGTTGTCGCTGAAGTTACAGATCCTGCCGGTAATACAGCCACAGATAATGATAATGGGATTGTCGATATAACGTCAACTGCACCAACCGTTGAGTTCAGCGGCATGGGCACTGACGGCGTGTTCAACAGCGATGAGATCGGTACTGACGGCACTGTGACCGCGACCGTGACGCTCGCGACTGGCACCCAAGTTGGCGACACCTTGATTGTCACTGATGGCAATGGCAACACCCTATTTAACGGCCCTGTCACTCAGGACATGCTCGACAACGGCTTTGACGTTGAAGTCCCTGTGACTGCAGGCGCGACCGATGTTGATGTCACCGCGCAAGTGATTGATATCGCCGGTAACCCCTCTGCAACCGCAACAGATACACAACCTGTTGATGCCACCATGGCACCTGCACCCACCGTTGAATTCAGCGGCATGGGCAGCGATGGCGTGTTCAACAGCGATGAGATCGGTACTGACGGCACTGTGACCGCCACCGTGACGCTCGCGACTGGCACCCAAGTCGGCGACACCTTGATTGTCACTGACGGCAATGGCAACACCCTATTTAACGGCCCTGTCACTCAGGACATGCTCGACAACGGCTTTGACGTTGAAGTGCCTGTGACTGCTGGCGCGACCGATGTTGATGTCACCGCGCAAGTAATTGATATCGCCGGTAACCCCTCTGCAACAGCAACAGATACACAACCTGTTGATGCCACCATGGCTCCTGCACCGACCGTTGAGTTCAGCGGCATGGGCAGCGATGGTATCTTCAACAGCGATGAGATCGGCAGCGACGGCACTGTGACCGCGACCGTGACGCTAGCGACTGGCACCCAAGTCGGCGACACCTTGATTGTCACTGATGGCAATGGCAACACCCTATTTAACGGCCCTGTCACTCAAGACATGCTCGACAACGGCTTTGACGTTGAAGTGCCTGTCACTGCAGGCGCGACCGATGTTGATGTCACCGCGCAAGTGATTGATATCGCCGGTAACCCCTCTGCGACTGCTACCGACAACCAGCCTGTGGACAATGTTGCCGCACCTGCACCAATCGTTGAGTTCAGCGGCATGGGCAGCGATGGCGTGTTCAACAGCGATGAGATCGGCAGCGACGGCACTGTGACCGCGACCGTGACGCTAGCGACTGGCACCCAAGTCGGCGACACCTTGATTGTCACTGATGGCAACGGCAACACCCTATTTAACGGCCCTGTCACTCAGGACATGCTCGACAACGGCTTTGACGTTGAAGTGCCTGTGACTGCAGGCGCGACCGATGTTGATGTCACCGCGCAAGTAATTGATATCGCCGGTAACCCCTCTGCGACTGCTACCGACAACCAGCCTGTGGACAATGTTGCCGCACCTGCACCAATCGTTGAATTCAGCGGCATGGGCACTGACGGCGTGTTCAACAGCGATGAGATCGGCAGCGACGGCACTGTGACCGCGACCGTGACGCTAGCGACTGGCACCCAAGTCGGCGACACCTTGATTGTCACTGACGGCAACGGCAACACCCTATTTAATGGCCCTGTCACTCAAGACATGCTCGACAACGGCTTTGATGTTGAAGTCCCTGTCACTGCTGGCGCGACCGATGTTGATGTCACCGCGCAAGTGATTGATATCGCCGGTAACCCATCAGCAACCGCCACCGACAACCAGCCTGTGGACAATGTTGCCGCACCTGCACCCACCGTTGAGTTCAGCGGCATGGGCAGCGATGGCGTGTTCAACAGCGATGAGATCGGTACTGACGGCACTGTGACCGCCACCGTGACGCTAGCGACTGGCACTGAAGTTGGCGACACCTTGATTGTCACTGATGGCAATGGCAACACCCTATTTAACGGCCCTGTCACTCAGGACATGCTCGACAACGGCTTTGACGTTGAAGTCCCTGTGACTGCAGGCGCAACTGATGTTGATGTCACCGCGCAAGTAATTGATATCGCCGGTAACCCCTCTGCAACCGCCACTGATACACAACCTGTTGATGCCACCATGGCTCCTGCACCCACCGTTGAGTTCAGCGGCATGGGCAGCGATGGCGTGTTCAACAGCGATGAGATCGGCAGCGACGGCACTGTGACCGCGACCGTGACGCTAGCGACTGGCACCCAAGTCGGCGACACCTTGATTGTCACTGATGGCAATGGCAACACCCTATTTAACGGCCCTGTCACTCAGGACATGCTCGACAACGGCTTTGACGTTGAAGTGCCTGTGACTGCAGGCGCGACCGATGTTGATGTCACCGCGCAAGTAATTGATATCGCCGGTAACCCCTCTGCGACTGCTACCGACAACCAGCCTGTGGACAATGTTGCCGCACCTGCACCGACCGTTGAGTTCAGCGGCATGGGCAGCGATGGTATCTTCAACAGCGATGAGATCGGCAGCGACGGCACTGTGACCGCGACCGTGACGCTAGCGACTGGCACCCAAGTCGGCGACACCTTGATTGTCACTGATGGCAATGGCAACACCCTATTTAACGGCCCTGTCACTCAGGACATGCTCGACAACGGCTTTGACGTTGAAGTGCCTGTCACTGCTGGCGCGACCGATGTTGATGTCACCGCGCAAGTGATTGATATCGCCGGTAACCCCTCTGCGACTGCTACCGACAACCAGCCTGTGGACAATGTTGCCGCACCTGCACCCACCGTTGAGTTCAGCGGCATGGGCAGCGATGGTATCTTCAACAGCGATGAGATCGGTACTGACGGCACTGTGACCGCCACCGTGACGCTAGCGACTGGCACTGAAGTTGGCGACACCTTGATTGTCACTGATGGCAATGGCAACACCCTATTTAACGGCCCTGTCACTCAGGACATGCTCGACAACGGCTTTGACGTTGAAGTGCCTGTGACTGCAGGCGCGACCGATGTTGATGTCACCGCGCAAGTAATTGATATCGCCGGTAACCCCTCTGCGACTGCTACCGACAACCAGCCTGTGGACAATGTTGCCGCACCTGCACCCACCGTTGAGTTCAGCGGCATGGGCAGCGATGGCGTGTTCAACAGCGATGAGATCGGTACTGACGGCACTGTGACCGCCACCGTGACGCTAGCGACTGGCACTGAAGTTGGCGACACCTTGATTGTCACTGATGGCAATGGCAACACCCTATTTAACGGCCCTGTCACTCAGGACATGCTCGACAACGGCTTTGACGTTGAAGTGCCTGTGACTGCAGGCGCGACCGATGTTGATGTCACCGCGCAAGTGATTGATATCGCCGGTAACCCCTCTGCGACTGCTACCGACAACCAGCCTGTGGACAATGTTGCCGCACCTGCACCGACCGTTGAGTTCAGCGGCATGGGCAGCGATGGTATCTTCAACAGCGATGAGATCGGCAGCGACGGCACTGTGACCGCGACCGTGACGCTAGCGACTGGCACCCAAGTCGGCGACACCTTGATTGTCACTGATGGCAATGGCAACACCCTATTTAACGGCCCTGTCACTCAGGACATGCTCGACAACGGCTTTGACGTTGAAGTGCCTGTCACTGCTGGCGCGACCGATGTTGATGTCACCGCGCAAGTGATTGATATCGCCGGTAACCCCTCTGCGACTGCTACCGACAACCAGCCTGTGGACAATGTTGCCGCACCTGCACCCACCGTTGAGTTCAGCGGCATGGGCACTGACGGCGTGTTCAACAGCGATGAGATCGGTACTGACGGCACTGTGACCGCCACCGTGACGCTAGCGACTGGCACTGAAGTTGGCGACACCTTGATTGTCACTGATGGCAACGGCAACACCCTATTTAATGGCCCTGTCACTCAAGACATGCTCGACAACGGCTTTGACGTTGAAGTCCCTGTCACTGCTGGCGCGACCGATGTTGATGTCACCGCGCAAGTGATTGATATCGCCGGTAACCCCTCTGCGACTGCTACCGACAACCAGCCTGTGGACAATGTTGCCGCACCTGCACCCACCGTTGAGTTCAGCGGCATGGGCACTGACGGCGTGTTCAACAGCGATGAGATCGGTACTGACGGCACTGTGACCGCCACCGTGACGCTAGCGACTGGCACTGAAGTTGGCGACACCTTGATTGTCACTGATGGCAACGGCAACACCCTATTTAATGGCCCTGTCACTCAAGACATGCTCGACAACGGCTTTGACGTTGAAGTCCCTGTCACTGCTGGCGCAACCGATGTTGATGTCACCGCGCAAGTGATTGATATCGCCGGTAACCCCTCTGCGACTGCTACCGACAACCAGCCTGTGGACAATGTTGCCGCACCTGCACCAATCGTTGAATTCAGCGGCATGGGCACTGACGGCGTGTTCAACAGCGATGAGATCGGTACTGATGGCACTGTGACCGCGACCGTGACGCTAGCGACTGGCACCCAAGTTGGCGACACCTTGATTGTCACTGACGGCAACGGCAACACCCTATTTAACGGCCCTGTCACTCAAGACATGCTCGACAACGGCTTTGACGTTGAAGTCCCTGTCACTGCAGGCGCAACCGATGTTGATGTCACCGCGCAAGTGATTGATATCGCCGGTAACCCATCAGCAACCGCCACTGATACACAACCTGTTGATGCCACCATGGCACCTGCACCCACCGTTGAGTTCAGCGGCATGGGCACTGACGGCGTGTTCAACAGCGATGAGATCGGCAGCGACGGCACTGTGACCGCGACCGTGACGCTAGCGACTGGCACCCAAGTTGGCGACACCTTGATTGTCACTGACGGCAACGGCAACACCCTATTTAACGGCCCTGTCACTCAAGACATGCTCGACAACGGCTTTGACGTTGAAGTCCCTGTCACTGCAGGCGCAACCGATGTTGATGTCACCGCGCAAGTGATTGATATCGCCGGTAACCCATCAGCAACCGCCACTGATACACAACCTGTTGATGCCACCATGGCACCTGCACCCACCGTTGAGTTCAGCGGCATGGGCACTGACGGCGTGTTCAACAGCGATGAGATCGGCAGCGACGGCACTGTGACCGCGACCGTGACGCTAGCGACTGGCACCCAAGTTGGCGACACCTTGATTGTCACTGATGGCAACGGCAACACCCTATTTAATGGCCCTGTCACTCAAGACATGCTCGACAACGGCTTTGACGTTGAAGTCCCTGTCACTGCTGGCGCAACCGATGTTGATGTCACCGCGCAAGTGATTGATATCGCCGGTAACCCCTCTGCGACTGCTACCGACAACCAGCCTGTGGACAATGTTGCCGCACCTGCACCAATCGTTGAATTCAGCGGCATGGGCACTGACGGCGTGTTCAACAGCGATGAGATCGGTACTGATGGCACTGTGACCGCGACCGTGACGCTAGCGACTGGCACCCAAGTTGGCGACACCTTGATTGTCACTGACGGCAACGGCAACACCCTATTTAACGGCCCTGTCACTCAGGACATGCTCGACAACGGCTTTGACGTTGAAGTCCCTGTCACTGCTGGCGCGACCGATGTTGATGTCACCGCGCAAGTGATTGATATCGCCGGTAACCCCTCTGCGACTGCTACCGACAACCAGCCTGTGGACAATGTTGCCGCACCTGCACCAATCGTTGAATTCAGCGGCATGGGCAGCGATGGTATCTTCAACAGCGATGAGATCGGTACTGACGGCACTGTGACCGCCACCGTGACGCTAGCGACTGGCACTGAAGTTGGCGACACCTTGATTGTCACTGACGGCAACGGCAACACCCTATTTAACGGCCCTGTCACTCAGGACATGCTCGACAACGGCTTTGACGTTGAAGTGCCTGTCACTGCTGGCGCGACCGATGTTGATGTCACCGCGCAAGTGATTGATATCGCCGGTAACCCCTCTGCAACCGCCACCGACAACCAGCCTGTGGACAATGTTGCCGCACCTGCACCCACCGTTGAGTTCAGCGGCATGGGCAGCGATGGTATCTTCAACAGCGATGAGATCGGTACTGATGGCACTGTGACCGCGACCGTGACGCTAGCGACTGGCACCCAAGTTGGCGACACCTTGATTGTCACTGACGGCAACGGCAACACCCTATTTAACGGCCCTGTCACTCAAGACATGCTCGACAACGGCTTTGACGTTGAAGTCCCTGTCACTGCAGGCGCAACCGATGTTGATGTCACCGCGCAAGTAATTGATATCGCCGGTAACCCATCAGCAACCGCCACCGACAACCAGCCTGTGGACAATGTTGCCGCACCTGCACCCACCGTTGAGTTCAGCGGCATGGGCACTGACGGCGTGTTCAACAGCGATGAGATCGGTACTGATGGCACTGTGACCGCGACCGTGACGCTAGCGACTGGCACCCAAGTTGGCGACACCTTGATTGTCACTGATGGCAACGGCAACACCCTATTTAATGGCCCTGTCACTCAAGACATGCTCGACAACGGCTTTGACGTTGAAGTCCCTGTCACTGCAGGCGCAACCGATGTTGATGTCACCGCGCAAGTAATTGATATCGCCGGTAACCCCTCTGCGACTGCTACCGACAACCAGCCTGTGGACAATGTTGCCGCACCTGCACCAATCGTTGAATTCAGCGGCATGGGCACTGACGGCGTGTTCAACAGCGATGAGATCGGTACTGATGGCACTGTGACCGCGACCGTGACGCTAGCGACTGGCACCCAAGTTGGCGACACCTTGATTGTCACTGACGGCAACGGCAACACCCTATTTAACGGCCCTGTCACTCAGGACATGCTCGACAACGGCTTTGACGTTGAAGTCCCTGTCACTGCTGGCGCGACCGATGTTGATGTCACCGCGCAAGTGATTGATATCGCCGGTAACCCCTCTGCGACTGCTACCGACAACCAGCCTGTGGACAATGTTGCCGCACCTGCACCAATCGTTGAATTCAGCGGCATGGGCAGCGATGGTATCTTCAACAGCGATGAGATCGGTACTGACGGCACTGTGACCGCGACCGTGACGCTAGCGACTGGCACTGAAGTTGGCGACACCTTGATTGTCACTGACGGCAACGGCAACACCCTATTTAACGGCCCTGTCACTCAGGACATGCTCGACAACGGCTTTGACGTTGAAGTGCCTGTCACTGCTGGCGCGACCGATGTTGATGTCACCGCGCAAGTGATTGATATCGCCGGTAACCCCTCTGCAACCGCCACCGACAACCAGCCTGTGGACAATGTTGCCGCACCTGCACCCACCGTTGAGTTCAGCGGCATGGGCAGCGATGGTATCTTCAACAGCGATGAGATCGGTACTGATGGCACTGTGACCGCGACCGTGACGCTAGCGACTGGCACCCAAGTTGGCGACACCTTGATTGTCACTGACGGCAACGGCAACACCCTATTTAACGGCCCTGTCACTCAGGACATGCTCGACAACGGCTTTGACGTTGAAGTCCCTGTCACTGCTGGCGCGACCGATGTTGATGTCACCGCGCAAGTGATTGATATCGCCGGTAACCCCTCTGCAACCGCCACCGACAACCAGCCTGTGGACAATGTTGCCGCACCTGCACCCACCGTTGAGTTCAGCGGCATGGGCACTGACGGCGTGTTCAACAGCGATGAGATCGGTACTGATGGCACTGTGACCGCGACCGTGACGCTAGCGACTGGCACCCAAGTTGGCGACACCTTGATTGTCACTGATGGCAACGGCAACACCCTATTTAATGGCCCTGTCACTCAAGACATGCTCGACAACGGCTTTGACGTTGAAGTCCCTGTCACTGCTGGCGCAACCGATGTTGATGTCACCGCGCAAGTGATTGATATCGCCGGTAACCCCTCTGCAACCGCCACCGACAACCAGCCTGTGGACAATGTTGCCGCACCTGCACCAATCGTTGAATTCAGCGGCATGGGCAGCGATGGTATCTTCAACAGCGATGAGATCGGTACTGACGGCACTGTGACCGCGACCGTGACGCTAGCGACTGGCACTGAAGTTGGCGACACCTTGATTGTCACTGACGGCAACGGCAACACCCTATTTAACGGCCCTGTCACTCAAGACATGCTCGACAACGGCTTTGACGTTGAAGTCCCTGTCACTGCTGGCGCAACCGATGTTGATGTCACCGCGCAAGTGATTGATATCGCCGGTAACCCATCAGCAACCGCCACTGATACACAACCTGTTGATGCCACCATGGCACCTGCACCCACCGTTGAGTTCAGCGGCATGGGCAGCGATGGCGTGTTCAACAGCGATGAGATCGGTACTGATGGCACTGTGACCGCGACCGTGACGCTAGCGACTGGCACCCAAGTCGGCGACACCTTGATTGTCACTGATGGCAATGGCAACACCCTATTTAACGGCCCTGTCACTCAGGACATGCTCGACAACGGCTTTGACGTTGAAGTGCCTGTGACTGCTGGCGCGACCGATGTTGATGTCACCGCGCAAGTAATTGATATCGCCGGTAACCCCTCTGCAACCGCAACAGATACACAACCTGTTGATGCCACCATGGCACCTGCTCCCACCGTTGAGTTCAGCGGCATGGGCACTGACGGCGTGTTCAACAGCGATGAGATCGGCAGCGACGGCACTGTGACCGCGACCGTGACGCTAGCGACTGGCACCCAAGTTGGCGACACCTTGATTGTCACTGATGGCAATGGCAACACCCTATTTAACGGCCCTGTCACTCAGGACATGCTCGACAACGGCTTTGACGTTGAAGTGCCTGTCACTGCTGGCGCGACCGATGTTGATGTCACCGCGCAAGTGATTGATATCGCCGGTAACCCATCAGCAACCGCCACCGACAACCAGCCTGTGGACAATGTTGCCGCACCTGCACCCACCGTTGAGTTCAGCGGCATGGGCACTGACGGCGTGTTCAACAGCGATGAGATCGGCAGCGACGGCACTGTGACCGCGACCGTGACGCTAGCGACTGGCACCCAAGTCGGCGACACCTTGATTGTCACTGATGGCAATGGCAACACCCTATTTAACGGCCCTGTCACTCAGGACATGCTCGACAACGGCTTTG
Source organism: Shewanella sp. Arc9-LZ (assembly GCF_010092445.1). NCBI lineage: Bacteria > Pseudomonadati > Pseudomonadota > Gammaproteobacteria > Alteromonadales > Shewanellaceae > Shewanella > Shewanella sp. Arc9-LZ. The sequence goes on along the minus strand of NZ_CP048031.1, from coordinate 522,512 downwards.
ACGTTGAAGTGCCTGTGACTGCAGGCGCGACCGATGTTGATGTCACCGCGCAAGTAATTGATATCGCCGGTAACCCCTCTGCGACTGCTACCGACAACCAGCCTGTGGACAATGTTGCCGCACCTGCACCGACCGTTGAGTTCAGCGGCATGGGCAGCGATGGCGTGTTCAACAGCGATGAGATCGGTACTGATGGCACTGTGACCGCGACCGTGACGCTAGCGACTGGCACCCAAGTCGGCGACACCTTGATTGTCACTGATGGCAATGGCAACACCCTATTTAACGGCCCTGTCACTCAGGACATGCTCGACAACGGCTTTGACGTTGAAGTGCCTGTGACTGCAGGCGCGACCGATGTTGATGTCACCGCGCAAGTGATTGATATCGCCGGTAACCCATCAGCAACCGCCACTGATACACAACCTGTTGATGCCACCATGGCACCTGCACCAATCGTTGAATTCAGCGGCATGGGCAGCGACGGCGTGTTCAACAGCGATGAGATCGGTACTGATGGCACTGTGACCGCCACCGTGACGCTAGCGACTGGCACCCAAGTTGGCGACACCTTGATTGTCACTGACGGCAACGGCAACACCCTATTTAACGGCCCTGTCACTCAAGACATGCTCGACAACGGCTTTGACGTTGAAGTCCCTGTCACTGCAGGCGCAACCGATGTTGATGTCACCGCGCAAGTAATTGATATCGCCGGTAACCCATCAGCAACCGCCACCGACAACCAGCCTGTGGACAATGTTGCCGCACCTGCACCCACCGTTGAGTTCAGCGGCATGGGCACTGACGGCGTGTTCAACAGCGATGAGATCGGTACTGATGGCACTGTGACCGCGACCGTGACGCTAGCGACTGGCACCCAAGTTGGCGACACCTTGATTGTCACTGATGGCAACGGCAACACCCTATTTAATGGCCCTGTCACTCAAGACATGCTCGACAACGGCTTTGACGTTGAAGTCCCTGTCACTGCTGGCGCAACCGATGTTGATGTCACCGCGCAAGTGATTGATATCGCCGGTAACCCCTCTGCGACTGCTACCGACAACCAGCCTGTGGACAATGTTGCCGCACCTGCACCCACCGTTGAGTTCAGCGGCATGGGCACTGACGGCGTGTTCAACAGCGATGAGATCGGTACTGATGGCACTGTGACCGCGACCGTGACGCTAGCGACTGGCACCCAAGTTGGCGACACCTTGATTGTCACTGATGGCAACGGCAACACCCTATTTAACGGCCCTGTCACTCAGGACATGCTCGACAACGGCTTTGACGTTGAAGTGCCTGTGACTGCAGGCGCGACCGATGTTGATGTCACCGCGCAAGTAATTGATATCGCCGGTAACCCCTCTGCGACTGCTACCGACAACCAGCCTGTGGACAATGTTGCCGCACCTGCACCGACCGTTGAGTTCAGCGGCATGGGCAGCGATGGCGTGTTCAACAGCGATGAGATCGGTACTGATGACACTGTGACCGCGACCGTGACGCTAGCGACTGGCACCCAAGTCGGCGACACCTTGATTGTCACTGATGGCAATGGCAACACCCTATTTAACGGCCCTGTCACTCAGGACATGCTCGACAACGGCTTTGACGTTGAAGTGCCTGTGACTGCAGGCGCGACCGATGTTGATGTCACCGCGCAAGTGATTGATATCGCCGGTAACCCCTCTGCGACTGCTACCGACAACCAGCCTGTGGACAATGTTGCCGCACCTGCACCAATCGTTGAATTCAGCGGCATGGGCACTGACGGCGTGTTCAACAGCGATGAGATCGGCAGCGACGGCACTGTGACCGCGACCGTGACGCTAGCGACTGGCACCCAAGTCGGCGACACCTTGATTGTCACTGATGGCAATGGCAACACCCTATTTAACGGCCCTGTCACTCAGGACATGCTCGACAACGGCTTTGACGTTGAAGTGCCTGTGACTGCAGGCGCGACCGATGTTGATGTCACCGCGCAAGTAATTGATATCGCCGGTAACCCCTCTGCGACTGCTACCGACAACCAGCCTGTGGACAATGTTGCCGCACCTGCACCGACCGTTGAGTTCAGCGGCATGGGCAGCGATGGCGTGTTCAACAGCGATGAGATCGGTACTGATGGCACTGTGACCGCGACCGTGACGCTAGCGACTGGCACCCAAGTCGGCGACACCTTGATTGTCACTGATGGCAATGGCAACACCCTATTTAACGGCCCTGTCACTCAGGACATGCTCGACAACGGCTTTGACGTTGAAGTGCCTGTGACTGCAGGCGCGACCGATGTTGATGTCACCGCGCAAGTGATTGATATCGCCGGTAACCCCTCTGCGACTGCTACCGACAACCAGCCTGTGGACAATGTTGCCGCACCTGCACCAATCGTTGAATTCAGCGGCATGGGCACTGACGGCGTGTTCAACAGCGATGAGATCGGCAGCGACGGCACTGTGACCGCGACCGTGACGCTAGCGACTGGCACCCAAGTCGGCGACACCTTGATTGTCACTGATGGCAATGGCAACACCCTATTTAATGGCCCTGTCACTCAAGACATGCTCGACAACGGCTTTGACGTTGAAGTCCCTGTGACTGCAGGCGCAACTGATGTTGATGTCACCGCGCAAGTAATTGATATCGCCGGTAACCCCTCTGCAACCGCCACTGATACACAACCTGTTGATGCCACCATGGCTCCTGCACCCACCGTTGAGTTCAGCGGCATGGGCAGCGATGGCGTGTTCAACAGCGATGAGATCGGTACTGACGGCACTGTGACCGCGACCGTGACGCTAGCGACTGGCACCCAAGTCGGCGACACCTTGATTGTCACTGATGGCAATGGCAACACCCTATTTAACGGCCCTGTCACTCAGGACATGCTCGACAACGGCTTTGACGTTGAAGTGCCTGTGACTGCTGGCGCGACCGATGTTGATGTCACCGCGCAAGTGATTGATATCGCCGGTAACCCCTCTGCAACCGCAACAGATACACAACCTGTTGATGCCACCATGGCACCTGCTCCCACCGTTGAGTTCAGCGGCATGGGCACTGACGGCGTGTTCAACAGCGATGAGATCGGCAGCGACGGCACTGTGACCGCGACCGTGACGCTAGCGACTGGCACCCAAGTTGGCGACACCTTGATTGTCACTGATGGCAATGGCAACACCCTATTTAACGGCCCTGTCACTCAGGACATGCTCGACAACGGCTTTGACGTTGAAGTGCCTGTCACTGCTGGCGCGACCGATGTTGATGTCACCGCGCAAGTGATTGATATCGCCGGTAACCCATCAGCAACCGCCACCGACAACCAGCCTGTGGACAATGTTGCCGCACCTGCACCCACCGTTGAGTTCAGCGGCATGGGCACTGACGGCGTGTTCAACAGCGATGAGATCGGCAGCGACGGCACTGTGACCGCGACCGTGACGCTAGCGACTGGCACCCAAGTCGGCGACACCTTGATTGTCACTGATGGCAATGGCAACACCCTATTTAACGGCCCTGTCACTCAGGACATGCTCGACAACGGCTTTGACGTTGAAGTGCCTGTGACTGCAGGCGCGACCGATGTTGATGTCACCGCGCAAGTAATTGATATCGCCGGTAACCCCTCTGCGACTGCTACCGACAACCAGCCTGTGGACAATGTTGCCGCACCTGCACCGACCGTTGAGTTCAGCGGCATGGGCAGCGATGGCGTGTTCAACAGCGATGAGATCGGTACTGATGGCACTGTGACCGCGACCGTGACGCTAGCGACTGGCACCCAAGTCGGCGACACCTTGATTGTCACTGATGGCAATGGCAACACCCTATTTAACGGCCCTGTCACTCAGGACATGCTCGACAACGGCTTTGACGTTGAAGTGCCTGTGACTGCAGGCGCGACCGATGTTGATGTCACCGCGCAAGTGATTGATATCGCCGGTAACCCCTCTGCGACTGCTACCGACAACCAGCCTGTGGACAATGTTGCCGCACCTGCACCAATCGTTGAATTCAGCGGCATGGGCACTGACGGCGTGTTCAACAGCGATGAGATCGGCAGCGACGGCACTGTGACCGCGACCGTGACGCTAGCGACTGGCACCCAAGTCGGCGACACCTTGATTGTCACTGACGGCAACGGCAACACCCTATTTAATGGCCCTGTCACTCAAGACATGCTCGACAACGGCTTTGATGTTGAAGTCCCTGTGACTGCAGGCGCGACCGATGTTGATGTCACCGCGCAAGTGATTGATATCGCCGGTAACCCCTCTGCTGTGGCAACCGATGTGCAAGGCGTCGATAGAACGGCACCCTCTGCACTGTCAATTATTATTGTAGACGATGGAGTCCCTGGAGACGGTTGGTTAAATTATAATGAAATAGCTGCCAATGGTAATGGGATACAAATTAAAGCTGAAGTAGATAATGCAGACCTTGTTGCAGGTGGTTTTGTTTCAATATCCATAACAGTCAATGGTTATGATGTTTCATTTGATCTGAAACTCGAAAATGGTCAATTAGTTAATTTAGATGGTTCAACAACTGGTATAGCTTTCAATTACGACAATGGTGAGATCACATGGACAGCAGATGTTCCAAGTCCAGGTGAACAAATTACCGTTGAAATAACTCAAACTGATGCCGCAGGTAACGAATCAACAGCTGTTAATGATACTGCATCGATAAACAATGTTGATGCTAATGATGACCTTCCTGGTACATCATTTAGTGTGACTTCAGGTGCAACTAACGCTTGGACAATTCCTCAATCAAACGGCCAGAGCTTAATGAAAATATCAGCTCGTACAGCTGATGGCTCAATGGGTGTAGTTAACATAGAATCTGGTACTAACAAACTCGGTGTCGCAGGCTCACCACGAACTTCAGACCAAATTGCCGGACAAATCGAATATGATTCAGCTACCGCGACATCTGAATCAATTGTGATTGACTTTAATGGATTAGTTAATAAGGCGACATTCAGTGTTTCAAACATGTTCTCTAATGAAAATAATGGTGAACAAGGTGTTTGGAAGGCTTATTACAATGGTCAATTAGTTGCAAGTGAAACGTTTAAGACGACTTCAGGTGACGCAGGTACTTTCAGTATTGATACCGGTAATATTGTCTTCGACCAACTGGTATTTGAAGCAACTAAAACCATTAGTGAAGCAAATGGTGGCGCAGCATTAACTGACTCATCTGATTATTTCCTGACAAATGTTGCCGCATCTGGTCCTGCTATTATGGGAACCTACTTAGTGTCAGAAGATGGCGTATTAACCATTTCGAACACGAGTCAAGGTCTACTTAATAATGACTCTGATGCCCAGGGAAACACATTTGCTCTAACTGGAGTAAATGGTTCAATAGTTACAGATGGTCAGGTAGTTATATTACCAAGCGGCGCACTGCTAACTATTCACAGTGATGGTACTTATTCTTATGACACAAACGATTCATTTGAAGCACTGACTGCTGGGCAACTTGCAACGGATACCTTTACTTATACAGTAACAGATCAATATGGTGCTACCGACACAGCGACAGTGACGATTAACATTGTTGGAGAAGCTGACGCTAGCTCCACTTATGTCAGTTATAACGGCAATCCGGGTAATGACGTGATTAAAGGAACGCCAAATAACGATATTATTGTCAGTGATCAACAAGGTTTACAGATTGTTGCTGGAGAAAATTACAATATAGCCTTTATTTTTGATACTTCAGGCAGTATGTCCGGTGTTATTGCTGAAGCTAAAACGCAATTGGAAGCGGTATTTGAGTCTCTAGCAAATAGCGCAACAAGCTCTCATAGCGGTATTGTAAATGTGTTACTGACTAACTTTGCATCAGGCTCAAATTACTCTGTTTCAGTAAATATGGACGACTCAAATGCGGTCCAAACACTGCTTACTGAATTAGCAAAAATGAGCGCGAGTGGTTCTACTAACTATGAAGCTGGTTTTGAGTCTGCAATAAATTGGTTTACTAGCAGCACAGTGTTAAATAATGTTGGAAATAATATTTCTTACTTCATTACTGATGGCTCACCAAATGCGCAAACAATTGATACTAATACTTCAACAGTATTAATGAGTTATGATGTTACGACCAGTAGCTATCAAACCTTAAGTAGTTTGTTGACCTCTAATAACTATTCTAAAGGCCAAGTCATCAGCATAGATGGTCAAGTCGTTGTCAATGCTAGCGGTGCAGTGTATTCACCATACACAGGCGCTAAAATTGGCCAATTAAGCTTTAACACTGATAATAGTGTTAAAAGCTTTACAGACAATGGAACAAATACAACCGCACAGGCGCTACATGCATTTAACTTACTCGCTGCAGTTTCGGAAGTTGAAGCAATCAGCTTAGCCAGTGCAAACGGTGGCACCACTGTTAATGAAGCTAACTTGAAGCTATACGATACAGACGGCAATGTTCGTGCGTCGATTGATGTATCTGATTTATCAAGCATCATCACAGGTTCTGAGACATTACAATCACAAGGTGACGACAATACTGTCGGGAACCAAGGTGATGACATTATCTTTGGTGACTTAGTTCGATTTAGCGGTTCATCAGAGCAAGGGTATGTCGCTTTACAAACCTATGTTGCAGATAAAACGGGCCAAAATGTTGGTGATGTTGATGTAAGAGCAGTGCATGATTACATTCGTGACCATGTAAATGAGTTTAATATCAACAACCAAAATGATGGTAACGACATTCTTGATGGCGGTATTGGTGACGATATTCTGTTTGGCCAAGGTGGCAACGATGTTATCTATGGTGGTGAAGGTAATGACGTTCTTATTGGCGGCCTAGGTAATGACACTCTGATTGGTGGCTTGGGTAACGATACCTTTGTATGGTCTAAGGGCGATACTGGTACCGATACGATTAAAGACTTCGAAGTCAATAATGACTCCCTTCATATCAGTGATTTATTGCAGAATGAACAGAACGGCGATTTAGATAACTACTTAGATTTCTCGTTCAGTAATGGCAGCACGACAATTTCTATCGATGCCGACCATAATGGTAGTATTGACCAAGTTATTGTTCTGGATGGTGTAGATCTGTCGCAAGAATACGGTAGCACCACAGACGGAGTGATCATTAATGGTTTACTTAATGATGGTGCACTCATTGTAGATACTGCAACCGTCAACCCTGCTCCATCGCCAGGAACCAGTCATGCTGATCTATTTGATCAACATAATGGAAATATTATTCCTTAATAACAACACATTGACTGCGTCGCATAGTATTATGTGGCGCATATTTGATTATTCTAACAATACACATTAAGGACAATGATTAGGTGCCTATAACTGCGTCTAACAAAAGTGAGCAGTGGACGATCTCTGCTTCCCAGCGGGTAACGGTCGATCCGTTACTCGATTGTTTGGTTTTATTAACTGAACATTTTGGAAGCCCTTGCTCAATAGATTCCCTTGCGGCAGGTCTTCCTTTGTCTGGTGCAGTCATTACGCCCGATTTAATTCCTCAAGCCGCGGCAAGGGCTGGGCTATCAGCTAAATTATCACGTAAAGATTTGAATCAAATCTCTGAAATATTATTACCTTGTATCTTATTATTGAAAGATAAAAAGGCCTGTATTCTAAGAGAGATCGATCTAGAGCAAGACAAAGCCGTTATACAATTACCTGAAACGGGCGGCGAAGATACTCTGACGATTGAAGGTTTAGAAACCTTATATGTAGGTTACTTATTTTTAGTTAAACAAGATTACCGTGGTGACAAAAGTTTTGATGTTCATCTGCATGACAGCAAAACACATTGGCTACTGCAAAGTATTAAAGACTCTGCTCCTATTTACCGAGATGCTCTAATAGCCTCAGTATTGGTCAACCTTTTTGCCTTGGTTTCACCACTATTTATTATGAATGTCTATGACAAAGTGGTACCCAATCTCGCATTTGAATCACTATGGGTTTTAGCCATTGGGGCAAGTATTGCTTATATATTCGACTTTATAATGCGCCAATTACGCAGCTATTTAATTGATATAGCGGGTAAAAAAGTCGACATTATTGTTTCTTCAAAACTATTTGCAAAAGCCATTGGTATTCCACTATCTAAGCGTTCACCAAGCGTAGGAGGAATGGCAAGACAATTAGGTGAGTTTGACAGTATTCGGGAGTTTTTGACCTCTGCAACGATTACTGCGTTGGTTGATCTACCGTTTGCATTACTGTTCGTGATCATCATTTATATTGTTGCTGGCGATTTAGCTATTATTCCGGTTATTGGCAGCTTGATCATTATCGCAGTCACCTTTTATCTACAACCTAAACTGAAGCAAGCAATTGAAGAAAGTAACCGCTTTGCCAGTTTAAAGCATGGCCATTTAATTGAAAGTTTAACCGCGTTAGAGTCAATTAAAGCCAATGGTGCCGAAGGGTTAGTACAAAAAAGCTGGCAACAAATGATTGGCCATACAGCCAATTGGCAGCTCAAAACCAAAAAACTGTCTAATTATGTCAGCCATATAGCTAATTTTATGGTGCAATTAACCGTGGTATTAGTGGTGATATTAGGTGTGTATCGACTAGCAGAAAACGAAATTTCCATGGGTGGGATCATTGCCGCGGTCATGCTATCTAGCCGAGCTATATCTCCGATGGCTCAATTAGCAGGGTTAATTACCCGAGGTAATCATACCATCAGTTCACTGCGCCAATTAGACGCAATAATGGAACAAGAAGATGAATTTGAAGACAAAGGAAACCTAGCCAGCAAAGAACGATTTATGGGAAAAATTGAAGCGGATAATATCAGTTTTAGCTTCCCTGGCTCCGAAAAACCAAGCCTACACCCTTTATCAATACACATTAATCCTGGTGAGCGCATCGCCATTATCGGTCGTAACGGCTCAGGTAAAAGCACCCTAGCCAAATTACTACTCGGATTGTACAAACCAACTCAAGGCAGCCTGCGCTATGATGGATTAGATGCAGGACAGATTCACCCTAGCGACCTAAGACGTAACTTTGGCTATTTACCTCAAGACGTCACCTTGTTTCATGGGACTATTCGCGACAATATTTTATTCGGTTCTAGGCAAGTGACTGAACATCAATTAATAAGAGCTATCCAGCTTTCTGGTGTAAGTATGTTTACTAACTTAGAGTCTGAAGGATTAGATCAACAAGTTGGTGAAGGAGGCTTGTCACTCAGTCGTGGCCAACGACAAACCGTCGCTTTAGCCAGAGCAACATTGAATGATCCCTCGATATTATTAATGGATGAACCAACAGCAAGCCTGGATGCTAGAGCAGAAAAACAGTTTATTCGCTCAATGCAATTGGTTAGTCGCGACAGAACATTATTACTCATTACCCATAAAATGCATTTATTAAATCTAGTCGATCGCATTATTGTGTTAGAACGTGGACATGTAGTGGCTGATGGTCCTAAAGATGAAGTCCTTGCGAAACTTAATGCAGGGACAATTGCTGGAGCCCAAAACTCATGAGTAAGCATCTTACCGTAGCCGACTTAGAAATGGTTGATGACGTTTATGGTGCCATGATGACTGACGCCCCGTCAGGACATCGTCTTATCATATGGTCACTGTCCGCAATGATGGTGTGTTTTTTTATTTGGGCTTACTTCTCAGAATTAGATCAGGTGACATCAGGAACGGGTAAAGTTATTCCGTCGTCACAGATTCAAATTATCCAAAGTCTAGATGGCGGAATTTTGCAGGAAATCTATGTCCAAGAAGGGAGTATGGTCACTAAAGGACAACCTTTAGCCCGGATTGATGACACCCGATTCCGCTCCGATTTTGACCAACAAGAACAAGAAGTGTTCGGATTACAAACTAATATTATTCGCATGCGCACCGAATTAGACAGTATTATTATTTCAGATATGTCTTCAGACTGGCGCCAACAGGTCAAAATAACCAAGCAAAATTTGGTATTTCCGCAGACCATTATTGACGAAGAGCCAGAACTGGTTAGGCGTCAACAAGAAGAATATTCAATTCGGTTGGATAATTTAAGCAACCAATTAGAAATTCTTGTACGTCAGATCCAACAACGTCAGCAAGAAATAGAAGAGTTGGCCTCTAGAATTAGTACCCTTACGACGAGTTATCAATTAGTATCTCGCGAGCTTGAATTGACTCGACCACTTGCTCGAAAAGGCATTGTTCCGGAAGTTGAACTGCTCAAACTTGAGCGCACAGTGAATGATATTCAAGGTGAATTACAATCGGTTAGGCTTTTACGTCCAAAAGTGAAAGCGTCTATGGATGAAGCCATTTTAAAGCGCCGAGAAGCTGTATTTGTTTATGCCACTGATTTACGTGCACAGCTCAATGAAATGCAAACCAAATTATCACGTATGAATCAGGCACAAAAAGGCGCATTTGATAAGGTCAGTAAAGCCGTCATTGCCTCGCCTGTTATAGGCACCATTAAAAAAATTAACTTTAATACCTTAGGTGGCGTTGTACAGCCAGGTGAAGAGATTATGGAAATTGTTCCATCAGAAGATAAACTGCTGATAGAAACCAAAATCACTCCTAAAGATATTGCTTTTTTACATCCGGGATTACCCGCTATCGTAAAAGTCACCGCATATGACTTTACCCGTTATGGCGGGCTAAAAGGAACCGTTGAACACATTAGCGCCGATACGTCACAGGATGAAGAAGGCAATAGTTTCTATATTGTAAAAGTGCGAACACAAGAGTCCAGTTTAATGAAAGACGATGGCACAGAGATGCCAATAATTCCAGGGATGCTCACTTCAGTAGATGTCATCACGGGAAAAAAATCCATACTTGAGTACATTTTAAATCCAATTTTAAGAGCGAAAGATACCGCCCTTAGAGAGCGCTAAGAAGAACCGGGAGGGTTTTTTATGACAACTATTATAAATCAACAAATAAAGCTAAGTGCTGTTGCTCTTGCTTTATCAATGTTGATAGCGCCAACAGCCTCAAGCCAGACTCTTGAGCAAGCTGTTGCACATACGCTAGACACAAACCCAGATTTACGCATTGCTTTTAATCGCTTTAAAGCGCGTGAAGAGCAAGTTAATCAAGCCGTAGCAGGCTATATGCCAACCGTAGATCTTTCTGCGGGCTATGGCTGGGAGCAAACCGATAGCCCTTCAACTCGTCGTAAAGTAGGCCAAGGTGATGTTGATAATGACGGTATGATTGATTTAGAACGTGGCGAAGCCGGTTTTAGTATCAAACAAATGCTGTTTGATGGTTTCTATACCAGTAGCGAAGTCGATCGTTATTCGTATGAAGCTAGCGCGGATCAGTGGGCATTATTTGCTGCTGCTGAAGATATGGCATTGGATGTTGCAAAGGTCTATTTGGACTACATCCGTAGCGAGCAAGTATTATTACTCTCCGAGAAAAATCTCGCGAGTCATAAAGACATTTACGATCAAATAAAACAACGCACAGATTCAGGTTTAGGATCGATAGCAGATTTATCGCAAATCACCGGTCGTCTTGCCCGTGCAAACGCCAATGTAATTTCGGCTAAAAACAATTTAGAAGATGCTCGTGCAGCCTATATCAGAATTGTTGAAGCGAAACCCGATGACCTAATTCTGCCAGTGCCTGATGCCGATATGCTACCAAAAAGCTTAGATAAAGGGCTCATGGCAGCAAAATCAAAACACCCAGTATTAAAATCAGCCGAAAGCGATATTAACGCCGCTAAAAAAGAACGTAGCTCAGCCAAAGCCAGCTATTTCCCACAATTAAGCCTAGAACTTAATGGTAACTGGAATAATGATACTGATGGCGAAGATGGCTACAGCGCAATTAGCAGCCAAAATGTTAACGGCTATAACAATGATTTAGTTGCTATGGTTCGGGTTAAATATAACCTTTTCTCCGGTGGTAAAGACGTCTCAAAAGACAGAGAAACAGCCTATAAAGTCAACGAAGCAAAAGAAATCCAACAACGCGCTTATCGCCAAGTTGTTGAGGGTGTTTCGTTAGCTTGGAATGCTTATGAAATGTTAGCCCCACAAAAACAGTTCATCCGTGAACATGTTGTGGCGTCAAAACAGACTCAAGTGGCTTATGTGCAACAATTTAACTTGGGCCAACGAACTCTGCTCGATTTACTCGATACCGAAAATGAACTATTTGAAGCTCGTAAGGATTACTTGCAAACCGAGTATGACGAAATTGCTGCTCGTTACCGAGTATTGAATGCGACAGGCGATCTACTTGACTCACTTCGAGTAACACGCCCGGGAGAATGGCGTGGTGAGCGTGAATATGAGGGAGGTGTTAAATAATGAAATATTTGATGATTTTACTCGCATTGATTACAACAACAGGTTGTTCGATCAACGATATTGTCGAGTCTAATGCTTCTACACCACAAAATTTTGATCTTGCCGACAGTGATCGTGATGGTGTGATAATGGCCCGAGAACGTTGTGCTGGCACCATCATTGGTGCTGCTGTCGACAACTATGGTTGTGGTAGCATCAAAGATATCAATGAACGCCAAGACTTAAAAATACTATTTAGTAATAATTCAGTGGTTATCGAACAGCAGTATTATAACCAAATTGAACGCGTCGCTAATATCATGAAAACCTACCCTACCACTAAGGTAAAAATAGAAGGCCATACCAGTAAACGTGGAAGCTATGAACTTAATTTAGCGTTATCTCAAAAACGTGCAAAAGCGGTTATCGAAGTGTTAGAAAACACCTTTGGTATCGATCCAAGCCGTCTTAACGCTACAGGGTATAGTTTTGATAACCCAATTGATAACAGTGGCACGCCAGAAGCAGAAGAGCGTAATCGTCGTGTGATAGCTGAAGTCACAGCCGATGACACCATTCCAGAAATGAGATGGAATATTTACACTGTCGATGAGCAAAATGACTAACGGACATACAAGGCATTGATTCTTTGAGTCGTGAAGACAGCAAAGTAACTACAGCGTTGCATAAAAGGGTCTGTCATTTTTTTATTATGGCATCGGCCCTTTTAGTTTCATGTTTATATGCTGCACCAACTCAAGAATTGAATCAGCAGCAAACCGTTTCAGCATTGTCGAAACGTTATGGCGATCGCGCAGGATTACGAGCAAATGCTTGGTTCAAAATCGTCAGTGATTCACAACAACTTGCTGATATTGATAAATTAGAAAAAGTGAATCAATTTTTTAATTTATTTCGATTCATTGATGATCAAACTCTATGGGGTGAATCCAATTATTGGGCATCGCCAATGGAGTTTATCGGGGCTAACGGAGGGGATTGCGAAGACTTCTCAATCGCAAAGTATTTCACGCTTCTTCAACTGGGTATTCCTGAAGATAAACTCCGAATCACCATGGTAAAAGCAACATCGCTGAATCAATATCATATGGTGTTAGCATACTATGAAAAGCCTAGTTCGATTCCGTTAGTGCTCGACAATTTGGATAAAACCATAAAATTGGCAACGAAACGAAAAGATCTCCTGCCTGTTTACAGTTTTAACGGTAAACAATTATGGCTAAACAAAGAAAAAGGTCGAGGTGTGTTAGCTGGCTCATCATCACGCCTTGAAAAATGGACTGACCTTAAACTTAGATTAGGTGTAGACCGCTTACGCCAACCCAAACTCAACATGGAGTAGTGACAACATGACCCTGTTCAGGCAGATCTATGCGTTACTTTTCGGGCTTTTCTTGTTAACAATTGCAAGCGTAGCCTATGTACAATTTTCAGAAACCCAAGGATTCTTATCCAAACAAATGGAATCTGATCTCAACAATGCCAGTAATTCATTAGGATTAATGCTGACCCCTGTTTTAGAAGCCGGTGATGATGCCGGAGCTGAAACATTAGTCAATGTCATTTTTGAGGGCGGCTATTATCAACAAATCAAACTAACGTGGTTGGTTGATGGTAAGCAACAAGTGTGGAACAACTCTGTTAAAGTCGATAATATCCCTCAATGGTTTATCGATCTTAACCTGTTTAAAACCATTAAAAAACAAACCACGATTACCTCTGGTTGGTTACAACTTGCCACACTAGAAATTACAGCTCACCCAGGATTTGGCTATCAGGAGTTATGGCGGATTATTTCCGACATTATTATTCTATTTTCAATCTTATTTCTCATCGCCATTATATTTGCGCGAGTGGGATTAAGCTGGATTTTAAAACCCTTAAACACCCTTTCTTTACACGCTAAACAAATAGCAGCACAGCAATTTGGCCCAGATATGCCAACGCCAAAAACAAGGGAGTTAAAAGAGCTCGTCAATGCATTTAACAGTATGTCAGCCCAATTAAAGCAAGTATTTAATTCTCTTGACGAAGAAGTCTCAGCATTAAGAAAGAAAAATCTTATCGATCAAGTCTCAGGGCTGCCAAATAGACAATATATGGTCAGTAGAGTTAATGGTTGGTTAAGCGAACCCAGTACCGGAGCACTTTACTTAGTCAAAATGGATTGGCTAGAAGAAGTACATAGCAAATACGGTTTCCAAGTTCGCGATGAGACCATCCGCATTCTGGCTGAGAAACTACAACACCACCAAGATCAAATTTCTTCTTCTGTTATAGCCCGCATTGCAGCATATGAATTTGCCTTCCTTGTTGAGGACTGTGAACATGACCAGCTGGCTAAGTATTTGCAAAGCCTAATACGTACTGTTAATAAAGAAATATCTAAAGCTGGCTGTAAACCAAATGAACAGTTTTATATTGGTGTTGCTGAACGTCTAGGACAAATGACAGTATCAGACATGTTGGCTCAAGCAGATAACGCACTCCAACAGTCCATTAAAGACGACAAAGTGTTCCATTGGTTTGAGAACACTCAAAAGCAGCTGTTTACCCGTGAAGAGTGGCGCAATAATTTAAGTCATGCCATAAAGAACAAAAAATTCCAATTCCGTTGGCAGTCGATTCAGCTATGTGCCAAAGATGAAATTTGTCAGCGCGAACTATATTGCCAACTGCAAATAGGCGACACCATCCTCCATGCTGGTCAGTTTGTTCCCTATATAGAATTACTCTCATTAGGCACAATGTTCGATCGTTGTTTAATAGAAACAGTCAATGAACATCGTTTACTCGAACGCAATTATGAACGCGTCGCCATCAATCTTACTTATCAAAGTATAAGCGATGCTGATTTTCATCTTTGGCTAAAACAATTCCTACGATCCAATAAATACACCGAACGGATTTGCTTTGAAATCCCAGAGGCAAGTGTATATAGCGATTTAGAATCTTGTGAAAATCTCTGTAAAGTCATTCGAGATTCAGGAGCTCAGTTTGGTATCGATCATTTTGGTCGCCAATTCGGTTCAATGGCTTACTTACAAAGTCTACGTCCAAATTATGTCAAACTAGACCAATCATTTGCCTATATTGAAGAGAATCAACACAACAGCGAATTATGTCGTGCTTTAGTGAATGTCGCTAAAGGGTTAGATATTCAAGTGATTGTCACAGGCATCCAAGAAGCAAACCAATTAACACGATTTACTGAACTCAGAGTCGATGCTTATCAAGGCTTTATTGTACCGCCGGTCAATGTGAAGCTCTAAGTGATATCAAAGAGTTGATCTACTAATACTAACCACTCCTCTGAGTGGTTTTTTTATCCCTGTAGAGCTACTTACAGACGATAAACTCACTAGGGTATTAGTGGGTTAACCCAACAGCTATAACACATTGCTAGCGCTATACAGCTGTTCTGGTGAACTCGTTCATATTTAAGAACGATACCAGTCAACTGCAATTAATTTACGACCAAGCTTGCTCGATAAGATTTAGCCATACCATGGCACGACTCTGACAACCTGAATATCAGCGTAAAGCCTATTTAACCGGATGTGATGGTCTCCTCCCACTTCAAACATGGCACATCGATGCCGTACACATCAGGTTATTTATACCTATAGTCGCAGCATTAATAAACGGTATCAATCCTCCTGCTATAACAGA
This sequence comes from Shewanella sp. Arc9-LZ, assembly GCF_010092445.1. Lineage (NCBI taxonomy): Bacteria > Pseudomonadati > Pseudomonadota > Gammaproteobacteria > Alteromonadales > Shewanellaceae > Shewanella > Shewanella sp. Arc9-LZ. Next base: position 506,501 of record NZ_CP048031.1, on the reverse strand, counting down.
AAGGCTATAACGTATGGTTAGCAAAAAACATACAAACGTCATTAAACATAGCATGTAGATCCTATTAACGCCGTTAATGCAAATAGATAGTGTGAATCAATAATGTGGATAGAGGATGCAGATAGATAATGCGATTGGCATTGTTCACTTAATAAGGCAATAGTACGAATGTAATGACCAATCAAGAAAAACAAAAAGGCCACTCATTTGAGTCAATGCCGATCGTTTAAGGGCACTTGACCGATCTTGCAGATGAAAGATAATCCCTACCAGTATTCTGGTGGGGATTTTTTATGTTTGAGCAAGAGCTTGAATTAGTTCATGAGTCTGTTGAAGAAAGTGGGTCTTATGATTCTGTAATGGAGGCTATTGATTCTGAGTGGATCGAACAATCACTCCTTTCAGCTAACAAGGCGAGTATCCGTAATCGCCGTCTGCCTGCGCAGCAGGCAGTCTGGCTAGTGCTTTGGATGGGATTAATACGTAACCAGTCCATCAAAGAAGTCTGTAGCTCGATGGATATAGCACTTCAATCTGGAGACTCCACCTGGTCTCGTGTAGCACCGAGTGTATTGACGGATTGCCGACGACGCTTAGGTGAAGCCCCAATGTCTTACTTATTTAAATCCACTATATCAGCCTGGCTTGAGCAAGCGTTAGGGGACCAAAATACACTAGGGCTTACCACTCTTGCCGTTGATGGAACGGTGTTTCGTTGCCAAGACTCTGAAGAAAATGCCAATGAGTTTGGTTTTATTTCAAAAACACACAAACCCTATCCTCAACTTCGATTAGTCAGCCTTATATCTACTGAAACCAGAATGGTATTAGGTGCTGCCTTTGATGGTTGTCACGTAGGAGAGATCACACTCGCACAGCGTTTAGTTCAAGATACACCTGATAACTCCTTAACCCTATTTGACCGTTGTTATTTCTCTGCTGACTTATTAGTCAATTGGCAAAGCTCTGGAGTACAGCGACATTGGCTGACACCCGTAAAGTCAAAAATGCGTTACGAGGTGGTCGAAGAGTTTGCGAATAATGATTTGCTCATTGATATGCCAGTCTCTCCCCAAGCGAGAAAGAAAAACCCCGAGCTTCCCGAAACATGGCGTGCCCGTTTTATTGCTTATCAAGAGCCAAAAGGTGAAATAAAAGGCTTCGTCACCTCATTGGTTGATCCCGTTAAGTATCCGCTGGACAAGCTACTTAATATCTACTGGCAACGCTGGGAAATAGAAGAAGGATACGGTGAACTTAAGCAAACCCAGCTACAAAGCAAGGTGACGTTACGAAGCAAATTTGTTGAAGGTGTTAAGCAAGAGTTGTGGGGAGTGCTTATCGCTTATAATCTGGTTCGTTTAGAAATGACAGCGATAGCAAAGGAAGCTAAAGTTGCGCCAACCCGTATCAGTTTTACCGCGGCAATAAGCTTGATAGATACACAATTAAGGTGGCTTGCTTTATCACCAGATGGAAAGCTGCCAGCGAAACTTAAGCAAATGCGAGCCGATATAAAACACTTTATCCTTCCAGATAAAAGAAAGCACCGAACGTATCCACGCTCAGTGCTCTATATACCTAGCCGTTATCCACTTAAATATAAACAGTAATGCTTATCCGAATAGCATTACACTCATTTGAGTAGCCTTTTAGTTAAATTGGTCGGTGATAGAGGATTCGAACCTCTGACCCTCTCGTCCCAAACGAGATGCGCTACCGGGCTGCGCTAATCACCGAAATTTTTACTTGAAAACAAGTCTGATATTTATTTAACTTTGAGGCTAAATTCGCTATGAGAAAGCGGCAATGTGGTCGGTGATAGAGGATTCGAACCTCTGACCCTCTCGTCCCAAACGAGATGCGCTACCGGGCTGCGCTAATCACCGATATTTTTACTTGAAAACAAGTCTGATATTTATTTAACTTTGAGGCTAAATTCGCTATAAGAAAGCGGGAATGTGGTCGGTGATAGAGGATTCGAACCTCTGACCCTCTCGTCCCAAACGAGATGCGCTACCGGGCTGCGCTAATCACCGAAATATACATAAAACAACAAATTGAATGGGGTGACTGATGGGGCTCGAACCCACGACAACCGGAATCACAATCCGAGGGTTACTATAGACAGGGCTTTACTGGACTGAGACTGGCATTATTATGATGTTACTTGGCTTAACTCCGCTTGATTACAGTTAGATATATTTTTGCAACTAATCTGCAACTGGCTCTAATCAACACTATAAATACGATGTTTCCGCTCCCACCAAACCATATAGAAATGAGCGTTTAGCACAACACCCCATGCTCGCTTGGTGTTACCCAAACGGAAACGAAATATTTCATCAAACTCTTCAAATCCCAAATTAATCCAACGCTCTACAGCTTCATCGGCTATATCAACGACATCATGCGAGTGGTGCATTAAATGACCCGAATCAGAACTTTGTTGTTGTATCTCTTTCCAATCTAATCCTTCAATATTATTTAAACCATTTAATATCGTACCAGTCCATTCAACGTCATCCCATGCCCTTGGCTCGCCCCATGACCAATCGCCCTCAGAATCAGCTTTTCGAGCACACCATGTCATTGTGAGGCCAAAGCGAGAGCCATTTGCGTTAACTCTAACTTGTTTGGGGGTATCTAAAGTGCTAATGCTTGCTTCAAATTTAGGGAGTTTTTCTATATCAGGTAAAACCTGAACTTTAGGCTCTTTTAGCGGGTTGTTTTCGATGAAATTTGTTTGAAGTTTAATGGATTTTTTATTTCTCTTTGCAGCTTTTTCTGCTTTTCTAGCAGCCCTATCGATAGCAACCATTATAGAGCTGAATAATATTCGTCCATTGAACCTTTGGTTATTATATTACTAGATGTCTGCATTGGTTCTAAGCCTTCTCGGGCGATAATCCAAGGCTGCTCTTTGTGTGTTAAGTCGCTTAACCACTGTGCAGTTTTCGATCCAAAGAAATCTAGAACTTTATCAATGCTATCAACTTGTTCTTGGCTAAGTTTGTCGGTGTTACCACCACTTACAATCTCACTACTAACCTTGAATTGTCCGCGATGTAAATTGTATAAGGGCTTTAAAACCGGGCCATTAGCCCACGCTTCGAAATCATCATCGAAAAGACACGCTTCATCCCAAACTAGTGACCATGCTTGAGAGTAATACATTAGCTTTTGCAGCTTCATCGCTGACATATCACCTTTTTTCTCTAGGATGTATTTAGCTACATCTTGAAATGTAATATCGCTCATATATCTCTCCAAAAATCACTAATTTAACGTAAATCAATCGGCGGCAAATTATACAGCCTTTGTTTTATACTGTCATTAAAATCAGTATTTATCAAACAATCCAAAAGGTAAATAGAATTCATTAGTTATTGTGTGCTAATACATTTCCCTATTAAAAACTGAATCAATCTCACCCAATAGTCGCAGAGATCGCTTGGTCTTGCAAAATTGGTTGCTATGACGTTGGGTCGACGTTGAAAAATTTATCTATTGTATAATGATAGTTTCCCCTACGAGCAAATCCTACTTTTATTTAATGCTCTACTTATCAGCAGGTTGCACAAAAAGTAACTCACTAACAGTTACTAAATATTTTTAGTGCTCTCTTCATCTAAAATTCAATAAATATTTCCTTACTCACTTTGACAATCGGTTGTTTATTGTAGGGGCATAGTTAATTTGGCCACCTAGTTACAGGCTCTAGCTAATTTCTGGACAAATATTAGTTAGAGTTAAAATTCAACTGTAATTGGCATATCGATTTTATCCGAATACTTATTCAAAAAACATAAAAAGTACGAGATAGCCAGTTCCGGAGCTATCTCGTTAGAGGAGAAGTGTTATTCTTCTAGGTATGTAGCAAAAGTATTAAAATTATCAGCCTTAACAAACTTAGCAGGGTTCTCTATGGCTCTACCGTTTTTGTCTTGTGATAACGCTTTAAAGTGCTCAATACCACAATCAATTTTTGCTTGTTCTGAGGAGCGTAACTCATCAGAAAAAATACTTGATTTGGTTTCAACGACAAAATAGAGCTGTTCACCCATACCATCATCTTTGTCTATTAAAACCGCCCAATCAGGATTGTAACTTCCCAATGGCGTATCTATTTTAAACCAAGCAGGTAATTTTGCGTAAAGCTTAACATCCGTCGATTCTTCGAGTTTCTCAGCAAATTCAAACTCAGTCCCCGAATCACAAACGATGTAATCATAAACAGACTTTTTCGCTTCAACCATATCCTTGAGGTATCCGGTTAATTCCTCCTCTTGGAATAGCTCTTGAGCATAAAAATCATCATCTCCAATTCGATGATATGAAATGCCATCAACAATAGCTAAACGCATCTGTTTACGAATGACTTCACTAGCTAACTCAATGAATTTTTGAGGGTTATTTTTAAACGCCTCTAATTTATCACCAATGCCAAGCAGTATGTCTACAACGGTTTTACGGGTAAGGTTAGTGTATGATTCAAGATAGGTGACAATATCAGGAAGTTTAAAGTTACGATTACGGTAATATTGAATTTTTGATTGTTCATCAAATGTTTCCAATTCAGCCTCTGTTATTGCGACTTTCACCTTTTTATATTCAAACTTGGCACTACCTACTGCGACAGACGATCTAATCTCTTTGATGCATTTTTGTACAAGATCACCAACGCTGAAATTAACTCGATAAGCAGTTTTGTACTTGATACGATCCCAAAGTGCTTTAAAATCATCGCCAAGCACGATTTGCTTACCATTATCTTCACGAAGTTTAGCGGTTTTCTTTTCTTCGTGTTTTTTGATACTCAACCCTTTAGCAACTTTACTGAGAGTCGCAAGAATTGCTTCAGAATGTTCTATAAGGCTTTCAGGTAAACTCACAGTATTATCAGCTAAATCAGCTTTTAGGGAATCTTGAATTTTTCCTTTTTTATCAATATAACCTTTAGCTGCTAAGTGTTGATAAATCTCTTCAGATTTTTTTGCTCCAAGAAACTGTTTAGTACCATGTTCACCATAGATCACAATATTAGCAAATTGATGCTTTTCTACTGCACCAAACTTAATACCCTCTTCTTCTTCAATTTCTTTTTGAAGTGCAGCTACAAATTCCTCATAAGATTCATTCGCCATAACCGTTAGCGTATTCACTTCAAATCCATAAGGTACACGCTCACCAGACTGATCGACAGCTAAACGCAAACCTCGGCCAATCTCCTGACGTTTTTTCATCACTGAATTAGTTTCGTTAAGGGTACATATCTGAAATACGTTAGGATTATCCCATCCCTCTTTAAGGGCAGAGTGACTAAAAATGAAACGTAACTTCTCTTCCATTGAAAGTAACTTTTCTTTATCTTTCATAATCAAGTTATAAGCAGATTCATCAGCAGCAGTTTTGCCACCTTCTCCCTTTGCTGAAAGCTTAGACTCTGCAAACAAAGGATTACCAGATGAATCTTTTTTCTTATCTTGTGCAAAGTAGCCATTATGAACAGAACTGGCTAATTCTTTGAGAGATTGCTCATTAATAGTGAACTTGCCTTCGTTTTTATCCCATACACTAGGATATAGGATCCTATACTTTGGCTTTTTAAGCTGTTGAGTAAACTCTTCTTCAAACCACTGTGCAAATTTACCTTGTACAGGCACACCGTCTACAGAGTAGCCTCGATAGTTGGCGACTTTGTCAATAAAGAACAAGCTCAGTACCTTGATCCCTTTTTGGCTAATAACCTTGGAGTGATCCATCACATCAACACCTTGAGTTATTTTTTTATAAAATCTCAACTCTTTTTCAAGATGCTCCTCAACCGTTTTGGATACTTGAAGTCGTTTGTAAGTATCTTGGTCAACTTCACCAATGGCTTGACCAAGTTCAATGATGTTGTCTCGACTGGTAAAGTCGATGTACTCAGTACCTTCTTCGCAATAAATGTCATTGATTACATATCCTTCATAAACAGTTCGGCCACCAGATGCTTCAAAAAGGTCTGTACTACTTTTAACTGTTATTGTTTTGCGAGCTTGTAATTTACCAGTCTTGGTTTGAGCATCAATTTCAATTTTTGCTGTAATTGGTGATTTCTTGTTATCGACACTAATCAGCTTAATATACGCTTGGTTATGGTTGTCTTGGACTTCCAATGAAGCAACTTCAATCTGTTTAACCAGCTTACGCTCATAAGCGTCTATTGAATCAAGCTTGTAGAGCATGTTGAAGCTTTCAGTCAACGTTGCTGAATATCGGAATGTGCAAAGCGGTTTTAGGCTAGCAATCGCTTTTTTACGGTTAGCAGTAGAAGCAACTGATTGAGGTTCATCAATCAACACTACAGGGTGTGTCGCTTGAATAAACTCAATTGGCTTCATCCCGTTTAAGCGATCATCAGTACGGTGGATCAGGTTGGCAGTTGATTCTTTTGCAGGATCAACAAATGATTTACTGAAAGCATCAATGTTGATAACCATAATCTGAATATAATCATTGGTAGCAAAGTTTCTGACTTGCTCACGTTTTGAAGAGTCATAGACAAAGTAATCGTACTGAACGTTTTTATACTCCTTTCTGAAATGCTCTTCGGTCATTTGCAGAGATTTATAAACACCTTCTTTGATCGCTACAGACGGAACAACGATGATGAATTTAGTCAACCCATAACGTTGGTTCAGCTCAAATGCGCTACGCAGGTAAACGTAGGTTTTACCCGTACCTGTTTCCATCTCAATAGTAAAATCAAGGCTTGGAAGTGCTTGTTTCGTTGTTTCAGTTTGCGGTAGACCATTAACTAACTGAACATTACGAGTATTTTCATACAACTCTTCAGGTAACAAACTCAATGCATTAGCAACACCGATGCCATCATTTTTAGTAAACATATCTGCTTGAACAGCATTAGATACTGAGAAGTTAGATTGAAAGGTTTCTTGTCCTTCAAACACACCTACAACTGCGCTAATCGCATCTTTTTGGTGAGTAAGGTCAGGGTTAAACTTTATCTTCATTTCAGACATAATTTACCCCTTAAATGCTTTTAACATCGTTAATACCTGCTTGCTTCAAAATTTGAATAGCATTGGTTTTTACGTTGCTATCAGCAAATCCAGCATCTTTGAATACAACTTGAGTCGTTTCAGGGTCTAGTTCTTCTTTGAGCTTGGCGATACCTTCGACTACTTCTGCGGTAATGTCATCATCTAGACAAACGATCAAAGCACCAGCACCAACAACAAAGACCTGACGCTCCTTGCCAAAAGAGTCGTTGACTGTTTCAGTCTCTACAGGTGTGGTTAAGTCATAACCATACTTTAAGAAGATTTCATACAAAACATCTTCACTTGAACGACCGTCTTTGATTGATTCTGTAGCTTGCTGAAGAACCAGTTCAAGGTTGTCAAAATCAGCGTCCCAAGGGCGGATATTTGTTTCTTGTAGAAGGTAATTTTTAAATCCTACGTCAATCTCTGTTGGGTATAGCTTTCCTGCTCTTCTAATTCTTTCTTTACTAATTTCACAAATATTTATGGGCTTATCCATTTCAACTAATAGGGCAATTGCATTTTTTGTTATTTTCTTAGAAACACCTACCGCTGTCTTTGCCATCTCGTGGAGATCTTCAGGGAACTGTATTAATATTGTTCTACATTCACTTTTTTGGTCATTATTTAATTCAAATACCGCTTGTGCTGTAGTAGCAGAACCAGCAAAAATATCTAGAATGATATCGTCACTTGTAACACCAATAGCTTTAAATATATCTTTTAATAGAATCTCATCTTTAGGGTTAGAAAACACTTTTTCATCAAACAATGATTGTAATCTTTTAGATGCAGCTCTTCCGTCAAGAATCCTTAAACTGGTAAGGCTTTGATATTCAGTGTTTTTTAAGTACGTCTTTAGGCAGGGGACTGTAGTATGGTCATCTCCAAAGTGAACTCCATTTTCAGCAATTCTTTCTAGTATTTTAGTTTCAGGACAAAACCAGCCTCTCGATGGTGCTTTAACTACCTGACCTGTAACAGGATGATAAACATCATAAACATACTGCCCATCATTAGGCCCTGATATGTTATCAGGAAAGTAAACACCTATTTCATCAGACCAAGAGTAATGCTTATTTTTTAACGCACTACTGGATTTATCCAAAGAGTTATACCATGTTAGGATCTCTTTATGAACTTGCTTTGAGTCATTTGGATATTTTTTCTTGATTTTATCAAAAGCACTATATATCTCATCTAAGCCTTGCTTTTTTTCAACCCACTCACCTAAATTACACTGTTTGTTTCTTGCATAAAAGACAATGTATTCATGCTGCATTGATATGTATTTTTGATCATTTTTGCTGCTATTTTTCCAAATGATTTCACCACAAAAATTTTCTTCACCAAAAATTTCATTACATATATTGCGTAGATTTGTTACTTCATTTTCATCAATTGAAATAGCAACAACACCATCATCTTTTAATAGGTTTTTAGCTAATTTCAATCGTGGATATATCATGTTCAACCAATTTGAATGATATCGACCAGAAGCTTCAGAATTTGTGCTTAATCTTTTTCCTGTACTATCTAATTGGCCTGTAGACTCAAGGTAATTTTTAATATTATCATTGAAGTTATCTTTATAAACAAAATCTTTACCTGTGTTATAAGGTGGGTCGATATAAATCATTTTCACTTTTTTATGGTATGACTTTTGAAGTAGCTTAAGCACTTCAAGGTTATCACCCTCGATGAACAAGTTTTCTGTAGTATCCCAATTAACACTTTCCTCGATGCAAGGGCGAAGTGTACCTGTAGATGGAGTTTGAGCGATTTGACGAGCTTTATTTTTACCATTCCACGTAAAGTTGTAACGTTCTTCTGAATCATCTACTGCTTCACCAAGCACTGTTTTAAGTGCTTCAAAGTCAATTTTATTTTCCGAGAAAACGTCAGGAAAAAGCTGCTTTAGCTGCTCTATATTTTGCTGTGTGATATCTAAGCTTTTTGCTTCGGGACTACTACCCGTGATTTTTTCCATTGTTTGTTTCTCGGTATGGCTCATTATCGTTATCACCTTCTAAGCTAAATTCATCTGTGCGCGGTTGCATTGCTTCTTTTTGATATACAACTGCAATAATTTATTGGGTTCACTCGAACTACTTCAGTTCACTTTATGATAATTGAGAAGTGACCACTGAAATGGCTTGTTTTATCTTTCTAGCTTCTACGTTGAGTCGCAGTTTAGTATTCATTTGCGTCTCTTTTTTAATCTTGTTCCTGATGCTGCTTAACTCAGCTTCTAATCCAGCTAATTCACGGAGCAAAGCTGTTTTAGCCTCATTGCTCTTTTCACTAAACGTTAAACATAAAGTTGATTCCAATAATGAATTATGTCGCAGCTCATCGTCTTGTGATTCAGATTGTAGATTACCCTGTTCAATTGAAAGGTTCTTAAATGAGCCATCTTTAATCAGATAGCGACCTGAAATCTTACTTGTTTCAAGCCCTATGAGCATTGCTATGAAGTCTTGATAAAGCTCAAAGTAATTAAGGTTTGACGCGTTTTTTAAAGAGAAATCATTAAGAAAGTCATTGTGAGCTTTGGTTAGGCTCGATGAGTTTAACCAATCACTATTATAAATATGCTCTATAACCAATTTTGTTTTATCTGCTTGATTAATACGTTTATCTGCTAGGCTGATTGATAATTCATCAGCTAGCTCTAGCAGCAGAATCACTGGGTATGGAATTAAAGTATGTAGAAGTTTAGTAACTTTCTTTGAGGCATTAGATTTAAGTTTGCCTTTGTCCTTATTGTCTAGTTCTTGAGGCGACTTTAACGTAACTCGTATCACCGCTACCTCTATGTATTCAACTGTATCAGTGACATAAACAGGGATATTAAGCGTTTCTGGCTTAAGTGTGTTTAGCCACTCGATAGATTGAATAACATCCGTCACTAATTTTTTATCATTAGGGCTTAACTCGTTCCCATTGTGACTAGATGAATCTAAGAGCATTTTCTTGGTGATTCGTGTGCCTAGAAACGTAGAATCAGGTAGTCCTAAGTGCTGATATACCTTGTCTGCTAATCTGTTTTGTTTGGCGTCATCGACTAGACGAAAATCAATATGCTCTATCATTTTTTCCATTACACAATGACTATATAGCTAACGACTTCAAAATCATTCACGTTTTGAGTGCTTGATGCTGATAAGACAGTACCACCTCGACTAAACAAGCTTGTAGCACCAATCTCTTCACTTTTACCAGCAATGTTCTCTACCGCTTTTGCTAAAAGATTTTGATAATGATTCATTTTTTTACCATTTTGAGTGCGGTTAGCAAACTGGTGATAAGCATCAGCTGATTGTTCCATGTCGGTTAGCTCTGAACCCAACTTTTTACATAAATCGAGTATTTGTTTTGACTGGGTGAACGAAAGCAAAACTTCTCCGTCGTCAGCGATATAAGCAAGGTAGTAAGGAGCAAGAGAGTAGCTTTCCTCAACCTGGACTTTGCCTTTAATATCTTTTAGGCAGAAAATTACCCCTGATTGAATTTCATCACGGACTTGTGAGAATTTGCTCGTAAATTGACTTGAATTAGAAATAAGGACAGGAGCAAACAACCCCACCGGAGATTGCTCTAATAATGCTGAATTATCTTGCTCTTTGTTACTGAGAAAGCTTGAAAGATCCATTCTAAAATCATTCAGCGTCAAATCGGTTATAGAGACACCGCCTGCAATTTCCTCAAGGTCTACCACAGCATTTTGAAGCTGTTCAAGTTGCTTCCTGCGATACTCTAAATCATTCATCCCTTTGTTTTTCTTCGAATCTTGTTCACTGTCAGTTTCAATCAGGTTCTCTTCACCAGTTGCTGAAATATCAAGTAGTACCATTCTTCCGCTCACCCTAGCTTCCAGGTTGATATACTCGTCCAATTCCATATTGGGCCAAAAGTTAACCAGCTGAATGACATCATTTACTGAACCTAAACGGTCTATACGCCCAAAGCGTTGAATAATACGAACAGGATTCCAGTGAATGTCATAGTTTATGAGATAGTCACAGTCTTGCAGGTTCTGACCTTCTGAAATACAGTCTGTTGCGATTAAAATATCAACTTCTTCTTTGTATTCAGGGTAAACCTTCTCTCGTTCTTTGGATTTGGGTGAGAAGTGGGTAAGCAGACTATTTAAGTCTGATGTAAACCTTTTACCTACTTTTCCATTTTGGCTAGGAGTACGCAACGTTGTCTCTGTTCGTTGCCCTGTTATAACAGCTGAATGAAGACCAAGTTCTTTTTCAGCCCATGGTGCAATGTTTTTGTATAAATATTCAGCGGTATCGGCAAAAGCCGTAAAAATGATAACTTTTTTGTTATTGCCATTAATCGGTTTTCTGCATTTTTCACTATAAGCTTGCTTTAACATTGATAATTTTGCATCACGTTCAGCATCAATGCTTTTTGATTCTTTAACAATTTCTTGAAGAAATACTCTGTCAGCTTCTAGATCCTGTGAAAATCTGATTAAGTCCATATCTTGAATACGAACTTTGGTTTTATTCCCTATAAGATATGGAGCAAGTTCAGGTGAGTTAAACTCAAGATCATCTATCTCTTCTATTGGTGGGGCCACAAATTCATAAGTAAGGTCGTCTGTTAAGCTGGGTTTTATGTTTGCATTGAAATTATGGATCTTTGTTAGTAATGCATCGACCTGAGTTAATATTTTTTCTGAGGTTAGAGTAAAAGAATGGATTGAACTTTCCATGCGCTTAAGCATGTTAATACGGATCAAATGAATCAAGCTTTCTTCACGGTCAACCTGTTTAAATACGCTCTTACCCCCCTTTACTTCTTGGTCATATCGTCTTGCATATTCGGCTTTTTTATCCATTCTCACGTATTTCATCGGTGAGTAGAACGCAAGTGACAGTCTACGGATAGTCTTATTTACTTCTTCCAAAGGGGGAAATTGATCTTTAAGGTCAATAGATGCCTTCAAGTTTACAGGTAGGAGGCGTGTAGGAAACTTACCTATATCGGCAGTGCCGTAATATTTTTCGATATGCTTCCGTGATCGTGCAATAGTATAAATATCGAGCAGCTTGAAATAATCAAAGTTCATCGAATCAAGCAATTCTTTGGATGTTCTCACATAAGGATCTTGTTCAGCCCATTTAGTAAAGCGAGCTTGGGCTTGTTTTAATGTACTTTCAATACTGTTAATACCATGTTCCGCCAACGCTTGGTCATTCGCTTCCGTAATAAACGCTACTTGATTTTTCATATCATTTAAGCGGTTATTTACAGGCGTAGCAGAAAGCATCAGGACTTTGGTTTTTACACCGGCTTGAATGATGTCTTCCAGAAGTCGTTGGTAGCGATTTCGCCCATCTTTCTTGGGGTTATTATTGCGGAAATTATGTGATTCATCGATTACAACGAGATCGTAGTTACCCCAATTAATTGTTTCAAGGTTAATATCGCCTGAATAACCAGCTGTACGGCTCATATCGGTATGGTTAAGTACATCATAATTAAAGCGATCACTCGCGAGTAAATTACGTTTGTCGTTTTGCGTATAAATAAGCCAGTTATCACGCAGCTTTTTAGGACAAAGAACAAGCACCTTATCATTGCGAAGCTCGTAGTATTTTATTACTGCAAGAGCTTCAAATGTCTTACCTAAACCAACGCTATCAGCAATGATACAACCATTAAAGTGTTCTAGTTTATTAATTGCCCCTAACACACCATCCTTCTGAAATTTATACAATTTATTCCAAACTAATGTATCTTTAAATCCTGTTTTTACTTTTAAAATTTTGTCTTCTTGAAGATCACCGACAAAATCTTTAAAAATATTATATAAGGTAATGAAATAGATAAATTGTGGTGTTTGATCACAGGTAAACTTTGCTAGTTCAGCTTGAAAAAGTTCGGTGGCATCTTTGACTTGTGCTTTACTCCCCCAAACTCGGTTAAAGAAGCCTAAAAGTTCTTGTGCTTGATCTGCTTTTGCAAGGCTTATCATATCAAAGCCTGAAGATACCGTTAGCCCCAGACCTTGCCCATTAAATTGAGCACCATTAATTGCAATTGAGTTTGATTGAGAATTGACATGGGTGATATGTTGCTGAACAGCGCCTGCTTGTTGAACCAAGCGAACCGATGCTTTCTCTTTCAACCAATCAGCAAACTCTTGCGCTATCGCTTTTTGGTTCAATTGATTACGAAACTTGTTTTCTAGAGTCGTACCATTAAGAGCACCAAAAGGCGATTCACGATCAAAGGAATCAAATGAGTCGAAACCTTTTGCTTGAGAAAATAGTAGTCTAATTGATTCTAATTTGTTCAACGACTCTTTCAAGTGATCGAAAGCGTAGATAGAAAAAAGCCCCGTCATAACGGAAAGCTTATCGTTGGTTTTAATCGTTTTTGAAAGTGTATCAGCTACTTTATTAGTAACGTTGTCAATTAACATACTGTTTAAACCTTCCTTGTATCTAAACCAGCAGCTTTGAGCCTTGCTGTAAGATTTCTCATCTTACTAAACTCAGTGGCGTAACTAGGCCTCAATCCGACTTCCTCACAAAATTCTCTAGCCGTAATATTTCCTAATTCATCAGCATATTTGATGGACTGAAGATGTAATTCGGCCATGTACTTATTGCGAGGGGCGGAGGCAAGTGCTTGCTTAATTTCTTCTATAATTTCTTTGTTCACAACGTATCCACACTAGGCAAAACAGCTTCTAGCTACTTTAGCTATTTTTGCAAAAATAGCTAATCGTAGTGATTAGGTTCTTAAACCAACAATGGGGCAGAAGTAAGTTAGAACTCAAGACCTGAAAGCAACGACAGACGTTGGGTCGACGTTGCAAAATTCATCTATTGTATAATGATAGTTTCCCCTACGAGTAAATCCTACTATTATTTAATACCTTATTTATCAGTATTTTGCACAAAAAGTAACTCACTAACAATTACTAAAAATTTTTAGTGCTCTCTTCATCTAAAATTCAATAAATATTTCCTTACTCACCTTGACAATCGGTTATTATCATTGCTCTATTACAGCAAGGAAAAGCAGATGAAAGATGATTTCGAGGAAAGCTATCTGGATGCTCCTGAGAAGCCAGAAAATAACAGTACTGCAGAGGCTGATGATTTAGAATCAAGTTACGGCATTGATGATAAGTCCAGCTCTAGTAGAAATCGCGATAATATTAAAAATAATAATATGCGAGAAGTAAAATCAAAAAAACAAATAAGCAAAGAACGCCAAATAGAGATCAGGAAACACCTTAAACAAAAGCGAATCCCAACGGCATTAAAGCCAATTATATCTATCGATACAGAGTATGAACAAGATGGCGAGCAAAATAATGTTTTATCGTATCAATATGTTGTGAGTTTTGAGGGTAGACGTTGCCAAGGTATATTTTTCACAGACTCAGGACATAAGAAGCATAGACTATCGTTTGAAACCTTCCTAGCTAAAGTTATTCAAGCTGCCATTCAAGAAAAAGTTATCAGTAAATGGCCCGAACACATATTGTTGGTGGCACATTATCTAAAAGCAGATTTATTCACCTTCAGTAATGCGTTTAAAGATATCAAAACACTCGTCAGCTCGGTGCGAAAAACCGTAGCAAGTTTGCGAGATGGTTACGCTGTAGATCTAGGTAAAGAGTTTAAAAAACGTATAGATGACAACCCCTTTAAGCTCAATGATGGCAGTAATAATACATACCCAATATTAGTGACATTCTACGATTCCATGCTCTTCGCGCCAGCAGGTTTCCAATCATTAAAGAAAATTGGAGAGCTTGTCGGCTGTCCTAAAAAAGAGATACCACCACCATATGATATTTCACGAATGGGTGAATACTTAAACAAAGATAGAGATGGTTTTACAGAGTATGCAATAAACGATGCCATGATTGCGTGTTTGCACATTGAGCAAGTCATCCAGTATGAATGCATTGAAGGTGGGAACCCCCACTTATCGTTTACGATAGGAAGTTTAGCTGTAAAAGCATTCAAAGAAACACTGCTTGTACGGTATAAAGAAATATTTAATATCGAAGAAGATGTGACGCTTAAAGATGAATCATTCAAAGAATACTTTAATAGCATTTTCGGTAAAGAAAAAGTTGTCACTGAAAGATGGATTAAAAAGTCAGGCTCAACAGAGTTTCAACCCATAACGGATAAACATTATGCACTAAAAAGTGTCCCTCACCTTTTCGAGACGATGGCAATAGAATGCTACCACGGTGGCCGCAATGAGTGCTATATCACGGGGCCTACAGGCATTGACACATGGTATGATTTCGATGCCCCAAGTTGCTATACGGTGATTTTGAATGGGTTGAGAAGTCTGGATTTCGATCGCATTAAAATATCGGATAACATTGAAGACTTTCTTGGTGATGTTTACGGTCTTTTGAGGGTAAAGTTTAAATTCAAAGACGACACTATGTACCCTTCCTTACCTGTAAGAGCAGACCCTTTTGGGCTCGTTTATCCATTAGAAGGTATTTGTTATTGTACTGCTGCTGAAATAGAAGTAGCGCACTACCAAGGAGCCCAAATAGAAATACTACAGGGGTTTCTGATCCCGTGGCTTGATGATGAGCGAATTTTCACCCCATTCATGAAACTGGTTAGAGCTAAAAGACAACACTACAAAACTAAGCAGTATGCCAATGATTTTCTGGAAAAATTCTGGAAAGAAAAAGGAAATAGTTGTTACGGCCGTCTAGCAATGAGTTTAAGACCTAAACGCGTTTTCGATATTAAATCGGGCAATATGAAATATCTAGAACAGGGCGAATTAACAAACGCTTTTTTCGCTGCATATGTATCAGGCACCGCTCGCGCTCTTCTCTCATCGCTTTTATTAGGCGTTCCGAAGGATAAACAAGTAATAGCGTTAACTACAGATGGTTTTACATGTAATTCAAGCCTTGAAGATATCGATAAAAACAGTCCTGTTTGCAATCGCTTTAGGTCGTTGTTCCATATGATAGATCCTAACGGTGGCGACATATTAGAAGAAAAACATAGAATGCAGCAAGTCATCGCTATGAAAACAAGAGGTTATACAACTGCAATTCGTGATGATGATCCTGAATGGAATTCAAAATTTATTAACGCCCGTGCGGGTGTCCAACTACCTGAAGAAGCCGATGAAGAAAATCCTGAAGTGTGGGTGCTCAATAAATTTTTAGACCGTACCCCAGATAGCACCTATATAAATAAAAGTTTAACGCCATCACAAGCCATGTTTTTATTTGATCGCGATATGATCTCAATTGAAAAGAAACAGCTACTTAACTACGAGCCCGACTTTAAAAGAGATCTTATACCAAATGGTATGGTTAACGTTCATGGCAAAAGTCATCTTCAATGCCTCAGTAAACCCCACAGAACCGTTGAAGATATGAAGCTCAAACGATCTCGTTTTGACGCATGGCGCATCAACAATTGCCTTAAAACGGAAGAAGACTGGGATAACTGGGAGGAGTATTTTAAATTATCTACGAGCTTACAACGCATAGGAAAAGGTAATTTTATGAATATTAAAAAAGGGGAAAATATTACCAATGTGTTTAAACGTCTATTTTTGCGGGTATGGGTTCAAGAACTATGTGGCGTAACTATTGATGGAATGAAGCAAAATGCCTTTGCTAAATGGATGAGTGAGCTCGATGAGGGTATCTATCCTGTTAATGCAGCTGCAATAAGTTCAGCAAAAAAGTCAGAGGTTTTTTATGGCAGGTTCCCCGTTACGCATCGCGTCATCAAGTTACTCAAACATTTAGTCAAAAAATTCCCAACGTTTGATTATGAAAAATTATTTTTGCCTGATGATATAGAGGAGTTAAGGCGGTTGATGCAACAGTAGTGTTGTGTAAATTAATTAATAAGCCCAGTAATGATTGTGGGCTTATTAATAATTGTAAGACTTACGCCAGGTATTCATCCCATTTAAAATCGGATTTTCTGCCATTTGATATATCAACAAGAGCTTCTGATAAGGCCTTTAGCATCTCATCAAAGTCACTAAACCAATCGTGACCTGCAACATATATGAGTGTTCTCGGCGCTATTGACGAAATAATCAAACAATCCGTTTTGGTACTCATGTAGATTTCATCGATAATATCCACGCTTATCTTGCCTCCATCAGGTAAAGGAAGGCAACGACGTGTACCTATGTTGTCTGCTATTTTTTCAAGCATTGCATCTTTCTTCTCAGGAGACACATCACCACCAAGAAAATATGCTCTATGGCCATCAGAACCAAACCCAATCAACCAATCGCCTGCGGCTTGTGTATCTGTAGGATCTATCCCATCGCGATTTACAGTAGTAATACCTTGTAAACGCGTTACATTTACGGCTTTACCATTCGAATCTATATCAAATATTGCTTTAGTCATTTTAATACTCACTTGTTTTTAAAAGTTATGTAGCTAGTCACTACGATTATCATTAAGGTTTACCAATTAAATCGGCGTATAAATTGTGTTGCTGTAACTATTTATCCTGCATTTTCAACTCCCAATCTCTTATTGCTTGAGCGGAAAATAAGACCTTCCTACCAACCCTAAATACTGTGGGTAGTTGCTCAGGATGACGGGATACATTAGCTCGCACCGTTTTCTCATTCAGACTAAACATCTCAGTGAACTCTGCGATGTTAAAAGCACGTTTTTGCATAAATTAACCCTCCTCAGGTTGTTTCATAAAAGAAGTTAAAGCGCGGCCACCAAGCATGGCTTCGCCCGTTTTAGTGTTGGCATCAAGTAACTTGTCGTTTTGATTAAAGGCGTAAATCAAGGTCGTTTTCATATCCGCGTGCCCTAAACTCTCACGGACTAGGTTTAAATCACCTGTAACGAGCAGCTGATTAGTCGCAAAGGTTTTTCTTAAAATATGTGCATGAAAATGCGCAGTAACGCCTGTTTTTTCTTGAACGTAACAACGAATTCGTGCAATACATTTGCTAGGCTTACTCATGAAATTTCTAGGAATTCGACTAGGGAAAAGGAAGACGCCATCGCTATAAGCGAGAGCCAATTTGACTACATCAATAGCAACAGGACTCAATGGATGAGAAATAGGACGACCAGATTTAGAGTCGGGAATATGGAGAACAGCAAATTCGGCACTAAACCAACTTAATTCAATTGAACGTACATTCCCTTGACGCAAACCAGTCATTAGAGAAAGCAGCAAACATAAGGCGTGAATTGGATTTGAATCTCGAAAAACGGCTTCAATAAATGCCGGAATCTCAGCCTTTGATAAGAACCGTTTAATACGAGGGCTCTCTTTAGGTTTTTTAATTCCTAAACATGGATTTTTCTCAATTATTTCGTGCTCAATCGCCAGAGACATAAATTTGGAACAAGCAGCTAAGTACCGAGCAAGCGTTGCAGATGCTCGACCGTCAGATAATCCATTTAGCAGTGTAACAATGTGGAGCTTAGTGATATTGCTTACATAGTCATCACCGTGAGCTGCAACAAACGGGTTAAGACGTTGCTCAAAACCCTTACTATCCTTATGGTGTTTTGTTGAGTATGGCAGCACAACATCATTAAGAAATTCGTTAACCGTAATGGTAGATCGCGTTTCAAATTTTTCATTAACGATCTTTCCAATAAAATCGTAAGAGCGTTTCTCTAGCTCTTTCCAAGTGTTGTCACGTAAGTTTCCAACCGTTTTATAGTACCGCTCACCGCTATAATTCATCGCAACAACAATAGGCGTTCTTTTTAAATTTGGCACTGCTAGAATCCGCTCATCCCCTCCCAAATAAGCAACTTTATCCTCACCGGGTTTGAGTAAAGGCAAGTTTTCTAATTTCTTCTGGGTAAATTTCCCAATCGATACTTTCTTCATGATTTTGTCTCAAAGTTAAATAGTGTTAGCCCGTGTAATCTGAGAACAAAGATAAACGATAACCACTTTAAAACCAGTTGCTTAGAGTCAAACCAAAATAAGCTTTTATTGGACAAAATACCCGAACGTACCTTTATGAAAAGTCGCCATACCACGTATTACAAGGCTTAGATGTAAATCACACTTTTTATGTTGCTTTTTAGTGGGCCGAGGAAGATAGCTTGAGACAAACGAACGCCGTTAACCATTGATTTTTATATCAATAAACAAATTACTCACTATAAAAAAAAGATTTTTTATAGTGAGTTAAATATTACTGGAATTAATAGTGAAGTGGTTTTGAAGTGTTTTTGCTAATATGTATCGCTATCATATTGGTAATATTGACGAGTGAGTGGATTATGGCGAGGGCAAAAGAAGCATATTTATTCATTGATAAAAAAATGTATGAGAAATGGCTGCAAACAAGTAAATCGACTATCGAGCCGACGTTAACCCTTACCCTAATATTTTTGATGAAACGTTTTAAACTATCCCACCGTTCAGTAATCAGTCTATTTAATCAAACGTTCGATCAAAGCATTAAATTGCCAAGTGAATCAAAGGTGTTTAAAGAAATTGCACACTTAAATAAAACGCACAACTATATGAATTCTTTTTCTTATACATATTTAACAATAGACGGTGTTGAAGATGTGCCGAATATCAAAGCAAAACGAACAAATAACGAGGGCATTAACGCAGATAACGAGGTGTTTTCACTTTCGGGTAGAATACGCAATAATCACATATTCTTCGATCATCTAGCCCCTCCAAATAACAGCTTCCCACTCTTAAGTCATGCAACCCAAAAGAATGTGATTAAAAAAGAAGTAAACCAATTAGATCAAAGCCTAACGTGTTGGTTTGAAGATAACCATTCATTAATTAAAACATTCAAATCTGTCTTAAATATCACCAATAATGAAGACCTATTTGACGCGTTAATCCCGTTCTTGATAAAGAAAAAATGGAAGTCACATGGCTCGATAAATAATAGCTGGATAATTAATAGGTTAAATACAATAAAAAGCAGTCATCTACAGTCAATACCAGATAAATCAGCATACATATCTCTGGCACTCAATAAACGCAACACCATACCCACTCAGCCAACCTTCCAAATAGGCTCATTAACGATTTCATTAATTGCCCTCGCATACAAAGAAAATAAGCCTACTTACGCAGGAGATCCCTTCGCTAAAAGGTTATTGCTATGGTGTCGATGTAATAATAGCGGTATGAATTTCACCAAATTACTGGATAAATGGTTGAAGACAGACGAACAATTGACTTACTCAATAGAGGTCGTTAAAAAGAGTAATCGTGTAACTATAAGCGCCATCGACAACAAAATTGATATTCCATATGTAAAACAAGGCATTAAAAGAGACCAAATAAAAACAAAAAATAATAACTTTGGCTATGCAAGCAGTACGACGCTGAACAATTTCGGTCACGATATACC
The DNA here is from genome assembly GCF_010092445.1 of Shewanella sp. Arc9-LZ. Classification (NCBI taxonomy): domain Bacteria; kingdom Pseudomonadati; phylum Pseudomonadota; class Gammaproteobacteria; order Alteromonadales; family Shewanellaceae; genus Shewanella; species Shewanella sp. Arc9-LZ. The sequence goes on along the minus strand of NZ_CP048031.1, from coordinate 486,057 downwards.
GGACGATTTCCAAACAAACCCTGCGAAAACAGCACTAAAAGCAACACCTCTCGAAATAGCTAGCTATGAAAAACTTGATGAAGATAAGCTTAAAGAGCACTTAACCCTATGGGTATATTACCTAAACTCATTATCTGACCTAAGTGCCGATGATAAAATCCACTTTGATAAATCCGAATACATAATTAACATTCAGAACTAACAAATACAGATGAATTAGTGTTATCCCCTACGAGTAAATCATACTTCCTAGTAACCAATTGTTTTTAACTACTTTACTCAAAATAAAGCGAACTAAACAACTATTCTATATCCAACAAAATCACCCCAATTTCAATTAGAAATTAGGGTGGCTATCAAATAGGTTAGTAATATTCCTTTATGTACCCGTAAGCTCTATCAAACAGCACTTGATCGGTATGCAGCTTGTACTTAAGCAAAGCTTTTCGAAGAGACTTTTGAACTTCTCGCTCGCCACCTGTGGTGGTTTGCCAACCAGGACTGCTCAAGCTGGGAGAGTGTTATTTTTTCAATTGCCGTTTATCACTTCTTCGAATGTAATTATTCTCTATCCCCCAATAGAGAAATTACATACTGTATTAACTTCATGATTAAATTAACTAATCATAGAATTCCCACTTCGCACTATCCTCTATTTGCGTACAAGAGGTAAAAAAATATGGGATAGCCAGCACAGTCCAAGCTATTAAAATTCTATTTTTTAGCGCACTGAAAAAAAAATGAGCTCGCCCTACCTGCCCATTTTTTAAATTAATGATTAATCATCCATAACAAACCCAACAACACCACCAATAATAGCCCCAACAGCCATACCCTGTGGGCCAAATCTTGCGCCAATTAAAATACCTGTGGTTGCACCTTTTACAGCGCCATTTGAAAGCACACCATTGTCTGAATTTGTGTTGCTCATTGTCCATTTCTCCGCTGTTATACTGCTCGCCGAATGATTAATCCGGCTTTCAGTTAGATTGACTTGAGGTAAGCAAGTCATCACACCACTACTTCCTTGGTGTAATGACTGACATTTTTTGACTCTGATTTTTCTTAAACTTACCCCTGTCTATAAAAGGCACTTCTGCTCAATCAAACGAAATTTTTACGCTGAATATTTCCATCTCTACATAGCTGATGAAGTTAGTCAGTAATAGTTCGATAAGCTCATTTCCATCTTCTTTTTCTAAATAACCACCGTACAAGGTATAAACCTGCTGAGTGATAAAACATACATCGATCTCTTTAACTAGCTCAGGATAAGGTTGACCTTGAAAGCTAAAGTCGGTGATATATTCAAAACCCCAATGACCATTGTTGCTGGTGGATTTGATGACGCGAATTTCCACGGGGTGGTAACCGCCATCATCTGCTGAGTAACCAGGATCTCTAAAATTAAAGGTTATACCTGTTATCTCTTCCTGCAGAACCGTTACCTTGGATAGTTCGTTGTTGAATATGCTGTAAAGCGCTTCGGGCACACGAAAGCACTGGCTTGGATTAAAAGTCAGTTTCATTATGTTTTCCTAATTTGAGTTTGTGTAGGGGAGTTAGCGTTAACGTCGCGTATGAACGCTGATTATTTGGGGGATGTTATTTTTGAGAGACCGTTGGCAATGGCGTTAACTTAGACAAATCATCTCTGTGTTTAGCCCAATCAGTGTGAACTACATGCAGGAACTGGTTTCTATTGGATTGCACTATTAAGGCGATCCCTTCGCAACGCAAAACCGCTGACAAGAAGCTTACATTGTTAGCCGAGCCACCTTTGATGACAGTTTTAAACGTAGAGGATCTAAATGGCTTCTTACCAGCAAGCCCCTCAAGGAGCATATATATTTTGTCTAAACCAACCCACTCTTTACTAAATAAACCACCAGAATCATTACTTGTTAGACGAATATACAGGCTCTGATCATCTTCATTCAACGCCACCTCATAGCCAATAAGACCAGTAGATTTAGGTGATAATTTTGGGGCTAGACCAACAAGTATTGTTTTGTACTGCATATCTACATCAACAGTACTTTCTGCTGCTTTTAGGCTAGCTCCATCTATCTTATTTTTGGGGCTTGCCACTTCTTTATTACCCGTAACATTACCAATTTTTGCATCGGTATTGACGTTTTCACCTGTGCCACCTTTAGGGGGCTTTACTGTTTTCGTATTCATGATTTATTTCCTGTTTTTTAATCGGATTAATGGGTTATTTGTAGTTATAAATACGGCGCTTAGGCCGAAGAATTAAAGGTAAACCTGTATGACAACTGATCCGTACTAAAGGGTTATTAGTCATTAGTCTTGCTCAAGTCCATATCAGTAGGCTTTATTAGATACAAACCTCGGCCTTCATCATCGGTAATCGTTAATGACAGTTGGTAGCCATCTGGCAGGCTCTCGATAAACTCCGGCAGGTGTTCTGAACGTTCGATAAAATAGCGAGTGACATCATCAAGACAGGCTAATGATTTATGGGCATCATCATCGGGATCAAACACGACAATCGTTGATGTGTAGTCACGCCAAAATTCAATCGCTTGTACTCGAGAGCCAAAGGGCTCTAGCAATAAATCAACAACGCATTGAGCCACGACAGGATTTAATGCTAATTGTTGCTGGGTAGGTAAATAATGAAGTATTTGCATGGTCCATTCTCCTAAATGAAAAAAGCCCATTCATCACAACCTTAATAGGTATAGATGAATGGGCTTTAGAGTGGTTTTTTATAGACAGCGAATTAGCTAAACAACTCAGATAGCTTCTCACTGGTTTTTCGCATGGATTCCGTGGTTAATTTTGCATACCGTTGAGTCGAAAGAATCGATTTATGTTGCAACTGCTCTTGCACTAAACGCAATGAAACGCCAGCACTAACAAGATTCGATGCCGCTGAGTGACGTAAAGTATGCAAGCACACACCATCAGGGTTGATCTGAGCTTTCTTAAGCAATTTGATAAAGGTTTTCCTCGCACTCCCTAACGGCTTTCCTTTTGCTTTTCCTGCAAATAGATAAGGGTTATCAGCGGTGAGGGGTATATGAGCAATAAACGACAACATGGCATCAGTTAAGTAAATACTGCGGGCCTTGCCGTTCTTTGTGATGGGGATATGTATCACGCGCTTGGACACATCAATATCTTTAACTTTTATATTCGCGACTTCGCCACAACGTAAACCCGTTAAGGCTAATATTGCAATGTAACCCGCAAGCGTTTTATTGGAATATTCTCGACAAGCAGTCAGTAGTCGTTTTACTTCATAAACATTTAAAAATCGTGTTCGAGCATTATTCAATCTAAAAAGTTTTACAGGCAAACAAACGTCATCATCAATAACACCTAAGTTGACAGAATACTTTGTCATAGATTTCATTAACATCAATGCTTGATTACAGGTTGCAGGAGCATAGGGAGTACCGTACTTGTTGACTTGGTCTGCTAGAGCAAGGTGAAGCTGCTGAACATCTATGGTGCGTAAATCTCGATAGAAAAGATTACCAAGCCGAGGGGCGATCATTACATCATACCTATATTGGTCATCTCGCCATGTTTTTTTACGTTTCTTTATGCTGGGTAGGTAATGCTCAGTAAAAAACTCATTAACAGTTAAGTGAGCCGTGCTATCGCGTTCGGCCTTTGGGTTAACCCCTTCGCCTAAACTAACTCGATGCTTTTGCGCTATCTGCCGCGCTACCGCAACATTAATATCACCTAAACGACCCAAACTAATACTCTGCTTACGACCGTTGTAGGTATAGCGAAAGAGGAACCGTTTGCTACCAGTTTTACCTACCAGGCATTTAAGCCCTTGAGTTACGGTATCAGTCACTTCTAATTCAGTCGAATTAGAAGTGCGAGGGTTATCTGGTAAGGCTTTGATGGCCTTATCTGTGAATTTGAATTTCTTTAACATACTAAGTCCTCAATAGAATCTATCTACTAACTTAATATCTATTTATTTGCTGAGTAATTACGGCTATCTCAATTTTTGTTAAATCCCCCCATTAGTACTAATGGGGGGATAAAAAAGTGCTTTTGTCGCCCTTTTTTTATGAACAAGTAATTAGCCCAGAATAAGTGAAATATCTTCGCTTAGGCTAATAAATTACTAAGGAAAATAATGATGGAAGATTTAGCCATTAAAATACTATTTATAAGTTATAAAGGGGGTGTAGGTAAATCTGCACTAGCCATTAATTTAGCCGCTGAAATCGATGCAGATTATGTCACTAATGACTTAATCACCACCAGCACCAATGCGATTCAAATAGACTATACAAAGCGTAAAATCCCTAAGGGCTTACTCTCTCTTGACCGCGTAGTATTTGATTTTGGAGCTATGTCAACTCACCTTGATCCTAAAGCGGTTCAAGCGACGCAAGTTGCTGATGTGATTGTTATCCCCACCTTTACTGATAGAAGAAGTTTAGAAGCGACAATAAAAACGGTTCTGCTCATTAAGCCAATGAATAAACCCATTGCGATTGTGATCAACCATTTCACTAAACAAAAAGAATTCGATGAAGCTGTTACCTATCTAACTGAAAGCCTCGGAGAGTTACCTATATTTGCAATCAGAACCACAACGCTCTTTGCTCGAGTAGCAAAAGATGGAACTGACTGGTTTAAACAGATCCACAATCAACATGGAGAGTGGCAATTAAACAAATCACGATTAGCTCATGAGGACGTTTACAATGCAATTATTGAGTTAGGGCTTCCAGCATGAAACTACAAACATTAAAAAGTTTAGAAGATTCCATCGGCGGCAGACCTAAAGCACTAGCACCCAAACAACGCCATACCTTTTACTTGAACCCAAAGGAGTCTAAATTATTGAAAGCGTATGCTCGTGATAAAGACATCTGCGTGAGTCAATTAGTGAGGAACTTGATTAAGGAGCTTGTGGAAGTGAATACTTAAATAAAAATAAAAAAGAGATAGTTCACATGAACTATCTCTTTCTTTATAGGCATTGGCCGAGAAAGCCATCTCAGTCTAATAACAGCTGTTTACCATGGCCGTAAACATTAATTGAAATAGTCTGCTCATCTAATAATGGGCAACAACTCTATTAAGTCCTTTTTTTAAAAGTGACTGACAGATGAACACCTGAACAAAAAGCTATAAAACCCTCAACTCAAAAAACGCCTTAAACCAGACCGTAAACTCCCAAAATTAACTGCAACTAATCTGCAACTGTCGATGCTGACACATAGCCAAAGCGTTAACTTTCATTAGCACCCATTTGCGTTATTTTTCGTTCTCTGAGCACAGGATATGCACAGGAGCGGTTTATGGCTAAGGTATTTTTACTTATAAAAAGGAGTTTAATCATGAAATAGTAAATAATTTAGTAAAAGCGATAGGATTAATAAGAAGAAGTAATGCAATACAAGCTGTTGACGGTAGAGGGTAATCTTAAAAGCAGAAAGCCCGTAACGCTTTGAAAACGTTACGGGCTTACTAAATTGGTCGGTGATAGAGGATTCGAACCTCTGACCCTCTCGTCCCAAACGAGATGCGCTACCGGGCTGCGCTAATCACCGAGATTTTTACTTGAAAACAAGTCTGATATTTATTTAACTTTGAGGCTAAATTCGCTATGAGAAAGCGGGAATTTGGTCGGTGATAGAGGATTCGAACCTCTGACCCTCTCGTCCCAAACGAGATGCGCTACCGGGCTGCGCTAATCACCGAGATTTTTACTTGAAAACAAGTCTGATATTTATTTAACTTTGAGGCTAAATTCGCTATAAGAAAGCGGGAATGTGGTCGGTGATAGAGGATTCGAACCTCTGACCCTCTCGTCCCAAACGAGATGCGCTACCGGGCTGCGCTAATCACCGAAAATAAAACTATATAAAACGACAAATTGAATGGGGTGACTGATGGGGCTCGAACCCACGACAACCGGAATCACAATCCGGGACTCTACCAACTGAGCTACAATCACCACTGACTTTCAATTCTACTAACCAATACGACAGAAACAGTACATGCCGAATGGTGCGCCCAGAAGGATTCGAACCTTCGGCCTTACCCTCCGGAGGGGTACGCTCTATCCAGCTGAGCTATGGGCGCTCGCCTTGGTTAGCGACGCATATATTAGGGATAAAACACCGTCACGTCTAGCCCTGATTTGCTTTTTTTAACTGACTGATTAACTTTTGACTCATTTACGCTAACTATTTGCTCACTTCTTACTTATTCGCACTCATTTACGAGAGTTATTAACTTTATACTGACATTAATTTAGCTTGGATCACATTTGTATTTATGGTAATTATAATGATTGTTCAACAATAATTTGTTCACATAATTAATAGGATAACGGTCAACAAGGGTATGGATACTGCAATAAGTCACTCAATAGCCTCTCCACGAGTCGAGCATCTGCAAAAAAGGATCGCTCGCTTAAAGCGTTTGGCTAAAAAATATAAACGTTCTGAGACTATTCAGAACGCTTTACTGGGTATTTCTAATATTGCGACCCAGGTCACTTCACTTGATGATTTTTATCAACGAGTACACTTACATCTGCAGCAACTTATCCCTGCAGAAAACTTTTTTATTGCATCTCAAGACCAAAAAACCGGACTGACAAGTTTACCTTTTTTTGCCGACCAACAAGATTCTCACCCAACGGAACTCTACCCAGACCAGGAAATATCAGCATTACTTAATAGTGGTTTAACAGGTTATGTGCTCCGTAATGGCACACCTTTGTTATGCGACGATAATAAGTTTAATGAATTGATCGCCAGTGGCGATATTAAAAGCCTTGGCTCTCCAAGTCACCAATGGCTTGGCGTACCCATCAAGAACCAAGATGTCGTCAGTGGTGTACTTGTTGTACAAAGCTATAACGAAGCCAATACCTACGGTGAACTTGAATTAGAATTAATGGGTTTCATTTGCCATCATATTTCTGGGGTAATGGAACGGCTTGAGCATCATGAACAACTAGAACAAGCCATTGTTGAACGCACCAAAGAACTCAGCCAAGCTTATGAAAAAGTCAAAAAAGAGATAACGGAACGAGTTAAAGCCGAAAAATTACAAAAAGCCTTATTCGAAATTGCCGATTTATCTGCATCAAATGTACTCCAACAAGACTTTTATTTACGACTTCATACTATTATGAGTCAATTAATACCGGCTGATAACTGTTTTATCTCATTGATAAACGATAACAATATGTTGTCATTTCCTTTCTATGTTTCGCAAATGACAACCGAATATCCAGCCTCTCGTCCTATGCAGGATGGGCTAACAGAATACATCCTAGAACATAAATTACCGCGGTTATTATCATCTAAAGATATCGCTGACATGGTTGCTAATGGTGAGATTTACGCAAAATCACCAGAATTAAACAAAACCGATAGAATGCATCAATGGATAGGCATTCCGCTGATCATTAATGGCGATGTCGCTGGCGCATTAACGATTTATAGCTTGGGTGACGCTCATATTTATCAATTGAAAGATTTAGAGTTGCTGACGTTTGTGTCTCAACATATGGCCAATGCTATTGAACGTAAATTGGCGGCTGAGTCACTGAAAAATAGCCATGAGCAGTTAGAAGATAAAGTCGTTAAACGCACTCGAGCACTCGCTGAACTGAACAGTAATCTTCAACAAGAAATTAATCAGCGCCGAAAGATTGAAGATCAACTCTTACACGATGCTCAGCATGATGGACTGACAGGGTTACCCAATCGCAGCTATTTAATGGAACGATTATCACAAGCATTAAAACACTTGCGCCGGCATGGATTAGATCAGTTTGCATTATTATTTATCGATCTCGACCGCTTTAAAGTGATCAATGATTCTTTTGGTCATCTCGAAGGCGATCGCTTTTTAATTGAAACCGCACAACGTATCAAGTCATGTGTACGTGAAAATGACACTCTAGCAAGAATGGGCGGTGATGAATTTGTTATTTTGCTGGATTCTATTAATGCCACGGAAGATGCTATCGAGGTCAGTGATCGTATTTTACAAGCGTTGTCGATGCCCTATCAGCTAGCCAAACAAGAGTTCATCTCAGGTGCCAGTATCGGAATTGCATTTAGTGGACGTAATAAATTAGTCACCAGCGAGTCACTACTTCGTGATGCTGACGCTGCTATGTATCAGGCTAAAGCTAATGGTAAGGGTTGTTATGTTATTTTTGACGACAAGCTCAGCGCACAATCTAAGCTACAACATGAATTGGAAATTGATTTTAAAAACGCCCTAGACCAACAAGAATTTGAAATTAACTACGTTGAAGTGGTCGATTTTACTAATGGTGAAATAATTGCTATTGAACCTCACGTTGAGTGGCACCATCCCAAACAAGGCATAATTGAACATGGCAAAATGAAAAGTCTTGCCGCACAATACCAGCTCACACTTAATATCGACGGTTATATTTTTTCTCACTTAAGTGAACAGTATCAATTTCTTAAACAAAAATATGGACCGTCAGTATACTTACATCTATCCATTAGCAGCCAGCACATCAAAAATAAATTCGTATTACGCAATCTCAAGCAAACGATTAAAAGTAGCAACATCAATCTTGAGAAATTAATATTATTCTTTAACGAAAAAGCACTAGTGCAAGACACCGAAAACCACATCAATGGTTTCGAGCTCATCTCGCAACTAGGCGTGCAAATCGGGATCGATGGCTATGGCACAGGTTACAGTTCACTCAGTTGCCTGAGCTTTTTACCGATTAAGGCATTAAAGTTAGATGATGACATCAGTAAGCATTTACTCAATGACAAACAGTTACAATTAGTCAAAGCTTACCAACTGACGGCACAAACACTTAATTTCGATATGTACGCCACCACAGTAGACACACAACAACAAGTAAGGCAGTTTTTAGAACTGGGTTATGTGCGTGGTCAAGGACGAGCGATCAGTAAACTTTTTAATGAAAAAAAAAAGCCACATAAGGCCTGTGCCTAATCAATAAGTCCAACCCAATTAGCACTATTTTTTAAACATATCGCGTATGTTGGCGATGTGACTTTTGCTGGTTTCGACACGCTGCTCTTCTGTTTGAACAGGCTTACGGTTTTCCCAAATTAAGTCATCTTGCGGTAACTCAAGTAAAAAACGGCTCGGTTCACATCGCATTGTTTCACCAAATTGGCGACGTTCACGGCATATTACAAACCACAATTCACGTTGTGCACGGGTAATACCCACATAAGCCAGACGGCGTTCTTCATCGACATTATCTTCGTCAATACTCGACTGATGCGGCAAAATGCGCTCTTCAACGCCCACCATAAATACAAAAGGATATTCCAGTCCTTTAGAGGCATGTAACGTCATTAACTGAACTTGATCGCCACCTTCATCCTCGCTGTTGCGTTCCATCATGTCGCGCAGGGTTAATCGAGTAACTACTTCTGGTAACGTCATCGGTTCATCTAACTCATCACCTTCGAGCATTTCGGTAACCCAGCGGTATAATTCCGAAATATTCTTCATCCTCATTTCAGCCGCTTTAGCGCTGGTACTCGTTTCGTATAAGTAATCTTCGTAATTTATTTTACGAATAAGCTGTTTAATCGCTTCGACAGGCTCACCACGCGTGGCAACTTCACCAGTCTCAACAATAAATTTACCAAATTGATACAAGGAGTTAACCGCAGCTGGTGCTAAGTGATGGTTGAGTTCAACATCAAAAATAGCTTCAAATAATGATATATGCTTTTGATTGGCAAAATTACCTAAACGCTCCAGCGATGCAGGGCCGATACCACGCTTAGGTAAGTTAACCACCCGTAAAAAAGCATTGTCATCGTCAGGGTTCACCACTAAACGTAAATATCCCATGATATCTTTAATTTCTGCACGAGAAAAAAATGAAGTACCACCACTAAGCTTATAAGGAATACGGTTGGTCATAAGCGATCGTTCGAGTAAACGAGACTGATGATTACCTCGGTATAAAATGGCGTAATCACCGAACTTAGTCCGCCCAACAAACTTATGCCGAATGATCTCGGCAACCACTCGTTCAGCTTCCTGCTCTTCGTTAGCGGCAATTAATACTCTTAAGGGCTCACCGTAAGCTAACTCACTGAATAACGCTTTGTCGTACACATGAGGGTTGTTAGCAATCAAAATATTGGCTGCCCGAAGAATACGTTGGCTTGAACGATAGTTTTGCTCTAACTTTATGAGTTTAAGTCTTGGGAAGTCAGTCCCTAATAACACCAGGTTCTGTGGCTTTGCACCACGCCAAGAATAAATAGATTGATCATCATCACCTACTACCGTAAAACGTGCTCGCTCGCCCACCAGTAATTTAACTAACTCATATTGGCTGGTATTGGTATCTTGATACTCATCCACCAGCAAATATTGAATTTTAGTCTGCCAACGGGTGCGGACTTCTTCATTCATCCGCAATAATAAGGTTGGAATTAAGATTAGGTCATCAAAATCGAGCGCATTATAAGATTTCATATGCTGAGCATACCTGGCATATAACATGGCAAATAATTGGCTTTGCTCGTCTTTTGCCATACTTTTTGCTTGCTGAGGGATCACTAATCCCCCTTTCCAATTCGATATCGCTGATGCCAAAGATTTGATCAGGTCTTTATCATCATCTAACTCATCTTCGGTCAGTTCTTTTAATAACGCGAAAGTGTCTTGGTCATCAAACAATGAAAAACCCGCTTTAAGCCCAAGCACTTTATGCTCGCGCTTAATGATTTCGAGCCCTAAGGTGTGAAAAGTAGAAATCCATAATCCGCGCGCTTCTTTGCGCCCCATCGACTGAGCAACACGTTCTTTCATTTCACGCGCGGCTTTGTTGGTAAAGGTTACTGCGGCAATATTACGGGCTTTATAGCCACACTTTTCAACTAAGTAAGCAATTTTATTAATGATTACACGTGTTTTACCACTCCCCGCGCCAGCGAGCACTAAGCATGGACCCGATACATAATGTACGGCTTCATTTTGCCCTGGATTGAGTTTCATTAATCATTACACCTTGCTTAGCCTTAAACGAAGGCGGATCATAGCAGAATCAACTGATGACGGTTAACGAAAAATCACACTTAGTGTTTGGAAAAGCGCTTACCTCGGTTACAATTAAATCAATGTCTCAGTAGGGAATCATCATGATTAATCCAAAGAAAATAGAAGAGCTCGCGAAACAACTTAGCGATAACTTACCCAGCGGTGTTAAGCAATTTGCCGGTGAGTTTGAAGAACGCAGCAAGCAGATATTACAAAACCAATTGATGAAACTGGACGTGGTATCGCGCGAAGAGTTTGAGGTTCAGCAACATGTGTTGCTTAAAACCCGCGAGAAGCTTGAAGCATTACAAGCGCAAGTGAATGAGTTAGAAAAAAAGTTTGCCGAGTAACTAACCTAAATTCGGAATAACGATTGATATTACTGACTCTGTAATCGTTTTAACTCATTTACAGACATAAAAAATGACGCTATTTAGCGTCATTTTTTTACACCTACTAAGCTTGTTAACCTCAGTTCTGGTTAAGAGACTCTGCTAATGCATATAAGCAAAGGGCGACGTTTTCGCGACGGGCACCATAGCCCATTAAGCCGATGCGCCATGCTTTACCCGCTAAAGCACCTAAGCCTGCACCAATTTCTAAATTATATTCTTCCAATAAATGCTTACGCACTGCAGCATCATCAACACCATCTGGAATATAAACGGTATTAAGTTGCGGTAAACGAGACGCTTCTTTAACCACAAATTTCAATCCAAGCTTGGTTAATCCATCGCGTAATAATTGATGCATTTTACGGTGTCTTGCCCAGGCATTTTCGAGCCCTTCATTGGCTAACAAACGTAAAGACTCATGGAGGGAATATAATGCATTAACGGGTGCAGTATGATGATAGCTGCGCTTAGCACCAGCGCCGTTGCCCCAATAACCCATCACTAAGGTTTGATCTAAAAACCAACTCTGCACCTGGGTGGTACGAGCTTTTAGTTTAGCAACGGCTTTAGGCGAAAATGACACCGGAGATAAACCGGGCACACAAGATAAGCACTTTTGGCTGCCTGAATAAATGGCATCAATGCCCCACTCATCCACCAGCAATTCAACGCCACCCAATGAGGTCACCGCATCAACAATACTGATACAGTCATGTAATTGCGCCAAGGTGCACAATGTTTTGGCATCCGACAGCGCACCCGTTGAGGTTTCTGCATGTACAAAGGCTAAAAATTTGGCATCAGGATGCGCGACAAGTGCAGCTTCAACTTTATCTGGGCATACGGGTTCGCCCCATTCATTGTCGACCACAACAGCAACACCACCAACACGCTCAACGTTTTGGCGCATGCGCTCACCAAACACCCCATTACGACACACGATTACCTTTTCACCTGGTTCAACTAAATTGACAAAACAGGTTTCCATACCAGCACTGCCTGGGGCAGATACCGCTAAGGTCATTTCGTTTTTAGTTTGAAAAGCATATTGAATTAAGCTTTTTAGCTCATCCATCATGCCAACAAATAATGGGTCAAGGTGGCCAATAGTCGGCCTTGATTGTGCCGCAAGCACTTCGGGATACACATCAGATGGGCCTGGACCCATTAAGATTCGGCGCGGTGGCATAAAAGCTGGAATTGTTGGTACGGGTAACATCAATGTCTCCTTAAAATGAGGTCGAAATTCATAATTCAGTATGAATCTGGAAAAATTTACCCTACATATAAAGCAAACTATACCAATCAGTTGCTGCAAAATACATTAACATCAATTTATTAGTGGTCGTTGGTAATAGTTTCTACAAACCTACGAATATTTTTTCGTTTTAGGCAAACTGACAATACCACATTGAAGCACTAAATCACCTCAGAATGGTCGTTAACCTGAACTAGGGATAACAAACGCCTCTCAAACAGCCCTTTGCCTTGCTAACGGTGTTGAATTAATTTGCAATAGACCCGCTATTGACGCGTCTATTCGCCTTGTTAGTAAAACAAATGACAAGTTTGATAGTGATAAACGTCTAAGTTTATGATCTTTATTATCATATCTTGGTCTCTTATCCCGAGATCAGGTTAGTTAAAAATGGCTTACGATTTTGCTTTAGCGCTATATAAAAATAACTGATATGCCGGACTGTGGGTTTCTTCTTGATAAACGAAACCTAACTCCGTTAAAAACTGTGCAAATGCCACGTCGTCTTTAGCCGGAACTTCAAACCCAGTTAACACCCTGCCAAAGGCTGCCCCATGGTTGCGGTAATGAAATAAACTGATATTCCATTTACTCTGTAAAGTGGTTAAAAACTTCAACAATGCCCCTGGATGCTCAGGAAATTCAAAACTAAACAAGCGCTCTTCTAGTGGCTCAAGTGGGTGACCACCGACCATATAACGCACATGTAATTTAGCGGTTTCATCTTGGGATAAATCTTGAACTTCAAAGCCTTCAGACTCAAGTTTAGCGATAATTTCGCTTAGCTCTGCTTGGCCACCGGTAAGACGAATGCCGGCAAATACCACCGCAATGTCACGGCTACTAAAGCGATAGTTAAATTCGGTCATCACCCGTTTATCGAGTAACTCGCAAAAACGTAAAAAGCTGCCAGGCTTTTCAGGGATTTTTACCGCTAGTACCGCTTCTTTTTGCTCAGCTAATTCACAGCGTTCAGACACATAACGTAAACTATGAAAATTCACATTGGCGCCACTCAATATTGCCGCGACTTTTTTCGGTGCATTAATGGAGTCACCTTGTTGGGCCATGTATTTTTTAAGCCCAGCAATCGACAAGGCCCCTGCAGGTTCAGCTATCGCTCGGGTATCTTCAAAAATATCTTTTACTGCCGCACAAATTTCATCAGAAGTAACAGTAACCACTTCATCAACGTATTCACGCGCTAAGCGAAATGGCTCTGTACCAATGCGTTTAACCGCTACGCCGTCAGCAAACAAACCGACTTGAGCCAGTGTCACTGGTTCATCGGCTTCTAATGCCGCCTTTAAACATGCTGCATCTTCGGGTTCGACTCCAATGATCCTCACTTGTGGCATTACCGCTTTATAATAAGCCGCAATACCGGCAATTAAGCCACCACCGCCAACGGGCACAAACACGATTTCGATATCGCGTTGCTGCTGGACCATTTCTTGCGCAATAGTGCCTTGCCCCGCAATAACCGCTTCATCATCAAAAGGAGCGATATAAACACGCCCTTCTGTTACCGACAGATTCTTTGCATAGTCATTGGCTTGATCAAACGCCTGCCCATGAAGCACCACATTGCCACCTAAGCGTTTCACAGCATCAATCTTAATATCTGGCGTGGTACTAGGCATTACAATTACGGCATCAATACCGCGACTGGCAGCAGACATCGCTACCCCTTGAGCGTGATTGCCCGCCGATGCACACACCACACCTCTATCACACTCATCTTGAGTTAACGCTGCTATACGGTTGTAGGCACCACGTATTTTAAATGAATGCACAGGTTGCATATCTTCACGCTTTAAATACACCTGACAACCAAAGCGAGCAGACAATTTATTCATGCTCGACAATGGCGTCACTTTAGCCACATCATACACAGACGATAGCAAAATTTTCTGTAAATAATAATGCGCTAAATCTAATTGAGTTTGAGACGCCAAAGCCAACATATTACCCCTCCAGCTTAGTGCGATCGCGTACAGCACCTTTATCAGCACTGGTTGCCAATAATGCATAAGCTTTAAGGGCTAATGACACATAACGCTCACGAGACACCGGCTTCCAACCTAACGGGCCTTTAGCATCCATGGCTGTGCGACGCTGAGTCAGCTCTGCTTCACTAACATTTAATTGAATGCTGCGCTTGGGAATATCGATCGCAATTTGATCGCCGTTTTCGATCAGTGCAATAGTGCCACCTGATGCTGCTTCTGGTGACACATGGCCAATAGACAAACCAGAAGTACCACCCGAAAAACGACCATCGGTAATTAACGCACATTTAGCGCCTAACCCACGCGATTTCAAATAGGTTGTTGGATACAGCATTTCTTGCATACCAGGGCCACCTTTTGGGCCTTCGTAGCGAATAACAACCACATCACCTTCAACCACTTCGCCGCCTAAAATACCGGCTACCGCATCATCTTGGCTTTCGTACACGCGAGCACTACCAACAAAAGTTAAATTAGACTCATCAACCCCTGCCGTTTTGACAATACAGCCATCAACGGCCACATTACCTGACAATACCGCTAAGCCACCTTCTTGACTAAAGGCA
Source organism: Shewanella sp. Arc9-LZ (assembly GCF_010092445.1). NCBI lineage: Bacteria > Pseudomonadati > Pseudomonadota > Gammaproteobacteria > Alteromonadales > Shewanellaceae > Shewanella > Shewanella sp. Arc9-LZ. Next base: position 470,762 of record NZ_CP048031.1, on the reverse strand, counting down.
AACTCACGCGAGCGAATACAACCATTTTCACGGTCGTCATCAACACTGTCCCAACGGCAATTTTGGCTAAATGCTTTAGTGGTTGGAATACCAGCAGGGCCGGCACTAAAAAAGCGGATCACAGCTGGGTCGTTAGTTTGTTTAATGTCGTATTTAGCTAAAACTGATTTTAAATCGCCGCCATTGTCTGCGGCCACATGCGGTACATCGTTATGGATTAAACCTGCTCTATCTAACTCGCCTAAAATACCCATCACCCCACCAGCACGGTGAACATCTTCCATATGATATTTAGGCGTTGATGGTGCAACTTTACATAGATGAGGCACTAAGCGCGATATGCGATCAATATCGGCCATAGTAAAGTCAATTTCCGCCTCTTGCGCGGCAGCCACTAAATGCAACACTGTATTAGATGAACCGCCCATGGCAACATCAAGTACCATGGCATTTTCAAATGATTTAAATGACGCAATATTACGTGGCAATGCCGTTTCATCGTCATGCTTGTAATAACGTTCAGCCAACATCATCACGCGACGACCCGCTTCTAAAAATAATTCACGACGGTCTTCATGAGTTGCGAGCATGGAACCGTTACCCGGTAACGATAAGCCTAAGGCTTCGGTTAAACAGTTCATCGAATTAGCAGTAAACATGCCCGAGCATGAGCCACAAGTAGGGCAAGCACTGCGTTCGATTTGCTTACTGTCTTCGTCACTGACATTAGAGTCTGCACCGGCGATCATGGCATCAACTAAATCAAGCTTAATAATTTGATCAGATAGCTTGGTTTTACCCGCTTCCATTGGTCCACCGGATACAAATACCACCGGAATATTTAACCGTAGCGCTGCCATTAACATGCCAGGAGTAATTTTGTCGCAGTTAGAAATACACACTAATGCATCTGCACAATGCGCATTCACCATGTATTCAACACTGTCTGCAATTAACTCGCGTGACGGTAAGCTATACAGCATGCCGCCATGGCCCATAGCAATACCGTCATCTACGGCAATGGTATTAAATTCTTTGGCAATGCCACCTGCTTCTTCAATGGCACCTGCAACCAATGATCCCATATTCTTTAAATGCACATGCCCAGGTACAAACTGAGTGAACGAATTGGCTATCGCGATGATTGGTTTACCAAAATCATTTTCTTTCACGCCAGTGGCACGCCATAGTGCGCGGGCGCCTGCCATGTTGCGGCCTTCGGTGCTGGTTGCTGAACGTAATTTTGGCATTGCTAATATCCTTGTTTAATGTGGATCGCGTTATCGGTTTATTCACCTTATAACGACTAAAATAATCTCTAACTACACAATCTCTAACTAAATAGTCTCTAACTAAATCGTGCTGGATTTAATCGTAAACTCTAGCCGTTGGCGACTTGGTTTAATGGTGCCGCCGATAGCACTTTACAGTGCGTGACATCAATTAATTTATCTAACTGGTTGCTGAGCAATTCAATGGCACGTTCGGCCTCAACCCATAAGTCGACCGCCATACTGGCGTCTTCATTAATGCGAACCTGCATTTGGGTGACTTTAAAACCACGATGGCGAGTAACACGTAGAACGCGTTCCAGTACTTCGGGACGTTGTTGAACGGTTATTTCTAATGCATGCATCATGTTTGCTTCTCCATTTGATCCATCATTTCACTATTACTCGCACCCGGTGGCACTAGAGGCCATACATTAAAAGCATCATCAATCGACACATGTAACATAAAAGGACCGCTACTATTCAACATATCATCTAACCCTTGTTCGACTTGATCCGCTCGCGTTATCGTTCGACCTGGAATATCAAACGCCGATGCCATCAGGACAAAGTTAGGATTGTCAGATAAATCTGTTTCACTGTAACGTTCTTCAAAAAATAACTGTTGCCATTGCTTAACCATACCCAGTTTTTGATTATCAATCAGTAAGATTTTTACCGGCAATTTACGACGCTTAATGGTGGTCAATTCTTGAACATTCATCATAAACGAACCATCACCAGAGACCGTGACCACTGTCGCATCAGGTCGGGCAACTTGTGCGCCAATAGCGGCAGGTAAGCCGAAACCCATAGTGCCTAAGCCAGCGCTGGATAAATGATCCTCAGGACGGCGGAACCACATGTGCTGCGCGACCCACATTTGATGCTGGCCGACATCACAAGCAACAACACTGTCTTCTGGTAGTTTATTAGCTAAACGGCGTAACATCGCTGGCGCATAAATTAAATCACCTGGATGTTGGTAATTCCATTGGTGCTTACGGGATAACTCCTCAACATCGGCTTGCCATTGAGCAATATCCAGTTTGCCAGTAACGGCGGCCGTTAATGCAGGTAACACTATGCTAAGTTCAGCAGCTATCGCCACGTCAGCTTGACGTAACTTACCGATTTCGGCGGCATCGATGTCTAAATGCAATACTTTGGCATTACTGGCAAAACTCGCAAGCCGACCGGTAACGCGGTCATCAAAACGCGCGCCTACTACCATCAATAAATCACATTCTTGCACAGCAAGGTTTGCCCCTTTGCCACCATGCATACCCAACATGCCTAAATAACCTTTAGTGCCATGTGCAATACTGCCCAAACCCTTTAACGTTGCCACTGATGGAATGCCTGTGGTGTCGATAAACTGACGCAACTGCGCAACTGCGCCAGCCATACCCACACCACCACCAACATACAACATAGGCTTCTTAGCGTGCTTAATTAATTCCGCTGCCGCATCTAAGTCAGTCACCAGAGGCTGTAATTCATCATTAACACTTTGAAGGGGGGTTTTGTATTCTAATGCTGCAAGTTGAATGTCTTTGGGAATATCAACTAAAACCGGACCAGGACGTCCTTCTGCTGCAATTTCAAAAGCGCGATATAAGGTGGGAATAAGCTCATTGATGTCGGTGACCATAAAACTGTGTTTGGTGCATGACAACGACATACCTAATACATCTATCTCTTGGAATGCATCGGTACCGATAACACTAGTAGACACTTGGCCCGTTATGGCAACTAGTGGAACCGAGTCAAGTAAAGCGTCGGCAAGTGAGGTGATTAGGTTAGTGGCCCCTGGGCCTGATGTTGCAAAGCACACCCCGGTTTTACCACTAGCACGGGCATATCCCACGGCAGCAAACGCGGCACCTTGTTCATGACGGCTAAGCAAGTGCTCTACAGGACCACCATAAAGGGCATCATAGATTGGCATAATCGCCCCACCAGGATAACCAAATACGGTTGTCACACCATGTGCTGCTAGCACTTTGATTACTGCATCCGCGCCGCGCATTTTCTGTCCTGCTTCCATATGTTGCTCTCTACTTCGTCAATGGTTCTGCTGCTCTACTGTGTAATATTGGGTCTTTGGTTTTACTTAAGCCTAAAACTAAAAAACCCCCGGTCCTTTCGGAGCGGGGGTTTTTGCAATCTGTTTGACTCTTAGGTCAGTCTAGTTGCCAAAACGCCACCCCCGCTGTGACTTAATAATCACTACGGTAATAATTTCGAGAATGAGAATGGCTGTGTGGTTTAACATGTTTTAGACTGTATCCTAAGTTTCTAGTATTAATTCGTTTGGTTATGTTCAAATAACGTTACGCTATAACTAACAAATACCATAAAAGATTTATCCAGCACAACTAAAAAATTGCCATTATAAAAAAAATTCAGCTTCCCTGCCGAGACAATGCAAACAACAACAAAAACTTAACGCATGAGTTCAACGAATAAATAATTAGAACTCAATCTAACAATTTGTTTTTTCAGCGTCCTAATCAATAACATTAGGACGTTTCGATTGATGCCTGTCCGACAACGACAACATAAACATGTTGCAAAAAACACTGAACAGGTACTTCACCAGTGACCTTATACGTTAGCTCGCTTCAACAATACTTTTCATATCGGTCATGTAACCACGTAACTCAGCGCCGATATACTCAACCTCTGTATTACGAATTTGTTCATTGACGTCGATTAAGCGAAGGTTATCAACACCTGTTGCTTGGTCTTTAAGCCCAGCACCTAAGTACTCTGATGACATAGCGTTAACATAATCACGTAACATTGGTACTGCTGCATGGTTGAATAAGTAACAACCGTATTCAGCCGTATCCGAGATAACCACGTTCATTTCATATAAACGCTTACGCGCAATAGTGTTGGCAATCAATGGTGTTTCATGTAGCGATTCATAATAAGCCGACTCTTCAACAATACCTGCGGCAACCATGGTATCAAACGCCAGTTCAACACCCGCTTTGATCATTGCCACCAAGAAAATACCTTTGTCGAAATAGGTTTGTTCATCGATATGTTCAGCTGACACTGGCGCATTTTCAAATGCGGTTTCGTTGGTTTCCGCTCTCCAACGTAACAAGTTGGTGTCATCATTAGCCCAATCTTCCATCATAGTGCGAGAAAACTCACCGCTGATAATGTCGTCCATGTGCTTTTCAAATAATGGCTTAAGGATAACTTTCAACTCTTCAGCCATATCAAATGCTTTGATTTTAGCTGGGTTTGATAAGCGATCCATCATGTTGGTAATGCCGCCGTGCTTAAGTGCTTCGGTAACAGTCTCCCAACCTTGCTGAATTAACTTGCCGGCATAACCAGGTTCAACACCATCAGCGACCATTTTCTCATAACCTAAAATGGCACCCGTTTGTAACATGCCACACAAAATGGTCTGCTCGCCCATCAAATCTGACTTAACTTCAGCCACAAACGATGACATTAATACACCGGCGCGGTCGCCACCAGTAGCACTTGCGTAAGCTTTAGCAATCGCTAAGCCATCACCATTTGGATCATTTTCTGGATGCACTGCAATCAATGTTGGCACACCAAATCCACGCTTGTATTCTTCACGAACTTCCGTCGCTGGACATTTTGGTGCAACCATAACCACAGTAATATCAGGACGAACTTGCATGCCTTCTTCAACGATATTGAAACCATGCGAATAAGATAACGTAGCACCTTGCTTCATTAATGGCATAACCGCGTTTACAACATTAGTGTGTTGCTTGTCTGGTGTAAGGTTTAACACTAAATCAGCCGCAGGAATAAGCTCTTCAAAGGTGCCGACTTTAAAGCCGTTATCGGTGGCTTTTTGCCACGATGCACGCTTTTCAGCAATAGCTTGCGGACGTAAGGCAAAAGAAATATTCAGGCCTGAGTCACGCATGTTTAAACCTTGGTTAAGACCTTGGGCGCCACAACCTAAAATCACGATATTCCAATCTTTAATATATTGGCAACCGTCACTGAATTCAGTACGGTCCATAAAGCGGCATTGTGCTAGTTGAGCTAATTGTTGACGTAAATTCAGAGAGTTAAAATAGTTAGCCATCTGATACCACCTATAAAATTTAGTAATTTGGGACTCAACATCTTATAAGTCAGCGACCTTAAGCGTTGTGATTGAAGTCACTATAGCGCATGCATATGATTGCTTAAAATGATATATTCGGGACATGACGTTGCAATTAATGCAACATGGAATGCTTAACCTAATATTTAACTTACACTCAACTTAATGCGTGCTTGAAGGTGCTGTGATGGATATCCGTTCACTTAAAATGTATTTACACTTATGCGATAGCCTGCATTTTGCCAAAACGGCGGAGCAATCGCATGTTAGTCCGTCAACCTTAAGCCGTGCGTTGCAGCGGTTAGAAGAGGAACTGGGCAGTAAATTATTTGACCGAGACAATCGAAGCGTCACGATTACCCATGCAGGCGTTGAATTTAAACGTTTTGCAGAGCAAACATTATCGGAATGGACCCAGCTGCGCAGTCGAATTGACCCAAGCCAACAGTTTTTACATGGCAATCTTAATTTGTACTGTTCAGTTACCGCAGCTTATAGCCATTTACCGGCACTGTTAGATCGGTTTAGACGTGAGCATCCCCATGTCGATATCAATCTCAACACGGGAGATCCAGCCAATGCGGTCAACCAAATTCAAAAAAATCGCGCCGATATCGCGATTATTGCATTACCGGAGGCGTTTCCAAGTAGCTTGCATTTTACTCCGATTGATAAAGTACCGATTTCCGTCATTGCGCCCACAATACAATGCCAAGTTCAGCAATGGGTAAACCAGCCAAAAATTGACTGGGCTAAACTGCCCTATATCGTACCGGACCATGGTCCCGGCAGAAAAAGGATTGATTTATGGTTTAAGCAAATGGGCATAAAACCCAATATTTATGCCCAAGTCTCTGGTCAGGAGGCGATTGTCTCTATGGTCGCGCTCGGCTGTGGTGTTGGTATTAGTCCAGAAGCGGTGATCCACAATAGTCCGGTACGCGATCGCATCCAAACCTTAGCTTCGCCAATCCCGATCCCGCCATTTGAATTAGGCTGTTGCTGCAAAGAAAAACGCACCAATGATCCAATCATTAGTGCGTTCTTAGACATCATTTAATGGTGCCGTGTAGATTGTTTAAGCTAATTGACTTAAGGCAGTGGCGGCATCTCAATATCTAACCGAGTAACCAGTAGTTGGTCGACTTTGTATGAGTCAATATCGACTACCTCAAATTTGTAACCTGCATAATTGACAAAGTCAGTACGTTTGGGGATTTTGCGCAACATATACATCATAAAACCAGCAATGGTTTCGTAATTTTGATTATGCGGAAACACTTCAATATTAAATGCTCGCATGACATCAGTAATCGGTGTAACCCCATCGACTAACCAAGAGTTACCATCACGGGCAACAATTTGTTCTTCACTTTCATGTAATGACCACGCGCCCATAACGGCACTTTGTAAATCATTGGTGGTAACTATGCCAACAACCAAAGCATATTCGTTCATCACCACCGCAAAGTCGGAACGATTATTCTTAAAATATTCCATCGACTCAGACAAGGTTAACGTATCTGGAATGATGAGGCAGTTATGCACTAACGTACTGCCTTTTAAGGTGATGTTCTCGCCGTTAATTACCCTAATCAGTAACTCTTTTGCATCAACAAAACCTTTGATCATATCCAGTTGACCATCACAAACTAAAAATTTGTTATGCGGGTTTTTAGCAATTTTCTGTTTGATGTCTTCTTCGCTGTCTTGCAGTAAAAAATACACTAAACTTTCACGTGCTGTCATTGCAGAGGTCACCGACACCGACTGCATTTCAAACACGTTTTCCATCATTTGTTGTTCGCCTTTATCCATCACCCCAGCTTCAGTACCGGCTGTCATCATGGCGTAAATATCATCATGGGTGACTTGGTCGTTACGTGCTGTAGGCACTTGCAACAATTTAAAAATTGCATTGGCCAAACCATTAAAAATCCACACAAACGGCTTTAATACTTTAATGCACAAAATAATTGGCATTACAAAAGTGACCGCAACTTGCTCTGGGATCACCATAGCAATTCGTTTAGGCATCAAATCAGCAAATAAAATAAACAATGAAGTGACCGTCACAAATGAACAAACAAAACTCAGCTGTAAACCCCACTCATTGCCCAATAAAGGCAACAGTAATTGTTCAAAATGAGGTCTAAAGGCTGATTCACCCACAATACCGCCCATAATCGCGACCGCATTGAGTCCGATTTGTACCACGGTAAAAAAACTGCCTGGATGCGCCTGAAGTTTAAGCACTTTTGCGGCACGTAAATCGCCCTCATCAGCCATTAATTGCAAACGCATTTTTCGTGATGCCGCGAGGGCAATTTCAGACATAGAAAAAAAACAACTAATGCCGATCAGGCACAAGATGATCAATAAATTATCAGAGAGGCTCATAGTTTACCTTTACCTGAATACTAGCCAAAATATCAGGAATGTATGTACATATCTTTGTTGCAAAATGGGCAACTGCAAGACCTCAGCCATTTATTAACATTCAAATTAATAAGGCTAATGATTCAATACAGATAGAAATAACGAGTGATGGAATATCATTATAGTGTTTCACGACAACAGACCTATTTATAATCGGTCCTTGTGAACGATAAAGCGACGGTATTCTACTCAACATCAGTCATTTAAACTAGCTTACAAGCACAACTTTATCTCACTTATTTAGCCTTTATCACGCAAAAAAAAACATCACTGCTAAACTGTAACCACCTCTTCATTTGTATATTATTCAAACAAAAGGAATTGTTGATGGCGATAGCCTGTGTATTTACTCGAGCAAGTTGTGGTGTAGAAGCGCCAAGAGTCACTGTTGAAGTTCATTTAAGCAACGGTTTACCCGCATTTAATCTAGTCGGACTGCCAGAAACTTCTGTCAAAGAAGCCAAAGAGCGTGTCAGAAGTGCGTTGATTAATGCGGGATTTGAATTCCCTCAAAAAAGAATTACCGTCAACCTAGCCCCAGCAGATTTACCAAAACAAGGTGGCCGCTATGATTTGCCTATTGCAGTCGGTATTCTCGCCGCATCAAATCAAGTTCCAGCTAAAGCGTTACACCAATGCGAGTTTGTTGGTGAGCTGGCTCTTTCTGGGCAAATTAGACCTTGCAGTGGATTATTGCCAGCCATTATTGCGGCACGTAATGATCAGCACCATTTTTTTATGCCCATCGAAAATAGACATGAAGCAGAGCTGGTTGGCTATAAGCACAGTTATTTTGTCGCTCACTTGCAAAACTTGGCGGCATTCCTACATGGCCAAGCACAATTACCGTTACTCGATACCTTACCCGAGTGGATTGAAGAAGAACCTCTGGTGCAATCATCGCTATGCATGAGCGATGTTATTGGCCAATATCAGGCAAAACACGGGCTTGAAATCGCCGCAGCCGGAGGACATAACATGCTATTTATTGGCCCCCCAGGGACGGGGAAAAGTATGTTAGCCAATCGAATTATTCCATTGCTGCCCAAGCTCACTTACGATGAAGCCATTGAAGTGGCAGCGATTCATTCTGTCGCCGGATTACATGTACAACCGCAAAACTTCCTTAACCGCCCTTTTCGCTCGCCGCATCATACATCATCATCTATTGCACTTATTGGCGGCGGCAGCCATCCCAAACCAGGTGAGATATCATTGGCGCACCGTGGAATATTATTTCTTGATGAAATAGCAGAGTTTCCTCGAAAGGTACTAGATTGTCTTCGAGAACCTTTGGAAACGGGTCAAGTTGAGATTTCACGTGCGGCAGCAAAATTGACCTTCTTAAGTCGATTTCAACTCATTGCCGCAATGAACCCAAGCCCTTGTGGTGATACGGAGCGCGCACGTTCGACCCCGGATCAAATTCAGCGTTACTTATCACGTTTATCTGGGCCGTTTTTAGACCGCTTCGATTTAACCGTAGATGTTCCTAAACTTCCTGCTGGCACCTTAACCCAACAACACCAACCCAGTGAGTCCAGCGTTGAAATAGCTAAACGAGTCAAACAAGCACGCGATCTACAACTCAGCCGCGCTGGGGTATTAAACAGTGAATTAACCCCAAAACAACTCAAACAAGATGGCGCTATAACTCAACCAGATCTCGCTTTTTTGGAACAAAGTGTCGTGAGCTTAGGATTGTCTGTACGTAGTTTTCATCGGATTCAACGGGTATCTCGTACCATTGCCGACTTACAGCAATCCCCTACAACTGAGCGCAGTCACATAGCTCAAGCCCTTGGTTATAGGGCCATGGATCGATTACTGGCAAAATTGAATCAGCAATAAACGTAATTTAACCTATCGTATAGATTGAGCAAAACTGCGACTACGAGTAACATAGCCCTCCGCTTAATAGGAGAGAAAAATGTCGCTGCTTTCGAAAATCAAAGGTTCAATTGCATTCTTATGCTATTTATTTAATACCATTTTTTGGACCATCCCTATCTTGGCGTTCAGTATTGTAAAATTGATCCCGATTGGCATTTGTCAAAAAATATGTAGTTATATTCTCGATAATTGCGCTACTGCATGGATCAGTGTCAATACGATAGTAGAATCAATTTTTCATCCAATGCGTATCAATGTCACTGGCGACCAATCTTTTTCTGAACAAGAATGGTACATGGTTATTGCTAACCATCAATCGTGGGTCGACATCCTCATTTTACAGCGAGTATTTAACCGCAAAATTCCCTTTTTAAAGTTTTTCCTCAAACAAGAACTGATTTTTGTCCCAGTACTTGGCCTCGCTTGGTGGGCATTAGACTTTCCATTTATGCGCCGTTACAGCACATCACAGTTGCGAAAAAATCCTAAATTGAAAGGTAAAGATATCGAGATTACTCGTAAAGCATGTGAAAAATTTAAAACGAAACCTGTGAGTATTATGAACTTTGTTGAAGGCACTCGTTTTACGGCAGCTAAACATGATAAACAAGGCTCGCCTTTTCAGCACCTTCTAAAACCTAAGGCTGGAGGAATGGCATTCGCATTATCCGCTATGGGAGAGCACATTAATAAACTGGTTAATGTCACCATATATTATCCAGATACCGTACCGACTTATTGGCACTATATTTGTGGTGGATTATCAGAGGTAAGAGTGGACATTAAAATCACTGATATTCCTCAGCGTATGCGTGGTGATTACCTAAAAGATCGCGAATTTAAAATTGAATTTCAAGAGCAGCTCAATCAACTTTGGCTAGATAAAGACCTGCAGTTACAAAATTTTGCGTCACAAGCAAAACAAGAGGGTTAACAAAATATGCTGGCTTTTTTACCTGGTCCAATACTGTTTATTATCAGTCTGACGCTATTGATCATCAATACCATTGTATGGAGCTCATTATTAACCATTGGCGGTGTGGCTAAATTATTACTGCCGTTCTTGCCTGCTCGCCGATTATTAACGCGAATAATGAACCGTTTTATGTGGTCATGGGCCACATGCAATGGCGGTATTTTATATTTGATATCCAACATTGAATGGGATGTAAAAGGGTTAGATAAACTCGACCCAAACGGTTGGTATTTACTGATCAGTAACCATGTCAGTGGCTTTGATATTGCAGCCCAAACGTATTTATTGCGTAACCATATTCCAATGTTGAAGTTCTTTTTAAAAAAAGAACTATTATATGTACCAATAATGGGCTTAGGTTGCTGGGCGCTCGACATGCCGTTTATGGATCGTACGAGTGCAGCAAAACTGAAAAAAAATCCTAAATTGAAAGGCAAAGATCTGCAAACAACCCGCAAAGCTTGCGAGCGTTTTAAGGACATGCCTACATCGATTATTAATTATGTTGAAGGCAGTCGGTTTACCGAAGAAAAACGACTACGTCAGAATTCACCTTATCGCCATTTATTACGTCCTAAAGCCAGTGGGATAGCTTTTACACTCTCAGCAATGGGCGAACAGTTTACCGGCCTGCTAAATATCACCTTGGTTTATCCTGAAACCTCGGAAAAAGTATTGGCGAATGTGATGCACGGACGCACTAAAAAAGTGGTGATCCGTATTGAAACTCTGCCAGTACCCAAAGTGGACTCAGAGGTCTACTTTTCAAGCCCAGAAACTCGTGTCGAATTTCAGCGGTGGTTAAATCAGCTTTGGCTTGAAAAAGATCAGCAAATAGATGACATAATAAAAGCTTACCGACAGCAGTAACTGCATTGAAGAGGTTAAACTGTCATAAAACCGACAAATGACGATTTTCTGTTGCGTTAGAGGTGTAAAACTGTCAGTTTTATAAGGAAAAAGAGTTTATCGATAACTCAATTGATAAAATTAATTAACAATTGAATGTGTAAGACTTAATGTCGGGTTTTATTGTTAATATAATTGAAAGTTGTCACAGCCTTTCCAATAAATTTTTTATAGGTGAAATTTGAATTTTCGTGCATTCACGCTTTTAACACACTGGCTAATTTTAGTCATAACATTGAGTTTTTCAGTGTCTGTTTCAGCGCAAAAAAATGATCCTTATGACAGCTTAACCGAAGTAAAATTTGACCATTTCAGTACCGAAGGGGACCTTAATCAAAACTCGATTACTCGTCTGTTTATGGACAGCTCAGGAATGCTTTGGATAGGGACTCAAGACGGTCTACACAGCTATAATGGTGTTGAGTTTGATTTATACTTAAAACAGCCAAAAAATACCAACTCTATTTCAGGCAATTTAATTACTGATATTTTGCAGTCACCTGACGGCGATTTATGGATAGGCACCTTCAACAATGGACTCAATCGATTTAACCTTACTACAGGGGAGTTTACTGCGTTTAAACAACCCCAAGGCTTAACTGAACTTCAGGTAACCCATCTTGCCGTGATTGGCGATACCTTATGGGTAGGTACTCGTTCGGGTTTGTACATACTATCTTTAAAAACCGAAAAAATTATTCTCGTCAGTTTAGGCAATAATATCACGCCCAATATTACCAGCATTGCCAATATTGACGATAAATACATTGTCGTTGGCACTCAATCACATGGCACATTTGCCATTGATAGTAATACTATTATTCGGCTTGATATCCCGCTCAATATGACGGTAAACCAAATCAAATCCAGCTCTGTTTATTCCGTCTGGCTGGCCATCGACAACCAAATTTGGCGCTACAATCTCGATACCCATAAAAAAGAACTGATATGGTCGCATGATGATAGTTTTGGCGATAACCGTAAGATAATTGATTTTATCGTGGTTAATGCCAATCAAATTTTTGCTATCGGCAACAATACCGGTTTATTCAAACTCGATTTTATGGGTGGCAAGTGGCACAGCACGCTTTATAAACATGATCCGCAAAAACTCAATTCCATCAGTGCTAATACACTACAAAGCCTAATGCTAGATCAAAACGGCACCCTATGGATTGGTACAGGTTATTCGGGCATCGATAAACTAAATCTCAGCCATCAATATTTTAGCCATTTTTACGACTACCAAACCAATGCTCCGGGCATGGCAAACATGATCCGCGTCATTTTCAGGGACACACAGCAACGCCTGTGGATAGGCACCGATGGTGCTGGACTTAAGTATTTGGCCCCCGATGATAACCAATATCATTACATCAATGATTTATTTGCAAAAACATTAGCGATACCTACAGAACAATTATCCTTGATAGTGCATGACATTAAACAAGATAAACAAGGTTTACTATGGTTTGCCACCAACGTAGGGCTGTTTACCTTAGATAAGAGCAATACCCTGCAGCAAATTAAACCGGCAAACGCACAATTTTATGCCGATACCCAAATCCGCAGTTTAGCCTTTGATGACAAAGACCGTTTATGGATAGCCAGCTCACAAGGTTTGTATTTTATCTCTGAGTATACAAATCGCATGATGGCTTATAACTTCGGCTTTCAAGCTGATTTTTCGCCATTCAAATACCAAATTATTAAACTTTATTTTAGCCAAGGTTATTTATGGCTAGGCACTATGGGCGGAGTGGTAAGGCTTTCAGCTGAAGCACAAAAACTAGACTTTTTGAGCCATGATTCAGAAAACCCTTACAGTCTGAGTGACAATCGTGTCAGAGACTTTTTGTTAGCAGAAAATGGCGACTTTTGGGTGGCTACACATGGTGGTATAGACAAGCTAACAATAGAATACGGCACGTTTAAATTTGAAAGAATGGACGTCAACGCAGACAAAAGCAGTAATACAGTTTATGCGATTTTAGAAGACGAAAAACACGATTTATGGCTGAGTACTAACTCGGGTATTTCACGTTTTACCCCGAGTAATAAAAGCTTTATTTCTTATAATAAATTCGAAGGTTTGCAAGCCAATGAATTTAATGGTTCAGCTAAGTTTAAAGAGCTTAACGGTACCTTATGGTTTGGTGGTATTCGAGGCCTTAACCAATTTAACCCAAGCACTATTCCAAGCCAAAGGTCTGAGAACAAACTGGCGCTGACAAAATACACGATTGGTGAAACCCAACACCCTATTCGCGACTTAAGCCATGCTCCGCGCATTATCATGCCTTATGAACAACAACTCATCAGCTTTGAAGTCGGCTCGCTCAATTTCAGTTACCCAGGATTAAGCCGTTTTAGCTACTTTTTAGACGGTTATGACAACGATTGGCGCGAATTATCCCATGGCAACGAAATCACCTATACCAACTTACCACCTGGTGAATACAAGTTAGTGGTTCGTCATGCGCTAGGGACGAATAGATACAGCCAATACACACTTAATGTGAACGTGTCAGTAGTGCCACCAATGTATATGAGCAACACAGCTTATATTCTGTATATTACGGTCGGATTATTAATTATTGTTTGGTTTTTTTATGCCCGAAAGAAAAAACAGGCCAAGCAACGTGAATTTGACAACAGTATTCGCGCCTCTGAAGAGCGTCTAAAACTGGCACTTTGGGCTTCTGGCGATGGTATGTGGGATTGGAACATTAAAGACGATAAAGTCTATCGAACTAACATGATCGAGCCGATGAGTTTTTCGTTAAAAGATCAGTTATTGAATAAAAATATTGATCCAGAAGACCGACCACGAGTGCAAAAACTGCTTAACGATCACCTTAACGGTGAAAGTGAGTTCTTTGAAGCAGAGTATCGCGTTGAAACTAAACCTGGAGAATGGGCTTGGGTGTTAGATCGTGGTCAAATTGTTGAACGTGATGGCAATAATATTCCAGTGCGAATGGCTGGAACTCATAAAGACATTACTAGCCGAAAAATCACAGAAAACGAACTCAAGCTATCATCGCAAGTCTTGTTTAGTATGAACGAAGCCGTTGTCGTTGGTGAACTAGACTATCAAATACGCTCAATCAATCCAGCTTTTAGTCGCATTACTGGCTTTAAACATCGTGATGTTGTCGGTAAGCATTTCTTGTTTTTAACCATGGGAAAGCAGTCGCGCGAGTTTTATAACTCAGTTGAAACCCAGCTATTAAGACACAAACATTGGGCCGGTGAAATTCACATTAGAACCCGCAACCGTCGCGGTATTCTTGCATGGCTAGAAATTAACCAAGTTATCGATAATAAAGGTGAAACGAGCCACTTTGTGGCGGTGTTCACCGATATTACTGCCCGTAAAAAAGCCGAAGAAGATTTACGAGTATTGGCTAACTTTGATCCACTGACCGGACTGCCTAACCGCACTTTATTCCAGGACAGGCTCAACCAAGCCGTGACGAAAGCACACCGTGCCAATAGCATCGTAGCATTGTTATTTTTAGATCTTGACCGATTTAAACATATCAATGACTCAATGGGCCACCACATCGGTGATTTACTGCTTAAAGCCGTCGCGCATCGCCTGCAAAATGCTGTACGAGATGGCGATACCGTTGCACGCTTAGGCGGAGATGAATTTACCATCATTTTAGAAGGTGTTGCCAAAACGAAAGCCGCCACCATTATTGCCGAAAAAGTGTTACACGCTTTTCAAACACCTTTTTTACTTGACGATAAAATACTGACTATATCACCGTCGATTGGTATCAGTTTGTACCCAGAAGATGCAGATGATACCACCTCATTGATTAAGTATGCTGATACCGCCATGTATCACGCAAAATCACTGGGGCGCAATAACTTCCAATTCTATACCGAGCAATTAAACCAATATGCTACACGTCATGTTCAGTTAGAGGCCGGACTTAAAAAAGCGATTCAAGACAATGAGCTATATTTGGTTTATCAACCTAAATACGATGTAAAAACTGAAAAAATTATCGGACTGGAAGCGTTAATGCGCTGGGAAAGCCCAGAACTTGGTTTTATTTCACCGGTTGAGTTTATTCCGCTGGCGGAAGAAACAGGCATCATCAATCAGATTGGTCAATGGGCTATTCAACAAGCCTGTAACCAACTGGCGCAATGGCATCAACAAGGTTTTGAGCATATATCTGTCGCCGTTAACCTTTCAGCCAGACAATTGAAAGCCGATATCATTTCGACCATAGAAGTCGCATTAGCGGTATCTGGATTACCGGCAAGCGCCTTAGAACTCGAATTAACCGAATCGATGATTATGGGTAACCCACAGGATTCCGTTGCCGTGCTATCGCAACTCAAAGCATTAGGCTTAACCATTGCGATTGATGACTTTGGTACCGGATACTCAAGCTTAAGCTATTTGAAACGCTTCCCAATTGATACCTTGAAGATTGATCGTGAATTTGTACGTGATATAACTGAAGATCCTGACGATGCTGCCATCACTAGCGCCATTATAACCTTGGCACACAGTTTAGAGCTTAACGTTGTTGCTGAAGGTGTTGAAACCCAAGCGCAATTGAATTTCTTACGTGAGGGGGGGTGTGATCAAGTACAGGGCTTCTTGCTCAGTAAACCACTGAGTGCGGTTAATTGCCTTGCATTATTAACGCAAGACAAAGTTAAGATTAGTCATTCATAAGGCAAAATAAAAGCTCCATTTAGGAGCTTTTATGTGTATTTTACTGATTGAATAAACTATAAGCTATAAGCTATAAGCTATAAGCTATAAGCTATAAGCTATAAGCTATAAGCTATAAGCTATAAGCTATAAACTACGGTGCAACACGTTCAACGCGTTTTACCCAGCCTTGCGGTGCAGTAACGTTGCCTTTTTGTAGCTCAGTAAACAGCTTATAAATACGCTGAATATTAGGACCTACCTTACCGTCGCCAACGGTCAAAACCCGACCATCTTCGAAGATATATGAACTGACAGGCGATACCACCGCAGCAGTACCAAATCCACCCGCTTCAATAATTTCACCCGCTTCAATATCAGCAATGAATTTATCTAACATCACCGTTTCTTGTCTCACTTCACAACCCAGCATATCCCCAAGTTCCATAATGGACTGAGAGGTAATGGATTTTAAAATGGTGTCTGTGAATGTCGGAATAATCACAGTGCCATCTTTTAAAATGTGAAAGTGATTCATCGCGCCAGCTTCTTCAATTTGAGTATTAGTTGAATCTAAATACAATACCTGCGATGCGCCATATTCTACAGCGGCTTTACCTGCACGCAGTGAAGCAGCATAGTTACCAGCAGCTTTTGAAGCACCAGTACCACCAGATACTGCACGGTGGTACTTAGTACTGATTAACAAGCGAATACCATTATTAACCCCAGAGGCATAATACGCTCCAGATGGGCTTAGCATGACGCAGAATGTATATTGCTGACTAGGGCTAACAGACAAACGATCTTCTGTTGCAAAAATAAAAGGTCGAATGTATAAACACGCACCTTGTTGCTGTGGGAACCACAAACGGTCAACATCAATAAGGGCATTAATTGCCTTTACTTGCATACTTTCATCGATATTCGGAATACACACGATATCGGCAGAACGGTTCATGCGCTCAGCGTTTTTATTTAAGCGGAAGGTGTAAATCTCGCCATCTTCGTGCATAAAGGCTTTAGCGCCTTCAAAAATTGATTGGCCATAATGCAATGACATTGCACCGGGTGCCATTTCAAACGGGCCGTAAGGAACTATGCGCGGATCGCACCATTGACCATCACGATAATCCATCAAAAACATGTGATCAGTACGAAGCTTACCGAAACCCACATCGCCTTCAGGCTTAAATGGCTCTGTGCGGCGCTCTGACGCTGATTTTAAATTATATTTTATGTCCATTGCATACCACCTTAAAAACTGAGCTTGCAGACTATGGAGGCTAGAGAATAATGTCAAGTCGCAGCCCTAGATCCTAAATCAAAATACGTCAATTGAACGTAACAAGCATCAATATATTTATTCATACTGCAACAGACAAACTGTCAGTGCATATCTCATTCTGTCACTAGCCTAATCACAACGCATCAATCAAGATTAATCAAAGTTATGTCACCAAGAATGATTATCCATTTATGGCTAACTTGCCACTGCTGCAATCACCGAAATTTCAACCAAGTATTCAGGTTCGGCAATCGCTGCTTGTACACAAGCTCTTGCTGGGGCATGCCCTTTGGGTAACCAGTTGTCCCACACTTGATTCATTGCATCGTAATCAGCCATATCTTTAAGGTAAATAGTGGCTGATAAAATATGATCGCGTCGACTACCCGATTGTACGAGCAAGCTTTCGACCTCTTCAAGCATGGTAATAGTTTGGGTATTAATATCGGTGAACTTATCTTTAGCCACCTGGCCGCACAGATAAACGGTATTGTTGTGGATCACAATACTGCTCATGCGAGTGTTAACATCGAGTCGGGTAATTGTCATAAAAAGGTCTTTTACTGTCTTGGTTAGCAGATGAAAATAGCGCGATCTGAGATAAAGCACAATATAGTACGATTTATTGAATATATTTTAGCCACTTAGTTTTAAAGGCTATTCCTATAGGCCTTGTCACTGCTAGAATCGGGTTTCCATCCAGAAACGTATAGGACTCCCCATGAGCCTTGAATTATTGTCCCAACTGGAAACCAAAATCCAGGCAACTCTCGAAAATATTGAGCTACTAAAAATGGAGCTTGATGAAGAGAAGCAAAAGAACGAAGCGTTGCTTTCACAGCAACAAGAATTGACACAAAAAAACCAACAATTGCAGCAAGACCTAAACTCTTGGAGTGATAAGGTCAACGGCCTTGTTGGTTTATTGAATAACGAAATCTAAATGGATTGATACTGCTTTGATTGTATTTCAATCAAGGCATTTAATTCACTGATAGCCTGCTTAACTTTCGGCAGGCTTTTTTTCGTCTGTAAAAAGCGCCCTTTATCAAACTCGAGTAACCCTAAGTCTTTTACCCAAATCACGCCACTCAAAAAGATCCTAGCATGCTTAACTATCAATTTAGGTGCATAAACAGGGAACATTCTCATACGACTTCCTCCAAGAAAATACATGCACAAGGTGCAATGAAATAACGACGATAAGCCATGTATAAGTCGGAAATGTAAATGTTCAAAGCAGATATAAACCACTATTCACTTTCTTGTTAAGCACAACTTCAATGTCATCAAGTTTGACCACATGATGCCGAAAGAGTTTCATTAACATGCTATTTTTTATTGTTCTGATAAATCCCATAAATCTCAAGTGACACTTTAATGCCGCTTGCCAATATTTTGACGCCATGTTAAGATCTTTGATGTTACTCAGGGTAAAAAAGAGTCATTTGACTCATCTCCGTATCGTCTTTTATAGACATACGGTTTTTTTTTGCCTGCGATAAACTTCCATTCCGCGCAATCAACATCCCGCCTAAATCACAGCATCAGCCTCTTGTTTAAAAATATGAGTATTGTTTGATAACCTTTGCTGAAATTTAGACAACAAAAAAGGAGCCGAAGCTCCTTATTTAACAAACATAAGTTGTGTAGATTACTTTTTGTTCATTGATGTTAAGTAAAATGCGATATCAATTAATTCATCATAAGATTTAATCGAGCTGGTTTCGACGCGATATTTGCCGTTAACTACTAATGTTGGTACACCAGAAATTTTAGCATTTTCAGTATCACGCTTCATTTTCGACATCTGTGCGTTAACCATAAATGAACTTGCCGCTGCATCGTAAGCTTTACCATCTACGCCGTTAGCGATAAATACTGCTCTGATATCGTCTGCGCGAGTAAATTGCTGACGCTTGTCGTGGATAGCGCTAAATAAAGCTGCGTCCATTTTTTTCTCGACATTTAACTGCTGAGCAACCGCAAAAGCACGTGACATTTCTACGCCCATTTCACGACCGATAAACTCAACGTGGGACTGATTAAATGTGACACCTTCAGGTAAGTTCGCTTCAATTTTAGGCACTACTGTTTTAGAAAAATTAAAACAATGTGGACAATAGAATGAGAAAAACTCAGTAATTTCTGGCTTGGCAGTTTCAGGGCCGTCATTAATAACCGTGTAATGTACACCTTCTTTATAATCGGCAGCCATCGCAGCCATAGGCGCTAGCAGGAGTGCAGCAGCCATCAGTAATGCTTTTTTCATTTTACTTCCTTCTAAATAGGCAAAAATATAAATACGCTGGCTCTATCATAGTCTAGCGTTAGCCTGTAACTCAATCGCTAGTCAATTGTATTTGTAACTAAATACTATTAGGTAGTGATTATGAAATATTGTTAATTAAAACTAGGTAAACTCAATGGTGGCTCATTAAGCGCAGATAACTGCTCCTTAAACGCCAGAGTTTGTTGTTCCCAATACTTAATATCGCCAAACCATGGAAAATTCATCGGGAATGCAGGGTCATCCCAGCGCTTGGCTAACCACGCATTATAATGCACCATCCGGAAAGCCCTTAACGGCTCAATGAGTGCCAACTGTCTCGCATCAAAATCACAAAACTCTTGATATCCCTCTAATAAAATATCAATTTGTAATAATTGCTGCTGACGATCTCCGGTCAACATCATCCATAAATCTTGTACTGCTGGCCCTTGCCTGGCATCGTCTAAATCAACAAATCCAGGTCCATCTGGTGTCCATAAAATATTACTAGGGTGTAAATCTCCGTGCAAGCGTATAGAGGTAAAATTGTGCTGCTGCCATATCTGCTTGGCTTTCTCTAAAACTTGCTCTACTACGGTGAAAAAAGCTGTCTGCATCGAACTGGCAACAATACCACTTTCGCGTAAATAGCGATAAGACTCATCGCCCAAAATGGCAGGGGTCAGCGATTCACGGTATTTAAAAGGCTGCATTGCGCCATATTGATGAATTCGGCCAATAAAGCGGCCAACCGATTCAAGTTGTTCAAGATTGTCTACTTCAAATGCCCGCCCGCCAATAGACGGAAAAAGACCAAAACGATAACCTTGATACTCAAATAAGGTTTTACCTTCAATAACGACAGGAACGGCAATAGGAATATCTTCTGCCGCCAATGCCAAGGCATAATCGTGCTCTTCTTGAATTTGTTCATTGCTCCAACGATGCGGCCGATAAAACTTCACCACATAACGAATGCCTTGATCGCAGCGGAATTGGTACACCCTATTTTCGTAACTGTTTAATGCTAATAGCCCCGTCTCAGGGAAGACGCCGATGCTTTCGATGGCATCTAAAATGAGATCGGGTCTCAATGCCTGAAAATGAAACTCTGCGCCTGTACCGTTGTCCATGTATACCTTCTTAAGCAGTTTGAATATGTGGGGCAAGTAGCGTTAATAAAAACGCTAATACGTCTAACTCATTTGCGCTATCGGTGGAAATCCAACAAATATCACCATAAAACTCATAATGTAACCATAAAGGGCTGCCTTCAAAGTTGAGTAACCATTGATGACGATCTGCGCCCCATTGGCGCTCTCGAATATCACAATCAAGTGCAGCCGCTAGCGGTTCTGCAAATCGTTCAAATTGCTCAAAATCCACTTCAGCTTGAATAACAATACTCAATGCTGCGGGATCTAATTTGGCTGATAATAATTTCATAATCGACTCAGATAAAATACATCAATTAACTGCTACAAGACATTATTAAGCCTTGTCCCCATTTAGGTGGGCGTTTGGCAAAATCTTCCATCTCGGGTTGTTCGTCAAAAGGACGTTGCAAAAGTTGTTGAAGTTGCAATGATTTACTGTTGTCGCCATTTTCTTCAATCGCGATAATAGCTTCCTGGGCGAGGTAATTGCGCAAAATATATTTAGGGTTGGCACTATTACGATCACTTTGCCATGTATTCACATCCGCCACCTCACCGACTCGGTTTTGGTAAGCTTTATACCAAGTGTCAAAACCAGCAAGGTCGAGCATATCGTCTCGCAAACTAGAATGTGCGCTACTCGGGTCTAGTTGGCCAAAACGGCGTAAACTATTGGTATAATCAAGTTGGTTAGTTTCGAGTAATCCGGTTAATTGCCCCACAAGCTGCAAATCTTTGTTATCGAATTCGGCCTGTTCCTCTGCATTAACAACATTTGGGTTAATATTGGATTGAGAAAGGCCTAACTTAGCGCGCATGAGTAATAAATACTGCTGAACTAATTCAAATTGATAAGTATTTAGCGCTGCGATTAAATCATCCGACTCGATAATAGGCGTTAATGTTTGCGCCAAACGCTTGAGGTTCCATAATCCAATTCCTGGTTGCTGTCCAAAGGCATAACGACCTTCGTGATCGGAGTGATTACAGATAAAGTCTTCTTTAAAGGTGTCTAAGAAAGCAAATGGGCCAAAATCGAAGGTATCACCAAGTATCGACATATTGTCGGTATTCATCACCCCGTGAGCAAAACCAACAGACTGCCAATGAGCAATCATTTTAGCGGTAGACTGCACCACCTCATAAAACCATTTTTTGTAACCTGCTGCATCGGTTGATAAATGTGGAAAATGCTGTTGAATGGTAAAATTAACTAATTGAGTCAGTTTGGCTGCATCGCCTTGCTCGCTATGAAAGAAATATTCAAAATGGCCGAACCGAATGTGACTTTTTGCCAAACGTACCGTTATTGCGGCCGTTTCTTGGCTTTCGCGCCATACGGGTAAATCGGAACCAATAACGGCTAACGCACGGCTGGTAGGTACATTTAGCGCAGCAAGCGCTTCGGATACTAAAAACTCTCGTACTGCTGAGCGCATTACCGCCCGACCATCACCTTGGCGAGAATACGGTGTTGGACCGCCGCCTTTTAACGCGACATCCCAAGCCCCATTTGGACCAATAGCTTCACCTAATATAATTGAACGACCATCGCCCAATCTTGGTGTATAGCCACCAAATTGATGGCCACTATAAACTTGAGCGTAATAACAGGCACCAGGAGCGGCATAGTTGGCCGATAATTGCATCAACAGTTCAGTATTGGGTTTTTCTAAACCAATTAATTGAGCCGCGTCATCACTCCAACCCAGCCAATGAGGATTACTGATGGGTAAAGGATAAACTTGCGAATAAAAGCCTTCTAGTTGCTCAAAAAAATCTTGCTTAAACTGCATTATGCTTTGTACCCACGACCTGATTCTCACACTGCAATTGTTGCTTTTCATCTATCTGACACAACTCGCCACATGCAAACGCTTGCTCTGCAGGCACTGACGAGGCTTGCAAGCGTAACATTCCAGCACCTTTAGCTTGGCATTGCTCCAATGAATCGTAAAAACCGGCAATGTGGTCTTGCAGTACTATTTGGGTCGGTATAGGCGTTCTGTCTGCAACATAAAATAGGGTCCATTCAGGTGTACGAATACAACCGGCAAGTAAAACTACTGTGGCAGTAAACAGCAATGTTTTTGTTAATGTACGAGTCATTAATGTCATTTTAAACCTTGAAAGCATTGGATTTGAAGCAACAAAAAAGCGAACCAAGGTCCGCTTTCCTTTTGAATATCATACCTGATATCCATCCAACAGTATTGATTAGCCTATTAGCTCGCTTTGGTTTTGGCCTTTTCTATCCGCTTTATGCGTCCTTCAAAGCCAGTGACAGTGCCGTCGGTTAGCTGGTATTCAAGCGCTTGCTCGCACACCTTAATCGCCTCATCAAACTGACCAACATCATTTAACAATGTCGATAACTGCATAAACGCTGGCGATTTGATTTCATCAGTGCTTTTTTGAGAGACATATTGTTGATGTAATGAGCGATATAACCATACATAGGTTAATTGTAACGCCGCACCATATTGACAATAATCGCTCTGTTTACGCATTTTATAGCAATGATTAATCACACTGGCTAAGCCATTATGCTGGCTTTGAAGATCGTTAGCGTTATTGGCAGCATCAACCTGTTGCAGAAAACTTTCGCTGGCCCAATCGCCTTCAACACGGTTTAGACTCAAGGACAAGCCTTGATCACTTGGTGCATCAACCTCTGCAGTAGCAGATACTTTAGGCTCGGCATCTGCATTGCTCACGTTAGCATTGTTCTCGCTAGCATTGTTCTCGTTTGCCGTAGCAACATCCTTAGGGGCAACTTCAGGCGCAGAAACCACCTCAGTGACTATACTTTCGGATTTAGGAGTTTTGGGCTTAGTCGGTTCCGGAGCAATTTCGACAGCATCAACTGGCTCACTAAGCAGCTCAACTGGCGCTGTTGGCTTTTCGCTGAACTCGTCAACAGGATCAACATCAACTGAAATAAGTTCATCGGTCTTCACTGTAACCTCAGTTAATACCTCATCTGCTGCCGACTTATCCATAACGACATGCTCAGACTCTGCCATAGTCGTATCGTCTGCTGCCGTTAAAGGTTGATCAACCTCACTGGATGAATGCGATGTGGCATTACGATCGGTTTTATCACGTTCTTGTTTTGCCACCGCTTGAGTACGTCTGTACAAATACAGAGCAATTGCAATCAATATGACAGTTAAAATTACCTTCATTAGGCTTCCACCTTGCTGATTATGTGCCAGAGCACATTGTTTTAACTCACTCACAACAGCATTCATTGTGAGGCAATGTAATGGTTTAATGATACTGCGCTGTTTTTTTAAGCACTAGCCATTATTATTTCAATGTACACTATAAAATCAAGTATTTATCTATTTTAATCTGTAACAAGTCGTAGACCACTCGCCATTTCGCATCAGTTTTAATCATTTTTGCGATCTCAACCTCAAAAAAAGGACATTTTGAGCCAAAGATCAAAGTTAAATAAGCGGAGTTTGTCAGCTACTATTGCCAAGTTTACACTACTAATATCCGACTGTTTTACTAAGGTATTTAATAAGAGATAACACTATGGATGATACAGAACTATTAAGCGGTAAATTACTCTACGAATTTCGAACCATGCAAGCTATGGTCGAAATCTACTGTAAAGCGCACCATCCTCTTAAACCCTCCCAGGGTGTATGCCTGCAATGTAGTGAGTTTTTAAGCTATGCCAATACTCGACTCGATCGGTGCCCCTACGGCCAAGACAAACCCACTTGCAATAAATGCCCGGTGCATTGTTACAAACCTCATATGAAACAAAGAGCACGTGAAATCATGATGTATGCAGGGCCAAGAATGCTGTTGCCTCATCCAATTTTTGCCATTAAGCATTTATTGGCAGAACGCAAACCGGCACCAGGCCTGCCGCCAGAAAGAGTTTCAAACAGACATTTACGTAAAGTAAAGCAAAGTTAATAACCGAGAACTACTCGGTTTACACAAAGTAGGTTAGTATTCACTATCGTCAAAGAGAGTGAAAATGAACCAATTTAACGATTTATTCATTCAAACATACTGGTGGCTCTCCTTGCTAGGAGGCATTCATTGTCTTGGAGTAGGCTTGTATGTTCATTATATTTACCAAAGTGCCACCCGCAGCCATAGCCTGTTGGCTGGGATCTTTTTACTTATCGGCTGTTATTTTTTAACCGGTTTACTTACCCCTGAAACCACCCCTATCCCGATACATTTAACCCTTACACTGTTTATCCCTATCTATTTTTTACTAATGCCAATGCTGTATTTATATTGTAAAAGCAGCCTAACAGCACAAGATTACCAACCACTGTTAATCAAACATTTTGGCTTTGCCATTATCATCGCCTTAGTGACCAGTTCAACCATATTATTTCATATTGGTATCGATCCAAAAAATTCCAATAACACCATTGGAACTCTGGGTGAAATAAACAGTATTAATCTATTAGCTGTGGTTTTACCCATCCTATTAATGCTACAAACCTTTGGCTATTTTGGGGCTATTTATCGTTTATTATCCCACTATCGCCCACAATATTTGGCCAATAGGCAGCCTAACTTACAAGTAATACGATTTCGCTGGCTAAGTGTATTAACTATCGGCATTCTCATTAATTGGATACTGCGTATCGTGTTGGTCTATTTACCGTTTTACTTAGGCGACTCCGTTTTATTATTAACCCAAGCGGTAACACGTTTAAGCCTATTATTAACCGTATATGTGTTGGCGTTATATGGCATCCAGCAAGTCACCCGATCGGCCTATTTGCGAGGGTCGCTCAATGCCTCCAACCAAGCTACACCATCAAGCAAAGAGCCGCACACTGATCCACTGCTGGACGAGGAAGAAATAACTTACTTACATCATTTAATGGTCGATGAGGATGGGCGCGACCCAAACGATAATTCAGCTGTAGAGAGGGATAAAAAAAAGGATGAGTAAGACAGAAAACTGACTGATTTCCCCGTACACATCACACTGAAAAAATGTTCAACCGTTTACCGATGTTCGCCGAGTATAAATGTTTATTAACTCGCACCCATTAGGGGTTATGCTACTCTATGGCGAGTTTTACCATGACAATTTAGTCACTGAGGTTATTTATGAAACGTTCAATTAGCTTAGTTTTTTCCAGTTTACTCGTGTTATTAAGCTTCGCGTTTTCAGCTCCTAGTTTTGCAAACGAAGATGCTTATAACGATGCCATCACTAATTTTAAAAAGGCCAATGAAAGCCGACATTTATTTAATACGGCTTATGGTTATGCAGTCTTCCCAACCGTAGCCAAAGGCGGTATCGGAATTGGTGCCGCATATGGAAATGGTCGTGTATACCAAAGCGATGCTTATATGGGGGATTCCACATTAACCCAACTATCTATTGGCTTTCAGTTAGGCGGACAAGCCTATAGTGAAATTATCTTCTTTAAAGATGCCAAAGCTTATAATGAGTTCACCAGCGGTAGCTTTGAATTTAGCGCGCAAGCGTCAGCAGTGGCCATTAACGTTGGTGCCAATGCGCAAGTTGGTACTACAGGTAATTCAGCAGGTGCAGGACAAGCAGGCAGTAATCATGCCGCAGCCGCAGCCTATATAAATGGTATGGCGATATTTACCGCCGCTAAAGGTGGATTAATGTTTGAAGCCGCTCTCGCAGGTCAGTCATTTACCTTTGATGGTAAGTAACCACTGCGAGTCTTAACACTCGTTAAGTACATAACATTCAGGCTGCCATTGGCAGCCTGAATTATTTGGAATAAGTGGTTTATTATCGCAGAGTCCAAACAATGGCATTAGCATATACACAGTGGTCAAATTAACCTTGCTGATACATTTGTGGACAACCTTCTTGTCATCCCGGTAATGCTTTTGAGCCGGGATCCAGGTTTATTCTTTTATGTTTGGTATTGATGGCCTGCGGCCACTAACGTCGTGGCGCTTCGCCCACACCAGACTAACATCGCAAGGTTCCACCCTGCACGGGCCAAAAGGGGATCAACAGCAATCCCCTCTTGGATCACCCCTGCCGTTCCGGCAACATTTTCGCTATTTAACCAAACAACAGCAGCGAAAAAATTGCCACGGAAATTTATCCAGCTTGAAACCTCATTGACATCCTACCTCGGCCTTATTCAAAAATGCTAACGCTTCCGATGGTACATCCTGTACCGCGAAAGCTAAGCTCACATCCATGTGAGCTTCACGCTATTTTCTTCAACGGCCTCAAGTTCAGAGGTAAATTTATCCATTTTCAATCATAACTTCTGACTCATTTATGGACATTTCCGAGTTAGATCTTTAACTCTAATCCGTGAGTTTCAGGTTAAATTTTCTATGGGTAACACTTAATATAACTGGAAATAACGAACGTTTTTGGGCGAAGCCCAGCGAGTGATTTTCCAGTTGATGTTTTTGCTAGTTGCCAATGTTTAAATAATACCTCAATGACGCTTTATTAAAACCTAAATGCTCGTAGTACGCTTGTGTGGCTTCACGAGACAAAGAAGTCGTAACTTCAAGTTGTACGCATGAACTACTTTGTGCCTTGGTAGCCGCAAACCGAATTAACTTTTTTCCGATACCTGAATTCCTAAGATTTTTGTCAACAACAATCGCAGTAATGCGGCAGACATGTTTTTGCAAAGGGAAGTAGTAAAAATAAATAAGCGACATGAAAGCAACTACCTTCGTTGAGGAAACAACGACAAATGCTTCGGACTCATTATGCGGTAATTCTAATGCTGAGATTAAACCTGTTTCCTCACTTTCATAGCCCAGTTGCTCTAAAAGATTTTTGATAGATGAAACATGAGTATGGTCTGCCTTGATAATATCTATCATTGTCAAATTCCCTTAGAGGCAACTAACGTTTTAGTATTTATGCGTTGCGCTGTTTGCGACGCATAAATCGCTTGCTTGACTTGGCCGATGCCTAGTCCAGATTAATTGGTACGCTTTATGCTACAGTAATTTGATTTTTTTGATGCTAGCTCTGGGCTGTAGAGCAGTTTTGAACTGATTCTGTGGCTTGATTTTTACGTGTTTCATTGAAATTCCTTTGTCATTGTGGTGTTCCATCACATATCTTTAAATCTAGCTGACTCAATAAGGATAATATACTCGATTGAGTCATCATTTGGCTCCGCGCAGCGGCTTAGTTCAACAGCTTATTGAACGGCTCGCCAAATAAAGTCGGCCGCTTAAGTTATTGATTAATATCATCCTACATTTCCTATATCATTGATGTAAAGCGATAAATCATTATCAAAACCCAAAAATAAAGCGAGGTTGCCTAAATAAAGTCATACTATAAAATAATTAAGCTTATCCATTTAACTCTCACTTACCACTTCAGGCTTATTTATTGAGCTGTTTTATTAGAGTTAAGCTAAAACTCGTAAATGAGTAAATAATGGTCTCTGTAGAAGAGCAATATCGATTAGCTTTTGTATGGAAAACGAAGGTAAGCACTGTTAAATAGAGCTTTGGTCCTAAGTAGTTTTGGGGCAAAAACGAGTTAGTTTTCTTTACTTGAAAATGGACCGATTCAACTCTGAACTTGAGGACGTTGAAGAAAATGACGTGAGCTGGCCAAGGATGGCCAGCTAGCTTTCGAGGGGAAGGGACGCCCCATCGGAAGCGTTAGCATTTTCGAATAAGACCGAAGAACACTAAAATAGAGTTTAAAGCTGGATTCAACCACGTATCGAAATTATCGTTTTTCAGATGATTTTGATGTGGCGGCTGGGAGTTCCAAGAGGGAACAGCCGTTGGTTTCCTCTTGGTCTGGTGTGGGTGAAGCGCCACGACGTTAGTGGCCGCAGGCCATAAGTACATAAGCATAAAACACAAAAAAATAAACCTGGATCCCGGCTCACGAGCATTGCCGGGATGACGATTAAATTAGCCTGCGTAAGTAGACAACCTATTTATATCCCCAAGGTGCTGGCGGTAATGCTACAGGCTTAGAGAGGTCAAACTCGACTTTAAAATCTCGATCCTCACGACTTAAACGATAAGTAAAAGTATGCGCTTCAATCATCATCTGCCACTCATTAGTGACCGATTGCGTTAAGCCATGTTGCTTGAAGTTGGCAATAGACTCATCGTCCACAGGAAACGTTTGCAAGTTGGCAGTACCAGTATCGCGGGTCTCTCCACCATACATGGTCACTTTGTCATCGGTGCCATCTTTATGGCGATGATCATGCTTTAAGCGCAATCCGGTATCAGTTTGAGTTATCACCCAAGTGCGAGAGTGATCATCGCCAACATGAAATGGAATACGCAACTGATGATCGGTGCAATCTCTTACATGCATAATTAATGTTTTGCCACTAAAGCCATCTCCTTCACTGCCACCAGCAGTGATTTTACCGGCAAAAGCTTTGCCACAAAGAGCGCTAATAGCTTCAAAAAATTGCTGTTGCTGTACCGAGTTTGCGGCATAAGCAGGATTAACCAACATAGCGCTACCACACAGTAATGCACCACTGAGATATGCGCTAAGCCTAATTAACGTTGGCATAATGATCATTCCTTGTTTATCAAACCATTGAGTAATTTAATCAATAAAGTGCAGTCGTGTAACACAACGGCTACTGAGCAGACTAAATTAAAAGACGAAAGTACCGAACAAGATTACCTTGTTATTGAATCTATTGCTGCTAGAAAAACAAAACCCGCAAACGTTAATGCGGGTTTTTATGACAAGAAGTTAACGTGTTAGCTTACTTAGCGTATTTAGACTTAGTCGCCCAAGTGGTCGCTTTAGCTGGACGCTTGGCGCCTTGGCTTGTGGGCGCTTGCCCTTTTGCCGCTTGGCCCGAAGCCTTAGCTGGAGACTTTGGTTTCTGCCCTACTGGCTTAGCACTGCCTTTATCCGCTTTAGTGTTACCTTTACGGTCTTCAAACTGATCGGCAGAAAAACGGGTCATGGCTTTTTGGCCGCTTTGTTCTTTCGCTTTAGCCGATGGCTTTTGGCCCCACTTCACTTTAGTTTGCTCGTTACGCGTTTCGGGTGGTACCAAATGATTTGGACCATTACCAATTAACGACTCTTTACCCATCGCAACTAAGGCTTCACGGATCATCGGCCAGCCCATTGGGTCGTGGTAACGCAACAAGAATTTATGCAATTTACGCTGACGACCTTTTTTAGGCACTGTCACTTGTTCACTATCATGCTTAATGTTTTTCAGTGAGTTAAGTTCGGTATGATAAATCGTGGTCGCATTTGCCATCGGAGATGGATAAAAGTTTTGCACCTGGTCGAGCTTAAATTTCTGCCCTTTTAACCATAATGCCAAATTAACCATGTCTTCATCGGTAGTACCAGGATGCGCCGAAATAAAGTACGGAATTAAAAACTGTTCTTTACCCGCTTCTTTAGAAAACTTATCAAACAGTTCTTTAAACTTGTCATAGGTTCCCATACCTGGCTTCATCATTTTACTGAGCGGGCCTTCTTCGGTATGTTCAGGAGCAATTTTTAAATAACCACCCACATGATGTTTAGCTAACTCTCTAATATATTCAGGGTTTTCGATCGCCAAATCGTAACGAACACCCGAAGCAATTAACACCTTTTTAATACCAGGTACTTCACGTGCCGCTTTGTATAAGTCGATGGTGTGTTTATGGTCGGTGCCTAAATGGCCGCAAATAGACGGGAACACACATGATAAACG
Organism: Shewanella sp. Arc9-LZ; assembly: GCF_010092445.1. NCBI lineage: Bacteria > Pseudomonadati > Pseudomonadota > Gammaproteobacteria > Alteromonadales > Shewanellaceae > Shewanella > Shewanella sp. Arc9-LZ. The sequence continues at coordinate 440,058 of NZ_CP048031.1, read as the reverse complement.
TCGACAGGTTTTCTCCGCTTTCTCACTGGTACAACCTAAACGGTACATGTTCGCCGTTGGGCCACCCAAGTCAGAAATAACGCCGGTAAAGCCTGGCACTTTTTCTTGAATATCTTTAATTTCTTTGATGATCGACTCTTTCGAGCGACTTTGAATAATGCGTCCTTCATGCTCGGTAATCGAACAGAATGAACAACCACCAAAACAACCACGCATGATATTAATTGACGTCTTAATCATGTCGTAGGCAGGAATTTTTTCTTTGCCGTACACAGGGTGCGGGATGCGTTGATAAGGTAAATCGAATACTGCATCCATTTCGTCGGTGTTTAATGGCCACGCAGGTGGATTTACCCATACACCACGGTTGGCATCATGTGGCTGAAACAGCGCACGAGCACAGCCAGGGTTTTGCTCTTGGTGCAAAATACGCGAGGCATGGGCATACAAATACTTGTCTTCGCTGACCTTGTTATAGGCAGGAAGCAGTACATAGGTTTTTTCCCATGGCTTTGGACGAGGCGGTTGAACGCTAATGGCTTTAGGTGCCTCGTTATCAAAAATCTTTTCGTCTGTTGGACCTGACAAATTACTGCAACCAACATCATCAGCACCATATGGGCTAGGTAATGGCTCAATTTTATGTAATTGGTCAATTTTGCGTGAATCCATGCCACGCCAACCGGGCATAGGTTCTTTACGCATTGTTGCGGTACCACGAACATCGTCAATATCGCCAATGGCCTCACCCGCAGCAATACGGCGTGCAACTTCCATTAATGGTCGTTCAGCATTGCCGTAAATTAAAATATCGGCTTTGGCGTCAAAAATTACACTGCGACGCACTTTATCTGACCAATAATCGTAATGGGCAATACGGCGTAGGCTGGCTTCAATGCCACCGATAACAACCGGTACGTCTTTAAAGGCTTCTTTACAACGCTGGGTATACACGGTCACGGCACGATCGGGGCGTTTGCCGCCAATATCACCAGCAGTGTAAGCATCATCATGACGTAACTTACGGTCAGCGGTATAACGGTTAATCATCGAGTCCATGTTGCCAGCGGTTACCCCAAAAAATAGATTTGGGCGACCTAGCTGCATAAAGTCTTCTTTGTTTGACCAATCAGGCTGCGAAATAATACCCACACGGTAACCTTGGGCTTCTAACATTCGCCCAATCACCGCCATACCAAAACTTGGGTGATCAACATACGCGTCGCCAGTCACGACAATAATATCGCAACTATCCCAACCTAAAATATCCATCTCTTTACGAGACATGGGTAAAAAAGGTGCTGTTCCGTAGCATTCAGCCCAAAACTTTGGATAATTAAATAACGTTGACTCAACTTGCATGTATATGACCTACATAAATGGGGAAAACCAGCCTAGCTGATCCGATGACAACATCAGCCTACGGCTGAATTTAACGGACGCGGAGTATAGCAGTAGAGCGACACTAAGTGTGACTAAAAAAACACCAAAAGTGAAATATTTTTATCCTTTTATAACCTTGTAAAACACGTGGGAATATTGCTATTCCCTTATGCTTTCAATGTTATAACCCAATAAAGAAGCCAATATTAGCAACCGCTAAGATTAATAGTACTATCCAAGTCGTTAATACACCCCAAAAACGGCCGAAGTGATGGCCGCCTTGACCTTGGTTTAATCCAATAGCATGTAATAAACGCGCCACAATCCAAGCTGTGCCCAAACAGTGTATCAAGTAAACCGGCATGCCATTCAATTCAGCCAGTGCTAACAAAATGAGTACTATGGGTGCATTTTCAATTAAATTGCCATGAGCTCTGATCGCAATGGATAATCCTTGATGGCCACCATCACCAATACCTATTTTATTCACTCGACGAAATTTAACCACTTTGTAAGATAATGCTAAAACCAACAAAGCTGTTAGGCCTGCATATAAACCCGATATCATCAATGTCATGTGTTATTCCTTAAGTCGTCTATATTATTGTTATTATACTAATCTTTGATTTGTTGATGTTATCACTACATTTTGAATCAGTTTGGCTGTAAACACACGCCTTAATCGGTTAATATTCGCGCCAAAATAAGCTCAATACCTTAACAAGAGTGACTACTGCCCAGTGGATAATCAGGATTTTTTAGAAAAACGTAGATTTATCATTAAACTAGGTAAGTACCTGCATAAATTTGGTACTCCTGCGTATCGCTTAGAATCCCACTTGCAAACGGTATGTAATACCCTTGGTATTGAAGGATATTTTTTAATATCGCCCACATCGATGACATTTGTACTCCAACATGACACTGAGCAAGAATACAATCACGTTGCACGCGTTAAACCTGGCGACTTAGATTTAGGCTCGTTAGCACGTACCTTTGAATTGGTTGAAGAGCTCAGTTCTGGGCAGCGAACCTTGCAAGAAGCATTAGAACGCTTAGAAGAAATCGCCAATAAACCCAATCCTTATGGCCATAAACTGACGCTGTTAGCTTTTGGATCCAGTGCGGGTGCTTTCGCCATGTTAATGGGTACCGGTTGGCATGACGTTTTTTGGTCAGCTATTTTTGGTTTACTGGTATACAGCTTAGTTTTTTGGGCTGAACGCTCAAAACGTATCGCAGAGATGCTCGAACCCATGGCGGCGGTAGTTTGCGCTATCTTAGCGTCAGGGATTGCGCAATTGGACCCGAGTATCAATTTACCCGTAACCATTTTATCGGGGATTATTATTTTTGTTCCCGGTCTTGCACTCACTCTCGGCTTAGCGGAACTTGCCGCCCGCGATTTAATCTCCGGTACGGCACGTATCATGGATGCTGTGATGCAGTTATTTAAACTGTATTTTGGTGCTGTGCTTGGCATGACCATTGGTAAAGCCATCTTTGGTGAAACTATCTATGTAGAACCTATACCGTTGCCTCGTTGGGCGATTTGGTCTGCGGTGCCGTTATTGTCGATGTCGTTGGTTATTATCTTTAAAGCACGCTTAAAAGATTCCCCTTGGGGCATATTTGCCGGCATTGTGGCATTTTTCTCTGCCATGTTAGGCGGGATTTATTTAGGTGAATCTATTGGTATTTTTGTCGGTGCACTAGCCGTGGGCATCTATTCAAATCTGTATGCGCGTTGGATGAAGGCGCCAGTGTCGATTGCGTTACTGCAAGGCATCGTTATTCTGGTCCCTGGTAGCAAAACCTATATTGGTCTCAATGCATTAATTTCGGGCGAAACCATGCTCAATCAAGCCCATTTAGGCTCACAAATATTCTTAATTTTTATGTCCTTAATCGCTGGGCTTATTTTTGCTAACGTTATCGTGCCCCCTCGCCGTTCGTTATAAATCTTACAAGTTAACATTACCTTCCTATCGGTATTAAAGGGCAGCTATAAATGCTGCCCTTATTTTTTAACAACTCAAATACCCACATAATTTAAATGGATTAATGAAATATTTATTCAAGCTAAATGCTTGACTATTATGTTATTCAGGTATGATATGAAACAAAGAGGCAACATAAAAAGTTCATATTGAAAACAATAGTTCTATTCTTACAGGCCTCTCAAAAACATAACAATAAAAATAAGGACGAAGCTATGCCAATCATATTTATGGCAGTATTTTTTTTCGTCATCCTGCTTTCTTCGTCTGCTGTTCAAGCAACTATTGCTGACAGTGAAGCACAGTTAAAAGCCAACGATGACTCTGTCACCACGCCCTCTAGTCCGTCGACAACGAATAAACATGATGTCGAAAAAGTCGCGAACATTGTAGTCGTTAGTCATCCTATTTTTGATGAGTCAGCTCCGGATGCTATTTTCCTTCATCGTTGGGCAAACTATCTGCATATCAATACCAAAGAGTCGACTATTCTCAATAGCTTAAGCTTTGAAAAAGGTGAAAAAATCACTCAGAAAGATCTTCAAGAAGCGCAGCGATTATTACGCTATGAACCTTACATTCGTGATGCTGATATCAACATTGCCAGAAAAGATCCACTCGCCGACGACAACGTTGAAGACGTGGTATTAGTCGAAACGTGGGATAACTGGTCATTACTGCCAACGGTCAGTTTGAGTAAAAATGGCGGCGACACTAAATACTCGTTTGGCATGAAGGAAGATAACTTACTGGGATTAGGGGTTAAAACTAAAATAAAATACCAGTCAAGTGCCGACCGCACCGGGTATAAGTTTGCCTTTGATGCTCCAGTAAGATGGATTAAACACGGTAATGTGTCGGTCGATTTTTACGACAACAGTGACGGCCAAGCGTCTGCTATCGCCTTTAATAAGCCCTTTTATACTCTTGATACTCAGAACATGTACGCCCTGTCATGGTTAACGGATACCCGCATCGACACCGTAAGACAAAATGGCCAAGACATTAACGAATTTGAACATGTTATCGATTATGCTAACGTCGGATTTGGTTGGTTAGTCGATAAAACGCCAGATCAATTGCACCGTATTAGCCTAGGGATAACCCAAGACCAACATCAATTCAATAACATCGACGAATACCCCATTTCACCGTTACCTTTTGATCGTGAGTTTGTTTACCCTTGGATCAGCTACGAATACCTGCAAGACCAATACACAGTGCTGAACAATATCCACCTGATTAATAATAACGAAGACTTTAACTTAGGTTGGCATCACACAGTAAGTTTAGGATTGGAAACCAATGACGTTGCCGACAATGCTGCTGTGGGCTATCACATAACGGCTTCAAGCAGTCGCGGTTGGCAGGAAGACAATCAATTATTGCTAATGACCGTTAATGCTCGAACAGATATTCAAACTGGCCAACAAGACTTTTATAATGTCGGTTTAGCCGCTGAATTCTTTCACCAAATCAGCCCTAAGTGGACCGCTTACTCCAAGGCGCGTATCGCAACCTCACACAATAACTATCTTGATCAAACGTTTGCTCTTGGCGACGAAACAGGTGTACGGGGATATCCCAACGACTACCAACATGGTGACAATCAATGGTTGCTCACGAGTGAAATCCGATACTATCCAAACATTAATTTATATCAATTGGCCGAGTTAGGTTGGGCTGTATTTGCCGATATAGGTCAAGCAAGCGGTGGCCCAGATGAACAAAATGAAGTTGATGGCCCTATTGGTAGTATTGGTATTGGCGCACGGATTTACTCTTCTAAATCCAGTTACGGTAACGTAGCCCATGTTGATATTGCCGTCCCGATCACTACGGGCAACGACATCAACGCTTGGGAGTTCAGATTTCAAGTGAAAGACCATTTTTAATTAGGTAAACCGTTCAATTGTTATCGTGTCTAACGAGAACGGCTGGCTAACGTGTGAAAAATGTAGATTAAACGCTAAAAACACACCAAGTGCAGCTGATCTTTAGTGATTACGATTCGCCAACAAAACGGTTTGCTTTATACAGAAATGCGCGACAAGGTTGCATAATCATTATTCACGAATCACTTGTCGTAAACTTTTACTACAAAAATAAGCAAAAACCGCTTAACAGACCTCTTCTAACTGAATTTATAGTCTCTTGCTTCTGCGTTATCGCCTACACCTACAGAGCAACGACATATCTCACAATCAGATGTTTATAAACGTCCATAAACCACAGTTAAATTCATTATGAAGATCTGTGGCTCTTAGTTAAGTGAATGATTAATATCTAACTGATTTAATGCAAAAAAGTAAAAAATGTAAATAATGTGTACTTTTTAATGATAATGAATATCATTACCTTTTATTCATTATTTGTTAATCGGTATACCTATGTTATTCAAGCCTAGCCAACTGGCTATTGCGACACATTGTGCATTATTTTTATTAGTACTCCCTGCAACGCATGCCAATGCAGAATCTTCAACACAAGCCACAGAAAACAAAGCTTCAATGGAGCGAATGATTATTACAGGCAGTCGCTCTGCTGAACGGATAGATGAAGTCCCTTCTTCTGTCACACTTATTGAACAACAAACCCTCGAACGAGATATGTTAGTCACCTCGCAGTTACAAAATTTACTCGCATTTCGCGTTCCTGGATTAGCACCAAGTACGGGCACATCAAGTAATTCTGGGCAAAATCTTCGTGGTCGCGCAGCGTTAGTGATGATTGACGGCGTGCCTCAGTCAACGCCATTACGTAATGGTCAATTAGGCATAAGCTCTATCGATGCCGGTGCCATTGAACGTATCGAAGTGATTAAAGGAGCCACCTCTATTTATGGCAATGGTGCCTCTGGTGGCATTATTAACTACATCACTAAGCGTGCCAGCGAAGACAAAGCACGAATTAATGTTGGGGTTTCCAGTAAATTTAGCGCAGTAAAATTACAAGATAGTGCCGGTTATCGAGTCGATACGTCCATAGACGGTACGATTGATGACTTTAGCTATGTATTTAGCGCCATTACTGAAAAAACAGGTTTAGAACGTGATGCCGAAGGCGACGTTATCGGATTGGTCTATGGTTTATCAGAAACTAAATCGAATAATTACTTTACTAAACTCGGCTATCAACTCGACGATGACAAGTCAATTCAACTGACTTATAACTACTACGAAGCCCAACAAGACGCAGACTTAATTGATGTTATTGGCAGTGTTAACTCTGGCGAAAAAACCTACGCCATTGAAAATACTAGCGGCATAGTAAAACCCGGTGTACCTCAAGGGCCGCGCGGTAATCATAACCTAATGTTAAAATACGTCGACCAAGAGATATTTATTAACACCCAATTAACCGTTGATGGTTATATGCAAAAAATAGAAAATATGTTTTTCTTCTCAACTGCGTTAGCTAATCCAAGTGAAGGTTACGAAGGAGGTCAATCAATCATCAAGTCCGAAAAGAAAGGCTTACGGATTAACTTTGCTAGCCAAATTGACTGGGATAACATCGAATCAACCTTTATCTACGGCATTGATGCACTTGAAGATGTTAGCTCACAACCTTTGGAAGATGGTCGAATTTGGGTACCAGAAATGGACATGCGCAACTTAGCGGCCTATTTGCAAACCAAGTTTGTTGTTGCTGATGATTGGGTTTTTAAAGCCGGTATTCGCCAAGACAGTGTCGACTTAAGTGTTGAAGATTATCAAACATTGAAACTATGCAGTACCGCAAGCACTTGCTCAGTACCTTTTGATGTTACAGGCGGCGAGCTTAACTATGACTCCACCACCTATAATGTTGGTTTGCGCTACAATATGAACCCGCTATTTAGCCCTTTTATTAGCTTCTCTCAAGGTGCTGACATATCAGATATCGGTCGCCTGTTACGCTCAGCCACGGTTAATGATATTGCCCTAATCCGCACCGAAGCATCAATTGTCGATAACTACGAAGTTGGCTTTTCAGGTCAGGTCGGTGATGTAACTTATGAAATTGCCGCGTACCGAAGTGAATCAGAACTCGGCACCAGTAATACTTTTGATGCAACTACAGGCGTGTATTTACCGGTTCGTGCACCGCAAAAAATTTGGGGCTACGAAGCACAGCTAGACTACCATGTACAAGATAATCTGAGTACGGGTTTAAGCTATAGCTGGATTGAAGGTAAAGACACTGAAAATGATACCTATCTAGATGGTAGCACCATATCTGCGCCTAAATTTACTGCTTATGTAAACTGGCAACCAGTTGAAGATGCGAATGTCGGCATTAATTACATGTATGTCGGTGACCGCAAACGCTTTGAGCAAGTTAATGGCCAATATGTTGGTAGCCAAGGTCCTATAGAACATTATAACGTTGTTAATCTTGCCAGTAGCTATCAGATCAATAACTGGCAATTATCACTTGGAGTAGAAAACTTACTCAATGAAGATTACTTTTCAGCAAGATCACAAGCTTATACTTACGGGGGATACAATACTAAATCTCTGGGCACCACCATTAATGTGGGCGTAAAGACCAGCTTCTAAAGCTAAAAAGTCACCATAAGAAAGGGCGTAAACAATAATTTGTTTACGCCCTTTTTTAAATTCAGCAAGGCGTTAATGCAACCCCACGAGTAGTCCAGCATTAAAAGTGATGCGATACCTGCAACACCACTTCTCGTGGTGCACCCGGGAAATGACCATTACGTTCAGAGAAACCGCTCACGGCATATTCTTTATCAAACAGGTTTTTCACATTTAGCTGAAACTGGGTATCTTGCCACGTAGTTGTCCAGCTCATATCAAACACGGTATAGGGTTTAACACGCTGCGCATCTGCACTCATTTGCTCACTGACATAATCTGCACCCAGTGCAATAGCAGAATTCAAACTGTCAATATCATAACGCGTCCACAAACCTGCTTGATGACGCGGCGCATTAATAAACTTACTGCCATCGGCATAGGTATCGCCAATATCGCCTTGAGTAACACGAGTATCGTTATAGGCGTAATTAGCCATAACAGTCCAATTAGGTGTTATATCTCCCACCAACGTAAACTCAAGTCCTTTACTTTCAACTTCACCTAAGCTTACTAACGCAGGGATTCCGTCATCATTGCCCGTGTCAGCAGGATTATTCATGGCGACATCTTTTTTATTAATTTGATACACAGCTAACGTGGTCATCATGCTGCCATTAAACCACTGATTTTTTATCCCTAGTTCAACTTGTTCACCCATTTCAGGTTCTAAGCTACTGTCTTCACTCGCCGTTTCTTGATCGCCAAGCGAGGTCGGATTAAAACTTTCTGCATAATTAACATAAAATGATGTATCGGTGGAGTATTTATAAACAATACCACCACGCGGTGATACATGATTATCACTAAACTCAAATCCAGTTTCTTTATCAAAATCGTTAAAATGATCGTAACGTAGCCCCACCAATAACAACCATTTCTCGCTTAAACTGATTTGATCTTGAACATATAAACCCGCGCGTTCGGTTTTAGTGCCATCACGTTCTTGGTCTTGTAAGTTATAAGTCGAAGGATCAGTTTCACCGTAATTAAGATCAAAAATGTTTAGATTAGCGACACCATCAGCCTCATAACGGGCACGCCAATAATCATAATCGCTGTTTACGTGATGGTAATCTGCTCCAAATAATAAGGTTTGCTCAATACCAGTATCTAATCGATATACAAAATCTGAAGTCACACTGACTTCTTGGTTAGCGCGATACTGTTTACGATATTCACGTTTAATGGTTTTATCATCAATATTGGCTTCGCCATCACCATTAACGTCAACCCAACTTTGTGATTCGTGATATCCCTGAACACGCTCGTTATCAAGGTAACGCACTGTGGTATTAACACTTAACTCATCGCTAAAATGATGCTGTAAGTCAGCTTGTAATATTGTTGCTTCAAGGTTTTGATAGTCGGATTTTTCATTAGCGTTATAGCTTGGATCAACCAAAAAGTTACCATCATCGTCAACGGGAACGCCACGCAAACGATTACCACCTAAGTCTTGTTTGATATAATCAATCGTTGTTGTGAGTGTAGTGTCATCGTCAAGTTGAAATAATAATCCACCTGTTAACTCGGTATTTTCAGAGTCGGCATTATTTCGAAAACTGTCTTTTTGCTCATAAAAACCGCCTAAACGATAAGCAATTGAATCCGTTAAACCACCTTTAGAATCAATTGACCCGCCCATACGGTCGTTATCGCCTGTGGTTAATGTCACTTCAGTATCTTGGACAAAACTCGGCTTTTTGCTGACATAATTAATCATCCCGCCAGGCTCACCACCACCGTATAACGCAGCTGCTGGACCTTTTAACACTTCAACTCGTTCAATATTAAATAGCTGTGGTACCCCGAAACCAGAAAAAGGGTCGCCTCTTACACCGTCATAAAACACATTGCTGTCATCACGAAAGCCACGAAAGGTCACCCCTGAATAACTATAAGTGCTCACACCCGCAATAGAGCGGTATAAATCGGTGATTTCGCGTGCTGCTTGGTCAACTATCAACTGTTCATTCAACACCTGCACCGATTGCGGTAAATCCATAATATCGGTTTCAACTTTGGCACCCACAGACGTAGAAGATTCACGATAAAAGGTTTGTGCCCGCCCCATTACAGTTATTTTCTCAATCGACTCAGTCAAATCAACGTCGGTCGCTTTCTCGTTCGCACTGACACTCAGTACAGGTAGCAGTAGACTTAACATCCCAATATTAATGACGTTCAAATGCATAACAGTTTACTCATCGGCAACAGTAAAATTTGGCCGCAATATATCACCAAACACTAATGAAAACCATTCTCATCTGATAATTTACATTTGTGCTTGTTTGTTAACGATAAAGTCAGTTTATGTTTAAAGGTTTTGTTGTTGAATGAGTATTTATTATCGACTAGGTCAGGAAGATCGAGGGGCATAGCTAACAATAGAGTAGAACACTCGTGTTAATAAATCATCCATTTGTAAATACTTAGCGTTCCGACGACGTTTACTGAACGGATGTAGTCAACTCCAACAGTAGATCGACTGCCGCAAGTATTGGATAGTAATGAAGCTAAAACATAGAGAAACAATAACCAACATCAACTTGGGTTGACTATTATAAGGTTACGACACCAATATTTTCGTACTAACGATAAAAAAAGGCCTCGCATTGCTGCGAGGCCTTTTTTATAAAGAGGTGAGTTGGCCGATAAGCCGGGTCCTGTCGTGGACAGTTATTCATCTAGGCCTGCAATCGCTCACAGGCTCAAGCAACCTACCCGGTTCCAACGCGAGCAGCGCCATGCGGAACCCTATTTGGTCTTGCTTCGGGTAGAGTTTACCTTGCTACGGACTATTGCTAGCCGCACGGTGCGCTCTTACCGCACCCTTTCACCCTTACCATCTTTAGCCTAAGCCAAAATGGCGGTTTCCTCTCTGTTGCACTTGTCGTCGGTTCACACCGCCCAGGCGTTACCTGGTACCCCGCTCTTTGAAGCCCGGACTTTCCTCCCCGTACTTGCGTACGCGGCAACTGTCTGGCCAACTCGGCGCGGATTATAGCCTAAGCAGCGCAACAAACCAATGCCAAAGCGAGCGGCTTTTTATAAATCCAGTTCTAAACCGTATTTATATAGGGCATTTTTCTTTAAACCATGAATTTGCCCTGCTATAGCGGCGGCTTTTTTAAGCGGCAACTCTTCACAAAGTAACTTTAGGGTAGCAACGGCAACCGCTGGAATACCTTCTTCATCAGATAATGTAAAGCCATGGCACATAATGACCATTTCGCCTTTTTGCTGATTATCATCAGCTTCAACCAGCGTTAATACCTCTGCAGCGGTGCCAGATAAGAAGGTTTCGAAGGTTTTAGTGACTTCTCGTGCCATTACCACTTGCCTATCGGCGCCTAAAACGTCAACAATAGCGGCGAGGCTATAAAGAATACGGTGAGGAGATTCGTAAAATATCAAAGTACGAGGATCTTCTTTAAGAAATTCAAGTTTATCGATACGGGCTTTTTCTTTTGACGGTAAAAAACCTTCAAAACTAAAGCGATCAGACGGTAAGCCTGATGCACTTAAGGCCGTAATCGCTGCGCATGCCCCAGGCAAAGGTACGACTCGATGGCCAGCTTGACGAACATGGTTAACTAAATGGTAGCCGGGGTCAGAAATTAACGGCGTCCCAGCGTCAGAAATGAGCGCGATTGATTTGCCTTCATTTAATTGTTCAACTATCCATTGTGCTCGGTCACGTTCATTGTGATCATGTAATGCCGTTTTACGGGTTTCAATACCAAAGTGACTTAGCAGCCTTCCGCTGTGGCGAGTGTCTTCACAGGCGATTAAATCAACCTGTTGCAGCACCTCTATTGCCCGAGCGCTGATGTCGCCAAAATTACCAATTGGGGTGGGAACAATATACAGCGCGACCATTTGGTCCATAATTACCTCGATAATGAATCTACCTGATACTTTCGCCAAGCGTAAGAGCAGGTTAAACTAGTGACAGCATCTTACCAGAGTGAAGCCAAGTGTTAAAAAGACTGAATACTACAAAATTCGTGTGCGCGTTGATTTTCTCTGTATTGGTGGTCGGTTGTGCCACCAAAAAACAGCAGGATAATGTTGACGCTAGCGCATCGCTCGTTGCCGCTGAACATCCAGCTAAAATTTATTTGGCTGAGGCAACGAATAGCAGTTTACCAGAAAAGCGTGATCGTTATTTATTACTCGCCGCTCATGCTTATATCAATGATGGTAACTTTAATTCTGCCGCTAATGTATTAACGTCAATGCAGAAGTCGATGGTGAACGTTCCCTCGCTTCAAGCGGAGCATATTTACTTGCGCGCTCGCATTGTCGAAAAAACCAATAGCAGCCAAGCCGCATTAGATATTTTACAGTATCCACCACATTGGCAACTACCACGCTGGCAAATGGCAAGTTATCACCAATTTAAAGCCAAGCTGTACAAAAATACTCAACAGCCAATTGATCAGGTTAAGCAGTTAAGTCTATTAAGCAACTACTTACCAAAATCTGAAACCACAGCGATCAATAATGTTATTTGGAAGTTACTACAACCTTTATCCGAAGAAACTGTGCAGTCGTTTATGCGCGATCAATCGAATCCGATTTTTGCTGGTTGGTTACAATTAACCTTTATCGCTAAACATTACGCGGTTGAGCCGACGCAATTGGTGCGTTATTTAGGTGAGTGGCAGCGTAATAATCCTTATCATCCAGGCGCGGTTAAGTTACCTGCTGATTTAGAAAAAGCGCTTAATGCCAAACCGTTTAGACCGCAAAATATAGCGGTATTATTACCGTTAAGTGGCCCACGCGCTGTGGTTGCGGAACCTATTCGTCAAGGTCTTTTATCGAGCTATTTATCTGATTTTGATAGCAATGTCTCACTTAACTTTTATGATACTCAGCAAGGGGTTGCGGCCGCTTATCAACAAGCTGTAGCCAAAGGCGCAGAATTTGTCATTGGGCCATTGTTACCCAATGAAGTTGAAGAACTACAGAAAATTAACGATAAACAAAAGACCACAGTGCCACAGCTGTATTTGAACCAAACAGATACGTTTACGCCACAACCAAACCTGTTTTACTTTTCATTGTCCCCAGCACAAGAAGCCAGTGACGCTGCACATAAGCTCTATAGCGATGGGGTAAAGTTGCCACTATTATTGGCCAGTAACGATCCGATTGGCAAACGTATGGCCGACAGCTTTAAGCAAACTTGGCAAACCTTAACCAGCAATGATGCCGAAGTGTATTTCTATGATGCTGGCGACCAAATGAAGGTAACAGTTCAAGAAGCATTAGGTGTGAAAGATAGTCAAGCGCGTATTAGCAGAATGCGTGATTTATTGGGTAGCCGCTTAGAATCAGATTTTCGTTCTCGCCAAGATATTGATGCGATTTACATGATTTCGGGTTCACAAGATTTAGCCCTGCTAAAACCCTTTTTAGACGTTAACTTTAGTGTGTTCTCTGAACCCGTAACCTTATATACCACTAGCCGTAGCCGTCTTGAAAGCGAGTCAGCGCAGTCGGCACAAGAGTTAAATAACTTGATCATTAGCGATGTACCTTGGCTAATGCAACCTAGCAGCGAAACACAGCTGGTTTCTGAGCTTTGGAGTGGTTGGAATAACAGCCAAAAACGCCTATATGCAATGGGTTTTGATGCCCTTGAATTGGTTAATCGTTTAGCGCAAATGCGCGCTTTCCCGGGATACCAATTTATTGGCCGCAGTGGTGCATTATCAGTGAAACCTAATGGAGTGATAGATCGTCAACTTTCTTGGGGAAAATATAGCCAAGGACAATTAACACCACTATGAACAGTGGACAATTAGCTGAGCAACGTGCGCGAACTTACCTTGAACAACAAGGTCTAACGTTTGTAGATGCTAATGTTCGATACCCATTTGGTGAAATAGATTTAATTATGCGCCAGCAAGATGTCTGGGTGTTTGTAGAAGTAAAATTTAGGTCGTCAAATCAGTTTGGTGGCGCCTTAAATGCGTTAACAAGTAAGCAAATCACCCGGATAAGATTAGCCGCTGAGCATTATTTACAACGACAAAAATTAAATCCACCTTGTCGCTTTGATGTCATTGCGATGAATATTGATGAAATAAACTGGCTACAAGGCTGTTTTTAAGCGGCAATTGATTACCATAACCTTGATTTATGGCATCATATAGTCAAATTACCGAGTCTAACTGATGAGCGACGATAAAAAAGCTGATCAGAGACATACGTAGACATAATTTAGCGTAAGGATTGTTGCATGTTAGAACGTATTAGAGATAGTTTCACCGAATCGATTCAGACTAAAATTGATGCTGCTGAAGCATTACCTGAGTCTATTGAAAAAGCTGCAGAGATGATGGTGCAATGTCTACTTGGCGGTAATAAAATTCTGTCATGTGGTAATGGCGGCAGTGCTGGCGATGCTCAACACTTCTCTGCTGAATTATTAAACCGTTATGAAATTGAACGTCCACCGCTGCCTGCTATTGCATTAAGCTGTGACACTTCAACGATTACTGCTATCGCCAACGATTATAGCTACGATGAAATCTTCTCGAAGCAGATTTTTGCACTGGGTCAACCAGGCGACATTTTATTGGCTATTTCAACCAGTGGTAACTCTGGCAACATTATTAAAGCCATGGAAGCAGCGTTAAGCCGCGACATGACTATTGTTGCACTAACCGGTAAAGATGGCGGCGCAATGGCGGGCTTGATGAGCGCAGGAGATGTCGAAATCCGCGTACCGTCAAATGTTACTGCACGTATTCAAGAAGTTCACTTACTGGTTATTCACTGTTTATGCGATAACATCGACCGCACCTTGTTCCCACAGGATGAACAAGCATGATAAAAAGGTTACTCATCATCTCAGTCCTGGCGATGCTGCAGGGGTGTGCTGGTGCAGTCATGGTTGGTGCCGTTAGCGGTGCCAAGATGGTTAACGATGAGCGCAGCATGGGCACTCAAATCAGCGATACTAATGCAGACTTTGTTATTGCTAGCGCGCTATCAAAACATGATGACCTTAATAATCAAACCAATATCGCCGCGGTTGTGATGAACAACAATGTATTGATGATAGGTCAAGCACCTAACTCAATGCTGCGTGATAAAGCGATTAAAGTGGTGCAAGATTTACAAATTGGCGGCAAAATACATAACCAAATTCGTATTGGCACGCCAACGTCATTTACCACTCGCAGCAACGACACTTGGGTAACAACCAAAGTCAAAGGCCGCATGTTAAATGAAAAATCGCTCGATATTACTCGAGTGAAAGTGATTACCGAAAACGGCGAAGTCTTCTTACTTGGGTTAATTGACCGCAAGCAAGCTGATTTGGCGGTTGATATCGCGCGAAATACTGCAGGCGTTCGCAAAGTGATTAAGGTTTTTGAATACACTGAATCTTAATCCTGCAGTACATTTTTATTATCGCGATTTAGAAATTCATCCTGCATTTTGCTCGATGAATTTTTTTTGGGATCTTTTGGCTTGTATCCACGGGATAATCAGCGACGGCAACACAATAAACCCAGCCCCAACCCAACTTAAACCATCAAGCCATTCATCAAAAAACAACCAACCAAAAAAGACACAAAATAATAGTCCTGTGTATTCAGCCACCACAATTTGACTGGCTTGTGCTTGGCGATAAGCCAACGCGCAAAACCACTGATACGCCAATAAAAACACATTACTCGACACCGCAATAGCCACTAAAGACCAACCAATTGCCTCTATGCCTTGCACCAATGCCATGACCAACACCAAAGGAATACTGAGTAAGTTATATAGCATTAACGTTACAACAGGGCTTTCGGTACTGGGGAGTTTGCGCAATGCCAACTGGTTTATCGCAAACATAAATGCAGAGATGAGTACTGCAATTCCAAACCAATTAATTTCACTTGGTCGTAGCAAAATAATGATGCCCAGAAATCCTAAAATAGCTGCCAGCCAATGTGCAGCGGTGACGCTCTCTTTTAAAAATAGAAATCCCATTAATACAATCATTAATGGCGCCGAATAAAACAACGAGCTTACAGTGGCGATAGGTAGCGCAATTAACCCCATAATTAAGCATACAGCTCCAATAGCGCCAGTATTAGCTCGCACTAAGTGCACCTTTATATGGCGACTGATTGGTTTTTTAGCTACAAACCACAATGGCAGTAACATTAATACTGATGTTAACTGTCTGATTAACAGAAATGTTGCAGCGCTACTGCCCTCTGGAAGCCATTTTATAGACACATCATACATAGCACTAAAAAGGTTACCGACAACTAATAACATCATGCCAATCGCTATTGTGGATTTCATTACACTTACAACCTTAGGACCAATAATTGGCTGCATCATATAGTTATCAATTAATAACGAATAATGATGTTTTTAATCCATTCATGAGTTAAATTCATACCTCATAAATTTCAATAAAATAAATTCATATTTGAGGTGTATATGCGCAAACTGCCGCCATTGCGGGCACTACAAATTTTTGAAGCGGCCGCAAGGCATGCTCACTTTTCTCGGGCGGCAACTGAACTGTGCATTACTCAAAGTGCGGTATCGCACCAAGTAAGACTGCTTGAAGCGCATTTTGGCGAACGATTATTTATCCGCGAAGGTAGGCAGCTCTGCTTAACCAGTAAAGGCAATGTGCTTTACCATGAACTGGAGCGAATATTTAATGAGTTGAATGATTTAAGCATGCAAATCACTGGCGATTGTAATGATCAGCTCCGCTTAGCGGTATACAGTTCATTTGCCATTAAGTGGCTGATTCCTCGCTTAAGCGATTTCCATCGCTTACATCCACAGATTAAAACTCGCCTGGATATGATCACCGATGACCCGCTGATGAGTGATAGTGTTGCTGATATGTTTATTACTGGTCAAAGTGGACAACCGGGTTATGTGCATCGCATGTTACACCAAGAGAGACTGATCCCAGTGATCTGCCCGGGGCTATTAAATACCGACCACTCGGCGCTGAGTGTATTACGGCAACATGCATTACTCACTGTAGATGAAGGGCCAATTGGCTTTGATTGGGAGCGTTGGTTAAAGGTTAACAGCATCAGCATAGCGGCTACGCAACAACAGCATGTATTTAGCCATGTGTTGTTAGCTATTGAAGCGGCAATTGCAGGTCAGGGGATCGCGCTGGCATCAGATTTTATGGTAGAACGGGATATTAGTAAGGGAGCATTAGTCGCACTTGATTTACCCGCTATGTTGACTGGATTTGAATTCAATTTTAGTTGTAAACAGCGACGTTTAAAGGAGCCCGCTATCGCTGCATTCGTGCAATGGTTAACCAAAAAATAAGCCAGCACGTTGCTGGCTTATAGATAACATTAGCTGAAATAATACTTACACAATCAGACCAATTTTTTCGTACACTTTTTTAATGGTGACTTCTGCACGAGCTTGAGCTTTTTCAGCACCTTCCGCCATCACTTGGCTTAGATATGCATTATCGGCGCGGTACTCTTTAAAGCGAGCTTGTAATGGCTCAAGCATTCCTACGACAGCTTCACCAGTAGCCACTTTTAAATGACCGTACATTTTGCCTTCAAACTCTGCTTCTAAAGACGCAATCGACTGACCAGTACAACCTGACATTAAGCTGAGTAGATTCGACACACCTGGCTTTTGTTCCATATCAAAACGCACTACTGGTGGCTCTTCGCTGTCGGTCATGGCTTTTTTCACTTTCTTTAAAATCGCTTTAGGATCTTCAAGTAAACCAATGACGTTATTACGATTATCGTCAGACTTAGACATTTTCTTAAGCGGGTCCTGCAATGACATGACCTTAGCGCCGTGTTCAGGAATAAACGGTTCTGGGATAGTAAACGTGTCGCCGTAAGCATTGTTAAAACGAGTTGCGATATCGCGGGTGAGTTCTAAATGTTGCTTTTGGTCTTGCCCAACAGGGATCTCATTGGCTTGATAAAGCAAAATATCTGCAGCCATTAGAACAGGATAACCGTATAAGCCAACGTTAATGTTATTGGCATGCTTTAACGATTTATCTTTAAACTGGGTCATGCGGTTTAACTCACCCATTTGGGTGTAACAGTTTAATACCCATCCGAGTTGAGTATGCTGCGGTACTTGCGACTGAATAAACACGGTGCTTTTTTTAGGGTCAACACCGCAAGCAAGGTATAACGCTAACGTATCTAAACACGCTTCACGCAGTGCTTTAGGATCTTGACGCACGGTAATGGCATGTAAATCAACAACACAATATAGGCAATCATGGCTATCTTGCATGGCAACCCATTGACGAAGTGCGCCCATATAATTACCTATGGTTAATTCGCCTGATGGCTGCGCACCGCTAAGAACTATGGGTTTGGTCATGTGTTTATTGCTCCAGATTATCTTTTTAAAATTCAAATTATTATGAAAGTAAGTATTGCTCTATATCAGCAAAGTTTTCGCATATCGCATGCGGGCTGCTAAGACCGATATCTTCGCCGTAGTTGTATCCGTAGGTCAAGCCAATAGACATAACATTCGCAGCTTTAGCCGCTAAAATATCATTCTTTGAATCACCTATCATCAGTAATTGCGATTCATCCAACTGCCATTGTTTAAGCAAATGTTGTAATGGCATTGGGTCTGGCTTCATTTTGGCCAATGAATCACCACCGAGAACTTCAGAAAATAGGTCATCAAGACCAAAAGCTGTTAGTAACGGCACGGTAAAACGATATGGTTTATTGGTAACGATAGCCAGTTTAAAACCTGCTTGTTTTAACTGCTGTAACGTGTCGACAACTCCCGGATATAAACGACTATGTTTTTGTAAGTGCTCACCATAATGATGCATAAATTGTGGCATAATTTGCTCAAGTATTACCTGCAGATCAGGAGCATCTTCTGGCATAGCAGACACATAACTTAACGCACGTTGCATTAATACTTGAGCACCATTACCTACCCAGCTACGAACCAATGCTTCAGTCACTGGTTGGTATTGGTTCTGTGCTAATGTGGCGTTTGTGGCCGCTGCCAAATCAGGCACACTGTCGATTAACGTACCATCTAAATCAAAAGCGATTGCGCGAATATTTGACCATTGCATCATGTAAAGTCCCACTGGATATGGATAAAGAAATTATGATATCGAAGCGAGTTCGGCACGCATTTGATCAATCACCACTTTATAATCGGGTTGATTGAAAATTGCCGAACCAGCTACAAACATATCTGCACCCGCGGCCGCTATTTCAGCAATATTATCGACCTTAACGCCACCATCCACTTGCAAGCGAATATCAAAACCACTGGCATCAATAAGCGCGCGAACTTGGCGAAGCTTTTCTAGCGTATGTGGAATAAATGACTGACCACCAAAACCAGGATTAACTGACATCAATAAAATAACATCGAGCTTGTCCATTACATGATCTAAATAATGCAGTGGTGTGCCAGGATTAAAGACTAATCCAGCCTTACAGCCAGATTCTTTAATCAACTGCAGTGTGCGATCAACATGTTCTGACGCTTCTGGATGAAAAGTGATAATTGAAGCACCGGCTTTGGCAAAATCAGGAATAATGCGATCAACGGGTTTAACCATTAAATGTACATCAATATCAGCGGTGATCCCGTAATTACGCAACGCAGTGCATACCATTGGGCCTATTGTTAAATTTGGTACATAGTGATTGTCCATAACGTCGAAATGAACAACATCTGAACCCGCATCTAATACGGCTTTAACATCGTCACCTAAACGGGCGAAATCAGCAGACAAAATCGATGGTGCAATTAAAAATGGGCGCATAATCTTCTCTATTGGCAGATCAAAGTGACGACATTTTACCCTTTGCAGCCGCAAGCCTCTAGTCTAACAAGGGAAATAACCACTATCCTCAATAGAATTTAGTTAAAAACTAGACCATAAGTCGGATTTGCTATCTTTTATACAGAAACCAGTGTTCAATAACTAAGCTATTTTGCTATAATGTAAAAAGTTGTTATCTTATAGTGGTCCAACTGAATATTTAATACCTGTTGTAGCATCAATCGAGTTTACACCATGGATAGGGCACCCTTTATGGTAAAGCAATTATTACGCAAGTTTTCTGGTCGTGATGGCAAATTATTGTCAGCACCGGTTTTTGCTGTATTTGCTACGTCTGCATTGGCGTTATTGTTAAGCCAAGTATTGATGGCCAACGAAAGTAATTCGGCCAATAGTAAGGCCTGCGTCTGCAACAGCACCACCAACTACAATGCAAGTTTACCCAGTAGTCACCCTACAAATCGTTGTGCAGAGCAGTCGAATGATGTCAGTTGGGGTAATTGGATTACGGGTAATAGCCGTTCAAGCCAGTTTCACTTTATTGATTTACTTGAGTTAATCCACGGTCACAAAGACAAACCTTTGAATGACATGCCAACCTCAGGCAACCCAACTCAGATATCGCGTTAATGTCACTTTGGCGGGTATTTAGCAGCACTGTAGCGGCCTTTTTTGGCGTGCAGACAGAAAAAAATCGCCAAAAAGATTTTCAAAATCAATCCCCATTACCGTTTATCATTATGGGCATTATCTTAGCCATTGCCTTAGTCATTTCCCTAATACTCATCGTAAACCAAGTATTAAGTTAACGGATAGCTTTCGTTATCCGCTCTTTGCAGCATTACTCTTCTTCACGATAATGATGATCATATAGCGCCATAATTTCATCCACTTTATTGCGTGAACCGCCTTTAGGGCTAATATTACGCTGTACCGAAATCGTTGAACAAGATGCACCACGATATAATTCTCGCGTTAACGGAATATCATGATTACTGATCAATACCGGAATATTTCTCTCATGGGCAATAAGCCGTGAATGACGAGCAAGTAATGCTTGATCATCTAAGCTAAAACCCGGACCTGCATAAGTGGTGAAACTGGCTGTAGTTGATAACGGCGCATAAGGCGGATCACAATAAATAACGTCACCGCTGTTCGCCATATCAAAGGCTTGTTCGTAACTGATACATTTAAAGGTCGCTTTTTGCGCTTTTAATGAAAAATAACGAATTTCAGTTTCTGGAAAATAAGGCTTTTTGTACGAACCAAACGGCACGTTAAAACCACCTTTGCGATTATATCGACATAAGCCATTAAAACCATGGCGATTCATGTACAGAAAATATACCGAACGAATGAAAGGATCGCTACAGAGATTAAATTCAGCACGAATACGGTAATAAGCATCTTTGTCATTCATATGATCGACAAACATGGCCTTTGCCGCTTGAATATATTTATCTGGCTGTTGCTGAACAATTTGATATAAATTGATTAGGTCTTGGTTGATGTCACACAATAAATAGTCATCAAACTGTGTATTGAGGAATACCGAACCTGCCCCAACGAAAGGCTCAATCAGTCTATTTCCAGCTGGAAGGTGTTTTGCTAGCTCATCAACGAGCTTATATTTACCGCCTGCCCACTTTAGAAAGGCTCTATGCTTTTTTATCATGAATAGGAATTATGCCAGCAAAATTAAAGCTGATGATTGTACTCTGTTTAACGACAATTATCATCGGATAAAGCAGATTTATTCGTTGATTTTTCATCCTATTGACTTGGATGCTGCAGAATATGAAGATTGTTAATCTTGTCGCTTATAATCACTTAAGTCAGCCCACTTTCTTACCCAGGGAGCCGCTAATCCATATTGTTTCTGAAGGCTTTTAGCTTTTGCGGAGGCTGCCGATGCGGTTTCAAAATCACCCAGCAATATAACGTGGCGTTGTTTGTAACTCATTATGTAAACTTGCGGCTCTTTTGCCAGTTTAACTAAAATCGGTGTAAGTGAATCTTTGTCATTCACACTGGCAAGTTGCAGCGTAAAACCTTTCACTTTTAAATTCGGGGTATTATCTCGCTCAACAATATCATTCGGCTTACTTACCGTATTAACTTGCGCTTTGGGTAACTTACCTTGGAAAGATAAGCCTTTTAATGATGAATTAACCACTATGTCAGTATGATTATCTGCAAGAATATTTTCTATGAGGTTAGTCTCACCTTCCTCTACTAGCGAACTGTCAGCAATGATTTGCTGCTCTATGATTAAGTGCGCTTGTTCATTGGCTCTCGACTTAGTTAAGGCCAATTGCCTATGGGCAAAATAAGCGCTTAATGAACTGTCGGCATAACCAATGACATATTGAGCTGCTTTAACACGCACAGCGGATTGTTCTGCTGTTAATACTGGCGACAATGATGCCGAAATAGGAGGAGGTAATTGTGTACTTATGCCCCACCAAAGCGACACACCAGCCAATACTGTGATAAAAGCTATCATCATTCTAACTGACAGAGACCAAGATGATTGCTCTGTTTGTGGCTCTTCTAATGCTAACGCTAATAATTGAACCACTTCAGCTGGCGTCCCCTGCTGCTTCTCTAATTGCTTATGGATAATTTCACGTGGAATAAACGGTGTTTGCCGACTCCGCAATAATAAACTTTGATAGAGGCCATCGCGCTCGGGTACCGATAAAGGTTCAATAGTCACAGGCAGTAATCTAGCACGAATATCATCAGTTAATTCAGCTACTAAGGTATGCCAAAAACTGGGGGTAACAGTCACTGTAACTGCAACAGGTTTACCTGCACAATGAATTTGGCTCAGCAGAATACACTCAGCCCAAATATCTTTAGGCAATAAATCGGCATCATCGATGATGATATGTAATGGTTTTTTTAAACTAGATTGGATTCTCAGTACGGTGTCCATCAAAGGACGTTCATCATCAAAAATTGGCGCGGAGATTAATTGAACCAGAATTTTTCGACGAATTTCAGCGCTATCAGCGTGTTGAGGACAAATGATCAATGCTGAATTGTAGTCATCTAGCTCACTGGCTAATGCAGCCGTCAGTGTCGACTTACCTGAACCGTTATCACCACAAATAACCAACAACTGTTCGCTATAACTAGCAATATGCTGTAAACGCTGAATGAGCGCTTCTTGGGTAGGGAGTAACAATAGTCCTGGAGTCGTCAATGATTCACCACACTATAATTTATAGCTAGCATAGTTATATGCGGAATAATTTATACGCAGCTAATAACCCGTTTCAATAAGTCTTCACTCACATCACTAAAGACATCAGCTTTGCCTATTTCTGTAGGTAATACTAAGCGGATTTTACCACCTAATACTTTTTTATCTCGACGCATATGCTTGATAAACTGTTCAAAACCCATCGACTCTGGAGCCGTTATAGGTAAATCAAACGCTTGCATCAATCGACAAATACGCTCGACACTTTGCTCATCTAATAGATTGAGCTTACATGCTGTTTGAGCCGCTAAAACGGTACCAGCAGAGACAGCTTCGCCATGTAACCAAACACCGTAGCCCATTTCAGCTTCGATAGCATGCCCGAAGGTATGCCCAAGGTTTAATAACGCTCTTACACCTTGTTCAGTTTCATCTTGTGCGACAACATCTGCTTTAATCTGACAACATTTAGCAATAGCATAATTTAACGCGTCAGTTTGAAGCGATTTTAACGCATCTACATTTGCTTCAAGCCACTGGAAAAAGTCAGCATCCCAAATAATACCGTACTTAATCACTTCAGCCATACCTGCAGCAAACTCATTTGCGGGTAATGTCTGTAAGCAAAGCGTATCGATAATCACTGATTTAGGCTGATAAAATGCACCAATCATATTTTTCCCAAGAGGATGATTAACAGCCGTTTTACCACCAACTGAAGAATCAACTTGGGACAGTAATGTAGTTGGCACTTGAATAAACTCAATTCCACGCTGATAACACGCAGCCGCGAAACCAGTCATATCACCAACAACACCACCACCTAGTGCGACTAATACCGAGTCTCGGGCAAAGTTATGCTCAAGTAATGCGGTAAAAATATAATCTAGATGTTGTAAATCTTTAAATTTTTCGCCATCCGGCAAAATAACCGTTTCAATGCGCGCGCAAGCGCTCATCGCTTGTTGTATCTGTTGAAGATACAACGGAGCAATGGTGTCATTTGAAACAATTAAGGCTTTTTTGTTTGTTAGGTAGCGAGCAAATAGCCCGCTATCATTCATCAAATCCTGGCCAATATAAATGGGGTAACTTCTATCACCTAATTGAACCTGAATCTGTTGCATGTTGTTACCTAAAAGCCAAGTTGCTCGATAATTTGGTTTGCGACGATTTTCGCGCTTTGCTCATCAGTCTTAACGATAACATCCGCAATTTCCTCATATAGAGGGTTGCGAATTTCCGCTAAGCTTTCAAGCACTTCACGTGGATCATCTACTTGTAACAACGGGCGACGCTTATCACGCTGAGTGCGCGCGACTTGTTTGTCGATAGTTGTTTCTAAGTAAACCACTATACCTCGAGCAGAAAGATAGTTGCGGATATCTTTACTCTGAACAGAACCACCACCTGTCGCGAGAACGATACCTTGCCTTTCTGAAAGATCACCGATGACTTGAGCTTCACGTCTACGGAAGCCTTCCTCACCTTCGACGTCAAACACCCAGGCAATATCTGCACCGGTACGTTGTTCAATCTCATGATCTGAATCGTGGAAATCTAAATGCAGCATTTGCGCCAGATGGCGACCAATTGTGCTTTTACCTGCGCCCATAGGGCCTACCAGAAAAATATTGCGTTTTTCAGCCATTTCGTATACGTCTGAATCTTATATGAAAGAATGCCTTATCGACTTAAACTCAAGCCGACCTATAATTTAACCTTGCTCTAATGAGACTTGACGGAGGATTATCTCAGTTAAGGGCTACCGCTTGCAAGTCATCACAGCTATTTATCATGATTTTATTATGTCACTGATGTTTAAAACCTCAAATAAAAGGTAATGTTTTCGATTAAGTCTTTGTTAATACAAAGACTATAGGCCGATTAGCACTGCACTATCTAATTAAAGTTAATACCTTAAAACTTTAAGGAAGTTGCCATGATTACCACTAAAACGATAATTTGTTCGATTGGAGTAACGTTTAGTGATGCGCTATTTAACGCATTTAGCCATTACTCCCCCATAAATCACTGTCATAAAAAAGCCAGCAATTAAGTAGCTGGCTTTTTATTATTGCTATAGCGTGTAAAAAATTAACGTTTGTCAGCAACAATCTTAGGGGTTACAAAAATTAATAGCTCTTGGCGCTCATTTGTGTCGGTTGAATTTCTAAATAAGAAGCCAACTAACGGAATATCACCCAGAACCGGAACTTTGCTTACTCGGCTAATGAGGTTTTGCTGGTAAATACCACCTAACACAATCGTTTCGCCATTATCTACGAGTACCTGAGTACCAATACGCTGAGTATCAATCGCAACCGCTTCACCCGTTGCTGTAGCAACCGTTGTTCCTTGAGAATCTTGGGTAATTTCAAGATCTAGGATAACCCGGTCATCTGGAGTTATTTGTGGAGTCACACGTAGCGATAACACCGCCTTCTTAAAGGTCACTGTTGTTGCGCCGCTTGATGCTGACTCAACGTATGGGATTTCAACACCTTGCTCAATGTATGCCGACTTCTGGTTAGATGTGGTAATACGTGGGCTGGCAATGATCTCACCTTTGTTTTCTTGCTCTAATGCACTTAATTCTAAATCGAGTACTGTACCGTCTGCCAATTTAGCCACATGGAAAGCGATACTGGTCGCCGAGCTTGCTGCTGCCGGTAAATTAACATTGAGGCGATCGTCAATGCTTGGAATAGTACCGTTAGCAATACTCGTTGCTCCTCCAATGGTGCCAGATGTGCCCTTAGAACCTTGTTGATCGGTTATGCCCCAGCGAATCCCGAGATCTTCAGATACGTCGTCTTTCACTGTCACCATACGCGCTTCGATTAGCACTTGTTTAATAGGAATGTCTAATACTTCTATTAAGCGGTGTACGTTTTCTAAAATCTCAGCCGTATCTTTTACCAGTAACGTATTTGTACGTTCATCAACAGCAACACTACCACGAGATGATAATAACGTTGAATCCGTAGTTTTAAGTAACTCGGCAATATCGATCGCTTTAGCATAGTTTATTTGTAAGTATTCAGAATATAGTGGTGCTAACTCTTTTACTTCTTGGCGATTCTTCAGATCGTTACTTTCGCGAATGGCAAGCTCTTCACTCGGTGCCACCATTAAAATATTGCCTTCAATACGCTTGTCGAGACCTTTAGTTTGCAATATAAGATCTAAAGCTTGATCCCAAGGCACATCATCTAAACGTAAGGTAATCTCACCTTCAACGGTATCGCTGGTCACTAGGTTAAAGTTGTTATAATCAGCAATAATTTGCAACACAGTACGCACTGAAATATTTTGGAAGTTTAGTGATAATGAACGACCATTATATTTCTTTGCCTCTTTAGCGACAGAGACACGCTCAACTTTATCGACGCTAACTTTAAACACATTGCCATCTTGGCGGTAGTTATAATCATAGTTGCCATCAACATCCACCAAAATACGGGCAGTTAAATCATCTTTAAATGTTTCAAAACTATTTACCGGTGTAGCAAAGTCTTGTACATCCATAACGTAAAGTAAGTCATTGCCAATATCGGTGTTATAAAGTTTTATTTCAAGCTTTGAACCAACTTGTTCTACATTCGCCGCTACAGAACGATTGCTAAGATTGAATAATATTTCTCCACCGCCGGTTTTATTGCGGCGAAAATCAATACTACTAATACCATTAACAAATGGATTGTTTGCTTCTACCGGACCAGACACATCATCATTAATAGTTAATCTATAACTATTACCAACAATTTTACCTTGATATGGTTTTACGTTAGACATTGCAACAATGATTTGTAAATCGCCACCTTGTTGTTGTGTAGTTAACTCTATTACACCAACAGCGTTTATCGGAATTTTACTTTTATTTAAATTAGAAATAGTGTCTGAGAAATTCAACATAATTTCTGCTGGGTCTGCAGATAAATCCACAGACGGTGACACTATTGATGATTCAAAAATTAACTCTAATTCTAATTGGTGATCAACCATTGAATGATATTTGACGTCCATAAGACGATTAGCAGCTATCGCACTAGGTATTAAACCCATTAATAATACTGCGCCTAAAAACGCTCTAAAAAATAATAACTTTGTTATTGCTTTTTTTATCGCGGCAGAAGATTCCATTATTCTCTCATCCTTCGCACGTTATTTTCCTGATAATTCTAAATTGCTGGATCTTTCTGCCCAACAACCTGAACCATCAGGGATTAATTCTATAATTTCGATAAATTGCGGCGTTACTTTAGCAATTCGGCCATGATAAAGCCCTAAATACTCACCTACACCCATGCGATAAACATTGGCATCACTAGATTCGACTAAAGCCCAAATAGTACTCTCTTCACTCAATGTTCCGCGCATTCTTAAATTGTCTAATGCATAAGTTTCTAAGCGACCTTTGCGACGTTTCAAGTCTGGTTGTAAACAATCTCTAGATGTATCAATCACCTCTTCTGTCAATTCCCTTGATGGTGGAACAAAAGGACTGCGCATTAATTCAGCTTGATAAGCAAAATGTTCAAACTTCGGTGTTTGCTTTAATGGTGGTATACGGGCAACGTGTTGCGCCTTTGTAGTAGTAACAAATAGCTCTAAATCGCTGCGTTCGCCAATACAACCACTCAATAAAAACACCATTGATAACAATAAAGGCAAAAATTTCATTATTTCTGCCCCTTATCGGCCTGTTTCGTTAATTCAGCCCCTTCTTTAAAACGATACGTTTTGGCGAGAATATCCATTGATAATCCACCGGCATCGTTCTGCTTGATAGTAAAATCATGCAAACTGACAATTCGAGGTAATTTGGCAACACCACTGACCATATTACCCATTTGATGATAATCACCTACTACTGACATCTTTATCGGAAATTCAATATAGAAATCACGTTCAATTTCATCATCCCAATCTAGGCTATTAATTCTGAGGCCAGCATCTGTTGCAACAAATGTTAAATCATCTAATAAACCTGGCATTTCATTTTCGGATGGTAGCATTTTAAGCAATTCGGCAAACTGCACCTCCATCACGTCTAATTGTTCACGGTATAGCTTAAGATTAGCTGCTAAACGATATTTAGTTTCAAAATCTTCACGAAGTTGAATTTCTTTTTGCTGTTCCGCTTCCATTTGATCGATCGAATCTGAAATAAACAAATAATAACTAGCACCGATAACACACACAGATAAAAATGCAGCAAAGACAATTTTTACCAGCTTGGGCCAACCACCAATATTTTCAAAATCGATATCGTTAAATTGATCTAGGTCGAGATTCATTTTCTCGCTCCTTGGTTCGGATCAACATTAGTGACTTGTGAATCATCACGGATAGTGACACGTAATTTAAACCGCTGTAACTGTCTTAATTCTTCATTTTGCGTCACAATCGATTGCATACTCGGATCGTTAAGATAAGAAGATGTTTTAACTTTTCTCATCATATTCGCGACGTTATTATTTGATTCGCTTCGTCCTTCGATTAATAACACGCTACCTTTTTTCTCTATACTTGAAAGATAAATACCCGGTGGCACTATTCGGACTAATTCATCTAAAACATGAGTAGGTAAATTACGCGACTGCTGTAAGTTGAGAATAATTTCAGTTCGACGTTCAATATCTTTTTTACGTTCGGTAATTTTTCTAATTTCTGCTATTTGGGTATCAAGTAAGGTAATTTCTGATACTAAATATGCATTACGCTGACGCTGATCATCAGTGACAACCTCTAGAAAACCCAAAAATAAATATACTACAAGTGATGTCACTAAAAAAACTAACGCTAAAATACCGATAAAATCGCGTTTTTGCTTCTCTCTAGCTTCTTCACGCCAAGGTAATAAGTTTATGTTCGCCATTGAGCATAACTCCTTAGCGCAAGACCACATGCCACCATATATTTACTCATATTAGGTTGAAGTTGACTTTTCATAACATCATCTGCATGCAAACACCCCTGAAAAGGATCTGCAACTATGGTATGAGTGCCTAACTCGTTAGTTAGTAATTCAACCATTCCTTCTAGCTTAGCTGTACCACCACACAAAACGATATAGTCAACTTTTTCACGTCCACTGGCAGTACAATATATTTGTAAAGTTCGTTTAATTTGTTGTAACAATTGCATTTGAAACGGAGATAAAACTTCGAACATATAATTACGCGGTAATTGTCCAGTAATCTTAGCGCGTTCAGCCTCATCATGGGGCATCCCATAAAATGACACAATTGACTGAGTGAATAACTCACCGCCAAAAGCTTGCTCACGTATAAACGTCGTGTCACCATTTTCAACCACAGAGAATGTGGTCATATTGGCGCCGATATCAACCATGGCGATTGATTTATCTTTAGCGCCATCAGGTAACTGACCATAAATTAATTCTGCAGAGCGTCCAAGTGCATAAGCTTCCACATCAACAACTTTAACGTCTAGTTCAATGGCATCCAAAGAGTCTACACGTGAATCAATATTTTCTGTGCGGCATGCGCTCAGTAATACGTTAACTTTGGTTGGGTCGGTAATATTCGGGTTAAGCCTTTCAAAATCGATGCTGACTTCATCAAGTGAATAAGGAATAAGATTGTCAGCTTCAATTTCAATTTGAGCTTCCATCTCCTCTTCATTTAACGCTGCATCCATATAAATGACTTTAGTCATAACGGCAGAGCCAGAAACCGCGACAGCTGCAAACTTTAGGGATTTAGGTAAACCCCGTCGAATCTGTCTTAGCGACTCAATTACCGCTTCAGTATCACGAATATCATGATCGACCACAGCTCCCTTTCTAACAGGAACTGACGCATGATTTTGAATTTTATATCCATCCGCAGTCTTGCTCAACAAAATGGCTTTTATTTCATGGGACCCAATATCAATCCCAACCATCTGAGGTGCTTGACGCTTCCACAATTTAGAAAGCATAGTCCGTCATCACAATTCTATTATTATTTTCTAAGAGATTAGCACATAATCAACTCGTTATAAGTATTTGTATAAAATGTTTCAGCATTTTACAAATTATATTTAGTTATTTCATGTTTTACTTCACCAAAAACTCTCCCGCTTATATACTACCGCTACTATTTTTGATTTATCTGGAATTATTGAGTGAAGTGGTTTAAACGTTTATTAATTGCATTTTTTAGCCTATCACTACTTGGCATTGCTGCTATAGCTGCCGCTTACTTTTATGTGCTACCTGACTTACCCGATGTTAATTCGCTAAAGACGGTCCAATTACAAACTCCGCTGCGTATTTACAGCCGCGATGGCAAACTGATTTCTCAATTTGGTGAGAAACGTCGCATACCTGTCGAGTATGAAGAAGTGCCCTTTCAGTTAATTAATGCCGTACTCGACACTGAAGATGCGCGCTTTTTTGAACATAATGGTATTGATCCGATTGGTATTATCCGCGCGGCAATCATATTAATAACAACAGGTAAGAAAAGCCAAGGTGCAAGTACGATTACACAACAGGTTGCCCGAGGATTTTTCTTATCTAACGAAAAAACATACATTCGTAAAGTAAAAGAAATCTTCCTTGCATTGAAAATTGAAAAGGCGTTATCGAAAAAAGAAATTTTAGCTCTTTATTTAAATCGTTCATTCCTAGGTAACCGCGCTTATGGTGTTGGTGCTGCTGCTCAAGTCTATTATGGTAAAGAACTGAGCCAATTGACACTACCAGAAATGGCAATGATAGCAGGCCTACCACAAGCTCCATCTGCAGCTAATCCAATTAGAAACCAATCACGTGCGATATCTCGTCGTAATTGGGTATTGAGTCGTATGCTAGAGAAACGCAATATTACTCAAGCAGAATATCAAGAGGCTATCAGTAGCCCGTCGACCGCGAAATACCATGGTGCTGAAATTGATTTATACGCTCCGTATGTTTCAGAAATGGCGCGTGATTACATGATCCAGAAATACGGTGAAGAAGCAGCCTATACTAACGGCTACAATGTCTACACCACTATATCATCCGAACTCCAATTGATGGCGCAGGAATCACTAAGAGACAACGTTTTTGCTTATGATCAACGCCATGGATTCCGTGGTCTTGTGACTGAATTATGGACTGATACTCCGCTCGACCATGATGAGATTGTCGCTACGTTAAAACGCACCGACTCAATGCAGGGCATTATGCCCGCTGCAGTTATAAGCGTTCAAGATCAACAAGCACAGGTAATGGATGACAAGGGCGAACTGATTACACTTGAATGGAAAGGCCTAAAATGGGCGCGTAAGTTTATAAGCGATAAACGCCAAAGCTTACCACCAAAACAAGCCAGTGATATTTTGACCGCTGGTCAACAAGTGTGGATCCGTCATAATGGTAAGTATTGGCAATTGTCTCAAATACCACAAGTCTCTAGTGCGACAGTGTCACTTGAACCTCATGACGGTGCGATTAAAACCCTCGTCGGTGGATTTAGCTTTAGTCAAAGTCAATTCAACCGAGTGACTCAAGCTAAACGCCAATTAGGTTCCAATATTAAACCTTTTATTTATGCTGCTGCGTTAGAAAAAGGTTACACACTGGCTACGCTCATCAATAACGCTCCGATTAACAAACCAGATACCCGTCAGGGCACTGCGTGGCGTCCTAAAAACTCACCAGACATTTACGGTGGTCCAACACGTTTACGTGTCGGTTTAGCTCAGTCTATTAACGTTATGTCAGTCAGAGCGATGCGCCACACAGGCTTAGATGACACTATCAAAAAACTAGTACAGTTTGGTTTTGATCCGAGTGATTTACCCCGAAATGAATCGTTAGCATTGGGTTCACCTTCAGTGACACCGTTACAGGTCGCCACTGCATTTAATAGCTTTGCAAATGGTGGTTATTTAGTTGAACCTTACTTTATCGATCGCGTGACCGACTCATACGACAACACGATTGAACAAACCATTCCCGCTATTGCATGTAGCAAACCAGTCCCCTCTGTTGAAGATGATGTGGTTATTGAAGATCCATTTGCTGCGATGGCTGAAGAATTATCTCAGCAAACTCCAGAAGCATCAGTAGATACATTAGATGGAGAAGTTGAAGCAACGTCCATTACCGCTGAACAAAACATTTGCAGTAATCCACAAGCTCGCTTTGCTAAGCGAGTCGTTTCAGAACAAACTGCATTTTTGATCACTGAAGCGCTAAAGAGCGTAATTTGGGGCGGCGGCGACTGGAGCAAAGGTACTGGTTGGAATGGTACAGCTTGGCGTGCATCTAAATTAATTAAGCGTCATGACATTGCGGGTAAAACAGGTACAACTAACGAATCTCGAGACACTTGGTTCAGTGGTTTTAACCCTACACTTACAGCAACTTTCTGGGTTGGCTTTGATGACCATGGACGTCAGCTAGGACGCTCAAGCTGGATGGCTACCGGCGAACCAGATCAGATATCAGGTGCGGAAGCGGGTGCTAAAACCGCTGGTCCTGGTTGGAATGACTATATGAATAAGGCCCTGTCTGGTACGCCTGAACCTTCTGTTATCCCGCCAAAAGGAATTGTATCTGCACGTATTGATTTAGCGACTGGCAAATTGACTCGCAAGACAGACCACACTACCGAGTTTGAGTATTTTGTTGAAGGTACAGAACCCAAAGAATATGTTACTGAAACACAGCAAAGTGGCGATATTTTTATCGACAATGTTGCTGAAGATTTATTTCAATAATAGGGTTTAAAATACATTGATTAAAAAAGCCATTCAGTCGAATGGCTTTTTTATTACTGATTTTATAGCGTATTTAATCTTAGACAATGGTGTTGGGTATCAGTAATTGATGCAGTTCAGTTAAATTACGAACCTGATAACTTGGAGAGATATCATCACTTATAGGTTCGTCATGATGATTTAACCAACAAGTGTCGATACCTGCATTGATACCGCCTAAGATGTCAGAATGTAAGTTATCGCCAACCATAAGTACTTGATGCTTCTCCGGCTTTCCCATTAAGCTAAAAGCATGATGAAAAATAGCAACATCTGGCTTTGCTATACCTAGTTGTTCAGAAATAACCACCGGATTAAAAGCATCTTCAAAACCAGTACGGCTCAAGCGGATATTTTGTAGCTCGGTAAAACCATTAGTAATTATACCAAGGTTAACTTTACCGCTTAGAGAATCAATCAGTTCCCGGGCACCAGGCAATGGCTGACAAATATCGGCCATAGCCGCAAGAAACTGACTGTTTAGATGCTGTGGAGTAACAGATAGTTTGTTCGCCCAGTGATGGAATCGGGTATGTTGTAAATGCGTAGCACTAATTAAACCGTTTTGATACTCGACCCACAATGGTTTATTTACTTGCTGATAAACAGCAAAGTCATCAATATTAAAATCAACTTCAAAGCGCGAAAACATTAATTTCAATCCAGCAAAAGCATCGAAATGAAATAGCGTTTCATCGGCATCAAATAAAATCCATTTATATTTATTGAGCAAATTCGACATCTACAAAGTCCTTCTTTTGTTTAAATGAATAACTAACCTCAGATCAAAATAATGCCCATTATTATAAAACTTTTTGTGCTGCTACTTATGGTAATAGGTATGATCTCAAGCTGAAGTGAGTTAACGATGGTGACTACGAGTTAAATAATGACATTAACTGCGCTTCTTGCTGCAGTAGACTTTGATAAATAGTTAACTGATTTATAGCGCGATCAAGATTGTGAGTTTGATATTTGATCCCAAAATAAGTATCGCCATTTAAATAATCCGTTAAAAACCGTACCCCAAGCATTAATGGCATCACTTTAGTGCCGAGCCATAAACTACGTTTTTCGAGCGGAGTAATAATGTCAGCTAGAGATTCCATGTACGATTTTGCTGCGGCAATAATAATCTCAGGTCGGGCATATACATTGGTTAAATTAGTTGAGTCTTCTGGCTCTGGAGAGCAAAAAGCGCGCACCATATCACCAAAGTCATACATCAAATATCCTTTCATGCAGGTATCTAAATCAATAATGGCCATGCTGGACATATCTCGCCCATCAAACAGCATATTATTGATTTTAGTATCATTATGACATATTCGAACCGGTAATTCGGCTTCGTATTGTACCAATGCTGCCAGTAAATCTGTCTGTGACAAACACAAATTGACCCAATCTTTACAATGACTTAATCGATTGTGAGTGTCAGCTGCCTTTGCATCACGCAATTGAGCGATACGTTGAGGTAAATTCAAAAAATCAGGGATAACATCGACAATGTAACTAGGGTTCAAATCACTTAATGCTGCGGCAAAATGACCAAAAGCCTCAGCTGCCAACTTAGCTTGAGCTGGTGTATCAACCACTTCAATCGTGTTGCTATGAGGTAAGTAATCTATTGCTCGCCAAAAACCTTGTTCGCCTAAATCCAAATATAGTGCACCTGCTATAGTGGCTATTGGACTAACCACTTGTAATGGATAATGCTGCTGTTGGCGTTTAATCAGTAAGTGCTGGCTGATATTGGCAGCATTTTGAATGACCACCTTAGGTTCAATAAATACTTGGGTATTAATGCGCTGCAACACCAACGATTTTGATTTATCACTCACCAAGAAGGTTTGATTAATATGGCCATTACCCAATGGATAAAGCGTACTATGCTCACGACTAAAACCAAACTGAGGCAATACATTTTTACGGATAAAATTGACCAATCAAAAACTCCAAATCATGTTCATCAAAGCCAAAGATAACCAACACATTTCTTCTGTTTGGTTACCTTAATAATGGTTACTGGCTTAGTATCATTTCAAATTGAGGGTTTTGCATTAATGTTGCTTGGCTGCCCTTTAAACTAAATTCATAACCACACAACTTAAAGCTACCTCTAAGCGCAACATGATTAACAATGGCATCTTTATCCAGTGGCGTAAATCGAGCTTCACTGGCACCATCATCTAGTAGATCAACCGTTATTGGTCGGTAACGGCTACCGTCATTAAATTCAAGGTTGGTACAGGTTTTATCACCTATTGCAGTCGCTAAACGCCATAAATTTTGTTTATCACCACTTTCACCTAACCAACGTACGATAAGGATTTCGCCCTCTAAAGCGAGCCAAAACCCATCAGGCAGTTTGATCATTTGTCGAATGCTTGCTTGTTGTTGATTACTCATATCATCAACATGCTCAGTTTGCTCTGTGCCGTCGCCAGAAAATACACTGATTAAAGTGAAAACCAAATACACAACCACACTAACAGCAATAATAGCCGCAGCAATTTTACCGATTAAAATCAAATTTGTCTGGTGTAACTTAGCCACATTCAGCCAAGATTTTGCAAGTTCAGTAATCGACCCTGACTGCAACGCATCTTGATCAACATAAAGCGGCTGATGACTACGTTCTTGCGACGTCGAAAACGAATTGACCGGATCATCTTCTGTTGCTGTATCGAAATGTTGATCCATGTGTGTGCCAGCTTGCTCGAAACTTGTTTGCGGCACAGCATCATCATTAAATGGATGTTTGTCTCTATCGGCAGAATCTGGATGAGTTACCCCCGTAAACGCTACTTCATCAGCTGGCTCTCTTGATGAAAAAGTGTTATCAGGCTGCTCATGAACAGGCATAACCTGCCCTTTCATTACCGGTTCTTGTCGATGAAAAACCGAGCCCGAAATGGATACTGATACCATGCTTGGTCCATAATATCCTTGCACATAGTTAATTGAATTTTTAGCCGGTAAGAATGCTAAGTAGCCACCACAAGCCAGGCCAAACAAAAACACTCCTGCTAGTGCGCCTAAAGGCGCCATTAAGTAGGTTAATATGCCAAAAACCAATACCGGAACAACACATACCATTGCCAATTTAATCGACTTATTGGCATCATTTAAGCGACGAACAGCCGATAAACCAACAACAGGCATTACTGCTAGCGTCACAATCCAATTAATTACACTTGCCGGAAATACAACAGCAGAGATTATTAGCAACAAAAATGCAGCTAAAATAACTCCCATTAACCTTAAGCCTGTGTCACGACCATCTCGGCACAGTAGGGTTTTTACAGACATCAATCATTCCTATTCATTTACAAAAAAATCAAAAAACAGCTGGCTACATAACAGAATGAGTCGGTGATTATCGTGCGTTATTACAACACAAATGGATTGTTCTCATCATCAAAATCGACACCCGCTATTAATAGCGCAAAGCCTACAGAATTTATCTTATAAAGCCATACCCAACCTAGATTTTGCGTTACTTTTTTATTCACTATCGCGTAAGTCACTTTTAAGCAATCCAAGAGTTGATTTCATTAATCTAATAGCTATTTGAGCATTTTAGACACAATACCAATATCTATCATTGCGCTAGCATAACCCTACAGTTAACGAGTATAATATTAAGCTTTCTTAATGAATAATCGGATGAGAAACCCTTTTTATGAGCACTCGTGGAAATCTTTTTATTGTGTCAGCCCCTAGTGGCGCAGGTAAATCATCACTTATATCAGCACTATTAAAAGATAAACCCAGCGATAAACAGGTTTCAGTGTCACATACGACCCGCAAACCTCGTCCAGGCGAAGTCGATGGCCAACATTATCATTTTATTACTGTGGAACAATTTAAAGCACTAATTACCCAAAATGCCTTTATTGAATGGGCCGAAGTTTTTGGCAATTTTTATGGCACTTCCAAGCTCGTCATCGAACAAACATTAGATAAAGGCATCGATGTATTTCTTGATATTGATTGGCAGGGCGCAGAACAAGTAAAAAAATTAATGACAACGGCGATTAGAGTGTTTATTTTACCGCCGTCTAAAGCTGAGCTTGAACGTCGTTTAACTGGCCGAGGTCAGGATAGTCAGCAAGTGATTGATTCGCGCATGGCACAAGCCGTTTCGGAAATGTCACATTATGCGCAATACGAATTTATAATTGTAAATGACGATTTCGATAACGCGCTAGCCGATTTAAGCGCCATTATTCGCAGTCAAAGGCTAACCTGTGCTAGTCAGCAGCATGCGCAAAATGATATGATTGTTGATCTCTTGGCAGATTAATTGTCATAGTGTACAATTTTGCGTCATTTTTTCCCATAGATAACACTGGAGTTTCAACACATGGCTCGCGTAACTGTAGAAGACGCCGTAAATAAAATCGGCAACCGTTTTGATATGATCCTGGTTGCAGCGCGTCGTGCACGCCAAATCGCCGTCCAAGGTAAAGAACCTATGGTTGATGAGATGAATGATAAACCAACGGTTGTCGCTTTACGTGAAATCGAATTAGGTTTAGTCACCTCAAACACTTTAGATGCTGATGAGCGCCAAACTGTTCGTGAACGTGAAGCAGCTGAAATTGCCGCTGTCGCAGCCATTGCAGAAGGCCGCGTTTTATAAGGAGTAGCGCCACTTGTATCTGTTTGAAGGTCTAAAAGAGTCAGCATCCAGCTATTTAGAGCCGGATCAAGTAGAATTACTCAAGCAGGCCTATTTGGTTGCGCGTGATGCCCACGAAGGGCAAATGCGCACAAGTGGCGAGCCTTATATTACCCATCCGGTTGCGGTTAGCCGCATCTTGGCAGACATGCGTCTCGATCACGAGTCGCTTATGGCTGCCTTGCTTCATGACACCATCGAAGATACTCCTGTCACCAAAGAAGAACTCACAGAGTTATTTGGTGTGGCGGTTGCAGAACTGGTGGAAGGTGTTTCAAAGCTTGATAAAATCAAGTTTCGTGATAGAAAAGAAGCCCAAGCGGAAAATTTCCGTAAAATGATGATGGCAATGACTCAAGATATTCGAGTTATCCTCATCAAGTTGGCTGACCGAACTCACAACATGCGCACACTGGGCTCACTTCGCCCTGATAAACGTCGTCGTATTGCTCGCGAAACCCTAGAAATCTACGCCCCAATAGCTAACCGATTAGGTATTCACAATATCAAAATCGAACTTGAAGACTTAGGTTTTCAAGCCTATTACCCTATGCGACATAGAGTGATACGTGATGTTGTCAAAGCAGCTCGTGGGAATCGTAAAGAATTAATTAACAGTATTGAAGTGGCCATTGAAACACGCCTTGAAGAAGCTGGGATCCCCACTAAAGTCAAAGGTCGTGAAAAAAACCTCTATTCGATTTATCGAAAAATGCGCAGTAAAGAACTGCAATTTCAAGAGGTCATGGATATCTATGCGTTCCGAGTTATCGTTGACTCTATTGATACCTGCTATCGCGTGCTCGGCGCTATGCACGGATTATACAAGCCGCGACCAGGACGTTTTAAAGATTATATCGCTATTCCCAAAGCCAACGGTTATCAATCATTACACACATCATTATTTGGCCCTCATGCGGTTCCTGTTGAAGTGCAAATTCGCACTGAAGAAATGGATCAAATGGCCGACAAAGGTGTTGCTGCGCATTGGATGTATAAAAACAATACCGATACGGCTCAACAAAGCACTTCTCAAGTTCGTGCTCATAAATGGATGCAAAGTTTGCTTGAGTTACAGCAAAGTGCAAGCAGCTCATTTGAATTTGTTGAAAACGTTAAAACTGAATTATTCCCTGAAGAAATCTACGTTTTTACCCCTGAAGGTCGTATCTTAGAATTGCCGGTCAATGCCACTGCCGTCGATTTTGCCTACGAAGTGCATACTGATGTGGGCAATACCTGTGTTGGCGCACGCGTCAATCGTCAAGCATACCCGCTGAGCCAACCATTAATTTCAGGGCAAACAGTCGAAATCATTACCGCAAAAGGTGCTCGCCCTAATGCTGCATGGTTAAACTTTGTCGTAACGGGTAAAGCTCGTGGTAAAATTCGTCAAGTATTAAAGAGTCTTAAAGGCGATAACGCTATCGCATTAGGTAAGCGTTTACTAAACCATGCCTTAGGTGATACTAAGCTTGAGACCATTCCGGCTGAATTACTTGAGAAAGTGATCAAAGAAACCAAACACACATCTTTAGACTCGCTGCTAGCAGATATTGGCTTAGGCAATGCCATGAGCATTGTGATTGCCCAGCGCTTGGTTGGTGAGCAGTTTGATTCGCAAGATAGCAATAAAGAAAAACCACAAATGCCAATTCGCGGTGCTGAAGGTATGTTGGTCACTTACGCCAATTGTTGTCGCCCAATTCCTGGTGATGCCGTCATCGCCCATGTAAGCCCAGGCAAAGGTCTGGTAGTACATATGGAAAGCTGTGCCAATATTCGCGGCTATCAAGGCGAACCTGATAAGTATATTTCAGTGCATTGGGATAACGTAGAAGGCGCAGAATACCAAGCAAATCTACGGGTTGAAATTGTTAACCATCAAGGTGCATTAGCAAAAATCACTTCTATCATCGCATCTGCTGGATCTAATATTCATAATCTCAGTACCGAAGAACGTGATGGCCGAGTGTATTTGATTAATTTACGTATTTCAGTTAAAGATCGTGTTCACCTTGCAAACGTTATGCGCAGAATACGTGTTTTACCTGAAGTATTACGCACCTCGCGTAACCGCTAGTCACTGATAACTATTAAAGAGAGCACGCACACTATGGCCGAAAAAATTATCATCGCAACCGACAAAGCTCCACAAGCTATTGGCACTTACTCACAAGCAGTTAAAGTCGGCAGTACCGTTTATCTTTCAGGTCAAATTCCGTTAGATCCAAAAACCATGACCATGGTAAGCGATGATTTTGCAGAACAAGTCGTACAAGTGTTCGAAAATTTGACCGCTGTATGTGAAGCAGCAGGTGGAAGAATGAGTGACATCGTTAAGCTCAATATCTTCTTAACCGATTTATCTCATTTTGCCACTGTAAACGAAATTATGAGTCGTTACTTCCAACAACCTTATCCAGCTCGTGCCGCTATTGGCGTCAAAGAGTTACCAAAAGGATCATTGGTAGAAATGGATGGAATAATGGAAATATAAGTACAACTGTATGATATTTTCTTAAGGCGCCTAGGGCGCCTTTTTTATTACCTATGACTTTTTCAAAGTAGAGTATTTGCTCAATATATATTGTTTATTCAGTAGATTCTGCTAACGTGTTTATAGTGTTATCTTGCACACATACTGTGCAATTGTTTGCGCCAGCGCACAAAAATGGCCATACTAAATTTATAGAGACCCACAATAACAATAAAGAACATGGAAGCGTCGATGGAAAATTTAATTAAAACTCCTGTTGAGATGTTGTCTCATTGGGTAGATACGCAAGGTGACAAAGTTTACCTTCGCCAGCCGATTGACGGTAAATATGTTGATTTCACATGGCGTGAAGTTCAGCAAAAGATGCAACAAATTGCAGGTTCACTGCGTCATTTAGGTTTAGAACGTGGCGATAAAATTGCTGTGTTGTCGAAAAACTGTGCCGAGTGGTTTATTGTCGATTTAGCATTAATGTACGGTGGTTACATTAGTGTGCCGGTGTATCCAACTGCTAATGCAGAAACTATTCGTTATGTACTTGAACATAGCGGCGCTAAAGCCATTTTTACCGGTAAACTCGATCATTGGGCTGAACAAGAAGCCGCTGTTGGCGGTGAAATTCTCCGTTTAGCCATGCCATATGACACCATGCCAGCACAATATCATTGGGATCACTTGTTAAAGCTGGGTCAGCCGCTCGTTGACGAGCCGTTCCCAACTGCAGATCAAGTCATGACCCTGATTTACACCTCAGGTTCAACCGGCAAACCCAAAGGCGCGATTCAAAGCTTTACCAGTTATGGCTGGGCGTGCGAAGCGGTGATTCGTGATTTACAAACCAATACTACTGACCGACTATTATCGTACTTACCGCTAGCACACATTACCGAACGTGTGGCTATTGAAGGCTCGTCATTTTATTCAGGGGCAACGGTTTCTTTTGTAGAAAGCCTCGACTCATTTGTTGATGATATTCAACGCTGTCGCCCAACGGTGTTTTTCTCGGTACCGCGTTTATGGACAGTATTCCAATTAAATATCATCAACAAGATTGGTGAGAAAAAACTCAAAACCTTACTCAAACTGCCCATCATTAGCAGTATTGTTAAGCGTAAAATTAAGAAAGGTTTGGGACTCGACCAATCTCGCTTGAACGGCTCAGGCTCAGCACCCATCCCACCATCATTGATTCAATGGTATTACAGCATTGGCATCGATATTTGTGAAGCGTGGGGAATGACCGAAAACTGTGCTTACTCGATAATTAACTTCCCATTCAACGCCAAGAAGATCGGCACGGTTGGCCGGCCAGTTGAAGGCTGCTTAGTACGTCAAACTGAAGAAGGTGAGTTATTAGTTAAAAGCCCAGGCTTGATGAACGGTTATTACTTACAAGAAGAAGCCACCGCCGCAGCATTTACTGAAGATGGCTTTTTCCACACTGGCGATTTGTGCGAAATTGACGCAGACGGTTACATCGACATTACCGGCCGCGTTAAAGACAATTTCAAAACCTCAAAAGGTAAGTATGTTGCTCCAGTGCCGATTGAACGTAAATTAGCTCAGGACACTCATGTAGATTTAATTTGTGTTATCGGTTCAGGCTTACCACATCCGGTCGCGTTAGTGCAGCTTTCAGAAGGTTCAAAACTTCAGCCTCGCGAAGAAGTAAGAACATCGTTAAAAGAGACTCTCGATGGTGTTAATCCACATTTAGAGTCACACGAACATGTTGATGCCATTATCGTTGTTAATGATGAGTGGACCATTGAGAATGACGTGTTAACCCCGACGTTAAAAATTAAACGTCACGTACTTGAAAAAGCGTTTACCGCCAAAGTAGACGGTGTTCGCGGCGCCAAAGTACGTTGGGAAGACGAGTTGTAATAATCAGCTAACGATTATCTATCTTCAAAAAATACACGCAATATGCGTGTATTTTTTTGACATATTCTGTCAATATACCCGCCATTAACTATGCAGCGTTAACAATATCGTTGTACACCATTTATTAGGCAGAAACTCGAATGTTCATTGCGTTATCCATTATCGGCGGTTTTATTATTTTAACCATTGGCGCTGAAGCACTTGTGCGCGGAGCCAGTGCCGTAGCGCTACGTTTGGGCATTGCCCCACTTATTATTGGCTTAACCATTGTGGCATTTGGTACCAGCGCCCCTGAATTAGCCGTTAGTGTTAAATCAGCATTAGCAGGTAATCCAGGTATAGCCTTAGGTAATGTCGTCGGCTCCAACATTGTCAACATTGGTTTAATTCTAGCTATCACCGCTCTTATTCGCCCTATTACAGTGCAATCTCAAATGGTGAAGCGCGACATCCCTATCATGATTGCCGCTTCAGTATTAATGTGGTTTTTGCTGCTTGATGGTGAAGTGAGCTTTATCGACGGTGCCATTTTATTCAGCGCGCTTGTTGGCTATTTAGTTTTTAGTTATGTTAGTGCCAAAAATAACCCAGAAGATCTGGATGTTGATGCCAGCCCACAACACCCTGGCTTATCTATCGCATTAATCATTGTTGGTATCGCGATGTTAGTTGGTGGTGGCATATTATTTGTTGATGGTGCCGTCGATTTAGCCAAACAGTTTGGCATTAGCGAAGTCATCATCGGCTTAACCATTGTGGCTATTGGTACCAGTATGCCAGAGCTTGTCACCTCGGTGATGGCAGCTCTTAAAGGTCAAAGTGACATTGCCATCGGTAATGTTGTTGGATCAAATATTTTCAACGTACTCGGTATTTTAGGCGCAACAGCATTAATCCACCCAGTTTCCGCGGCCGGATTTAACGAAATCGATTTTATCGCCATGTTGATCTTCGCGTTCATGGTATTACCGTTTGCTTGGAGTGGCTTACGTATTGGTCGCCGTGAAGGTAGTGTTCTGTTAGCTGGTTACCTTGGCTACACCAGTTATTTAGTGATGCAAGTGGTTTAAGTTAGCGGAAATATTACTCACAATAAAGACCGAATATTGATTCGGTCTTTTCATAAAAAATGCTAAATATTCACTCATATTTAACAAGCCCTACTGAAAATAAATGACATTTGTCATCTTCAATTGATGACCTTTGTGTCTAAGAATAACCTTCGCCTATCGCCATACTACACCTATCCCAACAACATCTTGATTGGGGGAAACGTAAATGGAGATAGCCATGAAAACCTTACTACTGATCACCAGCTTAACCTTAGTCAGCCACACTAGCTTTGCTTACATTAGCGATATTGATGCTGCAGCAAATACCATGAACATCACTGAACTAAGTCAATACAGTGAACAGGCTATTGATTATGAAAAAG
Source organism: Shewanella sp. Arc9-LZ (assembly GCF_010092445.1). NCBI lineage: Bacteria > Pseudomonadati > Pseudomonadota > Gammaproteobacteria > Alteromonadales > Shewanellaceae > Shewanella > Shewanella sp. Arc9-LZ. Next base: position 396,768 of record NZ_CP048031.1, on the reverse strand, counting down.
CCTATGCTGATTATCGCCTAGCCATTACAGCCAACATCATCGGCCAACGTCAACTCGCTACAGATTCATTAAACAATGCCCAGCACACATTAGAATCCCTTTTAGTCCAAGATCCATCTGCAGACCAACAAGCTCTACTTGCTGCGGTATACGGAATGCAAATCTCGTTTGATAATAGCAAAGGTGCCGTATTAGGAATGAAAACAGCGCAATTATTACAACAAGCAAGCGATCTCGAACCTAACAATCCGCGAGTCAGCCTAGTGCGAGCAATTAATGCATTTTATACCCCAAGCGTATTTGGTGGCGGCCTCGACAAGTCACAAACATTAGCAACCCAAGCAATTAGTCAATTTGAGCAGCCTTGTAACGAAATCTGTTGGGGACATGCAGAAGCCTATACTTGGCGCGGACTAGCGAAACAGGAACAAGGCGACTTAAAAGGTGCTTTACAAGATTGGCAAACCGCCACTGAGGTTGACCCTCAGTATGGATGGGCAACATATCTGTTAAACCAACAAACAGTAAAGCAGTAATCGACCAGTTAATTATTACTAGCATAGGTTTTAGTTAGCGCGCAGTTACTCTATGATTAACTGCGCTAGGAGGCACAATGACATCATGTTTATCATCTAATAATGAAAAAAGTTACGAGCAAAGAACCGCTTGGGTTTACCTCATAAACTTAGGTTTTTACTTTATCCCCTTGTATTTCATGGGCGGTCAATGGTTAAAGATTACGATTGCGATCGGATTATTAGTGCCCTTTATTATTGGTTATTTCTGGGCTTATAACAGTAGCAAAGAGCAAGCCCTCAAACCCATTGGGTTAATGTTTTTCACAGCAATAGCGTCGTCATTCGTCAGCAGTGGTGCAATATCACTATTCAGTTTTTGCTGCTTCTTTGTTGGTTTTTTCTACTCACTTCGCACTGCTATATTGAGTTTTATCGGACTGAGTATTTTGCTTTTAGTCATCGATATCAGCATGGGTTACTCAGGCTACTTTTTTACTTTTTATGGTATGGGAATTTGCTTAGGTGTCGGAGTGTTTGGTGTGATTGAACAAAATCGCCAACGAATAAAACGCCAGCAACAACAATCAAAAGATGAAGTCGCCAATTTAGCCACCGCATTAGAGCGCGAACGTATTGGCCGCGATTTACATGATGTTATGGGACATCACTTAGCCGCCATCGCCTTAAAAGCAGAACTGGCAGACAAGCTCATTACCTCAGGTAAAATCGACCAAGCGCAACTGCAAATTCATCAAGTTAGCGTGATAACTCGAGACTGTTTAAGCCAAATTCGCCACACGGTATCGGGTTATAAACATCAAGGGTTAACCCAAACGTTAAACACCTTAGCCATCACGTTAAGAGATAACGCTATTGCTGTCAGCATAGAAGGCACATTCCCTAAACTCAGTGAACTCATGGAATCGCAAATCAGCTTGCTACTAACTGAGTTGATTAATAACACCATAAAACACAGCCAAGCGACACATTGCACCTTGTGTATTGAAACAAGCCAAGACTGGCTCAAACTCAACTTTATCGAGAATGTGCCGGTTAAAATCATCACCAAAGGCAACGGATTAACAGGCATTCAAGAGCGAGTAAGCTTGCTACATGGCACAATCGACTATCAATTAATTCCCCATTATAAAGTGAGTATCCAATTGCCACTAAGTGAGCCCGTTAGATGAAAATTCTATTAGCCGAAGATCAAGCGATGGTAAGAGGCGCCCTCGCCGCGTTGCTCACATTAGCGTGTGATAGCTTAAATGAAATAGAGATTGTCGAAGTCGAAGACGGCGATAAAGCGATGCAACAACTTAAAACAGATTCATTTGACCTGTTGCTCACCGACATTGAAATGCCTGGAAAATCAGGTTTAGAGCTGAGCCAATGGTTACAACAACAGCGCAGCCAGACCAAAGTGATTATTTTGACCACCTTTGGTCGAGCAGGTTATATCAAACGCGCATTAGAATACGGTGTCGGTGGTTTTTTATTAAAAGACGCTCCGTCTGATGACTTAATTAATGCGATTAAACAAGTGATGGCGGGTAAACGGGTTATCGATCCAGAATTAGCTTTTACCGCTATTGGTGAAATAGACCCTCTCAACGACAAAGAAAGACGTGCATTGCGCCTGGCAAGCGAAGGCTTATCAACCAGCGATATTGCCAGTCAGTTGTTTATTGCAGAAGGCACAGTACGAAACTATTTATCGGAAGCCATCAGCAAACTCAATGCCAGTAACCGAATTGATGCTGCCAGAATCGCCAAGCAAAAGGGTTGGTTGTAATTAACGGCTTAATATTGCCTTGTATTCAAAGTCTGCTAAGATACCTTAAACATCTGTATATAATTACAGTGATTCGAGATTGATAGCTTGAAATCGCTATGGTTTTTACATATTTGATAATCAATTTAGGTAAGCACAATTTGCTACGACTGGATCTTGTTCCGATCACCGACCTTAAAGGCGTTGCTAAAAAGGTTGCGGAAAAACTGGCTAAGTTAGGTATTAAAACAGTACAAGATGTACTGTTTCATTTACCGCTGCGTTATGAAGACCGTACGCAAATCCATCCTATTGCCGCATTACCTCCTGGCAGTTATGGCACCATCGAAGCAGAAATTCAGTCGACTCAAATCATGCAAGGTCGGCGGCGCATGTTAGTGTGTAATGTCCGTGATCACAGCGGAATGATGAGCCTGCGGTTTTTTAATTTCTCGATGGCGCAACGTAACGCCATGGAAAATGGTGCCAGCATTCGGGCTTACGGTGAAATACGCCGCGGCAATCATCATAAAGAAATTGTTCACCCAGAATATCAAATTATTCATCCTGGTGAATCGGTCACATTAAGCGACACGCTGACGCCTATTTACCCGACAACTGAAGGGGTAAAACAAGCCAGTTGGATAAAATTGACAGAGCAAGCCTTAGCGATGTTAGACCAGGGTGGATTACCCGAGTTGCTTCCCAGTGGATTACAACCAAACAATATTAGCCTGCGTGATGCACTGCATATTTTGCACCGTCCCCATAGCTCGGTGTCCCCTTTTGAATTAGAACAAGGTCAACATCCGGCACAACAAAGATTAATCCAAGAAGAACTGCTGGCGCATAATCTGAGTATGTTACAAATACGCCAGCGCAGTAATCAAGATGCCGCGGTGCCAATGCCTGCTACCGGGCAATTGTTAAGTCCTTTTTTAGCACAACTGCCCTTTAAGCCAACAGGAGCACAGCAACGAGTTGTCGCCGAAATCAACCAAGATCTTCAGCATCCAACACCCATGATGCGTTTAGTTCAAGGCGACGTGGGTTCAGGTAAAACCTTAGTGGCAGCACTGGCGGCATTACAAGCAATTGAAAACGGTTACCAAGTGGCCATGATGGCACCTACTGAGTTATTGGCTGAACAGCACGCAGCTAATTTTGCAACTTGGTTTGAACCACTTGGACTAAAAATCGGCTGGCTGGCGGGTAAACTCAAAGGTAAAGCCAGAACCCAATCCCTTGAAGATATTGCCTCTGGTGCGGCACAAATGGTCATCGGTACTCATGCGATATTTCAACAAGCGGTGGTGTTTAACAAGCTGGCATTGATCATTATTGACGAACAACATCGTTTTGGGGTTCATCAACGCTTAGGATTACGAGAAAAAGGCGTCAGCCAAGGTTTTCATCCACACCAGCTAATCATGACGGCCACTCCGATCCCACGAACTTTAGCCATGACAGCTTATGCAGATTTAGACACCTCAGTAATTGACGAGCTTCCTCCAGGACGCACCCCTGTGACAACGGTTGCGATTGCCGATAGCCGTCGTGAGCAAGTGATTGAGCGAGTCAAACAAGCTGCATTACACGATAATCGCCAAGCTTATTGGGTATGTACGTTAATTGAAGAATCTGAGGTGCTTGAATGCCAAGCTGCAGAAGACACCGCAGCTGAACTCACCATTGCACTACCTGAGCTCAAAATTGGCTTAATCCATGGCCGAATGAAAAGTGCTGAAAAGCAGGCGATTATGGCGCAATTTAAAGCGGGTGAGTTGAACTTATTAGTCGCGACTACCGTCATAGAAGTCGGTGTAGATGTAGCCAATGCCAGTTTAATGATTATCGAAAACCCTGAACGATTAGGCCTAGCACAGTTGCACCAGTTAAGAGGCCGAGTAGGCCGAGGTGCTATTGCTAGCCATTGTGTATTACTTTATAAAGCGCCACTGTCACAAACCGCCACTAAACGTTTAGGTGTGCTGCGCAGCAGTAATGATGGCTTTGTAATTGCTCAAAAAGACTTAGAAATTCGAGGGCCAGGTGAAGTGCTTGGCACCAAACAAACCGGTTTGGCAGATCTTAAAATAGCTGATCTAATACGTGATCAACATTTAATTGCCCCAACCCAAAAATTGGCATCACACGTTTACCAGCAAGTGCCTCAAAACGTAGATGCTATCATTCAACGCTGGATAGGTGATAGACAGCAATATGTCCAAGCTTAAATAGATCTTAATATATTGTTCATTATCATCAGTTATCACTAGACAAGTCTGCTGAATATTGCAGAATGGTATACTAATCGTATTCGTTATCTGGTCGTGCAGCGGGAATTCAAATGGCTGTAATCAGGCGAAGGTTTGAAAGCATAGCCATTTTACGTTGAAAGGCTGCAACGCAGAGTTAAGTAATTAGAAACCCGTCCTTCGGAAGCGTTTCAAGCATTCAAGTACTGCGTTGCATTAACTTAAAAGGGAACAACCATTCCTATATTAATACGCCTTGAATTGAAAATCTTGAGACGCTCTGAACGGTTAAGATAACTGATGTGATTGATATTATGCAGTATTTTTCGACTCCACCAAGATATTTATATCGATTAGCAATAACCCCAAGGAATTGAAATGCAAGTTAATGAAGAAGACCGAATTACCCCACAAGCCGCTGAGAAACCAGGGTCTAACATGCTATTAATCGCTATCGCGGTAATCGCCCTGTTAGGCGCAAGCAGTTATTTCTATTTTACCAGTGATGACACTGAAGAATTTGAACCGGTTGTTATCACTCCAGTTGAGCTGCCAGAGTCAGTTCCAGAGACACCAATAGAACAAACGCCTATTGAAGAACCGCAAAACATTACCACCACAGATGATGTAGTACCCGCAGGAGACTCTGAAACATCTACGGAAGCTGTAGTTGCAGAACCACTTCCTGCATTAGCTGAGTCTGATGATTTTGTTGAAGCAAAAACATTAGCTATAGCCAACGGTATGAAAATAGCGCCGATGATCTTGAAAAAAGATATTGCCCGCCAATTTGTGGTGTTTGTTGATAACCTAGCCCAAGGCGATATTGTGCGTAAAGCTAGCCCGTTAAAAGGCCCTGACACGCAATTTACCGTGAGTGAAATAACCAACAAAACATATCTTAATCCAGACGGTTATCATCGCTATGATTTGTATGCTAATTTTATAGCAGGCTTGAGTGAAAAAGACTTAGTGACTACTTACACTGAGTTAAAACCACTATTTGCCGAAGCCTTTACTGAACTCGGTTACAGTGATATTGATTTTGATAAGCGTATGCAACAGGCTTTTAGCATGATTGCTAGCGCGCCCATTATTGAAGACCCTATTGAGTTATCGTCAATCAGTGTTAACTATAAATATGTCGATCCAAACCTTGAAGCATTACCTAATGCTCAAAAATTGTTGATCCGTATGGGGCCTGACAACACGCGAAAAATTAAAGAAGCTGTCAAAAAATTGCAACAAAGCTTTGCGAACAAATAAGCTTTTACATCAAGCGGTAAAGCTATTTTAGTAAGCTATCTGTTATCAGCGCGACGGTTACCGTCGCGCTTTTTTATTTAATGGTCACTTTGTTGAATTAACAATCAGCTATTAGGCTTTTTCGTCCATACAGCTTCTTATCTACATTAACTTAGGTGTACAATTAGCAAGGTTAACGAATATTCATTATTACATAATTATTGTTAACACTTAGAAAAGGATAGCCAAGCCGTTATAGAGGGAATGTAGTGCATTTAGAATTTGAGCTTCTATCATGGGGCGCATGGTCGCCGGACTTTCAGACACCTGAGAGTTGGCTACAATGGCAGCAGCCTAACAGCAACCCGTCACCTAAGTCTGACTCGCCAGCATTGAAGCATATTCCTGCTATGCAACGTCGTCGCTTTAGTCGCTTAACCAAAATGATGCTTACGGCGGCATACCAATGCCAACCACAGAATAATTGTCGCAGTATTTTTTCATCTCGCCATGGAGAGCTCACGCGCACCTTGGGCTTGCTCAAAGATATCACTCAAAAACAGGCGTTATCGCCAATGGCTTTTAGCCAATCCGTGCACAATACTGCCAGTGGAATTTTTGGTATTGTTAATAACAATACCGCTTCGTCTACATCGATTGCCGCTGGAGAACAAACTCTCACTCAAGCACTCATTGAAGCCTACGCGCAATTAGCGCAATCGCCACAACCAGTATTAGTTGTTTTTGGTGATGATCCGGTTCCACCGGTATACAGTGAGTTTACTCACGAAGTCGAGCTGCCCCTGGCCTTAGGTTTGTACCTCGCGCCATTCAATAGCCGTGCCCAACAAGCTAAAAAACAGCTTGCAGACATCGTTTTACAACCTGCATCAGCTCAGCGAATAACCCTTAGCGTATCTGATCATCCGCTCGACAATCACAACCAAAACAACATCAGCTTGAGCGAATTAATTCACCATATTGCTAGTAAAAAGCATATCCAAGGTAAATTATGCCATTGGTATTGGTCGCTTGAACATCATGCCTAATCAACAACATACAGCACAAGCTGCTGACACTATTGAGCAAAAAAAAGCCTCAGCCCCAAAACTCAGCGGTTTACGTTATATACCTCGCTGGGTTGGTGGTGTGTGTTGTTATATTGCTTTTGGTTTAGGCGGCTTGTTGAGTTCATTAACTATTTTACCGCTATTACGATTTTGGCCGGGCGAGAAAACAGTGCGCGTAGCTCGGGCCCAAAAAGCCGTCAGCTGGATGTTTAAAGCATTTGTTGCCATGCTCAGTTTTGCTGGAGTGATAGCGGTGAGCACCAAAAATATTGAGGCACTACAGCAAACTAAAGGAAAAGTGGTCATCGCTAATCATCCGACATTAGTGGACGTGGTGGTATTGATTAGTCTTATGCCAAATGCGGGCTGTATTGTAAAACAAAGCTTATGGCGTAATCCGTTTATTCGCGGCGTGCTCGCCAGCGCTGGTTACATCCCTAATCGTGGCGCCGATTGGCTATTACATGACTGCCAACAAGTGCTGCGCACCGATACTAATCTGATTATTTTCCCCGAGGGTACCCGAACATTAACCGGTAATATTGTTAACTCCTTTGCGCGTGGCGCCGCCAATATTGCCTTGCGCACTAAAACCGATATTTTACCAGTGGTGTTACGTACTGATGTTGCAGGCTTAACCAAGCAACAATCTTGGTACCAAATTCCACGGCAAACCATCAATATGTCAGTAGAAATTGGCACAAGCATGTCATACCTGCTGTATGATGCTAAACAAGGTAATGAAGCCAAAATGGCTCGACAGCTGACGCGCGACTTACAGCAATTTTACCTTGATACACTTAAACAGCCTATCAAGTCACATTGATAGCCATACTTATAAGAAAGACAAAAAATGAACTTACACAATCAAATAAAACAACTGATCATTGATTGCTTAGATCTAGAAGATGTCACTGTCGATGATATAGAAACCGATGCGGCCTTATTTGGCGAAGGTCTGGGCTTAGACTCGATCGACGCACTTGAATTAGGCTTAGCAATTAAGAAAGAGTTTGATGTCAAAATTGAAGCCAACTCTGATGCGACTAAAGCACACTTTTTCAGTGTTGCTAGCTTAGCTAGCTTTATTGAATCTCAACGTGTTTAGGAGTCAGCATGCAAAATCGTGAACAAATCCTTGAGATGCTAAGTGGCATTTTAATTGATGAATTTGAAATAGAGGCAGCAGATATCACGCTTGAAGCTTCTTTGTATGAAGATCTAGATTTAGACAGCATTGATGCGGTAGATTTGGTGATTAAATTGCAACAGCTGACGGGTAAAAAAATTCAGCCAGAAGCATTTAAAACCGTGCGCACAGTCAATGATGTCGTTGATGCCATAGAAGGCTTAATAAAAAGCTAATGCGGTTAATCCTGCAGATTATTACGACCTTGGTGATTATTGCTTACCCTATTGCGGTGTACTTTGGTTTGCAGTATTTACCACCAGGCACAATCGCTTTGCTGCTGTGTTTGTTATTATTGCTACGGTTTATGGTCACTAAGCAGCAAGTAAAATCCATGACATTGCCAATACTGGTGGGCATAGGATTAACCGCGGCCAGTTTCATTACTCAACGTAACGACTGGTTACTGTTTTATCCGGTGGTGATAAATCTGAGCATGTTGGGATTATTCAGTTATTCACTGATTAATGGTCCAAGCATGATTGAGCGCTTGGCACGTTTAAAAGAGCCGGATTTACCAGACTCAGCTATACCTTACTTACAAACCATCACTAAACTTTGGTGTGGGTTATTTGTTGTTAATGGTGCTGTGGCTGCCTATACCGCCATAGCAACAAGCATTGAAATATGGACGCTTTACAACGGACTGATCGCATACCTGCTTATGGGGTTGCTGCTCAGTGGTGAATGGATTTATCGTCGCTTTTGGTTGAAAAAACATGAATAAGCTTTTACTCAATTGGTTATCAACAGGACCTGCCACGCAGCAGTTAATCAGCTTTGACCATCATGACATCATGACGGGATCGTTGTTTTGCGCGCAAGTGGCCCACTTACATGCTCAGCTGATTCAAAGTGATGCTCAGCGCTGGCTGCTTGCTGCAAAGCACAGTGACTTATTTGCCGCTGGTTTATGCGCAGCCTTGTTAGCCGGTAAACAAGTGATATTGCCTGCCAACACCCAAAGCGGCACCTTGAGTGAGCTCAACCATGAGTTTGATGCCATTATTGCCGACACGCCGTTATGTGAGGTGCGTGAGTATATCGCGCTCAAAAAAGAACTCAGTTTACCCGCAGCAACTTGGCCTAAAACCAAGTCATTAGGTGAATTAGTGTTATTCACCTCGGGCAGTAGCGGCCTGCCTAAAGCGATCAAAAAAACACTGCAACAACTGGATGCAGAAGTCAGTATTCTTGAGCAAACATTTGCCGAACATTTGCCTCATTGTTCAGTGGTATCGACGGTTTCACATCAGCATATCTATGGTTTATTGTTTAAAATTTTGTGGCCTTTGGCCGCGAGTCGAGCATTCTTAAGTGAACAAATCGACTTTCCAGAAACCTTAAGCTACTACTTGGCCATCATGCCAAATTTGTGTTTAATCAGTAGTCCAGCTCAATTGACCCGCTTGCCTGATGCACTCGAAAATCAAAAACAACAACGTATCCCAAGCTTAATTTTCAGCTCTGGTGGTCCGTTAAACTTTGATGCAGCCCAGGCAGTTAAACAATGCTTTAATCAATTACCTATTGAAATATTTGGCAGCACTGAAACCGGCGGTATTGGATATCGACGCCAACAGCAACCCATGCAACCATGGCAAGCATTTATCCAAGTGAATGTCGATATGGACCCGCAAGATGGCGCGCTGATGCTGCAGTCTGTTTATTTAGACAATCCAACTCAATGGTTAAAATGTGATGACAAAATTGAACTGTTAGATGATGGCCAGTTCCGTTTATTGCATCGCCTTGACCGCATTGTAAAAATTGAAGAAAAACGCTTATCGTTAGCGCAAGTGGAGCATTTACTGCAAACTCATCCTTTTGTTAGCGAAGCGGCCGTCACGGTTTTAGAACAACCGCGCACCATGCTAGGTGCTGCAGTCTGTTTAAGTGAATTAGGCCAGCAAACACTCAAAGCGGAAGGGAAATTAGCGGTTAATAATGCCTTAAAAAACCATTTATTGAGCCAGTTTGAACGCATCACCCTACCACGACGCTGGCGTTACCCTGCACACTTGCCACTCAACAGCCAAGGCAAGCGTACCCAAGCAGAAATTGTCGCTTTATTTAGTCATGATTAAGTCAGAATTACCGCATATTGTTAGCCATGAAGGCGGTAACAATCTCTATCAATGGCGTTTATTTGTCAGTGCAGATTTAGCCTTTTTCGATGGCCATTTTCCTCAGCAAGCCGTATTACCAGGTGTCACTCAATTAGATTGGGCGGTCAAACTTGGCTGTGAGGCGTTTGGTTATTCAGCCCAAGTGGCCACATTAGAAGTGCTTAAATTTCAGCAACTCATTTTGCCCGACACCTATGTTGATTTGGTCATTGAACATCAGCCTCAAAAAGCAAAACTGATCTTTAGCTATCGGGATCAAGATAAACGGTTTGCCTCTGGCCGTATTGTGCTTAAGCCAGCAGTAGTGACTACTGCGCCGACAGTCAATGAGATCGCCTCATGAAACTAGCCTTGGTTATTCCCAATTACAATCATCATATTGCCATTGAACAAACCTTAACTGACTTGGCAAAATTCAATCTGCCTTGTTATTTGGTTGATGATGGTAGTCAAGATGAAACCCGTTATATTTTACAAGCCATGGCAGAAAAATTTAGCTGGGTAACGCTCATTAACCATCCTTTTAATCGTGGTAAAGGTGCGGCAGTAACCAGCGGCCTACGCCAAGCTTACCGCGATGGTTTTAGCCATGTATTACAGGTTGATGCTGATGGACAACATAATTTAGACGATATCCCGTTAATGATATCGACTGCAGAACAACAGCCACAGGCATTAATATCTGGCCAACCGATTTATGATGACTCGGTGCCTAAAGGGCGTTTATACGGGCGTTACATCACCCATTTTTGGGTATGGGTTGAAACCTTAAGTTTCGACATTCAAGATTCTATGTGTGGTTTTCGGGTTTATCCATTAGAGGCTACCGAACAGTTATTAAGCCAGCATGCACTGGGTGAGCGGATGGACTTTGATATTGAAATCATGGTCAAACTGCACTGGCAAGGCACTCCAGTGGTTCATGTGCCGACCAAAGTCATCTACCCAGAAGACGGTATTAGCCACTTTCAAGGCTTGCAAGACAATGTACGCATTAGCTGGATGCACACTAAGTTATTTTTTGCTATGTTGACTCGCTTGCCACAAATTCTGAATAAAAAAAGCCCCCATCAACATTGGTCATCAATGGGAGAACGTGGCAGTTATTGGGGCATAAAATTACTGGCAGAATGCTATAGATTAGGCGGCCACTGGTTGTGCCGAGCCATTATGTATCCGGTTATTGGTTATTTTTTTCTAACCGGTGCTTCTGCTCGTCACGCGTCGATGAATTTTCTTACCCGAGTGCAGCAACAAGTTCCAGATCATCCAGATTTACATCAACCCACCCATTGGCGCGACAGTCTAAATCACTTTATTGCTTTTGGTAATGCAGCTCTGGATAGGATCGATGCCTGGTGCGACCGCATCAAACTCAATCAAGTCGATTTTAACGATCGTCATATTCTGGCAAACCAAGTGGCTTCCGGTCGAGGAGCCGTACTAATTGTGTCGCATTTAGGTAATTTAGAGTTATGTCGTGCGATTTCAATCCACCAGCAGAAAGTGAAAGTCAACGTTATGGTGTTGACTCAACACGCCGAAAACTTTAACAAAGTATTACAACAGCTAAACCCACAAAGTAGCCTTAATCTTATTCATGTTAATGAACTTGATCCCAGTACTTCTATGCTGTTACAGCAAAAAATTGATATGGGCGAAATAGTGGTTATTGCAGCCGATCGCACCTCATCAAACAGCCAAGGTCGGGTGGTTTACCTGCCCTTTCTCGGTCATGAAGCGCCGTTTCCCCAAGGACCATTTATTCTTGCTAGCTTGTTAAATTGTCCGGTTTACACCATGTTTTGCATTCGCCAACAAGGCCGTTATAAAGTACATGTCGAACACTTAAGCGATAGCTTAAAAGGCCCGCGAGCAGGGCGCATTGCACGCTTAACTGATGCAATGAAATTGTACAGTCAGCGCTTAGAGTATTTTGCCAAACAGGCACCATTGCAGTGGTTTAATTTTTACGATTTTTGGCATAAAGACGAGTTGATTGATCGTCCACTGTCGCGCTCCGCTACTGCTGTCAATACGGTTACAGCACCTAATACTAGTAGTGCACCTAATACTGGTAGTGCACTTAATACAAGTGCTGCGTCAAATACAAATACTGCACCCGCTAACAGCACCACTTCACCTAGTCAGGATAACTAATTCAATGAGCAACACTTCTTCACCGTCATCAGCCGCCGAAAAAACGGTGCATTTAGGCCAAAGCTACCTAAGTCTTGAACAAGTGGTCGCAGTCGCCAAGGGCGCAACGGTCAAACTGGCGGATGCTGCAGACTATGTTGAATATATTCAAAAAGGCGCCCGTTTCATCGACAGTTTGCTGCATGAAGAAGGCGTGGTATATGGCGTCACAACAGGTTACGGCGACTCCTGCACAGTCAATGTCAGCTTAGACTTAGTCCATGAATTACCACTGCATTTAACCCGTTTTCATGGTTGTGGTTTAGGTGATGTATTCAGCCCAATGCAAGCCCGCGCGATTATGGCTTGCCGCTTAAACTCATTGGCTGTGGGTAAGTCAGGTGTCAGTTATCTGCTACTGCAGCGCATTGAATGGCTACTCAATAATGATATTACCCCGGTAATTCCTCAAGAAGGTTCGGTTGGCGCCAGCGGCGATTTAACCCCGCTATCTTATCTTGCCGCAGTACTTGTTGGCGAACGTGAGGTGATATACCAAGGTAAACGCCAAGCGACCAAAGATGTTTATCTGAAATTCGGCATAATGCCATTAACCCTGCGCCCTAAAGAAGGCCTCGCGTTAATGAATGGCACCGCGGTGATGACAGCACTCGCCTGTTTAGCCTATGACAGATCGCAGTACTTAACTCGCTTATCAAGCCGTATTACTGCCATGGCATCGTTAACGCTTAAAGGCAACGCAAATCATTTTGATGAAATTTTGTTTGCCGCCAAACCCCACCCAGGACAAAACCAGATTGCCAGTTGGATCCGCGAAGACCTAAACCATCATGCGCATCCACGTAATTCTGACCGTTTACAAGACCGCTATTCTATACGCTGTGCACCGCACATCATTGGCGTACTGCAAGATGCTTTACCCTTTATGCGTCAGTTTATTGAAACCGAACTCAATAGCGCTAACGACAATCCGATTGTCGATGCCGAGGGTGAACATATTCTCCATGGCGGTCACTTTTATGGCGGCCACATTGCCTTTGCCATGGATGCGATGAAAAATGCAGTAGCCAATATCGCCGATTTAATTGATCGTCAAATGGCTTTAGTTATGGACCCTAAATTCAACAATGGCTTACCGGCTAATTTATCTGCTGCAGAAGGCGAACGCCGAGCCATTAACCATGGTTTTAAAGCGGTACAAATCGGTGTTTCGGCTTGGACTGCTGAAGCATTAAAAAACACCATGCCTGCCAGTGTGTTTTCTCGCTCAACAGAATGCCACAATCAAGACAAAGTGAGCATGGGCACCATTGCCGCCCGCGATTGTATGCGGATATTGCAACTGACAGAACAAGTCGCTGCCGCCGCATTACTGGCCATGAGCCAAGGTATTCAGCTGCGGGTGATACAGAAAGAATTGGACCCTAATTCGCTAACACCTTCACTTGCCACCACACTGGCTCAAGTCAGTGAAGATTTTGAACTGCTAACCGAAGACCGTCCATTAGAAGCAGTACTACGCCAAACAGTAGACAAAATTCAACTGGGTCTGTGGGAGGTGTGTTAAATGAAAGGTTTATTACTCACAGAAATGGAAATGGTGATCCCGTTTCACGATGTCGACTCGATGGGCATTACTTGGCACGGTAATTACTTACGCTATTTTGAGGTTGTGCGTTGTCAATTACTGGATAAACTCGGTTATAACTATCGCACTATGCAAGAGTCCGGTTATGCATGGCCCATTGTCGATGTGCAAGTAAAGTATGTTAAAAGCAGCACCTTTGACCAAAAAATCAAGGTTATCGCCACCATTGTTGAATGGGAAAACCGCTTACGTATTAACTATCAAATTGTTGATGCCGACACCAACGCGCGCATCACCAAGGGCTATACCATTCAAGCCGCGGTTGAGATTGCTACCCAAGAATTATGCTTTGTTACTCCTGAAGTGTTTCAGCAAAAAATTCGCCCATTACTCGATGCGAGCCAAGTGTAATGAGTGCCCGCAGCAGAGTAATTGTTAGACTTTTTACTAGCCTATTTATTCGCGTATTGGCGCGAGTAAGCAGCATCATTATGCTGTGTTGCCTGTGTATAGCAGCCACCTCGGCTAGCGAACATCCACCAGCAAGCAATAATCAAACACTTACTCCAGAGCTGACACAGCCAAAGCCTCAAGCTCTGACCAAAGGTCAATTAGCAGATATTCAGGCGTTGTATACTCAACCAGCCAGCACAGAAGCCCTCAGCGCGCTAGCGCAGCAACTGAATCTACAACTAGATACTCGTGGTCAGTTTGTTCAATTACGCCATTTACAGGTGCTTAAAAAGCCCTTACTCAGCCAAGGACAGTTTATATTTAGTCCAACGCAAGGATTGGTATGGCAGCAGCAACGTCCGTTCAACACCTTGATGGTGCTTAAAGATCAGCAGTTGATCCAACAAAACAGCCAAGGCAAAATTCAACACTTTAGTTCTGGGGCTAATGGCAACCCGATTGCACAGCAATTACCGCGTTTATTACAAGCCATTATGGCGGGCGATATTGCTGCTTTAAGTGCCGATTTCAACTTATTTATGCCTGCAACTCAGTTAGCAACTCAGCCCGAAACTCAACCCGAAAATAGGTCATGGCAACTGGGCCTGCAAGCTAAAGACCCACAAGTGCAATCGTCTATGGGTAACATTACCCTCAGCGGCGATACGCTTATACGTTCATTAATCATGATCAGTAACCAAGCGGATGTTCGCGACTATACCCAAATTCAATTTACCCAGACCCAACAAGGGCAACTGAGTGAAGCTGAACTGGCGCTTTTTAGTCTTGGAAATGAGTCCGCTAAATAATGCAGCCCATATCGCTAACCGCGTTGTTATCTCCTATTGGGCGTTTTGTCTTATGGGTATTATTGCTACTGACAATGTTAGTCACTGGCTTAATACAATGGCAACAGGGCGCGCATATTCAAACTGATATTTTGGCGATGTTGCCGCATTTACAACAAGACAAACTCACTGAAACAGCATTAAACAGAGTTGAACAGCAACTCGCTAACCAAGTGTATATTGCAATAAAAGCCGATGACGACAACCAAGCTATCAGTGCCGCACAGCAACTGATGGATGCACTAGATAAACAGCCACAACAGCCCTTTATTCACATTCGTAGCGGCGCGGATGATCATCTGCAAGACTTGGCTAAAGTGTATTTCGAACATCGCTTTACCCTACTCACTACCGAGCAAGCTAAAGCGATTGAAACAGATAATTGGCGCCAACTGCTTAACGCGGCCCAAAATCAACTTTATAGCGCATTTGGTTTTGCCAACAGCCAGCTGCTCAGCAATGATCCGTTACTGATGTTTCCAGCCAACTTACTGGCGTTATCACCTAATAGTGCACTGCGTAGCCAACAAGGCATTTTACTCACCGATACTACCGATGGTGTGGCTGCGATTATCATGGCCAAAGGGCGCGACAGTGCTTTTAGCCCGACCGCTCAGCAACAGCAAATTCAAGCATTAGATGCTGCATTTAGCCAAGTGACTCTGCATGTCCCCGATGTCAGTTTCCTTAAAGCTGGTGCGCTTTTTCATGCGATTGCCGCCACCGAATCAGCCAAACAAGAAATCAGCCGAATTGGCTTAATTTCCATGTTAGGGATCATCTTATTAGCCTGGTTGGCCTTTCGGTCGATTATGCCGTTATTTGCCGCACTACTGACGTTAACCACTGGGGTGGTGTTTGCGTTTGTCGCCACCTTAAGTATTTTCGGTGAGTTGCACTTACTCACATTAGTGTTTGGCACCAGCTTAATTGGTGTCGCCATTGATTACAGCTTTCACTTTTATTGTGAAAAACAAGCTCACCCTAATAACAACGCCAGTGACACTTTAAAGCAGATTTTTCCGGCGCTCACTCTCGCACTTGCTACCAGTGCCAGTGCCTTTATCGCCATTGGCTTTACGCCATTCCCGGGAATGCAACAAGTGGCCGTATTTTGTGCTGCTGGGTTAATTGGTGCATACCTAACGTTGTTATTGGTGTTTCCATTACTGGGTAACCATGCGCTTAAACCAACGCCAGGATTAACCCTCGCCCAAGGTTATTTGGCGCTATTACAACGTATTTTCACCCCGAATAAATTGTGGCAAAAAATAGCTATAGCGGCTTTGCTCATTGGTTTGGCAACAATATTGTTTTTCGGTTTGTCACAAACGGATTCTAACGATGATATTCGTCAGCTACAGCAAAGCCCTGAAGCCATCACCACCGAAGAGAACCAACTACGGCAACTGCTCAGCGGCGGCACCGATAACCAATTTATTTTAGTCAGTGGTCCCAATGAACAAGCTTTATTACAAACGTTAGAGCAACTGACACCAGTACTGGATAAAGCCATAACTGATGCTGAGTTAGACCAAGCTATCAGTCTCAGCCGCTTTATGCCCAGCATTGCCAAACAACAACAACACTATCAGTTACAGCAACAGCTTTATGGGCAACATTTAGACGAGATAATCAGTGAAATGGGTCTCGATGACAATATAAACACCAGTCTAATGGCACAACTTAATCAAGCCGAATCACAATGGTTAACCCCAACCATGGTACTAGCCCAAGCCAATGATGATTTACAGACGTTATGGCTTGGCGCGATCACAACAACCGATCAAACCCAGCAATTTGGCGCCATAGTATTACTCGGTGGCATCCACTCATTAGCCTCTCTTGAACAACGATTGACTGAGCATGAATGGCCTTTAGGGCAAGTTCGGTTAATCGATAAGGTCGGTGATATATCCCATTTAATGGGCAAGTATCGCCAACTAACATTACAGCTATTGATGTGGGTATTTGCTTTAGCCAGCCTACTGTTTAGCATTAAATACGGTATTAAGTTGGCATTCGCTATCGTCGCTGTCCCCGCTTTATCAGTACTGCTCACGCTAGCTTGTTTAGGGCTTGTCGGCTCGAGCATTAGCTTGTTTCACGCCTTAGCGCTTATTTTGGTGTTAGGCATTGGTATCGATTACAGCCTATTTTTTGCCGAGGCCAAGCACACCAGTCGCGGAGTGATGATGGCAATCTTTATGTCAGCCTGTTCAACACTATTAGCTTTTGGTTTACTGGCGCTGAGTCAAACCCATGCTATTCACTTTTTCGGTTTAACGCTTCTTTTTGGGATCAGTTTTTCATTTTTACTGGCACCGTTTATTTCATTTATTACTAGGAAAACTGTAAATGCCATCTAGTCATTCACATACAGTCAGCAACATGGACGTTGACGTTGCCATCATTGGTGCAGGCCCTTCTGGCGCCATTGCCGCAAGCCTTTTACGCCAACAAGGTCATCAGGTTGTTGTTATTGAAAAACAGCATTTTCCACGTTTTTCGATTGGCGAAAGTTTACTGCCTTGTTGTATGCAATTTCTCGAACAAGCAGGCATGCTGGACGCCGTTAATCAGGCTGGATTTCAATTTAAAAATGGCGCAGCATTTCAACACCAAGGGCGATACACCACCTTCGACTTTACCGATAAATTTACACCAGGCCCTGGGACTACGTTTCAAGTTCAACGGGCGGATTTTGATAAACTTCTAGCCGACACAGCTATCAGCCAAGGGGTTGAGATCCGTTTTGGTCATCAAGTTGATGCGATTGATTTGACTCATAATCCTCGCTTAACGGTAACGAATGACCGAGGTGCACAATATCAAGTGAATGCTAAATTTGTGCTCGATGCTAGTGGTTTTGGCCGAGTATTACCGCGATTACTGAATTTAGAACAACCATCAAATTTACCGCCACGCAGCGCCATTTTCACCCATATTGAAGACAACATTAGCGATCCCCATTTTGATCGTAATAAGATCTTAATCAGTGTTCATCCTCAACATAAGGATATCTGGTACTGGTTAATCCCTTTTAGCAATAACCGTTGCTCAATTGGCGTGGTGGCTGAGCCACATTTACTCGAGCATTTATCCGGTAGCCTTGAACAACAATTGTTAGCGGTGATTAATGAAGAGCCTGAGCTACAGCAGTTGCTGAGTAATGCCAATATTGTTCAGCCTTGTGCCACGCTCAAAGGTTATTCGGCTAATGTCACCACCTTAGCAACCAATCAGTTTGCTTTACTGGGTAATGCTGGCGAGTTCCTTGACCCAGTATTTTCATCAGGGGTGACAATTGCCATGCAGTCAGCATCAATGGCGGTTGCCAGTTTGAATAAACAACTTAATGGCCAAACAGTTGATTGGGATAGCGAATACTCTGCGCCATTAATGCAAGGAGTTAACACCTTTAGAACCTATGTCCAAGCTTGGTATGACGGACGCTTTCAAGATGTCATTTTCTATCAACAAGCTGACAACAAGATTAAACAAATGATCTGCTCAATTTTAGCAGGTTACGCTTGGGACATGAGCAACCCGTTTGTAAAAGAGTCCGAACGACGCCTCAATACCATTGTTGAATTATGTCAGGAGCCAAAGCCCAATGTTGCTTAATCTGCTGGGGCGTTCTGCGGGGATAATATTGCTTCGCGTGGTGGCGCTATTACTGCTAAGCCTATTAAGTGCTTGCAGCCAACAAATCGAGCGGCAAACTTGTGTCCCACTCGCCAGTGAAGCACAATATTGCCTAAGCTCAGCCTCTGCGCTGTTAACAACGTCACCGCAGCAAGATATCAGCTTAAGCCAAATGGTCAGCTTTACCCATGGGCAAGAAAATCACGAGTTATTAACCCAGCTGGAGCTTAATTCACTACAGATGACGTTAGTGGGATTAGCGCCACTTGGGCAAGCATTATTCACGTTAGTGTTCGATGGCCAAACCCTGCAAAGTCAGCAAAGCCTGTTATTAGGTGAGCAATTTAAAGCAGAGTATTTAATGGCCATAATGCAGTTGATTTACTGGCCAACGGAGCAAGTTAATCAACATTTAACCGGCGGTGAATTAGTCACTATGGCATGTGATATGCCGTTATGTAAGCAACTTATTGATGCCAGTGGAGCCTTAATCACGATAACGTATAGCGATATCGACCCGTGGTTAGCGCAAGTGAATGTAGACATCGATGCCGCCGATATTCATATGCAAATAAACCCAATTGACTAACTAATTGACTAACTAATTAACTAACTAACTGATTGAATAACAGATTGATAAACAAGTGCTCCAGCATAATCCAATAAACCGAGATAAATAGGCCATCAAACTAAACATGAACAGTCGCATAGCAATAACTCACATCGGATTGTGTACACCTCTGGGCAACTCGCCAGAAGAGGTGCTGCCGCGTCTCATTAGCGGTGATATCAGTGCTATGCAATGGCGCGATAATTTATTGTTCGATGCGCCTACATTAGTCGGTTGCGTCGATGACAAACGGTTAATAGAAATTGCCGATCATCTCAGTTTATTTGCTTGCCGTAATAATCGTTTATTAAACACTGCCGCCCAGCAACTTGTGCCCGCAATAGAGCAAGCTAAGCAGCGTTTTGGATCGGAGAGGATAGGGGTGGTATTAGGCACCAGCACCTCTGGCATTTCCAAAGGCGAAGCGGCATTAAAATATCAGCTTGAACATGGCCATTTCCCCCCGAGTTACCATTACTCGCAGCAGGAACTGGGTAGCCCCAGTGATTATTTAAAACAGTTGTTTGAACTGTCAGGCCCTTGTTATACCGTATCTACAGCGTGTTCATCGAGTGCCAAAGTATTTGCCAGTGCCCAGCGGTTACTCAATGCGAATATGTGCGATATGGTAATTGTGGGGGGTGTAGACAGCTTGTGTCAGTTAACCGTTAATGGCTTTGCCGCATTAGAATCGGTATCCAAAGGCCATTGCAATCCGTTTAGTCGCCATCGTGATGGCATTAATATTGGTGAAGGGGCTGCTTTATTTACTTTAGAGCGTGGCCAAAGTGACGTCATGTTGGCGGGGATCGGCGAGTCTGCCGATGCTCATCATATTTCAGCGCCACACCCGCAAGGATTAGGTGCTATTGCCGCTATGCAACAAGCCCTGGCAGAAGCCAACATTGCTGCGGAAAAAATCGATTATCTCAACCTCCACGGTACCGCTACTCCCAAAAATGATGCCATGGAATCGCGTGCGGTCACTGCAGTATTCAGTCATTCATCACCAGCCTGCAGCTCAACCAAGCCGCTCACGGGCCATACTTTAGGCGCAGCTGGCGCGATTGAAGCTGCCTTTTGTTATTTGTTATTAAGCCCACTTAACCATGAAAAGCGTTTGCCGCCGCACATCTGGGATGGGCAGCAAGATACTAATGACCCGAATATCGCTCTCGTTAGTGCCAACAACAATACAGGCCTTAGCCAACTCAACTTTATTATGAGCAATTCATTTGCCTTTGGCGGCAGTAATGCCAGCCTGATTTTTTGTCGAAAGGATGCCTAGTTCCATGTCAATAGTCACTGCAACGCCGGCGATGTTAGCGCAAGATATAAGTACTTTTATTCCGCATCGATCACCGATGATCTTGATTGATAGTGTCTTAGAACATCGCCCAGACTGCTTAATCACCGCAACCCATATTAGCCCTAATAGTGCCTATTTCGACGCTCAACTCAATGGCGTGCCTAATTACGTTGGCATCGAGTATATGGCCCAAAGTATTGCTGCATTAGCGGGTGTTGAAGCCTTACTGTGCGACGATACTATCCGAGTCGGTTTTTTACTCGGCACCCGCAAACTGCAAATGCATATAGACACCTTTACCTTAGGTGAGTCTTATCGCACCCAGGTGACTCGGCTGTACCAGGAAGAGTCTGGATTAGCGGTATTTGACTGCCAAATTTATCATCACCAAACGTTAGTGGCGGCAGCTAATGTCAATGTATTCCAACCACAAGATACCCAGGCTTATATTGATGAAAGCCAAGTCGACGAGTAAGCATGATCAACAAACCTTTTGACACCCCATTGGAGTTCCTCGAATCAATCACGGAGAGACATTTTGAATAATAGAGTATTAGTTACCGGTTCAAGCCGAGGAATAGGCAAAGCCATCGCAATTAAATTAGCCGAGAATGGTTTCGATATTGCGCTGCACTTTCACAGCAATCATGCTGCCGCAGCGCAAGTACAAAAAACCTTATTAGATCTTGGTGTGCAGGTTAGTTTACTGCAATTTGATATTGCCGACCGCCAAGCGGTCAAGCTTGCTATCGAAACGGACATTGCCGAAAATGGTGCCTATTATGGCGTTATTCTTAATGCGGGTATTAATCGCGACACCGCCTTCCCTGCGATGACCGAAGATGAATGGGACAGTGTGATCCACACTAACCTTGATGGTTTTTATAATGTTATCCATCCTACAGTGATGCCAATGGTGCAAGCACGTAAAGGCGGACGTATTATCACCCTAGCCTCAGTGTCAGGCATTGCAGGTAATCGTGGCCAAGTGAACTACAGCGCATCAAAAGCGGGAATTATTGGCGCAACTAAAGCCTTGTCGCTTGAGTTAGCTAAACGAAAAATTACCGTCAATTGTATCGCACCAGGGTTGATTGAAACCGACATGGTCACAGATATTTCAACTGATATTGTCAACCAAATAGTGCCGATGAAACGCATGGGCAAACCCAGTGAAATAGCCGGGCTAGCTAACTTTTTATTATCAGACGATGCAGCCTACATAACTCGTCAAGTGATCTCCGTTAACGGAGGCATGATATGAAGCGTGTAGTCGTTACCGGTATGGGCGGGATTTCCGCATTAGGCCAAGACTGGCAACAAATTAAAGCCAGCCTATTAGCCAAACACAA
Organism: Shewanella sp. Arc9-LZ; assembly: GCF_010092445.1. NCBI lineage: Bacteria > Pseudomonadati > Pseudomonadota > Gammaproteobacteria > Alteromonadales > Shewanellaceae > Shewanella > Shewanella sp. Arc9-LZ. Next base: position 374,617 of record NZ_CP048031.1, on the reverse strand, counting down.
CTGCGTTATTCGTATGGATGAATGGGATCGTTACCCAGGTCTAAATACTCGACTGGCAGCGCCAGTGACTGATTTTTCTTTACCTGCCCATTATTCACGTAAAAAGATCCGCTCTATGGGGCGAGTATCCATGATGGCGACACGAGCCAGTGAATTAGCCCTTGAAGATGCAGGTTTGTTGAACGACCCCATCCTTAATTCCGGTCAAGTTGGCGTTGCTTACGGTTCATCTACAGGCAGTACCGATCCCATTATGGGCTTTGGTGACATGTTAAAAACAGGCGAAATGTCGGGGTTAACCGCCACCAGTTATATCCGCATGATGGCCCACACTACCGCGGTTAATATTGGGGTGTTCTTTGGCCTGCAAGGCCGTATTCACACCACCAGCAGTGCCTGTACCTCTGCCAGTCAAGGCATTGGCTATGCTTATGAAGCGATTAAATATGGCATGCAAACCATTATGCTCGCGGGCGGCGGTGAAGAGCTTTGTCCTACTGAGGCGGTGGTATTTGATACTTTGTATGCCACCAGCACCCAAAATGAAACTCCAGAGCTAACGCCACGCCCATTTGACCAGAGCCGCGATGGTTTGGTTATCGGTGAAGGTGCTTGTACTTTGATATTAGAAGAGCTTGAACATGCTCAAGCCCGTGGTGCAAATATTTATGCTGAGTTGGTTGGTTTTGGCACCAACTCAGATGGCCAACACGTCACTCAACCCAATGCTAATACCATGGAAGTAGCGATTCGTTTAGCCTTAAAAGATGCCCAACTATCGGCACAAGACATCGGTTATATCAGTGCTCATGGCACCGCTACTGATCGCGGTGATATAGCTGAAACTGCCGCGACTCATGCAGTATTTGGCACAGAAACGCCAATATCGTCATTAAAGAGTTATACCGGTCATACCCTAGGAGCCTGTGGTTCATTGGAAGCATGGACTAGTATTAACATGATGAATGAAGGCTGGTTTGCACCAACACTCAATCTTAATCATGTCGACCCAGAATGCGCCCCGCTCGATTACATTAAAGACGATATTCGTCATATCGACACCGACTATATTATGAGTAATAACTTTGCTTTTGGTGGCATTAATACTTCATTGATTTTTAAACGTTGGCGTTAATCATATAAGGGTATAGCTCCTTTGCAGCCATATAATGCAGGCGAAAGCGATGCTTTCGCCTGTGTTTTTACACCTTGTAAGCCGCAGCTTTGGCTTGATAGTCTTGAGTAATCCGTTTCATTTCTACCGCGCCACCAGCCAGCTTTTGAACTTGCGCCGATAAAAGTACAACGGCTTGGGCGTTATCCAAAATCTCCGCACCTATTTGAGTCAATCTATCTGCTTGTTGTTGTGTACCATTTGCCACATTGTGGCTCAAGGTAGCCACTTGACCTATTTGAGCAGAACGTTGCTCAAGCCCTTGAGCAATGCTACTGGTGTGGACTACATTTTGCGTCGTACGTTGCTTGCCTTGATCCATCGACTCAACGGTTTTTAGCATGCTGACATTTAAACGACTCAGTACTTTTTCAATACCATCGGTAGACTGACTGGTACGCTTTGCTAAAGTGCGAACTTCATCTGCCACAACGGCAAAACCACGGCCACTCTCACCCGCTCTAGCCGCTTCAATCGCCGCATTCAACGCAAGTAAGTTAGTTTGATCTGAAATACTGCGAATGGCCTGCAACTGTGTGGTAATAGCACTAACATCAGTGGTTAAATCAGTCATTGATTCAGTTACTTCAGTCATATTGGTTTCTAGCGCCTGCATGTCTTTCATAATGCTTAATGCGTTCTGGCGATCGCCAAGACTTGAGGTTGCCCCCTCTCTTGCTTGATCCGCTGAAATTTGGCTGTCATGAGCCATTTGCTGAAAACTGTCAATAACATGTTGAGTCGATTCGGCAATCAATCGCGCTTGGTTATTTTGCTGTTGTACCGCATGTTGAGCTTGATCGCTCAGGCTCATTAAATTGTCGGAAGTACTTGCCATTTTCACAGCAATATCGCGATAGTCGTTAAACAATTGCGACAACTCTTCCAGCATCAAATTAAAGGACATTTCTGCCTGAGTATCGGCTGAAGGTAACCGAATCGATAAATCTTTATGCTGTGAAATATGTTGAATTGCACCAGCAATACGTTGATTGGCAACTGAGTCTGCACGCATAAATAAGGCAATACGAATTAAAATACCGGTTTCAGTTACGGCAAACAGCGCATGAACAATCATGATGCTCCAGCTGCACTCGCCAGCAAAAATCATCACTGGCGTATCAAATAGTTCAACACCTTGTAATTGGATATAAGTCATTAAGACGTGATGTATCGCCACGGTCAACAAAGCGGCCACTAACGGCTGCCAACGCAGGTAAATAAGAAATATCCCCATGGTAGCAAAGATATGAAAGTGCATTTCAATCATGCCCATTTGGCTTTGAACTAATAGTCCCGATACTGTCATCATAATCACAGCAGCCACAATGCCAAACAACTCAGTACCTTTTAGCAAAACATAACTGAGCTGTGATATTACCAATACTGCTATCGCGGCGGTGATACTAAATGTCAGCATTTTAGCGCCAATAAAACCACTCGCGGCTAGCAGTGGAGCCTGCAGCAACAATAATCGATATATATATGAATCATTTTTTTTAAGCAGTGTCACTGTTTGATTATCATTCATACATATCCCTAGTGTTGAGTTGAAATAATATGGTTTAGGTCGATGAGCATTTTGGATGTTGAAAGCTGCTTAGCAGTGTAAATACGCGCAATTTTTCCGTAAGGATCCAACAAAAATAGATTACCTACATGATTTATAGTTGCGAGTTGTCGATTGATATTGTCAGATAAGCGTAACTCAAGTTGATGTAAATCTGACTCGGACAATGACGCACTGACAAAACGTTTAGAGCGTGCATCGATCACCGCTTGGCGCACGGCTAATGTGTCGTTATCAGGATCGATAGTCACAAACATAAATTGAACCTCAGCTTTATTTATCGAAGCATCCTGCTCTATTCGTTGCTCAAGTTGATCTAATTGCTCAATGCGTATTGGACAAATTTCTGAGCACGACAAAAAACCTAAAAATAAGTAGGTATATGTTCCCGCGGACGCAGGGTACTGGTGAACTTGTTGATTAACGTCTTGCCACCGAAAATGAATCTGCTGGCCGTCATTTCCGGTAATGCCATAAGCCTCTGTATCTGAAGCCCACTGATTGATCAGCATCAATATAGGCATAAGACTCAAAGCGAGCAAGATTAATACTGACGCGATGACAATTTTTCTGAGTTTCATAAAAAATAAATGACAGTATGACGGCTTTTCAACGGTAAACCCGTAGGCTTTTGTTAATGAAACTACATTTTTGAAAAGTAAAATTGGCATCAATCTAGATACTGGTTGTACTAATTATACGCAGTAAATACTTTTTTGGATTAATAAAATAACAACAAAACACAAAATAAAAAAACGCTTAATGAACCTTTAAATGTCAAAGGTTCATTAAGCGTTAACTATACGAATTCGTGGCGTTATCTAAACATCTATAAAATGATTAGAGTGCTATTGCATCAATATCAAGCTTAGCTTGGCTAATACCTGCTTCGGCTGCATCTGGGCCCATATTTAATGATTCAGCATAAATGGTTTCGACGTTGTTAATTCCAATGAAGCCCAACACAGTTGTTAAGTAAGGTACAACATGATCTGTAGACCCGCCTTTATGCGCTCCACCACGAGTCGTCACAATAATGGCACGCTTACCTTTGATTAATCCAACGGGTCCGGTATCGGTGTAAGTAAACGTTACACCGGCACGAGCAATAAAATCGATCCAATTTTTTAACGTTGTCGGTATGCCAAAGTTGTACATCGGCGCTGCGATAACAATGGTGTCATGATCGTTAATTTCAGCGACTAATTCATTCGATAGTGCCACTGCAGATAATTGGCGTTCGGAAAGGTTATCGCCGCCACGTAAACCAGAAGCTAGCTCACCATCTAACATTGGCAAGGTATTTTTACCTAAATCACGCACTGTAATTTGTGCACCTTTACTGCTCCATTGCTGATTTAAATAATCAACTAATGCTGAAGACTGTGAATAACTGCCTAGAATGCTTGATTTTAAAATTAATACTTTTGCCATTGTTAAGTCTCACCCATATGTTTGTTGGGTCATATGCTATGTGCCTGACCAATGCAGCTAGTATATTGACCTATAAAAAAGAATAATAGCGCAATAATTATGCAATTATATTCGATAAAATCGAAATATATTCACTTGTTCAACGCGAATATGTTAATCAACGCGACCATTTTTTGGCGGTAAAGACACAAATTGGCCGGTAAACGTAGCACACATAATGTCATCACAATATAACGCCACTTCTAAGGTGATTTTGACTCGCCGGCCTCGGTTTAATGGGTTCAAATCAGTATAGGGCCAAATAACTTTGGCATAGGGCTGTTTAGTCACCGGTTTTAAATACCTGACTTTTGCATCAGCTAATACAATATCACCATGGGCTTGTGACAATTGCTGCTGTAACCACACCATTCCCCAGCCTGTTAATGTCATTAAGGTATAAATACTGCCAGCAAACATGGTGTGATGTAAGTTAACGTTGGGCTCTAAAGGTGCAGTGACTTGTAGGCTATCTCCATTAAACAACACTGGTTTAATGCCCATAAATTGACTAACAGGAATCGTACTATGCCAAGTTTCACACAAGGTCTGCAGTAAAGCATTGACCTTGGCATCTGATTGCGCTTCTGTGAATGAAATATCAAACATAACGGCATCCCTCCGATGATGACTGGTTAACCTCTACTGACAATAATAGAATGGTAATAAATTAAGGCCTTATACCTGCAGATTAAAGGTCACTGGGCCATCATTGACCAACTCGACCTGCATATCTGCACCAAATTGTCCTGTCTGTGTCATAACCCCTTGTTGGCGACAATATTCGACAAAAGCCAAATAAAGGCGATCGGCTTGTTCAGGAGTTGCAGCGCTCGAAAAACTGGGTCTTAAGCCTTTGCCGGTATCTGCTGCTAAGGTAAATTGCGACACCACCAATAATTGTCCACCGACTTGAGCCAGATTAAGATTCATTTTTCCGTTTTCATCACTAAACACCCGATAATTAATGACTTTTGTAGCTAACTTAACCATTTTATCAATATTATCTTCGCGCTCTATGCCTAGTAATACTAACAAGCCTTGGTCAATTTTGCCGACTATTGTATTGTCGACCGCCACTGACGCGCGTTTAACTCGTTGAATTAATGCAATCATAACTGCCTTAAACTATGCTATTTGATGATGCTTATTGAAGAAAATAAAACAAGGCCAACTGAGAGACCACAGGTAGCAACATAACTTGCTACTTGTGGCCCATACAGACTAGTTGTTACTGAATACATTGGCGTAGAACACCAATGCCACTTAAGATTTATCAGACGACGAAATGGATTTATCGACCACTATAGGATCGTGCACATTATTGAGATTCTGGCTTTTAGTCTCAGTCTCTGTAAAAATTTCAGCTTTAAGATCATCCGCGATGACCGCTAAACTTTCCAGATACTCTGGCAGTGCGGCAGTAATTTCTGCACCGAGTAATACAATCATCCACGATAAATATACCCATACAAATAAAATCGGCACTACTGCCAGTGCACCATAAATGGCTTCATAACTCGGAAATTGGGTCACATAAAACGCAAAACCCTTTTTGCCTGCTTCAAATAATACCGCTGCTACAATAGCTCCCAATAGAGCATGTAAAAAATGGATTTTCTTGTTAGGCACGACCATATACAACAGTAATATAGATGCCACAGAAAACAGCAATGGTAGACGCTCAACAATCCACGGGACTAATCCAGACAACTCACTGCCTGTTACCACCTCTAATGAAACAACATAAGAGGTGGCCACTAGACTTGCACCAATGAGTACAGGACCTAGAGTTAACACCATCCAGTACATCGAAAATGACACCACGTAAGAGCGCTTTTCGGTAATTCGCCAAATGTTATTCAATGCTTTATCGATAGCTGAAATCAGCATAATGGCAACAAACACTAACGCAACAATACCGACAAAGGTGCCTTTAGATGCATTAGCGACAAACTCGTTGATATGCACTTGCACCGTATCACCCGCTGCAGGTATAAAATTATTATATATAAAGCCTTCAATATTGCCGCGAATACCTTTAAACACCGGAAAGGCCGATAACATCGACATGGTGACAGCCAACATAGGCACCAATGACAACAAGGTCACATAGGCCAAATGACCTGCTCGTATATTAATTTGGTCTTCAGCAAGCCGTTGTTTGAGATGGAGTAGAAACTGCCAAATCCCACTAAAAAAAGCCGCAATAGGGCTGTAATCAAACTTTTTGGGCATAATAATCCTTATTTCATACCACGTTAGTGGAGATAACATTTGTATTAAGTCACTAACTTCGTACAATGTTATAACATATTAGTCATCGAATAATGGAGCAAATTGATGTCACAACAAGGTTCGGCGGGTAATATACTCGCAGCTGTCGCGAGCTTATTTTTCCCAGGCCTAGGTCAGCTTTTACAAGGGCGTATATTAGCGGCTTTGTTATTCTTCTGCATTACTGCTGTTTGCTATTTCTTTTTTGTGTTGGTCATCCCAGCCATTATCGGTGGTTTATTCCATTTATGGAGCATCATTGACGCAGCAAAATTTAAATCGGGCAGTTAACTCATAAGGTAGTTAACCTCAACGAGGACACTTTTCGCCTCACACAATAAAAGAGACACATTGATGAAAAAATGGATATCACTGGCACTATTAAGTAGCAGTTTACTGTTGAGCGGTTGTCAAAGCGCCTATTACGGTGCAATGGAAAAAGTCGGCTACCACAAACGCGACATTATGGTCGATAGAGTTCAAGAGGCTAAAGAGTCGCAGGAAGAAGCACAAGAGCAATTTAGCTCTGCATTGGAAGAAATGCAGGCGCTTTTGGCATTTGATGGTGGCGATTTAGAAGATGCTTATAATAAAGCGAAAGATGAATATGAGTCAGCTCAATCTGCAGCAGATGAAGTGAGTCATCGCATCGAGAAAGTCGAAGATGTCGCGGATGCATTATTTGACGAATGGCAAACTGAAATCGAAGAAATCAGTAAAGCCAGTTTACGTCGTAACAGCACCAGCAAGCTCAATGAAACCAAGCGTTCATATAAAACGCTAGTGAGAAGCATGCGTCGTGCAGAAGCAAAAATGCCACCCATTCTAACTGCGATGAAAGATAATATGCTGTATTTAAAACATAACCTAAATGCGCAGGCTATTGGTGCAATTAAAGGTGAGTTTGCCAATTTACAGACTGATATCTCTAGCCTGATTAAAGAAATGAACAAATCGATTGCCGAATCGAACAAGTTTATTGCCTCAATGGAACAAGGTTAAACCTTACCTAACCTATCAACTTAACGCCCTTAGCGGTAACCTATGCTGTCATAGTCTATGACGGCCTAGGTGCTGCTTTTGGGTATTTATATGTGCCTATTTGCGTATTTGTGCTTATTCGATCGGTGACTGGTCCACTGGCAATGCCGTACGGCTAAATATTTGCTTCAAAACTACTGTAGTTTCAATGCTGGCGACAAACTTGAGGTTGCCGAGCGATTTTTTGATAAATTGCTCATAAGAAACCAAATCTTTGGCGACTATTTTGAGCATATAATCATAAGATCCAGTTACCACGGCGCATTCCATCACTTGAGGTAATTGTGCCATGGTTGACTCAAATAACGCTGTCGATTGATCAGTATGTTCCGTTAAGCGTATCGATGTATAAACCACAACATTAAGACCCACTTTAAAAGGGTCAACTTGGGCACCATAGCCTAAAATCACTTTATCTTGTTCAAGCTTTTTGACTCGTCGTAAACAAGGAGTATCCGACATATTAACCTTATCGGCTAATTCAGAAACAGCCATCCGGCCCTGACGTTGTAAAATTTCTAATAGCTTGAGGTCTTTCTTATCCATTGAACAAATCGCTTTTTAGTGAGTGATTAACGGTATAAATATCATATTCCTGAGTGAAATCCTCTACAAATTTACGTTAATCACAAATATTTCAAGCAAATGGGAGCCACAAAACAATAAATGCCATAAAGTTAACATGGCATTTGTCTAAAGAGGGTAATTTGAGGTGATACTCGCGAATAACAAGAGCACTTAACACTCGTCAATATCGACGACAACTAAAGGTGACTCTCCTGCAACTTGTGGCTGAGAGTATCTAATTTCACATTTATTCGCAGCATAATCCGCATTAGGACGAATACGTAACCCGCTTCGATTATTAACATCGTATGTTGTGATGTTAAATTCACCACCGCTACCGTTGTCGGCAATGTTAATCATCCTGATGATACCTGCTGAGGTATGACGCGGATATCCGTAAGCTAGAGTCACTGATTGGCCTTGTACTGTAATACTATTGCCCAAACCATTACTGGCTCCAGGGGCCGTTTCATCGCAACTGGCGCTTATCACGCAAGCTGAATAGACCAAAGTTTTACCGCTGTTAATTGCTGCTGCAACACCCTGCATACTGCTCGCGTAAGCATTACTTTTTAAATCGATAAATTTCGGAGCAACCACGACAGCAAGAATGCCTAAAATAATAATCACTACCACAAGTTCTATTAAGCTAAACCCTTGCGGCTTACGCCACGAAAAACAACCATGATTAAATGAGCATGTATGTATCAATTTAGACATCCTGCAGCCAAATAAAAAATAACATTAATCTCTATTCTAAAATATTAATCAGCCAGTATCACCTGACTTTTGCCGGCATGTTTAGCCTGATACATCGCAACATCAGCACGATGGATTAAGCTATCTGTATCGCTATCAACACCATTATAAATGGCAGCGCCAATACATGCACTAATGATTAAAGAATGTGAGCCTATTTGAAAAGGTTGTTTGATCAGTTTAAGAACACTGTTGGCAGTGGCCATAACAGCGTCACTGTCGATATCATTCGGTAAAAGTAATACAAACTCGTCACCACCATAACGCGCAAGAATTTCACTCGGAAACAAATGCTTACTTACCTGTTAACCAATTTTGACTAGCAAAGCATCGCCAATGCCGTGCCCGTAAGTATCATTAATGACTTTGAATCCATCGAGATCGATAAAAAGGATTGAGAACGGCTGTTTTTTATCCCGTAAACGCTCAGTTGCCTGCCTGTTCGACAACCGATTAGCGAGTCCAGTCACCACATCATGATTGGCTAAATGTAACGCTTTAGTTTTGGCAATAACTAAATCTGCAGTGCGATCTCTGACTCGTTGAGATAACTCTTCACGGCTGTTTATCACCTCTTCTGACATTTGCTGAAAACTATCATTCTCACCTCTTTTGAGCAAAAAAAAACCCGATAATCAATTATCGGGTTTTTTATTGGTTTGCTTGTTTAAGCAATTGTATTCAAGAATTACAAGCTGTAGTACATCTCAAACTCAAGTGGGTGAGTAGTACGTGCAACACGTTCTGCTTCAGCCGTTTTAAGTTGGATATAAGACTGGATAAAGTCTTCGCTGAATACGCCGCCTTTAGTCAAGAACTCATGGTCAGCTTGTAAATGTTCAAGTGCGTTTTCTAATGACGTTGCAACCTGTGGAATTTCAGCAGCTTCTTCAGGAGGTAAGTCATATAAATCTTTATCCATTGCTTCACCTGGGTGGATCTTGTTTTGAATACCATCAAGACCAGCCATAAGTAATGCTGAGAAACCTAAGTATGGGTTTGCATGTGGATCAGGGAAACGCGCTTCGATACGACGGCCTTTAGGGCTTGGTACCACTGGAATACGAATTGAAGCACTGCGGTTACGTGCAGAATATGCAAGCATTACAGGCGCTTCAAAATGTGGCACTAAACGCTTGTAAGAGTTAGTGCTTGGGTTAGTGAACGCATTCAATGCACGAGCATGCTTAATAATGCCGCCAATGTAGTAAAGCGCTAAATCACTCAAACCAGCATACTTATCACCTGCGAATAAGTTTACCCCGTCTTTAGCTAAAGACTGATGCACGTGCATGCCGCTACCGTTGTCACCAACGATTGGTTTTGGCATAAATGTCGCTGTCTTACCATAAGCATGCGCCATGTTATGAACAACGTATTTTAGAATTTGAATTTCATCAGCTTTCTTAGTCAACGTATTGAAACGTGTTGCGATTTCGTTTTGACCCGCTGTTGCTACTTCGTGGTGATGCGCTTCAACTACTTGACCCATTTCTTCAAGTACTAAACACATTGCCGAACGTAAATCTTGTGAAGAATCAACTGGTGCAACTGGGAAATAACCACCTTTCACCATTGGACGGTGACCCGTGTTACCTTCTTCATAGCTCTTAGCTGAGTTCCATGATGCTTCTTTTGCGTCAATCTTAACAAAACAACCTGACATGTCGGTACCAAAACGGACATCGTCAAATAAGAAGAACTCTGGCTCTGGACCAATCAATACTGTGTCAGCAATACCAGTAGAAATTAGGTAAGCTTCAGCTTTTTTAGCAATTGAACGTGGGTCACGATCATAACCTGTCATAGTACCAGGTTCTAAAATATCACAACGAATAAGCGCTGTTGTTTCTTCTGTGAAAGGGTCTAATACGAAAGTGGTTGGATCTGGCATTAGCACCATGTCAGATTCATTAATGCCTTTCCAACCTGTAATTGAAGAGCCATCAAACATTTTACCGTCTTCAAAGAAATCTTCATTTACTTGATGAGAAGGAATAGAAACGTGCTGCTCTTTACCTTTAGTGTCGGTAAAGCGTAAGTCTACAAACTTAACTTCTAACTCTACAAGTTGTTTTAAAACTGATTCAACTGACATTCTCAAGCCTCCGGTAGGGTAAAGGGTTGTCCCTTAAATAATTTTGCTATTCGCCAGATGATGCACCTGGAAAACGAATCTTTTCATAATTATCAGCAATAAAGCGATATTCATGCCAGATCGCTAACTAATTGATTTTATGAAGATGAGAAAGTTTCCAAATCTTCTAAATCATAACCTTGCACCAACCTCGTGCATCACTATGTTTCATCATGGTGCAAAAGTCCATAATGGTGCGTCATGTTAATGTTGCTGTTTTAGCCAATGTCACAGTTTTGTCTTACACCATGGTTATGCTTCATATATATACGTTTTATGCTGTTTATTAATCCATAGCAAGCGATAGATTTACAAGTGTTCAAAAATAATCCTATCTACAAAAGCTGCTGTGAAGTAGAATGGCACGCTTTTTTACAGTAGCTACAATCTATAACTACTGTTAGATCCTTTTTTTTTATTTGCTGGTTTAGAGGTTTATCCGTGCTAGAGAATTTACGTAACATCGCCATTATTGCCCACGTTGACCATGGCAAAACAACCTTGGTTGACAAAATGTTGGCGCAGTCAGGAACCCTTGCATCTCGTGGAGAAGCTACTGAGCGGGTTATGGATTCTAACGATCTTGAAAAAGAACGTGGGATCACCATTCTGGCAAAGAACACTGCCATCCAGTGGAACGACTACCGTATTAATATCGTAGATACTCCTGGCCACGCCGATTTCGGTGGTGAAGTTGAACGCGTTCTATCTATGGTTGACTCAGTATTATTGTTGGTTGATGCAGTTGATGGCCCAATGCCACAAACTCGCTTTGTAACCAAGAAAGCATTCGCTCAAGGCCTTAAGCCAATTGTTGTTATCAACAAAATTGACCGTCCAAGTGCTCGTCCAGATTGGGTTATTGACCAAGTATTCGATTTATTCGTTAACTTAGGTGCCACTGACGAACAACTAGATTTCCCAATCGTTTATGCTTCGGCATTAAATGGTTTTGCAACGTTAGATCCAGATGTAGCAAGCGATGATATGACGCCGCTATTCCAAACTATCGTTGAGAAAGTAGCTTTCCCAGATGCTGATGCAGAAGCTCCATTCCAAATGCAAATTTCTCAAATCGATTATAACTCATACGTGGGTGTTATCGGTATTGGCCGTATTACTCGTGGTAGCGTTAAGACTAACCAACAAGTGACCATTATTGGCGCTGACGGTAAGACACGTAACGGTAAAATGGGCCAAGTATTAGGTTACATGGGTCTTGACCGTACTGAAGTGCCAATTGCAAATGCTGGTGACATCGTTGCTATTACAGGTTTAGGCGAGCTTAAAATCTCTGATACTATCTGTGCAGTGAATGCAGTAGAAGCAATGCCACCGTTAACTGTTGATGAACCAACACTAACGATGACATTCCAAGTAAACACTTCTCCGTTCGCGGGTAAAGAAGGTAAGTATGTTACTTCACGTAACATTCTTGAACGTTTACAGACTGAATTAGTTCACAACGTAGCACTTCGCGTTGAAGAAACAGAAAGTCCAGACCGTTTCCGCGTTTCAGGTCGTGGTGAATTACACTTATCGATTTTAATTGAAAACATGCGTCGTGAAGGTTATGAATTAGCCGTATCTCGTCCAGAAGTTATTCTAAAAACAATCGATGGTGAGCTACATGAACCATACGAAACTGTAACAGTTGACGTTGAAGAAGATCATCAAGGTACCGTAATTGAAAAATTAGGTGTTCGTAAAGGCGAAATGAAAGACATGCAGCTTGATGGTAAAGGTCGTGTACGTATCGACTTCGTTATCCCAAGCCGTGGCTTAATTGGTTTCCAAACCGAATTCTTAACAGCAACATCTGGTACTGGTCTAATTTATCATTCATTTGATCACTACGGTCCACACAAAGGTGGCGATATTGGTCAACGCGCTAACGGCGTATTGATTTCAAACGCAACAGGTAAAGCACTAACATTCGCTCTATTTGCTTTGCAAGACCGTGGTCGTATGTTTATTGGTCACGCTGCTGAAGTGTATGAAGGTCAAGTAGTGGGTATTCATGCTCGCTCTAACGATTTGACAGTAAACTGTTTGAAAGGTAAGCAGCTAACTAACATGCGCGCATCAGGTACTGATGAAGCACAAGTATTGACTACGCCTATCACATTGACTCTTGAGCAAGCTCTTGAATTCATCGATGATGATGAATTAGTTGAAGTAACTCCTAAGAACATCCGTGTTCGTAAGAGATTCTTAACTGAGAATGAGCGTAAGCGTAATAACCGCAGTTAATTACCATCAATGAGTGGCAACGTCTGCCACTCATTGAGACCTAAAAAGCCCAGATGCATGCATCTGGGCTTTTTGTTGTCTAGTCTATACAGGCTAAAAGCGAAAGGCCTAGGACGCTGCGCTGCTAGTACGCTCCGCGGCTAGAGGCTATAAAGTCAACAGCTTAGCAGCAAAGCGACTCTAGCAGTGACGAAGTCACGCCCTAGCAGCGAAGCGACTCAAGCAGTGACGAAGTCACGCCTTAGCAGCGAAGCGACTCTAGCAGTGACGAAGTTACGCCTTAGCAGCGAAGCGACTCTAGCAGGACGCAGTCCGCCCTAGCAGCGAAGCGACTCTAGCAGGACGCAGTCCGCCCTAGCAGCGAAGCGACTCTCGTGATACAACATGAAAACATTTAACTAGATATTTTACGTAAACGCAGATAGATTCAAACCAAGATCATTTTTAGGGAAAATATATGAGTATGTTGCAACAGGTAAGCGTCGCTAAAAAAGCCAATGTGTATTTTAACGGTAAAGTGATAAGCAGAAGCGTAGTATTAGCTGATGGTAGTAAACAAACTTTTGGTGTGGTATTGCCTGGTGAATATGAGTTTTCAACGGCTCAAGGTGAAATAATGCAGGTTATTTCTGGCAAATTTGACGTGTTATTACCGGGTAAAACTGAGTGGGTTGCATATGCTGAAGCAAGCCAGTTTGAGCTTGCACCAAATGTGAGCTTCAGTATCCGAACAGATCAAATTTCAGAATACTGCTGCCAATACATCTAGTGTTGTTGCACCTAAATAAACAATAGCGGTTTAATATTGCCGCTTCGATTCAGCTTAACTAAACAGTTTAAGCTGATTTTTTTTATAAAAACGTCTACTCTATTAAAACTGTCGTTTTATGGAGTGCATTATGCGCCTTATCATACTTATTAGTTTGTTATTATTGAGCGCCCAAAGTGTTGCTACCGTATACCGTTGGGTAGACGAAAATGGCAAAGTTCATTACTCAGATGAACAAAAAAATAATGCCGAAGCTGTTGAATTAAATGAAAACACCCAAAACAACATGACGATTGACACCCCAACAAAAATCAATGTCATCCCAACAACAGAAGCATCAATTAACTACACGATTTCGATTACCTCTCCCCAAGAAGAAGCTACTGTGCGTGACAATAATGGCGCATTTACCGTGTCAGTGAGCGTCACCCCTCAATTACCTCGTGGCGTGCTAATGACATTATTAGTCGATGGTATTATCGCTGCCCCAGCTCAAGCATCGAATATATTCCAATTAACGGGCATTAATAGAGGTGAACACTCGTTGGTTGTTAACGCTGTAACACAAAGCGGCAAAGTCCTTGCATCAAGCTCTCCTAGAAAGATATTCCTTCACCAAGCATCTGTATTTGGACCTGCAAAAAAGTCTAAATGATTAAGATAAAAATCAGTTTATTCATTAGCTTATGAAATTTTGCGTGACTATTTATCTTACAAAGTGCTTGTGTGTTCCGGGTTGTGATATGCACCAAAGTGGTGCATTATAATGGTGCAACCCTATACTAGGACGGCTAATGGACACAAATAACCTTCTCAATCACTTAGTCACCGCAGTGCTTGTTATTAATAACGAGCTCAAGCCGAGCTATGCTAATGCCGCGGCCGCACAATTATTGGGAGTAGGTAACCATAAGCTACTCGAGCAAACGCTTCCTGAGCTTTATCAACTGATGGGGGTTGAGCCACAATTACTACGCGATGCCATTAATGCCGGCCAGGGACTCACGGTCAATACCGCCGCATTAATCACCCTAGACGGCCAACATCACACCATTGATATCACCTTGATGCCAATTGAAAATGACAATAACCTCAGCATTTTAGAATTACGTCAAGTAGACCAACAACGTCGCATTCATCAGCAGCTTAATATGGACGCCCAACAGCAAGCTGCACAGTTTTTGGTACGTAATTTAGCCCATGAAATTAAAAACCCGCTGGGCGGCCTTAGAGGCGCTGCGCAGTTGTTATCGCGAGAGCTCGACTCGCCCGAATTAAAAGAATTTACCAGTCTGATTATCGAACAAGCAGATAGATTACGTAATTTAGTCGACCGTTTACTTGGCCCACAACGACCAACGCAGCATGCTGAACACAATATCCATCAAGTGATTCAAAAAGTGCTTAAGTTAGTCGAAATGGCACTGCCAGACAATATCTGCTTAAAACGAGATTATGATCCATCGATTCCAGATATTCAGATGGATCCAGATCAAATGCAGCAAGCCGTATTGAATATTGTGCAAAATGCGATACAAGCGTTAGAACATTGTGGTGGCGATATTGTCATTCGCACTCGCACTCAACATCAAGTCACCATTGGAACACAGCGCTATAAAGTGGTACTCGCCTTATCCATTATTGATAACGGCCCCGGTATTCCTGCTGAGTTAATGGATACCCTCTTCTACCCTATGGTCACCGGACGTGACGAGGGTTCAGGGTTAGGATTATCCATTGCGCATAACATTGCCCGATTACACGGCGGTCGCATTGATTGTGTTTCGGCACCAGGGCATACCGAATTTATTATTAACCTGCCATTACAATAACTAGCATGCCCTTTGTAGGCAGAATGAGGTAGTAACATGAACATTAGTGAACAAGTTTGGATCCTCGATGATGATAGTTCGATCCGTTGGGTACTCGAAAAAGCCCTTAAAGGCGCATCACTGTCAACGGCTAGCTTTGCTGCTGCAGAATCCTTGTGGCAAGCTTTAGAAGCATCACAACCTCAAGTCATCGTTTCAGACATCCGCATGCCAGGTACTGATGGCTTAACCTTGCTTGATCGCTTACAACTGCATTATCCACATATTCCAGTGATCATCATGACCGCCCACTCAGACTTAGACAGTGCCGTGAGCGCATATCAAGCAGGTGCATTTGAATACCTACCAAAACCATTTGATATTGATGAAGCCATTAATTTAGTTGAACGCGCACTCACACATGCAACAGAGCAAGCACCACAACCCGTTATTGATACCACCATAAAAACCCCTGAAATTATTGGTGAAGCCCCGGCAATGCAAGAAGTGTTTCGTGCCATAGGCCGATTATCTCGCTCATCTATCAGTGTGCTCATCAATGGCCAATCTGGTACTGGTAAAGAATTAGTCGCTGGTGCATTGCACAAACACAGCCCACGTAAGGACAAACCCTTTATTGCATTAAATATGGCTGCCATCCCAAAAGATTTGATTGAATCTGAACTCTTTGGCCATGAAAAAGGCGCCTTTACTGGTGCCGCCAACGTGCGCCAAGGTCGTTTTGAACAAGCCAATGGTGGCACGCTATTTTTAGATGAAATCGGTGACATGCCAATCGATGTGCAAACGCGATTATTACGAGTCCTTGCCGACGGCCAGTTCTATCGTGTCGGCGGTCATCAAGCAGTGCAAGTTGATGTACGTATTATTGCTGCGACGCATCAAAATCTTGAGGTGCAGGTGCAAAAAGGCACCTTCCGCGAAGATTTGTTTCATCGCCTCAATGTGATCAGAGTACACTTACCGCCGTTATCGCAGCGCCGTGAAGACATTGCCCAACTCGCTAATCACTTTTTAAGCACCGCAGCGAAAGAGATTGGCGTTGAACCCAAAATACTCACTAAAGAAACCGCGGTAAAATTGGCTAACCTTCCTTGGCCGGGTAATGTTCGCCAACTTGAGAATACTTGTCGTTGGTTAACCGTAATGGCGTCCGGACAAGAAATTTTACCGCAAGATTTACCACCAGAATTGCTTAAAGACCCAGTAGCAACCCAGCAGAAACAAGCTGGAGCAAGTGACTGGCAAACCGCATTAACTGATTGGATTGATGAAAAGCTGGCTGCAGGTGAAAGTGATTTACTCACTGAAGTGCAACCTGAATTTGAACGTATTTTACTTGAAACAGCACTAAGACATACTCAAGGCCATAAACAAGAAGCCGCTAAACGTCTAGGTTGGGGTCGTAATACCCTAACGCGTAAATTAAAAGAACTGTCGATGGACTAAAAACGAAACGACGCAGGGGAGCCATAATGATGTAATAACATTATGGCAATGACACTTTTATAAAAATGCTATGATCTTAACAACGGTAAGTGCGAAGATGATCTCATATTGCCGAGTTTACACATCACATCAGGGTACAAATAACCAAAAGCGCTAGAATATTTATCGAGTAAAAATGCTACATTAAAATATAACATTCAAACAAGGAACGATTTTGGATTTTGATGCTCATTATGGTGTAGTTATTCATCAAGATTTTATACCACTTTATGCCGATGATAATTATGCAAAAATCTTCGGTTATAATACAGCTCAAGATATTTTAGCGCTAAAGAGTGTTCTAGAGTTAATCGATCCCGAACTACAGGATGTAGCCACACACACTTACTACGCATTAATGAGTGGTATAGAAAAACCTCAGGTACGCAGCTACATTAACCGTAACCGTTTAGGTTTGAAACTCAATATATTAGCTATTGAACACATAGTTGAATGGCAAGGACGATCAGCCCTACAAATCACGATTGTGGATTTAACTGAATCTACAACACTTAAACAAGCTTTAGTACAAAGTGAAAGTCGCTATCAGCAATTAGTCAATGGATCTGTACAAGGCGTATTAGTACATCGCAACTTTAGCCCGCTGTATTGCAATCAGACATTAGCACAACTATTCGGTTACCCTAATACCCAAAGTATTATGTCACTCGCCTCAATTTTGGATGTGATTGAACCAAGCTATCAAGAACAGCGCCTAGACGCTAACGCTGCGTTACTCGCGAATAAAGTTAAACCTCATCCTGTTGAAATCAAATGCCTACACCTTAGCGGTCGTATCATATGGGTGAAATTAATTGAGACGGTGATCAGTTGGGAGCAGCAACCCGCTATTCAAGTTACCATGATCGATGTCACCGAATCTTATTTATTAAAAGACAAACTCGATAAACAAATCTATGTTGATTACCTCACAAAAGCCCTTAATCGACGAGGCTTAATCCATTTTAGTCAGCAATTAATGACCCATAGCACCCTTGTGCATGAACACCTTTATTGTGTCTTAATGGGTATAGATGACTTAAAGCAAATTAACCATTTGTTTGGCCATGATATGGGTGATAAAGCGTTGATTCACTTTGCTCAGCATTGCCAAAGTAAGCTTGCTGAAACTGACTTAATCGCCCGTTGGAGCGGTGATGAATTTATTGCCATCATTCAAGCTAGCAGCAAAAATATTGCACTAAAAATAGCCGAGAGTATTCGTCATAGTATCGAACATACGGAGCTAATCGAACCAGAAAGCGGTAAGCACATTCGCTTTAGTGCCTGTGTCGGGTTATCTAACTGGCAAGCTGACGACACTATCGACCGCCTTATTTTGCGTGCAGATTCAGCGTTAGAACAAGCCCGATCACAAATCACTAGCCAGCTAGTGTTTGCATAACCTAGAGTCATAAATACACTAAATTAAGCCAATATTCTGGCTAACAAAGCCGCTATTGCGGCTTTGTTAGTATTAAAACGTCAATTCGTCACTGTTAATGATAACCGATTGATATTTAAAACAGTATGCTCAAGATACCAACAATGATAAAAGCTATGGTGCCGAGTAAAGTTTCCATCACTGTCCATGTTTTTAACGTGGTTTTCTCGTCCATTTCCATCAAACGCCCTACCAGCCAAAAACCGGAATCATTAAAGTGCGATAACACCGTTGAACCACCAGCAATGGCAATCACAATAAAACATAAATCAGCAGCGCTTAATCCAGCCGTTGCCGCAACCATGGGCGCAATTAATGCAGCTGTAGTGGTTAATGCCACAGTTGCAGAACCTTGCGCCACCCGCAAACAGGTGGCAATAACAAATGCGGCCACAATTAACGGCATACCGGTATCGGATAATGCATCCGCTAACGCTTGGCCTATACCACTGGCACGTAACACACCACCAAACATGCCACCAGCACCCGTGACTAATATCACCGCACAAATTGGCCCTAATGAATCGCCACACAGTTTTTCAAGCGGTTGCATGCCGTAGTCTTTAGCAAAGACCACCAAACACACTAATAAGGTAATCAGCAATGCGATGGGCGTCTTACCCAGCATTCGCAGTAATTGAACTAATGGCAACTTACCATCAATAACTCCTGCTACCGCTAAGGTATTTAATCCCGTATCCATAAAAATGAGTATCACAGGTAACACCAGAATCGACATCACTGTAGCAAACTTGGGGATCTTGTCGACATCGATAATAGGTGCGGTGCTGAAGAAAACTTTCGATACGGGAATATCAAATTTTTTGCCTGCATATAAACCAAATAAGTAAGCGCCGATATACCATGTAGGGATTGCCACCATCATGCCAACAAATAGCAATAAACCAATGTTGGCGCCAAGTAAGTCTGCAGCCGCTACCGGTCCAGGGTGTGGCGGTACAAAAGCATGCATCACCGCAAATGCACCCGCAGACGGTAAAGCATACTTAAGTGGTGAGTCGCCAAAGCGTTTAGCCACGCTAAAAATAATAGGCATCATTACCATTAAGCCAGCATCAAAAAATATTGGAAAACCAAACAACAGCGAAGCGATACCTAACGCTAGCGGCGCTTTATCTTCACCAAAGCGGCTAATCAAGGTATCGGCAAGCACTTTAGCACCGCCAGTGACCTCTAAAATCTTACCTATCATAGCGCCAAGGCCGACTAATAAGGCAACTGAAGCCAAGGTGCCACCAAAACCCGCCATCATAGTCGGCACTACTTGATCACTGCTAATGCCACTTGCCAGTGCAGTGGCCACGCAGACTAATGTTAACGATACAAAAGCATGCAATTTCATTTTAATAATCAGGATCAATAACGCGATAATGGCGAGTGCAGCTATCATCAACAAGTAGGTCGGGTCTGCGATTTGTACCATTGTGTCCATACTATATTCCAAAGTGATTAATGAGAGTGCTCATTCGAATTCACAAACCTTAATGAGATCAGTAAACTCAAGTTATAAACTGAGTTACGAAAAAATAAGCCTTTAATTATATAAGCTTATATTAAGGAATGGTAAGAGAATGACAGGAAAATGCATTATTGTAATGGGTGTGTGCGCATGTGGTAAAAGCAGCGTAGGTGAACTGTTAGCAAAAATGATGAATGCCACTTTTGTAGACGGTGACGATCTTCACGCCCAGGCCAACATAGATAAAATGGCCCGAGGAGAACCTCTAAATGATGCTGATAGAGCACCTTGGTTATCGCGTATTGGTGATCTAGCTTTAGAATTTAACAACCAAAATAAAACCGTGATTATTGGTTGTTCTGCACTAAAAAAATCCTATCGGGATCTAATTCGGCAAGGTAATCAACAGGTCGGTTTTTTATATTTGCAGGGTAGCTATGAATTGATTTTGGCACGCATAATGGCCAGAAAAGGTCACTTTATGAAACAAAACATGGTCGACAGCCAGTTTGCCACATTAGAAGAACCCACTAATGAGCCATTAGTGGTGACTGTCGATATTAACGCCAGTATTACAGACATAGTAAAGCAGGCTTTGGCGCAATTTAACGCTCTGGGATTTTAATCTCTATATCTAACCTGTGTCAGCTTAATCGCACGTATTGCTGAGCTGGCATTTGTCATCCCCATTCATCTCTATCACACCGGGTCTTGGTGAATAATCACTTCAGCATCATCAAACGCCGCTTTAATCGTCATACCCGCTTTATCTGCTATTTCATGAGCATCATGCAAAGACAAGTTACCGGCTAATTCCATGTGCAATTGAATAAATGTGGTTTTACCTGCTTGGCGAGTACGTAAATCGTGAATACCTTGAACCCGAGGGTCTTGCTTGGCCAAGGCTTTAATCTTGTCACGAGTCTCGTTGTCTAACTCGCGGTCAAGTAAACTCTGAATTGAACGATAACCTAAACCGAGTGCTTGATTACCAATAAACAATGCAATAAACACCGCAAACAAACCATCGGCCCACCACCAGCCATATTGCGCTAATATTAGCGCAAACAACACCGCTGCATTCAATAACAAGTCAGACTTATAATGCAATGAATCGGCTTCAACCAAAGAGCTATTGGTTTTTTTCAACGCATGTCGTTGCAGTAAAACGAGTGCAAATGTCAGCACAATGGCAATAATCGACACCACGATGCCACTCATAGCATTGGTGACTGCCACTGGATGAATCAGCTTTTCGCCGCCATACAATAATAATAACGACGCCGAACCTAAAATAAAGGCCGCTTGGGCTAACGTTGCTAATGGTTCAGCTTTGCCATGGCCATAACGATGATCTTTATCTGCGGGAACAATGGCATACCGAATAGCAATAAAGTTAACAATCGAAGCAAGTGCATCTGCAAATGAATCCGTTAATGAGCCCAACATACTGGCCGAGCCAGAGTACAACCAAGCGATTAACTTAATCACAATAAGACACAGCGCAGTAGCCACCGACGCGCGGCTAGCTAATTTGACCCAAAAGTCATATTCAGAAGAGGTACTCATATAAGAATTGTCGGCTCATTTAACTGATGATTTATCTGCTATTACTATAGCAAGTTCATTGCTCGATTAGGATAAAGTTTACTAAAGTCGCTGCTGGTCTTATACAAAGTGTGACCATTAGCAAACTTGCATGAATAAAAAAGCCATTACCCCAAGGTAATGGCTTTTATCTATTTAACCTGATGTTGTATCAGTTAATCATTAACGGCGCGGTTTGTGGCCTTTGCCTAGCTTAAATTTATCTTGAAACGTTTGTTGCTGTTCAGGCGTTAATAATTGATAAATTTCGTTTTGCATTTTCAAATGCGTCAGCATCTTTTGTAAATGCTTTTGTTGCTGTGCTTCAGCCATTGCAGTTGCTTTTGCTTCGTCAAAACCAGCGGTAGTGATTAACGCTAACATTTCTGTACGGTGCTCAGCGCGCTGCTCTTTAGTTGGGCGCTCAGGACGGTTAGCTTGGTACTTATCGAAGATGGCTTTTACTTGAACTTTTTGGGCATCAGTTAAGTCCAGCTTACGAAGCATTTTATGCATGCCACCTTTGTGACCATGATGTCGGTCACCTTTAGCGGCAACATTTTCAGTTTTTACAGTGTTATCAGCTGCATCAACTGCATATAACTGGCCAGCTAATAAAGCCGAACTTGCCACTAAGGCAACTAAACTCGTTTTGATGATTGATGATGTTTTCATTGTTAAGTACCTCGGTATGAATGGGATTTATTTTCTGCCTTAGCAGATTTGATACTCAGTTTACCGAATGCAATGTCAATGAGGGTTAAGACTGAGTAAACCTATGTAAAGAACGTTTTCATAGCACTTTAGCGCCAGTAATTCATGATCAAGTTGGCATATTGAATGATAAAAATCGCAGTAATGCGAGCCAGTTAACGTAATTCAGACTTGATCCTTACAGTATTCATATTAGGGCATAAAATCTAACTATTAGCGCTTTAATGGAATACATTATGAACCGATTGATTGGCCAATTACTGTTACTTCTTTGTGTACTGATATTGGCACCCAGCTCAATAGCCAGTACCGCGGCCTCAACAGACGACTCACTTTGGTATACTCAGCAAAACCAGCAGCCTGTGGTTAAACTGCATTTTTTTTGGTCTAAAACCTGTCCTCATTGTCGTGAAGCGCATCCTTTTATTGATGCTTTAGGCGAACGTTTTGACTGGATAGAATTACACGACTACGCCATTAGCGAACCCGGCAATGTCGACAAACTCATGGAAATGGGCCAACACACTGGTGTTGAACCTAAATCGGTGCCCTACTTTGCCATTTGTGGCGAGGCCGTTGTTGGCTATAACAGCCATGATGTCACAGGGCGTTACATCCTAGAGCGCTTAGTTAACTGCTATCAACGCCAAGGTGGTAAAGCAGATATTGGTAATAAGCTCGATGATTTTTTAGGCGCTACGCCAGTGGTAAGCGCACCATTATTTGAAACCTGTAGTGACACGAGTGACGACCCAGAAGCCGAAGGTTCGTGTGGCATGTCATTTGACCAAGCCAGTGACATTACCCCTATACCAACTGTTCAGCCTGTCGACATTCCACTCATTGGTGCAGTGCACCCTGAAGAAATGTCATTGCCAGTGCTCACCTTAGTACTCGCTGGTGTCGATGCTTTTAATCCTTGCGCATTTTTCGTGTTGCTGTTTTTACTGAGCATCATGGTTAATGCAGGCAGCCGCAAACGTATGTTATTGGTAGGCGGTATTTTTGTATTCTTCTCAGGCTTTATCTACTTTATATTTATGAGCGCCTGGCTTAACTTATTCCAACTACTTGGCGGCGGTGATGGCGGTATCATTATCACTTGTGCGGGGGTATTGGCATTGATTGCGGCCATAGTGAATATAAAAGATTACTTTTACGGCCGTGGCGACGTTAGCCTTTCAATGTCAGTTGAAAATCGTGGCTCGCTTATTAAACGGATGGGCAAATTATCTAAAGCCAGCTCGTTACCAACAATGATTTTAGGCTCAACGATTCTGGCTATTTTAGCTAACACCTATGAACTGCTTTGCACCGCTGGTTTTCCAATGATTTACACCTCAGTGTTGTCGTTATCAGATCTCGATACCATGCAACGTTACTTATACCTCATCGCTTATAATGTGGTTTACGTTATTCCACTTGCCGCTATTGTGATTGTATTCTCAATGACCTTAGGTAAACGCAAACTGACCGAAAAAGAAGGCGAAGTACTTAAACTGATGTCAGGTATTATGATGTTAGGTTTAGGCAGCATGTTAGTGTTTAACCCTAACTCACTGCAAAATGCAGTCTTTTCTGTAGGTCTGATTTTGGGGTCTATTGTACTGACCTTTATTATTGCCAGAATTAAACGCTACATAGTGCAAAATAAAGCAGGATAAATGTAAAACTGTGCAATGTTGATATGATTTAATCTTGGCATAAGATAAGCTTAATTGATCGAAAAATCTGTATGTTAGCTTCAACATACAGATTTTCTTTGTGCCAGAGGAAAGTTATGAATCGTATTTTACTGATCGACGATGATATTGGTTTATCAGATCTACTCAGCCAATTACTTGAGTTGGAAGGCTTTGTATTAACCCAAGCTTATGATGGTGAGCAAGGGCTGATGATGGCGCAACAGCAAGACTTCGATTTAATCCTTCTTGACGTGATGCTGCCTAAACTGAATGGTTTTGAAGTCTTGCGTGCTTTACGCCAACGCAAGCAAACACCGGTATTAATGCTAACCGCTCGCGGTGATGAAATTGACCGGGTTGTCGGCCTTGAAATTGGTGCCGATGACTATTTGCCAAAACCCTTTAATGATCGCGAGTTAGTGGCTCGAATTAGAGCCATATTACGTCGAGCGCAAACCACTCAGCAAGATAGCCAAGCCAATGAAATGATGCAGTTTGGTGATTTACGTCTCGACCCTACCCGCCAAGAAACCTATTGCAATGAGCAACTAATCATTCTCACTGGCACCGAATTTTCACTGCTGTTTCATTTAATCGAAAAGTCAGGCGAACTGGTCACCAAAGAATCATTAAGCGAAAACGTATTAGGCAAAAAGTTAATGCCATTTGATCGTAGCTTAGATATGCATTTGTCTAACTTACGCAAGAAACTACCAGAGCGCCAAGATGGCCGTCCACGCGTCAAAACCCTGCGCGGTAAAGGTTATATTTGGATACCGTAATGCTAAAGAACAATCCATTTAACGGGCTATTTTTTAAATTATTGTTAGGCTTTTGGCTATGCAGTTCATTGATTATTGCACTGGTGTCTTTATTGCCATTACTGCAACAAAATCATGATCGTTCGCCATTACCTGCCAGCCTTGAGCGAGTGCTTAAAAACGTTGCAGAACGGATACAAGAGCAACCTCAATTGCTCGAAGGTAAAAACCTTCAACGTCTGCACCGTAGCCGCAATAAAGAAGGTGATAGAAACCATAATGGCGGCCCATTGCGTTTATATTTAACCGACGGCGAAGGTCAAGTATTAAATACCAAACGAGTCTCGCGTGGATTTAGACGTTTTCAACTCATGGCAGAAGAAGCAGACCAACCGATCAGCCATCAATTTAGAGATGAGCTTATTTTTGGCCCGTATTCTTTTGAGGTCAACAGCAAACCGTATCAATTATTTGGTCGTTTCCCCGATAATCATCCACGGCCGTGGTTCTTCTTCTTTGCCGACAATAAATTACTGACCGCAGGCTTAGCCATATTATTGTCAGGCTTATTATGCGGTTTACTCGCATGGTATTTGGGTAAGCCATTACGTTCGCTAAAACACAGTGCCAATGCCCTCGCTAGAGGTGATTTATCTAGCAGAGTTGATGCAGCTACCGCAAATCGTCGCGATGAAATGGGCCAATTGGCACAGGCTTTCAACGGCATGGCCGATGCCGTACAAACCATGATTAACAATCAGCAAAGATTAATGGGCGACATATCTCATGAACTGCGCACACCGCTCACTAGGCTGCAATTAGCCTTAGCGTTAGGCCGTAAAAAAGGGCAGCAAAGTGAAGAGCTAGAACGTATCGGCTATGAAGCCTTACAACTTGAAGCGCTAATAAGCGAGTTGCTCACTCTATCTCGGGTAAGCTTGGCCAGCCATGAAAATAAAGTCGTACTCGAATTAGCAGAATCTTTAAGCCAAGTGTTAGATGACGCCGAATTTGAAGCCGAGCAGCAAGGCAAACTATTACAAATTGATATACCAGAGGCGCTGCTATTACCTTTTCACCCAAAGACACTCTCGCGCGCCATAGAAAATCTGCTGCGTAATGCGATTTACTATGCCAATAGTCAGATAACCATTAGCGCAGCCCAAGTTGGCAAGCACATATTGATAACGGTGGAAGACGACGGTCCAGGTATAGAGCCACAAGAACTCGAAGCTATATTTAAACCTTTCTATCGCCCCGACACTGCCAGAGATAGGCAAAGCGGCGGTTGGGGTTTAGGGTTGGCTATAACTCAAGCTGCTATTACGTTACACCAAGGCAGTATTGTGGCAGAAAACCTTATCAGCCCAACAGGAAAGCGCGAAGGCCTTAAGCTCAGTATCAGTTTACCGGTTAGCTAGTCGATATAAAAAAGACAAACTTTAACCACTTATATTCTAATCGGACTGAGTAATGGCATTGTCCATAACCGCTGCATACGCAGGGAATAAACGAGTATCAATAAACAGCTAGCTCAGCTTAATAGACGACACAGCGTAAAGCACATTATTGATAAACATGTCATTACTAGGTAAAAATTACCCCTAACTGGCAACATTTTCCGATAAATGTGAGCAGCCTGAGCCGCTTCACCATTAGGGATAATCATCTTGGCAGCCATTAGCGCTTAGCAATCACCCATACCGCGTGCACTATCCCAGGAATGTAGCCTAGCAAGGTTAAAATTATATTTAATAATAAGGTCTTACTTAGCCCCACTTGCAGGAAAACCCCAAGAGGTGGTAGTAAGATTGCGATTAAAATACGTAATAAATCCATGATATTCTCCATTTTGAATGAGCCGAGGTTAGCAATTACCCCAGCGTGTATGAACTGATTTGTATTCACTTTCATAATATACAAAGCAATTACCAGACCACTATTTCTAATGTTGCTGTTCTAGATCTTAATCAGCATCGGTTTTTAAGCAACTACACGACCCCATATATTGACCTATTAGTATGCCTTTAGAAGTGAAAAAAGCCCTTTTTGCATACTCTAAAAACATTAGCAGATAACACTCACAACCTTTGGTGCCTTTGAAGTTTATTTGCTAATATTGAATAATGACAGGCTAATACCTTGCGGATAATCTTATGATTTGTCGATTTTTTTTAAACCGTTTTTCTTGCTGCAATCAGCGATCATCCCCAAGATTAAGTCGATGGATTCTACTATGGAGTTTAGTCACTGTTGGTTGCCTTACCAACTTTGTGTCTACTGATGCCCAGGCTGCGCCTTCGCCCAACACTGTGAAGCAACTGATACAGATTAACGACCCAAGCAGCGCAATAGACATTGAAATACAAGGCTCTGTCGTCAATCTAAACGGCTCTGCCACGGAGCAAGCGAGTAAAGAGCGCATACTGCAAACTATAGCCGCTTTACCTGGTGTAACTCAGGTTGTCGATAATATTCACTTGCAACCTATTGCGCCCTTATCTTTGGCTCCCCTGAAGCAAGATGCTGAGCAATTTTGGGCCAAAGCCTTACTCTATTTACCGCGTTTGGCTTTAGGGTTATCAATTTTCTTACTCCTATTTTGGCTTTCACATCCTTTAGCTCGCTTATTGATTAGTCCCTTAGCTTGGGTGACAAAAAGTGAGTTGATCCGTTTAGTGATGCAGCGCAGCATCAGCATATTAATCATATTGTTAGGGCTGTATATATTCTTGCGTCTCGCGGGCTTAACGCAGTTTGCGGTCGCTATTATTAGCAGCACTGGTGTCATTGGGCTGATTTTAGGTTTTGCCTTTAAAGACATCGCCGAAAACTTTATTTCCAGCTTATTACTCAGTGTGCAGCGTCCGTTCAAATTAGGTGATGTAATCTCCGTCGAAGGGAATTTGGGAGTGGTAAAGCAAGTCACAGCAAGAGCCACCACGTTAGTCGATTACGACGGAAATCATATCCAAATACCCAATGCCACTATCTATAAAAACGTGATTAAAAACCTTACCGCCAACCCGAGAATGCGTGGCAATTTTGTCATTGGCATTGGCTATGATGCAAGTATCCGTAAGGCTCAGGACATCGCTATGGAGATCATGGCCGATCATCACGGCGTACTCGCAGATCCCGAGCCGCAGGTGCTGATAAAAAACCTTGGTTCATCGACGATTAATCTACAAGTGTATTTTTGGGTCAATGCTGAAACTCACAGTGTTCCAAAAGTGGCTTCAATTTTAATGCGCTTGCTGGTGCGCGCTTATGAAGCGAATCAGATAAGCTTGCCTGACGACGCCCGCGAACGTATTTTCCCTCAAGGGATACAATTAGTCACCAATGGACATCAGCAAGGTGAAACACCTCTGAATACGATACAGAGCACTGAGCACAACAGCAACAAAGCCCAAGAGTCATTAGAAGATGCCCATAATGAAACTAGCGATGACATCAGCAGCGATACCGATGATATACGTCAACAAGCGGCACAATCACGAGATCCTGAAAGTGGCGCCAATATTATCTAAGCTCTTATGTTGGTTGAGGAATAAGCATGGAATTTTTATTTCTCGATATGCGAACTATAGCGCGAAGGCATCAATAAAATAGCCAGTATTTTATCAGGTTGTTATTGCCTATGTGTCAGCGCCCAACCAGCAATTATCATCAGGGCTGTATCGCCCATTTTGATAACGTCAGCGTTTATAACGCCTCGCAGTCAAACCTTGGTTAGGGTATAATTTGCCACTCTTTTTATGCTTCGTACCTAAGGTTGCTATGTTTCATATTGCCCTTTATGAACCCGAAATCGCTCCAAATACCGGAAACATCATTCGTCTATGCGCCAACAATGGCTCGCAGTTACATTTGATTGAGCCGTTAGGTTTTGATCTCGAAGAAAAGAAATTACGTCGCGCGGGACTCGATTATTCGGATCTAACCAGTGTGACTCGCCATAAAAACTATGCCGCTTTTTTAGAGGCCATGGCAGGAAAGCGTATTATTGCTTGCACCACTAAAGGTAGCCGTCCTCATACGCAAATTGCTTTCCAAGAAAATGATGTATTATTATTTGGCCCCGAAACCCGTGGGTTACCAATGGATATTATTGATGCGACGCCACTTGCGCAGCGCTTACGTATCCCAATGACCGCCAATAGCCGTAGCTTAAACTTATCCAATTCAGTTGCCATTATTAGTTATGAAGCATGGCGTCAGCTGGGTTTTGCAGGCGCTGAGTAATGAAAAAGACGCTATCACCTGAAACCCAACAAGATGCTTTAGCCATTGCCAAAGCAACCCAAAAACCTGGGCAAGTTAAAGAACAAACCAAGCTGATTGCTGCGGGCGTTGAAAAGGGGATTGCTGAATACAAAAAACGTGAGAAGGCTAAGGCTCGCGAACGAGATAAAGCCCGTAAACAGCAGCAAAAATCTAAAAGCGCGACAAGCTCAAATGATGACGATTCTGATATGTCTTACATTGAACCAGAGAGTCGATTCAACCCTTTAACATGGTCGTTGCTGGGGTTACTGCTATTGAGTTGGGCATTGTTTGCCGCTTATTTGTTTTATCGCTAAGTCACAGTGGGTGTTAAGAAGCACTCATTTTATTCTGTCGGCAGAGTATTCTTTGCCGATGGTTTAAGCAGACTAATGGCTCTAATGACTTGATACTGCTCACTGTCGTCATCCAAATAGTGCGCGCTTTGCTGCCATTGCCATCCTGCTGTTGACGGTTTGGTATCACTCATCATGGGATCGAACTGCAATTGTACTAAGGCCGGACGTTGATTGATTTCCCCCTTGCCTAAAAATGAGTAACTGCCCGCTTGCTCATAAAGCGTTAACTGTTGCGAAATATCATCGGTAATCCCATTGGCATACACCAATAAAATATGATCTTGTTGTTGCCTAAACCACCAAGTTTCACTGTTCGAAAAGCGACTACCACGGCTAACACTAATGTATAAATTACGTTTATCTGCCGAGCACATCACCGAAGTGCTTACCTGCTTCGGCGCAACATTCGGATTGGCTGCACTGCCCTGCCACTCACCCACTAGTTGGCTACAAAACGTATCTAAAGTTACTTTCGCAGCATAAGATGACGTTGAATGTGTCAGTAACAACATCGCCGTTAGCAGTAATATAAATCGGCATGTATGTATCATTAACCATCCTCTTATCGCAATCGCGTTTAACACTTAACGGATCCCAAGCTCAACATAGCCAATGTTGCCTGCACCTATCTTGGCTTAGCGAGCTCATTGAATCACTGAGTGACACCATGATATCTAGCCATAAAAAATGGCCCACTTATGTGAGCCATCATACGATACTACAGTGCAATTAGCTGACTAAGTCATTAATTGAATAAGCCATTAATTGCATAAGCAATTAACCCACTGACAACTACTGACCAAAACCCGTCGCAGTGATATCAACTTTAGTCACTTCACCGTATTGCGCTGCAATATCAGCAATGTTTTCAGCGTTGCCAATCAACACAAACTGTAAGTTTTGTTGTGGGAAATATTGCTTAATCAAACGTTGAGTGTCTGCAAGGGTAAGTCCATCTACTTTAGCTTGAAATTGATTAATAAAATCATCATTAAAGCCATACAGATACATGTCAGACAATAAACCGGCTAACTGTCCACTCGTCTCATACTTAGGTGGGAACTGGCCTTTAACATAGGCTTTGGCAGAATCTAAAGTGGCTTGATCAATGCCCTTTTCCCATAAACGAGCATAGGTTTTTAAGGCTAAATCAATGGCTTCTTTAGTGGTCGATGACTTAGTAAAAGTACTGATTTGGAATACCCCAGATTGAGCATAAGGGCTAAAACCAGAACGGGCACCGTAAGTTAATCCGGCATTGACGCGTAATTCATCATTTAACCATGAAGTAAAACGACCACCTAAAATGGTGTTCACTACGGTTAACCCAACATAATCAGGATTGTCATAACGGATCCCCACGCCACCAATTAAAAAGGTGGTTTCAATTGCGTCAGGCTTGTCGACCAACAGTACGTGAGGTTGGGTTAATGTTGGTAAATGTTGGCTTAAATCTGGCTGAACCACGGTTTCAGTGGTCTGCCAATCGCCAAAGGCTTTATTCAGTTTAGCGGTCATGTCGGCAACATCAAAATCGCCCACCACGTTAATGGTCATGTTGTTTGGTTGATAATAGCCTTTATGAAAAGCACGTAACTCCTCAACAGAAAGTTTATCAATGGTGTCACTATTGCCTGATACCGGATTGGCATAAGGATGATCACCAAAGACTAACTTATTGAAGTAGCGACCAATCACTGCTCGAGGACTTTCTTTTTGCTGTGATAAACCCACAATTTCGCGCTGTTTTAGTTTATCAAATTCAGCGCTATCAAAGTCTGGTTGGCGCAATACGTGGCTAAAAATATCGAGCACGGTATCAACATCTTTGCTCATCATATTGGCACGAATATAACTGCCTTCTAAATCAGCGTTGGTGTCTATGCTGGCACCCATAAAATCTAACTGCTGCTCGATGTCGGCCTTTGATTGACCCGCTGCACCCAACAGTAAACTTTGTGAGGTAATGTAAGCCATACCAGAGGTAATATCATTGACTGCTCCCGCTCTCACTACGGCATCAATGGTCACTAATGGCACTTCTTTTTGCACCATCAGCTTAACCTTTAAGCCATTGTCTAAGGTAACAGATTGGTAGCTTGGCATAACAAAGCTAGCGGTAACAGGGTTGGCGGAATCGGCAGTGGTTTTCTGGGTTGTCGCACAACCACTTATCCCTAAGCTACAGGCCAATGCGATTGCTGATAATGATATTTTAATGCGTGTGTGAGTTACGGTTTTCATTTGTCTGACTCCTCAGTAGCAGCGAGCACACCGACAGTTCGATTCGCTTTAATTAAATAGGTTTGCACCACACGCTGAATATCAGCAGGAGTGACCTTGTTATAGGCTTCTGGGGCGTTAAACAGTTTTGCATAGTCGCCAAAATACAGCTCGTATGTGCCTAAAGTATTGGCTTTACCATTAATGGTTTCCATCGTGCGGTAAAAGTCCATTAACTTAATATTTTTAACTTTTTCAAGTTCTTGCTGAGTCACACCTTGCTCGGAAATTAGATCAATCTGCTCGATGAGAGCTTTTTCTAAAGTCTCGGCACTGACTCCCGCATTCGCTACACCCAAGATATAAAACAAGTTAGGGTCAAACGACATCGGCATGTAAGTGTCGGCAGCGACAGCTAATTGCTTGTCGACTAGCGCTTTATAAAAGCGTGAGCTATTACCTTCGCTTAACATCGACGTTAATAAATCCAATGCATAGTAGTCTGCATGGCTAGTTGCAGGTACATGATAAGCCAACATAATGTTTGGCGTGCTTACCGATTCTTTTTTAACAAATACCCGACGTTCGCCATTTTGTTGCGGTTCAACCGTGCGTACGGCTTTCGGTGGGGCTTGGGCCGGAATTGGCGCAAAATACTGATTAGCCAAGGCTTTCACTTCGGCTAGCTTCACATCACCGGTAATCACCACTAGCGCATTGTTAGGGGCATAGTAGGTTTTATGGTATTGCTGTAAGTCTGCTAATGTCCAAGCTGCAATGTCTGACTCATAACCAATCACCGACCAGCTATATGGATGCGCCGCAAAGGCGACACTTTTAAGCGCTTCTTGAATAGTACGCCAATTGGAGTTTTCAAGCCCTGTAGTGCGCTCTGATTGCACCACGCCGCGCTCACTTTCAACCATTTCAGGATTGATGTCTAAATTGGCGATGCGGTCTGCTTCTAAATCAAAAATAGTTTCTAGACCATTTGCTGGAAACCAGTCGGTATATACCGTTATATCTTCACTGGTATAAGCGTTGTTGGCGCCACCAGCCGCTTCCATCGTACGGTCAAACATTTTAGGGCCAAACTTTTTAGAACCATTAAACATCATGTGTTCAAAAAAGTGCGAAATACCGGTAATACCAGGTACTTCATTGCGCGAACCCACTTTCCAAAAAATGTACATATTGGCATTAGGGATAGAACTATCCTCCAACACCATAATCTTCATGCCATTATCTAAGGTAAAACTATTAATATCTTCAGCTTGTGTCGCTGACACATTAGGCGCACTCAGTACGCCTAATGTCATCAGCAACGCCATTATCTTGCGGGTCATATCTCGCTCCTTTTGAGCTATCGTCCAATGGTTTATTTAAATTGGTTTTTTTAAAATGGATTATTAAAATTGGTTTTTAAATAGGGCTATTGTGCCGCGCTTAATGCGGTTAAGGCAATTTGGGTCATGGTTTGCACGCCAACCTTAAGGGCACTCTCATCAACATAAAATGCCGGAGAGTGATTACTGGCGACATTATTGATATCTTGGTCAGCAGGTGTCACGCCCAAGAAAAAGAACATCCCGGGTGTTTCTAATGCGTAATAAGAAAAGTCTTCCGCACCGGTAATCAGTCCTGGCTCAATCAACATATTGCCACCCACTACAGAGGCGATAACCGGGCGCATTTTGCTGACTAATTCTGGGTTGTTAACCGTAACCGGATAACCAGGTTGGATCACGGTTACTGCAGTGGCGCCAACTGTTTTAGCGGCATTAGCTGCCACTTGGGCCAATTTAACTTTAATGTCGGCGCGCATATCTTGATCGAAAGTACGAATAGTACCAATAAGTTCTACTTCGTCAGGAATAATATTCGATCGAATACCACCATTAATGGCCCCAAAACTCACTACTGCAGGTGCTTTGGTAATATCCACCTGACGACTAATAATGGTTTGCACACTATTAATAATTTGTGCCGAGGCCACGATAGGATCAACACCACTCCAAGGACGTGAGCCATGGGTTTGCTTGCCCATCACTTTAATCGTAAATGAGTCTTCACTCGCCATTGCAGGGCCGGAACGTAGACCAATCATACCTGTAGGCATGCTTGAAGTAACATGCATACCAAACACTTGCTCAGGCTTGCGCTTGGCAAATAAGCCTTGTTTGAGCATTAACTCCGCACCGCCTTGTTCACCTTCTGGCGCGCCTTCTTCGGCTGGCTGAAAGATAAACATTACATCACCGGCTAGGCTGTCTTTTACTTTTACGAGGTTTTCAGCCACGCCCATCAGCATAGCCACATGGGTATCATGACCGCACGCGTGCATCACACCTACTGTTTGATTTCGATAAGTGTCAGTTACTTTAGAGGCAAAAGGTAAATCAACCACTTCGGTAACGGGCAGCGCATCCATATCAGCGCGTAAACCAATTAATGGCCCAGGCTTGCCGCCTTTTAGTATGGCGACCACACCGGTATGAGCAATACCCGTCTGCACTTCAAGTCCGAGAGATTTAAGATGTTTCTCAATCACTTTACTGGTGCGAAATTCGCGATTAGATAATTCAGG
The DNA here is from genome assembly GCF_010092445.1 of Shewanella sp. Arc9-LZ. Taxonomy (NCBI): domain Bacteria; kingdom Pseudomonadati; phylum Pseudomonadota; class Gammaproteobacteria; order Alteromonadales; family Shewanellaceae; genus Shewanella; species Shewanella sp. Arc9-LZ. Next base: position 340,168 of record NZ_CP048031.1, on the reverse strand, counting down.
GTGTTGATGTAAATCGCGGCGCCATGCAATGACTTTGCTTTCAACTTGAGCGGTTAGTTCTGCAGCATTGGGCACGCTAGCCACGGTAGTCGTGCTGTAAACACTGGTGGCAAATACACTTGAAAGCAGTAAAGCAACAGACGTCAGGCGCATGTTTATTCCATTTATTATAGTAATTAGTGCAACAAAACTACCTTGAAATGACGCTTTTGTTAAATCTTTTACCGCTTTGCTAACAAGTCAATTGTATCTATTTATTAATACCCAACACTCACGACTAAACTGGCGACTTTGGAAGGTGAAAAAACACCACATCGCTGTCGATAATTTCAAGCTGCCAACCTTGCTGTAATGCTAACCATTGAAAGGTTTCTATAGAGTAGAAATTGATATGAGTTGGGTCAATTTTATAGTACCAATTGTTAAACTTATCTAAGCTGGGTACTTGTTTGGTCATTACTGCCAATATGCCGCCAGGCAACAATAATGTACTTAACTGCGTCATCAACGCCTGCGCATTGGCAATGTGCTCTATCACTTCAGTTAAGCAAACAAAATCATATTGCTGAGAGAGTACTTGAGTATCTGGGTGGTAAAATAAATCATAATTAACCACCTTAATGCCTTGCGCTACAGCCATTTGGCTTAATACAGCACCTTCTCCGCAGCCAAAATCTAACCCTATTGCACCGGGTTTAATACGCGCGATTAATGGCGTTAAAGTACGGGATAAAAATTGTTGGTAACCTAGATCGGCAACGTCATTATTGTGACAATCATAATGGGCTTTTTCTGCTATTTGATCCAAATAAAATGCTGCAGGAACCGATACCAAAAAACATTGCGGACAACGGACATAGGGACGACTTTTATCTTGAGAAAAAGCAACTGTTTCATGGTGACACAAAGGACAAGACGACAAAGCGAACTCCAAAATAAACCGAACGGGTCAATCAACAGCAAGACTAATCAGATTGAACTGGCTCTATACTGGTGTCTTTAGGGATTTTACGGGTTTGAGTAGCGGCCTCTTGCGCCTGTTGTAAATACTTTTGCTGACGGGTTAAACGCTCATCCGATTGAGCACGGGCTTTTTCGAGCTGCTGCGCTTCCCAATCGTTTGGCTGCGACTTAGCTAATACTTCTTGCTCACGTTCCGAGGTAGCCTTGGCTGCCTCACGCGCTTTTTGCAATTGCGTTTGCTCAAGTTCAGCCGACTCTTGGCGCGCTTGCTCGCCTTTTTCAGCCAAGGTCATTGTTTTATGTGGCTTATCAGCAGCTACTGTAAAAAACGCCAATGAACTGGCAGTAACGAGCAAAATAAATGAGCCTATTCGCCGATGTTTCATCTTGTCTATCCTTTGATTTTATCGCCGTTATATCGCTCACGAACCACAGCAGGCATAGCCGTTAACTTATGTTGCACCATTGCGTTAAACACTGCAAATATTGGCGCGATTTCAGCAGCGGGATTTAACGCAATCAACGTGTGGGCAACCGCTTCCAGAGTCGACAAGCTGTCGCTACGTTTCGCTTTACGAATGATATATTGCGACTCATCTTCACATTCTAGATGCAATGACGGGTAATTAAGTAACCACGGATTGAGCTGCAACATTCGGTATGCTTTACGCCAAGTACCGTCGACTAAAATAATTATCGCAGCCTCACTCGCTCCAGCCTCGGCTACAGTTTGACTGTGCTCATTTGGATAAACCACATAAATCGGCTTCGTTTGCGCAGCTAAATAATGTTGCAGCTCAATAAAGTCCGCGACAGATTCACCCACGTAAATTTTCATCTGCGGCATCACCAGTTTCAATAACCTCACGGTGTTCTTAGCATGATCCACTTCAGATGGATGCTGCATCACCACAACCTCGGTATTTGACGTCACCGGTGTGAGCGCATGACACACGCAAGCCGACTGTGGGTATTGGCAATGGATACAATAACTTCTGCTCATTTTTTGTCTTATTTTGTTGCAAATCTGTTGTTGCAAATATGTAAAGTTGAGTTCAATATACTTTGCTCTACACCATAATACCTCAAGGAAGAACCATTACTATGACTAGAACAAAGATGTCTGTGGCATTAATGCTCGCATTGGCCACAATCCCTGCATATGCAGCCCAAGATAATACCTATCACCACGAAGCAGAAATCGGTTTTTTAGACTCATCAGGTGAAGCGGATGGCCTAGTTAACGCCAATTATCGCTATTACTTTAAAGCGGTTGAACAAGCAGATAAGCCATACGCATTGGCGGGATTCTTTAATCAAGGCTCAACTGTTTCTGCGCGTTATGCCACCACTGACTTCCAAGATTTATATCACATCTCTGGAGAATACGTTTTTGACTCAAAATGGTTTTTGGGGGCTGGAGTCAACCAGTTAAATGCAGATGATGCTGTATTTGACATCACAACATACGAGATAAGTGCTGGATATTTTTTTAGCGAACACTCAAAGTTATCCTTGAACTACACGACCAACTCAGAATCAGAATCTAACAATGGCGCATATCTAGAATATGAATTTGAATCATATTTTAGCCAAAACATTGATGCTATCACGTTAACTTACGAACATTTTATTCCATTACAATCAACCGCTGGAGTGTTTATAACTGGGGCTGTAGGTTATCAAAACCCACAATATATCAACAACGAAATGCTCACTCAAGTTGATGGCTCAACTCCGACTATAGTGCAAGATTCTAAAATAAACTTTGAAAATGACATTTATACTGTTGCAGTGTTTGCAGATTGGTATATCAATAACGCATGGTCAGTGGGTGCGACTTACTACCGGACAGATGTAAATACTGATTTAAGCAGCAGTAATATTGATGACTCAAATAAAAGTAGCCACAGCAACAACATCACTGAAACGGGTTTAAATACACGTTACTTCTGGCATTTTTCAGATGTATTCTCGGCTAAGTTTTCACTAGAACATTATTTCGATAATGGTGAGTATAATAGTGATTCAGAAACTAATGTTGGCATAGCTATCAACGCCCGCTTTTAAGTCTCACCATATTGAGGCAAAAAAATACCCGCGGAATGTGGTTAGCATTCTGCGGGTTAAAGGTGATATTACTAAAGCTAATTAGTCATGTTGTAACTGTTCTTGATGCAGATGGCTTAAACGGTTCATTGCCATAATGATCAGCAATACTGCACTAAAGCCCCCCATAACAACCGCTATCGCATAAGGTGCTGGTATATCAGTTAGCTGGATCAACGCCGTCAGTATTGATGCCCCACTCATTTGAATGCAACCTAACATCGCCGTCGCGGTACCAGCGCGCTCACCGAAAGCCGACAACGCCATACTGGTTGCTGGGCCAAGCAAAATAGCAAAGCCAATACATAAAATCATCATCGGAGCCATAAAGGCTATTGCGGCGGCTAATCCTTCTTGAGGGCCAGCAAAGTACATCGCGGCTTCGATAACAGCAGCAATCAACATCAACGATAATGCCACTACTACTCCCGGACGGTTACCAATACGCTTAACCAACACTGGGGCAGCAAAACATGCGGCAATATTTACCGCAGCATTAAGGCCAAATAAACCGCTGAAAGTTAATTCTGAAATGCCTAAATGACCAATTAACCATACTGGTGAATAAGACACGTAACATAAAATTGATGCCATCGCGATCATGCAACAACTGGCATAAAACATAAAATGAGGGTCGCCAATAACCGGCTTATAGCGGCTCCAACGGTATAAAGGCCCTGTACTGTCGGTATTTAATGGACGCGTTTCCGGAAAACGGAACCCCACCAAAAACAACACAAAAATGGCATACAAAGCCATAAAAATGAAGGTAGAACGCCAGCCAAACTGTAATGCTAATAAGCCACCAAATGTAGGTGCCAGTGCCGGGACCACACAAATTGCACCATTTAGATAACTGTACATCGACACACTTTCTTTGCGCGAATAGCAGTCACGTACCGCACTAAATACCACAATAGAGGTGGAACAAGCCGCTAAGCCTTGAAACACACGGGCAACCTGCAACCATTCAAACTCAACCGCATAAGCCCCTAATAAACTGCTAATGCCATAAAGTACAATCCCAAATAATGCGACAGGTTTACGGCCAAAACGGTCCGCGAGTGGACCAATTAAAATTTGCCCTACGCCCATCGCAAATAAAAATAACACTAAGGTGGACTGTACTTCACTGTTTGATACACCGTACTCCAATGCCATTGCAGGCATAGACGGTAGATAAATATCAATAGCCAACGGGCTCAAAAGCACCATAAACATTAACAGTGGCAATAAGTTACGACGCATAAACTTCTTTCTCTCAAATTTTTAATGCACAAAGGTCACCCTTAATAGGGCGCTATAATAAGTCAAATGGAGGTATGAATGAAAATGATATAAAATCCGAAGTGAATTTCCATTTGAGAATATCACATGAATTTAGACAACCTTGCTCGAATCGATCTTAATCTATTAGTCATTCTACAAGTATTACTTGAGGAGCAAAGCGTCACTCGGGCTGCCCATCGCTTGCATGTGAGTCAATCTGCTGTCAGTAAAAGCTTAAATCGGTTGCGAGAAACATTAGACGATCCACTGTTTCAACGCACAGCACACGGCTTAAAGCCAACCGCACATGCTGATGCATTAAGACAACAACTGCCGTTAGTATTACAAAACTTGTATCAACTTACGCAACCGCCAACCTTTCATCCGGCGACCAGTAACCGCCAATTTTCATTCTCGATGGTCGAAAGTGCTTATGAAACCTTAATTCCCTATTTTATCGGACCATTATTACAACAGGCACCGTTAATAAAATTAGATTCCTATGTTTGGACCGAAAAATCCATGCAAGACCTACAGCAAGGACAAATAGATTTTGGCATTGCAGGTCGAGATATTCTGCCTCAAACCGACGTCAATATTGACAACGTACCTGAAGGCATTGAATCACAAGTCTTATTTAACGATCATCAAGTTTGCTTAGTGCGTAAAAATCATCCTATTTTACAGGCTGTAAAAGATGGTCGCTGGGATCAAGCTCACTACCTTAACATGTCTCATGTACAGGTAAGATGTGAAGGTAACGATTGGTGGGCACTCGATTACCACTTAGCCAACTTGGGCTTACATCGTAACCTATCGACCACAGTGCCAGATTTTTATGGTGCTGCCAGCGTTTGTGCCAATACCGATTTAATTTTTACCTTGCCCTCTAGCTTTGCTAACCATGCACAAAAACTATATTCGCTGGTGCCCATTCCCTTACCCTTTGAGTTTATGCCTATGGCTTATGTGTTTTTATGGCATGAACGAAATAATCAAGAGCCGGGACATCAATGGTTTCGCAATATTATTTTCAGCAGCGTCGATAAAGCCATCGCGAACCAACATATTAGTAAACACAACGGCTGACATTGAGCCTAAATTGAACTTTTAGCTCGCGCAACACTCAAATAAAACGACTAGATGACAAATAATCCATCAAGCCAACCTGATGGATTATGTAATAGGGTAAACCCTCGGAGATCAGAGGATGTTCAGTTCAATTTACACTCACAAAATAATGCAAAGCCTGCAAAAAATGCGACCATTGGCAGCATTAACAACGGTTGCCACAGTCTTGATCGGCGGCTTGCTATTGTTACCGTTAATATTACTGTTTGTGTTTGTAGGTTTCATCGGTATGACACTGTTAAGACGCCAATACATGCGCCAGCATCGTACTGCATCATCACCCCTTTCAACAGCTAATCCCAAAGATGATATTTATCATGATCATCCAAATATTGAACGAGAAAACTCGAATCAGAAATCTCGTTTGAGTCATGCCAAATCTGCAGGACTATCGTAACTAAAGTTGAAAAATAACAGGTTAGTATTGACTAACTTATTGACCATCATGCAGCCGTTATAACATGACAGCGAAAGTAACCATCACTAAAAGCATTTTATAAACAGTATGCCTAAATCTAGTCTCGATTAACCCTTTGGCATTGTCTGTGTGGGCAATAACTTTCGCTCTCAAACTTAACACATTAACTAGGTTTAACGTGACATATTATGTCAAAACGTTGCAAGCTGTACATTAAGTCATCGTTACTGATTTATAGATAACGTTTTTTAGACACCTATTTTCAGACTAAGCGCATTCAGGAGCCATTATGAAATTTAATCAATCATTCCACACTGCCAATTTAAAAAGTCGATTCTCGGCTATGAACCCCATTTTGGCATTACTGATGTTTTTTAGCATCGCATTAACCACAATTGTGCTATTACCCTTTTTATTGTTACTGGGCTTATTAAGCTTTATTACTTTACAACTATTAGGTAAAAAAATATTGCAGAGAAACCAGTCACAAGCTCAACAAGGTGATATCTACCAAGACCGCGCTGATGTTCAGCGCGAACAAGCAGCGCCTTACGCAGATATGTTTAGCCGACCTAAATCGACTCAAACTCAACACACTGGTCGCACATTTGAGCATCAGGCAGATTAACTAACCGTTAGATGCGTTTAGTGACAACCTTACCGATTCTAGCCATTTGTCCAAATTGGTATTGGCTTTGTTTATTATTTATGTAAAACATAAAGAGCGGCTAAACACTAGTCACCTCTTAGGCATTGAATCGCGCAGATCAAACCCCAATGTTATTAGAAGGCGGGCAAATAGAGTAGCAAACGATGCTGCCACATTTGCCAGTAATATAAGCCAAAAATTCGATACTGAGGAGAAGATAAAATGAACAAGACACTCATTTTAGGCGCAAGCGGACAGATCGGTAACATGGCGACAAAGCAGCTATTAGCAGATGGCCAATCAGTCATAGCGTTAGTGCGAGATAAAAATAAATTGGCTGATATCGCCAGCGATAAGAAGCTAGACATAGTTGAAGCGGATTTAGAACAGGACTTTAGCCAAGCATTTAACGATTGCGATCAGGTCATTTTCAGCGCTGGCTCAGGTGGTAAAACAGGTGCAGACAAAACTATGCTCATTGATTTATGGGCGGCCTGTAAAGCCATTGATTACGCAAAAGCGGCTAATGTGTCACATTTCATTATGGTCAGCTCTATCGGCGCTGACGATCCCGACCAAGGCTCAGAAAAAATGAAGCCTTACTTAGTTGCCAAACACATGGCCGATGAATACTTGATCAGCAGTGGGCTTAACTACACTATATTTAGACCGGGTTCATTAACCGATGATAGTGCCACAGGTAAAGTCCAAACCCAACGGCCGAGCAGCAAAGAAAAAATGACCATTAACAGAGAAGATGTTGCTCGCGCACTGACTTACGCTGTAGGAAAACCACAGCTAGGCGGCAAAGTCTTTGAATTATTTAATGGCAGTAAATCCCTCACTGATGTCCTAAATTAATCCATTCAGTAGGCATTCGCCTAACAACACTATAAACACTGAAATAAAACGGCCAGCACAACGCTGGCCGTTTTATTTTTAGTATTTTTTCATAGTCTTAGATAAAACAAATCAGCTATATTCCGTGGTTAGGTGCACCACTATTTAGCCCTGAACTTTAAGCCTGAAATGACATTTTTAACCATCGTACACTGCTAGATTACCGAACTGACTGGCGATTATCTAGGTGTGGAAGAGTGACCATTGTGCAAATGATAAAAGCTAATACGCTTGCTGATTTTTGGACAAAAGTGTATTTAAGATATGGCCTGCGGCCACTAACGTCGTGGCGCTTCACCCACACCAGATTAACATCGCAAGGTTCCACCTTGCTCGGGCAAAAAAGGGATCAGCAGCGAACACATTGCGACGGAAATTGATCCAGCTTCTGACTGCGTATGTAACCATCTTCGACCCATCTTGTAATAAAAAGTGAAAATGCTAACGCTTTCGATGTTACATCCTGTACCGCGAAAGCTAGCCTGACGTCCTATCAGGCTCACACATTCTTTTATAAAGAGTCTTCAACGGCCACAAGTTCAGAGTTGAATTTATCCATTTTCAAGCAAGGTATTTGACGCATTTATGGACAAAAGTGCGTTAGATTCCTAACTCTAGTTCGTGAGTTTCGGATTAAAATTTCTATGGGTAACGTCCAAAGCACGCGCCAAATACCGGAGCTTTGTTTTTGTGAGAGCATTTTTCGGCACGAAAACGAAGTGAAGAGTATTTGGTCGCAGTGACTTTGTTTGTTAACTTTATAGTAGCTCTCGAGAAAAATTTATTACATTTTCACCAAACTGAGTAATTGCTTGCTTCTTGAGAGGGTTTAACAGCAGCCGAACCTCAATGAGGTCATTTCCAACATCAGCAACCTCATCTTCATCTGCAGAGGTTTCGCAGATGGCAGTCATCTTGGCTTCCATTTCTGTCAGAGCCTCAAGAATAATTTTGGCTTCAGAAACGGTTAAATCGAGTTGAATACTACTCATGCAAATTTGCCTTCTTTTTTGAACACCCGAGTGGCAATCAATGCCATTTCTTCAAGTAATCCTTTGTATTTATCAACAGGCATATTACACGCCGGTGAAATACAATAGTGATGGGGTTTATCCTGAACCATCTTTAAACCAACCGGAGGCCTAGTGTTAGGAGCGAATCGCCACGCCCAACCTGTCATTGGCGATTCGTTGATCCCAACCTTATCAAAGACGCTAATGCCTTTACCGTTTGCGATAATAACCTTAATACCGTTAATTTCGATTATATCTACGTCTCTAGCGCGTACATTGGCAAGCTTTGGACTTGTGGAATTACCTAGTCGGAAGAGCTCTTCAGGGAGGATGTAAAATTCCATTGGAAACATGATGATGTCCTTTCCATGATTAAGAGTTAACGTTTTAGTATTTATGAGTTGCGCTGTTTGCGACGCATAAATCGCTTGTTGGACTTGGTCGAAGCCACATCCAAGTTAACGGGTAACTTTTTTCTTAACGTAAGATGCTATAGGAATTCGCTTTTTAACGGTAGTGGTATTTTGTACAATCTTTTGGCTAATTTCCTGTTCTGATTACACCTTTTAAGGTGGGTTTTGTTAGCTTTCATCTTTTTCGATTATTGCCTTTCCCTGATGTACCTTGCTAACTCACTTTACTGCATAAATGACTTACATAACTAGCTTTGAAGTGGTCAGAACCAACTACGTTAGTGGCCGTAGCCAATAAAGAATAAACAGCCACGTCAAAGATTACCAGCTAAGCGAATACATGACTGGCAGTAATAGCGATAAACTCACCCAAACGATAATCGTTAGTGGGACGCCCACTCGGACAAAATCGGTAAATTTATAGCCGCCAGCATGCATTACCAGTAGGTTAGTCTTATAAGCCATAGGGGTGGCATAACTCATATTGGCACCAAACAGCACCGCAATAACAAAGGGTTCGGGATCAACCTGCAGTTGCTGCGCAATGCTGATAGCAATAGGAGTGCCTATGACTGCAGCAGCATTATTAGACACAATATTGGTCATAATGGCCATTAACAACATCAATCCAGATACAATAACCGCCGGAGAAGCCCCTGCGGTTAACGCGACAAATACTTGTGCTAAATACTCTGCACCACCGGTTTTTAATAATGCCGCCCCCATCGCCAAACTCGCCGCCACAATCAAAATGACCTGAGTGCTTAGCGCCATAGAAGCATGACGCCAGGTTAAGCAGCGTGTGACCAGCATAAGCAGCACACCCCCTACGGCGCTTATCGCAATGGGAACGCCCCCAAATGCCGACACAAGAATAATTGCCGCCATAATCAGTAAAGCCGTTACCGCTTTATCCGTGTACGGAAGATCTGCGGTGGCATCGAGCACTAATAGCTCACCAGCACGTTTGATTTCGCCTATGGTATTTTGATCTCCCTGAACTAAAAGAACATCACCAATGCGCAAACGGGCCTGTGCTATTTTTTCACGCAGCGTCTCTACTGAGTTTCCCTCTCGATGTATTGCCAGCACCATTAATTGATAACGATCATAAAAGTTAAGCTGCCTCAAGGTCATACCAAGCAAAGGTGAACCTTGCATGACGACTATTTCGGCAATCTGCTGTCCCTCACCGGATAATGGATGTTCTTCATCAACAGGCGTATCTCCAACATAGAGCATGGCATCCAGAGCACTTTCCAGTTCCTTCAAATTTTCCGGAGTGTCATTCACCATCAACCGATCCCCAGCCTGAATTTGCGCATCGGGCAACGGTACAACATAGGTTCCAGTGCCCCGCATAATGCGTGATACTTCCAGCAAACCTGAGCTCTTTTCAATCAGTTCGGTCAATGTCTTACCGACTGCAAAACCGTCTTCCAATATAACCAGTTGGGCAGTAAATATTCTTGGGGAGGTATCGCTGAGTATGGCCTTACGAGCAGGCAGTAAGCGTGGCGCAATCAACCATAAATAAACTATAGCAATCGCGGCAACGATTGCTGCCGGTACAAAAAAATCAAACATCTGCAGTCTTCTTAAGCCCATATCTGCAGCAACTGAAACAACTAACAAATTCGTCGAGGTGCCAATACTGGTGCTCATACCGCCCACCAGAGTGGCAAATCCCATTGGCATTAACATCCCCGAAGCTGGCTCTCCGGTTCGCAGCGATACACTGATTAGAATAGGAAGCAGCAGTACGACTATCGGTACATTATTGACAAATGCACTCAGAAAAGCGCCAACCAGCAAGGTCAACAACATACTCAATGCGGGGCTCACAAGCCATAAGCGAGCCAGAATTCGGCCAAGAGGTACTAGCGCTCCGGTGCGCACTAAACCATTTCCGGCAATCATTAAGGCACACACTGCCACCAGCGCTTCATGGCCAAAACCACTGAAAAACTGCAACGCCTCAAGATGTTGCCCCTGCGAATTGATGTAAGGAAAAACAGTAAAACCGATGCTCAGCATTGCCAGAATAAACAGACTCGACGTCTCAATGGCAATAGATTCTCTGGTAAATAGAAACAGGGCAAGCAACACAAGCAATAACACAGCCAGTGCATGCGCATCAGGAAGCGGTGGCAAAGTCGTTATATTCATTGCTGGCACCTGTCGTTAACCTTTTCTATTGGTATGAGCATGGTAAGGCTAGGCTTGCTGTGAAGTTTTTCCACAAAGCGCTTCAAAGCAGGTTGAGATATGTTGAATATATATCAGTTAAATATTAGGCATTGTTTCTAACTAAAGCGAATTGAAGGTACGCGCGACAAACTTATCTGCGGTGAGTCCTTACTGGGCAATACCCCCCCCAAACGTAAAAACAACCATAATAAAGCAAACGTAATTTACGCGAGTAAGCACTTTGCCTGTTGCAAGGTCGCTAACTCATCTTCCGTTGGATTAAGCGCGATAACACTGTCAATTTGCATCAGTAACGACTGCCAAAGCGGTTCGATAACTTGGCGCTGAATCTCGTTGGCGTGCAAATTAGCTTGTTGTAATAAATACGCTGCTTGTACCACATCGATACGGCCTAAAATGCCGTCGGCTAAGGCGACACTCAGTTCAATCATCGCGGTGACATTACGGCCGTATTTAATCACTTCATGTAAATAGTGTTCAGCAATATTAAGTTGCTGTTGGCTAGCACCATCGTCGTGCAAAATATCACTGCCACAACGTAACATCGCATCTAATTGACCTTGCTCGGCGGCTTCTTGCATCCATTGCTGGCTCGTAGCGATATCAACCTGGCAGCCCTCACCTTGTTCAAGCATCAGCGCCAAATGATATTGTGCATGCGGGTAACCGGTTTGCGCGGCTTTATTTACCCATAAGTAAGCTTGTTCAAATTGTTGGTTTTGATAAAACAGCACCCCAAGGTTTGACATTGCTTCAGCATCTTCTGCATTAGCGGCTAATGTCAGCAATGTTTCGGCTTGATTAATATCCACTTCAAATTGATCACTGCCCACCAGATAAAAGAAACCTAATAAGGCCTGCGCATTAACAATACCTTGTGCTGCAGCTTGCGCAATAAACGCCTCGCCCGTCGCAGGATTTGCCGCACCACTATAGCCATGCAGTAAGCTCACGCCATGCTCAAACAATGCCGCTTGATGATGAACTGATGCAATATCAAACCAATGTGCTGCTTGGGCAAATACATCCGCTGACGTTTGCTCAACCGTGGTTGATATAAGGCTTGGAGTGTTTGATTCTGCTGAATTTGAACTTGACGATGTTGAGCGTGATGATGCTGAACTTGAACTTGAATTTGCTAAGAGTGAACCGTCTGTGGTTTGCGCCAACGCACGCTCTTGCTCTTGTAGCATTAATCCTTTGGCTTTAAGTGACATCCCCACTAAATACTGTGCTTCGGGGTCATTCTTCATCACTGCGCGATAACATAAGTCGCGGCCAGCATATGAATCAAATGCTTCAAATTGATAGCGCGGAGCAGCACCTTGATGCAGTGAAGGATATAGCTTTGCAATTATTTGCAGAATTTGATGGATCGACTTTTCTGCGATGCTAACAAGCTGAGTTTGAGTTAAATGATATTTTTCAGGATGCGCACCACGATTACCATCACTGCGCAATCGGTGTAACGCCCGCACTGCAGCAACATCAATAACGCGTCGAAGGTTTAGCTGCTCGATACGATCATACAAGTTTGCCGAGGTAAACGTTACATCATGCTGCACCGCTAATTGAGCGGCGAGTTTATGGGTAAAGCTGCGAATGTAAACTAACGCTTGGGTAGGAATATCGCGTACATAGCTTTTAGCTAAACGGTAATCATCGCTCAACTCAACAGAGAAACCATTAATAAACTCAATATCATTTAACAATAGTTTCTCCTTTTAGCATGTTGATTGAATATTTATCCCTCTGCTTTATCGGCATCCGGTGTTTTACGATTAACCATATACAATCTAAATAACGCAATATTAACAAACAAACCTAAGAACGAAAACGTTGCTTCAACCACCAGCTGCAATGGAAAACCAACTTGCATCGCGACTTGTGAAAACATGCCAGCTAATAGAGACAATGGCACGTACAGCATTAATACCGCAATGGTTTTAATCGTTATAGGGCCGCTAAATTTAAAGCTACTCTTAATCGCTTCTAAAGGTGTTAAACGTTCAACCACCACCATAAAGTTCACATAGGCGAGGCGAGAAAACAAGTACAAGCTCACGATTAAGCCAATCAACCATAGTGGGCCAAACGCAGCAAAGATCATCACCGGCGCTAAAATGGCTAAACCAGAAAATACTCCAGCCAGTAATAATGGCGGTACAAAAGGCAAACTAGCCTTTAATATTTGTGCCGGGGCAAGATCATGGCCTTGAGAGCGTAGCTCTAAATACAAAGTTAATGCGGCAATTAAAAACGAAAATACCAACAATAACACCATCATTGCTGCAGCGTGTACTGCACCGAATTGTGGGTTTTCAGCATCAGCCTGTAGCATTTCATTACCTAGCCAAAGTTGAATAGCGACTTGGATTAACAGTAATGGCAGCGTCAGTACGGCAAGCTGACGGATGTGGTTTCGAAAAAAGTTAAATGCTTCAGTCAAAATTGCAAACAATGACATGTGGGTTCCAGTAATCTATTAACAACGAATATTGCGCTTAGGATACCCAAAAAAAATGCATTTTGCACAAGTCTAATGTGTAAAAATCGCGATCATCTGTCGCATTTATGTAAATCAGGGTAAAATGATGCATAAGTTTAGACATTGAGCCACATCAAAGGACACTTATTATGAAATTAACTTCTGCATTACCGGTACTGTTTACCGTCTTCGTATTCTCAGCACCAGCATCTGCGGGCTGGTTAGACAACGTTGCTGAAATAACTAAAAAACCAGCAACTGAACAAGCCAAAACCATTGCACTGTCTGAAACAATAGAACAATCTGAAACAACTGAGCAATCAAGTGCTTTAGTGGGTAACGTTATGTCTCAACTTGGTTTATCTCAAACCCAAGCTGAAGGCGGGTTAGGCTCACTACTTAGCTTGGCTCAAACCAATTTAGGTGAAAATGATTTTAGCCAATTAAGCGACAGCATCCCAAATGCGGACGGTCTACTGGCTGCAGTTCCTGCTTTATCATCAGGCAATGGCATGTCAGGATTATTGTCACAAGCAGGTGATTTAGGCTCTGCATTACAAGGTAGCGCAATGGTATATGATGCTTTTGAAAAGCTTGGTATCTCAAAAGAATATATTACTCCTATGGTTGATATCGCTAAAAACTATCTCCAACAGAGTGGTGGTGACGGTACGGTTGATTTATTAATGAAAGGCTTAGGTTCAGTCCTATAATCATTATTAAGACGGCTTAAAGCTACCCTAACACCCGCGTTAACATTATTTAATCCCAAGCCATTCGCTTGGGATTAGCATTTTTGCTAGCATAAAAATGAATAGTAACATTGGACAGAATAATTATGATCGCCAAACTAAAGCAATTTCTCCAATCGCATACTCAAGAAAGTAGCCCAGAAGAGAAACAGAAAAACCTCAACCTGGCCGCGGCAACCCTATTGCAAGAGGTTGTGTACGCCGACGAAAATTTGGCTGCTGCTGAAGCTGCTTTACTGCCCGAAGTGCTCATCAGCACTTTAGGCATTAACCCAGAAGAAGCGATAACCCTTATAAAAGAAGCAAATCAAAGCCGTAAAAATGCCACGTCTCTATTTGAGTTTACCGCCGAAATCAATGCTCAATTTAGTATTGATGACAAACAAAAATTACTGCTGTCAATGTGGCAATTAGCTTATGCCGATGGTGAATTGTCGCAATATGAAGACCAAATTATTCGCCGTACAGCTGATTTACTGCATTTAAAGCACAGTGAACTGATTCAAATGCGCAATATCGCCATGGAAACTCGCTAAATAATAGCCAATTAGCCTTGGCTATTATTGAGTAAATACTTACGCGTAAGATGAGCTTTTTGCCACCACATAAAAGGGGCGATAACCAACACCAATACAATGGCGTAAATCATATTACTGCCAAGCGCGATGCCCAAACCAACACAAAACAAACAACCTGCAATCACTAATGGTAGATACCGCTTGCTGAGTAACTTAGCTGCAGACAACATCGCCAATAAGTAAATAATCACAAACACGCCATTACTCCAAGCGATTAAGTCTTCTAATTCTTGAGTGCTATAAAAGGTCACGATGATCACCACCGCCATAGCCCCCAAAATGGCAAACAAGGCTCTAAAGGGCACACCGTGTGGGTTTAATTTATCAAAATAGCGCGGTAAAATGCCTTCTTTACTGAAGCTCCACAATAAACGCGCGGCGCTAGCAGCATACACATTCACGGTTGCTAACCCGCTGGCAATACCTAATACTCCGATGATATACGCGCCATATCCACCCAAAAAGGTGTTTGATAACAAATAATCAAATGCCGATATCATCGCTAAGCCGTCACCCTCGGTTGGTACCATTAGCAATAAAAAAGTACAGGCTAAATAAATAACACCCACTAATACGGTGCCCATCATCATTGCAGGCAGCAAATCTTTTTCGGGTTGGCGAAAGTCGCTGGCAAGATGTGTCATGGCCTCAATGCCTAGAAAACTCCAAAAACCAATACCCATTGCTAGCATCACCCCACTAAACTGCGGATGACTGCCATGCGCAAAGGTTTGTAGCTGATCGACATTTAACCCGCTGGCACCAAATAATATTGCGACTACCGATACAATCAACAAGGTTAACGCAAACTGTAATTTTGCCGACACCTGAATACCTTTAATATTCAGCAGCAATAACACAGCCACAATCAATAACTCTGCGACTAATTGACCTAGCCCAGAAATCGATATTAATGCTTCTAAAAATTGAAAGGTCATTAAAATTGCAGCAGGTGCACCAATGGGGATCACTAATAAAAAAATCAGCCCAATTGTTCGGCCTGCTGTAGCACCAAATGCTTTTTCAATAAAGTAAGCTGGACCCGCTGCATGCGGGAATCGACTCGCTAACAAACCAAATACTAATGCGACTGGAATAATGGCTACCGTTAATAACAACCATGCTAATAGCGAACCTGAGCCTGCTACCTCTATGGTCATTTGCGGTAAAATAAATACCCCAGTGCCTAGCAATGTGGTGGCCATTAAGCCAGCGCCTTGCCAGCGTCCTATTGTTGCGGTCATTTGATTCATTATCTTATTCTTACTGTGATATATTGCGATATTATAAGGCCAAACAGTAAAACATTCTGCGGGTTAATGAGCTCAAGTTGCTTTGCTAAACCGACAATATGACGGATAAAAGGCAACTTTCCGTCATAATGACAGTATGTAGGTGTGACACACAATTATCGGGATATAAATCATTGGATAAATTTGATAAAGCGATTATAAACGAATTACGCCACAATGCTCGACAGAGTATTTCGTTTATTGCTGAGCAAGTGAATTTATCGCGCAGTGCTGTCACCGAGCGAATTAAGAAATTAGAACAAACGGGGGTTATCCGTGGCTATCAGGTTTTACTGAGTGAGTCGCAAAAACAAGGCGTGTCGGCATACTTTGAAATTCAGCATCGTTGCGCCCGTTGCGCCGAAGTCATCCATATTTTCACCACCATACCGGAAGTGATAACTTGCCAAGGCATTACCGGCGACATGGATTTATTGGTTTATGTGCATGCCAATTCTATGCAACGATTACATGAAATCCGCGAATTTATTGATGCTCAAGCTGACATCGTCAAAATTAAAACCCATGTAGTCATGAGCGAATGGATAAACAATCAAGCCTAAAAAAGCTCTGTATAGACAGAGCTTAATGGTTAAGTATGTTAACTGTAACTAAGCTAATTGCTTACCTATTTCTAACCCTTTACCTCTTAACTCGATGAGCTTCTCGGCTAGCCCAGCCATATCCATTTTAATAATGCCCGCTTTGTGGTTAGTTATATCTGCCAACCAAGCGGTAAAAGATTCGTCATCTCGTTGATCATCCCAATGTGCAAACACCTCGTGCGACAAATAGATAACGGCAGCCAGCTTAGATGCAGGCTTAGCATTAAGCGGTGCGCGTTGATGCTCGATCCCTTGCACTAATGAAGGAGTAAATTTCCATGCTTTAGCTAATAGAGCACCAACAGAGGGTGAGTCGAAACCTAATAAGCTCGTTTCAAGCTGTTGCTTATCAGCCCCTTCAGCGACAGCGGCTCTGATTTGTGCTGCGACCGAAGGCTCAACAACGGCAATCAGTAAATCACCAATATTGTGTAAAATTGCGCACGTAAAAGCTTCATCTGGTGCAACGCCACATCGTTTGGCTACTTCTTGTGAATACAGGGCGACTTCAAAAGTCTCACCCCAGAATTGGGCGAGATCAATCCCTTCTGCATTAGGAATTGCACCAATAACCGCAGAAGCAATCACTAACGTCCGCAACGTTTGCATGCCTAATCGAATCACAGCTTCGTCAATAGAACCCACTTCACGACTGCGACCAAAATGAGCTGAATTAGCTAACCTCAATACTCTAGCGCTAATAAGAGGATCTTGAGCCACTTTGGCTGCAATACTCTTTACGGTGGTATTTTCATTATTAACCGCATCTAACAATTCACTAACCGCTTTGGGTAAGCGAGGTAACTCATCAACTCTTTTTAATAATGCAGCAGATTCCATATTCCGAGAGTCCTTGTTATTATTTTTAATACAATAAATAAATCATATTAATAACATTAGCACAACATAAATAAAGCAAGAGAGGATGAGGCTGATATTTGATTGTAGCCTTAACAACTTATTTCGCAGATTTTGGATAAAAATCTGCGCTAAATCTTAGATATAACGCTAACTTGGCGTTACACTAATATTCGTTTATTTATTTGTAATATGAGCCAATATGCAACAACAGACCAGCGCCGATATGAATTTGTTATGGGGTCAATTGATCTTGGAAGAGCTTGCACGCTTAGGGGTTAAGCATGTGTGTATGGCACCAGGTTCTCGCTCAACTCCGCTAACATTGGCCGCTGCTAGTCAAACCCAGCTCACTCGTCATATTCATTTTGACGAGCGTGGTTTAGGGTTTATGGCCCTTGGATTGGCAAAAGCCAGCAATGCGCCAGTCGCCATCATTACCACTTCAGGCACCGCCGTGGCCAATCTTTATCCAGCCATTGTTGAGGCGTGGTTAACCCATGTGCCGCTGATTATTTTATCTGGTGACAGACCACCAGAGCTGATTGATTGTGGTGCGAATCAAGCGATTATTCAGCCAGCTATTTTTGCTCAATATGCTAAACAAGTTAACTTACCAACGCCTGATCTTGGTTATCCGGCTAATGCATTATTGAGTACTATCGATCATGCTGTAGCTAACCAACACCAGCCGGTTCACATAAACTGTATGTACCGTGAGCCGCTATACCCAACAGAATTGGTGACATTGGCTCACGTAAAAAAAACCGCGAGCTTTACAACTGCAACCTATCTTGCACCATTAAACCAGTGGTTTGAAAACACTAAACCACTGACGCGCTATGCTAGCCTAACGACTGCTGAGTTACCCACTACAGACACCTTAATGCGCTTTGTTCACGGTAAAGGCGTGATCGTGGTTGGTACCTTAGCTCCTGAAGATAATCCACAGCAAATCGTCGCGTTAGCACAAAAGCTTGGCTGGCCAGTATTAGTTGATGCACAATCACAGTTGCGTCAGCATCCAGGCGTAATAGGCCACGTTGACCAGTTATTATTAAACCCGAAAGCCAACAAACAACTCGAGCAAGCTGAGCGGATATTAGTCTTTGGTGGGCGTTTTATTTCTAAACGTTTACTTCAATATATTGCCCAACAATCTTGGCATAGCTACTGGCATGTAAGTAAATACGGCGATCGTTTAGACCCGAGCCATCAATCTAAAGAATTTTATCAGGCAAGTGTTCAAGCGGTATGCCAATTACCTTGGCCACGCTCATCACAAGCCAACTGGGCATTACAATTATTACCGCTGAATGAGTCATTGGAGTCCCTGTTTAAACAACAAATCGACAATACAACCTTTGGTGAAGCCCAAGTTGTGCGTGCCATAGCATTGGCTCAAACAGATCAACATATACTGTTTATCGGTAATAGTTTACCTATCAGGCTCTACGATATGTACGCACCAATTGCCACCAATACACCGGCAATTTATACCAACCGAGGGGCATCGGGCATTGATGGATTAATTGCAACCGCTTGTGGCGTAGCCGCAGACAAAAATGCATCTACAACCCTAGTGATGGGCGACCTATCCTGTTTGCATGATTTCAATTCTCTGGCACTGTTAAAACAAATGACTCAACCATTTGTGCTGGTTATTATTAATAATGATGGCGGTAATATTTTTAATCTATTACCTGTACCCAATGAAAGCCTGCGCAATGATTTTTATCGATTAAGCCACGGTTTAGAGTTTGGTTATGGCGCTGCTATGTTTGGTTTAGCCTATCGACAAGCAGATGATATTGAGTCGTTTAATCAAGCGTATCAAGAAGCCTTTGAGTTTAATTGTGCCTCAGTGATTGAAGTCAATGTCAGCCCAACTCAAGCCAGCGACCAAATAGCACAAATCAGTCAATGGGTGAAACAACACTAATGGTAATGATCAGTCGCTTTGGCCAACCACAATTACCAGCATTATTAATGCTGCATGGTTTTTTGGGTAGTAAAGACGACTGGTCTATTTTAATGCCACGTTTAAGCCAATATTTTCATTGTATTTGCATTGATTTACCAGGCCATGGCGCTAACGTAGACACTTTAAACTCACCGGGATTACACCAAGCGGCAGAGCTTATTGTGAGTAAAATGCATAGCATGGGTTATATGCAGTTTCATGTATTGGGTTACTCACTCGGCGGACGGATAGCGCTGCATATTGCAGATGATTATGCTGATTCGCTCTTGAGCTTAACGCTCGAATCCGCTCATCCTGGCTTGCAAGATGCTCAGCAACAAGCCGCGCGAGCTAAAAGCGATAGTATCTGGGCGAAAAAACTCCAGCATATGCCCATAGCGGACTTTCTAAGTCTTTGGTATCAACAAGCAGTTTTTAATGATTTGAGTCAATCTCAAAAGCAGCAACTTATTGCAATACGCCGCAGCAATGATCCACAACGCTTAACCAATTGTTACATGACAACGTCTCTTAGTTTGCAGCAAGACTGCCGCACTGTACTTGAGTCGCTAACGTGTCCATGTCATTTTATGTATGGGGTTGATGACAAAAAATTTGCTCAGGTGGCTATAGATTGGCAGGCGACACTGGCAGAGTCTGGTTTAGGCACTTTGCAGTTACATCCTTTGCACGCCGCAGGACATAATATTCACAGCCTGCATCCTCAATTGTTTACCGACACCTTACTGGGGTTATTGTGCTTAGATCCGTTAACGGATCCAAAGGAGTAACAATGTCATCAGATAACTCAACGATAACCAGCTGTACTCTGTATCAATATCAAATTGAGCTCAACCCTAGTTTACCTGTAGGTATACAACGAATTGATTTTCGTAAAGGGTTAGTGCTTGCTATCCAGCTCAATAATCAACAAGTGGCTTGGGTTGAAATTGCCCCATTATCAGGCATCGATATTGATAGCCAACCAATAACAGGGTTTAGCCAAGAGTCGCTTGATGAGGTGACATCACAACTGTTGTCAATATTACCGAGTTTGATCGATCAACCCTTAGCGATTTTAGCCAATATTGCCGAGCAGATGTCGCTGCCATCATTGGCATTCTCATTGAGCTTATTGGATGCAAAACTAACCCATCGATTGCCTGTTCGCATCGAAAATCCACAGACTCAGTTAGCTGTGGTGCCATTACTTTACGATGGAATGTCAGCACACGTTATTACTCAAAAGTTACAGACACTGAGCAGCATCAACAGCGTAAAAATTAAAGTCGCTCAAACCAGTATGGAAAGCGAAATCAAATTTATTTATCAAGTGCTGGCAATCGCACCTCACGTAACATTACGCTTAGATGCTAATCGTGGTTTTAGTCTTGAACAGGCTATCGACTTTTTAGCGTGTTTACCAAAACACAAAATTGAATATATTGAAGAGCCATGTATTAACCCCAGTGATAATGCCCAAATACACCGGCAATTAGGAATAAAATATGCTTTAGATGAGTCATTAAATTCATCTCAATTTGATCTCGATTTAGCATTACAACAACCCGGTTTAGGCGCATTAATTATCAAACCCATGTTATTGGGTTCGCTGGATAAATTGCAAAACATGATTAGCCAAGCTCATCTTGCTGGTGTGCGCGGTATAGTAAGTTCAAGCTTAGAAGCTGACCTCGGTATCAGCGACTTACGCATAGTGAGCCAGGCACTAACACCAGATGAACCACCAGGCCTTGATACATTAAGCGCCTTTGGCAAACCCTTGCTGTTAGCCACCTCAGGGTTATCTCCACGGCTAAATCATCAAGTGTTGCAATTACTGACTCACATCGGCCAACCACAAGACTCAGGCGAGGCTGATATATAATGATGTCACCTTTGCATCAAGCAGCATTAAATCATCCAGATGCTATTGCTATTGAAAGTAGCCATAAAGCCGTCAATCCGAGCATCACTACTGGTAATAAGACTTGCAACAATACTTGCCCCACGACTCGCGTCAGTTATGCTCAGTTAAGTGGTTTAGTTCACTGCGTAGTGCAACAATTGCAATCACAAGGTGTTAAGCATGGCGATATTGTAGCTTGTGTGTCACACAATAATATTGACATGATTTGCCTATATTGGGCATGCATTGATGCGGGATGGATATTTTTACCTTTGTCACCTCGATTGGCTGATGTGCAGATTAATCAGCTTATCAAACGCTTTGATCTCCAATGGTTATGGACCGATAACGTCAGCAGAAAAACCGCTATTGAGATTGCCTACTGGCTCGATATTGAACTGCCTCAAAAAGTAGATCAACTAAGCAACCAAGCTGTTGAGGTATCACCGCATCAAGCTTCCAATATTATTCTCACATCTGGTTCAAGTGGAACACCCAAAGCTGCGGTACATTGCTTAACTAACCATTTGAGCAGCGCCAAAGGGGCTGCAACGTTTATTGCTTTAGCGCCGTCTGACGCTTGGCTATTATCGTTACCACTGTTTCATATTGGTGGGTTGGCCATTATTCATCGTTGCACTTTGGCTGGAGCCTGCATTGTATTGCGAGATCCCGCATTGACACTGGCCGAACAGCTAACAAGTAGCCATATCACCCATGTGTCATTAGTGCCAACCCAAGCGATACAGATACTCCAGCAACATCCCGCGGCGTTTACCAATGTAAGCGCATTACTGTTGGGCGGCGGAGCCATAGAACCGGCTCTTATTGATGCACTACAACACCTGCACATTAACGCTTACACCAGCTATGGTATGACAGAGATGAGCTCGCAAATTACCACCGCTAAAGCCAATTTATTAGGCCATCATGGTTGTCCTTTGCCTTCAAGACAACTGAGGTTGAAAGACGGGGTAATTTGGGTAAAAGGTGAGTGTTTATTTTTAGGCTATTTAACCGACCAGGGGTTAAGCTTGCCATTAGATGATCAAGGTTGGTTTTGTACCCACGACAAAGGACTGTTAGATCCAGAGGGACAACTGAGTATTTTAGGCCGCATGGATAACATGTTTATTTGTGGCGGTGAGAACATTCATCCAGAACAACTTGAAGCAGTATTATTAACTCATCCCAATGTCGCGCAAGCGATTGTATTTGCCCTAGACGATACAATTTTTGGCCACTTACCTGCTGCCATTATTGATTATTGTGTCGCAGACAATAGTACTAATGCAATTGAACTCGAAACCGTTAATGCCAATCCAGTTGATTTCGAGACCGTTAACATGGAGGCTGTTGACTTAAAGACTGTTGATTTAAGAGCCATTGATGTCGACAACATTAACCTGCAGCTGAGTCAGTTAGTTGAATCAACACTGGCGCGTTTCAAGCGGCCTAGACAATTTTTTGGTTGGCCAAAAGACGTCGTCACCAGTGGTTTAAAAGTGCCAAGAAAAAGCATCATCAACGCCATTCAAACCCAGATAGACGCAGCAAAAATAGCACCATAATAATATTGATTGCTCAACAACGCTTAACCATCGGTGGCTTCGGCCTATTTGATGGCACTAAATTCGCTTATTCGAAATTTACCTATACGACACTGGCTAACTCTAAAGTGAATGGGTCTACATTGGATTGATCTCAGTTCAACATCAATTAATGCTGATAAAGCTTCGCAGCCAAATTATCAAATTATCAAATTCCAGCCATAAAAAAACCTGCCGTAGCAGGTTTTAATCTATCAAAATCGAATACGCTGGAGTGTTACTCCATACAAGATTTAAGCTTGTTCATGGCATTCTTTTCTAACTGTCTGATTCGCTCAGCAGAGACTTCATAAGTCGATGCAAGTTCCTGCAAAGTCACTTTAGTATCATCTAACCAACGCGCACGTAATATATGCTGACTACGTTCGTCTAAGGTTTTAATGGCTGATAATAAACGTGTTTGAGAGTCTGCTTCCCAATTGGCATGCTCAACCTGATCCGCCACATCTGAAGAATGATCTTCTAAATATAATGCTGGGGCAAAATCATGATGATCGTCATCGCTGTCATTGGTTAAGTCGAAGGCCGGATCTTGGGCTGCCATCCGTGATTCCATTTCGGTCACATCAGCTTTCGATACACCTAAATTCTCTGCAACCATGGTCACTTCAGCGTCACTAAACCAACCTAAACGCTTTTTAGACTTACGAATATTAAAGAATAATTTACGCTGTGCTTTCGTGGTCGCTACTTTCACGATACGCCAGTTTTTCAACACGTATTCATGAATTTCAGCTTTAATCCAATGCACCGCAAAAGACACAAGGCGAACACCAACATCTGGGTCGAAGCGTTTAACCGCTTTCATCAAGCCAATGTTACCTTCTTGAATAAGATCTGCCTGTGGTAAACCGTATCCTGAATAACCTTTCGCAACATGCACAACAAAACGAAGATGCGACATAATTAATTGCTTTGCCGCTTGTAGGTCGCCATTTTCTTGTAAACGCTTGGCGATGTCGTACTCTGTATCGGCGTCCAGCATATTGATGCTGGTCACAGACTGGATGTACGCTTCTAGGCTACTAGCATTATGCGGAACCGCCAGCGCCATTGATTGCGTTTGATAAGTCATTCGCTCTCCTACTACATTCAAAAATATATTTCAGCTAACTCGGTACGATGATTCTGTACGATGAATAAGGTCTCTTGGTTCACAACACAAGAGAGCTAACTCGATTTAGCCGATAAACTATCAACTATATGACATCATATGTCAAATAAGGTTCTACTAGATGAACATTTTTACCGCAAGGCTATCGCAATGCAAGTGAACAAACGTTCATTATTAAGGCTTAAGCTTCATTATACGCCTGCAATTATGACGGTTCAATGCTACGTAAGTGTTGTCGTACAGATAAATATGAGCCAAACCAGCCTAAGAATGATGCCAATAACACCAGTTTAATCAACTCTGAAAATGTTAATGACTGGATGGTTAATTCACTGCCATATAATCCCAGTAACTCTGCTAAGGCACCATCGAGATACCACACTAACACATTAATAATGAGCCAAGCCAAAATGCCACCGATGACCCCATACCAAATTCCAGTATATAAAAACGGACGTTGAATAAAGGCTTCGGTTGCACCCACTAGCTTCATTACTTCAATTTCGGTTCGACGGTTCATAATCGCAAGCCGAATGGTATTGCCAATAACTAACACCACCGCAAGAACCAGCAAGGCAGCAATGGCCAACACTGTTTTTTCAAGTAATTTAAGTAATGCCTGCAGACGCTCTAACCATTCAATATCTAAACGACCAAAGTTAACTTCGGATTCACGTTCTAATTTTACCAGTAACTCACGCGCCCCTGTGGGACTAGAATACTTAAGCGAAGGCGTTACCGTAACGACTGCAGGTAGTGGGTTTTCATCTAAATATGACAACGCCTCACCAAAACCAGATAAACGTTGAAACTCTTCTAATGCTTGATCGCGACTAATATAAGTGACCGATTCAACCTCGCGGAATGCTTTGATACGCGACAACAAACTTTGAATGGATTGCTCACTGCGGCCTTTATTAATAAATAACGAAATTTCAGCGGCACTGTTCCAAGATTGAGTGATGTTTTCAGCATTTTTTACCAGTACCTGCAATGCCGCCGGTAAACTTAAACTCACGCCCAATACTGCCATGGTCATAATGGATGAAACAGGGCTGCGCCAAAGTTCTCCCATACTCGACATGCCTTGTTGCACATGGCGAATAAAAAACATCACAATACGACCGCTTAAAGGTAATTTACTCTGAGTAATATTCACTTTTTTACTCATCGTATTGTCTCCCCACCAGCAGTAGAACGTTCTCCACCGAGCATACGTCCTTCACGCAGAGTAAAAGTGCGATATTTCATGCGCGCAATAAGGCCTAAATCATGGGTGGCAATTAGCACGCTAGTACCCGAGTCATTAAAGGCTTCGAATAAGCGTAAAATATCCATCGATAATTTAGGGTCTAAGTTACCCGTAGGTTCATCGGCCAACAACAGTGGTGGCTTGTTAACAATAGCGCGGGCAATGCCGACTCGTTGTTGTTCACCACCCGACAGCATTATCGGCAAATGCCGTTCTTTGCCATATAAACCCACCATGTCGAGTGCGCCAGCAACACGCTTACGAATTTCGCCATGGGTGAAACCTTCGATCACTAACGGCAAGGCAATATTGTCAAATACGGTTTTATCCATCAACAAGTGATGATTTTGGAAGATCACCCCAATATTGCGACGTAAATAGGGCACATGTTTTGGCCCTACATTGGCAATGTTATGCCCATTAATAGACACCTTACCTGCCGTAGCACGTTCAATAACCGTAATAAGTTTGAGCAAGGTACTTTTACCCGCACCAGAATGGCCGGTTAAAAAAGCCATTTCACCTTGTCGAAGGTGAAAGTTGACATCCATAAGGGCCTTTTGGCCTCCAGCATAGATTTTACTGACCTGCTCAAATTGGATCATAAATTATTGGTCCGTTTTATCCTGGCTAAATAATGCTTCAATAAAGTCATTGGAGTTAAAAGTACGCAAATCATCAATTTGCTCACCGACACCAATATGACGAATAGGAATAGAAAACTTATCGGCAATCGCAAAAATCACCCCACCTTTGGCGGTACCATCTAATTTACTGATGGTAATCCCCGTCACGCCAACCGCCTCTTTAAACAACTGTGCTTGGCTAATAGCATTCTGACCAGTGCTGGCATCTAACGTTAGCATGACTTCATGGGGCGAATCTGGGTCGAGTTTTTTCATCACTCGCACGACCTTCTTCAACTCTTCCATTAAGTGACTTTTGTTTTGCAAACGTCCTGCTGTATCAGCAATTAATACGTCTACTTTACGCGCTTTAGCGGCTTGCAAGGCATCAAATATGACTGAAGCACTGTCTGCGCCAGTATGTTGGGCCACGACCGGAATATTATTGCGTTGTCCCCACACTTGTAACTGCTCAACGGCTGCTGCGCGGAAGGTATCACCGGCTGCTAACATGACAGATTTACCTTGGCTTTGGTACTGTTTAGCCAGTTTACCAATTGTGGTGGTTTTACCCACACCATTGACACCAATCATAAGAATGACAAACGGGCCATTGGCGTTATCGGGAACTAAAGGAATGGCTACCGGATCGAGCATTTTTTGCATTTCTTCACGCATTAAATCATAAAGTGCTTCTGCATCTTTAAGTTGCTTACGTGATGCATGCTCGGTCAGGCTTTTAATTAATTTATTGGTGGTTTCGACACCCACATCAGCGATTAACAATTGTTCTTCGAGTTCTTCAAATAACTCATCATTAATTTTTTTACCGCGAAATAAGCCAATGAAGCCAGAACCAATATTCTCACTGGTGCGCATTAAGCCACGTTTTAAGCGGGCAAACATACCCTCTTTTTGTGGTTTAGCTTGCGGTTCATCTTGTTGTGCTAACTCAATAGACTCTATCGGTGCTTGTTGCTCGGCTGCCTGTTGTTCTGCTAATTGCTGCTCTGCTAATTGCTGTGCGGCTAGTTCTGTAGCTAAAGCTTCGGTTGCTAAGGCTTCAGCTGCTAACGTTTCTGCAGCAATACGTTCAGCATCGACACGGGCTTGTTCTGCTCGTTCATTGTCGATATGCTCTTGCTCAAGACGCTTCGTTTCTAGATGAAGCTGTTCAAGACGAATCTGTTCAGCACGTTCGGCTTCTAAACGTTCAGTTTCTAAACGCTGAATCTCTTGTGCTTGCTTTTGTTGCTCAGCCTGCTCAGCGACTAGCTTTTCTGCAGCAATACGCTCAGCATCGATACGGGCTTGTTCTACTCGTTCACTGTCGACACGCTCTTGCTCAAGACGCTTATTTTCTAGATCAAGCTGTTCAAGACGAAGTTGTTCAATACGTTCGGCTTCTAAGCGTTCAGTTTCTAAACGCTGAGTCTCTTGTGCTTGCTTTTGTTTCTCTGCCTGCTCAACGGCTAGCTTTTCTGAAGTTAAAACATCAGCAGCTAACTTATCCGCGGCAATACGCCCAGTGTCGATATGCGCTTGTTCTGCGCGTTCGCTTTCGAGACGTTCTTGCTCAAAACGCTCAACATCTAGACGCGCTGTTGCTTCAGTTTGCTTTTGCAGCTCAGCTTGTTGGGTTTGGTCAGCAGACTCTGTTGCAACTTCATTTTCCGCATCAATATCGAGTTGTTGCTGTTCTTCAACTTCAGGGACGGGCTTATCTTTACGAAACCAGGAAAAAAAACCTTTCTTTGCCATGTTTGCTACCAGTATTTATATGCTTAAAAATTCAGTTGAAGCCGTTTGTTGCATCTCTAACCAGTAAAATGATGAATACTCACATTTAATCACAAGTTTGATATAAAATAACGGCGGTTCAGATTGTGGCATAGTCTACCACTTTCTATTTTCTTTGTTCAGGCAAAATCACGAGGGTGAGATGGCTAAAAAAAATACCAGCAGCGGTCAGGTGCGGATTATTTCAGGTCAATGGCGATCTCGTAAGCTACCGATCCATGATCTTGAAGGTTTACGCCCAACAACTGATCGCGTCCGCGAGACCTTATTTAATTGGCTTGCCAACGATATCCGTGGTGCCAGAGTACTCGATTGCTTTGCCGGCAGCGGTGCTTTATGCCTTGAAGCTTTATCCCGTTATGCCAGTTTTGCTACCATAATTGAACTGCAAAAAAATGCTGCTAATCAGTTGAAACAAAACCTTGCCACCCTGCAATGTCAAAATGCACAGGTTATTAATGCCGACAGTTTACAAGTGCTTGCTAAAGGCACACCCAGTGGTTTTGATATTGTGTTTATCGATCCACCATTTCGTAAAGATTTAGTAAACAAAACCATTGAGTTATTGATGCAACATCAATGGTTAAACCCCAATGCACAAATTTATCTCGAAACCGAATCAGAATTAACCTCAGTCAATGTGCCAGCAACCTGGGTTGCCTTAAAAGAAAAAAAGGCAGGTCAAGTATGTTATCGACTGTACCAATATCAGTCGAACAATACCGAATTATCGGCAGATTAAGTTAATGCCTATATCAATACACGATATTATACTAATTGGTAAAACGGCCACTTTGTCGATGTGGTGTTTGGTGGCTTACGGCTTGTTTATTTTCAGCCCTGATGTATCGCTGTTTATTAATACGTTTGCCTTTATAACCGCGGCAATGCACATGTTATTTGTGCTACTCACACGCTTAAAAAATTTCCGAAACAGTATACCTGCGGCACATTATCGGGCGATTTTGCTGTGGGGAGTATTTGCACTATTTGAGCAACATCATTCACAGTACGCTAGCCCGCTTGTTAACCGCAGCAACAAATAATAAAAATGACGATTATCTGAGACATTGGCATAAAAAAACCTCGTTATTTAACGAGGTTTTTTAGTTAACAACATCGGCACATTACTTTTTAGGGTAAGGATGCGCGACACCTTTATGACAATCGACACAGGTCTTTCTGTCTTCTGGTGCTTTTTTAAAGTTCATACTGTGCATTCTTACGGCCATTTTCTTCATCGTATCAGGCTGATCTTCATAAATACGAGTGTGGCAATGCTGACAGTTAGCCGAATCATTACTGCGGAAGTATTCTAATGCTAAATCAGCTTGTTCTTTACGGTTTTCATCTAACCATTCTTGCGTCATAAAGCCATCAATGGTCATCAAGCCAATAATGTCCTTAGAAACAATGATTTTTTTAACTAAATAATCAAATGGGCCATGTGGTAAGTGACAATCTTGACATTGTACTGTGACACCTGCTCTACCACCACCATGGGCTGACGCCATAACCTCTTCTCTTAACGAGTGGTCACGGTGACATGTCATACAAAAAGCATCGCTACTTGTTGCATGTAAAGTTTGTTGTGTTGCGAAATAACCTACGACACCCACAATTACACCAACCACAATAAGGGCAATAATCGAGTACTTCGCGCTTGGTTTAAATAGTGCACGCCAGTTCATTGTTCAATCTCCGTAATAGCAAAAAAGGAATTTCTAATATTTATAAGTCTAGTTTAGGATTATTCGAAATTATAAAATTGATTTTAGTCGCCATTTTGAGAATTGTTTATCTAAAATATGTCTAAAATGCGAGCTAGATCTCGACTTTTGCACATGCCGTACCGAAATAATGATCAATTACTGGATCAGGTCAACGAAGTGGCCAATAAAGATAACGTTGAGTAAAAGAGTGAACTTGTCAGTGTCCAAATTTGTTTTTGATTTTAAATTTGATTTTAAATTTGATTTTAAATTTGATTTTAAATTTGATTTTAAATTTGATTTTAAATTTGATTTTAAATTTGATTTTGAATTTAAGTATTAGCCTTCGCCCTTCACTAGTAGCGAATAACACTGAAGAGCAAAAATTAACAACAGCGGTGGTAGATAAATGCAGGAGATAACATTTATCTCCTGCCAAATATTAGTGAAACAATCACTCACTGCACGCTAATTGATTCGGCGTTAGCGCTGACGACTAATGTTGAGTGTGATGCGACTCCATTGCAGGCATCGCATTGTTAGCCACTAATTGCAGCTAGTGATGCTATTAATGCTAGTAATGCTATTGGCGTCCGTTGACAGCTCTTCTTTAACTTCACGATTAACATAAATTGCTGCAAACTATGAGTCACTTAACAGATAATGGTATCTCGATGTTCATTTATAGCTTGATTTACTAGCCTAAAACACTTTCTAACTAAACCAATAATAAAAATAATAAAAATAATAAGGTTAATTTGAATGCATAAAACCGCAAGAACACTCCATAAATGGTTGATGCTGTTTCTCGGGCTACAGTTTGTGATTTGGTCAGTAACTGGAACATATATGGTGTTTATGCATATTGACTATATTCATGGGGATTCGCTCATCAGTAACCCCCAAACAAAAATCAATCCCGATAAAATGCAGTATTCATTGGCAAAACTGTTACAAACTTATCCTGAAGCAGAGCAAATAAGTGTCGGTAAACTGATGCAACAAGACGTATACCGCTTCTCTATCCCGGCCATAAATACGACTATAAATGCGACCATAAAATCGACTCAGCAGGTACTGCTAAATGCGCAAACAGGTGAACGTTTATCGCCACTTAATCAAACGGCAGCCATAGCATTAGCGCAATATTATTACCTTGGTAATGAGCCCATTACCAAGGTGAGTTTACTGACCGATAACCCACCTTTTGAACTCAGTGCTCGTCACTTACCGGCGTGGCGAATTAATTTCGACCACTTTTCCGCACCATCACTTTATATCTCAGCTGACAGTGGATTAGTAGTAGGCAAGCGCCATGCATTTTGGCGTTTATTCGACTGGGTGTTTCGTTTTCATGTGATGGATTATGGCGATGCTGAAGAAATCGATAATCAATTATTATTCTGGATAGCATTGTCCTCAACTTTAGCTACCGTTAGCGGGTTAATATTAGTGTATTTCAGAGTATTACGTCGTACTAAAAACAAACGCAAACCTATGTTCAGCAAGCGTAAACACGGTGGGGTTACCTAATGTTTTGGGTCAGAAAACTGCATAAATGGGCATCAGTCATTGTAGGGGTTCAGTTACTCCTTTGGTTAATCAGCGGGCTGTATTTTAATCTTATGGATCACAATAAAGCCCAAGGACTTACCCACCTTAACGACACTCACACTGAAGTGGTAATAGAGACTCATCGTTTGCGTGAACCTAGCACTATTCTGGCCGCCTTTAAACCTAGCGTATCGCTTAACATCATTACTTTATTAGATAAACCTTACTACCTATTAACCCATGAAAAAGGCTTATACAATCATCTTAACAATGACTACACCTTGGTTGATGCTTATGACGGTAACCAAGTAATAATTAATACCACAATGGCGCAACGGTTGGCCAAAGCATCTTACTCTGGAGAGGCTGTAATAAGTTCAACTCTCTTACTCACTCCGCCATTGGACGACTTTCCAAAACAGCGCAATGACACTTGGCAGATAAATTTCGCCGATAATATTGGCACCAGTGTTTATATTGAAGCACAGTCGGGTCGACTCGTCGGCCACAGTGATGAACATACACGTTTAGCCGATATATTTTTTATGTTGCACTTTATGGATTACACCAGTGAAGGCAGCTTTAATAACATCCCTATCAAGATTTTTGCGTTTATAACGTTATGGTTAACCTTTAGTGGATTAATTTGGGTGATTGATATGCTTAAGCGCAACAGGTATCGGCCCAAACTAAAGCGCAAATAATGGCGATTTAAACGTAAGTTGACCCTAAATTAATGAAATGGAATGTGTATCACACGATACTGATCATAAAAGCGTTATCATCATTTTCAGATTAATAAATTTAATCTGTTATTACTTGAAAGATTTTTACTTAAGTAAAGGTCTGTTAAGCTAACCCCTAATAAACGACTTGGTTAAGGCTAAATGAGAGCAAAGCAGTCAAACTATTGGATCATCGTAATCACTTTGTTCGCACTTGTCGGACAGGGGTTGCTGACTAATGACAGTTTGATGGTGCCAATGGCCCATGCAGAAATGGCTCAAGCAATGTCCGCTCAAACCGACAAAACAACCAACACCACATCAGCCATGTCGCATAAGGCAATGAAGAATTGCCACGATAATATGCAAAATATCGTCAATGATATGGATGAACCTATTGCCGCAAAGTTACCGCAAACCAGCTGTTGTAATGGTTCCGGATTTTGCAGCTTGGATTGTAACCACTGTTTGACTATTTCGTTTACTGCCAACCTAATTGATATTCCATTGGCAACGACCAGTATTCCCGTTTACTCTGCACCGCTTGCGATGGTTGTTAACCATGTGTCAATCGCATTCCCTCCTGCGTTTCGCCCTCCTATCGCTTAATTCAATTGATCATTCTTGTGCATTAAGCACATTCAATACTATTGTTTTTAGCGTTTATCATCATGCCGATTATCAGTATTGTCATGATGAATATCGAGGTTATTATGAAAAAATTGCCATTTTTTAATGTGCTATTAAGCGCATTCGTTGGGGTCATCATCCCCGCAGCTCTGACATCAACGGTTGCTTATGGCGCAGAGCACGATCATGCCCAGCATCAGTCGCAAGCCAGTAAAACCTATACCTGCCCGATGCACCCTGAAGTGATCAGCGATAAAGAGGGGCGCTGTCCCGTCTGTAATATGTTTCTCGTCGTCAAAGATGAGCAACAAGAGTCCAGTGCTGGCGACACTCAACATCCGATGGCTAACATGCATGGCGCTATTCCAAAAGAACCAAGCCTAGCAGACAAGTTTAATTGATCATTCTTGTGTGTTGAGCACATTCAACATTATTGTTTTTAGCGTTTATCATCATGGCAATCGTCAGTATTGTCATGATGAATATCGAGGTTGTTATGAAAAAATTCCCACTTTCTAGTGTGCTATTAGGCGCGTTTGTTGGGGTAATGATCCCCGCGGCTTTCACATCACCTGTCGCTTATGGCGCAGAGCACGATCATGCTCAGCATCAGTCACAAGCCAGTAAAACCTATACTTGCCCGATGCACCCTGAAGTGATCAGTGATAAAGAGGGAACCTGCCCCATCTGTAATATGTTTCTCGTCGTCAAAGAGGAGGAAGAAGAGTCCACCGTTGACGGCACTCAAGATCCAATGGCAAACATGCAAAGTGCGACTCCTGTAAAACAAAGCCAAGCAGATAAGGTGTTTAGCCAACCTAAACCTACATTAGTGCCGACAGCAAATCAGAGCGATAGCACCAATGTAAAATATGTCTGTCCAATGCATCCACATGTAGTGTCCGATGCTCCTGGTACCTGCCCTATTTGCGGGATGAACCTAGAGAAAGTCACCGTTACCGATGCAAGCCAAGAAATTGTTGTCGGTGTTTCTGGCGGGATGCAACAAGCTTTGGGTATGCGAAGCCATGTAGTTGAAAAAACCAATTTGTCGCGCCAAGTGAATACCATAGGCACAGTGCAATATAATGAAAATGCGATTGGCCATGTGCATACACGCGCAACCGGATGGATCGAAACGCTCACGGTAAATAACGTGGGACAACAGATAAAAAAGGGCCAACTTTTATATGAGCTTTACTCGCCCGAACTCGTCAATGCCCAAGACGACTATTCCCAAGCTCAAGACTACCTTTTGCAAGATAAAAAACGAGGTAGCAGTTTATTACTTAAAGCACGTAAACGCTTAGAGTTGCTTGGCGTCGATACCTCGATAATTGATCGTTTAGAAAAAACCGGTGAAACCATTTTTAAAGTGCCTTTTTATGCCCCACAAGATGGCTTTATCAGTAAGCTAACCGTGCGTGATGGCATGTATATTCAGCCTGGAGATACCTTGTTTGAAATCGTTAATTTAGACAGTGTATGGGTCATTGCTGATGTATTTGAAAATGAACAAAGCTGGCTACAACAAGGCCGTAAAGTCACTGTTAGCGCTGCAGCACAAGGGCTGTTTGATATTGACTCGACAATTGACTATATCTACCCAGAATTAGACCCTGTCACCCGAGCGATGCGGGTGCGGATCAAGCTTAACAATCATAACGACAAACTCAGACCAGGCAGTTTAGTTGATGTGACCTTATTTGGTCTGCCTAAGAATAATGTGCTCACTGTACCAACTGAAGCATTGATCCTTACCGGACGTGAAAACCGTGTGGTGGTGCAACGCAGTGATACCAGCTTTGCTTCCGTGCCAGTCAAAATTGGTATGATGGCAGACGGTAGAGCCGAAATCTTAGAAGGACTGAATGAACATGACAAAGTGGTTATTTCAGGGCAGTTCTTATTGGACTCAGAAGCCAGTATTCAAGGCAGTTTACAGCGTTTAAGTAATGCGCCAACGACCAAAGAATCAACCACTACCGATGCTCACCAGCACTAAGGAGCACGACAATGTTAGCAAAAATTATCAGTGCTTCAATAAAGCAACGCGTTATGGTGTTGATACTCACGGCCGTTATCGCGTTAGTGGGTTATCAAGCCATGCGCATGACCCCACTGGACGCGCTACCTGATTTATCAGACGTACAAGTTATTGTAAAAACCTCTTACCCAGGCCAGGCACCGCAATTAGTTGAAGACCAAATTACCTATCCATTGTCATCGGCCATGCTGGCCGTGCCGGGAGCCAAAACAGTACGTGGCTTTTCAATGTTTGGTGACTCGTTTGTGTATGTCATTTTTGAAGATGGCACCGATATCTATTGGGCGCGTTCACGGGTGCTTGAATATTTATCGCAAACACAAGACCAACTGCCAGCCGGTGTTACACCCAGTATTGGCCCAGATGCATCGGGAGTGGGTTGGATTTTCCAATATGCCTTAGTCGATCGCAATGGACAGTATGATTTAGCCCAACTGCGTTCATTACAAGATTGGTTTTTAAAACTAGAATTACAAAGTGTTGCCGGAGTATCAGAAGTTGCCACCGTTGGCGGGATGGAACAAACATATCAAGTGGTCGTCGACCCACATAAGCTAGCACTGTATAAAATCGACTTAATGACCATTAAAAACGCCTTAGATAATTCCAATAGCTCGACAGGCGGCTCGGTGATTGAAATGGCCGAAGCAGAATACATGATCACTTCAAGTGGTTATCGCCAAACCATTGCCGACTTTGCTGAAATCCCACTGGGCATTTTATCTGAAACTGGCACACCAGTATTAATGAAAGACGTTGCCCAACTACGAACTGGCCCTGCGGCGCGTCGTGGTATTGCTGAACTCGATGGCAAAGGCGAAGTTGTCGGCGGTATTGTGGTGATGCGCTATGGTGAAAATGCTCTTGAAACCATTAATAATGTTAAGCAAAAACTCAAGGAGATCAGTAATGGATTACCTGATGGGGTCGAATTAGTCACCACTTATGATCGCTCAGAGTTAATCTTACGCTCAGTCGATAACCTTAAGCATAAAGTGCTAGAAGAAATGCTGGTTGTCGGACTTATTTGCCTACTATTTTTACTGCATGCACGCTCAACGTTAGTCGCGATAATCACCTTACCTATTTCGATTTTAGTCAGCTTTATCGCCATGAATATCATTGGAGTCAATGCCAATATTATGAGCTTAGGCGGCATTGCCATTGCCATAGGAGCGGTGGTTGATGCGTCAATTGTGATGGTCGAAAATACCCATAAACATTTGGAACATTATCGCCAAAAACACGGTAAAGCTCCTGAGGGAGAAGACCATTGGCAACTCGTCAGAGAAGCCTCTATCGAGGTCGGCCCTGCATTATTTTTCAGCTTGTTGATTATCACTTTAAGCTTTACGCCGGTATTTGCCCTTGAAGCGCAAGAAGGGCGTTTATTCCACCCGCTAGCCTTTACCAAAACCTTTGCTATGGCGGCATCTGCCATTTTAGCAATCACCTTAATTCCGGTGTTAATGGGTTATTTTGTCCGCGGAAAAATCCCTGATGAGCGTAAGAACCCCATTAGCCGAGTATTAATTGCCATATACCAACCATTGTTAAAATGGGTACTGCATTTTCCTAAAATCACCATCGGATTAGCCATCATTGTGCTATTCAGTGCTTACTACCCATTAAGCCAAATGGGCTCAGAGTTTATGCCCACCTTAGAAGAAGGTGACCTACTTTATATGCCCACCACGCTACCCAGTGTAAGTGCAGGCAAAGCAGCAGAAATATTGCAACAAACTGACCGACTGATAAAAACAGTACCCGAAGTGAAACGAGTATTTGGCAAAGTGGGCCGGGCCATGACAGCAACAGACCCTGCGCCGCTAACAATGCTAGAAACCACCATCATGCTCAAACCGCCTGGCGAATGGCGTGAAGGCGTAACCTTAGAGAGCATTATTGCTGAACTGCAAAAAACCGTGCGTATACCAGGGATGACCAATGCTTGGGTGCAACCGATTAAAACCCGTATCGATATGCTATCTACCGGCGTGAGAACCCCTGTCGGCATAAAAATATCGGGCGCAAATGTTGAAGAACTACAACGTATTGGTGCAGAAATAGAAGCGGTAGTAAACCAATTACCGGGAACTGAGTCGGCATTTTCACAGCGCAGTAGCGGCGGCCGCTATATTGATATCACACCAGACCTTAAAAATGCTGCACGTTATGGCATGACCTTAAAAGATATCCAAGATGTGGTAAAAATTGCCATTGGCGGCATGACCGTTGGTGAATCAATACAAGGTCAAGAACGCTATCCAATCAATATCCGTTACCCGCGAGAGCTACGTGACAACATCGAGAAGCTCAGAAATTTACCAGTTCTGACTAAAACGGGTAAGTACTTACCGTTAAGTTATTTAGCCGAACTGAAAATCACCGATGGCGCCCCCATGCTAGCCAGTGAAAATGGTCGCCTTATCTCGTGGGTGTTTGTCGATCTAAAAGACATTTCTATCGGTGAATATATCGTTGCAGCAGAAAAGGCACTTAAACAACAAATCACTCTTCCTCCACGCTACAACTATAGTTTTGCTGGACAATACGAGTATATGCAACGCGTAGACGCCAAAATGAAAATGGTGATCCCATTAATGATCGCGGTGATTTTTATGTTGCTGATGATGACTTTCAATTCAGTAATACAAGCATCGGTGATCATGTTAAGTTTACCTTTCTCATTGGTGGGTAGTGCATGGTTACTTTATGGGCTGGACTTTAATTTTTCAGTTGCCGTATCTGTCGGCATGATTGCCTTAGCTGGGGTTGCCGCAGAGTTTGGCGTAGTGATGCAGGTGTACCTTAATAATAGTATTAAGGCCTATAAAGAAGCCGACAACTACCACAGTAAAGCGGATTTAACGGCTGCATTAGTGGAAGGGGCAGTGATGCGAATTCGCCCTAAAGCCATGACCGTCGCTACCATATTTTTTGGTTTACTGCCGATCATGTGGGGCAGCGGTACGGGTAATGAAGTGATGCAAAAAATTGCTGCACCAATGGTCGGCGGTATGGTCACGGCGCCGCTACTGTCGCTATTTGTTATCCCAGCAATTTACTTACTCATATACGGCCGCAAGTTGCCCAAGCAATAATTCACTTAAATTTATTTACTTTTTATCTCTATAAATAAAAAATCCCAAACGATTAATCGCTTGGGATTTTTATATGCTAATCACAATGTTATTTACGCTTAAGTGATTCATTAAGTTGGTCGGCTTCATCTTGTTTCTTTTTACGGCAAGCCGCAATATCGTCAGGATGCCCATATTTGCATGGATCGCTGGCTAAAATTGCCCTAGGGACATTCAGTATCATGTAATCTGTGTCATTTTTATTGTCATCTGCATTGCCAATATTATTACCAATATTGATGATATCGGTACCACGGCATCCCGTAAGTATCACTAAGCTAGATAACAAGCTTAATTGGATTATCCGTTTTTTCATTGTTGTAATATTCCTTGTTTTTGACGCGCAAGCAGCATCATGCGGATAATCCCCCATAGCATAATAATCGCACCGATAATCAACATAATAATAATGATCAAAGGGTTGGCTAACATAGGCAAGAAATCTTGGTCAAACCCTACAAGGATACCGTAGAGCCCAAGACCAAATAATATCGTGCCAGGAAAATCGATCAGTGCCACTAACAACATACTGCGATGAATACTGGCTAATGTGATTTGGGTGTTTTCCTGTGTCATTCACTCATCCTTGTTTAAATACACTAACTCTTACCAACAACTAATAGTAACACTCTACTAACAGTAACATTTTTCCAACAACTCAATATGACATCACTTAATAATCAAGGTTCAATCGCCCTTCTATCTTAAATCGGCACTCTACATTAAATGATACTCTAGCTTTAATCGGCAACACACGAATATAAATAATCAACATTCATTATGTAAAAATATAATTTTCAAATTTATTTATTCCGCAGCAAATAACGCAATAATTGAAAAAACCCCACCTTGTGGATCATTGAGTACTGAAAAACGGCCTACGTTAGGAATATTGGTTGCTGGCACACAAACAGTAGCTCCCAAGGTTTGTGCTTTAGTCACTGATACATCACAGTCATCAACGGCAAAGTAACTCATCCAGTGGGCAAGAGTATCACCCCATTCTGCAGTCATTTCCATCATTCCGCCAATGGCTTGTTCATCCGCATACCATTCGGTGTATTCAAAATCAGCCACATCATTAAGCTGAGTTTGGTAACCTAATACTTGGCTATAAAACTGTTTCGCCGCAGCGGTATCACGACAAGCAAGCTCAACCCAACATAGGGTATTTGATTCTTGCGATCGCTTAATGCCAATATGGTCTTGGCCTTGCCATAATGCAAATCGACAGCCTTCTGGATCTGTGCATAGCGCCATACGGCCAGCATCTCCAACAGAATGTGGCCCAGCAATAATCTCACCTCCAGCTTGAGTCACAACCTTAGAGGTAGCATCAACATCATCGACCGCAAAATAAATTGTCCAATGAGTCGGTAAGGCTTCCATTTCTGCTGGCATTGGGTACATTGCCGCAATGTCATCACCGTCGATTTGCAGCATAGTATAATGCCCTTCTGGCATAGGCATATCATCTGCTCCCCAGCCAAATAGCGCCTGATAAAATGCTTTACCTGCCGCCCAATCATGAGTTGCTAATTCAATCCAGCAAGGCTGTCCTTGTTGATACTGTTGTACCTGCATTATCTTAATCCTCTATAAAATAGTTGCCTTGATATGGCCAACATAAAACTTGTCTCATAAGTTAAGTCGATATCAGCAGAAAAGCAAAAAGCCTTCAAACGAAGGCTTTTAGGCTAAAAGTTGTTTCACCGGAATTTTTGCGTCTATTTAAACACCGGCAATATATCGGCCATGGCCAGCAAATGACATGTAGCAGTGATAACCCCAAACAACACCACAATAGCAATTAACGGGGTTCCACCAGGGACTTTAAATCCCTTTGAGTCAGGATATTGTTGTCTTACTTTATAGGCTAATAACGCTGGTACAATAACAGCCCAAATAGTGGCAGCTAGCGCAGCAAAACCAATCGCTAAAATAAATCCATTCGGAAATAACAAACCAAGGATTGTTGGCGGTACAAACGTGACCGTTGCCGTTTTAATTCGTCCTGAGCGCGAGTCGTCAAACCCAAATAAATCAGCAAGGTAATCGAACAAGCCTAGTGTCACACCTAAAAATGATGAGGCGACGGCAAGATTAGCAAATAGGGTTAACATGTTATCCAGCCATTGGCTGGCAATAACCCCAGACAACGCACCCACTAACACACCTATATTGCCACCTTGAGCAATAATATCGGCAAACTGGCTTCGTTGAATATTACCCATCGTTGCCACTAACCAACATATATAAATCACCAATGCGATAGTGGTTCCGGTAATAATCGCCTTAACGATGGTTTTGGCATCTTTACCATAATATTTGACTAAACTTGGCACATTACCGTGATAACCAAAACTGGCCAATCCAAAAGGGATAGCGGCAAGTAAATAAGGCAGGTAACGCGATTCACCATCAGGCGATACTAGCTTTATGGTATCAATGTCGATTAGTAAGTTACCGATAGCCAAAAAGAAAGTAATCACCATGCCACCAAGCATGATTGTGGTGATACGGTCGACCGCTTTAGTACTAATAAATACCACCAAAGCCAAGACTACCGCAAACACCAATCCGGCCACACTCTGGGGTAGGCTCACGCCCAATGCTGACAGACTGTGATTCACAATCGAACCACCACCACTTATGTAAGCATAGGTTAAAATATATAACACAAACGCAATCGAAACGCCGTTAATCACCCGCCAGAACTGCCCAAGAGTCACCCGAGTTAAGGTGTCAAAACTGTCGCCTGGTTCAAAATGCAAATTGGCTTCTAATAACAATAAACCCGACATTAGCATGCAAAACCAAACGCCGAGCAACATCGCGATAGAATAGCCAAACCACATTCCAGCACCAACAACGGGTAACGAAAACATGCCCGCACCCACAGTGGTTCCGGCAATAATCATCGCCCCACCCAATACAGATTTACCGCTGGTACGATGCTTGGCAGCATTCATATGATTAGCCATTATTGTCCGTGCTCCGCTTCCACACTATCAACAATGGTTTGTCTTACTAAAGAGCTGAGTAATTTATTAGCGTTATCACGAATTCTGATCACTTCAGCACGATGTTCGTCGCTGCATAAATAACCCAATTCTTTCAGTTTCACACTCAGGGTATTATATAATTTTTTGTCATAAAATTCTGGTGCGGTAATGCCATGCAGCGCGCCTAATCGTTGGGCTAACAAATGGCTATCGCGTTCCAGTTCTGAGCGCTCAAGATCAGGTTTTATTGCGAGTAAATTGAAGATAATCGCATAACGTTGCAACGTTTCACTGATAGTTTCAGCAAGCAGTAACACTTGGGTAATATGACGAGGCGTTATCTCAAACTGATCGCTACCGGTCAGTAAACCTTGTTCAACCATGAAATCTAAAATGCTATCCACATGTTGAGGCACATCATCAATGCTCATAAATAGCTCAGCTTTAAGTAATGGATAAAAGTCCATTACAATGCCATGAATTCGCTGGCGATCGCACACGTCATAATGCACTAAACAACTGGCAATTAATGACGGCAACGCCATCAAATGAATAATATTATTACGGTAATAACTCATGGTGATGGCAATTTTTTCATCAACTGAAATAATTTCACCAATAAGGTCTTTGGTACTAACAAACTTATTTAACGACAGACAGTGATCAATAATTGACTTGCCATTACCTTCGGCCACAGAGGTATAATCGGTATAAGGCACTGTTTTAAGTAAGGCTAAATACAAATCAAGCTGACGTTCTAACTGGCTTCTTTCTAACGCATTTTGCTCTGACGCTAATAACACTAAACTAGTCAATGTTACTGAACTGGCTGCGGCCGCTCCATTAATATTAGTCATTACGCGGTTAGCTAACAAATTAACTGAGGGCGTAAACCAAGATGGTTTTTGGTCAGGATCTTTAGCTAGCTCATCACGCCACTCTGGCGCCTGCTGATTTAAGAACTGTTGTAAATTAATCGGCTCACCAAAATTCACATAACCTTGGCCAAAATTGCCTAACTTACGAATAGCACCAAATACCTGCCATACAGATTCTTTTTTCTTTTTCTTACCGCTTAATTCTTTGTGGTACGTCGCCACTTCCATCACATGGTCATAACCTAAATACACGG
This sequence comes from Shewanella sp. Arc9-LZ, assembly GCF_010092445.1. Classification (NCBI taxonomy): domain Bacteria; kingdom Pseudomonadati; phylum Pseudomonadota; class Gammaproteobacteria; order Alteromonadales; family Shewanellaceae; genus Shewanella; species Shewanella sp. Arc9-LZ. Next base: position 298,297 of record NZ_CP048031.1, on the reverse strand, counting down.
GTACTAAGGTTACTGGGCGCTCTATCCCACGTAGCACACTGTTAATTGTCATAGCCAACATACCGGTTTTAGGCGCTAGCAAACGTCCTGTACGCGAACGACCTCCTTCAGTGAAATACTCGACCGCATAACCCTTAGCAAATAACTGATCTAAATATTCACGAAATACTGCGGTATAAAGTTTATTACCATTAAAACTACGACGGATAAAGAATGCCCCACCACGGCGGAACATCGGCCCTGCTGGCCAAAAATTAAGGTTAATACCGGCAGCAATGTGCGGCGGAACCATGCCCTGATAATACAAAATATACGACAGTAGCAAGTAATCCATATGGCTACGATGGCAAGGAACGTAAACAATTTCATGGCCATCATGATGTAACTGTCTTACTTGCTCGGCACCTTTGATATTGATGCCACTGTATAATTTGTTCCATAACCAAGTCAGGAAACGTTCGGCAATACGCACCAAACTATCAGAATAGTCGGCGGCAATTTCATCAAGGTATTCAATGGCGGTTTCACGTGCTTTCTCGACTGTTACTTTCTTATTTGCAGACTCTTCTTCAATGGCTTTTTTGATAGATTCTGATTTTAATAAAGAGGCAAACAACGCTTGTCGATTCGGTAATTGTGGCCCCGTCATCACTTTGCGTTGACGGCGGAAATGCACACGGGCGACTCGGGTTAATTTGTGAGCAATTCTTTTATCAGTACCATGTTCATCGGCCATATGACGAAGCGATAATGCATTAGAAAACTGGACGAAATTATGGCGTCCTAAAAATAAAATCATTAACCATTTACGTAACCACGTAGGGTTTTCACGTTCAAATACAGCAGCTTTCATGCTGTCTTCTTCTTTACCTGGGGTACGTCCCCAATAAAGGCAAACAGGAACCAACTGTATATCTAATTCAGGGCTCTCACTATGAAGTGACAATAAACTGGTAAAATAATTAAGGAATTTGTCACCACTTTCACGTTTACCAAATAGTGGCTTGCGGCCCTCTAAACAGACCACACGAGGCACGGTTAAGCCATCAAGCTGTAATGGCTCATAAGGACTGGGCAGACCAAAGCCCTCGGTGATTTCGCTCAACGCGGCAATATCGCTAATAGATTCCGTTTTCATTAAATAAACCAAAGGTTTAGTTGGATCTATATTGAGGTCATCAAAAGGATCGTGAGGGACCACAATGGTCTGTACCATCCACTTTTGAATCCATCTTAATGCTCGTAAAAATATTGAATCTGGTTTTGACATGGTTATTTTCGCAACATAAGCCACTGTAATATTGTCGTATAGGATACCAGAAACCACCCTGCTTACACTATCAGACCGATCTATCTTTACGTTTAAGCTCTCACTATCAGAAATAACATAAGACAGAACATTAGTAATAGTTAATTAAAACATATTGTTGAGTGATACTTAATCAACAAAATACAAAAAATAGTTGGTTAATACTTGCGCGAACACAAACACTGTATATAATGACAGTCACTGTATAAAAAGACAGGAATCATCATGAGACCGTTAACGCCGCGCCAAGCAGAAATTTTAGACTTAATTAAAAACAATATCGCCGAAACAGGTATGCCACCCACTCGTGCTGAAATTGCGAATCGTCTTGGCTTTAAAAGTGCTAATGCCGCCGAAGAGCATTTAAAAGCATTAGCCAAAAAAGGCTTTATCGAGATCATGCCTGGTACTTCAAGAGGCATTCGTTTACCTCATGAAGAACAGGTTGAAACCGGTCTGCCACTCATTGGGCAGGTTGCTGCTGGTGAACCAATTTTGGCTCAAGAGCATGTAGAGCAATACTATCAAGTCGATCCAAACATGTTTAAGCCCGCCGCAGATTTTTTATTGCGAGTGCGTGGTGACAGCATGAAAAACATCGGCATTTTAGAAGGCGACTTACTCGCTGTACATAAAATGCAGCAAGCACGTAATGGCCAGGTTGTTGTGGCACGTGTTGATGATGACGTCACCGTAAAACGATTTGAACAAAAAGGTAATGTGATTTATCTGCATGCCGAAAATGAAGATTACAATCCAATAAAAGTAGATTTAAGTTGCCAAAGCCTAACCATCGAAGGGCTTGCCGTTGGCGTTATCCGTAATGGAGATTGGTTATGAACAAACTAATGGGCATCGCGCCACGCCACCCGGGCTTATGGGTAGATTTAACTGAAACAGAACTGCATGGCACCCAAACCATTCAAACATTACAAACTGTCACTCAAGGTGAGGCTGAACTGAGCCAATTGTGCAGCAAGTTAGCGATATTGAGCCAGCAAGGCAGATGGATTGTGTTAATTAGTCCGCCCCATATTGGCTATAAACATATGCTGGCAAGTGCTGGTGTAAGAATGGATCGCATTTTACTGGTGCACACCAAAGATGAAGTCGAAACATTATGGGCCATGGAGAAAGCGCTCACTAGCGGTACATCGAGCGCAGTAGTAACTTGGACAAGCTCACTTGATGCTCGCGATAGTCGCCGTTTAGAAATTGTCGCCAAAAGTGCACGTGCATTAGGGGTGGTAATTGAAGATGTGAATGCTCACTTACCTCACAAACATCAACTTGTTAGCCCTACTTTAACAAATGGAACAAGTAATTTTTGCTCATTTCACTAAGCACGAACCCTTCATTACCAAGCCCTGTATTGAATTCAGGGTTTTTTTTCATCTTTTTTCAGCCTATTAGCCAACAAAGTGATCTTGATCAATGTTTAATCTACAAGTAATGTGGTTAACAAGGATGAAACATTTTTATCTTTAATTGGACGTGAATGGCAGTAATCAAGATTACTTTCAGACAAATGAGCCAAATCAAAATTGATAAGTTCAGTAGTAGGTACAAGCGTGGTGCACAGCTAACAATAAAACCGTAGACCGTCTGTTTACAGCCACCAAAGTACTTTGAGGTCATCAAACTTTTTTCGGGAACCGAAGAGTTTGCATAGAGCAGAGAATTACTGTGTGACTCTTCTTTGTAGTTGCTATTTGCAATTAGCAGAGGAGTAGTCTTGTGAAGCAATGGTTGTATTGTTTACTGGTGGTGTTTGTAGCACTTCCGCTTGGGGCATCAGAAATGCCCCTCAACATGACTCAAGGCGTGACAGATATCAGTGGCAAGGTTTATGACCTCCACATGACGATTCTTTACATCTGTTGTGCAATTGGGTTAGTGGTGTTTGGGATCATGATTTACTCAATGATTTATCACCGCAAATCAAAAGGCGCTGTCGCGGCCAATTTTCACGAAAGTACCAAAGTGGAAATTGCTTGGACCGTCATCCCTTTCATCATCTTAATCGGCATGGCTATTCCAGCCACCAAAACCTTGATTGCTATGGAAGATCCCAGTGATGCTGATCTCACCATAAAAATTACCGGGTCGCAGTGGAAGTGGCATTACAGCTATTTTGATAAAGACATCGAATTTTACAGCACATTATCCACTCCCAGAGCACAAATTGATGGCAGTGAGGCCAAAGGCGAGCATTACCTCCTTGAAGTCGATAAGCCATTAGTACTGCCCATTAACCAAAAAGTGCGCTTCTTGATGACATCTGATGATGTTATCCATTCATGGTGGGTGCCCGCGTTTGCCGTTAAAAAAGATGCCAATCCAGGCTTTATCAACGAAGCCTGGACTCGTATTGATAAGCCTGGAACGTATCGCGGCCAATGTGCCGAGCTATGCGGTAAAGACCATGGTTTCATGCCGATTGTGGTGCAAGCATTATCGGAGGCCGATTTTGATAATTGGTTAGTAGAGCAAAAAAAACTAGCAAGCAATGCAGCTACAGCCGCTGCGGCATCAATGTCTAAAACCTTGTCTCTTGAGGAGCTAACCTCACAAGGTGAGCAAATCTATATTGCTAGGTGCGCCGCTTGTCATCAACCCAATGGTGCGGGTCTTCCTGGTGTATTCCCATCATTAATTGGCAGCCCTATCATAAAAGGCCCTGTTAACGATCACCTGAATATCGTCTTAAACGGTAAACCAGGTACTGCAATGCAAGCCTTTGCAAAGCAACTTAGCGCCCTAGAAATTGCCGCAGTAATTACCTTTGAGCGTAATGCGTGGGGCAATAATAGCGGTGATGTTGTTCAAGCTGCTGATATAGGAAACTTTTTAGGCAGTAACGAGGCAAGCACCGAACCAAGTAAAGCAGTAACCGATGCAGCAAATACTATTGCAGCAACGACAACTGACATTACCGATGCGGTTACCGACAAAGCCAATCAAGCTGTCGAAGCCGTAGCAGAAGCTGTTGTACCAGAGGATCTGCCCACGTTAACCTTGGAGCAATTAATTGCTGAAGGTGAGCAGGTTTATGCTACGACATGTGCTGCATGTCACCAAGCCACTGGCGCTGGTTTACCAGGCGCTTTCCCTTCACTTATTGGCAGCCCTGTTGTTACTGGACCGGTTAGCGGACATATCGATATCGTTATGCACGGAAAACCAGGTACCGCAATGCAGGCATTTAGTAGTCAACTTAGCCCGCAAAAGATGGCGGCTGTGATTACTTATGAGCGCAATGCGTGGGGCAATAATTCTGGCGAAGCGGTGCAACCTGCCGATGTCGCTAGCCATGGACAGTAGGGGAAAACAATGAGCACAACAACGCACGATACACTGGCTACCGCTCATGATGATCATCATCACGGCGCTCCGAAGGGGCTAATGCGCTGGCTACTCACCACTAACCATAAAGATATCGGCTCGCTGTATTTATGGTTTAGTTTCATTATGTTTCTTACTGGCGGTGCGATGGCAATGGTGATTCGAGCTGAATTATTTCAGCCTGGATTACAGCTAGTAGAACCTAACTTTTTTAATCAGATGACCACAGTTCATGGCCTCATCATGGTGTTTGGGGCGGTGATGCCCGCTTTTACCGGGTTAGCAAACTGGTTAATTCCAATGATGATTGGTGCCCCAGATATGGCACTACCGCGAATGAACAACTGGAGTTTTTGGATTTTACCCTTCGCCTTTACCATTTTATTAGGTTCACTCTTTATGGAAGGCGGCGGCCCTAACTTTGGCTGGACATTCTATGCTCCGCTCTCAACCACCTATAGTCCTGACAGTACCGCCCTATTTGTTTTCTCCATTCACATAATGGGAATAAGTTCGATAATGGGCGCAATTAACGTCATTGTAACCATTGTAAACTTGCGAGCTCCTGGCATGACCTGGATGAAGTTACCTTTGTTTGTGTGGACTTGGCTCATTACCGCATTTTTACTGATTGCAGTAATGCCGGTGCTCGCAGGTGCGGTCACCATGGTATTAACCGATAAGTTTTTTGGTACTAGCTTTTTTGATGCTGCAGGTGGTGGCGATCCGGTGATGTTCCAGCATATTTTCTGGTTCTTTGGCCATCCCGAAGTTTACATCATGATTTTACCGTCCTTCGGTATTATCTCCGCGATAGTACCAACCTTTAGCCGTAAAAAGCTGTTTGGTTACTCCTCGATGGTTTACGCCACTGCCAGTATTGCCATTCTGTCATTTTTGGTATGGGCACATCACATGTTTACTACTGGTATGCCTGTTTTTGCCGAATTGTTTTTCATGTATTGCACCATGTTGATTGCCATTCCAACCGGGGTGAAAGTGTTTAATTGGGTCGCCACTATGTGGCGCGGTTCAATGACATTTGAAACTCCAATGCTGTTTGCAGTGGCATTTATCATCCTGTTTACTATTGGTGGCTTTTCGGGCTTGATGCTGGCAATTACCCCTGCTGATTTCCAATACCACGACACTTACTTTGTCGTGGCTCACTTCCATTATGTACTGGTGACTGGGGCGATATTCTCCATTATGGCGGCGGCTTACTATTGGCTGCCTAAATGGACCGGCCATATGTATAACGAAACTTTAGGTAAGTGGCACTTTTGGTGTTCGGTAATATCCGTCAACGTGTTGTTTTTCCCAATGCACTTTCTAGGCTTAGCGGGTATGCCGCGCCGGGTCCCCGACTACGCGGTACAGTTTGCCGATGTGAATCAAATTGTGTCGATTGGTGGCTTTGCATTTGGTTTATCTCAGCTAATTTTCCTTGTTGTAGTTCTCAAATGTATCAAGGGTGGCAAACCCGCTGGAGATAATCCTTGGGAAGCAGCCGAAGGCTTGGAATGGTCGATTGCCAGCCCTGCGCCATATCACTCGTTTACCACTCCACCGGAGATTAAATGAGATGACACAGCCAACAAAATCAAATCGTAAGCTATTAATCATCCTGATTGCCGGGTCAATTGGTATGTTTGGGTTTGGTTTTGCGCTGGTACCGCTTTATGACGTGCTCTGCGATACATTGGGGATTAATGGCAAACCCCAAAATAGCGCCAGTAGTTATGAAGCGGTGGTGGTTGATAAAAACCGGACCGTAACCATTGAATTTGTGACTCAAGTTCAATCAGGTATGCCATGGGAATTTAGCCCTAAAGTTAACCAAATAAGCGTACATCCTGGGGAGCTCACTCATGCACAATTTTTGGTTAAAAACCTATCGACACGTGACACTGTAGGCCAAGCAATCCCTTCGGTATCGCCAGGGCAAGGGGCTGCATACTTCAATAAAACGGAATGTTTTTGCTTTAATCAACAACCTTTGGCTGCAGCAGCAACAGCAGAACTACCACTGATTTTTTACGTGGACCCTGATTTACCAGCGTCCATTAACACATTGACTCTCTCTTATACCCTTTATGACATCACCGATAGACAGGCGATCGTCATAGAGCAAGGAGCAGCAAAATGACAACAAAGTATCAAACTTATTATGTGCCAACCCAAAGTGCTTGGCCAATAATCGGTGCTATCGGTTTATTTTTAATTGCGTTTGGCGCAGGTAATTATGTACAACAATTAACCACTGAAAAAACCTCTGGCGGTTACATTTTAATAACCGGCTTGGCCGTGATTATCTTTATGATTTTTGGCTGGTTTAAGACCGTTATTGATGAATCCATGGCTGGACTGTATTCACCGCAAATGGATCGTTCATTTAGGCAGGGAATGAGTTGGTTTATTTTTTCAGAGATTATGTTTTTTGGGGCATTTTTCGGCGCGCTATTTTATGCCCGCATGATTTCAGTACCTTGGCTTGGTGGCGCATCTAACAATGCCATGACCCATGAAGTGTTGTGGCCTGCATTTGAAGCTATGTGGCCATTGGTTAAAACACCTGATGGCACCGCAACAGAAGCCATGCCATGGACGGGTTTGCCGTTAATTAACACTATTATACTGCTAACCTCGTCGGTTACCTTGCACTTTGCTCATACCAATCTCGAAAAAGCCAATCGTAAACCTTTGATAATCTGGTTAGCGTTGACGGTAATTCTGGGTATTGCGTTTCTCAGTTTACAGGTTGAAGAATATAGCCATGCATACCAAGAAATGGGGCTTACGCTCTCTTCTGGTGTCTACGGCAACACCTTCTTTTTGTTAACCGGTTTTCACGGCATGCACGTAACGATTGGCACCCTGTTCTTGATTATTTTATTACTCAGAATTGTAAAGGGCCACTTTAGCCCCGACAAGCATTTCGCTTTTCAAGCTGGGAGTTGGTATTGGCACTTCGTTGATGTGGTGTGGTTATGTTTATTCATTTTCGTATACGTACTATAAAACCACGTATTAACGACTAATAAGGTCTGGGGTTAGGTTGAATGTAACCAAGCCCCAAAGCCACCAGCAATACCATTATAACGACAACAGAAAACAATACGCGCCGGCCGAGAAAACGACTCATTGATTGTTGATGCTCGCCCTTAACCATAATAAATAAGGCCCTACCTAAGTTAAATAATATGAATACAAGCAACGAGACTAAAACTAACTTAACGATGAAAGGTGTTGTCACAGGCAATCCTTTTAAAAGTGTGGGGGTGTCTCGGGTATTATTCGTAATCATTACTTTGGTCGTGTTTAGCTTGTTGGTCAAGTTAGGATTATGGCAGTTATCACGAGCAACCTTTAAACAAGAGTGGCAAAGCACACTACTTCAGCGTCAACAGCAACAAGCTGTCACTTATGAGGAAATGTTGGCAATAGTTGAATTGTCAGCAGCATCAACAAGCTCTCAGCCGGAGACGAAATTACTCACGGGTTACCGTCTATCGATATCAGCTAAACCAATTAACAACATGATGCTGTTATTAGACAATCAAGTGTATCAAGGCCAGGTGGGATATTTAGCGTATCAAATTTTTGAAATAACCCCTGAACAACCTTGGATATTGGTCGAGTTAGGCTTTGTACCTGCAAACAAGGACCGCCGAATTTTACCTGAACTAACCCCGTTAAAAACAAATTACTACACGCTGGTTGGCCGAGTTTATCAAAAACAACCCAACCCATTAAGTGACCGACTCGATGCAGAGCAATTAACCGATACTCATGCTCCAGTACGTTTTCAAAATATCAATATACCCGCACTCACTGACATGCTTGGCCATACGCTGACGCCTGTGGTGCTGCAACCCGACAATGTTCCAAATTATCACCTGCCTCAACCTTGGATACCCATTCCATTGTCGGCACAAAAACATCAAGGGTATGCCTTGCAATGGTTCACCATGGCAGCAGTATTTTTAGGACTAATGAGTTGGATAGTATTTCGACAATTTCGACGCTAAGCACCGTCGTTCATAATTAACTTAACAATAATATCAAATGATAAAGAGGAGATGGAATGAACTCCCTACCGAAAAAAAGCAATAAAGCACTACTGGTCTTACTGCTGGTATTTATTTTACCGGTTGCCTTAGCCAAATTAGTGTTAAGCCTAGAGCTGTATAACGGAGCAGCAACCAACAAAGGGGCGCTGATCGCTCCCGACATAAACTACACCAACTTAGCCATGGAAAACCCTAAACCTCATGCATGGCAAGTACTGTTTTTTTTACCCGAAACCTGCAATGAGCAATGCCAAGAACGGCTGTATATTTTACACCAGAGCTATATTGCCCTCGGCAAAGATAGGGATCGTGTTACCCCAATCATTGTAGTAAACAGCCACAGTGACACCAAAATTCTCAAGCAATTAAATATCTCATTTGACCAAGCAAACGCCAATGACGCACTTGCTGCACTACTGACCAATCAACAGCTTATTATTGTCGACCCTCTCGGTAGCTTAGTCATGCAATATGACAACGTAATAGGTCACGACGCCAATATTGCTCAGGGCAAAGCCATGATTGCCGATTTACGCAAAATGCTTAAGTTGTCGAGGGTTGGCTAATGGCAATACAGCGATTAATCAAATTCACATTAGTGTTTACCTTGGCGGTTATTCTAATGGGCGCCTATACGCGCCTGTCTGATGCTGGATTAGGTTGTCCTGACTGGCCAGGCTGTTACGGCCATTTAGCGGTGCCGAGTGCAAGCCATGACTTAGCCAATATTGAAAGTCGATTTCCTGATGCTCAAATTGAGCCAGAAAAAGCTTGGCTTGAAATGATCCATCGCTATATTGCTGGTACTTTAGGGTTAATGGTTTTAGCCATTCTAATTATGTGTCTTAAACAGCCGCAAGCACCCAAAAAACTGCCCGTTTTTATTGCGGTACTCATTGTGTTTCAAGCCGCATTGGGAATGTGGACTGTCACCATGAAATTAATGCCTGTTGTAGTAATGGCGCACCTTATAGGCGGTTTTAGTTTATTCGCCTTGTTACTACTGTTATATCTGCGGCTTAAACCATTAAGGATCCCCGGAGGTGATACCTATGCGCGTAAGCTCATTCCGTTAGCACTAGTCAGTTTTGGTGTATTAGTCATTCAAATTATACTCGGTGGCTGGACCTCATCAAATTACGCCGCGCTTGCCTGTACCACCCTGCCCATATGTGAAGGTAATTGGGTCGATAATTTACGTTTAGCCGATGCTTTTTCACCATTCCAAGGCGATCACCCCAGTTTTGAATTTGGCGTTTTAGACTATTCCACCCGCATGACCATTCATGTCAGCCATCGAATTTGGGCAGTGGTAACCGCCATAACGCTAATCGTACTTGCACTCAAATTACGCTATGCACAATCACATATAATGCGTAACAGTGGTTACTTATTAGTGTTACTGGTCATCGCTCAAGTCGGACTGGGTATTAGTAATGTGGTGATGAATTTACCTTTAGGCATCGCAGTATCACACAATGGAGGCGCAGCCTTATTGCTGCTTACCTTAGTCTTTATTAATTACGCCCTGTTGCGTAAAGCATAAGTGAGGATCAACCATGACAAAACCTCTTACTATTAGTCAGGTTCAACCTAAGATAACTCTACAATGGCGCGCCTATTTTGAAATGACCAAACCCAAAGTCGTAGCACTTATGCTGCTTACAGTGTTGGTCGGCATGTGTTTATCTGTGCCTGGCATTGTACCGTTACAACCTTTGGTTGCGGGAATGGCAGGCATTGCGATGATGGCAGGCTCTGCGGCGGCGTTTAATCACTTAATTGATCGTAAAATCGATGGTTTGATGGCTCGAACTTATAATCGTCCGCTGCCTAAAGGAAAAATCTCCACCATTAAAGCGGCAACCTTTGCTGTGTCGCTCGGATCACTCGGCTTTGTGGTGTTATATACCTTAGTTAATCCCCTCACAGCTTGGTTAACCTTTGCCAGTTTAATTGGTTATGCCTTGGTGTATACCGCCTATCTTAAACGGGCGACCTCACAAAATATTGTCATTGGTGGATTAGCCGGCGCTATGCCGCCATTATTAGGCTGGACCGCAATAACCAATGAACTGCATGGCTACGCTCTGCTTCTGGTTATTATTATCTTCACTTGGACTCCACCGCATTTTTGGGCATTAGCCATTCATCGCCGTAAAGAATATGCCAAGGTCGATATTCCAATGTTACCGGTGACACATGGGGTAGAATTTACCAAAACCTGTATTTTGCTTTACACCATTTTATTAGCCATTGCCTGTCTACTACCCGTTTTAGTCGGCATGTGTGGTCCAATATATTTGGTGGGTTCAACGTTACTGAGTTGTGGTTTTATCTATAAAGCGTGGCAGTTAAAGTTTCATGACTATCCAGAGCTGTCTATGCAAGTCTTTAAATTCTCAATTTATCATTTAATGGTGTTGTTTATAGTATTATTAGTTGACCATTACTTTTGGGTAAACGCTTAAATTAGAAAGGAAAATATATTGAAAATAATGATAGCGGTAGGGCTAATGTTATTAGCCCTAGTGGGTGGTGTCGTTTATCAACAGACGCAAACAGAGCCTATGCCATTGGCGACCAGTTATGTATTTGAGCAGCAGCGCCCATTAGCACCATTTACATTAGCAGACCAATACGGCAATGCGTTTACTAACCAAACGTTACAAGGTAAATGGAGTTTGTTCTTTATTGGTTACACAGCTTGCCCGGATGTATGCCCTACCACTCTGAATAAACTCGCAGCGGCATATCCACAACTGCAAAAAATAGCCAGCAATGTACAAGTGGTGTTTGTGTCAGCAGACCCTAAACGTGACACTCAAGCTAAACGATTAGATTACATAAATTTTTTCAATAAAGACTTTAAAGCGGTCAGCGCAGAACACACCGACTTATTTCCGTTTAGTCGTGACTTAGGCTTTGTGTATGCCATGGTGGGAGAGGACAGTGATTACCAAGTAGACCATAGCGCATCGTATGTGTTGGTTTCGCCAAGAGGGGAAAAAATAGCAGTCTTTAAACCCAAACCACAACCTGGGCAGCTCGCACAAATTCTTAATGCTGAGCTCATTGCTGACTTTAGCCAAATCGTTCAATCTTGGCACTAGCCATTTACGTAATATCGTTACTCTTCGAGCCATTGACCATTATCTTGCGGGCGGATCCACGCTTGTGAAAACCAATAATAGCCCGTTTTTGTTTTGCTGGGCGCTGTGCAGTTATAGCGTGAACGACCGGGTGCCAAATCTGATGATGCTTGGATAGATAAGCGATTTTCACTTAACCAAATAGGTTTCTTCGGTCCTTGGCCTTGAATAAAACACATCACTTGATGTGGATAAATATCTTGCGTATCAATAGTTAACTCTAATTTAGGTCGCCACTTACCTGATACCAATAATGGATCGCTGATGTTCTGCTTAATCACCGGCATCGGTAAACTAGAAAACTTAACCGTTAAACTCGCTAAATCAGCATAAGCATTGGCAACCGGAAAGCGCGGTAATGCCGTTAGTGAAGCATATTCCCCTGCGGCACCAGATTGCTGACCAAAGCCAACAAAGCCCTGTTTCGCCAAAATTGCTTCTAATTTGTTAGTGTATTCACCATACGGGTAGGCAAACATTTTTACACTTTGGCCAGTACGTTTTAATATTTCAGCTTCTGTCGATAAGATATTATCTTCGACACGGGCTTGCCATTGGGCTTGGGTTTCTTTGCCTTGACGACGAATTAAATGTTCGTGTCCCCAGCTGTGGTTGGCAATCGTCACGCCTTGCTCGGATAAGGCAGTAATGTCTTTCCAACTCATCATGCCCTTGAAACCGGCATCGATGGGGGCAACAGAAATAAACACAGTGTACGGAAATTGATGTGAGGCTAGAATGGGCGCAGCATTGTTGATAATGCTGTCATAACCGTCATCGAAAGTAATCACAATACGTCTATCGGCTATTGGCGTGTTATGCTTTATTGAATCAACAGCTTCAGCTAATGAAATCACAGTAAAATCATTATCAGCCAAGTACTGCATCTGTTCAGCAAACTGACTTGGTGTGACACTTGTGCTTTTCGGGGTATCGTCCGACACGTGGTGATATTGTAAAATGACCACTGCATTGGCATCAAAATGTAATACACTCAAGCTGAACACCGCCAACAATAAAGCTATTTTTTTAACCATGATTATCCATACCTATGTCAATTAGCGCATTACTATTAAACCGCCAAAAAAATCGTCAACTATTGGCTTTAGCGACACCAATGATACTGTCGAATATCACTATTCCGCTATTAGGATTAGTTGATACTGCGGTGATTGGTCATCTTGGACAAGCTTACTATCTTGGTGGCGTAGCGCTAGGCAGTACCATTATCACCTTGATGATTTGGTTACTGGGCTTTTTACGCATGTCCACCACCGGGCTGGTCGCACAAGCCTACGGTGCTAATGATACCTCAACTCAACAACAATTACTGATACAAGGTTGCAGCCTAGCATTAACGTTGGGAATAGCTTGTGTAATATTACACTCTCCCATACTCGATTTAGCATTAAGCTTGAGTGATGCCAGCGAACAAGTAATGTTCTACTGCCGCCAATACGTCGAAATTCGAATTTGGTCACTGCCTTTTGCCCTTATCAACTTAGTGTTATTGGGCTGGTTACTCGGACGCCAGGCGCCAAAAGCTGCTATGTGGCAATTAATTATCGCTAACAGCGCTAATATTATTCTCGATATTGTGTTTGTCATCATCTTTAAATGGAATGTCCAAGGTGCAGCATTGGCATCTGTTATTGCTGATATCAGTGCTTTTTCAGTGGCATTGATTATGGTAAAGCGCCAACTGGTGCACACTGGTGGGCTTAATTTAAGCCAGGTTATCGCCCATTTATCATGGCGCGGATATGCTCGTTTACTCACCTTAAACCGTGATATTTTTATCCGCAGTTTGTGCTTGCAAGCCGCCTTTAGTTTTATGACCTTTTATGGTGCCGGTTTAGGCGACAATACTATTGCCGCCAACGCAGTACTGCTTAATTTACTGATGCTGATCTCTTATGCGTTAGATGGTATAGCCTATTATGCTGAAGCCGAAGTAGGCCGCGCATTTGGTCAAAAAAATCCAACACTACTGCATGACAGTGTTGTATTGGCTTTTTGCTGGTCGGCAATGGTTGCGGTGTTATTTAGCCTGCTTTTTTGGTCGGTAGGACCATGGATAATTCAGCTATTAACCAATATTGAAGCGGTACAAAACACCGCAAACATCTACTTAATCTGGCTCATTTTTATGCCTATCTTGGCATTTGGCTGTTATCTGTTTGATGGCGTGTATATTGGTGCTGCACACGGGAGTATTATGCGTAACAGCATGATAATTGCTACCTTTGGCGTTTACTTTCCGAGTTGGTATCTATTGCAAGATTGGGGCAACCACAGCCTTTGGGCTGCGATGTCAATATTCATGCTATGCCGAAGCGTAACTCTTGGCTGGCACTATTACTACAAACTCAGATATCAACTGGCGGCCGCATAATATATTGAAGACCTTGATATAAAAATGTAACATCCAAATAACATTTTTATATCGCATTACATGGACCTTTAATGAAACGGATTTTATGGCTTGTTGTTATTAGTTTATGTCTATTTTCGCTTAGCTCATTTGCCAAACCTCTGCCTATAGAAGCCTTTGCCAGCATCCCAGATGTCCGCTTTGTTAGCTTATCTCCTGACGGTAAAAAAATTGCGTCTCTTGTACGAGTCAGTACTAATGAGCTTGAGGGCCAAGTACTCACTATTCGCGATATTCAAACCAATAAAGATATTTACCCATTACAGACTGACAATCAGAAATTTGTCATTTTATCGTTAACGTGGGCAAATAATGATGTCATCTTAATCGAGTCTAAATATCCCGCCATCCGTCGAGGTGTTCCCACAACCGAAACACGGTTAATAAAATACTCACTGAGCGACAATAAAACCTCAAGTGTGTTTTCTAATCGTTCTCTATCGCGTTTTGTCGATTTACCGCAATTACAAGCATCGGTTATTGATTATCTTGACACAGATCCAAACCACATCCTTATGCAAATTCAAGGTTTAGGTTCTAAACCGCAATATGAAAGCGTCGTTAAAGTCAGTTTAAAAACAGGCGGTATCAAGACTTTACAACCAGCACGTATGCACATTGGAAACTGGTTAACCGATAGGCAGCACAATGTGCGTATTGGTATTTATCGCGATGACACAACCTACCGTATTTACGAACAAAAAGGAGCGGGTGAAGATCTCCGCAAATTATGGGAGTTCGAGGCTTTAGCAGAAGACGTAATTTGGCCTATCGGTTTTGACCATGATCCTAATATCTTATATATCAGCGCCTATCATCAAGGTTTTAAAGCCATCTTTAAAGTCAACTTAACTGACCCGACATTGACTAAAGAACTCGTTTCTCACAATGAAAATTACGATATTGAAGGCTGGCTCGTGTATTCCGCACTAAAACAAAAGGTCATTGGTTTAAGCACCGACATTGAAGGTGAATATCTGTTCTGGGACCAAGATTATATCAAGTTGAACAATGGTCTTACAACTGCATTACCAGAGTCACATAATGTGATCACTCAGTTCAGTGATGATGAACGTCGTTACATCGTTTATGCAACTGGTCCTATAGAATCTGGTGCGTATTACTTTGGTAATAGAGACCAAAAGGCACTTTACCCTATAGCTTACCGTTACAGCCAATTGCCACCAGAAGTGTTATCTCAACCGCAAACAGTCCATTATAATGCTCGTGATGGTTTAGCCATTGAAGCCTTCCTCACCACTCCAAAAGACATTGTCGCCAAAAACTTACCGACCATAATTTTCCCCCATGGCGGACCTATTAGCTACGACTCAACCACGTTTGATTATTGGGCGCAGTTTTTAGCTAATCGTGGTTATGCTGTGCTACAAATGAACTTTCGCGGCTCGTCAGGCTATGGATTCAATTTCATGAATTCGGGTCTTAAAAACTGGGGCTTAGAAATGCAAACCGACATTGAGGATGGTACTCACTGGCTTATCGAACAAGGTATTAGCGATCCAAAACGCGTGTGTATTGTCGGTGCCAGTTACGGTGGTTATGCTGCATTAATGGGCGTAGCTATCACCCCCGATCTGTATCAATGTGCCATTAGTGTCGCGGGCGTAACTGACCTTGAATATTTAGTTAAATCATCGCGTCGGTACGACAACAGCAAAATTGTTAAAAAACAAATTGGTGATGATTACGACGATTTGTATCAGCGTTCACCTATTAGCAAAGTAGCCAATATTAACGTGCCAGTATTATTAATCCACGGCACTAAAGATCGCGTGGTGCGAGTACAACACAGTGAAGAAATGTATGATGCGCTTAAGGATTTACATAAACCCGTAAAGTATATCGAACTGGAAAATGGCGATCATTACTTAAGTAGTAATGAACATCGTCTTACAACATTCATTGCAATAGAACACTTCTTAGCGACCAATCTTGGGGTAAAATAACCTCAAATAGCCCAGTCGTCACATACGAGAATACTATGACTCAAGAATTGATTATTACCGACATTGAAATTGGCAACGGTAAAACCGCAGTTAAAGGCGCGCTAATTACCACTCGTTATAGCGGTCGATTAGCCGACGGAAGTCAGTTTGACGCTTCAGATGCGTTTCAGTGTGTCATTGGCACCGGCAGAGTCATTAAAGGCTGGGATCAGGGTATTATTGGTATGAATGTCGGCGGCAAGCGGCAACTATCAGTTCCGGCTCATTTAGCTTATGGAGAACGCCAGATTGGTGAGCGTATTCCAGCACACTCAGATTTATTTTTTGATATTGAATTACTTGAAGTACTCACTCGAGACGACTAAAGCCACTAGATGGCGAAAACCTAATCGATACCAACAAAAAACGCGACCTCATAATGAGGTCGCGTTTTTGTTTATTAGCTTTGTTAGTAGCAGTAATTCATCACGCGATTAGGCGTAAGAATGCTCGCCATGCTCATGCTCTGTCACGTCACGAACACCAGTCAATTCCGTTGGGAACATATCTAACAATTGCTTCTCAATACCATCTTTTAAGGTGATATCAACTTGCGAGCAACCGTTACACCCACCGCCAAACTGCAATACTGCAACACCAGCTTCGGTAATTTCTACCAGCATGATGTTACCGCCGTGGCTAGCAAGTTGTGGATTAATCTCTGACTGAATAATATATTCAATACGTTCAACTAATGGCGCATCTCCAGACACTTTGCGCATTTTTGCGTTAGGTGCTTTTAATGTTAGTTGCGAACCAAGCTGGTCGGTTACAAAGTCAATGCTGGCATCATCTAAAAATGGTGCGCTCTTTTCATCGACCATAGCACTAAAGCCATTAAATGGAAGTTCTACATCATCAGCTTCAGCGGCATCAGGTGGACAATAAGACACACCACACTCTGCTTGTGCAGTACCTGGGCTGATAACAAACACACGAATGTGCGTACCTTCCGGCTGGTCGGCCAATAGTTTGACGAAATGGGCCTGAGCTGTATCGGTAATGGTGATCATAAAAACCTGCTCCGTCAGGGAATACCTGAGTAAATTAGTAAGAATTAGACCTATGATACTCTGTGTTGCATTGGCTTTGTAGTGTCAGTGGGATTTGATCTCGAAAAAATGATCCAGTTCAACTTTTTTTTACCCTAAAAAAACTGCAATGCCCCATATACCAAGCGTTACAAGACATATTAATTAATTGTTTTTATTTACAAAAAATCTTGTTATTACTCAAATCGAATTAATCTAACCTCAACCTAGACTAATCTACCCTTAAAAAGATTTAATCTAACAATCCCGGCGCTTCAGCACGCGCAAGGCACCAAGTTTGCACATGGACAAACTGCAGGCTAAATAAACCTGCAATTTCATCTACGGTTGTTCCAGTAGTAACAACATCATCAATCAACGCAACACGCTGATACGTCATGCTTGGTTGTAGTGCAAATGCACCATGGCAGTTTTTACGCCTCTGCTTACCCGCAAGTCCCGTTTGTGGCAACGTATCAACAATCCGAATTAAACAACGGTCATCTAGAGGAATATTCGTTAATAGGCTTAACTCTTTAGCAATGAGCCAAGCTTGATTAAAACCTCGCTGACGTAAACGATTGGGATGTAACGGAACGGGGATTAACACTTGTGGTCGCCTAATAATGCCATGCTTAATTAACAATGCGATTCGACAGGCTAGTTGCTGAGTTATCGCGTTAAGCGGTGCACATTGCTGTTGATATTTAATGGCGGCAATAACAGGTCCCAGCCCTTGATGATAACTACAAGGGGCTACCACCCAATTAGGAGTGTGTTTATTGCATTTACCACAATAAGCCTGCAGCAACGCTATTTCGCGCCCACAACCTAAGCACACTTCGTGCTGATACAAACTTGCCGCTAAACACACTTGGCAAACACCTGTGAGCACTTGATTAGGGAACAATTGCTGATAACCCGTTTGATCTATCCTTTGCTGGCACAGCAAGCAACGGTTGGGTAAACTGCCTAGTAAAATGACCCTGGCACGCTGAAGGCGCTTGACGCATAAACGTAAGATATGGGTGATATCGATTGAATTATTGATTGGCGGCATTGGCTATTCATTCCATTAAATAGACTCAAAAGAGGTGTTAACCGTGAGTTTTCCTGCATTGCATATTGATACCGTAGGCTCACAAGGCCAAGACATCGTGCTATTACACGGTTGGGGTGTGAATAACCAAGTCTTTAGTCCATTAAAAAACGCATTGCACCAGTATAGAGTGCATTATGTTGATTTGCCGGGTTTTGGGTTAAGTCCCAATATCGACGGAGACATAACGCAATGGTCACAAGCACTTGCAGAGCAACTTCCACAACAGGCAATTTGGATTGGTTGGTCGTTGGGAGGGTTAATCGCTAGCCAAATTGCCATCGATTACCCAGAGTCAGTGGCTGCATTAGTCACTATTGCCTCATCACCATGCTTTATGGCCCGCGAAAGTGTTATGGCTCACGAAAAAGACGACTCAACCCTATCTTGGGCAGGTATTCAACCTGATGTATTGGCACAATTTTCAAGTCAATTAAGTCGCGATTTGTCTCGCACTGTTGAACGGTTCCTGGCAATTCAAGCCATGGGAAGTGATAATCCAAAATCTGATATCCAACAAATAAAAAGCTTAGTGTTAAGCAAACCATTGCCGACACAACAAGGCTTATCACAAGGATTGGATATGTTAGCGCAAGTAGATTTACGTGCCACGATCACTCAAATACAGCAGCCATGGTTACGAATTTGGGGAAAGTTAGATAGTTTGGTGCCGAGAAAGATTATCTCGTCATTACCAAGCAGTGACAACATTGAAGATGTGCTGGTCCACAAAGCATCCCATGCACCGTTTATTTCGCATCCCGATGCATTTTTAAACCATTTATTACTCTGGCTCACAAAATACCGCTAAAAATACCTTAATAGCACTTTAGCCTTGGCCAAATATTGTCTATAATTTAGTCAAGGCATCGTATTGACAAGGTCAACATGATAATTACCACTCATTATCCACAAGTACCGTTAGCAACTTCGAATGTTGCGACGGATCTTGCACGAGTGGACAATCAACAAAAACCGCCGATTATCCCGCCACAAGAACCGACAAAAGAGCATGCTGAACGGTCATTAAACCAACAAAATGAACGCGCTACGCCTTACATTGTCGCGGAGAAAAAACAGCAGCAAGAGCAAGCTAAACGACAACAGCAAAGTGTCACACAACAAGCGGTAGAGTCTAAAGCAATTGCCTCGCCAGTCATTCGGCCTCAAGTCATTAGAATCATGGCTAGCCAAACCCCAGCGCTGCAACGTAAAGATATTCAACTAAAAACACAATCGACAAATGCTAAAACAACACCAGAGCCCCGTCAACGCCAAGCGCTAGACACTGGCATATCCAAAGCGACCTACCAACAATTCGGTCAACGGATTGGTCAATTTTATCAACAGCAATCCGCCCCAAATAATGAGTCTCAACTACAAATATTAGCGTGATACTTCTTTGGTAGCCATATCAGACAGTGTCGGTTTTGCCTCTGAATTAGCCGAACGATACAACATTTTGTTGTACGCTAAACTCCCCCACAATGCCCAACCTAACGCGGCTTCTGCTTGCGATTCATTCAATGTGGTCGGAGTCAATTTTTCAGTCACAAAATTATAGGTAACACTTTCCGGTGGTAATTCAGGTTGTAAAATAGTCATTTTATTCCCCTCCAATAAACCAAAGTTTTTATCATATTGCATCATTGCTCGACCCGGCCAAGAGTCTGGCATTGTGGTTAAATCACGGCCTAGCATTGGATAGCTATCCGAAATACCCAGCAACGAAATTAACGTCGGCGACATATCAATTTGGCTAACAACACGTGGATCGCGCTTCGCATCAATCCCATCACCTAATATAAGCCCAGGAATACGAAAACGTGACACAGGTATTAGTGCTGCGCCACCCACTCGACTGTCATGATCGGCCACAACGAGGAATAAGGTATCTTTCCAGTAATCTGATTTTTTAGCTTTTTTGAAAAACTCACCCACGGCATAATCGGCATATTTCACCGCGTTATGCATGGTATATTGCGGCTGTTCGTACAACTCAATACGGTCATCTGGGAACTCATACGGATCATGATTACTTGAACTAAACACTAGACTAAAGAACGGCTTACCCTCTTTGTGCATCCGCGAAAACTCTTCATCCGCTCTAAACAATAAATCCTCATCAGACACCCCCCAAGACGCCACAAACGCGGGGTCTTTATAGTCACCTTGATCAACTATATCGGTAAAACCATTGCCTAAAAAGAAGCTGCGCATATTATCAAAATGGCTTTCACCACCATAAATAAACTGCGTGGTATAGCCATGTTGCTTCAATAAATCAGCAATGGTAAAAAAGCCTGTTTGACTCTTCCCTAGTTTCACCACGGCGCGTGCTGGCGTTGGCGTAAAACCGGTTGTTACCGCTTCAATACCTCTTACCGAACGCGTACCAGTTGCGTATAAATTTTCAAAAAACCACCCTTGTTTAGAGAGTTCGTCAATATTAGGCGTTAACGGTAAACCACCTAAACTCCCCACAAAGCGCGCACCTAAGCTTTCTTGTAAAATGATCACAAGGTTCTTTGGTTTACCGGTATAGCTGGCTTGATTAAATGACAACGTCGGTATGGTTGATGAGGTAAATGCACTCAGTGGCCGACCGCTTTCACGACGCACAATATCGATCACTTTTGCGTCCGCTAACTTGCCATACACTTTCGATGCATCTTCTTCGTTATTCATTTGCGAAATAGCAAAAAGGAGTGAGAAAGAGGAATTTAACACCAAAGAATTAACTAAAGGATCATCAGAAAATGCCACCAATGAAGGATTAAGAGGTCGATGCCCCAACGATGAACGCGCACCAAGCACCGAAATAGCAATGACGATAACCGCAAGCACTGGACGCCAATACCATTTAGGAAAACGAATATATTGCGTTAATTTGCCACTTAACCACCAGCCACCCCATAAGGTACCCACGGTGATTAGCGCCGATAAAATAAGCTCGCCTTTACGCCCTGCCCATAACATCGATAACACTTCTTTTGGATAAACCAGATATTCAACATATAAACGGTTAGGTCTAAAACCATATTCAGCAATAAATGACGGCGATGACGCCTCAAGAAAAACCACCACCCATAAACCTAGTGTGAGCCATACGCGTAATATCGTCAGCCAAACACGGCCGACTAAATGCTCACCGGCAAACACTACGGTTCCGAGCGCTGCAATACCCCACAACCAACATAAAGAGGCAAAATCTACCCGTAAACCTTGCAATAAAATGTAGCCCCAACCTTGGGCATCGGATACCCGCTCAGCTTGCCATAAAGACATGCCAATACGGCTCAAACTCATAATAAGCAGAGAGATAACACTAAATATAACAATTGCTTGAAATAAATTATGCGAGGTCTTTTGTGTACTGAGTTCACTTGAACTACTACCAAGACCAAAGAAATTGACAGCCATTTATTGCTCCAAAATTATTATTATTTTTAGGCTTCATATGCAATTAAGTCCGCAACAAGCTAGCCCAAATGTAATAACATAATTACTGGGTAATAGACTAGTATGTGTATCTTAAGGGCAACTTAAGCTTATCGTGTTACTGAAAACCTTGTTTACTCAACGATTTTAAACAAGATTTTTTGTTATATTTTCAATATCATCATCGTAAGCGGGCTACGAGAAGACACAGTAACAAAAACCATCTGAGCCTAAGACCTTAGCGAAGATATTAAGTTCAGGGCGTAATAACATATATTAACATCTTATTTACAGTCGGTTAAATTCTGTTTTTTAAAAAGGTTTTTTGCATCGACTTACACCATCGCCGCATGGTCACTCGGAATCAACACAGTAAACATAATTTTGTCTTCCGAAACCAATTCAAAACTAAACTTAAATCCATTCACTTTGGCAATATTTTCAACGATGGCCAATCCTAATCCATGCCTTTCGCTATTTGATCGCGATTGTTCAGCCTGGAATAACGGTAGCGTAAGTCGCTCTAAATCATTCGCATTAATACTGGTCACTAATTGATTTTCAACACTGAAACTTAATCCTTTATTATCAGAGACTAACCTTATTTTAATCGATGACTTTGGCGGGCTGTAGTACAGTGCATTATCAAATAAATTGGTCAAAATAAGGTGTAAAGAAAACTCATCGACAAGGCAGTTTTGATCCAAATCACTATTTTCAATATTCAAACGAGCATGAATAGTCGAGTACTTAAATGCCAACTCATCAATAACCTGGCCCATCAAGGTTTTGATATTGATATGCTGGCGATGTAGATTAATATTTTCAGATGTGGCTTGTTGCAATAGTAGTAAATTATTGACTATGGTTTTCATCCGTAAACTAATGCTGAGTACATCTTGTTTATAGCTCACGCCAATACGCTGATCATCCGGATAACGAATATAAATTTCACTTAAACTAATCAACTCACTGATTGGCGTTTTCAGTTCATGAGCGATATCGGCAGTAATGCGCTTTTCTGTTTGTAAGTATTGTTGGCTAATTTTGACAAATTTATTCAGTTCATTACGAATTGGTTCAATTTCGAGATAACGTTCAGACTCATTAGACAGTGGGATGTATTTTTTAGTGACATCGACGCTTTTTAGCGACATGTTTAATTCGTTCAACGGGGTCAAACCACGATGAATAACCTTCACTACGGCCCAACGGATCAACACAATCACCAGTAGTAAGCCAATGGCTAAACTAGAGTCGATGATCACCAAAATTTGCGACAAATCTTCAGTGGTAATGGCTATGGTTAACCACATGGGTTCGACTGTATCCATCATTGACCGATTAGTTTTAGGCACTTGCGGCTCAAAATACGACACCATCGCCCTGCCGTCTCGACCATCTGGTAACACAACATCGGCAAAAAAAGCACTGTTGAGTGGAATGTCTTTTTTAAGTAAATCTACACCCTCGAAATTACGCAACGACTCAGAACGTTCAAACACGCTTGAGCCTTGCCACAATTGAAAAAAGCTTGCTTTAGTCGAGATGCCAAATTCAGGCATAAACTCGCCAGCAAAATCAAACTCGGTGCCTTCTGGAGTCACTTTAACTAAGGTCTTTAGGTAGTTAGACTTGTCTGTTAACGCGCTATCAAACTCAACATCGACCCAATTATCGATACTGATATCAATCGCCAAAAACACCAAAATCAACATGGCTGATACCACATAGGTCATGGTATTGACTAAATTGGTGGTTAACGATCTCATTAATGTTCACCCACAAAATAGCCAAAACCACGTTTGTTTTTTATCGGTAGCGTCACCCCTACGGCTTTAGCTTTTTTACGCACGGACGATAAATGAGCCTCGATGGTGTTTTTTGATAAATGATTAAATGAACCCACGACTGCTTCACTGATTTGTTCAGGATTAAGTACTTGCTTAGGGTTACTAAATAAATATTCAACAATTTTGAATTCGTTTTTAGTCAGATCGATATAATGGCCATCTGCATGAAGTGATTTATTACTTGTGTCTAAAACAAAATTAGCAATACAAATAGTTTTAACTTGTTGATTGAGTTCACCACGGCGACCAAGCGTCACGAGTCGGGCTTGTAATTCGTCAAACGAAAATGGTTTACACAGATAATCATCGGCACCCGCCAATAAGCCAGTAACACGATCTTCAGCTTGTGATTTAGCCGATAAAATAATGACCTTAGATTGATTACCTAATTTACGAATACTCTTAAGTAAACTCAGACCATCTACATTAGGCAGCATGAGATCCAAAATAATGAAATCATAAGAATTAGTGAGCGCCATACTTAAGCCCTCAGAACCATCACCGGTTTCATCAACGGTATAACCTAAATGATCTAACCCAACTCTAATGCCGCGACGCAGCGCTTCAGAGTCTTCAATTAACAACACTTTCATTGAGTGTCCTTTATCATAATTGCGCCTATATCCATATTACGAGTGATGCAGTCCAAACGGAAAAAAGTAACCTAAACTCGGGATAACAAACTACCATTAGCAAACTTATCTCTATGCTATCCATAGCGATAAGTTAACAGCCGACACGTTGCGGGCAGATTAACCGTTTATGAGTCAATTATGCCCATAAAACAACCCACCAAACAATCGCGGCCATCAGCATGCTGAGAAACACAAATGCAGAAGCAATATCTTTGGCGAGCCCAGATAACTCATTAAACTCCAGGCCAATACGGTCAACCACCACTTCTACAGCAGTGTTAACCAGTTCAGCAAACAATACAAATAGTAACGCCAGCACTAACATGGCAGATTGCGGCGCACTGATATTTGCCATACAAGCAAACACGGTTAATGGAATAAACAGTAATAACTCTTGCTGAAATGCCGCTTCATTACGACACATCCACTTTAAACCATTAAAGGTATGTTTACAGGTATACAGCAAGCGCATAATACCATGGCGTTTCACCACAATTTTTGGCTGTTTAGTTGCTGCACTCTTTGCCGTATTCTTTGTTACATTATCATCAGACGTAGATGATGAAGCTGAAATTGTCATGAGTATATCCCTAGTTCATTTTACAATCGGTGGTGATATCTAACTTAGGATCACGTACCGAGCTGCTAACACCGTAAAGCCCTAACAATGTATGGAACAAGTTGTCATGTGAGTACGAGCCACTTAATGCATGCTCGGCAACACATTCACGGTCAATTTCTTTAGCTTGTGTGTAGTCTTGTGGTAACCACATAAACCAAGGCACATGAGTTTGTTGGCTCGGCGCAATGCTGTAAGGCGTACCGTGTAAATACATTCCACTTTCACCCAACGATTCACCATGGTCAGATAAATACACCAGCGCGACGTTATATTTGTCTTGATATTGCTTAAGTACATTAATCGTTTCTGCCAACACAAAATCGGTATAGGCAATAGTATTGTCGTAAACATTAACAATCTCTTGGTCGCTACAGTTTTCAATATCGCTGCGGCTACAAGCTGGCGTAAATAACGCTTTATCGGCTGGGTAACGCTGCCAATATGTTGGTCCGTGACTGCCAATAGTATGCAAAGCGATAAATTGATTATCTAAGCCTTTACCCGACAGTGCACTGGCTTCACTGTCTTGTTGTAATTTTTGGCTGAGTTTTTCAACTAAAATCTCGTCATAACAACTTAAGCCATCACATAATGGATTTGGCTCGCTCGGCGAAATATCAATCTTATTAATGCGGGCTCCTACGTCTTTATCGCCGCCATCGTTTTCAAACCATGTCACGTTAACACCAGCGGCGTTAATCACATCAAGTACGTCATTTCGAGCATCGGCAACTTCACGATTGTAATTATCATGAGTGAGGTTTGAGAACATGCACGGTAACGAATGCGCGGTAGCCGTGCCACACGACGACACATTCTGTAAGGCAATCATGCCTAGGTTTTCTGTGTATGGGTTGGTGTTACGTTGGTAACCGTTATACGCCATATTTTCTGCACGGGCAGTTTCACCGACAACAAGCACCATAAGGGTCGGTTTGCCATTCGTGCTTGGGGTTAGATGTGCATCTTGACCAATAGGGTCAAAAGTTAACTTTTCGGTAAAGTAACGGTTGTTTAGGTATTTAACCGTATTATAAATATGTGCAGGAATAATCATCTTATTCAGATAATTATTATTGCGCCCCACTGACGCATAGTCTTTGTAAAAAAACAGCACCATCAACCCGACTAACGCCATACTGATTATTGTAAAGCCAGCGCGACGAAGCACTATTTTGGCCAGTGACGGACCACTCGATAATTTGGTGCGGTATAACAAAATAGAAGGCAATACCCCGAGCACCAACACATAACCAATTGAATGTGAATTGATGTAAGAAAACGCTTCGCCAGAATTGGTTTCAAAAATATTTTCAATCATGCCGTAATCAAACATCACGTTGTACTGCAACATCGCATACATGGCCGCAGATGATGTCAGTAACAACACAATCATCACGGGTTTAAAAACAAATTTAAAAGCAAATAAGCTAAAAATAAGCATAAAAAAACTGCTTAATAACAATGCAGGTGACAAAGAAAACAGCACATGACCGTCTGCTGATAATTGATAGATTTTACGGATTATCGGAAAATTTAATACCAAGCCAAAATAGACAGCGATAATGCAGGTCATCGCCTCGTAACTGATGCTCTTTGGGGTGATACTGGATAATGTTTTCGTTAGTAATTTCAATTTTGCCACTCGCAATAAACTCGACTGGCGCTGATATTCAACCAAAACACTTAAGATCTACTGAATAAAAACTGAATTATTGCTGCGGGGCTTTATTCAGTTTCAAAATATAAAAATTAGCTAAAAAAAAGCCCTCACACATCAGTGCAAAGGCTTTAGAATCAATATATTAGCTAAATGTGTTTTACCACGCGGTATAATGGGTTATTTCTTTATCTTGGCAAAGGCATCAGCAAACGCATTACCCATAGCCGCATTTTGTGGTGCTTTAACCGGTTTACTGGCTGGTTTATTATGACCAGAACTCTTGGTATTGGTTGACGATTTACCCGCAGCAGGCTTTTTCTGGTAACTATTTTGTGGCTTACCTTGCGACTGTCTGGTTGCTTTTTCGGTATCAATTTTTTCATCAAGACGCATGCTTAACGCAATACGACGACGCTCAATATCCACTTCCATCACTTTCACTTTAACCACATCACCGGCTTTAACCACTGTATGAGGGTCACTAACAAACTTGTCGGTTAACGATGAAATATGCACTAAACCATCTTGATGCACACCCACATCAACAAAGGCACCAAAGTTGGTCACGTTGGTGACCACACCTTCTAAAATCATCTCGACTTTAAGGTGCTTCAATTCTTCTATACCGTCTTTAAAAGTAGCCGTTTTAAACTCACCACGAGGGTCGCGTCCGGGCTTGTCTAGTTCGGCTAAAATATCATTAATGGTCGGTACGCCAAATGCGTCGGTAACAAAATCGGCAGCATTAATCTGTTTTAACAAATCGCTATTACCAATCAGTTCAGTTAATGGCAATTGCTTAGCACCAGCAATCGACTCAACTAGGCTGTACGCTTCTGGGTGAACAGATGACGAATCCAATGGATTATCACCATTACGGATGCGTAAAAACCCCGCAGCTTGCTCATAAGCTTTAGGCCCTAAACGAGCCACACTCAATAGCTGCTTACGATTGGTAAATTGACCATTCGCGTCACGAAAATCAACCACGTTTTTAGCTAAGGTTTTGGTTAAGCCAGCAACTTGAGCTAATAACGGCGCTGATGCCATATTTAAGTCAACACCTACGGCATTAACACAGTCTTCGACGACGGCATCAAGCGACTGCGATAACTGGCTTTGGCTTACATCATGCTGATATTGTCCTACGCCAATTGCTTTGGGTTCAATTTTTACTAACTCTGCCAGCGGATCTTGTAAGCGACGCGCAATTGATACCGCACCACGAATTGACACATCAAGATTAGGAAACTCATTAGCGGCAAACTCAGAGGCAGAATATACCGATGCGCCCGCTTCACTCACAATCACTTTGGTCAGAGTCGGATGCGTTTCTTTTACGGCAGCGATTAACTCGCCAGTTAGCTTGTCGGTCTCACGCGAGCCAGTACCGTTACCAATCGCAATAATTTCAACTTTATGCATGGTCACTAAATTACTTAGGGTACGAATCGACTTGTCCCATAAGTTTTGTGGCGCATGCGGGAAAATAGTGGTGTGGGCCACCAGCTTACCGGTGTTATCAACAATCGCGACTTTCACGCCAGTACGGATACCAGGATCGAGTCCCATTGTCGCTTTAGCACCAGCAGGAGCCGCCATTAATAAATCGCCCAAGTTACGGGCAAACACTCTAATGGCTTCTTCTTCCGCGCTTTCACGCATCTTAGCGATAAACTCGGTTTCCATTTGCAAAGCAACTTTAATGCGCCAAGTCGAGGTCACTACCGTTTTCAACCATTCATCAACGCTAGAGTTAGTCAGTTCTAACTTAAAGTGATCGCTAATAATCACTTCACAATAACTGCCTTCTGTCGCTTGAGTATCGGGATCGGCGTTCATCGACAGGCTTAACATGCCTTCGTTACGGCCGCGCAACATGGCTAAAGCACGGTGAGATGGGATTTTACTCATCAGCTCATTATGCTCGAAATAGTCGCGGAATTTAGCGCCTTCTTTCTCTTTGCCTTTTACCATGCGGCTTTCAAGCACAGCTTGCTGTAATAAATGCTGGCGCACTTTACGCAGTAACTCTGCATCTTCAGCAAAGCGCTCCATTAAAATGTAACGCGCACCATCAAGCACTGCTTTAGTGTCGGCAAAACCTGCATCAGGATTAATAAACTCTGTTGCTTTGCTTTCTATATCTAATTGACGATTGGCTAATACTGCATCTACAAGCGGCTCAATACCCGCTTCGATGGCTATTTGGCCCTTGGTACGACGCTTTGGTTTGAATGGCAGATATAAATCTTCAAGACGGGTTTTGCTGTCGGCGTCATTAATCGCTTGAGTTAACGCTGGGGTTAACTTGCCTTGCGCATCAATGCTCGACAATACCACTTGGCGGCGGTCGTGTAACTCACGTAAATAACCTAAACGAGAAAACAAGTTACGCAACTGAGTGTCATCTAAACCACCGGTAGCTTCTTTACGATAGCGCGCAATAAACGGCACGGTGGCGCCATCATCTAATAGCGCAATGGTCGCTGTGACCTGTTGTTCACGGACATTAAGTTCTTGAGCGATAATCTGGGCAATATTATGCATAATCAATCGAATTCGACATGGTTTAAAATAAAATTATGCCAAAGATACCATAAAGACCACCAGTTCGCTGCTAGTACGAAAGGCTTTATGATGTCTTTATAGATAATCGATAAAAAGAATGCATCATCGGGCATGAAGTGCTAAAACACAGATGATAATATTACGGCTTATAGAAAACCTCACCGTTCTTCGACCACATTAAGAGTAAACCGCGTGAAAACTAAGTTAATCACTTTAGAAGGCTACAATAAGCTCAGAATTGAGCACGACTACTTGTGGAAAGAACAACGTCCTGAAGTCACTAAGATTGTCACTTGGGCGGCAGGTTTGGGTGATCGCTCCGAGAATGCTGATTACACTTTTAATAAACGTTTATTAAGGCAAATTGATCGCCGAGTACGCTATTTACGCAAGCTGCTGCCCGAACTCAAAATTGTCTATTACGCACCAGAGCAAGAAGGCAAAGTGTTTTTTGGTGCCACGGTTGAAATTGAAAACGACGCTGGTGACATTAAAACCTTTAAAATTGTCGGCCCAGAAGAAATTTACGACGAACGTAAAGACTACATCTCCATCGACTCGCCCATGGCCCGCGCGTTACTCAAAAAACAAGTCGACGATGAAGCGGTAGTGAGCACACCTCAAGGCGATAAAACCTGGTACATCAATAAGATTAGTTACAAACTAGAGCAGAAATAACTTATCCAAGGAAAACGGATTCAAAGGTGCTAATTGCTATGGTTTTGTTCCGTTAAAAAGAAGTATTGAACAGTTAAGCTTTGCTGCTAGCACTGGGCATGGTGACTCCAACACCACAAAGATATTGCTCCCTGATAGATTGAGCTTTGAAAGACCATGTTGACCCATGAACCATCAATATTAGGAACCATTTTGACTATAGCAAAATTGATTATGTGCGAGGTTGATGACGGTAAACAGGAGGCTTTTTCACAAAGTCAGAGTGCTTGGAGTCAGCTGTCGACGTGTAACGGTTTTATAGGGCAAGCAGGTGGATGGGAAGCATCGTCAAGCACAGCCATTATTTTAGGTTTTTGGGAATCTCAGTTTCACGTGAGTGAATTCATGAGCACAACCCACGATGAGATTTATTTAAGTAATAAACAACAATCCACTTATCGTCATTGTTCAGTTAATTACTTCGAACTAGTTTCAACCATATCTGGCTTACAGATTAATTTTTCAGGTGCTGGAGTATTAAGAATCGCTTACTGCTCAAAAGTACTGGACATTGATAGGTTTAATCGAGATCAACAGCTGCTCTGGAACCCTCAACTGTCAACGCAACTTGGATTGCTAGGCGGTCACGTTTGGCGCCATGTTGAACACCATGACTGTTACTTGGTGGTAACGCATTGGGAATCACCAGCAGCTCATGAAATATACGCAAACAATGTATTGCCAAAATTACGGAAGATAGCCCACACTTCGGAGTACATTGAACAACTATTAGGTAAGGTGGTTGTTCTCGATACAAAGTGGAACGTCACACCCTATAACGGTTGATCACCACAGATGACATTCCATCTAACCAGTTTAAACCGGCATCATCATATTGTAGTTTCCCCCAATAAAACATTATCAATTCCTGAAGGTTTGCTCACCCGTTTATGGGCGAAAGTGTATTTAAGATATGGCCTTCGGCCACTAATGTCGTGGCGCTTCGCCCACACCAGACCAAGAGAAAATCAATGGCTATTCCTTCTTGAAACTCCCAATCGCTACATCAAATTTATTTGAATTACCTACAAACTGATGGCCAGTTTTACTCATTCACTACATTCTGGGATTAAG
Organism: Shewanella sp. Arc9-LZ; assembly: GCF_010092445.1. Classification (NCBI taxonomy): domain Bacteria; kingdom Pseudomonadati; phylum Pseudomonadota; class Gammaproteobacteria; order Alteromonadales; family Shewanellaceae; genus Shewanella; species Shewanella sp. Arc9-LZ. The sequence goes on along the minus strand of NZ_CP048031.1, from coordinate 267,272 downwards.
CAGTACAAGTGAATAGCGAGGTTAAAATTTGCCCCAAGTATGCAGAACCGCCGTGCACCCAAGCTGACTTTGTAAGTGTTTTCGGGTGATCCAAAATTAACTTAACATTTGCCATACTGCTTCAAACTGTGCGCGGTACAATTACTTCGCTTGCTCATCAAAGCCGATAATTTAGGGGGCCATATTTACTTGGCAGAGGTTAGTCTCTAGCAAGTGCATCAACCGGATTCAATTTAGCCGCATTCCGGGCGGGCAGATAACCAAACACAATACCGATTAAGGTCGAGCAGGCAAAAGCTGCCACTATTGACGTACTCGAATAGATCATCTGAAAACTGCTGCCTGTGTAGGTAAATATCATACCGATAAGATAAGCAAGTCCAATCCCCAATGCGCCACCACAAAAACATACCAATACAGCTTCAATCAAAAACTGACGCATAATATCGGTTTGCCTGGCACCAACGGCCATACGAATGCCTATTTCGCGCGTTCGCTCTGTTACCGATACCAGCATGATATTCATTACCCCAATCCCGCCAACTAACAAAGAGATAAACGCGATAGCTGATATCAGTAACGTCATGGTTTCAGATGTTTTTTCAATGCTTTTACGTATCGTATCTGTATTAATAGTGAAAAAATCAACTTTGCCGTGGCGCATAGTCAATAAGCTAATAATGCCTTGCTCTGCCACATCGCTTGATACATTGGCATCTATCCTTACGGTAATATCGTTAACATAATTTTGTCTAAGAATACGTCCTGACACCGTGGTATACGGCAACCAAACATTCAGTTCATCACTGTTGTCGGACACACTTTCAATTGGCTTTGTTACGCCAATAACACGAACAGGAAGGCGGCCGAGAAAAATGACGCTACCTAATGCACTGCCATCAGAAAAAAGCGTTTGCTCAGTATTGGCATCAATGACGGCAACCTGTTCTAACGCATCGATACTGTCATCGGCAAAATATTGTCCTTTGGCCAACGCATAACCGCGCACCCGAAAATACTCTGTACCCACGCCTTGAACTGAGCCTGTGACGGTTTCACTTGCATAACGTATGGCAACATTGGTCCTAACGGTTGGGGTAACGCTGTCCACATAGGGCAATATTTTAAGCGCATTGGCATCGTCTGCCGTGAGCGACTTAACCCGTTCAGAGCGGCGATCTCCTCGCCCTGTGCCTGGTTTTATTTCAATGGTATTGGTGCCCATTGAGGCAATATTATCCAAAATAGATTGCTGCGAACCGGCACCTAACGCAACCACGGACACCACTGAAGCAATGCCAATAATAATGCCGAGCATCGTCAGAAACGTACGCAAACGATGATTGGACATGGCTATTAACGCCATTTTTAACGCTTCAAGGTATCGCGACCAGTTTATCTTCATACTTGCTTGGGAAGATTGTCTGTCTGCGATTAACGAGCTCGTTTCTGCTGGGATACGTTTTTGGGTATCGGCAATGATTTCGCCGTCTTTTAGCTCGATGACGCGATCGGCAAATTCGGCAATATGTGGGTCGTGTGTCACCAAAATAATGGTGTGGCCGTCGCGATGCAGTTCTTGAATGAGTTTCATCATTTCTTCGCCGCTACTGCTATCTAAAGCACCGGTGGGTTCATCGGCCAGAATAATATCGCCACCATTGATTAAAGCTCTGGCCACACTGACACGTTGTTGTTGGCCGCCACTTAGCTGACTTGGTTTATGATCTAAACGATCGCTCAACCCCAGACGAGTCAGTAATTTTTTAGCTTTTTCGTGTCGGGTTTGCGGCGCCTCATTGGCGTACAATGCAGGTACTTCCACATTGCCCACCGCAGTTAAATCACCCAAAAGATGATAGCGCTGAAAGATAAACCCAAAGTATTCACGTCGCAGTGCAGCCAGTTCATTGTCATCCATACTGGATGTGTCCTGACCATTAATGAAATAACTGCCTGAACTGGGTTTATCCAGACAGCCAAGGATGTTCATTAATGTTGATTTACCCGAACCAGAAGCGCCGATAATGGCAATCAATTCACCACGACAGATTTGCAGATTAATGTTTTTTAGTACCGTCAGTTCTTGCTCTCCGGCGGTAAAAGAACGACTAACACCTTTAATATTTAACAAAACGTCAGCCATGGGTTATAACCTCATCTCTTTGCCAAGACCTGGTGTACGCTGCCCTAGCTTGTTACCTCTAGATGAATCAGACTTCGTTGCTGCGCCGTCATTAGTTGAAGATTGACCAAGCATGATTTGATCACCTTCGTTAAGACCTGAAAGGATTTGAGCGTAGACTTTATTGTTAATGCCCACTTCAACATCGCGATATTCAATGCGATTATTGACTATCACTGGCACTTGATACGAAACACTTGGCCTCGTTTTTGTTATCAATATCTGTGATGGAACCAGCAAAGTGTCTTGCGCATTAGCTAAAATAATCGAGACCTGCGCTGTCATGCCAAAACGCAATAGTTTGTCTGGGTTTTCCACATCAAATAGAGCGTTATAGTAAATCGCCTCATCATCGCCAATCATCAACGAACTGTCATCGCCGCTAAGCAATGTTGGCCCAGGTTCAATGGCACGTAATACACCACGGTACTTTTTCGCTGTGGCCCCTAAAATACTAAAATACACTTCTTGACCCGCACTCACATTGATAATGTCAGCTTCAGACACTTGCGCTTTAATCGTCATTACGTCCAACTGCGCCAGCTCAATAATACTGGGAGTGCCTTGATTGTTATTAACGGTTTGCCCCTCTTCGACCGACACGTAAATCACGGTGCCATCAATGGGTGAACGAATCGTGGTGTAACCTAAATTGAGCTTGGCGTTATCGACACTAATGATTGCTTTGTCTTTTTCAGCACTGAGTTCATCAAGCTCTGCCAGATAAACCGCCAATATCGATTCTGCAGAGTCAAAGTCTGATACCGACGCAGCGCCATTAACCAGCATCTTTTTATTACGAGCATATTCAGACTTTGCGACTTTTATTTGAGCCTGCTTTGCCCGATATTGCGCATCAATACTTTGCAATGATGCTTGAGCTTCTTTAAGGGCATTTTGTTGAGTTAAGTTATCGATTTGAGCAATCAAGTCGCCCTGCTTTATATTTTGACCAACATTCACGTCCATCCTTTCGATTAACCCCGATACTTGAGCACCAACATTGACTAATTTAGACGGATAAAGCACGCCGTTTGTCAGTACTACTTTTTCGATGTTGCCGCGTTTAACCACATCGGTGGTAAATATCGGTTGATCCTGTTGAGCTTGAGTGTACTTGTACCCTACAACGGCAACGATTGCGCCAAGGGTAATAAGCAGCAAGGTGTTTTTAATGTTCTTTTTCATGTGGATCTCTTGATGTCTTTTGAGTGACTGAATTTGTGCTAACAATCTTGTAATAACGAATTTGCGTTTACTTACTATCAATAACAGCAGAAGTCGTATTCAAAGTGGGTTTACACAATGGCAATGTTGACAGCGGATCCATGCTGTCATTATGTGGCGGTGCTTGTTCCGGATGAGCTTCTTGCGGATGAGCTTGTGGTGAATGAGCCCGTTGCGGCGTTTGACAGTGTCGCTCAAAACTCACAGTCAAAGAGTCTGAGTCCAGTACGAAGCCTTGCATGCTTTGTCGAAGCATTATTGCAGACACAGGAGCTGACACAGAGGCAGATACTGGGGCAGACGAATCGATATCTAAAAATTTGGATAGTGCATAAAGATGAAAAGTATACACTTTTTGACCAGGCCCTTTAGAGCATGGCGGTGCATACTCGTTACGATCATTCACCGTATTACTGCCAAATGAACCAACAGATTGCTTTTCTTTACTGCCAGAACCAATACCAGAAGCTTGCGCCGGAATATTGTACACAGTCCAATACCACTTGAGTTCTTCAGGCTGGTTTAGTTTAGGTGCCTTAGTGTCACCTTGAGGTGGAGTGCCTTTGTTATTGTCAGCCGAGTCAGCCTTTGGTGCGTTCTTTTCGTTGCCTGCGACATTGTTTGTGTAATGAGGCTTAGGCATGTGGTCCATTATCATCACCAATGACTGGGTTCCGTCTGGTACTCCGCGCCAACTTAATGGTGGTGAAATACCCTCTCCCTCACAGGTAAATTCAACTGGCAATATCCCATTATCGGAAAATGCAGGACTGGTGAGTTCAAGTGACGGCTTGGCATTAACGGCGGTTGCACTGAGCAACGTCAAAGATAAAATGGCGCCAATAATGTGGGTATTCATGGCCTAATCTCCAATACACTTAAGTTAACGATTAATGAGTTAACTTAAGTGTATCGATTAGGCTTCGCTGATGGATGACAATGTTGTCATTTAACGATGGGTAACAACAGCCGCATCGTCACAACCTCAATATCACTGGGCTCAAGCGTAAGATCGCCACCATGCGCGCGAGCGATTTCTCTGGCTAAACTTAACCCTAAACCACTGCCGGATATGCCTTGGGTATGAGCAGGCTCTCCGCGGTAAAAACGATCAAACAGTTTGACCCTGACCTCGTGAGATATCGGCAGACAAAAATTGCTGATAACCACTTCTATAGCAGACTCGTTTTGGCGAGCGTGGATAGTGACACCTTTGTGATGAAGGCTATAACGCATTACGTTTACGAGCAGATTATTTAACAGCTGCTTCAGCAACACAATATCGCCTTTAGTGATTAACCCTTTTTCAATAACACAATCAAGCTCCAGTTCATCCGACAGCAAGGTCATATCGGCAATCAACTCATCGACCAATTCAGTGATATTTATCGGTTCAAAATGCAACGCCATAGAGCCAGAATCCGCCTGTGATAGCAGCAACAATTTACGGGTAATAGCTGACAAATGCCCCACTTCATCAAGAATGGCATTGAGATCCAATAGCGATGGGTTTTCAGACAACACAGCTTGTTCAAGCTTACCTCTTAACACTGTGAGTGGTGTTTTTAGCTCATGAGCGGCATCAGCCGTAAAACGAGAAACTTGTTGAAAACTGTCCTCTAGGCGATCGAGCATCATATTGTATGCATCAATCAACATTTTGAATTCTTTGTCTTCTTTATGCTCAGGCAAGCGATGGCTAAGATCTTTTTGGGTCACCTTATCCATTGCTTTATGTAATCTGTTTATTGGTTTAATGGTATTGGTCGAGATAATCCATGCGCCTAGAATACTGAGCAGTAATGAAAAAGGAATAACCACACCCAACGCGGTCAGCAAGGTATTCGTTAACTGATTTGTGGTGGCTGCAATATCCACAGCGATAAAACTTTGTTGGTTTGAGGTTTGAAATAAGCTCGCTCGCCATCGGTTTTGCTGATGTTCAAAAAAGGCCAGCTGACAAACCGCGTCGGCTTTATTGTTGTGGGGTAATGTGAGTGATTCAGCGCGTAGCCAATTTAAGCGACTTATCACGCCTTGTACGTCTACACCGTCTGGCGCGGTTAAAAAGCCTTGCTCAGCAGAACCGACAGACAGCATTAATTGACTAGGTGAATTGATTCGTAACTTGTCCGTTAAATCAGTCATTAACCGGCTACTAGAAAGCGAAGTGTCGCGTAAATTACTTATATTGGCAGCGGAATTATTGACATCAGGTAATGTATGCTTGGGTATTAAGCGTTTTGCTTCCATACAAAGGCGAGAATCAAGGTGAGTCAATTCTACAGTCATAATACGCGACCAACTTAGGCTGATAACCAACGTAAGCACAGCGGTTACCGTTAAAATTGATATGGCAAAAATACGAGTACGAAAATGCATATTAACACCTTATCGAATGCTCAGGCGATAGCCTGTGCCGCGGACAGACTCAATGGCGCCGACCATTTTTCCGGCCTTCTCTAAAGAAGCCATCTTACTGCGGATACGTTTAATGCACACATCGACAACATTGGTACAAGGATCAAAGTCGTATCCCCAAACATGCTCCAACAACTGCCCCCGGGTTAACACTTGGTTGGGTGAACGCATTAAATGTTCAAGCAGGCTAAACTCTCGACTAGTAAGTTCGACCGATTGTCCCTGACAATTAAGGCTGCGATTAATACAATCAAGTTGCAATGCGCCTACCTCGACAACATGCTGTTGTGTGCCGCCATGGCGTCGTAATAAGGCTTGAATGCGAGCATGCAACTCTTCAACATAAAATGGTTTAGCTAAGTAATCATCTGCGCCCATGTCTAACCCTTGAACGCGGTCACCCAATTCATTACGTGCCGTAAGCAGAATAATGGGTGTATCGACACCTTGTTGGCGCAGCGAACGAAGAATATCCAAGCCATCTCTGCCCGGAAGCATAATGTCGAGAATAATCACATCATAAGTATTGTTGCTTGCCGCCTGATAACCTTGATTACCATCGGCACAATGAGTGACATCGAAATTTTTGGCGCGCAAACCTTCACAGATAAAATCTGCAATTTTTTGTTCATCTTCGACAAGCAATACGTTCATTGAGTTTTATCCTTGGGAAACACTTAAAAGTATCTCACCTGACGCATCGCACTCGCAACCTATATGACAACATTGTCATTTAACAGATTAAGACTGGCCATACAGGATAAAATTTCAACAACCTAATGAGAGCGGAGTAGATAAACAGCATTGATGTTCGAAGGGTGATTCAATTTTTATCTAACATGCTAATTAGATATTAAAGGTATTGACCGAAGGAGAACAGTTACACATCCTGATGATGTTGACCATTGATTAGTAGAGTCTTTTTAAACTAAAAGCATGATATCTAAATGCTCCTCACTAATCTTGAAAGGTCATTCTTAGAGATTAAACATGTTTAATTTTCAACCATTATGCTGACTCGAATTGATCTACATCTAATTTTATTGCTCTACGTCCTTGTAAACTGATCATTCAATCGTTATCTGGAAGGCTATAAAAAGGTCTTCCTTATCTATTATCAAAAAGGAGTCAGATATGTCATTACAAGGAAAAGTCGCGCTAGTCACTGGCGCAGCTCAGGGCATAGGACGTGCCATTGCACTTCGTTTAGCAAAAGATGGAGCAGATGTTGCCATCGTTGATCTAAACGAAGAAAAAATGCTCGCAGTATCTCTTGAGGTCGAAGCCCTAGGTCGAAAATCAACTACTTTTAAAGCTGACATTAGCGACCGGAAACAAGTTTATGCCGCTATAGACCATGTAGAAAAAGCCTTAGGTGGATTCGATATTATGGTGAATAACGCAGGTATTGCGCAAGTTCAAGCCATAGCCGATATTACTCAAGAAGAAATGGATAAAATCCAAAAGATCAACGTAGACGGAACCCTTTGGGGTATTCAAGCCGCGGCAAAAAAATTCATCGAGCGCAAGCAAAAAGGCAAAATTATCAGTGCCTCTTCCATTGCGGGCCATAACGGATTTGCTTTACTGGGCGCATATTCGGCGACTAAATTTGCAGTGCGTGCGTTAACTCAGGCTGCAGCACAGGAATATGCTAGCGCAGGTATTACAGTCAATGCTTATTGCCCTGGTGTGGTCGGAACCGATATGTGGGTCGAGATTGATAAACGTTTTTCTGAGATTACTGGGGCTCCAATAGGTGAAACCTATAATAAATACGTGAAAGGCATTGCCCTTGGTCGTGCGCAAACACCTGTAGATGTCGCCAACTTTGTTTCATATTTAGCGGGTCCAGACTCTGATTACATGACAGGTCAGGCGCCGCTGATCGATGGCGGTATGGTTTACCGTTAATAATAACCAAATGGTCCCGAAATGCAGGATTGTGTATTTTGATCTGTCTTGGATATATGGTTTAAAAATTGTGGGCTCATATTGAGAGTAACAACATAGCCTGCAGTTTTTAGCTCTGTGATTAACAACCATGTGAACATAGGCTGGACTCTAATCAGTACCCATCTTAGGTGAGCATGTCTATTGCTAGTCAAGTTGCATACTAGGGCTTTAATTTCCTGCTTAATATTCTTTATTTTTTACTGTTAGACTTAATGTCCATTGTTCTCGAAAGTCTTTCTGAATACGTGAATGGATAAAAAGAGTTATCGCCATCGCTATAAAACCGCCAAGACTTGCCAGGGCCATATCTTTATGTGCATCCCAAACATCTCCCTGTGTGCCTAAATATGCCATTCCTAGCTCGCCACCAAATGCCTCAGCGGCGCCCCACTCAATCAATTCATATAGCATCGATGTTGCCATAATAAGATTTAAAGGCGTTAAATAACTCCAAAAGCCTTTCAAACCAGCAATCCGACAATACAAATCTCTAACAGGATATGCCAATAAAAGACCGTATGCCAAATGAATCAATCTATCAAAATTGTTCCTGGTCCAGCCCATATATTCATTAAGGCTAAAGTTAAAGTACGACGTTAAAAATGCATCATAGGGAACATTGGAATAAGTATAATATGAACCTATTTCATGCAAGCTCATAAAGGCAAATATCAAACTATAAGAGAGTCGCGATAATGGGCATTTCTTATACGTAAAAAAAATGAACATGGCAGATAAGACAACGAGTACATTTTCAAGCGCCCAATCGGCTCGATCATAAGGCGATATAGAAATAACTAGGAATTCAATACCAAAGATGACTGACAGAATGAGAAAGTATCGTTTATGTTCCATAATATTTTTAGCCATTGTGAATTAACGGTAATCTTACTAGGGAGTCAAAAGTCTGCTGTAGATCCCTCACCCATACCCTTTGGGACTCAACGCCGTGCAATCTCTCACTAACGCGAGGGCTACTGAAAAATAATAAACTCATTCTTTTAAATGCTGCATGTAAAATAACGGATTTTGCTTATATTGATGGATTGATCAACCCATCAATAGGCTAAAAGACTTAATATTGCCAGCCATTTTTAATGCTCATTAACTTAACCTCTTTCAATCAACATTACGATAGGCTTTTTATGACAGGCCAATATAGTAATTCCAACTCAGCAGAAAAATTTGATATCAATCAATTAAAAATAAAGTAGTTAGCTTTAAATATTAGTCGTTAAGCGCACAACCAGCGCTGGCAGTTTGATGACCTTGTCGTCTTTTTCGTTCGAGATGTTCACAATATTCAGTTAATGCAGCTAACGCCCCTACTGCGCTTTAAATAATGAGTGTTTTGCTAGGTTGGGTGAAATGTTTTATCGGCTTGTAAGGTCTTTGTAGGTCTTAACGAATACATGGAAATACAATGAACTTAAAACACATAAACAATGCACTTACTTTTTTGCTCTTACTGAGCTTTTTACTGCTTGGGGTTTCGTTTGCTTTAGGTGCAAATCCTAACGCATTAACCGCTACTTTTAGTTTCTATGGGCTTGATACGTTAATAGGTGTAAACACATTAGGCTTGTTAACGGGCTCAACTATGCTCGCACTGGTCGCAACAACCTTAGCTGCGCATTTAAAATTAATAAAGCCTACAGCGGCACTCGTGTTAGCAATAATAATTAGCATAGTGCCATTGCTAACATTATTTGCTAGTAACCGCTGGATGGAGCAATTAGGCGGTTTTCCGATAATAGGTAGTGGGCAAGGTATTATTAAGTACTTTTCTATATTGCCTATTTACTTGTTTTTATTCTGTAAAAGTAAACTTAGCGACAAACAGCACGTACTTTTAAACTTTATTCCTGTTGCTATGGTTTTACTATGGATTGGCGGCATGAAGTTTTATGAATTTGAAGCAAAAGCTATTGTAGGCCTTGTTGAAACCTCGCCATTTATGTCATGGTTGTATGCTTTATTTAGTGTGCGAGGCGCTTCAAACGTAATAGGTGGGTTTGATGTTTTATTCGCTGTGTTATTAGGTTTTGGACTGTTTTTAAATAATAAGAAGCTAATTATTGTAAGTAGCCTAGCGTGTTTAAGCGTGTTTTTAATGACCCAAACATTTTTACTATCTGCACCAAATGCATTTAGTTCAAATACTTTATTAGAGCGTTTAGGTCAGTTTGTAATTAAAGATCTATGGTACATAGGCAATTTAATTGTTATTGCGACTTTAATGATATTTAAACCGGCTAAGTAACTATATGCCCTTATGATCAGTAGCAACCGACACAAAACGTAATGCATCATGCTTCGATTTACGCTTAAACAGGACTGAAAGTATTATGTTTTCCAGCATATTGGTTGATTCGGGATGCAAATAGATACAATGATCAAACAGTAAAAAAATAGACCCATGTTGTTAAACATGGGTCTATTTACAGGGTATTTACACGTTATCTAAAGCAGTTAATTACTTCGCTAACACCTCGCTGACTGAGCTAAACGATCTAGCTAAATTACCTCGCTAAATTACGTAATACATAATGCAAGATGCCGCCATGTCGGTAATAACTAAACTCATTAGGGGTATCAATGCGGATTTTAGCTTCAAACGAATGTTGCTTACCCGCTTTGTCGGTCACTGATACATTCACGGTTTTCTGCTCGGCACTTACCGCAGGAATACTAAATTGCTCTTCACCTGTGAGGTTTAGCGATTCTGCACTGTCATCAGGCATAAACTGCAGTGGCAAGATACCCATTCCAACCAAATTAGAACGGTGAATACGCTCATAACTTTGCGCGATAACCGCTTTTACCCCCAACAATGCAGGCCCTTTGGCCGCCCAGTCTCGTGAGCTACCGGTGCCATATTCTTTACCTGCCAGCACAATACAAGGCGTACCTTGTTGCTGATACTGCATAGCGGCATCAAATACTGTCATCGACTCACCGTTAGGCATTGAACGTGTCCAACAGCCTTCGGTTCCCGGTGCCAGCAGGTTTCTTAGCCTTACATTGGCAAAGGTGCCGCGCATCATTACTTCATGGTTGCCACGGCGTGAACCGTAAGAGTTAAAGTCCTTAATGGCGACTCCAGCTTGCTGTAAATAGTCTCCGGCAGGGCTGTCTGGGGCAATAGATCCCGCAGGTGAAATATGGTCGGTAGTGACCGAATCACCTAACTTAAGTAAACAACGGGCATTGTCGATAGCCATAATTTTCGGTATTTCGGCACTGATCCCATCAAAAAATGGCGGCTGTTTAACATAGGTGGAATCGGGCCAGTTATATTTTTGGCTCTGTACCACCTCAAGCCCTTGCCAGTCTGCGTCGCCGCTGTATACATCGGCATAACGGGAAACAAACATCTCACTTTGCACCGCGCTGGCCATGACCTGCTGGATTTCCTGATTGTCTGGCCAGATATCTTTTAAATACACCGCATTACCATCAGCATCTTCACCCAATGGCTCAGTGACCATATCGGCTTTCATATTACCGGCCAATGCATATGCCACCACTAATGGCGGCGATGCTAAGTAATTGGCTTGCACTTCTGGATGGATACGTCCATCAAAGTTACGGTTGCCCGACAACACCGAACACACCTTTAACCTGCCCTGTTGTATCGCTTCGCTGACGGGTTGAGGCAATGGGCCGGAATTACCAATACAAGTGGTACAGCCGTAGCCAACCAACTGAAAGCCTAGTGCATCTAAATCGACATTAAGACCTGATTTTATTAAATAATCCGTCACTACCTGTGAGCCAGGTGCAAAGCTGGTTTTCACCCACGGTTTAACCTGTAAGCCTTTTTCACGAGCGTTTCTGGCCAATAGTCCGGCGGCGATTAACACCGATGGATTAGAGGTATTAGTACAGCTGGTTATCGCCGCTATCACTACCGCGCCAGCTTCCAGCACAAAGTCTTTATCTCGATAACGGCAAGCAACACCGGTACTACCATCGACGACGGAAACTTGCACTGATGGGCCACCCTCGCTTGCCAGCTCGTCTTTACCTTCGGCGTCGATGTGGCTAACAGGGATCTGACTATCCAACCACTGACGGAAACTGACTCCAGCTTGCTCAAGTGCAATTCTGTCCTGTGGCCTTTTGGGGCCAGCGATAGAAGGCACAATACTGCCCAAATCCAGTTGTAAGCTGGCGTGATAACAGGCTTTGTTGTCGGATGCACTTGCCCACATACCCATCTGTTTAAGATACGCCTTGATCAGCGCGATATGCTCTGGATCACGACCAGTAAGCTTTAGGTAATCTAGTGTTTGTTGGTCAATCGGGAAAATGCCACAAGTAGCACCGTATTCTGGCGCCATATTGGCAATGGTCGCCCTATCGGCCAAGGTTAATTGATCGACACCGGCACCAAAAAATTCAACAAACTTACCTACCACGCCAAATGAGCGCAGTTGTTCGGTCACGGTTAACACCAGATCGGTAGCGGTAACCCCTGGAGGCAATTTACCGATAAATTCAAATCCGACAATTTCGGGTAACAACATCGTCACGGGTTGGCCTAACATCGCGGCCTCAGCCTCAATGCCGCCGACGCCCCAACCTAATACCCCCAAACCGTTGATCATGGTGGTATGAGAATCGGTTCCGACTAAGGTGTCTGGATACAATAGGTTATCTTCATCTTCTTTGACAAAGACCACTCTCGCCAGATATTCCAGATTGATTTGGTGCACGATACCGCGCCCGGGCGGTACCACTTTAAAGTTGTCGAAGGCTTGCTGACCCCAACGCAAAAACTGATATCGTTCGCGGTTTCGTTGAATTTCAATGGCAGTATTTTTTTGCAACGCCCCTGTTTCGGCAAATACATCGACCATCACTGAGTGGTCAATAACCAGCTCCACCGGGTTCAGTGGATTAATAGCGTCGGCATTGCCGCCCAATGTCACGATTGCATCACGCATAGCGGCCAAATCGACGACTGAAGGTACACCGGTAAAATCTTGTAGAATGACTCGAGAAGGGACAAAGGCAATTTCGGTTTCAGACCAGTTATCCAGATCCCAGCGGGCCAAGATTTCAATATCCTTCGGCTGGACAAATTCCGAATTTTCATAACGCAGTAGATTTTCTAATAATATTTTTGCCGCAAAGGGTAAGCGGGATAAATCGTAGTGTTCTGCTAGTCGATCAAAGCTGTAATACCGGAAAGTTTTGTCATTACTTTCAATCTGTTTCAATAATTGCATAGAATCGTTCATTACTGATCTCCCTATAAACGTTTACTGGCACTTCCTGCTAAGCTTAGTGAACACACTAACATATCCCAATCAAAAATCGAGTCGAAAACCTTATGAGTAAGATACGTATAGAATATGACAGCATGGGGAAAGTTCAGGTGCCAGATGATGTTTATTACCAGGCGCAAACTCAACGTGCACGAGATAACTTTCAGTTTTCTGAGCGACGCTTTCCGTCGCCAGCAATACTCGCTCTACTCGACATAAAATCAGCTGCAGCACAGGCTAATAGCCAACTCGGCTTGTTAGATAACGCTATGGCCAAAGCAATTCAACAAGCGATTATCGCCAGTAAGAAGCTTGATTTTTCGCAGCACTTTCCAATTGATTTGTTCCAAACAGGCTCTGGCACCAGTTCTAATATGAATGTTAATGAGGTGATTGCCAGCCTCGCTAGCGACATTTTACAGGCAAAAGTTCATCCTAATGATCATATTAATATGGGTCAAAGCAGTAACGATGTGGTGCCCGCCTGTATTCATATTAGTACGGTTAGGCAATTAAAGGGCTTATTATATCCGGCCATTCAGGGCTTAAGTGACAGATTAACGTTTTTGGCCGATGAGTATTCAAATACAGTCAAAACTGGTCGCACCCATTTAATGGACGCCATGCCGATTACACTTGGCCAAGAACTGCAATGCTGGCAACAACAGCTAAACGGTGCTCAAGCTAGGGTACAGCAAGTAGCGCTGAGCCTGCATCATTTGCCATTGGGCGGCACTGCGGTGGGCACTGGCGTTAATTGTGACCCCAATTTTGCCAAACTTGCATGTGATGATTTACAACAGCAAGATCAGATCCCTTGGCAGGCGGCGCCAATCCCTGCGTTGTATATGAGTAGCCAAGATCACACCTTAGCCATGGCTTCGGCGCTCAAAGGGTTAGCGGTTACGTTATTGAAAATCGCCAATGATTTACGCTGGATGAACTCTGGCCCTGTTGCAGGACTACAAGAAATTAGCTTAACGGCGCTGCAACCGGGCTCATCGATAATGCCCGGTAAGGTTAACCCCGTTATCCCAGAAGCCGTAGCCATGATTGCCGCTGAAGTCATCGGCAATGAAGCAACCATCACCATCGCGGCACAATCGGGTAATTTTCAGTTGAATGTGATGCTGCCACTGATTGCCGACAAACTACTGTCCAGTATTGATTTATTAACCCATGCCTGCCAAGCCATGACCGATAAAGTGTTTGCCGAATTTAAGCCCAATGCAGAACATTTGACCCAGGCATTAGAGAAAAACCCCATTCTAGCTACCGCACTTAATTCAGTAGTGGGGTACGATATGGCCGCAAAAATTGCTAAACGAGCAGATAAAGAACATAAATCAGTATTAGCCATTGCGCTTGAAGAAACCGATTTAGACGAAGATAAACTCCAAGCGATACTCGACCCGTTGCATCTGGCAAAACCTAATGAATAACAGCCACCAAACTGACAATAGTTGGGTGAATAACATAAATTTGAGATTGAAGATGTTAGCTGTTAGATGTTAGATGTTAGATGTTAGCCATCACTCAAGTCGGTAAAAGTGCAATGGTGAATGAAAAATCGTGAGTAGTGAGTCGTAAGAAGTCTGCCGATATCCGTTGTCTCAGTGATATCGGCGGTAAACGTTATGACTCGTCATCTAGCGTCATTGCCTCTTTTATTTCATCACTGCCAAATCCTTTACGGGATAAATAGGCATACGCTTTCGACTTTTCTTTATAGTCCGCTAAGTTATAGCGTTTCTTAGCCAGTTCATTTTTGCAGCTTTGATAAAAATCGACGTCTTCTGTTAGCGTTAGTTGGTACAAGGTTTCTTCAAAGTCGCTTACATCAATCAGTCGCTGCTTTAATTCCTGCAAGATAAGGGTTTTACCTTTGCCTTTATTAAACAGTTTGATTATTTCAGTGGTTAAATCGGCTTTGTCGGCTTTGAGGGCTAATTTACTGCGCAGGGTTTCACGTTGTGGATGTTGTGCTAATGCGTGATCAATTTCAGCCCGAGAGAAACCTTTTGTGGTCATCTGGGAATAGACTTTTTCTATGTTGGTACCATAGAAATTTTCAAACCGACTCAGCAATCGCGATGTGGCTAACTCAAAAAGGTCCACTGTTTGCTCGTGCATCACTTGCTCAATCGCGGTATCAATCTCTGTAGCACTTACGCCGCGCAGCTGTAACTTACGTCTTATGGCACCAATACCGATTTCGTTACTAAAAGCTAACTCGCAGTAACGTACCGCAAAGTCAAAATCACTTTTTAAATAACCGCCCTCGATGAGTCTGGCGAGTACGGTATCAATCCATTGTTGATTGTCGGTTTTACGCTCAAGCTTGGTGCGAATTTCGTTAATGGTAAAGTCTTGCTGGCCAAGATGCCAATAAGCACTATTAAAAACGTTATCGATGGTTTTGGCTTGACGTAGTGGTGGACGCTGCATAAAAATTAATCTTACCTTAACATAATCAAAATGAGTGTAGCAGTTCAGTCAGTTATTGAGAAAGATCTAGATATTTCATTGTTTAAATGATTTAAAAAACCGCCTTTATAGTGAATGGAATACAGATTTTTAAATGGATTATAGAGTTATTTATTGATGAAGACTTGTTGTACTAAAGCTGCATCATTAGTCACTTAGCAGCATTATCCGCAACGGAACATCAATGGATAGAAGATCTTTATACTCGAGTCATAAGACGATTATTGCTTGTCTATTTGACGTTGCTGAACTGGCGGTGACAGCCGCTAATAACCTTAATAGATAATCTGCTGTCCCCCAAGCATTTATTGCGATATCGATTGGTAACAATACAGAAGCCAGAAAATATTTTAGATCGAAAAAAATATGATCCTCACAACCCCTCAAGGGCGTATCTATAGATGTTAGGATTGTTGAATTAAGGCGCTTGTATCTGATGACATCCACCCATCTATATTAGGTGTATGGATCACAGATTTGTGATTTTTGAGCTATCGACAAGTAACAAAACAGTTAAACATGTAAATAAACAGTATAGATATTGTTCGAATTCAAGTTTATTTAATAATTCCGCTGTTTTACTACTCTGATTTACTTTCAATCAATAGCGCCTTCTTGTTATTCTCCTGCCAATGAAAATCGTCAGCTGGATCTATTGATTCAACTACCCACTCCTTTGAGCTCGTTTGGAATCGTTTCTTGAATCTAACTCTTTGCCAATACCTAGCTAAGCCGCTTAATCGCATCGCAAGGCTGTCTAAATTGAGTAAAGCACATTTAACGTTGTGTTTCGGGTTACTGTTGCTGCAACCCTTAGCTGATTCATTATCTATGTCGATGGGGCATGTCGTCGATATCAGTGAATTTATTGCCGTTGTTGACACTTTACTAGCTGAAGTTATGGGCGCTAGCTTTCTGGGCCTACTAATATTAAACCCATTGGTGATCGAGCAATTTTGGCGTTTATTCAATCTCAATTCTACATTTTGTAATCTTCTTGCTCTTAGCTACGCGCTAAGTGCTTTATCTGCTGTTACCCCTAAATCCCTTGAATACACGGCACATGGTTGCCGCGCCCCTCCTCTACAAGCTTAAATATTTTAATTTAAATACATCATTCGCAAAATCTATATTGCCTTAAGACGTATGCCAAAATCACTGTTAATTGATTTGAGCGAGTCCTTTGGTGCAGTTATTTGCATTCGATGATTATTCTGCAACTGCCGATCCCCCAATTGGTAGCGTAGTAAGCTTTTAAGGTGAGAGGAATCTTCCTTTGTTAATTCGAAATTTAAGTAAACCAATGCTGGCGGCATTAGCATTTATGCTTGCCGGTTGTGAAGGCGGCGTACTGGATCCCAAAGGTCAAATCGGCATAGATGAGAAAAACCTCATTATTGTGGCGACATTACTGATGCTGATTGTGGTTATTCCGGTGATTTTCATGACCTTGTATTTTGCCTGGAAATACCGTGATGGCCGCGATGAAGAAATTTATGCACCTAAATGGGCGCACTCAACCGCCATTGAAATTGTGGTGTGGGTTGTACCAATTGTTATCGTGATCATTCTTGGTGTTATCACTTGGAATTCGACCCATGACTTAGACCCCTATAAACCGCTTGTTCATGATGCTAAACCGGTAAAAGTTGAAGTGGTGTCACTGGATTGGAAATGGTTATTTATTTATCCAGAATATGGTATTGCTTCGGTTAACGAATTGGCCTTCCCTGCGAACGTGCCGGTTAACTTCAAAATCACTTCAGACACGGCAATGAATTCATTTTTCATTCCGCAGTTAGGCAGTCAAATCTACTCAATGGCTGGCATGGCGACCAAGTTACACCTTATCGCAAACGAGCCTGGTACTTTTAAAGGTATTTCAGCTAACTACAGTGGCGCTGGTTTTGCGGGCATGAAGTTTAATGCCATTGCGACTGCAACAGCCGGCGATTTTGATGCGTGGGTTGCCAAGATAAAACAACAAGGGAATACCTTGGATGTTGAGCAATATGAGCAACTAGCTCAAAAGAGCGAAAATAATCCTGTTCAATATTATGGGTCAGTGCAAAAAGGCATGTTTAACCACATTGTTATGCAATACATGCACCCTGACTCGAATATGAAACCAATGGACAGTATGGAAGGCATGGAAGGTATGCATGACATGGGCAACATGAAATCAATGTCTGGTATGGAACATACCGAACATATGAAAGATATGCAGCATATGAAAGACATGGACGCTGAACAACATTCTGGACTTTCATCCTCTACACACTCAACCACAGAGCATTCTTCGACTGCATCTGGGGAGGCGGAGTAATCATGTCATTTCTTGGAAAATTAACACTCGAGTCTATTCCGTATCACGAACCCATTATTATGGTGACCCTAGCGGCTGTCGCCATTATTGGTGTCATCATTGCGGCCTTAATTACTAAACATCAAAAATGGGGCGTGCTTTGGCACGACTGGTTAACCTCGGTTGACCACAAAAAACTCGGTATTATGTATATCGTATTAGCGATGGTAATGCTGGTCCGTGGTTTTTCTGACGCGATTATGATGCGAACTCAGCAAGCACTTGCCACTAACGGCGCTGCGGGCTATTTACCACCAGAACATTACGACCAAATCTTCACAGCCCACGGCGTGATCATGATTATCTTTATGGCAATGCCATTTATGATTGGTTTAATGAACTTGGTCGTGCCATTACAGATTGGTGCCCGCGATGTGGCGTTCCCATTCTTAAACAACTTAAGTTTTTGGCTAACGACCTCTGGCGCGGTGTTAATTAACATATCGCTAGGACTCGGTGAGTTTGCTAAAACCGGTTGGGTAGCTTATCCGCCATTGTCTGAGCTGGCATACAGTCCGGGGGTGGGGGTTGATTATTATATCTGGGCCTTGCAGATATCCGGTATCGGGACAACCTTAACTGGGGTGAACTTTATCGCCACCGTGTTAAAAATGCGTGCACCTGGCATGAAGCTAATGCAAATGCCTATTTTCACTTGGGCCTGTACTTGGGCTAACGTGTTAATCGTTGCATCGTTCCCAATTTTAACCGCTGTTTTAGGCATGTTGACCTTAGATCGTTATTTAGATTTCCACTTCTTTACCAATGATGGTGGCGGTAACGCCATGATGTACATCAACCTGTTTTGGGCTTGGGGTCATCCTGAAGTATACATTTTGGTATTACCGGCTTTCGGTATTTTCTCTGAAGTGTTTTCAACCTTTACCTCAAAGCGTTTATTTGGTTACACCTCAATGGTGTGGGCAACCGGTGCGATTTCGGTGCTTGGTTTTATTGTGTGGTTACACCATTTCTTTACCATGGGTTCAAGCGCTAACGTTAACGCCTTCTTCGGCGTAATGACCATGGTAATTGCGGTGCCGACCGGGGTAAAACTGTTTAACTGGCTATTTACCATTTATCGCGGCCGTTTACGTTTTACCGTGCCAGTATTGTGGTCTTTAGGCTTTATGGTGACCTTCACCATCGGCGGCATGACCGGGGTATTGTTAGCATTACCTGGTGCCGATTACGTACTGCATAACAGCTTGTTTTTAATCGCCCATTTCCATAACACCATTATTGGTGGTGCGGTATTTGGTTACATGGCTGGTTTTGCTTACTGGTTCCCTAAAGCGATGGGTTTCACACTCAATGAACGCTTAGGTAAGGCATCATTTTGGTGCTGGCAAATTGGCTTCTATGTGGCCTTTATGCCGTTGTACGTACTTGGTTTTATGGGCATGACTCGTCGTATTAACCACACAGATAACCCAGCGTGGAACTTCTGGCTTTACTTTGCCGTAGTCGGCGCATTTATCATTCTTGTGGGTATTATTTTACAGTTTGTACAATTGTATGTCAGCTTCCGTGACCGTGAGCAAAACTTAGATACCACAGGCGATCCATGGAACGGCCACACGCTTGAGTGGTCAACATCTTCACCACCACAGTTCTATAACTTTGCCCAGTTAGATCCAGTAACAGACATTGATGCGTTCACCGACATGAAAGAAAAAGGCACTGCCTACAGACGTCGTGAAACATACCAGCCTATTCATATGCCTAAAAATACTGCCAGCGGTATTGCTATGGCCGCGTGTATTACGGCCATGGGGTTTGCTGCTATTTGGCATATTTGGTGGTTAGCCATTGTCGGGTTTGCCGGTACGTTTGTGTTGTTTTTACTGCGCGCTTACGACAATGACGTTGACTATTTCGTGCAGCCAGATGAAGTCGCACGGATTGAAAATGCACACTTAGATAACGTAGCAAGGGGCCGATAATGAGTATTGCTATTCAAGCAGATTTACACGTGGCTCACGCTGCAGATCACCATGATGATCATCATGACACTAGTGGTAACACCTTGTTCGGTTTTTGGATTTATCTAATGACCGACTGTATTTTGTTCGCATCCGTTTTTGCCACTTATGCCGTGTTATTCATGAACACCGATGGTGGAGTGTCGGGTAAAGATATTTTCGAATTAGACTTCGTCCTTATCGAAACCGCCGCATTACTTGTCAGTAGTATTACTTATGGCTTTGCCATGATTTGTGCGAGACACCAAAAGAAAGCGGCGACTTTAGGGTGGTTATTAATCACCTTCGCTTTGGGTTGTGTGTTTATCGCCATGGAAGTGTACGAGTTCCATCACCTGATTGAACATGGCAATGGTCCAGATCGCAGCGCCTTTTTATCAGCATTTTTCGCCTTAGTCGGCATGCATGGCTTGCATGTTACCGCGGGCTTAATTTGGATGCTGATCATGATGGTCGAAGTCGTCAAGTGCGGTTTAAATAATCGCAGCATCACCCGCTTGAGTTGCTTAAGTTTGTTTTGGCATTTCTTAGACATCGTGTGGGTGTGTGTGTTTACCGTTGTTTATTTGTTAGGAGTCTTGTGATGAGCAATGCACATTCAAGTCATGCCGAGGGCGACTTTGGCGCTAGCGTTAAGTCATATTTAGTCGGCTTTGTATTATCAGTGATCTTAACCGGTATTCCATTTTGGTCGGTAATGACTCACAGCTTTGATCATGACACCACCTTATGGATTGTCGTCGCTGCGGCTATCGTGCAAATCGTGGTGCACTTGAAATACTTCCTCCATTTAGATTTTTCTAAAGAAGGCAGAATCAATACATTCTCGTTCTTATTCACGGCCTTGATTATTGTCATGGTTGTGGGTTTGTCTGTGTGGATTATCTACGCAGCCAATGAATTGATGATGTAACCGACAGCTATCATGAATAATCAAGGTCAATCTATGTCAGCACAATTAACCTCACGCTTACGAGGATATGTTCAGGTAACCAAACCAGGCATCATCATGGGCAATTTAATTTCTGTCGCAGGCGGCTTTTTACTCGCGGCTCAAGGCAATGTTGATATGACCTTGATGTTTGCCACCATGATAGGTTTATCTTTGGTGGTAGCGTCGGGTTGCGCAATCAATAACTGCATTGATCGCGACATCGACGCCAAGATGAAGCGTACTCGAAACCGAGTTACCGTTACCGGTGAAATATCAGTACAAGCGGTATTGAGCTTTGGTATTGGTTTGGGTGTTGTAGGCTTTACCATGCTGGCGATATTCACTAATAGCTTAGCGGTGTTATTTGCCGCCATTGGCTATGTGGTTTATGTCGGGGTGTACAGCCTGTACATGAAACGCAACTCGGTTTACGGCACCCTAGTAGGCAGTTTTTCGGGTGCCGTGCCACCGGTCGTTGGCTATTGTGCGGTCACCGGGCAAATGGACATGGGCGCAATTATTTTGCTGCTGATGTTTAGCCTATGGCAAATGCCCCACTCTTATGCGATTGCGATTTTTCGCTTTGACGACTACGCCGCTGCTAATATTCCGGTATTACCGGTTGCCCAAGGCATGGCTAAAGCTAAGTTGCATATCGTGTTGTACATTGCTGTTTTTGCATTGGTTAGCGCACTATTACCGCTGGCGGGTTACACAGGTATTGCCTTTATGGCCGTGACCTTTGCCACCAGTTTATGGTGGCTAGCGATGGCGTTAAAAGGTTATCGTCGCGGCATCAATTTGCAGTCTTGGGCTAGACAAGTATTTGGATTTTCCATTATTACCATTACCGCATTAAGCGTGACCATGGCATTGGACTTTCAAGTAGTAACCTAAGCGCCTTTACTTACATTGGTGCCATAAGTGACTAAGCTCAGTAAAAGGCTAAGTTCAATAAAAGGCTAAACTCAATCAAGGCTTCAAGCCCGTGGCATTATGCTGCGGGCTTTTTTATTTGATAAATCCGCATTAAAGACTAAGGTTTAAGACTGATTAAAATTACCGCATGCAATTCTATTTTTCGTTTTTAACCGCATCATCAAACATAAAGGGATCTTATGTTTACCGTGTTAACAGGCAACAAACCCGACATCCCGTCGCTTAGCTCAATAAGCCTCATTCCCTTCCTGCTGACCGGCTGTTTACTGTTGGCAAACCCACTGCAAGCTAGCGAGAAACCGACGATCCAAGAAGCAAAAAACAACGTATTTGGTGATTGGGTAATCAACACCCCTGAACGTATTACCTTGTTGCAGTTAAATCATAATCGCAGCTACTTACACCTAGAACTTAACTTAAGCGCGCCACAAAATAGCGTTGCAGAATGGGGACGCTTGGATCTGCAATCAACAACTGCTAACTTTATCCCTAGCTACAGCAATAATGCCCAACAAGGATTAGCCGCATATCAATTCGAGTATCCGCAATTAAACATGACGCTGACATCACAGTCGTTACAACTCGCCTTAACCATAGATACCAATGCCGATAGCATTGCGGATGAGCAACATCAGTATGGCTTCACCCCAAACCAATCGGTCTATGGTGTATGGCATCAATTGTCTACCCCAGCGCTGAGTAGCTTGGTACTGCTCGACAATGGCTATTACGCCATGGTGAACATTAACCTACACCAAGACCCACAAGCCAATGAGCACGTCACTCACTTACAATGGGGACGGTTTGAATTACACCAAAATCAGCTAACCTTTGAGCCCGTTTTTAATAACCATCCCCAACACACATCTAACTTACCCAGTACTAGTCCCAACATGGTTTATCAGCCGAACAAACAGCAATTGGCATTATCATTTAGCGTAGATACTGGTAATTTAACTGACCATTTGTTGCTATTTAAGCGATAAACAAACATTTACAGCTATTTAGTTACAATTTCTGCCACAATCAGCTATTCAAATTCAAGCGATTACACTTCATACTGAGTCATTGCTGGTATCAATTTAGCGTTAAAAGGATATGTCATGGGCCAAGAAACCTCTAAGATTCTCGTTGTCGATGATGACATGAGATTACGTGCATTATTAGAACGTTACTTAATTGAGCAAGGCTTCCAAGTTCGCAGCGCTGCCAATGCTGAACAAATGGATAGATTACTAGAGCGCGAAAACTTTCATCTACTGGTGCTCGACCTCATGCTACCCGGTGAAGATGGTTTGTCGATTTGTCGCCGTTTACGTCAGCAAGAGAACCCTATCCCGATTGTGATGCTAACCGCTAAAGGCGATGAAGTTGATCGTATTATTGGCCTAGAGCTAGGCGCTGATGACTATTTACCTAAACCGTTTAATCCACGTGAATTATTAGCACGTATTAAAGCGGTTATGCGTCGTCAAATTGTTGAAGTACCAGGCGCACCAGCTCAGCAAGAAGAAATGATTGAGTTTGGCGAGTTTTCGCTAAATTTAGCCACTCGTGAAATGTTTCATGGCGATGAAAGTATTGCACTTACCAGTGGTGAATTTGCCGTACTTAAAGTGCTGGTAAACCATCCTCGAGAGCCACTATCACGTGACAAATTAATGAACCTGGCCCGTGGCCGTGACTACTCTGCCCTTGAGCGTTCAATCGATGTTCAGGTGTCACGTCTACGCCGTTTAATTGAAAAAGATGCCGCTAACCCACGTTATATTCAAACGGTTTGGGGTTTAGGTTATGTATTTGTACCCGACGGCACCACGCGTAAGTAATCCATGAAACTCAAGTTAAAATGGTGGCAACGCTTCTTGCCCAGAAGCGCTTTTAGTCAGACAGTATTACTGATCGGCAGCTTACTGTTGATCAATCAATTAGTGTCATATTGGTCTGTCGCCGTTTACTTTATCAAGCCCAGTTATGAGCAAATTAACCAACTGATTGCCCGCCAAATCAATATACTATTTGTTGATGGGGTTGATGTTGGCCGTGAACATCTCACCATGGTGGATGCCCTAAACGCCAAAGTGCGTGACGATGGCATGACCGTTTATAACCAAAAACAAGCGCAAGAAGCCGGACTCGGCCAAGCCACTTATTACAGTTTCTTGTCAGAACAAATGTCGGTTTATCTTGGCGGCGAAGCTGAAGTGCGTTTTTCGCAAGGTGAAAAGCTCGATGTGTGGATAAAACCGCCACAAGCCCCTTCTTTATGGATTAAAGTGCCGCTCACAGGTATTAATGAATCAGACCTGTCTCCACTAACATTATATTTACTGGTGATTGGCGGGCTCAGTGTCGCCGGTGGCTGGCTGTTTGCCCGCAGACAAAATCGTCCGCTTAAACGCTTACAAAAAGCGGCAGTAACCGTGTCTAAAGGCGATTTCCCTCCGACGTTACCATTGATTGGTTCAACCGAAATTGTTGAAGTTACTCATGCCTTTAACCAAATGGCCAATAGCATGAAGCAGCTTGAGCAAGACCGCGCCTTGCTAATGGCAGGGATTTCACATGATCTACGCACGCCATTGACTCGCATACGCTTAGCGTCAGAAATGATGGTAGAAGACGACCAATATTTGAAAGAAGGCATTGTCACTGATATTGAAGACATGGATGCGATTATTAATCAATTTATTGCTTATATTCGTAACGACCAAGAAGGCATACGTGAACCCGACCAAATTAATCGTTTGATCCAAGAAATCAGCCAACAAGAGTCACACCGCGAAGGCACCATTGAGTTATCTCTGGCTGACTGTCCCGAAATAGCCATCAATAGTGTGGCGATAAAACGCGTATTAAGTAACTTAGTCGAAAACGCATTCCGCTATGGTAACGGGTGGATAAAAATCAGCTCATATAATCAAGGTCAATACTTGTGCTTTAGTGTAGAAGACAATGGCCCTGGTATTAATGAAGACCAAGTTGAACAGCTCTTTCAACCCTTTACTCAAGGCGATACCGCACGTGGCAGTGTTGGTTCAGGCCTAGGACTGGCGATTATTAAACGCATTATCGACCGTCATCACGGCAAAGTTAAACTGTCTAATCGCCCTCAAGGTGGCTTAAAAGCGCAAGTGTGGCTGCCGTTAATCGACAAAAACCTCTACAACTAACAACGGCCATATTTCACCACCCACATGACTCAACTCATAGATAAAGTGAAGTCACGAAAGACTGTAACATTAGTGCCATAAAATACACATATTGGCATTTATGTGAACTCATTTACCTATGAAGATATCAACCCTATCCCTTAGTGCATCCGCCTTATTATTAGTGCTTGCGGCATTACTCGCTGCCACTGTGTTATGGAGTAACCAACAACGACAAACGAGTGAAAAATTAAACCTCGATTTACAACATATTCAACATACCTTTCAATATGATGTTCGCCGGAATATTGATAGCTACTTACAAACAGGGCAAAGCAATTATCTCGAACAAGCCCGTAGTGATATAACCCGCATAACCGTCAATATTACCCAGTTACATTCTGCTCACCCACAGCTTGATAGTGCTTCACTGACCACCTTAATGACTCAATTAATTGGCGACTTAGACACTAAATACCGTGCAGCAGGAAAACTGGCCGGTAACCCACGCCAACTACTGGCTTTTGCTGAATCAGAAATGCTCGATTACAGCGGTAGTTTACATCGCTATGCCCAATCAGCTCCAAATGACTCAAATACCGCGCAGCAATATCTTACGCTTAGCCTTAAGTTACCCAGCTTAGTTTATCAATTATCACAGCAGACTCAGGCCTTATTGATTGATCAAGATACCGGAGTCAGTAATAGTCTTAATTTTTCAATAAAGGCCCTCAATACATGGCATGACGATTTGGAGAAGCTATCTTTGCTGGGTATTTATCGCACCGAAGAAGTGGATGAATTCGCCTTAGGTGATGACGAACCGGAACGTATTGAAACCGGTGAAACCCCACGGGCAGAATTACTCAGTTTGACCCAACGCTATAGCAAAGAAGTGAGTAATACCAAGCAAATGCTCAGCGATAATCAACAGGTACAAGCAGCGCTAATAAACGCCACCAGCCTAGTGGAACAACAACTGGTGACACTAGCCGACACGCAAGCCGTAACCGATGAACAACTTAAAATCCGTTTACAGTGGCTGCTATACACCATGGTGACATTGATAGCATTGTTTTCTATTGGTTATTTAGTATTACAACAACGTCGAGTCGTTAGCCCACTTAAACGTTTAAATCATGCTTTTTCAATGTTAAGCGAATCGAATCAACGTGAACCATTACCCGTGACCAGCCAATGCGAAACAGGCCAAATTGCGGCACACTTTAATCGCCTTTTACAGCGATTTGAACAAGATGACGAACAACAAAAAAGTAATATGGCACAGGTGTCTAACTCATTGAGTGAGCTAGTCGCCAAAATTGGTTTCTTATCAACTAGCACGCAACAAACGCAACATGTGGTACAACAAACGCAATCACAAACCGCTGATTTAATTACTCTTGCAAATGAAGTAAACCGGTCGTCTAGTTTAGTAACTGCCAGTGCAGAACAAACCATGCATGATATGCAAGCAAGCCAAAAAGAAGCCCAAGCGGTGTTAGATGCGACCGATCATACGTTAACCAAGGTCAATCAATGTAACCACTCACTAACCCAACTCAGTACATCAGTTAACGACGCGGCTAAAATTGTGGATGTTATTAGTAATATCGCCGACCAAACTAACTTATTGGCCTTAAATGCCGCCATTGAAGCCGCTCGTGCAGGTGAGCAAGGTCGTGGTTTTGCGGTGGTGGCCGATGAAGTGCGCAGTTTATCGCAACGGACTCAACAATCATTAAAAGACATAATGGCTATTTTCGAGCAACTAACCCGCTCTAACACAGCACTTAGCCACAGCGTAAACGACATCAGCGAAGCATCTGCACAGCAGAAAGGTCGAGCCCAGAGTTTGTTAGATGTTGCGTTGCAAGTACAACAGCAAGCTCAAGAGATGGCGAGCAGTGCGAGCCAAGGGAGTGAACATGCTAAGCAACAGGTGGGGCATCTTGATGAATTTGTCATCGCGATGGATAGCCTAATGCTGCATGCTAAAGATGCGTTTGAACAAAGTGAAACGATTGCGCTTGAGGTCAGTAACAGTGTCGATAATATTGAACAACACTTAGGCATCCGCGGATAATCAATACTGACAAATTTGCGGTATCGCTGTTTTAATCATAAAAATGGGCGCCATATTGGCGCCCATTTTACTGTACTGTTAAGTCTCTATTACTGAGACATAATATAGATTACAGTGCAGCCATTACTGCTTCAGCAGTGCTGACTTCAAATGACTTACCTTCCTCAACATTCAGTAAAGTCACCACGCCATTGTCGATCACCATCGCATAACGCTGTGAACGAACGCCACCAAAACCGGCGGTATCCATTTCTAAGCCTAACCCTTTAGCAAAGCTTGCATCACCGTCGGCTAGCATCATTAATTCAGAAGCATTTTGGGCTTCACCCCATGCTTTCATTACGAATGCATCATTAACTGCAACACAAGCAATAAGGTCAACACCTTTAGCTTTAAACTCGTCTGCAAGTACAACAAAACCTGGCAAATGAGCTTCTGAACAGGTTGGTGTAAATGCACCTGGTACAGCAAACAATACCACTTTTTTACCGGCGAAAAGCTCAGTAACATCGTGATTAACCATGCCGTCTTTTGTCAGTTGGCTTAAGGTAGCTTTTGGTAAAGATTGTCCTGTAGCGATCATAATATTTCCTTGATTATTAGAGGCTATTAACCCTTGTTAAACAGAAAGGTTACCTTGGGGAAAATACCCTACGACAACCCAAATACAAAATAGATAATACTGATTCACACAATATCGAGATCAATAACCCTAGCAGCAACCCAATGGCAATCGCCTCTGGTTTCAATAAAATCACATGGCTATAAGCCTGCCAGACCTCAGCTTGAATGTCTTTTTGTGGGGCTAATGCTATTTGCTGATAAGGACTATAACTGTGTTGATGAAAACGACTCAACGCTTCGGTGAGTGATGTATAACGTTGGTATATTGACTCAATACTTTCACCACCGGCACTAAACACCGGATCGTTATTTTGTTGATAGTGAAGGATAAGTTTACTGATGTCTCCAGCAAAAAAACGGTCTGCATCACGTTGAAATTCTGCCAAACTGAGTTTAGCTTCAAGCTGATGAGCTTCGAGTCGTTGGCCGTATTGTTCGACAAAAGCAGGGACTTGAATACCAATCAAGACACCACAAATAAACAACACTAAGCGAAAGTAATCCATTAAACGTCGTATCATGATGTCATCGAAAAATCAGTTGTAAATGAATCCTCAGAATATCACCAATTACGCAAGTAAGCATCTTGAATAAACAGATGTTAACTTACGTAATTGTGTGGCTTTTTTGAAAGTTTATGTGCCCAGCGACAAGCATCAAGGTGAGAGTGATACCTGCTTAGCATGGCTACTATCTAGGTTTACTCAACCAGTAATACCCCTTTATACATCTGCATTTGGCAATGAAACGGATACTCACCTTTGGCTAATGCTGGCAGCGAAATTACCACAGATTTATCCAGTGGTAGCTCTTCGCTAATGTCTAAGTCTGGAAATAACAAACTGGCCGAACACCCTGCTTTGTCTTGGCGTAAAAAGGTTAATTGCGTCGCGGTATTGGCCGGCACAGTTATCCTTGCTGGGGAGTAAACCCCGTCTTTAACCACAATAGCGTTACTTGCTTGATGAGTGGTCGCTTTGGGTTTATACAACCAAAACCACCAAACGATAATGGCAATTAATGCCACACAAAATAAATTAATTAATAGCATCATTCACTCCTAGTGTTGTTGAGGGCTAAAAAAGCGCAAACGATTGGCGTTGCTCACCACTGTTAATGATGAAAATGCCATCGCAGCACCAGCAACCACAGGGTTAAGTAATACGCCAAACACCGGAAATAACACCCCAGCAGCAAGCGGTATACCCGCCATATTGTAAATAAACGCGCCGACTAGGTTTTGTCTAATATTGCCTAAAGTCGCCTTACTCACCGCGATGGCATCTGCCAAACCGTGTAGCGATCCTCGCATTAGCGTTATGTCGGCACTTTCAATCGCGACGTCGGTTCCGGTGCCAATAGCAAAGCCGACATTGGCTAGCGCCAACGCAGGTGCATCATTAATGCCATCACCAGTCATGCCAACCACCTCACCTAATGCTTGTAATTCGGCCACTTTATTGGCTTTATCTTGCGGTAATACGTCGGCAAAAAAGTCATCGACACCCACTTTGGCAGCCACAGCTGCGGCTGTCGCGTGGTTATCTCCGGTAAGCATAATGACCTTAATGCCACTGCTTTTAAGCCTTGCGATGGCGGCAACAGAGTCTGCTTTAATCGGGTCAGCCACGGCAATCACTGCTGCGAGTTCACCGTCGATAGCAAAATACATTGGCGTTTTGGCGTCTGCTGCCAACGCTTGTGCTTGCTGTTGATAATCGCTTAAGACTATGCCTTTTTCGCGCATTAATTTTTCATTACCAAATAATAACTGAGTCGATTGATACTGAGCTTGGACACCAAATCCTGCAATAGCAGTAAAATTTTCAACATTGAATAAGGTTAATCCCTTATCCGCTGCGGCTTGAACAACGGCCTGTGCAAGTGGATGCTCGGAATGTTGCTCAATACTTGCCGCCAGTTGCAATACTTGTTCTTGTTCGCGACCATTGACCACGATGATATCGGTGATTTTTGGCGCGCCTTCGGTAATCGTGCCGGTTTTATCTAAAATCATGGTGGTAATAGTCGATGCCGTTTGCAGAGCTTCACCATTACGAATAAGCACGCCAGATTCAGCGGCTTTACCTACACCCACCATCACCGACATGGGTGTTGCTAACCCTAACGCACACGGACAAGCGATGATTAAAATTGTCATCGCCGACACTATGGCGTATCCCACAGAGGGTTCAGGCCCAAAATTAAGCCATACCATGGCGCTGATAATGGCAATAATCATCATTGCAGGAACAAAATAGCTCGAAATAACATCTGCCATTCGACCAATTGGCGGTTTGGAGTTCTGCGCCCGTTTAACCATAGTAATAATGTGCGCCAAAGCGGTATCTTTACCGACTCGTGTGGCGGTAAAAGTAAGTGATCCCAGTTTGTTTAATGTACCTGCGACCACATCATCATTAACACTTTTTTCAACCGGAATAGGTTCACCCGTCAACATCGATTCATCAATAAAACTACTCCCCTCAACGACCACACCATCTACGGGAATTTTTTCACCTGGTCGAACACTGACTTTATCGTTTAATTGCACCAAGGCAATATCGATATCGACCGCTTTACCATTGCGGATCACTCTAGCCGTTTTAGCTTGTAAACCAATTAAGCGCTTAATCGCTGCCGAGGTTTTACCGCGCGCCTTGACCTCTAACGCGAGTCCAAGATTGATTAAACCAATGATCATCGCGGTTGCTTCAAAATAGACATGGCGCGCCATTTCTGGCAATAAATCTGGTGCAAATACCACCACCATAGAGTAAACCCACGCAGTGCCTGTTCCGAGCGCAATTAAGGTGTCCATATTGGCACTATGATGAGTAAATGATTTCCATGCGCCAGTATAAAAATGCTTGCCGGAGAAGAACATTATCCCTAAGGTCAGTATACCAATTGCTCCCCAAACCAGCTGTTGTATTGGGTTAGTAACGGTCATGTCACCAATAAACAAACCATAAATCATCAGTGGGATACCCACTGCCAATGCGACAATAGTGTGTTTTATTAGGCTTTTATAATATATTGCATCTGCCTGTTCTTTCTCATCAATAGCATCTGCACCACCTTGATCGTTAATCAAAATAGCGTGATAACCGGCTTTTTCAACGGCCTCAAGCAAACTAGCGACTTCAACCTCTCCGGTGACCATCACACTGCGATCAGCAAAGTTCATTTCAGCCTGCTCTACTTGCGCGACTGTTTTAAGGGCTTTCTCAATTTTGCCAACACAGCTGGCACAACCTGCACCCTCTATCAATAATTGTGTTGTTGTTTGGGTATTCATCACAAAGACTCCTTATCACTAACCTGACAAGGGGTTTCATGGTTTGGATCAAATCCCTCAATCAAGTGACAAATCATGGCACCTGTAGGCGCCAATGCTGGCAGATTTTCCCACTCACTTACGGCTTGAGTCAGCTTATTACGTAGCTTTAACGTTTCATTAAACAGTATTTCAGTTTCGGCCAACTTTTGGCTAATAAGCTGCTTCACCATGGTACAAGCGCTTTCACCGTGATCAGTTTTGGAAAAAATCACTTTAATTTCATCCACCGAAAAACCTAAGTTTCTGGCACTCATAATAAATCGCATCCGCGACACTTCTTTGTCACGATAGTATTTATAACCATTGCTAGGCGATTTTGTTGGTGCGAGCAGGCCGATTCGGGTGTAAAAACGAATTGTGTCTGTGGTAACACCCAATAACGTTGCGAGTTCACTGACTTGCATAATCACTCCTTGGGGTAACGACTGTATTAAATAATAAGATCTACATAAATAAATCTATTGAGTATATGCAACGATTGTAAACCTATGTCTTACACCTATGTCAAGTGGCCAATAACCCTGAAAATAAAAAACGCCAATATGAACACTCATGTCGGCGTGGATACTTGATATATAAATAATCTAATGGTGAGTGCAAACTGCGTGGGCACTTAAGCTATTGGCACATTCGCTGATAAATTATTGATCCCAATCGGGGCTAAAGTCAGGCGCCGCCACACGATGATTTCGGTCTAACTTATCAATTGCGGCCATGTCTACAGACGGGAGCGATAACGCTAATGAGGCAATATTAGCTTGAACATTTACCAGCTTAGTTGACGATGGAATAGTGACATAACCTTTTTGGCGCATCCACACTAATACCGCTTGGGCGGGTGTCATTTGGTGTTTCTTCGCAATCGCGACAATAGTGTCGTCGGTTAATACCGCACCATAGGCAAATGGCATATAACCAGTCACCATAATATTGTGCTGCTGACAAAATTCGACCAGTCGGTTATTTTGCAAATATGGATGTACTTCAACCTGATTAGTGAATATTGCGTCGGTACCTAAAATCTCAATCGCTTGTGTAACCTGGGCCATAGTGAAATTAGACACGCCAATGTGTTTCGCTAAACCAGCATCTTGCACCTCTTTTAATGCCAGTAAATACTCTCGCATAGGTACTGAATCATCGCGTAACGGCCAATGTATCAGTAACAAATCCACATAATCGGTTTGCAATAAAGCCAAGCTGTCATGCACGCTTTGAATAAGTTTGTCGTGGGCAAAACGATCCGTCCACACCTTAGTGGTGAGAAAAATATCAGCTCTTGCGATACCCGATGCTTTAATTGCATCACCAACTTGTTTCTCATTGGCGTAAATCTGAGCGGTATCAATGTGGCGAGAACCCTGCTTTAGCGCCATTAACACTGAATCAAATGCCAGTTGATCTTTAAGTCTGAAGGTACCTGTGCCTAACAATGGAATAGTGGTCATATTGTCTTCCTAAAAACGGTATCTGAACCAACACTGTGCGCAAACTAACAACAGAAATAAACCGTCAACCAAGCAAATCTGTTTTGCTCAAACTGCAAATATCTACACACGGTTAAATTGAGCCCTTAGTTATAAGGTTAATCTTGGTTGAATAAACTCAATAAATGCAGAAATACGTCGCGCAACAATAGACGATTTGTAATACACCGCATTCACTTGTTCACGTTCTATGTGAGTAAACTTCTCCGACTGAAGTATGGGCACTAACCGACCCGCCACGAGATCATCATTAATCATAAAACCTGAAAGACACGCAATGCCATTACCTGCCAGTGCTAGTTGACGCAAAGTTTCTCCATTGCTGGTGCTGATGGTAGGGGTAATAACATCGCAACCTTTTAGCGGCCAGTGATTCAATATTTTAGGTTCGGTAAACCCAAGTAACTCGTGGCAAGTCAAATCAGACACTTTTTGTGGCACACCTCTACGCGCTAAATACTCAGCGGAGGCAACAATATGTAAGGCACTTTTTCCTAATGGTCGAGCATGCAAGGTTGAGTCTGCCAACTTACCAATTCTAATGGCCACATCGGTACGCTTTTCAAGTAAATCGACATAGCCCTCGTTCGAGGTCAATGCTAATTCAATGTCTGGATAAGCGGCGCGAAAATCTTTCATCAAAGGCACTAATTGATGAAACACAAACGGACTTGCCGCGTCCACACGCAAACGTCCTTGTGGTAGTTCACCACGACGTACGAGTTCATCTTCTGCGCGTTGTAATTGTTGTAATCCACCCCGAACAGATTCGACAAATTGGCGGCCTTCATCGGTTAACTCAACACGCCGAGTGGTGCGATTGAGAATGGTGACCCCGAGCTGTTGCTCTATTTTACTTACCGCGCGTGACACTCGTGCAACCTGAATATTGAGTGCATCGGCCGCTGCAGAAAACCCGCCGCAGTCGACCACCATCAGCAATATATCTAAATCATCTGAACGCGTAAGCATGCATACCTCATCTTGTGCTGTGTCGATCTAAAGAGTCGCTCTAACATCATTGTTTATTGCATTTATAGCAAAAGTCATTTGCTAAACATACTGTTTTTAACAACATATATCTAATCAATAATGACGCCCATCAACTGACTGACACATTTATCGCGACGGTAAATCCTAGCGACAACCTAAGAGGAACACATTATGCCGTTAGCTTTACTCGCATTGACGCTTAGCGCCTTTGCTATTGGAACCACCGAATTTGTCATTGTGGGGTTAATCCCCACAATGGCACAAGACCTTAACGTATCATTACCATCGGCTGGCTTATTGGTCAGTCTTTACGCATTAGGTGTCGCCATTGGCGCACCAGTACTCACCGCATTAACCGGTAAATGGAATCGCAAACACGTATTGCTGGCGGTAATGAGTTTATTTGTTGCGGGTAATCTATTGGCTTGGCAAGCGCCCGGTTACGAAACCTTAATCGCTGCACGCATTATCACTGGGTTAGCCCACGGAGTGTTTTTCTCTATTGGCTCAACCATTGCCACTGGGTTAGTACCCAAAGAAAAAGCCGCCAGTGCGATTGCCATTATGTTTACGGGGTTAACCGTCGCCTTAGTGACAGGCGTCCCTTTGGGCACCTATATTGGCCAGACCTTTGGCTGGCAAGCCACTTTTTTAACTGTCGCAATTCTTGGGTTTGTAGCCTTGATTGGCAGTAGCTTGTTGGTTCCCAATAATTTACCTCAGCCACCCGCGGCAAAATTATCATCGCAATTAAAAGTACTCACTCAACCACGGTTATTACTGGTCTATGCCATTACCGCATTAGGTTACGGCGGCACATTCACAGCCTTTACTTTTTTAGCCCCCATTTTAGAGCAAGTGTCTGGTTTTGAATCTCAATCTATTGGCTTAATCATGTTGGTGTACGGGGTATCGGTCGCTATTGGTAATATTTGGGGCGGAAAAATGGCCGATAAAATGGGCCCAATTAAAGCGTTAAGTATTATTTTCAGCGGTCTTGCGACCATATTAGTGATATTTAACTTTACTGCGGTTAACCCTATTGCCGCTGTGATCACCATTTTGGTCTGGGGCGCATTTGCATTTGGTAATGTACCTGGGCTACAAGTTTACGTAGTTTCCCTTGCACAGAAGTACACACCCGACGCCGTTGATGTGGCTTCAGGATTAAATATTGCCGCTTTTAATGTCGGTATTGCACTTGGGTCTTGGGGTGGCGGGCTGATTGTGGCTAACGCTGGCCTAATGCATACACCTTGGGTTGGTGCGGTGATTGTGGTTATTGCCCTAGCATTAACACGTTTCAGTGGCTCACTAGACAAGAAAACTAACGCTAGCAAGAATGCTCAAGTGAGTATTCAAGCGAGTAGTTAAAAGAATAGTTAAGCAACGACATCAACGCTGATATTCAACATCACGATGGGATCGATAAGCACCAATGTGAGCTCGTATCTGCGATCTCACATTGGTCGCTATCATTGTGCTCACATTCAGATGTTATAAACCCCAATCGGCTTTAGGTAAATGCTCCACAAACCAGTCAAATGCACGGCCTTGATGGTCTTTATGCCAAGCAATGTACAAACTTTGATTCGGTCTTGGAATTGAACACATTTTTTCAATCAACTCACCACTATCAAAGTAGCATTGCACCATGTGTCTGGGTACAAAACCAATACCTAGTCCTTGTAACTGTGCTGCTATCTTGGTTTCCATGGTGTTAACTTTAATCACTTGTTTGCTTTTAAAAAGGCCACTACTGCGAGTAGGTAAAAGTTGTGATGTATCGGCGACCACCACCGAAGCATAGTCAGTTAGTTTGTCGGCTTCTAATACGCCATCAACAAACGCCAATGGATGATATGGCGCTACGGCAAATACAAATTCAATTTCGCCTATTTTATGGGTTTGAAATACACCTCTTGGTAACTCACCAGACGCACCAATCACAATATCGGCGCGTCGGCTGTGCAATGCATCCCAACCACCACCGACGGCTTCAACATCGACACTAATGTCGACCGAGTGTTCTAGCTGATTAAATTGTTCAATTAATTGAAACAACGTCCCCTGGGGGATGACCGTGTCGCGTGATAGCCGAATTTCAGTTTCCCAACCAGACTCTAATTGCTGCACAGAATCAACCAACCGATTGGTGGCTAACAAAATCTGCCGCCCTTGCTCTAACACAATTTTACCTGCTGGCGTCAGTTGTGCTTTTTGCTTTGTGCGGTCAAATAACGCCGTGCCCATATCATCTTCAAGTTTTTTGATGGTGTAAGTCAGCGCTGACGGTACTCGATATAACGATGCCGCTGCAGCAGCAAAGCTGCCCTTACGTTCAATCGCATCTAGGGCACGTAATGCGTCAATAGTAATCGGATTTTGCATCAACTCTCCATATTCAAATAATTTGAACCTTTACGTCAGTTTATTCCGATTTTTTATTCAATCAAGTCTCAATATACTTCTTATCAACCAGTGAGACAGGCTCACTAGAAACAATTAATGTTTAAATTTATTGAGGATATATACCATGAAAGCACTCGTTAAACGCATCACGAACTCTACTGCAGGTTTTAGCACTTTGGCATTACGCTTACCTGTTGGGATTATTTTTATGGCTCATGGCGGGCAAAAACTGTTTGGTTGGTTTGGCGGTTATGGCCTTGAAGGTACAGGACAGTGGATGGCATCGATTGGGATTGAGCCCGGCGTGTTAATGGCTTTCTTAGCCGGTAGCGCTGAATTGGTTGGCGGACTGTTCATCTTATTGGGTTTATTGACTCGTCCAGCAGCGGTTGTATTAGCATTCACCATGATTATCGCCATTGCTAGCGTACATATTAGCAACGGTTTATTTATGGCAAACAACGGTTATGAATTTGCGTTAGCACTATTGGCTGCCAGTGTGTCACTTGCGCTATCAGGTTCAGGCAAAGTCGCGCTAGATAAAGCCATTGTAAGCAAACTGTCTTAATTTTCCGTACTGATCACTTATTCATTAAACGATAGGAACAACATTATGATTACCTTACGTCATGCAAGCGAGCGCGGAATAGCCAACTTTGGTTGGTTAGACAGCAAACACAGTTTTTCATTTGGCAGCTACTATGATCCACAACACATGGGCTTTTCAGCACTGCGAGTGATCAATGACGACAGTGTCACTCCTGGTGCCGGATTTGCCACTCACGGCCACCGTGACATGGAAATTATCAGCTACGTACTTGAAGGCTCTATCGCCCATAAAGACAGTGAAGGCAATGTTGAAGTGTTGCCTGCAGGTGAGTTCCAATTAATGTCTGCTGGCAGTGGTATTACTCACAGTGAGTACAACGCATCCGCCACAGAGCCACTGAAGTTTTTACAAATTTGGATCCAGCCAAATGCTTTAGGTAATACACCAGGATATCAACAAAAAAACTTTGGTCAAGCAGTAGGACTAACCACGATTGCTACGCCAACGGGTGAAAACGGAACCTTGCAAATCAAGCAAAATGCGACATTGTCACAACTGATTTTGGCGCCTAAATCTGAAATAACCTATCAGATTGCGACTGACCGTAAAGTGTATGTTCATCAAGTCGCTGGCGAGCTCAATATTGAAGATCAACAGCTAAAAATAGGTGATGGCGCTAAACTCACCGACATGACCACGGTGACCTTAGTTAATCCATCGGACACTCAAGCAACTGCACTGATTTTTGATTTACCCTAGATGAGGTTAGTTGATGATTAAGCCTGTGATAGTGTTCCTTCACAGGCTTAATAGCTTCAACTTTATACCCATTCCATTATCCATTAGCAGGAGTAACGTTTTTTGCCATGGCTGGTTGCGACCGAGGTAATACGCCTAACTTACTGACAGTCCATAAACACACTGCCGTTACCAGCATCATGCCAACTTGGATCCCGATGACACCATGATAACCGCTTTGCCATAACGCTATTATTTGCTCAGAAAACAACAACCAATCTGCCAAAATTGTAATGGCTAATATACTACTGGTGAGCAAAAGTAGCTGGCTGATATGACGCTTAATATCGGTCACTTTTATACTACACAACATAACGAGCAATAGTGACGTTACAAAACACCCCACTAACCATTCACCTCGTCCAGATAAGGTTACAGGTAATAGTCGTTCACACAAAAATCCAACTGCTGTCGCCACAATAATGCCACCACAGCCACCAATCGTCATCGCGGTTACGATAGCAATACTGCGCGGTGAAGACTGGCGCTGAGCGCTGCGCTTATTTATCCATAACATATTGCCGGTAACAATCATCGCACTAATAGCCATCGCCAAAATAAAGTACAAAATACGGATGTCTAAGCCTGCAAAGTTACTAAAATGCAATGTCACTAGTACATCTCTACCCTGGCGGAACACATTGTAGTTATCGGCATTAACCTTATCCATCACAGTGCCATCCTGCACCCGATAGGTCACTTCATCTCGTTGAGCAAAATTAACCGTATCGGTACCACGCACTTGTACTAAGGCATTTTCAGCACCGTAATGGTGGAAAATAATATTACGTAACTCAAAATTCGATTGCTGTGTAGTGTGTTCAATTAAAGTAAACGCATTGCTCATATCAAGTGACGTTTCACTTCGCGGTTCGCTGCTACGGTTAAAACCGGCATCGTTAAACAATGCTTGTCGATCGCCCTGATAAATAAACACCACAAAAGCCAGCTGAAACACTATGGCCAAGTTAAGGATCAAGCCGCTTAGGGCATACATCAAGGTAAAAGGCAGTGTCATCACCCCTACTACGGTATGGAGATCGAGTAATTTATCCCGGCGTTGTTTATCGACGCGATACAAAAAGAAATGTTTAAGTAATTTACGCGCATGGATAAAAATACCTGACACGAGTGCAAACAGAAAAATCAGCGTCACGACACCAATAAGATAACTGCCACCGGGTAAATCAAGGTTGTAATGTAAGCGGTACATAAATTGCGATAAGTAAAAGTCATCTTTGCCCGCAACGGTTTCGCCGCTTTTAGGATCGACCAATATCGCCATCGACTGGCGGTCCGATTGCGGAGCATCTCCAAACACATCGAAGTAAAAAATATAATAAGGTACTAGCTCAGTCGGCATATTTATTCGAAAACGGCCAGCTTGATCTACTGGGTATTCAGCAAACTTTTGCTGTACCAGTTTCGCTAGAGGAATATCTGCTTGGGTATTATCGACTGGATGATGAGGCGTAATGGCCCACTGGGCGATTTCATCGTGAAACAAGGTCACCGCGCCAGCCCAAAATACCAAAAACAGTAAAGGTGAAATAATTAAACCAAGCCAACTGTGGGCTTCGATGAGATTTTTAATGACTTTGTGCTGTACCGGAGAATCAGATTTCATTGAGTTATTCATGACTTAGGTTTGAAAAAAAATAGTTAGTTTTGCGAATAAAATAACAACGTATTGATAAGACTACTGGCCACAAGCCATTTGGCGCACACGACACTCGCCGCTTTTGCGCTATTGCGGCTATAACAAAATGTCATCACCCCAACCCACACACAAAAACCCAGCATTAGCCCAACGAATAGTTTTACATCTACAGCAGCCGGTAATATTCGAAAAACGATGAGCATTAAACTGATTGCCAGTAATAACCCCCATAAAAATGCAGCAATAGATTTAGGCCACATGGTTATTTAACCCCAACAAGGAGGATACTGACAAACAACGCAAAGCCTAGCGAACTGACCCAGATGCTACGACCTTTATAGTGCGAGGCCACCAGCACCAGTAGTATCCACATGGTCATCATGCAAATCAGCACCACTAAACTGGCGACGAATACACTGTAAGTATGGCTAAACCCCCACACTGCAAATAACACCGCTAAACCGCATAAGCACCAAGCCAGTAATTTGGGAAAAGGTAAACTAACAAGCTGCTGTTTGTCAGATGCCAAATAGGCAAACAAGCAACCAAGCCATAAAGAAGCTACACTGACAAGTTCCATCTATTTCGATCTCCGGCCATTTAACGCAAATGATAATGATTTGCATTAATTATCCAGAATATCTTTGCCAAATACAAGTTGATTGTGCTCAAGCCTTTAGAAATAGCAGTTTGAATGTGCTCTAACAGCGCTGTAACGATATATTGTGGCTTAATCATGGTTATGGAAATTATCATGGTCAACAATCATATCGAGGGAAAACAATCGCCGAGGCAAACAACCACAATATTAAATAGCTGTTTGGCGATGAAATAAGCTGATCACAGATGAGGAAATAGTCGATAAACATCGACATATGCCTTAATGGCTAATAACCACTTTTTCATTAATGTATCCAACACTTTATGAATCTGGCATTGGCGTTCATTTTAATCATAGATCACTAAGATTAACGCAACATAGTAGCAACCTTGAAAACTCTGGATTAACAGTGGATTAACTAAAGCTATTTATTTAACAATCCTCATGTTACTCGTCTACACAGTGCTGTATTATTTTATTCTAATACAGTAAAAGATCCGTCAATATCAATGCTGGACAAAGGGCCATCCCTTGCTTAGGATTAATATTTGACCAATCACAATAATAATACAAAGTCGAACAGGGAATGTCAGATGAAATATTCCCTTCTCTATCTCATTTTTTATTTAAAATAAGGCAATGTAATATGCTAAAGCGCATCGTTTACAGCGTATGTGGCGCAGCTATTGTTGGACTAGCTATATTCAGTATATATGCTTGGCACCCTGCAATTGATCCCGTCGAATCAACTCAAACAGATTATTCTCCACACGTTATCGAACAAGGTAAAATACTTGCCTCTGCAGGCTATTGCAGTACTTGTCATACACCGCCAGGTGGCACTCCTTATGCTGGTAACTATGAAATGCATACTGACTTTGGCACCATTTATTCAAGTAACATCACTCCAGATGTCGAAACCGGTATTGGTAGCTGGTCTCAAGCTGCTTTTGCTCGCGCCATGCGCACGGGTGTGAGCCGCGATGGACATCATTTATTGCCTGCGTTCCCTTATGAACACTTTAATAAAATGACCGACGATGACATTAACGCGATTTATGCTTACATCATGACGTCAGTTCCGGCGGTTAACCAAGCAAAAAAAGACAACGGCATTCCGTTCCCGCTCAACATCCGCTGGTTTCAAGCGGGTTGGAAACTGCTGTTTGCTGATACCCAATCTTTTGAGGTCAACAGCCAACAATCTGCCGAATGGAATCGCGGTGCTTACTTAGCTGAAGGTATTGCTCACTGTGGTGCATGTCATACTCCACGTAATGCATTGGGCGGCGAAAAGTACGCACAAATGTACCAAGGTGCCGCCATTGATGGTTGGATAGCACCATCGTTAACCTCTACTAGCACTTCGCCTATCCCATGGCGTGCACAAGACTTTTACGAATACCTTACAACCGGTAACTCGCCTTACCATGGTAGCGCGGTAGGTCCAATGGCGCCGGTTATGCACAAGGGCTTATCAGCTCTTCCAGACAGCGACATAGAAGCCATTAGTGGCTACTTTGCTGAAATTGCCCGTACCAATAACACCGACGATCCAGACTCAAGTAGCACGTTACAAGCAGCAATAACGGCACAACATCAACAACCGGATCTGCGGATTGATGAAGGTGCACGTTTATATGCGGCAGCTTGCCAAGCATGCCACTACAACAGCGACCAATTAGTTAAAGGCCGCCCATTAATTACTATCGGCTCGGCAACACATCTTAATGATCCAACTAACCTGATTAACGTAATACTGGATGGTGTGCGCAGCGATCAAGGGATTAGCGGCGTTGTAATGCCAGGCTTTCGTGATGCACTTAGCGATGAAGACATTAGCGCAATTGCAGCTTATTTGCGCCAAACAGCTGGGGAAAACACCTGGCCTAAATTACAACAACAAGTGGGCGAGATCCGTAATCAACCCCGATTTGAGCACTAACTTCACTGGAGAAGTGACAATGGCAAAATTTATTTTAAACGGCAAACCGATGACTGCCGATGTAGAGAGTGATACTCCTCTACTGTGGGTTATTCGTGATGAACTGGACATGACTGGCACCAAATTTGGTTGTGGTATTGGTACCTGTGGTGCCTGTACCGTCCATGTTGGCGGCCGAGCTACACGTTCATGTATAACCCCTATATCGTCAGTTGAAGGAGCCGAAATCACTACGATTGAGGGGCTTTCTGAAAAGGGTGATCATCCATTGCAAATTTCTTGGCAAAAACTGCAGGTACCACAGTGTGGTTACTGCCAGTCGGGCCAAATTATGCAAGCTGCAGCACTACTAAAAGACATTCCTGAGCCTTCAGACAAAGACATTGACGCTGTGATGGGCGGAAATTTATGTCGTTGTATGACCTACGTTCGTATTCGCAGCGCCATTCATGAAGCAGCAAACGCAATCAAGGAGAGCAACGATGAGCAGACTGCCTAAACGTGGATCGGTGGGTATAACCCGCCGCGGTTTTTTAATTGCCATGACAGCGGTAGGTGTCAGCTTTGGTTTTCCTCGCCATTTGATGGCGGCAATGGATCCTGCTAGCCCTGACGGTAAAGTACTCCCAAGCGAAGGTGACATTTACGAACCGTCGTTATGGTACTCAATCGATACTGCCGGCAAAATTAAAGTCAACATTATGCGCTCAGAAATGGGCCAACATGTCGGTACAGCTATTGCTCGTATTCTTGCTGATGAACTGGAAGCCTCATGGGATGATATTGAAATTATCCATGTCGACAGTGATCCACGCTGGGGTTACATGGTTACCGGCGGCAGTTGGTCTATATCACAAAGTTGGCCGGTTTACCGTCAAGCCGGTGCTGCGGGTCGTACAGCGTTAATTGAAGCTGCAGCTAAAAAATGGGGTATTGCAGCAAAAGACTGTAAAGCCAGTAACGGTAAGGTTATCTCAAGTAAAGGCGAGCTGTCTTACGGTGAGTTAGTCACCATGGGCCTAACGCGTCAGTTTACTGAAGAAGAACTGAAAACCCTGCCGCTGAAGCCTAATGCCGATCTTAAACTGGTTGGCCAACAGGTGACCTCTCTTGATATCGCCAACAAGACCAACGGTAAAACCATATTTGGTATCGATGCGAAAGTTGATGGCATGGTGTACGCCAACCCTATTTTACCCCCTACTCGTTATGGCTCTAAAGTAGTTAAGTTTGATGACTCTGCAGCAAAAGCAGTAAAGGGTTATCAGCAAACTATCGTACTAGAAGATGCCAGTGGCAGTGTACCAGGTTGGTTAATGGTTATCGCCAGCAGCTTTAATGCGGCCCAAAAAGCCTCGAAGCTGGTAAAGGTGACATGGGATGCAGGTAAAACGGCCAACGTGTCTGAAGCAGACATTATTGCTCATGGTAAGCAATTACTTGGCGACCAAACCAAAGGCAGTATTTTAGACACAGGCAATTCTGACACTGGGCCTGTATTTGCGAGCGCGAAAAGTACCATTGCAGAAGAATATATCACCAGCACAGTACTCCATGCGCAAATGGAACCGCTTAATGCCTTGGTATTTAAAAACCAAGACGGTATATGGGAAGTGCATTCAGGTTGTCAGTGGCAATCACTTACTCTACCCGTATTAGCCACGGCATTAGGCGAAGAAGAAGCTAACATTGTTATTCGTAGCTACATGTTAGGCGGTGGCTTTGGCCGCAGACTTAACGGCGATTACACCATTCCTGCGGCGTTGACCTCTAAAGCATTAGGCGGTAAACCGGTTAAAATGGTGATGATACGTCCACAAGACATGTTATTTGATAGCGCGCGTTCTGCATCAGTTCAACAACTCAAAATGGCATTTGATGATAAAAAAGCGGTTACCGCAATGGAACATCACGCCACAGCAGGTTGGCCAACTCAAGTATTAGCGCCAGGCTTTATGCCTAAAGGCACCAATGGCGAACCGTATGATCCGTTCTCGATTGCCGGAGCAGACCATTGGTACACTGTTGGTGCTCAAAAAGTACGCGCGGTATCGAATGATCTGGCCATTGCGACCTTCAGACCAGGTTGGTTACGTTCTGTTGGACCGGGTTGGACAAGCTGGGCAGTTGAAAGCTTTATGGATGAAGCTGCCCATCACGCGGGTAAAGATCCATTGCAGTTCCGCCTAGACATGCTCATTGCCGAAGGCCGAAATGCTGGTAGCACACCTGTTGCTGAAGGTGGCGCGGCTCGCCAAGCCGCAGTATTGAAAAAAGCTGCTGAGATGATTGGCTGGGGCACTCCGCAAGCCAAAGACACAGCGCTTGGCATTGCATCAACCTTTGGTCAAGAACGTGACATGCCAACATGGGTATCGTGTGCAGTACAAGTTCATGTCGACAAAAGCAACGGTATTGTCAATGTGCAAAAGCTTTATATTGCCATCGATGCCGGTATTATTGTTGACCCTAATGGTGCTGAAGCTCAGTGCCAGGGCGCGGCATTGTGGGGATTATCGATGGCCTTGTATGAAGGTACTGAACTGCTTAATGGTCAGTATAAAGACTCAAACTTCGATACCTATACCCCGCTGCGCTTAGGCCAAACTCCAGAAGTTAAAATCGAGTTTATCCCGAGCAAAATGCCACCATCTGGATTAGGTGAACCGGCAGTAACCCCTGTTGCTCCAGCGATTGCCAATGCAATCTACAATGCAGTCGGTGTACGTTTACGTAAAATTCCGATGAAGCCTAGCGACGTGAAAAACGCGTTAACTAACGCGTAATTTATCTGCTTTAACAGCCCAGTCTTAACGATAATGACTGGGCTTTTTTATGCTTGCTGCACCTCATCGTTATCATTCTTTAGACTGAGGGATAAATAATTTTATTTCCCCCTACTCGATTTAAAAAACGTCAATAAAAACAGTGGACAAGCTTTGTCCATCCAGCAGCAGAGTCATAGCACCGGTTAGCTT
The DNA here is from genome assembly GCF_010092445.1 of Shewanella sp. Arc9-LZ. Taxonomy (NCBI): domain Bacteria; kingdom Pseudomonadati; phylum Pseudomonadota; class Gammaproteobacteria; order Alteromonadales; family Shewanellaceae; genus Shewanella; species Shewanella sp. Arc9-LZ. The sequence continues at coordinate 222,868 of NZ_CP048031.1, read as the reverse complement.
GTTACCAAAAAGTAACGTTTTTCCTTTATAATTATGCCCAAGTATCGTCACATTGTTGAGTATCCTATGCCGCAAAGTCCACCTGTCAATTTAGAGCCCATCCTCTTGGATGCATTAAAACTCACTCCAAATTGTTTCGGTGTACTCAACCAAGATAAAGAAGTTATCTACTGTAATCAGCACTTCGCCAGCATCTTTGGCACTACCACAGAAGATGCTATTGGCAAAAAATCAGGCGATTTATTACGCCACGCTTGGGAAACTAAGCAAGGCGTTATTATCAATACTGATGATTTTGAACAATGGCTGGAAAATCTGCATAAACTGCATTCAGAAAAGGCTCTAAACCAGTATGAAACAGATCTGTCTGATGGGCGTTGGTTTAAAATGACCAGGATTAACTTAGACAGTGGTTACACCATTATTATGGGCGCAGATATCACCAACCTAAAACAGGCACAAACATCACTAGAACAAGCACATCAACAAATCGAAAGTTTAGTGAATACAGATCAACTAACTGGGGTGCATAATCGTCGCTCATATAACCAATTAGCAAAACAAGAATGTGCCAGAGCGATCAGATTTAACCAACAGTTATCCTTGTTGGTTATCGATATCGATTACTTTAAAGTGATTAATGACAATTTTGGTCATGAGGGCGGAGATAGCATACTTAAACAGTTTGCCCAAATATGCACTGATTTACTGCGCCAATCAGATTCATTGTCCAGAATCGGTGGTGAGGAGTTTACCATCATCTTACCGATGACCGACGGTGAAGGTGCAATGATCATTGCTGAGCGTATTCGAGAACATATTGCCAAACACTCATTTCATACCACTCAAGCAAATAGCAACATTAAGGTTACCGTATCTATTGGCGTAAGTTCATTAACCGCCGGAGACAAGGTAATACAAGACCTTTTTAGCCGAGCAGATATGGCTATGTATTGCGCCAAACGCGGCGGCAGAAACCAAGTACAGCAAGCACAGACTGTATAACTTGGTTTCATATAGCCACCATTATTGAGAAAAACGTTTAAACCCTGGCGCTCATAAAATCGAGGTTAATGTCCTTCTGTAAACAAGTAATTTAACCAGCCCTGCATTCTTAATAATACCTTTCTCATTACCGCAACATGGCTAAAATGATCGGTATAAATAGCCACTTGCCCTGCGACACCTGCTGGCAATGATTGTCTTATTGCGTCATCTTCTAGCTCAATCAACACCAATACTCGACCGCGTTGAAACAACTTATTCGATGACTGTAAATTTCCGCTAAATTGAATTTCACCTTCTGCCATAGCAGGGAGTATTTTGGCAACTTTGCCTTTAAACACTTGTCCAGGCATGGCATCAATTATCACTTCGGCTTCATCACCTTCTTTAAGACGTAATAATGAGTTTTGCCAGAAAGCGCCAGCAAAATATCTCGTCTCATCTGGAATAAACGTCAGTGCTGGGCGCAAAGGTAAAGGCACAGCCATAGCGCCTTTTCGTAGCGCTAATTGAGTCACTACACCATCCGCAGGCGCTCTGACGACTGTTTGCTGTAAGTCATATTCAGCCTTAGCGAGTTCAGCTTGTAGGCCTGCTACTTTGGTATTGACGCCATCAATATTCGACTCATATGCCAAACGAGTCCGCAGCCCCTCAGCTAAAGCGGCATCTAGTTGCGCTGATGAAGCTATGTATAATTGGCGACGATTGTCGAGCTCAAGCTCAGTAAACGGTGAATTACGCCCCGCTTTTTTGCGACCGTCTTCATAGCGTCGATAGACTGATTCTGTACGATCTTTATCTGCTGTTGCTTGTTCAACTTTAGCTGCCGCTATTTGAAAAGCGGCTTCAAGTTGTGGTACTTGCAGTTCTGCTTCTTTTAGCGCCGCTTGTTTTTGCTTAACCATTGAAAGGTAAGGTGTAGGGTCAATTTTAAATAACACCTCACCTTCTTTTACTGGTGTATTTGGCTTAACATTGACTTCGATAACCAATCCTTTAACTGCGGGCACAATCGGAATAGTGACAAAATACTCGCGAGCAAACCTCGAATAGGGATGGTTATAATTCATTAAAATTAATAAAGTACCAATTAATACAATTCCACCAAGAATAGCTGTCGGCACAGTCCATTTGGTTAACGGAATTTTAAATACTTTAAAAACTGCGATACAAAATGCGGTATAAGTCAGTATCAGTAGTAAGTCCATGCTTAGGCCTCTTGTGAGTGTTCATCAGAAACGGGAGGAGTCGTGACAGCAGAACGTTGCTCTAATAGCGACAAACGATCCGTTAACGCTGTGACATGATTCATTAGCTCTTTAACTTCACCCTCGAGTATCAATTCTCGCTTTCTCGAATCACTAAATCCCCAGCCTCTATCTTCTCGATATAACGTGGCCCAAATCCATAAAAATGGCCAAATGGCATGCAATGTAAATAAGCTTACCCAACCCGCAATATGCAATGCATCTTGCTGTGGATGATTACGTTTTTTCGCAATCTCGTAAGGAATATCATGAATCGCAATAATGCCGTAAAAAATAAATATCACGACAAAAAATATAATCCCTAACGCAAAATAATCTAAAAACATATCTGCTCCCAATTTCAATTTATTATCATCAAAGTGTCTTTACTTAAATAAACAATGAACCTATTTTTAGTATAGAACTGATTACAAAAAATACATTGAAACTGTTGCAACAACTAAGAAACTAAGCAGATTATCTATTTTATAGTCATTGCCTCCATTACTTATTTGCACGAATTAATGCAGTAATCATGGCAACTTTGAGGTTATTTATGCATAAAAAAGCCCACGTTATTGGCTAACGCGGGCTTTAGATAATGTAAGCAACAATGATTACCCCCTAGTCTGTTGCCATTTTTTGCAAAAACTCAAGTCGCTGCATTTCTTGCTCATCGGGTTGCCATGGCTCATCAGATAACGACTCAACCGCAAAATCACCTAACTGGTAGGCAGGTTCCTCACTGTGGCCGTACTGAGTTAACTCACCGGGTACTGCAGGGCGGCGCTCCAATACAAATGTACTCAGAACATAAGGGCCTTTATATTGCGCTAACACCCCTTTATAGGCTTTAAGATCCAGCACCACAGAGCCTTCAGTCAGCTTGTCTGAACCCGTTAGCAAGGCAATCGGCTGCTTATCTGCTGTATATAGATTGGCCCGTAAACGATAATAACCCGCTTGCTCAACATCCAATTTAACTGGTATCAACATATCACTGCCTTCAGCGCGGATATCCTCCACTCCGGTTATTGTTGCCGTAGGATGACTATATTCTATGCCTGTTTTTAACGTTTGTTTTTTGCCCTTAGCGCTAAAGGTAACACTGACCTCCATTGGACCATTCCAATCGTCTTCAGCATTCAGTTGTATCGCCCATTTTCCATCGGCACCTAGCATGGTTCCGCTAATGAATGGCTCCGATCCACTTATAAGCTCACTACGTAATGCTGCACTTGCCCCAGCAACAAGCAAGCCATTAACGTCGAGATTAATAACCACTGGTTCAGGAAAACTAAAACGATACTTAGGCAACACTATGCTGGCACTGGCTCCATCTTGGAGCTGCACCGGCTGAGGAATGTAAGCATTGGGGTTAAGTAAGTGCGTATCATCAACCGATAAAGGCATTGAGTAAGATGGCAACTCAAGTTCGCTAGCATAAGCCTCTGCCATAAGCTGAAAACTATCACTGATCGGCTGTGGAAGCTTTTCAACCACGGTCATCGTTTTAGTTTGCATGTGTTTTACTACTTTCAGTTTGGTTGGCGCGGTATCATCTTGCTCGATAACGGCCGCACTCTGAGGTGGCTCAAGTGCCGACTCAGAAGTGTAAACCCAAAACCCTACTGCCGTAGCGAGTAGGGATATTGTTATAATGATTTTTTTATATTTCATATACGCTTAGTTAGCAGCCTGATACACAAGTGCTGACATGCTGGTTTTATTCGAATGATTAACCACTCTATAACGTGAACTAAATATCCACCAGCCACGTTTTTCATCATAGGTGCTGAATTGTAAGTTATCGCCATTGAGATAATTGGCACGACTATTAGCAGAAGTTACTTCATCTTTAGCGCCATTTAAAATAGTGTCACCATGGCTATAACCTTCACTCATCAACATTGGATAGTGATAAGGCATAAATCCGCTCGGGCCATTAGTCGAGGTGAGCTTGCCATCAAATGCTACACTGCGCGAACAACTGTTGTAACTGCCAACGGCCGCAGCACCACAACTAGAATGGCTGGCAACAACGCCATCATCTTCGCCGGGTAAAAATGCCCCTGTCACGCCGAGAAAGTCAGAGCCTGCCCCAGCAAAACGTAAACGTGGCACTCGGCTTTCGGGAAACGCTGCCAATTGGCGTGCAGTATTTACGCGTAAATCATTCAATACCCCAATATTGGATGACGATGGCAGTTCTCCTAACCATAACGAGACAGCTAGTTTTAATGTTGCATCTATCAAACCTGAACCACTGGCGACATTAACCGCCAAATCAGCCAATTCAACCCCACCACCCGCGCCAGAAAAGTCAAATGTAGCGACTATATTAAGCGGCTTTAAACCTGCGTTTTGCAACCATAGCGCTTGGTTATCAATAATATAGCGCATCACTAAATCGCCAGTAGAATGGGTCACAAATACACAACCGCTGGTACATGTCCCCTCACGCGACAACTGTTGCAATTTAGGCCACACATATAGACTGGTTATTTTATTGGCAATACGCTCTTGCGATGGCCAATCAATGCGTGCATCAGCGCGATCACGCCAATATTGCGCCCAGTACTCTGAACCATTGTCAGTTACCTGTGTACCTGTCGGCTTACTTTGTAAATTATCCGGTTGAAAGCCATGCACTAACACTACTGGGTAGCTACCAACCGCTGCTTGAGCTGCGCCAGTTAATAAGCCTGCCAACAGTAAAAGTATCGATTTTGTCATTGGGTTGTCCTCTTATTTTATCTGCTGCAGCGCCAACAGCACTGTTAACAGAACTTTATTATTTTGTTACTCATATTGGATTTCTTATTACAACTCCAACATCAACATAGAGCAGAATCAAAACAATGCAACCACAAAAATTCGGCCTATTTATTGTCAAAATAGACCGAGTGTTTGAATTAACAGATAACAATTTAAACCGACTAGTATTCCGATATTTAGCGGTAGGCAATAACAACTCAAATGGGACGTTATGGTATTTGACACAGATGTTTTAAGTAATTACTCAAACTTGTAAAAAAATTTAACCGAATGTTGGCGTGGCTATCTTATGAGTGATATCAATGAGTGATATCGATGAGTAAAATCTATAGCTAGAGTGGTGATAGCGTGATGTGCATTGATCCTAAATTGAATACATAAGAAGCGATACAAACGACAACAACCTTTCCATACGCAGCATGGTTAAATAAATGACTGCTCTATAGTGTGTTCTAGCTATGGTTTATGGTGGCGAAAAAAAAGCCCCGCCGATGAATATCAACAGGGCTTGGTTACTAATATCTACCTCGATGCTATCGAAATAAGTACTTATCGTTATGCTTTTATAGCTATGCTTTTTTAGCTGCTATGGCTGCTTGCACTTGATTGATAGCGGTGCCACCTAATACATCACGTTTTTCTAAACACGCTTCAATCGTAAGGTTTGGATACACATCATCGCTAATCACGTTGGCAAATTTCTGTAGCTCAGCCACGCTTAAGTCTTCAATCGGCTTTTGCTCACCAATGGCAAATACCACCACCTCACCCACTACATGGTGTGCTTCACGGAACGGCATACCTTTAGCCACAAGATAATCCGCAAGTTCAGTGGCATTAGCATAACCTTGTTGCGCCGCGACCAAAGCTTGTGGACGATTCACTTTTAAGCCCGACAATACTAATGCTGCCATGTCTAGGCAAATAGCCCAACTGTCGACTACGTCGAATAAGCCTTCTTTATCTTCTTGCATGTCTTTGTTGTACGCCAATGGCAAGGCTTTCATGGTCGTTAAAATACCCATTAAGCTGCCATATACACGGCCGGTTTTACCACGAATAAGCTCTAAGGCATCGGGGTTTTTCTTTTGTGGCATCAGTGATGAGCCAGAAGTGACTTCATCGGCTAATGAGATAAAATTAGCTTCGCCAGAGTTGAAGAAAATTAGGTCTTCAGCCATGCGGCTTAAATGCATCATACTGATTGACGCGGCGCTGCATAATTCAACCACGTGATCGCGATCCGACACACTGTCTAAGCTGTTTAAGGTTGGGCGAGCAAAGTTTAACGCTGCCGCTAACGCGTGGCGATCAATCGGATAAGCGGTACCGGCTAGTGCGCCAGAACCTAATGGACATGAATCGGCACGGCTTAATGCATCTTGTAGGCGGCTAATATCACGCTCATACATTTCAACATAAGCCAGCGCCCAGTGACCAAAAGTAACTGGCTGTGCACGTTGTAAATGGGTGTAACCCGGCATAACCGCATCGACTTCACGCTCGGCTAATGCAATTAACTCTGCATGCAATGTACCTAAACGTGCGAGTAATGCTGCACCTTCTTTTTTGCACCACAGCTTTAAATCTGTGGCGACTTGGTCGTTACGCGAACGGCCCGTGTGGAGTTTTTTGCCTAAATCGCCTACTTTGGCAATCAGCTTTTGTTCAACAAAGCTGTGTATATCTTCGGCGCCGTTGCTGATAATCGCTTGCGGATCGTTACCCACTTCCACCAGCAGCTCATTTAACGCTGCTTTTAAATCGATACATTCTTTTGCAGTAATAATACCGACGCTAGCAATGGCATCTGCCCATGCAATAGAGCCGACAACGTCTTGTTCAAATAAGCGGTAATCCACTGGCAGTGAGTCATTAAACAACTTGAAAAGTGCACTGGTTTCGCCCTGAAATCTTCCGCCCCATAACGCCATGTCGGTATCCTCTGTTTTGAAAACTGTTTTAAGAACTGGGTGTTTAATAATATAGCTGTAAGTCTTATTCTCTTTCTTGTAATGACTCTCTGTTTGCCAAAAGTCATTATAAGAAAGGCGCTTTGCAGCGCCTTTATATCGTTGGCGTAAAATCTATTTAGTGTTTAGCGCGCGAATACGGCTCGCTAAAGAATATAAACGGATAAAGCCTTCAGCGTGTTTTTGATCGTATACGTCATCTTCGCCAAACGTTGCGAAAGCTTCTGAATACAAGCTGTTTGGCGAACGTTTTTTAACGGCTGTCGCTTGGCCTTTATACAGCTTAATCACTACATCACCATTAACCGATTCTGCTAATGATTCTGACGCTGCGATAAGTGATTTACATAAAGGGGTAAACCAACGACCGTCGTACACTAGGTGCGACATTTGCCCAGCAATTTGCTCGCGCCACGTACGGCTAGTTTTGTCTAAAACTAATTCTTCAATGGCACGCAGACCAGCAAACATTACGGTGCCGCCTGGTGTTTCATAACAACCACGAGACTTCATGCCCACTAAACGGTTTTCGGTAATATCGATACGACCTACACCGTGTTTGCCAGCAATGTCGTTTAGCTTCATGAGTGCAGCATATGGCGATAATGCTTCGTCATTTACATGAGTCACACGACCATGCTTAACCGCTAACGAGACATATTCAGGCTCATTTGGTGCATCTTCTGGTGCTACTGTTAATGTCCACACGCCTTTTGATGGCTCGTTCCATGGATCTTCTAACTCGCCACCTTCGTGCGAAATGTGCCATGCGTTGGCATCACGGCTATAAATTTTGGTCGCTGAAGCACTGGTTTTGATATCACGCTCTGCAAGGTAAGCCAATAAGTCTTCACGGCTACGCATTTCCCACTCACGCCAAGGCGCAATCACTTTTAAGTCTGGTGCTAATGCAGCAAAACAACCTTCAAAACGAACTTGGTCGTTACCTTTACCAGTACAGCCATGACATACCGCATCAGCGCCGACTTTACGGGCGACTTCTACTTGCGCTTTAGCAATAATAGGACGCGCCATTGACGTACCTAACAAGTATGTACCTTCGTAAATAGCACCCGTTGCAATAGTTGGGTAAATATAATCAGCAACAAACTCTTCTTTTAGATCGACGATATGGCACTCAGAAGCACCTGACGCTAAGGCTTTTTCTGTTAAGCCAACGAGCTCTTCTTCACCTTGGCCGACGTCGGCACAAAATGCGATGATTTCACAGTCGTCATAAGTTTCTTTTAACCATGGGATAATAGCCGAGGTGTCTAAACCACCTGAATATGCCAATACCACTTTTTTAACACCGTTTTTTTTCACTGCATTAGACATGTTTATTTCCTAAAATCGATTACGTATATTTTCAATTTAAATAACGCCAGAGGCACTATTGACTTAATCTTTTGAATAACTTAAATAAGGTGACTAACTTAATAAGGTCACTAATACTGCATTTTGCGCATGCATGCGGTTTTCTGCTTGATGTAAAATCAATGAACCTTCGCCATCCATCACTTCATCTGTCACTTCCACACCACGATGTGCTGGCAAGCAATGCATAAAGAATTTAGCACCAGCTTGAGCCATTAGCTCACTATTAACTTGATATGGTGCAAAACGGGCTTTAATGTCAGCAAGCGGTGTTTCATCACCCATAGAAATCCAAGTGTCGGTGTAAATAGCATCATGGCCTTCAATGGCATTAATGTCTGCACTTAGAGTTAACTTGCCACCATTTTGCTTTGCTAACGCCTGAGCTTCTGTCACGATGAGTGCATCAGGGAATGCCCCTTCAGGGCAAATCACTGTCATGGTCATGCCTAAAATCGCTGCACCATAAATCAGTGAGTGGGTGACGTTATTACCATCGCCAACATAAGCCAGTTTTGCTTGGCTTACGTCATCAAATTGCTCTGATAGTGTTAAAAAGTCAGCTAGCGCTTGGCATGGATGGTACAAGTCAGACAAAGCATTAATCACCGGCACGCTGCCATGTTGAGCTAATTGTTCTATGGTGGTGTGCGAGTATGTTCTTGCCACAATAGCATCGGCCCAGCATGAAATGTTTGTCGCAAAATCAGCTACCGTTTCGCGTTGTCCCAACGCACCATTTTGTTGGTCTAAGTATAAGCAGTGACCACCTAATTTATTAATGCCAATGTCAAAGCTGACTCGGGTGCGCAGTGATGGCTTTTCAAACAGCATCACAACGCTTTTACCATCTAAGGCGCGACGGTACTCAGCGGGGTTATTCTTAATTTTTTTAGCCAGATCAATGATGGCTAAAAGCTGAGATTGAGTTAACTCTTTTATCGACAATAGGTGCTGCATATACTACTACTCCATTAAGGTTGTATTTGAGTCCCGACGGACCCACCTTTGACTAAGGTTTTTAACTGTTCGGCATCGCGCCATGAAGCAACTTGCACGGGTTTACCCATCCATTGAGCAACTTCCAATGCGGCTTCTACTTTGACTTTCATGCCTTTTTCAATCACACCTTGGGCAACAAGATGTTCAATTTCACTTTTGTTTAAACTCTGTATTAACTGACCTTTACCATCTAACACACCCGATACGTCTGACAATAACACCAACGTACCGTTAACTAATTTTGCTAAGGCTGTTGCGGCTTGATCTGCGTTGACGTTTAACATGTCGCCTTGGCTAGAAATGGCAATCGAGCTACAAATTGGCATCCAGCCCTGGCTTAAAATAAAGTTTAAGTAGGTCGCGTCTTTTGGCTCAACTTCGCCCACAAGTCCTAAACGCTCATCTTTGATTTTTGCAGTAACAACATTGCCGTCGCCTAAGCTCATGCCTACGCTAACAATGCCAGCTTTAGCTGCAGCTGCTTGTAAAATTTTGTTTGAGGTACCTGCTAGCGCGCCAACAATAATAGGAATTTGATCTTCTGGCGTAACACGTAAACCGTCTAATTTAACCGTTTCTTTGCCATTAGCGGTTAATTGCTCATCAACCAAACAACCACCGCCATGGACTAATATGACTTGTTGACCCGCAGCAAGCATTTCGGCTGCTGCCGCCATTAAACGCGCCATGCCCATTTCGCATTGAAGCAACGCACCACCGACTTTTAAAACTAATACTGATTTTGTAGCCATTATTTTTATTCCTTCACTAATGCGAGTTAATTACACACCGAAATGGATTTTAATGCACTGTAGACCTTGGCTAGCAGCACCTTTCATTAAATTGTCTATCGCACTGGCGACCACTAAATAACCGCTGTTGGCATCATACTTCCAACCTAAATGACAATTGGGGGTGTTAACCACATCATCAACTTTAGGGAATTGATTGTGCTTTACTGTCACTATTGGCGCATTGTCGTACACGCTATACGCTTTAGCGACATCGGCTTCTGTAGTGCCTGGTTTTAGTTGCACGGTAATGGTTGCCAAAATACCCCGCTTAAAGTTACCTAAATGCGGCGTAAAAATAACTTCCTGACCTAAATGTGTCGCAATCTCAGGCTGATGTCTGTGACCCAATACACCGTATGGCGTAAGGCTAACTTCGCAGAAACTGGTATGTAACTGTGCTTTACGACCTGCACCTGTTACACCACTCACGGCATTAATGACTGGATACATTTCAGTTAAGAATGGTTTAAGCGGTTTTAGTGCAGTAAGTGAAGCCGTAGGATAACAACCTGGTACAGCAATCATTCTTGTTTGTTTAATTTGTTCGCTGTTCCACTCTGCTAAGCCATACACCGCCTGAGCTAATACATCAGGGTGAGTATGTTCAAAACCGTACCATTTTGGATATTGCGCCACATCGGCAAAACGATATGCACCGCTTAAGTCAAATACCGCTAAACCTTGCTGGTAAAACCATGCGGCAAGCTCTAGGCTAACTGAATGCTCAGTCGCTAAAACCACGGCATCGGCTTCGGCAACAATTTTCTTTTTAGCGTCATCTGATAACGGCGAAAGCGTATAAGCCATGTGACTATATGTAGGGTAAAGGTCGGCTAATTTACGGCCTTTATCTAAACTGTTTTCCGACACATACAACCCTTGAACGCTGAAGTTGCTGTCTGCGTTAATTAACGAGGTAATTTGTGCACCGGTATAACCACTGGCGCCAATAATTGCGATGCTTTTCATAAGTTTGTTTTCTTGTTAAATAATGAGAGAAAGTGTCAGCATAGCCTATTTAGACGGGGGCCGCCTAATTTTGAACTATCGTCGCAGGAAGTTCGCGTTGATTATTGATATAGTGGTTTTAGCAGTAAGAAAGCACATGTTTATTTTCATTTCTATCGTTCTATTTATGGTGTCGGTTAATGCTGTTTGCTAGACTATCACACAATATTAATTATGCAATATATGTGAATAAGTATTTTACATATTATTTTTTAGGATAACCCATGAGCACACTACCAGATCTAAAAAGTTGTTTTACACAGCTGATTGCAGCGCCATCAGTCAGTGCACTCGAAGCAGAACACGATATGAGTAATCATGCAGTTATCAACTTGTTGCAAAATTGGTTCAGTGAGCTGGGTTTTGAATGCGAAACCCCCACGGTAGAAGACTCGCGTAATAAACAGAACTTGATTGCCAGAATCGGCAGCGGCAGTGGTGGGCTTTTACTTGCGGGCCATACAGATACTGTGCCCTTTGACGAAGGCCGTTGGAGCCAAAGTCCATTTGAGATGGTTGAAAAAGACAATCGTTGGTACGGCTTAGGCACTTGCGACATGAAAGGCTTTTTTGCGTTGGTACTCGAAGCATTAAAAGACATGCCACTTGATCAATTCAAACGTCCGCTGACTATTTTTGCTAGTGCAGATGAAGAAACCACCATGAGCGGCGCTAAAGCATTTGCCGACTCAAAAGTTATCGCACCTGATTATGCTGTTATTGGTGAACCCACCAGCTTAAAACCTGTCTATATGCATAAGGGGCATTTAGCCCAAGGGATCCGCGTAATTGGTCGAAGTGGTCATTCATCTGATCCTGCTCGCGGCTTAAATGCTATTGAAGTCATGCATAAAGTCATTAGCCAGCTAATGAAGCTAAAGCAGCACTTAAGCGAGAACTATCGCGAAGATGCGTTTACTGTACCCTACCCAACCATGAACTTTGGCCATATTCATGGCGGTGATGCCGCAAACCGTATTTGTGGTTGCTGTGATTTGCATTTAGATATTCGTCCTTTACCAGGAATGGAGTTAGCGGATCTGGAATTAATGGTATTGAACTACTTATCTGACATCAGTAAAGAGTATCCTGGCAGCATAAGTGTCAGTACTTTGTACCCAGGCGCTGAATCGTTTGCAGGAAAAGCAGATAATCCATGGACCAAACTCGTTGCAGAATTGTCTGGCAACGAAGCAGAAGTGGTCAACTATTCAACTGAAGCACCTTATATCAACAAACTAGGTTGCCAAACTTTAGTACTTGGGCCGGGCAGTATTAACCAGGCCCACCAACCAGATGAATTTATTGGCTTAGAATACTTAACGCCAACGGTAGAATTGATCAAAAAAATGATTTTTCATGCCTGCATTAAGTAAACATCAATAATCGGTGAAAGTTAAATCAAAATGTAACTTTTTTACGAAATAAAATTACAAAATACAGTGCCTGCGTATTGACCGATTTTGATACGCTGGGTATTGTGATGTAAGAGTTATTGGCAAAATCGTTCTTTTTTTCGGGAGTAAGTATGACAGAGCAAACGGCAGATATGTATGCGTCACTTCGATCAAATGTGGGGCATTTAGGCCAGATATTAGGCGAAACAATGCAAAACCATTTAGGTGATGCGTTTTTAGAAAAAGTAGAACAAATTCGAATTTTAGCAAAAAAATCTCGCCAGGGTGATGAAGCCTCTCGTGAGCAAATGTTGGCATTATTAACCGCTTTACCAGACGAAGAACTGGTCCCTTTCGCCAAAGCCTTCAACCAATTTTTAAACTTAGCCAATATCGCAGAACAATTTCACACCATTAGCCGTAATTGCGACGAACTCGTGTGTGTGCCCGATCCAGTAGAGCAACTACTTGGACGCATGCTTGATACTGATTTAGATAAAAAAGATGTAATTAAGAGCTTAAAAAACTTAGACATCGATTTAGTATTAACAGCGCATCCAACCGAGATTTCACGCCGCACGCTAATTCAAAAATATGCGGCTGTAGTTGATTGCTTAACGGAACAAGAAAACAGCCAACTGACTGATCGCGAACGCCAACAAAGCACTCTGCGTCTGCGTCAGCTTATTGCCCAAATTTGGCACACCAACGAAATTCGTAACGAACGCCCAACTCCTGTAGATGAAGCACGTTGGGGTTTAAGCACTATCGAAACGTCTTTGTGGCAAGCTATTCCTGACTTTCTGCGTCAACTCAATGATCAAGTTGAGCAAAAGACCGGCCAGCAATTACCTATTGATGTCTCTCCGGTGAGATTTTCAAGCTGGATGGGCGGAGACCGCGACGGAAATCCGTTTGTAACGTCTCTCGTCACCCAAGAAGTACTCGATCGCAATCGTCATGCCGCAGCAAGATTGTACTTAAAAGATATTGTGAGCTTGCTTGGCGAATTGTCGATGGAACAAGCGAATGCTGAATTGTCAGCGTTAACAGATAACAGTAAAGAACCGTACCGCGATGTGTTACGCAAATTACGCTGCCAATTACGTGACACCATCGATTACCTTAATGCACGTCTTGAAGGTAAAAAACCTGATGTTGATACCAGCGAGCTAATTTGGCATAAATCAGATTTGCTTGAACCGCTTGAACTACTTTATAAGAGTTTGACCGATTGCGGTATGAAGCTGATTGCTAATGGCCTGTTACTCGACATATTACGTCGTTTAGCGTGTTTTGGTATTCACATGTTACGCCTAGATATTCGTCAAGATGCTACCCGCCATAGTGACGTGATTGCTGAACTGACTCGTTATTTGGGCATGGGTGATTACAACCATTGGGACGAAAATGAAAAACAAGCGTTTTTACTGCGCGAGTTAACCAGCAAACGTCCACTGATCCCAACAAATTGGAAACCGACGGATGATGTCGCTGAAGTTGTCAGGACCTGCAACTTAGTCGCCCAGCAGCCTGTTAATGCACTGGGCTCTTATGTGATATCAATGGCCAGCAAGCCATCTGACGTATTAACCGTATTATTACTGCTAAAAGAAGCCGGTTGCACTAATCCAATGCGCGTAGTGCCATTATTCGAAACCCTCGCTGACTTAGAGGGTGCCGCTGACTGTATGACTTCGCTACTGAATATTGATTGGTATCGTGGTTACACCAAAGGCATGCAAGAAGTGATGATTGGTTATTCTGACTCAGCCAAAGATGCTGGCGTAATGGCAGCTGCCTGGGCGCAGTATCGTGCACAAGAGCAGTTAGTTGCTGTGTGTAAAAAAGCTGACGTTAAATTGATGTTGTTCCATGGTCGTGGCGGTTCTATCGGCCGTGGGGGCGGACCAGCTCATAAAGCCATTTTATCGCAACCACCAGGTTCGGTAGATGGTCGCATCCGTGTGACAGAACAAGGCGAAATGATCCGCTTTAAGTTTGGCTTACCAAAATTAGCGGTACAAAGTTTAGCGCTATATACCTCAGCGGTATTAGAAGCGACATTGTTACCACCACCGGAGCCTAAAAAATCGTGGCGTGATTGCATGCAGCGTATTGCTGAAGAATCAGTACTGCATTATCGCGGCATCGTACGTGAAGAACCGGACTTTGTTGAGTATTTTAGATCTGCCACACCAGAAGTTGAGCTCGGTAAGTTGCCACTAGGCAGTCGCCCAGCTAAGCGTAAAGTTGATGGTGGTATTGAAAGCTTACGCGCGATTCCGTGGATTTTTGCTTGGTCACAAAACCGCTTAATGCTACCCGCTTGGCTTGGTGCTGGCGAAGCATTACAAGATGCGGCAGATCGTGGCGAGTTAGCATTATTGCGTGAAATGGAAGAGCAATGGCCTTTCTTTGAAACCCGTATTTCAATGCTCGAAATGGTTTACACCAAAGCAGAACCTAACTTAGCCAAGTACTACGAGTTATGTTTAGTGAAGCCAGAGTTACATCATTTAGGTGAAAAGTTACGTCAACGTCTGCAACTGGGTATTGAAGCGGTATTATCTTTAACCCAAGCAACAGAGTTAATGGCACATACGCCTTGGAGTCGTGAATCTGTTAAACTACGAAACCCATACATCGACCCACTTAACTTCTTACAAACCGAGCTATTAGCTCGTACACGTAGAGAAGTTGAGCCGTCTGCAGATGTTCAGCTAGCACTTATGCTGACCATTGCCGGCGTTGCAGCAGGAATGAGAAACACTGGATGATAACCTTGGTTAAAACCCTTGGACTGGGATTGTTATTGTTACTGACTGGCTGTGCCAGTCAGTACAGCATCACCGAGTCTGAAATTGAACAGTACCTTAATAAAGACATGCATTTTGAGGTAAAACAGGGCAACAAGTTAATTGGTGTATCACTTAAGCTAAATGATATGCAGGTCGTGTTAGGCGCTAAGCCAAATACCATGGCTGTCACAGCTGCGACTGTGATTACCGTGAATAACCCGTTACTACCTATTCACGCTAAGCTTAAAACTACGTTCGAAGCTGTGCCTTGGTATGACAGTAATACCAAGAGTGTCTATCTTCGACAGTTAAACTTAGTCAAGGTTGAGTCCGAACCCGCCGATATTGAGCGTTACATCAGCCAGGCAACACCACAATTGATGGGGTTTTTACGTAATTACCTTGAAAACCAGCCAGTGTATACCTTAGACACTCGCGACAGTAATCAAGCGTTAATGGCTAAAATGACCAAAGAAATTGCCGTACAACAAGGCAAACTGGTGGTTAAGTTTTAACGTTATAATCGTAGTAGCAGAAAGCACCTTAGGGTGCTTTTTTATTGCTTCAAACTCATCTACATGCACATCGAAAATAAAGGCTGAACATCTCAAGTATCAGAAAACTGAGCATTTCCTAATCAATCAGAACCACGTACAATAACTTGGCAATATTGGAGTGCATAATAATCATGGGATAAATGATGCCGTTAATGGATGACGTAGCAAAACTAAAAGCACAACTGGCGGAGTTTACTTCACAGCAAGGCGCTCAACAGGCCGATGTAAATAGACAATTGGCTCAGTTCAGTCAACAACTTGATGCTTTGGCCCAACAGGTACAAGCGCAAAATAATAATGAACAACCGATAGCCTTGCCTGCTGAAAACTTACATGCCCCAGTGCATGAGAGTCGAGAAAACGATTCGAGCGGCAGTATCGTAGCCGATAAACCTCAATACTCGTCTTCTGCTTGGGAGCGCCAACCGTTAGATATAAGTCATTCAGCGTTAACATCATCTCTATCAGAACAACAAACTTCGGTAGTCGCAAAGTCACCCGCTAGACAAAGTGCCCTAAGTGCGATGGTTACTCAATTAGCTGACGCTATCGGTGAGTTCAGTGCGTCAGCATTTGCTCCCATTTCTGGGTTAACCGAACAAGCAAAAGAATTCTATCAGCATTATCAAAGTAAAGGGTTAGGGCCTGTATTTTTGATGACGGTTGCAGGCATTATTACCCTGACATTAGGTTTTGGTTATTTACTGCAGTTTTCAATTAACAACTGGTTTTCAGAACTGGGTAAAGCGTTATTAGGTTTAGGCGTAGCAAATAGTATTATTGTTGGTGGAGTATTTATTCGGCAAAAACGCCCAGGAATGCAAGACTTCGGCTCAGGCCTAGTTGGCCTTGGGCTTATTCTTAATTATTTGTGCCTATATTTCCTTGGACCGTACTTTAATCTTATTCCTGATATTGCCTGCTTTGGCTTGTTATTGCTTAATACGATATTGGGTTATAGCTTATCGTTTAAACTCGACACCAAAGTTGTCGCGATTGTCGCTTTACTTGGCGGATCACTCGCGCCATTGATGCTACTTGATGGTGGCCAAACGCCGCTATTATACCTGCCTTATTTAATGCTTATCGGTATTTGCTCGATGGTACAAAGCCACAAATTAGCTTGGCCAATACTCATCGAAATTACCGCCTTACTCCATATAGCTTGCATACAAATACTCAGCTTATTTATTCAATTGCCGCTGTCTGTCATTGATTGGCAAACCGGCCTAGCAGTATTAATGATCAATGGGCTGTTCTACCTCTACAGTATTGCCAGCTTATTATTTGTCATCAAGTCTGCATTAACACCAAGGCTGCTAGCGGTTCCAATCGCACTTATGGTTTTTACTCTCTACACCCTAACGGAGTGGAGCATTTTTGCTGGTGAGCTATTTGCACTTAATGCATTGCTGTGTGGGTTGTTATATTGGGTAATTAAACGCGATAAAGATATTAGTGCCCTAGCCTTGGCTTTTGCCGGAAGCTTTGCTGGTTTTGCCGCACTGTTTTTACTCAGCGTCGAACTGATGGGTTTAGTGCTGTTATTAGAGGGATTATTGTTACTGTGGATTGGCTGTAAACAGTTGTTTAGCCCTATTAGAGCAGAAGCATATGTCTTACTCGTACTAGGCATAATAAGCAGCTTTGCTTACGTCTTTGATGTGCTAGCCCTGTCACGCTATGACAATGATGGCCTATTAGGATATCAAGCATTATTGATTATATCGATGGCACTAACCTGTGCGATGACTTTTGTAGCGCAAAAGCTTCTGAGCCGCCATCAAGCTGATTTAATGCAATTTGAACACCTAGTAGTACGGTTTATCCGCGAGTTACTTGGAGTGCTCTATACAGTAACCTTGTTACTCATTAGCTTCTTTATCACCGAGCAATATTGGCTTAATACATTACCATTAATCAGCTTTTTACTACTGTACATGAGTGCTAAACACACCCTACGTTTTAGCGAAGTATTAGCCTGGTTATTGCAACTACCGTTATTAGGGTTAGTTATTTTTGGCATGATAGACGCTGATAGTCTTAGCTTTGCCGACCAAGCAATGAACGCTAAATTAGCCCGTTTTGAACTCTTTATCGGATTACTATTGGCGTATTATTGGTACAAAAAATATTATGCCAATGCCAAGTTAATCCACGTTGCTTACTATGTTCAGTTAGCATGTTATCTCGCGCTACCATTACTATTATTGCCCAAAGTCATACGCAGCTATCCTGACTACATTGCTATCTCATTATGGTTAAGCAGTATGATGAGTCTAGGTTTGGCTTACTTTATTAATCACAAGAGTCTTCGCTATGAGTCGCAAATACTCACGGTATTAGCAACCATGGTTACAGCAGCAATGTGCCTAGCAGAATTGTGGCAAGGACTTGCTGCATTGACAATAGGATTGCTATTACTCGGATTAATTAGTGTACGCTATGTACAATTACCAAAAAAGTGGCAGCAAATTACTACGCTACAATGGCACATTGCTCCATATTATATTGCCTTAGTCATAGCCGTACTAAGTCAAACTCTCACTAACCTAATCCATCCATCATGGGCAATAACAGCGTTAATCATCTGTGGATATTTTAGTGTTATTACCGAAAGAAACACACGCATAGGCCAACATTTTAAGCAGGCCTTAGCACCAAGTTATAGCTTGGCGTATTTTGCTATTTTTGCTTGTGCCATTTTACCCATCCTATTTCACAGCGAAACACAACTCACCCTTAATATTGATAATGTTCTGACCAATTTAGCAGAGCTTGGAGTGCTGATTTTATTAGGTCGTTATTTGTTAACAGCAAGATTAGGTATTAGAGCACACAGAAAAATTATCTCTTATGTCACGCTTAAGTGGGCTTGGCATGCTTTATTGGTGATAAGTTATTTACTGTGGAGCTATCAATTCGACCTAATTATTGCTGCACCAATGAGTGCAGTGCTGTTAGTTGTGCATGCTAGTGTGGTGATGTTTATAAGCTTACGGCCTCAACAAGCAAGCCTGGTCAGGCTAGCAGCATTACTATTTGCTTTGGCATGTATCAAAGTGATTGTTGTTGATATGGCGTCATTTGAATTAATTCAAAAAATCGTCGCCTTTATTTTGATTGGCGTTATTTTATTAACGGTTGCTTACTTTTATCAAAAAGCGAAAAACAATCAATTGGCTGATGACCTTACAGCCTAGTCATTAAATCTAGCTTGCTTACACCAATGGTAAGCAAGCGAGAAATACACTTACTTGGCGAATCTAGGTATCGACGGGTAATCAACAATAACGGCTTCTTCAAGTAGTGCACGACGAAGCATATCGTAAGCAATTGCCGTACTCATACTTCTCACAAGCTGACGTGAGCGCTTTGGTAACTTGACCATTTGACTGTATACGCCATGTTTAGTTGCTAATGCTATAGCGACTGTTCCAACGGGCTTATCATCTGAGCCTCCGTCAGGGCCAGCAATACCACTAGTAGCTAAAGCATAATCACTATCAAGAATACCTCGTACGCCTTGCGCCATCGCCTCAACAGTAGCAATAGACACTGCACCATGATCATCTAAGATCTGTGGATTAACGCCCAGCACTTTCACTTTAGATTCATTACTGTACGTCACTAAACCATGATGCAAGTACGATGAACTCCCTGCAAAGTCGATCAATTGACTGGTGATCATGCCACCTGTGCAAGACTCTGCCACACTAAGACTAAAACCAGATTGGTATAATCGATGATGGATCTCTGCTGCTAATGTTGGCCGATTTTCAGCAACAACCGCACAACCTAATAAAGCTTTAACCTGCTTTGTTACATCAGGTAGCTGACGGATAGCTTTTTCACCACGAGCAAAAATCTTAATTTCAATGTGTGGCATAGATGAGCGATAACCTAACTCAATGCCTTGTGGCAAAGTGATGTCTGACAATGTATCTGCTAATGATGACTCACCGTGACCAATTGTAAGTAATTTTTCTAAAGCCGATTTTTGTTGTACACCAAACTCTTGAGTAATAAACGGAATAAACTGTTCAGTGATCATGTGCTTTAATTCAAACGGCACGCCTGGAGTAAAGAATAACCATGCGTTATTCAGCTTCACTCTAAAGCCACATGCTGTCCCAACAGGATTATCTACCATCACAGCAGAAGCTGGTAACCAAGCCTGCTTTAAATTACTCTTGGCCATTACACGATTATTACGCGTAAACCAATCTTCCAAATGTTCACGCCATTGCACATTTTCGACAAGGTCTTCACCTTTAGCTTTCGCCATGGCTAACGCAGACATATCATCACTGGTAGGCCCCAATCCACCATTAACAATAATGATATCTGCATGCTTACTGCGTTCTTGGAATGCAGCAACAAGGTCATCCATTCGATCGCCAACCGTCACTCGATGTTGCATCTCGATACCTAACTCCATCAAAGTATTCGCAACCCAAGCAGCATTGGTATCGACTATTTGGCCAGAGAGTACCTCTTCGCCAGTACAAATCATTTCTAACTTCATCATTATTCCTAATCCCATGCTATTGGCACTTAAGTTAGGGGAGCAATATGTGAATGGCAAGACAATAGATCGCATTTATCCAAAATTAGCCAATAAAAGACTTAATGAATTACAACAACACAACAGTAATATCTCAAAAATAGCTAAATTGATTATTTTGATATTGATTCAATGTATTAAAGTATTATCAAAAATGAAAGACAATACAAAATAATGTCGGACAAATTACAAGGCCTATTGCCGCTTAATGAAACAGAAATGTCGCGGTTGATTTTCACATACGAAAAAGGCCTTTGCATTGCAGCAAAGGCCTTCATCTTAAGGTGGCAGTGCGGACGCTGCTTATAATAAAGAATGAACTAGTCATCTGGCGTGACTGGTCACTTTCTATTGATTGAGAGTCAACAGTCCAAATAGATTGGATGAATGCAAAGCAATACCGGGAACGTTGTTGGACCAACTAAATTAATGCAGCGCTTGTGGCTGTTGATATCTGTTCGGGAAAAATGGGTAAGCTTCAGATACAAAAAAGCCTCGTCGTTAGACGAGGCTTCTATGTAATTGGCGGAGCGGACGGGACTCGAACCCGCGACCCCCGGCGTGACAGGCCGGTATTCTAACCAACTGAACTACCGCTCCTTTAGCAAATTGCTTACGCACGATGCTAAATGCTTTTTAAGTCGCTAACGTGTCATGGTTAGGAGACTCGCTTCATAATGAAGCTACTCTTTCGAGTAATTAGGCGCCTGGAAATGACCTACTCTCGCATGGGGAGACCCCAAACTACCATCGGCGATACTGTGTTTCACTTCTGAGTTCGGAATGGGATCAGGTGGTGCCACAGCTCTATGGTTTCCAGACAAATTTTGTTTATCTAACGCACTATTCTTGATGCATTAAATAATAATTCGGAAAGCTGATTGCTTTTACTCTTATCAAGAGTCTTGAGTTCGACAAGTACACGGATGTACTTGATGTCATCAATGCATGGAGCATTTTATGACCACTGTTTAAGCGCCTCATTCTAATACTAAGTCGTATCAGTAAAACCCATCTGGGTTGTATGGTTAAGCCTCACGGGTCATTAGTACAAGTTAGCTCAACGCCTCACAACGCTTACACACCTTGCCTATCAACGTAGTAGTCTCCTACGGCCCTTTAGAGAGCTTAAAGCTCTAGGGATGACTCATCTTAGGGCTCGCTTCCCGCTTAGATGCTTTCAGCGGTTATCGATTCCGAACGTAGCTACCGGGCAATGCCATTGGCATGACAACCCGAACACCAGCGGTTCGTCCACTCCGGTCCTCTCGTACTAGGAGCAGCTCCCTTCAATCATCCAACGCCCACGGCAGATAGGGACCGAACTGTCTCACGACGTTCTGAACCCAGCTCGCGTACCACTTTAAATGGCGAACAGCCATACCCTTGGGACCGACTTCAGCCCCAGGATGTGATGAGCCGACATCGAGGTGCCAAACACCGCCGTCGATATGAACTCTTGGGCGGTATCAGCCTGTTATCCCCGGAGTACCTTTTATCCGTTGAGCGATGGCCCTTCCATTCAGAACCACCGGATCACTATGACCTACTTTCGTACCTGCTCGACGTGTATGTCTCGCAGTTAAGCTGGCTTATGCCATTGCACTAACCGTACGATGTCCGACCGTACTTAGCCAACCTTCGTGCTCCTCCGTTACTCTTTGGGAGGAGACCGCCCCAGTCAAACTACCCACCAGGCACTGTCCTCAACCCCGATAAGGGGCCAGAGTTAGAACATCAAAACTACAAGGGTGGTATTTCAAGATTGACTCCACTCAGACTAGCGTCCAAGCTTCAAAGTCTCCCACCTATCCTACACATGTAGGTTCAATGTTCAGTGCCAAGCTATAGTAAAGGTTCACGGGGTCTTTCCGTCTAGCCGCGGGTATACGGCATCTTCACCGCAATTTCAACTTCACTGAGTCTCGGCTGGAGACAGCGTGGCCATCATTACGCCATTCGTGCAGGTCGGAACTTACCCGACAAGGAATTTCGCTACCTTAGGACCGTTATAGTTACGGCCGCCGTTTACCGGGGCTTCGATCATGAGCTTCTCCGAAGATAACCCAATCAATTAACCTTCCGGCACCGGGCAGGCGTCACACCGTATACGTCATCTTGCGATTTTGCACAGTGCTGTGTTTTTGATAAACAGTTGCAGCCACCTGGTATCTGCGACTCCCGTCAGCTTAGAGAGCAAGTCTCATCACCAACAAGAGCGTACCTTCTCCCGAAGTTACGGTACCATTTTGCCTAGTTCCTTCAGCCGAGTTCTCTCAAGCGCCTTGGTATTCTCTACCCGACCACCTGTGTCGGTTTGGGGTACGATTCCCACTAACCTGAAGCTTAGAAGATTTTCCTGGAAGCATGGCATCAACTACTTCATCACCTTAGTGACTCGTCATCAGCTCTCAGCCTGTACATTAAAGTACGATTTCCCGGATTTGCCTAAGAAATCAACCTACCACCTTAAACGCGGACTACCAACGCCGCGCTAGCCTAGCCTTCTCCGTCTCTCCATCGCAGTTAGCGGAAGTACAGAAATATTAATCTGTTTCCCATCGATTACGCCTTTCGGCCTCACCTTAGGGGTCGACTCACCCTGCCCCGATTAACGTTGGACAGGAACCCTTGGTCTTCCGGCGAGGGAGTTTTTCACTCCCTTTATCGTTACTCATGTCAGCATTCGCACTTCTGATACGTCCAGTGTGGGTTACCCCTTCACCTTCAACCGCTTACAGAACGCTCCTCTACCGCGCATCTCTAATGAAATGCACCCGTAGCTTCGGTGGTATGTTTAGCCCCGTTAAATCTTCCGCGCAGGCCGACTCGACTAGTGAGCTATTACGCTTTCTTTAAATGATGGCTGCTTCTAAGCCAACATCCTAGCTGTCTAAGCCTTCCCACATCGTTTCCCACTTAACATACACTTTGGGACCTTAGCTGACGGTCTGGGTTGTTTCCCTTTTGACAACGGACGTTAGCACCCGCTGTCTGTCTCCCGAGTAGTACTCATTGGTATTCGGAGTTTGCAAAGGGTTGGTAAGTCGGGATGACCCCCTAGCCTTAACAGTGCTCTACCCCCAATGGTATTCGCTCGAGGCGCTACCTAAATAGCTTTCGAGGAGAACCAGATATCTCCGAGTTTGATTGGCCTTTCACCCCCAGCCACAAGTCATCCGCTCATTTTTCAACATAAGTCGGTTCGGTCCTCCAGTTGATGTTACTCAACCTTCAACCTGCCCATGGCTAGATCACTCGGTTTCGGGTCTACACCTTGCAACTAAACGCGCAGTTAACACTCGGTTTCCCTACGGCTCCGCTATTCGCTTAACCTCGCTACAAAATGTAAGTCGCTGACCCATTATACAAAAGGTACGCAGTCACGGTCTCAAGAACCGCTCCCACTGCTTGTACGTATACGGTTTCAGGTTCTATTTCACTCCCCTCACAGGGGTTCTTTTCGCCTTTCCCTCACGGTACTGGTTCACTATCGGTCAGTCAGGAGTATTTAGCCTTGGAGGATGGTCCCCCCATATTCAAACAGGATGTCACGTGTCCCGCCTTACTCGTTTTCATCTATGGTTAGTTTTCATGTACGGGGCTATCACCCTGTGCCGCTGTGCTTTCCAACACATTCCACTAACACCCCATAGACTTAAGGGCTAATCCCCGTTCGCTCGCCGCTACTAGGGGAATCTCGGTTGATTTCTTTTCCTCCGGGTACTTAGATGTTTCAGTTCCCCGGGTTTGCCTCACTACACTATGTATTCATGTAGTGATAACAGCTTATGCTGCTGGGTTTCCCCATTCGGATATCGTTAGCTCAAATGCTTATTACTAGCTCGCCAACGCTTTTCGCAAGTTATTACGTCCTTCATCGCCTCTGACTGCCAAGGCATCCACCGTATACGCTTGGTCACTTAACCATACAACCCAAATGAGTTTCACTTGCGTGAACATCTGGGCCATATCATGACCAGCTGGTTTTTACTTGTCTCACCTCCGACCAGGAAGTGGACTCGCCTTAGTTTTTTAGAATATTCAAGACACTTAAACAGTGTTTTGAGAACTCAAGTGTTAATGCTTTCGCATTAACGTTTTTCGCACTAACATCATCACACCAATAACAACGAATCGTCATTCATGCGCCTTTAGTTAGTACTATCAGCTTTCCAAATTGTTAAAGAACAACACTTAACCGGCAAGCGGTGTGTTTCACTCTACTTCCGAAGAAGTTAACAAGTAATCTGTGTGAACACTCACATGCATCTCTGCACTTTAGGTATTGAGTTAGTCGTATAGGTAAGGAGGTGATCCAGCCCCAGGTTCCCCTAGGGCTACCTTGTTACGACTTCACCCCAGTCATGAACCACAAAGTGGTGAGCGTTCTCCCGAAGGTTAAACTACCCACTTCTTTTGCAGCCCACTCCCATGGTGTGACGGGCGGTGTGTACAAGGCCCGGGAACGTATTCACCGTGGCATTCTGATCCACGATTACTAGCGATTCCGACTTCACGGAGTCGAGTTGCAGACTCCGATCCGGACTACGACGTACTTTGTGAGATTAGCTCCACCTCGCGGCTTTGCAACCCTCTGTATACGCCATTGTAGCACGTGTGTAGCCCTACTCGTAAGGGCCATGATGACTTGACGTCGTCCCCACCTTCCTCCGGTTTATCACCGGCAGTCTCCCTAGAGTTCCCACCATTACGTGCTGGCAAATAAGGATAGGGGTTGCGCTCGTTGCGGGACTTAACCCAACATTTCACAACACGAGCTGACGACAGCCATGCAGCACCTGTCTCACAGTTCCCGAAGGCACAAGTCCATCTCTGGTCTCTTCTGTGGATGTCAAGAGTAGGTAAGGTTCTTCGCGTTGCATCGAATTAAACCACATGCTCCACCGCTTGTGCGGGCCCCCGTCAATTCATTTGAGTTTTAACCTTGCGGCCGTACTCCCCAGGCGGTCTACTTAATGCGTTAGCTTGGGAGCCCAGTGACTAAGTCACCAAACTCCGAGTAGACATCGTTTACGGCGTGGACTACCAGGGTATCTAATCCTGTTTGCTCCCCACGCTTTCGTGCATGAGCGTCAGTCTTTGTCCAGGGGGCCGCCTTCGCCACCGGTATTCCTCCAGATATCTACGCATTTCACCGCTACACCTGGAATTCTACCCCCCTCTACAAGACTCTAGTTCGCCAGTTCCAAATGCAATTCCCAGGTTGAGCCCGGGGATTTCACATCTGGCTTAACAAACCGCCTGCGCACGCTTTACGCCCAGTAATTCCGATTAACGCTCGGACCCTCCGTATTACCGCGGCTGCTGGCACGGAGTTAGCCGGTCCTTCTTCTGTAGGTAACGTCACAGTAATAGTTTATTAAACTATTACCTTTCCTCCCTACTGAAAGTGCTTTACAACCCGAAGGCCTTCTTCACACACGCGGCATGGCTGCATCAGGGTTTCCCCCATTGTGCAATATTCCCCACTGCTGCCTCCCGTAGGAGTCTGGGCCGTGTCTCAGTCCCAGTGTGGCTGATCATCCTCTCAGAACAGCTAGGGATCGTCGCCTTGGTGAGCCATTACCTCACCAACTAGCTAATCCCACCTAGGTTCATCCAATCGCGGAAGGCCCGAAGGTCCCCTCCTTTCCCCCGTAGGGCGTATGCGGTATTAGCAGTCGTTTCCAACTGTTATCCCCCTCGACTGGGCAGATCCCTAGGCATTACTCACCCGTCCGCCGCTCGTCACCTCAGGAGCAAGCTCCCTTGTGTTACCGCTCGACTTGCATGTGTTAGGCCTGCCGCCAGCGTTCAATCTGAGCCATGATCAAACTCTTCAATTAAAGTTCTTTTGAAAACACCACTCTTATAAATAAGAACAAAGCTTTCGGCTCAATGAATTCTGATTTCATTTAAAAGACTCGGAAGAATCAATTAAATGTTTGTACATATTACTATGAACATTCATCGTTGCATTGAGTTTAAATTTTTTGATTGCCAACATTCCGAAGAACAGAAGACAATTTCGAATAACTCAATACCTGTGAATGTCCACACAGATTTCTTGTTTAGATTGTTAAAGAACGTTGCTAACATGAACATCTTTCGATTTTTCATTCAGCGGCCGTTGACGCTAGGTCGTTGGCTTGGGGTGCGTATTCTACGCTTTCCCGGGTTGGCGTCAAGTGTTTTTTCAAACTTTCTTTTCGCCTTGAACTCAGTGTTTTGAAGCACTTAATTCAACCTGACTCAGTAACCGCTTGCGCTGTCTGCCGTGTCAGTGGATGCGCATTATAGGCAGCTCACGTTTTTGCGCAAGGCCTTTTTTAATAAAAAAGGATCGCTTGGCGATCTTTTCACCAAAAGCGATCCTTTTTCGTATTTTAAGCGACTTTATGACGGTTTATTGTACTTCTTTAGCGTTCTGGCGGAACTGTTCAAGGAAAGTCACCACATTTGAATCGTCCCAATCGACGTACGAACGAACATAAGCCACTAGCTCACCTTGTTCATTTAAGATAAATGTTGCAGGTATCGTATCAAGCGGGAAGACATCACGTAGTTGTTGTTGCGGATCGAAATACGAATTAAACCGGCCTAATCCAAGAGACTCTAAAAATGGTTGCACAATAGTCACAGCTTCAGCATCAATAGAAATAGGCAGTAGTGCAAAATGTTGTGCATTTAGAGTTTGATTTAATCGATCGAGTGCTGGAAGTTCTCTAACACAAGGTGGACACCAAGTCGCCCAAAGATTCACAACAACCACTTTACCCTTATATTGTTCAAAGTTAACCGACTGACCAACAAGATCAGTAAAATCGACTAGCGAAATTGGGAATGGTTGCGGCAATATGTTTATGCGATCGAGTGTTGATTCAGTGGTTTGCTTGGCCGCTGCTTGCATGCCTGGGTATGCATTTACCGGACCTGCTGTCCCCATAAGAATGAGACAAGTGAAAATAAACGCAAACCACTGTTTCAAAGTTAATACTCCAATCGGTTACTTAGTTGTCTTACTACGATTTAATAACGCATCTAACTCAGCTTGTTGCTCTGTTGACAAGGTTGTCGATTCAGATGCCTGTATACGTTGCTTACGCACAAAGATAAAACCAATAAAGAGACCTAAAACAAGTAACCCAAATGGACCAAGCCATAGAATATAAGTTTTCGAGTCTAACTTTGGATTGTATAAGACAAAATCGCCATAGCGGCTGGTCATAAATTCAATAATCTCTGAATCTGACTTACCACTATCGACCATCGTATACACTTCAAGACGTAAATCTTGCGCAACCGGAGAGTTTGAATCGACTAAGTTTTGATTCTGACACTGTGGGCAACGCAATTGGTGTGCTAGTGACAATGCTCTTTGTTGATTATCTACCGATTGAAATTCATAAGTATCAACAGGTGTGGCCATTACCGTCAGAGTAAAAAGTAAACTCGTACAAGCCACCATCATTTTAAATATGAATTTCATTACGATGCTCCATCGACTTTAGCTTCAGCTTGTAATTGCTGGATCATTGGATACAAGGTTTGTGTCCATACCGTTTGATCTATAGGACCGGCATAGCGATAACGAATAATACCGTTATGGTCGACTATAAAAGTTTCCGGTGCTCCATATACGCCAAGATCAAGACCTAAGCGGCCATCTTTGTCAAAGATGTTCACTGTGTATGGATCACCTTGAGTAGTTAACTCCTTAACAGCTAATGCTCGCTCGTCACGATAGTTGATACCATATATAGGTAACAAGTTACGTTTAGACAGCATCATCAAATAAGGATGCTCATACTTACATGCTGGACACCAAGTTGCCCAAAAGTTCAACATAGACACTTTTGCTGGAAGATCTTTCTCAGTTAACACTTCACTAGGCACTTCTAAGCGCTCAAGTTGGAAAGCCGGAACTGGCTTTCCTTCTAATGCAGAATCAAGCACCTTAGGATTGAGAAATAATCCTTTGTATAAAAACACGCCCATACCCAAAAATATAACCAAAGGTATAAACAGTACAAACTTCTTCATAATGTCTCCGAGTATATTAAGCAGTCGCTAATTTTGCTTTTACTGCTTCATCTGTCGCAGCTTGCTTTACACGATAACGCTTATCGGATGCTGCCAGGAAGCCACCAATCATCATAAAGATTGATCCAAACCACAACCAACGTACAAACGGTTTGTAATTAAGACGCACCGCAAACTCGGTTAAACTAATGGGATCACCCATAGTGACATATAAATCGCGGAATAATCCCCAATCAATACCCGCTTCAGTCATATCCATAGTCCGTACATTGTATTGACGACGGTCAGGTTTGAGTAAAGTGATAAATTCATCATCTTTGTAAATCTCAATCTGACCTTGTTGAGCGGTATAGTTAGGACCGACAACATTTTTAGTTTCTAAATACTTAAATGTGTAACCTGCTAGTTCTTGGCTGATACCTGGGCCCATACGGACGCTTTTTTCAATCGAATAGTTAGAGACAATAGTAGCCCCCATTACCGACACAGCAATACCAAAGTGAGCGAAGAGCATTCCCAATTGACTACGGCCAATTCGATTAAGACTAATACCACCTTCTTTATCGCTCACCATATTATAAGCAGCGCGAAAAGTGGATAGCATGATCCATGCTGTAGCAGCCACACCACACATCACCCAAGCATTAAATTGGCCACCAGCAATAAATGGAGCAGCGACACCGGTAACTAATGCAATAATAGCTGGAATAAGTAACTGTTTTTTAATTTCGCCTGCTTTAGATTTCTTCCAGCGAATAATTGGACCAATACCCATAAAGCCAAATAGCACTAATACGATAGGTACAAATACAGCATTAAAATATGGAGGTCCGACGGAAATCTTGCCCATGCCTAATGCATCTATCAATAAAGGATAAAGCGTACCCAGCAACACAGTACCTGCAGCAACAGTGAGTAACACATTACAGATTAGCAACATGGTTTCTTTCGATTTAAGCTCAAATCGTGCTGGACTGCTCATTTCACTGGCTCGGAAAGCAAACAGAGTTAACGAACCACCAATGGCAATACCTAACAACAGCAAGATAAACAAACCACGACTTGGATCTGCTGCAAATGAATGCACTGACGTAAGCACACCAGAACGTACAATAAAGGTGCCGAGTAAACTTAATGAGAAGGCAAAGATAGACAGCAATACAGTCCAGTTACGGAATGCCCCACGCTTTTCCGTCACAATTAATGAGTGCACTAAAGCAGTACCGACTAACCAAGGCATAAATGATGCATTTTCAACTGGGTCCCAGAACCACCAGCCGCCCCAACCTAATTCGTAGTAAGCCCACCAAGAACCAAGTGAAATACCGCCAGTTAGAAATATCCATGCCGCTAATGTCCATGGACGACTCCAGCGTGCCCAAGCAGAATCAAGTCTGCCACTCATGAGGGCTGCAATAGCAAAGGCAAAACAGACTGAAAAACCCACATACCCTAGATACAACATTGGTGGGTGGAAGATTAAGCCAACATCTTGCAACATTGGATTTAAATCTCGCCCTTCTAGAGGAATAGGAAATATCCGTTCAAATGGACTTGATGTAAGGATCATAAATAAACTGAAGCCAACAACAATCATCGCTAAAACAGATAACACCCTTGCGGTAAAGACTTCTTCTAAGCCCTTACTAAATAGTGCTACTGATGCAGTCCATACAGACAACGCGAATACCCAGAATAATAATGAACCTTCATGACCACCCCATACCGCCGCAATTTTAAAGAATATTGGTAGTTGAGAATTAGAGTGATGGGCGACATAAGCCACAGAGAAATCATCAACAGCAAAGCTGTACCCTAGTGCTATAACGGAGAGACTGATGAAAAAAAACATTCCGTATGTCAGTGGCCAGGCATATCGAACAAGATACTGGTCTTTACGTGCGGAACCATATAACGGCACGCTAGCTAGCAGTAAGGCAAAAGCCAAACCGAGAATTAGCGAGAAATGTCCAAGTTCTGGAATCATGGGTATTCCTTAGTCTAAAAAAATTAGCGGATCTGAAACAAACAAATCACGACAGTACTAATTAATGCGATGAAACTAATATACGCACATTAGCTTAAACGAATTTTAACGCATTTTAGAACTTGCTATGACATATGTCTGCCATTTTCGTACAAAATTGGGTCACCAGTCTCATTATGAACACCGATTCAACCAAAACGAATTTTTTTGGCAACTTGTCTGACAGTATTACTGATATAAAGTTTCGCTATTAGTTAGTCAAACCATTCAATCTGTGAACCAGTACGCAACTATCAGGATTTGGATTCATATCTTCCTTATATTACTATTCAATTAATAATCTTTACGTATAATCGAAGTTCCAAGCACTGCGGTAAATGCCGCTTTCTCTGTTAACCTAAAAGTGAATATTGACATAATGACCACATTTTGGATTTTTATTGCGCTTGTCGTACTCATCGGCCTAATCATGATTTGGGTTCCACACTTTCGCCAAACAAAACTGTTACAAGCCGAAGAGTCTGGCGTTCGTAGACAAACTAACCTTGAACTTTTTGCTGAGCGGTTAACAATTCTTGAAAAAGAATTACATGACGAGCTTTTGGATCAAGTCGAATTCGAAGCATTAAAGAAAGAATTAGAGATAAATCTACTTCAGGACATGCAACAAAAAGGTGATGACTCCCTTGATGTAGAAATTAAATCAAAAAACGCATTATGGCCTGCTTTTATGACCTTGTGCTTATTGGCTGTTTCCGGTTACCTATATCAACACTTAGGTGCTTATAACGAATTAGCCAATCCTCCTCAAGCAAGCAATCCTCATCAAGGCATGGACCCGGCGCAAATAATGTCGCAACGGGTACAAATGATGGAAGCAAAAGTGCAGGCACAGCCAGACGATAGCCAAGCTTGGTTTAGCCTTGGTCATGCTTATATATCTGCCAACCAATATGATAAAGCCATTGGCGCATTTGATAAGGTAATGGAACTCGTCGGCACGCAAGCTGAACTCCTTGGGCCTAAAGCGACTGCGCTATACTATAAAGCAAATCAGCAGATGTCGCCGGCGATTCAAGCTGTGATTGATCAATCTTTAGCGTTAGACCCACAAGACCCCTCTACACTACTTCTTGTTGGCATGGATGCATTCTTTACCGCTGACTACAACAAAGCTATCAATGCTTGGCAGATGATCTTAGACAGCGATCGAGATGATGTTGATAGAACAGCATTAATGAATGCAATTGAATCTGCAAACATGCGCATTAATGAAGGTTCGGCAATGCCTAATGGTGATTCAACTCAAAAGCCAGTAGTTACGAGCAATGCGAAGACAGTCGCAATTGAAGTTTCTATTGCTCCAGAATTAGCAGACAAAGTGGCCGATAGCGATACTGTGTTTATTTTCGCACGAGCAACGCAAGGTCCAAAAGTACCGTTAGCGGCAACTAAAATCAGTGCTAGCAGTTTACCTGCAACAATCACATTAGATGATAGTACTTCAATGGGTGGCGATGTCACACTGAGCTCAGTACAAGAAGTCGAAATAATTGCGGTACTGTCAAAAAATGGCAGCGTGAAACCGCAACCTGGAGACCTAAAGGGTACCATTAAAGCCATTAAAGTGGGTGATAATGCTGCACTAACTCTGGATACCTTAGTGCAATAGTATTGTGTAATATTAGTGATGTTCTCAGTTAGCATCACTGAAATTAACCCATAAAAAAACCGGCTATAAAAGCCGGTTTTTTGATTTAGTTGAAAACTACTTAGACATAAACTGAATTGCGTTTTTGTAATCTTCATCGGTACAGTCAGTACACATACCACCTGGTGGCATTGCGTTTAAACCAGACTTAACCGAACCAACTAAGGCATCTAAACCTTTTGCTAGACGTGGTTCCCATGCCGCAGCGTCATGAACTTTAGGCGCTCCGGCCACACCCATGCTGTGACATACTTGACACGCTTTATTGTAAATAGCTTCACCTTCTTGAGCAAATACATTTGCAGACAAAGTTAAGGCAGCTACTGCAGTCATTGCTAACAATTTTTTCATATTCATCGTTCCTAATTGCAAATATACAAAGCTTAACGCTGCCCTTTGATTTAGAAGGCAGACTCATTTTTAGCAAGGATAGATTACTACAATTAGCAAAAAAACTCATCTTTTTGTGATAACAATCTCAGCTTAGCCTCTAAATCGAGACAATCTGTGTAGTTCAGGTAATATATTAGTAATCGATGAAAAAGTTCAAACTAAATTCATAATTTTGGAACCATATCAAATTGCTAGCACTTAATCAGTGACAAAGCTAAACCGATAAAAGTGTTTGTGTTAATATCTTTTCGAATTCATCCTCAAGTAAAATAAGAGGGATAAGTGACCATATCAAACCAATCACAAGTGCTATTAAGTGCCAACGAATTAACCTGTATTAGGGAAGAGCGCATTCTATTTGATGGACTGAGTTTTAATATCAATGCAGGGGATATTGTCCAGGTTGAAGGTCCTAATGGTGCCGGTAAAACCAGTCTTTTACGTATTATTGCTGGTTTGTCACGTCCCTATGCCGGTGAAGTTGAATATAATGGTGAAAACATCAATCGCTGTAGAGACGAATTTAATCACGACTTACTCTATCTCGGGCATTTAGCGGGTGTGAAAAGCGAGCTAACAGCAGAAGAAAATCTTAACTTCAATTTAAGAATTAGTGGCTATGATAATTTCGATACCACTGAAATTTTGGCGAAAGTCAATTTAACCGGTTTTGAAGAAGCACTAGCAGGTCATTTATCTGCGGGACAACATCGACGTACTGCATTAGCAAGATTACAACACAGTAATTGTAAAATATGGATCCTCGACGAACCTTTTACCGCAATTGATAAAAAAGGTGTAGAAGAATTAGAGCAACTTTTTATTCAACATGCTGAATCGGGTGGATGTGTAATATTAACCACACATCAGGATATGAGCATTATTAGTGATGCCATACTACGTAAAATCACTCTCGACTATCGCTTTGTATAAGGTATTTGAATGAAACGAGGAATCAGTTACACCACAGCATTCATGACGCTTTTGCAACGTGATTTAAGAATTGCCATTAGACATCGAGGTGATATTTTTAACCCGCTGTTATTCTTTATTTTAGTGGTCACTCTTTTTCCTTTAGGAATTGGACCAGAACCTCAAGTGTTGACTAGAGTAGCACCTGGTATTATCTGGGTAGCAGCCTTACTTGCATCTATGCTGTCATTAGAACGTTTATTTAAAGCAGATTACAACGATGGCAGCTTAGAACAAATGCTACTGAGCCCACAACCGTTAGCATTAATGGTTCTGGCCAAAGTTCTAGCACATTGGATACTTACTGGTGTGCCATTAATTCTAGTCGCACCATTACTCGCTGTACTGTTGCATTTAGAAGACAATAGTTACGGTGCATTGATGTCGACTTTAGCATTAGGTACACCGATATTGTCGTTACTTGGTGCGATAGGTGTTGCACTGACTGTAGGACTTCGAAAAGGAGGAGTCCTGCTAAGTTTACTTATTCTACCTTTATATATACCTGTACTTATTTTTGCCACTAGTGCGATTGATGCTGCAGGACTGAATATGGCTTATGATGGTCAACTTGCGATTCTTGCCGCAATGTTGGTCGGTTCTTTAATCTTGGCACCTTTCGCAATTGGCGCCTCTTTACGTGTGAGCACAAACTAATGTGGAAATGGTTACATTCTTACGCAGACCCTGAACGGGCATATAAACTGTCAGGCACTTTGTTGCCTTGGTTTAGTATTCTAGCAATATTACTCGTTGGAACAGGCAGTATTTGGGGTTTATTATTTGCCCCGACAGATTACCAACAAGGTGACAGTTACCGAATCATCTTTATCCATGTACCTGCTGCATCGATGTCAATGGCTGCATATATGGGTATGGCAGTGGCTTCATTTATTGGCTTAGTTTGGCAAATAAAATCGGCAGACTGGGCCGCGGCAGCTATCGCACCTATTGGTGCAGTCATTACCTTTATTGCCTTACTAACAGGTGCTGCATGGGGTAAACCTATGTGGGGAACTTGGTGGGTATGGGATGCACGCTTAACCTCTGAACTGGTATTACTGTTTCTCTACCTTGGGGTTATATCACTGTATGCATCATTTGAAGATAAAGTCCTCGCGGCTAGAGCTTCTGGAATTCTGGCGATTGTCGGCGTAATTAATATACCCATTATTAAATATTCCGTTGATTGGTGGAGTAGTTTACATCAGCCATCTACCATTAGAATCACAGAAAAATCGACGATGTCGACCGATATGTTATACCCACTGTTAATTAATATCTTCGGGTTTGGGATGATGATTGGAGCGATCACCTTGATCCGCTATAGAACAGAGATCCTTGCTCGCAATGGCATGCGCCCTTGGGTGAGAGACTTAGCAACCGCAGAGGAGGCAAAATAATGCAATTTGATTCATTTAAAGATTTTCTTGATATGGGCGGTTACGCATTTTATGTTTGGCTATCCTATGGTGTAACGTTCGGCTGTCTAGCCACATTAATAATCCTGAGTATCAGACAAAAACGTAAAGTCCTGATCGAAATTGCTAAAAAGATAACGCGTGAACAACGCCTGAAAGAAACAAGAGGTAATAACCGTGAATCCAAGACGTAAAAAGAGATTAACCCTTGCCGTTGCATTGATTGCGGGCGTTGCTGCTGTTGCATCATTACTATTGTACGCACTAAATTCAAATTTGAATTTATTCTATACACCGTATGAAATTACCCACGGTAAAAACGATACGGGTGTAAAGCCAGAGCTTGGACAACGGATCCGAATCGGTGGCATGGTAACAATGGGATCGATGAAACGCGACCCAGACAGCTTACACGTTGAATTTGCTGTACATGATTCAGCGGGTGGGACTGTATCCGTTACATACGACGATTTATTACCAGACTTATTTAGAGAAGGTCAAGGTATCGTTGCCCAGGGTGTACTGGTTGAGTCAGGAAAACTAGAGGCCACTGAAGTACTCGCTAAGCATGATGAAAATTACATGCCACCTGAAGTTGCTGAAGCTATGGGTCAAACGCATGAAAAACCGACCTATAATCAAAAAGCTCTAGAAGATAAATAAAGTCTATTTGTAATAAAAAGCCTCTTCGGAGGCTTTTTTATGAATGAAATTTCAATTGTTATCGACAAATAGTTGCTATTATTTTAGCTACTCATTGCGGAGAGAATACTTTGAACATAGGTTTATAACCTATTGTCAGTTTTACATTAAGATTTTCAGCAAGAATATGAAACAATGATGTGACGGTGCAAAAAACCATTATATCCATTTAAGGTAAAATACTGCTTAACTGAAAATGTTGTGTCTCTATTAAAAGTATGCTTATTTTCCGCGTACTGAACAATGCCAGTCACAGTAAGTCATACCTGTAATGAAAGCCTATCGGATTATGAACAACTCTGGTTTCAATAAAACCCTTCTATTTATTGTGTTTCCAGTTTTGATTCAATGATTTTGAACCACAGCACAACGGCTTTAACCTATAGACTAATCCATATTTTCTATTTTTGACATCAGCTCAATAATGCCAAATAACCTCAATTCAGGTTTATAAGTGAGATAGGTAAGGCAAAATGACAATATTCGGCCTATTTCATATCAAACTTGTCATTTTTTTTAACTAGGCGCAGAGGTGCGTCATTACTAACCTATTGCAAGTAATGCAATACAGTTGGCAATACAAAGGAGAATTTGATGACCATTTATGATTCCAAGCTGATGCCAAATAGATAATAGTTAGTTATGGTAAGACCTATGTAGCATGTCTACACGCCACGGTTAACAATAATGGCATCATATAAGCTAGTCATTCAGTATAACTTCAAAGTACGTTAATCAAGTCGAATACGCAGCCTTAACGTGATGTTAAGTAACAGATCCAGCATTGCATTCCCGCCGTCAGCCATATTCCTACATCAGTAAAATATTACACATACAGTAATTGATTCGACCAACTCTGTTGAAGGTTCGTTTGCAACTCAAAACCTGTGAGTATTGGCTTAAATGGAATAGCCATTGTTGCAAACATAAGAACAACTTTAACGTCTTGTACTTGGTATTATCGACTTAAGCTTAGACATGGTTAACGTTGCTAATATGTCCTTAATACAAACACAATAATACGATTTTACTAAACAGAGTTGCACGACACATATCGGATCAGAGAATCAAGAAAATGAGTATTGGGTTCATCTCGTTGACCGAGCTGAGAGCGATTGTGAAAATAATCAGATACAAGATTACGCATAAATAGTAGACATTTACCAAGTTGTACAATAAATGGATATGGATTGCAGCTAAAAAGATATGATGTTTGAAACAAAGTCGAAGTTAAAAAAAGATAAAAAAAAACCGAGCCTAGGCTCGGTTTTTCGGTGAGTAATTAATTACTCAGCAGCTTCAACTTCAACAGCTTCAGCAGCTTCAGGACGACCTACTAACTCGATGTAAGCCATTGGGGCTTTATCACCGGTACGTAGACCGCACTTAAGAATACGGGTGTAACCACCAGGACGTTCCTGGAAGCGTGGACCCAATTCAGTAAATAACTTACCTACAACTTCAGCGTCGCGGGTACGAGCGAAAGCTAAACGGCGATTTGCAACGCTGTCAACTTTAGCAAGTGTTATTAGAGGTTCAACAACGCGACGCAGTTCTTTCGCTTTAGCTACAGTTGTCTTGATAATCTCATGACGAACTATTGAACAAGCCATGTTACGGAACATAGCTTGGCGATGACTGCTGTTGCGGTTTAGTTGACGACCACTCTTACGATGGCGCATGACCTAATCCTTATAACCTAAATCTGTACTAACCTGAGACTTATAGGTCGTCAGCTAAACTAGCCGGAGGCCAGTTTTCTAGACGCATACCTAACGACAGTCCGCGAGACGCTAAAACATCCTTAATTTCAGTAAGAGATTTCTTACCTAAGTTAGGGGTCTTGAGCAACTCAACTTCAGTGCGTTGTACCAGATCTCCGATGTAATGAATCGCTTCGGCTTTTAAACAGTTAGCCGAACGTACAGTTAGCTCTAAATCGTCGACAGGACGCAGCAAAATCGGATCAAACTCCGGTTTCTCTTCTACAACAGCCTGCTCAGTAACATCACGTAGTTCAACAAACGCATCTAGCTGTTCAGCTAAAATTGTTGCAGAACGACGAATTGCTTCCTCAGGATCGATAGTACCGTTTGTGGTCATATCTATCACAAGTTTGTCTAAGTCAGTACGCTGTTCAACACGAGCGGCTTCAACATTATAAGCAATGCGAGCAACAGGTGAAAAAGAAGCATCAACCAGCAAACGACCGATTGGGCGATCATCGTCTTCAGTCTGTGCACGAGCCGAAGCTGGCACATAACCACGACCACGCTCAACGCGGATACGCATGCTGATATCATTGTTACCAGTCAAGTGACAGATAACATGATCAGGATTCACGATGGTAACATCACCATCATGTGTGATATCTGCTGCTGTAACAGGGCCTGTGCCGGACTTGCTTAATGTAAGCAAAGCCTCGTCTTTACCCTCGATGGTCACTGCTAATCCCTTAAGATTAAGCAATATCTCAAGGATATCTTCTTGTACGCCTTCCTTACTGCTGTATTCATGCAGTACGCCGTCAATTTCGACTTCAGTAACTGCACAGCCAGGCATAGACGACAATAGGATGCGACGCAACGCGTTACCTAAGGTATGGCCAAAACCACGTTCTAGTGGCTCTAGTGTAACTTTGGCGCGAGTTGAATTAACCTGCTCAATATCAACGAGACGCGGTTTAAGAAATTCTGTAACAGAACCCTGCATTGTGTCCTCTCTTGTTTGTTAGCTTTACTTAGAGTAAAGCTCGACGATCAGCTGTTCGTTAATATCCGCAGACAAATCGCTACGTTCTGGAACGCGCTTGAAAGCACCTTCCATTTTCGCATTGTCGACTTCTACCCATGTAGGCTTTTCGCGTTGACCAGCCACTTCTAAAGCCGCTTTAATACGAGCTTGAGTACGTGACTTTTCACGGATGCTTACAACATCATTCGCAGACACTTTGAATGACGGAATGTTAACAACACGACCGTTAACCATAACAGATTTATGGCTTACTAGCTGACGTGATTCTGCACGAGTAGAACCGAAACCCATACGATAAACGACGTTATCTAGGCGGACTTCTAAAAGTTGCAAAAGGTTTTCACCAGTATTGCCTTTTAGACGTGCAGCTTCTTTGTAGTAGTTACGGAATTGCTTTTCTAGCACACCATAAATACGACGAACTTTTTGTTTCTCGCGTAACTGAATACCATACTCAGACAAACGTGGCTTACGTGCGCCATGTTGTCCAGGTGCAGTTTCTAGCTTACACTTCGAATCGATTGCTCTCACACCGCTTTTTAGGAAAAGGTCTGTACCTTCTCTGCGGCTGAGCTTGAGCTTGGGACCCAAGTATCTTGCCATGATCTTTCTCCAACTATCCTATATACGCAGTGTTATACACGACGCTTTTTAGGTGGACGACAGCCATTATGAGGGATAGGCGTCACATCGGTAATGTTGGTAATTTTATAACCAACAGCGTTCAGCGCACGAATGGCTGATTCACGACCTGGACCAGGACCCTTCACGAAAACTTCAAGGTTTTTAACACCGTAGTCTTGAGCAGCAATACCTGCACGCTCAGCAGCAACCTGCGCAGCGAATGGTGTTGATTTACGTGAA
Source organism: Shewanella sp. Arc9-LZ (assembly GCF_010092445.1). NCBI lineage: Bacteria > Pseudomonadati > Pseudomonadota > Gammaproteobacteria > Alteromonadales > Shewanellaceae > Shewanella > Shewanella sp. Arc9-LZ. The sequence continues at coordinate 183,509 of NZ_CP048031.1, read as the reverse complement.
CCACGGAAACCAGAACCACCTGAGGTAGCCCATGACAACGCATTACCTTGACGATCCGTAATGGTGACAATTGTGTTGTTGAAAGACGCATGGATATGAGCCATGCCATCTGCAACCTGTTTACGTACGCGCTTACGCGGAGAACGTGACGGAACTTTAGCCATTTTGGTTTACCTTCCCGTTACTTTCTTATTGGCTTACGTGGACCTTTACGCGTACGCGCATTGGTCTTAGTACGTTGCCCACGAAGGGGCAGGCTACGACGATGGCGGAGACCACGATAACAACCAAGATCCATAAGACGCTTGATGTTCATTGAAATCTCACGACGCAAGTCACCTTCTACAGTGTATTTGGCGACTTCTTCGCGTAGGATATCTATTTGAGCTTCGCTCAATTCCTTGATCTTAGCATCTTCAGCAATTGAAGTAGATGCGCAGATTGCTCTAGCGCGTGTACGTCCAATACCAAAAATAGCAGTCAACGCAATGACTGTATGCTTTTGATCAGGAATGTTAATGCCAGCGATACGGGCCACTATGCACTCCTTAAAGTTAAAGGCCATCTGCGAAAAGCCCGAAAGGATACTCGACAGACGACAGATTTGCAAACAATATTTTGGTCAGCCCATTATTGAGCTGACCAAACTTCTTTCTTAGCCTTGACGCTGTTTGTGTTTTGGTTCAACACATATAACGCGTACAACACCACTACGCTTGACGATCTTGCAATTACGGCAGATCTTCTTCACGGAAGCTCGAACTTTCATTTCATCACTCCGTAAAAGCAATCTTATTTTCCAAAGCGGTCTAAATTGGCTTTGTTAACAAGATTAGCTTTCTTCATCACAGACTCATATTGATGGGACATCATATGGGTCTGAACCTGAGCCATGAAGTCCATGATTACGACTACTATAATTAGTAGCGAAGTACCGCCAAAATAGAACTGTACTTTCCACGCAATTAACATGAACTCCGGAATTAAGCAGATAAAGGTAATATACAACGCACCCGCTAAGGTTAAACGTGTCATTACTTTATCAATGTAACGCGAAGTCTGTTCTCCGGGACGGATCCCAGGAATGAATGCACCACTCTTTTTCAAGTTATCTGCTGTTTCACGAGGGTTAAAAACCAACGCAGTATAGAAGAAACAGAAAAAGATGATTGCTGTCGCATACAATAATGAATACAGCGGTTGTCCTGGTGACACAGCTAAAGCGAAATCGCTTAACCATGACATAGACTCATTTTGTCCAAACCACTGAGCCAGTGTACCTGGAAACAAAATAATGCTGGAAGCAAAGATTGGTGGAATCACACCTGCCATATTTATTTTTAAAGGTAAATGTGTGCTTTGCGCTGCAAAAACCTTACGGCCTTGTTGACGTTTAGCGTAGTTAACGACGATACGACGTTGACCACGTTCCACAAATACCACTAAATAAGTTACAGCAAATACAATCACTGCGAGCAACAGTAGTACTAATACATTCATGTCACCTTGACGCGCCTGCTCAGCCGTTGAGCCGATGGCCGATGGTAGACCAGCAACAATACCTGCGAAAATTAAAATCGAGATACCATTACCAATACCACGTTCGGTAATTTGCTCACCTAGCCACATAAGGAACATTGTTCCTGTTACTAAGCTCACAACTGCAACAAAGTAGAAACCAAATCCGGGATTGGCCACAAGACCAGGCATCAGATTTGGTAAACCCGTTGCAATACCGACAGATTGCAGCGTACCCAACACGAGTGTGCCATATCTAGTATATTGACTGATTTTCTTACGTCCTGATTCGCCTTCCTTTTTCAATTCAGCGAGTGCAGGATGCACAACAGTCAATAACTGCATAATGATAGATGCCGAAATATACGGCATAATACCCAATGCGAAGATAGAAGCACGCTCTAAGGCACCACCCGAGAACATGTTAAACATGCCAAGGATGGTATCTTTTTGCTGAGCAAAAAGCTCTGCCAATACAGCTGCGTCAATACCAGGAATTGGCACGAACGAACCGGCTCTAAAGACGATAATCGCACCAATCACGAACAGAAGACGAGTTTTCAGTTCAGATAAACCGCCTTTCGCGCTTTTTAAATCAAGTCCTGGTTTTGCCATCGACGTATTATTCCTCGATCTTGCCACCGGCAGCTTCAATAGCTGCACGAGCACCTTTGGTTACCTTGAGACCTTTTACAGTCACTGGGCGGTCAATGGTACCTGAAAGAACGATTTTCGCAAACTGGATGTTGCGAGTAATAACGTTCGCATCTTTCAGTGCATTCAAATCGACAACATCACCGTTAACTTTTGCTAGTTCGAGTAAACGAACTTCAGCTGTTACCAAAGCGCGACGCGAAGTAAAGCCAAACTTAGGTAAACGAATCTTAAGTGGCATTTGACCACCTTCGAAACCGACGCGAACACCGCCGCCTGAACGAGACTTCTGACCTTTATGGCCACGTCCCGCTGTTTTACCTAAACCTGAACCGATACCACGGCCTACACGCTTAGGAGCAGATTTAGAACCTGCTGCTGGAGATAGAGTATTTAGACGCATTATCCTAATTCCTCCACCGAAACCATGTAGTACACCTTATTAATCATACCGCGAACTGAAGGTGTATCTTCAACTTCAACAGTGTGATTAATACGGCGTAGGCCTAAACCGGTTAAGGTTGCACGGTGTTTTGGTAAACGACCAATGCTGCTTTTAGTCTGTGTGACTTTTAAAGTTTTAGTAGCCATGGTGCATTACCCCCGAATCTCATCAACATTCAGGCCACGTTTTGCTGCGATTTGAGCTGGTGACTTCATGTGCACCAACGCATCGACAGTTGCGCGAACGATGTTGATCGGGTTAGTAGAACCGTATGCTTTTGACAGAACGTTATGAACGCCTGCTACTTCCAATACGGCACGCATTGCGCCACCGGCAATAATACCGGTACCCTGTGATGCTGGTTGCATATAAACTTTTGAACCAGTATGGCGACCTTTAACTGGGTGATGCAAAGTACCTGCATTCAACTCCACTGTTACCATATTACGACGGGCTTTTTCCATTGCTTTTTGAATAGCAGCTGGAACTTCACGCGCTTTACCATAGCCATAGCCAATCTTACCGTTACCGTCACCCACTACTGTTAGTGCTGTGAAGCTAAAGATACGACCGCCCTTAACTACTTTAGAAACACGATTAACTGCAATCAATTTCTCTTGCAGATCGTCTTTTTGCTGAGCTTCTAATTTAGCCATTTTTATAACCCCTTAGAACTTCAGGCCAGCTTCACGAGCGGCATCTGCTAGTGCAGCTACACGACCATGATACTTGAAACCAGAACGGTCGAACGCAACTGTTGCTACGCCCTTCTCGATCGCACGCTCAGCAACAATTTTACCTACTGCTTTAGCCGCATCAACGTTACCGGTACTCTTTAGTAGCTCTTTAACCGCTTTTTCAACGGTTGAAGCAACTGCCAACACCTGAGCTTCAGGATTGATCACCTGAGCATAAATGTGACGCGGTGTACGATGTACAACCAGACGATTCACGCCCAGCTCTTGGATCTTCTTACGTGCACGTAACGCGCGACGTAAGCGAGATGTTTTCTTATCCATATCGCGTTACCTACTTCTTCTTAGCCTCTTTACGGCGTACTATTTCGTCATCATAACGAACACCTTTGCCTTTATAAGGCTCTGGTGGACGATATCCGCGAATTTCAGCAGCAACCTGACCAACAACTTGTTTATCAACGCCCGAAAGCACGATTTCAGTTTGGCTAGGACACTCTGCAGTAACGCCTGCGGGCAGTTTGTGTACTAATGGATGTGAGAAACCTAATGTTAAATCTAAGTCACTACCAGCAATCTTTGCACGGTAACCTACACCAACTAATTTAAGTTTTTTCACAAAACCTTGAGATACACCAACAACCATGTTGTTTACTAGTGCACGTGCAGTACCAGCCTGAGCCCAAGCGTTAGAAACGCCATCGACAGGAAGAAACTTTACTTGTGCATCTTCGATAACAACATTTACCGCATTGTTGATTACTCGAGTCAGACTTCCTTTACTGCCTTTAACAGTTAAGGTCTGTTCGTTTAAAGTCACCTCTACGCCAGCAGGAACAGTGACTGGTGCTTTTGCAACACGAGACATTTCTAGCTCCTTACGCTACGTAGCAGATAACCTCGCCACCCGTGCCATTTTGGCGGGCGGCGCGATCAGTCATCAAGCCTTGAGAAGTGGACACAATTGCGATACCCAGACCGCCCATCACCTTTGGTAACTCGTCTTTACCTTTGTAAATACGAAGACCAGGGCGACTTACACGCTGGATAGTCTCAACGACTGGTTTGCCTTGAAAGTACTTTAACGTAATTTCTAATTCAGGCTTAGCTTCATCTGCTACGGCGTATTCAGTAATGAAACCTTCATCTTTAAGTAATTTCGCAATTGCTACTTTTAACTTAGCTGAAGGCATCTTAACAGATACGTGGTTAGCAGCTTGGCCGTTACGAATACGGGTTAACATATCCGCAATAGGATCTTGCATGCTCATATTAGCTTACTCCGTGACAAGTGCTTACCAGCTGGCCTTACGCAGACCAGGAACTTCACCACGCATGGTTGCTTCACGTAATTTAATACGGCTTAAGCCGAATTTACGTAGAAAACCATGTGGGCGACCAGTTTGATTACAGCGGTTGCGTTGACGCGCAGCGCTAGAATCACGTGGTAGAGCTTGTAACTTAAGTACGGCATCCCAGCGATCTTCTTCAGAAGTTGCAGGGCTGCTGATTATAGCCTTAAGTGCTAAACGCTTTTCAGCATATTTAGCTACGAGCTGCGCACGTTTTGCTTCACGTGCTTTCATAGATGTTTTTGCCATTATGCTACCCTTATTTCTTGAATGGGAAGTTAAAAGCGTCTAACAAAGCACGACCTTCTTCATCATTCTTCGCAGTAGTAGTGATAACAATATCCATACCACGAATTTTATCGATTTTATCATAATCGATTTCTGGGAAGATGATCTGCTCACGCACGCCCATTGCGTAATTACCACGGCCGTCAAACGCTTTAGCGCTTAAGCCTCGGAAATCACGAATACGTGGTATTGCAATGTCAACTAAACGCTCTAAAAATTCCCACATACGCTCACCGCGTAGGGTAACTTTACAGCCAATAGGGTAGCCTTCACGGATTTTAAAACCAGCAACTGATTTACGAGCAACAGTTACAATTGGCTTCTGGCCAGCGATTGCAGTCATGTCACGGAGCGCATGCTCCATAACTTTCTTATCTGCAACAGCTTCGCCCACACCCATGTTTAGGGTGATTTTTTCAATCCGAGGGACTTGCATGACACTGCTGTAGCCGAACTTTTTAGCTAGTTCAGCAACTACAGTCTCTTGATATTTATCATGCAGTTTCGCCATCGTTTACTCCAAATTACTTAACGAGTTCGCTGTTCGATTTAAAGAAACGGACTTTTTTGCCGTCTTCAAATCGGAAACCAACACGATCTGCCTTGCCTGTGGCTTGGTTAAAGATCGCAACGTTTGATGCTTGCATCGGTGCTTCTTTCTCGATAACGCCGCCAGTCACACCCAATTGAGGGTTAGGTTTCTGGTGCTTTTTAACAAGATTAAAGCCTTCAACAATTAACTTACCAGTAGGTAGAACTTGAGAAACCTTACCGCGGCTACCCTTGTCTTTACCTGCTAATATAATTACTTCGTCTTCACGACGGATTTTAGCTGCCATTTGAAGCTCCTTACAGTACTTCTGGTGCCAGCGAGACAATTTTCATGAATTTATCATTACGCAATTCACGTGTCACTGGGCCAAAGATACGAGTACCAATCGGTGCAAGGTTTGCGTTAAGCAATACCGCTGCATTCCGATCGAAGCGAATGACAGAACCGTCTGGACGACGTACGCCTTTCTTAGTACGGACTACCACCGCGTTATATACATCACCTTTCTTCGCTTTAGCGCGAGGAATCGCTTCTTTAACAGAAACTTTGATAATGTCGCCGATACCGGCATAACGACGATGAGAGCCACCCAAGACCTTAATACACTGAACTCTGCGTGCGCCGCTGTTACATGCGACGTCTAGAGTCGATTGCATTTGGATCATTTCAAGTGCTCCGCTATCGTTACTACACAATCCCACTATGGGAGTATATTTGAACCAAATTCAAGTAATAATTTACTCAAAATTGGCGCGCAAGTATAACACACATTTTTGGAATGCATAGCAAAAAAAACAAACGGCCCCAAATACTGGGGCCGTTTACGTTAACCTAATCGAGATTAGGCTTTTGTTACTACTTCAGCTAGTGTCCAAGACTTAGTCTTAGATAGAGGACGACACTGGCTAATAGCCACGAAATCCCCTTCATTACACTGATTAGTTTCGTCATGTGCATGGATCTTAGTTGTACGCTTAATGTACTTCCCATAAATAGGATGTTTCACTTGGCGCTCAATAGCAACAGTAATAGACTTATCCATTTTGTTGCTAATTACTTTACCTTGCAAAGTACGGGCTTTATCAGACATTACACACCTGCCTTAGAAGTAATAATGGTCTTAACACGTGCAATGTTACGACGCACTAGTTTCAACTGATTCGTTTGAGTCAACTGACCAGTAGCGTGTTGCATACGCAGGTTAAACTGCTCACGCAGCAGACCAAGTAATTCAGCGTTAAGTTCTTCAACGCTCTTTTCTCTTAGTTCGCTCGCTTTCATTACATCACCGTCTTAGTTACGAAGGTAGTCTTCAGAGGAAGTTTGGCAGAAGCCAAAGCGAAGGCTTCACGAGCCAACGACTCAGGAACACCATCCATCTCGTAAAGAACCTTACCAGGTTGAATCTGACATACCCAGTATTCAACGTTACCTTTACCTTTACCCATACGCACTTCAAGAGGCTTAGAGGTAATTGGCTTGTCAGGGAAAACTCGAATCCAAATTTGTCCTTGACGTTTAACATGACGTGTCATGGCACGACGTGCAGATTCAATTTGACGTGCAGTTAAACGGCCACGGCCGACTGCTTTCAAACCGAAAGTACCAAAGCTAACTTCGGTACCGTTCGCTAGACCACGGTTGCGGCCCTTGAACATCTTGCGAAACTTCATACGTTTAGGTTGCAGCATAAAAGTTTCTCCTATTTACCACGAGGCTTACGCTTAGGTTGCTGCTTAGGCTCTTCAATAGCAGGTACTAAACCGTCTAGAACTTCGCCTTTGAAGATCCAAACTTTAATACCAATCACACCGTATTGAGTGTGACTTTCTGCGGTTGAATAGTCGATATCAGCACGCAAAGTATGCAAAGGTACACGACCTTCACGATACCATTCTGCACGCGCAATTTCAGCGCCGCCTAAACGGCCGCTCACTTGAACTTTGATACCTTGAGCACCAATGCGCATTGCGTTTTGTACTGCGCGCTTCATAGCACGACGGAACATAACACGACGCTCTAACTGCTGAGCAATAGAGTCAGCAACGAGCTTAGCGTCTAATTCAGGCTTACGGATCTCAGCGATGTTGATTTGAGCAGTAGTACCAGTGATTTTAGACACATAGGCACGTAATACTTCAACGTCTTCACCTTTCTTACCAATCACAATACCTGGACGGGCAGTGTGAATAGTAACGCGGATGCTTTTCGCTGGGCGTTCAATAACAATCTTAGATACTGATGCGGCTTTTAACTTTTCAGTTAAATATTGACGCACTTCCCAGTCGCTGTTCAGATTATTTGCATAGTCTGACTTATCTGCGTACCAGGTAGAGATCCAAGGCTTAGTGATACCCAGACGGATACCATTAGGATGTACTTTCTGTCCCATTGCTCTCTTCTCCTAGCGATCTGCTACAACCACAGTGATGTGACTGGTACGCTTCATGATACGATCAGCGCGGCCTTTAGCACGTGGCATGATACGCTTCATTGTTGGGCCTTCATCTACGAAGACGGCTCCAACTTTAAGCTCATCAATGTCAGCACCTTCGTTGTGTTCGGCGTTTGCGATAGCTGAGTCAAGTACTTTTTTTACTAGTACGGCGGCTTTCTTGGGGCTGAATGTCAAAATCTCGAGTGCCTTAGAAACAGGCAATCCGCGAATTTGATCAGCAACTAGACGGGCCTTCTGCGCAGACGTACGAGCAAAACGATGTTTAGCTAAAACTTCCATCTTATTCCTCCCGTATTAACGCTTCTTCGCTTTCTTATCTGCAGCATGGCCGCGATAAGTGCGAGTTGGTGAAAATTCACCAAGCTTGTGGCCGATCATTTCGTCAGTTACGAACACAGGTACGTGCTGACGACCATTATGGACAGCGATGGTCAACCCAATCATATTAGGGATGATCATTGAGCGACGAGACCAAGTCTTAATTGGCTTTTTGTCTCCCGCTTCCATCGCTTTCTCTACCTTCTTCAGCAAGTGCAGGTCAATGAAGGGACCTTTCTTGAGAGAACGTGGCATGGCGAATCCTCTTACTATTTATTACGACGACGTACGATGTACTTATCAGTGCGCTTGTTGCTACGAGTTTTATAACCCTTAGTCGGCACACCCCATGGACTCACTGGATGACGTCCACCAGAAGTACGGCCTTCACCACCACCATGTGGATGGTCTACTGGGTTCATTGCAACACCTCGAACTGTAGGGCGTACGCCTCTCCAGCGCTTAGCACCTGCTTTGCCTAACTGGCGTAGCATGTGCTCGGCATTACCAACTTCACCAAATGTCGCGCGGCAATCTACTGGAACTTTACGCATTTCGCCAGAGCGAAGACGTAGAGTTGCATAAGCACCATCACGAGCAACAACTTGTACATAAGCACCAGCTGAACGTGCGATTTGAGCGCCTTTACCAGGCTTCATTTCGACAGCGTGTACAACACTACCTACTGGAATGTTGCGTAACGGTCTAGCGTTACCAGTCTTGATTTCTGCATCCAAGCCAGATTGGATTGGGTCGCCAGCTTTCATGCCTTTTGCAGCAAGAATATAACGACGCTCACCATCTGCATACAGTACTAGCGCGATGTGCGCTGTACGGTTTGGATCGTATTCAAGACGTTCAACTTTCGCAGGGATACCATCTTTGTTGCGTTTGAAGTCAACAATACGATAGTGCTGCTTATGTCCACCACCTACGTGGCGTACAGTGATACGGCCAGTATTATTACGGCCACCACTTTTAGTTTTTTTCGCCAACAGGCCAGCAAAAGGTTTACCCTTATGCAGGTCCGTATTCACCACTTTAACTACGTGGCGACGACCTGGAGAGGTTGGCTTACACTTAATAACTGCCATGATAATTCTCCTTTGCTTATTCAGCGCCGCCGACGAAATCGATTTCAGCACCAGCAGCTAAAGTAACATAAGCTTTTTTCCAATCGATACGACGACCTACACGGCCACCGGTACGCTTGGTTTTGCCTTTATTAACTAAAGTGCGAACAGAATCAACTTCAACTTCAAATAGCTTCGCTACTGCAGCTTTAATCTCTGCTTTAGTTGCATCGATGGCTACGCGGAAAACTACAGTGTTGTTTTTCTCAGCAAGCACAGTACTCTTTTCAGAGATATGTGGACCAAGAATAACTTTTAGCAAACGTTCTTCGCGGATCATGCTAGCATCTCCTCGATTTGCTTCACTGCATCAGCAGTAACAAGAACAGTGTTGAACGCAATTAGACTAACTGGGTCAAGACCCGCTACGTCACGCACGTCAACTTTGTATAAGTTGCGAGCTGCTAAGAATAAATTCTCATCAACTTCAGCTGTAACAATTAGAACATCTTCTAAGTTCATTGCTTTTAATTTAGCTTTCAGCTCTTTAGTTTTAGGAGCTTCAACACCAAACGATTCAACAACAACTAGACGCTCTTGACGTACCAATTCAGAGAATATGCTCTTTAGAGCACCACGGTACATCTTCTTGTTAACTTTTTGGCTGTGATCTTGTGTTTTAGCAGCGAATGTTACGCCACCGCCACGCCAGATTGGGCCTTTAACACTACCGGCACGAGCGCGGCCTGTGCCTTTCTGGCGCCAAGGCTTTTTGCCTGAGCCAGTTACTTCCGCACGAGTCTTTTGAGCACGAGTGCCCTGACGCGCGTTTGCAGCATATGCTACAACTACCTGATGAACCAATGCCTCGTTAAAGTCACGGCCGAAGGTAGTTTCGGAAACTTCAAGAGCGCTCTGGGCGTCTTTCAATACCAATTCCATTACTATCTCCTCAGACCTTAAGCTTTAACTGCTGGCTTGATAATCAAGTCACCATTGGTAGCGCCTGGAACTGCGCCGCGTACTAACAACAAGTTACGCTCTGCATCAACACGTACTACGTGTAGATTTTGAGTTGTTACTTGCTCAGCACCCATATGGCCTGACATTTTCTTGCCTTTGAATACACGACCAGGCGTTTGGTTCTGACCGATAGAACCATTCGAACGGTGTGCCAAAGAGTTACCATGTGTCATATCTTGAGTACGGAAGTTCCAACGCTTAACGCCGCCTTGGAAACCTTTACCTTTTGATTGACCAGTAACATCTACTTTCACTGTCTCAGCGAAAATATCAACATTAATTTCAGCACCAACTTCAATGCCTTCGCCTTCACCATCTGCTAAACGCATTTCCCACAAACCACGACCAGCTTCTACGCCGCCCTTGGCAAAGTGACCTGCTTCTGCTTTAGTGATGCGATTGGCTTTTTTGGTACCAGTAGTCACTTGAAGTGCACGATAACCGTCTGTTTCTAAAGTTTTCACTTGAGTAACGCGGTTGCCTGCAATCTCGATTACTGTTACAGGGATTGACGTACCATCTTCAGTGAAGATGCGAGTCATACCCACTTTACGACCAATAAGACCGATAGCCATCTCTCAAACCTCTTCTAAGGATCTCAATTAACCTAAGCTAATCTGAACGTCGACACCAGCCGCAAGATCTAAACGCATTAATGCGTCTACAGTCTTTTCTGTTGGCTCTACGATGTCAACTAAACGCTTGTGGGTACGAATTTCGTACTGATCACGAGCATCTTTATTAACGTGCGGAGAGATCAAAACGGTATAACGCTCTTTGCGAGTAGGTAGTGGAATTGGACCACGAACCTGCGCGCCTGTACGCTTAGCAGTTTCAACGATTTCCGCTGTAGACTGATCAATTAAACGATGATCAAAGCCTTTCAAGCGGATACGGATTCTTTGGTTCTGCATTGACCAGAGCTCCTAAAATGGACATATAAAAAATCACCCTCTAGCTTCTTCCTAATGGAAAAGCAGAGCGAGATGATTTAACCGTTCGACTCCCAATCGGAGTCGCTGTGAAAATGAGTAACCTACTTGGTTAAACATTATAATTTACGCTGCACTAGTCAGCGAGTGGGCAATTATACAGATCTTCTTTCTAAGATCAAGCCCATTGTGTAAATAGTCTTCTAAAAGTCTTCTTACAATCAACTGCCGCGCATTTTACACATTTTATGTGTTAATGCTACTAATGATTGTTACTTTTTGGAAATAAAAAAGGAAGCCTAAGCTTCCTTTTTTAGTGTTCACTAAACTCGCTATTACGCGATAATTTTAGCTACAACACCTGCACCAACTGTACGGCCACCTTCACGGATAGCGAAACGTAAACCGTCGTCCATCGCGATTGGGTAAATCAGAGTAACGACCATCTTGATGTTATCACCAGGCATAACCATTTCTACGCCTTCTGGTAACTCAATTGTGCCTGTTACGTCTGTTGTACGGAAGAAGAACTGTGGACGGTAGCCTTTGAAGAATGGAGTATGACGTCCGCCTTCTTCTTTTGACAACACGTAAACTTCTGATTCGAAAGTTGTGTGTGGGTTAATTGAACCAGGCTTAGCTAGTACTTGACCACGTTCTACGTCATCACGCTTAGTACCACGTAATAACACACCACAGTTTTCGCCAGCACGACCTTCGTCAAGTAGCTTGCGGAACATTTCTACACCAGTACACGTTGTTTTAGTTGTTGGACGAACACCAACAATTTCAACTTCGTCTGATACGCGAACGATACCACGTTCAACACGACCTGTTACCACTGTACCACGACCTGAAATCGAGAATACATCTTCGATTGGTAGTAGGAATGGCTTATCGATGTCACGAGCTGGTTCTGGAATATAAGTATCTAGTGCTTCTGCAAGCTCAAGAATTTTTGCTTCCCACTCTGGCTGGCCTTCTAGTGCCTTAAGAGCTGAACCTTGAATTACTGGTAAATCATCACCTGGGAAGTCGTATTCTGAAAGAAGCTCACGCACTTCCATTTCTACTAATTCTAGTAATTCTTCGTCATCTACCATGTCACATTTGTTCATGAATACGATGATGAAAGGTACGCCTACTTGACGTGAAAGCAAGATGTGCTCACGTGTCTGTGGCATTGGGCCGTCTGTAGCAGCAACTACTAAGATTGCGCCGTCCATCTGTGCAGCACCGGTAATCATGTTTTTAACATAATCCGCGTGACCTGGACAATCTACGTGTGCGTAGTGACGAATTGGTGTGTCATATTCGATGTGAGAAGTATTAATTGTAATACCGCGCTCACGCTCTTCTGGAGCGTTATCGATTTGAGCGAAGTTTTTAACTTCACCACCATAAGTTTTAGACAAAACGGCAGAGATTGCTGCTGTTAAAGTTGTTTTACCATGGTCAACGTGACCAATGGTGCCCACGTTTACGTGAGGCTTAATACGTTCAAATTTAGCTTTTGCCACGATATATTCCTTTCTTTTCAGAAGTGCTCGATTAATTCGAGCAATATAACATTGATGCCGTAACCAATATTAGTTACGAGATTCTATAATCGCTTTTGCAATGTTTTGCGGTGCATCTGCGTACTTCAAAAACTCCATAGAGTATGAGGCACGACCCTGAGATGCAGAGCGCAAATCAGTCGCATAACCAAACATTTCAGATAGAGGCACTACTGCATGGACAAGTTTAACACCTGCGATGCCATCGTCCATACCTTCAATTATGCCACGACGGCGGTTTAAATCACCCACAACATCGCCCATATAATCTTCAGGTGTAGTTACTTCTACTTTCATACAAGGTTCGAGCAACACAGGGGTCGCTTCTAGCGCACCCTTTTTGAAGCCCATAGAACCTGCAATTTTGAACGCCATTTCGTTCGAGTCCACATCATGATATGAACCATCAAACAAACTGACTCTCACATCAAGTACAGGATAGCCGGCTAATACGCCATTCTTCATCTGTTCTTGAATACCTTTGTCAACGGCAGGAATGAATTCACGAGGAACTACACCACCTACAATCTCGTTAACAAATTCGTAGCCCGCACCCTCTTCGAGTGGTTCAATTCTTAACCAAACATGACCAAATTGGCCACGTCCGCCAGATTGACGTACGAATTTACCTTCCACTTCTACTTTAGAACGAATTGTTTCACGGTAAGCAACCTGAGGTTTACCTACGTTACACTCTACACCAAATTCGCGACGCATACGGTCAACGATAATGTCTAGATGCAATTCGCCCATACCAGATATTAGTGTTTGTGCCGACTCTTCATCAGTCTCAACTTTGAATGATGGATCTTCTGCTGCTAATTTTTGCAGCGCAATTCCCATTTTATCTTGGTCTGCTTTTGAACGTGGCTCAACGGCTATGGTAATTACGGGTTCAGGGAAATCCATGCGCTCAAGAATCACTCTGTGATTATTATCGCAAAGAGTATCACCGGTTGTTACATCTTTAAGACCGATAGCAGCTGCAATATCGCCAGCACGTACTTCTTTCAGTTCTGTTCGGTCATTTGCGTGCATTTGCACAATTCGACCTACTCGTTCACGTTTCTGTTTAACAGAATTATAAACACCAGCACCTGATTCAAGTACACCTGAATACACGCGGATAAAGGTCAGTGTACCAACAAATGGATCAGTCGCAATTTTAAATGCTAAAGCCGCAAAAGGGGCATTGTCATCTGGTGGGCGTTTTACTTCATTTTCGCTTTCATCGATACCTGTAATTGCAGGAACATCAATAGGCGCGGGTAAGAAGTCAACTACCGCATCGAGTACCGCTTGCACACCTTTGTTCTTAAATGCAGAACCGCAAGTGGCTAACACGATCTCATTGTTAATTGTGCGCTGACGCAACGCTGTTTTGATCTCGACTTCTGACAACTCACCTTCTTCAAGGTATTTGTTCATCAGTTCATCTGAGGCTTCAGCTGCTGCTTCCACGAGATACTCATGCATTTCTGCAGCTTTTGCCGCTAGATTTGCAGGAATGTCTTCATAAGTGAAGGTCATACCCTGATCTGTTTCAGACCAGTTAATGGCTTTCATCTTAATTAAATCAATAACACCCTTGAAGTTTTCTTCTGTACCAATGTTCAATTGAATCGGCACACAAGTCGCGCCAAGGCGGTTACGAATTTGATTTATTACACGGTCAAAATCTGCACCTGCACGGTCCATCTTATTAACAAACACCAAACGCGGAACGTGGTATTTGTCAGCTTGACGCCATACTGTTTCAGATTGTGGTTCAACGCCTGACGAGCCGCAAAATACTACTACAGCGCCATCGAGTACGCGTAATGAACGCTCGACTTCAATAGTGAAGTCTACGTGACCTGGGGTATCGATGATATTAATTCGGTGTTCAGCGAATTGAGCCTCCATTCCGCGCCAAAATGTGGTTACAGCAGCTGAGGTGATAGTAATACCACGCTCTTGCTCTTGTACCATCCAATCTGTCGTGGCGGCGCCGTCATGCACCTCACCGATTTTATGAGACATACCGGTATAGAACAGAACACGTTCTGTTGTGGTAGTTTTACCTGCATCCACATGAGCTACAATACCGATATTACGATAACGCTCAATTGGGGTTGTACGAGCCACTATTTATACCCTCTCAGCTAAAGCTTTTGGCTTTAGCAATATCAACAATATGGAGCGGACCGAAGTCCGCTCCATCATATTACCAACGGTAATGGGCAAAGGCTTTGTTAGCTTCAGCCATGCGATGCACGTCTTCACGCTTCTTAACCGCAGTACCTTTGTTTTCAGACGCATCTAGCATTTCACCTGCTAGACGTAGAGCCATAGATTTTTCACCACGCTTGCGAGCAGCTTCAACTAACCAGCGCATCGCTAGTGCGTTACGACGCACTGGACGAACTTCACATGGTACTTGATAAGTAGAACCACCAACACGACGAGATTTAACTTCGACTGATGGGCGAACGTTATCAAGGGCTGCTTCAAGGATACTTAAATGATTTTCGCTTTTCTTTTCAGCGACAACATCTAGTGCCTTGTAGATAATTTTTTCTGCAGTCGACTTTTTGCCGTCCTGCATAATGACGTTGATGAACTTAGCCAACAACTCACTGTGAAACTTTGGATCTGGTAGGATTTTACGTTGTCCTACAACGCGACGTCTTGGCATATTAATTCTCCGTATGCTTCAGGTATTTCCAAAACTGGAATGTCAAATAAATACTAGCTTGGCCTTACTTAAACGGGATACGTTAAGACTTAGGACGCTTAGCACCGTACTTAGAACGGCCTTGGCGACGTGAAGTCACGCCAGCACAGTCTAATGCGCCACGAACAGTGTGGTAACGCACACCAGGTAAGTCTTTAACACGACCACCACGGATTAGGATTACACTGTGCTCTTGCAAGTTATGGCCTTCACCACCGATATACGAAGTTACTTCGAAACCGTTAGTTAGACGCACACGAGCTACTTTACGTAGTGCAGAGTTAGGTTTTTTAGGTGTTGTAGTGTACACACGAGTACAAACACCACGTTTTTGTGGACACGCATTCAACGCAGGCACATTAGTCTTTTCGACTTTTGGCGAGCGTGGCTTACGTACCAACTGGTTAACAGTTGCCATGTATAGCTCCGAAAGTTGATTTAAGCTCAACAATTAGGTGTGAAAAATCTATATCCCACAATGGTGGGACGCGGAATTTTAGAAAGGTAATGGCTGCCTGTCAAGAAATAGACAACTTTTCGTGCAAATTCCAATAAAAAAGGCGCCATTGGCGCCTTTTTTTAACAAAATACTAACTTAATCTTGGCTACCGGCCAGATTTAGTAGATCTGCTAGGTTCTTTTCAGCTTCGCTTGCGGTTACTGTAGTAGTTTCCACTTTGCCACGAGAGCTTAATACTTTAGCACGTTCTTCGTTACGGGTTTTGTGATAAGCATAACCTGTACCTGCTGGGATCAAACGACCTACGATTACGTTTTCTTTCAAACCACGTAGTGGATCGCTCTTACCGCCAACGGCCGCTTCAGTTAACACACGAGTGGTTTCCTGGAACGATGCAGCAGAGATGAATGATTCAGTTGCCAAAGAAGCTTTGGTAATACCGAGTAATTCACGTTCAAACGTTGCAGGTGTTTTACCTTGAGCGATTAGCTCACGGTTAGCAATCTTCACGCGTGATACTTCTGCTTGCTCACCTTCTAAGAACTCAGTGTCGCCTGTTGAAGTGATTAGACACTTACGTAACATTTGACGAATGATAACTTCGATGTGCTTATCGTTGATCTTAACGCCCTGTAGACGGTAAACGTCCTGTACTTCGTTCACAATGTAGTTTGCTACGTTGTGGATACCACGAAGACGCAAGATGTCATGAGCCGCTTCTGGACCGTCTGCAATAACTTCACCACGTTCGACTTTTTCACCTTCGAACACGTTCAAGTTACGCCACTTAGGGATCATCTCTTCATAATGTTCACTACCATCTGCAGGAGTGATCACTAGACGACGTTTACCCTTAGTTTCCTTACCGAACGAGATAGTACCAGAGATTTCTGCAAGAATTGCAGGCTCTTTTGGTTTACGCGCTTCGAATAAGTCAGCAACACGTGGTAGACCACCGGTGATGTCGCGAGTTTTAGACGATTCTTGTGGAATACGTGCTAATGGGTCACCAACGTTGATTTTTGCGTTATCATCTTTCGATACAATCGCGTTACCCGGTAAGAAGTATTGAGCTGGTACTTCAGTACCAGGGATCATTAAGTCATTACCATCGGCATCAACTAAGCGAATTGCTGGACGCAATTCTTTACCGGCTGAAGTACGCGCACCAACATCGAGCACAACGACAGAAGATAGACCCGTTAACTCATCTGTTTGACGCGTCATAGTGACACCATCAATCATGTCAACGAACTTCACACTACCTGCAACTTCAGAAATAATTGGGTGAGTATGTGGATCCCAGTTAGCGATGATTTCGCCAGCTGCAACTTCACTCTCTTCCAACTTCTCTAAAACTGTACCGTAAGGCACTTTATAACGCTCTTTCTCACGACCTAGCTCATCGATGATGGCTAACTCAGAAGAACGCGATACGATAACGAGCTTACCGTCGATGTTAGAGACATGCTTAGCATTGTGTAACTTCAGAGAACCGGCGTTCTTAACTTGAACGTTGTTTTCTGCAGAAGCTCGAGATGCCGCACCACCAATGTGGAAGGTACGCATGGTTAACTGTGTACCAGGCTCACCGATAGACTGTGCTGCAACAACACCAATAGCTTCACCGTGGTTAATAATATGACCACGCGCCAAGTCACGACCATAACACGCTGCACACACACCGAAGTCTGTGTCACAGGTAATTACAGAACGTACAATCACTTCATCAATACTGTGTTCTTCTAACGTATTACACCATGCTTCATCAAGAAGTGTGTTGCGTGGAGCAAGCACTTCATCAGTACCAGGCTTCATTACGTCAAGAGCAACCACACGACCTAGAACACGTTCACGTAATGGCTCAACAACATCACCACCTTCAATAAGCGGTTTCATTGTAAGACCATGCTCAACACCACAGTCATCTTCGATAACCACTAAGTCTTGTGCAACGTCTACTAAACGACGAGTTAGATAACCCGAGTTAGCTGTCTTCAATGCTGTATCGGCAAGACCTTTACGCGCACCGTGAGTAGAAATAAAGTACTGAAGTACGTTTAGACCTTCACGGAAGTTAGCCGTAATTGGGGTTTCGATGATTGAGCCATCTGGCTTAGCCATCAAACCACGCATACCCGCTAACTGACGGATCTGTGCAGCACTACCACGAGCGCCCGAGTCAGCCATCATATAGATGCTGTTAAACGAAGCTTGTTGCTCAGGTACGCCATCACGGTTAATCACTGTCTCAGTTGACAGGTTTTCCATCATCGCTTTTGAAACTTTTTCGTTCGCGCTTGCCCAGATATCGATAACTTTGTTGTAACGCTCACCGGCAGTAACAAGACCTGACTGGAACTGCTCTTGAATTTCAAGTACTTCAGCTTCAGCGTCTGCTACTAAGGTGTATTTCTCGTCTGGAATAACCATGTCATCGATACCAACAGAGGCACCAGAAATGGTTGCAAAACGGAAACCTGTATACATCAATTGGTCAGCAAAGATAACGGTATCTTTAAGACCTAGTTGACGATAACAAGTGTTCAACAGCTTAGAAATCTGTTTCTTACCCATGTTTTGGTTAACCAAATCATACGATAAGCCTTCAGGCAAAATTAATGATAAAAGAGCACGACCCACAGTCGTATCAATGATACGAGTTGCTTTCGTTCTTTCGCCATCTTCTGCGATGTTCGTTTCAGTAATACGCACTTTAACGCGAGCATGTAGTTCAGCAACACCAGTAGCGTAAGCTTTTTCTACTTCTGACACATCAGCGAATGCCATACCTTCACCGCGACCGTTAATACATTCACGGCTGGTGTAGTACAAGCCTAATACAACGTCCTGAGACGGAGTAATTACTGGCTCACCGTTAGCTGGTGACAAAATGTTGTTGGTAGACATCATTAGCGCACGAGCTTCTAACTGAGCTTCAAGCGTTAATGGTACGTGAACCGCCATTTGGTCACCGTCGAAGTCGGCGTTGTATGCCGCACAAACTAACGGATGCAATTGAATTGCTTTACCTTCAATCAGTACAGGTTCAAATGCTTGAATACCCAGTCTGTGAAGTGTTGGTGCACGGTTAAGCATGACTGGATGTTCACGAATTACTTCGTCTAACACATCCCATACTTCAGCCTGTTCGCGTTCAACCATTTTCTTAGCAGCTTTAATAGTAGTCGCTAAACCACGCGCTTCTAATTTGCCGTAAATGAATGGTTTGAATAGCTCAAGCGCCATCTTCTTAGGAAGACCACACTGATGCAGACGTAAAGTAGGACCTACGGTAATTACCGAACGGCCTGAATAGTCAACACGCTTACCAAGTAAGTTCTGACGGAAACGACCTTGCTTACCCTTGATCATATCAGCAAGAGATTTAAGCGGACGCTTGTTAGAACCGGTAATAGCACGACCGCGACGACCGTTGTCTAATAGCGCATCAACTGACTCTTGTAACATACGTTTTTCGTTACGTACGATAATGTCAGGCGCAGCTAAATCTAACAGACGCTTTAAGCGGTTGTTACGGTTAATCACACGACGATAAAGATCGTTAAGATCAGATGTCGCGAAACGACCACCATCTAACGGCACTAATGGACGTAGATCAGGTGGAAGAACCGGTAATACTTTTAAGATCATCCACTCTGGCTTGTTGCCAGATGTGAAGAATGCTTCCATCAGCTTAAGGCGCTTAGTGACCTTCTTGCGACGGGTTTCAGAGTTAATTGAAGGCAACTCTTCACGCATTTGCTCGATCTGTTCAGCTAAGTTGATAGCACGTAGCAATTCAAGAACGGCTTCAGCACCCATCTTAGCTTCAAACTCGTCACCGTATTCTTCTAACGCATCAAGATACGTTTCTTCGGTTAGCATTTGGCCGCGTTCAAGCGTGGTCATGCCAGGCTCGATCACAACAAATGATTCGAAATACAGTACGCGTTCAATATC
Organism: Shewanella sp. Arc9-LZ; assembly: GCF_010092445.1. Taxonomy (NCBI): domain Bacteria; kingdom Pseudomonadati; phylum Pseudomonadota; class Gammaproteobacteria; order Alteromonadales; family Shewanellaceae; genus Shewanella; species Shewanella sp. Arc9-LZ. Next base: position 163,502 of record NZ_CP048031.1, on the reverse strand, counting down.
ACGTAACGTCATATCTAGCATTAAGCCGATACGTGACGGAAGTGATTTTAAGAACCAAATGTGGGCAACTGGGCTAGCCAGATCAATGTGACCCATGCGCTCACGACGCACTTTAGTCTGGGTAACTTCTACGCCACACTTTTCACAAATAACACCACGATGCTTCAAACGCTTGTATTTACCACACAAACATTCGTAATCTTTAACTGGACCAAAGATACGCGCACAGAACAAACCTTCACGTTCAGGCTTGAATGTACGGTAGTTAATGGTTTCTGGCTTCTTTACTTCACCAAAAGACCAAGAACGGATTAGGTCTGGCGAGGCCAAACCAATTTTTATACCGTTAAATTCTTCAGTCTTACTTTGCTGTTTAAGAAACTTTAATAAGTCTTTCACGTTTCTCTCCTGAAGGAGTTAAACCAGGTGCTTTGCTGCTGCAAAGCACCCTTGGTTACCAAACATTGCTTAAGTGCGATGCTTACTCTTGGTCCAACTCGATATTAATACCAAGTGAACGAATTTCCTTCAACAATACGTTGAAAGACTCAGGCATGCCTGGTTGCATCTGATGGTTACCGTCGACGATGTTTTTATACATCTGAGTACGACCGTTAACGTCATCTGACTTAACTGTTAGCATTTCTTGTAGAGTATAAGCAGCACCATATGCTTCAAGTGCCCACACTTCCATCTCACCGAAACGCTGACCACCGAATTGAGCTTTACCGCCCAATGGTTGTTGAGTCACTAAGCTGTATGAACCCGTAGAACGAGCATGCATCTTGTCATCAACTAAGTGGTTCAATTTAAGCATATACATGTAACCAACGGTTACTTTACGCTCAAATTCGTTACCGGTACGGCCGTCACATAATGTCAACTGACCAGACTCAGGTAAGCCTGCAAGAGCAAGCATTTGCTTGATCTCTTTCTCTTTAGCACCGTCGAATGCTGGTGTAGCAATTGGAATACCACCTTTAAGGTTGGTAGCCAAGCGCACAACTTCATCATCAGTAAACGAATCGATATCAACGCGCTGAAGCACGTCATCACCTAATTCGTACACTTGCTTGATGTAACCACGAAGTTCGGCAATTTCACGCTGCTCTTCAAGCATAGCAGTAATCTTATTACCGATACCCTTAGCTGCTGCGCCCATGTGGACTTCAAGTACCTGACCGATGTTCATACGCGATGGTACGCCCAATGGGTTAAGTACGATGTCTACAGGGTTACCTTCTTCATCGTATGGCATGTCTTCAACAGGACAAATCTTCGAGATAACACCTTTGTTACCATGACGACCTGCCATCTTGTCACCAGGCTGGATAGTACGTTTAACTGCAAGGTAAACCTTAACAATCTTCAATACACCAGGAGCCAAGTCATCACCTTGGGTGATCTTACGACGCTTGATTTCAAATGTCTTATCAAAGTCAGCTTTTAGCTCTTCGTGCTGTTCCGCTAACTGCTCTAATTCAGTTTGTTTGGTTTCATCGTCGATAACTTGAATCAATACGTCTTTACGTGGTATCTCAGCTAACTTAGCTTCAGAATAACCCACAGACAGTAACAAGTTACGTGCACGGCCCAATACGCCTTCTTCAAGGATCTTGAACTCTTCGCCTAAGTCTTTACGAGCTTGGCGAACATGCATGTCTTCAATTTCAAGCGCACGTTTGTCTTTCTCAACGCCGTCACGGGTAAATACCTGTACGTCGATGATGGTGCCTTTCACTGAGTTAGGAACACGTAATGAGCTGTCCTTAACGTCAGAAGCTTTTTCACCAAAAATAGCTCGGAGTAGTTTCTCTTCAGGGGTTAACTGTGTTTCACCCTTAGGTGTCACTTTACCCACTAGAATGTCGCCACCCTTCACTTCTGCACCAATGTAAACGATACCTGATTCATCTAGTTTAGATAAAGCAGACTCACCTACGTTTGGAATATCAGCAGTGATTTCTTCGCTACCCAATTTAGTATCACGAGCAATACAAGAAAGCTCTTGGATATGGATAGTAGTGAAACGGTCTTCTTGCGCTACGCGCTCAGAAATTAAGATCGAATCTTCGAAGTTATAACCGTTCCAAGGCATGAACGCGATACGCATGTTCTGACCAAGAGCCAAATCACCTAAATCGGTAGATGGACCATCTGCCAATACGTCACCACGAACCACAGGCTCACCAACAGAACAACAAGGACGTTGGTTAATACAAGTGTTTTGGTTTGAACGGGTATATTTAGTTAGGTTATAAATGTCGATACCGGCTTCACCTGCGTGTAGCTCATCTTCATTTACTTTAACTACGATACGGCTAGCATCAACATAATCAACCACACCGCCACGTTTAGCAGCTACAACCACACCAGAGTCAACAGCAAGAGTACGTTCAATACCCGTTCCGACTAACGGCTTATCAGCACGTAAAGTTGGTACTGCTTGACGTTGCATGTTTGCACCCATCAATGCGCGGTTAGCATCATCGTGTTCTAAGAACGGAATTAATGATGCTGCAACAGAAATAATCTGTTGTGGAGATACGTCCATATACTGAACATCAGCTGCACGCATAAAGGTAGATTCACCTTTGTGACGACAAGCAATTTGTTCTTCTGCCATACGGCCATCAGCATCAACTTCGATGTTAGCCTGAGCAATAACGTAACGACCTTCTTCGATTGCTGATAAATATTCAACATCATCAGTAATCACACCATCAACCACTTTGCGGTAAGGTGTTTCTAAGAAGCCGTAAGAGTTAGTACGCGCAAAACTTGCTAACGAGTTGATTAGACCAATGTTTGGACCTTCAGGGGTCTCAATTGGACATAAACGACCGTAGTGAGTTGGATGTACGTCACGAACTTCGAAACCAGCACGCTCACGAGTCAAACCACCAGGGCCAAGCGCAGAAATACGACGCTTATGCGTTACTTCTGATAGCGGGTTGTTTTGATCCATAAATTGTGACAACTGTGAAGAACCAAAGAATTCTTTCACTGCCGCAGAAATTGGCTTAGCGTTAATTAAGTCTTGTGGCATAAGCTCGTTTAAATCGCCTAAAGATAGACGTTCACGAACAGCACGCTCAACACGGACTAAACCAACACGGAACTGGTTTTCAGCCATTTCACCAACGCTACGAATACGACGGTTACCTAAGTGGTCAATATCGTCGACTTCATCATAACCGTTACGGATTTCGATGATTTTCTTCATAACAGATACGATGTCTTCTTTAGACAACACACCGTTACCTTCGTCTTCAGCAATCTCAAGACGACGGTTGAACTTCATACGACCTACTTTAGATAAGTCATAACGTTCTTCACTAAAGAATAGGTTTTGGAATAAACCTTCAGCTGCATCTTTGGTTGGTGGCTCACCAGGACGCATCATACGATAGATTTCAACTAGCGCTTCTAAGCGGTTAGTTGTTGAATCAATTCGTAATGTGTCAGCAATGTAAGCACCGTGATCAAGATCATTGATAAATAATGTATCAATATTCTTAATACCAGCAAGTGATAGCTTAGCTAAATCTTCTAAGGTAATCTCGCTGTTTGCAGTCACTAACACTTCACCGGTATCTTCATCGATGTAGTCTTGAGCAGCATACTTACCAACAATATAATCTACTGGCACTTCTAGTTCAGTAGTGTTGGTTTTCTCAAGTTGCTTAATGTGACGTGCAGTAATGCGACGACCAGCTTCAACCAATAAAGCGCCTTCAGCATCTTTAATGTCATAGCCAGCAGTTTCACCACGTAGGCGGTCAGGCACAAGTGCCATGACTAATGATTCTTTTTTAATCTTAAACTCAATACGCTCGAAGAATAAATCGAGGATATCTTGAGTAGAATATTCAAGCGCACGTAAAATGATCGTTGCCGGTAATTTACGACGACGGTCGATACGAACGAATAGAGCATCTTTAGGATCAAATTCAAAGTCAAGCCATGAACCACGGTAAGGAATAATACGTGCGTTATACAGCACCTTACCAGAAGAGTGGGTTTTACCACGGTCATGATCAAAGAACACACCTGGAGAACGGTGTAACTGAGACACGATTACACGCTCAGTACCGTTAATAACGAAAGTACCGTTATTCGTCATCATAGGAATATCACCCATGTAGACTTCTTGCTCTTTAATGTCTTTAACAGTGCCAGCAGCAGCTTCACGGTCAAACAACACCATGCGTAATTTAACGCGTAGTGGTGCCGAATAAGTTACACCGCGGATCTGACATTCTTTCACATCAAAAACTGGCTCACCTAGCTTGTAGCTGACATATTGCAGCTCAGAATAGCCAGAAAAGCTCTTGATAGGAAAAACGCTACGGAATGCGGCTTCTAAGCCACGCTCACCCGTAGGGTCATGATCGGTGAACTTCTTAAAAGAGTCTAACTGGATAGACAATAAATAAGGGATGTCCAAAACTTTTGGACGCTTACCAAAGTCTTTGCGAATACGCTTCTTTTCAGAATAGGAGTAAACCATGGGTTTCCTCTGCTTACGAGATGTGACCAAGACTGAAATTAATATTAATTAAATCAGCACGTTTGCCTATCACCCTTGTTGACAAGAACCTAACCAGTAATCTCTGCTAGGGACTGTTAAAACTGGCGACAAAAGGTGAAAAAAATCGCCTGCGCATAAAGCGCAAAAAAGGCCAACGGTTAAAAAACCGTCAGCCTTCACCCAATCACTTGGGTGATGCAAGCTAAATTATAGCTTACTTAACTTCAACAGAAGCACCAGCGGCTTCTAGATCAGCTTTAAGAGTTGCAGCTTCTTCTTTAGACACAGCTTCTTTAACTGCGATTGGAGAAGATTCAGCCATAGTCTTAGCTTCTTTCAGGCCTAAACCTGTAGCGCTACGAAGAGCTTTAATAACAGCTACTTTGTTTTCGCCGAATGAAGTAAGTACTACGTCAAATTCTGTTTGCTCTTCAGCAACAACAGCATCGCCGCCGCCTGAAACTACTGCAGCAGCAGCAGAAACGCCGAATTTCTCTTCCATAGCTTCGATTAGTTCAACTACTTCCATTACAGACATTGCTGCAAAAGCTTCTAACATTTGGTCTTTAGTGATAGACATTAGAAATATTTCCTATTGTTCTGAATTCAATTTTATTAAGCTGCCAGCCTAAAATTAAGCGGCGTCTTGTTTTTGATCGCGAAGGGCGGCCAATGTACGAACGAACTTGCCAGCAGATGCTTCTTTCATAGTCATCATCAACTGAGCTAGTGCTTCTTCGTATGTTGGTAGTTTCGCTAAACGATCAATATCAGCTGCAGGGATAAACATCCCTTCGAAAGCTGCACCTTTAACTTCAAATTTTGCTTGACCCTTAGCGAAGTCTTTTAAAAGACGCGCTGCAGCACCTGGATGCTCGTTAGAGAAAGCTATTAAAGTTGGGCCAGTGAACGTTTCTGCTAGGCACTCAAAAGCTGTACCTTGAACTGCACGACGAGCAAGGGTGTTACGTACTACACGTACAAACACACCATTTTCGCGAGCAGCTTTACGCAGACCGGTCATAGCACCTACAGTTACGCCACGTGAATCGGCAACAACTGCAGAAAGTGCACCTTTGGCAGCTTCGTTGACTTCAGCAACAATTGCCTGTTTGTCTTCGAGTCTTAATGCCATTGGCTTTACTCCTGGATTCTACCTAGGGAATTTTCCCTAGTATTTACCAAATTAAACACTTATGTGTTTAATTACTTACGGTGCAGATTTTCCAGTAAAAAAATTTAGCTGGGGCCTGACACCGTCTACGCTGGAAATTAAGTTAATCTTACGATTAACACCTGCGGTCTTGGACGGAAACCGACTCTAATATACAAAAATTTAAAACTAATGCATAAAAGCGGCTTCAACCCACAAAGTGCGCGCATTATAGACTAATACGCGCGCTTTGTATATTACTTCGCTTCTTCCAGAGAACTCTGGTCGATAGCAACACCTGCACCCATAGTGGTAGAGATGCTAATCTTTTTCACGTAAATGCCTTTAGCAACTGCAGGCTTAGCCTTTTTCAGTGCTGACACTAACGATTCTAAGTTTTCTCTCAACTGCTCAGTTGTAAAAGTTACTTTACCGATAGTTGTATGAATAATACCGTTTTTGTCGTTTCTGTAACGAACTTGACCCGCTTTGGCATTCTTAACTGCTTCAGCAACGTTTGGCGTTACTGTACCAGTTTTAGGGTTAGGCATTAAACCACGTGGGCCTAAGATTTGACCTAACATACCAACAACGCGCATTGCATCTGGAGATGCGATAACAACGTCAAAGTTCATTTCGCCAGCTTTAACTTTTTCAGCTAAATCTTCCATACCCACTAGTTCAGCGCCAGCAGCGATAGCAGCTTCAGCGTTTGCACCTTGTGTGAATACAGCAACACGAACATCACGACCAGTACCATGTGGAAGTACAGTAGCACCACGCACGTTTTGATCTGATTTACGAGGATCGATACCTAGATTAACAGCTACGTCAACACTCTCAACAAATTTAGCAGTCGCTAATTCTTGTAAAAGTACTACGGCTTCGTTGATGTCATACAATTTTGTTGCATCAACTTTTTCGCGGATAACGCGAGCACGCTTAGTTAGCTTTGCCATTATATTAATCCTCTACTACCAAACCCATTGAACGTGCAGTACCTTCAATTGAGCGAGTCATCGCTTCAATATCAGCACCAGTCATATCAGCAGCTTTAGTTTCAGCAATTTCCTGAACTGCGCTACGCTTGATAGTACCTACTTTTTGAGTATTAGGACGGCCAGAACCTGATTTCAGACCAACTGCTTTAAGCAGTAAGAAAGATGCAGGTGGAGTCTTAGTTTCAAAAGTGAAAGAACGGTCATTATATACAGTGATAACAACAGGAATTGGCATACCTTTTTCGAACTTTTCAGTACGAGCGTTGAATGCTTTACAGAATTCCATGATGTTCACACCTTTTTGACCTAAAGCAGGTCCAACTGGTGGAGACGGGTTTGCAGCGCCAGCTGCTACTTGTAGCTTAATATAAGCTTCAATTTTCTTTGCCATGTCGACATTTCCTCAATTTGGGTTCAAACGCATGTTGGCGACATGCCAATACGCTCCCCTGAAAACAACGGGTGCGAATTATATAAAAATACGCACCCGCAAACAATGTTTATTTTGTAGTTATTTTAATCAGCTTTTTTCAACTTGATTAAAATCTAATTCTACTGGTGTTGAACGACCGAAAATCATCACCGAAACTTTAATACGGTTCTTTTCATAATCGACTTCTTCAATAGTACCGTTAAAGTCAGCAAATGGACCGTCACAAACACGGACAACTTCACCTGGCTCGTACATAATACGATGAGTTGGTGATTCAACAGTGTCTTGAAGGCGTTGAAGAATAGCGTCAGCTTCCTTGTCAGAAATCGGTGCAGGGCGATCTGATGTACCACCAATAAAGCCCATTACACGTGGAATACTTTTGACTAAGTGCCAGCTATCGTCGTTCATTTCCATCTGGACTAATACATAACCAGGGAAAAACTTACGCTCACTCTTACGACGTTGACCTGCACGCATTTCAACAACTTCTTCGGTAGGAACTAAAATCTCACCGAAGTATTCTTCCATATTGTGCATTTTGATATGTTCAAGCAGTGTTTTAAGTACACGGCCTTCATAGCCCGAAAAGGCTTGGATCACATACCATCTTTTTTTCGCTTCTGTAACTTCAGTCATTTTCAGATGCCTATACGCCAGTAATTAAATTGACTACTCGTAACAATATAGCATCTAATCCCCAAAGGATTAATGCCATTACTGCAGTAGCTGCAAGTACTATAAAGGTAGTGTTTAGCGCCTCTTGGCGAGTTGGCCAAACGACTTTACGCACTTCAATATGGGCTTCTCTAGCAAAAGATTGTGCCTGCTTACCCTTGCTTGTCTGCAGTGCAATGATGCCTGCAATAGCGAAGGCAATAATTACCCCAGCAACACGAGCCACAACATTAGCGTCTGCATAAAATTGATTGCCTATAACAGCAGTAGCAATTAGCAATGCAGCTATGCCCCACTTAACGATATCCAAAGAAGTACTCTGGTTTTCAGTATTTGTTGTCATCGGTTAATTCCGTTACTCACTACGACCTGGGCTTAGCTTGGTAAACAACATATTTACCAAATCCGCATTTCCGAACTTTCCCAGAAAATGCATAAGCACAGGGTCAAAAATCGGCCATAGATTGTATTCTTATTCAGCTTTATTCGCAACAATACAGGCAAAGTAAGAGCAATAAATCAATCAAAAATCGATTTTTGTTACTAACCTCACCCTAAAAATAAAAAAGGAAGCCTAAGCTTCCTTTTTTAGTGTTCACTAAACTCGCTATTACGCGATAATTTTAGCTACAACACCTGCACCAACTGTACGGCCACCTTCACGGATAGCGAAACGTAAACCGTCGTCCATCGCGATTGGGTAAATCAGAGTAACGACCATCTTGATGTTATCACCAGGCATAACCATTTCTACGCCTTCTGGTAACTCAATTGTGCCTGTTACGTCTGTTGTACGGAAGAAGAATTGTGGACGGTAGCCTTTGAAGAATGGAGTATGACGTCCGCCTTCTTCTTTTGACAACACGTAAACTTCTGATTCGAAAGTTGTGTGTGGGTTAATTGAACCAGGCTTAGCTAGTACTTGACCACGTTCTACGTCATCACGCTTAGTACCACGTAATAACACACCACAGTTTTCGCCAGCACGACCTTCGTCAAGTAGCTTGCGGAACATTTCTACACCAGTACACGTTGTTTTAGTTGTTGGACGAACACCAACAATTTCAACTTCGTCTGATACGCGAACGATACCACGTTCAACACGACCTGTTACCACTGTACCACGACCTGAAATCGAGAATACGTCTTCGATTGGTAGTAGGAATGGCTTATCGATGTCACGAGCTGGTTCTGGAATATAAGTATCTAAAGCTTCTGCAAGCTCAAGAATTTTTGCTTCCCACTCTGGCTGGCCTTCTAGTGCCTTAAGAGCTGAACCTTGAATTACTGGTAAATCATCACCTGGGAAGTCGTATTCTGAAAGAAGCTCACGCACTTCCATTTCTACTAATTCTAGTAATTCTTCGTCATCTACCATGTCACATTTGTTCATGAATACGATGATGAAAGGTACGCCTACTTGACGAGAAAGCAGGATGTGCTCACGAGTCTGTGGCATTGGGCCGTCTGTAGCAGCAACTACTAAGATTGCGCCGTCCATCTGTGCAGCACCGGTAATCATGTTTTTAACATAATCCGCGTGACCTGGACAATCTACGTGTGCGTAGTGACGAATTGGTGTGTCATATTCGATGTGAGAAGTATTAATTGTAATACCGCGCTCACGCTCTTCTGGAGCGTTATCGATTTGAGCGAAGTTTTTAACTTCACCACCATAAGTTTTAGACAAAACGGCAGAGATTGCTGCTGTTAAAGTTGTTTTACCATGGTCAACGTGACCGATGGTGCCCACGTTTACATGGGGCTTTTTACGTTCAAATTTAGCTTTTGCCATGGTATTGCCTCAGTCCAATTATCTTGGTGATGAAAACACATATAGTAAAAATCCGATGCATAAAAATGACATCGAATCGATTATTTAGGGTTAGGAAGTTTATTCATGACATGGGATGTTGATAGGCAGATTCGTACTGCCGACCTCACCCTCATTAAGGGTGCGCTCTACCAACTGAGCCATATCAGCGAACAAATTTGGAGCGGATGGCGGGAATCGAACCCGCGTTATCAGCTTGGAAGGCTGGAGTAATACCATTATACGACATCCGCGCAACCTATTTTAGGCTACCTAACTACCTAGAAAGTGGTGGAGGGAGAAGGATTCGAACCTTCGAAGGCTGAGCCGTCAGATTTACAGTCTGATCCCTTTGGCCACTCGGGAACCCCTCCAGAAAAATGGTGCCGGCACCAAGAGTCGAACTCGGGACCTACTGATTACAAGTCAGTTGCTCTACCAACTGAGCTATGCCGGCGTGTCATTTCGGAGTCGGATATTAGGTAAATGTGCCTCGGAGTGCAATAGGAAAATGATAAAAAACCAAAAAAAAGTTTCAAATGACGTTTTTTTACACTCGTTTCACTTAGAAAGTGCGATTTATAGGCAAATGTAATGGGCGATGAAGACAAATGAGGAGCAAACTATTGTCGCCATTTATTCGATAGTGTAATGTGCCTGACCAACCTAGAGGAATGGTTATGAATCCAATTAACTCAATACAAGATGCACTCTACTTTGCTTTTCAGCGCGAGCATTGGGCTGAATTACGTAAATCAGTGCCGCTCACATTGAGTCAGGCTGAATTAGAAAACCTGCGTGGTATGAATGAAAAGCTGTCTTTAGACGAAGTCACTGACATTTACCTTCCTCTCAGCCGTTTACTGAATTTATTTGTCGGCTCAAAACAACAGCGTGGACTTGTTCTTGATAAGTTTCTGGAGCAAAAAGCTTCCCCTGGCCCTTATATCATTAGTATCGCAGGAAGTGTCGCCGTTGGTAAGAGTACCACAGCGCGTATATTACAAACGTTATTGCAACGTTGGCCCGAGCATCCTAAAGTTGATTTAGTCACCACAGATGGTTTTTTATATCCCTTGGCAGACCTAAAACGTAAAGGGTTACTCCAGCGCAAAGGTTTTCCTGAAAGTTACGACATGAAAATGTTGGTAGAATTCATTTCGGCAGTTAAAGCGGGACAGAAAGAGATTCTTGCACCGCTTTATTCACATGTTACATACGATAGATGTCACGACGAGCATCAAGCCATCCGTCAGCCTGATATTTTAATTTTAGAAGGGCTAAATGTGCTGCAAACGGGTTTAGATACCCCAATAGACACAAGAAGGCCATTTGTATCAGATTTTGTTGATTTTTCAATTTACGTCGATGCTGATGAGTCGTTGTTAAAAGATTGGTATAAGCAGCGGTTTTTGCAATTTAGAACTGGTGCATTTAGTGACCCAAACTCATTTTTTCATCACTATTCATCTTTAACCGATGATGAGGCGAATGTGATTGCTGCTAATATTTGGGATACCATTAATGGCCCAAATTTATCATTAAACATTCAACCAACACGAGAACGGGCCCACCTCATTCTGCAAAAAGGTCCCAACCATTTAATGGACCGAGTTTTACTTAGAAAATAATAACATATGAGCCTATTCCTAGGCTCATTTCTGGCATCTACATTACTGCTCTAAGGCTAATTTCACCGCCAAGATAACGTGTAAGCCCTTGCTCGTTTTCAAGCAATAAAGCCCCTTGCTCATCAATACCTCGACAAGTACCGTTAACTGAATTAGGTGCCATTAGCAGTGATACTTCACGGCCAATAAATAAATCAAATTCATTCCAACGTTCTAAGAATGCACCCAACCCTTTCAGCTCAAACAGCTGTAAATCACTCTTAAGGGTTTGATGTAATTTAATTAACAGCTCCGTTTTATCAGGTATATTCACCAAACTAGACAGATCGTTCCATGGCTGGTCTATTAGCTCCCCCTGCTCTACAGACATACTCATATTGATACCAAAACCAATGACTAATTCTGTTTTATTAGCGGATGAATTACAAACCTCAACTAAAATTCCAGCCAATTTTTTATGATCAAGGTAGATATCATTTGGCCATTTCAGCCCTAACCCCTCAACCCCAAAGTCAGCTAGAGATTTAACAATGGAACAACCAACAACTAAACTTAAACCACTGGCATGACTAATATCATTATTTAAACGCCAAAACATTGAAGCATAAATATGATGAGCATAAGGAGACAACCACTGACGCCCTCTTCGACCTCGACCAGCGGATTGATATTCAGCAATGCAAATATCTCCTGATTTTAATTCAGAGGCATGTCCAAGCATAAAAGCATTAGTACTGGTCGTTTCATCAAAATAAAAACAACGGCCATCAATTCCATTAACAAGATGAGACTCATTTACCAACGACACTGGATTTGCTAATTTGTAGCCTCTTCCTTTCACACTATAAATTTCGATACCATAATCTTTTAATGCATCTATATGCTGATTAATTGCCGCACGAGTAAGCGATAAAGATTGCGCAATTACCTCACCAGAAACAAAACGTTCATGATGTAAACACGCTAAAATTTGGCGTTTACGTGACCAATGCTCATTCATTTTATTTCAATCTCCCCAACAGAGCCAATAATCCTAGGCTCAGGTTGTAATTTAACCGCAAATTTATCAAAAACCATCTGAATAATGTGTTTCGCTAATTGGCATACTTCATTACCAGTTGCATAACCTAGGTTAACTAACACCAAAGCTTGATCTTGATGGACTGCTGCACCACCGATATTAACGCCCTTCAAGCCAGCATGTTCAATTAGCCAACCTGCAGCAAGTTTGTAATGGTTATCAACCTGTCGATAACCCACTAAGGATCCATAACGACTTTTAAGTGAGTCATAGTCATCTATTGATACAACTGGGTTCTTAAAGAAACTTCCTACATTACCCAATATTTTAGGATCAGGCAGCTTAGATTGACGAACCATACAAACACAATCAAATATTTGTTGCGCCGATACATCTATAGCGTCTAAGTGTTGAAGAGGTCCATAACTTATCACCGGCACCCACTTTTTAGCCAATTTTAGGGTCACCTCAGTAATAACGACTAAGTTCTTAAGTTGTTGTTTAAAAATGGATTCACGATAACCAAAGTGACATTGTTCGTTATTATAATGTACCAAGTTACCAGTATCGAGTTGTAAAAATTCAATCTTGTGACAATAACGATTAAACTCAACACCATAAGCACCGATATTTTGTATTGGCGCTGCGCCGACAGTTCCAGGGATCAGAGCCATATTTTCTAAACCATAAATATGTTTAGTTAAGCAATATTTAACTAATTGATGCCAATTTTCACCGGCTTGAACCGTGAGATAATAAAAATCATCATCTTCATTAATCGTAATGCCTTTGGTGCCAACTTTAACCACAGTGCCCTGAAAATTGTCAGTAAATACGACGTTACTGCCTCCTCCGAGAATAAGCATGTTCTTCTGTTGTTGATACAACTCAAAACTTATCTTTATTAACTCCTCTTTGCTAGTCACTTCAACTAAAGAGTCGCAATACTGATTAAGGCCAAATGTGTTTAATGAAGTAAGCAAAATAGGCATAGATAGAAAGGCATCGTATTCAGAAATATATTGTTATTGTAGCAGGGAATAGCTAACAAATTAGCATGATCACGCTAAAAACATCTCAATCTAAAAGCACTATGCATTAACTATAATGGATAACTTTAGTACTAATTGTAGCAGGGATGTAAGTTGAATATTAATTTTGGAAAAAAGCCCGCTAGATAATAATGTGCAGTTTCGCGACTCTCTCAAATCAATTAGGCGTCTGGAAATGACCTACTCTTTTATCCCCGAAGGGGACGCATAGGCATATTGGCCACACTGCTTAAGGCTTATTTCTGAGGACTTGTTTTGGCCAATAACAAACTCTACACTATAAATTGCAGACGTAAAAAAGCCCGTTACGTTAGTAACGGGCTTATCACTACTCTTTCGAGTCAATTAGGCGCCTGGAAATGACCTACTCTCGCATGGGGAGACCCCAAACTACCATCGGCGATACTGTGTTTCACTTCTGAGTTCGGAATGGGATCAGGTGGTGCCACAGCTCTATGGTTTCCAGACAAATTTTGTTTATCTAACGCACTATTCTTGATGCATTAAATAATAATTCGGAAAGCTGATTGCTTTTACTCTTATCAAGAGTCTTGAGTTCAACAAGTACACGGATGTACTTGATGTCATAAACGCATGGAGCATTTTATGACCACTGTTTAAGTGCCTCATTCTAATACTAAGTCGTATCAGTAAAACCCATCTGGGTTGTATGGTTAAGCCTCACGGGTCATTAGTACAAGTTAGCTCAACGCCTCACAACGCTTACACACCTTGCCTATCAACGTAGTAGTCTCCTACGGCCCTTTAGAGAGCTTAAAGCTCTAGGGATGACTCATCTTAGGGCTCGCTTCCCGCTTAGATGCTTTCAGCGGTTATCGATTCCGAACGTAGCTACCGGGCAATGCCATTGGCATGACAACCCGAACACCAGCGGTTCGTCCACTCCGGTCCTCTCGTACTAGGAGCAGCTCCCTTCAATCATCCAACGCCCACGGCAGATAGGGACCGAACTGTCTCACGACGTTCTGAACCCAGCTCGCGTACCACTTTAAATGGCGAACAGCCATACCCTTGGGACCGACTTCAGCCCCAGGATGTGATGAGCCGACATCGAGGTGCCAAACACCGCCGTCGATATGAACTCTTGGGCGGTATCAGCCTGTTATCCCCGGAGTACCTTTTATCCGTTGAGCGATGGCCCTTCCATTCAGAACCACCGGATCACTATGACCTACTTTCGTACCTGCTCGACGTGTATGTCTCGCAGTTAAGCTGGCTTATGCCATTGCACTAACCGTACGATGTCCGACCGTACTTAGCCAACCTTCGTGCTCCTCCGTTACTCTTTGGGAGGAGACCGCCCCAGTCAAACTACCCACCAGGCACTGTCCTCAACCCCGATAAGGGGCCAGAGTTAGAACATCAAAACTACAAGGGTGGTATTTCAAGATTGACTCCACTCAGACTAGCGTCCAAGCTTCAAAGTCTCCCACCTATCCTACACATGTAGGTTCAATGTTCAGTGCCAAGCTATAGTAAAGGTTCACGGGGTCTTTCCGTCTAGCCGCGGGTATACGGCATCTTCACCGCAATTTCAACTTCACTGAGTCTCGGCTGGAGACAGCGTGGCCATCATTACGCCATTCGTGCAGGTCGGAACTTACCCGACAAGGAATTTCGCTACCTTAGGACCGTTATAGTTACGGCCGCCGTTTACCGGGGCTTCGATCATGAGCTTCTCCGAAGATAACCCAATCAATTAACCTTCCGGCACCGGGCAGGCGTCACACCGTATACGTCATCTTGCGATTTTGCACAGTGCTGTGTTTTTGATAAACAGTTGCAGCCACCTGGTATCTGCGACTCCCGTCAGCTTAGAGAGCAAGTCTCATCACCAACAAGAGCGTACCTTCTCCCGAAGTTACGGTACCATTTTGCCTAGTTCCTTCAGCCGAGTTCTCTCAAGCGCCTTGGTATTCTCTACCCGACCACCTGTGTCGGTTTGGGGTACGATTCCCACTAACCTGAAGCTTAGAAGATTTTCCTGGAAGCATGGCATCAACTACTTCATCACCGTAGTGACTCGTCATCAGCTCTCAGCCTGTACATTAAAGTACGATTTCCCGGATTTGCCTAAGAAATCAACCTACCACCTTAAACGCGGACTACCAACGCCGCGCTAGCCTAGCCTTCTCCGTCTCTCCATCGCAGTTAGCGGAAGTACAGAAATATTAATCTGTTTCCCATCGATTACGCCTTTCGGCCTCACCTTAGGGGTCGACTCACCCTGCCCCGATTAACGTTGGACAGGAACCCTTGGTCTTCCGGCGAGGGAGTTTTTCACTCCCTTTATCGTTACTCATGTCAGCATTCGCACTTCTGATACGTCCAGTGTGGGTTACCCCTTCACCTTCAACCGCTTACAGAACGCTCCTCTACCGCGCATCTCTAATGAAATGCACCCGTAGCTTCGGTGGTATGTTTAGCCCCGTTAAATCTTCCGCGCAGGCCGACTCGACTAGTGAGCTATTACGCTTTCTTTAAATGATGGCTGCTTCTAAGCCAACATCCTAGCTGTCTAAGCCTTCCCACATCGTTTCCCACTTAACATACACTTTGGGACCTTAGCTGACGGTCTGGGTTGTTTCCCTTTTGACAACGGACGTTAGCACCCGCTGTCTGTCTCCCGAGTAGTACTCATTGGTATTCGGAGTTTGCAAAGGGTTGGTAAGTCGGGATGACCCCCTAGCCTTAACAGTGCTCTACCCCCAATGGTATTCGCTCGAGGCGCTACCTAAATAGCTTTCGAGGAGAACCAGATATCTCCGAGTTTGATTGGCCTTTCACCCCCAGCCACAAGTCATCCGCTCATTTTTCAACATAAGTCGGTTCGGTCCTCCAGTTGATGTTACTCAACCTTCAACCTGCCCATGGCTAGATCACTCGGTTTCGGGTCTACACCTTGCAACTAAACGCGCAGTTAACACTCGGTTTCCCTACGGCTCCGCTATTCGCTTAACCTCGCTACAAAATGTAAGTCGCTGACCCATTATACAAAAGGTACGCAGTCACGGTCTCTTGTCCCGAAGGACGGAACCGCTCCCACTGCTTGTACGTATACGGTTTCAGGTTCTATTTCACTCCCCTCACAGGGGTTCTTTTCGCCTTTCCCTCACGGTACTGGTTCACTATCGGTCAGTCAGGAGTATTTAGCCTTGGAGGATGGTCCCCCCATATTCAAACAGGATGTCACGTGTCCCGCCTTACTCGTTTTCATCTATGGTTAGTTTTCATGTACGGGGCTATCACCCTGTGCCGCTGTGCTTTCCAACACATTCCACTAACACCCCATAGACTTAAGGGCTAATCCCCGTTCGCTCGCCGCTACTAGGAGAATCTCGGTTGATTTCTTTTCCTCCGGGTACTTAGATGTTTCAGTTCCCCGGGTTTGCCTCACTACACTATGTATTCATGTAGTGATAACAGCTTATGCTGCTGGGTTTCCCCATTCGGATATCGTTAGCTCAAATGCTTATTACTAGCTCGCCAACGCTTTTCGCAAGTTATTACGTCCTTCATCGCCTCTGACTGCCAAGGCATCCACCGTATACGCTTGGTCACTTAACCATACAACCCAAATGAGTTTCACTTACGTGAACATCTGGGTCATATCATGACCAGCTGGTTTTTACTTGTCTCACCTCCGACCAGGAAGTGGACTCGCCTTAGTTTTTTAGAATATTCAAGACACTTAAACAGTGTTTTGAGAACTCAAGTGTTAATGCTTTCGCATTAACGTTTTTCGCACTAACATCATCACACCAATAACAACGAATCGTCATTCATGCGCCTTTAGTTAGTACTATCAGCTTTCCAAATTGTTAAAGAGCGGGCTTAAAAAAGCCAAAGATAAAATTTCGTTTATCTTTGGCATCTCTAACCTATGCATATGCTTATCGTCATGATAAGTGTAAATGGTGGAGCTATGCGGGATCGAACCGCAGACCTCCTGCGTGCAAGGCAGGCGCTCTCCCAGCTGAGCTATAGCCCCATTTACATGCAGTTGAGATTTTACGTTTACCTTCAATGAAGGTCTTACCAAAAAAATTGGCTTGCCAATCGTTTCTAATCAAGGCGGTTGATAGCGACGTTTAGTTGACTAAACGAGTTATCATCCAACGCAGAGTAGGAAAGATTGGTGGGTCAGAGTGGACTTGAACCACCGACCTCACCCTTATCAGGGGTGCGCTCTAACCAGCTGAGCTACAGACCCAACGTAATTTCTCTTTCTTCTATCAAGTAATCTGTGTGAACACTCACATGCATCGCTGCACTTTAGGTATTGAGTTAGTCGTATAGGTAAGGAGGTGATCCAGCCCCAGGTTCCCCTAGGGCTACCTTGTTACGACTTCACCCCAGTCATGAACCACAAAGTGGTGAGCGTTCTCCCGAAGGTTAAACTACCCACTTCTTTTGCAGCCCACTCCCATGGTGTGACGGGCGGTGTGTACAAGGCCCGGGAACGTATTCACCGTGGCATTCTGATCCACGATTACTAGCGATTCCGACTTCACGGAGTCGAGTTGCAGACTCCGATCCGGACTACGACGTACTTTGTGAGATTAGCTCCACCTCGCGGCTTTGCAACCCTCTGTATACGCCATTGTAGCACGTGTGTAGCCCTACTCGTAAGGGCCATGATGACTTGACGTCGTCCCCACCTTCCTCCGGTTTATCACCGGCAGTCTCCCTAGAGTTCCCACCATTACGTGCTGGCAAATAAGGATAGGGGTTGCGCTCGTTGCGGGACTTAACCCAACATTTCACAACACGAGCTGACGACAGCCATGCAGCACCTGTCTCACAGTTCCCGAAGGCACAAGTCCATCTCTGGTCTCTTCTGTGGATGTCAAGAGTAGGTAAGGTTCTTCGCGTTGCATCGAATTAAACCACATGCTCCACCGCTTGTGCGGGCCCCCGTCAATTCATTTGAGTTTTAACCTTGCGGCCGTACTCCCCAGGCGGTCTACTTAATGCGTTAGCTTGGGAGCCCAGTGACTAAGTCACCAAACTCCGAGTAGACATCGTTTACGGCGTGGACTACCAGGGTATCTAATCCTGTTTGCTCCCCACGCTTTCGTGCATGAGCGTCAGTCTTTGTCCAGGGGGCCGCCTTCGCCACCGGTATTCCTCCAGATATCTACGCATTTCACCGCTACACCTGGAATTCTACCCCCCTCTACAAGACTCTAGTTCGCCAGTTCCAAATGCAATTCCCAGGTTGAGCCCGGGGATTTCACATCTGGCTTAACAAACCGCCTGCGCACGCTTTACGCCCAGTAATTCCGATTAACGCTCGGACCCTCCGTATTACCGCGGCTGCTGGCACGGAGTTAGCCGGTCCTTCTTCTGTAGGTAACGTCACAGTAATAGTTTATTAAACTATTACCTTTCCTCCCTACTGAAAGTGCTTTACAACCCGAAGGCCTTCTTCACACACGCGGCATGGCTGCATCAGGGTTTCCCCCATTGTGCAATATTCCCCACTGCTGCCTCCCGTAGGAGTCTGGGCCGTGTCTCAGTCCCAGTGTGGCTGATCATCCTCTCAGAACAGCTAGGGATCGTCGCCTTGGTGAGCCATTACCTCACCAACTAGCTAATCCCACCTAGGTTCATCCAATCGCGGAAGGCCCGAAGGTCCCCTCCTTTCCCCCGTAGGGCGTATGCGGTATTAGCAGTCGTTTCCAACTGTTATCCCCCTCGACTGGGCAGATCCCTAGGCATTACTCACCCGTCCGCCGCTCGTCACCTCAGAAGCAAGCTCCCTTGTGTTACCGCTCGACTTGCATGTGTTAGGCCTGCCGCCAGCGTTCAATCTGAGCCATGATCAAACTCTTCAATTAAAGTTCTTTTGAAAACCTCATCCTTATAAATAAGAACAAAGCTTTCGGCTCAATGAATTCTGATTTCATTAATTAGACTCGGAAGAATCTAAATAATGTTTGTACATATTACTATGAACACTCATCGTTGCATTGAGTTGTAATTTTTTGATTGCCAACATTCCGAAGAACAGAAGACAATTTCGAATAACTCAATACCTGTGAATGTCCACACAGATTACTTGATAAATTGTTAAAGAGCTTGATGTCGATTTTTCAGACATCGCCGTCAGACGCTAGGTCGTTGGCTTGGGCTGCGTATTCTACGCATTCCCTTTATTGCGTCAAGTGTTTTTTCAAACTTCTTTTCGCCTGTTACTAACACCACTAAGTAGTTGTTAATAACGCTAACCGGTTTTCGCTTTCGCTGTATGCCGTGTCAGTGGATGCGCATTATAGGCAGCTTAAGATTTAGTGCAAGCGCTTTTATTCAAGATATGTTTCGAGCGTTGAACTTTTATGCAGATCGTTCTTTTTTTAGCTTTTTTGATTAAAGAACCACCTTTGGCTAATTAGTAAATTACTTGTTTTTGATATTTAAGTCGCTTTTGAGCTCAATTTTTCAACAGTGGTCTGGTTTATCTGGTAATTTTTAATTAGTATGTAATAGTATTTAACAGTTATTTATCATTTTTATATTCATTAGAGATTATTTTATGCAGAAATCATTCGTGATTGTTTTGATTGCGGCGCTTCTTGGCGCTTTTGTTTTTTCTCAGTTTGGCGGCACATCATCTTCGGTAGCGTTTATTGCTGGTGTAGTCGTTGCGACGTTAATTTTCACCTTTATACCAACAAGTGGTTCAAGCTCTTCTGACGAACCTTATGTTGGTCCTACAATGACACTATATGTTGGCAACTTGCCTTATCGTGTTCATGAGGGAGAAGTAAAGGCATTGTTTGGTGAGTACGGGCCTGTTAACTCAGTTCGTTTAGTACGAGACCGTAAAACTGGACGTCGCAAAGGATTTGGATTTGTTGAGATGTCTGAAGCGGGCGCACAAAAAGCAATGTCGAAATTAAACGACTATAGCTTTCAAGAGCGCACGTTAAAGGTAAGAGAAGCCAAATCACAAGAATCTGATTCGGAAAATAGCTAATCGTTATTGAACTAGGTTCTTAGCACTATAGTAAATTAATAGTGTTGTTAGTCGGTTATGGTTACCAGCGAAAAATCACTAAAACCATAATCGACTAATGTTGCTTTAAGCCCTTGGCTAATATCTTTGGTATAACATGCTTGTAATTGCTTATTGCCATTACTTTCTTTACTCAGTAAAAACCTTACCCGTTTTGCTACCGCCTCCCCTGAATCTAATAGTGTTACTCCTTCGCCAAGATAATGACTTATTTCTGTCGCTATCATTGGGAAATGAGTACAGCCCAGCACCAGTACATCAATATTAGTTGCCGCGATGGGTGCTAAGATATCGTTTAGCTTATCCATATCGATTGGCTGTTGAGCTACATACTGCTCCGCAAGTAACACTAAATCTGAAGTCCCAAATAATTCAACCTTACAGTTTCCGGCAAACTGATTGATTAATGCTTGAGTGTAATCTCGTTTCACTGTCCCAGGCGTAGCCAATAAACCAATGTGCTTTTTCTTCGATAACATGGCGGCAGGTTTAATAGCAGGAACAACTCCCACGATAGGATTGGTTAATTGCTGGCGTAATAGAGGCAATACCAAAGTACTGGCGGTATTACAGGCAACCACCACAATACTGGCGTTCAAACGTCGTGCATGATGAGTAATAAGTGCAACACATCCAGTTATTAACTCTTGCTCTGATAAGTTGCCATAAGGTAAGCGTGCATTGTCAAATAAGTAACAATAATCATGTTGTGGTAACTGTTTTCTAATTTGGTTCATTACCGACAATCCGCCGATACCAGAATCAAACACTAAAATAGGTCCAGACAATATGGGCTCCAAATATGTATATGTTCAGCATTAATCGTCGGGCCACTTTATACTTAGGTGCGTAATACTAGACATCAGCGTCATTTAGTATAATATTTGCGCCCTTTTTTACAGTATTAGGTGGACG
The DNA here is from genome assembly GCF_010092445.1 of Shewanella sp. Arc9-LZ. Lineage (NCBI taxonomy): Bacteria > Pseudomonadati > Pseudomonadota > Gammaproteobacteria > Alteromonadales > Shewanellaceae > Shewanella > Shewanella sp. Arc9-LZ. The sequence goes on along the minus strand of NZ_CP048031.1, from coordinate 142,229 downwards.
ATATGAATTTAGCTGCAATGGATCCTAAAAACTACGATGCACAATTACAACGAAAGCGCATCAAGCTAGAACAGGCCTTTGCCGATTTCAATCCACCGGCGCTTGAAGTCTTTGCTTCTGAGCCTATGCATTATCGTATGCGTGCTGAATTTAGAATGTGGCATCAAGATGATGACTTATATTACTACATGTTTGATAAAGCACTGAATGCAAAAGTGCGTTGCGATCAATATTTACCCGCTGGTTTGATTATTAATCAAATGATGGCCGCATTAATAGCAGAGTTAACACCTAATCCTGCATTGCGTTATCGATTGTTTCAAGTAGATTTCTTGTCGACATTAAGCGGCGAAATTTTAGTGTCTTTGTTGTACCACCGCCAGCTCGATGAAGAGTGGCGTGAACACGCGACTCTATTAAAAGCAAAGTTATCTGCTCAATTCAATGTCAACATTATAGGTCGTGCGCGTAAGCAAAAAATCGATTTAGACAAAGATTTCGTTGTTGAGACCTTAACGGTTAATGAACAGGTATTGCATTACAAGCAAATTGAAAACAGCTTTACTCAGCCTAATGCGAAAGTCTCTGTAAAAATGTTGGCGTGGGCAATTGATGCAACTAAAAACAGTCAGGGTGATTTACTAGAGTTGTACTGTGGTAATGGTAATTTTACGATTGCATTGGCACAAAATTTCAATCGTGTATTAGCAACAGAGCTGGCCAAGCCTTCAGTTGATGCTGCGCAATACAACATCGATATTAATCACGTTGATAATGTTCAAATTATTCGCATGTCTGCTGAAGACTTTAGTGATGCCATGGCGAAAAAGCGTCAATTTAGACGTTTAGAAGGCATCGACTTAGACAGTTACGATTGCAATACTATCTTTGTTGACCCGCCTCGTGCAGGCATTGATCCTGAAACATTAAAGCTTATCCAAGGTTACGAGCGGATTTTGTATATTTCATGTAATCCAGAAACACTGAATGACAATTTGTTAACCTTAGGTCAAACACATAAAATAACTCGCTTTGCGCTATTTGACCAATTCCCATATACCGATCATATGGAATCAGGAGTATTACTAGAACGTAAGTAATACAGCTTTACTAACAAACAGGGCGCTAATGATTAGCGCCCTGTTTGGTTATAATCGCGATAAATTAAGCACGGTTGTCAATTTTATGCTGTAACGCTTCAGCGCCTGTAGCCACCATACGCAGTTGTAGTACTAGCTGATCGGCTAATGACTTACGCTCACTACGCTTGGAATCCAACGCTGATGCTCCGGCATTAAAAACTAAAATAACCAATGCTTCAGCTTGAGCACGCGCTAACACAGGAGTGCGATTTGCCTGGGCCTCGGTGTAATGAGCAAGTTCAGAAATAAAATGTTCAATTTCGCGCTCAACTGCGGCTCTAAATGCCGCTGAGGTACCTGAACGTTCGTGAAGTAGTATTCGAAATACGTTCGGGTTTGACTCTAATACTTCCATAAACGTGTCAACAGAAATACGGATCACACTCCCACCAGCTTCTGCACGTTGACGACCTTTACGCATCATTTGACGTAAGGTTAATCCACCTTCATCGACCATGGTCAAGCCAAGTTCGTTCATGTCTTTAAAATGGCGATAGAATGATGTGGGTGCAATACCAGCTTCACGAGCAACTTCACGTAAGCTTAGACTGGAAAAACTGCGTTCAGCACTGAGTTGATTAAATGCAGCATCCACTAATGCACGGCGGGTTTTTTCCTTTTGTTGTGCTCTAACACCCATTTACTAATCCATTCAGTCAATATTAATTCACCGATAATACCGTTTTTAAAACAGAAACACAGCCCTGTTAAAGTTGACCATGACTAGTTCCCTAAGTAAAATTAGCGTACAATTGTACGCTCAACTTATTTAAACCTATTATTGGAACCCTACTAAATGAAAAAACCTCCAATCATTTGGCTTAATACCTTGTTATTTGCCATTACTTTTATCGGCGCGGTGGTATTAATCCCTTGGCGTGGTTTTACCCATGGCTTTGATGGCATTGAATGGATTGCATTTGTTGTTTTCGCTTACGCAAGTGGTCTATCGATTACTGCGGGTTACCACAGATTATGGTCACACAAAGCCTATAAAGCTCACTCTTCAGTTCGTTTTTTATACGCACTAGGCGGGGCATTGGCGCTACAGAATAGCGCATTGCATTGGTGTAGTGATCACCGCATTCATCACAAACATGTTGATAATAATGATAAAGACCCGTACTCAGCTCAAATGGGATTTTGGTACAGCCACATAGGTTGGATGCTACGTGAGTATCAAGCGAGTCGTTACAGCGACTACAACAACGTGCGCGACTTACAAAACGATCGTATCGTTATGTGGCAGCACAAGCACTACTTAGCCTTAGTGATCTTAATGAATATTGGTTTACCGGCATTTATAGGTTGGTTAAATGGCGATATTTTATCAATGGTTCTTATGGCCGGTTTACTACGCCTAGTGGTTGTACATCACTGTACTTTCTTTATTAACTCATTAGCCCATATTTGGGGTAAACAACCGTACACAGATAAAAACTCAGCCCGAGATAATGCATTTTTAGCGTTACTTACATACGGTGAGGGGTATCACAACTTCCATCATATTTTTGAAAACGATTATCGCAATGGCATCAAATGGTGGGACTACGATCCAACCAAATGGTTAATCAAGCTGATGAACTGGTTTGGTTTAACGAGTGACTTACGTAAAGTGCCACAAGAGCGTATTGAAAGTGCACGTTTGCAGATGCAACTTTTACAAGCTCAGAATCAGGTTGCTCACTTACCTAACTGCGATGAAATTATAGAAAAGTTTCAAGCAGAGTATGAGCTGATGAAGCAACACTTAGTTGACTATTATCAAGCCAAAAAAAGTTTGTTAGAGGCGAAACGCAAGCAACTTACAGATCACAATCTGAAACAACAAGTACAATTATTGCGTAACCAATTTCTTGAACAACAACGTAATTGGAAAAGCCTAACAGCTGCCTACGCACAGTAAAGCTAAAGCTTAACCATTTAAAGGTCACGCCCACGCGTGACCTTTTTTGTTTTGAGCAGCTTCACTAGTACATCATGTGCTAATTAAATTGCTGAGTCACCTGCTGCTGTAACGCTTTGCAATTGGTCGTAGCTCCGTCAACTGAAGGTGCAATACTTACCGATACTTTAGACCAGAAACGTTTAGGAAAAGTGGTCAGTGCATGCCCGCCTTTATGACTAAAGTAAGATCCCCACAACCCTGTTAACGCTAACGGTATTACTGTTACTGGATCCCGTTGTAAAATTTTATCAATACCAGGTCTAAACTCACCAATGTCACCGTCTGGAGTTAACTTCCCTTCCGGAAAAATACACACTAGCTCATCGTTAGCTAATGCTTGATGTATCTGTTCGAATGCATTTAGATATGTCGACTCACACTTTTTAGGTGAACAGATTGGGATAACACCAGCGTGCCGAAACAAATACTTTAATAATGGAATTTCGCTAATCGACTTATCCATTACAAACCGAATAGGTCGAGTTGACGCGCCCATAATGACTAACGCATCAACGTAACTCACATGATTACTGACAATAATTCCTGCCCCTTGTGCCGGAATATGTTCTCTACCACGTACATTCACCCGATACATAACATGGCTCAGCAAATAACTGATAAAGCGTTGGGTAAACTCTGGCACTTGTGAGTAGACATATAACAGCACAACCAAATTAAGCACGCCGACAAGCATGAATAATTCAGGGATACTCCACTGAAATACCCCAAGCAACACTATCGATAATACTGCAGAGCCCACCATAAAGAAGGCATTAATGATGTTATTCGCCGCAATAGCTTGAGCACATTCTTGTTTTTCTGCACGAGTTTGAATAAACGCATACAGAGGCACAATGAATATCCCGCCACTTAGGCCGACAAGAAACAAATCAATCATCACACGATAATGCTGCGCACTAGCGATAAATGACTCGAAGCTATACACAAAACCTGGTTCAACAAGCTCAAGCGGAATAGCCGCTATCATGTCAAAACTAAACACGCTCAAGCCCAATACCCCAAATGGTAATAAGCCTAACTCAACATGCCCAAACGAAAAACGTTCACACACGTATGACCCAACCGCAATACCGACAGAAAATAACGCCAGTAACAATGAAACAACAGTAGCATCTGCATGTAAATGCAACTTGGCAAAATTTGGAAATTGAGTCAAATAGGTGGCCCCTAAGAACCAAAACCAACTAATGGCGAGAATGGCCATCCAAATAGTCTTGGTTTGTCGCGCTTTATTGATACAACGCCAAGTGCCAGAAAATAACGAAAACTTGCTAGGGTTTAAATCACCTTGGGCAGGCAATGAAGGAATCGCACGGCTAGCAAGATAACCACAAATCGCCAACACACAGACAATGATTGCAGCCCACGTTAAACCATTTTCATTAGACACCACCAAACCGGCGCTTAGGGTACCAACAAGAATCGACAAAAAAGTGCCCATTTCAACTAGAGCATTCCCTTTCACTAACTCTGCTTCGCTTAGGGCTTGAGGTAATAATGAGTATTTTACTGGACCAAAGTATGCAGACTGGCTGCCGGTTAAAAATAGCAGCAGCAACATCACCATATAACTCTGACTGATAATCGCGATAGCCGCTGTCGACATGATAATCAGCTCTAACAACTTTAACCGTCGAATCAATTTTGCCTTATTCATATTGTCAGCCACGATACCAGCATGAGCAGAAAACAAGAAAAAAGGTAAAATGAATACGCCAGCAGCTAAATTAACAAACAAGTTAACATCAATCGGTAATGCATTTAATTGGCTGTACGTCACTAACAAGAGCAACACATTTTTATAAAAGTTGTCATTAAGCGCACCTAGGCATAAAGTCGCAAAATAGGGGAAAAATCGTTTAGTTAGCAGCATTTGAATTCCTTTTTATGCTCATTCCATCAATATAACTGCTTACATGACTCGTCAACATGTCTTGTAAACAGGATTGTGTCTCAAATAGTTTGCCATCCAATGACAAACACGTTAACCCATGTATCCCACCCCAAAGTACGCGGCTCATCGTTTCAACCTCTTGCTCACATGCAGAAGGAAAGTATTGACTTAGCTGAGACTCAACGTCAGAAAATAATGATTTAATCAGCCCGAGGTGAGCCACAGGTAAAGGCTGGTCACCCGCCATTGATAATTCAAATACCAATCGGAAACAGCGTCGATTCGCTAAAGCAAACTGACTATAAACTAATGCCATTTGCTCAATTGTTTGTTTTGGCGTGGTCGGTTTAATTAACTGTAACTGCGCAGCAAGCTGTAACAATGTTTGCTCAGATACCGCGAGTAATAAGTATTGGTAACTACCAAAAATATTAATTAACGTACTTGGCACGTAACCAATGGTGGTTGCTACTTTCCTTAAGCTTAAGTTATCAATACTGTCGTATTGCAGATGCTCAGCCACAGCACTAATAGCCATATGGCGGATCTGCTCATGCGTATGCTCTTTTCGTCTCGCCACAATACCAACCTAAAAATGATATGCACCTTATGTCAGTTGATAAATTAACAGCAAACAAAATAAAAAACAACGTTCATAATAATTATTTTTTTAATTAAAAATACACGACTAGGTTTGATAAACCGCGAATAACCAAGAAATAATCCTTGAGAAACATTATAATTGCTCATCAATAAGCCAGCGACAGAAACACAACCATGCCTCATACCAATATAAAACTTACCGAATATAGCCATGGCGCAGGCTGCGGCTGTAAGATCTCTCCTAAAGTCTTAAGCACTATTCTTGCGTCACAACTCCCCGTGTTTACTGACCCCAATTTATTAGTCGGTAATCAAACCCGTGACGATGCTGCAGTTTACAAACTCAATGAACAAACCGGCATTATCAGTACCACCGACTTCTTTATGCCCATTGTGGATGATCCATTTACCTTTGGTAGAATTGCCGCAACCAATGCAATCAGCGATATCTATGCCATGGGCGGCACGCCAATTATGGCTATTGCGATATTAGGCTGGCCGGTTAACTTATTACCACCTGAAGTAGCCCAACAAGTAGTTGATGGCGGACGCCAAGCTTGTGCCGATGCCGGTATTATGTTGGCTGGCGGTCACAGTATTGATGCGCCTGAACCTATTTTTGGTTTAGCGGTTACAGGCCAAATACCGCTTGAGCGAGTAAAACAGAACAACACTGCCAAAGCGAATGACCGTCTATACCTCACCAAACCGATTGGTATTGGCATTCTGACTACAGCACAAAAGCAGAAAAAGCTGCGTGATGAAGACAGCCAAATTGCCCCTAATGCCATGTGTCAGCTCAACACGATTGGTATTGATATCGCTAAAATTATTGGGGTTAATGCATTAACGGACGTCACAGGATTTGGACTGGCAGGTCACTTAATTGAAGTATGCCAAGGCGCACAACTTAAAGCTAATATCGTTTTATCCCAAGTCCCTTTACTCCCTAAAGTCAGTGATTACCTCGCTCAAGGTTGTATTCCAGGCGGTACCCATCGTAATTTTGACAGTTATAGCGAACATTTACCGCCACTAACGGATGACCAAAAAGCAATTATTTGCGACCCACAAACCAGTGGAGGACTATTAGTTGCCGTGAGTGCAGAGGCAGAACAGGAACTTAAAACATTATTAGAAGCCAATGGAATTGACGCTATTTGTATCGGTATGCTCAATACTTATGAGCCACGCGTTGACGGACACGATATCCTTGTGGAATTAAACTAATGAGCGAGGTCATCCCCAGCTCAGAATATGGCAGACTTCTATTAGAAAACCGTCCATTAATTGACGTAAGAGCGCCTATCGAATTCATTAAAGGTGCTTTTGGCCACTCGATTAATTTACCATTAATGCAAGATGGTGAACGCGAAAAAGTGGGTACATGCTATAAAAGACGTGGCCAAGAGGCTGCTATAGCATTAGGTCATGAGCTGGTGAAAGGTAAAATTAAACAGCAACGTATAGATGCTTGGCTTGCTCAATTGTCACAACATCCTGACAGCTATTTATATTGTTTTCGTGGCGGTTTGCGCTCAAAGCTATCACAGCAATGGATTAAAGAATCAGGCATGAACATCCCTTATATTGAAGGGGGTTATAAAGCCATACGTAGTTTTTTAATTAATACTATCGAGCAAGCGCCAAGCCAATCTAAAGTGCTGATTTTAAGTGGCATAACAGGTAGTGGTAAAACGGAAGTTATCCATCAACGGAATGAATCAGTCGACCTTGAAGGCCTTGCCAACCATAAAGGGTCGAGCTTTGGCAAAAATATCGATCCGCAACCCAGTCAAATCAACTTCGAAAATAATTTAGCCGTGGCATTGCTGCAGCATCAACAACAGCAACATAACCATTTGCTGTTAGAAGATGAAAGTATGCTAATTGGTCGTTCAGCCCTGCCAAAGCATTTTTACAGCGCCATGCAACAAGCTGATATTATCGTACTCGACGAGCCATTAGACGCGCGTTTACCGCGTTTATTAAATGACTATGTTGAGCAAAAACTGGCTGATTATGTATCTGGATTAGGTGAGCAAGCGGGTTTCGATGCATTTAAAGCATATTTGACTCAAAGTTTATTGGGCATTCGTAAACGCTTAGGCGGTAAGCAACATCAAGAATTGCAAGACTTGGTTGATAATGCGCTTAACGTACAACAAAGCCAAAATGATACCAGTAAGCATTTAGACTGGATAAGCCTGTTACTCGATATTTATTATGACCCGATGTATCTGTATCAACTTGAAAAGAAACAGGACAGAGTTATCTTTCAAGGCGACAGAAAAGCGATACATCAATGGTTAGATAGTCATAAGTCATAAGTCATTTAAGCAAAAATGCCCTCATGATGAGGGCATTTTTATGTGTGTCTCACCAAATTCAGTATTGAAATCAACATAAATCTAGTCACAGTAGTTCAAGACTCACTGTTATTAACGGATAAAACTGCACACTGCCATCGTTATTTAACCACGATGCACGATATAGTGTTGATGGTTTCTAGTGGCTACTGTTGCCATATCGTTACTCATGTCGTTGCCATCATATGATTAATAAATTAATCTCTGTTCGAAAAAGCAACACATCCAAAATATTAATTTATGTCCATTAAAATATAAACAAATTAATTAGTTAACAATATATCCCACGGGAGATTAGCACTACCTACCACAATAAAATTTGGGTTTTCGAGTGTTTCACGCTCATTGTAGGTCATAGGCTGTAAATTAATATCAATCAGTGCACCACCTGCTTCTTCAATAATAATCTGCGCAGCACCAGTATCCCATTCACCAGTGGGTCCTAAACGGACATAGCAATCAGCACGTCCTTCGGCCACCAAACAACTTTTTAATGCTGCACCACCCATCACCACTAACTCACAATGATTGGGTTTATTGAGTAACTTTAAAACAGATTGCGGATCTTGACGACGACTAACGGCTAAACGTAAATGCTCTGGTTCATCACCGGTTAATTGTTTACTGGTGATACGTATCTCGTTCTTACCATCACGCTTATAAGCACCTAGCCCGGCTATTGCGTAATAACACACCTTAGTCATCGGCACATAAACCACTCCCATGATAGGACGGTTATGTTCAACTAAAGCAATGATCACTGAAAAATCACCACTGCCAGCAATAAACTCACCCGTGCCATCTAATGGATCGACTAGCCAATAGCGTTTCCATGTTTCACGCACACTTAGTGGAATATCTGCAGCTTCCTCACTTAAAATAGGAATGTCGGGCGTGAGTTCAGCTAACTGACGGCAAATAATATCGTGCGCGGCTAAATCGGCAGACGTGACAGGGGTATTGTCGGACTTAATTTCGCGTTTGAAGTTACCTTTAAGGTAAATATCACGAATTTTTTGCCCAGCTTCCGTTGCGATGTCTATAACTTGCTCAATTACATCTTCTGGCTTCATTATTACTCCAATTGCTGGATTCGATAAGGATGACCTCACAAGGACATCAATAAATAAGGCTATTGCCTATTCGATGTTGCTGTTCAATGACTAACTCAATACTACTTGTGAATAACCTATTTTACGGCGTTGACTTCACGTGTAAGATTATCTGTTGGTGTATTGAGATATTGCTGAGTTAAAAAAAGTGCACTAACACTACGAGATTCTGAAAAATCAACATTCTCGAGTAATAACTGCCAATCAGATAATGGCCAAGGGATCACGTCTATTGGTTCAGGCTCATCCCCTTCTAAACGGCTAGGGTACAGTTTTTCAGCAACAAAAATATGCATTTTGCTGGAAAAGTAGCCTGGCGCAAGCGATAGCTCTTTTAGATAGGTCAATTGATAACTGCCAAAACCAATTTCTTCTTGGAGCTCTCGATTAGCGGCTTCAACTGCCGTTTCGCCTGGATCTATCAACCCTTTCGGAAAACCGAGTTCATAATTATCAGTGCCGGCGGCATATTCACTCGCTAATAATAAATTACCTTGATGAATAGGCACTATCATCACCGCCCCTCTGCTACCGCCCTTCATTCTTTCATATTGACGCTCTACGCCATTAGAAAACTTAAGGTGTACCTGCTCGATTTGAAACAGTCTGCTTTTGGCAACAATTTCGGTATGCAGGATTTCCGGCTTTTTATGCCGCTGTGTCATTGAAGCCTCGTGTGACGAATTAATATATACAGGGTACAATCTTACTATTATGGGTATATTCTACAACCGGAATTTACATGTTTCCTTGGTATAAAATAGATACAGTGCTGCTCGACATGGATGGTACCTTGCTTGATCTGCATTTTGACAACCACTTTTGGTTACATTTAGTGCCACAACAATTAAGCATGCAGCGTCAAATAAGTTTGGATGAAGCCAATACACTCGTTAAACAAGCTTACTATGATGTCGTTGGCACCTTAGATTGGTATTGTCTTGATTACTGGCAACGCTATTTACAACTCGATATTTTGGCATTACACCATGCATCGGCTGATAGAATTAAACTTCGCCAAGACAGCATGCCTTTTTTACAGGCATTAGCAGGGGCAAGTAAACAACGCATTTTGTTTACTAATGCTCACCCACAAAGCTTAGCGCTTAAGTTAACTCATACCAATTTAGGCCATGGTTTAGATGAAATGTTATCGAGCCATGAAAGCGGTTATCCCAAAGAACATCCGCAATTTTGGCAGTATGCACTGACTAAGTTCAACTTAGATCCGTCACGGTGTTTATTTATTGATGACAGCGAAGTGATATTAGCGGCATCGAAAAAGGCTGGCATAGGTTATCAACTCGGGATTAAAAACCCCGATAGCCAAAAGCCTCATATTGAATTTACCGACTTCCCAGCGATTACCGATTACCACCCACTATCATTGGCACTTCAATCGGTATAAGCAAATATCACTATATAAACGATTCAAGTAGTGATTGATCGTTAAATAGCGGTTGATGTCTGAACATAGTTAATAAAGTAGTTGATAAGGTTATTCGATAAATTATTGCCGATATAAAAATGCCTTGATAGTGATATCAAGGCATTAGTTATTCAAATATCAACCGATTTTACAAGCCAGGCACAACGCCTTGATAGTTAATAGGGTAATACCCTTGGCTGTCTTGTCGACCTAAAAAGGATAACGAATCACGTAAATCTTTAGGTTGGGCATCGGTCGGTTTAATTTTAGCACTCACTTTAACCAAGTTTGACTCGCCTAAAATAACAGTTCCCGTTAAGCCTAATACGTTTTGAGTTTCATCAGTGGCAATTTGTAATTGCCCATCAAGGCAACTGAGCCCCAATGAAATGTTACCTAAAGGGTACACGCCATATTGATTTTTAACGTTAGTATTATTTAAAAATAATTTACCGTTTAATTGTTCACACCATGGTTTACCTTGCTCTAGCACTGCAACCATTAAGCTCACATCGCCATCAATTTGGGTTTTAAAAGGTAAACGGGCTCCCGCTAGTAAAAAACTATCAGGTAAATCAAGGCGAATATTTTTGGCACTCAGCCCAGATAACGACCAACTCACACTACCTTTACCACTAACAGCCGTAGCTCGATTACCGATATTAAAATCGATATCGGCTTTACCAAGCAATAATCCCCATGGACTTAACTGCCAACTAACGTGTTCTATTTGGCGTTGATCAATGGTAATTAACGCCGCCTTTCCTTGCCAAAGTGTACCTTCAGCACCTGTGATAACCACATTATTAGGTAACGGAGCGATACTGACTAACCAGTTCGCCGGTAAATAAACCAATAAAAACGCGAGGTAAATAATGACGCCAATGACTATTTTTGAAAATAAGCTCACAAAAAATCCTTACTGAGAAAGCTGAATACGTCTTACTTTTACAAAGCCAGCAACGTCTGATTCGGTTAGATCTACGCTGTCTAACGTTAAGCCCTTTTGCTCTACTAAGTCATGCAAGTAACCTAGTAACGCATCAAATGGCACGTCATCCATCCATAGCTGAATTTTATCGTCTTGCGGCTGCATGCGAGTGATCTCTAACTTATATTGTCCAGCTGTTTGATTTACCAAAGAACTTAAACTGCCACGAACTTTAGCTTGCGCACCCGCTTGTTTCAGACCCGCTATTTTATTGGCGGTTTGTTTAACATAATTTAACGTTTGCTGCGCTGCGCTGTTATCACGTTGGGCAGTTTCTTGAGCATTCGATATCGGTGTCCAAATGCCCCAATAAATGATGCCTATCGCCAATACTGCAGCACAAAAACCAACAAGTTGTTGTTCTCTAATGGCTAAACCTTGCCACCAACTACGCATGTTTTCCATGTTATTTATTCCTTAACGTCAGCGTACTGGTAACGCTTTCTTCGCTACTGTTCATGGCACCACCTTCGAGAAGATAGTCTTTGCTAACAAGCTCTTTAAATGTATCTATTTGGCCGTACGTTTTTGCTGTCACTTGCATTCGTAGCTCATTACGATTGGCTTCGTAACGCAAAGTGTTCGGTTTAAGTTCTGGCACCTTACTAAACGCTGGCTTTAAACCATCTAGCATTTCAAAAAATACTGCACCGCCACCTTGGCCTTGCATGCTGCGTAATTCACTGCCCATTTGTGAGCGCATATTAACAATACGGTTTACACCCGGTACAGCTTGTTTAAAAATCATTTCGCTTTGAGCTTGCAGCTCTGCGGTCTGGTTATTCAGTTGATGAATGGCGATGCCTTTATTCGCTAAGGCTAAAACAATCGCAATCATCACCACAATCGCCGTATTTTTCCAGGTGAGTAATTGCTTACTGTATTCATGCTTAGGTTTATAAATGCCACTTAGCAAATTGATTGGGGCGTTCAAAATGCCTTTTGCTAATACCATCATCGGTAAATCGAGTGGCTTGTTATTAATTTCCACGCCTTCAAATACAATATCGTCACTGTAGCTTGCTACACTAATTGACTCATTATCATTAGGTTTTGCAGCTGTTAATAGGTGTGGAAGTGCAAATGCAGACCATGCTTTAGGCACGCTAACGCCTCCACCTTCAGACGTTCGGATTAAATACTCACTACCAACACTCATTGCCGCCCAGCGACATTGCTCTAACGGCAACGCTAAACAATCTGGCACGATACGTTTTACTTTTAAGCCTGCATGATGGAGCCATTCAAGCCATATTTGCATTTGCTCATGCGCCACCGCAGCCACATTAAGCTGCTCACCTTCACGAGGCCCAACAACAAAATGCATATTGTCTACATTCGTCGCTAATGATTCCTCTAACATGTATGGCAACGCCTTTAATGCTTGGCGTTGACCTTTTTCGGGCAACAAAATTTGTGTCAATGTCATGTTGGCCGCAGGCACAAGTACATCAACAGGACGATTACCCGCACGCTCAGCTAAAGTGCTGAGACTGGCGGCATCAGATAATTCACCAGAAGCGATGATCTCTTGCTCTTGTTCTGACCATACTAGCCACGAACATGGGTGTTCTGATGATTTTCCTAACCGGATAAATAGCCGTTCAGACACTGTTTATTCTCCACCGATCTCAATACGCATTGTTACGCAATGAATTTGTTATTATTGTTGACCACCATACTGACGGGTGAGCACATCTAAATCTTTACCATTACGCTTCAGGACACTATCCATTCGAAATATTGCAGTATCGACTTTGGCACCAGCCTTCAATAAAAAGTACTGACTATCAACCACAAAACTCGACTTTACATTTGCTTCAATCTTTATACCACTGAGTGATGAACCTTCCCAAAACTCTTCAATTTTTTCATATCCATCCGCTGGACGATTGTTAATAACATTTTCAGCTTCGCCGACTGATATTTTATTTTCTAACATTGCTGTCAGTAAAGCTGCTTGCTCAACCTTAATGGTATTTACATTTAATAGCTGACTGTCTTCACCAGGTATTGCACATACATAAGGTAAAAGATTCAGGTAAACATCTTGGTTGAACCCTAACACTGCACGTAACTCACTGCGATGCTGCATCAAGGTATTGGCCGCACGATATGGCACATTACGCGATTCATATTCGGCATCTTCAGCACCATATGGGCCTGATAACGTATCTTCGTCGATATAATCTTTAAGGGTTGACGTTAATTGCTCGGCGCCAAAATCATCAACGCCTAAACTGATCAACAGCGATTGAAACTGTATAGCTGCTACGGTCATTTTGGGCTGACCATTTTCAATTTCATTCGATGCTTGACCGACGGCATTAACATTAAAGCATGATCGCATATCTTGTATTTCACCGACAATTTCACCGTATTCAGCTGGAAACGCCACATTGGCCAAGGCCCAATACTGTTGTAAATGTACGGTTCCTTCTGAATCTTCAAAATCTTGCTTGAGCACTTTCATCGCCAGCTCTTCAGCAGAAAGGGCATACCAATAAGCCTGGTCGTATTGGGCTAAATTAAGCGTTCGACGCATTGAAAGCTGATTGCGACTACTAATGTTGGTGGCAATAATCACCACCATAGCAACAATTAGCATCACTACTATTAATGCAACCCCGCGTTGCTTTTGGCCGCCCATTATGAGGATTTCCCATCATCGGTTTCATTTTCATCTTTACTATTTGAACCGTTACGGTTGTTGCCACTGTCTTTGTCAGACTTAGTTGCTGGTGCACCTTTAGGCAGTAAAAAACGACGCTGAATTTTACCCAAACCTTCTAATTCTATTTCCATCGCAATCCCTTTTGGCATCACGGTTCCATCAACTTGCTTCTGCCATTTATCATCCATATAAAACGAATACTCAATTGACAGCACATGGTCAATAACCATGCTTTTTAATGGCTCAGCACCTGATACAGGTTCAGGATAAGGATAATACCAACGCTCAAGACGGCCATTTTGAACCACATAGGCAACCGATTGCAGGCTGCCTCTAGGTAACATGCCATCGGGGTTTAACCAGCCCAAACGGTAAAATACCAGTGCTTCGGTTTCAGAGTCGAGGATATTATCGCCAGCCTGAAAAAAACGGCTGCCACGATCACCTTCAAATAATCTAGGGCTACGCGCTACCATTTGGCCAAAATCACGTTCTAACGCACCAAAACCTTGCTGTAATGACTTAAGCCGAGTAGCAAACTCTTTGGTCACTTCATCATTTTTCATTACCGTCGACAATACTGAGTTTGCCGCGATACCCAACATGGCAAAAATCGCAATCGCGATAAGCATTTCGAGTAAGGTAAAGCCGCTGAAATACCTAGGCTTTGTTATGGACATAACTGCTTACCTGAGCCACTACGCGTTTAAATTTGTCGTCGTCACTGACGCTAATACGGATCATTCTAAATTTATCATCGGTGGTTTTAATCACTTCTTGGCGCCAATACCATTCGCGGCCCGCAAGTTCTGACTGACCCGTTTTTTGGCCTATATCAGGAAAGGTACCAGGTAATCGCACGTCGACCATTTGATTACTGGCTACCCATTGGGCTAACGTTCGTTCCTCTAAAATGGGCATGTTCGCCATTTGTTCACCCAAACTTTTAGTAACCGATACCGCTGCAATGGAAAACACAGCTAGAGCAACGATAACCTCAAGTAAGGTCATACCACAATTTTTACCGCGTAAGCTTTTAACGCCAGAGTGACTAACAAATGAGCGACTAATACCTAAGTTGTTAATACCTGAGCGGTTAACTTTCCCGTATTGAGGGCGTCGATGTGATGTGAGTTTATTCATCTACACGCCCTAATGTTAAACGGCCTAACGCGTCACCCACAACCAGCACATTGACTGGCTGACGGTCGTCATTAATCGTATTAAAACCCAACTCAAAGGGAGTCATTTCTCCGCTGGGAAACAATAAAATTTGCGGTTCAGGATGTTTCTTTTTTTCTTCTTCGCTCTCTTCGTCGATAAAAGGTTCATCAAACCAAGACTCATTTTGCTCGTCTTCTTGAACTAATGGCATGCCATCGATCACAATATCTAAGGTAATACCGGCATCCATTTTTTTGGCCGATAATAGCCGGTCTTGATCAACTGGCATCCATTTGCCTTCTTTATAAAACACAAACTGATATTGATCTTCGTCAATCACAATGCCAATAAACTGACCGCTTAAGACGCTTTCATCAAGCACCATCTCAGTGGCAGTCATAAAACGTTGCGCCTGTTTTTTGAGCATTTGTTCCGGCCCAGCAACACTAATAGACATGGTTACCGCAGAGGCAACCAAACCCATTAGCAATGCCACAATTAACACCTCTAATAAAGTGAAACCGGCTTGACGATGATGAATCATCTTATTGGAAATCTTGTAAATTCCAGCTTCCGATATCGTCTTCAGAACCTGGTTGTCCATCTGGTCCTGCGCTGAAAATGTCAATTTTGCCATTTTCACCAGGGCTTAATAGTAAATAGTCACTGCGCCATGGATCTTGTGGTAAACGCTTAACATACCCACCTTCACGGAAATTACGCGGCTCTGGTGACGAGTTAGGCTTTTGCACCAACGCATCGAGACCTTGTTCTGTGGTTGGGTAAATACTGTTATCTAACTTATACATATCCAATGCATTTTCTAACGCCACAATATCTGATACCGCTTTTTGTTGATCGGCTTTGTCCTTGTTACCCATCAAATTGGGCACAACCATTGACGCTAAAATACCTAAAATAACAATCACCACCATTACTTCGAGTAAGGTGAAACCACGTTGTTTATTATTATGTTGCATTAATTACTTCCTCTAAAAATTGTCTATATATTCATGCGTAAAATCAGCTATAAATCTTGGTTTACGCTTACCCTACAAAAATCCATAACTTCAAACCTAACCGCTGATCAAGTTATTTAACTCTAAAATAGGCTGTAAAATGGCCATTACAATAAATAATACAACCGATGCCATACTCACGACTAGCATTGGTTCAAATACTCCTAATGCAATATTAACGTTCGACTCAAACTCTCGGTCTTGGTTGTCTGCTGCGCGTTCTAGCATGTTTTCTAGCTGGCCACTTTTTTCACCCGATGCAATCATATACAACATCATTGCCGGGAATAACTTAGTATTAGTCAACGCCGTGCCTAAACTAGTTCCCTCACGGACTCGCGCCGTAGCCTCATCAACAGCAGCACGCACCTTAACATTTTGTAAAACTTCGCTGGCAATACGCATCCCATCAAGTAATGGTACCGAGCTGGCTGACAAAATACTTAATGTTCGCGCAAATCGGGCGGTATTCAGGCCTTTACTTACTTTGCCAATAACGGGCATTTTCAAAAGGGCTGTGTCATATTTCATCCGCATAATCGGATTAGTCAGCAGTCGCTGAAACATCACCATAGCAGCAAAGATAAGCAGTACGACCACAACCCCCCAATGTTGTACAAAATCAGAGGCGAGAATCAAGAACTGAGTTGTACCAGGTAATTCTTGGCCCATGTGTTCAAACTGCCCAACAACCTTTGGCACCACAGCTGCCAATAACACCGCAATAACACCAATAGCGACCACGGTTAATACAATAGGGTAAATCATTGCTTGAGTAAGCTTGGATTTGAGTTGCTGACGACGCTCGGTATAATCGGCAAGTCGATTAAGTACCACTTCTAAATGGCCTGATTTCTCACCCGAGGCTACCATTGCGCGGTATAAGTCATCAAACACATGCGGAAATTCGGCCATTGAGTCAGCTAAGCTGTAACCTTCAACCACCCGAGAACGCACCGCCATAATCATGCTACCTAAGCGATCTTTCTCAGACTGTTGCCCCACCGCTTTTAACGCTTCTTCAATGGGTAAGCCTGCGGCCACTAATGTCGCTATTTGGCGCGTAATCAATGCCAATTCGGCAACAGAAATACGCTTTTTAAATAGGGAGGCTAAATTAAAACCGCCACGCTGTGAACGGGCTTCTTTCTCACTGACAGGCTGAAGTTCTAGCGGCATAAGGCGCTGCTCACGCAGCTGGCTTCTTGCATGACGCGCAGTATCAGCTTCTATCACACCTTTTTGTTGCTTGCCTTTACTATCAAGGGCTTTGTATTCAAACGCCGCCATTGATTACTCCTCGCGCGTAACGCGCAATACTTCTTCTAGCGTTGTTACACCTGTGAGTACTTTACTCATGCCGTCATGACGAATACTTGGAATCGATTTACGTACATATTTTTCAATGGCTAATTCGCCCCTGCCTCCATGAATTAACTCACGGACATTGTCATCAACGGTAAGTAACTCATGAATACCTGTTCGACCACGATAACCATTTTGACCACAGGCCTTACAACCTTTAGCGCGATAAATAATACGTGTGTCGTTTGCGGTAATACCCAGCAACTCGCGTTCACGCTCATCAGGCTCATGTGCTTCTTTACACTGTGGGCATAATGTCCGAATTAAGCGTTGAGCAAGCACGCCAAGCAAACTTGATGACACTAAAAAGGGTTCTACGCCCATGTCTTGCAAGCGGGTTATTGCCCCTGATGCGGTATTGGTATGTAAGGTTGAAATCACTAAGTGACCGGTTAATGATGCTTGCACTGCAATTTGCGCCGTTTCCAAATCACGAATTTCACCAATCATGACCACATCGGGATCTTGACGTAAAATTGCGCGTAATCCACGGGCAAAAGTCATGTCGACCTTAGTGTTTACTTGAGTTTGACCAACGCCCTCTAACTCATATTCAATAGGATCTTCAACGGTTAAAATATTGGTATCTTTAGAATTGATTTCCGTTAACCCGGCATACAAGGTAGTACTTTTACCAGAACCTGTCGGCCCTGTTACAAGAATAATGCCGTGTGGCTTACGAATTAATTCATCGAATTTTTCACGAATGCCAGGTGTCATACCCAGTTGTTGTAAGTCTAAGTTGCCGGTATTTTTATCTAATAAACGCATTACCACACGCTCACCATGACTTGATGGCATAGTTGATACCCGCACATCGACAGCACGACCCGCAATACGTAACGAAATACGCCCATCTTGTGGTAGGCGTTTTTCGGCGATGTCCAAACGTGCCATCACTTTAATACGCGACACCAATAAAGACGATAATTTACGATTTGGCTTTAATACTTCTTTCAACACGCCATCAATACGGAAACGAACAATTAATTGTTTCTCGTAGGTTTCGACGTGAATATCTGAGGCTTCTTCTTTAATCGCTTCCGATAACAGCGCATTAATTAACTTAATAATCGGCGCGTCATCATCGCCTTCAAGCAAGTCTTCCGTTTGTGGCAGTTCTTCAGCTAGGGTAAACAAGTCCATTTCGTTACCAATATCTTCCATAAGCTGTTGGGCTTCTGAAGAATTAGCTTGATATGCTTGCGTCAGTTTAGCTTCAAACTTTGCCACTTCTAGCTTAATTAACGGTAACTCAACACCCGAGTAGCGCCGTACTTCTAACATGGCACTAAGCGGTGTGTTATCAGTGTAGAAGAGACAAAGCTGCTCGTTTTCTTTCGCTAACACCAATTGAAAGCGGTGCGAGAAGGCAAACGGCAAGCGCTCTTTACTCGTCGAATGAAAAACCTCATCACCTTCAACAACTTCCATGGCAACTTCACTAGATACTTGGGCTAATGGTTCTGTCATCACGCTATCAGTCATTGTTTTGAGCCTTGTCCTTTTGCATGTTTTCATCGATAGTGCGCAAGGCTGGATCTGAATCACGTATATCGGTGCTCAGCCCTTTGCCGCTTTTATAGCGATCAAGCATGTCATTCACGTCATCTGGCAAGTAAGCCTCTTGATCCCATTCTTCAAGAACCGGGACTTGAGTATTTGGCATTAAATTAATACCACGAGCTTGTTGTTCCAGCTGTAATGCTCTGAAATAATTATATTTACGACCGGCAATCCCTTCCATTGTCATACCGTCACGAATAATGGTGGGCTTAATGAAAATCATTAAATTCTTTTTCGTTTTCTTACTAGAAGAAGACTTGAATAAATGACCTATAAAAGGAATATCGCCAAGAATTGGGACTTTTTGAATACTTTCTTGTACTTCTTCGTTAATTAATCCACCCAGCACTACAATTTGGCCAGAATCTGCCATAACCGTGGTCGTTAAACGACGAGTAGAGAAACTGATGTCGACACCAGTGTTACCATTAACACCCGACACTTCTTGTTCGATAGTTAATTTAACTGACGAACCTTCGTTAATTTGCGGTACCACTTTGAGCTTAACTCCGACTTCCTTACGTTCTACCGTTTGGAATGGATTATCATTGTTAGAGCTTGAAGTTGAACCGGTAATAATCGGCACTTCATCACCAACAATAAACGACGCTTCTTGGTTATCTAGTGTGGTAATAGACGGTGTTGCTAGTACGTTTGAATTTGTATCACTCGACACAGCTTGGATTAACGCCGCAAAGTTACCTGTGGTCACGCCCCACGCCATACCATTCACTTTGCCTAATGCTTGGGCGATCAAGGTATAGTCACCGTCTGAAGTTGGATTAGTTGTCGTTACCGGATTACCATTACCATCAATAGTCGTCACGCTAGTGCCATCCTCTTCACGTGCAGACCAGACTCCAGCCCCGACTTCACCAATGGTTGGGCCAATGTTGTTAAACTGCGTTAAGCCACCCGCTTCGCTGCCCCATTGCACTCCAAAACCAACGTTATCACCTTCAGCGATTTCAACAATAATGGCTTCAACGAGCACTTGAGCACGGCGAATATCAAGCTGATTAATGACGCTTTCAATGGTACGCAGTTGATCTGGTTCGGCACTAATGACCAGTGAGTTAGTGTCGCTGTGGGCCATAATATTGATATCACTACGACGCTTACTTGAGTTGCCTTGCTGAGTACTGGCACCCTCTTTATTATCTTGTAAGTTTTGTGCAAATCCGGTTAATACTTCAACCAAGTCTTCAGCTTTGGCGTAACGTAAATAACGTACTTTGGTGTTACCCGTACTCGCCTGTTCAGCATCAAGTCGTTTAATGAGTTCGATTACACGTTGACGGCTTTTTTCATCGCCACTGACAATAACAGCATTCATGCGTTCATCAGCCACCACTTTAGGTGCTTGGCCAGGCAGCTGTGATTGGTTAGCACTTGAACGATATAAGGTATCGACTATGCGAACAATTTCTCCTGCAGAGGCATAATCTAAGGCCACGACTTGTACGTCGGTGTCGCCTTGCTTATCAACTCGGCGAACAATCTCTACCAACTTGTTCACTACCGCTGCACGACCAGAAATCATTAACACGTTTGATTGGTCATAGTTAACAACGTTACCGCCACCAGCATTATCATTTAACTGGCGAAGTAATGGAGCAAGTTGTTTCGCTTCAGAATTGTATAATGGAACAATTCGGGTGACCATTTCGTCACCAACACCAGGTGCTTTGTCATCGGCGACACGAATAGAAGCCATTTTGGCGTCTTTGTCTTTAATGACTTTAATGACGTGGTTTTCCATTTCAACCACTGCATAACCATACACTTGAAGTACGTTAAGGAAGAATTGGTAATATTGATCATCATTAAGTAAATCGTAACTACGGACATTAATTTTGCCACGTACTGTTGGATCTACAATAATGGTTTTATTGAGGTTTTTACCGACAATATTAATAAATTCTTGAATGTCAGTGCCTTTAAAATTGGCGGCATATTGTTCCGACCAAGCACTCGGTGCCGCTATCATTGCAGCGCCCATAAGCATTCCAGCAATAATGTTATGTCGGATCCCTTTATTATTCATTCTACTCAATCCTCTAACGCCAAATTATTCTGGCAAACTAAACATGATTTCGACCAACTGCCCTTCACGCTCAACCATGACAGCCATTTCGGTGAGCTCAGGCAGTTGTGCCATCACTTCTAATGCCTGACCCATATCGGTCAGATCAAATCCATTTATTGATTTTGCTAAATCATTAGCCTGAAAACCCGCTTGCTTAAACAACGCGACATCTTTACCAGGATTTAAACGGTAACCCGCTAATTCATCGCCATTACGTACCGGTGAAATAGCTAAAAAGTCTGTAATTTTACTTGGGTCTGCTAACAACTCATCACGAGAATTAGACAAATCTTCAGAAAAACGTTGATTATCACGACGATCAACTCGGGTTACCTGTTGATCGACCTTGGCTTGTTGTAGCTGTGAGTTTGCTGCACCTTGTGTGGTGTATTGAAGACCATCAAGCATTAAGGTTTCGTAACGACCACCATTACTGATAATAATCCGGTCAGCATAAACCTCTTTTAAAGAAGCAGAAGTCCCTTTGATTTTATCGCCTAAACCATAAGTTTCTTGTTGCCCACTTGATTCAATAACCGCTAAACCTTGAGCTTCCTCGGTGGATGCCACAACTCCGGTCAATTGAATAGACAAGTTTGTTTTAGGCGCATCGGTGATTTGCTCTACGACTTCAGCTTTGGGTTTATTGCTGTTGTTGTCTAAGCGACCAAAAAGCAATAGGTTACGTACACCGGCAAGCTCAATACGCTTTGCAGTGCCTGCTGAGATGGGGGATGGTTGCCACACCGCAGATTGCGACGATACTGGCATCAACTTCCATGTGATCTGTGCAGCGAGTAGCAACACGATGACCAGTCCAAGCCAAAATACAATCATACTCAATAGCTTATGTGGTATTTTTGCAGCGTTGGTGATCAGTTTATCTAATAAATCCATATGTTATTGGACCCTCTATACGACTTGGTACAGGTCTCTGTTCTAATTGTTAATAAAATGCGAAAATATATGTGTAGCCGTCATGCTAACCCACACAGGATAAAGCAACAACCCCAGAGCATATCGATTGGCGAATCTCCATCAAATATGCTAACTTTGCGCCCATAAAAAGAGCCATAATATTGCCCTTTATTACGATAATACACACATTGTATGGCAGTTAGGTTACTCAGTCTGTGAAATCATCCCTGTTTTGGAGGTCATGTGACTCAAAATCAGCCCGACAAAAGCTTTATTCGGCTCGACAAATGGTTATGGGCGGCACGTTTTTATAAAACTCGCGCTATCGCAAAAGACATGATCAATGGCGGTAAAGTACATTACAACGGTCAACGGACTAAATCCAGTAAGAATGCTGAAGCGGGTGCAAAAATCCGCCTTCGCCAAGGTAATGATGATAAAGAGATTATTGTCCTTCAATTATCTGGCCATAGACAAAGTGCTAATGTAGCGCAAACCCTATACGAAGAAACACCAGAGAGTATTAGCAAACGGATTATAAACGCTGAAGCCCGACGGCTAAATATTTTGAACAATCCGGCACCAGACCATAAACCGGATAAAAAACAACGACGACAGATTATGCGCTTAAAAGATTACTAGGCGCCCAAAAAGTAAGAGAATGCAAATGAACAACGATATTTTACATCGCTACATTTTTGATAATGCCGATGTGCGAGGCGAGATAGTCCAATTAGAAAGCAGTTACCAAGAAGTGCTTTCTGCACATATCTATCCGGTTGCCTTACAAGCCCTAATCGGCGAGTTAATGGCCGCAACATCATTACTCACGGCAACGATCAAGTTTAGCGGTGACATTAGCGTGCAGTTACAAGGCGATGGCCCGGTTTCTTTAGCGGTAATTAATGGTAACAATAAGCAAGTATTACGCGGTGTAGCACGTTGGAACGGTGATATTGCTGCCAATGCAAGCTTGCAACAAATGTTCGGTAAAGGTTACATGGTCATTACGTTAACGCCTGATGAAGGTGAACGTTATCAAGGTATTGTATCATTAGACCATGTCAATCTAGCAGCTTGCTTAGAAGAGTATTTTAATCAATCAGAGCAGCTACCTACCCAAATACAGTTATTTGCTAACGGCAAACAAGCGGCAGGAATGTTGTTGCAAGTATTACCAGCAAAATCGGGTAATACTGACGACTTTGAACATCTCTCAGCATTGACCTCGACCATTAAAGCAGAAGAGTTATTCACTCTTGATGCTGAACAGGTATTACATCGCTTGTATCATCAAGAAGAAGTACGCTTATTTGATCCTGTTGATGTTACGTTTAAATGTAGCTGTTCTCGTGATCGCAGTGCTGCAGCAATCAAAACGTTACCCCAAACTGAAGTTGAAGAGATTCTAGCTGAGGAAGGGAAAATCGAGATGGATTGTGAGTATTGCACAGCAAAGTACTCTTTTGATGCGATAGATATTGCAGCGTTATATTCTGGTAGTCATAGCAGCCAGTCACAGCAGTAATCAATGTCGTTACCCACAACGTAACCACTTACAGAAAAAGCGCGCAATGCGCTTTTTTTATGCCTTAACCGTCTAAAGAAAACATCAAACGCCAAAAACTTTCAAAAAAATTACCAAACTGTTCGTTACCGCGGCATTAACTTACGTTACAATCCCTACACTAGCTTATAGCCATCGCGCAAAAATAATAACAAGCTAAGTTTGAATACCTAACCCCCAATAGCTTTTCACTGCGAAACACGACCTAAAAGACATGGAGATCAACACTATGGCGGATGTATCTAACCGCGTTCACCTCAACCCTACGACAGCACAGTTAGTAGAAATCGCGCTTCTTCGTGGAGAAGGTCAGCTGACCGCAAATGGTGCCTTAGTGGCCAAGACAGGGGAAAGAACGGGTCGTTCACCTAATGACCGGTTTATCGTCAAAGAGGCAAACACTGAAGCCGATATTGAATGGGGCAAAGTAAACCGTCCGTTTGATGCTGGCAAATTTGATGCGTTATGGGGCCGGGTAGAAGCCTACCTTGCAGACAAAGAACTGTTTACGTCAGAACTCGAAGTTGGCGCTGATGATGAACATTACATTCCTGTACGTGTAACCACTGAGTTCGCGTGGCATCAATTGTTTGCTCGTAATTTATTTATCGCTCCAGAAACCTTTAATCGTGGTAATAAAGACACCTGGCAAATCATCAATGCGCCAGGTTTTGTCTGCGAACCTGAACGTGATGGTACAAACTCTGAAGCCGCTGTTATTCTGAACTTTGCCGAGCGAAAAGTACTGCTTGTAGGGTTGAAATATGCAGGTGAAATGAAGAAGTCGATGTTCTCGGTGCAAAACTTCTTATTACCCGCTAAAGGTGTGTTACCCATGCATTGTTCGGCCAACGTCGGCCACGATGGTGATACCACATTATTCTTCGGCTTATCGGGTACCGGTAAAACCACTCTTTCAGCTGATCCAAAACGTTTCCTGATCGGTGATGATGAGCACGGCTGGGCACCTGGTGGCGTATTTAATATCGAAGGTGGTTGCTATGCAAAATGTATCGACCTTAGCCAAAAAAATGAACCTGTGATTTGGGATGCGATTCGTTTCGGTACCGTACTCGAAAATGTGGTGCTTGATGAACATCGAGTGCCTGATTATAAAGATACTAGCCTGACTGAAAACAGCCGTGCCGCTTATCCTTTAGAGCATATCGCTCAACGTAAAGAAGATAACCGTGGTGCTGAACCTCATGCTGTGGTTTTTTTAACCTGCGATGTATCAGGTGTATTACCGCCTGTGTCGATATTAAGCAAAGAACAAGCTGCATATCATTTCTTATCGGGTTACACCGCGAAAGTTGGCTCGACAGAAATGGGCTCAACGTCTGCAATTCAGTCAACTTTCTCGACGTGTTTTGGTGCACCATTCTTCCCACGTCCAGCAGGAGTGTATGCTGAACTACTCATGAAACGTATTGAGTCGTTTGGCAGCCAAGTTTACCTTGTTAACACTGGCTGGACCGGTGGTCCACATGGTGTAGGTAAACGTTTTGATATCCCGACAACTCGCGCCATTGTGGATGCTATTGTCAGTGGTGAGCTAAAAGATGTTGAAACCGTTTATATCGATAAACTGAATTTAAACGTGCCTGTTAGTGTATCAGGTGTTGATACTGCTTTATTAAACCCAGTCAACACTTGGGCAGATAAAGCTGAGTATGACAAATATGCACAACAACTAGCACAAGAGTTCAGTGATAACTTTGCAAAATATAAAGTGTCTGAAGCCATCAAAAATGCTGGCCCTAACGTGTAAACACGTTACCCATTATTCGCATCGCTTTATTTAACGCGATGTAATTTAAAAATCCCAACTTCGGTTGGGATTTTTTATCGGCACTGTTCCAGTTCATTTATAAGGGTAAAAGCAACTGAAACTGTTGATAGGCAGTGTTATGATGCTATTACCGTATTTCGACACCATCACCATTCACAGGGATATTCATGCGCCGCTTTTTGCTTGCTAGCTTAATGGTTAGTCCGTTACTCATCTGTTCCACTTTCACTCATGCTAACAATGCTGTGTCTGCTGCTCCTCAAGTACCGGCAGAGCAAATAACGCATCTCGAAAATGACAGTATACTACCGCCAATTCATCCTTGGTCAGGCGCCAGTGAAAGCTTACTGTTAAGTGCAGATCAACCATGGGCAACCCCTTTTGAGCAACAAGGTTATGTTTCAAGCCCGAACTATCACGACACTATGGAATGGTTAGACAAACTCGTCGACAGCACCGACGTGTTGCAAAAAGTCAGCATTGGTAAAAGCCCCCAAGGACGAGATATATGGATGATTATCGCGTCACAAGATGGGGTATCAACGGCACAAGCATTAAGTGACAACGGTAAAGCAACGGTATTTGTGCAAGCAGGTATTCATTCTGGTGAGATTGACGGTAAAGATGCAGGTATGATGCTGCTGCGAGATATCAGTCATCGTAACAAACGCGATTTGCTTGAAAACGTTAATTTACTGTTTATTCCTATTTTCAGTGTCGATGCCCACGAGCGTAGCAGCAAATTCAATCGAGTAAATCAACGCGGGCCGGTGAATATGGGCTGGCGCACTACTGCTAACAATCTTAATTTAAACCGTGATTATGCTAAAGCTGACACTCTAGAAATGCAGCACCTCATTCAAGCGATTAATATATGGCAGCCAGACTTATATATTGATATCCATGTGACCGATGGTATTGACTACCAATACGATGTCACCTTTGGCTACAACGTTGCACAAGGCTATAGCCCAAGTATTTTTACATGGTTAGAGTCTATTTACCGCCCCGCGGTTGAACATGCATTAACAGAGCAAGGCCACATTCCGGGCCAGTTGGTATTTGCTAACGATAATACAGACATGACTAAAGGCTTGTCATTGTGGAATCCTAGCCCACGTTTTTCCAATGGTTACGGTGATGCTCGTCATTTGCCGACTATTCTAATAGAGAACCATAGCCTTAAACCTTATAAGCAACGCGTTCTTGGTACCTACGTTACACTTGAACAAACCCTTAAAACGGTGGCAAAAAATAGCACCAAGCTAAAGTCTGCGATTAATGAAGACAAATATCGTAACCCAAGCAAGTTAACCATTAGCTGGCAAAATGAAACCTTAGCTGAAGGAAAAGACTTTAAAGGGATTGATTACCGTGTTGAGCAAAGCCCAATCAGTGGTGACAAAGTTGTACGCTGGACTGGAGAGCCTAAGTTATATGAAAACTTACCGATTGTGGCTAACACAAAAGCAGATATCACGGTAACTCGGCCTGTGGCTTATTATATTCCGCCACAATGGACAAACGTTATTGAGCGTTTATCTTTGCATGGCATTAGAATGACACAACTGAATAAGCCAACGTCGATAACAGCGCAGCAATATCAATTCAGCGACCCACTATTCTCAAGTGCTGATTATGAAGGTCATCAAACGGTAACGGCAACAACGACTATTCACAAAATAAATACCCTCTTGCCAGCGGGTAGCATGCGTATTCCAACCGACCAACCCTTGGGTGACTTAGCAATGCTCTTACTTGAACCTCAGGCTGAGGATTCATTGTTTTATTGGGGAATGTTCAATACCATTTTTACCCGCACTGAATACATTGAAGACTATGCCGTGGAACCTTTAGCAGCAAAAATGTTACTCGACAATCCAACTCTACAAGCTGAGTTTGATCAAGCGCTTAAAGATCCTGATTTTGCTAAAGATAGCCAAGCAAGATTACGCTGGTTTTACCAACGCAGCCCATATTATGACAACGAATACATGAAGTATCCGGTGTTGCGGGCGTCTAAATAAGCTTCAACGCTATATAGACAATGAGATTAAATAACGCCGTATCACTCCACAAGTGCTGCGGCGTTTTTTGTGGGATGCGGTAAATCAATCCATAAATCTTGATTTTGAAAAGGTGTTTGTGGCGCAAACGGTGAATTAGTTAAGTCAAAAATTCGACTGTGGCGATATCGACTCAGTGGGAACATATTTCGAGTTGTTTCATGCTGCTCAATAAACTCATGTAACTGACCTGTCGCAATGAATGCCTCTAAACCTTGAGTAATGCGTTGCACTAAGCGTGGATGGTCATTGCTAACAACAATATCCGCCGAGCCATAATCGTCAGCGGTTTGGGTTAATAGCAGCTATAACAAGTCGTAATAATATTGGTGAGTGGTATTTTCTGAAGATTGAGCTGGTTGAATGCGTACTTGTTGTGCCGCTGAAGGAAATGCCGAGCAACACATGATCAGCGCAACACTCATTAACGACTTGACCATTGTGGATTAACCATTGAGATTCCATCATTTCAGTCTAGTCGTAAAAAAACTGTAAACCAAAATTTTGATATGAAAAACTTATAAATATAGGTAACTTATCGTTACCGTGGACGGGTTAACTCATACTGTTCAATCAATAATAATTTTTGCTGGCGAGTATATTTTTTAACAGCAATTTCGCGTTTTGACGCTTCACTTCGATCAGTTAATGATTCTTGATAAACTAAGGTTAACGGGCCTTTACCTTTTAAATATTTAGCTGCTTTAGGACCACTGGCTTGATGCTCGCCAAAACGACGTGAAATATCCGTGGTAATACCGGTGTATAAATGCGAGTTTGCACAGCGAATAATGTATAAGTACCAATCGGTATTGGCGTTATTTTTCGACATAAAATATAAAACCTTAAGTGTGATCATAAAACTCTTGTGCCATCATGGCATACTAAGCACCATTAAAAGCAAAGACCTATTTCAGCCAAGATACAGTTGATAGTATTTTAGCGATTCATTAAGGAAGTTCTGATGTCCAGTAATCAAGACCCTTGCGCTCAACCAACATTGCTTCATCCCGATCAAGCAATTGAGCAACTTTTAGCTCAAGTTGAAGCAACCCAAGATACCGAGCTCGTCACATTAACCCAGGCTATCGATAGAGTGCTAGCGGAAGATCTAGCATCGAGTATTGATTTACCCCCATTTGATAACTCGGCAATGGACGGTTATGCATTTCGTTTTACCGATTTAGCCGCATCACAGGATAAAACAACCCTTACCCTCGTGGGTAGTTCTTTTGCAGGCCACCCTTTCGATGGCCAAGTATCACCCAATAGCTGTATTCGTATTATGACCGGCGCCCCTGTACCTGTGGGTTTTGATACCGTGCAAATGCAAGAAAAAGTCCAAGCAGACGATAATCAAATTACCATCGAGCACCCACATCGATTAGGCGCTAATGTCCGCCGTCGTGGTGAAGAGCTGCTTGCAGGTACCAAAGTATTGCACAAAGGCATCACTATCCGCGCAGCTGAAATGGGCGTACTCGCCACTATCGGTATTAGCCAAGTTAGAGTGACACGTAAACTAAAAGTCGCCTTCTTTTCCACTGGTGATGAGTTACGCCCTGTAGGAAGTGAACTGGCTCCCGGACAAATTTATGATTCTAACCGCTATTCAATCCAAGGCTTACTCAGTAAAAGTCATGTTGACTGGGTTGATTTAGGCGTAATAGCCGACAATAAAGAAGCCATTCGTGGTGCATTTAAAGAAGCAGCCAGCAAGGCTGATATGGTATTAACATCTGGCGGAGTCTCAGTGGGTGAAGCTGACTTTACTAAACAGATTTTGTCTGAAGAAGGCCAGATTACCTTTTGGAAGCTCGCTATTAAACCAGGCAAGCCATTCGCATTTGGTAAAATAGATAACGCTATTTTTTGCGGTTTGCCCGGTAATCCCGTTTCTTCGATGGTAACGTTTTATAAACTCGTGTTGCCCATTTTACATAAAATGCAGGGACTTAAGCCTGTTAAACCGTTATTTTGCCAAGCAAGGTTACTGACAGATATACGCAAATACCCTGGTAGAGTCGAATATCAACGCGGCATACTCAGTCGAAATGAATTGGGCGAACTTGAAGTAGCGATTACTGGCGGCCAGGGCTCAGGCATGCTCACATCAATGAGTTTAGCTAATTGTTTTGTGATATTAGATCAATTCCAAGGCGACACGCCAACAGGCGCACAAGTCACCGTAGAGCCTTTTAATAACGTGTTGTGTTAGGAATAGTATGGATTCACTTGATCAAGAGATACTCACTGATAATGAAATGCTGCGCTATAGCCGGCAGATCTCTATTAAGGCTATCGATATCGATGGCCAAGAAAAGCTCAAGCTTGCCAAAGTATTAATTATTGGTGCAGGCGGACTCGGCTGTGCAGCAAGTCAATACCTTGCCGTGGCTGGGGTTGGTGAAATCACCTTAGTTGATTTTGATACCGTAGAGCTGTCTAATTTGCAGCGCCAAGTATTGCACTATGACGCCAATATTGGCCAAGCAAAAGTTGAATCGGCTAAGCAATCGCTGATGCTGCTAAATCCATTAATTAACATCAATACCATTAATGCGTTATTAGATGATGATGAGATTAACGTGTTGGTGAGTCAACATAGCTTAATTCTGGATTGCACAGACAATATGTTAGTGCGTGAACAGCTTAATAAAAGCTGTTTTGAGCACCAAGTGCCTTTAGTGTCAGCCGCGGCTATTAGAATGGAAGGCACTGTTACAGTATTTGACTACCAACAAGACAGCCCTTGCTATCAATGCTTTAGTGCTTTATTTGGTGAACAACAATTAACGTGTGTTGAGGCAGGTATTCTTGCGCCTGTGGTCGGCATGATTGGCTGCATTCAAGCAACAGAAGCAATCAAAGTCATCACGGCTATCGGCGAGCCATTAACGGGGAAGTTGTTAATGATTGATGCGATGACCATGGAGTTTAGGCAAATGCGTTTACCTAAACAACCACATTGTAAAGTATGCGGTGTTAATCCGTAGATAAAATCATCTCTAGGGTCATCGCTATAGTGTTACAGTGCTGGCGAATGTACAGCGCCAGAGTCGCTTAATGCGCTATCAGCTAAATCGGCTGTTGGCGCTATAACCAATTGAGCTTGGGCAAGCTGTGCACGTTCTGCTTTGGCAATATAAGGCGATTTATTAGCAGCATGCAGCTTAGCATTGGCTTTTTTTGCTTTAGCTTTCAGAGTTTGATTAATTTTCTTTTTACGGTTCATATTGGTCACTTGATAGCATTTCTACGAGGTAATTATAATCTCAAACTGATTAAAACCCTATAGATTCCAGCTTATCAGTGACCAAACAACATCAATAGCATAGGGTATTAAACATTATTCTTGTAAGACTACCCACAAAGCATGAACAAGCCCTGGTACAAAAAAGAAAATACATAATAAGATATTTATTAATAAGTCTTTACCCATGCCTTTTTTGAGCAAAACTGCTACAGGCGGCAGTAAAATCGCAATAATCACCAGTAATAATTTATTAGAATCCATTTTAGTTACCTTATTTAAGTTGATTAATTTAGCTAAAGTTATTATAAAAATAGTATACGATACAATTTGTTAACTAGGACAATTAGCCTATTATTCTAGCTACACTTTTGATATCAAATTATGGAATAGTCTTATTCACGATACTAATGAGTCATATGGAACATAACCAAAGTATTATTTTTGTTCAATTCTTTAGCTTAATCGCAGTAAGTTGCGCCATAGCTTGGACATTGCTTGCCAGTCTATTACACATCGCACCTAAAGCCAGTTGGTGTTTCGCCGCTACCAATATTTGTACTCTTATTGGCATTTTGCTTTATACCCAACGTACTGAAGCAATTAACTATTTATACTGGTTTGTGGCAGACATGACAATACTTGTGGGGTTTGCCCTAGTGCGTTGGGGCTGCCAACATTTATTTAAACAGCCTTTATCTTACCGATTTGATCTGATATTGCTGGCAACCACCGCATTATTAATGCTGTTGGTCCCACCATCCCTGACCTATGCTGTCTACTTAGTTATTGTAATGAGTATTACCGCAGCAACGTTCATCACCCTTAGTGGTATTGATAATTTTCGGGCGGTAAAAAAACACTTACCGCTGTATTATGCGGCGTTGATTAACGTGCCTTTTTTCACCATTGGCTTACTGTTTATCATACGCGCAGGTGTTTTATTGCTTTTTCCCGATGAACTTGCCAACATTTCAGCAGCAGACAAGCTTAACTCATCGTTAGTCATGTGGAGCTACATCATATTACTGCTACTCACTAACCTAGTATTGTTTGGTAATGCGCTGACGCGCTTAGTCTACAAGGTCGCTCGATTAGCCAATAAAGATCAGCTAACGGGCTTATGGAACAGGCACTCTTTATTGAACAAGCTCGAAGAAGTTGACGCCCTATGGCTTCGAAATGGGTTGGCATATAGTTTAATGGTACTCGACTTAGACCACTTCAAACGCATTAACGACACTTACGGTCATTTAGCGGGTGACTTGGTGCTCAAGAATACCGCCGACATATTACAACAATCATTGAGGAAAATTGATTTCATTTGCCGTTATGGTGGTGAGGAGTTTTTAATCATACTGCCATTAACCAATAAAAAAGAAGCTCAAATAGTGGCCGAAAAAGTACAGCAAAAAATCAATGAAAATACGGTTTTATGGCAGAAGGCCCATATCAATACCACTCTCAGCATTGGTTATGCTACCTGTAAAACCCACCTCAGTATTGAACAATTATTACAACTCGCTGACGACGCTATGTACCTTGCTAAAAGTAAAGGCCGCAATACAATTTGCTCAATGGATTCAATGGAAGAATCAACTGTTAAGTCAACACAGCAACTGTAATCAACTCAAACATAGAATTCATAATGCACATCATCATCTTTAACCAATAACAGCCTAAAAATCTATTCTAGATAATAAACGCTTTTATTTAGCTATCTAGTGACTAGGGCTTGCCAGAGAGGCTTGTTACAAAAAATAGCATTGGCCATCATAAATTTTAAGTAAATCCATCTTATTGATTTCCACCATCAGTTAATTAAATTAACGTTAAATAGAAAACATTAAACTAAAATATTGCCATTAAAAAATTTTTACACTAGCCTCAATGGCATATTTAATAAGAAATTACCTTTATATGCATCTTTATGACGGAACATGAATCCACACAAATATTAATGCAAGTATTGTGTTTACTCGCAGCTGCAGCAACCGCCTCTTGGTGGGTTATGGCTTATCCAATGAGAGTTGCACCTAAGGCAAGTATTCATTTTTCATTAGCAAATTTATGCGTACTGATTGGCATGTTGCTTTACACCCAACGAACAGACCAACCTAGTTACCTTTATTGGTTCACGGCTGATGTAATGATCTTACTTGGACTGAGTACTCTTCGCTGGGGTGCACAAAGACTATACAGATTACCCAGTAGCAAATTATTCGATTTAACCGTCATCACTATGGCGGCGATATTGATGCTTTTCGTCACACCACAGCGCACCGAAGCCGTTTATTTGGTCTCTATTTTATCTTTAGCGGCATCAATATTATTTTTTGGGCTAGCTCGAGATCATTTACACGCATTTAGAGATACATTTACGGCTTTTGCTACCAACTGGTTAGTTATCCCAATAGCATTAATTGGCTGTTTATTTCTACTAAGGCCCATCATACTGTTATTTTTTCCAGACAAAATCACTGTTTTTGCCACCTTAAACACGGCTGATGCTAAACCGACACTATGGGTATATATCATACTGATATTACTTGTTAACATTTTAATTGTGGGTAACTCCATCAACAAGCTCGTGACAAAAATCCTCACCCTTGCCAACCGTGATGCTCTTACCGGTATTTGGAATCGTCATTCTCTTGATAAGCAATTACAACACATCCACAGTAGTTGGCACACTTCCAACATACCTTACTGCATCCTCTTAATCGATTTAGACCACTTTAAAGCGATTAATGATAATTGGGGTCATGCTATGGGGGATATTGTGCTGGAGAAATCAGCGAATGCTATTAATAATGTTATTCGGAATGACGATTTTTTATGCCGTTATGGCGGCGAAGAGTTTCTGATTTTATTACCAAACTGCACTCTAGAACAAGCTCATCAAATGGCTTCACGATGCCAGCAAGTACTTGCCGACCTTATTATTGATACAGGGGAAAATAAACTTGCCATTACTGCTAGTATCGGTTGTGCGATTGTCACACCAGACACACCAATTAAGCATATTCTAGCGCGAGCCGACAAAGCCATGTATAGCGCAAAAAAAGCGGGCCGTAATTGCATTGAGACAGCAGCTTAAGTTTACCTCTGATAGGAGTAATAGGCAGAGATTAGTCTTTACTAGGCCACGATAAGTCATTCGGTGATTGCCATTGGTTCATCATAAGTTGTTGGCACTCAGGTAACAAAAACTGCTTACCAAACTGAGGCAGTTGCTGGAAACAATAAACCTGCTCTAGATAGGTAAAATGCAAACTATAGGCATGTAAATAACATCTATCGCTCAGCTCATCACCATAGAGTTTATCGCCTAAAATAGGCACACCAATACTGGCTAAGGCCACTCTTAATTGATGGGTTTTGCCACTCAGCGGTTTTAGTAAATACATCCGCATACCAGAGGCAATACTCTGACTAAAAAACTGTGTCACTGCAGGGTTTTCTGTGGTTCGCAGTAACTTATACATACTGCGACGCGACTTAGCCATATCGCCAATAATCAAGCCTTGTTTCTTTTTAGGTTTACCACAAGCTATCGCCAAATAATATTTTTGAACTTTATGCTCAGTAAACATTTTGGTAAACACATTTGCAGCCTGAGGGGATTTAGCCACAATCAGTAAACCGGAAGTCGGTGTATCGAGCCGATGAACAGGGTAAAGCTTATAACCTACATCAGCCTCAGCCTGTGCAATCACTCCAGCATTGCCATCTTGGCTATGAAAATGAACATTCACGGATTTACTGATGACAATAAAGTCTGTTTGATCACTGATCACTTGGTACATATATTATCCAACAACGATTAAATGGGAGGCTTGCGAGGTTATTTAAAGTGAATACTCACGAGTAAACCAGGGTTATTATCGAGTAGTGAAATCGTCGCTTTGTGACGCGATAGAATAGCCTTTACCATCGATAATCCTAAACCAGTGCCTTTGTAATGGCGGCTAGGGTCTAAACGCACTAAGCGATCGAATACCCGCTCTTTATCCTCGTCAATAATACCCGGTCCATTATCACTAATTTGAATGTGTTTACCGTGTTGAATAATATTAATCGTGGCGCCATTAGGTGAATACTTTATCGCGTTATCCACTAGATTAAATAATGCCTGAAACAACAAATACTTATCGCCATTCACGTGAACATCATCTGCTAGACTAATACTCAATACTTGGTCGTGACTCTCGGCAATCACCTCAGCCATTTCAAATAAATCTTGGCAGATTTGCTGTAAACTCACCGGCTGTAAATCAAGCGTTTGCTGACCTTCTTCGATGCGCGTTAACGATAACATGGCATCGAAAGTTCCCAAACAGTGATCTAACTCTTCGAGTAACTCAGCAGTGGCATCGGCAAGTTCAGCTGTAGGTTTTTGCGACAACAGCTCAATACCAATACGCAAATGCGATAATGGCGTACGTAAATCATGGGCAATGTTATCGGTCACCCCGCGAACTGCTCGTAAGTTTTGCTCTAAGGTGTCGAGCACTAAATTAAATTGCCGTGCCAGCATGTCAAATTCATCTTGGCTTTCGCTTACTGGCAGACGGGTTTCATAGTGTCCAGCTTCAATCTGTTCACTCAAACGGTTGTATTCGACCAGTCGTCTCAAAATGGCTTTTGAGAAAATATAGCCTAACGCTAGCGTGAGCCCTAAAGTGAATGCAACGGCCCAAAATGCAGCGTTAATAAACTTCTCGATTAAAGCCGCGAGTTGATCGGTACGTGTAGCAATTAATACTGGGCCATAACGGGTGATAACTAAGCCACCAGTAAGAATATGCAGTTTATCTGGACCACCAGTAAAGATAGGGAAATCTTTCGTTTCAGGCAGTTGTGGCATATTTTCGGGTAAGAAAGTCAATGCGCCCACCATATCTACACTGTTGCGCCAGGCAATCAGTGCAGTTTTAGGATCGGCAGCACGAATTTGAGCCGCAAAACTGCGACGGTTAACCGTTAATGCTAACTGTTGATAGCGCTGCATTTCTGCAGCTAGATGTTTATCTACTTGATTTTGTTGCTCGATCACTAACTGTCTATAGAGACTAAGCACCAACATAACAATGAGTATGGTTACTAATGTCGAGAAGATCAGCGTGATCCGCCACGCACTACTTTGGTAAGGCTTAATGCCTTTTACAAAGGCGATATCCAGCCCCTCTAACGGTTTCAATTAACTCACCATGGCCAAGCTCTTCAAACTTGCGACGTAACTTGGCAATATGCACATCAATCACATTGGTGCGAGGATCAAAATGGTAGTCCCATACAGCTTCAAATAATAATGTGCGGCTAATCACTTGATTAGGATGCTCCATCAAATACTTAAGCAATTGAAATTCTTTTGGTTGTAGCATTAACTCGCTATCGTCAAGGGTGACTTTACGGGTTAATAATTCCATCTTTAAACTGCCCACTTCAATTTCGGTGGCAGCCGGTTCAACCACGTTACGTTGCGCAAGTTTTTCTGCACGTACTAACAATTCTGCAAAGGCAAATGGCTTGGTCATGTAGTCATCACCGCCCGCACGTAAACCTTTTACACGCTCGTCAACATGACTTAATGCCGATAAAATAAGTACTGGTGTTTTATTACCACTGGTACGCAGAGCAGACAATAATGTTAAGCCGTCTAGCTTTGGTAACATGCGATCGAGGATCAGTAAATCATATTGGTTATGCTTGGCTAACGTGAGGCCTTCTTGACCATCAGTCGCGCTATCAACTTGATATTTCTGAGCCGTAAATCCGTCGGCTACATACTTTAACGTAGTAGCATCATCTTCAACCAATAAAATACGCATAGTCATAGAGTCTTTAATCCCATTTGAGCAAAGGTAGTGGACGTAGAGTCTCAATATCGAAAGCAATAGTATTTCTACTATCTTGATTGAGTAACTTTAGTTCGAGATAACTAATTGATAAATCGTGGTCCAATTCCGCCTGTGTTAAATATCCTTGTTGGTTTTCAATCGCGAGGGTCACTAATTCTGAAAACTTCATATGCTTAGCTTGCAGCATTTTTGCCGCATTAACTTGGCCAATATCATCAGAGGCATAAGCAGACGATTTTTCAGTTAATAATGTACCGTCTAAGGCTCGGTATTCGTATTTATTGATTCGGTGAGTCTCTACGTTAACCATAGAAATCTTATACACCAACAAACCTTCTTCAACATCAACATCAAAGTCACATATGGTGCCTTCGTCTTGTTGCTCTAATTGTTCCATGACCGTTATTGGCTTTAAAAAGTCGCCATTGATCAATAAAGAGTGCATAGATGGTGTGGCCATCACGGCACAAGGAAGAAAGCATATTGCTAGCAGCAACCGAACCATCACAAGCCTCTATATAATTGAAAATTCTATCACACGCCTACTCTACCTAAGAGCAGCCAAAGTCCCAAGAAATCTAAGATTAATAATTGATCATAAATACCATTTTTCAGTTAGATGGGCTGTCATGACACAACATTTTTTAGAAATGTGACAGCGGGTAAACCTATACAAATCAGCACAAATGGGAAGGTTTTATATCAAATGCGCTATTTAGCGCGCTAAATGGCCTTATTCAAATATCAATCACCGGTTTATTATCAGAAATCTGACATTCTGAGCAGTAAAAATCATTATTTAACCTTGGTTATCCGAGTTCAGACTGTGCACTTAAAATATGAATTTGATCGGACTTAAGCGCAATAGTCGTTTGCACCCCTGGCGCTAAGGCTAACTTATGCACTAAATGTGTCGGCACGTCTGCATTGATAATGGATCCAATGCCTACAACTGACGCTATCACTCGTGATGATTCACCCATCACCAACACAGATTCAATAAGTACTTCTAATTTATTTAAGCTTTTACACAGACGACCGCTGCTAATGGCGTTAAAGCGAATACCTTGATTTGGAATAACCCAACGGATAGATTGGCCGACAGTTAATGTTGGTGCACTGTCGCTGACAATCAATTCATCACCTAGTGTAAATTGGGTCATATTACGTTCAATATCTTGCGATACGACTTGACCGTCAAAAATATTCCTCAAGCCCATTTGCCGTGCAACCGCTTCGTTATTAGGATGAGATAGTACCTCAAATGGTTTGCCTTGTTGCAGCATTTGCCCCTGACTAATCAGTATCATCTTATCGGCCAGTAACAATGCCTCATGGATGTCATGCGTTACCATGACCACGGGAATAGACAATTGCTGCTTTAAGCGAGCTAACTCAATATACAAGCGTTCGCGGGTTTCTCGGTCTACCGCAGAAAAGGGTTCATCTAACAGTAGGATAGCCGGCTCACGTGCGAGAGCACGGGCAAGCGCAACTCGTTGACGTTGTCCACCAGACAATTGTGCGGGTAAGCGATCAGGCAACCCATGTAAATTGACACGTTCTAGCCAATCTAACGCTCGTTGCTTTCGTAATTCTTTCGGCACATGATCGAGCCCAGAAATAACATTGTCGAGTGCCGATAAATGTGGGAACAGGCCAAAATGCTGTGGCATATAACCGATGTGTCGCTGCTGGGGAGTTAACGAAATAGACTGCTCTGCATCAAACCATAATCTATCACCACAATGAATGTGGCCCCGTTGAGGTAGACTCAAACCGGCAATCATTCTCAGTAAGGTGGTTTTACCGCCACCAGAAGGGCCAACCACGGCTAGCACTTCACCGGCCCGACAACTGAAGTGAGCTTCCAATGGAATGGGCAATGTTTGTGAAATATCACATATAAGGTCAGCGTTGTGAGGCACCACGATGCCCTCCTAAGCGCTTCGACATACTTGTAGTTAGCGCTAACGCACTCACCGCAAACAACAATAATACCAAAGACATCATTCCTGCAGAATCGAAATCGAATGCCTGCACACTATCATAAATCGCTATTGAGATGGTTTTGGTTTCACCGGCAATGTTACCGCCCAACATCAACACCACACCAAATTCGCCCAATACATGGGAAAAACACAGTACAACGGCCGTTAATACACCAGGCCATATCATAGGTAATTCTATTCGAAAAAATATCCGTAATCGACTCATGCCACAGCAAGCTGCGGCATCACGAATATCGATAGGAATGGTTTCAAAAGCACGTTGAATAGGCTGAACCGCAAAGGGAATATTGACGATAATGGAAGCGATTACCAATCCTGAGAAATGAAACACCAATTGTTGGCCGGTTAACTGCTCAACCCATTGACCAATCATGCTCTGATTACCTAACCCTACTAGCAGGTAATAACCAATGACCGTTGGCGGTAACACTAACGGCACCATGATTAAAGCTTCAAGCCATGATTTACCTTTAAATTGGCGATATGCCAACGCCCGCCCGACAATAATGGCCAACGGAATTAACAATACTACGGTAAAACAACTCAGTTTGACCGACAGCCACAGAGCTTGCCAATCCATTAATCAGCCTTCTTAACAGCAGATTTTGGTAAATTAAACCCAAATTGAGTTAATACTTCCTGTGCATCTGCTGATTGCATGTATTGATAAAATCGCTCCGCAGTTTCAGATGCATTAGGCATTAATGCCATCCGTTGATTAAGCGGTTGATATAGCGAATCAGGGATAACCACATAGTTGCCACGCTTGGTAAATTCAGGAGATAGCACCAATGATAACGGCACAATACCACCTTGAGTCGATCCACTAATGGTAAATTGGGCAGCTTGTGAAGCATTTTCACCTAAAATCAGTTTAGGTTGCAGTGCGTCCCACAAACCTTTCGCTTTAAGGACTTCACGCGCACGTTCACCATAGGGAGCATGATCAGGATTTGCTATCGCAAAACGAGACACCTTTCCATCGGTGATTAATTGCGCTAACCCAACTAACTCAGGATCTAAAATTAACGGCGACTTCTTAGGTGCAGCAAGAGCAAGCCGACCGATGGCATAAACAACGCCATCATTTTGGGTAAAGCCCGCTTGATGTAACCGCTCAATATAATCTTCATCGGCACTGAGCATCATCTCAAACGGTGCACCATGCTGAATTTGGGTGACAAAATTACCCGAAGAACCATAACTGATCCGCAGAGCCAAACCCGTTTGCTGCTGAAAACGTATCGCTATCTCATCTACCGCAAATTTAATGTTAGCAGCCGCAGCAATGGCCGGAGCATCACTCGCGACACTTGCAGAACTAAACCCTACGGAACTAACAATGGCAAAGAATAATGCGATAACGCCAGCCCGGAATCGGGGTAGATATGAGTATGCACGCTGAGTAATGTTGGCGTTAATGAAAGACATTGAGGGTTTATCCTTGCTATGTACGAGCCATATAGACGATTACTTTTGCCACATTTTGGCTGCTTGCTGATCGCTATCACGCGCTTCAACCCACTTAGCGCCAGTATCACCTGCTTCAAGCTTCCAAAAAGGCGCTTTCGTTTTTAAAAAATCGATTAAAAACTCACATGCCGCAAAAGCCGCTTTACGATGAGCACTGGTTACACCAATAAACACAATTTGTTCGCCGAGCGACAACGTACCCACTCGATGAATAATCGTCACTTTATTTAAAGGCCAACGTTCACAAGCCTGTTGGCTAATCTGCAGTAATACTGATTCAGTCATACCAGGATAATGTTCGAGGGTTAAGTCAGTTACAGCGCTGCCATCATTAAAGTCTCGTACTTTGCCAACAAAATTAACCACGGCACCGTCCTGATTATCACAGGCAAGTAAGGCGTATTCATCAGCGACACTAAAGTCTTCCGTATGGACTCGTACAACAATTTGGTTGCTATGATGTTCCATGTTACCCCCCTGTGACTGGAGGGAAAAAGGCCACTTCATCGCCATCATTTACCGGTGAATCCCACTGACTCATGGTTTGATTAATCGCCACCAGCAATTTGTCTGATGCCAACACTTTGGCCCATTTATCATCAGTAGCGGCAAGCGCTGCACGTAATGCTTCTGCAGTATCAATATTATCGCCACTGTGTTCAACTTTAGCGGTGCCTAATAACTCACGGATTTGCGCAAAAAATAACACTTGGATCATAGTGGTCTCTCAATGCATTTATTCATAACAAATATTGGGTTTATGTTAGTTCGTAATGGCCGAATTAGACTTTAAAATGACCCGATTTCCCGCCGCGTTTTTCAAGCAAACGAACTTGAGAAATAATCATGTCTTTTTGTACGGCTTTACACATGTCGTAAATGGTTAAGGCTGCCACAGAAGCTGCGGTTAGCGCTTCCATTTCAACACCGGTTTTACCCGACAACTTGCACAAACTGGTAATGCGTACACGGTTATGCTCAGGCTGAGCTTCAAGCTCCACCTCCACCTTAGTCAGCATCAAAGGGTGACATAATGGGATCAAATCAGATGTTTTCTTAGCCGCTTGAATACCGGCAATACGTGCGGTAGCAAAAACATCACCTTTGTGATGGCTGCCATTCATGATCATGGCTAAGGTATCTGGTGCCATATCAATAAAAGCTTCAGCGCGGGCTTCGCGCTCAGTGACGGCTTTTTCAGTCACATCGACCATATGGGCATTGCCATCGGCGTTAATATGGGTAAAACAATTGCTCATACTTTTTTACTGCCTTAATCAAATTCAATGTCCATCGACTGAGCGTCACATGTATTGCCGCGTCAGTCGGTTTAACTCAATAACGGCTTAACCACCAATAGAGGCAAGGTGTTGAGTCACACCTGTAATGCCTTGATGTAAAAAGTGGGTTTCTTTTTTCTGCGCTAATTGACCGTGTAAGCGGCTAATTAATTCATCTCGCTGCGAAGGGTTTTGTATTAAATCGCGTAAATCGACGCCATTTTCAGTAAACAAACATAAATGTAATTTACCCTTTGCAGAAACTCGTAAGCGGTTACAGCTGGCACAGAAATTCTTGGCGTAAGGCATAATTAATCCAATACGACCTTGATAATCTGCATGGCTAAAGTTTTGCGCAGGACCATCATCAACACTTGGCAAGTCATATAACCAGCCTTCTCGCTCAAGTTGTTTTTTAATGTCTACACCCGCCAAATGATGCGCATTGAAGTAGTCGTGACCTAAACCGGTTTCCATTAATTCAATAAAACGTAAATCAATAGGCGTGTTTTTAATCCACTGTAAAAAACGCGGTAAATCTTTGTCGTTTAAGCCTTTCAATAATACGGC
The DNA here is from genome assembly GCF_010092445.1 of Shewanella sp. Arc9-LZ. Lineage (NCBI taxonomy): Bacteria > Pseudomonadati > Pseudomonadota > Gammaproteobacteria > Alteromonadales > Shewanellaceae > Shewanella > Shewanella sp. Arc9-LZ. The sequence continues at coordinate 100,048 of NZ_CP048031.1, read as the reverse complement.
ATTGACTTTAACTCGCTCAAAACCCGCTTCAAGAGCCGCGTCAATACCGCGCATTACTTGGTCGAACTTATTTTCGCCAGTAATTTGATAAAACATTTTAGGATCTAAGCTATCAACAGACACATTAATGCGCCGTAAACCTGCGTCATACCATTCTTTGGCATGTTGCTGTAAACGGTACCCATTGGTGGTCATCGCTACGGTATTAATATTGGGATTGTCGGCAACGATCCGCACAATATCTGTGAAATCCTTGCGTAGAGTGGGCTCGCCACCAGTGATACGAACTTTTTGTGTGCCTACCTCACCGAAACCGGCAACCAGATTTTCAATCTCGTTGAGGGTTAAGAAGGTAGGTTTACCATCCGGACGATAACCGTCGGGTAAACAATAAGTGCATTTGAAATTGCAAACATCAGTAACTGACATCCGCAAATAGTGAAATCGTCGACCAAAGCTGTCTTGTAGTTGGGACATGTTAACCTTTCCAAGTGTGGGAGGTGAGTGCATTTCTTTACTCACCCCGGTGGCAAAATTACCACGGCTAACTGCCCATATCATTGACGTAGGGCAAAAAGCTCGGAGAACCGTCAGATCCAATTATAGGCCTAAATACCGTTTTACAAATACCCCTTTAGGTGAATATCTTAGCTTGAAAGACTATATCGTTATCTATTTGTGACTCGACTCACGCTAACAAGATTGAGTTTGCCACTGTGACAAACGTTCATTTTGCGGTAAGGTGAGTAAAGGATAAACGATCGTTTACTTATTTTAATCGTTATAAAAAACAATAAACCCGCAATGAACGGGAAACTTTGAAAGGTGAGAAGATGGAACGCGAGTCAATGGAGTTCGACGTAGTAATTGTCGGTGCTGGCCCTGCAGGTTTGGCGACCGCTTGTCGTTTAATGCAAATATCTAAAGATGCCGATAAAGAAATCACTGTTTGCGTGGTAGAAAAAGGCTCTGAGGTTGGTGCTCATATTTTATCGGGTGCCGTATTTGAACCCGATGTACTGGACGAATTATTTAATGATTGGCGTGATTCAGACATCCCGCTAACCACCAAAGTCACTCATGACGAAATCTACCTGCTAAACTCAGAGACAAAATCTCGCTTAATGCCCAACAGTTTAGTGCCTAAAACAATGCACAATGATGGTAACTACATTATTAGTGTGGGTAACTTAGCTCGCTGGTTAGCCAACCGAGCTGAAGCCATGGGCGTAGAGATTTTCCCAGGTTTTGCAGCCAGTGAATTACTGTTTAATGAAGATAACAGCGTTAAAGGCATTTTAATCGGTGATATGGGTGTTGGCGAAAATGGTCAACATAAAGACAGCTATATGCCGGGTATGGAATTGCATGCCAAATACACCGTATTTTCAGAAGGCTGCCGTGGCCATTTAGGTAAACAACTGATCCAAAAATACCATTTAGACAATGGTAAAACGCCACAGCATTATGGCTTAGGCTTTAAAGAAATTTGGAAAATCCCTGCAGAACAACATCAACAGGGTAAAGTGGTTCATACCGGTGGCTGGCCTCTCGTGGATGGCTCATCTGGTGGTGGATTCCTGTACCACATGGAAGACAACCAAGTTGCTGTAGGGTTAATTATTGATTTAAACTATAAAAACCCTCATCTCAGTCCATTTGATGAGTTTCAACGCTATAAAACACACCCAGTGATTGCCGAAACATTAACTGGCGGTGAGCGCTTATCCTATGGTGCTCGCGCCCTTGCCAAAGGCGGCTTAAATTCATTACCTAAAATGAGTTTTCCTGGTGGTTTAATCATTGGCTGTAATGCGGGTACGCTTAACTTTGCCAAAATCAAAGGCACGCATACGGCAATTAAAAGCGGTATCATCGCGGCAAAAACCTTAGGCGAAGGCTTAATTGCCGGGCTTGAAGGCGGCAAAGATCTCGATTGCTTCCAAGACCGCTTCGAAAAAAGCTGGCTACATGAAGAGCTTTATAGCTCGCGCAACTTTGGTCCTGCAATGCATAAGTTTGGCACGCTAATCGGTGGCGCCTTTAACTATATCGACCAAAATTGGTTTGGTGGCAAGTTTCCGCTGACGTTTAGAGACACGACCCCAGATTACGCCACGATGGGCTTAGCTAGCGATTACAATAAAATTGACTATCCTAAACCTGACGGCAAGTTGAGTTTTGATAAGTTATCGTCGGTATATCTGTCGAATACTTTTCATGAAGAAGATCAGCTGTGTCATTTACATCTAAAAGACCAAAGCATCCCAATATCGGTTAACTTAGTTAAATTTGATGAACCCGCGCAACGTTACTGTCCTGCCGGGGTTTATGAAGTTGTTGAAGCAGCCGGTGACAAAAAGTTTGTCATTAATGGACAAAATTGCATTCACTGTAAAACTTGTGACATTAAAGACCCAAGCCAAAACATTACCTGGGTCACACCAGAAGGCGGCGGCGGGCCAAACTATCCAAATATGTAAGCGAACCAATAGTTAAAATATTGGCACAGTCAATAAAACGCACTTAAATATAGGTGCGTTTTTTTTGTTTTATCGACTATCATTACCCACATAAAATCAAAACAACCTACACCAAAAGGCTATTTTGCTGACTGAATCAACTTAACAGCAAAATAACTATCAATTTATTGCCATTGTGTCCGATATACCATAGAGATACTCCCAAGAGGCTGTTGTAGATGAATACACTTACCATTAAGCAAAAAATATTACTGACCGTGACGGTTGCTGTATTGCTATCCACGATCTTAGTCGGATTATTAAGTCAACGAAGTGCAAAACAAGTTGTTGAACAGCGGATGCTAAACTCGGAAATGCCGAGTTTGCTCATGCAAATTCGCAACGAGATCGATCTCGAAATCAGTAGCCTAATGAATGCAGGCGAACAGCTAGCTAATAGTAAAATGTTGCTTGAATGGCTTGAAAATGGCCGACCTGCAGACCAAGAAAAAATTGTTATAGCTGAACTTAATAGCATAAAAAATCAATATGATTTAGCTCAAGCATCTTATGCCGACCGTGAAACCGCGGCCTACTACAACCAAGATGGGTTTTTACGCATATTAAACCAACAACAAGATGCTTGGTTTTTTGACTATCGCGATAGTAAGCAAGAGCGAATGCTGAATGTATTCACAGAGCCTAGTAACGGTGATGTTAAGCTTTACATTAATTATCAACAACCTGATGGTCGAGGTTTGGTAGGCCTAGCAAAATCGTTAGATGATATGGTTAATTTACTGGCTTCATTTAAAATTGAAGACAGCGGATTTGTATATTTAGTTGATACTAAAGGTGACGTCAAACTGCACCAAGACACGAGTAAGATCGGTAAAAGCAAACTCAGTAACCTTTACCCTAACGCTAATACTAACCAGCTACTAAACAAAAATGACTTTAACTTAGTTAAAGCAGAAGTAGATGGTCAGCACATGTTAATTGCCAGTAGCTACATTAAATCAATGGATTGGTACTTGGTCGCTCAAGTACCTGAAGCAGAAGTATTTGCCCTGCTACAAGAGTCGGCTTATCAGATATTATTATGGACCGTACTGATCGCTGCGGTATTTATTGCCATTTCAATTGCCGTCGCGGGTTCGGTTAGCCGTCCGATTGCACATATTGCCGAGCTATTTCGTAACATTGGTGAAGGTGAAGGTGATTTACGCCAAAGATTACCAGTTAATGGCGATGACGAAATTGCCCAGCTTGCCCGAGGCTTTAATAGCTTCATCAGCAAAATCCAAGATACTGTAGTCGAAGTTGCCAAAACCAGCGAACAACTAGGTTTATCGGCACTTGATGTATCAAACCAATCTAATCAAACATTAGCGGATAGTCAGTTACAAAAAGACCGTACCATCATGGTTGTTACTGCCATTAACGAAATGGGCGCCACGGTTAACGAAATTGCTAGCAATGCAGCTCAAGCCGCTGTCACCGCTCGTGATGCTGATACTGAATCCGTTGATGGCCAAAAAGTGGTCACTCGAGCGCGTTCGACTATTAATCAATTGTCTAAAGACGTTGAACAAGTCGGTGAAGTGATTGAGTCGCTAGCGACACACACTAAATCGATTGGCAGTATTTTAGATGTTATTCGTGCCATTTCAGAGCAAACCAACTTATTGGCACTGAACGCAGCGATTGAAGCCGCTCGCGCTGGAGAAGCTGGACGAGGCTTTGCTGTGGTTGCAGATGAAGTACGTAACTTAGCTTCTCGCACCGCAGCATCAACCAACCAAGTGCAAAATATGATTGATAAGCTTCAATCAGAAACCAGTCGCGCAGTTAATGCTATGGAGCAATCTCGTAGCCGCTCACTCGAAGGTGTTACAGCTGTCGATGAAGCAAGCCAGTCGTTAAGTGGTATTAGCGAACGTATTGCGCTAATTAGCGATATGAACATTCAAGTTGCTGCCGCCACTGAAGAGCAATCTACCGTGGTTGAAGACATTAATCGTAATGTGACTGAAATCAACGATATCACTCTACGAACAGCAGATACCGCTCACGCGGCTGCAAATGCGAGTAAATCATTGAATCAGTTAGCCAGTCGACTAGATGTCTTAGTAGCCCGCTTTAAAGTGTAATATCTTTAGAAAGCGCTTTAACAAAAACGCCACACATTTGAGTGGCGTTTTTATTTCGAGTTCGGGTTACTTAATAAACCAGATAGTGAGCGGATATTGGTAAGCTATGCCATCGTTGGCTTTAACAATCGCGATAATAGTACAAATAATATCAAGCAATGCTAGAGCGGCTAATAGTATTACTCCCACGCCAATCAAAATTAATATTGCTGACACCATGGCATATATCATTAAGCTCAATTTAAAATTAAGACAGTTCTTGCCGCATTGATTGGCAAACTCAAATTCATCACGCTTCATTAACCAGACAATTAAAGGGCCTAAAACACTTCCTAGCGGAAACACATAACCGGCAAAACTGGCAGCATGGATCAATAACCCCATATCTTTGGCTTGCTTGCTAACTTCGACCATCGGTTCATTCATTTGATATTCCTTATCATGTTGTTTTTATCATATCGTTCTTATCATACTGGGAGGCATTAACTGGCGTTGCCATATAAACGCATTGCCCAATCTTCTATACTTTGCTGATCCAACCGGCGTTGCAATGAATTAACCCAACTTTGCGCTAAGCCTTCGCACTCAAGCAATGTCTGATATTGCTCTGCATCAAATTCAGCTAAAAAATAAATCTGCATCGCTTTAGCCACACTGATATCCGTTTTTCTTTCTAGCAAACAGATACTGTCACTCGGACGAATGTCACCTTCAGACAACACTCGATAAAACCAGCCGCACATACGGCTTTCTTGCATGGCTAAGGCAAATTTAGGATGACCAAACTGTAAGTTGAGTTTGAAACACGGTGAACGAGGTTGTGTAACTTGCAAGGTGACATCACCAATTTGGATGATGTCACCAATATTAACCTGTGCTTCATTAAGGCCAACGGTACTGATATTTTCACCCATTGAAGGTGCATCACGAAACGTAGTCATTAAATCCCAGCGGCGATATTGGCCATAATGCTCACGCGGAAAATGATGCAACACTCTATCGAGGCCGCCGTGATGTTTAGGGTCGGCCTCACGATTGCCTATTACGTGGTCAAATTGCACGGTCAACTGCTTAGCGGCATGTTTTTGGTTAATACAACTGGCAACACCGTTATGCATTTGCACTTGGTCGCCTAAATACAGCCCAGAAATACTCTTTACCAATAGCTTACTCATCCAGCATACCCTTGCTTAAGCATGATTATAGAGTGCCAATATACCCAATTTTCAGACAAAAAAAAGCCTTACAGGGGAAGAGTAAGGCCATAAATAAAATGGGAGATAATATAGCAAAAATAATAGCTAAAAATGGTCTGAACCATTCGACGCTATAAAAGTTGTTTAGACGGGCTCATCATATAGGCCAACAATGACACTAAAATGACAAAGCAATATTATTTGAGTTATCCGCACACACTTAACAAATGCACAATGTTCACCTGTAAACCTTAACTTAACCCGTGTTGGGCTTAGGTTAGATACTGCTTAAGTGCCTTACCAGGAATAGAGCTTTTTGTGGCTACCGCAAATGATGCCCACAACGCACCTTCATGCATAGCATCAGTAATAGACATTTGCTGACATAAACCATGAATAACGCCTGCGGCATAGGCATCGCCAGCACCAGTCGTGTCAACCACATTGGCAATAACGGCTGGCACATGTTGTTCTCCAGCATTACTGTACACCATCGCCCCTTGGTCGCCATCTGTCACAATAAAGTGTTCCAATGCATCACCAGCAATAGCCTGAGCAAACCGCCATGGGTCCTGATTGCAACGACCTTGCATATCGGTAATTGAAGCGATCAACACATGACAAGGACGATTACGTTCATCCTTGGCTAATTGCGATATCACTTTACAGTTAGGGTTACACGCCATCGCATCCGCCGCCCAAGCGCCAGCACCTTTGGCCGATGAATTAATATAAAAAGCATCCCAATGTTGCCAATCTGGTGGCGCAGGAAGTTCAAAAACAGGTCGCTGAGGTCGAATAATGGTTCGTTCACCATCAGGCGTCATCACCAGTAACATCTCACACGTATTACCAACAAAACGATGTACCAAACGACAATCAAGCCCTAAGGTACTGGCTTTAGCTAAAATCCAGTCGCCTATGTCATCACTACCGACTTCACTTACTAGTGAAACATTATGTTGAGCCCACACTAAACCTAATCCCGTGTTTGCGCCGCCACCACCTAAACGCAATCCACCATCCTGATAATGAAATCGACCACCCGTTTGTAAGGGCTTATCAAGCATTAAAATGCGATCACAATTGATATTGGCAAGCAAAAGAATATTGGCCATGCAACTCACCTAAAAAAGCGTAGATAAAAAGAGCCTTGAGTATAACAAAAAGGCCGTGATAATCACGGCCTTTGCTAATCTAAACGAGATTACATATCCGTTGCGCCAAGTGGTTGTCGTAATTGGGCGCGCACATTGTCCATACCGGAGTAAAACTCCTTCATCATCAATAACCCCAACATTTTGCCATTATCAGTTACGATTAATTCGTCTGGATTAACTGGGTCATTTTTAATGGCTCCCATAGCTTTCATTGAGGTCATTTCTTTAAACAACGCAGTGTCTAAATTAACGTTAAAAGTGTCACGGAAATATTTACGCGATAAACGCCCCGAAAACATACCCAGCAAAAAGCGATATTGCATCACTTCTTTTAGCTGGTATTTTTTCTGTTGCTCAACCGCCATACGGCCTTCGGCAATACGTTGTTGGTATTTTTTCAGTGAAAAGGTATTCACATATAGCGTGTCATTTAAAAAGCTAAATGAGCCAGAACCAACCCCCAAGTATTCATCATAATCAATAACATACTCATCAAAACCTTCGTCATTGGTTTTACCAAACGCCCAAGCTGATAATTGGGTATATTGTCCGGTTAAAGTATTTAAAATTTGGCGATACTGATCCATCATTTCGCCCTGAGGGGCAGCTAACGTACCTTTAACACTCTTACGAGTTTGATGGGTGATCATCAATGGATAAGTGGTAATTTGGCGCGGGTCGAGTTTAGACGCCATATCCAGATCGGACTGGATAATCTCCTTGGTTTGGCCACGAAAACCAAAAATCAAATCCACGTTAATGATCGGAAATAGCTCTTTAGCCGCCATAATATTGTCAAAAGTTTGCTGACCTGAGCCAAATTTATCTAAGCGGTCGGTCATTTTTAAAATGCCATCATCGAAGCTCTGTACCCCAATTGACATTCTATCTACTAAGCCTTTTAATTGCTTAAATTCAGGATTAGCCAAATGCTGCGGATCAGACTCACAAGACACTTCTTTAATGCCAGGAAACAGATTTTTTGCATGTTCGATGGTACGAGCTAACTCATCTTCAAGCACGGTGGTCGTGCCACCGCCAATGTACATTGACTCAAACTCATAGCCTAAATCTTTGGCCATTTGAATCTCTTTGCGCAGCGCGACAAAGTATTCGCGTGCTTTATCTTCGCGGAATAAAAAACGGTGGAAAGTACAAAACGAACACAAGGTATGGCAAAACGGAATGTGCGCATACAACATGTACTTTTTACCTTCAACAGGCTTAGGCATGCGGTCTGTAGAAATAGTGTCTAAACGTAAATTTTTATCCACATAATACTGCATGACCCGCTCCATAGAGCTAATCATCCAATTGGGGACGGTAATATTAGATTGATAAGGTTTAATCAACTCCTGGCTGGCTGACTGAATTATTGAAGACATAAAAAATCCTAACTGAATGAGCCCTGAGAGCAAAACCATTGAATAACAAGCGCTAATAAAACACGCATACCGTAAGCAGAAAAACAAAATATCACTTTAGAGATGGCTAAAATGTGAGGTAGCTAATAGATATGCAAACTAGCACGGTTATCATCGCTCATTTGTTAAGCAGATCATGTTTTAGACATTGCTGTTTAGCAATGATGAAAGGATTATCAAGGGAATAAAACAACAATAAACAGCATTGGAAATATTAACTAGCGTTTATTAAAGAGTCACGAGTATGACGCATCAACCAATTTAAATGAAATCATAAACAGGGCTTGCTGATTAGGGTACACAGTTTGTATCAGCTGTTTTAACTCAACCAATGGCAAATTTTCTTGAGTAGCATGAAACTCGTTAATATCATCAAATGCTAATGGCTCAACGGCCAAAATAATGATATCGCACACCTTAATATGGTTTTCGAGCGTAAACACTTCAACCTGGCTGCCAGGCCGATAATCATTTTCGCTGGCATCACGAATAGTAATCGTCTTCTGCCCTGATGCGACTAACGGCGTTAAAAACTCAAAAAAAGTAATATGTATGGGGGCTGTCATCATTGGTAACCTTCATTCACACTATGACGTGCCCTCTAGGAGCACATTCGTTAAGCTCAAATCCAAATTATAACCTAGCGCACTCGCCAGGGCTTTGATCAAAGTAGCGTTTAAACTCGCGACTAAATTGAGCCGTACTTTCATAACCCACCTGAGTTGATACCTCTTTTACTTTTAGATTTTGCAACTGTAACAACGCTTTGGCTTTATTAAGGCGAATCTTTTTTAAATATTGTATTGGTGATGAAGCGGTAACTTCTTTAAAGCTACGATGGAATGCCGACGGGCTCATATTCACCAAGCTTGCTAATGTGTCTACTTCAACTGACTCACCATAATGTTTATGAATGTAGTTAAGGGCTTTTTCTACCCTCGATAAACGGGTATGACTTAACGACAACGCATAAAGCGGTGCTGCATTGGGGGAATCCAATAGGCGATATAACAACTCAAGCACTAACGCCTCGCCCATTACTTTTGCTTCTAACGGCGACTGCAACGCTTGTAATAACCGAATAACACTGCAATCCATATCTTCAGTGTTATCAGCAACAAAAAAGCCGCTCTGACGCGATTCGTTTAAATCTTTAGGGATTTGATGATGCTCATCCATTAACCGGATAATGTAATTGAGTTGTACTAAATCAATATCAACCATCAACACCAACACAGGTTCTTCAATACTGGCAAAGGTTTCACATTCTACTGGCAATGGCACTGTCATCACTAATGAGCGTTGGCGATCGTATTCAAAGGTTTGATTGTCTAAATAAACCCGCTTTTTGCCTTGGCCGACAATAAGCACCCCTTGCGAATAGCACATTGGCCCGCGCGCACCATATTGTGAGCTGCGAAACACATGCACGCCAGATAAATGCGTATCATTGACCCCTTCTTTTGGGGCCAACAGTGCCATTAATGTTGCTATCTCACTCATACCCTTCCTCTCAGAGAAACCTATGGTATCGATACTACCAAAAAAGCAGTAAAAGGTATTAAAATTACCAATAAATAGTCATATACATACAATAAAGATAGGAATAGGCATGAACACGACAGTTCTGTGTATGTTTATTTTGACTCAAAAGGCTATCATAGCCACATGATTTATCGTTGCTGCTGTGTATCATCAATCTATTTACATCATCAGCCACTTATTTGTTTCATCGCTAAACCAAAAGGCACCAATTATGCTTAATTTTGATTATCGTAACCCTACTCATGTTGTTTTCGGTAAAGACCGTATTGCAGAGTTAGACCAACTTGTCCCAGCCAATGCGCGAGTATTAATCACTTACGGTGGCGGCAGCGTACAACGTTTCGGCACACTAGATAAAGTCAAAGCAGCATTAGGTAACCGCACAGTATTTGAATTTGGCGGTATTGAAGCTAATCCTAAGTACGACACACTGATCAAAGCAGTTGAAGTTGCTCGTAAAGAAAACATCGACTTCTTACTCGCTGTTGGTGGTGGTTCAGTGATGGACGGCACCAAATTTATCGCCCTTGCAACTCAGTTTGATGGCGACACGGCAAGCTTATTACATCACGGCTTTACACCAGTTCCAGTGGCGAATGACAAGGTTATTCCACTTGGCGTTATTGCTACCCTGCCAGCTACGGGTTCAGAAATGAACGCCTTTGCAGTCGTAAGCTATCAAGGTGGTAAGTTCCCAGTAAATCACCCATGTGCCTACCCAACATTTGCCATGCTTGATCCTGAATTAACGTTCAGCTTACCAAAAATTCAAGTTGCAAACGGTGTTGTCGATGCATTTGTGCATGTGCTTGAGCAATATGCGACTTACCCTGTTGATGCCCGCGTACAAGACCGCATGGCAGAAGGTATTATGCGTACCCTCATTGAAATTGGTCCTATCACTGTTGAAGAGCCAACGAACTACGATGCCCGCGCTAACTTAATGTGGAGTGCAACATCTGCCCTAAACGGCATGATAGGCACTGGCGTGCCATTAGATTGGTCTACTCACATGATTGGACATGAGCTAACTGCGCTATTCCATATCGACCACGCACAAACGTTAGCCGTTGTATTGCCATCACTATGGCGTGTGCTGAAAGAGCAAAAACACGCTAAATTAGTGCAATACGCAGCACGTGTTTGGGATATCACTGAAGGGGATGAGGCTAGCCGTGTAGATCAAGCCATTGATAAAACAGAGGCTTTCTTTAAGCAAGTGGGGTTACCAGTACGTTTACGCGATCACGGTGTAACGCAAGAACAACTTAGCCTAGTAGTAGATGCTTTAGAAGCGCACGGTATGACGGCATTATCTGAAAGCGGCCAAGTCGATTTAGCCACCAGCCGTAAGATTTTAGATATGGCGTGGTAATAGTGCTTACAACCTAGGCGATCAACCCATTCATAGCTTAGGCTTGAGCGGCTACATCCAAGACTATGACTAACACTAAACAAAAGGGGCTTAACAATGACTATCATTGCTAAGCCCCTTTTGTTGTGCCTAAAAACGCTGCGCATTAGCACTATTAACGAGAAATGGTTACCGTTGGCTCGAAAAGTGGAGAAAAAGGGAATAAAAACACAAGGATTCGGCTACGCAATGTCTATGTTATTTGTGATGTACTAACGCTAATACTAATGCGGCGTAACGTTTGAGAATAAATTCATCACAACGACACCGACTAAAATAAACGTCATACCCACCAGCGCACCTAAATCGAGTTTTTGCCCATACATCACCCAAGCGATAGCTGTAATTAACACAATACCCAACCCAGCCCACGTGGCATAAGCAATACCAACAGGAATACCTTTTAGTGCTAAGGACAAAAAATAAAAAGACAACACGTAGCCCACAATAACTACGATTGAAGGCGCCAATTTTGAAAATCCATCACTAGCTTTAAGCGCAGAAGTTGCGACCACTTCAGTTAAAATGGCCACACTCAAAAATATCCAACTTTTCATTTTTCACATTCTACCAAGACAAAACAGCCGGCAAGTATAAAGACTAAACAATAAAAAAACAGTCTTCGATTTTAGATCTGTTACTTAGCTCTGCACATGGTCAATCGCTACTATCTCTTGTATTTACGTTGGCTATCGGTTTATGTTGTTAATATGTTAACTGACATTACACCTATTTGACGGTGTAATAAGACTTAAACGATATTTATGATTGGACTTGGTGGTTGAGTGAAGGGACTTACAGCAGTTTTTCTATGTGTATTGTTATCGTTATGCTCGATGCATATACCTGCAACGGCGGCTAAGTTAACAGCCCAAGAAGAAACGAAACAACAAATCCGTTCAGCATTAGAGCAATGTAAAGCCCGTATAAAACAGGTGCCCCCCCAAGCCAGCTTGAGCTTTTGCAGCCAACAATTCAAAATATTAGACATTGATAAATACCCCATCGTTGCCGCCAAGTTACAACTAACCTTATATGATATTTACCAAGAGTTAGGTGATAAGGTAGCTGCGGAACAAATGCTTGATGAGGTTAAAAACAGCGCTGCATTTACTCAAAATGTCGATGTTCAATATCTTTGGTTACGTAAGAAAGCCGCGGGAAAACTTTATAGAAAGTCCTATCAAGAAGCTAAAACCTTATTTGAACAAGCTTTTAGCATTGCTAAAACCCAAGAGTCAGATATTTGGTTGGCTAAAAGCTATAACGATTTAGCACTAACTGAACAGTATTTGAATCAATATGACAAAGCATTGAGTTACTACCAGAAGAGTTTAGCGGTTAAAGAGGCTCTAGGTAATGACTTTAATACTGCGATAACCCTCAACAACCTTGGTCTAATTTATAAAAAACTCGAAAAATTTAAAGAATCCCAGCGCTATTTTGAACTCTCACTGGAGCATTACTTACGCTACACCAGTCATAATGTAGATATTCATGTTATCGGTTATATGTCGCATCTCTACGGAAACCTTGCTGAGATATATAATATAAACAACCAGTTTAATAAGAAAAACTTCTACAGTAATAAGGTCATCGAAGCCTACAACGATAACCTTGTCGGTGACGACAGGCTTTCTGCGCTCATTAATGTAGCCACCATCCATATCAATGCTAATGAATTTACGCCCGCTCTAGATGTCGCCAACACATTATCGGAATATTTAACCCGCGATGACCATTCGTTTCATGACGTAATTTTCTATTTAAAAGCCCAAATAGCCACACATCAAAAAGATGCGACTCAGGCAATAAAATTTATTGAAAGCGCAATGGACTATAGCGACACCAAACAAGATTCATTGCAAAAAATGAATATTTATCACTACGCAAGCGAGTTATATTATGACAATGGTCGCCCTTATGAGTCCCTGGTTTATCTAAAGAAATATCAACAGTTGCACGAAACCTTATTGGAGAAAAAATACAGTGAGAACATTAAAGTCATTCAAAGCGATATAGAGAATGAACGCGTGCAACGAGCGTTAGCAGAAGAGCAAATTGTCAGCCAACAGAAGAGCCAAAAAATTGATAAATTACTTAATTTAATCCTTGGCATCACCAGTGTTGGCTTGTTAGTCGGCTTTATTGTGAGCTTTTATATTTATAGAAAACGTAAAGCCCAGCAGCATTTAATGACTATAATAGAGTCACATAAGCAGCAATTATTTTTATTATCTAATGACGATACAGCAGACCAAGACGATGCCCAACAACAGGAATCTACGCCATTATCGCCTTCTGAATTGACAGCTTCTTTTGCGGAGTTATTAGTAAATACTATGATTGATTGCATCAGTATTTGGGAGAAAAGCACTAAAACGAATAAAGTAGAATTAGCCGACAGAAGCCAAATTTGGACTATATCTATCGACTCTGGCCGTCTAAGAACACGTTCTTTAGATAAATACCTACAGGTAAAAAAATTACCCGCTAATCCACGCTGGCGTAATGTGGTTAAAACATGTCACTTCATTTTATCTGAATGCAATTTGTCTAACGATGATAGAACATTATTAACCTCGCACCTTGACCGAATAATGCAAGTGATCAAGAGCGAGTCTTTAGAAACAACGTAATCTGTTACTTTCGGGCTTACCCGCCTTTTTTGAGTAATGGTTGCTGTAATTTAATGTCGTGCACACTGTCTCTGACTACTGGCTTGAGTACATTTTTATACACACAACTAAATTTTATTCCTTCGGATAACGAATAATCACTTTGCTGTGCTGTCGCAGGGTCTATTCCCACTAAAAAGCTATTGGGTGCAATAAACTTAGGCATTAGATTATTGTTTTGATCTTTGATATTAATCGAAGCATAAGCATTACACATCGACACAGCCACAAGCCCTGCTATGTTAATTCGATTTGTCACGCTATTAAGATCTGGTGAATTAACATTATTGCCTTGTAACTTAGTGAATGGGTCTATCACACCATGAAAGCCACCTAACTCATCTATTTCGACTTCCGGTTGCTGCATCTGACGAGTATTCATCGACTGCGGTGCACCATGTGTTGCAGCTGCATGATCATTGTGTAATGTCAGTTGTTTACTCATCATCCACTTTTCAATATCAAAGTACTGAGCACGGTAATGATACTGTTTAATCATATCCATCTCGCTCAATTCAAAAGTGATTTCGGTTTTAATCGCCGTGCTGACTGGTGTGAGCTCATTAAATGCAAGTTGGTGCGCTGATGCGCTACCAACACAACTAAGCAAAGTGACTAGGGGTAATATGTATTTCATAAAATATCCTTTTTAGAATGAATGCATCATCTTAGACGCTATGCATTTCCATTTTTATAGTCCACTAAATACTAGGGTAAATTTGGGTAAAATACAAAACGCCCCCTTTTTAACCCTCTAACTTTACTGACTTTTTTATCTTAACTGTTAGTTTTAATTCAGCTTAAGTCATTAAGCGTGATTAAAACATTTACTAAACCAGAATAAGGAAAGTCAGGATGAGTATACTCAAAAAAACATTAATCAGTATGTGCCTAATGAGTGCATCAACTATGGTTTGTGCAACCCCAATAACCGCTAACGTCACCGCAGACAATGATTTCATTGTGGTACATTCACCAGGTAATGGTAGTT
This sequence comes from Shewanella sp. Arc9-LZ, assembly GCF_010092445.1. NCBI lineage: Bacteria > Pseudomonadati > Pseudomonadota > Gammaproteobacteria > Alteromonadales > Shewanellaceae > Shewanella > Shewanella sp. Arc9-LZ. The sequence goes on along the minus strand of NZ_CP048031.1, from coordinate 85,025 downwards.
CACCTACGGTGGTATATCGTGGTGCCAATGGCAGTAATTGGAAAAAAATTGAATCACTCAAGTTCGATATCGACAACTCAGCACAATCACTAGAAACCTGTTCAGTCAGTGTTATTGCATGGGGAGATGGTAAGGTTTCACAAGGCATGGCTGCCATATTCAAAGGCGATAGCACGATTTATACCGGCTCAGGGCATTTTAAAGCATATCAATCAACGATTCCATCGTCTGGTTGGGCACAAACCGGCGGGCCTAATACGAGCCAAATTAATACGTTGATAGCAGGATCGTTATCTAATGCTCCGTCTCCCTATTTATTCCCCGGCTCTGTCGCGGGTGGCACCTCCCCCTGGGGAACGATGAACTTCCCTCTAGCCAATAATGTCAATGCGAATAATTTCCGCTGGGCTTGGTCGACAAGTAATTTAGCCCAAAAAACCTATTCGGTTTTTACCGCTGCCTGTGGTGATATCGTTGAAGCTGCACCGGTTGCTGTCCATATGCCTGGAGAACACTTCCAATGTTATGGCGTGCAGAAAGGAGATGCTCTTCGTGAAGAAACCATCATGATAGAAGATCAGTTTGGTAAAACCCGTGCAGTGCTAGGCAAGCCAGTATTACTGTGTAACCCTTCAAGTAAAATTCATAATGAAAAGCTTTATAAGACTCGTAATGAAAAGCGCCATTTAGTGTGTTATGACTTTGTAAAACAAAATAAAGTCAAAAGCCGTAATCTTGAGATCAATAATCAGTTCGCACCCGATGAACTAATGAATGATCAACGAGAGTTGTTCTGTGTACCGTCGAGTAAAGTGGAACTAGACCGGGTCAAACCAGGTAAACCCGGTAAGCCGATCCCAAGAGAAATGCAAAGAGCGGAAATGAAGCCATTGAAGCAGCAATAAAATAGCCGTTAACAAGGGATAAAAAAGTCAGTGGATAACCCCACTGACTTTTTTAATAATATCAATAATGTAATGGTCTAATGAAACTGTAGAGATTTATAGCTTAAAATAAGCAAAATCTTAAAGGTATTTATCATGATTAGAAAAACGAAAATCACTGTCAGCCCTCTTCAAAAATTAGAATATGCCAAGCTGATGGTCGAACAGGGTTACACGAACAAGCAAATTGAAGATATGTCAGGTGCGGGTAAATCTGCTGTGTCTCGATGGAAAGTGCAGTACCAAGCTGAATTAGCCGGTAAAACACCAGAAAATACCAAAGCATTAACTGAAGACCAACGAAGAATTCAACTCCTAGAAGCCCAACTAAAACAAGCAATGAGGGATAATGATATCTTAAAAAAGGCTGCAGCTTTCTTCATTCGAGACAATCAAAACTTAAAATGATGCGCGAAGTAAAGAAAGCAAACCCAGGCTTTAGAATGAGTGAGTTGTGCCGCGTATTCGAGATCAGTTGCAGTAGTTTTTATTACAAACCGATACCACAAAGTGTTGAAAAACAGACTCTGATACAATTTGTAGAGCAAGCCTTCTCTGATTCAAATGCGACGTATGGCAAACGTCGAATACAGGCCGACTTATTAGATTTAGAGTGTAAAGTCGGGGTTTACGCCATTGCTACAGTAATGAAAAATTTGGGATTAAAAGCGATTAGGCCAAAGAAAAAGCATTACTATCCTAACACTGGTGACGAACATGTTTACGCACCCAATTTGCTTAAACGGCAGTTTAACCCTACGACTTATAACACTCATTGGGTGGGTGACATTACCTACATAAAATCACATCAAGGATGGAGTTATTTAGCCTGTGTACTTGATTTAGGAACGAAAGAAATCGTTGGGTATGCCTTATCAAGCCAACCCAATACCGCGTTAGCGACAGCGGCATTAAATAACGCGATACAACGTCAGAGGCCAAATACACAGGAGTTGATGTTTCACTCAGACCAGGGTTGCCAGTACTCTGCTAACGTGTTCAGAGAAAAGCTAAAGCACTTAAGCATTAAACAAAGTATGAGTCGTAGAGGAAATTGTTGGGATAATGCCGTGATGGAACGATTCTTTAGGAGTTTAAAGACTGAAAGATTGAACCATTTAGCCTTTATCAATCACAGTTCTGTAGTCAGTGTGGTTGAGCAATATATCCAGTTCTACAATTACAAACGCAGACATTCAGCAATAGATTATAAGACGCCACATCAAAAATATAATGAGTTAAAAAAAGCGGCTTAAAATCTCTCCAGAAATACTTGACCATTACATAAATAGAAGTTAAAACGAAACGACGGCTCAGTCTTACACGCCCATTTCAATGGCTTTTTTAGGGGTAAAACTACTCCCTACCGAAGCGATAATCACTAAACCAATGGCAGACCACTGAAGCACGGTTAATTGCTCACTTAAAATAACAAAACCTGCTAATGCGGCAATGGCAGGTTCTAAACTCATTAGCACGCTAAAGGCCTGTGTTGGCATATTTCTAAGAGCGATCATTTCCAAAGAATAAGGTAAGGCGCTAGATAACACCCCTACCAATAAACCAAGCGGCAAGACTTCCCAGCTAATTAACGCTAAGCCTTGGCTTACAACGCCAACAGGCACAAGCACGATGGCAGCTACGGTCATACCTAGTGCCACAGTAATACCGCCAGATGCTTGCTTGCCTGTACGAGTACCAAATAAGATATAACCAGCCCAACATGCGCCTGCACCTAATGCCATTAATGCACCAACAAGATCAAGTCCTTGCGTACTAGATAAATCTGGCATCAACAGTAAAATCCCTGCTATGGCGCAAGCAACCCAAAACAAATCACTTTTTCGCTTAGAGCTAAATAAAGCCACTGCCAAAGGGCCGGTAAACTCAAGCGCAACCGCAATCCCAAGCGGGATCCGTTCAATGGCTAAGTAAAACAGGATATTCATCCCGCCTAAACACAGGCCATAAATAATAATACTCCGCCAATCACGGCCTTGGGGTAATGCTCTCCATGGACGAAACACCAACCAAAGTACGGCAGCCGCAAAACCTAAACGTAATGCAGTAGTACCTTCAGGCCCAACCAAGGGAAAAAGTTGCTTTGCTAAAGAAGCGCCGGATTGAATGGTCACCATAGCCAGTAAAACACTACCAACTGCGGTCAGAAGTACACGATTGATTTGCATCTACAATACGCCTAAAAATGAAAAAGCTAAGTGCCGGCATTCTACCTGAGCCACGTCAAACCCTGCAGTATTTATTATCATCATACACACAAGTCATACCATTGAGTGAATCGCGGTAATCTCTCATAGCTTCTAGAGCTTTCATAGGGCGTTTATCTGTTCATTTACTAATAGTAAGTCGCGATAACAGGCAACATAAGGAAGGCTCGAGCTTTACGCGGGGTTATTTATTTTACGGTGTTTGTAAAAATTTAATAAATTCTATCTTACTGTCGGTTATTGACCCATTATCCTCATAACCGCAGATTTGATAACCACTCGCTATAAGCATCTGTAACATGGCAGGAAATTGATTCATCGATTTAACACTAATAGATTTAAAGCCATTATCAATCGCCCAAGACTCTTGAATAAGTCGCAGCTGAGAAGCAACTTTCATGTTGCGATGCTCAGGAACTACACCGCCTAACCAGCTGTAAAACTGACCATCAGATAACGTATAGCCCACTTTAAACCCCACTGGCTTGTTATCTAATTCTGCCACTAAAATCAGATAGTTTTTGCCTGCTAATCGGTTTTCGATAAGGTCCACAGACATTGCTTTTTCAAACTCTGGAATTTGCGCTAATACCGCCAAAATATTTGATACCGTGCCTGAGCCAAACTGGTATTTCATGAGTCCACCCGTTTATGTTTAACCATGTCATCCACTTTCATCGTTAGACTCATCATGGATAATAATGTGTAAAAGCGTATTGCAATCAATCAACTGATTAGCTAAAAATCCAATCATTCAATAATCTACCAGGCATAAAAGCAAAGGTGCCCGCGACAATGAGACCACCACAATACAATATATTCATGCTTCGTTTGTGTCCCCGAACATTGCCTTTTTTAATATAAAAATAGCCAGCAGGAACAGCGTAAAGCGTTAGAAGACTTAACAAATGAATATAGCCAAAGTGATTCAAAAAGCGACTTCCGAGTTGAGCAGGCATAAACAGTGACACGATGGCAGTGAACAACATCAACACCATATAAATTTTGCCTAATGCTTTGTGTTTAGGCGTACCTTTTCTAACAATAAGTAAATAAGTGCCAATGAAAAATGCCGGCACTACAGTGACTAAATGCAGATAAGATAAATTGATGTAATCCATTTGTTTTTATTCCCAGTTCATTACGTTGATGCTTGCAGAGTTATTTAGCACGACTATGTAGCACAGAGATCATGACGTGGTTAACATTAATCCCAACATACCAAGACCAAAACCAAATACAGCTCCCATTGGCGGTGCCCAACGTTTTTCAAGTTTTACCTGAGGAGCCAAATCTTGGAATATGGAGTAGAGAATACCGCCAGATGCGAAAAGCATCACTGCCGCAATAATTTCTGGTGACTCTGATAACCACAAATAACCACACATTGCAGCTATGGGACCCAGCATTGCCATTAAACAAAACATGATGATTATTTTTTGGGGTTTATACGCAGAAGATGCATTTAATTCACGGTAGGCACTAAATCCTTCTGGCACATTTTGTAACGCGATTAACGCTGCCAATATGAACGCGTTGTTACTTCCTGTCGCAAATGCAGCACCCAGAGCGATTGATTCTGGAATAAAATCTGCCAGCATGGCTGCTAGTTGAGAGGCTGGGGTATCTATTTTGTTAAGGTAAATATCAAGGGCCATAAAACTCAGTCCACCAGCCATAAGCCACATACAAGCAGGTAATGGCTTAAGACTCGCTATTCCCTCTGGCACCAAAACCAAAGCAACCGCTGACAATAAAGCACCGCCGCCAAAAGCCATGACACTGTGCCTAAATTCCTGTTCGAGCCACTCACTGCTCACGTTCTCAAAATGGGCAATTAAAGCGCCTAATGGCATAGCCAAACCAGCAAGCAGTGTGGTTGCTAAAACAGTTAGCAGCAAAGACATGTTTTAATCCTTTAAAAGGTATAACGCCGCAGTAATTTGCCATAATCGGTTTAAACCATACAATCATGGAACCATTTTTAGCCATAATAAGTGCAGCGAATACACAAAAATGCTAGAGATTTAAGCCAGGTTTTATGTTTATTATTGCTCAAGAGCCTGATGAAATGCTTTTATGAAAACATCATAGTCTTCAAACTGGGGCATATGACCTAATCCTGGCAACTCAATCAGTTTTGAACCTTTAATCAATTTCTGAGTATTAATACCCAGATTTTTATAGTCGCCTAATGTTCTGGTTACACCTTCTTTTAACCACCCTCTACCTGGGCCGGTTTTATCTCTGGTGCCAATAATAAGCACTGTTTCATTGTTAATTTGTGAAAACCTATCGACAATGTTTTCTGAAAAAATCGGGCCGTAAGTTAAGGCATTATTCCAAGCAACAACTTGCCAATCATCCCCAGCAAGCATTCCTCTCACAGGCTCTAACAGCTTCTCGTATTCGCTTGACCATTTACCATCATAATAATTTTTCTTCTGATAGTTTCTCGCTTTATCGAGTGTTTTAGCGAGCTCATTTTTATAAAAAAAGTTAACATCTTTAAACTGCACATATTTGCCGTAATCTTCTAAACCAATAGGGTTAATCAGAATCAATTTATTAACCGCACTAGAATAATTAGCCGCAAATGTGGTTGCTAGCATCCCGCCCATTGAATGACCAACCAGATCAAATTTTTTGATGTGTAAGCTATCCAATAACAACTTAGTATTGAGCGCTAGCTGCCCAAAGCTGTATTGGTAAAAATCGGGTTTTGAAGACTTACCAAAGCCAATTTGGTCCGGAATGATGACTCGGTAATTGTTCTTAAGTAAATCCTTAGCAACCCTTTCCCAATAATAGCCGGAGAAATTTTTACCGTGCAACAACACGATGACTTTGCCTGCGTTTTTATCGCCAATATCCATATAACGCATTTTTAAATCTTTATTTTGCGAGTTAACATTAAATGTCTTAACGTCAAAGGGATAATCAAACCCATCTAACTCTTTATTATACTTAACCGGATTTGCAGCAAATGCCTGTGATACCACCGCGAATAGAGTTACTAGTACCAAACAAAATTTCTTCATATCACTCTCGTTCAAATAAATTATACATCAACAACAAACTGCACCATGACAGCCATTTTGATTTAAAACAACATCTATTTTTTCAACAGGATACCTACATTTCTTGTCGAACTTGGCCATAAGCCAACATCGCAAACAGTCCTGTCCCGCCAATGATGTTACCCATTAGCATGGGGCCAATATGGTGCGACAACGCAGTAAAAAAATTCATTTCACCATTAAGTACCAAACTAAATATTTCATTAGACCCGGCAATAACGTGAGTAAATTCTCCAGCAGCAATGAGCCATGTAAACATAATAATGACCAACACTTCAGACCCTTTGGCCGAGGGTAGCATCCACACCAGTGCGGCAATAAAAAAGCCCGCTGGTATGCCGCGCATTAATGTCTCTGAAGGCGTTAACTCTGCAACATGGCGAGATATCTGGAGGATAGCGGTAAGGATGTCTTCTGTCAGTATGTTACCGTGCACGACAATTGCCGCCGTGAAAAACGTGCCAACAAAATTTGCTGCTAACACAATTCCCCATAAGCGAGCGGTGCAAACAAGAAGATGTTTTGTGGTGTTAGCGAGTAGCGGCAGCACCACGGTGATGGTGTTCTCAGTAAAAAGTTGCAGCCTTGCGAGAATGACTAAGACAAAACCAAAAGTGTAGCCAAGGCTTTCGATGATAGACAAATAAGGATGATCGGAGCCTATGTTGCTGCGGATAATACCTTCGGCCAAAACAGACGCTGAAATGCCGATACCAGCCGCTATTCCTGACCACCACAACGACATCAACGGCCGATCGAGTTCTTCTTGACCTTCACGCAAAATAATAGAATAAACCGTAAGCGATGAAAGACTGCCATGTTCAATCACTGCATCACGCTCAGATCCTGTCAGCGATATCTCTGGTTGCGTCGGCTGACTCTCGCGTACTTCACGCATCTCAACCTTGTCGCCACACTTAGAATCACTGGTTATTGTCGATTGGGTATTTTCGGTCTGTTCCGGTCCGTGCAGTGTCATATTGATATCCTTTTCTGGCTTAAATTTAGCTTGAGGTCCCATTTAAGTACATAAAGAATAGATGCTTTATATCATCAATTCAACAAACGTTGCCGCCTCACAAATGACCTATCAATACATTATTAATAAGTCATGTATTGATGGTCTACTGCGATGCTTATTGAACCTCTACTAGGATTAACCGATGGAATAAGTAAATCCAAATCAAAATTGTTGCCAAAATCCAAAGCACACTTGTCATTTACTAGCCGAATAAAAACGGATTAATTTCACGAATTATGGTTATTGATTACCATTATTAGGTAACGACTGATAAGCACTTTTTACTGTTTCATACCCATATATACGCTCTAATTTTCGCACAATAAAATGACCTCGGGCCATATCTTGAAAGTGATCAATAAACAAAGTATTGATTATGGCACCGCCTGCCGCACCGATAGCAGGTACAGCTTGTGCCGCTGCTTTTTGAGTCACTTGAACACCAAATTTTTCAGCGATTTTAGTAATAAGTTTGACTAAAATAGGCGCGGCTTCATCGGTAATACCTTTTTTGACCATAAACTCAGCGGCTTCAGATACTGATTTTGCTAGGGCAGCTCTTACTGCAAAATATCCCGATTCACTACCATCATCTAAATCACTTTCGCCCCCTAGTGCGAACACCTCTAAACAAGCCATTTTTGTTTCTAGAGTAGTAATAAACTCACCTTCACTACGAGCAATATCAGCTATAGAACGCAACATGATTGATGTCGAAATAGGGAGTTCAACCGCTATTGCAGCCAAGCCAAAGAAACCACCCACACCACCACTCGCAGCTACGCCTAATTTATGCCAAAGATTAGATGATTCTTCTCCGGGAATATCTTTCATAGTAAAGATTGCCGCTTCAGACGCTTTAATTAGCGACTTTTCGGTCACTTTAGCGATATTTTTATTCCAGTTATCCGGTAGAAGCGCTAACCCTTTCTCAATAGGGGTACCGATTAAATTCGTTATTTTTACCGCTAGACCAGGATTTTCTAATAGTGATTTAGCAACTAAAAGCTCTTTTTTATGTGATTCTGAAATATTCAAATAACCCCCTTAGTTGTGAAGTAACGTAATGCTGCGATTGTTTTTTGCACCTCAAGAAGCGCTTATCACCAATTTGAAGTAAAAGGACATTGGTTGCAAATCAACTTAACGCGCTTATTCGACAATATTCCCACTGCGCCATTGTATTCAAAACAGCGGACACGGCTTTAGCCTTAGACAGCTCAGGTTAATTTGGTAAACAAATAGTGTTGTGGACTTCATAAATGATGGGAAAAATGTTGCTAGGAATTATTTATCTAACGCGGGTAAATAGCCACGACCTTCTTTAGGCAAATTACTCACGCCTTCAGTGGTGTCATTTAGCGCGCTGCCATAATTATCACGACAGTAAACACAAGGGCTCATTTTATTCACAAAACGACCTTTTTTGGTATATTTCCTCAAATATGCATGTGAAATATCTACATTACCTCGATGTAATTCAACGACATTACCCACTTTTTGTCTTAAATCACTTATAGCTGCATCTTCTGCGCACATGTTGTCATTGGCACGGCCCCAGCCGATGACTTCTTTGCTGGGATCGCGGTGTAAATATTTAGCCGCGGCCCAAGGGCCACCGTGGTGACCGGTTGGTTTACCATCAGGGAAATTTGAGGGCCTATTGGCCAGCTCGTATGCAATACGTTCAAGCTTATCGGCTGGGGCTCTATCACAGAGAGTGTCATGAAACGCTGGACGCGCTGTGGTGACAAAATAATTATGATTATGGCTTATTTTTAAGTCGCGGCAATAGGCTGAACCTTCAACTTTATTTATGCTTTCTATTTTAGCGATAGCATCACTGCAAGCTAATATTTGGTCACCCACATTCAGATCTACAGCCTTTATCCATTCCTTTGTAATAAGGTAAAAACGGTGTTCCTCGACAACAAGCATCGACGTTTTTAATTCACCTATAGAATATTCAATCTCGATCATATCTTCTGCAACACTTCCACATAGTTTTTTAATCTGGTTAATTTCGCAGCCTATTAAATTATAATTTAAATAATGACTTACTGTTAAACCGACTCTTATAAAAGCTCAGCTAAAGAAAGCGAAACCAAACCATATGTTAAACGTTCGCCTACGAAACCGACCATACGGCCAGTTGATTAGCAAGCTGGATTATCTTCGATGCCAGGTCAGTAAGACATATTGCGCCATAGAAAAGTGCTAACGAACGACTTCAATGTTAACGTCAATTAAACCACTAGATATATTGCCAATACTGCTGAAGGCAGACTTTGAAAGATCAATGAGGCGCCCTCTAACAAACGGACCACGGTCATTAATTTTAACGATAACACTCTTACCATTGTGGGTATTGGTCACTTTTACATTAGAACCAAATGGTAGCGTTTTATGCGCAGCAGTTTTTTGATTATGCTGATAGATATCACCGCTTGCAGTCTTGTTGTTTTGATGTATATCACTATAGTACGAGGCTTTACCTGACTCAGTGAAACCGATCATATCTCCACTACCTGATTGGATAGTAGAACAACCGGCCAATATAAAGGCAAAGAGTAAAAATTGAATATTTCGAGAAATGGCTACCATTATTTGTCTTTTAGTTTGGTCACATAACAAGCCTATAGAGCGACTCATTTTCTAGTAATTTAATAATATCCTGCACACTAACTGAGTTTGAACAGTGATTCAAATTAAACCGCCATCATCTACTGCAATCAATTCGATTCATTACCTGCATCCCAAAACTTATTAATGTACCTGCAGCAATAAAAAACACCTTGTTAGTTACCCAACAAGGTGTTTTATCTCTGCCATCAACCTGGTGCATTAACACCAGAAAGCAGGGCTACTCTTTGTATTTTAAACTGCCATCGGCTTTGATTTCGTCGTACCACACATTGTGGTGTTGCGAAGCCCAGTTTTCGTCACAATAGCCAGATACCATACACTCCATACCACCTTCACTGAGTACGGTCGCCATCCAAATATGTACTATGGTAAATGCGATTAGAATCGTCGCACTTAAGCCATGTACAAGTAAGGCGAGCATTGACAGTTCGCGCGGTAAATCCAGTGTTGGAAACACTAACATTATGCCTGTTATGCTGATGCTTAGACCAAAAATAGCTAAGGTCCAAAACCACATTTTTTCACCCGCGTTAGCAAATCCACTGTCTGGATGTTTGCCTTTAAACGGACCAAAATTAATGTAGCCACCCACCACTAAAAACCATTTCAAGTCATACATTTTGAAGGTTTGTAGTGGCATCCATTTGATAACACACAACAGCCAAGACACCATAAAAATGGGGCTAGACCAGTCATGGGCAAACTTGCTAAAGGCGATGATCCCCGCCCAAATACCGTCACCGACATAAGGGGCTAAGAAATGGCGTCCGAGCATAATGATTATACCGGTCAGCATCATGATTAAGCATGAAACTGCCATAGTCCAATGTAACCAGAGATCACTTTTACTCCAACGAAGTACCATTTTGCCCGAAAAGCCTTTACTCAGTTTAGATGGACCATTAACGAAGTAAAACACTAAAAAGGCTGCAAAAACACCGACAACGGCTAAGCCGAGTGCGGGTTTCAGGTAGGTATTTCGCAATATCTTGCCTTCATTACCCGATACATTTATCAGAACATCAGCATCAAGGCCTTTGTCTGTACTGTATCCCGGTTCGCCGGCTTTTACTGCGCGCCAGAGATCTGCATCACTGGTTTTAGACTTTGCTTGTTGCTGACTTGATTGTTCATCGGCGGCATACACCATTGATGTAACCAACCCCAATCCCATACACAGAACCAACAGAGCAAACATCCTGCGCAGTGATTTGTTTAACGTTAAAGTTAACATTGTCACTCCTTATATGACTGCGAAAATTATCGCAGCCATTGCTCTGGGTTAGATCATTTCGCCTGTTTTAGGATTGTAGCCCCAAATTACATTTGGATTACCGCGTGCAGCCATACGTTGACGGTAAATGTCAGACACTATGCCTGCATCGCCGGCTAACAATGCTTTGGTTGAACAAAGCTCTGCACACATTGGTAATTTGCCTTCTGCAATACGGTTTGAACCGTATTTTAGACGCTCGGCTTCTGAATGATCTTCTTCTGGGCCACCAGCACAGAAAGTACACTTATCCATTTTGCCACGGCTACCAAATGCAGACTTCTTAGGGAACTGCGGTGCACCAAATGGGCAGGCATAGAAGCAATAGCCACAACCGATACACGTATCTTTGTTATGTAGCACAATGCCGTCTTCGGTACGGTAGAAACAGTCGGCCGGACATACAGCCATACATGGTGCATCGGTACAATGCATACATGCTACTGAGATTGACGCTTCTCCTGGTTCACCATCATTAAGCGTTACCACGCGGCGACGCTGAATACCCCACTCTAAAGCAGAGTCGTTTTCGTTTTTACATGCTGTGACGCAACCGTTACACTCGATGCAGCGTTTGGTGTCACACAGAAATTTCATGACTGCCATAATGGCTTATCTCCTCATCAAGTGTTTAGGCTTTGCTTATTTGACACAAGCTAGACTTGGTCTCTTGCATTTGCGTTACGACATCATAACCATAGGTCATTACGGTATTGGCAGATTCGCCAATCACATAAGGCACGGTTCCTTCAGGGTAGTTTTTGGCTAAACTCTTGCCTTCAAATACGCCTGCAAAGTGGTATGGCATAAAACATTCACCTGCAATAACACGTGGTGTAACCATTGCCTTAACAGTAATTTTTGCACCTTCTGGACTGTGAACAAATACGTCATCGCCATCACGTAAACCGCGATCTGCAGCGTCTGCTGGATTGATCTCGATAAACATTTCTTGCTGCAATTCAGCAAGCCAAGGGTTACAACGGGTTTCTTCACCACCACCTTCGTATTCAACCAAACGTCCGGTTGTTACGGCAAGTGGATAGTCGGTAGCAAAATCCTTGTCTTGAATTGTTTTATAAAGCGTTGGTAGACGAGCCACCATACGGTCTTCATAAGTAGGGTATTTAGCCACTAAGTCACGACGAGGGGTGTATAACGGTTCGCGATGCAATGGAATATCGTCAGGGAAGTTCCACACAATACAACGCGCTTTAGCGTTACCGTAAGGAATACAACCATGCTTAATTGCCACACGTTGAATACCGCCAGAGATATCAGTTTTCCAGTTTTTACCTTCAGCTTTGACTTTTTCTTCTGCTGTTAGGTCGTCCCACCAGCCAAGCTGCTTAAGCATGTCGGCAGTAAACTCTGGGTAACCATCTTCAATTTCAGAGCCTTTTGAGAAAGAGCCTTCAGCAAGAATGTTATTACCTTCGTGCTCCACACCATAACGCGCGCGGAAGTTACCACCACCGTCTTTCACTTCACGTCCGGTGCGGTACAAGATTTGAGAACCAGGGTGTTTCTGCTCTGGTGTACCCCAACATGGCCAAGGTAAACCATAGGTTTCGCCTTTAGCTGGGCCGCCGGGTGCTTCAAGTGAGTTAACGTCGAATGTACCCCAGTTTTCTTGGTGCATTTTCAAACGCTCAGGGCTTTGGCCTGTATAACCAATAGTCCACATACCGGTGTTAAATTCACGGGTAATGTCTTCCACTAATGGCTCATCGCCATTAACCTTGATGTGCTTACAGAATTGGTCCGCAACGCCCCATTTTTTGGCCAGTTTATACATGATGGTGTGATCAGGTAATGACTCAAATAATGGTTCGATAACTTGCGTACGCCACTGCAGTGAACGGTTGGAGGCTGAAACCGAACCGTAGGTTTCAAACTGAGTTGCCGCAGGTAATAAATACACTCCATCTTGGCGTTCGTGCATAACACCCGCCATGGTTGGGAATGGATCAACGACCACAATGGTATCCATTTTATTCAGTGCTTCACGGATTTCACGACCGCGAGTTTCGGTGTTAACTGACTGACCCCAAAAGAACCCCAGACGAATATTGTCTCGTTGAGCAATCTTGGTTTTGTCTTCTAACACACCATCATGCCAACGAGAACAAGGAATACCCGCAGATGTTTGTGGAGATTGGCCTAGGTATTCACCTTGGTCAAAACGCTCGGTGATCCACTTTGGTTCAAGGTCCCACACATTAGCCCAATGGTCCCATGCGCCAGACGTTAAGCCGTAGTAGCCTGGTAAGTTATCAAATAACAAACCAAAGTCAGTCGCACCCTGTACGTTATCGTGACCACGGAAAATGTTAGTTCCACCGCCTTCGATACCCATGTTGCCAAGGGCAAGCTGTAAAATACAGTAAGCACGAGTGTTAGCATTACCAATGTGATGCTGAGTCCCACCCATACACCACACGACTGTGCCTGGCTTAGTTTCTGCCATCATTTTAGCAACACGGTACATTTGTGCTTTTGGCACACCGGCAATGTGTTCGACTTCTTCTGGAGTGTATTTTTTCACTTCTTCTTTGATACGTTCCATGCCGTATACACGTTGAGAAATGAATGAATCATCTTGCCAGCCGTTTTCGAAAATGTGCCATAACAGACCATAAATAAATGGAATGTCAGTACCTGGACGAATATGGACATATTCATCAGACTTAGCCGCTGTACGGGTAAAGCGTGGATCAACTACGATGATTTTGGCACCGCGTTCTTTACCAATCAAAATGTGTTGCATCGCCACTGGGTGAGCTTCACATGGGTTAGAACCAATAAACATCATGCATTTTGAATTGCGGATGTCGTTAAACGAGTTAGTTTGCGCACCGTAGCCCCAAGTGTTTGCAACACCGGCTACCGTGGTAGAGTGACAAATACGAGCAGAGTGATCGACGTTGTTCGTGCCCCACATTGCTGCTAATTTGCGATACATATAAGCTTGTTCGTTTGAAAATTTAGCACTACCCATAAAGTAAACTGAATCAGGACCAGACTCTTGACGAATCGACTCCATTTTGTCGCCTACTTCATTGATGGCTTGATCCCATGATAGACGCTTCCATTTACCACCTTCTAACTTCATTGGGTATTTTAAGCGTTTTTCACCGTGACCATGCTCACGTAATGCTGCGCCTTTAGCACAATGTCCACCTTGGTTAAATGGATGATCGAACGCAGGCTCTTGCCCTGTCCACACACCATTTTGAACTTCAGCATACACACCACAACCTACTGAACAATGTGAACAAATAGTTCGTTTTATTTCGGTAGGTGCATTGTGCGGTACATCTTTAGCTTCTGCTTTACGCATCATACCTGCGCCAAGCATTGAAGCCGCTGCAATACCACCGGTCGCCAAACTGGCAGACTTGAGGAATTGACGTCGGTTAAGACCTAGGCCTGACTTTTCAGCTTTAGTGGCCGTGTCTGTTTTGCGGGTTAATCGCATCACACACTCTCCTTTGTTATTTGCTTAACGAAGCATAGTAATTGCGAATATGCTCAGTTTCGCGATAGTTATTGCCCGTAGGCTCTTCTGTAGACGGTTTAGTGACTTGAGCAAGTGCGGGTGCACTGACACTGGCCACAGCACCTGCCGCACTGCCGAGCGCTAATGCTTTGAGCATTTGACGACGACCCATGTCGGAAGCTTGCTTTTTCATATGGTCTCCTTGTTAAAATAAAGATGGGGCTAAATAAGCCGTCATCCAGTTTAGTTAATTTGTACAACCTCTTCTTCAAGCGGATCTAAGTCAGCACTACCTGGACAATTCACCGGAATATCCAAACTCAGTTGTTCAAATTCATTGGCTTCAGCGGTAAAAAATGCTTTAGCTAATTGCGCGACGTTTAGGTAAAAATTAGCACTAGGTGTTTTAGCCAAATTATCGCAAAAACGTATAATCCAACTGCCAATATGGCGTTGATAAAACGCTAATTGACGGTAACCTGGTGCTTCTAAAATTAAGCAGCCCATGACTTCGCATAATGCAGCGACATGATCTTCTGGTTCTTTAACATTCTCTTCACGTTCAAAGCCTAGTAGCATCAAGTCACTCCGCAATGCCGCTAAGGGTTTATCCATTAAAGAGCCAGTCATAAACCAGCTGCCATAAGGCATAATCTCACCACTGCCTACGCCTAAGAAAATGGCAAAGTATTCATCTTCTAGGGTGTTGGTATCACTATTTTCTGCTGCCAGTTTTAACGCATTCCATGCTTGACTCATGGTATTGCCATCCTCGGCCTCTACCTCTAAACCAGCTAAAAACTGTAATAACTCAGTATTGGGTTGGCGACGAAATAACGCAGCCAGCAACTGATATATATCGGCTCTTAACTGATCATTTTCACTTACTTGTCTTCCTGTTTCTGTCATAGGAGATCTCTTATTGCAATTGCTTTTCTGGATCGTCAAGGATGTCTTCAAACATGTCTTTTACACGGCAATCGCCACACATTTTCAAACGTTCAATATTGGCGCTAAACGCACTATGTTCACCTACCATCTCAATTATTTTTTTCACCATAGATTGGGTGGCAAATTCACTACCACATCGAATACATTCAAACGGAGGCTCATGTTTTAATACTTGAACTTGTTGTCTTGCAGACTGATTGAAGTTGATTTGAGGTAGTAAACTAATGACGTTTTCGGGACAGGCCGCTTCACATAAACCGCATTGGACGCAATCTTGCTCAACAAATTTAAGAGCAGGAGCGTCGCCGCCATCCTTTAACGCTTGGGTTGGACACGTTGACACACACGACAAACATAATGTGCACTTGTCACTGTTAATGCTAACCATACCGTAGGGAATATTCGCCATGGTTAACACGTCATCAACACCTGCAGCTTGACCATTTAGGTGGTCAATCGCTTGGAACATAATATTGCGTTTTACATTGGTATTAGGTTCGATAGCGTTCAAGGTCATCGGCATTATCACTGGCCAAGCTAAACTAATGGCTAGCGCCTCATCTAACTGGGTTAGCTCTGACGGGGTAATTAAACGAATCCGTTGTGGCTGTCCCATTTGGTCGAGTATGCGATTTGCTAATGTAGACTCACCTTTAAGCATTTGCAGTAATGTTGGTGCCGTAACCGGAGTGTGTAGAATTAAAATTTCGCGTGCACCATTGGCTAATGCAGCCAACCAATGATCAATACTTGCTACAGTGATCTCTTCCATTGCAACAGGTAACACGTCACCGCTTAGCTGCTCGTTAATCCATTCTGCGCCAGCTTCATTGTCATGAAATAATATTACTGGGGCAGTTTGCGCTTCTTGACGATAACGACTAATTAACTTTTCGAGGTAAGTATGCAGTGAGGCTGGGGTTGGTAAATCATAGCTTAGCGCCCCAGTTGGGCATGCATTAGTACAGCTGCCTGCGCCATGACAAAGATAAGGGTCAATTTCAATTTTATGTGCAACGCTACTAATGGCATCAGCAGGGCAAAAGTTTAAACAACGATTACAACCGTTTAAACCGTGTTTATCATGAGCGCAAATATCGCTGTTAACTCGGACATAGCGCGGTTTATCAAACTCACCTATTAACTCTGGAATACTGGCAATCGCATCGGCAAGTAAATCGCTGTCTTGGCCGACATAAAAGTAACCAGGAGGAAGCATTTCAAGGTTAATGCATGGGCTGTGGCTTAAATCGAGCACAATATCAAAGTGCGCTTGGCGTATGGCGACCACGCTTAGTTCGCTAATACCGCTTTCACCTTCAACTTTGACCTGAAACTGGCCTAAAAAACCTTTTACGCTGGCCAATTTATTGTAATAACTTTCGACATCAGTGGCTGCATTCATCACCGCTTCAAGGTGAGTTTCATCTTGGTTAGTGATCGCTTCATTGGCTAAAATGACTCGGCTTGCCATTGTGGACAATTTGTCCGCAGCTAAACGCGCGAGATCTTCAGGCCCAATAATAAGCACATGCCCCTGGGTGGTATAGCTAACAGTGGGCGGAATTAAATTTTGCAAAATCTGCGTATTCGCCATCACCTGTTGTCGTGCTTGTTTCAGCTGTGGCTGGTTTTTTCTTATACTCATTGCGTTCCCAATTATCGGTTTTTATACCTCATTAACAGTGATAGCTCAGTTCACTGTTCACGCTTATTGCACGTAATAGATTGACATTAACTTGTTCTAAATCTGTAACTAACGACTTTTATTTATGTCATATTCATCTGGTGACGGTGTCGTTATTACGCTTTCGCCTCATCACTGGCGACAGCTTGCTTTAGCAGATCATCATCCTGGTAAAGCGGTTGTTCTGCTTGCGATAACGCCGCAATCGTTGTTGCATCATTATCGGCTAAATCGATTGAGTCCTCTTCGGCTATCGAGTCGGTTTCTTCGGTTTGTTCAGCTAATTCGGTTGGTACTAATTCGTTTGATGCGAATTCAACTGGATCGGCTATGTCAGTTGGCGCTAAGTCAGCATCAATCTCTGGCTCAGGCTTTTCTTTTTCAATGACATATCGAAACACTTTACTGGCCAACTCTGCAGATACATCCGCTGACAATAGCGGTTGATTGGTATAATCCAATGCATATTCAAGCAGCCCATCGATATGACCATATTGTGGCTGTTTCCATAATGCTCGTAGCGCAGCAGCTTTAGTCGTTGGGTCGACACTTTTGGCCATAAAGCGGGCAAAACTGCCACCTACTTCAATCGAGTTTGGGTCTGGTAATACTTCTGGCTCTGCCACCTCATCCGCATCTATAACGCTAACGTCTTCGATTGGTTCAGCTGTTAGTATGTTGAAGTCATCAGGCTTTTCTTGTGCCTGTTGCAACAACTCTTCTTGTTTAGCCTCTTCAGCAACCCGCTGACGCCTAATTTCCCAACGGTTAAGAAGACCTTCTGCTTTATCGCTCATTGCATATTTCCAGAGCGATTCGCGCTCGGCCCTTCATTTTTACGGCGGTTAACATGCTTGCGTCTATGAGCGCTGATTTCCACTTCGCCGTGACGAGTGATGAATGCCTCTATCCAACAGGCAATGGCACTAGGCATGGGAATATTGAGCACTGGTGTATCTGACTCTAGGCAACCGGCACTCACGTGTTGATCGGCAGAGATCATCGCAGGCACCCATGTGCCATCAATCAATTCATCGCACACAATAAAGAGTGTTGCATTATCCATATCGAGATTGATGCGATAACTACCACGTTGATCTTTGTACAATTCCAGTGGCACCAAAACAGAATTGTCTGGTTGCTGCTCTGTTGCTGGAACCATTTGATCCAGCTCCCAGCGAACAGATGTCCAGCGCCCTACTTGGGTTTGAACCTTTTTCAATGAAACATACATTGGCCAAATCGTGTCGGTGTGTTGCATGGTAATGCTTACCTCTGACATGAATATGTGTATTGAAATACACTTGATTGATTTGTTTATAACTAAAATAGGAGCAAAAATGATGCCAACTAAAAAGTAAAATTAACTTTGAACTAGATCCCGAAATCCCTCTTAAGAATAGGACAATATGTCCACAGTGCAATTTTAGGTGGGACATTAATACGCGCCAAATTCATTGAATTTGTGAAGATTTGCGCCAGATCACGCTTAGACAAGTTGTTTTCAGTTTAGGGAATAATAATTGCTATGATCATCAGGTGTTGAAGCAGGCAAACTCTGCCTATTCTTTCAATCTATGAATGACCCACTAAGAGGCTATCTCGCTTATGACTCAATCTGTTTCAGCCACATCTTTGCAGCGCAATGCAATAAAGTTTGTTAAAACCAACACGCAGGTTCCGCTCACCATTGCAGTTAAAGCCATCAACGAACAAGGCCAGGTCGTCGATAAATTTGTCGCTTGCGAACGACCATTAACCGTATATTTAAATTGGCGTCCTATCGTAACCTTAATGACATTGGGGGCTAAACCAGAGTCACTCACTATTGGCTACTTAAAAAACCAGGGGTTTATTAGCGAGTTAAGTCTATTAGAGTCGGTTATCGTTGATTGGGAAGTCAGTTCAGCGGCGGTGATAACCCAAGAGATATCTGAAGATATTGAGCAGAAATTGGCCGAAAAAACAGTGACGTCTGGTTGTGGCCAAGGCACTGTTTACGGTGGATTTTTACAAGGCTTGGATGAGATTGATTTACCTACTCCATCACTCAAACAATCGACTATTTATGCCTTACTCGGCAATATCAATGCTTATAATGAAACCTACAAAAATGCCGGCGCTGTGCATGGTTGCGGAATATGCCAAGACGAACAAATTTTAGCATTTGTTGAAGATGTTGGCCGCCACAATGCCGTTGATACGTTGGCGGGAGATATGTGGTTAGATCAGCAAACGGGACACGATAAGATTTTCTATACTACAGGCAGATTAACATCAGAAATGGTCATCAAAGTCGCCAAAATGGGCATACCAGTATTGTTGTCACGCAGTGGCGTTACCCAAATGGGCCTAGATTTGGCCAAACAAATGGGCATTACCTTGATAGCTCGTGCTAAAGGGCGACATTTTTTGGTGTATCACGGCAGTGAAACGATTGAGTTTGATGCCACTAAAGATTAAGGACGTAATGTGGCCCATTGTTGGCGTATTGCTGGGGTTAAAAAGCTCCACGCTAAAATACGGGTCGTTTTATTACCTTGTGTCATCTCGATGGTTTTGACTTCCACAGCATTAAGCTGTTTAAGTAGTTGATAACAAGGTTTGAGATTGTCCGACTTTGACACGAGTGACGTAAACCATAGCACTTGGTTGGCATAATCATGGCTTTGCTTGATCATGTTGGCTAAGAATTTTTGCTCACCACCATCACACCATAACTCGGCTTTTTGACCGCCAAAATTAAGCGTCGGTTTAGCCTGACTAACCGCTAACTTACGCGATTGTTGACCATGTTTTTGTTGCTGGCTTTTGGCTAAATTTTTGACTTTCCGTAATGAACCTTCGGAAGCTTCAGCGAGTGAGCGATGAAACGGTGGATTACACAAGGTGACATCAAACCGTTCATCTGCAGCGATGATATTCTTAAATATATGCTCAGGTTGCGGCTGTAATCTTAACTGTAAATGAGTGGTAATCTGGGCGTTTTGCTGGGCAATTTTAGCAACATTATCGATTGAGACTGGATCAATATCGGACGCCACAAATTGCCAACCGTAGGTTTGAATACCCAGCAATGGATAAATTCCATTGGCACCAGTGCCGATGTCTAACCCTCGAATACTTGCCCCTTTGACTACTTTGCCTTTAACCGCTAATAAATCAGCAATGTAATGTAAATAGTCCACACGCCCAGGTACTGGCGGGCATAAATATCCTTCAGGAATATCCCAACCGTTAATATGATATTCGCTCAGCAATAATGCTGCATTGAGGCTTTTTACCGCTTTTGGGTCAGCAAAATCAATGGAAGGATTACCATAAGGATTTGGCCGAACAAAAGCGGCTAGTGCTGGCATAGCAACGATCAATGCAGCAAAGTCATAACCCTGTAGATGGGCATTACGCGGATGCAATGATTTTGATAACACTGGCTTGTTAGGCTTCACAGAAACAGGATTAACCTTGGTAGCGGGTCGGCTTGGCGAGCGCTTAGCTGCATTATGCTTGGCTCGCATCGGAGGCGTCGTTGAACGGGTCATTAATCGTATAAATATTTAGTAAATAATAAGTTAACCACAATAGAGCGACCGACTTCTTGTTCCATAAGGCGGTTGACCGTCTCATAGCATTCACGGCGGATCTCTTCACGACCAGATAAGGATTTAACCTTTTCTTCTGACTGATTACCCAAAATTTCAACAATGGCCGAGCGTAATAAAGGATCATGATGTTCTAAGCTCATTAAATCGTTCGGATCTTTTACCATCAATTCGACACTGATTTTAACAAAACCTAACTTTTTACGGTTAGAAATATAGTTAGTCACAATGTCTGGTTCAAAACCGTAATAAGCATAATCTTCGAGGGCAGGTTCATCAGCTGCATGGACATTAAATGCGAAACAACACAGCATAACTAACGTTGAAACCAATTTTTTCATAGTGAGAGACACCCTTTCAATGTGGAACGTTAATTAAATAAGCCATCGTGCCCACTCCCTAAGAGTGTTTGCTCATCTTTGACATGATAGACTACTGCCGTTGAGATATATTGTAACGAGTTTTAGATGAACGTGACCAGTATTAGCTTTCCTTATGGTGAATCAATTCATTGGTTTTCGCCACAAAAGATCGATTCATTGCCTCATAGCCAACTTAAAGAGTGGCTATTAGCAACCGGAAGTTTGACCCAGCGCCTCAAGACACACTGCAAACACTTTGAAGTGAAAGTGTTAGGCGAGCATTTACTTGAGCCTCTAGCAGATGAATTTCCTGCTCAAACTAACCCTGTTTGGGTCCGCGAAGTATTATTGTGTCTTGACGGCACCCCTTGGGTATTTGCCCGCACACTGATCCCACAGACTATTTTAGGCACTCAATCCCCTAATAATCAAAATGCTGATGATAAACAGATTCGCAATCAACAGAATGATTTTACTCGCCTTGGCACCCGACCTTTAGGTGAGTTATTGTTTAATAGCCCAGACATTACTCCCGGCAATATTGAAGTCGCTCAGTTTGAAACCTGTGGCCGTTTAGCAGCACTAGCCACCAGCTTAAATCAACAGGTTAACAGTAGTTTATGGGGGCGTAGACGTTACTTTAACTTGCACGGTTCACAGCTTATTGTTAGCGAAATATTTCTGCCTGCGGCTGTCGATTATATCAATCAAAGCACTTAAGGTTAATGCTACTCAGCATCTTGTAAACCTAACTCAGTAATCAAAATAAAAAACGCCCTTATGGGCGTTTCTGTTGTTTGCTACGAGAGATTAAACTCGTTTGCGCTGATAGCCCAATAGACCGAGCATTAATACACTTAACCACCCCAAACTACCACCGCTACTACCACTATCTGTTGTGGTTGTGGTTGGGGTAGTCACTGCCACTATCTGTTGTGGTTGTGGTTGGGGTAGTCACTGCCACTATTGGCGACGATACTGTGATTGTTTGACTGGCTGTCGACTCGTTACCCTGAGAATCTGTGGTTTTTAAGGTAATAGTATAACTGCCAGCGGCTGTATAGGTATGACTTGGGTTTTGAGCGGTACTAGTATTGCTATCGCCAAAATTCCATTGATAAGTCAAGTTACCAAAACCTTGGCTGGAGGTGTTTGTCAGAGCCACAGTTAAGTTAGTCGGTAATAAAGTAAAAGCAGCTATTGGCAGAATAACCACTCGGACGACTTCAGTTGCTGTCACGGTATTACCCGCGCCATCGGTAACAATCACACTGACGTTATAATCACCCGATGTGGAATAAGTATAGCTAGGGGCAGTATCGGTACTGGTGGCATTATTCACGCCAAACGACCATGTATAAGTGTAATCAGTGCCGCCACTCACGACCACATTAAAACTAACATCTGCACCGGTTGCTTGTGCATTAATGTCGGCGACAAGTGTCACCGGTGGTAGCACGCTGCTGTCAGACAAAGCAAATTCAACGGTTGCAGTACTGCTGTCTGTTGCTTGCTCTGTGACTTGCATGGTTAGGCCTAACTCAGGCAATATCAGCCCAGCCTGTGGTTTTAGCGGCGCGCTGTAATCACGATTGTCGTCAAATAGCGGCTCGGCGGCTAAGTGGCTATCACCACTGTATGTACTTTGAGCAAATAAGCTAAATGCTGCATCGCGAATTTGCACATCAGTAGATTGACTGCCAATCAAATTTTGGTCTGCATCGACCACGCCAATTAACCCTTTTCCAGGATGTTCTGACACATTGTTATCGGTTTGATTAAAGTTTTCTAACCATAACAATACACCGGGTTCGTACTTGTCATAAACCAGCCCAGCGTCTACACCTTGGTGGCTGCGTAATTGCACAATGTAACGTCTCGCTTTACCAGCAAGACTGTCTTCAATTCGGCTAAAACCGGATAGCGTTGCAATGCCGCTTGATTCGGCGCCATCGATATAAAATGCCGTGCCTTGATTAGTTAATTGAATATCATCAATCGCCATACCATAATCACCAACGGCCTCATCGGTTTTATAGACCACGCTGATTTGCACATCACGACCGGCATATGCACTCAAATCAAATATTAGATCAACCCAGGCATCGCTTCCATAAGCGGTACTAATGTCGCTCGATTTACCGCTAATAGAGTGTTTTACCGTAGGGTAAATTGGATTTGTACTATTTGTGTAGTTACCTTCTATAGCAACGCTATCAACCAACACCTGCACATAATCATAATCGTCTTCAATATCCCAATGGGCTTGAAATGATAATGCTAATGGCGTATCTAATGGTAAGGTCACATCAAATGACATGGCATTATTGATCATATTACCCTGACCCGAATAATACTGATATTGACCCGTTAGTGGTGCTTTAAAAGCAACAGCCTCAGCGGGTAGTGCTATAGATAGCTGGTTTACGGCATCAGTATTGACGGCATGGTTAAGTTGCACAGCGGTACCGCTACTGGTTAAATCGGCCAGAGATATATGCTGCTCATTAACCCACTTACCCTTGTATTTTTGCTGTAAGAAAGATTTTGCATACGGGCTAAATCCACTTGGTTGAGCACCAGCAATGCTACCCGTCCAGCTACCGCCAGACATCAACGACCAAGCACCTACAGGTGAACCATCACCACTATTAGTGGTGTCGTACTCATCTGGTAAGCCTAAGTCATGACCAAACTCGTGGGTGCATACTCCAGCCGCTGCATCGATTGGCTGCACGGTGTAACCGAATACCTTAAGGGAGCGACCAGGAATAATATAACCATTGGTATTTGAATCGACATAAAAACGATGCGACCAAATGGCATCCTCACCCAATACTCCACCACCAGCTTCTTCACCGATGCTTGAATGAAACAGCATCACGTGATCGATAATACCGTCTGCTTCATCATAATTACCGTCGCCATCGATATCGAAAGGGTCTTCAATATCATAGCTTTCAAGTTCAGTATCACTCATACCGCTTACTGCTTTGGTGACGGCTTCTTTTACTAGCTCGGGTACCGCATTATCATTGTCATCGGAGTCATTGCCACCATAATAAGCGGCATTATTGTCTGCGGTAACCCAGTCTTGTACTTGACCTGTAAAATAAAAACTATTGCCGGACACCGCCTGAAAATACTGATGTGCCGATTGCAGCGTTTGATTACTTGGGCCTGTAAAACCGGTTTTTGAAAATAGCAGTTGCTGATAATGTGATGCAGGATAACTGCTGTAATACATGTCAGTATCACCCACCTCAAGCTGGTTAGCATCGTGAGGTAAATCAGGAAAGTCCACCAGCACAGCTAACACCTTTACCGTTTTAGTAATATCTTGATCGGCTAAAACTTTGTTATTTGCTGCGGCATATTGAACACTTTTAGTGTTTTTTTGCGCTGAGCGTTTAATGCGTAATTGTTCCGCTTTCACTTCAATGGCAGCAGGTTTAAAAGTAGCATTTCGACCACGGCTTACAAAAGCATCTACAGCAGCTTGTTTTTCAGCTTCGCTGGCATCAACACTCACTTCGCCACGTTTAATTAACCAATACAACACTTGTTGTTCATTAATTAGCCCCGCATCAGCAGGAGTGCCTGTTTGTGGAGCAGCAACAGCCATGCTGCTACATGCAAGCAATAAAGATGAAACGGCTAACCCTTGATATTTAGTCAACTTACTCATTACGACTTACCTGTATTTGGTGTTGGTTTATGGCATTTTTCAAATGCTTTTTGGCGTTTAGTTATATAATCAGCAACAATTTTATCTATTTGTGCTTGATCCATGTCCGCGGTGATGAGCCCTTTCTTGCGCAAATTTTCAGTTAATTTGGTGCGATCAAGTAAAGGTGGCATCGCACTTGGACCACAATCTTTAATTAATGGTTTGGTTACCACTACAGTGGCTGCTTGTTCGTCTACCTTTGATGCTGCTGACTGATTTTGACACCCTTGCAAGGTCATAAAAACAAGCCCCAACATGACGATAATATATTTCATAATTCACCCCAAACAATAATTACATGACATTAACAGTTGCAACCACAGGGTTACAATTAAATTAGACATTCTTTAATGTAAATAAATCTATTCGATTAAAAATTAATACAAATGGCTAATGACCCAGCGTCAAAAAGCAGCAAGCCGACTCGGTTAAGTCGGCTTACTGCAGTTACTTAGCGCAATGCTTATCTATAACAATTTAGCTTAATTCACCGTGGAGTTGATATAATTTGATATTCCATCCAGTAACATTTGTACTGATATCATCACCAATACCATCCCCATGAGTCGCTCTACCGCGATTAAGCCTTTCTCACCAAGGATACGAGTAAACAACTTATAGAACATTAAAATAACGGCACTCATGCCCCATGCTGAGACCAACGCAATAGTCCAATCGGTCATGCGGCTGCTATCTGTGTGCGCCAATAGGATCAAGGCCGCTAGAATAGATGGACCAGCCATTAGCGGGATAGCCATCGGAACAATAAAAGGCTCTTCACCAGCAGCTAATCCAGCCACGCCCCCCGGCGAAGGGAAGATCATTTTAATCGCGATTAAGAACAAGATAATGCCGCCCGCAATGCTTACGGATTCAGAACGTAAGTTCAGAAAGTTAAGAATAGCTTCACCAGCATACAAAAACGACAACATGATAACCAACGCAAACAGCAGTTCGCGGATTAAGACTTTACGGCGTTTTTTGGGATCAATATGCCGCAGTATGGAAGCGAATATAGGTAAATTACCCAGCGGATCCATAATCAAGAACAACATGACGGCTGCAGAAAAAATATCCATGGACAACAATCTTTTAATTAACAAAATATGGGCTACATTGTATACCCAACGCAGTAACATAAGCGATGAAAACAGCCAGTTTATTGATGATTACAAGGCGTTAGTTGTTAAAAATAGTGAATAATGCCTCATCAAAAATAGCCACATACGCTTGCCAAAGTGATGACCCGAAAAAGGTTTTTGGCTTTAACGTCAATGACTAGATCTGCATTCTCTATAGGTTCTAAGTAAATTTTTCAGCTTGAGATATTCACACGCTACAATACTGGTTTAAAATGGTATACTGCGTTGTTTTTTTCGATTTATTTCTGGATAACATGCTCTATCTAATCGCTAGCTGTATTGCACTGCTGTTTGGGCCACTTTTTTATCGCTTCTTTTCATCAGGTAGCGGATTACAAAAAGGCCTAGATGGATTTATATTCGTCTCCCTTGGCGGATTGGTGCTCATTCATATTTTGCCAGAACTGTTGGAGCATGGTGGGTTTATCACGCTATTGTTTGTCATGCTTGGCGTTTGGGGCCCGACAGCCAGTGAAAAACTGTTTCATCGATATTCAGAAATCACCCACAACATCACCCTCACACTCGGCATTGGCGGACTATTACTGCACACCATTACAGACGGTGGAGCGATGGTATTGGCACAACAAGAGGGCAATTCGACACTTCTAGCCTTAGGCGTGATCATGCACCGCCTACCTGTTGGCGTCGCTATTTGGTGGTTACTCAAACCTCAAGTTGGCACTCGATGGGCTAGCGCCGTTTTAGCTGCAATGATGGTATTAACCAGCGTCGGCTACTTTGCTGGCGAACATTTGTTAACTCAATTAAGTCTTGAAAACACGGTTTACTTGCAAGCCTTTGTTACCGGTTCCATTTTACACGTGGTATTGCATCAACCTCATGGTCATCAACAAGAAGACAAGCAAGGTCAATATCAATACCAAGCAGGCATTGGCAGCCTATTAGGTTTAGGGTTATTAGCCCTGCTGCTACTGATGGATACTGGTGGCCATGAACACGCTCATAAAGACCATGGTTCAGAGCAATTCGTTAGTTGGTTACTGACTATTTCTCCTATTTTATTAGGCAGTTATTTTATCGCCACCGCCAGGTTTGCTGCTGGATTACGCCCATCTCATCCTTCCCTAGGGTTACGTTGGTTGCAGCGTCTAGCGGGTCCTGAAGCATTGTTAATTACCTTATTACTATTGGGCCCTTGGTTTGCGCTTTACCAAATATTGGGGCTATTAGCTATTGGGGCACTAATGACGCTGACAAAAGTTGATATAACAGATCCGCACCCAACACTTTCTGAGTCACCTTGGCACTTTGGCTTTAGCCAATTAGTCGACCGAAGTGCCCCCTGGATTATCCTTAGCTTAGTATTAGCAAACCTAATAGGTCATCCCTCTGTTCCGCTTGAGAACCCCGCATTACAGGTATTTATTTTGCTATTAGTCTTTTTACCGATGCGTTTTTGTAATTTAGGCACGGTAATTTTGGCGCTTGCCTTGGCTTACAGTGGTTGGAGCCAAATTGCAGTGGCATTTACTTTACTCGCTGCGCCGGTACTCAGCATCGGCCAGTTGAAGTTAATGAATTGGAAACAAGGACTCATGTTAGGCGGGATTTTACTGGTAGGATTAATGGTGGCAGATCAACTCACTCTGAGCTCATCATTAACATTACAGTTACCTGAGGCGGCCAATATACTTGGTCTAGTGGCAATCGTTTTATTGTTTGGCGCCAGCTTATTGCGACTTGGACCTCGAAAATTTTTAAGCCGTTTGATGATCAACCTAAAATCAACACCACATAGCCACGACCATGGCCATCATTCAGACACCAAAGCTGCACATCATCACGAGTCAACTTCGACACATAAACATCATCATTAATCATAATCGATTTATTAGGTTATGATGGCGGTGTCGATACTTTTAAGGGGCTGCCATGTGTATTTTATTTATTGCCGTTGAGGCGCATCCGGATTATCCCTTAATTGTCTGTGCTAACCGCGATGAATTTCATCACAGAGCAACCGAACCCGCCTATCGCTGGGCAACAACACCAATCATTATCGCTGGGCAAGATAAACAAGCCGGCGGTACTTGGTTAGGAATTAATGAACAGGGTCAATTTGCTGGGCTAACCAATATTCGAGCAATCGAACAGCAAGATGGCGTACGCAGTCGTGGAGAGTTAGTCGTTGACGCGCTAACCAAACAACACATCAATAGCCAATGGTTAACTGAACACTCGATTAACTACAATCCGTTTAATTTAGTCTTCGAACAGCACAATCAACTCCATTGCTTTAACAGTAAAACCTTAACGACTACTTTGCTTAAGCCTGGTTTTCATGCTGTGAGTAACGGTGCGCTGGATGATATATGGCCTAAAATGGCTAAAGGTCAGCAACAGCTACAAAGCTATATCAAACAAATGCAATCACCTTGCATAGACCAATTACTCAATATCATGCGCGATACTTCTCAACCCAAAGATCAAGATTTACCCCAAACAGGCATCAGTCTTGAGTGGGAGCGACGTCTATCATCTATTTTTATCGAACATGAAGAATACGGCACTCGTTCAACGAGTATTGTGTTGAAACACCGCAGCGGTAAAGTACAACTTACTGAAGTAAGATACGATGGTAAGGCACGCAATTTAGGCTCTCAACGTTTTAACCTTGGCTAGAAGCCAGCCTTATCTAAATAATCGCCAAACACAAACTGTGACCTGCTGCACAGTCTAGTCATTATTTCATATCAGCTATCGCTAAACCTCACTAATCACCATAGGCAACATTCATTTTTACAACCTAGATCAAGGTTATTTGATCACGAACATTGCATACTTCGCCTGTTGCTAATTTACTCCCGGAGGACACGCCTTGAAGCAGCCCACTCAGATTAGTTGGGATCAGTCGATGATCGAAAAGTACAATTACAGCGGTCCCCGTTATACTTCTTACCCGACCGCACTAGAGTTTGACGATGCCTTTACTGAGCAAAATCTACTGACATCTATTAAAAACAGTAAGTCAGACAAACTGTCGCTATATGTGCATATTCCTTTTTGCGCCAAGCTTTGCTACTACTGTGGTTGTAATAAAATTATTACTCGCCATGCTCATAAAGCAGATCAATACATTGAATATCTGGCCACTGAAATTATTAAGCGCGCTCCATTATTCAAAAACTACACTGTAACCCAAATGCATTGGGGTGGCGGAACACCGACATTTTTAAGCCCTGAACAAATTCTTAAACTGACCGCACTAATTAAACAACACTTTAATTTTGCTGACGTGGGTGAATACTCAATTGAAGTTGACCCGCGAGAGATAGAACTCAGCATGTTAGACACCTTAAAAGAAGCTGGGTTTAACCGGGTGTCTATTGGTGTGCAAGACTTTAATAAAGAAGTACAAATTGCCGTTAACCGTGAGCAAGATGAACAATTTATTTTCGACTTAATTGCCAGAGCTAAAGAACTCGGTTTCGTGTCCACTAACGTTGATTTAATTTACGGTTTACCGCTGCAAACGCCAGAAACCTTTGCAAAAACCATTGCACGCATTATTGAGCTATCGCCTGATCGTCTATCGGTCTTTAACTATGCACATTTACCATCGCGTTTTGCTGCACAACGTAAAATTAAAGAACATGATATGCCTGCTCCACAACAGAAATTAGATATGCTTCGCCAAACGATAGAATCGTTAACAGATGCGGGTTATCAATTTATTGGTATGGACCATTTTGCCAAACCCAATGATGAGTTGGCAAAGTTACAAAATGCCGGCAAATTACATCGTAATTTCCAAGGGTACACCACCCAAGAAGAATGTGACTTGCTTGGGTTAGGGGTATCATCTATCAGCCAAATTGGCGACTGCTATGCCCAAAATCAAAAAGATATTCGTCCATACTACGAATCTATTGATGCTAATGGTCATGCATTATGGAAAGGCTGTAGCTTAAATCACGATGATGAAATTCGTCGCGCGGTCATTAAACAGATTATCTGTCATTTTGATTTAGACATGGATAAAATTGAACAAAAGTTTGCTATTAACTTTGATGAATATTTTGCTGAAGATCTAAAACTGTTGCAAACATTCATTAATGATAAATTGGTTGATATCACAGACCGCAAACTTACCGTTAGCACGACCGGTCGTCTACTTATTCGAAATATCTGTATGTGCTTTGATGTATATTATCGTCAAAAAGCTCGTCAGCAACAGTTTTCAAGGGTTATTTAACTCACTGTTTATGCAAAGTAGAATACAAAAATAGCCAGCATTTGCTGGCTATTTTTTCTCACATTCGCCATTTACTTCGCTTTTTTAGCGTATAACGCTTTGCGGTCACTGTCAGACATAAAGGCCATTTCAACCCCATTACGTTGCAATGTCGCCAGTTGACTATCACTGAAACCCATTTCAGATTTAACCACACGATATTCATGAGCGATATCAATAGCACTCACTCCTGGGTCATCGGTATTAAGACCAATTAATACACCAGCATCCATAAATTTACGCAGTGGATGAACATCGTAATCTTGAACGGTAGACGTATGTAAGTTGCTAGTTGGACATGATTCAATTCCAATACGATGCTTGGCCAAATACTCCATCAACTTCGGATCATGAATCGCATTCACGCCATGCCCAATTCGGGTTGCACCCAGTACGTTAATGGCTTGCCACATACTTTCAGCACCCGCGGCTTCACCAGCATGAGCGGTAACTTGTAGCCCTGCATCTCGAACACGCTTAAAGTGCTCAGTAAACAAATCGCCTGGGAAACCAAGTTCATCGCCGGCTAAGTCCATCGCCACAATGCTGTCACGATGAGCAAGTATGCCTTCAAGTTCTAAGCGGCATTTTTCTTGTCCAAAAGAACGCGACATAATACCAATGAGGTTAACGCTAATATCCTGCTCTTTTACACCTGCACGTACACCATCGATAACGGCTTCAACGACACCTTCAATGGGCAGATTATGATTCATCGCCATGTAATAAGGGCTAAAGCGCAATTCAGCGTAATCTAACCCTTGCGATGCTGCATCAATAACATTTTCATAAGCAACACGCTTTACAGCATCTAGATCAGCTAATACCGCGACCATCCAATCTAGTTTCTTCAAAAAATCGACTAGGTTGTTCTCTTTCCCTTGGATTTGCACAAATGGCGCAAGCTCTTCTAGCGAATTAGCGGGTAACTGAATACCGTGTTGGTGGCCTAATTCCCAAATAGTTTTTACATTAACATTACCGTCTAAATGTCGATGCAAATCAACCAACGGAATGGTTTTATCTATCATAATTAACCCCTATAAACTTACCCTGCCATTAGTTTAATTTTGTCGGTCAGAGAATCGTATTCAGTTTAACATGTATTTATACAAATTCTGATGGCCAATGTTTTTTTCTGGAATCTACCACACTAAAAAGCAAACGCTAATTTGGAATGTGTTTTTTATACTTAAATCGGGCATACTCTAATGCTAACAAACAGATTAAACCATAAAGGACTATAGATGCGCTTGCTGATCCTACCTGCACTGATAATGTTAAGTTTATTGGGTTGTAGTAGCCATTCAACCACGACTCAGGTTGATACCCCAATCACTGGCCAACAAACGCAGATAGATAGAGATTTACAAGCGATTATAGACCAGAGTTGGGCGGTTAATTTAGCTTACTCACCGGAGTTAGCCGCCAGTTTAGGAGATGCATCAGTAGCTGCAAAGCTTGACGATTTATCTGCAGAAACATTAGCAGAAAAGAACCAACAGACGCTCAAAATTCTCCATACACTTAAGCAGCTTGACCGGAAAAACTTATCCAAATCAGATGTCATCAATGCTAAGATTTTACAAGACCAGCTACAAAACGAAGTCGACATGTATCGGTTTCATGACCACTATTTACCGATAACAGCTGAAAGTGGTTTTCATGCTTATATTGCGTCTATTGCTAAAGCTCGCTTCAATAGTATTGAAGATTATCAGCACTATTTAGCTAAACTTGAACAATTACCACGTTATTTCGCCCAACAAACATATTGGCTCAAACAAGGCTTAGCCAGCGGTATTACCCCAGCAAAAATCACCCTGAATGGATTTGAAGACAGTATTAGCGCATTTATTGTTCCGGTTGAGAGCAGCGGCTACTTTACTCCGTTTACCCACTATCCTGACCATTTTAGCGCAACAGAAAAAAATACGCTGACCCAACAAGGCAAAACAACCGTAGAACAAATCGTGCTTCCTCTGTACCAACAGTTTTATAATTTCATGACTGAGGAGTATATTCCCAACGCACGAATAGACATCGCGGCTTCGGCTTTACCAGATGGCGCTGCGTTTTATCAAAACAGAGTTGAGTATTACACCACGCTGCCAATGACAGCTGAACAAGTCCATCAACTTGGATTACAAGAAGTTGCTCGTATAAGATCAGAAATGGAGCAGGTAATTAAAGGTGTTGGCTTTAAAGGCAGTTTTGCGGACTTTTTAATGTTTTTACGCACGGATCCACAGTTTTATCCTAAAACCGCTGATGAGTTACTTAAAGAAGCAGCATTTATTGCCAAAAAAGCAGATGCCATGTTGCCTAAGTATTTCGGCAAATTACCGCGCACACCTTATGGTATTGCACCGGTACCTGCTGAAATTGCGCCTAAATACACCACAGGGCGCTACTCGGGTTCAAACCGTGACGACGAGCCAGGCTATTATTGGGTTAACACCTACGCCTTAGATAAGCGACCGCTATACGAGCTTGAAGCCTTAACCCTACACGAAGCAGTACCTGGGCACCATTTACAAATATCACTCAATAAAGAACTCACTGACTTACCTAATTTTAGACGTTACAGTTATATCTCTGCATTTGGTGAAGGTTGGGGCTTATATTCAGAATATTTAGGCTTAGAAGCTGGGTTTTATCAAGACCCATACAGTAACTTTGGCCGGCTAACCTATGAGATGTGGCGTGCGGCGCGTTTAGTCGTCGACACCGGCATGCATGCTAAAGGTTGGAGCCGCCAACAAGCGATAGATTTTATGGCCGGTAATACTGCACTTTCAATGCACAACGTTACCACTGAAATAGATCGCTATATTTCCTGGCCTGGCCAAGCGTTGTCATACAAAATTGGTGAATTAACCATAAAACGGTTACGGGCTAAGGCTGAAAAGGCATTAGGAAAAAACTTTGATATCCGAAAGTTTCATGATGCCATTTTAAAAAATGGTTCTATCCCAATGTCGGTATTAGAACAAATGGTTGATGAGTTTATTGCTAGCCAAAAGGCGATAATAAAACAAGCAAGTACCTGATAATCAGACAGATAAATACATCGAACACACAATACTTTAGATATAAATGAGCTGGCTTAATAACTATGCATTACATGAAATTTTCATCAGAACTAAAGCTCGATACCAGTGAGCAACGACACTTTTGGCAACAAGTACACCAATCGAGTTTCAGTACTGATGACGGTATAAATATTGCCTATGCGATGATCCAACATCCAAACAATCAGCGCGCAATCGTGATAAGCAATGGCAGAGTTGAATCCTATATAAAATATCAAGAATTGATGTTTGATTTATACCAACAAGGATTTAGCGTTTACGCTTTAGATCATCGAGGACAAGGGTTATCAGACCGGCTGACACACAATCCACATCAGGGTTATGTTGCCAACTTTACCGATTACACTGAGGATTTAACTCAATTTATTGAGCAGGTCGTACGCCAACAACAGCATGATGAGCTATTTATCATCGCTCACTCAATGGGATGCACCATTGCCAGCGATTACATTAATCAACACCCAAATACGTTTACGGCAGCAGTCTTCTCTGCTCCAATGTTTGGTATTCGATTACCGTTTACAAAACCCATCATTCGGTGGCTAGCACAAAAGCTTGATACTAATCGTCTGGAAGCAAATAAAGTACACAGTACATTTGTAATAGGGGGAACTCATTACAAACCAGACAGCTTTAAACGCAACCGACTCACTCATAGCCAACAACGCTATAAGCACTATCGCAACATCTTTGAAGAAACCACTAAAGCACAGTTAGGCTCACCGACTAACCATTGGTTACTAGAGGCAATGGATGCAGCGGAGAAATGCATTGACTACGCTAAGCACAGCCAAACTCCGATACTAATTTTGCAAGCTGAAAGAGACACTATTGTCTGCAATGAGGCGCAAAACGTAGCACTAAGTACTCATTGCCATAAAGTCATTATTGAAGGCGCATATCACGAAGTGTTCATCGAAAAAGATAACATGCGTAATATCGCCCTATCTCATACCATTGACTTTATTGCACAACACTCAAAGATAACTGTGTCTTAATTAATTGAATAATGTCGTCATGTGCTAATGGGCGGCTGATAATATAGCCTTGAAACCAAGTACATTTTGCATGGGTCAGTAAATTGAGTTGCTGCTTATTCTCGACTTGTTTAGCCACTACAGGGAAGTTTAACTTAGTGGCAAACTCAACAATGGCATTCACTATGTTAAAGGTTTCAGGGTTATATTCTATGTCCTCAATATAAACAGCTGCTAACTTCACTTGTGAAAAACGAATACCTTGTAATAAATGGACCGCGCA
The DNA here is from genome assembly GCF_010092445.1 of Shewanella sp. Arc9-LZ. Classification (NCBI taxonomy): domain Bacteria; kingdom Pseudomonadati; phylum Pseudomonadota; class Gammaproteobacteria; order Alteromonadales; family Shewanellaceae; genus Shewanella; species Shewanella sp. Arc9-LZ. The sequence goes on along the minus strand of NZ_CP048031.1, from coordinate 50,244 downwards.
AGAACCTCCACCAAAATTATCCATCGCAATGTTGACACCAAATCGTTGTAACTCAGCTATTTTGTTTCTGGCAACATTTGCGTTCACCACGAATACATCTTCAGATAATTCGAACTGAAACAATGCAGGAGAGACATGTGCTGCATTGATTCGGTTCATCACTACGTTTACAAAATGATCTTGATGAAAGTGACGTGAAGATACATTTAATGACATTAAAGGAACTGTCGCATTTGCCTGTTGCAGTGTTTGAATAAGTTCACAGACTTGATCTAATGCCCACAGCTCTAATTCAAAGATACAATCAGACAGTTCAGCTGACGCAATAAACTTACGAGGGCTAATATATCCGTACTGTGGGTGATACCAACGCATTAGTACTTCAATGCTATTGAGCTGCCCGGCCTGATCAACAACGGGTTGATAAACCAATGACATCTGCTTGTTCTGGATAGCCAGTTTCAACTCGTTTTGTAATTTGAATGGTTGCACTTGATTCTGGTCTAATTCCGGTTGATAAATAGCGCAACCATTAGAGCGACTATCTTTTGCTTGCTCCAGAGCGCTATCTGCACGGGCCAATAATATTTGAGGTTCTAATGACTCAATACCATCAAAAACAACTAATCCGATCCGAGCTGAAATTGATAAGTTTTGATCTGAAATGGTGTAACCGCGGCCAATTAACTGCCTCACTTCACTTGCCAATGCTAATGCACGTTTACTTGCTTGATCAATTTCATTACCAAAATTTTTGGCTAGAATAACGAACTCGTCCGCGCCAAGTCGAGCAACCAAACCAGCACTAGAAAATGTGCCAGATAAGCGTGCTGCTATCTGCATTAATAATCTATCACCAAGTTGATGACCCAAAGCATCATTAATTAATTTAAAATTATCTAAATTAATCATAAGCAGTGCAGAAAACTGACCAGTCTTGCGGCTAAGAACCTGTAAATCATAGAGCTGATCGGCTAATACATCACGATTAATTAAATCCGTAAGACCACTATGACCCTGTTTATCGGTTGTAATATGTTGGCTTTTTACATCACCAGAAACATCTGTTATTGTGCCGATAATTCGTAATGGCCGTCCTAATTCATCCCACTCAACTATTTTGCCACGATCTAGAATCCAAATATATCGGCCATCTTTATGACGTAAACGATGCACACTTTCATAATATTCATGTTGATTACTGATGTAATTCTGTAAGGTATTTAATACCTGCGCCTTATCATCACGATGTAAACGCGACTCCCAAACAGAATAATCATTATCGAGCTCATAAGGTTGATAACCTAGGATATCTTTCCAACGATCAGAAACAAACACATCGCCAGTAGCAATACACCAATCCCAAATACCATTACGAGCACCCTCAACCACAAAAAGCCAACGTTGCTCTGCATCATTGAGGCGTTTTTTACTGCGAGATAACCGGCCATTAACCTGATTCAAATAATCGCGTAAGTTAACTAGTTCGGTCGATGTGCACACGATATCAGTATTGAAATCAGGAGAGTCGAGGTTTTTAGCGGCTTGGCTTAATTGAGTTAACGGTCTAATCAGTAAATAATGCAACATGACACAGAATAAAGACAACAATAGAGCACCAATCCCCCATATCTCTATAAAGCGCTTTAACAGACTATCAACCGCTTCTGATAAAATATTGGCAATGTCATATTCTAGATAAATAAGCTCTACAGAATTTGAATAACTATAACGAGAATTAGCATTAAGAGGATAGTAAGCCTGAATCGATAAACGGTCCAAATTCACCTTTAAATAAGGTTTATTATTGGTGATAACAATTCTATGTAAATCAACAGAATAACCTTCTAGCACGTTAGTGGCATTACTTTCTCGCCAAATAATATGATTAGCGAATTGAATTTCACTACTCGAATCAAGTATCACATACACCATCATGTTTTGATCTGTTGAAACTAAAGCAACCTCCTGCTCTATTCGTTCTAAATCATGCGTCAACAGCGATGATTCAACGACATGCCGCATTCGAAATAAATCTTTCTGTATTTGCTCTGACTGTCTTAATGCAAGCTGATCATTTAGCTCTGCATGCTCATAGAAATACTCCCCACATACCAAGCCAAGGTAAAGGATAAAGATACATGCAGGAACAAGTAGAGACAGAGAAAGTTTTGGCAACCGAGGCAAAATAGACCCACCCAATTAAATATATGAAGATATGCTAGCGGTAATCTTATCAATAAGTAAAGAAATAGTTATGAATCCTAATAGCATATACGACATAAAAACTTTTTATTTATTAAACACTTTAAATAGATCTACACACTTTAACTTGTTTAACGGATAAGTGTTATTTTATTTACACAGATGAAGTATGGCACACAGCTCAAACCACTAGCATATTATCAATAAGGTTAAAGTGGTAGGAATATACAGCAGACGAAATCAACTTATGTTAACAATAGATTATATCAATTTTCAGATACCGAAATTTGGTTTCAAGATTAATAATTGCTCGCAAAAAAACAATAAAGCCTTATACCTACTACATATCATGTAAAAAATGATGATATCTTCCACAATATTTTACATTGTCACCATGAATTAGCAGTAATGACTCTGGTGAAAAAAATTTGCATCTTGTTTACTGAAGTAAATATTGTTATAGACCTGCATGTCAGTAAATGGCAGAAGTAAAAATACCTGATTATCACGCCAGGTCACGACTCTTTCAAGTCAATTAGGCGCCTGGAAATGACCTACTCTTGATTATCCCCGAAGGGGACGCATGGGTATATCGTCTGCACTATGATGGATGCTATCAACCACCGTACTCTCAAATTTTGAACTAAAAAAACCCGCTATATGATCGCGGGCTGTTTCGCGACTCTCTAAAGTCAATTAAGCGCCTGGAAATGACCTACTCTTTTATCCCCGAAGGGGACGCATGGGCATATTCGACAAACTGCTGTCATGTTTTGGCCAATAACAAACTCTACACTATAAATTGCAGACGTAAAAAAGCCCGTTACGTTAGTAACGGGCTTATCACTACTCTTTCGAGTCAATTAGGCGCCTGGAAATGACCTACTCTCGCATGGGGAGACCCCAAACTACCATCGGCGATACTGTGTTTCACTTCTGAGTTCGGAATGGGATCAGGTGGTGCCACAGCTCTATGGTTTCCAGACAAATTTTGTTTATCTAACGCACTATTCTTGATGCATTAAATAATAATTCGGAAAGCTGATTGCTTTTACTCTATCAAGAGTCTTGAGTTCAACAAGTACACGAATGTACTTGATGTCATAAACGCATTGAGCATTTTATGACCACTGTTTAAGCGCCTCATTCTAATACTAAGTCGTATCAGTAAAACCCATCTGGGTTGTATGGTTAAGCCTCACGGGTCATTAGTACAAGTTAGCTCAACGCCTCACAACGCTTACACACCTTGCCTATCAACGTAGTAGTCTCCTACGGCCCTTTAGAGAGCTTAAAGCTCTAGGGATGACTCATCTTAGGGCTCGCTTCCCGCTTAGATGCTTTCAGCGGTTATCGATTCCGAACGTAGCTACCGGGCAATGCCATTGGCATGACAACCCGAACACCAGCGGTTCGTCCACTCCGGTCCTCTCGTACTAGGAGCAGCTCCCTTCAATCATCCAACGCCCACGGCAGATAGGGACCGAACTGTCTCACGACGTTCTGAACCCAGCTCGCGTACCACTTTAAATGGCGAACAGCCATACCCTTGGGACCGACTTCAGCCCCAGGATGTGATGAGCCGACATCGAGGTGCCAAACACCGCCGTCGATATGAACTCTTGGGCGGTATCAGCCTGTTATCCCCGGAGTACCTTTTATCCGTTGAGCGATGGCCCTTCCATTCAGAACCACCGGATCACTATGACCTACTTTCGTACCTGCTCGACGTGTATGTCTCGCAGTTAAGCTGGCTTATGCCATTGCACTAACCGTACGATGTCCGACCGTACTTAGCCAACCTTCGTGCTCCTCCGTTACTCTTTGGGAGGAGACCGCCCCAGTCAAACTACCCACCAGGCACTGTCCTCAACCCCGATAAGGGGCCAGAGTTAGAACATCAAAACTACAAGGGTGGTATTTCAAGATTGACTCCACTCAGACTAGCGTCCAAGCTTCAAAGTCTCCCACCTATCCTACACATGTAGGTTCAATGTTCAGTGCCAAGCTATAGTAAAGGTTCACGGGGTCTTTCCGTCTAGCCGCGGGTATACGGCATCTTCACCGCAATTTCAACTTCACTGAGTCTCGGCTGGAGACAGCGTGGCCATCATTACGCCATTCGTGCAGGTCGGAACTTACCCGACAAGGAATTTCGCTACCTTAGGACCGTTATAGTTACGGCCGCCGTTTACCGGGGCTTCGATCATGAGCTTCTCCGAAGATAACCCAATCAATTAACCTTCCGGCACCGGGCAGGCGTCACACCGTATACGTCATCTTGCGATTTTGCACAGTGCTGTGTTTTTGATAAACAGTTGCAGCCACCTGGTATCTGCGACTCCCGTCAGCTTAGAGAGCAAGTCTCATCACCAACAAGAGCGTACCTTCTCCCGAAGTTACGGTACCATTTTGCCTAGTTCCTTCAGCCGAGTTCTCTCAAGCGCCTTGGTATTCTCTACCCGACCACCTGTGTCGGTTTGGGGTACGATTCCCGCTAACCTGAAGCTTAGAAGATTTTCCTGGAAGCATGGCATCAACTACTTCATCACCTTAGTGACTCGTCATCAGCTCTCAGCCTGTACATTAAAGTACGATTTCCCGGATTTGCCTAAGAAATCAACCTACCACCTTAAACGCGGACTACCAACGCCGCGCTAGCCTAGCCTTCTCCGTCTCTCCATCGCAGTTAGCGGAAGTACAGAAATATTAATCTGTTTCCCATCGATTACGCCTTTCGGCCTCACCTTAGGGGTCGACTCACCCTGCCCCGATTAACGTTGGACAGGAACCCTTGGTCTTCCGGCGAGGGAGTTTTTCACTCCCTTTATCGTTACTCATGTCAGCATTCGCACTTCTGATACGTCCAGTGTGGGTTACCCCTTCACCTTCAACCGCTTACAGAACGCTCCTCTACCGCGCATCTCTAATGAAATGCACCCGTAGCTTCGGTGGTATGTTTAGCCCCGTTAAATCTTCCGCGCAGGCCGACTCGACTAGTGAGCTATTACGCTTTCTTTAAATGATGGCTGCTTCTAAGCCAACATCCTAGCTGTCTAAGCCTTCCCACATCGTTTCCCACTTAACATACACTTTGGGACCTTAGCTGACGGTCTGGGTTGTTTCCCTTTTGACAACGGACGTTAGCACCCGCTGTCTGTCTCCCGAGTAGTACTCATTGGTATTCGGAGTTTGCAAAGGGTTGGTAAGTCGGGATGACCCCCTAGCCTTAACAGTGCTCTACCCCCAATGGTATTCGCTCGAGGCGCTACCTAAATAGCTTTCGAGGAGAACCAGATATCTCCGAGTTTGATTGGCCTTTCACCCCCAGCCACAAGTCATCCGCTCATTTTTCAACATAAGTCGGTTCGGTCCTCCAGTTGATGTTACTCAACCTTCAACCTGCCCATGGCTAGATCACTCGGTTTCGGGTCTACACCTTGCAACTAAACGCGCAGTTAACACTCGGTTTCCCTACGGCTCCGCTATTCGCTTAACCTCGCTACAAAATGTAAGTCGCTGACCCATTATACAAAAGGTACGCAGTCACGGTCTCAAGAACCGCTCCCACTGCTTGTACGTATACGGTTTCAGGTTCTATTTCACTCCCCTCACAGGGGTTCTTTTCGCCTTTCCCTCACGGTACTGGTTCACTATCGGTCAGTCAGGAGTATTTAGCCTTGGAGGATGGTCCCCCCATATTCAAACAGGATGTCACGTGTCCCGCCTTACTCGTTTTCATCTATGGTTAGTTTTCATGTACGGGGCTATCACCCTGTGCCGCTGTGCTTTCCAACACATTCCACTAACACCCCATAGACTTAAGGGCTAATCCCCGTTCGCTCGCCGCTACTAGGGGAATCTCGGTTGATTTCTTTTCCTCCGGGTACTTAGATGTTTCAGTTCCCCGGGTTTGCCTCACTACACTATGTATTCATGTAGTGATAACAGCTTATGCTGCTGGGTTTCCCCATTCGGATATCGTTAGCTCAAATGCTTATTACTAGCTCGCCAACGCTTTTCGCAAGTTATTACGTCCTTCATCGCCTCTGACTGCCAAGGCATCCACCGTATACGCTTGGTCACTTAACCATACAACCCAAATGAGTTTCACTTACGTGAACATCTGGGTCATATCATGACCAGCTGGTTTTTACTTGTCTCACCTCCGACCAGGAAGTGGACTCGCCTTAGTTTTTAGAATATTCAAGACACTTAAACAGTGTTTTGAGAACTCAAGTGTTAATGCTTTCGCATTAACGTTTTTCGCACTAACATCATCACACCAATAACAACGAATCATCATCTATGCGCCTTTAGTTAGTACTATCAGCTTTCCAAATTGTTAAAGAACAACACTTAACCGGCAAGCGGTGTGTTTCACTCTACTTCCGAAGAAGTTAACAAGTAATCTGTGTGAACACTCACATGCATCTCTGCACTTTAGGTATTGAGTTAGTCGTATAGGTAAGGAGGTGATCCAGCCCCAGGTTCCCCTAGGGCTACCTTGTTACGACTTCACCCCAGTCATGAACCACAAAGTGGTGAGCGTTCTCCCGAAGGTTAAACTACCCACTTCTTTTGCAGCCCACTCCCATGGTGTGACGGGCGGTGTGTACAAGGCCCGGGAACGTATTCACCGTGGCATTCTGATCCACGATTACTAGCGATTCCGACTTCACGGAGTCGAGTTGCAGACTCCGATCCGGACTACGACGTACTTTGTGAGATTAGCTCCACCTCGCGGCTTTGCAACCCTCTGTATACGCCATTGTAGCACGTGTGTAGCCCTACTCGTAAGGGCCATGATGACTTGACGTCGTCCCCACCTTCCTCCGGTTTATCACCGGCAGTCTCCCTAGAGTTCCCACCATTACGTGCTGGCAAATAAGGATAGGGGTTGCGCTCGTTGCGGGACTTAACCCAACATTTCACAACACGAGCTGACGACAGCCATGCAGCACCTGTCTCACAGTTCCCGAAGGCACAAGTCCATCTCTGGTCTCTTCTGTGGATGTCAAGAGTAGGTAAGGTTCTTCGCGTTGCATCGAATTAAACCACATGCTCCACCGCTTGTGCGGGCCCCCGTCAATTCATTTGAGTTTTAACCTTGCGGCCGTACTCCCCAGGCGGTCTACTTAATGCGTTAGCTTGGGAGCCCAGTGACTAAGTCACCAAACTCCGAGTAGACATCGTTTACGGCGTGGACTACCAGGGTATCTAATCCTGTTTGCTCCCCACGCTTTCGTGCATGAGCGTCAGTCTTTGTCCAGGGGGCCGCCTTCGCCACCGGTATTCCTCCAGATATCTACGCATTTCACCGCTACACCTGGAATTCTACCCCCCTCTACAAGACTCTAGTTCGCCAGTTCCAAATGCAATTCCCAGGTTGAGCCCGGGGATTTCACATCTGGCTTAACAAACCGCCTGCGCACGCTTTACGCCCAGTAATTCCGATTAACGCTCGGACCCTCCGTATTACCGCGGCTGCTGGCACGGAGTTAGCCGGTCCTTCTTCTGTAGGTAACGTCACAGTAATAGTTTATTAAACTATTACCTTTCCTCCCTACTGAAAGTGCTTTACAACCCGAAGGCCTTCTTCACACACGCGGCATGGCTGCATCAGGGTTTCCCCCATTGTGCAATATTCCCCACTGCTGCCTCCCGTAGGAGTCTGGGCCGTGTCTCAGTCCCAGTGTGGCTGATCATCCTCTCAGAACAGCTAGGGATCGTCGCCTTGGTGAGCCATTACCTCACCAACTAGCTAATCCCACCTAGGTTCATCCAATCGCGGAAGGCCCGAAGGTCCCCTCCTTTCCCCCGTAGGGCGTATGCGGTATTAGCAGTCGTTTCCAACTGTTATCCCCCTCGACTGGGCAGATCCCTAGGCATTACTCACCCGTCCGCCGCTCGTCACCTCAGGAGCAAGCTCCCTTGTGTTACCGCTCGACTTGCATGTGTTAGGCCTGCCGCCAGCGTTCAATCTGAGCCATGATCAAACTCTTCAATTAAAGTTCTTTTGAAAACCCCACTCTTATAAATAAGAACGACGCTTTCGGCTCAATGAATTCTGATTTCATTTAAAAGACTCGGAAGAATCAATTAAATGTTTGTACATATTACTATGAACACTCATCGTTGCATTGAGTTGTAATTTTTTGATTGCCAACATTCCGAAGAACAGAAGACAATTTCGAATAACTCAATACCTGTGAATGTCCACACAGATTTCTTGTTTAGATTGTTAAAGAACGTTGCTAACATGAACATCTTTCGATTTTTCATTCAGCGGCCGTTGACGCTAGGTCGTTGGCTTGGGGTGCGTATTCTACGCTTTCCCGGGTTGGCGTCAAGTGTTTTTTCAAACTTTCTTTTCACCTTGAACTCAGTGTTTTGAAGCACTTAATTCAACCTGACTCAGTAACCGCTTGCGCTGTCTGCCGTGTCAGTGGATGCGCATTATAGGCACCACACGTTTTTGCGCAAGGCCTTTTTCAAGGTTATTTGTTATTTTCGGCTTGTTTGCGGATAATTTAGCCTGACCAGCTAGTTTTTAAGCATTATACTGTCACAAACCATGAATATATAAGGATTGTTATGTCGACTAATATAAGAACTTACCAAGGAATACACCCTGATTTAGCTGATAACGTCTATGTTGACGAGTCTGCAGTGCTGGTTGGTGACATTAAATTAGACCATGACGCGAGTGTTTGGCCATTAGTTGCTGCGCGCGGTGACGTAAATAAGATACGCATAGGTAAACGCAGTAATGTGCAGGACGGCAGCATATTACATGTAAGCCGTAAGTCTGCGGCAAATCCTGATGGGCATCCATTGATTATTGGTGATGATGTCACTATTGGTCACAAAGCAATGTTACATGGCTGCAAGATTGGTCATCGTGTACTTATCGGTATGGGGGCAATTTTACTTGATGGTGCAATAGTAGAAGATGATGTGATTGTGGGAGCGGGTTCATTAGTTCCTCCCAATAAGGTTTTGCAGAGTGGTTATTTATATGTTGGCAGCCCATGCAAACAAGTGAGGCCATTAACTGAAGCCGAACGTGCATTTTTGCCACAGTCTGCTGATAACTATGTTCGTTTAAAAAATGAATACTTAGTAGACCTACAACAATAAGCCTGTTCGTTTAATGTAATGGATCGATTTTTCTTGGTCCATTGCATGTCCCCACTAAAATGCCTTACTCCACACATTTTTTTATACTATCTGTTGATAAACTAATGTGGTCTTATATGATAGTAACTCATTAAGTTATGAAGTACTGCGTGTTTGATTGTTGCAACTAAAAATCTAAGAGTCACTATATTGAGCTTTATTGCTAGATAGAGTGACTACATACAGTTTTGAATGCTAACCAGTATCGCCGAATATTTAACAAGGATGGTTAAGTGAAAACCCAAAAACGCGTTTCCACCAAATATATCGGCTATCTTGATATTAAGCAGCACTTACTACTCTTGCTCATCCCTTTATTACTTATCAGTATTATTTCATTTACAGCATTTGATACAGGTAGTGCTTATCAATTCCTATCTCTTATTGGTTGTGGTTACACTACCTGTTATGCCATAACATATTTTGTCCATAGACAAAATATGTTACGCCTTTGGCAACATTTAGAGCAAGTTGTCCACATTAACGATACGACTTATGAATTAGTGAATTTATCCAGTCAATACGATTCTGAAAAAACCTTTTTAGACGCTCTATTGCAAAAAGCAGTAAGTGCTATCGATGATGCCGAAATGGGCAGTATCATTCTGGTTGATAAGAATACCACTAGATTACAATTTGAGTCGGTTGTGGGGTTGGATATAGATGCTCTTCGAAAAATAAACTTTACCTTAGAAGAAACCTTTCAGTTCCGACGGACGAATGGTCGTTGTGATAAGGCGGTTGTGATTAACAACATGAAGAACATCAATGCTAAAAGCACTCTCACAAATGAAGACCAACACGCACTATTACATGCTTCGATACAACCAATTTGTTCCACCTTGTCTAGCCCCATCCGTATTGACGGAGAGCTTTACGGAATGATGAATTTAGACAGTAGCAAGATGGAAGCCTTTGGTGATTACGATATAAATCTGGTGAATATTCTTACATCAGAAGCCGCGAACGCAATTTCACTGTACCAAAAGTCTAAAAAAATTGAGCTCCTGGCTGATTATGATGGATTAACAGGACTGTATAATCGCAAAAAATTTGATGCAACAATTCTACAATGGCAACACCACCCAGAGTTAGCAAGCTATATCATTATTTTGGATATGGATAACTTAAAGCCGTTAAATGATCAGTACGGACATCAAGCCGGGGACGATGCATTAAAGGCTTTTGCGCAATCACTAAAATCAATGTGGCATCCACATTTTTTAGTCGCTCGATATGGCGGTGATGAATTTATTGCACTATGCCGTGGCCCCATCGATGTCTTAGAGCAGCAAATAACACAACTGCAGCATGACCTAACGCTGTTAAACCCCGCGATTCATTTTAGCTATGGACTTGCCCAGTATAATCAAGATTGGTCTAACGCGTTTAAACAGGCAGATAATAATATGTATAGCCAAAAGCGACTGAAGAAACAACTGAATCAGCCTTAAGCTAGAATAATATTACCACTGTCACTAAAAGCTTCTTGTTCAATCAATGCTTCTGCTTGGTCTTCAAGGTCAAAACGACATTGCTCAAATAAACACACGGCATTACTTCCACTCACAATTTGCTTGTCGCAAAGCTCACTGATGGCCGAAAAACTGGCATAACAGTTGATATTAACCCCTTGCTGCTGAGCAACAAACTTCACTTGATTGGTTTCGAGGTAGACTTGATCGGTAAATATCACGCTTTGATTCATTAGTCAGCTGCCTTTTGTGCTAATGATTCACGCAGTTTTAGCATAACCGAACCAGTATCAGGAGTAACCCCACGCCACAAACTAAAGCTTTTTGCCGCTTGACCAACCAACATACCTAGCCCATCAGCAGTTTTACGAGCGTGTTGTTCTTGAGCCCATTGGTTAAAGACTGTGGTTTGTTGGCTGTAGGTCATGTCGTAACAATCTGTTGTTTCATCAACTATAACGTTAGGCAAGGAAATTAATTGTCCAGATAGACCTGCTGAAGTTGAGTTAATCACTAAATCAAATGGCGATATTAGCTCTTCAATGGGTTTAGCAAAAAAGTTACCATACTCATTGAATAAAGCTTGAAGTTGCTCTGCTTTTTCGTGGGTCCGATTACAGATAATCAACTGAGCCACATTGTGTTGTAATATCGGTAAAATGCAGCCTCTTGCCGCGCCACCAGCTCCCACCAATAACACTCGCTTACCTTTCAGCGAACCGAACAGCATTTCCAGGTCATTCACCAAACCAACACCATCGGTGTTGTCACCGCCAATTTTACCATCTGACAAATTAAACAGGGTGTTTACTGAACCTGCGAGTTTAGCCATCTCACTGAGCTCGTCACACATGGCAAATGCTTGCTCTTTAAAAGGTGCAGTAACATTAGCGCCTTTACCACCATCGGCAAAGAATGCCGTTAACGAAGAGTCAAATTGATCGACCGGCGCGAGAATAGCTTCATAGCTTAAGTCTTGCTGAGTTTGCTTGGCAAACTCAGTATGTATAAATGGTGACTTACTTTGGGCTATTGGGTTACCAAATACAGCATACTTATCTGTCATTCGCTTTGTCTCTTCATTAACGATTTAGGGAAACGCCCCACGTAAATCGTGAGATGCTATCGGCTATAGGCTTCAGGCATTGCCGTTTTTTGTAAATAGCGATCACGGAGCTTGTCTTGACGACTGTCTGTGCTTTGCTCCTCTCCTGCAATCCACATCTTTTGCACTTTACTACTGAACTCGAAAGGATCGCCGCTCCATAATACTAAATCGGCAGGCTTGCCGACCGCAATCCGCCCAGAGTCTAAATGAAAAATATCAGCCACATTTGCCGTCACAGAAGCCAGAGCATCATCATAATTCATCCCGTTAGCAACCGCATTACCAGCACTAAAGCGTAGTGCGTAAATACCATGACTATCACCGGGTAATGCAATGGCTACTTTGACACCCGCGTTTGCTAGTTTACCTGCATTTTCGAGTGAATTATGCAATGCATCAAAACTTTCTGGTAAGTTACGCATGCTATCAATAACCACAGGGATGTTTGCTTGCGCGAGCTTATCAGCCACTAATACAGCATCAGCAGCATTGACTAGGATAAGATCTATGCCTAAGTCTTGTTTAAGTTTAATTAAATGCAAAATATCGCTGGCACGGTCGACGTCGATAATTAATGGTTTTTCACCCGCGAGTACCGCGTGAATAATCTCATCTTCACGACTTGGCACTTCGCTATCATCTTCAGCTGTTTTTTTCGTTTTACTCTTTTTGGCTTGCGCTTTTTTAGCATCTTCAAGTTTATGGATCAATTGCTGCATTCCTGCTGCACGAGAGCCTTCTTCTTTGGCACCTAATGCAACCACTAATCCGGTGTTAGCGGCCAGTATACTGTCCCAATCACCACTTAAGTCTACGGTAAATATTTGTCCTGCAAAAATGCCTTCACCACCACCTGATGACACTACATTACGAGTTATTCCGCCTTTGCGAGCAAATGGCACCGTAGACGCCTTGGGGTTGTAAGCTAAACTAGGATCAAAAATGACATCCGCTTCTTTTTCGTAAGCATCACGTGAAGATGCTACCGCACCAATTTCCACTAAGCCCAAATCATTCATACTCGCGATAAAGCCTGGAGTTAATATTGCCCCTTTAGCATCTATCACGGTATCAGCAGTCGGTGACGCCGGATTTATGGCCACAATAGTGCCATCTTCAATCACAACAGTAGCATCGGTTAATACGCCTTGTTCTGTGGCGGTATGCACTGTGGCATGGATAATTGCTACGCTTTCAGCTTGAACTACACCGCAACTTAACGCAAAGCTTATAGATAAACTCAAGGCAAGTACTGATTTATTAAATAATGTCATTGTCTTGATCCTTATTGTTGACCTAACATAAAGTCACTTTGTGCCTGGTAGGCAGGGTCTTGGCGGTCATACACTTTTGCACCATCAATAAATACCTGATCAGCTTGAGCGTATACGCTAAACGGGTTGGTATTCCATACAACCACATCTGCATTTTTACCCTTTTCGAGTGAACCGGTCTTATCGCTAATACCCAATGATTTTGCCGCATTAGCAGTAATCCAACCAATTACGTGCTCAGCTTTTAAGTCAAAGCCGTTAGCATTCGCGTTATTCATGATTTTTGCCGTTTCTTGATTAAGGCGCTGAATGGTTACGCCAGAGTCTGAATGTACGACAGCACAAGAATTTTTAACGGCATCGACCATGGCAACATTTTCAAGCACCATGTCGTATGCTTCGAGTTTAAAGCCCCACCAATCTGGCCACATAGCAGCACAGTTACCATTCTCAGCAAGTAAATCGGCAATTTTATAAGCTTCTACCGCATGATGGAATGTACCTGCGTGATAACCGAACTCCTTACCTAGGTCGATCATCATTGCCATTTCTTCAGCTTTGTAACAATGGTTGTGAATTAAAATATCACCTTCAAGCACACCTTTTAGCGTGTCTTTCATTAAGTCGCGCTCTGGTGCTACAGGGTTCTTACCTGCGGCATAGTCAGCATCATATTTATCCCAAGCACGTTTGTATTCTGTTGCTTGAATAAACGCTGTACGGTAGCCCGCCATATTACCCATACGAGTCATAGGTAATTCGTTACGGCTGCCATATAAAGATTTAGGATTTTCACCACAGGCCATTTTTAATCCATAAGGCGCGGCTGGGAACTTCATCGCTTGCATGGTCGTAGCGGGAACATTTTTGAGTGTCACCCCACGGCCACCAATCAGGTTGGCTGAACCAGGTAAAATTTGTAGCGTAGTGATGCCACCTTCTCGGGCACGATTAAACCCAGGGTCTTGTGGCCATACACTATGCTCTGCCCATACCTCAGCGGTTACTGGGTTGGTCATTTCATTACCGTCATTGTGTGACTCGGCATTGGGACTTGGATAAACCCCTAAGTGTGAATGCACATCAATAATACCAGGGGTAATCCACTTGCCTTTAGCGTCGATAACTACAGCATCTTCAGCGGAAAGCTGTTGACCAACTGCGCTAATTTTACCGTCTTTAATTAATACATCGGCATCATCAATACGTTCACCAGTGCCGGTTAACACAATGGCATTTTTTAACAGTGTGGTTGAATTAGGCAGTATTTGATAAGTACTTGGATACGGATTGGCATTGATTGTGATTTTAGGGTCTTGTTGTTCTGCTGGACTACAACCTGCAATTGCAGTTGATAGCGCCACAGCAACCAAAGAAGGCATTAATTTTGCCATTGGGATCTCCTGTCTTATTTTGCGACTAATCTAACCAAGTTAACTGCCGAAATACAGCCTAATCGTTAAATAATTGGTATCAAAACGTTAACAAAAAAATGATCCTGCCATGACCTTGATTTAGATATAATAACCCCGACACTCTTAAACACTGACTTAAACACTGACAATATGAACTGGTTACGTAAATTATTCGCTAAGCCGCAAACCGCTGATGACAGAGATACAGCGCAGTCAAATGCCTACGACCTTATTGGTGGCGACAAGGTTATCCGCACAATTACCCATGACTTTTATCAACAAATGCAAACACGTCCCGAAACCCAAGCGTTATTAGCGATGCATCACTCGCCAATGCAAGAGTCTGAACAAAAACTGTATGAGTTCTTAAGTGGTTGGTTAGGTGGTCCGCAACTGTATCAACAAAAACATGGTCATCCGGCTTTACGTGCCAGACACATGCACTTCGCGATTGATGAATCAATGCGAGATCAATGGTTAATCTGTATGCGTGCAGCCATTCAAAACAACATAAAAAAGCCTGAACATCAGCAAGTGATTATTCAGGCTATTTCTGCGCTAGCAGATAATATGCGTAATCGTTAGACTGCAGCTAACCAGTCTTGTGGCTTTAGGTAGATGTCATACAGCTCTGCTTCTGCAGTCCCTTCTTCTGGGGTGAATGCATATTCCCAGCGAACCAATGGTGGCATCGACATTAAAATGGATTCCGTTCGGCCACCAGTTTGCAGGCCAAATAAAGTGCCACGATCATAGACCAAGTTAAACTCAACATAGCGACCACGGCGATAAAGCTGGAACTGGCGTTCGTCATCGCCATATTCTAACTCTTTGTTGCGTTCGACTATCGGCGCATAAGCTTCAATAAAACCGTTGCCTACCGCTTGCATAAACTCAAAGCTTCGCTCAAAACCAGGTTCGTTAAGATCATCAAAAAACAATCCACCGACACCACGGGTTTCATTACGATGCGGTAAGAAGAAGTACTCATCACACCATTTTTTATACTTTGGATAAACATCTTCACCAAATGGATCGCAAATATCTTTAGCCGTTTGATGCCAGCTAACGACATCTTCTTTAAATGGATAGTAAGGCGTTAAATCAAATCCACCACCAAACCACCATACTGGGTCGGCACCTTCTTTACGGGCGATAAAAAAACGCACGTTAGCATGAGTCGTTGGAATAAACGGATTATTAGGGTGAATAACCAATGACACCCCCATAGCTTCAAAACTTCGGCCAGCTAATTCTGGACGATGTGCCGTGGCCGATGCGGGCATAGCGGCGCCCATCACATGAGAAAAGTTAACGCCGGCTTGCTCAAATACTTGGCCTTGAGTTAATACTCGACTCGTACCACCGCCACCTTCTTCACGTTCCCACGAATCTGCTTTAAACGTCGCTTTACCATCGAGCAGCTCTAAACGCTGACAAATATTTTGCTGTAATCCCAACAAAAACGATTTTACTTGTTGTGCGTCTGGCACATGGGAAGAGGTGTTTGACATAGTATTAGCTTCCATTACGAAGAATTTGACCACTGCGAGCATCGATAATGGTTGATGGCTGACGTTGTTCGCCCAGCTTACCTAAAATCAATGCATCAATTTTATCGCTAAAATCAGTGATGATATGTTGTGCATCGACTACCGGTTGCTCACCGGCTAAATTGGCACTTGTCGATACTAAGGGTTTATTGAGGGTGTCGCATAACTCTCGAACTACTGGGTGAGCAGATACCCGTACGGCAATTGAATCAAACTCGCCGCATAATAATTTTGATACGTGTGACTGAATAGGCATAACAAATGTAAATGGCCCAGGCCACTTTGATTGAGCAAACTGCAGTTGTTGCTCAGTTAACTGAGTGATATCAAGATAAGGTAATAGTTGCTCAAATGAACTGGCCACCAAAATTAAGCCTTTTTGCCAAGGACGCTGTTTTACTGCCAACAGTTTCTCGATAGCACTGTCATTATCAGGATCGCATCCTAAACCAAATACAGCTTCTGTTGGGTAAGCTATCACGCCACCTTGTTGTATGGTGGTGGCGACAGCCGATGGCTGCAGTTGTAACATTGGATTTCCTTTCATGGTATAGAAACTATAAAGCACGCTTATATTTACAGGATTTTTGCGGACACTCGACTCGGCTACCAGCCGCACCTTTACGTTCGACTAAAATTCCGAAGCCACAGTCTGGGCACGCTTCATTATGGGGAGGATAGTTTACGATAAACTTACATTTTGGGTAGGCACTGCATGCAAAAAAAGTTTTACCATACCGGCTCGTTCGAGATTCTAGATGGCCTTTTTTGCACAATGGGCAAGTTATCTGCTCAGCTTCATTGGCGTGGTCATGCTTTTCAATATGGGTACATTCAGGATAATGCGTACAACCGATAAAAATACCAAATCGACCAGACTTAACAGCCAACTCATTACCACATTTAGGGCACTCAGAACCGCTAATAATTTGGGTTTCGATCGACTCGTGTTGCACTAGCGGACGGGTATAGTCGCAGGTTGGATAGTTATTACAGCCAACAAAACTGCCATGTTTACTGTGTTTAACCGACAACTCAGCGCCACAAACAGGACAAAGTTCAAACTCTTTCTCCAATGCATGTTCGTGGACAGTAAATAGCTGCTGATCAATTTTCGACATGGGTTTCTCTATGAGTAATATTCTATAGACCTAAAAAAGGAGGCTAAGCCTCCTTTCTGTTATGAGTGTAAGCGCCCTTCTGGCTGCTCGAAGATTAAATCTTCCATTTGCTCATAGGCTGACTCATTTCCTGGCACATTAAATAGTACCATTAATACCACCCATTTGAGATCTTCTAACTCTAATGTTGGTTCATCTAACTCCATAACACGGTCAATAACCATTTCACGAGTTTCGACACTGAGCACTTGAATCTGTTCTAAAAACAGTAAAAAACCACGACACTCAACATCTAATTTGGCCATTTCCGCTTTAGTATAAATACGGAATGAATGTTGTGCATGATTACACAAGTACGGTTTATCACTCTCTTGTAGATCAGCTAAGTGCTCTAACCAAGAAAGTGCTTTGATAATATCAACTTGATGAAAACCCGCACGGGTTAACTCTTTAGTGAGTTCATCTTCATCAACTAATAACTCAATCTCACTATGAACATAATTTTCAAATAAATACATGAGGATATCGAACATGGCTAACTCCTCTTTAGTCTGACGTAACCACCGGGCACAGCTGCAACCCACCCTTGTAACTCAAGTTCAAGCATTTGTATTAACACCAGATCTATCGGTTTCCCACTATCCTCAACCACCGAGTCTATCGCGGTTGTTTCATATCCTACACTAGCTAACAGCGGAGGAAATGGCAAATCACTAATATCATTATCCTGTATATGGTGCCGTAGATGCAATTGTTCAAGGTGATAATCTGATAAACAGCCTAATTCTTCTATTATATCGGCAGCAGACTCGACAAGTTTTGCACCATTTTTAATTAAATCATGACAACCTTGGCTATATCCTCCTAATACCGATCCAGGTACAGCAAACACTTCACGATTTTGCTCCATTGCCAACCGAGCACTTATTAATGAACCACTTTTACGGCTTGCCTCAACCACCACAGTACCTAAGCTTAAACCGCTGACAATACGGTTACGCCGAGGAAAGTTACCAGCAAAAGGCCCTATACTTGGCCAGTATTCACTGATGACGCAACCAGTATTAATGATCTCATGATACAAGTGTTGATGACGCTTAGGATAAATACACTCTACTCCACAGCCCAGCACTGCCATGGTCGTTCCATTAACCGCCAAAGTCGCTTTATGGGCTGCACCATCAATACCCGTCGCCATGCCGCTAGTGATCGAAAAACCTTGATTAGCTAAATGACCAGCGAGATCTGTTGCCATATCTAAGCCGCCTCGAGAGGCATTACGGCTACCAACAATCGCAATACTCGGTAATAAAAGGGATGCTATCGAGCCTTTAATAAATAATACCTGCGGTGGATCTGATATTTGCGCAAGTAATGGGGGGTAAAGTGGATCAGAGAGGGTCACAATGTAGTGATTAGGCTGCGAATCGAGCCAGGTTAGAGCTTGCTCTACTTTATTAAAGTCGATATGGCATTTAGCCAACAGGCTTGCCGATAAAGGTAAGGCCTGTGGCTCAAACTCTAGACGTTGACGAATCTCTTCAACGTCCATTTGAGTTAACAATTGTTGAATCCGAGCAGGTCCTAGCCCAGATACTGCACAAACAACTAGCCAGTCGACCAGTTTATCTGAAATTATTCACCTTTAATCGTCAATGGATTTGGTTTGGTCAATTTATCACCCACTCGAACAGGATGGTCATTAAACATAATCAACCCTAAACTGGTTTTATCAAACACTTTAAAAACCATCAAATTACCATGGAAAATATCGGGCATTTTATACACGGTATCTTCTGAAAAATTCGCCAACACTTTATCGTAAGATGAACGGTCAAGAGGGCGAACAGGATTACCATCATTATCGATAATAATGTTTTCGCCATCACGGTACATTGAAAAAACATGTCCAGTCTCAACGCCATCATTGGCACCACGATCTATATAGACAACGTCTAATTTACCTGCTTCGCGAATATTACCTGTTGTACCAATAATAGATGTAGCAACGCTTAAATCTGCCGCTTTAGGAATAAAATAAGCCGACATTAACGCTTCATCTTCTACAGGTGCAACATGAAATCCACCTTTGGTTTCACGTAAACTACTCAGTAATTCAACTTTCGAGACATCGCCAGACTCAATAACACGTCCACTAGAGGTTAAAATAAGTTCTAGGCCTAATAATTCACCGCTATCTGGAGCAAAAAACTCACGTCCAGTTTGATAAATTGCCACTTTAAGACCTTGCTCAAGCTTTGAGTTCACATAGACAACGTCATTGACCACATGATGAATTGATGAGCTTTCACCACTCATAACTATCGGTAATCCCGCCAACCAAGTTGGATCAACAACTCTGTTCTGCACTAGATAGGGCTTAATCAACGCAAGGTCAACAGGTGGGATAGGACCATCTTTCGATATCATCCGCCCTTCTGGACTCTTTTTAATGTGCTGCTTAACAACCAAACGGGGCTGACCATCAATAAAGACTAATGTCAGTCGATCCCCTGGATAAATTAAATGTGGGTTAGCAATTTGTGGGTTTTCCCCCCACAATTTAGGCCAACGCCATGGGTCATTTAAAAAATAACCAGAAATATCCCATAGAGTATCGCCTTTTTTAACGATATACGTATCTGGATGTCCAGCTTTCAAGGTTAATGTATCAGCATTGACCCAATAAGAATTTAGACATAAAAAAACAAGTAAAAGTAAGCGTTTCATGGTGCAGTCCATGTTGTTTAGCTCTTTATTAGAGCTTTTTGCTGTTATTGATAGGCTGTAAGGATTAAAATTACCCTAATCGCAAAGGCCAGTATAGCTAACTGGCTGAAATTTGACAGACTTGCTAAGAGTTTATATATGCCATTACTTAATGTTTTACGCTTTCCAGATGAACGTTTACGCACTATCGCTCAACCTGTAACGGATTTCGGTCCACAATTACAGACACAAATAGATAACATGCTCGAAACCATGTACCTAGAGAAAGGTATCGGTTTAGCTGCTACTCAAGTGGATTTTCATCAACAATTGATTGTGATGGATCTACAAGATGAAGTTGAACGGCCAACTATTTTTATTAATCCTCAAATAGTGGCTAGCAGTGGTGACTTGGCTAATGAAGAAGGTTGCCTATCGGTACCCGGTATTTACGCCAAAGTTGACCGTGCAGAATTTGTCACCTTAAAAGCGCTAGATCGTCACGGTAAAGAGTTTACTGTTGAAGCTGATGAGTTGTTTGCTATTTGTATTCAACACGAAATGGATCACCTTAAAGGTAAGCTATTTGTCGATTATTTATCGCCTCTAAAACGTCAACGCATTAAAACTAAGCTTGAAAAAGAAGCTCGTTTAGATGCTAGAGAAGCATAGGAAAAAATTTGAAACCGTTAAAAATTATCTTTGCCGGTACTCCGGATTTCGCAGCTCGACACTTACAAGCACTCATCGACTCTGAACACGATGTGATTGCGACTTATACTCAACCCGATAGGCCTGCTGGTCGAGGTAAGAAACTCACCGCAAGCCCAGTAAAAGCGTTGGCTTTAGAGCATGCTATTCCGGTATTTCAGCCTGCATCATTACGTAATGAAGAGGCACAAGCGGCATTAGCAGCTCTTAATGCAGATATTATGATTGTTGTGGCTTACGGGTTGATTTTGCCAAAGGTAGTGCTTGATACCCCACGTTTAGGTTGTATCAATGTGCACGGTTCAATTTTACCTCGCTGGCGTGGAGCGGCCCCAATACAGCGCGCTTTATGGGCCGGTGATACCGAAACCGGTGTCACCATTATGCAGATGGATATAGGCCTAGATACTGGCGACATGCTGCTCAAAACGCACTTACCGATAGAGGCTACGGATACCTCGGCTAGCCTTTATGAAAAGCTGGCAGAACAAGGGCCAAAAGCCCTAGTACAAGCACTGATTGGTTTAAGTGATGGTAGCCTCAAAGCACAAAAGCAAGATGAAACTCTGGCTAACTACGCTGAAAAATTGTCCAAAGAAGAGGCTCGTCTTGATTGGAATAAAAGCGCAAAACAGTTGTGGCAAGACATTCGCGCCTTCAATCCATGGCCAGTAAGTTATTTTGAACACCAACAAAGCGTGATTAAAGTGTGGCAAGCAGATTACAGCGCAGAATTCTGCTCGCAAGCGCCAGGAACCATTATTGCAGCGACTAAGCAAGGTATTGAAATTGCTACCGCAGACGGCAAGTTAATGATTAAAACCATGCAACTGCCCAACAAAAAGCCGCTTGATGTGGCCGACATTCTTAATGCTCGTGGTGATTGGTTTACCGCAGGTGTGTGTTTAAACCAAGAGGCTAACTAGCATGAATGTTCGCGCACTGGCAGCTAAAGCGATTTATGAAGTCCTTGAAAAAGGCATTTCGTTATCGGTGGCTCTACCCGATCAACAGCAACACTTACAAAATGGCAAAGACAAAGCCCTATTAGCTGAATTATGTTACGGCGTTATGCGTCAATTACCACAACTAGACAAGTGCGTGAGTGACTGCTTAGCAAAACCGTTTAAAGGTAAACAGCGTATATTGCATCAATTGCTGATCGTAGGTTGTTATCAACTCTACTTTACTCGTATTCCAGCGCATGCGGCGATCTCAGAAACGGCAGAAGCTTGCAGACAATTACGTTTTGATGGTTTGGTGAAAGTGGTCAATGGCGTATTGCGTAATATTCAGCGCCAAGACAGTGCATTAAATACTGACTCAGACACGCTACGTTTTAATACTCCAGCTTGGTTTATTAAGCGTTTACAACAAGCGTATCCAGATAACTGGCAAGACATTATTGAGCAGAGCCACCAGCGTCCGCCAATGTGGCTACGCAATAATCAGCAATCACAGACATGTGATGCTTATTTAGCGGCACTAGCTCAACACGATATTCCAGCCCAAGCCGGTTCAAGTCAAGATGCTATATTGCTCGAAAGCGCAAAAGATGTCGCAGCATTACCCAACTTTATGGAAGGAGCTGCATCGGTGCAAGATGGCGCGGCGCAATGGGCTGCTACCTTACTTGCTCCTGCAGCAGATGAACTCGTTTTAGACGCTTGCGCCGCTCCTGGCGGAAAAAGTTGCCATTTACTAGAGCTTGCTCCCACTATCAACTTAGTCGCTGTCGACTTTGATCAAAAACGCCTTGCTCGAGTACAACAAAATCTGGACAGGTTGCATTTAAAAGCGCAACTTATTCACGGCGATGCGGCAGATATTCCATCATGGTGGCAAGGGCAACAATTTGATCGAATCTTGCTTGATGCGCCTTGTTCTGCAACTGGGGTCATTCGCCGTCACCCAGACATAAAATGGTTACGTAAAAATAGCGATATTGAAGAGTTAGCCAACTTACAAAAACAAATATTGGATCATTGTTGGCAATGGCTTAAACCGGGTGGCACCTTATTATATGCAACCTGTTCTATTTTACCGCAGGAAAACAGCCAACAAGTTGAACAGTTTCTAGCACGGACACCCGATGCGAGTTTAGTACCGATAGAGCAACAAGCTCATATCAGTGATATCGGTTGGCAAATTTTGCCTGGGCAAGACAACATGGACGGCTTCTATTACGCGCGCCTAGTTAAAGCAATTTAAGGATGTACCTCAAGCCATGAAAATTATTATTTTAGGGGCTGGGCAAGTAGGCGGCACGTTAGCTGAAAACTTAGTCGGTGAAAATAACGACATCACACTCGTCGACAGTGATCGCGCTCGGCTAAGGCTATTACAAGACAAGTTTGACCTACGAGTTGTTGTCGGTCATGGCGCTCATCCGAGTGTATTAAAAGAAGCGGGTGCAGAAGATGCTGACATGCTCATTGCGGTAACCAATAGCGATGAATGTAACATGGCAGCTTGTCAAATTGCTTACAGCTTATTTGGTACACCAACAAAAATTGCTCGTATTCGCTCAGAAGCTTATTTAGAACTGCAAGATAAACTGTTTATCAATAGTGAAATTAAAAGCGGTGACGCTAAGCCTCGCGGCGGTTTTATTATTGATGAGCTGATTGCACCAGAGCAGTTAGTGACCGCTTACATACAAAGATTAGTAGAATACCCAGGTGCACTCCAAGTACTTGAATTTGCTAAAGGTAAACTAAGCCTCGTTGCGGTTAAAGCTTATTATGGCGGCCCATTAGTGGGTAACGCATTAGCCACATTACGTGAGCACATGCCCAATATTGATACCCGCGTTGCCGCTATTTTTAGGCAAGGCCGGCCTATCATGCCGCGCGGCACGACCATTATTGAAGCCGATGATGAGGTGTTTTTCGTTGCCGATAGTCGTCATATTCGTGCAGTAATGAGTGAGATGCAAAAACTGGATAATTCGTACCGCAATATCATGATTGCGGGTGGCGGTAATATTGGTTTTGGTCTTGCGCAAAAGTTGCAACGTACTCATTCGGTTAAGTTAATTGAACACCGTCAAGAGCGCGCGGAGTTACTTTCAGAAAAACTGGAAAAAACCACTGTGTTTTGTGGCGATGCTTCAGACCAAGAATTATTGTTGGAAGAAAACATCGATCAAACCGATGTGTTTATCGCTGTCACCAATGATGACGAAGCCAATATTATGTCTGCCCTGCTTGCCAAACGCATGGGGGCGAAAAAGGTCATGGTACTTATTCAGCGTGAAGCCTATGTTGATATTGTGCAAGAAGCTAACATTGATATTGCCATATCTCCGCAGCAAGCCACTATTTCGGCGTTACTGACTCATATTCGCCAAGGTGATATATGTAATGTTTACTCATTACGCCGTGGTGCAGCAGAAGCTATTGAAGCGATTGCCCATGGCGACTCAAGCACGTCAAAAGTTGTCGGTAAACAGATTGGCAACATTAAACTCCCGCCAGGCACGACTATTGGCGCCATTGTACGTAATGATGAAGTGTTAATGGGCCACGATAAAACGGTAATCGAACAGGGTGACCATGTTATTTTATTCTTAGTGAATAAGAAGTTCATCGGTGACGTAGAGAAACTGTTTCAACCAAGTGCTTTTTTCTTTTAATTTTCTATGTTTAACGTCAAACAAATCATTTTTATCCTCGGTATTTTTCTCTCAATACTGACAGGATTTATGTTAGTTCCAATGGCTTTTGCGCTATTTTATGGCGAAGAAACCATTGGTGACTTTATGATGTCCGGTTTATTTACCGGCTTTATTGCTATTTTGTGCATTCAAAATGGTCGCAACCATCATTTTAGTCTTAATATTCGCGATATGTTTATGCTGACCAGTATCACTTGGTTTGTCGTGAGCTTATTCGCCGCGCTGCCCTTCACGCTTTATCACGGTATTAATTATACCGACGCTTTTTTTGAAACCATGTCAGGCATAACCACCACCGGTTCAACGGTGTTATCCGGATTAGACAATATGGACCATAGCATTTTAGTCTGGCGTTCATTATTGCAATGGCTTGGCGGCATTGGTTTCATTGTGATGGCAGTAGCAATCCTGCCATTTTTGAACGTGGGGGGAATGCGCTTATTTAGAACTGAATCATCAGACTGGAGCGACAAAACGATTCCTCGCACCCAGCACATGGCCAAACATTTATTCCTGATTTATGTAGTCTTAACACTATTGTGCACATTGTCCTATCACCTTGCGGGCATGCATTGGTTTGAGGCTATCAACCATGCCATGACCACATTATCAACAGGTGGATATTCCACTTCAGACAGCTCAATGGCGGCCTTTTCACACGAGGCACATTGGGTTGGTATTGTGTTTATGTTAGCGGGTGGACTACCGTTACTAATGTTTGTTCAAACCATACAACAACGCAGCTTACGCTTATGGAATGATCAACAAGTGATAGGCTTTTTACGCTTTGTGTTACTGGTGTCATTCTCATTAGCCTTTTGGCTGTGGCAACATCAGCAAATAGACTTTTTAGATGCATTAAGACTTGCTAGCTTCAATGTTATTTCTGTCATCACCACAACCGGTTACGGTCTAACAGATTATCAATCGTGGGGCTCTGTCGCCAGTGTCGTATTTCTGTTTTTAATGTTTATTGGTAGCTGTTCTGGGTCAACGTCTGGTGGTATAAAAATATTTCGTTTTCAAATCGCATTCTCAATTATGCGTCAGCAGATTAAACAGCAATTCCATCCCAATGGCGTGTTTAAAGACAAATACAATGGCCACCGCATTCAAGATGACATTGTCCGTTCAATAATGGCTTTTTTTATGCTGATGATAGTGGTGATATTATTACTGTCGCTCACACTTGTACTAACCGGATTAGATCCAATGACCAGCTTTACCGGAGCAATAACCGCAGTGGCAAACGTAGGACCAGGCCTTGGTCCTATTATTGGTCCTGCAGGAAACTTTGCCCCACTTCCTGACGTCGCTAAGTGGGCTTTGGCAATAGGAATGTTATTAGGGCGTTTAGAAATACTGACAGTCGCAGTGTTGTTTCACCCTAAATTTTGGCGTTTTTAATATAGGTTGGATTATCGTCTTAAGATGCGGCTGGGTTGATGGTTAACCTGTCACTGATGAGCCTTAGTTAACCATCTGTTGGGTATAATCACTACGCAGGTACGACTGCCGCTAACTTGGCAATATGATCAGCATAAACCTTCACATCATTCCAATCGGTATAATCAATAATGGCTGTTGGGTCGGTGGGGCCATCGGTCATTTTCATGATAAGGCGGATCATCAAGCTGTCATACCAAGGCCAAGAAGGGTAATCGACTTTACCGGCAATAATTTTCACATCTTGCGGTTGCCACTCAGATAAAGTTAAAAACTTCTGTAGATATTTATTGTTTTCAGGAATGCGTTTTTCAGGATTACGAGCCACAACGTTGACGCAAAAAAAACTGTTTGGCAGTTGCGATAAATGCTGCTGATTTTCACGCACAAACTCAAACACCGATTTATGATACGAGCCATATAATACACAAGCCCCTAACGCAACAGCTTGGTATTTAGACCATTCAATTGGCGCTTTATCTTGAAGATTAACCACATCACAATGATCGCCTTTAGATTGAATTTGTTCTGCTATTGCACGGCTAATATGTGCAGTATGGCCACCTCGGGAATAATATAACACTAAAATATTGGCCATTTTGCGATTCTCATTGTTGGATTATTTGCCTCAGTTTGGCAAAAAAAGCCTTTTTAAACCTCTGCAATGATCACAAATTAGAAATAGCTCATATATTTAATAGTTAAAATTGAGATCTCCATGATGCGGAAGTATGATAATGAACAAAACACAGCAAAATCCAACCAGATCGTAATTTAAGGTTATATAAGGACACTCATGAAGCAAGATATCGATGTCGCAACCATGCTTAATAATGCAGAAACGGCAGCACAATGGCTAAAAGCCATTGCGAATCCTTACCGCTTAATGATTTTATGTTTATTGTTAGAACAAGAACTAAGTGTCACAGAGCTAAATGAGACTGTGCCTTTGAGCCAATCAGCTTTGTCACAGCATTTAGCGGTACTGCGCACCCAAGATTTGGTCAACACTCGTAAGAGCTCACAAGTGGTTTACTACACGCTTAAAAATGAGCAAGTCACCGAAGTGATCTCGATACTACATCGACGCTATTGTGCCTAAACAGCTATTATGGCTAAGCAACAACTGTGACTAAACAACATAGGATTTAAACATCATAGGCGCTTAAGTCACACTGAGAATAAATGGCGTTTCCAATAAGGTATATTAGGCACGCTATAGGGTTTATGAGGCTATTTTTGCGCTGCTATTTGTTTAGCATAGTCATCTACTTTACCCCAATCAGTAAACTCAAACGTTCCCTGAGTATCTGTCGGTCCCTTAGTCATCCACATGATAAATCGGATCATAAACTTATCGAAAAATCGGTAACGAGGGTAATCAATCTTACCGGCAAAAACGCCTAATAACTGAGGTTTCCAGGCAGATAAATTTGAAAATTTCTGCATATATGGGTTGGTTTCAGGGGTGTTTTTTTCAGGCTTTCTTGCCACTACGTTTACGCTAAAAAAACTGTTGAGCTTGGTGTCGAGCAGTGCTTGGTGTTGCTCAACAAACTTGAATAATTCTGGTCGATGTTTGCCATATCGAATACTGGCACCAATAACGACTTTATCAACACTCGCTAAATCATCAGCCTGAGCTTCAGCGAGATTAACCACATTAACTTGCTCACCCTGTTCAACTAATATTTGCTTAATTTTCTGACAAATTGCCAATGTTTGCCCATCGATCGTTGAATATAAAATCACAGTATTTAACATTAATTCTTCCAAAATGTGGGGGTAAATAGCACCAATAAGGTGAACACTTCTAACCGACCAAATAGCATTGCCATCACGAGTACCCACTTAGCACCGTCTGAAATACTGGCATAATTTGATGCCACATCGCCCAAACCTGGGCCTAAGTTATTTAAGCTGGCTGCCGTTGCACTAAATGCGGTAATGGCGTCCATGTCCATTGCCATTAAAATCACCATACACACCACAAACACTAAAGCATAAGCAGAGAAGAATCCCCATACCGCATCAATAATTCTGTCGGGTAATGCCGTAGAGCCAATTCTAATGGAATACATAGCTTTAGGATGAACAAGTCGTTTCAGTTCACGCGACCCTTGTAGTACTAATAGTATTAAACGAATTACCTTCATGCCGCCGCCTGTCGAGCCAGCACAACCACCAATAAAGCTTGAGAATATTAATAGAATAGGTAAAAACAGCGGCCAAGAATGGAAGCTTTCTGTACCGAAACCTGCCGTTGTTGAAATCGAGACCACTTGAAAGAAGGCGTAATCGAGTGTTTTCTCTGGAGAGTCGTATATTCCAGATTGATACAAGGTAGCGAAACAAATTGCGGTCAATACTACCTGTACAGCGATAAGCACCTTAAATTCTGCGTCTTTTAAATATACTTTGACGTTAATGCCACGACGAGTAAATGCGGCAAAGTGTAAGCTAAAATTGACTGCCGCAATCAACAAGAAAAATGCACAAATCACATTAATCAGCGGGCTTTGAAAGTAACCAATACTGGCATCATGAGTCGAAAAACCACCAATAGCGATAGTCGAAAACGAATGGCAAATAGCATCAAATGCATCCATACCGGCAAAGTAAAATGCCAATGCACAAGCAGTAGTAAGTAAAAAGTAAATGTACCATAAGGCTTTGGCCGTTTCGGCTATACGAGGAGTCACTTTAGTGTCTTTAACCGGACCAGGCACTTCAGCTTTGTATAGCTGCATACCACCAATACCAAGTAGAGGTAAAATGGCCACTGCGAGTACGATGATACCCATACCGCCCATCCACTGCAGTAAATGGCGATAAAACAATATTGACTTAGGCAAGTCATCTAGCCCGACTATCACGGTCGCACCTGTAGTCGTTAAGGCCGAAAACGATTCAAAAAAACTATCGGTCCAACTTAAATCAGGGTTATTAGAAAAAATAAATGGCAGTGCACCTATCGATCCAAGCACCGTCCAGAACAACACCACAATCAAAAAGCCTTCACGCGTTCGTAGATCACCTTTTTGATGACGGTTGGGATACCATAATAAAAAGCCTAGAAAAATACTGACAAAAAAGGCCTGAATAAATGCAGTACCACCACCATCTTTATACAAGATAGCCACCAATGCGGACGGCAGCATGGTGATTGAAAATAATCCCATCAGCAAACCGGTGATTCTAATAATTGTTTTATATTGCATTAAGGGTTCTGTTTAAGTTGTGCTGCGTCGAATTTAACAATTGAGTGACATTTTGGCATAAGTTCGTCATAGCTCAAACAGTAAACTTTACTTGTAGCTGACCCTGCGTCTGGGTAGCTAATGCTTGATTAAAAGCCTGATGGTGCGATTTAGCCAGTTCAAAGTGTATTTCAACTTTTTCGGTAAACTCTTTATCCATCACCACACCATCATATTGAGCAATTAAATACTCAACATCGGTGAGTTGAGCATAATGACATACCAAGCGTGCAGGATACCTTAAATGCTTAACCTGAGTCTGTATTTGCGTTAACCCTTGCTTTATACCCGAAGTATAAGCACGCACTAAACCGCCCACACCCAATTTAGTGCCACCAAAATAACGCACTACAATAACCCCTAGCTCACCAATGTTTGCGCCTTGTAAGCATGCTAGCATGGGTTTGCCGGCGCTACCTGACGGTTCGCCATCATCGCTAGCGCCCATATCAATGGTATTTTCTGGGCTGCCGGCTACAAATGCATAGCAATAATGGTTGGCTCCTGGATATTGCTGCTTTACGTCAGTAAGCGCTAACTTCATATTATTAGGATGTGGGCAATGAAATAACAAAGAGATAAAGCGGCTATGCTTTATCTCTTCTTCTATCAGTACGTTAGCTTGCGGTATTAAATATGACTCAATCAACTAGACCAAACTCTCTCGTCATATTTTCTACTCGGTCTTGATGCACAATGACGTTATCTTCAATGCGAATGCCTCCAAATGGACGCATCTCATCAACCGTAGTCCAATTAATAGCTTGCTTAGCGGTAGCAGATAACTGATTAAGTAAGGTATCGATAATATAAAGGCCTGGCTCAATAGTCAGTACCTGACTAGCGGCTAATACTCTTGTACAGCGTAAAAAAGGATGCGCCTCAGGTGCAGCAATATGGGTTCCACGCTCATCGTGGGAATAACCGCCCATATCATGAACTTGTAACCCCAACATATGCCCTAACCCATGCGGGAAAAAGGCACTCGTTACGCCTTGGGCAACTAACTGTTCAGCAGTGCCATTAGCCAAGCCAAAATCAATCAGTAACTGACCTATATAATGGTGTGTCGCGATGTGCAGGTCGACGTACTTAACCCCTGGCTTCATCTGCTCAATAATGGCTAATTGCACTTTATCCAATGCGACGATTAATTCGTAAAAACGATTTTTCTCGAATGAGTAAGTACGGGTAATATCTGCGGCATAGCCATGATAACTGGCCCCAGCATCAATCAAAAAAGATAAACGCTGCGCAGGCTTAACATGTTCTAAAGCGGTGTAATGTAAAATAGCGGCATTTTGATTTAATGCCACGATATTGCCGTAAGGCACTTCATTTTCGCCTTGGCCAATTTCGAGCAAATAACGTTGCTGAATTTCAAACTCACTGGCACCATCATAAAACGCATTTTTGGCAGCCAAATGTCCTTTTACCGCAATTTGGTTGGCTCTGCGCATGCACTCAAGTTCATACTGAGTTTTGTCTGCACGATGATAATGTAGATAGTTCATTACTGCATCAGGGTTACGAGCCGCAAAGCCCAATACATCAGCCACATCTAAGTGCTCACCAATATACGCCCACGAGGCTAAGTCTTTAGGTAAAAAATCAGCAATTCGATCTGGCTTGGTCAGTAATTGAATATCGAAATGCTCAGTCCAGAAGGCTTGCGGTACATCATTCACCTTATGCCAAAAATCAACTGGGCGATAAAACACTAAAGTAGGCTTATCTTGACCATTAGCGATAACCCAACAATTTGGCGTATCTAAAATAGGTAACCACGCTTTAAATTGCGGGTTCACTTTAAAGGGATAGTTAAGGTCATCTAAAAACTGTCGATGAGGTTGTCCCGAGTGAATCACTAAACCCGAAAGATTTCCACGCTGACAAATTTCGCCTACTCGGCGATTTAATTCCGCCATGTGCGCATGATACAGATGTGCTAACTGATCCATTGACTATCCCTTTGCATGAGTTTTAACCCAATAAGTCTATCACAAACAGAAAAAGACCTCGCTAGATGATAAAAAATTAAACGGCCGTTTAAATTGGGTGTTGTAATTTATCTCATTTAGTCGCACACTGAGAATTAGCTGGTCAATAGATGGCCGAAACTGCTGTGATTCAAGCTTGATAACTGCACAGTAAATAAGATGTGGAAGTCGCTTTTAAGCAATAAGGAAGCAAGCAATGATCTACCAAAGCCCTACCATTCAGGTTGAGTTACTTGAAGATAATATTGCCAAACTGTGTTTTAACGCACAAGGTTCGGTAAATAAATTCGACAGAGAAACAATAGCCTCTCTTGATGCCGCCCTAGACAGCATCAAACAAAATACCAATATTAAAGCCTTGCTGCTGACATCAGCAAAAAGCACCTTTATTGTTGGCGCAGACATTACCGAATTCTTAACGCTATTTCAGCAAGACGATGCCACGTTGCTAGCTTGGGTTGAACAAGCCAACGCAGTATTCAATAAGCTAGAAGACTTACCGTTTCCGACAGCATCAGCGATTAACGGTTTTGCGTTAGGCGGTGGTTGCGAAACCATTTTAGCGACTGACTTACGCGTTGCTGATACCAATGCTCGCATCGGTTTACCAGAAACCAAATTAGGTCTTATTCCTGGTTTTGGTGGCACTGTGCGTTTACCTCGAGTAATCGGTGCAGATAATGCACTTGAGTGGATTACCACAGCTAAAGACCAACGCCCAGAAGATGCGTTAAAAGTAGGCGCTATTGATGCCGTTGTTGCACCAGAAAACCTAGAAGCTGCTGCGATTCAAATGTTGCATGATGCCCTAAATGGTAGCCTTGATTGGCAAGCTCGTCGCACCAAAAAGCAATCACCATTACAGTTACCAAAACTTGAAGCCATGATGTCTTTTGCAACCGCAAAAGGAATGGTGTTTTCTGTTGCAGGCAAGCATTATCCAGCGCCAATGGCCGCTGTGAATGTTGTCGAACAAGCAGCTGGTTTGGACCGTGATGGCGCATTAAAAGTAGAAGCACAGGCTTTCATTAAATTAGCTAAAACAGATGTAGCCCAAGCGCTAATTGGTATTTTCTTAAATGACCAGTTCGTCAAAGGTAAAGCAAAGAAAGCCGGTAAACTCGCTAAAGATGTTAACCAAGCAGCAGTATTGGGTGCAGGTATTATGGGCGGCGGCATTGCTTACCAAAGCGCCAGCAAAGGCACACCAATTGTAATGAAAGACATCGCTCAGCCAGCATTAGAGTTAGGCTTGAACGAAGCGGCTAAAATTCTGACAACACAAGTTGCTCGTGGTCGTTCTACGCCAGAGAAAATGGCTAAAGTATTAAACAACATCACCCCTTCACTAGATTATGCCGCTATCAAAAATAGCGATATCGTTGTAGAAGCGGTTGTTGAACATCCAAAAGTTAAGGCTACTGTACTAGCAGAAGTTGAAGGTTACGTATCAGAAGATGCCATTATTGCATCAAATACCTCGACAATCTCAATCAACTTACTGGCTAAAAGCCTTAAGAAACCTGAACGTTTCTGCGGTATGCACTTCTTTAACCCTGTGCACAAAATGCCATTAGTTGAAATTATCCGTGGTGAGCACAGCTCTGAAGAAACCATCGCAACGGTAGTGGCTTACGCCAGCAAAATGGGTAAAACCCCAATCGTAGTGAATGATTGCCCAGGCTTCTTTGTTAACCGTGTATTGTTTCCATACTTTGCTGGCTTTAGTGGTCTACTTGCTGAAGGTGCTGACTTTGCCGCTGTCGATAAAGTCATGGAAAAGCAGTTCGGTTGGCCAATGGGCCCAGCCTACTTACTTGACGTAGTCGGTTTAGATACCGGTCATCACGCTCAAGCAGTAATGGCTGAAGGTTTCCCAGACCGCATGGGTAAAAATGGCAAAGACGCTATCGACATTATGTTTGAAAACAAACGTCTAGGTCAGAAAAACACTAAAGGTTTCTATGCCTATTCTGTTGACCGTCGTGGTAAGCCGAAGAAAGACATTGATCCAACAAGCTATGAATTATTAAGCGCTGAGTTCGGTGAATTAAAGGCATTCGAGTCTGATGACATCATCGCTCGCTGTATGATCCCGATGATCATCGAAACGGTTCGTTGTTTAGAAGAAGGCATTATTGCATCACCTGCTGAAGGCGATATGGGTCTAGTTTACGGTATTGGTTTCCCTCCATTCCGTGGCGGTGTATTCCGTTACTTAGACACCATGGGCGTAGCAAACTTTGTTGCCCTAGCAGACAAATACGCACATCTTGGTGGCTTATATCAGGTTACCGATGCAATGCGTGCACTTGCAGCCAACAACGGTAGTTACTACCAAGCCTAATTAGTGGGAAAGGAATTAAATCATGAAACAAGCTGTTATCGTAGACTGCATTCGTACCCCAATGGGCCGTTCTAAGGCAGGGGTATTTAGAAATGTACGTGCAGAAACATTGTCTGCAGAATTAATGAAAGCACTGATGTTGCGCAATCCACAATTAGACCCTAACGACATTGAAGATGTGATTTGGGGTTGTGTGCAGCAAACACTAGAGCAAGGTTTTAACATTGCCCGTAATGCATCATTGTTAGCTGGCATTCCTAAATCGGCAGGCGCAGTAACGGTAAACCGTTTATGTGGTTCGTCAATGGACGCCCTTCATCAAGCTGCTCGTGCCATCATGACTGGTCAAGGCGACACCTTTATTATTGGTGGTGTTGAGCACATGGGTCACGTACCAATGAACCACGGGGTTGATTTTCACCCTGGCTTGGCAAACCGCGTAGCTAAAGCATCTGGCATGATGGGCTTAACCGCTGAAATGTTAGGTAAAATGCACGGTATTACTCGCGAACAACAAGATGCATTTGCGGTACGTTCTCATCAACGTGCACATGCAGCAACTATCGAAGGTCGTTTTGCCAAAGAGATTTGGGGCATTGAAGGCCACGATGTAAATGGCGCACTGATCAAAGTGATGACTGACGAAGTTATCCGTCCAGAAACAACACTAGAGTCACTTGCCGGTTTACGTCCAGCATTCGACCCAGTTAACGGTACTGTGACTGCCGGTACATCATCTGCATTATCAGACGGTGCTTCTGCAATGTTGGTGATGGAAGAATCTAAAGCTCGCGCTTTAGGTTTAACCATCCGCGCACGTATTCGTTCAATGGCCGTTGCCGGTTGTGATCCTGCAATTATGGGTTATGGTCCAGTACCAGCAACCAAAAAAGCATTAGCACGCGCTGGCTTATCTGTTGCCGATTTAGACCTTATCGAATTAAACGAAGCGTTCGCGGCACAGTCATTACCTTGTGTTAAAGATCTTGGCTTACAAGATGTTGTCGATGAAAAGATTAACCTTAACGGTGGTGCAATTGCATTGGGTCACCCACTAGGTTGTTCTGGCGCACGTATCTCGACAACACTGATCAACTTAATGGAAGAAAAAGATGCAACGCTTGGTCTTGCCACTATGTGTATCGGTTTAGGCCAAGGTATCGCAACTGTATTCGAACGCGTTTAATCGTTCTCATACCAAGCTGATACTTTTCAGTTGTATCAAGTGAGTTGTAAAAACGAGCCAAATTGGCTCGTTTTTTTTATTTTTTAATTTTCCTACTTTGGCTAATGTTCCACGTGAAACATGTTTTATGAAAATTAAAAAATAATAAAAAAACTCAATATAACTTTAAAACCAAGCAAACTTGGCAAGCTTAAATGACAAGAGTAACATTAGCGCTAATTCGATAGGTAAACATAGACAGCATTTCATGAACGATATTTATACCCAAGCACAACACCAACTCGATGCTCTTGGTCTTCGATGCCCAGAACCTGTAATGATGATTCGAAAAACAGTACGCAAAATGGCAGAAGGTGAAACCTTATTAGTCATTGCAGATGATCCTGCCACCACTCGTGATATTCCAAGTTTTTGTGAATTTATGGATCACACGTTAATTGCCAGTGATATCAGCAAGACTCCTTACCACTATTTACTCAAAAAAGGACTGTAATGAATGACCATCACATTGGAAGCTATCGCGTATAAAACAGCAAAACGCGGCATAATGAAGTCAGCCTTTTGTGCTAATGTGACCTTAGAGCGAGGCGTCGAAAACGATATTTTTGGCAGACCAGGAAAACGTCAAGTAACCGTCATGTCGAAACAGCAGTGGCACACAGCCTGCCAAAAAATTAATGCCGATTTAGACTGGTTAACTCGAAGAGCTAATTTATTGATCAGCGGCTATGAATTTAGCGCAGCAGATGTCGGTAAAACGATCACCATAGGTACTGAGCTTAAACTACAAATCACAGGTGAAACCGATCCATGTAAAAAAATGCAGCAAGCTTACTCAGGTCTAGAACAAGCACTAACGCCCGACTGGCGTGGCGGAGTCACCTGCCGCGTGATGCAAACTGGATTAATACAACTAGATGACTCAGTAAAAATAGATTAGTAAAACCGATAAATCATTTTCGTTTAAGCCTTTCATAATAAAATCTAACGCTATAGCACTCATTGTCTATTAATCGATAACAGACATATGTGTTAACGTCTGTCATTAATTGATACAGATTTGTTGTACACCTTATCGGTAATTTATGCGATAAAGGAACTATTCAAACCGACAAACGCAGTAAAGCCAAATACTCTTTAGGTCATCTAATCATGCAAAATGAAATTTCCTAAACGGGTATTGGGCTTGATTAAATCCACTGAAAATAAAAACGACAACGGATAATCTACTCTATGTTGACTCAAAAACTCACTCCACTTTACACCGCAATGGCACTTACTCTAGGTATATCTAGCTTTGCCTATGCCGAAGATGACAAAGTAAAATGGCACGTAAATGCTCCAGAAAATGCGCCATTAAGTAAAATTGATATCAATGTAACCGAAGGCACATGGATGAACGTCAATGTATCGCCAGATGGTGAACACATTGTATTTGATTTATTAGGTGATATTTATCAAATACCGATAGCAGGAGGCGAAGCCAAACCACTGGCACAAGGTATCGCTTGGCAAATGCAGCCAGTATATAGCCCTGACGGTAAGTATATCGCTTTCACCTCTGATGAAGATGGTGGCGACAATATCTGGATAATGAATGCCGATGGTACCAATCCACACGCTATCACTACTGAAACATTTCGTTTACTCAACAGCCCAGCCTGGAGTCCTGATTCACAATACCTAGTAGCACGTAAACATTTTACCGGCACCCGCAGCCTTGGAGCGGGTGAAGTGTGGATGTTTCACGTTGCTGGTGGCGAAGGCGTTAAACTAACAGAGCGC
Organism: Shewanella sp. Arc9-LZ; assembly: GCF_010092445.1. Classification (NCBI taxonomy): domain Bacteria; kingdom Pseudomonadati; phylum Pseudomonadota; class Gammaproteobacteria; order Alteromonadales; family Shewanellaceae; genus Shewanella; species Shewanella sp. Arc9-LZ. Next base: position 13,788 of record NZ_CP048031.1, on the reverse strand, counting down.
CCTAACGAACAAAAAGATTTGGGTGAACCGGCCTACTCGCCAGATGGACGCTATATCTACTTTAGCCAAGATGCGACCCCAGGCAAGACCTTTCATTACTCAAAAGATTCGGTCAAAGGTATTTATAAAATTAAGCGCTATGATACCCAAACGGGAGATATTGAAGTATTAATTGAAGGAACTGGTGGTGCTATCCGCCCAACACCAAGCCCTGATGGCAAAACGCTTGCTTACATCAAACGCGATGGATTCCAATCGACACTATATTCACTGGATTTAAAGTCTGGTGAAGAAACTAAGCTGTATGACAAACTCGATCGTGATATGCAAGAAACATGGGCAATTCATGGCGTGTATCCAACAATGTCTTGGACCAAAGACAATAAGCACATCGTATTTTGGGCTAAAGGTAAAATTAATAAACTTGATGTCGACAGTAAAAAAATATCTGACATTCCATTCAGTGTTAAATCTCAAAGAGATATTCAGCCATCTGTCCGCTTTACTCAAAACTTAGATCAAGATGAATTTGATGTAAAAATGCTGCGTATGGCACAAGTGTCACCGGACGGCGAAAAAGTGGTATTTGAAGCCTTAGGTAAAATTTGGATTCGTGATATTAAAGACGGAAAACATAAACGATTAACCCGTTTAGATGATGACATCAATGAGCTATTCCCACAGTGGTCACGTGACGGTAAAGACATCGTGTTCACTACATGGAATGATCAACAGCAAGGCACCGTCAGTGTTGTTAGCGCCAGAGGTGGTAAAGCCAAAGTGTTAACCAACGAGCCTGGTAAATATGTCGAGCCAACTTTTTCGCCTGATGGCGAATATATTGTTTATCGAAAAGCTCGCGGTGGATACATGACACCACGAACTTGGTCACAAGAACCGGGTTTATATAAAGTCGATATCAAAGGAAAGCAAAGCACTAAACTAACTGCCAGTGGCCATCAACCACAATTTGGTAACGACTCAGATCGTGTTTACTTTATGGATTCTGGGGAGACCCCAGAGTTTGCATCAATCGGTATGAACGGTTTTGAAAAACGAACCCATTACACCAGCGACCACGCTACCGAGTTTCGTTTATCACCAAACGGTGAGCACCTAGCTTTTGCAGAGCGCTTTAGAGTGTACGTCACTCCTTTTGCGAAACACGGCGAAACCATTGCTATTGGACCTAAAGCAAGCAACTTACCCATTACCCAACTAAGTGCTCGTGCAGGCGAAAGCATTAGCTGGAACGGTAAAAATAACCAACTGTATTGGACATTGGGCCCTGATTTATACCAAGCCGATGTCGACACTCAATATACAAAATCTGAAACCAAGGTCGATCCTAAAATAACCTCTATTGGCTTTAAAGATAAGGCCGATGTTCCACGTGGAACAGTTGTGTTTACTGGCGGTAAAGTGATCACTATGGAGAATGATCAGGTTATTGATAATGGCGTTGTTATTGTTAAAGACAATAAAATTGTCAGCGTTGGTGATGCCAATACGATTATTCCTAAAAATGCTCAAGTCATCGATATTAGCGGTAAAACCATTATGCCTGGCATATTTGATGCCCATGCACATGGCGGCCAAGCGGATGATGAAATTATTCCACAACAAAACTGGGCCTTATATTCTGGGCTGTCGCTTGGGGTAACGGCTATTCACGACCCATCGAATGACACTACCGAAATTTTTGCTGCTTCTGAACAACAAAAAGCAGGCAATATTGTTGGCCCTCGTATTTTCTCAACCGGGACTATATTATACGGAGCCAACTTACCAGGCTATACCTCGCATGTAGATTCACTTGATGACGCAAAGTTCCACTTAGAGCGTCTTAAAAAAGTCGGTGCATTTAGTGTTAAGAGTTACAACCAACCACGCCGGGATCAACGCCAGCAAATTATTGCTGCTGCACGAGAGCTCGAAATGATGGTAGTACCTGAAGGTGGCAGTTTGCTGCAACACAATTTATCGATGATAGCGGATGGCCACACCACGGTAGAACATTCGTTGCCAGCAGCGTCTATATACAATGACATCAAACAATTCTGGAGCCAAACCGAAGTACACTACACACCGACCTTAGTTGTCGCTTATGGTGGTATTTCTGGCGAGCATTACTGGTATGACAAAACTGACGTTTGGGCTCACCCTCGTCTAAGCATGTATGTTCCGCATGATATTCTTGATGCCCGTTCAATGCGCCGCACTACCGCGCCAGATGAACATTACAACCACTTTAATGTTGCCCGCGTAGCCAATGAGTTAAACAACATCGGCGTTAAACCTAATATTGGTGCTCATGGTCAACGAGAAGGATTAGCTGCACATTGGGAAATGTGGATGTTTGCTCAAGGCGGCATGAGTAATATGGAAGTATTAAAAACCGCGACAATCAATCCGGCGACAACCTTTGGTATGGACCATCAACTAGGTTCTATTAAAGTGGGTAAATTGGCTGACTTAATAGTGATTGATGGCGATCCATTAGCCGATATCAGAACGACGGATAAAGTCACTTACACTATGGTTAATGGTAAGCTGTTTAATTCAGAAACCATGAATCAACTCAATGGTGATAAACATAAACGTAAGCCTTTTTTCTTTGAAAAAATCTAACGATTAAATTAATCCAATAAAAAGGGTGTTCCATGTGGAACACCCTTTTTTTATATAAATATCAAAATCAATACTGGCCGTAACAATGACAGTCAGTCGTGTGGTCATTCACCATGCCTACCGCTTGCATAAAGGCATAACAAATTGTTGGGCCAACAAAGTTAAAACCAAGTTTTTTTAACGCTTTAGACATCGCTTCAGATTCTGGTGTTTGTGCAGGAACTTGGCTTGATGAACTGAAGTTGTTTTCTCTCGGTTCACCGCCGATAAAACTCCATAAAAACTTAGAGAAATCATCACCCTGCTCCACAAATGTTAAATAAGCTTTAGCATTTCTGATGATCGAGTTTATTTTAAGACGATTACGAACAATACCTGGTTCAAGCATTAACGCTTCCACTTTAGCTTGATCGTACTGAGCAATAATACTCGGCTCAAAATTAGCAAACAGTTGTTGGTAGTTTTGTTGCTTTTTAAGAATCGTAATCCAAGATAATCCAGCTTGTTGACCATCAAGACAAAGCTTAGCAAAAAGCTGTTTGGCATCAAACTCAGGACGTCCCCATACTGTATCATGGTAATGCTGATATAAAGGGTCTTCACTTACCCAGCCACATCGGTTAACTTGCATGGTATGGTTCCATTAACGTTTTTAGTAGTACGTTAAAAAATAACCTACATCTGCCTTGCTCTACAAGGTATAATCATTAACATTTTCTATTAATAGCCTGACAGTAGTAGACATGACGACGAAACACGACGTAAAGACATTTCAGGGTTTCATCCTAACCCTTCAGGAATATTGGGCGCAGCAAGGTTGCGCAATTGTTCAACCTCTAGATATGGAAGTTGGCGCTGGTACTTTCCACCCTCAGACGTTCTTACGTTCATTAGGCCCGGAGCCAATGAGCAGTGCATACGTGCAACCGTCTCGCCGTCCTACTGATGGACGTTATGGTGAAAACCCAAACCGCCTGCAACATTACTACCAATTTCAAGTAGTCCTAAAGCCATCTCCAGATAATATTCAAGAGCTATATTTGGGCTCACTTGAAGCACTTGGCATCGACACCAAAGTACATGACATTCGCTTTGTTGAAGATAACTGGGAGTCACCAACATTAGGTGCTTGGGGTTTAGGCTGGGAAATTTGGCTTAATGGTATGGAAGTCACTCAGTTCACCTACTTCCAACAAGTTGGCGGAATTGAATGTAGCCCTGTTACAGGTGAAATCACTTACGGGCTTGAGCGTTTAGCCATGTACATTCAAGAAGTGGATAGCGTATACGATCTTGTTTGGACTGACGGACCACTTGGTCGTGTCACTTATGGTGACATTTTCCATCAGAACGAAGTAGAACAGTCTACCTATAACTTCGAACATGCCGATGTCGATTTTATGTTCACCCTATTCGATCAATGTGAAAAGATGTGCATGCACTTATTATCACTAGAAAAGCCATTACCACTACCTGCTTACGAGCAAGTAATGAAAGCATCACACGCTTTTAACTTACTTGATGCTCGCCATGCTATATCAGTCACTGAACGTCAGCGTTATATCCTTCGCGTTCGTACTATGGCAAAAGGTGTTGCAGAATCTTATTATCAAGCACGTGAAGCTCTTGGCTTCCCTATGTGTAAGTAGAGGTAACGAATGAATTTTGAAAACTTACTCATTGAAGTGGGTACCGAAGAATTACCACCAAAAGCGCTGCGCACGTTAGCTGAATCATTTTTAACGAGCTTTACAGATGAATTAACTAAAGCTGATTTACCTTTTGAGTCTGCAGTTTGGTATGCCGCCCCTCGCCGTTTAGCGATTAATGTGTTGGGTCTTGCATTAGCACAAGCTGATAAAGTCGTTGAAAAACGCGGCCCCGCAATTAGCTCGGCATTTGATGCCGACGGTAACCCAACTAAAGCAGCACAAGGCTGGGCTCGTGGTAACGGTATTACGGTTGAGCAAGCAGAGCGATTAGTCACCGATAAAGGTGAATGGTTAGTCCATCAAGCTAAAGTGGTTGGCGTTGAAACTAAAAGCTTAATAGCTGACATGGCACAACGCGCACTAGATAAATTACCGATCCCTAAACCAATGCGTTGGGGTAACAACAAAACTCAGTTTATTCGCCCGGTTCACACGGTGACTATGCTATTAGGTAGCGAATTAGTTGCAGGTGAATTGCTTGGTATTAAATCTGACCGCATTATTCGTGGCCACCGCTTTATGGGTAAAGCCAGCTTTGAGTTAGATCATGCCGACAATTATTTAGCCGCGCTAAAAGAGCAAGGTAAAGTCCTAGCAGATTATGAATTACGTAAATCGCTAATCAAAGCTGATGCTGAAGCAGCTGCAGCAAAATTAGGTGGTATTGCCGATATTCAAGATGGACTACTTGAAGAAGTGGCTTCACTGGTTGAATGGCCAATAGTGTTAACAGCTAGCTTTGAAGAAAAGTTTTTAAATGTGCCTTCAGAAGCCTTAGTTTACACCATGAAAGGTGATCAAAAATACTTCCCAGTATTTGATAAAGCCGGCAAATTATTGCCTAACTTTATCTTTGTTACTAATATCGAATCTAAAGATCCGCAGCAGATTATTTCAGGCAACGAAAAAGTGGTTCGCCCACGTCTTGCTGATGCGGAGTTTTTCTTTAACACCGATAAAAAGCAAACATTAGCATCTCGTATTGCCAGCTTAGAAACCGTGGTGTTTCAAAAACAATTAGGCACATTGAAAGCGCGTGTTGAACGTATTTCGGAACTTGCAGGTTTCATTGCGACGCAAATGAACAACAACGGTGTTGAAACCAACAATGTAGATGCTAGTCGCGCCGGTTTATTGTCTAAAGCAGACCTTATGAGCAACATGGTCATGGAATTTACTGATACTCAAGGCACTATGGGCATGCACTACGCCCGCTTAGATGGCGAAACAGAAGCTGTTGCTATCGCACTTGAAGAGCAGTACAAACCTAAATTCTCGGGTGATACAGTACCAACAGCCAGCGTTTCATGTGCGGTTGCTTTAGCTGAAAAGTTAGATACGCTTGTGGGTATTTTTGGCATTGGCCAAGCACCAAAAGGTGCCGCCGACCCATTTGCACTTCGCCGTGCAGCCATTGGTATTTTGCGCGTTATCGTAGAAAACAAACTGCCACTGGACTTAGTTGAGTTAATTGCTAAAGCACAAGCTTTACATGCGACTAATATCACTAACACTAATACTAGTGAAGATGTACTTGAGTTTCTTCTCGCACGTTTCCGCGCTTGGTACCAAGATAAAGGCATTCAAGTTGACGTTATTTTAGCTGTACTAGCTCGTCGTCCAACCAAACCTGCTGATTTTGACAGTCGTGTTAAAGCTGTATCGCATTTCCGTAGCTTAGAAGCTTCTACAGCGCTAGCAGCGGCAAATAAGCGTGTTTCTAATATACTGGCTAAAGTTGAAGGCGAATTACCCGCAACCATCAATTCAGCTCTATTAACAGAACCAGCAGAAAAAGCGCTAGCTGATAAGCTTGTACAATTACAACCACAGTTAGCCCCACTGTTTGCTGATGGCGATTACCAACAAGCATTAACGCTATTGGCTGACTTACGCGAAAACGTCGATCAGTTCTTTGAAGATGTGATGGTAATGGCAGATGATGAAGCATTGAAAAATAACCGTTTAGCGTTATTAACCAATCTTCGTGAGCAGTTCTTGCACGTTGCAGACATTTCGTTGCTGCAATAATGTAAATTAGCTGTAGTTGAGATAAAAGCGCCGCAAGGCGCTTTTTTTATGGATTACTTCTTATGACTTACTTTTTATGGCTTAAGAGTATCAGCCACAACGTGGGGCTATAAAAGGTTAAGGCAGACACCTTACCCGCATTGATATCAATTTAAAACTGGATAAGCTTTTGATGCAAAACGATAAAATCTTCTTCACTACACTCAACCTGAGCTAACAACACGGCTAGTGCTGGTTGAGGCAATTTGTCGACTTGCTGCAGCATTGAACACTCACTAATAATATTGGCTTTCCAAATAAGCAGTGTCATGCCATCAGTAGGTTTAATATTGGTATTGGCCAATAACGTTAACGGTGTTTCAAAGTGCAGTGGTAATTGCCAACAGCGCGCTAACAGTGCACTTAAGGTCAACGATTTTGTGGTCATCACCTGCTTAAATAGTATTGAATTAGGCTGCTCTCCAGGTTCTGCTTGATAAAAAGCATCCACCAGCATTTTAAAAATCGCAATTTTACCTACATCATGCAGTAAGCCGACTAAAAAAGCGCTGTCTCGTTGCTCGGGGCTCGCTAACTCGCTGGCCAAAAAAGCAACTTGCATAGAATGACGCCAGATTACAGCCCCAAAGCGTCTAAAATAAATAGGCTTTATATCAATTAACTCACGGGCTAAGCTCGCGGTAATAAATTGCCTTAATTGTTGTCGCCCCACTTGTACTAGCGCTTGTTGAATACTGCTAACATCATTCTCAGCTCGTTTAAAAGCAGGCGAATTACATAACTTAAGTACTTCAACACACAACAGAGGGTCTTGTTCAATAAGTTGTATTAGTTCTTGGGTTTCAATACTGTCGTCGGCTAGTTTTTTATCTAGCTCGAGTATTTTGCTGGGCAGCTTTAATACATTTTCCGCAATCGACTGAGGTGAGCTTAATGCCAGTTCAATATTGTGCATCACGCTTCGCTCTAAATTATTCGCTATTCCTGTTGTTGTAGTTTGTTGGTTTGCAAATAATAAACTGTAAAATAAAGCCGACAGATCTAACTGTGATTCAACAGCTTGATGTTGCGTAACCTCTATTGCAGGTACTGGTGCTTTGGATTTGGTTTGCTGACGTTTCTCTGCAGTGCTAATGCCAGTGAATTTGGCCTGTTCATTGCGGTCTCGAACATTAAACAATTTTTTAAAGAAACCAATAACCACTGTAAATAGCCTTATTAAATGTTAAGTAAATACTATTATAACCATAGCACTAAAAACAAAAATGGGTGCCAAAGGCACCCATTTATACACTAAAATTTTGTTATACGTCTAAGTTGGCCACATTAAGCGCGTTAGTTTCAATAAACTCACGACGCGGCTCAACTTGGTCACCCATCAAACATGTAAATAGCTGATCAGCAGCAACCGCATCTTCAATAGTAACGCGTAACATACGACGTGATTCTGGATCCATTGTAGTTTCCCACAATTGTTCAGGGTTCATTTCACCCAATCCTTTATAACGTTGAATATATAGGCCGCGTTTAGCTTCACTAATAGTCCAATCTAATGCTTCTAAGAAGCTTTCAACTTCTTTAACACGTTCGCCACGTTGTACATAACCACCCTCTTCAATCATCCCCTCTAATGCAGCACCTAGCTTAGCGATACGCTGATAATCAGATGATGTGAAGAAGTCATAACCAAATAGATAGTTAGTATCAATACCGTGCTTGCGGATTGTCACGCTAGGAGTGTAAACCTTGCGCTCAGGGTCAAGCATTACATTAGCTGTAAAAATAATACCGCTACTTTCACGTTCTACTAGATCTGCAATGAAGCCATTACACCATGCCGTCATTTGCGCTTCGTCACTTAACACTGCAGTAGTCACTTCTGGGTGATACAACATACGGTCAAGTAGGTTGGTTGGGTAGCGTTTTTCTAAGCGCTTAATAATGCGCTCAACTTCACGATACTGCGCCACTAAACGCTCTAATGGCTCACCAGACATACCAAAAGCACCTGGGCTTGGATAAATATTGGTGCCATCGAGTGCTTGAGTGGTTAAATACTCAGTTAATGCTGGCTCATCTTTCAAATACTGTTCTTGCTTACCTTTTTTCACTTTGAAAAGTGGTGGTTGAGCAATATAAATATAGCCACGTTGGATCAATTCAGGCATTTGACGGAAGAAGAAGGTCAACAGCAAAGTACGAATGTGTGAGCCGTCGACGTCAGCATCGGTCATGATGATGATGTTGTGATAACGAGTCTTATCTGGATTATATTCATCGCGGCCAATGCCACAACCTAATGCAGTAATCAGCGTTGCCACTTCTTGTGAAGATAACATCTTGTCAAAACGCGCTTTTTCTACGTTTAAGATCTTACCCTTTAGCGGAAGAATTGCTTGGTTTTTACGATTACGTCCCTGCTTGGCTGATCCGCCAGCAGAGTCCCCTTCCACTATGTATATTTCAGAAAGACCAGGATCTTTCTCTTGGCAGTCAGCTAACTTACCTGGCAAACCACCTAAATCTAGTGCGCCTTTACGACGAGTCATTTCACGGGCTTTACGCGCCGCTTCACGAGCACGTGCTGCATCAACAATTTTACCCACAATTAATTTAGCATCTGCTGGGTTTTCTAATAGATAATCGTTTAACTGCTCACCCATTGTTTGTTCAACAGCGCTTTTCACTTCACTAGACACAAGTTTGTCTTTAGTTTGCGAGCTAAACTTTGGATCAGGTACTTTTACTGAAATAACCGCAGTTAAGCCTTCGCGCGCGTCGTCACCTGTCGCGTTAGTTTTGCCTTTTTTGTTAAAACCTTCACGTTCCATGTAGTTGTTCAAGTTACGTGTTAAAGCACCACGGAAACCGGCTAAGTGAGTACCACCATCACGCTGAGGAATATTATTAGTAAAACAGAAAATATTCTCTTGATAACCATCGTTCCACTGCATCGCAACTTCAACGGTGATACCATCTTCGCGCTCATGAGAAAAATGGAAAACATCTTTGTTAATCGGCGTTTTATTACGGTTTAAGTAATCAACAAAAGCACTAATACCGCCTTCATACTTAAAGAACTCATCTTTACCGTCGCGCTCGTCAACTAAACGAATGCCGACACCTGAGTTTAAGAATGATAGTTCACGTACGCGTTTGGCTAAAATTTCAAAATGAAATTCAACATTGGTAAACGTGTCACCACTTGGCCAAAAGCGGAGTTCGGTACCGGTTTTAACCGCATCACCAATTTCTTTGATAGGCGCATCGGGTACACCATGAGTATAAAACTGCTCATAGACTTTACCTGCTCTACGAATGGTTAACTGTAGTTTTTTCGATAACGCATTAACGACCGAAACACCCACACCGTGCAGACCACCAGAGACTTTATAAGAGTTATCATCAAACTTACCGCCAGCATGAAGTACGGTCATAATAACTTCAGCGGCAGAGATACCCTCTTCTTCATGTATCGAAACAGGAATACCACGACCATCGTCTTTTACTGAGACTGAACCATCTGAATGAATGCTAATGGTGATATCACTACAATGGCCTGCTAAAGCTTCATCGATAGAGTTATCGACCACTTCGAATACCATGTGATGAAGACCTGTGCCATCATCAGTATCACCAATGTACATACCAGGTCTCTTACGGACTGCATCAAGGCCTTTTAATACCTTGATACTCGAAGAATCGTAACTATTCTCTGACATATTTATCTCTCGTTGTTATTCAATAACCGTTACCAACCCTTGTTCCACATGAAACATCCTGTTTGGAGGGCTAGATAACGAATCGACTATTGCTTGCGGTTCGATCGCAGTGACAAAAATTTGTGCACCGGTTTCGGTTAACTGCTGTAGCAATAGCTGCCTATGCTGTGCATCCAACTCCGACGGTAAATCGTCGACTAAATAAATACTATTTTTATCTAGTTGTTGTTTGAGCAACTTTCCCTGTGCAATACGCAGTGCACAGACTAATAATTTTAATTGTCCACGGGACAACGCATCCTGCGCCGGTAAATTACCCACGCGCAAACGTAAATCTGCTTTGTGGGGGCCGCTGCCCGTATTTCCAGCGGCTAAATCTCTTGAGTATTGGTTTTCAAGTAATTGGGCAAAATCCGTTTTACTATCCCATCCTCGAGTAAAAGAAACCTTAATATCAATCTGAGGTAAAAACACTCCGATTATACCCTTTAGTAGCACATTTAACGAGTCTACATATTGATTTCGTATATCGGTAACCTGTTCAGCATACCGCACCAACTCCTTATCCCAAAACTGTATTTGGTTATAGGGAGAGTGATTTCTAAGCAATTGGTTTCGTTGCTTTAATACCTTTCTAGTATTCACCCAAGCTTGATAAAAATGTGGGTCAGAATGAAATGCACCCCAATCAATAAATTGACGGCGGGCTTTAGGTCCCTCGAACAACAAAGAAAAACTTTCGGGAGTAATAACTTGAATGGGTAACGTTTCGGCCAGGGTTGATAAACGCTTTACTTTCTCGCCATCAATTTTTACTTCGATCTCACCGCTTCGATGACGACGTAAGCCAATTTTACAATCTCTGTCAGCATCAATTAAATGCGCAAACAAAGTCAGTTTATCGTCATCATGGTTGATCACACGTTGGGATAAATGGCTTCTAAACGAACGGCCCATACCCAAAAAATAAATAGCTTCGAGAATACTGGTTTTGCCACTGCCATTTTGACCGTAAATCAAATTTAAGCCATCACCCGGTTGTAATGATGCTGAGGTAATATTACGAAATGAACCTATGGTAATACGCGATAAACTCATGAAGACCTATTGTGATAACCCAATAAAACGGTAGAAACAAAGAAGGTGCTTTGCAGCACCTTTCATATAGCAATAACACAATAACGCATTACAGACGCATTGGCATCACGACATACATAGAATCTTCTTCTTTGTGGTTCTCAATCAAGGCACTTGAATTGCCATCAATTAAAGTAATTCGTACTTCATCACTGGCTAAGTTATTTAACACATCAAGTAGATAACTGACGTTAAAACCAATTTCTAGCTTATCAGAGTCATATTCAACATCAATGATCTCTTCAGCTTCTTCTTGTTCAGGATTATTGGCAGTTATTTTCAATAAGCCAGATTCAAGCTGAATACGTACTCCACGGAATTTCTCATTCGAAAGAATAGACGCACGAGTTAACGCTTGTTTTAATTGGTTACGACTGGCGATAACCACCTTATTGCCACCCTTAGGTAACACTCGGCGGTAATCAGGGAAACGGCCATCGACAAGCTTACTGGTAAATACCGCGGAACTGGTAATCGCTCTAATGGCATTATCACCAATGGCAATGGTAATGTCCTGGTCGTCACTGTCGAGCAAGCGCGCCATTTCAACCACCCCTTTACGAGGCACAATCACTTGTTTTTCGGGTAATGAAACATCAAGCGTACGATGACTTAAGGCTAAACGGTGTCCGTCGGTGGCAATAGCACGTAATACATTACCTTCAGTTTCAAATAACAAACCATTGAGGTAGTAACGTACATCTTGGTTAGCCATTGAAAACTGAGTTGAATCAATAATCGACTTCAACACGCCTTGCTTTAAGCTAAATTCGATATCCGCTTGGAATTCTTCAACGTTGGGATAATCTTCGGCGGGTAATGTTGCCAATGAAAAACGGCTGCGACCTGAACGCAATAACCATTTATTATCTTGTTGCTCGACCTTTAATTCGCTCTGCTCTGGTAATGACTTAACAATATCCAGTAACTTTTTAGCCGGAACCGTCGTACGACCGATATCAATGTCACCATGAATAGCCGCTTGGCCCACCAACTCAACCTCTAAATCAGTGCCTGTTAGCTTAAGTGATGACTCACTAACTTCAACTAATAAGTTGGCTAAAATAGGTAAGTTGTGTCTGCGTTCTACCGCGCCGCACACTAGCTGCAACGGCTTTAATAGGGCGTCCCTATCAATTGAAAATTTCATCGTGTCAACATTCCCTGAATTAAGAAGACAAAGTTCTAATCAAGTTAGCATAATCTTCTTTAATATCATGACTTTCTTCGCGCAATTGGGCGATTTTACGACAAGCATGTAATACTGTCGTATGGTCACGACCACCAAAAGCATCACCAATTTCCGGTAAACTTTGGTTAGTAAGTTCTTTAGATAGCGCCATCGCCACTTGTCTAGGCCTTGCCACACTGCGAGAACGGCGTTTAGACAGCATATCTGCCATTTTTATTTTGTAGTATTCAGCAACAGTCTTCTGAATATTATCTATAGTGACTAATTTTTCTTGTAGTGCCAAGAGATCTCTTAATGCTTCACGCACAAAGTCGATAGTGATTGGGCGGCCAGTAAAGTTAGCATTAGCAATCACGCGGTTTAGTGCACCTTCTAATTCACGTACGTTTGAACGTAAACGCTTGGCAATAAAGAATGCCACTTCATCAGGTAGATTTATTCCGCTCTCTTGTGCTTTACGCATTAAAATCGCTACGCGGGTTTCTAATTCAGGTGGCTCAATAGCAACCGTTAAGCCCCAACCAAAGCGAGATTTTAAGCGATCCTCTACCCCGTCGATCTCTTTCGGATAACGGTCTGAGGTTAAAATAATTTGATGATTACCTTCTAACAATGCATTAAAGGTATGAAAAAACTCTTCTTGTGAACGATCTTTATTGGCAAAAAATTGAATGTCATCAATAAATAACGCATCAACACTACGGTAATAACGCTTAAATTCTTCGATCGCGTTATTTTGCAGCGCTTTAACCATGTCCTGAACAAAACGCTCAGAATGCATATACACCACTTTGGCATTGGGATTATTTTTAATAATGCCATTACCTACAGCGTGTAAAAGGTGAGTTTTACCTAAACCAGTGCCGCCATATAAAAATAACGGATTATAAGCACCACCAGGATTTTCAGAAACTTGCAATGCAGCAGCTTTACCTAACTGGTTTGATTTACCTTCAACGAAGTTATCAAATTGGTAAGTAGGATTAATATTGCTGCGATGATTAGGGTTAATAATCGGTTCAGCCTGGGTATTAAAGGACGTGGTTCCTACCTGGGCTTTAGTTTGGCGATTAACAGGCTTAGCCGCTACAGGAGCTGGCGCAACCGGACGAGCTGAAGGACGGCTACCAATATCAAAACGTAACTTAGGTGCATTACTGCCCATTTGTTCAGTAAAAAATTGATTAATGATATTGATGTATTTATCGCGTACCCAATCCAGCACAAAACGATTTGGCGCATACAAAACCAAAGTATCACCATCCATTTCAGCCTGTAACGGACGGATCCACATACTGAACTGCTGTGCTGATAACTCGTCTTGCAGTCTGCCGATACATTGTTGCCAAAGTGAAACCGCCAC